>CAWETV010000013.1:0-176364 GCA_963812095.1 uncultured Acidobacteriota bacterium | reverse complement strand
CGCCTCCACCAAGACTGTAAGTTATTGATTATAAGTTAGTTACAAGATGGAAAAATCCGTCTGTACTTATTACGTACTTAGGTGATGGTTAATTCACAGAAACTAATAAGGCTTAGTTGGCATTGATCTCAGTGAAGATTGAGCATTCGCCGTCGTAACTCAGAGAATAATTGTCTTCGCTCATGTGTACCGTATGGATATCCGTCGCTGACCCTGTTCACTGCCTGTTGGCGGCTCACGGTGGTCCAAAAGATCGGGCAGGCCATGAGCTGCAACCGGCTTCGGAGCAATGAGGTCGGTTGTGGCTCCGCATTCTCGCCTACAATTTGGGTAAACTGTAGCGGCGGCTGGCCCTACCAGCCGGGATCGAAGACTGATCTTTGACCAGCCTTAAGCAGAGGTTGGTGGCCGTTGGTGGCTCGTTGGATGCGCCATACAAAAGAAGGAGGAGAGGAAGATGTCAAGATTCTCTCTGTTTTTGCTTGCGGCGGTCCTGGCCGCGCTCGCCTTGCCTGTGCCGCTGTTGGCCAGGGATTACACGACGTGGGCCCTGTACAATCCTCGCTGGTATCAACCGCAATATCTGCCCAGCGTGGACGAAGCCTCCAACCGGCTGCAGTTCATTTCTCCGCACTTTGCCCCTGTAACAGACAAGGAAGAGTTGACCACCGGCTACTCGCTTCAGCGCGTCGACGTGAACCGGTTGGGCATCAATCTCTCCTTCACCAAGAGCGGCGTCGATCAGAGCGTCCAGTATTTCTGGTCCTGGTGGGGCGGATATGTCGCGCCCGTTACTACCCCGTACCAGAGTGACATTGTCATATCCGTCGTCTACGCAGATATTGCTGATTTCAGGCTCTACCACAACGGGAGAGGTGCTGACTTTCCCGCGATCTGGTGCATCAATCCCATCAGTCGCGGAGCTCAATCGAACAGCGCCTTCTGCGTTGCTTCCGAGGCCGATGCACATGCGATCATCGATTCTCTGGCAACCCTGGTGGTGGCCAGCGGACAGAACCTGGACATTCCCCCCGGCATGATCATGAGCTCAGTGTCGGAAAAGGAAGTCCGCAATCATCCCGAGACGGCCGGAATGCAGGTGAAGGATATGGTTTGGGACAGTCCTCCCGATCGGGCCGGCATCAAAAAGGGCGACATCGTCCGCTCCATCAACGGCAAGCCCTGCACGGACGAAACCGCCTTTACCGGCCTCTTCAATGCAGCCGTGCGGGCAAAACCGGAGGGTGGCATTGTCCATCTCGAGGTTCTCCACAAAGGCAGCACCCAGGTCTTTGACCTGCACTACGCCAACCCGGATGCGAACCTGGCGCAGCTGCGCCAGGAGAGCGCAGGATCGGCCAGACATTCAGTGGGGTCAGTCATTCCGGTCCCGGAGGCCAACCGGGCTGCGCCACCGGCTCCGGACGCGAGCCAGGCTACGCTTGCATCCGGTTTCCGGCTTGGGATTCATGCGCGCGCAGTGACGGACGCGGATGTGACTGCGATGGGGTTGCCCAAAGCGAAAGGTGTCGTGGTGACCGGGGTCGAGAAAGGCAGCCTCGCAGAAGAGATGAAAATTGAAGTAGGCGACGTAGTTCTGGCAGTGAACGGTTCCGAGATCGTCGATGCGGATGCGTTCGCGCAACTCGTCCGCAGCGGCGCGGCCAAGGGCTTCCGCGTATGGCGCAAGGGGCAGACTTTGGAACTAACCGTTCCAGCGAGCATGTAGGGGCCTTTCGCTGCTCATTTTTCGTCTGCAAGAGCGTAGGGAGATGCCCCTCAACCTTCGAGCGCAAGCCCTTGCGCTTTCCAAAACACCGATGCGCTATCCGATTTGAGTGAAGAATGCGCATTCCAACTAACATCCGACCCTGCGGATGGTCCACATCGCGATTACGTAGTGTCTTTAGTGTGACGGCGTTCAGATGTGGTACGGAAAAACGCCCCTGGGCCCAGGAATGTGTAGCTCCTGGATCATCGGCAACCCGGAAGTTGACGACACTTGGTCGATCCCACAGGCGAGGAGACGCAAAAATTACTCCTCCCTGCGCTTCGTCCGCACCCTGATTGGGAACGCCCGGGGGCAACGGAGAAGATTGCAGAATCCCGTGTACTTGTAGCGTACTTGAGTGGGGTGTATCTGCCGTTTTCAGCGTCTCCAGCGGGCCTTTAGAATCAATAACTTGTTTGTTTTGAACACGGATGCTTAATCCGACTCCCGCCGCCTCCACCATCATCTGTTTCGAGGCCGCTTCCAAGCGACTTTCAAACTCGGTGTCTGCTAGACAGCCTGCAAAATCCCGCCCCACGGTCATTTCCAGCAAAAGCCGCCTGCTCCGACCAGAGTGATTGTGATTTGCTGCCAGGCGGCTGGCGGGCTCTATCATTGAGCGAGCCCATCGCTGAAAACCAGTTCCGTCTCGAAGGAAGTGATTCCAAGGAGGAGAGCGTGCCGCAGGAACAGCTTGAGTACGAACCGGCAGAGCGCTCGCGAAAGCTTGAGCGTTCCTCCTGCTTTGCTTGCAGCCCGACGAATTCCCGCGGGCTGCAGCTGGATTTTCACTTGGACGAAAGTGGAAAGATGGCCGCGCAGTGGATTCCGAACGAGGATCTCGAAGGCTTTCGCGGCATCGCCCACGGAGGAATCGTCAGCACCGTTCTTGATGAAGCCATGGCCAAGGCAGTGGCCGCAACGGGAGCCGATGCGCTGACCGCCGAGATGAGTGTGCGTTACCGGCACCAGGTTTCTACCGCGGTCCCCGTTCTGGTCCGGGGCTGGATCGAAAGCCGGAGGCGGCGGATGTTTCGGACAGAGGCCTCGCTGACCCGGCCCGATGGAAGCGAGTTGGCTCATGCGTGGGCTACATTTCTTGAGGTGAAGTAGGCGCCGGCCACTCCACAGGCAGCCCCCCTTTTACGCCCGGCGGTTCAATCTTTCAGCGTGGGCCTTAAGCGCGGCCCTTCAGCGCAGACCTTCAGCGCGGCCCTTCAGCGCACGCCTCCAGCGTGGGGCAGGCATCAAGAGGTAGTTTCTGCGCTGTAGCGGGCGAGCAGGCCGCTCTGGACGGCGTGGCGGAAGACGCTCGAGAAGATCCAGTAAGCCAAAACCATATAGGCGATGACGAGTGCGAAGGCAGCGGCGAGGTTCGCCTCATTGAATGCGTGGCCGGAGACCACGGCGCGCATGCCTTCGAATACGTACGAAGGCGGCAGCAGGCGGGCGATCCACTGCATGGGGGCGGGGAGTGTGGCCAGGGGGTAATAAACGCAGGCCACGGGGGCAAGCAGCGCGGGGATGGGCCAGATGAACCACTCTGCAGCAGGGCCGAAGCGGAGAACGATGGCGATGGCGGCGACTCCGAGCGCCATGCCGTAGAGGAAGAGCACGAGAATAAACGGCAGGAGCATGGCCCCGTAGGCGGCGAAGTGAAGGCCAAAGGCAGCGCCGGCGACCACGATCATGACGGCAAGGCCAATAAGGCTGGTGGCCATGCTGGTCACGAGGAGTCCGGAGATGTACTCGGGCATGGTGATGGGGGTGGCGAAGACGTTGAGGAAGTTGCGCGACCAGACGTCTTCAAAAAATGCGGTGGTCACGCCCTGCATCACGCGAGTCATGAAGTCCCAGAAGAGGACCGCGCCGAGCAAAGCAGGAACGAAGCGGTAAGAGGTGGTTGACAGGGAGCCAAGAAACCTGGTCATGAATCCCCACAGCACCATGTCGATCGTGACCCAGGCAAAGAGCGGGACAAAGCGGGCGACGCTTCCCCGGTAGAGATAAAGCTGGCGGAGCGGGATGGAGGCGATGCGGGCGAGGTTCATGACTGGAGCGCTCCGAGATCCAGCGGTTCGCGGGCGACGCTGATGAAAAGCTCCTCGAGGCTGGACTTGCCGTATTGGGCGGGCAGCGCGCGAGGGTCGCCCGAAACGATGATCTCTCCCTGGGAGAGGAACAGAACCCGGGAGCAGACTTCTTCGACCTCATACATATTGTGGGAAGTCCAGAGGACGCCGGTCTGCGTGCGTTCGGCAAAGGAGCGAAGGGTGGAGCGGATCTCCCGGGCGCTGGCTGGGTCGATTGAGGCTGTGGGCTCGTCGAGCAGCAGGACGCGGGGGCAGTTGAGCATGGCCTTGGCAAGGCCCACGCGGGTTTGCTCGCCCGAAGAGAGAAGGCCGCATTTGGTGTTGCGGAATTTATGCAGGTCGAAGGTGTCGAGGACGGATTCGAGGCGTGCGGGAAAGTTTCGGACTCCATAGAGGAGCGCGAAGACGCGGAGGTTCTGGTAGACGGTGAGATTGCCGGGAAGTGGCGCGTAGACGGCGGCGAAGTTGGTGGAGGAAAGGGCTCGGGAGCGGCGGCGGAGAAGATCGACGGAGTCAATATGAATGGAGCCGGCGGTGGGCTCGAGCACGCCCAGAATCATGCTGATGGTGGTGGTCTTGCCGGCGCCATTCACGCCCAGCAGGCCTACGATTTCGCCGGGGCAGACGTGGAAGGAGATGCCCCTGACCGCCTGAATGGATCCGTAGTGCTTGCGGAGGTTCTCTACGCGAAGCACCGCGTCTTGCGGGCAGGTTGAGGTGAGCGCGGCGTCGGGATGCATAAGGGTTCGGATGCAATCATACCGGTTGACGGTGCTTGAATGACGTCACTTGCCGGCAGATGCAGCCATCCTTGTTCCCTCCACATTGGCGTGTTCATCGGTTACTTCAAGGTTCAATTGGATAACGTCGCCACTGACTTCGCCCGTGAAATGGAAGATAGACTGGCTGGTTTTTGAGTAGAAGCTCACCTTGTTCCCGTCCACGGTTCCATCGTAGAAATCGGACCAGTCTCTGACCGGGCTGCCGACCATGACCATCTTGCCTTCGAGCGCTCCGCCGTTTGTCTTCAGAAACATGATGTTGTCCATCGCTCCGCCCGGGGAGTGCACCGGGACAAGGTAGGCGCCGTCAACAATGCCGGTGGCCTTCGCTGTCTTGATCTTGCTTCCGGGATCGAGGACAAACAATTCGCTTGTTCTCTCGGTCATCAGCAGCTTCTGCTTGCTCGCTGACCCAGTGAATGCATAATTCTTTTTGCCCGATTTCGCCTGGAACGAGAATTGATTCCCATCGACCGTGGCGTTCTCAATGGTGCGAACCTGGGCCGGATCATCGGGATCTGTCATTTCGCCGGTGAGTGCATTCCCACTTACCGCCAGCGTGAGAACGGCTTCTGCCTTGTTGCCGGGCCCCTTGGGTCCAGGCATGGAAAAGGAAACCTTGAACTTTCCGTTCACGTCCTCTTTTGCGCCGGTGAGGAGAGCTGTCTTTGCCGCAGCGGCGGCCGAGGGCGGAGCTTCCGTTTGAGCCGTTCCACCGGGAGGCGCCGCGGGAGGCCCTGCGGAGGCCTGGGCGGACGCTTCATGGCTGCCCGCCAGAAATAGCAACCCAGAAAAAAAGATGAGGAACCTTGCCCTTGCGCTCGCTTGCGTTTTCACTGTCTTTCCCTTCCCGCTCGAAACTTCAGTCAAACCCCATCATCGGGGTTTATTCCTGGCTTCCGCAAGCGAGAAAAGGTTGTGGCGGGGTAGAAGAGCAGGAGAAGCCGATTCGCGTGAGGTGTGATCTTCGCGGAGCCCGGGTCCTCCGCCGGGGAGCGAGGTGGTTTCCCACCCTACGCTTCGCGTAGGATGGGGCACCCTTGGTAATGCTGGAGCGAACCGGGGAAACGAAGGCTAGGCAAATTCGCTGTAGGCCGCGGTCGTTAAAAAGTCCTGGAACTCGCCTTCCGTCAGGTCAAGAAACAGCTTGGCGGCCTGAGGATATTTTGATTCGAGCAAAGGCTTTGGTCCCCATCCGCTCCCGGGCCTGTTCCAGAATCTGGTCGAGAATTTGCTTCTCGAGTTCGAAAGTGATGGTGCGTCCATCGCTGGTTTGGGCGGCGTACCTGATCCATTGCCAGAGTTGAGTGCGCGAAATCTCCGCGGTTGCCGCGTCTTCCATCAGGTTGAAGATCGGCACGCATCCGTTGCCCCTGAGCCAGGATTCCAGATACATGAGGGCCACTTCGATGTTGCGTCTCAGGCCGGCTTCGGTGATCCGCCCTGTGGGAACCTCGAGCAGATTCTGCGCGGTGATGGGCGACTCCGGCTCCGCAGGCGGCTTGATCTGGTTCTTCTGCGGCATGTACTGATTGAAGATTTCCAGAGCTACCGGCACGAGGCCGGGATGCGCTACCCACGTGCCGTCGTGACCGGCGCGCACCTCGCGCAGTTTGTCTTCGCGCACACGTCCGAGCGCTTCCTCATTGGCCTTCTCGTCGTTCTTGATCGGAATTTGCGCGGCCATTCCTCCCATGGCGTGGATGTTGCGCTTGTGACAGGTGTGAATCAGAAGTTCCACGTAAGACCGCAGGAACGGCTGGGTCATCGTGACTTCAGCCCTGTCGGGCAGAACGAAATTCGCGTGGTTACGGAATTTCTTGATGAAGCTGAAGATGTAGTCCCAGCGGCCGCAGTTCAGGCCCGCGGAGTGTTCCCTCAACTCGTAGAGGATCTCGTCCATCTCGAATGCCGCGGGAATCGTTTCGATCAGCACCGTGGCGCGAATGGTGCCCGGCGGGATTCCGACATATTGCTCCCCGAACAGGAAGACGTCGTTCCACAGCCGGGCCTCCATGTGGCTTTCCAACTTCGGCAAATAGAAGTACGGCGCTGAACCGCGATCGAGCAGGATTCGGGAATTATGGAAGAGGTAAAGCCCGAAGTCGAACAGGGATGCGGAAATGGATCCGCCATCGATTGGGAAGTGTTTCTCCACCATGTGCCAGCCGCGGGGGCGCACAAAGAGTACGGCCGGGTTGGGGTTCAACTCGTATAGCTTTCCTTCGGGCGAGCGCCAGGTAATGGTGCGCAAGTTGGCCTCGATCAGGTTTCGCTGGCCTTCAAGGCAGTTGCTCCACGTGGGAGAATTGGCGTCTTCAAAATCCGCCATGAAAACCCGAGCGCCCGAATTGAGGGCGTTGATCAACATCTTGCGCTCCGGAGGGCCCGTAATTTCAGTTCTCCGGTCGAGCAGCTCATCCGGAATCGGCGCAACCGTCCACGCTGCTTTGCGGATGCGCTCAGTTTCCGGAAGGAAGCACGGGAATTCGCCGCGATCAAAGGCTTTCTGGCGGCTTACCCGTGCTTCAAGTAGAGCTCTGCGTCTTAAGTCGAACCGGTCATGCAGTTCCCGCAGGAATTGAACTGCCTCCGGCGTAAGAATGTCGCGGCTGAATTCTGAAAGGTCCTGGCTTTTTTCAACAAGGGAAGTTGTCGTCATCAAAAGTCCTCTTCAGTGCTGGCTTGCCGTCAGGCTGATCGTCGTCAAGGGAGCCTCGGTCACATGATGGTCGTATGGATCTTCGAACTGATCTTCTTCGGTAGACCCCGGAAGAGCGCAGGTGGAAATCTTTCCCGAAGAGATGACGGTTGCCACCTGATCGAAGTATCCGGTTCCTACGAACTGCTGATGTTTCACGGCTCCGTACTTGGTGCGCTCCGCCAATTCGAACTCCCGCTGTTGCAGGTTCGAGTAGGCGAGCATCCCGGTGCGGGAGTACTCAGTCGCGAGCTCGAACATCGACAGGTTCAGCGAATGGAAGCCCGCCAGGGTCACAAACAGGAACTTGTATCCCATGCCGGAAAGCTTGCGCTGGAATTCCTCGAGCTGAATAGGGTCCAGGTGGCTCTTCCAGTTGAACGAAGGAGAGCAGTTGTAAGCCAGCAGCTTGCCAGGGAACCTGGCGTGAATGGCTGCCGCAAACTTCTCCGCCTCTTCGACATCGGGCTCAGAGGTCTCGCACCAGATGACGTCGGCGTAAGGCGCATACGAGATCCCGCGGGCAATGGCGGCATCCAGGCCGCCGCGCATCACGAAGTATCCCTCGCACGTCCGCTCACCGGTGAGGAAAGGCACGTCGGCCGGATCGCAACCGTTGGTGATCAAATGAGCCGAGTGGGCATCGGTGCGCGCGATCAGGACGGTGGGAACATGGAGCACGTCCGCGGCCAGGCGCGCTGAAACCAGCTTCTGGACTGCTTCGCAGGTGGGAACCAGGACCTTGCCGCCCATGTGACCGCATTTCTTGGCTGACGACAGTTGGTCTTCGAGATGGATTGCGGCAGCTCCGGCTTCGATCAGGCTCTTGGTCAACTCAAACGCGTTCAGTACCCCGCCGAAGCCGGATTCGGCGTCGGCGACGATGGGAAGCATCCAGTCCCTGGACGCACGGCCTTCGGCATGGGCAATCTGGTCGGCACGCATGAGTGCGTTATTAATGGCCCGGGTCACCGTTGGCACGCTGTTCACCGGATAGAGGCTCTGATCCGGGTACATCTGGCCGCTGACGTTGGCATCGGCCGCCACCTGCCAGCCGCTGAGATAAATAGCCTTCAGACCGGCGGCTGCCATTTGCACCGCCTGGTTTCCCGTCAAGGCGCCGAGCGCAGCGACATAGCTCTCTGCGTGGAGGAGGCGCCATAGTTTCTCCGCACCCGCGGTGGCGAGGGAATATTCCACCCGCACGGTTCCGCGGAGCCGGTTAACATCTTCAACAGAGTAGGGCCGGGTGACCCCATCCCATCGTTTCGAACTCCATCCGTTCGTACCTTTCATCTTGACCTCCGTGATGCCGCAGTGCAGCATAAGAGAAGGTAACCCGGTTCGGCGGGGTCGGCAAGGGGGGTAGTCCGATTCGGACGGCTGGACGCCGCCTCCCTTCCGGAAGGGCGCCGGTTGGGCCCAATCATCTTCCCGGGCATTCGGCAGGCGGACTCCAGCCCGGCTCACCCTGCCCGGCTCAATTCGTTAGGGGGTCGTCCACCCATGCCTTTGGACCAGCAACTCGCCTGCAAATTGGAGACCGCGCTACGCTTTCGCCGAATCGATGAAGGCATCGCGCTGCTGACTGCCGCACGCGGAGAGATTGAAGCGCTTGAGCCCGGCGACCCGGGCGCCGGCCGTTTTATGCTCCTGCTAGCGCAGTGGACCGATGTGGGCTTCTCCGATGACCGTATGCTGCACGCCCTGTTGCAGCGATTCCCGCCGGAATGCCGAAAGAAGCTTCCCCTCTGTGATTACCTGCGAGTCCGGATGGCAGGCGCATTTGTCGAGCTGGCACGTGAGAATCCGGACGGCGCCATTGAAACTCTCGATTCACTCCTCAAGATCTTTCAGGACATCCCCGACCCTGAATTGGAGGCCCTGGCGCATTTTTGGAAAGGGCGCGGGCATCGAAAGAAGGCGGAATACGAGGCGGCATTAAAGCACCTCGGCAAAGCCCGCGAACTCTCCGGTAGTGACGACAAGCTGTTTGCGGCCGTCATTGAAATTCAGGAGAGCTGGGTGCTCTTCCAGAAGGGCATGTCAAAGGAAGCCTTGCAGGGTCTGGATCGTGCTGAATCCATCCTGAGCTCGACCGATCACTATGTGGCCCTGGCCAATATTGAATCGGCGCGCGGCCGCATCATGCGGCGAGCGGGCGAGTACGGCAAGGCGCTGCAATACTTTGCCAAAGCCGTGCAAACCTGCGCGAAACGCGATCGAAGCCATGTAAACCTTGCGCGGGCGCTGGTGAACGCGGCGTACGTGAGGCGATTGCTCGCTTTGCAGTTGCACAAGCAGATCGATGCTCAGGCACAGACCGGCCGCAGCCGCCAGAAGGCTTCGCCCCGCTCTTCCAATGACTCCGGCAACCGGCTGTTCAGATACCAGAGGGTCTGGGAGGAAGCGGTCCAGGACCTGTCAAAGGCCCGCGAAATCTATGCTTCTCATGCCAACTCAGACGGCTTGGGTAAGGTGCTGGTCAGCCTCGCTTACCTGCACCTGGACCGCGGCGACATTGAAAACGCTGCCAGCGAGGCCGGCGAGGCTTATTCCATCGCCGCGGGAATCAGGGATCGGATCCTGATGGCGCGTGCCCGTATCCTGCAAAGCGAGATTGAGAACGCGCATGTAGAAGAGCAAACCGGAGAAGACACAGACTTTAGCGCGCATGCCAACCGGGCCAGGCAATTCAGTGAAGAGGCGCACAAGCTGGCGCAGGGCACCCAGAACCGCCGCTTGCAGGCGGAGGCATGTTTAGCCCGGGGAATTACCGCGGCCAATGACTTCTTTCAGGACTGGGAATCCGCCCGCCGTTTCGCCACCGAGGCCACCGGGCTTATTGGACCCGGCGAAAGCGGTCACCTGGTCGAGGATCTTGTATCTTTGAAATCCCGGATCGTCCACGCCTCGGGCATCGACGATATGTTGCGCAGTTGGTCTCAAGGCATTGTCGGCGATAAGACTTTTCAACAGCTCGCGGAAGACTTTGCCGAGATTGTGATTCCAAAAGTGTGGGTGCGGGAAGATCGCAAAGTGTCCCGGGTAGCGGCAGCGCTGTCGATTTCGCCCAAGAAAGTGCGCCGTATCTTACGCAACTCGGGCTATGTTGTCGGCTGAGAATGCTCAGGAACCAGTGCTTTAAGCGCGCATCCGCAGTATCTTCGGCTAACTCAAACTCCCTCTGAATCTCATCTTGCATTTGGAGAAAAATTCGCCTTTCCGGCAAAAAGAAAATTGAGATATAATCACGGCCGCCGGGGTTGCCACGAATTTTACCGCCTTCTTTATCGGTCAACAGGTTTGGGCTCCCGTGGACTCTGGTTTTGTCTTCCCTATTCGGTGAACAGGTTTAGCGGATGTTCGAGCGGCTTCTGGACGGGGTGGAGTGTATGCCGCCGTTCCTTGCCGCCTTCCCTTTTGCGCGGCTCGAAAGCGAGGCTTCCGGCGGCGCACCCGAGTTTCGCGGCGCACCCGAGTTTCATTGATCGCCTCGTTGAATCGTTCTTAACCTAATCATTGGCCATGTGCGGCTGAAATCTTGAGGTGACGAAATGGATCCTGTAAGTGGTCCCGCGGGTAATCGGGTGACAGCCGGGGGAAACTCAAATCCTGCGGAGCCCCCTTGCGACCAGGGACTGTGCCTGAAAGACAAGCACATTGTTCTGCTGCTGCAGGGAGGAGGCGCCCTCGGCGCCTATCAGGTGGGCGCGTTTGAAGCGCTCGCGAAAGAATGCGCCAAAACGGAAAGCAAAATCGAATGGGTTGCAGGCATCTCCATTGGAGCCATCAATTCTGCGGTCATCGCAGCCCCGAAGAGCGGCGATCCAGTTCGTGAACTGGAGCTTCTGTGGGACGATATCCTGTCGCCTGAGTCGCCGTTTGACGCCACGAGACTCAACGGGCTAACGGGAGCGCGGCCTTCCCTGCCATGGGAATCGTGGCTCGCGGCCCTGGGGCCCAAATATATGGATTGGGCATGGATGGCGTTCAATCCACGCGGTCAGGCGAATTTCTTCTCTTCCCGGGTGCTCAATCCCTTCAGCAACCCCTGGATGCTGCAGTGGTTACGGAAGCTGGAACGGAACGAATTGGGTTTTTACGACACCCGGCGACTGGCTGAGACGCTGGATCGGCACGTGAACTGGCAGGCGCTGAATCAGGCTGGCAACACGCATCTCAGCGTGGGGGCCACGCATATGTGCGACGGAGAGGTAAAGTTCTTCAACTCCTGGGAAACGCCATTGACCGCCGATCATGTGCGCGCAAGCGGCGCACTGCCGCCGGCATTTCCACCCATCCAAATAGAGGACGACTGGTATTTCGATGGGGGCGTCTCGGATAACACGCCCATCGAGGTTCTTGCAGAGAGGCTTTATTCAGCCGGCAAGGATACGTTGGTCTTTCTCATCGACCTCTGGGACCGCAAGAACGACGTGCATCCTGAGAGCCTTGAGGATCTGATGTGGAGACAGAAGTGTATCCAGTACGGATCGCGCAAAAAAGAGGCTGAGATCGTAGTGGAGCGGTACGAATACAGGGCCCAGAACGGCCGGTTGAAGAAGCCAAACCCCACGCGCCTGGATGTCTGCGAAGTGATGCTGGAGCGCGATGACCAGGAGCCGCAGTTCACCTTCGCCGATGCCGATTTCTCCCGGAGCACCTTCCGCAAACTACGCGTCCAGGGATTCAAGGACTTGATGGAAGCGCTCCGCCAACCGGAGCGCGTTATGGACGCGGAGGGCCGGCCGCTGGGAGGCTCCTACGCAGCTCTTTATCGTTACGGCTCGCGCGGCAAGTGGAAAATTCCGCGCTGCGATCATCGACATAAGCTTTCGAAGCGAGGCAACTTCCCGCCCCCGATCAAGCCATGGATTTGATGGGTGAAAGCCGGCCGTAACCTGCGGCCGGCAGGTAACGCGACACCTGCGATTGCAGGAAAACATAACCTCCCGCTGTAGGAAAACATAACCTTCGAGCGCGGGAAAACAGAACCTAGAAATACTCCCAGTTGACGCGATATCCACAGCTCAAGCATCTTTAGAAAGTAGTCCCTTCTCCAGATCAGTAACTTCTCCACGCACGTTTTGGGGCCGCAAGCACGGGTTGTTCAGTTGTTGCTCGAAGCGGTGTCTGATCCAGGAGAAGGAGGGCCTAAGGTTCTACGCCCTCTTGCGTAGTGCAAACCCGCAACCAGGACGAGTCCAGCAGGAGCTTTTAGTGTCTCTGAAGGACAGTTAGTCACAAGCTGTGGCTTAGCTTCAACAAAACAAAGGTCGGACTAAACCCATCGTTGCAGGTCGAAGCATTGGCTTCGGCAAGAAACAGAATCCAGCATTCATCGAACTGCTGAATCAATGACGCACTCCTGCCTTTACGCGGGGGAGCACGTGTAAGGCCGGAGAATCTCGCTTGAGAGCCGGCGAACGGCCAGGGCAACGAACATTTACCAGGAATTCATACAAATTTTTTTAAGCGCTGGAGTTGGAATCATGGAAACGAACACTGGCCTGACTCAAGGATCCCGTAGTTTCGATGAGCGGCTGCAGTCCTTTGCGCGTGTAATCAAAACCAAGGTGCCGGTCGCGCAAACCCCCAAGGCGGTGGTTTGGAGTCTCAACAAGGCCAAACTGTACCGCTACACCCCTGTAGTGCCCCCGGAAAAGCGTCACCCGGTTCCACTTTTACTTGTTTTCGCCATTATGAATCGGCCTTATATCCTGGACCTTATGCCCGGGCGCAGTTTCGTGGAGTTCATGGTCAATCACGGATATGATGTCTATCTTCTGGACTGGGGAAGTCCTGGTCTCGAAGATAAGAACCTCAAATTCGACGATTACGCGCTCGAGTATCTACCCCGGGCTATCCGAAAGGTGAAGTCGATATCCGGTTCTGACACTTTCAGCCTCCTTGGCTGGTGCATCGGCGCTGTTTTGGGCGCCATTTATGCGGCGCTGCGCGGCGACGAGGGCTTGCAGAACCTGCTTTTGCTCACCGCGCCTCTGGACTTTTCGAAGCGGGACTCGATCACGCTCGCGCACTGGGTCGACGAAAAGTACTTCAACGTGGACAAGATTCTGTCTACGTTCGGCAATATGCCCGCCGAGATGATTGGCTATGGCACCCAGGTGCTGAAGCCTGTCGAAAACTTTTTCCAGAATTACTGGCGGCTCTGGGACAACCTCGAAAACGCGCGGGCGGTCAGAGGCTGGCAGGCCATGAACACGTGGGCAACGGACAACATTCCCATTGCCGGCGCGGCCTACCGGCAGCTGATCACGGATCTGTACCGGAACAACGATCTTATTGAGAACCGCATGGTGATCCGGGGCGAGGTCGTGGATCTTGGCAAGATTACGGCAAACCTTCTTAACGTGATCGCAATGGATGACCACATTACTCCGCCGTGCCAGTCGGAGTCGATCCTGGAAAAGGTGTCCAGCCCCGACAAACAGACCTACCGCATTCGTGGCGGTCACATCGGCATCATGGCTGGGAGCACTGCTGCCAAAACAACCTGGCCGGAACTCGATCGATGGCTCAGCGCCCGTTCAGGGCAAAGCAACGTGGCCCCAAACTAGACGAGGGCGCCCGTTCCGGATACACAGCAGCCCAAATGAAATGCGGCGCCCCGTTCGGAGCACCGCATTCAATACACCCTGGACAACTAGGCCCCACGTCGATCAAGGGCGCGGAGCCCGTTCCGAGCCCCGCGCTTAAGGAAAACCTGGCCCACATCGAATGGTGGGCCTCGGCGGCTATTTCGCTTTCGGCGGCGCCTTGACTACTGGAGGATTGCTTTGCCGCTCCAGAACCAGCGCGGCAACGGACTTTGAGATCGTCTCTAGGTTCCGGTTCAGAGAGTCCAATTTCGATTCAAGCTTCCCCACCAGTTGGGAAATCTGCGGCAGCTCGGAGGCCCGGCTCGAAATGCGATCCAGTTTCTTATCCAGGTCGTCGACTCTCATCTCAATGTTCGTAAAACGCTCCGCCAGCAACGCGAACTCTTCACGTGACGGGAGAGACAGTTGCTGCAGGGCTTGCAGCAGCGATTTCTCCATCACTTCCCGGAAGGGAGCCGAAACCGTCAAGTAATAGTCGAGCATGGCTCCTGTTGCCTGGGCGTAGCTCTCGGTGTTGACAGCATCCGTCATCATCTTCGACATAGAGTCAAGATACGAATCGCGCATATCCTTAAACGGCTCAAAGGGATCGAACGCTTTTTCTTCCACGCTAGGCATAAATTGCTCCATTTGTGGTTCCGAACAGAACACAAGGATATACCTTCCCTGCGCTTCCGGGGTAGCGATGCGCGCCACTGGCGCGCAATCGCCACCCCGTCACTTCGACCAGGTCCGGCACGAAATTCCAGGCTACGCAACGGCGATATCCATCACCTTCTTCTGGGCGTCGACAGCGGTGTCAATGCCCTTCAGGAAGGAGTCGGTCAAGGCTTCTGCCTGCGTGCCGCGAAGTCCGAATTGCTCTTTGGCGGCGTCCATCATGGCTTTGGCGCCTGCGGCCGTATGATCCAGAACTTTCTTGTTCACGGCGAACGAGCGCTCCAGCGTCTGCTTGACTGCCTTGCTGTTTGAGTCTGTAAGGTCCTTTGCCGACAGGCTGCGGTCCTTGAGGGTGTCGGTCAACGCCTTGCTCTGCTCGACCACAAAGTTGATCGCCGATTTCTGCGTGTCTGCGCAGCGGGCGACATTGCCCGTGGCGAGGTCGAAAACGACCGGCCGCGGCGCTCCGGGCAGCTTCTCGGCCATCTTCTTCACCACGTCCGACAACTCCGCGCTTTGCTGCACTGCGACATCGATGCTCTGCTTCTGGAGTTCGGCAAGGCGCTCGAGGCTTTTCAGGAACAATCCTGTCAGGTTTGCGCCGAATTCACTGGCTTCGGCATGGATTTCCTCGGGGGAAGGCACTTGGCTGGTTTTAGGTGCTGGGCTCATGGGGGTCTCCTTGATTTGCTGCAAAATTTGCTGCTTTGCAGCATTTTTTCTAGTATTATGCTTCTTGGGCCCCATGTCAAGAGATAAAATTGTGAAAAGTATATGACAGTCCCCGGAACCATCCTGATCAAGAAATACGAAAATCGCCGGCTTTACGACGCCACCAACAGCCGCTACGTAAACCTCGACGAAGTCGCTCAATTCGTGAAACTTGGATACGAGGTGCGCGTCGTCGATGCCGGGTCGGGAGAGGACATCACCCGCATGATCCTCACGCAGATCATCGCCGACGGCGCCAAGACTCCCGACTCCACCTTCCCTCTCGATGTTTTGCGCCAGATGATCATTGCCTCCGGCCGCGTCAGCCAGGAGGGCGCCATGCGCTACATGAAAGCCATGACGGATATGTATGAGAACACCGTCAGGGCCATGGCGCCGACGTTGAATCCCTTTGACTTCATGCAAATGCACAATGAGCAGACGGGCGAGGGCCCAGAGCAGGGCGGCGAGGCGAACGCCCGCCCGGCGAACCGCGACGAGCGCGGCTCTCAGCAGGTGGAGCAACTGAAGCAGCGCGTCGCCGATCTCGAAAAGCTCATTTCGTCAATTGCTTCGGAAAAGAAAGCCGGCGCGGATAAGAAAGCCGGTGCGGAAAAGAAGGCCGGTGCGGAAAAGAGCTCCGCTGCCGATAAGAAATCGCACAAGAAGCCCCGGGCGCGATCGTCGGCCGGCCACAAGAAATAAGGAGGCAGCCGCCAATCAGTTAGAAGCAACCATTGCCAGACGGGCGGCCGCGGCATCTGAGTTATGAAGGAATACGGCCCCGTGCTTCGGGTTGACAATGCTAGCCAGGCGAATGAAGATTTACTTTTATCGAATTGATGGGCGGTCTAATCAATGCAGTCACGCCATCAGAGCGCTTTTCCCGAGCAGCAATTCTGAGTGCATGTGATTGGGAGAGCCTTCCTGCTCAGGGTCCCCGTCGCCATTGTCATTTTTCGACTCAAGGCTTTTTGAGTGAGGATCCCCTGAGTTGTCCGGCAAAGCCTGAGGCTTTTTTGGTGGCCTGATGCATAGAACAAGCCAGCTTGCAGCTTGAGTCTGCCGGCTTTGAGTTTCATTGAAACAGGTGATGCACCATGACTAATAAGCCTTCTTCGAAAGCCCTGAAAGCTTTGGAAACGACAAAGCGCGCGAAGGCCGCGAAAGCCGCGACGACCGCGAAAAGCGCGAATGCTGCGAAAGACGCGAAGTCTCAAAAGAACGCCAGGCCCGCAAAGCCCGCGAAAAAAGCGGCCACCGTGAAAAAAGCGGTCTCCAAAGCTGCCGGCTCGAGCAACCACAAATCACGCCCGAGCAACCGCAAGTCAAAAGTTGCGGCCCCTCCGAAGACGAACCCGCCGGTTGTGGGCATCGGCGCCTCCGCGGGAGGGTTGGAAGCCTTCACCCAGCTCGTCAAGGCGCTGCCGGCGGACACGGGCCTGGCATTTGTGCTGGTGCAGCACCTGGAGCCGACGCACAAGAGCAGCCTGACCCCGCTGATCGCCCGAGCCACCACGATGCCGGTAGACGAGGTGCGCGAGGGAATGCACGTGGAGCCGAACCACATTTACATCATCCCCTCCAACGCCGACATGAGCCTGGTCGACGGTTTGCTTCACATCACCGGGCGCAAGGCCTCCGCAGGCCACCATCTGCCCATCGACTACTTTTTCACTTCTCTGGCCGCGAGCCGGGGGTCGCAGGCCATCGGCGTGGTCCTCTCCGGCACAGCCTCTGACGGAACGGCGGGCATCAAGGCCATCAAGGAAGCGGGCGGCCTGACCTTTGCCCAGGACCCGGTTTCAGCCAAATTCGACGGCATGCCCCGCAACGCCATCGCCTCGGGCTGCGTGGACATGATCCTGACGCCGGAGCGCATCGCCAGTGAACTGGCGCGCGCCGCCCGCCGTCCCTTCCCCCAACTGCTGCCGTTCAACGCAGTCCCGATAGTTCCGGCAGTCGAGGAAGACTGGAGCCGGCTGTATCGATTTTTGCGGTCGGCCACGGGCGTGGACTTCAGCCAGTACAAGAAATCCACTCTCAAGCGGCGCCTCGCCCGCCGCATGGCAGTGTGCAAAGCCGACAAGCTGCACACCTACCTGGATATTCTGGAAAACAACCGCGTCGAGGTGGATGCGCTGTTTGCCGATCTTCTGATCCTGGTAACGGAATTCTTCCGGGACCCGGAGGTCTTCCTGGCCCTGGAGCATGACATTCTCCCGCGCATTCTAAAGTCGAAGACCGCCGCCGAGCCAATCCGCATCTGGGTTGCCGGCTGCTCCACGGGAGAGGAAGTCTACTCCATCGCCATAAGTCTTCTGCATCGCCTGGGCGAGAAGGCCGCCGGCATGCAGATCCAGATCTTTGGCACAGACGTAAGCGAGAAGAGCATCGAAAAGGCGCGCCACGGAATCTACTCCGAGGCCGAGCTGAAGCACGTGTCCAGGGATCGTTTGCGCCGGTATTTCACCGCGTCGAACGACAATTTCCAAATCAACGAGAGCATCCGCGAGCTGTGCGTCTTCGCCCGCCACGATCTCACCCGCGACGCGCCCTTCTCGCGGCTCGATCTGATCAGTTGCCGCAATGTTCTCATCTACATGGAGCCGCCACTGCAAAAACGCACTCTGACGGCGTTCCATTACGCTCTGCGGCCGAACGGCATCCTGTTGCTGGGCAAGAGCGAAAACCTGGGCTCGTATTCCGACCTGTTCACCACCGAGGACCGGAAAAACAAGTTTTTCCGCAAAAGCGCGGGAGCCAGCGTCTCTGTAAGCGAGGTCCAGCCGCCTTACGAGCGCATTCGGCCGGCAAAATTCGCCAAAGAGATCCTGCCCGGCATCGACCTGGAAAAGGAAGCCACGCGGCTGGTATGGGAGCGCTATGCGCACGCCGGACTGGTGGTCGACGGCGAGTTTCACATTGTGCACTTCCTGGGCGACACCAGTCCCTATCTGCGGCACACTCCGGGCAAAGCATCGTTGCAGATCATGCGCGTGCTGCGCGATGAGTTTGCGCTGGAGGTGCGCGCCGCCCTGCAGAAAGCGGCCCACGGCGAGGCCTCGGTGCGCTGCGAAAGGATTGAATTCCGCCGCGACGGCCACCTGAACACGGTGGATATCGAAGTGCGCCCGCTGATCACCTCGGGCCGTGACAAGTCGTACGCGATTCTCTTCGAGCCGGGCGCCGCCGCCGGGGAAAACGGTACGGTAAAGGGCGATGCCGGCAGCAAGGCCGCAACGCAGCGGGAAAAGAACCGCGATCGGGAAGTGGCCCGCCTGCGGGACGAGCTGGCGCAGACCCGGGGGTACGTGCAGGCCGTCATCCGCGACCAGGAAGCCACCAACGAGGAGCTGAAGACCGCCAACGAAGAGGCGCTCAGCAGCATGGAAGAACTGCAAAGCACGAATGAGGAGCTGGAAACCGCCAAGGAAGAGCTTCAGTCAAGCAATGAAGAGCTGGTCACGCTGAACGAGCAGTTGCAGAACCGCAACATCGAGCTGGGGCAGCTTTCCACCGACCTCAGCAACGTGCTGGCGGGCATCGACATCCCCATCGTGATTCTGGGCGTGGACCACCGCATCCGCCGCTTCACCCCGTCGGCCGAAAAGCTGCTGGAGTTGATTCCCGGCGATATCGGCCGGCCCATCGGCAAGTTGCGCCTGGGCGTAAACGTTCCTGACCTGGATGAGCTGATCTCCGCCACCATCAAAAAATGCCGCGAGCACGCGCGTGAGCTTCAGTCGGAATCCGGCCACTGGTTTATGCTTCGCGTCCATCCATTCCTCGCTGCCGGCGATGAGAAGGTGCAGGGCGTGCTGCTGGCCTTCGTGGATATCGACGAGATGAAGAAGCGGCAGCAGGAGGCCATGACGCGGGCCGAACAAAGCGAGGCAACCGCCGAGGCGCTGTTGCAAAGCGCGGGGCAGGCCATTCTGGCGTTCGGCCCGGAAGGCCAGATCAGGGTGGCCAACTCCAGCGCGGAGAAGATGTTCGGCTATCCGCGCGAGAGGCTCATCGGGAAATCTCTGAATTCCATTCTGCCGGAGCGATTCCGGCAAGGCCAGAGCACAGACCACCCGGCCTGGTTCCCGCCCGCCCAGGACCACTCGCCCGACCTGGCCGGCCTGCGAAGCGACGGCTCAGAGTTTCCGATGGAGGTCACCCTGAGCTTTGTCAGGGAAGGCAACACGGCCCTGCAGGTGGCCTTCCTCACCGAAGTCACTGAGCGGAAAAAGACCGAGCAGAGGCTGGCGAACCGCAGCGAGCATCTGTCTCAGGAGGTGAGCGCGCTCAACCGCCTGCGCCTCGCCAACGACAGTCTCTGGCAGATTCATGAGCTCAGGAAAGGGCTGGAGGCTGTGCTCGATGCGGCAATCGCCCTGATGGGGGCCGACATGGGCCATATCGAGCTTCTGAACTCGGCAACGCAGGCGCTGGAGCTCATGGCGTATCGCGGATTCGGCCCGGATTATCTGGCGCACTTCAAGGGGATTTCTGCACTGAATGGCTCCAGCCGGAGCTTGGATACCCTGTCGCGGTTAATTATCGAGGACGTGAACGCGAACCCGGAGTTTCGGGCGTATCGGGCGGCGGCTGCCGTGGCGGGATACCGTGCCCTGCTGTCCACGCCGCTTGTCGGCACGGACGGCAAACCCGTCGGGGTCTTTTCCGCGTACTTCCGCCAGCCCCACCGGCCCACGGAGCAGGAGCTGGGCTGGCTCGATCTTTACGCTCAGCGCGCCGCGATGTTCATTGAACACGCTCAAAGCGACGAGCAGATGCAGCGCGTGACGCGGGCGGTGCTGGCGGCGCAGGAAGAGGGCAACCGCGAGATTGCGCGCGAGCTGCACGACGTCTACGCCCAGGACCTGGCGGCCCTGGGAATGAAGCTCTCGGCCTTGAAGAGCGATCTCCGGCTCGAGGGCGAGCAGGAGCACCGTTACGCCAGTATCAGGGAAGATGTCGTGGATCTTGCCAACCGGCTTCATCAAGCCTCGCGAGCGCTTCATCCCGCAACCGTAGAGGACCTGGGCCTGGAAGTGAGCCTGCGGCACAACTGCGAGTCCTTCGAGAACACATATGGCATTGCGGTGGAATTCGTGGCCAACAATGTCCCCGGCGGAATCCCGCGGGAAACGGCGATGTGCCTCTATCGCATTGCGCAGGAGAGCCTCAACAATATCCAGAAGCACGCCAGGGAGACGGAAAAAATCTGGGTGTTTCTGACTGGGAACCGGGAGGGAGTGACCCTTACCGTCAAGGATGAGGGCGGCGGGTTTGAGCTTGACGACGCCCTCAGGAAAGGCGGGATAGGATTGATCAGCATGGAAGAGCGCGTGCGGGCCGAAGGCGGCACGTTCACAATTCAATCGAAACCGGGCACCGGCACAACCGTGACGGCTTTTGTTCCGCTGGAAGATGCGTGGCTGGACGCCGCGGAATCTGGCAATGGGTCAGCTTGAAGGGTACGGGCTTCACAGGCTGCGGAGAAACTCAATCGAAGGGGCTTTGTAACAAGGGCACGGCTTCAGCCGGGCCGTAAATGCAGCAAAATCAGTGGCGGGCTTCACAGGCTGCTGAAAAACTCTGTCGGAGGCGGTTTTGTAATAAGGGCACGGCTTCAGCCGGGCCGCAAATGAAGCAAAATCAGTGGCGGGCTTCACAGGCTGCGGAAAAACTCAGTCGGAGGCGGTTCTGTAATAAGGGCACGGCTTCAGCCGGGCCGCAAATGAAGCAAAATCAGTGGCGGGCTTAGCAGGCTGCGGAAAAACCTAGTCGGAGGCGGTTTTGTAATAAGGGCACGGCTTCAGCCGGGCCGCAAGTGAAGCAAAATCAGTGGCGGGCTTCACAGGCTGCGGAAAAACTCAGTCGGAGGCGGTTCTGTAATGAGGGCACGGCTTCAGCCGGGCCGTAAATGCAGCACAATGATTGGCGGGCTTCAGCCCCTACTGCACTCATACCCTGACCTTAGCCTCTCATTCGAGGTTTTTCCGCAGCCTGTTTAGCCCCTGAGGGAATTCGCGATCAAATTGACCCACCACCCGGAATCTGAATAGGATGCGGAGTAATATAGAGTTGGGCCCGATGCGAACGCGAATCCTGATTGCCGACGATCACATCGTAGTCCTGCAGGGACTGCAACGGATTCTGAACCGTCCCGAGTTTGAAGTGGTAGGGGCGGTGCAGGACGGCCGCGCCCTGGTGAAAAGCGCAGCCGCGCTCAAGCCAGACCTGATCATCGCCGATATCAGCATGCCCCTCCTGAATGGCATGGAGGCGATGCGGCAGATCGAGAAGCTCAAGCTCAAAGTGAAGATCATCTGCCTGAGCATGCATCCCGAGGTAGCTTACGCCGTGGAAACGATACGGGCAGGGGCGAAGGGCTACCTGGTAAAGACCGCCCCGGATGAGGAGCTGGTCGCGGCCATTAAAAAAGTAATGAACGGAGATCTCTACGTGACGCCGTCGCTGGAAGAGGTTGTGATGAACCAGTTGCGGGCGCCGCGGGCCAGCACCAATGGACAAGGCCCCGCGCTGACGCAACGCCAGCGCGAGGTGCTGCAGTTACTCGCCGAAGGAAAACAGGCAAAGGAAATCGCGGCGCTGCTCGACGTCTCAGTAAGGACGGTGGAATTTCATAAGTACCGCGTGATGGAAATATTGGCGATTCGAACCGTGGCCGGACTGGCCGCTTATGCCGCCAAAAACCGCATTCTGCCCTGAGAACCGCGAAATCTTCCCTTATCTTCGATTCAAAATCTTCTTTAATCTTCAGTAAAAACTGGTATTCTCCCGAGTAGTAAGGATGACCCTCGGGAGCCATTCCTGCGCCCTGACATATGAACATTGTCTTTATTTTCAACGAACCTAGTATTTTCCCGAGTTTGACGAAACCGCAATGAATCATACCCTCTCGTTAGTACTTATAGTGCTGGCGCTCCTTTGTCGGCATCTAAGATCAGGAGGCCTTCTCAGGAGCTGCAGCACAGCTTTTTCGGCACAGCATTCCCTGGTTTCACGTTATCCATCGTCGCGCCGAGGTTGGTCATGTTCGTGGAAGCCGAATGCAAGATCAGTAAGGTTACGGGGCTTTTGTTAGATGCTCGCCAAGTGCGGCGTTTTCTCCCCGGTCAAGCTTCCCCCATTAAACCTTCCCCCATAACAGCAGAGCTAGCAATTAAAGCGGCCTCCCCTTTAACGTCCGGAAGCAGGCCCCCAGAGGGCCCCTTCCGGGCGAATGCAAACACACGCCCCGCCAGGCGAGTCTCCGAGCCAGACCGGAGACCCCTGGCGGCGATCGACGGCACTTGCACTCCGCTGGATTTGAATAGAAGATCCGACTGAAATCCGGCGGTCAAGACTGGCATTGGATACATCGAGCAGGAGGTCGGCCGGAAAGCATGGATAACGCCTCCTCGATTGGAGACTCAAAATGGAATTCGCCGATCGACTGCTAACCTGCCGCGATTGCAGGACCACCTTCGTTTTTACCGCTGAAGAACAGGCCTTCTTTCAGGAGAAGGAGTTCAGGCACGACCCGGGGCGTTGCAAGCTATGCGCCGCCAAGCGCCGCCACCAACGGCAAAAGCCGCACGATGAGGCGCGCGTCAAGTGCGCAGAGTGCGGAGCAGAGACGACAGTCCCCTTCAAGCCCAGAAACGGCAAGCCGGTTTTCTGTTACACCTGTTTCAAAAAGGTGAGCCAGATGCCCGTTTCGCGCGAACCGGCAATGGCCATGTCACGAGCAGCCGGCGCCATACGCCGCCTGATCGCGTCCTCTTTTTTTTGAGCGTGAGCCGGCCTTTCTGTTCGAGTGCCGGCTCACCGTCATGCCTTGGGCCTTGTGGTTCACCCTTCCCCTTGTGAATCACCCTCCCCCTATCTTCACCCTCTGACTAGAGCGGAGGCTCCCATGCGGGAGCCTCCTGTATTTTTCCGCAGCAGGAGCCACCCGCAGGCTCAATGAACCGCCATCGTCCCAGCGCGCGCCTGCACACCGCGCGGCCCTGAGGATCGTCGATCGTCCTGCCCGATCCCTGTTCCATCCGGCTCAAGTTGCGTTCTGCCCGCTTGATTTCTGACCGACGGACGTGTCAGTCCGCATACGGTCGTGTTTCTACTGACACGGATCGCGTCTTCCTGCGTTCCCGTAAAGCCTTTATTTGCAACCTCTTCCGATTGGCGCACCGCTTGCATTTCTTTCGGGCGTAAGCGGGCAGGAAATCGGAACACTCGGAGGATGCGATGAAGGTTCAGAGGAAAAACAGCCTGGCGATAGCGGCGATGATGGCGGCGGTTCTGGCGATTCCTGCCGCGGCGCAGAGTACGGTTCGCGCTCAAGCAAATCAGGCAGCGAAAAGCCAGCAGCCAACCGCCGCGACGAAGCGCGTGATCGTGGTCAGCCTCGAAGACCACAGGCTGGCGCTGATTGAAGACGGCAAGGTGGTGAAGCTCTATTCAGTCGCGGTGGGCAAGCCCTCAACACCGAGCCCCGTAGGCACCTTCACCATTGCGCGCCGCGTCATGAACCCCACCTATTCGCACGACGGCCGCACCGTTGCTCCGGGACCGAACAATCCTGTGGGTTCGCGCTGGATGGGCCTCAGCATTCCCGGTTTCGGAATCCACGGAACCAACGAGCCCCGCTCCATCGGCAAGGCCGCATCGCATGGGTGCATTCGCATGGCCAGGGCCGATCTGGAAGAACTTTTTCCGTTAGTGGCCGTGGGCGACAAGGTCGAACTCATCGGCCAACGCAACGAGGAGACGGCGCAGTTGTTCGGCGATGGAAAGGACGCGGCTCCCGCCGCCCAGAGCACGCAGACAACGCTGGCTTCCGCCAGTCCCATCGCGCAGCCCTCCAGCAATCCGGCCACGAACTCCGCTCCTGCCAGCCCCGGCCTCATCGCCATGTCGATCTCCGCGGCTGCGGGCTCCCTGTAAAGGAGGTCTCAAGATGAATCTGCTTGCGCATGCAATCTCTGGGTTGGAAGCAGCGCTGCTGCCCCTGGCGTCGGCGCTGCTGCTCGAAGAGTTGACCTACGGGGGACTGGTACGGCTGCTGCTGGCTCCGCGGCCGCAAACCAGAAAACACGGAGCTTTCCTGAGGTGGTCTTCACCCCAGGAGCGTTCACCGAAAGAGCCCAATCACCGGAACGGAGGCGGAAAATGATCACATTGAAGCTGTTGTTGATGGTCGCGGGTGCGTTGTTCTGGGCTGCCGCGGCAGCGATTCCTGTGTACGGCTTTTGGCTGCGGCTCGAGGCTGCTCGCAAAAAGGCCCGCGCTGACGGAACCATGGATGAAACCTTAACGAAACCCAAAAAAATCGACTGGCGTCGGGCGGCTGCCTTCGCAATCGCCGGCTGTCTGCCCATGCTCGTGGCCGCCGGCATTGTGGTTGTGCCCAGTGGCATGGGTGGTGTGCGTATCAGCCAGATCGGCGGCACGCTGCCCGGTACGCTCTATCCCGGCGTCCACTTTGTCACGCCCCTCGTCGACAATGTCGAGATCTTCGATCTGCGGGACCATCTGTTCGCGGCTGGAGTCTCGGAACAAGGCGCGAAGAAAACGCCGGCAACCACCGGCCTGAACGTGCAGACGCTCGAGGGCCTCAATATAGGCCTCGGGATTACGGTGCGCTACCGGCTCGATCCCAACAAACTCTCCGGCGCGCAGGCCCATTTGCCACAACCGGCCGACAAGGAGCTTGTACCTCCCGTGGTCGCCAGTGCGTGGCGGGAACTGACGCCGCATTACACGGTAAAGGAGATCTTCTCTACCAAGCGTGAAGAAGTACGAGCCAAGGCAGCGGAGATGATTACGCGCAAGCTGGCCGCCGACGGCATCTTCGTCGAGGAAGTGATGCTTTCCGACATTCAACTGCCCGAAGAGTACGCCCGCGGCCTGGAAGGACTGCTGCTGAAGGAACAGCAGGACGACCAGATGAGCGTCGACACGGACATTCAGCAGAAGCAGGTGAGAATCGCCGAACTCGAGGCCGAAGCTCAGGCTGCGCAGAAGGTGAAGGCAGCCGAGGGCGAAGCGCAATCCAGGGTGGTGGAAGCCAAGGGCGAGGCCGACGCCATGCAATACACGCTGCCGCTCAAGGAGAAGCAGATCGAGCAGAGCAAGCTCGAAGCCGAGGCGCGCAAAGAGGCCACTGTTGAAACCGCCGAGGCCGACGCGCAGGCCAAGGTCATCGACAGCAAGGCCGAGCTCGAGCGCCGCAATCTGCTGGCGGACGCTGAAGCGAATCGCATCAAGGTAGTGGCCGTGGCCAACGCCGAGCGCATGGCCAGCGAGGCCGACCTGCTGAACAAGTCGCCTCTCCTCATCAACAAGATTGTTGCGGAGAAACTGTCAGACAAGATCCAGGTCGTTATGGTCCCATCGGACGGCAAGTTTTTCTTTGCCAGCGATGTCTTCAAGAACATCGCCAACACTCCGGTGGTCAAGCAGGAGATGGACAGCGAATCCCAGCCGGAGTCGAAGTCCGATCGTTAATGATGCCCCCGGCGGGGCAGGCAACTGCTCCGCCGGGGGAGTTCTTCCTGGCTTTGTTGATTCCTGTGAAAGGGAAAAAATGCGCGCTCACATCGTGACTTTAATCTCATCCATCTTCGTCTCTAACAGCGCGGCAAAGGATATAATCCGCACAAACGGAAAAACAGTGAGAGCGATGAAGGCAAGGATGCTGTTTTGGCTGGTGGCGGCGATGGCCGCACTGATGGGGCTTGTGGCGCAGGCGGCGCCGAGCCCATGGGAACAGCCCGCGGCCGCTCTTGCCGATCAAATCGCGGCCGTTCTCGGTCCGGGCCAGGCCGCTCTGACCCTCCGCAACCTCTCCTCGATTCCCGCCGGCGAGGTCCCCGCCATCCGCAACCTGCTGGAACAGGATTTGAAGGCCCACGGCATCGCCTCTGCAGGCGCCGAAAGCGCCAACGCCGTGCGCGTGACGCTGAGCGAAAGCGCGCGGGAGCGCCTTTGGGTTGCTGAGATCGCCCAAGGCAATCAGACCCAGGTGGCAATTGTAGATCTGGGCCCATTGCAATCTTCGCCGGCGCCAGCCGCTGGAGGCCTGATCCTGCGCAGCCAACCGATCCTCACCGTGAGCAAGCCCGCATTGGCAGTGCTCGAGATGCCCGAGGGAACGGTGATCCTCGAATCGGATCAGATTGTCATATTCACGCACGCGCAGGGAACCTGGCAGGAACAAACCCGCGTTGCGATCATAGAACGGCAGCAGCTCGCCAGAGATCCGCGCGGTTTTTTGGCGCAGACGGCAGACGGTCACGGCTTCGACGCCTGGCTCCCAGGAATTCGCTGCTCGGGCAGCTCCCCGCCAGCCGCCGCAAATGGCGATTTTGCGCTCCAGTGCCACGAGAGCGACGATCCGTGGCCCATCGCATACGCGCCCGCCGCGGATGCGTCGACTGTACCAGCGGCATCGTCCGGCGCCAATGCTCCGTCGCTCAGTGCTTTTTACAATCCTCGCGCGACTACTTCATGGGCGTGGTCACTCCCACCCTCAATGTCGACTTGCCTCCCTTCTACTCGGCCGCGCTCGTTCCACGTGCAGTCGGATCGAACGCACTCCTCGTCGGCGGCATCGACGGCAAGGCGCAGTTGGCCGAGAACAACGCTCTCCATCCAGTCTCCGGCACGCGCGACTGGGGCAGTGACTTTGCCGTACTCCACTCGGGATGCGGAGCAGGCACCGAGATCATCGCCTCCGGCTCGGGCGAGGCCGCGACCGACAGCCTGCGCGCCTACGAACTGCCCGCGCTCGAAGCCATCCCGGCCAGCGCGCCGCTCGCCGTCGATGGCGCCGTGACCGCTCTGTGGACCGCGCCCGACGGCAAAAGTGCATTTGCTGTCATACGGAATCAAGCGAACCAATACGAGGTGGACCGTGTTACGGCCCTTTGCAATTAGCTGTCTCCTGCTGGCTCTGGCGCTGCCCGCCATGGCGCGCACCCGCCCTCATTATGGCGGCAAACTGCGCGTAGAAACGGAGGGCGATCCGTGGCGAATCCCCGATGGCGCGGCGCGCCGGCTCGTCCTCGATGGTCTGACGGCATTCGATTCGAGCGGCGCCCTCGTTCCGGCCCTGGCCGTCAATTGGAAATCGGAGAACAACGATCATCGCTGGCAGTTCCGGCTGCGCTCAGGCGTTCACTTTCACGACGGTTCGCTGCTTACATCCTCGGCCGTCGTCATGTCGCTCAACCTGTCGTGCAATGCAGGCTGCCCGTGGACCGAAGTTCGCGACGCCGGCTCCTCTGTCATTTTTATCGGCGACTCCCCGATGCCCAACCTTCCCGCACTGCTCGCTGGCGACGGCTTTCTTATAGCCCTTACGCGCGCAGCAGACGGACAGACGCCATCGAATCCCATCGGCACAGGACCGTTTCAATTCGTATCCTCCGGTGGCAACATGCTCACACTTGCCGCCAATGACAACTACTGGGGCGGCCGTCCCTTTGCCGACAAAATCGAGATCGTCACGGGAAAATCCATCCGCGATCAATGGCTCGATCTAAGTGTGGGTCGCGCCGATGTCGTTGAAGTGCCTTCGCAGGAATTGCGGCAGGCGCAACAGCAGCACCTCTCTGTTGTTGTTTCGCCGCCGGTCGAGTTGCTGGCTCTCGAGGTCTCTGAGTCTGGCGCTTTGGCCAACCCTGTCCTGCGCGCCTCCATAGCGCTGGCCGTCGATCGCGGCGCCCTCTTCAACGTCATCTTTCAAAAGCAGGGCCAGATCACCGCCAGCCTTTTGCCGCAGTCGCTCACCGGATACTCCTTTCTTTTTCCGGCGGACCGCGACCTGAACAAAGCCAACGAGCTTCGCGGCGGGCTTACGGCGCCTCCACTGACCATGACGGCCGACGGTGACGCAACCATGCAATTAGCTGCGCAACGTATCGCCCTCAATCTGAAGGAGGCGGGTTTCAACGTGCAGTTGGTGAATGCCCGGAACACGCCCCACCCTGACCTCGCGCTGCGCAAGCTGCCGGTAGAAGGCGCCAACCCCAGTGACGCGCTTGCTATTCTTTTGCAAAGCTACGGGGAAAATGCTTCCATTGCGGGCCGAAATCCAGGCGGCCTTTTCCGTGCCGAGCACGAATTCCTCGATCTCAAAACTCTGGTTCCGCTCCTCGATCTCCCGCGAGCCTACGCAATCGGTGGCCGCGTGCGCGACATGACACTCGGCGCCGGCGGCACACCCGGCCTGGCCGGAATTTCACTGGAGGACACCCAGTGAACCTCCGCCAAAAGCTTCTACTTCTCTTTTCTCTGACTGTAGCCGCCGCCGTGGCTGCGGTGGCGTGGACCGTGCTGGTGCGCATTCGTCACGTCTTTGAAGTACGAGACCAGGAAGAGACGGCGCTTTTTGTCAGCCAGTTCCAGCGTGAATTTCAGCACCGTTCCGCGGAGGTGGCCGCTGCCGTCACACGCCTTGCTGCGAGCGAGCGGGCACGCGCCATGGCGTTCGACCTCGCGCAATCGGGCGACGCCGCACCCTACCTGACCGAGGCGCAGACCATGGCGCAGGATGCGCAACTCGACTTCCTTGAGATTGTGGGGCCCGACGGCAATGTGGTCAGCTCCGCACAATGGCCGGCGCGGTTTGGTTACCCTGAGCCCGCTGCTGCGAACGCAGTGTCCACTCCATTCCTCAAGCGAGAGGATCTGCCCGATAATTCCACCGCTCTCGGCCTTGTGGCTGTGCATGCCATTGGCGGCAGCGCCGTTCGGCTGATTGGCGGTGAGCGTCTCGACCAGAGCTTCCTCGCCGATCTGCCCGTCGCTCCGGGCATGCAGATCGCCCTCTATAGTGATGCCGCGGCGGGAGCATCGGCGGACTCGCCCACCACCAATTCTGCTGCCACGCAGGCCTTCGATCCCTCGCGTCTTCTAAGCCCAAACGGCATGGTTTCCGGCGCCATTCATTACCAGAGTCTGATCGACGCTGCGCGCAAGAGCGGGCAACAGGCAAGCGGGATTGTCAATCCGACCAGCCGCAGGGAAGACAGCCTGAATGCCACCGCCATTCCTCTCAAGAGCGAACAGGGTAGCGTGATGGCCGTGCTGGTGGTGGCTATTTCGCGCGCCGGCATGGTGGATGCGCAACAGCATATCCGGGCCATTGCTTACGGCGTGGCCGGCGGCGGCATTTTCCTGGCCATCGCTTTCAGCCTGTGGATCGCGGCACGGGTCTCGCGCCCTATCGAAAAGCTCGCCCACGCGGCCGAAGAGGTGGCGGGCGGCAACTGGGATGTGCGTGTGCCTCAGCGCGGCCGCGACGAAGTAAGTCAGCTCGCGCGCAGCTTCAATCACATGACCGGGCAGCTTGTCAGCCAACGCGAGCGCCTGGTGCAAAGCGAACGCGTCGCCGCATGGCGCGAGCTGGCCCGCCGCCTGGCCCACGAGCTCAAGAACCCGCTCTTCCCTTTGCAGCTCACCGTCGAAAACCTGGTCCGCGCACGCAGTTTGCCGCCGGCGGAATTCGACGAGGTCTTTTGTGAAAGCACCGCAACTCTAGCCACTGAAATTGCCAATCTGAAAACCATCATCGGCCGCTTCAGCGATTTCAGCAAAATGCCCAGGCCGGAGTTGGAACGGATCGACGCAGCGGATGCAGTATGGCGTGTAGCTTTGCTCCACTGCCCATGGCTGGTACGCGGGAGCAAAAATACCGGGACCGGGAATTTCGGTCAGGTTTCGATTACCTGCGCCGTGGAGATCAGCCTGGAACCGATGCCGCTCGATGCCGATCCCGAACTGCTCCATCGTGCGCTCTCCAACCTGGTCTTGAATGCCATGGACGCGATGCCCGATGGCGGAGTCCTGACGCTATCCGCTCATCCCAAAGATGAAAGAGTGGAACTCCGCGTCTCCGACACCGGCCAGGGCCTTACCCCCGAGGAGTGCGAGCGGCTTTTCACTCCCTACTACACCACCAAGCAGCACGGAACAGGCCTCGGCCTCGCCATCGTGCAGTCGGTTGTCGCCGACCATGCAGGCGCCATCTCTGTCGAAAGCCCAAAGGGCGGCGGTGCAACATTTATCATTACGCTGCCCATCGCAAAACCGGCGACGGAGAGCGCCGAAGCTGTGAAGTCCAGTTCCACGCGTCCAACAGGGAGCGGCGCCCATCAACCCGGATGAATAGTGGAATCGCTTCCCCGGTTTTGCTGGAAGGCGAACCTATGAGCGCAAAGGCGAACATTCTCATCGTCGATGACGAAGCCAGCACGCTGGCCTCGCTCTCCCGCGCTTTTCGGCTTGCGGGCCACGAAGCTGTGGTCTGCGACAATGCAGCGCGCGCGCTGGAGCTGGCCCGCACTCAACCTTTCGACCTGATCTTGAGTGACGTAGTCATGCCGCGCCGCGACGGTCTGGCGCTTCTTGAGGATCTCAAGACCGCGGGCGTCACAGCTCCGGTGGTGATGATGAGCGGCCAGGCACATATCGAAATGGCCGTCCGCGCCACGCGCCTGGGCGCGCTCGATTTTCTTGAGAAGCCTCTCACCACTGAGAAATTACTCGTCACGGTCGAAAACGCGCTCAAGCTCACGCGCCTGGAGACCGAGAATCGCGATTTGCGCGCGCGCGTGGGCAAGCACACGCTTGTCTTCGCCGGCGAAACCATGCGCCGCGTGATGGCTCAGATTGAGCGCGTCGCCGCCAGCGAAACGCGAGTCTGTATCTACGGTGAAACCGGCACCGGCAAGGAACTGGTGGCGCGCACGCTGCACGAGAAAAGCCATCGCGCCGCAGGCCCGTTTGTCACCCTCAATTGCGCCGCCGTCCCCGCGGAACTGATCGAGAGCGAGCTCTTCGGCCACGAGAAAGGTTCCTTTACCGGCGCTGCGCAGCGGCACACGGGCAAGTTCGAGCAGGCGCATCGGGGCACACTCTTTCTCGATGAGATCGGCGACATGCCTGCCAACATGCAGGCCAAACTACTTCGGGTTCTGGAGGAGGGTGAGGTCGAACGCATCGGTGCGGGCAAGCCCACAATCGTCGATGTCCGCGTCATCGTCGCCACGCACCGCAATCTTGAGCAGCTTGTCGAGTCCGGAGGATTTCGCCGCGATCTCTATCATCGCGTGGTCGTCTTTCCCGTTCAACTGCCTTCGCTCCGCGAGCGGCGTGAGGATATGCCTGCCCTCGTGGAGCACTTCGTGAGGCAAGTGAGCGCACAGAATGGATGGAAGCCGGCCACATTCGTTCCTGCCGCCATCGAGGCGCTGCAGGAGTACGCATGGCCCGGCAACATCCGTGAGCTGCGCAATGTGGTCGAGCGCTTGCTGCTTCTTGCCGGCGGCGAGGTCAGCGCCGAGGAAGTTCGCATGGTGCTTCCGGTTTCTCCCGGAGCCGCCGGTCCCGGCGGAAAAGTCTCTGCCTCCGAGGGAACAGCAATGGGCCCACTCGCTCAGCGCGTCATGTCCTTCGAGCGCGCCCAGGTGCTTGCCGAACTCGAACGGCACGGCCGCCAGATCACGCAAACCGCCAGGGCGCTCGGGCTCGAACGCAGCCATCTCTACAAAAAGTGCCAGCAATTGGGCATCGATCTTCAGAACTTGCCACGTGAATAAGCCGGAGCAACCACACCGTCGCCAAACAGAATCATCGTCATGGCGCCGAGGAACTCGCCAAAAACAGGTCCGTGCACGATCTTTGTCCTCCCTTTTTTGCTTACTCGACCCAATCGAAGGTACGTGCGACCGCTTTTTTCCAATAGTGAAAGAGCCGTTCACGTTCTGTCTCTTCCATAGCGGGGTTCCATCGGTGATCCTCTACCCAATTGCTCACAAGCTCGCCGGTATCGTTGAAGAAGCCGACAGCGAGGCCCGCCGCGTAGGCGGCGCCCAGAGCGGTGGTTTCCTGTACCATGGGACGCACAACAGGCTTGCCAAGAATATCTGCCTGGAATTGCATCAAGAGTTGATTGACCACCATGCCGCCATCGACGCGCAGGTTATCGAGCACGATACTCGAATCGCGTTGCATGGCATCAACGATTTCGCGGACCTGAAAGGCAGTGGCTTCGAGCACTGCCCGGGCAATGTGTCCCTTATTGACATAGCGCGTAAGACCGGCGATGACGCCGCGGGCATTGTGCTTCCAATAGGGCGCGTACAGGCCCGAAAAAGCGGGCACGAAATAGACGCCGCCGTTGTCTGTTACGGATAGCGCAAGCATTTCGATATCGGAACTGGCCTGGATGAGATTGAGGTTGTCGCGCACCCACTGAACAAGCGCGCCCGTGATGGCTACGGAGCCTTCAAGCGCGAACACGGCAGGTTTGTCGCCGATCTTGTAGCCCAGCGTAGTTAACAGCCCGCAGGTTGACGGAACCTTTTTCTCGCCGGTGTTCATGAGCATAAAGCAGCCGGTACCGTAAGTATTTTTGGCCTCGCCGGGATTGAAGCATACCTGACCGAAGAGGGCCGCCTGTTGATCGCCGAGGTTGCCGGCAATTGGAACTCCCCGAACCGCGTCGAGAGCGGCATAGCCATAGATCTCAGCGCTTGAGGCGATCCGCGGCAGTATCAACCGGGGAATGTCAAAATCGCGCAGAATTTCCTCGTCCCAATCGAGGCTCTCCAAGTTCATCAACTGCGTGCGGCTGGCGTTGGTCACATCCGTGACGTGCACGCCTCCCTTGACTCCGCCGGTGAGGTTCCAAATGACGTAGGCATCGATGTTGCCGAAGAGCAGATCGCCGCTTTCAGCAGCTTTGCGGGCGCCGGGGACTTCGTTGAGAATCCAGCGGATCTTCAAGCCGCTGAAGTAGGTGCTCAGCGGCAAGCCGGTCTTCGGGCGATAGCGGTCTTGTCCGCCTCGAGAGGCGAACTCAGAAACCGTCTCAGCTACGCGGGTATCTTGCCATACGATCGCGTTATAGACAGGTTTGCCCGTACTCTTGCTCCACAGGATTGTTGTCTCGCGCTGATTGGTGATGCCGATTGCTGCCAGATCTGAGGGGCGCAAGCCCTTGGCCTGCATGGCTTCGGAAACGACCTCTTCAACGCGCCGGCGAATTTCGATGGGATCGTGCTCCACCCACCCCGGCCTGGGAAAGATTTGCTCGTGCTCCTTCCGTGCGGCGCTGACAATCCGCCCCATGCGGTCAAAGACGATGAAGCGTGAGCTTGTGGTTCCCTGATCGATGGCGCCAATGTAATCGCGCATGGTTGTTCCCCTAAGTCATGAAATCTTTCCGTTTGCTGTAATAGACGGGCCAATATCGAGCGGAACCGCAGCTCTCAGTGCCCAACTCCGCAATGTACTCGTGTAGTCCTTGATGGCTTTCATGGTCGCCTCTTTGCTCCAACCGAATTCGCGTCCTAATAATTCGCCTGCAAGCGGGGCAGCCGCGACAGCATTCTTCCAACTGTGAACCTGAATGCCGGTACGTCGCGCAAGAACGTCTTCAATACTCTGAGCCATCTCTTCGCGGATACAGTAGAGTACTTCTCCGGCCAAAACAGCAGACCCTGGATAAACAGGCTTCGCGAGTCCGGCCTCGGCCTTAATGGTCTCGAGAACCTGCGGCGCATCGGTCCCAAATTCCTGCGCCAGGTGTTTAGCTACGTTCTCGGGCAACTGATACTGCGAAACCAACTCCCGCCAATATTCGATGTGGAACCCTTGTGCGCCTGCCAGAGGCAGGTTGCGCGTAAGAGCCGCGCTCACCGGCCGGCCGAGCGCACGCTCCACATGATTGATGCCGTCCTCGGCCATGGCGCGATAAGTGGTCCACTTGCCGCCAAGAATGCTGATTAATCCGCTCTTCGCATCCGTCTCGACTTCGTGATCGCGCACCAGCTTTTTGGTGCTCACCGCATCTTTTGAGGCGACCAGTGGGCGCACGCCCGCAAAAGCCGCCTGCACATCGCAGAAGGTGAAGTTCGTCGTGAGGTATTGGTTGACGTACTTTAGCAGATACGCAATCTCGGACTCTGTTGCAGTGATCTCCTCGGTTTGTTCGATCTCATCATCCGTGGTTCCCACCAGCAGACTGCCAAACCAGGGGATGGCAAAGATGACGCGGCCGTCTTCCGTTTCAGGGATCAGCAGGGCGGTTTCGCTGCGTAATGCATCTGCGGGCAGCAGAATGTGAATGCCCTTGCTGATACGCAGACGGGGTTTCATCTGCGGGTTAGCCATCAGCCGAACTTTGTCCGCAAAGGGCCCGGTGCAGTTGAGAAAGATGCCTGCGGAGACTGTGAACTGCTGGCCGCCGATCCGGTCCTCAACCCGCGCCGAGCGAAGCTTGCCGTCTGAACTGTATTGAAAGCCAACGACTCGGGCGTAGTTTAGAATTTCGCCACCGGATTGAGCGATGGTCTTAGCCATCGCCATGCCATAGCGTGCGTCATCGAACTGGCCATCCTCATAAGTCACTGCGCCGGCCACCTTCTCCATACGAAGCATTGGCAGCGCCTCCATGGCCTGCTGGCGGGAGAGAACCCGGCTGGGAGAAAAATGTGCCTTGCCGGCGATCAAGTCGTACATCTTCAAGCCCACAGCCATGTAGAACCTCTGCCACCGGCTATAACAGGGCACCAGTAGTTCTAAAGGGTGCACCAGATGCGGCGCCGCGCGGAGCATATGAATCCGCTCATGCAACCCCTTGCGCACCATTTGAAACTGGCCGTAATCCAGCCCCAATACAGCCTGCTCCAGGTAACGCACTCCGCCATGCACGAGCTTGGTGGAAGCGCTTGAGGTCTTGGAGACAAAGTCATCGGCGTCAACCAGAAGGGTCGAAAGACCTCGCAATTGCGCGTCCAGAGCGCTTCCCAAGCCAGTAGCCCCACCTCCGATGACGCAAAGATCAAATGCCTGATCTCGTATCGATTCCAGGGCGGCTGTGCGTCTTTTCATGCGCTCCTCCGGGGCAGATGTTGAATTACCGGTAAAGGAACAAACCTGCAATCGACCGGCTGCCGGCAGCGTCAAGCTCCCGGCGGCGGGGCGAACCGGCCAAAGAGAGCATCGCCGGTTTTCATTGGAAATTCATGCGATAGTAAGAGCGTGTAGTTCTACTAGTCTCATGCGCGATTTCTTTGCTTGCTCTCAACGTGCCTGTCTCCTCGCGGCAGCTATATTGGCCATGCCTCTGGCCGCCGCTCATGCCGCTCCCGTTTTGATGATCTCGATTGACGGCCTCAAGCCAGAATACGTGACCCATGCCCAGGAGCACGGGCTGCGTGTTCCCACGCTGCGGCGATTCCTGAGCGACGGGTCTTACGCAGAGGGCGTGACCGCAGTTCTGCCCACGGTGACGTATCCGGATCACGCCACGCTGGTTACCGGGGTGTGGCCGGCGGAGCACGGCATTGTGAACAACACGGTCTTCGACCCGCTGCGCAACTTCGATGGCGCATGGTACTGGTATGCCGGAGACATTCGCGTGCCCACGCTTTGGGATGCCGCGCGCCAGGCGGGTGTCGGGACGGCGAGTGTGAGCTGGCCGGTGAGCGTGAACGCCACCAGCGTGGACACGCTGATTCCCGAGTACTGGCGGACGGCGGACGACTCGGTCGATCCCAAGGACGCCAATGCGCAGGACGCGGAGCTCATGGCGGCCATCTCCCGCCCCGACGGCATGCTCTTCGAGATGGAGAAGCGGCTCGGCCCCTACATGATGGGCAACGACACCACCGTGGAGGGCGACCGCGTGCGCACGCGCTATTCGCTCGACATTCTGGAACGCAAAAAGCCGGGCTTCATGACCATCCATCTCAGCTCGCTTGATGAGATCGAACATGAGACCGGCCCCTTCAGCAAGGAATCCGACGCGACGCTGGAAGCGATCGACGGGATGGTGGGCCAACTGATCGATGCCGCCATGAAGAACGATCCAGGCACGGTCGTGGTCATCGTCTCCGATCATGGCTTTGCGAAGGTGGACCACGCCCTGAATATCGCCATACCGTTTCTGCAGGCCGGGCTGATTCAGACCAAAGCCGATGCCGACGGCAAGGTCCGAGTCGTTTCCTGGAAGGCGGAGCCCTGGGCGTCCGGGGGAATGGCGGCGATTATGCTGCACGACCCGCAGGATGCGAAAACCCGCGAAGAAGTGCGCGCCTTGCTCGATCGATTGGCCGCCGACCCGGCCAACGGGATCGCAAAGATTCTCGATCGCGACGAGATCCACGCCATGGGCGGATTCCCAGACGCCGCGTTTTTGATGGCGCTAAAGCCCGGATACCTGACCACTGGAGGTCTTTCCGGAGCTCTGGTCAGCGATCAGCCGCCGGAGCTTGGAGCGCACGGCTACCTGCCTGCTTACCCTGAGATGCGGGCATCGTTTTTTGTCATTGGGCAAAGCATCGCGCACGGACGTGACCTGGGCGTCATTGACATGCGGCAGATTGCCCCCACGGTCGCGTCCATTCTGGGGGTGAACCTGCCCACCGCCAAACAGCCGAAACTGGACGTGGGCCGGTAGAGTGAGAGCGCGACGGCGCACAGGGTGAGCAAGTGATCACACGGCGCTTGTTCGCAGAGCCGGTAGGTGCGCTCTCAGTCACTCCCTTGTTGTGCCACCCCGAGCCGGACAGAGGCCAGTCGTTTCTGGTGGACGGTCAGAACCGTGGCAACCAGGGCAGTGAGAATCGCTATGGCGGCCAGCGCCCGGAAGGTGCCGCTCCAGCCGAAGGCAATGGTGATGCGGGCGACGGTGTCTCCGGAGAGATAGCCGGCCAGATAACCGAGCCCGTCGATGATTCCGGCAGCCGTGGCGCTGCCGTGTTTGCCGCCGAAATCGAGCGACATGGCTCCGGCCAGATAGGAGTAGGGACCAAGCATCAGGAACCCCACCGCCGTGACCAGTGCGATGGGCGCCCAAGGGCCGATGCTCCGGGGAACGCCGGAGAGCAGGAGCAGCGAGACGGCGCTGGCCGACATTCCGAGCACGATCACCAGGTTGCGGCCGTTCAGTCCCAGACGATCGCTCAGCACTCCTGCCAGCAGAACGGCAATGCCGCCGAAAAACGGAAAAAGCGCGCTGCTTGAGGCCGCCTGGCTCACGGAAAGCCCTACCGACTGCACAAAGTACGTTGGGGTCCACAAATTGAAGGTTTCTCGCAGAAGCGTTGTGCCCAGCGATAGCAGGCAGACCATCCAGAAGGGAAAGCTTGACACAAGTGGCCGCAGAATCTTCCACAATCCCGGATGGCCTTCTCCCTTCTGCACATCGCTGCCCGCGTAAACGTTCAGCGGATTCTCAACCGGATCGGGCAACCCGCGCTGCCGGGGAGATTCGCGCAACAGGATCAGGTTAGCCAGCAACAGTACCCCGAGAGAGGCGGCGGAGACAAAAAAGACTTCACGCCATCCGAATCCCCGCGCCAGCAATCCGCTCATCGCCCATCGGCAGGCCGCGTCGCCAAAGAGAAAACTAAGGCTCAGAACGGCCATCACGCTGCCGTAAGTCGAGTACGAGAACCACCGCGACGAAACCTTCACCAGTCCCGGCCATCCCGCTGACTGGCAAAAGCGGTTACTGATCCATGCCAGCGTGAACAGAGGGATTCCGCCGCTGAGAGCAAAGACAATTGTGAACAGAATCGATCCCGCCATGCCGCCCAGAAAGCTGCGGCGGCCGCCCCCGACGTCAGCCAGCGCGCCAAAGAGGAACTTGCCTACCGCATAGGCCAGCGTGCCCATCGAAGCGATCAGTCCCAGGCGAACTTGCGCCTCGTTGGCGGTAATGCCGCGGCTGCTCAAATCGCGAATCAGCTCGGGAAGAACTACGGCCAAATCCGACCTGCAAAAATAGTAACCCGAATAGCCTAGCGCCAGCAGAGCGATGGTAGCGCCATGCCAAAAGGTAAATGGGGAGTTATACTTGCGCGCCAACGGAGGATTTGCGACGCGCTTTTGCTCATCTTCCGCATTCACACAGGAAGGCTATCACGCATTCTTTCTGAAACATGAAATGCGCCCGGCTATTCATCAAGGATTCACAAGAGAGTCATCGAGCAGTCACTTCCCGATTTTAGATTGGGGCTGGAAGTCTTTGCTTGTAGTCCGTCTGCATGCGGATGGTCCCCACGCATGTTCTGTGAGCACGGAGCAACGCCGCCGAAGTTATCGCCGAATTGAAAAACAGGAATCGAATCTGGCAGTCATCCGGGCGGCCCGATTCGGACCCCTCAATCAAGCACGACTTGACTCGACTCAGGAGGATTATGGTGATGAATACCCAAAAAACGCATGTGCGATTCGTCCAGCTCTGCCTGTTCGCGCTGGCCTTCTTCGCACTTTCATCCACGCTCCCCGCGCAATCGATCTTCGGGGCCATCACCGGGAAAGTGAGTGATCCCAGTGGGGCCATCATTCCCAACGCCAAAGTGGAGACCCTGAATCAGGCGACAAACGAATCACGCCACGCCACTACCGACAGCACCGGCGAGTACCACTTCCTGAACGTGGACCCCGGCACGTACACAATTACGGTGACGGCCGAGCAGTTCGCAGAGACGCAGGACAAGAACGTGACGGTTCTGGCGCGCCAGACTGCGCGCTCCGACATTCAAATGCCGGTCAAGGGCACGATGCAGACCGTCGTTGTCGACGGCGGCCAATCGCTGCTGAACGAGGACCTGACCACCTCCACGTCGCGTTCCGGCGACGAAATCGGCACGCTGGCCCTGAACTTCCGCGCCACCAATGCGCCCAGCCCCATCCAGGCCGCAGCGGTCAGTCCGGCCGTCAGCCAGGACCCCGGCGGCAACCTGACATTTGCCGGCCAACTGCCCACAGCTACATCGTTCTCCGTGGATGGCATCTCGGTTCAGAACGTGCGCTATGGCGGTCCCAGCACCAACTCGCTTCCTTCCGTCGAAGCCATCTCCGAGTTCCGCGTGAACACCTCGGGCAACAGCGCCGAGTTCGCGCAGCCCACCGACCTTACAGTCGTTACCAAAGCCGGAACGAACACTTATCACGCCGCCGGCTTCTGGTACTTCACCAACCAGGGCTGGAACTCGCAGGATACGATCGCGAATTTCAATCCCACGCTCACCGCCAACACCTTCGGCGGCTCTGTGGAAGGTCCGATCGTCAAGAACAAGCTTTTCTTCTATTACGACTACGAAGGCGTTCGGCTGGACCAGAATACGCTGATTGCCACGCAGACCATGCCTGCCGCCTGGGCTACAGGCGACTTTTCCGGCGTTACCGGCCTTCAGCTCTATACTCCCGGAGGCAGTCCCGTCACTGGCAACCAGGTCACGGTTAACACTAACTCGGCCACCATCATGAAGGACTTCTTCCCGGCCCCCGTAGGTGCGAATGCGGCCAGCTCCAACATCGACTCCACCGGCAACAACCTGAACGAGACCTGGCCGGGCGTCTACACAGCCGATGGCCATGATGGCCGCATCGACTACAACTTCAATGAGAAGCACCACATCTTCGGCCGCGTCACCCAGCACAACATCACCAGCACCGGAAGCGACGCCACTTCAGCGGGCGCTCTGGGAGCGGTGGGCGATACAAGCTACAACCCGTTGATGGGAACCTTCTCCACGGCATATGACTCCACCAACGTCGCCGTCTCTTACAACTGGATCATCAGCAACAACCTGGTGAATGAGCTGCGCGGCGGCTTTACGCGCTACAACGAAACCTTTGGTTACCCTCAGGCTGCGCAGGGCGATTCGATCATCAAGACCCTGGGCATCACAGGCCTGCCCGGTTCGCCGGTCAACGGCCTCGGCGGCGTGCCGGTCTTCTACGTGGCTAACCTGATGGGTGGGTCGACCAACCAGTACGGCCATCCGCGCGCTACGAAGAACGGCATCTGGGAAGTGGGCGACAGCTTTTCATGGACCCACGGCAAGTTCAACTCCAAGTTCGGCTTCGATTGGCGCCGCGTCAACTATCAGGACAACATCACCTTCGAAGTAGGCGACGAATATGGCGACTATTACATCACCGGCGATCAGGTTTGTCCTGCCGCGGAACTGGCATCCTATCCCGACGCCTGCGCGGCGGCGCAGCTCGTGCAGGGCTATCTTGATGAGGCCGACCAGGCGCAGAACGGTCCCGATGGCAAGCCCTACGGCTACCACTTCAACTGGTTCGCGCAGACCGAATACAAGCTGCTGTCCAACCTCACTCTGACCCTGGGCGTGCGCGAAGAATTGAACATGCCCTTCCAGGACGCGAGCAACCAGCTTGGCAACTTCGACTACATCAAATCCTCGCCAGACTACGGCAAGCTGATCTACAACGACAGCGAGAAGCTCTCCTCGGAGTGGGTCGATTTCGTCAACAACTCGCAAGTCAACTACCAGAACCAGTTCGTGCTGAACTCGGCGGTGGGACTGTCCAACTCTCTTCGCTATCTCGACAAGACCAACATTCAGCCGCGCCTCGGCATCTCCTGGAGCCCCGCCAAGAGCACGGTCGTCCGCGCCAGCGCGGGCATGTACTCAGTCCCGGTGCTGGGCGCCGTGAACTACTCGCTGCTCGGCGTCGACACCAGCAACTTCGGATCCTTCTACCCCACCGGCGGCGCCGGCTCCCAGACATGGGCCAATGCCTACGGCACCGGCAACCCCTTCGCTGAGCCCTGGACACTCTGCCCAACCTCCTGCCCCGGCTATCGCCGCGCCAACCAGTGGGATCTGAAGGATCCTCGCGTCATCCAGTGGAATGCCGGTTTCGAGCAAAGCGTCGGCTTCAAGACCGTGGCCAAAGCCACCTATGTCGGTTCGCACACCTATGATCTGATCTATAGCCCGGACCTGAATCAGATTCCGGCCAACACCCTCGGCTATTGGCAGTATCGCGCCGCCAACGGAGCCAACTTCCCCAACTTCCGCGAAGTGCTCACGCGCGCCAACGGACCCAGCGACAAGTACGACGCGCTGATCCTTGAGTTGAACCGCAACATGGGCCGCAATCTCACCTTCAACAACTCCTTTACCCTTACCTACAACAAGACCAACGCCCTCGGCGCGGTGCCCAGCGGCGCCATCCCCGTGGGCGGACAGGGAGACAACGGCGACAACGTCCTGAACGTTTTCAACATCGCCGCCGAGACCGGCAACGCCTTCTACGATCCGAGAGAGCGCTTCCTCTCCACGATCGTCTACGCCTTGCCCATCGGCCGCGGCCAGCAGTTCATGGGCAACATCAGCCGCGCCGAGGACCTGCTGGTCGGCGGCTGGAGCGCCTCCTCGATTCTGCTCTACCACTCCGGCTTCTGGCTTACGCCCTACTTCCCCAGCAGCGTCTCCGATCCCTCCGGCACCGGACCCAGCTACCGCTCGGTCAAGCAGCAGAATCCGGATTGCACCTCGACTGGCGGAGCCTTCACGTCCTCCATCCATGACTACTTCAACCCCGCGCCCTACAGCATTCCCGACAGCAACATCGGCCGCTTCGGCAATTGCGGCGTAGGCATTCTGGAAGGACCGACGACCACCACCTTCTCGACCTCCTTCGGCAAGACCTTCCACCTTACCGAGCGGCTGGGCGTTCACTACGAAGCGCAGTTCGCCAATCTCTTCAACATCAACAACTGGGGCATTCCGAGCACGAACGTGGCTAGCAACTTCGGCAATATCTCCTCGCAGCTGGATGGGACGCCTGGCTCGCAGGCCGGCCCGCGCTCCATCCAGATGTCGTTGCGACTGACCTACTAACAGCACTTCAACAAGCGGGAGAGCGTAAAACAGCGCGTTCTCCCGCTTTCTTCTGTGCGAGACTGAATCCGTCGAACATTAACTGGAGATCTTTGAATGAGTTGTTCTAGCCTCGCAGTTTCTTCTTATCCAATCGGCGCCCAGCGTCTGAAGGCCGTCGTGCTCGACTGGGCCGGCACCACCGTTGACTTTGGCAGCCTCGCCCCGGCACGCACCATGCAAAAGCTCTTTTCGTCCTGCGGCATCGAGCTCAGCGAGCAGGAGACCCGCCGGCACATGGGACTGCCAAAAAAGGAACACATCCGCGGCATTCTCTCCCTGCCGCGCATTCGCGACGCCTGGGCGCGTGAACGCGGCTCGGCTCCCGCGGATGCCGACGTAGATCAGATGTACGCAGCCTTTATTCCCCTGCAGTTTTCCTGCCTGATGGACTATTCCGCGGTGATATTCGGCGTGGCCGAGGCGGTGGCTGACCTGAAGGCTCGCGGCCTCAAGATCGGTTCGACCACCGGCTATACGCGCGAAATGCTCGACATGCTGCTGGAATCAGCAGCGGGCGAGGGCTACGTGCCCGACTGCAGCCTTACGCCCGGCGAAGTTGGCGAAGGACGTCCCCATCCCTTCATGATGTTTGAGTGCGCCAAGCGCCTTGGCGTCTATCCCATGGCTGCGATCGCCAAAGTGGGAGATACGCCCGCCGACATCGAAGAAGGGCTCAATGCCGGCTCCTGGTCCATCGGAGTCGCCGGCACCGGTAACGCCATCGGCCTCAGCTTTGCCGAATTCGACAGCCTTTCGCACAGCGAGAAACAAGAGCGCCTCGCCCTCGCGCGCCGCGAGCTTCGGGAGGCTGGCGCGCATTATGTGATCGACAGCATCGTCCAGCTTGGCCCGGTCCTCGACGAAATCGATGCGCGCCTGCAGGCCGCCGGCAATTCCGCGGCGCCCGACAAGCTGCTCTTCACGCCCGGCCCCTTGACCACCAGCGCCACCGTCAAATCCGCCATGCAGCACGATGCCGGCTCTCGCGATCGCGCGTTCATTCAGACCGTTCGCTCCATTCGCTCGCGGCTGCTCGCCATCGGCGGCGCCCCGGCCGGCGAATCCGGCTACGAGTGCGTCCTCATGCAGGGCAGCGGCACCTTCGCCATTGAATCCGTCATCTCCTCCGCCATTCCCCGCGATGGCAAGCTCCTGGTGCTCGTGAATGGGGCCTACGGCCGCCGCATCGCGCAAATGGCCGGCATCCACGGCATCGCAACCGAAACTCTCGACGTAGCCGAAAACGAGACCATCTCGCCTGCCGCTGTTTCCGAGCGCCTGGCTGCTTCCTCCGGCATCACCCATGTCGCGGTCGTCCATTGCGAAACCACGACCGGAATCCTCAATCCCATCGAGCCGATCGGCGCCGCGGTTCACCAGGCAGGCGCGGTCTACATCGTCGACGCCATGAGCAGCTTTGGCGCCATTCCCGTCGATCTGGTCGCGGCACACATTGACTTTCTCATCTCCTCGGCCAACAAATGCATCGAGGGTGTCCCTGGCTTTGGCTTTGTCCTGGCGCGCCATAGTTGTTTGGTGAAGGCCAAAGGCAACGCGCGCACGCTGAGCCTTGACCTGCACGCGCAGTGGGCCGGACTGGAATCCGACGGCCAGTTCCGCTTCACCCCTCCAACGCATGCTTTGCTCGCCTTCCGCCAGGCGCTCGACGAACTTGAAGCCGAAGGCGGAGCGCCGGGGCGCCTGGCGCGCTATCGGGGCAATCATGAAACCCTCATGCGCGGCGCGAAAGAGCTGGGCCTCGAAGCCTATCTTCGTCCCGAGGACCAGAGCCCCATCATCACTACATTCCGCTATCCTCCCAGCCCGGGCTTCGATTTCACGCGATTCTACGAGGCTCTCAGCGATCTCGGATTCATCATCTATCCAGGCAAATTGACCGCCGAACCCTGCTTCCGGATCGGCACTATAGGCCGTCTGCAGCCCGATGACATCGCTGCCTTGCTGGTGGCCATGCTCGGCCTGCTTGAAGCGATGGGAGCCGTTCCTCACCAGATTGCGTGACGCAAGATGATCTTCTCTCTCTATGACCTCCGCCACGCACGAGCCACGCGCGCGGCCATGTCCGGGATTGATTTGGTAACGCTGGCAGCCATGCCAGGGCACGATGAGCCTTCAGTCAGCTTGCATGTAAGTTATTGAAAGATTTGGAGGCGCGGGCCGGGATCGAACTTGAGCCGATTTGCTTGCCGGAACAGTTTGTTTACGGAATTCTGTCGAGCAATAGCAGGACGGAAACGGCTGACTGCTTGACCACTTTCCGTCAGTCCTGGCCTACCAAAAAGAAATGGCGAGTACGTGAGGCGGACCAGTTTCGCCTTCAATCACCTGCGTCTCTATCACAGCTTCAAGATTCAGGTCCTGCCAATTCGGAGGTGCGCTCTTCAGCAGGGAATCGATGTGTTCCGGTGAAGCGATGAATTCAGCTGCCGCAATGCTGCCCTGGCCGCCCAGTCCCGCTACAAGAATGACTGGTCGCCCTGTTGTTGCGTCCTTCAATCGGGCAATGATTGCAAAGTCCTTCGACATTGTTTGCGGAGAGGTCGACCGAGAGACTTGCCAATCGGTCCGCGTTGGATTCTGACGATCGAAGAACCCGGCGAAATGCGTGTCTGGTAACGGCGTGGGGTAAAACCTCAACTTTTCCAGCACTTTCATCGTCCATCGATTGTTATACAGGCCGAGCAGGACCACAGGACCTCCCCGAAGGGTGGCCAGATCGGCATTGGCAGAAGCGACGAGACGGAAGTTCTTTCCGTGTGCTTGCAGCACAGAGGTCGTCTTGATCAGAGCATTGATGTCTGACAGGCCGACGAATGCTGATGGATCGGTATCCACAACGGTAGGCGACCGGTCGAACGGATTGCTGGGGCTTTGAGGCGCGGTATTCGGCGCAACCGGCGGCTGGTTCGAGATGTTCCCCTTCGAGGTCTTTTCCGGAGCATTGCCGGGGTTCCACGGAGGGGCCGGTTCGGCGCCTCCAATGCAAATTACGACCTGGTCCGGCGAAGTGACGATAGGGGCCCAGAATCTCTCGAAACTGGTGGTCCGTTCCGCCACCGTCTTCTGTTTGGAACTCAGGACACGGCCAACCAACAACCCTGAGAGGAAGACGAGAACGAGCAATGCAGCAGCATATGCCCACTTGCGCTTACGGGTTTGTAACGGGAACTCAATTATGACCGGAACGGGTTTTTGAAGGGATGACTCGAAAAGCTCTGGTGAGGAGCCTTCACCTGGACTGGAAACCGGAGGATGAGCAACCCTCCGGCGAAATTCCGGCGTGTATGCGCCTGTAGGCAGTTCAATCTGGATCTCTGAGGCTCTGTCCAAATGGTGGTAGTATTGCGCGAGCCGCTTTCGAACTTCGCTGGCGGTGACGCGGACTACCGGATCCGTATTGACATCGTAGGTGCAAGGCCTGCCGAATACTTCAATCCCAAGCGCGCGCTCTTTCAAGTCCGTGTTGCCCTGCAGCGCCTGATCGACTACGTACCGAAGAAGGCTGGGATATCGCCGGCTATTCTGGAAAAGAGGACTTGAGAGAATCCTCTCAAGTTCTTGTCGAATCGTGTTGCACTCCTCGGGAGTTTGAGGAACGAATGCCTGAATGTCGCCAAGGGGAACGCACCCGGGTTGGATGTTTCCGGCCATACACAAAGGAACGCTTAATTATCAATACTGTATCACCGTCCATAAAACTCTGTATCATACATCCGTAAATCATTGATACTTAGGATATTAACGTATCGCTCCCGAGCCGATCGATAGGCCGGCATCCATTGCAGTATGAGCCTTGTGGGCGGTATTGGCGAGGCAGAGAATGATGGAAAGCGCGAGGAAGATTCAAGCTCGGTTCCCATGGAATGACTGTAGGGGACTGTGCACATTTCGCGTGATAGACGGAATTGCCAGAGATGGGTCAAGTGTCAATATCACCTGCGCTGCTTACCCCTCCCCTGCCCTGTGGCGCGGTTCATGCGAATTGGACGGAACCGAGTCGACAGGAGGCGCGCAGGGTTGCTCTGATTTACGACGCTACGCGGCCTTACGACATCAAGGTAATGAGCGGCGTTGCCGCTTATGTTCAGAAACATTCCAACTTCAGCATCTATCTTGAGGAGAAGGCACTCAAAGACCAGCGTCTGCCGGATCTTCGCACCTGGCAGGGAAACGGCATAATCGCCAACTTTGACCATCCCGCGGTCAATGCTGCGGTGTCGGGGTTGAATCTTGCGGTGGTCGGTTTCGGCGGCGCCTACGGGTGGTACAGGCACGATTCCCCTATCCCGTATTTCTTTTCCAACAATGAGAAGATCGGGCACATGGCCGCCGATCATCTTTTGGATCGCGGCTTTTGCCATTTCGGGTACTGCGGCTATGCCCGCAACCCGGTCAATGGATGGTCGGAAGACCGCGAGCATGCATTTGCGGAACGTATTCAGACACGCGGACATTCGTGCGACATCTATGAGCCGCGCTACACAAGCACGCGACAGTGGGGCCTGTTCCAGCGCTCCCTGTCCAACTGGTTGACAGGTCTGCCAAAACCCGTGGGAATCATGGCGGCCAACGACCATCGCGCACGCAGCATCCTGGAAGTCTGCCGTCTCTGCGGACTCCGAGTCCCTCAAGAAGTTGCTGTGATCGGCGTTGACAATGATGAGTTGCTGTGCCAACTCAGCATTCCTCCGTTAAGCAGCATTGAGCAAGGCGCCAAGCTGATTGGATATCAGGCCGCGGCTTTGCTGGACAGCATGATGCGGGGCGAGAAACCGAACTGTCATCATTTTGTTGTGGATCCCATTGGAGTGCAGACCCGTCGATCGACGGCAGCAGCCACTGTTGGGGATCCCGCAGTGGCGAAGGCTTTGGCCTTTATTCAGCAGCACGCTTTAGATGGCATAAGAGCACCGGACGTCGTCAGCGCCGTATCGATCTCACGATCAGGCCTGGAAAGCCGTTTCGCCTCTGAGCTTGGTTATACCGTCCACGACGCCATACGGCAGTTTCAACTGGAGCGAACCCGGTGCATGGTAGCGGAGACGAGCCTTCCTTTGAAGGAGGTGGCTGCGAGGACGGGATTCAAGTCCGTGCAGCACATGACCACGCTATTCGGAAAAGCCTTTTCCAAATCTCCCGCCGAATATCGGCGAGAGGCGACGTTCTTCTCCCTGCCACGCAGGTCCGAGTCGCATGCATGAACTGCAACGCGGAGGCCAGTGGACGCAAGGCCAAGGAAACACTTAGTATCTCTTCACCCAGAGGCATGGAGCACGATGAAGAATTTAAGGTCAATGAGAATGATGGAGCTGACGTTTGCATTAGCGGCAGCGGCTTTATGGATTGTGGGCATGCCGGCTTGTGCGCAAGAGTGGACCGTCTATAAGACCGAGGTGCATGCGGGCGGCCTTACGCTTCAAGCGGACAAAGTTCCGGCCGCGCCCAAGGGCAAAGCGCTGGTGATGACGGTCGATGGCGTGGAGACGCCACTTGCGGCAGGCGCCTATTCAGGCAAGGTGGTTCTCGAAGTGATCGATGGGGCGGAGACAGATTTGCTCGGAACAGGGGACTCTGGTGGTCAAGGCAGCGCTCCCGGCGCCGTGGGCGGTGCTATGCCCATGAGCGCTCCGGGAGGTGAAGCCGGCGGCGGAGCGCCCGGCGGTGGTATGAACAAGCCCGGCCCCGGCGGCGGAACTCCCGGCGTTCCTGGCGGCGCGCCAGGAGGCAATGGCGATGGTATTGGCGGGGCCATGGGAGCCCCTCCCAATATGAGCGGCTCCGTCTATCGTAGTGCTTTGTTTGTCGAGAAGAACGCCGTGGTCGCCGAGAAATCGGCAACAAGCATTCTCGCCAGCGGCAAGTATGACGGCAAGGCGATGAGCGGCGTCTCCATCCAGACCCAATCGCCTAACTTCAACGGTGTCACGATCGTCAATCAAGAGTACGCGATTGACGAATTAAAGGCCGACATTTCCGGCGACGGCGGCGCCGACATCACCGGCGTGGGCAGCGCCATCGCGGCATTTCAAGGATCGAAGGTCAACATCATCGCCAGCAAGATCGTCACTCACGGAACCGCCCGCTCGGCGGTCTTTGCCGGCTCTGAGGATATCAACAATCCGGTTCGCGTCTCCATTAAGGATTCGGTGATCACTGCGTACGGCAATATCGCTGCGGTGCCTGCCTCAGTCTGGCTTTTGGGCGTCTATGGAGATGTGCGGCCTGTTCAGTTTGTCGGCTACTTCGACAACGCCTTCGATCACGTCACGATCAAATCGTCTGGTTGGGCCGTGCTCTCCGTCGATAAGACCAAGCCGCCCACGAAGGAGTTTCTGACCAAGTCGGGGATGAATGCGGCCTACGACGAAAAGACCGGTTACGGCGCCAGGTTGCCACACGAGATGTTGAACCTCTATGCATGGACAGCCAAGAACACGGTCAACAACAGCCTCCTTTCCGTTCTTAGCGAAGCCGAAGGCGGGTGGGGCGACGGCTATGGCGTCTACGCGCTCGGCGCCAATCTGAACACCTTCGACCATACGAAGATGACCGGCGTCAGCTACGGAGCTATTCTGGCCAACGAGTACGCCAGTGTAGCCTTCGTCAACGGAACCGAACTCGACTCCAGCCGCTTCGGCATTTACGCTCACAGCAACAAGGGCGGTGTCATCTACGTCGACCACTCCACGGTGAACACAAAGGAAGCGGTCTTCCTGCTGAAGGCGGTCAATGGCGGTCTAGGTCACAACTCCTCGATGATTGAAGTCAACCATTCGAAGATCAACAACACCGGCGACGGAATCGTATTGCTGATGATGGATAACGACGTCCCTGGACGCGGTACGGTGGTCTACGACAAAGACGGCAAGACTCAGATCGACCAAAGAATCGACATCAAGGATAACGTCGCCGTTAAGGACGCGAAGCACGACGTAATCCAGGAGTACCAGTACGAGAAGGTGACTTACCTGAGAAGCGATGCCGAGTATATGTCCAACGTCAACGACGTTGCCTACTTTACGGATTGCAATGGCGAGAACGCCATCAACGGAGACTTCTATAACTCCCGCACCCTGGGCCAGAACATTACACTTCACTTCGATCATACCCAGGTTGAAGGCGTAATCTCGTCGGGAACCACGGCGCACAATTTCAACGCCATCCTCAAGAACATGAAACGTTCCGAGGCGATCTACGAAAAGGATGGCGTTAGATACGCCAACCGTAACAACCTCGGCAAGGTGAGCGTGGCCGCCAGCAAGACGGTGAACAACGGCGTCATTGTCTATCTGGAAGGGGGATCGCAATGGAAGGTGAGAAATACGTCCTACATCTCGAAGCTTTTTGTTTCGGCCGACTCAACGGTGGAGGGCAAGATTCAAGCCGAAAGCGCGATCAAGTCGGCAGATGGCGCTACGACCTATACCGGCGTCGTGGTCGGCAAGGCCCTGTAAATCGTAATGTTGCCGCCGCGAATTCAGCCGGAGACGCGCCAATGGTCCTGCACATAGGCGCTGAACAGGGCACTTCAACTGCCTTCACGCAAGGAGCAGTTTGTTTCTGACTTCATTAGAATTCTTGAAAAAGGTGTGAGAATGAAAACGAGAGTTACAGGATCGATAATCGCTGTTTGCCTTCTTGCTGCAGCCATGGGCGTCGAGTCCAGGGCCGAAGTGAAATTGGCTGGAGTCATTGGCGATGGCATGGTTCTGCAGAGGGACAAGCCGGTCGCTATCTGGGGTTCGGCAAAACCCGGAGAGCATGTAAAGGTCGAGTTCGCGGGCCAGAGCAAAGAGACCGTAGCCGACGCTTCGGGATCATGGAGCGTGAAGCTGTCTCCTCTTTCCGTCTCCGCGACGCCCCAAGGGATGAGAATAACCGGGGAAAACACGATCGAAGTCAAGGATATCCTTGTCGGCGAGGTATGGCTGGCTTCCGGGCAATCGAATATGGACTTTGCCATGGGCGGGATGGGCGGAATGGGCGGTCCCGGCGGTGGACCTTCTGGCGGGCCACCCACCGGCCCAGCAGCAGCAGGCAATGTCGTTCCTGGCGGCGCGCCGGGTGCCGGCCCCTCTGGCGTTCCTCCTTCCGGCCAGGCGGGTGGGCCCGGCGGCGCTGCGGGCAGTCCGCCGTCCATGGGCGGACAGGGTGGCCCTGGCGGACCGGGCGGCTCCGGCACTCCCGTAGCCATGCCCGAGACAAAAATTCCGGAACGCATGACCAGGGATCTCGCCAATTCCAGCGATCCCGAAATCCGCGTCTTCCACGTTTCGCCGAACGGCGGGCCTGGCGCATTGCAAGGTCCCGGTAAGATGTCGGGCTGGTCGGCCGCTTCGCCTGATTCACTTAGGGGCTTCTCGGCTGTTGCCTATTACTTCACCCGGAAGGTTCATCAGGAGACCAAGGTTCCGATCGGCATGATCCAATCCTCCATTGGGGCCACCGCGATCGAGCCCTGGACGCCCACCGAGGAGTATCAGAACTCCGCCGTCTTCAAGGATGAATATGCCGCCGGTAAGGTTCAGACCGATAATCAATTTCCGGGCACTGACTATGACGCCATGATCAAGCCCCTGATTCCTTTCACCCTGCGAGGATTTCTCTGGTACCAGGGGGAAACCAATTGCGACCGGAACGACAAGCGTTATACGGAGAAGATGCGCCTTCTGATCGAAGGATGGCGCCGCGCGTGGAGCGACAACGATCTGTCCTTCTACTATGTCCAGCTCGCTCCGTTCGTCCACTCCACATCCCCCATGGGCAAGCCCTTCGGAACAAATGCTGACACCGGCCCCGAGTGCTGGGAGCAGCAGACCAAGGCCCTTTCCATTCCCAACACCGGCATGGCGGTCATCACCGACGCGGTCGAAGACGTGAACAATGTCCACCCGCCCGATAAGTGGGATGTGGGCGAGCGGCTTGCCCTGATTGCGCTCGCAAAGGACTATGGTCGCAAGGATGTCGTCTTCTCAGGCCCCATGTACAAGTCCATGAAGATCGTGGGCAGCGAAGCTCATCTGTCGTTCGACTATCTGGGCGGCGGATTAATCAGCCACGACGGAAAACCGCTTACCTATTTCACCATCGCCGGCAGCGACGGCAAATTCTATCCGGCCGACGCCAAAATTATCGGCGATGAGGTTGTCGTCTCCAGCCCGAAGGTCGCGGTGCCCGCCAATGTTCGCTTCGCTTGGGACGAAGCTGCACAGCCAAACTTCTTCAACAAGGTCGGCCTGCCGGCGGTACCCTTCAGAACCGGACTGTAGATTGCCTGTTCTCCCCGTCTCTGGCCTGCTCCCGAAGATCGCGCGGATACAAGGGGGCAGGTCACCTGCCTGGCTCATTTGTTGCCAAAATCCTCGGCGAGACCGTATTTCGATGTCCAAGGGCTCATAAGATTCGCATTTCGTAACCTGACGGAGGTGTTCCAGATGACTGTGAGTAGGTATTTCCGCTTCATCGTTTTCTTGTTGCTTTCAGCCCTGCCTATAACTCGCGCCCAACAACCGCGGGCCTCCGGTTCTCCATCCTCTCCGAACATCCAGCTTAATGTCGTTGTTGGCGACAAATCCGGCCAGCCGGCTTTGAACCTTCAACAGCAGGACTTTACCATCCTCGACAACAAGACCCCGCGGCCGTTGACTTCCTTTAAATTGGTCCACGCGGCCGATGAGCCGGTTAAGGTGATTCTGCTCATCGACGGAGTGAACACCTCGTACCAGACGGCCGAGGTTGTGCGCAAGCAGTTGGTACAGTACTTGAGAGGCGCCGGACACGCTCTGGCTTATCCCACCACCACCGCGGTCCTGGCTGAAGACGGCTTGAAGGTCAATCAAAACCTCTCCACCGATGGAAACGCAATCAGCGATGATCTTGAACGCACAGTAATTGGCCTGCCGGGCAGCGACCTGACTTCGGAATGGGGCCCCCTCCGGCGGGTTCAAGTCTGCGTCAACGGGTTTCAGCATCTCCTGCACTTCTCCTCCAGTCTCTCCGGTCGTAAGATCATTCTCTGGATTTCGCCTGGCTGGCCCCCGATCTCGCAGGTGGACTTCGATCTCACTTCGAAAGGACAGCAGGAGATCTTCAACAGCATCGTCGCCCTCTCAACACAGATCAGGCAGGCAAACGTCACTCTGTACAATATCAGTCCCCTGGGAGTGACAGAATCGCTCGGGCGGGCCGATGACTACCAAGCCTACCTCAAGGGCATCGCCAATCCCAGGGACGCACAGTATGGCAACCTCGGCGTCCAGGTGCTCGCCGTTCAAAGTGGAGGCCTCGTGCTCGCATCGAGCAACGACATCGCCAGCCAGATTCAGAAATGCCTGAAGGATGCGGAGTCGTGGTATGAAATCGCCTTCGATCCGCTGCCCTCCGAGAAGCCCAACGAGTACCATCGCATCGAAATCAGATTGAGCCAGCCCGGACCTATTGCCCGCACACGACAGGGCTATTACTCGAACCCCGTGATCGTTACCCGCTAACCCCCGTGCGATGCTCTCTATACGTGACCTCGTGCTCGCCTGCCATCTGCGGCGGCCCGGAAGCGGTGCTGCCTCCTTTCGCTTCTCCTGCAGCAGAGTTGAGCGCATCTTGCGCGCTTACTGTCTGCGGCGGCCCGGAAGCGCTGCTTTCTCCCTTCACTTTTTCGGAAGCATATCGCAGATAAACATAAACTTATGACGCATCGCAACGGAGCTTGTTTACATGGTTGGGGGGTGTTTGGAAGATTCTATAAACAATTTGTAAGAGTATATAAAACAAACTTCTTGCCGAAGCTGAGAGCGCTGCTACTTTGATGGTATTGCCCACAAGTGCTAGTTAGTCGCGACGCGAAAACACATGGAGCTAAAAGGTCGCGAAATCATGTCCGCGATTCGAGCATTCGTATGCAGACAAGAGGCAATGGTTCCGGCTTCTAACCTTAAGGGCGCCAGAACCACGTCCTGTGACGATCTGCATGACACCTTTTCGGAACGCCGCCAGGCCAAGTGAAAGGCTAGATTGTGTTCAACTCAACAAGATCGTCTAACGATTTCCAAAAGTACTTTCTCAGGAGGGTAAAGTGACAATGAAAAGAGTTGCGTGGTGTCTTCTCTGCTTCATGCTCGCCATGACGTATGCGCGGGGGCAGAATGTGTCCAGTTCGTTGTTTGGCACCGTAGTCGACCCGCTAAGTGCTGTTATTACTGGAGCCGAGGTGCAATTGCAAAACCAGGCCACAGGGGCGCCACGCTCGGTGAAGTCGAACGAGGAAGGAATATTTCGGTTCCTCGATCTTGCGCCGGGCACTTATAACCTAACCATTCAGGCGAAAGGCTTTAAGGGCTCCAGTATTAAGAACATCGCCATTGTCGCCAGCGATACTCGCGACCTGGGTAAAGTAACACTCCAGGTAGGCGCTGCCACTGAAACCGTAGCTGTGACCGCCGCAGCCACGCCGATCCAGCTTGACAGCGGCGAGGTCTCGTATGCAATTACGGGCGACCAGCTCCACGATGTTGCCACCAAGGGCCTCGATTTATTTGCGTACGCGAGCCTGCTTCCCGGCGTGACGTGCAACAGCGGCGGCGGCGGCGGTGGCGGGGGGGAGCGCCACCTCCGGGCCCACCTCCTGGCGGCGGCGGCGGAGCGCCACCTCCTCCTCCTGGCGGTGGCGGCGGCGGCAGCAGCTTTGGCAGCACCACTTCCGACGCGAATACATCCCCCGGCGAAAACAACATCGGCTGCCTGTCTGTCAACGGCTCCAGCGGCAAGACGAACTTCACCGTCGACGGCATTACGGATCTGGATACCGGATCCAACAACACCACGCACTTCGAGCCAAATCTTGATTCGATCGCCGAGATCCGCGTGCTGACCTCCAACTACCAGGCCGAATTCGGCCGCAATTCAGGCGGAGCCATCACCGTGATCACCAAAGGCGGCTCCAAGGACTTCAAGTTCAGCGGCTACGAGAGCATCCGCAACACGGTCTTCGACGCCGACAGCTACTTCAACAAGTACAGCACTCCTGTGACCGCGACACCCACGGACCACAACAACATCTTCGGATATTCGATCGGCGGCCCGATCTACGTTCCCCACAAGTTCAACGCGGACAAGAAAAGGTACTTCTTCTTCTTCTCCGAGGAATTCCTCAAGGCGGCCGCAAGCGCCGCTACGGCTTCTTACTCCAGGGTGCCCAGCGATGGAACAGATGGTCTGGCGAATGAGCGCGAAGGCGACTTCTCTCAGACGTTCGAAATGTCAGGGCCTCCCGGGAACCAGACCAAGCAGATCATCACCATAACAGACCCGAGCACCGGCAGCGCATACTCAGGCAACAAAGTTACGCCGAGTGAGTGGACCACCGCCGGCCAGGCCATCCTCAATTTTTTCCCGAAGCCAAACATAGCCATAGGCAGCAATACTCAGAACCCCTACGACAATTACTACTTTGTCGGCAGTTCGTCTTCAAACTACCGCAACGACATGGCCCGCATCGACGTGAACCTGACGTCGAAGCTGACCGGTTATTTCCGCTATGCCCACGACACCCAGAACAGCTACAGCACCAGCAGCGGAGAGTTCCTCGATCCCACAAGCAACAAATCCATGCCGTTCAAGGAGTGGGACCCGAACCCGGGCAAAGGCTACGCGGTGGGTGCAACCTATATCATCAGTCCCGATACCGTAAACGAGTTTACCTTCGGGAAGAGCTATAACACCTGGGACCATTACGCTATGTATCCCGGCATGCTCAGCCGCAGCCTTATGGGCGATCTTCCGCATTGGTACAAGGATAGCGATATCAAGGCGGACAATCTTTTCTATGCGCTTGCAATTCCGGCCGTATCCTTTGGCAGCGAGATTCCCGGAAGCGTGATGTCGCCACCCGGCAGCAGCCTTCCCAATACCAACTACAACAACGTCTGGACCTACGTGGACAATCTGAGCAAGAGCACAAAGAACCACGTACTCAAAGGCGGCATTTACTTCGAACATACCAGCAAGGAGCAACTGGCCAGCTTTAACAGCCTCGGCTACAGGGGAAGCTATAACTTCGGCGCCTCTGACAGTCTGTACAGCGCCACGAAAGGCAACACCGGAATCAGTTACGCCAATGCATTAATCGGGAACTTCGATAGTCACAACGAATTCTCCGATACAGTTGGCATGTTTGTTTATAACTCGCTGGAGTTTTATGTGCAGGATACCTGGCGGGTGAACAAGTGGCTGACTTTAGATCTGGGTGTCCGCTTCAACCATACGCCGCCTCAGGCGGATCAAAACTACACCATGTCCGATTGGGTGCCCTCCGCTTTCAATCCCACCAACGCGCCGAGGATCTACTACCCTTATTACGGAGCATCCGGTGGCGATCCTGAGCAATCCTGCGATGAAGGGACAGCGCCGTATACCTGTGTTGCCGGCGGAACATGGGCTGGAGATTTGGTTCCCGGCAGCGGCGATCCAGCGAATGGCATGATGGTTGCTGGAAAAAGCAGTGTCCCGGCAGGCGTATACTCCGTGCCCATGCTGGATGTGGGACCGCGTGTTGGCTTCGCCTGGAACGTATTTGGCAATGGCAAAACCGTGATCCGAGGCGGCTGGGGGCAGTATTACAACCGTGCCCGCCAGGACTCGACCTTTAGTATGTCGGGCGCGCCCCCACAGGGATATAACAATACCGTTTACTACAGCAACTTTAACGACATTCAACAAATTGGCACAGCCAACATGATGGTTGGCCACTCGATCAGCCCAACCACTCAGGTGACGCCGTTCAGTGTGGACTCCGTCGTCGGCATGCAACCCCTCGAATCGAGTCAGAGCGCCAGCCTGGGCATCCAGCGGGATATCGGCTTCAGTACGGTAGCCACCGTAACCTACGTTGGCAACTTCGGGCGCGACCTGAGCCGAACCCGCCAGTTGAACCCGATTCCGCTCTATGCACACTTCAATCCGGCCAACACTTATGAATCGCCTGCTCCGGGCCCACCTGGAAGTACAGCTACAAACGTGCTGCAAGATAACTATTTGAGGAAGTTTCTGGGCTTCTCAACCATCAACCAGGTCGAGTTTACCGGACACTCCAATTACAACTCTTTGCAGGCAAGCTTGCAGCGCAGGATGACCCACGGAATTTCGTATGGCGCGGCCTACACGTTCTCCAAAAATTTGAGTCTCGGCGCTCCCAACGTCTACTTTGCGGACTACGTGCGCAATTATGGGATCTCCAGCATGGACCAGACACATGTCCTATCCGTCAACTATGTGTATGCGCTTCCGAAGCCCGGAGCCCGTATCGGCGGCTTTGCAGGAAAGACGCTGGGCGTGGTAACAGACGGTTGGACCTGGTCCGGAATCGTTACTGCCCAATCGGGTACCCCATACACGCCAAGCCTGAGCTTCTCAGGACAGAGCGTGGATGAGACCGGCTCGGATACGACGGATGCGCCATCAGTCGAGATGATCGCCAATCCCAAGATTTCCCGTGCTCAGCGCACCTTCAAGAAGCAGTTCAACACTTCCGCATTCACAGTTCCCACCGCCTGCTCGGTTACGGATTTCGACAATTACGAATCCACCGGCGCTATGAACACGGCCTGCTGGGGAAACGCTGCGCAACCCGTGCTGCGCGAACCCGGATGGAAAAACTGGGATATGTCGCTTGCCAAGAATATTCCCATAGGATTGGGCGAGAGGCATCCTATCCAGTTCCGCGCAGAGACTTACAACGTCTTCAACAACGCCGAATTCAATGGAGTTGACAGTGGTACGAGCTTCGCCGAGACCTCGGGCGTCTGGAGCGCTTCAAACACGACTTACGGCTATCTCAACTCCACTCGCAGCCCACGAACAATGCAGTTTACTGGGCGCATTCAATTCTAGTTGCATGCACGATCTGTTGATTCAGGGGGCAGCCTCCCGGCTGCCCCCAACAAGTGCCGGAGTACTGCGCCCGTCCGTTCCTGTGCAAACAGGGATTCTTATTCGTTGGGTCGCCTGCTCCTGCGGAGCGTTCGGCATGTGCGCCTCGCGCCCTGAGATCGTTGAGCGGGGAGTGAAGCCGCGATGAACTGTCGCCATGAGCACAGACTGTACAAACAGCTGGCCGGAACCGCGTTCGGCATGTTGACAGCGGTGCGCACACGCGGCGACGGAGCTTCTTCCCGCCGATCTCTTCCTCTCAGCAAGAAGAAAGGGTTGAAAAAATGAAATCGACAAGACGGTTTGGATTGGGAGGCGCGCTGGCGTCGCTGCTGCTGGTGGCGCTGATAGCCGGCTGTGGTTCCGGCGGCGGCAATTCCTCCACCAGCCCGACTGCGACGAGTACGACGCTGACTCCGTCGAGCGCCTCGACGGCGGTGGGAGCCAGCATCACTCTGACGGCCACGGTTTCGCCTTCGGCGGTCACCGGCTCGGTCGATTTCTACGACTCGACGACCGGGACGGATTTGGGCTCAGCCTCGCTGAGTTCGGGTACGGCTACGCTGAACAATGTCTCCTTCAGCGCCACCGGGACCCATAACATCAAGGCCACGTATGGCGGCAACTCCACTTATGCAACCAGCTACGGAACAGCGAGCGTCACCGTCAATGCTCTGGCTGCGACCACCACCACGCTATCTACGGGTCTGACTAACAATACGACTACCACGGGCGCCAGCATCACGCTGACAGCCACGATCAGCGCTGGCAGCGGCACCGCTACCAGTGCTTCCGGCACGGTCACCTTCTACAACGGCACGACCTCATTGGGAACCGGGACGCTAAGTTCGGGCACGGCCACGCTGAGCAACATCTCCTTCAGCAGCGCGGGGACATACTCGCTCACCGCTGTCTACAGCGGCGATTCCACGTACGCTACAAGCACATCGAGCACGGTCATCGTGAATGTCAACGCCTCTGGCACAACCGCAACTACAGTCACGCTGAGCGCCTCCACCACTACGCCCCCGGCAAGCGCCTCGATGACGCTGACCGCCAAGGTGTACGACAGCACGGGCGCAACGCTCGAGACTGGCGCCACCGGTTCTGTCGACTTCTACGACTCGACCACCTCGACCGATCTGGGCACGGCCTCGGTAAGCGCGGGCGTGGCCACGCTGTCCCCCTCTTTCAGCACCGCCGGCAGCTCGCACGCGGTCTACGCCACTTACATGGGCGACGAAACCTACGCCGAATCGAGCCAGTCGAACACAGTCGACATCACGGTGGCCGCCGCAACCAACACGAACACGATCACGCTGTCGGTTTCTCCGACCACGGTCACCGCCGGCTCTGGCGTCGCGTTGGCCGCCATCGTCACACCCGCTACTTCGACGGGTACCGTGACCTTCTACGACAATGGCACCACGGAAATTGGCACCCCCGTCAATCTGTCGGATACGGCCGTGGCCGCGCTGACAACCACCACTCTGGCGCCCGGCCCGCATACCATTACCGCGGTGTACGACTTGATGACCTCGAACACCGCCACGGTGCAGGTGAATACGGCCACCGCGGGCAGCTTCACCCGGAACGCCGCCTGCGGCTATTCCACGGATCACACCACCACCGTTAACACCACGGGCGACTATGTGCTCGCCTCGGGTACGCTCTCCACGATCGGCGGGAACTACGATCTGGAATCGGGCACGGATGAGAACGCAATCTGCGTTGAAGGAACCGGCGCGTACTTGACCTTGATCAACCCCACCATCATCAGCAAGAGCGTCGAGGGAAGCAACCAGGATACCGACGCGAGCTGGTACGGCGTCAACGCGGCTGTGCTCGACTACAACGGCGGCAACCTCACGATCGACGGCGCCACCATCACGTCCGAGGGCGACGGCGCAAATATGGTCGATTCCTACGGAACGGGCACGATAACAATCAGCAATTCCACGCTTAGCTCCCCTAACAACAACCAAAACAACCACGGCATCTTTGCCGCGAACCACGGCGCCGTTGTGGCTAACAACGTGACGGCCTCTAGCACCGGCCAAAACAGCTCGATTGTGGCCACCGACAATAATGGCGGCACGCTCACCATCAACGGCGGCCACTACACCGCGACGGGCTTCCACTCCGACGGCATCTATTCGACCGGCGCGGTCACTGCCTACAACGCGACATTTTCGTCGAATAATTCCGCTGCGGTGATCGAGGGAGATAACTCCATCAATCTGAACAACGTCACGCTGAATGTCCCGGAAGGAACCAGCGCACAAACCGGTATCTTCCTCTACCAGAGTATGTCGGGCGACGCCAACAACCACAGCAGCACTTGCGAATCGTTTGCCACCGGCGACTGCTTTGTCATGACCAACGGGACTATCAACTTCTTCAACACGGTCACCGGCAACACCAATCCGAGCCAGAACTGCACGGCCTTCGAGGTCTTCAACCAGACCTCGCTTGTGATTCTGAGCGACGTTACCGTCAATAACAGTTGCGGCACTCTGCTGCTTTCGTCATGGAACGACCAGTGGTCAAATAGCAACCAATACGGCTACGCCACCTTCCTGGTCTACGGCACGGCGCTGACCGGCGATGTCATCGTCGGCGATGGATGCCTGGATTCCACCTGCGCCACGCGCGATACCTCCAGCACGGCGGCCATCACTCTCAACGCGGACCAAGCCGGCAACGGTTCCTCGCTGACCGGCGCCATCAATCCAACCGATACCGGCCAAACCGCCAGCCTGACCCTGGACCCAGCCAGCTATTGGAGGGTCACCGGGACCTCGTACCTGACCAATCTCACCGAGAGCGATGGCGACACCAAATACAGCAACATCACCTGCCAAACCTCCGGTTGCCAGGTCTACGTGAACGGCACGGCGATTTCGATAGCAACCGCCGCTTCTTCTTCAACCGTGCTTGCGGCTTCTCCTACGACGGTTTCTCCCGGTTCGCTCACGATTTTGACGGCCACCGTTTCGCCTTCGTCGGCTACCGGCAAGGTTACTTTCTATGACAACACGAGCGCACTGGGAACCGCTCAGCTCAGCTCCGGGACAGCCACACTGGCTACCCACTTCAGCAGCACCGGCAGCCACACGTTGAGCGCCGTCTACTCCGGCGATTTCAGTTATGCGCCGAGCACCTCGACCACTCAATCCGAATCGGTGAACGCGGGCAGCTATTCCCTCGACCTGTCGAGCTATAGCTATACCGCCGGGACCATGACGGCGAATTCGCATTCCGTCGACTACCTTTTCTATCAAAACGTCGTCTATGCGGCCAATCCCGTCAACAACCAGTATGAAAGCATGAACCTCTTCATTCCCACCTCGGTCGATGGGATTGCAGTTTCCGGCGCGCAACCCATCATGCTGGATATCAATGTTGGCGGGTTTATGTCCAACAGCGTTTGGAACAACACCGGATGGCAACCCAACGATTCGAATGCACCGTACGCCCTGGGGAAGGGGTATATCGTAGCGCAGGTCGGATGCCGCGGCCGCGATCTTCAAGACTTCACCGGCGCCTATTATGGCAAGGCGCCGGCCGCCATCGTGGACCTGAAGGCCGCGGTGCGCTTCCTCCGCTACAACTACACCGCCGGTACTTTCACTGGCGATGTCGATCATATTTTCTCCTCCGGCGGCAGCGCCGGCGGGGCGCTCTCGTCCCTGCTCGGCGCATCCGGCAACAGCCCCCTGTACGACTCGTATCTCGCGGAGATTGGCGCTGCCGACGCTGATGACAATATCTTCGCCGTGGGCGCCTGGTCGCCGGTCGTCGATCTCGACCATACTGACATGACCTACGAGTGGATATATGGCTCCCTCAACACGCAAACCGGCCCGGTCAACTCGGTTATTTCCCAAGAGTTGCAGACCAACTTCCAGAGCTACGAGAACAGTCTGAATCTTACCGGCATGAGAGGTAGTTATGGAGCCCTCACCTACAGCAACATTGCCGATTACATCCTCAAGGAGTACATGGAGCCGTCGCTGAATAAGTATGTGCAAAGCGGCAACTCGGCTCCGAGCTACGCCACCTGCACGGGAACCGGATCGAGCGAATCGTGCACATTTACCTTTTCGGACTATTTAAACGACTCCGTCGGCCAACGCGAAGACAGCGTGCCGGCCTACGATTCGTTTTTTGATCTGGCATCGTCGTCGACACTCACAGGAGTAAATACCGAAGAAACTTTCTCGGTTCAGGAGTTCGGCAACTCCACTATTAATGCACGGCATTTCACCAACTTCAGCAGCCAGTACGTGGATGGCAAAGATATCGACAGCGATATTCCTTCCTTGGTGAACATGATGAACCCGATGTACTTTCTCGAGAATGCGATCGCGAGCGGCGACACGAGCGGAGTGGCCAAATACTGGTATATCCGTGACGGCGCCATCGCCACCACAACTTCGGCTATCGTCATCGCCAACCTGGTTACCATCGTGGAAGACCTTTGGGGGACCAGCAACGTGAACGCCGCCGAGGACTGGAACACGGGACATAACGTCAACACCGATCCCAGAGGCTTTAGCACCTGGGTCACAAACAGCATAGCGGCAAACTAAAACACTGCCGATAGCACGACAGCCGGAGAAACCTCCGGCCCCCTTTCACCGCTGCATTTGACGGCGGCAGAAAATTATGATGTCGGAGCGGAAATGCAAGATGAAAGGGGCTTCCGCTGCCTTTGAGATATCTGCGACGCCGTTTTCGAGGTGGCGGGAATGTATTGACGACTATCCATGTTCTGTAAATCTTCTTGATTGCTTGCCACTAAGCGGCAAGCCAATATTTACCTTGGCACTTTAGCCAATGCCATCGTGTGCATTATCTTTTAGAATTGTTGAGGAGACGTCATGTTTAATCGCCGGTCTTTAGCAGCCGTATTTTCTGTTTGTTGTCTTAGTCTCGCTGTGGCGCTCAGTGTGGCCCAGCCGGCTCCGTCCGCCAACACGGTGGAGACCAGGGTGAACCAGATCCTAGGCCAAATGACCCTGGAAGAAAAGATCGATCTTCTCTCCGGCATGGGCATGAGCACCAGGCCGCTGGCCCGTCTTGGCGTCCCAGCCTTGAAGATGAGCGATGGACCGGTGGGCGCGCATTTGATACAACCCTCAACGGCTTATGCTGCAGGCATCGCTTTGGCCGCTTCCTGGGACCCGGCGCTGGCACAGGAAGTCGGACGGCAAATTGGTCGCGATGCGCGCTCCCGAGGCGCTAATTTTCTGCTGGGGCCCGGAGTCAACATCTACCGGGCGCCGATGAACGGCCGCAATTTCGAATACTTCGGAGAGGATCCTTTTCTGGCCGGTAAGATCGCCGTTGGCTATATAGAGGGTGTGCAGGCCGAGGGCGTCGGTGCGACCATCAAGCACTACATGGGGAACAACTCCGAGTATGCCCGGAATTTTTCCAATAGCGTGATCGACGAACGCACCATGCGGGAGATCTATTTGCCGGCCTTCGAAGCGGCTGTAAAAGATGCAAGGGTCGCTGCGGTCATGTGCTCCTACAACCTGACCAACGCGATCCACATGTGTGAAAACGGGCACCTGAACAACGAGATTCTGAAGGGCGACTGGAAGTTCTCGGGCCTGTTGATGTCCGATTGGGGCGCTACCCACGACGCTGTGAAGTCCGCCAATAACGGCCTCGATCTGGAGATGCCGGCGGGATCCTACATGATCAAGAAGGCCCTTCTGCCGGCGATTCAACAGGGCCAGGTGAGCGAAGCCACCATCGACGACAAAGTCCGGCGGCTGTTGCGAGTTGCTGTCCAGTACGGATGGTTGGACAGAACGCAGCAGGACGTTCTGATTCCCCGTTACAACCAGGAGGGCCGCATGGCGGCTCTGCAGGGCGCGAAGGAAGGCATGGTGCTGCTGAAGAATGACGGCAGCCTTCTGCCACTGGACGAGACAAAGATCAAAACCGTTGCCTTAATTGGTCCCCGCGCCTACCCGGCGACTCCTAGCGGAGGAGGAAGCGCCGCCGTCGAAACCTACACATCCGTCAGCTATCTCTCGGGAATCAGCGATTTTCTCGGAGCCGGCGTCAAGGTCCTGTTCGACAACGGCCTTCCGACGACAGAGAGCATCGCGCAGAACACGAAGTTCACCACGGAAGCATCCGGCGGAGAGCAGGGCGTCAAAGTCGAGACCTTCAATAACGGGGATTTCTCCGGCAAACCGGCCAAGAGTTCCGTCTCCAAGAGGGCGGTGATTGGCAGCAGCAGCGGGAATCCCTTCGGCGGTGGCGGCGCACCCGGCGGCGGCGGTGGCGCACCCGGCGCCGGCCCCGGTGGAGATATGGCGGATGTTGGAGGCCGTCCCCCCGACGGCGGGATACCGGGTGGCGGCGGGCCAGATATGGGCGGCCCTGGCGGTCCCGGAGAACCGGGACAGGCAGCCGCCAGCTCCACTCGCATCACCGGATATTACAACGCGGAGACTGCGGGCGAGTACCTGGTGCTGGTGCAGGATCAAGGTTTGTACTGCCTGCTTGTGGATGACCAGGTGGTGATTGACAATTCCGTCGTTTCTCAGGCGGGCGGGCTCCACAAGGCCATTTCGCTCACGGCCGGCGTGCACAAGGTGGTTGTGAATCACGTTGGCGGCGGCGGCCCCGGAGGCCCCGGAGGAGGTGGCGACAATATCCAGCTTGGAATCGCGAATACCCGCAGGCTGGTGACGGAGACGGCCCAGAAGATGGCGGTGTCGGCCGATGCGGTCGTGGTGGCCGTGGGTTTTGATAACGCTTCCGAGGGCGAGGGCTCGGATCGCACCTTCGATCTTCCTCCGGGACAAGACGAACTCATCCGTCAAATCGCGGCCATCAACAAGAATACGATCGTGGTAGTGACCGCCGGAGGAGCTGTGAATGCTTCTCCGTGGGTCGACAAGGTACCGGCCTTGATCGAGGGCTGGTATTCCGGAGAAGAGGGCGGAACGGCCCTCGCACAACTGCTCTTCGGCAAGGCAGATTTCTCCGGGCGGCTGCCTATCAGTTGGGAGCGCGATCAGAAAGACAATCCTTCCAGCGGTTCTTATTACTACAGCGATTCCAAGACCCAGGACATCCACTACAGCGAAGGCATCTATACGGGATATCGAGGCTATGAACGGAACCACGTAAAACCGCTCTTTCCATTCGGCTTTGGTTTGTCCTACACCATCTTCAAGTACGGCAATCTGTCGATTCAACCGGCGGCAGAGAACGCCGCCTCCGGTCCCGGGCCGTTCTACGAGGTGTTATTCGACATCACCAACACCGGACAGCGTGCCGGCGCCGACGTTGCGCAAGTATATATCGGAGACAGCCATGCCAAAATTGACCGACCGGCCAGGGAGTTGAAAGGTTTTCAGAGAGTTGAATTGGAGCCGGGCCAGACCAGGCATGTGAAGGTGATGCTCAACGGTCGCGCATTCACCTACTTCGACACCAGCGTAAAGCATTGGCACGCAGATCCGGGTGAGTTCTCCATTCTCGTGGGCCGATCCGTAGAGGACATTCAGCTCACTGGCAAGGTCGACCTGACTTCTTCCATCGATATTGGAGTTGACAAGTAGCAGTGCATCATGGACAGGCAGAAGAGTCTCCTGTACCCGATCCCCAAAGGGATCTTCGGTGGTAAGTTTGGCCGCTGTTCGCATGACGCCGAAATCGAGGCATAAATTTGAGACAAACCTGCCATCCATGATGTCGATATGGAAGTAGTCGATTCCCGCGGCCTCAAACTGGCGGATGTCGGCTTCAAGATGGGCGAAGTTGGCGCAGGCCAGCGACGCTTCGATCGACAGGTATTTTCATTGACTAATGCTCCTCTCCTCTATCTATCGGCAATCGAAACCACGGCGACGGCAAAGGGAGCGAGTTGAATGGACGGGCCCGCAAGATGATCGGTGCGGGGCGGATTTTCACCGGAGGCCTCGTCGACAATCTGGGCCTTCAGCAGACCGGCTGCAAAGACGCCAGAAAGAGCGACCGGGACCGCGTGATCGCTGGTGTTGACGAGCAGAAGTTTACGCCCGCGTGCGGTGATGGAGGCCTGGGCGACGATATCGGGCGAGGGCGAGGTTGTCGAAACCAGCTTGTCGCCGGGGCCGAAGTTCTCGTCGACGAGATACAGGACCCAGTAATGGGCGTTGGGCGCCGCAGTGTCCCAGTCGATCATGGAGCAGGACTCCGACTGCGTGGGTGCACCCACCATCTGCGTCATGCTGATGAGCGGAATGCCGAGCCGTTCCGCGGCGATGAAATTGGCTGCCCAGTTGCCGCCCGTGGCCACCCAATAAAGCGGGTTGTAGGCGCTGTATGGCTCATCGGCTTGCGCGACATTATCACCGGGGTTGACGAGATCGAAGGTCCCTAGTTCGTCGATGGCGATTTCCGTCTTCGGCGAGAGTTCGTCGCGTACCTTCATGACAGCGCGGAGGCGGTCCACAAAAGCAGCCGCGGTGTCGCCGAATTGATCTGCCGGCCCGGTGAAATAGGCCTTCTGCCAGTCAGCCGGATTGTTATCCGAGAGGATGTAGTTGTGCATACTGAACCACTTGATGGGCAGCGCGGCGGGGTCGTGGTTCTTCGGATTCAGAAAGTAAGTTGCGAAGGGGATGACGTACGAAGCGCCGACGATCTCCGGACCGAAGAACTCCATGTGCGGGTCGATTTTGCGGATCGCGATGACCGTCTGGTCGTAGAGCCTTGTGTACTGCTCGGGAGTCAGATGGTTTTCGAGCGAGGGCTCGTTCATCACGCCCCAGTAGTCAATCTTGTGGTGATACGGAGATTTGTGGAATTTGCCCAGCTCGTCGGTGAATCCACCCTGGGTGTACCAGGCGACAATCCGCGCCTGGTATTCGCCGAACTGTCTGCCCGTGGGATCCTTGAGCAAATCCCCCTTGGTGCCTTCGGCATATTGATAGGAAGACCCAGTGGGATTGGTGGGCAACTGAATAGCGGGGACGTTGAACATCCAGCGGGGAATGGTGCCGACGTTGATGTGGCGTTTGCCTTCGGTATTCGCGAAGAAATCCTCAACGACCGGATCGACATACGTGAAATCCCAGAAGGCCTGGGTCGCAGTGGGCGCCCTCAGTTCGGGAATGGCCTGCAGCGGAACCGAGAACCAGAGCTGAAGCCGGGTGTCGTCGGTGTGCAGGTCGCGCAGGTCTGCAAGCAGCCGTTTGTTCAGCGTGCTGGAGCGGACCGTGAAGGCATTGGCGAGGTGTTGTGTTGTGGGTACGGTCACCGAGGTGCGGGTGACATGATCCCATTGGGCCGCGATATCGACCTGCGCCGCCGAGACCTGCGCTCCGGCGTGGGAGAGGAACGCCATGGCCAGAAGCGCTATCGAAATCGTAATCGCCAACGGTGAACGCATTTTCGTTCTCCTGGTTCCGGATTTCCGCTTTCCGCGGGCTCAGCGCGCCGGGCGCGCCGGGTGAATGTGTTGCATGGGACTGCCAACAAGCAGCGCCCGCGCGAGAATTACTGCGCGGCCAGCGAAGCCACGGATACGAATACGGTAAAGGGCGCGAGCGACAAGCGAGTATCTCGAAATCCTAATATCGCCGCTGTTCACGCACCGCTTTCCATTACTTCACCGGAAGACGCACGTACCCGCTCATCAGCTTGAGGATCGACTCTGGCAGCTTCCGGCCCGGCGAGACTTCGCTAACCTTGCCTTGCCCCTGCGTTATTCCCACCCAGAGTCCGCTCGCACCCTCGAAGGCGCCGGTACCGCCTACAACAATATTGACGATCTCGTCCTTGCGTCCTTCGCTTGAGGTGGAGATGCGTCCGGCGACGCTGTCGTAAACGTAGAACGAGCCGTCCTTCACGGTATAGATGCAGAAAATAAAGCCGTCGGTCTCGTACGCCTTGTGAAAGGATTGCGTGAAGTAATCGGGCATGGGAAAGCGCTTAGCCTCGGGATAGTTGAGCCCGCAGGTATAGGACGCCGGCCCCCAGGGATCAAGATAGCCGATGCCCGCGTGATGGACCTCTCCGCCTTCCGCGCGGGCGTGGAATTGCCCGCTTCCCGCCTCCATCGACATAGTGATCGGAACCGTCTGGTAAGCGGCCTCGGGATTGCTTTGGGCAACGAGATGCTTTCCGCTTCCAATGGCGGCGGCAATGAAAAGAAATACGAGCGGCAAACGGCGCATAGAATCGTCTCCAAGATGAATTTCACAAAGTTGCGGCCACCGCGACACGCCACGTTGAGGGTGTGCGGGAAGCTCCAACGATCTTCGAGCTTCCCGCGCTCTCAGTCGTAGCAGCATGCAGTAGCTTGCTATAAATGGTGCGTAGTCAAGCCCAGGTCGAACCTTCTTTCAGAACAGAACCTTCAGAGCAAACTGAAACTGTCTGGGGTTCTCAGAAAATGCGGTTGAGGAAATGGAACCAAATCCGTTGCTTGTCGAAGGCACAGTTTGTCCGGATCCGTTTGTCGTCCAATCAACAAAGATGGGAATTGGCTGCGCGAAGTTCTCCGTATTAGTCACGTTAAAACACTCGGCGCGGAACTGAAGCTTGAGATTCTCCGCAACCGCAAAGTTTTTGATCACGGAGAAATCGAGGCGGCGGTCAGGCGGGCTTGGAACCTGGTTTACCCCCTCATTACCAGCGGTTCCAATCGCCTGCGGGCTGAAGGCACTAATATCAAACCATTCACTCGTGGTATGTTTGGAGAGCTTGTAATGGCCCGTAGAGTTGGGACGATCACCCTCAATCAGATATGGTCCTTGAGACATTACATTGGGCAGATTGGTGTACACATTACCGTTCGGCAGAGTTGCCTGGTCGATAACTGTTTGGGGCATTCCGGATTGCCAGTAGGCGATGGCGTTGGCCTGCCATCCCCTGCCCAAAACGCCGGGTAGCCCGTGAATGGAGGCAGAGAAAGGAATGTCATAAGTAGCGTGTAAAGCGAAGCGATTGCGGACATCCATATCGGAATTGCCGTAATCATAATGAGAGTCGTTCGTGAGGATGCCAGCAGAGAGATTCGATCGCCCAAAGGTGGCGTTCGTGAGACTATGGGCCCAAACGTAATTTGCTCCTGCGGTCAGCCCCCTCGCCGCTTTGCGGTTATAAACAATCTGCATTGCGTGGTAGTGCTCGGAGGATCCGTTGTACGTGCGAACGATCTGGCTCACATAAGGTCCAACCTGTGCCGCAGAATAGACGGGATCGGGAACCGTAGTTGAGCCAGATGGCATAGGCGCATCGGCGTTCACCTGACGAAGCAGCGCCTGTCCAACGTCGCCCACGTAGGCGAGCGTAACGGAATTTGCCCCGAACTCTCGCTGGAGCGAGAGATTCCACTGCTCCAGGTAAGAGGAGCGGAGATTGCGGTCTTTCGCAAAGACCTCTGTGACCTGCGGGTTGGTCATCCAACTGGAAAGTGAGTACTGAGTGGGGATGGGCAGTCCGACGACAGAGCGGAGGAATCCGGGAGCTCCGGGGCTGCCTGGATAACAGCTGGTTTGCGTACCCTCGAACGTGGGGCACTGGCCGCCCGGACCCGGACTGCTGCTGTAGTTGAAGAAGTATGGCGGGTTTGCCATTTGGACGAGATTAGGGCCGTTGCCTACGTTGCCGATGTCGGCCGGGAAGAAACTGACGCCGAAGGCGCCGCGCAACACAGTCTTTTTACCGATGCCTTGCGAGAATCCAACGCGGGGCGAAACGTTCTTGTAATCGGTCTTCACTCCCAGCGTTCCACCCGTGATAAAGTTGAACGTGCTGAGATCGAAATTCGTGTACTGGTTGTGCGCTTCGCTATACGGCGTAAATACTTCGTAGCGCAATCCGAGGTTCAGCGTGAGCGATTTGGAGACCCTCCAGTTATCCAATGCATAAAGACTGGGCTCCGAAGTCTCATAGAGCGGTTGGACCATCTCCACCATGCGGAGGACTATACCCGGCAAGTCCTGAAGGAGCATTTCAAACGGATTGCCCCCGATCATGAGATAGACGCCTCCGGGCCACCCGACCTGGACGAACTGAATCTGACGGCGGATGGTGCCGGCCCCGAACTTGAGGCTGTGCGGTCCTCTGTTGTAAGTAAGGCTTCCGAGGTACTGGTAATTGTTGCTCTTGTTATGGAGCGGCTCGGAGGGCGGGTCGCCCAAGTAAGCGGAATCGGCATTTCCACCGAAGTGTATGGCGGTCATCGCGTTTGTCGATGGCAGGCCGGGTATGTCATAGGTTCCTGTCGAAAACCCCATCTTGCTGTCCGCGCTAATGCCATAGTTGGGGTTCAGCGATTGAATATTTATTCTCGTGTAGCCGGCTTTGAGTTCGCCAACCATATGGTCGCTAAAAATGCGTGTATAGGTCAGCTGTAATTGCTGAGCCGTCGCCTGCGAGTTGCCCGGCGCCGACTGCAGATTGCCGCTGGGATAGATTCCCAGGGCAGTGTTCTTGGGAAACGGCCCCGGATACGCCGTTGTTACAGGATTGTACGCGTATCTTGCGAAAAACAGATCATTGGGGGAAAACTGGTGATCAAGGCGCGCATCGATGGTGGTCGAGTTCTGAACCTTGTTCGGCGTGCCGGTATAGTTGTCGACGCTGTTGCCGGCTGGCACGGTGTTCGGCATTGGGAAGAGATTAAAGTACTTTTCCCCGATCGTCCCAACCGGGCAGATCTCGCCATCGCCGATGTCGGAGAAGTCATAGCAGCCATCCGACTGTTTGGTCAACTCGTGCTCTGTCGGAATGTTCACCGGATAGGTCAGAGTCGAAACGAGGCGGTCTTCCTCCAGGTCTGCGAAGTAAAAGGTTTTGTTCTTTCTGATCGGACCGCCGAGGCTGCCGCCAAATTCGTTCAGTCGCAGTTCTGGTTTACGGGCTCCCACCTGGTGCTTGGCGAAGTAGTCCCACGAATCAAAGCTGTCGTTCCGCACGTACTCGTAGGCTGAGCCGTGCAGGGAGTTGGCGCCCGACTTGGTGATGACGTTAGAGATTGCTCCGGCGGTACGTCCAGAATCAGCACTATAGGAACTCGTATCGACCTTGACTTCCTGAATTCCATCCATGGAGGGACGCAGGCCAATGTTGCCCTCGGCCCGGTCATTATTGTCGAAACCGTCCACCTCGTTATTGTTCAGCTGTTCGCTTTTGCCATTGGCTGAGATCGTATCGCCGGTGCGCCGGTCGTCAGACCGACCGCCAGCCAGGTAGGAATACTGCGCAGTTGCGGTCGTTCCCTGGACGCCGGCAGTAAGATCAACCATGCTCATGAAGTTGCGGCCGTTCAGCGGGAGATCCTGAACCGATGTCTCATCCACGGTACTGCCAACCGTGGCCGTGTCGGTCTGTAATGCAGCCTCCTGGGAGGTTACAACCACACTTTCAGAAACGGCTCCTACTTCAAGCCGGGCATCTAAACGGAATCGATCGCCGACGGAGACCTGAAGGCTCTTGATTTGATAATTCTTGAAGTTCGGGGCCTCGACCTTCAGGGAGTAATGGCCGATTGGCAGGAGGTTGAAGATATAATCACCTCGATCGTCGGTAGTAGTGCTACGGACATCGTTAGTGCCAAGGTTCGTGGCGCTCACCTTGGCGTTTACTATTGCGGCGCCGTTAGCGTCGGTCACCGTTCCAAGAACATCGGCGGTCATCTGTTGCGCCTGCAATCTACCCGGCAGAAGAAGAGCAAAAAGCGCCAACATCGCACTCACTTCCCAAACCAAGCCAAAAAATACTCTACCGCCATACAGACGGTCACAGGTGTTCTTTGCAGCCTTTTGCATTCCGTGCCTCCTATATGAGGTGGTTGGGAAGGAGGGCCAGCCTGACTCCGGCGCGACCTTGAAATTGTGGTACCGAAACGCAATTGCGGGATCAGCGCGCTGACAACTCCCGCGTCAGGCAAATACCCTTTGTGCACAAGCCGGAGCTGAAACAATGACCTGCAACGGGCCTGTCATTTTGAGACTCCGGGCGAATACTCCGAGTGTGATCGCAGCATCATATCGCAGCATGACTCCTCATGCAAGCGCCCACTCTACTGCGCGTAAGCTATGAACAAGGGTGCTGTTCAAAAGCGGTAAAGAGGATTCGGTCAGAAGAAGAGGCAACTCCGTGCAGCCGAGGATCACCCCCTCAGCGCCCCGTTTCTTCAGGCCATCGATGATTCGGTTGAAGTGCGCACGGTCGCTGTTTGTATAGACGTTACAGCACATCCGGCCAAAGATTGCAGTGTGTATATAGTTGCGCCTCCCAGGCGCCGGGATGAGCACGCGTGCCCCGCTTCGGGCCCGAATTCGTTCCGTGTAGAAGCGATCTTCCATAGTGGGCCTTGCCCCGAGCAAGGCGACGCATTTATATCCCCGGTTCCTGATTTCGTCTGCAAGCGCGTCGCCAATGTGCAACAGCGGCACTGGCACGGAGGCCTGCACCTCATCGAACATCTTGTGAATCAGATTCGAGCACATTACGAATGCCGTCGACTCCGGCCCCGGCAAGACGTACCGCTTCCCTTTTCAGAATCGAAGCAGCGGTATCCCACCGATTGCTCTCCATGGCCGTTTCGAGAAAATGAAACTCCACATTGGCCAAGACCATCTTGGCCGAGTGCAAACCGCCAAGCCTTTCAGCAACTGCTTGATTAATATAGCGATAGTACTCGATTGTAGAGGTCCAGCTAGTGCCCCCGATTAGACCCAGGGTTTTCAATCGTCCCCTCCGCGAAAATTCTTGACTCAATCATTGCAAGCGATACAATAGTTTGCAATTGTTTTATTGATAGGCGAACAATGTCGAATTGTACGACGAACAATCCGTATAAACTGGACTGGGTCCCGGAGATTTCAAACTCTGACGCGGAGCGATATGTCGCCATCGCCGAAGTGATCGGAGATGCCATCAGGAGCGGCCGCTTGAGGGCCGGCCAGCGGCTGCCTCCAACACGTCTATTGGCTTACACGCTGGGACTCAACCCGGGTACTGTGCATAAAGCCTATCGGCTGGCGATGAAGCGCGGACTGATCGACGGTGAGGTAGGACGCGGTAGTTTTGTTCGGGGCAGCGCCGTAAGCAGCGTCACCTGGCCCAATGAGAATCCTTACGATCGCTCCATCGACTTTTGCGACAATTACCCCTGTCTCGTGCGTATGCATTCAACGCTGCGCAAGCATCTGGCTCGTGTCGGCGACGCTCCTTACTTCGGCCAGCTGCTGCAGTACCAGCAAAACAGCGCCTTGCCAAGCCACAAGTCGGTTGCCTGTGCCTGGATCATGCGGTTCGGTGTGGAGGCCCATGATCAAAATGTCCTCATCACCAATGGAGCATTACACGCAGGTTTCATCAGCCTCCTCACCCTATGCCGTGCGGGCGACACCATCCTCACGGAGGAATTCACTTCACAGGCCATCAAAGGCGCGGCAGCCCGGCTTAAGCTGCGTATTCGCGGCGTAAGGATGGATCGCAACGGAATCATTCCCGAGCATCTGCAGGAGCTTCTGCGCAGGGAAAAGTTCGCGGCGGCATACCTTGTGCCGACACTTCACAACCCAACCGCCACCGTGCTAACCCATTCGCGCAGGCGCCGTGTGGCTGAGCTGCTTTCCTCCTATGGAGTGCCATTCATCGAAGACGACGTCTTTGCGCCTTTGCTTGTTGATCCGCCGCCTCCCGTTTCGAGTTTTGCACAGGACAAAGGCTTTTATGTCGCGGGACTCTCCAAGGCAATTGCTCCAGGACTACGTCTGGCGTTCTTGAAAGTTCCGGACCAGTACTATCAGGACGCGTTGGCCAACCTGCGCATCACGACATGGCTAGCCTCCCCCTTGATGATGGAAATGGCCTGCAACATTATTTCCGGTGGTGACGCAGACAGGATGATCAAGGCGCAACGGATCGAAATCGGCAAACGGCAAGCGATGGCGAATAAGATACTGGCAGATTCCGACCTTGGCGGCGATCACAATGCACTGCATCTCTGGTTGAAGCTGCCTGACCCTTGGCGTGCCGCGCAGTTCAAAGACGAGCTCGCTAGGCGTGAGGTTCTGGTTGTCTCATCCGATGCTTTCGCGATCGAACGCAGCAATCAGACGCACGCGATTCGCATTAGTTTGGGTACGCCACCTTCAGAAGCCAAGGTGATGGAGGGACTGAAGATTATTAGAGACACGCTCTGCAGGAACGCGTAGATTTTTCGGTTAGCACTCGCACCGGTATAGTCTCGTTGTTTCGGGACCGTGTCTACGGAGCGGGATGTATTTGAAGGCACACCTTCAGATACAGCTTCGGCGATCCCGGGGCCTGGCACAAATCCCTGGAATACCGGCCAAGCATTTGGAGTATGGGCGAAACACACCTACCAGAAATAGTATGCTTCCACCCGCGGTGGTCCAGGCTTTCCCTCAATTGTTTCGGCAGAGATCACCGCTTCCATATTCATTTTTTGCCAGTTCTTTGGCGCATGCTGGATTAAGGTTCTCAGATACCGCGGATTGCTCAACAATTCGCCACAGGCAGTCGTACCTTGTGCCCCGAGACCGGCGGCAATCATCAGTGGCTGATCGTTAGTCGTGCTTTGCAGGCGGGCAACAATACCGTAATCCGTACTGAATTTCCTGACAGGCCCCGTTAGAGGAAGTACCCACTTCGTTTGATCTGGATGTTCCTTGTCGGCAATCCGGTTCCCGACCGGATCCAGCACGAAGTTGAATCGCAAGGGCGTAATGGCTCGGATCGTCCAGCCATTATTCATCCCGATCAGAACAGCAGGACCGTTTCGCAGGTCAGAGAGATCCGTCGCGCTGGCGTTCTTAACTTGAAAGGCCTTCCCTTTCTGCAGCAGTACAGAGCTTAAGCGAGTCAGAGTCTGGACATCTGTCATCAATGGCCTCTCGCCTAACAACTTGTACACGTCCGGAGTGGAATCATTCCCTTCCATACTGCTTGGCGACGTTGAGCCGGGAATGCCGCCCGTAGTACGCAGTCCATTCCATCCCGCATAATCGCCCACGCACAAGAGTGCCTGATCCTTAGACTTTAGTACTGGTTCCCAGAATTGGGACATCATGCGCCGATCAGTGTCTCCAAAATAGATACTAAGGGCTGTCACGATGGCCCCGAGCAGCAGCAAGAACACGACATAGTAAGGGATATGCAGGGTAATGATCCCCTTCTTCAACTTCGGCTTGCGCTCTGCATTCAGTATCTCTGCGGGAGTTGTCGGCTCAGGATGAGCCGTATCGGACAAAGATTGATGATCGACTTGTGGGGCGACAATTTGCGGCGGTTCAGGAGGATGAAGCTGACCTGCCGCGGGGTTGTGGAAGACGGGGACATAAGAGCCGGACGGCAATTCCAAACGCAACTCGTTTTCGTGCTCTGGATCGAAATAATACTGGGCCAGCCTTTTTCGGATTTCTCCAGCCGTAACCCGCACGACAGTGTCGGCGTTCGTATCGTAGTTTGGATCGCGACGAAAAACCTCGACGCCCAGCGTCCGTTCCTTCAAATTCTCCGCATCTCCCCTGAGAGTGCATTCCACGATGTGGCGGAGCATTGGCGGATATCGTTTGCTCTGGCTGAACAAGGGATTCGTCAGGATGCGCTCCAACTGCTCTTGCACCATGGCCTTTTCATCCACGCTGCTTGGATGCCAATGGAGCTCCGAAGTGTTCGACTGGTCCATATTGAAATTCCCTCTGCAAGTCTGAAGGGGTTGCTCCCCCTGTGCCCCTAGTCGAGAATCGGTGGGATGAGAAACTGCGCATCGCCAGTTGATCACCGAAAGTGATACTAGAGCAATCGCTACCTTGCAGCTACCTCCCCTCTGGCAATCGTTAGGGAAAACGGCGTGATGATTATCCGTCTTTCAGCTGGCTCTTGCAATCTGACGTTTATAACGTCTACGTCGTGCTCAAAGGCCGTGAAGGTCTAGTCAGCGCATAAGATATTTAGTTTCAGGTTAATACGGAAAATGATCTCGACTCATGCGCGGAATGCGCCCGTTATAAACGGCTGCGGATTTACTTCTAAACGGTAGCAGACTTGCGGAAGTCATTCGAAGGCGAATATACATCCCACAACATCAGCCTGCCGGTTTCGGGCCACGTCGATTCAGCGCAAGCCAGGTCTCAATCTCTGGTCGGCCATTCGCGGTGGCCTGCATTCCTGGCAGCAGGGTTGTGGGCGGCTCGGGCGACCCGAACGAAGATGACGAAAGCTTTGCCCAAAAAGGCAAGGTTGCGATTCTGTGTTCGGTAAGGAAGAAGTTTGCAGCATTTTGGCGGCTACCTGGAGACAGCACACCGCTTCAAGAAGGTAATTAGTAGAGATGGGGCTAGTGTCGACGACAACCAGTTTGCCTACACCTCGCCCCCCGTGCGGCGTGGTTCATGAGAAACGGGGGCGACCAAAACGGCAGGACAATCCCAGGGTGGCCTTGATCTATGACGCCACGCGGGCCTATGACATCAAGGTGATGAGAGGCGTCGCCGCCTATCTTCAGGAAGGTTCCAGCTTCAGCGTTGCTCTCGAAGCGAAGACGCCCAAAGACAAACGCATGCCGGATCTTGGCTCCTGGCGCGGAGAGGGCGTCATTGCCAACTTTGACCATCCCGCGGTCAATGCTGCGGTGTCGGGGTTGAATCTTGCGGTGGTCGGTTTCGGTGGCGCCTACGGGTGGTCCAAGCACGATTCTTCCGTCCCATACTTTTCCTCGAGTAATGAAATGATTGGGCGCATGGCCGCCGATCATCTGCTGGATTGCGGCTTTCGGCATTTCGGGTACTGCGGCTATACGTGCAAACCGATCAATAGCTGGTCGGAAGACCGCGAGCGGGCTTTTGTGGAACGCGTCCAGGCGTGGGGATACTCCTGTGACGTGTACGAACCGCTGAATGCAAGCACGCGGCAGTGGAGTCCGTTCCCGCGCTCCCTCCCCAGATGGCTGAGAGGTTTGCCCAAACCCGTCGGAATTATGGCTGCCAATGACCGCCGTGCCCGCGACGTTCTGGAAATCTGCCGCATCATCGGATTTCGAGTTCCTCAAGAAGTTGCTGTGATCGGCGTAGACAACGATGAATTACTGTGCCAACTCAGCAGGCCTCCCCTGAGCAGCATTGAGCAGGGTGCGAAACTAATCGGATATCGGGCCGCGGCCTTGCTGGACAGCATGATGCGGGGCGAGAAACCGAACTGTCGCCATTTTGTTGTGGATCCCATTGGAGTACAGATGCGTCGGTCGACGGAAGTGATAGCGGACGAGGATCCAGTGGTGACGAAAGCCATGGTCTTTATTGAGCAACATGCTTTGGGCGGCATAAACACGGAGGATGTCGCGAACGCCGTATCGATCTCACGATCAATTCTGGAAAGCCGCTTCACCGCCAAGTTTGGCTATGCCGTGCATGCCGCCATACAGCAGCACCAATTGGAACGAGCTCGGTGCATGGTTACAGAGACAACCCTTCCTTTGAAGGCGGTGGCTGCGAGGGCGGGATTCAAGTCCGTGCAGCACATGACTACGCTATTCGGAAAAGCCTTTTCCAAATCTCCCGCCGAATATCGGCGAGAGGCGATGTTCTTCGCGCTACAACAAGGGTCCGGTTCCGATGTATGAAATGCAACGCGGAGCCGATGGACGTACGGCCAAGGAAACACTCAACAAGGAAACACTCAAAAATGGGAGGAAAAACAGATGCGCAACAAGTTGTTGTTTATTTGGCTTGCAATGCTTGCTCTACTGCTGCCAAGCTTGATCCGAGCACAGGGAGTCAATACCGCCGACGTGCTAGGCACGGTCACCGACCAATCGGGCGCTGTCATACCGGGCGCTCAAATCACCGTCAAGAACCTCGGTACGGGCATCGCCAATGCAACCAAGTCCGACACTAAAGGCGAATACCTGGTCCAATACCTGCAAATCGGCACCTATGTGGTGACGGTCGATGCCAAGGGCTTTAAGAAATATGTGGCCAAAGACATCAACCTCACCGCCGGCGACCGCGCCCGCGTGGACGCCAAGATGACGCTGGGAACTGCCAGCGAGACCGTCACCGTTTCGGCCATTGCGGCCCCCGCGCTGCAAACCGATACCTCGACGATGAGCACCGAAATTCCGTCCACCAATATTCAGGACGTGCCGCTCAGCGGCCGCAACCTCACTGACCTGGTGCTGATGTCGGCCGGCGTGCAGAACTCGGTCTCCGACTCCAAACTCAACAACGGCTGCCAGGCAACGTCGCAAAATGGCCATATGTCCTTCCCGGACGACTGCCGCCAGGGTTCGGGCTACACCGTCAACGGCGAAGCCGATATCAACCAGAACAACCAGCTCGACGGCATGGACAACAACGATCGCCGCATCGGCGACATCGAGGTCAAGCCCTCCATTGACGCCATTGAGGAAGTGAAGGTCCAGACCGGCCTGTATTCGGCCGACACGGGCCGCACCTCCGGCGGCGTGGTGCAGATTATCACCAAGTCGGGCAGCAACACCTTCAAAGGCTCGGTTTACGAGTACCTGCGCAATGATGCCGTCGACGCATGGACCACCTGGGCCATCAATAAGCCCGCGCTGCGCCAAAACCAGTTCGGAGCCACCTTCGGCGGCCCCATCCTCAAGAACAAAACCTTCTTCTTCGCGGATTACGAGGGCCTCCGCATCAGTCAAACTAATCCGCCAAACGGCCCCCCCACTCAGGTGCCAGATCAGCCCCTGTTGACGGCGGTTAAAAGCGGCAGCATCAGCGCCATCAACACGGCGTTGGCAGCCGACGGTTTAGGCTCGATCACCAGTCTCGATCCGGTGGCCGCAAACCTGATGCAGTTGTTCCCATCCAACTCGTGTACCAGTGCGAGCGGGTGCTACTACAGAGGAAATACGCCCAGAACGCAGGTCGCCAACACCGCCGATATCCGCATCGACCAGCACATCAACGACAGGAACACGCTCTACGGGCGCTATTCGTACAACCTGACCAATACCAACAACGGGGGTACGTTTTCCGGGGGCAAGCTCCCTACGGTGAATGGCACCGTCTTTAACATGGGCGGCACCTATGCCCAACAGCCCGAGGACAACCTCTCGCTGGATTACACGCACATCTTCCGGCCGAACCTGATTCTGGACCTGAAGGCCGGCTACACCTACAGCAAGAACTTCAATGCGGCCAACGACCCGGTGAATGACCAAACGATCCTTGGCTTCGATTGCGGCGCGGGCGTTCCCTGTCCCCCGAACGCTCAAGGCACCCTGGCCCGCAGCGGCTTGCCCAGCATCAGCTGCATCGGCCCTGCGATGAGCGGCGGTGGCGGTGGCGGACCTCCTCCGGGTGGTGGCGGCGCTCCCTGTTCAAACAGCGGCGCCTGGAGCCTTGGCGAATCGGGATGGGTTCCGATGCTGGTTCGCAACCATGTCCACCAATACACCGGCTCGCTGACTTGGACCAAGGGCACGCAGAACCTCAAGTTCGGCGTCTCCCTGGTCGACCGCGAACTCGTTGGAGGGCAGGAGCAAAGCGTCTATGGCTCGATCGGTTTCGCGTCCGATTCTGTTTGCGCGGGGATTAACAGCGGCAACGTCATTGGAACTTCAACCGCCGCTTTCCTGATGGGCTGCGCCGGCAGCAAGTCGCGCAGTTTCCAATCGGTGAATCAGCACCTGCGCACCTACGAACCCAGCGCCTATGTGCAGGACGATTGGCGCGTCTTTCCCAAGCTGACGCTGAACCTGGGCGTCCGCTACGACCTGTACACGCCCTACACGGACCAGGACGGCTATATCTCCAACTTCGATCCGAACGCCAAGTACACGTATAACGGCGTCAACTATGTAGGGGTGCTCGTTTCTCCCGACCTGCTGGGCGCTCAGCACAGCGACAAGTATGGGAACGTGCCGCTCGACATGCACGACGTCCAGCCGCGCATCGGCTTTGCCTATTCGCTGCCGCAGAACATGGTGCTGCGGGGCGGCTTCGGCATCAGCTTCCACCCGGCTAACGCGGGACCGAACTCCACCGCGGTGAATGCGCCGTTCACCTACTCCCTCAGTTGCATTAATCCATCACTCACTGGAACAACGGGGACTGCTTTCGGCCACCAGAACACCATGTGCGCGAATGTCGACGGTACCCTCGACGGTGGATTTCCGCTTCCCAATACGAACGAAAGCGTCATCCTGCTATCGGCCACGGATCCGACTCAGTACGCCTCAGAAAGCGGTGGCCTCAACAGCACCGACACCACTCTGAGGACCACCGGCATCTACCAGTACAGCCTGCAGGCGCAGAAGGACTGGCGCTCCAACATCATTACCGTGGGCTACGTGGGCAACCTGGGACGCCACCTGGGCAACTACGAGAGCGCCAACATGCAGGATGACAGCGGGGCAAACTTTCCGTGGAACGGGTCTAATACAACCGGTCCCAACTACGTGAACCCGGTCAACGGTCAGAGCATGCCATTCGGCTATCCCTTCTCCGATCTGAACAACTATACGTGCGCAACTCCCGGGGATACAACCTGTAGCCCAACAAACAACCCCGGAGACATCTCCAATATCTCGTCTGCGGGTATGAATGTGCAGAACACCCACTCCATTTCCGATTACAACGCGCTGCAGGCCACCTTCCTGCGCCGCTCGGCGATGGGCCTGACCACTTCGATCAACTACACCTACTCGCACCAGATGTCCAACGGCTACCTGATTGGCGAAGGCGGCGGCCAGAACCCCACCTGCACGACATACGGATGCCGGGTGGACAATGGATCGGGCTCCGCGGCAACCGCCAAAATTGAGGGCGCGTCGCAGTACGACTGGGGCAATAGCATGATGGATCTGCGCCATCGCCTTACCGGCGTGGTCACCTACCAATTGCCCTTCGCCAGGAACTCTCGTGGAATTCTGGGCGCCGTGGCCGGGGGCTGGACGGCTAACCTGATGGGCACCTTGCAGACCGGCATGCACTATACCGTGACTGCCGGCGGTGGTGGTGGCCCTCCGGGCGGCGGTGGAGGCCCTCCCGGCCCTGCCACCAGCGGCACAAGCTGCCTTACTCCCGCCCAACTGGCTGCCGCCCCTCCCGGGACGTCTAACCCAGCCTGGTGCCCAACCACCTGGTCCGGCATCAATGGCGAACAACGGCCCAACGTGGTTCCGGGCTGCAACCCCAACAAGAGACCCGCGGGCGTCAGTACGCTGGACGAGTATTTCAATCCGGCCTGCTTCGCGTTACAGCAATTCGGGACCTACGGCGCCGAGCGCCAGGGCCAGTTGGCCGCCCCCGGCATGGAGAGGGCGGACATCTCCATGATCAAGCAGTTCAACCTGCACGAGAACTACAAGCTGCAGTTCCGCATGGAGGGCTTCAATATCACCAACACGCCCTCCTACGGCACGCCCAGTTCCCAGCTTGGGTGCACGACTTACTTTACCAGCGCGCCTCCAAATTGTAACGCCGCAGCCATGTACGCCGCGGCTGGTTCGGAGAGTGGTGGATTGCCGCTCCTTCCCAACGTCTCGTCATGCGAGAGTTCGCGCTCGGGGACGGGTGGCGGCGGACCTCCGGGCAGCGGCCCTATTGCCTGTATTAGTAATGTCCAGGGCCTCAACCGCGAGTTCCAATTCGCCCTCAAGCTGATGTTCTAGGCTAACCTGATATACCTGCGTTAATGGGGGTCCCGGCAATGGGATCCCCATCGCGCCTCATGACGCCGCAACTGCTCACTCGCAAGACAAGTTCATTTCCGACCTAATCTGAAAGTCTTCAAGAAAGCGTGACAATGAGAACATCGAGAATTGCGAAACTAATAGTATTCGTATCCTTTTTCACTATAGCCATGGGCGTCGAGTCCAGGGCCGAAGTGAAATTGGCTGGAGTCATTGGCGATGGCATGGTTCTGCAGAGGGACAAGCCGGTCGCTATCTGGGGTTCGGCAAAACCCGGAGAGCATGTAAAGGTCGAGTTCGCGGGCCAGAGCAAAGAGACCGTAGCCGACGCTTCGGGATCATGGAGCGTGAAGCTGTCTCCTCTTTCCGTCTCCGCGACGCCCCAAGGGATGACGATAACCGGGGAAAACACGATCGAAGTCAAGGATATCCTTGTCGGCGAGGTATGGCTGGCTTCCGGGCAATCGAATATGGACTTTGCCATGGGCGGGATGGGCGGAATGGGCGGTCCCGGCGGTGGACCTTCTGGCGGGCCACCCACCGGCCCAGCAGCAGCAGGCAATGTCGTTCCTGGCGGCGCGCCGGGTGCCGGCCCCTCTGGCGTTCCTCCTTCCGGCCAGGCGGGTGGGCCCGGCGGCGCTGCGGGCAGTCCGCCGTCCATGGGCGGACAGGGTGGCCCTGGCGGACCGGGCGGCTCCGGCACTCCCGTAGCCATGCCCGAGACAAAAATTCCGGAACGCATGACCAGGGATCTCGCCAATTCCAGCGATCCCGAAATCCGCGTCTTCCACGTTTCGCCGAACGGCGGGCCTGGCGCATTGCAAGGTCCCGGTAAGATGTCGGGCTGGTCGGCCGCTTCGCCTGATTCACTTAAGGGCTTCTCGGCTGTTGCCTATTACTTCACCCGGAAGGTTCATCAGGAGACCAAGGTTCCGATCGGCATGATCCAATCCTCCATTGGGGCCACCGCGATCGAGCCCTGGACGCCCATCGAGGAGTATCAGAACTCCGCCGTCTTCAAGGATGAATATGCCGCCGGTAAGGTTCAGACCGATAATCAATTTCCGGGCACTGACTATGACGCCATGATCAAGCCCCTGATTCCTTTCTCCCTGCGAGGATTTCTCTGGTACCAGGGGGAAACCAATTGCGACCGGAACGACAAGCGTTATACGGAGAAGATGCGCCTTCTGATCGAAGGATGGCGCCGCGCGTGGAGCGACAACGATCTGTCCTTCTACTATGTCCAGCTCGCTCCGTTCGTCCACTCCACATCCCCCATGGGCAAGCCCTTCGGAACAAATGCTGACACCGGCCCCGAGTGCTGGGAGCAGCAGACCAAGGCGCTTTCCATTCCCAACACCGGCATGGCGGTCATCACCGACGCGGTCGAAGACGTGAACAACGTCCACCCGCCCGATAAGTGGGATGTGGGCGAGCGGCTTGCCCTGATTGCGCTCGCAAAGGACTATGGCCGCAAGGATGTCGTCTTCTCAGGCCCCATGTACAAGTCCATGAAGATCGTGGGCAGCGAAGCTCATCTGTCGTTCGACTATCTGGGCGGCGGATTAATCAGCCACGACGGAAAACCGCTTACCTATTTCACCATCGCCGGCAGCGACGGCAAATTCTATCCGGCCGACGCCAAAATTATCGGCGATGAGGTTGTCGTCTCCAGCCCGAAGGTCGCGGTGCCCGCCAATGTTCGCTTCGCTTGGGACGAAGCTGCACAGCCAAACTTCTTCAACAAGGTCGGCCTGCCGGCGGTTCCATTCAGAACCGGGCCCTGAACAGGCATGATGTTCTCCTGGGCGCGCGCACTTGATGTGTCGAGCGCCCTCGAGGACCTCACACGGTCGACGACCACGCCAGAGGGATCACAGGCTCAAGAGAATTGGTCAGTTGCGGGCGTCTGAGCCCGCAGGCGAAATCCTGACCCTGAACTTGAGTGAAGGGGAAGGACCGTGTGACCTAAAAAACCAGGTGAGGATTTGGAGGCGCGGGCCGGGATCGAACTTGAGCCGATTTGCGGGCGTCTGAGCCCGCAGGCGAAATCCTGACCCTGAACTTGAGTGAAGGGGAAGGACCGTGTGACCTAAAAAATTAGGTGAGAATTTGGAGGCGCGGGCCGGGATCGAACCGGCGCATAAAGGTTTTGCAGACCTCTCCCTTACCACTTGGGTACCGCGCCTTAGGCTAGGCGCCTCAGTCCGATCGGCCGGGCTCCTTGCGCCGCAAGTGTGTGCGGTCTGACTTTACCGCCGCGGCGCGAAATGGAGCGGGAGACGAGACTTGAACTCGCGACCCTCGCCTTGGCAAGGCGATGCTCTACCACTGAGCTACTCCCGCTTGTCGCAGATTCGAGTATACCGGTAGCGCCGAAATGCGGTCAATTCGTTGGACGGGCAACTTGGGAAGTTGAGAGCGATCCGGCTTCTTCCGCGACGATGCGGCCGTCGCGCATGTGCAGGATCCTTCCCGCGATCCGCGCCGCCTCGGGGTTGTGGGTGATCATCAGCGTGGTCTGGCCGAGCTCGCGGTTGGAGCGCAGAAGCATCTCAAGAACGGCATCGGAGTTTTGCGTGTCGAGGTTGCCGGTGGGCTCATCGGCCAGCACGATGGCCGGCCGGGTAATGAGCGCGCGCGCAATGGCAACGCGCTGCTGCTCGCCGCCGCTCAGCTCCGAGGGGCGGTGATGCAGCCGGCCCTTGATGGCCAGCATCTGACTGATGTGGTCGAGATAGCCGCGGTCCAGGGGCTCCTCGCGGCCGCTGATCGAGTAGGCAATCTCAATGTTGCCCATGGCCGAAAGCGTCGGCAGCAGATTGAAGCGCTGAAAGACAAAACCGATGCGATGGCGGCGCAGCCGGGTGCGTGCGGCATCGTTCAGCGTAGCGAAATCCACGCCATCGATCACCACCCGGCCGGAGGTGGCGCGGGTAAGGCCGCCCAAAAGGTAAAAGAGTGTCGACTTGCCCGAGCCGGAAGGCCCGACGATGGCCACAAACTCGCCACGCTCGATTTCGAGCGAGATGCCGCGCACGGCGGGCACCAGGATCTTCCCCGCCGCGTAAACCTTGTTCAGATTCTCGGCGACGATGATGTGGCTGGGATTTTCAGGCTGCACAAGGGCCATTGTAAATGAGCGGCGGGAGCCGCCCTGCTTAGTAAACGCTCCGGTAACCAATCCCGCTGATCCTGTTCCCTATTCCCTATTCCCTGGTCCCCGGTCCCTCCGTCCCTATTCCCTATTCCCTATTGCCTGCTTCTAAAGCACGGCGCCGCACGCCGCGCAGAAGCGCGCGCCCGCCGGGGCAGCCTGATGGCAGCGTGGGCAGGCAAGAAGCGTGCCGGGCTGGGCAACGGGCGGAACGTTGACCATGACGTTCACTGGCTGGGCCCATCCGGGAGCGGCCATGCCCAGCGAAGCCGCAATCCCGGCCGCCTGGATGGCGTTGAACTCGCGCACGCGGCCCGGCATGAAGAAGCACTCGATCAAGCCCAGAAGCGCGGGAATGCCTGTCCAGAAAAAGCAACAATAGAGGATTCCCAGCCCCGTGCGGCGCAGATAGAAGTGGTGCAGGCCGAAGACTCCCAGAAAGAGCGCCAGCAAAATGCCCACGATCTCGTCGCGGCGCACGGCCTCGTAGCGCTGGTAAAAGAGGGCTTGCGGGTTCGGATAGGACGCGCTGCTCATCGGCCGTTCCTCCTTGCGTTCCGGCATTCCTGAAGGAATGCCACCTGGCGGTGTATCAGCAACTACGCAGGCGGGCTGGCTGCGGTTCCCGAATCATGGCCGCCCTACGCATGGAATTTTCCCATATTCGCCCTGGCGGCATAGCATCTAAACGTCACGAGGATGAAGATGACACCCCACAACACGATTGCGCCGAATGCCTCTTTGAGCGGCGTCTTCCGCCTGGGCGGCGACCTGCCCGTTCACCGGCTGGGCTACGGAACCATGCGCCTGGTGGGCGATGGCGCCTGGGGCGAGCCCTCCGACCCGGGAGAATGCCGCCACGTGCTGCGCCGTGCGGTCGACCTGGGCGTCAACCTGATCGACACGGCCGACGCTTATGGGCCGGAGATCGCCGAGCGGCTGATCGCCGAAGCGCTTCATCCGTACCCCGAGGGGCTGGTGATCGCCACCAAGGGCGGCATCACCAGGCAGGGCCCGGCAAAGACTGAGTCCGTGGGCCGGGCCGGCTATCTGATCCAATGCGTGGAGATGAGCCTGAGAAGGCTGAAGCTGGATCGGATCGATCTTTATCAGCTTCACCGCATCGACCCTAAAACTCCTGTCGAAGAGTCGCTGGGCGCGCTCAAGCGGATGCAGGAACAGGGCAAGATCCGGCACATCGGGCTGAGCGAGGTGACGGTGGCCGAGATCGAGGCCGCCGAGAAGATCGTGCCGGTGGTGAGTGTACAGAATCGATACAGTCTGGGCGACCGGCGGCATGAGGAAACCCTCAACTGGTGCAAGCAGCGGGGAATCGCATTCCTGCCCTGGTACCCGTATGCGGGCGGCAAACTGCTGAGGCCGGATCACCCTTCAGCGCAGACTTTGGCCGGGATCGCCCACCGTAATGGGGCCACAGTGGCCCAGCTTTCGCTCGCCTGGCTGCTTTGGCGCTCGCCGGTGATGCTGCCCATTCCCGGAACCTCGAAAGTAGTGCACCTCGAAGAGAACGTAGCCGCGGCTACGCTGCGGTTGAGCGCAGAGCAGTGGGCAGAGGCGGAGGCGGCCGTAAAGGAGTAGGGCAACACCAGGGTTGCTGCATTTCGGCCAACGTTTTGTAACAGGGCACGACTTCAGTCGGGCCGAAAAGGCGTCCGCGAATTGCTAAGGGCTTCAGCCCCTGCCGAAAAACACCGATCGCTCCAGGGGCGCTTGCGGTTCGATCCGCCCTTTCCCCCTGCCCCTCCGCGGTTTATCCTTGCGTCAATGTTCAATTCCCTTTCTGTTGCACTGATCACGCTCAATGAGGCGGCCAATCTGCCGCGCGCGCTCAAGAGCATCGACTGGGCGCAGGAGATCGTCATCGTCGACTCGGGTTCGACCGACGCGACGCGCGAAATTGCAGAAGCGCACGGGGCGCGCTTTTTTGTTGAGCCGTGGAAGGGCTTCGGCCGGCAGAAAAACTCGGCGATCGCGCACGCAACGGGGGAGTGGGTCCTCTCGCTTGATGCGGACGAGGAGGTGAGCGCGGCGCTGGCCGGCGAAATCAGGGAATTGCTGGCGTGCAACCCCCCGTTCGACGCCTACCGCATTCCAAGGCTGAACCATTTTCTTGGCCGGGCTCTCCGCCATGGCGGCTACTGGCCCGATCCGAAGCTCCGCCTCTTTCGCAAGGGAGCCGCGCAATTTGACGACCGCGCCGTTCACGAGTCGATGTATGTCGGGGGGCATGTCGGGGGGCATGTCGGGGGGCGGGCCGCAGTGCCCGTGGGCCGGCTCAAATGGCCTCTGATCCACCACTGCTACCCCACGCTTGCCGACTACATCGAGCACATGAACCGCTACAGTGGGCTGGCCGCGGCAAAGCTGGCCACCGACGGACGCGCCAGCCAGGGGACGGTCGCATTCGCCTGGAACACACTCCTGAATCCGGCCGCGACCTTCGCCTGGAATTACTTTTTCAGGCTCGGATTTCTCGACGGCCGCGAAGGCTTGCTACAGCACCTGAACCACTCGTCGTACATTCACTGGAAGTACGCCAAGGCGTGGGAGGCGGCGCGCCGGGAAAGGCGCTTGTAGTTCACTCTCCTGCCGCTTCCTTATTGCTGCTCCTCTTTGCGCTCCAGGCGGCGAGCGTTTCTCCCGATTCCGCCAGACGCCGCAGCAGAGGCGCGGGTTCCCACACCGGACCATGCTCGCGGTGAAACTCCTCGATGCGATCGCAGATTTTACGCAACCCCACCGTATCGGCGTACCACATTGGCCCTCCCAGCCAGCGCGGGAAACCATAGCCGTTCACGTAAATGACATCAATATCTGACGCGCGCAAGGCGATTCCTTCTTCCAGAATGCGCGCGCCTTCATTGACGAGCATGTAGACGCAGCGCTCGACGATCTCGTCCTTCGCAATGCGGCGCTGCGGAATGCCTCGCTCGGCGGCCCACTGGCGGATGAGAACAGCAAGCTCGGGGTCGGGCGTGGCTCGCCGGTCTTCGCCGTACTTGTACCAGCCTGCGCCCGTCTTGCGGCCATAGCGCTTCAGATCGCAGAGCCGGTCCTCGATGGGCTGGCGCACTCCGGCGGCGATCTCCGCTTCGCGCACGCCCACACGGCCCGCCCAGATCACGTCCAGGCCGGCGACGTCGCCCACGGCGAGCGGGCCGATCTCCATGCCGAAGTCCATCAGAGCCCGGTCGACTTCCTCGACCGCTGCCCCTTCTTCCACCAGAAAACTTGCCTGGATACGATACCGCTCCGCCATGCGATTGGCCACGAAGCCGCGGCAGTTGCCCACCACCACGCCCAGCTTGCCGAGCCGCCTGGCCAGCGCCATCGTGGCGGCAACCGTCTGCCTGCCGGTCGCCCGGCCGCGCACGATTTCCAGCAATCGCATCAGCGGAGGCGGAATGAAAAAATGCGAGCCGATCACCGATTCAGGGCGCGTGGTGGCGGCTGCGATCTCGTCAATATTCAGGGTCGAGCTGTTCGTGGCCAGGATCGCTCCCGGCTTTGCGGCCTTATCCAATTCGGCAAAGACCTGGCGCTTGAGTGCGAGGTCCTCAAAGACGGCCTCGACGACGATCTCCGCCTGGGCAAAATCCTTCCAGTCGAGCGTGGGATGGATCAAGGCCATGCGCTCGTCGAACTGTTGCCGCGTGATGCGGCCCTTTTGAAGCGCTGACCCGTAGAAGCTGCGAATGGCGCCGAGGCCGCGGTTCAGACCCGCTTCGCCTGTGTCCTTGAGCACCACTGGAATGCCGGCGTTGGCGAAGACCATGGCAATGCCGCCTCCCATGACGCCGGCGCCCACCACACCCGCGGTCTTCACGGGCAGAGTGGGCATGCCGCTGGAAATGTCCGGAACGATTGCGAACTTCGCGTTCGCTCAAAAAAACGTGAACCAGCGCTCTTGCCTGCGGGCTTGCCACGCTGCGCGCAGAAGCTTCAGCCTCGAATCGACAGGCCTTCTTCGAAGGTCATCTGCGTCGCAGCTTCAACCGCATCGATCGCCAATAGCGGCGCCGGCAGCCGGCCCGGCAGCTTCAGAGCCTCCTCGCGAGCGGCAGCGAAGATCCGAGCGTTCCGTTGCGTGTTGCCAAGCTTGTCCGCGCGCTCCCGGGTTCTTGTGAAAGGCTTGCCGGCAATTTCGCGCGCAAAGGCCAGCGCTTCAGTGAGGAAATCGCCCCCGGAATGATCCTCAATCAAGACGATCTACGATTCCACATTCGAGCGCTTCCTCGGCGTCGATCGGATTGCCCTGGGAGCACATCGCCACGGCTTTGGCCGCGCCGGCCAGACGCGGCAATCGCAGCGCCCCTCCCGCGCCCGGGATGATGCCGAGTTTCACCTCCGGCAGGCAGAGCCGGGCTGAAGAAACTGCCACCCGGTAATGGCAGGCCATCGCCAGTTCCAGCCCGCCGCCGTAACAGTCACCGTTCAGCGCAGCTACCACGGGAATGGGGCTGTCTTCGATGCGCAAAAACAGACTGCGCGTGAACTCCATTTCGCTGGCGAGCGCCCCCGCGATAAGTTGCTCGACCTCGCGAATCTCGCCGCCGGCGCTGAAGATGCTTCCAGCGCTGGTGATCACCACCGCGCGAACCTCAGGGTCATTTGCCGCCTCTTCCAGGGCCTGCGAGAGCGCATCGAGAACGGCAATTCCCAACGCGTTCACCGGGGGATGATCGATGGTGAGAACGGCAACACTGTCTTGCTTGGCGAGGCGAATCAAGAGCCCTCCGAAAAGAAGTGCCGGCCTCATAAACGAAATGAGGCCGGCGCTTGAGGTGCAGAAGAAACAGAATCAGATCCTGATTCTGCCGTCCACTGCGTAGATAGCATCTTCGAACGCCATGATGGGATTGATGTCCATCTCCTGAATCATCGGCAGTTGCGTCAACAGATACGAAACTCTCTGGATCACGTCGAGAACCCGCTTCTTGTCGACGCCCTTCTTCCCGCGCACGCCGTCGAGCAGAGCCGAGGTCTTGAGCGAAGAGAGCATCTCCTGCGCCTCAACCTTTGTCACGGGGGTGATTTTGAAAATGACGTCCTTCAGCACTTCGACATAGATTCCGCCCAGGCCAAACATCACAAGGTGACCAAGGCCTTTGGAGGCCGTGGCGCCGACAATCAGTTCCAGCCCGCCAGGCAGGAACTTCTGGACGAAGTACTTCAGCTCTCCGTAGCTGCCGAGGCGGTTTGCCATATCCTCAACGGCGGCGCGCACTGCGGCGGCGTCCTTCAGGTTGACAAAAACTCCGCCCATGTCGCTCTTGTGGGAGATCTTTTCTGACTCGACCTTCACGACCACGGGGTATCCGATGGCGTCGGCCGCGGCAACGGCCTGAGCGGCATTGTCGACCACCTTCCAGGGAGCTACCGGGATGCCGAAGGCTTCGAAAATGCCGTAGACATCGGTCGAGGGCAGGATGGTGCGTCCGGCCTTTTGCGCCGCATCGATCACCGCTTTGGCCCTGGCGACATCGGCATCGGCGAAGACTTCGGGGGCGCCGATATCGCGAGCCTTCAACTGGCTGTACTTGTAGAGCGCGACCATGGCGCGAGCGGCCTCAGTCGGATTGGGGTAACACGGCACGCCGCCGTCCTGCAGGATCTTCGTTGCGTTGCGGAAGCGCTCCACCGCGAGGTCGGTCATGAAATTCATCACGATCGGCTTCTTGCCCAGGCGGCTGGCGTCGGCAATGGTCTTGGCATTGGCGACGACATCCACATAGAGCGGAGTGACAGCATTGATGAAGATGCAATCGACGCCTTCGTCTTCCAGCAGCACTTCCAGCGCATTGCCCCACTGCGCGGGCCCGCCGGTTGCCATCAGGTCAAGAGGATTGCCCAGCGACGCCTCAGCGTACTGAACCGCTTTCAATTTCGCCGTTGATGCGGCCGAGAGCTTTGCTAAAGTAAGGCCGCCGGCCACCAGCGCATCGGTGGCGATGACCGCCGGACCGCCGGTATTGGTGATGATGCCCACGCGGTTGCCCTTGGGAATCGGCTGCGAGGCAAAGGCCATCGCCGCGCGCACCATGTCGGCTTCGTCCTGGAAGGAGAGAACGCCGGTCTTTTCGAAAATGAGTTCGGTAACGATATCCACGGCGGCCAGCGAACCGGTGTGCGACGAAGCCGCCTGCGCGCCCTGCTCGGTGCGGCCTGCCTTCATGGCCAGCAACGGCTTCTTGTGAGCCACTGCACTGGCAGCGTCAAGAAACTCGCGGGGATCCGCAAAACCTTCGGTATAGACAATGATGGCCTTGCTGTCAGGGTCGTCGCCCCAGTACTTCACGATCTCGGGGATGGAAACGTCGACAGCATTGCCGTTGGAAGCGAACATGCGCATGCCGATCCCCATGTCGAACAGGGTCTGCATGATCAACCCGCCCACGCCCCCGCTGAGTGCGGCGATGGAGATATAGCCGGGATTGGGATAAGTAAACGTGAAGTTGCAGTACGCCCGCACCGCCGGATCGGTGTTGATAATTCCCTGGCAGTTAGGCCCCATCACGCGTATGCCGTATTTTTTTGCATGCGCAAGAATCTCGTTCTGAAGCTTGATGCCTTCCTCTCCCAGTTCGCTGAAGCCGGAGGTGTTGATGATGACGGCTTTGACGCCCTTCTTCCCGCACTCTTCCACTGCCTGGGGAACGAGCTTGTTGGGGATGGCGATCTGTGCCGAATCCACCGGGCCGGGCACGTCCGCGAGCGACTTGTACGCCTTCAGGCCGAGTATCTCCGGCGTCGTGGGATTGATCGGATAAATCGGCCCGGTAAAGCCGAATATCTGCAGGTTCTTGACGACCGTGTGACCGATCGATTGTTCCTTGCTTGAAGCGCCAATGACGGCAATCGCCCTGGGCTTAAACAGCGCATCTAACATTTCTCACCCTCTTTGCTTCCACTCTGCGGGGAAAGCTTCTTCTTCTGTTTCGGCCAATATTTGGCTGGATCGGGAATGAACCCTTCGCACTGGGCTGCTGTCATTCCGGGCCGAAGACCCATTCTCCGGCATGGCCGCAATGCGTCGACGTGTTGCGAAGCAGCCCAGGCGCAAGCCTGCCGGCTACGCCCGCCATGCTCCTTTGAGTCCATCGATCCCAGCGAACCGAGAGAGCACCTCGGGCGAGATTTGGGCCGCAGCCAACACATTTTTGGCCTTTTAACAATTATAAATTGGCTCGCGCGCATCCATGTCCGGCGCATGAGCCGTCCGATCACGTTCTGAGGCCAATTCAATCGGCTGGCGGAGCCTGAACCTCACGCCAGCCATCACACAAAATGCCTGGCGCGCCCGCGCCGCCAGGCCTTTTCTTTAAGAAGCTCAATCGCCGCGGCAACCCCGGAAGCTCCCGGCGGTGGTTTGCAAATATGTACATATTGTGCATACAATGGGAGCGGAAATGAACTTCGAGTGGGATCGCCTGAAGGCCGACACCAACTACAGGAAGCACGGTATTCGGTTTTCGGAAGCGCTGCCGGTGTTCGAGGACGATTACGCCCTCACGATTTCGGACCGCGAATCGGACCCGAATGAGGAACGATTTGTCTCGATAGGGACCGGCGCTAAGGAACGAGTGCTTGTTGTCGTTTATTGCTACCGGAACCACAACATCCGGATCATTTCAGTTCGTCCGGCCGAAGCGCGCGAGCGCCATCAATACGAGGAACAGCAATGAAGCAGCAATACGATTTCAGTAAGGCCAAGCGCGGACGAATCGTCCCCGCGAAGCTCGATCCGCGCGGCAAAGTTCGCATCACCATTCGGCTGGACGAAGACCTGGTCGACCACTTTCTTCAGGAAGCTGACGCCTCCGGCGGCGCTACCGGCTATCAAACGCTGATCAACGATGCCCTGCGCCGGCATGTGGAAGGCAAAGCGCCCCGGATCGAAGTTGCGCTCCGCCGCATCGTCCGCGAGGAGCTGCGGCGGGCGAGCTGAGTTAGTTCCCGGTCCGCTTCCCGCCTGCTCTACGATAAAAGCACTGTGCAAACCATCCGCGTAGAGACTCCCTCGGCCCGCTATTCCGTCTTCGCAGGCACGGGCCTGATTCAATCGCTTGCCCCGCGCATTGTGCGGGCGACAGGCCCGTTGCCCAGCCGTGTCTTCGTGCTCACTTCGCCTGAAATCTGGGCGCTCTGGGGCGAAAGCTTTCTTGCCTCATTCGCCGAGCCGCCCATCGCGCTCTTTCTGCCGGCCGGAGAGCGCTACAAAACCCTGTCGAGTCTCGAGCGCCTCTGTCGTGAGCTGGCCCGCGCCGGCGCCGATCGCGGTTCGCAGCTCATCGCCTTTGGCGGCGGCGTGGTGGGCGACGTCGGTGGCCTCCTTGCCGCGGTCTTCATGCGCGGCATTCCCTACGTCCAGGTTCCCACCACATTACTCGCCCAGGTGGACTCCTCGGTTGGCGGCAAGACCGCCGTCGATCTTCCCGAGGGCAAGAACCTCGTCGGCGCCTTCTACCAGCCCCGCGCCGTTTTTGCCGACACAGGAGTGCTGGCCACGCTGCCGGGGCGCGAACTGCGCGCGGGATTGATGGAATCGATCAAGTCCGGCATCATCCGCGACCGCGCGCTCGTCCGCTACATGGAAGAGCACGCCCCGGAAATCCTCGCCGGCGACCCCAAGGCTCTGGAACACGTCATCGCCTCCACCATCCGCATCAAGGCCGGCGTCGTCAGCCGCGACGAGCGCGAAGCCGGACTGCGCATGATCCTCAACTTCGGCCACACCGTGGGCCACGCCCTGGAACAGGCCACCGGCTACCGCGTCCTGCTTCATGGCGAGGCGGTCGGATGGGGCATGATCGCCGCCCTCCGCGTCGCCCACCAGCGCCGCTCCATTACCACCGCGCAGGCCGAGCGCCTCGAACGGCTCATCCAGGCTTACGGGCCTCTGCCGGGCCTCAAGCTCCGCCCTGCCACGGTCGTGGCCGCCGCAGCCGGTGACAAGAAGAATCTCTCCGGGGTTCGCCGCTTCGTCATCCCGGTCGGAATCGGCGACGCCGGTATCGTGGAAGACGTGTCGGCCCAGGAGCTGGAAGCCGCCGTCCGCTTCACGCTCGCCCGCGCCGCCCTGGCTTAAGCCCGATGTTTCTGCGGAGTCTCAGCATTTGTTACGCGAATAGCCTGGGATGAGCCTGGAAGAAAGCCGTTTAAAAACAGGCACCTACGACAGCCTATGCCTTCAAGACGAGCATACTTCCAAGGTTGATCGACCGCCGAAAGAAAGTATTTTGAAATGAGTTGTGCAGGTGATAGCCTCGGATCGATATTCTGGAGGAGAATTGCGTTCTAACTTTCTCTGGCTGGAGGCGAAGCAACAGGAAACCTCCGGAGCGCTCGCCGGCCGGGAACAGGAGTCAATATGAAGTTGTTACTCAATGGAGACGAGGCAATCGCGGCGGCAGCGCTCGATTGCGGGGTTAACCTCGGCACCGGGTATCCGGGCACGCCCTCGACCGAGATTTTGGAAGAGTTCGACAATCTGGGCGGGCGCGCGCAATGGGCGCCCAACGAGAAGGTAGCACTGGAAGTGGGCATCGGCGCGTGCTTCGCCGGCGCACGGGCCCTTGTAACCATGAAGCACGTAGGACTGAATCTCGCTGCCGATCCGCTGTTTACTGTGGCCTACGAGGAAGTGAACGGGGCGCTGGTTGTGGTTTCGGCCGACGATCCAGGGATGGCTTCGAGCCAGGACGAGCAGGACAATCGGCGCTACGCAGTGGCCGCCGGAATTCCCATGCTCGAGCCCGCTGACTCCCAGGAGGCATACGACTACATGTGCCTCGCGCTGGAGATTTCCCATCGCTGGCACAAGCCGGTCATACTGCGCGTGACCACGCGCGTTTGCCACTCCAAGACCGCCGTGCAGCGGATGGAAAAGCCTCTGCCCCCTGCCGCCATTTCCTACTCCAAGGACGCGGCCGGGCACATCATGATGCCCGCCTTTGCGCGCGCCGCGCACCGGAAACTGCGCGCAAAACTGCACGAGATGCAGAAATGGAACGACGAGCAGGGCCCGACGAAGATCATCGAAGGCTCCAAATCGCTGGGCATTATCACCTCAGGGATTTCGTTCCAGCACGTGCGGGATGCGGCGCCGGAAGCCAGCATTTTGAAGCTGGGAATGACCTATCCGCTGCCCATCGAGACCATTCGCAAATTCGCCGCCGGCGTCGATCGCTGCCTGGTGATTGAAGAAGGCGATCCGTACCTGGTCGAGCAGATTCGCTATGCAGGCATCAACGTCGAGGATAAGCTCGAGGAATTCCGCTTTGGCGAACTGAACATCGACCGGGTGCGCAAGCTCGTCGCCAGGGATGGCTCTCCGGAGCCCAAGTCTGTTCCTGGCAAGCCTCCGGCATTGTGCCCGGGCTGCCCCCACCGCAGTTCATTCGAGAGCTTCCGGGATGCGAACTACATCGTGGCCGGAGACATCGGCTGTTACGGTCTTGGCGCGCTGGCGCCATTCGAGGCCAACGATACCTCGGTCTGCATGGGCGCCTCGATCGGCGTGGGCCTCGGGCTGCGCCATGTGCTGCCCCCGGACCAGGCCAAGAAGGTGGTCAGCGTTCTGGGCGACAGCACCTTCATGCACACCGGGATCAACGGCCTGATCGAGATGGTCTACAATCCTCCGCCGACGGGCCATGTGCTTGTGATCCTCGACAACGGCATCACGGCCATGACCGGAATGCAGGAAAATCCCGGCACCGGCCGCAAGCTGGACCACACGGGAACCAACAAGGTCGACTTTGTGGATCTGATTCGCGCCCTGGGCGTGAAGAACGTGCACGTCATCGACCCCGTGGTCAAGAAGGCCGAGTACCAGAAACTCCTTCAGGAGAGCCTGGAAAAACCGGAGATTACCGTGATCATCGCCCGCCGCGAGTGCCTGCTGGCGGCCAAGTCAATCCGCGAATGGGAGAAAATGAATGCCGAACAATGCAGCGTCTGTAACTAATATCGTGATCGCGGGGCTCGGCGGGCAGGGCGTGCTCACAGCCTCCGATATCGTGGCCGACGTGGCCTTCCACGCGGGCCTGGAAGTGAAGAAGAGCGAAGTCCACGGCATGAGCCAGCGCGGGGGATCTGTAGCCAGCGACGTCCGCTATGGCGACAAGGTCTTCAGCCCCATGGTGGCGCGTGGCGAGGCCGACTACCTGGTCGTAACCTCCTCTGACCAGGTGCCGGTCAACGAGGCAGTCCTGGCGCCCAAGGGCGTCCTCATCGAAGAAGCGCAGATCGACGCCAACAAGCTGCCGACCAAGAAGGCCATCAACGTGGCCCTTTTGGGACTGCTCAGCAAGCATCTTGCCTTCACTGAAGAACAGTGGATGCAGTCTCTCGAGCGCAACTTCCCTGAGAAACTGCACGAAGGCAACCGGGAGGCCTTTCTTCTAGGCCGCAACGGCGGCCACTAACAGCTGTTCCCTCCCCCCCGCCTGCCGCCCAATGAGATGGAGCGGCTGAGCGGGCGGAGATCATGAATACCGGCCCGGATGCCTGAAGGCGCCCGGGCCGTTTTTTTGGGCACGAAACGCTCTGAGCGGGCGCTGCCTCGCTGCGGGTGCGGCTCCCAGGGAGAATGCCTGACTTGAGACTGCTGCCCGCACAGCTATCGGTCCCGTCGATACTTGCTCTCTAAAGAAGCAACTTCCCCAACCCGGTACGGCGGATTCATAATCCCGGAGAAATCGAAACAGGGGGAAGTGTGCGCCCCTGCATGAGGCCAGTCGTGATCCCCCAGGGGCGATCAGGTAGCGCCGCCAGCGGAAACGAAAGCGCCGGGGATGGGGTACGATTGGCCGGGTCAGATTCTCGATGAGCAGCACCTTTGGAACCCGGGTTGCGCCTTTTCCCGTTCTGTTGGGAAAGGGAAACGATCGTGCGCTACAGGCAACGCGGATCAACAGCGACGAAGATGCGATGAATCGCCTTCAGCAGTGCGATCATGAGGCGCTGCAGCTCCTCTTCGACCGTTACTCCAAGCTGGTGTTCCGCGTTGCCATACGCGTACTGCACGACCGAGGCGAAGCCGAGGACATGGTGCAAGAGGTATTCACTCATCTGTATCAAAAGGCATCTCTGTTCGATCCCCGAAAAGGCTGTGCGAAATCATGGATCCTTCGCGCGGCTTTCCGTCGCGCGCTCGATCGGCAATCCTATCTGATCACGAGGCGCTTTATCTCCGGCTCGGAGTCGGCTTCGCTGGGCGATATGTTGTATGGGAATAACGACTGGGAGTGCCAGATCGTAGCCAAGGTGAGTTTGGGGCAGCTTCAAAGGCTGTTTGACGGCCTCAGCGACGAGCAACGGCAAACATTGCAACTATTCTTCTTCGAGGGCTTGACGTTTCACGAAATCGCGGAAAAATTCGACGTGCCCCTGGGGAATATACGTCACTACTACTATCGCGGGCTGGAAAAGCTGCGGGAAAATATCTTTGCGAAGGACTACGAACATGGACGGGGAGGCGTCCTGCTTCAGGTATAGGGTGAACCATATTGAGCTGCGCTTTGGATCATAAGAAGTACGACGAATTGTGCGCTTTGGCGGCGTCGGGTTCCCTCACGCCCGATGAATCGCTCGAACTGCGCTGTCATCTCGCGATTTGTCCCGAATGCCGCCAGGCTCACCGGGAGTACAGCTTCCTCGCAAGTGAAATCATCCCCTCGATGGCGCAGGATTATGGATCTACCGGCGATTCCATTGATTGGGACAACACGATGGTGCGGTCCCGGCTGCAGGCGGGCCTGGCCCGGGAAGCGGCGATTCCATTTGCCCTGCCGCCGAAGATATTGCGGCAACTTAAGTTTGCGATTCCCGCCGCGGCAGCTGCGTGCCTGCTTTTGGCAGTCGGCGCGGGCGCATACCACGCAGGAATGCAAAGAGGAATTCGGAGCCACACAGCGCTTTCGGTTCCCGTTGCGCAGAGGCCGAACTCCATGAACGGAGAACCATCCGCTCAAGAGCGGTCCGCTGAAGATCAGCTCCGCGATGCCCTGGCGGCCATGAGCGCACTCGAGCAGCAGAGAGTGAAAGATCATGCGTACGCCGACAAGCTCTTGTCCCGAATTCACGAAATGGATGCGCAAATCAGCGAACTGAGCGCGTCAGGCCAAGTCCAGGAGGAGCGAACCCAGGCTCTGAGCGCTGAACGCGACGCTCTGGCGCAACAACTGCGAGACGCCCAGGATAACTACAAAACCGTTGAAGACGAACTCAGCCGCGTGCGCAGCCAGCAGCGCGATGCGCTTTTGAACACCGCCTCGCTGGAATCGGAGGTTAAGCGGCTCTCGGACCAGACCAGTGAGCAGGACAAGGCGATTCAGGACCGGGATGAGTACCTTGCCTCCGATCGCGACATCCGCGAACTGATGGGGGCGCGCAACCTGTACATAGCCGACGTATACGACATCGACAAGAACGGCCGGCCGAGGTCCTCGTTTGGGCGCGTTTTCTACACAGTCGACAAGTCCCTGGTCTTTTATGCCTTCGATCTCGATCAGGGAGCGACGGTGAAAAACACCAGCTTCCAGGCCTGGGGGAAAACAGACCGGGGCGCGCAGAGCCCTGTGAGCCTGGGGATTTTCTATATGGACAGCGCGGCCAATCGCCGTTGGGTGTTGCGATCGAACGACCCGGCCAAGATCGCGCAAATCGATTCGATCTTCGTCACGGCTGAACCGGGAACTGGGAGCCAGAAGCCCAGTGGAAAGCCTTTCCTTTTTGCCTCCCTCCATCAGCCGCCCAACCATCCATAGCAAGGCTGCGGAAAAACTCGATGTTTTGAAAGGCACGACTTCACAGGCTGCGGAAAAACTCGATGTTTTGAAAGGGCACGACTTCAGTCGTGCCGCAAGCTCAGCAAAATCAACGCGGCCTTTAGGCCCTGAGGGAAGTTTTTCGGGAGATTCGACCTCTGATCTCCATTCTTCCGCAGCCTGCTAGGGGCACGAGACCCGTTTTGAGGGCGGGTCTCACCTTGCCTGCGAGTTCTTCTTTTCTTTTTCGTGGATCGGCGCGGGACGCTGGTACAACTCCACCCTTTGCGCCGTAAGTAGGATTAGCAGCCAATCTCCGGATATTTCTGTACCTCCATGGCCAAGTGATTCTTGGGGGGGTTCAGAGGGGATCGCCGATCTGATAGTGCCGCAAGGCAGCTACCTTAGTTTTCAACAACATTCAATGGAGAGGTCATGATGACTGGAATTGCACGCAATTCACTCCGCTTCACTCTCGTCGTTCTGGGTTTGCTGGTTCTCCTGGCTCCGGTCCTGTACGCTCAGCTGCCTACAGGAACCATCCTGGGCACCGTGAAAGACACCACCGGGAACGTGGTCGTCGGCGCAAAGGTGACCGTAGCGAACGCCGAGGGACTGTCCCGCGAATTCACCACCGATGACACGGGCGCCTTCCGGTTCCCGGCGTTGCCGGTGGGCCAATACGCAGTTGAAGTCAGCCAGATAGGCTTCAAGAAAACCTCGGCGAAGGATGTAACGCTGGCCGTGGCCCAGGAAGAGGTGCTCAACTTCACCCTCGAGGTAGGAAGCGTCTCCGAGTCGGTCGAAGTGAAGTCCAGCGCCGTCGAACTGGTAGATACGACGTCGAGCACGCTGAGCTCTCTGGTGAGTGACACCACCATCTCGAATCTGCCATTGAACGGCAGAAACTATGTCGACCTGACGCTGCTGCAGCCGGGCATCACCCAGCAGACGCAGGAGGCCGCGGGACAGGGCATCACCGGCACCATGTACACGAGCGACGGCGCCCCGACCCGCTCCAACAATGTCTTGCTCGACGGCACGCTCACCACCAACGCTGAGGGCCTGAACGCTTCTTCTGAAGCGGGCACAACGCTGGGCACCGACGGCGTGCAGGAGTACAAAGTCATCACCAACCTGGCCAGCGCCGAGTACTTCTCCGGCATGGGCGCCACCACCACGGTCAGCACCAAGGCCGGCGGCAATCAAATGAGCGGAAGTCTGTTCGAATACCTTCGCAACAGCTCGCTCGACGCCAACAACTACTTCGATCTCAAGCCAATGCTCGAGGGCAAGCGCATTCCCGAGTTCCGCAGGAATCAGTTCGGCGGGTCGCTGGGCGGCCCCTTGCAGAAGGACAAGACCTTCTACTTCCTGAACTACGAGGGATTACGCCAGGTCACGGGCAACCCCCTCTACGTCGGCATCGACACGGTCATGCCGCAGAACTGTTATGGAGCGGATACCGACGGCAGCGCCCAAGGTGATGTTAGCGGCGCCGTACCTAGTTGGAGAAAGGATTCCAGCGGGGCGGGACACCAGATTCTCACCACCGCGAATCCCTGCGCGTTCTATCCTCCACCCTGGGCCGGCATGGGCATTGGGAGTCCAGCCTCATTCCCCCCCGATGGGCCGCCTGTCGCAGATCCAAACCCCAACCAATTGGCCATAGCCAATATGTTTCCCTACCCCAATGTGTCGGATATAAGCGGAAGCGGAGTCATAGACCAATACGTCTATGGTCCCTCACAGGGGAATGTGGAGAACGCCAGGGTTGACCACGGGCAGGTCCGCGTCGATCGTAACTTTTCGTCAAAGGACACTGGCTTTATCCGCTACACCATCGACGACACCACGCTATTGAAGCCCGACAGCTACCCCGAATATCACGATACCAACCTCAGCCGGTCACAGTACCTCACCCTGGCAGAGAGCCATGTCTTCAGCTCGAAATTGCTGAGCTCCGCCCGCCTCTCGTATGCGCGGACATTCATGAGCACAATCTCGCTGCCCACCAACGCGACGGCTGCGGCGGCCGTTGGCACGCCCGGTCCGGCCGGAACCTCTCTCATGACCTGGCCCAACTACTCCAACTTCCCTGATTGCCCCGGCGGAAACTGCATCCTGGGCTTGATTGTCGGCGCCACCCCGATCACCAACATCGGCCCCTCGACCCAGGCTCCCGGTTACCTGGTCCAGAATCTTTACACCGTGGGCGACGATGTGTATTGGACAAAGGGCAAACACGCCTTGAAGATCGGCGCCCTGGTTAACTACTACGACGAGCCGATGTGGACCTTCCTGATCTTCGGCTCCATCAATGTGATGCCTACCATTGCGGCTCCCGGCGATTCGATCTTGCAGGGCTACGCGGTCGGGCAATCCTTCGGGCTGCAGAATACCGACACCCGGCGCCGCTACACGTATTGGACGGCCGGTGGCTACGTGCAGGACGATTGGCGGACCACTTCGCACCTGACCACGAACCTTGGCCTGCGCTACGAGGTGGCGACCGTGCCCTCTGACACGAGGGGAAAGAACTGGGGCCTGTCGAATGCGCTGACCGGCGATTTTACAAGCTGTACCGCAACCCCTCCCTACTCTTCAACCTGCGTCGCCCAGCACGGCCAGCTCTGGAAAAATCCGACTCTGAGAAACTTCAGCCCCAGGGCGGGATTCGCATGGGACGTGCGCGGAAACGGAAAGACCGCGGTTAGGGCAGGCTATGGCGTCTACTACGACCTTGGCAGCATGGCCGGCAAATTGACGCAACAGGGAGACCAGACCCCTCCGCTTGGCGACGCTACGCTGGATGTCTTCGCCAACTATGCCGGGGTCGGTCCTTTTGGCAACATCCGGCCCGGACCGCCTTTCTGGCCGTTTGTGCATCCGCATAATTCCTTCAACACAAATATATGCACCACTCCGGGAACGGGCGCTTTTGAACCCGGCGGGGTGGACCCCATCGCCGATAGTTGCCTGACTCCGCAGATCGGCGGCAACGTCTATAACCCGAAGAGAACCTATCTGCAGCAGTACAACATTTCGATCCAGCAGCAGTTGCCGGGGCGCACGGCGTTGTCGGCAGCCTACGTCGGATCGCGCGGCATTCACATCCGCCGGTTTGTCGAAGGCAATCCGGTGATTCCCTGCAACTATCCTGGCGGAAACGTCGCCACGGAAGACCCGCTTGGATGCGGAGAAATCGGGCCGCCGGGGACGCTCAATCTTGCCGCAATTCCATGGAACCATGGCAAGAATCCGGCCTGGGATGTGAACTATTCGCCCGGCAGCGCGCCTCTGGGCGCCTCGCAGAGGATCAACCCCAATCTCGCGGCCTGGGTCTTGAACTCCACCGATGGCGATACTTACTACAATGCTCTGCAAAGCGTTTTCGCCAAGCAGACCTCTAAGGGCCTGCAATTCCAGATCGCCTTCACCTGGTCCAAGTTGCAGGACACCTCCCAGGGCGACATTGGCAGTAACGACGAAGGCTCGAATAACCCTACAGATCCATTCAACTCGTCGGTCGACAAGGGGCCTACGGCCTTCGATACCAAGTTGAATCTACGCGCCAGCATGGTCTACAGCATTCCCGATATCCATTCCAATGCGGGCATGGCCTGGCTGCTGAAGGGCTGGACCTGGTCGAATATCGTCACGGAGCAGACGGGCTTCCCGTACGCCTGCCAGGAATCCTTCGGCATGAACACATCCAACAGCGAAATGGGTGTTGAGGATATCGGAGGCAACCTGCAGAACGACCGCTGCGACTTTGTAACCTCGTCAAATCTGGCCTACGCGCAGTCGCTCAATCCGGCGGCCGTCGTTTACAACAAGAACACAGTCATCCAGCACAAGGCTAGCCAGTGGTTCAATCCGAATATGTTCACGACTCCGGTCCCGGGCCTGATCGGCGATACGCCGCGCGGGTTGATGCGTGGAGCGCCCGAAAACGACTGGGATTTCTCCCTGGTCAAGAACACGCACATCCGTTGGCTGGGCGAAAAGGCGAATTTCGAATTCCGCTCCGAAGTCTTCAATATCCTCAACCACACCAACCTTGCTTTCCCGTACCAGGCCAACTTTAACGCCAACTACGACGCCCTGGTGTCGGCGGGCACAGGCCTCAATGGCACAAACATCAACCCGGTTGCCGGGCAGGTCACCAACACGCTCATCAATGCGCGGCAGATTCAGTTTGCCGGCAGATTTACCTTCTGATCCCCGGATTTGCGGGCCAATGCACGAAGGGCCATTCCACAGCGGAATGGCCCTTTTTGCGCTCGCCAACTACTCCCCCAGTCCCTATTGCCTATTGCCTATTGCCTATTCCCTCTTCCCTCTTCCATATTCCCTCTTCCCTCTGTCCCTACAAACCGCCGCCGGCCATCAGCAGGCCGATGCCGTAAGTGACAGCGCCTTCGAGAGCGCCGACGACCGTCATTTCAAGACCCGAAGACCACCAGGAACGGACGGTAATCAGCGACTTGGCGGCTCCGACGGCGAAATGCGCGGCGAGCGAGATGATGGCGGCGGCGATGACAGCCGGAATTCCCTGCATGAAGAAGAACGGGATGACGGGGATGATGGCCCCCACGGCTGTAGAGAGTGCGCCGGAGCAGGCCGAGACGATGGGGTTGGCGAGGGCCTCTTCGCTCGTGCCCAGGCGCTCGCTAGCGAGCACGCGCAGAAGCTGCTCGGGATCGCTCGCGATGTGGTTGACCATATTTTGGGCGTCTTCCTCGGGCAATCCCTTGACCTGGTAATAGAGGGCGAGCAGCTCGCGGGCCTCGGGGCCGTTCATCAGGATGGCCTCGCGCTCGCGGGCGATTTCGGCGTCGTAAATTTCGCGCTCGCTCTTGGCGGCCAGATAGGCTCCGGAGCCCATGGAGAGCGCCGAGGCGATCATGCCCGAGAGGCCGGCCAGGAGCACGTATTTGGGGTTGCCGGCGGTGGCGCCTGAGACGCCGGAGACGATTCCGAAGATGGCGCCGAGGCCGTCGTTGACGCCGTAGATGGCGTCGCCGATCCAGGCCCCTGGCTGGCGGCGGCCCTGGTTGCGCTTGGCCAGCATCTCTTCAAGCACCGCCTTGGCCTCGATTTTGGGGGCGCTCGGCGATGCGGTGTAATGCCCGCGCAGCAGCGAACCAAGCTCGCGGTAGTGATCCTTCTCCTCCTCGATGACGTGGTCGAGGATGGCGATGGAGCCCTCGTCGCCCAGGGCCTTGATTTGCTCGCCATAGGTAGCGATATGGCGGCTTTCGTCGATCTCAAGCCGGCGCAGGGCCATGCGAATGCCGCCCGCCCGGTTTTGCAGCGAGTCGGCCTCGCCGCCGGGCTTGCCCTTGTAGACCGGGTGTTCCCCATTCAGTTCCTGGATGCGCTCGGCCCAGAGCCGGGCGTGCTCCAGCTCGGCATCGGCCAGGTGGCGCAGGACCTGGGCACGCACCGGGTCGGCATCGCGGTCGGCCAGGGCTTTATAGGTGTGGTAACTTTCCATCTCGGCCTGCCAGTTGCCTTCAAGGGCGGCCAGAATCTTCTTCAATCGGGCAGGAGACATCGTGCTCGTGGGCATGGATTCCTTCGACCTCAATAAAACCTCAAGACGAGCATAGCGGATGCCCCGGCGCCGGCGGTACTGGCAGAAACTCTGTGGGAAACAGGATGAAGGCGGGTGCGGTGCCGTATAGTGTTGGAACAGCAGCAAGTGCGGGGATTTCGCTCGCCTGACGATAAGGAGCAGCAGGCGGCCTCCTGAAGCCCGCCGGTCCACGTTAACTGCATCCAAAACCCCAATTCGGAGTTCTACACATGGCAGAACAGACAAAATCGAAGCCCCGGCTCACATGGCCCGGGATGCTCGTACCGTTCCTTGCAATCACCACGTTGTACTTCATCTTCGGGTTTGTGACAAACCTGACCAGCCAGGGCCTGGTGCCGGAACTGCAGAAGATTTTCGCAATCGAGAACATTCCCATCTGGCAGGCGACGCTGGCCAGCTCAGCCTTCTTTCTGGCATATTTTGTATTCGCAACTCCGGCGGCCTGGCTGATTGAGAAGATCGGCTACAAAAGCACGATGATGACTTCGCTGTTTGTGCAGGTGGTCGGCGCCTTGCTGTTTCTGCCTGCGGCGCAGATGGTCTCGTTCCCGCTCTTCCTGGTGGCGATCTTCGTGATCGGCGCCGGAGTGACCGGCCTCCAGACCTCGGTCAACCCGTACACTGCGCTGCTGGGACCGGAAGAGACTTCGGCGGTCCGTCTGAACCTGGCCCAGGCAGCCAACTCGGTGGGCGCCACTCTGGCTCCGTATGTGGTGGGCGCCGTCATTCTTACCGGTGTTGACCGCGATCCGGCCACGCTGATCAACGCCTCGGCCGCCGAGCGGCACCTGTATCAGATGGGAATTGCCGCCACGGTGCGCATGCCCTATATTGTCGTGGCCATTGTGCTCGTGATCCTCGGTATCGCCCTCGGCTTTGCCCGACTTCCGCACGTAACCGGCGAGCAGAAGGGCGATGCCGAGCCTGCCGCGAAGCGCAGCATCTGGAGCTACCGGCACACGGTGCTGGGCGCGCTGGGCATTTTCCTTTACGTCGGCGTGGAAGTGGGTCTGGCCGTAGTCATGGTGGGCTACTTCAGCAACGCGACGCACAACGGTCTGAATCTTTTAACCTTGCAGGCGGCGCAGAAGCTGGTCACGTTCTATTGGATGGGAGCACTTGTCGGCCGCCTGCTGGCCCCGGCGATGCTGGCCAAGGCCAAGGCCGGCAAGCTGTTGGGCCTGTTCGGACTGGCAGCCGCCATCCTGGTCGTGCTGAGCATCTTCATTCCCGGCTACGCGGCCGTAGGCGCACTCATCCTGTGCGGCTTCTTCAATTCCATCATGTTCCCCACGATCTTCGCCCTGGGCGTAGCCGGACTAGGCCCGATGACCAGCCGCGGATCGGGAATCATCTCGATGGCCATCATCGGCGGCGCGGTCGTGCCGGTGCTGATCAACTGGGTGGTCGGCCAAATCAACTACCAGGTCGCGTTGATCATTCCCGTGATTTGCTACCTGTACATTGCCTGGTACGGCGCTTCGGGCTCGAAGCTGGCGAAGGCGGCCGCGTAGTCGGTTCCACCGCGCGAAGGCCATTCGAGTTGGCGCCGAATGGCCTTTCCGTTCGCAGCAACTGGAACACGGGGGTTGATGGTCTGCGGTCTCTCGGGGTTGGAGATGAAACGAAAGCCAAAGCCGGAAAGAAGCAGTCTTCTGCTGATTATCGCGGTGCTCGCCGCCGCGCTCCTGCTGCTGGTGCGCATGGCGGTTTTCGTCACCGGACGGCCGCATCACAGGTTTTAGCCAGAGATCTCGAATAGAACATTTTCGATTCAAGTGTTGACAAAAATTTGGGGGCCCCACCCTTGCCGCGTCTTTGTTTTTGCGGCTAGGGTGGGAGGCCGCAGATGCCCCGATTGCGTGCAGTAGGGCCGAAGACGCTCTAAACAGACTCAAAGAAAAGCGCGGCACGGTTGAATGCCATGCCGCGCCGAGTTATAGAAACAGGTTATAAAAATTCGGCTTACGCCTTGGGCTGCGCCGCCATCATCAGCTCGGCGACGTCCATCACGCGCACGTCGCGCTCGCCTTTTTCGGCGTTGATGCCGTCCTCCATCATGGTCATGCAGAAGGGGCATGCAACGGCTATCGTGTCCGCGCCGGTCTCCAGCGCCTGGCGTGCGCGCTCGCGGTTGACGCGCTGCGTGGGCGGCTCCTCCACAAAGCTCATGCCGCCTCCGCCCCCGCAACAGAAGCTCTTGTTGTGGCTGCGTTCCATCTCCGTGGCGGCCTTGCCAGTGGCGAGCTGCACGAGTTTCCGGGGCGCATGGTACTGGTTGTTGTGGCGCCCGAGGTAGCACGGATCGTGGAAGGTGATCTTCTTCCCCGGCATCGAGGGTTGCTCGAGCTTGCCGCTCTCCACCAGCCAGCTAAGAAATTCGCTGTGGTGGACGACCTGGTAGTTGCCGCCCAGGCGCGGGTACTCGTTGCGCAGCGTGTTCATGCAATGCGGGCACGAGGTCACGATTCTCGTGACCTTGTAGCCGTTCATCAGTTCGATGTTTTCCTTCGCCAGGCTCTCGAAGAGGAACTCGTTGCCCATGCGGCGCGCCGGATCGCCACAGCATTTTTCCTCGCGGCCCAGGATGGCGAATTTGACTCCGGCTTTCTGCATCAACTGAGCGGTGGCGCGAACGATCTTCTGGTTCCGCTCCACCAGGGCGCCGCCGCAGCCCACCCAGAACAGGACTTCCGCATCCTCTGTCTCGGCGATTGCGGGAACGTTGAGCCCATCGGCCCAATCCACGCGTGTAGCCTGCGTGCCGCGGAACGGCTGGCCGCGGTTTTCGAGCGATACCACCGCTTCCTGCATCATTTCCGGCATCTGCGCTTCTTCCATCACCAGGAAGCGGCGCATGTCCACGATCTTGGGCATCTGTTCGATCAGGACCGGGCAGGCCTCCATGCATGCGGCGCAGGTGGTGCATTCCCACAGCGCCTCAGGCGCGGTGGACGGCACGGCGCCGATGATGGCCAGCGGCTTGTGAGCCTCGGCCTGCTCTTCCGGCGGAGTTTTTCCGTCCGGCAGAAGCCCGAAGACTTCCGCTTCCCGCGTCATCATCAGGTCGCGCAATTGAATGATGATATTGCGCGGAGAAAGCTCCTTGCCTACGGTTGCGGCCGGGCAATTGTCCACGCAGCGGCCGCATTCGGTGCAGGCGTCGAGATCGAGAAGGTCTTTCCAGGTGAACTTGGTCAGCGAGTTCACGCCGAAGCTCTCGGCGGATTCGAAGTCCACGTCCTTCAGCACCGCGCCGACGGGCTTCAGGTTCGAAGTGTAGATGTTCAGCGGCCCGGCGAGCAGGTGCATCATCTTCGTGTAAGGAATCCACGCCAGGAAGCCGAAGCACAGCACCAGGTGGAACCACCAGGTAAAGCGGTGAGCGACTCTCAGGGTTTCCACGCTCATCAAGCTGAGCGAACCCTTGGCAACCAGGTTGCTGATGGGAGCGTAGCCCGCCCAGGGATCGTTGCTGACAGCGATGCGGAATCCGTGAAGCAGGAATCCGGTGAGGATGATGATGCCAAGAAGGCACAGAATCCGGCCCGCGTCGGATGTATACACAAGCAGCTTAGGCCGCTGGATATAGCGCCGCACCGTCGCCATCAGAATTCCAACCATCACCAGCGCGCCGAAAATATCCACGGCGAAGGATTGGAAATAGAGATAGAGCGGCCCGTGCATGATATGGATGCCGGCATCGAAATCGATCATGACGATGGCCGTGGCCGCCGTCAGGACCAGGAAGCCGAAGAAGATCATGCCGTGGAAGAGGCCGGGATAGGCAGAGGCGGTCGTGCGGCTCTGAACCAGAGCATACTGGAGCAGCCGCCCGATGCGTTCGGCGGGCTGGTCGAAGCAGGCCAGCGGTTTCCCGCGCCTCCAGTGGCGGTAACGGCGATAAAAGCCGTATCCGCCAACCATGAAGCACGATCAGAAAGAGGGCGTACATGACGCCGATGGAATAATGAGGAATATTCCAGTAGATTTCGCGGGTAGCTGTTGCTGGATTCATTTCTTTAATGCATTCAATTTTTCACGCAGCAGCGGCACCACCTGGCGAAAATCGCCAACGATGCCGTAGCGGCAATGGTTAAAGATAGGCGCTTCGGCGTCGGTGTTGATCCCAACGATCGCCTTGGCGTCGGATACTCCGGCCATGTGCTGGCTGGAACCGCTCATCGCCACCGCAACATAAAGTTCCGGGGCGACCTTCTTGCCGGTCAGGCCGATCTGCCATGTGGCAGGAACCCAGCCGGAGTCGCAGGCGGCGCGGGTGGCTCCCATTTGCGCGCCCAGGATCTCGGCCAGCGGCTTCAACTGGGCTTCGAACAGGTCCTTCCCGCCGATACCGCGGCCGCCGCCGACGATGATGCGGGCGTCTTCGAGCCTCACCTGTCCGCTGTCATCGCTCTTGCGCTCGACGATCTTGGTGGGCGCGGCAGCGGCATCAATGGTGAGCGCCGCACGAGTGATTTCGCCGGAAGCAGCGCGCGGCTCGGCCGGCTCAAAGGAACGCCCGCGCAGCCAGATCACGGCCGGAGTGCGCTTGAGCTCGATCACGGCCTGCGCCTTGGCGCCATAGACCTGGCGGACGACGCTCAGCTTGCCGTCTTGCGGACGCAATTCAACGCCATCGCCGACCGCGCTGCCGCCCAGCCGGTGGGCGAGGCGAGGCACGATCTCCTGGCTATAGGTATCGTTCGAAAACAGTACGGCGCTCGGCGCCATCTCGCGGCACATCTGCGTAAGGGCGTTCAGGCAGATTTCGGGCTGATACTCGGCCATCTCCGCCTGATCGACGACGGTGACGGCATCGGCAACGCGCGCGGCATCGGCGGCCGTGGCGTCCGCTCCGGCGCCCATGACGATGGCGCGCACCTGGCCGCCGGTTGCATCCGCCAGACGCCGGGCTGCGCCGGCGAGCCCCAGCGCGGCTTTGTCCAAGCCGCCCGAGGCGAAAAGACACATGACAACGTTGCTCATAATCTCATCCGACCTTTTCAAAAAATCCGGGCTCTTAAACCACGCCGGCCAATTCGGCGATTTGCCGGGCAAAGGCGTCCACCTTTTCCTCGAGGGAGCTGCCAGGGGCAAATTCGCAATGCGCTTCCTTCTTCGGAATGAACAATTCCGTGACTTCGTAGTAGGCGTTGCCGGCGCGCACTTCGGCGGCGTCGATTCCGAGATCCTCGATCTTCCACTTGGTGAGCGGCGTGCGCCGGGCCATCATGGTATCGCGAACCTTGGGAATGCGCGGCAGGTTGTGCTCGTCGTTGGTAACGGTGAGGACTAGCGGCGTCTGCGCCTCCAGAACCTCGGTGCCCGAGTCGGTCTGGCGGTTGACGCGCAACTTGCCGCCGTCCAGGTCCACCCGATCGGCGAAGTTGATGCAGGCAGCGCCCAGTTCCTCGGCCAGCAGGCCGCCGACCTGTGCCGCGCCCCAGTCGCCGGCTTCGCGTCCAACCATGACCACGTCAAAGCCGCCCATCTTGCGCGCCGCCGCAGCCAGCACGCGGGCAATGGTCAGCGAATCGGGATTGGCATTGCCGTCGTTAAGAACAATGGCGGCGGAATCGGCCTTCATGGCGATCGCCTTGTAGAGCGTGTCCTCGGCAGTTTGAGGGCCATAGGAAATCACGCTGATTTTGGTGTCGCCGCCTGCCCGCTCGCGAAATTGCAGAGCGGTCTCAAGTGCGTTCTCGCAAAAAACGTCGGTGACGAGATTGGCCGGGCCACGCTCGGCTTCCTTCTTGACGGCGTTGACCTTGAAGTCGCGCGCCGGCAATTCGGGATCGATAATTTGCTTCAAGCAGACAAGAATTTTCATTGATTGCACCTGATTGCGGTTCCCCATTCGCTGGGAACGGGGAACCGCCTTTGCTTATGCTTTTTCGAACAAAGCAGCCGCGCCCATGCCGCCGCCGATGCACATGCTGGCGACGCCGTAGCGAACATTGCGCCGGGGCATTTCCCTGGCCAGAACGCCGGTTTGCCGCGAGCCGGTCACGCCATAGGGGTGGCCCATGGCGATGGCGCCGCCCTTGACGTTCATGTTCTCGTAGCCGATGCCCAGCTTCTCTGAGGCGTAGACGATCATCACCGCGAAGGCTTCGTTAATCTCCCACAGGCCGATGTCGTCGATCTTCAGGCCGGTGCGCTTGAGCAGCTTGGGAATGGCATAGGTCGGTCCCACGCCCATCTCGTCGGCGCGGCAGCCGGCCATCTGGAAGCTGCGGAAGACCAGCTTGTAGGGAATGTTGTGCTTGTCGGCGTACTCGCGCGACATCATCAGGGTCATGGAAGCGCCGTCGGTAAGCTGGCAGGAGTTGCCGGCCGTGATCGAACCGGCCGCGGTCTTGTCAAAGACCGTCTTCAGGGCCGAGAGGCCCTCCAGCGTCGTATCTGCCCGGCAGCCTTCGTCGCGGTCGCAGACCACTTCTTTTTCGCCGCACTTCTCCTTTGTGACCTTGTCAAAGAGGGCCATGGTCGTCTTCATGGGAACGATCTCGTCCTTCATCAGGCCGGTGTCGAAGGCCGCGGCCAGGCGCTGATGGCTCATCACCGAGTACTCGTCCTGCTTCAACCGGTTGATGTTGTAGCGCTTGGCCACGTTCTCGGCCGTCTCCAGCATGCCCATGAACAATCCGGGCTGATGCTCGAGAAGCCAGGGATTCGCATCCCGCTCGACTTCTCCCGGCATCGCCGGAATCATCGAGATGTTATCGATGCCGCCGGCGATCACCACATCACAGCCGGACATGACAATCTCGTTGGCTGCCGTAGCCACGGCCTGCAGGCCCGAGGAACAAAAACGGTTGACGGTCTGGCCGGCGCAGGAATCCGGCAGGCCGGAAAGCAGGCTGACCACGCGGCCCAGGTTATTGCCCTGCAGACCGTAAGGCTGCGCTGTGCCAATCACCACGTCCTCGATCTCGTTGGGATCGACCGTCGGGTTTCTGCTCAAAAGTGCCTTGACGCAATGCGCTCCCATATCGTCGGGGCGCGTCATATTGAAGGAGCCGCGGTAAGATTTGCCGAGGCCTGTGCGTACGCTGTCGACTACAACTGCTTCTCTCATGATCTCTCCAGGCTGGAAGAATTATTCGATGCAAGCGCCGGGTCTCTGTCTCCCGGCTTTCCGTAAACCGCGAACGCCCCGGAGCGAGCTGCTCCGGAGCGCTCTTTATGCTTTCTTGTACCCGTTGAATGTTCCGCCGCTTTCGGCCAGTTTCTTCAGTAGTGGAGCGGGCTCCCAGAGCAATCCCAGTTGCTTGTGGAACTCGCAGACTTTATCGTAAACCTTCTTCACGCCAACGGTGTCGGCGTACCACATGGGGCCGCCGCGATAGTTCGGGAAACCGTAGCCGCTGACGTACATCGTATCGATGTCGCCGGCGCGCAGCGCAAAGCCTTCTTCGAGAATGCTCGCGCCCTCGTTAATCATGGCGTAGATGCAGCGCTCCACGATCTCCTCGGGCGTAATTTTGCGCTGCGGAATGCCGGCTTCCTCGGCCCACTTCTTCACCATCTTCGGGCACTTCCGGATCGGGGACGGCACGCCGCTTTTCGTCGTAGTTGTACCATCCTGCCCCGCCCTTCATGCCGATGCGTCCCGCCTCGTAGAGATTGTTCTCCACGAACGAGTAGCGGATGCCGGGCTGCGGCACGGTGGCTTTGCGGATGCGATAGCCGATCTCCAGGCCCGCCATATCGCCCAGAGCCAGCGGACCCATGGCCATGCCCCATCTGGTGATCGCGCCATCCACCTCTTCCGGCGCCGCGCCTTCCTCGGCCAGGAACTGGCCCTCGCGCAGATACGGCTCGAACATGCGGTTGCCCACAAAGCCTTTGCAATTGCCCACCAGAACGCCGATTTTGCCCACCTTCTTCGCCATCTGCATGGCGGTGGCGATCACGCTCTTGCTGGTGGCCTTGCCGCGCACAATTTCCTGCAGGCGCATCACGTTTGCAGGCACGAAGAAGTGGATGCCAATCACGTACTCGGGCCGGCTCGTGACCGCGGCCAGATCGTCGATGCTCAGCGACGAGGTGTTGGTGGCCAGAATCGCATCCGGCTTGCAGACTTTTTCCAGTTCGGCAAAGACGCCGCGCTTGACGTCAAGGTTCTCGAAGACCGCCTCCTCGACCAGATCCACCTTGGCGAAATCGTTCCAGTCGAGCGTGGGCTTGAGCAGGGCCATGCGCTCGTCCATATATTGCTGAGTGAAGCGGCCCTTGGCCACCGAACCCGCGTAGTTCTTGGCGATAGCAGCCACGCCGCGATCCAGAGCCGCCTGGTCTGCGTCCTTCAGCACCACCGGGAATCCCGCGTTCAGGTAAACCATGGCGATGCCGCCGCCCATGGTGCCCGCGCCCACCACGCCGACGGTCTTCACCGGCAGCACGGGCGTGTCTTTGGGAATATCGGGAATCTTCGAAACTTCGCGCTCGGCGAAGAAGACATGAACCAGGGCCTGCGACTGCGGCGAAAAAACGCAGTCGGCGAAAAGCTTCATTTCCCTTTCGCAGCCTTCCGCGAACGGCAGCGTGGCCGCGGCTTCAATGGCGTCGATGGCCTTGAAGGGAGCCAGCAGGCCGCGGAACTTCTTCTTCGCGGCGTCGCGGGCAGCAGCGATGATGGGCGCATTCTCCTCGGCGGTGCCGAGCTTGTCCACGCGCTCACGCGTCTTCGGCGCCGGCTTGCCGATCACTCCGCGGGCAAACGCCACAGCGCCGCTCAGCAGGTCGCCTTCGACGATCTTGTCCACGAGGCCCAGTTGAAGCGCTTCCGAAGCCTTGATGGGCTTGCCTTCCGTGCACATCTCAATGGCCTTGGCAACTCCCACAAGACGGGGCAGGCGCTGCGTGCCGGCTGCTCCGGGAATTACGCCCAGGGTCACCTCGGGCTGGCCGACCTTTGCCGAGGGCACAGCCACGCGATAGTGGCAAGCCATGGCTGTTTCCAGGCCCGCGCCCAGCGCGGTGCCGTGAATGGCGGCGACCACCGGCTTGGTGCAGTTCTCAATTTGCAGCATCAGCGGCTGGAAGCCATCGGCGGGATCCTTCTCGCCCTTGACCATCCTCGGAAATTCATTGATATCGGCGCCTGCGATAAAAGTGCTCCCCGCGCCGATGATCACGACGGCGGCCACTGAATTGTCTTTCTCGACTTCGGCGAAGGCCTTCGACATCGCCTCCGGCACCCCGGGTGTCATGGAATTCACCGGAGGATTGTCGACGGTAAGAATGGCAACATTCTGGTCTTTTGACAGCTTGATGAAATCGCTCATTGCGGTTCTTTCTCCTGAATTTCAAAACTGCAGCGACCCAATTCCTCACCTCAGGAATGGCTTGCTGGATGCTCCCGATGGACGGGAGGATTAGGCCGCAGGGGCCTTGTCGATGACCATGCAGGCAATGCGTTCGCGATGGAAAGTTGCGTCGCCCAGCATGGTTTCCAGAGCCTTGGCGCGGCGGTAGTAGAGGTGCAGATCGCTCTCCCAGGTAAACCCGATGCCGCCGTGACACTGAATGCTGCGGTTGCCCACGGTACGGCCTGCATCGCTGGCATAGACCTTGGCGATCGAAGCTGCCACCGAGGCGTCTTCGGTCTTCTCGCCCAGCGCCCACGCCGCATAATAAGCGGCCGAGCGTGAGCTTTCGGTCTCGATATAGCTGTCGGCGCACTGGTGCTGCACCGACTGGAACGAGCCGATCGGCTTGCCGTACTGCTTGCGCTCCTTGGCGTATTCGACGGTCAGGTCGAGCATGGCCTGCATGCAGCCCACCAGCTCGCCCACCGCGGCCACCGAGGCAATCTCGAGCGCGCGCGTCAGCCCTTCCGGATGGGCCAGCTTCTCGGCCGGAGTATTGTCGAACTTCACGGCGTAGATCTTGCGCGCCAGGTCGATCCCGAGCATGGGGACGATGGTCAATCCGGGAGCCCCGGCTTCGACCACGTAGACGCCGTCCTTGGCCACGACCACGATGGAGTCCGCCACCGCCGCATCGGTCACGAACAACTTTTCGCCGGTCAGCTTGCCGTCGACGGCCGCCAGCTTCGCATCGCCGGGCTTCCAGCTGGGAACAGCTTCCAGAACGGCCAGCGTGGAGCGGGCTTCGCCCATGCAGATGGGCTCCAAATACTTCCGCTTCTGCTCGTCGTTGCCGGTGGCGTCCAGCGCCGCGCCGGCGATCATGGTGGAAAAGAACGGGCCGGGCAGCACGGCGCGGCCGCATTCTTCCAGAATAAGAATCAGTTCGAAAATGCTCAGGCCCAGGCCGCCGTATTCTTCAGGAAAAATGAGGCCCGTATAGCCCTGGTCGGCCATCTTGGCCCAGAGATCGGCATCGTAGGCGTGCTCGGTTTCTGTCAAACGCCGCACTTCCTCGATAGGACAGTTCCGGGCGAAAAACTTGCGCGCGTCGTCTTTAAGACTGCGTTGGCTGCCGTCGAGTACAAATTCCATCGTTCCCCCTACAGCGGCTCCAGAGTTGCTTTACACCGGAACCGCCACTGTTCACCGCTTTAATAGCTCTTTGCGAGTCCGAGCACGTAGACACCGATGATGTTGCGCTGAATCTCCGAGGTGCCGGCTTCGATGGTGTGGCCGCGCGAGCGCATATACTCGCGGCTCCACATGCCCTGGTCGGGAGCGTACGCCTCATTCTCGCCCAGTTGCCCGTAGGGGCCGAGGAGCTCCTGCGCCACCTGCTGCAACCTCTGGTTGTACTCGCTCCAGAAGAGCTTCTGGATCGAGCCATCCGGTCCGGGCACGCCGGTTTGCATCATCTGGCTGAAGTTGCGTGCCTGGTTCCAGCGCATCAATTCCACTTCGGCATAGCACTGGGCCAGCTTCTGGCGCATCACCGGATCCTGCGACGCCATACCGCCGTTGCGCTGAAGGTGGCGGGAGTGCTCGATGATCTGGTCGGTCATGCGCTTGTAGACCACCTGGAAGAAAGCGCACAGCGAGGCGCGCTCGTGCATCAGCGTGCCGATGGCGACATTCCAGCCGTTGCCGGTCCCGCCAATCACGTTGGCAACCGGCACCTTCACGTCGGTGAAGAACATCTCGCTGAACTCGGTTTCCCCGTTCATCATCTTCAGCGGGCGGACTTCCACGCCGGGCGATTTCATGTCGACCAGCAACGCGGTGAGGCCCTTGTGCTTGGCGACGGTCTTGTCCGTCCGCACCAGCAGCTCGCACCAGTCTGCCACCCAGCCAAAGCTGGTCCACACCTTCTGGCCGTTCACAATGTAGTGATCGCCTTCCAGGCGGGCTTCGCACTTCAGGGCGGCAAGATCGGAACCTGCATCGGGCTCTGAGAAACCCTGGCTCCAGATGGTGTCGCCGCGCAGAATCTTCTGCAAATGTTCTTTCTTCTGCTCATCGGTGCCAAAGTGAATGATCGTGGGACCGATCATGCCCAGGCCCATGTCGCCGGCGATGGGCGGAGCGTCGGCCCGCGCCATCTCCTGCCAGAAGATGACCTGTTGCATCAGATTCGCGCCGCGGCCGCCGTATTCCTTTGGCCAGTTCAACCCCGCCCAACCGCCTTCGAACAGCTTGATCTGCCATTCCCTCATGTAGTCGAAGCGCGTCTGTAACGGTTCGTTGCGATGTTCTGGCCAATCCTTGGGAACGTTGGCTTCGAGCCATGCTCGAAATTCGTCGCGGAACTGCAGTTCCTCAGGCGTGAGATTGAGGTCCATGTGCCATCCTTCGCTTGTTGTTTGCCGAAATGAAAACGCTGATACTCACATTGTAATTCGGCGCGTTCTCAGCGTGTCAAGGGTTCGCATCACGCGCTGCGCCCTCTCTTGTCTTACTGAATTCAGGCGTGTTTTATCAGATTCCCAGCACGGCGATTCTGCCCTTCGGTTCCTATCTATAGCTACGATTCTCGCGATCAATTAAATCAATAGTTGGTGCCTGCAATGATTTCTCTTGCGGCGCAAGCAGAGCGGCGCCCAAACAATCTTCAAGGAGGGGCTAAATGCGGAAATCCCCCGGCGAGCCGGGGGATTCCCAAGTTGTTTGCTACGTTTCAAGCAGACTCCGAACACGATTAAATCTGCACTGCCACCCAATATGCGCTGCGGGTTGCCGTGAGAATTCTGCCGTTGGAGCCGGTGCAGTCGCCGATGAGACGGACTTCGCCGGCTGCGCCGCCGAAACTCGCCGCTTCTTCCTGCCTTGGCTTGGGCGGGTTGGCAAAGACAATGCTGTCGGCCTGCACAGACTGCACGTTGCCGTCCTTGTCCGTGTAAGTTACCTTGCCGCCGGTAATGTCTGTGACCTTCGTGTTCAGGCTGTATTTGAAGTTCGGATGGCTGCGATAAATGGTCGTCTGGGCAGTCACATTGTGGGCGCCAATGTCTCCCTTGTCGAACATCGCATCGCCGGCCAGCACCATCACCTTGTGTCCATCCAGGCACATCGAGACGGCGGCCTCTGTGCCGAGTTTCCCAGAGCCGACGACCACCACATTTTCACCAAGCTGCTTCTTCTTCGAGTAGCACGTCTCCAGATCGAAGACATTGGCGGCATCGTTGCCTGGCATCTGAGTCTTGACATAATCCGAGCCGATGGCAACCAAGACCGTATCGTAGCCTCCTGCCTTGATCATCTCCTTGGTGGCCTTGGTGTTCAGCTTCACCTCAATCCCGTTCTTCTTCACCATGTGGATGAGGTAATCCTTGTAATTCTTGTAGGTCCACACCCATGTTGAATGATCGGTGTGCGCCTGCTGCCCGCCCAGCACCGCTTCCTTCTCATACAGGGTCACCTTGTGCCCTCTTTCGGTAAGCACCAGGGCAGCCTTCATGCCGGCAGGCCCGCCGCCGATGACAGCAACTTTCTTCTTCTTCAGCGGCAACTGCTGGCTGGTGTTTGTCATGTGGAGCGAGATTCCCCACGCCGGGTTGATGCTGCACCTTGAGATATGGGGTCCCTTGGTCATGCTCTCGGAATGGCAGTTCTGGCACATCAGGCACGGCGCCACTTCGTCGGCTCTACCGGCCGCTACCTTCTGGATCAGATTTTCTTCGGCAAAGAACGGCCTGGTCATGGCGACCATGTCGGTTACGCCCTTTCCGATATACATGTCGTTCATCACCGGATGGTGCGTGCCGCTGCCGATGCAGGTAACCAGTTTCAGGCCGGCCTTCTTCATGGCCTGGGAGTAGTAGTAGGACGCTCCCTCTGCGTATCCACCGGTTTCCCAGCTCGCGCCCTGGCTGCCGCCGCTCCTCATCAGGTAGATATCGGCAATGCCATCGTACTTTCTTGCCGCTTCCACCTGCGCCTCAAGCTGCGCAGCCGTCGGTTTCTGGAATGGGCTCAGCGAAGGAAATTTGCCGCCCGGACCGTTGGGACCTGCGCCGCCCTCTACGACCACCAGCAGATTCGTTGCATCCCGCACAGCCTTGGCCTGCTCGACCGAGCTGACGGAATAGAGGTCATAGCCGATGTTCTCTTTATCCTTCGCATCCGCCACAATCTCGGCGAGGCTCTTCTGGACCCCCATGCCGGGCATGCCAGCGGGCCCTCCACCGCCGCCGGGGGCTCCGCCGCCAGGGCCGCCAGCTCCACCGGGAGCTCCACCGCCAGGACCGCCGCCCCACCAGGAGCTCCACCACCGGGACCACCCGCCTGCTCACCGGGACCGGCAGATCCGCCGGGCTGGGCACGCTGGGCCGCCTGGGCAGCGCCTGCGCCACCTCCAGTGATTTTCGAAGCGGCAGCGCCCTCGCCGTTCACGTCGCCGCCTACGACCGCATCGCCAACGTCTCCCGCATTCGAGCCGAAGATGACCAGGGCGCCTTCATAGTGCATGTCGTCGAGCATCCGCTCGTAATAATTCCAGGTAGCCGGGATGTTCTCCCATTTGTTGTTGGAGATATGCTCCCAGCTCCACATATCCGGGTCTTGCAGTCTGTCGTGATACGTCTTGGGATACTTCCCGAAGTCCGTGATCAAGGTGACAACGCCGACGTTCCTGGCGATCATGGCGAAGTGTCTGCGGTAAACCTCGCTTGGGAAGGTCTCCGGCCCCTGGAAGGTATAAAGACCGGCAACGGTGTAATAAATTCTGTTCTTCAGGATCTTGTCGCGAATCTTGAGGGGCGACAGGAGATTGGGACACTCTTTGCCCGCTACGCCGAGAATGGCGGAGGTGGATTCGCCTGCGGCTGGTGCGGCTGCTGCTGCTGCAGCCTGCGCAGCGGCAGCTTCGAGCCCAGTGATTTTCTTGCAGGTGAGAGCACAAGTGGATGCGACACTGGCGGCAAGAAACTGCCGTCGTCCGATAAGCGTCTTGATTAGACTCATGGCCTGAAATCTCCTTGTTTTGTTGTCGAACTTTCGCTGTTTGCCCGCTGCGCGGAGTGTTGACTCGCTTTTTTGCTATTGCTCAGCCAATCGAAAGAAAACTCTTTAACCCCAGGGCTGTTCGGCTGCCGCGCTCCCTCCGGAGATGCGGCCCCAGGCCAGCAGTTCTCCATAGTTCGCGCCCGTAACGCCGTAAACTTGCCCCATCGTGTGACTCACTTCTCCGGCCACGTACAGCCGTTTGATCGGTTCTCCGTTGACATGAAGCACCTGGCCCTTGGCGTTCTTCCTGGGTCCGCCGAGAGTGCAAAAGCCGCCGGGCCAAAGCTCAACGGCATAGAACGGCGGCGTCTCAATCTTCGCCAGGTTTCTGGCGAACATCCCGCCGCCCCCGCCGCTACGACTGCTTCTGGCTTGTCCAGAGGCCGATCCCGCTGCGGCGCCGGCAGCAGCGCCTGGCGCTCCGCCGCCCGGACCACCTTGCTGCCCCGCGGCACCTCCGGCTTGCTCAGGTCCGCCTCCAGGGCCACCCGCGGCAGCGCCCGGTCCTCCGCTCTGTCCGGGTCCACCCGGTGCTCCGCCGGGCATCATGTTGCCGCCGCTCGAGCCGCCCCGGCCAAAATCCGAGTCCACGCCTGCGTCGCAGAAGCCGTTCCACCTTTTCACGGCGGCTGAAAGAGCATCGGCCGTCATTTCTCCGCCGATCAGCCCGGCCAGCGCGGCAATGCTGTCTGCCTTCTTGATCCAGCCTTTTTCAATCTCGACGCTGTTGTCCTGGCTCCAGCCGCCGCCCGCCTTGCCCCAGCCCGGAGCTGTGCCGCCAAGCCACGTGGGAGTGACGGTGTTCCCCATCCCCGTGAACATCGACTTCTCGTTGATCCCGAGGGCCCCGGCAAGCCGCACCGTCTCGTCGAAGATCATGTAATGCGGGCAGCAGGGGTATTCCGTGCTCTTGCGATTGTCATTCCAGTCCCACCAGGAATATCCCATGATGGAGCGATGAGGGAACCATGCTCCCTCTCTCATGAACCTCTCGCCAAACCTCGTTACCAGAATGAAGTTGCTTCCCTTGGGCTCGGGGTACATCCAGCCTATTTCGCTGTTGGGCGTCATGATGGTGTAGAGAGCCGAGGCGATCATGCTCATGTGCCACAAGTCCGCGCCCAGCGCCTGCGCCATCTTGATGCCGTCGCCGGTGTTGTACTTCCAGCCGGTGAACTTGATGGTGGAGGGCCGCAGGTAGTTCTTCTTCATATCGTCGTTGAACTCGAAGCCACCGGTCGAAAGAATCACGGCCTTCTTGGCCTTGATGGACTTCTCTCCGCTTTCGGTCTTCACCTTGACGCCGAGGACCTCTTTCTTCGCCGGATCATGGATCAGTTCCGTCACGGGGCTGTTGACCATCACCTCGATATTTCTGCTCTTGATCTGCTTCTCGAACACATCAAAGAGTGCGATGCCGTAGCCCGGCATTCCCCCGCCGCCTACTCCATCGGCGCCCGGCACACCGCGGTAGTCGCCCCCGCCAAGTCTGTTGCCGGCCGTGTATTTCATTCCGATTTTGTCGAGGAACTCCCTGTTGCCCGCGATTCCATCCGCCCAGGCCTGGCACACATCCATGGGAGTCGTGCCCAGGGTTACGTTGTGCATGTAGATTGCGGCTTGATCCTTTTTTTCCTGAGTGGAATAGCAGAACTGAGTGCCACCCATCTTGGTGTTTCCGCCGCCCTCGGGGGCTTTTTCAACCACCAGCACCTTGGCGCCCGCGTCGTGGGCAGTAATGGCGGCAACGGCTCCTGCGCCGCCGTAACCCACGACGATCACATCCGCCTCTTTGTCCCACTTTTGAGTTGTTCCGGCCGCTCTTGCCGAAATGGATGTCAATCCAGTCAGGGCAGTCGCGCCCACTCCTGTGGTGGTTGTCCTCAAAAAAGCGCGCCTGGAGAAAACCTTCGCCAGTTTGTTCAGGCCCTTCACGATCTCTATCTACCTCTCCAGGGGGAAACCTGGACCGCGAGCAGCGATGGCGCCAAAGATCGGCGCAATCCGGCTGCGGACACATCTCCCTTGAGTCTGCTGTACCGCTAACCTATAGCCCTGTCGGCTCTCCCATGTCAACCGGATTTTGCCGTCTTTCGCTCGGCCTGCTTGACGTTTCCGGAGCGCGGGAGTTGGGAACCCGCGCGCATTGGGCACCAGGGATTGGCGCACCATTAGAACCCTCGGTAAATCACGCGATTAGCTGCGTGCCAGGCTCGGCGCGCCGTTACAAAAAATTACACAATAAAACGCATTATTCACTGACTGCGAGACTGAATTGCGACCAGATCCCGAATCGTACCTTCGGTTCCGCCTGGCCCGTGGTCCTTGAGAAATTTGCCCCGGTCGCGAAGGCGGTCTTCGCAAATCTGCTGTGAAAATTGTCAGCCGGAATTGAGAGTGGCAGACCACGATCCCGCTAACTTGCTAACTTGCCATGTGTGCGAAGCACACGCTAACCTGCCGTTTCTGTTTCAAAACGCATTTTCATGCCCTTCGGGTGTGGCCTCGCCCCATGTACGACTGCCCTGAAGATTCGCCGCCAGCCACCCCAGATGTCATCCCGAGGAGGTCGCCGCGGCGACCGACGAGGGATCCGCAGTTGCATTTTCCTGATCCGCAGTTGCATTTTCTTGGGCCTCTTGCGAAACCCCTTTCCATGAAAGCTGCGGTTGCTGAAATCTTGCCTCTCATGCCGGTGATCCGGATATGATGATTTCCTAATACCGAATTGCACACACGAGCTCCGCAGGCAATCTCCTGGGGATTGTTTTTGAGTCTCGCTATCGATCGAAAGGATGATTTCCATGATCAACATGCGCGCGTTTGTTTTTGCAACAGCCTTATCGATGGTTTTAGCGGTCCCCGTCTGGGCACAGCAGCCCGGCGGCCAAGGTGCTCCTGGGGGACCAGGCGGCCCCGGAGGAGGCGGCGCACCGCCGGGAGCCATGCCGCAAGGCGGCGGCCCAGGCGGACCGGGCGGTAGTCCCGGCGGCGGACCGGGCGGTAGCAAGACAGCTGAATACCACCCGGCTATCTATATCGAGGACGGCGTCTACGCCAAAGACAAGTCGGTCTCCTCGGCTCTGTCAGGCGGCAAGGTCGCCAACGATTCGGCCTCGGGCGTCAAGATTGTCTCCAAGGACGATAAAGCCAACGGCGTTTACGTGAAAGGCGAGAAGTCGGTCTTCACCCTCTCCGACTCGACCATTGATTTGCACGGCGACGGAGTGAACCACGCCGATAATTACGGTGTCGGCGCCGGAGCGGTGGTCAGCGGCGGCGGCACGCTGATTCTGAAGAACGTCAAAATCACCACCGCCGGTTTGGGTTCGAGCGCAGCGGCTTCGACCGGCGGCTCCACGCTCAAGGTCTACGACTCAACGCTGATCGCCCATGGAGGCGTCTTGCCTCCGGGCAGTCCGGCGCCGGGAAGCGGCCCCACGGCATGGGGGCCTCCGGCGGCGCTCAAGATCGGCGGCAATGCGCGCGCCACCAACGTCACCAATAACGCCAAAAGCTACTACTACAACTCCACCATCATCTCCGATGCATGGGGCGCGCTTTCAACCGACGAGGCCGGCGAGAAGGGCGTCTATCTTGAGGCCAACAACTGCAATATACAGACGCTCTCGAACGGCTATGGCACCTACGCCGACGGCGGTGTCAAGGTGGTCATCAACAAGTCAAAGATGACCACAGCCACCTATCTGGGTATTGCGGCCGGAAACGGCGACATCACTTTGAATGACGTCGATGGAACTTCGAAGTACGGCGTCATGATGCATGTGGTGGGCGGCGGCGCCAACACGGCAGGCAACCTGCACATCAAGGGCGGCAAGTTCAACACCCAGACGGCGGTCGTCTTCATCAAGAGCGCCTCGCCCGACGTGGTCATCGACGGCGCCGAGCTCAACCCCAAAGATGGCGTGCTGATCGAATCGGTGATCAACGACGACGCCGACGCGGCCAAGGTGGCTGCGGGCCAGAAGGCGCGAGCCATCAACATCACCCTCAAAAACATGAAGCTCGCAGGCGCCCTCAAGCACGGTGATCCCAACCGCGATATGGACGTGGCTCTGGAAGCGGTGACTCTCAACGGCCCGGTGCAATTGGCCACGCTCAGCTTCGGCCAGGGCGCAAAATGGACGGCCACGGCCGATTCCAAAGTGACGCTCAAGGGCGCCGTTTCGGTGGATAAGATCGACGCGCCGGCGGGCGTTACCATCTCCGCCACCGCGGGAAAGGACTGCCCGCTCAAGGGAACGTACAAGCTGGCCTCGGGCGGCGTGCTCAACGTCAACTAGAGCATTTTTGGACTTACTGTAGACTTCCGTGCCCCATCCATTCCGTGTTTTTCTGCGGAATGGGTGGGAAACCAACATAGTTCCGGCTGTAGACTTCCGTGCCCCATCCATTCCGCGTTTTTCTGCGGAATGGGTGGGAAACCAACATAGTTCCGGTCTACGCTATTCCCGAAAATGCTCTAAACCCAGACGCTCTCAGGCGAGCTTCGACCGGAGTTTGCGTCAAGGCTTCAAGCTGCGACCAATGCCGGTGCTTCAAATCGAATCCCAGCGAGTTGAAGCTCTCCTCCGGAACAAGAATCCGGCAGGGTTTCTCATTGCTTCGCGTCTGCCAGTCTTTGAATGCCGCCTCGTAATCGTCAACGGTCGAGCAAGCCCCGCGGCCCTGATGGTCCCGCCAAAAGTGAGATTCTTCACCATCACGGCTTCGGCGCGATCCGTCGGAAAGATGCAACAACTTAAGAATCGGCGCGCAGCACGGCATGACCGAACTCGGAGGCGAGAAGCAGAGTCTTTCCGGGCTGCTCAAGGATGAACTGCCTCACGCGTTCGGCCCGCGCCATATCGAAGTCGTATTCCATCACGATTCCAGAGCCGCCGTCATAGGAGTTAATCCAGAAGTGTTCTTCTTCCCTTCCGTCTTTCAGGGCGGCGATGCTCATGGGCCCGCGAGGTGCGAGCATATTCCAAGCCTCTACGCGGCAGCGCGGCTCTCTTCCATTCACGCCGCAGATCACATGGCCACGCCGCAGGCCCGCGCGCCACGCTGGAGAATCACAGGCGACGCCACTGATCTCCGCCGTCAGGTTCTTAACGTAAGAGGGCTCGATCAGCACCGGGCAGGCGAGATCGGTGGGCAGGCCCTGAATAAACTCGCGCAGCTGGGCGTGGAGCGAGTCCGCATCGGGAACGCCGGGGCGCATGGCTTTGCGCGCGAAGCCCGGCATCGAGACGCGGATCGTAGTCGCCTTGTGCGCAGACAGGAAGCGAACGGTCTCGAGCAGGTCATCCCAGCCGGTCAGGTGAGGCATAGCCACCAGGCTGGCAGCGTAGGAAATGCCTCGTTCCGCCAGCATTGCAACGCCGGCAAGAGTCTGCTCGGTCATCTCCGCAGAATCTCCCATCAACATCTCTCTGCCCTTCGCTGAAGCGCTGTTGAGCGAGATTTGGAGCGTGATATTTTCAAGACCCGCGAGGAAATCCACCATTGAAGAAGTGAGATGGTGGCCGTTGGTGGTAATTTCAACCGGCGTCCGGGGCAGCCGGCTGCGCAGCGCCGTGAGGATTCCGCAAAAATCGGGATGGGTGAAGGGCTCTCCCTCGATGATGCTCGAGGCGGATTCCCCGATGGTGACCGGCCGGCGCGGATCCAGGTAGTTCATGGTCTGCGCGATCTCATCCAGAGTGCGCACGCCGATTGAAATCACATCGATGTCGGGTGGATTGTTCCTGTGGCTGCAAAAGACACAGCGGGTGTCGCAACGGGAGGTGATGGGCAGGATGTTGCCCTCCCTCGCCGAAAGCTCAATCAGCCGCTGAATCTCTTCTCGGTTGCTTCTGCCCACGTTGTTCTCTGTTCTCTGCTCTCTGCTCCCTGACCACTGACCACTGATCCCTGACCACTGACCACTGACCACTGAAATGCAAATGGGCTGCCCTCAGCAATGAGGACAGCCCACGTGCAGTTTCCTTTGATCAGTACGTGCCGTACTTGTAGGTGCGGGTAGGAACGTCGTTCAAGTCCTTTTTGTCGATGAAGGCGATCATGCGTACAATCGATCCGTCGCCCTTGTGCCAGCGGGTCGGGAAGGCGCAGACCACGCAGCGCTTGCCCAGAACCTTGTCCACATCTCCGCCCACATTCTCCCATGCGGGAATGTTCCGCTTCAGAAACACTTCGTGAACCGGCTCCCACTTGGGATGGTCTTCCTTGGCCTTGTGGCCGGGGAAGAAGGTCTTTTCATACAGGTCGATGACGCGGGGGACCAGCGGGCCCGGACCATGAGCCGCCATGTAGGAGGCGCAGGGATGATCGAGTGCCTGGCAGTCGATACCGAAGCCCGATGCGCCCTGCTCCACCAGCCACTCGCCGGCCGCCTCACTCAAACCGGGGCTCCACAGGAAGTAGCGGTCTGAATCGCTGTACAGCCGATGCCAGCCGGTCACGATAATCACGTAGTCGCCGGGCTGAAGCGCGGGCGTGCACTTCTTCAGCGTCTCTATCGAGATCGTCTCCATAGGCTTGGCGGGAACGCTCCAGATCACCGCGGGCGAAATGAACTTCTCCAGGGCCACCTCATCCGTGAAGGGGCTTTCCTGGCACACATGCGCGGGCGCGTCGTAATGCGTCGAGTGGTGCTCTGGGAAGCCATACAACAGCTGGGTGCGGCGGTTGAATTTGGACATGTACTGCACCGGGGTCGAGTACGGCTGCGCGCCGGCCGGCCATGTGGGCTGATCGTTGCCCCACGGGTGGGAGAGATCGACCATGACCATGTCGCTCGTGATCGACCATTTGCCGGGAAGGTTCTTCTCTGGAGTGGTGTAATCCAGCGTGGGAGTGTCGTACGAATCCGATTTGGGCGGCATTTTGTCTATAGACAATGGATATTCAAACATAGCTACCGGGCTCCTTCTTCAATTCGTCTGCATCTTTGAGTTCCAGCCAGAATCGTGCACGCGGCTAGCACCCGGCCGGTGCCTGAGGCGCCTGGCTGCCGGGCGAGTCTCGAAGTCCTGAATCTGCATTCGGTGCAGCACAAATAGTATACGGCATCCGTGATCGCCGACCAACCGCCGGCCAACTCAATTCATTTACGCTGCTGCCAAAAGGGCGCTGTCATCCTGAGGCGCAGCCGAAGGATCTGCAGTTGCCTTTCAGACGTCGATGCGATCGAGCGCCCGGTGAAAATCCGCAGGCTCGCAGTCATACCAATCGCGGCTCAGATCGATCCACGCAGGATTCAATGGTTCGATCAGTGCGATCTTTCTGGCTCGCCTCCAGCTCTTCAATTCCTTCTCCCTTGCGATGGCTTTTTGCACATACTCGTGGCTCTCGAACCACACGAGACGGTCGCAGTTGTATCGTGCCGTGAAGCCTTCATGCTCTTTCCACTTGTGCTCGAAAACGCGCTTGCGCAGATCACCTGTGATGCCGATATAGAGCGTCCGGCTGCGGCTCGCCACGATGTAAGTGAAATAGCAGCCTTGGTGCATGCAAGTCATCTTACGCTGCTGTGCCAGGTCGGCTGAGTGAAATGCAACTGCAGATCCTTCGGCTGCGCCTCAGGATGACATCTGTGCGCGATCCAGCCAAAGCCGTCTGGAACAGGCAGATGCGAAAAAGGGGAAACGCGGGCTATCCGCGTTTCCCCGGAAAAGCTAGATGGTCATTCCGTTATCGACCACCAGGACCTGGCCTGTGACTCCCTTGGATTCATCGCAGGCAAAGAACAGCATGGCATAGGCCTGATCGATGTTTTCGGTCTCGGGCAACTGCAAGGCGATGTGATAGGCCGTGAGCTGCATCATCTCCTGATCGAAAGTAGCCAGATTCTCGGGCGTGTTCAGCTCTGTGGGCGTCGGTCCCGGGCAGATGGCGTTGCAGCGAATGCCTCTGCCGGCGTATTGGATGGCGATGTTCTCTGTGATCGCAATCACCGCCTTCTTCGTAGCGGAATAGGCGATGCCGGCCAGCGAACGGTACCCGCCGATCGACGAGACATTGACGATCGATCCCTTGCCCTGCTTCTCCATGTGCACCAATGCCCCTCTACACAGGCGAAACACGGCGGTCTGGTTGATGGCCACGACGTAGTCCCACCACTCGTCGCTGGTGTTCTTGGTGGAGCGATGCTTGTCCGCGATGCCGGCATTGTTCACCAGCACGTCGATCCGGCCGAACTGCGCGGCCGTCGCGTCAATGGCTTTTGTGCAGCCTTCCGCGGTCGCGAGATCGGCGACAACATAAGCGGCCTTGCCGCCTGCGGCCTCGATCTCCTGCTTCACTTTCGCGAGCGTGTTCTCTCTGCGCGCCACCAGCATCACGGATGCGCCTTCCCTGGCAAAGAGCTTCGCCGTGCACGCTCCGATGCCCACGCCGGCGCCTGTAATCAGGGCAACTTTTCCATCCAGTCTTCCCATACTTTCCTCTCTGAACCTCAGTGCTTTCGTAAAGTCGGGTGCCCCACCCTTGCCGCGTCTCGCCGTGGCGACTCTTTGCGGCCAGGGTGGGGTCGCCACTTAAAACTGCCAGATCACGCAGACGGTCTAAGCCGTTGTTGCGGAAACTTCTGCCGCCACCTGCGCAGCCGCATGCTTGGGCTTCGGAACAAAGAGCGCCACGATGAAGCCGAGCGTTGCCACCATGGAAACGATCCACAGCGACATGTGATAGTTCCCCGTGGATTTCAGCGCCAGCGCTCCAACCGTAACTCCCACGCCCTGGCTCACTGTGGAGACAGTGCCCCAGACGCCGATCACCCTGGGCACAACCGAGGGCGGAAACGACTTGGCGCCGAAGGCAAGGACCATGGGATTGACGAAGGGCGTGCCCATGCCGGCCAGAAACAGGCAAACAGCCAGGGGTGCACGCTGGCCGTACACCGGGGGCAGCATCAACAGGGCGACGCAGACGGCAATCATGGCGAATCCCATCAGCATCAGCGGCTTTGCCCGGCCCCCGAAGACTCTGTCCATCAGCAGGCCGCTCAGAATGGAACCAATAATACCGGCCGCAAGAACAATGGAGAACAGATTGCCCGCAACCACCGCGCCCGCAGGGCCGCCAATGCCCACCCCTACCGGCGGAGCGATGGCGAAGTAGCCGGGAGTCAGATCGTTGAATGCGGCCTGGGTCCAGGTTCCGCAGGCAAAGCACACGATGCCGACCATGAACGCAAGCGTAAGTACGTAGCTGGAAAACCCACCGCCGGAGACGCCGAGTTCGGCAGCGGTTTCGGCCTGAACCTGCGCCGACTCAGCCATATGCTTTTTGGCGGCCATCCCTACCAGAAGTATGAGCACGAAAGAGATGCAATTGCCGACCGATAACCAGGCCAGCCCGACCTGCCAGGAGCTTGCATGCTGGGCGAAAACGGGGGCAAGCTTCAGCCCCAGCATCATTCCCAGCGAGACGCCCACTGACTGCGTGCCATTGGCAATGCCAACTTCGCGCTTCGGAAACCAATCGGCGCACAGCGGTCCGGTGGCCACGATGCATGCCGAGCATCCAAAGCCCTCGATGATGCGAATGATGACCAGAGGCCAGAACCCGTGCCCGAACAAGGGCAGCGAGGCATTGGAAAAAATCAGGATGAACATCGCCGCGGCAAGGACCTTGAAAATTCCGAACCGGACGAACAGGATGCCCGATACGTAGCAGCCTATCGCGGTGGCAATTGCGTGCAGGCTCATGAACCCGAGCGAGGCCGTCCCTGCGCTGATCCTCAGTTCGTCTCGAAGGACGCCGATCATCGGCGCAAACGAGATCATGATCATGCACGAAGAGACGGAGGCTAGAAACACGGCGGCCAGGACGACCCAGCGAAAGTGAGATGCGTGCTCTGATTTAGTCATGTTTTCTTCGCTTTCTACTCAATCGATTTGAACTCGCAGAGACCGGCATCTCCGCCGCCTTGCTTTGCCGCTTTCCAATCGCGCGGCGCCCGCGGATGCACATTTCCCGGTGGCCTTCCAGATTCCACTTGAAAGAATTTAGCCTGTGCGTGTGCGTCTACCTTTATACCAGAGGAGCCGCTGCCCAAGTGAGCTTTTTCGTGGCGCGCCGCAAGGCCTTTCGCGGCCCCGTTTACAGTCTGTTACTCGCGCCTCTGTTTCCAAGGGAAAAGCAGTTCGCATCCGGGGGCACATTCGTGGGTGACGAGCCCAATCTGCCGGCGATTCGCCGCCTCAGGGGTACAGTCATGCTGACGACCTATTTGCATCGCGAATAAGAACCATCGCAAGAATCAATTCACCGAGGACCGGCAATAGAGGGGAAATCGCGCATTTTCAGTGCCGCAAGTGCTGCCCCGGGGCGATATAATTTTGGTGCAAACCAGTAATCGGAACCAGAGGTTTCGAATCGAAGTACGCCACCCCCTGTAAGGGCTCGCCACGCATTCGTCTTTGCGACCGAACAACTGTGAAATGCGCTACAGCATTTTCGGAATGTCTGCGCCAATTGCAGAAAATGCTCTAAGAAGTAGTCGAAAACCTCCATGGAAAGGAAGCTGTTGCGATGATGAAAAAGGAAGAGATTCTCGGACTGTTCGATGTGTCGGGCAAGGTAGCCATTATCACCGGCGCCACCGGCGGATTCGGGCAAATGGCCGCCCAGGTACTGACCACGATGGGGGCCAAGGTCATGGTGACCGCGCGCAACCAGGCCAAGCTGGAAAAGCTGGTCAGCGAGATTGGCGGCGACGCAACTTACGTGGTCGCAAATCCCTTGAAGATCGATGAAGTCTCCAAGGTTGTGCAGGAGACGGTGAAGAAGTTCGGCGGCATCGACATTCTGATTACCGCTGCCGGCACCAACGCCCATGCGCCGATTACCACGCAGGATCAGGCGGAGTGGGAAAACGTAATCGACGCCAACGTCAAGGGCACGTATCTGTTCTGCCGCGAGGCAGGCAAGGTGATGATCGAGCAGGGCCGCGGCGGCAACGTCCTGATGCTCGGTTCCACCCGCGGAGTGGTCGGCATCTCGGAATTCACCGCCTATTGCGCATCCAAGGGCGCCATTCACATGCTCACCAGGTGCCTGGCCACCGAATGGGGCAAGTATCAGATCAGGGTCAACGCCCTCGCTCCTTCGGTCTTCCGCACGGAATTGACCAAGGGGCTGTATGAGAACCCCGCTATCTACAAGATGGTCTGCGGCCGCGTGCCCATCGGCCGCCTGGGCGAGCCGGAAGATTTCACCGGCATCCTGCTCTATCTCTGCTCCAAGGCTTCGGAGTGGGCGACGGGCGCGACGTTCTACGTTGACGGCGGATTCACAGCGGACTGAGCGGGGGAATATGGCAAAGGAAACAACGGATAAAGTACTCCTGGTTGGCGTGGGACTTATGGGCAACACCATTGCCCAGTCCTTCGCCATGGCAGGCATCGACGTGGTTCTCTTCAACCTGAAAGAGAGCTCCCTCCAGCGCGCCATGGGCCGCATCCAGTCGGGCCTCGAGACGCTGGTGGAATCGGGCAAGCTCACTCCAAAGGCAAAAGAAGAGACGCTCGCCCACATCCATTGCTGCCAGAACCTGGCCGAGGCGGCCAACGGCGCCAACTTCGTCATGGAGATTGTGCCCGAGGTTCCCGCCACCAAAAAAGAAATGCTGGCTCAAATCGCGGCTGCCTGCAGTCCCGATACGATCATCGCCAGCAACACCTCGGCGCTGAATATCTTCGAGATCGCCGACATTCCAAACCCCGAGCGGTTAGTCATCGCTCACTACTACTCGCCGGCGCACATCGTTCCTCTGGTCGAAGTGGTTCCGGGGCCGAAAACCTCGGCCGAGACCGTGGCCCGCACCGTAGCGCTGCTCGAGAAGGCGGGCAAAGCCCCCGTGACCATGAAGCGCTTTTCGCCCGGTTTCATCGTCAACCGCATTCAGAAGGCAATCGGCGAGACTTGCCTGGATTTGATCGAATCGGGCGTGGTGGACGCGGCCGAGATCGATCGCGCGGTCAAACTCAGCCTTGGCGGCCGTCTGCCCATTGTGGGAGTGGTGCAGACGCTCGATTTTCAGGGCCTCGACATGCTCCTCGACACGATGAGGAACTACGGAAAGGTCTATTCGTTCGTGGAGAAGCTTGTCGAGCAGGGCCGCCTCGGCGCCAAGAACGGGCACGGCATTTACGACTATCAGGGACGGAGCGAAGCCGAAATCCTGCGCAAGAGAGACGAACTCTATCTGAAGATGTTCGACTATCTCAAGGAAATTCACGCCTACGATCCCGTTTAAGGTAACTTCCGGCTGAACAGCCGCAGCAGCTAACACGATTGGAGAGAATAAAGATGGCAGAGGAAACATTCCAGACATTTGCACCGAACTACTGGGTAACAAAACACAACTTCTTTCCCGAGGTGAGAAGCCAGATTACCCTTCCCAAAGAGGTCCGCATCCACGACGTGACCCTTCGCGAAGCCGAGCAGTCCCCGCACGTTGTGCTTCGCGGCGAGGAAAAGCTCCGCATCTACGAAGCCCTGAACGACCTGGGTGTCTACAGCGTCGAGATCTTCCCCATCATCAGCGAAGAGGACAAGGAATTTGCCTTCGAGCTGGTCAAGCGCAAGAAGAAGACCAAGGTCTATTTCCTCTGCCGCTGGTTCAAGGAAGAGGTTGACTTCGCATTGAAGTGCGGCGCCGACGGCGTGGTGGTAGAAGGCACCGGCAACACCGAATTCGGCCGCATCGTTCTGAACACCTCGCCCGACGAAATGTACCAGAAATTTGTGGAGACGACCAGGCACGCCACCGACAATGGACTCTTCACAGCCGTCATGCCCTGGGATAGCAACCGCGGCTCGTTCGAGTTCATGGAGCGCGTTTACAAGGGCGTGGTCAACGAAGGCGGCGCCAATCACGTCGTCATCGCCGACACCTTCGGCTGCGCCCTGCCCCAGGCCACCACCTTCTACGTCCGCAAGCTGATGGAGTGGGTGCCCGGAATTCCCGTTGAAATGCATGCCCACAACGACTTCGGCATGGCTACCTCGGTTATGCTCTCCGCGGTTGCCGCCGGCGCTACCGGCGTGCATACCTCGATCAACGCACTCGGCGAGCGCGCCGGAAACGCGGCCACCGACGAAGTGGCTTTGGGAATCGAGCTGCTGCTGGGCATGAAGACCGGCATCCGTCTCGACAAGCTCTACCCGACTGCCCAACTGGTTGCCGAACTGGCCAAGATCCCTGTGGCCCGCAACAAGCCCATCACCGGCGACAACGAGTTCACCTGCGAGTCCGGTCTGGTGGCCTATTGCATCGACAAGTTCGCCAAAGGCGGCGTTCCTTCCCAGGCCTACAATCCCGACCTCATCGGCCGCGACGGCTTCAACATCATCCTGGGCAAAATGTCCGGCGCATATTCGGTTGCCATGAAGCTGAAGGAAGCCGGCATCGAAGCCACCAAGGAACAGATTGCCGACATCACCGAGTTGGTCAAGAACGAAGGCTCCATACGCAAATGGTCGATCACCCAGAGCGACCTGAAGGCCATCGTCAAGAACTACTTCGAAAAGCAGGCAGCAGCGAAGTAGCGCCTTCACACCCGATCCAAAACTTTTGGGGCTGGCCAAGGGCCAGCCCGAATCATTTTCTCTGGCTGCCGATAGCCGCCGATCGGTTCACTTGCCTGCGAGCGACAAAACGATATTGCCGGTATAAGTCGCGCCGTCCTTGATCTTCGACTTGGCCCCGTTCACGGTCAGTTCGACTGCCTGCCCCGCGGGTGCGGTGATGGTGCCGCCTGCGATCGTCAGGCCGGTAAGATAGCTCGTGCCGGTGACGGTCCACACCGTGCCGTTTTTCAACGTCACAAGCACGCCGTTGTTCACCGCGGGCGCAGCGCGATTGAGCAAATCGCCCAGATAGAGCGCGTCGTGGGAAAGAATCACGCCCTCATGCCGGTCGTACTTTGTGCCGCTGGCCTGAACGAGGTGACCATTCGCGTCCTTTGTGGGCAAGATCGTGGGGATCTGGTCGTGATGCACGCTTTCTTCGCTGCCCCACGTGGCTTGTATGGGATACCCGTCGGCGTTCAGCGCCATCTCCTTGCCGCTCGCGTCCTTCTCCTTGCCGAAATAAAGCGAGTAATTCCGATGAGAAGCTACGGCCGAGGATATGACTCCGGTTAACTTGACGGCGTCGAAGCTGAGAACCAGGTTCTGCCCGAGAAGATGCAAACTGTCGTCGTCGATGCCCGCCACCGAGTTATAGAAGTCTCCCTTGATTTCCATATCGGAAAAGTTCGCCTGGGCATCGGTAACTACGCCGGTCAGCTTGGTGTTGAGAATCTCCGTGCTGGCCTTGTTGACGTGGAAATTGTCGTGCTTCGCGTCCTTCGCCACCGTGGTGGTGTCCAGAGGCTCGCGATAGAAGGCGGCCATCAGGCCGGGATCGTCGCTGCTCATCAGCTGCACGATCACGCCATGATCCGAAACCAGATTGGACTTGCTTACGTTGATCACCGGATAGCAATGCTTGACGAGGAAAATCGGTCCGTAAGTGTGGAAGGTGCTGCCGTCAACCTTGGTAACGCCGGTCTGCGCCTTGTGCCACATTACGCCGTAGCGTGAGGTCACATTGGTGCCGTTGATAAAGTCGCCGCCGGCATATCCGCCGGTCACAACCAGTGCGTAGGTCAGGCCATATTTCCCGGTGCTGTATTTGGTATTTCCCATCACCGTATGGTCGAAGATATTGCGAGAGCCGCCGATGCTGTAGGACCCGTAGCCGCTGGTACCGGTGATATCGATGGTCGAATCTTTTGCTTCGAGCACAATCGGGCTGTCGCCGTATTTCTCCGGCTTACCCGGCGCGTCGATGGAAAGCACGCCCCATCCATCCGACAAAATTGTGCTGTTCTCGTACTTCACATTGGCGAACCCGGCGACCATCTGGGTACGCACGTGTCCTGTGGTCTCCAGACCCAGCACCCACGGCACCATGGACATCGACTTACCCGTATACTGCCCCACTGAGCCATTCGCCTGAAGGAACGAATTGGTGACGGTCACCGTGGGATGTTCCGCTGCCGTAAGCCCGGCGACGAAAATGCCGTGCCGGACGGGGCCCGCGCCATTGAATGTGAAGTTGTCGATGTTGACGTTGGATTTCCCTGTGATGGCGATGCCGGCGCCAAAGCCCACGAAATCGTTTCCGCCCTCGCCTTTGGCGGTCATGCTCACGTTGGAAATGCGGTAGTCGCTGTTGTTGATGATGAAGCCATCAAAAAGCCGGTTATTGGAAGTGATGCTCATACCGGAAGCGGAATGAGCGTCGTAGCTGCCGCCCACCAGCGCCGAGGTCACCGAGCTCTTATCCACGATCTGGCCGCCGTCAATAAACAACCCCGTGCGGTAATCGGTGTTGGCGCCTTTGCCCAGCATGCTGTCGAAGAGCGCCTTCGATATCTTCACAGTCGGCGTAAGCGACAATCGTGCCGGAATATTTGCCGGGCTGAATGGCGGTCTCCACGCCGTTCACGGTCATGGTCAGCAGGGAGCCGTCAGGAGCCTTGACCGTGGCCCCTTTCTGAAGGTCGAGATGCCCCTTCATCTCATACTTCTGGTCGACGACCCAGGTTGAGCCGCTTGCCACCGTCTTCGTTGCGCCGCAGCCGGTGAACCCCGCTGAACCCGCCAGCATGAGGAAAACAACAAAGACGAAGAATGCCTGAAGGGTCTTTCCGCTCCGGTTTTGCGTGGTTGCCTTTTCTGTAAGAAGCTTTCCTGCAAAGCACTTCATGACCGATCTCCTCAACATCATTGCGATTCTATTCCCGCCGATTGGCAGGCGAAGAAGAATGCCGGACGCTGCCGTGGATCAAAGCGAACAGAATTGATCCACCAGCGGCGCCCGGCTGTTTCTCACCGGCATGCCGGCGCTTCTTATGATTCCGCTGCGTATTGGCCGGCCAGCCACCCATGCGTCATGGCCATGCCGATGGAGTTGCCGGCAAACGGCGTCGAGTAGCCCAGGCCGTAACGTCCGCCCAGCGTGTTGCCCGCAACGAACAGGCCCTTGATCGGATTGTTTTTCTTGTCCAAAACACGCAGCCTTGTATCGGTAACCATGCCCGACATGGTAACCATGCCGAAGCTTGCACCGCCGCCGAGCCTGCCTGTGCAACCATAGAACGGCGCCTCGTCGATCGCGATCATGGCATGGGCATCCTTGCCGTAGTCGCTATCGACTCCCTTCTTGCAAAGCTCGTTGTAGTGCTTGATGGATTCGACAAAGGTCTTCACCAGATCGCCCTTGTAGCCCAGATAGCCTGCGAGCTCTTCAAGGGTATTGGCTCCGTACACGGTCGCGGCATTGCGTTCCGCCACGGTGATGCCTCTCACCTTGCCGCCCTTGGCTCCCCCGGCCACGACCTTTGCCATGTCCTCTTGCATATCTTCGAGCCATTCCTTGCGCCCGAAGTTCGGCCCGCCGTGCTCCAGGCCGGCAATGACGATGCTCTTCAGATACTTCTTGTCCGTGACGATGCACGCGAGGCCGGCAGGCTGGCGTGCGCAGGCTCCTCCCACCAGCGGGGCGGCCGACTCATCGGTGAACCGCTTGGCCAGCGAATTGAGCTGCACCATCGGTCCCGTTCCCCACGGACCGTTGACTCCGGCCCCTATATTCATGCCGCCGCGGGGAGAAGGCTCGATCATTCCTCCAGCCCAGCAGCACATTTTGTGGCCTGTTCCCTCGTGCTTGAGTGCGGTTGCTTTTGAGCTGCCGCCCATGCCGCCGCCGCCGCCCATGCCACCTCCGGGACCACCCGCAGCAGCCGCCATCGCAGCCGCTCCAGGACTGACTGCCGCGCCGCCAGGCGCGCCCGCAGGAGCTCCGCCTCCAGGAGCGCTTGCTCCGGCCGTGCCTCTGGGGGCACCGGCTGCGGCAGCAGCGCCTTCAGGAGCGCCGCCTTCGGGAGCGCCGCCACCCATGCCCATGCCGCCGCCACCGGAGGCGTTCTTGCTCTGCCCAGCCCGCTCCATTGCCTCCATCGTCTCGTTATTCAGATCCCAGGCCATGGTCCGGTTGTTTGCATAGTCGCCGGTCGTTACGACCACGCCTTTGCGTGCATTGAACTTGATGTAGCTGCCGGATTTATCCCTGGCGATGGCGCCGGTGACAGCCCCGCTCGCATCCTGCGTGAGGACAACCGCCGTGTGCTCGTAATACCAGTCGGCGCCATTCTCCACGCCCTTCAGCACCGTGTATTTTTCAAACCAGCGCAGCACGCTCACAAAGGGCGAAACTGCCCGGCGCAGCACCGGGCCCTGGAACATGGCAGTGGTGGGCCAGGTCTTGTAGCCGCCGATCACGATGGGATATTCCTTCCCCGTGCGGTTCAGGCCAATCTGGTTGTAGAGATGTTTCTCGTCCATAAGATTGGACAGATCGAGGGTCTGGACGCCGTCGCTGTACTTGTACTGCACGGCGCTGTCGTCGGCCTTCCGTTTCGCCCCGTAGCTCTCGTAGACCTCGACCATGCGGTCGAACATGGGCCCTGAGTTCTCCACGAACAGGCGGAGAATGTCCGGATTGCAGCGTCCCGCGGCCCGCTTCACAAACTCCGCAACAACCTCGCCCGTGTCGTAAGGGCCGTATCCCCTCTTGATCAGCCACTTGGAGTTCACGTGTCCGATGTCTTCGCCCACACGGTGCCAGTAGTCGGTGGCGAAACCCGCTTCGTCCTGCGCCTCGATGACAGCGACTTTTGCCTTCTTGTCGGAGGCGCCCAGAGCTGCCAGCACGCCGGCGTGACCTCCGCCCAGCACCAGAACGTCCACCTCGACGGTCTTCGTGATCTCGGAATCCGGAATGACAGGAGCGGTTCCCAGCCAGTCTCCGTCGCCGGAGTAACCTGGAATGTGGCTGCTCGCGGCAGCGCTCGAAGCCGGGGGTTGAGCCGCGCCCAGTTTGGAGTTGGCGACAAGGCCCGCGCCCACCACGGCGGCTGTCCCTTTGAAGAAGCCCCGGCGAGAAACCGCTTTATTTGCATTTTTTCCGTCCATCTTGTCCTTACGACGCATGCATTCTCTCCTTAGCCCTACCGCACTGGCGGTAGCGAAATCAAACACTAATAAAGCTGTTCTGCCGCTGTCGCGCATCAGCGCGGCAGCGGTGCCTTCGCCGGCATCTGCGCCTTTTCCGGGAACCGGTTTTTTTCGGCTCACCGTGAAAGCGCCCACCCGTGAACACTGGGCCGCGAACCGTTCCGCAGACGACGGATTCCAGGCGAATACGTGGATGCAAGGAGTATTGCACCAGCCGGATAAGGCAGGCAAACAATTTAATTCGAGCAATGGCGTCCACGGATCGAAAACCTGTGACGAAACGTGACACAGTGAAGAGAGGAGAAACGGCCTGCATTGCAGTCTGCGCAATGTCCAGCCATTCATAATCACCTCGGCCGACTTAGACCTTTGCGCGAAGACTTCGCAGCAGAGATTATTCTGAGATTGGATACGAATGCGATATACGACACAGTTTCTGCTATCGGCCATGGCGGCGGCGCAGTTCCCGGCGCCGTCGGTGGCCGAGATCGCCTTTCTGGGCCGCTCCAACGTGGGCAAGTCGAGCCTGCTGAACGCAATGGTGGGCGAGAAGGCGGCGCGTGTCTCATCTACACCGGGGCGCACGCGCGCCATTAATTTCTTTCTGGTTCAGGACAGCCGCGGCAGTAGAAAAACAATCTTTGCCGACCTGCCTGGTTACGGTTACGCAAAGGTCTCAAAGTCGATCTCGGCCGAGTGGCCGGAGTTTATCGAGCCTTATCTCGCCGAGCGCAAGACCCTGGCGCTGTGCGTCTGCCTTGTGGACGCCTGCGTTCCCCCACGCCCCAACGACCGGCAGTTGCTCGACTGGCTGCACTCGCAGGGACGCGCGTTCCAGGTGGTCGCAACCAAGGCGGACAGGCTGAGCGGCAACGAGCGCACGCGCAATCTGGCTGCGTTGAAAGAGGGCCTGGGAACCGACGAAATCCTCGCGGTTTCAGCGAAGACAGGGCGGGGAATCGCGGAACTGTGGAAGGCGATCGCGGAGGCGGCGGGCAGGCAGAGCCAGTCCTGATCCCCACCGCAGGTTCATCCGCGATAATAGGACACTGGAGCCTATCGCCAGGTGAAATCCGGTTTCGTCGCCATTATCGGCCGCCCCAACGTTGGCAAGAGCACGCTGCTCAACGCGCTGACCGGCGAAAAGGTCTCCATCGTCACGGCCAAGCCGCAGACTACGCGCAACCGCATCGTCGGCGTAGTCGAAGTGCCGGCACGCAAGGGCCGCCACCCTGCCGCCCAGATCGTCTTTCTCGATACGCCCGGCATTCACAAGCCCGCCTCCCAGCTTGACCGCCGCATGCTCCAGGAGATTCATGAGGCGCTGGACTCCCGCGACCTGGTGCTGGTGCTGGTGGATGCGACGCGGAAGACCGGATTCAACGAGGATCCCTCCCAGGCGTCGGAATCGAAGTCCGCCGCTCAGGATGGAAAAGAAGCGGGTGAAAGGCCACTGGTCGGCAGGAGAGAGGCGCACAGCTGGGCCTCGGAAGATGAATTCCTCTTCAAATTGCTCGAGAAGCTCGATTGCCCTGTCTTCCTCGTCCTCACCAAGATCGACCTTGTGCGCAAGGATCTGCTGCTGCCTCTGATCGAATCGCTCACGCGCCGCTACCGGTTCGCGCAGGTGTTTCCCATCAGCGCTCTGAAGCGCGACGGCCTCGATCTGCTCGTCGAAAAAATCGTCGCGGCGCTGCCCACGGGCCAGCGCTATTTTCCCGCCGATCAGTACACCGAGCAGCCCATCCGCTTCATGGTCGCGGAATTAATTCGCGAGAGCATTCTCATCGAGACCGGCGAAGAGGTCCCCTATGCCTCGGCTGTGGTGATTGAGAGCTTTGAGGAGCCCGAGCCCTCGCCGAGGCCCGGCAAAAGGCCGCTCACGCGCATCGGCGCCGTGATTTACTGCGAGCGCGATGGGCAGAAAGCCATTCTGATCGGCAAGGGCGGCGCCAAGCTCAAGTCCATCGGCACGGGCGCGCGGCGCAAGATCGAATCTCTGCTGGGCACGGCCGTCTATCTCGAGCTTCATGTGATTGTCGAGCCTGGCTGGCGCGATTCGCACGCCTTCGTCGAGTCGCTGGACTGGCGCAACCAACTGCAGAAACTGGCCGCCGAACAGATCGATGAACTGCCCTCCGGCGGATCTAAAAAAGAATCCTGATCCTCGTGGTGCCCCACCCTCGCGGCGTCTTTGTTTTTGCCGCTAGGGTGGGGAAGCAAACAACCTCGTCCCGTGCCCCGTCCTTTCCGCGCTCTCAGCGGAAAGGGCGGGAAACCACCTCGCCGCGTCTTTGTTTTTGCGCTGACCTGCTGACTCGCTGACTCGCTAACTTGCTGACAACCCCCGTGCTATCCTCCCGCACATGAGTACTCCGCACCCAACATCACCAATGAAGACCTGGCTGATTCGCCTCATCCCGCCCCGGCCCAGCTTCGCCCAGGACATTACTGCTGACGAAGGCGCCATCATGAACGCCCACGCGAATTACCTCCAGGGGCTCTTCGAGCGCGGCGTCTGTCTCTTTGCCGGCCCAGTCTTCGATCCCCGCGGAGTCTATGGAATAGCCGTCCTGGCAGCCGAAGATGAAGCCGCCGCACGAGCCTTCGCCTCAGCCGATCCCTGCGTTAAGGCCGGCCTTCAGCGCATGGAGATCGCCGAGATGCGCGTCACCTTCCCGCCGCGCGCGCAATGATCTCGCTCGAAAGAAGAAGCCACGGTCCCCGGCTTTGCCGGCGCTGATTTCGGCTGTTGGCAGTTCAGGCTCTCAGCGCGTCTGTCCCGGATAGAGCGTCTCCCAGGACATCGTTGCCGGCACGGCTGTTCTTTCTCTCAACCTCTTCCTTGATCGTGCAAAGGGCATGGTTCCACACCACGTCGTGCACGAATCCAGGGAACATAAGCCTCATGAACTGCCATGCAATACGGGCCGCCAGGCTCTTGCCTGTCTTGTAGTCGAAGGCCGCGTAGATCGAAAGCCTTCGGTTTCCATCCAGGGTCGGCGCAACATGGAAGATGATCTTCCCGCGATCCACAAGCAGTTCCTCGGCCTCGTAAAGCAAAGCCTCTGAATCCACCCTGCGCGTCAACTGCAGTTTCACGGTCAACCGCAACAGCGGAACTCGATAAAGAATGACCGATCCAACCTGGTTGGGCATTCCCGCAATCTGCTGCGCGTGAACGAATCGCACCTTCAGGAACCTGGCGTCGGGCTGGCCGTACTTCCCAAGCTGCTCCATGATCTCAGTCTCGGAACCGCGGATCTTGATGGCGTACATGCGCTCGAATTCGGGAGCATCGCCGGGGGCCACGCCCAAACTCGAAAAGACTTCCTTCTTCAGGCTTTGGCGCCTTTCCACCGGCACAACTGCCGGATAGCGGCCGTACTCGCCCCACTTCATGCCAAGCGCCGTTTCGACGGCCATATTTCGGAAAGTCACCGCGGCCCCGGCGAGAATCGACATCAGCACTTTCAAGCCGAACATATCGTTGAGCACTTCCCGATAGTCGGCCGCGCCGCTGGCGATCTTCCACAGCATGTCGCTCAGCGGCCGGTGTCCAATCTTCCGAACCTTGTACTCGGTGGCAAAAGCCTGGTAAGCAATACGGCTGATCAGTGGGGTGGCGAATGCCGTCCGGTTGGCTGCAAATACCACCCGCCCGCACCAATTGTCCTCCACAAGCCACCGCATCGTTTTCCGGTAACCGCGCTCCAGAGCCTTCCCGTCGATTCCCTCGTGAAGCACAACCTGCGCCAGCCGGCTGGCCGTCGCGTAGGCCGAGTACAGGCCGTCCTTGTTCAATCGCGCCCCTACCGCGTCGCCGGCGATCGCAAACCGGTCGCCGAAAGGCGATGCCGCGGCGGTCACGGGCATGCGCGGCGCGCAAACACAGGAAAGCGGCGCTGCCGCGATCCCCGGCAGAATGCGGTCGACCTGGGGCAGGGTGAGGAACTCCCGGGCCAGGCGCCGGCTGTCTTGCGGCAGTACAGCTTCGTCCACGCACCGGCCGATCATGGCGACGGTCAGAAACCTGCCTTTGGGAATCAGCGCCGTATGCTCCAGCGCCAGGTGTTTGGCGCCATGCTCGATAAAGTAAATCTCCCGATTCAGATGGCGGCCGATGTACTCCTCTCCAACATCGAGCTCGAAGATCAGGGTCCGGCGCGCTCCGCCGGGAACAAACGCGGGATTCAACTGCCGGATCGAGTCGACGAAAGGATCGGAACTACCCTTAATGCCGTATTGCGCATTGATTCCGGCGGCCACGCACACGAAAGCCGCCTCGAGCGAGACCTCCTCCCCGGAGTTCGTCTTGACGCTGACAACAGGCCGGCCCGAGTTGTCGCGAGCGACCCCCAGGGCCCTCCCAAACAGAATTTGCGCCCCCTCTTTGACCGCTTCCCCAAGTAGAAAGCCGTCGAACCCCGCCGGTCTGCCTGTCCGCTTCGCCGGCAGCGAACCTCGATATACCGAGTACATCCGCTGCTCTTTTGGAACCCGAAGACGAAGATTCTTCCACTGCCCGTGAATCCACACGTGATCGATCCGTCCCTGGATCATCTCCTCCGGAACCGCCAGTCCGCTTTCGCCGAGAATCTCGTTCAATCTCGGGGAGATGATGCCCGCGCAGTAGTTGCATCCGCGGCATTGATAATCGTCGCAGTCCGGGTCGGTGCGGCTGCGCTTCTCTACAATGACGACTTCCAGGCTTCGTCCCAGCCGCCGGGCTTCGCGCAGAAGATGAATGGCGAAAAACGAACCCGCGGGTCCGCCACCGACGATTGCCACGCGATCGCCGTCCACAAGTTTCGACGATGTTTGAGGAGTCGCCAAGTTCGAATCCAGGTCAAGAGAATAAGAGAATATATGTGAAATTGCAGTTCTGGCAAGGATTGCTGCCAGCCCGTCGCCCTGTGGTGCGGGCGCAAGGCGGCAAAGCACATTGTGGCGAACCTGCTCTAACGTTCTCTAACGTCGCCCAAGACTCCGGAGGCTGGTTGCATACATCGCGTTTGAAAGGGCACGGCTTTACAGGCTGCGGAATAACCCGGAGGGAGGCGCGGGTTTCAACACCCGCATAACGCTGATTCTGCGCGGGCTTTAGCCCCGGGAACGACTTCACAGGCTGCGGAAAAGCTCCATCGAAGGGCTTTGTAACAAGGGCACGGCTTCAGCCGGGCCGTAAAGCCTGCCAGAAAAAGGGCGGGCTTTAGCCCCTGAGGGATGTTCTTTGCCTGAGAGATGGTTTCTTTCATCACTTATCCGTTCAGGTCTTGAACGCCCGGCCCGCCTCCGCAGCGGGGATTCTCGCCCGCGCGTGGGAGAATAGATTGAATTCCAATTTCATTTCAGGGGGAACGATGCGAATTTCAACCGTAACACTTGCGATTGCGCTTGCGGCCGGAGTGGCGGCCTATGGTTTTGCTCAGTCGGCGCCGGCCGGCGGCCCGCCTGCGGGAGGCCCGCCGAGCGCTGGAGCACCGGGCGGAGGCGCGCCAGGCGGTGGAGCGCCGGGCGGCCAGAGCGCCAGCAAAACCAAGCTCGACTTCCATCCGGCCTTCGATGGGATCGACAAAGACCACGACGGCAAAATCACCAAAGAGGAGTGGCTGGCGGCGGGCATGTCGCAGTTCTCCTACGACCACCTCTTCGCGATGCTCGACAGCAAGAAGTTGGGCTACCTGACCTACGAGACCTTCGCCCAGGAGCCGATGTTCGAAATCGACTTCAACAAGGACGGCAAGATCACTCTGGACGAGTACCGAAAGGCCAATAACGAAGCTGGCGAAAAGATCCAGAAGGGCGGCGGAGGCGCGCCGGGCGGCTCAGGCGGCCAGGGTGGTCCCGGTGGCGCGGGTGGTCCCGGAGGCGGACCGGGCGGACCGGGCGGCGCTCCTCCGAGCGGCGCCGGCGGGCCTCCGAGCGGCGCAGGCGGACCTCCACAAAAGTAAGCGTTTCGCCGCCTCCGTTCAAAGGAGAAATGCCGATTTAGCTCAGACTGGCTGCATCGACCCGCGCGCTGTGCCTTCCGGTCGGCGCGCGGCGCCGCGCAGCAGGGCTGGTATCCCGGCCAACTTGCTAACTCGCCATGTGTGCGTAGCACACGCTAACTTGCCGTCTTTTTCTCAACAAGCATTTTCTTTGTCAGCAAAGAGTGCCAATCAGCACTTCGCCGCCATGATGATCCTTGACTCGCATCTCCTCGTACTGTTTCTCGCTGCGGCCACTCTGCTTGCGGTCACACCGGGCCCCGGAATCTTCTATGTCCTCACCCGCACCCTCGCCGGAGGAAAGCGGGAAGGCATGCTCTCGGTTTTCGGCACCTTCACCGGCGGGCTGGTGCACGTGATGGCCGCGGGCTTCGGCCTGTCGGCGGTGCTGGCTGCGTCGGCCACCGCCTTCACGGTGATCAAGTACGCCGGGGCAGCTTACCTCGTTTGGCTGGGATTGCGCATGATCCAGACGCGAAACGTGCCGATCGAAAACGTGCAAGTCCATAAGCCTTCCGGCACAGAACCATCCTGCGTGGAGCCCTCCGGCGTGCGAACCGCAAATCACGCCTTCCGCCAGGGGATCGCCACGGAAGCACTGAACCCGAAGACAGCCCTCTTCTTTCTCTCGTTTCTTCCCCAGTTCGTGAATCCGGCCCTCGGCCACGTCGTCGTGCAGTTTCTCCTGCTCGGCGCTCTCTCGGTTTCGCTGAACACCACCGCCGACTTGCTCGTGGTCTCCTTCGCCTCCGCAATCGGCTCCCGGCTGCGCTCGAACTCTCGCTTCCGCCGCAACCAGCGCGTCGCCTCCGGCGTGGCGATGATGGGGCTGGGAGCGTTTGTGGCGCTGGGGGACGGCAGATAGATTCCAGGGCGCGCGACCCGCGCCTTGCGGACAATCCGCCCAATCGGAGTTGACAGGCGTATACAAATAGACGTATTTTTGTATCTATGAACGAAAGCGAGCGCCCGCTCGTTTGGCTCGGTTCCAGCCGCAGAGACCTGCGCGCGTTTCCCCGTGAGGTTCGCCGCGAAATGGGCGCGGCTCTCTATGCTGCGCAACAGGGGGAAACCGATCCGGCGGCCAAACCACTGAAGGGCTTTGGCGGAGCCTCGGTGCTGGAGATTGTCGCGCGGGATGAAAGCGGTGCGTGGCGCGCGGTCTACACGGTTCGTTACGCGGAGGCGGTTTACGTGCTGCACGCGTTTCAGAAGAAATCCAGAAGTGGCATCACAACTCCCAAACAGGAGATTGAGCTGATCAAGCTTCGCCTGGCCGAGGCCGGACGACTGCACCGGAAAAGGCAGAATTGACATGACTACGAACATGACTACGAAAACGAAGAGCGCGGACAAAACCGCGATCAGGATGGAAAAGAGCAGTGGGAACGTCTTTGCCGATCTCGGATTTCCCCATCCGGAGCAGGAGTTGCTGAAGGCGCAGCTCGCACTGGAGATCTTCCGCCTCATCCGCAAGCGCGGCCTCACGCAAACCGAGGCAGGCAAGGTCCTCGGCATCCGCCAGCCGCACGTCTCGGCGCTGATGCGCAACCGCGCGGGGTCGTTTTCCGTAGAGCGCCTGATGGATTTTCTGGCAGCTCTCGGGCAGGATGTTGAAATCAGTGTCCGGCCGGCGCGGGGACGGCATGGAGCGGTCTCGCTGGTGGCGTGAGGTGGCGAATCTATTCAATTTGATTGCTTTCCTTGCTCTCCTGCATGAAAGCTAAGACAGGAGGGGTTGCGCTATAATTCAGCCTCGATCTCCATCGGACTCCTCGGCTGTACAAGACGGCAGTCTTGGCTGAAAGGCTGTGCCTTGGCGACAGTGGTTTCCGACCGAGAATGCAGCTTGAGGTGCTACATGAACGACGAAGAGTATCGCGAGTTTTTAACGTCCCTTTTCGAGCGTTACATCCGACCGCGAATTTCTCGCGTCCGGCGCAGGTTCGATCACCATATGGAAAACCAATGGTCCTACCACGTCGATCAGGCGGCTAGCGCCTCTCATGCTTTGCGGTTTATCGAGAGCGACTGCGATGACAACAATGACGTTTACGAGACCTTGACACCAGGACGCCTATCGAAGGCGGTCCGTGATGCGAGTTACTGCGTCGACTTCTGTAATCGCGTAACCGAGGAAGCAGGCTTCGTTGATGCTCTCGAAGCTCACGCGAGCGAGATTCTTGTAAATCTGCATCCGAGGCATCTCCCAGAGGTGGAGAAAGAAATACTTAGGGATATGGGAAGCATCAACCCCGACGCAGAGATTCGAGAGTTGGCGTATGCGGCAAGAGCATCTTCAGAAAGGATCGAACGCTCAGCTCGGGAGGTGCCAATTCGGGGGCAACTGAAGCGCATCGAAGAGCGACTCGACTTAGCTCGAAAAGACTTTTCGGAATGGGCGGAAAAGAATAATAACAGTAAGGGCCAGCGCCCAGAGCATGAGAAAAGATCGCGTCGATGGTTTAAGGGCCTAGGCCAAATAGTTACTGGATCCGCGCTTTCAATAGCAGACGTTGCGCTGGCGCTTGGAGTTCTTAACTTTCCAGTCACTCCCGAAACAAGGAGCTGGGGTAGCGTAGCGTCAGTTTCCACAGGGATAGGAACCATTTTGGGCGGAATTGGCGATCTTCGAAATGAATAGGCTGCATTCCGCCTCCAGACTCTCACTTCTTCAGCGGCTTCCTCGCAAAGTAACACACAGAGTAGCCAGCAGCGGAATGGCAAGCTAAAGCAGGTCCGCCAGCTCATCGACCGACAACTCCACGTCGCGCAGGATTGCTCGAAGCAGACCGGGGCCAATGGTTTCGCCGGAGTGTATTGGAACTGTGGTGGCCCTTCCGTCCTCATGTTTGAGGAACATGTGACTTCCGCGGGTACGCTCTGCGACAAACCCCGCTCTCTCCAGTGCGCGGACAAGCTCTCTTCCCTTGAGGCGTGGGAGGCGCGTCATACAGTGACTTGCTGAATGCCAATCAGTTCCAGCGCGCCGGGCCGGCCCTTTTCCTCTTCGAGGCAGAGCGCGATGACTTCGCGCACGCGCTTCATCAGGGTATCGAGGCTTTTCGCTTGTGTGTGGCAGCCGTGAAGGGCTGGAACGGTCGCCACGAGATAGCCCTCTTCGTCCTGCTCGATCACGACGGTGAATGTTCTCTTGGGCTTCATGCGCAACCTCGCGCTCTTACTTTATCACGATCTGGAAAAGCGAATCTCATCTGGAACGCCGTCGCGCTCACCCCATTCAAAGAACACCAAAGTCGCCCTACTTCTTCAGCGGCTTCCTCGCAAAGTAATACAGCGCATATGCCCGTCGGAAACACGCATCTTAATCAACCCCAAACCCAATCCGCCTTTGCGGCTCGCCGTCGGGAGTCATCAGTTCGCTGATCGCTTCAAATACCGCCCGGAACTGCGCGTCGTAGCGGCTCTCCATCTCTTCGAGGCGCCGAGCCAGTTGTTCGTGAGAGGCCAGAATCTCCCTGAGTTTTACGAAGGCCCGCATGATGGCAATATTCACATGGACGGCGCGCGGGCTGCGCAGCACGCTCGACAGCATTGCCACGCCTTGCTCGGTGAAGGCGTAAGGTGCAGCTCGGCGCGCCCCTCCCCAACTTGAAGTCACAAATTGTGACTTCAAGTCCGCGTGCTCTTCGGTGTGAGCTGAAACATGAAGTCGGCCGGGAATCGTTCGATATTGCTCTTCACAGATCGCTTAAGCACTCTTGTCTCCACCTCGTAGAGTTCGGCCAGATCGGCACTTAGCATCACCTTCTGCCCGCGAATCAGCGAGGATTCGCCGCTCGACCCGTTCAGCCGGCACCTCGACTTTTGAGGTCACAATTTGTGACTTCAAATTGCTCATTCGCGCCACCGACCCGATTAGGATTGCCAGCCATCGTACAGTCGAAGGGCAGAGTCCCCGCTCGACGCTGCCGGAGACACCACAGCCGGTCTATCGACCGGCTGCGCAAAAGTGCTTGTCAGGATGCCGAGGAAACTACTTCTTCAGCGGCTTCCTCGCAAAGTAATACAACGAAAATGCCAGCGCGGCGAAGGCGATGACCGACACCCAGTCGTGATAGAGGAAGCTGTGCGGCAGGGCGATGGGGTTGTCCTTGTTCCACGTGGTCTCGTAGAACTTGAAGGCCACGCCCAGCAGGCCCATGATGCCGCCGGCAGCGATCAGGCCCGAAGCGAACAACGAACCGGGCGAGACATCGCCCTCGTCGGCGCCGCCCGTCTTCTGGATAGCCTTTTCGACCAGCCAGCGGACGACGCCGCCGGTGAAGATGGCCGCTGTGGTTCCAATGGAGAGATACGCGCCCACGGCGAAGGAAAGCGAGCGGATGCCGAGCAACTCGACGCCGATCACCAGGAATACGCCGAGCATCACCAGCCCCCACGGCAGCTTGCGCGAGAGAATGCCGTTGATGACGGTGGCCATCAATCTTGCCTGGGGCGCGGCGGCTTTTTCGCTGCCGATGCCGGGGATCCATTGCACTTCAATCTGGTGCGAGGCAGGCGAGTAGAGGTACTTGCCGTCCGCTAATTCTGTAGAGCCGAGCGCGTTCAGCACCACGTACTCGCTCTTGTGGTGCAACGTAGTGCCGCCGCTGGCGCCCTTCACCTGGAACTGCTCGATGAGACCGCGCGGGTCGCTCTGGACGGCGACTCCGGGATGCGAGGCTTGAATGTCCCATGCGCGGGGCGCTTCGCGGAACTCCTGCAGGCCCAGGTTCATGAGGTTGAGCGTGACGCCGATGGCGACGGTGGAAACGGCGATGCCGATGAAGAAGGCGAACCGCTGCTTGATGGGCGTTGCGCCGATGAGGTAGCCGGTCTTCAGATCCTGCGAGGTGTCGCCGGCCTCGGCCGAGGCGATGCAGACTACGCCGCCGATGGTGATGGCGAGTGCTCCGAAGGCGGGCGCCGTCCAGCCGCTGACGAGGAAGATCGCCGAGGTTGCCATCAGAGTGGCGATAGTCATGCCGGAGATGGGATTGGCCGAGCTGCCAATGAGTCCCACGATGCGCGAGCTGACGGTGACGAAGAGGAATCCGAAGAAGACGATGAGCAGCGAGGCGGCCAGATTCGCACCCATGCCGAGCTGCGCGCCGGGGACGGGCTTGAGCCAGAGGAAGAAGAACATGATCACGACCAGCGCGATGCAGCCGAAGACAGCGAAGGTCATGGACAGATCTTGCTCGGTGCGGCTGGTGGCCTTGGCGGCTGCGCCTTTGCCCATGTTCTTGAAGCCGGAGCGGAGCGCGCCGATGATGGTTGGCAGCGTCTTGATCAGGGTGATCAGGCCGGCGGCGGCTACGGCTCCCGCGCCCATGGGCCGGATGTAGGTGGACCAGAGGTCACTGGGGCCCATCTGTGCGATGGGAACCGTGCCGGGGTAGACCGGGGTGGGCAAGGCCTTGCCGAAGAAGTAAAGCAGCGGCATGAGTACGAGCCAGCTGAAGACGCCTCCGGCGAAGATGATGCCTGCGGTTTTGGGCCCGATGATGTAGCCCACGCCAAGATATTCGCTGGTGGCGTCGGCCTTGAGGGAGGAGCCCTTGAGAACGTGGTCGGGGCCGAAGTCGGGTCGGTATTCGGGCGTGCCGGGCCAGGCGCCGAAGAGGTTCTCATTCTGGAAGGCGGCGTAGAGCGCGCCCAATCCCAACCCAAAAAAGACACGGCTGGCGGTTGAGCCGCCCGAAGCGCCGGCCTTGATGACGTCGGCGCAGGCCGTGCCCTCGGGGTATAGCAGCACGCCGTGCTCTTCCACAATGAGCGGGCGGCGCAGCGGAACCATGAACAGAACGCCGAGGAAACCGCCGATAAGCGCCAGCATGAAAATGCGGTAGTATTCGAGATCGAAGCCGAGGAAGATGAGCGCGGGCAGAGTGAAGATGACGCCTGCGGCGATCGACTGGCCGGCATTGCCCGCGGTCTGGACAATGATCGTCTCCAGCACCGATGGCTTGCCCTTGTAGCGCAGCAGGTTGATGGAGATGACGGCGATGGGAATGGATGCGGCGACCGTGAGGCCCGCCTTGAGGCCGACATAGACGGTGACTCCACCAAAGATGATGCCGAAGACGGCGCCCAGCAAAACGGCGCGCCAAGTGAACTCAGGCGGATTCTGCGAAGCGGGAATAAAGGGTTGGAATTCAGCCACGGAGAGCCTCCGGTGATCGCAAGAAGTTGAGGAAATCCCTGAAGGGCGAGTGTACCAGCGCGGGGGGCGGGCGCAACAGAGGCATTCGACAGGAGTAGAAGAACCCGGGGTGGGCGATCGTTCCCAGTTCGGCTGCTCCCCCTGGTGGATCGAGGCAGGGCGAATGGTCTACACTTCGTCGCACCTACTCGAATCAGGAGCCGGTGGAATGAAAAGCGCTTCGCTTGTTGCCTCACTTTGCCTGTTTTCCGGTCTGGCGCTCATCTCCCAGAATCCGGCCCGGAGCCCTGCACAGAATCCGCCGGCCTCGCCCGCGGCGGCCACGGATGCGATGGACGCGTATCTCAGGAACCTGGCCGGCAACGGCGCGCTCGAATGCCCACGAGCGAACTTTGGCGGCGACTTTAAGAAAGCGAATGACTGCGCTCTGGCAGCTTCGGCGCTCGGGAAGCGCTTCTATCTGCGCTATGAGATGGAGTCGAACAGCGATCACGAGATCGCCATTGGGCTGGTGGGCGCCTCCGATGGAAAGTCGTATATGGTCGGCTATAACTCCGCGGGAATCAAGCAGCATCCAGCCAAATCCACTTTCACACCGATGGAGTTGCAGATGATCTCGATGCCGGGCAGCAGGCATCCCATCAAACCGGATGCGAGCCCTCAGGCGAATCCTGAGGCCAGCCAGTGCCTTGCATGCCACCAGGACAAGGTCGCCGACGAACGATTCGTCCAGTCCCTCTGTTACGGCCCTATGTACGTGGGCGAAAAGAGCGGCCGCGTGGTTTGCTCGAATCCTCCGCCCTGGGGCATCAAGCCCGGCTGCGGCGGAAGCTGCCACAAGGGCCGCGTGCAGCAGCAGTAGGCCGCATTTAATGTGGCAAGGCAGCGATTCTGGCCAAAAGCCAGTCAACAGCAGCGGCCCCGTCTTCAATCTCGACACGCAGACCGGCTGTGAGAACGGGAAGCGATGGCGGCAGGTTCCCGGCGAGCGGCCCCATCCGGACCAGATCTTTTTCCGTCGTAACGAGGGCCGCGGCTCCGGCATTGCTGGCCGCTCGCTGGCGAATTGCAGCGGTCGAGATCGCGCAGTGTAGCGGTGGTGATCGCGGAAGTCAATGCGCGCGGCGAGCCGCAGGCCGGCGGCTTCGAGGCCTTCAAAAAACTGGCCGGGGCGCGCGATTCCGCAGAAGGCGATCGCCGGGCCTGCGAGGGCAGGAACTTCCATGCGGCGGCGGATGCGCCACACTTCGCCTTGCCAGCCTCGGGCTTTGAGTTCTGTTTCCAGCTCCGGCTTCGTTCTCCGGGATTGCGATCACCTGTGCCCGTTGGATCGCGCTCAGCGGCTCGCGCAGATTGCCGGCCGGGAGCAGCCGGTCGTCAATGTCGCGGCGGCTGAGGAGGAGAATGTCGAGATCGCGGTGAAGCTGGCGATGCTGAAAGCCATCGTCGAGCAGGTGGATGCGGGAGAGCTCTTCCCTCAGGGGCTAAAGCCCCTTCCTTTTCAGTCCATCTGCGGCACGACTGAAGTCGTGCCCTTTCAAATCAGCGCCGCCATCGCCTTTCTTTGCGAAGGCTCGGCGCAAACATGAAGTCGTGCCGCTTCACAGCTCCGATCTCCTGCTCGGCCAGCAGCCCGGCCTCCTAGCGCCGGGCCGCAACGTAAACCGGGACTCGGCCTGCGGGCGATCAGCAGCGGCTCGTCGCCGAACTCTTCGGCCGTGCCGCCTGGCTCAACGCGAGCCGCGCCCCTGCCTGCCCGGCCATAGCCGCGCGAGAGCACGTCAACCTCGATTCCACGGCGCGAAAGCGCCTGGGCAAGCGCGATCGTGAGCGGCGTTTTTCCCGCCCCTCCAGCCGACAGATTGCCGATGCTCACAACAGGGAAGCGCAGGCGGCGCGCAGGGCCAAGGCAGAACTCGCGCACCCCGAGCGCAAGCCGATACAGCGGCGCCAGCGGCAGCAGCCAGGGGCGAGCTACAGCATTTTCGGAATGACTGCAGATCGGAGCCATGCACTCAAGTGGCATTTTCCTCAAGAAAATACCACCTTCCACCGTAGCAAAAAAGCTACGCAAATTCCGAAAATGCTCAAAGGAGGGCCGGTTCATGCGGGCTGCTCCTGCGCCCTGTTGCCGAGAGAAGCTCCAAGATCGCTGCCACCGAGCGATCCGTGGCCCCGGCCCGGCAGTCGAAGATTTCTTTAGCGCGCGCGCCCATGGCAGCCGCCGCGCCGGAGTTCGAAAGCAGATCGAGAAGCGCCGCGGCCAGATCCTCCTCAGGCGCGATCCGAATCGCATCCTGAGCGCGCAGTTCTTCCACGATGGCGCGGAAATTTGCGTAATGGGGGCCCATCACGATGGGGACGCCGAACTGCGCCGGTTCGAGCGGGTTGTGGCCGCCGGCGGGGACGAGGCTCCCGCCGATGAAGGCGACGGCCGCCAGAGAATAAACGGAGGCTAGTTCGCCCAGCGTGTCGAGCACGACGATAGAACCGGGCGCGAGCGCCCCAGGGGAGCCGGGCGCCAACGGCTCGGGGTCCGTTCCGCGCCACTGCGAGCGGCGGCTTACGGGATAGCCGGATTGGGCGAGAAGCGCTTCAACGGCCGCGAACCTCTCGGGATGGCGAGGCGCCACGACCAGGGCCAGTTGAGGATGGACAGCAACGAGCCGCGGCCAGACAGACAGAAGAGCCGCTTCTTCGCCCTCGAGCGTGCTGCCGGCAACCAGGAAACGCAGTCCCGCACCCACTGACTTCAACCGGGACGTTGCAACCGCCTCGCGCGCGGGTCGAATGTCGAACTTCAGGTTGCCCGCCACCGAAACGCTTTCGGCGCGGCAGCCGATTGCGTTAAGGCGCTGAGCGTCCGTTTCGCTCTGGGCCAGAACCGCGCCGAGGCGCGAAAGCAGCGGCTTCCACAGCCGCCGCAGGCGCCGGTAGCGTGGCCAGGAGCGATCGGAGACGCGGGCGTTCACCACAGCCACGGGGATCCCCCGGCGGAAACAGCCGTTGAGCAAGTTGGGCCAAAACTCGGTCTCGGCCAGAATCAGCATGCGTGGTTTGAGGGCGTTCAAATAAGCGCGCACCGCCCAGGGCAGATCGAGCGGACAGTAAAAAACGCGCGCCGCCCCGAAACGCTCGCGAGCCAGTTTCTGGCCGGTGCTCGTGGTGGTCGAGATGAGAACAGAGTATCCGGGCAGAGCGGCATCCAGAGCCTCGACCAGCCGGGTTACCGCCAGGACTTCGCCCACCGACACCGCATGAAGCCAAATCACTCGCCGGGTCTCGGGGTCCTCTCCCGCAACGGCCGCCAGCCCGCGCGGCACCCGGCCCAGGCGCCCGAGCAGGCCCTCGCGATACTTGTGCGTGGTCGCCATCCGCAGCAGCCACCACGGCGTGGCCGCCACGAGCGCCAGCAGCAGCGCCAGGTTATAGAGAAATAGGACCATGGTGAGACGGAACCCGGTTTCCGGTGTCTAATTTAAGCATGATACAGTCGGGCACGATCAGATGGTTCTTGACAACCTTCGCAATCTTGATTCTTGGGCCTATGTACGCGGCCGGGGCCGACGACCACACGCCGCCGCCGGTTGAGCCTGCCACCTCCTTTGCCGCCGTCGAAGTGCACGCCGACGAGAAGGTGGCCATTGCCGTGGAGCCCTACGACACCAAGAAGAAGGAATCGATCTTCCGTATCGACTACCTTGATCACGGGGTGATGCCGGTGCGGTTCATCGTAACCAACGACAGCGACCACCCCATTTCCCTGCGCGATGCGCGGATTCTCTTCGAGACCGCCAAAGGAGAGAAGATTCAGGCCGCCGAGCCGGAGGACGTCGAGCGAAAGATGACGAAGAAGGAGCGCATGGGATCGAAGATTCCCTTGCCCGCGCCTCTGCCGCCCGTCCACACCAAGGGAAAGGACTCGAACAGCGCCATCGAACAGGACTTCGACACTTTTGAATACCAGGCGCTGGTGGTCGAGCCGCATACCACCCGCGCGGGCTTTCTGTTTTACGACGTCTCGCAACTCAGCGATCCGCTTCGCGGCGCAAGCCTCTACGTAACCAGGCTGCGCGACGCCGGCGGCAACGAGCTTTTCTATTTCGAGATTCCGTTCAGCAAATATCTGAGCGCGAAATCGGCGGGCACGAACTAGGTCTCTGATCCAAGGAAAAGCTCCCTTCAGGGAGCGCAGGAGGTTAGCCCAGGACAAGCGCAGCGCAGTCCTGGGAAAGGATCCCGCATAGTCAGGGGGACTTTAGCCCCTGAGGGATGGGTTTGTTGGGTTACTCGTAGTAAGTAGCCGTGGTCGAGTCGGTCTCCCAGATCGTGCATTCCTTCACGCGCACGCGGCCCGCGGTCATTTCCGCCACCTGCCGGCTCGTCTCGTCGTAGAAGAACCTGGCGATATTCTCGGCCGAGGGATTCAGCTCGATAAACGGCTCGATTTCGTTCAGCATCGCGTGGTCGAGGCGCTCGATGATGGGCCGCATCACCTGCTTGAGCAGCGTGAAATCCAGCAACAAACCGGCCTGGTCGAGCTCGCTGCCGGCCAGCGTGATGCGCACTTTATAGTTGTGCCCGTGCGGATTCTCGCACTTGCCCTTGTAATTGCGCAGATAGTGGCCTGACGCGAATTCGCGTTCTACTGTAAGTTCAAACATTGGCCCCCACTCAATCTAGCCTCAATCCTGATCGGGAAAACTTCCCGCACACTTCTATTCTAGCGTTTGGCCCTCAGTCGTCATCGGCCGGCCGCCGGTGCCCCACCTCGCCGTCCGCCGCGGCGGATCGGCAAGAGTGGGAAAACCTGCCGACTCGCTGACTCGCTGACTTGCTGACCTGCTGACTTGCTGACTCGCTGACTTGCTCGACTCGCTGACTCGCTGACTTGCTGACTCGCTGACTTGCTGACTTCGTTTGCCCTCATTCCTCATCGGAGCCCCTGCGCCTGCGCCGCGCGGCCAGCCGCGCCTCCTCGCTGCGCCGGTCCACCTGCTCGAAGAGTTGGGTCAGGACTCCGACAGCGCCGAGACCAGCCCGAAGAGCAGCAGAAAGATTGAAATTGTGCGCCACAGCGATCCATTCGCAGGCAGTCCCGGCTGGAAATGAGAGGGCACCAGCGCCATGCCGGCTGAAACTACGGCAAACAGGCCCAGTGAAGCAGCCAGAATGTAGAAGTTGCGGGACATCATCCCAGACCTGCAGCGATTTTATCGTGCTGCAAGCGCCTTCTGAAGCACATTGCTCGTGACGATCTCGACCCCTGCCAGCGCAAACTCGCCCTCGATTGCGGCCACCGAGCCATGGAGATCGATCGCGCGGCAGCCATCGCGCAGAACGAATGTCTCAAAACCCATGCGGCGTGCGTCGAGGGCCGAGAAGCCCACGCAGTAGTCGTAGGCGAGGCCAGCCAAAAAGACGCGCCTGAGCCCGCGCTCGCGCAAATAGCCCGCGAGGCCCGTCGGCGTCGTGCGGTCGTTCTCGAAAAAAGCCGAATACGAATCGATCGCGGGGCGAAAGCCTTTGCGCAGGATCAGCTCGGCCTGCGGCAGCCGGAGCGCGGGATGAAATTCCGCTCCCCGCGTGCCCTGTATGCAGTGATCGGGCCAGAGGGTTTGCGCGCCATAGGAGAGTTGAACCGATTCGAAGGGCCGGCTGCCCGCATGCGACGACGCAAAGGAAGCGTGGCCCGCCGGGTGCCAGTCCTGCGTGAGGACAATGTGCGCGAACAGCCCCGCCACGGCCAGGATCGGGGCCACAACCGCGTCGCCATCGGGAACCGCGAGCGCCCCGCCGGGGCAGAAGTCGTTCTGCACGTCAATGACGATCAGAACATCGTGCTCGCCGATCTCCATGGAAGCCTCCTTGCGATGGCCCGCGCTCCGGCAGAAAACCAAGCCCCCTCTACGCCGCTATAGAGATTGCTGAAAAATGTCTTTGCGGGCACCTGATGCGAATACGCATGCTCACCAGGCCCCGAGGATCGATCGAGCGCTTTGTAAAAGGGCACGGCTTCAGCCGGGCCGAAACCGCCTTGTAAAGGAAGAGCGGGCTTCAGCCCCTGCCTGCTCTCAGGGCGCGAATCCACCGAGTATGTTCAGAAAGCTATACCCATTTCCCCATCGTCGCATTGCCGGCTCAACGGCTCAAGCGGCATTTCTACCACGATACTGGTTGCCCCAGGTGCCTCGTCCGCCGCGGCGGAGGCGCCTGGGATGCCACGGACCTCGACCGGCCTCTTCCGGGTGACAGGAATCCGGCGACCGGTTCGTCCCCGCGGAATCCATCGTAGACTCGATCTATGTCCGGCTTCGTCCTCCTGGCCAGCCCATGGTGGGTGAACTTCCTCATTCTCGCTCCGGCCCTTCCCTGGTTCCTGGCGCGCAAACAGAAACTCTCTATCGCTAAACCGCGGCTCATCTGGGCCGCAGCCTTCGGCATTGCCTTCGGCTTCGCTGAAGCGGCGGTCGTGGTCTATCTGCGTGCCGCCACCGGATTGCTGCCTGTGCCGCAGACAGACAAGCTCATCTACGTCCCCCCAACTCTGCTGCGCGTGGAGTGCTTTCGCGAGGCGGCCACCATGGTCATGTTGATCGCCATCGCCTGGCTGGCGGGGAAGGGCGCGCGAGAAAGAGCCGCAGCATTTCTGTGGACCTTCGCCTTCTGGGATTTCTTTTACTATGTCTGGCTTCGAGTCGCCATTGGCTGGCCGCCTACGCTGCTCACGCCGGATCTTCTGTTCCTCCTCCCTGTGCCCTGGATTTCGCAGGTATGGTTTCCGCTTCTGGTGAGCGGCCTGACGATTGTTTCGGTCTGGCTGTGCTCCTGAATCCGCTCCACTCGCCACAGGCGCTCCACCGCTCTCCGCCTGCGTCAAAATGCCGAACGACTCGATGAGATTTTGTCAACGCAGAGAGGGGACGGTGCCGTATCCTCTAGGCAACGAACCACGGCCGATCCGAGGGCTGATCCGCAGGAGCGGATTCGCGCGATGAGTCCGGCTTCCGGCGCGCGGCCTCAAGGAAGCGCCGCGGCCAGTGATGTGCGGGAATCGCGGCCCGCGAGGAGCACCGATGCACGAGCAGGAAAAAGCGCTCGACGAAGCAGCGGATTCGCTTTCGCCTGCGCCGGTGGAGCACAGCCATCCTCCCGCGATCATCGCCGGATTCAGCGGATGGCTGCTGGACGCCTTCGATTTCTTCCTCGTGACCTTTTGCCTTACCTCCATCGCGCGCGATTTTCACAAATCCGACGCCCAGATTGCGCTGTTGATCACCATGACCATGATCTGCCGGCCGTTGGGAGGGTTTCTCTTCGGGCTTCTCGCGGACCGTTACGGCCGCCGCCGCCCGTTGATGATCAACATGGGCGCCTATGCGGTGGCCGGCGTTCTCACGGGACTCGCGCCGAATTACACCACGCTGCTTGTGGTTCGCGCGGCGTTTGGCGTGGTCATGGGCGGCACCTGGGGCGTGGGCGCCTCGCTGGCCATGGAAGGCGCGCCGGTTCGCCGCAGAGGAGTGCTCTCAGGGCTGCTGCAGGAGGGCTATGCCGCAGGCAATGTGCTGGCGGCCATGTTTTACTTTTTCTTTTCCAGCTTTCTAAGTTGGCGCACGCTTTTTATTTTGAGCAGCCTGCCCGCGGTGCCGCTGGTCCTCTACATCTGGCTCGGCGTCAAGGAGTCCACCGTCTGGGAACAGAGCAAAACCAACCTGCGCTCATGGAGCCTGCAGAGCCGCGAGATCCTCTCTCACTGGAAGCTCTTTCTCTATCTTCTGCTGTTCATGACCGCAATGCTTTTTGCTTCGCATGGCACGCAGGACATGTATCCGACCTTCCTGCAGAGACAATGGGGCTTCAGCCCCGCGCGCCGCTCGGCTATCACGGCTTTTTCCGGCATAGGAGCCATTGCGGGAGGCATCGTCTTCGGTTTCCTCTCCGATCTCTGGGGACGGCGCAGGGCCATCGTCACCGCGCTTCTGCTGGGCGTCGTTCTCATTCCGCTTTGGGCTTACGCGCCCACCGTGGCGTTGCTCGTCGCCGGCGCGTTCTTCATGCAATTCATGGTGCAGGGAGCCTGGGGAGTAATCCCAGCGCACCTGGCCGAGCTCTCGCCCGATTCGGCGCGCGCCTTGCTCCCGGGATTTGCCTACCAGAGCGCGGGCGTCGTGGCCAGTTCCGTGGTCTACATCGAGGCCGCATACGCCCAGAAGACCAGCTACGCCACGGCCATGGCCCTGACGGCCGCGAGCGTCTTCCTCATAGCGTCGCTCATCGCGTGGCTCGGCCGCGAGAGTCGCGGAAAAGCCTTTGGTGCATGAAGACTTAGCGCCCTGGCCCCCATGAATTACACTCTGCATCTTTGCGCCGCCCGCATGAAACAGGGGCCGCTCCGCGGCCTCCCGTTTTTTGCGAACGCACCTTGCGGGTGATAAGATTGCTCGTTTCCGGAAGGAGAATATTCATAATGGCAACTGTCGCTAAGACGGGCAACGCTTATACCACCAACGAGCACCTCATCCGCTGGGTCGAAAAAATGGCCGAGCTGACCAAGCCCGACGCCATCCACTGGGTCGATGGCTCCGAGAAGGAGTATGAGGAGCTTTGCGAGAAAGCGCTCCAGAACGGCACTTTCACGCGCCTCAATCCCGACCTGTGGCCGGGCTGCTTCTACGTACGCTCCAAGGCCAGCGACGTGGCCCGCGTGGAAGACCGGACCTTTATCTGCTCGCTGTCGAAAGAGGATGCCGGTCCCACCAACAACTGGGAAGCTCCCCACGTGATGCGCCGCAAGCTCAGGGAGCTCTTTGACGGCTGCATGCGCGGCCGCACCATGTACGTGCTGCCCTACTCCATGGGCCCGGTCGGCTCTCCGGCCTCGCAGATCGGCGTTGAGCTCACCGACTCGATCTACGTGGTCGTGAACATGCGCATCATGACCCGTATCGGCATGCCCGTCTTCAAGGAAATCGACAAGGATGAGAAGCGCGTGGTGCCCTGCCTGCACTCGGTGGGCATGCCGCTGGCTCCCGGCCAGAAAGATGTGCCTTGGCCCTGCAACGATACCAAGTACATCGTCCACTTCCCTGAAACCCGCGAAATCTGGTCCTACGGCTCCGGCTACGGCGGCAACGCCCTGCTGGGCAAGAAGTGCTTCGCCCTGCGCATCGCCTCGAACATCGCGCGCGATGAGGGCTGGATGGCCGAGCACATGCTCATTCTCGGCGTCGAGAACCCAGAAGGCCAGAAGACCTACGTCGCAGCGGCCTTCCCCTCGGCCTGCGGCAAAACCAATCTCGCCATGCTCATTCCGCCCAAGGGCTTCGAGGGCTGGAAGGTTTGGACCGTGGGCGACGACATCGCCTGGATCAGGCCTGACAAGAATGGGCAACTGCGCGCCATCAATCCTGAAGCCGGATTCTTCGGCGTCGCGCCGGGCACCAGCAATCAATCCAACCCCAACGCCATGGCCTCGCTGGCTCGCAACGCCATCTTCACCAATGTGGCTCTCACGCCCGAGGGCGGCGTCTGGTGGGAGGGCATGACCGACACGCCGCCCAAGGAGTGCCTCGACTGGCAGGGCAACCTGTGGACTCCGGAGATCGCGGCCAAGACCGGCGTCAAGGCGGCGCATCCCAACGGCCGCTTCACCGCGCCGGCCTCGCAGTGCCCCTGCATCGATCCCGCCTGGGAAGATCCCGAGGGCGTTCCCATCAGCGCCATGATCTTCGGCGGGCGCCGCTCCACCACCATGCCGCTCGTCTACCAGGCCTTCAACTGGAACGCCGGTGTTTACATGGGCGCCACCATGTGCTCTGAGACGACCGCCGCCGCCGCTGGCGCGGTAGGCAAGCTCCGCGGCGACCCCATGGCCATGCTGCCCTTCTGCGGCTACCACATGGGAGACTATTTCGGCCACTGGATCCGCATGCAGCGCAATTTCACCGTCACGCCGCGTCTGTTCCACGTCAACTGGTTCCGCAAGAACGCCGAGGGCAAGTTCATCTGGCCCGGCTTCGGCGAAAATATGCGCGTGCTCAAGTGGATTGTCGACCGCGTGAACGGCCACGCCAGGGCCAAGGAGACCCCCATCGGCTGGACTCCGTACTACGAAGACATCAACTGGAAGGGCCTGGACTTTCCGCCCGAGACCTTCGACGAGCTGCAGCAGGTCGACCGCAAGCAGTGGAGGTCGGAGGTTCTCCGCCACGAGGAGCTCTTCATCGAGCTCCACGATCACCTGCCCCAGGAGCTGATCTACGAGCGCGAGCTGCTGATCGGCAGGCTGTAGCGGGTGCCCCATCCTAACCGCGCATTATGCGGTTAGGGTGGGAACCACCGCACTCGGGGTGCCCCGTCCTAACCGCGTACCGGGGTCCCCACGAACAGGTCCTCGTTCGTGGGGTGGTTGGGCGGTTAGGGTGGGAACCACCACACTCGGGTGCCCCATCCTAACCGCGTACCGGGGTCCCCGCGAACAGGTCCTCGTTCGTGGGGTGGTTGGGCGGTTAGGGTGGGAACCACCACGCTCGGGGAGACCTGGGAGACCACCACACTCGGGTGCCCCAGGTCTCGATTTTGAGACCTGGGAACCACCACACTTAATCTCCCGTACTACCCGCCCCTGCCTGGCCTCGCCGGGCAGGGGCTCTGTTTTGGCAGTGACCGAGTAGTTGTTCCGGAAGTTTGGCTATCACACGGTTCGCGTCATCACAGGAAATGTCATCCTGAGCGAAGCAAATCGCGCTAAGCGATTTGCGCAGTCGAAGGATCTGCAGTTGTTCTTCGCGATAGCGGGTGCCCCATCCTAACCGCGTACCGGGGTCCCCACGAAAAGGTCCTCGTTCGTGGGGTGGTTGGGCGGTTAGGGTGGGAACCACCACACTCGGGTGCCCCATCCTAACCGCGTACCGGGGTCCCCGCGAACAGGTCCTCGTTCGTGGGGTGGTTGGGCGGTTAGGGTGGGAACCACCACGCTCGGGGAGACCTGGGAGACCACCACACTCGGGTGCCCCAGGTCTCGATTTTGAGACCTGGGAACCACCACACTTAATCTCCCGTACTACCCGCCCCTGCCTGGCCTCGCCGGGCAGGGGCTCTGTTTTGGCAGTGACCGAGTAGTTGTTCCGGAAGTTTGGCTATCACAAGGTTCGCGTCATCACAGGAAATGTCATCCCGAGCGAAGCAAATCGCGCTAAGCGATTTGCGAAGTCGAAGGATCTGCGGTTGTTCTTCGCGATAGTTGAGGGACGCAATGGCATGAAGATCGGCGTGCGTCAGGCGTCATTCGCCCTGCGGGACGATCAGCGCGGCCCCTCCCGCCTGCTTACTTCCCCTCTTCCTTCAGCCCGCGATTCTTCAGCATCGGCTCGATCGAGGGCTTGCCGCCACGCCACGCCTCGTACATTGTTTCCAGGTCCTCGGTGTTGCCGCGCGAGAGCACCATCTGCCGGAAGCGGTCGCCATTGGCCCTCGTCAGCCCGCCGTGGTCCTCGAAGTACTGGTAGGCATCGTCGTCGAGCATCTCGGCCCACAGGTAGGCGTAGTAGCCGGCCTGGTAGCCGTTGTCCCAGATGTGCAGAAAGTAGCTGGAGCGATAGCGGGGCGGCACGGCTGCGAGCGCCAGATGCGTCCTCTTGAGCGCGTCCGTCTCGAACGTATCGGGATTCTGAAGCGGCGCCGTGCCGGGGAGCATGTGCCACTCCATATCAAGCCGGGCCGCGGCCAGGATCTCCGTCAATGCGTAGCCCTGGTTGAAGGTCTTTGACTTTTTGATCTTTGCCGCCAACTCGGCAGGCATCGGCTCGCCGGTTTTGTAGTGCTTGGCGTAGTTGGCAAAGACCGTCGGATCGCTTGCCCAGTGCTCGTTGAACTGCGAGGGGAACTCGACAAAGTCGCGCGCCGTCTGCGTTCCGGAAAGGGTGGGGTACTCGGTGTTCGCGAACATTCCGTGCAACCCGTGGCCAAATTCGTGGAACATGGTGGTCACGTCGTCGAAACTGAGCAGCGCGGGCTGGCCCGCCGCGGGCTTCTCGAAGTTGGCCACGTTGAAGACCACGGGCAGGTTGCCCAGCAGCTTCGACTGCTGAACCAACGAGTCCATCCACGCGCCGCCGTTCTTGTTGTCGCGCTTGTAGTAGTCGCAGTACCACAGTGCCAATGGCTTTCCGTCGGCTTCGAAGACCTCGAAGACGCGCATATCCGGCTGGTAGACGGGAATGTCCTTGCGCTCCTTGAAGGTGATGCCGTAAAGCTTGTTCGCTGCGAAGAAGACGCCGTTCTCAAGCACGCTGTTCAGCTCAAAGTAAGGCCTGATCTGCGATTCATCCAGATCGTATTTTGCCTTGCGCACCTGCTCGGCATAGAACTCCCAATCCCAGGGCTGGAGCGTGAAGCCGCCATGTTGCGTATCGATCAGCGCCTGAATATCCTTGCCTTCCTTGGTCGCCCTCGCCGTCGCCGCCGGCGTCAGCGCGTCCATGAAATCGACCGCGGCTTTGGGCGTTTTGGCCATCTGGTCGGTCAGGGTCCAGGCTGCGTAGTTTGGATAGCCCAGCAGTGCGCCTTTCTCGGCGCGCAGTTGAGCCAACCGCGCGATGTCTGCGCGCGTATCGTTGGCGTCGCCGCGCTCGGCGCGGTTCCAGGAGTTTTCAAAAATTGCCTGGCGCGTGGAGCGGTTGGTGAGGAAGGTCAGAACGGGCTGCTGCGTAGTGTTCTGCAGCGGCAGCACCCAGCCTTCCTGTTTACGTCCCTGGGCGGCCTGGGCAGCGGCGGCCATCTGCGCCTCGCTCAAGCCCGCGAGCGCCTTGGAATCCTTCGTTGCATAGGCGCCGTCTTTGGCGGCCGCCAGCAGCCGGTTCAGGAAATCGGTCTCCAGCTTCGAGCCTTCTTCATTGAGCTTCTTCAGTTTGGCCTTGTCTGCTTCCGAAAGATTGGCGCCGGCCTTAACGAACTCCTGATACTGCCACTCGAGAAGCCGCAGCGACTCCGGATCGAGATGGAGCGTAGTGCGCTTCTCGTAGACGGCCTTCACGCGCGCAAAGAGCTTCGCGTTCAGGTGGATCTCGTCGTCGAGCGCGGTAATCCTGGGCGTCTCATAGGTCAGCAGCTTCTGCAGGTCATCGTTGGTATTGGCGCCGGTGACGCAGTTGAAAACATTCCACACGCGATCCAGCAACTGCCCCGAGCGCTCCAGCGCCACAAGCGTGTTCTCGAACGTGGGCGCGGCGGTGTTGTTGGCGATCGCTTCGACCTCTTCCAGCTTTTTCGCGATGCCCGCGTCGATGGCCGGCTGGTAATCGCTGTCCTTGATCTTGTCGAATGCCGGCGCGTGAAAGGGCAGTGTACTCGGCGCGTAGAACGGGTTCTCCGGCCCGAAGGCGGTGCCTCGTGTCTGTGCGGCGCCGGTTGCTGCTGTGCCCATTGCGGTCAGGATTGCCAAAACCAGAAAACTCCTCTTCACTTCCTCGTAACTTAGCTGAAACATAGAGGCCCCTCGAACGGATTCATCTCCACTCCCGATTGTAGGCCAGCAGAATCGGTAGCGCCGACCTCGAATCTGTACCGCCGACCTCCTGGTCGGCTGTAGCGCGGGCCTCCCGGCCCGCGCGTGCCAACTTGGCGCATCGCCAAAGAGCAACGCTACAACTTCGCGGCATTTACAGATAAGCTCTAATCTGAGTTCTTCCTTCGATGGAGCCCGTCACCCATTTCCTCACCGGCGCCTGCATCGGCCGGGCCGGTTTCAACCGCAAGAGCGCCTATGCCACGCTGGCCGCGACGCTGGCGGCTGAGGCGGCCGATCTCGACATCTTCTGGGAATGGAGGGGCCCGGTCGAAGGGCTCCAGCACCATCGCGGCATTACGCACACATTGCTGGGCGCCCCGCTGGTAGCCGCTGTAACGGTGGGCGCGGTGTGGCTTGTCGACCGATGGGCGCGGCGGCGAAAGACAAGAGCAGCCGCCGGCAGGCAGCCCGTCCATTGGGGATGGCTCTACGCAGCAGCTCTCACCGCTGCTCTCAGTCATTTGCTGCTCGACTGGACGAATAACTACGGGCTGCGGCCCTTCTTCCCATTCAATTCGCGCTGGTACGCAGGGAGTTTTGTCTTCATTGTCGAGCCGGTAGAGTTGGTGCTGCTCGCACTTGCCTTGGTGATGCCCTGGCTGCTGGGGCTTGCGGACCGCGAAATCGGCGTGGGAAAAAAGCCATTTCGCGGACAAGGTTGGGCCGTCTTCGCGCTCGCGGGAATGGCGGTGCTCGGCTGCTGGCGCTGGGCCGAGCATGAGCGGGCCGAGCGCATGATCGAGAACATACAGTTGGCCTCGGAACCTGTGCTGCGCATGACCTGCGAGCCCTACCCGGTAAATCTCTTCCGCTGGCACGCAATCCTCGAGACGCGCGACTTCTACCAGACAGCCGAGATCGATACGCGTACCGGGTCGATAGAGAGCGACCCTGCGCAGGATGTGATCTACAAGCCGGCCACGACGCCCGCCGTGGAGGCGGCGAAGCAGACAAAGCTGGGCCGCATCTTTCTCGATTGGGGAACGTGGGCCGTCGTGCGCGACCTTGGTCCGGTGCCTGTGACCGGCATGGACCCGCCCAGGCTTCCCCCGGGCCGGAGCTGGACGACGGTCGAGTTCACTGACTTGCGCTTTGCGTACCCGTTTTTGCCTGGAAGGAGCCGGCAGCAGCGTTCTCCTCTCGGGGGATGGGTCTACATCGTGGATGGGAACGAAGATGCGGGCGAAAAGCTGGGAGGGCGGGCGGAACGATAGAGTTTTTTGTAAAATGGAAACTCCTGTTGAGGGGATCGCAAGATTCCGGTTGACCGCAGTGCCTGCCGGGGCCGAGAATAGAGAATCGCCTCTGCCCACGGGCGGAGTGGAACTTCCACAATTAAATCAGGAAGGAATGTGCTACCGATGGTTGCCTATCTGCTGGTGTTGATCGCTGTGCTGACCCGTGTACTGCCGCATGCAACGTGGCTGAACTTTACCGCTGTAACGGGCGGCCTGATCTACTTCGGGGCACGCCGGCCCTGGCGCGAAATGCTGGCGCCCCTGGCAGTGCTGATTGCGGCCGATTGCTTCCTGACCACCGCTGTCTATCACTACAGCTTCCACTGGGGTGCCTACGTGACCACCTGGGCGTGGTATGCGGCGGCCATGGCTCTGGGCTCGATTCTGCTCAGCAAGCGCGTCACGCTGGCTCGTGGCGCCGCCGGCGCACTGCTGGGACCCACCTCGTTCTTTGTCGTCTCCAACTACGGCGTGTGGGCGAGCGGTTTCAATGGCTACCCGCACACACTGGCTGGCCTCTTCGCCTGCTACGTAGCGGCCATTCCCTTCTACCGCAACGATCTCGTGGCGACCTCGGTTGTGCTGGCCGCGGCCTTTGGCCTGCCGGCTTTGGCGCGCCAGATGAGCCTGGTTCCGGCCAAGGTTGCGGTGACGAACAAGTAAGCCTGCTCCTCTGCCAACACGGAAAGGAGGAATGATGGCCGCAGCTGCACAACCTGCGCATGTGCCCCTCGACGTCTATCTGAATTCCTCCTACGAGCCCGACGCCGAGTACGTGGATGGAGAAATCGAGGAACGGCCAATGGGCGAGTACGATCATTCTTCATGGCAACATGCGATTGAGTTCTGGTTTCAAAGGCATGCTCAAGAGTGGGGTATTCGGGTCCGGCCGGAACTCCGCGTGCAGGTAGGCAAGAGCCGCTTCCGAGTTCCAGATGTGACCGTCCTCGACCGCAATCTTCCCATTGAGCAGATCATCACGCACGCGCCCATTGCAGTCGTCGAAATTCTCTCGCCGGAAGACTCCCTGAATCGCATGATGGCCAAGCTCGCTGACTATGAGCGGATGGGCATTCAAACCATCCTCGTGCTCGACCCCAATGGGCGGCACTTTCGTTATTGCCGCGGAGGGCTTGAATCATTGCCGCCCGAGCCTTTCGATCTTCCCGGCAGCCTCTGCCGTTTCGACCTTGCGGGGGTCGAGAAACTGCTGGACTGATCCGGCAGCACCCGGCTGGCTCAGCCTTCCATCAACTTTCCTGCCCGGCGCTTTCTCAGCCACCACACGGCAAACCCCGCCGCGGCCAGCGCCAGAACCACGACAACCAAGACCAGAGCGTGGTGCGCCACCAGGTCGGCGGCGCCGGGGCCGAGCTTGATCACGAGCATCGAGAGAATCAGCCAGCGCAGCATCCTGCCGCAGAAGACCGCGGCCATGAAAGGCACGATCCGCATCTCGAACACGCCTGCAGCAAAGATGAAGACCTTCCAGGGGGTGGGCGGAGGCAGCATGGAGGGAATCGTCACGGCCAGAAACTCCTGGCGCTCGAATCGGGTGCGGATCTTCTCCAATTTCTCGCGGTTCACGTGCTTCAACAGGAACAGCTCGCCACCCGCGCGGCCCAGGGCGTAAGGCAGCAGCCCCCCGATCGCCGATCCCACGGCAGCCAGCAGGCAGTACAGCCAGAAGTGGCGCTTGTCGTTCCAGATGTAGAGAGCGAGGATCGCGTCCATGGGAACCGGGATCGTGGAAGAGTCAAGAATGGCGACCGCGCCCACGCCCCAGGCGCCCATCTTCAAAACGGCGGGGAGCAAAACCAGCTTCCACTTGGCCATGAGGCGCGCAACAAACGGCTTCACTCGGGGATTTCCTTCCGCCCGGACAGCGGTTCAAGAGTTGCAGTCCTCAAAAACCGCTCAACTGGTAAATCATAATTTCACGGGCATTGTGTCAGGGCACGACTTCGGTCGTGCCGTAAGTGCCGCAAAATCAACGTGGCCTTTAGGCCCTGAGGGATGCTTTTGGGGAGTTCGGATCAAGTCCAGGCTTCCCCGCTGCTCATCAACGTTACTTTGCGATCATCTCTAGCATGGCCTTCACGTCAGCGGCGTGTGGGCCGTCGGGAGCAAGCGCCAGATACTTCTCCAGCGCCTCTCGCGTTTCCTGCGAAGCTGCGACTTTGCCTTGTGCTGTTACTGGCAAATCAGCAAAGAGATCCGACCCCAGGACGAACCAGGCATTTGCCCTGGAGGGGTCCGCCTGCACGCATTTCCGGCAGGCCGCAGCCGAATCTTTCGTATTGCCAATGTTATAGAGCACGGCGCAAACATTAAAGTAAGCCAGCCCCTGATTGGCCGCGAATACAGCGGATTGGTTATAGTCTTCAATCGCCTCATCGTTGCGTTTGAGCTTGAGCAGCGCATTACCCTTGCCAATATAGATCTGCGAAAGTCCATCTTTCCAGGCAGCCATCGCTGGACCCTCAGCGGGTTTCTCTTGTTCTGTGGCGGCCAGAGCCCGGCCATAGGTCGCCAGGGCCTCATCCGCTGAGCCGGCATAAAGCTGCGCATTAGCCAGGAGTTTCAGATTCAAAGACGTTGCTTTCACCCCCACCAGTTGCTGCGCTGTGGTGACGGCCTGAGGCCAATCCTTAGCCTGCATGGCCTGATTGTAAGCGGCTGTGAGCGATTCAGGAGTGTCCTGCGCGGCAGGAGCTTGCGCAGTCAAGCGCATCGCCACGACCAGCAAGAGAAGCGCGAAGGGCGCGAAAAATCGTCGCATGGATTACCTCCATTAGAGGGAGCCAGATGGACGGATGGCTAGACAATAGGACCTGGCCACGCAGAATGCAAGCGGCTTTTTCGTCGCGTCCATGACATCGGGATACCGCACCCGCGCAGCGCAAAGGACTGCGGCGAGCCGCCTTGCACATCGTCAAGCAAGGCAAGGTAACTCTTGAACCGCTCCTTCGTCAGATGAACAGATACCATTGTACGGGCCGGATGCCGCAGCCAGGGGCAGGCGCTTCTGCGCGAAGTCTGAGAAAATAGAAGGGACACGAATCGGAGCCCAAAGCCTTTCCGCTGGCTCCTCGAATACGAATGCCCACCAGCGATACTCCGGTTGACGTGAAGGATCCCCAGGCAACTGGCCCCGAGAGCCCTGCGCGCGAAACCCGCATCCCCGGCTCGGTCCTCGGGCTGGACACGATCTCCCGGTACGACAGGGAGCGCAAGGAGGACGCCCCCTCCCCCTCTCCCTCAGTACGCGGCGGCTCGCGCTGGGTCGACTACGACACCTACGAGCTGATGGAGATGATCAGCGAGCTTGAAGACGAGCGTCGCTGGTCCCGGCTCCGGGAGGGAATCTGGCTCGCCATCCTGCTCCACATCATCCTGCTGTCGGCCGTCACCTGGATCCCAACCTACGTCTTCAAGGTTCCCAAGGTGATCGATCCCTTTGACGCGATCAAACAGCGCAAGGACCTGACCTACCTTGACCTGCCTCCCGACGCGCTGCGCGAAATCGAAAAACCCAGGCCTAAGCCGCTGCCCAAAGAGAAGCAGCTCATCGACAAAAAGACGCTCGAGGACATGAACCGCGAGTCGCCGCCCAAGCTGCCCGAGCCCGCTCCCAAGGAGGAGCAGCAGCAGGCGCCCGCGCCGACGCCGATTCCAGCCAACCCGCAGGCGCCGGTGGAGACGCCGAAGCTGGCCGAGAAACCGAACTTCGCCATGAACTCCGCCAACCCGGCCGACAATTTGCGCGAAGCCATGAAGAACGCAATGAAAGGCCAGGGCGCGGGCAGCGGTAACAGCACCTCGAGCGGGCTGGCGCAGCATCCTGGCGCAACCGGCGGCGTGGACATTCTTTCCGACACGCAGGGAGTGGACTTCTCCTCCTGGCTGCAGCGCTGGCGTTACGAGACCTACCGCACCTGGTACCCGCTGATTCCCGACGAGGTGAATCCGCCGATCTACAAGCAGGGGCAGGTAATGATCCGCTTCAAGGTGCTGCCCAACGGCACCATAACGGAAGTGACCCTGGAGGGCCGCTCGGGCGATACCGCCCTTGACCGCGCCGCCTGGGGGGCCTTGACCGGTTCGAACTATCCGCCGCTACCCAAGGACTTCCACGGCCCATATCTCGAGTTGCGCGCGTGGTTCCTTTACAACATGGAGCCGCGGTAGGAGCCTGCTTGGTAGCGCCGACCTCCTGGTCGGCTGTAGCGCGGGTTTCCAAACCCGCGCTCGGACTTGTTGAGCCAAGCCGCGGTCTTAAGCCTCTCAATTTTCGGCAGCTTCTTGCGCCGGGTGCCCCAGGTCTCGCTTTTGAGACCTGGGAGACCACGAATTTCCTTTTCTGCGCCTCCTGGCCCGCGCAGCCTTCTACGCCTGCTGTTTCCCCCGCTCCAGAACCCCGCCATGCCGCTTATCCGACCGCAGCAATAGAAGCGCAAACACCAGCCCCGCCACCCCGAGAGCCGCGAACATAATCTGCGTTGCGGTGTAAGTCCCGGTCACGTCCCGCAGCTTGCCGTTCACGAAGGGGAACAGCCCCAGGCCCAGATTCTGAATGGCCGTCATCAGGCCGAAGGCCGTGCCCACGCGTTTCTCCTCCACCACCAGCGGAACCGAAGGCCACATGGCGGCGGGCACCAGCACAAAGGCCGCGCCGAGCACGATCATGCTGGGGATCGGATTCCAGTGGGTAATGCCCATGATCAGGTGGGCGGGAATCAGCAGCAGCGATCCCACCACCATCAGCGAGGCCCGCTTGCCGATGCGGTCCACCAGGTTGCCGGCAAAAGGCGCGAAAATCATGGACGCGAAAATGATAATGCTGGTCACTCCCGGCGCCGTCGAGAACATGTGAATAAAGTTGTCGAAGACCTGGGCCACGAACCCGCCCGAACCCGAGATCACCAGCGGAAAGCCCCACTTGTCGTGGAACATGTCCGTGGCCAGGGCCGTAAAGGGAAAGATGGCGCTGTAGAAGGTGACGCAGAGAAGGACCACGAACCAGTAGGAGGACGAAAACTTCTTGACGTCCGAGAAGACGATCTTATCGCTCCCGTCCGGTTTGGGAAGCCCGAGCACCTTCTCTCCATGGAGGTCCATGACCCAGTAAACCAGGTTGCAAGCGAGCGAGAACAGGCAGAACCCGGCCGCGGCCCACAGAGCCACCCGGTAGCTGCCGGAATACTGCGCGATGAGCTCCTCGGTGTTGAAGCTGAACAGAGTCCCGACGCGGCTGATGGTCAGAGCAATGCCGAAGGCCAGGGCCATCTCCTTGCCCTTGAACCAGCGGCTGATAATGGCGCTCTGCACCACGATCAGGGTTTCTGAGCCCGCGCCGAAGATCAACCGCCCGGCAAAAAGCTGCCACGTGGAATGCGCCATGGCCACGATCGCGGCGCCTACGAAAACCAGAGTGCAGAACAGCAGGCTCGCGCGGCGGGGGCCGAGCTTGTCGTACAGCATGCCTCCGAAGAACACAATAAGGATGGCCGCCACCGAGTAGGCCGTGTAGAGATTCCCGATCGTGCTCCGGTCCAGATGCAGGTCTTCAATGAGCGTGGGCGCCAGCGCGCCGATGCTGTCGTAGGCAAAATAGCTCCCCAGCACCAGCAGGCTGATGAACATCAGGATGGTGAAGCGGTAGGGGCGCTTCGATGGATGGAAGAACCCGAGAGATTCAGGGGATCCAATATTGACGGCAGCGGGGTCAGGCATGAAGAAGAGGCTCCTCTGGCGCGGCGGAGCCTGGAAACGGGACGGGGGCGCTCCGCAACTTGAAGATAGCAGACCAGGGTGCGGCTGAAATTCGACTGAGATTTTGTCCGTAGTGACAGAGATAAGGCGCGAGGTAAATGGACCGATTTGCAATATTGTAACCCATAGATTACAATAACTGTCAGGTTGAGATAGGAACGTGCAGTGCAAGTTCGCCGTACGGAAGAATTCGCCGCATGGCTGCGCGGCCTGAAGGATCGGGTGGGTAGAGCGAAGATTCTGGTCAGGATTGACCGCCTCGAAGAGGGAAACCCTGGGAAGACACGAAGCCTGGGGTCAGGCGTAGTCGAGATGAAGATCGATTTTGGTCCAGGCTATCGGGTTTATTACACGAAACGCGGCGAAATTTTAATCCTGCTGCTTTGCGGGGGTGACAAGAGCACGCAAGAAAAGGACATTCGCCTTGCAAGGATACTGGCTGCCCAATGGACGGGAGCGGAGTGAAGCTATGGGAAAGAAGACAATGCCTTATGATGCCGCTGAGTTTCTTACCGACGACGAGACCATTGCGGCTTACCTGACAGAAGCGCTCGAGGGGGACGATCCGCGGTACATCGCCAAGGCGCTGGGCGCAGTAGCGCGCGCGCGAGGCGGAATGGCGCTGCTTGCGCGCGAGACAGGCATTACCCGCGAATCGCTTTATCGCGCTCTGAGCGACACCGGCAACCCCGAATTGGGAACAACTCTCAAGGTAATGCACGCGCTCGGTGTGCGGCTGACTGTCTCTCTTTCGTCGTAGAAAATACCAATTTTCTTTCTATCGACTTTGTCCTTCGATCCCGGCGCGCTCAGCCGGCGCCATCGACAGCCCCCGGTCCCTGCTCTTCTGATCCAGAAAAATCCCGTCCTGCGCGAGCAGAGCTTCGTAGATCGGGGTGTGCCGCCAGTGGCGCGCCAGGGCGAAGGCGCTCATGTTGGCGATCATCAGCGGCAGCACCAGCCCGTAGCCGCCGGTCATCTCAAAGATGATGAGGACCGAGGTCATCGGAGCGCGGACGGTGCCCGCAAACACCGCTCCCATGCCCACCACGGCAAAGGCGCCGATGGAATCGGCCGGATGGTGAAAGACGATCACGTCGAGATAGCCCACCGCGCCGCCCAGCATCCCGCCCATGAACAGGGAGGGAGCAAATATGCCGCCCGCGCCGCCGCTCGAATACGAGCTGACGGTGGCGGCCAGCTTGAGCAGGCACAGCACCGCCATGGCAGTCACGGGAAGCGCGCCGAGCAGCGCCTGGGTGAGCGTCTTGTAAGGATCGCCGGCGATGCCGTTCAAATGAAAGAACAGGATCGCCACTACGGCGAAGCCGCCCGTGGCTGCGCCGCCGATCGCCGGCTGAACCCATTTGGGCACTGCAGCGAGCTTTCTGAACCAGGCGCGCAGCCAGAGCAGCGAATCGGTAAACGCCACCGAGACGAGCGCCGCCAGAAGACCCAGCAGCGCATACCAGACCAGCGACGAAGATTTAGCAAGCGTGTAGGTCTCGAGATGCGGCACATGGAAGACCGGGTTGGAGCCGAGTATGCTGTGCTCGACCACGGCTGCCAGCGCCGCGGCCACAATCACGCCGGTGAGCATGGTCTGGTCGACCGTGCCGATCAGTTCTTCCAGCGTGAAGGTGACGGCGGCGATAGGCGCGTTGAAGGCCGCGGCAATGCCGGCCGCCATGCCCACTGAGGTCATGCGGCGGCAGTTCACAGGGCTCAGCCTTGCCAACCGCGCCAGAAAACTGCTGACGCCTGAGCAGATGTGCACCGTGGGGCCTTCAACTCCCAGAGAAGCGCCCGCGCCCAGTTGCAAGGTGCAGAGCACGAACTTGCCAATCGTTTCCTTGATGGTGATAGCGCCGTGGCGAAAGGTATACGCCGCTTTGACCTGGGGAATGCCGCTGCCTGCCGCTGCGGGAACCCAGTAGGTGAGTCCGAGGCCGGCCACGAGCCCCCCCAGCGACGGCGTGAGAATCGTCCAGTAAATCCAGGCGTGGCCCTTCGCGGAGGCGGCGCGGTCGATCAACAGCCCGTAAAGGTGCGCGACACTGATGTGAAAGGCAACTGCCGCCAGCCCGCAGATGCCCCCGGCTAAGATGGTGATCGCCAGCAGCCGCTGCCGCTCATTCGGCAGGCGGCGCCCCAGCCAAGCGAAAAAGCGCGAAACTAATCCCTGGATTCCTACCCAGTAGTCCAATTGGGGAAAGGTCCTCCGCGATGATCCGAGCAAATTCCAGTATAGGAGGATTTGCGGCGACGCTTTAAAAGGCGGCAGCCTCGTGTGGACTGCGGTGCCCTCGATTTTCAAAGTCGCGTCAGTTTATTTCGCGCCGTTTCCGCTTGCAGCCGCGTCTCTGCTGCCGGGCTCTCTTGACCCGCCGCACTGGGCCGTCCATGATGATCGGCGCGCGGCTCAGAACGCCTCGCCCGACGCGCTCTTTTGCGGCCGGAGCCGATCGAGAGTCGGGTTGCGCCTCAGCCGAACGCCGCGGCGAAGCCGGCGCTGATGAGAACCGCAATCACCCACCAGCCGAAGACGGCGATATAGCCGGATCTGCGCTTGACGCCGGCGACGGTTGCAAGCCCGATGCTCACGAGCACCAGCATCCAGATGGTGATCAGGTCTAGAGAGCTGGCCAGCGAGTAAAGCGCCTTATTCGTCTCCGCCGGATCGAGAAAGGCGCCCAGATTGGTGGGCGCGAAATTCTTCAGGTTGAAAGATTCCGGCGCCATGCCGGAAAAGATGACGATGATGCCGAGCAGAATCTTCACCAGCTGCGGGAGAAATGCATAGTAATACACGGCAAAAATCTCGCCGAATTTGGCTTTGCCGCCGAACAGGAAGTTGATGGTGCCGAGCATTACCAGGCTGAGCACGGCGATTTCGACGATGCCGACAAGCGGAACGGCATAGAAAACGCCTTTCGTAATCCCTTCTGAAATAGCCATGCTCCTTTCCCGCTGCTCGGGCGTCAACTGCGCCAGTCGCTCTTCCGCTCCGGGGCTCATCCGGATCTGGTTGTCCACGGCCTGCCGGATGCCGATCTTCTGGTCGATGACCGCAAAGAAGACGTAGCCCGCGATGGCCATCAGGATCAGCGGCAGCCACCAGCTGCGGTTTCCGCGGCGGATGTCGTCAAAGGTTTTGGAAGGAGACGAAAAAATGTTTGCGACGCGCTGCCACTGGGTCAGCCCCGGCTGCGCAGCGGCGGATGCTTCGACGGGATGCTCGTTCTGTTCGTTCATGGTCCTGCCTCGGGAATTCGCGTCGCTCCGAAACTCGGAGCGCGATGCGATGCGATTGTAATGCATCAAGGGGCCGATCCGGTCAGATCGATTCGTCCCCTCGGTCCTATTGCCTAATGCCTAATGCCTGTCCCCGGCCAGCCCGCCCCCCGCCCCTGCTGTGCTACTATCACGGTCGGAAGTACGAAATTGCCCGGAGAATTCCGCAAATGGCATATGTAATCGCAGAACCCTGTATCGGCACAAAGGACACCGCCTGCGTAGACGCCTGTCCGGTCGATTGCATCCACCCCAAAAAGGACGAAGGCGGCCACGCCGAGAGCGATCAGTTGTTCATCGATCCGGCTGAGTGCATCGACTGTGGCGCCTGCGTGCCGGTCTGCCCCGTTTCGGCCATCTTCCCGATTGACGACCTGCCCGAAAAATGGGCCAGCTATGCTGAGAAAAACGCCAAGCATTTCGGGCGCTGATCGCTGGCGCCGATCGCCGACGTTGTCCGGAAACCGTTCCGCCCATCAGGAATCAGCATTTCCGCATGCGCACCATGCCAAATTGTGGTGCGCGTGCGTTGTTCCCCATTCATCGGAGCAGTTCGACAGCCCTCAGGCCGGTTATGCCGCGCTGTTCCGCTCATCCCATCCGCACGCCGCCCCTTTCGGCCGCGGATCAATGGAGGTATTTCAATGAACCGTCGCTCTCTTCTGAAGACTTTTGGCTCTGCGGCAGGCTTTGCCGCTTCCGCATTCGCTTTCAAAAATCGCGCCTGGGCTCAGGCCTCGCCTTCTCAGGCTCCATCCAGCACCCCGGCAGCCCCCGCAGCCCCCGCAGGCCCTTTCACCCTGCCTGCGCTTCCCTACGCCTACGACGCGCTCGAGCCAACCATCGACGCCGAGACCATGCATCTGCACCACGACAAGCATCACCAGGCCTATGTGAACAATCTGAATGCGGCCGTGGCCAACTACCCGCAACTGGCCTCACGATCCGTCGACGATCTCATCGCCAATTTGAGCTCTGTGCCCGATGAAGTCCGCACGGCAATTCGCAACCAGGGCGGCGGCCACGCCAACCACTCCTTCTGGTGGACGATTCTGTCAGGTTCCGGCGGTGGCGAGCCCAAGGCCGACCTCGCCAAGGCCATCGACGCCCAGTTCGGCAGTTACGCGCAGTTTCAGACCGCCTTCACCAAGGCTGCCTCCGGCCTGTTCGGCAGCGGATGGACCTGGCTCACCTTCGCCCCCGGCGGCAAGCTCCAGATCGAGACCACGCCCAACCAGGACTCGCCGCTCACCGCCGGACGCACTCCCCTGCTTGCCCTCGATCTCTGGGAGCACTCCTACTACCTGAAGTACCAGAATCGCCGCCCCGAATACGTCGCCGCCTGGTACAAGGTCATCAACTGGGACCACATCGCCGGCCTCTATGCCAAAGCCAAAGCGTGAGGACTCCTCTCCGAATGCGGTGGCGCCTCCCGCAGGTTCCATCACCACACTCGGGTGCCCCATCCAAGCTCCGCTTGGGTGGGAGAGCACAACAGCACACGCTGGCACGAGCCCGCCAACTCGCTGACTTGCGAACGTCCGCTTGAGCGGACGCCAACTCGCCAATTCGCGCGGGTGCCCCATCCAAGCTCCGCTTGGGTGGGAGAGCACAACAGCACACGCTGGCACGGGGCCGCCAACTCGCTGACTTGCGAACGTCCGCGCAGCGGACGCCAACTCGCCAATTCGCGCGGGTGCCCCATCCAAGCTCCGCTTGGGTGGGAGAGCACAACAGCACACGCTGGCACGAGCCCGCCAACTCGCTGACTTGCGAACGTCCGCGCAGCGGACGCCAACTCGCCAATTCGCGCGGGTGCCCCATCCAAGCTCCGCTTGGGTGGGAGAGCACAACAGCACACGCTGGCACGAGCCCGCCAACTCGCTGACTTGCGAACGTCCGCGCAGCGGACGCCAACTCGCCAATTCGTTAGCCCCTCTAGTTCCGCTAACCTCGTCAGCTCCGCTTTCTACGTCAACCTTCTCCGTCTAAACTAGTAACGCGATGGCCGACACGCTCTATCTGAGCCTCTGGTACCCCAACCTCCGCCTCGAGGGCCTTGGCGAAAAGCTCGTCCAGGTCCTTTCGGCCTTTGCCGCCCACGGCGGCGAGCCCGGAGTTTACTCGGCCACCGTCTGGCCCGTGAACTGGAGCGAGTCGCCCGTCTTCCAGAGGCTCTGGGGCCGCATGGCCGGGCAGCCCGCCCTCGAAGCAGAGTCCATTCCCGGCTCCATCCGCGGCGCCGAGCCGCGCCTGGCCGTTGAAGAGGCTCTCGAGCTCCTCCACGACGACTACGCCTACGAGTTCCAGATCGGCTGGACGCTCTGGGAGCTCGAAACCGGAGACAATCTCGACCCCCGCTGGCTGCGCTCCCCGCGCCTTGTCCGCGTCACCGGCTTCGGCCCGCTTTTCGACGAGGGCGCCTACGAGCAGGATGGTCACATCCGCATCGATTTCGGCTCTGACACCGCATTCCTCGAGGAAGACGCTGAGCTTGATGCCGTCGGCGCCCGCCACGTGGCAGAAAACGTGCTCCAGCTTGTCGAGCTCACCCAGGCCGTCGAGAAGGAATCCGGAGCTACAGCCCGCCTGCTCTGGAGCGAGCTGGGCGAAAGCCTGGCCGTGCGGCTGGCTGCCCGCCTGGGCATGAGGAACTGACCCAGTGCGCCTGACCCCTTTCCGTCTAACTATCGAGAGGATACGGACGCTGGTCGTCGTAGCGGCGGCGCTGTTGATTGCCTCAGTTTGCATCGTCCTCGCCGTCGGCAAATGGCGCCGCCCATTCAGCGGCCGCGACATCCCCAGGCGCCTGGGCATCAACATCCAGCAGGAGGCCAACGGCGTCACCTACACGCAGGCCCACGGCGGCCGCACCCTCTTCAAAATTCACGCCTCCCGCGTGGTTCAGCTCAAGAGCGGCCATGCCGAGCTGCACGACGTGGAGATCGATCTCTACGGCGCCGATGGCGAACGCGTCGATCGCATCTCCGGCGACGAGTTCGAATACAACCAGCAGAGCGGCATGGCAACAGCTGCCGGCCCGGTCGAAATCACGCTCGCACGTCCCGGCGTCCTGCCCGTAGCGCCTGCCCTGCCTGCCGGCGCGCCCAAGCCGCCGAAGATCTCCTCTTCGCAAACCGGCCGCGCCATGGCTCCTGGGACACCGCTGGCCGGCGCCGCCGAGGCCGCTGAAAAATCGAACATTCACATCAAAACCAGCGGCATCACCTTCAACCAGAAGACGGGCCTTGTCACCACTTCCAACCGGGTTGACTTCACCACCGGCCAGGGCAGCGGCGCCTCCCTCGGCGCGTCCTGGGATTCGAGCTCCGGCCTCCTTGTCCTCGACCGCGACGTCCAGATCCATGCGCTCCGTGGCACGGAGCCGGTGACGATCCATGCCGATCACGCCGAGTTCGATCGCGACACGCATCTCAGCCGCCTGCGCATGGCCACTGCGGCCTATCGCGGCGGACAGGCTGCCGCTGCGCAGGCTGCGATCCTGTTTCGCGACGATGGATCGGCTGTTCGTCTCGATGCCACGGACGGCTTCACGCTGACCACCGAAACAGGAAGCCGTCTGGCTGCGCCCGTCGCTCATCTCGAATTCAACGAGCACAACCAGCCGCGGCAGGGGAGACTCGAAGGGGGCGTGGCGATGGATTCGGCCTCAGGGGATTCGGTCTCCGGCTCCCGTGCCCTGCACGCCGGCTCTCCCACCGCGCAAATTGAGTTCACGGCACAGGGACGCCTGCGCAGCGCCCATTTGGAGCGCGGCGTCGAGATGCGCGGCGTCGAGCTCACGGAGGCTTCCGCAGCCGGCGCTGATTCCCGCCGCCTCTCGCGCACCTGGCATTCGCCTGTAGCCGAGCTGGAGTTCCGCGACTCCGCCGGCGGCCAGGCGGAGCTGGCCTCGATTCACGGAGCCGAGGGAGTGCTTCTCACCAGCGAAAGCCAGCGCGGCAACGGCCCGGCCACTCGTTCGCGCCTCGCCGCCGATGAGCTCACGGGCACTTTCGGCCCGGGCTCCTCGCTTCAATCCATGACCGGATCGGGCCACGCCTCCCTTCAGCAAACCACCACGGCAGGCGCGCTGCAAACCGCAAGCGGCGACCATCTGCAGGCACGCTTCGTTCCTTCCGCCGCCGCGCAGCCCGCTGCGGCAGGGGCATCGAGCTCTATCGGCTCCTCGCAGCTCGATTCGGCCGAGCTCGACGGCAACGTTGTCCTCCTTCAGCAGCAGGCCACCACTCAGGCGCAAGCCGGCTCATCGGCCTCTACCGCCTCTCAGGCGTCCTCGCCGGAGCCGTTGCGCGCCACTGCCGGCCGCGCCGTCTATCAAAGCCAGGACGAGTTGCTGCGCCTCACCATGAATCCCCGCGTCCGCAACGGAAGCATCGATCTTTCTGCCGACACTCTCGACATCTCCCGCAACTCCGGCGATGCCTTCGCGCGCGGCAACGTCAAGGCCACCTGGAATAGTTCGCCAGACTCGACCGATTCCGGCTCTGCAAGTCAGCTCGCATCGAAGGCCGCCTCTCAGCCGGAGCCGTCTACGAACCGCGCCTCCGCCGGCGCTTCCAGCGAAATCTCTCTTGGCGGC
>CAWETV010000012.1:0-35362 GCA_963812095.1 uncultured Acidobacteriota bacterium | reverse complement strand
ATTTTTTTCGAAAATGCCGTTGATGATGTCGCGCATGCCATGGTGCCCTTCTTCGACAAACTCACGCGCCAGGGTCTCCACGTCGAACTTCAAGCCATGCAGATCGGTGTGAAGGAACTCGGCACTTTGAGATTCCATTGCCTGGAGAACATGCTTTACGTTCTCGAGGCGTGACAAATCACCGTACTGAGCGGCATTGCGAAACAGCGGAATGAAAAAGTGCGATTCCCCCGTCGGGAACGACAGCGCCGGGTGCGATCGCAGCATGTATTGCAGGAGCGTGGTACCTGAGCGAGGCGCCCCTACAATGAAAACAGGACCTTTCAAAGGCGCGGGATTCATCATTTGTGAAAGATGGAGCGCAAGAATAGATGCTGCCAACCTTGATTCAGCAGCGCGTTCTGGGGGAGGCGTTTCCTGATTTGGTAGGGCAGTCTTTCCCAGGCATTTTGGCGTTGCCTGATGATAGCATGCACCAATGGGTCTCCTGAAAGCCTGGAAAGCGTCGCGGTCTGCACCCTTTCATCCTGCGCCAATGCTTTCAGCAACGCCTTGAATCGCGCCAAGTCAGTATGTGCCTGCGGGTCTCCACTTTCTGAAAAGTTATAATGATGCATGACTGCGACGACTACCGGATCGAGAGACCCAAACGCCTCAAGCGCGTCAATAACCTCCGGAAGTGCCGCCATTTGGCAGGTGCGGGGCAAATAAGACAATCCAGGCGAGCAGCCGGTATCCAGCCACCCCCCTGCGGAAAGGTAGCGATACTTGAGCCTTTCGAGCACTTGGGTAGTGTTAGCGTCAAAGGAGTTCCAGGGCGGCACGAAGCCGGTGACAGGCTTGCCGAAAATCGCTTCCAGGACCCGGCGGCCGTCGGATACCCATTCGCTTTGGCGGACCGGGTCTACGCCCGTAAATTCACTGGGCGTCTGCAGTTCCCCGTTGGCAGCTTCGTGGGAGTAACCGTGCTGGGCCACCTCGATGACTCCGGCATTCTGCGCGTCAACCAGGTGAGCTGCCCGTTCACGGGACAGAGAGACCAAACGGCCGTCCTGCCGGCGAAAGGGAATGACCGCTACGGTAAGAGGAATGCCTGCTGATTCGGCGGCAGCGAATATCCCTTCTTCCAGCGTTCGATTCGAAGTGGCGGAAGGGTCGTCAAAACGGAGGGCAAGCCGGATCATTGCGCGTCCCTCATCCATCCAACCACGTAGCCAGTGAAGTAGGCCGCATTCATCTCTAGACGCAGCGAGCGGTCAGAGCCTTGTTTGAAACGCAGTGCGATGGCCCGACCATAAGCCCGCAGAAACTGCGGCACAAGATATTTTGGCGGTATGCGAGAGCGATTGCCGCGCTTTCGGGCCCCTTCCATTCGGCCTTGGCGAAAATGCAGATCAAGGAAATAGTTGCGCCGCAGCTTGGGGGTCTGGATGCGGTGGTAGATGATGGCATCAGGGACCCAACGTATGCGACAACGATTTTCAAGCAGTCGCCGGTAAATTTCTGTGTCTTCTCCCCCAATGTTCGCGGCGCCTTGGCGACCAAGACGCGTGTCGAAATTGCCAATCCGTTCGAACACGTTACGGCGGAAAGCGAAATTGCCGCCAAAGATGGGTGTGGCGCTCTCGGTCAGCCAGCGCGCTTCGCCATGATCGAGCTTGCCCAGAAAACCCAGCAACTCGTCCTGCAGCCAAGGTGGGCGTGTGCCGTCTTCAAACAATACCTCAATGCGGCCACCCAGTGCATCCGGTTGTTCCGCCAGCATGGTCTGTTCATAAGCAGAAAGCCAAGCAGGATCAGGAGTCTCATCGTCGTCCATGAATAGCAGATAGTCCCCATTCGCTTCAAGCACCGCGCGATTTCTGGCGTTGGAGAGCCCAAGCTTTTCTTCACGTATGACGCGTACTTCCGCTCCTACGGGGCGCCAGCCGGTTGTGGCAAGCAGCTCTGGAGTGGCATCGCTGCTGGCGTTGTCGATGACAAGGAATTCCCAAGGCTGACTTGGCGCCTTCACATGCGCCAGGTCGGCAAGTGTGCGCGCCAGTCGGTCGGCATGGTTATGCGTGCAGAGCGCAACGGTCAGGAACGTGGGCATCGTTTTGTTGAGGGTAAGAGTTAATGGTCTTTCAAACCAAGTCGTGCCAACAAACGATTCGCATTATAACGAAGGCTATGGCCAATGCTCCCGTCGTTGCTGCCAAGAGTGATTTTTCTGCGCAATGCAACGGCACTGTCAGTGCCAAACACATCCAGCCTGCGCAAGCGAAAAGGGTCTATACCACGGCGATTAAAGCCAGCCTGTACCGAAAAAGCCGCGCGATAACCCACTGCCTGTGCTGCGCCAAGTACCCGATCGTCATAACGGCCATAAGGGTATGCCAGGTAATCGACCGATTCGCCGAGCAGCGTTTGCAGATCGTCGCGTGCGCCCGCAAGCTGGTCATGCAGAGCACCCTCATCAAGCGTCAGAAGGTCGGCGTGGCTGCGCGTGTGGGACTGAAAGCTAAATCCGCGGGCATGCAGCTCACGAATATGGGACGCGTCCATCAACGGATAAGTGGCGCTGCTCGGGTTGTGTGCTTCACACCACAAATCGCGCTGACCGATTAATTGGGTCACCAGAAAAACCGTGGCAGGCCAGCCCAGGTCAGTCAGCACCGGCGCAGCGTGTTCATGCACGCCCAGGAAGCCATCGTCAAAAGTGAGCAAAAAAGACTGTTCCGGCAATTCCAAGCTGCCATCCAACCAAGAGAAGAATTCTCCGAGCGTTACCGCCTGCCAACCTGCCCGTGCGAGGATCTGCATGTGTCTGCCAAAGCGCTGTGGGCTAACGCAATACTTGCGTTCCCAGTCGTTGTGCGCATCGCCAACGCGGTGATACATGAGTACGGGGATACGGGCGCTGTTCATGTGCGTTTTACTAAATGATCAGACGTGCCGACCAGCCACTGAAAAAGTGCGCCCGGTAGCAGCGCAGGAATGAGATATCTCAGATCCGCGACGTTCCACAAGCCGTGGGTGAGGGCGTACCGAAACAGCTTTTGCGCGTCAAACAGGTCGCGCCGCCAGTAGGCGCCATAAGCCTCTCGTAATAGGATGCCATCAGACAGTTCAAATACTTCTTCCTTCGATAAATGAGCGACCCGCTCGGGATGATGAGCTACAAAATCCCGCCGCACCTGCAGGGCGTCCAGAACCTGTTTCCATTTGGTACTGGAAATTTGCCCTTTGTCGTGCCATCGGTAAAAGGCCATAACCTCAGGCACTCGTGTGAGCTTCTGGGTGTGCGCATAGAGGCGCAGCCATAGATCGTAATCCATGGCCGAGAAGCAACGCTCAGAAAACCCTTTGACAGCATCGATGGCTTCCCTGCGCACCAGTGCCGCGTGTATGGGCCAAGGGCATGAGCGCAAAAACTCGGCTGCCGTATCCATCTGGCCGTAATCCGGGGGAATGTGTGGTTTTGTTCCTGGCGCCCCTGTCCCCACATTTTGCCACCCGCAGTAGGCGATGTCGGCCTGGCTGGCATCCATTGCTGCGGAAAGTTTTTCTAGCGCCGCAGGTGACCAGTAATCGTCGGCATCGAGAAATGACACGCGTCCGCCGTGCGCGTGTTTCAGTCCAAGATTTCGCGCCGGATAAGGTCCCATATGATTCTGGAAATGCAAGGAAATGCGTGAGGCATACTGTGTGCTGAGACGTTCGATAATATGAACGCTCGCGTCAGTCGAGCCATCATCCACGACAATAAGCTCGACATCGGCATAGGTCTGATTCATCACCGAATTCACCGCATCCTCAACAAAGGCGGCAGCATTGAAGCAAGGCATGATTACGCTGATGCGGCTGGGGATTAAGGTCTCGCTCATGAATGTGAGTTTCGCGTAGAAATTCGTCGATAGGTTGCTTCGGCAATGTCAGCGACATGCACCCAGCTAAAGCCCCTTGCAAAGTCACGGCATTCTAGGGCATCCAAGTGGATTTCGCCAGACAGGAAACGGGTGAGCGCGTCACTGATGGAGGCCACATCAGGCTGTTCAACAAAAAACCCGGAACGACCTTCGGCTATGGCTTCGGCAGCACCCGCCAGCCGTGCAGCCAGGCTGGGCACACCGCTGGCTGCGGCTTCAAGATAGACAATCCCAAATCCTTCATGACTCTCTGGAACAATGGCTGCGGCCAGCACGAACAGATCGGCACGGGCGTAAAGATCGCGCAATGCGGTATCGCTCACCCACCCTGTAAAGTGCACGCGCCTGCCGAGCCCCAGTGTGTCGGTGAGACGTTCCAGCGCCGGGCGCAAAGTTCCTTCGCCCGCAATGGTGTATTCGAATTCAAAGCGGTCTTTCAAAGTTGCCAATGCACGCAGTACGAGGTCGACATTCTTGCGCTCTTCGGACAAGCGGCACACCGTTAGCAGTTGTGCCACGTTGCTTTTAGGCGCGCGCAGCACGTCGAAAAATACTGGATCCACACCGACCCAGGCGATGTGCATTTTGTCAGCACACGCGGGATGCTGTTGCAGCAGCACTTCGGCGGTATAGCGGCTATTTGAGATGATTGCCGCGGCACGCGGCAAAGCGCGCACCAGCATTCTTTTCGTGGCGCGCCGCCAAAGTGGGCGCAGGCGCCGCCAGAGCACCGGGCGCAGCGCACGCAAACCTGGCAGCACGAATGCCGGCCGCGCAGTGAGCGGATAGGGGGCGAGAAAATCGTTGCCGTGCACCGATACCACCACCGGTCGGCCCTCTTCTGCGATCCAGGCGTGAGCGGCGGACAGCGCGTGCCAGACATCGATCGGTTCGTGCTTGAGGCGGGGCCAATCCAAACCCCTGCAACTGGTGAGGATGGGTTTGATCGTAACGCCGGGTGGCGGAGCAACGGTTGCGGATCTTGGAGGGGCATAAATCGTTACCTGCAAATCTTGCCTACGACCTAGTTCCCTCGCCAGTTGCCAGGCATAGGTTTCCACGCCGCCGAGATCGGGCGGAAATTCCGAGGAAACAAGGCCGATGCGCAGCGTCATGCTTCAACCCGCACCCAGCCGCCAGGCGATAATTCGGTCGCAGGAATAGGCCAGCCGGCAGGCACCGCGCACACCGCGTCTTCAAGCTTGATGGCGCGTTGCCCCGTATTCACGATCATGCAGGCGGCGCGTTCGGCGCAGGAAAGGTTTGCCACGACGATGTCGGCGCGCGCAGGCTGCGGAACAGCGAAGCTCGTCGTCAGCGCTTCGGCGTTGCCTCCGGGCAAGGATGGCGGCAAGCCCGATCGCTGCCGCACGCAAAGGATTAGCGCATCAGCGAGCATGGCATCGAGTTCAGGGCGCGCTTCACGCAGGGTCTGCAAATACAGCGCCTCGGCGTAAAAGCCTATGGCGTAGGCGCGGCCCCTGTGTTCCAACCAGCGTCGCGCAATACCCGTGCGGACGCAGCAGTCGAGAATGCCTTGAATATAGGGCATCAAGGCGGAGCGGCGCATGCCACGGGCAGCGCGCACCAGATCCATAAGGTTGACCGCCAGATAGTCATATGCCCAAGTTTGCAAACTCAGCTCGCGATCTACATAACCGCCAGGCATGACCAAACGCGGGTAGCGCGTTTTCAGGCGCGGCAATCTCGGTACGAATACCTGCCAGCCGATGCGTTTCCACAACCGCTGCCACAGCGGGAGACGCGCCGCTTGCTCGGTGGGCAACAAGGTCAGGTCAACAGCAGAAAAGACCAGCCGATACATCCATTCCATCGGTCGCAGCGCTAGCAGGGTGTAAACTGCCTGATAACCCGATTCCACAAGCGGCGCGTATTGCGTGTCACCTGTAAGTGAGCCGTAGCGATCCAGCGCCACCAGCGTGTCGAGCTGCGTATTGAGCACCAGCATGTTCTGCGGAGACTTGCCAAGTGCGCTTCCCGGCCACCACTTGAATGGGGCACGCTGCATTCCGGTCATGCTGCATTCCAGTTCATCGTGATAAAACCACGCACCGATGGCGGTATTGTCGTACTTATCTGAAATATAGTGCATTCCCCGTGCAAGCGCAGTGCGCACCACCGGGTCGTCGGTTTCGATCAGGGCATCCATCATCAGATGCATGGCCGAGCAATGTAGGCGGTAATGGGATTCCATTCCATCCGTCCACTCGCCGTGGCGAAAACCGCCGTCCTCACTCTGACGTGACAACACCGACAGAAGTAGCTGGATTTTCAAGAGGCCGTAGATGTGCTTGGTTGTTGCGTGTTGCAGGCCGCTGAAGATCAAGTGCAACGAGTGGGCATCATTCTCGGAACAAATGCGCCGCTTGTGTGGCCAGGCATAGCGGTCTTCATATACGCAGCCGTAGATCAGGTGGCGGTATAGATCCGCGGGCTGACCGTAGCAGGTGTGCGAGCCGAGCAGAAAATAACCTTGGGTCTCGATCGGTGCGAGCGTTTGCAGTTCGTCGATCAGTGCGGGGGCGTCGAGCCGCCAGATCACTATATCGAGCGTCCACCCTTCTGCAATGGCTGCGAAGGAAGTTTCCACGCCGCTCGAACCCAGATCGAAGTCCCCCCATTCAGCCGTGCGCTCTTCCAGAATGTGGCCTTGCGCGGTCAAACGCCGCAGCGTTGCCGGGGTGGGCAGCCAGTAGCTCGGCTTCACTGAATCCCGGCAGTTAAGCAACCAGCCACCGGCAGCGCAGCGTTGCAGCTCATAGTTGCCATGCAACCGCAGGGTCGGTGCGACACCTACACGCAAAAAAATACAGCCCGCACCCTCGAACGTGTCTTGTACTTTCTGCACACCGTCGGATTGGGAATAGCCTCGCTGCGCGTGACCCAAGTGCAGATGCGGATCACCCTCGGCAAAGAATGTGTTGATGTTAAATTCTGTCATCGCCTGTATATAGTTGCTTCCTATCAAATCAGATCGCCGTACCATACACGCTCCTGATAACGTCATTGTGTATTAGTGCATGACGCAACCGAAGCAATCCGATCCTTATAAGTCAAGCTGCTGGACAGCCCATGCCCGACTCCACAGGCGCACCTCGTCCGGGCAATCCCCAAAACGCCGGTGCAAATAGTCTAAGATCGCGCGTCGCGCGGCCAAATACTCCAGACGCGAACCACGCCCCAACCAAGTTTGGCCATAATCCTTTATGGCCCACGAGAAGCGCCTCCCTAAGCTGACACTTGGATCGGCGCTGACATGAAATTTGGGTATCAGCCGCCGCAGATTTTTTGTCCATAGGCGCAGCCGTGCGGACGCCGGTGCGTGCCGACTGAACCACAACAGTTCATTGCGGATACTGAAATACATCCGCAGCGGCGAAATTTCGCTGCCGAAGGACACTCCGATCTTGTGCCATATCCGAGCGGCTGGAACGACCAGGCAACGCCATCCAGCTCGGCGGGCGCGGAAACTCCAGTCCACTTCTTCCCATACCAAAAAAAACTCCTCATCGAGCAGACCAATCTGCCGCGCGACTTCGCCGCGGAAAAACATCGCTGCACCACAGGCGTAATCAGTGTCGTGGTCGATTGTGCCAAGTTCGATTTCACTCGCGCCCTGCCCCGGCCATTCCATTTGTAGCGCAGACGCATTCCAGCGTGCGCCATCGAACCAAACTTTCTCGGGGTTATCGAAGTACAGCATGCGCGCGCTGAACACCCCAGCATCCGGATTGCGCCGCGCTGCATCCATCAGTTTTTCAAGCAGGTCAGGTGCCACCGTGGTGTCGTTGTTCAGCACCAGCACAAAGTCCGCACCACACTCCAGCGCGTGGCGCGTGCCCACATTATTGCCCCCGGCATAGCCGAGATTGCATCCTGTCTCTAGCAGCACAATGGGATAGCGACTGCTGTAGGCACGCAGCTTGGATACCGAATCATCGGTCGAGCCGTTATCCACCACGACTACGTTGAAGTTTGGATAAGTCAGCGCGACGAGCGAATCTAGGCACTCGAGCGTGTCATCGGCGCCGTTCCAGTTGAGGATGACAATATAAACAGAGGGTGGAGCCATGGTTGATTAAGTAAATTGATGCATGCCCATTATCATCCAAAATGATGCTGCATTGAGATTAGACTGCTCAACGGCTCAACGATTTAAGCTTTTGCCATAGACGAACAAAAAAAGGGGCCCTATACCAATCAACTATTGAATTAAGTCGACGCAATTCGGATTCATATGATGCAATCTTATTTTGAAGCTGGCGAAGTTCTTCGCGCATTGAAAAAGAGTTGTCGTTGGACGAGCCTGAACTGTTCATGGCATATGCTTTTACAACGAACTGGTAAGTTTCTGCATCAGGATTACGAGAGCTGATAATCGCTAAGATTTGCTTATCCTCAGAAGTGATTGGTGTCGTCTTGAACTCAGTCTGCTTAGGTGCGGAACGAACTTTCTGCAATTCGCCCACCCAATACCCTGAATTCTCAATGAGCATTAAAGCAGAGGCGCAAGAGAACAATCTGATATGCGTTGAGTCAAGCAAGCCTTCCGTTTGATATTCGAAGCGTCCGTGGATCATCTCGTAAACGATCGATGCGTGGGTTACGTTAGGAATCGAGGCTACCACGTAGCCCTCTGGCCGCAGGAACTCCTTGAGCTTGCGCAGCAGGGCTTCTGGGTTTTTCAAGTGCTCAAGTACGTCTGCGCAAACCACGACATCAAATGTTTCGCTTTTCAGAAAGTTGCCGATGTCATCATCGTCCAGATTGGCAACGTGGACCTCTCTGCAATATTTCCGTGCATTCTGGGCGCGAACCGGATCAATCTCTATGCCTACAACATCACATCCCAGTTGCTCCTTGAACACCTTCGATTGTGAGCCTGGCCCGCAGCCAATTTCCAGTATCGTTTTATTCTTGCCCACAAGTTGTGCAACTTTTGAGGCTGATCTGCTTCCTGCAATATCAAAAGAATATTCATATACAGCCATTTCATAATCTCCTGTTGTCACTTTTTAAAATTCCTAGTCGCTCATCCGCAACGGTCTTAGGAAGTTCAAGCGAGCTTACTCTTGATAACTTGAGCAATTCAAGAGTCAAGACTATCACGCCAATGATTAAAGCGATATTCAGTTTCTTTCAGATACCAATAGAAGCGATGCTTGAGTACGCCATCAGATATCGCGAACCTGCGTTTTGCAAAGCTCCGAAAAAGCTCAAGACGGTTGACGTGCCGTTCGCCGTTCGCCATTCACAACTTCATCTTCGCCATGATTGACCCTGAAGTGCTTATAAAAGACAATATAGATCATGGTATTACAGCCATGCCAACCATCAGCATGAAATCGGGGCAGGCTCTTGATGACGCCGGACAAGGCCTTGTAGCATGCCGCTGGAGCAGTCGGGCACGATCTCGTTGCAAACCTTAACTTGCTGTTTCAACATACCAAATAAACGGCACTTCCACAGGCGCCTCGACCGCGCTTTTTTCTCGCGCGACGTGCGGCGAAGTTAGATTCGCAGAGCTCTACAGCAACTCTAAGAGGCGATGCAAATTCGCAAACTTGAGCCATCCGAAGCCGAGTCTGCCAATAAACACTGTTTACATAACATAGCGAAATGCCGATTAGTTGCGCAGTACTCGTGGTACGGGAATCGAGCGCAAAACATCTGAAGCGTTGCGGAATTCAGCCTCGCTGATTCTGGAATGACGACAATACCCATGTCTATGAATCCTCTTAACAAGTTAGCACACATAGAAAGGGGCGTAACTTCCCAAGAACCTTCACACAGGTTAAGCAGCAGATATGCCGATTTTCTGATCGGATAGTTCCCATTCGGCATTGAGTGCAAAGAACCCTTCATCAGGAGCTGTATTCCACGACCTGCTCACGTTGTTCACCGTTACCTGGAAATGAAGGGCGTTGTCCTTATAAAAAGAAGCGCCACCAGACTGACCCCGGGCCACTCCTAAGCGAAACGCGTAGACTCCTGGAAGAAGCGGTATCGCTTTCATCTTAAAGCTCAACTCATGAATTCCCGGCTCAATGACTTCGACATTCAACCGCCCAAAGCTCTGTTCTGTTGTAAGGTAAATGAAGTCACTTGTGTGTATGCCAATCCCAAATATAGGTTCCATCAAGCGCTGGTGGACTTTGTATCGTACTTTTAAAGTCGCATCACTTCCCATTTCGAGGGCTTTGGTATTTCTGCCCTCGGCATCGACCAGTGCGATATCGATCATCTCGATGGAGCCATCGGAAAGCGCACGTGCCGTAGTTTTCCCTGAATTCAGTGCAACCTGGGCGGCAATTTTTGAATCCACCTCTTCAAACATCTGATTGCATACGGCATTGGATTGGCCGTCTGCTACTACCTTTCCATGCCGCAGCAGTATCGCTCGTTTGCACAAGCGCTCGATTTGGCGCAAATTATGGCTGACCACTAGAACTGTTCTATTTTCGGTGTTTATCAAGGAATCTATCCGATCAAAGCACTTGCGCTGAAAGGCCAGATCTCCGACTGCCAGCACTTCATCCACGATCAGGATATCGGCATCGACACTGGTGGCGATAGAAAATCCCAGCCGCACTTGCATACCTGAGCTGTATCGTTTGATCGGTGTGTCGATGAATTCCTCCAGTTCGGCGAACGCAACGATTTCGTCGAATTTGCGGTTTATCTCTGCTTTGGAGATGCCCAGGATGGCGCCGTTGAGATAGATGTTTTCGCGTCCTGTGAAGTCGCCGACCAAACCCGCGCCGACTTCAATTAGCGGAGCAACTTTGCCATTGACAGTGATGGTGCCGCTCGAGGGCTTTGAAATGTTGGCGAGTAGCTTGAGGATGGTGCTCTTGCCAGCACCGTTGTGGCCTATGATGCCCAAAACCTCGCCCTCCTGGACTGAGAAAGTGATGTCATCGAGGGCCTTGAATGGCAGACGCTCTTCTACCGACCGCCCGGCGAGCAGATTGAGCCTGTTCATGACCGACTGCTTAAAACTGGTGAGCTGTCCCAGCTTGTATTCCTTTGTGACGTGGTCGACTTGGATAATAGGCATGGTCAGATAACGTCAGCAAAATAGGATTCCGCCCGTTTGAAGAAGGCGTAGCTCAGGGGGAGAAGGATCGCGACCAGAATCACGCCGGGTATCATGGCTTCAAGGTCGGGTGGCTCATTTCTCAGCACTACGTTCTGAAACGCGTCGATGATCCCGGCCAGAGGGTTGAGGGTATAAAGGCTATAAAGGGCATGCGACCATTCGCCAGCCGCTTGATGTACAAGGAGTTTATCCTTCACCAGTTGCAACGGGTAGATTACCGGCGAGGCGTACATCAGCAGGGAAAGCAGCACGGGCAAGGCTGTTCCCACATCGCGGTAGTAAACGTTGATTGCAGCGCCGACAAAGGCAATGCTCAATGCTGCGAGGACGGTATAGAGGATGATCAAGGGGGCCCAGAAGATATAAACGCCCGGGATAAAATGATACCAAACCATGAGGCCGGCAAGAATGAGAAAGCTGATGCCAAGTTCCACTAGCTTAGTGATGACTGCGGTGAGGGGAAATATCTCGCGGGGAAAATAAATCTTCTTGATCAGGTTTGAATTGCCGACAATGCTGTTTATTCCATCAGATGCGGATTCCTGAAAAAAAATCCATGGCATAAGCGCAGCGAACGTGATGAGCGGATAAGGAATGTTGCCGCTGTCGATACCGACGAAGCTTTTGACCAACGTGAAGATCAGCATGAGCATGAGCGGCCTTATCACGGCCCACGCGATCCCCATATAGGCTTGCTTATAGCGAAGGGTGACGTTTTTCCACGCGAGAACCGCCATCAACTCACGGTAGTCGTACAGGTTTTTGAATACTGCAATCATCATAAATCCAGCTGTTGACTATTGGTCATGAGGCCTCAACGTTTGGCATTCCATGCGTAATGCGTTGCCGGTCATTATAAACCGTGGGTATCTCCTCACCCCAACCATTTTCATGGGGGGGCGCAGGGTATGTGCCGCCTGGACCGCGCATCCCTTGATAGCTAACCTTTGCCCACCATGCCCTGTTCCCACTGCCATGCATGGCGGATGATCGTCTCAAGTTCCGGATAGCTTGGGACCCAGCCTAATGACTGCTTTGCCGTTTGCGCATCCGCCACCAGGCGGGCGGGGTCGCCCGCGCGTCGCTGGCCATCCTTGACAGGGATGGGCTTACCCGTGATCCGGGCAGCCGTATCGATCACTTCTTGCACCGAGAATCCGTTGCCGTTTCCTAAATTGTAGGCGAAGCTGCCGGCGCCGTTTAGCAGGCGTTCCAATGCCAAGCGGTGCGCTTCGCACAAGTCTGCCACATGCACGTAATCGCGGATGCAGGTTCCGTCCGGCGTATCGTAATCGCGACCGAAGACTTGCACGTTTTCCCGGCGCCCCGATGCTACCTGCAGTACTAGCGGAATGAGGTGGGTTTCAGGTTCATGCCGCTCACCTAACCGCCCATCGGGGTCGGCTCCGGCAGCGTTGAAATAGCGCAGGCTGATGGAGCGCAAGGCATAAGCCCGATCGTAATCTTGCAGTATTTGCTCGACCATCCACTTGGTGCGGCCGTAGGGGTTGAGCGGCTGCTTGGGGTGTCCTTCGTCGATCCTTTCCTTAATCGGCTCGCCGTAGACCGCGGCACTGGACGAAAAGATGAACTTGTTGACGCCGTGGCTTAGCATGGCGTCAAGCAGGTTCAGGGTATTGGTCACGTTGTTGGCATAGTATTTCGCCGGTTCGCGCACCGATTCGCCCACTTGGATGAAAGAAGCGAAATGCATGACCGCATCCACGCGGTGGCCGGAGAAAAGTCGTTCGAGCTGTCCTCGGTCGGCAAGGTCACCTCGCACGAACTCGCCCCCCAGCACCGCATCCTGATAACCTGTGGACAAATTGTCCAGCGTTACAACCCTGTAGCCGCATTTCAGAAGCGCCCGAACCATGTGGGAGCCGATGTAGCCGGCACCACCAACCACCAGTATCGTATGAGTCAATGCCATGGCTGTCCCCGTATATTTAAATTCTTCCTGATCAAAGCAATTATCGGCCAGATTGGCATCGATTCAAAGCCATTCTTATCGGTTATTTTAAGCGACAGTCAGGGAAAAACCGGAATCAATAGGCGACCCCTGGCCGCCAAGGGATCATTTATGCATTCGACAAATAATAAAATAGGCTTGGCTTTTGAACGGGGCCCCCAGAAAATAAAATATAACACTTTTTTGGAGAAATTTTGCAATGGAAAAATTTACAACAAACCTAGTATTGAAGAGCAAAAGATGATCCAGAGCCGGTTATCGGTGCCGTACAAGCTCGGGCAGATTGCCCGGCCTATTCCAGGGCATCGTGAAGGCGATCCCATCAATGGTACACATGACCGCTCTGCCATCGGTAAACTGGGGGGACGCACCTTCTTGTTTACAATACTGTCCAGAAAGGACAAGACCAGCGTCGAAGCGGCTCTGAAAGGTTTCAATCATATGCTCAATCGTTTCGAAGTATAAGATGCATTCCCCGACTTACGATCACGGAAGTGATATGGTGGCGCATCTACGAGTAATTGATGCTGCCAGGGTAAAAGTATATTGCCAATCCTCACCGACCTTAGCAGCCGATAACTCCAACGGCCTGTTGTGTCATACCTAGCGGATTGTCAGCGTTGCCCGCCGGTCTAGCCGACTGGCTAGTTTGATTGTTGGCACTTTTCAAGGGCAGTGATTTGAGCGGCTTCTCACAAGAGGAACTTAATACGATTGCATGGAAACTGAATACCGGCCCATGAAAGTCTCTCGGATCTAAATGCACCACACAGTTGTTCACGCCGACCCCTTGCTTTTAAGCATCATCATGTTACGCTTTTTGCATCTGGAACCCAATCTCCGCTTATGAGGATTAACAAGTCGCGATAATGACCAAAACTAATCGAAACAGTCAATTTGACTCGATTCGACAAATCATCTCCGCCCAAGCAAGAAACAACCCCTCCAAGGCTGCCATCTCCGCCCCGGGGCGTTCACCGCTTAGCTATGCACATCTGCAGGCCTTGATCGAAACTAACCTCGCGATCCTGAACCGCATGGGTATCGGCCGTGGCGACCGGGTCGCCATCGTACTGCCTAACGGTCCGGAGATGGCCACCGCCTTTCTGGCAGTCGCCGCAGGCGCGACCGCTGCGCCTCTCAACCCTGCTTATCAGGAGCCAGAATTCAAGTTTTTTCTAGCCGACCTCAAGGCCAAGGCCCTGTTGATTCAGGCTGGTACGGACTCACCGGCGCGACAAGTGGCAACGCAACTCTCTATCCCGATCATCGAGTTAATTCCCTGCCTGGACTTGGCATCCGGAATCTTCACACTCAGCGGGGCAACGGCTCCTGCCGCGGGCGCACTCAATGCCGGGCCGAACGACGAAGCACTGGTACTTCATACTTCGGGTACCACCTCACGGCCCAAGATCGTCCCACTCAGCCAGCGTAACATCTGCACCTCGGCCCAGAACATCGTCGCCACTCTGGCACTGACAGCGGACGACCGCTGCCTTAATATCATGCCGCTATTCCACATCCATGGCCTCACGGCGGCCATCATGGCCTCATTATCCGTTGGCGCAGAGGTGATTTGCAGCCCCGGCTTCAATCGCGATCGCTTCTTCGATTGGCTGCGACAGTGTCGGCCAACCTGGTACACTGCCGTACCGACCATGCACATGGCCATCCTGGAGGCGGCGGCGCAACACCGGGAAGCCATCCATTCCGTGCCCCTGCGTTTTCTCCGTTCTTCCTCCGCCTCTCTACCACCGCTGGTGATGCTTCGGCTGCAAGACGTTTTCCATGCGCCGGTGATCGAAGCCTATAGCATGACCGAAGCCGCGCACCAGATGACCAGCAACCCGTTGCCGCCCGCTGTGCGCAAAGCAGGTTCGGTGGGCCGCCCTGCCGGTCCCGAGGTAGCCATCATGGACGATACTGGTTTAATACTGGCCGCGGGTGAAATGGGTGAGATCGTCATTCGCGGCGACAATGTTACTGCCGGCTACGAAAACAATCCCCAAGCCAACGCCAATTCATTTTATCAGGGCTGGTTCCGCACCGGCGATCAGGGCCGGATGGACGAGGATGGCTATCTCTACATCACCGGCCGGCTGAAAGAGATCATCATCCGTGGCGGCGAAAAAATCTCGCCACGGGAAGTGGATGAAGCCCTGCTGGATCACCCAGACGTACTCCAGGCCGTTGCCTTTGCCCTGCATCACGACAGTCTGGGCGAGGACGTGGCCGCGGCCGTTGTATTGAAAGAAGATTCAACCCTGACCGCAAATGAACTGCGCCAAGGACTTTTTGGCCGACTGGCCGAATTCAAGATTCCCAATAGAATCCTGATCGTCAATGAGATACCCAAAGGCCCAACCGGTAAGGTGCAACGCATCGGACTAGCCGACAAAATGGCTGGCCAGTTTCAGGATGGCTACACTGCGCCGCGCAATACCACGGAGGAGTTATTGGCGGCAATGTTCAAGGAAGTGTTGGGTGACAAACTCATTGGCGTACACGACAATTTCTTCAGTGCAGGAGGGGACTCGCTCAGCGGCGCACGGGTCATTAGCAAGGTTCGCAGCCTATTTCTTTGTGATCTGCCGATCACTGCGCTGTTCCGCTACCCGACAATATCTGAATTAGCCCGGATAGTTAGTCAGAACGCGCAGCCAGAAACGCCAACGATTCCCCAAAGGAAGGACCGGGCATTTTCGCCCCTATCCTTGGCTCAGCAGCGCCTATCGTTTCTTGAGCAACTTGGGCCTGAGCATTCAATCAACAATATCATCAAAACATTGCATTTGCGCGGGTATCTGGATCAAGCGGCGCTCGAGATTGGGATAAACAAAATAATCGGGCGCCATGAAATCCTGCGCACCACATTCTCTGTTCATGAGGGTGAAGCGATGCAAGATATTGCCCCACATTTTCCCTTCACCGTAATGACGATAGATCTAAAACACCTCTCTCCAGATCAGCAAAAGGATGAGGCAAAGCGCATCGCCAGCATCGAGGCACACCATTCTTTCGACCTTGCCCGCCCCCCATTGATACGTGCTGTTCTTCTTCAATTGGGTCAACAAGAGCATGTGTTAATAATAACGTTGCACCACATTATTGCTGATGGCTGGTCCAGGGGAATTTTCAGCCGTGAATTAGAAGCCTTCTATCGTTCAACCCTGCTCAATGTTCCCGTTGAACTCCCGAAGCTACGCATCCAATATGCTGATTACGCCGAGTGGCAGCGCAATTGGCTTCAAGGCGTGGCTGTCACCCCCTTGATCGATTACTGGAAGAAGCAACTATCAAACGCCACTCGCCTGGAACTTCCTTCCGACCGCCCCCACGCAAAACAACCCGACTTGAACACGGCACTGTGCTCACTTCAACTGTCCGCGGAGTTAACAAAAAAAATCAGGCGTATGGGGCAAGAGGAAAATTGCACACTTTTCATGACTCTCCTCGCATGTTTCAACGTGCTATTGCACCGCTATACCAGTGAGACAGACATTGTCATTGGCGCTCCTATTTCAGGACGCCATGGGGTTGATGAAATCAAGGACTTGATCGGATTATTCATCAACACTTTGCCATTGCGTACCGGCTTGTCAGGTGATCCAAGTTTCCGACAGATGCTTGGCCGAGTGCGCAAGATGGCTTTGGAAGCTTACAGGCACTCTACACTCCCTTTCGACAAACTCGTCGAGATACTGCGCCCAGACAGGCCAGACCGCCGCAATCCTTTGTTCGATATCATGATCAACATTCATGAGGCTTCCTGGCATGAATTCAGGCTTGACGGCTTAGAGATCGAGGAATGGCGGTTGGCCGAACCGTTGAGCGATTCTGCATTATCCCTCGAGGTAGTACTTGATAATGATCGCCTGCATTTGAATCTTAAATACCAACCGGCCCTGTTCGACGAATCTCGCATCAATCGCATGCTGGAGCATTTGAAAACTTTATTGGAAGGATGCACTGCCAGCCCTGATCAAAGTATTGCCAAGTTACCGCTGCTGACCGAAGCAGAACAGCATCAAATTCTGAAGGAATGGAATGACACCGGCAGGAAATACCCTAGTGATAAATGCATCCACGCCCTGTTTGAGGAACAGGCAATGGCAACACCCGATGCCGTGGCGCTGACATTTCATAATCAACAAATGTGCTACGGCCAACTCAATGCCCGCGCCAATCAACTGGCTCATCTACTAATTGCAAGAGGCATCGAAATGGAACAGACAGTCGCGCTCCTGATGGAGCGGTCCATGGAACTGCTGATCTCTATCCTGGCTATTCTCAAGGCGGGCGGTGCTTATCTGCCGCTAGATCCAAAAGACCCTTGGGAACGATTACAAACCATTCTGGATGATGCTGTGCCGAAGCTGCTACTGACAACCGGCAGTGATCATGAATCACTCACCGGACAATTGACTGTCGCTGTATTGAATATCGACACACTGAAATCAGAACTGGATGCGGCGGACCAGCGCAATCCAAACGCGCCGATTAGCCCAGGTAATTTGGCTTACGTTCTCTACACGTCAGGTTCAACAGGTATCCCGAAGGGTGTGATGATCGAACACGGTTCAGTGATCAATCTTGCCTGCGCTCTACAGACGCATGTGTTCGACAACTCTGACAAACGACCGCTCAAAGTCGCGTTAAATACGGCCATTACTTTCGATGCCTCCGTCCAACAGTGGACCCGTCTATTATGGGGAGACTGTATCGTCATGCTTCCGGAAGAAGTAATCCATGATACTCAGGCCTTCGTCGCCGCATTGAGAACGCAGCGCGCTGATGTGTTGGGCTGCACCCCAACGCAACTGCGCCTGCTGTTCGATGAAGGCCTGTTCAATGATGCGCAAAACTGCCCTGCGATCGTGCTCTGCGGTGGGGAAGCCATTGACGACGAACTATGGCGGCTTGCATCGACGAATCATCGTAGCCATATTTTCAATGTCTATGGCCCCACCGAATGCACTGTCGACGCCACCTGCTGCCTGATTGATGCGAAGACGAATGTCCCCAATATTGGCCGCCCGCTTGCCAATGTCCAAGCTTATATTCTGGATAGAAACCGCAACTCGGTGCCGATTGGAATACCTGGAGAACTTTGGCTTGGCGGTGCTGGGGTGGGCCGGGGCTACCTGAACAAACCGGAGCTGACCGCAAGCAGTTTTATTCCAGACCCCTATGCAAATTCACCCGATGCGCGCCTCTATAAAACCGGCGATCTGGCTCGTTACCTTCCCGATGGCAATATCGAATATCTCGGTCGTATCGACTTCCAGGTTAAGCTGCGCGGTTACCGTATCGAACTGGGCGAGATCGAATCCCTGCTGCGACAACACGCCTCGGTGAAGGATGCCGTAGTCATCATCCGTGAAGATGCACCGCACGATGGGCGTCTTACCGCCTACGTTACCCCATCGGGAACCAGCGTCGATACCGGAGAGCTGAGGCATATTCTCGCGTCCAAACTGCCCGAGTACATGGTGCCTGTTGTTATCGTCTGCCTGGACGCCTTCCCGCTGACTTCCAGCGGTAAAACCGACCGCAAGGCCTTGCCCGTGCCGACAAAGGACCGTTCACAGTTGGGCCATGCATTTACCCCACCGAATACATTTTACGAAAAAAAGATTGCGGCGATCTGGAGCGAGATCATGGGACTGGATAACCCCGGGATCCATGACAATTTCTTCGAACTAGGCGGTCACTCGCTCCTGGCCACTCGCGTGATCGCCCGCATCAACCGCGCCTTTGGCAGCCATCTGCCGTTGCGCAATCTTTTTGAATCACCAAGCATCGCTGGCTTGGCGCGGGCGCTGCAGGAACTTGCCCTGAATGAGCAAATCGGCGCCAACCCTTTCATTGCTATCCCGCGCCAGCAATACCGCACCAAAGCACCATTATCATTCGCCCAGCAACGGCTTTGGTTTCTCGATCAACTATATCCTGGTAAGGCTGACTACAACCTGCCACAATTGTTGCAGCTGGATGGACCCTTGAACACGGTTGCCCTTTGCAATGCAATCAACGCCGTGATCAAACGCCACGAGGCATTGCGTACCACTTTTGCCACACATGGTGATGAAACGCAACAACACATCGCGCCACAATTGGTACTCGAACTGCCGCTGGTGGACTTGCACAATCATGAAGCGCAGCAAGGAGAACTGCAACGGCTGATCGATGAAGAGACGGACCGCCCTTTTGATTTGGCCGTAGGCCCGCTGCTACGCGCCAAATTGTTCAGGCTGGCATCCGAGAAACACACGCTACTCGTCACGCTACACCACATCGTCTCAGACGGTTGGTCGATGGACGTGTTCAACCGAGAACTGGGCACGCTTTACAACGCCATTTGCAGCAACCAACCTTCACCTCTGCCGGAATTGCAGGTGCAGTATCTCGATTACGCTTTCTGGCAACAACAACAGACCGACAGTCTGCAACAACAAGTGAATTACTGGCAGCAACAGTTGAAAGGCGCGCCGCAGATGCTGGAATTGCCTACCGACAAATTGCGGCCGACGATACAGAGCTTTAATGGCAAACGCTACAGCATCGACCTGCCGCCGCAGCTGAGTGATGCAGTAAAACGATTGGCCCAACATGAGAACGCCACACTTTTTATGGTGCTGCTGTCAACTTATCAGTTGCTACTGCACCGTTACAGCGGTCAGGACGACATCCTGGTGGGTACTCCCATTGCTGGCCGTACACAGGCCGAACTGGAGCCGCTGATCGGCTTTTTCGTCAACAGTCTGGTGATACGCACTCGTTTCGCACCGCAACTCACTTTCCGCCAACTGCTGTCCCAAGTGCGCGAAACATCCATAGGCGCTTTTAGTCATCAGGAGTTGCCGTTCGAAAAGCTGGTGGAAACTCTGACGCCACTGCGCAACATGAGCCGCAATCCAATATTTCAAGCAATGTTCTCGCTGAAAAACGATGACCAAGTGTTACCGCATATGGATCAACTTAGCGTCAGGAGCCTCGATCTCGGCATTAACGGGGCCAAGTTCGACTTAACCCTGTTCGTCAGCGAAATGGACAACGGTCTGCGCGCTACCTTCAATTACGCCAGCGATTTGTTCGATGATGCCACGATCGAACGCATGGCAGGCCATTATGTTACCTTGCTGACGGCCATCGTGGAAAACCCGGATCAAGCCGTCACTCGGCTTCAGCTGCTGACTGGGCAAGAATTGATGCAATTGGCGGAGTGGAGCAGCACCCGCGCCACGTTCGACGCCAAACTCTGTATTCAAAGCATCTTTGAACGTCAGGCGGCACTAACGCCGGACGCCGTAGCCCTGAGTGTGAATGAACAAGAAGTGACATACCGCGATCTCAACCGCCGTGCCAACCGGCTTGCCCACTATCTGATTCAACAAGGTGTCCAACCCGAAAGCCGCATCGCCTTATGTTTGGACCGCGGCATCGACGCTGTGGTCGCCCTGCTCGGCATCATCAAGGCGGGCGGCGCGTACCTGCCGATGGATGCCAGCTATCCCGAAGAGCGGCTGCGTTTCATGTTTGAAGACAGCGAGGCGATACTGGTGCTGACCCACAATGGTCTGATGCCACAAACAGGCAATAGTCAGGTGATCGACATGGATCAGGTCGCATCAGAGATCAACGTCTGCGATGACAGCAACCCGGCCATCGTTGATGATCCGGAACGGCTGCTCTATGTGATGTACACCTCTGGCTCCACCGGCACACCCAAAGGGGTCGAGGTGCCACATCGCGCCGTCAGCCGGCTTGTAAAAAATTCAGGTTTCGCCGATTTAGGCGCCAGGCAAACCTTTCTCCTGCTGGCGTCCCTCTCCTTCGATGCCTCCACTTTCGAGATCTGGGGGCCGCTGCTCAACGGCGGCCGCTGCGTGATCTATCCTGAGCGCCTGCCCGAGTTCGATTCCCTGGCACGCGTCATCCGGAACAACGGCGTCACCACCCTGTGGCTCACCGCCTCGCTGTTCAACAGGATAATCGACGAAGCACCTCAGACACTGGCTGGAGTCAGACAGCTGCTCACGGGCGGCGAAGCGTTGTCGGTGGATCATATCCGCCGCGCACAGCAGGCGCTACCCGACACAGAGTTCATCAATGGCTATGGCCCGACGGAGAACACCACCTTCACCTGCTGCTACCGCATCCCGAGACCGTTGGGTAACCTGCTATCCATCCCCATCGGTCGCCCCATCGGCTACACCAAGGCCTACGTACTAGATGCTCAGATGCAGTGCGTGCCGATAGGTGTGCCGGGCGAACTCTACGCCGGCGGCGCCGGTCTTGCCAAGGGCTATCTGAACCGCTCTGAACTGACCGCGGAACGTTTCGTCGTCAATCCTTTCGCGACGCGTGAAAAACTCTACAAAACGGGTGACTTGGTCCGCTATCTGTCCGATGGCAACATCGAATATCTGGGTCGTATCGACTTCCAGATAAAGCTGCGCGGTTACCGTATCGAGCCGGGTGAGATTGAAACTGTCTTGCGCCATCATGATAACGTGAATGATTGTGTCGTTATGTTGCGTGAAGACATACCCGGTGAAAAACGACTGGTGGCGTATGTCACCACCCAACCGGGTCAGACCATCGATGAACAGACACTGCGCCTCCACCTGAAAGCATTGTTGCCCGAATACATGGTGCCAGCCGCCTTCGTCATCCTGGACAAAGTGCCACTGACCCCCAACGGCAAAGTGGACCGCAAGGCCCTGCCTATCCCTTCATCTGCAATTAGTGGCGCAGGTATGGAACCGCGCAACACACTGGAATTCCACCTGGCCAAGATATGGGAAGATGTCTTGAATAGGAAACCCATCGGCGTCCGCGACAATTTCTTCGAACTGGGTGGCCATTCCCTGTTAGCAGTAAGACTGTTCGATCAGATTGAAAAACACTTCGGCAAGAAACTCCCTCTGGATACCCTCTGGTTCGAGGCTGCCACCATCGAAACCCTGGCCGGTATTCTGAAGCGCGAACGGCAAACCATACTCTGGCCCGAGCTGGTACAGATCAAGGCCGGCGGAAATATGACGCCGCTCTATTGCATCCACACCATGGGCGGCAACCTGTTCCACTACTATGAATTGGCACGCGCACTATCGCCACAACTGCCGGTCTTCGGTTTGCAGGCACGTGGCGTATACGGCAAACACGCGCCACGAGACAATATCCATGACATCGCCTCCGACTGCATCGAGGCCATGCGCCAGCGACAGTCAAATGGCCCTTACCGTATCGCCGGTTTCTCCAGCGGCGGCATTGTCGCCTTCGAGATGGCCCAGCAACTACACGCCGCGGGTGAAAAGGTCTCTTGCCTCGCGCTGCTCGATTGCTACGCCCCAGGTATCAAACGCAAGGGCGAATTCTGGAGACAGTTCCACCAATTTATCACCCTCAAAAACCTGCGCGGGCTCCAGGAACAGCTCTACCACCGCATCCTTCATCCGCTAGGTCTTCGCCGTCTGCGCCAGATGTACACCATCGGTGAGACCCACCGCTGGGCCCACTGGAGCTATATATACGAGCCCTATGCAGGAAGAATCGATCTGTTTGTCGCTGCTGAGTCGAAAGAGAGTGCCACCGACCCTTTGCTCGGCTGGAGCAAAGTGGCAAAGGGTGATCTCGTGGTCCACTCGGTGCCTGGCACTCACGGGCTGTTGGTCAAAACCCCTTATGTAGACGTATTGGCCGAAAAGCTGCAACATATTCTAGATCAGAATAACCAATAACGACTTATGCCTCACTGGCAAACAGCGGCGGCGCCACCTCGACTCCAGGCAGGCGAACTGCACATCTGGAAGATAGAACTCGATCCCAACGCGGGCCAGTGGCAGCCGCTCATGGCTCTGCTCTCAAACGACGAACAGTTCAAGGCTGATCGCTACCGGTTTGAAACTCACCGGCGCCGTTACATTGTCAGCCGCGCCGCCCTGCGCAACCTGATCGGTGGCTATCTTGACCGTGCGCCTGAAACATTCCGCTTCGCCTATAACAGCCAAGGCAAACCGTTCCTTGCCAACGATCACACCGGATTGCGCTTCAACGTTTCCCACAGCGGTGAGCTCATGCTCGCCGCCTTCGTACTGAATAGCGAAATCGGTACCGACATTGAAGCAATCCAACAGGATATTGACTACATGGGCATCGGCCAACGCTGGTTCTCGGAGCAAGAGAGCAACGCACTCCGGGCCCTGCCGGAGGAGAAGCGCGTCGGCGCATTTTTCCGTGCCTGGACCCGCAAGGAGTCCTATGTCAAGGCACAGGGTGTTGGACTTTCTGATTCTTTGAATCGCTTCAGCGTATCGATGGATGAAGCCACTCCCGCACTCCTTGAGCATCAGGACAGCTCGCAAGAAACAAAATCATGGCAAATTCACGATATCGAAGTATCGAGCGCCTATTCCGCCGCGGTCGCCATAGAGGCTGCAAGGTGGGACATCCGTCATTTTCATTTCGAGCAGTTTGGAGAAAAGCGCTAACCTGCGCCGCCACATGTGATGTCTTGGGGAAGTTGCCAATTCTTTGAGGCGATATAGGTTTTGGAAGGCTTTCCGTGACCTGAGCGTCGAGTTGCAGAAGGGCCAGGTTTTCCAGAGCCGGTTGGGTCTCTTGTACAAGTAGCCAACCGAACAATAGTCCGGAATGCGCAAGGGCTTATCGGAGATATGCGTCAAGGTCTTCATCAGTTCCTAAAAAAGCCGCTTGCGGCGGCTTTTTTAGTAACAATACTGTACTTGTCGCTATAATTTGGAGCGGGAGAAGAGTCTCGAACTCTCGACCTCAACCTTGGCAAGGTTGCGCTCTACCAACTGAGCTACTCCCGCAAAACGAGTGGCGCATTATAGGGATATTCAAATTCCTGTCAATGATTTCGCTCGCCAAATTTAATGGGCAAGCGCTCCCAGTTTGAATAAACGCGCAAAATTTTCTGTCGTGCGCCGCCCGACTTCGTCCAAGCTGATACCGCGTAGTATGGCAATTTCCTCGGCAACGTGCTTTACATAGGCCGGCTGGTTGAGCTTGCCGCGATGTGGCACCGGAGCCAGGTACGGCGCGTCGGTTTCGATCAGCATGCGCTCCAGCGGCACACGTTGCGCGACTTCCTTGAGTTGCGCGGCGTTCTTGAAGGTGACAATGCCGGAAAAGGAAATGTAAAAGCCCATCGCCAGGGCCGCCTCGGCCACTTCCCAGGTTTCGGTGAAGCAATGCATCACGCCGCTTGCTTCGGAAGCGCGCTCTTCAGCCATGATGCGCAGGGTATCGGCCGCCGCCTCGCGGGTGTGGATGATGAGCGGCTTGCGCGCCTCCCGAGCCGCGCGGATATGCGTGCGAAACCGTTCTCGCTGCCATTCCAGATCGCCCTTCAGGCGAAAATAATCCAAGCCGGTCTCGCCGATGGCGATGACCCTTGAATTCTGGGCCAATTCGACCAGACACGCTACACTGGGCTCTTCCACGCCTTCATAATCGGGATGCAGCCCGACCGACGCATAGATGTGCGGATGCTGTTCGGCAAGTGACAGCACTTGCGGAAAATCCGCCAGATTGACCGATACACACAGCGCATTAACGACCTCATTTTGGCGCATCTTTGCCAGAACATCGCCGATGTTAGCGGCAAGCTCAGGAAAGTTGATGTGGCAATGGGAATCGACGAAGGGCATGGCTATTCGAGCATCAGTTGGCGGTAAGCCAGCAGCAGCGACTCAAAAAACAATTTTGGATTGAGCGTATGCTGCGCCTCGCGTTTCGCTGTTTGCAGGCGTCTTTGCAGGCGAGCCAAGTTTAACGGAGCAACGGATTCGACCAGCGTTTTGATCGCAGCTTCCTCGCCAGGGTGGTAACGCAACTTGCCCGCCAGCTTCATCGAGCTCAGGTCGTAACACCATTCTTGCAGCCACTGTACGACCAGCACCTGCTCGGTTTTTTGCAATGTCTCGGCCAGGACGAACGCGTCCAGTTTGGTGGGTTGACGCACCGCGCGCAACAGATTGTTGCGTTCTTCACTGCCCAATTTCTCATCCAGCCGAACCGCTTGCAAGGGTGCGAAGCCCGATGCCGCGAGGGCATCTGGCGTGTTCGGCGAATTGACCCACGGCGAGGCCGCCTATCTGCACGACCTGCGCGGGGTGCTGTACGACGAGAACGGCGAGGGCAAGTGGCGGCGGAACTTCCACACGCTCTACAACGGCAACCTCTATCCCACGCACGGCCTGGGGCCGGTCGCCCAGTACATGGGCATCCACGGCGGCGACAAGTTCGAGTACCTGGTTTCCATGAGTTCGCTGGAACACTCCTTGAGCCGCCGCCGCGACACGTTGGGCCCCGCCGATCCGCGCCGCCACGAAAAGTTCGTTTGCGGCGACATGAACGTCACCCTCATCAAGACGGCCCTGGGCCGCACGATCATGGTCCAGCACGACGTGAGCACGCCGCGGCCGTACAGCCGCATCAATGCCATTTGCGGCACCAAGGGCTCGTTCTGCGACTATCCGCCGCGGATCCATGTCGACGGCCAGCCGGAAAACTGGGACCAGAACCTCGCGCCGTATACGCCAAGTACGGCCATCCGCTGTGGAAGCGGATCAAGGAGCAGGCCCGAAGTCGGGCGGGCACGGCGGCATGGACTACGTGCTCAACTGGCATCTGATGCGTTGTCTGCAAACCGGCCGGCCGCTGGACATGAGCGTTTACGACGCGGCCGCCTGGAGCAGCGTTTTCCCCTTGAGCGTGGCCTCGGTGAAGGGCGGCAGCGTTCCCGTGGCCGTTCCCGATTTCACCCGCGGACAGTGGAAGACCCAGCCGCCGCTGGGGATTGTCGAGGCAGTAGAAGCTAGTGTCCCGTCTCGCCGGACGGGGATCGGGGGTGAGGGCGCAGTTCGAAAACGGGGCGGCGGTCTTTCAGATTCGAGACTTCAGCCTGAGTTTCGCTGTCAGATGAGATCTCAGTTTGAACTCGAGATCCTACATCTGAAATTTGAGATTGAGTATTTCGCCCGGCCTTGGTTCGGACTCGGAGCTTCGTACCGCGGATTTTCCTCGATGTCCGCGGCAAGCGGGACCCTACGGAGGCCCGCTGATGCCCAAGCGCTTCGCCGCAAGGCCCGTTGCTGCCCGGTTTCGCGGACAGGTGCGCATGCCATCGGCGGTCCCCGCCGATCGGCGGCCGAGAGTCCGCCGCCAGAAAGTCTCGCCGGCCAGACGGTGTGGGTCGTCGATGCGCATTCGCTTGATCCACCAGGTCTTCCATGCGCTGCCGGAAATGACCAGTCCCGGCGGCGAGCCGGTGTCGGCCGTCTATGGCTTTACCCGCGACCTGCTCTACCTGGTGGAGGACAAGCGGCCGGATTTCCTGTTCTGCGCGTTCGATGTCCGCGGCAAGACCTTTCGCCACGGGTCTGTACGAGGCGTACAAGGGCACGCGGGCGGAGATGCCCGGCGACCTGGTGCCGCAGATTCGCCTTGATCTACCGCATGGTCGAGGCCCTGGGCATTCCCGCGCTGGGCCTGGAGTCGTTCGAGGCCGACGACATCCTGGCCACGCTGGCCCGCGTCACCCAGCGAGCGCGGCGGCCGGTGCTTGCTGGTCACGGCCGATAAGGATTGCCGGCAGTTGCTGAGCGAACGCGTGCAGATCTACAACATCCGCAAGAACGAGTTCTTCGATGCCGAGGCGCTGCGGGGATGTGGGGAATCGGGCCGGAGCAGGTTGTCGATTTCATGGCCCTGGTGGGCGATGCGAGCGACAACGTGCCGGGCGTGCCGGGAATCGGTCCCAAGTTCGCCCGGCAGCTCTTGGAAAAGTACGCCACCTTGGACGCGTGCTGGAACACGCGGCCGAGGTGCCGGGCGCGGCCCGCCGGGAGAACCTCGTCAAGTATCGCCAGCAAGCCCTCTTGAGCCGCGAGTTGGTGCGGCTGGATGCCCACGTGCCGGTGGCCATCGACTGGCAGGCCGGGCGGCCGGGCCGCCGCGCCGTTCCGGCCCACGCCGCGCAGCTCTTCGAGGAGTTCGGTTTCCGCCGCCTGGCCGAGAAGCTGGCGGCAATGACGGGAGTGTTCAGTGCCAGTGTTCAGTCTGAGGGCACGAAGATCTCGTGTCCACAACCGCTAGATGACCGCACCACGATCGGGTACACACACTGAAAACTGAACACTGAAAACTGAAAACCGAAAACTGAAGACATCGCCATGCACGTTATCGGCATGTTAGGAGGGGTGGCCAGCGGCAAGAGCTGGGTGGCCGGCAGTTAGCCGCAGTTGGGGGCCGGCTTGCTGGACGCCGACCGGGCCGGGGCACGAGGTCCTGCGGCTGCCGCATGGAAGTTGCCGTCCGTCGCCGCTGGGGCCAGGCCGTTTTCGGGGCCGACGGCCATATCGACCGGGCCCGGCTGGCGGAGATCGTGTTTGCCCCCCGCCCGCAGGGCCGGGCGGAGCGTACATTCTTGGAACAATTGACGCATCCGGAAATCGGCAGCGTGCTTGCGCGGCTAGCGGCCGCCCTGCAGCGGCCGGCCGCCGGCGGCCGTGGTGGACGCCCCGTTGCTTTTTGAGGCCGGTTGGGATACACTATGCGAAGTTTCGTGTTTGTCGACGCGCCGCGGAACGTGCGGCTGGCCCGGGCCCTGGCCCGCGGGTGGAGCGAAAGCGACTTTGCCGCTCGCGAGGGCGCCCAGGAATCCCTGGACTTGAAGCGCGGCCGGGCCGATGTGATTATAGACAACTCCGGTTCTCGCGGAACATGCCCAAGCTCAAATCGAGCATTTTTGGCAGTCCCTTGTCGGTTGACACATCCCCGACGTTTCCGCCGATCGGCCCCATGAGCGGCCGCGACAGTCACTTTGGAAAAAACCAATCCCACCGTTTCCAGAGCCTCTCGCCGGCACCTCCGCGTGCCGGCCACTGATTCTATCAGGAGTCTCCCCCATGCCATCTTCCGAGGACCACGGAGGCCGCCGTTCGGCGATTTCCGGCGGCCCCGTCCCCAGCCCCCGCCGCCGCCCCCGGCGCCGACGACACTACTTGGACGACCAGGACGATCCCCTCTCGCTGGCCGAGGAAATCGCCTCCGAGCGCCGCCGCCGCCAGCCGCGACGAAATCCACGCCCGTTACGAACAGATCAAGCAGTCGGGCGATACGCACATCGCCGAGTTGCAGCGGATGTCGATGGCAGGAGCTCATCGAGGAGGCGCCGCAAGGAGAACCTCACCGACTATGCCGGCATCAAGCGGCAGGACCTCATCTTCCGCATCCTCAAGGAGCGGGTGAAGCTCAACGGCCTGATGTACGGCGAAGGCACGCTGGAGGTGCTGCCCGACGGCTTCGGCTTCCTCCGCAGCCCCGACTATCACTATCTTTCCTGCCCGGACGACATCTACGTGTCGCCCAGCCAGATCCGCCGCTTCGGCCTGAAGACCGGGGCCACGGTCTCCGGCCAGATCCGTCCGCCCAAGGAGAACGAGCGGTACTTCGCCCTGTTGCGCGTCGAGGCGATCAACTACGAGGACCCGAACCTGTTGGCCTCGCAGGTGCTCTTCGACGATCTGACGCCGCTGCACCCCGACGAGCGGATCCGCATGGAGACCACGGCCGAGGAAGCCGACATGCGGGTGGTCGACCTGATCGTGCCCATCGGCTTCGGCCAGCGGGGGCTGATCGTCAGCCCGCCGCGGGCCGGCAAGACGATCCTCATGCAGAAGATGGCCAAGGCCGCGCTTGACGAATTATCCCGACCTGTACGTCTTCATGCTGCTGATCGACGAGCGGCCGGAAGAAGTGACCGACATGGAGCGGCAGGTGAAGGGCCCGAACTGCGAGGTGATCAGTTCCACGTTCGACGAGCCGGCCGCCCGGCACATCCAGGTCTCGGAAATGGTGCTGGAGAAGGCCAAGCGGATGGTCGAATACGGCCACGACGTGCTGATCTTCCTCGATTCGATCACGCGGCTGGCGCGGGCGTGGAACTCCGAGTGCCCCAGCTCGGGCAAGATCCTCTCCGGCGGCGTCGACGCCAACGCCTTGCAGCGGCCCAAGCGCTTCTTCGGCTCGGCCCGCAAGGTCGAGGAAGGCGGCTCGCTGACGATCATCGGCACCGCCCTGGTCGACACCGGCAGCCGCATGGACGAGGTGATTTTCGAGGAGTTCAAAGGCACCGGCAACCAGGAAATCGTGCTGGACCGCAAGCTGGTCGACCGCCGCATTTGGCCGGCCATCGACATCAACCGCAGCGGCACGCGCAAGGAAGAGATGCTGCTGGACCCCGAGGAATATCGGCGGATCTGCATCCTCCGCCGCGTGCTGAACGACATGAACCCGCCGGAGGCCATGGAACTGCTCGTCACCCGGCTGGCAAAGACCAAGAGCAACGCCGAGTTCCTCATGAGCATGAATACGAAGGTATGGATGGTCGCACGTATCTACGAAGGAGAACCGGCGGCGGCGGAGGGCGTTTTGCCGATCGTCGTGTCGCGGTTCAACCAGCACGATCACCGCGCGGCTGCTGGAGGGCGCGGTGCAGACGCTCGCGGCCCGCGGCGTGCCCGAGGAGCGCATCGACGTGGCCTGGGTGCCCGGGGCCTTCGAGATCCCCACCGCGGCCGCACGCCTGGCGGCCGCCGAGCCGCTACGCGGCGATGATTTGCCTGGGGGCGGTCATCCGCGGCGAGACCACGCACGACCAGCACATCAACCGCGCGGTGAGCATGGCCCTGGCGAGCTCGGCGTGCACTATCGCCTGCCCGTGCTCTTCGGCATCCTGACCTGCAACACGCTGGAACAAGCGATCGCCCGCAGCGGCGGCCAGACGGCCACCACCGGCAAGGACGAGGCCGCGGCCGCATCGGGCAACAAGGGCGTCGATTGTGCCGAGGCGGCCTTGGAAATGGTCGATCTGTTGGCGAAACTGCCGCAGTAGGGTTTCAGTGTCCAGTTTTCAGTGTTCACGAACCAGTTTTCGATGTCCCGTGAAACTCGTCCTTACCGAAATCCTGAACCGAACGACCTCAATCCGCATGGCCGCCGGAGCGGTGACGCGAGTCCCGTTCCAGCTCCTGGAACAGGACGGTCAGAACCCGCGAGCGACCCGTGCCGGCCGGCGATGCGCCGCTCGCGCCGAGAGCGTGCTCGCGGGCCGACGACCTTGGCGGGCCTGGGCCGCGGACTGGTCACCGGCGTGCGGCAGCACGCCCGCGAATTGGACGCGCTGATCGGCAGGGCCGCCGCTAACTGGAGCATCAACGCATGGCGGCCACCGATCGCAACCTGCTGCGCCTGGCGGCCTATGAAATCCTGTACACCGACACGCCCGCCAGCGTGGCCATCGACGAGGCCATGGAGTTGGCCAAGCGGTTCGGCGGCGCCCAGTCGGCCCAGTTCGTCAACGGCATCCTCGACAAGGTGATGCACGAAAGCGGAAAAACGGCGTAGCCGGCTTATCATTGTATCCGGCACACTCCGTGTACCGCTGGCAACGGCACACGGAGTGTGCCGGATACGTTCCTTGCGTCCCCGGGCCCTTGACGGGCCTCCCCCGCGCCGGCATCATAGGTGGCGGCACCGGAATCCCGCCATGAAATCCATTCCCCTGCAGACTGCTCATCCAGGCCGGCAATCCGATCATCTCGATGGAGACGCCCGACGAACCGCGGGCCGTGCCGCATGGTCCGCGAGGTGGCCCAGGAAATGGAGACTGCCGCTTGTGCCAGTGGTCGGTGACCGAGGGGCTGGTGACCGACGCCGCCGGCCGGCGGCGCAGACGCTGGTCGAGCCGGGCAAGGTGGCCGCGGCGCTGCAGCACGTCAAGGCAGTCGGCGTATCCGGCACGGTCTACTTGTTCAAGGACCTCGGCCCGCACTGCAAGGACCCGCAGGTGGTCCGCTCGCTCCGCGACCTGTATTTCTCGCCCGACTCGCGGCTCTGGACGCTGATGCTGGTCGATGCCGGCGGCCTGCCGCCGGAGGTCCGCCGGCTGACCGTCCCCTTCGACGTCGGCTGGCCCGACGAAGAGGAGCTGACGGAACTGGTCCGCAAGACGTTCCAGGACGTGCAGCGGCGGAGCCTCCGGCCAGGTCGAATCGCAAGCTCACCAAGCGCGAGTTGGAACTGCTGGTGCAGACGCTGCGCGGGCTGACCACCGAGGAGGCCGCCCGCGTGGTCTCCGGCGCCATCCACGACGACAACGTGCTGGACGGCGCCGACCTGCCGCGGATCGTCGACGCCAAGCGCAACCGGCTGGGCACGACCGGCTGCCTGGAGTCGATCGCCGCCGACGTTTCGCCGGACGAGATCGGCGGGCTGAAGCAACCTGAAGCGGTGGCTCAACCTGCGGCACGGCGGCTTCTCGGCGCAGGGCCCGCGAGTTCGGCCTCGATCCGCCGCGGGGCATCCTGCTGCTGGGCGTGCAGGGCTGCGGCAAGAGCCTCTGCGCCAAGGTGGTGGCCTCGGCCTGGCGGATGCCGCTGGTGCGGATGGACCCCGGCGTGCTCTACCAGAAGTTCATCGGCGAGAGCGAGGCCCGGCTCCGCGAGGCCCTGCACCAGGCCGAGTCGATGGCCCCGGTCGTGCTGTGGATCGACGAGATCGAGAAGGCCTTCGCCTCGGCCAGCAGCGACTCGGCCGACGGCGGCCTCTCGCAGCGGATGTTCGGCACGCTGCTCTCCTGGATGCAGGACCACCGCCACCCGATCTTCCTGATCGCCACGGCCAACAACATCGCCCAGCTGCCGCCGGAACTGATGCGCAAGGGGCGCTTCGACGAGATTTTCTTCGTCGATCTGCCCGGGCCGGAGGAGCGCGAGGCGATCTTCTGCGATCCACCTGCGGAAGCGGCGCCGCGACAAGGCCAGCTTCGACATGCCGCGGCTGGTGGCCGCCTCCGAGGGCTTCACCGGCGCGGAGATCGAGCAGGCGGTGGTTTCCGGCCTGTACGCGGCGTTTGCCGAGAAGGCCGAGTGCACCACCGAGCACATCCTGGCGGCCATGCAGGCCACGCAGCCGCTCTCGGTCGTCATGCGCGAGCACGTCGAGCAGCTCCGCGCCTGGGCCAAGGGCCGCTGCGTGATGGCCGACTGACAAATGCAGCAGGCACAGGGCACATTGTTCCGCAATGCCTAATATCACTGCGCAATGTTTGGGCAGCAAAGGGGCCTGGCTCCGTCGCCTTGACGCAGGTAACCCATCGAAAGCGGCGGACGGCGACGGTGCCTGTCCCCTGGACCTTACGCAGTAATATTAAGATGTCGTAGGCAAAAGAACGGCGCCGTTTTCACCGGCTGTTCAGGCCAGGGCTTGCGGCCAGTCGGCGTTGGTTTGGGCCGACTGCCGCAGATGTTCCATGTAGAAGCCGGGGTTCTTCGAGAACTTCTCCAAGCTGTCTTCGGTGTGGAACAGATAATGTGGCCGTGGAAGAACAGGCCGTGCTCGCGGGTGCCGGGCTGGATGCGGCCTTGTTCGATGGCCAACACGATGTCGTCGCCTGAATAGACCGGGGCATAACGGTCGGGGGCCGCCAGGAACCGCTGCTGCTGTTCGGCCCCGGCGAACAAATACGTCCGTCCGCGATGGATGTGCGCCCACGCGGGATTGCCCGGCGTCCATTGCGACTTTTCCGTCAACTGCACGGGGCAGTAACCGTCGAGACCCAGCGGCGGCACCGATTCCGGCGCGTTGGTCACCGGCAGGGCCTGATCGTTGCTGGGGGCCGGGGGCATCATCGGCGGGGGGCAGGCGCATAGGCCGCCACGACTTGCGAGCGGCCTGACGCGATGTCGGTCTCGATCACCGGCCGGATGGACGGCGCAGCCGAGGGTGCGGCCGGAGCCGGGCTGGCCCCGCCGGGAATCTGGGCATACATCGCCCCGCCACGCCGCTGGCTGGCCGCCACGCGATTCACCAACCCACGTACTGCTCGGCTCCTGCCGGCCCCGCAGCACATCGACCAGTTCCCCCCGTGGCGTCGGCAAAATCACCAGGGTCGTCGGCAACAGGGAAACGCCATACTGCGGCCAGGTTGGGCAAGTACTCCACGTTAATCTTCACCGGCACGTAATTGGCATTCACCGCGGCGGCGACGGCTGCAAGCTGAAAACTTCGCTTTCCATCCGCCGGCAGGCCTGGCACCAGGGGGCACTGAATTCCAGCATCACCAGGCGGTTGGTTCGGGCGGCAAGGCGTTTGGCGGTCCAGCGAACTCTCCCAGCGAATGGTCGGTTGGGCGAAGCTGGGCGAAACGCTCCCAGAACAAGCAGCGACACAAGGAAAATACCGCGGAGTTGCGGATTTTACACGTCCTGCTAGACGGTCCGAACTAGGTCCCAAGATTCGTCACTACATATCGGAAGCTTTGCGGGAAGAAGTGATAGAAAAAGGGCCTCGGCCGCGCAATCGCGGGAAAGCCAGGCGGGTGACGGGTGGTGGGTGGTGGTGCGCAATCGCCGGGTGCCACTGCTGGCTTGTCCAGCAGTGCCGAACCATCACGAGTGCAACACCACTGGGCTAGCCAGCAGGGGCACCCCGGGGACAGGGTTTCCCACCATGCGGGGAGGGCCGGTTGCGATACGCTGCCTTACTTCTTCCGCCGCCCCTACGGCTGGAGGGAGCATCGGTTGATCTACGAACCATACTGGAGCCGTGATTTGGCAACAGCGATCTTCATTTTCGTTGGCGTGATCTTGGTGCCGGTGCTGGTCATCTTCATTCGCGGATTCATCTTGGGCTGGCGTGAACACCAGACACCGCCACCCGTGCCGTTGAGAAGTCTCTGGTATGACTTGGTTTGGGTCAGAAACCAAGGCCGAAGACCGGTCCAGCGCGCCAGGTCGACCCCACACCGGGTTTCGCCTTCGATTGGACGGTGCTCGGGTTGGGATTCGCGGTCTTGGTCCTCGGCCTCGGCGCTCTCACCGTCGTCCTCGCCTACCGCGGCAGCGCTCGACGCAACGGACGAAGGATCCGAGCCCGCACGGGGATCGGCCCTGGTCAAGGCGGCCACGAGGTACGGGCTTCCCGCCCCCGCCATCGCGGGGCTCCGCTTCTCTCTCGAGGCGGGACATGGCCGGTCCGCCGTGCCCGTTCGCTCGGCGCTGTTGGGGCCGTGTTGGCGGTGACGGTTGTGGTGGCGACACTGACCTTCGGGAGTGGCCTCGCTACCCTCGAGTCCCATCCCGCTCTCTACGGGTGGAATTGGAGCTACGCCATCAACCCCCGGCGACTAGCGTCCTACCCCGGTGGTCGGCCATCTTCTGAGCCACGACCCAGACGTCGCCGCGTGGACCGGGTACACGTTCGGAGATGTGCTGATTGACGGCCTGACCGTTCCTGCCCTGCTCGACCCCGGCCCACGCCGCCCTCGGTCCGCCCATCCTCTCGGGCCACGCGGTGGACGAGAACAATCAGGTCGTCCTCGGTTCGGCAACCCTCGCCGCACTTCACAAGAAGATCGGCCACACCGTCTGTGCTCAGCTACGGGCACCAAGGATGCACCGGTCTACATCCCCCCGACCCGCTTCTCATCGTCGGCACGGCCACCATGCCGGCGATCGGCGTGAGGGTCATCTTCACCCCTCGATGGGAACCGGGGCCCTTTTTCCCAGGCCTCGTGCCCGCAGCATTCAAGCAGGCCTCACCAAGCCCGATCCCAATCTGGATGGCCCGTCCATGGACGTCGTACGGCCCAAGGATGGTGTCACGCCCTCTGCAGGCCAAGCTTCACTCGCGACGCATCGTCGAGGCGGCTGACAAGGTCATGGCGACCGATCCAAACCGCCGCTTCGGGCAGACAGCTTCGTCGTGCTCTGGGTGCAACGGCCAGCCGAGATCGTGAACTACCAGTCAGCCGGTGCCAGCCCTGGGATTTTGGCCGCGGGCCTCGCAGCAGGCGCAACCGTCGCCCTCGGCCTCACCCTCGGCCGCTTCGGTTCGACGACGACGGCGCGACCTTGCGCTCTTGAAGACGTTCGGCTTTACAGACGCCAGCTCGCCGCCGCAGTTGCCTGGCAGGCGTCGGTCGCCGCCTTCGTCGGGATCATCGTGGGCGTGCCGATCGGGATCGCCCTCGGGCGATGGCTCTGGGACTTGTTCGCCCGCGACATCTACGCCGTCCCGCTGCCGACGGTGCCGGTACTGGAGGTCGTCCTCGTGGCGCTCGGGGCACTCGTCTTGGCCAACTTGGTGGCCGCCGTCCCGGGACAGATGGCGGCCCGGACGCCCACGGCTCTCGTCCTCCGAGCGGAGTGAGCCAGCGGCCATCCCGGTTCTGGACCGAAGATCTCGCGGCACATCTCTCGGATGGCCCTGGCTGGGGCCGAGGAACTTCTCCCGGCATCTTGATCCACCCCAGGCATC
>CAWETV010000011.1:0-10733 GCA_963812095.1 uncultured Acidobacteriota bacterium | reverse complement strand
CGATTCTCGAAGACGACAAGCAGCGCTCACGCAAGCAACGCCACACGGCCAAGCGGATCTTCGAGCGGCTTCGAGCCGAGCATAACTATACAGGCGGCTACACGATCGTGAAGGACTACGTGCGCTCGTCGAAGATCGGTGGTCAGGAGATGTTTGTACCTTTGACCCACGCGCCAGGTGAGGCACAAGCGGACTTCGGTGAAGCCCAAGTGGTGATTGCCGGCGTGGAGCAGAAGGCGCACTTCATGGTCTTCGACCTGCCGCATTCGGATGACTGCTTTGTGCAGGCCTTTCCGGCCGAGACGACTGAGGCCTTTCTCGAAGCTCATGTCCGCGCTTTCGAGTACTTCGGTGGCGTGCCGACGCGGATTCTCTACGACAACACGACGTTGGCGGTGGCGCGCATTCTTGGCTGACGGCGAGCGGAAGAAGACACGGGCCTTCTCCGAGTTACTGAGCCACTACCTGTTCGCGGTGAAGTTCGGCCGACCGGCCAAGGGCAACGACAAGGGGAAGGTGGAGAACCTGGTCGGGTATACGCGGCGCAACTTCATGGTGCCGATTCCCCGCGCGGCAAGCTGGGAGGCGCTCAACGAGCAGTTTATTCGCGACGCTATGGCGCGCCGAGCGCAGCGGCTGCGCGGCCATAGGGAGACCATCGGCGAACGTTTCGAGCGCGACCGTGCAGCGTTGTTGCCGCTGCCGGCGGCTCGCTTCGAGGCCTGCGATAAGGTAACCGCGCGCGTCAGCTCCATCTCGCTGGTCCGCTACCGCACCAACGATTACTCGGTTCCGACCCAGTACGGCCATCGCCAGGTGCTGGTCAAGGCCTACGTCCACCGCATCGTGATCGTAGCGGGGAGCGAAGTCATCGCCGAACACAAGCGCAGCTACGAACGTGAAGCCGCCGTCTACGATCCGCTGCACTACCTGGCGCTGCTTGAACACAAGAGCCGGGCGTCTGGACCAAGCCGCGCCGCTGGCGGGATGGCAGTTGCCCGAGTGCTTTGCTCAACTGCGCCGGTTGCTGGAGGCACGGCTGCGCAAGCACGCCGGCCGGGAGTATATCCAGGTGCTGCGGCTGATCGAGCATTTCGCGTTCGCGGATGTCACGGCCGCCGTCGAGCAGGCGCTCGCGCTGAACGCGATCAGCTTCGACGCCGTCCGGCACCTGGTGCTCTGTCGCATCGAACGCAGGCCGCCGCGGCTGGACATGGCCAACTGGCCGCACCTGCCGCTGGCCGTAGTGCGCACTACGCGTGCTGTTGACTACATGAGCCTACTGTCGATGCCCGCGGCCGATCCTCCCACACTGGAGGCAACGCTATGAGCGCAACCACTACCGACACCCCGCAGGTTCTACTCGAACACCACCTGAAGGCTCTGCGGTTGCCCACCATGCTGCGCGAGTACGACAAGCTGGCCCGCACCTGCGCGGTTGAGAAGGCCGACTTCCCGCACTATCTGCTGCGGCTGACTGAACTGGAACTGCTCGATCGCGACCGCCGTGCCACCGAGCGCCGCATCCGTCAGGCCAAGTTCCCAGTTGTGAAGAGCCTCGACAGCTTCGACTTCCTCGCCATCCCCGTGCTGAACAAGACCCTGGTGCTGGAGCTGGCCCGTTGCGAGTATCTGGCCCGCAAGGAGAACATCCTGCTGCTCGGCAACAGCGGGACCGGCAAGTCGCACATCGCCCTGGCGCTGGGCCTGGCTGCATGTCAGCGCGGGCATCGCGTTCGCTTCATCACCGCCGCCGCGCTGGTCGGCGAACTGATCGAGGCCCGCGACGAGAAGCGCCTGCTTCGCTTCCAGAAGCAGATCGCCTCCTACGAACTGCTGATCGTTGACGAACTCGGCTATGTGCCGCTGTCGAAGACCGGCGCCGAGTTGCTCTTCGAGACCTTCAGCCAGCGTTACGAGCGCACCTCGACACTCATCACAAGCAACCTGCCCTTCGATGAATGGACCGAGATCTTCGGCTCTGAGCGGCTCACCGGCGCCCTGCTGGACCGCATCACCCACCACGTCCACATCCTGGAGATGAACGCCGACTCCTACCGGCTCAAGCAGAGCCGACGCAAACGAGCCTGACAAGCCCCTCCCAAACGCGCCTCGGGGAAGGAGAGGCGCTTCCGCTACGCTCCAGCGCCTCTCCTCCCCCGAAATACACCTTCCCGATCCTCTACTGGCTCCCTTTTACTCCGCCCCAGTGGCCTACTTTTACTCCGCCCTTGACAGCTCGTCGGGAGTCACCGGTCTTCCATCCAACTGGGCGCCATATTCAAGCCCAATCGACGCGACTCCCGGCACCGCTAACTACGGGGCCAACAACGTGAATGTCACTTTGAGCAATGGATCCGTAGTCAAGGTTGGATATTCTCCCGGCCCGGTAGCAGCAAATCCCTACTCGAAGACCTTCCTCAACGGGCCAATGAATTGGACAGTCGATCTTTCCATCTTCAAGGTCTTCCCAATCACTGAGAAGTCAAACTTGAGATTCAACGTCGATGCCTTCAACGCTTTGAACGTTCAGGGATTTAATAACCCGAATGGGACCGACGGCGTAGAGCAAGTCGCTGGCAGGGGCACTGTCGCCAGCTCCTACAACACGCCTCGTCAATTGCAGTTCACGCTGAGGTTGAGTTTCTAGCCGTCGCTTCTCAACTGGCAAACCAGCCCCGGCCGGAACGTCGACCGGGGCTCGTCTTGTTTAACTGATAGAGCTCGTTGCTGCAGCCCAAGTGAAAAGGAGGAGGAACTTTATGACATCCATCAATCGCAGGCAACTGATTGCGGGTGCAGTGGCGCTTTTCAGTGAGCCTCATTTGCCGCTGGCTTTTGCGGACGAACAAAAAAGCGAAGGGAATGCTGTGAAACTGGACGGCCTGAGCAGTCCGCCTAAGCCTGAGAACTTTCTCAGTTCGACGTTCACGCCGGCCTTGTTGTCACAGTCGCTAGCTTCTGCGTCGGCATGGCGCCCCTATCCGAAAGTGGACGAGCGTGAGGCGTGGCAAGGTATTCCAAAAGATATCGGTGACGCAATTGTCCGGCGCGCCGAAGCGGTGCTGGGGACGGAGTGGGCCTCGCTTCCAGCCACGATCTTCCTGGACTTCAAACGGAACGGAAATCGATCGCATTACGAAGACCGGTACTTTACCAGGCGGCAACGGCTCGCTGACCTGACGCTCGCCGAGTGCATGGAAGGAAAAGGCCGCTTTCTTGATGAGATTACAAATGGTGTCTGGCTCATCTGTGAAGAAACATTCTGGGGGGTTCCAGCTCATCTCTCCCTACAGAAAGCCGGCCCCGGGCTGCCCGAATCCGAGGAGCCGGTGGTGGACTTGTTCGGTGCGGAAACTGCGGCAAACCTCTCCCTGGTCCACTACCTTGTGGGTTCGCGCCTGGATCAGGTATCACCACTGATTACTCACCGCATACAGCGAGAGGCGAAGCGCCGGATTCTTGATCCCGCATTTTTGCGCGACGACTTCTGGTGGATGTGGAAAGGGAATGAGGGGACGGGGCACCGTCTGAACAACTGGAATCCGTGGATCAACTCAAACTTGATCGTAACGAATCTGTTGCTCGAACAGGATCCCGGGCGGCGCATAAGTGCACTGGTGAAGATATGTAAGAGCCTCGACCAATATCTCTCGGATTACTCCACCGATGGAGCCTGCGAAGAGGGGCCGGGCTATTGGGGGGCATCCGCAGCGTGCTACTTCGATTGCTGTAACGTATTGACGTCGGCTACGGGCGGAGTGGTGAATGTGCTGGCGAATCCATTCATTCGAAAGATGGAGCACTATATTGCCGACATTCATATCGCGAAGGATTACTTCGTCAATTATGGCGATGCAGGCGTGAAGGAGGGTCCTTCTCCGGAACTCTCCTACCGCATTGGAACTGGAGTTGGGGACAAGGTGCTCCAGGCGTTCGGCGCCTTCTACATGCCGTCGACGGTTGCCGCGAGTTCGGGTGAAGAAGACAGTCTCGTGAGAGTGACACCAAACATTCTTAGCGCTGCAAAAGTACGGCACGCGGAGAAAGCGGACGCACTGGAGCGCGATTCGTGGTATCAGGCGCTCGGCCTGATGACGACAAGAACGAAGGCAGGGACGAGTGTCGGTTTCTATCTGGCCGTGCAGGCGGCGCCGAATCTCCGTAGCCACGGCCATAACGACTCCGGCAGCTTCATCGTTTTTCATGATGGAACGCCGGTCATCATCGATGTTGGAGTGGAGGATTACACGGCCAAGACGTTCAGCGCCGAACGCTATACGATCTGGACGATGCAGTCGGCGTACCACAACCTGCCGACCGTGGGCGGCGTAATGCAATCCGCGGCAAAGGCAGCTTATCGCGCCAGCGACCTTCATTATTTCAACGACGACGCTCATGCCGGTCTTTCGATGAATCTGGCCACAGCATATCCAGAAGAAGCGGGGATCGTGCGCTGGCTTCGCAATATTGCGCTGGATCGGAAGGCCGACTGTATTCGACTAGCGGAGGACTTTCAATTGCAGAAGAAGGTTCCAGTCGAACTCTCCTTCATGACTCCACGTGTGCCGGCACTAGGGCCGAATGGGACCATTATCTTGAGTTCGTCGGACAAGTCGGTTCGCGATGTTTCTCTGAGATACGATCCATCGCTGACCGGAGCCCACTTCGAGAAGATTGCATTAGCAGATCAAGGACTGCGTGAAACCTGGGGAGAGAGTATCTATCGTGTGCTGCTCACTTCGGCAGCGCCAATGGATAGTGGCAAGTGGATGATAGAGATCAGACTAGCCATCTGATCTCCCCAACTGCAATCCTTGGCTGTGATGCAGTCCTCAGAGGAATCCACGGTTCAGAGTAAAGAGAGCTGTGAGATCGTCGGGCGATTGGAACCGAGTGCATTGGAGCCCTGCGGTGGCATGCGAAGGTATTGACACTGCTAGGGCCGAGCAAAGCCCCTCTTAGAGTAATAAGTCCAGAGGGCCCAACGGAGCGGCTTAGGCAGTTTTTGCAGCTTCGATAGGCATGGGGGTTTGCGCCGGACAATGGTTTGATTACACAATTCGGAGGAAAAGCATGCATAGGCAGAGGATGTTCGATACCCGATACAACGGGACCCGGGCAAAGTTCGTAGTCCTTGCCCTTTGTCTCTTGATTTCGTCTGTTGTCAGTTCTGCCGAGCCTGCGTATCCCTTGAAGACCTCGGCGAACAAGAGATACTTAGTCGACCAAAAGGACGTGCCTTTCCTCATGCAGGGCGACGCAGCATGGTCCCTGATCGTGGCAGCGAACGATTCGGAAGTCGAACAGTATTTCAGCAACCGGCGGCAAAAGGGCTTCAACACCGTGATGGTGAACCTCATCGAGCACAAGTTCAGCCCGCATCCACCCATGAACCTGGACGGCGAGGCTCCCTTTATGACACCCGGCGACTTCACCACGCCGAATGAGAAATACTTTGCCCATGCGGATTGGGTAATCAGGAAGGCCGCTGAGAACGGCATCCAGGTGCTGCTCTTCCCCATTTATTTGGGAGCCAAAGGCACTGATGAGGGATGGATCGAAGAATTAGTCAAACTGGAGCCCGAAAAGTGTCTTGAGTATGGTCGGTACCTGGGGAAACGGTACAAGGGTTTTGACAACATCATTTGGGTCATGGGTGGGGACCGCGATCCTAGGGCCGTCCAGGAAAAGATTGACCTGATTGCTCTGGGAATTCGTGAATTTGACCGGCGTCACCTTTTCACTGCGCATGGCAATAACGAGCCCTCCACGCCTGAGCAATTCGCAAGCGGTGGATGGCTCGACGTCAACGCCAGCTATAACTGTGGCGCCGTCCATCACCGCCTTATGGCTCAGCGCCTTATGGCTGACTACAACACTCAGCCCGTTTTGCCCACCTTCTTGATCGAATCTTGCTATGAAGGCGAACACAACTCGTCTGAAGTGCAGATTCGAAGTCAGGCATACTGGTCAGTGCTCTGTGGCGGTTTCGGTCACGTGTTTGGCAACAACCCCCTCTGGCACTACAACGGCCCGACTCTGTTTCCGTTTGAGGGAACATGGCAGCAGGCGATGGATCTTCCCGGCTCGGTGGGCATGATGTATTGGGGCAGGCTCTTGCGCTCGCGTTCCTGGTTTGACCTGGTTCCTGACCAAAAGCACGAGGTGGTGACCGCGGGCCTAGGCGAATTTTACGGAGACGATTATCTGGCTGCAGGGCGAACACCCGATGGCAGCACGGTGATCGCGTATATGCCGACATCGCGGACAATCCGCGTGGATATGACCAAGATCGCGGGGAGACAGGTCAAAGCATGGTGGGTTGACCCGAGGAAACGGTGAACCCTCAGAAGTCGGGACGTTTCCTTCCACGGGAACACACGAGTTTACGCCGCCTGGAGAAGGAGACTGGGTTCTGGTGCTCGACGACGCTGACAAGAAACTACCTGTGCCTGGGACCGGCCGGTAGGTGCTGGAAAGTTGCGTTGCGCGACCCTTTGAAGAGACACGACGGTCGTGTTGACTGCTTCTCAAACTGGGTCCATAGATAGAGCTCCTTTCAGGCTGCTGACAAAGTATCAAGATAGGCTCTCGTTTTCACCCAGGAGTCGGCAAGGGAAGAACAGAGATGATGAATTCGAAGCTACTGCCAGCAACATGATCGTAACGTCCGTCTTGGAGTTCGCAACCTGGGCAAGTGCTCAGGGCTTGACCGGAAGGCAAGATGTCCCAGATTGGGCCAGGAAGACATTCAGAGATCGCCACGTCGGTGTGGAGTGCCCGGCGACTTTTGTGCCAGCGCGATTGCTAGTTTTGCGCACTGTGACTCACCCCGGTGCTTTTGGTGCTATGGAGTGACCAGTCTGAGCAGAAGGCAATTTGGAGCCGACTCGCCGAAATTGGCCGCGGACGGCAGCGGTATGCCATTCCCCAGTCGAGCCGCTATTCTTAAACGCAGACCCCTTGGTGCAAACCCAGGTGCTCGGCTTGCAGGACTGACCTATAAACCCAGTATTCTCAAAGAGCTTCAGCAAACCAAGCGACCCTCGGCGTGCGACTGTAGTTGATTCTGTACCTGTCAGATCCTCAAGGTTCAACGCAGTTCAATATCTGGGGGATCTGGCAGCCGATTCTTTGGTTTCGTTGGAGAGGAGACACTAGAGGAGAAGTAGACCACTTCAAATGGCGGTAACAGGGAATTCAAATTCCCTGTTACTTGGGTGATAATTCCCTGATCAATTTGCCTCCTTAATTGTGCACTCGGTGGAGTAAATGGCCTTTATTCAGCCAGATGTGCGCATCCTCCCACAGGTTCTCGAGTCCGAATTCGCAAATTTCCCTGTATTTTTCCCTGTTAGCAGGGAATTTGGGCGGAGAACGGTTCGCATTAGACTCCGTCCACAGTCAAGTCCGGATTTTTCTGTAGATTGGTTCTCCTCGGGTGTTTAGTTGCGAAGGCAAGTGCGCGTAGGGCGAAGCCCGGAGCGCACTTGCCTTCAGGCGGCGGCCGTGGCCAGGGCTTGCTGGCCGACCGTCATTGCACTCTCCTGCATGTCGAGGTAAGGCTTCTCCATCCACTCCTGGTTGGTTTCCATCAGCAGCGCCGTCACCAGCCGCAGGCAGGACAGCTCATGAGGAAATACCCGCACCACGCGCGTGCGCCGCTTCAGCTCCTGGTTCTGCCGCTCCAGCAGATTCGTGGTCCGCATCTTCTTGCGATGAGACGCGGGCAGCGCATACACGGCCAGGATCTCCTCCCCATGTTCCTCCAGCAACCGCGCTACCTTCGGAGCGCGCTTCTCCAACTCTGCCACCACTTGGCCGATCGCCTCCAGCGCCGCCTCCAGCGTCTCAGCTTCCGTGATGTTCTTCAGCAGTCCCACCACCAGCGGCTTGTCCCGCGCTCCGCACATCTGCAACGCGTTGCGCAGAAAATGCACCTGGCAGCGCTGCCACGCCGCGCCCTGAAAATGCCGCCGCACGGCACGCACCAGTCCCTGGTGATCGTCAGAAACCACGTAGCGCACCCCACCCAATCCACGCTGCTTCAACTCCGCGAAGACCTGTCCCCAGCTGGTCTCCGTCTCCGAGTCTGCCATCCACGCCCCCAACACCTCGCGGTAGCCGTCCGCGCTGATCCCCACCACCACCAGCACGCCCTGGCTCACCACCGCGCCGGCACGACGCACCCGCTCGTAGCGCGCATCGATCACCAGGTACGGATAGGCCTTCTCCAGGGGACGGTTGCGCCACCCGCTCAGCTCCAGGTCCAGCTTCTCGGCCAGCGCCGACACCTGGCTCCGGCTCACCTCAAGCCCGCACAAGGCCTCGGTGATCGCGCTGACCTTCCGCGTCGATACTCCTGCGATGTACATCTCCAGCATCGAAAGAACCAGCGCCTTCTCGCTGCGCTGGTAACGCTCGAACAACTCCGTCTGGAACTGCCCTTCCCGATCCTTGGGCACCAGCAACTCCAGCTTACCTACCCGCGTCTTCAGAACCCGCGGCTTGAACCCGTTCCGCCAGCCCCGCCGTTCCGCGTTGCGCTCATAGGCCCCGGCGCCCAGAAAGCTGGTCATTTCCGCATCCAGCACCTGTTGCACAACTCGTTCCACAAGGCCGCGAAGAAAATCTTCCTCCCCAAGACCTTGCAACCCATCTACGATCCCAATACCCTGTCTCTTGCGAGCCATCGAAATGTCCTCCTCTCGGTAATGTCGTTTCCACAAACAACATCCTAAGGAGAACCTCCCGGTGGCTCGCTTACGCTCGCCACTGAATCGGCTTCTACAGAACTTTAGGGACTTAATCGGAGTACCGGCGCATGGAGTTGTTCAGGAATTTAAACGCGCCGTGCGGGAGATTAAGAGAGATCCCGCCAAAATTGTTCTTTGGCAACAAATAATCGGACAATACAGGCCAACATTCCTTGGCCAGTGTGAGAATGCAATCAAGTGGTCAAATGAATTCGTCGAGCAGCAGCTCAAGACCGGAATGTTTGCAGCCCGTTCCGATAGGGCGGCGAGGGCGAAAAAAGTAACTAAACAGCTATCGAATTATCCTGCGAACAAATCCCATGATCGGCATTTCGATAGCGATGCCTGCAAGAGGATGGGGCTCTTGATCATGGATTTGGAATCCGATCCTTTGTTGCAAGACTTAGTGCTCACTGTGCACCATTGCTATATGAATATGCTTATGAATACCTTGGCATACAAGATCATCGAAAATCAAAATGGGATCGCCCTTATCAAGAATATCCAGACCCCTCCGAAGTAGCTGGTGATCTTCCCGCCCACCGCGCCCGTGCTGCTTTTTGTGCTATGTCTTTTCTTTGCGCAAAGGTAAGACTCGTAGCTCTTGCCGCTCCGCCTTTTCCCCCGCCTAAGCGCCCGAGAGTGACAGCGTTTGGATTTCGGGTTTCAATTCGCCTCACAAAGGCTTGCCGTCAATCTGCTCACCGATTGCAAGTTCAACGACGCTCCGAGCAACTTCCATGAAATCGTTCTACTCGTAGCGGAGGGCTTCGATGGGGTCGAGATTGGCGGCGCGGATGGCGGGGATCATGCCGCTGACGAGGCCGGTGATGACAAGAATCACGGTGGCGACAATGACCGAAGTTGGCGAAATGAGCAGGCGGATGTCGGCATTCTCGGCATTTTTGGCGATGGCGCTGTATAAGGTGATGCGGCCGACCATGGCGGAGACGAGATAGGCCAGGGCGATGCCGCAGACGCCGCCGACGCCGGTGATGGCCAGGGCTTCGGCGAGAAACTGGATGAGGATCTGGTGGCGGCGCGCGCCGAGGGCTTTCTCGATGCCGATTTCGCGGGTGCGCTGCTGCACGGCGACGAGCATGATGTTCATGAGGCCGATGCCGGCGATGCCGAGGGTGAGCGCGCCGACCAAAGAGAGCAAGACCTGGAGAGCGATGGAGACAATGGCGAATTGATGGAGCTGGGTCTGCAGGTTGGCGACGAAGATGGCGCGATGGTCGGAGGGTCGAAAGTGATGGGCGGCGGCGAGCGTGTTGCGGAGATTCTTCTCGACGACTTCGTTGTCGCCGCGATAGTTGAACCAGATGCCGTCGAGATAGGTGGTGTCTTTGAGATCGCCCATGGTTGAGAAGGGGATCCAGATACTGGTATTGATGTTGTTCTCGCCTTCAACCATCTTGGGTTGCAGGACGCCGATGATGGTGAACAGGATGCCGTTGAGGCGAATGGTTTCTCCGACCGCGTAGCCGCCGGAAAAGAGCTTGGTTTTGGCATCGCTGCCGATGACGCAGACGTGGGCGCGCTGCTGCTCTTCCTGCCCGTTGAAAAGGCGGCCCTCGGACGTGTCAAGGACAAGGATGCCGAGGCCTTCGGGGCGCACTCCGTCGACCTCCCATGTGTAGGTGTGCATGTCGTTCTGTACCGTGGCGTCCTGGAACATGACGGGGCTGATGGAGGTGATGCCGGGGACCGAGTTCCAGATGCGATCGACGTCGTCAAGCTTAAGGCGGACGCGGACGCCGGCTTTGTCAGCGCCGGCCTGCTCTGAAGTTCGGCCGGAGTAGACCTCGATGTGGTTGACGCCCCACTGGGCAAAGATGTTGACGATGGCCCGAGAGAATCCCGCACCGTAGGCCAGCAGCAGCACAACCGTGGCAATGCCCCAGGCCATGCCGATCATGGTGATGGCGGTGCGGCGGCGGTTGTAGACCATGGCTTCCCAGGCCTGGGCGA
>CAWETV010000010.1:0-37871 GCA_963812095.1 uncultured Acidobacteriota bacterium | reverse complement strand
CACGGCAGAGGTCGCGAGTTCGAGTCTCGTCGTCCCCGCCATAAAACTCAACAAAAAGGGGTTTATGGCAAGTGGCAATATCAAGACCCGCCTCCGCGGGTGCTGACAAGGGTGCTAGGTTTAGCGCCTTTTTTGTTGCCTGATTCTCTTCCCTTCGAGCGTGCTGAAGAAGGGCGCTGAAAACCGCCTCGCTTCCAGCTTCAAATGCCATTTCCATGACCCTGTTGTTGCCCATCAAACGAGGAGTCCTGATGTCGAGATCAGCAAAGCTGTTCATCCGATGCGCTGATGCCCTGGCGCTTGCAGCAATTGTCTACGGCGTGTTGGGACCGCAGTCGTTGTACGCGCAGGCCGTGTCGCCCCAGGCCTTGGCCGACGGGCAAGCTGCGTGCGCCTCTGACGTGCAGAGCTGTGCGCCGGTATACCGTCAGGCGGAGGACGAATTATCGCCTGCCTCAAACAGCACCAGGCAGAAGTCTCGGACGGCTGCAAGCAGGCCATCGTCAAAGCCATGCGAAATCCCGGGCAAGACACTGGTTCCGGCTCTGCCGCGCCGGCCAACTCCGCCCCTCAGGCGTCCTCGTCACCCGCTGCCAGCCACGGAGCGGTCGTCGGCAGCGCCCCTTCGGGCTCTTACCTGCTTCTGAAGAAGCGCAGATCATGGTTGACGACCCTGATTACGATAAGACGCCGTCGCCGGCGATCGAAATGTTGATTCCCAGCACCTGGGATTTCAAGGGTACGATCCGTATGTACGGCGGTAAGACAGGCTGCTTCAACGAAAGTTTTTCCGTGTTTTGGGAGGCCACGAGCGCCGATGGCGTCACTAAATTTCAAGGTATTCCCAACTACGCCTGGCAATACTCCGACGACCCGCAAGAACTGCACAAGCTCACCGATCCCAACTGGCGCACGCACAATGGCAGTAAGACGAACGACCTTTGCCCCGTGGCCAAACCGTTGAACGCAGAGCAATATTTCCGCCAGATGGTGCTGAGCGGCCTGCAGCCGCAATGACAGTGGAATCGGTCGAGCCTTTTCCGTCCTCGAGCAGATCGTGCGCCAAGAGTACGGACTGCCGCCAGCCGACGCCGGAACAGCGGCGCTCGCGTTGACGCCATCCGGATACGGCTCGCGTTTCAAAAGGACGACAAGCCGATGGAGCTCTGGTACTCAGTGGCGCTCGTGACCCGGACCTATCGCGTCGGTCAAGGATTTCTTTACGATCTCCACGCCGTCAGCCAAGTCGCGTTGGGTGCGCCGAAAGGCGAGCTCGATGCCAACGACAAGCTGTTCAAGGTGGTCATGGCTTCCATTCAACCCCTGCCTCGATATACAGCCTATACGAACAAGTGGATCGCCAATTACTACCAAATACAAGCCGATAAAGAGGCCGCCATGGATAAGATCCAGGCCGACCTCATCAACACCATTACCCAGACGTAATTGAACATGAGCGCCAATGCCCAGAAGGTTTCCGATATTGGCTTTCACGCCAACGAACAGAACCTTCGGGATGTGCAAACCTACCGCGATCCCTCGACTGGGCGCACGTTTGAGCTGAGTAACCAGTACGGCCACGCCTGGCTCAATGGCTCCAATCAGTACGTGATGAGTGATGACCCTAGCTTTAATCCGAACTCGGCGCTTACGGGAAGCTAATTTGAACTGCAGCCCGCAGCCGTAACGGGACTCACCGGCAGTTACGCGCCGTCCTGATCACCGCGGGATTGACGTTTCTCATACGCGGATAGGGTGGCGGGTGTGATTTTATTTTCTTTGCAGAGCAGCCTGGCTCAACCGCATCAAAACAAATCATGAAGCGCACCCTCCTTCCGGGAGTTCCTTATCCGCTCGGGGCGACGCCACAGAAAAAAGGAACGAATTTCGCTCTCTTTTCTGAGAAGGCCACGCGCGTCGAGGTCTGCCTCTTCGACGCCGAGGGCCAGGAGACCGATTCCATCTGCTTGAGAGAACGAACCGCGTATGTTTGGCACGGATTCGTGCGCGACATCTCGCCCGGCCAGCTTTACGGCTATCGCGTGGACGGGCCATGGGAGCCGGAGCAGGGCCATCGATTCAATCGAAACAAGCTGCTGGTCGATCCCTATGCGACGGCGATCTCGGGCACTGTGAACTGGAAGGGGCCGATCTATCCCTACGAGCTTGCCTCAGGCGACGACCTGAAGATGGACACCCAGGACAGCGCCGCCGCTATGCCGAAATGCGTAGTGGTCGACGACCGGTTCGATTGGGGAAACGACGCGTCTCCGCGCACGCCGCTGGCCGATTCTGTGATCTACGAGGTGCACGTCAAGGGTTTCTCGAAGCTGAACCACGTCATTCCTGCCAGGCTGCGCGGAACTTATGCAGGTTTTGCGCACCCGGTGTCCATCGACTATTTCAAGAGACTTGGCATTACGGCGGTCGAACTGCTCCCGGTCCACCACTTTATTGACCAGGGGCGTCTTCTCGAAAACGGGCTGAGCGATTACTGGGGATACAACACGCTGGGCTACTTTGCGCCCATGTCGCGGTACAGCTCGTCGGGCGACGTGGGCGGGCAGGTGCGCGAGTTTAAAGAGATGGTGAAGGCGCTGCACGCTGAAGGCATCGAGGTGATCCTCGACGTGGTCTACAACCACACCTGCGAAGGGAATCATCTTGGCCCCGCATTGAGCTGGAGAGGCATTGACAACACGAGTTATTACCGGACTGTGCCGGGCGATCCGCGTCATTACATGGATTACACCGGAACAGGCAACACGCTGAATGTGCAGAATCCGCAGGTGCTGAAGATGATCATGGATTCGCTGCGCTATTGGGTCACGGTGATGCACGTTGACGGCTTCCGCTTCGACCTTGCGTCGACGCTGGCGCGGGAATTGCACGATGTGAGCCGGCTGTCGGCATTCTTCGACACCATTCACCAGGATCCTACGATCTCCGGGGTGAAACTGATTGCCGAGCCGTGGGACGTGGGCGAGGGCGGGTACCAGGTGGGGCGCTTCCCGGTGCTGTGGGCCGAGTGGAACGGAAGGTATCGCGACACGGTGAGGCGATTCTGGAAGGGAGACGAGGGACAGCTCTCTGACTTTGCCAACCGGCTGACCGGCTCCAGCGACTTATACCAATTCGACGGGCGGAAGCCCTATGCGAGCATTAACTTCGTTACGGCGCACGACGGGTTCACCCTGTGCGACCTGGTGAGTTACAACCAGAAGCACAACAAGGCAAACAAGGAGAACAATCAGGACGGCTCGGACTACAACGACTCCTGGAATATGGGCGCGGAGGGACCGACAAAGGACCCCGAAATCGACCGCAGCCGCGAGCGCCAGATGCGCAATTTTCTGGCGACGCTGATCCTCTCGCAGGGCGTGCCTATGCTCAGCGGAGGAGACGAATTTGGGCGCTCGCAGCGGGGCAACAACAACGCCTACTGCCAGGACAACAAGCTCACCTGGTTCAACTGGAAGCTCGGAGACGGATGCAAACGGCTGCTCGACTTCACCAGCCGGCTCATTCACTTCCGGCTGGTGCATCCCAACCTGCACCGGCGCAAGTTCTTCCAGGACAGGCAGATCCGGCACAAAGATGGCAGCGCCGTGGTGCATGACATCGCCTGGTTGAATCCCGACGGGAACCCGGTGAGCGAAGAAGTTTGGACGACGGGATGGGTGCGCTCCATCGCGCTGCTGCTCAACGGGCAAACGCTGCAGGTTACCAATGAGGACGGACAGGCGATCATCGACGACAGTTTCCTCATCATTGTGAACGCTGCAGATTCGGGAGTGGAGTTTACGCTTCCGCCTTCTGTGAGCCCCAACGGCTGGTGCATGGTGATGGATACCGAGAATATCGAGGACCCATTCGCTGAGACGAAAATGGACGATAAGGTTATTGCGGGCGGCAGATCGCTGAAACTGCTGAGCGACGAACTGTTCGGGTGAGACGGGGGCGAAGCCGATCTTCGATGCCGGCTTTGCCGCTGCTCAAGGCCGGCTTTTCCCGCTATGGGTCCGGCAGGCGCTCCCTTGTGGGTTCCCCTATATCTTTCCGATGCCGATTGGGGGGATACTACGTCTAAAGTGCAGGAGCAGCGCCGGGGTCCGTGCGCTGGAGGTGGTTATGAGGACAATTCGCAAGAGTTTGGGGCTTGTATTCCTGACGGGGCTTGCCTTTGCGCTCGTGTCCGTGCTCTGCGCCCAATCGAGCGCCGGGTCAGGTTCGGGGTCTCCCGATACGCCAGCCGCCCAGAATGCGCCCGCTTCCACCCAGACCGCTCCTGCCTCCACGTCCTCCGCCGGCAGTGACCAATCCGCGCCGGCCGCCACAGAACCCGCTCCCGGGACCACTCCCGTTGGCGGCGATACCCCGGCTGCGCAGAAGGGCGATACCTCGTCCGATCAGAAGCAGGGGTCCGATCAGAAACAGGGTGGGACAGAAACTGCCTCAAAGTCCAGCGATACGTCAACGCCTTGCCCGGCTTCGGCGAGCACGGACAAAAAGAACGATAAAAACGATAAAAAAGACAAGAAGAGCAAGGACAGCAAGGACGATGACGAAGAAGCCGAGCCGGGAACTACTCCCGTGGGTAGCGACTGCGTCGCGAACGTGGATCCCGAAAAAGTGGTCGATCCGGGCAGCGAGATGATCAAGATCAAGCCGGGCAGCCTTGAGGACGTCAGCGCCGTCGGCAATCGCGAGGTCGGCAAGAGGGGCCTGGGCAACTGGTACTCGACCGACAGCGAAATCAAAATGGGCAAGCAGTACGCAGACCAGATTGAAAAGAGCACCAAATTCATCACTGACCCCGTGGTCACCGAGTACATCAACCGCATCGGCCAGAACATCGTCAAGAACTCCGACTGCAAGGTTCCTTTCACCATCAAGGTCATCGATTCGGACGAAATCAACGCCTTCGCGCTGCCGGGAGGGTTTTTCTATGTGAACTCGGGGCTGATTCTGAACGCCGACGAGGAGGCGGAACTGGCCGGCGTGATGTCGCACGAGACGGCGCACGTTTGCGCGCATCACGCGGCGCGGGAGATGACCCGGGCCAACTACGCGCAAATCGCCATGGTTCCATTGATGGTCTACCTGCCGTACACATGGACGGGATATGGAATTTATGAGGCCACGCAATTGATGATTCCGGTCACCTTCCTCGAATTCTCCCGCGAGTTCGAGGCGCAGGCTGACTACCTGGGTGTGCAATACATGTACCGGGCCGGCTACGATCCTCAGGCGTTCATCACCTTCTTTGAGAAGATTCAGGCTCTCGAGAAGCGCAAGCCGGGGCTGGTGGCCAAGGTATTCGAGGACCATCCTCAGACTCCCGAACGCATCCTGCACACGCAGGAAGAGATCGCCCGCATCCTGCCGGCAAAAGACGAGTACACCGTGACCACGTCGGAGTTCGATGACGTGAAGGCCCGCCTGGCCCGGATTGAGAACAAGCGCCGGCTGACCGACACAAATGGCGTCACGCGGCCTTCGCTGCGCCGGGCGAGCGGTGGGACCGACGATTCGGGGAACCAGACGGGCAGCGACAGCGGCACGGATTCGAGCGATCGCCCGACGCTGCACCGCCGCGACGATCAGAACTGAAAGCGATTTGTAGCGCCGACCTCCTGGTCGGCTGTAGTGCGGGCCTCCCGGCCCGCGCTTGAGCGCGTGCTACCAGCACAGACCCCCGCTATTCCCAAAGCAGGGCCCGCGCACCATCTGTCCTAACAGCACAATTTATAGGGTGTCGTTCCCTTCGAGCGCCTAGGAATGGTGCTTTCCGTCTGCTGCAGCGGGGCTGCTCGTGATGATGCGCCTCGTGAAAGTCGTCAATTCCCGGCGATTCCCCGAAAACCCTTGAATTCCTGGCTAAATCCGCGCAATATACAAGACTGTCGGTATCTGCGCCGGAATCCGGCCGAAATCATCCTTTGCTTCCGGAGAAAGCCATGCGTCACGCCACCGTCCGCTCCAACCTTCTTGTCCCTGAAGTGCGCGAGGTGATGAATATTCATCAGGCCTCGGATTACTTGGGCATCTCGCCCGACACACTCTATAAATACGCCGCGGAGGGCTTCGTGCCCGCATTCAAGCTCGGCAACCGCTGGCGCTTCAAGCGCTCACGCCTGGACGAATGGATGGACCGCCAGTCAGAGTTGCAGACGGCCGAGATCGATTCCGGCCAGAAGAAGCCCGTCAAGCCGGCGATGTGAAGGGCAGGGAACAAGGGCACAAGGGAACGAGGGACCGAGGAAACCTGAACCTCCATGCATTTTCTGTTGTTCTACGAAGTCAGCGAAGACTACCTCTCTCGGCGCGCCACGTTCCGAGATGCGCACCTGAAGAGCGCGTGGGAGGCGAGCGATCGGGGAGAGTTGCTGATGGGCGGCGCTCTGGCGAACCCTGCGGATGGCGCAGTGCTGCTGTTTCAGGGCGACTCCCCGGCAGCAGCAGAGAACTTTGCGAAGAATGATCCCTACGTAGCGAATGGCCTGGTCAAGCGCTGGTACGTCCGCGAGTGGACGACGGTCGTAGGCAAGAGCGCGGCGGCGCCGATCCGGCCGGATGGGCCGGATGCAATCTACTGGTTGCCGACTTCTGGCCGCTGATCCCTGTTCCCTGATTCCCGTTCCCTGATCCCTGGTTCTCCGCCCCTGTGATAAAACAAAGAACGTGGACCACTTCCGCCGCATCGGCCTGCTGCGCCGTAAAATGACCCGCGCCGGATTGCCGGGGCTTCTGGTCACGCACCTTCCCGACATTCGCTATCTTTCCGGCTTCACGGGCTCCAGCGCGGTTCTGGCGCTTACCCGGCGCAGCGCGCGGCTGTTTACCGACGGCCGCTACAAGGCGCAGGCGGCCGAAGAGGTACGCGTTGCGCAGATCGAAATTGTTTCGAACTTTCCGGCCCGGGCCGCGGTTGAGTGGCTGGCTGCCCAGGCGGGCGTATCGGCGGCCGCCTTCGATCCCGCGCGCACAACCGTTGCCGAGCTGCAGCAATGGAAGGAAGCACTACCCTCCAGCCTGCGGCGGGGCTTTTTGTCGGCGCTTCCGGCGCCGCTGGTTGAGCCGCTCCGCTGCATCAAGGACGAGGACGAACTGGAATTGATGATTGAGGCGGCCCTGCTGGGCTCCAGGCTCTTCGAACACATTCTGGGCTTGATTCGCCCCGGCATGCAAGAGGTTGAGGTCGCGGCGGAGCTGGAGCACCGGGCGCGGCTGCTGGGCGCCGAGGGCATGTCGTTCGAGACCATCGTGGCTTCGGGAGTGCGTTCTGCAATGCCGCACGGCCGCGCCACCACGGCTCTGTTGCCCAGGCGCGGGTTCGTGACCCTCGATTTCGGTGTTATCCTCAAGGGTTATTGCTCCGATATGACGCGCACGGTCTTCCTGGGCAAACCAAGCGCAAAGGAGCGGGGAACCTATCAGGCTGTGCTCGAGGCTCAGGAGACTGCGGTGGCCGCGGTCACGGCGGGCGCGAGTTGCGGAGAGGTGGATGAAGCGGCCCGCGGGGTCCTGCGCAGGGAGGGCTTGGCCGAGGCCTTTTCCCACTCCACGGGCCACGGACTCGGGCTGGAAATTCACGAGCCGCCGCGTATCGGCGCAGGGCTGACCTCGCGGCTGGTTCCCGGCATGGTGATCACCATCGAGCCCGGCGTTTATTTCGCGGGCCGCTTCGGCATCCGTATCGAAGACATGGTGGCAGTCACCGCCAACGGAGGGCAGGTGCTGACGCCCACGCCCAGGACCCTCATCGAGTTGTAAATCCGCCCCCGATTCCGGCAGGGCAAAGCTAAGGAACGAATGAAACCCGAAGACATTGCGGAGTTGAAACAACTGATCGATTTTCTCAAGGAAAACCAGGTTGCGGAGTTCGATCTAGACCGCGGCGATCTGAAGATCCGGCTCAAGTTCGTGCCGCAGCAAAGCAGCGTCGCGGGCCTGGGCTTGCTGAGCCATCCACGGCCGCAGCAGCCCGCGCACCCTGCTGGCACAGCGTCTCCAAAGGCTGCATCCGCGGTTTTGCCTGCCGCCCCCGGCCCTGTTTCCATTGAAAAAACCGGGCTGCACCTGGTGAAATCGCCGATTGTCGGTACGTTTTACAGCGCCCCTGCCCCGGGCGAGGCGCCCTTTGTTTCCCCAGGCGATCACGTGGAGAAGGGGCAGGTGATCTGCATGGTCGAAGCCATGAAGCTGATGAATGAGATCGAAGCCGATGCCTCCGGCGAGATTGTCGAGCGTTTGGTGGAGATTGGGCAGCCTGTCGAGTTTGGGCAACCGCTGTTTTCCATTCGTCCGGCTTAGCGGAGTTAGCGTTGTCAGCGGAGTTAGCGGAGCTAGCAGCTAGCCTTGGAGATGCGAAGTTGTTTGAGTTCTTTAGACGCGACGGCTCGGCAGCTTTCGAGCGGAAGCGAAATGCCTAGCGGAAGATCAGAGCAAGGGGGAAGCGGAGATTCATTTGGTTGAGGGGAGTACTCGGATTCGGAGGCTTCATGTTCCTCTTTATGAATGGAGCAGATCTGCTTCTTGGTCACGAGAAGCTGGATTGGTTTATCCCAGTGAATGCGCTCTTTTGGTTGGCAGCCGGATATGGTGTCGGGTTGTCGATGTGGAATTTGTTTGAGAGGAAATTCAACCGAATCGCAAGATAAGCTCAGGCTCGCCGTGCAAGCTCACTTTACCGGATTCTCTCTGGCTCCGCTAACTCCGCATACCCCGCTGCACTGGAGGAAGATGTCACGACCTAAAAGCTATCGCGATCTGATTGTCTGGCAAAAGGCGATGGCGGTGGCACGTCGAGCCTACTCGATTACCGAAACGCTGCCCAAGCGTGAGGCGTTCGGTCTAGGAGATCAGATCAGACGCGCAGCCGTTTCAATCGTAAGCAATATAGCCGAAGGACATGGACGCCTGAGCGACTTGCAATTTCGCCATTTCTTAGGTCAGGCGCGCGGCTCGCTTTTTGAGATGCAGACGCAGTTGGAGCTGGCAGTCGATCTTGGTTACATCGAGAAAAAGCACGGTTTGGAGCTGATGGAGGATGCCTCGGAAGTTGGGCGCATTTTGAACGGTCTGCTTCGATCCCTGAAGACGCGCGCGGTTTCAGGCGACGGCTCGCCTAACTCCGCTAACACCGCTAACTCCGCTGATCCCTATGTTTCGTAAAGTTCTTGTCGCCAATCGCGGAGAAATCGCCCTGCGGATTCTGAATGCATGCCGGGAGCTTGGCATCCGCACCGTGGCTGTCTACAGCGAGGCCGACCGAAGCTCACTGCACGTGCGCTTCGCCGACGAAGCCATCTGCATCGGGCCGGCGCGGCTGGCCGACAGCTACCTGAATGTGCCCGCCGTCATCTCTGCGGCTGAGATCGCCGATGTGGACGCGATTCACCCCGGTTACGGGCTGTTGAGCGAAAATGCCGGCTTTGCCGAAGTCTGCCGTGCTTCCAACATCAAGCTCGTCGGTCCCCCGCCTGAGGTCATGCGGCTGATGGGCGAAAAGGAAAAGGCGCGTCAGGCGATGAAGAAGGCGAAAGTGCCCATTTTGCCCGGTTCCGATGGCGTGCTGGCTACGGTGGAGGAAGCGCTTTCGTGCGCCGGTAAGGTGGGTTATCCAGTCATCCTCAAGGCCAAGGCCGGCGGCGGTGGCCGCGGCATGCGAATCGTGCATTCGGGCGAAGAGTTGCCCAACCATTTTCACGCGGCTGGCGCCGAAGCGGCCAATGCTTTTGGCAATGGCGACCTCTACCTGGAGAAGTTCATCGAGCACGCCCGGCACATTGAGTTCCAGATGCTGGCCGACGAGCACGGCAATGTCGCCTCGCTTTTTGAGCGGGAATGCTCCATCCAGCGCCGCCACCAGAAGCTGATCGAAGAAGCGCCCTCCACGCAGGTCACGCAGAAGATGCGCGAAGAACTGGGCCGCTCCCTTTGCCACAGCCTGAAGGAGATCGGCTATCAGAACGCGGGCACGGTGGAGTTCCTGATGGATGCCCGGCAGCGGCTCTACTTCATCGAGATGAACACGCGAATCCAGGTGGAGCACCCGGTGACCGAGGCAATTACGGGAGTCGACATCGTGAAGGCGCAGTTGCGGATTGCAGCTGGCGAACCGCTTGATTCGATCCTCCCGCCGCGGCTCGAAATTCGCGGCCATGCCATCGAATGCCGCATCAACGCTGAGAACCCCGAGCGCTTCACTCCCTCATCCGGCCAGGTTACCGCCTTCAACGTTCCCGGGGGCAATGGCGTGCGCGTCGATACTGCCCTTTATGCGGAGGGGGTGGTCCCACCCTACTACGATTCGCTCATTGCCAAGCTCATCGCCTATGGAGCCGACCGCGGCGAGGCGATGGCCAGGATGCGGCGTGCGCTCGGCCAGTTCATCGTGGAAGGGATCGAGACTTCCATTCCGCTGCACAAGGCGATCTTCGAGGACGAGGCCTTTCGCGCCGGCAACTTCGACATTGGCTACATGGAACAATTCCTCGCCGCTCGTGCTCAAGCCCAGAATCCCGCCTGAGCTCAGGGCTCGTACAAGCCTTGCTCCCTGTTCGCTTGCCCCTGTAGGCTAAAGCTGCAACTGGGAGGTTGCCGATGGATTTTCAGAAAGAACTGATTGCCGAGTTTCAGCGTGAAACCGGCCGCACCCGCAAGATGTTTGAAGCGATCCCTGCCGACGCCGACCTGAACTACAAGCCCCATCCCAAGTCGATGCCCCTGGGCCGCCTGGCAGGTCACATCACCGACATGACCAACGACTGGGCCATGCACACGCTTACCCAGGAAAAGATGGATCTCCCGGCCGACCACAAGTGGGACCCCTACGTTCCCGCGAGCGCCTCGGCTGCCATCGAGAAGCTTGACGCTGGGGCGAAAGCAATCCTGCCGGTACTGAATGCCATGACCCCCGAGAAATGGGATCAGCACTGGAAGTTCATCTTCGGCGGCCAGACATTCATTGACCAGCCCCGCCATCAGGTCTTCCGTGAGATGGTCATCAGCCACATGATTCATCATCGCGCGCAACTGGGTGTCTACCTGCGTCTGCTCGGCGCAAAGATTCCCGGCGCCTACGGGCCTTCAGCGGACGAAATGATGTAGAGCTTAAAGCAGAGAACAGTCAACAGGGAGCAGAGGGTGTACTTTCGGTTTCGCTTGGCGGAGCCGAAGCCTCGAAGCTCCCTGTTTTACTCTTGATTCATGTCCTTCACCTTCCCAAAGCTCTATCCCATCCTGGACTCGTCGTTTATTCCCGAGAACAACCGCGCGGAATTCCTGAAGCGTCTCGCAGGCGGTCTCGCCGAGGCCGGCCTGGCGCTGCTCGAGTACCGAAATAAGACCGGCAGCGATGCGGAGATCGTGGCCGACGCTGCCATTTTGCGGACAGCCCTGCCCGCTCCGCACTTCAGGTTGATTTTGGACGACCGTGTTGATCTGATCGACCGAACGGGATTTGACGGAGTCCACGTTGACGACGGAGATTTATCCCCTGCTGAAGCGCGCCGCTTGCTGGGCCCCGGCCGCATCATCGGCGCCTTCGGCGGGAGCGAAGCGTTTCTGCCCGGGATTCTTGTCGCGCCGGTGGACTATCTGGCCATCGGGCCCGCTTACTCGACCACGACCAAACAGACCACGAAGGCCCCCATTGGCCCCGAAGGCGTGCGCAAGATGCGAGCCGCTGCCGGTCCCGATCGCGTACTGACCACGGCGGGCGGCATTACGCTCGCCACTGCGCCTCTCCTGCTAGCCGCGGGCGCAACGTCCGTGGCCGTTGCCTCGGCGATCTTCGCCACGCCGGATCCGATTGCTGAATTCCGCCGATGGACGTCGGAATTGGGGTGAAGTGGACACCGGATGGGTCTGTTAGGATACCCTGCAATCGTTTGAACCGGGCCGTCTCATCTGTCGATCGCCCGCGATGTGTTTCAAAACGCTACAGTTTTTAAGAAGCCCGGAGACTCCCCCGGGAATCTGTTAGGAAGCGTTTGACGTGCCCACACCAGAAATTGCAAAACAATCGAATCCCGAAGCTGGCGCTCCCGCACCCCGCCTGACGCAGAGCCTTGGCCTCTTCAGCTCCACGGCAATCGTGGTTGGCTCGATGATTGGCTCGGGGATCTTCATCGTCGATGCCGACATCGCTCGCGGCGTGAACTCTCCGGCGCTTTATATGGGCGCGTGGATCGTCACCGCGGTCATGACCCTCATCGGCGCCCTGAGCTACGGCGAACTCGCGGCCATGATGCCCCGGGCCGGAGGACAATACGTCTACCTGCGCGAGTCGCTTGGGCCGCTCTGGGGCTTTCTCTTTGGTTGGACGCTCTTCCTGGTCATCCAAACCGGAACCATCGCTGCCGTCGCCGTTGCCTTTGGAAAGTTCCTCGGGGTCTTCTTTCCTTCGATCTCGGCAACCCACTGGATCTGGCACATCGCCCATGTCCCTGCCTTGAAGGTGGGTTCCATGGTGCTGGGCAACATGGAAATCGGCGTCAGCACGGCGAATCTGACCGGAATCATCATTGTCATTCTTCTCACTGTGGTGAATATCTTCGGCGTCCGGTTGGGCGCGCTCGTCCAGAACATTTTCACATCGGCCAAGGCGCTGTCGTTGGCGGCGCTCATCGTGCTGGCCTTCACCGTTGGCCGCAGCGTGGTTGCCTTGCAGGCCAACTTCGGGGCAGGCTGGAGCCAGTTCTGGCAAAACGCAGGCTGGAATTCCCTCCACCCGGTGCAGGTCGGCGTGGGCGGACCTACCGTTCTGGTGAATTTGCTTGTCATCCTGGCTGTGGTGCAGGTGGGCTCGCTTTTCGCAGCCGACGCCTGGAATAACGTCACCTTCACGGCTGGAGAAGTGAAAAATCCCCGGCGCAATTTGCCGCTTTCGCTCGCCCTGGGCACGGGTTTTGTGCTGACTGTCTACTTCCTGGTGTCGCTGGGCTATCTGCTGGTGCTGCCCATGCACGGCGATCCCCACGGCGCCACGGCCGTGGCGCGCGGCATCCAGTACGCGGCCGAGGACCGCGTTGCCACCGCTGTGCTGGGGCAGATCTTTCCCGTGGGCGGGGCGCTGCTGATGGCCGGAGCGATTCTCATCTCCACTTTTGGCTGCGTCAACGGCATGACCCTGGCCGGAGCGCGCGTCTACTACGCCATGAGCAACGACGGTCTGTTCTTCAAGTCCGTCGGCAAACTGCATCCGCGCTACAAGACGCCCGCCATTGGATTAGCGGTGCAGGGAATCTGGACAGCACTTCTCTGCATCTCCGGTTCCTACGGCCAGTTGCTCGACTACATCATCTTTGCCGAACTGCTCTTTTACATTCTCACCATCGCAGGGCTGTTTGTGCTGCGCGTAAAGCGCCCCGAGGCCGAGCGGCCCTACAAGGCCTTCGGCTATCCGGTTTTGCCCGCGCTCTACATTGTGATGGCGGCGTGGATCTCTATCGTACTATTGAGGTACAAGCCGCAGTACACGTGGCCCGGCCTGGCGCTTGTTCTGTTGGGAATTCCCGTTTATCTGATCCGAACCGCCGTAAATCGTTCCGCCGCGCAACTTCCGATCTCCAAGGAGTAAATCGACGGCATGGCCGATCTGTTTTGCAAAAAATCTGTAAGTCAAATGATCGCCGAGGCCAGTGAAGAAGGCGAACACCGTCTTGAGCGGGCGCTGGGCCCAGTGTCGCTGACGGCGCTGGGAGTGGGAGCGGTCATCGGCGCCGGCATCTTCGTCATGTCCGGCCTCGGCGCCCATTATGCAGGCCCGGGACTGATGCTTTCCTTCGTGCTCTCGGGAATCGGGTGCACGTTCGCCGCGCTCTGTTATGCCGAGTTCGCGGCCATGATTCCGCTGGCCGGCTCCGCTTATACCTATGCCTATGCCACGTTGGGCGAGATCTTCGCCTGGATCATCGGATGGGACCTGACGCTGGAGTACGCGATGGGGGCCAGCACCGTCAGTTCGGGCTGGTCAAGCCACTTCATAGAATTTCTGAATATCTTCGGCATCAGGGTGCCGTTGTGGATCAGCTACGACCATTGGACCGGCCTCAGTGTCGCGCTGAATACGGTAGCGCGCGAACAGTTGGTCAGCCAGCATCCTGAGCTGGTCGCCGGCTCGCAGGGCTTTCTTGATGCCCTGCAGAAGATCCTTGCTTCTCCCTCAGCGGCGCTCATGAGCCGCGCGCACCAGGTGCTGGCCGCCCCGCATCTGTTTGGCGTGGAGATCGGCTTTAACCTTCCCGCTTTCCTGATCGCGCTCGTGATCACCGCGATCCTGGTCATCGGCATTCGCGAGAGCGCCAAGTTCAACGCGGGCATTGTGATTGTGAAGGTCGCCGTCGTGCTGTTCGTGATCCTGCTCGGCATTCACTACGTGCATGCGGAGAACTGGGGGCACGACTGGCACAGCTTCGCGCCCTTCGGGTTTGCCGGCATCGGCAGGGCGGCCGGATACATCTTCTTCGCCTACATCGGCTTCGACGCGGTTTCCACCACCGCGCAGGAAGCGCGCAATCCGCAACGCGATCTGCCTATCGGAATCATCGTCTCGCTGCTGATTTGCACGGTGCTCTATGTCAGCGTCGCCGCCGTGCTCACCGGCATGGTGCCCTGGCAGTTGGTGAACATCGGCGCGCCCTTGACCCACGCCTTCCTCGACCATCAGATTGGCTGGGCCTCTGACATTATCACCTGCGGCGCACTGGCCGGGCTGACTTCGGTGATGCTGGTGATGCTCATCGGCCAGACGCGCGTCCTGTATGCGATGGCCAGCGACGGCCTGCTGCCCAAGAATTTTTTTGGCGCCATCCATCCCCGCTTTCACACGCCGTGGAAGAACACCATCCTGGTGGGGCTGCTCGCGGCCGGCGTAGGCTCCATCACCCCCATCGACAAAATCGGCAAGATGGTCAACATCGGCACGCTGCTGGCCTTTGTCATGGTGTGCGCCTCAATCATCGTGTTGCGCATCAAAGAACCCGATCAGCCGCGGCCCTTCCGTACTCCGGGCATCTACTTCCGCGGCCGGCTGCCGGTCGTGCCCGTGCTGGGCATCATCGCCAACGGCTACCTGATGTACTCGCTGGGCTGGGAGAACTGGGCGCGTCTCATCATCTGGCTGGTGATCGGCCTGGTGGTCTACTTCACTTATTCGGTTCGTCACAGCCGCGTGCGCAAGCAGGAAAAGGTGAAAGCGGGCTGAGACCTGCGTTAGCCTATAGCCAATGCACATTCAAGAAAACCGCCCGCTGGCGCCGCTGACCACATTCGCCGTGGGCGGCCCGGCCCGCTGGTTCGTCGAAGCCACGAACGAAAACGAAATTGTGGAGGCCTGCGCCTGGGCACAAGAGCATCGTGTGCTTTTATTTGTGCTTGGAGGCGGCAGCAATCTACTCGTAGCCGACCATGGCTTCGACGGTCTTGTGCTTCGTGTGGCCCTGCGCGGAATCACGGTGGCGGACGCGCCTTCAGCTCCCGCCCATCGCAAGTACAGCGCCGCGGCCGGCGAAGATTGGGACTCGCTTGTCGAATGCGCAGTCAGTGAAGGCTGCGCCGGAATCGAGTGCCTGGCCGGCATTCCTGGCACAGTTGGCGGCACGCCGGTGCAGAACGTTGGCGCCTACGGCCAGGAGGTCTCCTCCGTCATCGAGCGGGTCCGCGCCTTCGACCGCAAAGAGCGCGTTTTCGTCGAATTCTCTGCGGACGAATGTGGCTTCGCCTATCGCCGCAGCCGCTTCAATGCGGAAGATCGAGGCCGATTTATCGTCACCCGCGTCGACTACCGCCTTACGTCCGGTGGCAAACCTGCCCTGCGCTATGCGGAGCTCGAGCGGGAGCTGAGGGCGGCAATCCCGTCTGCAGCCCAACCCTCTCTCTCCGAGGTTTCTGCTGCCGTGCGTCGCATTCGCCGCGCAAAGGGCATGTTGCTCGTCGATGGCGACCCGGATTGCCGCAGCGCAGGCAGCTTCTTCAAGAATCCGGTGATCGGCGAGGACCTCTTTCAGCGGATCGCCGCCGGCAGCGCCATCGCGCCGCCGCGATTTCCCGCCGGGGCAGAGCAGGGAAGCGAAAATCGCGTCAAAATCCCCGCCGCATGGCTGATCGAGCAGGCCGGATTCCCGAAGGGCTACAACCAGGGCGCGGCTGCGGTCTCATCGCGGCACACGCTGGCACTCACCAACCGCGGCGGAGCAACGGCCGCGGAGATCCTGGCCCTGGTTGAGAAGATCCGTGCGGCTGTCGAAGCGCGATTCGGGATCCGTCTGGAGATAGAGCCGGTGCTGGTGGGCTTTCGAGCCGCAATTGAAGACCGATATCTTATTCGATCATGAACGATATAATATGATTAGATACGAATAGGACTAGCTATCCGTTGTAAATCCACCAAAACTGTGGCTAACGATTCTCTGGATACGATTTTGACGACCACCGCGACAGCGACGCCGCTCAAAGAACCCGCGTGGGCTGTTACGCGCCTGGACTTGGCAGGCGCATTTGGTGACATCGGGGTGCTTTTCCCGATCGCGATCGCCTTGATCACGTTGAATCATCTGAACCCGACCACGGTCTTCCTTGGAGCAGGGCTCACCTACGTCCTGGCGGGCTGGTATTTCAAAATACCCATTTCAGTGCAGCCGCTGAAGGCAGTCGCTGCCATCGCGCTGGCCACTGGATTACCATCCTCTGCCATCTCCAGCGCCGGAATGTCGATTGGAATCATCCTGGCGCTGATCGCGGTTACCAACACGGCAGCGTGGCTTGCAAAGCTCTTTACGTTGCCCATTGTGCGTGGCATACAGCTCGGCCTTGGATTGTTGCTCATCCGCGAGGGCATACGGCTGATAGTGAGCACGCAATCGACTCTTGCGTTTACCGGCGGCGCATCGGTGAAAGGCTGGGAAATCGCGTTGGCAGCCGCATTGGTCCTGTTGCTTCTGCGCAAATCCCTTCGCTATCCAGCGGCACTGGCTTTGCTTGCCGGCGGAATTGCACTGGGCCTGTTGGCGCAGTGGGGAAGGATGCCGCAGTTTGCCTGGGGACCCCTGCCCGTCGTTTTCCTCCATCCGCAGGCCAGTGAGTTCTGGAAGGTCCTGCCGCTGCTGGTGATTCCGCAATTCGCGCTGACGTTCGGCAACTCGATCGTGGCTACAGAAAACACAGCGCATATCCTGTATGGCCCGCAAGCGCGGCGCGTCACCGCTCGTGGGCTTTCTGCGAGCATTGCAATCGTCAATCTCGCGAGCGGGATTATTCAGGGTGCGCCGATGTGCCACGGTTCCGGGGGCATTACGGCGCACTACAAGTTCGGCGCTCGGAGGCCGAAATCGAGTTACATCATTGGCGGGCTGTGTTTGCTGCTCGCCCTTTTCGGCAGAGCCGCCGTCAATCTCCTTCATCTGATTCCGATTGGCGTTCTGGGAGTCTTTTTGATCTTCGTAGGAATCCAGCATTCCATGTACCTGCGCGACATCGTGAAACGAGCGCCATTGCTTTTTATCGCTGTGTGCGCTGGGGTTGTCTCGTTGATCACCACCAATGTAATGTGGGGATTTCTAGCTGGATTCGCGCTGCAGGCTATCCTGCTCATCTACGAAAAAATGGCAAAACCCCGCATTGCTTGAACCATCGATGCAATATGATGTGCGGATTAGCCTGTCAGGCCCAGCAAGATTCCATCAGATACTGCAAAATTTGCCATTCGCTGATAGGCTAACCTCAGAGATGAACGACAACTTGCACCTATTGCGCTGTTTTGGCTGCGGTGTGCGCATCGCCGGCAACGACGCACGGCCCGACTTTCGCTGCGCTGAATGCGGAGAGCTCTTCGAAGTTGAGTACCCGGGTTGGCGCGAGCGCCGGGGCCCCGACCGGCCCAATCCCGGAGCCCTCAAGTGGCTGTGGCGCGAGCGGCGCTGCTCCTCTGAGACGCTGGATCATTCCGGCGTCTGGCGGTTCCGCGAACTGCTGCCGATCCTGGAAAACTACGGCAACGCGATCAGTCTACGCGAAGGCAATACCCCTCTCTATCGCCTGACGCGCGCCTCGCGGGCTCTCGGCGTGGATCAGCTCTACGCCAAGCACCAGGGCCTGAACCCCACCGGTTCGTTCAAGGACACCGGCATGACAGCGGCCTTGAGCGTCGCCCGGGAGCGGGGTTTCGAATGGGTGGCCTGCGCCTCGACGGGGAATACTTCGGCCTCCATGGCCGCCTACGCAGCCCGCGCCGGCCTGCGCAGCCTTGTGCTCATCCCTTCGGGCAAGATCGCATGGGGCAAGCTCTCCCAGGCAATGGATTACGGCGCCCTCACCTGCCAGGTGAAGACTGATTTCGACGGCTGTCTGAGCCTGCTGACGGAGATTGTGCAGAAGGCGCCCATCTATCTGCTGAATTCGGTCAATCCCTACCGGCTTGAGGGCCAGAAGACGCCCGCCTTCGAAATCGCCGAGGCCTTCGACTGGACGGTTCCGGATCACCTGATCGTGCCCGGCGGAAATCTGGGCAACAGCTCGGCCCTGGGCAAGGGCTTTCGCGAGCTCCACGAACTTGGACTCGTCGCCCGCATGCCCCGCATCTCCGTGATTCAGGCCGCCGGAGCGAATCCGCTCGTCCGCAGCCTCGAGGAATCTAGCGGCGCGAGCCTTCGGCCGGTGGAGGCTCAAACCCGGGCCACCGCCATTCGCATCGGCAATCCCGCCTCCTGGCGCAAGGCGGCCCGCGTGATTCAGGAGACGGGTGGGGCCTGCCTTGACGTAACCGAGGCGGAAATTGCGATTGCCAAGGCCGAGATCGGAGCCGAGGGACTGGGCTGCGAGCCGGCTTCGGCCGTCACCTTGGCCGGGCTGAAGAAGCTGCGCGCCCGGGGATTCGTGGCCGCCAACGAGACGGTTGTTCTGGTGCTCACCGGCCATACGCTCAAAGACGCCGACTATACCATCGATTTTCATCGTGGCACGCTGCTCGACGAGGGTGAGAAGAAGGGCATGCGGGAAGAGATTGAAGGCCTGCGGCACAATGCCGTGGAAGTCGAAGCCACGCCGGCCGCGCTCCTGGCGGTTCTGAAAGGCAAAGTGGCATGAGCGCGGCTTTGGATCGCTCCCAGGCCTGTCTCCGTCTGCGCTTGCCCGCGACCTCGGCCAATCTGGGCCCGGGGTTCGACGCGGTTGCCGTGGCGCTGGATTTCTATCTCGAGATCGACGCCGGCCCCGCTGACAGCTTCTCCATCGCAGCTATGGGCCGCGACCGGGATCGATGTTCCTGTCTTCAGGACAATCTGGTTCTCGAAACCTACAAGGGATTGCTGCGGCGGGAAGGGCGTCCCATTGTCCCACTCGCAATTCGGATGGTGAACGGCATTCCACTGGGGATGGGTTGTGGCTCCTCAGCCGCTGGCCGGCTTGCCGCCATCGCTTTGGCCGTCCATTACGGCCGGCTTGGCTGGGATACCGCACGCGTCCTGAACGAGGCCTACGCGCTGGAAGGGCACCCGGACAACGTCGCCGCCTGCTGGCTGGGTGGCTTCGTCACCGCTGCGTGCAACGCCGGGGCAGTGGAGTACGTGCGCATCGTGCCGCCGCCCGAATGGCGCGCCATCATCGTCCTTCCGGTCGAGCCGCTGGCGACGAGCAAGGCCCGGGCTGTGCTCCCTGAGTGCTATTCGCTCGCCGATGCGGTTTCGAATATCCAGTCTGTCGCCCTGCTGACCGGCGCCTTTGCGCAAGGCCGCGCGGATCTGCTTGCTTTGGCCATGCGCGACCGGATCCATCAGCCTTATCGGGCTTCCATTTGTCCGCTTTTGCCGCTTTTGCTGCCGCTGGTCGGCTCGCAGGGCATTGCGGGAGCCGCTTTGAGTGGCGCCGGGCCGGCTGTGCTGGCGGTTGTGGAATCGCCTGACCGTCTGGAAACCGCAAAGGCTGCAGTTCAAGCCGCGCTGAGCGGGCAGCCGCCGGCCGAATTGCTCACCTGCGTCTTTACCGCGGCCGGAGCCAGCCAATCTGCCGGGCCACGGGCTTGTTAACCTTTCAGGGTTTGCAGGGCTCTAACCCCCGTTGATTCTTCGTTCCTGGACCACAAAAGGATATTCGCCCCCTTTGGGATCACCCATTGGGTACTGGCCACCCGTTACCTAAGATTGCTTGCTATTCAAACTCAGAAATCCTACTCTCGCTGGGTGGGCAGTTCTGGGGGAGGGCTGCTCTAGCGCCCGAGGTCCCGATGAGGATCCGGGCGCTTCTAATTTGTTTCGCTCCCCGGCTTCCCAAAGCTTTCAAAGTGCTTTGGTTCCGGCCCAGGTCCCGTGGACTCTCGGCTTGTTGCTCTGTCTGCGACCGGGCTAATGGCTGCGACTTTCCCGCCTCTGGGGCATCCATTAAGTGGGTTCGATTACACTGATGTTAGTCAGCCGAGAGTCGATCGTAGAGAGGGGTTTTACGGGCACATGGTGAGTAGCATTTTGGAAGTAAGCGATGCAACTTTTGATCAGGAGGTGCTGCACAGTGAGCAGCCGGTCCTGGTGGATTTTTGGGCCACATGGTGCGGGCCATGCAAGGCGATTGGACCGATAGTCGATGGGGTAGCAGCCAGCTACGCCGGCAGGCTGAAGGTCATCAAAGTCAACGTGGATCAGAATGGGGCCACGCCGTCACGTTACGGCATTCGCGGTATTCCTGCCCTGCTTTTCTTCAAGGGCGGCAAGGTGACCGATCAGGTTGTGGGCTATGTTCCGCAGAGTGTGATTGAGGAGAAGGTTCAGCGTCTGCTAGCCTGCTGAGAAATTCTCGTGAGTTAGCCTGGCTTTATTCAGCTTAAAACAGCTTGGACGACTTGGCTTTATTCAGCTTTATCTAACGCAGTACCATGAAGGGCTCGGCAAAACTGCCGGGCCTTTTGCTTGCGCGGGGCTCCGGCCTGACGAACACGCCTTGTAAAAAGGGCACGGCTTTAGCCGGGCCGCAAATGGCCGACAAAAAACGGGCGGGCTTTAGCCCCTGTAGTTTTGTTTGCCGGGCGATCAGCCCAAAGAATGCACCGTGCCCCGTCCTTGCGCCTTTTTTCTGGCGCAAGGGCGGGAAACCACTGAAGCACGCCGGGGCCTGTAGGCAGTCTGACTGAAAATGCGCTAAACCCTGCCGCGGAACTGGATGATCCGCCTCCGGTCGCGCTTGGTAGGCCGGCTAGGCGGCAGGGGAGCGTACTGCTCCATCGCCTTGCGCTCAGCCGCCACTCTCAGCCGTTCCTCGCGGCTGGCGTCGGTCTCGCGGTAAAGCGCCTGGGCCACCGGAGCCGGGCCCCGCATCTGGCTCACGGCCAGTACATCGATCTCGAAAATGCCGCCCTCGTTTTCCACGCGCAGGCGGTCTCCGGCCTTTACCTCTTTGGCCGGCTTGGTCCTGAGTCCGTGAGCCTGCACTCTGCCCATATCGCAGGCCTTCGAGGCCAGCGCCCGCGTCTTGAAGAAGCGCGCCGCCCACAGCCATTTGTCGATGCGTACGGAGTCCATCGTTCTCCTATCCGGCACTGGAAACAACGTCTTGAAAGTGCTGCCGGATCGCCTCAGCCGTCTTGCGCGAAACCACAGCCGCCAATGACTCCACCGTGGCCTGCCGGACTTCCCGGATACTTCCGAAGTGCGTGAGCAGCCGCTGCCGGGTTCGCGGGCCTATGCCGGGTATGTTCTCAAGTTCCGAATCCCGGTCGCGCATCGAGCGCCGCTGCCTGTGGTAGCCCACGGCAAAGCGGTGGCTCTCGTCGCGAATCAGCTGCACGAGGTGCAGAACGGGCGAGCGCCGATCCAATACCACCGGCTCCTCCTCGTTCCCGTAGAGGAAGATCACCTCTTCCTTTTTGGCGATCGAGGCCAGCGGCTGCGAGGTGAACCCCAGCGATTCCAGAGCTTCAGCGGCAGCGTGTAATTGCCCCAGCCCGCCATCGACGAGCACCAGGGAAGGCATGGTTGAGGGCTCTTTGCCCGGCTTTCCCTCGGGGGCTAAAGCCCCATCTGATTTGGCGGGTTTCATGTCATCGGCTTGCCCGTCGCGAATGCGCCGGTAGCGCCGCTCCACAACTTCGCGCATCGAGGCAAAATCGTCCACACCGGCCACCGTCTTGATGCGGAACTTGCGGTAAGCCTGCTTGTTCATCTTGCCGTCTTCCCAAACCACCAGCGAAGCCACCGTTTCGGCGCCCTGGATGTGCGAAATATCGAAGCACTCGATGCGCCGCGGCAGCTCGGAAAGCATCAAAGCGTCGGCCAGCGCCTCCTGAATCGCCTTCTGCGAGGGCTTCAGGACGCGGAAGCGTTGCGTATACGACTGCCGGGCATTTTGGCCTGCCAAATCAACGAGCGATCGCTTCTCGCCGCGTTGCGGCACGGCCACATCGATGCGATGCCCGGTGCGTTCACCCAACAAGGCTGCCAGCGCCTCGCGGTCGTCGAACTCCACGGGAACGAGAATCGTCGCGCGGGACGTACTGCTGGTCGATGTAAAGCTGCTTGAGCAGCGCCGAGAACACCTGCCCGGCATCAAATGTCTGATCCCTGTTCCCTGACCCCTGACCCCTGTCTTTTGATCCCTGATCCCTGACCCCTGACCCCTGGCCGCCGTCTTCCATCAGCTCCGGCAGATCCTCCCAGAAGAACTCCCTCCGGTCCACAATCTTGCCGCCGCGCATGTGGAAGAGGTTGACAGCCAGGCTGCCGTCCTCATAGTGATAGCCGAAGACGTCGGAGTCGTCCTCTTGCTCCGCCGTAGCAATGCGCTGCTTCTCCTGCAACTGATGCACGGTAGAAAGCTGATCGCGCAGCCGCGCCGCGGCCTCGAATTGTTCAGCCTCCGCGGCCTGCGCCATTCGCTCCGTAAGAGACCGCTCCAGCTCCGTGTGCCGGCCTTCGAGGAATAGCTGCGCGTCGCGCACCGCATCGGCGTAATCCTGCGGCGTGGTAAGTCCCTCGACGCACGGCCCCAGACAGCGATGAATGTAGTACTGCAGGCAGGCACGCGGATGATAACGCGAGAGATCGACCTTGCAGCCGGGCAGCAGAAAGCTGCGATGAATAAGCTCGGCGATGCGGTAGGCCAGGTTGCCGGGGAAATAAGGGCCGTAGTAGGCCGAGCCATCCTTGCGCAGCCGCCGCGTGACCTGAACCTTGGGGAAGCGGTCGGCCAGCGTGAGCTTCACATAGGGATAGGTCTTGTCATCGCGGAGCAGAATGTTGAACCGCGGTTTGCGTTGCTTGATCAGGTTATTCTCGAGCGCCAGCGCCTCGTGCTCGTTTGCAACCAGGATGGTTTCCAGGTCCACCGCCTCGCGCATCAGCGAGCCGGTTTTGGCGTTGGCCTGCGACGCCTCAAGCAGATACGAGCGAACCCGCGAGCGGAGGTTGTTGGCTTTGCCGACGTAGATGACCTCGCCCTCGGCATTCTTGTAGAGGTACACGCCCGGCTGCGTGGGCAGGGCGCGAATTTTCTCGTAGAGATCCATTGGCCGGGAGCTGGGTGCGCTCGTTCTTAGCATAGCGGCATTCCCGGCGCGCCGGCCCTGGGAGCGGCCTTTCCGAAGCTGCGTGTATTCTGCCTCTCCCTTTGAAAGCCGGAATTGCCTGTCTGCTGTGCAAAAATTACACGATTTGGATGCCTCGAGTCGTCACGACCTGCATGGCAATCAACTCATTTGTAAAGAGTTAAGCGTCAAGTCGAAATGGCCCCTGAGATGCCAGTGCAGAGATAGGGTCACTAGCAGGCCCCTGCCTGTGGGCAAGAGGGCAAGCTGGAGGCAGAGAAAAGAGGATTATGCAACGTTTCAGTTTGGTATTCGCGGCCGCCGCATTGGCAGCCCTGGGGGCCACCGGCTGCGCAACAAAAAACTACGTACGCACTCAGACCACGCCGCTGGTGGAGCACAGCGATCAACTGGAGCAGAAAACCGCCCAGAATAACCGTGACATCAAGGACGTGGATCAGCGCTCACAGGCCGGCATCCAGCAGGCGCAGAGCGCGGCTGACGCAGCCAGTCAGAAGGCGCAGGATTCGACCAAGCAAGCGGGCGATGCTGAAAACGCTGCCAACGAAGCCGTGCATCGCGCCGACTCACTGGACAGCGTCGTCAAGGGGTTGGACAACTACAAGCAGATGGCCGACGTGACCGTGACCTTCGGCTTCGACAAGGCCGTGCTCACCGACGACGACCGCCAGCAGTTGGACGATTTCGCGCAGAAGCTTACTTCCTCATCCGGCTTCCTGCTCGAGGTGACTGGCGGAACGGACTCTACCGGTCCTGCCCAGTACAACTACGACCTGAGCCAGCGCCGCGCCGACGCCGTGGTACAGTATCTTGCCTCGAAGTACAACATCCCCGCGCATCGTTTCTATCTGATCGGAATCGGCAAGGATCAGGCGGTGGCTGACAATACCACCCGCGACGGCCGCAAGCAGAATCGCCGCGTGCAGGTGCAGATGCTCTCAAATACCGGCGCCGGCACGGTAAATCCCACCACGGCGGGCGGGCCAGGGCAATAGCGGCACAGGGCGTGACCTCATCGAATGAGGGCCGATCCAGCTGCGGATCGGCCCATTGCACTATTCGCGCCCGGCAGAGGATGTAACTTGGGGCTCCAGGTGCGGGGGTTTCTGGAACGCCCGTTCGACCACAAACATGGGTGCCCCAGGTCTCGATTCTGAGACCTGGGAAACCACGAAAGCTCTTGAGTGAAGAGTCAGAAAAAGCTCTAATCTAAAGGGTGTTCTGCTGCCGTATATGCTCGGCCCGGACATCGTTTGCCGTGAATAGCCGCAGAAACGGAGCGCCCTGAGCCGCCGCTTCCACCGCGGGCCGGCCGTTGGCCTCCTCGCGCTCCACAATGCAGACCACAGCCGCAATCGTCATCCCCGCCTCGCGCGCGGCCTCGATGGCCTGAATCGTCGAAGCCCCCGTGGTGCACACGTCGTCGACAATCACCACGCGCGCGCCTTCTTCACAAAATCCCTCGATGCGCCGGCCCGTTCCATGAGCCTTTTCGGCTTTTCTCACCAGAAATCCATGCAGCAATGGAGCGCCGGGCTGCGACAGCGCGCGCCATGCGCTGGCCGTGGCCACGTTCGAGACGACCGGGTCGGCCCCCATCGTCATCCCGCCCACCGCATCGGCTTCGATGCGATTCGCTTCCAGCATTTCCAAAATGGCGTGCCCGGTCAGCCGTCCGCCCTCGGCGTGGAGCGTCGTCGTGCGGCAATCGATGTAGTAGTCGCTCGTGCCGCCGGAAGAGAGCTTGAACTCGCCCAGGCGGAAGCTCAGGCGAGCAAGGAGTTCGAGAAGCTGCTGCGCGTGCGTGGTTGCGGTCATTACGAATGATTGTAAGAGAGAAGCGTAATGAATAGGGACCATTTCCCTTGAGGAATGGTCCCTATGGGTATAATTCCGGCAAGGGTAAAGGCTGCAATGAAGAAGAGTTCTCGTTCCTGGAATCGAAGGGAATTCGACATTAAGCCTGCCGGTTTCTTCACCGTCATGAGGCCAAGCGGGTGGTTTGCCGCTTGGCACCCCCCAGATAATTTCCGCTATCCGTCTTCCCTATCGAAGAAGACGCCGCAAACACTTGAGAGGGCCGCAGAAACTCTGGGGTCCGGGGTTTCTTCCCTACCAGCGCGGGCCGTGCTATCGCAGAGCATTGTGCCGGATACGCATCGAAGTCCGATGCGGCTGGGAGCGATCGTCCTGGCAGCAGCTGCGATCACATTCGCGCTGCTGTGGTGGATCGCCGGGGCTCGCCCCTGAAATCGGCCGCATTTTCGTTTTCTTGGATCCGAAGCTCCTTCCGTATCGGGGCAGTCACCTCAAAGCAAATTCGCCACAATCTGCTTCGCCGCCTTCCGTCCGCCCCACAGCGCCACCGGCTGGCACGTCCCGCCGATGTAGTTCTCCCCCTCCCATCCGCTGGTTACGATGCCCGCGGCATAGAGGCCCGCGATGGGCTTGTAGCGGGCATCGACCACCTGGGCTTTGGTGTTGATCCGGATGCCGCCATTGGTATTCAGCATGCCGGACGAAAGCCTGAACCCGTAGAAGGGGGCCTTCGAAATCGGCCAGAGGTTCGAAGCTTTCTTGCTCCATTCCTCGTCTTTGCCCGCCGCGGCGAAGCCGTTGTATCTTTCCACAGTCGCCTTGAAGGTCGCGGCGTCGATCCCCATCTTCGTGGCGAGCTCGTCGAGGGTCTGAGCGTAGAAAACATCGGGAAGGTTTTTGACCTTTTCGAACTCCGCGGCGAGGCCGGGAATCGGCTTGCCGGCAAGCTTGTCGGCAAAGCCCGAGTAATGGGTCTGCGTGCCGCCTGCTGCGTACCGGTCGAATCCGGCCTGGTCAATGATAGAAAAGACGCTGCCCTGGGTCTCGATCACCCTGCAGCCGGACTCGCCCACAGCGCTCTCGTCCGTAACGCGTATGGCATCCTGGTTGACCCACAGATTCGAGGGCTGCATCCCGGCGCAAATGCCCATCACAGAAGCGTAGGCAAAGCCCTTCACATTGATAAAAGCGGTCGTGACGCAGAGGTGAGTGGCCTTCCCGTGAGCAGTAGCTTCCACCATCACATGCCCGTCCCCGTCCTGGCCCGAAGCGGGGCCGTCGATGATCACCTTCTCAAGATCGACGCTGGTGTACTTTGCCAGCAGCGGCTTGTTCGTGCTCATGCCGCCCGTGGCCAGCACAACCCCCTTGGCCTTGAAGTCGATGATCTTCCCTTCCTTGGTTTTGGCGCGGACGCCGATGCAGGTGTAGGGGTCCTTCATGATGAGAGAGAGCGCCTGCGTGTTCGGGCGCAGATCGACACCCAGGGCCTTGGCCTGCGGGATAAGGGTCTTGATGCACGACAACCCATTGCCGCCCGCATAAAAGCCGCGGCCGCCGCCACCGGGCCCCCAGCCTCCATACGCGCCACCGCCTCCGCCGGGTGCTCCCGCGCCCCCAGGAGCAACGCCCGCAGCTCCACCCTCACCGCCTGCGCCGCCAGGCGCGCCACCGCCGCCGTGAGCGCCTCCTTCCGGGCCCCCGCCGGCTGAGCCTCCAGCTCCACTGGGAGTTCCGCCGGCAGCAGCGCCGGAAGCAACGGCGCCCGTCGGGCCGCTGTTTGTGGCGATGATGGTGCCGTCGTTGGCACGGAGTTCGTACTGCACCTGGTGCTTCACGAAGAGCCAGTCCTTGTTTTCTTTGTCTTCAAGTGCCATGGTGTAGTGCAGCATCGGATCGGCAATGTAACCGGAGCTTTTCAGCGACATCAGCGCGGACCCCCGGGCCCGAGCCTCCGACGCCTGCTGGCCGGGACCGTTGCACTCGGCCCAGTTCGTCCCGCCGCCATAGGTGCTTTCCTTTTCAAGCAGGACAACCTTCTTGGCGCCCTCTTCCATCGCAGTCATGGCTGCCGAGAGTCCCCCCAGGCCCGAGCCAACCACCACCACCTGGGCCTCGATGGTCTCATCGGCCTTGAGGTCAGCGGTTTTTTCCGATGCTTTAACCGCTGCTGGAGCGAAGGTCTGAGATGCTGCAACTCCACCGCCGGCTACAGCTACAACCGCCGCAGCCACTCCACTCACGAAATCTCTTCTTGACGGACCATTCTTCTGCGGATGCATCTTGGGTTCCCCACGCGAAAATCTTCGTTCAGCAATAATTCGGGTCTAACTTTCTGACGATTGAGCCGTGCTAAAAGTCAGAAAAAGACGACGGCTCCGTCTTGGGTTTCTTTAGGTTGGCTGGACGCTACAAGAATATCCGTCAAGGCCGTGTTGGCAAGATGATTTTCGCGCCTGGTTTCTTTGATTTTGCTCGCTACATCTTTTCCATGTGGCGAAAACCGCTGGTCCCCAGCAGCATCAGCGAGAAGAGTAAAAAATTGTAACAGGCATGCACCACAACGCTTGCGGCCAGCGAGCGCGTGGCGAGGCGGATCGCGCAGAGCACCAGGCTGACGCAAACCAGCAGCACCAGCGGGCCGACGGCGCCGGCAATCTGCTCGGCGTGCATCAGCGCGAAGGGGACACTGGTCAAGATGGAGCCCGCGATCATTGCCCCGAGAGACCAGTTCGGATGGCCATTCTCGCCGAGCGGGCGCGGAGGCCTGCCGGTGAAACGCTCGATTGCCCAGTCCCACGCAGTGCAGCAGGCCGGCAGCAGAAAGCCTCGGAAAGCGATCTCCTCGAAAAACGGCGCCACTGTCACTCCGAATCCGAAGAGCAACCAGGCGGCGCCGCGCTCCCTGATGATCTGGTCAATGGGGGCGTTCACGGGCTCTTTCATCAGCGCTCCGTTTACGATCGCAAAAACGAAGCAAAAAACGGCCGCCACGCCCAGGCGCTTGCGCAATCGCAGAGCGGTGGCTCCATTCCACTGGATTCCGGCGAAAAAGCTCTTGTGCCAGATGAACGGGAACAGCAGCAGGCAGGCGGCAATAGTAACCAGGTAGAGCACGCCTTCGCTGCCGAGCATGTAATGAATTTCTTTTGTCGCGGCCATCAAGCTCGTCACGCCGAAAAGCCCGGCGTGAAGCGCTGTCCGTGTGACGAGGTACATTGAAGTTCCGCCGACAAAAACCAGAACGGCAAGAAACTCCAGCAGATGGCCGAAGTTCGGAATGCGAGTAGGATGCAGGATTTCGGGTTGTTCCCATGCGGCAAAGAGGGAAGGCTCGGCAGGCGGTGCGGCATTCAGTGGACCATCCGTCGCGCCTGCCTCCGGTGAAAGCGGCCACGGCTCCGCGCTTGCGCTGCCCCATACCGGCGTTTCCTGCGCTAACTCGTCGGCCGGGCCGGCTTCCTGCGGGTTGAGTGAAATTCTCTCGGGCTGGCTGCTCATGGAATCCCCGTCTTCTTTCTGCGGGGCGTTCGATTGCTGGGTCTCGTTCCGCTGCGAGAGGGCATCTTGATCTTAGACGCGGAAGAGGCGCCTTGAGTTTCTGATCCATCTCCCGGCTTCTCCTGCTCTGCGCCGAAAAGGGTAGCCTCGGTCTCCCATTCGGTCTCCGCTTCCTCTCCCAGCCTGGCGGAAACGAACTTGCCGTCGCTCGACGAATAGACCGGGGTCCCCAACGACAGGTCTTCGTCGTTGGGGTGAAAGACCGGGGTCCCCAGCGACAGGTCTTCGTCGTTGGGGTGGAAGTAGCGCATCAGAAACTGTCCCGTGTAGGACCCCGGCGTGGCAGCGATCTTCGCGGGCCTTCCTTCGCCCACCAGGCGGCCGCCTTCCTCGCCGCCTTCCGGTCCCAGGTCGATCACCCAGTCGGCGTTTCGGATCACATCCAGGTTGTGCTCAATAATAATCACGGAATTGCCCAGGTCGACGAGCCGATGCAGCACCTCAAGCAGTTTACGCACATCGTCGAAGTGCAGGCCGGTGGTGGGCTCGTCGAGCAGGTAAAGCGTGCGGCCGGTCTGGCGTTTTGACAGCTCGCGCGCCAGCTTCATGCGCTGCGCCTCGCCGCCTGAAAGCGTCACCGCGCTCTGGCCAAGATGAACGTAGCCCAGGCCCACATCCACCATCGTCTGCAGTTTATTGCGAACCTGCGGAACGTCGGCCAGAACGGGAAGCGCGTCTTCGATGGTCAGATCGAGAATGTCCGCGATGGAGTGGCCGTGGAACTTTACCGCCAGAGTCTCCTGGTTGTAGCGCCGCCCATTGCACACCTCGCACTGCACATAGACGTCGGGCATGAAATTCATTTCAATCCGCCGCTGCCCGTCGCCCTGGCAGGCCTCGCAGCGCCCGCCCTGCACATTGAAACTGAAGCGGCCGGCCTTGTAGCCGCGCTCGCGCGACTCGGGCAGCATGGCGAACAGGTCGCGGATCGGCGAGAAAACCTGCGTGTAGGTGGCCGGATTCGAGCGCGGCGTGCGCCCGATCGGCGATTGGTCGATGCGCACGACCTTGTCGATCTGCTCGGCGCCGCCGAGTGCCTCGTGCACGCCGGGCTCCTCGCGGGAGCCATAGAGCGTCTGGGCCAGCGAGCGGTAGAGAATGTCGTTGATGAGCGTGCTTTTGCCGCTTCCGCTTACGCCGGTCACTACCGTCATTACACCCAGCGGAATCCGCACGTTGAGGTCCTGCAGGTTGTGTTCGCGCGCGCCGGTCACAGTGAGCCATTTGCCGGAGAGAGACCTGGGCTGGTCGCGCAGCAGCGCCGTCGATGCGCCGCTCAGGTAACGGCCGGTGAGTGAGGCCGGGCAGTCCATGATCTGCTGCGGCGTGCCCTCGGCAATCACCTGGCCGCCCAGCCGTCCGGCGCCGGGTCCAAGATCGAGCACGAAATCGGCGTGGCGGATCGTCTCCTCGTCGTGCTCCACCACAAGGACAGTATTGCCCAGGTCGCGAAGTCTCTCCAGAGCCTGAATCAGCCGGTTGTTGTCGCGCTGGTGAAGGCCGATGGAGGGCTCGTCGAGCACGTAAAGCACGCCGCGCAGCCGCGAGCCGATCTGCGTGGCCAGGCGAATGCGCTGCCCTTCGCCGCCTGAGAGCGTCGCGGCGCTCCGGTCGAGAGAAAGGTAATTCAGGCCTACGGCGCAGAGGAACTCGAGGCGTTCCACAATCTCGCGCCGGATGCGGCCGGCAATCAATTCCTCCCGCGCGTTGAATTCGAGGTTGATGGCGGCAGAAAGCGCGCGGTTGAGCGGCAACGCGGTGAAATCGGCGATCGAACGCTCGCCCACTTTCACGGCAAGCGACTCCGGGCGAAGCCGCTTGCCCCGGCAGGCAGGGCAGGGAGTCGCCGACATGAAGCTCATCATGAACTCGCGGGCGCCCTCGCTCGATGCCTCGTCAAGATTCTCGCGCAGGTAGGCCAAAATGCCGTGAAATCCCGTCCGTGGCGCCTCGCCCTTGGGCGGTCCGTAGACGAGCAGGTGCTGCTGACGGGGGGGAAGTTCCTCGAAGGGCGTCTTCAGGTCGATCTGGTAGCGATCGGCGGCAAGATGGAGAAGCCTGATCAGGTACTGAGAAGACGAACCCGGTCCCAGGCCGCCGTCGAGCAGCGGCTTTGACCAGTCGCTAATCACCTTCGCCGGGTCGAAATCGTAGAGCGAACCCAGGCCGTGGCACTCCGGGCAGGCGCCGAAGGTCGAATTGAACGAGAAGCTCCGGGGTTCGAGCTTCGGCACGTCGAGGCCGCAGTCAGGGCATGCCATGGAGGAGGAAAACAACTGCTCCCGGCCGCTGCTCTCGGCCACCAGCACCAGCCCGTTGGCCAGTTGCAGAGCTTTGGCCACGGCCTGCTCCAGCCGCTTCTCTGCGGGTGGCTTCCCTGCAGGACCGGGAGCCGGTCTAGAGCCCTCTCCGGTCTCAGATGCGAGACTTGGGGCCCCCGGCTTTTTCAGCAGGATTCGGTCAACGATGGCCTCAACGCTGTGGTTCTTGCGCCGGTCGAGATTGATCGGCTCGGAAAGGTCCCGCACTTCGCCGTCCACGCGTGCTCGAAAACCCTGCTGGTCAAGCTGGTCGAGCAGATCTTTGAACTCGCCTTTGCGGCCCCGCACAACGGGAGCCATGACCGTTACGCGTTCCCCCTGACCCAACTCCAGGATGCGGGCTACGATTTGATCCGCCGTCTGGCGGACAATCGGGCGTCCGCAGTTGGGGCAGTGCGGAGTCCCTACCGAGGCATAAAGCAACCGCAGGTAGTCGTAGATCTCGGTGATGGTGCCCACGGTGGAGCGCGGACTGCGGCTGGTCGTCTTCTGCTCGATCGAAATTGCCGGGCTCAATCCCTCGATCGAATCGACGTCGGGCCGTTCGATCTGGTCGAGAAACTGCCGCGCATAGGCTGAGAGCGTCTCCACGTACCGCCGCTGCCCCTCGGCATAGATGGTGTCAAATGCCAGCGAACTCTTGCCCGATCCGGAGAGCCCCGTCACCACGGCCAGTGAATTGCGGGGAATGCGCACGTTGATGTCGCGCAGGTTGTGCTGGCGCGCGCCGCGCACCGAAATATGAGTGAGGGGCATGATTTGGCAGCCAAATACATGGATGATTCAGGCCAGCCGGCGGATTGCTGCAATTCCGCACTTCTCTGACTTTTCAAGTGCCTTAAAGGGGGACTCGCCTCACCCAAAAGGCAGGGAAGGCCTGTTGAGAACCCCGGCGTAAAATGCCATCAGGCAGCAGTGGCATTGCGGCATCGCGAGTTGGAACGGCAGGCTCCGGCGCAGCCAAAGCCACAGGGGTATTCTATTTGCCAATAGAAATAGGGGTCAACGCGGCAGCATTCTCCACCGGATCTCCTTGTTTTCTGCCACAATCCTCGTGAGTCGGTTGCACCCGCAACGCTCGAAGAGATGTGGGGCGAACCTCTGGAGCTTGAGTGATGGGCGATTTGTTGAATCTGGCGATGCTCGTTTGCGCAATCACTGGCGCGGTAGCGTTCGCGCTCCTGGCGGCCTATTGGATTCTCCGTACAGGATTCGCGCTGCTTCGCCCCATGCCCAAACCGGCCTCCGTCAACTCGCGCGCCCACGCCGCCCGGCTCTCCTAGAAGCTTGCTGAAGAAACGTATTCTGGAACGCGTTTTGTTTCAGGGCACGGCTTCCTCCAGGCCGTAAAACGCAATCGCTTTTTAGCGCCGGCTTCCCGGCCGTCCTGCACGCATCCTTGCCCGCAGGCAATCAATCCAGGGGGACGACTGTTACAGGCTGCGGAAACACTCGATCGGAGAGGCCTTGTAAAAGGGCACGGCTTCAGCCGGGCCGCAAAGCCCGCAAAACGATCACGGGGCTTTAGCCCCTGGGGACGAAACTCTCTCCTGACCTACTTCTTCAACACTGTTTCAGCTACTGAGAGTTGTTCTGCTGCTGCTGCTGCCGCTCCTGCATCTCCTGGACGATTTGCTGTGGAGTGCGAGGCGATCCATTTCCAAACCCTGAGCGGAGTGGTGATGCTTGCGGCTGCTGCGGCTGCTGTTGCTCCTGCGTAGGCTCTTGAGCCTGAGGCTGTTCCACGGGTTGGGGTTCCTCCGGAGCTACCTCCTCCTCCTCGGCCGCGGTTGACGCCGCATTCTGAGCGGCGTTCCGGCTTCCAACGGGCGACGACTGCCCCGAACCCCCCGAGCGGCGGCTCAGAACAAGCTGGCGCGGCGTGCCTTGCCCCAGGTCTCCGCTCATGAGCACGTTGTACTCTGTCCCGTCGAGCAACTCCGAGAGCACTTCGCGAGCGGCGCCGGGGCCATAGGCGCCAAAAACTCTTTCGTCTCCGCCGAGGCTGTCCAACTTTACGCCGGTCGCTGTGGAGACATCCTGAAGAATCTGTTTCAAGCTCGAATTGTCAGCCAGAATATACAGTCCGCGGCTGTTCCACTCCACCTTTGCCTTTTTCGCCGGGGCATTTACAGGCCAGTCCGGCCTCATGGGCTCCGCAGGGTTCTGAGCCGCCGCAGGAGCGGCGGTATGTGGCCCCGGTGACGGTTGGGAAGGCGTTGCATTTGGGAGATGAACCGGAGGTGGAGTCTGGCCGATCGGGCCGGACGTCTGCGCCGCGCCAGGCTGGGAGAAAGCGAGCCACGCGGCTACAGATGCTGTGGCGAACAGAACCTGCAAGCGCGCCGCGATCCGATGGCTTGAATTCCGATTCCCGTGGTTCGGGGCCTGCCAGGGCATATACCTGCGCATAAAACTGCTCCCCGGGGTCTTCTTAATGAGGGTGCAACCCGTCTTTAGGACGCGCGCCGTAGCCCATCTTCTATCCCGCCGCACCAAACCGAGTCCTGGTCCGCGTCCCAAATACGAAAACCCCAATTGCTATAGCGCCCGATGAGGCACTCGCGGTACCCGCGTCAGTGCCCCTTCATTGCGGCTGCTCTAGTGTACTAGACTAGCAGTGCCCGCTGGACGCTCGAAGGCGTCGCTGCCGGCCGGAGAGGATAAGACGGGGAAATGCTGTTCTGCTCTACAGGCTGGTTCCACAAGTCTCTGGCCACACTGGTTTTATGCGGGGTAACCGTGGCAGGTCATGCCGCAACGTGCACCTCCCAGGCCGAGCTTTCCGCCCAGGACCGCAGCTCCCTGACCGCCTCGGCAGGGCAGCTTCTGGCCGACGTCATCGCGCAGAATGAGCCCGCCCTTCAAAGCGCAATGCTGGCCTCCGAAGCTTCCGCCTGGGACAGCATCCGCGCAGCGGTTGAGGACGCCGCGCCGCTGGTCAAGGGAGGCCAGGCGCAACTGCGCAGCCTTTATCTGCTCGACGCGACAGCCATGACCGGTGCTGCCGATACACAATTTTTTTGTTCAAGCTCTAACGGCTCCCTGACCGTCACCATCAACCTGCGCGCGCTGCCGCCGGGCCGTTACGGATTGGTTCTCGCCGATGCGGCGGGATCTGCTCAGGCTGCACAGGTGGGGCTCATCCTGGCCTGGGACAACGGAGCAGGCGCCTGGAAGCTCGCGGGCCTGTTTGTTCACCAGGGCGCCTTCGATGGCCACGACGGTGTTTGGTACTGGGCGCACGGCCGCGAGTTGGCCAAGGCCGATCCATGGGCCGCCTGGTATTCCTATGAGGCCGCCCGCTACCTTCTGCTGCCGGTCGAATTCCTCTCCTCGCCCAACCTGGAAAAACTCCAGCAGGAGCAATTGCAAATTCAGGGCTCGCCGCAGAGCGGCCTGCCGCTTTCCCTCAGCAGCGGCGACCGCACCTGGAAGGTTGAAACGGTCACGCTCGATGCCTCGCTGCACGAGCCCGACCTCGGCGTCGTATACGACTCGTCCGGAGTTACCGATCCAGCCGCCATGCGCACTGAAGCCATCTCGGTGCTTAGCGCCTTTCTCAAGGCGCGGCCCGGAGTGCGCGCCAATTTCCATGGTTTGTGGGCCTATTCCATGCGCGACGGAAAGAGGACCCCGGTCATGGAGCTGCCCATGGCGCAAATTCCCTGACGCCGAAGCCCCGCGCGCATCGCCTTGTAGCGCCGGCTTCCCAGCCGGCTGTAGCGTGGGTCTCCTGACCCACGCTCGCAGAAGCGCGAAAACCCGGCGCGACCGGTCATTTCCAGATTGTGCATGTGAAAATGCAGGTGAATCTCTTCAACGATGGTGCGCGATCAGCACCATGATCAGCAGCACCACCACGGGGATCATCACCAGCGCAGCGTAATAGAGAATCCTGCGCGGGAGCTCAGCCTTGCGCTGACGCCAGTTCCGCAGTTCCTCCCGGTCCGCGACCCCGATCTCGTCCAGGTGGTCCAGGTCCCGCTGAAAGTCGCGCGCACGGCTGTAACGATTGTGAGGATTGCGCTCAAGAGCCCGGTAGAGCACCTCCTGCAGTTCGAGCGAGAGGTCGGGATTGGCCACGCGGGGAGGCACGGGGTGGTTGAGCAGCCTGTCGTTCATTGCCGCCAGGGGATTCGGGCCGCTGAACGGCAGCTTGCCGGTGAGCATCTCATAGAGAATCACGCCCATCGAGTAGACGTCGGTGCGGGCGTCGCCGCGCTTGCCTTTCACCTGTTCGGCGAGATGTAATCGGGCGTGCCCAGCGTCGCCGTGAACTTGGCGTATGTGAGCCTTCGCGCGGCCGCGTGGCTGGCGATGCCGAAATCGATGAGCTTGATGGCGTCGCCGGCTTCCTCGTCGACCATGATGTTTTCGGGTTTCAGGTCGCGGTGCACCACGCCATTGGAGTGAATGTACTCCAGCGCCTCAAGAACCCGCGGGCGATGTGCAGGGCCCGCTCCACCGGCAGTCGTCCATCGTTGAGGATTTGCCGCAGCAGCCGGCCATGGCACCACTCCATCACCATGTAGACGCGGGAGCGCGGCTCGCCGCCATAGACGCGCATCACGCCGGGGTGGCTCAGCTTTTCGCCAATCTCCCCCTCGCGCTGGAAGCGGTCGTAGAGAAGGGGATCGGCTTCCATCTCCGGAAGCGGAATCTTCACTGCGACCATACGCTGGTCCGCGCACGTCCGTGGCTTTGTAGATGGTGGCCATTCCGCTGCGGGCAGCGCGCCCTTCGATGCGGTAGAAGTCGATCTGCGAACCCGGCTCCAAGCCGTCGAAGTAACCCATTTCTCGTGCGCTCCAGCCTTTACTTTACCAGTAGAGCAACCCTCCAAATGTAAGGAGTTCGTGAGCTTTTTATAAAGATGGAGCCAAACAGGGGCTGGGCTCATGCCGCGGGCCGGTAAGGCTTACCGCGAGGCATACTGCTCATCCTTTCAACCGAGCGCACCTGAATCACCAGGGCAGTCACGTTGTCGCTGCCGTCGATCTCGACCGCTCGAGTCACCAGCTCGCGAGCGATCTCATCGGCGCTCTTCTTTTGCCCGGCGATGGCGGCGATCTCTTCTTCTGTCATCTCGTCGTGCAGACCGTCGGTACAAAGCACCAGCACATCGCCTGCCCTGACAGTGATTGCGTTCGTTTCGGGCGCGACAAACATTTCCGAGCCCAGAGAGCGGGTCAGTAAGTGACGGGCGTCGGAGTCGCGGATCTCTTCAGCCGAGATCAGACCGAGCTTCCGCTGCTCGTTCACCAAGGTGTGGTCCTGCGTGATCTGCCGAGCCTCTCCATTGCGGACCAGGTAGCACCTTGAGTCGCCAACGTGGGTGACGACGGCCCGATCGTAGCGCAGAGCGCAGGCTACCAGAGTCGTCGCCATGTTCTTGCCGCGGTATTCCGGGTTCCAGCGTACGATCGAACACGGCAGCGTTGGCGCGCTGAACCAGCTTGGGCAGCAATGAGTCGAGCATGGCGCCTGATGGAGCCTTGGCGAACTCATCAGTTAAAACGCGAATGGCGGTTGACGAGGCAACCTCGCCCAGATCCATTCCGCCTACGCCGTCGGCAACGGCGAAAAGAAATCCCGCGCAGCCGTCCGGATGGTGCGGCGAAGGAATAAAGGAGCCCATCGCATCCTCGTTGTTGTCGCGGACTTTGCCGAGATCGCTTGCCTGGCCAAACTGTACATCCAGCATTTTTGCGCCCCTCTTAAAGAGTTATCGCGCAGCCGCGGTCGAATCCTCCACCCTTCGTATCATCGCCCTTTTCATCGTTTCGGAAACGGCCCACGGGTGAAGGCGGTTTTCGACCGGAGTGGTGGTCGAAGGTGCCTTCACCCAGGGCCGGCTTGCCCCAACATTCCGATGCAAACTGCTCTTTGAAGCCAGCAGTACCCCTTTTCCTTCGCCTCCGAGCGCAGGAAGTAAATGGCTCCGTAGATGCCCCACACCGCCGAGATGCCCAGCGCCAGCAGGGGCCCGCGCAGGCTCAGGCGAATGCCATCAGGTAGAAAGCCATGCAGATCATACTCGCCAGCAGGCCGAAGCCGGGGATGATGTAGTGCATGAGCCAGTTGTGGGCGGCGCCGCTTGTGGGAGGCGACGACGGCGCAGGTAGTAGTGAGCCCGTGGTAGAGGACGGCAAAGGTTCCGAAGTTTGAGGCCAAGCGTGACCACCAGCAGCGAGTCGGGAAGCGCGGCGCGAGTGTTGTGAGGGAGCAGCTGAGCTGGAGAAGATGCCGTGAGGGTAGGGCGGCGATGGCCGCATCGGCGGGTGTGCTGGCGTCGGCCAAGACCAACGAGATGGCGATGACGCCGATGACCGCCGAAATCCAGGCCAGCGTCCAGATGGCCTTGCGCGGCGACAGCGACTTGCCGCGGAGCATGCCGAAGTGCTCGAGGAACCTCCGCAACCTCGCCCATCGCGCAGGTCATGCCCCATGCCGGTGTTCATGCAGCTCAGCGTGGTGCCGATCAGCGCCAAGGAAACACGCTTCACGCCCTCCGCCAGCAAACGCAAGCAACCTGCCGGGCCCTGGCCTAGCAAACCGTCGCCGACCATATCATCATGTTGCCGAAAAGCGCCGCCGAACTCGCCGCGCTCTGCATCGTATACCCCGAGTTGAGGAAG
>CAWETV010000009.1:0-835564 GCA_963812095.1 uncultured Acidobacteriota bacterium | reverse complement strand
AGCCGGACGAATGGAAAACAGCGGTTGCCCAAACTCGACAGGCTGCCCAATCTCCACCAAACGCTCGACAATCTCGCCGGAGGCATCGGCTTCGATCTCATTCATCAGCTTCATGGCTTCGACCATGCAGATCACCTGCCCCTTCTCCACGTGATCGCCGGAACAAAGGGCGCCTCGCCCGGGGCAGGGGCGCTGTAAAACGTACCGACAATCGGCGATTTCACCAGGTGCAGCCCGGTTTTTTCAATGGAAACAGGGCCGGGGGCGGCAGGCAAAACCGCGGATGCAGCCTTTGGAGACGCTGTGCCAGCAGGGTGCGCGGGCTGCGGCGGCCGTGGACGGCGAGCAAGCCCAGGCCCGCGACGCTGCTTTGCTGCGGCACGAACTTGAGCCGGATCTTCAGATCGCCGCGGTCTAGATCGAACTCCGCAACCTGGTTTTCCTTGAGAAATTCGATCAGTTGTTTCAACTCCGCAATGTCTTCGGGTTTCATTCGTTCCTTAGCTTTGCCCTGCCGGAATCGGGGGCGGATTTACAACTCGATGAGGGTCCTGGGCGTGGGCGTCAGCACCTGCCCTCCGTTGGCGGTGACTGCCACCATGTCTTCGATACGGATGCCGAAGCGGCCCGCGAAATAAACGCCGGGCTCGATGGTGATCACCATGCCGGGAACCAGCCGCGAGGTCAGCCCTGCGCCGATACGCGGCGGCTCGTGAATTTCCAGCCCGAGTCCGTGGCCCGTGGAGTGGGAAAAGGCCTCGGCCAAGCCCTCCCTGCGCAGGACCCCGCGGGCCGCTTCATCCACCTCTCCGCAACTCGCGCCCGCCGTGACCGCGGCCACCGCAGTCTCCTGAGCCTCGAGCACAGCCTGATAGGTTCCCCGCTCCTTTGCGCTTGGTTTGCCCAGGAAGACCGTGCGCGTCATATCGGAGCAATAACCCTTGAGGATAACACCGAAATCGAGGGTCACGAACCCGCGCCTGGGCAACAGAGCCGTGGTGGCGCGGCCGTGCGGCATCGCAGAACGCACTCCCGAAGCCACGATGGTCTCAAACGACATGCCCTCGGCGCCCAGCAGCCGCGCCCGGTGCTCCAGCTCCGCCGCGACCTCAATCTCTTGCATGCCGGGGCGAATCAAGCCCAGAATGTGCTCGAAGAGCCTGGAGCCCAGCAGGGCCGCCTCAATCATCAATTCCAGTTCGTCCTCGTCCTTGACGCAGCGGAGCGGCTCAACCAGCGGCGCCGGAAGCGCCGACAAAAAGCCCCGCCGCAGGCTGGAGGGTAGTGCTTCCTTCCATTGCTGCAGCTCGGCAACGGTTGTGCGCGCGGGATCGAAGGCGGCCGCCGATACGCCCGCCTGGGCAGCCAGCCACTCAACCGCGGCCCGGGCCGGAAAGTTCGAAACAATTTCGATCTGCGCAACGCGTACCTCTTCGGCCGCCTGCGCCTTGTAGCGGCCGTCGGTAAACAGCCGCGCGCTGCGCCGGGTAAGCGCCAGAACCGCGCTGGAGCCCGTGAAGCCGGAAAGATAGCGAATGTCGGGAAGGTGCGTGACCAGAAGCCCCGGCAATCCGGCGCGGGTCATTTTACGGCGCAGCAGGCCGATGCGGCGTAAGTGGTCCACGTTCTTTGTTTTATCACAGGGGCGGAGAACCAGGGATCAGGGAACGGGGAATCAGGGAACAGGGATCAGCGGCCAGAAGTCGGCAACCAGTAGATTGCATCCGGCCCATCCGGCCGGATCGGCGCCGCCGCGCTCTTGCCTACGACCGTCGTCCACTCGCGGACGTACCAGCGCTTGACCAGGCCATTCGCTACGTAGGGATCATTCTTCGCAAAGTTCTCTGCTGCTGCCGGGGAGTCGCCCTGAAACAGCAGCACTGCGCCATCCGCAGGGTTCGCCAGAGCGCCGCCCATCAGCAACTCTCCCCGATCGCTCGCCTCCCACGCGCTCTTCAGGTGCGCATCTCGGAACGTGGCGCGCCGAGAGAGGTAGTCTTCGCTGACTTCGTAGAACAACAGAAAATGCATGGAGGTTCAGGTTTCCTCGGTCCCTCGTTCCCTTGTGCCCTTGTTCCCTGCCCTTCACATCGCCGGCTTGACGGGCTTCTTCTGGCCGGAATCGATCTCGGCCGTCTGCAACTCTGACTGGCGGTCCATCCATTCGTCCAGGCGTGAGCGCTTGAAGCGCCAGCGGTTGCCGAGCTTGAATGCGGGCACGAAGCCCTCCGCGGCGTATTTATAGAGTGTGTCGGGCGAGATGCCCAAGTAATCCGAGGCCTGATGAATATTCATCACCTCGCGCACTTCAGGGACAAGAAGGTTGGAGCGGACGGTGGCGTGACGCATGGCTTTCTCCGGAAGCAAAGGATGATTTCGGCCGGATTCCGGCGCAGATACCGACAGTCTTGTATATTGCGCGGATTTAGCCAGGAATTCAAGGGTTTTCGGGGAATCGCCGGGAATTGACGACTTTCACGAGGCGCATCATCACGGGCAGCACCCCTGCAGCGGACGGAAAGCACCATCCCTAGCGTTCCAAGGAGACGACACCCTATAGATTGTGCTGTTGGGGCAGATGGTGCGCGGGCCCTGCTTGGGGAATAGCGGGGGTCTGTGCTGGTAGCACGCGCTCAAGCGCGGGCCGGGAGGCCCGCACTACAGCCGACCAGGAGGTCGGCGCTACAAATCGCTTTCAGTTCTGATCGTCGCGGCGGTGCAGCGTCGGGCGATCGCTCGAATCCGTGCCGCTGTCGCTGCCCGTCTGGTTCCCCGAATCGTCGGTCCCACCGCTCGCCCGGCGCAGCGAAGGCCGCGTGACGCCATTTGTGTCGGTCAGCCGGCGCTTGTTCTCAATCCGGGCCAGGCGGGCCTTCACGTCATCGAACTCCGACGTGGTCACGGTGTACTCGTCTTTTGCCGGCAGGATGCGGGCGATCTCTTCCTGCGTGTGCAGGATGCGTTCGGGAGTCTGAGGATGGTCCTCGAATACCTTGGCCACCAGCCCCGGCTTGCGCTTCTCGAGAGCCTGAATCTTCTCAAAGAAGGTGATGAACGCCTGAGGATCGTAGCCGGCCCGGTACATGTATTGCACACCCAGGTAGTCAGCCTGCGCCTCGAACTCGCGGGAGAATTCGAGGAAGGTGACCGGAATCATCAATTGCGTGGCCTCATAAATTCCATATCCCGTCCATGTGTACGGCAGGTAGACCATCAATGGAACCATGGCGATTTGCGCGTAGTTGGCCCGGGTCATCTCCCGCGCCGCGTGATGCGCGCAAACGTGCGCCGTCTCGTGCGACATCACGCCGGCCAGTTCCGCCTCCTCGTCGGCGTTCAGAATCAGCCCCGAGTTCACATAGAAAAACCCTCCCGGCAGCGCGAAGGCGTTGATTTCGTCCGAATCGATGACCTTGATGGTGAAAGGAACCTTGCAGTCGGAGTTCTTGACGATGTTCTGGCCGATGCGGTTGATGTACTCGGTGACCACGGGGTCAGTGATGAATTTGGTGCTCTTTTCAATCTGGTCTGCGTACTGCTTGCCCATTTTGATTTCGCTGTCGGTCGAGTACCAGTTGCCCAGGCCCCTCTTGCCGACCTCGCGATTGCCGACGGCGCTGACGTCCTCAAGGCTGCCCGGCTTGATCTTGATCATCTCGCTGCCCGGATCGACCACTTTTTCGGGATCCACGTTCGCGACGCAGTCGCTACCCACCGGAGTAGTTCCCGGCTCGGCTTCTTCGTCATCGTCCTTGCTGTCCTTGCTCTTCTTGTCTTTTTTATCGTTTTTATCGTTCTTTTTGTCCGTGCTCGCCGAAGCCGGGCAAGGCGTTGACGTATCGCTGGACTTTGAGGCAGTTTCTGTCCCACCCTGTTTCTGATCGGACCCCTGCTTCTGATCGGACGAGGTATCGCCCTTCTGCGCAGCCGGGGTATCGCCGCCAACGGGAGTGGTCCCGGGAGCGGGTTCTGTGGCGGCCGGCGCGGATTGGTCACTGCCGGCGGAGGACGTGGAGGCAGGAGCGGTCTGGGTGGAAGTGGGCGCATTCTGGGCGGCTGGCGTATCGGGAGACCCCGAACCTGACCCGGCGCTCGATTGGGCGCAGAGCACGGACACGAGCGCAAAGGCAAGCCCCGTCAGGAATACAAACCCCAAACTCTTGCGAATTGTCCTCATAACCACCTCCAGCGCACGGACCCCGGCGCTGCTCCTGCACTTTAGACGTAGTATCCCCCCAATCGGCATCGGAAAGATATAGGGGAACCCACAAGGGAGCGCCTGCCGGACCCATAGCGGGAGAAGCCGGCCTTGAGCAGCGGCAAAGCCGGCATCGAAGATCGGCTTCGCCCCCGTCTCACCCGAACAGTTCGTCGCTCAGCAGTTTCAGCGATCTGCCGCCCGCAATAACCTTATCGTCCATTTTCGTCTCAGCGAATGGGTCCTCGATATTCTCGGTATCCATCACCATGCACCAGCCGTTGGGGCTCACAGAAGGCGGAAGCGTAAACTCCACTCCCGAATCTGCAGCGTTCACAATGATGAGGAAACTGTCGTCGATGATCGCCTGTCCGTCCTCATTGGTAACCTGCAGCGTTTGCCCGTTGAGCAGCAGCGCGATGGAGCGCACCCATCCCGTCGTCCAAACTTCTTCGCTCACCGGGTTCCCGTCGGGATTCAACCAGGCGATGTCATGCACCACGGCGCTGCCATCTTTGTGCCGGATCTGCCTGTCCTGGAAGAACTTGCGCCGGTGCAGGTTGGGATGCACCAGCCGGAAGTGAATGAGCCGGCTGGTGAAGTCGAGCAGCCGTTTGCATCCGTCTCCGAGCTTCCAGTTGAACCAGGTGAGCTTGTTGTCCTGGCAGTAGGCGTTGTTGTTGCCCCGCTGCGAGCGCCCAAATTCGTCTCCTCCGCTGAGCATAGGCACGCCCTGCGAGAGGATCAGCGTCGCCAGAAAATTGCGCATCTGGCGCTCGCGGCTGCGGTCGATTTCGGGGTCCTTTGTCGGTCCCTCAGCGCCCATATTCCAGGAGTCGTTGTAGTCCGAGCCGTCCTGATTGTTCTCCTTGTTTGCCTTGTTGTGCTTCTGGTTGTAACTCACCAGGTCGCACAGGGTGAACCCGTCGTGCGCCGTAACGAAGTTAATGCTCGCATAGGGCTTCCGCCCGTCGAATTGGTATAAGTCGCTGGAGCCGGTCAGCCGGTTGGCAAAGTCCGAGAGCTGTCCCTCGTCTCCCTTCCAGAATCGCCTCACCGTGTCGCGATACCTTCCGTTCCACTCGGCCCACAGCACCGGGAAGCGCCCCACCTGGTACCCGCCCTCGCCCACGTCCCACGGCTCGGCAATCAGTTTCACCCCGGAGATCGTAGGATCCTGGTGAATGGTGTCGAAGAATGCCGACAGCCGGCTCACATCGTGCAATTCCCGCGCCAGCGTCGACGCAAGGTCGAAGCGGAAGCCGTCAACGTGCATCACCGTGACCCAATAGCGCAGCGAATCCATGATCATCTTCAGCACCTGCGGATTCTGCACATTCAGCGTGTTGCCCGTTCCGGTGTAATCCATGTAATGACGCGGATCGCCCGGCACAGTCCGGTAATAACTCGTGTTGTCAATGCCTCTCCAGCTCAATGCGGGGCCAAGATGATTCCCTTCGCAGGTGTGGTTGTAGACCACGTCGAGGATCACCTCGATGCCTTCGGCGTGCAGCGCCTTCACCATCTCTTTGAACTCGCGCACCTGCCCGCCCATGTCGCCCGAGGAGCTGTACCGCGACATGGGCGCAAAATAGCCCAGCGTGTTGTATCCCCAGTAATCGCTCAGCCCGTTTTCGAGAAGACGCCCCTGGTCAATAAAGTGGTGGACCGGGAGCAGTTCGACCGCCGTAATGCCAAGTCTCTTGAAATAGTCGATGGACACCGGGTGCGCAAAACCTGCATAAGTTCCGCGCAGCCTGGCAGGAATGACGTGGTTCAGCTTCGAGAAACCCTTGACGTGCACCTCGTAGATCACAGAATCGGCCAGCGGCGTGCGCGGAGGCGCGTCGTTTCCCCAATCGAACTGGTTGTCGACCACTACGCATTTCGGCATAGCGGCGGCGCTGTCCTGGGTGTCCATCTTCAGGTCGTCGCCTGAGGCAAGCTCGTAGGGATAGATCGGCCCCTTCCAGTTCACAGTGCCCGAGATCGCCGTCGCATAGGGATCGACCAGCAGCTTGTTTCGATTGAATCGATGGCCCTGCTCCGGCTCCCATGGCCCGTCCACGCGATAGCCGTAAAGCTGGCCGGGCGAGATGTCGCGCACGAATCCGTGCCAAACGTACGCGGTTCGTTCTCTCAAGCAGATGGAATCGGTCTCCCGGCCCTCGGCGTCGAAGAGGCAGACCTCGACGCGAGTCGCCTTTTCTGAGAAGAGGGCGAAATTGGTTCCTTTTTTCTGTGGCGTCGCCCCAAGCGGATAAGGAACTCCCGGAAGGAGGGTTCGCTTCATGATTTGTTTTGATGCGGTTGAGCCAGGCTGCTCTGCAAAGAAAATAAAATCACACCCGCCACCCTATCCGCGTATGAGAAACGTCAATCCCGCGGTGATCAGGACGGCGCGTAACTGCCGGTGAGTCCCGTTACGGCTGCACGGGCTGCAGTTCATCCCAGCTTCCCGTAAGCGCCGAGTTCGGATTAAAGCTAGGGTCATCACTCATCACGTACTGATTGGAGCCATTGAGCCAGGCGTGGCCGTACTGGTTACTCAGCTCAAACGTGCGCCCAGTCGAGGGATCGCGGTAGGTTTGCACATCCCGAAGGTTCTGTTCGTTGGCGTGAAAGCCAATATCGGAAACCTTCTGGGCATTGGCGCTCATGTTCAAGTACGTCTGGGTAATGGTGTTGATGAGGTCGGCCTGTATCTTATCCATGGCGGCCTCTTTATTGGCTTGTATTTGGTAGTAATTGGCGATCCACTTGTTCGTATAGGCTGTATATCGAGGCAGGGGTTGAATGGAAGCCATGACCACCTTGAACAGCTTGTCGTTGGCATCGAGCTCGCCTTTCGGCGCACCCAACGCGACTTGGCTGACGGCGTGGAGATCGTAAAGAAATCCTTGACCGACGCGATAGGTCCGGGTCACGAGCGCCACTGAGTACCAGAGCTCCATCGGCTTGTCGTCCTTTTGAAACGCGAGCCGTATCCGGATGGCGTCAACGCGAGCGCCGCTGTTGCCGGCGTCGGCTGGCGGCAGTCCGTACTCTTGGCGCACGATCTGCTCGAGGACGGGGAAAGGCTCGACCGATTCCACTGTCATTGCGGGCTGCAGGCCGCTCAGCACCATCTGGCGGAAATATTGCTCTGCGTTCAACGGTTTGGCCACGGGGCAAAGGTCGTTCGTCTTACTGCCATTGTGCGTGCGCCGGTTGGGATCGGTGAGCTTGTGCAGTTCTTGCGGGTCGTCGGAGTATTGCCAGGCGTAGTTGGGAATACCTTGAAATTTAGTGACGCCATCGGCGCTCGTGGCCTCCCAAAACACGGAAAAACTTTCGTTGAAGCAGCCTGTCTTACCGCCGTACATACGGATCGTACCCTTGAAATCCCAGGTGCTGGGAATCAACATTTCGATCGCCGGCGACGGCGTCTTATCGTAATCAGGGTCGTCAACCATGATCTGCGCCTTCTTCAGAAGCAGGTAAGAGCCCGAAGGGGCGCTGCCGACGACCGCTCCGTGGCTGGCAGCGGGTGACGAGGACGCCTGAGGGGCGGAGTTGGCCGGCGCGGCAGAGCCGGAACCAGTGTCTTGCCCGGGATTTCGCATGGCTTTGACGATGGCCTGCTTGCAGCCGTCCGAGACTTCTGCCTGGTGCTGTTTGAGGCAGGCGATAATTCGTCCTCCGCCTGACGGTATACCGGCGCACAGCTTCTGCACGTCAGAGGCGCACGCAGCTTGCCCGTCGGCCAAGGCCTGGGGCGACACGGCCTGCGCGTACAACGACTGCGGTCCCAACACGCCGTAGACAATTGCTGCAAGCGCCAGGGCATCAGCGCATCGGATGAACAGCTTTGCTGATCTCGACATCAGGACCTCCTCGTTTGATGGGCAACAACAGGGTCATGGAAATGGCATTTGAAGCTGGAAGCGAGGCAGTTTCAGCACCCTCTTCAGCACGCTCGAAGGGAAGAAAATCAGGCAACAAAAAAAGGCGCTAAACCTAGCACCCTTGTCAGCACCCGCAAAGGCGGGTCTTGATATTGCCACTTGCCATAAACCCCTTTTTGTTGAGTTTTATGGCGGGGACGACGAGACTCGAACTCGCGACCTCTGCCGTGACAGGGCAGCGCTCTAACCAAACTGAGCTACGTCCCCTTTTTCAGGCACACGGAACGTTTGGACAGCAAACCGGTTCCGCTTGCCAACAGGATTGAGTTTAACAGAAAGGGGCCGGGGGAATGGAGGTTGGAGGGCCAGTTTTCGGGCAAGAAAATTCGCAGGGAATGCGGCGTGAAAGAATCGCCCCTCAGGGGCTGAAGCCCGCCAGCTTTTTCGGCCGTTTACGGCCCGGCTGAAGCCGGGTCCTTTCAAAACGCGCCGTCGCCAGGAACGAAAACGGCGCGGGCAAGGATGCCCGCACTACAGCCGGCCGGGAGGCCGGCGCTACAAGGCAGGTCCGGGCCCCTTCAAAACGCGCCATCGCCAGCAATGAAAACGGCGCTACTGCAGGCGGTACGCCGCTACGCGGGCGCGGCGGCCCGGCTTGCTCTTCCGGGCGTGATATAACCCATGTCGAGCGAGATCCCGCGCACGCACTGCGCCAGAAAATTGGCGATTGAAGGCAGTTTCTGCGCGGTGACGCGAAACGACGGGCCAGAGACGCTGACGGCCGCGACCGGATGCCCGCGCGCGTCTCGAACGGGAACGGCGATGCAGCGCAGCCCCTCTTCCAGTTCTTCGTCGTCGACCGCGTAGCCGCGGCGCCGGATCTTCTCAAGCTCTGTGCGGAGCGCCTCAGGCGAGGCGATGGTGCGGTGCGTATGGCGCTCAAAGCGAAGCCGCTTGATAATCTCGGCCGCCCGGTCCTCGGGGAGAAATGCCAGCATCGCCTTGCCCACCGAGGTGCAATGAACCGGATAGCTGGCGCCGATGCGGGTGGTCATGCGCACGGAGCGGGCCGGCTCGATTTTATCAATGTAAATAGCGCGCGCCGACTCCAGCACGCAAAGATGGGCCGTCTCCTCGGTCTCGGAAACCAGGCGGCGCAAATGGGGTTGGGCGCGCTCGCGCAGGTCGTATTGCTCGATGGCCCGGTTGCCGTAGTCATAAAGACGGAGGCCCAGGCGAAATTTGCCGTTGGGGGTCCGTTCCACCATCCGGTGTTTTTCGAGTACCATCAGAAAGCGGTGGGCAGTGCTCTTGTGAAGTTGCAGCGAGGTTGCTACCTGCGCCAGTCCCAGCGGCAGTTCGCTCTCGCCCAGCAGATCCAGTACGGCGAATGCCCGGTCGAGGGCCTGCACTTTATATGTGCCATGTTTGGCGTCGTCTTGCATGCGCGGACCCTCTCTGCCGGGTTCTGAAATTCTCAGGACCCCAGCTTTGGTTTCTATGAGATAGCCTCTCACATTATGGCACTCGCGTCAAACGCCGGGCGTGATTGCAGACAGATGTCACAGGGCCGATTCCCTCAGTTCTCTTCCCCTCCCGGCTCGGAAATCTCGCCGCCCTCGCCGGGCGCCAGAAAGAGATTGGCCTCCAGTCCGTGCTGCCGGGTATACAGGTCGTAATACCGGCCGCCTCGCGCATAGAGTTCCGCGTGGTTTCCCCGCTCTACAATCCGCCCGCCCTCCACCACCAGGATCTGATCGGCGCGGCGGATGGTCGAGAGCCGGTGAGCGATGACAAACGTCGTGCGCCCCTTCATCAAAACGGCAAGTCCCGCCTGAATCATCGCCTCCGACTCGGAATCGAGTGAGCTCGTCGCCTCGTCGAGGATGAGAATCCGCGGCTCGGCCAGCAGAGCCCTGGCGATTGACAGCCGCTGGCGCTGCCCGCCCGAGAGCTTCACGCCGCGCTCGCCCACAATGGTGTCATAGCCGTCGGCGAAGCGTTCGGCGAACTCGTCTACGCAGGCGGTGCGGCAGGCAAAGAGAAACTCTTCCTCGCTGGCCTCCGGGCGCGAAAACCGGATGTTCTCGCGGATCGATCCGTCGAAGAGAAAAGACTCCTGCAGCACGACGCCCAATTGCGAGCGGTAGGTGTTCAGATCGACGGTGGCCAGGTCCACGCCGTCCACCAGTACACGGCCCTTCACAGGCGTATGGAAGGCGCAAAGGAGGCTGATGATCGTCGACTTGCCCGAACCTGAGGAACCGACTAACGCCGTGACAGTTCCCGGCTCGGCGGTGAAGCTGATGCCGTGCAGCACGGGCTTATCGGGCGAGTAGGCGAACTCAACCTCATCGAAGCGCACCGTGCCCTTGATCGGCGGCATCTTTACCACTCGGCCGGGGCTCTTATTCTCCTCAAGCTCGGCCATGATCTCGCGGGTCCGGTCAAGGCCCGCGAATGCCTCAGTCAACTGCGTGCCGATGTTCACAACCTGAAAAACGGGCGCGATCATGAACGCGAGAAACATGTTGTAACTGAAGTAGTCACCGACCGTCCAGCTGTGGCTAAGGACATTATGGCCGCCCAGCCACATCACCAGGGCCGAAACCAGCCCCAGCACCGTGGTGGACGCAGAGGAGAGCACACTGGTCATGGTGAGCGACTTCATGATGTTGTTTAAGAGCCGCTCCACGCCGCCTGAAAAGACACGCGCTTCCCGTTCCTCGGCGTGATAGCCCTTGACCACGCGCACGCCGCCCAGCGATTCCGTGAGCCGGCCCGTCACTTCCGCGTTGATTTTTGAGCGCTCGCGGAAGATAGGGCGGATTGTCCGGAAGCCGTACTGCAGAAAGAATACGAAGACTGCGAGAACGGCAAACACCGTAAGCGTGACCTTAACGCTGAGGTGGATCAGGTAGAGAAAGGCCAGCACGGCAGTGAGCACTCCGCCCAGAAACTCCACCAGCCCGGTGCCCACCAGGTTGCGGATCCCCTCCACGTCGCTCATCACCCGCGCCACGAGGGTGCCGGAGCGGTTTTCATCGTAATAGGCCACCGGCAACAGGCCCACATGGCGCTGCACCTCGCGGCGCATTTCGGCGATCAGCCGCTGGCCGGCCTTCGAAAGGAGTTGGGTAAGCGAAAAGGAGGTGATTGCCTGCACGACCATCGCGCCAAAGACGACGGCAATGATGTAGGGCAGCAGTTCAGGGTGGGGGTGCTGCGAGGAGAGCACCCTGTCGAGAAGCGGCTTGGCTGTGTAAGGCAGGGCGAGCCCGGCGACGCGGTTGATGCACATGAGCACAAAGCCGCCGAGAAGAAGCCCCTTTCGCGGAGCCACCAGCGCCCAAACCTCGGGCAAGATGGCTCTGACGCTGACCTTATGTTTTGACGCTTCGGGCCGCGCGGCGCGCGCCGTCCGGCCATGCGGCGCCTCGGCTCGCATGCCCATCCCGACGCCGCCGCGAAAGCCGCCCATAGGCTATTGCTCGCGCGCGCGGCGTACTCCAGCGAAAGAGCGTACGCACAGGTTCACGTAAATCAATAGCATCACCGCCATGACGATCTCGGCGGTCATTGCCAGGTAATCGGGCAAGATGCCGGCCGCCCGGGTTGCTCCGTAGCCACGGATGGCCTCTGCCGCTGCCCAGACCACTCCGACCGTGGCGATGACAGCACTGAATTGCGTGAAGAGTTTGCGCTTCTGCTCGCGCTTGATTCCCATATAGCCAAGCACCCCCAGGGCAAGGCCAAACATCATTGGCATCAGCAACATGGAGTTAGAACGCCCCGTTCCCACGAAAGCAACGAGACCCAGAGCAATCATCAGAATTGCGAGAATCAGAGTTATCTTTGTCATGTGAACCTCCCCCAAGAGGCAAGGCAAGCATATCAGCTATCGGCCCTCTTTGATTCCAACTTTCAGGGGAGGAACCACTCCAGGAACGGGTATCCACCGTTATTCAAAGTATGTCAGCCGGTGCCGGCATTCAAAGACGCTCTTATCGTCGCTGCCGCGAAGGCCGCCCCTTAGGCTATTGCTCACGCGCACGGCGCGCTTCAATGAAAGAGCGCACGCACAGATTCACATAGATGAAGAGCAGGGCGGCCATGCCGAGCTTGTACTCCATGGCGACGCGGTCGACGTCAACGCCGGCCGAACGGGCAGCGCCGTAGCCCTGGATGGCCGCGCCCACCGCCCCAAAGAAGCCCAACACACCAACGGCGACATTGATGTGCATGAAGAGCTTGCGCCGCCGCTCGTTGGGACTGATCGCAAGGAATCCGCCGACACCAAGAACCAGTCCCCACCACGTGGGGATCAATGCGGTGGGATGCTGGCTTCCCGTGGTGAAGTAACCAACCAGGCCGAGGATCACAAGCAGAACCGCAAAAAGCAGAGTAACTTTTGCCATAAGCAACCTTTCTTGAGACAACAGAGCAAAGAATATCAACGTAGCAGCAAGATCTCTTCTAACTTTCCGGGCGGGAAGCAACCGGAAGGGACATCCTCATGGCTGGAATCCGTACCCCGGAGTTACCCCGCGTTTGCGTTCAGTTTCTTCACATCGGCAACAAGTTCAGCCGGTGTCCAATCGTTGCCGGGATAAAAAGCAACCACCTTGCCGTTCGGGCCGATCAGCGTGGTGGAGAGAGTGTGCGTGATGGTGTCATCGTCGCCATAGGTGACCCCCAGATCGAAGAACTCCGCCATCTTCTTCAACTCCGGCTTCGCGGGCACGGCAAAATCCCAGTGCGCAAACGTGTTCTTATCGTCGCTGCCGATGTAAGTAACGCCATAGGCCAGCAGGCGCGCAGGCGTGTCATGATCGGGATCGAAGCTCACGCACAACAGATGCGTCTTTGCGTAGAGCGCCGGATCGGCAGCCAGTTGGCGATCGATCGCGGCAAAGTTGCGCGTGACTAAAGGACAGAAGTTGGCCGACGGGCAGCGCGTGTAAATAAACGTGATCAGCAGATCCCGGCCCCGAAACTGGCCCAGATGAATCGGCCGCCCGTCCTGGTTGCGAAGGAGGAAATCCGGAACAGCATCGCCCGATGCGGGAACGTGGTAGAAGACTGCCGGCTTGTAATCGGGCTTTGCCTGCGCGACCACGACGATGTGATCGAGCAATATCGTCTGATCGGATTTCTTTGCCACCAGCACGTCGGCGGTAATCGTATCGCCCGGGTGAAGCTCGCCGATGATGGTTGCGTCCTTCAACTGATACGGCATGGTCATGGCGTCCATGAAGCCCGGGATGGCCTCGTGCTTCAGTACCACGATTCCGTGCGGCGCGTCGGTGGAGATTACCTGGCCCCGCAATTTGTAAACGGTGACGTCTGAGTTGGATGCGGTCTGGCCGGGCTTGGCTCCCGAATGGCATCCGGCCAGAAGAGCGAAGGCGAGAAGGGATGCAGCAAGAGGGGAACGCATCATGGAATCAGTGTACAGCGGACGATCGGCGCCTTCGGCCTTCCCTCCTGGCGGCATACACTCCGCAAGCGAACCATGTGCAGCAATGAGCACCACTGACGTGCTGCCGCCGGGCAGCGTATAAAGCTGGCATGGGGAGTCGCCGGCAAGCAGAGATCGACGCATGGCTGCGCCAGGGCGGCATTGTGGTTGCGGCCAGCGAACGCGCCGCGCGCGCCCTCACCCTGGATTTTCATCGCGCCCGCCGCGCAGAAGGGCTCATCGCCTGGCCCGCGCCGCGCATCCTGGACTGGCAGGGCTTTGTGCGCCAGGGATGGGACGACCATGCAGCCGATGGCCGGCTCATTCTGAACAACGTGCAAGAGCAGTCAATCTGGGAGAGAATCATTGCCGCCGGCGGGGAGATGGAGCTGAACCTTGCGGAGCCGCTTCATCTGGTGGCCGCCCTGGCTGCGGATGCGCATGGGCTGCTGGCCTCGCACGCGCCCGAGTATCTGCGGTCCGCGGCCCGCGACGGATGGCAGCAGGATGCGGCCGCGTTCAGCCGCTGGCTGGCCGCCTTTGACGAAACCTGCCGCGCGCAGAATCTTCTCAGCGCTGCGCGCATGCCGCTCGAGTTGACCAGCGTCCTTGCTGACGTTCCCGGGGAGCGTCCGCCGCTGCTTGTCGCCGCGTTTGACCGCATGCAGCCCACGCAGCGTGAGCTCCTTTCAGCCTGGGGCGCATGGCGCGAGATTCCCATCGGCGACGCAGCGCCAGGTCCGCGCTTCCATGAAGCGCCGGACGCTCAGTCGGAGTTGGCCGCCTGCGCGCGCTGGTGCAGCCTCAGGCTCGCGGCAAACCCAAAGACGAAGCTGCTCGTCATCACCCAGGAGCTTACCTCGCGCCGCGGCGAGATGGAGCGCGCATTTCTGGGCTGCGGCCAGCCGGATGCGCCGCTCTTTGAGTTTTCGCTTGGGGTTCCGCTCATCGCGACCGCACCGGCGAGGGCAGCGTATTTGATTTTGCGCTGGCTCACCGGCGCGCTGGAAGAGCACGAGATCGACTGGCTCATTTCTTCATCCCAGAGCGCCGAAACCGAGGAGTCGCGTGGGCTGGCTGCGCGCGTGCGGGCTGTTCGCCTCAGCGGGCGGCAAAGGCCCGAGTGGGCGCTGGAGGCCTTTCTCCGCCAAGTGGTGGGGCCTCAACTGCCGGACCCATGGGCCCGGCGAATGACAACCGCGGAGCGCCGGCTCAGCGCGGTGAAGGCCGCCGCGCATACTCCGGTTGAGTGGGCCGGAACGGTTTCGCAACTGCTTGAAGCTGTGGGCTGGCCCGGATCGCGCGCCCGCTCCAGCGCCGAGTTCCAGGTTCTCACCCGATTCCAGCAGGCACTGGACCTGTGCGCTTCGCTGGGCTTTGATGGGCGACGCATCTACTGGAGCGACTTTCTTGCCGGGCTCGGCCGCACGCTCAACGAAACGCTTTTCACGCCAGAATCAACTGACGCGCCTATCCAGATCGTGGGCCCTGCCGAGTCCGCCGGGCTCACCGCCGATGCCGTCTGGTTCCTGGGAGCGAGCGAGACAAAGTGGCCCGCCACCGGCGCCGCCAATCCTTTCCTTCCCATCGGAGTGCAACGCGAAGCTGGAATGCCGCACGCATCGGCCCAGGGGGATTGGGAACTGGCCGGCGCGATCACAGGCCGATTGCTGGCCTCCTCATGCGAAATGTACTTCAGCTATCCCCGGCTCGACGGCGATGGGGAAGCGCGGGCCTCGCGCATTGTGGCGGCTCTGGCCGGGAGACCGCAAGAGCTGCCGGTTGAACTTGGAGAAACGTCCCCCCTCGATCCTGTGACGATCACTTTCACAGACGAAAGCAGAATTCCCTTCCCCGCCCATGCCGCTCACGGCGGTTCCAGCCTGCTTTCCGCGCAATCGCAATGTCCTTTCCGGGCATTCGCGGAGGCGCGGCTGAAGGCGGAGGGTTGGGATTTCGCTGAGGCAGGCCTGACGGCTGCGCAGCGCGGAAAGCTGCTGCATGAAGTGATGCACTCCATCTGGGGTGGCCCTCCGCATGGAATCCGCAGCCATGCCGAGCTGCTGGCGCTTAGCGGCCAGGTGCCGGGGTTTGTCGAAGAGCACGTGAGGCGCGTTCTGCCGGCCGCATTGCCCGACGGCGCACGCGAGTGGATGCCGAAAGAGTATCTAGAACTGGAGGCCGCCCGGCTGATCCGGCTGTTGACCGCGTGGCTGGAGTTCGAGGCTGGGCGAGTTCCCTTCACCGTGGAGAGGACCGAAGCGAAGGCTGAACCTACAATCGCCGGCCTTCAGTTGAAACTGCGGCTGGACCGCATCGACCGGCTCAACGACGGCTCTCTGCTGGTGGTGGATTACAAGACCGGCAATGTGGATGCGAAAGCCTGGGAGCTGCCACGGCCCGAGGACGTGCAGTTGCCGATCTATGCCTGCTACGGCCAGGATTCCGGCAAAGAAGTTGGCGGGCTGGTTTTCGCACAGGTGCAGACTGGGGATGGGAAACAGGCGTTTGCCGGCTGCGTGAAAGATGCTAAAGCGACCCTGCTGAGCAAGCTCAGGAACAATACAAACCTTGTAAAGAAGCCACTGACCGGCGATCAGCTTCGCAACTGGAGCGAGCGGATCAAAGAGCTTGCCGAGGAGTTTGTCGCCGGGCGCGCCGATGTTGACCCACGCGATTATCCGGACACATGTGAATACTGCGGCCTCGAATCCGTCTGCCGAGTTCAGGAACAGACGTCCATCGCCGGCGCGGCGGGTGACGGTGAAGCAGAGGAGGCAGACCATGATTGAGCAGACCCTGCCTACCGACCGGGCGCAACGCGAGATTGCGCTCGATCCCCTGCGCTCCGTTCTGGTGCAGGCCCCGGCCGGCTCGGGAAAGACGGATTTGCTGACGCGCCGCTTCCTGCGCCTGCTGGCAGAAGTGGAGGAGCCCGGGGAGATCGTCGCAATCACTTTCACCAAGGCGGCCGCGGCCGAGATGCGGAATCGAGTCCTGTCGAAGCTGGAGGATGCCGCACAGGAAGCCGGTGACGCTGAAACAGACGCGCTTTCCATGGAGGCTCTCGCCCGGCGCGTTGTGGCGCACTCCCGGCTCCTCGGCTGGAATCTCATCGACCAGCCGGCACAGTTGCGCATTTCCACAATCGATTCTTTCTGCCGCGAAATCGCGCTCCAGAAGCCGCTGCTCTCCGGGCTCGGCGGAGGGCTGGAGATTGCCGAAGCCCCGGGGGATCTCTACCGGCGCGCCGCGCGGCGCACGTTGCAGCAAATCGGCGGCAAAAATGCGGCGCTGAACTCGGCCATATCGAAATTGCTGCTATGGCGAGACAACAACTGGCAGGGATTGGAAAAGCTGCTCGCGTCGATGCTCGAACAGCGCGACCGCTGGATGCAGGCTTTTGTGTTTGACCCCGATGAAGATGAGGGGGAGTTGCGCGAATGGCTCGAACGGCCGTTCCGGCGCGGCTCCGGCGCCGCCTATAGCGGCGAGGAATGGGAGATCGTCCGCGCCTGCTTCGAGCTGTTACGCCGCGCAGTGGGCGAGTTGAAAATCATCTTTGCCGAGGCAGGTACGGCGGACTTCACCGAAGTGGCGCAGATTGCGCAAAGCGCGCTTTGCGGCGCGGACGGTTTTCCTTCCGATGCCGCCAGGAGCCTGGTCGACGGCATACGGCATCTGCTTGTCGACGAGTTCCAGGACACCAGCCGCCGCCAGCACCAACTGCTTTCGCACTTGATCGCCGCCTGGCCCGAGCGCGAAGGCCGCACCTGCTTTGTAGTCGGCGATCCCATGCAGTCGATCTACTTCTTCCGCGACGCGGATGCGGAGTTGTTCCCGCAAGTTCGCAACTGCGGGCTCAATATTCCCAACGATCAGCCGCTGAAGCTCGAAACAGTCAACCTGACGGCGAACTTCCGCACCGCGCCGGGCTTGGTTGCGGAGCTGAACGGTAAATTCCGCCGGATTTTCGCGACGGACGACGGAAGCGGCATCAAGTTTACCGAGGCGGAGGCGGCACGCAGGACGCCCGAGCCGAGGTTGCCCACAGTCCCGCGGCATCCCGATCCGCTTTTTCAACTGCATCTGGCGTTCATGCCGCAAAATTCGAAAGCAAAGCCTTCCGCATCCAAAGATGAAAAAGAGATCAAGGAAGAGAAGTTGCGCAGCGGGGAAGAGCGAGCCGCTGCGCAGAAAGCGCAGACGAATGAAATCGTCGAGCTGATCCGGGGCCATGGGGCGCGCATCGAAGAGGCCCGCGCAAAGGGCGAGAAGCTACCGCATCGCCGTTCTTGCCCGCACCCGCAAGTCGCTTGAGGCCGTTGCCGGGGCGCTGCGCGAGGCCAAGCCTTCCCTTCCTCGCCGTCGATCTGGAGACGCTCGGCGACCGGCCTGAAGTGCTGGACGCGCTGGCGCTTGGCCGCGCTCTTCTGAACCCGGAAGACCGAGTGGCCTGGATGGGCCTGCTGCGCGCCCCGTGGTGCGGTCTCACGCTCGCCGACCTGCATACCCTCGTCAGCGCGGACGAGAAGGCGCTGCTGGAACGGCCTGTGCCGGAACTGTTAACAGAGCGCTCGGAGCTGCTCAGCGAGCAAGGCCGCAACGCGGTGCGCCGTGTGCTCGCTGCGCTTGCTGCCGTTCCGCGCCTGCGCTTTTCGCAGCCGTCCGTTTCCCTTGGCACGTGGCTCCAGCAGGTCTGGCTGCGGCTGGGCGGCGACGCCTGCGTAGATGCAGCCGCTCGCGCTAACGTGGATCTACTCTGGAACTGCCTCGACGGACTGCCCCAGGGCGAGCAGGATTTGCTCGGCCCCGCGCTCGATGCGGCGCTCAAGGACCTGAAGGCGATGCCCGATCCCCGCGCGAAGAGCGAAACCGGCGTACAGTTGATGACCATCCACAAAGCCAAGGGGCTCGAATTCGAAGTGGTGATCGTGCCGGATCTGCAGGCCGGGGCGGGCCGCTTCGAGCCCAAGCTGCTTTCCTGGATGGAGCGCGGCCTGCCCGAGCCGGACGAGTCGGGCGAGATCACCGAGTTCCTCGTGGCGCCGATTCAGCCCAAAGGCACTGAACGCGGCAAGGCGAAGAAGTGGGTGGATGATGCATACCGTGAGCGCGAACGGCAGGAGATGAGGCGCCTGCTCTATGTGGCCGCGACCCGCGCCCGCGAGGAACTGCACCTGTTTGCCCGGCCGGAATACAAGGAAGGGAAGAATGGCAGCCCGGAGCTCGCCGCGCCTCGCGAAAGCCTGCTGAGAACCGCGTGGCCGGCGTTGGGATTTGAGATTCAAAAACGCTTCGAGAGATGGTACCGAGAGCACGCGAATCGGTCCGGCGAAGGCACCCTGGAAGCTCTTGCGGCATCTGACGGAGGCAATCTGCTCACGATGCCGTCGCCGCCGAAACCTACTGTTCTCCGCCGCCTGCCTTCGGACTTCGAGCCCGGATGCGGCGAAGACGGCGTTGCTGCGGCCGATGAAGGAGTTCACGGTTCGGGCAGTCTCTACGAGCGCCACGGAGGCGGCCTGCTTTCGCGCGCTCTGGGCACGGCTGTGCATGCACTGCTGGAAGAGCTGGCGCAGCAAGAAGACCTGGACGGAGAGACTGCTCTGCGTTTTCAGCCCCGGATGGCGGCCCGGGTGCGGGCCATGGGAGTCGATCCCATGCACGCCTCACGCATCGCTCGGCAGGCCGCCGAGATCGCCAGCAAAGCAGCGCAGGATCCCGTCGGGCGGTGGATTCTTTCGCACCACCAAGAGGCCGCCAGCGAGCAGCGCTGGGCGGGTGTGTTCGAGGGCGCGCTGCGCACCGTGCAGGTGGACCGTGTCTTTCGCGCCGGAGCGTCGCCGATGGCCCAAGGGGAATCTGTGTGGTGGTTGATCGACTACAAGACGACCCACGAAGAAGACCAGACAACTGCCCTGCCAAAATTGCGCGCTCTTTTTGCCCCGCAGCTCCAGGCCTATGCAACAGTCCTGCGCAACCTGCACGGCCAGGATGCAGAGGTGCGCGCGGGTCTCTACTACCCGCGGATGATGGAGTTCGACTGGTGGGAGATTTAGCTAGCCTGCACTTATACAGATTCAGAGTTGACTTGCCGCATCAGGCTTTTGCATCTCAAGCGGAATGATAGAGCGTGGGTTGGGAAACCCACGCTACAGCCGGCTGAGGAAGCCGGCGCTGCGAGGCAATTTCGCGCCGTGCAGCGCCCCATCCCCTTCGCCCATTGCTCCGGAGCAGGCGAATGGGACGGGGCGCGATCGATTGTGTCACATCAGATTCTTCATCAGGCTGTCGAGCGCGGACCTGGGAGGCCGGACCAGCGACTCCGGCAGCGTAGCCAGCGGCGCATCGACGATGCCCAATTGGTCGATAAACGTCGGCTTCTGCGTGTCGATGTAGAAGACGCCGGTAAGGATTTCGTCCTTGTCATGGGCCTCCATCAGCGTGCGCACGGCGTTGGCTTTGTCGGTCGGGTCGTAGTCCTCAAGCAGCTTGCGCAGCCGCAAGCTGGAGCCGTCGTGCATCTCCACGTCGTAGACCTGGCCCGAATCGTAATCCACCTCGATGTCGTCGAAGTGGGCCGCGAAGTCGACTTCGTTAATGGGCTCGTCGTGCCCTTGCAGGAACTTGTAGCTCTTGGTCGAGCCTTCGTGATCGTTGAAGGTCACGCAGGGGCTGATGATGTCGATCATCACCGTGCCGCTGTGCGCAATGGCCGCCTTGAGCATGGAGAGCAACTGCTTCTTGTCGCCTGAGAACGAGCGCCCCACGAACGTTGCGCCCAGCTGAATGGCCATAGCGCAGGTGTCGATGGAGGGGAGCTCGTTGATGACCCCGGTCTTCAGCTTCGAGCCAATGTCGGCCGTGGCTGAAAACTGTCCCTTCGTCAAACCGTAGACGCCGTTGTCCTCAATCAGGTAGATCATCGGCAAATTGCGCCGCATCAGATGCACAAACTGGCCCATGCCGATCGAGGCGGTATCGCCGTCGCCAGAGATGCCCAGCGCCAGCATGTTGTGATTGGCCAGCAAAGCGCCGGTGGTCACCGAAGGCATGCGGCCGTGCACGCCGTTGAATGCGTGCGAGCGGGCCATGAAATAGGACGGACTTTTTGAAGAGCAACCGATGCCGCTCATCTTCATCACCCGCTCCGGCTCGACGCCCATCTCGAACATCGCCTCCATAATGCGCTCGGAAATGGAGTTGTGCCCGCAGCCGGGGCAGAGCGTGGATTTGCCGCCGCGATACTCGAGAATCGGAAGGTTGATGCGGTTCACTTTCGGTGCTGGGGTTGTGGTGGCCATGTCAGAGACCCTCCTTGACGGCAAATTCTTCCGTGACGCTCAGCGCGTCAATCGGCAATCCGTTGTAGTGCAGAATGCTGCGCAGCTTCGGAACTTGTTCGGCGGGCAAATCCAGCTTCAGCAGGCTTGCCATTTGACCGTCGCGGTTCTGCTCCACGACGTAAACGCGCTCGTGCGACGCCACAAAGTCCTCGATTTCATGCGCGAAGGGAAAGGCCCGGATGCGGAGGTAATCCACTTCCTTCCCGTATGCCTTGCGAATCTGGTCCAGGCTCTCGCGAACGGCAAAATCCGTGGTCCCATAACCGATGAAGCCAATCTTCGAGGAACCGTTTCTCACGATCTCGGGCGCCGGCATGTGCTTGCGCACGGTTTCGAATTTCCGCGCCAGCCGTTCCATGGTGGCCTGGTATTCTTCGGGCTTTTCCGTGTAGATGGCGTTGTCGTTGTGCCCTGTGCCGCGCGTGAAGTACCCGGCCTTGGGATGCAGCGTGCCAGGCAACGTGCGCCAGCCGATCGCGTCCCCGTCCACGTCGCGGTAGCGCGCAAATCCGCCCAGACGGTTGAGATCTTCGGCGGTGAGCAGCTTGCCGCGATCGTACGACTTGTCAGGATATTCGAATGGATCCGACATCCAGTTGTTCATGCCCAGGTCCAGATCGCTGAAAACGAATATCGGCGTCTGCAGCCGCTCGGCCAGATCGAAGGCCGCGTAGCCGAACTCGAAGCACTCCTTCACCGAGCCCGGAATCAGAATCGGATGTTTTGTGTCCCCGTGGGAAAGAAACGCGGTCGAAAGCAGATCGCTCTGCTGGGTGCGCGTGGGCATACCCGTGGACGGTCCAGCGCGTTGCACGTCGAAGATGACGCCGGGAATCTCGGCGAAGTAGCCCAGCCCGGCAAATTCCGACATCAGCGAAATGCCCGGTCCCGAAGTCGCCGTCATGGCGCGCGCTCCGGCCCAACCGGCGCCCAGCACCATGCCGATGGCGGCCAGCTCGTCCTCGGCCTGCACCACGGCATAGGTGGCTTTCCCGTCCGGGGTGCCACGGAAGGTCTTGAGCAAATCCGTAGCCGCTTCGATGATCGAGGTTGAAGGCGTGATGGGATACCAGGCTATGACGGTAACGCCCGCGAAAACCGCGCCCATGCCGCAAGCCGCATTGCCGTCAATGATGATCTTGCCGGCCGTCGAATTCATCCGCTCGATGAAGAACGGATCCTGCTTGGTGAAATTCACCTTGGCGTACTCGTAGCCTGTCTCCACGGCTCCGAAGTTCAAATCGAAAACCTTCTTCTTGTTAGAAAACTGTTTGGCTACACTCTTTTCGACCTCGGCGAGATCGATGCCCAACAGCCGCGCTACCACGCCCACATAGACCATGTTCTTCACGAGCTTGCGGAGCTTGGCCTCAGGACAAATCGCCGCGGTGAGCTTCTCGAATGGAACCGGATAGCAAGCAACGTCGTCGCGATACTGCTTCAGGTCAAGGTTCTCTTCGTAAATGGCCGCTCCGCCGCTGGGAAGGCTCATTACATCGTTGCGCGCCGAATCGGGATTCATCGCCACCAGCACTTCCGAGTCCCGCTTGCGGGCCACGTAGCCGTCTTTGCTGGCACGAATCGTAAACCAGGTGGGCAATCCGGCAATATTCGACGGGAAGAGGTTTTTCCCGCTGACGGGGACCCCCATTCCAAAGATGCTCTTCAGCAGCACGCCGTTGGCGGATTGCGAGCCGGATCCGTTCACAGTCGCGATGTTGATGCTGAAGTCATTGACGACGCGCTGTCGCGCGTTCTGAGCGCCCTGCTCCAGACTCAGGGCTAAGTCTCCAGTCGCCATTTAACCCATTCCCTTCAATAATTTCTGCCGCGCGGAATCTTAGCGCTGATGTGATTGTAGCTAAATCGGACACCGAGTGTCCTATTTCTGGCAACTACTTTTGTGGTTCTTTCCCATCCAGCTGGCCTGACCCATGGGCTCCAGTCGTACTGAAGGCGCGCGCATTCCATTGCATGCCTTCCAGGTCCAGACGTGATTCTCCATAGAGTTTTGATGCCTTTCGCTTTCCTCTGGCTTCAGTCTTCTCGTCCGAACCAGGCTGCACACGGGGCCTGATATGCTAAACAGGGCTGAATGTGGCTGCGGAGAGATGGCCGAGTGGCTGAAGGCGCACGCTTGGAAAGCGTGTTTAGGGGAAACTCTAACGTGGGTTCGAATCCCACTCTCTCCGCCATTGCATGGAGCAGTTGCTCGCGGGAAGCTCGCACGGGTTTCGTGCTTGGGCTTGCAGAGAACGGTTTGCAGCAGACTGCGCCCTCCGCCATTGCATGGAGCAGTTGCTCGCGGGAAGCTCGCACGGGTTTCGTGCTTGAGCTTGCAGAGAACGGTTTGCAGCAGACTGCGCCCTCCGCCATGCATATTTCGAATCAACCACTACAGGATAAAGACCCTCGATACGCTTGGATTACACCTCAATTTCGTAAGATTCCTGATCGCAATGGAAATGGAGAGCGTTCTCCGGCGTAAGCCGTTATGCCGGATCTGCCCGGCTGGAAGCGGGTATTCCTCGGTGGCCGGCCATAGCCGACGCTGTAATCGACGTCATTTCGCCGGTTCAAGTTGCTGTCGGAGCCAGCCATTGACTCCCTCGGTGCGCCAGGCGCTCATATGCGCGGTCACGTCCTTGTAGCGAACCACCTCGTCGGGGCGCGGCGCGGCGGCAGCGATCTTGTCCCTTGCGGAAGGGGGCGTGATTTCGTCGGCCACGATCTGCTGAATGCGCAGCTTTTTCGCCGTCATGTGGGGAAGAACCGCAACCGGGTCCAGTCCGGCCACTTTGCTCAGGAACTCCGGCTTCAGATAGGTGGCGCGCTCTTTGTCAGGAATCTGCGGAGATTTCTTTAGCCAATCGGGCCAGTCGCCCCAGGGGTTCAGCACTTCCAGCGCCTTGATGCGCGGGTCGGCCTCGGCGGCCAGTATGGCAATCGCGCCTCCGGATCCCTGTCCGTAGATTCCGGCATGATCCATGTCGACGTCCCCTCGTATGACAAGGTAGTTCAGTACCATCTGCACGTCGTGTGTCGAGGTCGCCAGCGCCTCCTGCAATTCGCTCACGAACCACTGCTTCATCGGCCGCGGAGCGTGGAAGCGCTGCCCGGAGAGCGCCGAGACAAATCCCACCGCGGCCACGCCGCCCGCAGTCGCCTGCTTGCACCAGTGGTCGTCGCGGAAGCGGTCGGTATCGGAAGTGTAGTCGTAGAGATAGAGGATCACCGGCGGCTTGACCGCCCCATGCGGCATCACGACATACAAATCGATCGGATCGCCCTTCCTCCACTGCACGCGCAGCATCTCTCTGGTGTACTCCGGCTGCTCGACTTTGCTCAGCTCGACGTACCCGACCTTCGTCTGCGCCAACCCGCTTTTGGCGAGCGTCAGCTCCGTCCAGCTCTCCTTCGCGGCCGGCTGCGAGGCTGCCGGAGCGCCGGAGTTCTGCGCCGCCGGCGCGGCTTGTGGAGCCTTCTGCGGTTCTTGTGCAGAGGCATTGTTCGGGGCGGCCAGTGAAAACAGAACAAGCAGCGGAATCAGGCGGTAATGCAAGAAGATATCTCCTCAGAGCGCGACTTGCAGCTCTACTTCAAAAATTTTGTCACAATGCAGCTTTTCATTCCAAGCGGCCCTGACACTGAGCGAAGCGCAAGGAAAGCCACGGGATCTGCGGCTGCGGCGATCTCGTGAGATTACGATTGCGCCTTCGAGCTTTTCCTCAGCTTCCGGAAGCCGGAGCATCGGCTCGAAGATGGGAAATGGGCAGATCCGCCTGGTTGGGACGGAATCTGCCCGTAGCGCATGGTAAGGTTAACCGGAAGTCTAACTACCTCCGGTGATTGATATAGGTGCTGCCGGTCGAGTTGTTATAGTCGATGTCCATCTGGCAGGTAAGCACTACGCCGCCCACGTCGCCGCCGTTCTCAGGCTGAACGCAAGCGCCGTTCTGGACGCCCGTGAACGGGGGATTGTTCGTGAGGGTAACTCCAGGCGGAGTGAAGTGCGAACGCTCCACCCAGAGGCTGGTGGCAGGAACGAAATCGGGATAGCCGTTTGCTCCGAAGGTGACATTGGTCTGTGCCGCGGTGGCCAGATCGCTGACCCCGGTCGACACAGTCGAGCCAATGTTGACCAGCCGCAACAGCGACCAGATGGGATAGGTTCCATCCTTGATGTGAGCCAGGGTGACGGAGCCGAGATCGCTTGTGCCGGTCGGGCTATTCAAAGCCGAGGGAATCACACCGGCGGTACCATAGTTGGTTTCGATCGGATCGACGCCATCGACCATGAGGTACTTGGCGCTGAGCCCCGAGGCTGCAGCAGTGGTGGGCGCAAGCGCGAAGTTGGCCCTGCTCCAGAAGGCATAACCGAGGGCCTGATCGGACGGGGTGAGGCCATTTGTTGTCCCGAACAGATCGGTCAGTTCCTGGCCGGTGCCGATGGCGCGCTCGCGGCCCGTGCCTGCGCCCGGCATTACAGCACTCTGTGCATTCCACGCCGGTACTAAGCCGTTGCAGTTCTGCAGGGCGCTGGGCTGGTTGAGACCGACATCCTGCGAAGTCTGCAGTTGAACGGTGTTGGGAACATTGTATTCCATGGTGTTGTAGGTGCCGGAAAGCGGCTCGCGGAGAAACACGGTTACCGGCTCGGCCATATCCCCGCTGGTGCCCGGCGTCATGACATCGTCCGTCATTCCGAGCGTGCCATCCAGGAAGCCTGCCAGCGTGGAGCTGTTGATGCTCTTGATATTGGCGTTGTTGAATCCAACATTCGCGCCGTCAAGGGCGTTGTAGCTGACCGCCACGACGATCGGGGACGCTCCGAGCGGGGTCACCGTAAAGTTGGTGGGAAGCGAGAAGTTCACTACGTTGAATGTGCTGCCGGTGAAGCCGACGATCTGCCCCTGGTTCGGATAGCCGAGGCCCAGATACTGGCTGCCCGGGACGACAGGGGTTCCGCAATCCGTGGTCGCGCGGAGGGTTGCGAACGCGGCGTCCTCCGGACGGATGTCGGTTCCGGACGCGTTCACCACGTAGTTATTGATCGCTGCCTGGACCAACGACGGAAGCGTAGCCTCGACGGGGAACTTCGTGGGGTTCACGGCGGTCAGCACGCCGCCCGAACCGGTACCAGCGGCCGGGAAGGTGACAGTGCAGCCGTTGAAAAGGCAGCGGTCGCCTACCACAGAGTCGGTCTGCAGATAGAAAGAGATGTTAACAGGATGAGTGGCGGTGGGAACAGGAGCGGCGCATGTGCCTTTCGTGACGGTCTTCGTCGTCGCCGCCGTGTTGCCCACATTCCAGGTTACCCACGCCTGGCCGGTTTCTTTGACGCCTGCGTTATTTGGATCGTTGGCATAGACCGTTTTACCGCCGGAGGTCGCCGTCCAAGCGCAGGCTTGCGGATAGATACCATCGGGGGACTTTGAAAACGCGGCCGCCTCGCCGAGTTGCAGGAACAGCGCGGACGAGCCGATGCCGGCGAAAGTGACGGTGACGTTGGCAGTTGCAGCATTCGAAACTGCGGGGAACGACATTGCCAGAAGGGCGGCGCCTCCAAGCAGGGATTTCAAGAGTTTCATCGTGAGCTCCTTTTTCGCGAAAGGTGTGAAACGATGCTCAAGAAACCCGCCGGCCGCGATGGACGAGGGCCCTTTGAGCTTTCTGGTTGTTAAACGTATTCAGGCCCGCCCTCCCAACTGGGAATCAGGCGATTTCACGGAAGAATCATGGCCCAGTAACATAGGGCTTTCCCGCTTGACCCCTCGAGCGCGGATGTGCCCCATGCCGGTTAGGATGGGGCGCCCATATTCGAGGAAAAACGGACAAGAAGCGGGGCGGTTGAGGTTTCGTGGTTCCCACCCTAACCGCAAAAAGCGCGGTTAGGATGGGGCGCCCACATTCGAGGAAAAACGGACAAGAAGCGGGGCGGTTGAGGTTTCGTGGTTCCCACCCTAACCGCAAAAAGCGCGGTCAGGATGGGGCACCCACATTCGCACCCACATTTCGAGGAAAAACGGACAAGAAGTGGGGCGGTTGAGGTTTTGTGGTTCCCACCCTAACCGCAAAAAGCGCGGTTAGGATGGGGCACCCAGAGGACGATCCCCCATTGCAGGCCATCAGGGCGCGGTGCCCTGCGCGGCGTTTTCCACAGCCACTGAAAGAGGCTGAACGGTGGGCGCTGCTACACCCACAAACTCGACCAGCGCGTTGTTCCCGTCGCTACTGTCGACGCTCAGCATCCAGAGGTTTCCTGAGCCATCCACGGCCATCTTGAAGGCGTCGCCCAGAAGCGTCTTATCGCCGCTGGTTGTGCCCGTATAACCGGTGGACGGCGAGAGCAGCGAGAAGGCGGTTGAGGTTCCGCTGCCGCTTACGCCCAGCGCGTCAAGATAATTGGGAGACCCGGAAGACCCGGATTGCAGGATCCAGAGCCGGTTTTCGCCGTCGAGCGCCGCACCATCGGAGGAACATTTTCCCCCGGGCGTTGTGAAGGGGTGGGAGCCGGCGCCCGACGTGGTGTAGATGTTGTACGACGTGCCGTTCTGGGTGCAGGCGAAAACGCCTCCGTTTCCGCCGGTTGTGGCTTCAGAGGCCGCGGCCAGAACGCTGCCGGAGGAGTAAGAACCCTTCACCGACGTGCTGGCAACTCCTGATGCCGCGCCCGAGAGATCATCCAGTTTCGAGGCCGTCTTTGCCCACAAATACCCATCCGGATCGAAGTCCACGGAATTGACGGCCAGCACGAGACCCAGAGACGGGGTATCGCCGTCCACGGTTGCCGAGGAGGCGCCGCTTGTCACTGTGGCTTCCTCCACGGTATTTTTCAGGCCCATCCAGATATTGCCGCTCTGGTCCACGGCCATGCTGTTCGGCAAGCCGCCAAGGTCCGTATCGCCATAAGGCACGCTGAGGCTGGAAGTGGTTATGGCCAGCGCGCCGATGCGGTTATTTCCTTGACCGCCAACCCACAGGTTGCCCGACTCGTCCATGGCCAGCACAGCGGGATCGAGCAGGAAATCGTAAGAGGAATCGTAAAATCCGCCGAAGGTGAAGGTATCGCTGGTCGCGTCGTAGGTGGTGGGCGGGGTCAGCGGCGCGCCCTGATTGTTGAATATGGCAATCAGGCTTCCCTCGGGCGACGTGTAGCTATCGTCTCCGGCCACAAAGATGTTGCCGTTGGCGTCGATTGAGAAATCATCGTTGCTGAAGCCTTCGTCAAGCGACGACGCCGGAGTCCCCAGGCCCGCGCCTGAAAAGCTCAGGGCCAGCGTGAAGTCGTTGGGCGCGGCGGTGAGCAGGGTCGAGGCCGAGGAGCTGCCGTAGGGCGGCGTGGCTTCGGCCGTTTGCAGCGCAAAGAGATTGCCGACGTTCGCGCCGGGGCTGCGGGCGATGTTGAGCGCCGCTTGCAGGGTGTCGCTGGCCGGCGTCGATCCCGATTCCGCGTTGTCGAAGAGCGTAGCGCAGTTCCCTGAGGCCTCAACACAGGCCGCCAGGATGTTGGCCAGCGTGTTCATGCGCGCCTGGGGCACAGTGCTTGAGTTCAGGTTTTCGACTACGGGGTAGGCCGAGCCGGAGTAGGTCTTGCCCTTCACAGTGTAGGCGGGCATGGCCCCGTTGGAATAGGCCGGGGTGATGCTCCGCGCCGCGCCGGGGGCATCGCTGTACGCGCCACTGGTTCCGTCGGAGCTGTAGGTGTAGCTCTCGGCCGAGCCGGTGACGTTGGCCAGGTTATTGACCGTGTTGAAAGCGTTGGCTATGCCGGGATAATTGCACGAGGAACTGCCAACCTGCGTCGCGGAGCAGGTCGTGCTGCCGCCGGTGGGCGCGCCCACATCGATGCCGCCGTTGGAGTCGACGGCGGCAAAGCCCGCCAGCGAGAAGGTCGAGGCAATCGTCGTGACTTCGTTGATGGTGGCCGTAGCATTGATGTACGTCGAGCCGCCGGAGGTTGTAGTCGGCAGGCTGGAGCACTTGCCCAGAGCCGTCATCAGCGCGATGCCCGTGTTGTCTCCGCCGCCGGCATCGCCGCCCGTCGCCACCAGGTAGAGCTGGTCGCCAGGCGCCGCCGGACAGGAGCTGAGGCCGATGGCGAAGCTGCCGTCGGTCGCGGTGGTCACCGTGTTTGACGTAATGGCGCTGCTGCCGGCCGCGATAGGCACGACGGCGGATCCTGCTTGATAGCTCCCTGTTCCTGCGGCGTAGAGCGCGACCGTCGCGCCGCTGATAGGCGTCGATCCGGTCATGACATTGCCGCTGATGACGTTGCCGGTGTAGAGGGTATAGGATGCCGGAACGTCGCTGCTCGCCGTGTAGTAGGTGGCGGTCGAAGTATCGACAGCGATTGCGTTGAGGGTCTCGTTCGCGGTAATGACGAGCGGGCTGGTGCTGTTGTATTGGGTCGAGCTGGTCGTCGCCGGTGAGCCGTTGGTCGTGTAGTAGATTGTCGCGTTCGTGTCGGCATCGCCGATGGTGACCTTTGTGCCGCTGAATACCTGGCTTCCACTCGCGATGGAGAAGGTGGGCGCCGCTTCCTGGAAGCTGTAGGTCTGCGAAGCCACAGCGCTGGAGACGCTGTTGAGAACGGCGATGGCTTCAATGGTTTCCGTCGAATTGACCGGAATGGCTGTACCGCTGTACAGGGTTGAACCGGTAGTGGGCGTGGTTCCAGAGGTTCCACCGGTGACGGTGTAATAAATTGTGGTGCTGGAGTTCGAGTCGCAAATGCTCACCGCCAGGGGATTGCCATAGGAGGAGCTTGTGTTGTTGGTCGAACTGCTGCAGCCCGAGGTCGAGAAGGTCGGCGAAGGCGCGGCGCCCGCCGCATAGTAGACCGCCGAGCCGGCGGTGCTCTGCGTGTACCCGGCGCTTGAATCGATGGCAATGGCCTCGATGGTCTCCTCTTGGGAAACTGCGATGCTCGCGCCGGAGGTGTATACGGTCGAACTGGTGGTGGGCTGCGTTCCCGTGGCCCCGCTGGTGACGGTGTAGTAGATCGTGGCATTCGCGTCAGCATCGCTGAGGGTAACGCCTGAACCGGAGGCAATGCTGCTGCCCGAAGCCGGCGAGAAGGTTGGCGTAGCCTCCATCACCGTGAAGAGCTGCGAAGCCACGGTGCTCGATGCGCCGTTGACGATGGCGATCGCCTGGATGGTCTCGGTCTGGAGGACGGTGATCGCGCCGGCGTACTGCGTGCCATGCGTGGCGCTGGGGGTCGACTTGTCGGTGGTGTAGTAGATCGTTGCGCCGCTGCCGGCGGTGATCGTAGCCGATAGCCCTGTAAAGGTGGAGGAATAAGTCGCGCTGGTGACGCCGGAGATCGAGGGGGTCGATGGAATGGTGTACGCCGCCGTGGCCTCTGCGCTTTGTGCATAGCTGGCGCTCGCGTCGACGGCGCGGGCGTTCACGGTCTCGCTGGCCGCGATGGTGATCGCGGTTCCGGGCGCGCAGGTCTTGGCCGTGGGCGACGATGCGGGATCGGTGCCATCGGTGGTGTAAGAGATGGTGGCAGCGGTGTCCGCGTCATTGAGCGTGACCGTCGAGCCATAGGAAACCTCGCCCGCGGCAGCGGAGAAGGTGGGCGTGGCTTCAATTACCGTGAATGCCTGCGATGCAGTCGCGCTCTGCGAGTAGCCAGCCGCCGGATCGACTGCGATGGCATAGATGGTCTCTGGCGACGAGGTCGCGATCGGACCTGTGTACAACGTCGAAGAGGTCGTCGGCGCGGAGCCGATGGCGTAATAAATGACCGCGTTCGCATCGCCGTCGATAATGCTGACCGAAAGAGAACCGGGATAGGTCACGCTGGTGGCGCCGGTCGTGGAAGCGATGACGGGCGTCGGCGCCTGGACGCCGATGGTGAAGGCGGCAAACGCCACGGCGCTGTCGCTGTAGTTGCTGGCCTTCGCAATTGCCTTGATCGTCTCCGTAGATGCGACGGCCAATGAGCCCACGTATTCGAGCCGCGTCGAAGAGGAACCTGGATCGGTCGAGTCCGTCGTATAGTAAATGACTGCTCCGCTGGTCGCGTCGCTGATGGTCACCTGCACCGGACCGCTCGCAAAGGTGCCGCCGTCGGGTGAAACCACCGGCGTGGCTGCTGCGGGCAGATTAATCGTGTAGGCGGCGCTTGCGACGGTGCTGGGTTTGTAACCCGCTCCAATCGCGATTGCGCTGAGGGTCTCCGACTTCGACACCGTGGTCGGCTCGGCGCATTGCGGGGAGGAGCTTGAGGGCGTGCTCCCGTCCGTCGTGCAATAGAGAACCGCACCCGAAAGCGTGTCGGAAATGGTCACTGTCTGCACTGTGGTGTAAGTGCCGCCGGCGGGCGTCAGAGTAGGAGCCGGTGTGGGAGTTCGAATGGACGACGACTCCCCGCCGCAGCCCATAAGAGTGAAAAGCCCCATGAGCAGGGCTGTCGGTAGCACGGGACGCATTCCAGTTATCGTCGGCAGATTCCGGGACGTGGAGTCCTCGCAACTTTTAAATTCGTTCGTGGTCTTCATGGCGATTTTCTAGCTCTCTGCGGCAAGCTCTTGCGCGCTGCGAATTCATTGCGTCAAGACACCCGAGAGGCCACAAGGGCGTCTCGACGCAATGAACCCGCAGGTTGCAAACGGGTAGGTCCTCCGTTTCCCAACTGCTGCGATATGGTTTTCATCGGAAATTCATGAATGCAGCGAAGTAGCTGCGGAAATTCGCAAAAAGGCTGGCTACGACTCTTATAGTTCTCCGACAGCGGAATGCTGATGACAGTTCGGTGAAAATTGTTTGCAACAAGCGGTGGTTTGCACCTCCTGGCAGACGCAGAGACTTGCGGGCCTTCGAAAGTCACCAACTCCCAGTTTCAATTCGATTGCAGAAGATAAATTCCCCATGCCTGATTAGGCGATCCGGTACTGTCGACTCCAATAAGAAAGATCGCGTACTTTCCATCGAGTTCGCCCGCGATTGCAATCGCCGGGAACGAGTATTCTTTCCCAAGGGTGTTGGCCGGGTAGTTCTTCCCCACCCATACCTGAGCATTTCGAAACAGTCCGCGAGTCCCGGAATCCTGGGTCCCCAGCTTGATAGCCAAATCGCAGTTGCCGAAGCCTCCGTTGGCCTGCGCCGCCGTGCCGCTGGGATTGTTATTTGGAAAATCCCCTCCGTAGATTATGTCGTCTGACTCGTCGGCGACATCGGCGCAGCTGGAAGGCGTGGAAGAGAACCCGAACGAAGCAACCGTTGAGGACCAGCCGGTTGTTGAATAGCTACCTGTATACCTTCCGCTTCCGTAGATGAAGCCGAGGTACTGCGCGCCGCCAAGCGCGCTGGTGTCGATGGGGTTGGGTGGCTCGGGCAACCCGATCGCCCCTGTGCCGGCGCCGAGAAAAGGCTGAAAGACAGTCGCGGAAGAGGCGTTGGTGATTCCGCTGAGCTGCCCGTTGCCGTTGCTCTCGACCAGCAAACCCGACGAGCCCACTCCGACCAGCGCCACGGGGGTGATGGTTTCGCCCGCTCCCGGGTTCGCTATGGTTAACGAACCAGGTACGCTCACTGTGTTGCCCCCGTAGAAAGTCGATGAGCATGCGCCCGTGGTCGCAGCGATGGCCGCGGGGGAATCTGTCAGGTCCTTGTAACTCATCAGTTTCTTCCCGGAAACCTTGTATTGCTCGATGCCGCTGAACTTTATGCTGCTGCCCTTGCCCTTAATGCTTACGATTCCGTAGGCAGTGTCGTATTCCGGGTTCCACGTATATTCCAGGCTACCCGTCACTGACGTCAACGCCGCGGGTATGGTGACAAAAGTGAACTCCTGCGCCTTCGAATAGTCCGGGCAGCTATTGGCTGCGACGAGGGGAGTAAAAGGAAGCCCCTTCAGTTGCACAAGTCCGCCCGCGTGGTCGGGCAGCTCAACAGCCCAATTTCCCGTAGCCGCTGGATCGTAGGTCGTTACACAGTTTTTCCCGGACGTGCAATTGTTAAGGCCATACCCTCCGTAAGTATAAGTAAGTCCTAAACTGAGAAGGCCTCTCGAAACAGTCGAGAGGTTCCCTGAATAATTCAATTGCTCACCCTCCTGCGTCCCGATAAAGGCGTAGGTCGACTGGGAGAAGCTGTCCGCTTTGTTATCGAACGTATAGGTCCCTAAAGACTGCATGATGCTCGTCGAGCTGCCTGAATAGGCCCCGGCAACCGGGCCGGCCATGTATGTCTGAACATTCGATGGAGAGGTTGTGGGGGTGCTCGAGACGATGCTTCCTCCGCAACCCGTCGCAATCCGGGTCAATAGAATGATGGAGCTCAGCGTTGCCACCGATCGTAAGATCCACTTGGCCGCCCCTTTTCCCGCCGTCTTCACGTAATCCTCCTAGAATGAGCCCTTCAAGCCGAATTGCAGGATGCGCGGATCGTGCGCATCCACAGGATGCAGAAACGAGTTGCCGGTCAGGCAGCCTGAAGCCCCGGCCGAGTATTGCGTCGATATGTCGCCATAGCAATTGGCTACGTTGTTGCCCGTGTTGCCGGGATGACTGGGATCGTAAACGCGGAATTGCGTGTGGTTGAAGATGTTATAGGCTTCCGCGCGGAATTCGAAATCCGCTCGCTCTTTCAGAGCCTTGAAATGCTTCATCAAAGTCAGGTTGAAGTTCACGCGGGATGGATTGTTAAGGTAATTCCGCCCGGAGTTGCCGAACGTGAGGCCGCGCGGCGCCGCGAAAACCGCGGGATTGAAAAGAAGCGGACCCACATTGGTGGAACTGCTGTTTACCACCGGCTTCATTCCCTTGGCTTTTCCAAGCAGATCGACATACGATCCGATGCCGAGCCCGTTCCCGGTGCCGCCATTGTCGGTGGCTCCGGTTCCGTTAGTGCCGCCTCCGTTGATCACGCTGAAGGGACTTCCCGTCTGCCAGACGGTTATGCCGCTCAGTTGCCAGTTATCGAGGAGCGCTTTCGCCACGGCCAAAGATTGCTTGCCTGCCTTGCCCTCGCCGTTCGCTTCCCGTTCCTCCTCAGGAGCGGAGCCGACTAAGTGCGTAAAGCCCTGCAGGATCTGCAGCAGGGGCAGGTTATAGAGATAGTTGATATTCAGCATGTGGCGGAGATCGAAGTCCGAACTGGCATAATTGGATCGCAAATTGGAAGAATCCGCGAAATTCGCGGAAGACCGGTCCGAGGCATCGTCGAGGGAGTGGCTATAGGTATACGCGATACCGAGGGTCCAGCGCGGAGTCACTGTGCGCAGCGTAGCCTGCAGGGCATGGTATTTCGAGTCTGCGATGTTGTCGACTGAAATAATGTCGGAGAAGCCGGGATAGGGCCGCACGTCGTCTGCGCTGATTCCCAGCACCCGGCCCGTGCCGCTGGAATTGGAATAGAACCCGGGGTTGCCGGTGCACGCGACAATCATATTGACATAACCCGGCGAGCTTGGCCCGATTCCCGCGGAGCTGGGAATCGTAGTCGTCCCGATCGAATTGCTTCCCGATGTCGAGAAGGTGTCGTAAGTGGCTCCGCTGTTGCACACGCTACTCGTGATAGGCTGGCCCGGCAGAAACGGATTCAGACTGTTGCGCAACGGCTGCAGTTGATTCAAGTCACGCACCGCTGTCAGATGAACGCCCCGGGTCCCGATATAGGACGCTTGCGCCATCGTGCTCTTTCCCAGCTCGCGCTGGATACTGAGGCTCCACTGCTGCGCATAGCTGTAAACCGCTTTGGTCGGAACCGAAGTCACGTTCAGCGGAAAGGTGACCCCTCCTGCCGAATTCTCGAGATTCCCGCACTGCGCGCTTCCCCCCTGGCAGGAAAGCCCGATCGCGTTGTATGCGCTCACGCTGCTATTGGTATTCGCCAGATTTACGGCTGGATTTACCGGCACGTTCGACTGCGTTTCGCTCAGTATGAGGGGCGCGCTGCCGATCAGCGAGCCGACGTTCGCTTCATAGCCCGTCCCGTGCTCGCGGAACAGGCCGTACCCGCCGCGAATGCTCGTCTTGCCATTCCCGAACGGATCCAGAGAAAAGCCGATCCGCGGCGAGGGGTTGAAGAGATGTCCGCTCATGCAGCCCGATGGCGTCTTCGTGGTTCCGCACTGGACAAGCCCGTTTGTGATGATTGGGTCCAGGCTGGCGAGACTGTAGGGTCCGGTCCGGCTGAGCGGAACCGGTGTGCCCACCCCTGCACCGCTTGGGGCAGTCTTGCGGACCAGATATCCGTAGTTTGTATCTACATAGACGGATGCGCCCACAGATGAGTCGTAATCCTCCGCTCTCCAGTTGTAGGCGGTTCCCTTCGGGTTATACCAGGTGCCGAAGAAGCTGGACCGGAAGCCGAGGTTCAGCGTTAGACGGCTGTTGGCTTTCCAGTCGTCCTGCAAGTAGAGCTCCGCGAGCTTATAACGGTTGTTGTATTTTGCCTGCCCGCTATCCTGCGTATAGCTTTTGATCGCCGTGGCGGCGTATCCCGAAACCAGGGATGAGGTGCCGTTGTTTACCACTGCCGCCTCGAGGCCCGGGCCGGCGAGGAAGTCGGCAAAAGCATTTCCCGACGTGTACATCGACTGCTGATTGCTGAAGGTCAGCAGTCCTTGCAGGTCGCCGGAATTCGCGCCGCTCACTGCGCTGAGCTCGTTCTGCTGCACATACTCGGCCAGCCCGCCAAATTGCAGGGAGTGTTTTCCCACCGTTCTGGTCGCGTCGTCGCGAAGCGTGTAGGTAGGATTGTCCTGACTCCATGGCGCATAGCCGGTGTCGGCACTGAAGCCATGGCCGCCGTAGGCTCCATTGTTTCCCTGAAAGACCAGGCCCGGCATCTTATCTCCGCCGTAGCCGTTGTTGAAGATATAACCGACGGCGCACCCGGTGAGCGTTTGCGCCGACCCTACCGTCGGCTCAGGCCCCGTCGTGGCGCCGCAATAGTCATTGTTGGAGAGCTGGCTCCAGCCCGATACTGCGCCCGGGTTGTCCAGCATCGCCGGCCGCGAAAGGGAGCTCAGCCCTGGGCCCGCTTGCGGCGTCAACGTGATGTGCTCCACAGCGTAGCTGGCTACAATTTGATTTATGAAATTGCGGGGCAGCACCTGTGCCAGGCTTACGACCACATCCAATCCCGGGCCGACAAGTTTGTTCTCGACGGTCGGAAAACTGTTCTTTACCAGCCCCCACTGTGGAGTAAGCGTCGTCGTATTCCATGTGTCGTGAATATAGCGGATCGACAGCCGTTCTCCCGGTGTCAGGTTATGGTCGATACGGAAGAGTTCCTCGCGCCAGTAGGTTGGAGGCGACACCGCGGCGACATAGCAGTCCGGCAGGGCACTTGTGTTTGTGGTGTTGCAGCCGTAGCTGGAATTGGGCGCGGGAATAATCCCAGTGTTCAAGATCGCCCGGCTTGTATAGTTCACATTGACGGTGCGGCTGGGAGCATACGTTCCGTTGCTCCCCGATGTCCGCGCGAACGGGCAGTCGGGGTAGGAAGAGGGATGGAAAGTATCCGACGAGCCGGGCACATAAGCCGGGCAGACGTCGCTGAAATCGCCGCTGCGCTCCGCAGCGGTGGGCACCGCCTGGTTATACTCCACCGGAGTCTTCTCCAAGCGCACTTCCTCGGAAAAGAAGAAGAAGGTATTTTCTTTCTTTACATTGTATCGATTCGGAACGTAGACGGGGCCGCCCAGCGTAAAACCGAAGTCTTGCCGCCGGTAAAGAGGCGTCTTCTTTACCGTCGTTCCGTCCGGCTGTTGGATGGGCTGATCGAAGTAGTTTCGAGCGTTGAACATCTCGTTGCGAAGAAACTCGTAAAAGCTGCCATGAAATGTGTCTATGCCGGACTTGGTGCTCACCAGCACGCTGCCCGATGCGCTCTTGCCGTATTGAGCGCTGTAGTTTGACGTAAGAATCTTGATGTCCTCGATGGCATCCACGCTGGGATAAACCATGAGCGGCTCGCCCTGCCCGCGGCTGGCGTTGATGCTCGTGTTTAAAACATCGCTGCCGTCAATTTCATAAGTGTTGTACTCGACGCGTCCCCCGTTGACGCTGAATTTCGCACTCCCCGCCAGCCCGACTTTGGCTTCATCCTGGTTGGTCTGATTGCTGACGCCCGGCGCCATCGTAATCAATTGCGAGAAGTTTCGGCCATTTAAGCCAAATCCCAAGACCTCTTCCGTGGATAACGTCGTGGAAATGGTTGCAGTGTTCAATTCCACGGTCGTCGTGGCCGCATTTCCAACTACCGTAACCTCCGCCTTGTTCTCTTCAATGGCGAGCTGCACATCGTAGGTGACGGTCTGGCCCGCCGCCAGTTTGATTGCCTGGCTTATAGAAGCGTTGAAACCGGTCATCTGAACGGTGACGAGGTAATCGCCGGCGGGAAGGTCGGGCACGGCATAGGTTCCCACCGCATCCGTCGTCGTTTCCCGCTCAATTGTGCCGTCCTGCTTGACGATCTCAACCGCAGCTCCCGGAATCACTGCTTTCTGCTGATCGGTCACGTGGCCCGTAATGCGCCCGGTTTGAGCCAGCGCTGGCACGCTGCCCAGCGCAAGCAGCACGACCGCGAGACAAAATAGCTTGAGCACCTGAGACATATCCCTCGATCCTTTGCCGGCAAGATGCTTATAGGTTGTGCCGGCTCTCCAAACCGCTCTGCTTCCGGCCGCTACTTCGGCAGATAGTACCTGAATGAAGTAAAGACCATGTTATCGATGGCCTTTGGCGAGAACCCCAGGCCGTACTGGCCTATGCCCTGCCAAGTGTGCCGCGCGGCATACGAGTATTGAATCCCCTGCTGAAAGGTCCCTCTGCTGCCCTGGTAGAACTTATACCAATAGCCGAAGGTGCCTTCTTGAATGTTACGGTTGTCGGCAGTGCAGTTGGTGGCGCTTCCGGGCACGTTAACGCCGTTGGCGGTCGCCGGCACAACCTCGGTGTAACATCCGGAGACAATGTTATTGGGCGCGCCGTAGCCGGCCAGAATGGGATCGCCATAAGTTGGCCCCGGCGTGATTACGGTATACCCCGTGTTATAGTAGGCGCGCTTGGCATACTCTCCGCCGTAATAGGCGTACAGGTCGAGGCGTTTCTGCGGGTGCCATTCCACCGAGCCCAGCGCGGAGCCGCCCGTCAGCAGTTCCAGCGATCCATCCGGATGCGCAGTTGCATCCGGCAGCGTGGCCGTACTGTAGCGCCCGATCCCGTCGCCTGCCAGGATATGCGCTCCAATATCGAGGGTTTTGGCGAAAAGGGAGACGCGCGCGTTCGCTCCGGCTCCTCCTCCCTCTGTCTTCGCGGTAAAGGCGCCGATGGCCGTGAGATTTGAGGATCCCGAATAGGAATTGTCGTTTGGGAAGACGCGATCGCGGAAGAAACGGCCGATGCCAAACACTTCGAGGTGCGCATAGCCCCGCTGATAGACGAGCTTGGCGATCAGATCCGGCGCGTAGTTGAAGCTGTAGTTCGCCGTTGAGTTATACAGTCCTCCGCCGTTCCCGGCCTGCTGGTAGAGAATCGTGGGAAGGTTATGACCGCCGATATTCAGCGTCTGCGCTTCCTCGATCGAGGTGCCAAACCAGAGGTTCTTGCCTATGCTTTTTGTCACCCGGAAACCGTATTGCCGCTCCCAGGTGAACCCGACCTGGTACTGTGCATCGATGGTGAGCGGGATCGCTTCCTGGAGATTGGCCAGTCCGGACTTGTATTCCGTCGCCAGGGACCACATCTGCCCGGCGGTCAACGTCCAATTGCTGTGCAGCGCGGCCTGCATCCAGGCTTGACGAACACGGAGCGTATAGCTGTTGCTTTGGTTGTCGTTCGAGGTCGTTCCCGCGGACAGAAAGTCAGCTTCCCAGTAACCGCGCAAAGTCGATGTCGGCAGTTTGCCTTCGGCCAGCAAAGAAAGACGGGACTGGCGGCCGCTGGCGTTGAATTCGGAGAGTTCGGCGGCCGTCTGTCCTGAAAATGGGATCCCCGTAAATTGCGTATTGATGTCGCCGCCGATGCCGCGCTGCCGCGATACGGTTTCGCCTGCGACGAATCCGCCCGGGAGAATCGTGATGTTCTTGAAGCGGAGCGCGTCGGGCGTCTCCAGGGCGCGAGTCGCTTTCTGGTCTGCCTGCAGCGTATCTGACAGCGAGACTGCGTTGGCTTTCAGATCGGTCACCGCGCTCTGGAGAGTGGCCACCGCCTCGCTATTCTGGCCAGTGGTCAGTTGCGCTTTTTCGAACTCCTGTTGAGTCTGCACGGCCGCCGACTGAGCCGCAGCCGCCTGCTTGGCCGCATCCTGCAGCTGGCGTTTCAGCTCATTGACTTCCTGTTCGAGGTTCTTAAATTTTGCGTTTTCCTGCTCCAGTTGCTGGACCTTTTCATTCAGTTGTTCCAGCATCTGCTGTTCCTGCGTCTTTGGCTTTTGCGCCCATGCTCCAGTCACGCTTATCGCCAGCAACAGAACTCCGCATAGCTTTATGCCCTTGATCATTCAGCCTTCTCCTTCGTCCTGCGCCCTCGTATCGCGACAGGCATGAAATCGGAACCCCTGCGGCTTTTAACAGCGTCCTGAATTCCGGCAAAACTTTGAAATTGCTATTGCGCGCCCGGCGGCAGCGCCCTTCCAATCGACCTGAACGGTGGTCATGCGGCTCATGGATTTGCCCTGCCGTCGGTCAGGTTGGAGAGTTCTGCAATGGGACCACCCGGGAAGAATTCCGCGCCTATCACTTCCGTGACGGTATCTTCGTCGCCCTGCCCGGCAGAGGTGATCGCGATGTTCGCGCTGATCCATCTGGTCGGGTCGGTCGCGGACGTAGCGGTTACCGTCACGGAACTGCCCGTCGGGATCGACGAAGGCGCGGTGTACGTTGTGGCAACTCCGCTCGCCGTTTCCGTGGAGCTGAAGGAACCGCAGGCGCTCGATCCGCACGACACCGACCAGTTCACGCCTCCGGCGACGTAATCATTCGTCACTACCGCCTTGAGTGATGTCGTGCCGCTCACCGCCAGGCTTGCCGGCGGAGCCGGTGCAAAGGCAATCGAGATCGGCAGGCCCCCGATGGTGAGCGTGACGCTCGAAAACCGCGAATGATCCGCGGTGGCGGCAGCATAGAGCGTCACCACTCCATCCTTGGGCGGAGACGAAGGGGCGGTGTAAAGCACAACAATTCCCGAGCCGCTGGTCGCATACGAAGGCACCGGAGCGCTGGCGGTATGAATCGGCACGAATGTTCCGCAGGAAGTATCGATTTCGCCGACAGGCAGCGTGGTCTGTGCGCTTCCGCAGGCAACCGTCCAGTCGACGCCCAGCAGCGAAGAGTCGTTGGTCACCGTCACATCGACGTAGGCCGTTGTTCCCACCATCATCGATGTGGGAGTGCTGGACAGTTGCTTGCCGTTGGCATCGGTAAACACGATCGATCCAACCTGCACCTTGGCGTTGGCGGGACTGGACGTGCATCCGCTCATGGCAACTCCTGCTGCCACCAGCAGAACCCCAGCCAGGATCGCGAAAGTGCGCTGCGCGCGCCCGTTCTCTTCTCTTGTCATTGACTGCATACTTGCCTCGCACCCCTATCCCTTGTGGAAAAACCGGAACGTGCTTCATGACCAGGCATGACCAGGATGCAAAGTCCATGCGACCGGCATTCCCGTTTCCTGTCCGAGACGTATCCCGGCAAATCGACTTCACGAAATGCTTCGTAACTCACGGCTTCGCTCCGAGTTTTTGTTTTTTGACGGCTAACGAAAGGGGCGTCACCGTCGGCGTGGCAATTCCCACGTACTCGGTGACCGTGTCGTTGTCGAGAAGCAGCCACACATTGCCGGAACCGTCCACTGCCACGCTCAGCGGCCGGCTGGCAAGGCTCGACGACAAAAATCCGGGGTAATTCAACGACAGCGCGGGATTGAAAGCCGACAGGTTGGCTGGTTTCACAGCGCCTGCGACGTCGGCGCCGGCATTTCCTACCCAAACCGTTCCACCGCCGTCGAGGGCGATCCCGCGGGGACTTGCAAACGGGCAGGTGCCTCCCGAAGTGCAGTCAACCGCCGACGAGATTGTATCCGTGGTTCCCAATCCACCATAGGGAGCAACGTCGTCGAGACCTCCGAGTCCCGTAGTGCCCGTCTGAGGCACCCAGACAGTGCCGGAATGACCCACGGCGATTTGCGTCTGCAGAAGATCGATGCTCTCCCCGATGACAAAGTTTGTCGCAGGACCGCTCACGGGATTGGGGCTCAGATCGTTGGGTTCTCCGCTGGCGTTGTTCAATTCGGCCAGATAAAGATTCGAGGTGTAACCCGGTACGCCGCTTACGCCCACCCACACGTTCCCTGAGTCATCGATGGCCAGCGGTTGCTGGACAGTTGCGGTATCCGAATCTTCTGGCGAGATCGCGATCGTGTAGCCAGCGGACGGCGACAGCGGATCGCCAAGATCGTCGAATTTGATGACTGCGCCGCTGTTCGTCGCCCAGACGTTGCCCGACCCATCGATGGCCATATTCAGGCAGCCCGCGCTGGTTAATCCTCCGCCTCCGAAAGGACTGCCCAGATCGGTAAGCTCCTCGCCCACAAAGTCGAGCTCGGTCAGTCCATTCTCGCCGCAAATCCAAGCATTGCCAGAGGCATCGATGGCTATGGGACCGGGCGCAGCCAGCGTGCCTGTGGTGTAGCCGCTTGAAGAGGTCATCGCGGCTCCCTGGTTATCCCACTCGGTCACGTTGCTTGTTGCCGTATTGGTAAACCAAAGGTCTCCGGATTTGTCGAGGGCAAAGTAGTTCGCGTTGCTCGTGCTCGACAGCCCGCCGCCTCCCGTATAGTTCAGCGAAAGCGAGAAGTCGTTCGGCTCGGAACTCAGAATCGGCTGGAAGGGCGAGGCCGGCGTCGCCATCTCATAGAGATACGGCTCGCCCTCGCTGATCATCGCCGTTTGATGGCCGACCCCTTGCCCATTGAAGAACGGATTCTGCACGATCTCGAAGACGGCTTGCAGCGTGTCATATGGCACCCCCGAATACTCCGTTTCGGTCTGGGTCGCATAGGGGTTTGCGTAATAGAAGAGATTGCCGCAGGCGCTGCCGTCGCCCGACGCTCCGCCTCCGGTCACCGAGCAGACATTCAGGATGTCGGCAAGCGTATCAATCTCGGCAAACGGCACCACGGCGTTGCCGGCGGGAACGGTGAACAAAGCCTGCCCCGTTGTTGGATTGACCAGATTATTGAACGAAGCGAAAGCGTTCGCCAGGCCCGTGGTATTGCTGCTGCTCGAACCGATATACAAGTAGCTCGTAAGCCCGGAGGCAATTGGGTTGGCCGCGAAAGGAGCCACGGACCACGCTGCCGCCGCCGTTGTCACCTCATTCACCACCAGGGACGAGGAATTGAGAGATCCGCACGGGCCCAGCAGCGTCATCAGCGCCAGGTTTTCGTTGGGGCCGTTCGTTCCGGCCTGGCCGCCGGCTGACACCAGATACATCTGGCTCGTCGCCGACGGGCACGGGAATCCGCCCGTTATCGTGAAGGCTCCATTGGAATCCGTGGTGACGTATGCATTCTGGCCGGAGGCGAAGACCAGCGACGAGGCAGATCCATACCCTGAGGCGCCGGCGGCGTAGAGCGCCACTCGCGCCCCGACCACCGGCAGCGATCCTGCCTGCACCACGCCTGCGAGCGCCGGGCCGGAATTCGCGGAAGTAATGGTGACGGAGGCGGCCGTTGTCGCACTTGTGCCGGCATGGGCCGTCGCGGTAATCACGACAGCACCGCCCGCCGGCGCGATGGTCGGCGCGGTATAAGCTATCGGCAGCCCGTTGGGCCAGCCTTGCACGCTGGTCGCGATCACGGCAGGCACTTCCGGGACATATGCCGTTTTCGTCGTCGCCGGTATGGCCGGAATCTCCGGAGTGGTGGTGAAGTAGCCGCAGCCGCTCGAGCACACGGACCAATCCACGCCCGCGCTGGTGGAGTCGTTCGATACGGCGGCGTTCAGGTTCACCGTATTGCCTGCCTCCACCTGCGTCGGAGTGGAAGGAACGAATCCCACCGAAAGGGCTGTCGAGGCGGCAATGGCCGTTGTCGTTGAGACGCTCACGCTTGAATCCGCCAAAGAAGTAGCCGTGATCGTCACCGTCGCGCCCGAAGGAACAAAGGGCGGCGCTGTATATGTAGCCACGGACCCGCTTGCCGTCTCATATGGCTGGACATATCCGCATCCTCCCTCGATGCTGCTGATGCAAGAAACAGACCATGTCACGCCGCTGGCGGAGGGATCGTCTGTCACAGCCGCGATCATTCGCGTCTTCCCATTGACCGTCAGACTGGAAAGCGGCTGTTGACTGAAGGCAATCGAGGGCGGAGCTGTTGTCACTGCCACCGTGGCCATGCCCGGATTTCCCTGAAGCGTGGCGGCCAGTGGTGTGGCGGTGATCGTGACCAGCCCACCGCCTGGAACCGAAGATGGCGCGGTATAAGTCGCCGTGTAGGTCCCGTTGCTGCCGCCTGCATCGGCGATCGAGCCGCAGGCCCCCGATGTTGCGCAGCTTACCGACCAGGACACCCCCGAGTTGGTCGAATCATTCGAAACAACGGCCTTTAAGGTTGAATTGGCATCTGTGATGACAGTCGAGGGCAAAGCCGTGACCGTCACCGCGACCGTGGAGGACGAGAGAATCGTCGCCGTGGCCGTGGCAGTTGTCGGCGTTGCCTTGGATTCCGTCGCCGTGGCGGTAGCGGTAATCGTTACGGTTCCGCCGCTGGGAACAGCCGGTGGCGCATAATAAGTAGTTTCCGCGCCGCTGAGCGTGTGCGGCGGACTGAAACGGCCGCACGACGAGGCGCTGCAACTCACCGACCAGTCCACGCCCGCTCCGAATTCGTCATTCGCGACGGTGGCGATCAAATTGGCGCTCTCTGACGCGCCCTTGCCGATTTGCAGCGTGGTCGGCGATACGCCGATGGAGATGGGATATGCCGAAACTATGGTTACTGTGGCGCTGACGGACTTCGTCGCGTCGGCGGCCGACGTGGCCGTAAGGGTCACCGTGTTGCCGGTGGGAACCGTCGCCGGCGCAGTATAGACCGTCCCTGCGTAGCTGGCTGTCGCTGTGGGATTGAAGGACCCGCAATCCTCCGATCCGCAGGTCGCGGTCCAGTTCGCTCCCCCCGCGGTCGTATCGTTCGTTAGGCTCGCAACCAGGGGAGTCGTGCTGTTGACTGCAAGAGATGTGGGCGGCGTGCTTGCAAATGCGATGGAAATCGCTGGCGAAACGATGGTAAAAGTTACGCTGCTGAGTGCCGATGGATTGCTCGCCGGAGAGGCATCGATGGTCACCGTGCTGCCGATGGGTACCACAGCGGGAGCTGTGTAAACGGCAAACGCCCCGGCGGCGGTATGTGCGGGCGAAATAGTGCCGCAGGCTCCCCCTGTCCTGCTTCCTGTCACGGGGCTGCCTTCACAAAGGACCGTCCAATTGACTCCTGCATTCAGACTGTCGCCGATGGGCGTCATCTTGAGATACGCCGTTTCCCCGGTCGCCAGTTCGGTCAACTGTACGCTCGTACTGCCGCTGGAATTCGCGACTGAGATCGCTCCGGCCGCGACGCCAAGATTGCTTCCGCACCCGGCCAAAAGCAACACGGCACTCATTGAAGAGAATGGAATAAGAGTGCGGAAGGCCTGCCGCATCGGGCTTGCGCCGTCACGACCGGGTCGCGGGGCGCGCTGGGCTCGCATCGTTCGACCGGCCTGCCATGGCGCCCCGGGCAACCAGGGCGCATCGTTCCACGGCATCGCCTTGGAACTCCCGGGATAGAGGCCATCTTTTGAGAAGAGTCTCTGCAGCCGGCCCCGCAATTCGCAAAGTAAGATCACAGCCCCTCCGACAATCGCGCCAGACCGCGCTTCACCAGATGCATGGCGCGTTGTTCGCTTACACCCAGCGCCGAGGCGATTTCCCTGTAGCACATCCCCTCGGCCCGCAGCAGGATGCTGTTGCGTTGTTGTGGCGTCAGTTGAGACATGGCGCTTCTCAAGCGATGTTGTCTTTCGTTCTCGAGAACCTCTCGCTCCGGGTTTGCGCGGGGATCGATGAGTTCTTTGTCGTCGGGCAGCGTCCACCCCGGTTCCGCATGATCGCGGCGGCTCGCCCGGTGAACGTCCATCGAAAGGTTGTAAGCAACATGGAAGACCCACGCCTTGAGATTTGCCGCGTCGTTCCCGGCCCGCAAATGAGCCGCCAAGCGGAGGAAGGTATCCTGGATCGCATCTTCGGTAGCCTCTTCCGCCAGCCCAAGGCTGCGTACATACCGGCAAAGCCCCGGTTGGAGCGCATCGTAGAGCTCCATGGTTTGCCGCTGCCAGCCGTGCTCCTGCTGCGCAGTGAACGAAAGCAATTCCGACACGCGCGCACGCACTTCAAGTTCAACGCCGCGATGAATCCTGGCGCTCTCCCCGGCTTTTTCAAACTCAATCACCGGGGCCGCCTCATGATTTCCCACGCACATCGGTTGCAACGTACTCCCCCCACAGCAACTCATCGATCCTTCTTCCCGTCCGGGCGTTCGTCTCTTGCACCAAGATGCGGGCCGCAATTCAGAACCGGCAGATTTACAGGTGCGATTCGAACTTTACCCCGCGTGGAAGAACTCGCGGTCACGCAACCGTGAAGTTCAGGCAAATTCTCTCCAACTATCCACCGCCGGATCTCCCTTGCCTAATCCCAGGAAGAAATGTAACCTCGCCAGCAGCAGACGGTAGTTAAAGCAAAGCTGTCTGTGCGAGACGATGAAACACCCCCTCTGAAACGGCTGACAGCCCGCTTTTACAACTACCCGAATTTGTATTTCATTGATCTTTAACACGCGGATTACCGGCTGTTCATATAGCCGGAAGAATCTTCGCGCCGAGGCTGGAAAAACGGAGGGGGAGGAGATTTCCCAACCGGTCCGATCCTCTTTTCACCAAAAGTTAACGGAGGACGGGAAACAAAAATTCGACGAAGCGATGCACTGGATTTAATTAGGGGTATATAACAGGCAACCTCGAAGAATCATGAATCTCAGATGAATAATCCCATGGCCGCTCATGAGCAGTTATTTATTCTTGATCCGCCGCGCACCGATCGCGGCAGTCACTACGCCAGCGAGGACTTTCGCACGGTGCTTGACAAGCACGGCATGCGTGCGTCGATGAGCCGCAAGAGCACTGTTGGGACAACGCCGTAACCGAGACGCTGTTCGGATCGCTGAAGGTGGAACGGCTCGCGAGACGCTCGCACAAGATTCGTGCTGGAGCAACAGGCTGCAGGGGTTCGCTTTCCCGCGCCGGTTCAAGCGGCTCGGTTCTCGAAAATTATGGAAACCAGTGGCGATTATTGAAACTAGTGGCCTTCCCGCGCATCCTTAATTCAGGAACTTAGCTTGTTATTTCCCTGGCTTGCTTCATTTTGTAGCTGAAGGAGTCTGTCTTCCCCTCTTCCCCAATCGGCCTTGCAGGCCCTCAACGAAAGGACACTTTTGCATGAAACGTCTGGCGCTTGCCGCATTTATTCTCCTGCTTGCCGCACCCTTCGCGTTTACGCAATCCACAACCTGGGCCTTCGATGCCGGGCACTCCGGAGTCGACTTCACCATCTCTCACATGACTGTCTCCAAAATTCACGGTCACTTCGGCATCACCTCCGGCACGATCATCCTCGACCCGGCGGATCTCGCGAAATCCAGCGTGCAGGCCACGATTGACGCCTCGTCTGTCGACACGGGAAATTCTCAGCGCGACGGGGATCTGAAGAGCGACAAATTCTTCAACACCGCCGCCTACCCTACGGCGACCTTCGTCAGCACCAGCGTTGCAAAGTCGGGTAGCGGCTTCACCGTCAACGGAAATCTCACCCTCCACGGAGTGACCAAGCCCGTTGTGCTTCAGGTCGAGGGTCCGACCGGTCCGGTCACCGGGATGGACAGGAAACCCCACTCAGGTTTTTCCGCCACCACCACGCTTAACCGCATCGCCTTTGGCATCGGCGCCAACATGCCAGGCGCGATGTTGGGCGAGGATGTTGCAATCACGATCGACCTCGAAGCAGTTCAGCAGTAAACTGCGTGCCTGTTCCCAGGCACGCCCCGTTAGCCGTGCGCCTTCGCTTGAAACCTGCGGTTTCCAAGCGAAGCGGCAACACGGCTCGCCTTACCGTCCGACGTCAGCAGAAAATCAGGGGGCGCCGCAGAGCGCTGTCGCACAGCGCGGCCTTCGAAGAGAACTCCGGTTGAATGGACTCTGCCAGCTTCGCGCTTCAGCTATTTATCAGCTTCTGCACCAAGGCCTCTTCGTCAGCATCCGCTTGGATGACCTTATTGTGCATGCAGTAGAGAGCCAGCTCCAGCCGGTCGCTGACGCCCAGTTTGTCATAGATCTTGCGCAGATAATTCTTGACAACCTGTTCGGTTGTGCCTAGTTGGAAAGCAATCTCCTTGTTACGCTTGCCCTGCGTAATGCAGGTGATGATCGCCATCTCCTTAGGCGAGAGCCTGGCCTGGCTTCTCGGGTTCACCAGGGCTGTCGCTTGCGCCCTGTAGGCATCGATCACCCAACCCACCGACTGGTTGTCGATCCAAGTCTCTCCGGCCGCGATCCGCCGGACGCACCGCACAAGCAAATCGGGCGAAATGGAGCGCGAAATAATGCCCCGCACACCTCGCCTGTACAGTTCCACAGTGTGACTCTCGTCGGTCGCCACCGTCTGCACGATCAGCTTTATGTTCGGTGCGAGGTTCAGCAGTTCTGGAACGGCATTTGCGGTTCCGGCCAACAGGTTCCCTTCCAGAAGAACCACATCGCATGGGTGTCGCTGAATCGCGGCCTGCAGGGTTTCCATTGAGTCGGCCTGCGCCATCACTCGCAAATCATTCTCCAGCGCGAAGACCTTGCGAATCCCCACGCGGTAAATGGCTTGAGAATCAGCGAGAATAATGCGGATCGCTTCAGGATTTACCTGCGCTTCAGGCTTATCCTCTTCGGGACCATCGTTCATTTGTTCAATCATGCGCTCGCTCGAGCAGCCAGAGTCTCATTGCTTCGCACGAACTCGTACTCGTCGATCGTGGCGGCGGCATAATGCTGATTCTGGCTCATCGAGCAGCGTACCACACGTCCCGTACAGTGAACCACTACATCGTGTGGCGTTCCCAGATCGTCACCCGGCATGCAAAGTGAAAAGCGGACAATACGCCCCGCCTCGAGCGGCCGATCGAGTTCAAAAAGTACGCCGCTGGACGATACATTCCTGGTTATGGCCGCCACCTTGTCGTCCCCCGACTCCAGCACCACGTGCAATGACAGCGGAAACCGCACGGCGCCGCGCAATCGATCCCCGTTCAGCGAAACGGTTGCGGCAGGACGGGATACTCGTTTCTTTTTCATTTCTGCCACCCTGGCGAGGTCCGTGAAGCTCTCTATCCTGCTGAGAAGTACCTGTGAACTCAGCGGTGGACCATAAATATCAGGTTTCAGTATCTCCCTACTCAGCGAGGTTGCCTAGCCACTTCCACTGCACAAAAGTTCCGCAAATGGTAACCGCGATCAAGTGCCCTTTGGGCGGCTCAACTGGAACACGCCACTGTTCGGTCGTTATCAAGAAATCCAGAATCCGCCGCTCTTACCGTGGCTGTGTTCGTCGTTTGTTCTCCTTCTCTCCCGAGCTGCTCGTAGCTCCGAAAGCTAAAGGCTTCTTAGAGAAACGGACGCTTCCTCACCTTTTCCCTTATCGAGACTCCACATCAAACTGGTGCGGCCGCCCGCCGGTCTGGACGACAAACTCGCCAAGACGTTTGATAAGAAACTGTCAAATTAATTCGTTTTAATCTAGCCAAGATGGCACTTTTGGGGTTACGCTTGGTGCAAGAATTCAAGAAAAGGAGTAAGTTTCCGATGCAACGCTCTCTGATTGCATGCTTGTTTGTCCTTTTCGGATTGATCTTCTTTGTCGGCCATGCCGTTACCGCGCCAACAGCTCACGAAGCCAATCTGCAGGTAGCCAGTTCGTATCCTTCCGCTCCTATGCCGATGCCGGATGGTTCGCACCTGGCTGTTACCTACCCCTCGGCTCCTATGCCGATGCCGGATGGTTCGCACCTGGCTGTTACCTACCCCTCGGCTCCTATGCCGATGCCGGATGGTTCGCACCTGGCTGTTACCTACCCCTCGGCTCCCATGCCCATGCCGGATGGTTCGCACCTGGCTGTTACCTACCCCTCGGCTCCCATGCCCATGCCGGATGGTTCGCACCTGGCTGTTACCTACCCCTCGGCTCCCATGCCCATGCCGGATGGTTCGCACCTGGCTGTTACCTACCCCTCGGCTCCCATGCCGATGCCGGATGGCTCGCATTTGGCCGCCTGAGCGATGTAAAGTGCCGCTGCAAGGCACCGCGCAGGATTCAAGGCCAAACTTAATCCGTGGGCGTGCAGCGCAATCTCAGGGAGGCCAATGGGAAATCTTGATTCTGCGCTGTGGTATGGCAATCTTGCCGTCGTGGCAGTCCTTCTGGGACTGCTTTCTTATCGCCGGGCCTGGCGCACCTTCCCCGCCTTCTGTCTGTACACTCTCTGGTCCCTTTCCGGCGACGCCGGTCTCCTGATCATCGACCACTCGTCTTTTCGGTCCATGTACGTCTCCGCGTACCTGGTCGACCTGGTTATCTCTTCCGCCCTCGAGTTCTGCGTGCTTGTGGAACTCGCCTGGTCGATTTTTCGTCCTTACCGGCCCGTTTTGCCGCGTGCGACGCCCTTTGCCCTGGCCGGGTTTATTCTCCTCGTCGGCGTCGCAATTTGGCCATTCACAGGGATTTCGGGACTCTTCCAAACACCGGCTGCATACCACATTCTGGTACGCCTGCAGCAGGTCTCCTCAATCGAGCGAGTTCTTTTCTTCCTGATTCTTGCCGCATGCTGCCAAATGCTCTCGATTGGATGGCGCGATCGTGAGCTTCAGATTGCCACCGGTCTCGGTTTCTACTCCCTTGTCAGTCTTGCCGTGGAGATCGTCAAGTCCCACCTGGCGTTTAGCCGCCTGTATGTCCATCTCAATCGCATTGTCGTATCCAGCTATGCATGTTCCCTGCTTTACTGGGTTTTTTGCTTTGCCCGGAAGGAGCCAGAGCGCCGCCCCTTCACTCCCCGGATGCAGAGCTTCCTGCTGACGCTCGCCGGTTCGGCTCGTAGTAGCCGGCTTGCCCTCCACGGCTCCGGCGAGACAAAAATCCATAGCCATGAAGGCCCATGACCTCCCCTCCCCTCGCGCACACCTGGGGCTCGGCCGGCCAAAACTACCCCGCCTCGGCCACCGGTCATTGGCTGCCCGAGGTTACCTTAGTCCTGTAAACTTTGGTCACATGTCCTTCGTCATAAAAATACTTGCAAATTGGAGAGACTCGGCTACACTTACCTGAAGGTTCTGTTTGCGCAAGTTGCAGTAGCAGAAATTTGCCGCGGTCAAGGGCCCCCCTGCAGGGAATCTCGGTTGGGATGTACTACGATGCTTGCCTTGATAATTCAAGTTGTGGCGGTTGGCGCGGCAGCGACCTACCTGCACCATTGGCGCAGGACCGTGAAGCGGCGTAATGCGCGCTCGTGGAACAGCCTCATCGCCGATCTCCGCAGCGACTGGAGCGCACACGAGCTCAGCGATCGCTTCCTCTGGCGAGAAGGTCTTGACGCCACCCCCGAAGACGCATGGCAACGCATGGGCGGTGTCCTTGGCCTCTGCGTGATGTATCAGAATGCACGCGTCATGAACGAAATGGCCGATTACGCCGCCAATAAGTGCAAGGGCGTCGATCGCATTCTGATCGAAAGCCTTCACAGCGACGCCGTTCAGATTCGCGTTTGTGCGCTTCTTGCCCTTTGTCAGTACGCGTTCAAACTGGCCAGCGAGGGCGTAAGGATCAACGCCTATCGCGCCGCCGCTCATTACACCGGCATGGCGGCGCGTACCACACAGCTATTGCAGGATTACGCCGCTGTTGCGGTCCCCGACTTCGTTGCCGCGATGTAGTTTCCGGCTTCCTCATCGAACAAAGCCCCGGCCGCGGCCGGGGCTTTTTGATTGCTCGCGCAGCGGAGCTTTCGAGCGCGTAGTTCCGCCGGGGATTCTTAGTTCAAGAACATCGTCCTGTACAGCGTGTCCCGCTGCACTGGTTTGAACCCCGCGTCGCGAATAATTCTTCGCAGCTCCTCCTCTGTCGTGCAGTTCGACGTGCCGGCTGCGCGCACCACATTCTCTTCGAGCATCACCGAGCCGACGTCGTTGCCGCCGAAGTGCAGTCCCATCTGCAGCACCTTGAGCCCCTGCGTCACCCAGCTGGCCTGCACGTTTTCGATGTTGTCCAGGTAGAGCCGCGAGATGGCCAGCGTCTTCAGGTACTCGACAGCAGTGGCCTCATCCCATCCGCGCCCGCCCAGAGCCGTGTTCCCCGGTTGAAAGCTCCAGGGAATGAAAGCCGTGAATCCGCCAGTCTCTTCCTGAAGCTGTCTCACGACTTCGAAGTGATTGATGCGGTGCTCGAAGCTCTCCCCCACTCCGAACATCATGGTCGCCGTGGTGCGCATGCCGAGCTCGTGCGCCGTCCGGTGCACGCTCACCCAGTCGGCGGTCGAGCACTTCAGCCGCGCCACACGCCGGCGGACCTCGTCGTCCAGGATCTCAGCGCCTCCACCGGGAATTGAGTCCAGGCCAGCTTCCCGTAGCCTGACGATGGTCTCTCGCAGGCTCAGGCTGGAATATTCGGCGATGGCCAGCACCTCGCTTGCCGACAGGCAATGCAGCCAGATCTCGGGAAATCTCTCCTTGATCCCCCGGAAGAGGCGCTCGAACCAGTCGATCTTCAGTTCGGGATGAATTCCGCCCTGCATCAGCACTCCTGTGCCGCCCATCTCAGCCGTCTCGGCAATCTTGTTGTAGATGGTCTCGAAGTCCAGCACGTACCCTTCGTCCGATCGCGGTCCCTTCAGCGGGCGGTAGAAGGCACAGAAGGTGCAATACTCGGTGCAGAAATTCGTGTAATTGATGTTGCGATCAATGATGTAGGTGACCACGCCTTCCGGGTGCAGCCGGCGGCGCTCCGCATCGGCTTCAAAGCCCAGGCCGATCAGGTCAGGTGAGCGGAAGTAGTCCAGCGCCTGCGCGCGCGAGATCGCCATACCCAGATTTTAGCAATTCACTTGCGTTCCGCCGGCTGCGCCTTCGTCTCAACGGTACCGGAGCGGAATAAGAACAGACCCCGGGCTCGCAGCGCCCGGCCTTGTGTGCGCTTGAGGTTCGAGGCCGTCGAGATCCCGCTGAGGAGGGTGAAAAAATCGAGAAACGCCCGCCAAATGCCTTTTTTGTTTTGGTTCGCCATAGGGGAAGAAGCTCAGGACTCGAAACCGCGAGTCTATTCGTTAGATGGCTGCAGGGCGCTCGTGGTCGCGGAGATCCCTCGAATGCCCACCCTCGCCGCGCCAACTGTTATGCCCGCACAAACGTGGCCCTCTCCTTGTCCTTGCGGACGCGTGAGACCGGAAAGACCTGCCCGTGCAGCACGACGTAGACACCGGGCTGCAGCAACCGAGCCGCCAGCAGGCTTTCAGTGAGGTTCTGCAGGCCGTCGCTGCCCTCGAAGCCCAACGGCGTCATGGCTCCGGTAAGAATGATGGGGACCTTGAGGCCGGGGAAGGAGTCCTGGAGGAAGCAGCCTGTCTCGACCATGGTGTCAGTGCCGTGTGAAATGACGATAGGCGCGCCGTCGGCCAGAATTCCGGCCACCCGGTCGCGGACCTCGGCACGATCGGCATCGGTCATTTCCAGGCTGTCCTTGTTCATCAATTGAACAGTCACGATCTCAGCATCGGGAAGGCGCAGCATCCGCAGATAGCGGTCGAGTTTGGCGGCCCGGTTCTCCACCACGCCGCTCTGCTCCGAGTAGACCTTCTCAATTGTTCCGCCGGTCGAAAGCAAGTAGATGCGCTGCATGGGCATCTCCCTCAGTTAAAAGATACTACCGGCGACATTTGTGGCTCATGTTCTCTTTGAGGAGAGCTACCGGCGCCGGGACGGACACGGCAGTTGGCCGCAATCAAAGGCTGCCTGCGGCTACCTGCCAGCTGCTACAGCCGCACTGTACCGCTTCCGGTGCCACCGCCACGCGCTGGCGACGATCGCGTCCAATTCGGGAATTCTTGGCTTCCAGCCGAGTACCAGGCCAGCCTTCTCCGCGCTCGCGACCAGCACAGCGGGATCTCCCGGGCGGCGCGGATGCACTTCAGCCGGAATTGGATGGCCTGTCACCCGTCGCGCCGATTCCACGATTTCGTAAACGCTGTAACCCCGGCCATTGCCCAGATTGACGATCAGCCGCTCATTGTTTTCCAACGCACTCAATGCCAGCAGGTGCGCCTCGGCCAGGTCGGAGACGTGAATGTAGTCACGAATACAGGTTCCATCCGGAGTCGGATAGTCGCCGCCGTAGATTTTCACGGCTTCTTCCCTTCCCAGGGCAACATCCAGCACGCGCGGAATCAGATGCGTTTCCGGCTCGTGGGCCTCGCCACGGCTGGCGTCTGCGGCCGCGCCGGCCACATTAAAGTAGCGTAGCGAAGCGTAGCGGAGCCCATGCACCCTGCGAAACCACTCCAGGATCCGCTCGGAAAGCGCTTTGGATTCTCCGTAAGGGTTAACCGGTTGCACTGGCGCATCTTCTTGAATAGGAATGGCTTCAGGCGTGCCGTAGACCGCCGCAGTGGAACTGAAAACCAATCTTTTCGTTCCACTGGCCGCCATTGCCTCCACAAGGGTCAACGTCCCCATCGTATTGTTGCGGAAGTAGGTTTCCGGCCGCGCCATCGACTCGCCTGCCTCGATCAGCGCCGCAAAGTGCATTACGGCGTCGAAGGGCTTGCCTTCGCTCCTGGCTTCCGCAAAAATCTGTGTAAGCGCTGCCCCGTCGCAAACATCCCCCTTGATCAATTTGAGTCCTGCCGGAGCAAGCGCACTAAGGCTGTGGGTCAGATTATCGAAAAGCACCGCCTCGTGTGCATTTTGGACAAGCCTCTCCGCAACGTTACCTCCGATGTACCCCGCACCCCCTGTAACCAAGATCTTCACAAAAAAAGTCTGTCCTTTCCCAAATTCCTAAGCTAACCTGAGTCTGGTTATCCTGAGTCTAATACAATGAGAACTGGGGCCGATTGTCTTTAGCGGGCGCTGGTTTTTCGGTCAGGTTGAGGATTTGCAGGTAGGACCGGATACAGGACACCTAGGCCTCCATGACCCGGATTGGGGATTTGCCTGCCAATGGGATGGGCATACGATTTCTTTAATCGCCTTGGATCGAAGATGGAGAGCACGGATGTCCGAGGTGGTGCGTGTCCGGCGGTAGCCGCGAACAGTTCGATTTTTGATTCCTCCTCCTCCATTCTGCGTCCATTTGTATACCGGGGTAGCCAGCAAAAGCGCCCCGGCCTCGTGGCCGGTCCGAATTTTGAGGGACCGTTCAAACTCGGGCACCCGCGCCTCTCAAGCAGAGGCGAGTACGGGCCTCCGTTGTGGCAGGTCAAATGAGGACTGCAGAGATGCCAATGATTTCCTCCCCCGGACGTATCACCTTCGGTTTGCTTCCTGAGCTTGAGGGCCGATCCGCATCCTTCATCACCAGCTCCGTCATCAACTCGGTAATTCTGGCCATGATCTTGGCCTTTGGAATGACCGCGCATCACGTTCTGGTTCAGCACCAATATGAAATGACGGAGTTGATTGTTCCCCAGAAGCCTTCTCCCCAGCCCAAGATCAAGCCTGAGCCCAAGCTGCCTACGCCGCCGGAGAGGCCCAAGCTGCAGATGCAAGCGCCCAAAATCGAGCGTCCTGTTCCCAAGCCGGAACCGAAGCCCATCCAGATGGAGGCTAAGGTCGCCCTTCCGGTGGTAAAGCAAGACCCTGCCGTGGTACTCGCGCCTCAGCCCAAGGCCGCGCTTACTGCCGCCATGCCCGCTCAGGACAACAAGGTCAAGCCGTCCACGGCGCCGGTTCATCTAGGCGACACATTCGGCGTTACGCCCAATCCCAACGCTACCCGGCCTGCTACCGTGGCTGCCATCGGCAATCCATACGGCGGCATGACCGGCCCCTCTGTCGCGCCCCACGGCGTGGTGGGGTCCGCTGGCATTGGGGACGGACTTAAAGCAGGTTCGAATGCCGGCGTTGTGGGCAAGGTCGCTTCCGCCGGCATTCCCGGCGCAGCCAGCCAGACTGGGAATGGCAATGTCGGCAAGGTTGCATCCGCGGGCATCCCGGCTATGACTACCCTGGTCGCTGCCGCGCCGGTCCCTGCTGCCGAACCCGCTCTCACCAGTCTCGAGGTGCTTTCCAAGCCATCTCCCGCATACACGCCCGAGGCCCGTCAGCTTAAGGTCCAGGGCGACGTTGTACTGCGTGTCACTTTTCTTGCCTCCGGGCAGGTCGTGGTTCAGGGCATCGTCCATGGACTCGGCCACGGCCTCGACGAAGAGGCGCGCCGTGTCGCTGGACAGATTCGCTTTCGTCCTGCTACGCGCAACGGCCAACCTGTCGATTTAACGACTAACATCATCATTACTTTTCAACTGGCCTGACGTCGGTACCGGAGAGGATAAAATGGGCGTGGCAGTTGCCAGTCCGGCCCGGGGCCAAGTCTCAACTATCCGCTAGGAGCATGAAATGAAGTTTCGGAAGATCCCCCTAACCTTCCTGGTTCTTTTACTCAGCGTCGCTTGCACGCACGCAAAAAATGCAAAGACCCCGCCGAAGGCGAAATACGAGCAGGCTCACCAACTGACCCCGGAACAGGCCGCTCTCGTCGATAAGGCGGTGGCACGCGAGAAGGTGCTCATTAAAGACATCCAGCGGCGTACTCCCCTGGTTGAGACTTACATTCAGGACACTCGCCCCGACGTCAAGCTTTACGAGGTGCCCGTCGATGACCAGTACGTGCTCAGCCGCGTGGACTTCGGCAAGACCTTCTTCGACAAAACCTACGAGCCTCGCAGCGGTACAACCACCAAGCGCGGCTTCTTCAAGAGTTCTCTTGAATCCATCACCGGCCTGACCAGACTGCTCGGCCTGGAGCGGTTCACTTATTCGCCCACAGGCTTCATGCAGATGATGTTCCTCGACCCAACCGGCTTTGACACCTCGCATTATGTCTTCAGTTACGTCCGGCGCGAGTTTCTGGGCTCAGTCCGTACATGGGTTTTCGATGTTCATCCCAAGGTCGCCGGCATGGGCCGCTTCTACGGCCGCATCTGGATCGAGGATCAGGACGGCAACGTGGTGCGATTCAACGGCACCTATACCGGTCCCACCACCGAGGACTCCTCCAAGTACTACTTCCACTTCGATAGCTGGCGCATGAACGTTCAGCCCTCCATCTGGCTACCGGTCGCCGTTTATGTGGAAGAGACGCAGCGCATCGAAGGCGAAAAGAGTGTCGGGCTCAAGGCCCAGACTCACTTCTGGGGCTACTCTCTCAAACTTCCCACACGCGACAGCGAGAACGTCTCGGTCAAGGTCGATGACGCCGTCGACAAGAGCGATGACTCTCAGGATGTCAGCCCATTGCAGGCTTCCCGGATGTGGATCACCCAGGCTGAGAACAACGTGATCGACCGGCTCGTTGAAGCCGGCCTCGTTGCTCCCCTCGCCTCCGCTGGTTATGAGGAAAAAGTGCTCGGCCAGATTGTCATTAATCTTGTCGTGCCCAACAATCTCGCCTTCACCGATCAGATCCGCTGCCGCGTTCTGCTGACCGACACCGTGGAAACCACCACCGTGGGCAACACCATCCTGATCAGCAAGGGTCTCATCGATTCGCTGCCCAGCGAGGAGGCAATTGCCTCGGTCATCGCAATGGATCTGGCTCACATCGCTATGGGCCATCACATCGACACCCGCTACGCATTCAACGATCGGCTGCTATTCCCCGACGAATCCAGCTTCCAGCGGATTGATATGTACCATTCCGACCACGACAATGCAGAAGCTGCCAAGAAGGCAATGGACTACCTGCAGGCGTCGATGTATAAGGACCGTCTCGCCTCGGCAGGCTTGTATTACGCACAGCTCGTAGACCGCGCCAAAGTCCTCAAGGCGCTCAACACGCCCAAGCTTGGGGATTCGCTGCTGAAGGCAGACGGCACCCCCTGGATGGACGGCCTTTACAAGATGTCTCCCAAGCTGAACTGGGACGACCTTACCCAGACAGCCGCGCTGCCCCTGGGAAGCTGGCTTAAAACCGATCCCTGGGACGATACCGTTCACATGCTGAACGCCAAGCGCTACGCACCCATGAACGCGCGCGACAAGATGCCTTTCGAGGTCACGCCGATCTTCTTCAAATTGCAGCGCTACGAGTTGGCCACGGCTTTGCCGGCCGCGGCTCCCGCGCAGCAGGCTCCTGCTGCAGGCGCGGGCGACCAGTCTGCGCAGCCCGACCCGGCCGCTGCCGCGGCTCAACCCATAACCGGAGCGGCCACTCCACCTGAGCCCCAGCCCGCCCCTTCGGCAACTAACCCGTAAGTGCGCCCTCGCAGGCGAGGGCTGGACTCTCCACCAGCTTCGCCTGCTGGGCCCTCCCCCCCGCTGGTTGCGGAACCAAATTTCATTGAAACGGAATGAGCCTGGCCCATGAGACCGTTCGTTTTCTTTTGTTTTTGCCTTGCTTTCCCCGCTACTGCCCTCTTCGCTCACGCGCAGACCGTTCCTTCTGCCACGCGCAATACCTTCTCACTTAGCGCCGGCGCGCTCGGCTCTGTCTACCAGCCCGACTATGTGCTCGGCCAAACAGATGCGAGCGGCCATCCTGTGGCGGGAGCCAGTCCTTATCTCCTCTTCGGCCTCGGCGGCTATGTCGATGTGCGCTTCAGCCGCTGGGTCCAGATCGAAGCCGAGGGCCGCTGGCTACGTTTCAACGAGTACCTGGGTGTCGGCGAAGACAGCTATCTTATCGGGCCCCGCGTCCCCATCCACACCTTTCATCGCTTCACTCCTTACGGCAAGTTCCTCGTCGGCTTCAGCACCGGGAATCCCTGGCTCGACGGCCGTGCGGGCACTTTCGCCTATGGCGGCGGTCTCGATTACCGCCTCAATCGCAGGTTTACGATCCGCGCCGGCGATTTCGAATACCAGAGCTGGCGTATTACGCCCACCCTCTACCCCTACGGCGGCAGCGTTGGAATCAGCTACAAGATCTTTTGAAGAGGTTTCAGGGGTCAGGGGTCGGGGCACCCAGTGCGGTGAGAGCGCAGCCGTCAAAAAGGCCGCTCCCTTCGGAGCGGCCTATTCACTGATCACTGACAACTGTTTTCAGGCCGGTGACGGCGACCCTTCAGGAAGAGAAGGTCCCGGCCGGCTGTCCGGCTTCAGCACCTGCTGCTGGCTTCCGTCCCCGTCAGTCGGAGCGACAATCGCCGACCGGACCGGCGGCAGTTCCCTGCCCTCGATCAGCATCTTCAGCTCCTCGAGATCGATCGTCTCCCGCTCCAGCAGCGCCGCCGCGATGCGGTGCATGGGGTCCTGGTTCGCTTCCAGAATCGTATGCGCCGACTGGTAGGCCTCATCGATCAGACGCCGCACTTCCAGGTCGATCTGCCGCGCTGTCTCTTCGCTGAAGTCGCGGTGCTGCGCGATCTCGCGCCCAAGGAAGATCTCCTGCTCCTTCTTGCCGAAGGTCAGCGGCCCGAGCCGGCTCATGCCGAATTCGCAGACCATCGATCGCGCCAGTTCAGTAGCCCGCTCGATATCGTTGCCTGCGCCGGTCGACATCTGGTTGAGAAAGACCTCTTCGGCCACGCGCCCGCCAAAGAGCATGGCCAGCCGCGTCTCCAGATATTCGCGCGTATAGTTGTGCCGATCGTCGGGAAGGTACACTGTCACGCCCAGCGCCATCCCGCGGGGAATGATCGTCACCTTATGTACCGGGTCGGAGTCCTTGCGCAGATAGGAAACCAAGGCGTGCCCGGCCTCGTGGTAGGCCGTCACTCGCTTCTCGGCATCGGAGATCAGCATCGACTTGCGCTCGGCGCCCATCAGCACCTTGTCTTTGGCCAGCTCGAAGTCGTACATGGTCACCTGTTTGCGGTTCATGCGCGCCGCATTCAGCGCCGCCTCGTTGACCATGTTGGCCAGGTCGGCCCCGCTGAAGCCCGGCGTCCCGCGCGACAGCACGTTCAGATTCGTATCATCCGAAACGGGAACCTTCTTCACGTGCACGCGCAGGATTTCTTCGCGCCCGCGCACATCCGGCAGCCCTACCACCACGCGCCGGTCGAAGCGCCCGGGCCGCAGCAGCGCCGGGTCAAGCACGTCGGGCCGGTTGGTAGCCGCCACCAGGATCACGCCGTCGTTGGACTCGAATCCGTCCATTTCGACCAGCAACTGGTTCAGCGTCTGTTCGCGCTCATCGTGCCCGCCTCCCAGTCCGGCCCCGCGATGGCGACCCACGGCATCGATTTCATCGATGAAAATAATGCACGGCGCGTTTTTCTTGCCCTGCTCGAAAAGATCGCGAACGCGGCTGGCGCCCACGCCCACAAACATCTCTACGAAATCCGAGCCCGAAATGGAGAAGAACGGCACGTTGGCCTCGCCGGCCACTGCCCGGGCCAGAAGCGTCTTGCCCGTTCCCGGAGGACCGACAAGCAGCACGCCTTTGGGAATTCTTCCGCCCAGCCGCTGGAACTTCTGCGGCTCGCGCAGGTACTCGATAATCTCCTTTAGCTCCTCTTTGGCCTCGTCGACCCCGGCTACATCCTTGAAGGTCACTTTCTTCTGCTGCATCGACAGCAGCCGCGCGCGGCTCTTGCCGAAGGAGAGCGCCTTGTTGCCGCCGGCCTGCATTTGCCGCAGCATGAAGAACCAGATTGCGCCCAGCAGCACAAACGGGCCCACATTGAACAGCAGCGGCAGCAGGAGGTTGCTTTGCGGTTCCTTGATGGAGAAGCTGACCTTGGCGGCCAGCAAGGCCTTTTCAAGGTCGTTGTAGTCGGTCGGAATCGTGGTGTGGAACTGGTCCTTCGAGTTCTTCAGGTGCCCACGCAGCTCCGTGCCTTGAATCTGTGCGTCCTGCACCTGCTGGTTCTGAATCTTATCCATCAGGTCGGAGTAGCCATATTCGGTGTCCTTGCCGCTGAGCGAGGCTCCCTTCTGCACCACCCCCCACAACAACATGAGGCAGATAAGGATAAAGACCCAGAACATGATCGTTTTAACGCTCGAATTCACCAGGAGACCTCTTTCCCGGGGAAGGATAAGCCACTCAACCGACCTCCATCACCGCTTCCTATATCTTTAGACGCCCGCCCTACGCTTGAAGTCACAGAAAGGCGTACATCTATCCCCTCTGGGCAACAAACCCACGCCGCTCTTGAGAGCAGGTACTGAAATTGTACTCCTGGGGCATTAAAAACGCCGGGGAAAACAGTTCCTGCACGAATCGGTATCTGCGTTGTCAACTTCTTCCTGTTTCAGCACCTTGAAGCTCAGTCACACGTTCCGATCCCGATTCCACGGCCACGCCCCGCATCCAAACGATCCGGCCCTCCACCTCCAGAACAGGCCACTGCGATCGCGCGATTCCGGTAATCTTCATCCGCTCGAGCACTTCCTTTACTTTTTTCGTCCCGCCCGAGTAGCGAATTCTTACGCGGTCGCCAGGCCGCCAGTTGCGCAGCGTCGCCGTTTTCCCAGGGATCTCCCTTGCCTGCCCCTGACCATCGCCCGCCAGCTCGACCCGGAGCCACACTCGATATTCAGGGGAGTGAATCTCTCCCGGAATCACTATGCTCACCGGCGCGGCGTCCACGGTTTTGCCGGCCGATCGGGCGCCCGCCTCCATGCGCAGTTCCCTCGGCGTCCGTTCTGCGCGCAGTCCACCTTCCAGTTCCAGCTTCCGGCCGGCGTGCCCATCCATGGCCAGGCGGCGCAGCGCCTCGGTCGCGATGAAATCCACCCGCGAGCCTAACCGTTTAGCCGCCAACCTCAAAAGTCTTCGCTGTACAGCCGGGCCCAGGGCCGCCAGCCTCGTCACATCCACTGCCAGCCCGCCGCTCTCCACCCGGCCGCCTCCGCGCGCCGGCCGGCCCTGCAGCAGCATCTGCGGAGCCACTCTTTCAAGCTCTGCCTCCCACCATGCTTCCTCGTCGCGGGCCAGTTCGGCCATCTGGGCCAGATGCTCGCGCAGTCTGGGGTTCCATTCTTCAAGCAATGGTAGAAGTTCATGCCGGATTCGATTCCGCGTAAAGCTGGTTTGGCGGTTTGTCGAGTCCTCCCTCCACTCCTGCCCGAGCCCGCGAAGGTAGGCCTCTACCTCCGCGCGCGTCGACCAGAGCATCGGCCGCAGGACTTTCCCTTCTGGAAATTCCAGCACCGGAGCGATTCCCGCCAGCCCTTCCGTCCACGCGCCACGCAGAAATTTTGCGAGCACGGTCTCTGCCTGGTCGTCGAGCGTGTGCGCCGTAGCAACGGCTTCGATTTCGCCCGTGGCCATCAATTGCCGAAACCAGGCGTAGCGCAGCCGTCGCGCCGCCTCCTCGATGGTTTCCGCCGCTTTGCCGCTAGCCGCGTCCGCCCGGGCCTCGGCCGCAGTGTCCACCCGCGCCTGGTGGAAGCTCACCCCCAGCCTCCCGGCCAGTTCCCGGCAGAACTCGAGGTCACCATCCGCCTCGTCGCCGCGCAGCCCATGGTGGAGATGCGCCGCATGGACGACCAAGCCGAGGTCCGGGCTCCGCTCCACGACGGCCCGCAGCAGCGCCACTGAGTCCGCCCCGCCCGACAGCCCCACGGCAAGGCGCATTCCGGGCTTGAGCACGCCGGTTTCAATCCCCAGCCCTGCTCGCCCGGTTTCGATCTGCCGTTTTCTCTGCTTTGGCTGCATCCAACGAAATGATAGCCGCCGAGACGCAAGCACCGACTTGAAAACGCCTGACGATTTCGCGTGATCCTTGACTTATCGCCGTATACTCTTCGTTATGCAGGTCTTTGCAATCCTTCCCGCTGCAGGGCTGGGCACTCGCATGGCCGGCCCGCAGCCCAAGCAGTTTCTGGCCCTCGATGGCGTCCCCATCCTCATCCACTCTTTGCGCGCCTTTGCCGCGATCGAGCGAGTCAGCGCCATTTTTGTTGCCGTCCGCAAGCCCGAGATCGAGCGCGTCGAGGCTCAGATTGCCGAATACGGCTTCGCCTCGCGCGTCCGGGTCGTCGAAGGAGGAGACAAGCGCCAGGAATCGGTGGCGCACGCCCTGGCAGCGCTCGACGCGCAGCCCGACGACATCGTACTCGTCCATGACGCCGTTCGGCCGCTTATCGATTGCGCCACCATCGAGCGCACCATCGACGCCGTAGCCCAATTCGGCGCCGCCATTGTCGGCCTTCCCGCTGTCGACACCATCAAGCAGGTCGACCGCACCGCCCACGGCGCCCTTGTCACGTCCACCATCCCCCGCGAGGTCGTGGTTCTGGCGCAAACGCCGCAGGGCTTCCGCTATTCCATTCTGCAGCGCGCCTTTGCCGAGGCCGCGGCCGACGGATTCTACGGCACCGACGAGGCATCGCTGGTCGAGCGCGCCGGTCTTCCGGTGGCCGTGGTTCACGGCTCCCCGGTGAACCTGAAGATTACACAGCCCGGCGATTTGGAGCTGGCCGAGTTCTATCTGCGCCGCCGCTCGAAATCGTAAGCAGGCCACCGCGGCGGCCCCGGTTGCATGCACGGAGACCCAAGGGATGCTCAACACTCGAATCGGCTTCGGCTTTGACTCTCACGTATTTCAGCCCGGTGTGCCGCTGCGCATTGGCGGCCTCTCGCTCGAACACCCCGAAGGCCTGGCCGGACACTCCGATGGCGATGTCCTTCTCCACGCCGTGACTGACGCCCTGCTGGGCTCGGTGGCTGCCGGCGACATCGGCAACTTTTTTCCCCCCGGCGATCCGCGCTGGAAAGGCGCCGACTCGGCTATCTTCACCAAGCTCGCTGTTGAAGAGGTCCAGCACGCCGGTTACCGCATCGCCAATATCGACGTCACCCTCATCCTCGCTGCGCCGAAAATCGCTCCCGTCGCCGGAGAAATGCGCACCCGCGTCGCCGATCTGCTTGGAGTTGACGTCGGCCAGGTCAGCATCAAGGCCAAGACTCCCGAGGGCCTTGGCCTCGACCACGTCGCCCAATGCCATGCCGTCGCCCTGGTGGAGCGCAATCAGGAATCCGATGACCTGAAGACCATGAGCGAAGGCGCCGAAAGCCAGCGCCAGTTTGAAGACGTTGTCGACGATTTGCTCGCCACCGTCCAGGGCGCGCCCAAGCGCCGCGTTTCGCCGGTCTACGACACGGAAGACATTACCTAGGAATTGTCAATTCTTCCTTGCGCTTCTGCCCCGCCGGCGTTACCTTGGCTTGCGAGTGTTCAGCGCCCTCTTGGAGCGTTCCGCTGCACGAACTCACGCTTTTCGCCCAGTGCGCCCGCCGTTTGATCAAGCGGAGGCCTTTCACTTCATTGCCATCCTGCTCGTGTTCTATGGGTTCATTGTTCTCATCGGCCTTGCGGCAGTCATCATTCCCTTGTGCTTCATCTGCAAAAAGGCTGGTTCTCTCCCTGGCTGGCCTTATCACTCTCGTCTTCCTATCGGCGGCCTCATTCTCCTTTACGTGCTCGCCTTCGCCGATTGGAAGGTCGTCCCGGCGGCCCCGCAGGCCTACTGGCCGCCGCCGCCTCCGCTGCCGCCAACACCGCCCCGGTCCTGAAAGGGCGAACCCATCTCGGGTGGGGGCCTCGATGCTTTAGCATCGTAATTGGAAAGCCGCCCAACGATGCCCGATTCGCCCCCTATAGCGCCCCGCGTCCGTTTTGCCCCCTCGCCCACCGGCTTCCTTCATGTCGGCAGCGCGCGAACCTTCATCTTCAACTGGCTCTATGCCCGCCACAACCACGGCACGATGGTCCTGCGTTTGGACGACACCGACCTCGAACGCAACACCGAGGCCAGTGTTCAGTCCATTTTCGAGGGTCTGCGCTGGCTGGGCCTCAACTGGGACGAGGAGTACAAGCAATCCGAGCGCCTCGCCCTGCACCGCCAGGCTGCCGAATCAATCTTCCAGAAGGGCCTCGCCTACCGCGACTTCACCCCCGCGCACGCAGGTGAATCAGAACCTGCGGAGGACGACCACTCGCGTCAAGGCGCATGGCTCTTCAATCCCGGCATGCGCGAATTATCGAGAGAAGAATCCGACCGCCGCGCCGCCAGTGGCGAGCCTTTCGCGCTCCGCTATCGCGTCCCACGCGGCGAGGGCCGCATTCTGAGCTTTCACGACGCTGTCTACGGGCAACAGTCCAAGCCTGCCGACGAGGTTGAGGATTTCGCCCTGCTGCGCTCGGACGGGTCCGGGGTCCCCAACGACAGGTCTTCGTCGTTGGGGTGGGGGTTGCCGACTTATCACCTCGCCTCCTGCGCCGACGACGCCGACCTGCGCATCAGCCACATCATTCGCGGTCAGGATCACCTGACCAACACCTACAAGCACCTGCTGATCTTTGAGGCGCTAGGCGCCGCGCAACCGCAGTTCGCGCATCTGCCCTTGCTCATCGCCCCCGACGGCGCCAAACTCTCCAAGCGCAAGCACGGCCCGGTCGTCAGCGTCACCACTTATCGCGATGCCGGCTTCCTCCCCGACGCATTTGTCAATTTTCTGTGCCTGCTCGGCTGGTCGCCCAAGAACGATCGCGAATTTCTCACCCTCGACGAGCTCACCGATCTCTTCACTCTCGAAGGCGTCAACCGCGCCAATGCCGTCATCAACTTTTCAGAGACCGACCCGTTTGACCCCAAGGCCGTCTGGCTCAATGCCGAGCACATCCGCGCTCTGCCCGTCGACGAGTTGGCCCGCCAGATCGAGCCCTTCCTCGCGCATGCAGGCTTTGATCCAAAACCGGAAAAAGTCCTCGCCATCGCCCCGCTGATCCGCGAGCGCATCAAGCTGCTGGCCGATGCCGTCCAGGCCGCCGACTTTTTCTTTGTGAAGGAACTGGCCCCATACGATCCGGCTGAGCTGATTCCGCAAAAGGGCGACGCCGCTCTCGCCCTCCGCGTCTTGCAGAAAGCTCAGGAACTTTTGGCCGTCACCGCCTTCGATCACGATTCGCTCGATCAGGCTCTTCGTACTGCCGCTGCCGAACTCGGCCTCAAGGCCGGGCCCATGTTCCAGCCCATCCGCGTCGCCGTCTGCGGCCGCAAGAACGCGCCGCCCCTGTTTGAAACCATGATCGTGCTGGGCCGGGAAACGTGCGTGGAACGCATCAAGAAGGCTGAAGCAAGCCTGCAATCTCTCGCGTGAGCTGTTGTGCTTCCCAAGACTAAAATCCTGACCTGGGGATCCAATGCCGGGCGCGCCGGATCAAAAAGTAGTAAAATTTGCTCCAGAAGGGATGGAGGTGCTTCATGCCCGACGTGCAAAAAATCAGCATTGCCCTCACCGGGGAGCAAATTGCCTCCCTCAAGGCCGCAGTCGAAACCGGTGAGTACGCGACGACGAGCGAAATTCTCCGTGAGGCGCTCCGGGAATGGCAGTTCAAGCGGGATCTGCGCCAGGAAGACCTGAGGCGCCTGCGCCAGCTCTGGGACGAGGGTAAGGCCAGCGGAACCGCATCGCCGGTTGACTTCAAGGTGGCGCGCATCCAGGCGCGCAAGCGGTTGGCGATCAGCACGGAGAAGCAATCCCGTGCGAGTTGATCTTGTCTGGACTCCTCAGGCGCGGGAAGACTTGATCGAAATTTACGTGTATATCGGCAGCGAGAATCCTTCCGCCGCCGAGCGCATTTTCCTTGCGCTGCAATCGAAGGCGGAATCGCTCACGGCTAATCCGCGCAGTGGAGTGAGACGAGCAGATATTCGTCCTTCCACACGCATGCTCGTCGAATCTCCGTACCTTATTCTCTACGAGACGCATCCTGACAGCGAAGAGGGCCGGATCGACCAAGTCGAAATCGTAAGAATCGTGGACGGACGGAGAAATCTGACGATTCTATTCTGATCATGCTCCCAAAATAGAGCCTTGCCTCACACAGCCGTCTGCGGCCGCAAAGATGCACCGCTGCTGTTTGAAACCATGGCCGCGCTGGGCCGCGAAGTCTGCCTCGAACGCATCCGCAAGGCGGTAGAAAACCTTCAATCGCTTTGAGGCGGCTGTCGCAAGGCTGGCCATCGTGGTGGTAGATTGAGATATGAGCCACCACCAAGTGGGGTTTGAATAGTTCATCGCCCATTTTTCTGCGAGAGTTCCCGCCTCATTCGAGGTAGACATATGCAGATGATTCAATGCCCGAATTGCGGCAAGTTGACCGGATTCAAGAGGGCTCTTGGCTTCGGCACCTTTTTCATGGTTCTGCTGACCTGTGGCCTTTGGCTGTTGGTCATCCCCTTCTATCCAATGCGTTGCATAAACTGCGGTCTGACACGCGGCTCAGCGTTCGCGCACAATTTCGCCACTTGGTATCGTGGCCTCAGTCCAGGCGGCAAGGCTTTTGTGTTGCTTCCCCCGGCCCTGCTCTTTTTAGGCATAGCGATGTTCAATTCGTTCCATAACTCAGGAACGCCACATAACCCGCCAGTAACATATCCAACCAACTATACCTATACAGGCAACGCCTCAGATGCGAATAACGATAACCCCGCCGCCGCGCCCGTCGTTTACAGCGTCGCGCAAATCAACGCCCACATGAACAACATCCCGACGGGGACTGAACTCGCTGTCCGAGGAATCTACGTTTCGCCTCACGTTTCAGGCGGATGGGCTCCGCCCAATGAGCTCGATCCGTGCTCGGTCCTGTTGTACGGTGGAACGGTGAGAGTTCAACACGGAGAAGCGGACCCTAGGGACTATTGCCGGTTCTCTGTGGTGGTGCAGGATGAGAACACCAGTCAAATCCAATATCTGGAGTGCGAAATGGGTCTGGAAGAAGCACAAGCCGCAAAGGGCCTGTATGGCTTTAAGAGTCTAGTACAGGCGCACGGGACGTACGCAAGCTCGCTGGACTTTCAGGTCATGCCTATGTTCCTTGAGCACAAAGTCGGCGTCCCGGTTTTGGAAAATTGCAGCTTGACGCCCTTGGCTACCCCTGTGCCGCGCATACGGTTCCGTGACTTAGGGGACGCATCCACAGCGCCCGCGCCCCAGCCCGCACCCGCGGCTGTTGCCGAACGACCGACGGAGGGGTCGACTCAGGACTCAGAGGTCGATGTGCTCTACCAAGAGAACCGATATTCGGAAGCGCTTCCCCTTCTCGATCAGGGCTGTACTGCTGGTAACGGGTTGGCGTGCACGAGGCTCGGTGTGTATTACGAAAAAGGCCTCGGGGTCGCACAGGATCTCCCGCGTGCTGCTGAGCTTTTCTCCAAATCGTGCAATGAAGGGAACGCCAAAGGGTGCTTTAACTTTGGTATAAGTTACAAGTCTGGCAAAGGAGTAAAGCAGGATTATCCCCGCGCGGCTGCTCTCTTTTCCCAGTCCTGTAATGGGGGTTATGCAGAGGGTTGCGATGTCCTTGCCATCATGAACGCACTCGGTATCGGTTTAGCAAAGGACGCTTCTCGTGCGGCGGCTCTTTATTCTAGGGCCTGCGATGGCGGGAGCATTGACGGATGCACCAACCTTGGCATTGACTACATGACCGGAAATGGCGTCGGGCGGGATGATTCTCGCGCCGCGACTCTCTTGTCAAAAGGATGCGATGGGGGAGACGCCGACGGTTGCAGCTCTCTTGGCAGCCTATACTACGTTGGCAGGGGTGTCGCGGCGGATCATTCTCGCGCGGCAGCCCTTTATTCCAAGGCTTGTGATGGGGGAGACGCCGACGGTTGCAGCCTGCTGGGGCTCCTATACTCTGCCGGAGATGGCGTCCAACAGGATTCCGAGAAGGCCAGGCAGCTCGCCAACAAAGGCTGCTCCATGGGCGACAAGTCGGGATGCGACGAGCTGAAGCAAATACGGTAGTGAGGCCCCAGCCAATGCGTGCCCTCTCCGGAACGGTGGCGGACGAAGCCTCCCGCGAGCTGCCCGGGGCAATCAAGAGCCAAGTGCCGACGTGGTAGCGGTCCACAACAATCTGACAGTCGGCGGCGGCGCGAAGCCTCAATAAGTGCTCTTTCCGTACTGTTCGAAAGATATGGGGGGTAACGAATGGACGACAACGCAAGGTTTCGCGACCACTATTTTCAGGCTCTCGGAATTAGGAGCAATGATGAATGCAAGCTCGAAGCTGCTCGCAAGCTTGCGCACGAAATCCGCCAATTCGAGATCGAGTTGTATTGGAAACGGGCGACCTATTTCTGGGCTTTTCAACTCATCGCGTTTACGACACTTGGGCTTCTTTTCAAAGACGGTAACATCGGCTCTCTAGGACAACTGCCCTTGGGCCGGTTACTAATCCCGGCACCGATTGGCGTAATCACCGCCTTTGCTGGATACCTCACCGCTCGTGGCTCAAAATTCTGGCAAGAGAACTGGGAGGCGCACGTTGATCTATTGGAGGACGTGACGAAGAAGCGGCTCACCCATGTAATCCTGTGCCATGATGCCCCGCAGTTCTCTGTCAGCCGGATCAACCAACGTTTGCTGCTCCTCCTAACGTTAGGGTGGGCAGCAGTTATGATTGCCGGTGTGATTGCCGGTGTGATTCCGAAAGCTGCTGCGGATTACCTCGACACCCACCCCTGGTTGCTTGGTTTGATAGCGCCGTTACTAACGGCGGTGTTTCTTTTTAGCTTGTACCGCAACCGAAGCAACTTTAAGGGTTGTGTGTACTACTCAGGCGATGAGACGAGTTGGACAGACTACCCGCCGAAGCGTAGGCCGAAGCGTAGGAAGACACTCCCGGAATTTCTCTGCGGTAAGGCTTCTCGTCCTCTTTTTATCATCTGGCGTGACCACTCCGCGAAAGACGGGACCGTAGAGCAAAAGCCCACGCCCGCAGCATCAGGAGCAACAATTGACCAACGCCTCGACGCATCTCAAAAAGGGTGAGTTTCGCTGCACTTCGCGGACCCGCAGAAAACGCGGGCTTGGCGGGCGGCGCAGGTCCATTAGTAAAGGAAGTCCGGGCACCCCAGGTCCAGATTCTCGGATCTGGGAAGCACAGCCGCCCCGTGGAATAATGAATGAAAGCCATGACCGACAAAAACCCGGAAAGCACCGCCGCCGCGAACGACGCCCGCCCCGCCAACAACTTCCTCCGCGACATCATCGCCGAGGATGTGCGCAACAAGAAGTACGGCGACGCCCAGATCCAGACCCGCTTTCCGCCCGAGCCCAACGGCTATCTCCACATTGGCCACGCCAAGGCCATTTCTATTGATTTTGGCCTGGCCGACGAGTTCGGCGGCAAAACCAACCTGCGCTTCGACGACACCAACCCTGAAAAAGAGGAGCAGGAGTACGTCGATTCCATTCAGGCCGACGTGCGCTGGCTCGGCTTCGAGTGGGAGCGGCTGTGCTACGCCTCCGACTACTTCCCGCAGCTCTACGAGTGGGCGCTCAAGCTGATCAACACTGGAAAAGCCTATGTCGACGACCTCACCGCCGACGAGATCCGCCAGTATCGCGGCACCCTTACAGAACCAGGAAAAGACTCGCCCTACCGCGACCGCCCGGTCGAAGAAAACCTAGACCTGTTCGTGCGTATGAGGAACGGCGAATTCCCCGACGGGACACGTGTGTTAAGAGCAAAGATCGACATGGCCTCGCCCAACATGAACCTGCGCGACCCGGTCATGTATCGCATCCTGCACGCCACGCATCACCGCACCGGCGACGAGTGGTGCATCTACCCCATGTACGACTACGCCCACGGCCAGTCCGATTCGATCGAGAACGTGACGCACTCCATGTGCACGCTCGAATTCGCCGATCACCAGCCCCTCTATCGCTGGTACATCGAGCAGTTGGGCATCTTCCCCTCGCAGCAGATCGAATTTGACCGGCTCAACCTCACTTACACGCTGCTATCGAAGCGCAAGCTCCTGCAGCTTGTGCGCGAGCAGCGCGTCAGCGGCTGGGACGATCCCCGCATGCCCACTCTGTGCGGCATTCGCCGCCGCGGATTCACGCCCGAGGCCATCCGCGCCTTCTGCGCCGCCGTGGGGGCCTCGCGCACCAATGGGTCGACAGATATAGAAATGCTTGAGCACTTTCAGCGCGACGACCTCAACCGCCGCGCCCGCCGCGCCATGGCCGTCCTGCACCCGCTCAAAGTTGTGATCGAAAATTACCCGCAGGGGCAAGAAGAGTTCGTCGAAGTCCAGAACAACCCCGAAGATCCGGCGGCCGGCACGCGCCGGGTTCCCTTCTCGCGCGAGATATGGATCGAGCAGGACGATTTTCGCGAAGTTCCTCCGCCCAAGTACTACCGCCTCTCGCCGGGAAAAGAAGTCCGCCTGCGCAACGCGTATTTCATCACTGCACGGAGCGTGGTGAAGGATACTGCCGGCAACGTCGTCGAGGTTCACTGCACCTACGACCCGGCCTCGCGCGGCGGCCAGTCGCCTGACGGACGCAAGGTCAAGTCCACCATCCACTGGGTCTCCTGCGCCCATGCCGTTAGTGCCGAAATCCGGCTCTACGAGCATCTGTTCTCGAAGCCCGACCCCGGCGACTTCGAAGAGGGCGAGAGCTTCCTCGACAATCTCAATCCCGACTCGCTGGAAATCCTCACAACCGCAAAACTGGAGCCATCCCTCGCAGCGGCCCGTCCGGGTGAGCACTACCAGTTCGAGCGCGTGGGATACTTCTGCCTCGACTCCGATAGCAAAGAAGGCGCACTCGTCTTCAATCGCACGCTCTCGCTCAAGGACACCTGGGCCAAGATTGAGAAGAAGGCGGGGGCGTAACGAGTCAAGTTGTTGATGAACTGGCCGTGGGTATGGTGCGCGGACTTGGAGGTCCGCGGTCGCCGCGGCGACCCGGCTGGGAAGCCGGCGCAACTCTTCTGCCCGCTCTGAGATAAACCTACCCCGAAAATCACCTTGATAAAGCCTCCGCGGTGTATACAATTGCAGCGTCTGAAAAACCACGCCCAGCTTTGAAGGCTAAGGAGAACCGTCATGTCTGAAAATGAAAAAACCCTTGAGAATGGCTTGAGCAGAAGGAGCTTCGTAACCACCACAGCCGCCGGACTCGGTGCGGCCATTTTGGCGGAATCCGGCGCTGAAATGGCACTCGCCCAAAAGACTTCAACGAAATGGGAATACGAGGCGGACGTGGTCGTGGTCGGCTACGGCGGCGCCGGAGTGACTGCGGCCATCACGGCGCACGATGCCGGGGCCAAGGTGCTGGTGCTGGAAAAGAGCCCGAGCCTGGCCAGCCTGGGCATCACCAATGGCAGGGTTGCCGCCCAGCAGATTTCCGGCGGCGGCGGCAACTCCCATATATGCATGGGCCAGTTCTGCTCTCCCAAGGATGCGGAGGGCGCGGCCAACTATCTTTATGCGGGCTGCGGAGGCGGCGATACGGGCGGCTCTTTGACCTCGATGGAAATTTGCCGTGCGTGGGCCGAAGAGATGGCCAAGAACAAGCCCTGGGCAGACGAGATGGGCATCCACGCTGTGAGCATGGGCAACCGGTCGGAATATTCTCATCTGCCCGGCTATGCCTCGATGTATGTCTACCAGACCACGGGCTACGGCCAGGCCTGGTTCAAGGTTCTTGACGATCAGGTGCAGAAGAGGAAAATCCAGATTCTTTTCGACACGCCGGGCAAGGAGTTGATCCAGGATCCCGCGACGAAAGCCATCATCGGCGTGAAGGCAAAAAGCGGGGAGAAGGAAATCAGCATCAAGGCCCGCAGGGGCGTGATCCTGAGCACCGGCGGCTTTGAGTTCAACGAGAAACTGAAGAACAAGTACTTCAAGGCTTACCCCATGAAGTTTTATGGGTGGGGCTATAACACGGGAGACGGCATCCTGATGGCCCAGAAGGCCGGGGCGGATCTCGCGAACATGGGCAACCTGTGCGGTGGAAACTGCACATGGTCTGCTGACGATCCGGTCAATGTGGGCCACTCGGCAAACCCCACGAAGAATAACTACATCTGGGTCGACAAGTTCGGAAGCCGGTTCATCAATGAAAATGACTCGCGCATCAATCCGCACAAGGGCTGGATGATGTTTACGCAATTCGACAACGCGAGAGCGACATTTCCCTACATTCCGCACTATCTGATCTTCGATGAGACGGTGAGACTCGCTGGGCCTCTAGACTCCTTCGGCTCCATGGCAGGCCCTCCAGCGGGTGTCGCCGGGACTCCTCCTGCGGGCGGAGGAGGGGGCGCTCCAGGAGGTGAAGGCGGAGGCGCACCCATGGGCGGAGCCGGAGCTCCCCCCGGGGGCGAAGCAGGAGCCGCGCCGACCGGCGGCGCCGCAGCAGCGCCTATGGCCGCATCGGGGAGCAAACACGGCCCCACGATGGGCCGCGAGGTTCTGCCTGCCGCGCTGGGAGGCGTTGAATCCTGGAGCAGCGACAATAGCGAGGAGATCAAAAAGGGCTGGATCAAGAAGGGAGACACCCTGGAGGAGCTCGCCAAAGCGATCGGCTTGCCCATGGATGCAGCGACGCTCAAAGCGGCGGTGGAAGCTTACAACGCTGCTTGCGATGCGAAGGAGGACAAGCAATTTGGCCGGAATGCCCGGCAGCTCGCGCCGATCAAGACCGCTCCTTTTTATGCGGTGCCGTTGTATCCCGGGCTCGTTTGCACCGAAGGCGGCCCGGCGATCAACGCAAAATTCCAGGTGGTCGATCCGGACGGAAATCCAATTCCGCGGCTTTACACGGCCGGGACAAACGGCTCACCCGTCACTCGCGTTTACAGCGTTACGGGCGGCAACCTGGGCACGTGCATGGCGTCTGGCCGCATCACGGGCAAGAATGCCGCGGCCGAGAAGCCCTGGACGTAGACCTGATCAGGATTCACCCGCGTTTATCCCATCGCCCCGGACAGTCGCAGATACCTTGGCGGTCGCCCGGGGCGAAGCCGTCTCGCGCTCTCCGCACCGTCCTGGCTGTAAACTGATAAGGTAGTTCGCGCTGCGGCAGGGCGGCCCCGTAGCTCAGCTGGATAGAGCGTCGGTTTCCTAAACCGTAGGTCGGAGGTTCGAATCCTCCCGGGGTCACCATTTTTTGTTTCCTCGCCCACGTGCTGTCTTTTCCACTTGACTCCCCCTGTTCCGTATTGAAGAATGTTCATATCGTGGAAATCGCTTCCATGGTATAACCGCTGCCCTTCCGGCAGCATACCCACTAACGCAACTCGCCAGGATGTTCGGGAAGGCGGTGAAAGTCCGCCACTGCCCCGCAACTGTGAGCGCCCTGCCAGCCGGCTTCGTCATGCTGGCAGAATCGGGATTTTCGAGCCGGAGCCGTCCGTTTCATTCGGACTGGCCCTATAAAACCACTGAAGTCGAGCCCTCGTGGCTGTCTTTGGGAAGGTGGCTCAACTGAGCGGTTCCAGGAACCGCTGCAGGCGCAAGTCAGGAGACCGGTCCACGGCGATTTTCAAACCTTGCCGTTCCGCGGGGAACGAAGGAGTCAGAATGACTTTTCCATCGCCCTTCATCGCGCTTTTCCGTAAAGCCTGCTTGTGCTTGCCGGCCGCCGTGCTTCTGTTCGCCTCTTCTCAGAACTTGTTTGCCGCCTCCGTTCGCGGTTACATCACCGATACAACGGGCGCCCGGGTTTCGGGCGCCAATGTTGCCCTTCTGAGCAGCGGAAAGGTGGTCGGCACCGCGGTCTCGGCCGCCGACGGCAGCTTTCAGGTCACCACCAGCGCCGCGGGCCGGTTCTTCGTGGTTGTCACTGCCCGCAGCTTCCGCCAGCTCCAGACGCCCGATTTCTATGCCGGCCAGTTCGACTCAGTCGAGCGCAGCCTCGTCCTCGAGCCCGAGTGGGTCCGCGAGTCAATCGTCGTCACGGCCACCGGGACTTCCACTCCACAAGCGGAGACAAGCGCGTCTACCACCGTCCTGGGGCCGCAGGATCTGACCCTCAACGAGAATCTCGTGGAATCTCTGCGCCTGATGCCGGGCACCTCGGTTGTCCAGGAGGGCGAGCGCGGCGCAGAGACCTCGCTGTTCATCCGCGGCGGCGATTCGGACAACAACAAAGTCCTCATCGACGGGGTCGATGCGGGCGATCTCGGCGGCCAATTCGATTTCAGCACTCTCTCCGCCACCGCGATCGAGAGCGCCGAAATCTATCGCGGACCCGATTCGAATCTCTACGGCGCCGATGCGGCCAGCGGCGTGATCAGCCTGACCACTCCCCACGGCACCACCAGCTTTCCTTCCGTGCTCCTGACGGGCGAGGGGGGCAATTTCGACTACTCGCGCGAAGAGCTTCAACTCGCAGGAGCTTACGGGAAGCTGGACTACCTGGGCGCCTTCAGTTGGCTTCAGACCTCGAATTCCCTGCCCAATGACGAGTACCACATTGCCACCAGCGCCGCGAATCTCGGCTGGCAACTCTCGGCCTCCACGCTGCTGCGCGGAACGCTGCATTACAGCGTGGATGCCACCGGCCTCCCCAATGCCTGGGACTTCTATCACGTTGCCGACAACGCTACGGAAAAGGACCAGAATCTGGTGATCGGCGGCTCCATTGATAACCAGACCACCGCAGCCTTCCATAACGTGGTGCGCTACGGCGCAACTCGCAAACGCGAAGAGACCAACCAATGGTCCATGAGCGGAAGCGGCGATTACGACCCGTATGGCGAGAGCCTCGGCGAGGCTGTGACCATTCAGGGCGCTAACGGCTACTCGGCCACCGGCCAGGCCGTTCTTGACGGCGCTACCAGCTACGGTGGCCTGCTCGTGAACAACCGTGATGAGCTGGACTACCAGGGAGATTACCGGCTTACGCCCCACCTGGCCGGGCTAGTGGGTTTCCGCTTTGAAGACGAGCGCGGTGTCGATGTTTACAACTCCTACTTTTTCAGCTATCCGCTGTACAGCATCGACGATGCGGACTCGCGCACAAACACCATTTATCTGGCCGCGGTACAGGGCGATTTCAAGAATCGTTTCTACTATCATCTGGGCGGAAGCCTGGAAAGATACTCACTATTCGGGACCCAGACCTCGCCGCGCGCCGGTTTCTCCTATTACGTGCTCCGTCCGCGTTCGGGCCACTTCAACGGCACCCGTGTATTGGGCAGCTTTGGCGACGCCGTGCGCGAACCCAAGCTGACCGACAAATTCGGTTCGCTCTACGAGGTTTTGAAGGACGCCGGCGAAAGCGCCTCGATTCAAGAGTTCAATGTAAAGCCGCTGGCCGCGCCCACCACGCGCACCTATGAAGCTGGTTTCGAGCAGGCGTTACTGGGGCAACACCTGACCTTCCGCGCCAGCTACTTTCACAATGAATTCGGCAGAGAACTGGAACCGGTCAGCACCGCGTTTGTTTCCCTGCTCTTCCCCGACTTTTCGGCAACTGAACTGCAGCAGCTGACAACTTTCTTCAACACCAACAGTGTCTACGACATCATGACCAACACGCAGGCGTTCCGCGCGCAAGGCGTCGAGGCTGCTGTGGAGGGCGGCATCGGCACGAGCATCTTTCTGCGCGGCACCTACTCGTACACCGACGCGGTGGTGCAGCGCTCATTCAGCAGTGACAACGAAGCGCAACTGAACGGCTATGGCTTCAGCTACCACGGCATTCCCCTGGGCGCCGTTTCGCCGCTGGTCGGCGCCAGGCCTTTCCGCCGGCCTCCGCACAGCGGCTCTCTGACAGCGACCTACAGCCACAAGGCGGTAACCGGCCTGTTCGCCGCTTCGTTCGCCAGCCGCAGCGACGACTCGACCTTCCTGGAGTACGAGGACGAAAACGATGGCAATTCCCTGCTGCTGCCCAACCGCAATCTCGATTTCGGCTTCGCCCGCCTTGACCTTGGCGGGAGCTACCACCTGCTATCGTGGCTGGACCTCTATGGCAAGGCCGAGAATCTTCTCAGCGAGCGCCACATTGCGCCCATCGGCTACCCAAGCCTTCCCTTCAACTTCCGCGCCGGCGTGCGCATCAACTGGGGAGTTCACAAGGGACGTTGATTCCCGGGCAGACTTCCTCTCGGCACCAACGCAGACTTCTTCTAGCCGCAACACGGTATTGGCGCGCATGGGGCGGGTCCGGGCTCCAATGCCGAACTTTCGCGAAACCAAACTTAAGTAACAAACAATCTGTTACTATTATTGAAAAGATTGTGGAGATCTGCATAATAATTTCAACACTTATTCCTTTTGTTGCCATGGTTTCAGCTCACTGGTCATTCCAGTATGGGGTTTTTATGGTTTGTCCGAAGTGCCAGTCCTCCTCCATCTCCCGGGTTCCGGCTGAGATTCGCCTTTACCGCAATGCTCCTCGCACGCTGAGTCATCCTCCCATGAGTCCTTTTCCCGATATCAGCGTCTGTGTCGACTGCGGCTGGAGCGAGTTCATGATTCCACCTTCCTGGCTCGCGGCCGGGTGGTTGCGTCCTGTGCCGCATTTGCAGATCGTCCGGGAGAAGAAGCCTTTGGAGTCCCGCACTGCCGTCTTCGCCTGACGGCTCGTTCTCATCGCCCCGCACGGCCGAGGGGATTTACCGCGCCGGTGCGCCTCCGCCACGTAAAGTGCGTGCTTGGAACTCCACGTGAAAAGGCCTCCGGCCGCAGCCGGAGGCCTTTAGCTCATCTCTCGCTTCGCGCTTATTGCCCTGTCGGAGGAGTCATTGATGGCTCTTTGCCCGGCTGCTCCGATTGCACTCCGGGAACTGTTGGCGCCGTGCTTACGTTGCCCGTCGCCGCGTCGTTCAGATTAATCCCGTAGTGTTGCAGCGTGGAAGCCAGGATCTCGTACAGCCCCGCGCGATCTTTCGCATAAGCCGCGTTTGCCGCGATCAGGTTGTCCTCTGCGATGGCGAGGTTGCGCTGCTGCAGCAGAACATTTGCCGTCGTGGATGCTCCCAGCTTGAGCTTCTTTTCCTCGGCGTCGAGGCTTTGCTGGTTGTAATCGCGCGCCGCGGTGGCGGACTGCACGGCGGCCCGGTCGTTGGTCAGCGCGTAAAGCGAATTCACCACCTGCATGCGGATTTGCGTGTAGAGCTGCTCCAGCCGCAACTCGGCCTGCCGGTACTCCATCAGCGACCGCTCCTGAACCGACTGCGCCTCGCGGTTGCGAAGAGGTATCGATACAGTGAATCCCATGCCCCGATCAGGCGCGGAATTGTCGAATGCGCTATTGAGAGCTGTTCCATAGCCGGTGGCGGGCGTCTTGGGGCAGGTGCCGCCCAGGAGGTTACAGTTCAGGTTGGGATTCAACGTGCCGCCCACGCCCTGGCCTTCCCAGTATCCATACACATCGAGGGTGGGCAACAGCGCTTTGCGCGCGCCCTTCAGCGTGATCTCGTCGTTGCGCAGCGTCAGTTCGGCCTGCTCCAGTTCAGGACGCCGCTGGAAGGCCTCCTGCACCAGCGTCTCCACCGGCTGGCTTTCCTCCTGAATCTGTTCCAGGCTCACACGATCGGTGGGAATCACCGGCGCGGTGGAAAGCACCAGATCGTTCAGGTTACGGGCGATGGCCTGCTTGATGATCTGCTGCTGATAATTCAGCGAACTTTGCGCGCTGATCAACGCCTGCTTGTCGGAGGCAACCGTCGATTGGGCATTCACCACGTCAAGCGGCGCCATGGTGCCGATCTCCAGTTGCTTTTTGTTGTCGGACAGAAGCTGGTTGCTCTGGTCCAGCGCCCGCTGCTTGGCCTGCACGTCTTGATAAGCCTGCACAAGGCCCCAGTAAATGCTCTCCACCTGGTTCACGGTGTAGAGAATCTGCTGCCGGAACGAGGAATCGGTGATTCGCCGGTTGTTCTCGGCCTGGTACATGAACCGTTTGTTGACCCAGATTCCGGCGCCCTGCAACAGATGCTGCGTGACCGTCGCTTTGAAATTCGAAAGCAGTTCCGGGCTGAAGTCTTGAACGGTGTTCGAGCTCGTTGAGTAGGTGTTGTCAAAAGCGAATTGGAAGTTTGTGCCCGTCACGAAACCCTGGTTGAAAGTCGCGTTGTAGGTATTGGTCGAACTGCTACCGGTTTGGAAAAAGCTGGTGGCCGGCAGCCGGTCGCGGTCGAACTGAATTGTGCCGGAGAGGGAAGGATCCATGTTTTCCGGCGCTGGTCCGGCGCCGGCGGTGGTCAGCGTCAAGCCATTCACGCCCGAACCCGCCCCACCCGAGCCTACCGTCGTGCCTCCCGGCCCGCCGCCGGTGTTTAAAATGCTCGTCGATCCGCCCAGCGTGCCTGTGACCAGTCCTGAGGGAGATCCCAAAGGCGCGGCGCCGGTTTTGGTGCGCAGAATATCCGTGTCTGCAATGTCCAGATCGTAGCGCGCGATGGCAATGTCGTAGTTATTTTCGATGGCCAGCGCAATGGCATCGGAAAGGCTTAAGTAGATCTTGCCGTCCTTGACCAGATCGGCGAGGCGCACGGAATTCACGAAGTTCGTCTTTCCGATGGAAGTGGGCTTGAAGATATTGATCGGGTCGCCCTTCCATCCGGCGTATGGCTTTGAGAAATCGCGCTTGATGGCTTCCAGCGGGTAAGGCTGAGTGAGCACCGGCGCTGGCGCCGTGGGCAGTTGCGAAGCAGCCGGCTCTGGCCCCGCGCCTCCAGCTCCTGCCACCTGCTGGCCCCAGTTCGTGGGTGTGCCCCCCATCAGCGTCATCATCACCGCTGCAACCGCGTACACCCTGCTGCCGCGCATGGCCTGCGGCCGGCTCTGGCGTTCTATCCCTGCGCGCCTGCCGCGCCCTGTCTCTTCCTGCTGCCTTAACACACTGCGACTACAAAGACGCATGATCCCTCTCCATTGGCTGTAAAGAACCTTTGGGTGCTACTTTTCAAGACGGTCAAAAGGCCGCTCCGGACGCAGGTTCTTGCCCACGGAAGGCCTTCCCTGCTCCCGCATGGGCTCGTGAGCACACTGGAAACTACGCGCCGCCAACCTCTCGCGTTCCCGCCCGTTCCCTGTCCCTGTCTCTCAGCCCGAAACGAGCTGTTTGCCTCAGCATGCGGAAAGTTGAGTATATCGCACGCCCTGTCTCAGATTTAAGAGCAGTTCCATAGTTCCAGTGCCCTTGCGAATGCTGTGAAGGGTGGCATTTTCTTAAGGAAAATGGCCCATTGCGAGATTGGCTCCTGGGTTCGGTGACTGTGCAATCGCTTTAAAGCCGTGCGCCGCGCGCCCCCTCTCGGGTACTCTCAGGTAGACACAACCAGCCATGGACGAGCTTGTTCAACCCGCCGATCCCTCGCTTCGCAACTGGAAGCTGACACTTGCCTACGACGGCACCGATTTCCATGGCTGGCAGGTGCAGCCGGGCAGGCCCACCATCCAGGGGGAGTTGCAGGCGGCCCTCGGCCGCATTACGGGAGAATCGCCCCTGCCTCAGGGCTCAGGCCGCACCGATGCCGGGGTCCATGCACTGGCGCAGGTGGCCAGCTTTCAGCTTCGCGCTCCCATTCCGCCCGAAAATCTCCATCGCGCCCTCAACCGAGCCCTCCCTGCGTCCGTTCGCATCCTCTCTGCCGAGTTGGTTCCGGCCGATTTCCATGCGCGCCATTCCGCGGAGGCCAAAACCTACGAGTACCGCGTCTTCCGCGGAGAGATCTGTCCTCCCTTTCTGGCTCGCTACGTGTACTCCTACTCCGCGCCGCTTGATCGCGACGCCCTCGACGAATCGGCCCGGCTCTTTCTTGGCCCCCACGACTTCCTCAGCTTCGCCGCCACCGACCCCGATCTCGCCGCACGCTCCTCCTCTGCCAGTCGGCACGCCAACGAGGACCCTACCCCCGATTGCAGTTCGGATTCCTCTCCGGGGCGGCGCACCGACTCAACGGTCCGCACCATTCTCGCCTCTCAATGGGAGCTTCGCGAGACGGTTTCCGGGGTTCTCCTCGTCTACGCCGTCCGCGGAAACGGTTTCCTGCATCACATGGTGCGCAACATGGTCGGCACCATGATCGACGTGGGGCGCGGCTACCTGCCGGTTTCCGCTATTCCGCAGATTCTTGCTGTCCGCTGCCGCGCCGCCGCCGGGCCGACCGCCCCGGCCCGGGGATTATTCCTGCATTCGGTGGAGTACGAGACCGAATAAAGTCCGAATAGAGATCGAAAAAAGACTATACTTGGACTGAAGCGGAGGCCGCAATGCGCTATTCCACACAGATCAAGCCCATCAGCTACGTGAAATCCAACGCCTCTGAACTTTTGGACAGGATCGAAGAAGAGCGCGAACCGATCATCATTACGCGCAATGGCGAAGCGCGCGCCGTATTGATTGATATTCATTCCTACGAACAATCGCAGGAAACTCTGGCTTTGCTCAAGATTCTGGCCATCGGTGAAAAGCAGATCGAGCAGGGCGACACCGTCCTGCTTAGCGAAGCGATCCGGCAACTGCGCAGTTCCCGGAAGATCGCTTCCCCGGTGCGGACAAAAAACACCCGTGCGGTTCACCATCGGAAACGGGAGCTATGATCTATCCCGTTCGAATCACAAAGGCTGGCCGCCGCGATCTTGAAGAGATTTACGAGTGGATTGCCGAGCACGACTCGCCATCCCAGGCCGACTACGTGCTCGACAAGATCACACAAGTAGCGGAAAGCATTGCAACTTTCCCGGATCGCGGTTCGCGGCCTCGTGAACTGCCGCCGGGTCTTGAATCTGACTACCGCCAGGTCTTCTTCAAGCCGTACCGCGTGATTTATCAGGTGAGAAACGATGAGGTAGTCGTCCACCTCATTGCGGACGGACGCCGCAATCTGCAAACACTCCTGCTGCGCCGGCTTACCGAAGGTTGAGAACGCTGACCCGCTGACCTGCCGTTGGTGGCCGGGTGGCTTGTTTGCCTCTGCTGCTACCCTGATACCGTCGATATGCCCACTTCCCGCCCCGAATCGGCCTTTTCTCTCGTCACCTCGCTCGCGGCGCGCCGGTCTGTCCATGCGGCCTTTCGCTGGCTGCATTCGAACCCCGGCAAAATCATGGATTGGCAACGGGAACTTGTGGCGATCCCCGCGCCTCCCTTCGGAGAAGAAGCCCGTTCCCGCTGGCTCGAACAGCATTTCCGCAATTCGGGTCTCAAGACAGTCGAAATCGACGCGGTCGGGAACGTGATCGCCGTTCTTCCCGCCCCGGCTCTGCCTCCTGAGAGCAGCGGCCCAGTCGTCGTGCTCTCGGCTCACCTCGACACTGTCTTCCCTGCTGACTCGCCCCATGAGCCCACTCTCGAGGGCGACCGTTTGACCGCCCCCAGCGCCTGCGACAATGGCGCCGGGCTGGCCGGGCTGCTGGCGACTCATCACGCCATTCTGCACTCCGGCATCGAGCTTCCGGCGCCGCTGGTCCTGGTGGGCAATGTCGGCGAGGAGGGCGAGGGCGATCTGCGCGGCGTGCGCCACTTTTATGCGGCGAGCCGTTTCTCCGGCCGTGTCGCCGCCCACATTGTGCTCGATGGCGCCGGAAGCGAGGGCGCGATCACCGAGGCGATCGGCAGCAGCCGCTTCCGCATCCAGATCAATGGCTCCGGCGGCCACAGCTTCACCGACGCAGGCACGCCCAATCCCATAGCCGCGCTCGCCACCGCCCTGGCCGCACTGGCTGAAACGCCTCTGCCCCACGAGCCCCGCACCACGCTCAATCTAGGCCTCGTCTCGGGCGGCACCAGCGTCAACTCCATCCCTCAAAGCGCCTGCGCTTCCGTTGACTTCCGCTCCACCAGCCTCGAGCAACTGGCTCGCCTCGAAGGCGCACTGCGCAGCGCCGTTGAAAATGCGGTCGAGCATTGGAATCTCCGCGACAGCGCTTTACCGCCCGCGGCTGAGCGAAGACCGCTCTCTTTCGTCATCGAGCGGATCGGCGATCGCCCGGCCGCCCATCTTCCTGCCGATTCTCCGCTCCTCGAGACGCTTTGCGCGGTCGACCGCCACTTCGGGTTGCACACCAACCACCGCCTGGGATCCACAGACGCCAATCTTCCGCTTTCGCTCGGCGTTGCAGCTCTCTCCATCGGCGCCGGCGGCGATGGCGGCGGCGCGCACACCCTGGGCGAATGGTACTCGGCCAGGGACCGTGAAACCGGCCTCAAGCGCATTCTCCTTCTCACGCTTGCCATGCTCGAACAGGCAGCGGATCGCTAAAGTGAAGCCGAAGTTCAGCTCTCACCTCTTCAAATCCTTGCGCATCTCTTTTGTTCTCCAGGCGTCTAAATAATAGAAAGGGCTGCCCGTCGAGCAGGTTTGGCGCAGGCCCGGGCTGTCTATAATGAAGGCAATTGCCGCCAGCCTGGCTGGTTGAACGCCAAATGAGGTCACGAAAGCCATGAAATCTCTCCTTGAACGGCTGCGCGCGCGCCGTCTTGTTTCGGCATTTGTTTTGCTTGCCGCGTTATCGGCCGCGATTGTGGGCGGATCTTTTGCCGCCCATGGGGTGCGCGGCCAGGAAAAAGACAACAACAGCACGGATGCTACCCCGTTGAAGATCATCAACTCCCCCGTTCAGCCCAACGAGTTCTCCCGTATCGCCAAACTGGTCGCTCCGGCCGTGGTGAACATCAACACCCAGACGCTGCCCAAGCAGAGCACGAATCGCAATCTGCGCAATCGCAACCGCTCTCAGCAGAACAATGGCGACAACAACGAGGAAAACGGCCAGCAGGGCGACGACAACAACTTCCAGGACTTCTTCAACCGCTTCTTCGGCGGGCAGAACCCCAGTCAGCAGGAAGACAACCAGGTGCAGGAGTCGCTCGGCTCCGGCTTTATTGTCGATTCCAAAGGCTATATCGTTACCAATTACCATGTGGTGGAAAAGGCCGATAAGATTTACGTCAAGCTGTCTACTGATCCCGACAATAACGGGAACAACGGGCGCCCGGCCCACGTGGTTGGCACCGACAAATCCACCGATCTCGCAGTCATCAAGATCGACACCGACAAGCCGCTTCCCACCGTCAAGCTGGGCGATTCCGACGGGGTTCAGGTGGGGGACTGGGTCGAGGCCATCGGCAGCCCGTTCGCGCTCTCCCAGACCGTCACAGCCGGCATCATCTCGGCCAAGAACCGCACCATCGAGCCCGGCACCAGCGGCCAGTTCCAGCACTTCCTGCAGACTGACGCCGCCATCAATCCCGGCAACTCCGGCGGCCCGCTGGTCGACATGAACGGCAATGTGATCGGGGTCAACACGGCCATCTACACGCAGTCCAACGGCTACCAGGGCGTCGGCTTCGCTCTGCCTTCCAACACCATTGCTTCCGTTTACAACCAGCTCATCGGCGCCAGTCACAAGGTCGTCCGCGGCTCCATCGGCATTCAGTTCCGTGCAGAGCTCTCCGACGCCATCAATCGCGTCTACGGGTTCAAGAACGGCGTTCTGGTGCAGAAGGTGCAGGCCGCAGGACCCGCTGACAAGGCCGGTCTCAAGTCCGGCGATATCATCACCACGATCGACGGCCGCGAGATCAAAGACGGTGACGACCTGGTGAATGAGATTGCCAACCGCAAGCCCGATTCCACCGTTCGGCTGGGCTATCTGCGCGACGGCAAGCCTGCTGAAACCACCGTCACCATTGGCGACCGCGACAAGGTTTTTGCCGAAACCGCCAGCAATCAGGGCTCAAATGCACCGGAAGGCGGAACCGAGGCCGGCGAGTCAAAGCTGGGGATCGTCGTCCGCGATCTGCCCTCGTCCGTCACGGCGAAGATTCAGACCTCCGGCGTGCTCATCGAGTCGGTGCGTTCCGGCTCCTTCGCCGATCTGCAGGGACTGGAGCCGGGCCTCGTGATTACCCATTTGAACCGCCAGCCCACCAACAGCCGGGAGCAGTTCAACACGGCGGCCGGCAAGCTCAAGACAGGCAGCGACGTAGTCCTCGAGGTGATCGACCCTAACAACCTTGATCAGGGCGTCAACTACGTCGCAGGGACTCTCCAGTAGTGCCCTTTGTGCCGGCCGCGGCGGTCGCGGCCGGCGCCTGCGTGGGCGTTGATTCTAAAGGTCTCTGAATTTTGGCTTGCTGTGATACGGAATTCTCCGTATCCTTGGCGTAACGCTACCCAGGTTCATAGGCCGGCAAAGGAATTTTGATTGTGTCACCTTTTCTCTCAAAGCTGCTTCTAGCCGCATTCCTGCTTGTCCCGCCGGTGTTTGCCGCGACCGCGCACAAAGCGCCTGCCGCTGCTCAAAAAACCGTAGCCAAGCGGCACAACACCTCCACCGCCACAAAGGCCACTGTCAGCCGGCACACTGGCTCTGCTGCCCGAGGTACCGCAAATCCGCACACCGCCTCGTCCACGCGCAATCGAAAGACCCGCCCCGGAAAATCCCGCGGTCAGCAGTCCATCGATTCCGATCGCGTCACGCAGATTCAGCACGCCCTGATCCGCGAGCAATATCTTTCCGGCGACCCCACCGGCAGTTGGGACGCGCAAACTCAGGCCGCCATGCAGAAGTACCAGGCCGATCATGGTTGGCAGACCAGGCTGATCCCCGACGCACGCGCCATCAAGACACTTGGCCTGGGCCCCGATTATTCAACCGCCATCAATGCCGCCGGCGCAAGCTTCAACCCGCCTCGGGTCAACGCCGCTCCTCCAGCGCAGACAGCAGGTTTTGCGCAGGCCGCGGGCATCCGGCAGTAGGGCGCGGCTTCCTTGAGCTTCATACGGGCGATAAGCGGCTTGAAAAGGCGCGTTCCAGAGCCCCTGCCATTTTAAGATCCGAGCGAAATTACTTCTTCAGCGGCCATCAATCGCAGCGCCCGGGGATGCCCCAGGGTCAAAGTTGACTTTGCCGCTGATCTCCTCCACCTCGATCTGGACAACGGCGCAAGTGGCCGCCTGTATCTCGGTGACGGGCTGGAATGGCTTGCCGTCGGCCAGGTGGGCAACCAGAAAGTTAAGCAGCGCAGCCTTTTCCGGTTCTCCGTTCACGAGACGGGCCCGGCCGAAGGCCAGCACCGAAGAGTAGCGCGTAGAACAATCGCAGGGGCGGCCGTTCGAAACCGCGGTGCGCACGTCGCGGCTGACCTCAAAGCAGACAAGTGGATTCCTGGCGATATGGTCCAATTTGCGGCCGGTCTTCGCGCAATGGAAGTAGATCTTTCCCTCGTGGCAGGCGTAGTTGACCGGGGTGATGTAGGGCTGCCCGCTGGCACTCGAGGTGGCCAGGCGGCCTTCGGTCCCGGCGGCAAGAAATTCGCGGGCCTCGGCGGCGTTCATCCAACGGACTGCCATTGCGGAATCGCTCCTCAAAAGGTCTGCATCTTTTGAGTATAAGGGGGATCGGGAGCCATCGAAGTAAGCAGCCCCGGGACGGCCCAGCCTGTTTGCTATTTCATCGGAATCGGGGCTATCGTTGGCTAGTACGGATGGAAGCGGGCTTGTACGGATGGAAGCGATGGGAGGCTCCCATGAGGCGTTCCACCCCAGCACGATCTGAGTGCGCGCCGGCAGGTTTCGCGCAATGGGGTCGGCATTTATTGCTCCTGCTGGCGGCTTCGAGCGCAGCGATCGCCCTGGTCGCCGCCAGCGCGGCGTGCGCTGCCCAGATCACGATCGACACCAGCGGAAAGCATCCCGAAGCCACGACCATACCGGTCGACCGCCGCTACGCGCAGGTGCAACCGACGCATGTAACGCTTTCTGACAAAGAGTTGGACGCCAGGGCGCGGGCCGATCTGATTCGCACCATGCAGGCTGAGCAGGGCTTTGCCATGCGGCCCATTCCGCGCGGGCACAAGGGCCTGCTTCTTCACGCCAACGGCAGTCTTGAACCGGCGGGTATGGCCTACATGAAACTGGCCGGCGATCAGGGATTATCGGCAAGTCCGGGCGATCGGCTGGTGATTACGAACGTCAAGTTCGAGCATGATCGGATCATCTTCGACCTGAATGGCGGCCCAGACGCCAAGCACCGGTTTCTCAGTCACGTCCAGATCGGTATGGGAGGTGATACCACCACCCCCGGGGATACCCAGGGAAACAGCAACAGCGAGGAGCCCACAGGCTCGCGGCTGACGCTGGCTTTCCAGAACCACGTGCCGGAGTTAACCGGCGCCGACGTGAAAGCGCTGCTTGCCCCGCTGATCTCTTTCGACGTAAAAACGCCCATCCAGGCCTTCACGGATACACTGCCGGCCAAATTGAAAGATGCGATCTCGAACCATCAGGTGCTGGTGGGAATGAGCACGCAGATGGTGATCTATGCCAAAGGGCAGCCGTTGACCAAGCAGCGCGAAATGGACGGGCAGATGCCGTTCGAGGAGTGGGTCTATGGCAAGCCACCCGAGGATGTAGATTTCGTCCGCATCAACGGGAACCGGGTCATCCGGCTCGAAATCGCTAAAACGGGTCAGCCTCTCGAGGTCTACACAAAAGACGAGGTGGCTGGATTGATGATGAGCGACGGCACGCCGGTGGAATCGGCCGAGTCAAATATCCGCGTGGTGAAGATGGGCGACGTGGATATCGATCCGAACAAGCAGGCGCCCGCCGCGGCACCCACGCTCGGAGCGCCGGACAAGGGGGATTGGGACGGCAACCAAAACGCCAACCGCGAAGGCGAGATGAAGCCCGTGCACTTCCCCAAACAAACCCAGCCAGGAGCCAATCCCGACGACCAGCAGCCTGCTGAAGAAACTCCCGCGGCAGGAAGCGGAAGCTCGGCCGGAACGCAGGGGCCGGCAGGAGCCGGTTCAGGCGCCACGGCGCAGACGCAATCCGGCGCGCAGCAAGGGCAGGGGCAGAGTGCGCCCGCGCAGCCCTCGACGGCGAGCCCGTCTAATTGAAAGCGCTCTTCATGTACACTGGAATCAGCGAGCGAAGCTTGAGAAAGGCTGCATTCTCATAGCCCGGTCAAGCTCAACGCCGCGCCGTCGAAGCCGCTTGAGCGCCGCTCAAGCGCGAGCCCCAGACAAGCTACCAAAGGAGAACCCCCGGAACCATGGCGAAGATTGCAAAGACTGGCGACCGCAAGAAAGTAATGGATACCACGAAGTCCACGGACTGCCCCAAGTGCAGCAAACCGACAAGAATCGTGAAACGAGTGAAGGACCGCGAACGGGGCATTCCCGGAGGGATCTTCATTTCCTGCTCGGCCTGCGAATTCTACGAAAAGCTCTAAGCAAAATGGGAAATTCAGTTAAAGAAGAGCCCGGCCGCGAGCCGGGCTTTTTGCTGCTGTGATCTTCAATCCTGCGCCGACCAGTTAACTTCCAGGTCTAAACACAGTGCCCTCCGGCTACTCTTCTGAGTCGTCCAGCACGATTTCCGTCTCGGCAGCGGGGCTTTCTTCCTGCTCGTCTGCGGCGTCTGCCTGCTCCTCTTCAGCAGCTTCTGTCACCTCAGCCTCGGCGAGCACGCTGTCGATACGGTAGCCCGCGGCCTCGGCCGTGGCCAGCGCTTCTTCAATTGTCCGGCTCAGCTCGCGCGCAGCGGCACGGCTGGGCTGCGCTTCCTCCGCCAGCTTCATCAGCGACGGCACCAGCAGCCACCACAGCAGCTCCTCATAGCTCTCGCGCACCACATAAACGTGGTTCCCGGCTTCGTGCACTCCGGTCAGCCAGCGCACATCCGGGTCGAGCCACAGAACCGGCGCCAGCGCCACCTTCTCCTCAAACGCCTCCGTTGCGCTCTGGGCACCGTCCCTCCCGGTCTCCTCGCCTTGATCTGACTTGCCCACGCCCGCGCCCGTAAGCAACAGCACCTTGATCCGCGCCGCCACTCTCCAGCTCTCCTCGCCCTCGAAGCCCAGCGCCGCCAGGCTCTCGGCAATCGGCGAGCGCAGCCGCAGCCGGTCGAACACCTCAAGCGCCGCTCGTTCCGGGCTCTCCCTGTCGAACGATTCCGCCAGAACTACGAGCGCGCACCAGCCCAGCACCGGACCCCACATTTGCGTCGCCGTCAGCCGGGGGCTGGCGCTGGGCAGCATGCGCCGCGCCGCCGCCGTCCACGGTTTCGGGAAGATCGCCTCCAGCGCAGGAATCCGCATTGCGGCGCGCAAGCGCCTGTAGAACCCGGCTGAGAGGTCGATCCGATCGGCTGCCCCAATCTCTCGCGCCGGCGCGTTCTCGCGCTTCAACCTCAGGTCATACGCGGCCTGCGCCGCATCCAGAAACTCCCTGCACCGCACCCACGCATCGGTGAAAAACTCCTTGCGTTCTCTTTCGACCTCAGCGCCGCGCGCGCCGCCCACCGTGCGTGGATGCTCTGCCACATCGGCAAACGACCTGATCACCGCCGGGTCCAACAGGCGCCTGAGAGCATCGTGAGCCGGTTTCAGTTCCAGCTTCACCAACTCGTCGCCGAGGTCCGGCGCGCCCCGGCTGTTCAGCCAGTCGCACAGCCGGTCCCATGGCTCCTCTGCCGTCGGGCGCAATTCGCGCCAGTCCAGCAGCACCAAGGACTCATACGCGTGCAGATCCACGGGCATTCCGCTGTCCATCAGGTCGCTGGTCCGCCGCAGATATTCGAGCCCCTTCAGGGAATCCCGCCAGGCCATCACCGTTCCCCGGTCGCCACTCAGCCCCAGCCCTTCGCTCAACCGCCGCTGTCGAAGTGCTCCCGCACCCTTGTCCGCGTACGCCGCCGACCAGTCGATCGTCCCGTGCGCTTCGCCGTAGCGATTGTTGTAGACCACAAGCGCCCGCTCGCTCCCTTTGCGGTTCGAATAGGCAAAGACGTTTTCGTCCACCGCTCCGCCTGCCGTGAAGCAATCGTAGAGCAGGAAATTCTCGCTGTCGGCAAAGAGCCAACGCCGTTTCAGCAGCGGCGCAATCTCCCTCTCATGCCGCTCCACCAGACCTCTGTCAGGGTTCTCCTCATAGCGCGGCCAGCGGTACTCCATCCCGTATTTCTCGGTATACCCCTCAATTTGCCCGTGCCCGAACATCGGCAGGCCGGGGAGCGTGGACATCACTACGGTTACGCCGAAGCACTTGTCGCCTGTCCCGAATTGATCAATTGCTGTCCTTTCATCAGGATTGCTCATGAAGTTCACGTATCGCTTCATGATGTCCGGATCGAACTCCAGCGTATTCTTGATCACCGACCGGTACTTGGCGTTCTCCTCGTCGCGCATCATATTCATGAACGCCGAGTTGTACACCCGGTGCATTCCCAGCGTGCGGACGAAGTATCCCTCCATCAGCCAGAAGGCCTCGGCCAGCAGCAGTGTTCCCGGCACCTCGGCCGCCACGCGATCCACCACTTCGCGCCAGAACTCCTGCGGCATCGCCCGGTCAAACTCCGCCTGGTTCATCCCGAACTCGGCGCGCGACGGGATGGCCCCGCTTGTTCCCGGCGCAGGAAACCACAGCCGGTGGAAGTGCCGCTTGGCCAGAGTCATTGCCGCGTCGAACCGGATCACGGGAAAGAGTCTCGCCACGTGCAGAATCGTCTGGATGACCTGCTCCCGCGCCGCCGGATTCAGGTAGTCGAGCTGCGCCGTGTCGTTCCAGGGAAAGCTCGTGCCGTCATTGCCGTGGTAAATGTACCGCGTGTCCCCGGTCCACAGATCCCTGCGGCGGAAAACTACCGCCGCGTCCGACTGCTCGAAGTAGTGATCCTCGATCTTGATCTCCACGCGGCTGTCGTGCGAGAGATCCGGCCCGTTGAAGCTGTACGCCGGGTAGGGCGAGTCGCTTCGCGACATGAACCACTCCGGGTGCTCGATCACCCACGGCGAATCGATTCCCATGTGGTTGGGAACCATGTCGCTGGCCAGCCGCACCCCGTGATGGTAGGCGCGGTCCCGCAGCTTCACGTACGCGCCTTCGCCGCCCAGGTCCTCGGCAATCTGGTAGTCGTAGAGCGAATAGGCCGAAGCCACCGCGTCCCGGTTGCCGGTCAACTGCTTGATCGTTTTCGAAGCCCGGCTCCGCTCCCACACCCCAATGAGCCATAGAGTGTCGATCCCCCGGTCGCGGAGCGTCTGCAACTCCGCTTCGGGAATCTCGTCCAGCTTTCTGATGTCGCGCCCGTACTGCCGGCTCAGTTGCGCCAGCCAGACGTATGTGCTCTTGGCGATCATCACCGCCTCGGGCATCCACGCCGTGTCGGCCGAAAACCGCTCGTACTCGTATGGACTGAAGACCGGCACCTCGGAGCCTCCTACCGGCGATGGCCACTGCTGCGCACCCGCTCGCCGTCCCGGCGGATTGAACCGCGCCCAGATCGCCAGTTCTTCCTCGCGCAGAATCTCCCCCGCCATTTCCAGCAGCCGGCTCAGACTTTCCCCGATCAGCGGCGCCCACAGCTTCTGGATGATCAGCAGTTGTTCACGCAGTGAGCCGGGCGCGCGTAGCGCCGGCGCCCGCAGCAACTCGACCAGGCTCATCGGCTTGGCCTGGCCGACGGGAATCAAAGGCCGTGACGCGAAGTACTCGGGCATTTGCGCCGTCACTGCGCGGTAAACCGTTTTTTCGGCCAGCGCCTTGTCTTCAAACAGCTCTTCAAAGGGTTTGAAGGCCTCGTTCCGGTTCGCGGTCCACAGCAGCAGCAGTTCCTCGAGCGCCGCAGCCCTGTGCGGCACCCCGCCGGTCTGCCCTTGCAGCCACTGGGCCGGAGTCTCCTCGCCCCGCATCACGCTCTGTCCGGGGAACTGCTCCACAAAGGCCAGCAGCATCGACTCCAGCTTGTCCGAGCCCACCCGGGCCCCGAACCAGTCCAGCGCAGCCGTCATCACCTCGCGGTCAAATTGCTCGCGGTAGCGCGCCATCAGCGCGTGGCTCAACTCGTCGATCAGCCCCATCGCATAGAGCGACCCTGCATGAACCGTGCGCTCAGGATAGCGGTCGGCCTCGCGCACAGTGTTCATCCGATGCGCAAACTCGCGGCAGGCCGCCATGTTGGCGAAGATCACGTTGCCGTTGAAGGAAAACAGCGACTCCTGAAAGCCGTACCGTTCCCTCACCTTGCGCGCGATGTGAAATTCCATTCTCACCAGCCGCTCCTGCCCCCTAATGCCTATTCCCTATTCCCTATTCCCTTTTGCCTCGTGGATTCTCTCACGAATCGCGCTCATGGCTGAAAAGACTGATTTTAACCTGCCACACTACTGGCTGCAGCCCGCCAGCGTCATGTGGCAGAGCATAAGCAGCGGAGTGAACGGCGGCGCGGGCCAAGGCGGGGCTATTGCGAAAAATAAGTGACGCGGATTCACCCGCTATCAGAGATGAGCAGCCCTGGCAGCCGGGCGATCACGTCTCTCGATCCCAATCGCGCCCAGCTACTTCAGGTTTTTGCTTTGTGCGGTCCAGCCTTCAGCCTTGCAGAAACCGCACGACTCTCCAGCGAACATCTTCTTCGCTTCCTGGTCGCCCTTGAGCTGCCACTTGAGCCATGCCACACCCATCACGCCGAAGGGCCCGCCGTTTGGCTGCGAATACGTGCCCATGTGACCCGTGTCGCGCTGGCCCATAAACGCCGGAACCTGACTGATCCTCTCGAAGTCGTCCTTCATGTTCGTGTAGGCTATGTCGGACGATCCTCCGCCGACATAGAGAATCGGCCCGTGCAGCTTCTTCAAATCGTCCTTGCTGACCGCCACCATGGGAATCTTCGTCCCCGCGGGTGGGCCGCCCGCCCCCGGACCGCCGGCAGCACCTGCGCCGCCTGGGCCACCTGCACCTGCTGGAGATCCCGGACCGCCCGGTGCAACAGCTGCACCCGCTCCACCAGGACCGCCGCCCGGAGCGCCACCGCCCGGCGCCGCGTTCGACGCGTTCATCTTTGGCGGATTGTTCGGATCGAGCACGCCGCTGCTCCACATCGCCGTGGTCGTTACCCGCGGATCGGAGGAAACCGCCATGGCCTGCAACCCGCCGCAGGAGTGCCCCATCACGGCGAACTTCGATGGGTCGATCTTCTGGTAATATTTGGACTCCTTGCGAGAATTCTCGGCTGTGGCCCAAATTGAGAGCGTCCAGGAGCTGGCTGGACTTTGTCTCGCCGTGCGCATTCGCGGCCCCGTAAGGACCGATAGCCACCACCAGGAAACCGTACGAAGCGATTTCGGTCAGAAACGGATCATAATCCTTTGAGGAATTCATGCAGGCGCCGTTTGCCCAGGCCACCACGGGCAGCTTCTGATTCTTCCCGAAAGCATCCAGCTTGGCCGGGCGGTAAATCGTGTGGGTCGGCAGGCCGCTATCCCCCTCGGAAATGGCCCGGTAGGGACCTGTGCCGCCGCTTCCGGTTGCCGCCGCCGGCGTCGACTGTGCGTAGCCGCAGGCGGAAAACGCCAGGACGGTCACTGCGACTCGGAACGTTCTCGTAAACATGATCTCTCCTCCAATTTGTGAAAGCCGGCTCGGTCCTTTGCAACCTTTCCGCCACCTGTCTCTTGGTTGTACCTAAGGCGAGAGTAACACCGGGTACGAATGGCCATGCGGGATTTCGGCGCTCTCTTTGCTCCACCGCGATGTCTATATCGCTCAGGGAATCGAAAGGCAGTTTGACGCGGACCGGGCGCCGCCAGCCCAGGTTCTGCCTGGCCCATCGCCCAATTGAATGTTTTCGCCCGCGGCGGGTGGCCCGGCAGGGGGCGGGTATGCGGTCCATGGCCGCTGCGCTGCGCTCACCTCGTCCTATTCCCTACGCCACTCCGGTCACTTTGTATTTGGCCAAAATCTCCAGTTCGTCTTTCGACGGATTCTTCTCCATGCGCGTCTTTCCGACGTCGAAGATCATCGTTTCCCGGTTGGCCGTCGTAAAGGGCTCCCATCTGGGCATGGCGCTGTTGCCGGGGTCGCCTGTCCGCGCGAAGGCCGCCCATGCAGCCGACACTTGTCTGGACAACTCCTCCGATTCGGGATATTTGACCCTGCGCACCACCAGCGGCTGCTCCGCCGTGTGGAAGGCACGCATCTTGCCTCCCACCAGAGGCGTATCCCAGTTGAAGCTATAGACAAAGACATTGCCGGGGCCCGCGGCAAGCTTGCGATCCGCCTGGTTGATGGTGTTTCTCCGCGCACGCCGATCCGTGTCCATCCTGAAGTAAAGGTCGCTGGGATTCTCGGACGGATAATCCCGGCGGTACAAGAGAGAGCAATTTTTCGGCGTCCGCTTTTGGAATGCCGGACTTGATCACTCGTCTCGCGCAGGCCCGCTTCGTCAAGGCTGAAAAGGGCCTCGTCGCTGAGATTGAAAGAAGTGGTTTCGTCCTTGGTGTTGCCGATGATCATGGGGATTCCCGCCGAGGTCTTGGGCGCTTCCGGCGTCCATGTCTGCTGCGGAATCGAGCGGCCGTCCACCACGGGCTGCGCGTCGATTGTCCCCGGCGGGAATTTTACCGCCTGCAGCTTTTCAATCGGCATATTCTGCAGTTCGTCGACTTGCGCCTCTTTCAGTCCCAACCCTTTCAGCAAAGCCTGGGCGCGCGCTGTGGCCTGCTCTTTGGTGGCCACGCTCAGCATGGAGCCGCTTTCGACGATGGCCTTGTGAAACAGGCCTGTGGCTTTGGGCATGGCCATCAGGGTATTGATCTTGGCGCCTCCGCCCGACTCGCCGAAGACCGTCACGTTGGCCGGATCCCCGCCAAAGTTCGCAATGTTGTCGCGCACCCACTCCAGCGCCAGGATCAGGTCCAGTTGCCCCGCGTTGCCGGAATCCGCGTACTTGCTCTGAGATTTCACCCAGATACGTATAGCCGAGGAAACCCAGCCGGTGATTGATGCCAACAACGACGATGTCCTGCTCCTGGACCCACTTGTCTGCGCCCAGAGCCAGCATGCCGTCGCCTACGATGTATCCGCCGCCGTGAATGTAGACCAGTACAGGCCGCTTCCCTTTCAACCCACCGGTGGCAACGTTCAGCACCAGGCAGTCTTCACCCTGCTTGCTCTGCGCCTGTTCGAACCGATTCGGGCCGTCCTTCCCCTGCTTGTAGGCGGCGAACTGGGCGAAGAAACTATCTGGACCAGCATTGGGCCTTAGACCAGCGGCCGCAGGCACGACCCCCTGAGGAGACAGCGTGCCGGGCGTTGTTGCGTCGCGGATGCCTGCCCAGCTTGCGGCTTTGGCCGGCGGCATGAATCGCCACGCCCCCGCGGTGTCGGCGCCATAGGGGATGCCCGCGAAGATGCTCACGCCGTTCACAAGCACTCCGCGCACGTTGCCAAGGTTGGTCTCCGCAACGGGAGACTGATCCGCGGAGCCCCTCGTTGCCGTGCGGCAGCCGTTCGCCACGAGGATCATGCCTCCGCCGATGGCCATGCCTTGCAGCAGTCTCCTCCGAGTGATGCCGCCGTCTTCGAAGATGCTTGCGCCCATAATTTTCTCCTTCGAGCAGAAATTCAACCCTGGCTGTTTCGCTGTTTACTTCGCGGTGCAAGTATACGAGCTTGCCTTGCCCGCGTCGCCCCCGACGTATTTCGCATCATCGGGATACGAGCAGATTGTTTCATTTGGCCGCGCGCGAAAACTGCCCCTTGACAGCGAAACGGCGCCCGCAACTTTCTTCCCCCGTTGCCGTCTACATGAACGAGACCGGAGAACGGCACAAGGAGATAAAAAATGGTCCAGAGGACAACAGCCGCTATTTTGGCTAGCCTGATGCTTTCCGCAGGTTTGCTTTTAGCGCAAGAAGCCCCCACCGATCAACAGCAGCCCGCCACCCAGCCATCCGGGCAATCGGCGCCCATGAGGCATGATCGCGGGGCGCGTCCGGGAATGACGCAAGCCGGCTGGCTGGTACAGAAGCTCAACCTGAGCGAGGGACAGGTGGCCCAGCTCAAGCCCATTCTGGCAGCTCAGCGCCAGCAGATGCAGGCTCTCCGCGCAGATACGTCGCAGACCGTGCAGGACTACCAGGCCAAGGCGAAAGCTATCCGCCAGGATACAAATGCCAAGATCGAGGCCCTGCTCGACGACACGCAGAAGCAGCAGTATGAACAAATGCTGGCCGCCCGCCGCGCCCATCGTCAGCAGCACACCGACGGGCAGCAGCAGCCCGCGCAGAACCAACCGGGCTTGTAAACAGAACTGGCCCCAGCTTGTTAGCGTAAGTCCGCGCAGCGTGCCTCACCTTTGCTTGCTGTCATGAGCGAACGGCAAAGGTGGGGCGCCGTCGGCGAGCGTAGCTCCTTTCGCCCTCCCCTTCCCACGCACTTTCCTTCCTAAGCTCTCCCCGTATCGACGCCTGCACTGCACATTCGCCGGCGCGCGAGATATACTCTTCAGGAAAAGCAACCGGATTCACGGTCGAAGACTCCAACTCATTGCTAATGTGCAGCCATGCGCGTTGCCGGTGGAATCTCTTTCCGCCGGGTGATCCCAGCCGCAGGGAAAAAAGATTCGCATCGAGGTGCTCGCATGCTCAGGCTCCTGTTCGCTTTCACGCTGTTTGCTCTTGCTCGATTGGCGGCTGCTCAGTCGCTCGGCGTGTACGAAAAGGACTTTGAAAAGGCCACTTTCCAGCCGGAAACGCTTGTGATGCCGGCCCTCTCCGCGGGTGTCTCGGTGGCGTGGAGCGATTACGTTTCGCCAATTCAAGGCTTTGGCCCCGGCTGGCAGGGCTACGGGCACCATTATGTGGTGAGCCTTGCCGACGATGTAAACGGAAAGTTCATGCGCAAGTTTGTCTTTGCCGCCGCCTCGCACCATGAAGACAATTACATCCCGAAATCGGGGGGCTTCCGCGCCCGGATCGCTCTGGCCGCGGCGCACACGCTCTATCTTTCTCCCGGGGCGAACGGCTGGAAGCTCACTTCGAAGACGCTGAACTGGTCCGGAATCCCCGCCTCATTTGCCGTAGCAGGCCTGTCGAACGCCTATCAGCCCGCCGCCCAGCGCAACTGGAGCTCCACTTTCACACGCGTGGGAACGGAGACGGCAGGTTACGCCCTCGGTAACGTCTTGTCCGCCGCATGGGATGCTTTAAAGCAGAAGCATCCACGCCTCTCCCACGTCTTTCATTGAGATCGCGCCGAATACTCCCAGGACGCGAGCGCACCTGATTCGCGCTGACCTGCTGACTCGCTGACTTGCTGGCCTGCTCGCTCGCTGCTCCTAATCAAGCGCCTTGTGGAAGCGGAGGATGGCGAACGCGAGCAAACTCACTCCCATCGCGGCCATCGCGGCCATTTGCGGCCACAGGATATCCATGCCGACGCCCTTCAGATACGTGCCCCGCAGCACCACCAGCACGTAGCGCAGCGGGTCGAGATAGGTGAGGAGCTGCAACCACTCAGGCATCGTCGAGATGGGGAAACCGAAGCCCGAGAAGGTGATCGCCGGCATGATGAAAAAGAACGCCGTCACCATCGCCTGCTGCTGCGTGGAGGAAACTGTCGAGATCAGCAGCCCGACGCCCAGCATGCAAATGATGAACAGGACTACGCCCAGCACCAGCACCGGCACGCTTCCCCGGAGCGGCACCTGGAACCAGAGCGTCCCCACCGTTGCGATCAGCAGGGCGTCGATCAGTCCGATCAGAAAGAACGGCAGCGTCTTGCCCAGGATGAATTCCGCGGGCCGGATCGGCGTCACCATGATCTGCTCCAGCGTCCCGATCTCCCGCTCGCGCACCACGGCAAAGGCCGTCAGCGTAATCACCAGCACCAGCGTCAGGCTGCCGATGACGCCTGGCACGAAGAACCAGCGGCTCGCAAGATCTGTGTTGTACCACGGGCGCTGTTCCAACTCGACCGATGGCGCGCGCTCGATGAGTTGCGGGGCGATCCGGCCCATGCGCTGCTGCTGGGCCTGGCTTCCGTAGCCCATCACGATCTGCCCAATGTAGCTCGACGCAATCAGCGCCGTGTTCGAGTTGGTCGCATCCACAATCACCTGCACCGGCGCCGTTTCGCCCTTCTCAAGCTTCCGCGCAAATCCCGCGTCGATCTCGAGCCCTACTGTTGCCTCGCCGCGGTTCACCAAATCGCGAATCTGGCGCGCGTCCGTCAGTTGCCGTTGGACATCGAAATACGGGCTCGACGTGAACTTCGAGATCAGCTCCCGGCTTTGCTGGCTGTGATCGAGATCGAGCACGGCCGTCGGCACATGGTAGATCTCAAACGTCGCTGCGTACCCGAAGACCAGCATCTGCACGATCGGCGGCACAATCAGGATCATGCGCGTGCGCTTGTCGCGGAGCACCTGGATGAACTCCTTGATCAGCATCTGTTTCAGCCGCGCCAGCATCCTTTTCTCTCGCCTCCCGCCGCTACTCCAGCCGCTTGTGAAATGCCCGCGTCGCCATCGCCGTCAGCAGCAGCGCAAAAACCGCCAGTGGAATCAGGTCGGCGCCCAGCATCGACGTCGGCGTCCCTTTGAGAAAGATTTTCTTCAGCACCGAGACGTAATACCGAGCGGGCAGAATGCGCGTGATCCACTGCAATGCCACGGGCATCTGCTCGATGGCAAACAGAAATCCCGACAGCAGAAAGGCCGGCAAGAAGGTGGAGATCAGCGCAATCTGGCTGGCCGCAAACTGGTTCTTGGCCAATACCGAAATCAGGAAACCTAGCGACAACACCACCGCAAGAAACAGCGCCGAGCTGAGGGCCAGTGTCGCTACCGATCCGCGGAAGGGCACGCCGAACCAGGCAGTCGCCACCAGCGCGCACACCCCCACGTCGAAAATTCCCATCGCAAAATAAGGAATCAGCTTGCCCAGCATGATCTCCATCGCGCTCACCGGAGTCGAAATCAGTTGCTCCATCGAGCCGCGCTCCCACTCCCGCGCGATAGTCAGCGAAGTCAAAAACGCGCCGATCACCGACATCACCAGCGCCAGCACGCCGGGAATAATGAACGCGCTGCTTTCCAGATCCTCGTTGTACCAGGTGCGCGTCTGCACTCCAATCGGCATGGTTCCCATCGCCGCCCCGTGACCGCGCAGCCACTCCATCTCAATTCCCGACGAGTAGCCCGCGACCACGGCCTCTGCATAGCCGATAAGAACGTTGGCCGAGTTGTTGTCGGTCGCATCCACCAGCGCCTGCACTTTTACGGGCCCACCTTCGCTGAGGCGCTCAGAGAAATTCCACGGAATCACGATCCCCATCTGCGCGCTGCCCTGGTCGAGCGCACGAGTCACCTCGGCGTCGTTCGCGGCCACTCGCGTCACGGTGAAGTATGCGCTCGACTGAAAGCGCTTGAGCAGGTCCTGGCTCTGCTGGCTGCCGTCACGGTCGAGCACGATCACCGGCAGTTTCTTCAGATCGAGACTCACGCCGTAGCCGAACAGCAGCATCAGCGTCACCGGCATGATCAGCACAATGAACAGGCTTCTGAAGTCGCGCACAATGTGCACCACCTCTTTGCGGGCCACGGCTTGAAGGCGCCTCAGATTCATCCCGTTCGCGCCTCCACCGCCTGCTCGCCTGTAGTGAGCGAGACAAATACATCCTCAAGCGTCGGCGGAATCTTCTCGATTCGCTCCGCCTGGATTCCGCGACCCCGCAGAAACTCTTCGATCTTCGGCGCCGCCTCTTCCGCGTTCCGCACCATCAGGTGCAGCGCATTGCCGAAGACCGCTGCATCCATCACGCCCTGCGCCCCGCGCAGCGCCTCCACTGCCTTGCCCAGCGGTTGACACTCTACAAGCAGCAACTCGCCCCGCATGGAGTCCCGCTTCAGTTCCGTCGGCGTCCCAAGAGCGACTATTCTGCCCCGGAAAATCAGCGCCAGCCGGTTGCAGTATTCGGCCTCTTCCATGTAGTGCGTGGTCACGAAGACGGTGACTCCCTCCTGGGCCATGCCGTGAATCAGGTCCCAGAACTGCCTCCGCGAGATCGGGTCCACCCCCGAGGTTGGCTCATCGAGAAACAAAATCGGAGGCCGGTGCAGCACCGCGCAACCGAGCGCGAGTCTCTGTTTCCATCCGCCCGGCAAAGTCCCTGTCAGCAGGTTCTCCCGCCCTTTGAGGTTCGCCATCTCCAGCGCCCACGCGATCCGCTCGGCCACTGTTTGCCGCGGCACGCTGTACAGCCCGGCAAACAACCGCAGGTTTTCCATCACCGTCAGATCGTTGTAGAGAGAAAACTTCTGCGACATGTAGCCGATGTGCTGCCGCACCGCCTCGGCCTCACGGCTCACATCGAATCCGGCTACGCGCGCCCGGCCCGAAGTCGGCCTGAGCAGCCCGCACAGCATGCGGATGGTCGTCGACTTCCCCGCCCCGTTCGGCCCCAGAAATCCGAAGACCTCTCCCTTAGCCACGGTCAAATCGATCCCGTCCACGGCCGCGAAATCGCCGAAGCGCTTCACCAGCTTCTCAATCACCACGGAATGGGCCGTACCGTTCATGCTGCCGCGCTCCTCCCACTCACCGCATCCACAAACAGGTCCTCGATCGTAGGCGCCACCTGCTGGATCGAATCGAACGCAACTCCCGCACCCTTCAGCCGGGCTTCGAACTCTGCCGCACGCACGCTTGCATCGTCGACCACAACGTGCACTTTGTCGCCGGTCAGCACCAGGCTGGAGACGCCTTCCGCGCCCTCGAGCACCCTGCGCAACTCGCGCGGGTCAGCCGATGAGATCGACAACACCCCTTTGCCGAGCCGCTGTTTCAGGACCGCCGGCTCATCGCAGAAGAGCAGCCTTCCGGCGTGCATCAGCGCCACGCGATGGCAGCGCTCGGCCTCGTCGAGGTAAGCCGTCGACGTAAGGATCGTTACTCCCTCAGCCACGAGTTCATACAGAATCCGCCAGAAGTCCCGCCGCGAAACCGGATCGACGCCCGTCGTAGGCTCGTCGAGCAGAATCACTCGCGGCCGATGAATGAGCGCGCAGACCAGCCCTAGCTTCTGCTTCATTCCTCCGGAAAGCTTGCCGGCCATGCGCCTGCGGAACTCGCTCATGCCCGCGGCCTGCAGCAATTCCGCCGCGCGCCGTTCCCGCTCTGCCTTGCGCACGCCGAACAGGTCAGCATAGAAGCGGATATTCTCGTCCACCGTGAGGTCTTCGTAGAGCCCGAAGCGCTGCGGCATGTAGCTGAGCGCGTGCTTGGCGCCCTCAGGATCGCGCACCACGTCGTACCCGGCCACGCGCACAGATCCAGCATCCGGCGTCATCACTCCGGCGAGCATCCTCAGCGTTGTTGTTTTGCCCGCGCCATCGGGGCCTACCAGCCCGAAGATTTCTCCCGCGCGCACTTCGAAGCTCAGCCCGTCGACGGCCTTCACGCCGGGAAAGCTCTTGGTCAATCCCGTAATCGCGATGGCGGGCTCGCCGGCAGGCCCGGACCCTGCCCGCTCCGCGGCTGGGCTCTGCTCTCTCATGGCTTGGCGGCCGCCAGCGCCACATGCGCATCGGCAGGCATACCCGGCTTCAATTCGTGGTTGGGATTGTCAACGTCGATCTTGATCCGGTAGACCAGGGTGACTCTCTCCTTGTAGGTCTGCACGCTTTTGGGCGTGAACTCCGCGTCCGGCGAGATGAACGAGATGCGCCCGTGGTACTGTTTGCCCGGATAAGTATCTGTCGTCAACGTCACGTCCTGGCCCCAGTGAATCCGCCCCAGGTCCGTCTCCGCCAGATAGGCGCGCAGCCAGATGTGGTCCAGATCGGCCAGCGTCACCACAGGCGACCCGGGCCCGATTACTTCGCCAAGTTCCGCCTCCCGCACCGTAACCACTCCGCTCACCGGGGCGCGCAGCGTCGTATAGCCCTCTTCGATCCGCGCCAGTCCCAGGTTCGCATTGGCGGCATTCAGATTCGCCTGCGCAATGGCAATGTCTTCCTTCCGGCTGCCTTCCACGGCCTCGTTGTGGCGCTCTTCGGCGGCTCGATGGCTTGCCTCAGCCCGCTTCAGCGCCGTCGCCGCCAGATCTCGATCCTGCGCCGAAATTTCATCCTTGGCAAAGAGCTTCTCCGCGCGCTCGCTGTCGAGCTTCCTCTCATTCAGTTCCGCTTCGGCATCCAGAACTGCCTGGTGCGAGGCCTGCACCTCCTGCTCCCGCGTCCCCGCCAGGGTCAGCGCCAGGTTTTGCTCGCGCACTTTCACCGCCGCCTCGTTGATGCGCACCTGCTGCTGGAGGTCGGCCTTTTCCAGTTTCGCCAGCAGATCGCCCTGACCCACCTGCTGGCCCTCTTCCACCGGCAGTTCCGCAACCCGCCCCTCGACTTTGAAGCTCACAAGGCTCTCATGAGCCTCGATGTTGCCGGAAAGCGTAACTTCATTCACCGGCACGGCTTTCTTCTTCCACCGTGGATAGAAGTACACGCTCGCCGCAATCGCCACCGCCAGCAAGATCACCACCGGAATCAATCGTTTCATCGCCACAACCTCACTCGCAGACGCTTTCCCGCCCCTTCGCTCTTACCTGTTCGCTACGGATTCCCCGCCCACCGCAGCACGTTCTGTTCCGTATTGCCCAGCGCACGCGCCAACGCATACTTCGCATCCACGTGGCTTGAAATTGCGAGGATGGTATTCTCCTCGGCCCGCGCCAGTTCGTCCTGTGCGGTCACCACCTCCACGTTGTTCGCCGTGCCGGCCGCGAAGCGGTCCCGCGCCTCGTCGAGCTCGCGCCGCGCCAGTTCCTGTCCCTCCTGTGCCACTGCCACTTGCTCGGCCGCTGAATCCAGATTCAGGAGCGCGGAGCGAATCTCTTCCTCGACGCCGCGGCCGAGGTCCGCCATTTGTTCATTGATGCGCTTCACGCGGCTGGCAATTTGCTGTGCTTCGCCCTCGCGATCGTGGTCGAAAATCGTAAAGTCGACCTGTCCCTGAATCGCCCCGATCGTATCCACGCTCCCGATGCTTCGGCCCAATTCGCCGATATTTCCGTTGATGCTGACCCTCGGATACCAACGGGCGCGGTTGGCTCGGCTCTCTTCTTCCAGCGCTCCGCGCTGCTTTTCAAGCGAAAGATAATCGGACCTTGCCTTTAAGGCTGCCGTCGTCAGAGCCTCCGCATCAGATTCGGTCAGCGCCGCAAAACGCAGTGGCTCCGCCAGTTCCAGCGCCGTCGCAGGGTTCAGCCCAATTTGCCGCGCCAGCTCGAGCAACGCCTGTTTGCGCTGGTTTTCAGCCACCAGCAGCGCCTGCTTGTCGTTGGCCAATTGCACCTGGGCCCGCAGCACGTCCACCCCTGTCGCGGTCCCGGCCTGGTGCCTGTCGTCGGCCAGCTTCAGCAGCGTAGTCGCATCTTCAACCCGCGTCCGCGCAGATTCAGCGCGCGCCGCCCCCGATTGCGCATTCAGGTAGGTGCCGGCAATCAGCCGCACAATCAGGTCGCGCGCATCCTGCTCGTCCAGCTTGCCTGCGGCCAGCGTTTGCTCGCTCGCCTTCAGATTGCGATAACTCTCCAGGTTCAAGACGCTCTGCTGCGCATAGACGCGGAAGTCGTAATTTGAAAACGGCCCCACCACGCTGGGCAGCGGCAGTCCCGGCACCGAGATTCCAAAGGCTTTCAGGCTGCGATTCTGCACATTGGCGTAGGTTTCAGCGCTCACCTTGGGCAGTATCGCCGCCGCCAGCGCTCGCTCGCGCGCTCCAGCGTCCTCGTCCACCCGCGTCCCGGCCACGAGCACGCTCAGGTTGTTCCTGAGCCCCTGCTCGATCGCCCCGGCCAGCGTCAGCTTCAGCGGCGTCGCCTGCCCGGAAAGTTGTTGCCCAGCCTGTTGCGCCCAGGCGTGCGGGCACGCTGCCAGTCCCACGAGAACCGCCTGTCCCAGCCGGAGTATTCCTCGCCGAAAGCTTTTGTTCATCGCCGCTTCTTTCCGCCCGCTGCCGCGCTGGCCGCAATCGACCTCCAGAAATGCCGGAAGGTCTCCTCAAACCTCGACGCAAGGCTTGGCCGCCCGTCGAGCGACCACAGGATCACCGTGCCCAGGCACGCCTGCAGGAATTGGGCCGCTACTCTCTCCGGCTTCAGGCTCGCATCTACCTGGCCCGCGGCCTGGCCCGCCGCCACAATGCCGGCAATCATTCGCCGGCCCTCCTGCATGCGGCTCCGGACCACCAGGCTCACTTCTTCGCTGGCCAGCAACGACGAGATCAACGCCCGCGCCAGGTTGGGGCTGCGCCCCGGCTCTTCCGCAAGCCCGCGCACCATTCTGCGCAAAGTCTCTTCGGTCGTTTGCCGCCCGCGCCCCGCCCGTAGCGCGGCCTCACGAACCTTGCCGAGCTGAATCTCCGCCATCACCCCCAGCACGTGTTCCTTCTTCCCGAAATAGTTGAAGAAGGTGCCCTTGCCCACGTCCGCGGCCTCGGTAATGTCCTCTACCGTGACATTGGCAAACCCGCGCTCGGCAATCAGCTCGAGCGCGCAGCGGAACAGCCGAACCCGCGTCTCGGCCGCGCGCCGCTGCCGCCGCCCCGGCAGATCGCCTTCCTCTCTTGCGTTTGCTTCCGCTTTTTTCTGACTTTTCACCATCTATGCCTTCTGACCGTAAATGACTATCAGTCATTTTTATGGCGGAAACACCGCTCTGTCAAGAGAATTTCCTGCTTCGCTGTCATCCTGAGCGAGGTTTGGCCAGCTTTTCGGCCAAACGGAGTCGAAGGATCTGCGGTTGTTCTTAAAAATCGAAGGATCTACGGCTGCTCTTACAGGGTTTTCGGATTCACCAGACTATCCTCCCACCGACGCGAAAAGGGCGAGACGCCTGAGGCGCCCCGCCCTCGCACCACCTATCCGGATGTCAGTACAATCTGAAGTTCACTTCCACATTGACATACACCGGCACGGGAGTCTTGTTGTCCTTCATCGCCGGCTTGAACTTGTATTTGCGAACCGCTTCCAGCGCCTTTTCGTCCAGGCCCATTCCCAATGCGCGCACAACGTGAACATTCTGCGGGTCCCCGTGGGCATCCACGATGAGCCCCACGATGCACACCCCCTGGTACTTGGCCCGTCGCGCTTCGTCGGAGAACTCTGCCTCCGGCGTAAAGAGGGGCACTGGCGCGGAAACGTTCTTCCCCACCTGGTAGAGCCCGCCACCGGTGCCGCCGCCCGTGCCGGGGCCATACCCATTGCCGTTGCCCGGTCCATTCCCGCCGCCTATGCCCCCTCCCGAGCCGCCTGCGCCCAGCACCACGTTAGCTGAGCCCGTCCCCACCAGCGGCACTGACTGATCCGGGGTTTCAAGCTCAATTTTTTGGTCCAGATCGATCTTGGGCTGCACGACGATTCTCGGCTTTTCCAGAACAGTGATCTTCGGCGGCCTCGGATCAGGGGCCTTGGGCTTGTCCAGCGGTTTGCCTCCGCCTCCTCCGCCAAGTTTAGGCTCCGATAAATCAATGGGGGTGTTTAAGATCTGCGGCTTCACCGTCTCGATGATCTTTCTCCCCACAAGAATGAGCAGCAGCAGCAACAGCGAAAGATTCAATGTGGCTGAGATGCCGTATGCCCACGGATTCGGCTTTTGAGCCATCCGGTCCGGCACGGGAATTGGCGTGGATTCGAGCTGCAGAGGTGGCAGCTTGACCGGGAAGAAAAAGTCCCGGATACCCTCCCAGAGATCCACCCAGATCGGCTTATCATCAAAAGCCCGGCCCAGGAACGCATCCAGCTGGTGGCTTTCCACAATTTCACGGACAGTCTCGGACTCCGATTCCGCCTGATTTAACATGTCATTTGCCATATTTGATGCCGGCCTGCTTGCTTTGCTGGCGGTCCTGGCGGGGCGTTTGCCCTCTTCCAGTTCCTATGTTGCCGCCCTCCGCCGGGAACGTTCTCGGGGTCCCTGCGCCAGGCTGTGATTTGGTCTCCCAAGCGGGGTCTTTTCTCCCATTATGCTTGACCGCCCCGCACCTTGTCTCGCTGCGCCGCTGCCGCTGGCCCTGCGTGTGCAATCCCAATGCTCTCCATTAAATAGACGAACTCCGGCGCTGCAGGTTACTAAAAATTCTTTTTCGCCGTTTACACTGGGAATGCAAGACTTTGCACATCCACACGGAGCCACGATGTCCTCACCGCCGGAGTTGAAGGCAACTCTCACGTTGCCTCAAACCGCCTTCCCCATGAAGGCCAATCTTCCTCAAAATGAGCCGCTTCGCCTAAAGCGATGGGCTCAGATCGGCCTCTATGCCCGGCTGCGCGAGGCTGCCGGCGGCCGGCCTGCCTATCTGCTCCATGACGGCCCCCCGTATGCAAACGGCCCCATCCATCTGGGTCACGCCCTGAACAAGGGTCTGAAGGACTTTGTCGTTAAATCGAAGACCATGGCCGGCTTCGATGCCCCCTACGTGCCCGGCTACGACTGCCACGGCCTGCCCATTGAGATCAAAGTCGACGAAAAACTGGGCCACAAGAAGCTTGAGATGCCCGTTCCCGAGGTGCTGGATGCTTGCCGGGCCTATGCCCAGAAGTACGTCGATCTGCAAACCAGCCAGTTTGAGCGCATCGGCTGCTTTGGCCGCTGGGAACTGCCTTACAAGACCATGACACGCGATTACGAAGCGCGCATTCTCGAGGCCTTTTATGGCTTCCTCGAGAAGGGCTTCGTCTACCGTGGCCTCAAGCCGGTCTATTGGTGCATTCACGACCGCACGGCCCTGGCCGAAGCCGAAGTGGAGTACGAAAACCACACCAGCCCCTCGATTTACGTCCGTTACAGGCTTACATCCCCGCCGGAGGCGATCCATCCGGCGCTCCTCGGCCGCGACGTCTCCACCATCATCTGGACCACCACCCCCTGGACGCTGCCCGCCTCCCTGGCCGTCGCCTTCCATCCCGATTTTGAGTATGTGGCCCTCGAATCCACCACCGAGTGCGGCTGCTATCCGCTGACGGCCGTCTACATCGTCGCCGCCTCGCTGGCAGAATCCGTTGCGAAAGCCTGCGACCTGGATTCCGTGAAGGAACTCGCCCGCTTCAAAGGCGCCGCGCTCGAAAGCGCCACCTTTCAGCATCCATTCCTCGAGCGCACCGTCCTCGGTGTCCTGGCGACCTACGTCACCGCCGATACCGGCACCGGCGCCGTCCACACCGCGCCTGCCCACGGCGCCGACGACTTCTACACAGGCCAGCACTACGGCCTCGACCCTACTTCCCGCGTTGACGCCGGCGGGCACCTCCACTTCGACCCCGAAGCATGGAGCCTCAACACTCCTCCGCCCTTACGACGGCAAAAAGGTCTTTGCGGCCAATCCCATCATCGTGGCCATGCTCGAAGAGCGCGGCGCACTGCTCTCGGCCACCGACCTCTCTCACTCCTATCCCCACTGCTGGCGCTGTCATCACCCGGTGATCTTCCGCGCCACCGAGCAGTGGTTCATCTCGCTGGAAACGCCGGTCGAGCGCGGCGACGGCTCCGAGACTACGTTCAGAAAGCTGGCCATCGAAGAGATCGACAAGGTGGTCTGGGATCCGGCCTGGGGCAAGGAGCGCATCACCAACATGATCGCCACCCGTCCCGACTGGTGCATCAGCCGCCAGCGCATCTGGGGCGTGCCCATCGCCGTTTTCCTCTGCGAAGGGTGTAACCAGCCGATCGTCGATCCCGCGCTGAACCGCGGCATCGTCGAGCTTTTCGAAAAAGAGGGCGCCGAGTCCTGGCACACCACGCCGCTTGAGAGACTGCTGCCCTCCGCAGCCAAATGCGCGCACTGCGGCGGCGCCTCATTTCGTAAGGAGACCGACATTCTCGACGTCTGGTTCGATTCCGGCGTCAGTTGGTTCGCCGTCTGCGAATCCGATCCGGAACTCAGCCCGGCCTACAAGTCCTTCCAGGATCGGAAGGGCACCGAGGTTTTGTATTTGGAAGGCGGCGACCAACACCGCGGCTGGTTTCATTCTTCGCTGCTCACCTCGGTGGCGCTGCGCGGCCGCGCTCCCTACTCGCACGTCGCCACCGCCGGCTGGACGCTGGACGAACAGGGCCGCGCCATGTCGAAATCCCTCGGCAATGGCGTCGACCCCGTCGACATCGCCAACCGCATGGGCGGCGAAATCGTCCGTCTGTGGGTCGCTTCGGTCGATTTCCGCGAAGACATGGCCGCCAGCGAAAACCTGATGCAGCGCTGCGCCGAGCTCTACAAAAAGCTGCGCAACACCTTCCGCTTCCTGCTCGGCAATCTGAAGCACTCGCTGCCGGCGTTCGGCATCGCCGCAGAGTTCGATCCCGCGCGCGACCGCGTCGCCGAAGCCGATCTATTGCCCCTCGACCGCTACATGCTGGCCCGCACCCGCGAGCTCACCGAGAAGATCCTCGGCTTTTATGCGGCGTTCGAGTTCCACCGCGTCTACCACGCCCTCAACGAGTTCGCCATCGTGGACCTGAGCGCCTTCTATCTCGACGTGCTCAAGGACCGCATGTACACCTTCGCGCCCACGAGCGCCGCACGCCGCTCCGCCCAGACCGTGCTCTGGCAGATCACCGAGGCTCTCGTTCGCCTGGTCGCGCCCATTCTCAGCTTCACCGCCGACGAGGTCTGGGAGCACCTGCCGAAGGTCGAGGGGCGCGAGGTGAGCGTGCATCTGGCGCTGTTCCCCAGGCCGAAAGAAATCTTCAGCGAAGATCCGGCGCCGGTGCTGGAGGAATGGAAGCAGCTGTTCGCCATCCGCGATTCTGCCATGCGTGAATTAGAGGTCTTTCGCCAGAGTGGGAAGATCGGCAAGGCACTTGACGCGGAACTTCTGATAACCGCATCAGGCCAGGCGCTGACTTTGCTCCAACGTCATGCAGATGGACTTAAGGAGATCCTCAATGTTTCGGCCGTTAAGGTGGCTGAAGCAAAAGGGACTACGGTCGCCGAATATGACGAAACATCGACAATAGCAATTTCATCTGGCGACAAGCTCATGATGCTCGATTCTGCTGTTACGCCCTCTCCCGCCAGCGGCTCCAAGTGCGCCCGCTGCTGGAACTACATGCCCGAGGTCTCCGACTACGGCGTCTGGCAGAACGTCTGCACGCGCTGCCAGTCCGTCCTCAAGGAAATGGGCATCCACCCGCCCCAACCCGAGGAGATTGCCTCGTGACCCACCACACGCCGGGTGCCCCAGGTCTCGATTTTGAGACCTGGGAAACTACACAAACGATGGGTGCCCCAGGTGCCTCGCTTTTGGGCACCTGGGAAACCACGGACCTCCATGGGGAGGCCGTCAAGTGACCTGGACCGCGCCCCGCCGCCTCCACTGGCTGCTGCTCATCACCGTTTGCGACGTCTTCCTCGACCGGCTGACCAAGAACTGGGTCGCGGCGCACGTCCCGCTCGGCGGGGCCATTCCCATCATTCCCCGCGTACTGCGCATCACCCACTGGACCAACGAAGGCGCGGCTTTCTCGCTCTTCGCCGACTCCGCCTCGCCTCATGCCGTTCGCTGGGGGCTGGTGGTATTCACGGCCGCGGCCGCCCTCGCCGTCCTCATCGCTCTCATCTATCTCGGCAGCCGCGTCACTCTAGCCACAGTCGCGCTGGCGCTCATCCTCGGCGGCGCGCTGGGCAACCTGCACGACCGCATCGTCTACGGCTCGGTCGTGGACTTCATCGAGGTTCACATCTTCAGCTATCACTGGCCCGACTTCAACGTCGCCGACAGCTCCATCGTCACGGGCGCCTGCCTGCTCTTTCTCGACTCTCTGCGGCCGCATAAAAAGCGCGGCGCGTAAGCCCCACCAAGCCCGCATTGCTGCCGCCTGGATCGGGTCCCACGCGCCCTTTTCGCTTCCCGAATTCCTTGTAGCGCCGGCTTCCCGGCCGGCTGTAGCGCGGACTTCCCAGTCCGCGCTCAAGCTGGCATGGTCACCTACCGCGGCCGCTTCGAGCTCTGTCTGTTTGTCAGTTGTTGCGCCTGCTGCTGATGCCGCTGCTCCATCTGTTGCGTCTGCTGCTGATGTTGCTGTTCCATCTGCTGGATGCGCTGCTGGTTATTCTGCTGCTGTGCCCGCTGGTCTTCCTTTTGCTGCTGTTGCGCCAGCTTCTGATGCTCCTGGTTCTGGCGGTCGACCAACTGCTGCTGTTGTTTCTGAAATTTCTGGTCCAGCTTGGCATTGCCTGTGCTCTGAAGCTGCGGAACCTGGTGGGGTTGCAGTTCGCTGGCATGGGTGGGATTGCCGGGACGCGCCGTCCCTGCGCCACCGGGGGCCGCTCCGCCGCCACCAGGCTGGGCCGCTCGCCCCATCGGCTGCGCGTGGTACTCGCCGCCGGCCTGCCTGGCTTGCACCACATCGCGCCCTGAAAATTCCCCAGGCCGCGCTGTTGCCGCGACCGGCGGCCGGCCCTGGTTCGCTGATGCGCGAAGCTGCGGATTGCTGTGCGCCATCTCTACTTGCCGGGTCTGGTCTGCAACAGGAGCGACATGCCTCTGGGAGGCGAATCGCTGCTCTTCGGCGGTGGGCCGTGCTGCAATGCCTCCCTGGCCGCCGTTATAGCTGATGTGGTTGTCGTTCATCCTGCTGTTGACCGTCGTATCGCGGTATACGTTGTGAATGTTCGTTTCGTCCACATGCCATACCGCCGTGTTGTAAAAGAAATGCCCGCCTTGCCAGCGGCCACCATAGAATCCCGTTCCGAAGTAGCCAAATCCGTAGTTAATGCCGCCGTAGAACCCCACTTCGGGGCCCCAGTAACCCTCATTCCAGATAAATCCCCCGTTATCCCAGCCCCACCAGCCGGGGGTCCACAGGAAACCGGCCTCAGGCGCAAGCACCCAAGTGCCCGGAACCCAGTAATAACCGTCATCGGGATCCCATGCCCAATAACCGGGCGTCCAAATGTAATCCGTCCCCGGGCAGAGGGGCTGATCGTAAATGGGCAGCGCCGGCGGTCCGAAGCCAACGCGAACGCCAACCCACCACTCGGCCGCAGACGCGGGCTTTGCCGATTGCAGCAACAGCGGCATCAGTAAAGCCAAAAGCAGAAAGCTCAGTGTTTTTTTCATGGCGACCTCACTCCTTACTCACAACGCAGTTGGGATAGATTCGAGAAGCCGGTATCGATTTTGGTTAGGCCGGCGATTTCTCCGATTTTTCGTTCCCTGCGGACCGCAGATGCTTTTCCGCCGGGATTCACAAAGCAAATGAGAATTCGATGCGTGCGTTTGCCGGTGGGTTGTAGCCCGCTTTGTCCCGGTTTCCACCCGGCTCGCATTCTATCTCAATAAACCCATTTAGATGCAACATAGTTGCGGCACTGGCTTGGCGCGATCAACAACTTCCCATGGCCTTGCTTTCCATCATCCTCGCCTTTGCTTTTTTCTGCTCTCTGCCCTCTCTCCTCTGCTTTTTCTTCTGTGCGTCTCTTTATCTGTTAAAACGGTAACTTGCTCACTCGCTGGCTCGTACCGCGTCTGTGTGATTTGCAGCCCAACCTGAACTCCTGGCTCGCCGCGCAGCCGCGCTCCTAAAAAGGAAAACCGCCGCGGCTTGCTGACCGCGGCGGTCTCGTTTCTTAGCATATGTTCGGCTCTACTGCCGAACAGCAATCTCACTTCAGCAGCACGTCCTTGATCTTCTGCACGATCGCGTCCCGCCCAATGTCGGAGATCGCCGTATCCAGCGGCAGTTTCTTGGGGCAGGCTTCCACGCAGTTCAGCGCGTAGCCGCACTCCTGTATGCCGCCGTCGCCCGTGAGCGCCCGCAGCCGCTCGGCCTTCAGCACCTTCCCCGTCGGGTGATTATTGAACAGCTTCACCTGCGCGATGGTCGCCGCGCCCACGTAACCCGTCGACTCGTTGAATTGCGGACACACCTCCATGCAGCAGGTGCAGCTGATGCAGTTCGAGAGCGGGTAGTTCACTTCCTGGTCCTGCGGAAGCTGCTTCGGCCCGGGGCCCAGGTCGTAGGTGCCGTCGATCGGAATCCACGCCTTCACCTTCTTCAGGTTCTCGAAGAGCACCGAGCGGTCCACTTGCAGATCACGCACCAGCGGGAATTTCGAGAGAGGCTCGAGCTTGATCGGCTGATCGAGATTCTCTACGAGCGCCGAGCAGGCCATGCGCGCCTTGCCGTTGATGCGCATCGAGCAGGAGCCGCAGATCTCTTCCAGGCAGTTCGAGTCGTAGGTCACGGGCGTCGTCGGCTTACCGTCTGCCGTCACCGGATTGGCGGCGATCTCCATCAGCGCGGTGGTCACATTCATGCCCGTCCGCATCTCCAGTTCGAACCGTTCCCACACCGCCGGCGCATCGGGGTTGGCCTGGCGCCTGATCTCAAAAGTCACAGTCTTTGTTGCCATCGGGCAGCTCTCCCTTTCCTTTGCTCACGCGGTATCGTAACGGCGCGGACGCGGTTTAATGTATTGCGTGTCGACCTCTTCCCAATCGAAGCGCGGTCCCTCCGGCGCTCCGGTGAACATAGCCCGCGTCGTCTTCAGAAACTTCTCGTCGTTGCGTTCGGGGAAATCGGGCTTGTAGTGCGCACCCCTCGATTCGTCGCGAAGAATGCCGCCGAGGGTGATGGTGCGCGCCAGCTCCAGCATGTTCTTCAGTTGCCGCGCGAAGGCAAAGCTGGTGTTGGCCCACTGGCTGCGGTCGGCCAGGCTCACGCACTTGTAGCGGTCCAGCAGCTCCACAATTTTTTCGTCAGCCTGCTTTAGTCCCTTGTTGTAGCGGACCACCGTGGCGTGCTCGGTCATGGTGTCGCCCAGTTCCCGCCACAGCTTGAAGGGATTTTCCTTCCCTTCTTTCTTCAGCAGCGCGGCATTGATCTCTTCCTGGCGACTGACCTCGGCCGCCGCCCCGCCGTCACCCTCCGCCGCCTTCTGATTCTTTGCCCAGCGCAGCGCGTTCGGCCCAGCCAGGAATCCGCCGTAGATGCAGCTCATCAGTGAATTCGCACCCAGCCGGTTGGCGCCGTGGTACTGATAATCGCACTCGCCGGCCGCAAACAGTCCGGGAATATTCGTCATGTGGTCGTTATCGATCCACATCCCGCCCATCGTATAGTGCATGCCGGGGAAGATCTTCATCGGCACCTTGTGCGGATCCTCGCCCACGAATTTGATATAGATCTCCAGAATGCCACCCAGCTTGCGGTCCAGCGTGGCAGCGTCGATGTGCGACAGGTCCAGATAGACCATCGGCTGCCCATCCAGCCCCAGCCCCATCTCGTAAACCACCTTGTGAATGGCGCGCGTGGCGATGTCGCGCGGCACCAGGTTGCCGTACTTCGGGTACCATTCCTCGAGGAAGTAGAAGCGCTCGGCCTCGGGGATCTCCTTGACGGGCCGCTTATCGCCGGGCTTGCGCGGAACCCAGACGCGCCCGCCTTCGCCGCGGGCCGACTCCGACATCAGCCGGAGCTTGTCCTCGCCGGGAATCGCCGTCGGGTGCACCTGGATGAGCTCACCGTTCGCGTAGCAGGCTCCCTGCTGAAAGACCGCCGACTGCGCCGATCCCGTGCAGACCACCGAGTTCGTGCTCTTGCCGAAGATGGCCCCGACGCCGCCCGTAGCCAGGATCACGGCATTCGACGGGAACGCCTTCACTTCCATCGTGCGCAGGTCCATGGCCACGATGCCACGCGTGAGGCCTTTGCCGTCGATCACAGCCGACAGAAACTCCCAGCCCTCGTACTTCTTTACCTTGCCTTCGGACTCGTATCGGCGCACCTGCTCGTCGAGCGCGTACAGCAACTGCTGGCCGGTCGTTGCGCCCGCAAAGGCGGTACGGTTGTACATCGTTCCGCCGAAGCGGCGGAAATCGAGCACGCCCTCCGGCGTACGGTTGAAAGGCACGCCCATGCGGTCCAGCAGATCGATGATTCCCGGCGCCGCTTCGCACATCCCCTTCACCAGGGTCTGGTTGGCCAGAAAATCCCCGCCGAAGATCGAGTCGTCGAAGTGCTGCCAGACGCTGTCGCCCTCGCCCTTCAGGTTCTTCGCCGCATTAATGCCGCCCTGCGCGCACACCGAGTGCGAACGCTTTACGGGAACGATCGAAAACAGGTCCACATTCCCGCCGGCCTCGGCGATCTTGATCACCGCCGCCAGACCCGCCAATCCCCCGCCTACCACAATGATTCTCGGTGCTGCCATGAACTTGTCTTCCTTTCCGATCAAAAGCGGCTCTCGGCTTCCGCCCGTTCTACCGCGCAGAAGCCGGCCACAAAAAACGGCTCAATTGGGAATGCCGCCGGCCTGTCCGGCGGGCTGCGAAAGCGACATCGGTGCATACTCCGGCGCATTGGCATACTTCGGGCCCACGAATGCCCAGATTCCGGCCAGCCCCAGCACGGCCAGCGCGATTCCGAGCGCCGTGCACACGTACCCGAAGCCCTTGCGCGAATCCTTGCCCGGCGTAATGCCCCACTTGGCCGCGAACAGCCACACGCCGTAGGCAAAGTGCCAGCAGATAGCGATCATCGCCACAATATATATGGCCAGCATCCACGGATTCTGAAGCTCCATCTGCACCTTGTGGAACGAGTACCCCGGATTCTCAGGCAGGCTCACGCCCATAAACCGCTGCCGCGCCACGTGCTGGATGATGTAGAAAAACGCGATGATTCCCGTGTAGCGCTGCACCGTGTACAGCCAATTGCCGGCCCAGGGGTAATAGACCAGGTTCGCCTTCCCCTTCAGCCAGATCCACAGCCCGTAAAAGCCGTGATAAATCAGCGGCAGGAAGATGAACACCCACTCCAGCAGCCTCACCATCGGCAGGCTGTTCAAAAAACGCACTTGCGCCCCGTAGGCCGCGGGGCCCTTCAGCGCTTCGTAATTTGAGAGCAGGTGCTCCAGCAGGAACGCCCCGATGGGGACGATGCCCAGAAGAGAGTGCAGCTTGTGCAGCAGAAAGGAGTAGCCTTCTCCTGCGCGCAGAGCCTGAACCCCCGGACGTACCGTCGGGGTGGCAGGTGAATGGGCAGTTGCCATGGGAATCTACGCTCCTCGAAGGCCGGCAAGAGACCTGCGATCCGGACCTTCTCAGCTCAGGATTATTTGTACCTTAAAGTTTTATCACAGCATTGATTCGATCCCTAAATCTTGTGCTTCTGCAATTCCACTTCGTCACGCACTGGCTTTGAAGGGGCAGGACCTCGCTCGGGCCGCAAAAGCAGCATGAATTTTCAGGGGTTTAGCCCCTGAGATGTGGTTTTGGTTCTCCTTGATCTCCAAACCTATGCAAACGGTTCCACGCGTCTGCCCCGCAGGCCGGTGCCGCTGCAGGCCCAGCAGAGGCAAATCACGCCGTCGCCGGGGCTGCAGCCTTGCGCTCTGCGATCGGCAGCACGCGCCTCACACGCTTGCCCGTATAGATCTGCCGCGGTCGCACGATCTTCTGATCGGGATCATTCATCATCTCGTTCCATTGCGATAGCCACCCGATGGTGCGCGGAATGGCGAACAGCACCGTGAACATCTCCGGCTTGAATCCGATCGCCTGGTAGATCAGTCCTGAGTAGAAGTCCACATTCGGGTACAGCTTGCGCTTGATGAAGTACTCGTCCTGCAATGCGATCCGCTCCAGCTCCAGCGCGATCTCCAGCATGGGATTTTGCCCCGTCACCTGGAAGACCTGGTCGGCAATCTTCTTGATGAGATTGGCGCGCGGGTCGTAGCTCTTGTACACCCGGTGCCCGAAGCCCATCAGCTTGTATTTCCCCGCCTTCACGCTTTCGATCACTCCCGGGATCGCCGACTTGCTTCCGATCTCCGAAAGCATCTTGATGACATCCTCGTTGGCGCCGCCATGCAGATGGCCCGAAAGCGCCGAAGCGGCCGAGGCCACTCCCAGGTAGGGATCGGCAAGCGAGCTGCACACCGACCGCATCGCATTGGTGCTGCAATTCTGCTCGTGATCGGCATGAAGAATGAACAGCACGTCCAGTGCGTGCGCCAGAACCGGATTGGCCGCATACTTCGGCTCGTAGGTCCTCCACAGCATGTTCATGAAGTTCTCGGTGTAGTTCAGCTGAATGTCCGGATACACCACCGGGAACCCCAGGCTGTGCCGGTAGCTCATCGCCGCGATGGTTGGCATTTTGCCCACCAGGCGCTTGATCTGATACAGGCGGTTGGCCGGATCCTGCACGTTCCGTGCCCTTGGATACACCGTTGAAAGGGCCGCCACCGTGCTCACCAGCATCGACATGGGGTGGGCGTCGTATCGGAACCGTTCCATGAACGTCCTGATGCTCTCATGCAGCATGGTGTGGTGGGCGATATCGTATTCCCATTGCTTCAGCTGCTCTTCGGTGGGCAACTCGCCAAAGAGAATCAGGTAGGCGACCTCCAGAAACGAGCAGTGTTCGGCCAGCGATTCAATCGGGTATCCCCGATGCTCCAGAATGCCCCGGTCGCCGTCAATGAAAGTGATGCTGCTGCGGCACGATGCTGTATTGGAAAATGCCGGGTCGTATAGCATCAGGCCAAAGTCTTCCTCGTCGGTCCGCATCTGGCGAAAATCAATGGCCTTCACCGTCCCGTCCTCGATCGGTACTGTATAGGCTTTGCCTGTACGGTTGTCAGTAATGCTCAGGGTGTTGTTCGCCATAGGACCTTTCTGCTTCGCATCCTGATTCACGGTAAGAGTGCTGTTCGCCATAAGACCCCTCTGCTTCTGAATTCAAAATCGTAGTCTCTAAGTAATAAATGCTGCTGCGGCTCAGTTTGTTCCATCTTTGCTTCAGCAGCATTCCAAAATTCTTCAGTTGCATTCCCTCGCGTGATGGCTCCAATTCAGGTCACACCGCAACTTGGCACTCGCCGGGGCGGAGTTCCATGGCCACAGGGTAAGCGGTACCATTCTACGTGATGCACAACACATCTGGAAAGGAAACCTCGAGCCGCAAAGAAACCGAAACAGCTAAATTTTCGCTGCCGCACCCGTTTTCGGGCTCACAGCCTGAGCATTCCGATTAATCGCTGGATCGCCCTTCCCCGGTGGCTCAGCAAGAGTTTCGTCTCCAGATCGATTTCGGCCATTGTCTTGCCCAGTTCCGGAAGGTAGAACAGCGGATCGTACCCGAATCCCCCCGTTCCCCGCGGCGCCTCCAGGATCACGCCCTCCACCGATCCATCGGCCACTCGCTCCACCTCGCCGTCCCGCGCCGCCGCCAGAACGCACCGGTACCGCGCCACCCGCCTGCCGGCCGGAATCGTGAGCATCCGCTGCAGCAGCACCATGTTGTTCCACACGTCGGTATTGTCGTTAGCGTCGGGCGAATCCACCAGCCCCGCATCGGCCGCGTAACGCGCCGACCGCACCCCCGGAGCCCCTCCCAGCGCCTCGACCTCCAGCCCCGAATCGTCGGCGACCACCAGTTCGCCCGGAGCAAAGCGCGAGTAATACTCCGCCTTCAGCCGCGCATTTGCCTCGAAGCTCTCCCCGTCTTCTTCCGGCGCCGCAATCCCCCTCAATCCAGGCAGCGGCTCGATGCTCAAGCCGTGCTCCCGCGCCGCCGTGCGAAAATCGCGCAGCTTTCCCTCGCTCGAAGTGGCTGCATAGAGGCGAACTCCCATGCTGTGAGTGTAACGGGAGGAATCGAGCGAACCCTCCCCTCACCTATTCCGAACCCGTTTTTGGCGCGGACTCCTGTCCGCCATTGGGGGGCGCGGCCATCCCGATCTGCACCAGCGGCGCGTTCGCGTTTCCCATCCCCGCTGCGTGTTGCGCCTCCGCGGCCCGGCCAAGATCCACCGGCAGGCCTGCCGGCTCGAGGACCGGCGCGTTATAGCGGTAATTCAGATCCCGAGTCAAACGGAAAACTACCGGAAGTGCTGCAAGCAAGACAATGAAGGCCCACCAGCTTCCGTCCAGGCCGAAGCCGCCCCCCGTCAGCCACCAGGGGCCCATGGGATTGCCTTCGATCACGGGCGAATGGCTGCTCACCCCGCTCACGGTCAGTCCAAAGAGAAGAGCACGGCTGGCCTTCCAGCCGAAGTTGAGGCCCCAACTGACCCACAGCGCCCGCGTCCGCAGGTAGGCAGCGGAAAGCAACAGGCTGAAGACGATGGCGACGGCGGTGCTGGCCCGGCTCGAACCCGGGAGCATTTCCTGCACAAAGGCGTAGAAAACTGCAAATGCCAGTGACGCCGTAAGCGGACTTGTAGCCTGCCTGAGGCGCTGGAAGCCATAACCGCGAAAAGCAACCTCTTCGGCGGCAGCAAGCAATGCGAAGTAGGCTGCATCGGCCGCCAGCCAGCCCCATGCAGCTTTCTCGGTGGTCAGCACAATGGCGATGCCTCCGGCCAGCGCCAGCGGCAGAACGCACGCCAGGGCTGCGCCCCAGCCCACGGCCAATCCCCGCCCAGCTTCGCCGCTCCAGCCGGGCCTTAGCGGCCAGCCCTGTTCCTTAACGGGTTGCAACTGGCCTTCCAGCCAAAAGCCCATGGCAGCGTAGCCAAGCGTGAGCAGGAACAACAGCATCGCCTGCATGAGCAGCGGCGACCACGCGTCGTTCGCCAGCCCCACGGCTCCGTGCCGCGCCAGCGACTGCGCCAGAAAGAAATAAAGCACCGCCGCGAGGAATTGAAAGTATTGGCGCAGCCTGCCTGTCTTTTGAGGGGCGCTCATGGCCGGCCTCCGGCTCTGGCAGTTCTGCCCTGAACGCCCTTTGAAGCATCCTGCTGCCCGGCGCTGCGCAAGCTGTCAGTTTCTTTTCGCATCTCGTTGTGCCTGGAAATCCGAATCAGTCTTCGACGTAGAAGCGGGCCATCTCGCGGAACTTCTTCTGCCGTTGGGCCACAAGCAGGCCAATCGGCATCTTGTTCAGTTCACTTAGATGCCTTTTCAACGCGCTGCCAAGAGTCCCTGCGCCCGCCTCGGGATCGGTGTGAATGCCCTCGCCAGGCTCGTCGACGATCTCGTCGACGCAGCCCATCTCCGCCACTTCCGGCGCCGAGATGCGCATGGCCTCGGCGGCCAGTTGCTTGTGCCCCGCGTCGCGCCACATGATGGCCGCGCACGACTCCGGGGTAATCACAAAGTAGAGTGCGTTCTCCAGAATCAGCACGCGGTCGCTCACCGCCAGGCCCAGGGCTCCGCCTGATCCGCCTTCGCCGCTGATCACGGAAATGGTCGGCACTTTCAGGCGCGACATCTCCAACATGTTGCGCGCGATCGCTTCGGCCTGACCGCGCTCTTCGGCGCCCATTCCTGGGTAAGCTCCCGGAAGATCGATAAAGCTGATTACGGGCCTGCCAAACTTCTCCGCGATCTTCATGCACCGCAGGGCCTTCCTATACCCTTCTGGATGCGGCATGCCAAAGTTTCGCTTCACGCGCTCTTTGATCGTGCCGCCCTTGCGGTTGCCGATCACCATCACTTCTTCGCCGGCAAGCCGCGCCATTCCGCAGACAACCGCGGCGTCGTCGCCAAAGGCCCGGTCGCCGTGGATTTCGGTGAAATCGGTGAAGATTCGCTCGATCAGATCCGCCGGGTAAGGCCGCTGCGCATGGCGCGCCTTTTCAATCCGGGCCCATGCCGGGGAGATCGCCACTGGCTCGGAATGTTTTGCTGGATGCTGCTCGGTCATGGCTCTTGAGCTGCTCGCCGTGGGACCCGCGCAGCTAGGTTGATTCTAAGGGTCGTAGCCCTTTGCGACAAACCAGCGCAAAGTCACGGGCAGCGAGAGACGATTAGAGGCCTCGGGCGCACATGTGTGCATTCACCGGCGTGGAGATTGAGGATAATGGAATTCTGATGTGTTTTCCCTCCCACGTTCAGAGGCGAATCGGGATTTGGCTTCGGTCAGCGGCGTTCATCGTGCCGATGTGCGTGCCGAGCGCAGCCTTGGCGGCGAACGTTAACACGAATCCGCTGAACAACGACCCTGAGGTGCGCGAGGCTTACCAGCATTTCTACAACCTGGACTACACGGGGGCGGTGGCGCGATTTGAGAAATTCCACGAGGAACATCCGGGCGATCCGCAGGCAACAGGCTACCTGCTGAACGCGGAAATATTTCAGGAGTTGTTCAAGGAAGACCTGTTGGATACAACTTTTTATGCCAATGACGGCTTTCTGACCGGGAAGCATGCAACCGAAGAGGATCCGCAGACAAAGGACCGCATTCTGGCACTGGCTGACGAGGCAGTGCGCGAAGCCAACGCGAGGTTAAGCCGGAATCCGAATGACAAGGACGCGCTCTTCACGCGGGGATGGGTGCGGAGTCTGCAATGCGCCTACGTTGCCATGGTAGAGCGCGGCTTTGGAGCGGGTTTCCATCTGGCGAACAGGGCCAAGGACGACGAGGAACGGCTGCTGGCCATCGACCCGCAGTACGTTGACGCGAAGCTGGTGACCGGGGTCTACGAGTACGTGGTGGGGGCGCTGCCCTGGCCATTCAAGCTGATGATCGGATTCGCCGGCATTACCGGCTCCAAAAGCAAAGGGCTGGCGGCGCTCAAGGAAGCGGGAGACCACGGCGTGATTACGAGCGTTGAGGCGCGGACCTCGACCGCCCTGTTCCTGCGCAGGGAGGGGCGGTACAAAGAGGCGATTGAGGTGGTTGAGACGCTCGAGAAGCAGTATCCGCGGGACTTTCTCTTCTGCCTGGAAGAGGCCAATCTGCGCAAGGATGACGGCGAGGGAATGGCCGCCGTGGACGCCTACCGGCAACTGCTGGCCCAGAGCGCCAAGCCGGGCTACTTTGCCGAGGCGAAGCCGGAACTGGCCGAGTTCGGGCTTGGAGAAGCGCTGCGGGGGCAGCGGCACTACGAGGAGGCGGCCGAGGCCTACGAGAAGGCGGCAGCGGCAGCGGGCGTCGGGCCGGAACTGAAGATCCGGTCGTTGCTGGCGGCGGGCGAGTGCAGGGATCTAATCAACGAAAGGCGAGCCGCGCTGAGGGATTATCAGAAAGCGATCGACGCCGGACCGGAGACCTCGCGGGCGGATGCGGCGCGAAAGCGGCTGAAGGCGCCGTACAGGGGAAATTGACAAGGCGCAGGGAACAAGGGACTGAGGGACTACAGAAAACAGTAGTTGCCTATACTGAGGGGCGGGCCGGAACTGCGGAGATCTCGATTTCGTACCGATCTCAGGCGAGTTGAATGCAAGGAGGCAGACATGGCGGGCTATTGTCATCAGTGCGGCACAGCTTTGCCACCGGGGGCGCGTTTCTGCACGGTGTGCGGGACGGCGGTTCCGATGGGAATGGGCGTGGCTGGCAGGCCGCTGGTGCGGCCGCGAGTGGGGAGAAACATCGCCGGAGTTTGCCTGGGACTTTCGCAGGCCTATGGGTGGCAGGTAGGCGTCGTGCGGCTGCTCACGGTTCTGGCGGTCGTTTTATCGAGCGGGCTTGTGGGCATTGCCTACCTGGCGGCGTGGGCGGGGATTCCGGAAGAGCCTTTGGAGCAACCGGGGGCGCAGGCGGGACAGCCGGGGGCGTATCAATGAATACTTACGAATCGGATGGAGCCACGCTGAGTTATACAGACACCGGCGCGGGCCTGCCGGTGGTTTTCCTGCACCCGACACCGCTGGACGGCGGCTACTGGACGCCTCTTATTTCAAAGCTGAGCGGAGTGAGGGCGATTGTCCCGGACCTGCGCGGCCATGGCGGCTCGGAATTGGGCAAGGGGCTGCCGGTGGGAGGCTTTGCGGCCGTTCCTGATGCGCCGGTACTGACCATCGCGCAGTTGGGCACTGACACTTTGAGGCTGCTGGATCGGCTGGGGTCGCGACGCGCCGTCTTTGCGGGGTGCTCGATTGGAGGCTACCTGCTGCTGGAGCTATGGCGCAGGGCGCCGGAGAAAATGCGCGGGCTGGCGTTTGTCTGCTCGAAGCCGCAGGGCGAGGCCGAGGCGAACCTGGCGCGGCGCGTGGCCAACATCGAGCAGTCGCGCAAGGGCGATCTGGAGGCGATGTTCGATGGATTGGCGAAGGGCCTGACCGCGGCGAAAACTCGCGAGCAGAACCCGGGAATTGTGGATGAGATCAAGGCGAGGATCAAAATCTCAGTTGACGGGCTCGTCGCCGTGCAGGCGGGGCTGGCAACGCGACCGGATTCGATGCCCACCGTGGCGACGATCACCGTGCCCTTGCTGGCGATCGCCGGCGCCGAGGACCTCGGCGTGACGCCGGCGGAGATGGAGGCGCTGAAGTCGGCGCCGGGTGGATGCGAGTACCACGTATTGCCCGATGCGGGGCATCTTGGCGGCTTTTGAGCGGCCCGAGGCGATGGCAGCGATCTTTGCGCCGTGGCTCCGGCGATTCGAAGATTATTGATTCGGCCGGTAAGGTGAGACCGTGCTTTCCCACCCTTTCCGCAGAGACGCGGAGAGGATGGGCACCCAATCTCTCCTTGAAGGCCGGTTCAATAACAGAGAGATGACCTGGGGTTTCGTGATCGACGCCTCGTGCGATAGGCTCGATGTATCACTTTCATCTTCGGGTCTGATTCGTGAAAACCACACTATCTTCACTATCTTCGCGTCCGTTCCAGCGTTTGCAACCGGGCGGCACGCTCTTCTGCGGCAAGGTCTCGCTGGAAGGGCTGGCGCGGCGCTACGGAACTCCGCTCTACGTCTACTCGGCCGATCAAATGACCGAACGGTTCAGCCTCTTTCAGCGGGCGCTAGGTGCGAGAGAGCATCTGGTTTGCTACGCGGTGAAAGTCAACTCCGCCCTGGCGATTCTGAAGATGCTGGCAGGCCGGGGCGCGGGGTTCGACATCGTCTCCGGCGGGGAACTGGAGCGCGTGCTGGCCGCTGCCCCTGAAGCCGCCGGCAGAGTCATCTTTTCGGGCGCAGGCAAAACCCAGGCAGAGATCGACCTGGCGCTCGAGGCCGGAATCCTTCAATTCAACGTGGAAAACGAAGGCGAGCTGGAACTGCTAGCTGCCAGAGCACGAAAGCTGAAACACAAGGCGAGGTTCGCGCTGCGGGTGAACCCGGACGTTTTCGCCGAGACTCACCCCTACATTTCCACCGGCTTGCGGGAACAAAAATTCGGGATCGCGATCGGCCGGGCGGCGGCGATCTACAAGCGCGCGCAAGGGATGCGCGGCCTGGAAGCGACAGGCGTGAGCGTGCACATTGGCTCGCAGATCCGATCGGCCGAGCCCTTCGGCGCCGCGGTCGCGCGCGTGATGAAGCTGGTGCGGCTTTTGCGGCGCGATGGAATCGAACTGGGCAGCATCGACGCCGGCGGCGGGCTGGGAATCGACTACCACGGCGGAAACTTTGACGCGGAGGGCGCCGTGGGCAGGTACGCGGCGGCCCTGGAAAAAGCTCTGGACGGATTCGAGGGCCGGCTTCTGATCGAGCCGGGGAGATTTATCGCTGCGCAGGCCGGGGCGCTGTTAGCGCGCGTTCTCTACGTGAAGCGCAACGGCAAGAAAACTTTCGTGATTACCGACGTGGCGATGAACGACTTGATTCGGCCGGCGCTCTACCAGGCGTATCACGAAATTGTGCCGGTGCGGCCGCGTGCAGGCAAAAAGCGCGTGGTGGATGTGGTGGGGCCGATCTGCGAGTCGGGCGACTTCATGGCGCACGACCGCGAGCTGGAGCCCTTGCAGCCGGGCGACCTCGTCGCGGTGCTTGATGCAGGCGGCTACGGGATGGCGCAGAGCTCGAACTACAACACGCGCCCGCGGCCCGCCGAGGTGCTGGTCGAGGGCGCGAAGGCGAGGCTGATCAGGCGGCGGGAGACGATGGCGGATCTGCTGGGGCCGGAGACGCTTTAGCAAGTCGCTGAAAAGTGATGTTGCGAAAAAGTGCTTTGTAAAAGGGCACGGCTTCAGCCGGGCCGCAAACAGCCGAAGAAGTTGAGCGGGCTTTAGCCCCTGCGGATCGATTACTCTCACAAAGCCGAGCAAAAGACTCTCTCGGCAAGCTGCTGGAGGGGCGACGCGTCGGCAGCTAAGCAAGTTAGTGACGGAAGGAGTGCCTGGATGCGGTTCCGGCTGGGAGCAGTGGCAGCGTTGCTGGTGGCGGGAGTGGCATTGGCCGGGGGCAAGCAGGCATCAGCGGATTCGCTGACCGTGAAGACCGCCCAGGGCAAGGTGCGCGGCAAGGCGATCAACGGCGGAAAAGTGAAGGCGTTTCTCGGCCTGCCCTATGCCGCGCCGCCGACCGGCGATCTGCGCTGGCGCGCCCCGGAGCCCGCCGTGAAGTGGAAGGGCGTGCGCGATGCGACGAAGTTCGGAGATCGCTGCCAGCAGGCGAGCGTTTTCCAGGACATGGTTTTTCAGGATGAGGGGCCGAGCGAGGATTGCCTCTATCTGAACGTCTACGCACCGACGAGCGCAACCGCGGAAAGCAAGCTGCCGGTGATGTTCTGGATTCACGGCGGGGGATTCTCGACTGGATCGGCTTCCGAGCCCCGGCACAACGGCGATTTTCTGCCCTTGAAGGGCGTGGTACTGGTCACCATCAACTACCGTCTGGGAGTCTTCGGTTTTCTGGCGACGACCGAGCTTGCCCAGGAAGGCGGCGGTCACGCCGGGAACTACGCCCTGATGGACATGGTCGCCGCGCTCGGATGGGTGAAGGACAACATCGCAAAGTTCGGGGGCGACCCGGCCAATGTGACGATCTTCGGCGAGAGCGCCGGATCGATGGCGGTGAGCACGCTGATGGCCTCGCCCATGGCGCAGGGGCTGTTCGCGAAGGGGATCGGCGAAAGCGGCTCCGGGCTGCTGGCAACGATCGGCGGGGGTCCGTTGGCGGATGCGGAGAAGGCCGGCGATGCGTGGATGGAACTGGCAGGCGCAAAGTCGCTGAAGGATCTGCGCACCATGACGGCTGAGGAAGTTCTGAAGGCGGCGGGCAAGATGGGCACGACCGGATTCGCGCCGATCATCGATGGAAAGGTGCTGAACGAGGCGGTGGCCGATACTTACGCCGCCGGCCGGCAGGCGCACGTGCCGCTGCTGGCAGGATGGAACCGCGACGACCAGTCTTCGATGGCCTTGAGCATCGATATGGGCGTGACGGCGCAGAAGTGGAAGGCTTTTGCGGCGCAGCGATTCGGGGATCGGGCTGTGGAATTTCTGAAGCTCTATGAGGGGAATACGGATGAACAGGCGCAGCGCGCAGCGATCGACTACGGCAGCGATGCGTTTATCGCCTACGGGACCTGGAAGTGGATCGAGGCGCATGCCAGGACGGGCGCTGCGCTGGTCTACCGCTACCACCTTGAGCTGGCCTCGCCACCGAGCAAATTTCATCCGGGGTCGTTTGCCTTCCACTCCGACGACATTGAATATGTCTTCGGGACGCTGGATACACGGCCAGGCTGCGTATGGCGGCCGGAGGACCGTAAGCTGAGCGACCAGATGATGAGTTACTGGACCAACTTCGCCAGGACGGGCGATCCCAATGGGCCTGGGCTTCCAGCGTGGCCGCGATACGACAAGACGGGAGACGTGATCCACCTGGACGCAACCATCACAGCAAGGCCGGACACGGTGCGGGCGCGGTACGAATTTCTTGAGAGCGTGCCGGCTCTGCCGAAGGCATTCTGAGGAGAGGGCTCTAAAAGACGAATTTTTCAGCCTTTGCCTGGCGGCCTTACCCGGGTAGCGGCAGTTCCCCATCCAGCCCCTGCTCCACAAGCTCCGCTCTCAGCCGCTCTGTTGTCGTGTACTGGAGCGACCTGATCCCGAGCCTTCGCGCCGCCTCGACATTGCGCGGCCGATCATCTACAAAGAGCGCTTCACCGGCCTCGACCCCGAGCTTTTCCAGCGTCAGCCTGTAAATTTGCTCATCCGGCTTCCCTACCCCGTGCTGAAAGCTCCAGATCAGCACGTCGAACCGGTTCAGCCACTCAAAATCCCGTTCCAGGCTGGCCAGGATCGTATCGCCCATATTCGAGAGGATGGCCGTCTTCAGGCCGCGCTCTTTCAACGCGGCCTGCCAGTCGATCATCGGCCGGTTTTCGGTGGTCCACATGCGGCCGTCCCAGTAGTTCAGCTCCTCAACCACCTTCGGAGCCGGTTCCACTCCGCTCTCAGCCACGATCTTGCGCCAGTATTCAATCCCTGAAAGTTCTCCCACGTCGAAGGCCGGCCGGTCGGCCCAGTAGAGCTTGTCAAAGAGCTCCGGCTCCAGGCCGGTAATGCGCAACAGTTCTGCCCGTGCGTGCGGCTCCTGCGGACCCGACAGCACCAACCCGTAATCTAAGATCACCGCCCGCAGAGCCAATTCCTCTCACCTCCGGCCCATGTATTGTGAATGTGTGCGCCTCTGATCATTATCCAGCACGAGATTTGGGTGCCCCAGGTCCCTCGCATTTGGGGACCTGGGAGACCACGAAAGCAGCGCGACGCTCCCATGCGTTTTTCCTCCAGAACCGCCTGGAACACCGAAGAAAGCGACCTCGCGCGCGCCCATCGCCTGCGCCGCGAAGCCGGCCTGTCCATCGCCGACCTGACCGCATCCAATCCCACTCGCTGCGGCTTCTCCTACCCCGCCGGGCTGCTTGAGCCTCTGGCCTCGCCCGCTGCCCTCGACTACGACCCTCAGCCTCGCGGCAGTCTCCGCGCGCGCCAGGCCGTCTGCGCCTACTACGCCGGCCACGGCGTCTCGCTCGACCCCTCACAGATCGTTCTCACCACCAGCACCAGCGAGGCCTACAGCTTTCTCTTCCGCTTGCTTTGCGATCCTGGCGCCGAAATCCTCGTGCCCCATCCCGGCTACCCTCTTTTCGACTTCCTCGCCGCTCTCGACGACGTGCGCCTCGTCCCCTTTCCTCTGGTCTTCGACCACGCCTGGCAGATCGACCCCGAGGCCATTCGCCGCGCCATCACTCCCCGCACGCGCGCCATCGTCGTGATTCACCCCAACAACCCCACCGGCCACTTTACCAAGGCGTGGGAGGCAGCCGAGCTCGCCCGCCTCTGCCGCGAATTCGATCTCGCCCTCATCGTCGACGAGGTCTTCCTCGACTACCCGCTTGCCCCGCCGGTTTTGCCTGATCCAGGGGCCCGGCCCGTCCCCACCTTTGCAGCCGGGCTCGACGGCGTCCGTGTCTTCGTTGTCAGCGGCCTTAGCAAGATCGCCGGCCTGCCGCAAATGAAAGCCGCCTGGATCGCGGCCACTGGCCCGGATAGCGATCAGGCGCTCGACCGCCTCGAAGTCATCGCCGACACTTTTCTCTCCATGAATGCGCCCATCCAGTGCGCTCTGCCCGCTTGGCTTGACTCGCGCTCCATCATTCAGCGGCAAATCCGCGCACGCGTCGGCGCCAACCTCGCCGCGCTCGATCGCGAGCTTCGCCGCCTCCCTGCCGTCCAGCGTCTGCCGGTCGAGGGCGGTTGGTACGCGGTGCTGCGCATCCCCGCCCTGCAGCCCGATGAGCAAACCGTCCTTGAGCTGCTCGACCGCGGCGTGTGGGTCCATCCCGGTTACTTTTTCGGAATGCCTCCCTCGGGCTGGCTGGTGCTTAGCCTGCTGGCGCCCGAGGAGGAATTCAGGCGCGGGGCGGAAGTGATGGCGGAGGGAATTGGCAATAGGGAATAGGGAATAGGGAATAGGCAAGAGGCAATAGGCAATAGGGAATAGGGACGGAGGGGAGCACAGTTGCACAGGAACTGTGCGAATGTGCAGTTTTTTTCTGCAAGTTGTTGATTTTACGTGGTCAGGATGGTTGCACAGTTGCACTGCTCGAAAATTGAAACTCTGAAGTGCAGGCCTGGAGCGGCGATTTCGAATCGTTTTTCAGTGGACTGTGCGAATTGGAGCCAGCGGAGTTGGCGGGGTTAGCGGAGCCAGCGGAGTTGGCGGGGCGGGCGGAGTGAGCCTGGGCTTTTGAGGCGGCCATGGTTTTCTCAGCAAGTTCTATCTGCGCCCGGCGTACATCCTCCATGGTGCGAAGCGGGGGGAAGACCGGCTTGTAGCGCCTGGTCACGATAGCAATCGATCCGTCGCGGCGGACTCTCATGTTGGGCAGGTTCTCAATGCAAAGCTGCACGATGGAGGATAGAGATGCGCCGCGCTCGGCGGCCCAGACGCGGGCGTTGCGATAGGCGGATTCGCTGACGCGGACGGTGATGTTGGCCATTGAAAGACAGCTCCTAGCTTCTAGCTCCTGGCCGGAAATCGGCCTCTATTCCGATTGTGCGGGAAAAGGGGGAAATTGTACGCAAAACAGGGGTCAGGGATCAGGGGTCAGGAAAAGCGGGGCTAGCGGGGTTAGCGGAGCTAGTAACTGCAGGGGGGCAGCGAGTTAGCTGGTCAGCGGGTCGGTGGGTCGGCTCGGAGGTGGCGGGGAGGGTGAGGTGGTTTCCCACCCTTCGCTCGCGGAGGACGGGCATGGGAGTGTCGTGCCGGAACCGGCGTCCCGAAACCTGCGCAGCCTGTCTCTTGTTATCCGGTACACGGCGCGTTGCGTCACAAAGACCTGTGACGTAACGCACAGCCCTCCCATATCTCTCACGATGCAAACTGCTTTTCTCTCCCACCCGGGCCAGCAGCGTAGTCCCAATCCTATTTGGCGCGAGGAATACCCATGCCCAGAAGTAAGGAATTTGCAGTCATTGGCGTCGCCATTGTCGCCAGTCTCGTAGCGTTAGGGCTCTTTCTGATCGGCAGTCACGCCCCCTACGCAACTCCGGAAAAGTCCATTGCAGCGCTCATTGATGCCGAGTCCCGGGCCGACCTTTCGGCCATGGAGGGGGCGGCAACACCGGCTTTATATCGAAACTTCATCGGCGGCTTCGGACAGGCGAAGTACCAAGAGATTCGCAACATCTATCAGCAAGCCTACGATCTCGCCGAACCGAAGTGGCAGGAGTATCGCGAGAAAGCCCAAGCCGCGGCCTTGAAAGAGCATCAGAGCATCGCCGATGAGATTCAAAAATTTGGCCGCGACGCGTTCAGTGCGCTCCCGACGGATCAGCGGGTTGCCCTTACCGACGATCGGGCGCGCTTCAATGACTTTGTCTTCGAGCAGGGCCTCAAAGCGCTGCCGGCGAACCTCCGCGAGAAGATTGCCGACTCCCAGGCCTTCCGGGAGAACAGGGATCTCGTCGACTTTACCAACAGAGAAGGCTTCGCGCTGTTGCCAGAAGAAGATCGAAATGCCTTGAAATCGGCCGCTGCCCTATCCGCCTCCGTCACCGCCGAGCGAATTGCATTCCTTGAGAGCATAGGGCTTCCTCAACTCACAGAGCAACAGCGGCAGACCATTGCCGGAGTTCCCTCCTCGGAGTTGAGCGATCCTCAGGACTTCATGTTCCGCCATGGTCAGAATGCAGCGCAGAACTTTCTGAAAAATGCATCTCTGGCCCCGAAAGCTTCGTTGGGCAAGTGTGAATACTACTCCGAAGATCACCTCGGCAGTCTTTTCAAGGGCTCAATCGCCGAGTGTGCCTTCAGCATTGTTGTGCGAGGCGGTACGATCAACACGACCGCCGAGTTATTCAAGCAGAAGGGCGAGTGGAAAATCGTCTCACTGCAACCAATGCTCACAGGCATTTCGGCGGCCTATCCGCCCAAGCCTGTCCGCCAGGAGACCGCCGAGGAGCCTGCTGCCAGTTCTCCGGCGCCCGTAGAGCAGGTTACGAATACGCAAGTTTCGGTTCAAAGGGTTTGGCTGCCACATGCTTCATGGAGTCACGTGACGGATTCAGCATCTGTCGCGATCGAGCGAAACATATTTTTCGGGGCGATTGCCCAGATTTTCCCCGGGCCACTCTCCCTTTTTTTGACCACCATGTTCGTAGCCCTCGGCTTGATTCTCTTCTGCATCGTCATGACCATCAATTTCCGGCGGCTTCGCGACGAGACATTCCTTCCCGAATGGCTCGAGGGAGAAGTTCCTCTGGAAGAGGTCAAGGTGTTGCATTGGTGGTCGCGCGTCTGGCTGAGGCTTACAAACAAGCGAATTATCCAGGTCCGGGTCAGTTGGCTGTTCTCGCGCCGCAAAATCTTCGGCATCGCTCTGGATGACATCCATTCCGCAACCTGGAACCGCTACGTCAACTGGCTCCTCATTCTCGTTGGGATCTGGCTCTTTCGTTATACGAATCCGATTGCCCTCCTCGTCTTGATGTGGGGTCTGGAAAGCAGGATCCTGAACATTCAGTTCAATGCTCCCCTGGCTCGGATGCCATTCCCGAGAGTGCGCGCAACTCTCACATCATTCCGCCGGCGGCAATTTAACGAGCTGGCTGTCTTCTACAAGAAGGCACAACTTTACCTGGCGCAGGTGCGCACGCAGAAGCAGCTTCCTGTGCCGCGCGACATCCGCTTCATGCCGGAAGAAGACAAAGACTTCTCCTGGGGCCGCCCTGTGTGGCTCCTCATTGCCGCGTGGATGATCATCACGCTTGGCCAACGCACATTGGGCAGCCATGTAACCCTTGAAGGTCTCTGGGGCGGCGTGCTGCTTGGGTTGCCCGTTGCTGCCGCGGCAAAGAGCCTCCGCAACGGAGTCTGGTCAGGGCTTCTGGGAGCGGCTGCGCTCACTGCCGTGAAATTCCCCGGCTCGATTGGGCTCCTTTTCCTCGATAAGAGTGGTGACGGCGGCTCTCCCAACTTATGGCAGTATGCTGTCCTCGTCGCGGGCGCCGTCGTGGTTGCTCTGGTAGCCTACGGCCTCTCGCAAGTGCAAAAGCTGGCAGCTTTTGTTGCGCCGCTTCTGTGGCTGCTGTTCATCGCCATGATGCGGCCAGCCGCGGTCGGAGAGGTGTCGACTTACGTTACCTGCTTCGTGGCAATCGCGTCAGCCGCGGTGTTTTCGCTTCTGGTTGACTCTGTTGCCGGTCAGGCGGGCCCGCCCGTCGGCACGCCGGAATCGGTTACTGAATCCGTTACTGCGTGAGGGCAAGCATATGTCACGGACGCTGAGTCTTCTCCTTCTCCTTTGCGCGGCCGCTGCTTCTGCGGCGGCCGCGTCGTCCAAGAATCCTGATTTCGAGAACGCGGTCAAGTCCCAGTTAGTGGGCAAGACTTTCACCACAAAGATTCTCGTCGGCAGCTACATCCCGTGTCCAAATTCGGGGAACAACGCTATCAAGCCGGTTGACACAGAGCTTTCACCTGATGGTTCGATCAAGTATTACGCCCGGGCAAATTGTTACTTTCCGGGTGGCTTCAGCCAGGATTTCGTCAGGAGGTACGTAACAGGAGGAGAGCTTTCCGGCAAGATTGTGTCCGGTTCATTGGTGTGGGTGCGGGGCGTGGACTTCAAGGAGGATCGAATTGAAGTTCGCCTGAGCACAAATAACAACGATGCTGCCGGGGGGTCTGGCAAGATCAAATACATGTTTGGGACGGAATACCGGACATGGTCGGAAGAGGTGTTAATGACGGCCATCGCCCGGGGCATCGTGATCCCGGCTTACGAAAAGGTGGCCTCGCTTAAGACGGAATACGAGGGGCTCCGCGTCAGCCTTCAGGCAGCAGAACAGAAATACAACTTGCCGGCAGCTGACGCTGATTCAAAGCTGGCCGACGCCATCGCTCTAAAGCAAGTGCTGGAGAAACTTCAGCAGAACCGCGCCGCATTCACGTCGCTGGGCAAGAGCGATCCCGACGCCGGGACGTATTCGCAAAAACTGATCGCTCTGACGCCTGAAATTACAAGACTCACTGAAGAGGCGCATAAGAGGAGGGTTGCGCTCCTTCAGGACCAATTGAAGAAGCAACTTGCCCAGATTTCAGAAGTTCAAACCCAGGTTCGGCTTAAGGCCCCCTCCTCTCTCGCTGAGTGGCAGCAAAGGTCAGACAACTTGGACAAGTACTCGACTCTTCTCGACGAACGCCAGAAGCTGCTAGACGAGCTGCAAAACGAGAAAGAAGTACCATCGCCCGACGACGTCAAGAATCTGACCGAGAGCAGAGCTGAGATCCAGACGGTGCGGGCCTCCCTTCAGAGTCAAAAACAGCAGATCGAGCTTGCCGACTTGAATTCCCAGTTCGCTCAATTATCAAAGAAGCGCGCACAGTTGCTCGACGCCTACTCTCGTGCATTCGCTACGCCCAAGGAGGCAGCCGCGAAGCAGGACCTGATCGCTGTACTCAATCAGATCGTCACGAATCGGGATCAGGCGGCTGGACTTGGAGACACCGCAGCGGCGAATCAACTTGCAAAATGCCGCGCCGAAGCGGAGAAGTACAAAAAGAAGTAAGAACGCGCTGTTAGGAGAAACTCGCGTGCTCTACATCAGCCTGCTGGCGCCGGAGGCAGAATTCGGGCGTGGCGCCGCGCTGCTGGCCGAAGCAATAGGGAATAGGGAATAGGGAATAGGCAGAGTAGCGTCGGCCTCCCGGCCGGCTGTAGCGCGGACGTCCTCGTCCGCGCCCTGCTTCGAGGAATAGAAACACACGCACACCTTCATGAGCCCCATCGCTTTCTACCGTCAAAAAAGCCCGCCGGGTGCCGACTGTACGGTCCTCCCAGGTCTCTCCGCCGCGGCACACGAGACCTGGGGCACCCAATTATCGTGATGGGTCAGCATCCCCGGACCCGGGCCACGCGCCGCACCTTCTCAACTTCCTGGTTAGAGCACATGTTTTCAAACTCCATTCATTCATCGTTTGCATGGCCTTAATGGCGGCCGCCGTAGCATCTGATCATCGCCAGGGTTGTACCTCATCTCAGACGCACTCCGGCAAGGCAAAATGATCGCGCTTGTATAGAGACTTCGCGCGGTGATCTATTGAGCCGAAGGGTCCGCATCGCTCCGATGGAGGTTCCTTCAGCCCTCACGGATCGTTCCGCTGAAGCCAAGCAGCCCCAGTCTGCGTAAGTTGCGCTCGGTACATGCCGTAGCTGCTGCTGAAAGGTTGAAACGACAAGAGCTTGACGGGCTGAGCCTTCCGTCGGTCTGTCTTCGTGTAACACGAATTCAACAAGCATTTGCCACCAACGAAAGAAGGAGTGAATACAAATCATGAAGAGAAGAAGCTTCTTGAAGGTCGGACTAGGCGGAGCTGCGGGCCTCACATTGGGTGGATTGACCCGCATGCCTGTCTTCGCACTTGATAATGATTCCGAAAAGGGATCCCGCGGCTGGAGCTTCGGCGTTCTGGGTGACACGCAGTGGACCAGACATCAGTTGGACGCCTCAACGGGATTGAGCGATCTTTCGATTGATCCTGAAGGCACGAACCCCTACAGCGTAGCCGGCTCGATCATCAACCAGATCGATGCCCAGTTCGTCAAAAAGGGAGTCAAGTTTGTCATCCAGGTAGGCGACCTCACGGACTGTGGCACCACCCGCGCCATTCAGGCCCGCGCACAGCTGGCTTACAACAATCTGGTTTCCAAGGGGATTGATTTCTTCCCTCTGCGTGGCAACCACGAGACTTATGGCGCCAGCTATGGAGAAACGAGCAATACCGATTATTCCGTTAGCGCCATGCAAAACGCTTTTGCGCAGATGTACGGCACCGGTAAGGTATCGCGGGCAGACAACTTCAAATCAGCCTCCTCCAGCGTTGGAGCCGATTGCCTCACCTACTCTTTCGATTACGACAATACCAGGCTCATTATGCTCGACCCCTGGGCGACCGGGAGCAAGGTCGACAATAATGCCGACGGCTACGCCTACGGTTACACGGTTGCCGACCAACAGGAATGGATCGACGGTCGGCTTGACGCCGACCGCAGAGTGGACCATGCCTTTGTATTCGCCCACCAGCCGCTCATGGCCCAGGATCATCAGGACACAATGTTCAGCGGCTACACCAACGCCAACCCCGACTGGCAAAATGCTTTCTATGCCAGCATGGCCAACAACAACGCCCGGTATTTCATCAGCGGCCACGATCACATACATCAGCGTTCGATCGTCACCAGCCCCGACGGCCTCTCTCAGGTTGAGGAGCTCATCTGTGCCTCCTGCAGCAGCAAGTTCTACACGCCGAAATCTTTGACGGACAGCATGTGGTTTGACCAGAAGGGTCGTGAGACTTCCATTTCCCAGGAAATGTACACCGTCGGATTCTACGTCTTCACGGTGAACGGTCCCATTGTGACGGTTGATTTCTACTCCGATGATCAGGGCCAGTGGTGGTCAGATGCCTCTTATCCCGGAGGCGGAACTGGAACGCTGATGACCCCGACCTTCAACTTTGTGAAGAAGCAGACCTGGGGTTACAGCCTTGACCACGGCCGCGTGACCACCTTCAACGTTCTCGAGGGAAACAACTACGTCATTCGCACTCCCCGCACGATCGCCAAGATCCTGAAAGCCGGCAGAAGCGCGAACGACTATACGGGCAGGTCCTTCCAGAAGCCTGCTTCGGCATGGTGGGCGGAGAAAGATTCGATCAGAAACGCCAATGCCATCAGCGATGTCGTGACCGTCGTCGGCGCCGCCTCGGCGTCTATAAAGGAAAACCACGACACCAATTCCTACAATCCCAACGACATCATGGGCATTCAGTTGAGCTTCGATCGGAACATTTCGCTCTCCCAACGCGACCTCAACCAGGGCCGCACGATCGCTGTCAGCGTACGCGACGAAAAAGGCAGATGGGTGAATGCGGTTGATGCGAACTTCGGCGGTGCTAAGAACTTCGTATACGGTCCTTACGATCCAACAGCCCCCTTGGGGACCTATGGTGTGGACGACGCTAACAAGATCGCTTGGGCGGTGGTCAATCACGACAGCGATTTCGCTGTAATCCAGAGCGGACGCTAGACATGGGCCGGCCCGGCTTCAACAAGAGCCGGGTCGGTAGCCAACGTCTGCCCGATCAACGCCGTCCGGGTGCCTCGAAAGGCAACCGCAGTCGTGCATGAAACCAGATTTCACCCGAGACCATGAAAATGCAACCACTGATCCCTCGTCGCTGCGCTCCTCGGGATGACAATTCCGGGGCGAATGGCAGCGAATTTTCATAGCAGATCCCCATTCGACTACGATCGCTGTCGCGATCTTCGCTCAGGGCAAGCTTTCGACTCCCCTTCGGGTCGCTCAGGATGACAGCCTTGTTTTGATTGAGGCATCCGAGGTGGGAAAACAGAAGCTGAAAGCCAGCGGGGCAACAGAAACTGAAAGCCAAGAGCTGAGAGCTAAAAGCTAAAACCCGTCTTTCACATCAGCCTGCGCCTGACCAGGTCCAGCGCCTGCTGGGCGGACCACTCGCGGATGCGCTGGCGGTCGCCGCGGAAGGTGCGGTCCATGACTTCGGTCTTTTGCGGGTCGCTGAGGGCGAAGTAGACGAGGCCGACGGGTTTCGAATCCGTTCCTCCGGTGGGCCCGGCGATGCCGGTGACGCCCAGGCCGATGGTCGAGCCGGTTCTGAGCCGGATGCCCTGGGCCATGGCGCGGGCGACCTCGGGCGAAACCGCTCCCTGCTCGGCGATGAGCTCAGCCGGCACGCCTGCAAAGGCTGTTTTGAGCAGGTCGGCATAGACCACTGCCCCGCCCAGAAACGAGCGCGAGGCGCCCGGAACCGAAGTGAGCCGCTGCGCGATGAGGCCGCCGGTGCAGCTTTCGGCCACGGCCAGCGTGGACTGGCGCAGTTCTAGATAGTAGAGCACGATCTGCTCGAGCGACTCGCCCTGCGAGGAGTAGAGCCAGTCCTCGAGAGCCTCCTCAATGCGGCCGGCCAGCTCGTTGACGCGCTCGGTTGCCTCGGCAGCCGCGGGCTTGGCGCACTCGAGGGTGAGTTGGATGTCGCCCGCGTGCGCGAGGATGGTGGTTTCGACGTCGTTGTACTCGGAGTAGATGGGCGCGATGAGCTTGTCGGCCTGCGACTCGGGAATCATGGCAGCCTTGAGCGTGCGGCGGGCCAGATGGCGCTGGGGCGCGATCGCCTTGAGGCGAGGCAGGCACTCCGCTTCAAATAGAGACAGGCACTCGTGCGGAGGCCCGGGCACAAGCATCACCAGCTTGCGGTAGCCGTCATAGTCCGTGTCAAGCCATTGGCCGGGTGCGCTGCCCAGCGGATTGGGAAGCAGCGTTGCGCCTTCGAGCACATCGGCCTGCTTGAGGTTGTTGGCGGGCATGGGGACGCGCCAGGTAGCGGCGCGGGCGTGCAGGGCGGCCACGTGCTGGGCGTCGCGGCGCATCTCGAGCGAGAGCGCCTCGGCCAGGGCTTCGCGGGTGAGGTCGTCTTCCGTGGGGCCAAGGCCGCCCATCAGCACCAGAACATCGATGCGGCCCAAAGCTGTTTTGATGGCGCTTACGAGATCCTTTTTGCGGTCGCCGACGATGGTTTTGAAGGCTACCGTGACGCCGATCAGGTTCAGTTTTTCGGTCAGGCGCAGGGAGTTCGAGTCCTGCCGGTAGGGCGTGAGCATCTCCGATCCGATTGCAATAATCTCGGCTTTCATCGGGACCGTTCTTTGTCTCTCTTTGGTGGATTTCGATCCGGCCCTCAGGATCGGTTCGGTATGGCAGGGGCTAAAGCCCCCGCTTGTTCCTTTGCAGCCGTTTTCGGCCCGGCTAAAGCCGTGCCCTGATACAAAACCTCTTTCGAATCCGCTCTGTGCCGGTCTGAGGCTCCCCACCCTAGCCGCAAAAATCGAAAGCGCGGCGAGGGTAGGGCACCCATTCGTAATTCGCCAGAATCGACACTGAGCAGCCGTCAGAACAGAGTGAGCCCTTCGACGCCCAGGTCTACTTCGAAGACCGCGTCGCTGGTGGACAGAATGGCCGAACCGAGCGGCGAAAACGCGATGCCAACCAGGTTGCTTCCGGCCAGTACCAACGTGGCCTTGCCGTCCACAGCAATGCGCACGATGCCGTGGCGTCCGCCCAGGCAGGCCGCCACGTAGACGTCTCCTTCTTTGCTGAGCGCCAGGCCCTGGGGGCGGCCCAGCCCGCGGAACCATGTCTTCGTCTCTCCCTTGGCATCGATGGCCCAGACAGGCTCATTCGACCCCAGCGTGGGCCCGGTGACGAAGAGCGTTCCCTCGGCGTTCATCGCCAGGTGATAAGCCGATATAGAGGGCTCCAGCGTGGCGTGCACGAAGATCTGTTTCTCGTCGTTGATCTTGAAGATGGTACCGCTGCGGTCGCCCACAAACATGTTGCCCTGGGCGTCGAAAGCGATGCCCGTGGCCACGCCCATTCCTTCGATGTAGACCGCAAATTGGCCGGCGGAGTCAACGCGGTAAACATTACCCTCGGCCCGGGAGGTGACCATCAGGTCGCCGCTGGGCGCGAAGGCCAGCCCCGTTGCATTCAGCAGGCCGGTGACGAAGGGGGTTCCGCGCCCGTCGGGACTGATGCGCACCACGGAAACCGGCGTTTCCTTGCCGCGGGGGCCCGAAATTGTTGTGTAAATCATTCCCGACTTGCTGATGGCCGGGCTGGTGACGGCGTGGAGACCGTCGGTGAGCTGACGCGCAAGCCTGAGTGGCACGACTTCCGACACACCGCCCGCGTTGCTCACCTTTACGAGCCCCGCCGCCGCTCGCTCGGGCACGGCGAAGGCCAGCCGCGTGGGCCGGCTCATCAGAATCCGCGCCGGTTCACCGTCAACCAGAACTTCGGGCGGCCCCGCTCCATTTGGGCCCAGGTTTGCCCCCGTCAGTTCCACTTCTCCCAGAGGCATCGCCGCCAACGGCGCAACGCCGTCGATCTGAGGCGCCGAAATCTTTTCCCCACCGGATTGTGCCGTTGTTTTTGCCATCTTCTTAGAACCAGATTCGCAGCAATGACGCTACAGCCAAAGCATACAAGCCCGCGGCCACATCGTCGAACACGATCCCCCAGCCGCCCGGAAGCCGTTCCAGACGGCGGATCGGGAAAGGCTTCGTCATATCGAATAGACGAAAAAGTACGAAGGCCGTCAGCCCGTGCCTCCAGTCGGCGGGGCAGAAGAGAAGCGCAATCCACTGCCCTGCCACCTCGTCGATTACCACAATTTGCGGATCTTCGACGCCGCTTTCGCGCGCGACAATGGTTCCGGCGGGGACTCCGAAGGCGATTGCGAGCACGATGCCCACGCCCAGCGCGCCGGCGAGTCCAGCCGGGCCGGGATGCACAGAGCCTGCGTAAGCGGCCCACAGTGCCAGCGCCGCAGCCGATCCCCACGTTCCGGGGCCCGGCCTCAACAGGCCGGCTCCGAAAAACGTGCCTACCGCGAGAGCCCATCGGGTTTTGCAGGCGGCTGCCGAGGTTTTCGCCGTCTCAGTTTGCATCGAGTTCTCAGTTTGCATCTCGGCCCCCGCCTCGTCCCCAACCGCCGCGTGGCCCTCCTGCCCCGCCGAGGTCTTCAAGCACCTCGGGGTCGAGCACAGGCGAGCTGATTTTGTACACTCCCATGGCCCACTTGCCGAGATCGATCTTGCGGCAGCGGTCGCTGCAGAAGGGAAAGTCTTCGTCTCCGATTCGCACCAGCGCTCTGCAAGTGGGGCAGCGCAGCACCCTGGCTTTCTTTTTTCGTGTTGCCATCCCTACTCCCGCACCGGCAGTCAACCCGCCTGCAAATCTCGGCTTAAGTGACGTGCACTGAAATCCAATGCCCGATCCCCTCGCTAACGAGAATAACGAGTACTGCAATACCAATGTGCTTCGCTATAGCGGTGATGACTCTGCCCTTTCGCCCTCGGGCGACGAGAGAGCTCATGCCTGCAAGCAGCACCATGCCCCAGGCGATCCCGATGGCGACAGCGTGCTTCCAGAAGAGTGAAACGATCGCCACGAACGTGAGGCATATAAGAAATCGTGTTGCAAAATTACTCAGAGTTCCAAGAATCACTTCACGCCTTTCGAGGCGCTCCGATTCCTGATACATTTGGACACTCAGAGAGTCTGAAAGGTTATCGGCAACCGCAACAACAAGCAGTGCTCCCACAACAGCGGCTCTTCCAGCGTTTGAAGCGTGAAGACCAACGAGCAGCGCCATGCTCGTCACGATTCCCGCTGTTCCACCAAAGCTGACTCTTGTAGGCTTGACCATATTGCAACTCTAATTCTCAATGAGCCGGGCGGCAAGATGAGCTCGATCATTGGCAGCGCTTCTCCTGGACCCGCTTGCTGCCTTCGTTGAGGTTGAAAAATCGGAAACCCTTCCTGGAACAGTTGCCCGCCCCGCCCTACACCGGCCCCGCCACAATCCGCGCCACCAGGTCGTAATCGTGGGCCTCGGTGATCTGCGCCTGGTAGAAGCGGCCGGCCTCCAACTGCTCGCGCTCGCCAAAGTCGTTGATGTAGAGCTTGCCGTCGATCTCGGGCGCGTGAAACTGGGTGCGGCCCTCCCAGAGCAGCGGAGTCTCCTCGCTTTCGCCTTCGGCCAGAACGAGCACTTCCCTTCCGAGCCATTGCTGCTTTGCCCGCCGTGAGATTCCCTGCTGCAGCTTCATCAGCCGGCGCCGCCGCGCCTCGATGGTGCGCTTGGGAACCTTGCCGTCGAGCCCGTGCGCGGCCGAGCCCTCCTCATCCGAATAGCCGAAGACGCCGAGCCAGTCGAACTTCGCTTCAGCGATGAACTCTTCCAAAAGCTCAAAATCGCGAAGCGACTCGCCCGGGAAGCCGGCAATGAAGCTCGTCCGCAGAGCGATGCCCGGCACCGCTGCCCGCACCTTCTCAAGCGTCTTCAGAAAAATCTCCGCTCCGCCTCCGCGCTTCATGCGCTTGAGGACCTCGGGAGAGGCGTGCTGCAGCGGCAGGTCAAGATAGCGGCAGATTTTCTCGTGGCGCGCCATGGTCTCGAGCAGGCGGCCCGTAATCCGGTTCGGATAGGCATAAAGGAAACGCAGCCAGCGCAACTCGTCGATCCCCGCCAGCCGGTCGAGCAGTGCCGCCAGGCCGTCCTTCAGGCCCAGGTCCTCGCCGTAGCAGGTCGTGTCCTGCCCGATGAGCGTGATCTCGCGGACGCCCTTTGCGACCAGCGCCTCGGCCTCGGCGATTACGCTCTCAAAGCGCCGCGAGCGGAACTTGCCGCGCAGGTTGGGGATGACGCAGAAGCTGCACGGGTGGTCGCAGCCCTCGGCGATTTTGATGTAGGCGGAAGCCTTCGGGGTCGAGAGCACGCGCGGCGTCTGTTCATCGTAAAGATAGGTGGGCAGCGGACGCGCCGCGCCCTCCCAGCCGTCGCGGCGGAAACGTCCCTGCCGCTCCCGTAGCTCACCCTCGGCACGGCCGGCTGGTTTGGGCCTTTCTTCGCTCGTCGCATTGTGGCTGCCGGCCTCGGCCTCGCGCCCGGCGCGCCTCTGAGCGGCCGGGCTCGTAAGAATCGTAAACGGCGAGGGAGTTTCCGGCGCGTCAATTCCCGCCGCTTCCAGAATCGACTCCAGGTCCCCGGTTCCGACCACCGCGTCCACCTCGGGAATCTGTCGGCGAATCTCGTAGCCGTAGCGCTCGACGAGGCAGCCGGCCACGATGAGCTTGCGCGCGCGGCCCTCGCTCTTGAGCCGGGCCATTTCCAGGATCGCGTCCACGGATTCCTGCTTGGCGGCGTCGATAAAGCTGCACGTGTTGACGACCAGGACGTCGGCCTCTTCCGGCCGCGAGGTCAGTTTCGCTCCGGCCCGGTCGACGAGGCCCATCATCACCTCGGAATCGACGAGGTTCTTCGGGCAGCCGAGCGAAACAAAACCCACGACGGGCGCCGTGGGCCGGGAATCGTTGCTCATGAGTCCATTTTACGGGATCAGGGATCAGGGACGAGGGACTAGGGAATAGGGGCATCGTGCGTTCCCACCCTCTCCGCAAAGGGCGCGGAAAGGATGGGGCACGGCGGACCAGACCCGGGCTCCTCGTTCTGTTGTGGAACGTTGTCACGGGGCCGAGCCACCGGCTTTCACCATACTCGCGTTGCCAGCGTGTTTTCCACGACGACGGCAAAGAAGGCGTGGCCAAATTCGGTCGGGTGTTCTATGTCCCAAAAGAAAGTGTGGTCCGGGTCGGGGCAAACGGCCGGAGCAGGGTTGATGACCGAAGGAAGGCTCGTGCACGCCGAAGTGAGGTTGGTAAATCCGAAGTGCGTCGGGTCGGTACCCACCGCGCTTTCCATGCTGAATACATCGAGGCGCACGATGCGAATGCCCTGGAGGAGGCCTTCCAAAGCCAGCAGATTATTGAGCGATTGATTGGTTGCATTTGTGGCCGCTGTTGCGAACGCGGTATTGCCGGTAGCAGCCGGAAGCAGACCGACGTTGAACAAATTGGGAATGAGGAAGTAGCGGGCGCCGGCCTGGCGGAGCAATAGCTCGCTTTCTGAGATTCCAAGCGCGATTTCGAATCCCAACTGCTGGGGTGAGACGGAGACGGCGTTGAGAATGTCATTGCCGCCTCCTTCGATGATGTAGAGTCCGTTGGGATCGGCTTTTCCTCCGGTGGCCTGGAGATAGAGCGCGACCTGCTGGGGTACGCTGGGAATCGTGCCAAACGGGGTGAAAACCGGGGAAGTAACCTCAGCACCGCCAAATGCGAAGTCCGTTCCGCCCGCCAGGTACGGTTTGAGGGCGCCAAGGCCCAGAAATCCAGAAACGTGGTCGACCCAGATGGGACCGTTGGAAAAACGGCCGGCATAGTAGGGGGCAGCGGGTTCGGCGCCGCCGGTCGCGATGAAATCATTGCCAACATCGCAGTAACTGTCGCCGAAGACGTAGAGGTGGGTGAAGGTCGGGGTCGCGGCCTTGCTGGTCAAAGATATCGCGCCCAGGAAGACGCTCATCGTCACAGTCCAAATGAATTTGCGCATAGGGCTTCTCCATTCTTCTTGCTCGGGTGGCCTTGGGTTTTGGGTTTCCTGCGGTTAGTAATTCCGAAAATGCTTTCAATGTCCTCGGGGGAGCCTGGGGGCGAGCGCGGTGTGGGGACCTGTGTCCGAAGACGAGAATGTTTTACCCTGCCAGCAACGCGCAAGGCAAGAGAATTCTTCAGAGATTGGCCGCTGCATTGTGCGATTACTTCATCGTGATTAAACCTCTGCTCTTGCGGCACTCCGATGCGCCGTTTTATAGTGGGCTTAACGATGCAGTCTCAGCGGCGTACAGTCGAGTTGGCCGGCATCCCGTCGATTCCACGGGCAGTGGCCTCGCTCGGCCTTAGCCTGCTGTTGCCGAGCCTTCTGGGGCTCCCCGGCTGAGGCTGACTCGAAGAGATTTTGAGAGGCCGCCAGCGGGGGAGACCGCAGGCGGCTTTCGTTGTTTTTGGCATGAGGTTTGCGGTGTGCTTTCCCACCCTTTCCGCAAAAAGCGCGGAAAGGATGGGGCACGGGGGCTGTATTTTTGGTCATAAATTTGTCGTCGTACATTCCCACCCTAGCGACAAGAACAAAGGCGTCGCGAGGGTGGGGCACCCGCTCACTCGCGCAGGGATGGTGCTTTCCCAGGTCCCTCCGCCGCGGCGGACGAGGGACCTGGGGCACCCGGCAGGGATCAGAGGTCAGGGATCAGGGATTAGGAGAAGAAGAATATGCTGAGCGATCCGAGCACCAAGTACCAGCCAGTTTCCAACTTTCGTCTGGAGGACCGGAGGTGGCCTTCGCGGTCGATCGAAAAGGCTCCTGTGTGGTGCAGCGTGGATCTGCGCGACGGGAACCAGGCGCTGATTGAGCCGATGGACACGGATCGCAAGCTGCGCATGTTCGAGCTGCTGGTGGGGCGCGGATTCAAGGAGATCGAGGTCGGTTTTCCAGCGGCATCGCAGACAGACTACGATTTCTGCCGCGAACTCATTGAGGGCGGGCGCATCCCGGCCGATGTGACCGTTCAGGTGCTGGTGCAGGCGCGCGAGGACCTGATGGACCGCACCTTCGAGGCGATCGCCGGCATTCACCGGGCGATTGTGCACGTCTACAACTCGACCTCGACCCTGCAACGGCGGGTGGTCTTCGGAATGGGCAGGCAGGAGATTCGGCAGCTGGCCGTCAACGGGGCGCGGCTGGTGGCGGAGACCGCGCGGCGCTATCCCGGAACGGACTGGATCTTCGAGTACTCGCCGGAGAGCTTCACCGGCACGGAGATGGATTATGCTCTCGAGGTCTCAGAAGCGGTGCTGGAACTGTGGCAGCCGACGCCCTCGCATAAGGCGATCCTCAACCTGCCCGCCACGGTCGAGCTCTACACGCCCAACATCTACGCCGACCAAATCGAGTGGTTCGACCGCAATCTTTCGAATCGCGATTCGGTGGTGCTGAGCGTTCATCCCCACAACGACCGGGGGACGGCGGTGGCCGCGGCCGAGTTGGCGCTGATGGCCGGAGCCGACCGCGTGGAGGGGACGCTGTTCGGCAACGGCGAGCGCACGGGCAATGTGGACATCGTGACCCTGGCGCTGAACCTCTACACGCAGGGCATCGAGCCGGGGCTGGACTTTTCCACGATCGACGACGTGATTGAGTGCGTGGAATTCTGCAACCGGATGCCTGTGCACGAACGGCATCCCTACGCGGGGCAGATGGTCTTTACGGCCTTTTCCGGGTCGCACCAGGACGCGATCAAGAAGGGATTCGCGGCGCAGCCGGCCGGCGGGCTGTGGCAGATTCCCTATCTGCCGATCGATCCCCGGGACCTGGGGCGAACCTACGAGGCCGTCATTCGCGTCAACAGCCAGTCGGGCAAGGGCGGCGTCGCGTTTCTGCTGGAGCGCGATTACGGCATCCGCCTGCCCCGCCGCCTGCAGATCGAGTTCAGCCGCGTGGTACAGCAAATCAGCGACGCGAGTGGCGGAGAGGTGACCTCGGAGCAGATCTGGAAGGCGTTCGAGCAGGAGTACCTCGACCGGCGCACGCCCTTCCTGCTTCGCGGCCATCAAGACGATTCCAGCCAGGAGATGGTGCGCATGGCGGCGACCGTATCAAAGGATGGCGTGGACCACATTGTCGAGGGAACGGGCAACGGCCCCATCGAGGCTTTTATCGACGGCTTCCAGCGCGAGTTTGGAATCAGGGTGCGCATCGCCGACTACGAAGAGCACGCCATTGGCGAAGGCGCCAGGCGCTACGGCCATCTGCTTTGTGGAGGCGCACGTCGAAGCGGCGGCAGAGGCGGGGGCTGCCAGCTTTTCGGCCGCTCACCGCTTCATCGGCGCCGGGATGCACGGCAACATTGTCAGCGCTTCGCTGAACGCCATCATCAGCGCGGTGAATCGGGCGCTTTCGGCGTGATGGAAACTCGCCGGCGGGCAAGGATGCCCGCCGGACGGCCGGCCAGGAGGCCGGCGCTACATCCGCGTGATTGGAACATCAGGAGTCCTTCGTGTACAGCAGATCCCGGATCGCCTTTCGCCGCGCCGCGTCGATCTCCCGTTTCACCAGGAGCTCGACCCCATCCTGCGGCTGCTGCTCTGCCGGGCCGGAGGCCTCATCTTCGGTACAGCTCGGGCAGCGGTTGGCAAAGCCGGGCTTGTTCGGCCTCAGCTCGAACTCTTCTCCGCAAATGACGCATGTCCGAATCGGAAATCCCATGCACAATATCGTAGCCAAAACTGCGCGCTCGTCAAGTCTGAATTTTCCTCATGCTTACCCCCGGAGGCCTTGATTCGGCCTCCGGCAAATCCTGGTGAAACTCCCATTGACAGAACCGCTTGCGGCAGCCGAGAATCCCACCCAGGATGTCCGCACCGGGCCGCCGGCCGGGACCTCGGGCGCGGCTTCCACGCCCAGCTACCTCAACCCGCTCCGGCACTGGTGCCATCGAGGAGCCTCATGAGCAAATCCGAATTGCAGAATTTGAAGAACCACGCCCGCTTTGACCCTCCCTACCATGTCGTTCTCTTCACCGTTCTGGTCGTCAATCTGATCGTCTCCATCGTCCACCTGGTGCACCACTTCCACTTCTACTCCGCGTGGCTGGTTGTCCTCTCCGTAGCGCTGTTCATTCTCTTCTTCAAAGTGCGCATGTATCCGCTCAAGGTGCAGGACCGCGTGATCCGGCTTGAGGAGCGGCTGCGCTTGCAGGAGCTGGCGCCTGCCGAGTGGCACACCCAGCTTTCCAGGCTCAGCGAGGACCAGCTCATCGGCCTGCGCTTTGCCGCCGACGATGAGGTTGTGGAACTGGCTAAACAGGCTCTGGAGCACAAGCTGAACCGCAAGCAGATCAAGGAGCGGATCAAGAGCTGGCGCGCGGACCTGTGGCGGGTGTGAGCCGGGGCGCCGCGGATTCCGGACTCGTGAAGTATCGGCGTTGAAAGTCGAGCGCGAGGTTCACGAGCGCAATCATCACGGGCACCTCAACCAGAGGGCCGATCACCGCCGCGAAAGCTGCGCCGGAGTTGATGCCAAACACCGATACGGCCACAGCGATCGCCAGCTCAAAGTTGTTCGAGGCGGCGGTGAAGGAGAGTGTTGCTGTCTTTGAGTAATCTGCGCCAAGCTTCTTCCCCATATAGAACGAGACAAGAAACATCACGACGAAGTAGACAAGCAGCGGCAAGGCGATTCGAAGGACATCCAGCGGCAGGCTGACGATGTAGCTCCCCTTGAGAGAGAACATCACCACAATGGTGAACAGAAGCGCCACGAGCGTGAGCGGAGCAACAGTGGGAACGAAGTGCCGGTTGTACCAGTCGAGGCCTTTGGAACGCACCAGCACCGTACGAGTGAGAAAGCCTGCGAGAAATGGAATGCCCAGATAAATGAAAACGCTCCGTGCAATCTCACCGATAGAGATGTCGACTACCGACCCGCGAAGGCCAAACCACCTGGGCAGCACGGTGATGAAGACCCAGGAATAGATCGAATAGAAGAAGACCTGGAAAAGCGAATTGAAGGCCACCAGACCGGCTGCGTATTGCGTATCGCCCTTCGCCAGTTCGTTCCATACGATCACCATGGCGATGCAGCGTGCGAGGCCGATCAGGATGACCCCGGCCATGTACTCGGGATAGGAGCGCAGAAATACGATGGCAAGTACGAACATCAGCACCGGCCCGATGAGCCAGTTCTGAACGAGCGAAAGGCCCAGTATGCGTTTGTCGCGGAAGACCTTGTGCAGTTCCTCGTAGCGAACACGCGTGAAGGGTGGGTACATCATCAGGATCAGGCCCGCCGCGATCGGGATCGAGGTCGTGCCGACGCTGAAGCGATTCAGGAAAGGGACTACTCCCGGCGCAAGCCAGCCAAGCGCCACGCCGAACGCCATGGCGGCGAAAATCCACCCTGTCAGATAGCGATCCAGAAAAGACAACCGGCTCTTCTTCAACACTGCCTCCTACATGCGGCCTATCTTGTCGAGTTCGCGCTTGATGGCCATCTCCTCAAGCGTCGCAAGGGGCAGCGAAAGAAACAGCCCGATTCTGCGGTCGAGAATCGTGAAGGCATCGCGAAATGCGCGAGCAATTTCTTCCGGAGTTCCCTTGACCGCTGCTGGATCAGCGACGCCCCAGTGCGCCGTCATCGGCTGGCCGGGCCAGAAGGGACACTGCTCTTTGGCGGCGTTGTCGCACACGGTGAAAACGAAGTCGAGCTTCGGAGCGTCCGGCACGGCGAACTCATCCCACGACTTGCTGCGCAGGCCAGCCGCTGAAAGTCCGGCCGATTCGATCTGCTGAAGCGCCTCGGGGCGCGGCTGTCCGGTGGGATAGCTACCTGCGCTATAGGCTGTGAACCTGCCCTTGCCTTTGTGGTTCAGGATGGCTTCAGCCATGATGGAGCGCGCCGAGTTGCCGGTGCAGAGGAACAGCACGTTGTAATGATCGGCCATGATCTTTATTCCTTTGCTCCCGCCGCGGCGGACGTGCAGCAACCGGGTTGGCAGCAGGCGGCTTTGGGCTTTTTCGCGCGGATGAAGGCGCTGAAGAACTTGTTGTTTACCTGGGGAGCGATTGCGTCTACGTCAACGCCGGCCTCGGTCAGGAATTGGCGGGCATCCTCCACGTTGTATTCGCGGGTTGGCTCAATGGAAACATCGGCGAAGCCCGCCCGCTTCAGCTTTGCCAGATAGTCGTTCTCTTCCAGGGCTCCGGCAATGCAGCCAACCCAGAGCAACATGCTTTTGCGTACAGCCTCGGGCACATCCCCCCTCACCACCACGTCGGAGACCGCGAACCGGCCGCCGGGCTTGAGCACGCGAAAGGTCTCGCTTAGAACGCGGTCTTTGTCGGCCGAAAGGTTGATGACGCAGTTCGAAATCACGACGTCGACGGAATGATCCGGCAAGGGGATGTTCTCCATCTCGCCCTTGAGAAACTCGACATTGGTCACTCCTGCCTGGCGCTGGTTTTCGCGCGCCAGCGCCAGCATTTCATCGGTCATGTCCAGGCCGTAAGCTTTGCCCTCCGGGCCAACGCGCCGGGCCGAGAGAAGGACGTCGATTCCGCCGCCGGAGCCGAGATCGAGCACGACCTCTCCGGGCCGAAGATCGATCAGCGCGGTCGGGTTGCCGCAGCCGAGCGAGGCCTGCACAGCCTTTTCGGGGATCAGGCTCTTCTCCCCGATGCTGTAGAGATTCGTGGTGATCGGGTCGCAGCAGCGCAGGCCGGGATCGCTACAGGCCTGCACGCTTCCCTGCTGGGCCACGGCGCGGGCGGCGGCGCCGTACTTCTGTTTTACTTGCTCTTTCACCTGTCCGGCAGAACTCATGCTGGGCGTCCTCATATACGCTAACGCAAATATATCCTCTGAACATATATCTGTCAAGGCGTATATTACGGTGTATGGGACGCGCGCCGAAATCTTCGCTCATTCAATCGACCGCTCTGGTCCGGCTCTTTACCGCTCTGGCCGATCGCACCCGCCTGCGGCTACTGAATCTGATCGCCGGCAGGGAGCTTTGCGTCTGCTATCTGGTTGAGGTTCTCGGACAAAGTCAGCCGAAGATTTCGCGCCATCTTGCCTATCTTCGCCGGGCCGGCATCGTCAGCAACCGCCGCCAGGGAAAATGGATGCACTACCGCATCCACAGGCCCGCCGATGCGGGAGCAGCGGCCATTTTCGACGCGGTTTTGACCTCTTTCAGGGACGACCGCGAGATGCAGGCCGATCTGGCAAGGCTTAGAAACGCCTGTTACGCGCCGGAGCGATTTGTGACTCTTCAAGGCGCGCCGCTTCCGGCCCAACTCAACGCCGGTTCGGATTGATTACGCAAGAATGGGCGCGAGTCTCGCCAGAACTTCGTCCATCACGCTCTCGGGAACACACTCCAGCAAGCGCCCATTTCTCGCCTTAAGGTCGAGGGAGCGCAGTTGATCGCACCGAATGATGCCGGTTGTGGTCGTACCGGCCCCGGAGAGCGAAACAGCGAAGCCGCGGTTGCGCGCAAAGGCGCCGCCACCCGTAATCGGCACAACTACCGGCACTCCGACCACGGCATTAAATTCGTCGGGCGATACGATCAATACCGGCCTCATCCCCTGCTGTTCGTGACCGGATGTGGGGTCGAGCGAGACCAGCCAAATTTGCCCACGCTTCATAGAAGCTCACGACCAGCGGGCGGCGAATCGAGCCAGGCGCGATCTTCATCTGAGATGGGCGCCTTCGCATCGCATTGCGCCAGCAACTCGGAAAGCAAATAGCGTGGTCTTTTGGGCGACTCCACGATCAGCCGCTCCCCTTCGACTGCCAGAGCTACTGTCTCGTTCGCCTTCAGCCGCATCAACTCCAGAATGGCGGGCGGCACCACCATCATGACCGATCCACCGACCCGGCGCAGTTTTGTGGTTAGCATGGAAAGCTCCAGCAGCAATTATACCCCAATATAATTTAGATTATACTCTAATATAATACTCCTTGCTTCTGATCAAATGAAAAATTGTGCCCCCCTTATCCACAAAATCCGGTTTTCCCTCCGTTGACCCTGGGGCCAGCGCTCCGTAGAGTCAGAATCGGGACGGGTGAATTCCCTTCCCCGAAAAGGTGTGGTGTACCGCCTGCGTGGCGCCCAGCGTTCGTTGAGAGGCAACTGCGGATCCTTCGCTTCGTCCGCCGCGGCGGACTCCGCTCAGGATGACATTCGCTTTTTATAAGTTTTCGTTTTATCGCGTACGACCGGCACGGAGAGAAGATGCTGAAACTAAAGAAGATTCATATCCTCGGCTTCAAGAGCTTCTGTGACCGCACGGAGTTAGCTCTGCCGGGCACGGGCATTGCCGCCGTGGTGGGGCCGAACGGGTGCGGAAAATCGAATATCTTCGACGGGATCAGCTGGGTGCTGGGCGAGCAGAGCGCCAAGAGTTTGCGCGGCGCGAACATGCAGGACGTGATTTTTGCGGGTACGCGCGACCGCAAGCCTCTGGGAATGGCCGAGGTCACGCTGACCCTGGTCGATCCTGAGGTTTACGAAGGGCCCATTGCCGTCGAGCCAGAGATCGCGCTGGAGCACGACGGCCCCGAGGATTGGGACGAGGATGAGCTCCGCCGCGGCCGTGCGGCCGAGGCCGAGGAGATCATCGCAAGCGAGCAGCCCGGACAGACGATCGCCGAGGAAGGCGACGTAAACGCAGTTGCGGAAACGGAAGCAGCCGCGGCCGAAGGGCCGCAAGCTGTCGTGCTCAAGATTCGCCGCCGCAAGTTTCAGCGGAAGCCGCAGAAGGGCGAAATCGTCGTCACGCGGCGGCTGTTCCGCACCGGCGAGAGCGAGTACCTGCTGAACGGCAAGCTTTGCCGCCTGCGCGACATTCAAGACATCTTCATGGGCACGGGCCTGGGGCCGGAGAGTTACGCCATCATCGGGCAGGAGCGCATCGGCCAGATGCTCAGCTCGAAGCCCCTGGAGCGGCGCTCCATCATCGAGGAGGCAGCCGGCATTACCCGCTTCAAGACCAGGAAGCGCCTGGCGGAGCTGCGCCTGGAGAGCGCCAAACAGAACCTGGCGCGCGTCAACGACATTTTTGAAGAAGTGACGCGCCAGATGAACTCGCTCAAGCGGCAGGCGTCGAAGGCCGAACGATTTGCCGCTGTGCGAGAGGAGTTGCGTGGGCGGTTGCGCGTGGTGCTGGCCAGCCGCATGGCCGTGATGGACGCCGAACAGGCCCGTCTCGATGCGGAGATTCGAGCGTTCAGCGAGCGCATCCAGGCGTCGGCGGGCGAGATTGCCGCGCAGGAGGCCAGCCAGCACACGCTGACTGAGCGCGGCTACGAGCTGGACGGCGAAGGCCAGGAAGCGCAGGAACGGGCCAGCCAGGCGGCGGTGGAGCTGGAGCGCGCCACGGCCCGGGAACACAGCAATACAGAACGCATCGCGGAGCTGGAGACGCGCATCACCGTTTCTGTTGCCGAACTGGAACAGACACGCACGCAGTTGAGCGCGGTGGCCGAGGAGCGCACTCAGCAGAAGGCTTTCCTCGACTCAGCGGCCGGCGAGGCTCGCGAGTTCCGGCTGAAGGTTGAAGCCCGGCAGCGCGAAGCGCGCACCGCGGCCGCGGAGGTCTTCGACGCCGAGCGCAATCTTGAGGCCGCCCGCCGCCAGGCCATGCACCTGCTTACACAGTCGGGCAACGCGCGCAATACGATTGCGCAGGCCGAAGAGAGTTTGGCTGCACTTGAACGCGAGGCGGTGCGGCTGGAAAGCGAGATTGCCCAGGGCCGAAGCGAAGAGGAAAAGCTGAGCGGCGAGAACAGCCGCAGCCGCGAACGGTACGATTCCGCGGCGGCCGAACTGAAGCGCCTGGAAGCCGAGATCGCGGCTCTGCGCGAAGCTCTCCAGAGCCGGCGCGCAAGCGAGACCGCGGGGCGAGCGCGAATCAACGAGCTGCGCGGCGAGCTGGCAGGCGTTCAAGGCCGCCGCGACTCGCTGGAATCGCTCATCCGCAATCACAGCTACTCCACCGACACCGTGCGCCGGCTGCTGAAGCCCGGATCGCTGGGACAGGAAATTGCGCCTGTCGGCACCCTCGCCGATTTTCTTGAAGTCAGCGGCGAGTACGAGGGCGTGGTGGACGAGTTTCTCCGCGAAGAGCTGAATTACGTGGTGGTGGAAACCTGGGGCGCGGCGGAGGAAGGCGTGAGGCTGCTCAAGTCGGGCGTGGATGGGCGCGCCACCTTCCTCATTCACTCCGATCTGCAGGGTGAGCTCTTTGAGAGTGGATTGACGCCGGTCAGCGAGCCGGGCGTTACGCCCTTGCGCGACGCCATCCGGGTGCTGAACGGATTTGCCACGTCACTTGAATCGATCCTGCCGAAGATCAGGTACGGCTATCTGGTGGAAGGCTCCATGGACGCGGCGAGGCTGGCTCCGCGCTATCCGTACGCGTGGTTCCTTACGCAGGAAGGCGAGTGCTTCCACAACGCGACGCTGACCGGCGGCAGGCCCGCCAGCGAGGGCCCGCTGGCGCTGAAGCGCGAGCTGCGCACCGCAGAAGGCAAATTGGCCGGACTCGAAACCGAACTGAGCGCGGCGGAGAAGGCCGCCGCGGAGCTGACAACGGCAATTGAGGAGCTGACCACGCAACTGGAAGCTCGCGGTGAAGAGCGCCGCGGGTTCGAATCTGAGGTTGCAAACCTGGGCGCGCTGCTGCGGCAGACGGAATCGGAGACCCGGCGCGTGGCGCTTCGCCTTGAAGACTGGACAGCCCAGGCCGCCCGCAACAAGGTTGCATGCGAGGAGAAGCGGCGGGCCATCGCGGAGAAGCGCGAGGAGGCTGTCCGGCTGGAAGCCGAGCGCGAGAAGTCCGAGGCGGGCCTCGATACGCAGCAAACGCAGCTCGTGGAGCAGCGCAGCAAGCGCGAAACGCTGCAGCAGGACGCTGCGCAGTTGACAGCCGAGCTGGCGAGCCTGGAAGAGCGCCGCCGCGGCGCGGAAACCGCCTTCCAGCGCATCGACCGCCTGCACGCCGACCTCGAGCGCCGCGTGCTGGCCATCGAGCAGCAAAGCGCCGCAGCCCAAAAAGAGCGCGAACTGCGCATCGCTGAAAACGCTCAACTGGTGGAACGCGAGAAGCAACTGACCGAAGCGCGCACCGAGGCGCTGGAACGGGCGCAGGCTGCCATTCAGGAGGCGCGCAGCATTCGGCAGCAGTTGGCCGAACTGGAGACAGCGCTGAAAAGCGGACGCGCCGCCCTTGATGAGGTGCGCGACCAGCGCGCCGAGCGGGCCAGCGAACTGGCCAAGCTGCGCTCCGACCTGGAGCACCTTGAAGCAAGCTGCCTGGCAGAAGTCAACGTGGAGGCGCAGGTACTGCGCGCCGACGCCGAAATCGGCCGCCTGGAAGGCGAAGCGCTGGCCGCCGAAGAGGAGACCTGCCGCGGGTTGCGCGAGCGGCTGGAGCAAATGGGCCCGGTGAACATGATGGCTCTCGACGAGTACAAAGAGACGGCCGAGCGCCACAGCTTCCTCGATGCGCAGCGCCGCGATCTGATCGAATCTATAGAAAATACGCAGGAGACGATCCGCGAGATCGAGCGCATATCGCGCACGAAATTCGAAGAGGCCTTCGCACGCATCAACGAGAACTTCGGCCAGACCTTCTCCCGGCTCTTCCACGGTGGCCAGGCCTTCCTGCGCCTCATCGACATTGAAAACCAGGAAGAGAGCGGACTGGAGATTGTGGCTTCGCCGCCGGGCAAAAAGCTGCAGAACGTCCTGCTGCTCTCGGGCGGCGAAAAATCGCTCACCGCGCTTGCCCTGCTGATGGGCATCTTCCAGTACAAGCCCAGCCCCTTCTGCGCGCTCGACGAGGTAGACGCGGCGCTGGACGAGACCAACGTCGGCCGCTTTGCCGACCTGCTGCGCACGCTCGGCGGCGAGACGCAGTTCCTGCTGGTGACGCACTCCAAGCGCATGATGCAGGCCGCCGGAATGATTTACGGCGTGACCATGCAGGATCCGGGCGTGTCAAAGATCGTGAGCGTGCGGCTGGGCGCATCACGAGCAGCAGAGGGCGACGGCGTAAGACAGTTGTCAGTTCACAGTTGTCAGTTATCAGTTATCAGTGATCAGTTATCAGTGGTCAGTGGTCAGTTATTAGTTATCGGTTATCAGCGGCCAGGGATCAGGGATCAGAGATCAGGAAGTGGGGTTGTACCGCCGGCTTCCTAGCCGGCTGTACTGGCGGCTTCCCAGCCGCCAGAAACGGCTGCTGTGAGCCTTAGTATGTCGCTGTCATCCTGAATTGTCGCTGTCATCCTGAATATGTCGCTGTCATCCTGAGCGACGACCCTGAGCAGCGCGAAGGGGAGGAGTCGAAGGATCTGCAGTTGCTTTTAACGAGCTCCGGTTCATGACTCAGCACAGCCACTAATCATAGGTTAAATTTGCTCATCCCCAGCTCGTAAGATAAGGAACCAGTTTCTCCGGCGCGATATAGATCGCCTTTGCCGGGCAGTCGATCTCACATAGCCGGCACATCTGGCAATCCTCCGGATACTTGATCACGGCCTTTTCTTTCTTGTCGTCCATCCTGATTACATCCATCGGGCAGCTTTCGACGCACGTCCCGCAGCCAATGCAACGCTCTGTATCAATGCGCTGAATACTCATGGTCGCTATCTCCGCAGGGGCTAAAGCCCGCCGTTCTTTTTTCGGCTTTTGCGGCCCGGCTAAAGCCGTGCCCTTTTACAAAGCCGTTCTTTTTTCCGGCTTTTGCGGCCCGGCTAAAGCCGTGCCCTTTTACAAAGCCTGTTCGCTTTTTTCCCTCGCGTATTGCTAAGCCAAAGTAGCCGACGGATATCTCTTTTCATATGGGAGCTTGAGGTCCGGCCACCACTCTCTGGGTATCTGTTTCTTTGAGAGAGTCATCTTGCCGTTTACTTCCTTGATCATCACCCACGCAAGCCAATCGGGATCGACGCGGCGGGGATAGTCCTCGCGATAATGCATGCCCCTGCTCTCGGTCCTGAAGAGCGATGCCCTCATCCTCATCTCTGCGTTGATAACCATGTGGTTTGTTTCGTGGGCAAGGCGCAGCTCGTGGGGGTCCCGGGCATATAGCTTGGGACAAAGCTGGTCCCTCATGAATTCAATCTGCGTGAGGGCCGCCTGCAACCTGTCGCCGTGCTTGATGCGCAGGACATGGTAGGGCATGGTCGCATTCTTGAGGAGTTGCGTGACCCAGCCTGGGCTGAAGCCTCCCTTGCGCTTGGTGGGCATCAGGACCGCTTCCTTCACACGCGACAATTCCTGCTCGTTTACGGCTGGTTTCCCGATTTGCTTCGCATACTTTGCCGCCGCTGTGCCGGCTCTGGCGCCGGTGACGGATGCGTTCGCACGTGCCGGTGCCCCCCATGCTGTAGGCCGCGCCGACGGCCATGGTGGCGCAACTGTCGCCTGCAGCATACAAGCCCGGGATTCCTGCGCCACAGCCCTCGTCGGCAGGCCATACGCCTTCGGCCGTGTGCACGGACAAGCCGAGGGCCACATTGCTGAATACCTCGTCCTTGCCCCGGTAGAGCGGCGCTTTGCCGGCATGGGCCTCGCGATCCGCACTGAAGCCGAAGCCGAAGCCCGGCACCTGCTGGCCTTCGGCGTTGGTCATGGGCGACAAACCCGAAAGCCAGATGCTGCCGGTGCGCCGCGTCATGCCGCTATGGAAGTCTTCGAATTCCTTGCCTGTGATTTCCGCGCCGGCCTTATAGGCCATCACGTGGCCGTCGGAGGTCAGATCACCCATGGGCCATCCGCCTACGGGCTTGAACCCTCCCGCGCCCACGCACAGGACGGTTGCTTTGGCCTTGAAGACATAAAGATCAAAACTAGTTCTTGAGAACCCGATCGCGCCAACGATCTTTCCGTCCTGCTTGATCAGGTCGGCGATCATGATCTTTTCGAGGATACGGACTTCCGTTTTTTCAAGCTGGTTCTTAAAGGCCTTTGCAAAGGATTGGGGCCCATCCTCAAGCGCCCACAGCCGGCCCTCCTGTTCCTTGCCGCCTTCGAAGGGCTTCACAAAATTGCCCTTTTCATCTTTGAGGAACGGCTGTCCCCAGGCCACCATGTCCTGGAACCGGGCATAAGACTCCTGAATGACGCGCTCGGTCCAGGTTCGATTGGCAAGATATTCGCCGCCCACGCGGACGTCTTCCATGAGCTCTTTCATCACATCCGTGCGTTCGGGCGGCACCGCCATGGTGCCATGGGGAAAGGGCGACATCCCCGAGCGGCCGATATTTCCCTTGCATACGAGAGTTACATCGACGCCGAGTTCCCTGGCCTTGACGGCCGCGAAGCAGCCTGCAAAGCCGCCCCCGATTACGAGGACATCCGTCTCGATTTCATTCTGATTTGCCACGTCGGTATCCTCCAATCAAGTGAGCGTCAGGACGTTTCTCCCGCCGCGGTCTCGCACCAGCAGACCCTGTTGTTCAATGTCATGCAGTTGGAATACATGATTTTGCATACCTGGCATCCCCTGCATTTGGAGCGATCGTGGCGATTGTGTTCAGCGGCAGGATTTGGGACGCCGGGCGGGTCGGCCTCGGAAACAACAACTGCCCTGGCTTCGGGAACAAGGTTCGATAGCTCGGCCAGCAGCGGCGGCGCTCCTACCCCAACGGCGCTTGCAACCATGAACTTTCTTCTTGACCAACTCATCATCGTAGCCACTCCCTTATTCCCGGAATGCAGGCAGACCCGTAGCGCGAAGGCCCGGTTCGGTGTTTCTAATATTTGCCAGGATTATACGGCGCGGGCGATAGAAACACACGACTTTTGAGGGTCCTGCTGCCTGTTCTGCCCGAAACGAGGGAGTTGCCCTCCAGAAGTGAGATAGATCACAGAGTTTTCACGCCGTCTTCACGACAATGGGAGTTGAGGGAATTATGGCTGCGATGTTCAGGCCGGATTATCTATCGTGTTTGCTTACTGTTCTTTCAACCATTCTGATTGGCAAAAAGATCTGGGCCGGTTTTGTTCTGGCAGGAATCAACAGCCTGCTTCTCTGTTTCATCGGTTGGGAAACGCATCAAACCGGCCTCGTCCCCGCGAACATCTTCTGCATTCTGGTCTATGGATTCAGCATTCGCTCCTGGATCCGGGGAACCGGACGAATGAGTGGTTGCAGGATACCCGGATGGCTGAGGCTGAGGACGTGCGCGCCGGAGGGCAGCAACCTGCGACTGGATCGTCCGGCAAAGGGGCTCGAATCATCCCCTTCCCCACTGGCCACCGGCAGGAAAGCCACAAGCATACAGCAAAGAGCTAATCCTAAGTCCCTCGGGCCTCAGTGCTTAGTCCGTGTGATTCGGTCATTGAATCGATCGCCTGCGGGCAGGGATGCCCGCAGGACAGCCGGCTGGGAAGCCGGCGCTACAAAGCGATAGCGCGCCCGAGGCTGCTCCTTGGTTCCCTGACCCCTGATCCCTGATTCCTGATCCCTGTTCCCAGACCCCTGATCCCTGATCCCTGTCTCTACCGGTACAGCTCGGGGATGAAGTTCTGCTCCTGGATGGGCGGGCGCACGTACCTTGACTTGCCGGCAGGCGGCAGCTTGATGCGCTCCGGGGTCAAGTCTTTGTACGGAATCATGGACAGCAGGTGGCGGATCACGTTCAGCCGGGCGCATTCTTTGTTCTCGGCGTTCACCACCCACCAGGGATTCTGCTTGGTGTCGGTAATGGCGAACATTTCGTCCTTGGCGCGCGAGTAGTCGGCCCAGTGCCGCCGCGATTCCAGATCCATGGGGCTGATCTTCCAGCGCTTGGTGGGTTTGTCAATGCGGTCCTGGAAGCGCCGCTCCTGCTCCTCGTCGCTCACGCTGAACCAGTACTTGATGAGGATGATGCCGGAGCGGACCAGCATGCGCTCGAACTCCGGGCAGCTCTGCATGAACTCGGCGTACTCCTTGTCGGTACAGAAGCCCATTACGTGCTCGACGCCGGCGCGGTTGTACCAGCTGCGGTCGAAGAGCACCATTTCGCCGGCCGCGGGCAGTTGCGCCACGTAGCGCTGAAAGTACCACTGCGTCTTCTCGCGCTCGGTCGGCATTCCCAGAGCCACCACCCGGCAGAAGCGGGGGTTCAGCGATTCGGTAATCCGCTTGATGGCGCCACCCTTGCCGGCGGCGTCGCGCCCTTCGAAGAGCACCACCACGCGCAGCCCTTCCTGCTTGATCCACTCCAGCAGCTTCACCAGCTCCACTTGCAGCTTTCGCAGCTCGCGCTCGTAGTTGCAGTCCTTGCCCAGCTTGATCGCCGACGCCTGCTGCCCGGCGCCGGCCGGGGCCGTCGCGACGGAGAGCGCGACAATGTCGCCTGTGGGTGCGCCCGCCCGGTTATCCTTTGCGCCGCTGTTCCCGTCATGGTTGCCGTGGTCTTTCTGATTCTTCTTCGGCATGGCCTTGCCTCCAGCGCCAGTGAACACCCATGGCGCCCACCTACGAATTTTATTTCGCATTCCTCCAGCGCACCAGCAAGAAATGCGCTGCGAGGCGCGGGAGTTCCGTTTTCACACCCCTCTTGCGCGCATTTCCCGTTCGCGACCTCCTGCCCGGAGCCGTGGAGTTCCCGTTCCCGGCAGCAGGCTGTGATCACGTTAGCCTCGGACAGAATCTTCCTCGCCCCGAGCGGCGGTCGCCTCGGCTGACGGCTCCACGCGCACGCGCGCGATCCGCCTCTCATCCATGTCCACGATCGTGAAGCGCCGCCCCTCGTGCACGATCGATTCCCCTACCTCGGGAATGTGCCCGAACTGGACGAGAAGGAACCCGGCCAGAGTTTCCACTCCGCCGTCCCGGGGCAGGTCCCACTGCATCTGCGTCTCGAGGTCGCGCAGGTTCACTCCGCCGTCCATCAAAATCGCCCCGGTTGCCGTGGCCAGGATCGGTGCAGCCGGAGCGTCAAATTCATCCTCAAATTCCCCGGCAAGCTGCTCGACCGCGTCTTCGGCCGTCACAAGCCCCACAACCGAGCCGTACTCATCCACGGCAATCGCCAGGTGCCGTCTCCGACGCTGAAACTCCCTGAGCAGCTCGAGCACAGATTTGGTCTCGGGCACCACCAGCACATCGCGCATGACCTGCGCCAGTCTGAGCTCCGGCAGCGGCGCGCCGGCTCGCCGCTGCGCTCCTTCATCCGGAACTCTCCCGGCCGCCTGGGGCCTTTCCTCCGCCCGTTTCCGGGTCTGCGCCCTGGCGAACACCAGCTTTGCCAAAGCGCGGGCGTAGACCACGCCCAGGATGTATTCCGGCCCGCGCGCCTCATCGTAGACCGGGATGCGGGAGAAGTTGCGCTTGAGCACCGCGGCTTCGGCCTCTTCGAGCGTCATATTCGATGGCAGCGAAAAGATCTTCTGCCGCGGGGTCATGATCTCGCGCACGGGCACGTCATCCAGCTCCAGCGCGCGATGGATCAGCTTCTCCTGCAGGGCGGGCAGAAGTCCCGTGCGCCGGGCGCTGGTGGCAATCAGCTTCAGTTCTTCGGCCGAATGCACCTGGGCCCGCTCGGTAATCGGAATATCGAAACCCCGCAGCGCGATTGCGGCTGAGTTGCGCAGCAGCCGCACGGCAGGCTTTGTGATCGCCATAAATACCAGCATCGGCGGCGCCACCATCACGGCCATCGCCTCAGCGCGCCACAGCGCCAGCGATTTCGGCACCAGCTCGCCCACAACCACATGGAAGTAAGTGATCAGCGCAAATCCCAGCAAGACAGCCACGACATGTGCCCAGATTCGCGCCTCGGGCAATGCGCCCAGCCATCGGGCCAGAATGGATGCGGCCAGCGGTTCCCCAAGCCAGCCCAGCGCCAGGGAGCACAGCGTGACTCCCAGTTGCACCGCGGGCAGCAGTTCATCCATTCCTAGCTGCAACCGTCTTGCTGCCCTCGCCCCCGGGACCTGCGCCTCCACGAGCTGTTCGATCCGCGTTGCACGGATGGAAACCAACGCAAACTCCACGGCCACAAAAAAGGCGTTGGCCAGGATCAGCATCGCCACCGCGACCGACTTCAGCAGTTCCAATCCGTGCATCTGGCTGTGAGCATAGCACCTTCGAAGCTGGGAGGCCGACGAACACGCTTTAATAAGAAGCGCATTCTCTGGAACCATTCCAAGCCAGAGTGCGTAGAGAAAATGAGGTGGGGAGGCAAAATGAAGCGCTTAATTGCATTTCTGACAGTTTTGACCCTGCTGTTCGTGGCCGGCCAGGCTCGGGCCGCCGAGGCGACATTCGATCGCGTGCTCACGGTGAACGGCAAGGTAGACCTGAAGGTCGAGACCGGTGCGGGCAGCATTCGGCTGACCCATGGCTCCGACGGCCGCTTGCACATCTTTGGCCGCGTGCGCTCCAGTTGGGGTGCGAGTTCCGGCAAGGTCGCAGAAATTGCCGGCCATCCTCCCATTGAGCAGACCGGCAACATCGTCCGCATTGGAACCAGCCTCCACGATCTCCACAACATCAGCATCGACTACGAAATCGAGGCTCCGGCCGGGGCGCTTGTCGATGCGGAAACCGGCTCCGGCGACATCAACGGCGATGGCGCGGGCGCCAGTTCCAAATTCAGCACCGGTTCGGGCAGCATTCATCTCACAGGATTGGCCGGCGGCTTCTCGGCTGAAACCGGCTCAGGCAGCATCTACGCCGAGCAGGCCGGCAGCGGCGACGTAAAGGCCGAGACCGGGTCGGGATCGATCGAACTGCGCAATCTGAACGGCGGACTGAAAGCTGAAACCGGGTCGGGCAGCATCAAAGCCGGCGGCATGCCCACCGCGCCCTGGAAGATCGAAACCGGAGCAGGCAGCGTGGAATTCTGGAGCGGCAACGCCAGCTTTACTCTTGAAGCCGAAACCGGAATGGGCAGTGTCGAGGTCGATCGCCAGATCAGCGCCGTGCAGCAACAAAGCCGGCAAGAGGTCAAGGGCAAGATCGGCAGCGGCGGACCGCTGGTGAAGATCGAGACTGGCATGGGGTCCATTCACATCCATTGACTGAGGGAATAAGGGACAGAGGGACTGAGGGACTGCGATCTCGCTCTCCCTTTACACTGGAAGCATGGTGCATGTCCTTCGCCCCATTCCAGTGGAACAACTAAAGCTTCTGGTTTTCGATCTCGACGGCACGCTGATCGACTCGGCGCAGGACCTTTGCAACAGCGTCAACGCCACGCTGGAGTACATGGGCCTCCAGCGCCTTGACGATCCGGTCATTGCGAGCTTCGTGGGCAATGGCGCTCCCATGCTCATGCGCCGCTCGCTGGCCGTGGCCGATGGCGTCGCTCCTGAGGCGGTCGACGAACAAGAGCTCCAAACCGCTTACGAATTCTTCGTCCGGCACTACCGCGAGCACAAGCTCGACTTCACCTATGCCTACGAGGGCGTCCTTGAAGCTCTCGAGGCGCTCCGTGTTCTGCACGAGAAGCGGGGCCTGGCGCGCACCATGGCGGTGCTTACCAACAAGCCCGTCCGCCCGGCCCGCGGCATCTGCGAGGGTCTCGGGATGGCAGGCTACTTCCTGCATATTTACGGAGGCAACAGCTTTCCCACAAAAAAGCCCGACCCCATGGGCCTGCTTTCGCTGATGGAAGAAACCGGCGCCCGCGCGGAAGAAACGGCCATGATCGGCGACAGCCGCATCGATATGGAAACCGCCCGCAACGCCGGCGCGTGGGCCGTGGGCTGCGCCTTCGGCTTCGGTCCTCAAAATCTGATGGAAATCCCGCCCGATGTTGTCGTCGACCGCGCTTCTGAATGGGTGGAAGCGCTCAGCCCTGTGCAGACCAGTCCCTAGTCCCTCAGCCCCTTCGTCTACCATGGAATCAGCAGGTTCCCCATGGAAGCCTCCACCCCAGCCGCCGCACTTACCGGCTCCGTTCTGGTGCTCATCCAGTTCTCGGTCTGCGAGGAGCTGCGCCTCGATCTGTTGCAGCAGGCCGTGAGCGCGCGCAGCCAGCCCAAGCCCAGCATGAAGAGTCCTTCCCCGGCCTACGTCCAGTACCGGCGTCCGCCCGTCATCGCGCCCCTCGATCCCCTGCAGCTCGAAACAGGCGAGCGGCTGGAAGGCGAGATCAAGTACTTCGATTACGGAGTCGTCAGCGTCACCTATCAGTTGCCCTTCTCCGGCGATTGGGAGAACCTGACGCATCTGGCCAGCCGATGGGTGTGGGAGGTCGATTTCGCGGCGCGCATCGAGCCCATCGTTCGCCAGCGGCTCAGCCGGGCAGAAGCGGCCATCGTCAAACCCTACGACCGCTGGATCAGCGAGGACTATTTCATCTTTCACGTTCGTGAGGGTTCAGGCTCGGCTGCCGAGATGATCGCAGCGCACGGCCCTCGCATTGCCCAGGTCGTTCGCGGAGAAAGCCAGCAGCTATCCGCGGGCGAGTGCGCCGAGGTCCTGAACTCCCAGATCTCCTATTACGCGGGCGATGTGACCGTTGTTGGCTGGAACGCCGCCTTTGTCTACGACACCCCGGCCGGCGCCGAAACCGCCATCCAACTCCTGGAGTACGCCAACTCCCAGCTTCTCGAGTTTCGCCACTACGACGAGTTGCTCACCGGCATCCTCGACGGCGTCTACGTTTCTCTCGAAAAGAAGGCCAGCATGCTCGCCCGCTGGCGCTTTGCGCGCTCGGCCACGCGTCTGCACGCCGTCCTGCTCGACGTGGAAGAGCTGACCGAACGCGCCGACAACGCCATCAAGTTCTTGAGCGACATGTTCGCCGCGCGGCTCTACCGCCTCGCCGCCGCCAAGGTCGGTGTCCCCGACTACAAGGACCTCGTCACCCGCAAGCTCTCCACGGCTGAAGAGCTTTACGACTACATGGTCGACCAGTTCAACCAGGGGCGCGCCCTCTTCCTCGAAGTCACCGTGGTCGTCATCCTGCTGATCGAGCTTTTCTTTCTCTTCCACCCGATGACGAAATAAGACGCCATTGTGCCACATTATCCGCTTAATTGCACTGAATATAGGGCAATAATGGCTGATATGTGGCACGGTAACTTGCATTGTGCCACAAAATGTGTCACGATGATCTCATGCCCAGCGTGAACATCCGCCAACTTCGGGATACGCGTCAGCTTCTGGCCTGGCTTGAGGCCGGCGAAGTTGTAGACCTGCGCAAACGCAACCGTATCGTGGCGCGAATCGTTCCCGAGTCTCCCCGGCCTGGGCCAGTGGAGTGGCCGGATTTCGAAGCGCGCGCGCGAAAGATCTTCGGCGACCGCGTGATCCCTGCAGTAGAGATGCTGATCGAGGACCGCGAGGATAGATTTTGAACGTTTACGCCGATACGAGCTTTCTGGTGCCAAGTTGCATCCACGACTCCCACACCCAGCAAGTGGCGCTTCGAATGGAAACCGAGCCTCTGGTGTGGGTCACGCCTCTCAACCGCGCCGAAGTTGCAAACGCGATTTACCGATACGTTTTCCGCAAAGCCATTTCTGCTCGCGAAGCACGCTCTGCATGGCTCTCTTTCGAGCATGACTGTAGGAACGGCACATGGAGCAATGTTCAGCTTCCTGCTGCCGCTTGGGAAACCGCCATCGCGCTCGCCCGCCGCTACGGCCCTGCGCTCGGCAACCGCACTCTCGATTCGCTCCACGTCGCCAGCGCGCTGGAACTCGGCGCAGATCGCTTCTGGACCTTCGACGAACGGCAGGCGCGCCTGGCCGAAGCCTCCGGCCTGAACACCAGGCCCTGACAACGCGCGGTCGAACTTTGCAAGCCGGGAACCGAGTTTTCCAACGCCGCGATACATTTCCCTCCTCACCGCGTCTAAAATCAAAAAACTGCCCAATTCTCGGGTCAGCGAATGCCGTCATTCCTGTTGAGGTGCTTGCTGGTGGGAGGTTGTTCGCCTCAATGACCGCGCCAAAGCATTCCACTCCCGCCTTCGGCAGCATGAATGCAGCCTGCTTTCGCCTGCTGCAGAGGTTCCTGGTTCTGCTGGCGGCCGTCGTGCCCGCATCGAGCGCGATCCAGGCGCAAGACTCTCAGCCGGTTGCGACGTTTGAGTCGCAGACAAAGCTGGTCAATATCTACGCCTCCGTCCGCGACAAGAATGGGAAGATCGTCAAGGATTTAAATAAGGACGATTTTGCCGTGGAAGAGGATGGCCGTCCGCAGAAGATCACTTTCTTCTTCCACGAGGGCGGCCTGCCGCTGAACCTAGGCCTGTTGGTGGACACAAGCCCGAGCGAAGCCCGGTTGATCGAGCAGGAACGCGATGCCAGCCGCGTCTTCCTCGCCAGTGTGATGGACCCGAAGAAGGACGAGGCCTTTCTGATCCATTTCGATCGCGAAGTGGAGTTGATGCAGGATCTGACCCCTTCAGTAGAAAAGATGCAAAGAGCCCTGGACAAATTGGTGGAGATCGAGGGCGCACCCTCCCAGGCAGGAAAGGCGGAGACCCTGGCGGCCGGAAGCGGCCAGGCTCAGAGTCCCCAAGGCGCATCAGGAGGCTCACCTCAGGCCCCGCCCGGCAATTCAGGCAGCGCCTCAGGCGAGGGCAGCGCAACCACGCAGCTTTACGATGCGGTCTATCTGGCCTCAACCGAAGTGCTGAACGAGCAAGAGGGGAGGAAGGCCTTGATCGTGATTGGCGACGGCGACGACGTAGGCAGCGTGGTAACCGAAGCCAGGGCCATCCGCGCTGCCCAGGAGGCCGATGTGCTGATCTACTGCATCCGTATCGTGGATAAAGACTTCGGCACTGGCGGAAAGAAAGGCCTCAGTCTTCCCGGAATCGGCCTGCCGGGACTGGGAGGCGGCGGACCCGGTGGCCCGGGAGGCGGTCCTGGCGGTGGCGGTGGCCCTGGAGGGCCGGGCGGCAGCAGAGGCCCGAGCGCCCCCGGAGGTGGACCTGGGGGTGGACAGGGTGCAGACCGGCCCAACGGCAAGAAAAACATGCAAGAGTTGACGAGCGAAACCGGCGGCTCACTCTTTGAAGTGACAAAGAAGACATCCTTGCAGGATGTCTTTGCCCAGATTCAGGATGAGCTGCGCAGTCTCTACAGTCTGGCCTACACACCCGAGGCGAATGCCCAGCCCGGTTACCGGCGCCTCAAGGTCACGGTAAAGCACAAAGGGCTCAAAGAGCCCAAGGTCCAGGCGCGCGCAGGCTACTACGCGAGCAGCGGCAACGTTCAATAAGAAGCAGACCGAGTTTTTCTCGAGCCGGGAACTGGCTCTTCTATTGCGGCGTGATGATCCCGCCCACTGCATGCCTCTTTGGCAGTACGATCCCCCGGTGGTCCACCTCGGCGGCGGGCGCCTGCGGCGCCATTTCCTGCGCCATTTCAAGGCGCTCCACGAGCGCCCCTCCGCAAGCCGGGCACCATTCGGCCCGGGTTCCCTCTGCCAGAACCGCATGACAATGGCTGCAAAACCGTTCCATAAGGAAAGCTTAGCGGATTCCGCCACCCGGTCTCTATTCCCTATTCCCTAGTCCCTATTCCCTCAGTCCCTCAGCCCCTATTCCCTATTCCCTATTCCCTGTTCCCTAAGCCCTTAAACTGGTAGCTATGCATCCTCCGCTCCGGCTGGTGGCCGTTGACATTGACGGAACGCTGCTGCCTTCGACCTCTCAATGCATCAGTCCGCGCAACGCTCAGGCACTGCGCGCCATCCAGCAGGCGGGGATTACGCTGGTGGTGGCGACAGGCCGCCGCACTGCGTTCCTGACTTCGCTCCTCGAACCCCTCGGGCTGCGAGCGGATACACCGCTGATTACGTCCAATGGAGCAGTGACCCACACTCTTTCCGGCCGTCCCATTGACTCGCGTTGTCTTGAAGCTGATGTTGCCCGGGGACTTTGCGCGATTCTCCGCCCCTTCGGAACCGTCGTGATTACGTTCAACCGGCCGGGCGCTCGCGAGTTGGTTGTGGAAACTCTGGACGGCGCCCACCCCGAGATCGAGCGCTGGATCCGTTCCAACCGCGACTCAATGGAATTTGTACAGCCGCTGGAGCGCGTGTTCGATGATGGCGAGCAGCCTATTCAGGGCATGGTGGCCGGCCGGTGGTCCATATGCGGCAGGCGGAAGAAGCCATCAAAGACAGCTCGTTGGCCGGGTTCTGCCAAACCGCCCGCACAGAGTATCCGGCACGCGATTTGTCGATTCTGGACCTTCTCCCGCCCGGTGTCTCGAAGGGCTGGGCGCTTGAGCGGTTGGCTGGGCAGCTTGGCGTCGACCGCAAAGAAACCATGGCGATCGGCGACAATTGGAATGACGTGGGAATGCTTGAATGGGCCGGACAGCCGGTGCTGATGGGCAACGCCGCGCTGGAGTTGCGCGCTATGGCCAGGACCAACGGCTGGAAGCAGGCGCCCAGCAACGATCTTGACGGGGTGGCCGTGGTGCTTGAAAACGCTCTCCGCAGAAACGCGAAGGCGGAGACACGGGCATGAAAGGAAGAGAGCGAAAGTTGCGCATTGGAATCATGCTTCGGCTGTCTCTGCCGGCGCTTGCGCTTGCAGCGCTCTTTGTCCCGACGCCTCCTCTGCGCTCGGCCGAGCGCGTTACCCTGGCGAACGGCTTCGCAGTCAACTGCGACCATCATGCTCCAGCCGGAGACAACATTCGCCTTTTCCTGACCGCGGGCGAAGACAACTACATCGAATTTCCCGCCGAACGGATCGCGGCTATCGAGCAGCTTCTCGCCCTGCCGGCGTCTGTCGCAGCCGCTCCGGATGCGGCCGCGATCCAGACCTCCAACCGGAAGTTGAGTCAAGCCGACCTGGCCGAAATCCTCTCCCGCGCGGGCAATGACCACGATCTCGACGTGGACCTGCTGGCCAGTGTCGTCAAGGCCGAGAGCGGCGGCAATGCCCGCGCCGTCAGCTCCGCGGGCGCCCAGGGGTTGATGCAACTGATGCCCGCTACTGCGGGCGGCCTCGGCGTCGCCGACAGCTTTCAGCCCGCGCAGAACGTCGCGGGCGGCTCAGCGTATTTTGACGCCCTGCTCACGCGCTATCACGACAACCTGGCGCTGGCGCTGGCGGCCTACAATGCGGGGCCTGCGGCCGTCGATCGCTATCGCGGCATTCCGCCCTATCGCGAAACTCGCGCTTACGTAGCCCGCGTGATCCACGAATTCAACCGCCGCGTCCAGGCCCGTGAAGCAGAGGCCCGTCTCGCCCCTCATGCTGTCGCGCCCGTGCCGGATCAGGCACAGTCCGGTTCGACCCCTCCCGCCGATTCTCCTGCCTTACAGTAGACTCAAGTAGGACACCGAAATGGAGAGAGCTTGAAGAAGAATCAATGGATTCTGGCGCTGGTGGTGCTGGCTGCGTTTGCTGCGCTCCTTTTTTGGGGCCGCAGCCGGATCCATTTTGATTTTTCCCTCTTTGCGAGGCAGGTTGCGCAGGCCAACTGGCGGCTCATCGCCATAGCGGTAGCGTGCATCTATTCGAGCTACGGCTTTCGATCTGTACGCTGGGCTCTCTTGCAGCGTCACAACAAGAAGGTCGGTCCCTTCACGCTTCTCGGCACGCAGGTCATCGGCTTTACCGCCGTGGCGCTCATCGGCCGCGTTGCAGATCCCGTGCGCCCCTACCTTGTCTCGCGCAAAACCGGCATTTCGCTCAGCACCGAGCTGGCCATCTATATCGTCGAGCGGCTCTTTGACTTCGGCACCATGGCCCTCATTATCTCCGTCGTGATTCTCACGGCGCCGGCTGGTTCCATGCCGCATCTGGCCCTGGTCAAAAAGGCCGGTTTCGGAGGTCTTGCCATCACTCTGTGCGCAGGGCTTTTTCTTGTGGCCCTCCGCCTGTGCGGCGGGCTTGTCGCCTCGGCGATGGAGAAGCTCTTCGGAATCGTTTCCAAACCGCTGGGTCACGCGGTCGGCAACAAAATGCGAGCGTTCCGCAGCGGCCTCGACACCATGCGCTCGTTCTCCGATTTCGCCATCGCTTTCGGCATCTCGCTGGTCATGTGGGTGCTCATTACCCTGGCCTACATCGCGATCATGCGCGCCTTTATTGCCGATCCTGTTCTGGCCGGCATGAACATCCCTCGCTGTGTCGCGATGCTTGCCGTCAGCGGCGGAGTCAGCGTCTTTCAGCTTCCCGTGCTCGGCTGGTTTTCGCAGATTGCCCTGGTCGCAGCTGCGCTGGTCAGTTTTTTCGGCGCGGGACCCGAAGCCTCCACTGCCTGTGCGGCCACGCTGCTCGCCGGCACCTTCCTGAGCATCGTGCCTGTCGGCCTCGTCTGGGCTCACTTTGAGCACGTCAGCCTGCGTAAAGTCACTGCGGAAAGCGAGCACGCCGAAGAGGAACTGGCTTCGCTGGACGCCGTTGGAACGTCTGACGAATCCGCCTAGAGCTCCACATCTTTTCCCTATTCCCTATTCCCTAGTCCCTGGCCCTTGAGTCCCTCGTCATTTCTCTCGCGCCCGAGTACTCAATTGTCTCCGGCCCCACGGCCCCTCCGGTCATCAACATGCTCATCGCCTGCTCCATCGAGAGATCGGTTTCCGACACTCTCTCGACAGGCAGAATCTGCAAGAAAGCAGAGGTAGGATTGATGGCATTCGGCAGCAGGACTGCGGCCAGGGTTCTGCCTGTCGCCCTGTCGGTCAGTGTTCGGGTCAGGAATCCGATGCTCTTCTGCCCCGCAATGGGAAAATCCACCAGCACCACGCGCTGGCTCGTCGCTTTTTTCGCCATCATGGTGTCAACAAGTTGGCGCACCGAGGTGTATACCTTGGCGATAAACGGCAGCTTCTCCAGCACAGCCTCGAAGATCCGGAAGGCCTGCCTGCCCAGGACAAAAGAAGTGACCTTGCCGGTCACGTAGAGCACGGCCAGCGTCAATACCACGGCCAGCACCGACTGCACCCAGGGATGGCTTAGCGAGGCGTGTGGAAAGAACGCGGTAAGCAGTTGGACCGCGGGCATGCCCGCCTGTGCCAGCGCGTTCAGCAGAAACCTGAAGATCAGAAAGGTAATGAATAGCGGCCCAATGGTCAGGATTCCCGCAAAGATGCTGCTTTGTAGATTGCGCAAGGGACGGGCAAAGAATCGGTTCAACGGCCTCTCCTCTTTACGAGAATAGCGGAGGCCGGGCTCTGTGTGGTCTGCGCCTCAATCTCCGAGGCGGGACAAAACTCGCGAGAGTCACTCCGCAGATTGTGTTTTGGCTCACTCGGGGTGCCTATATTCTCCTTATGTTCGTCCCATTCTTCATAAAGTAGTTGCCAGTCGCACTTTCGGCAGTCTAGTATCCGGATAGTTTCAACAAGGTCCGTGGCATTTTTCGTTTCGCCGTTTCCGGGGAGCGGAGAGAGTAGTTCGCTTACCTGCATCAACCGCCTCGCCAGGATGGGAGCGAAATGTGCCGCGCAGACTTGCTATTGTGCCCACTATGCGGTTGCTCCCAAGTTCAACAGAGCGGTACGAACGGGCGGCGCTCACCGGCGCTAGCCAATGGAGTGTCTCGTTATGGCATGGTATGCCTATTGCATCGGGGAGAAGGACGCATTTCCCGAGCTATTGCGGCATCGTAAGCCGGTTCCTTTGGAATCCCTTCATGGAGTAAGCGGTAATCAGGTTTTCCTGTATCCGGCCAGTGATTTTGCAGTCATCGTAAGCGAACATAACGCTGAGGAGTTGTTCGATCAAAAGGCAGGCGTCGACCATGCCCGTGTGATCGCCGACTGCTTCCAGCATTCCACCATCTTGCCTTTTCGCTTCGGCACCATCTTCCACGGCGATGAAGCCCTGCGCAAGTCTGTTCGCTCCAATCAGAAGCAGTTCCAATCCAACATGGACAGGGTGCGCGGCAAGACCGAAATGCACCTTAAAATCCTCGTCGACGATTGCTGCGGCCAGCAGATCGAGCGGCAAATGCACGCCGATACCTCCTGGCACATGCACACCGACTCCGCCGGGCGCGATTACCTCACAGCCCTGCGCGAAAACGCCACCCGCACGCGCGAGCGTCAAACGCGGGCCCGCGCCGTCAGCTTTCAGATGCACCGCCTCTTCCAGCCTCTCGATGAGGAGGTCACCTGCCGTCTGGCGGAGAGTGGCAAGATACTGCTTGACATCGCCCACCTGATCGATCGCAAATGCGTGGAGCGCTATCAGAACAAATTCATCTCCACCAGCGGGGCAACGCCAAAGTGCCATATGCAGCTTTCCGGCCCCTGGCCGCCCTATCACTTCGTCCACCGGCTCACACGCGCAACGCATCCGCACGCGCAGCCGGCCCCTGAGCCTGCTCTCGCGCAGGTGTCTGAGGCCGCGCCGGCGAATCCTTTGCTCGAGCCGGCCGCCGCGATCGCCTGAACGAAAGTGCTCGCGCAAACAAGAAGCGCCGTTCCACAAGCAAAAAGCTCCAGTCGCGGCTGGAGCTTTTTGCTAATGGGTCAGTTTGAAGGGTACGGGCTTCTTTAGCCCCTGAGGAAATTCGCGATCAAACTGACTCTTGTTGTATCTCTCAGTCGTAGTACTCCAGCCCCAAATGCGTGATCAGCTCCGCACCCATAATGTGCCGCAGCGTGTTCTTCAGCTTCATGGACTGGATAAACAGATCGTGCTCCGGATAGAGCCCCTCGGCCGTCTGCGGCGACTTCAGAAAGAAGCTCAGCCACTCCTGAATCCCCTTCGACTTCAGTTCCGGCGTCCGCCGCGCCAGGTCAAGGAATAGCACCAGGTCCAGCGCTACGGGGGCGGCCAGAATCGAGTCCCGGCAAAGGAAGTTCACCTTGATCTGCATCGGATAGCCGAGCCAACCGAAGATGTCGATGTTGTCCCAGGCTTCTTTTTCGTCGCCGCGCGGCGGATAGTAATTGATGCGGATCTTGTGGTACAGGTCCTTGTACAGTTCCGGATACAGTTCCGGCTGGAAGATGTAGTCCAGTGAACCCAGCTTCGACTCTTCCTTGGTCTTGAACGATTCCGGATCGTCTAGCACCTCGCCATCGCGGTTGCCCAGAATGTTGGTCGAGAACCAACCCTTCACGCCCAGCATGCGCGCTTTGAAGCCCGGCGCCAGGATCGTCTTCATCAAGGTCTGGCCGGTCTTGAAGTCCTTGCCGCAAATGGGTGCGTTGTTCTTCTTTGAGAGCTCGACCATCGCCGGCACATCCACCGTCAGATTCGGAGCGCCATTGGCAAAAGGCACGCCCTCCATCAGCGCCGCATAGGCGTAGATCTGTGACGGAGCGATGCCGACGTCGTTGCACTCCAGCCCTTTCTCAAAGGCCTCAATGCTCTTGTGAACGGCTGTCGGCGAGATAAAGATTTCCGTCGACGCACACCAGATCACCACCACCCGGTCCACGGTCTTCTTAAAAGCCGCGGATGTCTTCCCTCACCTGCTCGGCCAGGTCGCGCTTCGTCTTGCCCTTCTTTACGTGCGTGCCATGCAGCCGCTTCACGTAGTACTGGTCGAAGACTGCCGGCAGGGCTTGATCGTCTCGAGATAGGGCTTCAGTTGCTCGATCAACCGCTGGTCCAGCACCTGCGCATGCGACGCCGATTCGTAGACGTTGTCCTCGAAAATGTCCCAGCCCGTAAAGACCATGTCATTCAGGTCCGCCAGCGGAACGAATTCCTTGATCAGCGGCGACTTGTTATCCGTCCTCTTGCCCAGCCGGACGGTGCCCATTTGCGTCAGCGATCCGATCGGCTTGGCCAACCCCCGCCGTACCGCTTCTACTCCGGCGATGAAAGTGGTGGCTACCGCTCCCAGTCCCACCACCATCACACCGAGTTTCCCCGTGGCGGGCGCGATCTTCTGTGTTGCGGCCTCCTGGCCGCCCTGCTCCTGTGTAGACATTTCCCTTTTCCTAACCTTCCTTCTTGTTCGTCATCCGTTACAGACTTCTGCCGCAGCCGTTTTCGCTTTTCTCATCCGCAAAGCCAACAGTGTACGCCTCTCAAAAGTGCACCGTCCAAAAGCCGTCCCTCATGCCGCATCCATCGCTTGCCTGCGCACTAGGTGCGACCAGATAAACCAAACCAGCGCTGCTGCCAGCCCCAATTCCACAACCAGGTGAAACCGATGGAAGATCTGCTGGATACGCGGGTCAGTGTGCCATGCCTCGCCCAGCTTCATTCCTGCCCAGCCCAGGCAGACGTACCAGATCCAGGAACCCACCGTCGTGTAAACATGGAATCGCAGCCGCGGCATGCGGGCGATTCCTGCTGGAAACGCGACGAAGGTCTGCACAACCGGCAGCATTCGCCCCACCAGGATTGCAATCGATCCATACCGCGTAAAGAACCAGGTCATCCGGTCCAGATCGTGCCGGCTCATCAGGACCCATTTGCCGTAGCGCACCACCAACGGCCTTCCGCCCCGTGCGCCGATCCAATACGCAATTGCCGATCCCGCGTTGCACCCCACCGCCCCGGCCGTCGCCACCAGAAGCAAATGAAAGCGCCCCAGGTAGGCAAGGTACCCCGAGAATGGCAGGATGAGCTCGGAGGGAATCGGAATGCCGCAGGAATTCAGCGCCAGCAGAGAGCCGATGCCTGCGTACCCGCCTGTATCGATGACATGCGTAATGAACTGGACGAGCAGCGCCAGGACTTTTTCACTCATGGACCCTTCCAGTATATAGTCCCGCTGCGTGCCTGCCGGTCCGTTATCCGGAACGCCCGGCCCATGCATTCTTATCTTCTCCGTGCCCCGTCCATCGAGCGTGGGTGCCCCCGGCCATCTCCCTCGAGCGTGGGTGCCCCCGGTCCCTCGCTTTTGGGGACCGGGGAGGAATCTCCTCAGTTCAAGCGCCTTCAGCCGATGTGCGGGAAACCGCGAATCCTAAGCCCTTGCCATGCATCCAATTACGATAGATTCTCCGAGGTGATTTCCCTTGTCTGAACGTCAGTCCGGCTTCCCCGCCGTTCCACTCACGCTTGAAGGCTCTGCGGTCCTCCACCAGTTCTTCCGCTTCGACTGGAATTCATGGCGCGCCCTGCTGGCCGGCGAACGCGCTCAGATCGCAGCCGAGGCTGTCGAGGCGCTCGGCAAACTCGAGCGCGAAAGCCCCGGCGCGCCCGTCCGCTCGGCTCTTTATTCTCAGCTTGGTCACAAAGGCGACCTGATCATGATCCACTTTCGCGATTCTTTCTCGGCTCTCAACCAGGTCGAGCTCGATCTGGCCCAGACCCGCCTCTACGACTTCCTGGATCTCCGCCACTCCTATCTCTCCGTCGTCGAGCTGGGCCTTTACGAATCGAGCCGAAAAACCTACGAAGCCGCATCGGCCAAGGGTTACGCCGAGCACTCGCCGGAGTGGAACGCCGACGTTGCCGAGTCGCTCCAGCGCAGCGCCGGCGCCATGGCTCCGCGCCTCTACCCTGCGATCCCCGATGCGAAGCACTTTTGCTTCTATCCCATGAACCGCAAGCGCGACGAAAAGGACAACTGGTACACCGTGCCCTTCGCCGAGCGCCAGCGCCAGATGCATGAGCACGGCATGGTCGGCCGCCGCTACGCCGGCCAGGTGCAGCAGATCGTCACCGGGTCGATTGGTTTTGATGACTGGGAGTGGGGCGTCACGCTCTTCGCCGAAGACCCCATTGCCTTCAAGAAGCTCATCTACGAGATGCGCTTCGACGAAGTGAGCGCGGTCTACGCGCTGTTCGGCGATTTCTTCTTCGGCCTCCGGCTGCCCATCGAGAACCTACCTCAATGGCTCGACGGCAAACTGTAGGGTCCGTCTGCGTAGTAGAATGCAATTGCCATGCCCACCTTCACAGTCACTGCCGAAGGCCAGATCACTCTCACGCAGGAGTTACTTCGGCACCTCAACGTCGCCCCTGGCCAGGAAGTCGAAGTCGAGATGCTTCCTGGCGGACGTCTTCTGATCTCTCCACCACGCACGAAAGGCTCCGTCAAAGTCTTCAGTGGCAGCCTGGAAAAAGGAGATGGGCTCAAACTCGTCGATCAGATTAAAAAGATCACTGAAGAGCGTTAAACGGAAGCCCTGGCGAATGCCTACTGCGAAACAGCCTTCCGCAAAAATCGCCAAAACCGCCCGCGGCCCGCTCGCCCCTGCCCGCGTCGCCGCCATCCTCAAGGCCCTCGACGAGGCCTGGCCCGACGCCGTCTGCGCCCTTCAGCATCGCTCGCCGTGGGAACTGCTGGTGGCGACGATTCTCTCCGCCCAGTGCACCGATGCCCGCGTGAACATGGTCACGCCCGAGCTCTTCCGCCGCTTCCCTACCCCGCAGGCGATGGCGAAGGCAACCTTGCCGCAACTCGAAGCACTGATCAAGACCACAGGTTTCTTCCGCAACAAATCCAAGTCTCTGCAAGGCTCGGCAAAGAAGCTCGTCGCAGATTTCAAGGGCCAGGTGCCGCAAACCCTCGATGAATTGATTACTCTGCCTGGCGTGGCGCGCAAGACGGCCAGCGTGGTCCTCGGTGTCAGCTTCAACAAGGCCGAAGGTGTCGTCGTCGACACGCACGTCTTCCGCATCGCCCGGCGGCTGGAACTGGCCAAAGGCGACACGCCCAAAAAGGTGGAGCAGGAATTGATGCAGGTGATTCCTCGCGACCGCTGGATCAGTTTCTCGCACCAGTTGATCCACCACGGCCGCCAGGTCTGCGTAGCGCGAAAGCCAAAATGCAGCCAGTGCAACCTGGAGCCGCTGTGCAGGTCGAAGGACAAGACGTGGGAATCGTGAGCGAGCGAGTCGGCAGGTTAGCAAGTTGGCGAGTCAGCGGCAGAGCACTGCGCTGGCTGCCTCTATCACCCCGGCAATGTCGTGCGGATTCGCCTCGGCCGCCGGCTCCCACCCCGCGCTCGCGCAGGGTCTGGCTGGTGACAGGCCCGATGGAAATCGCGGCCACGCCCTCAAATGGGAATTCCAAACCTGCCGGCCTGTTCGCCGCCTCGGCCAGGTGCGTCACGCTCGACGAACTGGTGAAGGTGACAGCGTCGATCGGTCGCTCGAGGGCATCGCGCAGCAGGGCAGGCGCGGCCTCCGGCGTCACGTTCCGGTAGGCATCCACCACGTGCACCTTGGCCCCGACCGCCCTGAGCGCATCGACAATCACATCGCGCGCGACTTCGGCTCGCGCCAGCAAAAACTTCTGCCCGGCCGCCTGCTTCGCCAGCGCCTCGACCATGGCTTCGGCAACGTACGCGCCCGGAATGATCGTGACCGGCAATCCCCGCTTGCGTGCAGCCTCTGCCGTCGCCTCTCCGATTGCGGCCACCTTGAGCTTCCCTTTCGGCGCGAACGGCAAACCTAATTCGATGGCCCGCTCGGCAAGAACCCGCACCGTATTCGCGCTGGTCAGAATCAGCCAATCGAAAGTGTCGAGCCTGCGCAGCGCAAGATCGATCGCCTGATGGCCCGCGGGAGGGCGAATCTCGAGCACCGGAACTTCCACCGGCTCGGCGCCCAGCGCCCGCAGCCCTTCGCTGAGCTTTCCGGCCTGATGCGCGGCCCGCGTGACGAGGATGCGCTTCCCCTCGAGCACCCGGCGGCCCCCGAGCGGCAGGCCCACTTCGCCCGGCGGTTTCACCTTCCGCCTCCGTCGCCTTCAAGCATCGCCGCCGCCCCGGCCGCGCGCAGCATCTTCGCCGCCAGCCGTCCCAGCGCTTCGGCCTCCATCGCCTGCTGCTGCACGCGGTGGTAGATGCGCACAGCCTGGCCGGTTTCGGGATCGGCGACCACGCCGAAGATCTCGCTCCCATGGGCCTTCGCCCTCGTCTTCGCCGCTTTTGAAGCTCGGGCGGCAATGAATGCCGATGGGCACCTGGCAGCCCCCGCCCAACTCAGCCAATGCGGCGCGCTCGGCCGTCACGGCGAAGCGTGTATCGGCATGATCGAGGAAAGCGACGGCGTCGATCACGGCCGCGTCACCGTTGCGCGTCTCGATTCCCAAAGCCCCCTGCCCCGCGGCCGGGCAAAAGTCTTTCGGATCGAGCCTCTGGCGAACCCAATCGGTCCTGCCCAGCCGGTCCAGTCCTGCGGCAGCGAGCAGAATGGCCTCCACCTCTCCCTCAGCCAGCTTTCTCAGCCGGGTATCGACATTGCCGCGAAACTCCTGCGGATCGAGATCCGGCCTGATGGCCAGCAACTGCGCCCGCCTGCGCTGGCTGCTGGTGCCTACACGGGCACCTTCCGGCAGGGCCCCGAGATTTGCGTGCTTCACCGAAACAAAAACGTCCCTGGGATCGGCCCTCACAGGCGTCGCCGCCAGCGCGAACTCCTGGGGCAGTTCTGTGGGCAGATCTTTGAGCGAGTGCACGGCCAGGTCGATCCGCCCGTCGGCCAGTGCCTCCTCAATCTCTTTCGTGAACATGCCCTTCGTGCCGACCTCGCCAAAGGCCGCGTCCTGCAAGCGATCTCCGGTCGTCTTGATGATCTCGATCTCGACCTCATGCCCTGCACCTCGCAGTAATGCGGCGATATGGTTCGCCTGCCAGAGCGCCAGTTGAGAGCCGCGGCTGCCGATGCGCAGTTTCATCGCCGCACCTCCGTGGGCCCGGGCTCCGCTGCTGTCTGCTCCGGGTTCTCGCCGTTGGCTCCTTCCGCTACAGGGGAAGGCGCATCGGAGGCCTGCCAGGCGTCATTGGCTTCAGCAATCGAAACCGACCACTCGTCGCAAAGCACGTCAAGGCGCGCTGAATCGCCTTCGCGAGCCGCCTGCTTGATGGCCTGCATCGGCGGGTGCAGGAACTTGTTCACCAGCCCCCGCGTCAGCGCCTCCACGGCCGCTGCCTGCTCGGGAGTCAGATCGCCCAGCCGCGCACGCGATCGCTCAATTTCGCCTTGCCGGATCTCCTCGGCCCTGCGCTGCAGCGCCACAATCGCCGGAGCCACAATCACCGCGCGCTGCCGCTCGTGGAAACGCTCGACCTCGGCCTCGATCAGCGCCTCGGCGTCGATCGCCTGCCGGTCTCGCTCCTCCATGTGCGCCGAGGCCACCTGCTGAAGGTCGTCGATGTCGTACACGAAGATCCCGTCCAGCTTGTTCATGGCCGGATCAACGTCGCGCGGAACAGCGATGTCGATAAAAAACATGGGACGGTTGCGGCGCTTGTGCAGAAAGGCCTGCCCGTGCTCGCGCCTGAAGATCGGGTGCGGCGCACCGGTGGAGCTGATCACGATGTCGGCCTCGCTCGCCGCCTCGTAAAGTTGCTCAAACGGGATCACCCGCCCGCCGAAGGCCTCTGCCACGCGCGCAGCCCGGTCCCGGGTTCGGTTGCAAACCAGAATTGTCCCCGCGCCCTGCTGCGCCAGGTGCCGCGCCGCCAACTCGCTCATTTTGCCCGCGCCCACCAGGAAAACTGTGCGGCCTTGCAGCGATCCGAAGATCTTGCGCGCCATGTCTACGGCCACCGACGCGATGGAAACCGTATTCGCGCCAATTCCCGTCTCGGTGCGAGCTTTCTTGGCGGCTGCAAAGGCGCTCTGCAGCAGGTGTTCCAGTTGCCTGCCCACTGCGCCGGCGGCGCGCGCTACAGCGAAAGCCTCTTTCACCTGGCCCAGAATCTGTGGCTCGCCAACCACCATCGAATCCAGGCTGGCGGCCATGCGGAACAGGTGCCGCACCGCCTCCTTGTCGCGGTACTCATACAGGTGCGGCTCGATCTCGCCTCGCTCGATTCTGAAGTAGCCCGACAGGAAGTCGCCCAGCGGCGCTCGCTCGTCCTCGGCTGCCACCAGCAGTTCCACGCGGTTGCAGGTTGAAACGATCAGGCACTCACCGATGCCGGGCGCATTAGCCAGCGCGCGCGTAGCCTCCGCCAACTCCTCGCGCCCAATGGCGATGCGCTCGCGCAGCTCAATGGGCGCGGTCTTGTGGTTGACGCCAACGAGGATCAGGACCATCAGAGACCAAACCTGTGTACGCGGCTAAGCAGGTTGGCAGCCCAGACGGCCATCATCACCACCATTGCTGCTCCTGAAACCCAGGCGGCTCTGCGCCCTCTCAGTCCCGCGCTGCGCCGCACCAGCAGCAGCACCACGTAGATCACCCACATGGCGAGGGAAGCCAGAATCTTGGGATCGCGAAAGTACGCCGCTCCCAGTGATGTCTCCTGCACCAGCACGGAGCCGATGATTAATCCCACGGTCATGCACGGAAAGCCGAACTCCAGCGTGGCGTGCGCGATCCGTTCCAGCGTGTCCAGCGGCGGCAGCCAGTCCAGAGGCGCCCAGCGCGTGCTCGCGCCGGCTCTGTGCTTGGTCTTGATGCGCCGCTCCTGCACGAGATAGAGCACCGAGGCCAGCAGGCTGAAGCACAGCGCCGCGTAGGCCAGCAGCAGCGCCACGATATGCGCCACCAGCCAGCTCGTCCTGACTCCCTCCGAGGGGAATGTGAAGCGGTCCGGCCCCAGCGCGGGAATGAACACCAGAAGAAACGTCGCCGGCAGGGCGAAGAGCCCCAGCGAGATGGCGTCGTAGAGCCACCACACCAGAAAGAAGAGCCCGGCCACGGCAAAACCGAGCAGCGATTCGATCTCCCGCACTCCCACAGGCGTCCAGCGGTGGGCCTGAACGAGCATCTCCACCAGCGAAACGAAGTGGAAAAAAAAGCCCAGGCCACCCAGGTGAACGCAGCTCTTGCGCCAGCGCTCTGCACGATAGAGCACTGCCGGAAATACGGCCACTGCCGCAGCAGCATAGAGAATCGCCGCAACTCGAAGCCAAAGAAGGTACATGACAGTTCTTACCTTGTTTCCTGACCCTCAGTATACCGTGACACATATCACCTGCTGAAAGCTCCGTCCAGGGGTCGGGCAGGCAGACGCGAAAGGAAACAGTCGGCGGCAACCGCCCCCTTCGCACACCCAAGCCCCCTTCGCACACCCATGCCTCCTCCGCACACCCATGCCTCCTCCGCTCACCCATGCGGTGTCATCCTGAGTCCGCACATGCAGTGTCATCCTGAACCCGCACATGCGGTGTCATCCTGAGCCGCAGGCGAAGGATCTGCGGTTGTTCTGAGGCTATTTCCGAGTAGGCCGTAATTCAGGAACAACGGTAGAAATTGGCTATGGGCTTAAAACTCATCGCGATTTCGGTAGTGTCCTAATTGAATGTTGCTTCTCGTTTGGCAGCCTGAGAAAATATCGTCATGCCCACATACAGCAAGCCGACCGAGAGGGATAGGCTCAGTGCACGCAAAGACGCAGTAAGGTTCTGGGCGGTTATTTTGGTGGTCTTGGCAGGAGTAGTTATGTACTGGCTAGGACTCATCAAGTAGAGAGGCATTCAGCACCCCCCGTATCCATTCAGACTGTAACTGGTTACTGGCCTTGGCCGCCTGGTCGTATGCCCTCCGCACACCCATGCCTCCTCCGCACACCCATGCGGTGTCATCCTGAGCCGCAGGCGAAGGATCTGCAGTTGTTTCTTCGTTATCTCCGAATGGGCGGTGACTCGCCGAAACGCTGAATCCGCTCGTTCTATGCGATTAGAATTAGGTCAATTCAATGAAGCCACAACTATTCTCGGCGTTACTTTTTCTCGCCAGTATTCCGTTTTTACTGCTTGCGACTCTCGTGGCGCTTGGACAAGTAGGTGTGTCCAGTGAACCGCAATCCGGTGGACGTTTCACCATCGGCCCAATATCACATTTCCGCAAGGGGATGGATGCATGGCCGCAGATTGTCGGTCCCCAAACTCCTGGAGTGAAGCGCGTGAATGCCGATCTTTCCGCGATGAATCGTCAAACCTTGGCATCGCTTCGTGAGTGCGACGCGAGCCTCCGTCGCTACCAGGCGGATGTAGTGAAGCCCAAGACCCAGGCCAATGTGTCAGGGGACTGGACTCGCAAGGTGACCGTCACAATGAATGGACCACGCTTTGTCTCGATGATTGCGGATGAGTCTCAAGCCTGTGAGGGCGCTTACCCTTTGAATGCCTTTATCCCAATCGTGTTCGACATGAAAACCGGGGAAAGGATCGACTGGAAGTCATTCTCTCCTGTCGGAACAGGTGTCTTTGCTGGTGCAGAAGAATCTCCTGACGGCACATCTAGCCCGGGCCTGTTCATCCCCCTCTTGATGAAGCTGGCGGTTTTGAGGGCCACGGGAGACTGCAAGGAGGCGATGCAAGATTTCTATCACCTGGGACAAAATTCCGATCTGCCTTTTGTTGTCTGGCCAGATGCAAAGCGAGGACTTCTCATGACGAAGGCTTCCGGCTTGCCACATGTGGTGCAGGCATGCGAAGAGAAAATCGGATTGACTATAGCTGAGGCCAGAAAACTAGGCTTCAGCGAAGATCTTCTCGGCAGCCTTGAACAAGCCCATCAGGCCGTTCTCCCGGCTCGAGGAAAGCCATCTGAGTGAGTGGTTGCCAATCGGGAAGTTTCGGACTGCTGCAAGCTTGTTCGAGACAACCGCAGATCCTTCCCCTTCCCCTTCACTCCGTTCAGGGTCAGGGTCAGGATGAGAGCGCGGTGGCTAGCGGACAACTCGCACCTCCCTTCCCTGTCTCCGCCCCGTCTGCCTACCCATAAGCCCGCCGTCGCGATAGTCTTAGACCAGCGTGACTCCTGAAGGTCCCCAATCTGCCGAGCCCCTCCTCGTCCCGGAGGAGAACGTTCCTTTGAGCCCCCTGCCCCCGGTCCATCCGCTCGACAAAAAGGCCCAGGAACTCACGCCTTTTATGCGCCAGTGGACCGCGGCCAAGCGGGAAAATCCCGATGCCCTGCTCTTCTTCCGCATGGGAGACTTTTACGAGCTCTTCTACGACGATGCCGCCATCGCCAGCCGCGAGCTGAGCTGACACTGACCGCCCGCGACAGGGAGCGCCAGATGCCGATGTGCGGCGTCCCCTACCACGCGGTTGACGGCTACATCACCCGCCTGCTCCGCAAGGGCTACCGCATCGCCCTTTGCGATCAGATGGAAGACCCGAAGCTCACCAAGAAGCTCGTGCGCCGTGAGGTGACCCGCGTCCTCACCCCGGGAACCGCTCTCGATGCCGCTCTCGGCCAGGAGCAGAACAACTTCCTCGCGGCCTGGTGGGAGACCGGCGCCAATTCTTCGTCGAAGCCCGCGGTTGCCCCGAAACCCTCCTCGGCCTTCAATCCTCCTGCCGCGCCGCCCAAGCCGCGCGCCGCCAAAGCCGCTTCCACCGCGAATGGAACCGTCTGCGGCCTCGCGCTGCTTGACGTTTCCACGGGCGAATTTCGCACCGCCGAGTTCGAGGGGCCCGACGCCCGCGCGCAGGCGCTCGATGAGCTGCTGATGGCCGCCCCCAGCGAGGTGTTGGTCGCCGCCGGCGCCGATCCTCCCGCGCAGTTCGCGCGCGTCCCCGCCTGCACCCGCGTCGAGGACTGGGTCTGGAATCGCGATTACGCTATTCCGCTGCTCGAACGCCAAATGAACGTCCGCACGCTCGACGGCTTCGGCCTCGAGGGCCACGAGGCGGCGGCGATTGCAGCCGGCGCGGTGCTGCACTACGTGCGCACCACGCAAAAAAACGACGCCCTGCACATAGACAGCCTCCGCTTTGAGGAGCACTCGACCGCGCTCGAACTCGATCAGGTAACCGTCAGGAATCTCGAGCTTGTCGAGCCGCTCTTCTCCGGCCAGGACGACCGCGTCACGCTCTTCCGCACTTTCGACGCATGCCTGACTCCCATGGGCAAACGCCTGCTGCGCACCACCATTCTGCGCCCGCTCAACGACGCGTCCCGGCATCGAAGCCCGCTACGAAGCCGTCGCCGAGGCCCACGCCAATCTGCTCAGGCGCGAAGAGATTCGCCGCGCTTTTGCCGGAATCATGGACCTCGAAAGGCTTCTCGCCCGCCTCTCGCTGGACTCCGCCGGCCCGCGCGACGTGCGCGCTCTCGCCGCGAGCCTTTCCCGTTTGCCGGCCCTCAAATCCGCTCTCGACGCCATGCAGGCGCCGCTCTGGCTGCAGATCGCCGCGCGGCTCGACCCGCTCGACGACGTGACCGCCCGCATCGCCTCGACGCTGGTCGCCGAACCGCCGCTCACGCTGGTCGACGGCGGCGCCATTGCCTCTGGAGTCGACGCCGAGCTCGATGATTTGCGCTCGGTTTCCACCACTGGCCGCCAGGCCATCGCGGCCATCGAGGAGCGCGAGCGCCAGCGCACCGGCATCGCTTCGCTCAAGGTCCGCTACAACTCCGTCTTCGGCTATTACATTGAGATCACCAAGGCCCAGCTTGCCAATGCCCCCGCCGACTACGAGCGCAAGCAGACCCTGGTGAATGCCGAGCGCTTCACCACGCCTGAGCTCAAGGAGTACGAGCGCAAGATCCTCACCGCGCACGACCGGTCCATTGAAATCGAGAAGCGCATCTTCGCCGAGTTGCGCGCCTTTGTCCTCGGAAGCGCCGGCCGCATCCGCCGCAGTTCGGCCGCCGTCGCCGAATCCGATCTGCTGGCATGCTTTGCGCATCTGGCCGCGGCCCGTCGCTACGTTCGTCCGGTGCTCGAAGCCGCTCCCGTGATCGAGGCCGTGGCCGCGCGCCATCCGGTCATCGAGCAGTGGATGGAAGAAACGCGCGAGGGCCGGTTCATCCCCAACGATCTTTACCTCAATGCGGACGAAGAAGGCCCCAGCCTGCTGCTGGTTACGGGGCCGAACATGGGCGGCAAAAGCACCTACCTGCGCCAGGCGGCCGTGCTGGTTTTGATGGCGCAGATGGGCAGCTTCGTTCCGGCCGAGAGCATGCGCTTCGGGCTCGTCGATCGCATCTACACGCGCATCGGCGCCAGCGACAATGTGGCCCGCGGCCGCTCCACCTTCATGGTTGAGATGACCGAAACGGCCACCATCCTGAACACCGCGACACGACGCTCGCTCGTCCTGCTTGACGAGATGGGCCGCGGCACGGCCACCTTTGACGGGCTCAGCCTCGCCTGGGCCACGGTCGAATATCTGCACACCGAAGTCGGCGCGCGCACTCTCTTCGCCACGCACTATCACGAGCTCACCCTGCTGGGGGAAAAGCTCAAGCGCGCTGCGCAACCTCCGCGTCGGTGTCAAAGAAGCCGGGCGGCAGCATCGTCTTCCTGCACCGCATCGAGCCTGGCGCCGCCAGCAAGAGCTATGGAATCGAGGTGGCCCGGCTGGCCGGCCTTCCTGCGGCGGTCATCGAGCGGGCGCGCCACGTTCTCCGCCAGCACGAGAAGCAGGAACGCACCGCCGCAGCCGGCGTCCAAGCCGACGCGGCCGCCGATCCGCTGCAGTTAACCATGTTCACGCCGCTCTCGCAGCGCATTGTCGATCGCATCGAGGCTACTGACGTGAATTCGCTTACGCCGCTTCAGGCGCTGAACCTGCTCGAAGAGCTGCAGCAGGAGCTGCGCGAGGCAGCAACGAAAGGCTCGGCGAAATGACGCACCTACGCCAGGCTGCGGGCGAACTGCTGGTGGTGGGCCTCGCAGGCCCGGAGCTCACCCCGCTGGAGCGGGCCTGGCTGCGGCTCATCCGGCCCTCAGGCGTCATCCTCTTCCGGCGCAACATCGCTGATGCCCGGCAGACGCGCGCCCTGCTCGCCGAGGCCACGAGCTTGTGCGCTCCGCACGCTCTCCGCTGCGTCGATCTCGAGGGCGGCCCGGTCGACCGGCTGCGCGATGCGCTCGTCCCGTTGCCTTCCGCTCAGGCGGTGGCGCAGGCGGCGCGAAACACCGGCCGAAAGACTCTGGCGCGCGAACACGGCGAACTCGCGGCCCGAGCCGCCGCTGCATTCGGTTTCAACGTCACTCTTGCGCCGGTGCTCGACCTCGGTTTGTCGGAGTCGGCCGGCGTTATGGGCGCACGCTCGGCCGCGCCAACGGCCGAGGGCGTCATCGACTATGCCCGTGAGTTTCTTGCCGGCCTCAGCGCACACGGCGTCGCCGGCTGCGGCAAGCACTTCCCCGGCCTCGGCGGGGGTGCGCTCGATTCGCACAAGGAGACCCCGCGGATCGAGCGCCCGTGGCGCAAGCTCTGGCAGCAGGACATCGAACCCTACCGCGCGCTCTGCCGCCAACTGCCCATGGTCATGGTCAACCACGCGGCCTATCCCGAGGTTCATTTTTCGACCCGCAGCAAAGACCGTCCCGCCAGCGTCTCGCGCTTCTGGATCGAGACCGTTCTGAAAAAGCGCATCGGCTACCGGGGAATCATCTTTTCCGACGATTTCGAGATGGGCGGCATTCTCAACTTTCTTCCCATCAAAGAGGCAGTCGTCGAAGCCGTGCGCGCTGGGATGGATCTGGTGGAAATCTGCCACTCTCCCGAACTCATTCTCCGCGCCTTTGAGTCTTTGGTCGCGACGGCGGAGCGCTCCGCCTCCTTCCGCTCCCTGCTTCTGGCGCGTGCCCGGACAGCGGCACAAAAGCGGAAGCGATGGATCGCGGCGGACGTCCCGCCCGCACTGAGCGCGCGGCAGTTTGAGTCTCTTCGCGGGCGCATTCTCCGCTTCGGCGAGCAGGTCACAGCCGCACAGGAGGCCACTTCCAAATGAGCGCCAAGTCTATGACCGTTGCCGGCATCATGAGCGGCACCTCCGCCGACGGCATCGACGTGGCTGTCGTGCGCATTGCTCCCGGCAGGGCGCGGCCCCGGCTCGAGCTTTTAGCACACGAAGGCTTCGCCTACCCCCCCACTCTCCGCCGCGCCGTGCTGGCCGCCATGAACGCCGCCGCCACGTCCACCGCGGAGTTGGCGCGTCTCAACTGGCGGCTCGGCCTCGCCTATGCTGAGGCCATCCGCTCCACGCTTGCCCGGCATAAGCAGTTCCGCCTCGACCTCATCGGCTGCCACGGCCAGACCCTCTACCATCAGGCTCGCCCGCAGTCCTACGCTGGCCGCCGTTTTGCATGCACATGGCAGGCAGGCGAAGCGCAGGTCATCGCCGCTGACACCGGCATTCCGGTGGTCTCGAACTTCCGCCCGCTCGATATCCTGGCCGGCGGGCAAGGGGCCCCGCTCGTCCCCCTGCTTGATTACGTCCTCTTCGCCGACGGGCGGCGTGGCCGCGTCCTCCAGAATATCGGCGGTATCGCCAACCTCACAGCCATTCCGGCTGCAGCGGGGCCGGAACGCGTGCTCGCTTTCGACACGGGCCCGGGCAACATGGTCATCGACTGGCTTGCACGGGAGCTCTTCGGCCGTTCCTTCGACCGCAATGGCGCCATCGCCGCCTCCGGCCAAATCCTCAAGCCAGCGCTCGCCCAGGCCTTGCGCCACCCCTATTTTGCTCTGAAGCCGCCGCGGACCGCCGGGCGAGAGCAGTTCGGCCGCGAATACTCCCAGAAGTTTCTCGAATCCTGCTCCCGGCACAGTCCCAAAGCCGAAGATGCGATCGCCACCGCCACCGCTCTTACCGCCGAGACGATCGCCGCGAGCTATCGCCGGTTCGCGCATTCCCGGCTGCGGGGCCGTCCGGTCGATTTCATCGTTTCCGGCGGGGGCGCGCGCAACGCAACCTTGATGGCGATGTTGGCCGCGCGTCTCGAGCCCCTGGCGTGCGAACTGGCGGCCAGCGAGGAATTTGGCATGCCGGCGGCTGCCAAAGAAGCTGCGGCCTTCGCGCTGCTGGCCTGGCAAACCTGGAACCGGCTCCCGGGAAATCTCCCCTCGGCAACCGGCGCCCGCAGGCCGGTCATCCTCGGTCAGTTGACGCATGGCTAGGACGAGGCACTGACACCTCCTGTAACGGTTTGTAAAGATTGGTCAATCCCTCGAATAAACAACTCAATTCCCCTGCAACAGTCTCAACTTTTTCGCGGCAAAAATCGTCTACCCAATCAGTGGTTATCTCCCCAAACGGATGAGGATGTTTCAACCTTGGAGAATCAGGTAATGAACAACAGGAAAACTGCACGTTTCCCTGTCGGGCTCCTGCAAGCGGCGCTGATTGCCCTCATGGCGCTGACTGGATTGCTCGTTCAGGCGCAGTCGTCCAAACCCCTGGTCGGCGCGATCACATCCATCAACCGCAGCACCATCGCCGTGAAGACCGACGCCGGCGAAACCAGCCAGTTCAGCGTTCCTTCCACGGCCTCGATCCGGCGCATCGCTCCGGGCGAGACCAATCTGCAAAACGCTCAGACCATTCAGATCGGCGATCTGGCAGTCGGCGATCGCGTGAGCGTGCGCCTGAACGCCAACGCGCAAGCGGCCAGCATCGTAGCCATCAAGCAGCAGGATGTGAAGCAGGCCCAGGAGCGCCTGAACCAGGCATGGCAGCGCGGCGCCGCCGGACTGGTGAAAAGCGTCGATGCCGCCTCCGGCGCGATTGTGATCTCAAGCGGCGCCGGAGCAGCCGCAAAGACGATCACTGTGCGCACGACCAAAACGACGCTGCTCAAGCGCTATGCTCCAAATTCCATTAGCTACGAGCAGGCCCACGCAGCGGATATTGACCAGATTCAGCCCGGAGACCAGTTGCGGGCCCGCGGCAACAAGAACTCCGATGGCACAGAGATTGATGCCGACGAGATCGTATCCGGAACCTTCCGCAACGTTTCCGGAACCGTGATCAGCGTGGATTCCGCCGGGCCGACGTTGGAGATCAAGGACTTGGCCACCAAGAAGCCGGTCACGGTGCACATTTCATCCGAAACCCAGATGCACAAACTTCCCGAAAACATGGCGCAGATGCTGGCCGCTCGATTGAAGAGCGGCTCCAGTGCCTCGCAGGGCACAATGAGCGCACGGCCCAATGCGGGCCAGGGCTCCTTCGGCGGCGGGCGCGGACAGGGAGAAGGCGACGTGCAGCAGATGCTCAACCGGGCCCCTGCGATCCAGCTCTCCGATCTGAAAAAGGGCGACGCGGTCATGCTGGTTACCACCCCGGGCACAACGGATGTGAACGGGATCACCCTGCTGGCCGGCGTCGATGCGCTGCTGGAAGCTCCGGAAAGCCAGAACCTGCTTTCCAACTGGAGTGTGAATTCCGGCTCGGGCTCGTCGGGCAGCGATGCATCGCAGTAGAGAAATCGATCTGTAGCAGGGAGTCGAGGAGGAAGAGTTCGTGAGAATCAAGCGATTTGTTCCATTTGTAGTTGGTCTGCTGTTCTGTCTCGCATCTGTGCCGGTCCTGGCGCAGCAGGCGCAAGCCCAGGCTTCGGCTGCGGGCACCGCCACTTTGCGGGGGCACGTCGCCGATCCCACGGGCGCGTTGATTCCCAAAGCAGACATCGTTATCGCCACCGCCGACGGAACCCCTGTCACCCAGACCAAATCCGACGCCCAGGGCGCTTATGCGGTCACAGGTCTGGCCGCAGGCAATTATCTGGTTGAAGCCACGGTGGAAGGCTTCTCTCCCTTCGTCTCACCGTCCATCGCGCTGGCCGCCGGCCAGTCAAAGAGCGTCAACATCAGCATGGCCATGGAAACTACGCAGCAGAGCGTTACGGTCACCGAGGAAGCCGCCCAGGTGAACACCGAGGCCAGCGGCAACGTCAGCTCCATTGTCATCAAGGACAAGGATCTTGACGCGCTTTCCGAAGATCCCGATGATCTGGCGAACGAGCTCTCGGCCCTGGCTGGACCATCGGTCGGTCCCAATGGCGGCCAGATGTATATCGACGGCTTTTCCAACGGCACGCTTCCGCCCAAGTCCGCCATCAAAGAGATTCGCATCAATTCGAACCCCTTCTCCGCCGAATACGACCGGCCCGGCTTCGGCCGCATCGAGATCATTACCAAACCCGGCGCCGACAAGATGCGCGGGCGTTTATTCTCGCAGGGCAACGACAAGGCCTTCAACACGGGCAATCCCTTCACCCCCAACGTTCCCCCTTACCACAGCATCTCCCTCGGCGGCAGTGTCAGCGGCCCGCTGACGAAAAACTCCTCCTACTCTATCAATGGCGATTACCGCGATAACGCCGACGCCAACGTCTACGATGCCCAGACCGGCATCGATGCCAGCGGCAATCCGATTTATACTTCGGGCGGCCTCTCCAATCCGAACTCGCGCTACGGCATATCGCCACGCCTCGATTTCCAACTCGGCTCGAAGAACACCCTCACCATTCGATACCAAATCAACCACAGCTCCAGTACCAACAGCCTCGGGGGCGGCGGCGGCCCGGGCGGGGGCGGGGGCGGGGGCTCAACCACATTGCCCTCGCAGGCCACCAACTCCTCGTCCCTGAACCAGGGGGTCCAGATCAGCGAGGCCTTCACCATCAACGACCACGCCGTCAACGAGACTCGCATTTCGTTCAACCGGGGCACATCGACCAGCTCTTCGGTCAGCAGCGCGCCCTCCGTGCAGGTGAACGGCTACTTCTCCTCGGGCGGCTCAGGGCAACAGTCCTCCTCCAGCACGCAGACCAGTCTCGAGGTCCAGAACCTGACCACCCTTTCGATCCGGGCCCACGCGCTAAAACTCGGCACCCGCATCCGCTACAACAGTCAATCCACTAAATCCTCCTCCGGCTTTAACGGCAGCTTCAGCTTCAACACCCTGCAGGAGTACCTGAATCTCAAGAGCGATCTGGCTGCCGGCGAGTCGTTCGCAACCATCGCCTCGAATTGCAATCAAGCGGAATGCGACCTGCCCAGCAACCTCTCTTATTCCTACGCAGCAGGCGCCACCGCCTTTTCCGCTACAGTGCCCAGCTTCGGGGCAGACATGGTCGACGCCGCCATCTTCCTGCAGGACGATTGGAAGATCAATCGCTTCCTGACTCTCTCTGCCGGACTGCGCTGGGAGAACCAGACCTGGGTTTCGGACAACGAGGACATCGGCCCCCGCGTTGCCCTGGCATATGCCCTCGACGGCCACAAGAAGGGCCAGGCAACCAAAACCGTCGTGCGCGTCGGCTACGGCTTCTTCTACGACCGCTTCCAGTTGGGCAATGTGCTGAATGTGATTCGCCAGGGCGGCGGCACCAGCAGCATCACCCAGGTCTCCATCAACAATCCCACCTGCTTCGACGAGGTCAGCCTCTCGAACATCGCGACGGACCCGAGCCAGCTGTCCAGCACAACTTATTGCGGCGCAGGTCCGAGTCTGGGCCCGGGCCCAGGTCCGGCGCCCCAGAACACGAACTCCATCGTTCAGATCGCGCCCAGCTACCATTCGCCCACCACGGAACAGCTCAGCGCCAGCCTGGAGCGCCAACTCACCAAGTCGACTTCGCTGGCTCTCAGCTACCTGCATTCGCTGGGCGTGCACCAGATGGCTACCATCGATGCCAATCCCATCGACCCCACGACACTGGCCTACGTCAACGGCCAGGCCACCGGAACACGGATGAACGCTTCTGAATACGGCTCGAATATTGTCGATGAGTTCTTCCCCGAGGGTGTCTTCAAGCAGGATCAATTTGTCGCCAACATCAGCGCGAAGGTAACCAAAAATTTCAGCGTAACAGGCTTCTATAATCTCAATTTCGCGAACACCAATGCTTCCGGATCAGCCTCGAACTCTCTCAATCTCAATCAGGATTACGGCCGCGCCGGCTTTGCCCAGCGCCACATGCTCATGCTGATGGGCAACTATCAGGGCCCCTTCGCCATCCGCTTCAATCCCATCCTCAACATACGATCGGGCGCACCTTACAACATCAGCTTGAACAACGACCTGACCGGCGACAACTTCAGAAATAACCGCCCGGCGTGGGCCAACCCGTCGAATCCCTCCGACGCATCGTTGTGCTCCAGCACTCTCACCGGCCAGTATGTGTTGACCTCGTTCGGCTGCTTCAATGTGCAGCCGACTGCCGGCTACACGCCCATCCCCATCAACCTCGGCACAGGGCCGGCTTCAATCGACCATGAACCTGCGTATGTCGCGCGCCTTCGGCGTTGGGCCGAAGATCAAATCAGCGGCGGCCGACAATCAACAACAAGGCGGCCCAGGCGGCGGTATGCCTGGCGGTGGCGGCGGCGGTATGCCCGGTGGAGGTGGTGGACCTGGTGGTGGTGGCGGCGGGATGGGCGGCGGAATGGGCGGCTTCGGCGGAGTGTCAGCCAGCAGCAGCATGCGCAACGCCATGGGCGCCAACGCGGCTGCCAACCGCAAGTTCAGCCTCAGCTTTACCGTTGAAGCCAACAACGTCTTCAACATCATCAACTACGGAAATCCAGGCGGCACCATCACGCCAACCCAGGATCCTACGACTGGAATCTGGGGGCCGGGCCCTCAATTCGGCCACTCCCTCAGCCTGGCCGGCGGCATGTTCGGCGGAGGCAACTCGGCCGCGCGCCGCATCAGCTTCCAGGCCTCGCTCTCGTTCTGAGCGCAACACCTTTGCAGCAAGGGCCGGCGCATGCCGGCCTCAGATTGATGAAAAACCCGGCATGTCGTACGTCGGAGGGAGCGGGAGGCTTCAGCCTCCCGAATAGAGCTCCTCTATTCAATGTGGCTTCAGCCACGGGCCTTTTTTGAAATCGCCATTTTAACTTTGTCAGTAGTCTGAGGCCGGCGCATGCCGGCCTTTTGCTCTCTCAGGGCGCCATCAGAATCGCGGCCGGCCGCGAGCCCGCGGCAAACGCATCCTCGAGCGAGATCGCCTGCATCTGTGCTTTCAAGGTTTCAAGCGGCGCGGAACTGCCGACCGTGATCTCTCGCGTTTCGCCGGGCAGCAGATCGAAATAGTTGTCGGACACTTCCGCATCCAGATTGCCGAATGAAAGGTATACATCGCGCGCCAGCACGGGCGAACTGACGCTGACCGTGGTTTTGCCCTGTCCGCCCGAAACCGCGGTCTTCAGAGCTGCGGGCTTCAGTCGAACTTCGCCCACCGGCGCCAGATAAACAAGATTGCGCGAGATCTCCTCGCCGCCGTCGGTCAGCTCTGCGGCGATAAAAAATCGCGCCGTCTCGTTGGCGCCCGCATCGGTCAGCTTCTTCCACGGCCACTCGAGAACCACCTTGCTGCTCAGCGGGTCAATGCTCGTTGTGCTGTTCTCCTCGATCAGGACCTTGCCGTCGAAATCCATCAGCCGTACGCGAAGCTGGGCAGTTTGCGCCTCCGTTCTGTCGGAAACGATATAGACCTTGACCGCATTTCCCTCGACCACCGGCGAAACCAGAACCGGCGCATAGAAGCGCCGCGCATAGTACTGCAATGCCTTCCAGCGCCCGTAGTAGTCGATGCTCGACCACGAAGCCACAGGCCAGCAGTCGTTCAATTGCCAGAAGAGCGCGCCCATGGTCTCCGGCCGCTCACGGCGGAAGTGCTCGGCGCCGGTCTTGATCCCCTCAGCCTGCAGCACCTGGCTCAGATAGAGCGTGCTCGCAAAATCCTTCGGCTCGGCGTAATCCCGCCTCATGTATTCCTGGATGATGGCGTTGCCATCGGCATTCTTCTGATGCGCCAGCATGCCGGGGGTGAAAAGTCCGGTTCGGTCCGCCTGATCCGTGAAGCTCTCAACGGTGCGCATCTCCGGGAACGACTGGAAGCCGAACTCAGTCACGAATCTCCAATGATGCTTCTCGTAATCGGAAAATGGGGCCCGAGCATGCCACACTTCCCAGTCGTGCGCGTCGCCGCTTACGAAGCGGTCGCTGGTGGCCTCGTAATCCGCGCTGGGAGAACTGGGCCAGTAAGGAATCTCCGCGTCCAGCCTCTCCACCACACGGTTCAGGATTCCGCTGAATTCGCTCAGGTAATCCTGCTGCATTTCGAGCCGCACATCGGCCGGGAGCGCCCATCGGTCGCCCCAGTTCAGGGCAACCTCGGTCTCATTGTTTCCGCACCACAACACCAGGCTCGGATGATTTCGCAGCCGCCGCACCTGGTCTTCCGCCTCAGCCTCTATGTTCTGCTTGAACTCGTAGGTCCCCGGCTGCCAGTCGTTGCCGAACATGAAGTCCTGCCAGACCATCAGCCCCAGCTCATCGCAAATCGCGTAGAAATCGTCGCTCTCGTAGTAGCCGCCGCCCCACAGCCTCACCATGTTCATGTTGGCGTCGCGCGCCGACTCCAGCATCTTGCGGACCTGCGCCGTAGTTACGCGGCTGGGAAAGCTGTCGAACGGAATGACATTCGCCCCCTTGGCAAAGATGGGAATGCCGTTGACCACCAATTCAAAGGATCGGCCCCATTTGTCCGCCTCGCGCCGCAGCTCGATCGAGCGCAGTCCGGTCTTGATCTTGCGGGACTCAGCGAATTGAGCGCTCGTGCCCAACGTCGCAGTGAATTCATAGAGCGGCTGCTCGCCGTAACCGGCCGGGAACCAGATCTTTGGCTGGCGAATCTCAATGGGCAGATCGATCTGGTTGCGCCCCGAGTGGAGCATCACACGCGCTCCGATCGTGATCGGCTTTCCGTCCGCGGTGTACTGCACGCTGAGCTGCGCAGCGCCGCTTGCGGAAGCATCGACCTCGACTTCGGCATCCAGATGCGCCACTTCCCTGCTCACGTCCCGCTGGCGAATGGCGAAATCGGCGATCCGCCATTGGTTCCATGCCTCCAGCCGCACCGGGCGCCAGATGCCGCTGGTCACAAAGCGCGGGCCCCAGTCCCATCCGTACTCGTAGGCTGCTTTGCGAATGTAGGTTTTTGCTTCAGTCTTTGTCTTTGCCTGCCAGGGATCGCGCGCGGCCACGGCCGCGGCGGCCTCAATGGGTGAAGGAAATACGATGTGGAGCACGTTCTTGCCTGCGCGCAAATGGCCCTTCACAGGCACGCGCCATGTGCGGAACATATTGTCCGCGCTCAGCACATGCGCCCCATTCATATCCACTTCGGCAGCGGCGTCCAGCCCCTCGAAGACCAGTTCCACGTTGGTGCGCTTCAGCAGCTCAGCACTGGCTTCGAAATCCAGCTCGTACTCCCAGCTTGCTTTCTCAATCCACTGCAGCTGCTTTTCGTTATCACGGAAAAAGGGGTCGGGGATCTTCTTGTTGGCGGCGAGGTCCAGGTGCACGTCGCCGGGCACTGTCGCAGGCAGCCATTCGCCTTCCTTCGTCCCGGTCGCGGCCACTTGCCGGAAGCGCCATCCCCCGTCGAGATCTACGACGAGATTGCCGGCTGAAGCCGCACCCTGTCCGGGCCGAGGCGCCGCTGCCGCGCCACAGAGCGGCAGGCCGGCAAACGCCCAACAAACAGCAGCAAACAAGAACACGTTCGAAGCAGCGCTTCTTTTCATCAATCCCCTCAACTGCAACCCTGCCTGCTCATTGCTAATCTTTTCCGAGCACGCTCTCGTAGAGCCTCTCCCACGCCCTCACGCCGGCTTCAATGGTAAACCGATCCTCGATCCGAGCCCACGCGGCGCGGCCCATCGCCGCACGCTCCTCCGGCTGGCGGCCCATCACGTCGAGCATCGCTCGAGCCAGAAGGTCCGGCTCCTTCACGGGCACAATCACACCGGCATCGCCCACCAACTCCCGCACCCCGCCCGCATCCGTGGCGACCACTGGCTTGCCCATCGCCATTGCCTCGCCGAGCGCCAGCGGCATCCCCTCCCAGGCCGAAGCCAGCACAAACCCATCGGCGGCATCGAGCAGAGCCGGCATATCGCGGCGAACCCCGAGCCAGCGCAGCGGGCCGGCAACGCCGGCCTCTGAAGCCATCTCCTTGAGGGCCATGAAATGACCTGCCGCCTCTCCCGCTTCGCCCGCAATCCACAGCTCGCTCTCCGGCCATTGAGCGTGCACGCTGGCGAACGCCCTGATCAAATTCGGGTAATCCTTGGCCTCCGTGACGCGTCCTGCCGCCAGCCAGTTGAATTTTCTGCCGGCGTTCATCGCGGCCCGCATCTGGCTGCGCCGGCCGGGGTCCGGCGCAAATTCCACGGTGTCGATCCCGTTGGGAACCACAGCGCATCTTCGCGCCGAAACCGCTCCCAGCCGTTCGTAGCGCCTGGCTCCCGCTTCGCAGACAAATGCCGTGCGCCGGCTTGAGGCATCGCTCAGCCTGTAGGCCTGCATGCGCAGCCAGTCGCCTTCGTAGACATTGTGAACGGTCGAGATCACCTCCACCCTGGGAAGCAGCAGCTTGATCGCGCGCGCAATCATGTTCGCGTGGAAGCAATGGCTGTGCAGAACGTCGGGGCGGAACTCGCGCAGCACGCGCCTTCCCCGCGCCATCGCAGCGGCGATGCTCCAGGGCGTCTTGCCCATATTCAGATAAGCAACATCGAGTCTCGTGGGCCACTGTTCGGCAACCGGCGGAAGCAAGGCGAGCACGGCCACAGCATAGCCCCGCCGCGCCATGCGCTCGGCCAGCATCAACGCCTGCCGCTCCGCACCGCCCATTCCGAGCGAGGTCACCAGATAAGCGATCCGCATTCCGCCTGCACCATGCTGAAAGTGTAAGTGGATCGATGATACCGCAGGCGCGGCACGACTATTACCGGAGCCGCATGGTTTCCTAATCCCGCCCTCGAACTTGGGTGCCCCAGGTCCCGATTTTGGGACCTGGGAGACCACAAATTCATGCGGTAGCAGTGCTAGAAGAAATGGTTTTTCGAAGGAGTTCTAAAACGGCACGGCCGGCCGGGCGCCCTGCGTCCCTCACTTCAAATCCCGCCAGTTTGGACCGAAAGCCAGGTCGGCCACCAGCGGCACCCTCAACTCGGCCACTCCTTCCATCTCGCTCCGCACCAGAGCCTCTATCTCGCTCTTCTCCTCGCTAGGGACCTCGAAGATCAGCTCGTCATGCACCTGCAGCACCATGCGCGTCCTCAGATTGCGCTCGGCCAGTGCGCGGTCGATGCGGATCATCGCCAGTTTAATCAGGTCCGCGGCCGTGCCCTGCAGCGGCGTGTTGACCGCCGTCCGCTCGGCAAAGCCCCGCTGGTTGGGATTGCGGCTCTCGAGATCCGGAATCGGCCTTAACCGCCCGAAGAGAGTGCGCACGCTGCCCTCCTTGCGCGCCGCCGCCAGCGTCTTGTCGATAAAGGCCCGCACCCCGCTGTAGCGGGCAAAGTAGCGATCGATGTAAGCCTTGGCCTCAGCCTGCGGAATGCCCAGTTGCGCCGCCAGTCCAAAGGCCGAGATTCCGTACACGATCCCGAAATTCACCGCCTTGGCCCGGTTACGCGTCTCCTTGTCCATGGTTGCTGCCGGCACGCCGAAGACCTCGCTCGCCGTCAGCGTGTGAATGTCCTCATTGTTCTTGAATGCGCGCACCAGCAGTTCGTCGCCGCTGAAGTGCGCCAGCAACCGCAGCTCGATCTGCGAGTAATCGGCCGAAAGCAGCTCCGTCCCTTCCGAAGCCACAAACGCAGCCCGAATCTGCCGCCCCAGCTCCGTCCGCACGGGAATATTCTGCAGATTGGGATTGATCGACGAGAGCCTTCCCGTGGCCGTGGCCGCCGCCTGAAACGTCGTATGCACGCGGGATTCGGAATCGACCATCAGCGGCAGAGCATCGATGTACGTGCCCTTGAGCTTCGCGAGGTGCCGGTATTCAAGCACCAGCTTCGGCACTTCGTTCTGCTCCGCCAACTGCTCCAGTACATCCACCGCAGTCGAAATCGCTTTGCCTTTGCCGCGCGCCGGCGGCGCCTGAAGCTTCATGTGAGTAAACAGAACTTCGCCGAGTTGCTTGGGCGAGTTGATGTTGAACCTTCGCCCCGCCAGTTCGAAGATGCGCTCCCCAACTCGCGCCCATCTCCCCGTGGAAGCGCGTGGAAAGTTCGCCCAGCACGCGGGTGTCAATGCCGACGCCCGCCTTCTCCATGCGATAAAGCACGGGAGCAAGCGGGAGGTCGATCTCTCGATACGCGCGCTCCACGCCGGCCTTTTCCACCTCGCGCCGCAACAAAGGCTCAAGCGCAAACACGGCCGCTGCATCCTCGGCCAGCGTCGCAGGCTGCCTTTGCGAGTGGCGCGCCGCCACGTCGGCCAGCGTCTGCGTCGAGTGCGTTGGGTTCAGCAGATACGAGAGCAGCATCGTGTCTTCGATCTGCCCCCGGAGCGTAACTCCCTGCCCGTCAAACTGATGCAGCGCAGACTTCAAGTCGTGCGTTTGCTTTGAAATCGATTCATCTTCGAGCAGCGCCCGCAGTTCGTCGCTCAATGGCAACTGCATCGCGACGGCCGCCTCGGCTGACACTCCCATCGGGCAGCCTGCCGGTTTCTCGGCGGCTTCGGCCAGATCCAGCAACGAAGCCATCGGGAGCGCTTCCTCTGCCTCGGCCATCTCGGCGATGGCAGCCACGCGCACTGCCGTCTCGGTCACAAAGGCAAAGCCGTTCGCAGCGGCCGCAACATAAAACCGGTCGGCCTGATCGGCATCCGGCTCGTCAAGGCACTCACTCGAAACCACCCCTTCGGCTGGCGCCAGTTCGCGCAGCATCGAGGTGAACTCAAGCTCCGTAAACAGCTCGCGGCAGGCCTCCAGGTCCTGCTCCTGCGTCTCCATCGCCTTCAGGTCGAGCTCCAGCGGCACGCGCGTGTCGATCGTGGCGAGATCTTTCGAGAGCAGCACCGCGTCGCGGTTCTGCTCCAGCGACTCGCGGTAGCTCTTGCGCTTCACCTCCGCCGACCGCTCCAGCACCGCCTCCACGCTGCCGAACTCAACGATCAGCTCCACGCTGCCCTTGTCGCCGATGCCCGGCGCGCCGGGAATGTTGTCCACCGAATCGCCCCTGAGCGCCATCACGTCCACAACCTTCTCCGGCCCAACCCCCAGCGTCTCAGCCACCTTCGCGGGGTCCAGAATCAGGTTGTCCTTCTGCGGGTTCAGAATCTTCACCTGCGGCGTCACAAGCTGCATCATGTCCTTGTCGCCGCTCACAATGAAAACCTCGTGCCCGGCCTCGGCCGCCTCGCGCGCCAGCGTGCCGATCACGTCGTCGGCCTCGAAGCCCACCGTCTCCAGAATCGGAATCCTCAGCGCCTCAAGCGACCGTCGAATGTAGGGAATCTGCCGCCGCAGGTCTTCGGGCATCGACGCGCGGTTGGCCTTGTAGCCGAGATAGTCCACGTCCTCAAAGCTCGCCGTCTTCGAGTTCCAGCGGCGCAGCGTCGTCAGGCCGCGGGCCTTCTCATCGCGAAAGACCTCGCCGCTGGGGTCGAATACCGCAGCGAAATACTTCGGCTCGAAGTCCGCCCTGAGCTTGCGGATCATGTTCACGAAAACGTAGATCGCCGCCGTGGGTAGCCCCGACCGCGTCGACATGGGCCGCGACCGCTGCATGGCGTGGTAGGCGCGGAAGATGAAGTTCATCGTGTCTAGCAGAAAAACAGGCGGCTTGGCTTGGTCGGTCACGCTACAGAGTCTAACAGGGGCAGCGATCGCGAAAGTGGCGCAATTTCGATCATCCATACTCCGGACCCGCCCCCAAGACCTCCCGGGAGTCCCACTCCACGCCCATAAATTTGTGGTGCTAAATTGGCTGCTTCAGCCTTTCCAAATGCAGGCATTTGTAGAAGAAATGAGAGATCGGGGGCCAGAAGCCCGCGAAACGCGAGTAGCATATTGGTAAGAATAAGAAGCAGAATTGGAGATTCTCTGTGAAAGTTAAGAGGCTCAGCCTGTTGTTGCGGGTTTCTGCGGTCTTGGTGATGGCCTTCTGCGGCGGAGTGCTGGATGCCTGGGCCGGCACGGCAGTGAGCTTTGGCTCTGTCAATGTTGGCAGCAGCACGACGGCCACAGTAACGGTCTCATTCACTAGTGCGGGCACATTGGGTAGTATCTCCGTGCTTACTCAAGGAGCTGTTGGACAGGATTTCACGAATGCCAGAGGGGGAACCTGCGCGACGGGGAACGCATACGCGGGCGGGGCCGCCTGCACCGTCATCGTAGCATTTAGGCCGAAGTACTCCGGGACCCGGTATGGTGCAGTGCAGCTCGAAGACGGATCGGGCGACGTGCTTGCAACTAGCTACGTGTATGGGACTGGCACTGCCCCGCAGGTCACGTTTGCAGACACCAAGCAGGGCAATTACGGCCCAAGCGCACAGATTCTATTGGGCAGCGGTTTATACAAGCCCGTTGGCGTGGCAGTGGATGGGAATGGAAACGTCTTCGTCGCCGCCTACCAAAGCGTGATGGAGATTCTGGCTGCTGGCGGTTATAAAACCGTCATGTGCCTAAAGGGGAGCAATTGCCCCGGTGGGAGCAGTTATCTCTTCTCCGAACCATTTGGCATAGCATTGGACGGAGCTGGGAATGTTTTCGTCGCAGATGTGGCGAATTCAGCTTTGTACGAGTTTCCGGCGGCTAATGGTTACTCGACCTTCACGATAGCGAGTCCAAACCTAAGCCTAAGTGGCCCTACAGGCGTGGCAGTTGATGGAAGCGGAAACGTATATGTCGCTGATTATTCAGTGAGCGCGGTGAAGGAGTTTATTGGCGGGGGTGGAGCGCCTATTACAGTGGGCAGCGGTTTCTACGCTCCCGAAGGTGTAGCAGTAGACGGGAGCGGAGACGTTTTCGTCGCCGATACCGGCCATAATGTCGTGAAGGAGATTGTAGCGGTCAATGGCAGTATCCCTGCTAATAATCCGACCATCAATACGCTGGGCAGCGGCTTCGATCAACCCACGAACCTAGTTGTGGACGGCCATGGGAACGTTTTCCTTGCCGATACCGGCAATAATGCACTGAAGGAAATTCTGGCTGCGGGAGGTTACACCACAGTCAATACGCTCTTGGGCATTGGCTTCTATAGCCCCGAAGGCGTGGCGGTGGACGGGATCGGAAACGTATTCGTAGGCGATACCGGCTCTAATGCGGTGTACAGTTTAGACTTCGCTGATCCGCCGTCTCTTACTTTCAACTCAACGAAGATAGGCTCCGCCAGCAGCGACAGCCCACAAACGCTAACTCTCTCGAATATCGGCAATGTGGCGCTGAGTCTTCCCGTTCCTTTGGCAGGAGACAATCCTAGCATCGCGACAGATTTCACGCTCAACAGCAGCGGTGGTACTGCCTGCCCGCTTGTGAGCGCAACTTCGCCAACGGCTGGCACATTAGCGGCGGGCGCTTCTTGCCAATTGCCCATCAGTTTTGAGCCAACAACAGCTGGAGTTCTCACCGGCTCGCTTGTTCTGACTGATAACAATCTAAACGCAACAGCCCCAAGTTACACCACGCAGAACATTACTTTGAGTGGCACGGGGATCGGCAAGATCACGCCAGCGGTTTCAGTGACGCCATCTCTATCGAGCATCACGACGGCACAAGCATTGACGGTGACCGTTGCAGTCAGCGGTGGAAACGGAAATCCAACACCTACCGGCTCGGTGACGCTAGCCAGCGGCAGCTACAGCTCTGCTACTACAACTCTCAGCGGAGGCAGCGCTCAGATTAACGTTCCGGCCGGATTGTTGAGCACCGGCAACGACGTGCTCACGGTCACCTACACGCCGGACTCGTCCAGTTCCTCCATATACAACAGCGCCACGGGATCGAGTTCGGTCGCGGTCACGGCTGCTGTGAGTCCCAGCTTCACGGTCGGCGGTACTGCAGTCACAGTCTCGCCCGGTGCAACAACAGCGAATACCTCCACCATCACCGTGACACCGACTGGAGGCTTCACCGGCACCGTAGCGCTAACGACCGCTGTCACTTCCAGCCCGACAGGCGCTCAGTACCCTCCACCTTTAGCTTTGGTTCAACCAGCCCGGTGAGCATCACCGGCACCGCAGCGGACGGCCACGCTCACTATCACCACCACAGCGGCAACAAGCGCGGCCCTAGTCCTTCCCAAACGCAACGGAGTTTCCTGGTGCGCGGTGGGTGGTGCGGCCTTGGCTTGTATCCTTCTTTTTGGCATACCGGCACGGCGGCGTAGTTGGCGAAAAATGCTCGGAATGCTTGTGTTCCTCGCGGCTCTCGCTGGCAGTGTCCTCGCCTGTGGCGGCGCGGGCAGTGGAGGAGGAGGAGGCGGCGGCACCGGCAATCCAGGTACCACAGCTGGAACCTATACCGTGACCGTAACGGGCACTTCAGGCGCTACCACGGCCGCGGGAGCAATTACCCTCACCGTGCAGTAGCCAACTGCTTAACTGGGCCGATGTTCTAGCGTTGTAGTTCATGCTTGCCAACCCAAATGCAGAACCAAATCGTAAGAGGGGGGTCAACAGTGATAAAGAGCCGTGACAAAGTGTTTTACAGGACGAACACTGCAGTCCAAGAAGGTGATGAATTTTACCAGATCGTTCTGAAGCAATTCCCGAATTTGAAAGAGCAAAGTTTTCGAGTCGAGGTATTTCACGGACTGGCAGGCGCTCCCCGAAAGAGCCGGAGAACGCATACCTTTTTGACACTGAAGGGAGAGCCAACGATAAGATCGACCAGACTGTTGCACAGATTGAAGGGCGGGGCTTCCGTCGCTATTCTCCAGATCTGCACGGCATCAGGGACTTTGAATCATGCTGAAACATTCCCGCAACCTGATGGCAAAATCAATGCCAGAGCTATCGGTGCGGATTTCAGAACATCAGGCTTGCCTGCTGCCAACCCGATGGGAGTATTCTAATGCCAACCAATTCGGAGAGAGAGGGTGTGGGTATGACAAAGCTGCCGTATTACCACCGCAACACTGGCAAGCCTTGGACCGATAAGGACGTAGCGCAGTTAGAAAAACTAGCAGGGCAGGACACACCGACGCCCGTAATTGGAGTGAAACTTGGTAGAACGGTTGCGGCGGTATACACGAAGGCGTCGCAGGAAGATATTAGCCTTATGCCTCCAAACCCGCACCACAAGAAAAGATGAAGAATTTCCTGTTGACAGATAAGCCTTCTGGGCACCGTGGGTCGTAGGGAGGCTAGCTCCGAATCTGGCCTCCTTATCCGATTTGCTCATTCGCTTGTCATCACTCACGCCACGAACATACAGTCCCCGTAACTGAAGAAGCGGTAGCCCGCCTCAACCGCGTGCCGGTAGGCGGCCAGAACCTTCTCCCTGCCCGCAAAGGCGCACACCAGCATCAACAGACTCGATTGCGGCAGGTGGAAGTTGGTCAGCATAGCCCCCACCAGCCGGAATTCGAATCCCGGCGAGATGAAGATCTCCGTCGCGCCGCTGTGCGGCTCAATCGGGCCCCGCCACGCGCCCCGCCGCCTTTGCCGCAGACTCCAGCGTGCGCACCACCGTGGTTCCCACGGCCACAATCCGCCTGCCTTCGGCCCTCGGCCCGGTTGATCGCCTCCGCCGCCTCCAGGCCAATCGCATAGTGCTCGCGATGGAGCTTCACTTCCCTCACCCGCTCCACGCGCAGCGGCGCAAATGTTCCCAGCCCCACGTGCAGCGAGACGCGCGCAATCTCCACGCCCTTCGCCGCAAGCGCGGCCAGCATCTCCGCCGTAAAGTGCAGCCCCGCCGTGGGCGCGGCCACCGAGCCCCGCTCGCGCGCAAAAACCGTCTGGTAGCGCTCGCGGTCGGCCTCCTCATCGGGCCGATGAATGTAAGGCGGCAGCGGCATGTGGCCGATCTGCTCCACAACCGCAAAAAAATCCTCCACCGGCTCGAACCTCAGCAGCCGATCGCCGTAGAGCCCCCTCTCCAGCACTTCGGCTTCGAGCACCGTGGCCCCGCCCGAGCCGGGAAAGACCAGCCTCTCGCCGATGGCCACCTTCCTGCCCGGCCGCACCAGCGCCCTCCAGCGGTTCTCGCCCACCGGCTCGGTCAGCAGCACCTCGATGCGCCCGGTCGGCGTTTCGCGCTCCCGCCGGAGCGTGCGCCGCGCGTAAAGCCGCGCCGGAATCACGCGGCTCTCGTTCAAAACCAGAAGGTCGCCCTTCCCGCAGTTCCTCTCCAAGACCAGAAAAAAGGCCGTCGCGCCACGCGCCTGTGGCCCGGTCCACGACCATCATGCGGCTCGTGCCCCGCTCGGCCGGGGGCTCTTGTGCAATCAGCTCTTCAGGCAGCTCGTAGTCGAAATCCGTCACCAGCAGGTCTTCTCTGTTGCTGGGCCCGCCGCCCAACTTGTGCCCCTGCGCCCCGCTCATAACCGCGACTTCCCAAGGTGCTCCAGCGCCCGCAGCCGCGCGCGCTCAATCGCCGCGGTCACTTCCTCGCGCTTTTGTTCCAGCTCGTCCGCCGAACATTCAGCGGGCACCCTCGTACCTCGCGCCCAGCTCACCACAATCCGTGTAAACGGCTTCGGCACCAGGAAGCGATCCCACGAATTGACCACCCACGCGCGCTCCGGCTCCAGGTGAAAGGCCCCAATCGGCGCGCCGGTGCGCTGCGCCAGCCGCACAGGTCCCATCTTCGACTGGTAAATCGGTCCCCGAGGCCCGTCCGCCGTAAAGATCGCCGGCTTGCCGCTTTCAATCACCCGCGTCAGGCCCTCAATCCCCTCACGCGCGCCCCGTGAGCTCGAACCTCGCACGGCTCGAAAGCCAAAGCACTGGAGCGTCCGCGTGATCAGCTCGCCGTCGAAGCTCTGGCTGATGAGGATGGTCGCCTGCGTGCGCCGGAAATACACAGCGCAAGGCAGCACGCACTGGTGCCAGAAGCCGTAAATCTCCCGGCCGACGCCGCGGCCGTAAGGCAGCGGCGTGGCCCCCTCTTCGGCGATCGTCTCGAAGCGCCACGTCAGCCCCACCACTCGTACCAGCGCCCAGACCACGCGCGGCACTACGGCGAGCGCAATCCGCTGCCTCAGGCTAAACCTGGAATTGGTCTGTTTGGCCACTTTCAAGATTCTACGGCGGCGAAGCCGCATGGGCCGCCCCTGCCGCAATCGGGCCGTTCGCCCGCCCGGCCCTCGGGTTGTACGATTCGAATGTGCCATCGCTCGATACTCCTGTGCAGTTTGTGCGCGGCGTCGGTCCGCGCATCGCCGGGATGCTCGCCCTCAAGGGCGTCCAGACCGCCGAAGATCTGCTCTACCACCTTCCCTTCCGCTATGAGGACCGCCAGCACCCCCGCTCGCTCGACGAGCTTGTGCCCGGCGAGACGGCCAGCGTCATCGCAGAGGTGCGCGGCGCCGCTCTGCTCCGCACCCGCCGCATGCCCATCTTCGAGATCACCGTCGGCCAGGGCCGCCGCGCCCTCAAATGCATGTGGTTTAACGCTCGTTACCTTGACGGCAAATTCCATGCCGGCCAGACCGTCGCTCTCTACGGCAAGATCGAGCCCTCGCGCTCTACCAGCAACCTGAAAATGATCCAGCCGCAGTTCGAAATCCTGCCGGATGCCTCCGACGATGCCGAAACCCGGCTGCTCGAAGTCGGCCGCATTACCCCGGTCTACGAATCGCTGGGCGGCAACCGCCTTACCTCGCGCTGGCAGCGAAAGGTCATCTTCAACCTGCTCGAATCCATGCGCGGCATCATTCCCGAATGCCTGCCTGCCGAGTTTCTTTCGCGGCTCGATCTGCCTGACCGGGAAACCGCCCTGCGCGAAGTCCACTTTCCCCTCGAAGGCACGCAGCTCGGCCAATTGCAAAGCTTCACGACCCCCGCCCATCGCCGCCTGATTTTCGAGGAGCTTTTCTTTCTGGAACTGGGCCTGGAGCTGAAGCGCCGACGCATGCGCCAGCGTTCCGGCGTCGCTTTCACAACGGACGACCGCGTGCGCAAGGCCATTCGCCAGGTGCTTCCCTTCCACCCCACGGCCGCGCAAAAGCGAGCCCTGGGCGAGATCGCCGTCGATATGCGCGAGTCCAGCCCCATGCGCCGCCTGCTTCAGGGCGACGTCGGCTCAGGCAAAACCATTGTGGCCTTCCAGGCCATGATCGTGGCCATCGAAAACGGCTATCAGGCCGCTCTCATGGCCCCTACCGAGATTCTTGCCACCCAGCACTTCCTCGCTGCCCGCAAGCTCTTCGAGCGCTCGCCGGTCAAGCCGCGCATGGTTTTGCTCACCGGCTCGCTCGATGACGAACGCAAGCGCCTCACCCGCGGCCAGATCAACCGCGGAGAGGCGCAACTGGTGATCGGCACCCACGCGCTCATCGAAGAGAAGGTGGAGTTCGATCGCCTGGGCCTTGTGGTTGTCGACGAACAGCACCGCTTCGGTGTTCTGCAGCGCTTCAAGCTGATGAAGAAACCGAACCAGCCCGAGCCCGACGTACTGGTGATGACCGCTACGCCCATTCCTCGCACCCTGGCGCTCTCTCTCTACGGCGACCTCGACCTCACCGTGCTCGACGAGCTTCCGCCCGGCCGCTCGCCCATCGTCACCCGCCGGGTCCCTTCAGAGCGCGCCGGCGAGGTCTGGGATTTTGTGCGCAAGCAGGTGGAGCAGGGGCGCCAGGCGTACATCGTTTACCCGGTCATCGAGGGCACCCGTGAAGATGAGCCCGAACTCGACTTTGCCCGCGATGGCTCCGAGGCTGCCGGCCCCGGCGACTCTGCTCCGGCCCCACGCCGCCGGGCGAATGGTTCCAAGGGCGATTCCAAGGGCCGCTCCAAAGCCCCCGATCTCTTCCCCGCCGCTAAGCAGGAAGCCAGTCCCAGCGCAAAATCAGGGCTTCGCTCCGCCGTGGAGATGCACGAACGGTTGCGCTCGGGCCCTCTTTCGGGGCTGCGCATCGGGCTATTGCACGGCCGCCTCGACGCAGATGAGAAAGACGTCATCATGCGCCGTTTCCAGCGCGGCGAAATCGATGTGCTCGTCGCCACCACGGTGATTGAAGTCGGCGTGGACGTGCCGAACGCGACCGTCATGGTCGTCGATCACGCCGAGCGCTTCGGCCTGGCCCAGTTGCATCAGTTGCGGGGACGCGTAGGCCGCAGCACTCACAAGAGCTATTGTGTTCTGATGACCGGCGAGCGAATTTCGCCCGTCGGCGAAGAGCGCCTGAATGCCATGGTCCGCACACAGGATGGCTTTGAGCTGGCCGAACTGGATCTGAGCCTGCGCGGCCCCGGTGAGTTCTTTGGAACCCGGCAGGCAGGCTTGCCCGACTTTCGCGTTGCCAACCTGCTCCGGGATCGCCAGTTGCTTGAGTTGGCCAAGCAGGAGGCCGCGCGTTTTGCCAACCAGCCCGACCCCTCCCTCACTGAGCCCGAGCGCGCTCGCGTTTGGGCCCGTCTCCGCGAGGCCTGGCAGCGCCGCTATGGCCTGGTCGAGGCAGGCTAGAGCATCTTCGATTCAAGTGTTGACAGACGCAACCGTGCCCCGTCCTTGCGCAGATGCACCCGTGCCCTGTCCTTGCACAGATGTACCCGTGGCCCGTCCTTGCGCAGATGCACCCGTGGCCCGTCCTTGCGCCTTTTTTCTGGCGCAAGGGCGGGAAACCACAGAAGCCTCTGGGAACTGTAGACAGTCTGATTGAAAATGCGCTAGACGGCGCAGACTTGCGTCACGCCACCCCGGTGAGCTGCCCTCCCGCCACGACCTCGGCAGGAAACGTCTGAATCTCCAGGTCGATGCTGGCGATCTCCGCGCCGCACTCCCGCTGCTGGCTGCGCGTGCACTGGCACAGCTCAGTAAAACGGATGTGGCCGCTTGGGGTCAGTTCCACTCCCGTTGCGATCAGGATGCTGTAGACATCCAGGCACGAATGCCGCTCGAATTCAAAAAGAAAATTAATCTTTCCTGCGTCGTCCGCCCCGCGGCTCAGCACCCAACCTCCGCACCCCATGATGGCGCCGGTTAGCGTTTCGACGAGTCGAGATGGCGCCTCGATCGAGACAGCCTTCATCTCCAGCGCCCAGGGGATGCGCGGTCTCGGAGCCGCGTCGAATTCAGGCCTCATCCAGTTCACGATGGCCATATCGGAGCCAAATAAGGCAGGATGATGATTGTGCAGCTCCTGAACGTCCACTGCCCGGCTTTGGAACAAAGCTCCCCGATCTGCCGTCATGGAGCCGGCCCTCTGGTAATTGGAGTTGAGGCGTGACCGGTGACGCTGCCGGGATTAATGATGCTGTAAGCTGGGGGAGCCGATGATTGTTGGTTCCGGAATCGATCTGGCTGAAATAGATCGAATCCAACGCTCCCTGGATCGTTTCGGCGCGCGATTCCTGGCCCGCGTCTACACCTCCGCCGAGCAGGCCTATTGCATGCGTAAGCGCCGCTCGGCCGAGAGTTTTGCCGCCCGCTTTGCCGCCAAAGAAGCGGCGGCCAAAGCGCTGGGAACGGGCATCAGCCGTGGCGTCAGCTGGCGTGAAATCGAGGTCGAGCGCCTGCCCGGAGGCAGGCCCACGCTCCGCTTTCACGGCCGTGCCGCTCAGCGCGCAGCGAACATGGGCGTGGTGCGCTCCGCTCTCTCTCTGACGCACACTGCCAATTTCGCCATGGCCAGCGTGATCCTCGAGGATGCCTCCTGATCCGGAAATTCTGCTATTCTCAAGCTGTCACTGGGCTTATCGTTTTACGAGGGGTGCCGTGCCAAGCCGCAAAGAGATTCAGTGGTCGCAACTGAAGGTGGGAGCGCTGGTCATGGCTGCAACGGCCGTGCTCATCGGGCTGATTTTTCTTATGTCCGGCTCCTCGGGAGGCTTTTTCGCGCACAAGCTTATCCTGCGCTGCTATTTTCAGGATGCCGCGGGTCTTAAGGACGGCGCTCCAGTCACCCTCCAGGACGTCACCATTGGCAATGTGAGCCATATCCGCATCATCCCCGAGCGCAAACCGAATATTGTCGAAGTCACCATGCAGGTAGGCCGCGAGTTCACCAGCAGCTTGCACACTGACTCAACGGCCAGCATCGCCCAGGCCGGTGTGCTCGGCGACAGCTACCTTGATATCGACTCCTCCCGCGCCAGCGGTCCGCCTCCCGCCCAGAATGCCGAGTTGCCTGTCGGGGGCGCCCCCAGCATCCAGGACGTGATTAAGACAAGCAATGCCGCCATCGATAACGTCCAGGTGCTGACCCGCCACATTGACTCCCTGGTGACCGCTCTTGATTCCGGCCACGGAACCATCAGCGAGTTGATCAACGATCCTGAGCTCGCCAGGAAGATCAGCTCAATCGCCACCAATCTCCAGACCGTAACGGATGCCATCACTCAGGGCAAGGGTTCTTTGGGAAAGCTCGTTACAGACGACTCTCTTTACGACCGCGCCAACTCGGTCATCAGCCGGGTTGACAGGATGACCGAGGCTCTCGAGCAAGGCAAAGGCAGCGCCGGCAAGCTTCTCTCAGACGAAACCTTCTACAACAACCTGAACTCCGCCGCCGCCAGCGCCAGCCAGCTTGCCGCCGAGGTCAATGCCGGCAAGGGCACTCTGGGCAAGCTTGCCAAGGACCCTGCATTCGCGCAAAAGCTCGACGATACCGTCACGCAACTCGACGCCATCGCAAAGAGCGTGAACCAAGGCCAGGGAACATTGGGCCAGCTCGTCCAGAACCGCGCCCTCTACGACCATGCTGACCAGACGATGGACGAGGTACATCAACTCGTCAAAGGCATGCGGGAAGATCCAAAGAAATATCTGGTGATCCGGCTGAAGCTCTTCTAGCCTGCCGTCTCCTTAGGGGCTCAATTCCGACCGGAGCCCAAATTCCCCAAAAAACTAAAAGCGGCCCGGAGGCCGCATTCTTTTCGATTTTTTGATTTTAATGGTGCGCCCGGAGAGATTCGAACTCCCGACCTAATGCTCCGGAGGCATTCGCTCTATCCAGCTGAGCTACGGGCGCGCACCTCTAGAATAGCGCACTTGAACTTGGACGGCGAGCTACGTGCAAGGCTCGGGGGTTCTCAAATCGCGGTCGAGGATTTGTTTGAGCTCGTCCCGGCCTCTTCCTGTTTTCAGGAAACGCTCGCGTTTCAAGGCTTCGGCCAAAGTCGCGAGCTCTTCGGAGTGGACCAAGGCCCACGGGCCCCGATTCTTAGTTGATCGGCTAAGATCTGAATTGTGCTGCGAGACTCGGCGATTCAAATCGCTCGTCGCTCCAGTGTAGAGCTGGCCGGTCTTTGAACTTCGAAGAACGTACACAAAAGGCATCGGGTTCGAACTCCCGACCTAATGCTCCGGAGGGTCGCCGCGGCGACCTCTATCCAGCTGAGCTACGGGCGCGCACTACAAGAATAGCGCATTCCGTGACATCTTCCCCGCAGCTTGCATTCTGCGGCGCGGCCCCACCGCGGGGGAAAGCCTCCAGCCCGGCCGTCCCCCCTGCAGCCGCGCATGGGACAATGGAATCAGCATTCGCCATGGCCGACCAAGAAACCCCTGAATTTCTGAACCCTGCCGAGCCCGCCTCCGAGTTTGCACCGGAGACCGCTCCCGATTCCACTTCCGAACCCGCGCCCCGAACCCGTAAGCGCCGCGGAACCGTCAAGCGAGATCGCTGCCGCAGCGGAGCCGTCGAGCGAAGCCGCTGACGCGTCCGCGGACTGCCGCCTCCGCGCCCGCTGGCGGAATCGCCTCCGAACCAACCGCCGAGCCGCCTGCGGCGCCCGCCGAGCCGGAGGAGTCCTTTGCCGACGCGCTCACGGCCTACGAGCGCAGCCACGCCCGGCAGTCCGAGTCCCGGCAGTTGAATGGGAGAGTGATCTCCCTTTCCGCCGATCAGGTCTTCCTCGACGTCGGCTATAAGATCGAGGGCGTTCTGCCTCGCTCCGCCTTTGAGAACAACGCTGAAAGCGTCCAGCCCGGCGACGCCTTTCCCGTCTCCATCACCGGGCGCAACGAAGAGGGCTATTACGAGCTCTCGCGCTTCCGCGTGGCGCAACCGCGCGATTGGTCGGCGCTGGAGGCGGCCTTTGCAGGCAAGCTGGCTGTGGCCGGCACGGTAACAGCCGTTATAAAGGGCGGCCTGAGCGTGGACATCGGCGTGCGCGCCTTCATGCCGGCTTCGCGCAGCGGCGCGCACGATGCGGCCGAACTCGAAGCCCTCGTCGGGCAGCAGATTCACTGCCGCCTTATCAAGCTCGACACCGCCGACGAGGACGTGGTGGTGGACCGGCGCGTAGTTCTTGAAGAGGAGGCCCGCGGTCTCGTCGCAGAGCGGCGCGCCGCTCTGAAGGAAGGCGATACGGTTAGCGGCACGGTGCGCACCCTTATGCCTTACGGAGCCTTCGTAGACATCGAAGGCGTCGACGGGCTGCTGCACGTCAGCGACATCTCGCGAACGCGCATCGCCAAGGTGGAGGACGCGCTCAGCGTGGGCCAGCAGCTCCGGCTGCGCATTCTCAAGATCGACGCCGAAACCGGCAAGATCTCGCTCGGCCTCAAGCAATTGGAGCCCGAGCCGTGGGAGACGGCCCCGTCGCGCTACCAGCAGGGCCAGCGCATCTCCGGTACGGTCACGCGCCTGGCCGATTTCGGCGCCTTTGTCGAGATTGAGCCCGGCATCGAAGGCCTCGTCCATATCTCGGAGATGTCGTGGGCCAAGAAGGTCCGCCATCCCGGCGATCTCCTCAAGCAGGGCGACCGCGTTGACGCCGTCATTCTCTCCATCAAGCCCCCCTCGGGTTCCGAGCCCGGCCGCATCGCCCTCGGCCTCAAACAAACTCTAGTCGATCCCTGGACCGAGGTCTCGCGCAACTTCCCAGTGGGCTCTCAGATCGAAGGCCCGGTCACGAAGCTGATGAACTTCGGCGCTTTCGTCGAGGTCGCCGAGGGCGTCGAGGGCCTGGTGCACATCAGCGAGATCGTCGCCGACCGCCGCCTCAATCACCCCTCCGACGCTCTGCGCGCCGGCCAGCGCGTCCAGGCTCAGGTGCTCGCCATCGACCCGGTCAAGCGGCAGATGAAGCTCTCCATGAAGCAACTCATCCCCACCAGCGTCGACGAATACATCGCCGAGCGCAAACCGGGTGACCGGGTGAGCGGCCGTGTGGTGAGCATTTCGTCCTCAGGTGCAACTGTGGAGGTGGGCGAAGGCATCCGCGCCACTTGCCGCCTGAGCGGCTCGCACGCCCCGAGCTCGCCCGCCGCGCCGGAGACCAAGCAGGCGGCCAAAGCCGACCTCTCGGCGCTCTCTTCGCTGCTCAAGGCGCGCTGGAAGGGCCAGGCGCCGGCAGCAGATGCGAAACCCGATCCGCTTGCCGAGGGCCAGATCCGCGACTTCCGCATCGTGAAGCTCGATGCCGGCGCCAAGCGGATCGAGGTCGAGCTTGCGTAGTGTGATCTCAGATGCACGCATCAGAAGAAAGCTGTCATCCTGAGCGAAGTGGGCCGCGTTTTGCGCGGCCCGCGTAGTCGAAGGATCTGCATTTTTCCTTTCAAGCGGAGCCGGGACGTAAAGCTGGTTCGTGACCGCCATGACTCGATGGTTTTTCACATTCCTCGCCACTCTACTCGCTTCCCTGCCAGCCCGCGCAACCCTCGTCGTGCTCGCGCCCTCGGCCGACGGGCTGGTGGTGGCCGCAGATAGCCGCATCTCATTTATGGGCACGCAGTGCGATGGCCAGTTCAAGATTCTGGAGCCGAGCCGCCCGGCCCGCACCGTCGCCATGGTGACCGGCGATTCGGTCTTTGTGCCCCCACCGCCTGCCGGAGAACGCGACCTTTGCCGCTACCTCAAATCCGCGCCCCATTGGCTCGACATCGGCGAGATTGTCCGCCGTTATCTTGAGCGCGAGGCCTCCAGCGCAGGGGAATTTTCGCTCGAAGCTCTGGGCAGGGAATGCGTGGGCGCCGCCGACCGCTTTGCGCGGGCCAACCCCGGCGCGCTTCAGGCTTACGCCGGCCGGGAGATCTTCTCCGTGATCGTGGCCGGCTACGATGCCCGAAGCCGGACGGCAACCCTGCGCAATTTCGTAGTGCGCCTGAACAGTGCCACCCGCCGGATCGAGACCGACCGCATGACAACCATCACGGTCGCCGCCTCCGATCGGCGCGGCGTGTGGATTTATGGTGAGTCCAATTATGTCGAAACAAACGTGCTCTCAGGCTTCGGCCGAAGATATCTTGACGCCGCCACGCTCGATTTCATTCTCACCGCGGCTCCTGTTACCGAAGCTCCGCTGAGAAGTGCCGTGGCCGCCGCTGTCAATGTCATCAACGCGGCTAGCCGGACCACAGAAACCCTCCCGGCGCCCAGCGGAATCGGCGGCCCTGTCAATGTCGTCTTGCTGGGCCGCAACCCGAGACCCGAGCCCGTCTCTCCGACGGCCCCATAGCGGTTTCCTCTCGCGCGACTAGCATCTCGCTGCGAAAGTTCGCGCATGACGCATTTGTGTGTTTCTCAACGAATCGGCGGCCTGGATCATTCGCCTGGTTTTGCAGCGAGATACTAGAGCCTCCGCACCTCGCTCCCGCGACAACTTCGCCGCGTACCCGCGCTCCCTCCCAAAAGCTCCAGGGCTCAGAAAGAAAGGGCCGCCACGATCCGCAGGGGATCGCGACGGCCTTGGAGGGAGTGTTGCGGCTATTACCAGACCCGGTACACGATGCCGAATCCGAGCCGAAAATCGTTCTGTGCGTTGGTGGTGGCGTTGGGCACCTGCGTGCGCAGCCAATCCGCCTCGAACAGGCGCCAGGCCAGGCGCGGGCTCTGTCTTACGTTCATACCCCCGCCAGCCACAACCGCAATGCTTTGTGCGCTCGTAGTGTAGCCATAGACGTGCGGAAAAACGCTGTTGAAGCCATTCGTATTACCCACCAGCGCCTGCCCATAGAACCCATACCTGCTCTGATGAGAGGGACTGAAGGTGTACCGCGGCCCAAAAGTCTCTGTAATCAGGTCCAGCCCCACGCCGGAGGAGTTGACGTTGCCATTGGCAAGGCCGGAAATATCCGCCACCACGCCGAGCCCTTTGTGGAACCGCCCCTCCAGCTGGACTGTGGCGCCGTTCATCCAGAAACTCTGGCTGGTGGTTACACCGGTCAGCATAGGGTTGTAGGTAAAGGCCACTTCAAGTTTTGGCACTGCCGGCAGCCCCTCGGACGCTTTTTGCGCCGCCAGCATTCCGCATCCTGCCATGATCATCGCTCCGCAAAGGAGCATGCTGCTTACTTGTCTGCGCATTGTTTCTCTCCTTTCCGGGTTACTGCACGTTCAGCGTGAATTTGTAAGTGTGCGTGTACGAGCCGGCTGTCGCGGTAACAGTGACGTTGTAATCCTGCGGCGCCTGCGTGAAGTAGCCGTTGCCGTTCAAGTTGCCTTTGCAGCTGGTTATGAGCGTTGAGGCCGCCAGACCCGCCGCCAGCGCAACGAGCAAGCATACCCAGCGCGCCAGTTTTCCGGCGCGACGGCGCATGCGGCGCGTTCCCACCAGAGGCAGCAGCAGCAGCGCCAATGCGAGCGGCCCAAATTTGCGAGCCGTTCCCGACGCATCGGGCTTCTGCATCAACACGGTCTGCGTCGTCGCGCCCGCCTGCGGAGCCGTAACCTTCACCGTGAAGGTATATTCGCCGCTATTGGCGGGAACCGTAGTTGGCGTGAAGCTAACCGTGTATCCGCTCGGAAGTCCGCAGTTGTTGATGCAAGAGATGGTTAGCGGGCCCGCGTAATACGGAGGATAGATCGGAGTCGTCGTGACCTGGAACGAGATCGTCGTCCCCGGCACGATGGTTTGATAGTCGTCGCTCGAGCTGGTGGGAGCGATGGTGAAATCCAGATCCCCAACAGTGAAGTTCGTGCTCTGGGCAGTCAAATCCCAATCGTTGCTGGAAATTTCCGCCGGTCTGATATTCGCCACCGCATCGACTTCCATGCCCGGGTACAGCGGAATCGATGCCAGCAGGTAGTCTGTGGTGCCGTTCGGAGCATCGATCCCCAGGCTGCCAAAGGTAGCCACGCCGTTCTTGTCTGTCGTGGCGCTGCCACCGGTCAGCGTGCCGGGATCGTTATTGGGATTGGTGCTGTTGCCCTGGGCAGTGAACGAGACGAACACCGGTGCCGCCGAGACGTCAGCGCCCATGATCGGCGTTCCGCTCTCTTCCACTGTGACCGCTGCCGAGAAGGTACCCGCCGAGGCAGGCGGAACATTAGCCGCCGGCTCTGTTGTGAACGCGAGCGAGAAGTTGGTTTGCACCGCGCCAGAGTCGACGCAGGGCTCCTCCGCGCCGCTCAAAGCCGCATACGCGGCGTTGGAGCTCGGGAAGCCTGGACCGCGCTGGTCGTTGGCGAGGAATGGCATTCCCTCACCGCTCATCATGTACAGGAGATATTCGTAGAAGGAGCCAATGCTCGGTTTGCAGATTGCAGGGTTGCCGGGCAGCGGGACCACGGTTTGCGTCAGGCCGCCGTAGTTACCCAGCGCCGACAATGCCGTATAGCTGGAGCCGTAAGAATCGCTGGCACGAGCCTCCAAACCGTTCTCGTCCGCGCTTACGCCGTCGTCCGAAGCGGTGCTGTCGGTAGTAGTGTTGCCGGCGATCAGGGTGTTGTAAGCGCGATCGCCGTAGCCGGGTTCCGCACCGCTATCGTCGCAGCCCCAGAAGCCGCAATCGTCGAAAGCCGCACCGTAGTAGCCCGAGTTGGCCGTCATGGTCGGGCTTACCATCACGAGGTAGGTACTCACCGTAATATGACTCCTCATTGCTGACGTACACAGCCCCAGCTCCAGCGCCGGAGGTGGACTGGTTGCCGTAGAGGGTGTCGTAGTAAAGAATGGTCTTGCGTCGGCGAGGGTCTCCACCCCGCCGGCATCCGGACCCTCTATTCCGCTGGACGTGTTGTTGCTGAAGGTGTTGTCGGCCGCAACCAGCGTGGCGGTGTCCCAATTGGCAGCGCCGCCGGCTTCCTCGCCGGCGTTCTTGTTGATCGTGCTGTTGGCGACGAGGGTTTGGCCGTCCCAGTAGTTATCGGTCTCCTCGTGACAGTTGGAATTACCTTCTGATACCCAATACTCCTCGCAATCCGAGACCAGACCACCAACGTAGGTGCCCGTATTGCCTGCCAGGGTTGTACTTGAGGGCGGCTGACCGATTGTGGAGTTGTACACCGTTGCATACGCCGCGTTGTAGAAGCCACCGGCATAGTAACCGGAGTTGCCGGCAATCGTCACCCCGTTTAGTTCCTGCACTCCGTAGAAGTAATAACTTTGGTCGTCAAGAGCCGGCGTGACCGTGCTGGCCTTGCGCAGGGCGTCCTTTTTGCTTTGACTCGCGTCACGCCGTGCCTTGATCGCAGCAAAGCGGCTGCTGTAGTTCCCGCGGTTGTGAAGGGAAAGAATGGATGCCGCGGCGCTTCCGACCGGGGCGCCGCTGTGCCTTGACACTCCAAAGGCCGACAACGCGTCGAAACCCGAGCGATGGGTAAAGCCGGGGCGCGCCGACCCCGTAAGAGTAGCGTCCCCACCTTCTTCCTCCGTCCACAGCATGGAGTCGTTGGTGACGCCGCCGGCGTCAATAAACCAGTCTCCCGTGCTGGTATTGCCGGAGAACGTTCCGCCGGTGATCAGCATGGCGCCGTCCCAGTTGTAAATGGCGCCCGCGCCGTCACCCTTGTTGTTGGTGAAGTTGCAGTTGGTCACGGTCATGGTGTCGTAGTTATTGATTCCGCCGCCGATCCAGTCATCACCGGTGTCGTCGGTGCCGTCGCCGTTGGTGAAGTTGAGATTGGCAAGGGCGACACCCGGATAGTACGTTTCGTCACCGGCGATGAGCAAGGACGTGCCGTACGTAGTAGTCCCCACGGTCGTCGTACCACCGGTGATCGTCACCAGGTTTTTAGGCGCCGATCCGCTGCCCGAGGTGGGACCGGTAAGCACCGTGGCCGGAGAAATATACAAGTGTCCGAATTGCCAGCTATCAGTCTCGGAGTTGTGGAACAACGGCGCCACGGTGATGGTGGTCGCCGTCGAAAAGGCCGAAGAGGAAAACGTGATCGTCGATCCCTCCGGGATTTCGCTATACCAGTAATCATTGGCGGCCGCATAGAGCGCCTCGCGCAGAGTGCAATGAGCATCCGCGGTGGCGCCGGACAGGCTCTGATCGGTGCAGTAGGGCGCATTGGTTGTTGGGTTCAGGTTGATGCCACCGTCGTCGACATCGTCGGCGTTTGTGGTTACCACAAATTTCGCTGTGGCTTCGACCGAAATGCCCGTCTCAGGGACGCTGGTCAGGGCCACGCTTTGCCCTGTGCTGTCCACGATCGAGCCGCTGGCCGTGATGCTCTCGGTCTGTGATGTGGTGGCCTGGCTCTTGAGGCTGGGCGTAATTGCGCTCGTGTCCGCGGTGGGGAAGGCGGCAAAGAAGACACCCGCGCCCTGAGCCATCACCACAGGGAATCCGGTTGAATTCTGGCTGGTGGTCACCGTGACAACGCCGTTGTAGTTGACGATGTCGTCGTTGTCGTCTGCGGCGTAGATAATCCCGGTGTACGGCACCCCGGCGGCGACATCCGTCGGGTAGCCCTGGACCAAGAGCTGCGTAGCCTGCGCGGAGGCAACGGCTGTTGCGCCTAGCAGCAGAATGGCGGCCACAGCCAGCATGGCAGGCAAGGCCCACGGCCTACGGCTGGAACGGTTGAATGGAATGAGCAACTTGCGAGAGAGGCAACGAAAAAGACTTTCGATTCTGGCCATTTGACGCTCCTTTGACACATTTCGAGCCTGCCGGCTCATGCAACAGTAGTCTGGTGAATGGCAAGTTTAAGGGCCGACGCTAAACGGCTGCCGCAGCTCAGCGCTCTTTGTTTAACATCAATGAGACGGGTTACTTGTAGAGTGTCTTCCCCCGGCTTGTCAAGAAGATTTTCCCTCTCGTCGTCACTCGACACAGTTTGCCGCCCGGCCTCCGGGTTCCCCAAAAGGACTTACCCGCTAAACCCTTGCGGTTACGTGCTCGCCCGTCCCGCAACCAGCATCGAATCCAGAATCTGGTCCGAAACCTCTTTGACTGCCGAAGGCGTATGGGCAAGGAAGAGCGTGCTGGTCTTGTCGCTCTCGCCGATCGATTTCAGCGTGTCGAAGTACTGCGTCACCAGAACCAGTTGCATCACTTCCTTGGCGCTGGCTCCCTCGACGGCCTTCTGGAATTGCTCGACCGAGGACTGCAGCCCCTCGATGATCGCTTTGCGCTGGTTGGCGATTCCCTGCCCCTGCAGCGCCTTGCTTTCCGCCTCGGCCTCGGCCTTCTTCACCACCAGAATCTTCTCCGCTTCGCCGCGGGCCGTCGCCGCCACCTGCTCGCGCTGCGCGGCGTTGATGTCGTTCATCGCCGACTTCACTTTGAGGTCGGGAACGATGTCGGTCACAAGCACGTTGACGATTTCGTAGCCGAAGGCCGACATGTCGGCATCCAACTCCTTCTTCACCGCCAGGGCGATCGACGACTGCGAGGCAAAGACCTCGTCCAGCGTCATGCCGGGGACGTGGCCCAGAATCACCTGCTCCACGTAGCTCTTGATCTGCGCCACGGGATCGGAGAGCTTGTAGAAGGCGTCATAGACCTTCTCCGGCCGCACCCGGTTCTGCACCGAGATGGGGATGGTTACGAAGACATTGTCCTTGGTCTTGGTCTCCATGGTCAGCGTAATCTGATTGACGCGCAGGCTCACCAGGCCCGACACGGAATCGATGTACGGCGTCTTCCAGTTCAGCCCGGCTTCGGCCACGCGCAGAAATTTGCCGAAGCGCGTAATGACGGCCACCTGCGCCGTGTTCACGGTGAAGAAGCTCCCCAGAATGAGCGAGAGTGCGATGATAGCCAAAATGATAAGTGGAATCAGGTAAAGAAGATCCATTTCCGCCCTCCGTCGTGCGCTCTGGGCACACAACGGCGGATTATACAGCAGGCCCATGAATGGGAAATGCACAGAACCCGGGTCGCGTTCCTAGACAACGCCGCCGGACTACTTCACCTGCCCGATATAAACCCCGAAGGGCTGCAATTCGATCCTGTCGGCTGCAATGGGGTCCTTGCCGCCGGGCGACTTGAGCAGGGTCTCCAGGTGCGCGGTTTTCAGTTCGGTGTCCTCTCCGGCCAGGTTCACGGTTTGCGGATCAGCCGTGAAATTCGCCGCGATCACGACCGCAGCCTCTCCCGGGGCTTTCCGCATCCAGCTCAACACCTTGGTGTTGTCGTTGTCGATCAGCGTCTCGGCGCCCGCGACTCCCATCGAGGGCACCGTTTTCCTTAGCCGGATGAGCGCCTCAAACCAGTTCAGCAGCGATTCCGGGTCCTTCTCCTCGTCCGCCACGTTGATTGTCGCGGCGCTGGACGGCACAGGCAGCCAGGGCCTGGCGGTTGCAGTCGAGAATCCCGCATTCGCGCCCTCGTCCCACTGCATCGGCGTGCGCTCGCCGTCGCGTCCCTTTTCCTTTGGCCAGCCTGTGATTCCCATCGGGTCCTTCACGTCTTCAACGCGCGTGGGCGGAGTGGTCTTCATCCCGATTTCGTCGCCGTAGTACATCAGCGCCGCGCCGCGGCTGGCCAGCAGCACCGTGGCGAGAACGCGCTGGATCGCCGTATCGTGCACCCCGTCGCCGAAGCGCTTATCGAGCCGGGGCCTGTCATGGTTGTCGAAGAGGAGCATTGGCGTATTGCCGCCGATATCGTTCTCCACCTCGGTGACCTTGGTACGGAACGCGTTGACGTCGAGGTTGTCGATAAATGCGAGCTGCGTGTCCATGGGCAGCTGAAATTCGGGTTTTTGGCGCGTGCCGTACTCCTCTTCGAGCGAGGCAATGTTTCGCATATAAGTTTCCCCGATGAGGACGCGCGCGCCGGGAAATCTTGGCGAGTCGAAAGTGTCGCACCAGGCGCGCATCTCCTGCATCACGGCGTGCACGCCGGGAAGGTATTCGGTTTTGAGGCCATCGGTCTGGGGCTCACCGAAGGCATTGATCACCGGCTTGCCGTCTTTGCCGAGAACGTAGTCTTCGTCGGCCAGAGTGGGGTCCTCAAAGAGCGTGGTAATGGCGTCGAAACGAAACCCGGCTACGCCCCGATCAAGCCAGAACGCAATAATCTGCTTGAATGCCTCGTGGACTTTCGGGTTATTCCAGTTCAGGTCCGGCTGCTGGGGGTAGAACTTGTGGTAGTAGTACTGGCGGGTACCAGCGTCCCACTGCCAGGCCGAATGGCCGAATTCCGACTGCCAGTTATTGGGCGGCGCGCCCTTGTTGGTTGCCGTTTCGCCTTTTCCATCGTGCCACATGTACCAGTCGCGGTAGGGATTCGTGCGCGAAGACCGCGAAGCCAGAAACCACGGATCCTGATCCGAGGTGTGGTTCATCACCATGTCCATCAGCACCCGGATGCCGCGCTTTTTCGCCTCGGCTATCAGGCGGTCGAAATCGGCCAGAGTGCCGTACTGCGGATCGATCGAGCTGTAATCGGAGATGTCGTAGCCGAAATCCACCTGCGGCGAGGGATAGACGGGTGTCAGCCAGATGGCGTCAACGCCCAGCGCCTTCAGGTAATCGAGCCGCGAGGTGATGCCGTTCAGGTCGCCGACGCCGTCTCCATTCGAATCCTGGAAGCTGCGCGGATAGACCTCGTAGATGACGGCGTCTTTCCACCAGTCGCGCTCGCGCTCTTCTGATTCGGCGGCGCCCCGCGTGGCCTCCTGCTGCGCTGTAATCTGGTGCTGCGCGGGCCTGGCCTCTGATGCCCCCGCAGGCGCGTTCTGGGCCGCGGCGGTCAGAGCCGCAAGACTGAGCAGCAGCGCGAGGGCAAACCGCATGCGGGAGAGATGCGAATATTCTGCTTGGAGTTGCCTCATCGATTTCACTTGCGCCGGCAATATCCGATTGCTATTGTTTCTCGGCATTCTGCTCCACGGCGGATGTGTTCTTCCCGCTGAGATCGAAGCCAAACTGCGGATCCTCGCGCGTGCCTTTCACATAGATGCCGATCTCGGTCCCTGCACCATCTTTCTTGAAAAAGCGGTTGGCGGGCTGGAGGAGCCACCCCTTCCATCCGCCCACCATTTGCGAAACCGTGGCCTCCATCCTGGCAGTGCCTGCGAAATCGAGTGCCTCTCCCTCCAGGCTGTAGTTTCCGGCGAGGTCGATTATCGCTCCCGGCACCGTGTATTTCAGCAAGGAGAAGCGGATCACGCCGCCGGAGATGCTGAAAGCGCCCTGCATTTGAGAGTTGGCGTCGGCCACGCCCGGCCGATTTGCACTTTTCGGCTTTCCCTGGCTGCGCCGGCTTAACTCATCCACGCGGTCCTGAATTTTTGCACTCGTAAATTGCGCATCAGGAAGGAAGAAACTGCCTCTGAAGCGCATCCTCTCCTCGACCTTCGCCGTTCCCGGCGGAATTTCCAGCTTACCCTCCAGGGCCAGCGTTCCCGTCAGAAGCGGCGTATCCGGATGAGTCGCCAGCCGGAGAAAATCCTCGATCTTTCCGCGATCGATATGGACCAGGAGCGCAACTTCGTGCCCGGACAACGGCGGCGGCTTTTCGCCGGCATCGGCCACTGTCTCCCCCACACGCACAATCTCGCCCGAGACCTTGAAATGCGATTGGCCCAGCGTGGCATCCGTGGAATCGAGCTGCGTGTCCCCATCGGTTCCGTCCACGTGGGCGTGAAAGTGCGTCATCAGCGATACCGGGTGATCGGCGCTGGTCAGGCGGAACTGGGGCACATCGGCCTCGCCCTCCACCTCAACGTCGCGCAGCTTCCCTTGAAAGCTTCCAGTCGAGGTGAGGATTCCCGCGATCCCCTTGAAGCTGCCCAGGTCTGCATTCTCGAAGTGGTATTTGCCCCCCAGCGGGCTCTCGCCGGGGTCGTCCATGCGCAGTGGGCCCAGGGTTCCGGAGGCGTGGATGATTCCCGGTGGCCGCGGGTTCGTCAACTCCGCCTCATATGCGAACGCGCTCTCCATGTTGGTGTCCGTCAGCCGCACCCGGGCAATCTCGAAATGCATGGGCAGCTTGCCGGGCTTTGAGGTCTCCAGCGTCAAGTGCGCGTTTTTGCAGTCGATGGCGTCAACGCGGAATTTCAGCAGGCCCGCGATTGCCGGCAACCTGCTGCCTGCGTCTGCCTGCGAACTAACGCTCCCCGCAGGAGGCCGTGTGGTGACCGCCTTGAGGAAGTGTTCCCTCGGCGGCAGATCCACCGTGAGCCCGTTGAGCTCCACCACGCGGATGTGAATCACCTCTCCCGGCCGGTAGTGCAGCGGTGCGCGAAAACGGAAGCTGTCGAGACGGACCAGCGGCTGCTCGGAAGTGGACGCGCCGGATGCGGTCCCGCCCTCCGCCTGCCCCGGCGGCCAGATGCGCAGCCCTTTGCCTTCCGCCTGCAACCCGTTGGCCAGCGAGATGTGAAACTGGTCAAGCTCGACACGCGCGTGAAAGCGCTCTTCGAGCGCGGCCACGATGCGAGCTCGCAGCATGGGTTCGACCCGCCGCAACATGAAGGCAACGGACACAGCCGCGATAGCCAGCACCGCCGCCAGCCCGGCCAGCACCCGCAAGAGCCGCCGTCTTTTATGCCGCTTAGGCTTCTGCATTTTCCAGACAGTACCTGCCCTTTGCATCCTTGCTTCCCTGGATTTGCCTTACACGCCGCTTGCAGCCGTCATGCCTGCTCGATCATAACCCCTTTCCTTGCCGCGTACTCTGGCTTACTCCCCGGCTAATGCCTTAGACTTATCTCTCGAATGCAACTGCTCATTGAAAACCTGGTAAAACTTCAGGCCATCGAGCTTGACCGTGCCCGGCTTCTGCAGCAGGCGCGCGCCCTGCCGGGTGAGATCTCGGCAGCCGAGGCGGTGCTGGCAGCCGCCCAGCAGAAGGCGGCTGAGAACTCGGCGTCCCTCAGCCGCGAGGAGTCGCTCCGCAGCCGCATGGACCGCGAGATCGCAGGCCACCGCCAGAAGGCCGCCCGTTTCCGCGCGCAACTGGATGAGGTGACGACGACGGACCAGGCCCAGGCCATCGGGCACGAGATCCAATTCGCCACCTCCGAGGCCGAGCGGCTGGAAAACGAGGAGTTCGCTAGCCTGGAACGGACCGAGGCGCATGAAACCTCCTTTGCCGCGGCTCGCGCCGAGGTCGAATCGCTGGCCGCCTCGCTTGAAACCGTCCGCGGCAGCGTGGCAGCCCGCCGGAAAGAGATCGCCTCCCAGATCGCCTCCCTGAATGCCGCCCGCGAAGCTTTGCGTAAAGCCATTGAGCCCGATTGGCTGGCGCGGTTCGATCGTGTGGCTTCTCTGCGCGGCACGGCCCTTGCCCGTGCGGAAAACCAGCAGTGCATCGGCTGCCGCATGTCTGTGCGTCCGCAGGTTTGGAATCAACTGCGCGATGGCGAGTTGCTTACCTGCGACAGTTGCAGCCGGATGCTCTACTGGGACCCGGCCCTGGCACCACCGCCGAAAGCACCCGAACCGGAACCCATTCCCGGGCAGGGCCGGGCTATTCGCAAGCCCGCGGCCGTTTGATTGCGGCAAAGGACAGCATACGAATCTCCGATTGGCTAAGCCGCGGCCGAACAGTGCTGTATCGTTCACGCCAATGGGTTGCGCTAAGCGGCATTCCGGAGGCGTTTAAATCCGTATCCCGTCCGGGCGATCGTTAACCGTACTTGAGGTCGGTGCTCTGTCCGACCTCGATGATATATCCGTCAGGATCGCGGATGTAGCAGCGCGTCTCGCCGTACTTGGGAATCGGCTTCGTGATGAACTCCGCTCCTCGGCTTTTCCATAATTCATAGCACGCTTGAATATCCGCAACGCGGAAATTCAAAAAACTGTTGATATGATTCGGGTCGGGGACGCTGAGCGTTACCGTCGGCTTATCCGGGGTCGGCCCGCCTCCAACGTTCAGAATCATCCAGATATTCGCAAGCTGAAGGTACCCAGGCGCGTTGCCGTCACCCAGGCTCAGAATGCGAGCGCCAAAGACCTTTTCGTAGTAGCGAGCCGATCGCTCGACGTCGGCGACGGTGAGAAAATGCGCGATGCTGATCCCCTCTCGCGGGGGCATCTCATAGCTCTTCTGTTCGATTTGTACGCTGCTCATTGACGGCTCCAATTCCGAGAAATGGCGATGATTTGCTGAAGACGGGTTCCTTTCAATTCATGCCTGCCGGTTATCAAGCTTCACCTCTGGGGAGGGGTTATAAAGCCTCTCACAAAATCAGCAATCTCATCGGCAGCCGTGTCCAGCGCGAAGTGGCCGCCGTCGACAATGTGGACTTCGGCGTTCGGCACATCCTTGCGGTAGCTTTCTGGCTCGCTCGGGTCAAACGATGATTCGTACTTGCCCCAGATCACGAGCAATCGCGGTTGCTTTTCGCGCATCCAGGCCTGCCACTTCGGATAGGAGTCCACATTGGTTCGGTAGTCGTAGAAAAGATCGCTCTGGATCTCGGCCTGGCCGGGCCGATTCAGAAAATAAAACTCGTCGGTCCATAGGTCGGGATCGTGGCGCTCCACATCGGGATCGTTTCCGGCGTGTCGTGCACGCGTGGTCTCGAGCGACAAGAGATTGGTGCGCAACGCGCTCTCATTGGCGGCGCGATCGGCCCAGAACGCGCGGCGTGTATTCCAGTTTGCTCCCAGGCCTTCGTTGTGCGCGACGGCGTCCTGCACGATCAGCGCCTCGACTCGCTCCGGATGCGCCAGTATCATGCGAAAGCCGACGGGGCCTCCGTAGTCCTGCATATATAAGTGTGTAGCGCGAGAGTCCCAGCGCCTCGGTAAAATGATCCATGATCCGGGCAAAGTGATCGAACGTATATGCGAACTTCTTCGGGTCAGGCCAGTCACTGTGTCCGAAGCCGGGATAATCCGGCGCGATCAGATGGTAGCGGTCCGACAGCCGCGCGAAAAGCGGCTCAAACATGCGCGACGACGAAGGAAGCCCGTGCAGCAAGAGAATGACGGGAGCATCTTTCGGCCCCGCTTCGCGATAAAAGATGGAGAGTCCATCAACTTTCACAGTGCGATAAGAGACCGGTTGTTCCATCATCCTCTCCTGCCTCTGGGCAACCGTGGCAAAGGCGGCGGCGAACACAATTGCGATTACCGCTAAGGTGCGAAAGATAGATTTCATCGTCTGTATTGATCCCCCGTCTGCTACCCAACTTCAAACATGAACCTGCTTCACGGTGGCACGTGTGCCCATCGTCTGTTGTTGCTGCCCTAGCGCCACAGGCTTCGTTACAGGTTTAGACATGGCCTCTTTTCCTTTACAAGAATTGTTCTGAGCCCGATCAACCCACACCTCAACTGATTGCAATTAGGCCAGAGCTGGGCCAGCCCCCTTATGCCGCCGAAACCCACTTCCTCTTCGCGTTAAGTGCCGGCAGAAGTAGTTTCAGAAGCGCTTCATCAGAGAATGGGTTCTGACCCGAGATCAACTCGCGATCTTGAAGAACGTAACTCTGCCATGGAGCGGCCACACTTACGTCACCGCCCGCAGTACGCAAGGCGAAGTCTGGGTAGAAGAGAACCTTGCCACCAATCTCCTGCGGCTCCCGCTGCTGCTCTTCCGCCGTCGAAAAGATGGTCATCTTATATCCGGAATAAATCCATCCTTGCGCCTTTGCCTGCGCTCCAGCGGCATCGCCCGCTGCCAGCGCGGCGACCACCTCCGTCGAATTCGGAAGAGCCGAGAGAAGTGAAATCGGGCCATGGCAGAGCACTGCCGTAGGCTTGGATGTTTGATGAAAGTGTCTCATCACGGCGCCAGCGTCGGGATCATCGAGCAGATCCATCATCGGGCCATGGCCGCCGGGGACGAAAACAGCGTCATATTGATCCAGGCCCGATGCGATGACATCCGAGATGCGAGTTGGACTTTTGAGCCCAGTCAGGGTGTCGCGGAATTTTAGATAGTCCTGAAGCTTAGCCCCGTCTCCACCGAAGAAATCGGCGACAGCTGAATGGACATCCATTTGCGGCGTGTTGCCTTTGGGGTTGGCGAAAGTGATTTCGTAGCCCTCCTTCATCAGGGCGCGAACCGGAACCGTCAGCTCGTTGAGATAGTAACCGGCGCCGGCATAAACCTTGCCATCTTTCAATGGCAAGCCGTGACCGCTCGAGACTAGCACCAAGACTTTTCCTTTTGTTGTCATTTTCTTCTCCTCTTTGAAATCGAATTCTGTTCTCCGGAATACGCCTAGTCTGGTTCGATGCAAATTCGTCGCGCGGGGGCTAGGGCCGCCACTTCCGGCGCAAATCGCGGCGCCCTTTGGCTTCGCTCAGTGCGAGCATTGAAGCCGCAGTCGTCGGACCTGGTTTATTTCCTTTACGCGATTGCCCTGGCAACGGCGCCTTTCGCTGCGGCCGCCCCAATACGCCGCTGATTTACAATGAAGATAGGCAAAGGCCAATCCATTCTGCGCATACCGTGGTTCCACGCCGCTCCAGCATTTGGCAAGGGTATGGAAACAGTGGAACGATCAAGAGGCGCAACCCATCAAGGAGCATCTTTCTTATGGCGATTCCCGCCACTCAACTTCGTCCGGGCATGATCATCAAGCACAATGACCAGCTCCACCTCGTCTTCAAGGTGGAGCACCGCACGCCCGGCAACCTGCGCGCCTTTATTCAGGCCAAGCTGCGCAACCTTAAAACCAACGCCATGTTCGAGCACCGCTTCCGCTCCGCCGACTCCATCGAGAAAGTCGTCGTCGACGAGGTCAAGATGGAATTCCTTTACTCCGACGGCGACGACTACTACTTCATGAACCCGCAGGACTACGAGCAAACAGTGCTCAAGGCCGCCACCCTGGGTGACGCCGTCGAGTACCTCACCGCCAATCTGCAGATTTACGTCAGCTACTTCGACGGCCAGGCCGTCGGTATCGAGCTGCCCCAGACGGTCGATCTTACTGTCGTCGAAACCGAACCGGGCCTCAAATCGGCCACCGCCTCCAGCGTCACCAAGCCCGCCAAGCTCGAAACCGGCCTCGTCGTCCAGGTCCCGTCTTTCATCAACGAGGGCGAAAAGATCCGCGTCGACACCAGCGAAGGCGCCTACCTGAGCCGGTCGTAACTGCGGTTGACACGAGTACAATCGAGAGCGTCTCAAGAAGTAATGGGGGCTTTATGAAGTCCTTCCTGTGCGCTCTTGTTGCGATCTTCGGCTGCTCGGGAATGCTCGTCTCCGAGCAGCCGGCAACGCCCAACGCCGCTCCGCCCGCCGACCAGGCCGAGGCCGTCTCGGGCTCGAACGCCTTCGCCGTCGATCTCTACGCTCAGCTCCGCTCCCAGCCCGGCAATCTCTTCTTTTCTCCGGAAAGCATCTCCACGGCCTTCGCCATGGCCTATGCCGGGGCGCGCGGCCAGACCGCAAAGCAGATGGCGGATGTTTTCCATTACTCGCTGCCGCCGGGCGAGCTGCATCCGGCCATGGGCGCGCTGCTCACCGCAATGAACGCCCCGCACACGGGCTACGAACTCCACGTCGCCAACGCGCTCTGGGCGCAGCAGGACGAAAACTTCCTTCCGAGCTACCTCCATCTCGTTCAATCCAGCTACGGCGCCGGCCTGCACAAAGTCGATTTCAAATCTTCGCCCGACACCGTGCGCGCCGCTATCAACCAGTGGGTCGAGCACGAGACCAACGACAAGATCAAGAACCTGCTCGCGCCCGGCGTGCTCACGCCTGCTACGCGGCTGGTTCTCACCAACGCCGTCTACTTCAAGGGCGACTGGCTCAGCCAATTCGACAAGAAGGCGACCGAAACCGGCGACTTCCACGTCTCCTCTTCGCTCACCGTTCAGGCGCCTCTCATGCACCGTACCGGTAGCGGCTATCGTTACTTGAGCGGCGGCTCCTTCCAGGCCCTTGAGCTTCCTTACAAAGGGAACGACCTCGCCATGGTCGTCTTGCTGCCGAACCAGACCGACGGCCTGGCCGCGCTGGAGAATTCCCTCACCGCCGCGGCCTTGAGCGACTGGCTCGAGAAGCTTCAGCCGGCGAGCAAAGTGGAATTAACGCTGCCTCGCTTCACCATGACGCAGCAGTTCGAGCTCGGCAAGACGCTGGCCGCCATGGGCATGCCGCTGGCCTTCAGCCGCTCAGCCGATTTCTCCGCAATGACGGGCAAACCTGAGTTCACCATTTCGGCAGCTATCCACAAAGCTTTCGTGGACGTGAACGAAACAGGCACCGAGGCCGCGGCAGCTACTGCCACTGTCATGCTGGAAATGGCCAGGCGAGCAGAGCCTCCGCCCATCGTCTTCCGCGCCGACCATCCCTTTCTCTTTCTGATCCGCGACACGAAATCGGGCAGCATTCTCTTTCTCGGCCGTGTCACCGATCCAGAATGACAAGCCTCTGGCGACCACCAGTACGCAGCTGAAAGCTAAAAGCTGAGAGCTGAAAGCTGCATTTCAATGCCCGTTCGGCAGGCTTACCGGCCGTACCTCAAGCAACGCTTCAATGTTTTTCTTGAGCGCGTCCAGAACCTCGGCCGCCACCGGCGCGTCCACCTGCACCACGGCCAGCGCCTTCACGGGCTTCGGCCCCGTGCGCTCGCGGCCCAGCGCAAAGTTGGCGATGTTCACGCCGTGATAGCCCAAAATCGTTCCAATCTTGCCAATCACGCCCGGCACGTCAAAATTGCGGCAGACCAGCAGGTTGCCTTCAAGCGGCGTTTCGATGTCGATCGCATCGAACGCCAGCAGCCGTGGTTGCTCTCCGTGAATCACGGTTGCGCTGGCCCTGCTTTCCCCCGCTGCCGTGTGCAGCGACGACCGTCAGCACGCTGGCCGCCCCGCCCCGATGGCTCTCCTCCTTCTCCTCGTGAATCCGGATGCCGCGCTCCTGGGCCACTGCCGTGGCATTGATGCGGTTCACGTTCTCCGATCCTTCCAGCAATCCGGCAATCGCGGCATTGCGCACCAGCTCGGTCTTTGCCTCGGCCAGCTCGCCTGCATACACCAGGTTAATCCCCTCGATCCCGCTCTTTCCCGCCTGCGCCAGGAACGAGCCCAGCCGGCCGGCCAGATCGATATATGGCGCCAGCTGCTTGTATTCCTCATGGCTCAGCGACGGTAGATTGACCGCATTCTGCACCACGCCCAGCTTCAGGTACTCGCGCACCTGCTGCGCAATCTGCACGCCCACCGCCTCCTGCGCCTCGCCGGTCGAGCCGGCGATGTGCGGCGTCAAAATCACGTTGTCGAGTCCGAAGTAGGGCGAATCTTTGGGCGGCTCGACCGAAAACACGTCAAGCGCCGCGCCGGCCACTTGCCCGCTCTTCAGAGCGGCCACCAGCGCCGCATCGTCTACCAGTTCGCCCCGCGCGCAGTTCACAATGCGCACGCCCTTCTTCATCGCCGCCAGGTTTTTTGCGTTGATGATCCCGGCCGTCTGCGGCGTCAGGCCCACGTGCAGCGTCAGGTAGTCCGCTTTGGCAAACAGCTCCTCAATCGGCACGAGCACGATCCCGCTCTCGCGGGCCACTGCCGCTGAAACAAACGGATCGGCCCCGATAATCTCGACTCCGAAGACCCGCGCCCTCTTCGCTACTTCAAGCCCAATGCGGCCCAGCCCCAGAATGCCCAGCGTTTTGCCGCGCAACTCCGAGCCTTGTAGATTTTTCTTCTCCCACTTGCCGGCGTGCATCGTCGCGTTGGCCGCGGGCAGCTTGCGCGCCAGCCCCAGCATCAGCGCCACCGTCAGCTCGGCAACGGCCACGGCGTTGGCTCCGGGCGTATTCATCACCACGATGCCCCGGCGCGTGGCGGCCTCAGCATCGATATTGTCCACGCCCACGCCCGCGCGTCCGATCACGCGCAGCTTCGGCGCGTGCTCCATCAACGCATCGTCCACCTGCACGGCGCTGCGCACCACCAGCCCGTCGGCATCGGCCAGCGCCGCCGCCAGTCCCTCCGGCAGTTGGTCGTGCGTCTTCACTTCCCATCCCGGCTCGGCTGCCAAAACCGCCAGCGTGGCCGGCGACACCTTCTCCGCCAATACGATCTTCATCTTTTCTTCCTTCTTCTCCGCCCCGGCGGACCCGCTCTCGTATTCGTTAAAGCGAATGCCGTGCTTGTCGCACAGCAGGTCGAACATCCGCACCACCGCGGCGTGAGGCTTGCCCTCGCCGCGCTCGTACTTGGCCACCGAGTTGGGATGCACCCCCAACTGCTCGGCCATCTCGTACTGAAAGAGATCGAGCTGCTTGCGCGCAATCAGCAGCTTCTCTCCAAAGGTCAATTCAGGCATCCCGATGCGTCTCCTGGTTCTTGTTCCAGGCTCTAATGCGGCAATCCCAGATTGATCGGTTTGCCGTCGAGCCCGGTGCGGATAAAGCTGAGGTAGGAGACCTTGATGTCAATGAATTTTCCGTTCTCCTCCTTGTAAATAATCACGCCGCGGTAATCGAAGGTTTCGCCCTTCTTCACCGGACCGAAGAGCGACTCCGGATCGTCCCGCTCCGCCGTGAAATGCGCCCACATTTCGATGGCGACATTTTCCTCGTCGCTGAAGAATCGCTCTACGTGCAGTTCTTCCTTGAATGTGGGCCAGATCTTGTTCTTGTAGTGATCTTTCATACCCTCGGCGCCGTAATATACCAGCCCTCCGTTGGTCATCTTCATGTTAGGCGCGAGGTAATGATCGAAGCCTGTCGTGTCGCGGCTGTTGAATCTGGCGATATAGTCGTCGAAAACTTCTTTCTTCATGGCCGTTTTCACCCTCCGAGTCCCTCAGTTCCTATTCCCTATTCCCTCAGTCCCTACTTCCCCGCCTTCGCGTACACCTTCTGCGCCGCCGCCACTCCCTGGCCGAACTCCACCTTCAGGCCCATGGTGTCGCGCGCGATGTGCTCCATCGCCGCCACAAAGGCGATCGTGTCCATGTAGTCGAAGAAGCCCAGGTGCGCAATGCGGACCATCTTGCCCTTCATCTCGCCCTGCCCGTCGGTCGGCGCCGCGGCAAAGCGCGCCTTGATGGCCTTGATCACGTCGCCGGAGTTCACGCCCTCCGGCACCGACATCGCTGTGCAGGCCGCGGCGGGCGCCGTCGGCGCAAACAGCGTAAAGCCCAGCGCCTGCAAACCAGCGCGCGTAGCCGCCGCGTTCGTTTCGGCGTTGTCGATCAGCGCGTCGCGGCCCTTCTCCAGGTCGCCTCCCGCTTGCCCGGCGATGTAGTCCAGCGCTGCGCCCAGAGCGGCCACCAGCGCCACCGCCGGCGTGTACGCGCTCTCGCCCGCCTTGGCGTTTTTGCGTTCCTTGCGCAGGTCGAAGTAGTAGCGCGGATTCTTCGAAGTCTCCATCGCCGCCCACGCCTTCTCGCTCACGCTCATGTAGGCCAGCCCCGGCGGAATCATCACCGCCTTCTGCGAGCCGCCGACCAGCACGTCGATGCCCCAGCCGTCCACGTCGAACTTTGTCGTGCCCAGGCCCGTAATCCCGTCCACCACCAGCAGCGCCTCCGGAGCGGCCTCGCCGCGCAGCTTCGCAATCGCCTCCACGTCGTGCCGTACGCCCGTCGAAGTCTCCGTGGCCTGCACAAAGATCGCCTTGTACTCCGGCTTTAGAGCGGCCCTCACCGCGGCCAGGTCGAAGGTTTGCCCATAGGGAACCGAAACCACATCCGCCTGGCAATTGAACGCCTTGACCAGCCCCGTCCAGCGCTCGCCAAACTTGCCGGCCGTCAGCACCAACACCTTGTCGCCCGGCGAAGTCAGGTTGCTCACTGCGGCTTCCATGGCGCCCGTGCCCGTGCTCGCCAGCACGATCACGTCGTTTTTGGTGCCGATGAAAACCTTCAATTGCCCCAGCACCTTGGTAAACAGCGCGCGGAACTCTGCGGTGCGATGGTGCATGTCGGCCGCCGCCATGGCGAACTGGGCCGCCGGCAGCAGCGGTGTCGGACCGGGAGTGTAAAGGCGGACCTTGCGGATCATGGTTTCCCTCTTTTGAGTTTGAATTTGGTTCAGGAGTTTCCTAATTAGCCACATAATACACACTTTTGTGTGTTTTGTGAATTATTTTTTCTACATAAACGGAAAGAAACTCGCCAATTAGCTGGCCGCGTGCACGAGAAAAAAGGCCCAGAGATTGACTCCGGGCCTTCTTATTCCCAATTTTGCTTCAAGCCCTGGCTTTAGCTCACCAGTTCTAACCCTGCCGCACCCATGCGGCGGCGGTTCCCCGCCATCAACACCACTGAGCCTCTGGCGCTTTGCGCGCCCATGGCACTTTTCGCCGGCCCGGTCACGAGATGAATTTTCCCAGATTTTGCCTGATCGATGCAGGCTGGCTCACCGAGTGTCTCTAGCGACGCCTCGCCCAGCAAGGAAACAAGCGAACTGGCCGCCTCTACGCTGATGCTGCGAAACGAGGCTTGCGAGCAAAAATCTGACTGGGGCCGGTTACTGAGGGCGTCTATCCAGATCGCTCCGGCCTTCTCCACAGAATCCGCCCCTTGAGTCTGCTCCACCGCGCGAAGAAAAGCCGCCAGTTCCCGGCCTGCCCGTTTCTCCATATTTTCATCGCTGCTCGGATAGGATGTTGTCTTTTTCATCTCGTTCACCTTTCAGACATTTCAACCTGTTTATCCATCCCGGCGCCGCTGATTCTCGCCTTCCTTGTCTTCCCGGCGATCCGATTCCGCCGGTCAGCCGCCCTTCTTCGCCGCAAGAGCATCTTCGATTCTCGGGAGCAACTTCTCGGAAGCGTTTTGCAGGCAGATGTAACCGGCAGCGCCCGCTCTCAGGCAATATTGCTCGTAATCCTCTTCGGGTTGTGTCCCGAGCACGATCACCGGCAACATGGGGCAAATGCCCTTGGTCGCGTGCAGCAGATCGAGCCCTCTGGATCCGGGAGTGTTGATGTCGAGCAGTGCAATCGAGAATTTCCCCCTTTTCAGCAACGACAGTGCTTCCGTCCTGTCGGCTGCCTCAAGGAAAGAGGCCTCGGGCATCGCATCGCTCAAAATGTCGCGGATGCCGCTTCGTATTTCTGCCGAACCATTGGCGATCAAAACATCCATGGGACCCAATCTCGCGGCCGTTTAGAGGGCAGCCCGAAACCAGGGAGGGAGTCTGGTTTCGGGCCGCTTAGGGGAGAGCCGCTCTGTGAGACTACTGAAACCAGTTTTGACCGGCTTGCATTTTCCGAAAACCGGATTAGCCTGAGATTCTTGTAAGGAAATCCCTACATGGGAAAATAGGGCAGGGAGGACTGCGGAAACTCTGATTTTGCTTTAACTTGGCCATTCCGGAGCCGCGCCGCAGGGCGCAAACACGCCCTGAGGCAGCTCACTAGCTCGCTTCGCCCGGCTCGATCATGCCCTGGCTCAAGGCGTACCGGATCAGCTCGGCGTTGTTCTTCATCCGCATCTTCTCCAGAATTCGCGCCCTGTAGCTGCTCACGGTCTTCACGCTGATATGGAGGCGCTCGGCAATCTCCTTCAGCGCAGTGCCGGCGGCGATCATTCTCATCACTTCGTGTTCGCGGTCTGAAAGCGCCTCATGCAAAGGCTTGCCGCCGCTTTCATCGAGCGCCGTAAACAGCGTCTCCGCCTGATGAGGGGAGATGTACCTGCTCCCCGACAGAACCCTCTTGGCCGCGATTGCCAGTTCCTCCGGAGCACTATCTTTGTTGAGATATGCGGATGCGCCTGCCCTCAGGCAGCGCAGCGCGTACTGATCTTCGGCCTGAACGCTCATCACGATCACGGGAAGGCGGGGATAGTCCTTCTTCAAATCGCGGAGTACATCCAGGCCGGTCCGCCCCGGCATATTCACATCCAGCACCACCAGCCCGGCATGCGAGTTTTTGGCCAGCAGCTTCAGCAGTTCATCGCCGTCGCCGGCCTCTGAGAAGTTCGCTGCGGGCAGCGCGTCGGCAAGAATATCGCGCAGCCCGCGGCGAACCACGGCATGGTCATCCGCGATCAGTATGTGCATCGTCATCCTCTGTGGAGATGTTGCGGCTTCTGGGAATTCGCAGCGTCACTGCGGTTCCCTTCCCTGGCGAGCTTTCGATCGCCAGCTCGCCGCCGCATACCTCTGCCCTTTCCTTCATGCCCAGAAGGCCCAGCGAGCCGGTCCGCGCCTCGCGAAATCCCTTTCCATCGTCCCGCACGATCAGCACCAGGTCCCTTCCCTCCGGACTCAGAGAGACATCCACCGTTCGCGCATGAGCGTGCCGGCTAATGTTTGTCAGGCATTCCTGGAAAATTCGGAAGCATGCTGTACGCTGATCGCCGTCAAGGTCCAGTGTATCTGACGGCAAAGAGAGCCGGCAGCCGATTCCCGTTCGTTTTGTGAAATCGGCGGTCTGCCACTCGATAGCCGCTGAAAGCCCAAGGTCATCCAGCACCGACGGCCGCAGTCCGGAGCAAATCCTGCGAACCGATTGCACTCCATCGTTGATCAACTTGACTGTGCTCGTCAGGCGGGCGGAGACCTCGTTTGTCTTCTTGTCCCCCACATGCTTGCCGATCCATGCCAGTTCCATCTTGATCGCCGTTAGGATCTGGCCGATATCGTCATGCAGATCTCTGGCCACGCGCGTGCGTTCCTCCTCGCGGGCCTTCTCCTGGTGTTCCGACAGGGCTCTGAGTTGCTTCCGCTGAATCGCCAACCGTTCCCTCTCCAGCAGCGCGGCCTCGGCTCGTTTCAAGTCCTCGATGTCCGTAGCGGTGCCGATCCATCTGACGATCGTCCCCTTTTCATCTCGCTGCGGCATCCCGCGGCTCAGGTGCCAGCGATAGTTGCCGTCCGCGGTCCGCATGCGGTGCTCTTTCTGATAGGTTTCGCCGCGCGCGACGGCTCTCTTCCAGGCCGTCCGGATCTGCGCCAGGTCATCGGGATGCGTGGTTTGCTCCCAATCGTATCCGCGATCCGCGGTGGCCGTGATGCCGTATTCGCGATAGCGGGCGTTGTAATACTCCACGACGCCCTTGGTGTTGGCCGTCCACACCAGTTGCGGCAAGGCGTCGGCCAGGGTGCGGAACCGTATTTCGCTTTCTGTCAGCGCCTCCTCGGCCTCCCTGCGCCGCGTGATGTCCTCGGTCAGCATCAGGATTCCACCCACCGATCCCCCGGCCTCGTACCAGGGCCTGATCTCCCATCGAATCCATTGGCGCGTCCCGTCCGCCCGCTCGAAACGGTCCCCGTCGGCGCCCAATGACTCCCCAGCCAGTCCCCGCCGATGCGCCTCCTTCCACTCCTCGGAAAGCTCGGGAAAGACCTCGTAATGCGACTGGCCCACCAACTCGCGGTCTCCCAGGCCGTATTCGCTCTTCCACCGCCGGCTCACGTGCAGATAGCGCATCTCCCGGTCGAACATGGCCATCGCCACGGGCGCATTTTCAACGAACAGCCCCAGCATTTCCCGGCTCCGCACCAGCTCTTCCTGGGCGCGGTCGTGCGCCGCGCGAAGGCGAAGCGATTCAATTCCGAACTCCACGTCGGAGGCCAGTTCGGTCAGCAGCTTCACCTCTGCCTCTGAAAATGCGTTGGGTACGCCGGAATAGATGGTGAACGCGCCCCGTTCCCGATCGCCAATTTGGAACGGAACGCGATGGACGACGCGTAACCGCGTTTCAGCGCCTCCTCGCGCCATGGCGCGAATGCGGGATCGTTGAGGATGTCGTGGCAGGCGGCGGGCCGGCCGGAGCGTAGTGCCTCCCCGGTGGGGCCGCGTCCGCGTTCGTCTTCGCCCCAGGTGACCTGCAGCGTTTCCAGGTATCCTGCCTCATGGCCCTCATGGGCTACGATGCGGACCGATTTCCTTTCGTCTCGCTCGGCGAAACCGATCCACACCATTTTGTGGCCGTAGTCTTCGTTGATGATTTTGCAGACTTCGTGGAGAAATTCCGTCTTCATCTGTGGCGTGCAGAATCGCCTGGTTGCTTCGGCTCAGCACCTTCAAAATGCGGTTGAGGCTCTTCAGCTCCTCTTCCGCCCGCTTGCGCTCGCTGATGTCGCGATGCACCCACAACCGGCCGTACGACTTTCCATCTACGATCAATGGGATGAAATCCCTCAGGAGGGTTCTTCCATCCCGCATGGAGACGTCTTCGCTAAAGACCGGTACTCCACCAGCGACAATCTCCCGAATGCGTTGACCTGCCTGATCGGGATCCTGGTACGCACCTTTGATCCGCTCAAGCATGACCGGGGCGTCGACCCTGAACTGGTCGGCGGGCGATCCCGCGAGCCCGTAGTAGTCGCAAAAAGCCTGATTGGCGAATTCTGTCCGTCCCTCGTCCGTAACCAGCAGGATCGCGGAATGCTGGTTGGAGAGAATGGTGTAGAACCGCTGCAGCGTGGTTTGGAGAACCTTCTCGGCCTCTTTCGCCCTGCTCACATCGACCGCCGCGGCAAGAACAAGACGTTCCCCATTCACTTCGAGCAATTGCGCCGACAGATTGGTTACGACAAGCTCGCCGGATTTCTTCCGGAAGATCTGCTCGATGCCTCGTAACGAACCATCCGCAAGCAGCTTGCTCTTCAGCCGCTCGGCATCTTCGAGCGATGGCCACAGATTCAGCTCGAACGCCGAATGGCCGATCATCTCTTCCCGGCTGCGTCCTGAAATCGAGGTCAGGGTCTCGTTCACATCCACGAACACCATGTCTTCAAGCCGCGCCAGCGCAATGGCCGCCGGATTGTCAGCAAAAGCCCGGGCAAACTTCTCTTCGGAGAGTCTGAGTTGCTCCTCTGAAATCTTCACAGCAGTCAGGTCGACGGTCGCAGAGGCCACACCCACGACCTCTCCTTGATCGTCGCGAACGGGCGACCAGGTCACATCGAGGAAGATTCTGCCGCTCGGCCGCTCGAGCCACATCTGCTCGCGGAGCTCGCAACCCTCCCGCAAGATGCGCATCTTGATCTCTGTTAAGTGGGCAGTCTCTTCGGCCGTAAAAATCTCCGCATCGCCTTTGCCGATGATCTCGTTCGTCGCTGCGGCCTTCTGGTTATATGCCCAGATGTATTTCAGGCTGCGGTCCTGAACCGCCACCGAAACAGGGGCATTCCTGAGAGCGATCCGGAACCGATCCTCGCTCGCCCGAAGCGCCAGTTCCACACTTTTGCGCAGCGCGATGTCTGCCTCGAGCTTTGCGTTGGTCTTTTCCAGTTCCCTGGTTCTCTGCCGGACCAGATTCTCGAGATGATCGCGATGCTGCTTGAGTTCGGCCTGGGCCTGCCTCTGTTCCGTGATGTCGGTATCCACCTTCAGGATCAGCGGGGAGCCGTCGGCGTCGGTGAAGGGCAATACGTAGGAATCCAGAACGCGGCCGTCGGGGCCATTGAACTCCCATCGATGCGCATTGCCGGTCTTCAGCGGCTCAAAACCTTCGCAGAACTCGCACGGATTCGCTCGTCCGAAGCAGAGTTCGTGGCATGGGCGGCCATCGGCTTCGCCGAACTTCTCCCGGAACATGCGATTGGCAAAGACGACCTTATGGTCCGGGGACAGAAGGCAAGTCATCGCCGGCAACGATTCCAGAATGGCAAACAGGCGCTTGCGCTCGCCCTCGACCAGCACCGCCTTCTCCCGTTCCTCCTCGGCCTTCCTGCGCTCCTCGGCAACGGCGGCCTCTTCCCGCGCGGCCGCCAGCCTCCGCTGCATGCGGTTGCGCTTCTCGATCACCAGGGAAAGAAAGACCCCGAATGCCGTAAACAACGGCCAGATTGATGACGTCCTTGAGGCACGGCTTATCCTAAAGCTTCCCACGGGCTCGAAAGATAAAATAGTCCGCCAGCAGCGCCGATAGAACAGTCGCGGCGATTCCCGTCCACATTCCGCCAGCAGCGCCGCCAGAAGCACCGCGGGATAAAAAGTGATGAAAGGACCAAGTCCCGGATAGCGATGGGAAATCACCTGGCGCAGAAGGAAGGCGGCTACGACACCAGACCAGACGCTGCTGCAACCCACGCCACCGCCATGCCACGAATAACGCGAAATTCCGATTTTGGCCGACCCATATTTCTTCCCATCCGTCGCGGGGCATTCCAATAGACACTCTGACCAGCCGCCTCGCCGCATTACGAGCTCGGCCCCGGACACTCGAAGCGTCCTGAATATAGCAAGGGGCCCTTTACGGATGGTGGCTTTGTCGCGACTATCATACCGCAGCGTTCTATCTATATCACCAGGGGTTTTTACGAGTTGCGCGGCAAACCTGCAACTGCATTGAGCCAAATGGGGCGCTTCGGCGGTGGTGATATTGTCCGGTGGGTAATCTCTCGCGAGAAGTGATTTATATCACATCTCCATCATTCTGCGACGGAAACCACTCCCGCGGAGTCCGCTTTGCGGTCGAAGTTGCCCCTTCTTCACCTCTTCGCCCCGGCGCCAAAGAAAAAAGCGCGCGGTTCACTCGCGCGCGCTCTCCTCAAAGCAACCGTCACTGGGTGCCCCAGGTGCCTCGTCCGCCGCGGCGGAGGCACCTGGGAACCTGTTCAGTTTACCTTCGGCAGTTGCAGCATCTTCTCGGCCTCTTCCACGGTGGCCGGGGTGCGCTCCATCGCCTTGGCTACGCCCACCAGACGCCTGACCAGCCCCGGGTTGCTGGCCATCACGCCCTTGGAAATGTAAAGCAGATCCTCGAGGCCGGTGCGGGCGTTGCCGCCCATGGCCAGCGCGATCGAGGTCAGCATCAGGTTGGCCTTTGAGCCCACGCCGATCATCTGCCAGACCGAGCCGGGAGGCATGCGGCTGACTAGCGTGATCAGGTTCTCCGGCGATGCCGATGCGCCGCCTATGACGCCCAGGACGACTGAGAACTGCAGCGGCTCCACCAGCAGGCCTTCCTTGAGCAGCCGCAATGCGAAGTCCAGGTGGCTGGTGTCGTAGATCTCCAGCTCCGCCTTGACGCCCAGTTCTCTCATGCGGGCGGCCATCTTGCGCACGCCCATCGGGGGATTCAAGAACTCCTTGTCCCCGAAGGTCATGGTGCAGACATTCAGGCTGGCCATGCGGGGCTTCAGCTCCACGAGCTTGATGCGTTCTTCATGGGGGAAAAAACCGCCGGTCGAGATCTGCGTAAGCGCAGGACAGGCGGCGTGAATCGCCTCCAGCGTCGCCTTGGCGCAGCCGTAATCGGGCGTGGTAAGGCCGTCGGGCCCGCGGGTGTGGAAGTGAACCACCGCCGCGCCCTCTTCATAGCAAGCTTTGGCTGCCGCCGCCACCTGCTCGGGACTGGTGGGAAGATTCGGATTGTCGCCCGGCACCGCAACGGGTCCGTTCAGGGCCGCAGTAATAACTACAGGATTTGCCATAACTTGATCTCTCTCCTTTGCTGCGCCACACGGCGAAGACTCCCTGGCCGCCTCGGGGTGGGGGAGCCTTCACCGTTCAGGGCGATTACATTGCGCCGTACTTGTACATGCGAGGCTCGGCCGGAACCAGCTCGCTCTCGTCGATTTCCGCAGCGCAGCGGACCATCGATCCGTCGCCCAGATGCCACCGGATGGGGAGAGCGAAGAAGCGGAAGCGCTTGCCCTTCACCTTGTCCAGATCGCCGCCCAGGTTCTCGACGCCCACAATGCCGTTGCCCAGCATGACCTTGTGGCAGGGCTCCCAGGTGCCGGGGCAGCCGATGGCCTCAAGATCGCCGAATTTCGCGTCGTACTTGGCCTTGCCGTGAACCTTGATGTAGAGCTCGCGGTCGAACTCGGCATAGGCTTCTTCGCCGAACTGGTCAATGTACTCGTCGCAGATCGACTTGCCGCTGTAGCCTTCGAGCTTCATGCGCGTGCCGTTGTTGCCCATGGAGGTGTGCAGCGGATGATCCAGCGCCTGCTGGTCCATGGCCACCACCTTGACCTTGTGCTTGACGAACCACCGGCCGGCGTCGATGCCAGTGCCAAGCGAGTAGTGGTAGTACTCTTTGCTGTCGTCGAACTTGCGGTGCATGCCGGTGTTCAGGCAAACCACCATGCCGGCCAGTTCAGAGGGCTTCATGCCGGCGCGCGCCACGGCGTCTTCAATGTCCGCGGGCATGATCAGCTTCCAGCGATCAACCTTGATGTCAAGGCAAACCGCATCGCCGCAGTAGGCGTCGACTGGCAGCTCGTGCGAATAAAGGGCGCGCTGCCCGTTGAACATTCTCTCCATCACGTGGCGCGGCGCATCGGCGTGCGTGCCGGTGTGCATCGTGCACTTGATGGTCTGCGTCAGCACGCCACCCTTGGCCATGCTGTGCATGGGCGCGATCTCAGGCTTGGAGAAATACGGCCATAGCGGCATATCCCCAAAGAACGGATGACTCAGGTCTACAAATACTTTCTTCCCCATAAAATTCCTCCCTCCAACGAGGTTTCTTCGGTTTCCTTGTATCGGACAGCCGCAGTTCCCGCGCAGACACTCTGGTCTGCGATTGCGTTGTTGCCCGCCTGCAGCACGCGGCTGCTTGCGGCGGCCGCCTTGCCCGTGAGGTCGAACATTTTTCCTCAAACAGCCGAAATTGACTGTCTGCTGTTACTGCCTGCGCCTTGACACTACGGCTTTGACAAAACCACGAGCACTTCGCAGGGCTTGCCGCCGGTCACCTTCATGTCGCGCTCTTCGCCGGCCGCGATGTAAATCAGGTCGCCCGGTCCCAGTTCGTGCTTTTCGCCGTTCTTGCCGTTGCACTCCATGTTCCCGTTGACGATGTAGTAGATCCGCTCAATGGGGCCGGCGCCCATGTCGCAGCCGCCATTGGGCGCAAAATACGACACATTGACCATGAATTTCTGGGATTGGTCGGGGGTGATTTTCTTGATGCCGTAAACGCCAAAATGGCCCGGCGCCTCGTACGGTGTGCCCACTGCGTCCTTAACTGAAATCATTCTCTGAATTCCTCCTTGCGGAAATTGAATTTCGTTCGATTTGAATCCCTGAACCTGCAAACCCTCAATATCCGGATGACGGGTGCCCCCGGTCCCTCGCATTTGAGGACCGGGGAGCCCCGCAATTCTCCGGTCTACGGTCCACCTCGACCTACATCCCCTCCACCGCCATGGCCGCGCCCATGCCACCGCCGATGCACAGGGTCGCCAGGCCCTTCTTGGCTCCGCGGCGGCGCATCTCGTAAAGCAGCGACACCAGAATGCGCGCGCCCGACGCCCCGATGGGATGGCCCAGAGCAATGGCCCCGCCATTGACGTTGACCTTCGACATGTCCCAGCCCATCACCTGATGCACCGCGCAGCTCTGCGAGGCAAAAGCTTCGTTCACTTCCATCAGGTCCAGATCGTTGGTGGTCCAGCCGGCGCGCTCCAGGCACTTGCGCGTGGATGGCACCGGGCCCATGCCCATGATCTTGGGATCGAGGCCCGCCACGGCATACGATACGATCTTCGCCATCGGCTTCAGTCCCAGCTCCGCCGCCTTGCTCGCCTTCATCACCACCACAGCGGCCGCGCCGTCGTTGATCCCCGAGGCGTTGCCCGCGGTCACGGTGCCGTTCTTGTCGAAGGCAGGCTTCAGCCCCTTCACCTGGTCGTAGGTGCAGCCGTAACGGATGAACTCGTCTTCGGCGAAGGGAATCGGATCGCCCTTGCGCTGCGGGATCGGCACCGGCACGATCTCGTCGCGGAACTTGCCCGCCTTCTGCGCCGCCTCGGCCTTGTTATGCGAGGCCACGCCGAACAGATCCTGCGCCTCGCGCGTTATGCCGTACTCCTTGGCCACGTTCTCCGCGGTTACGCCCATGTGGTAGTCGTTGAAAACGTCCCACAACCCGTCCACGATCATGCTGTCCATCAGCTTGGCTTCGCCCATGCGGATGCCTTCGCGCGAGTTCGGCAGATAGTGAGGAGCGGCATTCATATTCTCCTGCCCTCCGGCCACCACGATCTCCGCGTCGCCGGCGATCACGGCGTTGGCCGCCAGCATCACGGCCTTCAGCCCCGAGCCGCACACCATGCCCACGGTTGAAGCGGGCACCTCTACGGACAGCCCGGCTTTGAGGGTGGCTTGGCGCGCCGGGTTCTGCCCCAGCCCCGCGGTCAGCACATGGCCCATGTACACCTCGCTCACCTTCGCGGCCGGAACGCCGCCCCGCTCCAGCGCGGCGCGGATGACAATGGCGCCCAGCTCGGGCGCCGGAATTTTGGCCAGCGAGCCGCCGAACTTCCCTACTGCGGTACGCGCTGCGGAAACTATGACAACGTCACTCATGCTTGATCCTTTCGCTCCTCTGCTTCGTTCTTTCCCCCGCTCTCAAGCGGGATACAACCAAACCTCTCCTGTCGGTCCCCCTCGCCGTCCGCCGCGGCATCTTGCGCTAGGGTCCCATCTACTCTCGCGGCAGCGTCTTCATCAGGTGCGTGATCAACCGCTTGCGCACCGCCGCTTTGTCCTCGTCGGTCCAGCGCGGATAAAAGCCCGCGCCCGCGGACCATCCCTTGCGCCCCTCGTCCATCAACTTATCCAGAATCGGGCTCGGCGTCTTCGAATCGCACAGATCGCCCAGCACCACGCTGTGAATGTCCTTGGTCATCTCCAGACCCACCATGTCGGCATTCTCCAGCGGCGCCAGCACAGCGATCCTTGCCCCGAAGCTGTTCTTGATGCTCAGGTCCACCGTCTCGGCGTCCGCAATGCCGGCCTCCACAATGTAGATCGCCTCGCGCCAAAGAGCATGCTGCAGCCGGTTGGCCACAAAGCCCGGCCGGTCCTTCTTCACGTGCACCGGAACCTTGCCGATGGCCTTCATCAGCGCCATAGTGGTTTCAATCACCTCGGCTCTCGTTGCCTCGGTCTGCGTCACTTCCACCAGCGGAATCAGGTAGGGAGGGTTCCACCAGTGCGCCCCGATCATGCGCGACTTGTCGGCCAGCTTCTCTGCGATCGAGGTAATCGGCTTTACCGAAGTATTGCTGGCGAAGATGCATCCGGCCGGCGCGTACTGCTCGCACTCGGCGAACACCGCCTGCTTCAGATCCAGCTTTTCGGCCACGTTTTCGAGAACGAAATCGGCATCCGACACTGCATCCTTGATCGTGTTCGCCAACTTCAGCCGGCTTAGGTCGCACCGCGTGCTGTTGACGGCCTGCGCCATCCCGCTAATCTTGCCCGGAGCCGCCTCCAGGTTTGCCAGCGTGCGGTTGTACAACGTCACCTGGTACTCGGGATGCTCCAGAAAGACCATGGTGATGCCCAGCCCCATGTTGCCGGCGCCCATGATCGCAACCCGTTCGATCTTCTTCATCGTTCACTGCCTTTCGCCGGGCCTGTTCCGGCCCGATCCTCAATCGCCTGGCTCTAGGATTTCCCTGCCGCGAAGATACTCCCTCGGACCTGCCCGGTGGAAATACTTCCTGAGTCCTCAATTCCTATCACGGAGCTATCGTTCCGCCCCATGCTTCGGCCGCACGGCAAACCCCATACGCGCGCGTTACCCATCGCTTTTCCGCAGTCTGGTCCATTGTAGTCTCACGGGCGCTCACTCCGGAACTGCCGTCCGTGGGCACACCTGACCCCCAACCGCCCTGTCATCCTGAGCGAAGGCCGCCGCGGCGACCGAGTCGAAGGATCTGCAGTTGCTCCTGCAGTTGTCCTTCTGCTCCACTGAGAGCCAAAACCCGAGCCTATTCGAAACAAATGGGTTGCACGGTGATTCGGATCACTTCTCCGCGCAGAATCCGGGATTTGGCCCGGCCGAACGTTGCGAGTGCCCGCTCAAAGTCTTTAGTGACCCGAGAGGGATGGGTGGCCCGAGTGCCTCGTCCGCCGCGGCGGAGAGCCCCTGAGATAACCACAAACCTTGAAGTGCAGCCCCTATCGTCTAATGCCTAATGCCTGCCGGGTGCCGGGTGCCGGGTGCCCCAGGTCTCGATTTTGAGACCTGGGAATCACGAATCTGATCGAACATCTTCATACGGTCCGAGACATAGCCCCGCGGGTTCCCCGTCCAAGCTCGGCTCGGCCGGGATAGGCGTCTGGCCCCTGCAGTCCTATTGCCCAATGCCTAATGCCTAATGCCTACCTGCGCGCGCTCAACTGCTCCAGCACCCTCTTCAGATCGTCCAGTTTCTGCCCGGCCTCGGCCAGTTTCCCCTCCGAGGTCAGCTTCTGGTAATCGGCAAAGTCCCGGCTTGCCTCGCCTGCCAGCGCCTTTACATCCGCCCCAGCCGGCGCAGCAGTTCCTGCGGCCGCCCCAGCCGTTTGAGTCCCCGTTGCAGGAACCGCTGCTGGAGCCTCCGTCGTCAGCGACGAGCTCCCCGACCCGAACAGCGCCCCGAGTGCTGTCTCGAAATTCGGACCATAAGTTAATTTGTCCTGCAGCGCCAGCACCACCAGCCGCAGTTCCGGCATGGGGCTCCGCTCCGCCTGCAGGTAGATGGGCTCGGCGTACAGCAGCGCCTTCCCGCAGGGAATCACCAGCAGGCTCCCCCGCCTTACGTGCGAACCCTGCTGGTTCCACAGCGTCAACTGCCCTGAAAGCTGGGCGTTCTGGTCGATCCGCGCCTCGATCTGCTGCGGCCCGTCCACGAGCCGCGTCTTCGGAAAGTCGTAGACCACCGCCTTCCCGTAGTGCTCGCCGTCGCTGCGCGCCGCAACCCACCCGATCAAGTTGTTGCGGTTGGAGGGCGTGAAGGGCAGAATCTCCACGAACTCCTGGCCCGTCTCGCCGGGCAGCTTCATCAGCACGAAATTCGGCTGCATCGCCTGCGCCGCCTGCTCCCCGCTCTGGCTCGATCCCGTTTCCGTAGCCACCGTCCAAAGGTCCTCGCGGTTATAAAACACCCCCGGATCGGTCATGTGATAAAGCCCGTAAACCTGTGCCTGCAAACTCAGCAGCGGCTCCGGATAGCGCACGTGCGCCTTCAGCCACGCCGGCATCTCAGCCGCATCGCGGAACAACCCCGGAAAGATTCCCCGCCAGGCCTCGAGAATCGGGTCCGCGCTGTCGAAAATGTAGAACGTCACCGTCCCGTCGTAGGCGTCCACCTCCGCCTTCACGCTGTTGCGGACGTAATTCACCGATTGATCGTTCAGCGTCGAGTGAACCGAGTACGGATACATGTCCGACGAGGTAAATGCGTCCACGATCCACTTGAGCCTTCCGTCTTCGCCCACCACAATGTACGGATCGGAGTCGAAGGTCAGAAACGGCGTCAGCGCCTCCACGCCGCGGAATCACCTGCCGGCGCATCAGCAGCCGGCTTTCGGCCGTGATGTCGTCGCTGAAGGGCACCTTGGTCAGATCGCCGCGATCGAAGGCAATCATCACGCGCCGCAGAAATCCGCCCATCTCGATCCCGCTCGTCCCCTCGTACGACGAAAGATTGTTGGTCTGCCCCTCCGGATAGTTGAACTCCTGCTGCCGCGTCTTCACATACACGTCGGTCGAAGTCATCTCGCCGTAATAAATCTCCGGCCGCGTCACCTTCAACCCCGGCTCCGTGCTCTGCACCGGCATATTTGAGAGGTATCAGCGTCGGCAGCCCTTCTGTCGTGAATCCGTTCACCGGATTCATGGTGATCCCGTACCCATGCGTGTAGATCAGCTTGTCGTTGATCCAGTTCCGGCTGCTCTCCGGCAGCTTGTCCACGTTCAGCTCGCGCACCGCCAGCATCACCTGCCGCAGCCCGCCGTCGATCGTGTAGCGGTCGATGTCGATTCCCGGGAAATCGTAGTAGGTCCGGATCTCCTGCACCTGCCGAAGCGTGTCCTGCAGCGCCTGCACGTCCCACAGCCGGATATTGTCGAGGGTCGCCTGGTTGCCGGCTGCGTCGGCCGCCGCCGGATCGGTCTCTGCCGGGAACTCGTGCTGGTCGAATCGGTCCAGTCCGTAAGCCGACCTCGTCATCTGGATGTTGTCGGCGATGTAAGGCCTTTCGCGATTGAGCCGGTTCGGATTCACGATGAAGGTGTTCACGTACCAGGCGGCCAGGCTCATCCCCGCGTAGCACAACAGGGCCGGCGCAATCGCCGCGGCCAGCCACGCCGCTCTCGGCCGCGCCAGACCGCCAACAATCGCCACCAGCGCGCCCAGCACCAGCACCACGGCCACAATCAGAAGCCCCGGCGCGGTCACGTGCGCGTCGGTATAAGTGATCCCGTCGAAGATCGTGTGATGCTCAAAGAGCAGTTCGTACCGGCTGATACACACGCGCCCGCAATCACCAGCAGCAGGAATCCCAGCGCCACAGAAACCCCGCGCCACGGCAAGCGCATCCCGCCCCACCCGCTTCCGATGGCGCTCGATCCCCCGGCCACCATCAGATAGAGCGCCGCTATGATCAGCACAATCACGGCCATGGCCAACAGCCAGCCCGCTACCAGGTCCCACGCCGGCAGCGTGAAGAGATAAAAATGGAGCGGCCGCGAGAAGATCGGATCCATGACCGCTGAAGCGCCGCGCGGAGCATACCGCCACAGCGCCAACGTGGGCCACGAGCCCTTCATGGCCGCCCCGGCAATCAGCGCGATCAACAGCGAAACCACGCCCGCCGCAACGTGGAGCGCGCCGCCAATGGGAATGTCGATGGGACGTCCGCCAAGAACGATGGTGTGGCTCGCGGGCAGATCTGCCTTGTGAAGCCACTTGAGCGCGAGATACGCGCCGTAAACAATCACGAACGTCGCCACGGTAAAAATCCAGAAGACGCCCCATTCAAGCTTGAGCGTCCGCCAGAAAACCTCCGCGAAGCCCAGCGACCGGAACCACAGCAGATCCACCCACCACGAAAGCGCGGTTCGGCCGGCCACCGCCAGCACCACAATCGCAATAAGAAGAATTAGGTATCTCGCGCGCAGCTTCGGTCCTTCTCCGCCGCGCACCGGCCAATTGATCGTTTCGGGCATTTCTCACCCCGCTCGGCGGCAATCTTGGCCTGCCGAGTCCCGCAAGCATTGTATCGCCTGCACCGGACACGGGTAGGTTTGAGGTGAGTCGTCTTACCCAGGCGCCGAACGCTGGGGACCTTGCAGATTATGCCCACTTGGATATAATCGAACCGTGGAAGTTAAGCTTAAGCCCCTGCGTTGGATCGGATCGGCAAAACGCGACCTTCTTGGGATGCCGGAAGAGGTACAGCAAGTCTTTGGGTTCGCCCTCTACCATGCGCAAATCGGCCAAAGCGGTTTCACAGTTACTGTACTGCGAAGCCAAGAAGCTAAGTGGCTTTTTCCTTTAAGAAAAAGCCACCCTATGCAACCCTAAAAACGCCTCATAGAAACTGTGAAACCGCTCTAGCTTCATCCGGCGGCAAAGCCGCTGAAGGGGTTTGGTTCGGCGGGCGTCGTCGAGATTGTCGAGGATCAGCGCGGAAATGCGTACAGGACGGTTTACACCGTCCGGTTTGCGGGCGTCGTCTATGTCCTGCACTGCTTTGAAAAGAAATCGAAGCAAGGAATTGAGACGCCGAAACGGGAAATGGATCTTATCCGTGCACGGTTCAAAGAGGCCGAGGCACGGGCATTGGGGGTTGTGCGATGAGCAAAGCGAGAGTTGTGAAAAGCGCTTATAAAGAGTTGGGCTTCGCGGATGCGGACGAAATGCTTTTGAAGGCACAGCTCGTGATGAAGATTGCCGAGATTCTCCGTGAGCGCGGCTGGAGTCAGCAGCAGGCTGCAAAGATTCTCGGCATCACGCAGCCCAAACTCTCCAGAATGCTCAGCGGCCAGTTTCGCGGCATTAGCGAGATGAAAATGATGGATTGCCTCGTGCGCCTCGGTCGCGGCGTTAAAATTGTCGTCGGCCCCGCAGGCAGAAAAGCCGCCCCGCGCGTGGAGGTAGAGGCGGCTTAAGATCGAATTCACGTCAACTTGCCGGCAACCCCGAAAGCCGGCCTGGTCCTCTTGTTCCCTCAGTCCCTGACTCTAAATCAGCTCGTTCCGCCCGTCTGATCACCAGTTCCTTGACGATCTTGCCCACGTCCTGCGAGTGGTCGCGGTGCTGCGATCAGCAGCGCATCCTCGGTATCGACAATCACCAGGTTCTTCACCCCCATCACCGCCACAAACTTCTTCGGGCTGAAGATGTAGTTGTCGGCTGCGTCGAGAGCCATGTGCCCTCCCGAGTCGGCCACATTGCCGTCGGCGTCGCCGCGCAGCCGCGTTTCAAGCTGGTACTCGTAGAGCGAGGCCCAAGATCCCAGGTCGTTCCAGTGAACTCGCGCCGGCAGGCAGTAGAGATGCGAAAGGTGCTCGCCCTTGGCCGAGCGCGGCTCCAGCACCGCGTAATCCACGCGGATGTTTTCGCACTTCGGATAAAGCTTGCGAAATACCTCGTCGAACTCCGCCGTGCCCCAAGTGGCGGCGATCGATTCCAGCAGCGGCGCCGTCTCCGGCAGGTGTTCGCGCACGGCGTTGGCCAGCGTGCGCGCCGACCACAGGAACATCCCCGAATTCCAGTAGTAATTGCCCGCCGCCACAAACTCTTCGGCCCGGTTCTGGTTCGGCTTTTCGGTAAACCGCCGCACGTGCAGCGCATCGTCGTCGCCCAGCAGGTCGCCGGTTTCGATGTAGCCGTAGCCGGTCTCGGCGCGGGTCGGCTCAATGCCCAGCACCACGATGTTCTCGCCCGCCGCGGCCACCCGATCCCCTTTTGCAGCGCCTTGAGAAACGCGGCTCGTCGCCGATCACGTGGTCAGACGGAAATACCCCCAGCACCGCGTCAGGGTTCTCGCGCTCGATCAGAAAGGCCGCCAGCCCGCAGGCCGGAGCCGTGTTGCGCGCCATCGGCTCCTGCACAATCTGGCTCACGGGCACTCCCGGCAGCTGATCCGCAATCTCCTGGGCCAGGAACTCGTTGGTGATCACCCAGGTCTTTTCCAGCGCGGCCAGCGGCTTGAGCCGTTCCACGGTCTGCTGAATCATCGAGCGTTCCCCGTCCAGCGCCAGAACCTGCTTGGCGCGGGCGCGGCGCGAACGCGGCCAGAAGCGGGTGCCGCTGCCTCCGGCAAGGATCACGGGACGAAAATCGATCTGTTTCGACATCGAAGAAACATCCTACGCGACGAAGACTAGCGTTTGCACAGCGATCAACAATATACACGGTCAGTGCAACAGTCAACAGCCTTTTTAAGCTTGCACGCCCACACCTGGCGCAGACAGACGGCCTTGGAACCGGCTCTGATTACGGAGTTCGCCTCGGCGGAAGGGCCCGCCACTCCCGGAGCGGCTGAGATGCCCTGCCGCCTCCGCGTCCAGACCTGCGCGCCCCGACCTACTTCAGCCCCGTCAGGAACTCGCCCATCCGCCGCGTGCCCTCGTCGATCGTCTCCCTGGTCACCGGGTAGGAGATGCGGACATGCCGCCGGTCCCGAAGGCCTCGCCCGGCACCGTCGCCACATGCGCTTCGCTCAGCATCCTCGAAGCCAGCTCCATCGAGGTCTTGATCCCGCCTTTGCCGATGTATGCCGAAAGGTTCGGATAGACGTAGAACGCCCCCTCCGGCGTCGTGCAGGTCACGGCCGGAATCGCCCTAAGCTTGGCCAGCATATAGTCCCGCAGCTCAATAAACTCGGCCCGGAACTCGGCCACGCACTGCTGCGAACTGGTCAGCGCCGCGATCGCCGCCTTCTGCACAAAGCTGGTCGCGTTCGACGTGGATTGACCCTGCAGCTTGTTCATGTTGGCCACAATCGGCTTGGGAGCCAGCGCAAACCCCGCCCTCCAGCCCGTCATCGAATACGTCTTCGACAACGACCCCAGAATCACGATATGATCCTTGGCCCAGGTGTACGTCCCGCCCGAAACGGCTTGCCGGCATAGTTGAGGTAGACGTAGCACTCGTCCAAAAGCAGAAAAATCCCCTTCTCGTGCGCCAGGCGCACGATCCGCTCCATGTCGCCGGCCGGGACGATCGAGCCCGCCGGGTTCGATGGCGAGTTCAGAATGATGGCCTTGGTTTTAGGCGTTACCGCCCGCTCGATGGCGTCGGCGGTGATGCGGAAACTCTCGGCCTCGTTCGTCTCAAGAAACACCACCTTGCCGCCCGCGTACTGCACGATGTCCTTGAAGCTCACCCAATAGGGGACGGGCAGAATGACCTCGTCGCCGTGGTCAATGAGAATCTGGATGGTGTTGAACAGCGCCAGCTTGCCGCCGCCCGTGAAGATTGCCTCGTCAATTGTGTAGTTGGAGCCGAAATCGGCTGCATGGCGATCCACAATCGCCTTGCGCACGTCCGGGATGCCCGGCACCACGGTGTACTTTGAGAAGTTGGCCTCAATGGCGGCGATAGCGGCATCCTTGATGTGCCGCGGGGTCGCGAAATGAGGCTCGCCGGCCCCGAAATCGACCACCTTCACGCCCTGGGCGCGCAGCTTGGCGGCCTCGGCGGCCACCGCCATGGTTGCGGAAACTTCAATCCTGCCGATGCGCTCGGCAAAAACCTTCTGTGGAGTGGATACAGTCATCGTTACGGCTCCCGTCGCTTCCTGAATTTCAAATCTCTTGATCACTGTCGGGTGCCCCAGGTCCCTCGTCCGCCCTGGCGGAGGGACCGGGGACTGGAAACATTGCCTCAATCCCCGGCTAGCCTTGCCCGCAGACGCTTGAGCACCAGCGGCGGCACCAGGTCGGTCACGTCCCCGCCAAGGCTCAGCACCTCTTTAATCATCCGCGAACTGACAAACGAGTAGCGCCCCGCCGGCTGCAGAAACACCGTCTCAACCTCCGGGGCCAGGCGCCGGTTCATCAGTGCTACCTGGAACTCATACTCGTAATCGGAGATGGCCCGGATTCCGCGCAGCATCGCCGTTGCCCCCTGCTGGCGCGCAAAATCCACTGTCAAGCCCTTGAAGGTAGCGACCGACACGTTCTTGATTTCCGCCGTCGCCTCCCGCAGCATCTCCACCCGCTCCTCAAAGGAAAACAGCGGGTCCTTGGCCGAGTTCGTGAGAACCGCCACCACCAGGTGCTCAAAAAGCCTTGCGCCGCGGTGGATCAGGTCCAGATGCCCGTTGGTCGGCGGATCGAACGAGCCCGGGTAAATCGCTTTCAAGCTCATGGTTGCTCACCATTGCCCGTTTCAAAAAATCGGCCTTAAAAGCGACGGTTTCAAACCCGCCCCTGCCAAAGCAGAATCGTACCGCACGAAGCCCCCCATTCAAGCGGCTTTAGCCGCTCAGGGACGGTCGCCCCGAAACGCCACGTTCTTTGAAACACAACTGGATCAATCTTAGCAGCCAGCAGGAATCCGGGTCCCTTCCGAAGATCCTCGCCCCGCATCCTGGTGTCATCCTGAGCGGAGTCCGCCGCGGCGACGGAGTCGAAGGATCCGCAGTTGCTTTTCAAGGAAGTTCGGGGTTGGACACTAAAGTAAGGCCGCTGTCTGACCTCTTTACCGCCCCCATCTTCACTCTTCCTCCGGCTCCTCATCGTACGCTGCTCCGGCGAGCGTTGCGAAGATCCCATCGGCAAGCTCTTCGGTCACTGGAAAGCCGTGGGAATCAATCTGAATCGTCACGCGAACCCCTCTTCAAGGCGTCTTTCTGAATCGCCCGCCTCTCGAGGTAACCCAGGTGAGTGATGTCGGTGTAATGGGCCTCGACCGCCTTGTCATTCCGGTCGTCGTAGTCTGCCTCGTTATAGCTCGGAACAAGAATGTATATGTCGCATTTCTTGCCCTGACCGCGCATGCCGGTTACGAAGGCCGTGGCATTCAGCTCCACTGAGCGATAGTTGCCGTTCGGAACGTCGCGCGTAAGGTTGACCTTGCTGCCGAACAGCTTCTTCAAGAAACTCATGTTGCCTCTCCGCCAGGATTGCGATTTTTGATGATCGGGGGTTGCAATCTGAACGTGGCGGATATAGCTAGCATCCCCCGGGCACGAAATTTGGGCGCCCCGAGTCTCGTCCGCGCCTGCCCGCCGTGGTGGGGGCGGAGGGCCCCGGGAAACCCGACATTCCTCGCACCACCAGAAAAGCTAATAGCTAATAGCTAAAAGCTCTCTTGCGCTCAGCCCCTCCGCCCCTTCACCAGTTCCTTCGCCTGGACCTCACCGCCGGCCGGCACCTCGGGCACATCGGCCTTCACTTGGCCGATGCTCAGCCGCTTGCGCAGTTCCCCATCGATCTTCTCGTAAGTGCTCTTGTTCTCTTTGAGGAACGTCCGCGCGCTCTCGCGCCCCTGCCCGACGCGCTCGCCGCCGTAGCTGTACCAGGCGCCCGATTTCTCCACGATATTGTGGGTCACGGCCAGGTCAAGCACGTCGCCCTCCTTGCTGATCCCCTCGCCATAGAGAATGTCGAACTCCGCCTCGCGGAACGGCGCCGCCACCTTGTTCTTGACGATCTTCACCTTGGTCCGGTTGCCAGTGACGGAGTCGCCGTCCTTGATGGCCGCAATGCGCCGGATGTCGATGCGCACCGACGAGTAGAACTTCAGCGCCCGCCCTCCGGTGGTCGTCTCCGGATTGCCGAACATCACGCCGATCTTCTCGCGGATCTGGTTGATAAAGATCAGCGCCGTTCTCGATTTCGACACCGTGCCGGTGAGCTTCCTGAGCGCCTGCGACATCAGCCTTGCCTGCAGGCCCACGTGGCTGTCGCCCATTTCGCCGTCCAGCTCGGCCTTGGGCACCAGCGCCGCCACTGAGTCCACCACCAGCACATCAATCGCACCCGACCGCACCAGCGCCTCGGTAATCTCCAGCGCCTGCTCGCCTGAGTCCGGCTGCGACACCAGCAGATTGTCCACGTCCACGCCCAACTTCTTGGCGTAGCCGGGGTCCAGCGCATGCTCGGCGTCTACAAAAGCCGCCATCCCGCCCGCCTTTTGCGCCTCGGCGATCACTTGCAAACAAATTGTCGTCTTGCCGCTCGACTCCGGTCCGAAAACCTCGCTCACGCGGCCCCGCGGAATGCCGCCCACGCCCAGCGCCGCGTCAAAGCTGATCGACCCGGTCGAGATCACCGCGATCGGCAGCAGCGCCTCTCGCGACCCCAGCCGCACAATCGATCCTTTTCCGAACTGTTTTTCAATCTGTGCAAGTGCAAGTTCTACGGCTTTGGCGCGGTCATCGGCAACGGCCATGGGAGGCTCCTTTTCTAATGAAAACTTCTCCGGCGTATCCCATTCTTTCTTTATGGGAAACGATCGGGTGAGTTTTTGGATTTCGATGGGATTGTAGCAGGATGAGACACCTTCGAGCAGCAAAAAAGCGAAGATTTAGTGAAAAAGATGGTTCCCGCTCGATTTGAAGTAACCAGGAAGTAATCAGCGCGCAGCCTGGGCGGACGCATCAAAAAATAGGCGGCGCATCAACTCATGTTGCCCGGCATCAGTTTGCTTCTATTGCATCATTTCATTTTTTGATGCACAATCATCTCATGCGTACCACCGTCAATCTCGCCCCGGAAACTCACGAATTCGTCTCCTACTACGCTTCGGCCCGCGGAATCTCGTTTTCCAAGGCCATCGACGAACTCGTCCGCAAGGCCGAGAACTCCCCGCCCCTCAAACCCGAGCCGCTGATCGTATTTTCTCCAGAGGGCCTCCCGATGTTTCCTCCAGCGGGCAACGGCAGAGTACTCACCTCTGAGATGGTGAAGCGCCTTGACCAGGAAGAGTATGACCCGAAGAAATTTACTTGATGTAAATGTGCTGATCGCGCTCACAGACCCGGAACACGAGCACTATCGCAAAGCGCGGGATTGGTTTATTTCCAAGCGGGGAATTTGGGGCCTTTGCCCACTAACTGAAGCTGCGTATATCCGCATTACCACCAATCCGGCCATTCATCCGTCGAAACGCACTCTGGATCAAAGTATCGCGATCTTGCAGTCGCTGAAAGGGCTTTACGAGCATCACCTTTATTGGGAAATCAACGCCAGTTGGGTCGATCTTACTGCTCCGTTCGTCGACCGCATCTCCGGTCACCAGCAAATCACAGACGCCTATCTGCTTGGAATGGCAATCAAAGAGAACGGCGTCCTTGTCACTTTTGACCGCGGCCTCCGCTACATGGCCGGCCCTGAACTCGCCCGCCACGTTCTTGTCCTCGAATAGCAGCAACTCCTGTCGCCACGCCAGCCGTCAGCTCTTGGCCTTCTGGATGACTTCCACCGGCATGTGGCTCAACCTCTCATAGGTTCTCGCGCGGCGACGCAAAGGCCACCAATCGTACAGGTAGATCTGCATCGGGCGCCACATCGCGACCCAGCCTGCGATCGTGAGACTCTCCTGCAAGATGTTGGCCCAGGTGCCCGCCTCGCTTTGCAGCAACACTTTGCTGACGATGAGACACGTGGCCAGGCACGACAGCCCAATGATCAGGCTGGTCCAGCCTTGCTTCATCAGCGCGCTGAACTCAAGGCGGGTCAGTTCGGCGCGGTGCGAGAAATGGTTGTGAACAGCCTGCCGGATCAGTTCCTTCGGGTCGTCTTGCGTTGGCCACTGCTCCAGGTGAACCCGCAGCCTGACGTGCGCATCAGGCGGGAACTCTCGCGCCCAGCCCACGATGAATTCTTCTGCCCTGTCGTCGAGATCCTTTTCGATGAATGGGGAAGGATCCATCGAATTGAAGAGTTGATTCAGGTCGCGCAGCTTTAGGCTGATGATGCGCGAGTCCGCCGGGTCAGCCACCAGTTCAACCGCAGAGGAAGAACTCATCGAATCATCTCCATCGGGCTCGGGTCCACTTATCGCGTCTTGTCTTATCGTGTCTTGACCAGTTTGTTTTCAATGCTCGGCCGGTGCAAAGACTGGAGGATTTGGTCAGCGCCGAAACTCTGCTCTCCAAGCCGGGATGAAACCGCAGAACTGATTCAGACCCTGTACGCCCCGATCCTCGTCTCTTTGGCCGTCAGCGCATCGCACTCACGGTCGATCTTCTCGTAATCCTGGTCGTGTCCGCGGCGGAATTCGCGAAACGCCTCTTCGCTCTTCCAGCGGTCGATGGTCAGATAGCTGTCCGGCACGTAAGCGTCGCGCAGCAGCTCCGTCCCAAGGTAGTCCGGCGAGTTCCGGAACAGTCGCGCCCACGCGCCTTCCGGCCCGTAAGCAGCCTCGAAGCCGGCAACTTTGTCTTCAGCAATTTCGAACTGCCACACCACCACGAACATGCGCGCGTCTCCGTCTGCCTCTTTTCTTCATCCTAGCGCAACTGTTCCGTTGGTTCAGCATTCCTAAGCCGCTCAAATCATTCTTCTGAAGCCGTTTTGAAGCCACTCAGCCCTTTTCTTACGTCCCGTAATACGGCACTTCGTCTTTATTTTGAGCGCATAATGGTCATACGCCGCCTGTGCAGGGGCTCTTCCCCGTACTTTGAAGCCTGCCTGCATTCCCGGCGTCAAATATAGTAGCGATCGTCCGCGGATTTCAGGCTGTACGTCCGGAGTGCTCCGGATCGTACCGATCCGCGCTGGCGGCAACTGTTCTCTCGCCGCTCATGATCGCAACGGAAATGTTCGAAAGAACAACCCCAGGCGGAGGGGGTGGAGGGTCCCATGGGTTCATCTGTCCGCTTTCCCGGCATTCGCGTAACTGCGAACGGCAACCAGCTGGTTTCCTACTTCACTGAAACCCGCATCGTCGACGCCGGCGTCTTCTATCCCATCACGCCCTCCACCGAGGGAGGCGAGCTCTTCCAGCAGGCCTATGCCGAAGGCCATCTGAATGTCTTCGGCGGCAGCACCATCGCCATTGAGGCCGAAGGCGAGCACGCGGCCCAGGGCGGAGCCATCGCCCACTCGGTCTGCGGCAAGCGCGTCGTCAATTACACCTCCGGCCAGGGCATCGTCTACGGCCTCGAACAGTACTTTCACGCTCCCGGCAAAGCCTCCACCATGGTCCTCGAGGTGGGCGCTCGCGCCCTCACCAAGCACGCCCTCAACGTGCACTGCGGGCACGACGACATCTATGCCGCTCTCGACACCGGCTGGATCATGCTCTTCGGCAAAGACGCGCAGCAGGCTGCCGACCAGGCCCTCATCCTGCGCCGCGTCACCGAGCTTGCGCTCACGCCGGGCATGAACATCATGGACGGCTTCCTCACCACCCATCTCGAGCGCACCTTTTAAAGCACGAGTCCGGGCTGATTCGCGAATTCCTCGGCGCGCCCGACGACATCATCGACTGCCCCACCCCCGCGCAGCGCGCGCTCTTCGGCCCCACCCGCCGCCGCGTCCCTAAAATGATCGACCTCGCCAACCCCATGCTCCTCGGTCCGGTTCAGAACCAGGAGCACTACATGCAGGGCGTCGTCGCCCGCCGCAACAATTTCGCCGAGCCCATTCTCGACTTCCTCGCCGAATCCTACGAGAAATTCGCCGAGCTTACCGGCCGCCGCTACGGCCTCATCAGCCAGTACAAGACCGCACGACTGCGCGAAACGATCTTCGTCTCTCTCGGCTCGGCCGCCGAAAACATCGAGGCCGCAGTCGATTACCTCCGCCAGACCCGCGGCTCGAGCGTCGGCTCCATTCATCTCAACGTCATCCGCCCCTTCCCCGAAGCCGCCGTCATCGAAGCCCTGCGCGGCAAAAAGAACGTCATCATCCTCGAACGCACCGACGAACCCCTGGCCGCCGATAACCCCATGGGCCGCGAGATTCGCACCGCGCTTTCGAAGGCCCTCCAGGGCGTCGCCGGCCTGCCCTCGATTTCGCTTTCTGAAGTGCCTCGCATCTTCGGCGGCAGCTACGGTCTCGGCTCCCGCGACTTCCGCCCCGAGCACATCCTCGGCGCATATGAGTTCGCTACCGGCGGCCGCGCTCGCAAAGACGGCAAGACCGCCGCCGACGGAACCAACTTCTTTGTCCTCGGCGTCGATCATCCCTATGCCGTCATCTCCGATGAAGCCCCATCGCTGCTGCCCGAGGGCGCCGTCGCCGTCCGCTTCCACTCCATCGGCGGATGGGGCGCCATCACCACCGGCAAAAACCTCGGCGCCATCCTCGGCGACCTGAACGACCTGCTCAGCGCGCGCGACAGCCTGAAGGACGATTGCGGAAGGCCGGAGGAAGTCATTCACGTAAGCGCCAATCCCAAGTACGGCTCCGAAAAGAAAGGCGCGCCCACCTCCTACTTCCTCGTCGCCGCCCCGGAGCGCATCCGCGTCAACTGCGATCTGCGCCACGTCAACGTGGTTCTCTGCTGCGACCCCAAGGCCTTCACCCATACCAACCCGCTCGACGGAATGCAGGAAGGCGGCAGCCTGGTCTGGGAGTCCGACGAAGTGGGCGAGCACGCCTGGGAACGGCTTCCCCTCTGGGCTCGCCGGCAGATCGTCGAGAAAAACATCCGCGTCTTCACGCTGCCCGGCTTCGACATTGCCCGCAAGGCCACCGACCGCGCCGATCTGCAACTGCGCATGCAGGGCAACGCTTTCCTTGGCGCCTTCTTCGCGGTCAGCCCGCTGCTCAATGAATTCGGCATCTCGCGCGAGCAGTACCTCGACGTTGTCCGCAAGCAGTACGTCAAAAAGTTCGGACGCATGGGCGATGCCGTCGTCCAGTCCAACATGGAGGTCATGCTCCAGGGATTCGAACGCGTGCGCGAAATCGAAATCGGCTCTCTCGCCGCAGCCGACCGTTCATCCCTTCGCGGCGAGGCCCTGCTTCCCATTCTTGAAAACGCCGAAGTGGGCGTCGCCGGCGCCTCCTGCGGCAGTGGTTGCCGTTCCACGCCGCTGCCTGCCGGCCAGTCTGCCCGGCCGCCCGTCGCCTCCGTTGCCGCTTTCGACGCCGAGTTCCGCGCCGGCCTCGGTTACAACCAGCCCGCCACTCCGCTCACAGCCGTCGGCGTCACCGCCGCCGCCACCGGCGATACTGCCTCAAAGTATGTCGCCCGCCGCGAGACTCCGCTCTACATCCCCGAGAACTGCACCCAGTGCATGGAGTGCATCTCCGTCTGCCCCGACACGGCCCTGCCAAACTGCTCGCAGGATCTCTCCACGCTTCTCATTACGGCCGTCAACCACTACATCTCCGACGCCGGCGAGCGCACGAAACTGCTCCGCGCCCTTCCCGAAATCGAAAGCCGCGCCCGCGCCCGCATGCTCGATGAAATTAAAACCGGCACGCCGATGCAGCAGATTCTCCGCGAAATCACCGATTCCATCGAAGGTTTCTCCGCCGAGTCCAGGCAGCAGTTCTTCTCCATCCTCGACAAGGTGCCGATGGCGTATCAAAAGGTCAACGCCATCTTCGCCTCGCCCGAGCGCAAACAGCCCGGCTCCGGCGGCATTTTCTCCATCTTCGTCTCCGATCTCTGCAAGGGCTGCGCTGCCTGCGTCACAGCCTGCGGCGACCACCAGGCCCTCAGAATGGCGCCGGAGACCGAAGAGATCAATGCCGGCCACCAGACCGGCACGCGTTTCCTCGATCTGCTGCCCGACACATCGCAAAAGTATCTCGGCCTCTTCAACGCTGCCAACCCCGCTGACTCCAAAACCGCCACGCTGCGCAACATGCTCATGGTCCGCCGCAACTACGATGCCCTCGTTGCCGGCGACGGCGCCTGCGCGGGCTGCGGCGAAAAGTCGGTCCTGCGCTCCATCGCCGCCGTCACCGAAGCCTACATGCGCCCTGTCTTCCACGCCAAGAGCGACCGCCTGCTCGCATTGGCCGGCGAACTCGAGAAGCAGGGCCCCGCGCGCCTTCGAGCCCTCAAAGAAACCCACCCGGCCTCCTATGCGCTTCTTCACCAGGCCGTCGCTCATCTCATCCTCGGCCTTGGCGGCGAAGACCTCGACGACACGCGCGCCCGCATCGCCGCTTACGAAGCCGAACACGGCGCCATCACTGAAGCTCAGCTCATCGAGGCCCTTTCCGCCGTCCTGCTCACCGAGGCCTTCAATCACAAAAACCTTCAGGCTGTCGATGGCCGCATGGCCAACGGCATGAGCGTCATGGCCATGGCCGCCCACACCGGCTGCAACACCGTCTACGGTTCCACTCCGCCCAACAATCCCCATCCCTACCCTTGGATGAACTCGCTCTTCCAGGACGGCGTCACCGTGGGCTGGCTCATGGGCGAAAGCTTCATCGTCGACCACGCCCGCCGCTCCGTCATTCCCGAGCGCCTCGCCGACGCTATTCTCGCGCGCGACTCTGGCGTCGTCACCGAACAGGAGTACTACAACTTCACCCACTTCACTGACGCGCTGATGACCGACCGCGAAATCGTGGAACTGCCCAAGGTCTGGGTCGTCGGAGGCGACGGCGGCATTGGCGACATCGGCTACCAGAACACCTCAAAGGTGGTGTTGCAGAACCGCCCCAACGTCAAGATCCTCATGCTCGACACGCAGGTCTACTCCAACACCGGCGGCCAGAACTCCGACTCCACACCCATGCTCGGCGGCAGCGACATGAACTCCTTCGGCGCCGCCACCCAGGGCAAAAACACCGAGAAGAAGACCGTTGCCGAAACCTTCCTCGCCGGCCACGGTTCGCCGTTTGTCGCGCAGGTCTCCATGGCCAACGCGCCCAAGCTCTACCGCGCCATCCTCGATGGCCTGGAGTATCGCGGCACCATGTTCCTGCAGGCCTACACCACCTGCCAGCCCGAGCACGGCGTCGCAGACGACATGGCTCTCTTCCAGGCCCAGCGCGCCCGCGACTCCCGCGGCGTACCCGAGTTCGTCTTCAACCCGCGCCTCGGCGAAAGCTATCAGGAAGCCCTCGACATCAAGGGCAATCCGTCCCCCGATCTCGACTGGTACGAAACCAAAGACAAAAAGACCGGCGAAACCCACCGCTACACCGTCGCCCACTGGGCCACCACGGAAGCCCGCTTCCGCAATCACCTGCACAAGATCAAGCCCGAGCAGGCCGAAACACTTATCCCGCTCGATAACATGCTCGTCCGCATTACGCAGCAGGATGTCGTCTACCGCTACTATCTCAACCCCGAGCACCGCAGTTACATTCCCGACTTCGGCGTCTATATCTCGATTGAAGAAGGCGGCACAACCAGCTTTGAAGGTGGAAAGATAGTTCATGTAGGCGGCAAGACCACTTATTACGCCATCTCGCGCCAGTTAGTCCTCTTCTGCGTGGAACGGCGCAAGGCCTGGCGCATGTTACAATCCAAAGCCGGCATCGTGAATAAGGAATACGCCGCCCAGAAAGCTCTCCTCGCCGACCTCGACTCCGGCAAGCTGCCCCGTGACGAATTCTTCGCCCACGCCCACGAACTGCTGGCGGAAAAGCTAGGCAAGGAAGTGCTAGCGAGGGCTTAAGCGCGTCCTGCTCCAATGGGGCTGGGCTTTACAGCTTCCTGGATGAGTGGAACAGGCCTTGTAACAGGGCACGGCTTCAGCCGTGCCAAACGACCGACCACTCCCGAACCAGCCACGCCAAGGCGGACCCCAAGGCCCGCCTTCTTCGTTTGCCTATCCACAGAGGCTGTCATCCTGAGCGAGTCCGCCGCAGGCGGACGAGTCGAAGGATCTGCAGTTGCCTTTCCCGAGGCTTGAAGGGACAGAACCTGCTTGTTGGGGGCGCTGATATACTTGTGAAATCTCGCTAGGAGCCAAAGTTATGCGATTCCGCTTCGGGTTTTCTAGTCTCGTCGCGACCGTGCTTATCCTGGTCGCAGCGACAAATGCGCAAGTCAGTAAGAGCCAGTCTTCTCCAATGTATCGAGCTGGCGGATTGTCCTTCGCGATTCCTGCCCCCAATGCCGATCTGATTGAAACCGGCTCCGACTATCGGGTGCTTCTGGAGCCCTACGCCCCGAACTCGAACCGGTTGATTGCAGCGTTTGTACCGCCAGGAGATTTGACCGCTCTCCAAGCCGGCAAGGCGCCTCTCTCAAAGCAATATGCGATGGTTGAGATACCGCGCACTGCTGAATTTGTTAATGTGAATGATGAGCTTTTCAAGCAAATTCGGCAGAGCTTGAGTCAGCAGTTTGAAGGAAATCTTGAAGCCAACGTGAAGAAAGGTGAGGGGGAAGTCAACCAAAAGGAGAAGGCGATAACCGGAAAAGAAGGAGACGTCAAGATTGATAAGCCGACTCAGCTTGGCCGATTCTTTACAAAGCCCAACGCAGATGCCTATGGAATGATTCTTCCCGTGTCCGAAAATGGCATCACGCTGCAAAGAGCAATGAGTTTAGCCATCATCAAAGTTAACAACCGGGTGCTCTTCACATATCTCTACATTGATTACAAGGATGAAGACACGATCAAACAACTCCGCGCGACAGTGGAGCAGTGGACGGATGCAATTCTCGGGGCAAATAAGTGAGGCGGGGCCAATGAAAAGGGAACGATTTGGCAAAGTGTGGGGTACGCCGCACATCTGGCTTCCTTTCCACTCCTGGCGCTAGTATCCTGTTACCTCCCGGGCAACAAACAAACCACAACAGGAAGGAACACCAATGAAGAAGATCCCTTTTGCCGTAACGTTATTTGCGTTCGCCGCCTGTCTTGCTGCTTCCCCGCTGCTCGCCCAGAACGCGCCGCCCGCCCAGGCGCCTCAGCAAGGTGCGCAAGCCGGCCCAGGCGGACCTGGAGGACCGGGCGGCGCTGGCGGCCAGGGTGGCCCCCCGGGCATGTCGTCCGCGCCGCAGACCATGGACCTTGCAACCGCCAAAAAGATGGTCGCTGCCGCTGAGGCTGCCGCCACCGCGGCCAACGCCCATGTCGCCATCTGCGTGATGGACACCAACGGCGATGTGGTTTTCTTCGAGCGCATGGACGGAGCCCCAACGATTGCAGTCGTAACTTCGCAGAACAAAGCGCGCGCCGTGCTTCTTTTCGGCATGGCCACGGGAAAAATCGCCGAAGCCATGCAGGGCAACAAGCCGGTGACAGCAAACATTACGGCCCAGCCCATGGAAGGCGGCGGCGCGGTTACGCTGATGCGCGGCGGGCTGCCGATCGTCAAGAATGGCAAGCTCATCGGCGCCATCGGCATCGGCGGGTCTGCTTCGGAAACCGACGAAAAGTTCTCCCAGGCAGGCATCGACGCCATCAAGTAGAAGGACCCGATTCAAGCCACCGGGTCTCTGACCGCTGGGTTTTGTATCAATCTGGGTGCCCCACCCTCGGCGTCCGCAGCGGCGGCTTTTTGCGCCCAGGGTGGGCGGCACGAATTCACGCGGTCGGAAACCTGGCTCGGTCAAAGATAAAAGTGCTCCCATGCCTCCTTGAAGGCATGGGAGCACTTGAAGCTGAAGTCGCCTCAACCCACAGCTACTTTTGCGCCGCCGGCGCCGCGGATTGCCCCTGGGGCGCGCCCTGAGGCCCACCCTGCTGCCCGCCCTGCGGCGGTCCCTGGTTCGTCACCTGGGCGACAAACGCCTCCGGCTTTTCATGGCCGCGATGGCAGGTCCCGCAGGTCACCGGGGTCTTGCTTTCGGCCACGTACTTCGTGTTGATCTCCTGGAGCATGGTGTACATCTTACGAGCGGTCTTGAACTGCGGCTTCGAATCGTCGGTGAAGTCGACGGCAGGGCCGCCTCCCGGCGGACCACCCGCCTGACCACCGCTTGGCGGGCCACCCTGTCCGCCGCCTGCCTGACCCTGAGGCGGTCCACCTGCCTGAGCCTGACCACCGCTTGGCGGACCACCACCGGCTTGCGCCTGATTCCCGCTTGGCGGTCCACCCATCTGGCCGCCGTTGTGGCAGGTGAAGCAATGGCCGCCCAGTGAGGCCTTCCAATCCTGCATGTACTTGTCAAGCTGATCGATATTCGTGTCTTTGGGCAGCACCTGCAACTTGGTGGGCGCAGTGTTTACGTGCATCCCACCTCCGCCACCGCCCGGCGGCGGACCTCCCTGCTGTGCCTGCTGGTTGGCCCCGCTTTGCTGGGGCTGCTGGTTCTGTGCGGAAATCAATAGAGCGGCAGACGCAAAGAGAACAACCCCCGCGGACACCACCAGGGAAGACCGGAACCCTCTGGCTTGAAACATGAAATGGATTACCTCGTAGGGAATTAGATTTGGTTCCGGTGATTCTAGCAAACGCTTCGTGCCGCAGGCGAACGAATTCTCAGCCTATTTCATTCTCCGTGCACAGCAAGTCCTAAGTTGAAGAGAACTACGGCACGTAAAGCTCCACGTACTCGTCCACCGCCATCGCTTCCAGCCGCTGCTGGTCGAGTGATGCCTCCATGATCCGCTCCTGCCGCGTCTCATCGAACCTCCGCCGCAGGTTCGTTCTGAACTTCTCAATGAGCAGCGGCAATCCCTCTTCCCTTCTCCGCCTGTGCCCGATCGGGTACTCAACCGTCTCCTCGATCACCGTTCCGTCATCCAGTTCCACCGTGAGCGAGTTGGCGATCGACCGCTTCTCCGGGTCGTGATAATCGGCCGTGAATTGCGGCTCCTCCACGCACTCCATCTTCGCGCGCAGCTCGTCGATGCGCCTTCCCCATGTTGGGTCCAGCGCCAGCGCATCCTCGTAGTCGGCCGCCGTCAGCCTCCCGAACACGAGCGGCACCGCCACCATGTACTGCACGCAGTGGTCGCGGTCGGCCGGATTCGCAAGGGGCCCCTTTTTATCGATGATGCGCAGGCACGCCTCCTGCGTGCGCAGCCGGATCGAGCGAATCGACGCCGCCGTCAGCCCTCGCTCTTTGAGCCGCCTGTGCACAGCCACCGCGCACTCCACCGCCGTCTGCGCGTGGAACTCCGCCGGGTAGCTGATCTTGAACAGCACGTTCTCCATCACGTAGCTGCCGTACGGCCGCTGGAATTTGAACTCCTGCCCGCGAAACGACGCATCGTAAAATCCCCAGGTTTTTGCGGTCAAAGCCGACGGGTAGCCCATCTCGCCAGCCTTCGCCATCAGCGCCAGCCGCACAGCCCGGCTGGTCGCATCGCCCGCCGCCCAGCTCTTGCGCGAGCCCGTATTCGGCGCGTGCCGATAGGTGCGCAGGCTCTGCCCGTCCACCCATGCCAGCGAAAGCGCGTTGATGGTCTGCGTCGCGGCTCAACCCCAGCAGCGCGCATCACCACCGCCGTCGACGCCACCTTCACCAGCACCACGTGATCCAGCCCCACCTTGTTGAATGCGTTCTCCAGCGCCAGGCAGCCCTGGATCTCGTGGGCCTTGATCATTGCCGTCAGCACATCGCGCATCCGCGGCGGCGCTTTGCCTTCTGCGCGAGCGCCGCGCGCAAGCCAGTCAGCGATGGCCAGAATCCCGCCCAGATTGTCGGAAGGGTGGCCCCACTCGGCCGCCAGCCAGGTGTCGTTGAAGTCCAGCCACCGGATCATGGCTCCAATGTTGAAGGCCGCCTGCACCGGGTCGAGCACGAAATCCGTCCCCGGCACGCGCGCCCCGTTCGGAACCACCGTCCCCGGCACAATCGGCCCCAGCAGCTTCGTGCAGGCGGGGTATTCCAGCGCCTCCAGCCCGCAGCCCAGCGTATCCATCAGGCAGTAGCGCGCGGTCGTGTACGCCAGCTCGCTCCGAATGTCGTAGCTCAGCGCATAATCGGCGATCTCGGCAATGACCTTGTCCGGCGCGGGACGCTTCATTGCTGATCTCCGATGACACACTCTCTCCTGTCTGCCTACCCCCGCTCCTCCATCGGCACAAACCTGCGATTCTCCGGCCCCGTATACACAGCCGAGGGCCGGATGATCTTCCCGCTCTGCCGCTGCTCGATCACGTGCGCGCACCAGCCGGCCGTCCGCGCCATCACAAACAGCGGCGTAAAAAGCTCCACCGGAACGCCCATCAGATCATAGGCCACCGCCGAGTACCAGTCGAGGTTGGGAAACATCTTCTTCGTCGCCTGCATCGTGAATACGATGCGCTCGGCGATCTCCAGCATCTGCTTTCCCTTGCCGTCGTTCGCCGCCAGCTCCTGCGCGCGTTCCCTGATAAAGCGGCTGCGCGGATCCTCGATCGTGTACACCGGGTGCCCGAAGCCGAGAATCATTTCATGGTTGGCCACGCGCCGGCGGATGTCCGCCTCCGCTTCGTCCGGTGTTGCGTAGCGCCTCATGATCTCCAGCGCCGCCTCATTCGCGCCGCCGTGCTTCGGCCCCTTCAGCGCCCCGATCGCGCCGCAGATCGCAGGAGTAGAGATCGGAGCCCGTTCCCGCAATCACCCGCGCCGTGAAAGTGGACGCGTTGAACTCGTGTTCGGCGTAGAGGATCAACGAAACCTGCATGGCACGGATCCGCTCTTCGCTGGCCGGCCGTTCGTGCAGCAGGTGGAGAAAATGCGCGGCAAGCGGCTCGCTGTCGGCATCCACCGCAATGCGCTTGCCGGGATGCGCGTAGTGGTGCCAGTAGAGCAGCATCGAAGGCAGCGAGGCCAGCAGCGCGTCGGCTAGCTCGCGCGCGCCCGCCTCATTGTGATCCTCGGCCTCAGGCCGAACGCAGCCCAGCACGGAGACGCCCGTGCGCAACACGTCCATGGGATGAGTGGAGGCGGGGAGTTGCTCCAGCGCGTGCTTCACCTCGGCCAGGCAAACCGCGCAGACCGAGCAATCGCTTCTTATAGGCCGCCAGTTCCGCGGCATTGGGCAGCTTGCCGTGGATCAACAGGTGCGCCACTTCGGCAAATTCGCAATGTTTCGCCAGGTCGGCGATATCGTAACCGCGATAGTGCAGATCGTTGCCGCTTTGCCCCACCGTGCAAATCGCAGTCTCTCCCGCTGGCGTGCCCGACAGGGCCACCGCCTTCTTGGGCCTGAATCCGGCCGGCGCGGAGACCTCTTCCTCGCTCATCTTCAACCTCCGGGGAATATCATTACGGGAAAAGTGCGGGGAAACGCACATCCGGAAATATCAACATATATTCGATCTATTTGATCGCCGTCACGATTCCTGCTTCCCTCGTTTCTCCTTCTCGAACAGCTCGTCCAGCTTCCGTTCGTAAGCGTGGTAGCCCAGTGTGCCGTAGAGTTCCTCGCGCGTCTCCATCATCGGCAGCAGGCTTTTCTGCGTGCCCTCGGCGCGGATCGTCTCGGTACACCTTCCGCGCCGCCGCGTTCATCGCCCGGTAGGCCGCGCAGCAGTAGAGAACGATGTCCACACCCGCCCGGGCCAGTTCTTCCCTCGTCCACAGCGGCGTCCGGCCGAACTCGGTGATGTTGGCCAGCACCGGCACACCCAGCGCCTTGCGGAACTCGGCATACATGCCCAGCTCCGTCACCGCTTCGGCAAAGATCATCTCCGCGCCCGCCGCCACATACGCCTGCGCCCGTTCAATGGCTCTCTTGAGCCCCTCGCTCGCCAGCGCGTCAGTGCGCGCCATGATCACAAACTGCGCGGTCCGTGCGCGCATCCACGGCGGCTTTCACGCGGTCCACCATCTCTTCGGCGGAAACCAGCTCCTTTCCCGGCCTGTGGCCGCAGCGCTTCTGGCCCACCTGGTCCTCGATGTGCACCGCCGCCACGCCCGCCTTGATCTAGGGCGCGAATGGCGCGAGCAATGTTGAACGCCCCACCCCAGCCCGTATCGATATCCACCAGCAGCGGCAGATGCGTTGCGTCCGTAATCCGCCGAGCATCGGTCAGCACATCCTCCATGGTGCTGATCCCCAGGTCCGGCAGCCCCAGGCGAGTTCGCGGCCACCCCCCCGCCGGAAAGGTACAGCGCCCTGAATCCCGCCTGCTCGGCCAGCCGCGCCGCATAGGCGTTGATCGCCCCAACCACCTGCGAGCGGCCTTTCCGCCTCAAGCGCCGCCCGGAAGCGCGCTCCCGCCGAGCCCACTACCGATCCTGCCGATTCTCGACCGCCCGCATCCGCCATATCGCCATCCTTCTGCCGCATCATATCAGGCGGTTCGCCTCGATTCAGGCGGTTCGCATCGACCAGGTCATCCAATCTTGCCGGTTCACTGACCAGCCCCTGAGATGCGACAATGCTTCCGTCGGAGCCGTTGGACATTTCAAGCGCTCTGCCACGTTAGGAGACACCGCCAATGAAGTCCCTTCTCGTTTGTGCATCTCTCATGCTCGCCGCCACCGTCTTTGCCCAGCAGGCCCCGCCCTCTGGCGGGCAACAGGGAGGTCCCCCTCCCGGTGGCCAGCAGGGTCCGCCTTCCGGCATGCCCGCCGGCGCGCCGTCCGGCATGCACATGGGCCAGCCCGGCGGAGCACCTCAAAGCCCCGCGGCCAAGGCTTCGGTGACAATTGCCGGCAAAACCATCTCCATCGACTACAGCTCGCCCCGCGTCCGCGGCCGCGAGGGCAAGCTCTTCACCAAGGACGGCCGCATCGGCCAAGATCCCCACTATCCCGTCTGGCGCGGTGGCGCCAATGCAGCCACAACTCTGAAAACTGACGCGAACCTGACGATTGGCAACCTGAATGTTCCCGCGGGCACCTACACGCTCTTCGTCGACATCTCCGACCCCGCGCACTGGGTGCTCGTCGTCAGCAAGGATACCGGCGAGTGGGGTCTTAGTTACGACAGCACCAAAGACCTCGGCCGCGTCCCCATGCAGACCTCCAAGCCGCCTTCCATGGTCGAGGACCTTGTCTACACCCTCACCGACAACGGCGGCGGCAAGGGTACGCTCACGCTTACGTGGGAGGACGTGACCGCCTCGGTCCAATTCACGGCTCACTGATAGCCGTCTGCAACTCGCAGCGGCCGTCACTCTTGTGGGTGCCCCATCCTACGCGAAGCGTAGGGTGGGAACCACTCACATTGCCTCCCTGCGCACTTTTTCCGCTTTCCCGGTAAAATAGAAATAGAGAAGTGAAAACGATCTCTCTCCAGAGGTAAAACCCTTGCCGCTCTACCCGTACCGCTGCACGGCCTGTGACCATCATTTTGAAAAAATCCAGAGTTTCAGCGCGGCCCCGCTGAAGAAGTGCCCCAAATGCGGCGGCGCGCTTGAGCGCACGATAACCGCCCCCGGTCTCCAGTTCAAGGGCAGCGGCTGGTACGTAAACGACTACGCTTCCGGCTCGAGCAAATCTTCCTCAGCTTCCTCATCTGAAAAGAAATCCGAGTCCACGGCAGATACCTCCTGCAGCGGCGGCTGCGCCTCCTGCCCAATGGCCACGCCGAGCTCTAACTCGTAGCCGCTTACACCGATTTAGCGCCGCGGCCCATTCCTGGGCATGAAATCGGGCCCCAGCGCCCAATCCGCCTTTCCCAACAGCCTCCCCAATCTCTCGCTCCCTCCCCGGAACGCTACCATAGTTCCAGCGTGCCTCTTCTCGATCCCATCCCGTCGCCGGTCGAAGCCGCCGACCTCGCCGCCCTCGAATGGCAGCCTCTTCTGGCCCTCGTCGCCGGATTTGCCGCATCGTCGGTCGGCCGTGACGCCATTCTCGCCCTCACGCCCTCCACTGACGAATCCTGGATCACCGCCCAGCACCGCCTTACCGCCGAGCTTCGCCTTCTCCTCGACGAGCAGATCTCCATCGCGCTTGCCGGCCTCTTCGATCCCACCCAGCTTGCCGCCAAGGCCCAGATCGCCGGCGCCGCCCTTGAAGCCCCCGAGTTCCAGGCCATCGCCCATCTGGCCCGCGACGTCGGCGCCTGGCAATCGCTCCTGCATGAACCTCCCGCGCGCCTTGCCGGCCGGCTGCCCGAGCTCACCTCGCTTTCGGCCGCGCTCGGTTCCAGTCTCCGGCCGCTCGCCGACACCATCGAGCGCACCATCCAGCCCGACGGCACCATCGCCGACGACGCCTCGCCCGAGCTGCGTCGCATCCGCCGCGACCAGGAGCGCCAACAGCGCCTCATTGAAGAGAGCCTCCGCGCCGCCCTGCGCAAACTCTCCAGCGAAGGCGCCACGCAGGAAGAGCTGATCACCATTCGCGGCGACCGCTTTGTCATTCCTGTCCGCGCCGAGCTCAAGCGCCGCATCACGGGCGTCATCCACGGCGCCAGCTCCTCCGGCCTGACCGTCTACGTCGAGCCACTCGAAACCATCGAGCAGAACAACGAGCTCGTCCGCCTCATTGAAGAGGAGCAGGCTGAAATCCACCGCATTCTTGTCGCTCTCACGCGCCAGGTCTCCGGCTACGCTCACGCGCTGGTCGAAGGCGCACGCGTCCTCGCCCAGGTCGATTGCCTGCTGGCCCGCGCCCGCTTCGCCCGCAGCTTCGATTGCGTCGCCCCTTCGATCGCGCCCGATCTCCTCCGTCTCGACGCTGCGCGCCACCCGCTGCTTGAAAAGCACCTGCGCTCCACCGGCGGCCATGTCGTCCCGCTCGTTCTTGAGCTCATCGCCGACGAACGCCAGCTCATCATCAGCGGCCCCAACACCGGCGGCAAAACCGTCGCGCTCAAAACCGTCGCCCTGCTCGCCATGATGGCCCAGGCCGGCCTGCCCGTCCCTGCTACTGCAGCCAGCTTTCCCATCTTTACCGCGTTCCTCGCCGACATCGGCGACGCACAATCCATCGAGGCCGAGCTCTCCACCTTCTCCGCGCACATCGTGAATCTCAACCGCCTCTCGCGCATCGCCGGCGATCGTTCTCTCGTCCTGCTCGACGAGCTCGGCTCTGCCACCGACCCCGAAGAAGGCGCAGCCCTGGCCGTCGCCGTCGCTCACTTCTTTCTCTCCGCCGGCGCCTGGACGCTGATCTCCACCCACCACACCTCGCTCAAGGTTTACGCGGCCAACACCGCGGGCGTGCGCAACGCCGCCGCTGCCGTCGATGACGTCACGCTCGTCCCCAATTACCACTTCCATCTCGGCGTCCCCGGCGCCTCGGCCGGCATCCTCACCGCCGAGCGCCTCGGCCTCAACGCGCGCATCATCGCCGCCGCCCGCGAGCGCCTCGGCTCTCAGCAGGCCGATGTCGCCCGCTTCCTCGACCGCCTCCACAACGAGCTCGCCCAGCTTGAAGTCGAGCGCAAGGCCGCCCGCGAACAGCAGTACGCTCTCAACCAGGAACGCAAGCGCCTCGACCGCGAGGGCGACGCCGAAATCCGCAACCGCGCCCGCGAGCTCGAGCAGAAACTTGCCTCGCTGCTTAAGGATTTCGAATTCCAGATGCGCGAGAACGTCCGCGCCGTCGACGACCGCGTGGCGCAACAGAAGCTGTCAAAGGAAGCCGAGCGCCGCATCAACCGCCTGCGCCGCGAATTTCAGGAGAGCTTCAATCAGACCGTCGTTGCCCATCGCACCGGGGCCGACCAAAATGATCAGAACGCCCAGCCCCATCTCGTCCGCCACGTCGGCTTGGGCGACCAGGTGCGCCTCAAATCGATGAACAAGATCGCCGAGGTGCAGCGCGAAATCGAAAAAGATCTCTTCGAAGTCGCCCTTGGCCCCATCAAAATGCGCGTCCGCCGCGACGAGATCGCCCAGGTCGTCCGCTCCGCCGCCTCCTCATCGGCCGAGCGAGCCGATCCGCTGGCCGCCGCCCGCCGTCAGAAGGGCGTGCACGTCTCGGTCTTGAGCGCCGACACCTCCAGCCTGCGCATGGAGATCAACCTCATCGGCCGCACCGTCGACGAGGCCACCGACGAGCTCGAAAAGTACCTCGACCGCGCCTTCATGGCCGGCCTCGAGCGCGTCCGCGTCATCCACGGCCATGGCGCCGGAATCTTGCGCCGCGGCGTCCGCGAATTCCTGAAGTCCCATCCCCATGTCGCCGGCATCGAAGACGCCCCGCAGAACGAAGGCGGCCAGGGCGCCACGCTGGTGGAGCTAAGACAGTAATCGCCGCCGCTGGAATCGCTGTCTTCGCCCGTCATTCGGAATCCAGTTCAGAGTTGTCATCCTGAGCGGAGCGCCGCTATGCGGCGCGCAGTCGAAGGATCTGCAGTTGCTTCTAGGAAACGCGGGTGCCCCAGGTCTCGCTTCTGAGACCTGGGATTGCACATTCTCGTCGGGTGGCGCGAAGCGCGCTAACCTCGCCCGCCCTTACTTCGCCCCCGGCGCCCTCTTCAGCGTCTTCATCAACTCCAGCAACCGCGCAAATCCCTGCTCCCGCGCCGTCTTGTTCCCGGCGACCGTATTCGCAGGATCCTCGCCCGCGCGCATAAAGCCGTGTCCGGCCCCGTCGTAGATCACCTTCTCGTACTGCTTGCCTGCTGCCTTCATCGCCGCCTCGGTCGCAGGCAGCGTCGCGTCGATGCGCTCGTCGTTGCCCCCGTAAAATCCGTACACCGGCGCGGTAATCGTCGATAACATCGCTGGGGGCCGGACCGTAAAAGACGAATGCTGCTGACAAATCCTTCCGGTGCGCTGCAAAGGCGAACGACTTGCCTCCGCCCCAGCAGAAGCCCACAACCGCGAGCTTTCCATCGGCCGCCGGCAGGTGCTTGCCGTAATCGGCCGCCGCGTCCAGGTCGGCATTCACCTGCTCCGCATCGAGTCCCGAAACGGCCTTCGTCACCGCGTCCTGGCTCGTGAAGGAATTGAAGTCGCCGCCGCCCGGCCCAAGCCCCGTCAGCAGGTCCGGCGCGATCACGATATAGCCACGCGCCGCGATCTCGTCGGCCATCTCCTTGGCCCAGTCCGTCAGCCCGAAAATCTCGTGGATCAGAATCACCGCCGGAGCCTTGGTGCTGATCTCCGGGTAAGCCACGTAAGCCTCCACCGTGCGGCCTCCGTGCTTCAGTTGCACGTACTCGCGGTGGCGCGGTGACGCTTCCAGCCTTGCCTTGGCCCACTCCTGCGCATGCGCAAGAGGAGCGGCCGCTGGAAGCACGAAGAGAATCAAAAAGAGGAGGGGAATCCTCGTTTTCATGGGCAAAGTCTACTGCGGTTCCTCGATTCCTGTCGAGGGCTCATATCCTCTCCATGCCACCAATAAACACACCGTCATCACGAGCAAATCTGCCGCAGGCGGGGTCCCCGCGGGTAGGCCTTGTCCGTGGGTTTGAGGGGCGGACGAGTCGAAGTATTGCAGTCGCCCGGCACAGGTTATGATTGTTGCTTGGTTATCCCTCGGTTACTTGCGCCTCCGGAAGGAGGAGGGTGATGGAACCAGAGTACAAGTTCAGCGAAGACGTATCCCCGTCTAGTTATTTCCCGCCGGGCGAACCAGGGAAAACTCTTTCTCCTGGCAGGTTGGGTAGGCGGCGACGGCAGATGATCCTGTTCATATCCTTGATGGGCCTCGCGAGTTTCACGCTCCCCCTGATCAAAACGGACTCTCCGGTCCTTGGCCGAACTCAATGGTCCCCGCTTCAAATTGCGATCGAGCTTCACGAGGGTAAGCTCCCTGGCTGTGACGGCCCAATTGGTTGCGACCCTGGGTGGAGTTTAGTTTCATTTATCCTTGCCGTGGCTATGGGAGGATTTGGAATCGCGTACGGTCTGATGCTCGCGATTGCTGCGGCAACTCTTCTGTTTCCCTCCGCCGAATTTGTCATCTTCGCGGCTGGGGGCGGAATCGTTGCGATGCTCGCAGAAGGAAGGTCCCGTTTTTTTGACCTGCAGGAATTCCTCTACGGTCCGTACGACTTCGCCGGACAACAGGTTCATGCCAAGGCGCTTGGCCTGAGCCTCCTAGGAGCGTTCGCATTACTGGCCTGGATTGGAACCACCAAGGCCTTGGATTAATGACGCGAGATATTGGCGCGAGACAGCCCCGATTCTGCGGCCTGGTAGGGCGCGAAGCCTGCCTGCTGACCACTGACCACTGGCAACTGACAACTGTCTTTACGCCATCGCCTCGCGCCCCATCGGCTCAAAGACCAACTGGTTCGACTTGCGATCCACGTCGATGCGGACATGTGACCCGTGCAGCACCTCACCGGCGAGAATCTTCATCGCCAGCGGGTCCTGCACCATGCGCTGCAGCGCGCGCTTCAGCGGACGCGCTCCGTAGGCCGCATCCGACCCCGAGGCCAGAATCAGTTGCCGCGCGGCTTCGGTCAACTCGATGGAAATCTGCCGGTCTTCGAGCAGCTTCTGCACTTCGGCGAGCCTCAGGTCCAGAATCTGGCCCATCTGCGCACTGCCCAGCGGCCGGAAGATCACCACGTCGTCCACTCGATTCAGAAACTCCGGGCGGAAATGTTCGCGCAGCACGCGCAGCACGCTCTCGCGCGCCATCTCGAAGTCGTGCTCCTTCTTGAGAGCATCGCCCGCCAGGAATGCCGCACCCAGGTTCGACGTCATGATCAGCACCGTGTTCTTGAAGTCTACAGTGCGCCCCTTGGCGTCGGTCAGGCGTCCGTCGTCCATCACTTGCAGCAGAATGTTGAAGACATCCGGGTGCGCCTTCTCGATCTCGTCGAACAGAATCACCGCGTACGGCCGCCGGTGGATGGCCTCGGTCAACTGCCCGCCCTCGTCGTAGCCCACGTACCCCGGAGGCGCGCCGATCAGCCTGGCCACGGCGTGCTTTTCCATGTACTCGCTCATGTCGATGCGCACCAGGGCCTGTTCGTCGTCAAACAGGAATTCGGCCAGCGCCCGCGCCGTTTCGGTCTTGCCCACGCCCGTCGGTCCCAGGAAAATAAAGGAACCGATCGGCCGCTTGGGATCGCTCAACCCGGCTCTCGAGCGGCGAATCGCATTCGCCACTACGCTGAGCGCCGCGTCCTGGCCCACCACGCGCTCGGCCAGCCGCTTTTCCATCTCCACCAGCTTTTTCACTTCGCCTTCGAGCATGCGCGAGACGGGAATCCCCGTCCACTTGCTCACGATCTTGGCAATGTCCTCCTCGTCGACCTCCTCCTTCAGCATGCGCGCCTGCCCCGCGCTGCCGTCCTGCACCGCGTTCAGCCGCTTCAGCTCCGCTTCCAGCTTCGGCAGCTCGCCGTACTGGATCTGCGCCGCCCGCTCCAGTTGCCCGCGGCGCGTCTGCTCCTCGGCCTCGAAGCGCAGCGCTTCAATCTGTTTCTTTAGCTCGCCAACCCTGTTGATCGCCTCGCGCTCCTTGGTCCATCGCGCCCTCAGAGCGGTGGTCTGCTCCTTGAGCTGCGCGAGCTCGCGCTCCACTTCCTCCAGCCGCTCCTTGCTGTTCGTGTCCGTCTCGCGCTTCAGCGCCGCCTTCTCGATCTCGAGCGACGTCGCCTCCCGCTCCAGCTGGTCGATCTCCGTCGGAACAGATCCAATCTGGATCGCCAGCGATGCCGCTGCCTCGTCCACCAGGTCGATAGCCTTGTCCGGCAGGAACCGGTCGCTGATGTAGCGATGCGACAAGGTCGCAGCCGCCACAATCGCCGAATCCTTGATTCTCACGTTATGGTGGGCTTCGTAGCGGTCCTTCAGCCCCCGCAGAATCGAGATCGTGTCCTCCACGTTGGGTTCGCCCACGTACACAATCTGGAAGCGCCGCTCCAGCGCCTTGTCCTTCTCGATGTACTTGCGGTACTCGTTCAGCGTCGTCGCCCCGATGGCCCGCAGATCGCCGCGCGCCAGCGCCGGCTTCAGCATGTTGCTCGCGTCGATCGCCCCTTCGGCCGCTCCCGCGCCAACCAGCGTATGCAGCTCGTCGATGAACAGAACGATCTGCCCCTGCGACTCCTCAATCTCCTTGAGCACCGCCTTCAGCCGGTCCTCGAACTCGCCGCGGTACTTGGCCCCGGCCAGCATTCCCCCCAGGTCGAGCGCGATCACCCGCTTCTCGCGCAGGCTCTCCGGCACGTCGCCCTGCACGATTCTGCGCGCCAACCCCTCGACGATGGCCGTCTTGCCCACGCCCGGCTCGCCGATCAGCACTGGATTATTTTTTGTCCGCCGGCTCAGCACCTGGATCACGCGCCGAATCTCCTCGTCGCGCCCGATCACCGGGTCGAGCTTGCCGCGCCGCGCCAGCTCGGTCAGGTCGCGCGCATACTTTTCCAGCGCCTGGAACTTGCCCTCCGGATTCTGGTCCGTCACCCGCTGCGATCCCCTCACCGCCGTCAGCGCCTTCAGAATCGCCTCGTGCGTCGCGCCCAGCCCCACCAGTGCGACCGCGGCCGCATCATTCTTCTGGTGCGCCACGCCCAGCAGCAGATGCTCGGTGGAAACATATTCGTCCTTGAAGTTCGCCGCTTCCTTGAATGCCTGGTCCAGAACGCGCGTCAGCGCCTGGCTCGCTGCCGGCTGCGCCGCTGTACCGGCTACCCGAGGCAGTTTCTCCTCAATTTGGTGCAGCTCGCTCTCGAGCCTTTCGGTAGGCACGCCGATCTTTCCGAGCACCGCCGGAATCACGCCCTCGCGGTCCTCCACGAGCGCCATCAGCAAATGCACCGGCTGCATCTCGGGATTGCCCATTTCCGCGGCTCTGGCCTGCGCCTGCTGCATCGCCTGCTGCGACTTCACCGTAAACTTGTCCCAACGAATCGCCATAAAAACAGCCCCCAGTTTTTAGTTTTTAACTCTTTGCTTCTAGCTTTTAGCCCTTAGCTCTTAGCTCTGTTCCCCCCGGTCTTCATCGCCAAAGGCTGTCATCCTGAGCGGAGTTTGGCCGTATTCCGGCCAAACTCCAGCGAAGGATCTGCGGTTGTTCTGTTCCTCAAAGAGCCTCGGACCCCCCGGCCGCCTCTTGCCCGCCAACCCGCCCAAACCGATATTAGTGCAAAAAAAGAAGCGCCGGGCGGAAGTTGTTTAACTTCTCTCCCGGCGCGTTCCCAGCTCAGGCAAACAAGGCTCAGCGGAAACTGCATCCCTGACCCCTGAAACCTGAAAGCCTGTCGCCGCCTTCAGGCTGCGACGCTCACCTTGATCTGCTTCGGCTGGGCCTCGGGCTTCTTCTTCAGATCCAGCTTCAGCACGCCGGCCTGGTAGTGCGCCTCGATGTGCTCGGTGTCTACCGTCGAAGGCAGCGTGAAGGAGCGGGAAAAGCTCCCGTAGCGCCGTTCGATGCGGTGGAAGTTCTCTTCCTTCTCCTCGTTCTCGAACTTGCGCTCGCCCTTCACCGTCAGCATGTTGTTTTCCACGCTCACGTCCAGGTCCTTCTCGGCCATCCCTGGAACTTCGAGCTTCAGCGTGACCTTCTTCTCGTCCTCATAGATGTCCACCGCCGGCACGAAACTCGCCGTCGTCAGCGGAGCGTCCGCTCCCTCGTTGAAGTCGCGGAAGATCGAGTTCACGCGATGCTGCAGCGACATGACATCCCGAAACGGGTCCCAACGAACGATTGCCATAGTCTTATACCTCCATTTGGTTTTCTTGATCTCTGGGCCGAACCTTCGTCCGGCCGCTCACTTCATCTGATACACACTATAGCACATGTGATGCATAAAATATGAGCGTTATGCGCTAATCTTTACAATATTCTTGTAAGTGGTTTATTTTGTTAATGACTTGCCTCGCAAATCACTCTCTTCCCGGCTTTTTTGTCCTCACGGCCCCGCTGGGCCTACGCCTCACCCGCCCCAAACCTCACTCTTCGCCCCCTTTGCCCTAAGGATGGGATGCTGACCTGCTGGCTCGCTAACCCGCTGACTTGCTGACCTGCTGACTCGCTAACCCCGCTGACTCGCTACAATGTGCCTACATGCTCTCCCACGCCGTCATCCTCCCTGCCCTCACCTGGCCATGGATCCGCCTCATTCTCGCCGGCTTCCTGGCCGGTGTGCTCAACGCTGTCGCCGGCGGAGGCTCCTTCCTTTCTTTCCCTGCCATCTACGGAATGGGCGTTCTTCCCATCCAGGCCAACGCCACCAACACCGTCGCCGTCTGGCCCGGCCAGCTCACCTCCATCGCCGGCTACCGCGACGATGTCCGCCGCAATCTCGCGATCGTCTGGCCCATGGGTCTGGTGGGCCTGGTTGGCGGCACGGCTGGGGCGCTCATCCTGCTCCACACTCCGCAGATGACCTTTCTGCACCTGGTTCCCTGGCTGCTGCTTCTGGCCGCCTGCATCTTTGCCTTCTCCGGCCCCATCAACCGCTCTATCCAGCGCCGCCGCGGCGCGATCGTCGCCGGTGGCCGCCATCCGCATCTCGTTCCCCTTCTCCTCGGGGCGCTGGCCGTCTGCTTCTACATCGGATACTTCGGCGCAGGCGCCGGTTTTCTCCTCATCAGCCTCATGGGCCTGTTCGGTTTCGAGGACCTCCACCAGATCAACGCCATCAAGGTCGTCACCACCACGCTGGCCAATGGCGTTGCCTTTCTGCTTTTTGTCCTGAACGGCCAGGTCGTCTGGCGCTACTGCCTGCTGGCCATGGTCGCCTGCGGAGTGGGCGGCTACGCCTCGGCCACCGTTGCCCGCCGCATCCCCCAGATCTTCCTCCGCTGGGCCGTCGTCGTCATCGGCCTCGCCATGGCCGGATGGTTTTTCTGGAAGAACGGCTGAAGGCAATCAACGGGAACCGGTCTTCGAGAGCCTGGCGCCATAGATAAGGCCGGCCCACCGGCAGAAGAACGCCCGCTCCATGACGGCAATCAGGCACTTTTTCGCTTGCAGGTGCGACCCTTGGGCGCGTACTCTTGCCGCGCATCCTTAAACCTCCGCAAGTTCAATGCAAACAAAGGAGACTTCGTCATGAGTCTGATTAAAACCCTAATGGGAAGAAGGCAGTTTCTCGCCGCCGGCATGGCGTCAACCTGCGCGCTCACCTGCAAAAAAATGATGGGATTTGAGGCAAGTGCGGAAGAGAAGGCTGCCGCTGCCGCCGCTGCCGCCCCCGCTGGCATCAAGGCCGCGGTAGGCAACAGGTGCCCTCATCTCCTGTCGCCTCTGCGCATCAGAAACAGGGTGCTGAAAAACAGAATCGTGCATTCGCAATCTTCCAACCAGACCATGCAGGGGCCGGAAAACTATCCAACCGAGACCTTTCGAAATCACTATCTGAATCTGGCCAAGAACGCGGCGATTGTCACCATGCCTACCATGTTTGGGTCAACTCCCAGGAAGTATGTAACCAAAGCCGAGGGCCTCGAGGACTACATCTACGAAGCTGTCTACAGTTGGCAGCACATAGGAATGGGAAAGTGGGACGACATCCCTCCGGTATGGAGCTATGTCGAGCGGATGATCAATGACATCCATACTGAAAACTCCCTGGTGAATTGCTCCACCATTCCGAATAGTACGGTCGACGGTGGAAATAATGGGTACTCTCTCGGCCCTGGCGAGGTCTCTGGACAGAATGGCATCGTCGGCATGCAAAAAGCGCAACAGGCATTGGCAAAGATGCAAGGCGGCAACGCCAACGGGATGCCTGCTGGCCCCGGCATCGGCAATGCGTCCGGAGGGCCTTCCCGTAGTGTCGCAGATATAGTGAAGGACGCAAAGGAATACGAGGCCATGGGCTATGACGTGTACCAGCCAAGGTCTCTTAACCTTGAAGCTTTAAAGGCAATTCGGAATGAAACCAATCTTATAATCCTCGCCTATCTCAGTTATGCAGCCTTTGGCACGGGCAAGAGCCAGAGTTATGTCGGCATAAGATACCCGAACCAGGCGACCGACGAGGAACTGGAAAAGGGCGTTGCGGATGTGCAAAAGCTCGAGGGCCTTGCCGACATCGTCTTCCTGCGCGCCGGCAGCGAGCATCCCAACAGCTTTTGCCAGGACCAGGAGAAGCCGTGGAGCCTTGCTTACGCCGAGGCGGTCAAAAAGGCCGGCCTGAAGATCATCACCTGCACAGGCGCGGGTTTCCACAATCCCGTACAGAATGACCGCTTCATTGCCGAAGGCAAGACCGACATGGTCGGCATGAATACGCCGCTGTTCTGTGAGCCCGACATGGCCAAGAAGCTGGCGGCCGGCCACGCAGACGACGTACTGCAGTGCTACATGTGCCAGGACTGCCATGCCATCAGCATGGTCAAGGGGCCGCATATCGCCATGTGCGATCTGAATCCGAAGTGGGGAACGCCGGCCTATAAGCTGGCGAGCATCACTCCGCCCTTGGCTAAGAAGAAGGTTGCGGTAGTTGGCGGCGGACCGGCGGGCATGAAGGCCGCCATTACGGCTGCCGAAAGAGGCCACAAGGTCACTCTGTACGAGAAGGGCGACGCCCTTGGCGGCCTGCAGCGGTTCTCCGACTACAGCCAATGGAGATGGAATCACAAGGTCTTCAAGGATTACCTGGTCCACCAGGTGAATAAGCAGGGAGTCGAGGTAAGACTGAAGACCGCCGCGACGCCTGAAATGATCAAGGCCGCAGGGTTTGACGCTGTGCTGGTGGCAACCGGCGCCGAGGTCGTTCCGCCCGCCACGAAGGGCGCAAACGTCTTCGACATCATGACCTGCTACAGCAATAAGAAGGCGCTGGGCGAAAACGTCGTGATGATCGGCGCGGGAAAGCTCGGCACCGAAGCCGCCGTAGGCATCGTCAAGGACGGGCATAAGATCACGGTGCTGGCGCCGGGAGATGAAATGATCGAGATTGAAGATTGCGGTCCCCACAACGTCGGCAACCAGGAAAGAATCTACAAGAACCATCCCAACTTCAAGTACTTCATGAACACCAAGGTCACCGATATCGCCGGCGGCAAGGTCACTTACACCGATAAGGACGGCGCGGTGCAGTCCATTCAGGCCGACAGCATCGTCTTCAGCTCCGAGCCGAAGCCGAGAATGGATGAAGCAGCGAAGTTTATCGGCTCGGCAGATCAGGTGCTTCTGGTCGGCGACTGCACAGGCGCCGGCGGCAGGATTCACAAGACCATACGCAACGCATTCTTTGTAGCCTCTGAGGTTTAAGAATGCGGGTATGCACTCTTCCGCCCTGGTCTTGCATTGCAGGACCAGGGCGGATCGTTCTCTGTTCTTCTGTTCTCCGGCCTCTGTTCTCTGTTCTCTGTTCTCTGGTCTCTGGTCTCTGTTCTCTGTCCCCCCTGACACCTGAAACCTGACACCTGTAAACTGGTCTTATGAGCCATGAAGGCATTCGCATGACCAACCATGAGGAGCAGGAGCGCGAAGAGGCCCTCAATCGTCCGCTTCCCCGCATCGCCATCACGCCTGAAAAGGTGCGCGTGCTGCTCACCGAAGGCAAGGGCGTGGAGATCGACTGGCAGGACGGCCACAAGAGCGCCTGGAGCTTTGCCTGGCTGCGCGAGGCCTGCCCCTGCGCCATCTGCGTGGAAGAGCGCAAGAAGGAGGGCCGCAAGCCCGGCCAGCCGAAACAGAAGCCGGCCAACCTTCTGCCCCTCTACACGCCTCCGCCCAAGCCCTCCAGCGTCGTGCCCAATCGGCCGCTATGCCATCCGCTTCAACTGGCTCGACGGCCACGACACCGGCATCTATTCCTGGGAATATCTGCGCCGCAGTTGCCAGTGCCACGAGTGCACCTTCGCTGAGGCCGGATCGACGGGCGCGCCGAATTAGCAGGTTTCAGGCGCCTTTCAGTTGTATTGCAGATCGTTCGATGTCAAGGGAGAAAGACCGTGGGCCGAAAGAGCGTTCATTCGGGAGGCTCGATTCCCTGCCGCGATAATTCACTGCCGGCGAAGAGCCTGCCCGAAGCCAGCCAGCCCGAAGACAGCGGCTTTTCCTCGGAACGTCTCCATCGCATCACTCAGTTTTTTCAGGCCGAGGTCGACAAGGGCGCCGTGCCTGGTGTCGTAGTTGTTGTGGCGCGCGACGGCAAGATCGTTTTCCAGCATGCTCTCGGTTTCCAGGACCGTGAGAAGAATATCCCCATGAAGCTGGACTCCATATTTCGCATTTATTCCATGACGAAGCCGATTACAGCCGTGGCAGTGATGATGCTTGCGGAAGAAGGCAAGATCGACCTGCTCGCGCCGGTTTCCCAATACCTGCCTGAGTTCAAAGACGTCAAGGTTGGGGTCGATAAGATCGATCCCTCCTCCGGCAAGCCGGTTCTGGTTCTTGAGCCTGCCAAACGCCCGATAACGGCGCAGGATCTGCTGAGCCATACCTCCGGAATTGTCTATTCTTTCACCGGCAATTCGCTGGTGCACAAGAAATACAGGACGGTCAATTTGTACAATTCCAGGTCTTCTGAAGAATTCGTGGCAAAGCTGGCAAAGCTTCCCCTGGCTCATCAACCGGGAACTACGTGGGAGTACAGCTGGTCGTTCACCGTGCTATCGCGCATTGTCGAAGTGGTTTCTGCCATGGCCCTACGATCGTTTTGTCGAAGAGCGCATCACCAGGCCGCTGGGCATGCTCGATACCGCGTTCTATCTGGATGCCGAGCAGCAAACGCGTATGGCTGAACCGTCGTCAGATCCTGAGACCGGAATCACGGACCCATTTTATGAAAAACCCGAGGATCTCACTCCGGAAAAAAGAGTATGGTTTTCCGGCGGCGGTGGCCTGCTTGCCACCGCGGTCGATTACGCCCGCTTCTGCCAGATGCTGCTGAACGGTGGAGAACTGGACGGTGTCCGTCTGCTCTCGCCAAAAACGATCGCCGTAATGACTTCCGATCAGTTGCTGCCAGACGTTCAGCGGGTCGCGTTTACCTCGGATTTTTATGACCAGGCGCCTCTGCGCGAACTGGGACAGAGCTTTGGGCTCGGTTTCGCGATTCGAGTCGATGCGGGACGCAATCCGATCTCCGGTTCGGTGGGCGATTATGGATGGAGTGGCGCAGCCGGCACTTACTTCTGGATCGATCCGCAGGAAAGGCTCTTCGCAATTCTCATGGATCACGGACATTTAGCGCAAGTGAATCCCTATCGGCGCATTTTGCGCGCACTCGTTTACGGAGCGTTGATCGGTTGATCGGCCGAGTCCTGCACGATTTGCTGTCGCGCAGCGCAAGCACCTGACACCTGAAACCTGAAACCTGAAACCTGTTCCCCCTGCCCCTCGCGCTAAGATAAGAAGCCGTTATGCGTCTCAAGGGAAAAACTGCTTTCATTACCGGCGCCAGCGGCGGCATTGGAGCGGCCACGGCATTTGCCTTCGCGCAGGAAGGCGCCCGGTTGCTTCTGGCCGCGCGCCGCATCTCCAAACTGTCCGAAGTGGCTTCGCGCGCGCTCGAACTGGGCGCGCAGTCAGTCCACTCGTTTGAACTCGACGTGCGCAGCCGCAGCGCCGTCGAGCGGGCCGTCGACAGCCTGCCTCCGGAGTGGGCCGAAATCGACATCCTGGTCAACAATGCCGGCCTCAGCCGCGGCCTTGAAAAGCTCTACATGGGCAACGCCGAAGACTGGGAAGAGATGATCGACACCAACGTCAAGGGCCTGCTGTGGGTATCGCGCGCCGTGGTTCCAGGCATGGTGGCCCGCGGGCGCGGCCACATTGTGAATCTCGGCTCCATGGCCGGCGAAAACACCTACCCGAATGGGGCTGTGTATTGCGGCACCAAGGCCGCCGTGCAGTCCATTAACGACGGGCTGCGCCAGGACCTCGTGGGCACGCCAGTCCGTGTGACCACCGTCAATCCAGGCCTGGTGGAGACAAACTTCAGCGTGATCCGTTTCCACGGCGATACGGAGCGTGCCTCGCAGGTTTACAAGGGGCTCGAGCCGCTCGTTGCCGCGGACGTAGCCGACGCCATTCTGTGGGCCGTCACCCGGCCCGCTCACGTGAACATTGCCCGCATCACGCTGACGCCCGTCGCCCAGGCCAACAGCACGCTGGTCCACCGCAAAACAGGGAAGTAGAGCAGGCTTTAACTCTAGAATTCGTGGCTAACTAAAATCCTGAATTTGCGGTTTTCAAATCCAGCCACAGAACTTGGGTGCCCCAGGTCTCGTCCGCCGCGGCGGAGAGACCTGGGAGACCACGAAACTTCATGGCGACAGGTACTAGGAACCCAGCGCGCTGATCTCGGCCTCGATTGACGCCAGCGCAGCCTGCAGCGCCTGCCTCCGCGCCGGATTTGAAGTCTTCTGCGAAAGAATATTAGCGCGCATCAGCACCAGCCCCCGCCGTTTCCGCTGCACTTCGGCGTGTTGCTCGAGGCGCCTGCGATTCCCCTCGGCCACGTTGCCTGGAGATTCTCCGGCATTCGCCATCTGCTCTTCCACCTGTTTACTCTCCCATCCGCGAGCCATATCTTTATGCTAAGAGAGTCGCGGGAGAGACGTCCCGCAACATGGAGAGACGGGCCAAAAGCTGGTGACAGGGAGAGATGATGCGCGCCTGGCAGATTTCGTCCTTCGGCCTGCTCGAACTTGTAGCCCGGCCCACGCCCGTGCCCGCGCCTGGCGAGGTGCTCGTGGGCATTCGCGCGGTCTCGCTCAACTACCGCGACCTGCTGATGGTGAAAGGGCTCTACAATCCCCGCATGAGGCTGCCGCGAATTCCCTGCTCCGATGGCGCCGGCGAAGTGCTCCAGGTGGGCTCCGGCGTGACGGCCTGGAAGCCCGGCGACCGCGTGGCCCCGATCTTCATGCAGAACTGGCTTGATGGTCCGCTCACTCGGCCGCGCACCCGCGGCGCCCTTGGCGGCGACATCGATGGCACGCTGGCCGAGACGATCGTGGTCCGCGAAGATGGCCTGGTCGCCATTCCCGATCACCTCAGCTTTCAGCAGGCTGCCACGCTGCCCTGCGCCGCCGTCACGGCGTGGAACGCGCTTGGCGCTGGCGATCTCAAGCCCGGCTCCACAGTTCTGATCCAGGGCACGGGCGGCGTCTCTCTCTTTGCTTTGCAACTGGCCCTCCTTCGCGGAGCGCGCGTGCTGGGCATCTCGTCGAGCCATGAAAAGCTGGACCGGGCCCGCTCGCTCGGCCTCCACGCCGGGCTCAATTACCGCGACAACCCCGATTGGGATCGCTGGGTACTGGACCAGACCGGCGGCGAGGGCGTGGATCTGGTCGTCGAGGTCGGCGGCGCGGGAACTCTCGCCCGCTCACTGAAATCCATCCGCATCGGCGGCATGATCGCCATGGTCGGAGTGCTCTCCCAGGGCGCCAGTCAAAACCCTGACCCCTTCCCCGTAACCTCCGTGCTGCACAGAATGGCTCGCATCCACGGCATCTACGTCGGCTCCCGGCGCGACTTCATCGAACTGAACCGCGCCATCTCTCTGGGCAAGCTCCGCCCCGTCTTCGAGGAATTCGGCTGGATGCAGGCGCGCGAAGTCTTCGAGCGCATGGAGCAAGGCAGCCACTTTGGCAAACTCGTGCTCAACATCTCCTAGCATCTTGCCCAAGGAATTCGCATTCCAACTGCAGTGTCATCCTGAGCGGAGTCCGCGGCGGCGGACGGAGTCGAAGGATCTGCAGTTGTTCTTCGCCATCGAATAAGAAATCACGCCGGCGGTATAATCGCCCTAATGGCGCAACCCGCGCAACCCGAGAGCACATCGCAAGAAACAGCGAGCCTGCCTACGGCCAAACTGGCCGCGCTCGAAGCCCGTTTGCGTTCACTTGACAGCCTGATGGTGGCCTACTCGGGCGGGGTCGATTCGGCCTATCTCGCCGCCACCGCGCACCGCATTCTCGGCGATAAAATGCTGGCCGTGCTGGCCGATTCGCCTTCGCTAGGCCGTCGAGAGCTGGATGAGGCGCGCCAATTCGCCCGCTCCGTCGGCATGCCGCTGCGCGTGTTGAAGACCGATGAACTGGACAAGCCCGAGTACGCGCGCAACGAAGCCGACCGCTGCTTCCACTGCAAGGATGAGCTGTTTTCCGTCATGGAACCGCTCGCATCGACGCTCGGATACAAGCACATCGCCTACGGGATGAACGCAGACGACAAAGGCGACTACCGCCCCGGCCAGCGCGCTGCCGCAGATCACGCCGTGCTCGCCCCGCTGGCAGAAGCCGGGCTCACCAAGCTCGAGGTTCGCGCTCTGGCACGCGCCGCCGGCTACACAATCTGGGACCGCCCCGCCGCGCCTTGCCTCTCCTCGCGTGTCGAATACGGCCGCGCCGTCACCCGCGAAGTGCTCGAGCAGGTGGAGCGCGCCGAAGAGGCTGTCCGGCAGCTTGGCTTCCGCGAGTTCCGCGTTCGCCACCACGGCCCTCTGGCCCGCGTGGAGATCTCCCGCAGTGAGCTGCCCCGCGCGCTCACCATGGAAATGCTCGACTCGATCACGGCCGCCCTCAAGAAGGCTGGCTTCGAGTACGTCACGCTCGATTGCGCCGGTTTCCGCTCCGGCTCGCTCAACGCCGTGCTGCCCGCCGAGCTGCTGACCAAACAGCGCACCTAGTGCCGTGACCATCATCGACAACTTGTAGCGCCGGTCTCCTGACCGGCTGTAGCGCGGGCCTCCTGGCCCGCGCGCGCACAAGCCTCAAACGGAGTCGTAGGATCTGCGGTTGTTCTTCAACACGCTGCGGGGACATCAGTCCAGCCGCCGATTTACAATCACTCCACGATGCGAATTGGCTATCTGGAGTGTTTTTCCGGCATCAGCGGCGACATGCTGTTGGGCGCGCTGGTCGACGCCGGCGTTCCGTTCGAGTTGCTTGAGAAGACCGCCGCGGCGCTCAACGTCGGCGCGCATCTCGAGTCGCGCAAGGTGATGCGCGGAGGCCTGACGGCCGCAAAAATCGACGTGGTCCTCGAGGGATCAGGGATCAGGGATCAGGGGTCAGAGAGCGCGCACGGCCATGAACACGGGCATAGCCATCCTCATGACCACGAGCCGCACTCGCATCCACATGAACATGAGCACGCACACGCGGAGCACCCGCACTCCGAGCCTCATGCGCACAAGCAGGAAACCGCTCACGCCGCACACCGCCCCCTCTCGGCCATTCTCGGCATCATCGCCGCAGCCCCACTAAGCGATGCGGTCAAAACCCGCGCCAGCCGCGCCTTTCAGCTCCTTGGCGAGGCGGAAGCAGCCATTCACTCCATGCCTGTCGAGCAGGTGCACTTCCACGAAGTCGGCGCCGTCGACACGATTGTCGACATCGTCTGCGCCGCAGCCGGATGCGAAGCGCTCGGCCGGGAAATGGGAATTGCCCGCTGGCTTTCTTCGCCGCTCAACCTCGGCAGCGGCACGGTCCGCTGCCAGCACGGCACGCTGCCCGTTCCCGCCCCGGCCACTCTGGCCCTGCTGGGCGACGCTCCGGTCTACTCGGCCGGCACGCCTATGGAGCGTGTCACCCCCACCGGCGCCGCCATTCTGCGCATGCTCGACGTAACCTACGGCTCGCTGCCGGCGATGCGCGTCCTGGCCTCAGGTTACGGAGCCGGCGGGCGCGACACTCCCGGCGAACCGAATCTGCTGCGCCTGCTCGTCGGCGAAGAAACCGCTGCGCAGGCCGAGCCAGCCACCGGCGAGCCCATTGCCGTCATTGAAGCCGTGATCGACGACTCTACCCCCCAGTTGCTGGCCTACGTCAGTGAACTGCTGCTCGAAGCCGGCGCCTGGGACGTCTACCGCACCGCCGTGCAAATGAAGAAGGGCCGTTCGGGCGTGCAGATGACCGTGCTTTCCAGCCCCGAACGCATGCCCGCCTTGCGCGATCTCATCCTGCGCGAAACCACCACCATCGGCCTGCGCTGGCGCCTCGAAAACAAGATGGCGCTCAACCGCGAATTTGCCGAGGCGAAAACGCCTTGGGGCATCGTGCGCATCAAGATCGCCCGCTGGCCCGATGGCCGCATCGCCAACGCCGCGCCCGAGTACGAGGATTGCCGCACGCTCGCCCGTGAGCACTCGGTCCCCCTCAAGCAGGTCATGCAGGCAGCCATCCGCGCGTGGGCGCAGAAAGAGGAGGGCCACGCATGAACCCCCATCAGATCGAGGCGCTGCTGAACGAGGTGCGCGAAGGGCGCATGGAGGTTTCCGCGGCCATGGCCCGCCTGCGCACGCTTCCCTTTGAAGATCTCGGCTTTGCCAAGCTCGACCACCACCGCGCCCTGCGCACCGGCATGCCCGAGGTGATCTTTGCCCAGGGCAAGAGCAGCGAGCAAGTGGCGGCGATCTTTGCGCGCATGGCGAGTGCAGGCGGCAACGTGCTGGCCACCCGCGCCTCGAGGCCGGCCTACGATGCCGTTCTGGCCGTCGGGCCCCGGGCCACCTATCACGAAACCGCCCGAGCCATTACCCTCACCCAGGCTCCGGTTCCAGCCGGAAAGGGAACCATCGGCGTAGTCTGCGCCGGCACAAGCGACCTGCCCGTTGCTGAAGAGGCTGCCGTAACCGCGCGCATTCTGGGCAACGAAGTGGAGCTGGTGGCCGACGTAGGCGTGGCTGGCCTTCACCGCCTGCTCGCCCAGCAGAGCGCCCTCACCTCCGCACGTGTCCTTGTCGTCTGCGCGGGCATGGAGGGGGCTTTGCCAACGGTCGTCGGCGGCCTGGTCCAGGCGCCGGTCATCGCCGTTCCCACCAGCGTAGGCTACGGAGCGTCGCTCGGCGGCATAGCGGCTCTCCTGGGCATGCTGAACACCTGCGCCCCCAACGTCTCGGTGGTGAACATCGACAACGGCTTCGGCGCCGCCTGCATCGCGTCGCTGATCAATCATCTTTGAGAGTATCCAAGGTCGAAGGAACAGGGGTAAAAGGCTTTGTATCAGGGCGGGACGAGACAGCGGGGCTACAGTCGGTGGAACAGGGCGAAGGCTTTGTATCAGGGCACGGCTTCAGCCGGGCCGCAAAGGCCGAAAAAATGAATTGACGGGCTTTAAGCCCCTGCCGCGTCGGCTTTTGCGAAGCGGCAAACCGCCGCTTCCGCGATCCAGGGGAAACCGCCGCCCACGTGACGCAGGTCACAGTCCGGCCTCCTCTCCGGCAGCCATGATTCTAGCTACACGGAAATTCCGTGCGTGTACTTGCGTCTAGCCGCAGGCAGGCGTGGTTTTGTAACCTCAGCCTCAGGGTTTCACAAGAGCGGGTACGCGCTTTCACCTCTGCCGTTATCTGGTGCGCGGCCGAAGGAGGAGCTGGTGGCATATTCCCGATTGCCGCGATGGCGCAGAATCTCTCAGATCTTCTTTCTGGTCCTCTTTCTCGGTCTGCTGATCTTCACGGCACTGCGCCCCGTCCCCGGCGCCACCAGCGACATTCACCTGCTGGCCCCGGTGCGGCTGTTTTTTGAGATCGATCCGCTGATCGCCATCTCCAACGCCATTGCCGGCCATGCTCTCTATCGCGGCCTGCTGCTCTCCCTGGTGATCCTCATCCCCACGCTCTTTCTGGGCCGCTTTTTCTGCGGCTGGATTTGCCCCATGGGCACGCTGCAGCACTTTGTGGGCAACATGCCCTCCGAATCCAAGCGCGGCAAGCAGCGCCTTGAATCGAACCGCTACAAGCGCTGGCAGACAACCAAATACGCGGTGCTGATCGCCGGGCTGGTGGCCGCGGCCTTCGGCTCCATGGTGCTGGGCTGGCTCGATCCCTTCAGCCTGCTGGTCCGCTCGGTCGGCCTTTCCATCCTGCCCGCCTTTAACTACGCGGTCCGCGCCGTGCTGGCCCCCTTCGAGCAGAGCCACATTGCCTTCATAAAGTCGACGGCCGAGCTGATCCACTCCGCGCTGCAGATTGTCCTGCTCGATTTCCGCCAGACCCGCTTTTCGCAGGGACTGGTGCTGGGCATCCTCTTCCTGTTGATTCTTGCCGCCAGCCTGCGCGTCACGCGCTTCTGGTGCCGTTCCATCTGCCCGCTCGGGGCCCTGCTGGGCTTCGTCTCGCGCTGGTCCGTGCTGGGCCTGCACAAAAACCCCGAGAACTGCAACCATTGCAATCGTTGCCTGCTGAACTGCCAGGGCGGCGACAATCCCGCCGGCGGGGTTCCCTGGCGCAAGGCTGAGTGCCTCATGTGCATGAACTGCGTCGGCGCCTGCCCCAGCGACGGCCTCGCCTTCCGTTTCTTCCGCAATGAGCCGGAAGTTGCCTCGGCCGATCTCGGCCGGCGCCGCGCCCTTACCGGCCTGGCCGCGGGAGCCGTCGCGGTCCCGCTGATGCGCGCCAACACCGGCCTGGGCAAGGGCCGCAACGAGCGCCTGCTGCGCCCGCCCGGCGCCCTCGACGAGACGGTCTTCCTTTCCCGCTGCATCCGCTGCGGCGAGTGCATGAAAGTTTGCCCCAACAACTCGCTTCATCCCACGCTGGCCGAAGCCGGCATCGAGGGCCTCTGGACGCCCAAGCTGGTTCCGCGCATCGGCTACTGCGAGCCGAGTTGCGTTCTCTGCTCCGAGGTCTGCCCTACCGGCGCCATCTGGAAGCTCACGCCGCAGGAAAAAGGATGGGTGGTGGGCGTAGGCTCCGGCTCTCAGCCCGTGCGCCTGGGCCTGGCCTTCTACGACAAGGGCCGCTGCCTGCCATGGGCCATGGCCACCGACTGCATCGTCTGCGAGGAATGGTGCCCGGTCTCGCCCAAGGCCATCTACGTTCAGGAGGCGCAGGTCGTCGACTCCGCCGGAAACACGAAAACCCTCAAGCAGCCGCGCGTCGATCCCAACCGTTGCGTGGGTTGCGGCGCCTGCGAGTACGCCTGTCCGCTGCAGGACCGCCCCGCTGTTTACGTCACCAGCATCGGCGAAAGCCGCTCCCCCTCAAGCCAGATTTTGCTCAACCGCAAATCATGAAGGAGACCTTGTTCGAGATGTTCACTTCAGGCAGATGGAAATGGATGATCGCCGCTTTTTTGATCGTGGCCACGGCCGCCGGCACGGGCTGCAAGAAGGCCAAGAAGGATGCCTTCCCCGCCTCGGGAGCCGTCGCCGGCTGGGAGAAGACTGGCGACACGCGCATCTACGCGGCCAAGGATCTTTGGCAATACATCGACGGTGACGCCGAGGAGTACATTCAGGCCGGCGTCGTCTCTACTGCTACCTCCGACTACAAGTACCAGGGACAACTGGAAGCAGTCGTCGACATCTACACCATGGGCGATGCCCCGGGCGCAGGCAAGATCCTTGAAAAACAGCAAAGCAAAGATGCAACGGTCGTTTCAATCGGCGATGCCGGCGTTGCCTACGCGCAGAGCGTTATCTTCCGCAAGGGGCCGAACCTGGTTCGCATTGTTGCCTATGAGTCCACGCCCGGCGCGCAGCAGGCTCTGCTTGCCCTCGCTCATGGCGTGGAAGCGAAACTGTGATTACCCGTCGCTGTCATCCTGAGCGACGACCCTGAGCAACGCGAAGGGGAGGAGTCGAAGGATCTGCAGTTGCCTTTCACTCCTCTGGAAGCGATTCCAAAAACGGGTGACCTGAAAAGCCCAAACCGACGAAAGCGAGGAACACGATGAAAAACCGCAGAGAGTTTCTTAAAGGGGCGGCAACGGGTGCCGTACTGATCGGTTCCGGCGGCAAGCTGGGAATGACCGCTTTCGCCGCCGAAAGCGCTCCAGCCGCCAAGTCCAAGGTGGTGATCGCCCGCGATCCCCAGCTTCACCCTGCCGGCAGCACGCAGCCCGACGAAAAACGCGTGCAGGCTCTGCTCGACCGCGCCATGGCAAGCTACACCGGCAAAGAAAAGCCCGTGGAGGCGTGGAAGTCGATTGTGCCCACCGATAAGGTGATCGGCCTCAAAGTCAACGGCCTCGGCAGCAAGGGAATCGCCACGCATTATGCGCTGATTATGGCCGTCGCCGAGCGGCTTCAGCAGGCCGGCGTCAAGCCCGGCAACATCATCGTCTGGGACCAGAACCAGCGCTTTCTTGAGGCCACAGGTGTCACCGTCAGCACCGATCCCGGAAAGATTCGTTGCATTCCGGCCGATGCCGCCGGCTATGAGGATGAGGAGTCTTCCTTCGGTTCGGCGAAGATTCGCGTCTCGAAGCTCCTCACCCGCGAATGCGATGTGATCATCAACATGCCCATCCTCAAGGACCACATGATGGCCGGCGTGACCTTCGCCATGAAGAACATGTACGGCACCGTGGACCAACCCAGGAACCTGCACGCCAACAATTGCAATCCCGCCGTGGCCGACCTGAACTGCATTCCCGTTTATCGCTCGAAGATCCGCTTCGTCATCGGCGACGCCATGTCGTCGGTTTATGACGGCGGTCCGAGCTTCCGTCCCGAGCGGCTCTGGTATCCGAATGCTCTCATCATTGGCCAGGATCCTGTGGCCCTCGACACCATCGCCTGGGAACTGCTTGAGAAAAAGCGCGTTGAAGCGGGGCTGGGCACATTCAAAGCTGCCGGCCGCGAACCGGGCTACATCGCCGCCGCTGCCGCCGCCGAGCGCAATCTCGGCACCAACGATCCACTGAAGATCCACCGCGTGGAGATCTGACAGGCGCGTGGAGATCTGAGGAAAGAGAAAAGCTGGGTGCCCCAGGTCCCTCGTCCGCCGCGGCGGAGGGACCTGGGAAACCACAAACTCTGGACGCGGTACTAGGAGAACATCATGGCCGCTCAAGACGATCTCAAAACCGCCGCGCCGCCGAAGCAGCCGCCCGCACCCCCAGTCTCAACTTTGACCCGGCGCGAGGCAATGCTCCAGCTTCTGCGCGTGGGCGGCGTTGCCGCCGGCGCGGCAGGTGTGGGCGTATGGCTCAGCCGGCGCAGCACGCGCCCGGTTCCGGCCACGGCCCGCCAGGCGCGGCGCGACCATCGCGTCACCGTCGATGCCGCCTGGCCCGCCATGACGGTCGTCCAGTACCCCGTCGACAAGAACAGCACAGCGAAGCCCGGCGAGCCGCAGGCCATGGTCCGCAAGGCCATGGAAAACCTCGGCGGCATGAGCCGCTTCATCGCCAAAAACGACGTGGTGGTCATCAAGCCCAACATCGCCTGGGACCGAACGCCCGAGCAGGCGGCCAACACCAATCCCGAACTTGTGGCCGAGGTCGTGCGCCAGTGCTGGCAGGCCGGCGCCAAGCGCGTTATCGTCACCGACGTCAGTTGCAACGAGCCGCGCCGCTGCTTCTCGCGCTCCGGCATTCAGGCGGCTGCAAAGGCCGCAGGCGCCGAGGTTGTGCTGCCCGACGCCGATCACTACCGCGAAGTCGATATGGGCGGCGTTGTGCTCAAATCCTGGCCGGTCTTTTCATACTTTCTCGATGCCGACAAGGTCATCAACATGCCCATCGCCAAGCACCACGTGCTCACCGGAGCCACGCTGGGCATGAAGAACTGGTACGGCATTCTGGGCGGCGAGCGCAACCGGCTGCACCAGCAGATCCACCAGAGCCTGGCCGATCTCGCCAGCTTCATGCTGCCCACGCTCACGCTGCTCGACTGCTACCGGATTCTCATCCGCAACGGCCCCACGGGCGGCAACCTTGAAGACGTGCTGCTCAAAAAGACCCTGCTGGCAGGCACCGATCCCGTCGCCATCGACGCCTGGGCGGCCAAGGCCTACTGGGACCTCGACCCCGAGCACCTGTCGTATCTCTCCATGGCCGCCGCCCGCGGGCTCGGCACCGTAGAGTACGAAAAGCTGACGCTGAAGGTGACCCAACTTAGCTGAGCAGGTTGCCGTGACTTCGATCGAGGTGCTGGTCGCCGGGAACCTGTTCAACGGCTCCGCGAAGCAGCGATTCCACCACATCTGCAGCCGAATACGAGCTCTTCCCTGCCGCAAGAAAATGGGCGGCGGTATTCACGCCGTCGCCGACGGTGACGAGCGGTGGCTCAATGCTTCCGCCTTTGGATAATTGCGGCAGGCCCATGTTCGCCATCAGCGCATTGCAAAGGCATTTCCGTCCCAATGTCTCCTCTGCCCTGCCGCCTTTTGATACGTAGCTGGCGATGGGCTCGGCGGCGCAGCGATAACCGATCCTGCCGTCGGGCATGACGTACGGTTCGCGCAGATAGCCCATGTCGCAAACCGCATTACGGGCCTGGTAGACAGAGGCCTCCGAAGAGGTGCCCGATAATTGCGCAACTTTGAACGGAAATCCCGTGGGAGAGACGCGAGGATCGGTAACGACTGCCGCGGATGCGGCAATTGCCTGCGCGATCACTTCTCTTTTCAGGTCTTCCCGCAAGCCCGACTCTTCGCAGAAGGCAAAAGCTGTGCCTACCTGAACGCCGGCCGCCCCATCCGCAAGGGCTTCGCGCAGCTTTTCCGCGCTGCCATAACCGCCGGCAAGCCAAAACGGAACGCCAAGGGCGCGCAGATCGGCCATATTCACCCGGTCGCGCTCTCCATAAACCGGCTCGCCGCCGGCACTGAGCTGGAGTTTGCCTCGCGGCGGCGCATTGTGCCCGCCGGCCGTAAACCCTTCGACGACGAAACCGTCGACGCGGCCATTGCTCCGGCGAAGCATGGTGGTTGCCAGTGTATTGGATGAGACGATGGCCAGGAACTTTGGCCGCGCAAGCTCAGGCAATTTCCCTTCAGCGTATTGAGCAGGATCAAGATGCATCAGGACTTCATTTTCCTGCGAGAGACCGGTAACAGCGAGTTTGTACTCAGCCGGCCGCTGTGCGGCATAGGCGTCAAGAACACCCGGGATGTGAAGCGGAATTCCCGCACCCATCAATACGTAGCCCACGCCTGCCAGCATGGCGCCATAGATGGACGCCAGGTGAGGCAGTTGCACCTTTTCGAGGAAATTGATGCCTACCGGATTTTTATGGCCCTCCCGGGCGAGAAACACTTCCACGAAATTTGCCACGATACTCAGCTCAACGAGCTTGCGTGACTCAACATGACTGCGCATGGGGACAGCAGGATAGGGACTGCCGCTGCTCCGGCCGCCGGGCACGAAGTACTCCTGCCAGATGCGCCGGGCCATCTCGGGAAATGGAAAAGCATCGAGCCCCTTCCGCATGTGCCCGCCCTCATCTCCGTCGGCAAGACGGCGCACAAAAACCGTGTCGAGCGCCGTGCCGGAGACTACGCCCAACTGACCGAGGCGGCTAACAGCGTTTGCAAGGCGCCAATTCGAGATGCCTATGCCCATGCCGCCTTGGATAATTTTTGGAAACTCGACCATTCCTGCATTCTTTCACATGTGGTGCTTAATGTGGTGCTTAATACTGAATAACCAAGCCCGCTTACCGTGCGGAAGGCGACAGATACTCTTGAGAAAAGCCGCAGCCACTCCGCGGGCATTCCCAGATCTCCTGCTTCTTTGAGTGGTCCACGTCCGCCAGGTAGAGAACCCCTCCGCATCGCGGGCATGTCCGCGCGGAAACCCGGGAATCCTCAAACTCGCCTTCGGTTCGGTCCGAATAACCGCTGGCTTCACGGAAGACCCGCGTGCAATCGCGCCGCTCACAAGCGTGATAGGTTCTGACTTCTTCCGAGTCTTCCTCCAACATTACGCGTCTCATGGGGACATGATGCAGATCGCACAACGGAGAGAATTGTTGCCTCGACGTCATGGACGAGACCTCGTGCCACAAAGCGGCCCATTCGGCCAAACCAGCCATCGGCAAGGACGGCTGCACCCGCGTCAGGCCTGCTTCACAAGGGTAAGATTTTCCCCTCCGCTGCCATGTCCCAGATTCATCGCGCGGAAAGATCGTGGAAGGTCTTTTTCGTCGTATTGGACCCCCGAAGCTGCGAGTTCCAAGGCAGCTTTCTCAAGAGGCGCCCTCTTCGAGATCAGTCCCTTTTCGGCTTCTTTACGGTCCGCAGGCGAGGCAAATTCGACGAACTTGTCGAGATAGGCGAGCTTGCGATCGTACAGATCGATCTCCTGATGAAGGTCCCGCAGGTAGTACCGATGCCGGGGAGCAACTTTCGTCATGGAAGTCTCCTTTTCCTTCGGTAAGAACGGACAGGGCGGCCTCAGCCGCCCTGTCTGCCCTGTCCGGTTTGATATGCACTGAATTTCTCAGGCGATCTGCACATTCTCGGCCTGGAAGCCTTTGGGGCCTTTCACGACATCGAATGTTACGGCTTGCCCTTCTTGCAGGCTTTTGAAGCCCTCGCTCCGAATTGCCGAGAAATGCACGAAGACATCTTCGCCGCTGCCACGGCTCAAAAAGCCGAAGCCCTTCGCATCGTTAAACCATTTTACTGTTCCTTGTTCCATTGACACTGTTCCTTTTGAAGATAGATGTACCGCCGAACTCAATTTGGAGTCGATTGCGAGTACAGCGGGGAAGCGGAACAGGCAAGGAAGTCCAGATCGGATTCTTCGATCTACTCCAGTGTACCATGGAGCCGCAAAAACAGCGCCGCGAATATTTATTTCAATTCGCCGAGCGCACTTTGCGGTAAATGCGTAATGCAGTCACTTGAGGCGGCCATCTCCATTGCTCCGGATCTGGCCGCCCCTCGTGCGTTGCATGACCTAATAACGGTTGTACCCACCCCGGCCGCCGCCGCCGCCGCTCCTTGAACCACCCCGGCCGCCGCCGCCGCCGCTGGTTTTCTTCCTGGCGCTGTAGCAGTCCTGGCAGTAAACGGGCCGGTCGCCTCGCGGCGCAAACGGCACAGTGGTCTGTTTTCCGCACGCCGAACACGTGACGGTTGTAGATTGCGCTTCGCCGCCGCGGTAGGATCCGCCGCCGCCTCCGCCCTGTTCGTTCTTCTTTGCCTGGCGGCACGTCTTGCAGCGTTTCGGCGTCGAGTAGCCGCGCTCCTGGAAGAACGCCTGATCTTCACTTGAAAAACTGAACTCCTGCCCGCAGTCGCTGCAGGTGAGTTGCAAATCCTGAGCCATAGATTCCATTCCTTTGCTGTTTGCTATGTCGCGGAACTCAGAATGGAATCGTTTGCAAGTCGAGCGGAAAAGCAGAACAGGCAAGCACGCCAAGTCGGATTCGACGACTAGTCGTTAGCATAACACTTTCCGGGAAGAGATTGCTGAGCGAGACGGGAACCGCCGCTCGAGCGGGATCGGAGAAGGCTAAATTAGGAGAAACCGCTGTGACAGCGTATGCTTGGCCTAGAGGCGATCAATATTCAACCCCCCTTCCGATCCTCCGCCCGCCTAGGCATCCTCCGCTTCCATCGGCTTCGAACGCCGTGAATTCGAGATTGCGCGGGCGCGCGCAGGCGAGCCTGGCTTCTTTTCAAAAACGCTCTATCACCGGGAATTGAGAAAAATTATGCGATCCAAACTGGTGTACGAAGCCGGACTCAAAATCGAGAACCGCTTTCTGCTGGCCGCAACAGTGATGCGCGCCGTCAAAAAACTTCACGCAAGCTCCAGGCGAGTGGAAGACACCGTCAACACGGTGTTCTCAGAAGTGGCAAATGGAAAACAGATCTACGGAGCCCTGCCCGTGGTCGTGCCGCCTCCGGCCATCGACGCTCTGCTGATAACCTCCGCTCTCTGATGCCGCCATGCCGCGCTAACCCCGCTAATCTGACGTCTGAATCCTGACCACAACATCCCTGATTTCCCGGCGGCCGCGCTTCGGCGAGGTCTCCGGCCCAGGAGCTGTCGCCGGGTTCCGATCACCGACAATCCCCCGCAATCCCCCGGCCCCGCCAACCTGACCCCTGATCCCTGACCCCTGTTCCCTTTTCCCGGCTTCAGTATGAAAACTTCAGCGCGAATTGGATCAGCCGCGGATTGACCGAGCATCTCTGTGGAATCCAGCCGAAGCTCGGATCCGGGACATTCGTATCCGGGTTCGAAAACTGGGCATGGTTGAAGGCGTTGAACATCTCCATGCGCAGCTCCACCTTGGCCTCTTTGGCGGCGAAATTTTTGTTCACGGAAATGTCCGAGTTATCTTGCCCGGGGCCCAGAATGAAGCCAACGCTCGAATTGCCATAGCCGCTGCCGTCGCCGATACTCGGAGGTGCGCAAAAGGCCGCCGGGTTGAAATAACCATATAGACGGTCCTCAATCCCTCCTGAAGCTGCGGCGTGCCCCGCTCCCTGGCCGTCGCAGAACTGCGCGCGCGAAATTCCCGCGTTGCCGTAAATCGTTCCGCCGCGGCTATCGGTCACCGTCATGGGATTTCCGGCCTGAATTGTGGTCATGCCAGAGAGGCCCCAGTCTCCCAGCAACACGCCGCGTTTCCCAGCGCCTTTGTAAGGCAGATCCCAACTGTAGTTCAGCGTCAGCCGCCAGGGAGGAGTCGCCGGGCCGTATTGCTGGCGGGCATCCAGCGAATCGTTACTGTTCATGCTCGGTCCGGGGCCTACAGCCATGGTAGACAGAGTCTTGCTGAAGGTGTAGGAAGCCTGCACCTGAACGCCGTGCGACATTTGCTTGCGGACGCTGGCCAGCAGGCTGTTGTACTTGGCGCTGCCAGCCGTCTGCTGGTCGTCAATGCCATTGGGAGCTATGCCCAGATAAGGAACGCGCAGGGCAGCGTTCTCCGTGGTATTCGCCGTGATGCCGTTGATTGGTTGCAGGGGGCTGGCCAACCGCGATTCGTTAATCTCACGGGTGTTGTTCTGCAGCCGGATGGAATGCGCGCCCGCGTAGCCCAAATCGGCGATCACATTGAAGGGAAACTGCTTCTGGATTTCCAGATTCCACTTCTGCGTCTGGGGAGTCGTGTAGTCTTCGTCCAGTATGCGCATGGTCAGCAGGCGGCCGGTGCTTAAGGCAGTGTTTCGGTCCAGACCCCAGCCCAGCGTAGCCTGCTGAAATGGCTGTGCCAGGCTCGCCTGGTAGTTCGCCTGGCCCGATCCACCTATCGGGGTCGCATAGGGCACCGCAGAGGCGCTGTCGCCCTCAAACATGCCCGCTTCGGAAAGGTCATAGAAGATGCCGTAACCGCCGCGAACCACGAGGCTGGAGCCGCCCAGAGGCTGCCAGGCAAAGCCCAGGCGCGGCGCGAAGTTGGTCAGTGGCGCGCCGATGGGCAGAGGCGTCCGGCGGGTATTGCGGTAGACTCCGGCTGCCATTGTTCCCGTGAAGTTCGACGGCACCACATACCCCTGGTAGGGCTCGGTCGTCGACGGCGCGCTCCAGGCCTGCACCAGGCTGGGCCAGAAATTGGTGAAGTCCCCGGTGGCGTCGCTGGGCAGGCTGAAGAACTCCCAGCGCACCCCCGCATTCACCGTAAGCCTGCCGGTCAGCTTCACGTCGTCCTGCACGTAGCCCGCGTACTCGCCATACCGGTAAGCATGCGCAATGCCGCCGGGGCCGGTGACGATACCGGCAAAGTAGGATGGGCTGGAGCTGCCGTAGATATTGCTGAACGGCGTACCGTTGGTCTCGACGCCATTCACCACTGCATGGGTTGCGTCGCAGGTGGAGGCGGTGGGCGGGCAACCGGGCAGCCCCAAAAGAAAATCGGCCATACTCATGATGTTCAACTCGCCGATTCCGTAGCCGAAGATGTGGCTGTTCCATTGGCGGCGTTTGGCCTCGAATCCTGCGCGGAGGCTGTTCCTCCCAAGGCTCCACGAGATCTGATCCGCCAACTGGTACTGATTCACGCTCTTGTGGTCCCAGTTTCCGCCTCCCCCCAGGGTGAAAAGCCCGGCGATGTTGAGAATGTCCATCGTGTCCACCTGGCCGACCGATTGGATTCCGGCGTCCTGATTGGTGAACGGCGACAGCAGCGTGTCGGTCGCCAGATAGTGCTGGCCCGAGACGCGAACCTGATTCTCCAACCTCGCTGTCAATGTTGAAGTGAGCAGGGCCACCGCGCTGAGGTTTTCCAGAAGACTGTCAGAGGGAGTGCCGGGGAGGCTGCTGCTGCCAGTGAAACTCGAGTGCTGAGGGGCGCGGCTGAAGAAGACCCTTTCGGCCAGCTTTTCCTTGCCGGTCACGCCGTAGTCGGTGTTGATGACAAGTTGATCCTCCTGAAACTTGGCCGGGATGCTATAGGGGACACCTTCAAGGCTGTTGTCGGTGGATCCCGGAACAAGCCAGGCGCCGCCCGGAAGCTTGAGATTGAGGATATTCACGGCGACCGGGTTGATATTCGATCCGTCGGGGGCGATGGCGACGCCGCCCCAAAAACCCGTCTGGCCGCTGTACATAGCGCCAAGATTGGCCGCCGTGCGCGAATCCGGCAGCGGAGCCAGGTTCACGGCGGAAGAGCCTGCAGGGTCGAACCCATTGCTCTGCCGCGTTCCCTGGTACGAGCCAAAGAAATACAACTTCTTCCGCAGCAGCGGACCGCCCAGAGTCAGGCCGAACTGGTTTTGCTTCAACACAAACTCGCCAAGGTTTCTGCGCTTGTAAAAGAAGTCGTTAGCGTTGAACATGTCATTGCGCACAAACTCGAAGAGGGTGCCATGGAAGTCGTTGCTCCCGGACTTCGTCGTCACGGCGATATTAGCGCCGGAATACCGCTCCGGCCCCGCCGCGTAGCTCCACGACTCCACTTTGTTCACGGCGATCGCATCCGGGTTCGGAATGCCCGGCGTTACGGGAGCCATGGTGGAGCTGGCCACCGGCGCACCATCCATCTCGTAATTGTTGGTCGAGCCGCCGCCAACGCGCACGCTCATTGTATTGATGCCGATGTTGGTGGCGTTGCTCACCTGGCTGGAAACGCCGGCCTCCATGCCCGCCGCCTGGGTGTAGTTGCGATTAGCCAGGGGAATGTCTTTTACGACGATCTTCTCTTCCGTTCCTTCCGGCGCGATCAGGCCCTGCGTGGGCGCAATTAGGCCCTGCGCCTGCCAATCGATGGCCGTGACCTCAGCCGCATAACCGGATTGAAGCGCCCGGTCGATCTGGAGAGCATCTCCGGCTTTCACCGCAACTCCGCGGATCTCCACAGTGGCGTAACCGGTGGCAGAAAATCGCACCGTATAGCTGCCTGGCAGCAATTGGGAGAACTGGTAGGCCCCACTCTTGTCTGTGACTGCCTGCCGCGCCACACCCGCCGTCTGTTCCGGCGCCGCGTTCGTGCACGTAACGGCTGCGCCTGCCAGTACCGCGCCACCGGCGCCGGTGAGCCTGCCGGTAATGGAACCCGCCGTGGCGGGGGGCGCCGTCTGCCCCAAAGACAAAACTGCCGGACAAAAAGCCGCTGCCGCAAGAAACAGACACAGTCCTGAGCGGATCAAGGGATATTGCTCCTGTTTTCGTTTCAATCATTCTACGGCTGTCCGCGCAGGTATGCTTCATCCCGCCATCACATGCGTACAACTCGGGAGGTCCTTGCGATAGGAACCGGCCCTAAGGCCAGTCCTTGGAGACTTTTCGGGAGGTCCTTGTGAACCAGACGGAAGCCCCACCCTCGCTAGCGTGGGAGTTGGGAGCGAAGTTGATGCCTCTCAACGAGCTGAACGTCGAAACCGTCCTCTCCCGGCACGAGCCAGGCCGGCCCATCTATGTCCTCTGCCAGGCAGGTGCACGGGCGAGCAAAGCGATCGAGCAGTTCGAGCGTGCCGGGTGCTACGATTGCGTCCTGGTGGTCAAACTGAGCTTTCTTCCATGAGCCGGCCCGGGCTGCGATTCCTCTGCGAGAGCGCGGCCCCTCAGTCCCTCAGTCCCTCAGTCCCTTAGTCCCTGATCACTGACCACTGATCACTAACCACTGTTCGGTGTACCCTTGCACTACATCCTCCTGGGGAGTTCCCGTGGACAAGGAAAACGAAAACCGCCTCCAATGGCTCGTCGATCGCGCACAGATCAGCGACCTGCTTTCGAGCTTTGCCTCCTGCCTCGACGCCAGGGATTATGCCGGATACGCGGCCAATTTCGTCGATGGCGGCTACATTGAGCTGCCCGAGCCAACCTCGACCACCGGCGCGACCTGGCGCATGACCAAAGACAAGATGCCGGAGCTGATGGCGCCCGGGCTCAGCAAGTACGCCGGCACTCACCACATCAGCACCAATCACCAGATTCGCATCGACGGCGACCAGGCCTCCTCGCGCTCCTATTTGCAGGCCGTGCACATCGGGCGCACCCCTTTCGAGCACTGGGATGCTGGCGGCTGGTACGACTGCACCTACCGCCGCACCGCCGAGGGCTGGAAGTTCGTCACCGTGAAACTGAGCGTCGTCTGGATGACCGGCTCGCCCCAGCAGATGAAGGCCGGCTGAGCGCTACAAAACTCCGTGCCCCATCCATCGCGCGGCTCTTTGGCGCGATGGGTGGGAAACCACCGAGGCTCCTCGGGCTCTAAGGGCCTTACGAGGCCGCTGCCCCCGCAATTTACAATCGTCCCAACCAAACTTCTTTCCCGGGAAAATCCTATGCACCCGCTTGCGTCCCTGCTCGCTTTCCTTGTCTTGCCTCTCATTGCTGCAGCTCAGCCGGCGCCCGCTGCCAAGTCAGCCGCCGCCTCACCAGCCGTCGCGCAAACTCCGCCCATGGGCTGGAACAGCTGGAACTATTTCGGCAGCCGCGTCGCCGACAAGGACATCCGCAGCGCCGCCGACCAGCTTGTGGCCACCGGCATGAAAGACGCCGGCTACATCTACGTCAACATCGACGACACATGGGAAGGCGACCGCGACGCCGGCGGCGTGCTGCACGCCAACTCCAAATTCCCTGACATGAAGGCCCTGGCCGACTACGTCCACTCGAAGGGACTGAAGCTGGGCATCTACTCCACTCCCGGCTCCAGAACCTGCGGAGGCTACGCCGGCTCGCTCGACCACGAAGTCCAGGATGCCCGGATGTATGCCCAGTGGGGCATCGACTATCTGAAGTATGACCTGTGCAGCTTTGGCCGCGAGGTGATGGGCGTTGATCTCGGCGGCCCACCGCCCGGTGCTCAGCCTCCTGGCGGTCAGCCCGCCGGTGCTCAGCCTCCCGGCGCTCCACCGGCCGCAAGCCAGCCCGCTGTCGATCAGGCCCCCGGCAATCAGCCCCCAGCGGCACAAGGCCCCGGCGCCCAGCCCCCTCAGCCGCCGTCCGCGCAATCCGCCGACGCGAAGACCCCCTCAAGCCCGGCCGAGCAAATGCATCTCATGATCGCCGCCTACCAGCGCATGGGCGACGCCCTCCGGCAGACCGGCCGGCCCATCGTCTACTCTCTTTGCCAGTACGGAATGGACGCGGTTTGGGAGTGGGGGCCCTCGGTCGGCGCCAACCTTTGGCGCACCACCGGAGACGTGCAGGCCAGCTGGCAAAGCATCTACGGCATCATCAGCCAGCAGGCGGGCCTGGCATCTTATGCCGGTCCCGGCCACTGGAACGATCCCGACATGCTCGAAGTGGGCAACGGTTACCTCTCGCTGGCCGAGAACCGCTCGCACTTTTCCATGTGGGCCATGCTGGCCGCGCCCTTGCTCGCCGGCAACGACCTGCCCAACATGAAGCCCGAGATCAAGGCCATCCTCACCAATAAAGAGGTGATCGCCATCGACCAGGACCCTCTGGGCCGCCAGGCCACACGCGCCTACGCTGACGGCGAAGTCGAAGTCTGGACGCGGCCCCTCGCCGGCGGCGCCATGGCCGTAGCCGTGCTCAATGCCGGCTCCGACCGCGTCGCTTCCCACCCCTTCCACCTGAGCCTGGCGAAGCTGGGCCTGCACGGGGCGCAGAAGGCCCGCGATCTGTGGACAGCTAAGGACCTGACGCTCACCGAAAATCAGGCACTCGAACTGCCGAGCCACAACATCCTGCTGGTGCGCATCGCCGCGCCGAAGTAGCGGATCTCCTCGGCTCGACCACCCTGATCCCGGTTCCCCACCCCGGGGTCCCCATGGACGGGTCCTCGTCCATGGAGCGGGAAACCTGTTCTGCCGACTCTTTGGATTTGTCATCCTGAGCGTAGCGGGTCGTCCGCAGCAGCAGACGACCGCGGAGTCGAAGGATCTGCAGTTGTCTTTCGGCAAGCTCCGATGCAACGAAGGCTTGTACGTAAAACGGCCCCGCAGAGTCTCCTCCGCAGGGCCGAGGTTTTTGAAGCTGAAAGCTGATAGCTGACGGCTGAAAGCTGCCTACCGCGTCTTCGACACTTCCTCCACCGTCACCGGATCGAGGAACGGCATTTGCGCCCTCAGTTGCTTGCCGATGATCTCGACCGGGTGCTTGGCCTCGGCCTCGCGGAAGGCGGTGAACTCCTTTTTGCCGGTGTTCAGGTCGCCCAGGAAGCGCTTGGCGAAGCTGCCGTCCTGGATCTCGCTGAGGATAGCCTTCATGGCCTTGCGGCTCTCGGCGTTGATGATGCGCGGTCCCGAGACGTAGTCGCCGAACTCGGCGGTATCGGAGATGGAGTAGCGCATATAGGCCAGGCCGCCGCGATAGATCAGGTCGACGATCAGCTTGAGCTCGTGCAGGCACTCGAAGTAGGCGCTCTCGGGCTGGTAGCCGGCCTCGACCAGCGTCTCGAAGCCCGCCTTGACCAGCGCCGAGACGCCGCCGCAGAGCACCGCCTGCTCGCCGAAGAGATCGGTCTCGGTCTCTTCCTTGAATGTCGTCTCCAACACTCCGGCCCTCGTGCAGCCGATGCCCTTCAGATAGCTCAGCGCAAGATCGTGGGCTTTGCCCGTGGCGTCCTGGTGTACGGCGATAAGGCCGGGCATGCCCCCGCCCTCAGTGAAGATCTCGCGCAGACGATGGCCGGGGCCTTTAGGCGCAGCCATGGCCACGTCGATGCCGGCCGAGGGAACGATGCATTTGAAGTGGATGTTGAAGCCGTGAGCGAACATCAGCATCTTGCCGTCGGCCAGATTGGGGCCGATCTCTTCGGCGTAGAGCTTGGCCTGGGTCTGGTCGGGGACCAGCATCATCACCACGTCGGCCCACTTTGCGGCCTCGGCCGGTGTGACCACTTCCAGGCCCGCCTTCTGGGCCTTGGCGACGGACTTCGAGCCCTTCTGCAGGCCCACCTTCACCTGCACACCGGAGTCCTTCAGGTTGAGGGCATGCGCGTGTCCCTGCGAGCCGTAGCCGATGACGGCGACTTTCTTCGCCTGGATCAGCTTGAGGTCGGCGTCCTGATCGTAATATGTCTTGGCCATCTTCTTCCTCTTCGTCCTTTTCTGGTCGGTTAACTAAATTGTTTCACATCCGCGGCGACGCCAGAGCGCCGTTCGGGAGCAAGGGCCGCGGCGTCCGCAGCGGAAGCAGAAGAGCGTGCGCTCGATGCGCTCACCGGCGCCTCACTCCTGCCCGGCAGGTACGATCTCGTCCGCCTCGAAAACCGCTTCGGCTGGCTCTTCCGGGATGGGGGCGCTCATCGCCTTCACCACGCTGCTGACGTGGCAGCCGCGCCGCACGGTCATCTTGCCGCTGCGGCAGATCTCCAGAATCGGGCAATCGGTGGAGCGCAGTATCTCGATCAGCCCCTCGATCTTGCTTTCCACGCCCGTCATCTCGATCATCAGCGAGTCGGCGGTCAAATCCACCACCCGTGCCCGGAAGACCTCCACCAGCTCAAAAATCTGCGAGCGGGTCTGCGCCGTGGCCGCCACTTTAATCAGCGCCAGCTCGCGCGTGACCACCGGCGCCTTGGCGATGTCGTCCACGTCGACGATGTTCTCCAGCTTGTAAAGGCTGGCGCGCACGCGGTGACCTGCCTCGGCCGAAGCCTCGCACACCAGCGTGATGCGCGAAAGCTCCTCGCGCTCGCTGCCGCCCACGGTCAGTGAGCTGATGTTGATGTTCAGCCGCCGGAACAGCGACGCCACGCGCGTCAGCACTCCCGGCTTGTCCTCGACGTAAACAACGAATGTATGTTGCATGCTCGCTCCCTTGCAGAATCCGCCTTGCTAAGGCTTGCAGCAGTTCTTAGTTCACAGTTTGTTCGGAGCGTCGGCATGGCTGTGAACTGCGAACTGTGAACTGTGAACTGCGAACTGTGAACTGTGAACTGCGAACTGTGAACTTCACAGCTACTTTCCGTTCTCCCGCCCTGGCCGCCGAATCATCTCGTGCAGCGCGTTGCCCACGGGAATCATCGGGTAGACCGCGTCTTCCTTCTCCACCATGAAGTTCAGCAGGAATGACCCTTCGGCCTCCCGCGCCTCTTTGACCGCCGCTTCCACCTCGGAGCGCTTGTGCACCGCAAGGCCGCGTATGCCGTGCGCGTCGGCGATCTTTACAAAGTCCGGGCTGATCAGCGGCGTGGATTCGTAGTTGCGCTCGTAAAAAAACTCCTGCCACTGCCGCACCATGCCCAGGTAGCCGTTGTTGATGATGGCGATGTTGATCTTGATCTTCTCCTGGACAATCGTGGCCAGCTCTGCCTGGGTCATCTGGAAGCCGCCGTCGCCGGCGATCACCCAAACCTCTTTTTCCGGGCAGGCCGTCTTGGCTCCAATGGCCGCGGGCAGGGCGAATCCCATGGTGCCCAGCCCGCCTGAGGTGATCAGCGAGCGCGGCTCTTCGTGGTGGTAGTACTGCGCCTCCCACATCTGGTGCTGGCCCACGTCGGTGACTACCAGGGCATTGCCGCCGGTAATGCGCCACAGGTCGTGCATCACGTGCGCCGCGTAAAGATGGCCCATGTCGGGCAGGTTCTTTACGTCGCGCACCGCCACTTCGCCCTTTATGGCCTCGATGGTCTTCAGCCATGCCTGGCCCTCGCGCCCCGGAATGCGCGGCAGCAGCCGCTCCAGCACTTCGGCCAGGTCGCCCACCAGCGCCACGTCCACCTTGACGTTCTTATTCACCTCTGACGGATCGACCTCGATGTGAATCTTCTTCGCCTTCAGTGCGTAAGTGGGAATCGCGCCCGTAACGCGGTCGTCGAAGCGCATGCCGCAGGCAATCAGCAGGTCGGCCTCCTGGATCGCGTGGTTCAGCCACGCTTCGCCGTGCATTCCCATCATGCCCAGGTTCAGCGGGTGCGAGGCCGGGAATCCGCCCAGGCCCAGAAGCGTGAGCCCCACCGGAATCTGCGCGCGCTCGGCCAGGGTCCGCAACTGCTCCATGGCGCCTGACTCCGTCACCCCATGCCCGGCCAGGATGACCGGCCGTTTCGAATTCCGGATGAGCTCGGCTGCCTCGTCAAGGCCCGCTTCGTCCACGCTCAGCATCGGGTGCGGCCGGTAGGGCCGCGGTTTGGCCGCCTCAAAGTCGAAGATCGCGCTGGTGGTCTCGGCGTCCTTGGTAATGTCCACGTGCACAGGGCCCGGCCTGCCCGAGCGCGCGATCTGGAAGGCGTTGCGCAGTGCAGGCGCAAGGTCTTCGACCTTGCTGACCAGGAAATTATGCTTGGTCACAGGCAGGGTAATGCCCGTAATGTCCACTTCCTGAAACGCGTCCGTGCCCAGCAGTTTCGAGCCGACGTTGGCAGTGATGGCGACCATGGGGATCGAATCCAGCATGGCCGTGGCAATGCCGGTAACGAGGTTGGTCGAACCGGGGCCGCTGGTGGCGATGCAGACGCCCACTTTGCCCGAGGCGCGCGCGTAGCCGTCGGCCATGTGCGCGGCGCACTGTTCATGCCGCACCAGGATGTGCCGGATGGGAAACTTGCGCAGCGCATCGTAGGCCGGCAGAATCGTCCCGCCCGGGTAACCGAAGACGGTGTCAACGCCCTCGCCTATCAGCGTGGCCCAAATGATCTCCGCGCCGGTCAGGCGGGTGGGCGTGGTCAGGTGCGCATTCGGCTCAGGCACTGCTGTGCCTGCGCTGGATGCATTCGCCTTTGTATTCGTCTTCGTCGCCATGGGTAAACTCCTTGTTGCAATTCGTCCTTCGCTCGCTTTCGCTCGCGTCAAGCTGCTTAGCCTTTAGCTCTTGGCCTTTAGCTTGTTCGTGCCGCGGTTGACTTTTCTGCCCTCGTTTGTGCGCAACCACAGCCGCGTGTAGCGGCTGGATAAGCTAATAGCTAAAAGCTAAGAGCTAATAGCTGCTTCACTTCGCCCTCGACCACTCCACCTGGTCGTGCTTCTTTTCGTAGGCGTCGATGGCTGCCGCGTGGCGCATCGTCAGCCCGATGTCGTCCAGGCCTTCCAGCAGGCAGTATTTGCGGAATGGATCGACCTCGAAGCTCGCCTTGAAGCCACGATCGTCGCTCACCGTCTGCTCCTTGAGCGAAACCGTCAGCTTGTAGCCGGGAATTTTCTGTGCGTTTTGGAGGAGTGTATCGACCTCCGCATCGGTCAAGCGCGCCAGCACAATGCCGTTCTTGCCCGCGTTGGAAAAGAAAATGTCGGCAAAGCTGGGCGCGATAATCACGCGGAAACCGTAGTCGGCGAGAGCCCACACGGCGTGCTCGCGGCTCGATCCGCAGGCAAAGTTCTTGCCGGCAACCAGAATCTGCGATCCCTGGTAGCGCGCATCGTTGAGCACAAAATCCGCAATGGGCGTGCCGTCAAGATTCTTGCGCCAGTCGAAGAACAGAAAATCGCCGAAGCCGGTGCGCTCGATCCTCTTCAGGAACTGCTTGGGAATGATCTGGTCAGTGTCGACGTTGGTGCGGTCGAGCGGCGTAACGACAGAAGTTAATGTGTTGAACTTTTCCATCAGCCCTTCACCTCCCAGTTGCGAATGTCCACAAAGTGTCCGGCGATCGCCGCCGCCGCGGCCATCTCCGGCGAGACCAGGTGCGTGCGCCCGTTGCGGCCCTGCCGTCCCTCGAAGTTGCGGTTCGAAGTGGAAGCGCAGCGCTGGTAGGGCTCGAGCACGTCGGGATTCATGGCCAGGCACATCGAGCAGCCCGGCTCGCGCCATTCGAATCCGGCTTCGAGAAAGATCTTGTCCAGCCCTTCCTTCTCAGCGAGTCCCTTCACAAGGTACGAGCCCGGAACCACCATGGCGCTCACCTTGGGCGAAACCTTGTACCCCTTGGCGATGCGGGCCGCGGCGCGAAGGTCCTCAAGCCGGCCGTTGGTGCAAGAGCCAATAAACACGCGGTCCACGGAAACTTCCTCGAGGTTCGTGCCCGCCTTCAGTCCCATGTATTCAAGCGCCCGCTCCAGGTTCTTGCGGTCGATCTCGGTCGGGGCCGCTGCCGGATCGGGCACAGGCGCGGTCACCGGAGCCACCATGCCCGGGCTCGTTCCCCAGCTCACGTAGGGCGCCAGCGTCGCGGCGTCGATCGTCAATTCACGATCAAACTTCGCTCCGGGATCGGTGGGCAGCTTCTTCCACTCTTCCACGGCCTGATCCCAGGCCGCGCCCTTCGGACAGTGCGGGCGGCCCTTGAGGTAAGCAAAGGTCTTCTCGTCGGGAGCGATCATGCCCGCGCGCGCGCCGGCTTCGATGCTCATGTTGCAGACCGTCATGCGGCCTTCCATCGAGAGAGCGCGAATCGCCGAGCCCGCGTACTCCACCGCGCAGCCCGTCGCGCCGTCGGTGCCGATTTTGCCGATGATCGCCAGAATAATGTCCTTGGCCGTCACGCCCCGCGGCAGCTCGCCCTCAACGTTGATGCGGAAGGTCTTCGGCTTCGACTGCGGCAGCGTCTGCGTGGCCAGCACGTGCTCCACTTCGCTGGTGCCGATGCCGAAGGCCAGCGCGCCGAAGGCGCCGTGCGTCGAAGTGTGCGAGTCGCCGCAGACGATCGTCATGCCCGGCTTGGTCAGCCCCTGCTCGGGGCCCACCACGTGCACCACGCCCTGCTTGGGCGAATCGATGTCGTAGAGCTCAATGCCGAAATCTTCGCAGTTCTTGCGGATGGTCCTTATCTGCGCGGCCGAGATCGGGTCGACGATATTCAGCCGGCCTTCTTTCGTCGTCGGCACGTTGTGATCGATGGTGGCCACGGTGCGGTCGGGCCGGCGCGCCTTGCGTCCCGCGATGCGCATGCCTTCAAATGCCTGCGCCGAGGTCACCTCATGCACAAGCTGAAGGTCGATGTAGAGCACCGACGGCTCGCCCTTGGGCTCGACCACCACATGCTGCTCCCAGATCTTTTCGAATAGTGTTTTAGGTGTACTCATTTTCCTGTCCTGTTGTTCAGTCCCTTAGTCCCTTAGTCCCTTGGTCACTTAGTCCCTGGTCCCTCAGTACTGATCCCTGTTCCCTGTTCCCTGTCGGTGTTCGTAGCGGCACGGCCGAAGCCGTGCCCTGTTGCAAAACTCTGGAGTCGGGGCCCCTGATCCCTGATCCCTGACCCTACGCCTGCCTTTACGCCTTCATCTGCTTCAGCCGGGTGCCCCAGGTCTCGATTTTGAGACCTGGGAAACCACATCACGCGACCACAAACCTAGGCGCTGACAGCTAGTAGCTGCTTCATCGTCTCGCGAATCTGGGCGCCCATCTCGGTGCACGTCAGAACCTTGAAGCCTTCCGTGCCGTGGCGCACCAGGTCGCGGGTGCGGAAGCCATTTTCGAGAACCTTGCGCACCGTCTTCTCGATCAGCGCCGCCTCCTCTTCCAGGTTGGCCGTATAGCGCAGCAGCATGGCGGCGCTCAAAATGGTGGCAATGGGGTTGGCGCGGTTCTTGCCGACGCTGCCCGGCGCCGATCCGTGAATCGGCTCGTAGAGATTGATCTTGCCGCCGATGGTGGCCGAAGGCAGCATGCCCAGCGAGCCCGTGATCACGCTCGACTCGTCGGAAATAATGTCGCCGAAGGTGTTTTCGGTGACCACCACATCGAAGTCCTTGGGCCGGTTCATAATGTGCATGGTCATGGCGTCGATGTACTGGTGCTCGAGCTCCACATCGGGGAACTCCTTGGCCACTTCGATCACTACCGCGCGCCACAGTTGCGAAACTTCAAGCACATTGGCCTTGTCCGCGCTGCACAGCTTCTTGCGCCGCTTCTGCGCCAGTTTGAAGGCAACGCGGGCCACGCGCGCGACCTCTTCGCGGGTGTAGATCATGGTGTTGAAACCCACGCCCTTCACAGGGTCGTAGCCGCGGGGCTTGCCATAGTAAAGTCCGCCCAGCAGCTCGCGCACGAACATGATGTCGGTGCCTTCGATGATCTCCGGACGAAGCGGGCTGTTGACGCAGGTCTCCTTGAAAGCAAACGCCGGGCGCAGGTTGGCAAAGCCGCCCAGCACGGCGCGAATGCCCAGCAGCCCGGCCTCGGGACGCTTGTCAGGGGGCATTTCGTTGAATTCGTTGCCGCCCACTGCCCCCAGGAAAACCGCCTCGGAATCGAGCGCCGCTTTCACGGTATCTTCAGGCAGCGGCGTGCCGTCCTGCACAATGGCGATGCCGCCAATGCGCTTCGTATCCATCTCCAGCGTATGACCGCCCGCGGCCATCACGTCTTTCAACACTAAAATGGCTTCGTTCATCACCTCGGGGCCGATGCCGTCGCCGGGCGTTACCAGAATCTTCAGTTTCATCTCTTCTCTCTTTCAGGGTTCAAACGGTTCAAAATATAAGCAAGAAACACTCGACTGCGAGCAAAAACACTCGACACAAATAGAATAACGGCAGCCGCACGGCTCCGCATGCCGGTTGCGCCCGGCGATCAATTGACTTCGGCGACAGACTCCCGGCGCCGCTCGCGGATTTGCTCCGGCAGCAGCCCGATCAGGTCCTGGTCGTAGATGTGCTTCTTGCGGTCCGCAAGGGCCACAAATCGATAATAAACTTGTTGCAGCTCATCGCGGCTGACCGCATAGCCCAGCAGCTCCAGCCGGTGCCGCAGCGCCGCGCGCCCGGAGTGCTTGCCCAGCACCAGGTTGGTCTTCCCCACGCCCACCAGTTGCGGAGTCATGATCTCGTAGCAGAGGGGGTTGGCCAGCATTCCATGCTGATGGATTCCCGACTCGTGCGCGAAGGCGTTGGCGCCCACCACGGCCTTGTTCGGCGAGGGCCGAAAGGTAATCAGCTGGCCCAGCACCTGGCTGGCCGGATACAGTTGGTCGAGCTTGATGGAGCTGCTCACGCCAAACCGATCGCTGCGCACGTAAAGGGCCGCGGCAATCTCTTCCATGGCCGCATTGCCGGCCCGCTCCCCGATGCCGTTGATCGTGCACTCCACCTGGCGCGCGCCGGCCTGGATCGCGGCCAGCGAGTTGGCCACCGCCAGCCCAAGATCGTCGTGGCAGTGCGAAGAAAGAATCACGCCCTTCTCGTCGATCGCCGGAACCTGCTCGCGCACCTCGCGGAACATCTGCCCATATTCTTCCGGCGTCATGTAACCCACCGTGTCGGGCATGTTGATGGTCGTGGCGCCCGCGTCGACCGCAATGCGCACCATCTCCACCAGGAAATCGCGGTCCGAGCGGGTCGCGTCCTCGGGAGAAAACTCCACATCGTCGCAAAGCGAACGAGCCAGGCGCACGGCCTCGCCGCACTGGTCCAGCGCCTGGGCGCGGCCCATCTTCAGCTTGTACTCCAGATGCAGATCGCTCGAAGCCAGAAAAACGTGAATCCGCGCCCGGTCGGCCAACTGCAGCGCACGGGCGGCCATCTCGATGTCTTCGGTTGTTGCCCGCGCCAGCGAAGCGATCCGCGGCTTGCGGATGGCCTGCGTAATGGTGGCTATGGCCGCGAAATCGCCCTCCGAGGCCATGGCGAACCCGGCTTCAATAATATCCACGCCCAGATCTTCCAGGGCGTGGGCCATGGTGAGCTTTTCCTGCGTGGTCATGCTGCAGCCCGGCGACTGCTCGCCGTCGCGAAGCGTGGTATCGAAAAAGTAAACGTGATTCGAGCTCATCGTGACGCCTGCCATGCGGGTATTTTCCCGCCGCATCTAGTTTCGCTCAGTGCGGCAGCATAAGGCAAAGTTATTCTTTTTCTAGACTCGATAAATTAAATTTATAATATCGTCAGGCAACCCGGGAGCCGCGCCTCAAGGAGAAATCGCCCGCTATGGAACTCGACCAGCTCGAAAGCTTTCTGGCAGTCGCCGAAGAGCGCAGCTTTTCGCGCGCCGCCCAGCGCATGCACCGCACCCAGCCGGCCATCAGCCAGATCATTCGCAGGCTGGAGGAGTCGGTTGGCGAAACCCTCTTCGATCGCGCCGCCCGCGACGGCTCGCTGACCGCGGCCGGCGAGCTGCTGCGCGATTACGCGCTGCGCCTTCTGGCCCTTCGCCGCGAGGCTGCGAGCGCGCTTGGGCGAGCTGAAAAGCCTGGAGAGCGGCCGCCTGCAACTGGCCGCCAACGAATACACCTGCATGGTTCTGCTGCCTGCGCTCGACGCCTTTCGCCGCCGCCACCCGCAGGTCAGCGTCACCGTTCACCGCATGCTGGCCTCCCGCATCCCCGACGGGCTGATGCAACACACGTTTGAGATGGGCGTCATCTCCTTCCGGCCCGACCCGGCCGCATTTCGCACCGTAGCCGTCTACGGCGACAGTCTTTCGTTCATCGTCAGCCCCGGCCACTCGCTCGCCAAGGCCCGCCGCGTATCCATCAAGGACCTGGGCAACGAGGTCTTCATCGCGCATATCGTTTCCTCGCCGCTGCGCCGCCGCGTCATTGAGGCCTTTCAGCGCCACCGCACCCCGCTTCACATGGGCATCGAGCTGCCCACCATTGAAGCCATCAAGCGCTGCGTGGCCATGGGCAACGGCGTGGCCCTGGTTCCCCACATCACCGTGGCGCGGGAGCTGGAAACCGGCGACCTGGTGGAAGTCCCCGTCGACGAGCTCGAGGTCCGCCGCGTTCTGCGCCTCGCCCATCGCCGCCAGGGCACGCTCTCCTACGCCGCCAGGGCCTTCCTGCGTACGGTCCGCGATCTGGCCCGCGAGCAAGGGCCGCCCTTCTTCTACCAGGTCGAGCGCGCCGGATGAAGAAAGCCCCTCCCTCTCCGATCCCTGATCCCTGATCCCTGACCCCTGTGCAGCGGTCCCCGGTCCTTTCCGCTACAATTTTGCTTTATGAAGCTAGGCGAACTGGCAACCCGGCTTGGCGCGGAGCTGCGTGGCGACGCGGAACTGGAAGTCACCGGCATCAAGGGAATTGAAGAGGCCGGCCCTACCGAAATCACCTTCGTCGCCAATCCCAAATACGCGGGACTGGCGCGCACCACGCGGGCCGCGGCCGTCATTGTCGAGCCGGAATTTCAGGAGATTTCCGCCGCAACCTTGCGCATGAAGAATCCTTACCACGCCTTTTCCCGCGCCCTGGGAATCTTCTACCAGCCTCCTGCTTATCCGGCAGGCATTCATCCCACGGCTGTCATTGACCCCACCGCCGAAATCGGCCCCGGAGCGCACATCGGCGCTTATGTCGTCATCGGGCCCAACGTTCGCCTCGGCCCAAATGCCACGCTGCTGCCTCACGTGGTTCTCTACCCCGGCGTCCAGGCCGGCAGTCATTTCTTCGCGCACGCGCATTCGGTCGTACGCGAAAACTGCATCGTGGGCGACAATGTCACGCTTGAAAATGGCGCCATCGTCGGCGCAGACGGATTTGGTTTTTCTAAGAACGATCTTGGGCAATGGGAAAAGATCCCGCAATCCGGTCCCGTCCGCCTCGGCAATCGCGTGGATGTGCAGGCCAATGCCACCGTCGACCGCGCTACCGTCGGTTCAACGGAAATCGGCGACGGCACAAAAATCGATAATCTCGTCCAGATCGGCCACGGTTCCCGCGTAGGCCAGGATTCTCTTGTCTGCGCGCAAACCGGCCTTGCCGGCTCGTCAATCATCGGCAATAACGTTATTTTGGCCGGCCAGGTGGGAATCGCAGGCCACTGCTCTGTGGGCGATGGGGTCATCCTCACTGCTCAATCCGCCGTCTCTCACGACGTGCCGCCGGGCAAGATGATCTCCGGCTCCCCCGGCTTCGACAACCGCACCTGGCTGCGCTCGACGGCGCTCTTCCAGCGCCTTCCCGAACTCGCCAAGCGTCTCGACCGGCTGGAAAAGCAGGTTCTAGCGCAATCGCCCGCCCCACCGGCCGATTCCGCCGAATAGGACGAAAGTAACGCTTCGGCTCCGGGCGGACGCAAACAACTGCCCCAGTCTTGAAAGGAAAAGAGATCCGGATCGAGGTCTCTCTTCCAAAGAACCCGACTGAATCGACGCAATCAACAGCAAAAAACACCTAAGCCCTCTTTTTTTCATCAGATTCGTCCGATATGAGATTCAGGAGGGTCGAGGTGCGTACTGTACACGCATCGTTCGTCGGCCGTTCAGGATATTCCTGGCTGCGCAGGAGATTCTTTGCTTGCCGCCTTGCCGGATGCTTTCTCTTCGTCGCGGTGGCCACATTCTTCGTAGGTCTCGCGCCCGAAGCGAACTTCATCTGGGTTGCCAACGGCGTCCTGCTCGCCTATCTTCTCCTGGCCCCCCGCAAACACTGGCCTGCTTACCTCTGTGCAGGGTTCGTTGCGCAGTTCTGCGCCGGCACCATCGCCGGCCATCATCATCTCCCGAGCGGGCTGGCATTAACCCTTCTCAACGTCCTGGAATCGCTCGCCGGCGCCTTGCTGCTCCGCCGCCGCTCATCCGGCCCGCCCGATTTCGCATCGCCTGCCTATATCCTGCGCTTCCTCGCATACGGCGTCGTCACCGCCCCTGCCATCCTCGGGGTCGCTAATGCCCTGCTCTCGCCGCTCTGGCACACGCAGGTCTGGCATCTCCGCGCCGTAGGAGCGGATTTCCTGCGGTGGGTTGCCTCCCATGCTCTCGGAGCCTGTGTCGCCACGCCCGCCTGCGTCGCCATCTTCCGTTCGCGTTTTCGCGGCTCCGCATCTTCGTTGAAGAACTGGGCGTGTCTGCTTCCGGCTGTCGTCTGCGCATTCGCCACCTTCTCGCAGCGCGGTGTACCGGTCCCACCTTTCGTTCTCTACCCGCTCCTGGTTCTGGTTCTGCTCCGCCTCAGCCTGGGATGGGCTGCACTGGCCACTCTCATGGTGGCTGCCATTGGAAACTGGTACACCGTCAAAGGGCGCGGCCCATTTGCCGCTTCCAGCCCCCTTGCGCCAATTGCGTCCACCTTCCTCATTCAAGTCTTCATCGCCGCCGTCATGGCCGTTCTTTTCAGCGTCTCCTTCGTCCTGGAGCGCCGCCGCATTGCCGAACGCCGTCTCGAAAAGATCGCCCGGTTGCACGCCCTGGTCACTGAGAACTCGCGGGACGTGATTGTCATTTCCGACTTAAAGGGCCGCCGCAGCTATGTCTCTGCCGCGGCCCAAGCGCTCTCAGGATGGTCTCATGATGACATTCTCCAGCAACACGGTCTCGATCTGGTTCATCCTGAGGATCGTCCACGCATGGCCGCTAGCGGGCGCGCCCTGTGCAACGAAGGGCTGGATGCGCTGGTGGAATGCCGCCTCCGAAAGAAGGATGGCGGGTATCACTGGGTGGAGATCAGTCTGCGCCGCATTTGCGATCCAATCTCAGGAAAAGCGACAGGGATTCTGGAGGTGGCGCGCGACATCTCCGATCGCAAAATTGCCGAACAGCGCCTGCAGGAGGCTTACAAAGCTGTCGAAGCGCTGGCCATTACCGACGCGCTTACCGGCCTGGCCAACCGCCGCCGCTTCGATCAGTGCCTCGTCGACGAGTGGCGCCGCGGAATGCGCGCGTGCAAGCCGCTCTCGCTGCTGATCATCGATATCGACCTCTTCAAGTCGTACAACGACGCATACGGCCACCTGCGCGGCGATGGTTGCCTCAAACAAATTGCCGGTACCATCCAGAACGTCGTCTCGCGTCCCGGCGACCTTGTGGCCCGCTTTGGCGGCGAGGAATTTGCCGTCGTCCTGCCGGCCACCGAGAACCATGGCGCTGCGCAGGTCGCCGATCTGATCAGCGATTCGGTGCGCAGCCGCCAGCTAATGCACGCGGGGAATCCATTTGGGATCGTGACGATCTCCATCGGATGCGCGACCATGGTTCCCCAGTTCGGCCGTGACGCGACCGACCTGATCGATTTTGCCGACCAGGCACTCTACAGCGCCAAGCACAACGGCCGCAACCAGGTCTGCAATTTCCTTCAGCCTCGCGCCGAACCTGAAAGCGACTCCGCCGGCGACGTGGTCACAATCTCCGCCTGAGGCCCTCGTGGTTCCGGGCTCCTCAGCGAACAACGCTCTGAAAGAGAGGCGATTGGAGAAGGCTGCCGAACTCCGCGTCGCTGGCCGCGAAGTGGATCGAAAGACGGCCTGAGTCCGATGCGATGGTGGTGGCATTGAGAGCCTGCTTCTCGGCGTCTGTGCTGCTCATTTTGCGCACCATCATGGCCGCCGACATCAACGACGAAATCGTCGCCGCCGTAAACGTATCGCCGGTCGAAATGGTCAGGTCGAATTTGACCCCGTGCTGGAAGTTCATCGAATACCACGAAGACTGCAACCGCTGCTTCACGGTGTCGAAATCCGTCACCGATCCGGCCTCGCCCAGCAGCTGGCGCATCATCGTCTGCGTTCCCTTGGCGTCCAGCGTGCTCCAAAGGGGCTCCGTATCCACGCTTTGCATCGCGCTCATCACGGCCCCGTTGCTGAGCAGATTCGGCGCCATCCCGTCGCGCGCTTCCAGCGCGCTGGTCACCGCGGCCTTGTCGCCGAACACCATCGTTGACGCGTCAACAAAGCACAGAACCATGCCCGCTTTGGTCAGCGGATAGATGCTGTTGTTGCGCAACTTGGTGGCCTTGATGCTCTGCTTGCGGAAGCTGGCCAGTATCTCGGCCATCGGAAACTGCCCTTGCGCAATCCCCAGCGTCTCCAGCGTGTCGCTGCTCCCCGAACTCCTGAAAAGCGCAAAAGCCAATTGATCCACGTCGTGATTGTCGTTCAGTCCCGACTTCTCAAGCGCGTCCTGAAGTTGCTTCAGTTCCGGGGGCATCACTCGGTCGCGCAGCTCCATCGCGGCTGTCGAGTTCTGCATAGCCCGGTAATCGATCACGATCAGTTGCTGCACCTCGCGCGGCACCGACGAGCGGGCATCCGTGGACAGCTGAGCCGCATGGGACAGGCAGGCCGTCCCCAGCAAACACGCCGTCACAAGCAGAATCGACGCGATCGATAGTACTTTCCGTGCTTTCACCGGCTTTTTCCTCCGCATTTCCAGTTCGGTGGATCCTCAGTACAGCTCCTACGCGGTCCTCTCGGGCGATCCTGGTCCGCGCATTCAGGCCGGTTAGGCTCCACTCCTTCATTCTAAGACGCCTACCGCTTGCGAAAGTTCTCGCGCGGCCCCTCTGGCCAGTCGAGAGGAGCCTCGAGGCGGCGCTCCAGAATCTTGGCGTCTGCATCGAATCCACTTAACTGACGCATCCACTCGCTCTCCCGCTCGCACGCCGCCTCGGGAAGCAGTCCTAGCACTTCGCTTGAGGCGATAGCGACCTTATGCTTGCGCGCCAGTTCGCCCACCGCGCCATATACCTGCGAAATCGGCGTCGCCTCAAAGTCCGTGATATTCATTGCCAGTTGCGCGCGCCCGTGCGCCAGCGCGCCCATCGCTTTCACGCCCTTCAAACCGCCGAAAACGGCCCGGATTTCGCGCGCCATAGCCCGCGTCAAAGCCACATCGGCCGAATGAAAACTGATGTGATAGGTCACCAGGAACTTGCGCGCGCCCACCGCGCAGGCGCCCGCCGTGGGGTGCAGTCCCGGTCCGCCCAGATCAGGCTGCCGAGAGGGGTCATGTCCGGCCGCTTCCCGCAACCCCTCAAACTGGCCGCGGCGCACATCCTCGAGGTTCGCCCGGTCCGGCCGTGCCGCCGCCGCTTCGTAAAAAAACACGGGAATGCCGTATCGCCGCCATATTTCCAGCCCTGCCTGCCGGGCTAGCATCGCGCACTGCTCCAGGCGGATTCCCGAAACCGGCACAAAGGGAATCACGTCGGCCGCCCCAATGCGCGGATGCGCGCCCTGCTGCCGCGTCAGATCGATCAGTTCCACGGCCTTGCCCACTCCCTTGAGCGCCGCTTCCACAACCGCCCCCGGTTCTCCGGCCATAGTCACCACGGAACGGTTGTAATCCGCGTCCATCGACCAGTCCAGCAGCCGTACGCCTTCAGTACGCATGGCGGCCACAATCGCCTCCACGCGCCCGGCATCCACGCCCTCTGAAAAGTTGGGCACGCACTCGACAACCGCTCCCGGCATCGCCTCTCGATTCTCCGGCTCAGGTCCGGTTGACCCCCGCCGCCTTCATCTCCACAAGGTGGTTCCCACCTGTCCGTGCCCCATCCATCGCGCGTCCGTTTGCGCGAAGGGGAAAGCCACTGAAGCCTCCTGGGGGACAGTCCCTATTCCCTATTCCCTATTCCCTAGTCCCTAGTCCCTCAGCCCCTGGTCCCTCATCTCCAGAAGGTGTATCCCACCTGGACCTGCAGGCTTGCATTCACACCGGGATTGTGATCGCCCAGCGACGCCGACGAGATATGAACCGCATTCAGAGCCGCGTCGATAGAGTGTTTAGCGTCTGTGAAGTAATGAATCCCGATCCCTCCCTGGGGAGAAAAATTCCATACGCAGGTCGAGCCGTCGATCCCCAGCGCAGGGTTGCTCCGGACGTTGGGCGGAAATTCGTGTGTCGTGTAGATCAGTCCGCCCGCTCCCTGGAACCAGGGCTGAACCCGCCGCGACTTTGCAAGGAAATTCCACCGGAAGATCACGGGCGTCAGGCTTACCCCCCGAAACGTGCCGCCCCCGGTGGGAAGATCGCAAGCCACCGGCTGGCCGTTGAGAGTGACGCAGGTGTATTCCTGCAAATGAGGCGCCGGCGTATAAGCCTGCCACAGCGGCATCACGTTGCCGGCAAGCTGAAACTGCCCGCTGAGCAATCCTGCGTGCAAAACCGGAGTCACAACTTTCCCCAGCTCAAATCCGCCCCACAGAAATTTGTAGCTGGAACGGTTGCCCACGCCCGACCCCCAGTTGATGAAGGGTCCATACTCCCAGCTCATCGCCTGGCGCACATGCGCCACCGGACTCGCGGCCGCATCGTCTCCGCTTGTTTCTTCGCTCGCCGGAGCCGCCGCGCCGGCCGTTGCCGCCATTATCATTCCCAACACGCCAGCCGCCACCAAAACGCTCTTCAATCGCCTCAAGCTCTCCCCTTCCCTAGTCCCTAGTCCCTAGTCCCTCAGTCCCTGTTCCCAAAAAAAGACCGCCACATTCGGGCGGCCCTTCTTCCTCTCTGCTTTTCCTCGCTCAACCGGCCGCATGCTCCATCTGTTCCGCGTCCATGTCGAAGTTCGAGTAGACGTTCTGCACATCGTCGAGATCTTCCATCACCTCCAGCAGCCGGATCATCTGATTCGCCGCCGTACCTTCCAGCTTGGTGTAGGTCGAGGCCACCATCGTCACCGAACTCATCACCGTCGGAATTTTCGCTGCTTTGACGGCCTCGGACACAGCCTCGTAGGCGCTCGGCTCGGTGATGATCTCCCAGGTGTCGCCCTCGTCGCTCAGGTCTTCGCCGCCGTGCTCCAGCACGATCTCCATCAGCTTCTCTTCCGTGGCAGCCGACTTCTCCACCGCGATCAGCCCCTTCTTCGAGAACATGAACCTCACCGAGCCGCTTTCGCCAAGGTTGCCGCCGTTCTTCGTGAAACTGTGCCGGATCTCGCTCACTGCGCGGTTGCGGTTGTCCGTGAGCACGTCCACGATGATCGCGACCCCGCCCGGGCCGTAGCCCTCGAACGAAATCTCCTCATAGTTGACGCCTTCCAGCTCGCCGGTGCCGCGCTGAATCGCCCGCTTGATGTTTTCCTGCGGCATGTTCTCGGCCTTGGCGGCGGCCACGGCGGTGCGAAGCCGGGCGTTGGTGTCAGGATTGCCCCCGCCCTTTGCGGCGACAGCAATCTCCTTGAGGAGGCGGGTGAAAATCTTGCCGCGCTTTGCATCCAGCGCGCCCTTCTTGTGCTTGATTGTGGCCCACTTGGAATGGCCGGACATGGAAACCTCGGCGGAAGGAAAAATAGCGCCCTAAGCGACGCACCCGAGTGAGTATACCACCCGCAGCAACGGTGGCGTCGGCGGGGTGATGGGTCAGTTTGAAGGATACGGGCTTGTTGAAGGGCACGGGCCTGAAGGGTACGGGCTTCACAGGCTGCGGAGAAACTCAATCGAAGGGGCTTTGTAACAAGGGCACGGCTTTAGCCGGGCCGCAAGTAGCGCAAAATCAATAGGGCTTTAGCCCCTGCTTCTTCCCCCTTCATCACATTCGCCCATCCTCCGGTCTTTTTCCGCAAGCTGTTCAGCCCGTACGTAAAGGCTTCAAAAACACGCTGGGCTTTAGCCCCTGAGGGAATTTACGATCAAACCGACCCACTAACGTCGGCGGCTCCCTCAAAAAGAATGAGGCTCGGACATGCCGGCGGGCGCAGAACTATCTCAAACAAAACAGGGCGCATTGCATGTGCCCTCGCGCCTCTTCCGTCTTGAAACCCTGCAAAAAAACCGCATTTCCGTTATAGTTAAAGGTAAGTACTATCACGGATGCGGCCAGACCTGGCCGGGCTTATCTTCTGATCGATTTGCGGGGTAATTTTTTCCTCCAAAATTGCGCCGTAGAAGTGTATTCGGGCCGCTGCAGGTCTCGCATTCTCCTTCATCCCACACGGAAAAGGCAGCCATGGGAACCTCTCACTCTCGTCCTCAGATTCCCGGTCCTCAAGGCCTCTATCACCCGCGCAATGAGCATGATGCGTGCGGCATGGGGTTTGTGGCCAACATCCGCGGCGAAAAAAGCCACGAGATTATTCGCAAGGGCCTCGAAGTCCTCATCAACCTCACGCACCGCGGCGCCGCGGGTTGCGACCCCCAGACCGGCGATGGCGCCGGCATTCTCATCCAGATTCCCCACGATTTCTTCCTCGCGGAGTGCCAGGAGATCGGCATTCGCCTACCCGAGCCCGGCTCTTACGGCGTGGCCATGTGCTTTCTTCCGGTGGAAAGGCACAGCCGCCTGCAGTGCGAGGGCGTCTTCGAGCGCATCGCCCAGGAGGAGGGCTGCGCCCTGCTCGGCTGGCGCGACACACCGGTCAATGGCGACGCCATCGGCCGCGAAGCCCGCAACAGCCAGCCCTACATCGAGCAACTCTTTCTCGGCCGTCCCGAAGGTCTCGATGAGGACGCCTTCGAACGCCTCCTCTACCGCCTCCGCCGCCGCACGGAAAACGAGATCGCAGCCTCTGAGATTGATGACAGGGAGACCTTCTACGTCCCCTCCTGCTCCTGCCGCACCATCATTTACAAGGGCCTGATGCTGGCTCCGCAGATCGAAAAATTCTACTTCGAGCTGGCCAATCCGCTGGTCACCAGCGCCCTGGCTCTTATCCACCAGCGCTTTTCCACCAACACCTTCCCCAGTTGGAAGCTTGCCCACCCCTATCGTTACGTCGCCCACAATGGCGAAATCAACACCATCCGCGGCAACATCTCCTGGATGAGCGCCCGCCAGTCGGTCGTCAACAGCACGCTCTACGACGGCAAGATCAAGGACCTTTTCCCGGTCATCGTCCCCGGCGGCAGCGACTCGGCCTCCATCGACAACGCCGTCGAGTTCCTCTTCCAGTCGGGCCGCAGCCTGCCTCATGTCATGGCCATGCTCATCCCCGAGGCCTGGGCCGGCAACCCCGACATGGACGAGGACAAGCGCGCCTTTTACGAGTTCCACGCCTCCCTGATGGAGCCCTGGGACGGCCCGGCAGCCATCACCTTCAGCGACGGCCGTGTGATCGGCGCCACGCTGGACCGCAACGGTCTGCGCCCGGGACGCTACATCGTCACAAAGGACGATCTGGTCGTGCTCGCCTCCGAGGCCGGCGTGATCGAGGTCCCGCCCGAGGACATCCTCAAGAAAGGCCGGCTGCAGCCCGGCCGCATGTTCCTGGTGGATACCGTCCAGCAGCGCATCATCTCCGACGCCGAGATCAAGAAGCAGCTTGCCGGCCGCCAGCCCTACGGCGAATGGCTTAAGACGCAGCAGGTCACGATGGCGATGCTGCCCGAGCCTTCGCGCACCATCGCCTCAAATCCCGAAACACTCCTCCGGCGCCAGCGCGCCTCCGGCTACAGCGAAGAGGATCTGCGCATTCTGCTTGCTCCTATGGGCGCCAAGGGAGAAGAGCCGATTGGCTCCATGGGCAATGACGTGCCCCTGGCCTGCCTTTCCGACCGTCCTCAGCCGCTCTTCAACTATTTCAAGCAGCTTTTCGCGCAGGTCACCAATCCGCCCATCGACCCCATTCGCGAAGAGCTGGTGATGTCGCTCATCAGCTACATCGGCACCGAGCGCAACATCCTCGAGGAGAAGCCGGAGAACTGCCACACCCTCAAGCTGCCTCATCCGATTCTTTCGAACCGCGATCTCGAAAAGCTGCGCCGCGTCTCCTCAGGCGACCTGCTGGCCACAACGTTGCCGGCTCTCTTCCGCGCCGAAGACGGCGAGCGCGGCCTCAGGCACGCCCTTGAAGACCTGAGCAACCGTGCCGCCCACGCGGTCAACAGCGGTTACACGCTGCTCATCCTCTCCGATCGCGGCGTCGACGCCACTTATGCGCCCATCCCCAGCCTGCTGGCTCTGGCCGCGGTGCACAACCGGCTTGTCCGCGATGAGACCCGAACCCAGGTCGCTCTCATTATCGAAAGCGGCGAGCCTCGCGAGGTCATGCACTTCGCGCTGTTGATCGGTTACGGCGCCAGCGCCATCAATCCCTATCTGGCCATCGAGACTCTTCACGATCTCAAGCGCCGCGGCCTGCTGCCCGATGACGTCTCCGCCGATCAAGCCGAGTACAACTTCATCAAGGCCATCAACAAGGGCCTGCTCAAAACCTTCTCGAAGATGGGCATCTCCACCCTGCAAAGCTATCGCGGCGCGCAGGTCTTCGAGGCAGTCGGCCTGAACAAGTCGCTGGTTGACTCCTACTTCGCCGGCACCGCTTCGCGCGTTGAGGGCGTCGGCCTTGACGTGCTGGCCCGCGAGGCGCAGTTAAAGCACACCTACGCCTTCCAGCCCCTCACCGATTCTGAAACCGACCTCATCGTGGGCGGCCAGTACCAGTACCGCGAAGACGGCGAATACCACCTCCTTAATCCCGGCACCATCAGCAAGCTCCAGCACGCCGTGCGCCAGGGCAGCTACGCCACCTACAAGGAATACGCCGACCTCATCGACGCCGAGAACCGCACCCTCTGCAATCTGCGCGGGCTCTTCCGGCTGAAATTTTCTGACAAGCCTCTGCCCATCGAGCAAGTCGAGCCGGCCAAGGAGATCGTCAAGCGCTTCACCACCGGCGCCATGAGCTTCGGCTCCATCAGCAAAGAAGCGCACGAAACCATGGCCATTGCCATGAACCGCCTGGGCGGCATGTCCAACACCGGCGAAGGCGGCGAGGACGAAGAGCGCTTCAAGCCCGATCCCAACGGCGACCTGCGCCGCTCGGCCGTCAAGCAGGTGGCCAGCGGACGCTTTGGCGTGACCACCAACTACCTGGTCAACGCCGACGAATTGCAGATCAAAATGGCCCAGGGCGCAAAGCCCGGCGAGGGCGGACAGCTCCCCGGCCACAAGGTCGATGAGATCATCGCCAGGACCCGCCATTCCATCCCCGGCGTCGGCCTCATCTCGCCTCCGCCGCACCACGACATTTACTCCATCGAGGATCTGGCCCAGCTCATTCACGACCTCAAGAACGCCAATCCGCGCGCCCGCATCGCCGTCAAGCTCGTCTCCGAGGTCGGCGTCGGAACCGTCGCCGCGGGTGTCTCCAAGGCCCACGCCGATACGGTGCTCATCTCCGGCGACAACGGCGGCACCGGCGCCTCGCCGCTCAGCTCCATCAAGCACGCCGGCCTGCCCTGGGAACTGGGTCTGGCCGAAACCCAGCAGGTGCTTCTGCTCAACGATCTGCGCAGCCGCATCCGCGTGCAGACCGACGGCAAGCTCCAGACCGGCCGCGACGTTGTGATTGCGGCTCTGCTCGGCGCAGAGGAGTACGGCTTCTCCACCATGCCCCTGGTTGCCATGGGCTGCATCATGATGCGCAAGTGCCACCTGAACACCTGCGCTGTGGGAATCGCCACTCAGGACCCGGTTCTGCGCGCCCGCTTTGCCGGCGCCCCGGAGCACCTCGTCAATTTCTTCTTCTTCGTGGCCGAGCAGATGCGCGAGCTGATGGCGAAGCTCGGCTTCCGCACCGTCGACGAGATGGTGGGCCGCGTGGACAAGATCGAGGCTTCCGTTGCCGACGCCCACTGGAAGGCCAAAGGCATCGATCTCACCTCGATCCTCTATTCGCCTCCGCTGCCTGCCCGCGTGGCGCGCCGCAAGATGCAGGCCCAGGATCACGGCCTCGACAAGGCTCTCGATCATACCCTGATCGCCAGGGCCGCGCCCGCCCTTGACCACCAGACGCCGGTCTCGGCCACCTTCGCCATCCGCAACGTTCACCGCACGGTCGGCACCATGCTGGGTGGTGAGATCGCCCGCCGTTACGGAAGCGCCGGCCTGCCCGACGAAACGATTCACTTCAAGTTCCACGGCTCCGCGGGCCAGAGCTTTGGCGCCTTTGTTCCCAAAGGCATGACGCTCGAGCTCGAAGGCGATTCCAACGACTACCTCGGCAAGGGCCTCTCTGGCGGCCGCATCATCGCCTACCCGCCCAAGACCTCCAGCTTCCTGCCCGAGGAATCGATTCTCGTGGGCAACGTCGTCCTTTACGGCGCCACCAGCGGCGAAGTTTTCCTCAACGGCATCGCCGGCGAGCGCTTTGCCGTCCGCAACTCCGGCTCCGTTGCCGTCGTCGAGGGCGTGGGCGACCACGGCTGCGAGTACATGACCAACGGTCTGGTCGTTGTCATCGGCAAAACCGGCCGCAACTTCGCCGCCGGCATGAGCGGCGGCTTCGCCTTTGTCTACGACGACCAGGGCGACTTCTCAACGCGACGCTGCAACCGCGCCAGCGTCGATCTTGAGCCCCTCGCCCTGCCCGCCGACATCGAAAAAATCAAAGACCTGCTCGAGCGCCATCGCGACTTGACCGGAAGCCCCCGCGCCGCATGGATACTTGAGCATTGGGCTGAAGCTCAGCCCTGCTTCGTCAAGGTCTTCCCGCACGAGTACAAGCGCGTCCTGGGCATTCCCCGGGTCGACACCGTGTACGTCTCGCCCCAATCCACGTCGCCTCTGGTGACGGTTGAAACCGAGGTGAACAATGGGTAAGGTTACCGGTTTTCTCGAAATTAAGCGCGAACAGCCCTCCCGCCGCGACGTTCAGGAGCGCGTCACCGACTGGCTCGAAATCTACCAGCCCTTCCCTGTGGAGAAGCAGCGCGAGCAGGGCGCGCGCTGCATGGACTGCGGCGTGCCCTTCTGCCACAGCGGCTGCCCGGTCAACAACCTCATCCCCGACTGGAACGACCTGGTCTACAACAATCGCTGGGAAGTGGCCATTCGCCGCCTGCACTCCACCAACAACTTTCCTGAGTTCACGGGCCGCATCTGTCCGGCTCCCTGCGAAGCCGCCTGCGTGCTGGGCATCAACCAGCCGGCTGTCTCCATCAAGCTCATTGAAAAGTCCATCGTGGAGCGCGCCTGGGACGAGGGCTGGATTCGCCCCGAGCCGCCCGAGCAGGCCACCGGCAGGCTTGTCGCCGTCATCGGCTCAGGTCCCGCCGGGCTGGCCGCCGCGCAGCAGCTTCGCCGCGCCGGCCATTCCGTCACCGTGTATGAGAAAAGCGACCGCCTAGGCGGCCTTCTTCGCTACGGCATCCCGAATTTCAAGCTCGAAAAGTACGTCATCGACCGCCGCCTCGAACAGATGCGCGCCGAAGGCGTCGAATTCGAGATCAACGCCCACGTCGGCGTCAACGTCGGCGTCAAGTCTCTGCGCGACCGCTTTGACGCCATCCTGCTCTGCGGCGGCTCCGAGCAGCCCCGCGACCTGAAAATTCCCGGCCGCGAGCTCAAGGGCATTCATTACGCCATGGAGTTTCTGCCCCAGCAGAATCGCCGCTGCGAGGGCGACATCGTCGATCCTGAGACCGCCATTCTCGCCACCGGCAAGCGCGTGCTCATCATTGGCGGCGGCGACACTGGCGCTGACTGCCTCGGCACCAGCCTGCGCCAGGGAGCGCAGAGCGTCCACCAGTTTGAAATCCTGCCCAAGCCACCCGATGACCGCTCTCCTTCGACTCCCTGGCCTCTCTGGCCCCTGCAACTGCGCATCGAAAGCGCGCACGAGGAAGGCGGCATCCGCGACTGGGCAATCAACAGCCTCAAGTTCACCGGCGACGACGAAGGCAATGTCCGCCGCGTCCACGCCGTCCGTGTCGGCCCTCCCCCGAAGTTCGAAGCCGTCGCCGGCACCGAGTTCACCCTCGACGTCGATCTCGTTCTCATCGCCATGGGCTTCCTCGGCCCAGTGCGCAACGGCATGATCGAAGAGCTGGGTCTTGAGCTCGACGGCCGCAGCAACGTCGCCGCAACGGAATACAAGACCTCGGTCGATGGCGTCTTCTCGGCCGGCGACATGCGCCGCGGACAATCACTGGTCGTCCACGCCATTAACGAGGGCCGCCGCGCCGCCGCCGCCGTCACCGCCTGGCTGGCCAAGCAGGGCTAGCCTGCACTTTTTCGGCCGGCATCACCACTACAACTGGGTGCCCCAGGTCTCCATAGAGACCTGGGAGACCACCATGCTCCCTCTGCTCCGTCCATCTCACGTTTTTGTGAGATGGGCGGGAAGCCGTAGTCCTCTCAACAGCTCCGTGCCCCATCCTTTCTGCGTTCTCCGCGGAAAGGGTGGGAGTCCACAACGCCCATTGTCCGGGCATTCGAAGCGCCGCGCTCAAATGGGAAGGCCGCCTTAAGTGGCTTTCTCTTCAACAAAAAGCCGCCTCTCACGGCTCTTATGTTAAAATCCCGCTCCGCCCGATGGACCCCCGGAATCCTTACGCGATGCATGAGAAAATGGACACTCAGAACCCAGGCAAAAGGGGGGCTCTCGATGAACAACAACACGACGATCAACAACAACACGATGGCGAACAACCACACATCGACGGCCATCAACAACTCGTCGAAGAAAGAGTTTTTGCTTCTCAGCGATTTCGACCAGACGCTCAGCTTCAACGATTCCGGTCTGGTGCTCGCGGAAATGCTGGGAATTTCGGGTTTTCATGAATACGTGCGCAAGCTGGCGGACACGCATCTTGTGCAACAAGGTGGAGAACTCGCCTACCTGCTGCTGCACGAGCCGGCGTTCAAAGATGTGCGCAAGCGGCATCTGCGCGAAGCCGGCAAAAAGGTGCGGCTCAAAAAGCACATTCAGCTTCTTTACAAACTGCTCGAGAACATTGGCGGTTGCCGCTTCTCGTTTTATGTGGTCTCTGCCGCACCGCAGGAGATCGTGGAGTCGGCGCTCGACGGCATCGTTCCTGCTGATCACATCTTCGCAAGCCAGCTCGCCTTCGATAAAGAGCAGCGCATAGTGGGCGTTTCCTCGCTGCACGCCGGGTACGGGAAAGTCGCCATTCTCGACCGTCTCCGTGAGCAGGCGCCGGTTGGGCACAATCACCTGGTCTACGTGGGCGACGGCAGCTCTGACGTGCACGTGATGCTGCACGTGAACCGGCTCGACGGGCTCACCATCGCGGTTTCAGAAAACCGCTACCTGGCGCAAATCGCCAAGCGCTCGGTACTCAGCGAGGATGCGCTCAGCATCCTGGTGCCGATTACCGAGGAGATCCTGGGCTGGAGCGCGCAGCAGATTCGCGCCTTCTTTGAGCAGCACGGCTTCATTCTGCGGGAATGGGAAAAGGTGCAGACCGACACCCTGAGTATTGTGAGCGCAGCGCAGGATGCGGAAGCGAGCTCCGCGCTGCTGACCTGACAGGCGGGGAAGAACTCTTTTAATTTGAGGCCTTCTCTCAGGGTGCCGCCCTGATCCTTTGCGGCAACGCTCCGAAACGCCTATGATTGCGGCATCATCATCCAGATTCACCAGGGGCCCCAGATGCTCACCAAGCCTCGCTACAAAATCACCGGAGAAATGGAACGCTTTGACGAGCGCGAGAACGTCCAGTCGCGCAACACGCTGGAGCCGGGCACGCCCGAATACGCCGAGTTCTACGCTCGCCATCCCGAATGGGAGAGCGTGGACGGGAAAACGCGGGAGATCTCGAAGCAGCACGTCGGCCATCCCCTCGACGGCCTCTTCCTCGGCGCCGAAGTCATGTCTGTCGCCCGCCGTGGCATGGAAGATATGGTTGACGGCCCCGTCGCCGAGCACAAATTCGAACTGACCCCGGAGCGGGCCTCCGAGAAGCTGAAAGGCTTTGCACGCCACCTCGGCGCGGATCTCGTTCGCACCGGGCCGCTCAATCCGGCCTTCATCTACACCCAAATCGGCAAAACCTGGAACGACCCGGCCCGCAAGCACGGAGCGCCCATCACCCTCCATCACCGCCACGCCATCAGCATCGCCGTCGGGCTCGATTCGGGAATCCACAAAGCCGGACCCGTGCTGGCCATGACCACGGAGGTCATGGGTGCCTACAACAAGCTGGCGACCATCGCCACCATCCTCGCCGCCTACATTCGTTCGCTCGGCTATTCCGCCCGCGCTCACGTCGTGAGCAACTACCAGGTGCTCTGCGTGCCCGTCGCCATTGACGCCGGCATGGGCGAACTTGGCCGCCACGGCATCATGATGACCAGAGAATTCGGCAGTTGCATCAAGCTGGCAACGGTCACTACAGCCCTGCCTCTCGCGCACGATCCGCCTGTGGACATTGGCGTGGAGGAATTCTGCAAAGATTGCAGGATTTGCGCCGAGCGCTGCCCGAGCGGCGCAATCTCGCACGGATCTCCGCGAACCCTGCGCGGCGTCCGGAAATGGTGCATCAATCCCCAGGCCTGCTTCAGAGTGTGGAATGAAACCGGTACCGACTGCGGCCTCTGCGTTGCCGCCTGTCCCTGGACCAAGCCGCGCACCGCACTGCATCGCTTTGCTGCATTTCTGGCGACAAAAAAGAAAAAGGCGGGCTGGTGGATGAGCCGCGCCGAAAAACTACTCTACGGAACCTACTTCCCGCAGCCCGGGCCTTCTTACTTTGAGACCGCTGAGCCGATCTGGGAAAAGTACCCCGCTTATCGCAAGAAGCGCTGAGTCGCCTCCTGGGAGGGAAGCACTTCGTCGCGCCGTAGGCGCAATGGTAGTTAGCCCCGCGCTTCAGCGTGGGGTCGGAATAACCGGCAATTTATCCGGAGTCCCGTAGGGACGGCGCTCCATCGATAGCTGTGCCCCAGGCCTCAAGAGCGAAACCTGGAGCACAAGCCTTTCGAGCGTCCAGGATCGGGATCAGCCGCCACCCGCGCTCAGTCGGTGTAGTTCAGGCTTTCCAGTCCCAGATACACCGCGCCCGAACCCAACTCTTCCTCGATGCGCAGCAGTTGGTTGTACTTCGCGATTCGGTCGGTCCGCGAGCAGGAGCCGGTCTTGATCTGGCCTGCGCCCGTGGCCACGGCGAGATCGGCGATGAATGTATCCTCGGTTTCGCCCGAGCGGTGCGAGATGACGGATGTATAGCCGTAGCGGCGTCCCAGATCGATGGCTTCGAGAGTCTCGGTGACCGTGCCGATCTGGTTCACCTTGATCAGAATCGAGTTGGCAACGCCCTCTTCGATGCCGCGCTGCAAGCGTTTCACGTTGGTCACGAAGATGTCGTCGCCCACAAGCTGGATCTTGCCGCCCAGTTTGTCGGTCATCAACCGCCAGCCCTCCCAGTCATCCTCGGCAAGGCCGTCCTCAATGGAGACGATCGGGTACTGGCGCGCCCAGTTGTCCCAGTAGCTCACCATCTCCGCGCTGGTCATCTCGCGCTGGTCGCTCTTTTTGAAGACATACTTGTTCTTTTCCTTGTCGTAGAACTCGCTGGCGGCCGGATCGAGCGCGATCGCGATCTGCTCGCCGGGCTTGTAGCCGGCCTGCTCGATCGCTTCGAGAATCAGCTCCACCGCTTCATGGTTGGATTTAAGCGAGGGAGCGAAGCCGCCCTCGTCGCCCACGGCGGTGTTATAGCCATTTTTCTTGAGCACCCCCTTGAGCGTGTGGAAAGTCTCGGCCGACCAGCGCAGCGCCTCGCTGAAACGCTCTGCGCCTACGGGCACGATCATGAACTCCTGGAAGTCCACGTTGGAGTCGGCGTGCGCGCCGCCGTTGAGCACATTCAGCATAGGCGTGGGCAGAATGCTCGCATTGATTCCGCCCAGGTAACGGTAGAGCGGAATCTCGAGCGTATTCGCTACTGCGCGCGCCGCGGCCATGGAGACGGCCAGAATGGCATTCGCTCCAAGCTTGCCCTTGTTGACCGTGCCGTCGAGCGCGACCATCGTCTGGTCCAGCAGCCTCTGGTTTGCGGCATCTATGCCTTCCACCTCCGGAGCAATCACGCTCTCCACGTTGGCCACTGCCTGCAGCACGCCCTTGCCCATATAGTGGCTCTTGTCGCCGTCGCGGAGTTCCACGGCCTCATGCTCGCCCGTGGAGGCGCCCGAAGGCACAATGGCGCGGCCCATCGCGCCGCTCTCCAAAATCACATCTGCTTCCACGGTCGGGTTTCCGCGCGAATCCAGAACCTCACGGGCACGAATGGCAACAATCTCGGTCATATTGCTCCTCACAATCCGGTGCATCAGCCTGTCGTCAAGTTGAGGGCGGCGATCAACGGCGATCGATTCTCCATCGGCGCCCTGAATGGTATTCAGAAACTCCTGCACGTCCACTCTCCGCCCGCCTTGCAATTTTCTGACGAATCCCTATGGATTCTAGCAAATCCGGCTCCGCAAGCTCGTAGGTCCGCAACTTCTTGCCTTCCCGGCGCATTCCTCATCTGGGACAGGTGCCTTTTTTGATTCTTGTCTGCAAAGGCACTCTGAAAGGCCCCTGCCCGCCGGCCCGTCCTGCTTCGCGCTACGCTCATCTTGGATGCGTAGCTCCATGCGGCGCTTCCGCACCACCGTGAGCGCAACTCGGAGCATGACTTGGGGTTCAAGTTCGCAGGGAATATTTTGCTCTCGAAGGAGGCCAGGAATGAACCGGACCGTTTTTGCATGCATCCTGCTGACCGCGGCAGCGGCATTGCCGGCTCAGCAGGCGGGCCAGTCCAATCCCTATGAGGGAACTTCAAATCCTCCTCCGGATACCATGATCGAGACCATGACTCCGCAGGCGCCTGAGGCGCAGGCGTCTGAAACGCAGGCGCCCAAGCCCTCGGCTGCTCATCCGGCAGCAACGCCAATCGCGCAGCCGTCCGGCGTCAAACCCTCCCCATCCGAACCCACGGCCATTGAACCGTCTTCTGCGACAGAGCCGCTCTCCGGCGCAGCCGACGGCACCGACGACGGCATTGTTCAGGTAGCGCCCGACACCCCTCCGGCCTTGAATTCCCGTTCCTCCGATCCTGACGGCGACATCGTTCATCCGGCGTCGCCCCGCCCCGGAGAACTGGGCGAGGGTACCATCATCCGCACGCGTCTCCTGGATCGGCTGTCGACAGTTGAAAACGGAAAGGGCGACAAGTTCCGCACCCAGGTTGCCTCCGATGTGATTCAGGACGGCAAGGTGCTGATACCGGCTGGTTCGGAAATTGACGGAACTCTGAGCGAGGTTTCCAGCGGCCACCTGGGCGGCCACGGATCCATGCGCCTGCAACCCGAAACGGTCATCCTGCCCGACGGCTCGCGCTACAAACTCTATGCTCAGGTGTCGGCGACTCCAGGCGCCAGAACCCGCCTCAACAACGAGGGCACCGTCTCGCCCGGCTCGCAACTCAAAAAGGACAGCATCGAGTACGGCGCCGCCACGGGCGCGGGTGTTGTTACCGGAGCGGCTCTGGCGGGCGGTCCCGGCGCGCTTGCCGGGGGCCTTGTGGGCGCCGGCGTCATTACCGTGCATCTGCTGGTCAGCCATCCGCAGGCCACCCTCGAGAGCGGCACGGTGCTGGTCTTCTCGCTTACCGAGCCTCTCGATCTGGTTCCAGCCGGCCAATCCGGCAACTAGACTGGCCGCATAGACCGCTCGTGCCAGGGCCGACCCCCGGAGATTGCCGAAAGATGCTCTCTGACCCGCCAACTTGCTAACTTGCCAATGTCCGCGTAGTGGACGCTAACTTGCTAATCCGCCACCCGTTCGCCACTCGGTCGGGGTGCCCCGCCCCGGGGTCCCCATGGACAGGTCCTCGTCCATGGGGTGGAGCCTCGCCGCGTCTTTGTTTTTGCGGCTAGGGTGGGAGACCACGAATCACACCCACAGTCTGAGCGGTTGCCCCATCCTAAACGCGGCTTTTTTGCGTTTAGGGCGAGAAACCCCGCCCCGCATTTAAACTGGACTACGAGTTCATCGCTTCCAGCAGGTGTGCCCGCTTTCCTTCGGTAGCGGCGCGCCATTCAGAAGAGCAAGCTGAAAGCTGAGAGTTGAGAGCTGAAAGCTGTCTTTATGGATAAGTTCATCATTCGCGGCGGCAATCCGCTGGTGGGTACCATCCGCGTTTCGGGCGCCAAGAACTCCGCGCTGCCCCTGATGGCCGCGGCCATTCTCACCGAAGACGAGATCACGCTCGAGAACATCCCCCACGTGCGCGACATCGAAACCGAGCGTCGGCTGCTCCAGTCGATGGGTGCGGCAGTCGACTTACGAGACAGCGACGGGCGCAGCCACGTCACCATCAGTTGCCGCTCGCTCTCCGATCCGGTTGCCCGCTATGAAATCGTCAAGACCATGCGCGCCAGCTCCCTGGTGCTGGGGCCGCTGGTAGCGCGCGCGGGCCTTGCGCGCGTGGCCATGCCCGGCGGATGCGCCATCGGCGCCCGGCCCATCGATCTGCACATCAAGGGTCTCGAGATGATGGGCGCCACCATGGTTCAGGAGCACGGGTATCTCGAAGCCCGCGTCGATTCACGCATCGGGCGCCTGCGCGGCGCGCACATCGTCTTCGATAAGATCACCGTCACCGGCACCGAAGATCTGCTCATGGCTGCCGTCCTGGCCGAGGGCGAAACGCTGATGGAAAACTGCGCCCGCGAGCCGGAGGTCGCCGATTTGGCCGCGCTGCTCACCGCCATGGGCGCCGAGATCGAAGGCGCCGGCGCCTCCACCATTCGCGTGCAAGGCGTCACCAGCCTCCACGGGGCGCGCTACCGCATCAACCCCGACCGCATTGAAGCAGGAACATTCCTCATCGCCGGCGCCATCACCGGCGGCGACCTGACCGTCTCCAACTGCAACCCCGCGCATCTGGGCGCGGTCATCGCCAAGCTGCGCGAAGCCGGCGCGCGCGTGGAAGTGCTGGGCCCCGAATCCGTGCGCGTATGCGGCAACGGCCGCCTGCGCGCCGCCGACATCTCCACCGAGGAGTATCCCGGCTTCCCCACTGACATGCAGGCGCAGTTCATGGCCCTGGCCACCCAGGCCGAGGGCGTGAGCACCGTTCGCGAAAACATTTTCGAGAACCGTTTCATGCACGTGCAGGAGCTGGTGCGCATGGGCGCCAACATTCGCGTCGAAGGCAACGCGGCCACCGTGCGTGGTCCCTCGCGCCTCTCGGCCGCTGCCGTCATGTGCTCTGACCTGCGCGCTTCGGCCTCGCTGGTGCTGGCTGCTCTGGTCGCCGACGGCGAATCCATCCTCGACCGCGTCTACCACATGGACCGCGGCTACGAGCGCATCGAAGAAAAGCTCTCGAGCGTCGGCGGCGAGATTCGGCGCATGGGCAACGTCTTCGCGCCGAAGCAGTCACCGTCCGCCGCGAGCTGAAATCGATTCCGCGTCGCAGGCGTGAGAAAATGGTTGGCAACATTCTTTCGAGCCCAAGAATTGTAAGGAGATCCGCCTATGGAACCCGCCCAAAACTCACCGGTGTTCATGATGCGCATTGTGAAGCTTGCCTTCTTGTGCTCCTTTCTAATGTTCATTTTTGTGGTCATCAAAGTGCCTGCGCAGTCGCATCAATCCGCGAATCCTGCTTTTGAATCCATCATCACCATATTGGCTCTCGCGTGCAGCGTCGTAGGGTACTTTGGAAAGCAGATCTTTGGCAGCCTTACAAAGCGCGCGTCCACGAACAAGACAACAAAATCTAACCCTTTGAGCCTCTGGATGGCGGGAAATGTTTTTAGCCTCGCCTGCATCGAAGCCTGTGTATTATTCGGCGTCGTTCTCCATTTTGTAGGAGCGCGTGTGCGGCTTGTTGAGCTTCTTTTCAGCGTCGGAATCATCGTGCTGCTAATCTGGAGTCCGGGGATTCCGCCGGTCGCAGAACAAGGGCAGCCGTTTCAAAGTTAAGTCATTCCCTGGCCGGGCCATCGAATCCGACTCTCCAAGAGTTGCCTCCCGCGCGCCACAGAAAAGCCTCGCCCGCGATCCAACCTTCAAAAAAAGAGCGTGCATCGAACCCTCAGAATCAACCCGGGCTGCGCTGTCCCAACCAAACGCAACCAGATTCGCAATCGCGTGTTGATGATAAGAAGATTCGCGCTCCTTCCGGCGCGATAGACACTCACCAAGGAGGAAAAGTTCTGTGAAAAAAATTGCGCTCTCACTGCTGCTCGCGCTCACTCTCGCGCCCGTCGCCGCTCTAGCTCAGGTTGTGGTCCGCGTAGAGCCACCCGCCCCCATCGTCGAGGAGCGCGGCCGTCCGCCGCACGAGGGTTGGGTCTGGATCGATGGCTATCACCGATGGGACGGCCATCACTACAAATGGGTGAAGGGCCACTGGGCCAAACCGCCGCACGAGGGCGCACACTGGGTTGCGCATCGCTGGGAGAGGCGCGGCGATGGCTGGGTCTTGGCCGAAGGCCACTGGGATGAAGACCATGACCGGAGGTAGTAAGCGGCAAAACCACCGTGCCGCAAACTACCCGTGCCCCATCCATCGCGCGGTCTTTTGCGCGGTGGGTGGGAGACCACGGAAGCTCCTTTGGAACAAAACTACCCGTGCCCCATCCATCGCGCGGTCTTTTGCGCGATGGGTGGGAGACCACGGAAGCTCCTTTGGAACAAGACTACCCGAACAAAACTACCGTACCCCATCCATCGCGCGGCCTTTTGCGCGATGGGTGGGAGACCACGGAGGTTTCTGCTCTAACTGATCGAGGAGATTCTCTAACTGATTTCGATGATGTCGCCGGCCCCGGCTACGGCATTGGCGCGTTCAATCAGCTTTTCCGCCACAGCATAGAACTCAGCCGCCTGCGGGCTCTTCGGTCCGGCCAGCGCCACCGGCAATCCCGTGTCACCGCCCTCGCGAATCGCCGGGATCAGCTCAATCGAGCCCAGGAAGGGGACATCGAAGCGCTTGGCCGTCCGTTCCGCCCCGCCGCGCGAAAAGATATCGATCTCCTTATGGCAATGGGGGCAGGTGAAATAGCTCATGTTCTCGACGATTCCCAGCACCTCCACATTTAACTGGGCGAACATCTCCAGCGCCTTCCGCGCATCTTCCAGGCTCACGTCGCTGGGCGTTGAAACCACCACCGCGCCCGTCAACGGCACAGTCTGCACGAGCGAGAGCACCACGTCTCCCGTCCCTGGCGGAAGATCGACAATCAGGTAGTCGAGCTCGCCCCAGTTCACCTGTTGCATGAACTGGCGGACAATCTGGTGCAGCATCGGACCACGCATCACCAGCGGCTTGTCTCCCGGCGAAATATAGCCGATGGAGATGGTCTTGACGCCATGGGTCAGATTGGGTTCGATCATGTTGCCCGGTCCCACCTGCGGCGGCTCTTTTGAGCCCATCATGAGTGGTACGTTGGGGCCATAGACGTCAGTGTCGACCAACCCCACGCGGTGCCCGATGGTGCTCAGCGCGACCGCCAAATTAACGGCCACAGTGGTTTTCCCCACGCCGCCCTTGCCGGAACCTACTGCGATGATTTTCGAAACGCCGGGTAAAGCCGTCTGCGAGGGCACGGCATGCGAATGAGCCATAGTTTCTCCTCTTCTCCTTTTCTTTTTCTTCTTTTTATTTGGTTTGTGCGCCCTGTGTGGGCGCCGCTGCCGCCGCAGCCTCATCTCGGATGACCTGTCTTGCCGCTTTGCGCCGCGCTCTCTCCCGCTCGCGGTGCTCGCGACGGCGCAGCGCATCCTCGAAGCGACGAACCTCGTTGGGATTTACCGGCTTGATCGGAGGCACCTTCTTCAGCCGGCCGTATTCGTCCATGGCCACGACGACCAGGTAGGCGCTGGCTACGTGCTCAATCACCCCCGTCCGGGGCTGCCCGGCCCAGACCTTCACGCCCACCTCCATCGAACTTCCGAAGGCCCGGTTCACGCTTGATTTGAGCGTGAGCTGGTCGCCGAGATGAACCGGAGCAATAAAGTCGATTTGATCCATCGACGCAGTAACGATATGGCTCCGCGAGTGGCGCGAGGCCGCTATGCCGCCGGCGATGTCGATGAGTTGCGTCAGGCGTCCGCCCATCAGCGTGCCCATCGTGTTCGTGTCGTTTGGCATGATGACTTCGGTCATCTCCGATTGCGAGTCGGCCACAGTTCTTTCTGCCGGACGTTTTTCAGTTTCGCTCACGCCGCCGTTCCTCCTTGCATCGCCCCTGGCGTTCCCTTTGGCATGCCCACCCGGTACAATGAAACCGGGCCGGGAATCACGCCAGAGGCTCTTTCTCCAGTTTCAGCAATTCCACCGCCATTACGCAAATGGCGCCCCGGCTCATGGCGCAGCGGCGCGAGGAGATGGCCGATTTGGATAAACTCGAGGCACTTCGCGAGATTTTGGCCGAGGATCCGGGCAACAGTTTCGCCCGATACGGCGTTGCCATGGAGTTGGCCGGACGCGGCGAAACGGAAGCGGCGCTAGCCGAATTTCAAACCCTGCTTACCGCCAACCCCAGCTACACCGCAGGCTATTTCATGTCTGCTCAAACCCTGGCCGCGGCAGCACGCAGACCTGAGGCCATGGAGCAGCTCAGGCGTGGAATCCAATGCGCTGAGCGCGAAGGCAACAGCCATGCAGCCAGTGAGATGCAGGCAATGCTGGACGAGCTCGATCGTTAGCGCTTTCCGACGGGTTCTTCCCTCAGGCCATGCCCAATCGAGCCTCAGTTTATGCTCACAGGGCCACTTCTTTAGCGGTCCAAAAATTGCTGACTCGAATGGCTGGCAACCGCTGGCATGATTTCCGGGATCCCAGGTACTCGTTAGAGGCAAATCTGAAAGGCGCGGAAACCGCTGAAACCCCGCAAATTCGGAAACTCCGCCCATGGACCGGCTTCGAGGAGGAATCATGACGAAATACTCGGTGGTTGTGCCCTTTCACAACGAAGAGGAAAACGTAACGGTTCTGTACGCGAGAATCAAGCAGGTGATGGAGCAGACAGCCGACTCGTTTGAGCTGGTGCTGGTTGATGACGGATCCACAGACCGCACCTACCATCTGCTGGAGGGGATTGCCTCCGTCGACAGTCGCGTCCTGATCGTCAAGCTGCGCCGCAACTTTGGCCAGACATCGGCCCTGGCGGCCGGTTTTGACCAGGCCTCCGGCGAGTTCATTCTGGCCTTGGATGGGGATCTGCAGCACGACCCGAACGATATTCCCGCCTTCCTCGAAAAGCTTGACGAGGGTTACGACATCGTCTCAGGATGGCGCCGGGAACGCATCGACAGCTTCCTTCTGCGGCAGCTTCCTTCCCGCTGCGCCAACTGGATGATGGCCCGGCTCTGCGGCGTGCCTATCCACGATTTCGGCACCACTTTCAAGGCCTATCGCCGCGAAGTCATCCGCGACATTCCCCTTTACGGCGAGATGCACCGGTTCATTCCTGCCCTCGCCAGCCTTTATGGCGCCTCCATCTGCGAAGTTCCCATCCAAAACGCCCACCGCGAGCGCGGCCACAGCCACTACGGCCTCGGGCGCACTTTGCGCGTCGTCTTCGATTTGTTGACCATTCGCTTTCTTCTCCGGCACGTAACCAGCCCGCTCCATTTTTTTGGCGGCTTCGGCGCCTTGTGTCTGCTGGGCGGCAGCGCCATCGCTGCCGCCCTGCTGGCTATCAAGATCCGCCACCCGCAACTGGAGCTGTTCGCCATGCACGGCCCGGTCGTTGTCCTCGGTTCCGTGCTCATTCTGGCCGGCATTCAGTTACTGGCCATCGGGCTGCTGGGCGAGCTCCAGGTTCATCACCACTTCTCTGACCGGAACACGCCTTACAGGATCGAGCGTCTCGCACGCCTCTCCCCAACCGATGGCCGCGATGCGCAGAAGGAACGCGGCAAAGGCCGATAGAAGCGGGGACCAGTCCCTCAGTCCCTCAGTCCCTGATCCCTGATTCCTGATCCCTGATCCGACCCCTGACCCCTGACCCCTGATCCCTTGCTCTCAGGCCCCCTCCTGGTCCATCCTTACCCCTATGAAGGCCATTCAGATTCATCGCACCGGCGGACCGGAAGTGCTTGAGCTGGCTGAGGTGCCCATTCCTCGCCCCGGGCCCGGGCAGGTGCTCATCCGCGTCAAGGCAATCGGCGTCAACTTTATTGAGATCTACTATCGCAAGGGCACCTACAAGGCCGCCTCGCTTCCTTTTATTCCGGGCAGCGAAGCAGCCGGCGTCATCGAGGAGCTCGGCCCGGGAGTCTCCGGGTTTGCGATCAGCGATGCCGTCGTTTCCACCAGCGTGCTGGGCAGCTACGCCGAGTACGCGCTCGTCCCGGCCGATAAACCTGTCAAGATCCCTCCAGGGCTCACCATGGAGCAGGCGGCCGCCGCCATGCTGCAGGGAATGACGGCTCACTACCTGGCCCGTTCCGTCTATCCGCTCAAAAGCGGCGATACGGCCCTCGTCCATGCCGGCGCCGGCGGCGTGGGCCTGCTGCTCACGCAGATTGCCACCCGCCTGGGCGCGCGCGTCATCACCACGGTGTCCACTAAGGCCAAGGCCGAGCTCTCACTTGGGGCCGGCGCCTCTGACGTAATCCTTTACAACGATCAGGACTTCGAGGAGGAAGTGAAGCGCCTGACCGCCGGCCGCGGCGTCGACGTGGTCTACGATTCCGTGGGCAAGACCACCTTCGACAAGAGCCTCAACTGCCTGCGCCCGCGCGGCATGATGGCGCTCTTTGGCGGCTCCAGCGGCCCTGTGCCACCCTTCGACGTGATGCAACTCAGCGCCAAAGGCGCTCTGTTTTTGACTCGTCCCACTCTCATGCACTACACCGCCACGCGCGAAGAGCTCGAGTGGCGCTCAGGAGAGATTCTCGGCTGGGTGGCTGCGGGCCAGCTCAAGCTGCGCACCGAGCACACTTACCCGTTGGCCCAGGCAGCCCAGGCACAGATCGACCTCGAATCGCGCAAAACCACAGGCAAGATTCTGCTGACGCCGTAGAAACAGGGGTCAGGGATCAGAGGTCAGGAACTAATTTGTTTTTCCTCTGATTCGCTAAACCCATAGACTTGTCATCCTGAGCGGAGGTCGCCGCGGCGACCGGAGTCGAAGGATCTGCAGTTCGGGATGAGAGCTTTAAGATGGGAGCTTGAAATAGATAATGTAAACGCAACCAGAGACTGATGGAAGAAGTCAGAAATTCGCCTTATCAATCTACAAGAACAGGCAGAGGGCTAAACCATGGCAAGTATTTCGATAGGAGCGAATGATCGCGTCTTCGTTCTCACCGGCGCCGGCATCAGCGCCGAGAGCGGACTGCAAACCTTCCGCGATTCCGACGGCCTGTGGGCCGGCTACCGCATTGAGGACGTCTGCACCCCCGACGCCCTGCGGAGCAATCCGGTCGGGGTCTGGGCCTTTTATTCCGAGCGCCGCAAACAAGGCCTGGCTGCCAAGCCGAATCCGGGTCACGTCGCGCTCGCCGAGCTCGAGGCGCAGCTCCCCGGCCGTTTTTTTCTCTGCACCCAGAACGTCGACGACCTGCACGAGCGCGCCGGCTCGAAGAACCTCGTCCACATGCACGGCGAGCTCGTGAAATCCCGCTGCGAGCGCGAGTGCGGCCGGCCGCCCGTCGAGGACCGCGCCGTTTACGCTTCACTCGAAGAGGTTCCCCGCTGCGCCTGCGGAGGCCGCCTGCGCCCGCATATCGTCTTCTTCGGCGAAGTTCCTCTTGAAATGGAGCGCATTCAGGAGGAGATTTCCAACTGCACCGTGATGATCGTCATCGGCACCTCCGGCTCTGTTTACCCGGCGGCCAATTTCGTTCACTGGGCGCGCCAGGCCAAAGCCCGCACCATTTACATCGGACCCGAGCATCCGCTGAATGCCTCGTCGTTCACCCAAATCGTCGAGGGCAAGGCCGGCCAGGTCATGCCGGGATTGTTCGCCGTGGAAGCTTCAGCGCGTTGAGCATTTTGCGTCGTGGCGAATCAGAAATGCGTGCTGGCGAATCATGAATCGCCTGTCATCCTGAACGGAATCACGAGTCGCCTGTCATCCTGAGCGAAGGTCGTCCGCCGCTGCGGACGACCGTAGCCGAAGGATCTGCCCTGAAAATTCGCTGCCATCTACCCGCGAGATGTCATCCCGACGACCTTGACCCTGAACGAAGTGAAGGGGAAGGGGAGGAGGGATCCGCGGTTGCATTTTCATGGTCTCGGGTGAAACCCGGTTCCATGTGCGACTGCCCCGTGCCCCGTCCATCTCGCGTTTTTTGCGAGAAGGGCGGGAGACCACAGACTATCCTTCGTCCAATGACCTACCGCGCCTTAATGTACTCCACTCTCCGGAACCGCAGCCCCGTCCAGTCCTCGTCGATGGCAATCGCGCGCACGGTGTCAAATCCCTCGGCCCGCATCGCGTCCCATCCCGTGTCGCGGTTGAAGTCGCACTTCAGCTTCTTCGACGTGCCCTTGGGATAGGCGAACCAGACAATCGCATCGCCCTTGGCGCGCCGTGCAATCTTCGGCGCCAGAGCCTCGATCTCGCTCTTGCGGGTCACGAACGCCAGCCAGAAGCCTGCTTCGGCCACAGACTCAAGGTGGTGGTGAATCGTGATCGCCGGCAGTTGCGCCAGTTCCGGCTGAAAGCTCTCCGGCGCGTTCAGCACCACGACCTCCTGCTGGTCCTTCAGATTCAGTTTCTCCGTTACGGTCGCCATACGCTCATGGTACGGTCTTTCCCGAAATAGTCTGCAAAATCCTCACCGTTTCGCTCATGGTTCTCGCCCCGAATCCCCCGCCCGCCGTCCCACGCTGCAGCAAAATGTCTGCATTCATTCGGGTATCATCGATCTATTGCGGTCTTCATCCACTTCTTGCCAGTCAGAGGAAACTTTCGTGTCCAAAGTGCAGGCTTCCGATCCAAAGCTCTCATCGTCCCCCGTTGACCCCAGCGAAATGCGTCCGCTGCGCGTTGCCATCTTCGGCTTTGGAACTGTGGGCAGTTCGGTGGCGAAGATCCTGGTCGAGTCCAGGCCGCAGGGGCTGGAGCTGACCCACGTCTACAACCGCAACGTGGCGCGCAAGCGCGCCGGCTGGACCCCGGAGAGCGTGATCTGGAGCGAGGACGCCGATGCCGTGCTGGCTTCCGACGTGGACGTGATCGTTGAGCTTGCCGGCGGCCTCGATCCCGCGGGCAAATGGGTGCGCCGCGCGCTTGAAGCCGGCAAGAGCGTGGTCACAGCCAACAAAAAGCTCATCGCCTATCAGGGACCGGAACTGGAAAAACTGGCCGCGTCCAAGGGCGGCCACCTGAAATACGGCGCGGCTGTGGCCGGCGGCATCCCGGTAATTCCGGGCATCGAGCAGGGGTTGGCCGGCGACCGCATCGACCGCATCGTGGGCATCCTCAACGGCACCTGCAATTTCATCCTCAGCAAAATGCAGGAGGGCGCCGAGTACCAAACTGTGCTGGCCGAGGCCCAGGCCCGCGGCTATGCCGAGGCCGATCCCACTGAAGATGTCGGGGGCTTCGACGCGCGTTCCAAGCTCGCCATCCTGATGCGGCTCGCCATGCACGTTCAGGTCGATCCCGACGAAATCGTGCCCCGCTCCATCGCCGCCATCACTCCTGTGGACTTCAGCTACGCCCGCGACCTGGGCTGCACCATCCGGCAGGTGGCGCGCGCCGAGCGCGTCAATGGCCGCCTGGCGGCCACCGTCGGCCCCATGCTCGTCGACCTGCGCTTCCCCATGGCCTGGTCACAAGGGATGGAAAACATGGTCATCCTCACCGGCCAGTACGGCGGCGACGCCATCTTCTCCGGCCACGGCGCCGGTGGCCAGCCCACGGCCGTCGCCGTAGTGAGCGACCTGCTCACCCTGGCGCACGGCTCGCGGCGCGTCGGCATACCTTCTGACCCCGCGCAGTTAGGCGATGAGTTCGAAGCTCCTCACTACATCCGCTTCCTGGTCGCCGATCGGCCCGGCATCGTCGCCGCCATCACCGGAGCGCTGGCCCAGGAACAGATCAACATCCGCGCCATCGTCCAGAAGCCCGGTTATCCGGCCTCGGCTCTGCCCTTCGTGGTCACGGTAGAGCCCTGCAAATCCTCAGCGCTCAAGCGCGCCCTTGAGCACGTCCGCTCCATGGACTGGATGCTGGTCGAGCCGCTGGACCTGCAGATGCTGGAGTAAGCGAGTGATCAGGGATCAGGTGGGTCCACCAGCGGATTCACCACCTGCACCGCGCCATAGCTCTGCCCCGCACTCAAATCTTCTGAATACAGAATCGACGCGCCCCCATCGTCGGCTGCCTGCACAATCAGCGCATCCCAGAACGGATCTTGTAGCGCGCTTCCAGATCGAGCGCCTTTAGAACCGACTCAGGCGTATTCGTTACGACATCCCATGCCAGGTAGTCGCGCACCAGCAATCGCACCTCATCCACAGTAAGCGGCTGCCCGGCCTTCCGGCGCAGGTTGATGCACAACTCCTGCAAGACCTGGGTGCTCAGGATTCCTTTCCCGGACTCCCAGAGTTCTTCCACGAGCTTGCGTGCGCACTCGTGCTTGGCCCCGGCGGAGTGGTCGTGCGCGTAGACCAGGATATTCGTATCGACAAAGCACCTACCGCTCATGCAATTCGTCCCGGCTGCGCGGCGGCGTCCAGTTCAGCTCGTAGCCCGCTCTTAACCGGGCCAGCGCCCGGCGGCGCGCCTGATCGTACTGCTTCCGCTCCCGGACCGCCTGGGTAAGACGCTCGGAAAGCAGGGCGCTTATTGAGGAGCCCTCCAAAGCCGCCAGAACCCGCGCCTCCCGCAGCAATTCGGAGTCGATTTTCAAGGTAACATTCGTCTTCACACGCTGACCCGGATAGCACATTTTGACGTGCAGCACGATTATACGTGCAAATGGACGGTGAATTCAAGAACCCCGCAAGGCATTCGCATGCCGGGGGAAGATTCGCTTTCTTATACACATCCCGAGACCTGCGCGCAGGGTTTTACAGGGCTTTAACACAGCGTTCACAATCGGCAAGTAGCCTTGATATGTGAACGTCCCGCCGCAGGAGATTCGTGTCTCTCCAGCCGAGGTTCGGATTGACTCTGGGCCCGCTGAAACCCAGCCCGCGGCCCCTCCGGCCCCGATTTCGGCAATTCGTTCTTTCCTTATGGCGCGGGGCAGCTCCGCGCTGGCCGATCGCGCCTTCCACGGCTTGATGGTGCTCTGCGCTTTGAGCATCTTCGGCATCGTGGTGCTGATCGCCAGTGAGCTGGTCATTCGTTCGCATCTGGCCTGGAGCCAATTCGGCCTTAAGTTTTTCTTCAGTGCCTTCATTGATCCGGACACGCATCTGCCTACCTACTGGGATCCGGTCAACGGCCACTTCAGCGCCCTGCCATTTGTTTACGGAACGCTGGTCACCTCGTTTCTCGCCCTGCTGATGGCGGTTCCTCTGGCCATTGGTCTGGCCATCTTTCTCACCGAGATGTGCCCGGGCTTTCTGCGCGGCCCGCTCTCCTTCATCACCGAACTGCTGGCCGCCATTCCCAGCATCATCTACGGCCTGTGGGCGGTCTTCGTGCTGGTTCCCCTGCTGCGCGACCGCGTCAATCCCGCTCTGACGCGCGTATTCGGCTGGACGGGCCTGTTCGCTGGCGACAATCCCACCGGATTGGGCTTTCTCGCCGGCGGAATCATCCTGGCCATCATGATTCTGCCCATCATCAGCTCACTCACCCGCGAGGTGATGACCGCCGTGCCCCACTCCCAGCGCGAGGCCGTGCTGGCCCTGGGCGCTACCCGCTGGGAGATGATCCGCATCGGTGTCCTTCGCAATGCCCGCATCGGCATCGTGGGCGCCATCATTCTCGGTCTCGGCCGGGCCTTGGGCGAGACCATGGCCGTCACCATGGTCATCGGCAACAGCCCTGAAATTCACCGCTCGCTGCTGGCCAACGGCAGCTCCATGTCGTCCGTCATTGCCAACGAATTCGCCGAGGCCGTGGGAAACTTGCACCTGAGCGCCCTGATCGAAATCGGCCTGGCCTTGTTTTTCGTCACCATCGTCATTAACATTCTGGCTCAGTTGCTGATCTGGGCCGTCACGCGCGGAACGCCCTCGCAGGCGCACTGAGGACACTGAGGAGAAGTGGAAGTGAGGGGGGATAACTTTCCATTGCGATCGCGCCTCCGCATGCTCACCGATCATGCGGTCACCGCGCTGGCCATTCTGGCCACTCTGGTCGTGGTTGCGCCGCTGGTGGCCATCTTTGCCCAGGTCCTTTTAAAAGGGGCCAGCTCGCTCAATCTGGATTTCTTCATCCGCACTCCCAGGCCTGTGGGCGAAGCAGGAGGCGGAATGGCAAACGCCATCGTTGGCTCCGCGATTCTGCTCGGCGTGGCCTCGCTCATCGGCATACCCATCGGCATCGGCGGCGGAATCTACCTGGCTGAGTACGGCCGCGGCGGCAAGCTGGCCACAGCCATTCGCTTCACCGCCGACGTGCTCAACGGCGTTCCCTCCATCGTGATGGGCCTGGCCATCTATTCGCTCGTGGTCGTTCCGCAAGGGCATTTTTCTGCCCTTTCCGGCGGAGTCGCCCTGGGTATCATGATGATTCCCACGGTCTGCCGCACCACCGAAGAGATGCTGCTCATGGTGCCGCACGCCATCCGCGAAGCGGGCCTCGGCTTAGGCGTTGCCAACTGGCGATCGGTGCTTTCGATTTCACTCCGTACCGCATCGCCCGGCGTCATCACCGGCTGCATGCTGGCCTTTGCGCGCGTCGCCGGCGAGACCGCTCCGCTCATCTTCACAGCTTTGGGCAACACCTTCTGGAGCGTCAGCCTCAACCAGCCCATCGCCGCCCTGCCGCTGCAAATTTACGTCTACGCCCTCTCTCCTTACGATGACTGGCACCGGCTGGCGTGGGCCGGAGCTCTGGTCTTGATTCTCCTCATCGTCCTGGCCGTCTCGCTGGTTCGCTACGTCACCAGCCGCGGCGTTTTGAAGGGAGCAAGTTAAGTGGGTGTCGGCATCGAAGTCTCGGACCTGAATGCCTGGTACGGCACGAACCACACGCTGCAGGACATCAACCTGCACATTCCGGCCAACCACGCCACGGCGCTCATCGGCCCCTCGGGCTGCGGCAAGAGCACCTTTGTTCGCTGCATCAACCGCATGCATGAGACCAACCCCATCGCCCGCGTCACCGGCACCGTCCGCATCGGCGATGTGGACATCTACGAAGCTGCATCTCCGGTCATCATCCGCCGTCGCGTGGGTATGGTCTTCCAGCGCCCCAATCCCTTCCCCACCATGTCCGTCTACGACAATGTCGCTGCCGGGCTCAAGCTCAACGGCTACTCCAACCGCCGTTCGCTCGATGAAACCGTGGAGAAAGCCCTGCGCAACTCCGCCCTTTGGGATGAGGTCAAGGACGATCTGAAGAAGAAGTCCGGCGCCAGCCTTTCCGGCGGCCAGCAGCAGCGCCTTTGCATCGCCCGTGCCCTGGCTGTCGATCCCGAGGTCCTGCTCATGGACGAGCCCGCCTCGGCCCTCGATCCCGTCTCCACCGCCAAAATCGAGGACTTGATCTTCCAGTTGAAGTCGCAGTATACGATTGTCATTGTGACTCACAACATGCAACAGGCGGCGCGCGTGGCCGAAAAGACCGGCTTCTTCCTCAACGGCCGCCTGGTCGAGTTCGACGCCACGCACAAAATCTTCACCAACCCCTCCGACAAGCGCACGGAGGACTACATCACCGGCAGGTTCGGATGACACGCATACGTTTTCAACAAAGCCTGGAAGATCTCAAAGAGAATCTTCTGGTCATGGCGGGACTGGCCGAACAGGCCATCCAGCGAGCCGTCGAGGCTTACCGCGTCCGCGATCTCTCCATTTGCGATCTCGTCAGCCGTTCGGAGCTCGCCATCAACCGCATGGAGCGAGACATCGACCAGGCGGCGCTGGACCTTCTTGCCATGGAGCAGCCCATGGCCACCGATCTGCGCTTCATCCTCAGCGTCATCAAGATCAATTCCGACCTGGAGCGCGTGGGCGACGCCGCCAAGAGCATCTCCGAGCGCGTCCGCTACATGGAGCAGATGGCCCCGGCCGAACTTCCCGTCGACATTCCCCGCATGGCCTCGCTGGCCGAGGAGATGGTGCGCAAGAGTTTGCAGTCGTTCATCGACGGCGACGCCGAACTCGCCCGCAGCGTGCTCGACATGGACGATGCCGTCGATCAGATGAACCGATCCGCCTATAAGTCGCTGACCAAAGTCATGGAAGAGTGGAGCTATCTTGCTCCCCAGGCCCTCAACGCCCTCATGATCTGCCGCAGCCTGGAGCGCGTAGCCGACCACGCCACCAACATCGCCGAAGACGTCATCTTCTGGGTTCAGGGCGCGGATGTCCGCCATCCGAAAAGCGTCGCCATCGCGATGAGGGAACGGCAGGCGGCGGAGGCCAAAGGCGCGCCCCCGGACAATCAACAGCCAACCCCGAAATGAACCCGGCCGATCTCGTCAATCGGTTTTGGAAATGACTCGCGCCGCGGAATCGCCTTGTACCGCCGTGTATGGCAGCGTCGCTCCCTGTCAAGTGATTTTGGGCAAAAAGCCGGGTGCCCCATCCTAAACGCGCCGGGTGCCCCAGGTCCCTCGCATTTGGGGACCTGGGACAGCGGGTGCCCCATCCTAAACGCGCTTTTTGCGTTTAGGGTGGGAAACCACTGAAGCCTCCCTACGCCAATTCCGCCTTGGACGCCTCACCCCGTCTCGCGTCGAGAAACCACACGAGCAGCGCCGGCGCCGTCCATACATAAAAGGACGAAGTCAGAAGAATGCCCTTGATCACCGAGATCCAGCCCAGCCCGACAATAAGCACCAGCAAAAGAGCTGTGCGGCGAAACCGTTTCGTTGCCAGCAAGCCCGCCAGCACTGCGGGAAACAGCATCGCCTGGTCGGTATAGAACGAGTAGGGCGCGCAGGCGACTGAGACGGCCAGCACCACCAGCCCCTGATCCGTCCACTCCCACTTGCCGCGCCGTCTCCAGAAGTACCATGCCGCCCAGATGCAGGCAGCGGCTTCGGGCAGGAATTCGATCCAATGAGCATTGTGCCAATGCGCAATAGGTTCGATCAGCAAACGCAGTTCCACGCTCACTGTTGGGCTGAAGGTATTCACAATCCCACTGGCGTGCGCCATCCGCGCGTACTGCGTCCAGATGCTCCAATCCCGGCTCATCGTCAGCAGGCAACTCGCTCCCAGCGCGCACACCATGCCCGCGACAACGCGGAAGTTGCGCTTGTGAAGTGACCACAGCAGCAGAACAAGCAGGCAGGGCAGGAACAGATGCGGCTTCAGGGCGCAAAAAGCCAGCGCCGCCCCGGCAAGCGCCGGCCGGGATTTATAGAGAGATAAAAACAGCACGATCTCGAGCAGAAATAGAATGCCGAGCTGGCCGGCGGTCAGACACCACAGCGTGGGCGGAAAGACAATGACGATCAGATGAAAAAGGCTCTCCGGTCTCCCATTCATTCGCCGCAACAGCCAGACGGAGCCAAGCAGGCAGGCGAACTGAAAGATCAGCCAGAGCGACAGACCGAGTTTGGCGCTTACCCAGCCCAGTGGCAGGGCGAAAAAAAACGCCACGGGAGGACTGAATGTCATCAAGGGCGGGAACTTGTCGAAGCCTACCGAGCGTTCCAGCCTGAGCGTGGCCGCCATATCGTAAGGATTTGCCCCATGGGCGTATAGCTGCTCGGCGCTCCAGTACTCAAGATAGTCCCGCTTGGTCGCTGCACTATCGCTCAGCCCGAAAATCAGAACGCCGCATATCAGCACACCGGCAGCCAGAATCAAAGCGGCCGCAAACATGCGCAGCGGGCTTCTGGTCACCGGCGGTTTTGAATCTTTTAATGATTCCAATTCGAATCCGTCGGGCATGGATGCGTTTATGATACACAAGCGCCGAAGACGTAGCCATCGGTGGGCGAGCAAACGCCGTGTAAGAGGCACAGCTTCACAGATTGCTGAAAAGGCGTTTGCGAATGGGTTTTGTAAAAGGGCACGGCTTCAGCCGGGCCGAAAAGTAACAGACAGACCGGGGCGGGCTTCAGCCCCTGCCACGCTAGGGCGAATGGGTTTTGTAAAAGGGCACGGCCGCGCCCGATCAGTGTGCTTGATCGCGATCAGTGCGAGGACGTCGTAATTTTGACGCCCATTCCGTTCAGCTTGCTCCGAGCCCGCGCCGCCTCCGGCGTCTGCGGATGACGCTGGATCAGTTGCCGCAATTCGTTAATGCCCGCCTGCTTCTTGTTCTCCTCGATCAGCGCAAATCCCTTGTGCAACTGCGCCGCCGGAGCCTTTGCGTTGCCGCTGAAGCCTTCCAGAACGGCGTTGTAGTCGTTAACCGCGGCCTGGTAATCCTGCTTCTGGTAAGCGATTTCGCCCAGGTAGAACTGCGCGGTGCCGGCCAGGTCGTCCATCGGATAATACTTCACCACATCCTGGAACTCGCCGCTTGCGACGTCGAACTTGCCCGCGTTGTAATCCCGCAGCCCGGCCTGGTAGGTATCCGTGAGCGGCGGCGTCTGCGCCACGGCTGGCGCGCCCGGAGCTCCGCCTCCCGGAGCGGCCCCGCCCGGCGCGGCTGCGGCGGTCTGGGCCGCCGCGGCCGGTTGGGCCTGGATGTTCTGCAACTGCGTTTGCATCTCCCCGACCGTCTTGTCCAGCTTGGCGATGCGCGACTTCAACTCGTCCACCGAATCGTTGAGCGACTGCACCTGCCCTGAGGCGGTGTCGAGCTTGCCGCCCAGGGCCTCATTGTCGGCGGTCAGCTTCTGCTCTAGCGTCTTCACCGTCGCGCTCATCTGCGTGGCCTGATCCGACGTCTGCTGCGCCAGATTCTGCAGCACGGCAAAGCGCTGGTCAAACGATGATTGCAGGCGCTGCACCATATCCAGTAACTGCTGCACCTGGGTCTGCAACTCAATGATCTCTTTTGAAGCCGCGCGAGCCGGCTGGGCCGTCATCGCCAGCGCCGCGGCCATCGCCGCCCCGGCAATGAAACGGCTGCGAAAAGCGTTCAATTTCAGCATGATTTCACCCACCCTCATGATAACAAAATGACTTGCGCGCCTCGGACCCTCAGAAGCACGAACCGAAACATTACCGCCGGCTTCCCAGCCGGCTGTATCGCGGGCCTCCTGGCCCGCGCTCTCTTCCGCCGCTCAGGGTACACGCGGATGAGTGCTCTGCACCCACCTTGCAAGATCCGCCCGAGCCCTGCGCAGCTATTGATCCATGGAAAATCCCGCACGCCGATTCTGCTGCCAGCACTCCTCGGTTGACTCCGAGCAGAACGGCTTCTCCTTGCCGAAGCTGATCACCCGGATGCGGCCCGCCGCCACGCCCGCCGTCACCAGTGCGGTCTTGGCTGCGTCGGCACGCTTCTGGCCAAGCGCCAGGTTGTACTCGTCGGAGCCGCGCTCGTCGCAATAGCCGCCGATCACCACCTTCACTGCCGGGTTGCTCACAAGATAGCTCGCATCCTTGGCCAGCGTGCTCTGAGCATCGGTGCGGACACTGTAGTCGTCGTAGTCGAAGAAGATATCCTGCACGTTGGCCCGGAACTCCTCCTCTGCGCTCACCGTGTTCACCGGAACCGACACAGCGGGCGGCGTGTTCACCGTAATGCTCGCCGAGGCTTCAGCCGAACCGCCCTCCCCGCGCGCCGTCAGGTGATAGGTGGTCGTCTGGCTTGGCATCACCGTTTTTACGCCCGACGTGGGCACGTCGCCAATGCCGTCGATCGCCACTGAGGTGGCATTTTCCGTGCGCCACGTCAGCTGCGCCTGGTCGCCTGCCGAAATCACCGTGGGAGATGCAGTCAGTTGCGCGGTGGGCGCCGGCATGGGCGCAGCCGCCGGCGCCGTTGCCTCGGGCGCCGGAGCAGGCACTTTCTTCTTGCCGCAACCGGAGACGGTAATAAGAACGATAAGAAGCAGTGACGGCACAACAACACGGTTCGCGAATTTCACGAGCTTACTCCTTCCGCCGGTTACAGCGGTTCACAGTTACTATATCCCGAAGCCATGGTCGCAGAGTGGCATTCTCCTTAACAAAATGCCACCTTTCGCGGTACATGAAACGGCACGGAAACTGTTGAACCGCTCTGGTTCCGGCTAGGTTTGAACCTACGTTGGAATCATAGTGCATCTACGCCCGAAGGATGACGCTGCCGCCTCTCCGGGCGCTTGTTGGTTCCCTCTTTCATTTCCAGCTCCAGTTGGGCATAAAGCTATTGCCCGTGTGGGTAAGCTGTTGCTGTCCGGTGCCATCTGCCAGCATCGACCAGATGTCTGTGTGCCCTCCGATCGCCCTCTCGAAGACGATGTGGCGTCCGTCCGGCGCCCATGAGGGAAAGTCGTGGCTTCCGGCCTCGTGCGTAACCTGCAGCCAGCGCTTGCTGGCAATGTCCATCACGTAGATGTCCTGGCCCCCGGGATCTCCGGGGCCATATTTGCGGTTCCAGCTGAAGGTGAGCAATTGGCCGTTGGGCGACCAGGAGGGAGAAACGGCATACCCACCGTCCGTCATGCGCTGCGTATTCGCGCCGTCCTGGCTCATGGTATAGATCTGCGGCTCTCCCGTGCGGCCGCTCACCCAGGCCAGTTCGCTGCCCGTGCGCGGGTTCCACACCGGCGAGACATTCGGCCCCAGCAGGGATGTGATGCGGCGGGGATTGGCGCCGCTTGCGTCGGCCACCCAGATCTCCGGCTCGCCCGAGCGCGACGATGAGAAGGCTACCTTTGTCCCGTCGGCCGACCAGGCTGGCGACTGGTCGCTCCCGCTGGCCGTTCCTGCGGGAAAGCTCACCAGCCGTCCCAGTTCCAGCGAATACATGCGCACTGACCAGCCCAGTTTTCCCAGCGTGGCGAAAGCAATGCGGCTGTTGTCGGGGGAGATGCGCGGCGAGAGAGAAATACTGCCCAGGTGAGTGATCTGGTGCTGATTGGCCCCGTCGTAATCCATCGCCCAGATCTCTTTCGTGCCCGAGCGCGAGCTTACGAAGTAGATTTTCGTTTCCGCGATGCCGTTAATGCCGCCGCCCAGCCGGTAAATGATGGCGTCCGCGAACTGGTGCGCCGTGCTGCGCGCCGCGTCCTGGCTGGCCGCGTCCGCATACTGCTTTCCCAGCACTTGCGGATTCGCCTGGTTGCCCGTGTCGAAGAGCCACCCATAGACCGCCAGCTTGCCGCCGGTCACCGAGAGCGCGCCGAATGCCACCATCGACGCGGAAGCCGGCGCCGCCGACCACTGCGTCAGCACCACCTCCTGCGGAGCGCCCGGGACGGCGAGCGGGTTCATGCTCTTCGAAACCAGGTCGAAGATTCCGGCGTTGTTCAGGTCGGCATAGAGCGTTGCATCGAACGTCGCCTTCAGCGCCGCCGTTTGCGGATCGTCACCCACGGGCTTGAAATCGGCCGCCGCCAGCCGGATGCGTTGGTTGCCCAGGTTCGTGCCTGTGGCAACCCAGTCCTGCGCGCGCGCCTGAAGGCCCAGAATCAACGCCGAACCGATCCAGAATAAAGAAATAAATCTGACAACAAGCTTCATGCGCCAGGCAATCCTTCCTGCCTTATGGGGAACAATTCGCTTTTGACTGTACACTGGGCCTCTCTTTGAGTGACGGTCAAATTGATTGAATGTTAGCTCCCGGCCTCCACTCGTAATTCATTGCGGGACTTTATTCTTTCTACTCATTCCCGTCTCGAAAATTCGAGTCCTGATTCTCGGAAGGAACTGACCCCTGATCCCTGATCCCTGACCCCTGCCTCTCAGTATTCGCAGTAAAACGAAACCTTCAACGTGCTTTGATTATATTGCGGCGGCAACGTGCCAAAGCTGTCCACGCGCTGAACGGCGCGCTGGCACGAAGTGTCCAGCGTGGGGCTGCCGCTCGAGCGGTCCAGCGCCACGTTCGAGGGGCTTCCGTCTTTATGAATTGTGAAGGTGATGTAGGCCCGCGCGCCCTTGGGGGTCGCCTGATTCACCTCATACTTGTTCCATTTGTTGGCCATCGTGCTGGTGATTTGCTGCACGTACCACCCATAGAGGCTGGCAAAGCTGCTGTCGCCAACTGCCGTTGGCCCCGTCGAACCGCCGCCCTCGATCGCCTTGGGCATCGACGAGCCTGCCTGCTCGCCGTAGCGGGCCACATTGTTCTGCTCCGGCTGGGGCTGGTGTTGCAGGTTTTTGGGAACGGTTTGTTTCGCTTCCCGCCCGGTGATCGGAATCGCCTTCTCTTCCGAGCGATTCTGCTCCTTTGGGCTCGGCTGCGCCGGAGCCTGGCTCGGAGTCTCCGTCGCCAGCACGTTCTGATTCATCTGATCGGCCGGCAGCGGCAGCGCGCTCGTCAGCGTCACCTGCATCGCGCCGCCCGTTCCCCGGCTGCCCCACACGTTGTGATGAAACAGCCCCATCGCAGCGCCGTAGAGAGCCAGCGCGGCCAGCAACGCCACGTGCAGCCCCACGGCTCCTGCCGCCGGCCCCGCCACCGGTTCCGGTGTCAGTTCCCGCTCCAGATACCCGCCGCCGAAAACGTTCTCCATCGCTTCGCTCACTCGCCAGCTGACTTTCCTGCTGGGTGCCCCCGGTCTCGATTCTGAGACCGGGGAGGACAACCTTGCTAACCCGCCGACCCGCTGGGTGCCCCATCCTTGCGGCGTCTTTTTGCCGCAAGGGTGGGAAAGCACCAACTCCGCCGGGTGCCCCAGGTCTCGCTTCTGAGACCTGGGAAACTCGCTGGGTGCCCCATCCTTGCGGCGTCTTTTTGCCGCAAGGGTGGGAAAGCACCAACTCCTCCGGCCCCGCCGGGTGCCCCAGGTCCCTCGTCCGCCGCGGCGGAGCGACCTGGGAAACCGCAGTAGCACCGCTAGCCCCGCTAACTCCGCTAACTCCCCTACTTCCCGTTCCCCGCGATCCCCTTCGTGTCCAGCGGCTGGGTCACAATCGACACATTTGTGATTCCCGCCTGCTTCACCGCGTCCATTACGCTGGCGAAGGCTCCGAAGGGCACTCGCTGGTCGGCCCTTAGATAGATCACCTGATGCGCCGGGTCGGTTCCACTGTGCAGCTTCGCAGTCAGATCGTGAATGTTGATCCGTTGATCGTTGAGAAAGACCTGCTGGTCACGATCGATCGTCACCACCATGCGCTCCTCGGTGATCTCTTTGACCGTCCGCGTCTTCGGCACATTCACTTCGATTCCGGACTGCAGCACCGGCGCGGTAATCATGAAGATCACCAGCAGCACCAGCACCACGTCCACCAGCGGCGTAATGTTGATCTCCGCCAGCGAGCTCCGCGTGCGTCCGTTTGTGGTGGTAAACGCCAAGCTAACCAACCCCCTGCGTCACTCGTTCTGCACGCGCCCGGCCGGTATCGCCGCCCGCGCCGGAATCTCCTCGAGCGAATTCAGTAACTCCCGGCAGAAATCATCTGTTGCCGTGGCAAATACCCGTATCCGCGCCGTGAACTGGTTGTAGGCCACCAGCGCCGGCACGGCCACAAATAATCCCGCCGCCGTGGTGATCAGCGCCTCCGCGATTCCCGGCGCTACGGCCCGAAGCGTTGCTGCCCCGGCCGTTCCCAGACCGTGGAAGGCGTCCACCACGCCCATCACCGTGCCGAACAACCCCACGAACGGGCTTGTCGCCGCGATCGTCGCCAGCCAGGTCATGCGTTGTTCCAGTGCACTCACCGCCTCGTTGGCTGCGGCCTGGGCGGTCCGTTCCAGTTGCGTCATGCTCCGCGGGGGCCCCGAACCGTCCGTCACTCGCTTGTAAGTCTCGTAAACGTCCTCGAAGACCTGGGCCAGCGGGCTAGCCTGGCACTCGCCGGTCAGCGCCGCGATCTCGTTCAGCCGCGTCGCCTTGCGAAATACCCTGATAAATTTCCGGCTTTCCTTCGCGGCCCGCCGGAAGCTCATGATCTTGCCGAAGATCACCGTCCACGAGTACAGGCTGGCGAACAGCAGCAGCAGCAGGACACCCACTGCAATCGGGCCGATATTGCTGATCATCTCCGCCAGAGCGCTGAAGCCCTGCACCCCGGGCGTCGCTCCGCTGCCGGTCTCAGCTTGCACGAATACCGAAATCGCCGCAGTAAGAATCGCCATCCACCTCAGTCTTCCACGTTACCAGACACCGTACATTCGACCCAAGTGACCGTCCAGGTGCCTCCGCCTCGCAATTCCGTGCCCATCTGTAGTAAAAGAGTCGGTTCAGGAAATGAGCTCCGTGCCCCATCCATCGCGCGTTCTTTGCGCGATGGGTGGGAAGCCGGGGCGCAAAAGAGTGGGACCGGAAAATGAGCTCCGTGCCCCATCCATCGCGCGTTTCTTGCGCGATGGGTGGGAAGCCGGGGCGCAAAAGAGTGGGACCGGAAAATGAGCTCCGTGCCCCATCCATCGCGCGTTTCTTGCGCGATGGGTGAGAAGCCGGAAAGCAAAAGAGTGGGAACCCCATCGCCCTTCATGCTATGCTGCGCTCGGATTCCCAATCCGCTCGATCCTCAAGGGCTTGTCATCCTGAGCGTGTCGCGGCAGCGACGAAGCGAAGGATCTGCGGTTCGGGAAAGAGGACACGGGAGCCCCATCCTTGCGGCGTTCTTTGCCGCAAGGGTGGGAGACCAAACAGTTCCTCAACGAAACTAGTAGCAACCAGGACCCGCCATGCTCGTCGAACTTCGTGCTGAAAACTACGCCGTCATCGACCACGCCATCGCCGTCTTCGGGCCGGGGCTCAATCTGCTCACCGGCGAGACCGGCGCCGGCAAATCTATCCTCGTTGACGCGCTGGCCCTGCTGATGGGCGGCAAGGGCTCCGCCGAACTCGTCCGTCATGGCGCCGAACGGGCCGTTGTTTCCTGTGTCTTCGAGACCACGCCAGGCGCCGAAGCCATTCTCGAAGAAAACGGCCTTGACTCCGAGGGCGCCGAAATCATCCTGCGCCGCGAGATTCTCTCCACCGGCAAGGGCCGCGTCTTCGTCAACAACCAGCCGGCCACCGTGGCCGTCCTTCGCCAGCTCGCACCCGAGCTCGCTCTGGTCCACGCGCAGACTGAAACGCTTTCGAGCTTTGACCAGGCCCAGCAGCGCTCGCTCCTCGACCGCTTCGGGGCGATCTCGACCGGCGCTGTCGCCGAGGCCCACACCCGCTGGGCCGGGGCGCGCGACAAACTGAACGATCTGCTCCAGGGCGAGCAGGACCGCCTGCGAATGGTTGATCTCTGGAGCTACCAGAAGGGCGAGATCGAGCAGGCTCATCTCGAGCCCGGCGAAGACGAGGCCCTCGAAATCGAAAAGCGCGTCCTCGCCAACGCTGAAAAGCTCTACTCCGCCGCCATGGGCGCCTTCGACCAGCTCTACGAAAGCGGCTCGAGCGCCGAAGCCGCCCTGCGCTCGGCCGAGCGCAACATCGAGGAACTGGCCCGCTACGATCCCAGCTTTCGAGACGCGGTGCAGCAGCTCGCCTCCGTCCGCGCCACCGTTTCTGACGTCGCCTCTACTCTGCGCGACTATGCGGAGCGCATCAACGCTTCGCCCGAGCGGCTGGCCGAGATCGAAGACCGCCTGGCGCAGCTCGACCGGTTGAAACGAAAATACGGCAAGACCATCGCCGAAGTGATCGCATTCGGCCAAGAGGTTTCGCGCCAACTCGCCGAAGTCGAAGACCGCGACGAGATCCTTAAGACCCTCCGCAAAGAGCTCGATGAGGCCGCTGCCGCCTACCGCTCCGCCGCCTCGGTGCTCACCGCCCAGCGCCGCGCCGCCTCGGCAAACCTCGCCAAATCCGCCGAAGCCCACATCAATTCCCTCGCCATGAAGGCGCGCTTCCAGGTCGCCGTCAACTCGGGCGAAGATCTTTCATCGGAGGGAGGTCAGGGCTTTAGCCCCGACAACCAACCCGGAAAGGAAGGAGGTCAGGGCTTCAGCTTTGACAACGCTGCCGGAAGGGAGGGAGGTCAGGGCTTTAGCCCTGACACCAAGGCCAGAAAAAATGATGGGGCTTTAGCCCCGGAGGCCAACGCCAAATCTGTCGCAGGCCGCACGGGTTTTATAAAAGGGCACGGCTTCAGCCGGGCCGAAAAGGACGAAATGAAAGATGGCGGGGCTTTAGCCCCTGCCGAATCCCACTGGACCTCCCAGGGCTGGGATTCGGTCGAATACCTCTTCTCCCCCAACCCCGGCGAGCCTCTCAAGCCGCTCACCGAGACCGCCTCGGGCGGCGAATTATCGCGAGTCCTTTTAGCTCTCAAGGTCGCCGTCGAGGGGCCCGCGGCAAAGGCCCGCAAGAACCCCACGCCCCGCACGCTGGTCTTCGACGAGATCGACATCGGCATCGGAGGCCGCGCCGCCGAAGCCGTCGGGCAAAAGCTCAAGACCCTGGGCCGCGCCCAGCAGGTTCTCTGCGTCACGCATCTGCCCCAGATCGCCGCCTTCGCCGATCAACATCTCGCCGTCGAGAAGCGCGAGCAGGACGGCCGCACCCGCACCCAGATTCGGGTTCTCGACGACCGCGCCCGCACCCTCGAGGTCGCCCGCATGCTGAGCGGCGCCAAAGTCACCGACACCAGCCTCGAACATGCCTCGCAGATGATCGCCGCCAGCCGGTAATCAACCAGAAGCTCACATCTTCTCGTAAATGGGGCAAGAGTTGAATCGCTCGGCGGGTCGCCCGGTTCTCAGAAGAGCAAACTCACCACGATAACGGGTGCCCCAGGTCTCGCTTCTGAGACCTGGGAAAGCACGAACCCTTACGCCGCCGTCCGCTTGCGTTTTCTCGGCTCCGCGTCGGGCACAACCGTGCGTTCGGGCGAGCGCAGTAGCTCCTTGAGCTTGTCGGGCAGCGCAGAGAAGGGAACGGCGCGAGAGAAATCCTCCTGGGTCAGTTCGCGAACCTCGCCCTCTTCATTCGTCAGTGGTTTTGGGTCTGCCATATTTGCGCACCTCCCTGTCATTGGCCTTTCTGAAGCTGATCACCCGAATCCCGCCGTGGGTTGGGATAAAACAGAGCATATGGAGCCGCCCATTCAAGCATCCAACGCCCACCATCCGGTTTTCTCCGTTGCGGAGCTCGTCAAAGTACGAAGCCGAAAGGAAATCGAATCGGGCAGCTTCGTCGAAACCCAGGTTGCGCTCGCGGAGATTGCGCTCGTGTTTCTGTGGATCGAACGTAATTTCCGCACCTCGATTGTAACCTGAACAGCGATTTCGGGCCGCTGGAAGCCGGAATTCCAGGCCGTTGCTCCAGCGTCGGCGCCAAAGTCACCGGCACCAGTCTCGAACATGCCTCGCAGATGATCGCCGACAGCCGGTAGTCTTCAACGGTATACTGCTTGGCAACTAAAAGAATCTTGAAATATTCAGTCGTGTCCTTGACTTTTGGCAGCCTCTGAAGTTATTACTTCTTCGCAAACAAAAAGACCAAAACCCGGCGCTTCGTATCTTCCCTGGCGGAGGTATTCTCGAGGAGCCAGGAAATGGGTGAACACCCAATGAACGAGGAACGCGTTCTTGAGCTGATTGACTGCGTGTACGAGGCTGCGGTCGATCCTGGCCGGTGGACAGCATTTCTGGAACGGCTCGCGGAAGCCGTCCATGGAAGCTGGACCATGCTCCTGGCCCATAACAGCTGCACCTGGCAAGCCTCCATTTCCCTCAGCGTGGGCGCAGATCCTGTAATGCTGGCACGCGCCAAGGAGCTGATGCCGAAGAATCCTTTTATCGCCCGTGGCAGGCCATCCATGCGGGCGGGCGCTGTCATTACCGGAGAAATGCTGATCAGCGATCAGGAACTGGTCCGCACCGAAACCTACAACGAGGTTCTTGAGCCCTACGACCTTCACCACATGATTGGCGACCCCGTTACTTATGATCGGTATGGCGCGGCGCTGATCTCCAGCCTGAGATCCAAGCGCCTGGGTCCGTTCGGCGTATCCGAGATTCGTCTTTTCGAGGCGCTTGACCCGCACTTGCGGCGCGCGCTTCAAATCCAGCAGAAGCTCGCCGTCACAGAGGGCCAGCACGAAGCACTGGATCGAATTCCCGCCGGGTGTGTGCTGCTGAACAGCGGCGGCCGGATTCTGATTGCCAATCGGGCCGCCGAACAGATCTTCCGCCGCAACGACGGTATTTCGACCTTCGGAGGGCAACTCTATGCCGCGGCCGGCCCCGCTAACGCAAAGCTTCGCGAATGCATCCACGCGGTCGTTTTCGGTCTTCCAATGCGGCATCCCGGCGGCGTCGTGGCTGTGCCGCGATTGAACGCCTCTCAGCCCTACACCGTGCTCGCGGCTCCGCTCCCAAGGAAGCCAATGGACTGGGGAGGTTGCTACCCCGTTGCCATCGTATTCATCGCCGATCCCACGCCACCAACGAAAATAGAGTTCGTTCTTCGGGCGCTCTACCGTCTCACGCGGGCAGAAGCGCGGCTCGCCGTTGCGCTGGCAAGTGGCGAAGGTCTCGTCCACGCCGCCGATGTACTGGGAATCGCGCGCAACACGGCAAAGACTCAATTGCAGCAGATCTTTGCAAAAACGCAAACCGATCGCCAGGCCGAGTTGGCTAGATTACTTACTTCAATTCTCTGGAATACCCAAATTACAGAGTTTTCAGACGACGTCATCCGTTCGGGTGATGACACCTAATTGTTCCAGAGGTTATCTTCTTTCTAAATAGCTGAAATCCCGGGAGACTTCCTGCTCGGAGTGGGCGGAGTTGTGTCAAGCCGCCGGTGTGAGCTTTGTAAAGAAATGTAACGGCGGGCCAAAAAACGAAAACCAGGTAATCCTCCTGACCCATTCCAGTGTCAATCCTGTCAGAGCATAGGAGTGGAATTCCAGCAAGAAAGGGCACATATGGAATTCGCGGATCGATCACTCACTTGCACGGACTGTGGAGCGGACTTTGTCTTCACCGCGGGCGAGCAGCTCTTCTTCTACGATAAACAATTCAAAAATGATCCCAAGCACTGCAAGCCCTGCAAGGCCAAACGCGGTCGCGGTGGCCCCAGAGTTCGGCCGGAGACACGGACAACGTGCTCTCAGTGCGGGATCGAGACCACCGTTCCCTTCAAGCCCACTCAGGGCAGGCCGGTGTTGTGCCGTTCCTGCTTCCAGCAGCAAAAGGGAAATCCTCAGCAGGAAGCGTCCGCACCGGCGATGGCCGAAGTGGTTGGCCAGGCAAGCTGAAATCAGGTCAGCGAGTGATGACCCCGCTTCGTACTGCGGGCATCCTTGCTTTAGCCCCTGCCGCTTCGTACAGCGGGCATCCTCGCCCGCTGTAGCGCGGACGTCCTCGTCCGCGCACATCCATAACGGAGAAATCACGACTTCACAGCTTGCTGAAATACGCTCCTGCGAAAACGTCTTGTATCAGGGCACGACTTCAGCCGTGCCGCAAGAGGCGTAAACAAAACTGGGCTTTAGCCCCTGAGGGGTGCTTTTGTCCCGCGGCCTCGCGAAAACGCCTTGAGACTCAAGCGGCACTTCTCTGCGGCATCCGCTCTCGGACTTCTTTGCGGCATCCGCTCTCGGACGGGGTTGAAATCTGGCGAGAATTAAGTTATTTTACTAACTAGTTAGTTAAATGGCCTCCCAACCCACCCACGATCACGATCGTCCTCTTGAGCCCACTCAGGAACGCTGCCACGAGAGCCGCAATCGCATTCTCGACGCCGCTCTCGGCGAGTTTAGCGCCCATGGCCTGGCGGGGGCGCGAATGGACCAGATCGCCAGCGCCGCCGGAGTGAACAAGGCGCTTCTTTACTATTACTTCCAGAGCAAAGAGCAGCTTTATATTGCTGCGCTTGAGACCGTCTCAGCCCGGGTGCGCGACAACACCATGGCGGTCTTCGCGCTTGAAGTCAGCGCCGGCGAGCGCCTGTTGCGCATGGCCCTCCACCATTTTGACCGGATCCTGACCCAGCGCGAGTTCCAGAGCCTCATGCAACAGGAGATGATGCGAATCCGCAGTGGCGAGAAGGGCGCGCTGCTGGTGCTTGCAAAACGCGTCTTCGGGCCGCTGCATGCCACTTTCGAGTCGATGATTCGCGAAGGAATCGCTTCAAAGGAGCTCATCGACGTGGACTGGCTCCAGATTCTGCTCGCGGGCCTTGGGGCGAACGTTTTTTATTTCCTCAGCGCTCCGGTATGGCGGCAGATTTTCCCCTTCGAGCCGCTTGATGCCGAAGTGCTCAAAAAGCGCAGAGTCGCCCTCGTCGAGTTTCTGGGCCAGGCCGTCTTTGTGGACCGGCGGTATGGAGCGGAGCTGGCCGCGCGGGTGCTGGCCGATTCGCCCATGCCGGAAAGCGCAAGTTTCAACAGTTTCGAGGGAAAATCGCTGTGAATGCACGCAATCGGGTCTTTATTCTTTTAGGAATACTCACGCTGGGCTCGCTGATCTGGTACCTGGCGACGACGAATCGCACCGGCGACCTGCAACTGATCGGGACCGTCGATGCCAACGAGGTGCTGGTCAGCTCGCGGATCATGGGGCACATCCAGCAGCTCAACGTGGCCGAGGGTCAGGACGTGAAGGCCGGCCAGGTGATCGCCACCATCGAAAGCCAGGACCTGAGCGCCGCGGTGAAAGCCGCCGAAGCCGGCGCCGCAAGCGCGCGCTGGAAGCTGAATACCTGGGAGACAACCGAGCGCCAGAACCAGGGCGAGACCACCAGCGCCGCCACAAGCGCCGAGGCCCAGGTGCACTCGGCCGAAGCGGCGTTGGCTCAGGCGCAGGCGCAGTATCAGCACCAGCAGGCTGACACCAGCCGCACCGTGGCGCTGGCCCAGCAGGGCATCATGAGCGCTCAGTCGCGCGACGAGCAGCAGACCGCTCTCGACGCGGCCAAGGCAGCCGTGGATGCGTCGCGTCAGAATCTCGATGCGGCTCAGGCCAACCTTCGCCAGGCGAAAGCCCATGAGCTTCTGACCGAGGTTTCAGCGCGCACCGTGGACCAGAGCCGCGCCGACGAGCAGAATGCCCGCGCGCTGGCTGAGCAGGCGCGCGTCGAAGAGAGCTACGCGCAGGTGGTGGCGCCCATCGACGGCAAGGTGAACGTATGGGCGGCGCGGCAGGGCGAAGTCGTCACGGCCGGGCAAACCATCGTCACCATCATGGATCTGAGCCAGACCTGGGTCTACGCGCCGCTGCCGGAAACGCAGGCCGACAGCGTCGAGGTGGGCGACTCGCTGCGTGTAATCATGCCCAGCGGCGCCAGCATCCAGGGCAAGATCATCGCCAAGCTGGCCGCGGGCGATTTCGCCACGCAGCGCGACGTGGGCAGCATGAAGCGCGACATCAAGACCGTGCAGTTGAAGCTGCTCATTCCCAATCCCGGCGAGCGCTTCGTGCCGGGAATGACGGCCGAGGTCTACATCCCCAAAGGCAGGCTGGTGAAGCGGTGAGCGCAGCGGCCAACACGAACGGCGCGCCCATCGCGATGGCGGTGGAGAACATCGTCAAGAAATACGGCGACTTCGAGGCCGTGAAGGGCGTCAGCTTCAGCGTCCACGAGGGCGAGATCTTCGGGCTGCTCGGCCCCAACGGCGCCGGCAAGAGCACGCTGATCCGCATGATGACCACGCTGATTCCCGTGACCAGCGGCAAAGCCATCGTGGGCGGGCACGACGTGGCCAAAGAGCCCAACGCCGTGCGGCGGATGATCGGCGTGATTCCTCAGGCGCTGACCAGCGACCAGGACCTGACGGTCGGCGAAAACCTGTCCATTTACGCCAAGCTCTACAGCGTGCCTCGCGAGGAGCGCGAAAAGAACATCCACGATGTTCTTGAGGCCGTGGATCTGCTCAAGTGGCGCGAGGCGCAGACCAAGACGCTCTCCGGCGGCATGCGCCGGCGCCTCGAAATTGCCCGTGGCCTCGTGCACAATCCGCGCATGTTCTTCCTCGACGAGCCCACCACCGGCCTCGACCCCGTTTCGCGCATCGCCGTCTGGGAGATGCTCAACAACCTCAGGTCCGAGCGCCACCTCACCATGCTGCTCACCACCCACTACATGGAAGAGGCCGACAAGCTCTGCGACCGCATCGCCATCGTCGATCACGGCAATCTGGTGGCCATGGGCACGCCCCTCGAGCTCAAGCACTCAGTGCCCGGCGACAATGTCGTCGAGGTCCGCTTCGACGATGAGCACCCCGAGTGGCAGCAGCGTATCGAAAAGCTCGAAGGCGTGACCAGCGTGCAGTCTGAGAGCGGAGGTTATTATCGCGTGCTCACCAGCTCAGGCTCGGCCACTACCACGGGACTGGTGGAAATGGCAGCTCGATACCGCACCTCGATCTCCTCGCTCAACGTGCAGAACACCACGCTCGACGACGTTTTCGTCCACTACACCGGCCGCCAGTTGCGCGACGAGCAGGTCAAGCCGGTACTTCACTGATGCCGCCGCGGCCCGGGGATCAGCCATGAATCGCATGTTCGCCATTATCGAGCGCGAGATGCGCAAGTTCTTCCGCTCGCCCACGCTCATGATCATGTCGCTGATGATGCCCATTCTGCAGCTTGTCATTATGGGCAATGCCTTCGGAGGCAAGATTGTGGGCACGCGCGTGGCGGTGGTGGACTACGACCACGGTCCGCAGTCGGTGCGCTTGCGCGAGGCCTTCGCGGCCATCGCCGTGAACATCAAAACCTTCACCACGGTCAACTACACCGACGAGGTGCAGGCTCGCGAAGACGTGCGCACAGGCAAGATCGATGGCGCCATCGTCATTCCCGCGCAGTACTCGCGCCGCGTCTACGAGCAGAACGCGCCCCAGGTCGGCATTGTGGTCGATAACACCGACCCCTTCACGTCGAGCTCCATCGAAGCCGAGATGCAACTCGTCATCGAGGACATCAACGCGCCCATTGTTCCCAACCGGCTGGCAAAGCAAATTGCCCTGGAGATCGTCGAGCTATATCCCTATGTGAATTACATGAAGTATCTTCTGCCGATGACGGTGGCGCTGGCGATGTATATCTCGGTGATGATCGGCGGCGGTATGCTCTATATCGACGACAAGGCTCGCGGGGTGCACGAGGGCTACCTGGTCACGCCGATTACCAAGCTGGAGCTGGTCTTCGGCCTGAATATCGCCGGCTCCATCAAGGCCGTGCTCAGCGGCATCTGCCTCATGGTCGTGGGTTCGCTGATGGCCGGGCTGGGCGTCATCTTCAACCCCATCCAGGACCTGGAGCTGTTCTGCCTGATGCTGGTCACATCGATCGCCTTCAACGGCATGATGTTTCTGCTGATGGTGCGCGTGGACGATCCGCTCGTTCCCCGCGCCATGTTCGGCGTGCTCAATGTCCTCCTGTTATATCCCTCGGGCGCCATGTATCCCACAGCGTCGTTCCCCAAGTGGATGCAGGCCTTGACCGTGGTCGATCCCTTTACCTACGTGATCCACGGCTTCAAGTCCGTTCTGCTCAAGAACGGGGGATTCGCAGCTATCCGCTTCGATCTGTTTTTCCTTTTAACCTTCGGAATCGCGACGCTGCTCATTGCCACGCCGCTGTTCAAGCGCACGCTGTAAGCGCGCCGTCTTCTGGACGGCCGTTTGATCTTTCAACCTCGGGTGCCCCAGGTCCCGTCCGCCGCGGCGGAGGGACCTGGGAATCGGCAACGCCCCTTGCGAATCCAATAACCGCTTGTCACTGTCAGAGTATCCACAGAAGATGCCAACTCTCCCCGACAGACGACCGACCCATGAGCTCATCAGCAAACGCTGGCTGGTGGCCTTTGCCGTCATGGCCAGCGCCATCATGGAAGTGCTCGACACCACGGTCGTCAATGTGAGCCTGCCGCACATGGCAGGCAGTCTTTCCTCTTCGGTCGACGAGGCCACATGGGTCCTCACCTCCTACATCGTGGCCAACGCCATCATCCTGCCCATCACCGGGTGGCTCTCCAACTACTTCGGGCGCAAGCGCCTGCTGATGACGGTAGTGATCGGCTTTACGCTTTCCAGCGCCCTCTGCGGCATGGCGCCCAGTCTGCATTGGCTTGTCTTCTTCCGCATTCTCCAGGGAATCACCGGCGGCGGCCTGCAGCCCATCTCGCAGTCCGTCCTTCTCGAAGAGTTCCCGGGCCGCGACCGCGGCAAGGCCATGTCGCTTTGGGGCATGGGCATTATCACGGCGCCGGTGCTGGGGCCTACCGTGGGCGGCTGGATCACCGATAACTTCTCCTGGCGCTGGGTCTTTTACATCAACCTGCCGGTGGGCATCCTCAGCCTCGTCCTCATCTATTTCTTTGTCTCCGATCCGCACTACATCCGGCGCGGGGCCATGCGCTTCGATGCCTGGGGTATGGGGATGCTGGCCCTGGGAATGGGAGCCCTGCAAATCATGCTCGACAAGGGCCAGGAAGAGGACTGGTTCGGCTCCGGCATGATTCGCGTTCTATGCGTGGTCGCGGCCGTCATGTTGACGGCCTTCGTGATCCGGGAGCTGAGAGCCCCCCAGCCTCTGGTGAAGTTGACCCTGTTGCGCAACCGCAACTTCGCCTCGGGAGTCACGGTGATGACCGTGCTTTCCTTCGTGATGTACGGCAGCCTGGTCACGCTGCCCCTGTTTATGCAGGAACTGCTCGGCTGGAATGCCGAAACGGCCGGCCTCTGGACCAGCCCGCGGGGCATCGCCACGGCCTTCTGCATGCCCATCGTGGGCTATCTGCTTGACAAGCATCTCGACCCCCGCTGGATGATCGTCGCCGGATGCATCGTCGGAAGCATCGCCTTCTTCGGCTATTCCCACATGGACCTCAACTCCGGCACCTGGGATATTCTCGTGCACCAGATCAACCAGGGCATTGGCCAGACGTTGCTCTTCGTCCCGTTGACCATCCTGGTCATGGATCCAATAACCAAGGAAGAAATGGCCTACGCAACCAGCCTCTACAGCGTGATGCGCAATATCGGCTCCAGCATGGGCATTTCGTTCGTCACCACGGTCATGGCCCGCCGCGCTCAGTTCCATCAGAGCCGCCTCTCCGGCATCATGACGTCCTCGAACTTGCAACTGATGCAAACGCAGCATGGCGTTGCCGGCGTTCTTGCCCAGCGCGGCACAGACGCGGCCGGCTCAGCGCATCAGTCGCTCGGCTTTGTCTACTCGCTCATGCAACAGCAGGCTACGCTGCTGAGCTATGTGGATGTCTTTCATATCCTCGGCATCTTTTTCCTGCTCGTCGCTCCGCTCGTCATCTTCATGCACAAACCCAGGCATCATGCCCATCCCGAAGCCCTCGGCGAGCCGGTCTCCGGGCCCCTCTCTGAAGCGGCGGACTGAGCCCTCCGAGGGCAGCCTGCAATTTCATTCCCATTGCTTCTCGCATGCGGTAGACTGTCTTCGCTGCCCGCATCGAAGCCTGGCGGGCATCGACCGTATTTTCCCCTGGAACCCGCCGGTCTGTATCCGGGGGTATGAGCTTCAAACCTCATGTTCGGAGTCAAAAGGCAAATTATGAATTTCAAGAAGGCAGTCTTCTCTCTCCTCGCTCTCGCGGTATTTGCCGCTGGAGTTGCGGAGCGCCAGGCATCCGCCCAGGCCGCTTCTCACAAGCCTCGCATCGCAATTCTCGACTTCGACTACGCGACCGTCCAGACCGCCTCTTCCGCCATCTTCGGCACAGATGTCGATATCGGCAAGGGGATCACCAACCTCCTGGTCACGGACCTCGTCAGGGATGGCTCCTATTCCGTGATCGAGCGCTCCGCCCTCGACAAAGTATTGGCCGAGCAGAACTTCTCCAACTCCAACCGCGCCGATCCCACCTCGGCTGCCAGCATTGGCAAGATCCTGGGTGTCGATTACATCGTTGTGGGCGCCATCACCGAGTTCGGCAACGAAACCAAGAAGCAGAACGTCGGCGGGGGAGGCGGCAACTGGCACGGGTTTGGAGTGGGCGGCGTCGGCCACTCTAATTCCAAGGCCAACGTGGCCATCGATGCCAGGATCATCAACATCGACACCGCAGAGATTCTCGCCGTGGCCTCGGGCAAGGGCGAGTCCAGCCGCAGCGGGGTCTCGCTGCTGGGCGGCGGTGGTAACTGGAGCGGCTTCGGCGGCGGCAATGTCGATTTCGGCTCCAGCAACTTTCAGAACACCATCATCGGCGAAGCCACCAAACAAGCCACGGATCAGCTGAGCGCCGATCTGGTCTCCAATGCCGCAAAATTGCCGGTCCATACCATCAAGGTGGATGCCCTGGTGGCCTCCGTCGATGGCGGCCAGATCGTCCTCAACGCCGGCGCCAGAGCCGGCGTCAAGGTGGGCGATCAGCTTTCAGTAGTGCGCGTGGGTAAGGAGATCAAAGACCCCGCCACCGGCCAGGTGATCCGCCGGCTCACTTCCACAATCGGAACCATCCAGGCCACTGATGTGGACGATACGTCGGCAGTCTGCAATGTAGTCTCCGGCTCCGGCTTCCAGGTCGGCGATCACGCAGTCACTCCCGGCACTTCCCCGGGCGTGGGTGGAGCAGCCGCCCCCGCCCCGGCCCCTGCGCCGCATCCGCAATCCTCCACCCCAGCCGCTGCACCGGCGCGCGCCTCGGCCTCTTCGCCAGCCGCCGCAGCGGCTTCTGTCCCTGCCCCGGCTCCGGCGGCCGCCTCCGATCAGGGCTCATCCGGCCAGCTCAACTTCACTGCCATCAAGGCCGACTTCGTCCCCGGCGATAAGGCCGTCTTCTTCGACGACTTCTCTGACATGACTGGTGACGATGCTCCCCCCCACTGGAAGATTCGCGGCGCCACGCCGGAACTGCACGTCGCCGGCAGTACTCGCCAGTTGGCGCTCATCGGCGACAGATTCGACATCTATCCAAACCTCACCAGCCTGCCCAGGAATTTCACCATGGAAGTGGACATGATCTGTGAGAAATCCGGCGGGAACGTAAGCGGATGTGGGGCGACCAATTGGTACTTTCGCGACAAAACCGCCAATGATGATCATTCGCTGCTCCATATCTGGATTAGTCTTGACAGAGCCACCGAAGACAACAAGCTGATTGATTACCGCATCAATATTTGGGATAGCAAGGAGGAGCTTGGCTCAAAGGAACTGACTGCGGACTGGAAGAAGATTGTCAAACTGGCCATGTGGGTGCAAAATGGCCGCCTCCGTTTCTACGTAAATGGCGAGCGCATCTTCGACTTCAACCAGGTCGATGTGGGTGATATCGCCTCTGTCCATATGAATTACTGGAATGGCGACGCAACCATTGCCTACCGCCGCGTCCGCTTCGCCGAGACCACCCCTGACTTCAGCCAGACCATCGCCTCCTCGGGCAAGTTCGTCACCCACGGCATTCTCTTCGCCACTGACAGCGACGTCATCACTGCGGAATCAGCCTCCGTCCTCCAGCAGATCGCCAAGGGTCTGGCGGCCAGTGCCGACCTCAAGTCGAGATCGACGGACACACTGATTCAACGGGCGCCGCCGCCCATAACTTGGATCTTTCCAAGCGCCGCGCCGAGGCCGTCAAAAACGTCCTGGTCTCGCAGTTCAGCATCGACGCCGCCCGACTGACCACCGCCGGTCTCGGCTCCAGCAAGCCTATCGACACCGGCACCACCGCGGAGGCGAAGGCCCAGAACCGCCGCGTGGAGTTCGTGCGCAAATAGCAACCAGTTCGTGCGGCGGGTGGCGCAGGTCTCGGGGGATGATGGTTCCAGCACAACAGATGGGTGCCCCAGGTCTCGATTTTGAGACCTGGGAGACCACTCGACTCAACAGGAGGGGGGCTGGCCCAGGTCCGGGGGAAGTAAGTTGAACCACTGAGAATGGTTGCCCCAGGTGCCTCGCCTTTGGGGACCTGGGAGACCACTCAACTCGACAGGAGGGGGGCTGGCCCAGGTCCAGGGGAAGTAAGTTGAACCACTGAACATGGCTGCCCCAGGTCCCTCGCCTTTGGGGACCCGGGAGACCACTCAACTCAACAGGAGGGGGGGCTGGCCCAGGTCCGGGGGAAGTGAGTTGAACCACTGAGAATGGTTGCCCCAGGTGCCTCGCCTTTGGGCACCTGGGAGACCACTCAACTTGACAGGAGGCACCCGGGATAGCACAGACTTCAAACCAGGCAATCTTCTCGATTTGTCATCCTGAGCGACCCTTCATCCGCCCGAGCGGATGAAGGAGAGTCGAAGGATCCGCAGTTGCCTCTCAACGCATTCCTTCATTCCCTCAGTCCCCGACCCCTGTCCTTTGTTCCCTGATCTCTGTTCTCTGTTCTCTGTTCTCTGTTCCCTGTTCTCCGCTTGGGTGGGAACCTCCATCGCTAACCCCGCCAGCCCCGCCAGCTCCGCTAACCCCGCTTTGCGTACAATTTTGCCCCTTTCAGCGCACAATCGAAATGGAGCTGACTATGCCGGCATCGCTGCCCAATTCGCCTCTTTCCCGCCGACCGCTCCCCATTGCTCACTCAAAATTTCTCACAGTACCCCCCTGCACGATTCGAAATCGCCGCTCCAGGCTTGCACTTCGCGAGTTCATTTTTCGGGCGGTGAAACTGTGAAGCCATCCTGACCCAGCAAAATCAGCAGCTTGCAGACGAAATCTGCACAGTCTCACAGTTCCTGTGAAACTGTGAAACTGTGGAGCGCGGTTTGGCTCACAAAGCCACGAACTGGCAGTACGAGCCTGCCATAATCTTTCTATGCTCGTTCTTGCCTCCGCCTCGCCCCGGCGCCGCGAATTGCTCTCCCAGGCCGGGTTTTCCTTTGAGGTTCATCCGGTAGACCTTCCGGAAGACCTTCTCCCTGCCGAGGACCCCATCGCCTATGTCGTCCGCCTGGCCCGCGAAAAGGCTCAGGCTGCCTTCCGCGAGCTGACGGCCGCCGGCACAACCACCTCCGGCAACGAGAAACTCTGCCTGGACGGCAAGTCCTGCCTGGACGGCAAGTCCTCCCTCGCCATTCTCGGCGCCGATACCACGGTCACCCTCGACAACCAGATCCTCGGCAAGCCTACCGACACTTGCGATGCCGCCCGCATGCTGCGCCTACTCTCCGGCCGCACTCATCGCGTGTTGACCGGCGTCGCTCTGGTGACCGCCGATACCGTCCAGGTAGCCGCTGAGGCCACGGGTGTCCGTTTCCTTACCATCTCCGACCAGGAGATCGACGCCTACATCGCCACCGGCGAGCCCATGGATAAAGCAGGCGCCTATGCCATCCAGGGCCGCGCCGCCCGCTTCGCCGCCCGCATCGAAGGCTGTTACTTCAACGTGGTCGGCCTGCCGATCGCACTCGTCACCAGCCTCCTGGAATCGCTGCCTGAGACTGTTTGAGTCGCCCGATCGCGATCTAAGGCAGCCGGCGCTAAATTCATGAAAATCACAAACCTGCTCCTGATCTGCGGTTACAATGGTTCCAATTCTCAGAAATCAGGACCATAGCCATGCGGATGCCGATCGCTCTGCCTATCGTGGGTTCCATTTTCCTCCTTGCAGTACCAACTCTTGCCTTGGCGCAATTCCAGCCTGTCAATCCCGATGAGCTGAAGATGACCTCCGACCCCAAGGCGCCCGGGGCGGCCGCTGTCTATCTTGAGATCCGGCAAGTAGAAGACGATAACCTCCATTACGAGAGCCACTACGCGCGCATCAAGGTGCTCACGGAGAAAGGCAAGGAACTGGCGACCGTCGAGCTTCCTTACGTGATCCACAACTACAAGATCACTGACATCAAGGGCCGCACGATCCACGCCGACGGCACTGAGGTTCCGCTCAACGTCAAGCCCGAGGATCTGCTGCTGGAAAAATCCGGAGAAGTCCAGGTCAACCGCAAGGTTTTCACACTGCCCAGCGTCGAGGTTGGAAGCGTGCTGGAGTACACATGGACGCTGCGTTATGACGACAATTCCTACTCATCCCCGGAATGGGAAGTGCAACTGCCGTATTTCGTCCACAAGGCGCACTATCAGTTCCTGCCCTTCAAAGCCTTCCTGCCGAATTCCAATACCTCGATGTACCTGGAAGATGAAGACGGGGACATACTCAATGACATCCTCGTCTGGTGGCGGCTTCCCTCAAAAGACATGACCGTGAACCAGGTGCCGTCGAGTGGTCTCTATTCGCTCGATGTAACCGACATCCCCGCAGCTCCCGACGAAGAGTGGATGCCTCCCACGAACAGCTTTCTTTACAAGGTGAGCTTCTACTACAAGGACAACAATGACTCGGCTCGTTGGTGGCTGGAAGCAGGCAAACGCTGGACCAAGCGGGTCAACCGTTTTGCCGATCCCAAGCCCCTCCAAAGCGCCGTCGCCTCTCTTGTTGCTCCAACCGATAGCGAACTCGACAAAGCCCAGAAGATTTACAAGGCCGTTCAGGCCCTCGACAACACCGATTTCTCCCGTGCCAGGAGCGAGTCCGAGCGCAAAGAGCTTCATATGAAGGAGCAGAAGCGAGCCGAGGACACCTGGACGCAAAAGAGCGGATCCAGCACTGACATTGCGCTGCTCTACCTGGCCATGCTGCGCGCCGCCGGCTTGAATGCCGAACCCGTGACGTTGGCCGATCGCAGCGAACGGACCTTCGATCTCAGCTATCTCAGCCTGAGCCAGCTCACGGATACGCTGGTCATCCTGAAGACGGGCGATAAGGAGACTTCTCTCGATCCCGGCGAGAAGATGTGCCCCTTCGGCGTTCTCGCCTGGAAGCATGCGGGCAGTGCAGGGCTCCTGGAGGGCGACCATGGCGTTGCAGTAGCGACTATGCCCTATTCCGCTTACTCGACGAATTCCCTCTCGCGTACCGGCGACCTCACTCTTGATAGTCACGGCGGTGTTTCTGGCAGGCTGCAATTTTTGCTTTCCGGCCAGCAGGCTCTTTACTGGCGCCAAAAGGCCCTGAGGAACGATGGAACTGAACTGAAAAAGCAGTTCGATAAGGAGGAACTGGAATCCGAAGTCCCCGATGGCGTAGAGGCTCACATCGACCATTTCCTGGGCATGGACGATCCTGACGTCAATCTGATTGCCGTCGTGGGCGTCACCGGCAACCTGGGAGTCGCGACCTCGAAACGCATGATCCTCCCCGCCTACTTCTTCCAAAGCCGCGGCCGGACGCCCTTTGTGAAAGAGGAAAAGCGGGAGATGGCCGTGGACATGCACTACGGCGACCGAATTACCGACCAGATCGTTTACCACCTGCCCGATGGGGTGACCGTGGAGGGCGCGCCCCAGGATGCAAATATCCCCTGGCAGGGCCACGCGGTTTACACGGCGAAAAGCAAAACCGACCCGAGTCAGATCACCATCACGCGCGCTTTCACCCGCGCTTTCACCTTCGCCAAGCCTGAGGAGTACCAGAATCTGCGCGCCTTTTACCAGAAGGTCGCCGCCGCCGATCAGGGACAGATTGTACTTGCCGCACAAGTTGCCGCAAAAGGAAATTGACCATGCTTCCTTCGCCTGCCCGGCTGCGCCTCTCCTCCTACTCAATGGCAGCCGTCTTGCTAGCGGCCGTCATCATCCCCGCACGGGCCGGGTGGGCTGAGAAGTCGCCTCCTGTTCCTCAGTGGGGCCTGGACGCCGCAAAAACTTCCACGCCCGACTACGCCAAAAGCACGCGCGCCGTCGTCCTTTATGACGAAACCGTCGAAACCATCGACGCGCAGGGCCGCGCCGTGGAGCATGAGCGCAAGGCCACCCGCATTCTTCAGCCTCAGGGCCGGAGTGACGCCGCTTGCGGCGTTTCCTACGATGTAGACGAGAAGATCAACTCCTTCCACTCCTGGACGATCGCCGCTGATGGCAGGCAGTTTCCGGCCAGAGATGCTGACATTGCCGATATCGGCCGTTACGGAGACAGCATTCTGCAATTCACCGAACGCGCGCGCACCGTGAATCCGCCCGCGGCCGACCCCGGCGCAACCGTTCTGTGCGAAACAGAGGAACTGCTGGCCCCGTACCAGCACGAGGTCCGTCTGGGAGATTCAAAGTTCCATTCCCGCCGTCGATCAAATCCTCGAGGTCGACCTGCCAACCCGGTGCGGGCCACGCCGAGTCCTGGCATCGATTCACGTCCGTCAGGCCGGTTGAGGTCTCTCCCAATCACTGGCGTTGGGAAGTCAAAGACGTGCACGAACTCGACCTGCGCGGCGTAAAAGCGAGTCCCGAATGGGAGGCCCTGGCTGCCCGAATGACGGTGCTATGGGGCGACGCCGCCGTTGAAGGTCATGACAATCAGTGGCGCGCTCTCGGCCAGTGGGTCACAACGCTGGAGGCGCATCGTACCGATCCCACCCCGGAAATCTTCTCTCAGGCTCAGTCGCTTGTCTCCGGCGCTCCCGACTTCTACGCCAAACTCAAAGACATCACCGAGTACATTCAGAAGAACATCCGCTACTTCGTTGTTGTGCGCGGCATTGGCAGCATCCAGGCACATCCCGCCGCCGACATCTTCCGCAACCGGTACGGTGACTGCAAGGACAAGACCACCTTGCTCATTTCCATGCTTCACGCCGCCGGCATCCCTGCATACTACCTGGCCGTCGACGACCGCCGCGGCGTCGTCGATCCGGACGCTCCTTCCCTTACGGCGACCACATGATTACCGCCATCGAGCTTCCCGTCGATCTCGACGACAAGCGCCTGATGGCCGTGGCGAAAGCCGCGAACGGCAAACGCTACCTGATCTTCGACCCGACCAACGAGCGGGTCCCCGGTCGGCAATCTCCCTGATTACGAGCAGGGCGGCTTTGGGCTCCTGGCCGGCGGAGCGGATAGTCAATTGCTAGCCTTCCCGGTGCTGCCGCCGGAGGCAAACATCTCCGAGAGCAAGGGCGCCTTCACGCTGTCGCCCGATGGCGGGCTCTCCGGGACAGTCGATACCTCTGACCTGGGTCCCGGCGGAGCCGAACTTCGGCTCTTTCTGAAATACACCGACGAGAAGGAGCGGCGAGAATATTGGGAGAAGATAACGGGCCACGATCTATCCGGCGTCTCCCTCGATGCCTTCGAGTTCGTCCAACCCTCCGATCTCGACAAGCCCATCGAGTTTCATTACAAGGTCACCGCCGGCCAATACGCTCACGCGGCCGGACAACTGCTCCTGGTGCGCCCACGCGTACTTGGCGACCTGGCGATTCCCTTTGACGAAAAGCTCAGAACCGTTCCCATCGATCTCGGCGCAACGGGCCTGTGGCGCGAAAGCTACGACATCGCCCTGCCGGCCGGCTACGTGGTCGACGAAACCCCCGATCCCGCTAACATCGATATGGATTTCGCCAGCTACCATTCTTCCTTCACGGCCAAAGGCAGCGTCCTTCACTACGAGCGCGAATACACGGTTCGCCAAGTCGAGCTTCCCGCCTCTCGCGCCGCCGAATTCCGCCGCCTCGAAGGCGAAATCCTCGCCGACGAGAAGGTTGCCGCCGTTCTGAAAAAGCAATAGCGCAGGCGATTCAGTTCACAAAGTTTCGAGTAACTGCCCTATACTGCGTCTTGGAGTCAGGGCTCGCTCACGGTTCGCTCCTTCTCTCTCGTAGTCGCCATGGCAAAGCAACAACTTCGCCGAAATCGTTCCGCCGAATCGCCCTCGATCCCCGACCGCCTCTACTTCCGGATCGGAGATGTAGCCCGCATCTGCGGTCTTGAAGCCTACGTTCTGCGCTTCTGGGAGACTCAGTTTCCCCGGCTCAAGCCCAGCAAGAGCCAATCCGGACAGCGTCTCTATCGCCGGAGCGAGGTCGAGCTTGCCCTCGAGATCAAGCGGCTGGTCCATCGAGAGGGATATACGATTTCGGGCGCTCGCCAGGTCATCGAGCAGGCTCGCCGCGGCGAGCAGGCATGCAGCTCGACCGATCCGGAGCCTCTCCCGCCCCAGACACAGCCGGCAAATGAACCAAGACCAGATGCCGTGGTTACCGCCATCGAGCAGGCCCGCGCCGAACTGCGGCAGATTTCGGCCCTGCTCTCGACTCCAGGGGCCGAAGCCCCGCGCCGGCGCGGCCGCGGAGCCGCTCCCCCGCCTTCCTCCGGCAACCTCTTTCCGCTGTGAGCGAGCCGGATTCCGGCTCTGAAGCGGACGTCTTCGCCGCCTCGCCATCAGACTGCAGATTACCTCTGTGTATTCCAGGTGAATTCTCGATCAGCTCAGCGCGGGCGTCCGCCTCCCGTGCTAGGCTTTCGGTGTCGTCTTCTGATTCCTTGCCCAATTTTGCGCAATTCGCCGGTCCTCCCGGATCGGCAACGCTTGCGCGGGCCAGAGGTTCCAATGGGCATGAAGTGCGGTCTTTGCGGTTCGGCGAAGTTCAGATTGTCGGGATTCAGGCGCAGCGATCTCTCCCGTTTCCTGCGCTTCAAATACCCTGTTCGATGTCGCAAGTGCGGCGAGCGCGGATTCATGTTCTTTTGGAACGCGTTGAAGATCGGCCGTGCCGACCGCGCTCGCAGACGCAAACGTGAGGGAGCCTGATTTTCCCACCAGCTAGCCCGCGCACTCTCTGCGACCAAACATAAATCGGCGCCTCTCCGGTTCTTTGAAAGTCCCGCGAAGCAATCTCTGGCTGCGATCTCTCGGATCTCCGTCAAAGGCGGAGGCGCCATGCCACGCACTCTTTCGCCCGCCGGGGGCGCGGCGGACACACCCCGCACGGAGTTTGAGAGTTGCGATCCGGCGTATCGCCGAGGTGCCTTTCGTAATCGTGCTGGATGTTGATTATTGTCTATAAATTTGGTAGACATAATAGTATCAGTGGAGATAGTCCTGTTACTATGACGGTTCCTTGCCAACCATCTGCGCCGTTCCCCTTGTACGCTGATAGACTTAGCCTGCATGAGGATCTCGCAAAAAGGTCTGTACGCCCTCCAGGCGCTCGCCGTGCTGGGGCGCGAGTACCCACGCGTATTGAAGATTCGCGAGATCGCTCAGGACGAGGAACTGCCGGAGAAATTTCTCGAGGCGATTCTTCGCGACCTCCAGCGTGCGCGAGTGGTGGTGAGCATTCGCGGCGCCCACGGCGGATACCATCTGCAGCGCGCCCCGGGCGAGATCTTCCTGGGCGACGTATTGAGGCGCATCGACGGTCCACTGGCTCCGTACGAAGACGCCGAATCTTTGCGGCGCCGCATCGAGACCGACTCCAAGCACCGCTCGCTGTTCCGCATTCTGCTGGACGTGCGCGATGCCACGGCCCGCATCATGGACCACACCTCTGTGGCCGATCTCTGCCGGCCTTAGCGCCGCTGCGCACCGTCTCCTGTAAATATTCCAACTCGTTTACGCCGGGCGGCGGGGTCAGCCCTAGGGGCCATCCCGCGTGGCAACCGTGCTGCCAGGCAACCGAAGCTTTCTTCAAGACGCCACAAAACCACTACGAAGAAAAACCTGTTCCGGAGGCTCTATGAAACTGCGCTTGACTCTTTTTTCTCTCCTGGCTCTGTCAATGCTCTTAAGCCTTCTGCCCGCCGGCGCCCAGGTCGTGGGCGGCACCATCAGCGGCGCTGTAGTCGACCCCAGCGGCGCTGCGCTCAGCGGCGCGACCGTGGTGGTGCGTCAGACGGAAACCGGGGCCTCGCGCAAGCTCGTCACGGGCAACGATGGCCGCTACGCTGCGCCGTCGATCCCTGTAGGCACCTACGAGGTCACTGTTTCGCACGACGGATTTGCCAAGCAAACACGCACTGGGATTGAACTGGCGATGGCACAGAGTCTGATTGTGGACTTGACTCTCGGGCTTGATACAGTTCACCAGGACGTGGTCGTTGAATCGACACCTTCGAGCGTGAACATCACTTCGCAGCAGACCTCCGGGCTCATTGGTGAGCGCGAGGTGAAGGAATTGCCACTCAACGGCCGCAGCTACGACCAGTTGCTGACGCTCAACCCTGCCATCGTGAACTACACCAACCAGCGCTCGGGCGGCATTGGGACCTCGAACGCCTCGGTAGGCAACATGTTCTCGGTGAGTGGACGCCGCCCGCAGGACAATATCTTTCTACTGAACGGCATCGAGTACACAGGCGCATCGCTGATGAACGTGACGCCGGGAGGCACCAGCGGCGAGCTGCTGGGCGTAGACGCGGTGCGCGAGTTCAACGTGGTCACCGATACCTACGGCGCCAACTACGGCAAGCGGGACGGCGCGCAGGTCAGCATCGTCACCACTTCGGGCACCAACAACATCCGCGGCTCGGCCTTTGAGTTCCTGCGTAACAGCGCCCTGGACGCGCGCAATTACTTCGACCAGGCAGCCATTCCCGAGTTCCAGCGCAATCAGTTTGGAGCCTCGCTGGGGGGACCGATCCGCAAAGACAAGCTTTTCCTCTTCGGCAATTACGAGGGCTTCCGCCAGAACTGGGGCCTCAGCGCAGTCACCTTCGTTCCCGACGGCCAGGCCCGGCAGGGCTATCTGCCGGACTCAACGGGCACGGAAGTCTACGTGGGCGTCAACTCCGCTGTGACGCCGCTGCTGAACCTATGGCCCGCAGCCAACGGCCCCGAGCTTCTCTCCAACGGCATTTCGAGCGGCATTGCCGAAGCGTTCAGCAATCCGCCCCAGCACATCCACGAGGACTTCGGCACCTCGAGATTCGACGACAACCTCGGCAGCAAGGATCTGCTCTTTGCCGTCTACACGGTGGACGACAGCGCCGCCAACACGCCCTCGGCGAATCCCTTCAGCTACGTCAACGAAAGCCTGCGCTCGCAGGTGGCCAGCATTCAGGAGCAGCATGTCTTCTCGCCCTCGCTGCTCCACACCGCCCGATTCGGCTTCTCGCGCGCCAGCTATTTCTTTACCGGCTACACGCCGGTGGACGAGACCGGCTGGGTGGCCGGCAAGCCCATCGGAACCATCGTGGTGAGCGGCAGCACCGCCTCGAACGGCGCCTCCCAGATTACGCAGGCTGGCACCAACGTAGGCAGCAACAATCGCACCGCGCGCAACCTGTTCACATGGGACGATCACATCTTCTGGTCGCACGGCAAGCACCAGATCGAAGCCGGCGTCTGGCTTCAGCGCATACAGGCCAACGACCTTCTGGCGCAGTACCAGTACGGGCAGGCCTCCTTCAGCACGCTGAAAACCTTCCTGCAGGGGACCGTAGCTTCCTTTACCGTAGTGCCGGCGCCCACGGCGCTGGGCTGGCGCTCACTGGAAGCGGCGTCCTTTGTCGAAGACATTATCAAGCTGACGCCGCGCCTGGAACTCCGCGCCGGCTTCCGCTCCGAGTCGACCAATGGCTGGAACGAGTCGCAGGGACGGGCCTCGAATTACGCCATTGTGAACGGCGTGCTCCAGACAACTCCCATCGTGGGCAAGTCGGCGCTATGGACCAACCGGGCGAAGTTCCTGCCCAATCCGCGCGTCGGCTTCGCCTGGGACGTGTGGGGCAACGGAAAGACCGCGGTGCGCGGCGCCTTCGGCATCTATCACAACTTGCTCGATACCATCGATTACCGGGTCGACCAGACCGCGCCGTACAACACCGCCGAGACGCTGAAGAACGTGGCGGTTTCAACACTGAGCTTCACGCCGGGCACGCCGCCTCCCTCCACAGCCAAGGTTTCGCCCAGCAACGTGCAGCCTGATATCTCCACCCCCACGGTGCTTAGCTGGAGCTTCCGCATCGAGCAGGAGATTTCGCCGCGCACTGCGCTCACAGTGGGCTACCTCGGCTCCCACGGCTATCACCAGATTCTCTCCGAGGACATGAACGAGCCGGCGCCGCTCTACACGGCCGACGGGCAGCCCTACTACACCAGCGGCGCGGCCAATGTGAATCCCGCGCTGGCGAACACCACTTCCTGGGTCTCGCAGGGCGTGTCTCTTTACAATGCGCTCGAGGTGGATCTGCGGCGCTCCTTCGCAAACGGCGTGCAATTCCGCGGCAACTACACCTACTCGAAGAATCTCGACGACGGATCGACGTGGAATACCAGCGTAAGCGCCAATACGCCGGCCTTCGTCTCATTTCCGCTCAACCCGAAGGTGGACTGGGGCCCGTCGGCCACCGACGTGCGCCATACAGCCTCGATCAGCGCAAGCTGGGATTTGCCCTTCGGACCCAAGCGCCGCTACCTCAATCAGGGACCTGCGCTGCTGGAATCTGTTGTCAGCGGCTGGACCGCGAGCGCCATCGTGGCCACTCAGACCGGGTTCCCGTTCTCGCCGCAACTCGGCTACAACCCCACCGGAAACGGCGACACCCGGAATCCCGTGCGTCCCAACTGGAACCCTTCCTTCAGCGGAAACCTCTATCCGCACACACCGGCCAAGTGGTTCGATCCCTCGGCCTTTCTGCAGCCGGCCACGGGCACCTTTGGCAACGTCCGCCGCGACTCTCTCTATGGCCCCGGCCTGACGAATCTGGATTTCTCAGCGGCCAGGAGTGCCCACCTCGAGCGGCTCGGCATTCAGTTCCGCGCCGAGTTCTTTAACGTACTTAACCACTCCAACTTCCTCACGCCCAATGAAGTGGTTTACAGTTCGGCGACCTCAGGCATTTCGCCCACAGCGGCCGTGATCTCAGCCACTTCCACCACCTCGCGTCAGATTCAGTTCGGGCTTAAGCTGAGCTTTTAAGCCCGCATTTTTCCACTTGTACCGCCGGCTTCCCAGCGGGCTGTAGCGCGGACGTCCTCGTCCGCGCTCTGTCAGAACAAAACGAAGAGCGGGAATCGCGCAGCCATTCCCGCTCTTCATTTGAGTTGCTACGCTGGGTTTGAATCAACTGCACGCGCTGCAGCTATTCTCAGTCGATCCCAGCCTGGGCAGAGGCCAGGAAGCCCGGATTCAGCAGGTTGGGCTTGTTATAGACGAATCGCTCGCCGTTGAGGCCGGTCACCGATCCGCCGGCCTGCTCCAGAATGCAATGGGCCGCAGCCGTGTCCCACTCCATCGTAGGGCCGGTGCGAGGATAGAGGTCGGCCAGGCCTTCGGCAACCAGGCAAAACTTCAGCGAGCTTCCCATGGGAACAAATTCGCAGCGCTTGGCCGTGCCGGTAAAGCGCTCAAGATTCTCTTCGCCGGAGCCGTGGGAGCGGCTGACAACCACGCGCAGGGCGCCGTTGGCGGATTGTGCGGCGCGGAGTTGCAAGGCGCTTCCGCCCTCCTGCCTCCATGCGCCGCTGCCGCGCGCCCCATAGAACAACTTTCCGAGTGCGGGCGCGTAGACCACGCCCAGAATGGGCGCGCCCCCCTCGATGAGTGCGATATTCACCGTGAACTCTCCGTTGCGGCGGAGGAATTCCTTGGTCCCGTCGAGGGGATCGACCATCCAGAAGCGCAGCCACTCGCGGCGCTGCTCGAATGGAATCTGGCGCGATTCCTCTGAGAGAACGGGCCAATCCGGCGTGAGGCTGCGCAGCCCGGCGGCGATTACGTGATGCGAAGCAAGGTCGGCATGAGTCAGCGGGGAATTGTCGCGCTTGTACTCAACTGCCGGGTCTACCTCGCCGTAGACCTTAAGAATGGCGTCGCCAGCATCGCGGGCCAACTGAACAACCCGCGGCAACAATTCCGCCAGCCGGTTCCCTCCAGGATTCTCGATCATGCGCTCCTCAGATGCCTCCGTCGCTGCTGGATGATTCTCCGCCGAGCAGGGCCAGGATCTGCTCCACGCACTGCTCCACGCTATTCGACACTGTGTCGAGGCGAATTTCGGGCGACTCCGGCGGCTCGTAGCCGCTGTCGATGCCGGTAAAATTCTTGAGCTCGCCACGCCTGGCCTTGGCGTAGAGCCCTTTGGTATCCCGGCGCTCGCACTCTTCCAGCGGAGTGTCGACGAATACTTCTATGAACTCGCCCGTCTCAAAGCGCGAACGCGCCATTCTCCTCTCAGAACGGTAGGGACTAATGAAGGAGACCATCACGATCAGGCCGGCGTCGACCATCAGCCGCGCTACCTCCGTCACCCGCCGGATATTTTCCACGCGATCGGGCTCGGTGAATCCCAGGTCGCGGTTCAGGCCATGGCGAACGTTGTCGCCGTCGAGCATGTAGGTGTGGCGGCCGGCCGCGAACATGCGCTTCTCGAGAAGATTGGCGATGGTGGATTTGCCCGAGCCCGACAGGCCCGTAAACCAGAGGCAAATGGGCTTCTGCAACTTCTGGGCGGCGCGAACCTGCTTGTCGACATCCACGGCCTGCCAGTGGATGTTGGCGGCGCGGCGCAGAGAGAAGTCGATCATTCCGGCGCCCACGGTCTGATTGGTCAGCCGGTCGACGAGGATGAAACTGCCCAGCCGGCGGCAGCAGTCGTAGGGTTCAAAAGGCAGCAGACGGTCCGTGGAAAAATTCACCACGCCGATGTCGTTCAAGCCCAGCGAGCGCGCGGCAAGATGAGAGCCTTCCCTGACGTCCAGCTTGTACTTGATAGCCGTGATGGTGGCCGTGGCCTGGCTGGTATGAAGCTGCAGAAGGTAGGGCCGGCCCGCGACCAGAGGTTGTTCGGAAAGGCAAAGCAGCCTGGCCTCAAACTGATCGCTCATCTCCACCGGATCGGCGGAAGAGGCAATCACGTTGCCCCGTGAGACGTCCACCTCGTCTTCGAGGCAAAGCGTGACGGAATCGCCCGTCGACGCCGAGGGAAGTTCCTCTTGCCACGCGATGATGGAGCGCACGCGGGTTTCCAGGCCGCCGGGGGCGATGCGCACGCGGTCGCCAACCTTCACTTCGCCGCCTGCCACGCGCCCGCAATAGCCGCGGAAATCCTGTGTGGGACGGTTGACCCACTGCACCGGCATGCGGAAGCTCACCTCAGCGGAACCGCGGGAGACATCGATCTCTTCGAGGCAGCCGAGCAGAGTGGGCCCGGCATACCAGGGTGAGGCGCCGCTCGGCGCGGTCACATTGTCGCCGTCGAGCGCCGAAATGGGGATGGCTTGGAAGGAGGCGAACTTCAGTTCCCGGACCAGCGGCTCAAACTCCTGCACGATCTTCGAGAAAACCGCCTCGTCCCATTCCACAAGGTCCATCTTGTTCACCGCCATCACCAGGTGGCGGATGCCGAGCATCGAGACGATGCGTGCGTGGCGATGGGTCTGCACCAAAAGGCCCTTTCCGGCATTGACCACCAGCACCGCCAGTTCCGAAGTCGACGCGCCGGTTGCCATATTGCGGGTGTACTGCTCGTGGCCCGGTGTATCGGCCACCACGAACCTCCGACGCGGCGTGGAAAAGAAGCGATAGGCCACGTCGATGGTAATGCTCTGCTCGCGTTCCGCCTGCAGGCCGTCGACCAGCAGCGCCATGTCCATGGCCTCGCCCTGGGTGCCGTAGCGGGTGGAATCCTTCTGGAGCGCGGCGAGCTGATCCTCGAAAACCTGTTTGGACTCCCAAAGCAGTCTTCCAATCATCGTGGACTTGCCATCGTCGACGCTGCCGCAGGTGATGAAGCGCAGAGTGTCATTCATCAGAAATAACCCTCCTGCTTCTTCTTCTCCATCGAAGCCGCCTGGTCATGGTCGATGAGGCGGCCCTGGCGTTCCGATGTTCGGGCGGCGAGAGTTTCCTGAACGATCTCCTGAATCGTTGTGGCTGTGCTTTCAATGGCAGCGGTGAGCGGATAACAACCGAGCGTGCGGAAGCGGACCATCCGAACCTCGGGCTTTTCTCCCGGCTCGAACTGAAACCGCTCGTCGTTGACCATGATCCACTGCCCGGAGCGCCGGACCACAGGCCGGGAAGCCGCAAAGTAAAGAGGCACGATCGGGATCTTCTCCGCGGCGATGTACTGCCAGATGTCGGACTCGGTCCAATTCGAGAGCGGAAAAACGCGGATCGATTCGCCAGGGCGGATGCGTGCGTTGTAGAGATTCCACAACTCCGGCCGCTGCATTTTCGGATCCCAGCGGTGACCGGCCGAGCGGAAGGAAAAGACGCGCTCCTTGGCGCGCGATTTCTCCTCGTCGCGGCGCGCCCCGCCCATGATGAGGTCGAATTTGCCTTCATCCAGCGCTTGCTTCAGCGCCTCGGTCTTCATCATGCCCGTATAGCTGTCAGAGTCGTAGGTGAAGGGACTGACGCCTTCGGCCAGGCGCTGCCGGTTGATGTGCACAATGAGCTTCATCCCGCTCTCGGCGGCCACGCGGTCGCGGAACTCGATCATTTCCCTGAATTTCCAGGTCGTGTCAACGTGCAGGAGCGGAAATGGAGGCGCGGCGGGCCAAAAGGCCTTGCGCGCCAGATGCAGCATCGTGGTGGAGTCCTTGCCGATCGAATACATCATGACCGGCCGCTCGGCCATGGCCACGGCTTCCCGAATGATTTCAATGGACTCAGCTTCCAGGCTTCGAAGATACCCGTTCATGGAACCGCCTGTATTCGCATAAAGCGAGAAGTGGGCTCGGACTGTTCGGGAACCGGAACCCGGGACTGAAGAATCTTCAGAAGAGATGCAAACTTCATCATAAATGTTGGGGACATCCCCCCTCATAACGCTTCCGCCGCCACGGGTCTGTCATCGGGCTGGTCACGGTGGGTTCCCGTCCCAGGGGGCAGCAAAATCTCAAGCCAGAATTTGGTGTAGCCCTGGATGGCCTCACGGCTGTCGGAGCAAGGTGGCGCGGCGCCCGCCATCAGCTTCGACAGCCCCGCATGCACCAACACAGTTGTAATCAGTGCCGCTGTCACCATGGATGGATCCAGTTTTCGCAGCCTCCCGTCTTCCACGCTCGCCTCGAGGTAGCGGTTGACCGTCGATAGAATTGGAGAAAGGTACTCGCAGCAGACCACCTGCGTCTTCCAGTTGAGCTCGATCAGACCGACAGCGATCAGCCGCATCAGCTCCGGCTTGAGGATGACAGTGTCCACCAGTTGGGCCATCATCTGCGGCAGCACGGCGCTCGGCTCGGCGCCGGCCGCAATGCTTTCCTTGAGTTCCTCGCGCAGCTTCAGCCCAGTCAAACGCGAGCGCAGAACAGCCCAGAAGATCTCTTCTTTGCGCTCGAAATGTCGGAAAAGCGTGTTCTCGCTGATTTCGGCAACGCGGGCGATCTCGCGGGTACTCGTCCCGTGGTAGCCCTGACGTGAAAATAGCTGGGCCGCGGCCTGGACGATACAGGCAACAGGATCGGAATTCCTGGATGATGATGTCACGTGAATAGCTCGATAAAAAAATGGCCGCGGTCAAATCCAAGTCGCTCGCTTCATCAGGACAGAATCGCCCTGACCTGCGAATTGCAATCGCGAAAGAAATGTGAAGCCTGAATTTGACTTCAGGTGAGTGTAAGCGATCACTCCGGAGTTGGGAAGGTGCCCTTCGTAATGCACGCGAGGGGAACATTAATTTCACATGACTTAGGTCACGCAGGGAGGAGCGGCTCGCCAGCAATTGAAGCCGGTAGCAGGGGCAGGTACATACATGTGCACTTTCGTAGTAAGACCCGTGTCTCTGCTCATACCGTATACTGAGGTCCTTGAGTTGAAAGCACATGCAGGACACAATCCTGATAACGGGTGGGGCAGGATTCATCGGCTCAAACTTCATTTTGAGCTGGATGAAAGCCATGGGCTCCGCGATCGTGAATCTGGACCTGCTGACCTATGCAGGCAACCCCGGCAATCTCGCCTCGCTCGAGGCTGACGGCCGCTATCAGCTCGTGCCCGGAGATATCTGCGACGCGGAACTGGTGGCCAGCCTGCTGTGCACGCACCGGCCGCAGGCCATCGTCCACTTTGCGGCCGAGAGCCACGTGGACCGCTCCATCGTTTCCCGGAAGGCTTTATTCGGACCAATTTGATAGGGACCTTCGACCTGCTCAATCAGGCGCGGGGTTACTGGCGGGAGCTGAACGAAGCCGAACGGGCGCGCTTTCGCTTCCTTCACGTCTCCACCGACGAGGTCTACGGCTCGCTGGGTCCGGCCGACGCCCGCTTCACCGAACAAACCGCCTACGCGCCCAACAGTCCGTACGCGGCGTCGAAAGCCGGCGCCGATCACCTTGCCCGCGCCTTCCACCACACCTACGGGTTGCCGGTCGTCGCCACCAATTGCTCGAACAACTACGGTCCGTTCCAGTTTCCTGAGAAGCTGATCCCGTTGATGATTCTGAACGCGCTCGAGGGCAAGCCCCTGCCGGTCTACGGCGACGGAAAGAATGTGCGCGACTGGCTTTACGTCGAAGATCACTGCGCGGCCATTCGCACGGTGCTCGAACAGGGCCGCCCCGGCGAAACCTACAACATCGGCGGCAACAGTGAGCGCGCCAACATCGACGTCGTCGGCCTGATCTGCGACACCCTCGACGAGTTGCGGCCGCTGCAGCCGGGCGCAACGCCGCGAAGAAAGCTGATCACCTTCGTTGAGGATCGCCCCGGGCACGACCGCCGCTATGCCATCGACTCCGGCAAAATCGAGCGGGAGATGGGATGGAAGCCGGCGGAGCGATTTGAAACAGGGCTGCGCAAAACGGTCGCGTGGTACCTCGACAACATGCACTGGGTGGCCGGCGTGCGTACTGGCGCCTATCGCGAGTGGATCGAGCGGAATTACGCCCAGCGGAGCGAGCTATGACCCAGCGGAGCGAGCTATGAAAGGCATCATTCTGGCCGGAGGTTCCGGCACCCGGCTCTATCCGGTCACCCATGTGGTTTCCAAACAGCTGCTCCCCGTCTACAACAAGCCCATGATTTACTACCCGCTGAGCACGCTCATGCTGGCGGGCCTCAGAGAGATCCTCGTGATCTCGACGCCTGCAGACACTGGCCGCTTCTGCGATCTGCTGGGCAACGGGCGAAAGTGGGGGCTGGAGATGAGCTACGCGGTGCAGCCCAGTCCCGACGGGCTGGCGCAGGCCTTCCTCATTGGCCGCGAGTTCATTGGGAATAGCGAGAGCGCCCTCATTCTGGGCGATAACATCTTTTATGGCCAGGGATTCTCGCAACAGTTGCAAACCGCGGCGCAACTCAAGCAGGGAGCAACGGTCTTTGCCTATCCGGTGGAGGACCCCGAGCGTTACGGAGTCGTCGAGTTCGACGCCGAAGGGTGCGCCGTCAGCCTGGAGGAGAAACCGGTGCGGCCCAAGTCGCGCTACGCCGTTACGGGGCTCTATTTTTACGATCGCGATGTGGTGAGCATCGCCGAGACCCTCAGGCCCTCAGCGCGCGGCGAGTTGGAGATCACCGATCTGAACCGCGCCTATCTCGACGTCGGCCGCCTGAATGTCGAGATTCTCAGCCGGGGCATGGCCTGGCTCGACACCGGTACTCACGATTCTTTGCTCGAGGCTGCCCTGTTCGTGCACACCATCGAACGGCGCCAGGGGCTGAACATCGCCTGCCCCGAGGAGATCGCCTACCGGCAGAAGTTCATCACCGCCGAACAACTCGAGGCGCTCGCCGCGCCCATCGCCAAAAGCGGTTACGGCAGGTACCTGCTCAACCTTTTGCGCGAGCCGTATCTGGCGCCGAAAGCAGCGAAGCCATGATCGCGGAAAAGACTTCGCTCGAAGGCGTGCTGCTGCTGACGCCGGCAATCTTCCGGGACGCGCGGGGCTCCTTCATGGAGAGTTATAACGAGCGGCAGATGGCCGAAGCCGGATTGCCTACGCGCTGGGTGCAGGACAACTTATCGATTTCCCGCAAAAACGTGCTCCGCGGCATTCACTACCAGATCGCGCAACCGCAGGGAAAGCTTGTGCGCGTGACGCACGGAGCGGTGCTCGACGTGGCCGTCGACCTGCGCCGCAACTCCCCGGGCTTCGGGCGACATCTGGCTCTTGAGTTAAGCCGGGAGAACGGGCTCATGCTGTGGATTCCGCCCGGCTTCGGCCACGCCTTTCTCGCCCTCAGCGATGAGGCCGCATTCGCCTACAAAGTCACGGACTACTACTCGCCCGATGGCGAGCGCACCATCGTATGGAACGATCCGGATCTGGCGATTCGATGGCCCATTGCCGCATCCGATGTCATCGTCTCGGAGAAGGACCGCAAAGGCGCGAGGTTACGTCAGGCCGACTTATTCCCATAGAAGCTTGATGAAAAAGTATTCTGGGACGCCGCTGGAATCGAAACGGCGCTAACTGGCAACCGACCACTGATCACCGACAACTGCGAACTGTGAACTGAACTGTGAACTGAGAACTGACAACTGACGACTGACAACTTAAAGAGTCGTGGAGGCCATAATTTGAGCAGGCAGCGCGTATTGATTACAGGCGGCGCAGGTTTTCTGGGAAGCCACCTTTGCGACCGCGTCCTTGATTCAGGAGCGGAAGTCATCTGTCTGGATAACTTCCTGACTGGATCGAGAGACAACATTGTCCATCTGCTCGGGAAAAGCTATTTCGAGCTCATCCGTCATGATCTCGTTGAACCTATCTTGCTCGAGGTCGATCAAATCTATAATCTTGCCTGCCCGGCCTCGCCGGTCCACTATCAGCACAATCCCATCAAAACTATCAAATGCAGCGTGATGGGTGCTCTGAACGCGTTGGGTTTAGCCAAGAGGGTCAATGCGCGCATACTCCAGGCGTCCACCTCCGAAGTTTATGGCGATCCCATAGAACACCCGCAGAAGGAATCCTACTGGGGACATGTCAATCCGGTCGGTGTTCGCGCCTGTTACGACGAGGGGAAGCGCGTTGCAGAGACGCTCATGATGGGTTACCACCGCCAGAATGGGGTAGACACGCGTATCGCCCGGATCTTCAATACCTATGGCCCGCGCATGGCCGTCAATGATGGCCGGGTCGTCAGTAACTTCATTGTTCAGGCACTTCGCAATCAGCCCATCACCATTTATGGCAATGGCTCTCAAACCCGCTCTTTCTGTTACGTTTCCGATTTGATGGAAGGTCTTTATCTGCTGATGAACTCAAAGGATCTGAATGCGCCTTTAAACCTCGGGAACCCAACGGAATTCACAATCCGGGAGCTGGCCGAGCTCACAATTGCTTTAACAGGTTCGCGATCGGAGATTGTTCATTTGCCGCTTCCAGAAGATGATCCAGCTCAGCGCCTGCCGGATATAACTCAGGCAAAAGAGAAACTGAAATGGGAGCCGAGAGTACCGTTGAAAGAAGGCCTGCAATATACGATTGCTTACTTCGAACGCATTCTCTCTCACGGGCAGTAGGTTAGATCATCACGTCGTGAGCAAAGGGCGTTCGTTTTCCCTCCGCGCGAGTCACGCTGATGAGTCACGCTGATGCAACCAGATCGGTATCGGGCAGATCCCTCCCGAACGAAAGGAAGTTCAAACGGTACAGCAAGGGCACCAGGAGGGCGCAGGCCAGCGACGCGATCCCGACCGCGCAAAACGCCGCCTGCTTGCCGCCATGGTCGATCAACGCTCCCATCACCACCGGCCCGCCGGTAATTCCTATGCAGTAAATGGACTGGAAGCACCCCATCGCCGTTGTCCTTTTATCCGCGTCGACATGCTTGATGGCAAAAGCCATGGTGGCCGCCAGCAGCAGGCCGTTGCCGAATCCGCAGATCAACTGCAGCGGATAAAAGAACCTGAGACCGCCGGCGAGACCCACGAAAATGCAATACATGGCCAGGATGACAAAGCCCAGGCTCAGCGGCTTCTTTTCGCCCAGCGAGTGTCCAAAGCGCGTGGTGACGAAATAAGCCCCTCCAATCGTCCCGGCGCTATAGAGCATCGAGAAGATTCCCAACTGCGGTCCTGTAGCGCCCAGGCTTTTTGCCGTGCTGGTGGAAAAGGAGAATACGGTGGCGAAGACCACGAACCATGCCATGCCGCTCATCAGCGAGAAGGTGACCACCCTTTTGTCCCGGATCACTTTGAGAAGGCTCGCAATGGTGACATTCGTTCCCTTGCTCGCGCTCTCGTGCGGAATGAAAAGCGACAGCAGTGCTCCCGCCATGCCCGAGGCAAAACTCACCTTGAACAGCATCTGAATGCCAAAATGCGAGACAAGCAGTCCTCCGGCCAGGAAGGCCAGCAGGATTCCGCTCTGAAAAAACACGCTGATGGCGCCGATCGCCTTCGTGCTGTGCGCGCTGTCGTAATAGGAGGTGTAGAGGATCGTGTAGGAAATCCAGGCCGAAGACGCCACGCCGGAGAGCGCATTCGAGAGGAAGAGCATTCCCGGCGAAGGAAACAGCAACATTCCCAAAGAAGAGAGACCGGCCAGCAGAACTCCGATCAGGATCACCAGCTTATGCTGCCTGTAAATGTCCAGGGTCAAGCCCAGGGGAATGCGAAGGATCATCTGCGTCACGCCGTAGGCGCCGATAATGATTCCAGCGACCGTAGCCGAAATGGCTAGCGAGAGCAGGTAAGGCGTCAAAAAAGGAACGTAGATATACTGGGCAAACCAGAAGCACAGGGTGACTGTGGACAGCAGAGCCTTCTTGAAACCGGTGCCAGCCATTCTCCCTCCAAAATCCCCGAGCAAGGACCATCGAGAGAGAACGCCCAGCTTCGAGTGGGTACAAATTTCACATTAACACGAGCGTTGCGATTCGTCGTTGCCACAGCCAGGCTTCAGTGGCAACCTCTCCTTGAACTCCGAACCAAGGGGCGGTGTCGGAGAGGGTCGAATAGCGCGAGGCGGTTCGAGCACGAACGCTTTGTCTGTTCCCAGGTTGGCGCCGGCTCCGCCGCGAGCTTTCCGCGCCTGCGGTAAAATTCTGCCATGTCCTCCACGAGCTCGGCAGACCGCTTCAATTCCATCGCTGCGTCCTACCGCACCAGCGAGGTGCATCGCAACAGCCCGGCGCTAGAGCGGCTGCGATCGATCATTCCGGCCGCGGAATCGGTTTGCGATGTGGGTTGCGGAGCCGGGCATGCGGCGCTTTCCTTCGCGCGTTCCGCTGCGCGCATCGTCGCCGTCGATCCAGCGCCGCAGATGCTTGAGCAGGTGCGGCAGCTCGCCGCGGAGCGCGGCGAGACCGTGGAGACGGTGCAGGCATTTGCCGAATCCATTCCTCTCGGGTCAGCTTCGTTCGACCTGGTCCTCTCGCGGCTGGCCGCACACCACTTCGCCGATCTGGATCGCGCCTTCAGGGAGATGGTTCGCCTGGCCAAGCCCGGCGGCCGCGTGGCCGTCATCGATCTTGAAGGCGATGAAGACCCGGCCGTTGATCGCTTCAACCATGAGATCGAACTGCTGCACGATCCTACGCATGTGCGCTCCTATCCTGCTTCCATCTGGAAAAAGCAGTTTCTTGAGGCCGGTCTCTATATAGAAATCTGCGAAACGCGTTTGCGCGAGTTGCCGGAGGGTCTCGCCGTCGGGCGTTGGTGCGAAATCAGCCAATCCGGCGCCGCCGCGCTCAAAAAAATCCGCGAATCCATGACCGGCGCACCGCCCGGGATCTTAGCCGCGCTCGATATCGCGTGCGATGAGGACGGAGAATTCCGCATCCCCGTTCGGACGCTTCTTTTCGTCGGCAGAAAGCCGGCTTGAATAGGAGAACTGGCGAGTGCGCTTACACACTGCTCATAAAAGGGCTTTCATTTCAACGTTCTGATCTTCCTCGGCCGCATCCGGCCAAAAATGCACAGGCTTGCAAAGGCAGGGCAGGCGTCCCAGGTTGTTTCCTGCGAAAGAAGTAATCTTAATGCATTAGCATCTCAAGCCTAGATCGGATGGAGGCTTGCCTTTGGCATAGCCCACCATTAGATTCGCGTTGGAGTCTGGTTCCTTGGGTCTAATCACAGACGGTATGGGAGAGGTGTGGAATACCTGGAATCCTCGGGAAGAGGCAACGCATCATATGTTCGAGTCGTTAGTTAGCCCAAAAGGGCAGCTTCAAGCGACTTGGACAGTTTTTTGACAGGCGTAGCCGAAAGTGCTAGTCTAGGTGCAACCAAAGCCTCGAAGGGCGGCAGCCTCCCCCTCTTTGCACTGCAACCCCAGAAGGCAGACAGGTCACTTGTTCCTTGTACAGCAAGCTGCAAGGGCGGCATTTTTCCCTGTTCTGTACAGCAAGCGAGCCTGGAAGACTTTATTTTGTTAGCCCTGAAGTTGGGCATTTTCCCCGTTCTGCACTGCTAGACCGGAAGGGGAGTTTGTCTTCAAACTTTGTTTGTTAAGCCTGGAAGGCCGGTTGCACTCCACGCAAGCGCGGAGGTGCCGGTGGTTCTCAGAACTTTGTATAGAGACCACGAAAGCTGAGCAAGATGCTACTGTTCTGCAAGGCCTGGAAGGTCCCCAAACAGATGTACGTTCGACCCTAGGGTTTCGTATGTCGGCCGATTTCGGCATGCGCGGGTTCCGTTAATCGTTTCGCGGAAAGGAGCATCATCGATGCCCGGTAACGAATCTCCGGGGTTCATTCTTGTGGATTCCGATCTGGAGCCCATTGTATTCAACTCAGCAGCGCTCCAGATTCTCGCCTATCCGGCAGTGAGCGATCAGGTCCAGGAACAGAATACGTTCTTGAAAGACAAAATCAGGTCGCGCCTTCTTCAGGTAAACGGTGACGGAAAGGTGAAATGCGGCAAAGAGTACCGGTCCGGCATCCGTCGATACCAGGTCCGGGCCTTCCGGTGCGGCGCACGCGAGGCGGACGAAAGAAAGCGCTGCATCGCCATTCTTCTCGAGCGGCAGGTTTCCTTCAAGTCTTTTCTCGATGAGACATTGCAGCCATTCCATCTGACGCCGCGTGAATCGCAAACCGTTTTGCTGCTTGTCGAGGGCCTTACCAGCAAGGAAATTGCGGGCCGGCTGAACATCAGCACAAACACCGTCAAGGCATTTTTGAGGCTTGTCATGGTCAAAATGAATGTCTCGACGCGATCTGGGATTGTCGGCAGGATCGTTGGGCAGCCCGTCTCAGCACGTGGCCGGGATGACCTCTGGAACTAATCCCTCTGAACGGTATACAAATGAACGGTATACAAAATGTCGGCGGGGATCAACATATCCCCATGGAACTGGGAAGACACGAAGAGCGCAGGCACAACGAACGATTCCCCAAGAGCGGAGATCTCGAGATGCACGAACTTTCCGAGCTGGAGATAACCGAGAATCACACGGAACCCGTGTATGGCAAGGTTCAGAACGCCAGCGATGGCGGGATAGGCCTTGTGACGACGGTTTCGCTGAAGCCGTATGCGCTTCTCCGTTGCCTGGTTTCCGTGGGCAGCGGTCCACCGCATATTTCAACACTCATGAGAGTACGATGGAGTAAGAAAGAAGACTCGCGTCAAGGAATATTCGCATCTGGGCTTGAGTATTTGCTTTAGACGACGGCTGCACGGCTCAATCTTCGTCCACTGAAAGGTGTGCGCCGAGCAAAATAGTTCGGTAGTCAGTAGCCGAACGGCTGTAGTTTACTCGCCAGATGCATCTCTGTTGGATGCATCTTTATTTGATGGTTTTTTCCCTTTTGCGGTGTGATGTTTGAGTAAGAGCTGCCATGGTTAAGATCGCATTGTTCTCTGAAGACCGTACGCTGCATCCACTTCTTTCTTCCGCGCTAGGCAGGGACTTTCAGTTGCTGCTGGAGCCAGACTGCGAGGGCATCGCCGCCCTGGCAGCGGCGGGAAGCTGCGATGTAATGATTCTGGATCTCTACGCGCAACGCGGCCTCGAGGAACGCCTCGAATGCTCGCGGCGCCTGATCGCCTCTGAAGTGCCGGCCATCGTGATGGCTGAAGATGCGTTGCGCTCCACCGCATTCGAGTTGGTCCGCTCCGGCGCCTTCGGCTATTGCCGCCGCCCGCCTTCTGTTCGCGATCTCAAAACGCTGCTCACGCGCGCCTACGAGACCTCTTCGCTGAAAAAGCAGTTGCACACCGCGCAGCAGCGGCTCGATGAGCCCGCCGGGTGCGACCTGCTCATCGGTTCCAGCCCTCGAATGCAGCGCGTCTACCAACTGGTTCGCAGCGTGACCAACCTGAATGCCGCGGTGCTCATCACCGGCGAAAGCGGAACCGGCAAGGAACTGGTTGCCCGCGCGATCCACAATATGGGTGATCGCGCCAACAAGCCATTTGTCGCCGTCTCCTGCGGAGCCATTCCTGAAACCCTGATCGAAGCCGAACTATTCGGGCACGAAAAAGGCGCTTTCACCGGCACGGTGGGCGCACGCGAAGGCTATTTCGAGCAGGTCGGCGACGGCACTCTCTTCCTGGATGAGATCGGCGACCTGAGCATCTTCACCCAGGTCAAGTTGCTGCGGGTTCTGCAGCAGATGGAGTTCAGCCGCCTGGGATCGAACCGCCTGATCCCGCTCCGCGCCCGTCTGATCTTCGCCACCCATCAGGATCTCGACAGGCTGGTGGCCGAAGGCAAATTCCGCCAGGACCTTTACTACCGTATCAACGTGATGCGCATTGAGTCCCCTGCGCTGCGCGAGCGCTCCGCAGATGTTTCCGCCATTGCCCGCCATTTCCTGCGCCATTATGCGCAGGTCTTTCAGAAACCGATGGACAGCATCGAGCCGGAAGCGATGGAGTTGCTGCGCAGCTACTCTTGGCCGGGCAACGTGCGCGAGCTCGAAAATGTCATGCAACGTGCCATCATCCTGGCGCCCGGCAAAGCGGTTCGCGCCGCGGATCTCTCTCTGAACATTTCAGAGGAGGAGTTGGAGAGCTCCTTCGGCGAGGTCGTCGACTTCTCCGACTTCCAGCCCTCCTCCTCTTTCGAACGCCAGATTCGCGACTACAAAATCAAGCTGGCCGTAAATGCCGTGCGCGAGCACAACGGCAACAAAACCCTTGCGGCCCGCAGCCTGTGCATCTCTCGCGCTTATTTGCACCGTCTGATTCGCCTAGCTGAGCCCGGATCGATTGCCGCCCAGGAAGACAGCGCCATCTTCGGCGAGTCGGCCACCGCCTGAGATGGCGAGATGCCGAGGTTTCGCGACGCATCTCGGGTAGAAATGCTCTAGGTATGCCGGTGGTAGCCCTCCGGGCCGGCTGTCACCATGCCGCTCTTCTGCCGCCCGTGGATGTACCAGCAGCACCATCCGCTCTCATGGTTCCCATGGCCAACGGGCGAAATGAGATCCGCGTACCGCACCTTGCCGTAAAGGTATACCCGCGCCTCCCATGAATCCACGCGCCGCATCGTCTCTTCGGAATTGCAGAGAGACTTCACGTCGTCGCGGCTGAAGGAGCGGATCCTGATTGACTCGCCGGGCAACAGCAAGATCGGCGAGAATGCGACTTCCGCATCTTTCTCGAACTCCGGCGATGCAGGCAGTTCGGATTCGTCGTGGACGATCCGGAAAGCACCCATCGTCGCGGTTAGGCGGGCCGGGCTCCGGCCTCGATTCACAGCGATCACCGCAAAGTTGTTTTCGGTGCCTGCCACCTGCTGGGCTTCAATCACAATCCAGGGCCGCTGCGCCGCGGCAACCGCTTGTGCCTGCAAGAGCGCCGCTTGGGCGGCCTCGCTTGCTGCCGCCGCCGCCGTCTCCATGTACTTTGACTGCCGCTCGATCTTCCGAAGCAGAGAAACCGCCAGCATGATGCCCACGTATCCCAGGACTGCCAGAACGATCCGTGCCGTCCAGGCGATCCTCTCCTGCCACGACATTGGCGCCGCAGCCGGAGCCGCTGTCGCTATGGAAATGTGAGGCTCTGGGTACGCGCTGCTCTCTCCCGGTGTTCCGGCTGGAGTGCCGCCGCTCGTTTCCGCCGGACCAGAGACAGGAGCGGAGCCTCGTTGGGATTGATCCGCGGAAGATTTCGATGAGGGAAGCGCAACTTGCGGCGCCTGGGTTCGCTCAGGCACAGACCCGATTCCGCCTGCGCCAGCCGGTTTCGCCGTTTGCCCCCCGGCCGCGAGCACCACGCAACACAATGCGGCCGCTAAGCCCAGGCCGGCGCGGTCAAATCGGGATCCCCAGCCGCAGCCTCTCGCCGCTGGAGACAGCCTGAATCTCTTGCCAATCATGGCGCAAATGTATCACGCCGTCCGTGCGGCCGCTCAGCTTTTTGAGGTGCCGAGGCGCCGATCCCCGCCCTTGCGCCTCTCCACTTTGTTCTCCCGCAAGTCCGGCGCGCCGTGCCGCCGGTCTGTGGAGCGTCTTCGCCGTTCCGCCATAAATTCCGACCAAAACGTCGAAATGCTCCTGCGTGAAGGCTGCGCAGACTCGGAGGGACCCGCGGTCCGCTCTTCCCAAGGACGGGCTTGCTCTTCAACCGCAGCATTCGCCGTTGCTTCCGTCAGCGATTCCGATCCGCCGGTCAGCAGCTTGTTCAGGATGGGCAGCTTGCCGCGTTCCGTCTCTATGAAATCCACCCCATTGGCTGTCAGCGTGTACTGGGCGTTGTCGGCTTTCTTAATAAAACCCTTCTGGTGCAAATACCACAGCGTAAAGTCCAGGTAATCTCGCGGAAATCCCATCCGCTCTTCGATCTCCTTCAGTGACACTTCCGCGGCATCTGGATTCCTGCGGCGCTTATAATAAAGCACCGCCAGCACCGCCACTCGCCGGTTCAACTCGCCCTCTATGTTGTCCAGAAAGTCGATCATCGTCGAAAACGGCTTCACCGTCATGCTCTCTCGCGCCGAATCGTACTCTGCCCGGCGCGCAGGGTCCGATAGCAAATCGTAGGCGGTCTTCAGCAGACGGAACTTCTCTTCATCGCCGGACTTCTGGTTATCGGGGTGATACCGCGCGGCAAGAAAGTGATACACGCGATGGATTGTCTCCGGTTCAGCGTTGGAGCTAATTTGAAGAAAATCATAGAAATCGACGATCTGGGACATAACTCTCTTTATTCCTTCCACTTCATGGGATTCTGGCATGCCGTGGAATATCCATTGAATCCCACTTTCATACTATTCTTCCTCTCAAGACCGGGAACCTGCCCCCACGCTTCGTCTCAGCCGCCGGTTGCGCAGCCATTTCGCGGCTCCGAGCGCTACGAGCAGGCCGCCGAAAGGAATCGACATCAGCGCCACGATCAGAGCGAACCATCCGCCGTTGGTCGTAGCACCGGTTGGTGTAAAGCCTCCCAGGATGGTTTCAAGCAGCACCACGGCCGCCGCTCCGGCGCCCACCATCGACCCGCCCCACTGCAAGAGCTGGCGTGTTCCGTCGGCGGCGGGTGGCACGCGATTCGCTTCGGTCGACTGTGAGCTTGTTTTCATCGTCCCTACCTGGCGCCGATTGCGTCCGTTGCCTTGTAAAACGGCACGGCCATCGTCCCTTCCTGGCGCCGATTGCGCCCGTTGCTTTGTAAAAGGGCACGGCTTTAGCCGGGCCGAAAAGCGGCAAAATCTTCAAGGGGCTTTAGCCCCTGAGGGATGTTTTTCCTCCATGACTGACCATGCATGCGGTCTTATCCCCGCGCCAATCGCAGCATGACATAAGTAATCACGCCGGTGACCGAAACATAAAGCCACAATGGCAGCGTCCAACGCGCAACTCGCCGATGCAGCCGGATGCGCCCGCTCAGCGAGAAGAAGAACGTGACCAGCACCAGCGGCAGCGCCACAACGGCCAGCAAAATATGGCTGGCCAAAAGCGACAGATAGAAGGTGCGCAGCGCCGCGTGCGCCGGGTAACGCACGTCGCCGTGCAGAGCATGGTGCGCGATGTAGCCCGCCAGAAACAACACAGAAAAGCCGAAGGCCGTCGTCATCGAGGCGCGGTGCGCGGCCATCCTCCCAGCCCGCACGCACACGTAGCCTGTGACCAGCGCCACTGCGCAAAGCCCGTTCGAAATCGCGTTGAGAGCCGGCAGAAACGCCATGCGCGCGCCGCCCTGGTCGGCCGCCGGGTGAAGATAGATCAACCAGAAAAGGAAGATCGACGCCGCCCCGCTCACGGCCACAATCGCCGCGATTGCCCGCGCCAGCCCCGGCCGGTTTCGCACAGCGGTGGTTCCGGTCATGGCAGTCTTCCCCCGCTCCGGGCCACGGCGCAGAGCATCAGCGCGGTAAACAGCAGCGGCAGATAGAGCACGCTCACCTTCAGCAGGTCGCGAGCCAGCATCCGGCTCTCTTCTTCGCCTGTTGCCCGCAGTACGCGCGCGAAGCGGATTGTGTAGCCAAGGTACACCGCTCCCAGCGCAATGGCGGGCACTAAGTAGGCGGGGCTGGCCACGCCCAGCCCCCAAGGCACCAGGCTCACCGGGATCATCACGGCTGCGTAGAAGAGAGCTTCAATGACTGTTGACCAGCCGTCCGGCTGTACGACCGGCAGCATGCGAATCCCGGCGCGTGCGTACTCCTCCCGGTATAGCCATGCGATCGACATGAAATGCGGGAACTGCCACACAAAAAGAATTGCGAACAGCGCCACGGCCGGCCATTCAATCACGCCTCTGGCCGCGGTCCAGCCCAGCATCGGGCCCATGGCGCCCGGGAAGGCTCCGATAAAAGTGGCCAGCGTGGTCACGCGCTTCAGCGGCGTGTAAATCGCCACGTAAGTAAACGCCGTCAGCAGCGCCAGGGCCACAGTAAGCAGGTTGGTGTAGACAAGCAGCCACCATGCCCCCAGCGCAGTCGCGCCCAGCCCCGCGGCAATGCCCACGGCCAGCGGAAAACGCCCTGAAGCCAGCGGCCGGTCTGCCGTGCGCTGCATCAGCGCGTCCGTCTTCCGCTCCAGCGCCTGGTTCAGCGCGCCCGCTCCGGCTGAAACCAGCCCGATGCCGGCCAGCGTATCCACCAGCCCCCGCTGCAGAGTCGGGATGCCCGATTGCAGCGAGCCCAGGTAGAACCCTCCCCACCCGGTCACCAGCACCAGCCCCACCACCCTCACCTTGAAGAGTTCCCTCATGTCGTGAATCAGCCGGGCCGTCGACCCGGGCGAAGGCGAGTGGATGCCGCGCGATCCATGCACACGCACCTTTTCACGTTCTGCCGAAGGTGCGGCCTGAGAGAGGACGGTCATTGGGTTGAAAGGGATGCAGGCAGCATGAGCCCGGGAGAAGCGCCGCCATCTCTTTGATGATACAAGCGTAGAGGCAGGCGCACTTTGCGCGAACTTTTAGCTCAGGGCGATCAACACGGCGCCCGCCGTGATCAGCAGACCCCCGGCAACGACCTGCGGTGTCAGTTTTTCCCCGAGCAGCAGCCATGAAAAAAGCATCACCAGCGGCACGCTCAACTTGTCGAGCGGCGCCACCCGCGAAGCCGGCCCCATCTGCAGCGCTCGAAAGTAGCAGAGCCACGAAAGTCCTGTGGCCAGCCCCGAAAGGGCGAGAAAGACAATCGTTTTACGGTCGAGCAGGCGAACTTCGCCCTGCTTGCCAAACGCGAGCACGATGCCCCACGCGAACACTACGACCACGCTGGTGCGCAGCGCCGTCGCCAGGTTCGAATCCACGTGCTCCACACCCACCTTGGCCAGCAGCGCAGTGGCTGCGGCAAAGGCGGCAGAGAGAAGCGCCCAACCTACCCAGCTCATGACCACTCATGATAACCGCGCCGCCCGCCCCGCGTTAAGATGAGGTCATGCGCCCCATCCAAAGCCGGCTCTTCTCGGCCTCGCTTGCGCTCCTCGTGCTGGCAGGCTGCGGCTACCACACGCTGGGCGCCGCCACTCACCTGCCGCCCGGCGTCAAGACCATTTCCATCCCCGTCTTCTCGACGCGCACCGACCTCAACGGCACCGAGCGGCTGATGACCGAAGCCGTCCTGCGCGAGTTCACTGCCCGCACCAGCCTTCGCGTCACCCCCGCGGAAACTCCCGGCGCCGATGCCGTCCTCCACGGCGAAATCCTCAAGGAAGCGGTTTCTCCGCTCACCTACAACCTGGCCACGCAGCAGTCCTCGAGCTTCCTCATCACCGTTGTGGCTTCGGTCACGCTCAACTCGAGCGACGGCAAGGTCCTCTACAAAAACACGAACTACGTCTTCCGCCAGCAGTACCAGTCCACCGCCGACCTGCCCACATTCATTCAGGAAGACTCCGCCGCCCGCCAACGGCTGGCGCGCGACTTCGCCCGCCAGCTCGTCGCCGACCTGCTCGAAGGCTTCTAGCGTCCCGGTCTCCTCAGTCCTCGGTGCTCTCGTGGTCAGAACAGGGACGAGGGAATAGGCATTAAGAAATTGGGAACCGCGGGGCTCAGTGAATTGTTTTCGACCGCCGCTGCATGTAATCCATCAGCAAATACTGGCCCAGGGTGCGCGGGGTGGTGAAGTAGGCTTTGCCGCGGCACATCTCCGACACCTGCTTGACAAAGTGCACGAGGTCGAAATCCGTGGCCAGCATGAAGGTGTTGATGAGAATGTTGCTGCGCTTGCAGGCTGCCACTTCTCCCAGTGTTTCGCTGATGACGAGAGGGTCGAGGCCGTAGGCGTTTTTGTAGATGCGTCCGTCGGGCATGGTGAGCGCCGAGGGCTTGCCGTCGGTGATCATCACGATCTGCTTCATATCTTTGCGCTGGCGCGCCAAGACGCGCTGGGCCACGCGCAGGCCTTCGCGCGTATTGGTGTACCAGGGGCCCACTCTGACGCGCGCCAGCTGCGAGACGGGCATCTCTTCAGCCGAATCGTGAAATAGCACCAGCGAAAGCGAGTCGCCGGGAAACTGCGTGCGAATGAGGTGTGAGAGGGCCATGGCGACGCGCTTGGCTGGAGTGAAGCGGTCTTCGCCGTAAAGAATCATGGAGTGCGAGCAGTCGAGCATCATCACGGTGGCGCATGAGCTTTCGTAGTCGCACTGGTGAACGTGGAGGTCGTCGTACTCCATGTTGAGAGGCAGGCCGATGCCTTCGCGCGCAATCGCCGAGCCGAGGGTCGCGGTCACATCGAGGTTGAGCACGTCGCCGAACTCATAGCGGCGCGAGCCGCCGCTGGCTTCAATGCCGGTGGCCCAGTGGCGCGTGTCGTGCCGGCCTTCACTGGATTTTCCGAGCGAGCCCAGCAGGTCGCGCAGCGCCTTGAAGCCGAGGAAATCGAGGCTCTTGTCGGTGACCTCGAAGCGGGCCTCGCCGTCCGGGCCATTCGCGCCGCCGCTGCCCGCCTGAGGATTCTGCTTCGGGTCGCGCGGACCGTTCACCGAGATGTAGTTCTCCTTCTCCAGGCGCTGGATGAGCTTGTCGATCAGCTCGTCGAGCTTGCCGGCGGCGGAGAGCTCATCGAGCTTCTGCCGCATGGAGTTATCGAACAAGTCGCTGTTTTCAAGCACCCATCGCAGCAAGTTGCGCAGGCCGTCCAGGCTGCGATCGGAATCCTGACCGTCCGAGGAGGGATCGCGAAAGCCGGAATCGAGCAGGTAGTCGGAGAGGGCCTGAAGCAGGTCCTCGAGATCGATCTCGGAGGCCAGATCGCCCCTGAATTTGCTGTATTGAACGCTCTTCATTGCGGTACCTCCAGCGAGCGATCGAGCGGGTCAGCGAGCCAGCGAGTCAGCAAGTTAGCGAGCTGGCTGCCGGACGGCGGACAAAGCCGATCAGTTGTATCCGCTCCGCGGCGTGCGGTGCGCCCGCTGCCACTCTTCGTAATCCACCTCAAGCTCGTTGCGCTCGGGGCGGCGCTGCGTCTGCTGCTGGCCGGCAAAGACGCGCTCCTCGTTGCGAGTCAGCTTTTTATGCGCGACCAGACCTTCCAGCAGAAACTCGGCGGCAGAAACCAGCCGGGGAGCCGGCTCCAATTTGCTGACGTGGAGCGGAGCCAGCCTTTCCATCAGGCCCTGAATCTGCTTCAGGTCAGCCAGTGCATCGGCGGCCGGATGATCGTCGTCGAGCTTGACAGTTCCGCCCAGGTTGAACCACTCTTCGATCTGCTTCGTGTCGGCGTTCGGGAAGAACCGGTCGTAAATTTTGCCCACCGCGCCGGAAATCAGCTCGCGCACAACGGTGTCGGCGCCGCGCATTTCGCCTTCGTACTCCAGCTCCAGCTTTCCAGTGATGCCGGGCAGAGCGGCATAGATGTCGCTCACGCGGGGCAGCACCACGGATTCGCGATTCACCAGTGCGCGCCGCTCGGCGTTGGAGACGACCAGTTCCATGGTGGAGATGGGCAGCCGCTGGCTCACGCCGCTGCGCTTGTCCACTTTCTTGTCTTCGCGCGCGGAGAAGGCAATCTGCTCGATGATTTCGCGGATGTAAGGAGGGATGTCGACGCTGGCCGCGCCGCGCTCCGCCCATGCCTCCTGCGCCGTAATAGCCATGCCCTCTTCGAGGGTTTCAGGATAGTGAGTGCGAATCTCGGAGCCGATGCGGTCTTTGAGCGGCGTCACGATCTTGCCGCGGGCAGTGTAGTCCTCGGGGTTGGCGCTGAACACCAGAGCCAGGTCGAGAGCGAGGCGCACGGGATAGCCTTTGATCTGGACATCGCCTTCCTGCATGATGTTGAACAATGCCACCTGAATCTTGCCGGCCAGGTCGGGCAGCTCGTTGATGGCGAAGATGCCGCGATTGGCGCGGGGCAGCAGGCCGTAGTGCATGGTCAGCTCGCTGGCCAGGTCGCGGCCGCCGCGCGCGGCTTTGATGGGGTCGATGTCGCCCACAAGATCGGCCACGGTCACGTCGGGCGTGGCGAGCTTTTCTACGTAGCGCTCGTCGCGGGTGATCCACGCAATAGGCGTGGCATCGCCGCACTCGGCAATCAGGTCGCGGCAGCGCCGGCACAGGGGCCGGTACGGATGGTCGCGAATTTCGCAGCCGGCAATCGAGGGCATGCGCTCGTCGAGCAGTTCGGTGAGGGCCCGCAAAATGCGGCTCTTGGCCTGCCCGCGCAACCCCAGCAGGATGAAGTTCTGCTTCGAAAGCACGGCGTTCACGATTTGCGGAATCACCGAGTCTTCGTAACCGACAATGCCCGGAAAGAGCGTTTCGCCGGAGTGCAGGCGGGCAATCAGATTGCCGCGCATCTCGTCCTTGACGGTGCGGGTTTTGAGGCAAGCTTCTGAGAAGCGGCTAGTACTGCGCAGTTCCCCAAGGGTCTGGGGAAGGGGGGCTGCTGCGGACATGTGTGACTCCTGTCGCCGTCCGGGGGGTGGAGGGGAAGCAGACGGCCTGTCTAGATAAGACTATGGAGGCATTGAAAAGGATGCGCGAGGGAGGCGGGAATCGTGCGATTCATAGCTCCACAGTTTCACAGTTGCACAGGAACTGTGGGAATGTGCAGTTCTTCGCTGCAAGCGGTTGATTCTATTGGGATGGGAGGGTTGCACAGTTACACTGCCCAAAAAATGGACTTGCGAAGTGCAAGCCTGGAGCGGCGATTTCGAATCGCATTTCAGGGTACTGTGCAGAAAACAGGGAACAGGGATCAGGGATCAGGGGAGATCCGGGGGCCGAGTTGTGTGCAGTGGGCATGGGTCAGTTTCCAGTTCTTAGTTCACAGTTCACAGTTCACAGTTCACAGTTCGCAGTTCTCCGGTGCCCGGGCCGCGGGCCGCTCCGCCAGTTGTCAGTTCTAAGTTCGTAGTTCTCAGTTCTCCGACGCCCTAGCCGGGACCGATCTCTATTCCGATTGTGCGCCAAGAGGGGGAAATTGTACGCAGAGCGGAGCTAGCGGAGTTAGCGGGGTTAGCGGGGCTAGCTGAGTTGGCGGGCGGGGGCGGCTGGGGAGGGGCCGGCAGGGCGGGAGGTCGCTTGCATACAAGTCCAGCGGTGAAATTCGGCGCCGCCCTATCCCCAAAGCTACCCATCGATCGTGAACTCCTCCTGCATCTGCAGCCTTTCCGCGAGCTTTTGGCAGTGCTCGTCTTCGAAATCCTTTTGAAGGCCTAGCCGAACGAGTTCCTTAGCCTTCTCGGTATCCTGTAGTGCTAGCCAAATCCATGCTGCCCTGGAAAAATCTGTTGCATTTGCCTCCCCTGAGTTCCGCTCGAAAAGTTGCAACAACCTTCGAGCGAGTATCTGCCGTTCATCACCCGCGATATATAGCGTCTGTTGCCTGAAGACGCTGTTCCATCGGTTCATGCCATCGCTGATTTCCCGGATGGTCGTCCCGTCGAGCGAGCACAATTCAACGATCGCGTGGACTTCTCCAACCCAATCAGCCGTGAGATGACATAAGCGCGCGAGGTGAGACCACGCTAACCTAGCCTCCTGCGGGGCACTAATCCCTTCAAGGTAACGCCGCCAATACTCCTTGGCCTTCTCTGGGCCGTCTTCCAAGCCGGACTCCTCATATAGGCGTGCCAGCAGCATCCACCCGCGGGCGAATCTCCGGGCCAAAAACTCCATCATAGGTAGGTCGCTCTCTATAGTAGAAGGGTCGTTCCCGGCCTTTATTGCTACTGACCTAAAAAATCGATCGATCCGCCAACCGATTCCCGTGGCTGCGTCTGTCTTCTGACCCGCGCCGAAGTTCAGCAGCAGAGCGGTGTTAGCCTCAACTGCGGCTATCATCGGACTCGCTTTCAGCTTTCTCCGACCGAACTCAGATGCCGCAAGTGGAACTGATAGCACACTCTCGTTATCCTCAGACGCGCCAACTTCTTCGACGAATGAGGTGCGAATCAATTCATCTATCGCTTCCTCCACATCCATCCGCTCGTTGGTTGGCCGCAGCATAACCGCCTCTAGCGCAATTCTCGGGATGGTCGATCTCCATCTGCACATCGTGAGAAATACCTGCTTTGCCGCTGGCGACAAAGCCGAGTAAGTTCGCTCGAACAGGGCCTCAAGGATCTTGTCTTTACCTGCAACTATGCGTTCGACTTTGACCAATGCCTTAGCTTTCGCGACCTCGCCGAGGAGTATCTTGATGATGTAAGGGTGGCCGTCGGACTCGCGTATTAGCTGCGTGCGATACTCGGGAGTCAGAATGTTCTGAATGCCAAGGCTGCGCGCGACCACGTCGATCAGCTGATCTGACTCTTCCTCAGTCATTCCAGTAACTTCGACCGGGAAATCCGCCTTGAAGTCCCGGGACCGGGTAGTAATCAAGATCTTATTGGGGAGGCGAATGTTGGTATCTATAAACGCGTAGAGATCGCTTGGGGCGCGCACGGTCTCGAAGTTATCGAAGGCGAACAAGATAGGGGAGCCAATGGGGCTTTCAGTCAGGACCTTGCCGAAATACGCGATGATGTCAAATCCTTTCGCTTTTGCGTCCGGGGTGCCCATGAGTCGGGCAAATTCTTTGGCCATATCTTTCAACGAAAGAACCTGGGCCGATACGAGCTTGGGCCCCTCAGGGAGAAGATCGATGTCCCGCGCACTGAGCCAGAGAATTGCGCCAAACCTCTCCATGCGCTCGACCTTGTGCAAGACGGATAGGGCAAGCGCAGTCTTCCCGATTCCTCCGCGTCCAACAAGTGTGATGATCGGGTGACGGTCGTCTAGGAGCCGGTCCTGAAGGTCCTGCTGGAGTACGGTGCGGTCGACATATCCTAGGGGGGTCGGAGGCACGTTCCCAAACACGTTTCCTTGCACCTCGAGTTCCCCGAGTCCGTGGGTCTCGCTCTTTGGCAAAGCGGTTGCAGGCGCCGAGTAGCGGGCTGAGTCGCCGTTTCGCGTTTCATCGGTGAGGTATGAGATCAGCTCGTATTTCGTCTCGGAAAACGCCCCGTTCGGAAGGAAAAAGTCAGTCGCATCGGCATCGGATTCGAGGAGATCAACGCGACATGGGGAGCCGATGTGAACGTAAATCCCGTCAGGAAGGGATCTCTTCTCATATGGGATCCTGCTGCCTTTGAGGTCGTCGAACTCGGAGTCGGTCTCGGATAATTTTGTAACGCGGTACTTGCCAGAGAGGTTCTTGCGGAGATAGACCCACTCCCTCTTGAGGAGGGAGAAGTTGTCTGACACAGCCCTGATCGACCTCTCCAGGGGCGCGCAAAGCTGACTGCACAATGACGGGCTTGTCGCGCCATGCGCTCTGGTCCTATTGCGAAGTTCAGTGAAGTAGAGGAACCAGCGCTTGCCTTCCAGCTTGAAGGGGAATCCCTCGCGCTGACTATCGAGCAGCCTTAGGCACTGATCGATTTGAATGCCCGCTTCGTGCTGCCATTCTCCAGCGCTGCATTTCTGAGTGAGCTCCCGTTGTTCTGTTTTGGCTTCATCTGGTAGACACTGCGATGCGGGGCCGTTGAGAATCTCATCGAGCACGCTGTACCATTCGCCGAGCCCATCCGCGCGAACTAATCGATGGCTCAGCCGATACCTATGCCGGTCGACGTCGTCGCAAAGTAACGCCACCAGCCCTGTGCAGGTGACCTTCATGAGTTGTTCTGCGGCGTACATCAGGTGCATAAACAAGGCCGTGTCGGAATCCTGTCGGGCGATCTCTACCCGTTCCCACATGCGTCGTATCGGAACCAGCATCGCTTGACCTCGAAATTTCGGATGACGATCCAACTATACGCCACGCTATGAGGAATTCATTTCAAAAGGGTTGCCGTTTGGCTTTGGGATTCGCCAGCGGGGTTGCCCGGATCAGTCCTCGAAAGATAATTGGATCCGGGGGGACGGGGATCAGGAGGCCGAGAATCAGCTTTCGAAGGAAAGCTGGCCGGTCATCCACGGCGTCGCCGGGGGCTTGGGTTCGGAGGCGAGGTCGTAAACGAGCCGTTCGAGGACGAGGCGCTTGTCAGGGGGCGAGGAGCGCAGTTCGAGGTCGGCGCGGGCGACGAGGCGCAGGGCGCGGGTGAGCTCGCGGCGGTTCTTGTAGCGGCGGGCCTGGCGGATGAGGTCGTCGGCGGCGAAGGGCGGGATGCGAAAGCCCTGCCAGAGCGCCTGCCAGATGGCGCGGGAGTCGCGCACGTTCTTTTCGAGGATGACGAGCATCTGGCGGAAGGTGCGGGCCAGCATGTAGAGGTGGCCGATGGCCGAGTCCTCGCCGGCGTCGGAGCTGTTGAGCAGGCCGTCGAGCACGGCCAGGGCGCGGGCGCGGTTGCGGGCGCTGATGGCGTCGGTGAGCTCGTAGAGGGTGCGCTGCTTGGCGCCGAGGACCATGGTTTCGACGTCGCCGAGGGTGATTTTGCCCCTGTCCGTTGCGTAGAGCAGGAGCTTTTCGAGTTCCGACGAGATGAGCATCATGTCGGCGCCCAGGGAGTCGACCAGCTCGCGGGCTGCGTCCTGCTCAAGGCGCAGGCCGGCCTGTTGCGCTGTGGAGACGGCCCAGCGCATGGCGTCATCTTCGCTGACACGGGCCAGCTCGACCATGCCGGTCGCCCCGGCGACTTCCCCGAGAGTCTCCCTGAGCCGCTCGAAGCGGTTCTTGTCGTCGAGCTCCATGCGGCGCGCGTCAGAGGGGATACGGAGGAAATCGGCGACGAACAGAATGAGCGCCTGGGGATTGGGCGAGCGGAAGTAGCGGGCGAGAGCTTCGAACTCGTCTTTCTTTGCGCCGCGCGTGTAGAGCAGGCGCACGTTGCGGACGAAGATCACCTGGAAGGGCGACATGAGCGAAGGGGTCTGCGCGCGGTCGAGGATCTCGAAGATGGACGTGGAGGCGAGATCGAGGTCGGAGAGGCAGAAGTCGCGAAGGTCGGCGGGAACGAAGGCCTTGAGGACGGCGGCGCGGCAGCGGTCGAGCAGAAAAGCCTCGTCGCCGGCCAGAACGTAGCCGGGGCGTAGCGCGCCCTGGCCCGCGGCAGCGGCTTCGACCTGGGCCACAAAGCGGGCGACGGCTGAAAAACCCGCCCCCGCGCGCGGGGCCGTCATGACGCACCCCCGCCGCGAGGACTGCGGCGCGGCTGGGCAGGCCCGATGCGTGGAAGGATCATGCGGTTTCAGAATACAGTTGGCGGCGGCGGCGGACCAGAAGGAAAAACGGGGGGAAACTGACTAGGGACTAGTCTCCGGTTGACGCGGCCGCCGTCGCTCACTCTTTTTCGGTGTGGTATTTGAACGACACGCTCAGCTTGGCGCGATAGACCGGCTTGCCGTTATCCATGTGAATGTCGAAGCGCACGACCTCGGCCACGCGAAGATCGCGCAGCGACTTGGACGCCGCCTGCAGGGCTGCGGCAGCTGCCTTCTCCCACGACTCCGTGCTGCTGCCAATCAGTTCGATGACCTTGTAAACGCTGTCTGCCATGGTCTACTCCTTACCGCCAGCGTCAACTTAAAGGACTTGTGTGGCGTGGCAGCAATTCTATCACTGGAATTCTATCCGGTGGCAAATTCAAGCTCTCAGGCCTGATCCCTATTCCCTATTCCCTTTTCCCCGATCCCTGTTCCTCACCGCCGCGGCCACCACGGCCTGCCCGTAGCTCAGCCCGCCGTCGCCGGGACTCACGTTGCGATGCCGATAGACGGCGAGTCCCTCCCGCTCGAGGCCCGCACCGAGCAGCCGCGCCAGCCTGCGGTTGTGGAGGCAGCCGCCCGTCAGCGCCACTTGCCCAATGCCCGTTGCCGACCGTGCCGCAACGGCCGCGTGGACAAAGCCCGCCGCCACGCCTGCATGAAAGCGCGCGGCGATCGTCGCCCTGCTCACGCCGCCGCGCAGATCCTCAACAATCGCCCTCCACATCGCCTCTGTTCGAAGCCTGCCCGGCTCGCGCTGCGTCCAATTCCCTGCCCCGAACTCCAACTTATAGCCATCCTGCGCATCCGGCTCGTCGGCCGCCGCCCCTTCCAGCTCAATCGCCGCCTGCGCCTCGTAATCCACTTCGCGCCTGCCTGGGACAAAACCAGAGTTCGCGTATCCCGAAGCCTCTGCACTGAAGTCGACGCGACCCCGGGGTCCCCAACGACAGGCTTCCGTCGTTGGGGTGGGAGCAACAGGGAGCGGCGACCCTGATCCCAAGCCAGACAGGACACTGTAACTCTGGTTTTGCCCGAGCACGACGGCCGCCACGGCATCGAATAGCCTTCCCAGGCTCGACGTGAGCGGAGCATTCACGCCGCGCTCGATCATCCGCGCGAGCACCCGCGCCTCGCTTGCCGTAGCTCCGGTCAGCTCCGCCGCCTCTTCGGCGGCAAAGCCCGCCGCGCGCAGCGCGCCAAAGGCCATTCGCCACGGCTCGCGAATCGCCTTCTCCCCGCCCGGCATCGGCACGTAGTCGAGATGCGCGTACCGGTCAAAGTTCTCCGGATTTGGCCCGTCGAGACGCGCGATCAGCACCTCGCCGCCCCAGATCCTGCCGTCCGTCCCGTAGCCGGTTCCGTCCAGGCTCAGACCGATTGCAGGCCCTTCCAATCCGTTCTCGGCCATGCAGGCGGCTACGTGCGCGTGATGATGCTGCACGGCGATGGTGGGCAAGTTTCTTTCCTTCGCCCACTCCGCCGCCCACTGCGTCGATAGATAACCCGGATGCAGATCGTGCGCCACCAACTCCGGCTCGATCTCGAAGGTCCGCATCAGGTGAGCGAGCGATTCGCGGAAGAAATCGAGGCCCGTCACGCTTTCGAGATCGCCGAGGTGCTGGCTCTGGTAGGCCATCCTTCCGCGCGCCAGCGTGAAGACGCTCTTCAAATGGCCGCCGACGGCCAGAAGCGGCGGGGCGTCGAAATTGAGATCCACGCCCAGCGGCACAAATCCACGCGCCCGGCGCACCAGTTGCGGCGCTCCATCCACCACCGCCCCTACCGAATCGTCGCAGCGCTGCAAGATCTCGCGGTCGTGCATCAGGAAAAAGTCCGCAATCAAGTTTGGAATTTGGCCTAGACGCCGCCGAGCCTCCTCGTTGTCGATGGCGATCGGCTCCTCGCTCAGGTTCGCGCTCGTCATCACCAGCGCCCGCACGCGCTGGTCGGCGAAGAGCAGATGCTGCAGCGGCGCATACGGCAGAAAGACGCCCAGCCACGGAAGCCCCGGCGCCACCGCCTCCGCGATCCCGCACCCGCCGACTCCATACTCATCTCGTCGCCGCGCCAGCACAATCGGCCGCGCGATGGTCGTAAGCAGTTCCTCCTCTTCGGCTGTCAGCGTGCAAATCTCCCGCGCTGCCTCCAGATCCTTGACCATCACGGCCAGCGGCTTGCCGTAGCGCTGCTTGCGCTCCCGCAGCCTCATCACGGCGGCCTCGCTGGTCGCATCGACACTTAGATGGAAGCCACCGATTCCCTTGATGGCCGCGATCTCGCCGGCCATCAGCCGATCAATGCAGGCGGTGACCGCATCAACTGCCTCGATCCGCGTTCCCTCCGCGCTTTCCAGCCAAAGCCGTGGCCCACACTCCGGGCAGGCATTCGGCTGCGCATGGAATCTCCGGTTCGCCGGATCGTCGTACTCGGCCTGGCAGCGGGCGCACATCGTAAAGCGCGCCATCGAAGTCTGCGGCCGGTCGTAGGGGATCTGCCGCGTGATGGTGAAGCGCGGCCCGCAGTTGGTGCAGTTCAGGAAGGGATAGCGGAAACGCCGATCGTCAGGATCGAGCAGCTCACGCAGGCAATCCGGGCAGGTCGCCGCATCGGGAGGGATTCCCGTCGCCACGCGGCCCAGAACCTCACTGGCCGCAATGCGGAATCCCGCTTCGCCGCGAGGCGCAATCGCCGTCACCCCCACTCCATCGATCCGCGCCATGGGCGGCGCTTCGGCTCTCAACCGCCGCCGGAACTCGTCGAGCCGCACGCGCGGCCCTTCAATCTCGATCGTCACTCCGTCCGTATCGTTGCCGATCGAGCCGGCCAGCCTCTCCTCCTGCGCCAGCCGGTAGACAAACGGCCGGAAGCCCACTCCCTGCACAACGCCGGTCACGCGCAGTCTTTCGCGGCACACTTCCGGCTCCCGAATCACTGCCGGTTTGCCGTGCCCATCGATTCCGGGTTCGCTCTCTGCGGCCACTTCAAGCCTCGTAGAGAGAAGGATAATCTGAACTGGGGCCTGTTAACACTACCTGGGGTGGATGGCGTTGCGAGCGAAAACCCGCTCAGACGAGGCGGAGGACGAAGACTTTGGCGATTCCAAGGCAAGGACGACAACGAAGTATGAGCGGATTTTCGCCGCAACCCGGAGGGACGGGGCCAATTTCCCCCATCTCTTCGTCGCTCGTCGCTCCAGTAGATCGACTACAGTTCGCTCCTCGCTCCTCGACTTGGGCAAAATTGGCGCCCGTCGCCGCCATCCCAGGTAGTGCTAACAGGCCCTAAAGGCGGAAGCGAAGCGATGGCTTTCGTTCGATCCAAAGCGGCTCCTGCGCTGGCGGCTATCTTCGTCTGGATCGCCTCCGCCCCGGCCCTCGCGCAACAACCGGACCAGGCCGCCGTCATCGCCGGCATCGACGCCGCCGTCCAGTACCGCTACGACAATGTGCTCGGCTTTACCGACGTCGAGCACTACTCTGTCTTCCGCGGCGGCGACCAGACCCACCCCGCCGCCGAGATGACGGTCAAGACGACTTATCAAAAAAGAATCGGAAAAAGCTACGAAATTCTCTCCTCAAGCGGCTCCTCGCTGATCATGCACTTCGGTTTGCAGCCGTTACTCGACAACGAGAAGTCCGTTAACCTGCCCGGCAACGTCGAGCGCTCGTGGTTCAACTCGGCCAATTACGAGATGAAACTTCGCCCCGGCGGCCCGCAGCCGCTCAACGGGCGCAGTTGCTTTCTCCTCGACGTCAAAGCACGCCGCAAGGCCCCCAACATGATCGACGGCGCCATTTGGGTTGACGCAAACGACGGCCAGCTCGCGAAAATCGACGGCATCGCCACGAAAAGCGCTTCCGCTTTTGCAGGAACCACGCACATGATGCGCGAGTACATGAATATGGACGGCTTCCCCATGGCCACGCACGCCCGCGCCGAATCCTCGAGCCTGCTCTTCGGCCGCACCTTAGTCACCATCGACTACTCGGATTACAAGCTTCAGATCGCGGGCGCTCCGAGGGCGAAGTGACACGCAACCTGACCAAGTTCGCAATGGTTTAGTCCGGCCCAGCCGCGGGCTATAGCGGTTCCAGAGTGGCCGTACCCCGAAGCCGCAACCCTCAGGTGGCGTTTTCCTTAAGAAAACGCCACCTTTTACCAAACTGGAAAGGGCACGCGAACTCTGGAAGCGCTCTAGCCCTTCATTTCTGTCTGAGGGGAGATTTGGACCCTTGCCCCAACTGCATGGGCGTAGCGCACCAGGAAAGACAGGCTCATCGGCTTGCTGCCGCGTTCAATCTGAGCAATGTACGGTTGAGAAACCTTGAGCGTCTTGGCGATGTTCTGCTGCGTCAGATTTGCCTGCTGACGCGCGCGAACGAGCGCAAGGAGAGCCGTCTCTTCTTCATAGGAGGCTTTGAACTGTGCGTCTTTAGCAGAACGCTTTTTAGCGTACTTCTGAATCCAGGTCACGCTTTCCTCCTTGTCTCTTCCCATTGTTTCTTCCGCTTCTTCGCGGTTTCCAAAACATGGAGAGGCGCCTTTTGCCCCTGCTTTTTGTAGACCACCAACATCACCAACTTCTCAAATCCCGAGGAGCGCTCCGAGGCAAAAAACAACAGCCGCCCTTGATAGGCAGGTTTGATATGTCGAAGCCGGTAGATCCCATCGCCGTAGTCATCCACCTGAGCCGGAGACGGGTTCCCAAGACCGCATTGCTCGTAGTGGTCCATCAGCGCGGCTAGTTTCGCGGCATCCCTGGGAGGCAATTCGTCCAATTCCTTTTGGATCGTGTCTTCTTGAAAAGGGACGAACTCGCGCCGCATCTTTCCATTATAACCTATGGGTTATAAGAGTCAAGCAACGCCTCAGTCTTGGCCGTCCCCCCGGCCGCTCACCCGAACCGTCTCAAGAAGGTTAGGTGTGACGCGCCGACCTCCGGCCAAGCCTCAAGCCAACGCATACGTTTTCCAAAAACGTCGCACCTGCTCTATACTGTCTCCGATGATTCCCTCGTTCGGCGACTGGCGGCTTGATGCCGCGCTGGGCTCCTGCCTCGCGCTGGGCCTCCAGCACGGCTTCGATTACGATCACCTGGCCGCCATCTCCGACATCACGGCCGTGGAGCGCAGCTGGCGCGGCGGATTGCGCCTGGGCCTGACCTATGCGCTGGGCCATGCCTTCACCGTCGCCGCGCTCGGCATCGCCGTTCTGGAACTGCACGTCGGCCTGCCCACGGGGCTCGACAACTGGGCGGAGCGGCTCATCGGGCTCACGCTCATCGCGCTGGGCATCGGCGTGGTGGCCGGCATTCTGCGCCGCGATGCCCACGGCCACAGACACGCGCGAGTCGAGAGCCGTCTGGCGGTGGCCATCAACGGCCTGCTCTGGGCTGCCTGGCGCACGCGCCGCCTCTGGAACCCTGAAGTTCCTCAGCCCGACCGCTTCCGCTGGATGTACACCGGCAAATCCGTTTTCCTGATCGGCATGCTCCACGGCATCGGCGCCGAGACCCCCAGCCAGCTCGGCCTCTTCTTCATCGCCAAAAGCCTGGGCGGAACGGCCAATGGAATCCTGGGCCTGGCCGCTTTCTGCGTTGGACTGGTCGCGATGAACGGCCTGATGACGGCCTCGCTCGGCGGCGCCTTCAAGGCCAGCGGCCACCATCCCCGCTTCTACCACGTCATTGCATGGGCCGGCGCAGCCTATAGCTGCGTCGTCGGAGTCATCTTCCTGCTCGGCATCTCTGGCCGTTTGCCTTCCCTCGGTTAAGGCCGTTCACGCAACTCCTCGATCTTGGAGAAGATGGCCCCTTCGCCTCCGCACCAGGTTGTGTTAGCAGACCTTAGGGCGGTGCGCTCTGCCTGCTCCGTCGCCTTCACTCACAAGTCGTCCCAAATCATGGAACTGAAATGGTTTCCTGTACTGACGTGACCACTATCACGGCCACTGGTTCATGGCCGGGCGTACAAGAAAGCAAACACCGGATCGAGGCAACCAGAGCACTTTGCAGCGGCCGGTCTAACTTCGGGAGGGATTCGTGGCCACGTTACCACCTCCGCCTCTGCCCAGCGACGACAAGCGATGGAAACTTGTCAGCGGCGCCATGCGCAAAAACGGCTATGCACGCCATGCGCTGATTGAAACCCTGCACACCGTTCAATCCTCTTTCGGCTACCTCGACGACGACGCCATTCGGTTTGTGGCGAATTCGCTGCGCGTGCCCCTGAGCCAGGCATATGGAGTGGTGACGTTCTATCACTACTTCAGCCTGAAGCCACCCGGTAAGCACACGCTCACCGTCTGCGCGGGCACTGCCTGCTACATCAAGGGCGCCGCCAAGCTGATTGCCGCCGCCGAATCCAGGCTGGGCGTCGCTCAGGGCCAGACCACCCCGGACGGCGAGGTGAGCCTGATGACCGCCCGCTGCGTCGGCGCCTGCAGCCGCGCCCCTGTCATGCTTGCCGACAATCAGGTTTCGGGCGAAATGACTCCCGAGCATCTGATCGAACAACTGGAAAGGTGGGCAGTATGACGATTGAGGAACTCCAACAGATCGCTGAAAATGTCCGCCAGGAGAATGCCAAGTACGATTTCGAAGTGAATGTGTGCATGGATCTGGCCTGCGCTAGCCAGGGCGCGCAACAGCTCACTGACGCCCTGATCAAGGCCGTAGAGGCCGAGGGCAAGAAGGTGCTGGTTCGCCGCACGGGCTGCATGGGTCCCTGCTCGCACGGGCCCCTGGTCCGCGTGGATCCCGACAACACGCTTTACGAGCACGTTCACGTCGAGCATGCCGATGCCATCGCAGACAGCCTGGGCGGCGAGCCCGTCCCCGAACTGCAATGCGACCTGAACGAGCACTTCGGCGGCCAGGTGCGCGTGGTGCTGGAGAACGCCGGCCACATCGACCCGGAAAAGATCGACGACTATATAGCTCGCGACGGCTACAAGGCGCTGCTCACCGTGCTCACGGAAATGACGCCAAACGGCGTCCTGCACCGCATCACAGAGAGTGGGCTGCGAGGACGCGGCGGCGGCGGTTATCCCACTGGACTCAAGTGGGGCACCGTGGCCAAGGCCACTGGAGACATCAAGTACGTCGTCTGCAACGGCGACGAAGGCGATCCAGGCGCCTTCATGGATCGCAGCGTGATGGAGGGCGATCCCCACCGCGTCATCGAAGGCATGGCCATCGCGGCATATGCAGTTGGCGCCAGCAAAGGCTTCATTTACGTCCGCGCCGAGTACCCCATCGCCGTCTCCCGGCTCACCACGGCGCTGCGCGAAGCGCGCCGCCGCAGCCTGCTGGGCAATGGCATTTGCAACACCCAGTTCAGCTTTGACATCGAAATCCGCCTCGGCGCCGGAGCCTTCGTTTGCGGCGAAGAGACCTCTCTGCTCGCCTCTATCGAGGGACGCCGCGGCATGTCCAGGCCGAGGCCTCCTTATCCGGCCGTCAGCGGCCTGTGGGGCAAGCCTACTCTCATCAACAATGTGGAAACCTTCGCCAACATCGCTCCCATCATGCGCAAGGGAGGGCGCTGGTTCCACGACATGGGCTCGGAGAACAGCAAGGGCACCAAGGTCTTCGCCCTCACCGGCAAAATCAACACCACCGGGCTGGTGGAAGTGCCCATGGGCATCAAGTTGCGCGACATCATCGAGGTGATCGGCGGCGGCGTTCCCGCCGGACGCACCTTCAAGGCCGTGCAGACCGGCGGGCCCTCCGGCGGCTGCATTCCGGCCGAGTTGCTCGACATGGAAGTCAGTTACGAGGCCCTGCAGAAGGCAGGCTCCATCGTGGGCTCTGGAGGCATGATCGTCATGGACGACACCTCCTGCATGGTCAACGTGGCGCGCTTCTTCATCGAGTTCTGCATGACCGAGTCCTGCGGCAAATGCATCCCATGCCGCGCCGGCACGGCCCAGATGCACACTCTGCTCACTCGCATCACAGAGGGCGAAGCCACCATGGACGATCTTGACCTGCTGGAGCAGCTCTGCTTCACCGTCAAGGATGCCAGCCTGTGCGGCCTCGGCCAGACCGCGCCCAACCCCGTGCTCAGCACCATGAAGTACTTCCGTAACGAATACATCGAGCACATCGTGAACAAGCGCTGCCCGGCCGGCGTATGCAGCATGCAATCTGAGCTCGCGGAGGTGACGGCATGAGCGCCGATCTCGAAGTCAAAACTCTTACCATCGACGGCCGCGAGGTCAGCGCCAACGCTGGGCAGACCATCCTTGAAGTGGCGCGTGAAAACGACATCAACATTCCAACCCTCTGCAATGTCCAGGGCCTGCGCAAGATCGGCGCTTGCCGCTTGTGCCTGGTCGAGGTCAAGGGCACTCCCAAGCTGGCGCCCGCCTGCGTGACCACTGTGCAGGAAGGCATGGAGGTGACCACCAACAGCGAGCGCCTGCAGGGTCTGCGCCGCACGCTGATCGAGATGCTCTTTGCCGAGCGCAATCACATCTGCGCCGTCTGCGTCTCCAACGGCCGCTGCGAGTTGCAGTCTCTGGCTCAGCAGTTGGGCATGACCCACGTCCGCATGCCCTACCGCAATCCGGCTCTCAAAGTCGACGCCTCCCACGAACGCTTCACCGTCGATCACAACCGCTGCGTGCTCTGCTTCCGCTGCGTGCGCGTCTGCGGCGAGGTCGAGGGCGTCCACGTATGGGACGTGATGGGCCGCGGCATCAACTCCGTGGTCATCACCGATCTGCACGAGGACTGGGGCAAATCGACCACCTGCACGCAGTGCGGCAAGTGTGTCCAGCTCTGCCCCACCGGGGCGCTTTTTGAAAAATCCAGAATCGGCATGGCTCATCCCAAGCATCCCGAGTTTCTGCCCTATCTGAACCTGATGAGGGAGGCCCTATGAGCAAACTCAAGCTTGCTACCGCATGGCTGGACGGCTGCTCCGGTTGTCACATGTCGTTCCTCGACATCGATGAGCGGATCCTCGAACTCGTCCCCCTTGTCGACATCGTCTACAGTCCCATCGTGGACGCAAAGGAATACCCCGACCAGGTTGATATCGCCCTGGTCGAGGGCGCCGTGGCTTCTGAAGACGACGAGAAGAAGATCAAGAAGATCCGTGCCCACACCAAGGTGCTCGTGGCCATGGGCGACTGCTCCGTAACCGGCAACGTCCCCTCCATGCGCAATCCCTTCGGGCCCGAGAAGATCCTCGACCGCGCTTATATTGAGAACGCCAGCGCCCAGCAGCAGATTCCCACACAAGTGGTGCCCAAGCTGCTCCGCGTCGTGCGGCCGATCCACGAATTCGTCAAGGTGGATGTGTACCTGCCCGGTTGTCCGCCTTCGGCCGACACCTTTTACAAGGCGCTGGTTGCCCTCGTCACGGGTGGGCCACTGGACGTTTCCGCCATCACCCGTTTTGGAGCCTGACATATGAGCCAGACCATTACTATCGATCCCGTTACACGCCTGGAAGGCCATGGCAAGATCACCATCCAGCTCAACGGACAAGGCGAGGTGGAGGACGCGCACTTCCACGTTACCCAGGTGCGCGGCTTTGAAAAGTTCGTCGAGGGCCGGCCCTTCTACGAAATGCCCAGCCTCATGGCCCGCATCTGCGGCATCTGTCCTGTCTCGCACCTGCTGGCCTCGGCCAAGGCTTGCGAAGCCATCATGTCGGTTCGCATTCCGCACGCCGCTCTGCAGTTGCGGCGCATGCTCAACCTGGCCCAGATGGTGCAGTCGCACGCGCTGAGCTTCTTCCACCTCTCCTCGCCCGACCTGCTGCTGGGCATGGAGTCGGACCCTGCGCAGCGACATATTTTCGGCGTAGCTGCCGCCCGGCCCGACCTGGGCCTCGCCGGCATCGGCCTGCGCCGCTTCGGCCAGACCGTCATTGAGCTGCTCAGTTCCAAGCGCGTTCACACCGGCTGGGTCATCCCCGGCGGCGTCACCGAGCCTCTTTCCGAAGCTAAGCGCGACCAGATCCTGGCCATGATTCCCGAGGCCTACGGCTTCCTCAATGCCGCCTTCGAGGCCTATAAGCAGATCGCGCCCAACTTCAAGGCCGAAGCCGAGGTCTTCGCCAACTACCCGTCCAACTATCTCGCCCTCCTCGGCGAGGACGAATCGTTCATGATCACCGACGGCGAGTTGCGCCTCATCGATCCTGCAGGGCAACATCATCGAGGACGGCATGAACGCTCCCCGTTACGCCGAGGTTTTCGGCGAGGCTGTCGAGCCGTACAGCTACACCAAGTTCACCTACTACAAGCCCCTCGGCTACCCAAAGGGCAGCTACCGCGTGGGCCCGCTGGCGCGGCTCAACGTGGTCAAGAAGATGGGCACGCCCAAGGCCGACAAGGAGCTGGCCGAGTTCAAGCAACTCGCCAAGGGTCCCGTGCACAGCTCCTTCTATTACCACCACGCGCGTCTCGTCGAGGCTATGTACGGAATCGAGCGCATCGAGGAGCTGCTGGCCGATCCGCGCATCACGGAGAAGCACGTGCGCTCGACGGCCGGCGTCAATCGCAACTACGGCGCAGGCATGATCGAGGCCCCGCGCGGCGTGCTGCACCATCAGTACAAGGTCGACGACGACGGCAAGATGGTCTGGGCCAGCCTGGTTGTTGCCACCGGCCACAACAACAACGCCATGAACCGCGGCGTGCTGCAAGCCGCCCGTGCCTACGTCAAGGACGGCAAATTCACCGAGGGCGCGCTGAACCGCGTCGAAGCCGTGATCCGCTGCTTCGATCCGTGCCTGAGCTGCTCCACCCACGCCGCCGGCCAGATGCCGCTGGAACTCACGCTGGTCGACGCCGATGGGAAGCAGGTTGATCGCATCGCGCGCTAGCGCACCTTATTGTGCCGGCGTTGCCTTTGTAGCGCCGGCTTCCCAGCCGGCTGTAGCGCGGACGTCTTCGTCCGCGCAAAGTAAGATATGAGGACGGGCTCCGGCCCGTCCTTCCTTTTGCTCCTGATTCTCTGCGCAGCGCATGCCGACTCGCTAACTTGCTGACTTGCTAACTTGCTGACTCGCTAACTTGCTGACTCGCTGACTTGCTGACTCGCTAACTCGCTGACTCGCTCTTACGATGTCCTCTACTGAACAAACCCGCTGCCTTCTGCTCGCCTGCGGCAACACGCTGCGCAGCGATGACGGCGTTGGTCCATACCTCGCCGAGTGGGCCGAAGAGCGCTTTGCCGCCACCGACGGCCTGCGCGTCATCAGCCGCCAGCAGTGGACGCTCGAACTCGTGGAAGAGGTTGCGCGCGCCGCTTCGGTCCTCTTCCTCGACTGCTCCATCGATGCCGCTCCGGGCGAAGTTTCGATCGCGTCCGTCGCCGCCGTTCCCTCCTCGCAGGGCATCTCAACGCATCACCTCGGGGCCGGCGAACTGCTCGCCATGGCCCGCGATTACTACGGCTTCCAGCCCCGCGAGGCGCTTCTTCTCACCGTCGGCGCCGCGTCGACGGAACTGGGCGAGACCTTCAGCGAACAGGTCCAGGCCGCCCTGCCGGAGGCCTGCAAAACGCTGGAAGAAATCTTGCTGCGCGTTCTTGAGAACTGAATCCGCTCTTCCAGCATCGAGCCTGCTGCATTCGCGCTGTCATCCTGAGCGAAGTCCGCCGCGGCGGACGGAGTCGAAGGATCTGCGGTTCCGTTCCTTGACCAGAAAGTGCAACAAAAGCAACGGCCGCGCCTCGCGGCGCGGCCGAAGAATCCAGGTTCTATTCGAGTTCCTTCACGGCCCACAGCGAATAAACAGAATCCAATCCAGCTACGCTAACTCCGCTAGCACCGCTAACTCCGCTTCTTCTTTCTAAAACGCCCCCAGCGTCTGCCGCAGGCTGTATGAGCTCAGCGTCTTGATGTAGTTGCCGCGGTCGTAGGGCGAGGTGTCCGGCACCGAGCGCCGGCTCAGGCAGCCCCGCGTTTCGCCGAGCGAGGCGTATTCGTGCTTCTCAAGCCAGTAGCTCAGGTCCCCCAGCACGCGGCTGATGTGCTCGATGCCGTGAATGTGCAGCGCCGAGGCCATCGCAACCACCGTACCGCCGGCCATGATCGACTTGAGCACGTCCTCGGCCGAATGCACGCCCCCGGTAATCGCCATGTCAATGCCAAGCTGGCCAAAGAGAATCGCAGTCCAGTGCAGCCGCGGCAGCAGCTCCGAGGAGGTGGAGAAGTTCAGCGTGGGCTTCACTTCCAGAGCCTCGATGTCGAACTGCGGCTGATAGAAACGGTTAAACAGCACCAGCGCGCGCGCCCCGGCCTTCTCCACGTTGACCGCCACGTTGGGAAGGCTCGTATACAACTGCGACAGCTTCACCGCTACCGGAACCTTCACCGACGAGCAGACGCTTCCCACCAGGTCGAACAGCCGTTTCTCGATCGCATCCGAGTCCTCGTTGGCGCTGGTGGCCAGAGCAAAGGTATTCAGCTCGATGGCGTCCGCCCCGGCCTGTTCCAGGTCCTTCGCATACCGCACCCATCCGCCGTTCGTGACTCCGTTCAGGCTGGCCAGCACCGGAATCTTCACAGCTTCCTTTGTGCGCCTGAGATACTCCAGGTACGTCTCGTGCGTCATGCGGTAATCGCCCAGGTCCGGCAGGTAGCCAAGCGACTCGGCAAACGACTCCGTGCCCCGGGAGAGGTCCTCGTCCAGCGCCTTCGACTCCAGGATGAACTGTTCCTCGAAGAGCGAGGTCAGCACGATGGCCGCGGCGCCGGAGTCTTCCATGCGCCGCACATTGTCCACCGACCCCGAAAGCGGCGTCGATGCCACCACGATCGGGCTCGCCAGCTTTATACCCAGATACTGTACCGATAAATCCGTCATTCTTCACCTCCTGCGGCCGCTGCCGCCTGCGCTTCGCTCGGTTTCTCCGCGGGAGCGATGTTTGGCGTCTCGCCGCGGCCCGGCATGCCGGCCCGAGCCGAATATACGCGCCATTGCCGCTCCACGTCATCCTGCGCCTCTTTGAGCAGCTCTGCCGCGACTTCGGGATTCGATCGCGCCAGCATCGTGTACCGCGCTTCGCGGTAGGCATAGTCCTTCAACCGGATCGTGGGCGCCTTCGAGTCCAACTGGAAGGGATTCTTGCCCTCTTCCCGCAAACCCGGATTGTAGCGCATCAGCGGCCAGTAGCCCGACTGCACTGCCAGTTTCTGTTGCTCCAGACCATGCACCAGGTCGTACCCGTGCGCGATGCAATGGGAGTAGGCGATGATGATCGACGGCCCGTCGTGCGCCTCGGCTTCCTGGAAAGCCTTGATCACGTGCGAGTCGTTCGCGCCCAGCGCTACCTGCGCCACGTACACCGAACCGTAGCTCAGCGCCTCCATGGCCAGGTCCTTGCGCGCGCTCCCCTTGCCGCTGGCCGCGAACTTGGCCACCGCGCCGCGCGGCGTCGCCTTGGACGCCTGGCCGCCGGTGTTCGAGTAAACTTCGGTGTCCAGAACCAGCACGTTCACATTCTTGCCCGAGGCCAGCACGTGATCCAGTCCGCCGAAGCCGATGTCGAATGCCCAGCCGTCTCCACCCAGGATCCACACGCTCTTGCGTACCAGCAGGTCGGCAATTGCCTCCAGGTTCCTGGCGTCGGAGCCCTCGATGCCTGCCAGTCTCGCGCGCAGTTCTTTTACCCGTTCCCGCTGCGCGTTGATCTCCGCCTCGGTGTTTTGCTTTGCACCCACCAGTTCTGCCGCCAGCGCCCCCCCGATCTGGGTCGCCAGCCGCATCACGGTCTTTTGCGTCGCGCCCACCAGCTCTGTCGCCAGAGACGCCCCGATTTGGGGCGCCAACCGCGTCACCAGCGTCTCGGCAAAAGCCTTCTGCTGGTCCAGCGCTGCGCGCATTCCGAACCCGAACTCGGCGTTGTCCTCAAAGAGCGAGTTGGCCCATGTCGGCCCGCGTCCCTCGGCATTGGAGGCGTACGGCGTCGTGGGCAGGTTGCCGCCGTAAATCGACGAACAGCCCGTGGCGTTGGCGATGTAGAGCCGGTCGCCGAACAACTGCGTCAGCAGCTTGATATACGGAGTCTCGCCGCAACCGCCGCAGGCGCCCGAAAACTCGAACAGCGGCTGCATCAGCTGCAGATCCTTCACCTGCGAATGCGAGAGCTTGCCGCGGTCCATCTCCGGCAGTCCCAGGAAGAACTCCCAGTTGTTCCGCTCCGGCTCGCGCAGCGGCTCCTGCGGCGTCATGTTGATGGCCTTCTTGCTGGAGTCGCTCTTGTTTTTCGCCGGGCAAACCTCTACGCACAGTGCGCAGCCCGTGCAGTCTTCCGGGGCCACCTGCAGCGTGTACCGCTCCTCTTCCATTCCCTTCCACCTGGCTTTTGCCCACTTGAAGGTGGCGGGCGCCTTGTCGCCCAGCTCTGGCGAATAGACCTTCGAGCGGATCACCGCGTGCGGACACACCATCACGCACTTACCGCACTGGATGCACAGCCCCTCGTCCCACACCGGGATGAACTGCGCGATGTTCCGCTTCTCCCATTGCGAAGTGCCCACCGGAAAGGCTCCGCCGGCCGGCAGCGCGCTTACGGGCAAAAGGTCTCCACGGCCCGCGGCCATCTCGCCCAGCACGTTGCGCACAAACTCCGGAGCCTTATCGGAGATCGCCGGAATCAGATCGAAGCTCGACGTGGCCTCGGCCGGCAGCTCTACCTTTTCCAGGTGAGCCAGCGCCGCGTCCACGGCTGCGTAGTTCTGCTCCACCACCGCATCGCCGCGCTTGCCGTAGGTTTTGTAAATCGCCTTCTTGATCTGCTTGATCGCGTCCTCGCGCTCCAGCACGCCGCTGATGGCGAAGAAGCAGGTCTGCATGATGGTGTTGATGCGCGAGCCCATGCCCGCCGCGCGCGCCACCTTGTAGCCGTCGATCACGTAGAACTCGATCTTCTTGCGGATCATCTCCTCCTGCACGGTCTTGGGCAGCTTATCCCACACCTCCGAGGCCGGCCAGGACGAGTTCAGCAGGAAGACCGCTCCCGGCATCGCCGCCTCGATCACGTTCATTTTTTCGAGGAAGCTGAAGTTATGGCAGGCCACGAAGCTGGCCTGGCTGATCAAATACGTTGACCGGATCGGATTCGGCCCAAACCTCAGGTGCGAAGTCGTCATCGAGCCCGACTTCTTCGAGTCGTACACGAAGTAGCCCTGCGCATAGTTGTCCGTCTGGTCGCCAATGATCTTGATGGAGTTCTTGTTGGCGCCCACCGTCCCGTCAGAGCCCAGCCCGTAGAACAGCGCCCGCACCGTCTTCGGGTCCTCGGTCGAATAGCTGGCATCGTAGCTCAGGCTCGTGTGGCTGACATCGTCATCGATGCCCACCGTGAAGTGGTTCTTCGCATCGGTTTTCTTCAGTTCGTCGTAGACCGCCTTCACCATGGCCGGCGTGAACTCCTTTGACGACAAACCGTAGCGGCCGCCGATCACCTTCGGCGCCGCAGCGTACGGAAGACTCGCTTTGTTCTCCGTCAGCACCGTCAACAGGTCCTGGTAGAGCGGTTCGCCCGCCGCGCCCGGCTCCTTGCAGCGGTCCATCACCGCAATCGCCTTCACGGTCCTGGGCAGAGCAGCCAGCAGCGCCTTCGCGTCAAATGGCCGGTAGAGCCGCACTTTCAGCAAGCCCACCTTTTCGCCCTGTTGCGTGAGCGCGTCCACCACTTCCTCGGCCGCCTCGGCGCCCGAGCCCATAATCGCGATCACTCGCTCAGCATCCGGCGCGCCGTAGTAATCGTAGAGCTTGTATTGCCGCCCGGTGAGCGCTCGAAAGCGGTCCATCACCGACTGCACGATTCCCGGAACCGCCGCGTAGTAAGGCGAGCACGCCTCACGCGCCTGGAAAAACACGTCCGGGTTCTGCGCTGTTCCCCGGATGCGCGGCCGGTCAGACGAGAGCGCGTTCTGCCGGTAGTCGATCAGGAACTTGTCGTCGAGCAACGCGCGGATCGTCTCATCGCCGATGGGCACAATCTTGCCCACTTCGTGCGAAGTCCTGAAGCCGTCGAAGAAATGCATGAACGGCAGCCGCGATTCGAGAGTCGCGATCTGCGCCACCAGCGCCAGGTCGTGCGCCTCCTGCACCGAGTTCGACGCCAGCATCGCCCATCCCGTCGACCGGCAGGCCATCACGTCCGACTGGTCGCCGAAGATCGACAGAGCATGCGTGGCGATGGTGCGCGCCGTTACGTGCATCGTCGCCGGGGTCAGCTCACCGGCGATCTTGTACATGTTCGGGATCATCAGCAGCAGCCCCTGCGACGCTGTGAATGTGGTCCCGAAGGCCCCAGCCTGCAGCGCTCCGTGCAGCGCTCCCGCCGCGCCGCCTTCGCTCTGCATCTCTTCCACAATGGGCATCGCGCCCCAGATGTTCTTCTTGCCTTCCGAACGCCACTGGTCGGCCCACTCGGCCATCGGAGACGAGGGGGTGATGGGATAAATGGCGATCACTTCCGACAAACGGTAGGCAACCGAGGCCGCCGCCTCGTTCGCGTCCATAATCACAGTTTTCTCTTCGTTATTCAGTGTCTGCTCTTCACTCATTGGCTATGCCTCGTGGAAGCGGCAGAGGGAGATTTTCACCGCCGCATGGTTGAGTCTCTTCCCGTGAATCTCCACCCGCAGTGATGCAAAACACACGGAGACGCATGTTCTCATACGGCGGAATGGCGCTTGATGATCCGATTTCCGGCTCTTATTCGGCTCTTATAAGAATACCAGCGGTCAGGGGTTTGCCGCGCGCCCGCCCCCGGCTGATCCGCTAACCCGTTGACTTGCCAACATCCGGGAAGCGGACGCGAACCCGCCAAACCTCTAACCTGGCGTGTTGGTCATCGCAAGCCTGGCGGTTTCCATGACCCGGCACCAGCACAAACAGGCCGGCGACAGTCACGGCAGCCAGGATTAAGAAAAGCGCAGGCAGGATACGGCGAGCGCGCCTCCGCGCCCTTTCGTTGAGCCCCGGAGGCGCATTCATCCACGCATTGAACCGCTAAAGCATTTTCGGAATTACTGTAGACCGGAGCCACACGCCCAAGTGCCATTTTCCTCAAGAAAATGGCACCTTTCACGACAGTGAAAAAGTCTACGCAAATTCCGAAAATGCTCTAGTAGCAATTTCTGGCCGCTTGATTTTGTGCCCGTCTCGGCGCCCCACCCCGGGGTCCCCATGGACAGGTCCTCGTCCATGGGGAGGAGCCTCGGCGTCCGCCGCGGCGGATTTTTGCGCCTGGGGTGGGAGGCACGACTCGGTCAGGGACCTAGTTGGCCCAGTAGCCGCCTTCTGTGGCCACATTGGCGCCGGTCATGAAGTCGCTCGCCGCCGAGGCCAGGAAGATGCAGGGCCCGATAAAATCGGCGGGCTCGCCCAGCCGGCCGATCGGCAGCCGCTTCAGGAAGTTCTTGTAGATTTCGCTGGCCGGGTCGAACATCCACTCCGTCAGGTCGCTGCGGAAGACCGTCGGGTTGATGGTGTTCACATTGATCTTGTACTTGGTCGTCCACTCGCAGGCCAGCGACTGGGCCATCAGGTCGATGCCCGCCTTGGCCGTGCAGTAGCCGGTGTAGCCGCTCATGCCCATCTTCGACCGCGCAGAGCTGACCAGGATCACCTTGCCGCCCTTGCCCTGAGCGATCATCTGCTTGCCCACGTACTTGGCGTAGAGCCAGGTGGCCTGCACGTCGGAATCCATGATCTTCTTCCACTCGGTCAGTTCCTGGTCCACGATGGGCTGGGCCTTGTTGTAGCCGGCGCAGGTCACCAGCACGTTAATCTCGCCGAACTTCTTCACGGTGTCGTTGACCACGCGAATGACGTCGGCCTCGACCGCCGGCTCACCCGAGGAGTACGCGCACTCGATGCCCAGCTTGGTCATCTCGTCGCAAAGCGCCTTGTTTTTGTCATCGCCGCGGCCGGTGACCATCACCTTCATGCCGGCCAGCCCGTAGCCGATGGAAATGGCCTTGCCCAGAGCGCCCGTCGCTCCGGTAATGAGAGCTACTTTACCCTTCACATCGAAGAGATTATTGACATACTGCTTATCGACCATTCTGAAATCCTCCTGAACTTTGACGAGCCGCCATGAATCGTCGAACGAACAGTGCGCCGCAGGCGGCCATGCGCGGCATCTCGTACGAGTCACGTCTGCTACGAACTGCATTCGATTCCAGCTTGTTTCCAGTGGAATTTTCGACCAGCCGTCCTGAGGGTGTCAAGCAAGCGCGGTCGCCTTGGCGCCCCGGTATTGAAAGGGCACGACTTCAGTCGTGCCGCAAATGAGCAGTAAAAATCAGGGCTTTAGCCCCTGAGGGACGTCCTTAGCCCTCGTCCTTAGTCCCTATTCCCTCAGTCCCTGTTCTTTCACTCTTCCGCCTTCCACACGCGCGCCCCCGGCTGCGGCAGGCCCATGAAGGCCAGCACGCGGCAGGCGAACTGGCGGGCCATCTCCTCGGTGTTGACCGGATGGTGGTAAAAGGCGGGAATCACCGGGAAGATGGTGGCGCCGGCCTCGGCAGCCAGATTCATATTGCGCAGGTGAATGCGGTTGAAGGGCGTCTCGCGCACGCACAGGATCAGCGGCCGCCGCTCCTTGAGCGCCACGTCGGCAGCGCGAGCGATCAGGGTGTCGGCCATGCCGTTGGCGATCTTGGCCAGCGTGCCCATGGAGCACGGCAGAACGATCATCCCATTCGACGGATAGCTGCCCGAGGCGATGGGCGCGCCAATGTCGGCATCGCAGTGCTGGACGATCTTCGAGGCTGCGGCGCCCTTCCTCGGCGCCGCGCCGAGCAGCTTTTCCACCAGCTCGTTGCGGCCGCTCACGCCCAACTCTTCCACAAGCACCCGCAGCGACGGTTCGGATGCAACAAAGTGTACGCGCTCGACGCGCTCGTCGGCTTCAATGGCGCGTAGCATCTCGCGGCCGAGCATTGCGCCCGAGGCGCCAGTGATGGCGAGGGTGAGATTCATAAACTGGCTTCTTCCTGGCTCATGGTCTTCAGCAAAGCATATAAGACTCTTGGTCTTTTGGGCAGCAACTCATTTCAGAATCCCTGGACTGCAACCCATCTTACTTTTTGGCGGTTCTGCTTCTTCGCAACGAGCCTCCGCGCCGTAGGCGCAGTGTTTATTAGCCCCGCGCTTCAGCGTGGGGAAAGGTGCCCCCATCACAATCCCCGGAGTCCCGTAGGGACGGTGCCACGATTCACCCGAACACGTAACGCTCGTCGAATTCAATTCCGCAGCTGCGCAGAAGAGCGACAAATTCCTGCTCGAAATCGCGTTTGCGGTGATGCTCTTCCTGGTTTTGAATGTATCCCTTCACGACCTCAACCTGCGAGGGGCTGACGCTGAACGCTCCGTAACCCTCCTGCCAGGAAAAGCCATCTCCCATCCACCGGGAAGAGCTGCCTTTGAGCTTTTGCACCGCATGGGCAAGGGAGTAAGAGGCCGGCAAGGCGAATAGCAGATGAACATGATTGGCCGTTCCGCCCGCGGCAACCAGCGAGAAACCCTCGCCACGCGCAATGCCGCCGAGATAGGCGTAGAGTTCAGAGGTGCGCTCTGCGGGGATGAGCGAGCGGCGCTCTTTGGTGCTGAAAACACAATGGGTGAAATTGCTCGCGTACGTGTGAGCCATCGAACACCGTCCCTACGGGACTCCCATTCTACAACTGCGATCGACACCCCACGCTGAAGCGTGGGGCTATTCAACCTTGCGCCTACGGCGCGGACTGCGGGTTATGCCTTCGAGGCTTACTTGGTTTCTTTTGGACAGCCTTCTTCGAGACAGGACCGGACAAAGCCTTTCCCCGAGCCAAAGAAAAACGATTTTACCGGCAAAAAAAGAGCTGCCACCATAAGCAAGAAAAGGAGCATCTCTTCAACGATGGCACGAGCTATTCGCGGCTCTCCTCGCACCGCGTCTGCAAAGAGTCGAAGCCACTCTGACGCGGGCATGAAGAATCTTTGTGGACTCAGGGCACCGTCTTGGAAGATGAGGATCGGAGTGCAGCCGAATACGATCACGAACATGATGAACCACGTCCAGCGAAGCTTCTTCAGATAACCGGTCCACACAACGATCAGGCCAATGAGGATGACGGCGAGGGATAGAATTCCAATTTCTCTCTGCGACAAAAAGACTTCCTGCAAATCCGCATTAATTTGGGACCCAGCACCATGTAGCGTCGCCCATTCCCACGACCATGGAGCCAACCGGACGAAGGCGATGGTAAACAACAGGCTGGACAGAAATGCTGCATCATGACGGATTTTCATCTTGAACCTGCCTTTCTATGAGGGCCTTTTTGGCCCCTTATCCCCCTCCCAGCACCCTTTCGAAGATCGCATCCACATTCCCCAACTGCCGCGTAAAATCGAACGTCTTTTCGAGCTTTTCCGGCGGCAGCAGCGACGCGATCGCCGGGTCCTTCGCAATTTCCTCGCGAAAATTCAGGTCTTCCTTCCACGCACGCATGGCGTGCGACTGCACCAGCCGGTAAGCGTCTTCGCGCAGCATTCCGGCCTCGGCCAGGTCGAGCAGCAGTTGTCCGGAGAAGATCAGCCCTCCCGTCGATTCCAGATTCTTCTTCATCCGCTCGGGGTAGACGAGCAGCCGGTCGATCAAATCCGTTGTCCGCGCCAGCAGGTAATCCGTAAGAATCGTCGAGTCCGGGAAGATGACCCGCTCTACGGAAGAGTGCGAAATGTCGCGCTCATGCCAGAGCGCGATGTTCTCAAGCGCCGCCTGGGCGTTCGAGCGCAGCACGCGAGCGAGTCCCGAGATCTGCTCCGAGTTGATGGGGTTCTTCTTGTGCGGCATCGCCGAAGAGCCCTTCTGTTTTTCGCTGAAGTACTCCTGCGCCTCGCGAACCTCGGTGCGCTGCAGGTGGCGCACCTCGACGGCGATCTTATCCAATGTGCTGCCCAGAATAGCCAGCGCGGCAATGTAAGCGGCGTGGCGGTCGCGCTGGATCACCTGCGTGGCCACGGGCGCGGGCTTCAGTCCCAGCCGCTCGCAAATCTTCTCCTCGTGCTCGGGCTTCAAGTGGCCGAAGGTGCCCACAGCGCCTGAAAGTTTCCCAACGCGCATCTCCTCGGCGGCGGCGTCGAACCTTGTCAGATTGCGCTCCATCTCCGCGTACCAGTTCAGCAACTTCAGCCCGAAGGTCGTCGGCTCCGCGTGGATGCCGTGGGTGCGCCCGATGGTGGGTGTGTGCTTGAATTCGAGCGCGCGGCGCTTTAGCACGGCCAGCAGCCCTTCGATCCCAACGCGAATCAGCGCCGAGACCTCCTTCACCTGCAAGGCCTGCGCCGTGTCCACAATGTCGTTCGAGGTAAGCCCGTAGTGCAGCCAGCGGGACTCGGCCTCGAGGCCCTGGCTCTTCAGGCTCTCGGCCACCGCCGTCGTAAAGGCGATCACGTCGTGCCGGACCTCGGCTTCGATCTCGGCCACCCGCGCTGCGGAAACCGTGGCTTTGGTCGCGATGGCCTCGGCCGCTTCCCTGGGAATCACGCCGAACTCGGCCAGCACGGCGCTCGCCGCCGACTCAACCTGCAGCCAGCAGCGGTATTTGCTCTCATCGGTCCAGATGCGGCCCATCGCCGGGCGTGTATAGCGTTCGATCAAGGCGCTTCTCCTTGGAAATCAGCTTTTAGCCTTCAGTCTCTTAGCAGGGTGCCCCACCATCGGCGTCCGCCGCGGCGGACTTTTCAGCTATTGGGTCCTTATAACTATCTGTCTCCAAAAAACACGGGGCACCCCATTGTAAGGGCGAGAGAGCCGCTCACTGCAGCCGGAATTCCCAGCTCCTGGCAAAGCTCTTCTTTCAGCAGTCCCTCGCCGGGCACATAGGGCTGGAACCATTCGCCGTCGATGACGATCTGCGGAATGGCGCGCCTACCCACGCGGCGCACCACCTCGGCCGAGGCCTCGGGATCGGCGTCGATGTCGATGAGCGTGTAAGGAATTTCGCGCGAATCGAGGAACCGGCGCGCTGCCCGGCAGTCAGGGCACCATTTGACCGCGTACATTTGGATGTCCATAACTGAATTCTACGGCGTTTTAGCAGATGGCGTGATGTTTTTGCCGCCACCGCGGCGCTGGGTCCATCCTTCTCGATGACCGCCGACGAGATCAAACGCCTGCTGAAGCTGGAGCCGCACCCGGTCGAGGGCGGCTCGTTCCGCCAGACCTGGCGGATTCGCAGCCTGACCAGAAACCGACCGGATCGTCCGCTTCACATGGTTGTCTGCCCGGGTGTATCGTATCTTTGCACGACGGTCCCCGATAGAGCGCGACGGTCCCCAATAGATAGCCCCGATCGGTTCCCCAAAATTCCCCGAGGAGGTAAGCTATGCCAACAACAGCTTCGAAGATTGAAAGAAAGAACTTCAGCGCGCCCGTCGAAGTGAGGCCATTCGAAAAGGGCAAGGTCGAAGTCCTGCAGGTGGGTGATCACACGGTTGCACGCGCCACATTCGAGCCGGGATGGAAGTGGTCCACCTGCATCGGTCCCATTGCCAAAACCAAGAGCTGCGAGTGCGCTCACTTCGGCTACCAGGTTTCCGGAAAAATGCTTCTGCGCATGGACGACGGCTCCGAAATGACCACCGTAGCCGGCGACGTGGTTCTGATTCCGCCGGGACACGACGGCTGGGTGGTCGGCAATGAACCTGTGGTCTTCATCGACTTTCAGGGCATGAGCGACTACGCCAAAAAACGCTAACGCACGCCATCAACCCGCCCCCCGGATGGAGCCTCATTCGGGGGGCCTCGTATTTTCACCCAGAACGCGAGCATCAGAACGGGCGGCGAAAAGAATGAGGACGCCATTGGACCGCCGGGACTCGGATTGCATAGCTTCGACCGGATGAGGAGTAGAATGTTCGTCAAACAGACAGCTGCTCACGGAGATGCTCGATGCCCTCGGAACTGTCTCCAGATCTCGAAGTACTCCTCCCTATCCACAACGAAGCGGAAAGCATCGCGGAAACCATCGGAGAGATTTACAACGAGCTCGAGCCACTGGTCCGGATGCGCTTCATACTTTGTGAAGACGGAAGCACAGACAATACAAAGGAAGTGCTCAAGGCCGTAGCCGCCAAATTTCCGGCCAGGCTGTCTCTGAGCGACGGCCGCAAGGGCTACTCGCGGGCCGTTCGCGAAGGAATGATGCAACAGGAAGCGAAGTACCTCCTCTGCCTCGATTCGGACGGCCAATGCGATCCGAAAGACTTCAAGAGGTTCTGGGACCTGCGAGATACGGCAGACATCCTCATTGGATGGCGCGTAAACCGAGCCGACACGTGGGCGCGCAAGCTGATGTCCCGAACCTTTTACCGGATTTGGAAGCTTCTGTTCAACTGCCCCATCCATGACCCAAGCTGCCCATTCATGCTTGCTCGTCGAAAAGTGATTGCGGAGCTCTGGCCCCGCATGGGGGCTATGCAGCAGGGCTTTTGGTGGGAGTTCACAGCCCGGGCCAGGCGCTTAGGCCTCACTCTCCGCGAACTGCCGGTGCATCACCGGGAACGCGCCGCCGGAGTAACTCAGGTCTATCGCTTGAGGAAGCTCCCGGGAATTGGATTCCGCCATGTGATCGCGCTCTTCAAAGTACGATTCACGCCAGGCGACCGCAAGAATCCAGCTCAACGGATCGGGGCGCCAAATGATTGAAGAATCGGACCTGGAAGTCGGTACGGAAACGATTCCCCGACGGGCTGCTGGCCTGTCGCTCTCACAATGGCTGGAGGCAGCTCCAGGCCGATTTCTATTGCTGTTCACAGTCATCTATTTCCTCGCCGAGTACTGCTCGAATCGGCACCGGGTCTTCTGGCAAGACGAACTTATCACGTATTACCTGGCAAATCTCCCCTCTATCCGAGACATTTGGCCGTTGATCAAACAAGGGATCGAACTGAATCCTCCGCTTCCCTTTTGGATTACCTGGGTGGTCCACCATTCGATGGGGCGGGGCGAATTCATCACGCGGCTGCCTGCCATCACCGGATTCTGGGGAATGTGCGTTTGCCTGTTCTACTATGTCCGCCGCCGTTCTGACGCGACGCACGGCTTCTTGGCGCTTTTGCTCCCGCTTTTCACTTATACCGCCCAGGACGCCACCTGGGCTCGAGGATATGGGTTACTCCTCGGATTTTCTTCCGCCGCTCTGTTGTCCTGGCAATTTGCGATCGACGGCATAAAGAGGCGGTTTGCGATCCCGGCGCTCTCCATTTGTCTCGCAGCAGCTGTTAGTTGTCACTACTACGCCGTGTATTCGGCAGGCGCGATTCTTTTGGGTGAACTGATTCGAACGTGGAGGCGTAGACGGGCTGACATCCCCGTTATTGCAGCGATCGTCCTGGGGGCCGGTACGCTCGCCGTCTACCTGCCGCTGCTGCGTGCAGCACGTTCGGGCTCTAAAACTTTTTGGATTTCCCCCCAGGTCAGATTTTTGTACGAATCCTACGCCGACCTTTTCGGCCCGGCAGCCATGGTTCTGCTTTTGTTCCTGGCTTTGGTCCTTCTGATTCCGGAGAAACAGCGAAACTGGGCAACGGGCGCACTGGGGATTCACGAGGTCGCGGCATGCCTGGTGCTTGCCGCGATGCCGCTCGTCATCTTTGTAAGCACGATCATGGCGCCGATCCCTTTCTACTCCCGATATGTCCAGCCCGTTGTAATTGGGTTTACAGTCCTCGTTTCAATGTTTGTGTATCGCGTAGGCGGCAACAACGAGCGGTTTCGCAATATCGGAATTGCCCTCATTGTTTGGCTGTGCTTCGCGCCCTGGACCCTTTGGCAGCTATCGCGCGCCTTTTCGCCGCCTCCATGGATTACGGTTCAGGGGCAGCTTCCTCTTCCAGAAAAGGGTAGCCCCTTGCCGATTGCCATCGACAATGACAATGTTTTCATGAGTGCGTATCATTATGCGCCACAAGAGATAAAAGACCATTTGTACTTCCTGACGGATCGCGAATCGTCAATCAAATATCTGGGGTCGGATACAGGCGAGCATTCGCTGATTCTGGGTCAGACATTCCACGACTTCCACGTGGTCAAATATGACGATTTTGTCCGCCGCTTCCCCGAGTTTCTGGTCGCAAGGCCGAGAGCTGGCGGCTGGGTCCTGCAACGTCTTTTGGAAGACGGCGCAGATATCCGCCTCGTGCGACTAGAGAAGGAGCACGGCGTGTTTGTAGAGGACCGACAATTGTTCAGGGTTAAAGTCCCGCAGCGGAACGGCCCTGCAGACGCTCCTCAACGAGAGACAGGAGCGGTCACGCGATAAAGCTCATGGGCGCCCGTTGGCTCGTCGTCGGTGTTCTTCCACCACTCGGAGCCCAACAAAGTCAGCTTCCACCCGTCGCTCTTCAACCGATCCCGCAGCCATTCCCTCCGTGGCACGCCGTAGCAATACAGCACAAATTCGCGGTGCGTGGCCAGGAATTCCCGGTAGTCGTCCACTGCCGGCGTGCCGATGGAATGCTCGCTCACAAGCGAGTACTCGGGTATGAAGTCACGCTGCTTCTCCGCATAACTGAGATCGGACAGGTAATGCAGCCGATTACGCACTCCCGGGCTATACCACCAAGCGGGGAAATACATGAGAGCATCCGACATGACAATCTCTTCACCGGGCGCGATGGATAGAAATAGTGGATCGGTTTGAACACGGGCCATCCGATCCATCTCATCAGGCAAGAGGACGCCATAGGCCATCAGCAGGCAATAGGCCACAAGAGCATAAAGGACAGTTTCGAACTTCTGCGACCTGACTCTCGGCCGGGAGAGCAAGAGACCAAGAACAATGGAAAATCCGAGCGACGTCCCAACCGCATACCTGGCGGCAAAGTAATTTGTACCGAGCCTGGTGATGAGCAACATGAGCGGCAGGATGAGAATGAATGCCAGGCCAACGCACAGATCCTCCTTGTGGACCCAGACACGCTCGTCTCCCTGCTGACCGGAATTCCAGTATTTCTCCGCCACCACCGCCCCCGCGACCACGGCAGGGATGCCAAACGCCAGGATTGCAATCGGTATAAGCGGAGGCATGGCGTGGATATACAACAGCAGGAACTTGAGTTGCGGGCGAGCCCAGAAGGCTTCGTCCTGCTTGAGTGCAAGCAGCAGCCCGCTCTGGGCATGCAACGTCGCCGGAATCGTAATGAGAAGCGTGGCGGCTCCCGCAATCCACGCCACGATCACCGGAGCGTCCAGCCTCCGGCGCTGACTCAGCCGGATCATTTCGCCGGTAAAGAGGGGAAAACTCGCGTAGATGATGCCGTACTGGTGCGAAAGAATGGCGCCTGCCATGGAGGCGGCAATTCCACAAAGCGCCAGTTTTCTTCGCCGTCCGCGCGCGGCAGATTGCCAGCTAAAAGCGCAGGCGGTCGTGAAAAATAGCAGCAAGGCGTAGGGGCGAGCCTCCACGCAGCTGTACAGACAAAACCCGCTCCCTAGATATGCGCATACAGAGAGAAGTGCGGGCGTAAAGCGCGCATTGCGCCTCACGAAAAGGAAAACCAGTACTGCCGTAGCGTCAGTGGCAAGGATGGATGGGAGGCGCAGAGCCAGTTCCGTGCGCACGGGAAGATGAAGGCAAAGGCGGGCCAGCAGGAAGTAGAGCGGTGGATTCCCATCGAGAGGGATCGCCCGGAACATATCCTTTAAGGTCGGGGCTGACGATACCAGATACGTACAAAGCTCATCGAACCAGAACTCGCGCAGGAACGCAGCCCGGAGTTGAAGACAAAAAGCAACAAGCACAATCAGCCCGACGACAACCTTTTCGTGCCGGGGAATCGCAGGTTGTGCGTCTTCGGCTGCATCCTGCTGTTGCTGTATGCCGGCGGGTAAGGCGGCTTGCTGCATCCTCCCTTTCATCCTCCCCTGATCGCCGGCCTCCGGGGACCAACCTGTCCCCTGCGCCCCAAACGCAACCAGCACCATCTTCAGAGTAATCCGGACCGTGGCGCGATGGAAGGAGATTGGCTCGGAGCCGTTGACGCGCATGGTACCCTCGTCAGTCTGAAGCCAACGCGCGGGGAGTTCGTCTACAATAGCCCCAAAGAAAAGATCAATATGCGATTGCCATCTGCCAATACCCCGTTTCAGTCGGCCACGATCGTTCTCCCGCTGATTAATGAGACGTTTGCTCTGGAACAGACGGTCGAGATTGTTCTTCGCGACGCGCGCAGCCGCATCTGCGAGTTGCTGATCGTTGTCTGCGAAAGGACCACCCCGGAATCCATGGCCGCTGGTGGAGAAGCTCAGACAGCAGCTCGGCGACCTGGTCGTCGTTCACCACCAGAAGCTGCCCTTTCTCGGCGGGGCCTTGCGCGAGGCCTACGATCTGGCCCGCGGCAGCCACACCGCGCTGATGGCCAGCGATCTTGAGACCGACCCCGACGATCTGGGCAAAATGCTCGACATGGCCGAGAAGCATCCCGAGGCCATCATTGTCGCTTCGCGTTGGCTGCGAAAGAACGCCTTCTCCGGCTACTCGCCGCTCAAGCTGGTCCTCAACTGGGTCTTTCAGGGCTTCTTCGCCGTCCTTTACGGGGTCCGGCTGACGGACATGACCTTTGGCTATCGCGTCTACCCGGCGCAGTTGCTTAAAACGATCCGCTGGGAAGAGCTGCGCCACCCGTTCCTTTTCGAATGCCTGATCAAGCCCATTCGCCTGGGAGTTCCGGTCATCGAGGTCGACACGGGATGGAAGGCCCGCCCCGAAGGAGAGTCGCAAAATACCTTCTTCCGGAACTTTGTTTATTTCCGCACCGGCTTCAAAACCCGCCTGGCCAGCCGCAACTCGCTTCTGAAGCAGCAGTCCCCATCGGCATAGCGGAACGGCCGCGCCGACAAGGAGTCACCGATGAAGAAAGTCATTGTAACCACCACCATCAATGCGCCCACTGTCGCCATTCATAAATTCGAATCCATGATGGATTGGGACCTGGTGGTGATTGGAGACCGCAAGACCCCCGAATACCGCCTCGAAAGAGGAACCTACGTCAGCCCGGAAGAGCAGCACAAGTACGATCCCGCGCTCTCCGATGCCATCGGCTGGAACTGCATCCAGCGCCGCATTATGGGCCTGCTGTGGGCGCACGACATGAAGGCCGACATTGTTGCTGTCGTCGATGATGACAACATTCCCATGCCGGGATGGGGCGAAAAACTCCTCGTCGGCCGCGAGGTCGAGGTCAATTACTACGAGACCGATCTGCCCGCATTCGATCCCGTCGGCGCCACAAATTATCCACATCTATGGCACCGCGGCTATCCGCTGCAATTGCTGCCCAAACGTGACTACTCGCGCAAAAGCCGCAAGACGGTCACCGTCGACGTGCAGGCCGACTTCTGGAACGGCGATCCGGATATCGACGCCATCTGCCGCCTTGAGCATGCCCCGGAATGCAAGTTTGACGACGCGCCCTTCCCCATGGCCGCCAACAAAATGGGGCCCTTCAACTCCCAGAACACTTTTTTGACTGGGCGCGTTTTGAAGGATTACTTCCTTTTCCCGCATGTCGGGCGCATGGATGACATCTGGGGCGGCTACTATGTGCAGGCCGAGGGTTGCCAGGTGGTCTGGAATAAGGCCAGCGTCTATCAGGACCGCAACGTGCACGACCTGGTCCGCGACATGCAGCAGGAGTACTGCGGCTACGAGAGTAATTTGAAGATGGTTGAGGCGCTGGCGCTTGACTCTGATTCGATCTCTCAGTTCCTTCCCGGCCGCTCCTGGTGGGCCTTCAACCTGTACCGCAGGCATTTCGCGCACGTCTGAAGGTCGATTGGAAAAGGTACCCGCAGATCCTTCGTCGGTCGCCGCGGCGACCTCCTCAGGAGCTCAGCGTTGCTCGAAGCGATCGTCGGCAACCACCTTCTGCGCGAATCGGCCCTCGAACCAACCGATTCGCTCGACAGGCAGATAGTCGAACTCCGGAACGCAGGGCTTGATATCGAGCAGCGGCGTGCCGTCGAGCATATCCACATCGGCCACCGTCAACCGTGTTCCTTCCACGCGGAGCAGCCGCACCGAAGAGATGCCGATCCGATTGGGCCGTGCGGGCGACCGCGTGGCGAAGATGCCGTGCCTGGCGTCGTCCAGATAGGGACGCACCTCAAGCTGCGCCTCCACGGCGCGGTCAAAAAGATAAATCAGCCACAGCCTGTCGAAGCCCTCGATGTCCTTGAGGCCGGCCGCGTATTCGTCAAGAATTTCCACGCTTCCCTCGGCTCCCTGCGCATAGCGGCTCTGGATAGGCGTTCCCGCGGAGGCCGCGAACGGAGTCCGGATCGTGCCTATGGCCCGCAAAGCAATCTCCATCTTCTAACTCCCTGCGCAACCTTTTCTGCGTTTTCTGCGAGTCCGGGGCGGCTTCTCTGCCCGGCGGTTACCCGTTCTCATAGCTCATACTAGTCTTCAGCAGCACAATCCAGGTGAAACGCCTCGGATCCGTAGTGCGGAGGCTTGAAAGATGGAAGCGGAAGTCCAGAATCACCTCGCCGATTTGAGAACCCGGCGGGGCATGTCGGCTGCGCAGCTGGCCGCGATGGTCGGCGTCAGCCGTCAGACGATCTACGCCATTGAGGCCGGAAGCTACCTGCCCAACACGGCGCTCAGCCTGAAACTGGCCCATGCCCTCAACACCACTGTCGAGGAAATCTTCCATCTTGGCCCGAACTCCGAACCTCCCTCTACGATCGAGCCCGTGGATCTGCTCCCTTCGAATGAAATTCTGTATCCGGGCCAGCCGCTGCGCCTCTGCGGCGTGGATGGAAAACTGGTGGCCGTGCCCTCCGAGGCCGGCATGTGGGGTTTGCCCCCCGTGGACGCGATTCTGGCCGAGGAGGTCTCTCCGAGCGGCCGCGGCCTGGCGCGCGCCAGAGTGCTGAGTTCGAGCCGCCAACCCGCAAACCGCGTCCTGATTGCCGGCTGTGACCCCGGGGCGGCGCTGGTGGCCCGCTACATGGAGCGCAAGGGCGTCGAGCTGATCGTCAGTTACCAAAACAGCTCCCGGTCGCTCGATCTGCTCAAGGCCGGACGCGCCCACATTGCCGGCACGCATCTGCCCGACCGCAAGACCGGCGCTTCCAATCTTCCCGGCGTCATCCGCATCTTCGGCAAAGACAAGGTCGCGGTGATTTCTTACGCCACCTGGGAAGAAGGCATCGTCGTGCGGCACGGAAATCCGAAATCCATCACCACGGTGGCCGACCTGGCCCGCCAGGACGTGCGCATCACGAACCGTGAAGAGGGCGCCGGCTGCCGGCTGCTGCTCGACACGCAACTGGAGCATCTGGGCGTAGAAACCGGCACAGTGCGCGGGTACGACGAAATTGCCTTCGGCCATCTGCCTGCGGCGCGCCAGGTGCAGGCTGGGGTTTCAGATTGCTGCATCAGCACGCGCGCCGCGGCCCGCGCCCTGGGCCTCGACTTCATGCCCCTAGCCACCAAGCGCTACGACCTGGTTCTGCACCGCTCCCATCTGCTGCTGCCTGCGGTCCAGACGCTGATCGACGCCCTCGGCCAGACCGCCTTCCGCAAGGAGATGGAAGGAGCAACCGGGTACGATCTGCACTCTGCCGGGGAGCGCCTCCTCTGAGGGGCGGCGGGGCTGCACAGTTGCACAGTTTCACAGGAACTGTGAGACTGTGAGGATTCTCAATGTAAATGATTGATTCTGTTCGGTCGAGAGGGCTGCACAGTTTCACCGCCCGAAAAATGGATTTGCGAAATGCAGGCGTAGAGCGGCGATTTCGAATCGCATTTCGGTGTACTGTGAGAAATTTTGCGTGAGCAGCGGGAAGCGGTCAGCGGGAAATGGGCGGTTTGGACTGCGATACCGGTCATACTCAGCTCCATTTCGATTGTGCGCCAAAGGGGCGAAATTGTACGCAAAGGGGCGCGATCGGGTCAGCGAGTCGGTGGGGGAGCGAGGCCAGCGGATCGCTCTTTTAGCGAGATGACGGATGTTGTGACCCGGGAAGGTCTGCTTCGCCGCAGGCCTCAGGCCGTCTTTGCAACCGTTGCAGCGGCCTTTGCCTGCGCCATCGAAGGCCGGCGCGCCGTCCATGCCATCAATGCTGCTCCCACCACCGCGGCGCCTGCGCTGGCCAGTTGGGCATTCGACAGACCCCAGACGACCTTGGGATTGCGCCGGACAAATTCCACTAAAAACCGCGCCACGCCGGTCAGCAACAGGTATTGACCCAGAATCGCCCCAGTCGCATGCGGCTTCCCCAGCCGCTGCCATAACCACCAGCCGATGGCGAGGCCCATCGCCAGTTCGTAGAGCGGCGTGGGATGCACGCGCACGAGTGTCGGCTCAATACCGTTAGGAAAGCTCATCCCCCAGGGCAGGCTGGTGGGAACTCCGTAACAGCCATCGCCGGAGAGAAAGCAACCAATCCTTCCCACGCCGTAGCCGATGGCCGCCGCCGGGGCCGCCAGGTCAAGCATGCGCAGGGCGCCGATCCGCTGCCGCCAGCCCTGGATCACCAGAACCGTGATGCCCAGCACCAGGCCGCCGTACCAGGCGAAACCCGCTGAATCCCACAGCACCCGCCAGCCGATCTCACGGAATTCGGAGGGTGTGTCGAGCACGTGCCAGAGCTTGGCGCCCACAATGCCCGCCACCACCGTAATGGCTACGATGCTGACGCCGTCGGCGCCGATCCCGGCGCGCTTGAACGCGCGGTCCACCAGAACAGCCCCGGTCACAGCCGCGAGCCAAAGCATCAATCCAAAGGTCGGCAGGTTAAACGATCCGAGATGCAGATAGGGAAGCATGCTCCTCCAGTATAGACGGGCTTGCCTTGCGGAAGTTCTCCGGCGCTCGGCCAAGTCCCATCAAGATTTTCACGTCTTATTGAGCCTAAAGCGGTTATTTCGCGCCATACTATGGGTATGGCGACCACTGGTATGGCGAACACAACCGGGCAGGCGCTGGAAACTCTCTACACACGCGAACAGATCGCCCGCCGGGTCGAGGAGTTGGGCCGGGAGATCTCGCGCGACTTCCGGGGCGAACGCCTCATCCTGGTCGGCGTTCTCAAGGGCGCGGCCACCTTTCTGGCCGATCTTGCCCGCGCCCTCACGGTCGACGCCACTTTTGACTTCGTCGCGGTCTCCAGCTACGGCCGCGGGCTGCGATCCTCCGGCGCCGTCAAGCTCATCAAAGACCTCGACCAGCCCATCGAGGGCAAGAATGTTCTGCTCGTCGAAGACATTCTCGACAGCGGCCTGACGCTCAGCTATCTGCGCAAAGTCCTTCTGCAGCAGAAGCCGCGCTCGCTGCGCATCGCCACCTTCCTTGACAAGCCCTCGCACCGCATTGAACCCATCGAGGCCGACTACGTCGGCTTTTCCGTCCCCAATGTGTTCGTGGTCGGCTACGGCATGGATTACGCCGAGCAATACCGCAACCTGCCGGACGTTCGCATCCTGCCGCCCGACCACCCGGAATAGCGGTGGCATCGCTAGGTCTCTGACCGCTCAATTTTGTACGAATGTGGGTGCCCCATCCTTGCGGCGTATTTGCTTTTGCCGCAAGGGTGGGATGCACAGGCTCTCGCGTCAATCCCGGCCGGAAACAGCTATTCTGTCTGCAAGGACTCCACGGAATGTGCCTGACTTCGCAGACAGGCAGCGAACGCATGAGGAGAAAATATGCCGGCAGGAATCGCGGGTAAAGTGGTTGTGGTCACCGGGGGCGCGACGGGAATGGGCCGCGTCACGGCCCAGGAGTTTGCGCGCCAGGGCGCCAAGGTGGTGATCGCCACCGACGCCAATGTGCAGGGAGCCGAGGCGGTCGTCAACGGCATCCGAGAATCAGGCGGAGAGGCCGGTTTCTTCCGTTGCAACGTCAGCATCGAGCGCGACGTTGAGGCTCTCATCGCGCAAACAGTCGAGCACTACGGTTCGCTCGATTTCGCCTTCAACAACGCCGGCGTGGGCCCTGACGGCGTGCGCATGCCTGTCGTCTCCATCGCCGATTGCCCCGAGGAGATCTGGGACCGCACCATGAACGTCAACCTGAAGGGCGTCTGGCTGTCGATGAAGCACGAGATTCGCCACATGATCAAACAGGGTCATGGCGCCATCGTGAACACGGCTTCGGTGGGCGCTCTCAAGGCGCTGGGGGGATTCGGCCCCTACGGCGCCAGCAAAAGCGGCGTGGTTGCCCTCACAAAATGCGCTGCGCTCGAGTGCGCTCGAATCGGCGTGCGCGTGAATGTCATCTGTCCCGGGCCGACCGGCGGAACGGCGCTGATGGAAAACATCACCAAAGCCAACCCCCACCAGCAGGAGATCATGGCCAAACTGATCCCCATGGGCCGGATCGGCGACCCGCTCGACGTGGCGCGGGCCGTCATCTGGCTCTGCTCCGATGATTCTTCCTACATCACCGGACATGCGCTTTCCATCGATGGCGGCCAGTCAGCCACGTGACGCTTTCCTCCGCCATCCGCGATCACGAAGTTGGGTGCCCCATCCTTGGCGTCCGCCGCGGCGGATTTTTGCGCCAAGGGTGGGAAATCAGAACACTTCGCTCCATAGGGTGCCCCAGGTCTCGATTTTGAGACCTGGGAAACGACAAAATCATGCGGTCGTAAGATGACAAGGAGAAGGTGCAACGAGGTTTTATGACTGAAACAAAATACGGAAAATACATTTTGACTGCTCCCAAGCCGGAGAGAACCGCCGCAGGCGAGCCCGAGCCCAAGGACGCGCCTGACGTAATGACGTCAATGGTTTACCTGGACGGCCGGGTGCTCGAGGGCGGGCTCTACGCCGAGTGCTGCTGGTTCCACAAGCCCACAGCGTACTCGCCGCCCACGCACGCACACGAGTTCGACGAGGTGCTGGCCTTCATGGGCTCCGATCCGGAGAATCCGCGCGATTTGCACGGCGAGGTTGAGCTGTGGTTGGGCGGGGAACGGCACATCCTCACCGAAAGTTGTATGGTCTTTGTGCCCCGCGGCCTGGAGCATTGCCCGATGAACATTTTGCGCGCCGACCGGCCGATCTTTCACTTTTCCACTGGTAATTCCACCAGCTACGCTCGCTGAGACCGCTGGTGCTATACTCGTTTCCCGGAGCCGGCCTTCGCCTGCCGTTGGGCGAGAAGATTCTTTCCGGCTCCATGCATCTCCGGGCCGTACATAGCAACATCTAAAATGCCGCAGGAGTCTATCCCCCCAATGTCCGCCACTGCACCCATCAAACATGAGGACCTGGAGTTCGATTACGGCAGCTTCGACGCTGCGGCCTTTGCAGCCACCTCGCTCGCCGGCTGGCGGGCGCTCGCCGGGGTCGTCGATCACACGCTTCTCAACCCGGAAGCCACGCGCGCCCAGATCGAGAGGCTCTGCATTGAAGCGGACCGTTACCGTTTCGCCTGCGCCATGGTCAATCCAATCTGGGCCTCGACAGCAGTCGCCATGCTGAACGGCACCGGCATCCCGGTGGGCGTCGTCATCGGTTTTCCCTTCGGCGCCTCACTGGCTTCCACGCTGCGCCAGGAAGCTTCGACGCTGCTGCGGCTGGGCGTGCGCGAGCTGGACATGGTTTTGCCCATCGGCCAGCTCAAGAGCGGAGACTATTATGCCGTCCGCCAGTCCATTCATACGGCGGCTCACGTTGCGCATCATCACGGCGCGATTCTCAAGGTTATTCTGGAAACCTGCCTGTTGACGCTCGAAGAAAAGCTGCGCGCCTCTGAGATCGCGATACAGGCAGGCGCCGATTTTTTGAAAACCTCCACTGGCTTTGGCCCCTCCGGCGCCACGGTTGCCGATGTGGCTCTAATGCGCGGAGTTGCCGGCGCGCGCTGCGGCATCAAGGCCGCGGGCGGCATCCGCACCCTCGCCGATGCACGCGAAATGCTCGAAGCGGGCGCCAATCGCATCGGATGCTCGGCCTCGGTCGCCATCGTGCGTGAACTGGGAGCGGAGTGAAACGCAGGGATCAGGGGTCAGGGATCAGGGGTCAGAGGTCAGTGGTCAGTGGTCAGTGGAATCATTGTGCAGCATTGTATCCCAACAATTCCTGCTTCCTGATCCCTGATCCCTGTTCCCTGTTCCCTGTTCCCTTGTTTCCTTGTTCACTAGTCCCTGCTAACATTCTTTATCTGCCTGCATGACCCGTTCGTCCGCATCGCCGCCCCACCACCCCGACCGCGAAGGCGACTACCGTCCCGCGTCCCCGGTACATATTGATTCCGCAAACCCGCGTGTCGAGAGCGTCGACATGGCCTTCCTGCTGCAGGTGGCCGACGCCCTTAACACCACGCTCGATTTGCAGACGCTGCTCCGCCGCATCGCGGAGCTGGTCCGCCCGGCAATTTCGTACAACCTCTTCGCAATCTTCCTGCTGAACGATCGCACTAACGAGCTGCGGATGCGTTTCCATGTCGGCCACAGCCCGGAGATGCAACGGAACTGCATTCCCATCGGCAAGGGCGTTGTGGGCCAGGTAGCCCTAACGCGGAAGCCCCTTTTGCTGGCCGACGTAACCGCCGATGAGCATTACCTCGATGCCAACCCCAAGGTCCGCTCCGAGCTGGCCGTTCCGCTGATCGCCAAGAACCGCCTGATCGGCGTCATCGACCTCGAAAGCGAGCAGGTGGGCTTCTATCGCCCCGAGCATCTGCATGCGCTGACCCTGACTGCTTCGCGCATCGCCCAGGCCATTGAGAATGCCCGCCTCTACACTCGAGTCTCCCGCCAGGCGCAGACCCTCGGGGTCCTGAATGAGATCGCCGTCGAGCTCGGATCGATTCTGGAGCCTGGCCTGCTGCTTGAGCGCGTGGGACAACTGCTGCGGCGCCTGATCGACTACCAGATGTTCTCCATCATGCTTCTGGACGAGAAAGGCGAAACGCTGGTCACGCGCTATGCCTGGCGCTTCGGCCATGCAAACGCTCCCATGCGCCGCATTCCCATCTCCTCCGGCCTGGTTGGCGCGGCCGTCCGCGAATGGCGCACGATCAATGTGCCCGACATCCGCAAGGATCCCCGCTACGTGTTGACGAACCCCGAAACCCGCTCGGAGCTCATCGTACCTCTCTTCTACAAGGGCCGCGTTATCGGCGTCTTCGATCTGGAGCACACCCGCACGGCATTTTTCACAGAAGATCACGAGCGAACCCTGGCTACGCTGGCGTCGCAGGTGGCGATCTCCATTGAAAACGCGCGCCTTTACCAGACCGTCCGCAACCAGGAACTCCAGCTCGAGCGCGATATCGCCACGGCGCGCGAGGTACAGCTCCGCCTGTTGCCTCCAGAGCCGCCTTCCCTTCCCCATGCGGAGTTGGCCGCCCGCTTTCTGCCGGCGCGCACCATCGGCGGCGACCTTTATGACTTTCTCGATTACGGCCCCGGGCGCACGGCCATCGTTCTCGGCGACGTCAGCGGTAAATCCGCGCCCGCCGCGCTCTTTGCCGCGCTGGTCAGCGGAATCATGCGCGCAGCCGCCTCATCCACGGGGACAGAGCATCCCGGTCCTGCCGCCATGCTGGCCTCGCTCAACGACTCCATCCAGCAGCGCAAGCTCGACTCCCACTACGTCACCATGCTTTTCACCGTGTGGGACGACGAAAGCCGCACACTCACAGTGGCGAACTCCGGCGCCGTTCAACCCATCTTCTGCCGGGCCGGCCAGTCGCTGACGGTAAAAGCCGAAGGTTTTCCGCTGGGCCTCTTTCCTGACGTAGTCTATGAGGAGTTTCAAATCCCGGCCCAGCCCGGCGACGTAATCATCTTCATTTCCGACGGCATTCTCGATGCCGAAAACGCACAGTCGGAGATGTACGGGCACGAGCGGCTTTCCAGCCTCCTCTGCGCCCACCGCAATCTGCCCGCCGGCCAGATCGCCGACCGCATCCTCGCCGACGTAGCCCGCTTCCAGGGCGGGCGCGACCGCTTCGACGACGAAACCATCATCGTTTTGCGCGTTCGCTGAAAACCGGGATCAGGCGGCAGGAACCAATGGAGAGATTGCCCGGTCCCCGTTTGCCGGCCAAGCGGCCGGGGCCGTCGAGTTTGACGGCGAGTTATTTTCTCTCATTCGCCAAGTATCTTTCGCTGCTTCCGCAGCGTGCAGCGCCCCTATTTGGAAAAGACGCCGGACCCTCTCCGGCTGTATTCCTTCGCCGCCTTGTGCGCGGCCGTTCTGGCAAACCTCTTCAATTTCTTCTCGACCTCAGCGGGACTGCGGTTTCCAAGTTGTGGAAGATTCGCTGCCTCGGCTTTCTCTCTATCGGAATGCAGATTGAGTTGAATGAAGCGCTCCATGGCTGGACCCTCCGCGTGTATTATGCCCCCAAAACCGCCGCAACGAAGCCCCTTCGGACAATATATTCGCGGCCAGCATCACGGGATTTTTGTAACCTGCTCTCTCCTTTGCCTTTCCGCTGGCTCGATGGCCGGATCTAGGGGGATGTAATTCCAACACAATTCCTGGCCGTCCAGCCGGGGGGCTGGAACGCGGAGCGCTAGAGCTCCCGGCTTTGACCTGGGCCTACCCGCCGTTCCGGCGCCAGCGGCGTGCATTTGTCCAGAATCACGGGGTGCAACAAAGAAAGTTGGTTCAGACGACTCGAAACAGCTCCCGGCGGCCCTTGGTCCACAGGTCGGTGTACCCCTTCGCGATTTCGCCGGCCTTCGGGTCAGAGGAGCGTCTCGCCATCGCCTCCTCAAACTCAGCTGCCGATTTGACCTCGTGCTCCAGAACCACATGGTTGAAGTCCCCGGTAAGGTCCGTCATGACACGAACATTCCGGAGACCCCCTGCCGTTGCCATTTCCTTCAGTTGAGCCGCCAGCTTGCCTGCCTGCCCTGGCCTGGCGATAAAGCTGTTGCGCACAATGATCATCGTTGAACCTCCTCTGGGTAAATTCCCGGTTAAAGAACCGGAAAATCCGAAGGGCGAGTCTAAGTGCGGCATCGCCCATACGGAATCGGTGCACGGGCACGCTATCGGTGAGATGCTGTTTCGCCCCACTCTAGCTTCTGAAGCACCGACTCCTCACCGGCTATTTTCCTATTCCCTAACCCCAATCCCTATTCCCTATTCCCTACTGTCCCTAGTCCCTAGTCCCAAGTCCCTCAGTCCCTGTTTTTTTGCCTTTTCGCGGCGTTGCGTGCAATCATTCGCACGGAACTGAATATGATCCCCAAGACCATCATCGAGCCGTTCCGCATCAAGAGCGTTGAGCCCATCCGCTGGACCACCCGCGCCCGCCGCGAAGAACTGCTCCGCGCAGCGCACTACAATCTCTTCCTGCTGCCCGCCGACGACGTGCTGATCGATTTATTGACGGATTCCGGCACCGGCGCCATGTCCACCCATCAGTGGGCCGGCATCATGGAAGGCGACGAAAGCTATGCCGGCAGCCGCAGCTTCGACCGCTTCCGCGATTCCGTTCAGGCCATCTTCGGCTACCGGCACGTGATCCCCACCCATCAGGGCCGCGCCGCCGAGCGCATTCTCTTCGGGGTCATGTGCAAGAAAGGCGACATCGTCCCCAACAACACCCACTTCGACACCACCCGCGCCAACGTGGAATTCACCGGCGCCGAGGCCGTCGATCTGCCCATCCCCGAAGGCCGCCAGCCCTCATTGCTCCACCCCTTCAAGGGCAACATGGACGTGGCCGCGCTCGAAAACCTCATCGCCCGCGCGGGCCGCGAGCGCATCCCTCTCGTGATGCTCACAGTGACCAATAACTCCGGCGGCGGCCAGCCCGTCTCCATGGAAAACGCCCGCCAGGTGAGCGCTGTTTGCCGCCGGCACGGCATCCCGCTCTACTTCGACGCCTGCCGCTACGCCGAAAACGCCTGGTTCATCAAGCTGCGCGAGGCCGGGTACGCGGACAAATCCCCTCGCGAGATTGCGCAGGAAATGTTCGCGCTCGGCGACGGCTGCACCATGAGCGCCAAAAAAGACGGCATGGCCAACATTGGCGGCTTTCTCTGCACCAACGACGACCGCCTCGCCCAGCAGGAGCGCGACCTGCTCATCCTGACCGAAGGCTACCCCACCTACGGCGGCCTTGCTGGGCGCGACCTGGAGGCCATCGCCGTTGGCCTGAACGAGGCTCTCGAAGAGGACTACCTCCGCTACCGCATCGCCTCGACCGCCTATCTTGGCCAGCACATCGCCTCGGCCGGCGTGCCCATTGTGCAGCCGCCGGGCGGACACGCTGTTTACATTGACGCCCGCGCCTTCCTGCCCCACGTTCCCTGCGGACAATTCCCCGGTGTTGCGCTGGCTTGCGAACTTTATCTCGCCGGCGGCGTCCGTTCGGTCGAGATCGGCAGTTTGATGTTCGCGGCCGCGGCCAAGATGGACCTGGTTCGCCTCGCCATACCGCGCCGCGTCTATACCCAGAGCCACATCGACTACCTGATCGAAGTGATTCTCGACGTCTGGAGCCGCCGCGAGTCGCTCCGAGGCATGCGCCTCACCTATGAGGCCCCCTTCCTGCGCCACTTCACCGCGCACCTCGAACCGGTCGCATCCTGAATTTGTACCGCCGGACTCCTGTCCGGCTGTAGCGCGGGCATCCCTGCCCGCGCCAGATCTGCGCGCCACGAACCTGTAGCGCCGGCCTCCCGGCCGGCTGTAGCGCGGGCATCCCTGCCCGCGCATCTTTGGGTGCCCCACCCTCGGCGCGCCTCTGTTTTTGCGCCTAGGGTGGGACGGCCGGGTGCCCCACCCTCGCGACGTCCTTGCCGCCATCGCCACTCAGCCCGCGCGGCCCACTTCGATAAACTTTATTTAGCCGAATTCTCGTGGAGTCTGCTTGACCTACACAAGTCACCAACGCCTCATCCGCCCCGCGCGCAACGTGACGGGAAGCCTGCGCCTGCCCGGCGACAAATCTATCAGCCATCGTTACGCCATGCTCGGCGCTTTTGCCGAAGGGACCTCGCGCTTCATCAACTTCTCCACCGGCGCCGACTGCGCCTCGACACTGGCCTGTATGCAGGCCCTGGGGGCTAAAGTCGAGCACATCGGCCCCAACGAGATCGAAATCACCGGCGTCTGCGGGCGCGTGCAACCTGCCGCCGAGCCTCTCGATTGCGGCAACTCCGGCTCCACGATGCGCATGCTCAGCGGTTTGCTCGCGGCTCAGACCGGCCGCTTCACTCTCGTTGGCGACGCTTCTCTCTCCCGCCGTCCGATGGAGCGCATCCGCAAGCCTCTGGAACTGATGGGCGCGCAGCTTACTCTCACCGAGGGCCACGCTCCCATCACCCTCGAAGGCGGCCCGCTGAAGGCCATTGATTACTCAATGCCAGTTCCCAGCGCCCAGGTAAAGACCTGCATTCTGCTGGCCGGGCTGCAGACCTCCGGCACGACGACAGTGCGTGAATCTGTCCGCACCCGCGACCACAGCGAGCTGGCCTTGCGCGCCTTTGGAGCCAAAGTGACCAGCGCTGCGGGAACTGCATCGATCTCGGGTCCGCAGCCTCTCCACGCCATTCGGGCCGCGGTTCCCGGCGACATCTCTTCGGCCGCCTTCTTCCTCTCGGCCGCCGCGCTCTTTCCCGGTTCCAGCCTTGTCTTCGATTCGCTTGGCCTCAACCCCACGCGCGCCGCACTGCTCGACGTGCTCGCCCTGCTCGGCGCCCAGATCAGCGTCCTCCATCTCGAGGAGCAGCACGCCGAGCTGGTGGGCGCGGTGCGCGTCTCAGGACCCGCCAACGGACTGGGCACTGTAGAGATCTCCGGCGCTCTCGCCGCTCAGCTCATCGACGAGCTGCCCGTGCTGGCCGCCATCGCGCCCTACACGCGCGGGGGCATCCGCATTCGCGACGCAAAGGAACTCCGGGCAAAGGAATCCGACCGCATTGCGCTGGTCGCAAAGAATCTGCGCGCCATGGGCGCCGAAGTTACGGAGTTCGAAGACGGCCTCGACGTTCCCGGCGGCCAGGCGCTCCACGGCGCTCAAATCGATTCCGGCGGCGACCACCGCATCGCCATGGCCTTCAGCGTAGCCGCCCTCCGCGCCCACGGCGACACGCTCATCGAAGACGCAGGCTCAGCCGCCATCAGCTTTCCGGAATTCTTCGACCTTCTCGATCTGGTCGCGGAGCGGTAGCACCGAATGTTCAGCCTCGTTAGGGTCTATAGCGGCACTCTTTCCAGCGGTGCAATGAATCCGATGCCGGGAATGTCGAGCCGGTGCAGGTGTTTGTCATTGGTGATGAACAGGTCCACCCCAAAATGCGCGGCACAGGCCAGTTGAATCGCATCGGCGTTGCGCAGCTTGTGCGTTGCGCGCAACGAGGCGTAACGCCAGGCCACCGAGGTATCGAAATTCACGACCTGGGTGGTGGAGCGAATGGCCCGATCGTACTGCTCAATCAGCGAGGTTTGTCCTAGTTTGGTGGGTCTGACCAAGACTTCGCCAAGCGTCATCGCCGAGGTGACGATGCGGTCTCCCCGATCGATCATCCGCTTGCGGATGGCAAGTGCGCGGCTCCGGTTCGGCTCTGTACCCTCAAACAGATAAATGAAGAAATTCGTGTCGAAGAAGACCTTGCTCAAATGTCTTCCCTCCGCAGATTTTCAACGTATTCGTCGGCATGCTCATCGGCCCAGATTTCCTTTCCGGAACCGATAAGGCGGATGAGCGGGTCATCTTCATAGCTCGAAACTCGCGGCAACGGAGTCTTTTCGCGGCTCCAATTCGCGTACCAGTCGAGCAAATAGTGGAGACGCCGCGGGATCTCCTGAGGCCGCGGAAGTGACTTGGACGGCTTGCGCAATTGGAGCCGGGCAGGGTGAGTCAGATCCCCCGGCCGAAACAAGCGCAGGTTGCCGTCGGCTGTTTCGAAAAGCATCCTGTACTTGCCGGAGGACGGCGGCGAATTTGCGACCAGATGCTGATCCAGATGCGCATTCAGCGTCCCACGCTCTACACCAGCAGCCAAACCCTCCTTTTCCAGTTTCTCCAATATCTCGCTCTTGCTGAATGCGGCTCGCGATGGATGGCCCTTCTGCAAGAGAGCGGCTGCGATCCAGATTCGATCTGCAATTCGAATTTCTTCCTGTGGCCTCTCTTTCATTTCATCCGGCCCCTCTTGGTCTCGTATAATTGGTATACCAAGTATACCAACAACAACCATCAAAACAAGAGTCAAACTTAAATCCCAACCCACCTGCCTTTGCTTGCTCGACGGAAAGAATTTCTTCGGGGGACGGCGCGAGATACTCTGCATCTTACGCTCAAGCCACTCCTGTCCGTTTTCGGGACACTACCCGCCTCCGTCCCTTTCCTGGAATCCCCTCCCGCCATTTCTTATTTCCCGCCTTGAGTTCTGAATTGCCTGGCGTAAATGTGGAGTTAGTTTCCACTTAGCCAGAGTGCAAAGACGGGTGAAGGCCGCGCTTCAAGCCGGCTCGAACTCCCGGGAGGAAGGCTGCCATGAGGTTATTAATCGCCGAGGATGACAGGGCGCTGAGTCAGTTCCTATGCCGGGGGCTGGAGGCCGACGGATACCGCGTGCGGCTGGCCTTCGATGGCGGCGCCGCCGTGGAGGCGTTCCGGCTGGAGATGCCGGACCTGACCATTCTTGACCTGAATATGCCGGTCAAGGATGGCGAGCAGGTACTTGAGGAGGTGCGCTTGCTGAACGCCGATCTGCCGGTACTGGTGCTCACCGGCCGGCAGGAGGTGGACGCGCGCGTGCGCTGCCTCGACAGGGGCGCCGACGACCTGATGATCAAGCCCTTCAGCCTCCATGAACTGAAGGCGCGCTGCCGGGCGCTGCTCAGGCGGAAGCGCGAGACGCGGCTGCAACTGCGCGCCGGCGACCTGGAAGTGGACCGTCTGGAGCACACGGCCCGCCGCGGCGGCGAGGCGGTTGTGCTGACCAACAAGGAATTCTCCCTGCTCGAACACCTGCTGCTCAACCGCGGCCAATGTGTTTCGCGCGTGGAGTTGCTGGATTCGGTGTGGAACCTGGAGCCGGCGCAGACCACCAACATTGTGGACGTCTACGTGAACTATCTCCGCCGCAAGCTCAGGGACCCGGCCCCCGGGCATCTCATCCGCACCGTCCGGGGACGGGGGTACATTGTGCCCTCGGAAGTCGAGTTAAGCGCGGTCGGCACACCGGTCGAGACCCCGGTCGTGACCGTCACAGAGGTCGCAATGGCCCCTGGAACATCTTCATTCTGAACTCACGCTTGAGAGGAGACTTTCTTCATGCAGCCTTTTGCAGTTCCTGTTCTTCCCGTTCATCCGCACTTGCGCCCGCGCAACGCGGTGGTAGCCAGCGCCGATCGCAGCCTTCGCCAGCGTCTGTCGCAGATTCTGGGTGGACTTCGCTGGCAGGTCCGCGAAGCCTCAAGCGGAGCCGAGGCCTGGAGCGCGGCCGAGACCGCGGCCCCGGAGGCGGTGATTGTCGATTCCTGGCTTCCGGATCTCGATCTGGCGGAGTTTCTCAGCGATTTCCGCGGGCGTTTTCCGCAGGTGGACGTGGTGGCCGCGGGCGCCGGCTCGCCGGCGCTTGAGAGCCCGCGCGGCCCTTACCGACAGGAATTGCTCTATGCGCTGCGCCGCTCGCAGGATGCGGACACGGCTGCCTGGAACGCGGCGCCTCTGCTCGATCGAGAATTGGCACCCCCGAAGCCGGCCTCAGGAGGAGGAACAGCGCTGAAGACGCAATCGGCGACAGAGAGCGCGGACACGCTGGCCACGAACGCGCCTTCGACGGAAGCGCCGTTTGAGGCCGCCGGAGCCGCTGCCGGACGGACCGGCGTGACGCTGAAGACCGAGCGGCTCCCGGAGCTTGTCGGCGATGCCCCGTGCCTGCTGGAAGTGAGCCGGCGCGTGCGGCTGGTTGCTCCGCGAATGACTCCCGTGCTGATTGAGGGGCCCACAGGATCGGGCAAGGAACTGGTCGCCGAGGCCCTCCACCGGCTTTCGCCCCGCAGCCGCAAGCCGTTTGTGGCGATCAACTGCGCGGCTATTCCGGAGGCGCTGCTTGAGGCCGAGCTTTTTGGGCATACCCGCGGCGCCTTCACCGGCGCTGTGCAGGGGCGCACCGGCCGCATCGAGGCTGCCGATGGAGGAACGCTCTTTCTCGATGAGATCGGCGAGATGCCGCTCGGCCTGCAGTCGAAACTGCTGCGGTTTGTGGAGTGCGGTGAATTGCAGCGCGTGGGCGACAACGAGACTCTGAAAGTCGACGTACGCATCGTGGCCGCCACCCACCAGCCGCTCGCCCAGCACGCCCAGGCGGGGAATTTTCGCAGCGATCTTTACTACCGGCTGGCGGTTTTTCTCATCCGCACCCCGGCACTGGGCGAGCACCTGGAGGATCTGCCGCTGCTGGTGGGCCATTTTCTGAAACGGATGGGACGCGAGACGCCGGTCAAGCGCATCAGCCCGGCAGCCATCAAAAAACTGGCTGCGCATGACTGGCCCGGCAATGTGCGCGAACTGGAGCACGTGCTGGAACGTGGCGCGATTCTGGCCGGAGACGAACCGGTGCTGACCGAACGGGAGATCGACTTCGGGCTGGGGGGTGCACTGAGCTGAGCCGTTCGAGGACTGTTTGCGCTGCAATCGGCAGCAGCAGGCGAAGGGAGTCTGAAATGGGAATGGAAATTTCAACCGGTCTGAGCCAGGAGATCGCCCGATACATCGATCTCTCTGCCACCGAAGCGAAGCTGACGGCGGCCAATATGGCAAACATCGACACGCCCGGCTACCGGACGGTGGGGATGGATTTCGAGGCCGAGATCGAGAAAGCCATCGGCGAGGTGGATCCGGAGCAGGCCGCGCAGCCTGTCCATGTGAAAGCGGTTGACGGCCTCATCGCCCGCCCTGACGGCAACAACGTTTCCATGGATCGGGAGGGGCTGAATCTGGCCGCGGCGCAATTGAAGTTCAAGACCGGCGTGGCCCTGCTGCGCGAACAGAACCAGCTTGTGATGGATGCGATTCACGCCGACAGCAAGTGAGCGGCGGCGAAAGGAGGCGGGAAGTGAATCTTTTCGGGTTGATGGAGACCTCGGGCAGCGCCATGCAGGCCGAGCGCGTTCGTGCTGAAGTGGTGGCTGCCAATATGGCCAATGCGGAGACCACGCGGACGGCCTCGGGCGGGCCGTACCGCCGGCAGCACGTCGTCTTTGCCGCCGAAGGCGCCGATTCGGGCTTCGCCGGCGCCATCTTGGCAGCATCGGGGAGTGTGAGTTCGCCCGCCGCCACTCTTAACGCGCTGGCCGCGGCGGCCATGCCGTCGATGGGGACAAGCGCGACCGAAGCTGGATCGACGGGCGTCCGTGTTGCGGGAGTCGTCGAAGACACTTCGCCGCCGCTCAAGCGCTACGACCCCGGGAATCCCGATGCCGGAGAGGATGGTTATGTTTCGTATCCGGACATTAACCCTCTCACAGAGATGGCGGACCTGATGGGGGCCACGCGTGCTTATGGGCTGAACAGTTCCGCAGTGCAGGCAGAGAAGGGCATGATCGCGTCGGCTCTGGAGATCGCCAAGTCGTAAGGCGAAGAAAATCGCCACCGCAAGGCGCTCGAGTTCGCCGATTCGTAAGGCGAAGGTGTTCGGGCAACAGCACGGCCGGGGCGAACGGAACCGAGGACGCGCGGAAAAAGGAAGAAGGCAGGCTATGCAAACCGCAATTCACGCCGTTGGCGCGCTGGAGGCGCTTCGGTCTTCTGGAATCGGCAGCGCTCGGGCGCAGGCCGTCGGGCGGCTCGGATGCTGGTCAGGCGGCGCCGTTTTCCGACCTGCTGTCGGACGCCGTGGGCCAGGTGAATACGCTCGAAGACCAGGCCCGCACCGCTGTCGAGGGGCTGATGACCGGCACGGGCGTAGACGTTCACAGCGCCATGATCGCCACCCAGAAGGCCAGCATGGCGTTCGAGATGGCGCTGGCGGTGCGCAACAAGGCGGTGCAGGCCTATCAGTCGGTCATCGGCATGCAGTTCTGAAGCCAGGCCGCGGAGCGGGCTTACGCAGCCGAACCTTTGAGAATCGGCCTTCCGCAGTTGCGCAACAAGGAAGAGAGCGGTTGGAACCGGCTGGAGAGCCGGCAGCATAGAGAGCAGGAGAACGGCGGAATCGAGCGGCCATGGCGACGGGAGCACAGTTGGAGAAAAGCGCGCCAGGGGCGATGGGGCCGCCGGACCTGATGGGGCGGTTGAGCGCGCTCTGGACGCTGGCGGGTCTGCGGTGGCGGCAGATGCCGGCCCGGCAGCGCGGCTGGACCGTGACGCTGGTCTTGTTGCTGGGGACTTTGGTGGGGGGAGTGGTCTGGTACGCGCTGCGCACCGACTGGCGGACGCTCTACGTGAATCTCGATTCGGACGAAGCGCAGCAGGTGGCTCAGGCGCTGGCGCAGGCGCAGATTCCTTACGAAGGCACCGCCGACGGCGCGGGGATCCGCGTTCCTGCCACGCAGCTGGACAAGGCGCGGCTGGCGACCGCGGCCAAGGCCAGCGTAAAGAGCGGCAGGCTGGGCTTCGAGCTCTTCGACAAGGCCAACTGGGTGGGCTCGGAGTTCGACGAGCAGGTGAACTATCAGCGGGCTCTCGAGGGCGAGCTTGAGCACACGGTGGGCACCCTGGCCGACGTTGAGTCGGCCCGCGTCCATCTGGTCCTGCCTCATGACTCGCTCTTCCGCGACCAGGAGCGCCCGGCCAAGGCATCGGTGGTGCTGAAGCTGCGGCATCGCACCCTGGCTGAGGGCGAGCCGGAGGCGATCCGGAACCTTGTGGCCTCGGCGGTCGACGGGTTGACGGCGGACCGGGTTGTGCTGGTCGACGCTGCCGGAAACGTGCCTCTTGGACCCAAGACCGTCGAAGCAGCGCGGCTGAGCACCGAACAGGCGCTCGAGGAAAAACTGGTTTCAACCCTGGAGCCGGTGACCGGAGCGGGGAATGTGCGCGCCTCGGTGACGCTCGACTACGACGATGCGAGCACGGAGACGACCCAGGAAACCTACGATCCGGACAAGACGGTGGCCCTGTCGATGCAGCGGACCGAACAGACCACAGGAGCCCAGCAGGTTGCCTCCGGAGTGCCGGGAACGGCTTCGAATGCGCCCAACTCGCAGGCCCTGCCGGTTTATCCCAAGGAAACGACAACGCCCCAGACGGCCAAGACGGAATCGGGCACCTACGGGGCTTCAAAGACGGAGCGTCACGTCATAGAAGGCGGCGGGAAGCTGCGCCGCATGACGGCGGCAATCGTCGTGAACGACCGGCTGGTTCAGCAGGCGACGAAGGGCAAACCGGCTGTGTGGCAAGCCAGGTCGGCCGACGAGTTGAGCAACCTCACGGCGCTTGCACAAGCGGCTTTGGGCTATGACTCGGCTCGCGGCGACTTGCTGACCGTCCGGGACCTGGCCTTTGAGGAAAACCGCGTTCAGCCTTCGGCTTCGCTTTACGAACAGGCTCTGACCGCAATCTCAGGCTCGGCACTGCTGATCAAGTATGTTGCGCTGCTGGCCGGATTGCTGGCGATCCTGCTTTTCGGCGTCCGGCCCGCGCTGCGCCAGGCCGGCGCCGCCGCGCAGGCGCTGGCGTCCGGGGGAGGCGTAAGGGAACTGGCGCGGGACGCCTCCGCGCAAGCTGCATTGAGGCCGCCCGAACCGCGCGAGACCGATCCGGATCGTCTCCGCACCCAGGAGATCTTCGACCAGGTGACAACCCACCTCAAACGCGAACCGACGCAGAGCTCTCGGCTGTTGCAGAGCTGGATTCATTCCGATCTGATCGAGGAGCACCCAGGTGACCGAGCAAGCGAGCGATGGCGGGGCGGGGCGGCAACGCCGGTCAGCGAATGTCTCCGGGGTGCGCAAGGCGGCGATTCTGCTCGTCGCTGTTGGCCAGGAGCTTGCCAGGGAGATCCTTCGCGCCCTGCCGGAACACGATGTGCAGCGGCTGACCGAGGAGTTGGCCGAGCTGCGCGGCGTTTCGCCAGAGCTTTCCTCCGATGTTCTGGAAGAGTTCTGGGAACTGCTGGAGACCCAGCACTTCATGGTTCATGGCGGGCTGGACTACGCCAGCCGCCTGTTGATCGATACCTTCGGCAAAGATCGGGCCGACGATCTGCTCATGCTGGTGCGCCGCTCGCAGCAGGAGGCGCAGGGCAACCTGGCCAAGCTGCAGCGCACCGACCCGGCGCAACTGGGCAAACTGCTGGACTCCGAGCACCCGCAAACCATCGCTCTGGTGCTGGCGCACCTGGACCCGCGGCGAGCCTCGATCGTGCTCGAGAGCCTGAGCGAGGAGCACAAGGTGGTCTCGGTGCAGAGGCTGGCCGAGATGCGCCAGTTTTCGCCGGAGATGGCCCAGAAGGTGGCGCAGATTCTGCACCGGCGGCTGGAGAGCGTGGGCGACTCGGCGCGCAAAAGTTACTCGGGCTTCAAGGCGGTGGCCGATCTGATGAACCGGCTGAACGCCGAGGAAGCGAAGAAGATCCTCGAGGCGATCGAAGAAGGCCAGCCCGAACTCGCCCTCAGTATCCGGAACCTGATGTTTACGTTTGAGGACCTGATCACCGTGCCGCCGGCGACCATCCGGGAGATCGTTGCCGGGGTTGACAAGCGCCAGCTGGCGCTGGCGTTGCGCGGGGCCAATGAGGAGTTGCGGGCGCAGATCTTCAAGTCGATGAGCTCGAGGGCCGTGGAAATGCTGAAGGAGGATATGGAAGTACTGGGCCCGGTTCGCTCGCGCGAGGTGGCGCAGGCGCAACAGGAGATCCTTAGCCTGGCGCGGCGGCTGGAAGCCGAGGGCAAGGTTGTGCTGAAGCTCGAAACCGGCGACGAAATGCTGGCTTAGAGCGGCGATCGGGTCCCCATAAACCAGCCAAGGATGCCGGACCGAGGCCTCAGGCGCATTCAAGCAAAGAACCTAACAAGAGCCGCAGCGTTCAAGCAGCGTGAAGGAAGACAAGGGTGAGCGGAGGAATCGAGTTCTACGAGTACCCGGCAGCGCCCGATGCCAGCGGGAGGCCCCTGTGGGCCGGCTGGGAGGATGCCGCGGAGGGAGGTTCCCCGGCCGGGGCGCCGAATGGACATTCCAGAAAATCTCCGCACACAGCGGCTGGACCTGAGGCCGAGCGGCATCTGGCTGAGGAGAGGCGCAAGTCCTTCGAGGCGGGGCGCGAGCGCGGCCGTCAGGAGGGGGCCGAGGCTGAGCGGAGGGCGCTGGCTACAGCGCAGGCGGCTCAGGAGCACGAGCGGCGGCAGCAGGCCGCCCGGCTGGTGGAGAGCTTCCAATTCGAGCGCGACCGCTTTCTCGACGCCGTAGAGCGCGAAGTGGTGAAGCTGGCGCTGGCAGTGGCGGCACGCATCCTGAGGCGCGAGGCGCAGATGGACCCGCTGCTTTTGACCGGAGCCGTGCGCGTGGCGCTCGGCCAGCTTGCAGACTCGACCGAGGTGCGGCTGAGGGTGCCTCAAGCCGATCTTGACCTGTGGACCGAGGCCATGGCTCTGGTGCCGAATCTGGCCGTAAAGCCGTTGGTCGTGGCCGGTGAAGGAATGCGGCTGGGCGATTGCACGGTTGAGACGGAGCTGGGAACGGTCGATCTGGGAATCCGTTCGCAGCTGGGGGAAATCGAGCGCGGCTTTTTTGACCGCGCCGGCGGATTGCGGCAGGAGGCCGGGCAGGCGCCGGCGTTCGGTCGCAAAGGCGAGGCAAAACCATGACAGCGCTGCTCGGCGGCTATTTCGCGCGCCTCCAGCGCTCGGAGCCGTGGCGCTGGCGCGGGCAGGTGCTCGAGTCGGTGGGCCAGACGATCGAATCGGCAGGCCCCCCGGTCTCGGTGGGAGAGTGCTGCGAGATTCTGGACGCATCGGGCGTGCCGCACCCGGCCGAGGTGATCGGCTTTCGAGGCGCGCACGTGCTTTCGATGCCGGTGGAGACGGCCGAGGGGATCCGCTATGGCGACCGCGTCGAAGCGCTGGGCATGAGGGCCGAGATCGAGGTGGGCGAGGCGCTGATGGGCCGCGTGCTGAACGCCGTGGGCGCGCCGATCGACGGGGGACGGCCACCGGCAGCGAGCGGCACGATGCCGCTTGAAAGGAAGGTGCGCCCGCCGCTTGAGCGCGTGCCGATCCGCGCGCCACTCGGAACCGGCGTTCGAGCCATCGACGCGATGCTGACCGTGGGCCGGGGCCAGCGCGTGGGCATCTTCGGGGGATCGGGCGTGGGAAAGAGCACGCTGATCGGCATGATGACCCGCAATACCGAGGCAGAGGTGACCGTGGTGGGCCTAGTCGGCGAGCGGGGCCGCGAGGTTGGCGAATTCCTGGAGGAAGCGCTTGGTGAGCAGGGGCGAAAGCGATCGGTGGTGGTGGTTTCGACCTCTGACGAGTCGCCGCTCAAGCGCATGAGGGCCGCACTGGCGGCCACCACTGTGGCGGAATTCTTTGCGTCGCGGGGAAAGAACGTGCTGCTGGTGCTCGATTCGCTGACCCGCTTCGCGATGGCGGCCCGCGAGATCGGGCTGGCCGCCGGGGAACCGCCTACAGCCAAAGGCTATACGCCCTCGGTTTTTTCACGGCTGGCGCGGCTGATCGAGCGGAGCGGGGAGTTCCGCACCGGATCGATCACGGCTTTTTATGGGGTGCTGATGGAGGGCGACGATCAGCAGGACCCGCTGGTCGACGCGGTGCGCTCGCTGCTCGACGGACACGTTGTGCTCTCTCGCGCACTGGCTGCGGAGGGGTGGTATCCGGCCATTGAGATTCTGGACTCGATCAGCCGGCTGATGCCGGCCGTGGCCGGTCCCGAGCATCGGGAGCATGCGGCCCTCGTCCGCCGCCTGATGGCCGTCCATGCCCGTTCCGAGGACCTGGTGAGGATCGGGGCTTACAAGCCGGGCTCCGACCCGGAGCTGGATCGCGCTCTCGGCGCGCGCGCTGCCCTGCGCGCTTTTCTCGCGCAGGGGGTGCACGACGAGGTGCGGTACGACGACTGCCTGCGCCGGCTGGCCGCGCTGGCCGCGGAGATCTGAGCCGTGGCGGGATCGCGTCCGCTGCGACGCCTGCTTCGGGTGCTCGAAATCGAAGAGGAACAGCGGCAGCTCGAGCTCGAGAAGGCGGCCGGCGAATTGCGCCGGCTGGAACGGGCTCTGGCGGCGGCCGGGGAACGTGATCGCGGCGGGCGGCTCTTGGTTTCTCTGAGCGCCCGGAGCGGAGAGGCGGCTGACCGGCTGGCGGGCCTCGAAGAGACGCTGGCGGCCGCCAGAAAAGCGAGCTTTGTGGTGCCAAGACTCGCTTCCTGTCAGCAGGAAGTCTTCCGGCTGCGCGACGAACTTCTCGCCAAAAGGGTGGGGCGGCGGCAGGCCGAGCACGTGCTGAGGGGATTCGAGGCGCGCCAGGCAATGAAGACGGCGCATCGCGACCAGCAGGCGCTCGACGAGGGGCACTTGAACAAAATGCACCGGGAAGCGGCAAAGCAAGGGAGAAAAACTCCCCGAGGCGGCGCGGAGGCTGGCGAGACGCTGAACGGCGAGGGAGAGAACTTGAGAAGAAATCTCACCCGGAATTTATGAGAGTTCCTCAATCGGGAACGACGGTCCCAATCGTGACATCCCTCTAACTCGCTCCCGCTCAATTTGGCACGCCATCTGCATTGTTTCCTGCCATGAGCATGGCAACGGGAGTTGCGACGGGAGCAGAGGCAGATCCTGTGGGAGCTGGCCAGGCGGGCTCGCCTGCCGGGAAAGCCCCGAAAGAAGGCGCTCGAGGTTTTGGGCCCGGATCGCCGGCTCAGAATTCTCCGGCCGAGAGCTTTGGCGCGCGTTTCGAGTTGCTGATTTCCTCTTCGGCCGCGCTGCCGGGCTCACCTGATCGCGCGCCCAGGCCCGCGCCGGGGTGGAAAGAAGCGGATGGCGCCTCGACCGCGGTTCCTGTTTCTGTGCGAGGCACGAAAATGCAAGCGGCCACCAACTCGCGTTCCGGCATCCAGATGCGGGCCGATGTGGCGGTGAGTGGGCTGAGCATCAACGCAAGGGAGGACAAGGCTTCTAGTTCTCAGCTTGCCAATCTCTTTGGCGGGGAGAGAACAGCATCGGCAAGAGCTTTGTCCGACCAGGCATTCTCGGCTGGGAAGCCCGCGACAACATCGAAGAAGCTCTTGTCCAACGAGGTTTTTTCGCCGAAAGCTCTTTCTGAAGGGCTTTCTTCGGCAGCGGCGGAGTCATCGAAGACAAGCCGGTCGAGGGAAAGTGAGAGCGCTGGTTCTTCCGGGGTGCGCAAAAGCGGCACGCAAGAGAAGGACTCCGGGAACAGTTTCCAGGCAGGGCTGGTGGCCGCTCCAGCAAGCGACTTCCCCGCGCAGCAGCTTTCTTTAGCGGGATGGCCGCTCTCTCAGCCGGACCAGCCGGAGATGAACGCGGCGGCCGCTGCGGTCAAGGCTGACGGCGAGGCAGCGACGGCGGAGAACTCCGGGGAAATTCAGACGGCCTCCCGTGCGACTCTCGTGCCGGCATCCGGCCGGAGCGCACCGGCAAAGGACGGTCAGGATGCGCCGGTCAGCGGCGGCCCAACCGAGAGGACTGAACCAGCGTCTGGCGCGCGGGAAGCATTCGGTCGAGGAAATCGCTCCGAACCTTCTATCCAACTCAAAGCGGAGGGCGAAACTCCGCTGGCGGCCCCGGCGGCGGATTCTCAGCGTCAGCAGGCCGCGGAGACAGAGACGGGGGCCGGAAGTGCGCATGCGCAGAGTTCCGGAGGCGCCGCGGAACAGGTGCTTCGGAACGGCCCGGAGATCACCGACGCCACTCCTTTGCCGGCTTCGCCTGCGACCGGGTCAGGCGCGGCAGCCGGCCACGCAGTGAATCAGAAGAGTGCAAAGGACTCGGCAGCAGGGACCCAGAGGCGCCGGCGGGACGCTCCCCGGTCCTCTGGCCACGAATCCATTTGAGGCTTCCGCATTGGCGAGAGTGCCCGCGGGGGAGCAGGGGTTCGCCGGGATGAAGGAGAGTGGCCTTGCGGGCGGCTCGGCTGAAGCGTCAGCAGGGTCAGCGCCGCAAACCTTTGCGGTGCTGGACGCCGGAACGGGGGTTGGAAATCCGGGCTGGATTCACACAGGCGCCCGCCGGGCTGAGGCAGGCTTCCAGGATCCGGCATTGGGCTGGATCGGCGTGCGGGCGGAGATGGGCGCCGGGGGCATTCACGCCTCGCTGGTGCCGGCATCGGCCGAGGCCGCGCAGATGCTGGGCGGCCACATGCCGGGATTGAACCACTATCTGGCCCAGGAACGCAGTCCAGTCGAGACGCTGAGTCTGGCTTCTCTGGACAGCGGAGGAGCAGGCGCCCGAGCCGGCCAGGGCGGTGGACAACAAGAACCAAACGGAAGCGGAGGCCAGCGTACCGGCGAAGAGACTTCGGACCGGTCCGGTGCCATGCTGCCGGCAACGCGGGAGGTTTCGCATCCGTCCTCCGGGCCGGCTGCCTTTCCGGTGAGCGCGCCATTGGCCGGAAATCATATTTCAGTGATGGCCTGAGGGGCAGTGTCTCAGCAGGTCGCTTGAGGCCGCTTTTCAAGAAAACGGCGCAGCAGGGACCGGGGCGGCGGAACAGCGATAGCGAAGGCGAAAGGCAGGAGCAGGGGCAGCGGAAGAGCAGAAACAGGGCAGCGGAAACAAGGAGACAGGCAAAAGGGAGGAACGATGGCGGCAGCAGGAATTTTGCATCACACATTGACGGCCAGCCAGGCGCTGACGGGCTCCGCCGCAAGGTTCGGAGCCAGCTCGCCGGCGGCGGCAGCAAGCGCAAACGATACAAACAGCACCAGCAGCTCTGACGCTGCAGCGGATTCGGCAACGATCTCGGCCAACGATTTTATGACCCTGCTGGTGACGGAGATGAAAAATCAGGATCCAACCGCGGATACCGATCCGAACGAGTACATCAACCAGCTCGTGCAGGTGAACAGCCTGGAGCAGTTGATTTCCATCAACCAGACGCTGACGACGGATCTGGGCGGCGCGGCCTCGACAACAAGCGGCAATTCGGCCTCGGGCGAGAGCGCGGGCGCAGCCACAAAGGAGACTGCATCGGCAGCCCCCGGAACGGCCGCTGACGCGGCCCCGAGAAATAATCTGCTGGCGGCGCTTCAAACTGTGGCCGGAACACAGGGCACAACTTCCGCTGCGGCCGGCAGTGCTGCGGGCAGCTTCAGCATTCCCGCTGCGAATCCGGCAGCACAAAGAGTAGCCCACGCGCTCGACGGGCGGCAGCAGGGAGCCTTGGCGGCAAATCCCGGCGCCCTTGCGAAATAGACCGGCATCACGGGCGGGCCGAGGGCCGGCGCTCGACAACAACCAAAACGCAGAGGAGATCCACGATGGCAAGCTTTGCAATTCCGCTGACGGGCCTCGATACCGATTCGACAGCCCTGAATACAATCGCCAACAATCTCTCCAACATGAACACGACGGCCTACAAGCAGCAGAGAACCGATTTTTCCAGCCTTTTTTCCCAACAGGTCGGGACGACGGGGGCTGGCGATGAGATCCAGCAGGGCGCCGGCGTGCAGATCGCTGCCAATGTGACCGATTTTACGCAGGGCTCGATCAGCGCAACCAATTCCGCGACCGACATGGCAATCAACGGCAATGGTTTCTTCGTGCTGAGCGACGGAGCGGGCGGATTTGAATACACTCGGGCCGGAAACTTCACCACGAACGCCAGCGGAAGTCTCGTGACCCAGGACGGCTTGAATGTCATGGGCTACCCGTCAGTGAATGGCGTAGTGAATACCAACGCCCAGTTGACGGCGATCAATATTCCCGTGGGGCAGGTGCAGGCGGCGAATCCGACATCGAACATGAGCATAACGGCCAATCTCAACCCGGCCGACAACAGCAATTTCTCTTACCAGATGACGGTCTACGATTCGCTGGGCGAGCCTCACGAGGCCACAGTGACCTTTGATCCGACCGCCGTTGCCAATACGTGGAGCTACTCGGTTTCGCTGCCGGCGGCCGATTTCACCTCGGGAACGTCAACGCCGGTGACCGGCACGCTCGCCTTTGACTCAACCGGCACGATGACGACCGTGACGCCTTCGGGCGGGGCAGCGGCGACGGTGGGATCGGGAGCGGGTGATGCTTCTTCCATACCTCTTGGCTTTACGGGACTGGCAGACAACGCCGCCGATCTGAGCATCGGCTGGAGCCTGCTCAACTCAAGCGGCAAGCCGGCCATTACGCAGATGGATACCTCCGCGGCCTCGGCGGTCTCCGCTTCGTCGCAGGATGGCTACGCAAGCGGGCAGTATGAGAGCTTCTCAATCGGCTCCGACGGGACGGCGACCGCGACCTTTTCAAATGGGGAGAAAGAGAATGTGGGGCAGATCGCCCTGGCAAGCGTCAGCAACCTGCAGGGACTGAAATCGGTAGGCAATCAGGTGTACCAAACGACTCTCGCGAGCGGCACGGCCGTGGTAGCGGCGGCGGGGAGCGCGGGGTTGGGTCAGATTCAGGACGACTCTCTGGAGGGATCGAACGTCAATATCTCTTCTGAATTCTCCGAGCTGATCATCGCGCAGCGGGCGTTTGAGGCCGATTCGAAAGCGGTAACGACCTTTGACACGGTCACTCAGGACACGATGAACATCATTCATTGATCTGCGGTTTCGCATTTGTATGGGCGCGGCAGTTCCTCGCGGGGCTGCCGCTTCCGCTCATGCAATCGAATTGTGAAGACCCTCTGCCCGGTGCCGCGATTGCCGGCGACCTCAGATTTGCGCCTTCAGGATAAGCTACTTCCAAAATGCATCAAAAGATTCCTTGACGGAAGCATCGCGTGGACGGATCTCGACGAAGAGGGCCTTTCCACGGGCCAGCGCAGTTCCGCGCTCGTTCAGAATGGAGCCACGAACCCAGTGCTTGCGGCCTTCGTTGTGCGTAACCTGCGCTTCAAGGCGAATGGGAGTCTTGGACGGAACCGGGCGCAGGTATTCAATTTCCATATGACGCGTCACGCCGCTTTGTCCTTGCGCGCGCATCGCCTTGCTCATAATCTCATCGAGCAGCGTAGCGATCACGCCGCCGTGCAGATAGCCCGCCATGCCTTCGAAGCGCTCGGGCACGGATACCGGGCATACAGCCGACCCGTCCTCACGCTTAAAGAACACCAACTGCAAACCCGTGGGATTGGCCGGGCCGCATCCAAAGCAGGTGTTCCGGGCTCTGTGGGCAAAGGGTGTCAGCGTTTCATTCGCTTCTGTCATGGACGCCTCTTCGGAAAACCGCACTCAGAACGATGTTATAGTCTACCCGGCCTCGCCGCGGCTTCAGCCTCCTGAGAGCGGTACAATTCAAGAAAACCATGAAGGACTTCAGTGAAAAGGAGAGGACTGGATGAAACTTCGCAGCGCAATTGTTCTGGCGATATTGGCCGCATGCATGGGGTTCACTGCCTGGGCCGCGGATATCAATGGAAAATGGTCAGCGGCGTTCCACACAGGGGGCGGCGATGAGAAATACGTTTACACGTTCACCTTGAACGGCGAAACGCTTACGGGCACCGCCAAGAACGAACGGGGGGAAGTTGCAATCACGGATGGGTCGGTGAAGGGTGACGTTGTCACGTTTGTCGAGACTCTAAAGACCGCTAATGGCCCCTTCAAGATTCTCTATGTGGGCAAGATCTCCGGCGACCAGATTGCGTTCACCCGCCACGTGGGCACCCCGGAATTCGCGACAGAACAAATGGTCGCAACACGCATCGTAGAGAAGTGAACGAATTCTAGAGAAGTGAACAACCGGTTTTGAAAGGGCACGGCTTTAGCCGTGCCGCGAAAGGCGCATAAACGGCGGGGCTTTAGCCCCCGAGGGATGCGTCTCGATCGCCGCGAGCTATCTACGCAACCACCCTTAGCAAGCCTCGATGGCAGCGGCGATCGAGGCGCGGACTTCGTCAGGCAGAGCGGGCATGGCGCCGGGCTGAGAGGCGACCCATGCGCCCCAGCGGTTGCCTGCCTCATTGAGGAGTGCAAGACCGGCTCCACGAAGCATGTAATGAGCCAGGGCGGCGGCAAAAGCGTCCCCGGCGCCCACAGGGTCAGCTACCTTCACGGGGAACCCGGGATGATCGTTCCACCCCTGACGGGAAACGAGAAGGCTGCCGCGGCTGCCGCGCGTGATGGCGACAAGCTGAATGTTCGGAAACACACTGAGCAGGCGCTCGGCTGCGTCGCGGAGCCCTCCACGGGGGCCCGGACTTGCAATGCCGAATCCGAGAACAGCCAGAAGCTCGAAGGCTTCGGCGTCGCTCATCTTGACGACGGTGGCAAGCTCGATCGACTTCTCAATGACCTCGCTCGAATAGAACGGAGCGCGCAGGTTGGCGTCGAAGATGCGGATGCAGTCCGTCGAAGAGCTGGCCACAAGAGCCTCGATTGTCTGACGCGAAACGGGACTGCGCTGCGCCAGCGTACCGAAACACAAGGCGCCTGCCCGCTCCGCCAGCCGGAGCCATTCATCATTCATTTCCAGGAAATCCCAGGCAACCGGCTGATCGATGGTATACACAGGCTCGCCGTCATGGAAGGTGACTGTCACACGTCCGGTCTCGTGGGCCGGATCCACGTCCACGACACTCGCATCAACCGGCAGAGGATTCAGAAAGTCGATGGCCGCCTGTCCGAGATCGTCCCTGCCGATGCGGCTGAGGATAGCGGCCTGGTTGCCAAGCCGGCCGGCCATGACGCTGAAATTGGCGGGGGCGCCACCCAGCCGGGGGCCATCCGGAAGCAGGTCCCAGAGGAGTTCGCCGATGCCGAGAATGAGATGCGGTCGATTCAAGCTGTATTCCCCGGGATAGGTTCAACGCGAAAGGCTACACCGTTCCGGTCCAACGATAGATCGAGCAATCCTCCCAGGGGAATGCGGCGTACTCGCCTTCGGGCTGGCTGGTGAGGATTCTCCGGTCGGCGAGGTCGTCAGCACGGGAGCGCCGCACTCGCCCAGCAAAGAGGCGGCGGAACCCTGGAAAGGCAGCGAACACGTGCTCCTGCTCGTTGTTCACATAGAGGATGTCGAGTTCGCCGTTGCGTCCGGAAAAGGCCCGGCTCCAGCCCGAAAGCACGCGCCGAAGAACCGGAGCGCCGAAGGGATTGAAGAGGAAGAGAAGACAGCGACCGGGCAAGGGATCGAGATCGGCGGCTTCGCCGCAATAAATGCGCATGGGCGCCCGGGCGCGAACGGATTTGCGCCACAGGGTGAGATTTCTGGCGGCGATGCGGGCCAGGGCCGGATTCAACTCCACGCCCAGCACGGCGCGAAAGGGAAACTCTGCAGCCAGCAGCATGGCGCGGCCCATGCCGGCGCCCATATCCACAAAGGTGTAGTCGGTCAAAGGCGCAGACGGAGCGAGGCGGCGCCAGCGAGAGATCATCTCGCGAAAAACCGAGGGGGCGATCGCGTAGTAAGCGGTTGCGTAGCGGTCGTGCTGGTGACCGCTGCCAAGGTGGCGCCCCTGAATCAGCCCGCTGGTGCGCACCCCAAACTCCAGGTCGAAGGGATGGCGGACAAAACCATCCCGAACGGAAAGCCCCGGCAGTCGCCGTTGTCTGGGGGCCGCTGTTGGGGAAGAGCCACGGTCCTTCTTCACGCGGGAAGACTCCACGCTTGAACATTAGCATGAACGCGGGACAAACGGCCGCCGCGGAACAAAGTGCGAGTCAGTACCCAGCGCTTCAGCGCCGGGAGAGCGAGTGCCCGCGCCGTAGGCGGTCGCCGCGGCGACTTAGCCCAGCGCTTCAGCGCTGGGAGAGCGTCCCACCCGTGTGAATCGGAGTCCCGTAGGGACTTCAGCACAACTTGTTCCGGCGCGACTTCAGTCGCGCCGGAAAGGCCACCTGAATCCTCGGCGGCAGTGCCGGAAACGGAACTCCGGCCCGCGCCGGCCGGCCGGCTCGCGGTGACAGGCTGATGCGATTCGCGATAGGCTTGAGATGTGCGCGCCATGCGCATCAAGGAGCATCTCGATCCCCATGCCAATACAGAAGACAACCAACATCTGGCACAACGGCGCCCTGATCCCATGGGAGCAGGCAACCATCCACGTGATGAGCCACGTTGTGCATTACGGTTCGAGCGTTTTTGAAGGGATTCGCTGCTACGGGCAGCCTCAGGGCTCGGCGGTCTTCCGGCTTCCGGAGCACATGCAGCGGATGCTGGACTCGGCCAAAATCTACCGGATGGAAGCGCCGTTCACGCTGGAAGAGTTGTGCGCCGGAGTTGTGGATTTGATCGAGGCCAACAGCATCGCACCCTGCTACATTCGGCCTATCATGCTGCGGGGTTACGGGGAGATCGGGGTCAGCCCGACGGGCTCGCCGGTCGAGGTTTACATTGTCAACTTTCCGTGGGGCAAGTACATCCCCGCGCATGGCGGCGCAGATGTCTGCGTGTCGAGCTGGAACCGCCTGGCGCCGAACACCATGCCGGCGCTTGCCAAGGCCGGGGCGAACTACATGAACTCGCAACTCATCCACATGGAGGCCATCATCAACGGCTACCAGGAGGGCATTGCGCTCGACGTAAACGGGCTGGTGAGCGAGGGATCGGGCGAAAACATCTTCGTTGTGCGCAATGGCGTGCTGTACACGCCCCCGCTGGCCAACTCGGCGCTCTCTGGCATCACTCGTGACAGCGTACTCACCATCGCCCGGCACCTGGGCCTGACCGTGCTCGAGCAGCCGCTGCCGCGCGAGGTGCTCTACATTGCCGACGAGGTCTTCTTCACGGGGACGGCCGCCGAGGTGCAGGCGATCCGGTCGGTGGACCGGATTGTTGTGGGCGACGGCGAGCCGGGCGAAATCACACGCAAGATCGGCGAGGAGTTCTTCGGCATCGCCAACGGACTGAGGCCCGACCGCTGGGGCTGGCTGACGCCGGTGAAGGTGACGGCCACCGAAGCGGTCACAGCGTAAGAAGCGCGACCGGCAGTGGAATCGTCGGAGGGAGCGGGAGGCTTTAGCCTCCCGAATAAGGCTCCTCGATTCAATGTGGCTTTAGCCACGGGCTTGGGGCCTTTTTTGAAATCGCCATTTAAACTTTGCCAGCAATCCGAGGCGGGCGGCGAAACCGTCCGCCTTTTTTGCGCTGTCAAAGTCAATCGAAGGAGCTTTGTAACCAGGGCACGGCTTCAGCCGGGCCGTAAAAGCCGCAAAAATTAAGTGGGGCTTTAGCCCCTGAGGGATGTTTTTTGATGAAGCTGGCCCCGAAAATCCGCACACTTGACCGGCCTCGAAGGCCCCGCTTCACTTCTCCGGCCGCCTCACCACCCGCCCGGCTTTGCTATAAATGGCCATGAAGGGAAATCACCGCTCGTGAAGCCTGACATGAGAGTGCGGGTTGCCGGCCTGGAGCTGGCAAATCCAGTGATCGCCGCCAGCGGCACGTTCGCTTACGGCATCGAGTTCGAGGAGATTGTTTCGCTCGAGCGAATCGGCGGGCTCGTCACCAAGGGGATCAGCCGGGAGCCGATGGCAGGCAACCAGCCGCCGCGCCTCATCCAGACCGCCGCCGGCATGCTGAATGCGATCGGGCTTCAGAACGTGGGCGTGGAAGAGTTTCTTGAGCAAAAGTTGCCGCCCTTGCGGCGCTATCCCCGATGCAAGGTCATTGTGAACGTCTTCGGGTACACGGTGGCCGACTACCTCGCGGTCATCGAACGGTTGAACCAGGGCGAAGGGATCGCCGCCTATGAGCTGAATGTCTCCTGCCCCAACGTTCATGCGGGCGGCATGGCGTTCGGAGCCGATCCGGGCTCGCTCGAATATCTCGTCAGCCGTGCCAAGGCGGCTTCAGCCAGACCGCTGATCGTCAAGCTTTCGCCGAATGTGACGTCGATTGCGCACATGGCGCGGGTTGCCGAGGGCGCCGGAGCCGATGCGGTCAGCCTGGTGAACACTTTTCTTGCCATGTCCATCGACGTGGAAACCAGGCGGCCGCGGCTAACGAACATCACCGGCGGCCTCTCCGGGCCGGCCATCAAGCCCATCGCGGTGCGCATGGTCTATGAGACGGCGCAGGCGGTGAAGATCCCAGTCATCGGCATGGGCGGCATCGTGACCGCCGAGGATGCCGTGGAGTTCCTGCTGGCCGGCGCCACGGCTGTCGAGGTGGGAACCGCAAGCTACGCCGATCCCCGCGCCTCCGAGCGCCTGGCCAAAGGGCTGGAGTCGTGGTGCAAAAGCCACCAGGTAGAGCGCGTGGCGAGCCTCACGGGGGCGATAGAGACAGGGGTCAGTGGTCAGTGATCAGTTCGCAGTTCGTAGTTCGCAGTTCGTAGTTTTCGCCCAACGGAAAGCAAGGAGAATATCCTCGCGATTGCGCAATGCCGCTCTATATTGAGTCTGACTCCATCCCCTGGTTTTGACGCCAGATCACGCTCAAAAACGGTCCGGCGCCGCCCCAAAAAAGCTAGACCCAAACTGATTTCAGAGAGGAATCAAATGCGGATTCGTAATTTGGCAGCAGCCCTTGTCTCCATCGTTGCACTGACATGGTCCATCCCCTGCCTTGCTCAGGGGGCAGCACCCGCTCAGGAGGCAGCAACCGGAGCCTCTGGCCACGCTCCCACCGATGTGCAGTTGAAGGGCGACAAGTTTTTCACGGAAGTGGATGCCAACCACGATGGCAAGCTGAGCAAAGAGGAGTGGGCGGCTCAGGGCTTGCCCGGAGGGAGTCTTCACTCGCATGGACACGGACAAAGACGGATTCCTGACTTTGAAGGAAGTTGAAGCCAATTGGTTTCCGGGCGATCTTGACACCGATAAGGACGGCATCCTCACCGTAGCCAAGATGAAAGCCTACAGCGCGAAGATGGCGGCCAGGAGAGCCGCGGCGGCCGCCGGCGGAGCACCGTCACCAAGCGCCCCGGCTGGCGGCCCTCCCACGAAATGACGACCTAAGTCATCATCTAGGGACTAGGGACAGTTGCACAGTTGCACAGTTTCACAGAAGTTGTGCAACTGTGCAGTTTTTGGCTTTAAGTAGTTGATTCCATGGGGCGAATTGGCTTGCACAGTTGCACAGCCCAAAAAATCGGCAATTTTGGCGTTTTTCGCGCATTTTTTCGAGTTGCGAAGTGCGGAAAGCCGTGGCTGGAGCGGCGATTTCTAATTTCGGCGCTTGAAAGCAAAAAGCAAAAAATACATCAAAAATTGAATTGCGATTCCCGGTTGCTAAAACAGGGATCAGAGGAAGTCCGGGGGCCGCAAGAACAGGGAATAGTGAATAGCGAATAAAGATCAAAGAGGGATCAGGGAGCAGAGGAAGTCCGGGGGCCGAATTGTGTGCGGTGGTCATGGCTGGCTCTATTGAGATTGTGCGCTAAAGAGCAGCAATTATCTGCAAAGGGCCAGGTCAGCGGGCCGGTTGAATTTTGTGGGAGGGAGCAGGGGCCTTCAGGCCCCTGGACAGCGCTGCTCTATGGGCGGCCTTTAGGCCCGGGCAGGCCTAGTCTTGCAGATAAGGCGGTATAGGGTCCAACGGGGCGCGGGCGGCGGAGCTGAAGGGATGAGCTTGCGGTGTCGAAGCAAACCCTCGGCGAACCGGATTCTCCTCGATGTACTGCAAACAGTTCATGAACCTATTTTTGGTCATGATCTGGCTCTCGTTGAAGCCGCGCATCCACACATCCACCTTGCTCTTCAAGCGGAAAGAGAATCCGCCTTTGATGAATTGCATGGCCTTTTCAAGCGAAACGTCGGGGGCGGGTGTGATCAAAGCGTGGAAATGGTCAGGCATGATGACGAATGCGTGCAAAAGAAAGCGTCCCTGGCTGCGATAGTCAAGGATGGTTTGTTGGAATAGCTCCGCAGTGGCCGTGACCTGAAAAAGACGATGGCGTTGCGCTGTTACAGCGGTGACAAGATACGTTCGAGTTTCTTGCGGTGCGAGTCGCACATCGGAAGGATAAACGAAATGCCCGTGGCTAAAGCCACTTTTATTGCGTGCCTTTTTCCAGGGGCCTGAAGGCCCCTGCTCCCTCCGACCGCTTTTATCCGGGGCAAGGCCCCTGCTCCCTCCGCCGGCCAGTCCGCGTCAGGCTTCTTTTATTGCAGGCCTTTCCGGGGCCTGAAGGCCCCTGCTCCCTCCGACCCTGCTCCCTCCGCCGGGCGGGGCCGGAAGGTCCACCATTTCCGGCAGCGGGTAGCTGGTACTCTGGAAGCATGAAATTCGGGGTGCTGGTTTTTCCTGGCTCCAACTGCGATCACGACACCTACAACGTGATTGCCGCCGTGGCCCGTCAACCTGTGACCTTCCTGTGGCATGAGTCAGAGAATCTGGAAGGCGTGGATGCCATCCTTGTGCCGGGAGGCTTTGCCTACGGGGATTATCTGCGCACGGGCGCCATTGCGCGGTTCTCGCCGGTGATGCAGGCGGTGAAGCGGTTTGCCGCGGGCGGCGGCCTGGTGCTGGGCATCTGCAACGGATTCCAGATTCTGACCGAAGCGGGGCTGCTGCCGGGCGCGCTGATGCGCAACGCGGGGCTGAAGTACATCTGCAAGCAGGTCTACCTGAGGACGGAGACCGACCGACAGCCCGTTTACGAGCCTGCTCTCAGAAGGGCGAAGTGCTGAAGGTTCCCATCGGACATATGGAGGGCAACTACTTCTGCGATCCGGAGACGCTGAAGCGCCTGGAGGCCGAAGACCGGATCGCCTTCCGCTACTCGACCCCCGCGGGAGAGACGACGCCGGAGGCGAATCCCAACGGGTCGCTCGCGAACATTGCGGGAATCCTGAACGAGGGGCGGAATGTGCTGGGAATGATGCCGCACCCGGACCGGTCAAGCGAGCGGCTGCTGGGATCGGAAGACGGATGGAAGGTGTTCGCCTCGATGGTGGGCGCGCTGCAGGAGAGGTAGTGCCGGGTCCGCGTGATCTTGGCTCCCAGGTCTCAAAATCGAGACCTGGGGCACCCGGCTTGATTGCGACAGAATGAGCGAAGAACAACCGCAGATCCTTCGACTTCGGTCGCCGCGGCGGACGAGACTGCGGGCACCCGGCTGAAGCCGTGCCCTGTTACAGAACTTGTTCGCGAAACCAAGCGGACCCGCTATAGAGAGATGAGATGTTCGATCTTCATCAGCATTTGATTTACGGCGTAGACGACGGATCTCCGGACCTGGAGACTTCAGTGGCGATGGCCCATGAGGCGGCCCTGGAGGGCGTGACGCATATTGTGTGCGCGCCCCATGCCAATGACCGGTTTCAGTACCAGGCAGAGGTAGTGGAAGAGAGAATGGCCGAGTTGCGCGGCGAGCTGAAAGGCGTGATGGAGCTGAGCCTGGGCTGCGACTTTCATCTATCGGCTGAGAACATTTTCGCGGCGCTCGCAGCACCGCTTCGCTATTCGATCAATGGAAAGGGCTACCTGCTGATCGAGTTTTCGCTGGTGGCGATTACGCCGCAGACGAATGAAGCGCTCTTCGAGCTTCAGGAGGCGGGCTACACACTGATCGTGACCCACCCGGAGCGTTACGCGGCGACGCAAAGAAATCCGGGACTGATAGGGGAGTGGGCGCGGAAGGGGTGCCTGATGCAGTTGACGGCAGGCAGCCTCTACGGGCGCTTTGGCCCTGGCGCCGAGGCGCTAGCCAACGAGATGCTCGACCGGAATTGGGTGCACTTTGTTGCCAGCGACGCCCACCAGTTGAAATGGCGGCCGCCTCACCTGAAAAAGGCCTACGACCATGTTGTGAGGCGGAGCGGTGCAGAGACTGCAAACAGGCTGTTCGTGACCAATCCGAAGGCAGCCGTGGAAGGCGCCGAGTGGCCGGAACAGCCGGAAGCGGAAGGACTGTGGGAGGGGCGGCCCTTGAAGTTCAAGCTGCCCCACACCGCCGCCCACGGGGCTAAACCGGAAAAACTGGCCGAGGGATCCAAAACCGGCGAGCGAGGATTCTGGCGCCGGCTTTTCGGGGAGTAGGCGGCTCGCGAGGCTTAGACGAGTCCGAGGCCACCGTCAACCGAAAGAATCTGGCCGGTGATGAAGTGCGGACCTGTGGCAAAGAAGAGTACAGCTTGAGCAACATCGCGGGCGGAGCCGTTGCGCCGCATGGGAGTGCGCCCGGCAAAGCGGGAGGCGGCAGCCTGCTCCTGTTCTGAGAGCTCGTCGGATTCGATCCAGCCGGGCGCCACGCAATTGACGCTGACCTGAGGCGCAAAGGCGCGGGCCATGGCCTGCGTGAGCATGTGGAGAGCGGCTTTGGAGGCGCAGTAGTCGGCGTGACCCGGCCAGGCGCGCAGGCCGCCCAGCGAACCGATGTTGATGATGCGGCCCTCGGAGGCACGGAGATGCTGAAGGGCCTCGCGAGCCATGAGAAATGGCCCGCGGGCGTTGGTTTCGAAGACCTCATCCCATTGAGCGACGGCAAGCTGATCCAGGGGAACAGAATGGAAGACGGCGGCGTTGTTGACGAGGATGTGAAGCCCGCCAAGTGCCTCGGCGGCCGATGAGACCGAGCTGCGGACGGAGGATTCAGAACGAAGATCGCAGTCGAGGGCGATGGAGCGCCGGCCAAGCGCGGCGATCTCGCCGGCCGTGGCCTGGGCGGCGGCCCGCGAATTGCGGAAGGTAATGGCTACGTCGGCTCCCGCGCCGGCAAGAGCCAGAGCGATGGAGCGGCCAAGTCGGCGTGCGCCTCCCGTGACCAGCGCGGATTTTCCAGCCAAAGACAAATTTTCCATGGGCGAGGGAGCGGCGTGAAAGCAGCTCCGAAAACATCACCAGCGAAATGCCCTCAAAACAACGCCCGAAGCGCGGCTATTTTGACTGAGGCTTGGCCGTATTGCCGGGATTGGCGTCGCCCGGGACAGGCGCCGCATTCTGCCCAGTGGGTGGAGTCTGGCCGTTCCCAGAGCCGCTTTCCTGATTGCCGCTGGTGTTGTTCTTGTAAGTGGAGTACTGGGCGCCGGGCCGCTTCATGCGGACTTCCTTCGCGATCTCGGCCTTGTCGACCTTGTAGTCCTCTCCGTAGGTCTGGTAGCCGCTGGCGAAGATCTGCATGCGGACGGTGTCGCCGATGGGAATGACATCGATGAGGGCCTTGCCGTCCTCGTTGGTTTTCACTTCCATGCCACCCTTGTCGCGCTCGCCTTCGATGGGATGAAAGATGACCGCCACGTTCTCGAGAGGCTTGCCGTCGGAGTCGCGCAGGACAGTGACCCGAATGGTGGCCGAGGGAGGAGGAGCCTGGTATTTGCGGCCGCGATTCGAGTCCTGGGCAGCCGCCGGCAGCAGCGCGAGAGACAGGCTTAAAGCGACGATGGGAGCGGCAAAACGGAAGAAAAAACGATGGAGCATGGCAACAATTGTAAACGGATAGGGGCGGCGAAAGAAGGGCATTGCATGGAGTTCACGCGGGAAGGGCGGAAAGAGCGGGTGGAATACTTATATTTTAGAGAGAAGAAACCATGAGTTATTTACACTCAAGTTTTAAGATCTGGGCTTGACAATTTGCGGGGGAGTTCTCTATCTTTAGCAATTGAAGGGCAAGAGTGCTAGGCGCGAAGGTCAGTTTCCCCCAGAGCGCCGGCCGAGGGGCCTTTCAGAATCCAAAAGCCTTTCTTAAATCAATTTCAGAGCCGCGACCCGGCTGAGGGCCGGGCGCGCGTGTGAAGGAGAAGCGAAACATGGCAGCAACAGCGAAGAAATTCACCCCTCTCCACGACCGGATTTTGGTTCGCCGGCTGGAAGATACCGAGACCGTCCGCGGAGGCATCATCATTCCGGATTCGGCAAAAGAAAAGCCGCAGGAAGGTGAAGTGATTTCGGTAGGCAAGGGCAAATCCAACGACGAAGGAAAGGTCTTCCCGCTGGACGTAAAGGCGGGCGACCGCGTGCTGTTCGGAAAGTACTCCGGGAGCGAGATCAAAATCGACGGCGAAGAGTTTCTGATCATGCGCGAGGAAGAAGTGCTGGGGATTATCAAGCAGTAGCGGCGTCCGCTGCGGCGGATGAGTTCACAGTTCGCAGTTCTCAGTTCACAGAGGAACTTGGCTGCGCAACGACTGTGAACGACCGAGTTGTGAACTTCGAACCAAGAACTGTGAACTAGGAGAATAAAAGCAATGGCAAAACAGATTTTGCACGGTGAAGATTCCCGGCAGGCGATTCTGCGGGGCGTGAACCTGCTCGCAGACGCGGTGAAGGCGACCCTGGGGCCCAAGGGTCGCAATGTCGTGATCGAGAAGAAGTTTGGATCGCCGACGATCACCAAGGACGGGGTCACGGTAGCCAAGGAGATCGAACTGAAGGACCCGCAGGAGAATGTGGGCGCCCAACTGGTGAAGGAAGTGGCCTCGAAGACCTCGGAAGTTGCCGGCGACGGCACGACTACGGCCACGGTGCTGGCGCAGTCGATTTTCCGCGAAGGCGTGAAGACTGTGGCGGCAGGCGCGAATCCGACGGCCCTGAAGCGTGGCATCGAGAAGGCCGTGGCGGTCGTGGTTGGCACTCGTGACGAGAATGGCGAATGGGTTGTCCCCGGGGCTCTCGGCCTTCTGTCGAAGCCGGTTGGCGAAGGATCAGTCGCCCAGGTGGGGACGATTTCGGCCAACGGCGACCAGGAGATCGGCAACATCATCGCTCTGGCCATGCAGAAGGTCGGAAAAGACGGCGTCATTACGGTTGAGGATTCGAAGACCGGTCACACTTTCCTTGAGACCGTCGACGGCATGCAGTTTGACCGCGGCTACCTGAGCCCGTATTTTGTCACCGACGCCGAGCGGCTTGAAGCAGTGCTGGAAGAACCCTACATTTTGATCTACGAGAAGAAGATCGGCGCCATGAAGGACCTTCTGCCTCTTCTTCAGGTTGTAGCTCAGCAAGGCAAACCGCTGGTGATCATCGCCGAGGACGTGGAAGGCGAGGCGCTGGCGACACTGGTGGTGAACAAGCTGCGCGGCACGCTGAACGTTGCGGCCGTCAAGGCCCCCGGCTTCGGCGATCGGCGCAAGGCGATCCTGGGCGACATCGCCATCCTGACCGGCGGCAAGGCCATTACCGAGGACCTCGGCATCAAGCTGGAAGGCGTGAAAATCGAGGATCTGGGACGTGCTGCCCGCGTCACCATCGACAAGGACAACACAACCATCGTCGACGGCGGAGGCAAGTCTTCTGAGATCGAGGGCCGGGTGAAGGAGATCCGGGCGCAGATCGAGAAGACCACCAGCGACTACGACCGCGAGAAGCTGCAGGAGCGGCTGGCCAAGCTGGTCGGCGGCGTGGCCATCATCAAGGTTGGCGCGGCCACCGAGACCGAGTTGAAGGAGAAGAAGGCTCGCGTTGAAGATGCCCTGCACGCCACCAAGGCTGCGGTCGAGGAAGGCATCGTCCCCGGCGGCGGCGTGGCTATGGTCCGTTCGATTGCAGCCGTGAATGTGCTGATCAAGACACTCCATGGCGACGAGAAGACGGGCGCTGAGATCGTGCGCCGCTCGCTCGAAGAGCCTCTGCGGCAGATCGTCGCCAACGCGGGCGAGGAGGGCGCCGTGGTGGTGTCAAAGGTGCTCGAGAACAAGCAAGACGACTTCGGCTACAACGCCGAGACCGGAGTCTTCGAGGATCTGGTGAAGGCCGGCGTCATCGACCCGACCAAGGTGGCCCGCACGGCGTTGCAGAACGCGGCCTCGATCGCAGCCCTGTTGCTGACGACCGAAGCAATGATCTGCGAGATTCCCGAGCCCAAGGCAGCACCGATGGGCGGCGGACACGGCGGCATGGACGGAATGTACTAAGGACTCGCCGTCCAGGCAATCGCGCCTACGGCGCAAGAACCAAAAGGCGCCCGGACCTGAGGTCCGAGCGCCTTTGTTTTCGAGAGCGTGGGTCAGGAGACCCACGCTACAGCCGGCCGGGAGGCCGGCGCTACAAAGTGATTGCGAGCCCGAGACCTTGAGGTTTGAGAAATGCGGGCTGGAATCGCCGTCAAGGCAATCGCGCCTTCGGCGCAAGAACCAAAAGGCGCCCGGACCTGAGGTCCGAGCGCCTTTGTTGTTTGCATCCGAGTTTCAGCAACTCGGAATTGCGCAAGATTCTATCGCTCGCCAAGTCCTTCAGAAGTTTTTCAGGTTAAATTGTTACACTTATTGACCGTAATCAGAAATCCAGGAGAAAGCACTTGAAAGATCTGACGAGAAGAGGCTTCGTGAAGATCAGCTCGATGGTGGGAGCGGTTTTTGCAGGCGCAGCTACTGGCAAAATCGGAGCCCAGTCAACGGGGTTCCAGGCGGCCGGTGGCCCCGATGGTCCTGGTGGTCCGGTGGTCCCGGTGGCATGGCGAAAAAGGGTCCTGGGATTCAGAGCATCTATGCGCTTTGCGAGGTCACCGGTGGTGGCCAAAAAGTTTACGGTATTGCCGTAGAGTATGACGCGGTGATCGATCCCGCCAGCCTGGACCTTGGCACTTACACCGCCAGCGTCTACCCCGCGGCGAGAGGGGGCGGGCCAGGCATGCCACAGAATTCGACGATGCCAGCCACTACACCAAATGCTCAAGGTCGGCCCCTTGTGGCCATCTATACGAACGCCGAGCCCGCGTTGCTCAGTGACCGCAAGAGCGTCGCCGGCATGGTTGTCATCGCCGAATTCGAGCGCGATCCGGACCTCAGCAACCCAGCTGCCTACAGCGATAAGGTTTCCATCACGCAGAACAAGGATGTCAAGACAGTCGACGGCACCGTCTATGCCGCAAGCAGGAGCGTGTTGAACAACGCCGGTGGGCGCGGAAATAACGCCGTAATCCGTGGCATCGACGCCTGGGAGCAGAACCACTGGTGGTGGGATGACACGCGTTCCGCATGGCTGGAATACAGCATCTACCTGCCGAAGTCCTTCCTGAAAAAAGGTGGCGAGAACAAGGAATATCCACTCGTTATTGCCATCACTCACTCGGGGACGAGTTACGACGGAACCTGTGCCGCAACGCTGACCGAGCAATGCATCGCCAGCATCTGGGGGATGCCGGAAGAGCAGGCAGAACATGAGTGCGTGGTCATCACCCCGCGCTATGAACGCACCACGCTGAACGATTATTGGGAGCACACGTACGACGTCGAGAACACCTACAAGCTGGTCGAGTCGATGCTCAAAAACACATGGAACTACGGCAACCCCAATAAGGAAGACCGCGCAGACAAGGTACTGAAGATCGACCCCAGGAGGGTCTATTGCACTGGCTGGTCCATGGGCGCCATGACCTCTCTGTGGATGATGGCAAAGCACCCCAAAACTTTTGCAGCCGGCCTTATCATCGCCGGCCAGCAGCGGCCTGGCGATGTTGTCGATCTCGCGAAACAGAATCTCCTCATCATCACCGGCACAGAGGACGGTAAAGCGACTCCCTGGAATGAAAAGTGCGTACCGGTCTGGGAGAAAGCGGGCGCCAAGGTCACGCGGCCCCAAGAGCGTCTCGACCCTGCACTCATCTTTCCGGTTGACGATCAAAAGGAGTTGACCGAGCAGATCGACGGCTACCTCGGCAAGGGAGGCAACATCACCTTCCTGACCTTTGCGAATGTCGATCACATGGGGTCCGCCAGAAAGTTTTTCTACATCAAAGCTGCAAGAGACTGGTTATTCAAACAGAGGAAGGCGTAGGCGAGATCCGCTCTCAGCAAAAACCGCTCATCTTCAAGGCATTGACTTACGCCATGAAGATGAACGGGTTTTTGCCACTCTACGAAACGTGAAAAACGCTCCTAGCTCTGTCCCGGGCCACGTCCTGGGCCGCCGGGGCGACGGCGGCGGCGGCGGCGATTGTTGGCTCCCGGACTACCACCTCCCGGCCGCGGTGCTCCCCCAGCCCCCTGAGGTTGTCCGGCGCGAACCGGCGCAGCACCCTCGACGCGGTTGAAGTTCGGCTCGTTCTCCTCGTCGAACTCCTCCCCTTCTTCGTCGGCGAAGTCGTCGCCCCCCTCGATCAGAATGGTGCTCTGATTGGAGGCCGGCTGCCGCTCGTCGAATTCGTGGCGCGGACGCGGTGGCGGCGGGAGTGCAGGCACCTGCGCTTCAGGCTGAACGGCCGGCGCCGCTTCGCTTTCCTCAGGCGGCGCAGTCGGGGCCAGCTTCGCCTTCTGCTCCTTGATGAGCGCCTTGCGGCTCAGCTTGATGCGGTTGCCTTCGAGGGCCAGCACCTTCACCATCACCTGGTCGCCTTCGCGCAGCTCGTCCTTGACTTCCTTGACCCGATGCTCGGCGATCTCGGAGATGTGCAGCAGTCCGTCGGTGCCGGGGAAGATTTCGACGAAAGCCCCGAACTCGGCCAGCCTCACAACCTTCCCCAGATAGGTTTTGCCCACCTCGGGAACCGCTGTGACGTCGTTGATCATGGCCATGGCCTTCTTCAGTCCCTCGGCGTCGCTCGAAGCCACGCTTACCTTGCCCGTGTCATCAACATCGATCTTGGCCCCGGTCTGCTCCACAATGCCGCGAATGGTTGCGCCGCCCTTGCCGATCAGGTCGCGAATCTTCTCGGTGGGAATCTGCAGCGTTTCGATGCGCGGAGCGTATTGCGAACGCTCCTGGCGCGGGCCGCTGAGCTCGGCGTCCATTTTGTCGAGCAGGAAGAACCTGCCGCGGCGGGCCTGTTCCATGGCCTGCTCAAGAATCTCGTGCGACAGCCCGCCAATCTTGATGTCCATCTGCAGAGCGGTAATTCCCTTGCGGGTGCCGGCCACCTTGAAGTCCATGTCCCCGTAGTGGTCCTCGGCTCCGGCGATGTCGGTGAGGATGGCGTAATCGTCGCCCTCCTTGACCAGCCCCATGGCCACGCCGGCCACGGCGCCGCCCAACTTGATGCCGGCATCGAAAAGAGCCAGACTGGCTCCGCAGACCGACGCCATAGACGAAGAGCCGTTCGACTCCAGAATGTCGGAAACGATGCGGATCGAGTAGGGCGACTCGTCGGCCGAGGGAAGGACCGCCGAGATGGCGCGCTCGGCTAAAGCGCCGTGCCCCACCTCGCGCCTGCCTACGCCCGTCATGCGCCCTGTCTCGCCCACGCTGAAGGGCGGAAAATTGTAATGCAGCATGAAGTTCTTCCGCTGCTCGCCCTCGTAGGTCTCCATACGCTGGCCTTCGTCATTGGTGCCCAGCGTGATTGTCACCAAAGCCTGCGTTTCGCCGCGCGTGAAGAGCGCCGAGCCGTGCGTGCGCGGAAGCACGCCGGTTTCGATCGATATCGCCCGGATCTCGTCGAAAGCGCGCCGGTCGGGGCGAATCCGTTCCTTGGTTACCTGCGCGCGGAACATGCGCTCGCGCAGCATTTCGTAATAATGACCCAGCTTCTTTTTGGCTGCGGGATCGTCGGCGGGAAGCGAGGCGGCAAGCTCGTCCTTGATCTGCTTGACGAGCGCATAGCTCTCCGCCTTGCCGTGGGTCTTGGTGTCAAGCGCGTCCTGCAGCCGTTCGCCGATCTTCGCCTTCAGATCGTTGTAGTAAGCGTCGTCGAAGACCGGCGCCGTGAAGGCTCTCTTCGGCTTGCCGGCCTTGGCCACCAGCTCGTCGATCACGGCAACAATCTTTTTGATCTCCGTGTGACCGAACTCAATCGCCGCCAGAATGACCTCTTCGTTCTCCTGCTTGGCGCCTGCCTCGATCATCACGATGCCGTCCTTGTGGCCAACGACCGTGATGTTCACTGTGCTCACGGCGCGCTCCGCATAGGTGGGATTCACCACGAACTGGCCGTCAACGCGGCCTACCCGCACCGCGCCCAAAGTGGCGTCGAAAGGAATATCGGAGAGCGCAACCGCTGCCACAGCCGCATTGATGCCCACGATATCGGGATCGTTTTCCTTGTCGGCGGAAAAGACCAGTGCGATCACCTGCGTCTCATTGCGGAATCCTTCGGGGAACAGCGGCCGGATGGGACGATCGATCTGCCGCGACGTAAGAATCTCCCTCTCGCTGGGACGGCCCTCGCGCTTGATGAACCCGCCCGGTATGCGTCCGCCGGCGTAGGTGTACTCGCGATAATCCACCGTAAGGGGGAAGAAGTCGATTCCCTCCCGGGGATCGGGGGACGCTACGGCTGTTGCGAGCACCACGGTTTCGCCCGTCGAGACCAGCGCAGCGCCTGAGGCCTGCTTGGCCATGCGCCCGGTCTCGAAGACCAGCCGCTTGCCGCCGCTAAGTTCGACGGCTACTTCATGCTTGGTTGACATAATGTCCTCTTTCGTTTTTGACCTTCATGGGAAAGTTTCTTGCGTAGAAAATGCGCTCGCAGGGGATCGATCCGCGCTTCAGCGCGGGCCATGCAGCCAGGATCGGTTCGTTTTGGAGCAAGTGAAAGCAGGAATAGAATTCCTCGCCACGGCGCCCCGAATCGGGGCACGACGGAATCGAGACAGACCTCCGCGCAGTGCCTGGCAGCGGTGATCTTTCGCCAGGTGCTCGCTGGCCCCGCACAAGTTCAAAATCGGGGGCCTTGACCAATCTCCGGTCTGGGCGCTTCCGGGTCAACGCTGGATTTCCAGGCTGGCTTTCTGTTTTACTTCCGGATCCCGAGTTTGCCGATTACGTCCCGATAACGGTCCGAATCGTGCGCCTTCAGGTAATCCAGCAGGCGGCGGCGCTTGCTCACAAGCATCAAGAGACCGCGCCGGGAAGCGTGGTCTTTCTTGTGCGTCTTGAAATGCTCGGTCAGTTCGCCAATCCGCTCGCTGAGAATCGCGATCTGGACTTCGGGCGAACCCGTGTCCGTCGCGTGTGTGCGGAAGCGTTCAATTAGTTCACTCTTCTTTTGGGTCGCCAGCACGGCGTCTCCTGCTCCTCTGTTATCTCGAATCCACTCTTCAGTGTCTATTATGACAATATCACGAACGCGCCGGGTGGCAGAAATCCAGAGCCTTTTCCTCGAATCCCTCCTCACGCCTGTTCGGTCAACGCGCGCCAAACTGGAACAAGCGGCTATCGAAGCGCTCGCGCAGGGGTCGCTGACGCCGTCCGACTTTTCTGCCGCCCGGATGCAGCCTGCCACCTGACCCACGGCGAGAGTCCGCGACCAGCCCCATGGTGTATATTTTTCTCACCATGATTCACCTATCTCCCCTTCGGCCGGAGAACGAGTAGGATGCCCTCCGGTCAACCTCCACTTGCAAGCAAAACGCAAAAGAGGAGAATGATATGGCCGACTCATCCGTGATCGGAATCGCAAAACAATCTGCCGGCTGGGCCATCGCACTCAGCGTCCTGTTAATTTTGGCCGGGATGCTGGCGATCGTCCTACCACCGGCCGCGGGAATCGCAGTGGCTGTTCTGGTGGCTTGGCTATTGCTGCTCGGCGGCGTGGCGCACCTGGCGCTGGCTTGGCATATACGTTCAACCCGCGGCCTTATTTGGGAGGTTCTGCTCGGCCTGCTTTACCTCGCTCTAGGGGTTTATCTGCTGGTTCGGCCAGTCACCGGCCTTGCCTCGCTCACGCTCTTGCTCGCGTGCTATCTCTTTGCCAAAGGCATTCTGGTGCTGATCCTGTCCTTCCGAATCCGCCCGCTGCCGGGCTCCGGGTGGCTCTTCTTCGATGGCGTCATCGCCCTGATTCTCGGCGCCATGATCGGCCTGAACTGGCCGTCGAGCAGCGAGTGGGCCATCGGAACCCTGATCGGGGTAAGCATGCTCTTCGCAGGGATCACCCGTCTTCCCATGGCTATTAGGGCGCGGCAGTTTTTTGCCGGGGACGCCAGGCCCGCCAGGGCCGCTTAGCCGCCCGGCGGGGCGGGGATAACTTGCACGAAGGGCCGCCGCCATTGGGGTTCCCCGCCCCTGCTGCGTCTGATCTCTGTTCTCCAATCCCTCTTTCTCTGACCACGGATCACTGAGAACTCCCTTCGGCCCAGTAGTTCGCTCTTGCCACCACCTCAACTCCGTAATCCTGGGCCAGGCGCACGCGGATCGTGTGCAGCCCGGGGGTCGGGTTTGATGGGCTGAAGGTGATCAGATAGCGGTTCCGCGCCTGTTTGGCGGCATCCACCACCCGCTGCTCGAAGCGCTTGTCGCTTGTGAAGGTCGTGTACTCGCCGCCGCTCATCTCGGCCACTTCTTTGGCGACGTTCTTCTTGAAGGCTTTTACGGCCATGGCCAGCGTGGAAACCATGTTCAGCGTGCGATTGTCTCCGGAATCCTTCACATCGTGGGCCAACTCGGCCAGCGCCGGCGAAAAGGCCACGCTCAGCACCAGCACATCCGAGTCGCCGATCTGCCTGACCAGCGCCGCCGGCCGCGCATGCTTGCTGCCGCGGTCCCGCTCTTCGCTCACGAGCAGCAGAACCCGCCGGTACTCCTTGGGCTCGGATTCGAGCAGGTTCAAGCCGTAGCTCACGGCGTCCAGAATCGCCGCGCCTCCGTCGCCCGCCTGCATCTGTTTCAGGTCTGCCCCGATCTTTTCGCCCGTTTCGCCCGGCTGGGAGAAGTCGTCGATCAGATGCTGGTTCGAGTCGAATCCCACCAGCGCCACTCGGCTGCGCTTGTCGGCGACAAACAGCTCGAGCAGGGGCCCAAGGTGGGCCAGTTTGTCGAACTCGAGCACCCCGGCGCCGCCCATCTCCACGGTCACCACCAGCGCCACCGGCGCCGTGTCCATCTCCTCCTGCACGCGAATCTTCTGCGCCACCCCGTCGTCCTCGACGATGAAATCGTCCGGTTTCAAACCGTACACGATATCGCCCGCGCGCGACTTTACGAGCGTAGGCACCAGCACCTCGGTGGTGGTCACCTTCAGGGTTTGGGTTTCAGGTCCGGGCAGAGGCTTGGGCGGCTCCGCGGGCGGAAGATTCTGCGCCCACGCCGTCATACAGGCGAGGAGCAGCGCCGGAATGACCCACATCGGCGCCAGGAATCCGCGTTGTCTGGGCAAAATCACTTCTGATTCGATGATAGGAGATGAGCCGGGAATCTCTATCACCGCGTCCAGGTGATTCTGTAATTGAGCCACTGAAGTTGGGTGCCCCAGGTCCCGGCTTTGGGACCTGGGAGACCACAAAACTACATAGACACGGGACTACCCGCGCTTGTGCGCCTCGCGCTCCAACTGCCCCGTCCAGCGCAGAAAGCTCAAAAGCTCCCATCGCTCGGACCACATGAACCCGAGCACGTCGCGAGCGGAGAGCGTTTCGGCGCGACGGCCGGAGTAGGTCTCCACCCGCCAGCGCAGATATTCGCTACGCCACGGCCGCAGCCGGTGGCCGCGCGTCGCATTCCACAGGAATCGCAGGGGGGCGAACACGTTCTACCTCTTACTGACGAGCATACCAACTCCCGACGCCTCAACCGCAATTCCAGCGTAGCCACTGCACATTTTGGCTGTCATCCTGAGGAGGTCGCCGCGGCGACCGACGAAGGATCTGCAGTTGCCCTTCGTCGTAATCGGACCATCGCCAGCCACACTTCCGCGCGATCTGCCTTCCAACGCAATTACGCCAGAGCCGGGCCGACTATCGCGTTTGAGATTGCGAGTTGCACGGGGGCGACGCCGCAGGAAATGCCGACTGGGCCACGCAGCGGCATGGGCTTGCATCCAAGAACCAATAGTTGGGACCCAAAGTCCGGCAATTCCGGTTGAGCCACGGAGGTGCAACGATGATGATCGGCAATCGCCCCATAGCTCTAAAGCACAAGCTGATGCTCGGCGTGATCGGTGCCGTGATCGGTGCATTGGGCGCTTTGCTTCAAGGCTGCACAGCCGGCAAACATCCCTCTCAGGCGGAAACCAACCTGCTGAATGCGGCAAAAGATGTCGCCATTCCATTGGAAGCAGGAAAGAAGAAGAACCCGCTGCCTGATACGGATCAAGTCGTGAGCCAGGGCCGCGGGCTATTTCTTAGCTCCTGCGCCCAGTGCCACGGGGCAGATGCTCGCGGAGACACCGTCATCGGGCGCAACATGGCCCCACCTGCCATGGACCTGACCTCTTCCCACGTGCAACACTGGAGCGACGCAGAGCTGTTCTGGATCATACAGAACGGAGTGCGCCTCACAGGAATGCCTGCCTGGCAATCGAGCATCTCCGAGAACGACACGTGGAAGCTTGCACATTTCATTCGCAACCTTCCCCGCCTCAACGCGGCCTCGGCCTCCACGGCAATCCCGTCCCAGCCACAAGCCGCTATTTCAAAGCAGGACAAGTACACCCTCAAAATACCGAACGGCCTGGCGTTCTCTGAGTTCAGGGGGTACGAAGCCTGGCAGGTGATCGCCGTCAGCCATAACGGAGATCATCTTGCTGCAATCGTAGGGAATCCTGTGATGATCAACGCGTACAAGGCGGGCATTCCTGGCAACGGCAAGCCCTTTCCTGACGGCGCCAAGATGGCGAAGGTCCACTGGAATGCGAAAGTGAGTGCCGATGAGCCCGGTTCGCCGGCGGTGCCAGGCGCCGAGCACGACGTCGATTTCATGGTGAAGGATGGCAAGAGGTTTGCGGACAGCGGCGGGTGGGGTTATGCCGTGTTTGAGATCGAGCCCGCAACCAACACATTCCGGCCCGGAAATTTGAACGACAAACCACCGCAGGGAAGCGACGCCAAATGCGGGTACGCGTGCCACACGGCAGTGAAGACAAAGGACTACGTTTTCACGGATTACGGACGCAGATGAGGTGGTATGAGCACACGGTTCTTGCGTACGGAAACGTTCTTACAGAATCCGAAAGAGCTTTGAGATAGACGGGAAATGAAGTCAGGACGCATCTCTTTTTGGTTCGTCTGTCACACCCCTGGGATTAACTACAGGTTCGCCCAAGTCGGCGTCGGCCTCTGCGAGGCCGGCCCTGCCGGGCGCATCCTGTATGGTCTCGAAATCGCTTCCAGGAATCTGGGATCGCCTCGCGAATCTCGAAACGCCTAGCCCTGCATCTTGCTGAACAGGCTGTTTGAAACCGACTCCAGTTGCGCAATCACGTCCTCGAGCGCCGTCTGCTGAGTTTCCGCCAGCGAAAGCTGGGTCGAAACGGTGGGAATGTCGGCCTGCATCAGGTTGGTCTGCGCCGCCGTAAGCTGTGTCTCTTCGCTGGTTGCGGCGTCGGTGGCGGCGGTGAGCTGGGTGATCGAGTTGTCGATCGTCACTCTTTGCTGGGAAACAAAATTCAACGCTGAACTGAGCGCCTCCGTATCGCTGACCGCCTGGCTGGTATTTACCGTTCCGCTGGAATAGTCGGCCACAAGCGCGTTCAGCGCCCCGAAAACGCTGTTGGTTCCGCTGCCGAGAAAAATCTGGTCGCCAGGCACGTTCATCTGGATCTTCTGTCCGTTAGGCAGCTCAAGATAGTTCACATCTTCATCCCCGTTGTAGCCGGTCACCGCCGGCGTTGAGGCCGTCGAAGTGCTGAACGGAGCCGCCGCCGTTTTGCCCCCGGCAAAAATGTACTGGCCCTGGTAGTTCGAATTGGCCAGCGATTGCACTTCGGCCAGAATGCCCGCGATCTGGTTCCCGACCGACTTCACGTTGCTCGCATCCATCGTCCCGTTGTTGGCGCTGGTGGCGAGCGAAATCGCCGAGGTCAGCTCCGTCACCACGCTTCCCAGCGCCGAATCGGCCACCTGCAACTGCCCCGTCACCAGGTTGGAGCTGTTCGTAAAAGAATCATCCCGCTGAATCTGGTTCAGCAGCAGCACGTTCTCGCCCGCGCCCACCGGATTCTGGCCGAGCGAGGTGATGCTGACGCCGCTCGAAAGCTCCTGCGTCAGTTGCTGCTGATTGGCCTGAACCGCATCCAGCGAGCCCACCAGATTCGTCACGTAACTCGGATCCACGCGCATTCGTAAGCTCCTAGCTGCTAGCTTCCAGCTTTTAGCTTTTAGCTTTTAGCTGCCAGCTTCTAACTTTCAGCCTTTATCTCTGGCTTTTAGCCTCTTGCCTTCGGCCACGTTCACTCACCCAGAATTCGGAGCGCGGAGACAAACTTCGCACTGGCACAATCAAGCTAAAAGCTAAGAGCTAATAGCTAATAGCTGCCTTTACGCCACCGTCGCCTGCTCGCCCAGGTTCAGAGCCGAAGCCATGATGGTGTTGAGAATTGTGAACACCCGCGAGGCCGCCTGGTAGCTGGTCTCGAGCGTCGCCATCGCCGAGGCCTCGTCGTTCAGGTTCACCTTCGAAAGAGCATCGTTTTGGGTCTGCAACTGCGTCACGCTGGCATTCTCGGCGGTGTTTTCGGTCTGAACCTCGGACACTGTCGCACCCAGCGTGGAAACAAAGTTGGAATAGTAGTTAATTAGCGACTGGCCGCTAACAATCGTCTGATTTTGAAGCCCCGCCATGGCGATCGCGTTGGAGTTATCACCGGTCCCGTTTCCGGCGCCCGCTGCCGCTATCTGGCTGGGATCGGTCATCACGACGCTCATGGCTTCGGCGCTGCCCGCCACCTCGATGGGCTCGTTGAACAGGTAGAGCGGATTGGCAGCCGTTCCCGTCGCACCACTGAGGTCGGTGCCCGCGTTGTTCTGCGCGTTTACCGCCGTAGAAACGCTGTAGGCCAGTTGATCGAGAGAACTGAGCGCGCCAGGAATGTCCTGGTCGCGCGCCGTCAGGTATCCGCCAAGCTGCCCGCCGCCCGACGCCAGATCCGAAGTGATGTCAGTGCCGCCGAGAAAGAAATCCGTCACCCCGCCTGCCGTTCCCGTCGTCAACTGGAAGCTCTGCCCCTCGGAGACGAGCAACTGCCCCGACGTGGTGGTGATGGACAGGCCATTGTTCTCTGTCGTCACCTGGTTGATCCCGATCAGTTGCGAAAGCTGGCTCAGGTCCTGCTGCCGCTGGTCCTCAAGCGTTCCTGCATCCGCATCCGGCGACGTCGCCTGAATTTCGAGGTTCAGCTGCGCAAGGGCACTGGTGAGTGAGTTCACCTGGCCGGCAACGCCTGTGGCATCCTGGTCCAGCGCCGCGCGCTGAGAGTTCAGATCCCTGGCTTTCCCCGAAATGTCTCCGGCCAGCGTCGATGCGGAAGAAAGCACCTCCTCCCGCAGCGCATTGTTTGTAGGATTGCTCTCGAGCGAAGAAAAGGAATTGAAAAAACTCGTGATGTCGGATCCGATATCGCCGGCCGCCGAGCTTGACGTTCCCGAATCCGGCGTAAACAGCGCCTGCATTGTGTTCAGCGCCGTAAGACGCGCGCCCGATGCCGAGGCCAGTTGCTGTTGCTGATCCAACCGCTGTTCCAGCACACGGTCCCTCTGCGACTGGGCTCCCGTCTCGCTTACGCCGTCACCCAGCAAAACGCCGCCGCTCGCAATCGGGGAGTTCTCCTGCCAGGTGGGCTTCTCTTCCGTGTAGCCGGTCGTATTGGCGTTGGCCACATTGTTGGCCACTACGCTCAGGGCCTCCTGATCGGCTTCGAGCGCCCCATTCATCAGGCTGAAGGCAGAGTTAATGCTCCCCATGGCCGCTCTCCGTCCCTGTCCATCCGTTCACCTGCCTCTGGGTGTACTCCAATCGCCCAATCCGCAACTCGCGCAGCCGGTTCATCACCTTTAGATTTGCGCGGGTCGCCTCCAGCACGCGGCCAAAGACCGCCATGTCCGCCTGTGCCTCCGCCGCCTGGCGTTTCAAGTCTTTCTTTTCCGCCGCACTCGCTGATGGGAGCGCGCGGTTCAGAGCATGACAGGAAAGCACTAGCTCCTCGAGCCTGCCCGCATCAAGCCGGGCGAGCGCCCGCGATGCCTCCGCCACCATTTCCTTCAGCTCCGGATGGGCCCCGATCTCCCGCATGCCCTGCTTCCCTTCTCCCTGAGCGGCCGAGCTTCTGCTCTGTCATCGCATCCAGCGCTCATGCGCGCAGATGGCCGCCGGCGCCGGTCGCAATCGCGTCTGCCGGCGCCCATCGCAGGCAGCTTACGACCGGCTGAGCATCGCATCCACCATCTTTGAAGCCACAGCCGACGCCGGCACGTCATAGGCGCCAGCCTGGAGCGCCTGCTCGACAGCCGCCACCTTCTCCATGCGCACCCCATCCGCGGAGGCTGACTGCGAAACTTCGCTGCCGGCGCTGCTCAAAGTCGCCCGGTCGCTACCTGGCGCCAGCGCCCCTGCTTGTGCATTTGTCCGGCCTGCTGGGCCAGCCGGCTGCTCGGTAACCCCCAGCAACGACCTCAATCCATCCAGACTGCTGCGAATGTCCATATCGAAGACTCCCTGATCTCTCTATCGGCATTTCTGCTAATCACTTTAGTCATTCAGAAGCTCTCATCGCGGAATCGCCTTTCAGATTCCGGATTTCATTCCCACTCTCGGAAGAGTGACTGGAATGGGAGAGAGTCTTCAGAATCTTGTCGGCGATCCCGAAGCCACCTGCCGCGCTGATCGCCTGACCAAGCGCCTCGGAGGCGAACGTTCCCAACGCGCCCGCCGATCCCGACGCGCTCTGGTCGCTATCCTCGCCCTCCAGACTCGATCCCGAGCGCGTCATCGGCTCCAGCAGTTCCTTCATCATCTGCGCCTCGAACTCGTGCGCGGCCCGTACCAGCCGCGGCGAGGGCGTGCTGCCCGCCTCGTGCCCCGCTGTCTGCGCGCCCAAAGCTGCCAGTTGCATTCTGCCTCCCTCCCGTTCTTCCTTGCTGTAGAGGGTTCTTCCTATTCCCTATTGCCTATTCCCTGCTGCCTGCTTCACAGCACCTCCAGTTCGGCCTCCAGCGCGCCGGCCTCTTTCATCGCCTGCAGAATGGAGATCACGTCCCGGGCTCCTGCTCCAGTCCGTTGCAATTGCTGGACCAGATCCTCGACCGTAGCGCCTTCTTTCAGGTTGATTTCGTTGACCGGCTTGTCCTGAGCCTGCACCGTAGTCTGCTGGACGACCTGGGTTGTGCCGCCAGAAAGCGCGTTCGGCTGCGAAACCTGAATCTGCGAAATCACATTCACAACCAGTCCCCCGTGAAGAATCGTGACCGGCTCGAGCTTTACCGTTCCTCCAATCACCACCGTCCCGGTTCGCTCGTTGACGACTACGCGGGCGCGCGGGAAGATCTCCACCTCCACCGATTCCACCTTGTCGAGCAGCGCCGTCATGTCCTCGTCGGCCGCCGCTGTCACCTCGACCGTACGGCTGTCGATGGCTTTGGCGCGGACCTCGCCCAGCGCCTGGTCGATGGCCGCCGCCATCCGCTCGGCCGTGTGAAAATCGGCGTCATTGAGCACCACCCGCACGGGGCGCAGCTGCTTCAGATCGAAGGAAATCATTTTCTCTACCAGCGCCCCATCGGGAATTCGCGCCGTAGTGGGGTGGTTCACCTGCTTGCTGTTGCCGCCGGAGGCCGCCGTGTAGCCGCCCAGAACCAATGCCCCCTGCGCCTCAGCGTAGATCTGCCCGTCAGGACCGTAGAGCGGAGTCATCAGCAGGATTCCCCCTTCGAGCGAGCGAGCGTCCCCGGCCGAAGAGACGGTCACGTCCACTTTGTAGCCCGGCCTGCTGAATGCCGGAAGCGTGGCGACCACGAAGGCCGCGGCCATGTTCTTCACCTGCATGTTGCTGGCTGAGTTCGACCCGGTCGTGGGCACGGTGATCCCCATCCGTTCCAGCGCCGAAATCAGAGTCTGGACGGGAAAGACCGTCTGCGAACTGTCTCCGGTGGAGTGCAGCCCGACCACCAGCCCATAGCCCACGAGCTGGTTGTCCCGGATCCCTTCGATGGAGGCCACGTCCTTGACCCGCGCCATCCGTCCCGCAGTTTCGCTGCGCGCCACGGCCGCCGCCAGAGCAAGTGCCAGGGCTGGAGCGATCCACCGCCAGAAGAAGCCCGCCTGACGCTGGCTGCCCACTCTCGAATCTGTCCTTTGTATCGGCATCCTGCTGCCCGTTTGCCCTTCTCAGTGACCAGTGGTCAGTGGTCAGTTCTCAGTGGTCAGTTCTCAGTTGTCAGTTGTCAGTTGTCAGTCACGATCCAGCGATCCTCTTCTCAGGCCCCTTAGTCCCGCAGTCCCTTAGTCCCTATTCCCTATTCCCTGCTTTTAAAACACCACCAGTTTCTCCAGCCAGCGCACCAGCGGGTTCTGCCGGTAGGTCGAGTCGTTGACGATGCCTTTGCCCGTCACCTCAAGCTCAAGATCGGTCATGGCTGCCGACTGCACCTGGTTCTGCGCGCTGACGTCCTCGGGGCGCACCAGCCCACGCAGCTCAATCAGTTGGGTCTGCTGGGAGAAGGTCAACTGCCGCGTGGCCTGCACAACCAGCATCCCGTTGGGCAGCACATCGACCACCTCGGCTCCGAAGGTGGTTTCGAGACTCGAATTCGTCGTGCTCTGCCCCTGCGCCTTCAGCCCGGAACTGGCCGAGGCGCCGAGCAGGTTCTGCAAACTGTTGCTGGCCTTGAGCGCGCCGAAGAGCGACGTCAGTCCCGAGTTGGCGCTCGAGCTTCGCGAGTTCTGCACCTGGCCGTCGGTCGAGGCGGCCAAACTCTCCGACACTACGACTGAAACCACATCGTGCAGTCGGAAGGCCTTTACGTCCGTGCCCAGCCGCACCAGCTGGCCCGACGGGCTCCAAATCGACCCCGACGTGCGCACCTCGGCCGCCTGCCCGGCTCGCACGCGTTCGATGTAGGCCTTCAACGCTGTCTCCGGCGGCGTGGGCTTCGCGGAGGGCAGTATCTTGTGCTTTGCCGCCGCTGCCACCCCTGACGTGGTCCATGCCAGAAGAAGGGCGCAAAGGAAGAACCGCATGCCGGTTAGATAGCGATTCACGGCCGCACCCCCGCTTCCCCGATAAGTCGCGCTCGCCCCGCTCCTTCAGCCACGGCCTTCACCACCCGGCCGCCGATCTTGAGGCGAACTTCCAGCCCCTCGCCTTCCCTTGCCTGGCCCAACGCCACCGCCGCCAAGGTCGAATCGGCAACCGGCGTATGCTCCTCCACCGTGAGCCGGTCTCCGGCGTGGACAGCAACGCGAGCCCGATCCGCCGCTTCGCCTGTTCGAGAAAAGGCCTGGCTGCCTGCTGCCTGCTCAAGCGTGACCGCGATCAGCTTTCCCGGCCGGCCGGGATGCTCCGTGTCTTCATAGAGCAGCCAGCGCGCTCCCGTGGAAGGGTCGTCCATCACGCGCACGAGCCGGCCGCGTACCGCGCCGGCTTCCGGGTCCGGCTGAGGCTCCGCTGGCCGCCGCGGGGCCCAGCGCAAGAGCCGCCCCAGCCAAAACCGCGATCATCGCACCCTGCCGCATGGATTCTCCTCTTTGGTTTCCTTTGCCCTCATCGTCTCGCCGGCCTCTGTCCTGGCTCGCGCCGGCGTCTGATCTCATTGCCGGCCGCGCCCGTCCTTGCGCTTTTCTTCCGGCGCAAGGGCGGGAGACCGAGCCTTAGGAATGGGCCATGCTGTTAGCCTGCGAATACATGTCGTCGGCGGCCTTGATCACCTTGGAGTTCGATTCGTAGGCGCGCTGCGCCAGCACCATCTGGACAAACATCGTCACCACGTCCACATTCGAGTTCTCGAGGTAGCCCTGCTGCAGCGTCCCCATTCCCTCGCTGCCGCCCGGATTGCCGGTCTCCGCATTGCCCGAATTGAGCGTCGCCTGGAGCAGATTCGAGCCCACGCTTTCCAGGCCCCCGGGATTGGGAAAGGTGGCCAGCTGAAGCTGTCCAAGCTGCGAGGGGTTCTGCTGCCCCGGCAGCGTCGCGTTCACGACGCCGTACTGGGTGATCGTCACGGCCGTCGCATTCGAGGGGACCGTGATGGATGGAATCACGGGGTCTCCATCGACGGTCACGATCGTGCCCTGGCTGTTCAGGTGGAACTGCCCGGCGCGCGTGTAGGCGGTGGTTCCGTCGGGGCGCTGAATCTGGAAGAAACCGTTGCCTTCGATGGCCACGTCGAGCGGGTTCGAGGTCTGGTTCATCGATCCCTGCGTCATGATCACCTCGGTGGCCGCCGGCTTGGTGCCGAGGCCGATCTGCAATCCGGCCGAGACCGTCGACTGGCTCTGGGCCGCGCCCGGCGTCACCAGGTTCTGATACACCATGTCCTGGAACTCGAGACTCAACTGGCGGAAACCCGTCGTCGACGAGTTGGCCAGATTGTTGGCGATCGTGTCCAGATTCATCTGCTGCGCGTTCATGCCGCTGGCTGCGGTGTACAAGGCTCGAATCATTTTTCCCTCGCTTTTGTACAAGAGCCGTGCCGCTACAAGCGCGGCAGCTCCTCGCTGGCGATCTTGTTGAACTCGGTGTGAAAGACGCTGAGCGCCTTCTGCATCATCTCGGCCTCGCGCTGGATCAATATCAAATTCATCGAGGCCGTGATCGTGTCCTGGTTGGCTGTTTCGAGCGCGCCCTGATGCACCGCCGCGTCTTTGGAAACCTGCGCCTGGGCATTCGCGGGCGCGGTGTAGCGGCCGGCTCCCTCCGGCTTCAGATCCGTTCCTTTGGAAAACGTAAAAACTCCAACAGTGGACCCAACGCCGCCGTCGACCGACAGCGACCCGTCGGTCCCTATGGTGACCTCGCCGGGAGGCACCGGGATCGGCTGGCCTGAGGAGGAAAGCACTTGATCCCCCGAGGCCGCCGCCAGCTTCCCGTCCGGCGTGCGGTGGAAGCTCCCATTGCGCGTATAGCGCACGCCCTGCGCGGTCTGGATCGCGAAAAAGCCTTCGCCCTCGATCGCAAGGTCCAGCGGATTGGAGGTGCGCTCGAGAGTCCCCTCGGCCAGATTGATCTGGTCGCCGCCCAGCACACCGTAATTGTTCATCACCTGTCCCAGCTGGGAATCGGACGCATCCGGGCCCAGAAGCACGCTGCGGAAGTACTCCCGCTCGGCTCGGTAGCCCGGGGTCTGCGCATTGGCCAGGTTGGAGGCGGCAATATCCAGATCCTGGGTCCGCGCCACCAGCCCTGCAACCGCCGCATAGTATCCGCTGTCCATCGCGAGGCTCCTCCTCGGATGGAGGCGCTGCAGATGACTGACCGAAGAAGAAGAGGAGAGATTAGAGCAGATTAGGAATCGAGGGCAAAACTGTCCGGAAACAGTTCACAGTTCTCAGTTCATCAGTTCATAGTTCTCAGCCGCATCCCTCGACGAAGGCGATCGAACTGTGAACTATGAACTGCGAACTGTGAACTCACAACTCACTGCAGGCCGTCGCAAACGATGGCGACCGCAAAGCTCGCGTTGCCGAAGCGATAGAGATGGTGGAGCTCAAACTCCGGCGCCTGCACGTGCAGCGCGTAGTCGCAGCCGGTGATCACGGCGGGGACCGAGAGGCCGCAGTTGGCAGCCAGTTCCGGGACCTTGCCCTTCCACGCCCCTGCCAGCATATTGCAGATCTCGCCCATCGCATCCTTGACCGTGTCGTCGATGCCGCTGAACTCCATGCCCGCAAGCTGCGCTGCGATTTCGAGCGCCGCGCCTCTGCCGCAGGAAAAAACGCAGGCGCCGCTCAACAGCCCCCCGAAACCGACCACGGCAGTCACCGACTCCGTCTCCGGAACAGGCTCGGCCATGTCGCGCCGGCAGTCGACCCCCAGCATCAGGCGAAAGACCTCGTCGACACTGGCGTCCAGGTTCTCCGGATCCGCGACCTGCTCAACGGATTCGCGCAGCGACACCGTCATCGTAGGCTCCTTTTTGCTCCTCTGTTGCTGCCGGTCTCGATCGATCGTCCGCACCCCATTCAACAGCACGCCGCACATCCCCCCGTCAGGCCGCCATCACCAGCGGCAGCACCCGCTCCTTCACCTGCTCGGCGGTGAAAGGCTTGCGGATATAGCCTTGCGCCCCGGCCTGAATGGCCTGCTTCACATGCTCCTCGCTCGATTCCGTCGTGATCATCACCACGGGCGCGCGGGGCGCCAGCTTCTCGGCCCGGAGCTGGCGCAGAAATTCCAGCCCGTCCATCGACGGCATGTTGATGTCGGTAAGGATCAGATCCACCGGCGCGGCACGCAACAGTTCCAGCGCCTCGGTTCCGCTGCCGGCTTCGACACCACAAGCTGCGCCAGACCTGCCTGGCGCAGCATCCGCTCCACAATCTTGCGCATCACCGAGGAGTCGTCGACGATCAGCGCTCGAATCTCCGCCATAGCCAGGGTCCCCCCACATCTTTCATCGGCCCGGAAAGGGGGTTCATGAGCCGCTTGCTCTCCCCGCCGCCAGGGTCACTCGCCCCGTTGACCGACACTCGCGAGCCTCGCTCAGAGAGCCATCGAAGCGATTACGTCCCGCACCGCATCCGCCTCCGGCACCGGACCCGAGGGACGGCCGAGCCACATCCGGAGCCACAGGCAGTCGTGCACCCTGGTCAGCCGCGCCTCGGCCGGGCGAAGGCGCTCGATGGTCCGGGCCAGAGTGCGGACCAGTGCCTGCTCGCCCGAAGCCTCGACCAGTTCCACCCGAGGAAAGCGGGCGTCCAGCATGCGGGCATGCGCCCTGCGAAAGGCCGATTCCGCGACCACGACTCTCTCGACGCGCAATCCCGTCATTCTCTCCACTCCCAGAGCCAGAACCGGGTCCAGCCTGTCTTCGAAACCAAGATAGAGAATCTTTCCCGCCGCAACTCGCAGCGGAAGGGCGCCGAAGGCATCCAGAAAGAGCCGCGGGATCAGCGGGGCAAGAGATTCGGCGTTTTCGAACTCCGGGCTCATGACCGCGCAGTTCCACTGCAGGCCCAAAGCCCGTGTCACGAGTTGTTCGCTCACGCCCTGAGTGTGCACCAGCCAGCGGCCGAGCCGGCCCGCGCCGGCCGCTCTCTGCGCCTCCAGCGCTCCACGAAGCTGCTCCTGCGTGATCCATCCCTGTTCGAGCATGGCCAGTCCGATCGGAATGCGGTGCCGGTAGGCCGGCGGAGCCGTTCTGCCCGCCAGTTCGCGCCGCACCGCCGAGGCTATCTGCGCCGCCGTGCAGGCAGGCGAACACAACCAGCCGCCTTCAAACACCGGAGCCGTCCGAGGGCGCCAGAGATGCAGCCATCCGGTGCCGCAGCCGGGATTGGCGCAACTCGCCAGAAGGCCGCGCGCCAGATGCGCGCCAGGGACGGACGACGAGATGATTCCGGTCTCCGTCCCTCCGAGGGCGGCGATCTTTCGCTCTCGGGCAGGGATGCCGGTTTCGATCGGCATTCGATTCAGAACAGGCATCGGATGCTCTCCAGCCGATTCCTGGGCGCAGCCACCTCGGTCACCCGCAACCCGAAGTTCCCGTTGACCAGCACCACGTCTCCCCGGGCAACGATCTTGTCTCCCACAATCAGATCCACCGGGTCCGAGACATGGCGGTCCAGCTGCACCACGTCTCCGGGGCCCAGCTCCAGGATTTCTCCCAAGGGCATCTCGCGGCATCCGAAGCGCAGCGATGCTTCCAGTTCGACGTCGAGCAGCAGTTCGTACCCCGGCCCTGCCGGATCTCGCCCGGCACTGGAGGGGGTAGCTTCTGCCGCGACTGTCTGGGCGGCTTCAGGTTTCTCAGGCGGCACGGCCGCGCGCACCTCGTCGCGCACCTGGATCGTCCAGCTCCTGTCTCCGGCGCACAACCGGAAAGTGGCAGTCGGCTGGAACTCGGCGGTCAACGGTTCAAACTTTTCAAATTTTTCAACCCTGCACTTCTTCCCCGTGCGGGCAAGCAGTTCTCCGGCCGCGGCTTCGGCAATCTCGCGCACGAGCTCACCCCAGCCTGTCTTCTGGTCGATGCCTTCGCCAACCAGCGGAGAGTCCAGCAGCGTTGCCTCCAGCGCAAGAAAGAAACGGCCCGACTCCTCGCCGGAAAGCGTAGCGGCGAATCCGAAGGAAGCGCCTTCGAGCGGCGCAGAAGGCGACCGGACGAGCTCCGGCTCTCCGGCCAGAGCTTGAGGAAAGAGACCGGAGGCTACCTGGATCCAGCACTCGAGATAGCTCTTCATGAGTTTCCTCCGCCAGTCGGGCTGCCAACCGGCCCTTCGATTCGGGCGGCGCGGTGCGGTCCCTGGCGAATGGCCTCGGCCGCGGCCAGTTGCTGGCCGGCCACGCGCCACACCGGCAGGGCGTTGGCGGCCAGGTTCAGGCGCAGCACCCTGCCGGGCTCAAGGTTTTCTATCTCACTTGCAGCCACGCGCATGGTGGGAAGCTGGAGGCTGCAGCCAAAGCTGATGCGCCGCGCCGACCTGCTCATCCGCTCCCGGGTTTCGGCCGAGTGGTGCCGCCTGCGGCCCCAGTCCGAGGTCAGGCGGCGCAGAATGGTGTTGGCGACCACGGCCGGGAAGGCCAGATTCAGCAAACCGGAGGAGTGCGGCATCCGGATCTCGAAGCTCAGGCAGAGTGTCTTCTCCGTCACCGGGATGATGCGCGCCACTTGGGTCTGCATCTGGCGGCGCTCAAAGCTGAAGCTCAAGCCCACCGGCTGCCAGGCCACCGTCAACTCGCGGCAGACGATCTCCACCACGCTGGCCAGAATCGATTCCTCAATGTCGGTCAGCTCCTTCAGCGGCCCGTCGCGCCCTTCGCCGCCCAGCAGCAGATCGATGATCGTCGGCGCCAGGCCCAGGTCCACCTGCAGCACCGACGAGACGCCAAGCGGCTCCAGCCTCACCGAGCATACGTAGCTTATTTCCGGAATTCTGAGCAGAAACTCATTGAACTGAATCTGCTCGGCTGAGACCAGATTGACCTGAAAGCGGGTGCGCAGCCAGGCGGCCAGGTTGTGCGTCAGGTTACGGGCAAACAGGTCGTTCAGCATGCTGATGGCGCGTAGCTGATCGATCGAGATCTGACCGGCCGAAGAGAAATTGAAGGGCGTCACACGGGCCCGCACCTCGGTCCTCGAGGCTTCGGGCCCGGAGTTGCGAGCCGCCTCGAACAGCGCATCGATCTCGTCCTGCTTCAGTGTCTTCTCAATCAACGGTCACGTCCCTCTTTCGCTTGAGCCGCTTTTGCCCTGAGTTTTCCTTTGAACCGTTTTTGCGCTAAGTTTTCGCTTGAGCCGCTTTTGCCCTGAGTTTTCCTTTGAACCGTTTTTGCCCTGAGTTTTCCACTTGAGCCGCTTTCGCCATAAGCCCGCCGGCCGCCTCTCAAGTGAGATCAGCCCGCGGCGCGGCGCTTTCCGCCCGCCGCCCGGGCCGAGGCGCGTTCAAAGGCGCCGCGCGAGGCGAGATCCTTGAGCGCGGCCCTCAGGTGCACAACCGCCGAAGCATGGACCTGCGAAATCCGCGACTCGACCACCCCCAGCGCCAGGCCGATTTCGCGCATGGTCATCTCCTCGTAGTAGTAGAGCGTCATCACCAGCCGCTCCCTGTCGGGAAGCTTCGTGATCGCATCCGCCAGCCGCTCTTCGAGCTCGCCCCGAAGGCACCGGAAGAGAGGATCCTCGTCGGGGCGTCCCGGCACATAGGCCAGCTCCTCCTCGCCCGAATCCTCGTTGCGCTCCAGATGCAGCGTTCCGATCTCCAGCCCCTTCAGTTCGCCAAGCAACAGCTGATATTCGTCCAGCCCCAGACCCATCTCGGCCGCCACTTCGGACTCGCCCGGCGCATGGCCCAGGCGGGCGATCAGCGCCTGCACGGCCTCCTCGACCGCGCGGCCTTTCCGTCTGAGCTCGCGAGGACTCCAGTCGAGCGTTCGCAAGCTGTCGAGAATCGCCCCGCGGATGCGGAACTGAGCATAGCTGCGGAACTGGACCTTCTTCGCCGGATCGAACTTGGCGAAGGCATCCATCAGCCCCACCACCCCGGCCGAAATCAAATCCTCGATATCCACGTGCTGTGGCAGCCGCTCATGGATTCTGCGGGCCAAAAAACGGACGATGGGCAGGTGTTCGAGCAGAACTCGCTCCTCGTCGGGGTTAAATGCCGGCGCAACGCCGCCAGGCGGGTAGCCGCCTCGCACCTCCCGCTTCGGCCAGCTTCTTCGCTCCTTTGGCGCTGCCGCTGCTTCGATTCCCATCTTTGCCCTCTCCCGAAGCCTTTTTTTACCGGCCCTTCTTGAACTCAGCTCGCCCGCCCCTGCCTCGCCAGATTCCGCCAACGCTCCCGCTCAGCGCACCGTGCCTACAGGCCGCAGCCGGATCTCGGGCGGAATTTCACTGGCGGCTACGACCGCCAATCTCGGCACCACCGGCTCCAGCCAGCGCTTGACGTGATAACGGGCCGGACTTGGACAGAGAAGCACGGGCAGGGCCGCAGCAGAGGCCGAGCCGATAAGTTGTCTCACAGAATCGGCCAGCCGGCGAATGAGGGGCACCGACGGCGCCGTCGAAGAGCTGAGCAGTTTCTGGGAGCTCTCGGGTGAAAGCGTGGAAAGGATCTCCTCTTCGAGTCCGGCGTCGAGCAACAGCACAGGCAGCTGCCCCTCGGGGTCGAGCAGCGGCCGGACCAGCCGGCGGCCCAGCGCCTGGCGCGCGGCCTCGACCAGCGCCACCGGGCTCTTGTTGACCGGGGCCGTCTCAAGCAGCGCCTCCAGAATGGAGGCCAGGTCACGGATCGAGACCCGCTCGCGCAGCAACTGCTCCAGCACCCGGCTCACTTCGCCCAGCGTAAGCAGCTTGGGAACGAGCTCCTCGATCAGCTTCGGATGGCTCTCATTCAGCCCATCCATCAGGCGCTTGATCTCGGCCCGGCCCAGCAACTCCCAGGCGTGCTGCCGGACCAGCTCGCCCAGATGCGTCGTAACCACAGTGGCCGCGTCGACGACCGAGTAGCCGGCGGCGATCGCCTGCTCCTCAAGCGCCGGCGCAATCCAGACAGCCGGCACGCCAAAGGCGGGCTCGCGCGTCTCGCGGCCCGTAAGCGGGCGCCGGCCCTGGTCGCCCGAGACGGCCAGGAGTTGATTGCCTTCTGTCTGCCAGCGGCCGATCTCCATCCCTCTGAGCGAAAACATGTACTCGCGCGGCCGGAGACGCAGATTGTCGGAGATATGCACCGGGGGAACCAGAAAACCCATTTCGCCCGACAGATGCCGGCGCAGCGTCCGCACCCGGGGGAGCAGCTGGCCGCCCTGTTTTTCGTCCACAAGCGGAATCAACTGGAATCCGATCTCGAGCGTCAGATCCTCGAGGCGCAGCAACTGCGCCAGATCCGAGGCCTGCGCCTCGGCGGCCTTCTTGCGGTCGACGGCGGTTGCCGTCTCCACCGGCGCCGCCGCGCGGGCCTGCGCCCGCAGCCGCCTGGCGCCCCAGAAAAGTCCTCCCGCCACGGTCAGAAAGGCGATTTTGGGCAGTCCCGGAATCAGGCACATTGCGCCTGAAACCAGGCTCGCCAGATAGAGCGTGGCCGGCCTGGCCAGCAATTGCTGGCGAAGCTCGCCTCCCAGTTGCCCGGCCGAATTGGCACGGGTGAGCGTAATGCCGCCGGCCACCGAGACCAGCAGCGAGGGGATGATCGTGACCAGCCCGTCGCCCACCGTCAGCACCGTGTAGGTGCGCGCCGCCTCGCTGAGAGCGATTCCCTGCTGCAAAGTCCCGATCAGCAGGCCGGCAACGATATTGATGGCTGTGATGAGAATGGTGGCCAGCGCATCCCGCTGATTGAAGCGGGCCGCTCCGTCCATCGCGCCGTAGAACTCGGCCTCGCGAGCGATCGCCTGGCGGCGCCGGCGGGCCTCGGCCTCGTCGATCAGCCCGGCGTTCATGTCGGCGTCGATCGCCATCTGCTTGCCGGGCAGCGCATCGAGCGTGAACCGGGCGGTCACCTCTGCCGTGCGCACCGCCCCGTGAGAAACCACCAGAAACTGAATCGCGACCAGGACCAGAAAGAGCACGAAGCCGACGACATAGTTGCCGCCCACCACAAACTGGCCGAAGGCCTCGATCACCTTGCCCGCCGCCGAGGTCCCCTCCTGCCCGTGGAGAAGGATTCTGCGGCTGGAGGCGATATTGAGCGAGAGCCGGAACAGGGTCAGCAGAAGCAGCAGGGTGGGAAAGACGCTCAGCTCGACGGCGCGCCGAATCTGGATCGCCGCCAGAAAAACAATGATCGAGGCGGCCATCGACAGCGCCAGCAGGAAGTCCAGCACGGCAGCGGGCAGCGGCACCATCATCACGAAGATGACGCTGATGGACGCAAGCGGCAGCACATATTCGCCGAACCGCTGCAAAAGCGAAACGCGGGCCGGATGGCCCCCGACGGCGATGGCGGGGGAGCTCATGGCCTGCCTCCGGTGGGCGGCGGCTGCGGGGTGGAGGCTTGTCGGGCGGCACGCTCGGCAGCTTCGGTTTCGATCCGCATCCTCGCTGCGCTCTCACGCGCGCGCCGCTGCTTGAGCTCTGCCTCCACACGCTGGCGGTAGAGATAGGCCAGAATCGTGGCGACGGCCGAGTAGAGGTCCGCGGGAATCGCCTGCCCAACCTCAACCGTGCGATAGAGCGAGCGGGCGAGAGGGGGATTTTCGACGATCGGCACTCCAGCCCAGCGGGCCTCGGCTTTGATCTCTTCGGCCAGAAGGTTTCTTCCTTTAGCCAGCACTTTGGGCGCCTCCATGGTGACGAAGTCGAAGCCCAGGGCAACGGCATAATGCGTGGGATTGGTCAGCACCACGGCGGCGCGGCCCACGTCGGCCTTCACGCGGCGGCGGCGCATCTGGCGCTGCAGGCCGCGGATGCGGGCCCGGATCTGCGGACTGCCCTCGGTCTCCTTGTATTCGTCGCGCAGATCCTGGCGGCTCATCTTCAGCCGCGACTCGCGGCGCCGCCACTCGATCAGGAAGTCAACGGCGGCCCACGCAAACAGCAGCCACGCTGCGGCGGCCATCAGTCCATAGACGTCGCTGCCCAGCTCATTGAGGCGCGTTGTCGAGAAGGGCGGAATCGTCATCTGGCGCGCGATGCGCTGGACGGCGAAGACGCCCAGAAGCGCGGCCGGCACCAGCGATTTGCCCAACTTGGCGGCGGCGCCAAGCGAAAACAGATTCTTCAGGTTCGAGACCGGATTGATGCGCTCCAGCTTGAAGCCCACAGAGCCGGTATGCACCGTAAGGCCGCCAGTCTGCGTCACACCGGCGGTGAGCGCCGCCGCGGCCACCAGCGCCATGACCAGGGCCGGGCCGGAAAGCACTCCCAGAATCAGGCGACGCATGGATACGAGCGTCGGCCCGATCGTCTCGGGCTCCCATTGGGCGGCGGCGCCGAGCGCCAGAAATCCAGGCAGCGCGCTCTGCCAGGCTGCGATCGTCTTTTCGCCAAGCAGGCCCAGAGCCATGACGCCGGCCAGAGTGCCTGCCGCCGCCGTCAGCTCGCGGCTGTGCAGGATGTCGCCCTCCTTGCGCGCTTTTTCGCGCCGGTGCTGGGTGGCCTGTTCGGTGCGCTCTCCCGCCATCGGCTAACCTCCTGCCCTTGCGCCGGAGGCGGAGATCAGCTGTTGGGCCATGTCGAGCAGCGAGGAAAACCGCGCCTCAATGAAACGCGGCCAGAGCGCCAGAGAGCCTGTCAGCACGGCAAAGCCCGTCAGGGTTTTCAGCGGCACGCTCAGCATCATCACCGGAAGCTGCGGGCTGAGCTTGCCCATCAGAGCCACCGTAACCTCGACCAGCATCGTCGCCGCCAGAACAGGCGCGGCCAGCTCGACGGCGGCCAGAAAGACACCCGAAGCGGCACGCACAATCGCAAGCGCCGAAGGGCTGGCGAGCGCAAAGCTGCCCAGGGGAGCGGCGCGGAAGCTGCGAACCATCGACGCCAGAAGGACCCGGTCCAGGCCGGCAGTGATCACCACCAGCGTTCCCATCAGGCTGAAGAGATCGCCAAGCAGCGGCGTCTGGATCGAAGAATTGGGGTCCATCAGGTTCACAAGCGAGAAGCTGAGCTGCAGGCCGGCGATCTGGCCGGCGAAGAGCAGCATCTCGTTAAGAAGCGCAAGCGAAAGTCCATAGACGAGGCCGACTGCCAGTTCGCCGATGAGAGCCGGCACGGAGATCGCCGCCTGCGCCCCAGGCAGCGATGCAACCAGGGGAGCAAGCAGAAAGGCAACTGCGCCCGCAAAGACGGCCTTTGTGCGCATGGGCAGCGAGCTCGAGGAGAAAAACGGGGCAAAGGCCACCATGCCGCTGACTCTCACCAGCGCCAGCGTCATCGCGCACAGAAAACTGCCCCAATCGGTCATCGACTGCACCACTTCCGAATCTTGCTTCCTATTCCCTATTCCCTATTCCCTAGTCCCTCGGCCTTTTCACCCCAGGTAACGATGAAAGTCCGCCATTAACACGCGCGTGTAGACCGCCATCCGTTCCAGAAACCACGGCATGGCTGCCAGCAGGATTACGGCCACGGCAATCAGCCGCGGCACCGTGGTCAGCGACTGGTCCTGCAGGCTGGTCAAAGTCTGCGCAAGGCTCAGCACAAAGCTCAGTGCCACGGTGGCGATGAGCAGCGGCGCGGCCAGGACCATCGCCTCCTTCATCAGCTGGCGCAGCAGCTCGGAAACCATATCGGGCGTCACGGAGTTCCTTTCCTAGCTTTCAGCTTTCAGCTTTCAGCCCTTAGTCCCTAGTCCCGGTTCTTTGTTCTCGCGCCCCCAAACAGCTAAGAGCTAATGGCTAATCGCGTTCTTAAAAGCTCTTCAGCAGCGAGCTGGCCAGCAGATTCCAGCCGTCGACCATGACGAAAAGCAGAATCTTCAACGGAGTCGAAACCACAACCGGCGGCAGTTGGTACATGCCGATCGAGGTGGTGATGGAAGCCGTGACCATGTCGATCAGCAGAAAGGGAAGAAACAGCACCGCGCCGATCGCGAAGCCGGCCTTCAGCTCGGAAAGAATGTAGGCCGGAACCACCACGCGCATGGGAAGATCGGCGGCGGCGGCGGGCCGTGCAATCTGGCCTGCCGCGGTAAACAGCGCAAGGTCTTTCTCACGCGCATACTTCAGCAGAAAAAGCTTGACCGGCTGGGAGCCGCGGTCGATCGCCTCCATGCCTGTAATCTGGCCGTTGCGATAGGGCTCGACGGCCTGCTGATCGACCTGGTTGAGAACCGGCGTCATCAGAAACCAGGTCATCATCAAGGCCAGCCCCATCAGCGTGGGGTTGGAGGGCGCCGTCTGCGTTCCCAGCGCCTGGCGCAGGAAATGGAAGACGGTCAGCAGCCGCACCAGCGGGGTCATCGCCATCAGGATCGCGGGCAGAAGCGTGATCAGCGTCAGAACAAGAAGAATCGTCCAGGGCGTCGAGTCGGAGGGATGCAGTTTCGCGTTCAGATCCGGAATGAGCGAGGTCGTGGCTGCCGCAGCCGTCTTCGCCGCCACGAGAGCTACCACGAGACCCTCCGCTGGCTGCGCGGCCCGGCGCCGGATTGAGGACCTATGCCGCGGTTTCCGGGCCCGTCAAGTTGTCCGGACCCGTCAGGATTTCCTGTGGCACGAAGCCCCTCAAGATTTCCAAGCCCATCAAGATTTCCAAATCCATCGAGGTTGTAGAAAACCGGAGAGCCCTCGGCCGACGTGGCCACCAGCAGACGCCGCCCCTCGGCCTCGATCAAAGCGAGAGACTGCCGTGGCGCCAGCGTGATGCGTTCGAGAAGCTCGAGCCGATGCGCCGGACGCCGCCTTTCGGTCACGAGCGCCGCCAGCCATCCGGCCAGGCCCCCGATGATGGGCTTGGTCTCCCGAGCCCTGTTCCATCCAATCATCAGCCACTCCGTTCCGCCTGCCTACGCCAACGCTCTTGCACGAAAGTTTGCCTGCCTTAATAAAGCCTGGTGATCCGGACCGCCAGCCGGGTATCGACCACCTCGAACTCCGACCAGGCCAATTGCACCTCAACCGATCCCAGGGGCACATCCTCGCTGTAGCCCCACTGCGACTCGATCACCTGGCCGGGCTCGAGATCGAGCAGATTGCGAACCCGGAACTGCCGAACCGGCACAGTCACATCCAGTTCCACAGGCAGATGCGCTACCGCGCCGCTCCAGGCTGCGGGCTCGCCCTCTGCCGGTCTGCCAGCGGGCGACGGAATCAGAGCCTGCTCGTCGGCAGGGTTGCTCGCAGCAACCGGCACCTGTTCGCTCGCCAGCCTCACCGGCTGCGCAGACACTGTGGGTGTGCTCGCCATACGCTCGGAAAGGTTGCAGAAATGTGACCGGAAATGGATCACTTAGATGAGTGGATTCTTAGAATTGAGCCGGCTCTGGCGCCCAGCCTTCCCCACGCGGTCAGAAACACACCGCCGCTTTGGAAGGTTCATCGCTGCTACACTTGTAGAAGGCGAATTCGATTCGCCGTGCAAGCCCGGAGCCTATGCCCGATGGCTGGTACAGAGGTTGGAGAGAATGCCGGAAAGCAATGAAAAAGACATGGTTCCCATGACCACCCTTCGCCTCAAGGTGGGCCTGGCCGAAATGCTCAAAGGCGGCGTCATCATGGACGTGATGAGCGTCGAGCAGGCACGGATCGCCGAAGAATCCGGCGCCGCCTCGGTGATGGCTCTCGAACGGGTTCCGGCCATGATCCGGGCCGAGGGCGGCGTGGCGCGCATGGCGCGGCCCGCTCTGATCAAGCAGATCATGCAGGCTGTTTCCATCCCGGTAATGGCCAAGGCCCGCATCGGCCACTTTGCCGAGGCCCAGATCCTCGAGGCGATCGGCGTCGACTTCATCGACGAAAGCGAAGTGCTGACTCCGGCCGACGAAGCCCACCACATCGACAAGCACGCCTTCTCGACGCCTTTTGTCTGCGGGGCGCGCAACCTGGGCGAGGCCCTCAGGCGCATCGCCGAGGGCGCGGCCATGATCCGGACAAAAGGCGAGGCAGGCACCGGCGACGTTGTGCACGCCGTCCAGCACATGCGCAAGATCACTCTCGAAATGCGGCAGCTCACCGTGCTCACCGACCAGGAGCTCTACGCCGCCGCCAAGGATTTGCAGGCCCCGTACGAGCTGGTCAGAATGGTTGCAAAGGCGGGAAAGCTTCCCGTTCCCAACTTCTCGGCCGGGGGCATCGCCACACCGGCTGACGCCGCCCTCATGATGCAACTGGGCGCTGAGGCCGTCTTCGTCGGCTCCGGAATCTTCATGAAGGAACGCGCCACGCCGCTCGACGTGGAGAACGATCCGAAGGAGCGCGAAGAGGCCATGTCCCGCGCCAAGGCGATCGTGATGGCCACCACGCACTACAACGACCCGAAGATTCTGGCCGAGGTCTCGGAGCAGGTGACCGGAACCATGAAGGGCCTGGCCGCCGCCGGCATTGAAGAGAAGGACCAGTTGCAAACTCGCGGCTGGTAATTTGCCATTAAGGCAGACGCTCGCTAGTCGCTCGCACGAGCTTTCGCGGCACAGATTCTCGCTCTAGAAAGAGGCGCCTTGATATAGTCATATGACTAGTGCTATGACTATATCAGGAGCCAACCATGGTCTGGCAGGTTTACGACGCGAAGGCACGCTTCAGCGAGTTGCTCGACGCAACGCTCAAGGATGGCCCGCAGATTGTGAGCCGCCGCGGCGTGGAAGCAGCCGTTCTGGTGCCGATTGACGAGTGGAAGCGCCTCAACGCACAGACACGCCCCTCCATCAAAGATGTTCTCCTTGACCCCGACGGGCCACACGATATTCCTCTGCCATCACGTCGTCCGGTACTGAAGCTGCGGCCCGTGCACTTTGAAGACGAGGGGCATCATTGATCTATCTGCTCGACACGAATGTGATCTCCGAAATGCGAAAGCTGAGGCCTCATGGTGCTGTCTCGGCATGGCTCGAGAGCCTCTCTGCCGAGAACATCCGAATTCCGGCGGTAGCGATTGCTGAACTTCAGGGGGGCGCTGAAAACACTCGCCCTCAGAACCCGGCAAAAGCGCTCGAATTGGAGAGATGGATCGACCACATCCTCGCCACTTTTGCTGTGCTGCCGATGGACGGCTCGATGTTTCGGGATTGGGCTCGCCTCATGGTTCACAAGCAGGATGCTTTGTCCGCGGATGCGATGATTGCTGCCACAGCCCTTGCCCATCGGCTCACTGTGGCAACGCGAAACGTGAAGGATTTTGTGATTTTTGATGTTCCCGTTTTCAATCCATTCGCATACAAAAAGGCTCTTTAAAACCCAGTACTCGTCGGCCGTTCTCGACTGAATGCTTCGTTGCGAACTCCCGGAAATCTCCAGCTCGAATCCCGTCAGGCCATGCGAAGCGCTACTACTTCGCCCCCTGCTTGCTCGCATCGTCCGGCTTGTTCGCATCTCCCGGCTTGGTCGCATTGTCCGGCTTGTTCGCATCGCCCGGCTTGCTCGCATTGTCCGGCTGCTTCACAGGATCGGAGAGTTTAAGTTTGCTCAACTCCCTGGCTCCCTTTTCCGGGTCCTCCATCGTAACCTTGACGCCTGTGCCCATGGGGTCCGAGGTCCATTTAAGGTAATACGTCTTGCCGGCCTCGGCGTCGAAGTGGATCCTCTCGTTCTCTTTCTTCGTGGCGTCGTGGGCCGCGGTGGCGGCCGCCGTGAAAACGTCGACTGTGTACGTCGCCGTGTTTCCGGTCACGGACACACTGCCAGGATCGACCTCCATCCATGCATATTCACTGCTTTTCAGGTAGGCCCAGGAGACGCCATTGATGGAGAGGTGGTCATGGGAGGATGAACCAGTGAACCTGTAGGTGCGATAGATGTAGACGAGAGCCTTGCCCGGCGATGGCGCCGGCGGCGGGGGCGCGGCCACCGCTTTGGCGTCCTGTTTCGCCTCCTGGGCCGATGCCGCTGTAAATCCGCTAAAAAACGCCAGTACAAAAAAAGCGAAGAAAACGATTGCAGGAATGCGGTGCGCGCCTCTGGCGCGGCACATCCGATCAACTGCCGAGTTGCGCATTTGAGCTTTCCTTTCCATGGGATTTGGCTGGCGGCCAGTTTACCTCCACCAGGGAAACATTTCAATTACCTGAACGCAGGAACAGAGTCTTTACCCGAATTCACGGATAGAGTCTTCGATTTCAAACAAGTTGCGACGCAATACAATCAATAGAAGAAAGCAAAGAAAGACCGGAAGAGAGCAAAGGAAGAAGCGATTGGAGCGGCAAACGACTCCCCGTATCGGCGTTCTCGCTATCCAGGGCGACTATGCAGCCCATGCCGCCGCCCTGAAGGAATGCGGCGCAGAGCCCTCGGAGATCCGCAAGCCTGAGGAGCTCTCCGGCTCCGATGGCCAACCGCTCGATGGCCTCATTCTGCCCGGCGGCGAGTCCACAACCATGCTTAAATTCCTCGAGAAGCGCCACTTTTTTCAGGCGCTCGGCGAATTCTGCGCGCAAAAGCCCGTCTTTGGCACCTGCGCCGGAGCCATCCTTCTGGCCCGCGAGGTGCGCCACCCGGCGCAGCGCTCCCTGGGCCTGCTCGATGCGGTGGTGGAGCGCAACGCCTACGGCCGCCAAATCGATTCCTCGATCCTCGTCGCCCCTACGGCCCTTGAGGGCGGATCGCTCGAAATGGTGTTCATCCGTGCTCCGCGCATCGTTGAAACCGGACCCTCCGTGGAAGTTCTGGCGCGCCGCGAGGGCTCTCCCACCCTGGTCCGCCAGGGATCGATCCTGGCTGCCACCTTCCATCCCGAACTGTCGCGCGATCGCCGCGTTCACAAGCTTTTTGTAGAGATGGTCAAGGGGTCAATGGGGCATTGACGATTTGAGCGGCGGTGACGAATAGCTGACCTCGGCCTGTGCGGTCCGGTCGCCCAGTCTACTCTCCTCGGTTTCCCCATGCGCATTGCCCGCCAATTCTCGTGCATCCAAATCCGGACTGAAACACTCTCATTTGTGAGTGGCCGTTATGCCTTCCCTCTACCTCCCACACCCGACCGATACCAGCCGAAAGGAGCCGGGCTTCGGCGGGAGACCCCCTGTGGACCGGCGTCCAACGGGAGGGGGAGGCGGCGGCGGTGACGACGACTGGAAAAGTCCGCAACCCAGCCCTCGCGAAATACTGCAGCGAGTCCGGGCGTTTGTGTGGTGCGCCCTGGCCGGCGACATGATTTTCTTCATTGTGCTGGTTGCGCTTTTCTACGCGCGCCAGGCCGGCACGCGCATGGACCAGAGCACCCTTCGCCAGATCGGCGACTGGCATCCTGTACTCTTGCCCCCTATCCTGTTCCTCAACACCGCGGTGCTCGCTCTGAGCACGCTGACCATGGAACTTGGCCGCCGCCGCATATTCGACGAGATCGATGCACTGGAGGAGTGGTTCGGCCTTGGAAAACCCGCCGTGCGCCGCACCTTGCCCTGGATTGGCGCCACACTTGGTCTGGGTTTGCTCTTTCTGCTTGGCCAGGGCGCCGCATGGTTTCAGTTGACGGCTCAGGGCTTTGCCTTCGGACGTCGCGCAACGCCTGCCAGCTACTTCTTTTACGTCATCACAGGGCTGCATGCCGCCCATCTGGTTTTGGGGGTCCTTGCACTGCTGTTTTGCCTGGTCGCTCTTCGTTCCATCCGGCGCGTGAACCACCGCCAAATCGCTGTCGATGTCACAGCGTGGTTCTGGCACGCCATGGGATTCGCCTGGCTTGTGCTGTTCGCCATTCTGATCTTCGGGCAGTGAATTCTTCCGGCAATCATCTATAGGAATTGGGGCAATTCCGAACTTGGAGTGGGCTTTGGAGTGCGCCTTGGGGAGTAGGCCTTGACCTGCGTCCTCAGGCTCCGCGGCTCCGCAGCCACGCGCGGATGCGTTCGATGGGAGATGGCACAGCAGGACAGGAGAGATAAATCTCCCGGTTGACGGCCATAAGCAACTGCACAGCTTCAAGTTGAGGATCCTGAGCGGCCAGAGGTCCACCCGAGTAAACATACTCATCGGTGAGGTATTCAATTGCGTGACCCAGTTTCTCGAGTGCCCGGCCGGCCGCGGGATCGATGCGGCGTTGGAGTATGCTCGGCTGGAGAGCGGCAACCGGCAGCGCTTCCCCGGCTGCCACTAGATTTGGCGATGTAATCGCTGCCATTTCAAGATCCTCTACGATTTCTTCGGCGCAGAAAGTAACTTCTTCAGATGACTAAGGTTTTGCTTCCCGCTCAGGAACATCGATGGCATCCGGTGCCAAAACGGAAAAACTACATCCGGTTGATCGATGCAGCACTTGCAGGTTTGATCTCCGAAACTTTCAGATCCGGCTGGCATTCAGCCCTTTCACTGAAAATGTCTCCCGGCAAATTGCAGCGGGCTGAGAACCTGGCGAACCGCCTCTCTCGATCGCTCTCAACTCTCTGCTGCGCGCACTTCATCGTGCGTTCGGGCTTCTCTTCTGCCTTCATCCGCCTGCACTTAGCCGGGCCGCCGCCCTCCTTGACGGGAGAAGGCTGAAAACCTAATCTCAATAATGGCTGCGCCCGGGTTTTGTGCCCCGTTTCCGGGCGAAGCGGAAGACAACATTTGCGGCACTACCGAGGTCGGGCGCCGATGATTCCCTATTACTGGCAATATTTCCCGTTGATGATGCAGGTTCTGGCCGTTTTCCTGCTCGGCCTGATCATGGTTGCGGCCTCCTCGCTTGTCGGAAGGCATCGCAATACCCAGGTCAAGCTCGATGTCTATGAGTGCGGCATCGAGGCGGTTGGCGATGCGCGCGGCCGCTTCAGCGTCCGCTTTTACCTGGTAGCGGTTCTCTTCATCCTCTTCGATGTGGAAATGGTCTTCATGATGCCTTGGGCCGTGATCTACCGCAAACTCCCCATCATCACAGGTTCCCGTTTCTTCGGCTTCTGGGAGATGCTCGTTTACCTGGGCTTCGTCGCCGTCGGGCTCTACTACATTGTGCGCAAAGGAATCCTCAACTGGAGCCAGGACAAGGCGGACCTATAAGGATGAGCTCGACTGCCAAGCAACCCGGTCCTTCTCAAATCCTCGAAGCAATGGCTGAGCACCCGGCTCTGAAGGCGATCGCCGGCCTCGGACCCGAGGCTCTCTCCGCCGCGATTTTCGATCGCAATGAGCTGACCCTCACCGTCGACCCTAGCCGCCTGGTAGCCGCGGCCTCTGCCCTGCGGCATGCCGGTTACAACTTCTTTGAAGACATGACCGCCGTCGACTGGGTCCCCGCTTCGCCGCGTTTCCAGTTGAGCTATCATCTGCTGTCGCTGGCGCGCAAAGAGCGCATTCGCCTCCGCGTCTTCGTCGATGAGGCGAATCCGTCGGTCGAATCCATTACGAGCCTTTGGCCGGGGGCTAACTACTATGAGCGCGAAGTTTTCGATCTGTTCGGAATCCGTTTCCAGGGCCATCCCAACCTGCGCCGCATCCTGATGCCCGATGACTGGGAGGGCCATCCCCTTCGCAAGGATTACCCGGTGGAGGGTTATCGATAATGGCGACCTCTCCAGGAACTCCCATTCTCGCCGCTCCCGCTGCCGAGGGCGCCAGCGACCGGCACATGGTCCTCAATCTGGGCCCGCAGCACCCGTCCACTCACGGCGTCCTGCGGCTGGTGCTTGAGATCGACGGCGAGATCATCGTTCGCCTCTATCCCGAGATCGGCTACCTGCACACCGGCATTGAGAAGACCTGCGAGGCCAAGTTTTACCACCAGGTGGTTCCGCTTACCGACCGCGTAAATTACCTCGACCCCCTCTCGAACAATCTCTGCTATGCCCTTGCTGTGGAAAAGCTTCTCGATCTTGATGTGCCACCAAAGGCCACTTGGATGCGCGTGCTACTGGCTGAACTCAGCCGCCTGAATTCCCACCTGATCTGGCTCGGCACGCACGCGATGGACCTCGGCGCAGTCACCATGGTGCTTTACACATTCCGCGACCGAGAGGAGATTCTGCGCCTCTTCGAGGCACTCTCAGGCCAGCGGATGATGACCAGCTACATCCGCATCGGCGGCCTCGCCATGGAGGCACCCCTCGATTTCCACAGTCGCGTGCAGGAATTTCTGCGAGGTTTTCCTTCCCGCATCGACGAGTACGAAGCCCTGCTCACTGGCAATCCAATCTTCATCAATCGCTTGAAGGGTGTAGGCTATCTGTCTGGTGAAGATGCAATTGCATTTGGATGCACCGGTCCAGTTGCACGCGCCTCCGGCATCGATTTCGACGCCCGCCGCGACATGCCCTATTGCGGCTATGAGAACTTCGATTTCCACATTCCCACAGCCCTCGAGGGCGACTGCTGGGCTCGCTACCAGGTGCGCATGATCGAGATGCGCGAGAGTGTCAAGATCATCCAGCAGGCTCTGGATGGCATGCCTGAGGGGCCAGTCAAAGCCGACGCTCCCAAGGTCGTCTTGCCGGACCGCGAGAAGATGAAGACCCAGATGGAAGCCCTCATCCATCACTTTAAGATTGTGACGGAAGGCTTTGCTGTACCAGCGGGTGAGGTTTACCAGGGCATCGAATGCGGACACGGGTTGATGGGCTATCACATCGTTTCAGACGGTACCGCCAAGCCCTACCGCGTCCACATGCGCTACCCGACCTTCCCCATGCTGCAGGCTCTGGAAACCATGTGCAAAGGCCGGATGATCGCCGACGTTGTCGCCGTCGTCGGCTCCATCGACATTGTGCTGGGGGAGATTGACAGATGAAGAAGGGACTGAGGGACTAAGGGACTAAGGGGAACGGAGGCCGGTGGCAAGGTAGGCTCTGTAATAAGGGAACGGCTTTAGCCGGGCCGAAAGAACGTAAGTTTAGGTCTGTAATAAGGGCACGGCTTTAGCCGGGCCGAAAGAACGTAAGTTTAGGTCTGTAATAAGGGCACGGCTTTAGCCGGGCCGAAAGTGGTTGGTAAAGGAGCGCGGGGCTTTAGCCCCTGAGGGATACGTTTTTGGAGCAGGCCACCAACCCGGAAACCATGCCGGTCTTCTCGCCGCGCCTGGCCGCGCGACTGGATGCCCTTGTGCAGCGCTACCCAGTACGCCGCTCCGCGCTCGTCCCCATGCTCCTTTACGCGCAGGATGAGGTCGGCTACCTTTCCGACGCGGTCATCGCCGAGGTCGCCCGGCGCATCGGCATCACGGAGCTTGATGTCCGCTCGGTGGCCAGCTACTACTCCATGCTCCGTTTCAAGCCCACTGGCCGCTACAACGTCCAGGTCTGCACCAACATCAGTTGCCTGCTCCGCGGCGGCAACGAGATCTTCGACCGCTTCCAGCAGGAGCTCAGCGTCAGCCACAAAGGCGTCACCGCCGACGGCCTCTTTTCCCTGGAAGAGGTCGAGTGCATCGGCGCCTGCTCGTGGGCGCCGGCCATCCAGATCAATTACGACTTCCACGACGAGCTCACGCCCGACCTCGTTCCCGGGCTCCTCGACGAATATCGCGCCAGGGCTCGCCAATCCGCAGAAACACAGTCGGGTACACAGTCGGGTGCCCCCGGTCCCTCGCAGTTGGGGACCGGGGAACCCACGCCCTCCTCCCAGACGGAAGGGAGCCGCTGATGCCCAGGCTTGTCTCCCATCCTGACGAGGTCAAGGTCGTCTCCCGCCGCTTCGGCCAGGGCGCGGCCGAGATTGACCGCTACCTGGAACTGGGCGGCTACGAGTCCGTCCGGAAGTGCCTCGAGAAGGGCCCCGACTGGATCGTCGAGGAGATGAAAGTCTCGAACCTGCGCGGCCGCGGGGGTGCGGGCTTTCCGGCCGGGATGAAGTGGTCCTTTGTCCCCAAGCAGTCGGCCAGGCCCAAGTACGTTCTGGTGAATGGCGACGAAAGCGAGCCCGGCACCTGCAAAGATCACCTCATCTTCCTCCACGATCCTCACGCCATCATCGAGGGCACGATCATTGCCGGCTTGGCCATCGGCGCAAAAACCGGCTTCATCTACCTGCGCGGCGAGTACCGCTACCTGCTCGAAATCATGGAGCGCGCCGTAGCCGAGGCCTACGAGCGCGGCTTTCTCGGCAAAAGCATCTTCGGCTCCCAGTCCGATTTCGACATCATTACCCAAACCGGCGCAGGCGCCTACGAGGTCGGCGAAGAGTCCGCCCTCATGGAGTCGCTCGAGGGCAAGCGCGGCATTCCGCGCATCAAGCCGCCCTTCCCTGCAGTCGTGGGCCTCTACGGCGGCCCCACGGTCATCAACAACGCGGAGACGATCGCCACCGTTCCGCACGTGATCTCGATGGGCGGCGCTGCCTACGCCGCCGTGGGCACGCAGCGTAACGGAGGCACGCGCCTGTTCGGCGTGAGCGGCCACGTGGAGCGCCCCGGCGTCTACGAGTTGCCCATGGGCTACAACCTCAAAAAGTTGATTTACGAGGTGGCGGGCGGCATCCGCGGCGGCCGCGCCCTGAAGGCCGTCGTCCCCGGCGGTTCCTCCACTCCGGTTCTGCTGCCAGAGGAGATCGACGTCGGCCTGGACTTCGACCAGATGGCCAAGGCCGGCTCGATGCTCGGCTCGGCCGGCGTCATTGTTATCGACGACCAGACCTGCATGGTCGAATTCGCACTGCGCACCATCAGCTTTTACGCGCACGAAAGCTGCGGTTGGTGCATTCCCTGCCGCGAAGGCACAGACTGGCTCAAAAAATCCATCACCCGGCTTCACGCCGGCTTCGGCGAAGCCAAAGACATCGACAATATCCATTACATTGCCGAGAACATTCTGGGCCGCACCTTCTGCCCACTGGGCGACGCGGCCGCGATGCCGACGATCGCCTTCGTCAAGAAATTCCGCAAGGAATTCGAGGATCACCTGAACAGCAAGCCCTGCCCGTATGCGAAAGAGGGCGTGCCGCAGGTGACAATTGTGTAACGGAGGGAGCGTCGCCGTTGTGTGAAGAATCAGCATGGGTCCGGAAGAAGTGACGGAGGGAGCAGGGGCCTTCAGGCCCCTGAATCCCGCGCAACATAAGGAGAGGGCCTTCAGGCCCGGAAGAGTTTTGAAAGGGCACGACTTCAGTCGTGCCGAAGAGCACCGGAGAATCGTTTGAAGGGTACGGGCTTCAGCCCGTACATCCGGCAGTCAACTGATTTGGGGCTTTAGCCCCTGAGGGACAGCCAACAAGAGAAGATGCCCGACGTAACCTTCACTGTCGATGGAAAGAAGCTCACCGCTGCGGCCGGGACGCTGCTGATCGACGCATGCCGCAAGGCCGGCATCGAGATTCCTGCCTTCTGCTACTATCCCGGCCTTTCATTGCAGGCTGCCTGCCGCATGTGCGTCGTCCGGCAGGAAAAGGTTCCCAAGCTGCAGACCGCCTGCACCACCATCGTCGCCGAAGGCCAGGTGTTTTACACCGACACGCCCGAGGTCCAGCAGGCGCGCAAGGCCACGCTCGAACTGCTGCTTGGCAACCATCCGCTCGACTGCCCCGTTTGCGATGCCGGCGGCGAATGTGAACTGCAGGACATGACCTTCAAATACGGCGCCGGCGAAAGCCTCTACGCCGAGGCCAAGAGCCATCGCGACGAGCAGCAGTGGTCCCCGGCCGTCTACTATGACCGGCCGCGCTGCATCCTCTGTTACCGCTGCACCCGCGTCTGCGGCGAAGGCATGGACGTGTGGGCGCTCGGCGTCGACGGCCGCGGCGCGAGCTCAGCCATCATTCCCAACCGCGATGGACGGCTCGACTGCGAGCAGTGCGGCATGTGCATCGACATCTGCCCCGTGGGTGCGCTCACCAGTGGCAGTTACCGCTACAAAACGCGGCCCTGGGAGATGACCCACGTTTCAACCGTTTGTACCCATTGCGCCGACGGCTGCAAGGTCACGCTCGGCGTGCGCCAATTTGCGGAGGGGGCCGAGATCATTCGCGCCGACAACCGCGACAGGAGCGGCATCAACAATGACTTCCTCTGTGCCAAGGGCCGCTTCGGCTTTGACTTCGTTCACAGCGGCGAGCGCCTGACGCAGCCGCTTATCCGCAACGAAGGCAATCTCGAACCGGCCACGTGGGAGCGCGCCATCCGCTTCGCCGCGGAAAAGCTGAAAGCCGTTCGCGACTCCCGCGGCGGATCGGGCGTAGGCGTCATCGGCTCCAACCGCTCGACCAACGAGGAAAACTATCTTCTCCAGAAGTTTGCCCGCACCATCCTGCAGACGAACAACATCGACCACGAGCGCACCGCCGATTACCCGGCCTTCGCCCGCGCCCTTGCCGGCCACGCCGGCAAAGCCGCCGGTCTGCGCGAGATCGCCTCGGCCCCGGCCATCTTGCTCGTTGGCGGCAATCCCACCGAAGAGCATCCCCTGCTGGCCTGGCTCGTGCGCACCAACGTACGCCTCAACCGTGCGCGCCTCTACATCGCCAATCACCGGCCCATCAAGCTCGACCGCCAGGCCAGGACCACGCAGGTCATCCCGTCCGGCGAATACAACAACCTCGCCGCATTCATCGCCTCCGGGGAATCCGACTTCGCCAAGGCCATCGCCCGGGAAGAATCCCTTGTCGTCCTCATCGCCTCGGAAGTTCGCGGTTCAGACCTCGAAAACCTTGTCTCCTGGGGTCTCAATCGCGGCCCCAGTCCGGATTCAGTTCGCTTCGCCGTGATCGGGGACTACGTAAACTCACGGGGCGCAGCCGACATGGGCCTCTTTCCTGACCTGCTGCCCGGCTATCTTCCGGTCACCCGGCCCGGAGCTTTTTCGGAATACACCAACCTCCCTTCGGAGCCCGGCAAGACGCTGCCGCAGATGCTCGCCGGCGCCGGCGCGCTTGGCGCGCTGCTCATAGTCGGCGCCGACCCTCTTTCGCACCCCGGAGTGAATCCCGAAGCCCTCAAAAACACTTTCCTGATCGTTTCGGACCTTTTCCTCACGGCAACCGCCGCCCGCGCCGACGTCGTCTTCCCGGCGGCGAGCCTCTACGAGTGCTCCGGCACCGCGACCAACACCTACGGCGACGTGCAAATGCTCCGCAAGGCAGCCGACGTAGCCGGAGTCAAACCCAGCTTTGAGATCATCGTGCGCCTGGCTGAAGCCATGGGCGCCGATGTGAAATCTCTCGTCCCCTTCGGCAAATCCAGCGTCACCGCCGATCTCGGCCAGTCCCGCGGCGCGCAGGCCGGCGAAGCCGACCAGCACGATGTCTGGCTCGCTGCCCAGGGCCTTGAGCCTCGCCTCAGCCCCTTCGATCCGCTTGCCGCGCTCGATGAGATCGCCCGTCTGGTTCCCGGCTACTCCCCCATTCTTTCTGTCGACCGCTTCAACCTTCTTGCCGGCAACGATGTCCATGTCGCGCCAGCCTCAGAATTCGTCCCGCTCACGGCCCTTGCCGGCCCCGAGCTGATCACGCCCGCGCACGATACACTCTTCACCTCGGGAACGCTGGGCCGTTACAGCCACGCGCTCCGCGAACTCGAACAGCACCAGGCCCACGAAATCTTGAAGTAAGGCAAATCGCACGTGACGCTACTGGAATTCATCCTCTGGAGCATCGTCAAGGTCGCCGTGGTTACGGTGCTGCTGCTCATGGCCGTGGCTTACACGGTGCTGCTTGAGCGCAAGCTCGTCGGCCGCATCCAGAACCGCTGGGGCCCCTCGCGCGTGGGGCACTTTGGCCTGTTGCAGCCGCTGGTCGACGGCGCCAAGTCCTTCCTCAAGGAGGACCTGATCCCCTCCGGCGTCTACAAGCCGCTCTATCTTCTCGCGCCCATCATCGCGCTGAGCAGCGCGCTCATTTCCATCGGCGTGATTCCCTTCGGCGCGCCCGGCTTCGGCCCAAAGGGCTTCGATCTGTTTCAGGTCTCGAACGTGAACATCGGCCTGCTGGTCATCCTCGGCGTTACGTCGATTGGCGTTTACGGCGTGGCCCTGGCCGGCTGGTCGTCGAACAACAAGTATTCGCTGCTTGGTTCGTTGCGCTCTTCGGCTCAGCTCATCAGCTACGAACTTGCCCTCGGCCTGTCGCTGGTCGGCGTTGTGCTGCTCGCTGGCTCGTTCAATCTACGCGAGATCGTCGAACAGCAGGCCACGCACGGCGTCGCCTCATGGAATATCTTTGGCGGGTTGCAGTTTCTCGCCTTTTTCATCTATCTGATGGCCGCCTTCGCCGAAACCAACCGCTCGCCCTTCGATCTGCCCGAGGCTGAAAGCGAGCTCACCGGCGGCTATCACACCGAGTACAGCTCCATGAAGTTCGCCATGTTCTTTATGGCCGAGTATGCCAACATGATTAACGTTGGCTGCGTGGCCACCCTGCTTTTTTTCGGCGGCTGGACCAGCCCCTTCGCAAACTGGCATTGGCTGCCCACGATCCATAACGTCTTTGCGCAGGCGGTGCTTCCCCTCTTCTGGTTCATGATCAAGGTCTTCTTCTTCCTCTGTCTTTACGTCTGGGTGCGCGGCACGCTGCCCCGCTTCCGCTACGATCAGCTCATGAGCTTCGGATGGCGCGTTCTGCTGCCGCTGGCCATCCTTAACATTGTTGGCACCAGCCTGTGGCTGGCCTACCGCTGAACGCAAAAGAAAAATGTACCTCGCCCTGTTCTTCCTTTTCGCCGCCTTCTCGATCGCCGGAGCCGTCAATCTCCTGGTGCAGAGCCATCCCATCAACGGCGCTCTCTCGCTGATTGTGGTGATGACTTCGCTGGCTGTGCTCTATCTGCTGCTGGGGGCAGAGTTCCTGGCCGCGGCGCAGGTCATCGTCTACTCCGGCGCCATCATGGTGCTGTTCACCTTCGTCATCATGCTGCTCAATGCGGGCCGCGAAGAGCATACGCGCGGCTCCCGCGCGGCCCGCGCCATCGGCTTCCCGGCAGTGGTTGTGATCCTTGCCGTGCTCGCCTCCGTCATCCTTCGCGCCCAGGGCCTCACGGCCAACGGCATTCAGCAGGGCGTGACCACGACGGAAGACTTGAGCCGCGTTCTCTTCCGCGAACTCCTGCTCCCCTTCGAAGTCACTTCGGTCCTGATCCTGATCGCCATTCTCGGCGCCGTCGCGCTGGCCCGCCGCGGCTCGGGAGAAAGCGAGACATCTCAATGAGCTCCGCACTCTCGCAGGGCGTTCCCTTATCGGCCTATCTGCTGCTTAGCGCCGTTCTCTTCGCGCTCGGCGTCGTCGGATTCCTCATCAAGCGCAACCTCATCACCGTCTTCCTGTCCATCGAGCTCATGCTCAACGCCGTCAATCTCTCCTTTGTCACTTTCGCCTGCCAGTGGCACGCGGTCAAAGGGCAGATCTTCGTCTTCTTCGTCATGATGGTCGCCGCCGCCGAAGCCGCTGTCGGACTGGCCATCATCATTGCAGTCTACCGAGCACGGGCCACACTGTCCGTCGATCGCATCGACCTGATGAAACTATGAACGCGACGCTACATCTCTGGCTGATCCCGCTCGCGCCGTTCGCCGGCTTCCTGCTCAACGGGCTGCTCGGCTCGCGCCTGCCGCGCCGGCTCACGACCGCGATTGGCATCGTCGCGCCGCTAGTCTCCTTTGGCTTGGTGCTGAACTCCATTCGCGCATTTACAGGCGCCGCACATCTGCCCTACACGGAAACCTGTCCCCACCCCTGGCTCGCCGTCGGATCGCTGCGGATTGACTTCTCCTTCGTCCTCGATCAGCTCTCGCTCGTCATGCTGCTGGTGGTCACCGGCGTTGGCTTTCTCATCCACGTCTACTCCGTCGGCTACATGCGCGACGATCCCGGCTACGCGCGCTACTTCAGCTTTCTCAATCTCTTTCTCTTCTTCATGACTACGCTGGTGCTGGCCGGCAACGCGCTGCTGCTCTTCGTCGGCTGGGAAGGCGTGGGCCTGGCCTCTTACCTGCTCATCGGCTTCTGGTTCCAGAGCGACTCGGCCGCCAACGCCGGCAAAAAGGCCTTCATCGTCAACCGCATCGGCGACTTCGGCTTTCTCATTGGAATTTTCTTATTGCTGTCCAACTTTGGGACACTCACCTTCAGCGAAATCGCCACGAAGCTTGCGGCCAATCCCGCGTGGCAGGGCGGCGTGCTCACGCTCATTTGCCTCTGCCTGCTCTTCGGCGCCGCCGGCAAGAGCGCTCAATTGCCGCTCTACGTCTGGCTGCCCGACGCCATGGAAGGCCCCACGCCCGTCTCCGCCCTCATCCACGCGGCCACTATGGTCACTGCCGGCGTTTACCTCGTCGCCCGCACGCATTTTCTCTTCGATCATGCGCCCGCCGCGCTCGCCGTAGTTGCCGTCGTCGGCGCGGCCACTGCCATCTTCGCCGCCACCATGGGCCTGGTACAGAACGACATCAAGCGCGTGCTGGCCTACTCCACCATTTCGCAGCTTGGCTACATGTTCCTGGCCTGCGGCGTCGCGGCTTACTCGGCCGCCATCTTCCACCTCGTCACCCACGCCTTCTTCAAGGCGCTTCTCTTCCTCGCTGCCGGCTCCGTGATTCACGCCCTGGGCGGAGAGCAGGACCTGCGCAAAATGGGCGGCCTGCGCAAGAAGATTCCCATCACCTTCTGGACGATGACCGCGGCCGTCTTCGCCATCGCCGGTTTCTTCCCCTTTGCCGGATTCTTCTCAAAAGACGCCATTCTCTACGCCGCCTTCGTCAGCGGCCGCACGGGCGAGATCCTGTGGTTTGTCGGCCTCGTAACGGCTCTGCTCACGTCGTTCTACATCTTCCGCCTCTGGTATATGGCCTTCTTCGGCGAATCCCGCTCGCCTGACGTCCATCCGCACGAGAGTCCGTGGTCCATGCTCGCGCCGCTGTTAATTCTCGCCGCGCTCTCGATCGGCGGCGGCTGGATTGGAGTCGAGCGATTCAGCGCCTTCCTTGCCCCCTCCGTCGGCGAGCATGCAGCTTCGTCCTCGATCCCGCATCTTGAGCTCATCCTCAGCATCGTAGCCGTGCTTGTCGCGCTCGAAGGCTGGCTGATAGCCGACAAATTCTACCGCCGCAAGCCCAAGCGCGCAGCGCAATGGGCCGCAGCCGCGCCCTGGGTTTACAAAGTTCTGCTGAACAAGTTCTACGTCGACGAATTCTATAGCGCCGTCATCGTCAGGCCGCTTCTTGCGGTTTCGAAGTTCTTCCTCGACTGGGTCGTCGATAAAGCTATTCTTGGCGGCGCGGTGTGGCTGCTCGGCGGAGTTGCAACGTACGCCGGCATGATCCTTCAGCGCTGGCAATCGGGCAATCTACGCTCTTACGCAGCCTGGCTCGCTGCGGCCGCCGCCGTTCTTCTGCTGTTTCTGCTCATCTCGTGGCACGGGGACTGGGCGGCATCGCTGCACATCATTTTGAAAGGGGCCGGTGCGGAGCGATGAACCAAATCAACCAATTCGTGCTCACTTTGATTCTGCTCGCGCCCCTTGCCGGCGCTGTCCTCGTCGCTCTTCTGCCCGACCGCGCCAAACTTCCCAACTGGATCGCGCTCGTCACCTCGCTCGCCACCTTCGTCTTCACTCTCCATCTGCCCGCGCATTTCATCGCCGGCCGGCCCGGTTTCCAGTTTGAGATCGACCGTCTCTGGATTGAGAATCCAGCAATTTTCTACCACGTCGGCGTCGACTCGCTCAGCCTCTGGCTCGTGGTTCTGGTCGGACTGCTCGCGCCGGTCGGCGTCATCGCCAGTTGGAACGCGATTCAGACCCGCCGCAAAACCTTCTATTCCCTTTTCCTCGTCCAGCAGACGGCCATGTTCGGCGTCTTCGTCTCGCTCGACCTGATGCTCTACTTCGGCTTCTGGGAACTCTCGCTCATCCCCATGGCCATCCTGATCGCCATGTACGGCCGTAAGCAAGGCGCTCAAAACCGCACTCAAGTTCTTCCTCTTCACATTCATCCCCTCCGCGCCGCTGCTGGTTGCCATTCTGTGGCTCTACTCGCGCACCGGAACCTTCGACTACGTCGAGCTCCAGTACCGCATCGCCGGCGGCATCGCTCCCCGCCGGCGCGCTCTTCTGGGCGGCGCTCGCTTTCCTTTTCGCCTTCGCCGTCAAGGTACCTGTTTTCCCGCTTCATGGCTGGCTCTCCGACACATACGCCGAAGCTCCCGTCGCGCTCGCCATGGTTGTCGCCGGCAAGCTCGGTCTCTACTCTCTGCTGCGCTTCCACGCCGGACTCTTTCCGGTGCAAACTCGCGACCTTGCGCCCCTTCTGATTGTTCTCGCCGTCATCGGCATCCTCTACGGAGCCTGCCTGGCCCTCGTGCAGCGCGACTTCTGGCGCCTGTTGGCCTTCGCCGCCCTCAGCCATTTCAGCCTTATCGTTCTGGCCATCTACGGCCTTACTTTCACGGGCTGGTCCGGAGCCGTTTACCAGATCCTCTCCGCCAGCGTCGTCGAAGGAGCTTTGTTCCTGCTCCTCGGCGCGCTCGAACTTCGCTACGCGTCCTCGCTCATCGCCTCTTATGGCGGCCTTGCCGCGCGCATGCCCAAGGCCACAGGCTGCTTTGTGATTACGGCCCTGGCCATGATCGGCCTGCCGCTGCTCTCGGGCTTTGTCGGCGAGTTCCTCATCCTGTCGAGCACCTTTACCCAGGTCAGCCGCAGCGCCGCCGTTTTCGCAGCGCTCGGCGTCATTCTCAGCGCGGCTTACATGCTCTGGCTTGTCCAGCGCATCTTCTACGGCCAGCAAAGCGCGCTCGCTTGCTTCGAAGCCTGCAGCCGACCTCGAATTTGGCGAGCTCGCCATCCTCACGCCGCTCACTGTCCTCATGCTGGTTCTCGGCGTTGCTCCCTCGCTCTGGCTGAATACGATTCAGTCCGGCGTTCATCCGCCACAGCACACGACAGCCCGTGTGCAGCCGCACTCCACTCTTGCAGTTGTACTCGCCAGTGGCCGAGTCCATGCGCTCCGAGCTGCAAACGAAATCGCCAAGGGAGGCCCAGCGGTGACTCCAGTGCCCGACATCTTCCGCATCCTCCCGGAGCTGATCCTGACTCTCACCGGCGTCGCCATTATGCTCACGGACGCCTCGCTGCGCCCAGCCTCGCCGCGCCGCCCGCTCGGATGGGTCGCCGCCGTCGGAACCACGTTTGCACTCTGGGCCAGCCTCTGGCAGCTTTCGCTTCCCGCGGGAACCGGCTTCTACGGCACGGTTGAAACCAGCCCCTTCACGGTCTTTTTCCATGTCCTCATCTGCGGCATTGTTCTCGTTGCGCTGCTCATCGCGCTCGATACGCTGCCCGAAGACAGCCATCATCAGGGCGAATTCTATGCGCTTGTCGTCTTCGGCGCCGTGGGCATGTGCCTGCTCACCGGGGCCGTCGAACTGCTGCTCGTCTTCATCGCTCTCGAGATTTCCTCAATTTCCACGTACATCCTGGCCGGCTACCGCAAGCAGACCGGCCGCAGCCCTGAAGCCGCCATCAAGTACTTTTTGCTTGGCTCCTTCGCCACGGGATTCCTTCTCTACGGCATCGCGCTGGCCTTCGGCGCCACGGGCACAACCCAGGTCTACGAGATCGCCCGCCTCGTCCCTGTGGTCCAGAACCGTCTGTTCCTGATCGCGGCCCTGGCGCTGATGCTGGTCGGCATTCTCTTCAAGATCTCCGCCGCGCCCTTCCACGTCTGGACCCCCGACGTCTACGAAGGCGCGCCCTCGCCCGTCGTGGCGCTGATGTCCACCGCGCCCAAGGCGGCGGCCTTCGCCCTGCTTCTCCGCGTTGTTTACGAGATCTTCCCTGCCCTGCGCTCGCTCTGGCAACCCCTGCTGTGGATCGTCGCCGTTCTCTCCATGACCGTGGGCAATCTCGCGGCGCTCCGCCAGCAGAACGTCAAGCGGATGCTGGCGTATTCCTCCATCGCCCATGCCGGCTACCTGCTGGCCGCCTTCGCCGGCATCGGGTCAATCGGTATTTCTGCAGCCGCCTTCTACACCGCCGCCTACGCGGCTATGAATGTCGGCATCTTCGCCGTCATCACCCTCGCCGGCGGATACGATGACGAGTTTCCTCTCATCAGCGACTACCGCGGCCTCATCTTCCGCTCGCCGCTTCTCGGCAGCTTGCTTCTCTTCTTCCTTGTCTCGCTGGTAGGCATTCCCTTTACGGGCGGCTTCTTCGGCAAGTTCTATTCCTTCTCGGCCGCCGTCGATGGAGGCGCCATCGCATTGGCGATCATTGGCCTTCTCAACTCCGGACTGGCCGCGGCCTATTACCTGCGCCTGGCTTTTGCCGCCACCCAGCGACCCGGCGATCAAGAGAGGCCTGCCGTCCCCGCCCCGCAGGTTGGCATCGCCATCGGCGCGGCCCTGCTGCTGGCTGTGGCCGCCACGCTCGTCCTCGGCATTGTGCCCAACCAGACCCTCCGCGCCGCGCAAGACCGCCGCTCACACGCTTCAGGCTCCGGCCGTTGATGCCTCTCCAACCGCGGCCACCGGTCAGATGACTCCGAATCCATAGCGGTCTGCCATCGATCACCTCTTTTGCCGGCGCCCGGTCCTAATTACGCACTCTGCAAAACGCATTCAGCCCCGAGAAGTTATTTACTTGAACTGACATCCGTCCACAGACCCGGCCCGGCCATTTACAATGCTCAAAGCGGGGTCCGGACCTGTCCGCCGCCCTGCAATCGACATGTTCGTTGCCGGCCTCGCGGGGCTCGGCAGTCGCGAGGGATCAAGACCGAATGAAAAAGATCGCCTTTATAGCATTCCTGCTGGCCGTATGTGGGTCCGCGGGCCGCGCCCAGGAGAGCCGCCAGGACATCAGCCTCAGCGGCACAGCCCTCATCGAGCCGTTCATCGCCTCCTCCACCACTGTGCAGGTCCATTCCACGACCGCTTATGGCGCATTGCTCAGCTACCGTTTCATGCTTACACCCACAGTCGCCCTGGAAGGCAACTACGGCATTACCTACCGGAACAAGATGAACTTCTATGCTCCGCCCAATCGGTACGACATTCCCGTCCGCACTATGGAGATCTCGGGCGGCATCGTGAAGTCATTCGTCTACAAGAATTTCAATCCCTTTGTCGAGCTGGGACCGGGAGCATTCGTATTCACGCCTATCGTGAATACCGGCCTGCAGAGCCTCGATGTCAAGCGGCAGATCGAGATCGGCGGAATCTTCGGCGCGGGCATCGCCTACGAAATCAGCCCCAGTTTTGACATTCGCGCCGAGTACCGCGGCTGGGTCACAAAAGTTCCCACGTTCAGCAACCCCGCATTCAACACTAACAAGTGGTATCCGTTCAATATCTACGACCCCGTGGTCGGTGTTGCCTACCACTTCTAAAGACAGGGATCAGGGGCCAGGTTTCAGAGATCAGGTTGAATGGAAAAGGGGATCGGATGAAGACGGTCCCCTTTTTGTGCCCAAGGTTGCTTGTCTCTTTATTCCCTCGCTTCGCCTCACTTCTGTTCCCTGGTGTCCCTTGTCCCTCAGCTCTTTTTCCTTTCCTTCCGGAACCGGATGCGGAACAATTGCGTAGAAACTCTGTGCACCCGTGGAGGTTGCTTTATGTTTTGCTCAGGATGCGGACAGCTGCTGGAGGCAGGACAGAGCTTTTGTCCCCGTTGCGGGAAACCGGCAACTCCGGCGGCGCAGGTGAGCCCGGCAGTCCCGCCGGTTCCAGGCGCACCGCCGATTCCAGGTTTCGACCTGCTGGTCAGAAACTACGCCGGCAAGGTCAGGGTCCTTGGCGTTCTGTGGTTCGTCTATGCGGCTCTCTCTGTATTGGCCGGATTTGCCGGCCTGGCCTTCCTGCACACATTCCTCTCCGGCGGCTTTGGCTCCTGGATGGGCGGTTCCGCTCCTCCCGCATGGGTTCTTCCGGCCATCGTGCACTTCGCCTGGATCGTGATCGCGATCCGCGCCATCCTGGCCGCAGTCGCCGGGTGGGGCCTGCTCGAGCGCGCGCAGTGGGGCCGCATCATCGCCATCGTCGCGGGCATTCTTGCGCTCATCCGTTTCCCGCTGGGAACCGCGCTGGGCATTGCAACGCTCATCATCCTGCTCGGCAGCCGCAACTCCGCGCTTTACGAGCAGCTTTGAATGCAGTCCCAGCTATCGGGCCTCTTTGTTGCAGACGAGACAGCCTACTGGTTGAGTATGGCCTTCAGCTTTTTGCCGGCTGTTTCCCTTCCACCGAGAAACGGGTTGCGCCGAGGGGGGCCGAGCAGGTCAGGAAAAGCTTCATGCCCATTGCGGATGGCGTAATTTGAAAGTTCTCCGTGGGGTTATAAGTCGAAATATGGAAGAGATCTCTCATCAAACCGTTTTGAAACAGGTAGGCCATATCTGTGGCAATCCTGGTTATGTCCACCAGACCTGTGATTTGAATCATCTCTTCCGGAGTGGCGAGGATCGTGGGCAACGGGGCATCTATATCCCGACCGAGCCGCTCCCTGGCTTTTGTGCACCCGGCAATCAGTATGCGCGCCTGAGTCGCTGTCACGTTCACCAACAGGTCAACATAGACCTTGTTGGAATCGTCCCCTCCGTCCGCGTCGCAGGAGGCCGCAAGAAGTCCTACCCACAAATCCAGAATAGCTTCATCCAGCGCCCATGACCCTTCACGAAGAATGCGCGCCACAAGCCCGGGGTGGGCCAGCAAGTTCCGCGCGTTGCCATTGAGGCTGAGGAGTTTTTCCGCCCTTTCTGCAATTTCGGTGGCCACCTGGGTTCTGGCGCCATCCAGCTCGCCTCCTAGAACGGCGATGGCGCTCTGGGGTGAGGAAGGGCATAGCCGGCAAAGAAACAAAACGCCCCTCAACAACCGGAAGGCGAACACAATGTTTTTGTAGTCTGCCGAAAGAAAGGCGCTGCGAATCAAAGTCTCCCAGAGATTCGGATCGAGTCTTTCCGGCAGAACGAATGAAAAGCCGACGCCATCGTCGCCGTACCGAGCCACCGTGGCTTCGACGGTCACATGCAACTCCGGATCGACCTCTTTCCCCAAACCCTCGCCCAGCAACTCGAGAGAGAACACCTGACCCCACGCCCATCGCTTGTCCGTCAGCAGGTAGACTCCGGTTGTGCTGATGTCTTTGACGGGAACTCGCAGCCGGACCCCATCCCCCGGCTGCACCGCGAGCCAGGATGGGGTCAGCCTCTCAGCCCGCGAAATCTGGGGAGTTGCCAATTTGTTGAGACTTTCAAGCCATTTTCTTAGTGCCATTGGGAAAGACCCCTTACGCCGCCTGGAGAACTCGGCCGCTTCCTGTTAGATCACCATCTAAACCCGATAGTTTCATGTGTCCGGCATTACAATCATGCCATGAGTTTCCCTCAGACGCGCATGCGCCGGCTGCGGCGCACTGAATCCCTGCGGGACCTGGTGCGCGAGACCGCGCTCGAGCCCGGCGACCTGATCTATCCTCTCTTCCTCTGTCCCGGCGAGGGCGTTCGCGACCCGGTAAGTTCCATGCCCGGCGTCTTCAACCTCTCCACCGACGAGGCGGTACGCGAAGCCGAGGAGGCTGCGAGCCTCGGCATCGGCGGCCTGCTTCTTTTCGGCCTGCCCGAGACAAAGGACGAGCAGGCCACCGGCGCCTGGGAAGAAAACGGCATTGTCCAGCGCGGTCTGCGGGCCATCAAGCAGTCTTCTGCCGCTTCCAAACTCGTCCTCATGGCTGACGTCTGCCTCTGCGAATATACCAGCCACGGCCACTGCGGCGTGGTCGTCCAGACCGGCTCAGAATTTGAAGTGGACAACGATCCCACGCTGGATCTGCTGGCGCGCACCTCGGTCAGCCTGGCCCGCGCCGGCGCCGACGTGGTCGCCCCCAGCGACATGATGGACGGCCGCGTAGCCGCCATCCGCGCCGCCCTTGACCGGGAAGGGCTGGCCCAGACGCCGATCCTCAGCTACGCCTCGAAAATGGCCTCGGCCTTTTACGGCCCTTTCCGCGAGGCCGCTGATTCGGCCCCTCAGTTCGGCGACCGCAAAACCTACCAGATGGACGGGGCCAATGCCCGCGAGGCCATGCGCGAAATCGAGCTCGATCTCGAAGAGGGCGCGGATATGATTCTGATGAAGCCTTCCCTCCCCTACCTCGACCTCATCCGCGCCGCCCGCGAGCGCTTCGACGTGCCCATCGGCGCCTACATGGTCTCCGGCGAGTACTCCATGCTGATGGCCGCCTTCGAGCGGGGCTGGCTGGAACGCGACCGCGCCACGCTGGAGACGCTCACGAGCATCCGCCGCGCCGGCGCAGGCTTCATCGTCACCTATTTCGCCAAGGACGCGGCGAAACTGCTGGGCTACCGCTATTCCATTCTGTTCTCGCTTTATGCTTCTGTATCAAGTGAGAACGCAATATCTTAGTAACTGAGAATTTCCCTTGCGACATGAGTGTATACGGGAACTCATCCCTTGTAACCGCTTTGGGGGATGGCAAGTTGTGCTTGATACAAGACCTTACCTGCTTGCACTAATTGAATTTGACGAGCCTCCGAGGTCTGTCCGAGAATTCAGATCCCGGGGAGCACCGATTCTGGTTCTTCCACCGCCTGAGAGCCTGGACAACCGCCGTATTCCATCTTGGAATATTCCATCTTTGAATACATTCTAATTACGGTGCAGAAGAGCATCTATACCGCTGACTATGCGGCCTTCCTTGAGGTCTTGGTTGAGATGCGCAAGAATGCTGGTCTTACGCAGAGGGATTTGGGCAAGGAACTCCCTTTTGATCAGCCTAGCATCAGCAAGTTAGAACGAGGCGAAAGGCGGGTCGACGTAATCGAGCTAAGGCTGATTTGTGAAAAGCTAGGCATTACGCTGTCAGATTTCATACAGAAACTCGAAAGAAGAATTGGTGAGCGGAATGCCTGATGTTCTCACGCCTGACCGTGCTATGCAACTTTTGACCCGGCGCTACCGGGCCACCCCTGAAGCTCTGATTGCTGTTCTCTGTCCGTTGCTCGTGGAACTTGCTTCTGTCGATAGGCGGGTCTTTATGGCTCCAGGTACCCATCATCTTAGAGGTTCATTTGCCGTGAACTTGACGCCAGAAAACTCGGGCGCGCTCGTGAGGGGACGCACCGGCAAATTTGTTCCGGCTGGTTTTGGCGGTAGCGAGGATGCAGGATGGCATGAGATTGCGAAAGGTCGCATCGTATCTGTAGATGCCGCAAAAGGGCTGGCACTTGGTGAAATTTACCTTGGATTTGGGAACACTGACAGGGTGGCCCTTGAGAATGCTCTTGCACACATAAGCACCGAATCGTTTCTGGAGATTGATCAGTATGGTGTTGCTGCAAAGGCGCTAAGTGGGCTTTCGGAGTTCTATCTTGTCCAACACCTTCACGAGCGCGGGTACGAGGTTGTTCGGATGCCGGAGGACATGGCAGCATCGCTGGGCTTTTATGCCAATTACGATTTTCAAGTAGTGAAGGGCGGCATTAGCAGAAGATTGGAAGTGAAGTCTCTCTGGGGTACTGACACCAGATATGCCCGTCTCATTCATAGCACAACTACCCCTCCCAAAGGAGATCCAAACACGTGGACAGATCAGCAGAAGACCAACTACTACCCCACAAGTAGCTGCAAATTTGCCACTCAGGACTTCTTTGCAGTGAGCCTTTTCCTTCGGACCGGTGGGATCGAAGAGTTCGCATTTGCCCGGTCAGTGTCTAAGACCACACAGCCCTATGGACTGCCTCCAAATCGCTCCCACCCTGACCATGTTAGCCAAAACCCTTTATGTGCGGTTGGAGACGGTACCTGGTTCGCTTCCATCGATGAGGTCTGGAATCTCGATTGACGGAATGGAGGTGGCTGTATCCAGCGCTTCGATTTGTCCCAGCATATCCTCTCGCGCTTTCCAAAACTCTTGCTGAGTCCTTTTCAGCGCATCTGCCGCTTCAGCTAATTGATGTATATCTTTCTTCCTTACTGGTAGAACGAGCTCCGCACATGTCTGTTCCGCGATCGCAGGATAGGCGATGCCAATGTTATGCTTTAACACTTGATGTCGTACAGCTTCTGTTTTAAGTAGCCACGCTAGTGCGAATGGCTCGATGTCAGTGCAGCGTAGAACGGCAAAGCCTGTTGAGCAGATTGCTCCGTCTAAATCTTTAGGGACCACTCCGACAATTCCGCGCTCTGGTCGTACTGTTGACATCAGAACGTCTCCATATCGAACTAGCTTACGCGCACGACTGGGCGCGTCGTACTCCGCCACGTCCTGTGGCCCATCCTCGCGGATTTGGTATCCACGTCCGATATCTCGATGTATTTCACCGTCGTTCCCTGCCCGCTACGAGGATCTTGTCTCTGGTCCCCCATTCTGCGACATCGGCCACGCACGCGAAGGTGGGAACCGCTACTTCCGACCATAGCCGAGAATTCTGAAGGCATGCCGATATGAAACGAGGCATCCCACCGAGTCGAATCATGGCTCAATTGAACCCACCTACCTAGATTCGAATCACGGCCGGTCCTTGCTAGAGCGTTTCCATGATAGATATTTACGCCTTGTGCTCCGAAGAGGGCCAATCCCAGTTCTGCAAGCTTGGTCATTCGCTTTGACTTATCGATGCCAATCACGCGATTTGACAGCAGGAAGCAAAGCCATTGTGCTGTTTGCTCTTTTGTCAACTTAGTGCGGGCTTTTGAGTATAATGATCGGATTGTAGAAGAAAGGAAGGAAGCGACACCGCATGATCGATCCAGTATTATGCCGTGATCAACAATCCCCTCGCCGACAACGCGGATGCCGAGGTCGACCATGAATTCGACTATCTCCGGGGGGGTGAGGTATTGCCCCATCTCCTTTTCATCTACGAAAGACGTGGACATAAAACGGGAGAATATCTCGTTCACGATGTCGTCCCGCCCAGATTCGTGGTGTGTGGCAAAGGACTCCACCTCGCTTTCAAATATTTCAAGAAGCTTCTCGGCAAAGCATTCATCGGCCGCACTGTAGTGAAAATCCATTTCCTTTAGGGTGGTGGACCTGATCTGAATTCGACAAGCTCGCTGAAGATGTTTGTTAAGTGAATCAAGGACGAAAGTATTGAGACTAGCGGCCGCGCTTTCCGAGCGATCCTTGAGGTGTCTGCCTATGCCACGCTGACCCTGCTCTATTGAAGTCACGTGCGCGAAGAATAGGACTGTGACGAGATCGAGCACATCTTGGCGGCTGGATAGAGTCGCAGTTCTGTGGAACTCTTCCCTTAGCGCCTCTAAGAGGCCGGAGATGGCGAGCTCGACCTGGGCAAGCTTGTCGATTGCTTTTTCGGTTACAAAGAGTGGAGCAACTTCTCGATCTCCTGCTATGAGAGAGTGGATCCGTCTTTCAATCTGCTTCTTCGGCCGGGAGTTCCCGGAGCGCCATGAGAGGCTACGGTGGTCAGGGCCCAAGCTGCTCCGCAACGGCCAAGGTATTTCCATCATTCATTTGAATGAGCTGGCTAATGAGCGTGGAAAGTGATGCGCTGGTCATGGAAATATTCTAACACGGAATATGTAATTCACTGTGATATTTTTTTAAGTTCTCGTTTTTCAGAATTGGCGGGTAAAGGGTGGGAAGCCGCTACCGCCACCCTGCCCAATTCCACGGAAGCCCTGCAACCCAGCCTACGAATCGTCCTGTACGCTCTGGGTCTCGGCCGAGTCCTCAATCTCCATGTCGCGGAATTCTTCGGAATCGAAGACCTCTCCGCACTCCAGGCACTCCACGAACTCCGTGTCTTCCTGCCGGGAAACGATTCGCACTTTCGGATGTCTGCAAGCGGTTGTCATCGCGGTTCGCGCAGGTTGGATTCCTGCTCTTTCCGCAGAATTTTAGCCGTCTTTTGCCCGGCTGAAAAGGGGAAATGGTTACAGGTCCGTAAGCCGGGAAGGAATCTCACAATCCGGGAACGGGCTTGAAGTCCGACAAAATCAGTCCTAGAATAAAAGGACCGAATGAGTCGTATATTGCATCCAATGAACCGGATACCTTCATGCTCAAACTGACCCGAAAAGCCGACTACGGGCTGATGGCGCTCAAACTCCTGGCCGAGCGGCCGCAAATCTCCGCTCTGAGCGCCAAGGACGTGGCCGACGCCTACGGAATTCCGGCGCAATTGCTGGCGAAGATTCTGCAGACGCTCACCAAAGCGGGGCTTTTGCGCTCGCACGCGGGCATGAATGGCGGTTACCAGTTGGCCCGGGATGCCCGCCAGATTTCAGCCTTCGAGGTGATTCTCGCCATCGACGGCCCATTCTTCATCACCTCCTGCACCAAGGGAGCGAAAGCGTGCGAGCTGACCCCTAACTGCACGATTAAAGAGCCGCTGGCGCGGGTCAACGAGACGATAGCCGGCGTGCTGAAGAGCATTAGCATTCAGGATCTGGTAGAACCGGCGGCGGGAAAGAACCGCGAGGGCCAGGGACTGGTGACATTGACGGTTTCATAGCGAGTACCCCCGGGGGGGTGCGCTGTCAGCGCAACCGGGATTTAGAAAGAGGACGACGGATGAGCACGGTAGTAAGCCAGGTCGAAGTGCCCGCGGGCGTGAAACTGCCCATCTACATGGATAACCACGCCACCACGCCGATTGATCCCCGCGTGCTGGAGGCGATGATGCCCTACCTCACGTCAAAGTTCGGCAATGCGGCCAGCCGCAACCACTGCTTTGGCTGGGAGGCGGAGCATGCCGTGGAAGCCGCGCGCGAACAGATTGCGAAGCTGATCGGGGCCAATGCCAAGGAAATCGTCTTCACCTCCGGCGCCACCGAGAGCGACAACCTGGCCCTAAAGGGCATCGCCGAGATGTACCGGGAGCGCGGAAACCACATCATCACCCAGGTCACCGAGCATAAGGCCATCCTCGACACCTGCAAGCGCCTTGAGAAGCACGGCTACCGCGTCACGTGGCTGCCTGTGAAATCCGACGGGATTATCGATCTCGAGGACCTCAAGCGGGCCATGGACGACAAGACCATCCTGGTTTCGATCATGGCGGCAAATAACGAGATTGGAGTGGTGCAACCGATCCGTGAAATCGGCCGTCTTTGTCACGAACGGGGCGTAATCTTCCATACCGACGCGGTGCAGGCCCTGGGCAAGGTTCCCTTCAACGTGGTGGACGATTTTGTGGATGTGGCGTCAATCTCAGGCCACAAAATTTACGGGCCCAAGGGCGTGGGCGCTCTTTACGTGCGGCGGCGCAACCCCAGGGTGCAGATTGCGGCCCAGATCGATGGCGGCGGCCACGAGCGCGGCATGAGAAGCGGCACGCTGAACGTTCCCGGCATCGTGGGCCTCGGCAAGGCCTGCGAGATCGCCATCGAGGAGTTGGACTCCGAGGCTGCTTTCCTGCGCGGATTGCGCGACAGCCTCAAAACAAAAATAGAAAGCGAACTGGATTTTGTCCACGTAAACGGTTCGTGGGAGCATCGGCTGCCAGGCAACCTGAACATGAGCTTCCTCTATGTCGAGGGCGAGTCGCTGCTGATGGGCATCAACGACGTGGCGGTCTCGAGCGGCTCGGCCTGCACCTCGGCCACGCTTGAACCATCTTATGTATTGAAGGCCCTGGGGCTCGGAGATGATGTGGCGCACAGCTCGATTCGCTTCGGGCTGGGCCGCTTCAACACCCAGGCCGAAGTGGACTACGTGGCCGCGAAGGTGATCGACGTGGTTAAAAAGCTGCGCGAGCTTTCGCCGCTTTACGAGATGGTGAAGGATGGCGTCGACTTGACGAAGGTCGAGTGGAGTGCGCATTGAGAACGAGTTGTCAGTTTTCAGTTGCCAGTTTTCAGCACGGAGTAGCTCAAAGCGGAAACGAAACTGGTAACTGGCCACTGACAACTGAGAACTGACAACTTGCACGCGGCTTTCCCCCGGGAGGAATGAAAGAAAATGGCGTACAGCGATAAGGTCGTAGATCATTACAACAATCCGCGCAACGTGGGCACGCTGGACAAGAGCGCACAGGAAGTCGGCACCGGCCTGGTGGGTGCGCCTGAGTGCGGCGACGTGATGCGGCTGCAAATCAAGGTGAATCCGGAGACGCAGGTCATCGAAGAGGCCAAGTTCAAGACCTTCGGCTGCGGTTCGGCGATCGCCAGTTCCTCGCTGGCCACCGAGTGGATCAAGGGACGCACGGTCGACGATGCGCTGGCCATCAAGAACACCGACATCGTGAAGGAACTTTCGCTGCCGCCGGTCAAGATTCATTGCTCGGTGCTGGCCGAAGACGCCATCCGCGCGGCGATCGGCGACTGGAAGAAGAAGAATGCCGTTGGAGAGACCGCCCCGGCAGAGGCCGTGGCGGCGAAATGATAGGAACCCTGAACTACCGTTTGTGTTTTCCCACCCTATGCGCGTCTTCTCTTCGAGTAGCCGCGCATAGGATGGGGCACCCTCATTCGTGCGTGGCGCAATTTTAGTTAGCCCCGCTCTTGAGCGTGGGGTGGGAAAGGTAAGTATGGCAAACGTCGTGAACATCGAAGCAAAAACAGCACCCGGGGGGCCTCCGCAGAACGCAGCCGGGCAACATTCTGCTGCCGCGCCGCCTCAGGGAGTGCAGATTACCGAGAAGGCCCTGAAGCGCATTCGCGCGGTTATGGCCAAAGAGGGCATCTCGCCGGCCGAAGGCGGTCTGCGTCTGGGCGTGACCGGAGGAGGCTGCTCGGGGCTCTCCTACGCGATCAAGTTCGACACGCAACCCCGTGAGCGCGACCGCATCTTCGACTTCGATGGAGTGCGCGTCTTCATCGACCCGAAGTCATTTATCTACCTACAGGGAGTGACGCTGGACTACGAAGAGACGCTGATGCGCCAGGGCTTCAACTTCATCAATCCGAACTCTTCGCGCTCCTGCGGTTGCGGCACGTCGTTTTCCGTGTAGGTTTTGGTCGTTCGCACTTGTACAGTTCGTACTTGTACTAACAACGGGTGCCCCAGGTGCCTCGCATTTGGGCACCTGGGATAGCAAAACAATGGGTGCCCCCGGTCTCGATTTTGAGACTGGGGAACAAGCAAGGTTGGGTTGGTTCTTTATGAAAGTTCTCGATTCCGCGGTGCCTGTCGCGTGCTGGTCCTGCGCGGTAGCACACAATGAGTCCACGCTGTTCTGTCCGCACTGCAGCAAAATTCAGCCCCCCGCCGGGGTCGATTACTTCTCCGTGCTCGGGCTGGAGCCTCATCTGAACCTCGATCTGGCGGTTCTGGAGCGCGAGTTTCACCGCCTGAGCCGCCGCCTTCACCCCGATCGCTTTGTCCGCGCCACGGACAGTGAAAAGGGCTGGAGCCTGGCCGACACCGCCCTGCTGAACGACGCCTACCGCACGCTGAAAGACCCTCTGCGCCGCACTGAATACCTGCTCAAGCTGCAGGGAGTAGAAATCCGGGAACGTTCAGCAGAAGGCGACGAAAAGGAGCGCCGCGATCCCTCGCGCGTGCCGGCCGATCTGCTGGAAGAGGTTTTCGATCTGAATATGCAGCTCGAGGAATTGCGCGCCCTCCGCGGAATGGGCAAAAACGAGCCGGCAGTGATCGAGTCGCTCGCCCATGCGAAGGAAAAATTCGACGGGCTGGTGAGCGACGTGGATCGCGATCTGCGCGCCCAGTGGCAGGCGTGGGAGGCAGGCAACGACGAGGCGCAGACGGCCGCGCAAAACGCCATGGTGGCTCTGCTCGACAGGCGGCGCTATCTGAGCAACCTGGTGCGCGACATCAAGCAAGTGTTGGGAGAGTAAGAGACGAAATGGCTCAGGGACGCGTAGTCGGAATCGACCTGGGAACCACCAACTCCCTGGTCGCTTACATGGAAAACGGCAAGCCGGTGGTTATTCCCGGCGTGGATGGCTCGAACCTGGTACCGTCGGTCGTTGCGCTCGATCCGCCGCCCGCGCAGGCCCCCGGCAATGGCAGCCCCAGGCCCACGATTACGGTGGGCAACACCGCGCGCAAGGCGCTCATCCAGACGCCGGAGCGCGTAGTCTACTCCGTCAAGCGCCTCATGGGCCGCGGCCTCGAAGAAGTGAAGAAGGAGCTCAAGTACTTCCCTTTCCGGCTGGCCGACGACATCGGGCAAGGCGAGGTACCGCGCATTCAGCTCGGCGAGATGCGCTTTACACCACCTGAAATTTCCGCCTACGTTCTGCGCCAGCTCAAACGCAACGCCGAGCGCTTCTTCGGCACCGAGGTCACGCAGGCGGTGATCACCGTTCCGGCCTACTTCAACGATGCACAGCGCCAGGCCACCAAAGACGCCGGGCGTATGGCCGGCCTCGACGTCCTGCGGCTCGTCAACGAGCCCACCGCGGCAGCGCTGGCCTATGGACTCGATCGCGCAAAAAACGGCACCATCGCCGTCTACGACCTGGGCGGCGGCACCTTCGACATCTCCATTCTGAAGCTGCGCGACGGCATCTTCGAAGTGCAGTCGACCAACGGCGATACGCATCTGGGCGGCGACGACATCGACAATCTGCTGGGAACCATTGCGCTCGATGAAATTCAAGCCGAGCACGGAGTAGACCTGCACGCCCATCCGTCCGCGGTGCAGGCGCTGCGCAAGGCGGCCATCGACGCCAAGATTCGCCTGTCGGCCGAGCAGGTGGCCAGCTTCGATTTCGAGTTGCCCAACGGTGAGCGCTACCAGCGCGACATTCCGCGTCCCGTCTTCGAAATGATGATCGCGCCGATTTTGGAGCGCACCTCCGGTCCCTGCCGACAGGCCATGGCCGACGCGGGCGTCACGCCCGAAGAGATCGATGAAGTGGTGCTCGTGGGCGGCTCCACGCGCATCCCGGCGGTGCGCGAGCTGGTGGACAAGCTTTTCCGCCTGAGCGCGCGCGGCAAGAAGGCGCACACCGAGCTGAATCCCGACGAAGTGGTGGCTCTGGGGGCCGCGGTGCAGGCCGACATTCTGGCCGGCGCCTCGAAGGCTACCGAAGAGATGCTGCTGCTCGACGTGACTCCGCTCTCGCTGGGCATCGAAGCGCTGGGCGGCACCGTGGCCCGCATCATCCAGCGCAACTCCACCATTCCTGCCTCGGCCACAGAGCACTTCACCACCGGCGTCGACGGCCAGACCAGCGTGGCCATTCACGTGTTGCAGGGCGAGCGCGAGCTGGCCGCCGATTGCCGCTCCCTGGCCCGCTTCGACCTCAAGGGCATTCCGCCCATGAGCGCCGGCCTGCCGCGCATCCAGGTTCGCTTCCTCATTGACGCTGACGGCATTCTGCATGTCTCCGCCCTCGAGCAGCGCAGCGGCAAAGAGGCGGAGATCGACGTCAAGCCCACCTACGGCCTGACGGATGAGCAGGTCGAAAACATGATCATCGACTCCTTCGACCACGCCGAGGAAGACTTCACAAAGCGCCTGCTGATTGAGGCGCGCAATGAGGCAGCAACGATTCTCAAGGCGGTCGAGCAGGCTCCCAGGAATCCGGCGTGGAATCATCTCAGCGAGGAAGAGAGAACCGCCATCTCCAAGGCTCGCGATGAGTTGGTTTCAGTGGTGGACGGCAACGACATGGAAGCCATCCGCGTTGCTGCCGTCGCGCTCGATCAGGCCACGCGGCGCTTTGCCGAGCTGATGATGGATGCGGCGGTCACCGAGGCGATCCGCGGCAAAACCATGGATGCCGCCGGGGACGAACTGAGCGAAGCGGTCACCGCGCCGCACGCGTTTTCGCCCGCGGAGTTCAAGTAGCTGGCGGAGTTAGCGGAGCTAGCGGAGTTAGCGGAGTTGGCCGAGCTAGTGAAGTAAGCGCGCTTAGCCTGCTGGGTTGCTTGGGCTGAGAAACTCTTTAAGCTGTCATCCTGAGCGACCGTAGCGCAGCGTAGGGAGTCGAAGGATCTGCAGTCGCTTTTCGTCGAGACTCTGAATTCACCATCTGGCATAATAACCGGGTCAGCACAGCGAGAAAGCACCATGAGTGAAGCCAATACTGCCAACATCCCGCCCGACAAACTCGTGCGCATCACCTTTCTGCCCGAGGGGCGCACTGTGGAGTTCGAGTTCGGGACCTTGCCCTGGGAACACCACGGCAATCCCATGTCGTTTCTGGACGTGGCGGAGAACTTCGAAGTCGCCCTCGACCACGCCTGCGGCGGCGCCTGCGCCTGCACCACCTGTCACCTGTGGATCAAAGAGGGCGCCGGCGGCTTGAGCGAAGCCAACGATGATGAGCTCGACAAGCTCGACACAGCCGCCGACCTGCAACTCAACTCGCGTCTCGGCTGCCAGGCTGTGATCACCAGGCCCGGCAATTACGTCGTCGAGATCCCGAAGTGGAATCGCAACTACGTCACCGAAGGCAAGCCGCTGGCCGTGGCCGACAAAGTAAATGAGCTGACTCGCTGACTCGCTGCCTTGCTAACTCGCTGACTTGCTAACTCGCTGACTTGCTGAGGAAATTATGCCCCGCGAAATTCACTGGACCGACGCCGAGGAGATCGGCATTCAACTGGCTGAGAAATTTCCCGATCTCGATCCGCTCACGGTGCGCTTCACCGACCTGCACCGCTACGTTATCGATCTCGAAGGCTTCGCCGACGATCCCTCGAAATCGAACGAGGGCAGGCTCGAGGCCATTCAGATGGCCTGGCACGAGGAGTTCGAAGACGCGCAGAAGAATTGATCCGGCCCTGACATCTCCGTGCCCCGTCCTTCTTGCGTAGTTTGCAAGAAGGGCGGGAAACCACAACGCGACGCGATCATTCCCTCCCCCGCCGCTCGCTCCAGCCAAACGCATTCTCGAAGTGCACGAACTCCTTTTCTTGTCCCGGAACAAGGTAAACGCTCAAAACATCGAAGCGGGCCTGCGGCAGTGTCTCCAAAGGAAGCTGCCGCACATACTGGCGCGCCAGGCGGCGAAGCACTGATCGCTTGTGCGAATCCACACTTGCCTCGGCCGGATTCATGTCCCGCGCGGTGCGGGTCTTGATCTCAATGAAGCACAGGAGCTGTCCCTGCCAGGCGATTAGATCCAGGTCGCCCGGCAGGTTGCCTGCCGACCAGCGCCGCGCAGCGATGGTGTAGCCTTTCCGCCGCAAATAGAAAGTGGCGGCGTCTTCGCCCTCGAGGCCCGCAACCAGATGGGCTGGCAGCGCATCGGCCCCGCCCCGGCGGCGAGCCATCCAATCCAGCCCGGCCAGCAAGCGCTCCAGCCAGTCGATCCGCTTCCGCGCCAGCCATCGCATCAGCGAATATCCATGGCCGCGTGGAAGCCCTCGTGCACCGCCTGCTTGACCTTTCTAGGGCTCAGGCAGTCGCCGACCATGAAGTATTGCCGGGGTGCGGCGTTTGACAGGTCCAGCGCCTGATCGCTGCTGGCCTTCATGCCCACGGCATAGACGACGGTGTCGGCTTCGATCACCTCTTCGCCGCCGTCCTTATTGAGCACGCGAACGCCATTCGAAACGATCTCGATGCATTTGGCTTCGGTGCGCGTGGGCAGTCCGTGCTCTTTCATCATGGCCGTGAGAGCGATGCGGTGGCTTCCGGTGGCGTCCGCGGCCAACTGGTCCAGCATCTCCACAACCGTCACCGTCTTGCCCTGCGCGGCCAGGTGCAGAGCGGTTTCGCAGCCCACCAGGCCGCCGCCGATCATCACCACTTTCCGGCCCACCTTCTCCGGCTCCCAGTAGGAATTCACCGCGTAGATCACATTGGGCCCATCGATGCCGGGGATTTTGGGAACGATGGGCTGCGCGCCCACAGCAACGATCACGGCATCGGGATTTTCACGCTCGATGAATGCGGCGGTAGCTTCCACTCCCACCTCAACACGGACGGGCAGTTTGCTGATCCGGGCTATGAGCGAGTTCTTGTAGCGCCGAAGATCGTCTTTGTAAGTGTCGGCATCGGTGAACTTCAAAAAGCCGCCCAGCGAGTCGCTCTTTTCAACCAATGTGACGGAGTGGCCGCGCTCGGCCGCCGTAATGGCTGCGACCATGCCGCCGGGTCCTCCGCCCACCACCAGCACGTTCCTCTTGCTCCTGGCCGCGGGCTCCTGCTGCATTCTGTGTTCCTTGCTGCAGACCGGGTTGACCGTGCACTGGAAGGTATGCGGCGGCAGAACTTCGCCCTCTTTGGGAATCATGGGATCGAAGCAGCCGCAGCGCAGGCAAGGCGCAATCTCGTCGGCGCGCCCGGTCTGTGCCTTGATGGGAAACTCCGGATCGGCCAGCGCTTGGCGGCCCAGCGCCACGAAATCCGCCTTGCCTTCCGCGATAATCTGCTCGGCCAGCTCCGGCGAGTTGATACCGCCTACCACCGTCACCGGAGTGCTGACGGCCCGCTTGATGGCCGCCGCGTATTCCACGTTGCAGCCGTGCGGAGCGTACATCGACGAGAAGGTGTTCGACTCGACGTGCAGGTGGTAAATGCCCACCGAAACGTGAATGATGTCGACCTTGTTTTCGATCTCTTTGGCAAACTCGACGGTATCTTCAATGGTCAGGCCGCCTTCGATCAGTTCTTCGCCGCTGAGCCGGTACTCGATCAGGAAATCGGGTCCCACCGCTTTCCTCACCCGGTCAATCACCATCAGCGGAAAGCGCGCGCGATTCTTCCGGCTGCCGCCCCAGGCGTCGGTGCGCTTGTTCGTGTAAGGAGAAAGAAATTGCCCCAGCAGCCAGCCGTGGCCGCCGTGCAGCATCACCATATCGAAGCCCACCACCTTGAGGTAGGCAGCGGCGTTGGCGTAGTGGTCGGCCACCTCGCTCATCATAGCTTCGTCCATCTCGTCGACCGTAATGCCGTCCGGGCGAACGTAGCCGGTGGGGCCGATGGGATTTCTTGCGGCCGGGAATGTTCATCGGGTGGTTGGCCGCGCCGGAGTGGTTGATCTCCATCGAAGCCACGGCGCCATGTTCCTTGATGGCCATAGTCAACTCATGAAATGCGCCCGAATGCCAGTACCTGGGATGGGGATTGGAGATGTCGTTGAAAGCGTCGCAGCGGTTGGCGTACTCCCAATCCACGTCGGACTCGCCCACCGTGACCTGGGCAAAGCCGCCGCGGGCCCGGCAAGCGTAAAACGCAATGCCCTGATCCGATGGGCGGTTATCGACGATGCAGTTATCGCTGGTCAAAGGCGCCATGACCAGGCGGTTCCTGAACAGGTGCTTGCCAATCTTGATGGGACTGAAAAGATGCGGATAGGCTTTCATCGGTTTCTCCCTCCTGGGATCCGGGGCCGTAGAGATATTCGATCCGGGCGGTAGAGATATTTTACGACGGGAGAGACACAACTTTCGCCTTCAGAAATGGCCCCGGGGGATTCCCGGAGTGCGCAGCTTCCCTTTTGAGGTAATTCGACCGCTTCAGTCTCCCCTGTCATTGTCATCCTGAGCCGAAGGCGAAGGATCTGCGGTTGCTTCTGGCGACCTTCGGGATTGCGGAAAACGTAGTTTCCGAATAGGCGGTGACCCCACAGCGACGTCTCCTATCTTTCGTTTTCCAGCAGTCGAGCGCCCTCTGCCAGAATCTCTCGCTCGTCTCTGCACGGGAGAAACTTGGTGATACACGAGAAACGAAAATCCATCAGTTTCTCCTTTTCGGGCGCTGATTCGTTCGAAGTAAAAGCAACTCCCAGCCCGTACGGGCCTTTGTATCGACGTGCGTAGCAGAAGGGGTGTGCTGGATTGATATGCTTGCTCTGGTATGGGGCGCGAAACTCGGTGTTCTCGCCGGACGATACGGCTAATTCTGGCACATATGCACCACCTCGGAGATACCAATCGCGCACCGGAAGCTCTACGACTTCCGAGAATGATTTCTCTATGATCACACCGTTTTCGGTCTGCACTCTTGCCGCGACCATCGAATTGCGCAGCCCGATGTGATCGATCAGCCCGGCAATCCAGTTCTTGTGCGGTGCTTCTGGGTCCGCGCGAATGGCCGACGGTAGAAGGCGTCCGAAACGAATGTAGTAGTAGCAAGAGTTCTGATTCTCACCATAACAACTCTTATCTAGCGTTCCGTCCTTGCTCCAAGCACCTACGAGTGTGTCCAGATTCGCGGAGCCACCGCCGACTTGGAGGGATTTCATCTCTGCCAATAACTGCTCGCCGTGCCATCGAATCAGCCACTGTGTGGTTTCTTCGTATAGCCAGCCTAAAGCTATCAAGCACAGGAAAAGCATTACTATTCTGCGAAGCCATCGCCGCAAGGAATGCATGGGCCGTAGTAGAACACTTCGGATGGCCGTCTGCAAACCGGTGATGGCGAGCGATTCTAGGTCTGTGGTCGGCAATTTGGAACTTACCCGAAAAGCAACCGCAGATCCTTCCTCGCTACGCTCGTCAGGATGACAGTACAGGGGAAGAGGAGTGAGCCGGTTCGACATGCGGCCGGGTCCGCCGGCAATTCGGAAGTCACCTTCCGCATTGCCGACACCAACGCGAGCCACCGCGACCCTTCCCTTTCAGGCCCTCGCCTCCACCGCGGCGCTTTCCTCCTCCACCACCGTCAGTGCCTCCTCCAATATGTCCAGCGCGACCGTTGCCTCTTCTTCGCTGACGATCAGGGGCGGACACAGCCGCAGCGAAGTTTCGCCGCAGCCCAGCATCATCAGGCCGCGCTCGAAAGCCAGCGTCTCAATGCGGTTGCGAAGCTCGGGAGCCGGTTCGCGCGTGGCTTTGTCCCTGACGATCTCAATGCCGATCATCAGGCCGCGGCCGCGCACATCGCCCACCAGCGGATGCGTCGACTTCCAAGAGTGCAGCCGGTCGAGCATCATCCCGCCCACGCGGGCCGCGTTCGCCACTCCCTCGCGCTCGAGTATGTCGATGGTCGCCAGCGCGGAGGCGATCGAAACCGGATTGCCCCCGAAGGTGGAGGCGTGCGAGCCGGGAACCCAGTCCATGATTTCGGCCTTCGTCATGCACACGCCCAGCGGCATCCCGCTGGCGATGCCCTTGGCCATGCAGACAATGTCCGGCTCCACGCCCGAGTGCTCGATCGCCCACCACTTGCCGGTCCTGCCCGCGCCGCTCTGAACCTCGTCCGCAACCAATAAAATACCGTGGCGGTCGCAAATCGAGCGCAACTCGCGCAGGAAATTATCCGGCGCCACCACGTAGCCGCCCTCGCCCTGGATCGGCTCGACGAAGATCGCGGCTACCTCCTCCGGAGGCAGAATGGTCTTGAAGAGCTTCTCCTCGATGTAGCGCGCGCATCCCAGGCTGAAAGCTTCTTCCGCCTGTGGTCCGCCGACGCATCCGCGGTATGCATACGGATAGCGGACGTGGGTGACGCCGGGAACCATCGGCGCAAAGCGGCGCTTCTGCTGGGGCTTTGAGCCGGTGAGCGAGAGCGCTCCCATGGTGCGGCCGTGAAAGGCGCCCAGGAAGGAAATCACATTCTGGCGGCCGGTGTGGTAGCGGGCCAGCTTGAGAGCGCACTCGACGGCTTCGGCGCCCGAGTTGCCGTAAAAGAACTTGTGCGGCCCGGGCATGGGAGCGATCCCCGATAGCCTTTCGGCCAGATCGGTCAGCAGCTCATTGTAAAAATCCGTGCCCGAGATGTGGATCAGCTCCGCGGCCTGCTTCTGAATGGCCGCCACCACCTCAGGGTGGCAGTGCCCGGTGGAAACCACCGCGATGCCCGCGGCAAAATCGAGAAACTCGTTGCCGTCCACGTCCTCAACACGCATGCCGCGACCGCGGCGGGCCACCAGCGGATAAGAGCGAGTGTAGCTGGGCGAGATCAGCCGCCGGTCGGCTTCGACGGCGGCGCGCGCCCTTGGCCCCGGAAGCGGAGTCACCAGCTTCGGCCCATAAGTTGCGTGCATTTCCTCTCTGGTCATCTCTTTGGTCATTGGGGGGTTCCTCCTCGAATCATCCCTGGGGATGATCTGTTGCGCGGGCGCGTTGCAATTCAGATGTGCGGCCGCAGACCTCTTATTAGGGGATCGTTGATTTCATTCGCCTGCAGTGAGATATGCGAACGGGGATCTTGCCGGATCTGGCTGGACTGAGGGGACTAGTCTCCGCCGAAGAGATTGGGCCGCGTGAGGACGGGGAGCACCCGCAGATGGCACCGCGGACAAAGGGAAAGCGCGCGAAGGTGCGACCAGCACTTGGTGGCTGGCGCAACATTAGAACCGTGTTCGGCGCGCATCCGCATAGATACTGAGAATAGCGCGATTTCGCATGGGCTGTAAATCGAGCCCTTTCACAAGGCAGACTCTGGATGGGAACTTGCTCCCTGTTCCCTGACCACTGACCACTGATCCCTGTTCTACCATGGAATTTGCCTCATGCGCTCGTCCTCGCCAAAACTCCGCTCCTCGGGAAGCAAAACAGCCTCGATGGCCTCCATCGTTCTGGCCTTCGCCAGCCTTTACATTTGCTGGGGAACCACTTTCACGGCCATCCGCGTGGGAGTGGCGGCGATGCCCGCTCTGCTGCTCGCCGGCGTGCGCTTCCTTATCGCCGGCGCCATCCTGCTCGGCTGGTGCCGCTGGCGCGGCATGAAGATCGCGCACCCTCCCCGGGCTCTCTTCAACGAGGCGCTGGTAGGGCTGCTTTTGCTCGGCTGCTCCAACGTGACCCTTGTCTACGCCGAGAAAACCTTCCCCAGCGGTCTCGCCGCGCTCTCCTACGCCGTCATTCCGCTCTATGTGGCGCTGGTGGAGAGGTTTCTGCCCGGCGGCGAAACGCTTTCCTTACGCGGCTGGCTGGGAATCCTGCTGGGCTTCGCAGGGCTGGCGGCTCTGCTGTTGCCCTCGGTGCGCGTCGCAATGGCGGGCAGCACCGCCGTCTTCTGGGCCCTTGTGGCTGTTTTCGGCGGAGCCCTTTCCTGGACTGTCGGCAGCATCTACTCGCGGCATTCTCGGCGCACGGTGCCTGTCTTTGTCGCAGCCGCCTGGCAGATGTTCTTGGCGGGCGTCTTCAACACCGCCCTAGGCACCGCTCTGGGCGAATGGCCGCAAGTCCACCTGAATCGCGCCGCCGCGCTTTCGATGATCTACCTCATCACCGGCGGTTCGCTCATCGGCTACTCCGCTTTTGTTTACCTGCTGGAGCACGTGCCGGTGGCCAAGGTCACATCCTACACCTGGGTGAACCCCTTGATCGCCGTGCTGGTGGGCGCCTTTTTTCTCCACGAGCGCCTCGTCTCCACGGAACTGGCCGGGATGGCCGCGATCATCGTGGCGGTCATTCTGCTCACCACCTCGCAGATCCGGGCCAAAGGCAAACCTCGCTCCATCGAAGAGCTGGAGCAGTTGCCGGCGGACTGAAGCTGGCGTCTCGACCAAAGTGAAGGTCATTCCGCCTCAAAGCTCATACCAAAAAGGACTGTCATCCTGAGCGAAGAGGGCCACGCAAATGCGTGGCCCGCGAAGTCGAAGGATCTGCAGTTGTCTTTAACGAACTTCGGATCACTTCAAGCAGTTCTATTTCAGCAGCAGCCCCGCAATCGCCGACACGATCCCGCCGGCGGAAAACACCATTCCGAAGTACCAGTACGCCTTCCGCCGCGTCAGCAGCGTCACAGAAGTGATCACCAGCCCGATCTCCAGCAGCGCCTCGGCCAGATCGTAGCGGTCTGCCCGCGCTTCGGCCTTCTCCACTTTCTTCTCCAGCGCCTCGGCCTGCTCCTGCTCGTCTTTCAGATCGTCGGTCCACTTGGCCTGGTGGTCGGCATAGCTTTTGGCGATTTTGGCGGCCGCATCCTTATTGGCCGGAACGATCACCGTCAGCAGGTCGCTCGTCAACTGCGTATTGTAGGAGCGAATTTTTTTCGCCTGGTACTCATTCCACTGGTCGGTGGCCTTGTTCTGGTTGAGCACCGCTTCGGTGTGCGTGCGATGGCCAAGCACAGTGGTCACGGCCACCAGCACCGCCAGCAGGCTCATCGTAAAGGCAACCGGCCGCAGCGAAGATTCGTGCGCTCCGTGCTCGGCGTGCTCCTGCAACTCCTGCGCTTCATTGGGTTCCATGGGGAAACTCCTCTGTTCTGTCGACCTCTTCCAATCCGCGCCCGACGATCACGCGTCCCTATTCCCTATTCCCTATTCCCTATTCCCTACTTCCTCTTCCACCTCACCCCGTCCTTCGAATCCTCGATCACCACGCCCTTTTCGGCGAGCTCGGCGCGGATCGCGTCGGCGCGGGCAAAGTTGCGCGCCTTCTTTGCTGCCGTGCGCTCAGCCACCAGCGCCTCAATCTCCGCATCGCTCACGGACTGTGCCGCCACCAGCTCCGGCGCCACAGCCGCCATGCGCCCGGCCTCGCGCGCCCACTCCAGAGCCCGTCGCGTCGGCTCGGCATCGCGGTCCTCCATCACGTCGAAAACCGAATCGAACTCTGCCAATGCATCGAGAACTGACGGTATGTCTGCCGCAAAAAGCTCGCCCGCATCGGCCCTTGTATTGGCCGCCCTCACCAGGTCGAAGATCGCCGCCCGCGCCTCGGCGGTATTCAAATCGTCTTCGAGCGCCTCGCGGAACTTCCTCTTCGCTGTTTCCGCCAGCGCCTGCACATCCGTGCCCGCGCCGCTCGCGACCCCCGCCGGCCATTTTGTTTCCACCATCCGCTGGCGGAACGTCCTCAGCCGATCGATCGCGGCCGTCGCTTCTTTCAGCCCGTCGAAGGTAAAGTTCAACTGGTGCCGATAGGGAACGCTGATCAGCGCCATCCGTATCGCCGACGCCTTGAACCCCTTCAGCAGCAGGTCGCGCAGGGTGTAGAAGTTCCCCTCGCTCTTCGACATCTTGCGCCCGTCCACCAGCAGGAAGCGCACGTGCATCCAGTGGCGGGCGAAAGTCTTGTGCGTCGCCGTCTCGCTTTGCGCAATCTCATTTTCGTGGTGCGGGAACATCAGGTCTTCGCCGCCGGCGTGCAGGTCCAGGCTCTCGCCCAGGTACTCGATGGCCATCGCCGAGCACTCAATGTGCCAGCCGGGCCGCCCGCGGCCGATCGCCGTCTCCCACCACGCCTCGCCCTCTTTGGCGGCCTTCCACAGCGCAAAGTCGCGCGCCGAGTCCTTCTCGTACTCATCCACGTCGACCCTGGCGCCGTCCTCCATCCCGCTCAGGTCCTTCTTGCTCAGCTTGCCGTACTCGGGAAAGGCTGCGAGGCGAAAGTACCAGCTCCCATCCTCCGCCTCGTACGCTGCTCCGGCCTCCGCTAATTTTTCGATGAGCGCCACCATCTGGGGAATATGCTCGGTGGCCCGCGCCAGTTGCTCCGGTTTCTCCACCCTCAGCGCGTCGAGATCTTCAAAAAAAGCCTCCTCGAAGCGCTTTGTGTATTCGCCGATCGTCACTCCGGCCTGCGCCGCGTTGCGGATGATCTTGTCGTCCACGTCGGTAATATTCATGACGTGGCGGACCTGGGTTCCTTCGAGCTGGAGCGAACGCCTGAGCACGTCGATGGCGAGGAAGGTTCTGAAGTTGCCGATGTGGCCGTAGTCGTAGACGGTCGGCCCGCAGGCGTACATGCGCAACGCACGGCCATCCGCGGGCACAAGCGGCTCAACTTCGCCGGAGAGAGTATTGAACAGGCGCAATGTCATTTTCAGGGGTCTTCCACCGCAAGCGGCTGAACGGGTTCTTCCGCCGTAAACGGCTGAATTCGAGCGGCCTTGCGGCCCCTTCGATTGTAGCAGCGCGGCTCTGGCGCCCCATCAGCGCCGCGCATCGGGGGGCTGGCCCGGGTGCCGGAGGAAATAAATTCCCCCACTAAGTTGGCTGCCCCAGGTCCCTCGCCTTTGGGGACCTGGGAGACCACTCAACTCAACGAGCCACGCTCAGAGCATTTCGGATGTATCCTCCTGGGAGCTGGCCCGGGTGCCGGAGGAAATAAATTCCCCCACTAAGTTGGCTGCCCCTGGTCCCTCGCCTTTGGGGACCTGGGAGACCACTCAACTCAACGAGCCACGCTCAGAGCCTTTCGGATGTATCCTCCTGCTATGCCACGAGGACTGGTCCGATACCGCAGCACCGGAAACTTCCATTTCCTCACCTTCAGTTGTTTTCATCGCTTCCAGTATTTCGGCACGGCAGTGGCGCGCGATTTGTTCGAAGACGCACTGGAGCGCACTCGCAGGCGTTACCGGTTTGTGATCGCCGGCTATGTCGTCATGCCTGAGCACGTGCATCTGCTGGTAAGTGAGCCAGCGAAGAGCGACATCTCCGGCGTTGTCCACGCGCTGAAGCTCTCGGTTGCGCTGAGGCTTGTCGAGCGGCCCTTCTGGCAAGTCCGCTACTACGATTTCCTTGTGCACAACGAGAGCAAGCGCGTCGAGAAGCTGCGCTACATGCATCGCAATCCCGTTGTGCGAGGATTGGTCGAAAAGCCCGAAGATTGGAAGTGGTCGAGCTTCCGGCACTACGCAACCGGCGACGAGGGAACAGTCGAGATTGAATCGCAATGGACGGCCACGCAGCGGGGAAACAAGTTGCCGAAACATTTGCGCTACCGGGAAATGGCTGGTTGAGGTCCGTGGCCTCCCAGGTCCCCAAAGGCGAGGGACCTGGGGCAACCAGTATTGTGATCGAACGAACGAAACCCGCTAGCCCCGCTAACCCCGCTCATCCCCCGCGTTGCAGATAATTACTGCCCTTTAGCGCACAATCTCAATAGAGCCCGGTCCCGAGGCCCGGAACCTTCGGACGCCCGAACTGAGAACTAAGAACTGCGAACTAAGAACTGAGATCGCCGCCCATGACCACTGCACACAACTCGGCCCCCGGATCTCCCCTGATCCCTGTTCCCTGTTTTCTGCACAGTACCCTGAAATGCGATTCGAAATCGCCGCTCCAGGCTTGCACTTCGCAAGTTCATTTTTTGAGCGGTGCAACTGTGCAACCCTCCCGCCCCAACAGAATCAATCACGTACAGCAAAAAACTGCACATTCGCACAGTTCCTGTGAAACTGTGCAACTGTGCAACTCTCCCTCTACCCCTCAGCCGCCGTTCCCGGCTCATCGGCCCACAGCCACGCGATCCACCACACCAGCACGGCAAAGTACACCACATTGTTGGCGGTGTAGATTCTGTTCTGCAGGCTCATTACGCGCTCATACTCGGCCTGCGAGTGCACGGTTACCCTGGTAGCAATTGCTTGCCATATGCCGCGCACAGCCAGTTGCGAGATGGCGGCCGTCGAAAGCCCGATTGCGATCTGCTGCGTATGGCTGCGCCACCCGGCGCCGTAGCGGCGGCCGAAAAGCAGAATGAGCACGCCCAGCCCCACCGCCAGCAGGCTCGCCAGCATACCGCCCCTTTCCGCTACGAGCCCCATCAACTGCAGAATTGCCATCGGCGACGTTGCCTCCAGCGTCTGCCGCGAGGGCCACGGCCCCCAATAGGCCACCAACGCAACGGCGCAGGCGAGCAGAATGAGCGTCCACGCCGCCCGCGCCCGTCTCGAAGCGCCTCGAAAGCCCCACCGCGCCAGTTCCACCAGCACCATCAGGCTGGCCACCACTCCCAGGTCCCCGAGCGTGAGCAGGATCGCATCCGCTGGAATAGCCTTCATTCTGCCGGACAGCAGCCTGCTGACCATCAGTCGTAGCGTCATCAGCACAATGCTCGTGGTGAACCACGGATACCGCCGTGCCCGGTCGCGCCCAAAGAGCACCGTCAGCAACACCAGAAGCGCCGCCAGAATCAGCGTCCAAAAGACCTGCGCCAAGACCTGCGTCGCCGAAAGATTCCAATGAAAATGCATTTTCTTCCTTTTCCTTGCCCCGCTCGCTTCCGCCGCTCGTGGAGCCCCTGCCTAGTTTAATGGTCCACGCCCCCCGGCACGGTGACCATGTGAGTTCGTGTCTTGCCAGGTTTCTGCGCCCCGCCGCGGCGGGCAGGCGCGGCGGACGAGATCTCCACCCACGGACGAAGACCAGTCCGTGGGAACCCGGGACCTTTGGCAGCCAGATTCCCACCCTAGCCGCAAAAATCCGCCGCGGCGGATGGCGAGGATGGGGCATCCCATTGATAATGGTAGAATTGGTTTTTTTGAGACCCGGGCCACCCAGTTCTGCGGTTGTGTCTCGCCGCACGTGAAAGAGTGATCCGATGGAAATCCCGCAGTACACACTTGACGATTACGAAACGCGATTCGCCGATCGCCATCGGCTGCACGACGTGGTGCGCAGGTGGGCCGTGCAGAAGCCCTGGGAGACGGCGCTCGCGAGTGCGGAAGGCGGCCGCACGATCAGCTGGCACGAATTTGACCTCTCCACTGAGGCAACGGCGGTGGAACTGTTGCGGCTGGGCTTTGCGAAGGGCGATTTTCTCATCACGCTGCTGCCCTGGTCCATCGATCTTGTTCTGCTTGAATACAGTTGCTTCCGCATCGGCGTCATTGTGGCTCCGCTCGATTTGCGCCTGTCGGCCGCGGAGGTGATGCGGGCCATGGAACTGCTCAGGCCCCGCGGCTTTGCCTGCCTCACCTCCATCTTCGACGCCGGCGAAATCGGGCGCGCCATGCGGTCGCACTGCCCGTCGCTCCGGCACTGGATTCTATTCGGCCCCGCAACTGAAATCGAGGACCCGCTTCCCGGCGTGCTGCATTTTAACTCGCTCATCCGGCCGAGACGGCGCACGATCGAGCCCGGACTTCCCTGGGCCGATGCCCGGGCGCTCAAAAAGGCCGATCGCGCGGTGACCGAAAAAGACGGCGCGCTGGCGATATTCACCACTGGTTCCACCGGCTCTCCCAAGCCGGCGCTGCTTTCGCATCGCAGCATCACGGCGCAGAACCTGTGCCTGTGCGGCGCCATGATGGGCGGAGACCGCGGCGTTTGCGTGCTCGTTCACCTACCTCCCTCGCACGTGGGCGGCCAGAGCGAATTGCTGATGAGCATTCTGTTCGGCGGCGGGAAGGCGGTGCTGATGGAGAGCTTCGATCCCCATCGCGCGCTCAGCGCCATTGCAGAACATCGCATCGAGATCCTGGGGCAGATTCCGGCGATGTTCCAGCTCCAATGGATGCTGAAGGACTATGACAAGTACGACCTCAAGAACCTTCAGTACGTCGTCTACGGGGGCAGCTCGGCCTCGCAGCCCTTGGTGGAGCGGATGGCCACCATGGCGCCCGTGGTTGGCACCGGCCTGGGGCTGAGCGAAGCCTCGGGCTTCTGCACCTATGCGGTCGAAAGCGCCTCAGACAGCAGCAAGCTCACAGGCGGTGTGGGCAGATCCATGCCCATCTATCCCTGCACAATCCGCCAACCCATGCGCGAGAACGGCGCGGCCGGCGACGAACTGCCGCCGGGCCAGATGGGGCACATCTGCTTCCGCGGACCGCAGACGTTTCTTGGTTACGTGCGCGATCCCGAGGCCACGGCCAAAACCATCTCGCGCGACGGCTACCTCTATACCGGCGACCTGGGTTTCGCCGATGATGCGGGCCTGCACCTGACGGGCCGCGAAAAGTGGGTGATCAAATCCGTCGGCTACCAGGTCTTCCCCGGCGACGTGGAAGCCCACATCGGCGCACTCGCCGACAAGGTAGCAAGTTGCGTTGTGGTAGGTGTCGAGCACCGCGTGGCTTCAGAAGCCGTGGTGGCGCTGGTGGAAAAGAAGCCCGGCATCGAGCTGAGCGCGAAAGAACTTGGGCTCCACGCGCGCTTGCTGGCGCCTTATATGCGGCCCCGCCACTGGATCATCCTCGAGCCGGGCGCATTGCCGCTGAACCGCCTGGCCAAGCCCGACGTTCTGCGCGCGAAGCAAATGGCGCGCGAGGAGATCGAGAGGCTGCGGGCGGAAAAAGGGTGGGACAGTGGGTACGAGCGGATAACCGAGATGGATGAGAATTCGTAACGCAAGAATCAGATGGTTGCCCGGCGGCAATCGCCGGCGACCGCCAGGCTGCGCACCCTACGCAGCCCGCTTGCGCGATTTGCGAGAGCGCTTTGCGTGGCCGGCGCCCTGACCTCGCTGACCGGTTGCGCGGCCGGCGACCAGCACGGTGGAGGCCCGCGACCTGCCGCGGCGCAACGGGCGCAGAACGGCGCTTACGCGGCGCTCTGCCGCTGTGGGGCTCTGGGCGTAGCGCGGGTCGAACATGGCGATCACCGAAATGGCGCGGGCACGATATTGCCGCGCCCACTGGCTCGCGGTCAGCGACTTCTGCACCGACTGCCAGTAAGCCGTTCCGGGAGAAGTGCGCGCGCCGGCCTGGCGCAGCAGAGACTTCCCCGCACCGCCTGCTGAAGCGTCGCGCACGGGCACGGCGCCGCTCCCAGGCAGCGCGTCGCTCCCAGGCAGCGCGTCTTGCCCTGGCAGGGCTTCGCGGTTGATCAGGGCAAGGAACTCGGTAAATTCCTGGAGGTTGAAACCGATCTGGTAGACGAGCTGCGTGAGCGCCATCTGCTGCGAAGCCGTGAGCCGGTCGAAGTTGCGGCAATAGGCGCGCGCGTTGAGGACGGACTGAACGATTCCGATGCGCACGAGCAGCCGCGCGTCGCTCTCGTCGATTTGAGCCGCCAGCCCGCCCAGGTTGCGGCGCATGTCGCGCGCCGTCTGCTCGGTCAGTTGTTCATGGAACTGGACAAGAATATTCGTGAGACGCGCCGGTTCCAGTCCGGCCGCCTGCCAAAGCTCGGCCGAGCTGGGCTCGTAAAACGGATGGGGATTCAGCGGGTCAAGCTGCGGATGCTCGCGCGCCGGCAGATCGAGGCTGAAGCCCGCGCCGATCAGCGGATGGCTCGTCCTGGGGTCGGGATAGGCCGCCAGCACCCAGCCTTCATGGCGCTTGTCGGCCAGGATGTCCATCAACTCCTCGACGGAAAACTTGACCTCAGAGTCCTTGAAGGCGATGAGAGCCTCCGTGGCGGGCGCCATCGCAGGAGGCAGAACGGAGAAATCCTGCGCGTTCGGAGAGGCGGCGGGCGGGGCCTCTGCGGCGGGGGCAGTTTGTTCAGGGGCGGCCGCGCTTTGAGTTGCGCCAATCTGGCACAGGACCGATCCGCTTGCGACCGGCAGCAGGAGGGAGAGAATGAAGGTTCCGGTAAGGGTGCGCATCGTGCAGAGCTTTCAACTCCGCTTACAACTTGCTCATAAGAATGCCGGAAAACCGGCCGGGGCGCAATGACCCAAGCGAGGTAGGCATCCAAAAGGTAATTTGGGCAGGCAAATTTCAGCCGGTTGCCACGATTCGGCCGGAGGTCCCCACCGACAGGTCTTCCTCTCTGAGAGCGTGTGGGACAGGGGCTTCGAGCAGGCGGAGGATCTTCCAACTTAGGAGATCCCGCCGGTCGCTCAGGTCCAGGATGTTGATTTCACATCGAGAGGCGGGTGCCCCATCTCCCGATTTTGGGAGATGGGAGACCACAAGAGCTGATTGGGTGCCTTTACGGTTTCCATCTCTTCAGGAAGGCCGTGAAGTCCGCTTCTACAACGGGCTGCCGGAGCGCTGCAAGTGGGCCGCTGTAGAGCAGTTCACTTTTCTCGTTTAGAACCACGGCAGCTGGAATTCCCTTGCTCAGGTCGAGCTTGTAATGCTCCGCCAGGTCGTTTTTGGCGCCCATCGCGTTCATCTCGCCGACGTTGGCGTGCACCAGCAGGTAATTCGCGTCCAACAGAGTGCGATAGGCTTCCTCGTGCATGGTTTTGTCCAGCGCCGCGCAGTTAGGACACCAATTGGCTCCAAACAGAATCAGCACGCGCTTATGCGCCTGCGGGGCCGCCTTGAGCGCCGCCGCAATATCGGCCTTTGCCTGTGAGGGATCGGGATAGATATCGTGCTTCGCGCTTTGCGACCACGAGAGCGCTGACATACATAGCAGGACAGCAGAAAATAGACGAATTGCTTTCATCGTGAATCCCTTCATCGTCGGCTGATCGAAATGGACGGGAACTTCCGGGCATGAGTGAACCCGCGCCATTCCCCGCGCTACTCCTCGATGCGGAAAGTATATTCCTCGATCACGGGATTGGTGAGGACATCCTTCGCGATGCGCTCGACCTGCGCGCGGGCCTCGGCGGCGGAGAGGCCATTGGCGAGCGCGAGCTGGAAGTACTTGCCCTGGCGGACGTCGGCCACTTGCGCGAAACCGATCTTGCGCAGAGCGTTGTGGATGGTCTGGCCCTGCGGGTCCAGGACCGAGGTCTTCAGCGTGACATATACGTGCGCCTTCATAGCCCTGATTATAAGAGCAGGGGTCAAGGATCAGGGAATAGGGAATAGGGAATAGGGACTAAGGGACTGAGGGACTAGGGGACTGAGGGGGGAGGTCGAGAGGTTATCTTTTACAAGAAGGGACGCGAAACGAGGCGGCGGCCCCGGGGGCAAGGAAAGGGAACGAATGGTCAATTATCTGGAACTGCCGGTGGGCGATGCCGCCCCGGAGATCTTCCGCGCTGTCATTGAGATTCCGGCCGACGGGACGCAGAAGTTCGAGTACGACAAGCAGCTTCACGTCTTCAAGCTGGACCGCAACCTGCACTCGCCGGTGCACTACCCGGGCGATTACGGATTCATCCCCTCGACGCTGGCCGACGACAGCGACCCTCTTGACGTGCTGGTGCTGGTGCCGAGCCCGAGTTTTCCGGGATGCGTGCAGGAGGTGCGGCCGATCGGCCTTCTGGAGATGCTTGACCAGGGCGTGCTCGATGAAAAGGTGCTGGCAGTGGGCAAGAACAACCCGCGCTTTTCGAACATCTGGAACTACACCGACATCTATCCGCATCTGCTCAAGGAAATCACTCACTTCTTCTCGATCTACAAAGACCTTGAGGGCAAGAGGGTGGAAGTGAAGGGATGGCGCGACTCCGCTTATGCGCGCGGCCGGGTGATGTACGCGATTGCGCAGTTCAACAAGAGCAAGTCAGCGGGTTAGCGAGTCAGCGGGGCCCACGGCGTCAGGCAGTTCGTCCGCTCCGATCAAGGTGGGCGCAACGGATTCGCAGGCGCCGGATTTGCGTTGTCTGCGAACCGCCGACGCCAGCCAGTAGAGCAGCGGTCCGAGCAACCCGATGGCGAGCGCGAAGACCAGGGCCGGAATGCGGCCCAGGACCACTTCCCCGCGCGAGGCCCACAGCGCATAGACGATGAGAACGGCAGGGCAGGCCCCCAGCAGGCAGGCGAAGCGGAAGTTTCCGGCGCGGAAGGGACGCGGAAGCGCAGGCTCGCGCAGGCGCAGAACGACAAGTGCCACAAACTCCAGCATCAGGCTCGAGCCGTAAAGGATCAGGTCCATGGAGATGAGGCGCTCGAAGGGCAGTTTCAGCGCCAGCGCCCAGGCCAGGCCGCATACCAGAATGCTGACCCAGGGAGCCCCGTGACGATTGCGCCTTGTGAACGCGCGCGGCAGCAAGCCGTCTTCAGCCATCACCATGGGCAGGCGCGAATAGCTCATCACCAGGGCGTTGAACATGCCGATGCCGGTAATGCATCCACCGGCGACGACAGCCATTCCCAGCACTCGGCCGCCCAGCGCGGCTGCCGCGGTGCTCCAGTCGCCGGTAGCAAAGCTGGAAGCGGGCAGGCCCGCCATGGCGATGGCCAGCAAGGGAAGAATGTAGCTGACTGCGGTGATCAACGTGGTCGCAATCATGGCGCGGGGATAATTGCGCTGGGGGTCTTCGACCTCCTGCGCCACGGTGGAGGCGTTGTCCCATCCCATGTAGTTCCACATGGCGACGAGGATCGCGGTAGAGAGCGCGGTGGCCGAGCCGCCGTGGTTCCAGACTGAGGCGGGATGGAGCGTGGCTCCGCGGGCAAAGCCGAGAAACACAAGCACGGCAAAGGGAGCCAGCAGCAGCACCGACATCCAGACGGAGTCTTTGCCGACCTCAGGCGCGCCGAGCAGGTTCCAAAGGCTGCACAGCACCACAACCGACAATGACCAGGCGTAGCCTCTCCAGCCCGCGCACAAGGCAGGGCTCAGCATGCCCAGGTAGAGAGCAAAAATCGCCGGGTAGAGCGCCATGTCAAAGATGCTGGCGGCCAGCGAAAGCCAGCTCTCCTGGTAGCCCCAGAAGGGGCCCAGCGCCCGCCGCACCCAGACGTAAAAGCCACCCTCGGCAGGGATGGCGCTCGCCAACTCGCCGATCATCAACGCCGTGGGCAGGCTCCAGATAATGGGCAGCACGGCCAGAATGATGATGGCGCGCAGATAGCCGGCCCCGCCCAAAATGTCTTCAATGCCATAAGGCCCGCCTGAGACCATGAAGAAGGTGGCGGCGACCAGCGGCAAGATCCCCAGCTTGCCGGGCGGCTTGTGTCGGCGGGACATCATGCTGAATCTATCAACTACAGCCCTTCACGGGAAGTGGAAAATTTGCCCGGAAATCGACTCAAAAAACTGAACGGAATTCGGCGATGAATGGACGGAATTGGGCCATGAATAACGAATCGGCCATAAGCCGATCTGCTGCGTGCGTCCTGGGCCGATTCCCGTATAATCTTTTTCAGGGCCGGAGAGATGGCCGAGTGGCTGAAGGCGGCGGTTTGCTAAACCGTTGTACGGTCAAAAGCTGTACCGGGGGTTCGAATCCCCCTCTCTCCGCCATTGCATGGAGCAGTTGCTCGCGGGAAGCTCGCACGGGTTTCGTGCTTGAGCTTGCAGAGAACGGTTTGCAGCAGACTGCGCCCACCGCCATTGCATGGAGCAGTTGCTCGCGGGAAGCTCGCGCGGGTTTCGTGCTTGAGCTTGCAGAGAACACGATCTTGCACTGTCGAACTGCTTTTGCATTCCTGCATCTGTTTTTACGCTTGTGGTCGAGTACCTTCCTGGCGAACATATCGGATCACTTCGACATCCGACATAGCGATCAACCCCTCTTCCACCATCTCGTCGAGATGGGGTAGAAGCCTGTCGATCTGCTCTTTCGTATCGATGATGCTGAGCATGATCGGTGCATCATGCGAAAACATCCAATGGCCGGCGTGGCGAATCCTGGTGCTGGTTCCGTACCCCTCGATCCCGCGGTAAACAATAGCGCCGGCCATCCCAAGGTCCTTGCATTTAGCGACAATTGCTTCATAAAGCGGTTTCCCCTGCCACTTGTCGCTCTCGCCGAAATGGATACGCAGCATCTTTGCTTGAAACTGGTTTTTCATGGCTCAGCCTCCACTTACGCCTGAGGGGTTGCTGAATTGTCCTGTGCCAGTTCCGCATCCAGACCCTGCGCACGGTAGGAATACTTGATGATGTCCACATCCGAGAACACAACAAGCCCTTCTGCAACCATTCGATCGACGATGGGAAGAAATGCCTTCAGTTTCTCTTCGGAATCGATGATCGACAGCATGATGGAGGAATTGTGCGACAGGTGCAGCGGACTGTCTTTGTGTATGTGCCCGTGCGCGCCATAGCCGAGTATGCCCCGATAGACCGTAGCGCCGGCGATGTCATTTGCGCGCATGGCCTCAACCAGGGCTTGATGTAACGGCTTGTCGTGCCATTTGTCGGCTTCTGCGATGTAGATACGCATCATTTTGGCCTTGCCTTCGATTTTGAGATGCTCGGGCAGCGCCGCTTTCTTAGGTTTGGAAACCTGTGCCGGCTTTGCAACCGTTGTCTCCTGCACTTCGATCATCCCTGTGCCGGCAAGCTCTTCCAGTTTGCCAAGAATCTCATGCACCTTTTCCGGCGTTTCGATGAATTCGATCTTGAGCGGCATGTGATCGGAGATTTCGACGATGCTCGCGGAGTGCATGTGATGATCTGCGCCGAATCCGGCGATGCCTTTCACCACCGTGGCTCCAGCGACGCCCCGGTAAAAAAGAAAATCAAGGATGCTGGAGTACACCGGAATCCCGTGATGTTTGGCCCCTTCCGTGACGTAAATCGAAACTTTGAGCGCCTTGCCTGCTTTCAGCATTTTCCCTCCCCCAACCCTGCGACGAGCGCCGGCGCAACTGGAAATTCGGCAGCGCATTCAAACGCGCCCCATCCGCTCCACTTCCGGCCCAGTGCCTGCAGTATCCACTCCCGTATCACGAGTTGTCGATGAGTTCTCATCAGAGAACCTCCGCGAGTACGGAGCCGCCCCAGACAGCAATCAAGCCCAGAATCAGGCTGCCGGCGGCATAAAGCGCAGCGAGCAGAAACGCGCCCGACCGAAGCGTAGAAAGCGTCTCCCATTCATAGGTGGAAAATGTGCTGTAGGCTCCGATGAAGCCAACCGGTATCAGAAACCGCCATGCCGGGCTTATATTAGCGCGCTCCCCCAGCCATGTCATAGCAAATCCGATAATGACGCAAGCCGTGATGTTAATAACAAATGTTCCGTAAGGGAACTTTGCGCCCCAGCGGCCTGAGATGGTGGAACCGACCCAATACCTTGCGATGGAACCCAGCGCACCACCCACCGCGATTAGAAAGTATTTCTGCAACGCCTATCCTCCCTGCTTATTCTCGCCTGCGGCCGCTTAATGCACAATCATCAACGGACAATGCGCATACCGCAGCACACGCTCATCTCTCCCAACCAATCCATGCTCCATAAAAAAGCGCTCAGACCACCGAGCGGTTTTTCCCGGAAGCCGACGCGTTCTTGCTTTGTTCAAGATTCGAAGGCCCAATCTATTCCCGCCGTCCCATCCGGTAATCGAGATACAGAACATGCGCCTTGATTTGATCTCCGGAATAGTACCGGGGGAAATGCGCCATCTTGAGCATCTGCACGATGCTGCCTGGATTCCCGTTGCTCCATTCGACGAGTTGACGCAGAACAGTTTCAAGGTTTGAGGCCCACAACCCCGTCCGGTTCGCTTCTCTCCGTGCGAATTCCAAAGCAATCGGGGAAGCAAGCTCTTTCAGTTCCAATCTCTCTGTGCGGCCTGCACACATGGGCTGCAATGCGCCGATGTCCTCCATGTGCGGCGTGCGAGCCACAAAAATGATCGGAGTTCGATCAAAGTAGTTCAGATCCTTAATCAATTTGGTCACGACGCGCGATGGACCTGCGAGATGGTCCAGAGCAAGAAGAAACGGATATTGTTCGAGAGCGCGCTGCACCAGGCCCTTTAGAGATCCGCTACCCAGAGAAGCGCAATTTGCGGGAAGACTGATTCCAGGCTTTGCAAGGTGCCGGAGCTCCTCGATCAGCGCGAGCAACAGCTCACGCGGAGATTTTACCTGGGCGGCAAACAGTACGAGCGGTTGCGATTGGACGAAGCTCCGCAGCAATCGAGTCTTCCCGACTGATTCCGGTCCAAAAATCAGCATGGACTTCCGCCGCTGCGCCTGGGCCTGAAGTCGAGCCAATTCCCCGGTGCGCTCGACAGCAGTGGCATACTGCTGCGGATCGACGGCGCCGTTCAGGACAACTGCGGCCATGCCTGGGCCTCATTGGGATCTTAACTTCTGTTTGCAACAAGGCGCGAAACGCTCGTTCCGCCGCCTTTTCATATGGCGGTTAAAACAATGAGACAAGTGCCAAAACGTCACTTTCCAATCGGTTGAGCCGTTCAACTGCCGATTGTACGGCGGGAACTCCTTCTTCTTTGACCTTTCGCGCCCGGTCAAGCGCCTGTTCCGCTATGCGGCCGACCTCGTGTAACAGCTTGCGAATCTCGGCCTCAAGCCGGTCCCGGCTTTCCTGGATGCGATTGAGAACATCGTTTTGCACGCGAGCGCTATTCGTTTCCAACAGGTGCCGCAGAAATTCCCTTGCCTCGCCGGCGATCATCTTGCGTCCACCCACGAACGGCAAAAACGCGTCAGCAAGCCAGCGCAGCGGCGATGGGGGTTCCGCAGTACCGATGAATTTCTCGAAGACGAAATGGGAACGGACGCGCAGGCCCTTCTCCGGATCGAGCGCATGGGGCATCCGCGTCAGTTCGCTGAGGCCCGCCGCGGCGAGCGTTTTCAGAAAGTTGTTTCCCATCTCCACAAATCGAAGGGCCACGGCGCGATATTGGCGCTCGCCCTCCTCCTGCTCGGGCTTGAGCCAGGGCATAATCTTTGAGCTCGCGATCTGCTGGGCAAGGTGCATGAGCCGACGCCGGAAGCGCGGGCCAAAAGCGAGGGGCGCAGACAGAAGTTTCTCGTCAAACTCTGCTTCCGATTCACCCCATGCGGAGCGAAAGAACCGCTTGTGACGATCAACGAAGAGATCCGAAATCCTGTGCTGCTCCGCCATGAACAGGAAGCCCAGCTCGCGCATGGAGCGCTCAGCCTCGCAGATGGTTTCGTTCATGAGATCGATGCGCCGTTCGGATTCTTCGATGGGCCGTTCGAGGGCTTGGCGGTCTTCGCTGATGATGGCCAGCAGCTCTTCGCTCAGGCGCTGCAGCCCTCGATCGCAAGCGGCGCGAACGAGATTTCCGCCAGAGTCTTCAACAAGCGATTGCAGGCTCGCCAGCAGTTTTTCCCAGTCGCGCAATGGACCTCGGTTTTCCATCCGTTCGGCGGCACTGACCTCAAGCACCTCGCCCACCGGCCGATGCAGCCGCTTTTCAAGAATCTCGCGCGTGAATTTAGCCGCCGCCGCACGCTCCGGATCGGTGGTGCGGTCAGCTTTATTGATCACCAGGATCAAATCCTTAACCTGCCTGCCCACCGCTTCCACCAGCGCTAACTCCTCGCCTGCAATCGGCGGATCGGCTCCGACCACAACCAATGCCGCGTCGATGTGAGGAATGAATGCCTGTGTCGTCGCCGTATTTCCCAGGAAGATCGAGCCCAAACCCGGCGTGTCGACAAAACACATTCCGGAGGACAAAAGGGGACTGGGCAGGAAAACTTCCGCGCCATCCACAGCCTTTTTGTTTTCAGGGTTGCGTTCTTCGGTGACATATTCTTGCAAGTCTGTGACCGGAATGTCCCGCCAGGATCCGTTTCGCATTCGAACGCGCGCGTGAGGTTCGTCGCCAAGCCGAATCACGGTGGGCACTGCCGTAACCGGAACGAACCCGGTGGGAACCACTTCGCGGCCGACCAGCGCGTTGAGCAGTGTGGATTTGCCTCGCTTGAACTGGCCGATGCAAGCTACATAGAAACGTCCTTCGGACACTCGCGCTGCGAGCTCACGCGCTTCTTCGGCTTGAGCCTCGGCCCCAAGTTCCTGAGCCAGGTTGCCGAGCCGCAACAGACGGGAGGAGCCATCTACCGTCGCGGATGCCTCAGCCAGAGAGCCGCCACAGTCTTGCAGAGTCGAACTGGTGTCATATTCCTGCATCTGTTGTTACGCTTGTGGTCGAGTACCTTCCTGGCGGACATATCGGATCACTTCGACATCCGACACCTTGCGATGGAACCCAGCGCACCACCCACCGCGATTAGAAAGTATTTCTGCAACGCCTATCCTCCCTGCTTATCCTCGTGCCCCAGTGCTTCCAGTCGTTCCTCCGGGATATTGCGGTTTGCCTGTTCCGGTGCATCATCGCCCGGCTCGGAAATCGCTCCCTGTTTCGAGCGCAGGTAGCGCCCCATGCTTTGCACGACGGAACGAAACTCATTGACAGTTCCATTCAATCTCTCGGCCACGTCCGCGGATATGGCCCCATACCCCCGCATATGGCGCGGCTTGAGCTCCTCAATGGCATTATCAATAAACTCAAGGTGCGCCATGATGGAGTGAGACGCGGAAGTACTGGGCGGCTCTCGCCTGATGCTCTCACGGCCAAGAGCATGGAGAAGTTGCTCGCGGATGCGGCCCATATGTTCTTCGAGTACCCGCGCCTGTGCCGGCGTGACGTCCATCGTGCAGCGCGGGAATGGAGATTTCGAAGACGATGGATCGAGAATTTGCTCAATTTCGCACAGAAGCTTGTCGATGTACCTACAGGTAGCGTTCAAACGTCTTTTCTGAGCTTCGCTGAGCTCATCGTGTTGTCGCGCCGTGTTCATCGCTTCTCTTCCATGATATTCAATGGACAATCATCACCGGGCAATGCGCATACCGCAGCACGCGCTCCGAATTCGACCCGATCATCCAGCGATGCAGAATGCTGTGACTGCGCTTGCCCATTATGATCACACTGGCCTGTATCTTGTCCGCCATGTGAATGATCTGTTCCGCCGGATGGCCCACGACGACTTCGGTTTCGAGCTCCACATCCTTCTGCCTGGCCAACTCCCGGATCGGAATGTAGCTTTTCTGGAATTTCTCCCGGCCGTCATCGATGACGGCATGAAATTCGGCACTCTCGGCCGGCTCGGGCGGTCTGATCACGGAGACGACAAACAATTTGGCTTTCATGTCCCCAGCCATCGAAAGCGCAACGTTTATGGCGTGCTCGGAGTGAGGAGACATGTCGTAAGCAACAAGTATTCTTTGGATTCCAACAAAGACCGGGCTTCCCATAGTGCTCTCCTATGCTTCGTCTGCGGCGCTGGCCTGCAGTACTGGTTGTTCCGCAGTCTTAACTGCCTGCGGATGAGTATGGGGAAGAAGATGACGGGGGAGGAAGAAGGCGTTTGCGATCAACGTGGGGATTACGGCGCTGGCAATGACCGTGCCTACGAGGAATGAGTATTGGGCCTGGTCGATGATGTGATGGTTCAGGCCGAACAGCGACGAGATGGTGCCAAAGGTGAGGCCCGTTGACATCATCAATGTGTAGTAGGCGCCGGAGGAGCCGTCGTACTTATGAACGCGAACTGCGGGGTATACGGATATCGCCTTCGTCGATGACTTCGCGAGGAACAGAATCAGCAAGGTTGCGGGCGCGGCAAGGAGGACCGGCACGGAAACGAAGGAGCCGGCACGGATGAAATAGAAAGGCGTCAACAGCCCGAAGGTCAGTGTGCGTAATCGGCGGATCAGAGCATGATCCTTGCCTACCGTTCCGGCCAGCACCATGCCAATGATGTAGGCGGGCAATACCGCTTCGCTTCCGGCCCAGACGGCCAACCCTCCGAGCGCGAAAAGCAGAAAAAGAAGGTACTTGGCCTCAAGCTCGGATACGCGCCCGCCGTATTTCCGGAAAAACCAGGGGGTAAGAAAGGGAAGGATTGCAAAGGCGGCGGCCGATACGCCTACGAAGATCAACGTCTTGATTGTGAAGGGGGAGAAGATCAGGCCGAGAGCAATGACGGTTCCGAGGTCGTTAATGAAGCAAGCGGCGAGAATCGACTTGCCGTATTCCGTCACATTGAATCCAAGCTCCAACATGACGGCATAGACAACGGCGACCGACGTAGTCGACAATGCGACACCCGCCAGCCAACTGGACATGATTGACCAGTGCAGGACGAAGTAGGCAATTGCGGTGCATCCGAGGAATGGCCCAAAGAACCCCGCCAGGCCGACAATCAAGGCTTCACGCCATTTTGTTTTGAAGATCGCAGGATCGAGTTCCGCACCGGCAAGGAACGTGAGCACAATAGCTCCTGTGCCGGCGAGAAACGTAATCCATTGTGTATTGCCCAGCAGACCTCCTGTGCCGAGCATCACGCCGATGATCAGTTGGGCAACGGTGCCGACCACGATTTCGGAAAGCGCAGTCGAAACCTTGAACCAGATCGCCAATAGTGTGGCGACCAACGCCAATCCCACCCACAAAGCTGAGAGGGCCCATGCATTCGCCATGGAACCAAGCTCCTTCAATTGTGTTCGGTTATCTCTGCCGGGACATGACTCCGCGACAGGATTCCCTGCCAGGAGTCATCATCTGTCCGGCCTATTGGAATGGACAGCGGTTAAAGGTGAACTCCTTCACCACCGACACCATCATCCTATGTTGGCCGGTTTGCCGTGTCAAGCGCCACCCCCTTACGATCAGGGGCAGGGATTCTACAGAAATGCTCTCATCACTCACAGCGGCGATCGCACAGGACGGAAGGATCCCGAACCCCTTTGCCCGAAAGAGATTGGTTTTGATTGCCGATGGCCGAGCATAGATTGCACCACGTTGGACAGAAGGGGACATCCCGCCTGTCCGCAGGTCCCCAGGCCCCAGGTTCCGTCCCAGGTTCCCCCAGGCCTCAGGTTCCCTTACGCAACAATGGGCGACCGCGTATGATTGCCTTTCAGGGAAGGTTCGAATTCTGACAGGCAACTGCGTAGGTCATTCGCCAGGAACTTGCAGATGAGCACAGAAAATAGACAAGCGGGAATGGAAGTCGCCTCTCCACTCGCCTCCGCCGAGCCGGCAGCGGACAGCCAGGTGTCTTTGGAGAACGTGCATGGCTCGGTGGAGGTGCCGCATCACAAGGCAGGCTTTTGGAAGCAATGGCGGGCTTTCGTTGGTCCGGCGATTCTGGTCAGTGTGGGCTACATGGACCCCGGTAACTGGGGAACCGATCTGCAAGGCGGAGCTCAATTTAAATACGGGCTTCTATGGGTAGTCGGACTGGCCAGTTTGATGGCGATCTTCATGCAGGTCATCTCTGCCCGGCTGGGCGTGGTAACCGGGAAGGACCTCGCCCAGTGTTGCCGCGACTGGTATCCCAAGTGGACCCGCTGGCCCAACTGGTTGATGAGCGAAGTGGCCATTGGCGCCTGCGACCTGGCAGAGGTGCTAGGTAGTGCTGTAGCGCTCAACTTGTTGTTCCATATTCCCCTGCTATGGGCGGTCATCATCACCGGTTTGGACGTGTTACTGCTTTTGGGCTTGCAGCGGTTTGGGATGCGCACCATCGAGGCGCTTGTCTTGCTGCTGGTTGCGACCATCAGTGTGTGCTATTTTATTGAGATTTTCATTCTGCCCCAGACCCAGCCCAGTTTTCTGGAAATGGGGCAGGCACTGATTTCACCGCACCTTCGTCAAGCTGGACTCTTGTACATTGCCATCGGTATCATCGGCGCAACCGTAATGCCCCACAACCTGTACCTGCATTCGGCCCTGGTGCAAAGCCGCAACTTTCAGAAGGACGAACCGTCCATCCGCAGCGCGATCCACTTCAACAATATTGACTCGGTGGTGGCTCTGACCATCGCGTTCTTTGTCAATGCCGCGATCCTGGTGCTCGCGGCAACGGTGTTTTTCGGAAAAGAGAGCGTTACCACGCCAGGTGGACTGGTGGTCAAATTCAGCGCCGACAGCGATTGGATTCGGGTTGCTTACTTGACGCTGGCGCCATTGCTAGGGGCTACCGCTGCGAGCACGCTGTTTGCAGTGGCTCTGCTGGCAAGCGGCCAGAGCAGCACCATCACCGGCACGCTCGCCGGGCAAGTGGTGATGGAAGGCTTCATGCATTGGCGAATTCTACCGTGGGTGCGGCGGCTCATCACCCGCACGCTAGCTATCTTGCCAGCCGTCTTGATCATCGGCTTGCGAGGCGACAGCAGCGTTACCGATCTGCTCACCCTCAGTCAAGTGGTGCTGGCGCTGCAGTTGCCATTCGCCATGTTCCCACTCCTGCAATTCACGAGTTCCCGCAGACGAATGGGGAGATGGACGAATGGTTGGTTCCTGCTGATTGCCGGGTGGGGCAGTGCTATTCTGATCACCGCGCTCGACATTTACGGTCTTCCCGACTCGCTCAAAGCAGCTTGGCAGGTTATCGCCGGCGGATGACGCCTGGCGACAAAAAGACAGAAGCGGAATAATTATGTACAACACGATTCTCATGACGTTGGACTGCACGACAACCGACCGGGCGATTATCGAGCACGTCAAGCAACTTGCGAAGCTCATGCAGAGCCGTTTAGTACTGCTTCATGTGGCGGATGGATGGGCCGCAAGAACCTATGGTCCGGATGCAGTCAGTCCAGAAATCACCGAAGACACCGCGTATTTGGAAAATGTTCAAAAGGAGTTTCAATCCTTAGGCATTCCTGCTGAGATCGTGTTGGCTTACGGCGAACCTGGAAGAGAAATTATCAAATGGGTTCAGCAGAATCCTTGCGACCTGATCGCCATGAGTACACATGGGCACCGCTTACTTGGCGACATATTTCTGGGCACAACAGCTAGCCGAGTACAGCACAGTGTCAGCGTACCCGTTCTCCTCGTCAGGGCGAAATGAAGGCTCAGTTCTTGTTCAAAATCATTGGAACCAACAGATAGGAATCGTACTTACCGCCAGCATGAATGATATGAATGCCCTTGTTGCTGGGATTGGTTGCAGGCCTGTCTCCAGGATTCGATACCGTGTAGTCGTACCCGGCGATCACAAGCTGGAGCTGCTGGCCGGGATGGAACAACATGCCGGTGGGCCAGATCTGAATCTCCACGGGAACAATCTCGCCCGGGCGCAGGGGCTGTGACTCATCGAAGGTGTGGCAGGGCTGGAGGGGGGTAGACTTCTGGGCATCGAGCTTGCGCAGCGATACGCGCAGCCGGAAGTCCGTCTTCTTCCGTGTCAAGAGCCCGAAGAGGGGGCCAGGCGGGAAGTTGACCGTTCATTGACGCGGCTCTATACTGAGGCGCTGAATCAACCAGCCTGGGACGAGAAATCCGGGGTCTTCCGGGGATTGCGCTGACCGTGCGACCACGGGGGACGCCGGCGCCCAATACTCGACACCCATGTTGTCAGAGGGGAGAAGAGAGCGTGACGCTCGGAGAGTTGCGTGTAGGAGCGAAGGTTCGCGAAAGAACGAGCGGTATTGTGTTCCTTGTCGGCGAGCACGAACACGCCGGTTACAAGGGCACTACGCTTGTGGCGAATCACGTGATCGGTCAGGCGTGTCTGGATGCTCCGGAGGAAGACAATCCCAACGAACGTCTTCGTCTGACAGGCTGCAATCACTATGCTTTCAGCAATTTAAATCAGTGGCTCAACGCAACAGACGGGAGTTGGTATAAGCCTGCTCATCTGCACGATGCCGCCCCAAGCGAAGAGAATCTGGCGCAGCGGCCCAATTTCTACGACGATCGTGGCTACAATGCGTATGTGAACAAGCCAGGCTTTCTATCCTGGTTTGGCGTGGATTTTCGAAGCGCTCTGTACGAATGCAATGTGGCCTGCCTGAATGCTGCGCAGAATGCACTCGAGTACATTCCGGCCAAAGTTTTTCTGCTGAGCACGGCGGAAGTGGGAATCCCAACGGCCGATCCAATTCAGGAGGGTAGCCGGATTGCCGTCTTCAGCGACTTCCGGAATCGCTACGCCACGCCGTCGCTGGATGCTGTTCTGCGATCCGAATGGCACCCTGCGTACTTTTCCGTCAGGAATCTCTTCTGGTATTGGTTGCGTACCCCAAAGGGCAATGACGACGGGTTTACATACTATGTCCACACAACGTGCCCGTCGGCTTACAAGCACTCATGTTGTCCATGGCTTGGCATCAGGCCAGCACTCAACGTGGATTCCGATTTGCCCGTTGAAAAATCTGCCAGCTTGCCTGGGACCTATCTGATCGGTTAGGACGGAAGAGATGATCTTGAGAGATTTGCCCGTGGGGACGAAGGTCAAAGAGAGAAAGTCCTCGCTCGTGTTTTTGGTGGCGGATCATAACCATATGGGGTACGCGGGCACTGCGTTGGTTACAGACTGCGCGATCAAGCTGGCATCCTTTGACGCCTCAGAGCCTGCTAACCCGGAAGAAAGCAAGAAAGAGTCGGGTAATAATTTCTATCCTTTCAGCAACATTCATCAGTGGCTCAATGCCGGCCAGGATGACTGGTACGTGCCTGCCCATGATTTTGACGCTCCTCCGGCGGCAGAAAACATAGATCATGGGCGGCTCGATTTTTACAACGTCCCCTTCTATTCGAATCATGCGAAGTTTTCGGGCGATTTTTCCTATCAGCACCATCCCGGCTTTTTGACCTGGTTCTCTCCCGAATTCGTTGAGAGCATCTGCGAGGTGGATGTGCCGTGCGTGCCAGATCGGGACCACGCTTATGTTGTACACGGACAACCCTCGTCCTGCTATATCAAGTCGAAGGTCTTTCTCCTGAGCGCCGCGGAATTGGGTTTTGAAGAAGCTCAGACCATGCAGGAAGGCTTTCGCTTCTCGCTGTTTAATGATGGGCGTATGCGGGTTGTTGCGCCAACGCCGGCGGCCATCGGAAGGCCGAGCGACTACGTATATGACGACTGCAGCATCTATTACTGGTTACGGACGCCCGCCCCGGGCTCGACCAATGCTTCCTACATTTACGATTCTGACCACCGGGTCATCGACTTCAAAGGCACGCCGCTCAGTACCCGGACGCCGTCCGGACTGACTTATGTAAATTCAGTTTGCGGCATTCGGCCCGCACTTAACCTCGACCCCGGCGTTACTGTCACAGATGAATTCGATGGCGACGGGATATATACCTTGTTGTACCCGGGAGGCATATATGGCTGAAGAAACTCACCCAAAAAGGCGCTCCGCCATGAATCAGGAGATAGCCTTTCAGATTACAAGAGACATGAAGAACATCCCCACATGTCTCTGCGAGAACTCCGGATGCCCGCGGCACAGCCATTGCCAGGCTTGCGTGCAGTTTCACAAGTTATCAGATCATCCGCCCTCGTGCAAGCGCACCTGGAAATGGGATGCCGTCAAGGCAGGCAACAGGTCAAAGAACTTCGTGGCCCCCAATCGAGAGCGCGGCAATTTAGATTGACACTTCCGATGCTCGATCGGCTTCCTGTCTTTGCTTTGTGCTTTGTTGCGCTGCCGCCAGGCAAAAAACCAGGATGAACCCAATCAGCGCGGTAAGGGACTGCAGCAGCAAGGTTGGATGATAATTGCCCTGGATCTTGACCGTCAGGCCGCCCAAATAGAGTCCGAGCACCCCGCCGAAAGTTCCTATACCCATCCAGGTTCCCGACATTTTTCCCACTACCTGCGGGGCATATGCCCTGGCGATAAAGTAGTAGATTGTCGTAGAGATAAATTGGACACCAAAGCCCGCCAGAATAAGCGATACTTCGAGAAGTCCAACTCTACCGACTACCGAAGGCAAGGTAAGCGCATAAGAAAAGACGCACAGCAGGCCGAACCCGATCAGGAAAACGGCCTTGGAATTTCCGCGGAACGCTTTGTCCAGAAGGAACCCGCAAGAGATCGGTCCCACGACGCCGCCAAAGAGAGTTACGCCCAGCATAAGCTGACCTGCGGCCAGCGGACCATAACCCGCTCCGACAGGCTTGGCGGCCGCGAGATACGGAGCTGTCAATGCATACAGGCATTGAGTTCCCCAGAGCGCCATAAAGGTAATGGCGACTCCGACGAGGGTCAGAGGCGACAAGAGTGCTCCTTTGTAGATTGCACTGGATGACGATACTTCTTTTCTCGCGGGTTGTACGGGAGGCTTTTGATTGGGGACTAGGGCGAGAATCAAGGTGAATATGACGGCGGCCCACGAGAGCAGGGACATCCAGGCGCACATCGTCCGCCAGTCCCCTACGTATTGCAGCACAGTGGGACCCGCGACCATTCCAAGAGCGCTGCCGGCTGCAATTGCCGCGCTCATTAATCCCCCGGCTAAACCCTTCTCATGAGTGGGAAACCACACTCCAACAACCGTTCCGATCGCAGTGAACAGAAATCCAGCCGCGCACCCCTGCAAAATCCGGGCCCAGAAGACTCCGGTCGTGCTTAGTCCGAGCCAGGGCATGAGCGCTGCCTGCGAGGCCGAGCAAAGCGCTCCCAGCATGACCGCCACAAGGACCCCATATCGGTCGCACACCGCCCCGCCCATAAACACCATCATCAGGCTTCCGGAAAACACGGAGGAAGTGAGCACAAGGTTCGAAGCGGTGCCCATGTCGATATGCAGGCTAGCGGCTATCACGGACAGTACCGGAGACACCGCCATGCCTGTGACCTGGCATCCCGCGAAGGCGACGAAAACCGCGGCGAGAACCAGCCACCTGAAGCGAGGATACTCAATGGATTGATTCATTTTGCGCTCCGATGAACAATGTCTGCTGACCTTGTCAGTCCGGGTTGGTCTGCTTGTTCGATCACTAACTTGCCGACGGAATCACAGGAATTAGTAAGTGCGAATCGTATTTGCCCCCGGTATAGATGATATGGTTGCCTTTATTCCGCACTTTGGCTGACGGCCGGTCACCGGGCCTGGAAAGCATATAGTCGAATCCGGCCACGACCAGCTGTAACTGCTGGCCGGGGTGAAACAACATTCCTGTCGGCCATATCTGGATTTCTACGGGCACGATCTCACCCGGGCACAGGAGCTCCTCGGCTCTATGCGTGTGCACCGGCTGCAAAGGGGTCGATTTTCCCGGGTCGAGCTGGCGATGAGAAACTCGAATTCTGCCGTCCGGACCGGAGTATGCGAAGATAATCGAGTCCTGAAAAAGCGGCTTTCCCTCGGCGTCCAGCTTGATGATTCTGGCAAACAAATCCATGTCGCCGGCGCCGTCGGCCTCGACCCACAGGCGCAGCTTGATGAAGCCCATGATTTCTGTAGGCTTGTCGAAGCGAATGCTGAAGGCGACCTTCCCATCGCCTGCGTCGGTATTGTAAACAGCCTTGCTTTCGCCGGACGCCGGCGCCTCGTCGAGCTTTCCTGTCGCCCCATTCAGATAGAGCTTGACAGCCTTTTGGCGGGCGAGCGGAAACTCGTTTTCAGCCCGTCCTACAATGTCGGTTCCCCCGGGATCGAGAATGGACAAACGCACGCGAGGGGTCTTCTCCCAGGCGTTGTCGATCCCCTTCAGGTAGCGGTCGAAAAACTTTCGCAGATCGGCGAGGTTCTTCGGGTCATACGCGTCGGGCCATTCCTGCGTGTTATGCACACGCAGCCATTTCTGCTTCGATGAAATCCGAGTGAAAGCCTCAAACGTGCCGCGCACATGAATCTGCGAGTTATAACTTGCCACGATGTATGCGGGGATTTCTATCTTGTCCAGTTTCGCGACCTTGCTCTCCCAGTAGGCATTCATCAGCGGGTACTTATCGATCATGGCCGCGATATCTTCAACGCGGTTGGCCCCGTAAGAACGATGCAGCCCTGTCATCACTTCAACCGGAATGCCATCGCGCACATATTCGTCGCGATAGATATTCGTCTCCGCTTCCCATGGCGCGATGGCGGCCAGATGCGGCGGCTTTACGGAGGCAATCTCCCATTGCGTGATTCCGTACCAGGAATTGCCGTTCATCCCGATCTTTGCGTTGCACCACTCCTGTTTAGCCAGCCACTCAATGGCGTCGTAGCCGTCCTGGGCATCCTGCGGGCCGAAGAACTGCATGTCACCGCCCGACAAGTAGGCGCCGCGGGGATCGACGTTGACAAGCGCATACCCGTAAGGCACCCAGTGCGCCGGATCGGGCGATTCCCATGCCTGCATCCCAGAAGTGCCGTCTCTTGGCACCCTCATCCGCGCTGGAATCTTGACGCCGTCGCTCCTGGTCAGCAAATCGCCGATATTGTCAAGAAGATTGTTGTGGCCATGCTTCCCATATGAGCCCCAGGCAAGAATGGCCGGGACTTTCTCTTCCCCCACCGGACGGTAAATGTCGGCGAAGATCGTAACGCCGTCGCGCAGCCGGATCGCCACGTCGCGGTCGTATATCGTTTCGCGGGAAAACGGCATTCTGCCCGGCTCATATGTGTACCCCTTCGGAAGAATTGTCTTCTCCTGCTTGAAGCCGGGAAACGGAGGCTGCAGCTCGCTAAGCGGAGGTTGCGCGGTGTACACGACTTCGATAGGCTGCGTCGAACTCGTCTCAGTAGTCACTGTAGTATTTTTTCCCGATCTAGCGCGGTCGGCGCAGTACTGATTCCAGGCTTCTGCCGTCTGGCCCATCTGCGCCTTGCTCTCACCCAGACCCGCAATGGTCAATGCCAACGCGCCTTTGAGGAATCCGCGACGCTCAAGACTAGAAGTGCCGCTCGAATCTTCCTTCCCCATTTCCCGATTCCTTTCCAAATCCGGCTTGCGGCGCCGGCTCCAGGTTAACCTGCTGTCTATGCGACACTGCGACGGAAGGCGGAATCCGGGCGGCGGCAAAATCATTGGCGCAGTTTTGCCCACCAGTGTAAACAGCTCGCCCGTTTGCCTGTCAAGAAGCTTTTCCCGGCGAAGAAACAAGATGAAAACAAACGGAACGCCTTGACGCTTGACACATCGCAAGCCCCTGATTATGCTCCCGATTGTGAATTGCCGGCCCTTTTGTCCGTCTCCAAAGAAAGTGGCTCCGTCTTAAAGCGAGGAATCAGGCCTCGTAAACGTGATCTGCCACCCAGTCGTTTCAGCGAAAGCGGCGCCTCGGCCGAAATGATTCGCAAGGAGATTCCATTCATGTCAGGGAATAGTGGATTTCGAAAGAACATAGAACTTGTTGGATATCATGATCTGAACGGAAAGCCCGGATTCCAGATGGCTATGCAGGAGGTTGACGGCAAGTACTATCTTTATGTTGCTCATTTCAAGAGTTCCGGATGGAGCATCCTGGAAGTAACCGACCCAGCAAGACCACGGTTGGTGAAATTCGTTCCCGGGCCGGATTTGGCGGGCCAAGGCACGGTCAAGATACAGGTTGCCGATGGGCTGATGATTACTTCCCTGGGCGGACACCTGCCCATGCTTCAGGGCAACTCGTGGGAAGATCCCTACGAGGAAGGCGTCTTTATTTGGGATGTCAAAGACCCTGAAAACCCAAAGTGGCTTTCGCATTGGAAGACCGGCGTACCAAGAGGAATGGGCGTGCACCGCTTCTACTACGCGGGTGGGCGATACGTTCACTTATCTGCATCGTGTCCGGGTTTTTCTACCATGATTTATCGCATCCTTGATATCAAGGATCCGCGTAATCCAGTCGAAGCCGGGCGGTGGTGGGTCCCTGACCAATGGGAGGCCGGCCGCGCCAAGAAGACATCGCGGGAAGTGGACGAGCATGTGCTCGACTCACCTATGCTTCACGGTCCGCCCTATGTAAAAGGAAATCTCGTCTATTGCAGTTATAGCGGCGCCGGCTTGATTATCCTGGACATCTCCGACGTCACTCTCCCTAAGTTTGTCGGCCAGCTTTGTCATCATCCACCGTTCGGCGGAGGATTTGGCGGAGCAAGATGTCACACCATTTTGCCGTTGTCCCAGCGCCCGCTTGCCGTGATGACCAGTGAAGGCGAGAGGTACGCGGTCTTTAGCAAGGAGATCATCGCGAACAAAGCCCAGCCGATGAACTTCATCGGCATGGTGGATATTGCCGACCCGGCCCGGCCTGTTCTGATTTCAGTGTTTCCCTATCCGGAAGTGCCGCCGGAGTTCCCGCACAAGAACTTCAACGAGATAGACGGATTTGCCGGCCCCTTTGGGCCGCACAATCTTCACGAGCCTCATGGTCATCCTGCTTTGGAAGATCGAAACGATCGAGTCTATAACTGCTATTTCCACGCCGGATTGAGGGTCTACGACATAAGCGATCCGTTTGTGCCAAAGGAGATTGCGTATTTTATACCGCCCAATCCGACAAAGTGGGCGTTTAACAACGCTGCGGGAGATCTGTATCCAGGCCCGCTGATAGCAACGACCGAGGATGTGATCGTAGACAGGCGCGGCAATATCTTTATCGACACATTTCACGACGGAATTTATGCATTGCGTTGCACTGTTTAGCCCACATTTCCATTTTGAATCGTAATTCTGAAACCTCCGATTGTCGCAATCGTCAATGTTTATGAGGGTGCGAACGCGGTAAAGACGTTCCGGAGGTCAATGCCTAATGGGTGAGATACAAAACCGGCCTTTTTAGCTTTCCTTTAATGCTTCTCTCAAGATCGGCTTCCAAGGTTCTCGCGTTACGTCTGACGGCGGCCTGATCCTGGTGCGTGAACTCGACGAGCGGCTCGGGTTTGGCGAATTGATCGAACAATATCTGACAAACTCGCGTAGCAAGAACACGCAGTTCTGCTTCGCCGACCTACTGCGGCAATCAGTCTATAGCCGTTTGGCTGGCTATGAAGATCTTAACGACGCTGAGCGCCTTTTCCAGGACCCGACCTTTCGGCTGATCGGTTCAGAAAAGATCTGGGATCGCGGTGCCGCTCTTACCTCGCGGTTGCAGAGTTTTGAGACCGAGATGCTGGCCGAGGACGCGAACTTCGCCGGGCATTGCGAGCCTCAGCCGGGCATTGATCGCGAAAGCAGAGGCGCTGGATTCAGGGTCCCGCACGGTCCTGGACATGGATTCGACGGAGATTCCGGTGTACGGAGAGCAAGAGCAGAGCGCCTACAATGGTCATTTCGAGTCAACCTGCTACCATCCGCTGTTGCTGTTCAACCGGGACGGCGACTGTCTGGCTGCCAAGCTGCGGCCCGGCAACGTGCACAGCGCGGAGAGCTGGGAAGAGCTTCTGCTGCCAGAAATTGAGTGGCAACAGAAGCTGGGCAAGGAAGTGGCGTTTCGCGCTGATGCCGCCTTCGCCCAGCCAGAGATTTACGAAGCGTTGGAAAGCCGGGGCGTGAAGTATGCCATTCGCATCCCGGCCAATGAGAACCTGGAACGGGACATCGTGGAATTGCTGACCCGCCCAGTGGGGAGACCAAGCCACAAGCCGGTGGTCTGGTACAAAGGCTTTCTTGTATCGAGCCACGAGTTGGAATACGGCGCGGCGGGTGGTAGCGAAGGTCGAACATCATGCCGGGGAGTTGTTCCCGCGCATTGGATTCATCGTGACCAATCTGACACTGCCGAGCCGCGGGGTGGTGCAGTTCTACAACAAGCGCGGGACGGCCGAGCAGTGGATCAAGGAAGGCAAGCAGGCAGCAAAGATGACACGGTTGAGCTGCCACCGGTTTCGGTCGAACGAGGTGCGGCTGTGGCTGAGCGTGATTGCCTACAACCTGGGCAATCTGTGGCGGCGGCTGGTGCTCCCAAAGGGAATCGGAACGTGGTCATTGACCAGCCTGCAGCAGCGGTTGGTGAAAACCGGCGGACGGTTGGTAAAGCATGCTCGCTACTACTGGCTGCTCCTGGTGGGGAGTCATCTGACGCGGCGCCTGTTCGGAAGCATGCTGCGGCGGATGGAGGCTTTGCCGCTGCCAGCTGGATAGACTTGGCAGGGAGGCGAAAACAATCAGGACGTTGGGGGTTGACGAAGAAGTGTCCGAGCAATTGCTTCGAAATGGGAAAAATCTGGGTTTTTGGGTCCCGGAAGCGGCCCAGCCGGGCACGCCCGGGGTTTTGGGATGGAAACGGATGCAAAAAGGATGGCGAGCGGAGGCAAATGGGGGTAAACTCGGCGCAGCCGAGAGGCAAAATGGAAATTCCGGGCTTAAGGCGCGTGCGCGCGAGTATCGACCGACGAGCAAAACGCCGTTACTATTTGAACCCTTGCATTGCCGATTGGTGCGAATTGAGCGAACCGGCGCCAAGCCGGGCTCCTTCCCGCATGGGAAGATCCTTTTCTATTGGAGGCGGGTGCGATGCCACTGATGGATTTTTTGCGGCCTAAATGGAAACATAGCGACAAGGACGTGCGCATGGCGGCGGTTGCGAAGCTCAGCGACCAAACGGCCCTCGCCGAGGTTGCTAGAGAAGACAACATCTCGTGGGTGCGCATGGCGGCGGTCGCGAGGCTCGCCGACCAGGCGGTCCTTACCGAGGTTGCCCTGAATGCCAGCGACTCGGACGTGCGCAAAGCGGCGGTTAAGAAACTCATGGATCAAGGGATGCTCACTGAGATCGCCAGTAAGGATAGCAACGGGTACGTGCGCATGGCGGCGGTCGAGAAACTCACCGATCAAGCGGCCCTCGCCGAGATCGCCCAAAAAGATGGCGACTTCTGGACGCGCATTGCGGCTGCAGAAAGGTTGACTAACCAAGTTCTAGCGCAAACAGTCTTTGCCAAGCTCGCGAAAACGGGTAGGACGTCTATTCATGAGCGCGAGGCAGCGGTCGAGAGACTCACCGACCAAGCGGCCCTTGCTGAGGTCGCCACGAATGACAGCGACTCGGACGTGCGCAAAGCGGCGGTTAAGAAACTCGTGGATCAAGGGGTGCTCACTGAGATCGCCAGTAAGGATGGCAGCCGATCCGTGCGCAGGGCAGCGGTCGAAAGACTCACTGACCAAGCGGCTCTTGCCGAGGTTGCCCTGAATGCCAGCGACGAGGACGTGTACAAGGCGGCGGTTAAGAAGCTCGACGACCAGGCGGCGCTTGCCGATGTCGCCAAGAAGGGTCGGGAATTCTACGCGCGCGAGATGGCGATCGAGAGACTCACCGACCAAGCGGCCCTTGCTGAGGTCGCCACGAATGACAGCGACTCGGACGTGCGCAAAGCGGCGGTTAAGAAACTCGTGGATCAAGGTGTGCTCACTGAGATCGCCCAAAGGGATAGCAACCCCTGGGTGCGCATTGCGGCTGCGGAAAGGTTGACCGATCAAGTTCTAGCACAAGCGATCATTGTCGAAGTTGCCAGAAATGCCAGCTCGAATGACTTGCGCAAGGCGGCGGTCCAGAAACTCACGGATCAAGCGGTGCTCGCCGAGATCGCCGCCGGTGACAGCGAGTCGGGCATGCGGATCCAGGTCTACGGTCCCATTGACAGCCGGCAACGCGCCATGATCGACGGGTGGGACCCCGAGTTGGATGTGCGCATAGCTGCGGTCGATGGGCTCACCGATCAAGAGTTCCTCGCCGAGGTCGCCAAGAAGACTAGCAATAAGCACGTGCTCCATGCGGTGATTGAAAAACTCACGGACCAAGCCGTGCTTGGCGAGATTGCCAAGAAGGACAACGACCGCATGATGCGTTTTGCGGCGGTCAAAAGGCTCACCGACCAAACATTGCTCGCTGAGATCTGCGAAAAGGACGGCGACGAGGCAGTGCGCGCGACAGCGTCCAACAGGCTCGCATCCCTGCGAAGAGCGCGCTGAACTTGGCTTGAAATCGACTGCAAAGGTAACTTGACGGCACCACGCCACAAGATGCACGTCAAAGGAGCTTTTTCTAATAAATTGATTGGATTGCACCATTCCCGATTCCCATTGAAAGCCATTCAGGAATTATCTGTTTAGATCGGATCCAGGATGATATCGAGCCACGCCGTCGCGCCCCGTTGCTCCCGCCCCAACCGACGGACTGCGGCGGGGGAGAAGAAGGGAACGGAAAGCAGACCAACAACCCTGACGGGGGACTGAGGCTGGCATTCATTGCGGCGGTGCATTCCACCGCCGGCGGGACCTGCGAGTTGGAATTGCACGGCGGCGCCCGGATCAATTCGTCAAGGGATCATCCTCATAATCCCGTGAATTGAAGCAACATGAACACTATTGTTCCTCGATTCTCCAATCCAGGTATCTTTTGCCTTCATTTGCGCGTAGTGTTGCTCGCAGGTGGACTTCAGTCGATCCGATCTCCGGATCACGCCTGTGCGCGGAGTTTTCTCAACCGTCTTCCATAGAACCGAGGCGCCGTGTCCTACGTTGGCATCAATATCGGCGCACTGACGGTCAAGGTGGTTGCGGTCCAATCCAGCGTCAAGCATGCCACTGTGATGGCCCATCAGGGACGTCCGCTGGAAGTTCTTGCGCATTTGATCGCACAGCCCGCGTTCGCCGGCGCCGAGTATTTTGGCGTATCCGGCCATCTCGGCCACATCTCCGAGTTTGCCGCCATCCAGCGAGCTTTACGCGAATTGGACTGCGAACGCGGCGAGGGCGGCTTTGATGCAGTGGCGTCGCTGGGCGGCGAATCGTTTCTGGTCTATACGCTCACCGATGGCAGGGTCACCAATGTCCTTTCGCACAATAAGTGCGCGGCGGGCAGCGGCGAGTTCTTCGTGCAACTCATCGGGCGCATGGGTCTGGGCATCGATGAGGCGATTCAGCTCTCGTCTTCAGGAAAGGTTGTGCCGCTTGCTTCGCGCTGCACGGTGCACTGCAAATCCGATGTCACGCACAAACTCAATCGCCGCGAAGCCACTCCCGCGGACATCCTGAAGACGCTGCACGACGGCATGGCCGGCAAAGTGGTTGCGCTGCTGGAGAGAGGACAGACCTCGCTGCGGCGCGTGTTGTTGATCGGCGGCGCAACGCGCAACGGCGCCCTTGTGGCAGCGCTCGGCGAAAAGCTTCCGGCCATTGAGCTGATGGTGCTGCCGGAAAGCGAATGGTTCGAGGCGTGGGGCAGTGCGCTGCTCACGCGCGACCATCCACTCCACAGATCTCCGCACATCGCCCAGTTGCCGGTCTTCGAAACGCTCCCGCCCTTACATCGCTTTCAGGATCAGGTGCAGGTTATGCCCGCCCCGCCCATGCGGCCGCCGCCCGATGGTCCGATGGTCCTGGGCGTAGATGCAGGCTCAACGACCACCAAGGCTGTCCTGCTCGATGCCGCGACGCGAGAACTGGTGGCCACGCATTACACGCGCACCCGCGACGATCCCGTTGCCGCGGTGCGCGAGTGCCTCAGGGCGCTGATCGGTCAGGTGGGCAATCGCCCTGTGGGCCTGGTGGGCACGACAGGCTCGGCCCGCGAACTGGTTGGCGCGTGCCTGGGAACCGAGCAGGTATACAACGAGATCTCGGCCCATGCCGCCGGTGCGACCCACTTTGCCGCGGATGTGGATACGATCTTCGAAATTGGCGGACAGGACGCCAAGTATATCTACCTGCGCAATGGCGCGCCCATCGGTTACGCGATGAACAATGCCTGCTCGGCGGGCACCGGCTCCTTTCTCGAAGAGAGCGCGCAAAGCGATCTCGGCGTCGGCGTCTCCGAAATTGCGGACATCGCGATGGCGGCCAACTCGCCGGTAAAGTTCAAAACCACCTGCGCAGCATTTATCAACTCTGACATTCGCATCGCCCAGCAGCAGGGCCAGGGGCGCGACGACATTCTCGCCGGGCTGGTGTATGCCATCGCGGAGAACTATCTCACGAAAGTAAAAGGGCAGCGTCTCGTGGGGAAGAAAGTTCTGCTGCAAGGCGGAGTGGCCCTGAATCGCGCGGTTGGATATGCATTTGCCCAGCGCGTTGGGCGTCCGATCGTGATCCCGGCCAACCCGGAGTTGCTGGGCGCTTTTGGGGTTGCACTGCTCGCCCTGGATCGCAAGGGCGGCGCAATGGGCGCTGCCACCGGTCTCGAGACTCTCGCTTCGGCGGAGATGAACCTCGTGGGCCGATTCACATGCCAGGCTTGCAAAATGCATTGCAGCATTGAGCGCTTCGAGGTGGAGGGCCGGCGGTTTCCCTTCGGGGGCCGCTGCAGCCTTTTCGAAAACGTGTGGAAGCGAAAAGCCCGCGTCTTGCCTGCCCCCGACCTGGTGGAGCAACGAGCGGCGGTCATCTACGGGGTTCCGAGGCATCTCGATGCGGCGCCAAGACTGGAGCCGAAGACGCGAGCTTATTGGGACGTGGGGCCGGCGCTTGCAGCCGCTCGATCGTTTTTGGAGGAGTCCTTCGGTTATTCCCATGGAAAGGCCCAGATTGCGGAGAACCGCATCGGTATTCCTCGCGCGCTCACAACGCACTCCCTGTTCCCCCTCTATTCGACCTTCTTCACGGTGCTCGGGATGGAGGTTGTATTGTCGGGCGTAGACCCCCGAGGCGACCTCAAGTCGCACTCCGGTTTCTGTCTGCCCGCGCAGATCGCACACGGCGCCGTGATGGATCTGGCGCAACACGGCGTTAGCCTGGTCTTTCTGCCGCAGGTTGCCCGCATGCCTCAAAACGATTCATGCAAGGATTCGTACCTTTGTCCGATCACGCAAGCCGGCCCTTATTTTCTGGCCAAGGCATTTCCCGATACGCACTTTGTTGCGCCGGTTCTCGACTTCACGGATGGATACGCGGCCAATGCGGCGATGACCGACATCGCCGTGCGCGAGTTGGGAGTTTCTCGCGAGCTGGCCAGCCAGGCCTGGGCAGTGGCCGTAGCCGCTCAAACGGAAGCCGAATGTGCGTTGACCGAGATGGGCCGGCAAGCCCTTGCGCAAGCATTGGCCGCCGGCAAGCCGGCGATTCTTTTGGCTGGACACAGCTATAACGCATACACACCTGAAGCCTCACAGTCGGTTGGCAAAAAGCTCTCCAGCATGGGCGTGTTTGCCATTCCCGCCGATTGCCTTGTGCCGGCCGGCGCCGGTCCCACGGCTTGGCATTTTGCCAATCAGATACTGAATGCTGCGGCGCTCGCGAAGAAGTATCCTAACTTGTTTCTCCTGAGCATCAGCAACTTCAGTTGCACCATCGATGCATTCACTCACGCATTATTGGCTTTCGAGCTGGGATCGAAGCCGTACCTGATCCTGGAAATCGACGCTCACACCGCCGACGCCGGCGTACAAACGCGCCTTGAGGCTTTTCTCGATATCGTCGAGAATTACCACGCGTCTCAACCCAGCATCGAAAAGCCGTTCACTTCCTGCCGGCTGGTCAAGGGCGGAGAGGTGATTACTTCGAGTGGGGAGAGCGTGCCGCTTACCGACCCGCGAGTGAGACTGCACATGCTCAACTTCTCTGAGTATCATGCGCAGTCCACGGCCATGGCCCTCGGCTGGCTGGGTTTGCACGCAGGCCGAACGGTTGCAATGGATCGGAGCCAGCTTGATCTGGGCTTGCAGTTCACTTCAGGCCGCGAGTGCCTGCCCCTGCCCCTCTCTATCGGGCAACTGCTCCAGATCCATCGGGATCGTCGGCCCAACGAGATCGTCGGCTTCATCATGATGCGCGGCGGCGCGCCCTGCGTGAGCGAAGCCTACATGGGCTATTTCGAACGGTTCATCGTTGAACATCGGTTGGCCGATACATTCATGGTCCATCCAGGGCCGGAGAATGACTATCTTGGATTCGACCCGTTCGTGCTGATGAAGCACTTTTCGCCAGCGGTTCTTGTGGCGGACATCCTGGTGGAGATCGATCATGTTCTGCGCGTGGTGGGAGCTCCCGGCAGCCCCAACAGCCCCAGCAGTATTGATCAATTCCAGCAGCAGTGGAAGCGATTCAGGGCCAAGGCCAGAACCCTCGAGGAGTTCTCTGCGAATTTGCCCGCGTTCGTAGGCAATCTGGCCGCACTGCCACGGACCCGGGACCCCATGGACTGCCCCAGAGTTGTTGTTACGGGTGACTTCTTCGCTCGCTTCAGCCCGTTCTTCATGGATGGCGTCCGCGACCTGTATGCGGCACGGGGAATCATTCTCAAGCCCGTCGACCTGACCGACCTTTTCCTTTATGTCACTTACGACGGAATGAGGGGAACGGCGAACCATTGGGGTCTGAAGCCGGGAGGCTTCGCGCTGGCCAAGGCATGCACCAGGATCCTCGAAGCCGACGGACAGCAGTATCTGCAGCAATGGTGGGGATATCAGTCGGGACGAAAAAGCGAGCAACACTATCGGGAGATCTTCGCGAGGACCGGACTGCTGGTATCGAGACCCAACGATGTTGAAGCCTTGTTCGAGAGAAGCTCGGAACATGTCTCGCCGCAGATTTTCGGCGAGATCACTCCCACCGTAGGCAGGAGCCTGAACGCCGAACACGAAGGCTACGACGGCATCATCCTGATCGGACCATTCAACTGTCTGCCTTTCAGGGTATCCGAGGCGATCCTCAAGCCGCTCAGCATTCAGCAAGGCATGCCCCTGCTCACCTACGAAACCGATGCCTGCGCCGTAGCGCCTGCCGTGCTCCGGCAAGTGGACGTGCATATTCAGCAGGTCCTCGAGCACTCCGCCAGAACCCCCTGAGACCAGCAGGCCGCGTCCTCAATATCATGGCCAGCCCAAACATCCTGGCCAGCCAAAACGCCGCTTGACAAAAGTTAAAGGCCCCCCGTAAACCCCACGAAATCAATGGCCGGACCTCCCCGATCCGCGCCAAAAGGTAACCCTTCGCAAACAGCCCGCCGGTGGTGAGCAGCGGACTTGCCAGCGCTGTGTGCTGCGGCTCTATGCAGGGTCAGTACCGGTACTAACCCTGTCAGCGTCTTGACACTCGAGCGGAGCGTAGGCAAAGATGGGTCTCAATCAAGAGTTTGACAACGTCATGCGGGTACATACGTTTAGTGTGGCCGAGCGAAGCTGGAGACCAGCCCGTCTGGACCGATGATCTTCCCGCACGGTCCTTCGACCTGAGGGCGTTCGCAATGCTGGGCGGCTTATTCTCTTTTGCAATGTGCCTTTCAGCCGGCCTGGAATGATTCTGAAAGCGGGCGTCTCTCAGAACGAGGATTCGAATTGCAGATCACAAAAGGAGAGATTATGGCAGATTCAACGTTGAACAGGCGCGAGTTTATGGTTCTTGGTTCGGCCATCACCGCGGCGCCATTTGTTTTGACCATGGCAGGGCCGGCCGCCGGCGCGGAAACGACGAAAGCGGCGGAAAAGCAGAAGATCTACACGATTGAAGACACCTGCGTCGGCTGCCACTACTGTTTCAATGAATGCCCGGCGGAGGCCATTTCCTGGGGCTTCGATAAATACGAGCAGGACCAGACCAAGTGCATTCATTGCGGAACCTGCGCATCGGTCTGCAACATTGGCGCGGCACACGCCGTTGGAGAATAACGCGGCGCAAAGGCCGAAGATGAAATTCTGCGCGAAAGGACGGAATTAGATGGCAAAAAGCGTTATCGATTGTGATTTAGTGGTGGTTGGCTCCGGCGGAGCGGGCCTGACCGCGGCCGTGAAGGCAAAGCACATGGGCGTGAAGAAGGTCGTACTTCTGGAAGCGGGAGTAAAGACCGGAGGTTGCACGTGGTATTGCGGCTGGTCGTGCTCGAATACCAAGTGGCATAAGGAAGCCGGCTATCCCGACACGACCGACGACCAGTTCCGGCGAATGATAAAGAGCTGCAACTGGGTGACGGATCGCAAGCTGATCCGCAACTTCGTCGATTCCCAGGGGCCGATGTTCGACTGGTTCGACGGACTGTGCAACGTCAGCGATTTCTTTACCAAACCAACTCCGTATGTGAAGCCGGCGGCGAGCGAGTCTGGACCGGGCGGAGGGCCAGGCGGAGCGCCGGGCGGACCAGGCTTCGGCCCGATGGGTGGAATGATCGGGGAAAAAGAACAGTTCCACATCAATACGAAGTCGAAGGATCCCTCGATCGGACCCGGCCGCAGCGGCTCTTATCTGGTTGTGAAGATGCGCGAGCAATGCGAGAAGTTGGGTGTTCAGGTGGTTACCGGGGCGCGGGCCAGGAAGCTGATTCAAGACAAGAGCGGAAACATCACCGGAGTGACGGCGGAGACCAAGGCCGGCACGCTCGAGGTCAACTCGAAGGCATGTGTTCTGGCAGCGGGCGGCTTTGGCCACAACATGGAAAAGTGCAAGAAGAGATGGCCCGAGTTGTTCACTGAGAACCACATCCACAATTTCAATGTTCCCTGGAATCAAGGCGACTCGTTTGACATGGCGGAACAGTCCGGAGCGTTGGTGGACTACCAGACCATGAACCTGGAGTTTCTCGGTCCCGTTCATCACCCGTATTCGTTCACCATCTTCAAGATCTGCCTCTATTATCCGGAGGTTGTCTATGTGAATTTGAACGGCGAGCGCTACTTTAGCGAAACGGACATTATGAACGGCCCCGGCCTGCATTCGCTGATCAAGCAGCCCAAGGGACAGGCATTTGTCATTATGGACGATGAATTTGTCGACATTGCGGGCAAGCGTTACGCCGACGCCAATCCAGGCCGCGAGTCCATGCCTTTCCGGGATAACGGTCTGAGGAAAGAGATCGAGTACGAGGTATCTCTGGACGAAGCGGGCGCGAAAGGCCACCACAGCAAGAAGGCGAATACGTTCGAGGAACTGGCGAAAAAAATGGGCGTCGATCCCAAGAAGTTTGCCGCGACCATGAACCAGTACAACGAGTTCTGCGAAAAAGGCCGGGATCTGGAGATGTACAAGGACCCGAAGTATCTCAGGCCGGTAAAGAAAGCTCCGTTTTACGCGTTCTGGGTGCAGAACTTCACCAACACCACGCATAACGGCATCATCGTCAACGGGAACATGGAGACGCTGCGGGCCGCTACCAAGGAACCCATCCACAATCTGTTCGCGGCCGGCGATAACGCCACGGGGATGGAAGGTGGTGGTACCTGGGCGGTCGTGACCGGATACATGAGCGGAGTTGCGGCGGCGAAATACCTGGGCGTCGCGTAACGCGCATGATGACAACTGCGGAGGCGCCGAGCGCGCCTCCGTTTCATTTAAACCGGCATTGCGGTGGTTTCCATTCGGAAGCCGCTGCGGGTCATGCGGAGGCCTACCTCGCTTTCCCTTTTTCCGCAATGGCGCCATCCTCCAACAAGATCATGCGGCCCTGCCTCACTTGCTCGTAGGCCTTAGCCCCAGTCCCTGTGGGTTCCTTCTACCGAACCAGAACGCGGCCAAGTCACACGATGAGGCGGGAGGTCACGGGGATCACGCCAAAAAGGCTGAAACGCTGGTGGAACTGGCGACGAAAATGAACGTCGCACCGCACCACCCTATAATCCCCTTCCGCGCCAGGTCTGCGGCTGCCCAGGTCGAAAGAGAAACGGTTAGGGCGACCATGCTCTGTATTTCGATAGAATGAACCACAAGAACTCGCAGAAACTGGAAGCCTACAATTCATGACGTCGCCTCCTGATACTTCATGCACGCCGGCGCTGCCGGCCTCGGCCGCATCAAGTCAAGGTACGGCATCGTTGCTGGTTTTCACCGGCTCGATGCTTTTAAGCGCGGCTCTGCTCTTTGTCGTCGAACCGATGGTCAGCAAGATGATCATGCCGTTGCTGGGCGGGACGCCCGCGATATGGAATACATGCCTTGTTTTCTTTCAGGCTTTGTTGCTGGCAGGGTATCTCTACGCGCATGCACTACTTCGCTTCCTTCCCCGGCCGGCGCAAATCGCGGTTCATCTGCCGGTAGTTCTGTCGCCGCTGCTGATCGCGGGGCTGCTGCCTCCGCACCTTCCGTCTGGCTGGGCGCCGCCGGTTGCGGCCAACCCTACCGCGTGGCTTCTCATGTTATTGACCGTCGTGATCGGTCTTCCCTTTTTCGTGCTCTCGACAAATACAGTGGTTATGCAACGGTGGTTTGCCGACTCGGGTCACAAGGACGCGCACGACCCGTACTTCTTGTATGTCGCCAGCAACGCCGGCAGCCTGGTTGGCCTATTCTCTTATCCGTTGCTTCTTGAGCCGCTGCTGAGGATTCGAGATCAGAGCCGCCTGTGGGGCGCTCTATACGCGGTCTTTGTGGCCGTTACGGCTCTATGCGCTGCGCTGGCGTGGAGATGGAGGAATGGCGGGGCAAGTTCCAGTGCCATGGGCTCCGGGACAGAAGCCGGGCCCGATCGGATTTCGTGGAAGACCCGGTGGCACTGGGTTGCTCTGGCCTTCGTTCCGTCCAGCCTGATGCTGGGCGTGACTAGCGCCATCACCGCCGATATTCCTGCCATCCCGCTCCTTTGGGTACTGCCATTGGCCGTTTATCTCATCACCTTTGTGCTGGTCTTTGCGAAACGGCCTCTCCTTTCACACCATTGGATCATCACGCGCTGCCCGCTTCTCATTTTGCTCGGATTCTTTCCCTCTGTATCGCAGACACGATTTTCATTGTCCCTTTACCTGCTGGTGTATCTCTCGGTCCTGTTCGGTCTGGCTGCCGCGTTTCACGGAGAGCTCGCCAGAACACGCCCGGCCGTGGGACGCCTCACCGAGTTCTATTTCTGGCTCTCGGTGGGCGGCGTGCTCGGCGGCATCTTCAACTCGCTTGTGGCGCCCGTGGTCTTCAACACGGTGATGGAATTGCCGCTGGTGCTTGTCTTCGCAGCGCTGATCCGGCCCATGCCGGAGCCGGAGACGCCGGCGAGTGACAGCGTTTGGCAGCGTCGCAACGACGTGGTTCTGCCCAGCGCTTTGCTGCTCAGCGCGATCGCTCTGATCCTCGGCGTTGCACGCCTGGGTATTCAGCCCGGCCGTACCGAGACGATTCTGGTCTTCGGTTGCCCAATGCTCTGGTGTCTCACTTTCGGCAAACGGCGTACGCGTTTTGTCCTTGGTATGATGGCGATTCTGGCAGCCAGCTATTTCTATGCACCCTTAGGTGAGACGCTCGTTACCCGGCGAAGCTTCTTTGGAGTCTACCGGGTGAGGAACAGCCCCGACCAGAATTTCAGGCTTTTCTACCATGGCGGAGTCCTGCACGGAACACAGAGCCTTCACAACGAATCAGCCTGCGAGCCGCTAGCCTATTACACGCGCGGTGGGCCGGCCGGAGGAATCCTAAAGACGGTACAGGCCAGAATGCCAAATGGTAACTGGGCGGTGGTGGGATTGGGCGCAGGCGCGATGGCATCTTATCTGCAGCCCGGACAGTCGCTCACCTTCTACGAAATCGATCCGCTAGTGGCCGAGCTCGCCAGGAACAACCATTATTTTACCTATCTCTCAAGGTGCGCACCGGCAACCGAGATCGTGCTGGGCGACGCCAGGCTAAAGCTGCGCGATGCGCCCGACGGCCACTATGACTTGATTGCCCTCGATGCCTTCAGCGGGGATTCGATCCCTGTGCACTTGATAACGAAAGAGGCGCTGGCTCTATATCTGCGCAAGCTCGCCCCGGGCGGCATCATCGCCTTTCACATATCCAACCTGTACTTCGATCTCGCGCCCGAGCTTGGAAACCTTGCGCAGGACGCGCACCTCACAGCTTTGATCGCGAATGACTCCCTTGTCACGCCGGCCGAAAAGAGCGCGGGGAAAAACCCATCGATCTGGCTTGCAATGGCACGGCAACCCGTCGACCTTGCTCTGCTCGAATCTGACAAGCGAGCGCCCTTTCGCTGGCAGCCTGCTCCTGTCGCTACAGGCGCTCGATTGTGGACGGATGACTATTCGAATTTGCTGGGCGCCCTGAAGCCGTTCCAGAGTCAGTAAAGGCCGTCGGGCCGCGCCGGTGCCAGTGGCAGGGTGTACGATGCCGGTTCTCCTGGGAATTCCGCCGGGGACCTCTCAAGGCTCCAAGTGATAAGTTCACGCTCACTTCGGGGCATCGGGCCTGCAGGTCATTTGTAATCCGTTGGCGGTGCACCACAGTTCGTAATGTGGCGAATAGAATGAGGCTCCAATCCAGTTCAGCAGCCCTTCCGGCGCCGGCTTCGCATCGCCCTTCACAAAGTTCTTCGCCTCGTCGGCGCTGCCTTTCCCCACATACCTTGCAGTATAGGGATAGGGGTATACCGGCCTGGTGCGGTCAATCTTGCCCGTCTCTCCGCCCGCAAAGTGCGAAGCGACGAGGGCATCGGGCTTCCTGCCCGTTTCTACCCAGGCCATGATCGCTCCCAATAAGTTCACTTCGAAGGGGCCTTCGCCTTCGGAGCAGTGATAGCCGCCCGGAAAGAGATAGAGCCGCGCGAACTTGTTCACCGCCGCGCTGCCCATGGTCTGTTGCATCGCCGTGTAGTAGGCGATTGTGTTCAGCGGCGAGATGTGTGGATCGGCAAGTCCGTGCCACAGGATCAGCTTCCCACTCGCGGAGGCAAAAGCCCCCAGATCGGGATCGGTAGCATCGTAGAGTCCATGCAGCTTGGTTATTGCTTCGAAGGCATCGCGGTCGAACTTCAGATCCTTCAACATGTAACCGGTCTGCGGGTTCTTTTCGTATACCAGGTTTTTCAGCGCACCCGTTGAAATCGTTGGGCTCATCAGTGTCTTCGGTGTGGCGCTCTGGATAAAGACTCCCTCCCAGGCCAACTCGGAGCCGGGCATCGGACCGCTCAGCACAAGCTTGTTTCCTGCTGCATCGTGTGCACCCGCATAGAGTTCGCGCGCCGCCTTCACCTGCGCCGGAGTGAGACAGCCTGCAGGATCCTGCCCTGATTTGCATTCCACCTTCGACGGATCCACATGGCAGGCAATCGGATCGCTGATCAGCCCGTCCTTCAACCCGTCGGCCGCATCGCACTGTTCAAGCGCCGCCTTGTGCAAGATGGGCAACTTATCGGCGGTCAGGATCGGCTTGCCATCCTCGCCCGTGTTCGCCAGCATGTTCCATCCGTGATAGAAGGTGTTTTGCGTAACGAAGTTCATCGCCGGCGCGCCCGCCGTGATTCCGTTGAAGTCGTTCGGAAAGCGCTCGGCCTCCATCAGCGCCTCGCGCCCGCCATCCGAGCAACCGGCGAAATAAGAGAACTTTGGCTCCTTGCCGTAGAACGCCTTGATCAAGGCCTTGGCGGCCAGTGCCGTCACGTGTACGCCGCGATAGGCGAAGTCGATGCGCAACTGGTAGTCCTGCGCGCCAAAGCTGCCGTCCGTGCTGCCTTCGTGTCCCATGTCGGTCGAGGCCACTGCTACTTCGCCGTTGGTTGCGGGCAGGCATCCTTCGTCTTTTTCAATGCGAAGACTGAGAACCCCGCACAGTCCTCCGCATCCAGTCTGCACATACCGCTGCGTCCATGTCTTCAGCGGCAGCCGCACCTCGAATTGTACGGCTGGTTCCACATAGCCCTTTACCTCGCAATACGGCGCGGGCTTCCCGTCAGCGATGGTCTTCGCGGAGGAAATATGGGCCGGCTCGCCTATGGCCGGGCCGATCTCGACAGCAGCTAGCTTCTCGCATTCGGTCACCGGCAAGAGTGCGGGCAACGCGGCAGGATTCGCGGTCGAACCGGCAACCGCGTTCTGCTGCGAGTTCAGCGAAACGACCGCCCCCATTGCAAGAAACAGCACACAAAAAGAAAGCGCACAACGAATCCGCAATACCATCGAACGATTCTCCTGGATCTGTATAGGATGCTCTGGTCTTATTGATATGGATCCACTGCACGCGCCAGAACGCGTCGAATTGGATCTCCTGTGGGATCAAGCATGAAACAGGCGCCGCCGGAACGAAGCGGCGCCTGCTTTCAAATCGGTTTAGAAGTTGTAGCGCAGTGCGAACTGCACCAGGCGAGGATGATTCGCCGTGGAGGTTACCACTCCGAATATGGGGTCGCCCACGGTCGTGTCAGGCGCCGCGAAGCGGGCATGGTTGGCGATGTTGAAGAACTCGGCGCGGAATTCCAACTCCTGTCCTTCCACAATTCTGGTCTTCTTGACGGCTGATAAATCCCAGGCGTCGATGCCCATTTGGCGCAGATTGCTCTGGGAGCGCGGAGCGTTGCCAAAGGAGAAGTTGCCGGGCTGCGTGAAGCAACTGGTGTCAAACCACTTTCCTAAACGGTCCTTCGGCGAGCCGGAGATCTTCGGATCGCACCCGGACTTGATGTTCGGGCGTGCCGTTCCCGCGTTGAAGTCGCTTTGTAGTGTGGTCTGCTGCGCTGCCATAGCCAGCGGGAAACCAGTCTGGAACGTTGTGATTCCGTTGATGCCCCAGCCGCCGATCACCCGGTTCATGGCGCCGCCGGCGTTGGCGCCGAGCAGTTGTCCCTTGCCGAATGGCAGCGCCAGGAAGTAGCTGATCTCCATGCGCTGCGGTACGTCGAAGCTGGAGATCGACCGCTCCGCCTTGTGGTCGTACTGGTTCTGCGGACCGGAGCCGACCGTCGATTCCTCTACAAAGCCGTAGAGGGAATCCACGTCGCTGATCATCTTCGACCAGGTATAGGCTACCTGAACGTTGCTGCCCTGCTGGAAGTTCTTCTTATACAGGGCCTGCAGGCCGTGATAAATTGAGGAACCCCAGTACTGGCGGTTCTGTGTTACTCCCACGTACTGCGGATAAGGGAACAGCAATTGTGCAGAGGGGGTTACGCTGTTGTTTGCCAGCAGCGGGCAGGCAAACGACGGCCCGTCGCAGGCGCTCTTGTACTGTGCGATGGCGCTCTCCGGCAACTGGTTGATGTTCCCGTTGCCGTTGTTGGGCAGGTGAGTGCCCTTGGCGCCCACGTAGCCAACTTGCAGAGACATGCCGTTGCCGAAATCCTGACCGGCCGTAAAGTTCCACTGGGTTGCCATTGGTGTCTTAAAGGTGGGAATCTGCACAGAGATCGAGGTTCCGTACGCGGCTGCACGATAGCCGGCGCTGCGGCCCGCGGGCATGACAAGAGTGGGTCCCGACGCCACGCAGCTGCCCGGTAAGCCCGTCCACGATACATATGCATTCTGCAACCAGGTTCCCGTCGGGTTGCATGGATTGTAAATGGACGGGAAGACATTGCCCGGATTGATGGAATTGCTGGCCGCAGTGATGGGCGACTGCGAAGCCTGGCCGTTGCTGGGCAGAAACGACATTCCGAATCCGCCCTTTACAACCAGTTTGTCGGTTACACGGTACGCAAAGCCGGCGCGCGGCGCAAACAGGCCCCATTTGAGTTCCTGATCGTAGCGTGATTTGTAATCTTTGCTGTTGACCAGAGCCAGCAGGCCAGGTTCGCTCGTCGGGACGCCATTTACGACTGCTGTGCTGTCTGTGGCGTTGGGCAGGAAGACGGTGTTTAGATCGTGATGCTCGCGGAATGCGCCCGGCTGCTCCCAGCGAACGCCATAGTTCAAGGTGAGCTTCCGGTTCAACTGGAAGGTATCCATGGCGTAGAGCCCGCCGTAAAACATCTGCTGGCCTGTCTCAATCACGGTTTGCGTGCCGCCGCCTACCGTCATGCCCATCAACAAGTCGGACCATTGGTAATGCGTGTAAAGCGGAGCGGGGGCAAACATAAACTGACCGCTGGCGCTGTTGTCACCAACGCCGCTGAAGTTGGTGTAGCGCCATTCGCCGCCCACCTTCATCGTGTGGCGTCCCTGAATCCTAGTTATGCTGCCGGTCGCTCCCAGAACGTTATCGTAGGAAACCTGCATCACGTCCATGAATAGACTCCAGATCGGTCCAAGGCCGGGGGGTATTTGAGCATCCAGGTTTTGCTTATCGAATACCTGATTGCCCAGTGTCGTCCACGTGGTTCCCGCGCCCTTGCCGTTGTAATCGGTAGAGTCGTAAAGGCTCATGTCCTTGCCGTGGCTGGGCGGTACCGAATCCCAGTGCATACCGGAGTAGGAAAGGCGTACGTCGGCGACCGTCTTTTCGCTGATGGTGTAGGTATCTCCGAAGACGGCCATGTGGGTCTGGTGCTTCTCACCCGGCTTGCCGTAGGTGTTCTGGAAGGGATCTTCCGCAATCGTGTCGCCGACCCAGTTTGTGTAACGCGCAAAAAGGCGCTGCCTGGCGCCCAGATTGTAGTCCACACGGCCGGTGATCTGATCGTAATTACTGCCGGAGGCGCCGTTGCCCGACCAGAGATTGAAGGCGTTATGCGGACCCGGCAGAATTGTGCCTGCGCCGGCCTTGGGCGTGTAGTAGTGGTTGATGATATAGGCACCGGCGTTGTCCCAGCGATTCGACGGAATCTGGTTGTTTGCGAAAACGCATTGGAACGGCGGTGGGCCCGTGGGGCCGAAATAGAGCGCCGGATCGCTTATGGAGCCAATGGCAGCCGGGATGTTGGGATCTTGTCCGTACATTGTGTTCCCGCAGCCATCCGTGCCTAAGACCGGCGAATTCGGGCCGATCAGCGCGCTGTAGTCGCCGCCCATCTCTGCTGCTGTCGGAATTTGAACGTTGGTGTTGGGATCGCCCAGGCGCAGGCGGAAGCCTTCCCATGCGGCGAAGAAGAAAGCCTTGTCCTTGATGATCGGTGCGCCCACAAAAGCGCCGTACTGGTTCTGGGTCCATTCGCCGCGCGGCTGATTGGCCTGTTTGCTGAAGTAATCGTTGGCGTTGAAACTCTTATTGCGGATGTACTCGTAAGCCGATCCGTGCCACTTGTTCGTGCCCTGCTTGGTGGTCATGTTGACCACGCCGCCGGCAAAGCGGCCGAACTCGGGGCTCACCGTGTTGGTTTCAACGCGGAACTCGGCGACGATGTCCTGCGCCGGGACGATCACCGGCGAGTTGTTCTGGGTGCCGTTCAGGGGTTGGCCGTCTAGCCACATGGCGCTCTGGCCGCTCATGCCGCCGCCGATCTGGTAGTTTCCCCAGCCGGCCGGGTTAGAAAAGGTGCCGCCATGTTGGTTCGACAGCACGCTGCCGCTGGAGGATCCCTGCGGCACCACTCCCGGCTCCAGCGCGATCAGATTCATCACATTGCGGCCGTTAAGGGGCGTCTCCTCAACCACTTTACCTTCCACGACGGCGCCCACCGAGGAAGATTGGGTATCGATCATGGGGGCCTGGGCAGTCACGATTACTTGCGTCTCCACCCCGCCCACTTGCATGGCGGCATCGATGCGTGAGACGGTGGCGGTTCTGACTCCCACATTGTCCTGCACCAGCTTCTTGAAGCCCTGGCGCTCGAATGTAACCGAATACGTGCCGGGCAGCAGGTTGACGAATTGATAGCCGCCGCGGTCGCTGGCGGCGGCGGTGTGCTGCTCGGCAGTGTCTTTGTTGACCAGCGTGATATTCACGCCGGGAACTACGGCGCCCGTCGCGTCGGTGATGGTTCCGACGATTGTTCCGTAGGCTTCCTGGCCTCTTGCTGCCGCCGGGAGAAATACCCACATCACAAGTAGCAGGGCGGCGCCAAAAGCACTGCACCCTGCCCGGAGCCATCTTGAAGCTCTCGGTGTCCTCTGCCTCATTGTTTGCGTGGCTGAATTCTTCAAGGTTCTTCTCCTTCTCATAACCCGTTTTGGTTGTTCACAACCCTTCCTGACGCAACCGCTTTTCTGTTCAGTCAGGTGGGACCCGCAGTTTGTTTTTAATCCGGGGATCATCCTCTACATGCGGGGTGTCGTGATCAAGGATTATATGGTGTTGAACATTTTTGCTGGCGCCGCAGCGGCAGAATCGACGCTTCATAGGTTGTGGAGCGCGGGCCTGCGTGCCAGCTTTCCGTCGAGAGGAGTCACACCGGCGGCGCGAAATGACTCATCCTGTTTATTTCCATCAAGATGATCTGATAGGAGTGAGGCCCGCCATGAATAGTTTTCGCCTATCAATTCAATTGCTCTTCCATCTGGACAAGATCGAAATGGGGTCGTAGCATACGTTCAATACACCGGAGTTTCATCGACACTTGAGAAATGCCGGGGAAAGTTCGCAGTTTGTGAGCCAATCGCAGGTCATCGGAGACCACCACGCCCCAGACACTTCTCAGGGTGCGCGCCCGCTCCGTCCCCGCCCCACTCCCGGCGCCGTGAGGGAGCACCTGGAGAGGCTCCTGGCCAGCCCCCGTTTTGCTACCAGCCCCCGCTGTCAGTTGCTGCTCAGCTACGTGGTTGAGGAGACGCTGAAGGGCAACGCCGACTCCCTCAAGGAGCGGAACATCGGCGTCGAGGTCTTCAAGCGCGATCCCGCTTACGACACCAATGCCGACCCCATCGTGCGCGTGGGAGTAGGCGAGATCCGCAAGCGCCTTGCTCAGTACTATTACGAGGCCGGTGATCAGGATCAGGTGCGGATCGATTTTCCTGCCCGCTCCTACGCCCCGGTCTTCACACTGCATGAAGCGGAATTGAGCAAGAGCCTGCCTGCGGGTCAGCCGGAGGAAGCGTCGGCAGATTTCGACGGACCTCCTGATGAGCCGGCTGAGGCAGCGCCCCCGGCGGCAAAGGCCCGGCCGCGCAAGAAGTTTGTAAAGATTCTTGGGCTCGTTGTCGCCTGCGCGCTGGTTGCGGCCTGCGCCATCATTCTGGGCTGGCATTTCGCTGTTGCAAGCTCCCCGTTTGATGCCTTCTGGGCGCCGGTCCTGAAGTCTCCGAATCCGGTGCTGATTTGCCCCGGCCGGTATGGCTACATGTATACGGATTCCGGCGCCGACCCGGTAGAAGAACCACTGAGTCTCACGGCGCGTGGAACGAAAGGCGTCTACTCGAAGAAACTCCCAAGCACGATCATTCTTTATGATGCTGTTACCCTGGCGGACATCGCCGGTGTACTGTATACCGACAAGAAGCAATACTCCGTTCGCGATTCATCGCAGACCAACTACGACGATCTGCTGAAAGGGCCGGTCGTGCTTGTCGGAGCATTCAATAACAAATGGACGATGCATTTCATCCACTCCATGCGCTACCAGTTCTCCCAGAATTCCGACGATTTCGACTGGATCTCCGACAAGGCCGACACAAACGCCCGGTATGGCACGCAGGTGATCACCGGCGACAACTATGGGCCGCAGGAATATGCCCTGGTGGCGCGGGTATATGAACAAGAAATCAGACAGCCCATCATCATCCTCGCCGGGGTAGCGCCAACGGGGACCAAAGCTGCCGGAGAGTTTGTCACCAATCCGCAGTACATGAATGAATTCCTTAAGACGCTACCCACCGGCTGGCAAACCAAGAATCTCGAAATCCTCATTAGCACGAATGTGATCAACAACCAGCCCGGCGCTCCGCACGTCGTGGCCAGCTCAGTCTGGTAGGTCGGCCACTGCTAACTCTTGTCGCCCCGGACTGTTTCGACAGCGTCCATAAGAGGTCCGAAGCTTTCTGAATCCCCATAGAGTTATCTTCTCCTTACTTCAAGGCTTCGCCTTAATCATCTCGACCAATCCCTGAACGATGGCGTTCTCCGCGCACCCCGGTTTCAGCGAACCGGTCTTTATCGACCCGGGGTTCGCGTAGGTTGCATCGTCGAGAATATAGCCCACCGACCCACTGGTCACGGTAAGCATAGTCGACTGCGGAAGCGGGGACGCAGCCTTGAACTTTTTGCCGATCTCGGTGCCCACGTTGCCGCCCACTCCGGCCACGGCGATATCGCCAATGCGGATGAGATTGAGAGGAATCTGCGCCGGAGGGCCGTCCTCAGCCACGGTACTCCCTGCCGCCTGATTCGGACTCCTTCTTTGGGTTGGACAGCTCACCGTTTTCGCCGCCGCCGAAATCTTCACTGAGCCGGTGCCCGGTTGCATGCCATTCGTCACCCCGAGCGCATCTTTCGCCAGAACGCTGGCCAACACATCCACCATATCCCATGCTGCTGCGCCTTCTTTGATGGCGGGCAGCGTTCCCACAGCCGCAGGAGTCGACCGGAAGATCGGGCGTTGATCGCCGTCCGCGCCACTGGCAAAGAGCGCCACCGGGCCGTTCAGGGATTGCTTCTCGATCAGTTGCGCCGCTGTCCCGAGCAGATCGCCGCTCACCTCAGCGCCGTCATCACGCGTGACGTTGTGCAACATGATCGAGCTTGGGACGCCATAGTCGAGCAGCAGCGCGATCGGCTTTCCATCTGTCCCATCAAAGCGCAGTACATCCAGGCTCTTGTCGGAGGGGCCGGCAGGATCGCCTTGGCCCGCCTCGCCGTCGTGGACATTCACCCACGCCTGGCCGCGGGCAAAACTTACGCGCGCCGGGTGCAGTTGTGCTTTGGCCTGGCGAGCGGCTTCCGCCGCGCCTTGGATCACCCGGTTAAGCTCCCGCGTCCACTGGGCATTTTGTTCTGCACTCGAAACTGCAGCGTTCGGAGCGCCCGGCGGTGCACCTTCGTGATAGTTCATGAGCGGGTCACTGTGCGTGTGTGAAGCGGCGAGGATGAGATTGGCTTCCGGAATTCCCAGCGCCTGAGACACAGTGCGTTGGAATTCCGCGTGCTTGGGAATTTCAGCGACATCCACGATCACTATCGCCACCTCAGTCGATCCGTCATCCAGCACCAGGGCTCGCGCATACAACGGATCGTGAACGCCTACAAACGACGGCATTGGTCCCGAGGCGGCTAATGGAAACGGAAATTCATTGGCTGGAGGGGTGATATCAACCCGAGCGGCTCCTGCATGCAGGTTGCCGGATTGGGCCCCAAGCGTAGTTACAGCGAAGGCTGCAGCCAAAACAAAAACTAACAATGACTTAAACATACTTGCTTCCTTTCGATTGTCCGCCGTGAAGTGCTTCTCCAAACGTAGCCGGAATCGTAACGGGTCCTGGTCGCCATCGTCTCCATTTTCATCGAGGCTTTGCCTTTCGATAAGTTCTCGCGAATGTGGTTGGCCTTAGAACTTCGCACCAGCCGCGGCTCCGGCCGAAACTTCATAGGGCGAAGCCAGAGGGAGAGAAGTCAGTGAATCGCCGACGCTGATCGTAAATGCGCCGGGGTCAATCTTCCAGCCCTTTTCCGAGACGTCGTAATAGGCAAAGGCCCGCGCATCGAGCTGCAAGGAAATGTGCCGCGTCGCGCCCGGGGCAATCTCCACGCGCTCGAACTGCTTCAATTCGTGCATCGGCCGCTCAACCTTGGGATGATCTTCGGAGACATACACCTGCGCAACTTCGGCGCCCTTGCGCGAGCCGGTGTTGGTCACATCGAAGTCGATGTCAGCCATAGCCGGTGCAGTGCCCGCTGCCACCTTCAGATTGGAGAACTTGAAGGTGGTATAGGAAAGACCATATCCGAACGGAAACAGCGGAGCGACATGGTTCTTCTCGTATCCGCGATACCCGGTGAAGATACCCTCCGAGTAGACCACGCGGCGGGAATCGCCTTCGGGATAGTAGTGGTTGAACGAAGGATTGTCCTCAGCCCGGCGTTCGAAGGTCACAGGCAGGTGGCCGGAGGGGTTCACGTCGCCAAAGATGATTTCTGCGAGCCCCTGGCCGAAGTCCTGGCCTCCGTACCAGCCCTGCAGCAGGACGGGAACCTCTTCAAGCCATGCCGACGTATCCACATTCCCTCCCGCGGTCACGGTAACGATGGTGCTCGGGTTCGCCTTGGCCATGGCGCCAATGAGTTGGTCCTGCCCGTAAGGAAGCTCAAAGGTCCGATCACCGCCCTCGCTCTCTTCTGTCGCGTCGGTGGTGTTCGAGTAACCTGCCGCCACGATCACAGCATCGACCTTCCCGGCCAGTTCCACCGCGCGTTTGGACACGAGTTCGTCTTCGGGAGCAATTGCCAGGCGCAGACGGCCGCCGAAGCTGGCAGCAGGTCTGCGCCAGGCTTCCACGACTACCTTATGCATTCCAGCCGTTAACGGAATCAGCACGTGCGGCTCGAATGCGCGGGTAAGCATCCAATCGTCGATCAGCAATTTGCCGTCAACGTAAACGCGGTCGCCATTGCCTTCTCCGGCACCGGCGAGCGCGACAAGGTAAGGCCCCATGTGTTCGGCCCTGTAGTAGCCGGTGTAACGCTTGGAGCTTGCCTTGGGGGGTTGATTGGACAGAGCCATAGTGTCATTGAGTCCCGAGGACAAAACATCCCAGCCCACGCCACCATCATTGAGTTCAGTTATCTTATCCTGCTTTGGTTGTCCACTCAAATCAGTATTGTCAAAGGATTCACGAAGCAGACCGGGTTCGTCGCCTGAAGCAGCAGTAAAAAACTTCGTGACGCCGGCCAGATGAGAAAGCGAGGGAAGACCTTCGTCGTAATAAACCGTCGCAGATGGCGCGATCTTTTGAATACCTTCAAGCAGGCTAATGGTGCGAAATGGAACCGAGCCCCCGCTTCCGCCCCCAACCGGACTTCCGGGATACGCATTTGGACCCACTACCAGAACCTTCCTGATGCCCTTGTCGAGAGGAAGCAGATTGCCTGAGTTCTTCAGCAGCACCGGCGCTTCACGGGCCGTGCGAAGAGCAATCTCGTCGTTCTGCGCATCCGCGAGCGGAATCGAAATGTCCTGCTGTCGCCGCTTCTCCCAATCGAACATAAATACCGTGGTCAGGATGTGACGAACCTTTTCGTCGATGGTGGCTTCCGGCACTTTGCCCTGGCGCACGGCATCGAGAAGATTAGCCCGATTCATGAATTTGCCGGTCGGCATCTCGAGATCGAGACCGCCGTTTGCAGCGCCTATGGCATCGTAAGTCGAGGCCCAGTCGGACATCAGCGTCCCCGTAAATCCCCACTCTTTGCGGACGATCTGGTCGTTGAAATATCCGTTCTCGGTAGCATGTTTACCGTTGATAAGGTTATAGCTGTCCATTATGGCTCCGGCATGACTCCGCCTTACGGCGGCTTCAAATGCCGGAAGATAGATCTCGCGGAGAGCGCGTTCATCGACAACGGAGTCCGAATCGTGACGCAGAAACTCGGAATTGTTGGCAAGGAAATGCTTGATGGTCGCGCTCACACCGTTCTGCTGCACGCCGGTTACATAGCCTACGGCAATTTCGCCCGCTAAGTAAGGATCCTCGCCGAAGTACTCGAAGTTGCGGCCATTGCGTGGCGATCTGTAGATATTGAGGCCCGGGCCGAGCATGAAGTGAATGCCGCGTGCGCGGGCATCGCGCCCGATACCCTCACCAACCTGTTCGGCAAGATCGCGATCCCAGGTCGCCGCCAACCCGATTCCGGCGGCATATGTTGTCGAACGGGCGCCGGAGTTGGAGCGAACGCCGGCAGGGCCGTCCGACATGTTCAGTTCTGGAATATTAAACTGCGGAATTGCGCGCATTCCAAACCCAGTGCCGCCGACGTAATCGATCTTCTGCTCCAGCGTCAAGCCGTGAATGATCGCTTCAATCTGCGCCCGCTCATCGAAAGAAAGTGGATGAGGGGCCTGGGCACAGCAGATCCGGACAACAATTGAAAGGCAAACAACAAGAATTGTGCGCACAGGCATTCTTTGCAGGCCGAAGCGGTTAAACGCATGTACAAGAAGAGACATCTTCCACCCCCAGATCGGAATTCTACAGTTGCAAGCGCCTTAGGTTACCCTGAATGCATCGGAACAGTCTGCGAGTCCATCTTAACTTGTGGCATCCGCGAAACCTTAAAGAACCCTGAGAACTAATGCTGGAATTACCGGTGTTTCAAGCATTTAGACAAATCTGAAGCTGTTTCAGTGAACCTTCAGCCTCGGAGCGTAGATTACCTTCAGTTATCGGAACACAGGCTATCGTGCGCGCAAGTCATTGCGAAAATGCGTCCTAGCTACTGCGTGATAGAGCCGGCGATCCGAAGAGAGAGGCGAGTATGCAAGCATTTGCTAAATCCATACGCAGGAAGGGGCTTCCTTCCTGGAGCACGTTGCTCGTTTTCGGAACTCTGCTCTGCTTATGGCCCGGCACAGCCATGAAGAGCCCTGCGCAACAATTGACAGGAGATGTTGTGGGGACGGTTACCGATAACACCGGCGGCGTGATCCCCGGGGCCGCTGTCACCATCAAGAACCAGGGAACAGGAGAAACCCGCGCCGGAAGCACGGGTCAGCAAGGTGAATTCACCTTCACCCTTCTGCCCCCGGGCAATTACAAGGTGGCTATAGAAGCGAAGGGCTTTAAATCGTATGTCCAATCGGACATTAATTTGTCGGTCGGTCAACGCTTCCGCATTGACGCCGGCTTGAGCGTCGGCCAGGCCTCGGAGACGGTTCAGGTCAATGCCGCCGAGACTCCGGCGCTGCAGACCGACAGCTCCACGCTGCAGGCAGTTGTGAGCGAACATGCGGTTGAGGACTTGCCACTAAATGGCAGGAACTTTCTGCAACTGGCGCAGCTGGCCCCCGGAGCCAACGAGGGCACCAATCATGGTGTAAACGGCAACGATCCGCGGCCGAACACTGAGAATTTGGTCGTCAATGCACAGTCGGAGACGGCCAATAATTACATGATCGACGGCATGGACTCGAACGACCGCATCTGGGGACTTGCGGGAGTTCGCCCCTCGGTTGACGCTATCCAGGAAGTGAACACCTTGACAGGTCAGTACACGGCGGACCTGGGCCGCACGGCGGGCGCGGTTGTGAACGTCGTGACCAAGGCCGGGGCCAACAGCATCCACGGATCAGCATTCGACTTCCTTCGTAACGATGTGCTGGACGCCAAGGGCTATTTTGCAGTAGGCACAAAGAGCCCTCCTTTCCGGATGAATCAGTTCGGCGGCAGTATTGGCGGGCCGATCCGGAAAGACAAAACCTTTTTCTTTGCCGATTACCAGGGGCTGCGCCAGTTGCAGGTCACGCCATCTCTGCAAACTGTTCCCACTGCTCAGGAAGAGACACTTCAGTCTGACTCCGGCGGGCAATACTACGACTTCAGCGATAATGGTGGGGGCAAGGTCTATTGGGGGCAGGAATATGGATCCAGCCCCGTCGCGTGGAACTACTACCGGCTCTTCCCAGCACCTACAATTCCCAACGCAACAGTCAATAATTACGTCACCTCGTCTCCCGTGACACAGAACGGTGACGACTTTGATGCGCGCATCGACCAGATCTTCAACGACAAGAACAGCCTCTTCGGCCGGTACAGCTACAACGGCGACACGCAATGGAACTCCGGTTCGCTGCCCGCCATTCAGAACTTTGTGTTGAATCAAGGACTGGATGGAATGACGCAGTCGACGATTAACGGCACGATCTATCCGGGCGCGGCGACGAACAATCCGACACGCGTACAGAATATCCAGGTGAACTTTACGCATGCATTCAACTCGGCGACGATGCTGGAATTGGTCGGCGGATACACACGCATCCGGTTATTTACGACCATGGCCGACACCCAGGAACTGGGCAACGAGTTCGGCATACCCAACGCCAACCTGGGAGATCCTTACACGACCGGGCTCCCGTTTGCGAACCTCGGGCCGGCCGGGTACGCTTCCATCGGCGATCAAACCTTCACGCCTAATCTGATTCAAGACGGCACCCAGCAGTACATGGCCACCCTGTCGCGCACGCAAGGAACGCACAACCTGAAACTCGGCTTCTCGGTGCTCCGCGCCGATGGCAACCAGCTCCAGAACCGCTGGGGCGAGGGGATGTACATTTTTGCCGGTCCGGCCGGAAACCTTCCCGCCTTCCTCGACGGATGGGGACCCTTCGGGGGCGGTACGCCAGCCACTGGCCTGCGGGCCAATCTGATGCAGGTGCAGGACCTGAGGACCTGGGAGTGGGCCGGTTACGCAGCGGATAACTGGCGCGCAACCCGCAAGCTGACTTTCAATCTTGGCGTGCGCTATTCCATCTTCACGCCTTACACAGAGAAACTGAACCGCATCAGCAGCTTCGATCCCGACAAGGCCACGATCAACTACGCCGGGCTGAACGGAATCGGCAAGACCGCAGGCATCAACACCGATTATCTTAATCTCTCGCCGCGGGTCGGTGTTGCTTACACCGTCAGGGATGGCACGGTCATCCGTGGGGGCTACGCTATCAGCTACTTCAATGACATGGCCGGCACCGGCATCTATCTGAAGAACACTCCAGAGGAGATTAGCTGGCAAGGCGGAAACGGTATGGACCAGGGCATGCCCGCGCCTGCGCCTACCACTCCGCAGCAGGTGCTTGCCAATCCCGCGGCCGTTACCGGTGCTCTGACCGGGATCGACCGGAATATCAAGACTCCCTATGTGGAGCAGATGAGCCTCAATGTGGAGCAGCAGGTAAAGGGATTCGTGGCCACCCTGGGGTACGTTGGGATTCTGACCAAGAGACAGTACCAGGACCAGAATATCGACCAGACCGCGCCTGGCGATCCCAGTACGGCAGGTGGACCCAGCCCACAAGGCGCTCCTGGCCGCTTAAACACTACGCCCTATTACGCTGAATTTCCGGGTGTAAATGAGAACATTCAGCTTCTTATGAGCACGGGAAGTTCCAACTACAATGCGCTGCAGGCCTCGCTGGAGCGGCGCTACGGCAAGAACCTTGCTCTCTCAGCGAACTATACATGGGCCCACGCTCTCAACGACACAATGTCGATGGACGGCCGCTCATTGTCCGAGGGCTGGGGCAACATCCCAGACAACACAAAGGGCTGGAAGAACATCCCGTCGCAAGTTCACGCGATCGAATACGGCAACTCCGATTTCGACGTGCGTCATCGCATTGCGGCCAACGCAAACTATCAGATTCCGCTTGGAAGCAGTCTGAAAGGAGCAGCCGGGGAACTTGCCAAAGGCTGGGCCCTGAATGGAATCTTCGTATTTATGACCGGCGAACCGTTCTCGGTCGTTTCGGGTGTGAACGGAGGGCAAGAGGGCACCAACACCAGCCCGCCCAACAACCAGGACCGTCCCAACATCGTGGGCAACTGGAAGCTGTCCAATCGCACGCCTGCCGAGTGGTTCAATGTGTCAGCCTTTGAGTTGCAGCCTGCAGGGACCGCGGGGAACGAAAGACGGAACCAGCTGTACGGACCCGTCTTCCGGCACTTTGACCTTTCGCTTGGGAAGCAGTTTGCCATTACCGAGGGCAAGTCGCTGCAGTTCCGCGCAGAGAGCTTCAACATCACGAATACGACGAACTTCGATGTGCCGGTCAATGCGTTGCCGAGTCACCCAGGGCCGTCGAATTTTGGGACCATTGGCAATACCCGGTTCTCGCCCCGGCAGATCCAGTTCGCTCTGAAACTGTTGTTCTAACACATTACCTCCCCGGCCCTGCGACTTCTTGCAGGGCCGGACTTTTCAGATATCGCGGTCATGGCGTGCGCATCTGCAGAATACGAGTTAAGCAACAGTCTTCTGGCATCCGCGAAACGGCTTGACGATGTACTTCTGACCTTGTCAGCGCGCTACTCGGTAAGCGAAGCGCGCAGCCAGGATGCATAACCTCTGGGGCCACGGCGATTTGTCAGGATCGGAGTTCGCAATGCTTCTGCGCAGATTCTCATTCTTCTTGGTTATTTTCGTTTGCATCTTCATTCTTTCTGCACGATGTGTCGCTCAGGGACCGATAAAGCAGGGGCTCCATTTTGGCAATGAGTGGATCGATCCGGATCACAGCGAGCCGGCTGGGACGCACTATCATCTTTATGCCACTCCGTCGCGCGGAGCCGACACGCAGGCGAGCTATCTGATCTATCTCCCGCCGGACTACGAGAAAAACACTTCCAGGCGGTACCCGGTTCTCTACTGGCTTCATGGAGGCTCAGGCAGTCAGATCGAGGGCGCCTGGATGGTGGAGCATATCGACGCGGAGATTCGCGCCGGCTCGCTGCCGCCGTTTATCATCGTCCTGCCGCAGGGATTGCCGGACGTGCGCTATATCAACTCGAAGGACGGAACCCGGCCGGTCGAAGACGTCATCATTCACGATCTGTTGCCGCACATCGACGCGACCTATCGGACCATCGCCACGCGCAAAGGACGTGCGATCGAAGGCATGTCCATGGGGGGCTATGGGACGCTGCACCTGGGGCTCAAGTATCCGGAATTGTTTGGAACGGTCTCCGCCCTGGCGCCCAGCATCAAGCCGATGAGCGAAGAGCCGCAGGTGGTGACCGAGCCTTTCGGTAATGATCCGACCTACTGGAGTCAGGTCGATCCAACCACGATGGCGAAAGAGAACGCCAGCGCGCTCATCAAGGACCAGACTCGTATTCGCGTCTACGTCGGTGACCAGGACCCACTGCTGAAGCCCGTAACGGAGTTTCACGATCTCTTGAAGTCACTTGGGATTGCGCACGAGTTCGCAGTCATTCCGGGCGCACACCATCGCTATGACGAGATCATCTCAAAGCAACCCGGCGATCCAATGCAGTTCTGGAGGACAGCCTTTGCGCAGTGATCCGCTTCCACGCGCCACCCGGCCCGGGATGGCAACTAACGATCGTGAAACTGCTGTAGCAGCATGGCGTAATGCTTCGGGAAAAACGCACTCCTGTTGGAAAAAGAAGCTGGGAAACAAGAGGCTATGGCACGCGCCGGGGCCCGGCCATGGTGATACGGTGTTGTCATGCGGGTGCTTGTTGTCGAGGATGATCGCGAAGTTGCCGACTATGTAAAGCGTAGCCTGGAAGAAGACGGATACACTGTGCAGGTGTGCCACGATGGCTATGCGGCATTGAAGACCGCCGCCAATGTTGCCTTCGACATCATCCTCATGGATATCATGTTGCCGCAGATGGATGGCCTTGAAATCACCCGCCGGCTGCGGCGCCTGAAGGTGAAGGCCCCTATTCTTCTGCTCACCGCGCGTGATTCTCCTCAAGATGTGGTCTCCGGTCTCGATGCCGGCGCGGACGATTATCTTACCAAGCCGTTTTCGCTCGCGGTGCTGCTGGCCCGAATTCGTGCACGTACCAGGGCTTTCGGAGTCAAGGCAGGAGATGTGCTGCGCTATGCCGATCTGGTCATGGACGTGGAGCGCCACGAAGTCACGCGCGGGCGCATTCCATTGAAGCTGACCCGGACAGAGTTCCTGCTGCTGGAGTGCCTGTTGCGCGCCAGCGGCAAAGTGGTGTCTCGTAATCGGTTGCTGGACCGCGTGTGGCCGGACAGGGAAGTGAGCTACAACAATGTTGAGGTCTTTATGCGATATCTACGAGATAAGGTCGATCAGGAAGGCATGAAGCCCCTGATCCACACGGAGCGCGGCGTCGGCTACAGCCTGAAGGATTACTGATGTTCCAGAACGTCTCAATTCGACTCCGCCTGACCTTTTGGTACATGTTCAGTGTGACGCTGATCTACGCCATTACGGCGGCAGTGAGCTGGTGGGCCATGCGCGCCAGCCTGTATGGATCAATTGACGATGCGCTGGATCGGCGAATAGTGAACCTGTACAGCGCCTGGTCGTCGCATCCCGATGCCACTCTTCCCGAACTGCGGAATGCATTGGCGGGTGTGTCCAGCACTACCTTTGGCGGTGGATTTTTTCAGGTCTTCAGTGAAAATGGGACCCTGATTTACCAGTCGGAGGGGCTGGCGCGGCATGGCATCACCACACGGGCTCCGAAGGTGCAGCCGGGCAAGGCCTCGTATCGGAACATCGAAAACCCCGACTGGCCGGTGCGACTGGGAGCGCGGGTTGTGAGCTTTGAGGGAAAGAACTGGATCTTCGAGTGGGGAGAGCCTCTGAGCTTGGCCGAGGCCTCGTTGCGCGATTTTGTGCGCCTGCTTCTTCTTTCTGCGCCGCTACTGATCGCGCTGGGGACTATCGCCAGCTACGCGATCAGCCGCCGGGCGCTGGCGCCGGTGGATTGGATCACTCGCGATGCGCGCTCCATCAACCCTCGGAATCTCTCCGAGCGTCTATCTGTACCTAAGCCCCATGACGAGTTGCGGAGGCTCTCGGAAACGCTGAATTCGATGCTCGACCGGATCGAGGGCTCCGTGCGCCAGATCCAGCTGTTTACAGCCGATGCATCGCATGAGCTGCGCTCCCCCATCACGCTGATCCGCGCCGCCGCCGAATACTCCCTGAACCGGGCGCGCACGCGCGAGGAGTTGCTTGAGGCCATGGGCCGCATCGCTCGCGAGTCCGAGCATACTACGCAACTGATAAACGACCTGCTGCTGCTGGCGCGCGCCGATGCGCAAGTGGACTTGCAGGTGCGTACCGCTACCGATCTCTGCTCAGCGGTTAGTGATGTACTGGAACGGACCGAGCCCCTCGCCCAGAACAAACACCTGGAAGTGCGTTCCGATATTTCTTCCCTGCCCCTCTTCGTCGAGAGCGGCCCCGATCTAGTGGAGCGCCTGGTGTTCATCCTGATGGATAACGCCCTGAAATACACTTTGCCCGGTGGAAAGGTCGATGTGACAGTGACTAAAGCGGGAGATGCGGCGGTGCTGGAAGTCTCCGACACCGGGGTCGGGATTTTGGCTGAAGATCTTCCTCACGTTTTCGACCGTTTCTGGAGAGCGGACAAGGTGCGCTCACGCAAGGAAGGCGGCACCGGGCTGGGTCTGTCCATTGCGGAAAAGATCGTGGAGCAGTCAGGCGGAACAATCCGGGTCGAAAGCGAAGTCGGGCGCGGATCGCGTTTCATCGTCACCCTGCCATGCACACAGAGAGATGGGCAGACGGTTGAGACTCGCTCACATCTGCTTAATGGATAGATGTGGCCTCCCTTAACATTAGCCTGCCTTCAAATCCGCGAGGACGCGCGGGCCAGTCGGATCCACTTCTATCTAAACGAGAGAATTCCAGCCTCACCCTGTGGCTCCTTCTGCCGAACCGTCGGCTCTCAAGTGAAACGGGCGCCTCCAGAACGCGGCCAAGTCACACAAACCAAACCTAGTAGGCTCCCATGATGCACTTCGGGCGGGGCGAGGGATATACTTGTCGCATTATTCCAACGGAAGGCAGGCAGGGAGTCTGGTTTGATCTCAGTGTCACCATTGACGAAATCAGAGACAGAATGGGTGGGGATCAACGCACTCGACCAAGGGGCAATTGAGGAGCAATTGTGCCGAATCCTGACGCACCCGCTTTTCAAGAGCAGTCAACGGTGTCAATGCCTGCTGCGCTACATCATTCACAACAGCTTGCAGGAAAATCCCGAGCCGCTTAAAGAACGTATTTTGGGAATGGAGGTCTTTGCCCGCAAGGCCGACTATGACACGAGCACAGACCACGTTGTACGGGCGGCGGCAGCTGAGGTTCGTAAAAAGCTTGCCCAGTATTACCAGGAACCCGGCCATGAAACTGAGTTAAGAATCCAGATCAGGACCGGGTCGTACACTCCAGAATTCAAACAGCCAGCCGAAATGCCGGCGCCAGCATTCCCCGAGCCCCCGGAAGAGCCTTCAGTCGATGCACGTCCATCAGCGGCGCCCCAGCCTCTGCCATGGAAAGGTCGGGGTGCACTGATCGGAGCAGCCGCTGTTGTATGCCTGCTGGCAGTTCTGTTGCTGTTTGGGAGTCAATGGATACATCGCAAGAGTTCGATCGGGGCCCAGGCAACTACGCAGACCCAAGTCGAGCGTTTCTGGGGTCCACTACTGCAAGCCTCTGGCAAAATCGTCATTTGCGTAGCTGCGGCTCAAACACCGGCTGGCGAAGCCGGCAGTCAATTTGCGCTTGAACATGCCTTTGCACTTGCCCATATGACCGGTTTTCTTGCGCAACAGAACCGGGCCTTTGAATTACGAGCTTCCGATTTCACTTCATCGGCGGATTTGGATCAGGGACCCTCTATCCTGATCGGTGAGTTCGGTGAGAAGAAGTCGTGGGTTCTAAACTCTGTTGAGAGAAGGCGCTATTATTTTGGCGGAACACCCGGCAAGGGTCCCGAATGGATCGAGGACCGGAAGGACCCAAAGACCCGAAAGTGGGTCGTGGACGGCACGCTGTCGACATCCACTTCTAAACAGGACTACGTCATTGTGGACCGCTTGGCGGACACAGGCGGAGGACGCCCCGGCCTGGCGGTGGCCGGTCTCAGCGAATTAGGAACAATCGGCGGCCTTGAGTGTTTGATGGACGTTAAATGCGTGAATATGATCCTCAGTGATGCTCCGAAGGACTGGACCTCGATGAACATCGAGGCAGTACTGGCCGTCAAAACCCTGAACGGAAATATTGCTCCCCCGGAACTTGTGGCTACTGAATTCTCGAAGTGAGTGTTTCCCCGGCAGGCAGGCTGGCGATTTTGCGTAACCGCTTTTCCCGGTGACACATAGGCTCGAGGTTTCGCTTTCTCTGTGGCCGCGTCAGTGTCAGATCGCCGCTATCTGGGCCTTCCCGCAGTAGTCAACAATGCCCATCCCGTTCGTCATGATTGGCCGCGAAACTGTTCGCGACAAAACGAAATGCCCAGGTCATCCAGCCCACTGCTGACGACGGCCGTAGAGTCCGTGTGCGCTGCATTACAGAGCCCACCGGAGAGCGAAATCACTTTTCCATCGACCTTGCCCTGCCGGACGACAGGCTTTCCCTTTCATCTTGCTGATTTCTAGAGAGCTAACTCGATGCGGTTCAAATGGTTTCGTCACGGGATGCGACAGGGTCAGCACCGGTACTGACCCCGCCCAAGCCTTGACACATTTGTTACGCAAGACCAAAAATGGCGCGATTCAAAATTACCTTCGTGTGCCGACGCCTGAGAAACACAGGTGTTTTGTGCTGTGGGCCAGGCCACGCAATCGTGGCAGTGACGTTTCAGATCGAAGGCAAGCAACAGAAAAGACAAACAAATCACCCCGCCCCGAAGGCGGAGAGAAAACGAGAGGTGGGAAATGAGAAGTTCGAACCGATACCCTCGGTGGATCGCAATTCTGTTCATTGCTCTCAGCATGATCGCAGGGCAATTTCTATTGCCCTCGCATCTGCTGGCACAGGCCGGGTCGTCCGATGTCCTTGGCACCGTGACAGACAGCTCCGGGGCAGTGATTGTGGGCGCAAAAGTGACGATCAAGGATCTGAACACTTCGGCAACACGCGTTGCCACCACAGACTCCAGCGGCGGATACATCTTCAACACTCTGCCGAACAGCCAGTACACCCTGACGGTCGAGATGAAGGGGTTTAAAACCTCTACGATCGCTAGCTTCCAGCTCTCCGCCGGGGCGCGCCTCCGTGAGGACGCCAAATTGGCAACCGGCGCTGTAACCGAGACGGTGCAAGTGACCGGAGAAACTGCCCTCATGCAAACGGACACCTCCGAGGTGTCCAGCACGGTTGCCGACAGTGCCGTGCAGGATCTGCCGCTAAACAATCGCAGTTTCGAAAGCGCTCTTCAGGCCCAGCCCGGAATGTCCATGGGCGTCACCTCTGGCCAGACTTCCTTTGCTTCCGGCCAGAACCCGGAAGACCGGCGTCAATCCTTTGTGATCATCGCCAACGGGCAAAGCGATTCGTTGAATAACGAGTTGATCGACGGCTTCGACAACAACGAACGCAACCTGGGACTGGCCGGAGTTCGCCCGTCCATCGATGGCATCGCGGAAGTGAAGCTTGACACCAGCTCCTACAGCGCCGAGTACGGCCGCGCCGCCGGAGCTGTGGTCAACGTCATAACCAAGAGCGGCAGCAACGACTTCCATGGATCCGTTTACGAGTATTTCCGGAACGATATTACGGATGCGAAGGTCTACAATTTCGCGGAGACTCCGCAGCCGAAAGCGGAGTACCGCCTGAATTCCTACGGCGGCAGCTTCGGCGGCCCGGTCTGGATCCCGAAACTCTACAACGGCAAGAACAAGACCTTCTTCTTTGCCGATTGGGAAGGATCCCGCAAGGTCGAGGGGATAGCCGGCTCCCTATTTAACAATCCGACGCTGTTCGAGGAGCAGAGCGTAGCCAACGGTGGCGGGCTTGACCTCACCGATGTGATTAACGGAACAGATGGATCCGCGTGCGGCTCCGACAACCCGGCTGTGGTTTGCGACGGCATCCCGAACGCATACAATTACGTTCCGGTCGCAAACCTCGACCCCGTCATGAAGAATTATTTCCTCATGTTGCCCGCCCCCAACGCCTCGATCAACCAGTTCACCAATAACCCAACTCTAAGGCAGAACCAGGTCAATTTCGATGCCCGCATCGATGAGCATATCGGCGCCAGCGACGTTCTCTTCGGTCGCTTTGCATACAATCCGGTAAGCACGCTTTATCCGGAAGAGTACCCCCAAATAACCGACGCAAATGCGACGCCGGCGCAGAAGGCAGCCGGCTTGGTCGGACTCTATCCCGGCGGCTACGGTCCAAGCGGTTTTCCCGGTCCCTCCACGAGCACTTCGTACAATACTCAGTTCGATTATGTCCATATCTTCAGTTCCAAACTGCTCCTGGATCTGAAGGCGGGCTTTACACGCGTGAACATTAACTCTCTGCCCTACAACTACAACAACGGCTCCGCCCAGAAGGTCGGTTACGGCGCTGACGTTTGGACGGGAGGCACCCTTCCGTCTGCGGGCGCATGGGGCGTTCAGGAAGGAGCAGCCAACTCAGTTCCGCTCGCGGATGTCAACAATACGTTCCAATACGCAGGATCTGTGACCTATACACGCGGCTCCCATAACCTGAAGCTCGGGGGAAGTTTAATCCGCCGGCAGGTCAACGCCTTCCAAGATTCCCTGGTTGCGGGCATGTGGGGCTTTGACAACGGGCTTGGCAACGGTGGTGGCCATGATAGTCACTACTGGGACTCCCGGGAGAACTTCATCGCCGGGTATCCGTCGATGTTGATGCAGGGCGACGCTCTCGCAAAAACTGGCTTCCGTACCTGGGAGATGGCCGGATACCTGCAAGACGACTGGCGTCTTAACCGCAAGCTGACCGTAAACATGGGAGTCCGCTACGACGTCTTTACGCCGTTCACCGAAGCTCACGGCAACTATACCAACTTCCTTTTGGATTGCCTCACCTCAAATTCGATTGCTACCAATCCCAACAGTTGTTGGGTTGAGGGAAATAGTAACGACGCTGCGTGTCGGGGTAAAACAGGACGCCAAAGTCGGCGTAAATACCGATTACAAGGACATCTCGCCTCGCGTCGGTTTCGCCTATTCTGTCGATCACGCCACGGTGCTGCGCGCCGGCTTCGGCATGAGCTTCTTCCCGCCAGACGTAGGAGAAACTTCCGGCGGCGGACCGCCCTCCTCCGTGATGGAAAACTTCAACCCGCCGTCTACGTTCAACTATTCGGCTCACGATTACGGTTCGATCTGGGGCGATCCGAATTGCAGTTTGACAACCTCTCTAGGCGGAACGATTGGATGCTTTGACAAAGGCCCGATAACTCCGACACCGGACAAGGTCGCTTTGAACGGCTACCTCACCAATTCGAATATTAACTCAGTATCGGCCAAAGCGCCCAATCTCCGCTCGGCTTATGTGATGATGTCGAATCTGGCTCTGCAGAGGCAGTTGGGGGCCAAGAATAGCGTCACGATTGCCTATGTGGGCGAACTCGGCCGCCAGTTACTCCGCACCTTCAATGCCGACGAAAACCTCCCTCCGGGCGCGGGTCAGCCGGCAATCAACTCGGCAGTGTATTCGCAGTTGCCGCCGTGGTTTAACACGATCACTTACAGTTACAATGCCGCGTCGTCCTCTTACCATGCGATGCAGTTGGTTTACAGCCGAAGCCTCGCCCAGGGACTCACGGTGAATGCAAACTATACCTGGTCGCATAACATAACCGACGGGGGCAACATCGACACTGACTCTTTCTACGCGGGGTGGAATGCAAAGATCGATCTCGGCAACTCCTTTATGGATTTGCGCCATCGAGTCTCGGTGACCGCAGGCTACGATCTCCCGTTTGGCAAAAACTCCAGGGGACTTGAGGCCGCGTTGATCAAGGGCTGGAAGCTCAACGAAATCGGCTATTGGGAGACAGGCAGTCCATTCACCGTATCGGGTAATTACAATCTCAACGTGAATGGCCTGCATGGGGGCGGCCGTGTCGACCAGATTGGGAATCCCAACAGCGGGCCGAAGACGCTGAAGAACTGGTTTAACAAGGCTGCTTTTGCCCTCCCGGCGGATGGCGCGATCGGCACTGAGATGGTGAACCAGGTCTTCGGGCCTCACCAGCGCGATGTGGACCTCTCGATGAACAAAGACTTCGCCATCGTGGAGAAGCTGAAGGCGCAGTTCCGCGCGGAGTGCTTCAATATCAGCAACACTGCGAATTTCGGCGCTCCGAACGGCGGGATGTCAGCCGGCGGTCCGGGCGGGGGTGGGCCAAATCCTTTTTACGGCCAAATTACCTCTGTAAACTATGGCTCCAACCCACGGCAGTTCCAGTTCGCTCTGAAACTGCTGTTCTAAACCGATCGGCGAGACTGCCTGCGCGGCAGTCTCGCCGTTCTCTTGCATTCCCCCCAAGCCAACGATGATGTGAAGTCGGCTGCAGGACGATTGCGCCTGATAACGGCCCAGACGAAGCGAAAAAGGAGAAGGACAGACAATGGCAGCTAAGCTCCCAAATTCGAGCAGAAGAAGATTCATGATGGCCAGCTCGGCGGCAGTAGCTGCGCCGTTGCTCGTAAACGTCCCCGGCATACTTCTCGATGCGAAGGCTGAAACGAAGGCTGAGGCCGGGCCCCAGGGCGTGGCCGCCGGGGCTTCCGAGGCATCACCGGACTTTACGACGTACTTTATTACTCGCGATTGCACCGGTTGCCATACGTGCCGGGGGCTGTGCCCCGCAAAGGCGATCCATTGGGGTAACGGCCAGAACGAGATCGATCAGAGCAAGTGCATTCACTGTGGGACTTGTTACGACAACTGCCCGACCGCCGTGATTTCCGCGACTGAGCCCAACGAGAAGTTGCCGGAACCGAAAAAGCTGCAATCCAAAGTCATGGACTTCGACCTGGTGGTGCTGGGCTCCGGCGCATCCGGCATGGTTGCGGCGGTGAAAGCCGCCGAGATCAGCGGCAAAAAGGTGATCGTGCTCGAAAAGGCAAAGAAGATAGGCGGAAACAGCTATTTCGCCACCGGCTTTGGGACCAAGGATTCGCAATGGCACAAGGATGCCGGGGAAAAGGTGAACGATCCTCCCGACATCAGCGGGCAGTTCTTTGACTGGCTGGTTTCGAAGGGCGGAGCCGAAGATTTCTTTGTCAAGCCCAAGCCGGGAGCGGCCTCGTTCATGATCGCGCAGAAAGGACGCCTGCCGAAATGGAAGAACAATGCCGATCCCACCATAGGGCCGGGCAAGGGCGGAACGTATGTTGTGGAAAAGATGATGGAGTGTTGCAAGAAAATGGACATTCCTGTTCTAACGGAAACCCGGGCGAAAAAGCTGATCACCGACGCGACGGGCAAGGTCACGGCTGTGTTGGCCGATACGCCGGATGGGGAACTGCGGGTGAACTGCAAGGCTTGCGTTATCGCTACGGGAGGCTTCGGCGCCAGTTACGAGAAGTGCAAAAAGCTTTGGCCCGAGGAGTGGAACAACAAGCCGAAGATGCGCCTGGGAACCCCGACAAATACCGGGGACGGCATTGACATGGCCGAGGAGATCGGTGCGGCCATTGACCTGAGCGAACCGGTTTATACCGGTGGCGGTCCCGTGCATCATCCCTATTCCTATGCGGTAACCAGAATGGCAGGCAGGTTGACCTCTGGAATCGAACTCCCCATGGTGGTCAACCTGAACGGCGAACGCTGGATTGAGCTGAAGGATCCAAACGCCTATGATCCCCGTCCCGATTCCCTGGCCCATCAGCCCAATGCCTCGGTCTATTTCATTGCCAATCAGGAGATGGTCGAGAAGATGGGAGACTATATCGACCATAACGATGGAGAGGTTCTCGCGGGCAACTACCCGGTTGGTAAATGGAGAGAGGAAATCGCACAAGAGGTGGCCCTCGATGATGCGGGTGGCCATGGGGATCACACCAAAAAGGCTGATACGCTGGTGGAACTGGCGACGAAAATGAACGTGGATCCCAAAGTTTTTCTCGCAACCATGGAGGCATACAACAAGTCTTGTGAAACGGGATCGTGTGCGAATGATGTAACAGCCAATCAGGCGGCTGCAGCTAATCCGATGTTTGCACGGTTTAAAAGGAATCCGCCTCCGGACTTTTCTTCCTATCCGATTAACAAGGGGCCCTACTACGCCTTCTTCTGCTGGCGCTTTACTCAAACCACAAAAGGCGGAATCGTTGTCGATTACGACACGATGGAAGTGTATGACAAGAACGACAAGAAGATCCCCGGACTATTTGCCGGGGGTGATACGATTACAGCCCATAAACCGCACCGCGTCGAACGCCTCGCGGGGTTATCGAACTCAACGACGAGCGGATATAAGGGAGGAATCTCCTCCGGAACTTACCTCCGGATGTCCCCTCTGGGGGCGTAGTATCCCTGCCGGAGGCCGCGCACGACTCCCGGCGGGGCCTCCGTTTCCAAAGTGATTTGAAAGTGTGCCGCAAGCCCGATAAAGTTGCGCACCGCTAGGGCCAAGTGGCCTTCCCTGCCATCGTAAACCCAAGCGATCCCTTTAGTGTTATTTCTGGGATCGGGATCGGCGGGCACACTTTCGGGACCATACTTCTTGTGCAGCGCGTCAAGAGCGTTCTGTAAAGAAGGCCACTCCGCAGTGGCAAAGTTGTAAGTGCGCGTTACTCCCCAGACTGCTTCCTGTTTGGGTAGCACGGTGAAGAGTATCTCTACATTCAGCGCGCAGAAGATCAGCGTTCGGTCCCGGCGTTCCTGGCTCCGAACCCCAAACCGAAGGCATGAGGGGCTCAGTGACGACACCGTGATTGCCAAAGGCTATGTCGCGGATAAGCGTATCAATGAGAAAGGTGAGCACATCATTGACCTCACCTGCTGGGCTGAAACCCTTGACAGTCGCCTGATCCAGATCGTCGCAGCCTCCGCAAAGCTGCCTTCACGAAATGCATGGATGATTCAAACCGTCAATATGCAACTTCGGGAGAAGCCAAAGCGGCCGTACTATGATCGCTGATTCAAATGGCCGGCCCTGGAGGACGATTTTAGAACTTTCTTGCTCCGTCCTGGAGATTACGATGCCCGAGAGTTCGCTCAAGCCTGATTGGCTGGTGGGAGAGCGACGCTAGGGCGTTTCCCGATACCTATCCCTCGGAACTGCGCTCAATTCCGTGTTCAATGAGCGCATCGGCCTGTTGGCAACAGTTCAGGCAAATCGAGCGAGATCACCAGTGCGCTTTTTGTGCCCAGGCTCAGAAACGGACTCTCTTCTACCTTGTGCATGCCAGCGGTGTAAAGGCCGCGTAGACGTGCATCGAGCTTCAACGGAAAACATCACGGTGCGAACGCGTTGTGGATTTAGGTCAGCGCCATTGCCGCGTTCATGCTAATTTGACAGAAGGTACACGTTTGCAAAAGTCTATTTCAGTGGGTGAGCCAAGTGCCGCTGAAGTGGAGTTGTCGGTTCGGAAATCGCGGATTGGTCTGGAACTGACGCTTAAGATCGGCTTGTGAGAGGCTGCCGCTATGAACGTCCTTCTGATGCACGTTCCCAAATTCAAGAACTACTACAAACCCATCGGTTCATTTTCATTCATCAATTTGCCGCCCATGGGCTTGCTGGGACTCGCCGACTTTCTTCGCCAGCACGGCCATTCGGCGAATGTCATTCATCTTGGAGTGGAACGCTATGTCAGCTCTGGTATCGACTTCGCCGAAATCGTCTCTCACTATCGCCCTGCTCTGATCGGGCTCGATCTGCACTGGCATTTTCAGGCGTACGACGTCATCGAAGTCGCGCGGCAGATCAAGCGCATGCATCCGGAGATTGGAATTCTGCTCGGAGGGTTCACGGCTTCCGCTTTCGCCGAGGAAATCCTGCGTGAGTTTGACTGCGTCGACTTCATCATACGTGGAGACGCAGAGGAGCCGATTGCGTCTCTGGCCGCAAATTATCCGAGTCAAGATTACGAACTGGTCTCCAATCTCGCGTACCGAAAGAACGGAGCGATTCACCTCAATAAAATGAACTACGTCGCTCATTCCGCTGTTATGAACAGCATTTGCTTCACGGACTTCTCCCTGATGAAGGATCACCAGGTGTTCATCGATTTGTTTTCGAACTATCTCAGCATCGACGGCATATCACCGAAGTCGCAGAAGCTTCTTTTCCACTGGAAGCGCTCCTATCCCGTATTTCTCGGGCGTGGCTGTGCGCAACACTGTTTCTTTTGCGGAGGTTCTGCTGAAGCACAGAGGATCATTAACAATCGGCATCGAGTCGCCATGCGCAGCCTCCCCGGTATCCTCGATTCGATCCGGGACCTCGATCGATATGGCTTCGAATTTGTGAATATCGCTCTCGACCCTTTTCCGCCTCCACAATCCGAGCCCTACTATCTCGATCTGTTCGAGAGAATTCGACAGCTCGGGACCAGTATGAGTTTCGAAGTGGAACGGTATTTCCTACCGACCCGGGCGTTCCTGCAGAAGTTTCGCGAATGCCTTGGACCCGGTTCCTATGTCACGCTCAGCCCCGGATCTCATGATGAGACCCTCCGCCGCAAGAACGGTCTTTATCGCTACAGCAACAAGGATCTGGAGACTTGTCTGAAAATGATGGATGAAGAGGGTGTCAATTGCGCCCTGTATTTCTCATGCGGCCTGCCCTTTGAGAAAAAGAAAGACTTGCTGGCAATGGCCGATTATCAGAAATCTCTTCGATCAAGATTCCGGCGTCTCCAGATCAAAAACGGGATCATCGAGATCGAACCGCAAAGCGAGATGAGCCGCCATCCCGATGTTTATGGAGTTCAGCCACAGCGCAAGACATTCATGGACTATTATTTATACCACCGCCAGCCTGACCGGAATCATTTCCTGGAGATGGGCTACGAACGAGATGGCTGTCCAGGAGCCAGTGAGGTCGGACGCTTCTATTGCAGTCATTTCTGTTCTCATTTCAGCACGAAGAAACTTCCTCCTTTCCTGTGTCGGACCGTCTGCCGCTCCGCGGCGACATTCCGCAGACTGGGCGGATTCCGCGTACTGGATCACATTCTGTCGTCCCGCGGATAGCGCGAGAGTGCGGTGTCCGTGAGGCCTTCTTCATGAGACTTCCAACGCGAATAAACTCCCCGCTCATTTGGGTCCGCTCCTGCCTTGAGCAGCGCATCGGGCGCCAGGTAGAAGGAGACCGCCTCAGTTAGAAATGAAGAGGCCAAGCCGCCTGGATGGGCGGGCAACAGGCCTTCTGGAGCTTCCGAGACAACCCACCCTCAAAAAATACTTCCAAAACCGTTTTTATTTGCATATACTTATGAGACTTCACAAGAGTAGCAGTCAAATCGCTTTCTATTCGGTGAAACATTGCGGCTCGGGCTCTAGATGCGAAACCCGATTTGTTTCGCCGCAAATTGCCCCAAAGCGGAAGACGTCCGGCTGGTCGGAACTTCCAGCGATGGTCCGGGAGAAAGCAAGGACGCTTTCTGCCTTGGTTATGGGGGTCTATGCGCCGACATATTCGGTTTATTGACGGCCTGCGTAAGTTTGCCAAAGCCAGAATTGATCCTGAGGAAGCGATCGTTCTGGCGCGGACGCTATTGCGGAAGCGGATTATCGACCGCGAAGAGAATTTCCTGTGCCTCGCGGAACGGGGCATCTTCAATTATGACAAGAGCCCCTACCTGCCCATGCTGCGCGCCCGCAGGATCAAATTTCAGGATCTGAAGAACTGGGTGGCGGAAACCGGTCTGGAAGGATGCTTGCAAAGGTTGCGGAGCGAGGGCATCTACTTCACGATTGACGAGTTCAAGGGAAAGACTCCCGTCCAGCGCAAGGACATTTCATTTAGCGTGGAGGAGTCCAGCTTCGACAATCCCTATCTCAAGTCTGCCTATGAAGTGAGAAGCGGGGCAACGAGGAGCGCCGGGACGCGGATCAAAATCGACTTCGATTATCTGCACCAGCGGTCTCTGTATGATGCGTTTCTCCTGGATCTGCATGGGTGCCTGACCGCTCCGATAGCCAACTGGTTTCCCATCTTTCCGGGCGCTCCGGGCATCAACTCCAGCCTGCGTTTTGCGCATATCGGCAATCGGGTGCAGCGGTGGTTCTCGCAGGTCGCGGAAGATCAGTTGAAGGTGAACTGGGAGAGGCGGCTCGGAACCCGAGCCCTGTTCCTCGTGCATCGCATGGCGGGCTGTCCCCTCGCGGAGCCGGAATACGCGGGCATGCAGGATGCGCATCGGGTGGCGCAATGGGCCGCAGAGGCCTTGCAGGACAGCCCCCATTGCGTCGTCTATACGTTTGCGACCTCCGCAGTGCGTGTGTGTAACGCGGCTGAGGAACGTAATCTGAATCTCAAGGGCGCGAAATTCCTGGTCACCGGCGAGCCTCTTACTCCGCAGAAAAGGAAGGAAATCGAAGCTGTGGGGGCAAGCGCGATCCCCGTGTATGGCATTTCGGAGGCCGGGGTAATTGCCGCTGGTTGCGACCAGCATGATGAAGTCAGCGACCACTGCCATCTCTATAAGGACACGACGGCGATCATCACGCACCGCCATCTGGTGCCCAACTGGGACATCACTCTGGATTCCTATCTGTTCACGACGCTTCTTTATGAGTCGCCAAAGCTCTTGCTCAACGTGGGGATGGGCGATTATGGCGATGTCTCCACCGGCAGCTGCGCGTGCGGCTTTGGAAGCCTCGGATTCGACGTGCATCTCGGCCACATCAGCAGCTATGAAAAGCTGACCGGTGAAGGCGTGACCTTTATCGATACCGACCTGGTGCGCATCATCGAACAGGACCTGCCGGGGGCCTTCGGCGGACGAAGCACGGACTACCAGCTGACGGAAGAAGAAGATGCCGAAGGCTTTACGCGTCTGCACCTGCTGGTCAGCCCGAGCGTCGGGGCGGTGAACGAAGAGGCAGTTCTGGAGAAGTTCCTCCACCTGCTGCGACGGGGAGAAGACCTCATGTGGGCGCAAGCAGGGGTAGAGATGTGGCGCCAGGCCGGTTTGTTGAAAGTGAAACGAGCGCACCCCGTCACAACGCGGAGCGGCAAGATTCTGCCGTTCCACCTCAGCAAGACCGGGCCCGTACCCACGGTGAATACGAATTGAAAGGAGCTTTCATGTCATTTCCAGTGCAGCGCATGAGAAGAATTCGCCAGAATGAAACCATTCGGGGGCTCGTACGAGAGAACCTCCTCTCCGCCAGCAAATTCATTCAGCCGTTGTTCGCCGTGCCCGGCAGCAATGTCCGCAAGGAAATCAGCGCTCTTCCCGGAAACTACCATCTGTCTGTGGATGAATTGGTGGAAGAGGCCATGGCCGTCCGGGATTGTGGCGTCCCCGCCGTTATTCTGTTCGGTTTGCCGAAGACGAAGGACGATGAAGCCACGCAGGCCTACGCGCCAGACGGGATTGTTCAGGAAGCGTTGCGCGCGCTGAAGCGGCATGTACCGGATTTGTTCCTGATCACCGATGTGTGCGGGTGCGAGTACACCACATCCGGGCACTGCGGCATCATGAAAAACGGGTATCTCGACAACGACAGCTCGCTCGAACTGCTGACGAAAATCACCTTATCCCATGTAGAGGCCGGCAGCGATATGGTGGCGCCGGCGGCCATGCTGGACGGACAAATCCACGCCATGCGCCAGGCGCTGGATGAAAACGGCTTCGAAAATCTGCCAATTATGGCATACGCGGCCAAATTCGCCTCGAAGCTGTACGATCCGTTTTTTAAGGATGGGACCAATTCGACGCTGGCGTTCGGCGACAAGCGATCTCATCAGATGGATTTCTCCAACGCCGACGAGGCGATGCGCGAGATGGCCTTGGACATCGAAGAAGGCGCCGACATCGTAATGGTGAAGCCTGCACTGTTTTATCTCGACATCGTGGCACGCGCCAAGCGGGAGTTCCACATGCCGCTCGCGGTCTATAACGTGAGCGGCGAGTACGCTATGATCGACGCAGCGGCGAGGATGGGCAGACTGGACCGGGACGCCATCATGATGGAGGCGTTGACATCGATGAAGCGCGCCGGCGCGGATATGATCATCACATATTTTGCCAAGCGGGCTGCTCAGCTGCTGGAAACGAAGTCGGCCTCAGCCAGTACTCAAATAAGCCGCGAAGCAGCTTTGGAAGCACTGGCTGTCACTTAATGAGCAGGGCGCCGAAAGATGCGGCCGGAGCCGCGGCATCACCGGCTCCGGACTCGTTTGCTTCAGGCCGACCAGTTGATCTGCGCCAGTTCATCCAGCTTCTGGACAATGCCGGTCACCTTCTCCGTGTCGCGGAACCGGTGGACTGGAGGTTCGAACTTGGAGCGCGCTCCCGCGAAACGAACCGGCCACTGTTGTTTGAAAATGTCATCGATTACCCGGGCGGGCGCGTGTTCACGAACGGATTGTGCGACAGCCGGGCGATCGCCCTTGCGCTGGGGCGCCATGCCGGTATGCCGCAGGCGGCGTTATTGAAGGAGGCGAAGTCGTATTTGGCGGCGCCACCACCACCGGTCCTGATGGAGAATGGGCCAGCGCTCGAAAACGCCGTCGAGGGAAGCCACCTCGACCTTTTCTCGTTGCCGGTTCCGCAGTGGAGTCCGTGTGAGACAGCACGCTACATCGGAACGTGGCATCTCAACGTCAGTCGCGATCCGGAGACGCGTGCGCGTAATGTGGGCGTCTATCGCATGCAGTTGCTGAGTTCCAAGCGGGCGACGGTAAGCGCCTCTCCCCAGAGTGACTTTGCGAGCCATGTTCGGAAGGCTGAAGCGCAGGGGCAACCTTTGCCCATGGCCGTCGCGATCGGTGTTCCGGAGGTCATGGTGATGGCAGCGGGGGCGGCTTGCCCGGCCGGCATGGACGAGTATGAGCTGGCGGGCGCGTTTCAGGGGCATGCCGTGGAACTGGTGCGCTGTCCCGCGCTCGACCTTGAGGTCCCTGCGACGTCGGAGATCGTGATCGAGGGGTTCATTGAGCCGGGCGCGCGGGTTCTCGACGGGCCGTACTTCGATTACTGTGGCCGACCGAATTCGAATCTGCAGGCGTTCATGTTTGAGGCGACGCGAATGACCTATCGATCGCAGCCGATCTTTCGCGGTGCAGCGATTGGGCGGCCGGGAGCCGAGGATCACCAGCTGTTTGCTTTTCTTGCACAACTGGATCTGATTGATTTTCATGGCTCTCGGAAAAGGCAGAAGATGCAGAACTTTCTCTGGAAGCACCGCAATTTTCGCGCGCTGCAGTTCGTCGGACGATTTGGCTCCGCGCTGCGCACAATCAGCACCTAAGTGCAAAACGGAATTTGTATCAATCGCCTGCTCTGTCGGAACCGCCACATTCTTGAGCTTGCGCGTATGTCTTCCCGCTGAACAACCGGGCCGCTTGGAGCCGCCGCATAGAAGGTCGTTTCTGTTTCGGAGGAGAGGATGTGGCGCGGAGAATCGTGGTCGCATTGAAGCACGAGCAGACCCACGCGGCGCACATATCGCGCAGCAGCGCACGCGGCTCACGAGGGATTTACATGCCATCCAGGCGATTGCGAATAGGGCGAAAGATGAAGAATGGTCGGCCCTGGAGGACAGCTTGTAGTGCGCCCCTACCTGGACGACGCCCAGCACGGGATCTTCGCTACGCGCTCCTCTGCACGGCCCAACCGGATCGGCATCTCTCCGGTACGACTGCTGCGAGTGGACGGAACGCGGATGACCGTCGCCGATGTGGATATGCTCGACGGCACGCCGCTGCTCGATATCAAGCCCTGCGTGCCGGAATTCGACTTTCTACCCGTGCGGCGAATCGGCTGGTTTGACGGCCGACTCGCGCAGGAAGCGGTTGCCGACGACCGTTTCGAACAGCATTGAGCAAGTGTCAGCCGAGCAGGCTCGGACTAGGGACCTCGACGGATTCAAAAAGTTGATCGTCCGATGCGGCCAGCACGTCGGCCGAAGAATTCCATGCGCGATCTTTCATGCACAGGACGACGGTGCGGCCGTCCGTTTCAGCCCGGACCATCCAATCGGCGACCGACTTGGCTTTTTCTTCGAAGGTCATCGTCCCGTGCATCGGGCTGCACCCGGTGACGCCTTCCACTCCCTGCGCAAAGAAGTGCCCGCCCTCCACGTGGGCGCTCTTGCAGTCGGCGCGCGAGGCTCCGAGTTCGCTGAGTACGCGCTGGCCGGCGCGCATGCCCATCGTAAGGCTGACACTCATCGTGTCCCAGTGCAGCAGCCTCGAGCTGTCGACCAGAGGGATCTTCTGGCACCAGTTCAAGGGCGTGATGGCGTGCGGGAAGCAGTCGTAGCGCGCGATGTAGATTTTGATGTCGAGCACCGGCGTGCCGTCGACGGCGTCGAGTCCGCGCACGTAGAGACGGTTCTCTTCCTTGCCCAGCAGTTCCACTACGCAAAAGCCGATTCCTGAGGGCCGGGCGGGCGAGCGTGTGGTGTAAACCCCTTTGCAGGTGGGCTCGCCCAGGTTGGGCATGGTCAATGTCTCGTCGTCATCGCCGACCAGGCCGGCGCGTTGTTTCCACTCGCCGCGCAGGTGCTGGTGGTAGAGCACGTGCAGATGCGAGAAGTGCTCGAGGCCGGCCAGTGCCGGCAGCAGGTCGCCGCGCATCAGAATCGTGCTCTCCTCGTTGTACTTTGGAACCTGGTCGAAGCTCTTGAGCGGCGAGAGCACCACTCCCACGGGGCGGATAGTGACGGGTTGCAGCCATTGATCGTTCATTGTATTTTCCTTGTCGCGGTGGCGAGAATCTGGTTGAGTTCGGCGTCGGTCAGCGCCCGGTGATAGAAGGTCGAGTAGAATTGCCGCGTCACGGCCCGCATGTCGTCGTGAAAAACCTCGGGGTAGAGCAGGTTAGCGACCCAGCGGATGCCGATGATGCGATTGACCGACGGGGGCCGGTCGATCCAGCAGAAGGGGTACTGCGGCACTTCGTAGACCTCGCGGTTCTTTACCGCCTTGACCATCTTCCAGGCGTCGTTCGACCAGACCATGCGATAGAAATCCCCAGGCACGCCGGGCGCGCCGGTGTGATCGTAGCCGGTAATCACCACATCGGGGTTCCAGGCCAGGATCTGCTCCATCGAGACGGGCGTGTGCCCGTATCCCTGCTGGTTGGGCACAGCGGCCACGTTCGCGGCGCCCGCAAAATCCAGTGCTTCGGAGTGCGTCGAATTGCCCGGCTCGGTTTCCAGGCCCGTGGGGCCCTCGGCGTAGTAAACGCGGCGCCGCTTGCCAGCCGGAATGGCGGCGATCTTGCTCGAAACTTCATCCAGCGTGCGCCGGCACTCGGCGGCGAGCTGGGCGGCACGCACCGGATTGCCCAGCAGTTCGCCCGCCTTCTCGTATGCTTCGGGGAGTTTATTGAGGCTTCCGTCGAGATAGTAAACGGGAATGTGCGTCTGCTGCTGAACGCGCTCCGCCGTGGCCAGGCCCAGCGGGTCGCCCATCGTGATCATCACGTCGGGATGAGCCTTCATGATGACTTCGAGGTTGCCTGTGTTGTTTTTTCCGTACCAGCCGCCGAGCACGGGCAGGCTCTTATAGGGCTCCGGAAGGAAAGCCAGCTCGCCGGGATCGGGCTGATAGGTCCAGCCGGCCAGGAGCTCCGGCGAGAGCGTATAAACCAGAATCATGCCCGTCGGGCTCATGGCCAGCACCTTGTGAATCTTCTTGGGAACGATGACCGTGCGGCCCGCCATGTCGACGAGCGCGCGCTGATCGGGACCGGGTTTTTGGCCCTGGGCGAGCGTCTGAGCGAAAGCCTGCGGAGAGATCCAGCCTGCGACAGCCAGAAGAAGAACAAACAGAGAGATCGTTTTCCTTTTCATCTTGTCCTCATGGCAGCCGGGGCACCACCACCCGCATGCCCTGCCCGGCATCGACCACGCGCAGCGGGGTTTCGTAAGCCTCTTCGAGCAGCGTCTCGGTCAGCGTGGCTTCGGGGCCATCCATGGCCAGAATGCGGCCCTGCTTCAGCAGCGCAACACGCGAGGCGCAAAGAAAAGCGAAATCGGGAAAGTGCGTCGTCATCAGCACGCCGAAACCGCTGCGGGCCAGCTCACGGACGTGCTTGAGCACCAGCATCTGGTTGCTGAAGTCGAGATTGGCCGTCGGCTCGTCGAGCACCAGAATCTGCGCCTGCTGCGCCAGGGCGCGGGCGATCAGCACCAGCTGGCGCTGGCCGCCGCTCAACTCCGTGTAAAGCTCGGCGGCAAGCGCGGAAATGCCCATCCGCTCCAGCGCCTCATCCGCGATTGCCTGATCGTGTTTGCCCGGAGAGGCAAATGCTGCGATGTGCACGGAGCGCGCCATCAGCACCACATCGCGCACCCGGAAGGCAAAGGGCGGCGTGTGCGCCTGGGGAACATAGCCCAGGGTGCGGGCCATGCGCGCTCTCGGCCAGCGATGCGTATTCTCGCCGTCGATTGCGACTCGGCCCTCCAGGGGTTGGATCAGCCCCAGCACGGTCTTGAAGAGCGTGGTCTTTCCCGAGCCATTGGGACCGAGCAGGCAGAGCACATCGCCGGCATCGAGAGACAGCGAAACTCCATGGATGACGGGCTTCGAGCCGTATCCCGCGGTGATGCCTTCCACGTGGAGTTTCATTTCCGCCCCACCTGCGTTCGGAACATCACGTAGAGGAAAACCGGCACGCCCACCAGCGAAGTGAGAATGCCCAGCGGCACCTCCAGCGTAAAGAGCCCGCGCGCGCAGTCGTCGACAGCAAGCAGGTAAATGCTGCCCACCAGGAACGACGCCGGCAGCAGGACTTTGTGGTCGGCGCCAACCAGCATGCGCGCCAGGTGCGGAATCACCAGCCCGACCCAGCGGATCATCCCCGCCACGGAAACCACCGCCGCCGAGATCATGGCCGCGCTGAAGATGATCGTCATCCGCATCACCCACGGGTTCATCCCCAGCGCTTTGGCCTCCTCGTCTCCGAAGCTGAGCACGTTCAGCTTCCAGCGCAGCAGTAACAGCGGTGCTGTTCCCAGCAGCAAGGGAACAGCGGCAAAGAACAGGTCGTGACGATTGATCGACGAAAGACCCCCGATCAGCCAGAAGGTGATGGCGGCCAGCTTGCCATGAGGATCGGCGACATACTCGGTAAGACGGATAAGAGCCATGCCTGCTTCCTGCACGATGATGCCGATCAGGATGAGCGATAGCGTGGGATCGCCGCCGAAACGCGCAGCAGCCGTGCCCAACGTCCACACCAGCAGCATCGCCGCCATTCCCGTTAGCAGTCCCAGCGTCTGAATGGCCACGATGTTCAAGCCCAGCAGAATGCCGATGGATGCGCCAAAGCTGGCTCCGGCGGTGGCGCCAAGAACGTCGGGCGAAGCCATGGGGTTGCGAAAGAGTCCCTGAAAGGCCGCGCCGGAAACCGCCAGGCCGCCGCCAATCAACACCGCCGTAAGAACGCGCGGCAGGCGCACCTCCAGCAGAACGATTCCCGCCACCCCGCTGGTCGAAGGATGGGCAAGTACCTGCCACCACGCGTCCCACGGCAGGCTGTAGCGCCCATACAGCAGAGAGAAAATGATGAGCAGGATCAGCGCCGCCCAGAGCGCGGCAAACACCAGCCCCACGTGCGGCTCTTGCGGGCCTGTTGCTTCCCGCCGGCTTTGCTTTCGCGGTCCAAACCGGAAAGAGCCGATCCATCTGCCGTCATGCGCCTTGCACCTGCGCCGCCCGGGTCACTTTCACCATCTTCGCGCCGCTGTCGAACAGTTCATGGCGTCCACCCTCGCCCACGGTCACCCAGGCGCGCTCCTCGTCGTGAACGATCAACCCGCCGAGCATCTCGATCCCATGCTCCAGAAGAATCGGCGTCAGCGGCGTGCTCGGGCCGGCCACAACCACGCGCGCCTTGCGACTGAGCTGAAGCAGCCGCGGCATGGTCTTGTTGATCAGTGTGGTGGCGGTCAGGATGACGAAATCCTGCTCGGGGAGAATGTACTCGCAGGCGGGGTCGGGAAAATCGCCCGGCTCGGGCTTGCGTTCCAAAATCGAGAGGTTGCAGACCGCGGCCACCTTCTCCAGGCCGAAGAAGTGGCCGATCACAGCCACCCGCTTGCCGCGCAATTGGTCGAGCATGGTGGTGAACGCGTCCTCGTCGGCGCCTTCGTCCAGCAATGCGCCGCAATTGCGGCGGACATTCGCGGGCGCGTTCACGACGGAGTTGATAGCCGCCAATCCGAAAGCTGCTTCGTACATATTCCAGGATTTGACCCATGACGCCAGCTCGCGCGTTTTCATCCCGGCCAGTTTCCCTGCTCGGGGGATGATCTCACCGCCCTCGCGCGGGCGCATGGCCACGCCCACGCCCTCGGAGCGCACCAGAAACCAGCTCAATCCCGCCAGGCAGCCCCGGACAACCGAGTCCTCGGGGACTGCGTCAATCAAAGCATCGTAGATCGTCCACATAGTGTCATCCATAAACGACATTAGCTTGTTGCTGACAGACAGAATTGTAAATGCTCCCGCGCATGGAACGCCAGTAGTCGTTCATTTTTCCAAAGACCCGGGAGACTCAATACATTTTGTGATGCATTTTCTTCAGTTTTGCTCGAATCTTGTATGAATTACATATGTCTTATATACTTCTTTTAATGCACCAAATTGCACGCCGATCCACCCTCCCCCGGTGACGGTCCGCTCCGCTCAGCAAATTTGCGCCGGGCGCTGTGCGTATTTCCGAACCGGGAGGGCTTCATCGGGCCACCCGCAACCGTAGATTTTTCGGAGGATTCGATCATGTTGTTTCGCAAACTGATGCCGCTCGCCGTTTTCTGCATCCTGATGCTGATTCCCGCCGCCGCTCTCGCGCAGGCCGGGCAGCCCCGGACATGGGCAGAGGACACCGCCTACCTGCAGCAACTCGCGCCCGCTCAGGCGGCCGCTCAGCCCGCCACGCTCAAGCAGATTCGCGCCGATGCCACTCTCTGGATCGCGGCGCACCCTCAAAGCGATCTGAAGCTGGCCGCAGCGCCCGCCGAGCCGCTGACCACCGACACCGCCGCGCTTGAGATCAAAGAATTGGATCGCGTTGTTACCGCGATCGTCGCCAAAGACCCGACGCATCCTTTCCATCTCGGCTCCGTCACCGTCAACGTAACCGCTCGCGAAACGGAGATCTCCACGGTTTCCGACGGCATCACCCAGACAGAGCTCGCCGAGCACAACGAGTTCAACGCCGCCTCGGCCATGGAATACCTGCCCGGCGTCACCCTGACCCACAGCTACAGCGGCAGAAACCAGCAGCAGATTTCGGTTCACGGCTTTGGCTACCTGCAAGTTCCCATCTACGTCGACGGCATCGCCATCAACGACCCCTACGACGCCACGCTCGACTTTCGCGAGATTCCCACCACCGACATCGCCGAAATTCAAATCTCCAAGGGCTTTTCCTCGGCGCTGCTTGGCCCGGGCGCCCTGGGCGGCGCCATCAACGTGGTCACCAAGGAGGCGCAGAAGAGATACGAAGGCGAAATGCTGGTCGGCGGCTACTCCGGCGATGGATTCCTCTCCTCGCTGCGCCTCGGCTCGCGCATGAGCAAGTTCTTCATGGAGGGCTCGCTTGACTGGCAGCAGGACAACTACATTCCGCTCTCCGGCAACTTCATCAGCAACATCGCGCAGCCCAACAACCAGCTGAATAACTCCTATATGCAAAACGCCAAGTACGCCGGCCGCTTTGGCTGGACCCCGAACAGCAAGAGCGAGTACGTTTTCAGCTACCTCAACCAGAAGGCCAACAGCGGCATACCGCTCAACACCGGCAACGACCCGTGGGACGGCACGAATTGCAGCAATCTCGCGCTCCAGAACAGCGCAAACCTCTATTCCTGTTACAGCAACGGCATGAATGCGATGTTCGCGTTCCGCAGCTGGCAATTCTGGGACAGGACCGCCTACTACTTCAATTCCAGCACGGCGCTGGGCAGCAAGAGCACATTCAAGACGCGCGTCTTCTATGACCAGTTCCCCAACAAGATGAACTTTTACACTGTGCCCAGTTCGATCACCGCTCCGCCGGTTTACACTTCGTCGATGCTGGCACCCGGCAGCATTACCTTCTACGACGATTACTCCGACGGCTTCACCGCGCAGTTCGACTCGAGCCTGATCCGCCACAATGCGCTCAGCGCCTCGTTCTACTTCAAGGATGATGTGCACCACGAAGTGCCGATCTCTTCCACGGGCGTGCCCGCCGGCGCGCTGGCCGCCGGCATCACCTCCATGCGCGACCGGATGCAAACCGCCTCGATCGGCCTGCAGGACGTGATTTCCTTCAGCGACAATTTGACCGCCACAGTGGGCATGAGCCTCGATCATCTCGACGGCCTGCGCGCGACCAACGGCAGCTCCTATTATGCTTTCGTTTCTCCACAGTGCCCTACCAACACCAACGCAAACGACTACACCGCCTGCACGCCCCATCAGTGGGCCTACAATCCGCTGGGGACAGTCGCTTACACCTTCAATGACTCCGGAAGACTCTATTTCGGCTTCTCGCAGAAGAGCCGCTTCCCGGTCATGAAGGACATGTATTCGTACAAGCTGGGCAAGGGCATTCCGAATCCCCTGTTGAAGAGCGAAAGCTCGGATAACTACGAGGTTGGCTACTCGCGCAAGTTCGCCGGTAACACTTCGGCGCAGTTGGACTACTTCTACAGCCGCTTGAGTAACGCCATCGAGTCCATTACCGCTCCGACCAGCGTCTTCAATGAGTATCCGGGCGCCTGCACCAGCCCCAACCAGTGCTCGGTGAACGAAAACGCCAGCCGCGAGGCCCACCAGGGCGCTGAACTGACCGTGCGCACGGCTCCGTTCAGCAAAATGACCTTCGATGCCAACTACACGTACGTGAACAAGGAGATCGAGGGATTTACCTTCGCAGGCCAACAGCTCTCCGGCTATCCCTGCGGCACCGGAGACTACCTGGCCGTCAGCAGCGGCAGCACTGCCAATACAAACACAACCATTACCGACAACAGCTGCCTGACCCCGACCGACCTGCCCAAAAACAAGGCTGTGGCCACGGCGAGCTGGGTGCTTCCCTTCAAAGCAACGCTGGACTCCACTCTCCGCTACGAAGGCGGCGTCAAGGCCATCGATAGCTATCACACCGGCTCTGGCAGTCACGCCACCTACTACGAAGGGCCCGTTTCCATGTCGCACTTCGCCACCTGGGATGTGGGCGGCAGCATGACAATCTACAAGGGCGCAGTCGCGCAGGCCGGCGTCAGAAACCTGCTCGACAGGAATTATTACCAGTCGCTGGATATTCCCGAGGAAGGCCGCAACTGGTTCATCAACATGCGTTACACCTTCTAAGCCGCTGCAACCCAACCCGAGTACACTTCTAACGACACGGGAGCGCCTGACCCAGGCGCTCTCGTGCCGTTTTGGGTTAAATCCGTAAGACCGAAAAATGAGGTGCTTCGTGGGCCGGCAGTTTAAATGCTGCCTTGGCCACGTGAGCTGAATTGGAAGAGGAAATTTGATGGTCGGGGAGAGAGGATTTGAACCTCCGACCCCCTGGTCCCGAACCAGGTGCTCTACCAGGCTGAGCCACTCCCCGAACCGGCTGCGCGAAGATGAACCACCGGGACGCGGCCTGTCGCGTTGATCCCGAAATGCGCTCTCTTAGTCTACCAGAGTCGCAGCCGCAAAAGCGGGCGGGCGTGCATTCGCAGGGGCTTCCTGATTGCCGTCCCGCACAAGCCGCCTGTCTCAGGGCGAAAAGAACTGCGGCGCAGGCCCAACGCCCTCTCAATCGTCCCCTGTGGGCTGCGGCGCGGGCTGAAGGGGACCCCCACGAAGGACCCCCCGAAGACTCGCGCCCTCTCAATCGCTCTTGGCCGAGTCGCTCCCGGTTCCTTCGGGCAGATCCAGTGAGACCAGGCTGAACCGAGTCTGGCCGCCATCGGCTTCTTCGAAGCCCACGATGTGCTGGTGACTCTTTGACCCGGCCTTCAGCTCCAGCCCTTTCCCCGTTCCCAGCTCCTGGCCGCCGATCTGAACTTTCGTGTTCTTGTGGTCTTCGCAGGTCAGCCCTTCCGAGGTCACCGCGGGCTTGCCCATTGCCGCACTGCCCTGGCAGGTCAGAACGTCTCCGTACCGGCCCAGCGCCTTCTTGTAAAAAGCGATCACCTGCTCCTGCTTGTCCGCTGTGGCATAGCTGACCGCCTTCACGCGCAGCTCCCACTTTCCGAAGCCCAGGTGCACGTCGGCCGATTTGTCGTGATCCTTGTCCTCGACTACTTGCGCCCCGGGATAGACGGGCAGTCCCAGATCGGCGGCGGTGGTCTGGTTGGTGTTCACATGCACGCCGCCAAAGGGCGTGTCTACCTGAACGTTCTTGTCCTGGCCGTTGGCGTCCTTGTTCACCTGCACACGGCAGCCGCCTGCTGCGGCCAGCAGTGCCGTTGCGGCCAGTACCACCGCTGCCTGGCTTACTCTCTTTTCGCTTCCGCCTATCATGGCACTCATCCTCATCTCCTTTGTACGCCTGCCGGCGCAGAAAGGTTCCCTGGCGCGCGTGCTCCAGGCAGAATTCCGCGGGAGACTTTCCCCGCTCGAGGGGGTTAGTATGCAGAGAGAGCTCCGGACCCACCCTTGTCTCAAACCGGAGGTTTCAGCTCGAGAACAAACCTGCGCTGGTTCAAGCTGCCTTTTGGGCAGCGGTTTTTGCGCGCAAAGGCTGTCCGGCTCAACACGAAAGGAAAACTCCCCATGCAGATTCATGTCTTCCCTTCTTCTCGCGCACTTATGCGATCCATCCTGCTCGCGGCGGCGGCAATTTTTCTGCTTGTCCTTGCCTGCGTGCCCTCGCGTGCACAGGAGGATCCCCCGGCCCAGGTAGGCCGGCTTTCCATCGTCTCAGGCACAGTCTCCATCCAGCCCGCGGGTGCGGACGAATGGAATCAGGCTGAGCTCAACTGGCCCGTCGGTCCCGGCGACCGCATTTTTACGGATAACGACGGCCGCGCGGAGATTCAGCTTGGCCAGACGTTTCTTCGCATCGGTCCGGGTTCCGACGTGACGCTCAGCGAGGACACTGCGAACAGCATTTCAATTGGCGTTGCCCAGGGAGCCGTACACGTCCGTTGCCAGGGACTTTGGCCGGGCCAGTCGCTTCACGTCGACACGCCCAGCGGCAGCGCCAGCCTCGATCAACCTGGGGAGATGCGAGTGGACGTCTACGCGGGCGAACAGGCCTCGATCTTCACCCCTCTGGCCAACCAGGCCGTTGTCACCGGCGCCGGCAACTATTTCCAGCAGGTTTACGCGGGGCAAGCTCTGGAACTGGCAGGCTCCAACCCGGTCTATCCGCAGTGGCTTGCGCCCGCCGCATTCGACAGTCTCGACCAGTGGAGCGTTCGGCGGGATCGCCAGATTGCGACGGCTCCTTCCTTCCGTTACGTCAATGCCGAAATTCCCGGCGCGGATGAGTTGGACCAGTACGGTACATGGCGGCCAGCCAGCGAATACGGGCCGATCTGGTTTCCCAACAACGTGCCCACAGGCTGGGCCCCCTATCACTATGGTCACTGGGTCAACCACGATCCCTGGGGCTGGGTATGGGTAGAGGAAGAGCCCTGGGGTTATGCCCCATTCCACTATGGCCGCTGGGTCAACTATGGCGGCCGCTGGGGTTGGATTCCCGGACCTGTGCAAGCCCATCCTGTGTGGTCGCCTGCGCTGGTTGTCTTTGCGGGCGGGATTCAGGCCGGGGGTGTCGGTCTCTCCGTCTGGTTCCCGCTCGGTCCCGGCGAGCCTTACCACCCGTGGTACCACTCCAGTCAGCGCTATATCGACCAGATCAACATATCGAACATCCGTGAAAGCCAGCGCGTTCACGTCCAGAAGACCTACGTGAACATCAATGTCACAAACATTACTTACGTCAACCGGACGATCGGCGTCAGCGCCATGCGGGAAAACGATTTCGCCGCCGGGCGGCGGGCGCACCAGGCTTCCGTACAAATCGATGCGCACGCTGTCGATCGTCCGCAGATCCTGGAGGCCCCGCGGGTACAGCCGAATCCACGCCAGATGGTCACGAATCGACCCCAGCGCGCTGTGCCCGTCGAGGCACGACGCCCCACTCTGATCAATGAGAAGGGCATGGCGGTTGAGGCCAAGCCCAATGCTCAGCCGGTGGCCGTGCCCACGAAGTCGGCGCCGGTGGTCAGAACGCTGCCGGGCAGGACCGTTGTGGCCCCGCCGCCTACCGCTACGGGCACCGCGGGCAGGACAAACGGTGCGCAGCCAGCCGCGAGTGGAACGGCTGCCCCCAACAACAACCCCGGCGCCCAGCCCAACAACAGGCAGTGGCCCCAATCCACGACACAGCCGGGCGCTACGAACCAGCCCGGCGCGAGGCAGCCACAAGGAACCGCTCAGCCCGGCAACGTGGCTTCGCCTCCATCCACGAGCCAGCCAGGCGCAAGACCCAACGCCAATCCGGCTTCGGGTGCGGCAGGCAATCCGGCTCCAGGCTTGAGCGGTCAGCCCGCAAACCAAAACCAGCCCAGACCGGGGACCGGCGCAAGCGCACAGCCTGGTGCGGTGCCCGCTCGCGGAACAACTGCACAGCCCAACAACGTGCCTCCGCCTCCATCCACGAGCCAGCCAGGTGTGAGGCAGCCTCAAGGAACCGCTCAGCCCGGCAACGTGGCTTCGCCTCCATCCACGAGCCAGCCAGGCGCAAGACCCAACGCCAATCCGGCCTCCAGTCCGACGGCGAATCCGCCTGCAGGTTCAAGCAACCAGCCCGCGAACCCAAACCAGTCCAAACCGGCGCCTGCTAGCGGTGCGCAGCCTGCTCCCGAAAACAGGCAGTGGCCTCAATCCGGGAACCAGCCCGGCGCGAGACAAACCCAGCAACCGGGCGCGAATGCGGCGCCCCAATCCGGGACGAGGCCCTCTCAGGGAACTGAGGCCAGGCCAGGCGCCGCACCGGCAGCTAATTCCCCGACGCAGCCGAACGCGAAGCCTGCGCCGCAGGCGGATCAGCAGGGCAACCAGAAGAAGGACGATCAAAAGAAGGACGAGAAGAAGAAGGACGAGAATAAGGACCAGGAGAAATAGAAGAATCAATAGGCCGGCAGGCCACTTTAAGGGCGGGACGCATCTCTATGCGCTCCTGCCCTTGCTCTATCGGGGCTGACTTGCCGGGCTTCCGGCTCTCTAACCTTCCGGCTCGCTGATTCTCTGACTCGCTACCTTGCTGACCTGCTTCAGTGCCCAGAGCCGCCATCTTCTTTACTGCTGGTTGCAAACAGAATCGCCACCGTGAAAACGGCGAGGATGACCGGAACCACAACAAACGGGGAAGCGATGTTCATGGTGCAAGGCTCCTTTTGCGCCTTCAGAATAGCAGAGGTTTCGCGCGAAGGCGGCTCCAGTGGCAGAGATGGAGCCGCAAACTTAAAAGCCGAAAAGCCGCGCAAAAAAGTAAACGAAGCTCGGGGGAAAATGCCCGAGCTTCGTTCGGATGTTCATCTTGGCGGCAGGCCGGGCGCGAACCCGGTCTTCCGCATGCAGTAGGAGGTCTGCGTTAGACCAGTGAGGTTGTGAAGAACGTATGGCGCATCGCCTTTTGGACCGTTCCTCCCTTGTCGGTGCAATCGCCGATGAAGAGCACCTGATCGGCCGTGCCGATGAACTTCGCGGCCTCGTCATACCGGGGCTTTGTGCCTGACCAGATCACGATGGTGTCGGCATCGATGGAGCTTTCTTTCCCATCCTTGGTCGTATAGGTTACCTTTCCTCCGGTAATCCCCTTGATTTTGGTTTCAAGTTCGTACTTGAAGTTGGGGTGGTTGGTAATGACGGACTGCTGGTTGGCCATGTTGTGGGGCCCAATGTCCTTCACATCGCAAAGTTCCGGGGTGGGCGAGAGCATGGTCACCGTGTGTCCGTCCTTGAGCATGCAGATGCAGGCTTCAGCGCCGTACTTGCCGGTGCCGATGAGCACCACATTCTTGCCCACATTCTTCTTGTTGTAGTAAACGTCCATGATGTTGCAGACCTTGTCATTGCCCTGGCTCTCCCAATCGGAGAAGACAAGCTGGGAACCGACGGCCACAATCACGGTGTCGTAGCCCTTCGCCTTGATCGTTTCCGCGGTGGCATTGGACGTCATCAGCACTTCCACGCCCTGCTTGTGAACCTGATAAATGAGGTAGTCCTTGAAGCGCTTGAAATCCCACTTGCAAGAGGAATAGTCCGTGATCTTTTGCTGCCCGCCCAAAGCGTCGCTCTTCTCGTAGAGCGTTACCTTGTGGCCTCTTTCCGTGGCGACCAGCGCTGCCTTCATGCCGGCCGGCCCGCCGCCGATGACGGCGACTTTCTTCTGGGTCTTCGGCTGCGTGATGCCCTTCATCTGGTAAGGAGGCATGCCCCACGTCGGGTTCACGGTACAGGTGCTGTACCACGGACCGGCCGCCATGCTGGTACCATGGCAGTTTTCGCAACCTACGCAGGGAATGATGTCGTCGGCCCTGCCTTCCATCAGCTTCCTGATCAGTTCCGGTTCGGCGAACAGAGGCGTCGTCATGCCCACCATATCCGTCCTGCCGCTGGCGATGAATTCTTCGTTCTGGATCGGGCTGTGGAAGCCGGCCGTTGGACAGGTGATGATGTTGATGCCCGCCTTCTTGATCGCCTCGGCATAGGCCAGCGACTTAGGCTTGTCTTCGTCCTGAATCCAGGCGTTGGGATGTTCGTCGATTCTGATATGGGCGATGTCCACAATGCCCTCGAGCTTTTTCGCCTGCTCCACGGCCTCCTTTACCGCGTCCGTGGTGGGTTGATTGCTAAGGATGGAGGTTGCTTCCGGAGTATAGCCGCCCTGCCCCTCGCCTCCCCGGATTGAGCCCATCAGGATCAGGCTGGTTTTCTCCTTGATCTTCTTGGCGACGTCCGCGCTGCCGCCCTGCAGTTGATAAACATCGTACCCATTTTTCTCGTACTCGATGGCATCGGCCAGAATCTGCTCGTCGGTCATTTGCACTCTTCGACCGCCTGGTCCGCCACCGCCCGGACCACCTTGTCCGCCTGCCGCGCCACCCGGGCCACCCTGTCCGCCGGGCGCGCCGCCAGGACCACCCTGTCCGCCCGCGGCCGCTCCGCCGCCAGGACCGCCTTGGCCGCTCCGGGCGCCGCTCCTGCCGCCGCCTTGGCCACCCTGACCACCGGGCCAGCCGGCGCCCATGACTACGGGACCGCTGCTCGCTGACGCGCCGCCAGCCGCTCCTGCTCCTGCGCCTCCCGGCCCGCCAGCGCCACCGGGCGCGCCGCCGCCAGCGCCACCAGGTCCGCCAGCGCCACCGGGTGCCCCGCCGCCAGCGCCACCGGGCGCGCCACCACCGGGCGCTCCGGGGCCTCCCGCCGCTCCGGCCGCGCCAGCAGAAGCTCCAACCCCAACCCCGCTGGGACTGCCACCTGTATTGCCCGCAAACAGGATCTGCGCTCCCTGGTAACGCATGTCCTCGAGCATCTCCTGCACGTAGTTGTGAACCGGGGGAATATCTTCCCAGCTATCGTCGCTGAAGGTCTGACTCGGGCCGACGAGTCCCTTGGTATAGGTCTTGGGATAAGTGCCGAAATGCGTGCTGAACGATACGATGGCCGCATTCTTGGCGATGTTCGACATGTGGTTCCGATACATCTCTGTGGGAAAGTTTTCCGGCCCCTGCATCAGATAGGTCGGCGATACGTTGTGCAGGATCCTGTTCTTCAGAACCTTATTTCTAATCCGCAAAGGCGACAGAAGATGAGGGCACCGGTTCCCTGCCGCGAACACCGCGGCAATCGCTGCCTTCTCAGCCGCCATCACCTGCGCCAAATTCGCCTTGGGCGCCGCGCCTGAAGCCTGCGCCTCAGCGTTGGGCACGCCGGCATAGGCCGCCAGTTTCTTGCACGTTAATGCGCATGTGGACCCCACCGCACCCAACAGGAAATTTCTCCGCTTGATCGAATCAATGACGCTCATGCCCTTCTCCTCATCCTGCAAATTCAATTCTTTTTTGCTTTTGGAATCGGCCCCATTCTACGCCTGCCGCGCTAGGCCGCGGAATTCAGAAATGCTCATTTACGCGTAACTATTTGTAACGTTGTAGCGGTCTTGCCGTTCCATCAACTTACAAGGTTCACGCAGGCCAGCCGCGGATCTCTAGCTTTCCTTAATCCCGTTTCTCTACCCTCAGCGTCACGTCCACCGTCAGCGAATCGTCGTTCAGCTTTAGCATGTACTTGCAATTTGCGTGGGCAAAGGTCCGCTGCAGCGCCGCATTGTCTCCTGCCTGATAGAAAGTTGCTATCGCCCCCTCGTTGAAGACGGCTCCCGCCGGCATCTTCCACGCACCGAGCATCGCCGCTTTCAGGTCCGCTGCTGAGTTCTGGATTGTCAGCGTTCCCATCTTGTACTGCGGCCCCGGTTCCACGGTCACCGTGTAGCTTACGGTCCCCTTTTCCCGGTTGAACATTGGCACGGGGTCGATCTTTGCTTTCATATAGCCGTGGTTGTGGTACTGCCGCGACAAAAATTCCCAGTTCTGCCGCACCCTCGTCCCATCCGCTACGTCTCCCGGATGGATCTGCGACTGCCTGTCGAAATCCGCCTGGCTCACCACCAGTCCCGGCGCAATCTGAACTCCTGTGATCCTGTACTGCGTCCCCGGCTCCACCGACACAGCAAACGGAATCCGGATCGCTCCTCCCGCCTGCACCGGCGCCTGTGACTTGATCTCCACCTTGGTCTCCAGGAACCCTTTGTCCCGGTAATAGCCGCCGATGTTTGCCTCGATCTGGCTTGGGCTTCCCTCCTGGTCATATGCGGTGCCCTCGACCTTCGAAACCAGATCCAGAACCTGCGTGTCCGGTTCTCCCGTCCGGCTCTCCACCTTCACCTTGCCCACCAGCACGTCGGGCGCTGTCACGTTGAACTCCATCGCTGTGACCTTATTAAGTTTCGGGTCCGTATAGGGCGCGGCCTGCACCTTCGCTTCCAAACCCTCAGCCTTCAATTCCGCCTCCAGGGCGCTCCTCACGTCCTCCAGCACCGTGCCGTCGGCCGGAACCTTCCCGTGGTACAGCGGAACCTGCTCGTGCAGCTTGGATTCAAAATCCGCGCCCGCCGCAATGGGCAGGTTCCCAAGACGCACCGGGTAGAGCTGCTCGGCGAGAGTCAACCGGAAGATCAGGTCCTCGCCGTCGAATTGAAACGAGGCCTGGCTAAAGAGCCCGGTGTCCATCAGCTTCTTTGTGCACGCGCGCATTCCGTCGTAATCAAGCGCCAGGCCCTTCTTCCATCCCGTGGTGTCCAACAATTCCTGATCGCTGTACTCAGACGCACCCTCGAATCGCACATTTTTCGCAGCGTATTTCTGCGCCACCGCGGGCAGCGCGGCGGCCAGCAGCGCCACGGCTGCAGCCATGTTTCTCCAGGAATTTTGCATGATCGCAGCCTATAGCGTTTCAGGAAATGCTGTAAAGCGAAGCGGGTTCCCGCAAACGAAGAGGACGATAATGAGAAAACGATGGCGCTTGATTGGGAACACGGCGCGCTGGCAGAGGGCCTGCGCTGCTATCGGAGCCAGGAATTTTTCCTCGCCCACGAGCATTGGGAAAGCGTCTGGCTGCGCTCCGCGGAGCCGGAAAAGACCTTTCTCCAGGCACTGATCCAGATTGCGGCGGCCTTTCACCACCTCCAGCGGCAGAACTCGACCGGCGCCGCCTCGCTGCTTGCCGCGGCGCTTCGCCGCCTCGAAACGTTCCCTGCCGGCTATGGCAGCCTCGATGTGGAGTCGATCCGGCAAAGCATCAGTGCGTGGCGGCAAGCGATCGAAGGCAACGATTTCTCGCCGCACCTGCGTTTTCCGCAGATCTGATAAGAATCCGAGTACGTTCTCTCAGGCCCTTCCAGTCCCTCAGTCCCTCAGATTCCCTATTCCCATTGCCTTCCCTGTTCCCGGGTTTGCTCGCCCCGGCCCGGTATGCTAACTTAATCTTTGTGCCGTAGATGCATAGTTGAAGTGTGTTTATGCATTCAGCGGCTTCCGCTGTGGCCCCGAATGGGTAAAGAGCTGGCGTAGCTCAGCTGGTAGAGCATCTGATTTGTAATCAGAGGGTCGGGGGTTCAAATCCCTTCGCCAGCTCCAGAAAAAGGGACCGGAAAGGAAGCCGGAAGCGGCGGGAAATTTGCCGGCGGGAGTGGTTTGCCTGCCGGGCCTGTCGTCCGCGGTGCTCCCATTTCAGGTAGAGGATCGAGATGGCCGAAGGCGCTCCGGAGGGAACCGGATTGCGCAGAACGGCGTTGAGTTTGCGCCGGAACGGGAAAGCGGAAGACGGGACGGGTTGGGCACAGGTGGCCGAGCGGTTAATGGCAGCAGACTGTAAATCTGCCACTCATTCGAGTTACGGAGGTTCGAATCCTCCCCTGTGCACCAAAGATGCAGGGAACAGGGATTAGGGAACAGGGAACAGTTGAGATTGAGGAAAGTGAAACGGTGAGCGGCGGCTTGCGCCGGAACGGAACAAACTGAGAACTGTGAACTACGAACTGGGAACTGTGAAGCAGATGGGAGCCGGTCGGGAGAATGGCAAGGCAATCCGCTCCGGAGCGGATCTCGACCGGAAATTCTGGTGGGCTCTCACGCTGTATGCGGGCCTGGCCGCGCTGGTTTGGTTCACGATGGATGCCGGCAAGGTGATGGTGTTCGGCCGGCCGGTAGAATTGAGGCTGGTACCGCTCATCATTCTTGGCGGGCTGGCCTTGCGAACGGTTTTGGCCCGTCAGGCGGATCGTATCCGCCGGGGCGGGGGGAAGAACAGCTACTAGCTTCTAGCTACTAGCCTCTAGCTTGTGATCGCGGGACCTGGCCTTTACGGCTTGCTCCAGCGGGATCGGGCTAGAAGCTAGAGGCTAAGAGCTAGCGGCTTGGGTTTAGAGGGCTGATGTAGCTCAGTTGGTAGAGCACTCCCTTGGTAAGGGAGAGGTCACCAGTTCAATCCTGGTCATCAGCTCCAGAAATCGGAACACGGCAGTTCACAGTTCTTAGTTTGTAGTTCTCAGTTTCCCGAATGGGCGCCAAAGAAGGGCACAGGTGCTTGGCTCGACTCGGACCAACTGTGAACTGTCAACTGTGAACTGAGAACTGACAACTGTTTTCGGGCGGGAGTAACTCAGTGGTAGAGTCACAGCCTTCCAAGCTGTTGGTCGCGGGTCCGATTCCCGTCTCCCGCTCCAGAGTTCAGCCGATGACTGAAACTGGGTTGAGGTTGTAGAGGATGTTCGAGCAGGCAGCGATCGCCGTGCGCGACGAGCAGCGTTATTCGGTACTCCACGCGCTCATCGACGCGGCCTTCGCCGAGCGGGACGTAGAGGTTTTTTTGAGCCGCGTGCGCAAATCGAAACTGCGCATCCGCGATTTTGAGGGCATTTTGGAACGCGGGCTGCTGGGCAAGGAAGCGGCCGGTTTGTACAAGGCGCTTCCGGTATCCGATCAGGCGCTGACGCGGGAGCGGTATTTGCGGCTGGTGGAAACGGTGCCGCCCGAACTGCGCGAGAGATACGCAGGGGCATACACCTCCTACTAAGGCGAGGGCAAGAGGTTTTGGAATCTCCGCGGGGCGGGGGAGAAGAAAGTCTGAAGGAAGGAACGGAAGAGGATCATGGCGAAGGAAAAGTTTGACCGCAGCAAGCCGCACGTAAACGTGGGCACGATCGGGCACATCGATCACGGCAAGACGACCCTGACGGCGGCCATCACCAAGGTGTTGCAGAAGCACAACCCGAAGAATGTGTTCCGTTCGTTCGACTCGATCGACAATGCCCCTGAAGAGCGGGAGCGGGGCATCACCATCGCCACGGCGCACGTGGAGTACGAGACGGCTAACCGGCACTACGCGCACGTGGACTGCCCGGGCCACGCCGACTACATCAAGAACATGATCACGGGCGCGGCGCAGATGGACGGGGCGATTCTGGTCGTGGCCGCGACTGACGGGCCCATGCCGCAGACCAAGGAGCACGTGCTGTTGGCGCGGCAGGTGGGCGTGCCCTGTGTGCTGGTGTTTCTGAACAAGTGCGATGCGGTCGAAGACGAGGAGCTGATCGAGCTGGTGGAGATGGAAGTGCGCGAGCTTCTCGGCAAGTATCAGTTCCCTGAAGACGCGCCGGTGATCCGCGGCTCAGCGCTTCTGGCCCTGAACGGCGACCCCAAGTGGGAAGCCAAGATCGACGAGCTGATGGAGGCGGTGGATCATTACGTGCCGCAGCCGGATCGCGCCGTGGACAAGCCCTTCCTGATGCCGATCGAAGATATTTTCTCGATTTCGGGCCGGGGCACGGTAGTTACGGGCCGCATCGAGCGCGGCAAGGTCAAGGTGGGCGAAGACGTGGAGATTGTGGGCTTCCGCGAGACGCGCAAGTCGGTGTGCACGGGCGTGGAGATGTTCAAAAAGCAGCTCGACGAAGGCCTGGCCGGCGACAACGCGGGCATTCTGCTGCGCGGCGTGCCCAAGGAAGACGTGGAGCGCGGCATGGTTCTGGCCAAGCCGGCTTCGATCACGCCGCACACGCATTTCAAGAGCGAGGTCTACGTGCTCTCCAAGGAAGAGGGCGGCCGTCACACGCCGTTCTTCAAGGGCTACCGTCCGCAGTTTTACTTCCGCACCACGGACGTGACGGGCGTGGCCGAGCTGCCCGAGGGCGTGGAGATGGTGATGCCGGGCGACAACGTGGCTCTGGAAGTGGAACTGATCACGCCGGTGGCCATGGAGAAGGGATTGCGCTTCGCCATTCGCGAGGGCGGCCGCACCGTGGGCGCAGGCACGATCAGCGAAATCATCAAATGATTTCGCAGTTCACAGTTCGTAGTTCACAGTTCACAGACGGCGCTGCCGGGAAACGAACTAAGAACTGAGAACTGAAAACTGGGAAGGGATTTAAGTTCGTAGTTCACAGTTCGTAATTCACAGTTCACAGACGGCGCCGGGAAACGAGCTAAGAACTGCGAACCGGAATTATCAATTAAGTTCGTAGTTCACGGTTCGTAGTTCACAGTTCGCAGACGGCGCTGCCGGGAAACGAACTAAGAACTGCGAACTAAGAACTGAGAACCGGAAGGATTTGGGAATGCGGGAAATCATCACATTGCAGTGCACCGAGTGCAAGGAGCGGAACTACACGACGACCAAGAACAAGAAGACGGTCACAGGTCGCCTGGAACTGAAAAAGTTCTGTAACCGCTGCCGCAAGCACACGCCGCACAAAGAGTCGAAGTAAGAAGAGCAGGGAACAGGGATCAGGGATCAGGGATCAGTTGAGAATGCGGCGAGTCAGCCCGAGCGGCCTGATGTAGCGAAGAGGAAGACTGAACCCTGAAACCTGAACCCTGACCCCTGAATGCAGGGGCGTAAGCTCAACGGTTAAACTGCCGGTCTCCAAAACCGGACTTGGGGGTTCGAATCCCTCCGCCCCTGCCAGAGATACAAAGACAGGGAACAGGTTCAGGGAATAGGGATCAGTTGCGGCAGAGCGGAAACAAGGCGAACTGGCTGTTACAGCTGAGTAAGACTGATCACTGATCACTGACCACTGGTCACTGTCCATTGAAGGAATGAGCATGGCGACGAAGACAGCAATAGCGAATAACAACGAGGGACCGTTCAAGATGCCGAAGTTTTTGGACGGGATTGTCGGCAAATGGAACTACTTCACGGGATTTCTGAGCGATGTGCGCGCGGAAATGCGGAAGGTGGTGGCTCCCTCGCGTAAAGAGGTAAGAGCAACCACTTCGGTGGTGATCGTTACGGTATTCATCTTCGGCGTCTTTTTCATGGTTGTGGATGCAATTTTTAGAGTCAGCATCAATGGGCTGCTGAACAAGCTCACTGGTCAATGAACGAGCCGAGCCTGAAATGAGAACGGAATGACTGAGGAACTGGAACAACCCGAGACCCAGCCGGAGCCCAACGGCGAGAATGCGTCACAACCGCAGGACGTGGCGCAGCCGGAAGCGGTGACCCAAGCGCAGCCCCAACGCAACGAGCGTTTCAAATGGTATATCCTCCACGCCTACTCGGGATTCGAGCGCAAAGTTCGCGAGTCGATCGAGAGCCGTGTGCAGGCTTTCGGGCTGGGCGACCGAGTGGGGCGCGTGATGATTCCTACCGAACCGGTAACGGAGATCATCAACGGGAAGAAGCGCACTGTGGAGCGGGTTTTCCTGCCCGGCTACGTGTTGATCGAGATGGAACTCGACAACCACCTGTGGCATGTGCTGAAGGAAACGCCCAAAGTGACCGGGTTCCTGGGCACCGGGGATAAGCCCGTGGCGCTGAGCGAGGAAGAGGTGAGCTCCATCCTGTTCCGCAGCGAGGCCGCCAAGGACAAGCCGCGGCTGAAGATCAAGTTTGAGAAGAACGAACAGGTCCGCATTACCGATGGACCGTTTGCCAATTTCAATGGCGTAGTGGACGAAATCAACGAGGATCGCGAGACGATGAAGGTGATGGTGACGATCTTCGGGCGCTCCACGCCGGTGGAACTGGAATTCAGCAAGGTAGAAAAGATTGAGTAGTTGCAGCTTCTAGCTACTAGCTTCTAGCTTCTAGCTTGCGCGCGACCTGGCAGCCGCGAGTTTAGCAGCGAACGCTTAAGCAGCGACACCAAAATTTGCAGAAGGAATGACCAGCTAAGAGCTAATGGCCAGGAGCTAAGAGCTGGTCCCGAAGGGACCAAAGAATGGCACCTCCGAAGAAAGTTACCGGATATGTGAAGCTGCAGATCGAGGCCGGCAAAGCTACGCCGGCGCCGCCCGTGGGCCCGGCGCTCGGTCAGGCGCAGGTCAACATTATGGAGTTCTGCAAGCAGTTCAATGCGCGTACGCAGAACAAGGAAATGGCCGGGCTGATTATCCCGGTCGTGATCACGGTCTATGGCGACCGCAGCTTCAGCTTTGTAACCAAAACGCCGCCGGCCTCGATCCTGCTGAAAAAGGCGGCCGGGATTGAGAAGGGGTCGGGCACGCCCAACAAGGAAAAGAAGGGCAAGGTGACCGAGAAGCAGGTGCGCGAAATCGCCACGCAGAAGATGCCGGATCTGAACGCCGCATCGGTCGAGACGGCGATCAAGAGCATCAAGGGAACGGCACGCTCCATGGGCATTGAAGTCGTCGGCTGAACCCAAAACCCGCGAGAGACAGCGAAGGCCTTCCCCACGGGGAGGGCCTTTCCCATTTCATTGATCAGTACTTAAATGAGGGCATGATGAAAGAAGTTCTTGGGGCGTTTTGCTGGATGGCACTTTCCGCCACACTTCTCGCCGCGCAATCCGCACCGGCTTTGCGGATGCAGGGCGAAAGTTGCCAGGCAGAATCCGATCGGGCGGCCAGGCAGATCATCGCGGATTGGAAGGAAGGGTACAACAGCGGCGACGCAAGGCGCGTGGCGAATCTTTATGCCGAGGACGCCACCTATCTGACGCAACATTTCGAGAGCGGAATCGTGCAGGGGCGCGCCAATATCCAGGCCTACGTGCAGCGAGGAGTTGATGCGCACTACAGGGTTGATTCAATCGATGTATTGCATGTCGGTTGTGAAAGCGGGCTTCTCTACGCGATTACCCGGTACGAATCGACCAACGCGGGCCAGAAAGCATTTGGGGTGAATCTGGTGGTGGCCAGGAAGAGCACCGCGGGATGGAAGATTGTGGCTCATGAAGCGGCAGTTCCCGAACCCAATGCGATCCGCCAAAGCGATCTTGATGCGCTGCACTGAATGGTGGCTACGATAGCGCGAGCGAGAGCTCCACGGCATTGAAGCCGTCGCCTGAACCTTAAACCCCAGAAGACAGCGAAGGCCCTCCCCCGTGGGAAGGGCCTTCGACTTGCTACGGCCGGATGCGCGGCGCGCTATTTGGGCGCTGCAGGCGTAAACAGCTCGCGCTTCAGGCTCGGTTCCGGCTTGGGTTTAGGTTTGGGCGCTTTCTTGACTTCCTTTTTGCCTTTGTCTTTGTTTCCCATGTGTGCAAGCATGACACAAATCGGCTAGGAAGGAAAAGGACAAAGATTCCTCACGGCAGGAGAATTTATTTTGAGGACTCCGTGGTGCGGCCAATCCAAACCTCCCGCGGCGCCTCAATTTTCGCGGAGCGGTTTCCCGATTTCAATTCCAGGTTCGCGAGTTCGGGTTTCTTGACGGCTGGAGCCGTGAACGAAAGCGCATACTGGTTGCGGAGGCGCCGGCGCAGATCGTTAAAGTAGGGCTCGAACGAAACTGGATTGCTGGTCCCCTGCCAGTATGAGTGGCCCCCCGTAGCCGCAGTCACCTCGGAGATGAGACTCTGGCTGACGGTGGATTGATCGAGAGACTGGTCTGCATTGCCCCGCACGCGCCAGTAGATCGAATAGACCTGCAGCCCTGCCTGGACCGAGTCTTTGATAGCGGCCTCAACGTATGGGTCTTCTACATCGTTGCCTGTACCGAAATTGTCTACCCCGTCGGTAACCAGGACAGCTACGCGGCGTGCATCCGGCTGGCTCGAGGGCCAGTGCCGGGCAAGGTCGGATAGAGAGAAATATGGACTCGAATCGACGCCAGCGGCGCCGGCGGGCGCGTGCAGCGCGCCGGTCACCTGCGCGGGATTCGCCGAGAGCGGGACTTCCAGCACCGCGCGTCCGTTTTCCATGTAACCAATGGCCATTTTCGTCTTCGTAGGGAGCTCGCCGACGAAGCGGGAGATCTCTCCGAATTGAGTTCCAAGGCTGGAGCGGGCGGAGCCGTCAATCAGGATTACGATCTCGACTTGATCCTGGTCGCTGCGCAAGGGCGTCCATCCAGTCGCAGTGACCTGCTTGCCGTTTACCTTGACCGCAAGATCCTGTTGAGAGATGTGGGCATCCTCCACGCTCGGGTCAGACGGTAGCACGGTAACGATGACGCGGCTTTGATCTGCCGCATTCGCGCCTTGAGCAAAGAATTGCGGACATGAAAGCCAGAGTCCGGCCGAGATCACAAACACGGCTTGCAGCTTGATCATTGAGGTAGCTCCGATCGCGGGACGATGTGGCGCAGACACATTCTACGCTCCTGCGCGCCGGACAGCGCTTAATCTGCTGCTATGGGCAGACATCTCCATTTCCGTGAGATCGTTGCGGCAGCTTGCGCGATCCACACCGTTCATTAGATGCCTGGGGCGCGAAAGCGTCATGAGCGCAAAGGACGATTCGTTCGACTGCGCAAGGCCCGCAATGCTCTAACAGCGATAATGTCGTTATGGACTTCAAGCGATCGTCCGGAGTGCTGCTGCATATAAGTTCGCTCCCTTCCCGCGGCTTCATAGGCGACCTCGGGCCGGCGGCTTATGCCTTCGTTGAGTTTCTGGCGCGCGCCCGCCAGCATATATGGCAGGTGTTGCCGCTTTCGCCCACCGGCTATGGGAACTCGCCTTACGCGGCTTCGTCTGCTTTTGCCGGCAACCCGGCGCTCATCAGCCTGGAAGTGCTTTGCGAGTGGGGATGGATCGGGCGAGCACGAATTGATGGAGTGGACGCGCCCGGCGCCGCGGTGGATTTTGAATCTGTGGAGCGGCGCAAGCTGCCGCTGCTTTCTGAGGCGTGCGGGAATTTTCTCGATCGCGGACCTGCGGATGAAGCCCTGGCAGAACAATGGGGAGCTTATTTAGAGTACTGCCGCTCTGAGGCTGGCTGGCTCGAAGATTACGCGCTGTTTGCGGTGTTGAGCCGCGAATTGTCAACCGCAGCCTGGGCCGAATGGCCGGAACCTCTGCGCCGGCGCTCGCCGGATGCTCTGGCCGTGGTGCGTTTGAAGTACAGCAGGGCGCTTGCCATGGAGCGTGCGCTGCAGTTTGCTTTCTCTCAGCAATGGAAGGCGCTGCGCCAGGCCGCGGCTCGCCATCGGATCCGCATTCTGGGTGACATGGCAATCTTCGTGAACCTGGATTCAGCCGATGCATGGGCCCAGCCGGAAATCTTTGAACTCGACGGGGAGTTGAAGCCGATCCGCGTGGCAGGCGTCCCCCCGGACTACTTCTCTAAAACGGGACAGCGATGGGGCAACCCGCTGTACAGGTGGGAGGCGATCGAGAGCAGCGGCTTCAGGTGGTGGATTGAGCGCACCCGAAGAGCGATGCAGCTTTACGACATTGTCAGGCTCGATCACTTCCGTGGATTCGAGGCCTACTGGGCCATTCCCGCCGCGGAAAAGACAGCGGTTCGAGGCGAGTGGGTGAAAGCGCCGGGACTTAAACTGTTCCGAGCCCTGGAAGAGGCGCTGGGGCCGCTGGCGCTGGTGGCCGAGGACCTCGGCGTCATCACGCCCGAGGTCGACCAATTGAGAGATGCGCTCGGGCTGCCGGGGATGAAGGTGATGCAGTTCGGATTCGGCAACCGCGGGGCGCACGTTCACCTGCCTCAGCGGCACACAGCGCGAACGGTTGTCTATACAGGTACGCACGACAACGACACCACGCAAGGATGGTGGGAGACGGCAGCAGAGAAGGAGCGCAAGGCAGCCGAGGCGCTGCTGGGGCCAGTGAACGGCCGGGCGGCGTGGCCGATGATCCGTGCGGCGGCGGCGAGTGTGGCGCAGATGGTGATCTTCCCTGCGCAGGATTTGCTCGGTCTGGGCTCCGAGGCGCGAATGAATACTCCCGCCGTGGCCGATGGGAACTGGAGCTGGCGAGCGCCGGAAGGATGCTGGACCGAAGCGTTGGCTGAGCAACTGGCGGCCCTGACCGAAGCCACCGATCGCGACAGCGATCCGCTGGGCGGGACAGCCGAAGGAAAAGACGAAGGCAGCGGAGGAAAAGAGGAAAGCGGCGACCAGGGTTCCTGATCGCCGCTCAAGTTGCTGACAGTGTGTTCTCCATCAGCCTGAGCGTGGGTCAGGAGACCCACGGTCGCCGCGGCGACCCGGCTGGGAAGCCGGCGGTACCTGGCGATTGCGCTGCTTCAACTTGCGCGCTCAACGCCAATAGTAATAGCCGCCGGAGAGGTAATAGGGACGATAGTAGACCGGCGGGTAGTAACCGTACGGATAGGCGGCGTAAGGCGCACCATAGGGGGCGTATGGCGATCCATAGGGGCCGTAGGCGCCGCGACGATAGAGCGACGGGCCACCCTGGTAAAGCCCCTGCGCGAGGCGTTGCGCTTCTTCAGCGCTGACGGGATCGACGCTGACCGGAGTTGTAAGGTGGAAGGTGACCAGAGCCTCGGCGGGGATCCAGACATTGGGACCAGGCGCGGCGGCTCCGGCTGCGGTACCTGCAGCAACCCCGGCTCCGGCTCCAATGGCGCAACCTGCCCCTCGGCCCGCGGCACAGCCGATGATGGTGCCGAGCACCCCGCCGGCAACAGCGCTGCCCACGGTCTGGCCGGCCTTGTTCGGCCCCTTCACCTTGAAGTTATCGCTGTCGAGCGGGTAATTCTTGCCGCCCAGATCGAGCGAGGTTAGCTTGAGTGCCAGTTCCGAGCTGCCGCCGAGGTCGCCGGATTTGGTGGATTTGCTTTCAGTCACCACGCCATGAACCGTGGCCCCGCGCGGAATGGCAAGAACGCCGCCTACGGTCACGTCCTGAATCACTGTCAACTGGATGGCCGTGCCCTCGACAGCCTTCTTGCTGTTGAGAGCCTCGGAAGTACGAAGCTGGAGGAGCGTTCCCTGCGGCAGGGTAACAGGCGCCTTGGGGTACTGATAGGCAGGCGCGCCCTGCGGCTGCGAGTAGCCATACTGCGGCTGACGGGGATACGTCTGCGGCTGGTTTGGGTATGTCTGCGGCTGACTGGGATATGTCTGCGGCTGGTTTGGGTATGTCTGCGGCTGACTGGGATATGTCTGCGGCTGATTGGGATACGTCTGCTGTTGATTGGGGTACGCCTGCGACTGATTGGGGTACGCCGGAGCAGCCTGCGCCGAAGGCTGATTGGAATTGGGCGCGGGCTGCGAGTAGGGCTGGCGATAGGCCGGTGCCGGTGCAGGCTGATTGGCCTCACCGGACGCATCAGGCTGGTTGGCCTGATCGGACGGCTGCGCGCTCTGAGGCTGGTTTGCCTCCGCAGACGCCTGGCTGGATTCGGCTGACGCTGTCCCCTCCTCGCCGGGAACGGAGATGTCGGCCGCGGCCTGCTGAGGATCGCCGACCTTGAGATTGTTGTGGACCTTCGTTACGCCTGCTACATGGCCGGCAATCGACTCGGCAAGGTCGCGGGAGGCCGCGCTCGAGACAGTTCCCGCAAGTGTGACCTGGCCTTGGACGGTCGCGGCTGTGATGAGGTCGTTTTTCAGCGCCGCCGAAGCGTCGAGGGCCTGGACAACATCCATCTCAATCTGGCCGTCGGTGCGCTGACTGGAGGCCGAAGCAGGCGCCGAAGCCTGGGCCGGTGCCTGCTCCTGAGCCTGTGCTGCGGCGCAGAAAAGCGCCATCGTGGCCCAGGCAAGAATGGCTGTGAAAACTCCGCCGATCAACTTGCGAGTCGTCTTCCTGCGAGTCATCTTTGACACTCCCCTTTCAGTGAAGTCTTGCCCCGTGCGTTGGATGCGCCATCAGGTGCGCTTCGTTTTTCATTTTCCGACTTCTTCCCCCGTTTAGACGGCCGGGAAGGAAAGCTGTCACGTATGTAAACCCCGCGGCAGGGGAAAAGTTCCGTAAGGAGAGCGGCGGAACAAGCCCTTTGGATGGAGAGAGATTCAGACGTCCCGCGGGCAGCCATGGGAATGCACTCAAAGAGAAAAAGTGGATACGTCGTGAAACGGCAAACCTGCTGCAGGTGGGTGTGCCAGCAAGTCGGCAGGCAAGAGCACCGGGCCGGGAGGGTTTCAAAAGTTGCTTGCGCAACCGGCCCGCAGGGTGGATGATTTCTGTGTTCTTCCGAACAAAGATTTTGCCGTCTCGAACGGCAGATGCAGCCGTTCTGATTGCGGGTTCGTTGCTGCGTTCTCTCGCAGCGCAACCATGATTTTGAACCGAGCGTTTTTGCCGGGGGCCGGAAAGGCGCCTCCAGCAGTGAGGAGAATTCGATGAGTCTGATTCAATCGCTTATGAAGAGACGGCAGTTCCTTGCTCTGTCGGGCATGGCATCGGCGTCGGCACTGACCATGGGGAAGCTTGGGGCGGAAACTGTTCCAGAAAAAACGGCTTCGGCCAGCCCGGCTCATAGCGCGCCGGCAGCCGGCAAGCCTGGAGCCGCGAAGGCCGGCGTGCTGAGCGACCGGTACAGCCACGTCTTGTCACCCCTGAAGATCGGGAACCAGGTGCTCAAGAACCGCATGATCGTCTCCATGTCCACTCCGCATTTTCTGCAGGGGCCCGAAAATTTCCCCTCGGCGCTGATGCGGGACTACTACGTGAACATGGCCAGGAACGGCGCCGCCATGATCAGCCTGCGCATCATGCAGCACAAGGTGAGGCAGAACCTGAAAGGCGACGACGCGCATATGCTGAGCTACGACCTGGAGGATCCCGCCGTTCAGAACTACTTTGAGCAGATGATCGAAGGCATCCACGTCTACGGCTCGAAGGCATCGGCCGGCCTGGATGCGGGCATGGGGCCCGGGGCGTCGGAGGCTTTATCAAAGATGATCGATACGGCTGTGACCCAGGCGAAGTTTTATCAGCTTCACGGGGTCGACGTGCTGCAGGTCGGCATCCGGGGCAACCAGAAGGGCTCCATCGAGATCATCAAAGCGGTCAAGCAGGCCGTGCCGGAGATGCTGATCAACGCGGAAGTCTTTGTAAAAGACGCATCGATCACGCCGCATAAGAATGACATGTATTACCAGATCGGCCTGAGCGTTGAGGATGCAATCGCCTATGCAAGGCAACTGGAGGGGCTGGCTGACATTCTGATGGTCAGGGTCGCCGACGCCAGCGCTGCCCACCCCACTCCCTGGAATTCGACGAAGGGTTATCCCTATTCGGCCGGCCCTGCCGCGGCCATCAAGAAGGCGGGCGTGAAGATCGCCGTTGCTCCAGGCGGCGGCTTCCACGATCCGGACATCAATGAAGAAATGATCGCCAACGGCAAGGCGGATTTGATTACGATGGCCAGGGCGTTCGTCAACGACTGGCAATATGCGAAGAAGGTTGCCGAGGGCAGAGGCGAGGATGTGGTCCCGTGCATCCGCTGCAACAAGTGCCACGGGGAAAACATGATGAATGGGCCCTGGTACACGGTATGCTCGGTCAACCCGGAGATCGGCCTGCCTTCCGCCGCCCATGCGGTTCCGAAGCCGGGCGCGCCCAAGAAGGTGGCGGTCATCGGCGGCGGGCCGGCAGGCCTGAAGGCGGCTCTGGTCGCGGCCGAAAGAGGCCATAAGGTAACGATCTACGAGAAAGGCTCCGCGCTGGGCGGGCTGATGCGGCACTCGGATTATTCGCCCTATAAGTGGCCCATCAAGGATCTGAAGGATTATCAGATCGGCCATCTGAAGACCGCCGGCGTCGAGATCGTGCTCAACAAGCAGGCCACTCCCGAGATGATCAAAGGGAAAGGCTACGACACGATTCTGGTGGGCATTGGGTCGGACTTGATCATCCCGAAAATTCCCGGTGTGGATGGCCCCAAGGTTTCGAACATCATCGATGCCTACAGCAAAGAAAAATCGCTCGGCAAGAATGTGGTGGTGATTGGCGGCGGGGAAATTGCGGCCGACATCGGGATCTTCCTGGCCAAGGCCGGCCACAACGTGACCATGCTGACCAGCGAGAAAAAGCTGGTTCAGGAAGACCGGCCTCACTATCCGTCAACCATCGTGGAAGCCTATCAGGACCTGAAGAACTTCAGCGTGATTACCGAGGGCACGGCGAACGCCATTTCAACGGGGAGCGTTAGCTATGCCGACAGCACGGGGAATGCGAAATCGATCCCGGCCGACGATGTGGTCGTCTTTGCCGGTTTCAAGCCGAAGAAGGAGGAAGCTCTGAAGTTTTACGGCTCTGCGAAGCAGTTCTTTACCATCGGCGATTGCAGCGAGAAAGGCGGCAGCATCCAGAAATGCACGCGCAGCGCCTACTTTGCGGCGACGGAGGTCTAGAACAAACCAGGACCAGTCCAGAACCATTCATTGAGCGATGCGGTTCAGAAGAATGATCCTGCATCGCTCTGTATCAACGGACAAAAAAGCGCGTCAAGGCGCAGGGGCCGGAGAAGTTTTCCGGCCCCTCGTGCTGAATGAGTCGAAAGCAGCGAGGCCCGACGATTCTAAGCGGCCTTGGCACGCATGTGGTCTACGCGTTTTCGAGCGCACTCTGCGCGCGGGCCCGGAAGGCGCCGTAGACGACAACTCCCAGACAGAAGATGGTGATCGCCGTGATGACGGCGGCTTCCAGGGCAAGCTTGTTTCTATGGAACAGGAACGGCGCTCCAATGCCATGCAACACCAGGAATGCCCGCAGAGCCGCAGCGGCCAGAGCGACGGCGCAAACGACGAGGAGGGCGGCGCGGGAGTTCGTCCGCGAGGATAGGGCCGGCTCCGGGTGCACCGGGGGGGTGGAGCGTAACCAGTGCCAGAACCAGACGAGCAGAACCAACAGGCCAAAGGCGGTACTTGCGTGTTCGATGATCCGGGCATACTCCAGCGGCCCATAGAAAGGGACCTGACCCGTGCGGTGCAGAAACTGCCAGTGGGGGTAGAGCCAGAGTCGGGGGTGCGTGAAGGAATCCCAGAGGATATGAGTGGCGATTCCGATGAGGATAGAAAACAGAACCAGCGCAAAACTGGCGAGGTTGCGGAATGGGGGCGAAGAGGGACCGAGCCGGATGCGCCGCCGCACACTCTGAGGCAGCCATGTGTAAAGCGGTTCTTTTGCATAGACGTGAAAGAGCCATAGGGTCATGAGGGCCAGGGGCAAATCGAGAAGAAAGATTCCCGGCAATGTGTGACCGAAGCCCCCACCGGGGGTAAAGCGAATGAAGTACTCGAAATCGGGCACCATGCAGCCGATGACCAGCGCAGAGGTGATAAGCCGGGTGCGCTGAAAGGGGATGGCGGCAGCGACATGGGAAACGGTGAACGGCATCCGTATCAGTATGCACTGGAATGGCGACGCAGCCAATAGAACTGCACGGTTGGGGTAGTTCGAACAGGTGGTCCGGGTTTACGGCATTTCTCCTTCGAACGTGGCCGTTAGAGGCGGAGTGCAGGGTTCGAGATTTCTTGAGGAAATCTCGAACTCAACGGTCTAATTTTCGGGACACATCCGAAGGAGAAATGCGCTAAAGCCGCAGCGCCTGGTCGAAGGCGGCGTTGAGGGTGGCGAGGCCGGAGGAGATCTCCGGGCCCAGGTGGACGCGGAGAGCGCGGCGGCCACGGGATTCGAGAACAGCGAGGTCGCCGGCGGCCTGGGCATCGACGACGATGCCGAAACTGTACTTCTGTCCCGGGATGGCGAGGTCGGCCGAGTGGGCCGCGGTGATCTGGAGGAAGACGCCGGAGTTGGGCCCGCCCTTGTAGTCCTGACCGGTGGAATGAAGAAAGCGGGGGCCGAAGCCGAGGCAGGTGGCGACTTTCCTGGCGTCGCGAACTTTGTGGCGGAAAATCTGGATGGCGGCTTCGTGCCGGGGAAACATGGGGAGGAAGGCGAGAGTGGCGAAGTAGTCGCTGGGGCGGATCTGGGCGAGGTGAGCGCCGAGGATGCCAGTGAGCCCGGCGTCGGGGGCGGCGGCGCGGAGAGTGGCGGCGTAAGAATCCGTGGCGAACAGCGAAATGCCCTGGTCGGTGAGGAAAGGCTTGCGCTCAGGGAGCTTGCCGGTCTGCTCGTAGGCTGAGGTGAGGGCGCGAGTTTCGATTTTGGCGGATTCTACGTCGGGCTGATCGAAGGGGTTAATGCCCATGACGGAGCCGGCGACGGCGGTGGCGACCTCCCAGGTGAAGAACTGGCCGAAGATGTCGTAGCGGTCCTCAAGACCGATGCGGACGACCGGATGCCCGGCGGCTTCAAGGGCTGCGGCGCGGGTTTCGAGAGAAGCGTCAGAGGAGCCGGCGAACTGGACGAAGACAAACAGGCGGTCGGAACCGTAGACCGAGGGCGGACCGGCGGATTCGCGATCGACGGGCGTGATGCCCTTGCCGAGCTTGCCGGTGGATTCAGCGATGAGCTGCTCGAGCCAGGCGCCGAGGTCGTATATCTCGGGCGAGGCGAGAATGGTGAGCTTGTCGCGGCCGGCATTCGCGGCTGAGCCGAGAAGGAGGCCGAGCTGTACGGCAGGATTGTTGTCTACCGGCTGGTGAGCCGAGCCGACTGCCTGAGAAGCCGAGGAAAGCAGGCGGGCGACATCGAGGCCCGAAACGGCAGCGGGAACCAGGCCGAAGACGGAAAGCGCGGAGAAGCGGCCGCCAATTTCGGGGTCGCCGTAGAAGATCCGGCGGAAGCCGTCGGCTTTGGCGACCTGCTCCATCTTGGAGCCGGGGTCGGTGATGGCGACGAAGTGGCTGCCGGCGCGATCCGGTCCGACGGCCTGGCGCATTTCCTCATAGAAGTACTGCTTGAGGACATTGGGCTCCAGCGTGGAGCCGGACTTGCTGGCCACGATAACCAAAGTTTCGGCGAGATCGACATTGGCGCGGGCGGCGCGCACCTGCTCCGGATGGGTCGAGTCGACGATGTGAAGGGCGGGAAAGCCGGGCTGACGGCCGAAGGTTTTGGCCAGGACTTCAGGACAGAGACTGGAACCGCCCATGCCGAGCAGGAGAGCCGATTGAAAGCCGGCTGCGCGAATTTCGGCGGCGAAGGATTGGAAGGAGGAGAAATCGTGCTGTTGGCGTTCGACGATGTCGGTCCAGCCGAGCCATTTCTCCTCTCCGGTGCGGGTCCATAGAGAGGGGTCGTGGCGCCAGATGAGGTCTGCTTTCGAGTGGGAACGCCAGTCGGCGGAAGCCGCGTCGACGGCGGCTCGAAGCTCAGGAGGGAGTGCAAATCGAATAGTCATGTGAATTTGATTGTGCCTGAAGGGCTTCGGGTTGGAAAGGGGCCGGAATTGAGAGATGACCGTCGGCCTCATTCGGGGGCTCTCGCCCTTGCGCCGGAAAGAAGGCGCAAGGACGCGGTACCGGAATCTGCGGGATCAGCGATGACGGAGAATGCGGAAGTCGTAGAGCACGCCGAGAGAGACGCCCTGAGGATTGCGGTTTTTACCGTTGAGCAGGCTCTGCCACTCTTGATAGCTGTAATCGGCACGGACAAAGACGTGATGCCAGGCGCGGACGTCGAAACCGCCGCCCAGCTCGTAGAGCGCGCGCGTGTCATGCGTGTAGTGGGGGTTATTGCCGCTGAAATCGAAGCTTCCGTAGCCGAAGACCGCTTTGCCGTACGGGCGGAAGTTGCGGAAGCGGGGCAGACTGTAAATGGGTCCGCCCAGGGCCGTGTCCTGGCGGAAGTTGGACGGGACGGTGGAAGGGCGGCCGTAGTTGAGATCGTGCGCCTCGATCTCCACGCCGAGACCGCGGAGCATGGAAGGAATCCTTCCAGGATGCCAGTCGAGCCAGAGAGTTGCCGCATACATTCGGCTGTGGTGCCAGTCAACGTTGAAATCCGAAGCGCCGACGCCGAGTGTGAAGGGCAGAGTGTTGCGAAAAGCCGAGGCTTCCACCTGAGAGTGGGCAAGCACGGGAGTGGTTATAAAAAGCAGGGTGAGAAACAGAGAGAGGAATGGATTCGATCGCATGCGCGTCTCCTTCAAGTTGCCAGGCGCCTTTTCCCCTGAGAGTCGAATCCTCGCAGGCAAGGCGGAAACTCCGAGTGAAACGACTCAGGGCAAATGAACAGAACTCTTCTCATGGGAGCGAAAGACTACAAACATATAAGCATGAAAGCGAATCATCTGATGTGAAGTAGAACACGAAACAGTGGGGAGAGACCAGTTTGGGAAAACGCGGACGGGATAGAGGACTCCGAATCGTTAATGGTAAAAGAGGGGCGGCGGTTGGGATGGCCGCAATGGTGTGAGCAGGAAGGTCGACCGGCTCAAAGCCGGACCCTGCAATGCGCGCGGCGCCTGAAGCAGCAAAGATAAGCGAGTCCAGGAGTGGCGGGAGGGCAATGAGGGCCTGCGGGTCTCACGCCGGGCTGCCGCCCCTGCGCCGGAGAGAAGCGCAGGGACGGGCACGGGAACCTGTGGGTTCACCGGCGGGGGAGGATTCGGAAATCATAAAGGAGTCCGACAGTGACGCCTTGGGGATCGGGGCGGCGCGTATTGCTAAACAGGGGCTCCCAGACCTGGTAGCCGTAATCGGCGCGGACAACGACGTGACGCCAGACGCGATAGTCGAAGCCGCCGCCCATCTCGTATAGGTGGCGCGTGTCATGGGTGTAAGGTACGCCATTCGGGAAATGGCCTTTGCCCTGGAAATCGAAGCTTCCAAACCCGATGAGGCATTTGCCGTACGGGCTGAAGTTGCGGAAGCCGGGCAGGGTATAAATGGGTCCGCCGAGGATGGTGTCCTGTCGGAAATTGGAAGGAAGAGTACTCGGCCGGCCGTAGTTCAGATGGTGTCCCTCAACCTCCGCGCCGATACCGCGGAGGAAGGAAGGAGCCGTCGCAGGATGCCAGTCGATCCATAGAGTTGCCGCATACATACGGTTGTGTTTCCAGTCGACATTGAAATCGGAAGCACCTGCACCAATGGAAAAGGGCGGACTACTGCGAGAAGCCGAGGCTTCCACCTGGGAGTGAGCAAGCCCGGAAGAGGTCAAGAAAAGCACCGCGAGGACGAGAGGGAGGAATGAATTCGACCGCATGCGCGTCTCCATGAGGTTGCGCCCCCGTCCCGAGAGGCGAATCTTCACAGGGGAAAAGGGGTGAACTGGATGTGAAACGACTTAAGGCAACAGATTAGGGCAACAAAACAGGGTAACAGGATGCAGCTGAGTTCAGGGGCGGACAGGACTACAAAAAACGGTATAGGAGTGAATCTTCTTTGCAGTAGAACACGAAACAGCACGGGTTGTCGCACAGAAATCAAGAAACTTTAGTGGTAGGCCAGTTTGGAGAAACGCGGATGAGATCGAGGCCTCCGAGATCGTGGATGGTAAAAGAAGGGGCGGAGGCTGGAATGGCCGCGATGGAGTGAGCGGGAAGATCGATCGGCTCAAAACCGCACCCGGCAATGCGCGCGGCGCCGGAAGCAGCAAAGAGATAAGCGAACCCCGGAGCGGCGGGAGGCTGGCCGGGAATGGCAGGCGCGGGAAGTGTGGAACTGGAACGACTGCCCGAGACAGGAAGACGCTCGATGCGAAAGTAAATGGAATCGTTGAGAACCGTGCGGTCGGCAAGGGGTTCGGGAGGGATCTTGCCGGAATGGGCAGAGAGATTCAGGGCCTGGAGAGATTGATCGATGTGGAGTTCGCGGGGACGGCCGTAATCGTACATGCGGTAGGTGAGGTCGGAGTTTTGCTGGATTTCAAGCAGGATGGAGCCCGGCCAGATGGCGTGGACAGCGCCCGCTTCGACGTAAATGAGATCGCCGGGGGCGACGGGAAGGAGGTTAAGGCTGGATTCGAGAGTGCCGGCGCGGATTTCCTCTTTGATTTGAAGAAGAGACAAACCCGGTCGAAGGCCGAGGGCGACCTGGGCGCCGGGCTCGGCGGCCAGAACGTACCAGCATTCCGTCTTGCCGTGAGGTTGTCCCTGCCTGCGGGCCGTCTGGTCATCGGGGTGGACCTGAACGCTTAGCTTCTCGCGGGCGAAGATCACCTTGATGAGGAGAGGCGACTCGCCTGAAGGAACCGAAGGGCCGAGAAGCGAGAGAGGAGCAAGACGGAAGAGTTCGCCGAGCTTGCGGCCACGATGGGGGCCGGTCGCAATGAGGCATTCGTCGCCGGTGAGCCAGACCTCTCCAATGGGGCTGCCAGGGGAGAGGAAATCATACCAGGGGCGGAGGTCATTCGAGCCCCAGACGCGAGGGACAAAGAGGGGATCGAGGCGGAAGGGCTCGAGAGCGGGGAGCGTCAGTTCTGGATGAGCGGCCATTCCTGATCTCTCACTTTAACAGACAGGGTTCAGAGATCAGAGATCAGAGATCAGGGATCAGGGATCAGGGAGCGGGGGTTCAGGCGGCGCGTGGAACGATCTGCTTCAGGGCCGGACTTGAGGCGGCGCGGCGCAGATCGTATTCGTTTTGAAGATTAAGCCAGAACTGGGCCGGCAGACGGAAATATAAGGCCAGCCGCAGGGCCGTGTCAGCGGAGATGGAGCGCTTGCCGTGCACGATGTCGCCGATGCGGGGAGCGGGCACGCGGATTTCTTTGGCCAACCGATAGGCCGTCAGTCCCATCGGCTGCATGAACTCAGTGAAAAGAATCTCGCCGGGGTGAATCAGGGCTGGGTTGCGTCGCATGGTTGCCTCCTCATTTGACCGTCTCAGTGGTAGTCCACCACTTCGACTCCGTACGCGTTTCCATCACGCCATACAAAACAGATGCGGTACCGATCGTTGATCCGGATGCTGTGCTGGCCCTCGCGATCTCCGCGGAGTTTCTCCAGCCGGTTACCCGGGGGCACAGCCAGATTCTCCAGAGCCAGGGCCGCGTTCAGGATATACAACTTCTTGAGCGCCAGACGGTTCAACTTTGCCGGCAGCCGCTTGCACCGACCGGTCTTCCAGAGACGTTCCGTCTCCGCGTCAGCGAACCCAGCGATCATGCCCCATAGTAACACGAGGCGTATAGAAACGCGGAGCGTACTGGACAGAGCCGCCCATGCCGCGGCCGAAAAATGATCTTGCGCGAATCGGGTCGCATGGAGGATGATTCCAGCGAGATTCAAACTCATCTTCAGGGCCCCGTAATAAACAAGGAGATACAGTATGCGCAGGTTTCTGCCGGTCCTGTTTGCTTTAATTTTCTGCCCAATCCTTGTCGCGCAGCAGGCGATGAACAACGACGCCGTAATCAAGATGGCGAAGGCCGGGTTGTCGGACGACGTGATTGTCGCCACCGTCAACTCTTCGCCGGGCAGCTATAGCACCACGGCAGACGGGCTGATCGCCCTGAAGCAGGCCGGCGTGAGCGACAAGGTGATCGCCGCTATTGTTGCAAAAAACACAAGCCCTGTGACGGCTTCGGCTACTGCGCAGGCTGCGAACGGCCTGCCGCCGGGAATTACCGATGTGGGCGTTTATTACAAGGATAAGAACGGGGCATGGACAGCGCTGATGCCGGAGATGGTGGATTTCAAGAGCGGCGGCGGAGGCCTGTTTAAGACCATTGCTTCGGCCGGGGTATTGAAGGGCGATGTCAACGGTTATGTCCAGGGCGCGCACGCGAAGTTGAGCTTGAATTTCCCGGTGGATTTGGCCGTCTATGTTCCGGAAGGAACGGCGATCACCGAATACCAGCTTCTTCGCATGCATTCCAACGCCGATACACGCCAGTTCCTCTCGGCGACTGGCGGGGTATTACACACAACCAATGGCGCCAAGCGCGACTCAGTGGAATTCCAGTCCGAGGAACTTTCACCCAGGGTCTTCCGGATCACTTTGAAGGAGGCGCTTGGGGCAGGCGAGTACGGGCTTTTGCCTCCCGTTTCCAATGGAAACAGCGGCAAGATCTACGCTGCCAGCGTCATTCAATAGCATTGCCGGTCCAATTTCAGGTTCCAGGTGTCAGGTGTCAGTGGACCGAGGGACTGATGTGAGTGCTCTCCCAGGTCCCTCCGCCGCGGCGGACGAGGGATTGGACTCGAAAGCTCAATGTGACAGGCGGGGATGTCCACCTGAACGCCGAACCGGAGGCGCTGCCTGCGTCCGCAGTGTCGGGTGGAATTACACCGGCCCCAACACCTGCTCAGTAGCAGGCCGCTTTGCCCCTCCGCACGGGGTCAAGATGTTACCTTGATCTCTGACGGCTGCTCATGTCCCGACGCACGCGCAGAACGCTTTTGATTGTGGCAGCGATCCTTGGATTGCTGGCGGTGACGGTGTTTTTGCGCTCGAAGGCCCCGCCCGAGGCGGCGCGGCTGCTGCCTGAGTCGGACGGGATCGTCTACTTCAATCTCAAGCCGATGCGCACGCTCTTTCACAAGGAACTGAAGCCGCCCGAGCGGGCGCCCGAGTACGAGCAGTTTGTGAAGGCGACGGGGATCGACTGGGAGCAGGACCTGGACGAGGCGGCGATCGCGCTGCACCGCATGCCCGATCCGAATGGGCCGAACGGGCCGGTGGCCTACTCGATGGTTCTGCTCGGCAAGTTGACAGGCGCGCGGCTGAACCAGTGGATGGGGGCGCACGCCACAGTCCGCGAAACCTACGCGGGACGGACGATCTATGACATTCCCTCGGATGGCAGGACCGTGAGGGTGGCGCAGATCGGCTACGACATGCTGGCTGTATCGAATACGCCGACGGCGGAACAGATTCATTCAATTATTGACCGGCATCGCACGGCGGCGTGGCCCTTTGCCGGTTCATCGCTGCTGGAGCGGCACTACAAGGATGTGCCGCTGCTCTCGCTGGCCTGGGGGGTGGGACAGATCGGGCTGCCGTTTTCAGAAAACGGATCGATCAGCGTGCTGGGCTTCCGGCTGCCGCTGGAGCCGGACTCGACCATCATTGCCAGTGTGCGCTGGGCCGGATCGCTGCACCTGAAGGTGGAAGAGATTGCAGCCAGCGCGGACGTGGCGCGGAAGCAGGCGGCGGCGCTGGCCACGCTGGTGACGCTGGCGCGGGGCTTTGCGGCTCCGCTGGGCTCGAACACGGCGAACAACAGCCTGCGCGAGTTGCTCGACAACGCGCAGGTGAGCCAGCAGAAAAACCGGGTGGTGGTGACGGCCGCACTGCCTGCGGGAATCATTGCGGGACTGACGCAGAGCCAGTGAGCAGCGGAGTTAGCGGAGATAGCGGAGTCAGCGGAGATAGCGAGACAGCGAGTCAGCGAGTTGGCGCAGAGCCGCGGCTTTCATAAACAGGCAGGAGCCGTCACAATGGAGAGTGGACTCCAGAGGCACAGCCTTGCGCTTTTCCCGCGCCCTTTGCCCCACGGCAGGCGTGCTTTGCCTGATTCTGCCCCTGGCGCCGGCGCGCGCGCAGGAGTCGGCGCCTGATCCGGCATCGGGCCAGATTCAGGTGGTCTCGCCAGACGAGGCCGCGGCCGAGCAGCAGGCCCCGGCCACGCTCGACCGGACGCCGGCGACCGTGCACGGCGTTGTCCGCAATGGCGCGACGGGCGAGCCCCTGGCGCGCGCTCTGGTGCGCATTGAAGGCGATGCCCAGGCGGGCGCGCTGACCGACAGCGAAGGCCGATTCGAGATTCCCGGCATTCCGGTGGGTCCGCAGAGCATCTCCGTGGAAAAGCCCGGCTTTCGTGATCGGCCGGCGGGCGCGCCGGTGACAGCCGAGGCAGAGGCGGTAGGCCCGGCGCATAGCGTGATGGTGGCTGCTCAAATGCCGGATCTCGAGTTCACGCTCGACCCCACTTCGGTGATTCGCGGCCAGGTGGAGCTTTCCACCGGCGAGCCGGGCGAGGGGATCGAGCTTTCGCTGCTGCGGAGGGTGGTCTCTGACGGGCGCGGCATCTGGCAACTTGCAGGCCAGGCAAAAACGCGCAGCGACGGCAGCTTTCGGTTTTCGGGACTGCCGGACGGAGTCTACGCGGTCTACACCGAGCCATCGATCGAGGGAGACCTGGATACGACGCCTGGTTCAGTGGACTTGGGGTCCCACTGGGGCTACGCAAGCATTTTTTATCCGGACGCGCGCAGCCCCTCGGGGGCGGCGCAAATAGCTCTAAAAAGCGGCCAGGAGAGCGAATTGACGCAGACGCTGGCGCGCGAGGCTTTTGAGACGGTGACGGTATCTGTCGATTTGCCCCAGGGCGCGCAGATGATCGCGAATCTCTCGGCAGAGGTCATGGACGGCGCAGGACATCAACTGCCGTATCGGGCGCAGCTCAATGCTGCGAAGAATTCCGTGCAGGCGATTTTGCCCGACGGGAGCTATTCGATGCTGGTGCAGACCACCGCGCTGTCAGAGGACCTGCGGTTCGGCAGACCGGACAGAACTTCTCCCATGGCCACGGTTGCCGGCACGGTGAATTTTGTGGTGGCGGGGCGCGCTGTTAGCGGATTGCGGGTGAAGCTCGGAGTGCCGCAGCAGGGTGCGGTAGCGCTGAATGTGGCGAGCAGCGGGAGCGTAGGGGAGACGGGCGGCGGAGCGCAGCACGGCGAAATCCTGGTGACGGTAAGCCCGGCCGACGGGTGGGTCGACAACGGCATTGTGAGCGCTTATGCGAGAGGCAGCCTGCCGGGACCTCTGGAAGCCGATTACACGCCGCCGGGGTCGTACTGGGCGCATCTGCGCATCGCGCAAAAGGGGACCTGCGAGGCGTCGTTCTCGGCAGGCGGGGCAAACCTGGCGCGGGAACCGGTAACGATTGGCCTCGCGGGTCCGCAGGCTCCCATGCAGTTGACCCTGCGCGACGACTGCGCCCGCCTGACGCTCGCTCTGCCGGAGAATCTGGCCGGAATCGCGGCCGGCGAGGAAACTGCCTACACGGTGTGGGCGGTGCCGGATTTTGATTTCGCATCCGACCTGGAGCCGGTGACGCTGCGGGCTTCGACCGGCGGGACGGCGACGCTCGTGGACCTGACGCCGGGCAGCTATCACGTTTACACCTTCGCCGGCCCGATGACGCTGGAATACCACAACCGCGAGGCTTTGGCGGCGGTGCCCACGCCGGGCCAGGCGGTTACGCTTTCGCCGGGCGCGACGGCGACGCTGGTGCTGGAGACGCCGAAACCATGAAGGGATCGTCGAAGGCGCGTGCGGCAAACTGCCCGAGCGGCTTGGAGTTTACGGCCCGGCTGAAGCCGTGCCCTTTTACAAAGCCCTTTCTGCCTGCGGCACTTTTTCGCAGGTACATTCTTATGCAGACCGGGACGGCGATAGCGCTGGTTGCGGCGCTGGCCTGCGCCTGTTCTGTTGCGGCGCAGAACGGCAAGACTACAGCTGCGGCGCAGAGCGGTGCGGCGGCTGCGGCGGCGGGGGCCGGTCAGAGCTTCCGCATCGCCGGAATGCTGGTGAATGCGGTGACGGGCGATCCGGTGCCGGGGGCAGCGGTGGCCGTGCTGGACGCCGATGGGACGCGCCGCATTGCAAGCGCGGAGACGGCAGCCGACGGCAGCTTCGCGCTCGAGGGCCTGGGCGCAGCCAAGTACGCGCTGACGGCCTCGAAGCGCGGCTACGCGACAGGGTTTTATATGCAGCATGGCGAGTACAGCTCGGCTGTGGTCACCGGAGCAGCAGAAGACACGGAGCACCTGGTCTTTCGGCTGGAGCCAACGGCGGTGATCCATGGCACGGTGACCGCCGACAGCGGCGACGCGGTGGCGGGCGCCGCGGTTTCACTTTTCGCAAAGCCAAAGGGAAATGGGCCCGGCGCGCGCATCGCAGAGATGGGATCGGTTGAGACCGACGACACCGGGGCTTACGAGTTTGCGCACCTTGAATCAGGAACCTATTACGTTGTTGTGCAGGCCAGGCCATGGTACGCGATCCATCGCGTCTTGGCTGCAACGGAGGCGGAAAGCAGCGCCGATACAACTTCAGCGCTCGATGTGGCCTACCCCATCACCTACTACGACTCGACCACCGACGAGGCCTCTGCGGCGCCGATTGCGCTGGCCGCAGGCAGCCGCGTGGAGGCGAATATCGATCTTCATGCGGTCCCGGCGCTGCATTTGAAGATCCAGGCTCTGCGCAAGGCGGATGGAAGCCTTGGCGTGCCGGAGCTTCGTCAGATTGTCTTCGGCGCGGAACTCTCCAGCAACGAAGGGGAGCCGGTGCTGAATACCGATGCGAGAATCATGCAGTTCACGGGCGTGGCGCCCGGGCGCTATGAGCTGATCCAGGGCAATCCGCCGCGAGTGGCAGAACTTGATGCCGAAGCGAGCGAGAGTGTGGACCCCTCGCTCGGAACTCCCGCTGTGACGGTCACGGGAACCCTTGTGAACGCCGCGGGCGCTCCGCTGAGGGGCGAGGCAAGAGCGATCTTGACGCCCGCAGACAGCAAGGCGAGCCGTTCGGCGATGAACGCCCGGCTCGAGCAGGGCTCCTTCACCCTCGCTCCGGTCACGCTTGGAACGTGGGCGCTGAGCGTGGTGCGCGAGGACCATGAGCTGCCTGTCGAGTCCATCACCCTGGGCGGCCGAAAACTTGCCGGCAATCGCTTCGCGGTGGGGGAACAGCCGCTGGCGCTGAAGGCTACGGTGGAGGAGAATCCGCTTCGCGTCGAGGGCTTCGCCAGGAAGGACGGCAAGGGCGTGGCCGGCGCCATGGTGGTGCTGGTTCCAAAGAACTGGGCGCTCTTCCCTGCCCTGGCGCGGCGCGACCAGTCGGATTCCGACGGGAGCTTTTCTCTGCGCGATGTGGCGCCCGGCGCCTACACGATTGTGGCCATCGAAAATGCCTGGGACGATCTGGACTGGAGCCGGCCCGAAGTGATTGGCCGTTATCTATCGAGCGGGGTGGGGGTCACCGTCGCCGGCGGTTCGGGCGGGCGAGTGAAGCTGGACACGCCGGTTCCGGTGCAGGCGAAATAGAGATCCCGAGGTGAAGGGCGGACTTCATCGAACAGACTTCATCGAACAGGGGGAAAGACGATAGTCTATGAAAGTCGAGCAAAAGGCGTCATCTGCCGGATTCCGGTCCGCAATTGTGACCGATGCGCCGGATGACCGTTTGAGGAGTTGACCGTTGAAAAGAAAGCTTGCGCTGTTGCTTCTAATCGTCATTGCGGCCGTGCTGATGCCCCCGGCGACCTTTGGGCTGGGAATCCACATCCACAAGAAGAAATCCACGACCGGCCCCGAAGAAACCAAGCCTGCGCCGGCGGGGCAAGCCACAACGAAGTACGAAGTGATGGCGGGTTACGACTACACAAGCCTCAACCAGGTGCAGCAGTCGCGCCATGGGCTGCAGGGCGTAAAGGTCGGCGTTGCACGCGATTTCGGCAGGTACTTTGCCCTGAAGGCGAGCGGCGATTATTTCAAGCCTGCATTTCCCGGAGTTGCGCCGGCGAATCCGGGCGACCCTTCGGTGTATTCGATTCTGGCCGGGCCCGGTGTTCAAGGAAACCTTTACGGCCGTCTGGGCGCGTTCGTGCACGGGATGATCGGCGTGGAACATACGAGCGGCGAACAGATGAAACCTGCCACCTCGTTTGCCGGCGGCCCGGGCATCGGGCTTACCTGGGATCTCAATCGCAGGTTCTACATCTATGCGTCCGGCGACAAGATTTGGGGTTCGTTTTCGTTTGCCGACCCCGTGCCGGGCAGCTCGGCGCATCGCACCTCCAATGCGCGCGCCAGCTTCGGAGTGGCGTTCCGGTTCTGAGCCTGGCGGGGGCTTTCGCGCAAGGCGCGAAGTCATAGGTCAATTGGCCGAAAAGGGCGTCCGGTGAAAACGGACGCCTTTTTTGCGTCTGCAATGCGGGTGGTGTACGTCACGTACACGAGAGTGCGTACATATGGTACGATTCAAGGTCATGGAAGTTCCCATCACGCAATTCCGGCAAAAACTCTTCGATCTGGTCAATCAGGCCCTCGACGGAAAGGAAGTCTGGGTCTCCCACAAGGGCCGCAGGGTGAGGCTTGTGCCCGAAGATGCGCCCTCGAAGCTGAGCCGCATCACGCCAATGGAAATCATCACTCACGGCGCGGACCTCGAGGATGACTCCTGGAAGAAAGAGATGATGCGCGAGTGGGAGAGGAAATGGGACCGCAAGCTTGGGCCGCTCTCAAAACCGGCACGCGCCGCAGCGGCTCCCGGCCGAACCAGCGCGCGTAAGGCCCGGCGCACGGCATGATCGCTTATCTTGACACTCATGCCGCGATAAGGATTACTGGCGGCCGCATACGCATCGGACGTGAAGCTGCACGGCTGATTCAAAGAGCCGATTTGCGGATCTCGCCGATGGTGGTGCTTGAGCTTGAGTACCTTTACGAGATCGGCAGGATCAAGCTCCCCGCCAAAGACATTTTACGAAAGCTCGAACATGAGCTGGGTGTCGAAGTCTGCGATCTGCCCTTTGCGGATGTAGCCCACGCAGCGCTCGATGAGAAGTGGACCCGCGACGCATTCGACCGGATGATCGTGGCCCAGGCGAAGGTGAACGGGCTCGCGCCGCTGATCTCTTCGGATGAGGTGATCGCGGAGCATTATGCGCGGACGGTGTGGTAAGCGGGTTCGATAAGTGAGCTGACTGCCCCTGCCCTCAGTCCTGCTCCAGTTCCACGTACGCAGCGGGCGTAAGAATTCGCACGCCGTGGAAGGGATCGAGAGCGAGCAGATCGAGATCGCCGGTGACGATCGCGTCTGCGCGTCCGTGAATGGCCGCCTCGAGGAACTTGTCGTCGCGCGGATCGCGGCAGACACGGATGGACTTTGGAGCTGAAACCATCGTGCATAGTTGCTCATATTCTTCAATAGCCGCTTCCCGTAACTCTCGCCCAAAATGCTTATCGAACTTTTTGAGGAGCAACACCGCGCGAAATTCGGCAAGCGTTTCGTCGGTGGCTAGAAGGACAGCCTGCGAGCGGGCCTTTAACAGTGCCTGATGCGGGATCGACCCGTTAAAGAGGACAACACTGACGAGAACATTGGTATCGAGAACTAACCGGCGCATCCGGGCTACCTTTCAGCCAGAATCTCTTTGAGCATCTCTTCTGTGAGACCGCTAGCCTTAGCTTGTGTCGACAAAAGGGCGGAGAGACGATCAAACTCCTTCCAGCGGTCCTGGATCATGCGATCGTATTCGGCGGGCGAGATGAGGATGGCCAGATCGCGGTTGTGGCGGCGGATGCGGACCGGCTCGTGCTGGGCGGCATCGATCATGGCAGCGAAATTCTGCTTGGCCTCGGTGGCGGATACGGTTCTCATGACGTTATTCTGCACAAAATGTACAAAATAGTCAAATAGTACATAATGTACAAAATGGATCGCCTCATAGAAAAGCCCCGCTCGTCCGGAGCAGGGCTTTTGAATTGAATCAGTGAATCGGATCAGTGCGTCTTGCCCGCCCCTCCCGCCGAAGAGAGCTTGGCTTCGGCTTCGGAGATGACGCGCAGGGCCTGGTCGTAGGCCTCTTCGCTGTCGCCGGCCTCTTTCCACATCTTCAGGCCGCGATCGAGTTGCTGCTCGGCGCGCGGCTTGTCGATCTCCTCGGGCTTGAGGGCATCCGAGGCGAGAATGGTGACGCGGTTGGGCAGAACTTCGACAAATCCCCAACTCACGTTGTAGCGCACCAGTTCGCCGCCTTCAGCCCCAGAGCCGCCGTGAATGGTCACATCGCCGGCGCCCAGCTCGGCCACCAGCGGCGCGTGCCCGTAGAGCACTTCCATGTAGCCGTTCTTCGCGGGCAGCTCCACGGCCTCGGCCGCGTGGTCGTAGAGCGTGCGCTCGGGAGTGACGAGACGGACGCGGAGTTGGTTGCTTTCGTCTGCCATGAGCTCCTTTCGTCGCCAGGGTTCAGGGATCAGGGATCAGGGATCAGAAATAAACCTGGTTGCAACCGCTACCGCATCAACTGACCCCTGACACCTGAAACCTGACCCCTGTTTTTAAACCGTCGCCTTCAGCTTCTCGGCGGCTACGAGCACGTCTTCAATCGCGCCCTGCATGTAGAACGCCTGCTCGGGCACGTCGTCGTATTTGCCTTCGAGTACGCCCTTGAAGCTGCGCACCGTGTCGGCGATCTTCACGTACTTGCCCTGGAATCCGGTAAACTGCTCGGCCACGTGGAAGGGCTGGGAGAGGAACTTCTGAATCTTGCGCGCGCGAGCCACGGTGAGCTTGTCCTCTTCAGAAAGCTCGTCGATGCCGAGGATGGCAATGATGTCCTGCAGGTCCTTATAGCGCTGCAGAATGCGCTTCACGCCCTGCGCCACGTCGTAGTGCTCCTGCCCGACAATGCGCGCCGTAAGAATACGCGAGGTGGAGGAGAGCGGATCGACGGCCGGGTAGATGCCGAGCTCGGAAAGCGGGCGGCTCAACACGGTAGTGGCGTCGAGGTGGGCGAAGGTGGTGGCCGGCGCGGGGTCGGTCAAATCGTCGGCGGGCACGTAGACGGCTTGAACAGATGTAACTGACCCCTTGCTGGTGGAGGTGATGCGCTCCTGCAGCTCGCCCATTTCGGTGGCCAGGTTGGGCTGGTAGCCCACGGCCGAAGGCATGCGGCCCAGCAAGGTCGAAACTTCAGAGCCGGCCTGCGTAAAGCGGAAGATGTTGTCGATGAACAGCAGCGTGTCAGCGCCTTCCACATCGCGGAAGTACTCGGCCACGGTGAGCGCGCTCAAGGCCACGCGGAGGCGCGCGCCGGGCGGCTCGGTCATCTGGCCGTAGACCAGGGCGCACTTTGACTCTTCCCACTTGCCGGGCTTGATGACGCCCGACTCGCTCATCTCAAGCCACAGGTCGTTGCCCTCGCGGGTGCGTTCGCCCACGCCGCCGAAGACCGAGTAGCCGCCGTGGTTCTTGGCCACGTTGTTGATGAGCTCCATGATGACGACGGTCTTGCCCACGCCGGCGCCGCCGAAGAGGCCAATCTTGCCGCCCTTGAGGAAGGGCTGGATGAGATCGATGACCTTGATGCCGGTCTCGAACATCTCCTCGTGCGTCGACTGCTCGTCAAAGAGCGGCGCGGGGCGGTGAATGGGCATACGCTCGGTCTCGCCCACGGGGCCTAGCTCGTCGACCGGCTCGCCGATCACGTTGAGCACGCGGCCCAGCGTCTGCTTGCCCACGGGCATGCGGATGGGCCCGCCCTGGTCGATGGCCTTCATGCCGCGGACCATGCCGTCGGTGGCCTCCATGGCCACGGTGCGCACGCGCCCCTCGCCCAGGTGCTGCTGGACTTCAAGGATCACGTTGATGGGCGTGGGGACGGTGAAGCCGTCGCTGACGACGCGCAGCGCCTGATAGATAGGCGGCATGGTCGCTTCTTCAAACTGCACGTCCACGGCCGGGCCGGAGACCTGAATCACTTTGCCGATGTTCTCTGCCATTTGTTCTGCCTTCTTGAATCCAAACTCTTGCTAGTCCAACTCATTGTGCAGCGCCAGACAAACCGCGCGGGTCTGGTCCGATTTAGCCGCTCCGCACTTCCCGCCGCTCGGTGAAGCGGTATCGCCTTCCGAAATGATGCCTGTCAGCCGTCTTGCGCTCAGTTCCTGTTCCACCGTCAAAAAGTATGTCTGCAACTGCCAGGAAATCTTCACGTCCCTGTATGTCCACGCCGCCTGCTGCGCGCTCTTGAGCGCCTCATGGGCGGGCTGTTCCATCTCCGCCTGCTGCCGCGCATCCAAATCGCCCAGCGAGGTGAATTCCTCCAGGCCGTCGATCATCTCCAAAGCCAGCCGGGCGGATCTCCTCTCTCCGGGCGTTATCCAGAACGCGCTCAGGAGCAATCCCATAATCACCAGCCCCAGGACAACTCCCAACCCAACCAGAATCCTTCGCCAAGCTCTCTTCTTCGAACTTGCCCTTCGCAAAGGCTCATGGTCTTGCATCGCACTTCCCTACAAAGCCGCTGCCCCTGAAACAATCTCGATAATCTCCTTGGTAATCGCGGCCTGGCGCACGCGGTTCATGTGCAGCGTGAGGTCGTCGATCATATCGGAGGCGTTGTTGGTGGCCGAATCCATGGCCGTCATGCGCGCCGCGTGCTCGGCAGCCACCGACTCCGAGAGCGCGTGATAAAGCACGGAAGCGACGTAACGCGGCAGCAGGCCATTGAACAGTACTTCGGCCGGCTGCTCGTAAATGTAGTCCACCTGCGCGGTGCCGAACTTCTTGGCCTCTTCGTCGGTCTCGGTAGTGTCGGCCGGCTCAAGCTCGATGCCGGCGGAAAGCGCAGCCTCGGCGGCGCGCTCGCGTTCCTCCACCGTAAGCTCCGCGGCTTCGGTGATCTGCTGCTTGCCCACTTCGATCAGCGGCAAAAGCCGCTCGACCACCAGCCGCTGCGCGATCACCGACTTGAACTCGTTGTAGACGATGTAGGCGGCGTCGATCTCCTCGTGCACGTAGCGGGCGATGATGCTGTCGGCCAGCTCTTGAACGCGCCCAGTCTCCAGCTTGGTCAACATGCCGGGATGGTCGCCGGTGATTTCGACATTCCCCCGGCGCGCTTCTCTCACCTTGCCGGTGTGGCCCTGCTCATCGGTCTGCTCGGCGTAGACCGCCGTCGGATAGCGGCGGCGCATCTGGTCGCGGCCTTTTTTGCCCACCGCCTCGATGTCGATCTCTCTGTCTTTGTTTCCGGCGATGAACTGGAAAGCCGTTTTGAGGATGTTCGAGTTGAATGCGCCGGCAAAGCCCTTGTCGCCGCTGACGACCACCAGCAGAACGCGTTTTTCGGGCCGCGTGACGAAGAGCGGATGGCGCAGGTTGCCAGTGGCCGGATCAAAAATCTCAATGCGCCCGACCAGCGACTGCAGCACGCTGGCAATCATCTTCGCGTAGGGCCTGGCAGCCAGCGCCCGTTCCTGGGCGCGGCGCAGCTTGGCTGCCGAGACCATCTTCATGGCCTTGGTAATCTGGCGCGTGTTTCTTACGCTTCGTATGCGCCGCCGGAGGTCGAGTACGTTTGCCATGGTTCAGTTCTCAGTTCTCAGTTCACAGTTCTCAGTTCTTAGTTCGTAGTTCCGGTTCAACGTGCTGTGAACTGTGAACTGTGAACTGCGAACTCGTTCTTTACGCTTTCACTGCCTCGCGCTCGGCCACAAAGCTCGCCTTGTATTCCTTGAGGGCCGCGTGCAGGCGGTTGCGCAGATCGTCGTCGAGAGATTTCTTCGCCGTCACGTCGGCCATCAGAGCCTGCTGCGCGTTTAAAAAATACTTGTGCAAGCCGTCTTCGAAGGCGCGAATCTCCGCGACCTCGAGGCTGTCCAGGTAACCCTGCGTTCCGGCAAAGAGCACCACCATCTGCTGCTGCCAGGTGAGCGGCTGGAACTGCGGCTGCTTGAGGAGTTCCGTGAGGCGCACGCCGCGGGCGAGCTGCTTCTGCGTGAGCGGATCGAGGTCGGAACCGAACTGCGCGAAGGCCGCGAGTTCCCGATACTGCGCCAGATCGAGCTTGAGCGTTGAGCCCACCTGCTTGACCGCCTTGATGGCCGCCGAGAATCCCACGCGCGAAACCGACAGGCCCACGTTTACGGCCGGGCGGACGCCGGAGTTGAACAGATCGGTCTCAAGGAAGATCTGCCCGTCGGTGATGGAGATGACGTTGGTGGGAATGTAAGCCGAGACGTCGCCGGCCTGGGTCTCGATCACCGGCAGCGCGGTCAGCGAGCCGCCGCCCCTCGCGTTGCTCATCTTCGACGAGCGCTCCAGCAACCGCGAGTGGAGATAGAAGACGTCGCCCGGGTAGGCTTCGCGGCCCGGCGGACGGCGCAGCAGGAGCGAGATCTCGCGGTAGGCCATGGCGTGCTTCGACAGATCGTCGTACATCACCAGCGCGTGCCTGCCGCGATCGCGGAAGTACTCACCCATGGCGCAGGCGGCATAGGGCGCCAGATAGAGCATGGGCGCGGGCTCTGAAGCCGACGCGGCCACCACGATGGTGTGGCCCATGGCGCCCGCCTCAGTCAGCGTCTGCACCACCTGGGCGATCGACGAGCGCTTCTGCCCGATGGCGCAGTAGATGCAGATCAGGTCGTTCTTGGCGTTGTTGATGATGGTGTCGAGCAGCACGGCGGTTTTGCCGGTCTGTCTATCCCCAATGATCAGCTCGCGCTGGCCGCGGCCGATGGGAATCATGGCGTCGATGGCCTTGAGGCCCGTGGCCATGGGCTCGCGCACCGGTTGGCGATCGACGATGCCCGGCGCCAGGCGCTCGATAGGCAGCGTCTCGGTGGTCGAGACCGGCCCCTTGTCGTCGATGGGAATGCCAAGGGCGTTCACGACGCGGCCGATCATGGCTTCGCCCACGGGCACGGAAAGAATCCTGCCGGTGCGCTTGACCTCCTGGCCCTCTTTCAGTTCGGTGTAATCGCCGAGGACGACGCAGCCCACCTGATCCTCTTCGAGCGAGAGCGCCAGGCCGGCAATGCCGTGCGGGAAGCTGAGCAGCTCGCCGGCCATCACCTTGTCGAGGCCGTGCAGCCGGGCGATGCCGTCGCCCAGCGAAGTGATGGTCCCGACCTCGTCGACCTGGACCTTCGAATCGTAGTTCGCGATCTGCTCGCGAAGAAGCTGCGTAATCTCGTCTGCCTTGATCTGAGCCATTGCTGTTCCTTAAGGTTCGTAGTTCACAGTTCGCAGTTCACAGTTGCCAGTTGTCAGTGATCAGTTGTCAGTCGAGCCACTCATCGGTCCTGCTGTGAACTGCGAACTAAGAACTGTGAATTTTGCTTCATCCTTCGGTTAACGCTTCCTTCAATCTGTCCAGCCGTCCGCGGAGGCTTCCGTCGTAGACCGTGGAGCCGATGCGGACCACCGCGCCGCCGAGTACAGTCGCATCCTCGCGATAGCTGGCCTCGATGCGCCCGCCGGCCAGGCGGGCGGCTTCAGCCTCGAGAGCTGTGCGCTCGTCCGCGTCGAGAAGGCGCGCGGAGATGATTTCGATGGGATGGATGCCCATGCGCTGCTGCAGAAGCGCGCGGTAGGCTTCGGCCACCTCGGCTACCTGGCCGATTCTTCCGTGATCGATAAGCACGGCCAGCAGGTTGCGCAGCTCTTTCTGCATGGCGAGCTTGGCGTTCATCTTGTCGAGCACGGCCACCTTCTGCACAGAAGGAATCGCCGGGTTCCAAAAAAACTCCCTCAGCTCGCTCGAGGCCTCCCATGTGGCCAGAAAGTCGCGCCACTGGCCTTCGATCGCCGCCGAATCAAGACCGGCGGCCGTGACCACGTCGAGGAAGGCGCTTGCGTAGCGTGCAACAAAGGCGGCCATCAGTTGCTTCCTCCATTGTCCTTGCCCGCTTTGGCTTCGCCGGCAACCTGGGAAACAAACTCGGCCACCAGGGCGCGGTCAGTTTCCTGCGTCAGCTTGAGCTGCCTGGCGGCGTTCGCAATCGCCAACTCCGCGGCGTAGGCGCGCAGGTTGCGGCGGGCCTGCGTGGCGGCCGCATCAATCTCCTGCCCGGCGGCGGCAACGATCCGCTCGCGCTCCTGCTCCATCTCGATGTGGATGCGCGCCTCGTCCTTCTTGCTCTCTTCGTCCACCTGGACGCGAAGTTCGGCGATTTCCTTATCCAGGCCGGTGAGCTTTCGCTCGACGGCGTTCAACCGTACCCGCGCTTCCTCGGTCGCCTCGCGAGCGCTCTTCAGGTCGTGCACCAGCGTTTGCGAGCGCTTGCGGAAGATTCGCGGCATGATTTTGACGAGCGGAATCACGATCGCGAGGAAGATGATGGCGAAGTTGATGCCGAGGAAGAGAGCGTCAGTCGTCTCGACGCTGAGATGCAGGGCCTTGGCCACAGCCTTTACGTTATCGGAGTGGAGAAAGCCCTGGACCCGCTTATCCTCTTCGCTCTGGGTTGGCTCGCTCTGGGCCGGAGCGGCGGGGGAACCTGAGGCGCCGGCAGCCGCCGGCTGCGACCCCTGCTGCGGCGCTGGAGCAGGCTGCTGGGCAGCAGAGCGCAGCGCCGGGAAGGTCGCGATCGAAAACGCTGCAAAAACAGCAACCGAGAACATCCGGACAAAGAGGCGGGACTGCGGTCTTAAATTTCTCAACGGGTACTCCCAACAGCCAGCGGCAATATCGCGCGGACCACCTCATCGGCCAGTGCTCCGGCCGAGGCAAGAATCGAATCGCGAGCTTGCGCGGCCTCGGCCTCCAGCTCTGCCCGGGCTTCGCTTACCCTCTGTCCGGCGGCCTTGCGCGCGGCCTCAAGGGCGGCATCGCGCTCCGCGTTCCACTGCTTCACTTTGTTCTCGCGCGCCCGGAAGGCTTCGGCCCGCGCGTGACGCAGCTTTTCGGCGTATTCGGCGGCGCGGGATTCGGCCAGAGCGACGGCCTTTTGCGCATCTTCAATGGCGCCCTCAGTCAGCGCTCGGCGGCGTTTGAGTGTCTCTGAAAGCGGATTCTGCACCAGAAACTGGTAGGCAAGAACCAGCACGATGAAGAGCACAGCCGTGGGTATGGCCCCTGCCAGAAGGGCCCCGATTTGTTGAAAGAGCTCCTGCATCTTGGCTTGGCTTTCGCCCTGAGAATCCTTCCGGATGGATTAAGTAGAACACCTCTTTTTTTATCAAGCGCCAACCCGCAAGGTCAACGTAAAGGAGCCGATTGGCCGCGCACCTGTGACCAACATCACGAAATGGGAAATTAATCTCAAAAAAGAACTTGCTTTCGCGGCGAATGATTCTAAACTGTTTTCACCACCTAGACCCGGTCCAGGGTCCAGCGGGCAACCGGTTTCGGGAAGACCTTCCACTCCCGACGCCGGGGCCCGCTTCTTAGTTTCGGGGCGCAGGTTATTTGGGGCGCTTTACCATCGCCGGTTCCCTGGCCAACCTCGCCCTTTCTCGAAACTTGTCGATGTTTGGATTGTGCGGCTTAGGGCTCTCTCTGCCAACTGGGAGGGCTGCCGCAGGACATTTTGCGTGGAGGAAGCGGATCGTGGACCTGAATGTGGCTATTCAGAAGCATGCCGAGTGGAAATTCAAGCTCCGCAATGCGGTGCATTCCAAGACTGTGCTGGATGCACAGAGCATTTCGAAAGATAACAACTGCGAGTTCGGCAAATGGCTGCATGGAGAAGCCCGCCTGTTTTTGGGCAGTCACAAATCCTATCCGAATTGCGTTGCCGAGCATGCGGCCTTTCACCTTGCGGCCGGAAGCGTGGCCCGTGCGGTAAATGCGGGACAGAAAGAGCAAGTGGAAAAGTTGATGGCTGCCGGCTCAGAATTCGCCGAGCGTTCGAAAAAGGTCGCCGTCGCCATCGTCGAGTTGCAAAACGCCAGCCGAAAGGGGTAAAGCAGCGGGTCAGCGGGTCAGCGGGTCAGCGGGTCAGCGGAGTTAGCGGGTCAGCGGAGCTAGCGGGTGGCGGGGGTTCCCACCCTGCGCTTCGCGTAGGATTCACCCGGCAGTTGAGCGTTCAGGGTTCCCGCCCTTCGCTCCTGCGAAGGACGGGGCACGGGAGTAAAGCGGCAGGCCAGCCGGTGAGCGAGTCAGCGGAGTTAGCGGGTGGCGGGGGTTCCCACCCTGCGCTTCGCGTAGGATTCACCCGGCAGTTGAGCGTTCAGGGGTTCCCGCCCTTCGCTCCTGCGAAGGACGGGGCACGGGAGTAAAGCGGCAGGCCGGCCGGTCAGCGGGTCAGCGGCGCCTACAGCCACAGAACCGCATAGCCCGGATTGCAGCTTGCGGCCTGTTCAGAAAAGACTTCGGCCAGTTCTAGCCCGTACCGGGCAAAGTAGTACACGGCGGCATGAACGCGCTCCTGAGGGACGCCGCCGGGGGCGACTGCCCGCGAGATCGACTGGGCCTGGCGCGCCAGCGTGCCCTCGCGCTGAAGCTGGAAGCTTGTGGCCAGGGCGCGCAGCCGCCCCATCTGGTAGCGCATTTTGCCGGCTGCGGTTTCGGCCGACCGGCCCAGTCCCTCGTCCTGCGAGTGCATCCAGGCGAGCAGGGCGTCGAGTTCAGCTTCAAGGGCCCCGGAAGCCGCATCGAGCCTGGCTTTTGTCTCCGGCGGCAGGTAGCGCTCGGCGAGCCGGGCGGCCAGACTTTCGGCAGTCTCCGCCATCACGCTCTCCGGAGTGAGCGAGTGACGGCGCAGCAGCTCGGCGGTGGCCGGCTCGACGAGGGTGGCGAAGAGGCGCGGCGCCGAAGGAGTCCGGCGGCCGAGGATGCGTTCGTAGAGCACATCGGACTGGGCAAAGTAGGCAATCTCGGCCGGCCCGCCGACCACGAGCGAGGTTCCCAGCAGAAAATCCTGAAAAACGGGCCGAAGCAGCGCCGAAGGGGAGATCCGCTCCGGCTCGGCTTCCAGAATTGCGGTCAGTTCGGCGGTGGAGAACCGCTGGTTGCCGGCCCGCCAGAGCCCCTGGGGCTCACTTATGCGCCGGAGCGCCTGGCGGGCGCCGGTCTTGCCATCGATGAGGAAGAGCAGGCTCGACTGCGGCGGCACGGCCACCTGGGCATGGTAGCCGGCCGTCTCAAGTTGATGGCCCCTTTCGACGAGCGCGGCATCGAGTTCGTCGGCACGCTCGATGGCGGCGCGCAGAACCGGAGCGCCGAGGCGGTGGAGGTCGCGGCTGCTCGCATCGAGGATCAAAAGGCCCTTGGCGCCAAAAACCCTGGAATAAAAATCGGCGAAGGCCTGAGCAAAGGTGCGCCCCGGGCGGTAGGAGGCGGCCAGCGCCTCCAGCGCCTCGGAAGGCGGAATCAGTTCCCTCACCCGCTCCACGAGGGGAAGGATGGAGTCTTTCAGCTCCACGCGGCCCACCGGCAACGGGGCCGAAGGCGCGGGGCCATAGGAGAGCAAGGCCATTTCCCTGCCGGCGGGGATGGAAACGCTGGAGATTTCGGCAAAGTCGTGATCTTCCGACGCCAGCCAGAAGAGGGCGACGTGCGGTTTGCCCGCCGTGGCCGCTTCGTGCGCCCGCGCCACGGCCGTGGCCGCCTTCAAGGCAGTCAGCAGCGGTCCCCCGAAGAGGCCGACCTGCTGGCCGGTAACCACCGTGCCGGCGCCCGAGCGGAGCGCGTTGAGAGCCGGCGCCGAAACAGGCTGGGGATTCTGCGCCGCAACCAGTTCGACGAGCTCCGGCCAGTGCGCGGGCAATGGAGGACGCTCCATCCAGCCGGTTCCGCCGGGCAAAGTGCCAAAGAACGGGCGCAAGGGTTCGGCTCCCGCGCAATAATCCTGAAAAAGCCGGCTCATTCCCGGTACGGCCGCAATGCGAAGACAATCTGCGTTCAAGGAAAGACTCTCTTCCGGCGGGATTCCCTTTTCCCTAGGGGGCCGCTTTGCGCCATGGTGCGGGCGGTTCCGGCCCGGGCCGCCGCAACTGCGCAGGGCACGTTCTAAGAATGCCATGCCGGCCCGGCGACGGTGCACAGAAGCCGTGCAGGAACCAGATTTTCTCTAACCCGCCAGGTCTGCAAGCGCCATCCGCCAGCGCCGCCGGCTCCTTCAGCCCAACCTGACCGGGGATGCGTATACTCGATTTGAAGAATTTTGGTCCATCGAGGTAAAGATGCCGAAGGCAGCAAAGAAGAATGCTTCAGTTCCCGCGAGGAAGAAATCCGGCAATTCCGCAAAAAAGGGCGATTCCGCAAAGAAGAAGGCTGAGCTCGCCCGCGAGCCGGCGGCCGAAACCGAGCAATTGCTCAGTTCCGAAGTGGTTTACGAGGGGCGGCTCTTTCGCGTGCTTCGCGACAAGCTGATTGAACCCGGCGGGCTGCACAGCGAGCGCGACGTGGTCCGCCACAACGGGAGCGTGGTGATCCTGGCAATGGACCGCTCGAAGAGCAAACGGGATCCATGGATCGTCATGGAACGCCAGTACCGGCACGCGGCCCAGCGGATGATGTGGGAGCTGCCGGCGGGAAAACTCGATCCCGGAGAGAATGCGCTGGCCGGCGCACAGCGAGAACTGGCCGAAGAAACCGGCTACAGCGCGCGCAAGTGGAAGTTGCTGATCGAGTACTGGGCCAGCCCGGGTTTTCTGGGCGAGTCGATGAAGGTGTTCCTGGCCGAAGGACTCGTGGCCGGAACTGCGCGTCCCGAGGAGGACGAGCACATCGAATTCCGCCTGGTTAGGCTATCTGAACTATTGAAGATGGCGAAGAAGGGCGGCATCGTTGACGGCAAGACATTGACGGCCGTGCTCTTCTACCTGCGTTTTAAAGGCGGCGAGAAGGCTCGGTAACCGGTCCGTTACGTTCGCACTCAGTGTCTTCTACTTGCTGTGGAAGCAACGGAAGAGGTGTTTCACGGCTCCAAGGTCTTCGTTCCTGCGAAAAAAAACCTTTATCCGGTTTGCTTCATCCTATTGATGTCGGTGTCGGATTCCCCCCGCACCGGATCTCCCCCTTAACGAGCAAGAAGGAAGGCAGGAACCTGTGGCTCAGTACAAAGGAAAGGTAAAGTGGTTTAACAACGCCAAGGGCTACGGATTCATCGGACGTGAAGATGGACCGGATGTGTTCGTCCACTACTCAGCAATCCAGTTGGACGGGTACAAGACTCTAAAAGAAGGCGATGAGGTCGAGTTCGATATCGTAGAAGGTCAGAAGGGCCCCCAGGCGGACGCTGTTGTCCGCTTTCGGGATAGCGCCCACAGCGCCGCCTGAGGCAAATTCCTAGTGACTCCGTATGATCCGCCTCCCGGCGGTCCACCAGCAGGTGTGTCGAAGACGTTGGCGCCGTCGCGCCTGATTCCGATCGGATGGGTGTACCGGCTTGCTTAAAGACCGCGCAGAAAGGCACTTTGGTGCACGGTCTCTAGCACTTTAGTTCGCAGTCTTTCGACCGTCGTGTTGGTTTCTTCAGCCCAATCGAGATAAGATAGTGGCGCAATGAGCGTTCTGCAACAAGACTCGTCTGGGCTTGGCGAATCCTACACCAGGGGAAGCGGTCATGTGGTGCTGGCCGCTGTGGTCGCCGCGATTATGGTTTCCTCCGTCATCGCCATCTATATGATCGCTGGGGAGAAACCCCCTGCGGCCACAGGTGAAGTCGTAGCCGTATGGGCTCACCCTCAGCACACTGAGACCTCCGGGCTCGACGCCAGTGGCGCTTCCATGCCCAAGGAAATCGTTGACCAGGTGATGGTCTTTGCCGAGGTGCGGATCCACAACCAGAGCAAGGGGCCGCTCTTCTTATCGAATGTGCTTACCAACGCCACACTTCCCGACGGCATTCACTCAAGTTACGCCGCTTCGCCCTCCGATTACGACCGGATCTTTGTGGCTTTTCCGGAAATTCCGGTGCCACACGGCCAGCCTCTGGCGCCTAATGCGACGATCGAGGCCGGCCAGACCGTGGAGGGAAACGTGGTGTCGGCTTTCCGCATGACCAGGCAGCAGTTTGACGCGCGCAAAGATCTGAGTTTTACCTTTGCCTTCCGCTACCAGCCCAGCCTGGTGGTTACGCCGCGCGTCCCTGTTACTGAGCAGTAGAAACGGGAGTGGGCGCGTTCTTGGGCACGGAAAGATAGCCCGTGACCGTGTTCTTCGCGCTCACCGCATTGATGACGACTTCGAAAAGCATCGGTTCCTTGCCGGCATAGAATTGCAGCGGCTCGTTGATGTTCCGATCCTTTTTCTCGTAGGTCTTGTCGTCGGCCAGGACGTCCAGCGTATAGCGGCTTTTTTTGGAATCGACCTTCTTCAGCTCCAGACTGATGGTGCCGACCGGTTTGCGCTGACCCTTGGCCAGGGTGAATTCGTAATAGGTGCGATCGCCCTTGTGCTCAAGAGTCACCAGTTCGTCATGATTGCGGGCGATGACGCTGCTGGTGTTGGTCAGGTCGCCCTTCACCTGGGTGAGCTGGGCCACGGCCGCAGCCAGATCGCTCTGCGTTTTGGCGACGTCGGTTTTGACTCCGCCCACGTCGGTTTTCACGCCGGAGACTTCAGTGGAGACGGCGCTGACCTGCTGCGCTGTCTGCTGCTGAGCGCTCTCCAGGCGCTTGGTACTGGCCTCTTCGGCCGCCTCGCGGCGAACGATCTCCTGGGCCCGCTCGTCGAGCTGTTTCTGGGTAAGACCCAGGGATTTACTCAGTTCATCGGTAGCCACCTGCAGGCGCGCGTCGGTTTCGCGCAGATCTGCCGCGAGTTTGACATTCTCCTGCTTGGCATTGGCGAGCTCGACCTGCATGCTCGATGTCCTGCTGCCCAGGGTCGCGCACCAGATCAGGCCGCCTAAAGCAGCCAACAGGGCGATGGCGATGACGGCCAGCAGCGCGCCGGAATGGGTTCGGGGAACTTGTTCCACTTCTTCACTCATATTCAGCCTTTCGAGTTCGGTTTAGCTTTTCGAGACTGGGGCGGCCAATCGGAACGGCCGCTCCCGGCAGATTGACGCTCTGCAACCAGATGCGGGAGCGCGCTCTCAAGATTCTACCGCTTACGCGCAGCCTTCGGGCCCCCAACGCAATGCGGATCGGGCTTTCCGCCCTCTTGCGAACCACTTCGGTGCGGCCCCTGGTCCGGAAGCATTCCCCCTTCGGCCAGAAGCCGCAGAAGCTGCGAGTCTTACACATGGAACCGTGACAAGCTGCGAATCGATGCGATATAAAGGTCTTTACTTCACTTTTTTCAAACCCCGACCGAATACTGTACAGCGGGAAAGCCCCTGACCCTGCCGGTGGGAGCTAGCATTTTCGGAATTAGTGTTGACGGGAGCTCGGAGCTAAGTGGCTTTTCCCTCAAGGAAAAGCCACCTTTTGCAACGCTCAAAACGGCGATATAAATTCCGAAAATGCCGTAAGTGGAGACGACTCGATGTGGACGCTCGACGAGGGAGAACGGATATGACGCCGGCCAGCAGCGCGGGAAAAGGACTGGAAGGGGTCGTCGCTGCGAACTCGGGCGTCTGCTGGATCGACGGAGACGCGGGCGTACTCTCGTACCGCGGCATCGATATCCACGAACTCGCTGAGCACTCCACCTTTGAAGAGACCACCTACCTGCTGTGGAATGGCTTCCTGCCCAATGAGCTGGCGCTGCGCTGGTTCACAGCGCAACTGACGCTGGCCCGGACGCTGGATCAGCGCATCATCGACCTGATGCGCACCTTTCCCATCGACGCTTCGCCGATGGAGGCGCTGCGCACTGCCGTTTCGGCGCTAAGCTTCTACGACGCCGACGAAAGCGACAACTCGCACGACGCCAACGTGCGCAAGGCCTTCAAGCTGACCGCGCAGGTGGCCATGCTGGTGGCCATCTACGACCGCATCCGCAAGGGCAGAAGGATCGTTCCGCCGGACCGCTCGCTGGGCCACTCTGCGAATTTCCTGTGGATGCTGACGGGCAAAAGACCTACGGAGACCGCCATCAAGACCATGGACATGGCCATGGTGCTGCACGCCGATCACGAGCTGAACGCGTCTACTTTCGCGGCGCGCGTGATCGCAGCCACCCTGTCGGACATGCACTCGGCCGTTACCGGGGCCATTGGGGCGCTGAAAGGCCCGCTGCACGGAGGCGCCAACGAGGGCGTGATGCGGCTGCTGATCGCCATCGACAAGGAAGGGGCCGACCCGGTGGAATACGTCAAGAACACGCTGGCCGCGCGGAAGAAGATCTCCGGCTTCGGTCACCGCGTTTACAAGACCGAGGACCCGCGCGCCACCCATCTGCGGCGCATGAGCGAGCAACTGGGCCGCGATTCCGGCAATCCCAAGTGGTACGAGATGTCGCGAGCCATCGAGCTTTACATCAACGAGGAAAAGAAGCTCAACGCCAACGTGGACTTTTACTCGGCCTCGACCTACGCCACGCTGGGCATCGACGTCGACCTCTACACTCCTGTCTTCGTCATCAGCCGCATCGCAGGCTGGGCGGCCCACGTGATCGAGCAACTGGACGACAACCGCCTCATCCGCCCCCGCGCCGAATACATCGGCCCGGCCTACCCGGCCAAGTACATCCCCATGGCGGAGAGGCCGTAAGGGGCAATCGGGTTAGTTGGAGGCTGGCGAGCCGGTTTTTGACGCCTGCCAGGTCAAATCGTAGTATTCTGGAAGTGTTATGAATCGTCCTGTCGTCCTCACGAACCCGATCCCGACCTGGCAAGAGATGGCCGACTTCTATGGTCTCTCCAAGTCCGACCGGAAGTTTGTGGATGGACTATTCACAAATCATGAGGCCAAAACCAGAACGGCCTCGGCGAAGAAGCGGTCGTCCGCGAGGACGAGTACAAGGACCGGCATCCGGGCGTCGCTTTTTGAAGCGAGGACTTCCGCGAGAAAGACTAACGGCCGTGCGCGCAAGACCGCCTGAAGTCGCATTCAACGCCGTCTTTCTCAACATCCCCTACGATGAGAAGTTTCCCCACCTTTATCTCGCATATATCTCAGGGCTCGTGCATCTCGGCTTGCAGCCCCGCGCCACGCTGGAGATTTCAGGAGCGGATAACCGGCTTGACAAGATCATTACTCTCATTCAGAGCTGTCGCTACTCGATCCACGATCTATCGTGGGTGAAGCTGGATGGCCCACCGCCTCGAACCCCCCGCTTTAACATGCCGTTCGAACTTGGCCTAGCAATGGCAATCGAACGGATAGATCGCGCAAAACGGAAGTCGTTCGTTTTCGAGGCAGTGAATCGCCGATTGGCGAAATCGCTTAGCGATCTCAGTGGGATCGATCCGCATATTCACGATAGGGCGACAGAGGGTGTGATGCGTGAACTCGGCAATGCCTTTGTGCGGCGAGTTTCTCATCGCCGTTTGTCCGTGCCCGCAATGATGATGACCTACCGCGCGGTCTTGCGGGCAATTCCGAAAATCGCTCGCCAGACGGGCTCGCCGGACCTGTTCAAGGCGCGCCCCTTCCGGCTGCTTTGCATTGCGGCCGGAAAGGCTGCTGGCGCACAGGCTTCTCGCTAATCGCTCGTTATCGATCCCCTTGCCGCTCTTTCCACATCCGGTACAGCCCCCAGGCGGCGACCGTGCAGTTGTCGCGGATCTCGCCGTCGAGCATCATCTGCTCGAATTCTTCGATTGAAAATGAGCGCACAACCAGATCGTGTTCTTCGGCGTCGGGCTCATTCGTGGCCTGCTTCAGCCCGGTGGCGAGAAAGACGTGCTGCCGCTGGCGTGTAAAACCGTAGGCGATCCAGAGAGTGCCGAGCTGGGTCATCTCGGCCGCTTCCAGGCCCATCTCCTCCCGCAGTTCGCCGCGGGCCAGTTCCTCGGGATTGTCGACTTCCATCTCCCAGCCCCCCTGGGGCAGTTCCAGGGCGCGCTCGCCGATGGGGTAGCGGAACTGCTCGATCATCCAGATGCGGTCGCCGTCCAGGGGCAGGATAATGGCGGAATCTTCCTTCTCTACGACTCCATAGATGCCTTTCTGGCCATTGGAACGCAGAATGTCGTCTTCGCGAACTCGCATCCAGTGGTTGCGGTAGACTTCGCGGCTGGCGAGCGCGGTGATGGACGGGGCAGAAGAGAGTTTGGCTGGATTCATCGAACTTCCTCTAATCGGTTCGTACGGACAAGCAACCGCGGGGAAACGCCGGTCCACGAATCGGGACTGCCTCGAGAATACCGGAAGTGCGTGAACTCTCCGTAAAGGACGGCGTCCTCACAAGAGAGATGTACAAGGATGGAAAACGGTCCAGGCAGTTCTTCCCGATTCCGGCATTCGCCAATTCCCTGGGCCAGCAGGGGGGCTCACTGAGGCTGCCGGCGGAAACGTCTTAGCCGGCCTACGAGCGACGCTGGGCCGCTCACCTTCAAGCGAACAAGATTGCCTTCGTACTCGCGGGCCTGCACGATCGTTCCGGCTTCGATCTCCGCCAGAGCGGCGCCCTCGCGCTGCGGAACCACAAGCTCGGCTTCGATGACCGGATCGGAGCAAAGAGCCGCGTCGATGGCGGCCAGCAGCGCGTCGAGACCCTCGCCTTGAATTGCCGAGAGCGCGACCACGCTTTCGCCCTTCGGGCTGGAGCGAGACAGCAGAGCTTCGCGTTCCCCGGCCGGAAGCAGGTCAATTTTGTTCAGTACCTCGATGCGGGGCTTGGAAAGCGATTCAAGCTCGCCCAGAACCCGCTCGACCTGCGCCTTCTGCTCCTCGCCATAGGTGGATGCGGCGTCGCGGACGTGCACCAGAACCTCAGCCTGCTCAACCTCCTCGAGGGTGGCGCGGAAGCTGGTGACCAGCGTGTGAGGCAGGTTGCGGATAAATCCGACGGTATCGGAAACGAGGGCGCGGCGGCGGCTGGGCAGCTCGATGGGTTTGAGTTTTGGATCGAGCGTGGCGAACATGCGCGCCGAGGAAAGCACCTGCGCGCCGGTGAGCGCGTTGAAGAGCGTGCTTTTGCCGGCATTGGTGTAGCCCACCAGGGCCACTGTGGGCACGGGATCGGCCTCGCGGCGCTTGCGCTGCTCACGGCGCACGCGGCGCACAGCCTCCAGATCGCGCTTGAGCTGGTCAATGCGGCGCTGGATGCGGCGCCGGTCGGTTTCGAGCTGAGTTTCTCCAGGGCCGCGCGTTCCGATTCCGCCGCCCAGTTGCGACATGGATTTGCCTCGCCCGGTGAGCCGCGGCAGCAGGTATTCAAGCTGCGCCAATTCCACCTGCAACTGGCCCTCGCGCGTGCGGGCGTGGCGGGCAAAGATGTCCAGAATGAGCTGGGTGCGGTCCAGCACGCGGCAGGGCAACGCGTCTCCCAGGTTGCGCAGTTGAGTCGGCGTCAGATCGTGGTCGAAGAGCACAAGATCGGCCCCCGCCGAGGCCGCCACGGCGGCGATCTCTTCAACCTTGCCCGATCCGATGAGCGTGGCGGGGTCAGGATGCGGACGGCGCTGCAAGAGCTCCGCAGCCACCGTGGCGCCCGCGCTGGTGACCAGGTCGCGAAATTCATCGAGCGATTCTTCGGTACTGAGCCCAGGCTGACCAATTCGCCGGTTTGAAGGCGCCATTTGCGCCGGGGCAACAAGCGAAGATGGCGGCGGCTCGCCCGCGACTTCCGCCTGCATGCGCTCTTCAGCGCACACAGCCGCCCTCCGCGCGCCCGCCATTTCTTTTGGGACGCCACGCGCAGCGGCATTGAACTCGACACTAACGAGAACTGCGCGTTCCAGCGCCGGCTGAAAGCGTGCGTCGCCTTCCCCCGGCCCCCAGGAACCAGCGCGCTCACCGCCCGCCCGGGCGATTGAGACTCCGGTTCGGATCTGCTTGCCGCCAGCCCGGCTCTGTTCGCCTGTCAATGCAGGCCGCTCCCCGTTAACGCTCTTCCGCGCTCGAAGCCGGCACAGCCTGCATGGGAACCGGAGACGGCCCTATGCCGCTGGCGACTGCGGGCCTGTGTTCGGCGGAATGCATCACCGAGCGGTTGCTTACCACGGTCGAGATAGCGTGTTTGAAAATCAACTGCTCCTGGCTGTTGTTCTCCAGCAGCACCGAGTATTTATCGAAAGATCGGATCTTTCCGGTAAGCTTGACGCCGCTCACAAGGTAAATGGTAATGGGGGTCTTGTCCTTGCGAACCGTGTTCAGAAAAGTATCCTGAATGTTTTGTGCCGGCTTGTTTTCCATGTGCCGATCTCCTGCTGTTTTTTTATTTTTTTGTCGAACACTGCTCCTTGCGGAGACAGATTTCGCGGATTGAGGGTCCGGAATCCCCGGAAACTGATGAATCCGCAATGTGACCACAGTATAGAGAATTCCGCTCTATTGCAACAGCGGCGGGGCCAAACGTTCCAGGCGCGGTGAAAACAAAGGCTTGTGCGAGACAACCGAAAGTCTCACCTGACCCGGAGTAAAGTGCAGTCGCGAAGGTCTTGTAAAAGGGCACGGCTTCAGCCGGGCCGCAAACGGCTGAAAAAAGAAGGGCGGGCTTCAGCCCCTGTCACTCGCTTCCCTCGCGAAAAGGCCTTGTAAAAGGGCACGGCGGCAGACGCGCCGCCGATTGTTAAGATGGAGCGGTGGAAGAAATCTCCCGAAAGAGTTGCATTTCCTCGGCTCAGCCAGTTCCCTTGCTGGACTTGAGACGCCAGTATCAGCCCCTCCAGCAGGAACTTCTGGAAGCCCTGGGTGGCGTGCTCGAGTCGCAGCAGTTCATCCTCGGCGAGGAGGTTCGAGCTTTTGAGCAGGCTGCTGCGGCTCATCTCGGCGTGGCCCATGCAGTGGGCTGCAGTTCGGGCACCGACGCCCTCTGGCTGGCGCTTGCCGCGGCCGGAATCGACGCCGGCGCGGCGGTAGTCACCACGCCTTTCAGCTTTTTTGCCTCGGTGAGCGCGATTTTGCGCGCCGGCATGAGGCCCGTGCTGGCCGATATCGAGCCGTCGAACTTTCTTCTTTCCCGGCTGGCCGTCGAGGCGGTCCTCGACAGCCCGCGCGGAACAGGCGCGCGCGCCATCCTGCCTGTGCATCTTTTCGGCCAGTGCTCGGCCGCAGAGTACGCGAAGGGGCGGGGGCTTGTGGTGGTCGAGGACGCCGCGCAGGCCTGGGGCGCCCAGTGGCAGGGCGTGAAGGCAGGCGCGCTGGGCGACGCCGCGGCTTTCAGCTTTTATCCCACCAAAAACCTGAGCGCGGCGGGAGATGCGGGCCTGGTGACAACCGGGAACGAGACGATTGCCGAGCGGGTGAGAATGCTGCGCCAGCACGGCATGCGCCGCCGCTACTTCCACGACGAGCTGGGCTGGAATGCGCGCATGGACGGCTTTCAGGCCGCCATTCTCCGGGTCAAGCTCCGCTACATTGACGGCTGGAACGAGGCGCGCAGGGCCGTGGCCTCCCGCTACGGGGAACTGTTTGCCAAAGCGGGGCTGGCCGAGCCGGGGCCTTATCCCGCGCTGGGCATCGTCCTGCCCAGCGAACTGCCCGGAGGCCGTCACGTCTGGCACCAGTACGTGATCCGGGCAAAGCGGCGCGACGAGCTGCGCGAGTTCCTGACGGCGCGGCAGATCGGCAGCGAGATTTACTATCCCGTCCCGCTGCATTTGCAAAAGGCGCTCGCGGAACTGGGCTACAAGGAAGGCGATTTCCCTGAGGCCGAGCGCGCGGCCCGCGAGGTTCTGGCGCTGCCGATCTTCCCGGAGCTGCGGGAAGATGAGCAGCAGACGGTCGTGGATGCGATTGCGGCGTTCCTGGGTTAAGAGGGTTCAGGGCGGCGCAGGCAACGGATTGAGTTTTGTGGCCTCCCAGGTCTCTCCGCCGCGGCGGACGAGACCTGGGGCACTCAGGTTAGGGCCTGATTCGCACAAGCCACGGTTTGCGGCCCCGCTCTATTTCCTAAACCGCCCTTAAGCACCTACAATCTCCAGCATGGCGAAAGCAAAAGAAAAAATCTTTGAGGTGGCCTGCCCGGACTGCGGGGCCATGCTGAAAATCGATGCTGCCACGGGACTGGTGGTCAGCCACACGCCGGCGCCGCGCAAGCGCATGTTCGAAGACATGGAAGCAGCCGCCAAGGCCATGCGCGAGCATGAGGAGCGCAAGGAGTCGATCTTCCGCCAAAGCGTGGACGCGGAAAAGAACAAGGCCGACCTGCTGGAGAAGAAGTTTGCCGAGGCGCTGCGCAAGGCCAAGGAAGGGCCGCAGGACGTGAAGCCACTGCGCGAGTTCGATCTGGACTGAGACATACGCAGTGCTGGTTGGAGCTCGTCGCCGAATTTCCTCTTTGCAAGAGGCAATCAGCCTGGTGTGGTGCATTTTTGGCGGAGTGCGAAAACGCGCTCTTTTGCACAGCGTATTCGCATATTGTTTTTTGAGCGATACTCTTTAGCAGACATGTTCTTCCGCGCCGGCTTGAGCGGCAGGAGAAGAAGGAGAAACGATGGTAGTGGTTCCGCTTTCCAGGCCAGCCAATGCCGAGGCAGCCCCGTGGCCTGCCGAATCCTGCAACCTGATGAGTATGGTGGCGGCCGGTACTCTTGCCGCCGGCGGAGCGCTCGTGGCGTGCGGCCAAAAGCGCGTCGGCCTGGTGGTAGCCGCCGCCGGCACCGCGCTGGCCATGGCGGACCAGCAGGAGGACATGCTCCGATTGTGGAATGCGCTCCCCGGCTACCTGACAGACTTGCAGGATTTCCTGGGACGCGTGCAGAGCGCACTCAACGATGTTTCTTCCCAGCGGGAGAAGCTGCACAGGATTTTCACCCGGTAGCGCCTTGTACCGCCGGCCTCCCGGCCGGCTGTAGCGCGGACTTCCTAGTCCGCGCCCTGGTCAATTACACCTAATTCTTCCGCTCCACGAGGAAGCGCGCCACAGCCTTCAGGCTGTCGGCACGGCTGCCGTAAGGGGCAAGCTCGGCGAAGGCTTCCTCTATGAGGGTTGCCGCATCCCGGCGGCTTTGTTCAAGGCCGTAGACGGCCGGCCAGGTGGCCTTCTCCGTGGCCTGATCCTTGCCCGCGGTCTTGCCCAGTTGCGCCGAGTCGGCGGTCACGTCAAGGATGTCGTCGACGATCTGGAAGGCGAGTCCCGCCCTGGTTCCGAAGCGCGTGAGCCGGGCAGCATCCTCGGCGTTGGCGCCGGCATAGACCCCGCCCGAGACCACGCTCACGCGGATGAGCGCGCCGGTTTTGGCCCGGTGAATGGCCCGGACCAGCTCGGGAGTGGGTTTCTTGTGCTCGCCTTCGAGGTCCAGCACCTGGCCGCCGATCATGCCCTCTACGGTGCCGACGGCGTTCGAGATGAGGGCGATGATCTGAACGACGGCGGCGGGCGGGCAATCGAGGCCGGCCAGCACTTCGAAGGCGCGCGTCTGCAGCGCGTCGCCGGCCAGGATGGCAATGGCTTCGCCAAAGGCCTTGTGGCAGGTGGGCTTGCCTCGGCGCAGATCGTCGTTGTCCAAAGCCGGCAGGTCGTCGTGGATCAGTGAGTAGGTGTGGAGCATCTCGATGGCCGCACCCAGGCGCTCGATGCCGGGCGGAAGCTCGCCGGCAATGGTGACAGCGGCTTCGTAGGCCAGCAGCGGACGCAGCCGCTTGCCGCCGGCAAAGAGGGAGTGGCGCATGGCGCCGTGAATCGACGCAGGAACTGTTTCGACCGTCGGGATCAACTCTTCGAGCGCACGGTCGGTCCGCTGGGTGGCCTCATTGCGCAGGTTCTTCACATCGGCTTGCATTGGCTTCATGATAAACGAGCGCGGCTGAGCCTTCGATTCAATAAGGCGAGAACGGCAAGCAACAACACCGAAAGCAGGCTCAACCAGCGGCCGGCCGCAAGGCCTGGTTCGGAGCCCCAATCGACATCAAGATCGACCGGTTCTGCCTGCACTGGAACAGCGATAAGGCCGTCTTCGCGCTGCGGCAGGGAAGCAACGAGCGCGCCGTTCAGCCGCACTTGCCAGGCCGGATAACTGCCCAGCCGAAGAATAAGAAAACCCGCGCGAGGCATCGTGGCCGCAAGGCGCATTCGCTCCGGCTCGGCGCTCTGCCAGCGAAAGGTGGCGATGCAGGATCCCTCGGCGGGGCTCCACGCCAGCGTTTCATCGTCTCCCGTCTTGCCTAAAACGGCGTTGGAATCCGCGGTCAGGCAGGCATCGGGCAGGCCTTGGGCAATCAGCTCGTCGTCGGTTCCCGGCGGCTCGTACTCGCCGTAGCCCTCAAAGCCCGTTCCGGCGCGGTAGGCGGCCACCCTGCCGGCAACAGAGTCTTCTTCGTCGCAGGGCTGGTAGTAGACCAGTCCGGCGAAAATGGCAGCGCACAAAAAAGCAGCAGCGCAGACGGCTGCCACCGTTCGACGCCAGCGCCGCCCCTCACTCCAGACCGCTGCGGCCAAAAAGAGCGCCATGGGCGAATTCAGCACCGCCAGCCAGCGCCAGGGAAACTGCAGCAGCCTCAGGTAGGGCAATCCGTTCCAGACCGGAAGAGAAACAGGCAGCAACAGAAAGAGGACCGCGAAAGGGATCAGCGCCAGCGGAATCCACCAGCGGCCTTGTTCCAGCTGGCCCCGCCGCCAGCTCACGACGAGTCCCACGATGGCGATCACGAGCATTGCGACCGCGATGATGGAGACTTTGTGCAATTCCACATCGTGCAGGGCAAGCGAGGCATCGGCGTGGCGCGCAAAGAGCCAGTTGTCCTCGATCCGCTCGCCGGGATCGTCCAGAATTCCCTGGGGGTTGACCCAACGGGATTCAAGTTTTGCGGGCAGCAGGAAAAACATTGCCGCCCCGGTGCCGAGAGCAATAGCAATGGCCGCGCGCACCGGTGGCGCCCACGAATGCCGAGCAAGCCCCGAAACCAGCGCCACCGCCGCGAGGAGATAGACGGCCATGATCCCAACCGGCGGATTCGAGAGCCACGCCCCGGCGATGACCAGCGCAAGCGGCAGGGCGGACGTGCATGCGCGCGTCCATAGTTCAGCCTTCGGGAGCCCATCCCCTTGGGCGCGGTCGCGCAGCGCGTAAAGCAGCAGCAGCGGCATCCAGAACCCGGCCGTCATCTCGCCGAATGCCGAGCGCTCGTAGGCGTTGAAGAGCACGTAGCCGGAAAAGATGGCGGCGCAGCCGGCGAGCGTGGCGGCTCCCTCTTCAAGCGCTTCCAGTGCCAGCGCCCGCGTGGCCAGACCCGTGAGGGCCAGGAAGAGAAAGAGCATTGCCGCAGGAACGAGCACCCACGGCAGCACGGCTCCCAGCGCCGCGCCCAGCATCCATGTCAGCGGAGGATAAAAGATAAATCGGGGCTCACCGGCTCCGTAGCTGGGGCTCGGCGCCCAGCGCGGGTAACACGATGCCGTGCTTCCAGCTATTCAGGCAGTCGAGCCAGTTAACGAGATGGAAATCGAAATCGTGCCCGCAGGAGGGGCCGCGGAGGAGTTGCGGCGTAACGGCCACGGCCGCGGCCAGCAGAATCACCGCAGGCCCTCGAAACCGCTTCCAGCCTTGCTTCCCGCCGTTCACCGCAGTCATCCGTGCTCCCGAACGATTCGTCTGCGGGTAAGGATACCCGCAATACAGCCGGCTAGGAAGCCGGCGGTCCACCGCGCTTAGTCCCTGCTCCCTGTTCCCTATTCCCTATTCCCTGCTCTTTCACGGCAGCAATACGAGCGTATGCCTCTTCTGGACCTCAACCGCTGCCGCGCTGAAAGGCAGCGCAAACGTGGTTCCGTTGTACCAGTCCTTCCATTGATCGCGGAAGTAAGGGCTCAGCGGGTTTCCGCTCTCGCCGAGAACGATGTTTTCGGTCGAGCCGTCGATGTTGTTCCAGTCCATGGTGAAGCGCTGCGAGGGGCCAACGTCGTTGCCGATCTGCTCCACGGTTGTGCCGTCGCCGCCGATGGGCTGCGTCCCGGTTCCTGCAACGCGCTTCAGGAACGGCAGGAAGCGGGTGAGCGGGTGCTCGATTTCGATCGTGTGCCAGCTGCCGTAGTTCCAGCGCGCCACGTTGGCCGGGGCGTTGCCCTCCTCAATGCCGCGCCGCACGGCCTCGGCCAGCAGCGCGTTCCAGTCGGCGTAACCCATCGGCAGCCACTCCGGTTTCGCGTGCATCACGATCTCTTCCTCGGCAAAGTCGCGCTCACCCCAGTGGTAGTCTGCGGCCAGCTTGCCCAGCTTCGGCTCCAGAATCAGCGGCCACAGCGCGGCGCGGGCGCGGGTCACCACCGAGGCCGCGGCGGAGCCCGTTGTAAGCTTGCCGTCCCAGTTTCGCAGCAGGTCGGCGGCCTGGCGCAGTTGCGGATCGCCGCTGCCTTTGGGCCCCTTGGTCTGATCGATGGCGTAAGCGAAGCGCTGGCCCATCTCCTGATCGACCTCGCTGTAGACGTCAGTCTGCGTGGCCAGCATCTTTGCGGGAGTCAGTTGGTCGCGCCCGTCGAGCATTTTGTAGATGCGCTCCACGCGGTAGGGGTCGATCCAGTCAAGTGTCAGCCGTATAGAAGCATCATCGGCCGTAACGCGCGAATTTGCAGTTGCGAGGAAGCCTGATGGCGGGTCGAAGGCGTGAGGCATCAGATCGAACGGAAGATAGGTCCCTGGAACAAGACTGGGATCTGCCCACTCGTTTGTTCCTACGCGTGTATTGAGAAATTCATGACGAAATGGGATTTCATTTCCGAGAAATGGGATCGGCACCTTCCCCACCGCGTGATAGCCGATGTGCCCCTGGTCGTCAGAGTAGACCACATTCTGCGTAGGCCAGCACCACTGGGCCAGAGCCCCCGAAAACTCCATCCAGTTCGAGGCGGTGTTCATCGCGTAAAGCGGCAATGAATGGAGCTGCGGGTCGTAGAGCGTCCACTTGAGCGCGATGGCCCGGCTCTCGTTCGTCATCAGCGGATTCAGCAGCGGGCCGTGATCTGTAGACTCGACATTCACGGTCACATCGCGGCCCCAGCGCACGTGAATCGTCTCAGGATCCGTAGTGAGCGCGTGCCACTGGCCGTCATTGCCTTCGTAGCGCCCATGGCCATCGAGCTTTTCCACGTAGAGGTCCTGCACGTCGCCCAGCAGCGCTGTGAATCCCCAGGCCACGTGCTCGTTGTGGCCGGCGATGACGTAGGGCATTCCGGGCAGCGTAACGCCGGCAGCGTGATAGCCGGGCGCGCGCAGATCGGCGATGTACCATGTGTCCGGCTCGGTGAGCTCCAGGTGCATGTCATTCGCAAGCAGCGGCTTTCCGGTTGCCGTGTGGCGGCCGGCGACGACCCAGTTGTTTGAGCCGTAACCGCAGTCCTCGCAGGAGACTTGGCCGAGCGCTTCCGTGATCTGATCGAGTTCGCTATCTGTGGTGCTCTCCCCGGTCCCCAAATGCGAGGGACCGGGGGCACCCATGTTGGTGGTCTGATTGGGGGCACCCATGTTGGTGGTCTGGCCAGGGTTTTTCTTTTGAGTCTTTGTATCAGGGCCTGACTTGAGTCGGGCCGCAACCGGTCGGGAATGAGCAGAGGGCTTTAGCCCCTGTTGCTCGTTTGCCGGCACGAACCCCGGAACAGCAGGCTGCGCAGGTGTGGCCAGCACCTCCGTGTTGTCGTCGTCCTCCTCGTCTTCATCGTCGTCGTTCTTGTTCTTGCGGGCTTTTGGCGCCGGCGCGGGCTGGGGCGCGGTCAGGTCCGGGTCAATGCCGGTGGGCGGGCGGTCACGCCACGATCCCACGGGATAGAGGTCGCTCTCAAGCTTTTCATTCCCGAGCTTGGCTCGGATGCGCTCCCGCGAGAGCTTCGTGACGATGTGCGTATCGAGCGTCTCGACCATCATCAGACCCACGCTCACCGAGTCCACGCCGGTCCACGGCCGCGGCTGATAGTGGAGCAGCTTGAATTCAACGGGCAGCGCGTTCCGGCTCTCGGATTCGGCGATATAGAGATTCACTCCGCGGGCGTAATCGTCGAAGCGGGCGCGGTCGGTGGGGTCAGAATGTGCGTATACGCGCTCGGCGGTGCGGCGAATCTGGAGCACCCGCTGCGTCTTGTCGTGCTTGACCAGCGAGGGACCAAGAATTTCAGCCAGATCGCCCTGGGCATTGCGCCGCAGCGCGTCCATCTGCCACAGGCGATCCTGGGCCGTTACGTAGCCCTGCGCGACGAAGAGATCGTCCTCGGAAGCGGCCTCGATGTGGGGAACGCCGTGGGCGTCGCGGCGCACGGCTACCGGCGCGGAAAGGCCGGCCAGATGCGCGCTGCCGTCCAGTTGCGGCAGTGCGGCGCGCGCGGCCGAGCGCAGCCACAGGACAAATGTTCCCCCCGCAACGAGAAGCAGCACCGCCAGCGCGCAGGCCGTCCAAAGCAGGCGCAGCAGCCAGCGGCGGGGGTGGGAAGGCTCGAAAGGGAGAGGCTTGCGTAAGCTGTGGGAGAGATGGAGTCGCGTCAGGCATCGGTTAGCTACAAGGATAACGCCGGCAGATGCTCACCGATTGTGACAGAAGCGAATCAATGCATGCGGTCTACTGAATCAGAAAAAGATCATATTCCGGGTTTGTACGGATGTCCCAGGATGATGGGCATGCATCTGTGTCTTCCTCTTCCAGCGACGTGTTTCGAATGGGTAGACCACCCAGCGGAATCGTTATCGCGGCCGACGTATAAACCCATACGCGGAAACATGGCTCCAGTACCAATTCGTCTCCATCGGGCTTGCCTCCCTCGCCCCACATGCCGATTGCCATTAAAGCAAGAAGAGGAAGCATGGGCGCCCATAACGGAAACAACAGCAGAATTTTCGTCGTTGACTTGCGCTCTTCCTTCCGTTGGAGATTCCGCTCGAGCTGCTGTGAGGGCGATGACCCCGTGAAGCGAATGTTCTGGCCACTGCGGAGAATAAGACTGTCCATTCGCACCGTGACTTTGCCATTCCTGTGGCGCTTTTTCGATCCCTTCGTCACTTTCTGTATCGTTCCAGTGAGAAGCGTCCCGGCGCGAAACACCGGTACGTTCTGAACGACGACATTCTTGTTCACGCGAAACCTGATCTTCGACCCCACGGCTGCCGTCGCCGATGAAACGGGGTCAATCGCGACAACCTCGATCCCGGTAGCCTTCGTCACGGTAATGAATCCCGAGGAAGCCCCTGAAGAAGCAGTCGCGGGCCCGGGGGCTGCTGACCCGGGGGCTTGTTTTTCCGCTTGTTGGGCTACCTGTTGCGCGACGAGTAGCGGGGAAAGGCAAATGCAAATCACGGATTGCACGATCTTGCGGATCATAGCGATTCCTCTTTCAACCGTTCTGCGCGCGTTCACAACCCGCGACCAGCACCCGCCGCCCGCGCCGCGAGCCGGGGCGCGGAAAGTATCTTCACAATCTGCTCGGCCATGGGGCCCGAGGCAACGACCCCGTCGAAGGCCCTGACCCTGCCCGAGGCGAGAACGATGCCTGTGCGCTTGTCCGTGAGGACGTAGGTGTGGATATGAGTGAAGACGAGTCTGTGGACCTCGATTTCGAGATCGGCATAGGACCCATTGCCGACGATGTTCAGGCCCAGCTGATCCCAGGTCTTCTGTTTCATCAGAGCCCGCTCCAGGGTGCTGACGGTCAGAAACTGCGTCCCAGAGTTGATGTGAATCGTCCGGGCATTTTTGATGGCCAGAGTGCGCTCGGCGACGACGCTCGATTGCGACACATCGGCTGCCTGTTGCTCGGCGGGAGCAAATTGTGCATTGTTGGAGGGCGAGGCGGCTTGCCTGGGCTGCTGTGCCACCAGCAGTGGTGAAATGCAAACGCAAAGCGCGGATTGGAGATATCTGCGAATCATAACGGCCTCACTGACCTGGGGACTGCGCAGGGACGCTGCGACGGGTATTGCCCGGTTGGCGATAGACCAGCTTCCCAGGGACGAAGATTGCCGGAACGGAGATCACGCAGCCCGCGAGTATTCCCCCCAGGCCGCCCATAACGCCACCGACAATTCGCGGTGTTCCATTCGTTTCAGGAAGGGCCAGGCCGGCCACAAAGCCGAGGGCCGCGGTTACGCCGACGATTTTGTTGACGCGCGCCGGCGTACGGGCCATGCGGATTCGCTTGACGTCTCCGCGATCGAGGCTGTACTCGCCCGCGCGGAAGGGGCTACGGTTGTCGCAGAAGAGAGCGTTGTCCGTCGCGCCCGCAAAGGCGCAATAGGCTGTATGGCCATCTGACTTCTTCACTTCGAGAGCATCGCGGCGCGCCAGGCTTTCGACGCGGGTCCAACCGGAATCTGCAGCCGGCGCGGGCTGGGGCTGTCCGGGCAGCGCCTGCGGCCGGGCGGCGGGCATCAGCACCATTGCGATCAGGAGAATGAAAATCTGCTTCATGCCCACCGATGCTAACCAGGGCAATGTCTCGCTGCATGGCGGATCAGGACACTTTCGTGACTGTCACAACCGAGGAGCGGCGGAGGGCTAGGTCCCCGACGGCGAAACTCCAGGCTGATCCGATAACCCCGCTTCGACCTCCCGGAGCTTCGCAATCGAGGCCTCGCCAAGCAGCCGGAAGACGAGCGGGAAGCAGCCCCTGGGCAGCTCGCCAGCCAGCGCAGCGTCGCAAATGACGGCCGAGGCCGACTCCAGGCCGCGCTTCCAGCCGGGGTGGGTTGCATCGCAAATCAGCAGATTCTCCGGGGACAGGCCGGCGGCGACAATCATGGTGCGCGCGATGCGCTGGAATTCGCCCCAGCGCGAGGCGATGCCCACCAGATCGCCGGCATGTTCGGGCAGGTACTTTTCGAGATGCATCTCAAGGGCGCTGGCAACCGGATTGACGTCGAGGACGGTCAGCTCCATTCCGGCGGGCAGCAGGCCGCGCACCGCTGCGGCCTTGCTGGGCAAGACCACGGGCAGCGAGCGCTCCAGCTTTGCCGCGGCTGCGCAGTCGTCAAAGGAGCAGCCTTCCACGGGCAGCGCCAGTTCCGGTTCCATTTCGAAGATCACGATGCGGCGCAGCTCGGCGTCAGGCTCAATCAGCAGCCACCGCGCCGGAGGTTCGCTCAAGAGCCACCGTCGCATCCGGCTCCGCACAAGCCACTCCGCCGCGCCTGCCTTGCGGGCTTTGGCTGCCATTTCGGCGATGAGTCGGTCGACAGCCAGCTCGGGGGTGAGCGGCGCGGCTGGACGCGCACGAGCCACGAATACACCGCTGCCGTGGCGCTCTTCCAGCCAGCCTTCCTCTTCAAGCTGGCGGTAGGCAGAGCTGGCCGTGTTGGGATGAATGCCGAAACGGCGGGCCAACTCGCGCGTGCTGGGGAGTCGGTGGCCGGGCAGCATCTGGCGGCAGAGAATGCCAAGCACGACCTGCGTGATCAACTGCTCATGCAGCGAAACATCGCTCGATCGATTGAGCCACAGTCGCATGGGCTTTCAACTCACTCTCTGTATGGAGGCCGGCTCAGCCATTGGCTGCCTGCGTCCATAGCCGACCACCAGAAACACGAGCAGCAGCAGAATCACAAGCGTGGCCAGCGCGCTGCCTTCAGGGCCGGCCGCGCCGCCGCTCCACAACACGTTGCCCGCGGGCGTGGTCGTGAGGAAGTGGCCCGAGGCCGCCAGGCCGCTGTCGGTGGCGCCGTAAAAGTAGGTTTCGGACCAGTCCCAGGCGGCGTGGGCGCCGATGGCCCACCAGGCTGAGCCGGTGACCCGCACGCTGACGCAGAAGACAAAGCCGATGGCTGCAGCCTGGAAGATGCCAACCCAGTTTTCGCCGCCATTGCCGGTGTGAAACAGACCGAAAAGCGTGGAGGTGACCCAGGCAGCCTGCCAGAACCCGCTGCCAGGCGCGCGGTTCATGTGGAGCCAGAGGCATGGCGCCAGTCCCAGCAACGCAATGACCAGCACGCCCCAGATACCGTTGCCCTTGCCGGTGAGCGTCGGCCAGGCGCATATGGCCGCGACCGCGGCCAGCGCCCACCAGAAATTGAGGCCGCGGGTGAGTGTGAACTGCAGATAGCAGCGGAAGGTGCCCTCCTCGTAGCAGCCCACCAGCAGAAATGCACAGCCCCACAGCGCTCCGAAGCGGAAGATGGCGGCTCCGGAGAGCGCCACCGGGCCGAAGCGCGTCCATCCGTCCAGCGCGAGGATTCCCATGAGCAGAGAAAACGCCAGGAAACCCGCCACAAGGCCGCTGAGGAAGTGCGGAATGCGCCGCGGCCCCCGCAGGTTGAAGTCCAGAATCTTTCGACCTTCAAGGAGAGCCACTACGGCCGCCCCGGCCAGCATTCCGATCACTACCACCAGTTCCTGAAAGATGGTTGCCGAAGCGGTGAACTTCGGTTTTTCGGTGATGAGATGAAGCCCGAAGAAAGCTCCGCCCGTGATAACGATTGCCAGGTACCATACGGCCCGGAAGATCACGACCGACCAGCCGGCGCGCAGGCCGCCGGGACCGATGAAGATCCAGCGCAATCCACGGCGGGGAATCCCTTTGAACTCGGGAGCGAATTGAGAAACGCGCTCCGGAGCAATTTCGCTTTCCGGCGGCAAATCCTGGTTCGGCACGGGCGGAGGTTCGGGCTGCACAAGGTCTCCTTTCAATTCGAACGCACGCCAGGCGCGAAATGAACCGATGGCATAAGATTCTACGGGATCGGGGCGCGAAAAAGTTTCCTGGGCCGCAGTGTCCCTGCATTTTGCCCGCAGAAATGAAAACGGCCCCGAAGCGATCGGGGCCGTTGGATTGCGGACGTCGTACTGCGCGTCAGGGCGCTTATATGGGCTTCAACTACCGTTTCTCGCTGGGCTGGCCGGCGACTTGCAAATAGTTCTTCACGCTGAATACGTTGGGAACCGTGCTGGCGCGAAGATAGGCGGCATCCTTGTCGGCCTGCGAATCCACCGTGCCGTAAAGCGCCACGTTGCCGTTCTGCACCGAGATGCGGATGGGCTTGGCCGGGTCAATGGCGTACTTGTTTAGCGTCGGATAGCTGTAAACAGAGCGCGCCACAGCCATGCGGATGCCCCAGTCCATCGGGGAGAGAGGATCGACCTCAATGTCATCGACCACGTCCTTGACCCCCGGCGTGGTCGCCGCCACAGCCAGGTAAGAATCCTTGTTCGGGTAATCGTGCGAGTGGCCGGAAAGGGTCACAACCCCGTTCTCCACTTTCACCCCGACGGCGTCGAACTCGTTCCCGTAGCCCACGCGGTCGTAGGTCAGCTTCTCCTGCAGCTTCGACTGCAATTCCTGGTCGGACATGTTCGAGCCGGCAACCTCGATCTGGTTGCGGACGGCCATGATGCCCGAAGCACGCTGGACGCGCTTGGCAGCATCGACTTTGTACTCGTAGAGATCTACGGTTCCGGTCAGCGTGGCGATTCCGTTCTCCACGCTCACCTTCACATTTTCGAACTGTTTCTTGTTCAGACGCGCTTTGGCATCGGCATCGGCGGCCGCGCTGCTCTGCGATGCCATGGCGCCAGACTCCTGGGCCGGCATCTGGGATGCCGCGCGGGAAACGTTGGGAACTGCGAGGACGGCAGCGAGCGCAGCCGCCGCGATTGCGGCAAAAGAAAGACGACTCGTCATCATTGATTCACCTCCACGTTGGAAAACCGTTTTTCAAAAAGCTCGAACCGGCAGCGGGAATTCCGGTGGGCCTTCACCCCACATAGACACGTCAGGACGTAAAAAGTTAGTTGCGGGTGGGGCGTGGCGGGTTGGATGAGGGTAAAAGCGATGTTCACCAGCGAGTCAGCGGGTCAGCGATGGGGTTTCCCACCCTGCGCTTTGCGCAGGATGGGGCACGGGAAGCGGAGAGGCGGGTCAGCGGTCAGCGACGGCCGACTCAGCGGTAGCGGCGGGTTGCTTTCAGGACCATGGAAAAGACGCCGGACTCGTCGCGCGCCACCACCAGCGAGACATGGCCGTTGATGGCGACGTCGGCCTGGAGCAGCTGCTGGCCGGTGGTGTTGGCGTCAGTGGCATAGGTGAGCGTGACGTTGCGGCCCAGCCGTTCCTGAACGATGATGCGCGAAGTGGAGTTGCCAAAGGGGCCGAGGTAATTGGGATCGACCTTGACCGATCCGGCGCCGAAGAGCTTTTGCACGCGGTTGCTGACGGTGGCGTTCAGCGCGCCGCCCAGCAGGGCGTCGGTGGCGGGGCCTGAGAGCGACTGCTCCTGCTGCTCGGTATAAATCCGCTGCTGGCTCTCGGTTCGGCCCAGGGCCAGCAGCGCCACAACGTCGGCCTCGGGCAGCGGAGGATCGCTGCGGTATGTAACGGCGAGACGCTCCGGCGTGCCGCGCAGGCCCAGCTTGATGTCGTACTCTTCGACGCGGGCCGTGGCGCTCAGGTCAATGTTCGGATCGATGCGCAGCGGATTGGCGAAAGTCACGTCGCCATGTTCCAGTTCGTAGCGTGTTCCGGCGATCACCGCACTGCCTTCAGTGATCGAAACCCGGCCCAGCAGCGCGGGCGAGGCCAGGGTGCCGCGCAGGCGCAGGTCGACATCGCCGCCCAGCTTGGCGAAGGCGTTTTGAAACTCGAGCTGCGAGGAGGAGATCACGTGCACATCGAGGCGGATGTGATTCGAAGGCGAGTCGGGAGGTGTGATCTTGGTCCTGACGGAGTTGACCTCTGCCGCCAGCGCGGCAAAGTCGAAGTCGGGATTGGCGGTGAAGCGGGTGATGAGCACGTCGCCGCTCAGTGCGAGGTTGGCCGGCGTGCCCTGAAGCCGCAGCTTGGTATCGGCCAGCGAACTGATGCCCTCAGGATAGCGGATACGAACCTGCGTGCCGGTGACGGTGAGATTGGCGTAGATGCCTTCCTGATAGGCCAGGTAACCACCCACGCTCAGCAGGCCGCCACCGCTCATTGCCGTCAGCGACCGAACTTCCAACCGATTCTGATTGAACTCAAGCGTGCCGTGGACCTGGCTCAGGCCGTTGGGCACGTCTTCAAGGGAAAGCGAGCCGTTCTGGAAGTCGATGCGTCCGCGCAGGCCGGGGTCGCGAAGCGGCCCATGTGCCTCGAGCTGAAAAGTGGCCGCGCCGGCCGCTGTCACGTCCGGATCGATGGTCTGAATGAGCTTGAGGTTCACTGAGCCGCTCGCGGTCAAGTCGAGCCGGCGATCGCCGGTGAGCGCAAGCGAGCCTTGAGCGTTCAGGTCTGTACCCTCACCGGTGATGTGAAGCGGTTCGATCTGAATGCGGCCGCCGGCCAGAGTGGCGCGCGCAGCGCCAACGCTCTTCAGGTGTACCGTTTCGAGAGTTGCAGCCAGCTCTTCAATGCGGGCCTCGCCGCGCAGCTCTTCCGGTTTGGCCAATGGCCCGTCGAGAGTGACAGTGCCCGCCAGCTTTGACTCACCCTCCAGTGCCTCCAGGTGAGCCAGCTTGAGAATTGCGCCGAGGTCGATGCGCGAAAGATCGAACCTGGCATGCGTCTGGTAGCTGTTGCCGAGCGCCGTAGTGGCGCTCAAGCGGATTTCAGCTCCGGCCAGTTGAGCGGTCCCGTCATAAACGACGGAGCGACCGGAAGTGGTCGCAGTGAGATCGATTGTGCCGAGCCGCTCGCCGCCCAGCGCGAAACGGGATACGGTGGCATGACCCTCGATGCGCGGATCGGCGGCCGTTCCCGATCCGCGAAGATGAAAATTGAGGCTGCCTCCGGCGGCCACCGCCCGCCGCCCCAGACCTTCGATGCGCGCCAAATCGATCTCCGAGCCCTGCGCCTCCAACTCGAAACGGCTGGATTGAGGATCCCATGCGCCTGAACCTGTGAGCGAGCCGTCAGCCGCGCGAAGAGAGAATGAATCGACTTTTACGGAGCGATTGGCGAGCGAGCCCTGAACACGAACCCGCTCCACGGGCTCGCCGTAGAGGCTGCCGGAGGCCATTTCCACCGATCCGGAGGCGCGCGGCGCCTGGAGCGGCCCGTCGGCAGTGAAGCGCGCGTCCAGCACTCCCTGAACCGGAAACTCGCCCGGCAATTGCGCAGCGAAAAACGGCCGCAACTCCTCGGCATTCACCTTGGCCGCCTCTACGCGCAAATGGAGCACGGAGTTTCCGTCGAAGACCGGTTCCCTGCCCGCCGCGGCCTCGAGTGTTCCGCTAAAAGTCAGGCGCTGGGAGCCGCGCTGGAGCAGGCCGTGATCGATGGCGATGCGTTCGGGCGCGTAACTGCCGTCTGCCTCGGCCGCATCCATGTGTAGAAAACGGGGGCGCAGCAAACCGGCCTGGGCCGAGGGTTCATCCGTGGCAGCCGGCATCTCCAGAGCCAGTCCGGCGGCTTTGAGAGAGCCTGCCAGCCGGGGCCGCAGCAGCGAGCCGCTCCATGTGCCGCGAAATCCCGCCTGCCCTGTGAGAGCCACGGGCAAGGCCGCCGCGCCGGCTCTGGAGCCGCGCTTCAGGCCCAAATCACGCAAAATCGTGTCGAACTCGCCCAGGTTACGGGATGCAAAATCGACGACGATCGCGGTGGGACTGGTCATCGGGAAGGCGCCCAGCCGGCCATGCGCTTCCAGGCGGCTTGCCGGCAGGTTCAATTCGAACTGGCGCAGCGCGACTGCCCCATCGCTCTGCGTGTAAGTGGCTTCCACCACTCCGGTGGCCGGCGCCTCGCCGGAAACGGCCGCAGGCGAGGGAGTGAGACGAAGCTGCGCGCTCACGCTTGTTGTTCGGTAGTCCCCTTTAAACCAGGTTGCCCCGGCAGGGCCGTTCACGCGGGCGTCCAGGCCCAGGCGCCGGAAGGGCGGCTGTCCAACCATATCGAGAATGGTGTCGAGAGCGACATCGTGGAACTCGGCGGTAACCTTCCCGTCGACCGGAAACTCAATGGCATTTGCGGCGTTGCGGGCCGGGCGGCCCCGCGGCAGCGATTGCGGAGCCGCTTTAGCCGAGGCCGGCCGCAGCCAGTGCGCGAGATCGACCGTGCCTTCAATACTGCCGCCCTGATGGAGGCGCGCGACGATTCCGGTAATTGAGAGCAGATTCGCATCGGCGCGCACGTGCGCGGTGAGCCCCACACCCCGCTCGCTCACGCCGGTGCCGATGTAGGCGCCATTGTCGACGCGTACGGCGCCATCGATGAGGAATTGGCCGGGCTGGCCAGTGGCTCCAAGATCGAGGTGCGCGATGCCCTCCGGCGCAAAAGGATAGCCGGTCACCGGATCGAGAAGCCGCATGTCCAGATCGCCCACCGCGCGCGCGCGCCAGCGGGGCCGGGAGAAATTGTCCAGCTCGCCGTTCAATTCGAGCGATCGGTCGGGAATCCCACGGCCGAAGGCAGTGAGCCGCAGGCTGCGCACATAGAGCGCCGAGCGCTCCAGATCAACCGTGGCCAGGATGCGGCCGTGCACGGCAGGATAGGGCGCGCGGGCCGCGCTGCGGGCCAGGGTCAGGTCTGTTGCTCCCGCCTCGATGCGATAGCTCTCCACCGAGCCCAGACCTGGCAGACGGTGGAGAATCCGAAGAGAAAGATTGGAAACGGTGAAGTCCAGCGGCAGCCGGCGATTCTGGAAATCGAAGGCCGCGGCACGATTGTCGAAATCGAGCACGCCCTGCTCCACTACAAGACGACTGACTCCGAGGCGGAAGAGTGTGTCGAGCACATCTCTCCGCGCTTTGCGCCGCGCCGCCAGATGGGGCTGATTGGTGGCGCCGTCGGGATAGACGATCAGGTGAAACGCTGGATGAACAACTTCGAGATCGCGCAACACAAGGCGCGGGCTGAGCAAACCGAGGATGCTCATCCGCGCGCGCAAGCGCTCGACTTGGGCATAAGGGGCCTCGCCCGGGGCTTCCCGCCCGTGGATCACAAGGCCTCCGGCCTCGGCCTCCAAATCGAGCAGATTCCAGCGGAAGAAGGCAATTTCAACCCGCCCGCCGGTTGCGGCTTCGAGTTGCGAAACCATTCGCCTCCGCACCATGTTCTGGAATCCGTCTGTACTGGCCAGCAAGTAGCCGCCCACCAGCGCGAGGATCAGCAAAAGAGCCATCCCGCCCACGGTCAGGGGCAGATGGCGCAGAAAAAAGCGCCGCAGCCGCCGTGAGGGCGCGGGGGCCGTGAGATCGGGAGGCGGAGTTTCGAAAGGCGGAAGGCCGGACTCGCTCACTGCGCTTCCCCCTTCTCGCTGCCTGACGCCGGCTCCAGTGCCGGGTCGAGGATTTCCACGTCTCCCTGTTCGCGCAGGCTCTTGAGCCAATCGTCCAAAAGCGCATTGACCTGCTGCTCGAGCAGAATCTCGCTTATGCGGTCCGTGACTTGAGCCAGTGGCGGCGGCGTCTCACCCGGAGCATATTGCGGCGCCAGAACCTGGCGATAGTAGGTCTCGATCTCCTCGGGCGAGATCTGGATGCCCTGCCGGAAGCGTTGCTCGATGAGGTTGAGAATTTCAAGCCGATGGCGCAGATAGGTCTCAACCTGCTCGGCAGTCAGTCCGTGAGAAGCCATGAAGGCCTGCCAGCCCGCATCCGATGCGCAATCGACGTGCACACAGGCAGGCAGTAGACGGCGCAGTTCGCTCAGGCGCGCTGCGACCTCGGACTCCGTCGGCTCGGCAGACTCGGGAGTTTCCTGCCGGATTTGCTGCTCAATCAGCGCCCGGCTGATCAGGTGTTCCAGTGCGCGCTGCGGCGTGAGGATCTCCTCCCCGTCCTGGTCCGGCTCCAGCACCGAGAGCCGGATCTCCTCTTCCACCTCGCTTTGAAGAATAATGCGGCTGTTGACGAGGGCCACAACCCGGTCGAGTACGACAGCGGAAGAGTCGAGAACTACAGCGGAGGAGGAGACCGGCCGGGAGGAGATTTGCCCGGCAGCGGCAGGCCCGTTCTGCGCCGCCGAACCCACGGTTGCCAGCCCCGCCAGGCACAGTGCGCTCCAGAGCCGCCAGCGGCGGGGGAAGCGATTCATCCGGAAATGCGTACTGCTGCGCATCAAAAGGCCTGTCCCAGGCTGAAGAAGAAGTTGAAGTGAGGCGCCTGGCCCACTTGTGGGAGCGAATAGGGAGTTAGCGGACTGGTAAGCGAATAGTTGATGTTGACCGGATAGATGGGCGGGTTGAGGTTGTAGCTGAAGTCGAAGCGGATGGGGCCGACCGGTGTGCGGTAGCGCAGGCCCAGGCCCACTGCGTGAGAGAAATCATTGAAACTGCACTGGCCCTGCTGCCCGGTCGAGGTCGCAGCGCCTGTAGGAAGATAGGAGCTCGGATCTCCGACCGTGGCGAGGCTCCGGCAGGCGGCGCTGTCGGGCTGGTGAGTGCGCAGCGCGCTGGACCAGGCGTCGCGCGCGTTGGTGAAGATGTTGCCCATGTCGTGAAAGAGCACGAACCCCACTGTATTCCCAATCCAGGGCAGCGTGGGCGCGGGCGTGCGCAGCTCTGTGCTGTTGATGAGCGCGCCCGATCCGCCAATCGGGTAGCCGGTCTCGGGATCGCGGGGCCCGGCTGCGTTCTGAGAAAATCCGCGCAGCGAGGTGGGACCGCCGGCGTAGAGCCGCTCCGGCAGGGGGATCAGTTGACTCTTTCCGACGCCGAACGCCCGCACCTGGCCCCAGCGTGTGTTGCGCGCCAGCACAAAACGGTTCTTGTCGAAGCTGTAGTAGCTGGAGTTGGAGAGGTCCAGGCGGTTAAACTCCGCCTGCGAGCCGGCAAGCCTGGTCGAGACGAACTCCTGAAAGCTGGTGTACGTGCCACGGCGCGCATCCATCGGCGCATCGCGCGTGTCGCGAATCCAGGTAAATGCCGGCCCGGCGACACGCACAGCCGTGGCCAGCTCCGTCAACTCCTGGGGAAACACCTGCAACGTGTCCTCGGCAACTTTGACGCGCCGGAAGTTGATTTCGTAAACGAACGTGTTCGCCTTGGACAGGGATGAATTCGCAACCAGAAACTTCTGCGTCCAGCGGATCTCGCCATCCAGGCGCGACGCAACGTAGGTGGAGACGTCCTCGCTATTGGCGTAGCCGCCCGAGAACGTGAATCCCAGGTTTCTGCTGAAGTGCGGAAGCTGGTAAATCAGGTTGATTTTCTGCTCGAGCAGTCCGTAGGTTCCCTGCAGGGAAACCGACTGCTCGCGCCCGAGAAGATTGTTCCGGGTGATGTCGGCCAGGATGCGCGGGCTTACGCCGGTCTTGCCGTTGGGACTGCACTTAACGCCCGCGGCGAAGGCGCTGGCGCAGTTGGTCTGCGGCTGTCCTGTCTGCGACTCGAATCCGAAGCCATAGGTGAGAGTCCAGCGGCGCGCCTCCACCGTTTGCAAAAGAATATTTTTATAGGGCTCGCCGCCATTGGGATTTTCGACGGCGGTGTTCACCTCGTTGAAGAGCGACAAATCGTACAGATTGCGCTGCGTGTCGCGAAGGGCTGTCTCGTCAAGAGGATCGCCGGGCTTCAGCGTGATGGCCTTCTCGACGACTTCCCGACGGGTGAAATGCAAACCCGTCACCAGCACCTTGCGAACAAAAATTTGTTCCCCCTCGTGGATGCGAAACACCACGTCGACCTTCCCGGGGGCTGCCGGCTCTGCCTGCTGCACGACCTCCGCTTCCGCCTGTTCGAATCCCTGGCTCAAGTAGGCGCTCAGCAGCGCGTCCCGGTCCCGGGCAAGGTTTTGCGGGGAGAGAGGCTGACCCGGCAGGGTGTTCAGCAGCGGGGTGAGCTTATCGGCCGCCACATGATCGTTTCCTTCCATGCGCACCGCGCCCACGCGCAACTGCTCACCCTCCTCGATGTGGTAGGTCACGTCAAGGGGCGCTGTTTTGCCGCCCACTGCAACTCCAGAGGAGGGATCGCCCTGGCGATCCGAGGAGCGAGAGGCGGCGGCCCCGCCGATGGCTTCGCTCCCGGGCATGCCGGATTCGGCAGTGACCTTTACGTGGGCAAAGCCGTTGTCGCGATAAGCGCCCTCCAGCGCAGCCACATCGGCCGACACCAGAGCCTGGCTGTAAGAGCCATGGCGGTCCAGGGTGTCGGCTTCGCGCACGCTCAGCAGATCGCGGAGCGCGCCCGCGCTGAAATAGTGGTTTCCCTCGATCGAGACGTGCTCCACGCGGCGGCGCTGTCCCAGCGTGATCTGATATACGATCGTCACCTGACCAGGGCTGGAGGTCTGCCTGTGCTCCGCGCGCGCGTCGAAATAGCCCATGCCCTGAAAGTAATTCCGCAAACGGCGATTTCCCTCATTGAGCAGGTCTTCGTCGACGCTTCCCTCCTCAAAGACGGGGACCAGCTTTTTCACCCGCTCGGGATCGATACCGGCACCCTCGACGAGCACCTTCACCACCGGCCCCTGAACGGCAGAGAAACGGAAACGGCTCTTCTTCGTAGCGGGGTCGTATTGCTCCTGCACCAGCTTGACCTCGGCTTCCAGGCGCTCCTGGCCCTGGTAATACTTGAGGACGCCGTCGAGAGCGCGGCTCACCGTACTGTGATCGATGCGCGAGCCGGTACGCAGGTGGGCCCTGCGGCAGAAGGCACTCAGACCCATTCCCGCGTCTCCGCGCACCTCCACCTGACCTACTCGCGCCTGCGGCCCCTGATTGACGTGGAAAACCAGATCCACAAGCTGCTCATCCAGATGGGGGGTCCTCGTCACGGTGATCGTCGCCTCGTGAAAACCATCGCTGGCCAAAGTGCGCTGCATGGCATCGATCGCGCCGTTTACACCGGCCTCGGTCAGGCGTCCCCCGGCAGAGAGCTGGCTGGCGCTGGTCAAACGAGTGATCAGGGCAGCGCCGCGCGCCCCGTCCAGGCTCAGGGTTCCGATGAACATGCGCGGGAGCCCGCGAAAAATAAGATCCACCCCACCGGCCGCGCGCACCCCCTCGGCCTGAACGGACTCGTAGAGGCCAGTCGAGTAGAGTTCGCGCAGGCTTTTGCCAAGGTCTTCGGCGTTCAACGGTTGGCCCTCGGCCTGGGGCAGGTGACCGGCAAGAGGCTTCAGGCGCTCGGCCCCCACTCCTTCAAATGCGATTCGTCTGACTTCCAGGCCCTCAAGCCCGGCCAGCGGCTCCGCCAGCGCCGCCTTTGGCAGTCCGGAAGGGCTTCCCGCTGCAGCCGGCGGAGCCACCTGACCGAAGCCGGCGGCTGCTCCGGCTGAGGCAACAAAAACAGCGCAGGCAAGCAGAGCCTTGCCTCGACGCGCAAACATGCTTGCAAACGCGCTCGCAAAAACGCTCATCGCAAACACGCTCGCAAACACACTCATTGTCCGGCTCCGCTCCGCACCGGGCCGTGCTACCCCTGGCGCGAGAGCACCGGAGCCTCCCCGTTTCACCGCCGGATTTGTTCGATGAACCATGCTTGTTTGAAAAAAGGTGCTAAAGACTCCAACCCGTCCACGTCAGGAAGTTTACTAACGCAATGCGGCTCGGCGCCCAAGAGAATTCGTGCCCCACCTTCGCCGTCCGCCGCGGCGGATTTCTTTTAGAGGCAGGGAGACACATTCTCGCGGCTTCCCAATTCCAGCCGAATCTTCGAGATCCGCCCCAATGACCGCCGCGCCGGTTTCGCTCGGCCCCTTGGGAGAACCGGTGGAAGACTGCCTCGGACCCTGCTGAACCGGCTTTTACCTTATACTAACGAGGTCAGGAGATTGGCGCACTTCCCCGACGGGCCCCCAAGGAGCCGTCCCATCGCCAGCCGCAAAATTAGCACAGCATTACGCCCGACTTCGAGAGCGCCGGACGGTCCGTCTCTCATCGGCGCAGTCACAACGGTCAAAACCAACCCTGCCGGACCGGAGCAGGGCAATGGGAACAATGGACAAGGGGACACCCTGGCTCGAGCCCAGGCAGGAGATCATCAGGCTTTCGCCTCGCTCTATTCCCAGCACAAAAGGCGAATTTACTCCCTCTGCCTGCGGATGGTGGGCAATGTGGCTGAAGCTGAAGACCTGACGCAGGAAGCTTTCCTGCAGTTGCACCGCAAAATTTCCACTTTTCGCGGCGACTCGGCCTTCTCTACGTGGCTGCACCGGCTGACGATCAACGTGGTTCTCATGCAACTGCGGCGAAAAGGCCTCCACCTGGTCTCGCTCGACGAGGCCATGGACCCGGCGCCCGACGATAGCCCGGGACGCAGTTTCGGCGCCCCGGACCCCCTTCTCTCCGGCTCGATTGACCGGCTTGCGCTGGAACGGGCCGTGGCCAGCCTGCCGGCCGGCTACAGACTCATCTTTATCCTTCACGATATCGAGGGATTCGAGCATAATGAGATTGCCTCCATGCTTGACTGCTCGATCGGCAACAGCAAGTCCCAGTTGCACAAGGCCCGCCTGAAGCTGCGCGACGCCCTGCGCCTGGGCTCGGAGAAGGAGACGCGGGTATGAAGAGGGATCCCGGAGAGATGAGTTGCGCGGAATTCCAGACCCTGCTGCCGGAAGTGATCGGCAGTGGGGAAGACCCGGCCAGCCACCCGCACCTGAGGAACTGCGAACTCTGCCGAGCCCTGCTCAGCGACCTGGAAACGATCGCGGCGGCCGCACGGCAACTTCTTCCCCCTGAGGAGCCCCCAGACAAGGTCTGGAAGCAGATTGAATGGGCCATCCGGAACGAGGGAACATAAAGTCCGGCGGTTCCCTTCTCCCGACACGGAACTGAAGCCACCCAACTCCTCACCTTCTCGCCTCTTTTGCCGATAACCGCTTTAAGCAGAGCGGCTAAGACTCTCTTTTCCTGTACTTAGCCTTCTGGCGGACGCAAGGTTCAGGGCTTAACGGTGGGCAAGAGCGTTCGCGACCAGTGACCGCATCTAAGGAACCAGGAAAGGCGGCAAGAAATCCTGCACCTATTTGATTTCTTCGTGATCAAATAGTAAAGAAGTTGATAGAGGTACACTCAATGCCAAATAAGCCGCTATTTTCGTCCGCCGCCAGCAGCGCTGGCCCTGGCCAAATCCAGGAAGCGCTGATCGTGCCGGTCCTTCCCGTCCGGGATACGGTTCTCTTTCCCCATCAGGTTCTTCCGCTGACGGTGGGGCGCGAGAGCTCGATTCAGCTCATCGAATCGCTCGGCGAAGAGCGGAAGATTGTTGTCGTAGCCCAGAAGGAGCCTCGGCTGGATTCTCCGCAGCCGTCCGATCTTCATGCCGTAGGCACGCTGGCCACGGTGCACAAGGTCGTGCGCATGCCGAATCAGAGCCGATTTGTCTTCACTGAGGGCGTTGCGCGCGTGCGGCTTGGGCGCTACACGCAGACCGAACCATTCATGATCGCCGAAATCGAGCCGCTGGCCGACGTCGAACCGGCCGCCAACCCGGAATTTGAGGCCCTTGTCCGGAACGTGGTGGCCCAGTTCCAGCGGATCGTCTCCGAATCGCCCACACTCTCTGACGAGTTGAGCACCATCGCTGCCAACATCGACGAGCCCGGCCGCCTGATCGACTTTACTGCATCCTCGTTGCCGTTTCTTACCACCGCCGACAGACAGTTCCTTCTGGAAACACCGGGGACAGTCGAGCGGCTGGAATATCTGAACAACATTCTGGCCAAGGAGCTGGAGGTGCAGCAGTTGCGCGCCAAGATCCAGTCGCAGGTACAGGACCAGGTGCAGCAAACCCAGCGCGATTACTATCTGCGCGAGCAGCTCAAGGCCATCCAGAAGGAGCTCGGGGAGCAGGACGAGGGCCAGCGCGAGATCGAGGAGCTGCGCCAGAAGATCGAAGCCGCCGGCATGCCGGACGATGTGAAGAAAGAGGCGATGAAGGAGCTCAACCGGCTTTCGCGCATGTCGCCCATGGCCGCCGACTACTCGCTCACGCGCAACTACATTGAGTGGCTGGCGGTTCTGCCCTGGTCCAAGAGCACAGGATCGCGGATCGACATCGGAAAGGCGCGCGAGATCCTCGACGAAGACCACTATGAGCTTCGCAAGGTGAAGGACCGCATCCTGGACTACCTGAGCGTGCTTGAGTTGAAGCCGGACATGAAGGGCCCCATTCTCTGCTTTGTGGGTCCTCCGGGAGTTGGCAAGACCTCGCTGGGACGGTCGATCGCCCGTGCCCTGGGCCGCAAATTCCAGCGCATTTCGCTGGGCGGCATGCACGACGAGGCGGAAATCCGCGGCCATCGCCGCACCTACATCGGCGCACTGCCCGGCCAGATCATTCAGTCGATCCGCCGTGCCGAAACCAACGACCCCGTCATGATGCTCGACGAGGTCGACAAGCTGGGCCGCGACTTCCGGGGCGACCCGGCCTCGGCGCTGCTCGAGACTCTTGACCCGGAACAGAACAACACCTTCCGCGACAACTACCTCGACGTGCCCTTCGATCTGTCGAAGGTGCTTTTTATCTGCACCGCCAACATGCTGGACACGGTGCCGCCGCCGCTGCAGGACCGCATGGAGATCATTTTCCTCCAGGGTTACAGCGAAGAGGAGAAGGTGCACATCGCGGCGCGCTACCTGATCCCGAGGCAAATCAAGCAGAACGGGCTGACTGAGGAACATATTGAATTTCCGGAAGAGTCCGTGCGCTATCTCATCCGGCACTACACGAGAGAGGCCGGCGTGCGCAAGCTCGAGCAGACTATCGGGACTGTATGCCGCAAGCAGGCCCGCCGCCTGGTCGAGGGCAATAAGGAGAAGCTCGTCGTCTCGAAAGCTACGATCCAGGAATTCCTGGGAGGCATTCAGGTGCGCGTCGACACCGAGGTGGCCGAGCGCGTCAAGCGTCCCGGTGTGGCAGTGGGCCTGGCCTGGACACCGGCCGGCGGCGACATTCTCTTCATCGAGGCCAACAAGATGAAGGGCAAGGGCAACTTCACCATGACCGGGCAGATCGGCGAGGTCATGCAGGAGTCGATGCAGGCTGCGCTCACCTGGGTGCGTTCCAACGCCGCCTCGCTTGGCCTGGCCGAGGACTTCAACAAGGAACTCGACCTGCACATCCATATACCGGCGGGCGCCATTCCCAAGGATGGCCCATCGGCCGGCGTCACCATGGCCACGGTGCTGGTTTCGCTGCTGACGAACAATCCTGTCCGGCCGCTGACGGCCATGACCGGGGAAATCACGCTGAGCGGCAATGTGCTTCCGGTAGGCGGCATCAAGGAGAAATTTCTTGCCGCGCGCAGAGCGGGCGTACAAACGATCATTCTGCCGGCGGAAAACCGCCAGAATGTCGAAGAGGACCTGACCCCTGAGATGATGGAGGGCGTCACCGTCCACTACGCCACCCATATTGAGGACGTGCTGGCCGTTGCCCTCCCCAGCCTCAAACCCCGCAGCGATGTTTCGACAGAAACACCCGTCGAAGCCTTCGCTCGCGTCGCCTGATCGCATTCAAAGAGGAGGGGGACTGCCAGGCGCAAATTCCGCTGCAGAAGTGGTCACTTGCTGTCGATAAACAGGACAGAAGCTCTCGGACCCACACTGTGTGGAGTTGCACTCATGTCGACCTCGCATCTTATCGTTCCTCTGCACCTTTCGGGCAACACATCCGAGGAGCAGAACTCGCAACTGCGTCAACGTCTCGGGGAGGCGGTCGAAACGGCCTGCAAAACGGCGATTCTCCAACTGGACCGGCAGAGCGCCCAAAACGTGCTGGATAACAGAAAGCTGCAATCGGAGGTGGCCAAATCCATCGTCGACATCATCCAGCGCCACACAGTGAGCGACAGGTTCAAGGATGAGGAAGCAGGTTCGAACCGCGCCTATCCCTCCAATTACCGGGTTCGGCCCGTGGAAGCCCAGGTGACTGAACTGAGGAATCTCTTTCCCGCCCTGGGCGCCTGTCAGGAGAAACTGGCGCGAAGGCCGCTTCCCGAGGGCGCTGAGGCATGGTTTGCAATTCCGCGGTGGCAGGCGCTGGCGAGCTCCTATAACCGCGCAGTGGAAATCCTGTTAGAGGCTTTCGCCAACCGCCGCAGATTTTCCAACCGCTTACTCGGCAGGCTGGGCGAGATATTTTTGCGCCGCTCCGAGCGCAGCATACTGGCCGAAGAGATCCTCGCCGATCAGCAGCAGGGTTCCGATATTCTGGTTGTCGCCGCCCAGGCCGGCCTGTTTCACCGTGGCTCTTCAGCGCGCCGCACGCGCGTAGCCATGGCCGGCAACGAATTTGGCATGGGGGTTTTTGCCGTCGGCGCCATTCTCCTGACCCATCCCGAGCGGCTTTCTTCCACCGAAACCCTCATGATCGACTGTTGCGGCGACGAATATTCGCTGCACGGCGACCGCATCTTCGATCGCGTCCCGCTCTTCGATTACGACATCACCGGCGTCGAGTTCAGCGCCTTTTACGAAGATCGCGCCCGCAACCTGTGGGGCTCGCCCACAGGGTTTCTCTACAAACTCGTTTAGTACCGTGCCTTTATGAATTGCGCATTCGGTACTCCACCCCGCCTCCGCGCCTTTGTTCTTGCGCCCGGGGTGGGAGCGACCCCTGATCCCTGACCCCTGATCCCTGATCCCTGACTTTTGCGACGAATCGCAGGTACAATCGTCTGTAGAACAGGCAGACCCGCGCCGGAGGACTTGCGGCGCGGGTTGGTGCCGCTCAGCAAGCATCCCCCTCCGCCGGAGGCCGAAAGCGCAGGAATCCCCTTGAAAATGACATCAGGAACTGACTTGCACAATCTCAGGCTCGCCGCTGGCGCCCTTCTGCTAACGCTCGTCGCTTCCACATCGGTTCGCGCCCAGGCTCCGGCCGCAGCGGCCCAAGGCTCAGGCGCGCCCGCTCAGGGCGAGTCTCAACCTGCCGGCAATCAACCGGCGGCCACCGAGTTGCCCCCGCACGCCCAGAGCTACTATCACCTGGGGCTGGCCGCCATGTACGAGGAGGACGCTCTCTCGAATGGGAAATCCGGCGACGTCACGCGCGCTATCGAGGAGTACAAGCTGGCGTTAAACGCGGATCCCGATTCGCCGGGGCTGAACATTGCCCTCGCCGATCTTTATTTTCACGCCGGCCGCGCGCACGAGGCCGAGAGCACGGTGCGAAACCTGCTGAAGGTTTCCCCGAACAACATCGACGCCCATAAACTGCTGGGGCGCATCTACCTGCGCCAGTTGGGCGAAGGACAAGAAGGCGCCGTAACCGCTTCGGCTTCAGGCGACGCGCTGAACCAGGCCATTTCGGAATACGAGACCATCGTTTCGCTCGAGCCCAAAGACGTCGAGGACCGCATGGTTCTGGGCCAGCTTTATACCGTCAAGCACGACTCGAAAAAAGCGGAAGAGGAGTTCCAGGCCGCCCAGGCCATCGAGCCCGAATCAGAGGATGTGGTGCTGAACATGGCGCGCCTTTATGCGGAAAGTGGCGACCTGCAGCGCTCTGTGAAAGTGATTGAAGCCGTCCCTGCTCAAAACCGCACAGCGAAGATGGAGTTCGCACTTGGCGCAGCCTACAGCCAGTTAAAGCAATCCAAGGACGCCATCGCCGCATACCAACGCGCCGTGGACCTGGAGCCCGGCGACATGGAGTCAATGGACGCCCTCGCCCAGGCGCTGATCGCCGACAATCAACTCGATGAGGCTCTCAAGCTGTATCGCCAGATTGCCGAGGCCGACTCGGACAACGCAGATGCCCTGGTCCACATTGGAGAAATTCTGCGCCAGCAGGGTAAGTATGAAGACGCGCTTGCTGCAATCCGCAAGGCGCGCAGCGCCGATCCCAGTTCTCTGGAAGCCGGATACAACGAGGGTCTGCTGCTGGATGTCCTGGGCCGTTTTGACGAGGCAGCCAAGATCTACCAGGGCATGGTGGACCGGACTTCCCACGCCAACGGCGCCTATACCGACGAGGAGAAGAACAATCGCGGCATTTTCCTGGAGAGGATGGCCGGCGTGCTGGTGGAGGAGAACAAGATCGATCAGGCCGTGGACGCCTACCAGAAGATGATCGAAATGGGCGGCGATACCGCCGTGCGCGGCTACGAGCAAGAAGCCGATGCCTATCGCGAAGCCAAGGAGTTCGACAAGGCGATCGAGGTCTCGCGCAAGGCCATTGCAGCCCAACCCAAGAACCGCGATTTGAAGCTTCTGCTGGCAGGCGAACTGGCCGACGAGGGACACGGCGATGAAGGTCTCGCCATGGCCCGCGGCCTGCTCGACAACTCATCCAACGACCGCCCTGTCTGGGTTGCGCTGGGCCAGATGAACATTCGCCTGCACCATTGGAAGGACGCCGAGGATGCTTTTGACAAGGCCGAGCCGATGTCCTCAAAGAAAGAGGACCGCATCTCTGTGCTCTTCATGCGAGGAGAGCTGGCCGATCGGCAAAAACATTTGGAGCAGGCGGAAGGCTATTTTCGCCAGGTTCTCGATCTCGATGCCAACAACGCCATGACTCTCAACTACCTGGGCTATATGCTGGCCGATAAGGGAATCCGGCTGCAGGAGGCGCTGCCGCTGATCCGCAAGGCCGTGGACCAGGAGCCGATGAACGGCGCCTACCTGGATTCACTGGGCTGGGTCTATTTCAAACTGGGCGACTACGAACTTGCCGAGGACAATCTGCGCAAGGCGGTAGAGCGCGATCAGACCGACCCTACCGTCCACGAGCATCTTGGCGACCTCTACGAAAAGACCGGCCGAATCCGCCTGGCCGCGGCGCAGTGGGAGATCTCGCTGGCGGAGTTTAACAAATCGGCTGCAGTCGATGTCGAGCCGGGGGATGTAGCCAAGGTGCAGAAAAAGCTTGAGACCGCCCGGGTGAAGCTGGCGCGAGAGGATAACTCGATCGGCCAACCCAGTCCGCAGTAGAGCGCCCTTCCGCGCAAAACTGAAGGGTATGGCCTTAACAGGCCGCTGAAAATCCGTTTGCGAGACGCTTTGTAAGAAGGGCACGGCTTTAGCCGGGCCGAAATCGGCTGAAAAATTGAGCGGGCTTTACAAGCTGCGGAAAAACTCAATCGAAGGGGCTTTGTAACAAGGGCACGGCTTTAGCCGGGCCGCAAGTAGTGCAAAATCAATAGGGCTTTAGCCCCTGCTTCTTCCTCCCTCATCACATTCGCCCATCCTCCGGTCTTTTTCCGCAAGCTGTTTAGCCCTGAGAAGTTTGGTTCCTCGCAGGAGAACCGAATGAAAAGACTTTTTCAACCTGCTGTTTAGCCGTGCCGATTACCGTTTGAACGCCCCTCAACTTTCCAGCTTTTCCCCAACTTCCTTAACTCCAGTAGCTCCGGTCGAGCGTTCTGTATTGAATCGCTTCGGCCAGGTGAGCCACTGCCAGGTTCTCGGCGCCCTCTAGATCGGCGATGGTTCGCGCGACCTTGAGAATGCGGTCGTGAGCGCGGGCGGTCAGTCCCTGCTGCTGCATGGCGCGCTCCAGCAGGCGCTCCGCGTCGGCGTCGAGTTGGCAGTAGGCACGAATCTGGCGGGTGGTCATCTGCGCATTCGAGTAGAGTTTCTCGCCAAATTTGCGGAAGCGCTGGCGCTGGCGCTCCCGGGCGGCCATTACGCGCGATCGGATCTGCGCCGACCCATCCGCCGCCGCATGGCCGCGCAGCTCCTTGTACTGAACCGCCGGAACCTCGATGTGAATATCGATGCGATCGAGCAGCGGCCCTGAGATTTTGGCCACGTAGCGCTGGATCATGGGCGGAGTACAGAGGCATTCCCGGCTCTTGTCATTGAAGTAGCCGCAGGGGCAGGGGTTCATGGCCGCGGCCAGCATGAAGCGCGCCGGAAAGCTCAACGACATCGAAGCGCGCGCGATGGTGACGGTGTGGTCCTCGAGCGGCTGGCGCAGCACCTCGAGCACGTTGCGCGGAAACTCAGGCAGCTCGTCGAGAAAAAGCAGCCCGTTGTGGGCGAGCGAAACCTCGCCCGGGCGAGGCACGATGCCGCCGCCGATCAGGCCGGCGTCGGAGATGGTGTGGTGCGGCGAGCGAAAGGGCCGGTGCGTCACCAAGCCCGCCCCTGCCTCAAGAACGCCGGCCACGGAGTGAATCTTGGTGGTTTCGAGCGCCTCCTCGAAGGTGAGCGGCGCCAGAATGGAGGGCAGCCGCTTGGCCAGCATGGTCTTGCCCGAGCCTGGAGGGCCGATCATCAGAATGTTGTGACTGCCGGCAGCGGCCACTTCCAGCGCGCGTTTGGCGGTCTGCTGCCCGCGCACGTCGCAGAAGTCGACGGGAAAGGATTGCAGTTCTCCGAGCAGTTCCTCGGTGGCCACGCGGAAGGGCTCGCGCTGAATCACTCCGACAACAGCCGAGTTGAGCAACTCCAGAACGTCAACCAGCGATGAGACCGGGTAGACGTTCACGCCTTCCACTACGGCAGCTTCAGCGGCGTTGGCCGCCGGCAGGATGAGGTTGGGGATGTTCTTTTCGCGCGCCAGAACGGCGATGGGCAACATGCCGGGGATTGGCCGCACGCTGCCGTCGAGACCCAGTTCGCCCACCAGCAGAAAGCGGCCCAGATCATCGGTGCGCAGCGCTCCGTAAGCGCCCAGAAGGCCGACGGCGATGGGCAGGTCGAAACCCGAGCCCTCCTTCTTCAGGTCGGCCGGCGCCAGATTGATGGTGATGTGGGTGGGCGGGATCGAATAACCGGAGTTCTTGATCGCCGAGCGAACGCGGTCGCGGCTTTCGCGCACAGCGGCGTCGGGCAGGCCCACGGTGTGGAAGCGTTCCTGATCGGTGACCACGCCGCTATAGTCAACCTCGACGTCGATCAGGTTGGCGTCGATACCGTACACCGCGGCGCTGAAAGTTTTATAGAGCATGGCGGAGGATTGAAGCGAGTGTAGCAGAAGAGAGCGCCCGGCGGTTAGAGCGTTTGGGGAACAGCATTCGCGAAGTTACGCTTGCCCGTGCCCCAGGAACAACGTCCCATGCCCCAGGAACAACGTTTCGTGCCCCAGGAACAACGTCCCGTGCCCCGTCCATTCCGCGCTCTTTGCGGAATGGGCGGGAAACCACCTCGCTGTAAACTGTGAACTACGAACTGTGAACTGTCCCCCTGATCCCCGATCCCTAACAACTGAAAACTGACAACTGACCCCTGACAACTAGAACGTGAAGTGCACCGCCAATTGCGCGCTGCGGGGACCGCCGCCCCCCAGGTAGGGGTTGCCTGTGCCTACGTCAGGCGTGGCTGTTGTTTGCATGAACTGCGAACTGGTGCCTGCCACCAGCCGGTTTCCCTGCTGAATGGGACTGCCCAGCACGTCGATGCTGAAGCTGGGCATCAGCGGATTCGAGAGGTTCGGGTGATTGAAGATGTTGAAGAAGTCCGCGCGCAACTCCATCGTCAATTTCTCGGTGATGTGCGAGGTCTTGTTCAGCGAGAAATCCATATTCGTGAAATTGGGAGCTTTGAACTGATTGCGGCCCTCGCTGCCCGGATGACCGTTGATGCATTCCCCGTAGGTCTCGCTCTCGGTGTCGGTATCAATCGTGCAGGGCGCGGCAAAGGCCGACAGGTTCAGCAGGTTGACGCCGCCTGTGCCGGCATACGGGTCGCCAATGATGTCCGGACGTCCGAAGTATTCCCCGCTGCCGTTGTAATCCGCTTCGAACAGGTAGTGCACCGTATAGGGCTGGCCGGTGGCGTAGTTGAACATGCCGTCTGCGGCCCATCCATTCACGATCCAGCCTGCCTGCTTGCTCTTGATGGGGAGGGCGTACGACCAGTACCACTGCACGCGCTGGCGAACGTCGAAGTTGGAGCTGGCGCGCTCGGCGTGCGGGTTCCAGCTGTCATCGGGCTGGGCCGCGTTGGGCACAAAGTCCGTGCCGTCGCTGGCGGTGTCGATCGAGTGCGCCCAGGTGTAGTTGAGCGTGGAGGTCACCCCGTGCCAGTTCTGCAGCTTAAGCGTGTTCTGCAGGGAGTTGTAGTTCGACAGCGCGCTGGTCTCTATCTGGTTGATATACCAGTAGGCCGGGAAACATTGTCCTCCGTACGTGATGGTTTGTCCGTTGCCGCAGTTGTCCACGCTCCCGGCCACGTTGTTGAACTGGTCCAGATCGCGGATGCGGAAGAGATGGCGTCCCTGAGAACCGACGTAGCCGATTTGAATTGCGATCTTAGGCGTGAGCTGCGACTCGATGTTGAGGCCGTAAGAGTAATACCGCGGCGTCCTCAGATTCTGGTCGACTGTGAACAAGCTGTTCTGCGAGTAGTTGGTGATATCGCCGAAGACCGGCTCGCCTGAGGTGATCGTCGACGAGACCGGCCACGCGAAGAGGATGTTGTTGAACGACGGCCCGGCATTGGCCGCATAGGTATTCCAGGGCTGGTTGCCGACGAAGAAGTCTTGCGACGCTCCGTCGTAGAAAATGCCGACGCTCGAGCGGACGACAAGCTTCTGGTTGCCCAGCAGGTCGTCGGCCAAGCTGATCCGCGGCGCAAAGTTGACCCAATCCTTGGGATAAAGCGACGCGGGGCTGTCCGCTGTGCCGACCGTCTCCACGTTGCCGGTCTTGGCGTCGAAGAGGCTGAAAGCGTGGTTCTTGGCGCCGACCACGCCGTAGTAATCCCAGCGCACGCCCAGATTCAAGGTGAGATTGTTCTTCAAGCGCCACGAATCCAGAATGTAAGCTCCATTCGAATTTTGATAGGAGTAGACCGTTCCATATCCTTCGGCCGACATGGAGCTGTCGGTGTTCAGATTGCCCCCGAGGAAATCGCTGAGGCTGTCAAAGACCAGCTTGCCGCGGTGGCCTGAGTTGATAAAGCTGTTGATGAAGGTGCGCCGCCACTCGTAGCCGGTCTTGAAGCTATGCCGTCCCTTGACCAGCGAGACGTTGCCAAAGAGCTGGTAGTTGGTGTCGATGCGGCCGCGCGCATCGCTGCCCGTAGCGCCGATGGAACTGTAGCCGCCGACGTAGATCGTGGGCAGGCCCATATCGTACCGCGAATAGTTCGGCGGCAGCGTGTTCAGCCCGAACTCGCCTTCCGGATTAGTCGCGATGTCCTGGGGAAGGAACTGCTGGACGAAGCGGTTGTAGCCTCCGCGAACTTCGATGATCAGATTCGGCCTGGGAAGCGATGTATACGAGAGCGATGCGATGTTTACGTGAGTGGGCGTCGTGGTGTTGTAACCCGGAGCGCTGGAACCGGTGTAGAGCATGCCCAGAGGAAAGCTCTGTATCCCGTGGCTGTAGAAATAGCGGCCCGTAAACAGATCGCCCGAACTGAAGGTGTGCAGGTGCTTGTCCACCTTGGCGATAAGGTTGTCGCTGTTGTTGAGGAAGGGAGTTGTGAAAGTCACACTGCCGCCAGATGAGGGCAACTCTCCCCAGGGTTGTCCTTTCTGCAGCAGAGAGCAAATCACGGAGTTGATGTCACCGCAGGGACTGCCAGGCGTGGTGCTGAACTGTGCTAGCCCGGCATAAGCACTAATATCCGCCAGCCCGGGCACCGTGCCGAGCTGGGGCAGCCCGCCGTTTTCCCGCTGGCCCTCGTAGGAGAGGAACCAGAACGTGTTGTCCTTGATGATGGGGCCGCCGGCCGATGCGCCGAACTGATGATTCGTAAATGCATTCTTTGGCTGCGCGACGGTGTTGAAGAAGTTGCGCGCGGCCAGCGAGCCGTTCCGGAAGTACTCATAGAAGCTGCCGTGAATCTGGTTGGTGCCGCTCTTGGTGACGATATTCACCGTGGCGCCCGAGCTGCGCCCGAACTCCGCCTCCGGGTTACCGGTGACGGGAATCTCGGCCAGCGCGTCGACCGGAAGAATGGTGCCGGGAGCTCCCCAAACGCCGGCCTGGTTGATCGAAGGCAGATTGCGGTAGCCGTCGTTCATGTCGGTGCCGTCGAGCAGATAGTTGTTTGACCGGCCGCGGTTGCCGTTGAGGCTGAACAGGCCGTAGGAGCCGGCCGATTCGGTCGAACCCACCGGATCGCTTGTGGCGCCGGGAACCAGTTCGACGAGCTTCGTGTAGTCGCGCCCGTTCACCGGAAGATCGATGACTTCGGAAGCTTCTAGCGTGGCGCCGGTCGTATTCGAGGAGGTCTCGACGAGCGGCACGCTGGCGGTGACTTCGACCGCTTCAGTGACCGCGCCGGTCTGCAGTTTGGCGTCTGCGCGCGTCGGAGAGCCCGCGCTCACTGGAATCCCGGTCAGCGTCAGGGTTCGGAATCCCGCCATCTCGACCGTGATGCTGTAGGAGCCCACCGGCAGCTCCGAGGCAGTGAATTCGCCCAGGTCGTTGGTGGTTACATTGCGGGACAAACCTGTGCCAGGGCTGAAGACTTTGACCTGCGCTCCGGTAATTGCGGCTCCCGAAGCATCGGTTACAGCGCCCACAATGCTTCCCCGAAACGTCTGAGCATGCGCGGCAGCGGCGAATGCGAACGTGAGAACAAGCGAAATGGTTAGGATCCAGCGGCGTCCCATGGGCTTTTGCTCCTTCAGATTATTCCTGTGGGTTGTTGAGCGTTAATTTGTAAAAGTTTAGTGAATGATAACATCCGGCGCCGGACTCGAATAAGAAGTTTAAGAGGGATTACGCCGCGGAATCGAAGGCCTTTTCGTGGGTTCTTCGCCTTCCGCACAGCGGAAATGCGGCCTGCGTGGTACAGCGAGACCCAGATTTTTTCGCGGACGGAAGCAGTGCCGCGGGCTCAGCCCTTGCGCCGGTAGAGCACCTGGAACTCGAAGCCGGCATTGGCCGGGAAGAGCGAGGCCACGTGGCGCAGGCGCTCGGCCAGGGCGGCAGCGGCCAGCAGCGGGTACTCGCGCTCGCGCAGATCGTGATAGTCGAAGTCCAGCGACATGGAGAGCATGTAAACGGCCAGAGCGTCGGAAAAGGACGCTTCGAAAAAGCTGGAGCGGGCCCGCTCGTCAATTCCCTTCAGGCCGGGACGCTGTTCCTGGGCGCGCCGCCGCGCCTCCCAGGCATCCTGGCTGGTTTCGCCCCGCACCTGCGCCTCGGCCTGCGACCACACCAGAGTGGAAAAGCTCTCGGGCACTCCCGCAGCCTCAACAAAGTTGTGCGCAACGTTGATGAAGAACTCGAAGGCCAGCCCGAACCGGTCTTCAACAAGGCGGGTGGAAATAAAGACGGCCTCGGTGGACCCGAATTGAGCGTTGCGGTGACAGACGGCGCGGTCGCCCAGATCGACCGTGTAGCCGGGAGCAAGCATGACCTCGTTGCCCTCGCCGATGGCCAGCGGCACAAAATAATAGGCGCGCTGGCGCAGCGCCTCAGTCAGCGCGGCGGGAACCGCTGCGACAAGATGCTCCAGATCGCTTTCCGAGACGCGCGTCTCTCCCCAGGCTGCGTAGTGCAGGCCGTTTGGGGCAACGCGAACTTCGGCCTGCGTCGCCACCTTTTCCGCGTGCCAAAGCTCAATTTGCGCCGGACTTGCCATGAATCAGTATTCTAGACGACAGAGCCGGGAGATGAGCGCGCCGGAAACCGCCAAGAGGTCTGCTGCGGCTTGGAACGAGGAAAACAATGAGCAGAAATCAGAGAACAGAGAACGCGCAGCGCGGATCGGCCGACGGTAAGATTCTGGGTTTTCCGCTGGCGGGATTCAGTCTGCTTCAAAGCCTGCTGCTCGCAGCGGCCACGGGCTTCTTCACCTTTTTCCTCGCCACAACGCTGGCCATCTTTGCGCTGCTCGCCTGGAACCTGGCCGGACACCACGCGGTGAGCTACGCCGTCAGCTACCGTTACATCGGCTTCCCGGCCGGCGTGGCGGCGCTGGCCGCGGCTCTGGTGTTCTTTCTCGCAGTGTGGGTCAAGAGCAAGATGGGCAAGAAAGAGAACAGGGCATAGAAGACTGGCCGGGAGTTGCCAGGTTCTCTCAGCGGCTGACGCGTTTACTTTGCCGGGTGGAGACTGGCGGAATAAATCTTGCGGGCCAGGCCGAGCCGGGCCAGAATCCAGATGCCCCAGAAGTTGGGGTCAATTTCGTACCACGCCAGGCCGTGCCGCGCCGAAACAGGATTCGCGTGGTGATTGTTGTGCCACCCTTCCCCGCCTGTCAGCAGAGCAACCCACCAATTGTTCCGCGAGTCGTCATGCGTTGTAAAGCGGCGCGAGCCCCACATATGAGTGGCGGAGTTGACCAGCCAGGTGGCGTGATGTCCCAGGACCACGCGGAGAAAAACTCCCCACAGCAGCATGCCGAGGGCATTCCAAGGTCCGCCGGTCACCCAACCCAAAGCCACCAGTAGCACGGCCGAGAAGACGATGGGCAGCCAGTGATATTTGGTAAGCCATACGTGATAACGGTCGCGCGCAAGGTCGGGCGAGAAGCGGTTGAGAGCTGCGGTCTGGGTGTGGAGCGAGTGGCCAAACACGATCCATCCGGTATGCGCCCACCAGCCTCCCTCGCGGGGGGTGTGGGGATCGCCGGGCTTGTCGCTGAGCTGGTGGTGGAGCCGATGCGTGGAGACCCAGAAGATCGGTCCGCCCTCCATGGAAAGGGTGGCAAAGAAGGTCATTACGTACTCGATCCACCGGGGAACCTGGTAACCGCGATGCGTGAGCAGGCGGTGGTAGCACATGCCGATGCCGACGTTGATGGCGAGTACGTAGATTACGGCCATGACGGCGATGCGCTGCCAGGTGAAGAAAAAGAAAGCCACCAGTGCGCCGACATGGAATAGGGCGATCGTCGTGAAATTGAGCCAGTTAAGACCCTCGGCTACGGTGGCCGCCCGGCCCAGGCGGAGCTGCGGGCGTGCGGGAGAGACAACGGTCTGCTGCGCGGGAGAGCCGGCGGTCTGCGTGGCGTCGTGTGAAGTGGGGTTGCAGCGCGGGGCAGACTGAATAGCCTCAGATTCTTGAACATGATCGGTTGTGCTCTTCAGTGGAAAAGCACTTGCAGCGGAGGCCATTCGGAGTCCTTTCGGGAGGTGGGGCCGCGCCTCTCTCTTCTTTAGAAGCGGCGGAAGAAGTCGCGGTGCGCCTAATCTCTTCTCTAATTGTATAGAATTGTGATCCACATCACAGGCCGATGGGAGATTTTTCGAGAGATTTTACCGGATTTTTCGAGCGCTCCATCCCGGCGGGCGCCAATCCTCTCTGCTATTTCCCCGCTGCGGAGCCCAAGGGACCGCCCGAGCCGAGGAAAATCTTCGTCATCTGGCCACGGAGAACGCGGTAGAGGGCGAACTGGCGCTGCGTTGAGCCGCGCATCTCGAAGAGCAGGTCGCCGCGGTTGTCGGCCAGCGCGTCGACGGCGTCGATGAGGCGCATGCGCGGAGCCGCGTCGAGATGGGACGAGTCTGTGACGCTCTTGAGCAGGACCACGACTTTGCCGTAGAGGTCGGGCTGGGCAACGAGAGTGACAAAGCGCTCGGTGGTGGCTGAGCTGCCACCGGCGGCCGCATCGGCCGGAGCCGCGTCGGCGCGGGCGGAGAAGACCATTGTTGCCCCGCTGCCGTAGGCAAGCTCGAAGACGCGGAACTGCTCGTCAAGAAGCGGCGAGGAGACTGGAGCCGGCGCGGGCGCGTTGGCCCGGGCGTGCGAGCCCGCAGAGGGTTTGGCCGGCTTGGCCGCCGGTTTGCTGCCGCGCACCGTTCCTGCCGCGGGCGCGGGCGGCGGATTGAGGCCGAGCGCATCGCGGGCCATCGACTCAAGATCGGCCTTCATCTCGGATTCCGTCTCTGGGTCGGCCCAGGAGTAGCTCCAGGGGTGCTCGGGGCGATTGTGGGCGTCGGAGACGGCGACGGCCTGCTGCAACTCATCGGGCAGGCCCACCATCGTTGGAGCCTCCGTGGCGCTGGAGTCATCGGCCGGCTTGCCGCGAACAAGGCGGGGCCGGTTGGGATCAGTGACATCAGGCAAAGACGAGACGTAGGCGCTGTCTTTGTCCGTAGCCGATTTGGCCGCTGACTGGCCTGCGCCGGTTGAGCCGGAAGAGCCGGCTGAAGAGCCGGCCGGGGAATCGGAGTCGCTCGACGAAGTGCGGTGCAGCGTGGGCCGGTCGGGGTCAACGCTGCCGCTGCCGCTGCCCGCCGAGCTGGAAGAACCTGACCCGCTGCCCGAGTCGCTGGTCGCCTCGCCGCTATGCGCCTTGCGGTGGAGGACCGGCCCGCTGTTCACGCCTTCGTCTTCGTCGATGCGCACGGCCTGAGCGACGGGCTTCGGAGCGGGCAGGGCCTTCCATTTTCCGAGTCCGACCCAGCAACCCTGCTGCTGGCCTGCGCTCTCAATGTCAAATAGACCCGTGACCTTGCCGTTCGACAGAAGCTGGTATTCGACCTCGCTCTCGAGGGCCAGCGGCTGAGGGCGGGTGAGATAAATGCTGGCGTCCTGAAGCTGGTTGCCGTCGTAGACGGTGATGGGAACGAGGCGGCTGGATTTGGGATGGGCCACGTCGCCGGTCCACTCGAGGACGCCGACCGCGCGCAGGGTAGTAGCCTTGCTGTCCTTGTCAACCGAGGAGACCTGGCCGGGATATTGCCCAGCGGCAAGAGCCGTGAAAGCGGCTGTGGCGAGAGCAAAAGCGCCGGCGAGCACCCGCCGCACCCGGAACCGCTTCGGCGCCGGCGGGCTCACAAGCTCTGCCGTCCGCGCTGGATTCGTCAATAACATAATCTGGGACATAATCTGGGACATGATCTTCATTCCTCGGCCATAATCAAAACTGGTAGCGGCTTGATTTCATGGCCGTTCGACAATTCGCGAGGTGATTCCCCATGGAAGTCAACGAGAAAGTAGCCGACTTTACGCTCACCACCGACGAAAACAAAAGCGTGAGCCTATCCGATTATGCCGGAAAGCCCGTGGTGTTGTTCTTCTATCCGCGCGCGGATACGCCCGGCTGCACGATCGAGGCCTGCGGATTCCGCGACACATTCAAGAAGATCCAGGCCGCCGGGGCGGTGGTGCTGGGCATCAGCCGGGACACGCCCGCGGCCCAGGCGAAATTCCGCGCCAAGTACGATCTGCCGTATACCCTCCTTGCTGATGTAGACGAGCAAGTGTGCAAACAGTTTGGCGTGCTGAAAGAAAAGAACATGTACGGCAAGAAGGTGTGGGGCATCGCGCGGACGACCTTCCTGATCTCCCCGGACCGGAAACTCATGCACGTCTTTGAGAATGTGAAGCCGGAGGGGCACGCCGAAGAGGTGCTCGCTCTGGTGAAGAAAATTCACCACTGAAGTTGGCTGCCCCAGGCCCCTCGTCCGCCGCGGCGGAGGGACCTGGGAGACCACTCAACTCATAGGGGCGCAATCAAAGCCGGAATGGAAAAACGGGGCAAAGTAGCCGGCGCGGCGGCGGGGAGAGTGCTGCTGAAGCGCGCGTTCTTTGAGGCGCCGCCGGACGAGGTGGCGCCGCGGCTGCTGGGAAAAGTGCTGGCGCGGCGCGTTGGCCGCGTTTGGCTTGCCGGGCGGATCGTTGAAGTGGAGGCCTACCTGGGGCCGCACGACACGCCTCCGGACCCGGCGGCGCATTCCTACAGGGGACCGACGGAGCGGAACCGCGTACTGTTCGGGCCGGCCGGGCACGCCTATATTTACTCGATCTACGGAATGCACTTCTGCATGAACATCAGTTGCGAGGCCGTGGGCCGGGCCGGGAGCGTGCTGCTGCGGGCGCTGGAGCCGCTAACGGGCCTCAAACTGATGGCGCGAAACCGCGGCCTGACACCTCAGGCTGCGGCGCGAGAGATTGCCTGCGGTCCGGGGCGGCTGTGCCAGGCGCTGGGGCTCACGCGGCGCGAGAACGGCCTCGACCTGCTCGATGAAGGCTCCCCCCTGCAGGCGCTCGACGACGGCTTTCAAGTCGAAGAAGCGCTTGTAACCCAGCGCATCGGAATCCGGCAGGCGGCGGAGCTGCCGCTGCGCTTTGCCCTGCCGGGGCATGCATGCGTCTCCGGACCGAAAAACCTGAAAGGCGAGCGCTTGCGGATCGAGTAGGGTTAGTGTGGGAACCACGCCTTTGTCATTTGTCGCTACGTTGGAAACGACGTCCCGTGCCCCGTCCTTTCCGCGCTCTTTGCGGAAAGGGCGGGAAGCCACCTCACTCCCCTCGGATACAGACAAGCTAATAGCTAATAGCTAAAAGCTGGGCCCGCCCCCCGGCCTCGCGGTGAATAATAGTCTGAGAATCCTCGAAGGCAATTCCGGGACCGATGCAATCCAACACGAAAACCGCGCTGAACGTAAAAACTCTCATCGACGAAGGCCCTCTGCGGCCCATCCATCTGCGCGTCTTCCTCTGTTGCATCGTCTCGCTCACATTCGAAGGCTACGACCTGGTGGTTTACGGGGCCACGCTTCCGCTGCTGATGCGCGAGTGGCACATGGACCCGGCCTATGCCGGGCTGATCGCCAGCTTTGGCTTTGCCGCGGCAGTTGTGGGCGCCATTGCCGGCGGCTCCATGGGCGACATCTGGGGCCGCAAGCGCACGATCATCACCTCGGTGATCATCTATTCGATAGGCTCCTTCGTTTGCGCGCTGGCCCACGCGCCGCTGTGGTTTGCGTGCTTCCGCGTCTTCGGCGGCATCGGCATGGGCATGACCCTGCAAAACGAAGTGGGCATGGTCAGCGAGTACTTCCCTGCCCGCTCGCGGCAGGCTGCCGTGGCCGGAGTTACAACGGGCATGCAATTCGGAGGCATCCTCTCCGCGCTCGTGGCCATTGCGCTCGTCCAGCGCTACGGCTGGACGTCGGCCTACTACTTCGGTTCGCTGCCCATCGTCATGGTTCCGGTGCTTATCCGCTACCTGCCTGAGGCGCCCTGGCTGCTGGTACTGAAAAAGCGATGGAGCGAGTTGCGGAAGGTGCTCGCCGAACTGCGGCCCGATATGCAGTCTCAGTTGGCAGCCGCCGATGCGGAGTTCGTTTATCCCAAGTCCCAGGAAAAGCCTACGCTCGCTGAAGTTTTTGCCGAACACAGAGCGCTGAGCACGGTGCTGTTCTGGACCGTCTACTTCATGAACGTGTTTGTCATCTACGGCACGAACACCTGGATTCCCAAGCTGATGATGAATTCCGGCCACAGCGTTCAGGCCAGTCTCACGATTTATCTGGCTCTGTTTGTCGGCGCGCTGGTGGCCAGCCCCATCCTGGGCTCGCTGGCCGACCGCTTTGGATCGAAGAGAATCACCACTCTCTGCTACCTCTGCGGATTTTGCTTCGTTCTTTTGCTCGCGGCGCCGATGAGCCTGGCATTGACGATTCTCGTAGTGGCGCTGGTGGGCGTTTGCACCATGGGAGCGCAAAACGCCACCCACGCTTATGTCTCGCAGTATTTTCCGCCTGCCGTAAAATCCACCATGATGGGCTGGGGACTTTCCGTGGGCCGATTCGGCGGCCTGCTCGGCCCCATCGTCGGCGGCCTGCTGCTCAAAATCCACGTGTCGCAGTTCACGAGCTACCTGGCTTTCGCCGTTCCCTGCCTGATCTCGGCGCTGGCCATCACGTTTGTGCAGGATCGCTTCGCGTTTAATAAAGCGGTGACCTAGAGAATCTGGCCGTAAGTGTCTCACTTTCGTACACCGGATTACCTTCGTACATCAGATTACCCTTGTCATCCAAATTGTAATCTGGCGCATAACATAAGTTATCGCTAACATCGGCCTTATGAGAAGAGCCTTTGCGATGGCTGCAGCACTCGCGTTCGCAGTCTCACTGAGCGCGTGGACGCAGACGTCTATGAGGCCATCGATAGCAGCAATCCCCGCTGCGGCGCGAAGTGATTTTGGCCCGGTCGTCAATCCGATGCTTGCTCCATTCAACGCCAGGTGCGACGGGCCGGGCGATCCGAATGATCACGGCGCCCTTCAGGCGGCGATCAACGCGGCCGAGAACAGTTCCACACCCGTTTTGTTCATTCCCAACGGAGCAAACTGCGCATTTAGTAACACGCTCTCAATCGCAGGAAATCTGACCGTACTCGGCGCGACCTCGCAGTTCAGCGCCGCATTGGGTTCGATTTTGACTTATACCGGCACTGGCGATGCGTTTCAGATTGGTTCTCCGGGAAAGTATTCCTCTAATGTGAGCTTCGAAAACCTTGACTTCGTCGCCACAGACGGAGCCAGTTCTCTCATCCGCTTTTACGGCATCGGTGGTCCGGCCACCGTGGCAAATAATATCTTCAGCGGCAGCTGGAGCGGCATATCCGCTCTTATTTACGACGCCCCCGCGGCCGGAATTCAGACTGTCATTTACAACAACTACTTTCAGGGCTTCGAGGGCGACGAAGTCATCCTGCGCGGATACGACAACGTGGAAATCGATGCGAACCAGTTTTTTGCCGCCAGAGGGGCCGGGCTTTATTTGAGCAATCCCGGCGTTGTTGAAGTCCATAACAATTACTTCGAACTTATGCCGACCGCCATCGAAGTAGCGAACGACGATGAGAATCATTTTAAGGTCAACATACATGATAATAAGATGCGTAACTCCAATTCCCCGGGAACCGGCTCGGACCCAACTGCCAATGCTCCCTATTCCGCTTCCCAAAGGTGCATCCTGGTCCGGAGCACTGCGGACAACCTGCCGTTCTACGGCGAAGGAACGATCAGGGACAATGAATGCATGCTGAGTGTTCTGCTCTCCTCGGGATTCATTCAGGGATCGGCGCCCTACGGAATTGAATTTGCAACGCGCAGCAACAAGTTCTATGTGAACCAGACCTGGGAGGTTGAAAATAATTCGATCGATGGGATCACTACTGCCGGAATATACAACGATAGCCAAAAAGTTGCCGTCCACTTGAGGGACGACCCAGCCGTGAAGGTGTGGACGCCGGGCAGCAGCGCTCCAATCTACCTCCCTTCATTGAACGGGCCGGGCACGTTCACTTTGCCATCTCCAATCAAGTAATCCTGCCTTCAGTCCAAGCCATTCGTTTTACCGCGACCGAGGGTGCCCCATCCTAACCGCGTTCTGCGCGGTTAGGGTGGGAACCGCAACCTTCCATCGCGGCGCAGTACGATCGAGCGCCGGCCGAACGGTTAGGATAAAAACAACCCGAATCCGCGGGCATGGAGATGGTCGGTGAGTGAAAAAGAACCCGTAGCCGTAGGCCTTGAGGCTGCGCGGCCCGTGGATACGGTGCGCATCCAGAAGACGCTGTTCGGCCATCCGGCGGGCCTTTATGTGCTGTTCTGCACCGAGATGTGGGAGCGGGTCTGCTATTACGGGATGCGGGCGCTGCTGGTGCTCTATCTGGCCGATTACCTGATTTTGGGAGCGCGCAGCGGGAGCATTCATGTCTTCGGCTTCAGCGCACTCGAGCGCGGAATCCAGTCCGTCTTTGGCCCCATGGCGGTGCAGCCGCTCGCTTCCCAGATCTACGGGCTGTTTACCGCCTTTGTTTACTTCACCCCTTTTTTTGGCGGCATGCTGGCCGACCGTGTTCTTGGGCAACGCAAGTGCGTGGTTCTGGGCGCCATTCTCATGGCCGCGGGACAGTTCCTGATGATGATGGATTCGATGTTCCTGGTCGCTCTCGTCGTCCTGATTCTGGGCAACGGGTGCTTCAAGCCCAACATCAGCACGCAGGTTGGCAGCCTGTACCCGCCCGGCGATCCTCGGCGGGACCGCGCCTATACAACCTTCTATGTGGGGGTTAATCTGGGCGCCTTCATCTCTCCGCTCATCTGCGGAACCCTGGGGCAGGTCTACGGATGGCGCTACGGCTTTGGCGCCGCCGGAGTGGGCATGCTCATAGGCCTCGCGATTTACCTGGGCGGACAACGCTACCTGGCGCAGGACGAGTTGACGCGCACCCGCGAGGCATCGGTGGAAAAGCGCGCACTTACGCCCGCGGAGTGGAAGGCCATCGCGGGCCTGGCGGTTCTCTGCATGCTCAATGTTGTTTTCTGGGGAGTCTACGAGCAGCAGGGCAATACGATGCAGTTGTTTGCCGACCGCAACACCGACTGGCATGTCTTTGGATGGCAGATGCCTTCCACGTGGTTTCAGTCCGTCAACCCCATGTTCATCTTCCTGCTGACGCCCTTCCTGAACATGCTCTGGAGCTGGCAATCGGGCCGGGGCAAGGAGCCGTCAAGCGTCAACAAAATGGCGATTGGGTGTTTCCTTCTCGGCATTTCGTTTTTCCCGCTGATGTTCATCACCGCGGGGCTGGGGCCGGCTCAGAGAATCAGTTTCCTCTGGCTCGTGGGCAGCACGGTCTTCTACACCATCGGCGAAATCTATCTGTCTCCCATCGGCCTGTCGCTGGTGACCAAGGTGGCTCCGGCGCGCCTGGTGAGCATGATGATGGGTGCGTGGTACCTGTCGAGCTTCTTCGGCAATTACCTTTGCGGCTTTCTGGGCACCTTCTACGAGAAGATGTCGCGTCCCACATTCTTCCTGATGCTGATCGCGCTGGGCGTCGGGGCGGGAATGGCAATTCTGGCGCTAAGCAAGCCGCTCAAAAACGCGGTGGGCCACAACACCTAGAGCCCATCCGTAGACCGGAGAACATTCGTAGATCGGTTGCGCCGAGGACTTTGTAGCGCCGACCTCCTAACCGGGGTCCCCAACGAGCGATTTGTGCTCGTTGGGGTGGTTGATCGGCTGTAGCGCGGGCCTCCCGGCCCGCGCGTAGTCCTGGTTGCGCCGAGGACTTTGTAGCGCCGACCTCCTGGTCGGCTGCAGCGCCGACCTCCTGGTCGGCTGTAGCGCGGGCCTCCCGGCCCGCGCGTAGTCTGGCCCTGCTGAGCTTCGGGCCGCCGTCTGCCTGTAAACTGGCAGGCGGAGGAAGTCAAGATGCTTAGGCAGGCTCGCAGCGTGCTTTCCCGGCAACACAGCAATTGCTTCAAGACCGTTCTCTTGTTGATGATCGTGGCGGCATTCGCATTGGCTCAAATTCACGCCCAGCAGGCCGCGCCGCAGAACCAGGCCGCGCCCGGAGGCGGACAAAGCGGACCGGGCGGATCGGGCACGGGCGGGCCGGGCGGTGCGCCTGCAGGGCCGCCCGATATGAGCAAAATGGTGCCGCCCATCCTGACCATCGACCGTCCGCAGGCCGACACGAAATCGAAGGAACCGCTGAAGGTCACTTCGGCAACCCTCACCCCCGACGGCTATATACCGCTCATCAATACCGGCTACGGAAAGAATGTTTCTCCCCAGGTCTCCTGGACCAAGGGACCCGCGGGTACGCAGTCATACCTGCTGATCATGGAAGATGCTACGGCCGGGATGGACCGCAAGGGCGTGCTGCACTGGCTGGCGTTCAATATTCCCGCCAGCGTCACCAGCCTCGAGGAAGGCATTACCAAACTGCCGGACGGCATGGTGCTGGGCGCCGGCCAGCGCGGCGATCTTGTCTACCAGGGACCGCACACTCCGGCGGGCTACACGTTTCACTACGCCATTCAGATTTTCGCGCTCGACAAAAAGCTCGATTTAACCACGGGAGCCAGCCGCGATGCCGTTTGGGAAGCGATAAATGGGCATGTGCTCGCGAAGGGCGACGTGGTCGGGCTGTTCGTGGGACCGGCAGACCAACCAGCATGGCAGCCGGAGCAGAAGAAATAACGCGGATGCGGAGGGAGGCGGGGATTTCAACCCTCGCATAAGGCCGAAGAACCCGATGCGGAGGGAGGCGGGGATTTCAACCCTCGCATAAGGCTGAAGAACCCGACGCGAAGGGAGGCGGGGGTTCCATAACGCGGACGCGGAGGGAGGCGGGGGTTTCAACCCCCGCATGAGGGCAAAACGATCTTGCGCGGGCTTTAGCCCCGGAGGACGAAGCCCGAGTTACCTTTTCAGCAAGTTCCTATTGCAGCGGGCGCGCTTTTGCGCCGCCCGTGGAGAGCTCGGCCATGTAACGGCGAGTCTGAGCGAGAGCAGAGCGCAGGGCCTTGGCGGCGCGGTCTTCCAACAGCCCAACGAGAGACACTGCGTCGCCGCACGAAGCTGCTTTACCGCGAGCGCCGAGCACGCGCCGGGCCGTGCGAACCAGCGAGTCCCAATCGTGCCACTCGCCCAGGGTTGATTGCAGCTCGCGCAGCGGTACGGAAGGCACTGCGTCCGAGCGCTCGCCGCTGGTCGAAATCTCATTCAGATAACGCACGTTCTTGAGCTGCTTGCGAAATTCATGCAGCCGTTTGCGGTCGATCTTTGAGGAAGATGAGGCCTGGCCGGAAACAAACTCCGAGAGCAGAACTCGGCCGGAGCCGGGCGGGAAGGGATTCAGCTGGTCAAGAGCCTTTTCCAGGCGCACAATCTTCCCTTCCAGGCGAGCACCCCTTTCCTCGATCCAGTCCACTAGCTCCCTGGCTCCGGCGCGGCGCGTGCGCTTTAATTCCCTTTCGAGTTTCTTGAACTGCCGCATGCATTGCGAATCGTCTGCCGCCGCGCCTCCTGATGAGCTGAGGATCTCTTCGTGCAGGCTCTTGAGTTTCTTCAGGCTCACATCGGCCCCGCGCACCGGGCCGAGGACGTCGCGAAGCTTGCGCGCTTGTGCGATCCAGCGGGTAGCCTCCCTGGCGAGGGGATGATCGTGGCGCCGGCCGGCCCAATATTCGATTCCCGCCTGAAGCCGCAGCGTGGCCACGCGCAGGTCATGCACGGCGCCTGGTGTGGGCTTGCGAGCCGAGCGGGCCAGCAGCCCGCGCCACTTCTCCACCTGCCGGGCAAACTCCGACGTATACGGCCCCGGCGGGGCCGTATGGCGAGAGTGGTTGGAGGAACGGTGGGAATTTTGCTGCATGGATCGGCAGGTTTTCCTGCCATCTGTTCATTGTGCACTATTTCGAGCGGTTTCAGGCAGGACGTGAGTGCTTGGGGGTGCCCCCGGCTTGGGGGTGCCCCCGGTCCCTCGTCCGCCGCGGCGGAGGGACCGGGGAGGGAAACTTCCTGGCGGGTGGCTCAGATCCCACCTTCCTATCCTAACCACGTCAGGTGGGTGCCCCAGAGCCTGCCCTGAGCCTGTCGAAGGGTCCGGATTTTCGAACCTGGTCCTAAGGTCCTAGATGGAGCTGGGCGAGCGGCGAGGCTTCATGGCGACGGAAGGGGCTGAATTTCGCCGCATTGATCCGCCTTGAAAATAGTCGCGGTCTGCCCCTCTGTTTTCCACCATCGGATCCATCTGCGGTAAGTGTCGTGGGGTGGCGGCTTCATCAACTTGGCGCTCTCGGCACTTGCCCCGCTCCGGTGCGTGAGCACTTCCAACCCGGGGCTGGCCCGGGTGCCGGAGAAAGTAAATTCCCTCACTGAAGTTGGCTGGCCCAGGTCCCTCGCCTTTGGGGACCTGGGAGACCACTCGACTGGTCACGCGCAGAGCCTTTCCGTGTTGCAGATAATTACTGCCCTTTAGCCGGGTGCCCCATCCAAGCTCCGCTTGGGTGGGAACCACCCCCGCTGACTCCGCTGACTCCGCCCATCTCTCCGATTGCAGATAATTACTGTCCTTCAGCGCACAATCTCAATAGACCCAATCATGACCACTGCACACAATTCGGCCCCTGGATTTCCTCTGTTCCCTGTTCCCTGTTCCCTGATCCCTGTTTTTCTTCACAGTACCCCGCTGCACGATTCGAAATCGCCGCTCCAGGCTTGCACTTCGCGAGTTCATTTTTTGGGCGGTGTAACTGTGAAGTCCACCCGCCTCAATAAAATCAAAAGCTTACAGCAAAAATCTGCACAGTCTCACAGTTCCTGTGAAACTGTGTAACTGTGCACCCCCTGCTTCTCACCTCTGATCCCCGCCCTTAGCCGAAAAAATTCACTGCTTCTTGCTCAACCGGCGATAGTATTCGGCCACCTGCTCCTGGTAGCCGGCGGGAATCGTGTCGGGCTTTCCGGTGCGCGCGTCGGTGGAAGCGTTGGCGTGCTCGAGTTCGAGCTCGAGACGGTCGACCGAGCTCAGCACTTCGCGATGCATCTGCTCCACCATCTCGGGATTGCCCGGGAAGCGGCTGGGGTCGAGGCTTTGCATCTGGCGGGTGAGGGCCTCGACGTCTTTTGCGGCCTGTTGATCGCCGCCGACCATCTGGCGAAGCTGGCGCAGCTCGCGCAGTTCCTGATCGAAGCTGCGCTGGGAATCGGCGGGATTGCCGGATGCGTTCGTCGGCGCTGCCTGGCGCAGCCCGCGAGCAGCAGGCGTGTTGTTGCCGGTATCGTAGTTGTCCGAGACGGAGCCGTTATTGCCGCCTCCGCCGCCAGCGCGGGCTTGGCTGCGGTTACCGTTGCCGTTCTGCGCGCCGCTGCCTGCACCGCCGCTATTTACGTTGGCGCCCTGCTGCTGGCCGCCCGCACCACCTTGCCCGCTGCGGCCCTCCTGTGCGCGCGCCATCGCTTCGATTTCGCTGCGCAGCCGCTCTACCCGGTCGAGTGCGGCGGTCTGGTCGCTTTGGCCGGCGCCGCGTTCCTTTTGGTCGCCGGGTTTGGCCTGAGCCATCGCGTTCTGCGCCTGCTGCAACTGCTGGCTAAGAGTGTTGAGCCCGCGCGCGATCTCGGCCTCGGTTCCGTTCGAGTTCGGGTTGAGCCCGCTGCGCAGCCAGTCAGCCGTGCGCTGCACATGGTTCTCAAGATCGGACTCATCCATCCCGGTGAGTGCGTCGCGCAGCTTTTTGGCCGCGTCGGGTTGATTTGACGCGAGGTCGCGCTCGGAGCTGCGCATGTTGCGCTTGAGCTTGGATAAATCATCCGAGAGCTGCTGGCGGTCCGCGGCGATCTGGTCGCGCTGCTGCAGAAGTGCGCGCATCTGATCAGCATCTGCGCTGGCGGCCTGCTGAGCACTCTTTACAAGCTGGTTGACGCGGTCAGACTGCGAGCGCTCCTGCTGCGCAAGACGGCCGGCCTCGCGGGCCATGGAGTCCACCTGGCCGTTAGCGAGCTGCTGCTCGGATCCGGCCAGCAGGTTCTGCGCCTGCCGTAATCGCTCCGCCGCGGCGCGCGCGTCTTCGGCGCTCTGTTGCGAACTGCTATTGCGTTTCATCATGTCAGTCGCCTGGTTCAGGCGGCTGAGGGCATCGTTAATGCGCTGATCGGAGCTTTGCCCGGAGGGTTTGCTTTGGCCCGATTGGCTGCCCGGCTGAGTGCGTGCTGCCTGCGATCCGCCTTGCCCGCTGCTCTGCGCGCTCTGCTGTTGCGACTGCCCGGATGCGCCTGAGGAGCCGCTCTCTCCCTGCGCTCCGCTCTGCTGCCCCGATCCCGATGACCCTTGTTGTTGCTGCGAGCCCTGCTGCGAAGATGACTGCCCCTGTGAGCCGCTGGCGCCCTGCTGATTTTTCGCCATCTGCTCCATCTGGCGCTGCAGTTGCTCGGCTTCGCGGCGCAGCATCTCCTGCTGCCAGCGCTGCTGGAAGCTCTGCTGCGGATTCTGCTGCTGGTTGGCGAGGTCTTCCTGCCGGCGCGCCAAGGCGTCGAGTTTGGCCAGCGCATCCTGAACTTCCTTTTCGTGCTGCTCGGCGGGCGTAGCGGTCTGCGCGGTTTCGTACTGGTTCTTTGCCGTATCAAGTTCAAGGTCGAAGAGGCTGGCCAGATCGCGGCCGCTGTTGCCGCCTCCCGCGCCTCCGCCTGCGCCGCCTTGCTGGCCAAAGGCGACTTCAATCTTCCTGAAGGTGGCCTCGGCGCGCAACAAGGCCTGCAGAGCCTTCTGCTCGAGAGTGAGCGCATCTTTCCACTCGGTCGCCTTCAGCTTGCCGGCAGCGGGCCCCATGGCCGCTGAGGCGGCCTGCATGTCCTTGTCGAAATCCGTAAACTCCTCGGTGGCCTGGTCAATGTCGCGGCTCTGGATGCGGACGGAAAGCGCGTTCACCTGGTCGCGCAGCTTCTGTTGCGCATCCGACAGGAACTGGGCCTGCGCGGCGTTATCCTTCGGCGTCGCGCTCGAGTCGTTCTGTTGCTTCCACGTGGCTGCAATCAGCTCCTTTTCGCGCTTGGAAATTTCGGTCTGGCCGCCATTCTGGCCACTGCCGCCGCCACCTCCGCCCCCACCGCCCGACTGCTGCGACTGCGAAAATTCGCGCTCAAATGGATCGACCTGGATGAAGCTGATATCGGTGCGGGCTTCGCTGTGACCGTCGCGCGCCGTAGCGTAGACGGCAATTACGTCGCCGGGCACGAGCTTCAGATCTTCGAGCGGGATCATGTGCTTGCCGCCGGCATCTTTCGCGCCGGGCGCTTCAAGCAGGCTCACATCATGATCGGCTCCGCCATTGACCGCGTAGTGCAGATGTACATCCTTAAGACCGAATTCATCTGACGCCTTCACCCCCACGGTCACTTCTTCGATAGGGGTGGCGCGGTAATCGCCCGTGGGACGATCCACTGCGATCTGAGGCGGGAGCGCCTTATCGGTGGCGATGAAGTAATCCTCAGAGAGGCGCACGGCCTCGCCGTCGCTCGAGGCTGCAAGGTGGTAGGCGCCGTCCTTCTCCATGTGAATCGTACCGGTGTAGACGTTGGCGGCGGCGCTGGTCAGCTTGACCGTCTGGCCGCTGTCGAGCGCGAACTGGCCATCCTTCAGCGGACGGTCGGTCTGGATCCGGATCTCGGCATCGGTGCCTTCGATGGCGCGCAGATCGCCGGAGTGTTCCTCGGTAACCGGCTTCATGCCCGTCCACGCGGGATAGCGATATGTGACGTCGATCTGCCTGATGCCGGGAAGATCGATGACCTTGATCTTGTAGTGCGGTGAGGTAAGCGGCCCGGCGGCCACGTAGTATTCGACGTTTTCAGGCAGACCAGCCAGCACAAATTCATAGGTCGCGCCGCCGCCGGTATCGGCTACCTGCTGCATCGTTACCGGCTCCCACACCGACGCGCTCTGGAAGCGTGCGAAGATTTGCGCCTTGCCGGGTTGCATGCCGGTGATGCGCGCCGCCACAAGCTGATCGCTGTTGCGGCGCACCGTGACGTTGCCCGGCGTCACGGAGATGGCGTAATAAGGAGTGGCGTTCTTCTTCGCGCCGGTCCACAGAAGCGAGGCGCCGTAGCCGAGGAATCCGGGGCCCGCGCAGATCATGCCCACCAGCACTGCGAGGCAGGCCGCGGCCGCGCCGCCGAGGGCCCACAGGCGATCCCTGGGCACGAGAGTTGCAGGCGGCGCGTTTTCCGTGTGGCGCAGAGTGTCGGCGGCGAGGAGTTCGAGGAAGGAATCGTCGCCCTTTTGCGCGCGGTCTTCAAACGTTGTCAGGCGCTCGTTGAGTTCGGGATGGGCGGCTTCAGCGCGCTGGACGGCGCGCTGGCGCGTCAGGCGTATGACAGGCAAAGCCATGCCGAAAGCCGCCGCGGCCGCCAAGGCCATTAGAATCGCCGGCGCGCGCCCACAGCACTCCGCGCAAGGGGAAGGCGAAGTAATTGAGCGCAAGAACCAGCAGCACAGTCACGGCCAGCGCCGTTGCTGCAAAGATGGCCGCGCCGCGCACCCATGCGCCCAGGCGCAGCCGCTGACGCAATTGCGCGATATAGGAATGAAGTTGGCTTGCGTAGCTCATGCTTCCTCCCGCAGCGTGCCCAGATGGCGGCTGGCCAACGCAGTTTCAGCGATGGCCGCCAGAAGGGCCAACAAGATGACGTACCACCAGAGACTGACCGGCTGCCTGCCTTCATTCGATGCCGCCGCAGCCACCGTGCTGTTTCCCTCGTTCGAGGAGCTTCCGCTCCACAGCTTTAGCGTGTCTTCCGGCATCGGGGCCAGGTCGGACTCGCGCCGATCCGGGTTCACTCCAATGACCGCATCGCGGCCATTGGCGAAATGAATCTGATAAAAGCCGGCCCTCTCCAGCCGCAGCGATTGCGCCGTGCGCTCTTCGCTGAGCGTCAGCGGCCGGCGTCCTTCGGGGTCGATCACCTCGACAGATCCGGCCATTGATGCCGGATCGCCGCCGGCGCGGAGCTGCACGTAGCCATCGACCAGGCGCGAGCCGCTGAGTCTCTCGCTGCCGGAAAGATAGCGCGCGGCGCGATCGACAAAGGCCACAAAGACCGGATGCAGCGGAAGATCGTTGGCAAGGTTGTCGAGACCCGTTGCAAGCAGCAGGACGTGGCCTTCGCCGATCTGCTTGTCGAGAAGGATTGGCGTGCCATCGGCGAGCCGCGCTGCCACGCGCGCGTTGCCCGGCTCGACAATGGCGGCGTAGTTGATCTTCACCTCGCCCCAGCCGCCGTTGTCGTGGCCGGGCTGATCCTGAATGAGGGCAGGATGGCTGAAGTCGACCTGACCGACGGCAGCTGAACTTCCGTTGCGCGCGTAGTCGCGGGCGTCCTCGGTTTCGCCGTTCCAGACGGGAACGCGCGCGCGATGCGCGGCTGAAGTGCCGAGCGCGATCAGGACGTTGCCGCCACGGGCCACGTACGCGCTCAACGCGTGCTCAAAGATCGAAGGCAGTGAGAGGGCGTCGGAGAGAACGACGAAGGCAAACTTCGATGGATCGAGATCGGTGGCCTGCTCAGGCGTTACCGGCTGCAGCACGTAAGAAGATTGCGCCGCCGCTTCGAGAGCCGCGCCGAAATAAACAGCAGAACGCGTATCCATGTTCCCATGCACAAACAGGACGCGCTCCGGATCGGAACGGCGCACGGAAAAGACCGTCGCATCGTCGGCGGGGAAGGCATCGCCGCCTTCGATGCGGACTTCGCAGCGATTGAAGCCGTAGGCAACATTGACCAGCGAGAACGTGACCTTGGCACGGCCATTGGCGGCGACATCAACGCGCTGGCTCGCAGCAACTTTGCCGTCGATCACAAGCGAAACGTTCTTTGTCGCTGCCGGCGTGTTGAACCCTGCAACCACCGCCTCTACGCGCGATTGTTTCGGATCTTTGGGATCGGCGATCTCGGCGGGAGCATTCACGCTTTCTACCGTCCAATTCGGCGGCGCAGCGCCGCCGGCCACGTTGTGCAGCGTGAGCTTCACCTGGCTGGAGAAGACCATGTCGCCGAAGTTGGCCGGAATGGCGGAGTGCTGCATGTCGCTGAAGAGGTGCAGATCGATGGGACCGCGCCAAGTTTCCGTGAGCGCTCGAACGGCGCGGCCCAGTTCGCCAAAATTGCCGTGCCCGTCGCCGGCCTGGATGCTCGCCAATGCGGCGTGGAGCTGGGCGTCGTCGGTGATGGGCTGCGTGAGCAGTTCTACCTGGCCGCCAAGAGCGGCGATCTGCGCTCGCTCATCGTGCGGTCTGGCTGCGAGCAGCGAGAGCGCCTGCTGTTTCGCATCGGCAAAGCGCGTGCCTGCACGCATGCTGAAGGAGTTGTCGAGTACGATGAGCAGCAGGCGGCCGTTGGCATGGGTCGAGGCGCGGCGAATGAAGGGATTGGCAAATGCAAGCGCCAACAGCAGCACCAGCGCCGTGCGCAGCGCGAAGAGCACGAGGTAGCGGAGCTTGCGATGGCGCGTCGAGCTCTGCTTGCCGTGTTCGAAAAACATGAGCGAGCTGACCGGCCGCGGCACACTGATGTGCTTGCGCAGCAGATGCACAAAGACCGGCACGCCCAGCGCAGCCAGGCCGCCCAAGAACCATGGCGCAAGAAAGCCCATCAGTTACCTTCCTGGCGCAACGTCAAATACTCTCGAAGCGCCGCGTCGAGAGGCCGATCGGTGAGAAGAAGCTGATAGTCCAGCCCGTTTGCGCGCGCCTTGTCGCGCAGCGTTTCAATGTGCGCGTCCACCTTGGCGCGATAACTCGTCTTCACGTACTCGGGGATGACCTCCATCCTGGTCTCGGTTTCAAGATCGACGAGCAGCGCCGGCCCCTTGAAGTCCGGGCGAATCTCCTCGGGATCGAGGATGTGAAACAGGATCACTTCGTGACCGTGGAAACGCAGCGGCGCAATGGTTTGGATGATCGTGTCAGGATCTTCGTAAAAATCGGAGATGACGATGGCAATGCCACGGCGATGCAGAAAATTCCGAAAGTGCTCGAGCGGCCTGGCGTAGTTGGTGCGGGCGCGCGGTTCGGCGCGTTCCAGGCCGGCAAACAGGCGCGCGAGCTGCCCCGGCCGCGTAGAAGGCCGGATGTAATCGCGCACTTCATCGTCGAAGACGATGAGCCCGGCCGCGTCGCGCTGGTTGTGAATGGCCAGATAGAAGAGCGATGCGGCGATGAAACGCGCGTAGTCCATCTTGCTGGGCGGGCCGGAGGTGTACTGCATGGAGTTGCTGGCATCGAGCAGGATGGTGAGCTGGCTGTTGGTCTCGCCGCGATAGCGCTTGATGTAGCAGCGCTCAGTGCGTGCGTAGAGGTTCCAGTCGACGTGGCGCAGATCGTCACCGGGCGTGTAGGCGCGGTACTCGGCAAACTCCTGGCTGAAATCCGAAGTCGGGCGAGCGGTGCAGGCCGGCGACAAAGCCGTCAACGACCGTCTTCGCCAATAGATCCAGCGAAGAGATGCCGGCGAGAACCGCGGGATCGAGAAAGCGCTGCAGCATCATTTCTCCGTAGGCCGCGGCACGAAGGCGATGAGCTGCCGCAGAATCTCATCGGTGTCGACGCGGTCGGACTCGGCGTGGAAGTTGAGCAGGACGCGGTGGCGGAGCACCGGCGCGACCACTGATGTAATGTCCTCCCAGGTGACGTGATAGCGCTTGTGCGAAAGAGCGCGAGCTTTGGCGGCAAGCACGATGAACTGCGCCGCGCGCACGCTGGCGCCGTAGTTGGCGTATTTTTTGACGAAGTCGGGCGCGCCGTCGGTCTTGGGCCGCGTGGCGCGGACCAGGCTGATGACGTAGCGGGAGAGCGGCTCGGCGATGGGCACCATGCGCACCAGTTGCTGGAAGTCGAGCAGATCTTCGGCGTTCGTGACCGGCCTGACCTCGGCCACACGCGTTGGCCGTGGTGCGGTCGATCACTGCAAGCTCGTCGTCGGCGCTCAGGTCGCCCAGAATGGAGTTGAAAAGGAAGCGGTCGAGCTGCGCTTCGGGCAGCGGGTACGTTCCTTCGAGTTCGATGGGGTTCTGCGTGGCGAGCACGAAGAATGGCGCGGGCAGATGGTAAAGGTTGCCGCGCACGGTGCAGGAGTGCTCCTGCATGGCTTCGAGCAACGCCGACTGCGTTTTGGGCGGCGTGCGGTTGATTTCGTCGGCCAGCAGAATGTTGCCGAAGATAGGGCCCCGCACGAAGGTCCACTTGCGATGGCCGGTTTCAAGATCTTCCTCAATGATGTCGGTGCCGGTGATATCCGACGGCATGAGGTCGGGCGTGAATTGAATGCGGCGGAACTCAAGGCCGAGCGCACTGGCGAGCGTGCGCACCATCAGGGTCTTCGCCGTGCCCGGCATGCCGGTCATCAGGCAGTGGCCGCCCACGAAGATCGAGATCAGAATCTGATCGATGACCTCCTGCTGGCCGACGATGACTTCGCGCAACTGGTTGAGAATCTCCTGGCGCACGGCATGGAAGCGCTCCACGCGCTCCTGTAGCAACGCTGTCTCCTGGTTCAATCCGGCAAATGTGACCATAGACTCCCTTCTCAATTCGGTTTTGCGGGCGATTCCTGAATTTGAAGCAGCAGCTTTTGCGCGGGGCGGTAGCCGGGCGCGGATTCGAGGGCGGCCAGCACACTGTCCTGCGCCTTGTCTTTTTCTCCAGCAGCAAAGTAGGCCTGGGCAAGGGCAAACTGCGCACCGGCCTTGTCGACGGGATTCGATGCCACCAGCGCGGTGTACTCGCGAACAGCGCCGTCGTAGTTTTTCTCGGCGTAGAGCAGATCGCCGAGGCGATGGTGCAACGCCTCGTTCTTCACCGGGTAGATGTAGTTGATGCGCTCCAGCGTGGCGATGGCTTCGGCGTCGTTGCCGGCGCTCGACTCGAGCTCTGCCAGGCGCGTCAGTGCTTCGGGGGACTGTCCGCCGGCGTGTTCGTAGGCTGTGAGGGCGGCGGCTTCTGCCTTCGCGTCGCCGAGCGCCTTGTCGGCGGCGGCCATCAACTCGTAGGCGTTGGCGTCGTCGACGTATTGCGGGTAGAGCGCGACGACAGCCGGGCCCTGCTGCAGGACCGCTTGATAATCCTTTTGCTCTTCGGCCGCAACCAACTCGCGGAGCTTGCTGCGCCACTCGTCGAAATGCGCGGCTTCGGCGCCGTATTGCTTATCGATCCAGGCGAGATACTGGCTGTCGAATTCATCCGGCGGAACCCCAAGATCCTGCCGGATCACCTCGGAGGTGGGCATGGCCTTCGCAAAGGAGTGAACCATGTCGAGGAGTTTCGACTCGCCCCACTTCTCGCTCACGAAGTCGCAAATGGTTCCCGCCTGGAAATAGGAGACGATGACCTGCGCAGGGTAATCGGGATAAACGAAGCCGCGATCGAGATTGGCGACGGGCAGCAGTTTTTTGTCGCGAATGGCGGCGATAACGTCGGGCGTGGCGCGATTCTTCCACTCCGCCGAGCGCTGGCCTTCCTCGTGCACGGCGAGCCCCTCGGTGAACCAGCGCGGCACGCGGTGATTGGTTGCCGTGAGGATGAAAACGTGGCTCATTTCGTGCCACAGCGTTGCGCCCCAGTTGAAGTCGCCCGGCTTGCGTCCCGATGGGCTGTCCATGGCGACCACTTCGCCGAAGGTGACGCCGAGAGCGCCCAGCCCCGGCATGCCCATGGTGCGCACGGCAAAGTCTTCGTGATCGGGATAAACCTCGACCTGCACGGGGCCGGGCAGCGTCATCTGGTACTTCTTCGAGTACGCGGCCAGAATGGTGTGCAACTCGGAGCGGATGTAGGGCAGCATTAGCGCCGATTCACTCTTGTTCAGCTTGATGATGGTCGTGCCGTCGCGGAAGGTGTCGAAGTTCTTGTAGCTGTCAAGCAGGCGCAGGCTGTTTACCGTGGCGGCATCGCGATAGCCGTTGTTGTAAGCAAGCTCGAGCTCCTTGTAAGGCTCGTCCTCCTGACCCAGGCGCATCAGGTCGATGCCCAGCGCCGAGTGCGCGGCCCACAGCCGCGGATCGGCCTCGATCGCCTTGCGGTAGTAAGTGACCGCATCTTCGTAGCGATAGTGCATCTCGAGCTGATGCGCTACGCGCGCCCAGGCCTCCCCGTAGCCGGGATTCACCGCGCGAATTTTGGCGAACCACTTGTCGGGCGAGCGGTCGGCAATCAGTTCCAGCGCGGCGCGAATGGCCATGGCGTCGAGCGCGTCATTGGCGAGTGCGATGGCTTTGTCGGCCTGCGCGCCGGCAGTCTCGCGATCGTCATTCGCCAGCGCAAGATCGGCCATCACCTCGTGCGGTTCGGCAAGCGTGGGATCGAGTTCGATGGCTTTTTCGGCGTACTCGGCGGCACGGCCGTCGAAGCCCTCGGAGGAGATCAGCGCCAGGCCGACATACGCTTCCGCCAGCGACGGATCTTTGGCAAGCGCCTCCTGAAAGAGGCCCGCGGCATCGGCATCGTTGAAGCGCTCATGCAGCAGCAGCCCCCAGCGGACTTTGTAGATCGGCTTGCTGTCCGCGGCGGCCGTAGCCAGGCGGAATTGCGCGTTGGCCTGCTCCCACTGCTCAAGACCCCAGAAGCCTTCGGCGCGGCCGTATGCACTCGTACTAATCGTCAATGCTTCAAAGCACTGCTGCGCCTCTGCCGCATGCCCGTGCTTGCGCAGCGCCCAGCATTGTGCCGGCGCGGCGGCCGAGCCCGCGGCATCAGCGGGGACCGCAGCCGGGCGGACGACCGCCGCGCAAAAGAGCAAGAGCGCGAAGGCAGCGGCGCGGCAAATCATTTGGCGACAGCTCATTTGGCGACGGCTCACTTTTCGAGCGCCTCCTGACCTTCGCGAGTCGAACCAGCGCATCGGTCAACTGCTTTTTGTAGTCGGCAGGGTCCATCGCAGGCTTCTGGTACTTGAGCGTGTCGATCTTCTGCTCGAGCTCATCCTTCTGGTCGAGCAGCGCGCGTTTGGCTGGGTCATTGGCCGCCTGCGCCGTTGCTCCCGTGCGAAGCAGCGTAAAGCTGGCCAACAAGTTGCCTTCACCGTTGCCTGCTTCGCGGACCGCATCGCCCGCGCCGTGTCGTTAAAGACCGCATGCTCGGTGGCCAGGCGTTTCTGGGAATCGTAGAAGGCCGCCGCCTTGCGCGCGGCATAGGTGAAGGCCTTGAGGGCCGAAATCGAATCGCTGTGGTCGGTATCGGCTGAAGGATCCTGGAAAGCCTCGACCCAGTAGCGGGCGAAGACCGTGGCGTTCTTTTCCGTGCCGGACTTGGTAGCTGCGATTACGGCGCGTCCCGGGCGCTCAAAGGCCGGTAATGCGCCACCGCTGGAGCTTGTGGTGTCAACGATCAACTGGCGCCGTGAAGGGACTTTATCGCAGAGCGCGGCGATCTCACCGGCGGTCATGTCGGGTCCGGCAAGATTGAATTTGTACTCCACGCCATCAAAGGTGCCGTGGCCGATGAGGATGAGCGCGAAATCGTCGTCGGGTTTCGCCTCACGGGCAATGGAGCTTAGGGCCTCACGCAATTTCGCCGCGGTCGCGTCTGCGCCGGTCAGCGTGGCGACATGCGCAGTTGGGCCACTGGCTTTGAAAATGCGATCAAGATCTTTGGCCTCGGCCGTGAAGCGCTGCTCGTAATCGGGCTCTCCGCCCAGGCCGGAGACGATGACGTAGTAAGTGGCGGCATGTGCCTGGAGCGCAGCTGCGCACAACAGCGCGAGCGCCAGAACCCCATCGCGTGACCGATTTCAGAAAGCTGTGGGAAGAGTTCCACCTCGATAAAAAACATCCCTCAGGGGCTAAAGCCCCACCGATTTGATTGGCATTGCCGGCACGGCTGAAGCCGTGCCCCTTCAAAGCCGGACTTTTACCGCTGGCAACCAGACGGCGCTTCATAGCACACCCCACTTGCGGCGCAGCAGCCATTCGGCGATGGGAAGCCCAAGCAGCAGGAGAAAGACGATGGGCATATTCCAGAGCTCCCGCGTATTGCGGACCGAGATGCCGGCGTCGGAGTAGGAGATGTCGCGCGGCAGGTTCTTCAGGCCGCCGCTCTTCCAGTAGCTGCCGCCGGTCTCGGCCGAGAGCTGCTCCAGCAAATGCCGGTTCTGTCCGGTGTGAAAATTCTCGGCCACACCGTCTTCGCGCTCGAATGTGACAACATCGCTTCCCAGCGGTTCGTTCGTCGGGGAGGCGGCCGTGACTTCGGCCAGGTACGATCCCGGCTTTTTCGCGGTCCAGTCAGCGGAGTAGAGGCCCGGTGTCTCCTGCGACGGCGTGAGGTCGATCAATTCGCTCGAATCGCCGGGGCCGGCGATGTTTGCCACCACATGCGCATCCGGCGCCGGCTGGAATTCGCGATCGCGTACTTGGGCGGTGAGCTGAACGTGGCCCTGATCCATCACGAGGCGTGCAGGGATCGATGCGGCCACAGGACCCGGCGATTGCTCCACCAGCCAACGCAGAAGCTGCTGCCAGAAGAGATCGTGCGAGGGGTCGCCGAGGGCTTCGCTCATCTGCCAGCGCCAGGTGCCGCCGGTCGACAGAATTGCCGTGCGGCCATGGCCGTAATTCTCGGTGACCAGCAGCGGCAGTTTTCGGCCACCGGCCTTCATCGAGGCAAGCACAATGGCGCCCGGCTTCGGCGCTCCCGGATCTTCATAATCGGCAAGATAGGTGAGCTTCATCCAGCGCGAGGCGTTCTGCGCGGGGTCGTCGAGCAGACGCGTGACCGGCGACGTGATGCCTTCTGAGGTCAACTCAACAGTGGCGGCGTTGCGATGGAAGTTGTGATTCCCCTGAGGAAGAAACGTGGGCAGCAGCTCAGCCAGGCTCGACGCGGCCCAATTTCCGTCGCTTAACGACTCGCGGCCGCCCAAAAAGAGGATGCCGCCGCCGCGGCGATCCACGTACTCGCGCAGAAGCTCTTGCTGCAAAGGCGTGAAATAGTCCGCCTGCACAGAGCCGATGATGATGCCGGAGTAGCCGAAGAGATCTTCGGCGCGGGTGGGGAAACCGTCGGCCAACTCGTTGGGACTGCCGATGCCCTGGCGGTAGATCTTGTTCTCGCTCGTTCTCAGCATGGACACGATCTGGACGGTGGGGTCATCGTCTTCGGCCCTGCGAATAAACTTGTACTCCCAGCGCGGTTCGCCTTCGATGTAAAGAATGCGGCGTTTTCGATCGCTCACCAGGATGGGGCGAGTGACCGCGTTGTTGGCGGTGTTCTCCTCACCGGGCAGCGGATCGATGCTGAAGGTGAGGTCTTTGGCGCCCGCGGCGCCGGCAGCGAGAAAGAGCGGCTCGGTCTGGATGCGGCCTTCGGGGCCCAGCACGATCTCTCGCGAAGCGATTGTCTTCGAGCCGTCGCGGACCGTGAGCGCCGCCTTCCGGCCTGTGTATCCGTATTGCGTCAGGGTTACGGTTGCGGGCACGCGCGCATTGGCAGCAGCGCTGGCCGGAAGACTCACGTCCTCAATCTCGACGTCTCGCGCAAGCTGCTCCTTGCCGAAGCCGATGGTGTGCACGGGCAGGCGGCGATTGCGAAGCGCCTGGAGAGCATCCGGGCCGATGGTCGAGCCACCGGGGCCGGCGCTGTTCTCGCCGCCATCGCTGAGCAGCAGCACGGCGCCTACGGGAAGGTCGGCCGTGTCGGCCACCAGCTGCTTCAGGCCGTCGCCGAGGTGCGTTGCAGTTTCAGTTGGAGCGATCGACCGTGGCTGATCGGCGCGAGTCAGAGTTGAGCCGACCTTGTAAATGCGCGTCTGGAAGCGCTTCTCCAGGCCCGCGAGCAGGCCGTTGTTGAGTGCGTCGAGAGCCGCTTGCTCGCGCGTCTTGCCGTCGGCATCGGCGATGCTCATGCTGCGCGAGTCGTCCACGACGACAGCGACGATGTTCTGCTGCGAGCTGAGCTCGCTGACCTCCATGGCGGGGCGCCACAGCAGAACGAGAAGCAGCGCGACCAGCACCGACTGCAAGGCCCAGATGGCCCAGGCGCGGCCGTGGCGCAGGATGGGCGCTGCCTGGGGCAGATTGCGGTAAACCAGAAATGCCAGAGCGCCGGCCGAGAGCAGGATCAGGACCGGGAGCAGCCAAACAGGCCAGGACCCGAGGAACACGAAATGTCCTTTCGTGAAGACCGGACTCGGGTACTTGAAAAGAAGCTGAAACATCTGCCCTTTCTTCTGAATGGACTGGACCGTCGATCCAACTCGATTGTTGTGGTTGTTCATCGTGCTCGTGCCGGTTGAACAAGAAGGCCCTGCGAAAATCGGGTCAGTGCGTCATGCCGTAGATGATGTAGTCCAGGCCAACGCGAAATGCCATCGACGCGAATGTCTCCGGATAGTTGGGATCGTCGGCCCACTCCCAGGCGTCGCCCAGGTGCATGTTGTGGCAGATGGCCACGATGATGCGCCCCTTGTCGTCGCGGATGGCGCGCCACTTGGGCTGGTAGCCGTCCTTCTCGTAGGTGCGGCCGGTCCAAACGTACTGCTCGCCGGGGATTTGCATCTTGTCGTCGACGTCGTAGAGGGTGTGAAAGATCTCGTCGCCGCTCTGGAGGTCTTCAATGGGGCGGTTGGGCAGCACCTGGCGCATGCCGCGCATGAAGTTTTCCCAGTCCTCGGTGCCGTGGAAATCGTCGACCATGAGGAAGCCGCCCTTGTACAGATACTCGCGCAGGCGCTTGGCCTCGGCGTCGGTAAAGCTCCAGTTCTGCACCTGCACCGCGTAAACCCACGGATAGTTGAAGATCTCGTCGCTATCCAGCGAAACCACCTGCTCGGTGGGGCGGCCGTCGATGCGGGTAAGCCGGTGCATGGCGATCAGGAACTGGCGGTCGGCCTTGGGATAGTCGCGCGACCAGGAGGCTCCGCCCCACCGGCGGTCACCGAAGTCGGACATCCCGGACGAATAGGCAAGCCGCGACCAGTAGAACTCAGCCTTTACGTTTGAGGATGAATCATCGCTGCCAAAACCGTATTCGCCAACGCGCTGCAGCGCCCAGACACACGCGCAGCAGGCAACAGACACAATCGCAGCTACGAGCGCGATCCGGGGCAATTTCATTTGGCAGACCTCCGCGGGGAAATGCGGAAAGCGGGCACATGACCAGCTTGGCTTTTAGACGAAAAACGCAAGAGATTGGATGCGAAGTATCTCCCCGAGGAGCTTGTCGCCCGCCAAAAGAGCGTGAGAGGATGCAGTCAGGCGAAGAGCGGCTGGAGGCCACAGGATTGAAAAGGCGCGATCTATTGCGACTGGGCGGTCTGGCTGCACTCCAGGCGGCACGGGGCCGGTTTTCTTATGGCGGGCAAAGCGGACAGCAGCCGCCCATGCCTATGTCCATGCCCGGGGGCAGCCAGAATGCGCCCGCGCCGCTGTTTCCGGCCGCGGGGCCCAGTTCAGGCAGCGCTGACGTCACACTCCGCATCGCTCCCGTCACCGTGGAGCTCGACCCCTCGCACATTCTCTCCACCATCGGCTATAACGGCTCCGCTCCCGGCCCGGTCCTGCGCTTCAAAGAGGGCAAGACCATTTCCGTTGACGTCGTCAACGAGACCGACACGCCCGAGCTCGTCCACTGGCATGGAATGCTCATCCCTCCCGAGGTCGATGGCTCCGAGGAAGAGGGAACGCCCGTAGTGGAGGCACACTCCAGGCGCCGCTACCAGCTCACGCCCGGCCCGGCCGGCAGCCGCTGGTATCACACCCACGCCATGGCCATGGACGATCTGCACAAAGGCGCCTACACAGGCCAGTTCGGCTTTGTTTACGTTGAGGGGGCGAGCAACCCCGGCAGTTACGATCAGGAGCTCTTCCTCGCCCTCCGCGACTGGGAGCCCTTCTACTCGCTGAACATGGTGGACACCGACGACGACGCGGGGCCCGTCACTATCCTCGAAAAACCTTCGATCCTGTCCACTGCGCCCAACGGCCTCGAAGTCAATTCGATGACCTACTCGATCAACGACAAGTCTCTCGGCGCTGGCGAGCCCATCCGAGTCCGCGAAGGCCAGAAGCTGCTGATTCACTTTCTGAACGCCAGCGCCATTGAGAACCGACGCGTCGCCCTGGCCGGGCACAAAATGCGGCTCGTCGCCTCGGACGGCAACCCGGTGCCCACCCCGCAGCTCGTTGACGCTGTCTTTCTCGGCGCCGGCGAGCGCGCCGACGTCGAGGTCGAGATGAACCATCCCGGCGTCTGGATCCTTGGCGGGACGGAAAAGGCCGTCCGCGAAAACGGCCTTGGGGTGGTCGTGGAGTATGCCGGCCAGAACAAGCAGCCGCAGTGGATCGACCCGCCCGCCACGCCATGGGATTACACTCTATTTGGTTCGAGCACCCCCGCCGGCCCCGAACCGCAACAGATGATTGACATGGTTTTCGAGAAGATCCCCTCCGGAGCCGGCAAATTCAACCTCTTCCATGTGAACGGCAAGCCCTATCCGCACGACCAGGAATTCGTGCTCCACAAGGGCGTGCGCTACCGGCTCACCCTGCGCAACCGCACCGACGATGCCCACCCCATGCACATGCACCGCCACCAGTGGGAGCTGCGCTCCATTAACGACAAGCCCACCGCCGGCCTCATCAAGGATGTTGTGATTGTGCCCCGCTCAGGCCGCGCCGTCGTGGACTTCACCGCCGACCAGCAGGGACTGACGCTCTTCCACTGCCACATCCAGCAGCACATGGACTATGGGTTCAAGGCTCTCTTCCGGTACGCGTGAAGGCAGCGGTCTGAATTTCGGGGGCGCGCGCCGCTTACTTCCGCTCCAACTCCCACGGCGAGCCGCTTCCTACCGGCTGCATCTCCATCAGCCGATGCTGGCCCTGAATCTTGCCTCCGTAGAACTTCACCATTTCGGTCGTGGCCAGCACCGCAGGCCAGGAGCGGCTGACCGGCACGTACGATTTCTGCCCCGAACCGGCCTCAGCGGAATTGGGATCGTGCATTTTGGCAGGCAGGTTCAACCATTCCGACTTCATGGCGTCCGGAACGAACGTCGTCTCGTTGCCAGGCGTGAGGAAGCTCGAGTATTCGACGCCGACAACCGGAGCGAAGCCGATGGCAATGCCCTGCACTTCATCGACGAGGATGCGCGCGTGCTCATCCTGCGGGCGATCCGCCGACATGCCGCACGGAATGGCAACTCCGCCCTTCAACGACCGCGTCGACCCGGCTTTCAGTTCACCGTTGGAAAGAACCTTCAGCGCGTCAGGATTCTCAACAACAAGCGCCCCGTTCTCAACCTGCTCGCACTCCTTGGCCGGTTCAAACGATCCATACTTCGTGTTGAAGATGCTCTGCGCTACGCGAGTCAGTTCCTCGCGGGTTGCCCTCTGAGAGCCGGGAACGGGAGTGTTCCACACTGCCGGCAGATGCGAAAGGCCTTCGGGATCGAATTGCAGCCCCGAATCCGCCTTGGAGCGGGCAAGGTAGAGCTCCAGCTCCGTGATTTTGCCGTTTTCTTCCTTCAGGCGGCCCCAGAAGAGCGAAGGAACGGTTCCCTCCTTCACCTGGGCGATCACAAACACCTGGCCGGCAGGGACATCAATGACGTATTGACCCGCGGCAGGCTCTGAGAAAGCGGTGATGGTCCGCCACAGCACGGACATCTTCGGCGCGATCGGCCGGTTGTTTTCCGTCAAGATGTACCACCGGGCCAGGGGCAAAACCGCGGGATCGTGTTTCGCCATCGAGACCAGCACCTGGTGAGCAAGGCCCTTCAGGCAGTTACGATCACAGGCCTTCTCCTGCGCAGCGAGCGGCGCGGCAACGCAAGCCAAGCTCACGATGACCGCCGGAAACCAGCGGCAAAAACCCGACTTTCTGCTCATGATGAGTCTCCCCTGGGAATATCCAGCTGAGGAATATCCGCTCAATGTTCGTTCATGCAAGCCGCCACCGGGCACAATTTTAGGCACGGGTCGGGTTTCGAACCCTAAAGACTCACGGCAGTGGGCGAGCTATTCAGATCACCCTGGGCGGTGTCCTTTGCCGCGTGCCAGTTCTATTAGCGGCACCATTGCCCGGTGACAGTGTCCAAGGCTACCCTTGAGAATCCTGTTGAGAACCATTCTCAAAACGACGTGTCAGTTCCGCTTCGGAGGATCGCTGAGTGGAAGATGGCTCTTCGCGCTTTCATGTACCTTTTCTTCTTGGCAGGCGAGTCGATTCCGTGTCCGATGGAGTATTCATCTTTCATCAGACCCAGCTGAATCCAAAAGCCAACTCCCAGGATGACAACCACCAGCGCAATCGTTCGCAAACGGTCGGGAGCAATTTGGAAGCGAGCACTCGCAAAGGATTGGATCTTCAGCCAGAATTCTGCCAGAGCCTCTGGAATTACGATCAATCCCACGACGAGGATAAGTGCCAGGATAGCTACCTTGAGAAGCCTCTTTTTGGCTACGCGTAAGCCCATTGGTCCCTCCCCGATGAACGCACTGCGTTCATCACGAAGTGTTCTCTCACTTGGTCTTAAGAGCATCAAACGGCATGGCGCAGCTGTAGTCAAGCCGCAATTTCTGATTTCGGCCCCGGTTTTCCACTTCTCTGATCCCAGAGAGTAATCATGCTGCCGCCAGTTGCCTGGCGCGTTCGGTGGCGCGCTTCTCTCACCTTCGCGCGAGGGCGCACCAGCGCGACCCTCCCTGTAGCCCGAATCGTGCCCACTTAAGACCCAGGGTGGGCACAGAATTGGGCACAGCGGAAATCTTGCAAGTCCGAGAATGCACGTAAGTTGTTGGTGCGAAAGGGGGGACTCGAACCCCCATGGGTTTCCCCGCCAGATCCTAAGTCTGGTGCGTCTGCCAATTCCGCCACTTTCGCGCCCGAATCAGTTGCCCGGTAGCCCTCTCTCTAAATCTACTCGCAGGCGGCGGGGGAGGCCAAACGCCCTGTTCGGTCGTTACAGCCTCAAAGTTTCCCGACGATCTCTTTCGCCAGGGTCTGCTCCACTTGCGTGGCCTGAGCCAGTGGAACTCCGTGCACATTCACCACAAACCACGTATTGCCCTTCCTTACGTGCAGCACCGCACCGTTCCCTACCACCGTCTGGATCGCCTCATCGCCTACTCCGCTCACGGCAGTCCCCTGTCCCAACATCTTCGCTCCGTCGTTCGCGCCTTCCAGCACAACCGAAAGCTGTCCCGCTCCCTGCGCATATTTCTTCGGAGTCCAATTGCATATCTTTGCGCTCCCCCCAGCGTTGACGTCCGGCACGCCCAGCGCCGCCGCAGCCTGCTCAGTCGTCAGCAGCGAACACGGATCGACCGCCCATGTTGCCTGTCCCCCCAGCATCACCGAAGCGAAAACGACGCACCCTGCAAATGCCATCCTGCGTCTCAACTCCATACAACCTCCTCATTTAGGAACATCACTTCTGCACATCGGCCTTCATCTCGAAACATAGTAGCGCGAATCCCACTGATGCGCCTGCCTGCGGATCCTTCGTCGTCCTCCGCGGCGGACTGCTCAGGATGAGGAGCCTTTGGGACGGTGCGAAGAGGGTGCAGAGATGCAATTCCGGGGCGGGTGGTCGGCTGGGGCGCCCTGCGAGGCTGCACGAACCCGCCGGAAAAGATGCCGCCGGCCCAAACCACTGGCCCAGGGACCGGCCCGGGGTTGAAATGCAGCACAGCCCCCAAATTGACCCACTTCGGCGTTTGACGATAAAATCGAAGAGTTTGGCGATACGCCCCGGTGCGGGCGTGCGGGAGTGAAAAGGGTTCTGCGCGGCGAATGGCGTGTGTGTGGCCCCTCCCGATGCGGTCGAGATTTTCATCCGCTCCAATCGAGCAGACGAAAGGTAATTCCAAGCGCCGGGAAGCGCCCGGGCGCCGGAGGGTAAGTCATGTATGCAGTCATCCGCACGGGCGGCAAGCAGTACCGCGTAGCGCCAGGCGACGTGGTGAAGATTGAGCGCGTCGGCTCTGAAGACCAGACGGTGGAGTTCAGCGACGTGCTGGCGGTCTCGGGCGAAGCGGGCAGCATTGCCAAGCCCACGAGCGCCAAGGTAACGGCCGAGGTAGTCGGCGAGGGCCGCGGCGACAAGATTCTGGTCTTCCATTACAAGCGCAAGAAGCAGTACAAAAAACTGCGTGGGCACCGGCAGGACTTTACTGAGGTGCGCATCCGGTCCATCGAGGCCGATGGCAAAACGTATTCGGCGGCGAGCTAGAAGGCAGGAGCTAAAAGCTGGCAGCCGCGCTTTCGAGAAAGGGATTCGGCAATGGCACATAAGAAAGGTGGAGGCAGTTCCACCAACGGTCGTGATTCAAATGCGCAGAGGCTGGGCGTGAAAGCCTTTGCGGGGCAAACGGTGAGCGGCGGATCGATCATCATGCGGCAGCGGGGCACGCGCATCAAGCCGGGCCCGAACGTCGGCATCGGCTCCGACGACACGCTGTTCGCCAAGGTCAGCGGGCGGGTCGTCTTCACCGACCGCGGCCGGATGGGCCGCTTCGCATCCATCGAGCCGAGCGAAGCCGAGTAAGTTCCAATTCGGGAGAGAGAAGGGTCATCCGCCGCGAGCGGATGACCCTTCCTGCGTTCGGCCCGGTTTGGCAGGCCGCGGACGGGGTTCCGCCTCTTTTCCGCGTCCCATTCTGCAACGCGCAGGGCTCCCAAAGCCCCATTGGACCGCTGGATGCGGATCCCCGCAAGGAGGTTTCCGCCGGAGCTTCGCGACGTTATGCCTGTCCTTCTGGTCTAATGGAACATTGAGGGACATTGTGCCGACCGCTTGGGAGACAGCCTGCCACGCTTTCGCCGGAGGCACGCGCGCGCATGGGTTCGATGGCCGCGCATGGATAGCGCGCGCACTCTTCTGGGCCGCGGCCCCGGCGGTGCTGCTTCTGGCCGGCTGCGCGAGCAGTGCCACGGCATTCACCGCAGGCCTCAGCGTTGTCCCCTCCACAGCATCCATTGACACCAACTGTACGGGCTGCAACGCCGCCAATGCCTCGGGCAAAGCAGTCGAGCAGTTTTCAGCGCAGACCAACGGCTCTGGCGCGCCTGTGACATGGTCCGTCAGCGGCGGCGACTCCAGCAGCGGTGCGGGAACGATCTCCTCGAGCGGCCAGTACACTCCACCGGCCTACCTGACGGCGGATAGCGTGCAGGTGACGGTGTCGGCAAAACTCAATTCCGGCTCTGGCGCCGCTTCAACCACTCTGACCATCAGACCCGGCTTTCTCGAACCGCTGACCCCGGAAAATGCCGCGGTGGGGCCTGGAGGCACCCTCTCGATTACCGGCTACCTGGCCGAAGCCGGGGGTACTGACAGCATCGACTTTGTTCTTTCCAACTCAGCTTCGGGCTCCAGCGGCGGCCTGGGCTCGTTTGGGCCCACAACCTGCCAGCGATCCAGTTCGGTTTTCACCTCCTGCACCGTCACTTACACCGCTCCGGCTGCCATCACCTCCACGGGAACTACCTACGCAGTCGCCGGCGTGGCCAACTCCGCATCGAATGCCTCAACCCAGATACTGCTGAACACCGCCGGCGTCGAGAGCGACCCCGCATCGCACCAGTCGCAGCTTTCCAGTCCCATCCCGCTGGGCAGCTCCGGCGGCAACAACAAGGATTACGACACAAAAGGCAATCAGATTGTGGATTGCTGCTCGGGGACACTGGGCTCACTGATCCAAAACTCGAGCGGCACGCAATTCCTGCTGGGCAATAATCACGTGCTGGCGCGCAGTGACCAGGCCAGCATCGGCGAGGCAATCGTGCAGCCAGGGCTGATCGACAACAACTGCACGCCCTACGGCAGCGGCCCGGGCACCACGCCTGTCGGCGTGCTCAGTGGCTTTCTGCCGCTCAGTTCCAGCACCACCAACGCCGACGCGGCGATCGCCCAGGTCGAGTCCGGCGCGGTCAACTCCAGCGGTGCGATTCTCGAACTTGGCGCCGAGCAGCCAGACGGCACTCTGGCCGCGGCGCCTCCGGGAGTCTCATCGACGGGCGGCAAGGGCGAAACCGCATCGCTGAACATGACAGTGGCCAAGAGCGGGCGGTCGACCGGCCTGACCTGCGCTTCGATCTCGGCGGTCAACCTTAATGTCGAAGTCTCCTACTACACCAACTGCGCCGAAACCAACCCCTACCTCACCAGAACCTACACCGGCCAGCTTGGAATCGAAGGCAACCACTTCAGCGACGCAGGCGATTCGGGCGCCTTGGTTGTGAACACGTCCAACGCCGAGCCGGTAGCCCTCTTCTTCGCCGGCGGGTTGAACGAGTCGGGGGTGAGCGAGGGCATCGCCAGCCCCGCTCCCCAGGTCCTGAGCGAGCTCGGCGTTCAATTGGGCGGCGGCTCCTACACATTTGTCGGCGGAGCCGATCACTCCGTCAGTTGCCTGAACTACGGCGACAGTACGCTCTACGCAGCCAAGTCGCGCGCGCTCAGCACTGCCGAAAGCGACCGTGCCGAGAAGGCGCTCGGTCAGGCCCGCTTCCTCGTCAGCCCGGCCAGCGGCATTCTAGGTGTTGCTTTGGGCAAGAGCAGCGATCACGCCGGCGAGGGCGCTGTCATCTTCTACGTTGACCCGAACAGCAGCGCGAAGATCCCAGCCACGGTGCACGGCGTGCGCACTGTGGTGATTCCCACCTCGGCGCGCGCGGTGACCTACGGCACGGCGCCGGAGTCGATGCTTGAGGCCGGTCCCCTGCCCGCACTTGCTGCCACGGCCCTCAACCAGGCCGTGACCACCCAGCAGCAGGCAGCCCTCCACCTCATGAAGCAGAACCCATCTTTCTTTGGAGTGGGCGTGGGCCAGAGCCTGGATAATCCCCGCGAGGCGGCCCTGGTCGTCTACGTGGACCGCAAGCAGATCCCTTCCAGTCTGCCCGCTGTTCTCTATGACCTGCGCACGCGCTACGTGGTGATGGACCGGCTCCACGTCACTCGCTCCTACGCCATGGCTGCTCCCTCTCGCAGCCACTGCATGGCCAAAGAGCAGCGACAGCCCCTGCTGAGCGATCCTCTGAATCTCCATCTCCGTTAGTTTTCTATCTCATAATTTGAAATTGTCATCTTGGGCGAGGGTCGCCGCGGCGACCGAAGTCGAACGGGAAACTGCGGTTTCAACCCGCGACGCGCATCACAAATACCCCGCTGGATCAGGCTGTAAACTGCCCAGGAAGGGCACGAATCTTCACGGCAAAAGGAATCACGGGATGAGCCAGATTACGGTCAATCGGGAACTCTGCCTTCAGGACGGAGCGTGTGCGGCGGTCTGCCCTTGCATGACGCTCACGATCGGTCCGGATGGATACCCACGCGAGAACCCTGAGAACGCCTGCATCGCCTGTGGGCACTGCGTCTCCGCCTGCAGTTGCGGCGCGCTTTCCCATGCCGGACTGCCGCAAGAGCCTTTCGTGCCCATGCCGCAAGAGTTGCCATCGCCGGAAGCGATGGACAACCTGCTCATCAGCCGGCGGTCGGTGCGGGAGTTCCATGACCAGCCTGTGCCCCGGGCGACGCTGGAAGCAATGCTCGATGTGGCCCGCCGCGCGCCCACGGCCCACAACTCGCAAAAGCTGCATTGGATCGTGGTCGAAGGGAAAGAAAAAATCCGTGCCCTTTCCGAGGAAACTGTCGGCTGGATGCGGAAGGCGGAGTACATCGCCGCCGCAAGATTCAAGCAATGGGACGAGGGATATGACTTTGTGATGCGGGGAGCCCCGACCGCGGTGATGGCTTGCGCTCCCGACGATTACCCGTGGGGCCGGCACGACTGCTCCATCGCCCTGACCTATCTTGAACTGGCAGCCGAAGCCCGCGGCCTCGGCGCTTGCTGGGCCGGCTTTCTCATCAGCGTGGCGCGCGAAGACGCACAGCTCGGTGAAATGCTCGCTGTTCCCCGGCACTACAAGGTCCATGGCGGCCTGATGCTGGGCCGGCCGAAGTACAGGTACCAGTCCGTTCCGCCGAGGAATCCGCTCAGCGTGCAGTGGATTTGATAGCTTTTGGTTCCAAAACCTCTCCGCACAGCGTCGATTTTGAATGAAAACGGCTGAAAGTGGCCTTGATTGAAACCTCGTGGATCATCTCAAAATCGGGCTGTATGAATTCTGCAGGAATATCACATAGCCACGAAACCATGGACTCTCTGCGATATAGCTCGGCGCATCCCAGTTCCCCCCCTGGATCAGTCCAATTTTGAAGGGCAGGTTTAACCGGCAGACACGCGGCAAATAAGCCGAATAGTTTTCGATCGTGTGCCGTCCCTGGTAGGTCTGCACAACGACTTCATCCACGATTCCGCGAAGCTGGTTCACTTCCTCCGGGTCGGCATGACTGCTCCAGTCCAGAAGGCCCGTGATGCCGAGGCGATTCTCGGATGGCAATTGCCCGCGTAACTGCTTGAGGAACGCTACGTATTCCTGCAGGTGGAGCGTATGTGCATCGAAATCGATCTGAACGCCGGCTACCTTATTTCCAGCCTGCCGCCAGCGGTGCAGTTGAGCCAGCAGGATTGCGTATTCACGCGGCGTCCAGTGAAGGGTGTGAACGCGATAGGCCAGCCAAACCTCGACCGGCTGATCGTGGGGCACTGCAACCCCCTGGGCAATAAAACGCACCTGCGACTCATCGCCGCGCTTTGCCTCGATCTGCCCCTGCAAAACATAAACACAACGCGCCTGCTTTAGCACCGGCTGCGGTCGAACGCCGCTCCACAACCAAAACGCGTCGTACTTTGACGCGTCGACGGTGCCCGCAGCCACACCTCGCGCGCATACCAGCACGCTCAGACACATCAGAACAGCGCGTTTCATGGCGCCTACCAGTAGTAATTTGATGACTTTGCCCAAACGCTATCCGGGTACTCCTTATGCAGCGTGTCAAACCACTGCTTGCGCGTCCTTTGCGGAATATCCTGATGGCCGCAATCGTTACTTCCAGAAGGTGCATAGCATCGCACGGCCCGATAGAGTGCATAGGCCCTGGCATCGCGCTCTGCCTGAGGGTTCGCAATCACCTTCATGTAGCCGTCCAATCTCGAATAGCCGGTTACTGGAAATAAAGAGTCGGCGCCCCCCAAGTCCGTCGCCGGGGGCGCGGAGTCCTGGCCGTAATGCACTCCCTGCAGTCTGATCAGTTCGCCAACGCAATTCAGACTGCGCGCGTCGTTTCCATCGCGCCCCAGCGTAGCAGCGGCTTCCCGCAAGGATGGGCACTGGTACCCTGCTCCTTTGCTTTCGCCGGTCGCAACGAACGGAGCCAGTAGTTCCTGCGGATGAGGCGGCATGAGTGCGAGATCGTTCTGGAAAGCCTGGTATTTGGCCCCCGTGAGTTCCTTGTAGAGCAGCGAGTACAACGCTGCATTGACCACGTCCGCGTTTTCCTTTGGATCTTTGATTCGCTGGCGCAGCATCTCCGCGCTCGCCGTGTACTCCACGACGGTGGTACGGATCGCCTTCTCGCGAATCGGCGAATCCGGCGCGAAAATGCGATCAATGTGCCCGGTATGCACCTCAAGCTCTGCAAGCTCCAATTGCAACTGCTCAGATTGCAGCGGCAATTTGACTAAAGGCAGCATCTCGAGCAGCAGTTTGCGCTCGTTGTCATACTGCTTTGTAGCATCGAGCGCGAGGACGCGCAAAGTCTGCTGGCTGAAAGCAAAGTAATTCATCGGAGCATTTAACAGGTCAGGCAGCAGCGCCAGCGAGTCTTGCGGGTTGTCATCGACGTAGAGATGAAAAGCGGCCAACAGATAGGCGTAGAGCGCCGGCTTGCTCGCGAAGTGCTCCTTTTGTGCCTCAAGTTCCGCCAGTTTCAATGACGCCGATCTCATGCGCATCAGATCGATGATCGCGAGAAATCGCGGCGATCTCATCTGATCGATCTCCACTGAAGCAAGGAGTTTCGTGTCTGCTTCCTGAACCAGATCCAGTACTGTGACGTTGTTTGCGTCCTTTTCCGAGGCCTCGAATGCGTCATCGAAGTCCTCTGCCATCCGCGCCTGGTCGCCCCCGAGCCAATCGACTCGTCGCAGCAATCCCCGCGCCGAGGGCGCATATTTTCCGACGGGAAAATCACGGAGATAGGAGTTGAGGGCGTCTTCGGTATCCTTCAAGTTGGCTTTGTCTACATTCCCAAGTTTCAGCTCTCCCCATTCGCCAAACGCCGAGCTTTGCGCACTGTTGAGCAATGTCCGTCCCACCATGTAGCGCGCGGTCTCCTTCAGCCATGGGTTCGCGCTGTTCTTCAGGCTTTCGAAGTCTTTCTGCGCGACGGCGAAATCACCTGCATAGAAAGCGTTCGCACCTGCGATATAAGTGGCGAAGTCGCGCGCCAGCGCGGAGCGGAGGCCCTGCGGCGGCTTGAGGTCGGGAGGCGTTGTTGCACTGCAGCCGACGATCAAATTGCTGCGGACCTCAATCAGGATCGCGGCATCTTCTTTGAGCATGCCCGCTGCAGCATTCACGGCATTCTTGAATGCTTCGAGGCCGTCGGCGGCGCTGTTGCAGCGGCTACCTTCGCCTTGGGCAGAGTCATACGGACTTTCCGGAGTCGAGCCGCCGGTCCCGGAGGCCGAGCTCGATCCCGGTTCGCGCAATTGCCAATTTTCCAGATCGAAAGGAACCCGCAGCGAAACATAGTCCTTCGTCAATGGGAGATCGGGCGTTTGCGTTGGGTTAAAGCTTCCCGTCAGCCTTCCGGCATCAATCAGCAACAACTCGAGATTCAGCCGGCTGTCGTTTGAAGGGCTCAGGAAGGGAACACTGTTGCAGGTCTCATAACTGCGAAAGAAGATAGTCCCTCTGGGCGCGCCGCAACCGTAGTCGCCGCTGGCATAAGAGACAGAGCTCGTAAGACAAAGGAAAATGAATCCCAAAACACAGTAGCTGCGTAGCATGGAATTTCTCTCCGCTCTTAACGATACAAGAAAGAAGTGGCGCAGAAATCGAGAGAACTTGGTAAACAATGGGGCTTCGGCGGGGATAACCCTGCCTTAATGCGTCGGTGGAGGGATTCGCTTCTCAGTACTTCGCCATCTCCACCATTGCCTTGAGCAGGTCCTGCGGCTGGGGCAGGATGGCGTCTTCGAGCAGCGGTTGGTAGGCGACGAAGGTGTCCATGGCGCCGACGCGGCGGACGGGGGCGTCGAGCGAGTCGAATAGCTCTTCGCCGATGCGCGCGGCGATCTCGGCGCCGTAACCCCAGCTCAGCATGTCTTCGTGGGCTACGATGGCGCGGCTGGTTTTGCGCACGGAGGCGGCAATCGCCTCCCAGTCGTAGGGGTTGAGCGTGCGCAGGTCGAGGATTTCCACGTCGATGCCGTGCTGGCGCTCGGCCAGCTGCGCGGCCTGCAGGGCTCGCGGCACGATGGCGCCGTAAGTAATGAGCGTGATCTGGGCGCCCGGCCTGACGATCTTTGCCTTGCCGAAGGGGATGGAGAACTCGGGTCCCGGGTACGGGGCGCGGCCCCAGGTTTCGCGGTAGAGCCGCTTGTGCTCCAGAAAGAGGACAGGATCGTCGCAGCGGATGGCGGTGCGCAGCAGGCCGTTGGCGTCGAGCGCATTCGATGGGAAGACCACGCGAAGGCCCGGAATGTGCGTGAAGATGCTCTCGCCCGACTGCGAGTGATAGATGGCTCCGCCGGTGAGATAGCCGCCGATGGGCACGCGGACGACGGCCGGCGCACGCCAGCCGCCGTTGGAGCGCCAGCGCAGAACGGCCAGCTCATTGTGAATCTGGTGCATGGCGGGCCAGATGTAGTCAAAGAACTGGATTTCGGGCACCGGCTTGAGGCCGCGCAAGGCCATGCCCACCGCCCGGCCCACAATGTTGGCCTCGGCAAGCGGCGAGTTGAAGACGCGCTCGGAGCCGAACTCGGTCTGCAACCCGGCCGTGAGTTTGAAGACGCCGCCCTTGCCCTTGACCTCGGCCAGGGCCTCCTCGCGGCTGGCGTCGGCCACGTCTTCGCCAAAAACCACAATGCGCGGATCGCGCCGCATTTCGTCTCGCAGGCATTCGTTGATCAGGGTCGCCATAGTGCCCGGCTCGGCGGAAGAGACGCGCCCGGCGGCGACGGCCGCCGACGCCTGCTGCGGCTGCTCGCGGTCGAAGATTTCGGAAGTTGGGTCAAGATCTTCGGAGTAAACGTGAACCGGAATGCTCTCGACGGGCGGCGGCGCGGCTTTCGAGCGCGCGCTCGGCGGCTTCCTCCACTTCGCGGTCAACCTCCCGCTCCAGCTCGCCGATCTCGTCGCCGGTGAGAATCTGCTCGCGCAGCAGCCGCATCTGCATCCGCGCGATGGGATCGCGGAGGGCGTCGGCTTCGCGCTCTGCGGCTGGGCGGTAAAGCCTGTCGTCGTCGGAGAGCGAGTGAGAGTAGGCGCGCATGCAATGGCCGTGCACAAAGGCCGGCCCGCGCCCGGCGCGGCAGTACGCCGCCGCGGCCTGAAACGCCTCCAGGCTGGCTACGGGATCGGTGCCGTCGACCTCGGCAAAATGGAAGTTGGGGAAGTTCGAGACCAGCCGCGAGATGTTGCCGCCCGGCATGCTGAACTCCACGGGCACGCTGATGGCGTAGCCATTGTCTTCGACGAGGAAGATCACGGGCAGCTTGTTATTGGAGGCTGTGTTCATGGCCTCCCAGAACTCGCCCTGCGAGGTGGAGCCCTCGCCCAGGCAGGCTAGCGCCACCTCGTCGCCGTGAAAAACCACTTCGCGGAAGGCCCGGTAGTCCCCGGCAGCGCCTGCCGCACGGGCCGCGGCCGCGGGGTGGCGGCTGAAATAGCGGCCGGCTTCGGCGCAGCCCACGGCGTGCAGCAGTTGCGTGGCCGTGGAGGACGAACTGGCAACGATGTGCAGTTCGCGGCTGCTGAAGTGGGTGGGCATCTGACGGCCGCCGCTGGCCGGGTCGTCGGCTGCGCCCACGGCCTGCAGCAGCATTTCGTAGGGCGTAACGCCCAGGGCGAGGGCCAGGGCGCGATCGCGATAGTAGGGGAAAAACCAGTCGTAGCCGGCCTTGAGCGCAAGTCCGGCGCCCGCCTGCAGCGCCTCATGGCCTGCGCCCGAAACCTGAAAGAAGATCTTCTGCTGGCGCTTGAGGAGGATTTCGCGGTCATCTATGCGGCGGGAAAGAAACATCAGCCGGTAGATCCGCACCAGCTCATCTGCGCTCAGCCCACCCGGTGTGGCGGACACGCGCTCGCTGGAATCTGCCAGTTTCATCTCCTTGACCTCCGCACGGATTCGCGACCCGGGCCTCGATCTGACAGTGAGAACGCACGGACCCTACGGGCGCCGCCATCGCCCATCGAAACACAAAGATAACCGCTGCGCAAAGGCTGAAAGATCATCACAAGAAATAGATGCAGCCAGTCTCAACCGCGCCGCGTTTTTCTCTCCGCCAAGGCCTACCAGACCTTGCAGGCGCCTTGCGGCATCATCGGCTGGCCCACCTTGCACCCGAATGCCTGGCCGAACTCAGGCATATTCTGCACCACTCCGCCGATGCGAAAACTGTCAGGGGAATGGGCGTTGGTCTGTACCTGGAGCCGCAATCGCTCCGGCCGGATTTCTCCGCACCAGTTCTGCCCGAAGGCGAGGAAGAACTGCTGAACGGGCGTGAATCCGTCCTGCTTCGCATCGAGGTCGATGCCCTTGCGTTTTGCGTCCGCGAGGAATGCCATAAACGCCAGGCGAATGCCGCCGTTGTCGGCGGTGTTTTCGCCCAACGTCAGTTTTCCGTTCAGCTTCAAGTCATCGATTGCCGTGAAGTTTCCATACTCCTTCACTTCGCAGTCGGTCATGTCTTCGAACTTTTTCTTGTCGTCGGCGGTCCACCAGTCGGAGAGATTTCCTTTGCCGTCGAACTGGCTGCCCTGGTCGTCGAAGCCGTGGGTCAACTCGTGGCCGACCACCGCGCCGATATGACCGTAGTTCGCGGCGTCATCGGCCTTGGGGTCGTAAAACGGCGATTGCAGGATTCCGGCCGGGAAGTTGATGTCGTTCATCAGGGAGCTATAGTAGGCGTTCACGGTTGGCGGAGACATGCCCCATTCGCCCCGATCCACAGGCTTGCCGATCTTTGCCAACTGTCTCTTGGTCTCAAAATCCGCCGCCCGCTGCGCGTTGCCCAAAGCGTCGCCGCGGACGACTTCCAGCCTGGAGTAGTCTCTCCATTTATCGGGGTAGCCGATCTTGTTGGCCAGCAAATGCAGCTTGGCCCTGGCCTTGGCTTTGGTTTCCGCGCTCATCCAGGACTGATTGCCGATTTCGCTGTCCATGGCATCTTCAATGTCACGGACCATCTGCAGAGTGTAGGCCTTGCTGGAGGCCGGGAACTGCGAGGCCACGTAGACCTGCCCGAGCGCTTCGCCAAGCGCGCCATCAGTGGCCTGCACGCACCGCTTCCAGCGGACCTCCTGCTGGGGCTGGCCGCGCAGCTTATGTCCATAGAAGTCGAAGTGCTCCTCGTCCATCGCCTTGGGCAGCGCATAGGATGGAACGCTGTCGATCAGTTGCCAGCGCAGATAGGTCTTGATGGTTTCGAGATCGGTGGAGTCGACGAGCGCCTGCAATCCCTTGAAGAAGTCCGGGTTCGCCACGTTCAAATCCGCGACTCCGGGAACGCCGGTCTCGGCGAAAAACTTCGGCCAGTCGAGGTCCGGAGTCAGATCCACGAGTTTGGCCACAGCCATGGGGTAATAGACTTTCTTGGGATCGCGCCGCGACGTGACGTCCATCGAAACCTTGGCCAGCGCCGTTTCCAGCGCCATGATTTTTTGAGCGTCGGAAGTTGCTTTTTCTTCCGGCTCGCCCGTCAGGACCAGCATTTTTGCGATGTGCTCGACATATTCCTTGCGGGTTTTCTCGGCAGCGTCGCCGGTTCGAAAGTAATAATCCCGCTCCGGCAGTCCCAGGCCACCCTGATCGACCACAGCGATCTGCTTTTGCGCGTCCTTGAAATCCTGCTGCTCTCCGTAGCTGAAAAACGCATTTATGTTGATCATCTGGTCGTGAGCCAGAAGCGCGGTCAGTTGCTTCTTGTCGCTGAGCGCGGCGATGCGATCGAGCTCCGGCTTGAGCGGCTTCAGCCCGCCGGCGTGAATCGCATCCTCATCCATGCAGCTTGCGTAATAATCACCGATCTTCTGCTCGTTGGCGCTATGCTGGGCGCTCTTGTCCGCCACTTTGGCGAGCATATCGTGCAGCACGGCCAAATTGTAGTCATGAACAATGTCCATTGCCCCATAGCGTGATTTGTCGGCGGGAATGGGATAGAGCTTTGCGAAGTTGCCGCACGCGTACTGAGCGAAATTCACGCACGGGTCGGCGCTCAGATCCATCAATTGCCGGTCGAGGCCGGGCGGCAACTGAACCGGTTTTTCCGTGCTGCCTGCTGCGCCGTTTTGCGCGCGCGCGAACTGGGTCGGCGCAGCAAGCGCGGCCACGCCAAAAATACCAAGGACGATATACCGACAAATTCGAGTCATGCCGAGTCCCCCCAAAAGCACAATGTTATGCCCTCGGCACGACGGGCTCCTGCCTGTATCGCGCAGGATGATTCTCTCAACCGACTAGCGCCCGCGCGCGGATCGTCTCTTTGCGCACGGTAAGCTTTTCGACGAGGCCGGTCCGCACCTCATAGCCGCGCCCCGGCGTTTCGGGGACGGCGATCTCTCCGCGCGCGCTCACCTCGACCTCTGGCTCAATGATGTCTTCGGCCCAGTAGCGGGCTGAAGCCGATACGTCGCCTGGCAGTGTGAAATTTTCGAGCGCCGAAAGCGCGATGTTGTGCGAGCGGCCGATGCCCGTTTCCAGCATGCCTCCGCACCAGACCGGGATGCCACGTTCCTGCGCGGCGTTATGCACGGCGATGGCCTCTGAGAATCCGCCCACGCGCCCCAGTTTGATGTTGATGATGCCGCACGACCCCGTCTCGATGGCGGCCAGCGCATCGCGACGGTTGCGGATCGATTCATCGAGACAAATGGACGTCTTCAGCCGCTTCTGCAGGATGGAGTGATAGTAAAAGTCGTCGTGCCACAGCGGCTGCTCGATCATCAGCAGGTCAAAGTTGTCGAACTCCGTCAGATGGTCGATATCGCGAATCCTGTAAGCGGAATTGGCATCGCAGCTGAGCAGGATAGACGGCCAGCGATTGCGTACCTCTGCGAAGACCTTCACGTCCCAACCCGGCTTGCACTTCAGCTTGATTCTCCGATAGCCCGCCCCCAGCTCTGCCTCGATGGTCTGCAGCAGCTCGGCGATTGAGCCGCGAATGCCAAGAGAAACTCCGCAGTGAACCGTCTCGCGCACCCCGCCGATCAGGCTTGCCAGCGGAACGCCCTGGCGCTGCGCGTCCAGGTCCCAGATGGCATTTTCCAGCGCAGCCTTGGCCATGCAGTTGCCCCGCACGCGCCGAAAGATGCGAGGGCAATCGCCGCCGTTAAGCGGCGATTGTGCTGCAAGCATCGGCCCCAGCGCCTGCACCATCACCGCCCAGGCCCCGTCGGTCCACTCCTCGCTGAAGTGCGGCTGCTCGCCCGCCGTGCACTCGCCCCACCCGATCAGGCCTTCGGACAGCACCTCGGCCAGCAGGATTCTGCGTTTGCTTGTCACTCCGAAACTGGTTTCAAACGGACGCACGAGGTCCATGTTCAGTTCGCGCAGAACGATCGCGTCAATATTCATGGTCTCCCTTCGGCATTCATGGTCTCCCTTCGGCGTTCATGGTTTCCCTTTGTTCATGGTTTTCGTTCGCCGTCCGCACCGGCCGGCTGCTCAGGCTCCGGGTGAACTCCGAGTTCGTAGATTCCGTTCCCTGCGCTGTCGACCGTAAACCCGATGACAGCAAGTCCTTTCGCAAACGCCCGCTTGAATCTCTCACGGTTTTCCATCAGCACTTCGAGCGCCCGCTCCCTATCCGCCTCCACGGCCTTCCATTTGTAAATTGAGGCCGGAACCGCGATCCGCTCCTCGATGGCAGCCCGCCCAGTGGCCGCACGATTGCTGAGAATGCTCTCTACTCCTGGCGAATCGAGACGCCATTCAGCCAGCAGCCGGTCGGTCGGAAGTCCAGACTGAAGCCGAGATGAGGAGTGGCCGTAGAAATCCTGGCGATACTCGCGCACGATCACGCTAAGACGTTGGATGTTGAGATAAGCATTTTTGATTTCCAATGGGTCGAAAGTCCATTCCATCAGGCGAATGCCGCGATGGAACGCCTCACGCCGTTGTTCGAGCTTGAGTCGCGCGCCAAGACCGCGATTGCGCCACGGCTCCCGCACCGCCAGCATGTGTGAGTGCAGGTAAGGCTGCGGCGCGGCTCCGTTCGACTTGATCCCCGGCAGAGACATGGCGAAACCTACAAGTTCGCTTGCGGAGGACCGATCCCTGTTCCCTGTTCCCTGTTCCCTGGCGCTGAAAGCGCCGATCACCTGCCCGCCGATTTTTTGTGCCACCCAGAAGGCCTTGCGCGGGATCACGTCGCTGGCGTCGTAGCCCCACGTCTCGATCTGGAGCTGAACGCATGCCTCCAGTTCGCCGAAACCTTCGCAACTGCGTATTTCGATCATGGCTGCGTCTTCGCGCCGGTGTTACTCACGCTGCTCGCTTGTAGGGCGGCGGAATTTTCGCCCGCGATCCTTATTTTGGCCTTTTGCCAAAGCTCTTCGAGCTCGGCCGGGGTCAGATCTTCGAGAGGCCGCGCCGAGGCCGCTTCCATCGCCCGGAAGCGCTGCCGGAAGCGCAGATTGCAGCTTCGCAACGCCATTTCGGCGTCTACTCCGAGGTGCCGGCCCAGGTTCACCACCGTGAACAGCAGATCGCCCAGTTCGGCCTCAATCGCCGGCCGGCGGGCCGGGTCGTCCGAAGCCGCCTCAGCCTCCAGCTCCCGTGTCTCCTCGGCCACTTTGGGCAGCAGATCACGCCAGGCAGGCCAGTCGAAGCCGGCCTTGCGCGCCTTCGCTCCCAGCTTGGCAGCTTCGGCAAGCGCCGGTATCGCGCGCTCCACCGCATCCAGGCGAGAGGGCGCCGGTTTCTGCCGCTCGCCGGGGTTCGCGTTCGCTTCCGCACCGGCAAGCTTCTCGGCCGCTTTGATTTCTTCCCAGTTGCGCAGCACGGCGGAAGATGATCCCTCGACCTCCGCATCCACGTCAGCCCGGTTCCCCGCCGCTCTGGAAGCCTCTTCGCCGAAAACGTGCGGATGACGCCGCACCAGCTTCCGGTTCAGGGCTTCGAGAACCTCCACGATTGTGAAGTGCCCGTCGTTGGCCGCCATTTCGGCGTAGAACAGCACCTGCAACAGCAGATCGCCCAGCTCTTCGGCCAGATGCGGCCAGTCGCGGCGCTCGATGGCGTCGAAGACCTCGTAGGCCTCTTCGAGGGTGTATTTTCGGATGGAGTCGAAGGTCTGCTCGCGGTCCCAGGGGCAGCCGTCCGGCGCTCTGAGCCGCGCCATGATGGCGGCCGACTGCTCGAACAATGCCCCGGCGCTCGCCGCGTCGGTCCCGGCCCGCGGTTCATTTTCTCTTGTGCCGGAGCTTGGCGCGCGTGTACCCATGCAACTCCAGTTTAGCGTGGAGCAGGGCTCGCGGCGGCCGCCGCGTCTCACCACCCGACCGCAGGCGCCCTATCCGCCCTTTGCGAAGCTGGCGGCGGAGCCATGATCGAAAGCTTCCTTTTTTCGCTCGGGCTGAATCCGCAAATTCCCAAATTCGGCATGTGCGCAGATCGCCGGGGAAAAAATTGTCCTTCTGAATAAAGCCCGGTGCGGTTCAGCCGACCAATCAAGGTATGAAAGCACGATTTGCACTGGCGCTCGCGGCTATGCTGCCGGTCATTCCGATGACCGGATGGGCACAACCTGAGCTGGCAGCCCGGACATCCTTCAGCGCCGGAGAAATTCGCCTGGACCGCGTCATGCGCGTTGTCGCCTGGCCGGGATACGGAATGGCTGCGAAGGATGTGTCTCAGTTGGGCCATATGGAAAAAGGCGCCTTGGCCGGCGAACGGATCGGCTTCCTGGCCGATGTGTCCACGACACTCAACTCTCTTTCCAAGAATTGTTACGAGACGAATGCAATGAATACGTTGTTCGGAAAGCGCAACCGCCCCGGCGTAGCGCTCTCCATGACGGCCTGGGAGTTGGGCCTTTCCTACGCTTCGGGCGCGATTCCGCGAAGGCTCGGCCGCGGCCGAATGGCCACTCTGGCGCGCGCGGCGATCGTTGTGGGCGGCGGCATATTGACCCGCGAGCGCATCAACGTGAGCATCAGTAACCAGAAGAATGCTGAAGAACCTGAATCCCCTCGCTGAGATCTCAGCGTAGATTCGCAGGCGGCGCGCTGGCTGAAGGCCTCTCGCCGTATACTCAACTTCTCGCATGATTCGCATTCTCGGAACCGTCTTTGCGGCCCTGGTGGGACTGGCCTTCGGCAGCTTTCTGAACGTCTGCGTGACACGCTGGCCCGAGGACGACAGCATTGTGCGCCCCCGTTCGCACTGCCGCAACTGCGATCACGCGCTCGCCTGGTGGGAGAACATTCCGGTTGTCAGTTGGCTCGTGCTCCGCGGCCGCTGCCGCGCCTGCCGTGAGTGGATTGGATGGCGCTACCCGATTGTGGAAGCAGTTCTGGGAGCACTCTGGGCCTTTGCATTCTGGCAGATTTCGGCCCCGGCTCAGTTCCCGGAGCAGTCGCCCTTGGTACTCTACGCGACCGTCGCGCGCATCGTGGGGGAACTCGTCTTTTGCTGGCTGCTTGTTGCTCTTGCGGTGCTGGATGCGGAGAACTTCTGGCTTCCGAATTTGCTCACCTTCCCAGGGATTGTGCTGGGCCTTGCCTTTGCCACGCTGATGGGGGCTCTCAGCGCCTCTGACGGATCGATGAAATACGGGGCCTGGCGGGCGCTTGCCGGCCAGACCTGCGCTCTTGCCATCGCCGCCGGCTTCCTGTTGCTCGTCCGCTGGCTCTACTGGCTCTTCCGCCACCGCCAGGGGCTCGGCCTTGGCGACGTGAAGCTCATGGCCATGATTGCCGCATGGCTTGGCCTGCGCGATGCGTTCGTTGCCCTTTTATTAGCTGCCCTGCTGGGCACACTGGCGGCGCTCGCCCTGCTGGTTGCTTCGCCGTGGCGCCGGGGATCGGCCGCAAAATGGGCGGCAACGCCGCTGCCCTTCGGGACGTTCCTTTGTATCGGCGGAATCGTCAGCAGCCTATGGGGCGCGCAGATGGTCCAGGCTTACATGCGCTGGGCGGGATTCTGAGCGAAGTAGAAAGCTACTCAATGCGGGCAGGCTTCTGAAGTTTGTTTCGAACAAGTGCGCGGACGAGGACGTCCGCGCTCCAGCCGGCTGGGAAGCCGGCGGTACAAGCTACTGCGGCAGTACAAGTTACTGCGGCTGTGCCGCCGGCACCTTTGCTGCCGCGATCTGCGGATCCTCCAGCGCCTTGCGCGCCTCTTTGGCGTGGCGGCTGTCAGGATCGTATTCGACGACCTTCTGATAATTCGCCTTTGCCTCTGCGAAATTGCCCAGGCGCCGATTCGCTTCAGCCAGGCCCCAGTAGACTTCAGGCTCGTCGGGGTCCAGCACCATCGCCGACTGGAAGCGCGAAAGCGCCGCACGCCAATTCTTGTTGCTCAGGTAGTATGTGCCCACGTCGATGTCTTCTTTGGCCGTTTCGTGGTGCACGGGCTCGATTGCATCGCTTCCCTTCTTCGACTTTTTTCCCGTCTGCTTCTCGTCGTCGGCGGGCAGGATACTGTCGATCTGACTCTGGCTCGAGCTGAAACCCGTATCGGAATCGGAAGAAGAATCCGCCTGGTCGGGGCTGCGCACCGGGTCGGAGTCTTCCGCCGGCGCGGCCAGAGTTGCCGCCGTATCGGCGCTTCCCGCAGCCGGGATGTCCGTGCTCAGACGATTCGGCAGCACGGGCACCGTACTGGTGTCTTCAGGAAAGGGATTGGCCTGCGACTGCGGATTTGGATTTGACTGACCCGCCTGCGGCTGCTGATCAGGCTTGGTTTGCGCGGGCTGCTGCGCATTGCCGCCGCCCGCCGGGGCTTGCGCGCGCGCCTGCACTGCAACCGTCAGGCCGGCCGCAGTGAAAAGCATCGCAATAAAAAACGCCTTCATCCCCTGCGCCTCACGTCCGCAATGGTAGGATGCGGATGAAAGCGTTTTAGGAAATGCTGCAGTGCGAAGCCGACGCCGCCCATTCGACGCGACCAACAGGGAGCGGCGACCCTGCACTCAGCAAAAACACCACACTATTTCCTAAAACGCCGTAGATACGTCCTTAAGGAAAGCATCGCACATTCGCATGGCTTTGATCATCCGCTCCTCCTCCATTCACGCCGCAGGCTGCTACACCACCACGCCCATCCGCAAGGGCGTTCGCGTAGTCGAGTACACGGGCCGCCGCCTCAGCAAGGAAGAGGCCGACAGAATCTTCGAAAACTCAAAAGTCACCTATCTTTTTGGACTCGGGGACGGCTCGGTTGTCATCGACGGCCACGGAGAGGCCATGTTCATCAATCACAGCTGCGATCCCAACTGCGAAACCAGCGAAGTGAACGGCCGCATCTGGATAAAGTCCATTCGTGCCATCGCGGCAGGCGAAGAAATCACGTACGATTACTGCCTTTATGACGGCGACGACGACGAGGCGCTTTGCAACTGCGGCGCCCGCCACTGCCGGGGAACCATGTACTCGATTTCGGAGGTGCGCCGCCGCAAAGCGGCCGCGAAAAAATCTGCTAAAAAAGGCACGGCTCAGGGGAAGAAATCTTCTCGCGGCGCGAAGAAGCCCTCGGGGAAAAAAGGGAAGAAGAGTTCGCGCGGGTCAAAGCGCAGTTGATACGGCCCTTTTTGCGTCGGGGGGTCTCCCACCCATTTCCGCAGAAAACGCGGAAATGGATGGGGCACGGAGCAATGGTTTTTGGGGCCGGAATCAAAAAAGAGATTTCCTTCGCTCGAGTTCCTGCTCGGCGGCTTTGAGGCTCTCCGGGCGGCCAAGGTCGCGCCAGGCACACCCGTCCACTCGGAAGGCGGCGATCTTCTCCCCTTCGGCGGCCAATCGGAGGTAGGCGTCGATGATGGAAAATGCCCCCTCCTCGCTCATCCTCTCGAAGATCTTCGGCGAAATCACGTGAATTCCCGCAAAGGCCAACTCCTGCGCGCTCGTTGTTTCGCGCACCCATTGCGGCGCGGCCCCGCGCCCTGCACGGCGTCCGCAAAGCCGTCCCTCCGCGTCAAAAAGCAGCGCGCGCGAACTCTCTCTTTTCTCGACCGCAAGCGTCGCCAGCGCGCCCTGCTCCATGTGAACCTGCGCCATGCGCCCCAGGTCAATCGAACTCACGACGTCCACATTGTGCAGAAGGAACGGGGCGCCATCTGAAAAGAACCACGCCGCCTTCTTCAGCCCGCCGCCCGTATCGAGCAATTCTTCCTCGCGCGAGAGCTCGATCCGCATCCCGAAGTTGCTGTTGGCGGCAAGGTACTCTTCAACCATTGCTGCAAAATGGTGCACGTTCACGATGACCTCGCGCACGCCGAAGCTCCTGAGCCGCGAGAGCACGATTTCCAGCAGCGTCTGGCTGCCCAGCTTGACCAGCGCCTTGGGGCGCTCGTCAGTCAAGGGCCGCAGCCGCGTTCCCAGCCCGGCGGCAAGAACCATCGCTCTCATCGGCTCATCTTCTCCAGTTCGATGTGACGAACCGCTATTTCCACGCCGTTCTTTGTGCTCAGGTGGCGGGCGAGCTGCTCGGCCAGATAGACAGAACGGTGCTGGCCGCCGGTGCACCCGAAGGCCACCATCAGGCTTTGAAATCCCCGCTGTTGGTAGGCCTCCACGCTTGCATCCACCAGTGCCTCCACTCCGGCAAGGTAACGGCGCACGCTCTCTTCGCGGTTCAGGAACTCCGCCACCGCCGCATCTTTGCCGGTCATCTCACGGAAGCGCGCTTCGCGCCCCGGGTTCGGCAGGCTGCGCGTGTCGAAGACATAGCCTCCGCCATTGCCCGAGGGGTCCACCGGCTGCTCGCGATGAAAGCTGAAGCTGAAAATCCGCACCGTCAGCAGCGGCGCCTGGGCGGCGGCCGGCTCCGGAGCAACTGTTCCCAGCGCCTCGAGCTTCTCCGACCGCGCGATGGCTCCGAGCGCCTCCATCAGCACCGGCAGCGCCACCGGCAGCTTCACGTTTTCTTCGAGCCAGCGCAGATTTTTGAGCGCGTAGGGCACGCTCTGCAGAAAATGCGTCTTGCGCTCGTAGAAGCCGCGAAATCCATACGCCCCAAGCGCCTGCAGAACGCGCACATAAACGTAGGCGTAGTAGTGCTCCATGAATGCGCCGCGATCGAGGCGGATATAGCCGCTGAGGGAATCGAGATAGTGTTCCAGCAACTGCTGTCGCAGAGCCGGGGGCAGGTCGGCCTTGGCATCGTAGAGCAGCGAGGCGATGTCGTACTGCAAAGCACCCTTGCGCCCGCCCTGGTAATCCAGAAAGTATGGCTCCCCTTCGCGCAGCATCACGTTGCGCGACTGAAAATCCCTGTAAAGAAAGGTTTCGTGATCGGCCGAGAGCAGAAACTTCGTCAGCCGCGAAAAATCGACTTCCAGAGCCTGCTCATTGAACGGAATCCCGGCCAGGCGCAGGAAGTAGTACTTGAAGTAGTTTAGGTCCCAGGCGATCGATTGCTTGTCAAAGCTGGGCCGCGGAGTGCAAACCTTGTAATTGAGCCCGCGCCCTGCCTCAACCTGGAAGCGCGGCAGCATGGCGACAACTTTTCTGTAAGCCTCGACAGCCTCGGGAGCAACCGTTTCGCCCTGCCGGTTGCAGACCAGAAATTCGAACAATGTTGTATCGCCCAGGTCTTCTTCAAGGTAAGCGCCTTCATCGAGTGCCTCGGCATAAATCTCGGGAACCGGCAGGCCCAGGCGGCGAAAATGCCGGGAGAAGGCGAGAAAGGCAACGTTTTCTTCGCGCACCGGGTAGAGGATCCCGATCGCGCTCCGGCCGCCGCCCGCGAGGCGGACAATGATCCGGCCTGATGCGCCCAACGCACCCTGCAGCGGCTGCGCCGACTCGGCCGGCAAGCCGAAATGCTGTTCGAAGAGTTTCTTCAGAACGTTCATCTTCCCTGCCCTGAGCCAAGAGCGCAGCAACGGCCGGAGTCGAACGGGAATCCGCGGTTGTGCTTACCCATCCGCCGGCTCCCATCGGCCCGCAGCCAAAGGAACTCTGCGTTCAACGATAAATTCCCTCCCCCTCAAACGATACAATGCTCTTCAGGCCGTTTCGTACCTTGCTCGGCCCTCCTGAGGAGTGCGTTAGCCAATGGCGTACCAGGTTCTGGCCCGCAAATACCGCCCGCAGCGCTTTGCCGATGTGGCCGGCCAGGACCACGTGACTCGCACGCTGCTGAATGCGCTGGCGCAGAACCGCATCGCTCACGGCTATATCTTCTCGGGCCATCGCGGCATCGGCAAGACCACCATCGCCCGTATTCTGGCGCAGGCCCTGAATTGCCGTACCGAGGTCGGCTCAGCCCAGCGCCCCACGCCCGAGCCCTGCGGCGAGTGCGACTCCTGCCTTGAGATTCGTCTGGGTAACGCCGTCGACGTGATCGAGATCGACGCAGCCACCAACCGCGGCATTGACGAAATTCGCGACCTGCGTGAGGCCGCCCGCTACGCCCCTGCCCGCGACCGCTACAAGGTTTACATTCTCGACGAGGCCCACCAGATCACCGACGCCGCCTTTAACGCACTGCTCAAGACGCTCGAAGAACCGCCTTCGCACGTGATCTTCATGATGGCCACCACGCAGCCTGAGGATATTCCGCAGACTATCCGCTCGCGGTGCCAGCACTTCAGCTTTCATGCAGTGAAGTTTGACGACATTCTGGCGCAACTGAAGATGATTGCGTCGGCGGAAAACGTCACTGCCGAAGAGGACGCGCTGGCCCTGCTGGCCGAAGCCGGGGACGGCTCGATGCGCGATGCGCTTTCCATCATGGACCAGGCCATCGCCTCGGCGCCGCTCGAAGGCGACCGCCCCGCTCTTTCCGCCGCGCAGATTCGCGATTTGATGGGCTCGGTTCCGAACGCCGTCTTCGAGCGCCTGCTGGAATCGGTGGCCGCCGGCCAGAGCACTGCTCTGATGGAACAATTAAATGAGCTTCTCTGCGCCGGCCACAATCCCCTCTCGCTCGCCCGCCAGCTTGTGCGCTACCTGCGCAACACGCTGATGGCCAAGCTGGACGGAGCCGAAAGCCAGTTGCTGCAGATCTCAGCCGATGAGCGCGCCCGCTCCGCGCGCACCGCCCTGCTTTTCAGTGAGGAAGAGATTACCCGCAACCTGCAGATTGTGCTGCGCACCTTCGACGATTTGAACTTTCGCCAGGAACAGCGCTTCCACCTGGAACTGGGCCTGCTCAAGCTCATTCATGCGCAGCGTCTGTTGCCTGTCGAAGAGCTGTTGAGCAGTTTGGCCGCGGGCTCGGGCGGGCGTGCGATTGCGGCTACGGCCGCGCCTCGGACTGCCTCTTTGCGCCCCGCTTCCGCGCCGGTGGCATCACAGTCTGCCTCGCCCTTTCGCTCTGGCGGCGGCAATGACAACGTTTCCATCGCGAAGCAAAGCTCTGCAGCGGCTCCGATCGCGGAAAGAACCCCCTTCCCCGCTCCGGTTGCAGAAGCAGCCAGCCCCTTCGCCGCCGCGGCTGCGCCCGGCGCGAGCTTTGCATCGTCTGGACCCATTACCGAAGGAGCGCTGGCGCGCGCGCCTGAAAGCGCTGCACAGACTCTGAATGTCGACGAAGTGCGCGGGGCGGTGGTCGCGGCACTCGACGCCGCCGGCCACAGCTCTGCCGCGCAATTGCTGGGCGCTGGCGCCTGGACGCTTTCGAGCGCCGGCCTGCGCATCGAAGCGCCGATTGGGAAGAAAATGATCGGCCTCACGGTCAACAACGAGGCCGAAAAGGTCATCCGGCAGGAACTCGGGCGACTCGGCGCACCTGCGCGCTTTCAGGTGGTTACAGGCAGCGCGGCGGCTTCGGCCACGCCTTCTCCTGCTCTTGCGCCGCTCGCGGGCAGCATTCAAAACGAAGCCCTTGCGCATCCTCTGGTGGAGCGCGCCAAAGAAATCTTCAAAGCCGAGGTCCGCACCGTCGTCGATCTGCGCAAAAAGTAACGGTTCGCTTGAAGGAGGAGTCCCCGATGTTTGATCCTCAAAAGATTTCTGAGATGCTCAGCCAGGCCAACCAGATGCAGGAAGAGATGCAGCGCAAACTGGGCGAGACCGTCGTTGAGGCCTCGAGCGGCGGGGGCGCCGTTACGGTTACCATGAACGGCCGAAAGGAACTCCTCAAGCTGCGCATCGATCCCGCCGCCGTTGTCAGCTTGGGCGGCGGGCAGCCCGACGTGGAGATGCTCGAAGATCTCATCGTGGCCGCGGTCAACAGCGCCGGCCGCAAGGCCGATGAGGCCGCCCAGTCGAGCGTCCAGGGCATGCTCGGCGGGCTCAAGATTCCGGGGTTGGGAGGATAAGGGAAAGGAATCGATCAGGAAGGGGTTTTGAAAGGGCACGACTTCAGTCGTGCCGAAAATGGCAGGAAACAGGCAAGGGGCTTTAGCCCCTGAGGGAAGCACAGGAGGCTTGAACGTGCCACGCTATGCCGAGCCCATGGCCCGGCTGATTGAAGAGCTGAAGAAATTGCCCGGCGTGGGCTCGAAGAGCGCCCAGCGCTACGCCTTCCACTTGCTGCGCTCAAGCGACGACGATGCGGCCGCGCTGGCCGACGCCGTGCGGAATCTCAAGGCCAGCCTGCGGCTCTGTTCGGTCTGCAACAGCGTCACCGACGTCGACCCCTGCGTCTACTGCTCCAGCCCCGCGCGCAACCAGCGCCTGGTCTGCGTGGTTGAGGAGCCCACCAACATCGACACCGTCGAGCGCACCCGCGCCTATCAGGGCGTCTACCACGTGCTGCACGGAACGCTGTCGCCTCTGCACGGAGTGGGGCCGGAGCAATTGCGGGCCAATGGGCTTGTTGCCCGCGTGGAGAAAGGCGAGGTGGACGAGGTGATTCTGGCCACCAGTCCCACGCTCGAAGGCGAGGCCACGGCCGACTGGCTGGCGACCGCGCTGCGCGGCTTCTCGGTGCGGATCACGCGCATCGCCACGGGCGTGCCTGCCGGCAGCGACATTGAATATGCGGATGAGGTGACGATGGCGCGGGCGATTGAAGGAAGGCGAGAGGTTTAGTGTCGGTTGGTTTCCCACCCTAAACGCAAGAAGCGCGCTTAGGATGGGGCACCCGGCATCTGACGTGGGGCGCCTGGTTTATAATCACGCTACTTTCCAGTCCTCAAAAAGATTCGAGGAGGGCCTGTGCGCAAGCTGAATGTAAGGCCACCAAAGCAAGCCTTGCTGACGATAACACGGAGTCGTCAGTGGACCAACAAAATGGTGTACATTCTGGCGGCCGATAAGCCGCAGAAATACAAGAATGGGCGTTCCCATATCCTCTATATTGGCACAACGAAAACGGGCGCCGGCAGGCCTGCAGCATCAGCGGTGAATAAGGCAAGCGAGGCTTTCTACAAGCTGCACGGCGTCAAGACTATCCATGTTCACATCGTGACGTGTGCTCCGCGCAAGGCATTGCAAACTTGGAAGCATCTTGAGTCAGCATTGCTTGACGTTTTCCGTAACAGGTATTTCCAGCTACCTAAATACAACAAAGTGCGGCCCAAAGCCAGAGAAGGACTTTTCAGTTCGATTGCGCTGGCCAACGTGATAGCTAAGTTCGATTACGGACGTTAGAAATATGGAAAGACAGGTGGGCGGCGCAGGTCTGATGGTTCCAGCACGGCAGGTGGGTGCCCCAGGTCTCGATTTTGAGACCTGGGAGGCCACAAGACTCCATTCACGATTCTTTGCGTGCATACTATTTGGAGATCTTGTCCAGTGCCAGGTTCAACTCCAGCACATTCACCCGCGGCTCGCCCAGAAAGCCAAGATCGCGGCCTTTGGTCTGCTGGTCGATGAGCTTGCGCACGGCGTCTTCCGAGAGCGAGCGCGCTTTGGCTACGCGCGGAGCCTGGTAGTAGGCATTATCCGGCGTGATGTCGGGATCGAGGCCGGAGCCGGAAGTCGTCACCATGTCGATCGGCACCGGCTTGCCGGCATTTTCCTTTGCCAGCTTGTCGATGTCGCCCTGGATGCGCGCGACGAGGGTCTTGTTCGACTGGGCCAGATTCGATCCGCCCGAAGAGGTCGCGTCGTATCCGTTGCCAGCCGCCGAGGGGCGGGGATGGAAGTAGCGGTCCGAGGTGAAACTCTGCGCCAGAAGCTCCGAGCCCGCCACCTGCCCGTCTTTCAGGATAAGGGAACCCGCGGCCTGGCGAGGAAAGAGCACTCTGGCGATGCCTGTGACCACCAGCGGATAGACGATCCCGCACAGGACTGCAGTGACGATGGTGAAGCGGATCGCGGTTCTCCACACGGAATGCCTTACGGGAGGCTCCGCCGCATGGGCTCCAACTGCGCCCTTAAGAACTGCCGATTCTTCCTGACTCAAAACCGGATGCACGTTTTGATCTCCTTGGCGCCGCAGGGGCTAAAGCCCCCTCTTCTTTTTGCTGTGACTTCGGCCCGGCTAAAGCCGTGCCCTTTTACAAAGCCTTCCAAACTTGTTCGGCCCCGTGCCCTTTTACAAAGCCTTCCAATTCGAGCTTTTTCACAAACTCAATTACCGTGCCTGTTCCAAACTGACTTACACCACAGGCTCCTATGCCATGTGCAGAGCCACCAGGACCATATCAATGGCCTTGATGCCGATGAACGGAACGATGATGCCTCCAACCCCGTAGATGAGCAGATTGTTGCGCAGCAGGATATCCGCGGCCTTAGGCTTGTATTTCACGCCCTTCAGAGCCAGCGGAATCAGGGCCACGATGATTACCGCATTGAAGATGACCGCCGAAAGGATGGCCGACTGGGGCGAGTGCAGGTACATGATGTTGAGCACGCCGAGCACCGGGAAGACGCCCGCGAACATGGCTGGGATGATGGCGAAGTATTTGGCCACGTCGTTGGCGATGGAGAAAGTGGTCAGGGCGCCGCGGGTCATCAACAGTTGCTTGCCGATTTCGACGATCTCGATGAGCTTGGTGGGATTCGAATCCAGATCGACCATGTTGCCGGCTTCCTTGGCAGCCTGCGTGCCGGTATTCATGGCCACTCCCACATCGGCCTGGGCCAGCGCCGGAGCGTCGTTGGTGCCGTCGCCGGCCATCGCCACCAGCTTGCCTTTTCCCTGCTCGCGCCTGATCAGATCCATTTTATCCTTGGGCTTGGCCTCGGCCAGGAAGTCGTCGACCCCGGCCTCGCGCGCGATCACGGCAGCGGTGAGCGGGTTGTCGCCGGTGATCATCACCGTCTGGATGCCCATGGCGCGCAGACGGGCCAGCCGGTCCTTCAGGCCGCCTTTCACAATGTCCTTCAGGTAGATCACTCCCAGCGCCGTCGAGTTTTCAGCCACCACCAGCGGCGTGCCGCCCAGCCGCGCGATCTCTTCCACTGAATCTTTTATCCGTTGCGGCAACGACGAACCCTGCTCCTCCAGGAACTGCGCGATGGCGTCAGCCGATCCCTTACGGATGCGCGTGCCGGGCAAGTTCACGCCGCTCATGCGCGTTTGCGCCGTGAAGGGCACGAACTCGGTATGTGTCTGGGCCAGATCGCGCCCGCGCAGGTTGTATTTTTCTTTGGCCAGCACCACGATGGAGCGGCCCTCAGGAGTCTCGTCGGAGAGCGAGGCCAGTTGCGCGGCATTGACCAGCCGCTCCGGACTGATGTCCGGGGCCGGAATGAACTCCGTGGCCTGGCGGTTGCCGAGGGTGATGGTGCCGGTCTTATCCAGCAGCAGCGTGTTCACGTCGCCGGCCGCCTCAACCGCGCGCCCGCTCATGGCCAGCACGTTGTACTGCACCAGGCGGTCCATGCCCGCGATGCCGATGGCCGAAAGCAGGCCGCCGATGGTTGTCGGAATCAGGCACACCAGAAGCGAAACCAGTACGAAGATGGTCTGCGGCGCGCCGGCATAGATGCCGAAGGGCTGCAGCGTGACCACGGCCAGCAGAAAGATGATGGTGAGCCCGGAAAGCAGAATGCTGAGCGCGATTTCGTTGGGCGTCTTCTGCCGGCAAGCGCCTTCGACCAGCGCGATCATGCGGTCGAGGAAGGTCTCGCCGGGATTCGAGGTGATGCGCACCTTGATCCAGTCAGACAACACTTTAGTCCCGCCTGTCACGGCCGAGCGGTCGCCGCCGGCCTCGCGGATCACGGGGGCCGATTCGCCGGTGATCGCCGACTCGTCCACCGAGGCCACACCCTCGATGACCTCGCCGTCGCCGGCGATATAGTGGCCGGCCTCGACGAATATCACGTCGCCCAGGCGCAGCGCCCCGCTGATCACCTCTTCGAAGCCGCCGTCGTCCCGGTAGCGCCTGGCGATGGTCTCGCCCTTGGCCTTGCGCAGCGTGTCGGCCTGCGCCTTGCCGCGCCCTTCGGCCATGGCTTCAGCAAAGTTGGCGAACAGCACCGTGAACCACAGCCAGAGCGTGATCTGCAGGTTGAAGCTGAAGGCGACGCGGTGATGGAAGGTGTTGTCGACGAGCAGCGCGGTAGTGAGCACGCTGCCCACCTCCACCACGAACATCACCGGGTTCTTCACCATCCAGCGCGGGTCCAGCTTGCGAAAGCTGCCCCAGATGGCTTGCGTCAGAATCTGCGTGTTCCAAAGACTTATCTTTTTAGCCATGATCGTTGTTCTTGGTTCTCAGTTCTCAGTTCTCAGTTCTCAGTTCTCGGTTCTCGGTTTTCAGTTTTCAGTTCACTGTCCTTAGTCCCTAAAACAGCTTTCCCGCATGCAGCAACAGGTGCTCGAGAATCGGTCCCAGGCTCAGCGCCGGGAAGAAAGTGAGCGCGCCCACGATCAGCACCACGCCGATCAGCAGCACGGTAAACAGCGCCGTATTCACCGGGAAGGTCCCGGGCGAGGGTGGAACGCTCTTTTTCCGGGCCAGATTGCCGGCCAGGGCCAGCACCGGGATCATCATCAGGAAGCGACCCATGAGCATGTCCCAACTCATGGCGATGTTGTACCACCAGTTCGTGCCCAGGCCCGCGAAGGCCGATCCGTTGTTGCCGGCGCCGGAGGTAAAGGAGTAGAGGACCTCGGAGAACCCGTGCGGGCCGGAATTGGCCATCGCGCTGAGACCCTGAGGGATCATCACGAAGATGGCTGTGAAGACGAGAATGATGAAGCAGAAGATGAGCGCGTAGAGCATGGCCATCTTCACGTCGTAGGCTTCGATCTTCTTGCCCAGGTACTCGGGCGTACGGCCCACCATGAGTCCGGCGATAAAGACCGACAGCACCACGAAGATCAACATGCCGTACATGCCGGCGCCTACGCCGCCGAAGACGACTTCGCCCAGCATGATGTTGGTGAGGGGCACCATGCCGCCCAGCGGCGTGAAGCTGTCGTGCATGCTGTTTACCGCGCCGCAACTGGCGTCGGTGGTAATGGTGGCGAACAGCGCGCTTTCCGCGATGCCGTTGCGCACCTCTTTGCCTTCCATGTTGCCGCCGGGCGCGGTGGCTGTCCGCGTCTGCTGGGCGCTTTGAATCAGCGGGTGCGGCTGCGACTCGGCCCAGTAGCAAACCGCAAACCCGGCTGCAAACAAGGCAAACATGGCTGCGAAAACCGCCCAGCCGTGGCCCGGCGAGCCCGTCATCCGTCCGAGCGTGCAAGTCAGCCCCGCGGGAATGATGAAGATCGACAGAATCTGCAGAAAGTTGGAAAATGGCGTGGGATTTTCGAAGGGATGGGAGCTGTTGGCGTTAAAAAAGCCGCCGCCGTTGGTGCCCAGCATCTTGATGGCCTCTTGGGAGGCAACGGGACCTTGCCCGATGGTCTGCGTCTGCGCTGGTTGTTCCAGCGGATGCGCTACAGTGTACGCGTTCAGGTTTTGCGGAACCCCCTGCCAGACCAGGAGCAGCGCGTAGACGATGCACGCCGGCGTCAGCACGTAGAGCAGCGTCCGCGTCATATCCACCCAGAAGTTCCCGATGGTGCCGGAGGTTGTGCGCTTGATGCCGCGGATCAGGGCGATGGCGACGGCGATGCCTGCGGCGGCCGACCAGAAGTTGTGCGTCGCCAGGCCCACCATCTCGGTGAAGTAGCTCATCGTCGCTTCGGGCGTATAGAACTGCCAGTTGGTGTTGGTGGTGAAGCTGGCAGCAGTGTTAAAGGCCAGATCGGCGCCCACATTGGCAAGGTGCTGCGGATTCCACGGCAGCCACAACTGCAGGCGCTCGATGGCGTACGTAAGCACCATGGTCACGGCCGAAAAGCCGAGCAGCGCGTAGGCGTACTCGCGCCAGTTCATCTCTTTCTCGGCGTGGACACCGCAGAGCTTGTAAAGAAGCCGCTCGCAGGGGCGAAGCGCCGGATCGAGCCAGGTCCGCTTGCCTTCGAAGACCCGCGCCATATAAGCGCCTACCGGGCGAACGGTTGCCAGCAGGACTAAAGAGTAAATTGCAAACTGCAGCCAGCCATTGGCGGACATTTCAGAATTTCTCCGGGAACAGCAGGGTAACAGTGAGGTAGACCATCAACAGGATCGAAATGGCCAGACCGCAACCCGTAATCGCGTCCATTTGCATACCGGTCACCTCAACTTCTGGCAGGCCCGGGCGTACAGAAACGCCAGACCGAAGAAAAATAGCGTGTACACGAGCATCAGCACATCTTGTTGCATCGCAATTCTCACAGAATCCGGCCGGGCTCAGTCACCCGGCCAGCTTTCATTCTTATGCTGATGCCGTTTGTGTTCTAAAAAGATTTCCTAAAATTTGCGTAAGGATCGGCTGGAGGCGGATCGGGGACTGATCGCATCCGGGACGCTCGAAGTTTTTTCGGCAAAAGCAGGGTTGCGCCTGATCTTCTATTCCTCGCCGCTCCAGCCCTCGGGAACAAAGCGGTAGCCCACCCATGGCTCAGTCTGTATATATTGGCGGCCTGTCTCGGCCTCCAGTTTCTTCCGCAACTGGCCCACGAAGACGCGCAGGTACTCGGGCTGGTGTGCCGACTGCGCTCCCCACACCGCCGTCAGCAGCGCCCGATGCGTCATCACCTTGCCTGCGTTGTGCGCCAGGTGCAGCAGCAGGTCGAATTCCTTGGGAGTCAGGTGAATTGGCTTGCCTTGAACAGCAATGGTGTGCGCGCTGGAATCCACCACGAAATCCCCTACTTCCAGCGCGGCCGCTGGGCGCTCCGGGGCTCGCCGCAAGTGAGCACGAACCCTGGCCAGCAGTTCCTGAATGCCGAACGGCTTGGTCACGTAGTCGTCGGCCCCTGCGTCCAATGCTTCCACTTTCGATCGTTCGTGCTCTCGCACTGAGAGCACTACCACCGGAGTTTTCGAGCGCGTGCGGATGGCGCGGCAAACCTCAATACCGCTCATCTCGGGCATCATCAGGTCGGTGATTACCAGGTTCGGCTGCCAATCCTGAAAGGTCACCAGGCCCTCCGCTGGATCGTTCGCAGTTCGAACATCGTATCCCTGCGCGGAGAGCGCGGCGCGCAGCACGCGTGTAATCTGGGGCTCATCGTCGATTACCAGGATTCTGCCGGGCATGATCTTCACCCCCTTGGAAGATTACAGGATGGCCGCGGCGGCGGTGGAGAACATACAATGACCGGGTATGAATTCTGCCGGTACAGGGAGGAGCGCGCGCGTCCAATTTAACGCGCTGCGGCGGCCTGCGGCGGTGCTGCGCTGGCTGGCCGCCACGGGGGCTGTTGCTTTTATCACGGCTTTGCTTGTTGGCCTGAGCGCGAACTCCACCACCGCCGGGATGGTCTTCCTGGTCCTGGTGGTCATATCGGCCGCATTAGCCGGCCGCTGGCTCTCCTATTATTCGACCGCCCTGTGCGCACTGGCTTTCGACTACTTCTTCCTTCCCCCTTTCCGCACTCTGCGGCTGGTGGGAGCTCAGCAGTGGGTAGCCATCTTCTCGTTTCTCGCCGGTTGCGCCATCGTGAGCCGGATGGCTGAGCGCGCCCGGCGCCTGACGCTCCAGGCTGACGAGCGGAGAGCCGACGTCGAGCGGCTTTACGAACTCAGCCAGCAGATGATGCTCCACGAGAATGCCGAAACACTCCTGAACGATCTGCCCCGGCTCATTGGCCGCGTCTTCGCCCTCCAGGACGCGGTACTTTACATCGGCGATCGGGACCAGTTTTATGCCTCGCGCCCTGAACCGCCCGAGAGCCTTTTGGCGCCGATGCGCTTGATGGCCAACAGCCATAACCCTGTCCCGGTAGAAAACGCCGGCTACGAAATCATTCCGGTGCTGCTGGGCCTGCGCGCGGTCGGGGCCATGGCCTGGCGGCCGGCGACACTTTCGCGCGAAGTAGCTTCAGCGGTCGGCGCGGAGGTGGCCATCGTGCTGGCCCGCACCATCGCCCTCGAGACCTCAGCGCGCATGCAGGCAGCCCGTGAAGGAGAGCGCCTGCGCGCCGCCCTTGTGGACTCGCTTACCCACGAGTTGCGCACCCCGCTTACCTCCATCCGCGCGGCCGCCACCACGCTGCGCGAAGGCCAGGGACTGGACGAGGCCTCGCGCCAGGACCTGGTGGCAATTCTCGACGAGGAGGCTTCTCTCCTCGATCGGCTGATCGGTGAGGCGGTGGAGATGGCCGAGATCGACGCCCATGCTTTGCAGATCCGGCTTTCGCCCCATCATTCCCGCTCCTTCCTGGAACAGGTGGTCGAAGAGAACCAGAGACTCCTCGCCGGACACAAAGTGACCATCGATGTCGAAGATTCCGGTGACCCCGCATGGTTCGATCCCCACCTGTTGAGCCGCGTTTTGCGCCATCTCCTGGAAAATGCGGCAGGCCACACCCCTCCCGGCACCATGATCCGGATTCGATGCTGGCGCGCTGCGGATTGCCTCCAGTTCGCCGTCGAGGACGATGGCCCGGGCATCGACGCCCTCGACCTGCCGCTCATCTTCGAGAAGTTCTACCGCGGCCGCCGCGGCGCGCGCCGGCGCAAGGGCACGGGCATGGGTCTGGCCATCGTCCGCGCCGTCCTGATCGCGCACGGCGGCGGCGTCGAGGCCGAAAGTTCTCCCGGGAAAGGTTCCTGTTTCCGCTTCTGGGTGCCGCTGGTGACCAAAGAGCCCGATGCGGCGGCAAAAACCACAATGTGGGACAATACGGCCGGATCCATAGCCTCTGATCCGCAGCTCCACTAACCCGCCGATTTGCTGTTCCAACCTCCGGCTTTCAGTGCTCCGGGGACAGTTTTCTCCGAAAGCGGAGGTAAATGCCACATTTCGCTGCGTCCGAAAAGGACGCCAAGCCGCTTCGTGCAGTCCGGCCGGTTGCCACCTCAGACTGGAGTATGATGGATGGATTGATGCGCGCCGGCGAAATACCCCAAACCGGCTCGGCGGGCCCCATTCGACAGTCCACCTGAATTCAACCGGCCGGCAGTGCAACGTCTTCCCCACGTTTTCGCTGCCAGCGTCCTCACCGTTTTGCGTTGACATCCTCATGCCTGAGACAAACCACAAGCCGAAGGTTCTGGTGGCCGATGACGAGCCCGTCATCGCCGATACGCTGGCTATGATTCTCAATCAAAGCGGATTCGAGACCCGTGCGGTCTATTCCGGCGAAAAGGCGCTCGAAATCGCTTCCTCCTTCCGGCCGCAGATGCTCATCTCCGACGTGATCATGGGGGAGTTGAACGGCATTGATGCGGCCATCCGCATTCGCGAGCTGCTGCCGGAAATCAAGGTGCTGCTTTTCTCCGGCCAGGCTGCCACGGCCAATCTCCTCGAGAATGCGCGCGCCCGCGGCTATGAGTTCGAGATTCTGTCCAAGCCCGTCCATCCCCAGGATCTGCTCACGCGGCTGCGCAGCTGAGTTTCCAGCCGTTGAATGTGCGCGTTGGCGCGCGTATACTCGGCTTCGAAACAGCTTCCTGTTCCGTTACAGCGGTTCCACAGTTTCTGTATCCCGAAGCCAAAAAGCCCAGTGGCATTTTCCTCAAGAAAATGCCACCTTTCGCAGCATTTAAGTAGGCACGGAAACTGTAGAACGGCTCTAGATCGACCGCAGGGTTGCGAAATGAGGCGCCGCGGCTTGCACAACTGTGCGACGTGGCGGCTATGTGGAGGATCAAGCCATGCAATACCGTAGTTTCGGCAAACTCGACTGGCAGGTTTCGGCTCTCGGTTTCGGCTGTATGCGCCTGCCCATCCTTGACGCGCAACAGCCAAGCCCGAACATTGACGAGCCCGAAGCCATTCGCATGATCCGGCACGCCGTCGACCAGGGCGTCAACTACCTCGACTCGGCCTATGTCTATCACGTCGGCCGCAGCGAGGTCGTGCTGGGCAGGGCTTTGGCCGGCGGCTATCGCGAGCGCGTTCGCGTGGCAACGAAACTGCCCCTTTGGGAGCTCAACGGGCCTGACGATTTCGACCGGATTCTCGATGAGCAGCTCGAACGCCTCCAGACCGGCTATATCGACTTCTATCTGTTTCATGCCCTGAATCGGGGACTGTGGCGCGATGTGGTTCTCCGCCACAACCTGCTGGCCAAAGCAGAAGCTGCCCTCGCGTCCGGCAAAATCCGTCATCTCGGCTTTTCCTTCCACGACGACTACGAAGCCTTCGAAGAAATCGTCAACGGCACCGATCTCTGGAACTTCTGTCAGATTCAGCTAAATTACATGGACATTGAGAACCAGGCCGGCGTGCGCGGCTTACGGCTGGCCGCCGGAAAAGGCCTGGCCGTGGTCATCATGGAGCCTCTTCTCGGCGGCCGGCTTGCCGATCCTCCCACATCCATTCGCGCGGAAATCGATGCATTCCCCGTGCGCCGCACCCCCGCCGCATTGGCTCTCAAGTGGCTTTGGAACCTGCCCGAGGTTTCCGTGGTCTTAAGTGGAATGACCACCATGCCGCAGGTTGAGGAAAATCTTCAATCGGCTTCCGCTTCGGGAGTTGGACTCTTCACCGCGGACGACGAAACGCTGATTGCCTCAGTGCGCGAAAAGTATCGGGCGCGCACGGCCATTCCCTGCACAAAATGCAGCTACTGCATGCCCTGCCCGAATGGCGTCGATATACCTGCCAACTTCGAAATCTACAATCACGTCTTTCTCTACGACGCCCTCAACGACGCGCGGGTCCGCTACAAGATATTCCTTTCCGACACGACGCGCTCCAGTTCCTGCATCGACTGCGGTGTCTGCTCGGAGGTATGTCCGCAACACATCCACATCAGTGAGTGGATGCCTAAAATCACGGCTCTGCTGGCCGAAGCTTCCTGAGCGGCCTTGAACAGGGTTCGGCGAATCCGGACCCTGTATCTTCATTCCCCTGCCGCCAGCCTATCCCTGCAAGGAGACAGTAACTCTGATTTTGCTGTAGCTGTGGAAAGGTTGCCTCACCTATCCGCCGCTATACAGATTTGTTTTCCTGATATATGCTCGACTTATGTCTATTAACTCGATTCTTGCCCAGATTGACTCGGAGATCGAACGGCTGAAGCAGGTTCGCTCACTGCTGGCCGGCTCCGGAGCCACCTCCGCGACAAACACCGAGCGCAAAGCAAAGGCGGCGCCTGGAAAGGCGAAGACCAGAAAGAAACGGGTGCTTAGCCCTGAAGCGCGTAAGCGGATCGCCGATGCGCAGCGCAAGCGCTGGGCGGCTCAAAAGGCCAAGGCGAAGTCGAAGTAAGCTTCAAGAGATCCCTCGGCACTTTCTCCTCCCTTCCGCTCGGTGCGGCGCGACGCGGCGCTCAAGCGGGAGGGAGGTGTCTATCTATACGATGCGTCCGGATGACTCTGCCGGATTGAGCCGGGCAGCATCCACTCCCGAACCTCCCGCACACCTCCCCATCGCTTCGGCCGCAGCCTTCTGCGCTGCTGAATCCGCTTTTTCCCCCTTGACCTGTCTATAACTTCAGGGTTCACAGTAGATCAAGACGATGCTCACGGTAACCCAACTCGCCCGGCAGTGCGGTCTCAGCCGGACTGCCCTTCTCTACTACGAATCGATCGGACTGATTGCTCCACCGCGGCGCAGCAGCGGTAATTACCGCTGCTACGGCGAGGCGGACCTCACGCGCGTCAGGGAGATTCGAGCTTACCGTGACGCAGGACTGAAACTCGGGGATATTCGTACGATTCTGGACCGCCCCAAGGGCGCCGGAGTGCTGAGGCGGCGTCTGCTTGAACTTGATGTAGAGATCGGCACGCTTCGCGCTTATCAACAGGCAATTCTTAAACTGCTGGAGCAGAATGCTCCGGGGAAGGGGAAGAAGGCAAAGATGATCACCAAAGAAAAATGGGTTTCCATTATGAAGGCGTCCGGCTTAACCGGCGAACAAATGCATGGCTGGCACGCCGAATTTGAACGGTCGGCGCCGGAGGAGCATCAGGAATTTTTGGAATTCCTTCACATCGATCCGGAAGAAATTCGCACGATTCGCGAACAATGCCGCAAGAAGCCTTGATCCGTCTCGATTGCTGAGAGGGCTGGATCGCGACCTGCTCTCCCGGCATTCGGGGACCGCCGCTTATCCGACCCCGGTCATCACAAGCATGCGCGGCTCGGTCATCTCCAGAATCGCCGAGCGAATGCCCTCGCGCCCCATTCCCGAATCCTTGACGCCCCCGTAAGGCATCGGATCCAGCCGCCAACTGGGTGTGTCGCCCACGATCAGCGCGCCGACCTCAAGTTCCCGGTATGCGGTCAAAATGCGATCCGCGTCGCGAGTCAGCAGTCCGGCCTGCAGTCCGTATTTCGAGCGATTCACCTCGGCAAGCGCCTGCTCGAAGTCGTCGTAGGGCTCGATGGCAACCACGGGACCGAAGACCTCTTCGTCGCGCACTTTCATGCCGGGCCTGGTTCCGGTGAGGATTGTCGGCGAAATGACTGAGCCGTTGCGCTCGCCGCCGACCAGCAGCTTGGCTCCCCCATCGACTGCCTCCTTGATCCACTCCTCGATTCGACCGGCATCGCCGGGCCGCACAAGGGGGCCCACTTCGGTCGCTTCATTGGCGGGATCGCCTGCCGCCATTTTGCCGGCCTCTTCCACCACTTTCCAAAGGAAGGTCTGGAAGACGCGGCGTTCCACATAGACGCGCTGCACGCTGATGCACGTCTGGCCGGCGTAACCGAAGGCCGCATGGGCGGTCCGCAGGGCCGCCGTGTCCAGGTCGGGCCAGTCACCATGCACGATCAGGGCAGCGTTGCCCCCCATCTCCAGCAGCACGCGCTTGCGCCCCGAGTGCGACTTCAGCTCCCATCCGACTTTCGCCGAGCCGGTAAAACTCACCAGCTTGATGCGATCTTCCTTCTCGGCGAGCCACGCCGTGTCTGCATTGTTCAGCGTGAGAACCGCCAGAGCCTCGTCAGGCCACCCGGTCTTCAAAATCACCTCTCCGAGCGCGAGGGAAGTAAATGGCGCCTGCGGCGCAGGCTTCAGGATGACCGGGCATCCGGCCGCGATTGCCGGGGCCAGCTTGTGCGCCACCAGGTTAAGGGGAAAATTGAAGGGCGTAATCGCCAGCACCGGCCCTACCGGAAACCTCTGCACCAGTCCCCAGCGCCCCTCGTTGCCTTCCGTCAGGTCCAGTGGAAGGCTCTCGCCTCCCATTCTCGAAGTTTCTTCCGCCGCGGTTTTGAAGGTCAGTACGGCGCGCTCCACCTCGATGCGCGCCAGGCGAACGGGCTTGCCCGCCTCGGCCACGATCAGTTGCGCGAAGCGCTCCTTCTGCTCAATCAGCGCAGCAGCCACATCCTCAAGGATCTCCCGGCGCTTCCAGCGCGGAAGGGCGCGCGTGCGCCTCAAGCTCGAGGCCGCGTGGCTCACCGCCTGCCGAGCGTCGGCTCGCGTGGCCATGGTCACCCGCCCCACCAGCCCCTGGTCCCACGGCGAGCGCACCTCCAGCGCTTCGCCCTCGATCCATTCCTTGCCGCACAGCAAAAACCCCGTCTGCGCTCCCGGCCGCATCTTCATTTCCCGCGTTCTCCTTCTGTTCCGATGGTACAAGGCCTTGCAAGCCGGTGGGCATGCAATTTCAATCCCGGTCTGCCGACCTTCCAAATTGGGGTCCTCGCTGTACACTGTTCCCCGTATGATCCATGACGGCCGAAGCCGCAAGCTCCCCTTCGATGCCGATGCGGCGCTCAAGCACCTGCGCGCCTCCGACGCAAAACTGGCCGACCTCATCGACCGCGCCGGCCCGTTTACGTTGCGCCTCGACCTCAAGTGTTCGCCATTCGCATCTCTTGTGGAGTCCATTCTCTACCAGCAGTTGCACGGCAAGGCCGCGGCCACCATCCACCGCCGCGTGTGCGAGTACTGCTCGGGAGAGCCAACGCCGGAGGTTCTGCTTCGCGCACCTGACGAGCCCCTTCGCGCCGCCGGTGTCTCCGCGAACAAGATCCGCGCCCTGCGCGACCTCGCCGCCCGCACGCTCGACGGCACCGTTCCCTCCCACGCCTCCATCCGTAAAATGAGCGACGCCGAGATCATCGAGAGGCTCACCCAGGTTCGCGGCATCGGCCGCTGGACCGCGGAAATGCTGCTCATTTTTCGCCTGGGAAGGCCCGATGTCTTCCCGGTAAGCGACTATGGCGTGCGCAAGGGTTACGCGCTCACTTTTCAGCGCCTGCCCAAAACCCGCCCTGTTACGGCTACCGACCTGCCCAGCCCCGAGCTGCTTCTCAAAAGGGGAAAACGCTGGGCGCCGTTCCGTTCCGTGGCCAGCTGGTACCTGTGGAGGGCCTGCGACCTGGCCCGTGGCGCTGCACCAACGGGCCGCTCCAGCCTACAATAAAATCTTTCAAGAGAATCGCCGCCGGTTCGCCGGCCATAAACCGGGTCTTCATGGCTGCCAGCAAACGCTTCATCTGCATTCACGGTCATTTCTACCAGCCGCCGCGGGAGAATCCCTGGCTCGAGACCATCGAAACCCAGGACTCGGCCGCTCCTTATCATGACTGGAACGAGCGCATCTGCGCCGAGTGCTACTCCCCCAACTGCACGGCGCGGATTGTCAACGCAAAAAACCAGATCACCCGCATCGTTAACAATTACGCGCGCATCAGCTTCAACTTCGGCCCGACGCTGATGAGCTGGCTGAAGCAAAACGCGCTGCGGACCTATAGCATCATCCTGGAAGGCGAGCAACGCTCGCGGCGAAGCTTCCGAGGCCACAGCTCGGCGATGGCGCAGGTTTACAACCACATCATCATGCCGCTGGCCAACCGGCGCGACCGCATCACACAAATCCGCTGGGGCATCGCCGATTACCAAAGCCATTACGGCATTTTCCCCGAGGGAATGTGGCTGCCGGAGACCGCCGCCGACACCGAGTCGCTGGAACTGCTGGCCCAGCACGGAATCCGATTTACGATCCTCGCGCCCCACCAGTGCCGGCACATCCGGCCGCTGAATGAGGACGCGGCCTGGACCGAAACGCCCAACGCCACGGTGGACACCACCCGCCCCTATCTGCTCCGCTTCGAATCCGGAGTCTCGATTGCTGTCTTCTTTTACAACGGCCCCGTCTCGCGGGCCATAGCCTTCGAGGGATTATTGGACTCCGGCGAAAATCTGGCGGCGCGGCTCAAAAACAGCTTCCGCGACAGCTCGCAGCCGCAGCTGGTTCACGTGGCCACTGACGGCGAATCCTATGGCCATCACCATAAGTACGGCGAAATGGCGCTGGCCTTCGCGCTGCGCCTGCTGGAGAGGGACCCGGCCGTCCGGCTCACGAATTACGGCAGCTTCCTGGAGCAGTTTCCTCCCGAATCCGAATGCGAGATTGTAGAGAACACGTCATGGAGTTGCGGACACGGCATCGAACGCTGGCGCTCCGATTGCGGTTGCAATGGCGGCAAGCCCGGCTATCGCCAGCAATGGCGCGCACCGCTGCGCAAGGCGCTTGACGAGCTTCGCGATGCCGTCGAGCCGCTGAGCGAGCAGCTGGGGGCCACGCTCTTCCGCGATCTGTGGGCGGCTCGCGACGCTTATATCCAGGTCATCCTCAACCGCAGCAAGGAGACGGTCGACCGCTTTCTTGCCGAGCATCAGCATCACGCTCTCTCCGGCGACGAACGCATCCACGCCCTCGAATTGATGGAGATGCAGCGCCACGCCCTGTTGATGTACACCAGCTGCGGATGGTTCTTCGACGACATCTCCGGCATCGAGACCGTCCAGGTGATCGCCTATGCGGGGCGCGTGCTTCAGCTGGCGCGGCGGCGCTTCGGCGAGCAGGCCGATGCGCTGGAACCGGCGTTTTTGGCTCGTCTGGCAGAGGCCAAATCCAACGATCCCGCGGCCGGAACGGGCGCAGAGATCTATCTCAGCCGCGTCGCCCCCAAACTGCTTCGTCTGGAACATGTGGTCGCCCATTATGCCATCAGTTCGGTGTTCTCCACCTTTGGAGACGAGACCGACGTGTTCTGCTTCCACCTTCGCTGCCTCTCCCACGAGGTCTACTCCTCCGGCAAAGCGCGCCTGGCGCTTGGCCGGGTGCATGTGGCCAGCACCATCACGGGCTATCATCAGCTGTTTTCCTTCGCGGTTCTGCATTTCGGAGACCAGAACATTACCGCCGCGGCCAAGCCTTACGACGAAGCCGATGCCGCCGAGTTTGACTCCTTCGCCGCCCAGGCAGCCGAACAGGTGCGGCGCGCCGACTTTCCTGACGTGATCCGCCTGCTCGACGGCTACTATGGCCACGCTGACTACTCGCTCACCTCGTTGTTTGTCGATGAGCAGCGCCGCATTGTGCGGCTTATTCTCAACTCCACGCTTGCCGACATCGAGAGTACGCTGACCGCCATCTACCAGGACCACGCCAGCCTGCTTCACTACCTGTCGCAGGCGGGCCTGCCCAAGCCTCCCGCTCTGACGCTATCGGCGGGATTTGCCATTAACGCCGGCCTGCGCCGCGCCCTCGAGAGCCATCCCATCGACCAGGCGCAATTGCGTTCCTATCTCTCGCTGGCCAAAGCCGACCAGATCTCTCTGGATACGGCCACGCTTTCCTACATCTCCGATCAGCGCATGAAGCAGGCCATGATCGAACTGCGGATGTCGTCCGGCTCTCTGGAGATCCTGGATCGCGTGCTGGAACTGGCCCGCACCCTGATGGAAATGCCTTTCGACCTCAATTTATGGCAGGCCCAGAATATCTGGTACGAGATCCTGCGAACCTCTGCCCTTGAGGCGCTCGATGACGAGCAGCGTGCCCGCTGGAACCGTGACTTCAAGGATCTCGGCTACTGCCTCTCGATCGACTGCGACACCATCGTTGCGGAAGTCAACTCGGCGGTGGAGACAAGCGACTGAGCAGAGAGTTCGCGAAAACGCGCATTTGTTTGATTGGAACCTCATTCAACGCGCCGCTGCTGCCTGCGCTTTAAATGGCAACGGCGGCAGCCTGGGCTGCCGCCGTCGAAGCGGGCCGGCGATGATTGGGCCCGCGTGGCAACAAAGTTCCAACGGTCCGCGCGGCAACAAATGTTCTATTTGGCCCGCGTGGCCACGAAGTCTTCTTTGATCTGGGCGCCCACCATCCGGGTGAAATTAATCTTGTCGCCGTCAATCTTGCCTGTGTAGGTGATGGCCAGCGGCGTGCCGCTCATGTCTAAAGTTTCCGTGAAGGTCACCGTGTCGCCGTCGACCTTTCCGTTTGTGATGGCGACATCGCCCTTAGGCTTGCCGTCGGCCATTTGTATGGCGTGGCCTGTCAGAGTGGTCCCGTCCTGGTGAAAATCGTAGACGTAAGCGCCGCCATTGGCGCTGACGGTAGCATTCCACTTGCCGGTGATGTCGGCGGCATGCGCGCAAACAGCTCCGAGCGCGAGAAACAGAGTTGCAAAACACAATTTGCGAATCATTCTTGTCCTCCCTTCAATGCGTCCTTTCAATAGCTTCTGGAACTCAGCCATTATACCCAGCGGAGTGGGACCCGCCGAAGAATGCCATGACCGCGCGCCGCTGACACCGCCGTAAGTCTGCCGGTTGGCTTTCTCAGGCCCGAGCTGACGTCAGTTCGCGATGCCTGCGCATCGGGCTGGCATCCCCACCGCCGCACTCCGCGCCCAGGTTGGCCACCAGGGGAAGTTTCCACGCAAAGCTGCTTCCGGCGCCCACTGCGCTTTCCACTTCGATCCTGGTTCCGTGGCGTTGCGCGATCCAGGCGGCCAGCGCCAGTCCCAGACCCGATCCGTGCGCATGTATCAGTGCGTTGCTGCCTCGGCAGAAACGTTCGAAGATCCGCTCTTCCTCGCCGCAAGGAATTCCGATCCCGGTGTCGGCAACCTTAAAACGCGCGCCTTCTTCCTCGATGACAAGCGTAAGACGCACCAATCCGCCCGGCGTTGTGTATTTACCGGCATTCTCCAGCACGATGGCCAGCAGCCGCTGCAGATGCGGCGGATCGGCCATCACCGGAACGCTCCCCTGGGGCAGATCGACAATCAGGCTGAGCCCCGCTTTTTGGAGCAGCGGCCGCCATTTGTCCGCCGCCTGCATGCAGATGCGGCGCGCATCCACCGCTACGGGCTGCACGAGCTCTGAGCCTGCGTCGGCCCGCGCCATAAATAGCAGGCTGTCCACAAGGAACGACATGCGCTGCGCCTCAGCCCCAATCGCTCCGATGGCTTCGCGGTATTCCCCGCCACTGCGCTCGCACTCCAACGCCAGATCGGCCTCCGTGCGGATCAGTGTTAATGGCGTGCGCAGTTCATGCGAGGCATAGGCGGTGAAGTCGCGAACGCTTTGCACTCCGGATTCGATCCGCTCCAACATCTCGTTCAGTGTGGCGGAAAGATGAGCCAGCTCGTCACGGGTGTCCAGCTTTGGCAACCTGGCTTGAAGATTGCCGTCATGAATTCGTTGCGCCTCGCGGGCGATTACCGCCACCGGATGGAGCGCGCGGCGGCTCAGCAGGTGGCCGGCGAGGCCTGCCATCAGAAAAATGGCCGGGGAGATCAGCAGCAGTCCATTGCGGAAAAGCGCCAGTGTTTGTTCGGTCTTGGTCAGCGTTGCGCCCGATTCTACTACCATCGTGCGTCCGCGAATATTCACCGCGCGGATCAACGCGATCACCCGCTTCTCTTGGGCGACGAACTCCACCAGCTTTCCCCTGGCCGGTAATGTCGCCGCCGGCGGCAGCTCTTGCGGCACCGTTAACATCCGGCGCGCCCGGTAGATCCAACGGCCCTGGTCATCCTCGATTTGCAGCCACTTGCCGTCGTCTTTGGATTCGAACTCTGTGGAAACCTGCGCGCCTGCTGTAGCCGCGTCGGCGCTCAGACCGCGGGTCAGAAAGTAGTCACGCACGTCGTCGATGTGCTCGTCCAGTTCGTGTTCCACAGTATTCCGCAGGCTGCCTCGAGCCATCAGGTACGATGCGAAACAGAGCAGGACTCCGGCCAGCGCAAAGGTGAGAGAGTAGCGGATCGAGAGCTGGGTTCGAATCGAAAGGCGCATCATGGGGCTTTTTTGAAAGAGAGTACAGGGGCAACGCAGCTCGATTGTATGGCCGTTCCATGAATGCCGTGTGAATCCCCGTAAGATACAGAATGGAAAGGCCCCTCTCTGCCCCGGCCTACTCGGTCAGTACGTAGCCACGTCCTTTGAGCGTGTGAATCAGCGGGACGCTCCCCTCCCGGTTCAGCTTGCGCCGCAGCGAAGAGACGTAAACTTCCAGCACATTTGAGAACTTCTCCCAGTTGTGGTCGTAGAGATGTTCAAGAAGTTCGGATTTGGACAGTACCGCGCGCGGACGGTGGGCCATGTATTCGAGCAGCCGGTATTCCATGGCGGTCAGCGTCAGCGTGCGGCCGGCACGCGAGACGGTCATCTCCTGGGGATGGATGACCAGGTCTCCCACCTCGATCACCGGCGCCGCCAGCCCGTGCGCGCGCCGGATCAGGGCGCGGCAGCGGGCCACCATCTCACTCACATCGAAAGGCTTGGTCAGGTAATCGTCTGCTCCTGCCTCCAGCAGCGCCACCGTAGTTTCTTTGTCATCGCGCGAGGTCAGGATGAGCACCGGCGTGAGCGCTCCGCCGGCGCGCAGCCTGCGAAGCACCTCCATCCCGTCCATTTTCGGAAGCATGAGGTCGAGCAGAATCAAGTCATAGGAGTTCGTCTCGGCCAGGAACAGTCCCTCCTGGCCATCGGCGGCGATGTCGACTGCGTAACCGGCAGACTCGCGCAGCGCGCGGGCCAGGTTCTTCGCCAGTCCCGCGTAATCCTCTACCACCAGGGCACGCATTCCCCCTCCTGGAATCGGACGCACGCCAAGCGCGCTGTCTTCATTATCTCCCGATCTCCAAAAGCACAAACTGGCCTTCGCGGTTGGCAACGGTATAGATCAGATGGCGAACCGGGTCGAGCGCCATGGTCTTTGCGCCGGCGAGCGTGTTCACCGTTTCCTGGTTGCGGTACGAGTCCGCGCTCACTTGCTCAATCACCGAAATCGAGCCTTCCCCATTTGACGTGAAGATTGTGTGCGTTTCCGGGTCGTAGGCTGCGGCGTCTACGCCATAACCGATGGGCAACGTCTGCACTATTTTGCCTGACCCGGCGTCCACCACTGCTAGAATGCCGCTGTGGCAGGCGGAGAAGAGGCGCCGCCGGGCAACGTCGATCGCCAGCCCGGTCGGTTCTGTGCAGCCGGGCAGCTCCCATGTCCCGGTCACCGTGCGCGCTTTCATGTCCACAACGGCAATCTGTCCCTTGTCTTCGAGGTTCACAAAAACTTTCCCCGCGCCGTCGCTCACTGCTGTCTCCGGGCGCCCCGGCAAGGGAATTGTGCCCAGCGCCCGGCCCGCAGCAGGGTCGATCATGGTGATGCTGTTGGCGTGTCCGTTCATCGTCAGCACTGCTTTTGAGAACGGTTCCCACAGAATGCCGTCGGGTTTCTCTCCGGTCGCCACGGTGGCCACCGGCTTCAATGTTTCCAGATCGAATACCGTTGCCGCGTTTGCCTTTCCGTTGCTTGTCACTCCGCGGTGAAGCTCCGGCGCCAGCGCAACACCGTGCACGCCGTTCGTATTCGGGATTTCGCCGCTCAGCTTGCCGGAATCTAAATCGGCCACCATTACCCGCGTGGCCCGCGCGATAAACAGCCGCCGCTTCTGGGCATCGAAACGCAAATAATCCCAGGAGCCATCTCCGCCCAGGCTGATGGTGCGCGTAATGTGGTAGGCGCTATGGGCTTCGGCCGCCACGGCGGCAGCCGCAAGGCTAAGGAACATAAGTGGCAAGATCATCTTCAGAACGGGAAACCGCATCGCTATCTCCTCTGGAATCTTGTGTCGATTATCTTTTTATTCAAGTTAAGCGTGCTTTTGCCTTGATGAAATCAACCTGAATTCGCGTGCCCTCCGCTTGAATTCACCGGATTCTCATGCTTGCTTCAGCGTCGGTTCACCAGCGTTTCTGCACTCTGAGAGTGGCTACATGCGTTCGAATTGAATCTCACCCGGAGGCCCACCATGCTTCAAATTCTTCGTCTACGCTTCCTCGCGCTCATTGCCCTGCTCGCCGTTTGCGCGCTGCCGGCGCTGAAGGCCCAAACGCAAAGAGCATCCTTGAACGGCCGCGTGACCGATACTGCTGGGGCGGTGTTGCAGGGCGCCCGAATTCAAATCAATCCCGGCGAAATCACGGCCGTCTCCAATACACAGGGCGAGTTCGTGATTCAGAATCTGGCCCCTGGCTCCTATCAGGTGTCCATAACGTTTGTCGGCTTTGCGAACTTTTCAAAGGATGTAGCTGTTGCGGCCGGTCAATCGGCCCAGTTGGATGCCGTCATGAAGGTGGGCTCGCAGACACAGGAGATTCTGGTCACCGCCACCGACGTGCACGGTGACGCCGAATCGATCAATCGTATCGGCAGCTCGGAAAACATCCTCAACGTACTGACGAACGATCAGATCATGAGCCTGCCCAATGCGGATGTGGCCGACGCACTGGGACGCCTGATGGGCGTGACTCTGGAGCGCGACGAGGGCGAAGGGAAATACGTGCAGATACGCGGCACCGAACCGCGGCTGAGCAACACGACCATCGACGGCGTGCTGGCGCCTTCTCCCGAGGCCCAGGTCAATCAAATCAAGCTCGATACCATTCCCGCGGACCTGGTGGAGTCGGTCGAAATCAACAAGACCCTCTCCGCCAATCAGGACGGCGACGCGATCGGCGGATCGGTCAATCTGGTTACCAAGACCGCCGGCGAGGAACCGACGGTGACGGCGTTCGGAATTGGCGGATACACGCCGATCATGGACGGCCGCCATGCCAGCCAGTACGGCATTACTGCCGGCAGGCGCTACTTTGCAAAGAAACTGGGCGTCCTCGGCAACTTTACCTACGACTACAACGGCCGCGGCATCGACGACATCGAACCGTCACCCGATCCAGGAACACTGACGCCGAGCTATGACAGCATCGATCTCCGTGAGTATCGATACGACCGCACACGCTGGGGAACGGCGACCAGCTTCGACTACAAGCTCTCAAGGGGCTCTCTGCTTTACGCCAAGACTTTCTATTCCGATTTCAAGGACTACGGCGATAAGTGGACTTATACGCTCAACGATGTCGTCACCCCGGCCAGCACTCCAACCGGAGATCCTGCGACCTTCAGCGGAGATACGCCAAAATACTCAACTTCAAAACGTGCTCCGGATTATGGCCTGGGGATGATCGCCATCGGCGGCGACCATCTCTTCGCAAACTCGTGGCTCAAGTGGGAGGGGGCTGTTTCCCGTGCGCGCCAGCTTGCCGCTGCCGGAAACCCGGGAGCAAAGTTCAAGGCCGCCACCGGGGCATTGAAGAGTTTTGCGGGCGACAACTGCTATTACGATCCGTCGGCAAATCCAAGCCAGTATCGTCCGGAATGGAACGCGGCCTGCACGGCCCAGGGATCGCCGGTCTACGACCCAACCCAATGGAAGCTTTCCGAACTCGATCTGACCAGCGGCCAGACCACGCAGATCAATCTGCAGGGGTCTGCATCCTACGCCTTCAACTACAACATGGGCGGCCACCTCTCCACGTTTGAGCTGGGGGGCAAAATCCGCAACCAGCACAAAGGGCAATACGCCTACTCGCCCACTTATGACAACGAGTCGGACAACGACATCCTGATGAGCCAGTTCCTCAGCCCTCTCCATAACGATCATTACTACGGCGGAAGCTACCGACTCGGGCCGCTCACCGACTTCGATTCGATCGTTGCCTATGCCAACGCCAACCCCACATTGTTCCCCCTCGATGTCGACGCCACCCACATCGGCTCCGACGCCAGCAACTTCAATCTGCAACAGCGGATTACGGCTGGCTATCTGATGAATACCACCCAGATCGGCAAGGTGCGTCTGCAGGCCGGACTGCGTTTTGAGGCCACAAACGTCAAGACTAACGGCTATCAGGTGACGACCAATTCGGACGGAAGCTGGGGCGGCACCACTGCCGTTCCGGGATCGAAAGCCTATCTTGACGTCCTGCCCAGCGCTCAGGCGCGTTTTGAAATTACCAGAGACTCTGACATTCGCGCCTCTTACGGTCGCGGAATCGCCCGTCCGGACCCGCAGGACCTGATTCCCTACATCACGCTCGACACCTCACAGTCACCCTCACTGCTCGGAATCGGCAACCCCGCACTTGTGCCCGAGCACGCAAACAATTTCGACGTGCTCTACGAGCAATATCTCACCCCCCTGGGGCTCATTCAGGCCGGATTCTTCTATAAATCGCTTTCCGACCCGCTCACGTCGGAAACACGCATCCTTGCTTCCGGCACTTACGCCGGCTACAAACAGACACAGCCCACCAATGGCGGCAGCGCTTGGGTCACTGGAGTCGAAATCGGCTACCAGCAACGGCTTTCCTTCCTGCCTGGCGTGATGAGCGGCCTCGGCTTCTCAGGAAACTACACGTATAGCGACTCGCAGGCCAAGAACGTAGATCCTCTGCGAACCGACAGCCCTGCGCTGCTGCGCCAGACCCCCAACACCTGGAACCTCGAACCCAGTTACGATCGCGGCCCTCTGTCCGTCCATGCGGGCCTGGAATACAACGGCGCCAGCATCTACTCCTACCAATATGAGAACCTCGCCTATGCCACAGACAGTAGCGGGAACTACATCACCAACCCCGATGGATCGCTGCAGACCGTCTCCAGCCCACAGGTCGGCGGAACCGCCGGGCCCTTTGGCGATAACTACCTTTATCCCCACCTCCAGGTGGACGCTCAAGTGAGTTACCGCCTGCCCAAGGGGCTCGAAGTATATGTCCAGGGGCTAAACCTGACCAACGAAGTCTTCGGTTTCTACTTCGGAAGCCCCCAGTATGTGGTTCAGCGCGAATACTACCACCCGACGTATTATGGCGGTTTGCGGTGGACCCTGCACCACGAGTAACGTCTCGGTCGATCCACTTTTGGGCCGGCGCTTTGGGCATCCCACTTCGCGCCGGCCGTTTCTTTTATCCTTTCTCTGGCTCTGCTCACGGAGGCTCCGATGCCGCTTCGCGCCTTTCTTCGCTTCCTCACTCTAGCCCTTGTTCTCCTGCCCGGCTCCATCTTCTGCGTGGCGCAGCAAACTCCTGCGACAGCAAAATCCGAAGGGGCCGATCTTCAATTCGCCGTGATTCTCACCCGTCACGGCGTCCGCCCGCCCACAAACAAAAATGAGACGTACGCGCCTTACTCTGCCGCGGCGTGGCCCGAATGGAGCGTTCCGCCCGGCTACCTGACCGCGCACGGCTACGAGCTGATGAAGATCCTGGGCGCCTGGGACCGCACGCACTTTGCCGCCGAGGGCCTGCTCGCACCGACGGGCTGCGCCGACGCCTCGCGCATTACCATCCTTGCCGACTCCGACGAGCGCACGCGCGAAAGCGGCCGCGCCCTGGCCGAAGGCCTGATGCCCGGCTGCACCGTGGAAGTGCAGGCCCGCCCCGAAGGCACGAACGATCCACTTTTCAGCTACCATCCGGTCACGCCTCCCGCCGGCGATGCGGCTCTGGCGGCGGCGGCCATCTCCGGCCGCATCGGCGGCGACGCCAACAACCTCACGGAAGCCTGGCGGCCTCAACTCGCCGCCCTCGACCGCATTCTTGCCGGCTGCGGAAAAGTGCCTGCGACCAACGCTTCGCGCACGTCCATCTTCGACGTTCCGGCTTCTCTCTTTGTGGGCTCAGATGGCCGTTCTGCCGCGCTGCGCGGACCGGTGCAGACGGCTTCTTCTCTCAGCGAGAATCTCCTGCTTGAATTCGCGGAAGGCATGACCGGCGTGAATCTAGGCTGGGGCTGCCTTGATGAGCCCGCCTTGCGCGAAGTTCTGCAGCTTCACTCTGCCGAAGAAGATATCGCGGCCCACACCTGGCCCATCGCCCGCATGCGCGCCTCCAATTTGCTCGACCACATCCTGCGCGCCATGGAGCAAAGCGCTTCCGGGCAGGCTGTCGCCGGCGCCTCCGGCAAGAAAGGCGATCGCCTGCTCATCCTCTCCGGCCACGATACCAACATCGCCAACGTGGCCGGCGCACTGGGCCTTGACTGGATCGAAGACGGCCGCCGCAACGACACCCCGCCCGGCGGTGCGCTCCTTTTCGAGCTCTGGCGCGAGCGCCGGAGCGGCCAGCGCTTCGTCCGCGTCTACTACAATGCTCAAACGCTCGATCAGATGCGCCAGACGCAGCCGCTTTCGGCCGCGAACCCTCCGGTCCAGGCGCCTCTCTTTATTCCGGGGTGCAGCGGGGCCGATCTTTCCTGTTCGTGGGAGGATTTTCAGACCACACTTCGCCGCGTCATCGAACCTGCGTATGTCAGCACGGACTCGCCTGCTCGCTGATTTTGCTGACCTTGATGACTTGCTAAGCCAAACTAGCTGCGCTAACTCCGCTAACTCCGCTAGCTCCGCTAACTCCGCTGTTCTTCTTCAATCCAGTCTCGTCAGAAAGGCCTTGCCCTCGGCAGGATGCAGGTGGCTGGCGATTGACTCGGCCATCTCGCGATCGTCTCCCTGCGGACGGATGCGCACCCAGTAGCTCTTTTCGCCGGGAAACTCCATGACGTTCGATCCCTCATACCGGCGCGCCAGTTGATTTTTGAGGCGGATCGCTGCGCTTTCGGAGTGGAAGGCCCCGATCTGCACGCACCAGCGGCCTCCGGTGGCGATGGGCTTGGGAGTCTGGTAAACGTCGACCCGCACGCGGGCCGATCCCGAAGTGTAAACCCCCGTGGCCTTGGCCGAAGCGATGGTCAGGTCCAATATCCGCCCATCCACAAAGGGGCCGCGGTCGCTCACCCGCATAGTGGCTTTCTGCCTGGTTTCGATATTCGTCACCACAATGAGCGATCCCATGGGCAGCGTGCGGTGAGCGGCAGTCATGGCAGTGTCGTCGAAGACTTGCCCGTTGGCGGCGCGCCGGCCCTTGTAGGGAGCCGTGTACCAGGAGGCGTAACCAACCTCCGACAGAATCGGCCGGTGAGTGGATACGTAGCGCAGATCGTCGGCGCTCACGCCTCCGGGGGGCAGGACCGTTTCCGGAATCCGCGCCGGTGGCAGCGTCTCGCCGGCGGCGGTCTGCTGCTGGCTGTTCGGAGACGCGGGCTGGCCGGCGCTATCGGCTAGCTCGTTGGGCGGCAACTGTTGCGGAGCGACCTTGCTCTGCTTATGCCTGCACCCAATCGCGCTCACCAGAAGCGCGGCGACGAGAATGAACCGGACCCTCTTCCCCTTCCAGGCAGCTTGCATCCATCCCCTTACGTCAATCCCTTGCGCTAATCCTGTGGACCCTTCGGCTGTTGTCCCTGTTCAAACCGGTCGGCCAAATTGCGCAGCGTTTCCGCCAGCGAGCGCATCGCCGAGATCGATTCTTTTCGCACCTGGGGAACAACGGCGTCGTTCACATAGGCGACCGCGTGGCGCAACTCCATCTCGATCAGCTCGACCGCCTCTTCAATGCGCCGGCCCCAGCCGCTCGCGAAGGGACCCGGAGGTGGAGGACCTGTGCTCATGGCAATCCATCCTCGCCGGCAACCCGGCAAATCTAACCTTTCCTCAGTCTGGTAGAACGTTGTTCGAGCGTCAATGGCCTTGGGGCGGGTGGGTGTTCCAATGGTCAACAGACGCGCTAATCCACTGTGATCGAGATTGTGGTGGATTGCTGGATCGACCCTGACGTGGCGGTCACGGTGATCGTCGAAGTTACCGGCGCCACGCTACCACCGCCGCCGCCGCCGCCGGCGGCACCGCCGCTGCCGCAACCCGAGATTAGGCCCAGCCCGGCGGCAGTTACCGCCAGCAGCAGAAGCAGTTGCAGCCCGCGCCGCTTCCTCCAGCCCAAGACGCACACGCAGAGCGCCAGAACGGTCCCCGGCAAAAACGGTCGGGAATTAGGACGCAAGGCTGCGGAGAGCGTTTGCGCATGGTACGTGAGCGTTGTGGTGGCGGCTGCGCCTCCCGATGGCGTCACCGGGTTCTGGCTGAAGTCACAGGAAGCGCCGCTTGGCTGCCCGCTGCAAGCAAAGCTCACTGCGGAACTGAATCCGTTCTGCGGCGTTATGGTCACGGTGATGGTTCCTTGCCCGCCGGATTGAATCGTCGTCGATGTTGAGGAAAGACCGAGTTTAAATTTCGATAGCTGATACTCCCACCGGTCATTGAGATAACCGGCACTACCGCTGCTGTCCACACCGGAGCCCCCCATGAGCCATAAATTTCCATTCTTATCTTTCCAGGAAGCAGCTTTATGACGGGATCCGGGGTCGTAGCTGGTGGTTGCTGCCAGAGAGTCGGCAAGCACTCCGGAGTTGGCATAGGCGGATACGATCGCGCCGCCGCCGGGAGAGCCTGCAGTGCTCTGGTAAACGCCCGGCTGGTCCGCAAGGTCGCTTCCTCCCATCCAGGCCCATTCATAAGTCGCAGGGCTAAACTCCCAGAGGTCGTTTAGATCGCCATTGTTGCCGGCCGAATCGAACCCATCGCCGCCAAAGAGCCAGAGATTGCCGCTGCTGTCGGTCCACGTAGAGGCGTAAATGCGGCTTCCTGGGTTGTTGCCAGAAGCGGCAACGCCTGATGTTCCGTAGATTCCAATCCAGCCGCTGCCGGGTGCGTTCTGACTGCCTGCGGGCGGAGTAACGGTGCCCATTGTGTTGTTGCCGGCCATCCACGCCCATTCGCCTTCCGTGCCAAGCGTGGGATTGTATTCCCACAAGTCGTTCAGATAGCCCTCGCCGTTGGGAGGGAATCCAAAGCCGCCAAAGAGCCAGAGATCACCGCTGCTATCTGTCCACATGGAAGCGCCGTATCGGCTGCAGGGGCCATTTCCAGAGGCGAAGGCCTGCAAAGTGCCGTAAGATCCGCTGTCTCCCGTCGTGGAACTGCCGCTTATCCATGCCCACTGATTGGTGGTGGGATTGAACTCCCAAAGGTCGTCGAGAGCGTCCGCAGCGCCGACTGTCGAACCCTGGCCGTTTCCGCCAAAGAGCCAAAAGTTGCCGCTGGCGTCTGTCCCTGTGGTGGCGAAATTCCTGCTGCCCGGAAAAGCTCCGGACGTAAAATCCCCCGGTGTGCCGTAGGTGCCGGCAAAGTCGGGTTGGGAATTTGTCGGGGCGTCCCCGCCCATCCAGGCCCATAAGCCAGAAGTCGGACTGTACATCCAAAGATCGTTCAGGTTATTGCCATTGCTATCCACCGAATAATCCGTGTCGTCACCTGCTCCGCCGAAGAGCCAAAAATTGCCGCTGGTGTCGATCCAGCCGGCCGCGCCGCTCCGTGCGGCGGGAATGTTTCCTGTGGCAGCGGTTCCCGTGGAGCCGTATTGCCCGGGCTGGCCATGGTTCACGTCTGGTACCGTACTGCTTCCACCCATCCAGGCCCAGGCATTCAGAGAGGTGCTGAACTCCCAGAAATCATTCAAAAAGCCAAAATTGTCATTGACGTCGTAGCCGAATCCGCCAAAGATCCAAAGATTGCCACTGGCGTCGGTCCAACTGACCGCCCCATCTCGGCTTCCGGGCACACTGCCCGCGGTAAAGCTACCCGGCGTGCCATATACGCCCGGTTGTCCGCAACCGGCTTCGGAGTTGAGGTTGCAGTCCGCCGGAATTGTGCTACTTCCGCCCATCCAAACCCATTCGCCCGTTTGCGCACCGGCTGGGAGGCAAATGCACGCGACCAGAATCAGCGCCGCGCTCCGGACCAGTTGATCCAGGAAAACCCTTGCAGCCTTGCGGCCCGCGCAAGCAGAATCGTTCAAGATTACACCTAAGGAATTTGCACTCTTCATCAGACGGAGGCCTCCAGTGCCTCACAGGGCCCGGGAAGGAAAAATGATTGGAAAACTGGCGGAGCAAGAATAGCACGCAGGCAACCGCCATAGAACGGATTTGCCGCTGATTTATTGTGGAATCAGTAACCAGAAAGCATCACCCGCCGCCCTGCGCCTCTCTCGCGGGAACTGCGCGCCCGGAGCTGCCCGGCTGATCCTGCCCGAGGCTCTCCCAGTCCCGTTCCCCCCGGATTAGCTGCCGTTCGCTGGTGATTCTCGCCGTTCGCTGTTCCGACCTTGGGACAGACCGACCTGCTCCTTATCCTGTTCAATGAAACACTACGCACTTCGGATCGAACGCCTCAGGGCCACAGCCCGAACCGAAGCTGCCCGGAATCCGCAACGGCAAGCGCTCAGGCAGCGCAAGACTATGCCAGACGGAACGCTAATTCTTACGTTGAGGAGCTACCGCACATGTCCAAAGCCATCAAGTATGCCGAGAAGGCAGCCGCCTATGCGGCCAAAGGAGCCTGGTTTGTTTACGATCGGCTGAACCGCATCAGCCCCAACCCCTCCTTCACCCCCAAATGGAGCGACAAGCCCCTGCTGAAGAGCTGGGAGAAAGAGAAGCCGCCCCTCGGCTGGCCGCGTACCACCGACTCGCTCTGCCCCAAATGTGTTCCCGAGCTCCGCAAGCAGATCATCGACGGCAAGCTCCCTTACGAGCTTCTTCTGAATGAGAAGGTGGGCGAGATCAAGGCCCAGATCATCGAGCGCGACGGCAAAATCCTGATGGTCAAGGACTGCCCGAAGCACGGCCATTTCGAGGACGTCATGTCCACCGATCCGGAGTTCACGCGCCACATCGAGGCAACCTTCCCTGGGCGCGACGTCCGCTCGCATAACGACATGCGCCTGCGGCATCACGGCACCTCCACGCTCACGCACGGCCGGGGCGCCGTCCTCACCATCGACCTGACCAACCGCTGCAACATGATGTGCGATCCGTGCTTCATGGACGCCAACCAGGTCGGCTTCGTCCACGAGCTCAGCTGGGAAGAGATCAAGAAGATGCTCGATGACGCCATCACCGTCAAGCCCAAGCGGCAGATGAGCGTGCAGTTTTCCGGCGGCGAGCCTACGCTGTCGCCGCATTTCATCGATGCGATTGCCTACTGCCGCAAGGTTGGCTACAACTCCGTCCAGGCCGCTTCGAACGGCATCGAGTTCGCCAAATCGAAGGAGCTGTGCAAGAAAGCCGCCGAAGCCGGCCTGCGCTATGTCTATCTTCAGTTCGACGGCATCGGCAACGCCGCCAACTCGCATCGCAAGGTGGGCAATCTCTTCGAGGTCAAGCTGCAGGCGATCAACAATCTTCACGAAGCCGGCGTCGAGATCGTGCCCGTCACCACCCTCGTCAACGGGGTCAACAACGAGCAGGTGGGCCGCATCATCCAGTTCGCGCTCGACAATCCCAAGAAGATCAGCTTCCTGAGCTTCCAGCCGGTCAGCTTCACGGGCCGCGACGAGGAGATCACCGACGAGCGCCGCTTTGCGCAGCGCTACACCCTCTCGCAGATGGCCCATGACATCAAGAACCAGTGCGGATTTGGCGAGCCCACCCGCGACTGGTTCCCCATCAGCTTCATGAGCACCTTCTCCGACTGGGCCGACCTCATCCACGGGCCTAACGCCGAGTGGGGCCAGCTCAGCTGCGGCTGCCACCCCAACTGCGGCATCGGTATGGCCATGATGATCGACAAGGAGACCAAAGAGGCCGTGCCCGTCACCGCCTTCCTGCATATGGATCAGGTGGCCAAGGATCTGGCCCGTGTCAACGACGCTGCCCGCGGCAAGTGGATCTCCGTTCTCGGCTTTGCGCTCGCTCTGCTGCGCAACTACGATCCCTTCCAGTCGCCCACCCACTTCAAAATCACTGACATGTTGAAGAAGATGGACAAGACCTTCAACGCCACCGGCAAAGATTACGGCTCGGTCAAGGGCGACCGCACTCTGGAAGATATTCAAAAGCGGCGCGCCGATCGCTGGAACTTCCTGTTCATCGCGGGCATGTGGTTCCAGGATCTTTTCACGTACGACTTCCGGCGCACCGAGCAATGCATCATCCCTTACGCCACCCAGGAGGGCGAGATCAGCTTCTGCGCCTACAACACCGGCATCGGCTGGCGCAATATCGTGGAGAAGATGCACATGACGGCCACGCTGACCAAGTGGTACGAGGAGCACGGCCGCCATGAGATCTTCGCCGGCGGTAAACAAGTCGCCATGCCCGAAATCGGCCACTCGCTCACGCTCAACATGGAACACGTCAACGCCGAGGCCAACCACACCCTCGACGATCTCGGCATCGCCAAGACCCACCGCGAAGAGATGATCCGCGCCCGCGACGCGAAGCTCAAGCAGGACGGAGAAAACCAGCGCATGGCGAAGCTCTACAAGGAACACATTCTCGGCATCAAGCAGCCTGAAGGCATGGTCACTCTGGACTCGATCGCGCCCGCGCAACCGGCCGCCAACAAGGAAGCGGAAGAACGCGAGCTCGTTGCCGGAGACTAGCCGTCGAGGCGGCGCACAAGCTCCCCCGCCTTGGTTCCCTCAACCACGAAAGGCCGTCCGCAAGCACGGACGGCCTTCGCGCATCTGCGCCAGCCACCCCTCTGGGCGTCCTCTCCCTTGTGATAAAATACAATAATTCAGAACTAAGTCTAATGTGCGCTGAACACGTGCGCTGAACACGTGGGGGACCTTAAGGTGAAATACAGGCGGGAGATAGATGGCTTAAGGGCATTAGCAGTCTTGCCAGTCATTCTCTATCACGCCGGATTCTCTCTTTTCCGCAGCGGTTTTGTCGGCGTGGATATCTTCTTTGTCATAAGTGGATATTTAATTACTTCAATCATTCTAGACGATCTCGAGCAGAATAGATTCAGCATCGTCAGGTTTTATGAACGAAGGGCCAGAAGGATTCTTCCGGCGCTCTTTCTTGTTATCGCAATAAGCTCCATTCCGGCATCCCAATGGATGTTACCCGACGAACTGAAGAATTTTGGTGAGTCTGTCGTTGCCACGGTGCTGTTTTCAAACAACATTCTATTGGCCGCTACCACCGGCTATTGGCAGATGACCTCCGAGTTCAAGCCTCTTCTGCACACCTGGAGCCTTGGAGTCGAAGAACAATACTACATATTTTTCCCTTTGTTATTGATTTTTTGCTGGGCTTTCTTAAGAAAACGGATTGCCACGATATTCGGCGCGCTTGCGGCACTGAGTTTTATGGCGGCCTGCTGGGGCGCTTATCACTTCCAAAAGACTTCCTATTACATTCTTCCTACGCGGGCATGGGAGATTCTTGCCGGAGCTTTGGCCGCATATTATCTGGTACACCATCGGAAACTCAGAATCGATAAATGGATGTTGCACGCACTGAGCGGGGCTGGCTTACTGCTCGTCATCCTGGGCATTTTCTTACCCGCTACAGATCTGGCAAAATCCCAAATATATACGGTTATCCCTGTATTTGGCGCCGTGCTTATTATTTTATTTGCCTCGGAAGAGACCATCCCCGCGAAAATCCTTGGAAACAAGGCCATGGTTGGGATTGGCTTGATGAGTTACAGTTGCTATCTGTGGCATCAGCCGCTCTTCGCCTTTGCCAGAATTTACTGCAGAAACCAGCCCAGCCAGTGGATCTTCTCCCTCTTGAGTTTGCTGACCCTCGCAATTTCCTATCTCTCATGGCGGTTTGTCGAGCGTCCCTTCAGAGACAGAAAGAAGACCTCCAGAAAGGTGGTCTTTTCGTTCGCGCTTGCGGGATCTATCATCCTGATCTCATTCGGCATCTACCTCAATTCCAGCTACGGCATGCTTTCGAGGTTATATGATCTTCGCCGTGCGCCAATAAGCGTTATGGACAAGCGTGCTTATAACTCAAGAGTGTTTAAATTCAAGAAAGATCAATTCACCGACCCGCAAAAGTTGGGGATTCTTGTTATCGGAAACAGTTTTGGAAGAGATTTTGTCAACATGACTACAGAAACATTCGACGTGCATCGCGATGAGATTGTATACCGCGACGATCTCAGCCAATGCATATTTCCATTCAAGAGCCCTGCGGAAGAGGCGCTTTACGGCAACGCAAAAGTGATCGTGTTCGCGGGTTGGGATCCCCGAACAAATTGCATTCAGGATAACATCGAGTTTTCCAGAAAACACAATAAGGAGATTTTTTATATAGGCTCCAAGCAATTTGGATACAACTTAAACTGGCTGATCCGGCTTAAGCGCAATCAGCTTCCCAACCAGTGTAATCAACTGCTGCCGAAGATGGCCGATGAAGAGAACAGAATGGCTGCGATGGTGCCGTCAGCCAACTATATTTCATTGCTTGCGCCTACTGTAAGAGACAACTGCATACCAATTACCGATGAAAATGGTTTTCTAATCAGCACGGATCGTGACCACATAACGAAGTTCGGGGCAATTTTCTTTGGCAGGAATGTATTGATGCACAGCCGCTATGGAGACATTCTGGCGAGGGCAAACACTATCGATGCGGGCTTATAGACTTTGACAGGCTCTTGCAGCAGGCTATTACCAACGGGAAGCTAAAGTGCATCATGGGGCGTGCCGGATGGCAAGCAGCGTCACATCGTCCAGCCCGGGGTTGATGCCGGCGAATGCACGCAGGTCCTCAAGACAGGCGGCGATCACTTCGGCCGGACGGCGCGAAGCCTGCCTGCTGACCAGGCTGGTGACGCGATCGATGCCATATTCGCCGTCGTCGCCGCGGGCTTCAGAGAGGCCATCTGTGTAAAGGAAGAGCATGTCGCCCCTGTCTAACTGCAGATGAGCGGAGTTGACAGAGGTTTCGCAGAACATCCCAAGCGGAAGCCCCGTTGACTCATGCTGCCGCACGCCGCCCCGCGCGACGGCAATCACGGGCAAATGGCCGGCGTTGAAGAGTTCAACCTCGCCGCCTGGTTTGGCGCGCCCGCACACTAGAGTGGCGTATTGCCCGGCGAGTCCGCTCTCGCAGAAAAAGTGATTGACCTGGTCGACGATCTCGGCAAGCGGAAGACCCATCCCGATCAGGCTGCGGAAGAGCGCGTGGAGCTGCGTCATTCTCATGGATGCCGCTACGCCCTTGCCCGAAACATCGCCGAGCACAAAGAAGAGGTGCCCGTCGTGCGGGTACAGGTCGCAGTAGTCGCCGCTGACCGGACCCAGAGGCGCGTAGTGATAGCTCGTCTCCCAGCCGTCAACCTTCAAATCCTCAGGCGGCAGCAGGCGCCGCTGCACTTCAGAGGCCAAATCCAGATCCCGCTGAAGCGCCGCTCTCTGAAGCGCATCCAGATGATCGAGACAAAATCGGATCAGTGGATCGGCCAACAACCGCTCCCGTTCCACGGTGTCATGGCAGGATTCGCACAGGCCGTAGGTTCCGGCTGCAAAGCGATCCAAAGCGGAATCCACTTCGCGTAACAGAGCTTCAATTTTCGCGTTATCCGGCGTCAGCGCAATGGCTGTCTCCAGGCGCCGCTTTCGCTCTTCAAGTTGGTTGTGCAGGAAGTCCATTTCGGCGGCTGCCATCGAAATACCCCCGGGGACTTGCAAAAAGTATACCCGTTTGATTCCGCAGGCCAGGTTTCGTTGCGGCGCTCAAAAGTCCTCCGGGGGGCATGCCGGCCAGTCACTGCTGGGACGGCTCCTCAGAATCCTGCCCGCGACAAGGCGTAGCCGGCCTGTTCGACTTCGAGATGCGCCATCCAGGCCGGTTCTTCGTAATGGGCGGCCACGAGTTGCGCCGAGCGCGAGTCAGGCAGAAGAGAGTGCACCGCCGAGAGCTTGATCTCGGATTGCGCCGCCATGCGCTGCACATCGGCTTTGGTCGAGATCGACGCAATCAGAGACAACATGGCGGTGACGACGGTGGCCAGCGCCTGGACGGCGGCCAAGGCGTGCTGCTGGCCCGCGGGATTCACGATCCTCGCGGCCTGAAGCAGCGCCGCATTCACCTGTTGCTGGAACGTGACCACCTGCGTTTGCAACTGCGCGAGGACACCGGCAGAAGGATTGGCCAGATAGGCTTTGGCCTGCACAACCAGAAGATTCGAAGTTGCGTCGAAGCCCGCAGTGACCGCCGCAAAAACAGTGGCATCAGCCGGCTCCAGCAGGGCCGCGGTCGAGTCGACTGTGGCCACCGCGCTCTCGAGCGAAGGAGTCCAGTTCACGATCTGCTGCGCGACTTTGGCCGCCGAGCAGCCGCTTATGAATGGAAGCGGCAGAAGCAGCGCAATCAGAGCCCAAACGCCCAGCCGGACCGAACTGCTTGCCCGGGTGGCGGATACAGGCTGCCCGGCCGACACGGCGGGATCCTGCGCCAGCATCCCCAACAAGGCAGTGGCCAGCGCGCTGACGAGCGCAACCACCGTGCCAGTGCCCGCCTTGCCGAGTGTAATTCCCTGCTGTGACAGCACCCCGGCAGCGGTGACTACGGAGATCAGCAGCCCTGCGGCAGAGGTTCTCGGGTGGTTCCAGATATTCGAAATTGCATTCATGCGCACAAACTCCTTCGAGCTGGCGAAAACCGGCCCAGCATCCTGCGTTTGGTTGTTCGTGGAAAATGTCGTGGCGACAAGTGAAGCGGCCGGCTTTTGAGACCCAGATCGCTGCCGTGGTTCCGGTCTGGCGATCCGGGTCCGGAGCCGCCCGCCCTGAAGTGCGGCCGATTTGCAGCCGCTTCAGCGACCGCGCGGGCGCGATCCGAAATGAACTCGGGGAGGAATGCTGTTGATTCGGCTCGCCCGCGACGGCCGCGCAGCTTCAGCTACTCATAAGGCTAGCGGATTGGAATTCAATTGCGTGCAATGCGACGAAGATGCTAAGTAGATGAAAATAGTTCAACTTATAGGAGACACGGAGGGTCGAATACTTGACAGGGATCCCATTCGCAACCGCTCCCGGCCGCCATTCCTGTTAGAAATTGCCCCGGCGCGGACTGGTGCGCTCGATCTTCATTGCCATCGCGATGCATCCCTGCAGCAGAAAGGCAGCGCTCAAAGCCAAAACCGCCAATGGGTATTGGCCGGTGCGGTCCTTGATCCAACCCACCAGGGAGGGACCAGCGAAGCCGCCCACGCCCGTCCAGGAACTGATAAAGGCAATTCCCGCGGCCGCCGTCACGCCGCCCAGGTAATCCGCCGGAAGAGTCCAGAAGACAGGAATCAGGCCCCAGATGTTGAAGGCAGCCACGCACATCAGGAACAGAATCCAGAAGAGGCTCCAGAACGGGCTCAATCCAAGCCACGCCACAAAGGCGCTCGCGGCCAGGAAGACAAACCCGGCCATACTGCACGCCACCAGGATGAGTTTGCGCTGTCCGGTGCGGTCGGCCACCCATCGCACCGCGTTCATGCCAAGCAGCGCGCAGAGAAACGGCAGGCTGTAGAGCAAGCTGACCTGCACATTGCTCAAGCTGGTCGACGATTTCAGGATTGTGGGCAGCCAGAGAACGACTCCCAAATTGCCAAAATTCCAGCAGAAGTAGAAGCCGGCCAGCGCCCACAACCTGCCGTCGGCCAGAAAAGTGCCCACCGAGTGGTGCTCTACCGGCGGCGCGGCCTTGCGCTCGGCCTCAAGCGTGTGGATCAGCCAGTCTTTCTCCTCCGCCGTCAGCCAGCCTGCCTGGCGGGGATGGTCTGTGAGGTACACAAGCGTCACGATTCCCAGCACGGCCGCCGGAACGCCCTCGATGATGAACATCCACCTCCAGCCCGCGATGCCCCACAGGCCATTGCAGAGCTCCATCAGCCCTGACGACATGGGCGACATGATCATGACCCCAACCATCGAGAAGGAAAGAAAAAGCGCGTAGGGCCGCGCGCGGTGCGCTGAAGGAAACCAAAGCGTCAGATAGTAGACAATGCCGGGAAAGAAGCCGGCTTCGGCCACCCCCAGAAGAAAGCGCAGCGCGTAGTAACTGTAGGGTCCCTCGATAAAGCCGAAGGCTGCAGAAAAAATGCCCCATGTGATCATGATGCGGGCGATCCACCGCCGCGCTCCCACCTTATGGAGCAGAATGTTGCTCGGAACCTCAAAGACGGCGTAGCCGGCGAAGAATAAACCTGCGCCCAATCCGAACATGGTTGCGGTCAGGCCCAGGTCATGGTTCATTTGCAGCGCGGCAATGCCCACGCTGGACCGGTTAACCCAACTGAAGAAGTAGAGAACCCCAAGAAACAACGTGAACCGGCTGCCGATCTTGCGCAGCGTGGCAGCCTCAGTCGACGGAACCATCCTGCCTTCTTCCACTTTGTTCATGAGCCCTGCGCTAGCCTCCGCCCCTTAGTCCCTGGTTCCTTAGCAGTTCACAGTTCGTAGTTCACAGTTCTCAGCCGGCAGTTCCCTTATCCCTGTTCCCTGTTCCCTGTTCCCTCAGTCCCTTAATCTCCGTCTTACAAACCGCCTGCCCCGAATCTCGTACTCGCCGCTCGCCACGCGCCGGATGGCTTCGGTGTAAGCCTTGTGTTCCTCGGCCAGAATGCGTTCTGCGAGCGTGTGCACGTCATCGCTATCAAGAACCGGCACAGTCCGCTGTAGAACGATGACGCCGTGATCGGTCTGCTCATCCACAAAATGCACCGTGCAGCCGGAGAACTTTACGCCGTATTCCAGCGCCTTGGCCTGCACATCGAGCCCCGGAAAAGCGGGAAGCAGCGCCGGATGGATGTTCAGGATGCGGTTGGGAAAGGCCGCGATAAACTCCGGCGTCAGCAGTCGCATGTAACCGGCCAGGCAAACGAGATCTATGCGGTTGGCCTTCAGGCAGGCAATCATCCCGGCATCGTGCTCGTGCCGGTTCTGGCCCCGGGAGACAAAGAGCGCCGTGGGGAGACCGAGCTCCCGCGCCATGGCAAAGCCGGGCGCTTCGGCCACATTGGAGATCACAATGGCGATTTCAGCGCCCGGCAGCCTTCCCGCACGGATCGATTCGGCGATAGCCAGGAAGTTCGATCCGCGGCCGGAGAGGAGGATACCGAGGCGTGCGGGAGCCGAATGTCTCAATTCAGTTTGCATCCGTTCAGTTTGCATCCGTTTTTTCGTTCTGATCAATTGCTGCGCTGACCGGGTTGAAGGACCGGAAACGCAGCCAAAACTCAAATTAGTGCTGCGTCGTGGAATGCTTTTTCAGCCACTGGCGTGTTGTCTCCATCTCATCCGGTGTCAGCGAAGGCGCAGTGCGTTTCAGCATCACCATGTACCAATCAATTTCCTCAGGCAGGTCCGGGTAGCCGATGTTAGCGTCCGCCTTGCCGTTCCTGAAGGAATCGATCAGCGGCTTGCCGTCCGCATCGGTAATGACGAGAATCGGGTAACTTGGCTCACGCTTGCCAATGAGCGAACCACGCAACTGAAATCCACCGGGCGTGTCATGATGGCTGGAATCGTTCGCACGTTCACCGACGTCGATGCGCACGACCACGTACGCCTTTTCCGTAATCGGTTTCATAGCGCTGTCTTCCAGAAAGCGTTCATAGAGCTTGCATGAGCTGCACCATGAGGCGGAAAAGTCAAGCAACACGTTCTTGTGCTCACTGCGCGCCTGATCCCTGGCGCGCGCGAAGAGCGAGTCGGCAGTTTCCGTCTGAGCAAAGAGAGCCGATCCGGAGAGCGCGACAGCCAGCGGGAGCAGAATAGTGAAGAGACGCTTCATGTTCGCCATGCGGAATCCCCCAGGAACACTGGACCAAGAAATGACTCTGTAGGTTCAAGAACGCCACTAGCCACTGATCACTGCTCGCTGATCACTGCTATGTGTATTGCACCCGGCGCTCGCCCTTCGCAGTGCGGCCAATCACGTAGAACTTTTCCTCTGAGCGGTCGAGCAGGTTCTTGGCACGCGTGAACTTGGCCGCTGGAATGGCCGCGATGAGCCCGATGCCCATATTGAAGGTGCGCATCATTTCATCTTGCGGCACCTTGCCCAGCTCGCGAAGATGCTCGAAGATCGGCAGCACGGGCCACGATCCCAGCTCCACCTGCGCCGCCACGTTCTTGGGCAGAATGCGGGGCAGGTTCTCCGTGATTCCGCCGCCGGTGATATGCGCCATTCCCGTGGTGAGCCCTGCCTGCACCAGCTTCTGAATCACGTGCAAATAGCTGCGGTGGGTCTTCATCAGCGCCGCGCCGGCCTTTTCGCGGATGGCGGTGATGTACTGCGAAGTTTTATATCCTGCTACCTCGAAGAGCAGCTTGCGGGCCAGCGAGTAGCCATTGGTGTGCAGCCCGGTAGAGGGCAGGCCGATCAACACATCGCCGGGCTTGATCCCCGCCCCTGTCACCATCTTGTCGCGGTCCACGGCGCCCACAATGAATCCGGCCAGATCGTATTCTCCGTCGGCATAAAAGCCGGGCATCTGCGCCGTTTCGCCTCCGATCAGAGCGCAGCCGTTGGCCTTGCAGGCATCCGCCAGGCCGGAAACCACATCGGCCGTGATCTCGGGATCCAGTTTTCCGCTGGCAAAGTAATCAAGGAAGAACAAGGGAGTTGCGCCCTGCACGGCAATGTCGTTCACGCAGTGGTTCACCAGGTCGACGCCCACGGTGGTATGCAGACCAAGCTCGAAGGCCACCTTCAGCTTGGTTCCGACGCCGTCTGCAGAGCTGACGAGAATCGGGCTCTTCCACCGTTGCAGGTCGAGCCGGAAGAGTCCCCCGAAGCCGCCTATTTCGCTCAGCACGTTGCGGTTGAATGTCCTTTGAGCCAGGAACTTGATGCGCCCCTTGGCCTGGTCGCCGCGGCTGATGTCAACCCCAGCGTCGGCGTAAGTTACTGGTTTTGTTTCGGCTTGTTCTGGCACGGCGAGGACTTTCTGCGCAGTCAGCCTGCGCACCAGCATGGCAGATTGAAAGGTCGATTTTATCAGGATTGATGAGGGACAATCTCCAGAATTCCCAATGCACGGGAGGAAAAATGGAAAGCATGCTTGACATTCAACGAAACCCGGGCTACTCTGAAATGGAAAGTATGCTTTCCATGGAAGCCACAATTGCCAATCGCGTAAAGGATCTCCGCACGGCTCGCGGCTGGACCCAGGAACAGCTTGCTCAGGCGGTCGGCGTCTCGCGGCAAAGCATCAACTCGATCGAGCGGAACCGCTATGTTCCCAGCCTGGAGCTGGCCTTGACCTTCGCGCGCGTTTTCAACTGCACTACCGATGACATCTTTCAACTGGAGAATTTGAGATGACCCATCCCATCCTCAGCCGCATTCCCTTCTTCGGCAAATTCGTCGACGAGCGCTTTCTCGAGCACCGCCGCCGCTCCACCAGTCTGATGGGAATCGCAGGCGCGCTGATTGCCGCTGGTTCTCTTCGAGTACCGTGTTTTCCACGATCACTTCATCAGCTGGGATCTGCTCGCCGTCCTCGGGTCGATGGTCGCCGTCAAGATGGGCTTGATGCTCTGGTACCGATTCAACGGCTGACGCAAAAGGAGAACCCTGCATGTGCCTCCGCAAACGCCAACTCACTCCCAAGTCAAGATGGATGCTGTTCCTCGCCAATCTCTGCCTCTGCTCGGGAATCGTCGTTCAACGCTTCGCGCGTGGTTTCCCGGCGCAATGGTCCGGCTGGATCGACTTCGCGCAGGGGTTTCTATTCGGAATGGCCATCATCTTCTTCTACTGGGTTGCGCGCCGATCCCGGCGTCACTGCGCAAACAGTGAAGCAGATTCGTAAAACCGCTGCCGGAAATCCTACTGAAGGCAACAATCCGCCTTCTATACTGAACCCACGATGCGTTCAAGCAAACAAACGCCTCCTTGCGCCCGTTCCCGCGCTCTTCAGGCCCACGCCGAGCGGTATTTCCCCGGCGGAGTCAACTCGCCCGTCCGCGCCTTTCGCGCCGTCGGGGGAGCGCCGCCCTTCATCGACCGCGCCCAGGGCGCTTACCTCTACGATGCCGACGGCAATCGCTACATCGACTACTTCGGCTCCTGGGGCCCGATGATCCTTGGCCACGCCTTCCCGCCGGTCATCGAGGCCATCGAGCGCGCGGCCTGCCACTCGGCCAGCTTCGGCGCCTCGACAGCCGCCGAGGCCGATCTTGCCGAGCGCATCGTGGCCTGCTTTCCGGCGATTGAGAAGATGCGCTTCGTCAGTTCGGGCACTGAGGCCACCATGTCGGCCATTCGCCTGGCCCGCGCCGCCACGGACCGCAAGCTCATCGTCAAATTCGAGGGCTGCTACCACGGCCATGCCGACGGCCTATTGGTCAAAGCCGGTTCCGGCGTGGCCACCTTCGGCATTCCCGGCTCGGCCGGAGTCCCGGAAGAGATCGCCTCCCTCACGCTGGCCCTGCCCTACAACGATCTCGAAGCCGTTGAGACCGCCTTCGCCGCGCATCCCGGCGCCATCGCCGCCGTGATCGTTGAGCCCATCATTGGCAATGCCGGTTGCATCCTGCCCGCCGCGGGCTACCTAGACGGCCTGCGTGAGCTCACGCGCAGCCACGGGGCGCTCTTCATCGTCGACGAAGTGATGACCGGCTTCCGGATCGCGCTGGGCGGAGCATGCGAGCTCTACCGGCTCGATCCAGACCTGGTGACGCTCGGAAAAATTGTCGGCGGGGGATTGCCCGTCGGCGTCTTCGGCGGCAAAATCCACTTCATGGATCTCCTGGCGCCTCTCGGGCCGGTCTATCAGGCCGGCACGCTGAGCGGCAATCCGCTGGCGATGGCGGCCGGGATTGCCACGCTCACTCACCTCCAGGAACACGCCTCAGAAATCTACCCGCAGCTCGAGTCGCTAACGAAGTCGCTTGCTGAAGGCGTCGCAGCCGAAGCCGCCAAGGCCGGCGTTCCGCTCACCCTCAACCGCGTTGGCTCCATGTGGACCTGGTTCTTTACTCCCGGCCCAAATTCGAGTCCCGTAACGAACTACACCGAAGCCGCCCGCTCCGACACAGCCGCCTTCGGTCACTTCCACCGGGCGATGCTTGATGCGGGCGTCTGGCTGCCGCCCTCGCAATTTGAAGCGGCTTTTCTCTCCACGGCTCATACTGAAGCCGACGTGCATGCAACAATTGAGGCGGCGGGAGAGGCGTTCCAGACGCTTTCTGCCGGTTAGATGATTCGCGCTTAGCCCCACGCATCCAGCGTGACAAACCGGTGGGTATGTTTGTAGCGCTCGGCGAGCAAACCTGCCGCCGCTACACTCGCCTCGCGGTTGGCTGCCAGCTCCTCGTGACCGCCATCATGCAACACGATGTTGGCTGCCCATCCGTGCCGCTCGAGGCGATCGATCCGTGCCGTGAGGCGCCGAGCAATCTGCTCCGCCGCCAGTCCGCTCCAGTCCGAGGTCATTGCGTTCCACAATACGGGCCTCATTCCCAATTGCCGCGCCGTGTGCAACACCGCCGGCCGCCGTGCTCCGAAAGGCGGACGGAAAAAATGGACTGGGGCGCCGATCAAGTCCTCAATTGTCGCGCTTGTGCGCATCAGTTCAAGGAGCACACGGTCCGCCCTTGCCAGAGCCAGGTTGGGATGCGACCACGAGTGGTTGCCGATCGTGTGCCCGGCCGCGGCAATGCGTTGCACCACCTCCGGCTCGGCCTCGGCGCGGCTGCCCAGCAGGAAAAACGTGGCCTTGATCCCGTGACTTGCCAGCTCGTCCAATAGCCGCGGCGTCCAGGACGGATTTGGCCCATCGTCGAAGGTCAGCGCCAGTTCTCCGGGCTTTCGCGGCGCCGTGAGCGCCTCGCCAAAGAGGCGCGAGGCCGGACCCATCGCCGCATAGGCGCACCCGCCCACGGCCAGTCCAGCGGCAACCGCCGCGCCCGCTCCCCAACTCAATGCCGGATCGATCATCTCTACTCAGTGTGGGGTCAGAAACCTGCCCACGGCAAGTCGATCGTCTTCGCAGTTCACAGTTCTCAGTTCACAGTGTCCATCATTGATCTCCGTTGCGCTGGATCGGACGCCGGTGCTGAGAAGCGCGAACTGCGAACTATGAACTGTGAACTACGAACTGCCCTGAGGCGTATACTTGTCCTGTTCGGGCCGCATCCTGACTTCACGGAGCGGCACTGGAGAGACAAATGAGCCTGACCAATCCTTCCGCAGACGCTCCGTCTGCCGGTTATCCCATCGTCAAAGTCACCATGCCCGCACTGGCCGAAATGAAGCGCCAGTTAAAGCCCATCTCTTCGCTCACCGCCTACGATTACGCGACCGCGCGCGTCGCCGACGAGGCCGGAATCGACATGATCCTGGTGGGCGACTCGCTGGCCATGGTGGTTCTTGGCCACGAGAACACGCTCGCGGTCACAGTCGACGAGATGTTGCACCACACGCGCGCCGTGCGCCGAGCCGTGCGCCGCGCCCTGCTGGTGGCCGACATGCCCTTCGGCAGCTACCACGGAGCCGTGACGGAAGGCCTCGCCAATGCCGTTCGCTTCATCAAGGAGGCGGGCGCCGAGGCCGTCAAGATCGAAGGTCCGCGGATCGACCTGGTGCGCGCCCTGGTCGACGCCGAGATTCCCGTCGTCGGCCATCTGGGCCTGACTCCGCAGAGCGTGCATCGCATGGGCGGCTTCCGCGTGCAGGCGCGTACGGCCGACGCCGTGCGCCAGCTCGAGGCCGATGCCCATGCCGTGGCCGAGGCGGGAGCCGGGCTTGTGGTGCTGGAAGGCGTTCCGCGCGAGGCCGCGGCGCGCATTACCGCATCGCTTCCTGTTCCCACCATCGGCATCGGCGCCGGCCCTGACTGCGACGGCCAGATCCTGGTCTTTCACGATCTGGTCGGGCTCAGCTTCACCACGCCTGCAAAGTTTGTCCGCCGCTACGTCGATGCCGGCTCGGTTCTCCGCTCTGCGATCGAACTCTATCGCGAAGATGTTGAGCATCGCTTTTTCCCGTCTGACGCGGAAAGCTACCACCTCTCCGGGGCCGAGCGCGAAGCCCTGGATTCAGGAGAAGCTGCTTCCGAGCGCGGTCGCGGGCGCAGGGTCTGATGCAGATCGTCCGCACAGTCGCCGAGCTTCGCCGTTGGTCGCGCGGACGCCGCCGCTCGGGCGCAGCCATCGGTCTGGTTCCCACCATGGGCGCGCTGCACGCCGGGCACGCATCGCTGGTTCGCGCCGCCGCGGCTCGCTGCCCGGCAGTGGCTGTCAGCATTTTTGTGAACCCCACCCAGTTCGGGCCGAACGAGGATTTCGCCCGCTATCCGCGCAGCTTCGAGGCCGATTGCCGTCTGGCCGAATCGGAAGGCGCGCAGGTGGTCTTCGCACCCGCTGTCGATGATCTCTATCCCAACGGCCCTGATTCGACCTTTGTCGATGTCCCTGGCCTGAGCCTGCGGCTGGACGGCGACTCGCGCCCAGGGCACTTTCGCGGCGTTTCCACCGTGGTCACAAAGCTTTTCGTTGCCGCCGAACCTGACCTGGCCTTTTTCGGCCAAAAGGATGCCGCGCAGGTCTCCGTCTTGCGCCGCATGACCGCCGATCTGCGCCTGGCGACAGAGATCGTCGTCTGCCCCATCGTTCGGGAGCCGGACGGGTTGGCGCTGAGCTCGCGCAACGTCTTTTTGAGCCCATCGGAGCGGGCCCAGGCCCTCGTCCTCAGCCGCGCCGTACGCGAAGTCGAGTCGCTCGCCGCAAAAGGCGAGCGCCGCGCAGACGTTTTGATCGCTGCCGCGCGACGCGTCTTTGCCACCGAGCCCTGCGTCCGCATCGACTACATCGAGCTTGTCGATTGGGCCACGCTTTTGCCCGTCGAGACGGCCGCTCCGGGCACGCTCTTCGCAGTCGCCGCCAATGTGGGCGCGACGCGGCTGATCGACAACGCGATACTTGCGTGAAGCGTTTGTTAAGTTCTTGGCAGGAGCAGCGGTAAGGCGAGAGAATGGCAGCGATGAACCGCGACAACTGGGTCGAAACTACCGCCAAGGTCTACAGCTGCGGATGGGAGGGGACGCCCGAAAGAGCGTTTATTTTCCGAGCGCCAGGCGACCTGTCCTCAGGCCAGTATCTCGTTGTCTTCGGCTATGAAGCAGATGGGAATCACTGCAGCGGTGAGTTTAAGTCTTCGAAGGAATGGAAAGAAGGAAGCACGTTTCCACTGAAATACAATCCCGAGAAACCTGACGAGAACGATCGTGCAGATCAGAATGACGGACCGCTAGCTACTATTTTGAGTTGGCTTGCCGGGGCTGCGCTCGTCGCATTGTACTTCTGGTGGAAATCCAGGAAATAGAAAGACTAAAGCCATTATCCTATTGCGAAAAACACGCTGATCGCTGCAAGCTGAAGGAAATGCCGGAGCTGCCCGACATCACGGCCTATCTCGTTGCTCTCGAGCCGCGCATTCTCGGCAAAACTCTCGAACGCGTGCGCATCGCCAACCCGTTTCTTCTGCGCACCGCCGATCCGCCCATTTCTTCCGTCGAAGGCCGCACCGTGCGCGAGCTTCGCCGCATCGGCAAGCGCATCGCCATCGGCGTCGAAGGCGAACTGCCACCCCAAAGCCAAGGACCCGCCGTCGGAGACCCCGGGCTGCTCTGGCTCGTGATTCATCTCATGATCGCGGGCCGGCTCCACTGGCGTCCGCCTCAGGCCCGTCTCGCGGGCCGGCAGACTCTTGCAGGCTTCGACTTTTCAGACGGCACGCTCGTACTCACAGAGGCTGGCTCGAAACATCGCGCCTCGCTGCACCTGGTACGCGGAGAAGAGGCCCTTCGCGAAATCGATCCCGGCGGCGTTGAGGTCCTTTCTTCGAATCTGGACGAGTTTCGCGCCGCGTTGACCCTGGAAAACCGCACCCTCAAGCGCGCCCTCACCGATCCCCGGCTCGTGAGCGGCATCGGAAATGCCTACTCGGACGAGATTCTGCACGCTGCCCGCCTCTCGCCTATTGCGCTCACCCACAAGCTCAAGCCAGAGGAGTGGGAGCGGCTCTTTGCCGCCACGCAATCGACGCTGGAGCCCTGGATCGCACGCCTTTCGTCTGAGGCGAGGAAGAAGTTCCCCGAGGGCGTCACCGCATTCCGCCCGGAGATGGCCGTTCATGGCCGTTTCGGCCAGCTCTGCCCGCGCTGCGGGGCGGCAGTGCAGCGCATCCGCTATGCAGACAACGAAACCAACTACTGCGCCACCTGCCAGACCGGCGGGAAGTTGCTGGCTGACCGCAGTCTTTCGCGCCTGCTCGGCTCTGACTGGCCCCGGAACCTGGATGAACTGGAATCGCTCAAGCGCCGGTAGGCCGGGTCTTTAAGTTTTTGACCAACCGAAAAAACATCTAACCCCAAGTTTCAATATCGCTTTACAATCGCTTCATGCCGAGATCAGTCATTGTCGCCGGTGGGGCACCAGCCGCCATCGGCCCCTATTCGCAGGCAGTCCGCGTGGGCAATCTGCTTTTCACCTCCGGCCAGATCCCGCTCGATCCGGTCACTGGACAACTCGTTCCCGGCGGCATTGCCGAACAGACAAAGCGCGTGCTGGAAAGCCTCAAAGCCATTCTCGAAGAGGCGGGCAGCAGCCTCGACCGCGCCGTCAAAGCCACGGTTTTCCTCAAGGATATGAACGACTTTGCCGCAATGAACACGGTATACAGCGCCTACTTCGAAGGGGAGGACTCTGAGCCTCCGGCACGTTCGACTGTGGAAGTCTCGCGCCTGCCCCGCAATGTGCTCGTCGAGATCGAGCTCGTGGCTGAAATCTGAGCTTTTCTCGGTGAAGAGTATTTCAGCATGTTGCTAACGCTCTTCCGTCTTCAGCGCATTCATCACGTACATTGAAGTCTTGTAGTCCTGCCCGGTCGCTTGATGGTAACGTTCGGTGGCGGTGCCGGTTTTATGCGTTCGAAGCAAATCCAGGAGTTCTGACCGCAGCGGTTCCTTGATCTCTGATGCAAGGGCTCTATAGTGCGCGAGAGATGCTTCGTTCGCGGCCGCGTTGGCGCGGTAGTCACTTATGGCGGCATCCGTCGCGCACGGATAATCGTAGAACCAGCGTCCGTTTTCGTGGATCAGGTACACGACGTAACCTACAACATCGTCGCCCTGCTGATAATCGATGTGCAGTTCCTGTGTGGGCTTCACAAGCCAGTTCTGACCCATGCTCTCGAGCGCCTTGAGATTGCCTTCGTTCACCGCCATCACTGAGAACTTGTAATTCTGTGGAATCGGCTCTTCTATATGGCTTGCCATTGCGTCGTAGTAGTCCTTATTTTCGGCAGTAATGCACGCAAGTGATTTCGGGTAGAGAAGTGACCACTGCCGCGCGACATCCCTGGCGTTCGTCGCCGCTACGAATTGCGTAACAAAGTTCCTTACATCGCCGGGAACTCCCTGCCCCGACTGTGCGCCTGCTGAGCAGATCAGAAAGAGTCCCATCGTGTATGTCAAGCTAGTTCGAAACATGTTTGTCTTCCCCATTCACAACGACACGCGCTGTTGCCTTCTGCAATGAAAGCTGATTCCGACTGGGGCACTCCCCCCGCGCGTCCTATGCTCCTGCCCTGGACACAACGAATCTTTCGCCAGAACGGTATCAAAGCGCCTAGCTGCGGTGAACCAGTTGGAGGTTTCGCATAACGGAGTTCACGGTACCGCAAATCGGCCCATCACTTTTGAGTTGTTGAATTGGTTGGAGCGGGAGACCAGGATCGAACTGGCGACATTCAGCTTGGGAAGATGGCTGAAAATTGAAAACAAAGAACATAGCGAATTCCGGCACCTCTTTCAGGCGATTGAATTTACGGGAAATTCGCAGGTTTTCGTAACGCGGCTCTTAATGGAGTTCAAATGGAGTTCACCCATTACTGAACTGGATATCGACTCCGATCCTGATCGCAGTGATGGCCCGTTGAGCAGCGGCTCGGCTTGTCGATCCATGAAGCTATCAACTCTTCAAACGGACTCCGATAGAACGCGAATTTTGCGCCCTTATAGCAAAACCGCAGAAACGGGTTCCTATAACCTCCCGTTCTTCAGAGATTCTCCAAATGATACTTTACCCGTTTCACCGCCAAACACAGTGTGATGAAATGCTGCACGCTGTCACAACGCACCCTTCGATCAACAAGATCGAACGCGATACCCCCTTGGCAACGCACCGGGTTGGCAAGGAGCGTTACGGGGGTCTCTTCAAGCCGCAGTCGGTTGCAGAATTGAAGTCCAGCACGAACAGACTCAGCATACCTTCTAACTCTCTCACCGTCTCTCAACTGAATCGCCAGGCTCAGAGCCCTGGCAATCGCCTCCAGGAAAACTACAGAGGAACATCGCGGCGGTGTTCCATCCTCCGAAAATCCTCCAATCCATCGCGAATCCTTGTTGCTTTTGATCTGCATTGGTAATAGCCATTCGATTTGCTCAAAAGCGAAGTCCCTATATTCCCGATTGCCCGTTAATCGAGCGAGTCGAGACCATACATTGACATGCCATCCAAGAAACGCTGTTGTAGGTGCTTGTCGAAACTGAAGCACGTATGGCCTAAAGGCTCTCGCGCACATTTCCATCGCTTCCTTGTTGCCTCGCTCGGCCTCCATAGCAAGGACCAAGAGAGCCTCTCCGGAATAATAATTTGCCTCGCTCTCGTTCTCCTCGGCCGTGCCAAACTTGGTCACAATGCGACCATCAGGCTTCTGAGATGAAATAATACTCTGAAATAGCTGTCGATATTCCCGATCATATTTCTGTCGCAACGGGCCCTTACATAATGCTGCGGCCAAGAGCGCAGTTGCTCCTACACCGGCCAGCTCAGGCAGCTTGTCGTCGGACTCCGTCGGCTTTTTGCTTTCGCTTTCTCCTCCCAGATCTCCTGCGCTCTCTTCGTCCGCTACTCCAGTTGTGCTCTCCTCAACCATCCTCCTACCATCTTGCGTAACGACCGCTCGATCGAGCAAACCTCGCGCCATTTGCGCTGCGCGGACCTGTAGAGCGTATTTTGCCATGTGATTTGGATCGCTTTGCAACGCCTTAGACAGTGCAAACAGGCATCCGCAGGCCCGCACCACATTATCTGATTTAGTCACATTTTGATCATCGATCGGGTCATAGAGATAGACAGTGCCTCCGTTCACATCTTGGTTCCGTAGGAGATAAGCCACTGATTCTGCTATAAAACGATCCAGGTGCACAGCGAGTGTATCCCTTGCGAGGATGTCTCCCCCGAGAGCATGAACAATGGTGGCGCTGCTCAAACAGATCCACTGCGTCTTACGAACTGTAATGTCTGACTGTTGCCATGCACCCTGATCCAAGCGGGCCTTCTTGCACAATGCCTCGAAGAGAACCTTCTCAGTTTTGTACCTGCTGGTGATTGCGACTGAGGGCTTGTAGTAGGCCGACTTGCCCCGGCCCTCGATTTCTACTCCCTCAACGCCTAGCCGAATCACGTTCTTTTCAGAACGAGCTGCAGGAGCGATCTCCGATGATCCAGTCTGTATCCACACCTCAAACAGCGTATCCGCCAGTTCCCATCGGGTAAGCGGGCCTCCATAACGGCGATCCATAGCGGCCTTAAAAGCAGCTTCTATGATTTGCCTGCCAAGGTTCTTGCCAGACGCTGACATAGAACCGCGAAGTCGCCCCTTGTGTCTTAATGTGATATTGAGCCGTTCTGCCGCTGGAAGACGCAAACAATCAGCATCAGCTTGCACATCCGAGGCAGTGTGCCCATCAAACAGTTTGGTAAGTGTATGTCTAACGAGATCACGGATTCCTTTCTGCTGGATCGGTGAATATGGCGTCTCTCCGGACATTTCGATTTGTCCGACAAACTCTAATGCGGCTGGCGGCACTGGATTGTCGGTACGTTCTTTAAGGTATGACGGTGATGGAAAGGGCAGAACAGATACGGCACCCGCAGCGGCACCTGAAGCGAGCAGATCGCGGCGTGAAAGCAAGGGCATATCTCTATAGAATCGCTGGTCTAGGAGCATGGATGCGGCTGAGGAGCAGGCTCGTCTAACCGGATTTCCGCACATGAGACCAGCTGCGGCGGTGACGAGCTGCCATCCTCTATCGAAACGCTTTGTTCCGCCCGCACATAATCGAAACCGACTTCCGCTTGCTTTGCCCGCACCGTGTATCTGCCAAAGCTGATGGTCACCGGGATTTCAACGCCGGGAGTCTTGCTGACGGGAAGCGGATAGTACTTTAGCTGATGTCCTTCTCTCAGCCTTTTGCCGAAGCTTATGATCAAATAGTCGTGTGCAGCCTTCGAAAAAGAAATCTTCTGCTCCGCATAGTAATAATAGCTCGAAGGAGTCATCGATTCTAAGAGTTCGTCGCTGAGTTCTTCCGGCGTCAGAGGCATTCCATCGCTATTTCTGCCCACGGATATAGCATCTCCCACGCATTTTGAAGTCAGAGTAAAGTCGAACTTCAGGGTTACACCGAAAGTTACTGATACGGGAGGGCGACGGGCTCCACAGAACCACTTATGGCTGACGGTAATCACGTAACTGCCCGGGAGTAAAGATATCGCGTACTGGCCAACCTTGTCAGTCCTTGCGGTCAAGGTTTCGCCGCTGGCGCTCTGAAATTGGATTTCGGCGTCCGGCACCCCAACCGGCTGATCAATACCGGCATCGAGCGACGAAATGACGCCACTGACCGTCCCGCCGTCGCCTCCTTGGGCTGAAGCTACTGGCAATAACAATGCAAGCACAATTGGCATCAAGAATCGCATATCTCTCCTTTCTTCTTCATGCGAGGCCGAATAATCGTTGTCAGTCATTGCCTCCTAGACATACCACAGCAATTATTGCTGAATTTATCTCCGAGACAGTTGACAACGGCCCATTTGGGCTGGAATCATCTACGACAGCTGAAGGATCCCCGGCGTAAACGGCCGCATGTCCGAGTTCATGGAGTATCGTAACCGTCTGCCTCTGTTCTGTATTTAACCCCCAAGGTATGTTATTGTCTATGAATTGATTGGGCAATGGATTCAAAAACATCCCGTCCGGGTTTGAATTGATGGTTACCGTGGCCGGCAATCCAATACCAACATAGACGTTGACTCCGTTGATCGTTTGGCTTTGAGAAGTGCCCTGGGTATTTGCACCCGTTCCGCTACCATTATCGTTGGCCCCTAGATCACCCGGTTGTATTGTAATGCCGGAAAGAATGTCCACATCTCCTCCATTCATTTGTCCCGCTAGGTTTTCTATCAACGCATCGGCCGCTGTTCCCATGCCGCCATCCACCGCGTCGGCGCAATTCGGGTTCTGCAACGCGTTAATTGCGTCTTGCTCAGCCTGCTCGAGCTGACAGTTAAAGTCACAACCTTGGTTCGCGTTATTGTCGTCGTCATCGTCGTCGTCGCCACTTGCGCTACCACCACCGCCACCGCCGTCATCGTCACCACTGGTGACACCGCCGTCATCGTCGTCATCATCGTCATCATCAACAGCCGGCTTGGCACGCACATGATGCAAGCGGTGTACTGACAGTCCTAATGAGTCAATCAGCGCTAGAGGATTATCATAAGCGTATGCATAGCGATTCCAGCTTTGGGGCTTTGTCGTGACCACAGAGTTGATTCCTGAAGGGTCAGGCGAAATCCACCGCCCCTGACTCGGGCTATAACGGCGCAACTGGAAATCGTAAAGGCTTGTCACGGTATCCTGATCCTGCCCGGTAAATGAAGCATCCGCTGCACCAGAGTGGCCGTATTGCTCCCCGAAGGGGGCATACGCTGTGCTTGAGTAGAGTGCCCGCGACGCCGTAGAGGTGATACGAGAACTCCCCAGCCAGTCGGAATGACGATAATACGCCAATCCCGTCGAGTTGTAAATTGCTTTGGCTCCGCCCGGAAGCGCTATGCGAGCCACCACAAGTGCCTGCCCGTTGGCAATGGCGAGTCTGTTTCCGGCGGGCCCGTAGACAAATGCGTAGTACGAACTGCTCGAATTGTTTTCTACCATGCGCCCAAGAGCGTCGTAGAGTGCCGTCACGGTTTGAGCCCCCGTGCTGACGGTTAGCATGTTTCCCCAATTGGGGTCCCAGGTATAGGTATTCAAATTGTCCGTCAACAAGTTCCCGTTCGCATCGTACGACACGGACGCGCCCGGAATCAGGCTGAATTGGTTAGTGGGCGGCGTAGTGTAGTAAGTGGGGAGAAATGTCAACCCTGCCGATCCGCCGGGGACGTTCTTAGTGATGTTTCCGAAAGCATCGTAGGAGAATGTTTGCGCCCATATGGTCCCGCAGTTCACAGATGACACGCGCCGCAGATCATCGTAGCCATAATTGCAGGTTTGGGCATCTGAGGTTCCAGTGATATTGTCATTTATAGCCATCTGATAGAGCGTTCCATTCGAGTTCCATGTCAGCGTGCCAGTGTCGTTCTGGCCGTTCACGGAAAATGAATAAGACGCCATACGCGCCGTATTTGGATCATAGGTAAAACCGTCTCCATCGCCGGACCCGAAAGTCACGCCGGTCAGCGCGCCCAAGTAGTTGGTTGTGCTGCTTGTAGAATACGCCACATTTGTGACCGGGTTTGTTCCTGACGCGGCGCTAACTGTCGTATACCGCCCCTCGCCATCGAGCCCCGTTCCGTTGGCTCCATAATTGATTGCAGGCACACCGGGGATACCGCTTAGGGTCTTAAGTGCCCCAGGCGCCCAATAGGTTGCGGTTGTATGATAGAACCCGCCGGAATGCGGCGTCGACTCATAGACGTCTGTGACTTCGCCACGTGCTGAATAGCTGAAGAATTCATCTGTAATGGTTGTGCCGGGTGAAGACGTGTTAACAGTTCTCGCCTCTACCATGTGGGTCTTACCGTTAGTAACCGTCACGCCGGTCGGATACGAGCTTTCGGAATCGTAGACAAATTTGCGCAGCGTAGTGTTCGAAACGCCCGGATTGCCTGCCTGCGTTACTCGGTTCAAAGCATCATAAGCGTAGCATGTGACGTTTCCTGCGTTGTCGCGCCGCTGCACCAGATTCCCAGGATAGTTGTATGCGCTGCCACCGCAATACGCTATGTAGTCATAAGTATAGGCAGTTGTCCCGTTGCTTCCGCTCCTTCCCGTCTCAGGGTTCGTTTCGGATGTCATGCGCCCAAGCCAGTCATATGCATAACTTCGCATTTGTCGAGCATTCGACGCCGCCTGCGCATTCTGGGTGACAGAGAGGATGTGGCCAAGTGCGTCGTAGGTATACTTCGTCCAGTAACCCGTTTGGGGGCTCGACTGTCCGCAGGTTCCAACTCCGGGCAGTCCTGTGGAAATCTCGCAAACCGATGTCAGCCGGCCAAGTCCATCGTATTCAAACTGCTTCTTGAAGCTCTGAGCACCCGTAACCGTCTGCAGGACGTCGTTATTTGTGTAGGTGTACTGCACGGTGCCGCCTGCGGCATCGGTCCTTGTCAGAACACGTCCCAGCGCGTCGTACGTAAGCACTGTGGCGGGAGCGTTAGAGTTCCCCGAAGATGGGCTCGCCGCGGCGCTGTATGGCATTGTGGTTCTATATGGCTGGCCAGCTATATTATAATCAACTTCGGTAGTGTCGTACGTTGTCTTACCTGGGCCTTGCAGACTCTGACTGTATGCAGAGCGCCCAAAAGCGTCTACCGTTGACCGGGAGTCAGAGACGGAGTTGCCGCTGTTATAGGTTAACGAAGTCTCAACCGCATTCTCCCCTATATAGGTAATAGTTGAGCTGTTGGTCAACTGGTCGGTCACACTTGTAGGCCGCCAATAGTTGCTGTCATTATAACCTGTCGCGACGCCATTACCGTTTGGATCGGTTGAAGACGTGGCGAGCTCACCTGTGCAGTTCCATATTGTGGAAGTAGAAAGGCCAAGCGGTCCATTTATAGTGGTCGCAAAACTGTTTCCGCACGAGCCTGAACCGTAGACATATGTTGTATGTGCGCCATTAACTCCCGTAGCCACATTCAGCAGCCCCGTGTCGTAATAGGTGTTTGTTGAAGTAAGTGACGACGTACTAGTTGTCCAGGTCGTCGCTTGGGTCAAATTGCCCCTGGCTCCGGTTACCGCCACATGTTGTGGGGTCCCTGTCGTGGACGTTACTGCAGTTCCATCGTAAGTGTAGCTGGCTGAGGCAAGCGTGACTGCACCGCCGCTGCTCCAGTCGGTAACGACGACGGACTCGACCATGTTCGCTATGCCGTTTGATACTGGATAATATGTTGTACCGATCTCACTGACCAGGCTGCTTGACGAGGGAGCGGAGCCGAGCGAAACCCCATAATTGTACTGCTTGTTATCTGTGACCAGTCCGTAGGAGTTATATGCGATGTGTGATAGGTTCGCGGTGCCATTTGGCAGTATAGAGTAAACATCCGTTTGAGTAATCGGTGAGCTGACATTTGCCGTTGCGCAGGATGAGTAAGTGCCGTTGTAGCACGCAGTGTTCGTTGCAAGCCAGCAGTTGTTTGTAATCGTTGACGAACAGGCATTTGCCGAAATGCTCCCTTGAAATACCTGCCGCTGCGTCTCATAAAGACGATGTGTCGGATTAGTTGTGTTGGAATCCTCTGCAAAGTTGGCGACCGTATAATTGGCGGGGGTGTTCTGATCCTCGATGGTTGTGGTCCATGTGGAAGCTGAGCCGGGAGTTCCAGAGTTTAGGGTGCGCGAATAAGTCCGCGTGCCGCCTGTGCTCATGGTTCGTGTCATGCCAGCGGTGCTTCCATCGGTCTCGATCCCGTTGTAACCTGCGGTATCGGTGTAATTGTAAGTAATAGTGCCTCCAGTTGGTAGGGTCATGGAAGTAAGCCTAGCAGTTACGCAGTTCCGTGTATACGTACTCCCGGAAAGTGGCGTACAATTAGCTGCGGAAGGCGTCGCCTCATATGTGAAGGTATATTCGCTTCCATCGGGTAGTTGTATACTGCTAACGAGCGATGTCAGCGTCGGAGGATACTCGACTATGTTAGGAGCATGAAAGTAGGTTGCAACTGTGTATTCTCCATAATTGATAGTATAGTGGGACGAGTGCCCCTGAGGATTGGTATAAGAGAGCGTGGTAGGACTGGAGTATGTCCCGGAACCAGCAACGGTCAACGCAGCATTTCCCGCAGTATCTGTAAATGTGCCGCCACTGATTGTAATTTCGTTCCCATTTCGATCTGTGACGGTGGCGGAAGTGGCGGACCCATACGGAGGAACTATCTGCTGGTTGCTAGGAGTTGTGACCTGGGCGTAGCTGTAATCTGATACTGTGAGCGTATAGCCAGACCCGTCGGTTGCGCTGACGGTCATGCTGGGATAGGAGTTGTAAACGTACCAATACTGACCAGAATAGCTCCAAAGCCAAACCTGTTCGGTACAACCCGGAAAGTTATGAACTACGCCAAGTTTGTCCACATAAGTAAAGCCGCACCAGTAGTAGTACCAATAATAATAGGGCCAACTGTTGTAATACTGCACTTGCTCATATGAAACCAGGTAATAGGAATAGTAGCCAGTTGCAGACTGCGTGTTTCCTGTCCAGCCGAAATTCTGCGTCGGGGTCCAGGCCGTTGTTGAACCACTGGTGACGGGATACCAGACGGAACTATCGTAGGCGAGATTGTAGCTAAAGGGTAGTCCGCGCCCGGTTTTGTTCAGCACGGGGATACTAAAGTGTGTATTGAGGTTGCCGAGATTGATCGAATCGAATCCCTGATTATCGAAAGTGCCATAGGTGTAGTTACCGGTAGCAACCTGCGCGTGCAAAATGCAGGCGAAGAGCATGGGAATCAGAACGAAAAGAGCTTTGCAAATACGTGCTTGCATCGGTCGTGTCCTTTCGATTCGATCGAGCATCAGTTAACCTGAGCCGAACTGAGCTGAATATCCAGCTGGAGCGAGCCGTTGACATAGCGCTGGATGTGGAACGGAATCTGCACACCGTTAACGGCCTGGTAATCGGAATAATGCACCTCGAAGGCAATCCACGCCGGTGCGCCATTATCCGGGTGAACCGAATAGGCGAGCATGGCGGGCAGGAGCGTATTGGGGTCAAGACCTATATCGGTTGTGCTCTGCTTTACCAGGTCGCTGGTCAATGTGCTTGGCATCCCATTCGGGGGAGAGATCGTGCTCTGCCAGTGCCGGTAGTTGCTTTCGCCGGAGCCGACGGGACCGAGGCCGAGATCGTTATGGACGGGTGTGCCAAACTGGAGCTGGCTGGGAAGCGAAAACAGCGAAAGCGCCGGAAGGAACCAGAGGACCGGCCTGGAGCAGGCCCCTGACTGAATCGCATGGAGCACGCCGTCATTTCCGGTCCAACTGCAGATTCCCATTCCGGTCTGGATTTCAGTCTTGGTGCCGGTTTCAGACAACGACAACTGCATTTGTGACGACCCGTTGATTGACGCGCTCAGATTGACGGTTCCCGAATCTTCAATGCTGCCTGCGTACCATGTCGCGCTGCCGGTGAGCTGAACCTGATGGATCACCTGATTGCCGGCAAAGGCTGCCGCCACCTGGCTCATTAAGGGCGGTGCAGCCGTAGTCGCCGAGCCTGTTTGCTGGGCAAATGCCGCCGATGCACTGTATGCGAGCAATAGGATTCCGAGCGCAGGAGAGAGCAAACCACGCTTCGCCATATCTTTCCTTTCGAAGACCACAGGAGACCACAGGTTCGTTTGTTTACAAGGCGGCCCTACAAGGGCACCAAGGAATCGCCGATCACCGTACTCTGGTCGACTGCTTCCGCGAAATATCCGCTCCGAGCGATGCAAAAAACACATTGCGGACAACGCAAATAGCAGATCAAAGATCAAAGCAGATTATTGAAGGGGCCCGATCCCGAGGGAAACTCCTTGCAGCCGAGGTTTCGGCGCCACAAGGGGACATCTCACTGCCCAGCTCTGCTGTGCATTCCGCTCCGCGAAGATAGCAATCTGAGATGTCGAAGAAAACGTAGTCGAAGGACGTTTCTATGTCAAGTGATTTTTTGCCGATTCTTCCGAATTTGGATGGTAACCTGTTTTCTTTACTGTCTAGTAAACAGGCTTCTGTCGGCGATTTCCCAGAATATTGTCGGTTGCTGCTCCGTCGCTTTCCAAGGGTTGTCGATACTTCAGATGGGCATCGGTTCGGGCCGTTTGCCTATTCCGTGGAGAAGGAACGCATAGGTAACCTCTTGCTTCTTCGATAAAGTGGTTCGTAAGCGGGCCGGCTGCAAATCGTTGATTATGAAACGGGTACGCGATTCGCGGTATGGACCGTCAGGAGAACTCCGTAAACAAATCACCTGGTTTGACCGAAAGCGCCTTCGCCAGCTTGACGATGTTTTCAAGGGCCACATTCCGCTCGCCGCGCTCGACACCGCCGACGTAATTGCGATGCAGTCCGGCGCGCTCGGCCAGCTCCTCCTGGGAATAGCCTCGCTCGTCGCGCAGTTGCCGCAACCTTGTGCCAAATCGAGACTTAACAGAGCGTGGGGCCACATCTTCATGCTCGAAGGCTGACCACTATGCGTCTACACACGATGAGTGTGATAATGTCCTGGTTGGAGTTGCACTATGCGCCGCTCTCGCCCTGTGCGCTGTCGGAAACTGCCCCAGTTGACGGGAAATTCATCGGAATGGTCCAGCATCGAGGTGAAAGGGGTACGATTCTTACGGAGGTAGAGGGGGAACTCATGAAAACTGATTTCATTGACTGTCCAGAAGTGGCAGGCAAGACGATTCAACTGCTCCGGATTCACCGGGACACCGGCGACGGGTCGCGCGTCCAGATCGAGCTGACGGACGGAACCAGCTTCACCTGCTACGTCCTGGTTCGTCCAGCCGTGGAAGCATCCTTATATAAGGGTGGCGCTGGTACCCCGGAAACCATCCGCGACTACAAATTCTAGGCCAATCCTCTCCCACAAGACCCGGTCGATATTCCCAAATGGAATAGCGGTCTCCCTGGAATTCATTGGACGCGGCCACGAAACCGCCATAACTTTGCCCTAATGCTGACGCCCGAGTCAGCGGAGGTGCAAAGTGAATCGATTCCGCCGTATCTTCCGACGCGACGCCAGTCGTAATCGGCTGCTCATTCCGTCCGCCAACCGGCTGTCGGGACAAATCCTCAAAACCACGCTTCTCTCTGCCATCCGCACGATGGCTCCAACCCTTTTTGCACTCTCGTTTGCCGGCGTGGCCCATGCCCAGGGAACGATGGACTTCTCTGGCGCGACCACGCTGATGACCACCTTCAAAACCTTCGCCATCTATGCGGGCGCGGTGATCTGCTTCGGCGGATTGATCTTCGCCGGGATTCGCATGATGTCGGGAAGATTCCAGGACGCGATTCCAGGTCTCTTCGGCGCGCTCTTTGGCGCAGCCGTGTTGGGCTGGGGCGCTGGCTGGATTGGCTCGCTCACCGGGCAGACGATGCAGTAGGAGGCGGCCATGATCAAGCGGGGAGAACCGTTACCAATCAATCAGGCGCTGAATCGGCCGAGGGCTAAACTGGGCCTCGATCTCTCAGCATGGATGGCGATCGTATTCGTCTGCGTAACGGTTTTCCTCGTTGGGTTCCGCGTCGTGGCGCTGATCGCTTTTCCGTCGCTGGCCATCGGCGCGTGGCTCGTCGTCCGCAAACATCCGAAGATGTTCGAACTTTGGGGCTTGAGTTTAAGCCAGAGGTCCTACTATGACCCGCGTAAACACTGAGCAACAGAGATACACGCCGTGGTACGCCAAGGCAGGAGCCGCGTGCAGCATCGTTCCGATTGCACGCTTTGTCAACGACCGGATCTTCGCGCTGAAGGGCGGCGGCTATGGCTGCCTCTTTTCGCTCGCCGGTATCGATGAAGAAGGCGTGACCGATCAGGGGCTTGAGGCGCAGGTGCGCTCGATTGAGGGTGCATTGCGGGGATTGCCGGAAGGATCGTGCCTGTATCAGTACACGCGCGTCATGTCCGGTTTCAATCTGCCCAGGAAATCGCAGTACGGCAATCCAGTCACACAGGTTTTCGTCGATGACCGATTGAGTTTTCTGGACAAATCGGCAGGCTTCCGCCGCATCGATTTGCATTGGTGCTTGACGCTTGAGCCGCCGAAGGCCGCGGCCTTCACGCGCAAGCCGAAGGAGCACGACACCGACACAACGCGGATGCTGGCCGATCTTGAGAAGACGGCAACGCTGCTCGAAGGCCATCTCGGCGGATCGTTGGGATTGCAGCTACTCGAAAAGAACGCCGTCTTCCAGTTTTTCAGTTATCTGTTCAATCTTGAAGAGTGGGCCGCAGCCTACACATTGACCGCCGATGACGGCGTGGACCGCCAGATCGTAAACAGCTCGGTTTCATGGCACAGCGACCATCTCACCATTGGCCGCCGGTACGTCCAGATGTTTTCTCTGAAGACTACACCGGAGGCATCGCGCCCCTGCTTGTTCTCCGGATTGATGGCGCTTGACTGCGACAGCATCCTCCTGACGACGTGGAGGCCGAAGTCCACCTCCGCCGCACGCAGCGAGATCGACGCACAGGAAAAGTTTATCTCGTTTTTCAAAGTTGGCGTGCTGACGCGCGTGATGAGCGGCCATGACACGGCCTCGCTTGAAACCGGCGCAGGAGCGCGGGCGGCGAATACCCAGGTCGATGATCTGGGCGAGGTCATCCGCTCGCTCGACAAAAAGGCGCAGGGCGAATTCTCGCTTCGCTTCCTTGTGGCCGCACGCAGCGTGGACCAACTGCGCGGCATTGCGCCCGCCGCGCATCGTGTCTTCGTCGATGCGCGGGCGCAGGTAATGGAAGAGACACTGGGCAATCTTTCCGCGTACTACGCGATGTTTCCCGGCAACGGCAAATTCAACGTCTTTCCGATGTGGCTGGCGGAAGACCATCATGCACGGCTGTCCTCGGTGTTCGCTCCCAATCTCGGTCATCCGCATTCGGAAGACCTCGATAACGAGTATTTGAATATCTTCGAGACGCGCACACGGACGCCATTCTTTCAGGATGTGTATGTGGACGGCGTGCGCGTGATGCTGATTCTCGGGCCGACCGGTACTGGAAAAAGCGTTCACGGCAACATGGCCATCGCCCACGAACAGAAGTACGGCGGTTTCACCTACATCTTCGACATCGGCGGCAGCTATGAGAGTGTCGTCGAGTTGTACGGCGGGCGTGTGGACCGCATCGGCAAAGACGGCCCGCGCGTGAACCCCTTTCGGCTGGAGCCGACCGAGAGCAACATCACGTTCCTTTATTCATTCGTAAAGCTCCTGCTGATGAACGGTGGCGCGGACTTGGAGCCGGAAGACAATGACGTGATCCACAAAGCCGTGCGCGATATGTATCTTCTCGACGCTGAAAACCGCCGTCTCTCGAATCTCTTCCTGCCAAAGAAGCTCGACCGGTATCTCTCGAAGTGGGTTGGCAAAGGCGTCTACGCCGCTATCTTCGACAACGTCGAAGACAGCCTTTCGCTCTCGCGTCTTCAGTGCTTCGACTTCCAGGGCGTGAACAACGAGCAGTACGCCGACATGATCGAACCGTTGATGGTCTGGTTGCTGCGCAGGATCAATGATGTGCTTTACAACCCGGCCAATCTCGGCGTGCCCAAGCACATTCTCATCGAAGAGATTTTCTCTTCGATGAAGAACAGGCAGTTACTCGAAGGCGCGCTCGCTTCGATCAAGACCGTGCGCAAAAACCTTGGCGGCGTAACCATGATTGGCCAGTCCGCCGAGGACTTGGGCGCGAACGCTGACAGCATCGTGAACTCTTGCACTTCTTTTCTGTTTCTGAAAGACGCCACTTTCAATCGGAAGCGATACGCGGAACTCTTCAAGATGAACGAGCAGCAGCTTGCTCTCTTCGAGAGCTTGCAGGATCGCGAAGGTCTCTATATGCGCCGCGACGGATTGACCAAGGTCGTGAAGCTCAATCTCGACAACCGCAGTTACGCAGTCTTCTCGACAAAGCCGAAGGACCGCGTGCGCCGGACCAGGCTGATCGCCAAATACGGACTCACGGAGGGTATCACTCGATTCGCACAAGGCGAGTCCGAATAACCCCAACACCACACCGCAGAAAGGACTCACACACTATGCGCCACACCATTTTTGTCTCTTTTTCCCTTTGCATGATGTTGGCTGCTAGCCAACTTCATGCTTCAACCGAAACGCATCCTCTGCAACCGAGCGCGCCGCGCACGGTCATTATGTCGGAAGCGGATACGCCGCCGCAGATTCGCGCCGGGCTGTTGCAATCAACGCTCATCGTTCTGCCCAACGAGGAGAAAGTCGCCAACGTCTTCGCTGGCGACACGGTGAACTGGATCTTCGACGGCGGCCATGTGGCTTCGCGGTTCATCAGCGTCAAGCCCAAAACGGCGAACGCGGCCACGGACATTCACATCGTCTCCGATCACGGCAACGAATACACCCTTGCAGTGCGCGAGGTCTCCGATGATTCCGATCCCCACTTCGATTCCAAAGTCTTCATCGCTCCTGGCGATCAGGCCGCCAAGGACCGGCTGGCCCAGCTTCCGGTGTTTGTGCCGGTTGCCGAACTGGATAAGGCGAAACAGGAAGCTGCTGCCGCGAAGGCTGCTCAGGAGGCCGTACTCAAAGCCGAAGCAGACAAAGGCCGAGCAGTACCGCAGCGAATACCCCGGCTCGTTGCACTTCGACTTCGTGTGGGACGAGCGCAAGGGAAAAGAGCTTGGACTCCAGCAAATCTGGCGCGACGACAAGTTCACCTACCTGCGCGGCCAGTTCCAGGAGACGCCCGCACTCTACGAGCTGAAAGACGGCAAAGGCTCGCTCATCAACTTCGATTTCAACGGTGGACTTTACACCGTGCCGAAGCAGTTGGAGCACGGGTATCTGGCCATCGGCAAACAGAAGGTCGAATTCCATCGTGAGGGAGGCGCGAAGTAGCCATGACCGAACAGAATCTAAATACGCCCGCCACCATCCCAGAACAGCCGGATGCGAAGCCGCCGCTCAAGAAAGAGTATGCCGGTGGTCATCGCACTGGTAGCGATTCTCGCCATACTCGGCATCGCCAACGTAACCAGTCTTCTACGCGGCAACAAAAAGACGGCGCCAACAAGCGCGCTGCCGATGCGTCCGGCCTCGCCCAGCGCGCAGCAGGTATCGAGCTTCGAGACACAGCAGCAGTTGCAGGCGCAGCATGACGCTGAGGAAAAACAGCGTCAGCAAGAGTTGTTGGCGGCGATGCAACAATTCCAGAATGCCGAGGGCACGCCCGGTCCCGAATCGGCCGACGCCGCGCCGATGACGGCGGCGCAGCGCGATGCGATCTACGGCGGGAGTTCCAATGCGCCGCAGCGCACCTCGAATGTCTCGGAGGCGCAGGCCGAGACAAAGCAACGGGCACTGGCGCGTGAAAGGCAGAAGCAGGACGCCATCAACAGTGACACGATGGCAATTGACTTTGCGCGCGCTGAGGAAGCTACAACTGGGCCATCACCGAATGCTCCGGCGGCCACCGTGCTTGCGGAACGCGCGGAAGCGCCCTCTTCAGCGAAATCGGAAGAGGTAACGTCCGCCCAGACCGTCGGCGGCGCGCCGTCGCAGAAGAGTTCCAATGCAGCGGCAGTATCGGAGCAATCACCGGCTGCAAACACCAAAACCGATCCGATGGGGCCGTATCCGTTCGACCAGTATCAGGGCCGACTCTATCGAATCTTCGAGGGTACGGTTCTCGAAGGCGTCGTCACCAACCACATCGACGGCGGACTTAACGGGCCAATTCTGGTCATGCTGACCACCGATTACTACTCCCACGATCATCAACAACTGCTCATGCCGCAAGGCACGCGCCTGATCGGCACCGTGCAGAGCGTGGGCAGCGCCCAGCAGCGCAAAATGTTTGTCACCTTTCATCGCGCTGTCTGCCCGGATGGGTTTTCGCTCGACTTCGACAAGTACATCGGCCTCGATCCGCTGGGCACGACCGGACTCGCTACCAAGGTCGATCACGGATACTTCCAGGCATTCGCCGCTGCCGCCGCCATCGGCGGTATCGGCGGCCTTGCGCAGATCGGCAACAACGGCAGCGTACTCAATCCCTCCACCGAGATTCGCAACGGCATCTCGGAGCAGATGGCAAGCGAAGGCGAACAGATATTGAATCACTTTCTCAACCGCCTTCCGGTCATCACCCTCAAGGAAGGTTCGCGCGCCCGCGTCTATGTGGGCCGCGACATTCTGATTCCGTCCTATGCGGAACATCGCATGGACCCAACCCTGTAGAGCCGGAGACTGGCCATGATTGAGCAGAGCGAACGATCACGGCATCTGATTGAGGTTTCGCGCCGCGCCATGTATCGCGGTCATGATGCGTGGGCAGCGTTCAACTTGAGCGACAAGGTGACAGTTGCACTTGTGCTCAATCGTGCCGATTGGCTCGAAGAGTTTGGCTGCACTCTGGCCGACGCCATCGAGGAGGCGGGTGAGGAATGGATCGTCGTCATTCCTCGGATTGCCCGCGAGCTTCTCGACGAAGGTCTGTGACGCGGCGCGGCAATCCTGCCGACGCCGTCGCGCTCGTCCGCAGCCAATTCAACCAACAACGAGGAGGTAGTATGGCAATTCAACTCAAGAAGCAGCGCAAGTGGCTCGTAATCACTGCTGCCGTTCTTTTGACCGCAACACCCAGCTTTGCGCTCTTCGGGATCGGCGACATCGTCTTCGACCCGACCAGCTACGCCAGCCTGATCCAGCAACTGACCACGCTCCAGATGCAGTACAACATGGTCAAAAACAACATCACACATTTCTCGCTCAAGCAGCAGTGGCAAACGACGCTGCACAAACTCGAAAACGCAAACGTCGCCAATATGTTTGGCGAGACGGCAGGCATCAAGATCGCGCTCAACTCGAACGCCCCTTCCACTTCGGCCACGGCGTGGAAGACGGCCACGGTCTCGATGAATAGCGGCACGAGCAGCTACCTCGCGGGACAGTCTCTTGGCAGCGCGCGCATCTCGCAACTTGCCATGATCGAAACGTCGGATTCCATCTCGCCCGACTGCCTCACCGCAGTGGGCCAGTACCGGACCAACAGAACCGAGAACTCAACGGCCAATTCCTCGCTTCTTTCGAGTCAGTTCGACATTTCGAGCGGCACGAACAGCGAGGTTCAACAACTCAATCTTTTGAATGCGGCTGAGGCGCAAAAGCTCAGCGAGATGCAATCGCAGGGAACGCTTCAATCCTGCCTTGCCGGGCAGATGACCGTCGCCAACATGGAACGGCGCAATGCCGCCGTCGAAGACATCAATACGGCGGCCTTCGTGCAGCAGCAACGCTCAACGAACAATGTCAGTGCTGCCAGCGAAAGCAATACCTGGAAGACCTACCTTCCGTAAGTGCAACCCACGCGGCGCTGGTCATTCTGACAGCGCCGCACATTCCACTACGAGGTGACGACTATGATTTCACCGACGCTGCTGGCCCAGGCATTACCGGGCACGAGTTCCGGCGTGGACTGGCTCTACCAGTTCACCAACAATCTGACGAATCTGACCACGCAAAACGGCGGCGTATTGACGCAGCTTGGATTGACCGAGTTGAGTTGCATCGCCCTCTTCTCGCTCATCAACATGGTCATCAATTGGAACACCTCCGGGATGACCGTATGGCGCTTCCATGCGCACCCGGTTCGCGCGGGCGATCTGACGCACTTTCTGATGCGGCTCATCATCTGCTGCCTGCTCATCAATTACTGGGTCAATCCGCTGCCCGGCGCGAGCTTCGGGCTGAATCACTTCTTCAGCTATATCGCCCAGGCGATGGTTGCCGCTTTCGACCAGAGTTCGCTCGACACTTTGCTTCAGCTTTTGAAGACCGCAGGCGACAACACCGCCATGCCATCGCTGACCGCTCCGGTGCAGATTCTCTGCTACTTCTACGTCCAGGCGCTCATGGGCTTGGCATCGGCGATTCTCTTCCTGATCAACTGCTCATCGTTCATCCTCTACGGCGTCACGGCGCTCTTCGGTCCGGTCTTCATTCCGCTGCTGATGACCAGGACATTCCGAGGGAAGTTCTTCCACTTTCGTCGATGTGCTGCTGAGCTTCGCGATGATCCGTGCCGTGGCCGCCGCCTTCATCTTCGTGTGGTCCGGTTTTCTGAATACCTTCATTCAGCAAACCTTCAACGGAACCTACTCGATGGAGATGTGGCTGGCCAATCTCATTCCCTGCACGATGGTCTTCATCGCCTTCATCATCAACATGCTCTTTATCCCGAGCATGACGCAGGCGATCTTCGGCGGCACAGCAGGCATGGCCGACAGCGTATCCAAGGTTGGCGGAGCGGTTGCTTCCATCGCCATGATGGCCGGTTGAGGAGGGCGTTATGTGGACCTATCTCTTCAGCTTCTTGCTCTTCCGTCGGCTCAGGCTATCAAAGCCCATTCGGTACGTGCTCGCTGTGCTCTTGATCGGCCTATTCATCGTGGTCCTGATCTACACCGTGGGCCTGTTTCTCACGCTTGAAGAAAGGATAAGTGCCTCCCATGCCGCAACGCTTGACTACTTCTGAAGCCCCACTCACGCCCGCCGAATCGCTGCTCGTTGATCACATCGGCAACGAGGTCTATGCGTCGCACTATGCCGAGCGGAAAGCCTATCGGCTCATCCTCGCCTGTGGCACGGTCATGCTGCTCGCTTCGCTCGGCATGAACCTGATGCTGGCGCGCCGCCCGGTAGCGAATCGCTACATCCGTATCGACGAGATGGGCCGCGCCCAGGCGATTCAGTACAGCGACCTGAACTACTCGCCTCGCGAGGGCGAAGTACGCACCTATCTGACCGATTGGGCGAACTACCGCTACACGGTCAACCGCGACGTAATCGCCAAGAAATACCCGCTCAACTACTACTTTCTTTCGCAGGCATTGGCATCGCGCCTGATGGGTGAAGACAACGCCAATCACCTCGTTTCTCAGGTCACGGCAGGGCAGATCGAAGCGAGTGACGTGCAGGTCCAAAACGTGACCATTACGACGATGTCTGAAGAGATGCTACAAGGAGCACGAATTGCCCGTGGAACGGCGCTGATGGCGGTTGATCGATTCTACTCGGCAGAGAATTCGCACGAGCCGCGCACGGAGCATTGGCTGCTCAGCATCACCTACTACTTGAACCCGAAACAGGTCAGCGATCAGGCCCGCGTCTATCCGCAGTACGAGTTCATCAATCCGCTGGGATTGACCATCACTGAGTTCCACGAAAACCGTGTCTCTGTCGATGTGCACAATCCAGACGCAGCAGCGGGAGCAGCGCGATGAGCTTCGACCTGATTCTACCGTTCTTTCCCGATGAGTTGCGCGAGCTTCTGCTCGATCCATCGATCTCCGATCTGATGATCAATGGGACGAACGGAGTCTTCGCAGATCGGAATGGCGTCGTCGAACAAATACGACTCACACAGCCATTCACGAACGAACGGTTGCAAGCCGCCATTGAGCGCGTTGCGCGCATCCTGGGGCAGGACCTGACGACGCAGAATCCGATTCTCAATACGCGCTTGCCCGATGGCTCGCGCGTGGCCGTAGTCGGCTCGCCCTCTTCGATCAACGGGCCGACCTTTACCGTGCGCAAATTCAACCGCTGGTTCACCTCCGATGAACTGGTCAAGGCTGGCAGCTTGCCAGCCCATGTTCGGGATGCAGTTGTGCGCCTGATCGAGAGCCGGAAGAACGGCATCATCGCCGGTGGAACCGGCTCTGGAAAGACCACGCTGATGAAGGCTTTGCTCGATCATGTTCCGCTGCGTGAGCGGCTGATCGTGATCGAGCAACCAGCCGAGTTGAAGGTTGCCCATCCCAATGCAGTTCGCTGGGAGGCAGTGGCAGAGATTCCCGGCCAAGTGGCCGTCACGCCGAGCCAGCTTGTTGCCGCCGCTTTGCGGCATCGGCCCGACCGCATCATCATGGGCGAAATCCGCGACGAATGCGGCTACGACCTCTTGCAGGCCATGAACACCGGCCACGGCGGAACGCTCTCAACTTTGCACGCGGATTCCGCCCTCGATGCACTGGACCGGCTGGCGGATATGGCGCTCAGCGCCAGGACCAATCTCAATCAGCAATTCATCCGGTCACAGACCGGAAAGGCAGTGGATTTTGTTCTCTACTGCGAACGCGATTCCACGGGCCGGCGCCGGGTGCGCGAGCTGATCACCGTGAGTGGATACAGCCACACGGACCAGTGCTTCGTGACGGAGGAAATCTACCGGGCTTCCTCCACGGCAGCGGCATGAAATCAGCGCGACTCGCTCGGATGCAAACGCGAATCGGAGGCACGGCGATGAAGAACCTTCTTGGGCACGGTGTAGCAAACGAAATCTCGCCCTTGTTGTGCGTTCTTGAGCTTGACCACGCCGAATGGCAGACGCGCGATACCGGGTGCGAGATGCGGCTCTTTGTCCAGAGGTCAGGCGCGAAAAGTGTGGATCTGGTTTGCCGGGGAATGGCATCGCCAGGAAGCGGGATCAGCGTTGTTCTTGAAGGGTGTCTCCCAGTTCCATTCCTCACTAGCTCGGTCACTGCTTCGGGGCTTTTGCGACGCCCTGCGGCACTGCGCCGTTCTGCTTTCCGGACTCCTCTCCCAGAGCAAGTCTGGGCCCCTGCTCCAGAATGCACGGCTTGGCACTTGGGAGTCGCGCCCACTCGCATAGCTTCGCAAGGTGTGACCCGAGCAGATCGGGAATTCAAAAACGGAGACACGATCATGTATCAGAACAAAGCTATCCTCATCGGCTTCCTCGGCGGCGACGCCGAAGTTCGCACCGGCAAGAACAACCAGAAGTTCACCACCCTTTCACTCGCAACCAAGACCTCTTACAAGGACAAAGAGTCCGGCGAATACATCTCGCACACCGAGTGGCATCGCTCCATCGTCTTCGGCAAACTCGGCGAGTTCGCGGCCACGCTCAAGAAGGGCGCGCACATCCAGATCGAGGGCGAGATTCGCCACTCCGAGTACACGCCCAAGAAGGCGAAGAAGCCGGTCCGCACCGACTCGATTCGCGTCAACTCCATCCTCAAGCTCGACCGCGCGGAGAAGGCCGCTGCGGAAGAGCAGGAAGCCGACGAAGAGTTGCCCTTCGACGAAGCGGTCGAGTAGGCCGCTCCCCTCACGGTGAAAGCCCGGCATTGTCCGGGCTTTCCTACTGGAAATGCCCGTGAAATCGCGTTCTTGAGAGGTCAGCCATATGAACCGGATTGCCGCCAACTTCCTCACTCGTTCGTTCGCGTCGTGCGAAACGATTGCGCTCCTGCTGCGCCGGGAAGATGCGCCCCGGCCACAGCAGCGCGTGGTAACGGTTGAACAGGTTCTCGCGCCACGCTATATGGCCTGGCTCAACTTCGAGAATGACAACGGCGCAAACATCTATGTCTCCGCCAATCCGTTGCGCCCCGGCAGCCGCAAACGGACCAAGGAGTGCATCGCATCCGTCCGCCACATCTATATAGATATTGATGAAGACGGCGACGCCCGGCTCGCTGCGCTGCGGGCGTCCGATCTAATTCCCACGCCGACCGCGATCATCTCGACTTCGCCGGGTAAGTACCAGGCGCTTTGGCGCGTCGCCGGCTTCGACTTCGAGCGTCAGGAACAGACGCTCAAACTGATCGCCCAGGCCTTCGGCGGCGATCCCGCTTGCACCGACCGAAACCGGGTGCTGCGCATCCCCGGTTTCCTCAACCGGAAGTATTCTCCCGCGCATCCTGTCGCGGTCGAATACCCAGCCGATGCGATCTACGGTCCAGCCGACTTTCGGCTTGATGCCGTCGTCGGCTCTTCCGTGCTGCCGCTACGCGGTAACGCACGGAAATCGCCCATCAGTGCGAAGCACTCGCATTCCGAAGACGACTGGGCCTGGGTTTGCGCGCGGCTTGCACACGATATGGACGCCACGAAACTGACGCGCGAGCTTGCTTCGCGCCGCGCCGACAAATCCGATCCTCTCTACTACGCCCAACGCACCGTCGATGTCGCCTCGGCCCGCCTTTGGTTGGCCGATGGCATTCCCATCGACGACATCATCACCATGCTTGAAGTCCGCCGCCGCTTCGAAATTCCCGCTGCATTTTGCTCCGCTCGTGCGCGGGAGATTGCGGCCACGGCTCAGCGCATGATTGCCCGTCACAAGACGGCCTGATTCCACAGCCCGAAGGAGACTGATATGCCACTGCTTGAAGTCACACAAACCCGTCACATCAGCGCATCCATTCGACTCACTGATACAACCGCATTGCAGGTCGATCAGTATGCCGCATTCATTCACGCTTCCGCCGACGATGTTGTCGAGCAGGCGCTTGCCTATGTCTTCTCCAAAGACCGCGACTTTCAGGAGTTCCTTCGCACTCCTGAAGCACAGCGGATTACGCCGACTCTGCGTATCCGTCGAGCGCCTGCTTCCGAAGCCGCTGAAGCGCCTTCAAAGCCTGCATCGAAAGCGGCAGTTGCAGTGGGAGCGAAGGCATGACTTGCCTTCGCTTTCCTGCCCGAACCACTGCGGCGCTGCGCGCCGGAAGAATTTTCGATACTCCACCCCTCAGAGGGAACTCAGAAGTTGCCCAGGAAACTCCTGAGTTACTGATTGATGGAGTTGAAGATACGCGAACTGTGGGAACTCATGAGTTTCCACGGTTCGCAACGGAAAGCAGGTCATCATGGCGCTTCTTTCTCCAGAAATGCAACCCGGCGCGCGCCGGGTTCGAGGACGCGAAAAACGCAACATCACGCTCAACACAAAGCTCAATCGCAACGAGTATTCAGAGGTCGAGCGCCATTGCAATTCGCTTGGGCTTGACTACGGCGAATGGTTGCGCAGCCTCATCATGCGCGAAGTGCGTGACAACTCCAGGAATGCAACTGACCTTGCTTTGATGGGCGAAGTCACGAGTTTGCGCCTTTTGCTCATCAACACTCTTGAACCGCTTCTGCGTGGAGAGCAAATGACCGCGGAGCAGTTCAAGGAGATGCTTCGCTACGTGAAAGCAAACAAGCGCAAGGCGGCGGAAGACGCTCTCGCCAGCTACGCGGAAAGGAGCTATGGAACAGATATGAACTACCACGCATTGGGGACGCAAAGAAACAATCGTTACGCCGCCGCAGGCACCCATCTATAGCTATGCGGCCATCACGCTGGTGCTGATTCTGACTGCCGTGTTTCTGCGCATTTATATGGGTGCGTTCATGCCGCCGCTCGAACGCTACGACCTCTGGCCTTACATTCAATCGGGTTCACTGACCGGATTGAAGCAGACCGGCCAATACCAGCTACTCGACGTTTCGGACGACCACCTTCATGCGCATCCTGCCGCCTCTACGGATGTCGAGCCGGGCGTGACCACGATAGAATTCGCGCGGCCTCTGCCTCTTCAGTTGACCAGGAGCGCCCGCGCCGCCGGGTTAGTTTACCTCTATCGCGGACCGAAGACCAGCTACCGCAATGGCCCGTTTCATGCCTATCTTCAGCAGTTCGTCTATGGCGGACACAGTGTCGCCGGAGTCTTCCGCTGGCCACTGCTCGCCGGACTTGCCGTGCTGTTAGGCGTGCTTCCGCTTGCCGCTCGCAAAGACGTGGATCGCTTCCGAGAAATGAAGTATGGACGGCTGCTCAAAGGCCCAGTGCGCGTGACTCCAACCGGATTCAATCGCGCCGTGAAGGGCGATGGAGTTGGCTTCAGAACAATCGAATCGAAGAAGCTCATGCGCATTCCCCGGCTCGCTGAAGGGCAGCACATCGAATTGATGGGCGACACGGGTGCAGGCAAGACCAGGCTCATCATGCAGATACTCATGCAGATCAAGGAACGAGGGCATTCGGCCATCGTCTACGATCCAGCCTGCGAGTTCGTGCAGCGGTTCTATGACGGCAAAAACGGCGACATCATTCTGAACCCTCTTGACGCCCGTTGCCCCTACTGGGGGCCGTCCGAAGAGTTGCGCCGTCGCGCCGAGGCCAAGGCAATCGCGGCCTCACTATACCAGCCGACCACGGACAAGAAGGGCGAGTTCTTCACCGAAACGCCGCAGAAGATCTTTGCGCATCTTCTGACCTTCGGCCCGTCGCCGCAAGACCTTGTCGAGTGGATGGCCAACCCTGATGAGATCGACCGCCGCGTCCAGAACACAGAGATGGCGACGATGATTGCCAAGGGCGCGCAGCAACAGCGCAACGGCGTACTGGCCTCGCTCGGCCTGGTCGCCGACAGCCTGCGAATGCTGCCACGAAAAGACAAAACCAGGATTCACTGGAGCGCCACCGAGTGGTCCGAAAGCCGGAAAGGTTGGGTATTTCTGACCTCGAAGCCCAGCGAGCGCGAAGCTCTGCGCCCGCTGCACAGCCTGTGGATCGACTTGCTGGTTTTGCGTCTCTTGAATGAACCAAAGGAAGGCCAGCATCCGGTCTGGTTTGTGCTGGACGAGTTGGCCAGTCTGCAACGTCTGCCGCAGCTCCACACTGCTATCACCGAGAACCGCAAATCGAAGAATCCGATTGTGCTCGGTTTCCAGGGGAAGGCGCAGCTTGAGTACA
>CAWETV010000008.1:0-678645 GCA_963812095.1 uncultured Acidobacteriota bacterium | reverse complement strand
ATCTTTGACAATTGGTTGAACATGCCAGTCGTGAGAAGCGATCAGGTTTGGCCTGATCATTCTCACAAGGTAAGGTGCCCAGCTGCAGAGATGCGCAGGGCACGGTCGAATCACTTCGACCTCCGTCGAGGTGACACGACATCAGGTTTCAAACGAGAGTTTGATCCTGGCTCAGAATCAACGCTGGCGGCGTGCCTAACACATGCAAGTCGAACGAGAAAGGGGAGCAATCCCTGAGTAAAGTGGCGCACGGGTGAGTAACACGTGACTAACCTACCCTTGAGTGGGGAATAACTGAGGGAAACCTTAGCTAATACCGCATAACACCTACGGGTCAAAGGAGCAATTCGCTTGAGGAGGGGGTCGCGGCCGATTAGTTAGTTGGCGGGGTAATGGCCCACCAAGACGATGATCGGTATCCGGCCTGAGAGGGCGCACGGACACACTGGAACTGAAACACGGTCCAGACTCCTACGGGAGGCAGCAGTGGGGAATTTTGCGCAATGGGGGAAACCCTGACGCAGCAACGCCGCGTGGAGGATGAAGTCCTTCGGGACGTAAACTCCTTTCGATCGGGACGATAATGACGGTACCGGAAGAAGAAGCCCCGGCTAACTTCGTGCCAGCAGCCGCGGTAATACGAGGGGGGCGAGCGTTGTTCGGAATTATTGGGCGTAAAGGGTGCGTAGGCGGTTTGGTAAGTCTTGTGTGAAATCTCCGGGCTCAACTCGGAGCCTGCACGAGAAACTGCCGGGCTCGAGTGTGGGAGAGGTGAGTGGAATTTCCGGTGTAGCGGTGAAATGCGTAGATATCGGAAGGAACACCTGTGGCGAAAGCGGCTCACTGGACCACAACTGACGCTGATGCACGAAAGCTAGGGGAGCAAACAGGATTAGATACCCTGGTAGTCCTAGCCCTAAACCATGACTGCTTGGTGTGACGGGTACCCAATCCCGCCGTGCCGGAGCTAACGCGTTAAGCAGTCCGCCTGGGGAGTACGGTCGCAAGGCTGAAACTCAAAGGAATTGACGGGGGCCCGCACAAGCGGTGGAGCATGTGGTTCAATTCGACGCAACGCGAAGAACCTTACCTGGGCTCGAAATGTTATGGACCGGGGTAGAAATATCCCTTCCCAGCAATGGGCCGTAATATAGGTGCTGCATGGCTGTCGTCAGCTCGTGTCGTGAGATGTTGGGTTAAGTCCCGCAACGAGCGCAACCCTTATCCCCAGTTGCCATCATTTAGTTGGGCACTCTGGTGAAACCGCCTCGGATAACGGGGAGGAAGGTGGGGATGACGTCAAGTCCTCATGGCCTTTATGTCCAGGGCTACACACGTGCTACAATGGCCGGTACAAACCGTCGCAAACCCGCGAGGGGGAGCTAATCGGAAAAAGCCGGCCTCAGTTCGGATCGCAGTCTGCAACTCGACTGCGTGAAGCTGGAATCGCTAGTAATCGCGGATCAGAACGCCGCGGTGAATACGTTCCCGGGCCTTGTACACACCGCCCGTCACATCACGAAAGTGGGTTGCACTAGAAGCCGGTGAGCCAACCGCAAGGGGGCAGCCGTCCAAGGTGTAATTCATGATTGGGGTGAAGTCGTAACAAGGTAGCCGTAGGAGAACCTGCGGCTGGATCACCTCCTTTCTAAAAGAGAAACAGATGGCACTTAGAGTCCTTCCGCGATAGCGGACTGCCAGCGATGCGAATCGGCGGCGGCGGACTCAGATTGCTATCTACCCCATAACCAGCCGTCCCTGACGGCGAGTTTTGGGAGCCCCGTTCCGGCCTTCTTTGCCGGATCCCATTTTGCGATGGTCAAAGGGCGGCGTAGCCGCCCGAGCGCGTTCAACCATGTCCTCGAGACCCTTTAAAAGAATGAGTTTCGTGAAGAGCCGCCGGGCTCCCGGACTGAGGCATCGCTCTGACTCGGGCCTGTAGCTCAGTTGGTTAGAGCGCACCCCTGATAAGGGTGAGGTCGGTAGTTCGACTCTACCCAGGCCCACCACCTAAAGCCGACGCGGGCGCCCCTGCATGGGGCTGTAGCTCAGCTGGGAGAGCGCGTGCTTTGCAAGCATGAGGTCACCGGTTCGATCCCGGTCAGCTCCACCATATTCTCATTCGCTGTTTCCAGCTCGCCGCCATTGATGATGACTGCGAGCTGGAAACAGTCCGGCCTGCAACAGATGTGGCCGGCGGGTTTCAAGGGCCTTAGGGCCCGGCTCGCTTCGGCGAGCGTGGATCTTTGACAACGAAATAGATTGGGTAAACGCGCTTGAAGAGCCCGTACCGTCCGCCGCGAGGCGCACGAAAAGGCGAAAGACTTCAGGCACGTTCAAAAATACAAGGCCGAGCACATGCGAGTTGGTAGAAGCTACTGACTCAGGCAAGTGTTCAAGTAAGAAGAGTGTCTTTAGGAGAACTGGAGATTGTCCGCGTGAGCGAGCAAATTTCAGTCTCAGAGGCGGAGAATAGATTGACCCGCAACAGGACCGAAGTGATTCGGCCCCTGCACGGAGTTAATTCTATGGTCAAGCTACTAAGGGCGCACGGTGGATGCCTTGGCAGAGACAGGCGATGAAGGACGTGGCAAGCTGCGATAAGCTTCGGTGAGCCGCACACAGGCGTTATAACCGGAGATCTCCGAATGGGGAAACCCTCCTAGGCAAACCCTAGGAACACCCCGCTGAATACATAGGCGGGAGTGAGCGAACTCAGGGAAGTGAACCATCTCAGTACCTGAAGGAAAAGAAAGAAACCTCGATTCCGATAGTAGTGGCGAGCGAACTCGGAACAGCCCAAACCCGTAGCATTTCGGTGCTTCGGGGGTTGTAGGGTCCGCAACAGTAGAGTTACCAATCTGGCCGCTAGCCGAATCCTCTGGAAAGGGGATCCAAAGAGCGTGACAGGCGCGTAGGCGAAAGTGGTCCAGACTCGAAGCGGATACCTGAGTAGGGCGGGGCACGTGAAACCCTGCTTGAATCTACGGGGACCATCCCGTAAGGCTAAATACTAGTCTCTGACCGATAGTGAACCAGTACCGTGAGGGAAAGGCGAAAAGAACCCCGTCGAGGGGAGTGAAAAGTACCTGAAACCGTGTGCCTACAAGCAGTGGGAGGGCTATGGCAGCAATGCAATGCCTGACCGCGTGCCTATTGCATAATGAGCCGGCTAGTTATTCTTGTCAGCAAGGTTAAGCGTAAGCGAGCCGCAGCGAAAGCGAGTCTGAACAGGGCGTTCAGTTGGCAGGAATAGACGCGAAGCGGGATGATCTACCCATGGCCAGGTTGAAGGTGGGGTAACACCCACTGGAGGACCGAACCGGTGTTTGTTGAAAAAAGCTCGGATGAGCTGTGGGTAGGGGTGAAAGGCTAATCAAATTCCGTGATAGCTCGTTCTCTCCGAAATAGCTTTAGGGCTAGCCTCGGATGAATTGCACTGGTGGTAGAGAGATGGATGGACTAGGGGGCTTTCCGGCTTACTGAATCCAACCAAACTGCGAATGCCAGCGACAACATATCCGGGAGTCAGACTGCGGCGGCTAAGCGTCGTAGTCGAGAGGAAAACAGTCCAGACCGCCTGCTAAGGTCCCCAAGTTACGGTTAAGTGGGAAAGGAAGTCGGAACGCTCAGACAGCCAGGAGGTTGGCTTAGAAGCAGCCATCCTTTAAAGAAAGCGTAATAGCTCACTGGTCAAGCGGTCCGGTGCCGACAATACAACGGGGCTAAAACCGTACACCGAAGCAGCGGATGCGTACCTTAGGGTGCGCGTGGTAGGAGAGCATTCTCAACAGCAGTGAAGCCAGACTGAGAAGACTGGTGGAGCGTTGAGAAGAGACCCTGCCGGCATAAGTAGCGATAACGGAGGTGAGAACCCTCCGCGCCGAAAGTCTAAGGTTTCCTGAGGAAGGTTAATCCGCTCAGGGTTAGGCGGTCCCTAAGTCGAGGCCGAGAGGCGTAGATGATGGACATCCGGTTAATATTCCGGACCTCCCAATGTTCGTTTGACGATGGGGTGACGCAGAAGGATAGGCAGGCCGTCCTATGGCTATGACGGTCGATGCGCGTAAGCTGGCGCTGGCAGGCAAATCCACCAGTGCAACAGTGAGGCGCAAAGCAGGCCCGTATGGGATTCAGCTGCCGATTTCACGCTGCCAGGAAAAACCTCTAAGGAGAACAAAGGGAACCGTACCCCAAACCGACACAGGTAGACGAGGAGAATATCCAAAGGCGCTCGAGTGAAAGCTCGTTAAGGAACTCGGCAAATTGGCTCCGTAACTTCGGGAGAAGGAGCGCCCGCCTATGGCGGGCCGCAGTGAAGCGCGTACGGCGACTGTTTAACAAAAACACAGGTCTCTGCTAAGTCGAAAACGACGTATAGGGGCTGACGCCTGCCCGGTGCCGGAAGGTTAAAGGGAGAGGTTAGCGCAAGCGAAGCTTTGAACTGAAGCCCCGGTGAACGGCGGCCGTAACTATAACGGTCCTAAGGTAGCGAAATTCCTTGTCGGGTAAGTTCCGACCTGCACGAATGGCGTAACGATCGTACGACTGTCTTAACGAGTTGCTCGGCGAACTTGTAGTACCGGTGAAGATGCCGGTTACCCGCAGCTAGACGGAAAGACCCCGTGCACCTTTACTACACCTTAACTATGGGTTATGGTACTTGCTGCGCAGGATAGGTGGGAGGCTTTGATCCCGGGTTCTCGGACTCGGAGGAGCCAACGGTGAGATACCACCCTGCGAGTGCTGTGATCCTAACCTCCTCCCGTGATCCGGGAGAGGGACATAGTTAGGCGGGTAGTTTGACTGGGGCGGTCGCCTCCTAAATTGTAACGGAGGCGCGCGAAGCTACTCTCAGGCTGTTTGGAAATCAGCCGTCGAGTGTAAAGGCATAAGAGTGGTTAACTGCGAGACCAACAAGTCGAGCAGATGCGAAAGCAGGCCTTAGTGATCCGGTGGTTCTGTATGGAAGGGCCATCGCTCAACGGATAAAAGGTACGCCGGGGATAACAGGCTGATCAATGCCAAGAGTTCATATCGACGCATTGGTTTGGCACCTCGATGTCGGCTCATCGCATCCTGGAGCTGTAGAAGGTTCCAAGGGTTAGGCTGTTCGCCTATTAAAGCGGTACGTGAGCTGGGTTCAGAACGTCGCGAGACAGTTCGGTCCCTATCTGCTGTGGGCGTAGGAGATTTGCGGGGGGCTGTCCTTAGTACGAGAGGACCGGGATGGACGAACCTCTTGTGTTCCAGTTGTCCTGCCAAGGGCACGGCTGGGTAGCGAAGTTCGGTTATGATAACCGCTGAATGCATATAAGCGGGAAGCATGCCCCAAGATGAGATCTCCCTGAAGGGCCCAGGAAGACCACCTGGTTGATAGGCTGGATGTGAAAGCGCAGCGATGCGTGAAGCTAACCAGTACTAATCGCCCGTTCGGCTTGTCCATAGAATTAACTCCGCGCAGAAAGCGCGAAGCACTCTTCGACAAGGCCTTGTAATCCAATCTATTTCGTTCGCTCTGCGCCTCTTTATGGCGCAGGGCGCATTTTGGCGCCAGATTGCAAACCGCGTTCCTGTGGGCCTCCGGGGGAATCCATCCGGACCAAAGCAGATGCCGCGGCAAGCTGCGGGAAACCACCCGCCAAGCGCCACTCAAGATAAAGGGCAAACCGGGGATCCTTCGCACTTTCGTGCTCAGGACTTCGGCTCGGGGCTCAGACGCCCCGAAGACGCCTCAGTTTGCCGGTGACCATACTGCGAGGGATCACCCGTTCCCATCCCGAACACGGAAGTTAAGCCTCGCTGGGCCGATGGTACTGCACGGGCGACCGTGTGGGAGATTAGGTGATCGCCGGCATTATTACCAGAAGAGCCCTGCCGAAAGGCAGGGTTCTTCTTTTTGTCTCCGACAAGAAATCGTGAGCCTGATTTCGCTGAATTTCTATTTGACGCAAGCAAGGAGCATGAAAGTGACTTGTGCGAGGGTGCGGTAAGCTAGTGAGAGTGGTTCCCCACCTCCCGCGGAGGGATGGGTGAGCGGTTGAAACCGGCGGTCTTGAAAACCGTTGTGCTCGAAAGGGCACCGGGGGTTCGAATCCCTCTCCCTCCGCCATTGCATGGAGCAGTTGCTCGCGGGAAGCTCGCACGGGTTTCGTGCTTGAGCTTGCAGAGAACGGTTTGCAGCAGACTGCGCCCTCCGCCAGACCTTCTCTAGATTCATGCAGATTCGTCCGAAGAGGCGATCGCACTGCGAGCCGCCGCTCCCAATGGCCCTGCCCCAGCGGGGAGAGCCTATCGCTGGGGCACAGGAAGCTTGCCCCCCGTTACTTTGCCGGGGCGTTTTGCTGAGGCTTGCCTTGGCTTGGTGCTTCGCCCGGCGCTCCGCCCGCGGGAGGACCGCCCATCTTCCACTGTTTCGTGGCCCGGAACTCTTCGATCGTGATCTTTCCGTCGCAGTTGGTATCGATGCCGTTGGGAGGTGCTTCCTTCAGAAACATCTCCCGGGTGATGTACCCGGCCTTTGTCGCTTCCGGATACTTCTGCATGAACATGTTCCATGAAGCTTCCGGAGCGCCTGCCGCGTCCCACTCGGCCTTGGTCATCTTGCCGTCGTGATTGGTGTCGATGGCGTCCACAATCGGGGACGCATCGGATTTGCGCCCGTCCGGATATGGCGGGCATTTGCCGGGACCGGTTTGGGCAATTGCCGAGCCGGCTAAAACACATAACGCCACTAAGGGCAGCAATCTGGAAACGCGCATCTCATTCTCCATTTCTAAGCTGATTCTGTTACCTGCGATTCAAATTGCGATCAGAGCAGTATAGACGCGCAGGTGCCAGATCTTCTACTGGCTGTCCTCATTGATGAAATCGGTGCTGTAGCGTTCCCGCAGTTCTTGCTCGGAGCAACTCGTTCCTCTAGAGCCGCCGATGAGGCCAGGCGTGTACAACACTCCCTTGGCCGTCTTGCGGACTTCTGTGATTTCCGGTGATCACGGTGTGGAACTGGATCTGGCCGGCGCCGCCCATGCTGAATACCCTTGGCCGATTCGGGAGTTTGGAATCCGAAATCAGCCAAGGGCCACACGCTCGACGTTAAGTTAAATAGAGCATCCGACGGTCCATCCATCGGCCACGGCATCGATCATCCAGCCGGGTTCCCGGCAATCGCCAATCACATGCACCTCTGCCGCGGCTGTCTCGAGGTCTCGCACCCCTTCATTGGGCAGCATCGGCAAGGCCGTCACGATCGTGTCGGCCTCTATGGTTTGGCGCACACCCTCTTTTGTGGTGATGGTAATGCCTTTGTTGGTGATCTCCTCGTACTTGACTCCGGGAATCATTGTGACACCCTTGTCTGCCAGCCATTTAAGAAGGGATGGCTTCAGGAATTCCTGCACAAGCCCCTCGCCAAGCTCATTCTCCGTATCGACGATTGTTACTTTTCTACCTCGTTTTACCAGCAATTCGGCGGTTTGACATCCGTGCGCGCCGCCCCCGATAATCACCACTCTCTTGCCCACCGGCATGTAAAAGTTCGTCAGATACCGCAACAGCTTCGGACCTGCAAACCGGAGGAAGAAGCTCAGCTTGTGATGCAGCTCCTGGCCGGTTACCACCAACTTCGAGTTGTTGATGCCGGGAATCTCGGGAGTGGCATCCACCCCTCCCGCCGCCACGATCAGCACATCCGGTTTCACGCGCTCGATGAGCGACCGGTCGACTTTCGTGTTGAGATGAATCTCAACGTCCAGTTTTTTGACCTGGGTTTTCAGATACTCGATCCAGGGAAGAATGGCCTCTTTCTCGAAGCCTTTGACCATGGCCGCCAACGGCAACGATCCCCCCATCTGGTCCTCCTGCTCATAAAGCGAGACTGCATGGCCTCGCTGGGCGGCGACCCGGGCGGCCTCCAATCCCGCGGGTCCGGAGCCGACCACCATCACTCTCTTCTTCACGCTGGCCGGCTTGGAATCAGCCGTAAGCTCGGATAGCGTGGATTTTCCCAGGGCGGCATTCACGCGGCATCTCACCGTTTTTCCGGTTTCCCCGATTGCGAAACAGGTCATGCACGAGGTGCATGGCCGAATGTCTTCCGGGTGCCCGCTGGCGATTTTATTGGGAAGTTGCGGGTCGGCCAGAAGCCGCCTGTTCATACTGACGAAGTCCACCTTGCCGGCCCGTAGCGCGTTCTCGCCCATGATGGGATCGATTCCGCCCGACGCGATCACGGGAATGGAAACACCTTTTTTGATGAAAGCGGCCAGGGGAATTTCGCCGCCGAGCCCGTGATTGCTGGCATCGAAAAGCGGGTGAAGATTGGGGGGCGCTTCCGGGTAGACATAAACATCCGGGAAATGGGTGCTATCGAAAAATGGCCGATAGAACTCGACTCTGGGGAAGATTGCGTCCGCCCCGGCCGCTTCAAACAGCCGGGCAAACTGCGCCGCCTCTTCCGGAGCGATGCCATCCTTCAACCCAAATTCCGCGCCATTGAACAGCGCGGTCACAGCAAGGCCATTCCCTGTGCGCTTCTTGATCTCGCGTATGATTTCGACCACGATGCGCGCCCTGTTTTCAATACTGTCACAGCCGTACTCGTCGTGACGCTTGTTCCAGGCACGGGATAGAAAACTATTCAGCAGGTGCGTGGTGGCGGCATTCAATTCGATGCCGTCATATCCCACCTGTTGACACCTGTACGCGGCCGTCCCGAATTTATCCACGATATTCGCAATTTCGGGTACGGTTAATGCCCTCGGCTCCTCGTATTGCGGCTTTGGCAGCTCAGCTTTCGTCAATGCAGACGCAGAAATCGGCTGCATCCCCGATGTCACTCCCCTGTGCATGGGGCCGAAATGCAGCAGTTGCTGAAATAACGGGCATCCGTGCTTATGGACAACGTTGGTAAACTCCTTCAGACCAGGAAGATATTTCTCATCATCGATGCGGTAGCCCCGCGAGCCAACGGAACTTAAAGGGAAATCAATATTGAGGCTCGACATCGAGATCAAACCCGCGCCGCCTTGCGCAAGCACATCGTAAAAGGCTCTCTGCCTCTCGGTGATGAATCCGTGGTCGGGTTCCTGAAGACCCAGGCCGGTTCCATTTTTCACAATGCGGTTCCGTGTGCGGACCTTCCCAATGAAACCAGGTTCGAGTAGTTTCTCGAAGCGCGAATTGTCAGACATACTAAACCTCAATGTGCGAAGCCTGCTCCTAAAGGGAACAATGGCCACGCTTTAAATTTGTTGGCTGGGGCACCGGGCACGTGCGGAGCCCATCGGCCACAATGCCGATTCGCCTGTCATTCCGGCAGAGGAAGCCACCCCCCCTCGGCCAGTTTTTTCGGCTGACTGTAAGCGTAGTGTTTGCTGCCGGCTCGAGGTGTGTCAAGCGGTTTTGGGCACAGTTTCGCCTGTTGGAATTTCGCAACATAAAGTCACAAATGCTTGCTTTTAGGAATGGCACCACGGGTGCGGCTTCGGCGTCGACTTCATCAAGAAAAACGGCCAAGGCGCCCGCTCTCGGCTACCGGGGGGTAGAATCCCTCTCCCCACCATGATTTAGTTGTTCCTCTTTTCCGTTCGCTTTCCCCCCGGAACCAGTTTTATTCCGCCGGCGATCAAACACCGAACGATAGACTATAAAGAGTCGCAAACAGGCAGAAATTGGTTTCAAAGGCATGCGGAGGTTCTTTACCCTTGGCGTCACCGGGCAATCCATGGATGCCGGTCACACAGTTGGATCGGGAGAGAATCGAGGAACAGCTCGAACGGATCCTGACCCATCCGACCTTCAAGAACAGTGTGCGATGCCCGAAGTTTCTCCGTTACGTGGTCAGCTACGGACTGCAGAACAGCGGAGCGCCTCTGAAGGAACGAATTCTGGGCATGGAGGTCTTCGCTCGCAGGGCCGATTACGATACCGATCAGGACACGGTCGTGCGGGCCACGGCCGGCGATGTGCGCCGCAGGATCGCTCAGTACTATCACGAACCGGGCCACGAAAACGAGATTCGCATCGATCTTCCGGCGGGATCCTACATGCCGGAGTTCCATCTGCCCAGCGAAGCCGGGCAGGATGAGAAGATTGCGCCGGCAACTGTGCCTGCCGCTTTGCCTGCGCCTCGACGTTGGGTAACGCTGGGAATGTCGATCGCGGGGCTCCTGATCGTTCTGGCGGTGGTTTCCATCTGGATGTATCGCCACGGCAAGAGCGCCGCAGAGCAGTCGGCGCTGGATTCAGCCCACGTGCAGGGAACGGCGCTCGACGCTTTCTGGAGACCGGTGCTGGATCGTTCGGCGCCAATTGCGCTCTATATCGGTGAACTGCCGCGCGCCAAGGTTCATCCCCAGCTAGGTGACACCGAGGCTGCCATTCTGCTGACGGATTTTTTGATTCGCAAGGGCTACATCTTCGACTTGAAATCGGCCGACGGTGCGGCAGCCGTCGACTTGCGCCAGAACACATCGATCCTGATCGGCGGCTTCGTGAACAACTGGAGCGTGAGCAAGACCGAAAGCATGCGCTTCCATCTGGCGGGCCGGCCCGGCGAGGGCCCAATCTGGATCGAGGACCGCAAGGACCCCGCGGCACGGAAGTTCAGCCGGATTAGCAAGATGCCCAGCGGCGAAATCCGTAAAGATTACGCGATCGTGGCGCGTAGCCTGGACCCCGAGACCGGCCGCTGGACGGTGGTCGTGGCGGGACTCGGAGAGGTCGGTACATTGGCCGCTGCCGAACTGGTGACCAATGTCCGATTCATGGAAGATCTATCCAGGCGTGCTCCGGCCGAGTGGGCAACATTAGATCTGGAGGCGGTCATTTCCACCCAGGTAACGAACGGGACGCCCGGCCCGCCGGCTTTAGAAGCCATTGAAGTCTGGTAGCTTTTTCAGCCTCGCCTGACTCCTACCTTTGTCAGTGCGCCAATCGCCTTTCCCTTGTTCTCGATTCGAAATCCTTGCAAGAGCCGTACTTCCGGCCCTGCAAACTGCCGTGCCGCACCCCCGGCCGCACGTGAAGCTCACCGTTCCTGCCTTGCACCCGAAGCCTGGGACTGTAACAATCGCGGCAATCACCCTGGAACACGAGCTCCGGCGCTCTTGCTGGGAGCGAACGAAAACTTGCAAAGCATGGACGGACCGATGAGAACAATGGGGGAAATGAAACGCATGCAAATCAATTTCAAACGCCGGAGGCAGCTCTGGACACTGGCGTTTAGCGCGATCCTATGCGGTGCGATGGCGCTCGCGGTTTCAGCGATTGCGCAGAACGGTCCGCCTTCCGGCGCTCCACCTTCGGGAAGCGCTCCCGGTGGTCCGCCTCAGGGAGGCGCTTCGGGTGGTCCCCCGCAGGCGGGCGCGCCGGGCGCCGAGGCCGAAGAGACGAATCCGCCGGTGATCGACTCGATTGAGATCAAAGGCTCGACCAGGTTCACTGTGGACCAGATGATGAAGGTCCTCACCATGAAGGTGGGCGACAAGATTTCTCGCACGAAGGTGAAGGATTCGTGCAACAACATTGCCGCGCTCTACCAGAAGCAGGGTGGAGATGCAGCGGTGTCGCCAAACATCACCCATCCTGCCGAAGGTCACGTGCAGGTCTATCTTACCGTGGACGAGAGCGGCAAGGGCGGCTTCTCGTTCCATCCTTAGCTTCCGCAAGTCGATTTGAATTGATGCGGTTCGCGGCGGGCTCTCGCACCAATGAGAGCCTGCATGATCCTGATTGAGAATTCTGAAAGCGAGAGGGAAAGCCATGAAGTCAATTGCCACGATTGAAGGAAGAAGAAAGTTCTGGTCAAAGGGAGCGGCCGCACTTGCCGTGGTTGGACTAGGGTCCCTGGTCAAAGCTGAAAAGACGCAGAGTGCTGGAGCCGGCTCCGTTGAGGAGCGGCTGGCTGCGCTCGAGCATGAGTTGACACGGACCCGCGACGTGCACGAGATCGCCAATCTTCAGGGCCGGTATGAGGCGATTCACTGCGCCCAGGAGCCGCTGAGCGTGAAGCTCTTTGCCAATCGGCCCGACACGAGCAAAGAGATCACTCGCGACAAACTGATCGGCTATGACGCCATCGTGAACGACTACAAGCGCATGGGCGGAGGCGGCGGCCCGGGTGGTCCGGGAGGCCCCGGCGGCGCTGGAGCTCCCGGTGGCATGCCTCCAGGAGCCGGAGCCATGGCGGGTGGTCCTCCGGGAAATGGTCCCGGCGCGAGCGAGCGCATCAAGGCGATGCACCCGCTGGGCACGCCGGTGATCGTCGTAGCCGATGACGGCAAGACAGCCAAGGCCACCTATACCTCCTTCGGCTTCGAAGGGAATAACTGGTGCTACGGCAAGTACGCCAACTCCTACATCAAGATGGACGATGGCAAGTGGTACATCTGGCACATGAAGTGGCTGCGCTGCTTCAAGACCCCGTTCAACGAGGCATGGTACGACCAGACCGAGGACCGGGTCTACGAGTTTGCGCCCACCAAGGATTCGAGCGGCAAGCGCATCATGCCCGAGGGTATTAACTTCAACTTGCTCGTCGCGCCCGGCAAGGAAGCCAAGACCATCGCCGTGGCCAAGCCGTACAAGACCTGGACGAAAGAGGACGACGACGGCGGCTGGTGGAAGAAAGATACCGTCGAGCCATAAGGGTTGGCGATGTGAAGGTTGAGCAATTGGCGCCGGCCGACGTGAGTCCATGCGGTTGCCGGCAAAAACAGTTCATCGTCGGGAATGAACAAATTGGCGGGCGGCGGCGTTCTCATTGTCGAAACCCAGTAGCGAAACGAAGCGGCGGCTCGGAGCAGATGAAAGCCCGTAGCCAATTCAATTCACGACTCAATGCAAAAGGAGGAGCTCGCAAATGGAAAATAATTTCCTGAATTCAAATCGCAGAAGATTCTGGTCGTTCAGCGCCCTGGCGCTGGCATCGATCGGCCTGGGGCCACTGGCAAAAGCTTCGAACGGATCGAAGGACCAATCGCAAGGCTCGCTTGAAGAGCAATTGAAAGAACTCCAGGCCAACTACAAGATCCTGGAAGGCCGCGTCACGCGGGCCCAGGATGTGTTCGACATCATGCGCCTTCAGGCCCGTTATGAGGCCGTCCACAGCACCCAGGAGAGCCTGGCCTGGAACCTGTTCGCAAGGCGCGAAGATTCGGTCCAGGAGATTACTCACAGCCGCATTATCGGCTTTGAAAATATCAAGCTCGGTTACCTCAACCCGCAAAAGCTGCGAGAGCTCTACGACGCGGGCAAGTTACCGGCGGGCACGCACATCCATAAGATGGAGATGCCGGCCGGCATGTCTGCAGGTGCGCCGGGCGGCGCTCCAGGCGGCGCGCAAGGTGCAGCTCCTGCCGGTGGCGGCGTACCACTTGCAGGCGGTGGGACAGGCGATTTCAAGCATGGGACGTCGCCCGCGCTAAAGGTCTTTGGCAAAGGGCCCTCCACCGTTCCACCCATTCATCCTGTCTCGACTCCAAATATTGTCGTTGCCGGCGATGGAAAGACGGCCAAGGCGACCTTTACCTCTTTCGGATTCGAGCGAGGCGGCTGGTGCTACGGCAAATACGCCAACAGCTACATCAAGGAAGATGGTCAATGGTACCTCTGGCACCAGAAATGGCTGCGCGGCTTCAGCGCCAATTACTACAAAAGTCCTGAGGACGAGACCATTGACGAAATTTTCGAGTGGACCAAGGACAGGGATGCCAATGGATTCCCGGTGGTAGCCAAGGAACTGACCGCTGCCTACCTCTGGTACCCGGGAAAAGAAAACATGACGATTACCACTGCGGAGCCCTACGAAACCTGGACGGAGGCGGACGAAAACGAGGGTTGGTGGAAGAAGCCGACCGTTACGGCGTAAGGGAGAACACGCCATAGACCCGCATCTCGAGAGCGAGCGCTCTCAACCGCTCGCTTTCGACACGCGGCACAGCGAACATTGATGTGCTGCTGCAGCGTGAGCGCGTAACATAAGTCTTGAAAAAGGAATCAAAGCGGTGTTTGGAGAGGACGTCATGAGAGCGGCTCGATCTTTCGCGTTTCTGTTTTCCATTCTTGCCGGAGCGGCGGCGTTCGCCGCTGTCAGCGCGGCGCAAAGCTCAAAGTTTGTCGCTCCCGGAGCGACGCCTCAGCCCGTCAACATCGATCTTGCCGGCGGCGGCTCAGAAGGACCGTCGGTCGATGCCGATGGCAATGTGTACTTCACCACGGCCCAGATGAGCCCCGGCAAGAAAACGGGCACAATTCAAAAATGGACCTGGGCCGATGGCAAGGTCGTCAAGGTCCGCGACGTCGATGGCTCGGCGATTGGCACAGCCTTCGACGCGAAGGGCCGCCTGCTGGCAGGCGAGTGGGACAACTTGAGGATCACGGCCGATGACCTGCGCGGGCATATCGCCGTGCTCGTAGATTCCATCGACGGGCGAAAGATCCTTGCCCCCAACACCATCATTCTCGACAGCAAGGGCGGAGTCTACTTCACCGAATGGCCCGGCTTCAAGATGAGCGTAATGCCTCCCGGCAGTGGCGCTCCGGCCGGCGGACCGTCTTCTGGTGGACCGGGTGGTCCGGGGAACTCAGGCGGCGGCGGCGCTGACGGTGGCCCTCCAGCAGGCATGAAGATCGAATCAAACGATAGCGAGTTTGCGGGCATCGACTACATCTCGCCCGATGGAAAGAAGATCACGCAGGTTGCAAAGGTCAAGGGCTCTCACAAAATCGTTCTCTCGCCCGACGGCAAAACGCTCCTCTCCAGCGGCGCAAACAACAAGCTTTTGAAATTCAAGGTCAATGCGGACGGAAGCCTTGCCGATCAACAGGATTTCAACTGCCAGCAGTGCCAGAACCTCAACATCGACGGCATGACCTTCGATGAAAACAGCGATCTCTTTATGGCAGGCGACAAAATCTACGTTTACAGCCTCAACGGGGAGAGGCTTGCCGCCATTGATCTTCCCGTCAATAGCTCGAACCTCAGGTTCGCCGGCAAGGACCGCAAGACCCTTTTTATTACGGGGCATGGAAAGGTGGTTACCCTCGAGATGTCTGTTCGCGGAGCAAAGTGATTCAGTACGGTCGCGATCGATGTCGTCGTAAGTCTTTTATTGGTGACGGGAGGGAGGCGAACCCCCATGACCGCAAGGGTCGGCGGATTTTGAGCCTGATTTTCACGGCTTTGCATGCTTCCGCATAGAAACGCAAAGTGTCACTTCCCCGCCGCGGCGCAGAGCATAGACCATCCGCTCCAGGATCACATTCACCTCTCGCTGACGACTTCCCCCAAAAGAAACTTTCGTGGTTCGAGCCTTTTCACTACGAAACGATCAGCGGTAGTTTAGCCGTGCCCCGATCCACCGAAGCGCCGAATAAGTCGAGTGAAGTGAGTTACATATCCATAAGGGCGTTTTAGTGATCGCAATAGATGGATCATTCGCCCCATGGATATTAGAATGGGGGAATTACTCCGAGCTTTTAACTGACGCAGAATCGAAAACCCGAGGAATAAAGGAGACTGTCGTGAAGATAACAATGGGGAATCATGCAATCGGTCGCGCGGCTTCGTCGCTTGTTCTTGGCAGCCTTTTGGTGCTGCTTTGTGCCAAGGCTCCAGCTCAGGCTCAGGCTCCGGCTCAGGGCGGTGCGCCGCCGGCTGCTCAGGGCGGTGGGGCCGCGAGCCCAATCGATCATGCTTCGATGCCATTAGCGAAGTATGTAATGCCCATGAAGAAGATAGACGGCTCATATGACGTAACCTTTGTGCTGGAGCGCGCGGTGATGCACAACATCATGACGCTCTGCAGCGGCAGCGACGGAAAAACCTTGACTGGAAGCTTGCACAGCTCCGCAGATTCCTCGTTGATAACCAACTTTACCGGTGTTTATAACGACTCGGGATTCCTTTTTACTGCAAAGGTCGGACCTGGGACCCCTAATGTCGTCGGTTTTGCAGACGGTAAGATCACAACCGGAAAGATTACCATCGACCAGATGGTCAGCGACTTCGTAGGTACGCTTTCCGACAAGAAGTTCGACTGCGCGGCAAGCAAATAAGCTGCGGAGGTGAACCGCACAGCAAGCGGATTGAGGCCATCGCAACTAAATCTGCTCCAATCCTCCACCATCCAATCTACGGAATCCTTTGATTGGCGGCGGGCGGAGCAGCTTCGGCTGGCGGTGGCCGTTCGCGTTTCGCGGTCGGGAAAATAGGCTGCCGGGAAGAGGATCTGTTCCGGAGGAAAGGGAACGATGAGCGAATCGATAGTAGAAGGCCGCAGCAATAGGCAATCCATTAGTCCGCGAGTGGCGCTCTTCGGGGGCGCTGCAGGCGGCATCATGATTTTTGGCTCGGTCATGGCAGTGCTGGGAACAGTGCTCGGCCTGCCGGAGATGCACGCGCGCCTGCACCTGGACGCAGCCGAGGAGGGAACCCTGTTCCTGCTCCTTTACGTGGGCATCCTTTTCTCCAATCTGGTGATCGGGCCACTGCTGCAAGCACTGGGTCACAAACTGGTGTTGCTGGCTTCCGCGCTGGTTGTGGCCGTGTCCCTGCTTGGATTTTCCGGCGCTCATTCGTTCGGAGCCGCTGCCGGGACTGCCATTGTGCTGGGGTTCGGTGGCGGAGCCATTAATACCGCCGTCAATACCCTGGTCTCACAGGTGTATGTAGAACGGCGAGCTTCGATGCTGAATCTGCTGGGGGTATTTCACGGCGGAGGCGCATTGTTCATTCCGCTGGGCACGGCGGCCCTGGCTGCCTACGCCACAATTCCTCAGCTTTTCCTTTTGGCTTCGCTGTTCCCGGTGGCCTGCGCCGTTTATTATTCCTGCCTGAGATTTCCGGCAACCCAGGCGCCCGGCCGCATCTCGCTCCTGGAAACCTTGCGGGCCATCCGCTATCCGAGCGCGCTGCTCATTGGGGCGCTCTTGTTTTTTGAAGCCGGCAACGAAGCGGTCGTGAGTTCCTGGACCTCTATTTACGCGGGTTCCATCGGGCTGGCGCCACGTTCGGCGACCCTGGTGCTGGGCTGCTACTGGGCCATGATCATGGTGGGCCGGGCACTTGCCGCGCCCTTGCTGATGCGCGTCGCCAAACCAAAGGTCATCCTGGGCGGGGCCATCCTGGCAGTCATCGGTTGCGGTCTTCTGCTATCCGCGCGATCTTTCGTGGCTTTGAGCCTCGGCGCGGCGATCATTGGTCTAGCATTGGCTCCCATCTTCCAAACGGCTCTGGGCACCGCCGGCGACCGCAACCAGAACTCGCTGGGCAGTGTATACGGCTTGCTCTTCGCAATGGCCATGCTGGGTGGGATGAGCGCGCCATGGGCTGTGGGTCAGATTTCCGAGCACTATTCGCTTCGCTTCGGCCCCTTGCTTCCTCTGGTGGGTTCGGTGTGCGTCGGAGTGCTTGCGATTTTCCTCTGGCGCGGCGACCATCGTGCAAAGGTTCAGAATCCTGCCGGAGCCGCATGAGCGGCGCTTGGTGCGTGGGCGGGGCTCATAAGATGATTCGAAAGCGCCGGGAGAAGAAACTTCAAGGTTGTGAAAGGATCCGAAATGAATGCAGCAAGCGGTCTGCCCAAATTATCGCAGCGCGTAGCTGAGTTTCTTGCCTGCCCGCGCCCCATGCTGATCGGCGGAACCTGGACTCAGGCGGCCGCGGGAAAGACCATGGAAGTATTTAATCCCGCGACCGGAGGCGTGCTGGCGCATGGTGCAGCGGGAGACCGGGAAGACGTAAATCGCGCGGTAAAGGAAGCGCGCAACGCCTTTGACAGAGGTGTCTGGGAGAGTGTCGGCGCGGAGGGCCGTGGCCGAATCTTGTGGCGAATCGCCGATCTGATCGAGAGCAATATCGACGAGCTCTCTGAGCTGGAATGCCTCAACAACGGCATGCCTTTCCGGGATGCGAAGTTTTTCTTTATTGCTCAGGCTGCGCGATGCTTCCGGTACTTTGCAGGCTGCACAGACAAGATTCAGGGCCGCTCCAGTCAGCTCTCCGCGGGCCCGGCCAACTATCACGCCTATACCTTGCTCGAGCCGATTGGAGTTGCTGCGCTCATTGTGCCCTGGAACGCCCCGCTGATGTCGGCCGCATGGAAGCTCGCACCGGCTTTGGCCGCGGGCTGCACATGCATCCTGAAACCCAGCAAGGAAACTCCCCTTACCGCACTGCGGCTGGGCGAGTTGCTTTTGGAAGCGGGGGTGCCGGCCGGTGTTGTGAACATTGTTCCGGGTTCGGGAGAAACTGTCGGCACGGCTCTGGCAGAGCACCCCGAAGTGGACAAGGTTTCATTCACGGGATCCACGGAGTCAGGCCGTAAGATCCTCCACGCTGCGGCCGGAAACATGAAGAAGCTCTCTCTTGAGCTGGGCGGAAAATCACCTGCGATCGTCTTCGACGATGCGGACCTCGAGCAAGCCATCGCGGGAGTGGCGCAGGCAATCTTTGCTAACTCGGGACAAATCTGTATTGCCGGTTCCCGCCTGTATGTACAGAAGAAATCCTATGAACGGGTAGTTGCCGGAGTAGCCGCCCACGCGGAGAAGCTCCGGCTTGGCAACGGTATGAGTCCGGAGACGGATATGGGGCCGCTGATTTCCGCTCAACAGCAAGCACATGTTCTGGACCTGGTCGAAAGCGGGCTGGGGGAAGGAGCGGAACTCGTCACCGGCGGCAAGCGCTTTGGCGACCGCGGCTACTTCGTTACACCCGCGGTACTGGGCCGGACACAAGCAGCGATGCGGGCCGTCCGCGAGGAGATCTTCGGACCGGTACTGTGCGCCGCTTCCTTTGATGATTCGGAAGAAGCGATCAATGCGGCTAACGCCAGCCGCTATGGGCTCGCTGCCAGCGTCTGGACTCGGGACATCGGCCGCGGCCACGCCGTGGCGCGCAAACTTCGCGCTGGCGTGCTGGGCATCAACTCGCACGGGGTCTTCGATTACTCCCTTCCCAACGGCGGGTACAAGGAATCCGGCTGGGGACGCGAACACGGTCAGGAAGGGCTGCTCGAATACATGGAGGCCAAGTCAGTCTTCGCATTGCTTTGATCCTAGAGTTAGGAATAACGAGAGGAACTTGCGAAGGTTAGGAAGTTATATGCGTTGCGGGCAAGGAGAGCAAGCGATATGAGAATGCGCTGGTTGGGAAAGACAGGGCTTCAAGTCAGCGAGTTATGCCTGGGAAGCGCGACATTCGGCGGTCTCGGCCACTTTAAAGCAAGCGGCGAGGTCAACCAGGACGAAGCCAATTGCATCGTGCGGAAGGCTCTGGACGCGGGAATCAACTTCTTCAACACGTCCGAATTATATTCCGGAGGCTGGGCGGAAGAGATCCTGGGTAATGCTCTGGGCTCCCACCGCAAAAACGTGATCGTCGTGTCCAAAGTGGCTCACTTTGCGTCCGCTCCTGGATTGAACACCGGGGGACTTTCGCGAAATCACATCGTAGAAGCATGCGAAGCCAGCCTCAAGCGCCTGGGGACGGATTATCTCGATATCTACGAGCTTCACGGAATGGATCCCAATACGCCCTTGGAAGTCACCCTGAGGGCAATGGATGATCTGGTGCGGCAGGGCAAAGTGCGCTATATCGGCTGCTCCAATTTCGCCGCCTGGATGCTGATGAAGGCCATGGGGATCGCCGAAAGGAACGGCTGGGAGAAATTCGTCACGCTGGAAGCTATGTACTCCCTGGCCGACCGCGCGCTGGAACACGAGCTGATCCCTGCGTGCCTTGACCAGGGCGTAGCCGTTCTCTCTTACAGTCCATTGCACGCCGGCCTTCTCAGCGGAAAGTACCGCAGAGACCGGCCGTGGCCGGCAGGCACACGCATCAAAGACGCGGAAGAACACTTATGGCCCTTTGAGCCGGACCAGTTATTCAACATCGTCGATCTGTTGGCCGAGATTGCGCGCGAGCGCAATGTGACTGTGCCCCAGGTTGCATTGAATTGGGTACTCAAGAAGCCCTGCGTCTGTTCGCTCATTATCGGCACGAGAAGAATCTCGCAGCTTGAGGAGAATCTCAAGGCAATGGAATGGCAGATGACCGCCGAGGAAACGGCGCGGCTGGACAAGGTGAGTGAACCGGGGCGCTTGTATCGCTCGATGTTTTACTGGCGCCGATCGACTTAGGGATAGTTAGCGTCACATCGCGGGAGCAAATACATATTATTGTGAATCGTTTTGCCAAATTAATGGAGCCGGGACGAATCGGGCGTGTGATAACCCGAAATCGGATCATCAAGACTGCGAATGGCACCTCTCTGATGGAAGCGGACCAGACGGTGGGTGATCGCATGATCGCTTACTACGAAAACCTGGCCAGAGGCGGTGTCGGCTATCTAACGGTGGAGTCCTGCGGAGTGGAATATCCGTTGGGCATTCACCACCTGCATTACGAGGGAGATCGGCTCATCGGCGGAGTTCAACTCCACTTCGACGATGACCGCTTTATTCCGGGGTTCAAGCGGCTCACGGACACAATTCACAAACACGGCTGCCCGTGCTCCATCCAACTGCTGCACTCCGGTCCCTGGAACCCTGCCGGAAATCTGCCTAGGCGCAATACGCGCTGTTCGTCCACCTTCTCTGAGGACGAGTTGCCAGGGCGCCACGATTTTGCCGCGTGCCGCGCGATGACCCCTGAGGAAATCGAGGAGCAGATCGATCTGTGGGCCAGCGCCGTGGTCCGCGTTCAACAGGCCGGCTTCGATGCCGTGGAGCTAAATCATGGCACCTGCCATTTGGGCAACACTTTTTTATCCCGCGTCTGGAACAAGCGCGACGATGAGTACGGCCCCCAGAGTTTTGAAAACCGCACGCGATTTTTGCGCCGCATCCTTGCCGAATCCCGCAAACGCACCGGCCCGGAATTCACAATGACCGTGCTGATGAATATGGCCGAATACGGCCATGAGCGCGGTACCACCGTGGCAGAGGGCGCGGAAATGGCAGGCTGGATCGCCGAGGGGGGCGCCGACGGAATCAACTGTCGAGCGCACAATTACGGCGACCGCAATGGCCTGCAACACCCGGACCGGCTGCTCTACCCTGAAGCGCCGGAGCACCTGCCCAAGGATCTTGACTGGAGCCGCAAGGGACGCGGCGCGACCGTGCCGCTGGTGGAAGCGGCCAAACGGCGTGCGCCCGGCATCCCCATCTGGACTGCGTGCCGCCTCGATCCGGAACTTGGCGAGGAGTTTCTTCGCAAGGGAAGTCTCGACTTCGTGGGCATGACGCGCCGCCTGATCGCCGATCCGGAATTGCCCAACAAAATTGCCCAGGGCCGGCTCGAAGACGTGTGCTGGTGTCACGGTTGCCTGCATTGCTTCGATGTACGCAGTCGAAACGGCTTGATCGAGTGCCGGGTGAATGCCACCCTGGGGCGCGAAGTCGATTCGCGGTTTGCCGTGATTCCAGCGAAAAAGATAAAGAAAGTTCTGGTCGTCGGCGGAGGGCCCTCCGGAATGGAGGCGGCGCGTGTTGCGGCAAAGCGCGGCCACGCGGTGGTGCTGTATGAAGAGGCGCCCTACCTGGGCGGTATCATGCCTATGGCGGCCTTGGTAAAAGACCTTGAGCGGCACGACATCGGTATCTTTCTTGAGTACCAGAAAACGCAGTTGAAAAAGGAAGGAGTTACAGTCTATCTCAATCGCCGGGTCAATGCCGAAGTCATCGCGCGGGAAAGACCGGACGTCGCGGTGATTGCTGCGGGCGCCGCACACTCCAGGTTCGATCTGCCGGGAAGTTCCCAGCCGCAAAGTGCTGCCCGCGGCGCGGCTGCACCGGCAACTGCGCTTTTGGATGAGGTTCCTCCATGCCGAGTGGCTGGCACAGCTTACCAGGCTCTATTTGCCGGTGGGCAAGAACGTGGTCATAGCCGGCGGCGACCTCCACGGCTGCGAACTGGCCGAATTCCTGGTAAAGAGGAACCGGAAAGTCACTCTCGTGCACAACGGCCCCGCGTCGCAATTGGGAGAAGGCATGACGCTGGACGACCTCTATAACTTGTGGCCCTGGATGAAAGAAAGGAACGTGGAGATTCTCTCGGACGTTACTTACGAACGTATTACCGACGAGGGTTTCGAGATCAAAACAAAAGACGGCCGGTCGCGGACGTTGAAGATGGATAGCTTCATTACGACCGAGGACTATGTCCCCAATACGCAACTCCTCGATGAGCTGAAAGGCCTGGTACCCGAGATATATAACATTGGCAGTTCAAGTGAACCCGGGCTGATAGTGGACGCGATCAGGGATGGGACGAGAATCGGCTGTGCAATTTAAAAGCGGTTCCAGAATTCACGTGCCCTGTTGAGTGTAGTGAAAGGTGGCATTTACTTCCACCCCGACGAGCATAAATCGCTCGTCCGGGGGCCCCGGTTGGGAAAATGCCACTCAGCAGCGGCGGCTCCGGGGTAAAGCAATTCTGGAACCGCTGTAGGGCGAAGATATGATGGAGAGCAAGAAATGAAGATTGCGATCCTTGGAGCGTCCGGTACTCTGGGCTCCTGTACCGCTTATGCCATTCTGGAGCGGCGTCTCGATGGCGAGATGTGGTTGTTCGGCCGTTCCCGCTCACGGCTCTTGGCCCACTGCATGGACTTCGAAATCGCCGCCGCCGCTCTTGGAGAGATGACCGTACATGCCGCCCGCGGTTACGAAGATCTTTCCGGTTCCGATGTGGTAATCAACAATGCCGGTGTACCTACCCAAAGCGGGCATGGGCGCCGGGAAATGCTGATCGGCAACCTGAGCATTGTTAGCCAGTTCGCGGCGGAGATACGGGAGCGCTGCCCCCAGGCGCTGGTGATTACCGCGATGAATCCCGTTGATTCCATCAACTATGCGTTTCAGCGTCTGACGGGAATGAGGCGCAGCCAGTTGATGGGTTACTGCCTCAACGACAGTTATCGTGCCCGTATGTATGTTGCGCGGAAACTAGGCATCTCGGCCACGCGAGTGGAACTGCTTGTCGCCGGTGAGCATGGGCCGCATCAGACGCCCTTGTGGAGCACGCTCAAGGTCGATGGAATGCCGTTTCGAGCCACGCCGGAATTGCGTGCCTATGTACTTGAGGAAATCCCCAAATTCATCCGGGAGCTGGAGAGCCTTGGAACGGGCCGGACCGCGGGGTGGATTTCCGGCCTGGGAATGGCGAGGATGGTGAACGCCATCGCTCGGGATACGGGCGAGGTGTTTCCTTGCTCGGTCATGCTGGCCAACGAATACGGGCACTTCGGCTTCAGCGCAGGGCTTCCGGCCAGGATCGGCCGGCGCGGAATTGTTGAGGTTTTGGAATTGCCCTTGCCGCCCGACGAGAGATCGAACCTGGAAGAAGCTATGGGCTTTCTTCAGAACGCCGCTGCTGCTGTCGACGAGCTCTTGGCGTCCCTCCCCGGCGACAGCGGCACCCCGCAGGTCGCACGTTCTGTCAATCCTGAGCGTTAGCCGAGTTCCCGGGTCCCGGACGGCTGGTCGGCAACGCTCCGAATGACGCGAGCTGGATCACCTATGGCAAAGCCGGTGATTCAGGGATTTTCTGTTCATACGGCTCAGGCTGGCGTGGCGGCTCGCCGCCGAGTTCGTTAGCGCAGCGCGGTCTACAATCTGCACGGTTGATTGCAATAGACCGTATTTCCGTTTTCATCATCAAGCAGAATTCGCGGGGTATTCGTGTTGGTAGCTTCTCTGGTTCAGATCGGGCTCACAAACCCTTGGGTTATGAGGGCGAGAAGAAAGTATTTTCAACGAGTTAGAGAGCACGGATAGCACTCAAAAACACCGCTGGGAACTCCAAGAATCGTTATTGGCCCTTTTGGACCCCAGCCCAGAATCGATAGCCAGTAAGACGCAGAGCAGCTCAGTGACAGTCCTCGTCTTGGCGGGCGTGACAGGTCTCGACGCGGCTTGCAGATTCGTGGCCGCCAAGCTGGCGTGATAGCATCACAACCGGACACGACGCAATGAGACCTTCGCACTGAACGAACTGGCGCAGAGGGTGATATGATTTTTCCGGCAATCCCCGGAAACGTCCCGGCACGGGCCTCTGGGAAAGATCTCCCTGTATCCGAATTTCCTGCTGGCATCGGCAGGCTCGGCCTCTTCGCAACTTCCTGGCAAAAACAGGTTTACTACTTCAGGCCGCTCATGTGGAGCAATCATGAAAGTGCAAGTTACTGCTCTGCTTTCCCTGTTCATCACTTTGGGCAGCGCGATCGCTGCTGGCGCGCAAACGCAGCGCGCGCTGCTGGTCGGCATCAACACCTATCAGCCCGCAGGCACAACAGCAGAGCATCCCGCCGGCTGTGTGTACGGCCGCTGCGAACTGGGGGCGTTCCAGAATCTCGATGGCTCGGTCAATGACGCGCAGGCAATGGCCGATCTGCTCACCAGCCCTAAGTTCGGCTTTCCGTCCAGTCAGGTCGTTCTGCTCACCAATCCCGCACCGGCTCACCCGCGGCCGGGCGTCAATGTTCTGCCGGCGGCGCAGACGACCCGCGACGGCATCCTGGCCGCCATGCAGAAGTATCTTGTCGATCTCCCCCGCAAAGGCGACACGGTGGTTTTCTACGACGCCAGTCACGGCTCGCTGCGCGTCAACAGCAAGGGCAACAAGTTGACCGTGCTTGTGAATGGCCAGTATGTGCACGCAGACAGCACGCTGGTGCCCTCCGATGCATACAAAGGCGGCTACGACCTGCGCGACCGGGAGATGACGCGCATCTTCAACGCCGCTCTGGACAAGGGCGTGCACCTCACCGTGATCTTCGACAGTTGCCATTCGGGGGGAATCAGCCGGGGGATTGGGCCCGTCTACCGGGAGCGCGCCCTGGCCTTCGACCCGCGCGATATCGATGAAGTGCCCGACCTGACGTCCGACGGCCAGCCGCGGACTTCTCCCACGGAGCGGAGCGACAACCCGGCACTGGTGTTTTCCGCGGCGCAGCAGGACCAGACCGCCAAGGAGATGCCCCAGAGCGGCACGAACGTGGAGCCGCATGGAGCTTTCACCGCCGCGCTCGTGGAGGCACTCGAGGCCCTGCCCACCGACACGCCCGCCTCCCTCGTATACGAGCGCGTGAAGGCGGTTCTGGAGGGTGGCAGCGTGCCCGACCAGGAACCCGATCTCGACGCCGGAGCGGTGCGCCGCTTGCAGCCGCTTTTTGGCGGCGCCGCAGCCGCCTCGGGCAGGATCCGGGCCGCGGCGCTCGGCTCAGGCGACGACGGCACGGCGACGCTCGACATCGGGAGAGTTTCCGGCATCGGAACGGGGAGCGAATTCACCGCGATCGGGCCCAACAACAAAGGCCAGACCATTGTGCTTCGCATCACCAGTCTGCAAGGGCTGGCGCGTAGCTCGGGCGAAGTTGTTTCTCCCGTTGGCGCCAAAGTCGCATCCGGCGAGCTTTTTGAGCTGACCAAGTGGGTCCCCGCGGATTCGCCGCCGCTGCTCATCTGGCTGGGCGCTTCGATTCTATCCCTGGACGAGATCCAGGCTGCTGCAGCACAGGTGCGGGTCTCGGGAGCCGCCCTTGTAACGGACCCCGCGGAAGAGCCGTGGACCCACGTGCTGAGCTGGGATGGCTCCCAATGGACCCTGCAGAAGGCGGGCGCAACCTCGGCTACAAAGCTTGGCGTGCCCCTATCCGCCGATGCGCTGCGGCGCAATCTGCCAACCAGCGCAAAGCTGTGGGCGAACCTGCCGCCGCCCAGGGAACTGGCGCAAGAGCTTGCCTTCGCCGGAAGTGGAAGCGCTGTGCAGCCGGCGGAGAATCTGGCCGCGGCGCATTACGTTCTGGCCGGAGCGCTAACTCCCGATGGCCCCGCCTATGCGTGGTACCACAAGAGCGAACTGGCGGCCGGTCCTCCGGCGGCAACCGCACTTGCCCACAGTCCGGGCTGTTCGGCCACATCGCAATACCCGGCGCGCAGCGAATGGGTTCCGATGGCCAGTGCCCAGGCGATCGAGACGGGCGGTGCGGCGCTTAACCGCTATGCATCGCTGCTTGCCAAGGTCCACGGATGGCTCGAACTCGCCGACAGCCCGGCGGGCGCTTCCATGGACGATTACTACACCCTGGCTTTGATTCCTTCCACAAGCGAAACTCCCCTGGGGGAAAGCCCGACCGCGCACCAGGGAGACGAGTTGAAAATGGCCCTGACCTCCGGCGCGCGCGTGCTCAACCGCCGATGGGTTTACGTGATCGATATCGACTGTCACGGCCAGGGGACGGTGCTCTATCCTCGCGGCAATGCGGAAAACCAGTTTCCCAACGATGCCGCCAGCGGCCGGCAGTTCTTTCTTCCCGGAGCGCCGATTCTGCGCGTCGGGCCACCATACGGCGTGGACACGCTGATCCTGCTCAGCACGGAGCAGCCGCTTGCCGACCCGTATGCACTCAACTTCGAAGGCGTCGCCCGGCGCGGGGCGCGGGGCGCGGCGTCGCCTTTGGAACAGCTTCTGGGCCAGACCAGTTCGGGGACCCGCGGATTCTCAGGCGAAGCGCCGGCAAACTGGGGCATTGGTATCACCACGGTTCACAGCACACCCCGGGATGTGGCAAAGTAGGTAGCACGCACTTCAATGAGAACCAGCCGGCGGTAATTCAACCAGCCGGGCAACGATGGAGGAAACACGATGACTCTTTCAAGACGGCTTTTCGTGACCGACGCATCTGCGCTCGGTCTGTTGGCCGCGCTGCTGCCCCAGATGGCTGCGGCGCAGAACGCGCCCGCGCAGGCGTCCGCCGAGGATTTGCCTCACGATTCTTACGACTTCTGGAATGGATTCTTCGACTCCGTGAACCCCAACAGCCAGAATTATGGGAACAAGGCGGCGACCCGCGGTCCGTCGGATCAGCTTCCCGATCCCCAGGCGCAAACACAGTACCTGCACTACAGCACCGACAAGAAGCGTCTCCGCTATGCTTCCGACATCGGCAAGGAGGAACTGCTCGATCACGATGGCGATGTTTCGGTCAACATTGCTATAGCTCAATACCGCCCGGGGGCGGGCGAAGCCAATCTGAAGGCCTCGCAACTGCGCATCGATACCACGCAGATTCATCCTCTCATCAATGTCGCGACGCCCCTGGCCTGGGCGGCCATCGCATCCATCTCTCCCAATTTGGCCGGAAAAATCAGTCTCTCTGATATGGGCTTCCAATCGCCGCAGGCTACCTCAGGCACGAGCAAGATTCTGCTTACCAAGGGCACGGGCAAGCTGTCGGTGAACGTCTCCAAAGCCTCGCAGCAGTCATTCTTCATCAAGGCTCTGAACATCATGATCGAGGGCGCCAAGATGGCAGCTCCCATGGTCAGCCTGCCGGCCATCAGCGTTCCCGCGCTCAGCACCTTTACCCAGGCGTTGAGCTATTGGGAAGACCGTACCAAATTCCTGATGTCCGGGAACCTGACGACCGCTGTGGCGACGCAGCAGGCGTTGGGCGATTCCGAGCGTGAGCCACGTTACATCGGTCTTGTTCCGGGCGATTACCTGATGGTTCCGCTCCGGCACGCCGACGAACTGGCCAAGGCGCTGCCGAATCTCGATGTGGTGCAGGGCTACCTTGTGGCTAAGGATGCGGATCCGAATCTGCCGCTGGAGCAGCGCGCACAGACCGCGGTCCCCGGGGTGACCTACGCCTCCATGCGTGTTGGTATTAAGACGGTGCCGGAGTCCTGCTCCGACCTGGGTGAGGGCAAAAAGTCGTCCGGCTCCATCACGGACATGATTGACAATGCCACTTCCGGTGCCGGTTCCTCCAGTTCCGGAAAGGGTAGCTCCTCTTCCGGAGGCTCAGGGAAGAGCAATTCCAGAGGGGAGAAATCGAAATAACAGGCGCCGTCAGCGCCCAGACGCGGCTATGCTGGGTGTGTTGACACTCGGCATGGACCGCGACACCGGAAATCGGCCGGCCGGGAGGGACAAAATGAACCGGGCTGGAAGAATGGCAGCGTTATTGCTGCTCACTTCGGCGCTGGCGCCGGCGGGAGCGCAGAGTTTTGGAGTGGCGAAACAAAAGGTGACTCTGCAGCGGAAGCTGCCCGCCCTTGTGCACCTGACCGGCGTAACCATTCACGTGAAGGTGACCGGGCATAACGAACTCGGGGACCTGCCGCGCGATCTGCAGGCCCTGCTGGAAACCGAACTGCTTAAAGACGATCCGCGCCTGCGCGAGGACGAGAAGAGTCCCTCCACGATCGTCTCCTGCCAAATCACGGGGTACTCTCAACCTCAGTCCACAGTCACCTCCCGGCCTGCGCTTGCCGTCAGCAAGAGTGGGGAGAAGAACCAGAGCTTCACGCGCGTTACCGGAGCGCTGAGCGTCTCCTTCCAAGCGCGAACATCGGGTGGTCAGATGTTGATCTCCGACAATATCCACGCCAAATACGACGAGGAGTTTGCCACTTCGAGCAATTCTGCCTCGCGTGGCGTGAAGGACACGGTCACGAGCACGGTGACCGGCGCCTGGAGCCGCCTGCGAGGCGGCGCCGAAAGCGAAGAGTCGAAACCCCCCACCGACTCCGAATTGCGTTCGAGCCTGATGCTCGATGCGGTCCAGCAGATTGCCGAGCATATCGTCAACACCGATGAGACGCTGGGGGTTTACCTGGCGCGCGGGAAAGGCGCGCTCGACGATGGCGACAAGCAGGCGGAGGGCGGGCTCTGGCAACGCGCCCTGGAGACGTTCGAAACCGCTACGCCTATGTCTAAGCCTGAGGACGATGCCTACCGCCTTTACAATATCGGCGTCGCCTACGAGGCCCTCGCCTACCAGGCCGATGACCAAAAGGCCGCTATGAAATACCTTGGCCAGGCGGCCATCAACTACGGCAAGGCCATCGACGCCAAACCTGGCGAAAAATACTTTATCGCGCCGCAGAAGCGGATCGAAACCGCGGTTGCGCATTACAAGGAGCTGGAAGAAGAGAAAAAGCCCGCGCCGGTGGCTGCGGCCGCGAACGCTGCCGCGAAGCCCGGACCGAAGGCGCTCACCAACGCCCAGGTCATCGCCATGATCAAGTCCGGCATGGACGACGACACTGTGATCCAGGCAATTCGCGGCGCCAAAGCGATCGATTTTGATCTCACTCCGGGCGGCCAGCAGCAGCTTAACGGCAGCGGCGTCAGCGCCCCGGTCCTGGCAGCCATGAAAGCGCGCGCAGCCAAGAAATCAATTGCTGCCGGGACCGCCAAGTCCGCGGCTTCGGCAATCCCGGCTTCGAAATGAACCATCGCTTTCGTTTGAATTTTCTTGCCGCCTTGCTCGCCTGCGTGCTGGGCGTCTCACCTCGCGCCGCAGCCGAGAGTATCCGCTGCGGCGCCGGCCAGGATCTCGTCGTTCAGGCGCTTGAGCGCATCACTGCGCGCAGCCACGACAGCGAAATTGTGGATGCCCTGGAGTTGCTTAAGCACGCTGTCTCCACCTGCCCGGAGCTGGGCGACGCCTGGTATTACCGCAGCCTCATAGAGCAGCGCCTCGGCCACGCACCGCTCGCCAAGTACGCGCTGGACAAAGCGCACTTCTATGGCTCCGATGCGCTCGACCAGGGCCTGAATCCCCTGATTCTCTCCACGCCTGCCTCACGCGGATTCACACTGGAAGCTGCAGCTCCGACCGCCCCTGCCGCTGCAGTGGAACCGGGCCCGGTGCAACAGAAATGGGCTCTGGTCGTCGGCATCGGCGACTTCACCGATGCGCAGATTCCCAAGCTCCGATTCACGACCGCCGATGCCGACGCCTTCACCGCGGCGCTCAAAGATCCCAACATCGGCGCGTTTTCGACCGACAATGTTCACGAACTCACCGACAAAAACGCCACTACGAAGAACATCAAGGAGGAACTCAACTGGATCGCGCGTCACGCGCAGCCCAACGATCTCGTCGTGATTTATGTGGCCACTCACGGAACGCCGCGCAGCGTCGATTCAGCGGGCGGAGCCAACTACCTCGTCACCTACGACACCGAGGTTTACAAAGCGGGCAGCTTCGATGAAGATGCGATGTACGCCACGGCCTATCCTATGGTAGAGCTGGCCAACGCCGTCGCTACGCGTATGAAGGCCCTGCGTACGGCGATCTTTCTCGATACCTGTTACAGCGGCGGATCGATTGCGAGCGGTGCGCCGGCTAAGAAGCTGGCCAACCAGGGCCCGTCAAAGGAAATGCTGAATCACATGACCGACGGCACAGGCCGCATCGTCATGGCCGCCAGCAAGGTCGATCAGGAGTCGCATGAAAGCGACGAGCTGCACCATGGGTACTTTACCTACTATCTGCTGCAAGCCCTGAAAAGCGGGAAAGGCGCCACGCCGTTAAGCCAGATCTACGACTCGGTCGCCCGGCAGGTCTCGAAGAGCGTCTCCGCCAAAGGCATGCATCAGGACCCGGTGTTAAGCCGCAGCTCCAACGATGCCGACTTTGAGCTCCGATCACCCCCCGCCGGCACGGCAAGCGTCCGGCCGTGATCCAGCGTCGTTCGGCGCAACAGCCGTATTTTATGTTGCTGCGAGGCAAAAGATGAATCGCATACAAAGAACCGGGATCGCGGCCATGGCTGGTGCGTGTCTCGTCGCCGTTGCCGGCGCGCAAACCCCAACTCCGGGAGCGCAAACCCCAACTCTAAAGGACTCCATTGCGCAGTACGAAATAAAAGTCGTGAATGCGCGATCCGGCCATCATACCCGCGAACTGCTCCTCGACCTGAACGTTCTCGCCTCGTTTTACCGCCAGTCTGGCCAGTTGCAAAAGGCGCTTGGCTGCCTTAACGAGGCGCTTCCCATCGAACAGACTGAGAACAGCCTTCTGGGACAGGCTGTGACCCTGAATACCCTGGGCAGGGTCTACACCGATCTGGGGCAGGAAGATAAGGCCCTGTCTTATCTCCAACAGGCTCTCCCCTTATGGCAGACGGTTGGCCAGCGCACCGGCGAAGCCGACGCCCTCACCTACATCGGCCGCGTTTATAACAGCCTTGGCCAGCACCAGGAAGCGCTCAAGAACCTGAACGATGCCATGGAGATTTGGCACGACATTGACAACCCCGACATATCGATACCCAAGGAATCCGCCGAGCCATCCGCCGAGTCGGGCCGGCATTCGGGTTTCGCCGCAAAAAGGATCGAGAGCAAGATCGAAGCCGCGAAGCAGAGTTACGCATCGGCGATTTCCATCACCTCGGCCAGCGCCGTTGGCGAGGCGGGAACGATGGATGGTCTGGGCAGAACCTACTCCGATGTGGGTCAGGGTTTCAAAGCACTCGAGTATTTTGAGCAGTCATTGCCGCTCTATCAAAAGGGCGGTGAGCGCGCCGGCGAGGCCCTGGTGCTGAACGATATGGGACCGGCTTACGCTGAGATCGGCCAAAAGCAAAAAGCTCTCGAGTGCTTGAACAAGGCCGTCGCCATTTGGCGCGAAATCGGCAGCCGCCAGGGCGAAGCACTCACGCTGAACAATATCGGCCGGCTCTACCGCGACCTGGGCCAGCAGCAAAGCGCAATGGACTATTACAATCAGGCGCTGCCTATCTGGCGCGAGGTGGGCAACCGAAACGGCGAGGGGCTCGCCTTGAGCGACATCGGCCGTGCGTATGCCGACCTGGGCGAGCCGCGCAGGGCTCTTGACTACGCCAACCAGGCGTTGCCGATCTTTCGAGAGACCGGCAGCCGCCGCGGCGAAGCCATGACACTCAACAACATGGGCAAAGATCACTCCGATCTGGGAGAAGCCGCCGAGGCCATGGCGCTCGAGTTAGAGGCCCTGGCAATCTGGCGCGATGTCAAGGATCAGCGCAACGAGGCCCAGGACCTGATGACCATTGCATGGTCTTACTCGGCGCTCCAGCAGCCTGAGAGTTCGCTGGCCAGCTCTTTGGCCGCCTTGCATCTGGCCAAGGCGGTGGGCGATCCCGAGGTCGAGGGCGGAATCGAGACCTCTATGATGGTGGGCTTCCGAAAACAGCATCGCACGGAAGAAGCCATCTTCTTCGGCTATGAAGCGGTCAACTCCTACCAGCAGATTCGAAAAAATATCACCGGACTGGACAAGAGTCTTCAGGCCGGCTTTGCGCAAGCCAAGTCCGGAACCTATCGCACGCTGGCCGAACTGCTCATGGAAGCTGGACGCCTCGGCGACGCAGAGCAGATCCTCGACCTGCTCAAGGAGCAGGAACTCGAGGATCTCGTTCCTGGCTCCGCTCCAGGAAACGCCGCCATCGAGCCCCTCAAACTTTCGCCCGTTCAGCAAAAGGTCGAATCTTTGCTGCCCGATCTTGAGAAGAAGGCGCACGACATCGAAGGTTGGAATCTCCAGTCCGCCCAGTTGCAGGCCAAGTCCGCCCGCACTCCCGCCGATGAGGAGCAGTTGAAACAGTTGGACGAGAACTTGCGGCAGACGCAATCGGCCATCCGCGACAGCTTCAACAATACGATCATCCCGGAGCTTGACAGCCAGTCCGCTCCTGATGCGGCCGGCGCCGGCCAGACCCAAAGCTATTTGCAAAGCTCGCTCGCCAAGCTCGGTGGCAACGTCATGGGTATCCGCGTGCTACTCGGCGCGGATCACGCCTATGCAATCGTCGTCACCGCGAACTCCCGCCGGAAGATTGATCTCCCCGCATCGCCGGCCGATCTGCGCGCCAAGGCATTCGAGGCGCTAAAAGCCATCGGCTCGCCGGCCGCCGATCCAAGGCCGCAACTTCAGCAGCTCTACAACATGATCGTGGCGCCGATGGAAGGCGAGTTGAAGACGATTGCATCGGATACTGGAGCGGAAGACAACGTTCCCACGCTGTTGTGGTCGCTCGACGACGCATTGCGCTACGTGCCGATGGGAGCGCTCTACGACGGCAACCATTACCTGGTCGAACGCTTCCACAATGTCCTGTTCACCCCTGAAAGCTACGGCCATATCACGGATGCGCCCGTCAAAAGCAGCGATCCGCCAAAAGCGCTGGCCATGGGCCTGTCAAAGAGCTACGACGGCATGCCAGCGCTCGCCGGCGTCATTCCGGAGCTCAACTCCGTCGCGCACGATCCTTCCGTATCCGGCTCGCACGGCCCCATGCAGGGCAAAATCCTGCCCGACGAACAATTCACCCTGGCCGCTCTGAAGGCCGAACTTGGCTCCAGCGGATTCCCCGTGATTCACATCGCCAGCCACTTCGTCCTGGTTGCCGGCACGGGCGACGAGCCCTACCTGCTTATGGGAGGCAACAATGCGGGTGACGCAAACGGCTACCAGTGGAATCTTTCCGAAATGGAGAATTCGCCCGTCTCCTTCCACGGAACGCGCTTGCTGACCCTCTCTGCCTGCAGCACCGGCAAGGATTACAAATCCAGAGACGGCTTCGAGATGGATAGCCTGGGGATGGTCGCCCAGCAAAAAGATGCCGGAGCCGTTCTTGCTGCCCTGTGGGACGTGAACGACCTCAGCACCAGCCGCATCATGAGCGACTTCTACGATCGTTGGGTGAAAAATCCGGCCCAGGGCAAGGCCGAGGCACTGCGCCAGGCACAGCTTGCCCTTCTGCATGGCGCCGGCGCGGCCTCTGAAGCCAGGACCGGCCGCGGCTTCGAATCCGTCGATCAATCGCAAACGCAAACCTCCAATCTCGGATACGCCCATCCGTACTACTGGGCGCCCTTCGTACTCATCGGCAACTATCAATAACTTCCATGGAAAGGATTTCTATGCCGAACTCGCCGCTCCGTCTCATTCCAGTTGCCGGCTTGCTGCTTGCCGCGGCTCTTTCTGTCTCGTGCGCTTCGGCCCAGGAGGAGATTGCTCCTCCTCAGGGCAAGGGCCACGTCGTCGTCTTCGTCTCCGGCATTGCAGGGCCCAAGCACGACAAGGCCCTTTCCGAGGCCATCGCCGCGCTTGGCTACGATGTCTACGTTTGCGATGGCAGGCAAATCGCAAAGATGCCGGGCGCAAACCTGCGCGCCGCTGTTCAGGCCGCTCAGCAATCTCCTCATGCCCTGCCCGGCAAGGTTGCGCTGGTTGGCGTCTCTCTCGGCGGGGGCCTCTCTTTGGCCTACGGCTCGGAATGGCCGGACCTTGTCGCGGTCGACATCGTGTGGTACCCGGCCACGGGTTTTGCCGTCAGGCTTCCAGGTTTCGTCAGGCGCATGTCCGTGCCGGTGCTGATGTTCGCCGGAGAGTCAGATAACTTTGAGAATTGTTGCCTGATTGAGACAGCGCGCGCCATTGAGGCCAGCGCGAAGGCAAACAACGCGCCCTTCGAGCTGGTTACTTATCCCGGAGCCGGTCACGACTTCATCAAAGGAGGAATGAACTACAACGCTGCGGACTACGAGGACGCGCTCCATCGCACCGCGGCGAAATTGAAAGCCGCCTTTGCCGGCCCAGGCGACGCGCCAGCCGCAGCTGGGCAGAGTTCCAACCCATCGACTCCAGATCCTGCTAACAGGCCGTAGGTTTCTTGAATTTGTTCCTTTTGGTAGTGCATTCCCGGGTTCCAAAAGCGGGACCCGGGGCACCCAGGATCGTGCAGAGTCAAGCGTTCAGAGACCCAGTTCAATAATCCGTGCCCGGAATGTAATTCGGCGTGTTCACATACGAGTACTTGCTTGGGTTGGCTTTCACCAGGCTATCCGCGACCGAGTTCCATTGCGTGCCGTGCGCTCCCGTGTAGTTGTTCTGCACCACAGTCTGATCGAGCAGGTAATTGCTGAAGCCCTGTGCGTTCCTGTCTTCGGCGTTCTCGCCTGCCTCCCAGTTAGACTGCTCGGCGGCGTTGGAGGCTTGCGCGGCGTTGTACCGGGCAGTGGCATTCGCGCCGATCTGATGAATGTTCGCGATCTGTTGCTGCGTAAACGACTCCAGCGCCTGCTGGTGGGCCTGATAGGTTGACTGCATCTGGGCGATGATCGGCGCCGACTGAGCGTTGGCAATGGCTTGCGCGCGCTGCATGTCGGGTTTGAAAGTGGCCATGATGGCGTTGGCGGTGACGCGTTGCTGGTCGGTAGCCCCCAGGGGGAGCAGACATTTTGTGAGTATGAATTGGTATGCACCGTTCTGATTCGGGGTCGACCGGCACATCAGCATCTGCATCTGCCTCATGCCGGCGCCGTCAGGATTGAGCTGGCCCGTAGCATTCACGCATTGCCCTTGGGAGCTGGACGCCTGAACGCTGTCCACCTTAATCGGGGCCTGGCCCTGGCCCGCCGCGGCGCGAATCATCTGGAAGATGGTCTCAAAGGACTTCGTGAGGTCCGCGTTGGCCGCGTAGTAAACCGTATGCTGGAATTTAACCCCCATGCGCTCCGCATTCTGGACGGCCCGGCTGTTTGTGTCCTCGGCGTTGAAGTAATAATTGAGCCCCAGTATCTCCCCATCGGGGCCGTTGACCGTTGCTATTCCCATGCCGCTCTGGTTCGGCACAAGATTCCAACCTGCTGGCAGATTGATGGTGCCCGTTCCGTCAGACAAGCTAACCTGGCGCATGGAGGGAAGGGAGACCCCGTTGCCGGCAGACGTGGAAGTGCCCGATGTACCGCCGCCCGCTGCCGTCGTCCCGCTCGGGCTCCAAACACTGTAAAGCTGTTGCAGCATCGGATTCACCGTCTGCCCAAAGCGCGAAGCAAGGTCATAGACCATTGCCGCTTCCACCTTATTAGGCCCGGCGGCTCTGGCAATCACCAGGCCTCCAAGCGGTTGGTTTCCGTCCGGGTGGTCCGTGACTGCAAAGAAGACTCCAACCGAACTGGTTCCGGTGAACTGGAAGACCTTGCCGATCTGCGGCTTCTCTCCGCAGTTGTTATGCACTGTCTTCAGCATGCTGCTCATGGCAGCCCCCTCGGTGGTGGCTCCATTCACAACGCCGTAAACGATCTTTCCTCCCTGGGACGCATTAACGGTCGTAAGTTGGGTTGGTGCTTGCGTTCCCGCCTTGCAGGCTAGGAAGCAAACCATGAACGACAGGAGAAGTAAGGAATAGCGCGCCGATCCTTGCATGGGAAGCCGACCTTTCCTGAATCTGAACCGCGTCCATTTGACAGCGCGAAAGGCAAGAACACCTGCCGGTCTCACATTGCCAACCTGATTCGCCAGAATTCTACCGCTCGCTGATCTTGCGGGCAAAGGCATTCTGTAATTGAAGCTCGAATCAACTTCATCCTGCAGCAGCAGGTTCTTTGCAAGCGGCTCTCACCCCGCGTGATCTGAATCACATTGAGCCGGCGCTGGGGTTAGGCGCCGCTTCGAAGGCTCTCCGACTTCGAGGATGTTTAAATCGTGGCCCTCCCTCGCAATCGGGGCGGGCTTGTTTGCCGTCTTGCCAGGGCTATATTCTTCCTACATCGCTGTTCTGCCCATTAAAGCGAAACCAGAGTGACTGTACCCAGAAGCCATACACTCAAGTCGACGCGACCCCGGGGCCCCGACGACAGGTCTTCGTCGTTGGGGTGGGAGCAGCAGGGAGCGGCGACCTTGCACAATCATCAAAAGGGCACACCTACTCTGGTTTCGCTCTAGAAACGGCAGGTCCTCCGGCTAAAGGAACCGGGCACGGTGCGAAGGGGGAAAGAGTCGCAGGTGGCTTTGCCCGGGTATTTCGCCTGCCGGCCCCGTGTTTATCGAGACAGCTCACAGTCAGCAATGGCCTGTCCGGCTGCCAGCCGGCATACCTTGCCCAGATCGTGCCGGAGACGCTGCGGTCGCACGCTGCATCTGCGGTTTTGCGCAGAAAGCGGATGCGCAGGGGGAGAAGTTGGATAGATTGCATAAGGTGACGCTTTGAAATGGAACGAGCCAGTTGCGATTGTAGGCATCGGTTGCCGTTTGCCGGGCGGAGCTAACTCGCCGGAGCTGTATTGGAAGATGATCTGCGCGGGCGTGGATGCGATCCGAGAGATCCCCGGCGACCGCTGGAACATCGCCGCGTACTACGACGCGGCGCCTGGACGAGCCGGTAAGTCGTCGTCGAAGTGGGGCGGTTTTATCGAGGGCATCCACCGCTTCGATTCCTCCTTCTTCGGCATTCCGGCGCGCGAGGCCGACGCCATGGATCCGCAGCAGCGGCTTCTGCTGGAGGTCGCCTGGGAAGCCTTCGAGGATGCCGGACAAAAGCGGGAGGATTTGAGGGGCTCGCCAACAGGGGTATTCGTGGGCATCTCAACCTCCGATTACGCGGCCTTGCAATACAACTGCGGCGGCGTCAGTATTCCGGACGTGTATTCCGCGCCGGGATGCGCCTTCAGCATCGCCGCCAACCGCATCTCCTATTGCCTGGACCTGCGCGGACCCAGCATGGCGATGGACACGGCTTGCTCGTCGGCCCTGACAGCCTGCCATGTGGCCTGCGGGAGCCTGCAGCGCGGGGACTGCCAGATCGCCGTGGTGGCCGGAGTGAATGCGCTGCTGAATCAGAACAGTTTTTTGGCTTTCAGCCGCATGTCGATGCTTTCACCCGACGGCCGCTCAAAAGCCTTCGACGCCAGCGCCAACGGCTTTGTGCGCTCGGAAGGCGCAGGGGCTGTGATCTTGAAGCCACTGAGCGCAGCACTCCAGGCGCGGGACCGCATCTATGCCACGATCCGCGCCACGGCTGCCAATCAGGACGGCCGGACGAATGGCATCACAGTTCCCGGCCAGCACGCACAGGAAGAGCTGATTCGAACAGCCTGCCAGACGGCGGGGATTCTGCCCGGCGCCATCGGCTACGTGGAGGCTCACGGCACGGGAACAGCAGTGGGCGATCCGATTGAGACTTCAGCGTTGGGCGCGGCATTGAGCGAGGGGCGAACTTCGCCCTGCCTGATCGGCTCGGTAAAAACTAACATTGGCCACCTGGAGGCCGCATCTGGAATCGCCAGCCTGATTAAAGTGGCCCTGGTGCTTAAGCACAGGCAGGTTCCACCCAGCCTGCACTTCCGAACGCCCAATCCGCACATCGATTTCGCGGGGCTCAACCTTCGCGTTGTGGACCGGCTGCAGGAGTTCCCGAACAGCGGAGGCGCCCAACTGGCCGGAGTCAACTCCTTCGGTTTTGGCGGCGGAAACGCGCACGCGATTCTGGAGGCCGCGCCGGAGCAGGGCAGGCGGCTTGAAGCCGAACCTCATGTGCTGAACGAACTCCTATTGCCGCTGGCGGCGCACAACCAGGCAGCGCTGCGGCAGGCGGCGGGCAACTACGCCGCCCTCCTTTCGCAGGACAGTTGCAACGCGCGCTCGCTGTGCGGAGCGGCGGCGACGCGTCGCTCCGGTTTCGCGCACCGGCTCTGCGCCCGGGCCCTGTCGGGCGAGGAACTGGCAGTGCAATTGAAGGAATATGCCGGCGGGAAAGACGTTGCCTCACTGGCAGAAGGTGAAGCACTGGACCATGCGAAGCCAGTCTTTGTCTTTTCCGGCCAGGGTACGCAGTGGTGGGCGATGGGCCGGGAGCTTTTTGAGAGCCAGCCCGTCTTTCGCGCCAGAATCGAGGAGTGCGACGCGATCGTCTGTTCGCTGGGTTCCTGGTCTTTGATCGAAGAATTGATGCGGAACGAAGCGGATTCGCAATTGCATCACACGGCGATTGCCCAGCCGGCGATCTTTGCGCTGCAAGTGGCGCTGGCCGAGCTTTGGATCTCCTGGGGCGTGCGGCCCGCGGCCGTGGTTGGCCATAGCGTGGGCGAGGCGGCGGCAGCCTATGTGAGCGGCGCGCTTTCGCTCCAAGAGGCCGCTCGCGTCATCTTTCATCGCGGGCGCACGATGAACGCTGCTTCTAACCGCGGGCGCATGATGGCTGCCGCATTGAACGCCGGGCAGGCCGAAGAGATTGTTGCGGCCTATTCCGGCCAGGTGGAAGTCGGCGCTTACAATAGCCCTGCATCGGTCACTCTGTCGGGCGAGCCCGAGCCCCTCGAGCAAATTGCGGCAAAGCTCGAGGAGCGGGGTGTTTTTCACCGCTATCTCAAGGTGAACTACGCCTTCCATAGTCACCAGATGGAAGCAATCAAAGACGAGTTGCTCGAATCCTTGGGGCGAGTGGAGGTAAGGGAGCCGCGCCTTCCTCTCTACTCCACGGTGAGCGGTGAGGCATTCCGCGAGGGCGATTTTAACGCCAATTACTGGTGGCGCAACGTGCGTTGTCCGGTGCGATTCAGCCAGGCGATTTCCGCAATGCGTGAGCGCGGAAGCAAGCTGTTTCTGGAACTGAGCTCGCATCCGGCGCTGGTCGGATCGATCGCCGAAACGCTGGCCGCGCGATCGGCCGTGGGCAAGGCGTTCTATTCCCTGCGGCGGCGCGAGCCGGAGCTGGATACCATGCTGCATACGCTCGCTTCGATCTGGGCAGCAGGCGCAGCCATCGACTGGAGCAGGATTTATCCCGAAGATTACGCGTGGGCCGAATTGCCGCGCTATCCCTGGCAGCATGAGGAACACTGGCGCGAGACCCGCGCGGCGCGGTCGGCGCGGCTCGATGCAACCCCGCATTTCTTTCTGAACAGCAAGATGGACTCAGCGGAACCCGCATGGAGCGGAATACTGGACCTGGCCGCTCATCCCTGGTTCAAGGACCATCGCGTTCTGGAACGTGTGCTTTTTCCCGGCGCCGCGATGATCGAAACGGCACTGGAGGCCGGCGTTGAACTCTTTGGATCGCTCCCAGTGGAGGCCGGGGAGATCGAGCTGAAAGAAGCGTTGACGCTGCCGGAGGGAAAAGAAAGGGTCGAATTGCAGACGGCCTACTCGCCGGTGGATTCCTCGCTGCGCTTTTCCAGCCGGCTGGCCGGGGACAACGCCGATTGGACTTTGCACGCCACGGCCAAAATACGAGCGCATCAAGGCGCGGTCGAAGAGTCGATCCACCTTGACCGATTGAGAAACACTCTTCCGGCCACACTCGACCAAGAGCAGATTTACGCGATCTGCAAGCAGCGTGGACTGGAGTACGGGCCGGCCTTCCGCGGCTTGGAGCAGATTTGGAAAAGCGAAAGCGAAGCTCTGGGCAAGATTCGGCTGCCCGGTAAGCCGAACTGCATAACCGAGAAGATGCAGTTGCATCCGGCGCTGCTGGACGCCTGCATCCAGACCATTGTTTTTGCTTGCCCCAATTCCACTCGCCAGGAACTGTATTTGCCCGTCGGAGTGGATCGTTTTGTGCTGCTCGAGCGGCCTGGAACGGAGGTGTATTGCCACGCCAGAGTCATCCGGAGAAGCGTCCGCTCGGCCACCTGGGATCTGCGCATTTGCGACGAAGGGGGCCGGGTTCTGTGTTACGCGGATGGCTTTCGCGCCCAGGCAGTGCGCACCTCCGGCAAAGCGCGGGAGAACGATCCGTCGCAATGGCTCTACGAAACCAGTTGGATCGAGAAGGCGCTGCCGGACGCAGAAGCTCGGACGGAACGCAAGATCGAGGGCCGGTGGCTGATCTTTGCCGATCGACAAGGCGCGGGCGCGGAGTTAGCCGAACAGCTGCGCGAGCGCGGAGCCGAAATGCGCCTGCTATCAGCCGAAGACTATCTTGACCGCGGGAAAAACGGCAGATGCGCGCTGAGCGAGCGGCTGGTATTCGACCTCCGCGCGTTTTTGGCGGAAAATGCCCGGGGCGACGGGCCGGCTCTCAAAGGTGTAGCGCACTTATGGAGTCTCGATGCGGCGGTAGCGGAGGACTTGGATAGTCATGCTCTGGCGCGTGCCGAGGCGCTGACCTGCCATTCATTGTTGCGCTTGATTCAATCGCTTGCGGAAGCGCATTGTGCTCCGTCCATGTGGATTGCGACGCGCGGCGCGCAAAGCGTGACACCGGGAGGACCGGTTTCTGTGGCGCAGGCGCTCGCCATCGGCATGGGCAGAACGATGATGGCTGAGTTCGCGCGCATGCAATTCCGAATGATCGACCTGGACAGGGATTCAGCACCTGATCTGGCGCAGGAACTTTGGCGCGAGATCGTCCGAGGCGACGACGAAACGGAAGTGGCCTGGCGCCAGGGAAAGCGATACGCTGGCCGCATCGTGCGCCGCCCCCTGGATACATTGACCGCGCGGCCGCTGCCTGCGAGGCACATGGGATACTCGCTCCAGATGCCTGCCTCGGGCGTTATGAATGAACTTGCCTGGATTGAAAAGCCGCGCCGAAAGCCCGCCGCCCACGAGGTCGAGATCGAGATTCAGGCGGCGGCCCTGAACTTCCGCGATGTCTTGAAGTCGCTTGGACTCTATCCGATCGAATGCGACCTTGACCTGCTGCTGGGCGATGAGGGCTCGGGACGCGTAATGGCTGTTGGCAAAAACGTAACGACCTTGAAGGTGGGCGATGCGGTGATCGCCAGCGGAGCCGGGTGCTTTGCTTCGCACCTGACGATTCCCGCCGCTTGCGCCGTGCGCAAACCCGCACGGATCTCCTTTGAAGAAGCCGCCACGATTCCGGTGGCGTTCATGACTGCATGGCACGCGCTGCACGGACTGGGACACATTCGGCGCGGTGAAAGCGTCCTCATCCATTCGGCCACGGGCGGCGTGGGCCTGGCAGCCATGCAGATCGCCCGCCTCGCAGGGGCCGAGATTTACGCTACCGCCGGCAGCGAAGAAAAACGAAGGCTTCTGCGGCGACTGGGCGCGCGGCAGGTCTTCGATTCGCGCACCACGGCCTTCGCCGCCGGGGTCCGCCGCGCCACCCAAGGCCGCGGAGTGGATCTGGTGCTGAATTCGCTGGCCGGCGACGCCATCGCCAAAGGGCTCTCCGCGCTGGCGCCTGGCGGCAGGTTCCTGGAGATCGGCAAGCGCGATGTATACGCCAACACCGCTATCGGTCTACGTCCCTTGCGCAACAATGTCTCGTTGCACGTAATCGATATGGGCTCTATCCTGGCCGGCTCTCCCGGCGAGGTTCAGAAACTTCTGAGCGGCATCTTGAAGCGCATCCACAAAGGATCCCTGCAGCCTCTTGCGCATGGCACACTTCCCTTCAGCCAGGCCGCCGAGGCCTTTCGCCGGATGGCGCAGGCCAGGCATACCGGCAAGATTGTGTTGAGCGCCAATAACGATCGCATCGCCGCGGTGCGCAAGCTGCCACAGGAACCGATTCGAATCTCGCCCAAGGCCTCTTATCTGATCTCTGGCGGTCTGGGCGGCTTCGGCCTCGCGGTGGCTGGCTGGTTGATTTCGCGGGGAGCCAGAAACCTGGTGCTGGTCAGCCGCAGCGGAGCAGCCACGCCCGAGAAGAGGCGCGCCGTGGCCGCTTTGCGCCGCAAGGGTGCTCAGGTGAAGGTGGTCAAGGCCGATTTGGCCGATGAGTTCCAGGTCGCGCGGTTGATGCGCGCGATTGCGGCCGGCGAGGCGCCTTTGCGCGGCGTCTTCCATGCGGCCATGGTGCTGGACGACGGCATTCTGGCGCAGTTGACCCCTGAAAGAATCACGCGTGTGCTCGAGCCGAAGGCGGCTGGCGCCTGGAATCTCCATCAGGCCACCCGCAATCTGTCTTTGGAGCATTTTGTCCTTTTTTCTTCGGTGGCATCGCTGGTCGGTACGCCGGGCCAGGCCAACTACGTCGCGGCCAATTGTTTTCTTGATGCGCTCGCCCATCATCGGCGCGCGCTAGGCCTTCCGGCTCTGGCGGTGAACTGGGGCGCCCTGAAGGAAGTCGGTTTTTTGGCCCGCCATCTCGCCGTGGCCGATCATCTGAACGCTCTGGGCATAGAAGGCCTTGCGCCCGCGCAAGCCCTCGAAATGCTAGGGCGCCTCATGCAGAGCGATGTGACGCAGATCGGCTTTGCACGGATGGATTGGCGAAAGGCGATCGGCCCCACGCTGAGCGTTCCTGCTTCTCCGCGGTTCTCTGAGGTGGCCGCACCGGCCGCCTGCGCGCCGGGCGATAGCAAAGACTTCCGGGCGCTGCTTCGAGCCGCGTCGCCCGCCCAGCAATCCGATGTAGCCGCGGAGCTGATTCGCAAGGTCGTGGCGGAGATCCTGCGCATCGGCGCCGCGAAGCTCGAAGTCCGCCGTCCGCTTAACGAGATGGGGCTGGACTCGCTGATGGCATTCGAGATGATCAACCGGCTGGAAGACAGCTTCGGGGTTTCCCTGCCCACCAGCACCATCTCTTCCAATTCCACCATCGAGAGCCTCGTCTCGATGGTTCTGGAGAGCTGCGGAATCGGCTCTTCGAGGACCGCGCCAAAAGAGGCGGAAGCTGGAAGCGTGGTCGCGACGGCCGGTGTGGACCAGGCCGTTGTGTTGCGCTCCGGCAGGGAAGACCGCATGATCTTCTTCATTCATCCAGTAGGCGGAGGAATCGAGATTTATTACGAGCTTGCGGCGCTGCTCCCCACGGAGTTCAAAGTCTGCGGCATACGATCGCGCATGTTGGCCGGATCGAAAGACGAGTGGAAGACGCTCGGCGATCTGGCCGGCGGCTATGCGGAGATCGTCTCGTCGATCCAGCCGCATGGGCCGCTCCGCCTCGCCGGATTTTCGGCGGGAAGCATCTTTGCCCTGGCTGCAGCCCGCGAACTGGAGCAGCGCGGGCGTGTGGTCGCCTTGGTGGGCGCCATCGAAGCGCCGTTTGTGGCGCTGGACCGGGAGTGTCCTCGCGAGAGAGTTCTCCAGGCTTTGTTCCAGGAGGTTATTGGGGCTGTCACAGGGGAACAGGCCGATGCGCCGGCTGATTCCGCGAAAGATCGAGAGGATGCGGCATTGGAGCTGGCCAGGAGCCTCATGGCCGCTTCCGGCGAAGAGGAACAATTGGACCTGATCACCCAGTGGCTGGCTCCGCGTGGAGTTCGTCCCGGCGAAGAAAAAGGAAGCGCCTCCGGTCTGCGCGAAATCTTCCGCCGCATGATTCGCCACACGATTCTGATCCGAGAAGGCCATATCGAAGCCCCCAAGGCGCCAGTGTGGTCCTGGCAGGGAGACGAATCCCGGATCACCGCCCATGGAAATCTGGAGAAGATCCGCCCCAATATCACCCGAGGTTGCTTTACGCACGCGCGGATCCAAGGCCGGCATTTTGACGTGATGAGCAGGCCGCAGGTCAACGCTCTGGCAGAGCAGTTCAACGCTGCATTGGCGCTTGCGGATAAGATGATCGCAACTGCGCCTGTATCTTCCATGGAAGGAGATCGGTAAGTTGATCCGGTTGACCGGGGTTTCTCGAAGTTACGGAAACGGCGTTCATGCCGTCAGCAACGTCAATTTAAGCGTATCTGCCGGAGAGCGCGTGGCGATTATGGGGCCTTCGGGCTCGGGCAAGTCCACCCTGTTGCATCTGATCTGCGGGCTGGACCGTCCTTCCGCCGGCTCCGTAACGGTCGCCGGCCAGGAGCTGGCGCATTTGGACGACGATGCGCGCACGAGGTTGCGGCGCGAGAAGATCGGCATGATCTTCCAGACCTTCAACCTGCTTCCTACCCTGACCGCTTTGGAGAATATTGCCCTGCCACTGCGCTTGCAGAGAATTCCGCGCAGAGAGGCCGAAGCCCGCGGGGCCGCCATGCTCGAACGCGTCGGCCTCGCACATCGCCGTAATCACCGCCCCGACGAAATCTCCGGCGGCGAGCGCCAACGTGTGGCGGTCGCCCGCGCGCTTGTCTTTCGGCCGCCGCTGCTTCTGGGCGATGAGCCGACGGGCAATCTGGATTCCGTTACCGGCCGGGAGATTCTGGAACTGCTCGACTCGCTGCAGAGCGAAACCGGCAGCACACTCTTGCTGGTCACCCACAGCAGCGAAGTGGCCTGCTTCTGCGGACGAGTGGTGACCTTGCGCGATGGGCGCATCGTGGACGCCCACAGCGCCGGCCAGGAGCCACAGGCATGATCGGAGCGCTGGCTCAGGTCTCCGCCCGCCAATGTCGCTTGCATCGTCTGCGCGTGATCATGACAGCCCTGGGCATTGCGCTGGGCGTCGCTGCGTACTTCGCCGTCAGCACGGCCAACCGCGCCCTGCTCGACTCGCTGGCTCTCACTGTCGAGCGGCTGGCGGGAAAATCTACGTTACAGGTCACGGCCGGCGAAACGGGTTTTCCCGAAGAGTTGCTGGATACAGTGCGCTCCACGCCCGGCGTTCAACTTGCCGAGCCGGTCATCGAAGTCACCGCGCATACGAGTTTCGCCGATGAGGGCGCGCTGCTGATTATGGGCGTGGATGAAACCGGCGATCGGCAGCTCCGCGAATACGAGTTCGACCGCTCGAAAACGGTGATCGATGACCCGTTGATGTACTTGGCGCAACCGAATTCGATCCTGCTCTCGCACGCCTTCGCCGATCGCCATGGATTGCGCATCGGCGACGAATTGCCGCTATTCACCGCGGATGGGAAAAGGAACTTTGTCGTGCAGGGCTTCTTCCAGCCGCAGGGCATGGGCTCGGTTTTCGGCGGCAATATCGCAGTGATGGATGTGTACTCCGCGCAGGCTGTCTTCGGCCGCGGCCATAACTTCGATCGCATCGACCTGATGAGCGCTCCCACGGTTGCTGTGAGCGAAATGCAGCGGCGGCTACGCGCGCGGCTCCCCGCCGGCATGGAGGTCGAACGCCCGCAGACTCGGGGCCAGGCGCTCGAAAACGCCGTAACGGCCATGCGCCTGTTGATGCTGATGACAAGCTTCACCGCGCTGCTGGTGGGCGTGTACATTATCCTCAATTCCTTTACGATCGCCGTCGATCAGCGGTGGAAAGAGATCGGCGTGCTGCGTTCGCTGGGCGTCGGCCGCGCCGGCATTCAAGCGATGTTTCTTGGCGAGGCGCTGCTGATCGGGCTGGTCGGCTCCTGCGCAGGCCTCGCGGCGGGCTATGGAATTGCGTCCGCGGTTAGCCGCATCATGGGCTCGATCGCAGCCTCGGTCTACGGCACGGTCTCGACTTCGGTCGAGATTCACTTCGATCTGCGCCTCGCTGCAATCGCCCTTTCGCTGGGTATGGTGGCATCGCTGGTGGGCGCCTGGCTGCCGTCCCGCCGAGCCTCCCGGCTCGATCCCATCCAGGCTCTGCGCAATATCGAAATTCAGTCGCGCGAATCGACGTTCCGATGGCAGCGGCCGGTCATTGGCGTTGCGCTGGTGGCGCTTTGTTTCCTGCTGACCGCGATCACACCCTCCGGGGTAGGCGAAACGAATCAGCTCTATTACGTCTTTTTCATCCTGGCCGGCATCACCGTTTTGCTGCCGATCCTCGTAAGCGTTGCCGCCCGGTTGATCCGGCGTCTGATGGCACTGGCGGGAGGCCCCGAAGGCGCATTAGCCGCCGATGCCATGATTCAGGCGCCGCGGCGCAGTTCGGCCACCATCGGCGCCTTGATGGTGGGAATGATGTTCGTCTTCTCCACGGCCGCCTATATCCAAAGCTTCAAGCAGATGATCGACCGCTGGACCGGCCGGATGCTGAATTCCGATCTGGTTGTAGCCACCTCATCGCTGCTCCGCTCCACCTCCTATCACTTCAGTGAGGGCCTGGGCCGCTCTATCGCCGCGCTGCCCGGGGTGAAGACCGTCCAGAATGTGCGATTCACTTTTATCCCCTACCGGGGCGATATCGTCGCCTTGATTTCCATGGAGATGGATGGCTTTCTCAGCCGGGCCTCCGAAGCTGTTGAGGGCGGCGATCGCAGGCAGGCCCTCGATCTCATGCCGCGCGGAAAGGGCCTGCTCGTCTCCAGGAACTTCGCAGCCCGCTGGCGTTGCCGCGTGGGCCAGCATTTGCAGTTGGACAGCCCCAACGGCGCGCTCGATCTGCCCGTCGTGGGAATCGTCGAGGACTACCGCTCCGATAAAGGCGCCATATTCATGGATCGCGCGCTCTACAAACAATATTGGAAAGACGACGCGGTCGACTTCATCGACGTTACTCTCCGGCCCGGCCAGCAAGCTGCCGCCGCCAAAACCATGATCCAGGCGTTGACGGCCGGAAACGAGCACGCGCTGATCTATACCAACGCCGAGTTCCACCGCTGGATCGACAGCCTGGTCGACAATTTCTTTCTGCTGGATTACATTCAGTTGGCGGTAGCGGTTCTGGTCGCCGTGGTTGGCATTGCGAATACGCTCGTCGTCTCCGTGGCCGAGCGCCGCCGCGAGTTCGCCATTGTGCGCGCTGTTGGAGGCTATCGCTGGCAAGTGCGCAAGATGGTGCTGCTGGAAGCCGTCGCCATCTCCGTAGTGGGCGTGCTGGCCGGCGCTTTGGCGGCCATCTTCCACATTCAATATCAGTCGCACACGGTTTCCACGGTGCTCGCCGGTTATGAGATCCCTTTTTCCTTTCCCTGGGCCATGGTGGCGATTTCCTTCCCCGCTGTCTCGGCGGTGGCGCTGGTGGCCGCCTGGATTCCCGCCCGCCACGCCATGCAACAGGAGGTCATCGAGGCAATCGGTTATGAATAACCTTTTTCTTCCTTCCAAAAGCGCTCTTGCCGCATTCGCTCTCTGCACTCCGCTGATCGTCCTCTCTGCGCGCTTTTGCGCCGCACAGCAGCCCCAAGCGCGCGAGATCATGCGAAACGTCTACGAGCAGACCGCCAGCCGCTCCATGGAGATGAACGCCTCCTTCGAGGTCTTCGACCGCCAGGGCCGCGAAAAGAAAAAGGAGTTTCAATACCGCCGCTTGAACGACGGCGAGAAAAGCCGAATGCTGGCCGTCTTCACGGCGCCGGAAGAAGTTCGCGGCGTGGCTCTGCTCTCCATTCAACAGCCGGGCCTTGCTGCCGAGCAGTACATTTACACGCCGGCTTCGGGACGCGTGCGCAGCGTAGCGGCGCAGGAGCGCTCCAGCCGTTTTCTCGGAACCGATTTCAGTTACGAAGAGATCGACGAGCGCGCTTTGGATGATTTCTCCTACCGCCTGATCGGCGATCAGGAGAGCATCGACGGGCGGAAAACCTACAAGATCGAGGCACAACCCGTCAGCGCCGACCGTTCTCAGTACGGATACATTTATGATTGGATCGCGCAGGACGCTCCGGTCATCGTCTACGCGCAGATGTTCGACTCCTCCGGCGCTCTGGTGCGTACGCTGCACGCCACCGGCCTGCGCCGTGCCAACGGCGTCTGGGGTGCGCGGCAAACAGAGATGAGCACTCCGGCCGAGGGCACGCGCACCGTGCTTTCCATTGAAAAGGTCGAGTTCAACCTTCCTCTCGACGCGTCGGTTTTCACTCCCCAGGCCCTCGCGGCGCCGGCGGCCAAGGCCCGTCGGTGACGCGACTGCGGCAAAATTCGGTTTGTTCTGAATGCGACAAGCTCTAACGGACTGACACTTCCCCATGTCGCGCTACTGCAGTGTCGGTTGGCTGTCGCTCTTCCTTGGCATTTTTGTCCCCGAACTTGACTCCGGAACAAAGTATCACCGTAAGTATCACCAGAGGTGGGTGCACGATCACGGTAGCGATCGATGTCGCCGTAAGTTATTTATTTTATTGTCGCTCTGTAGACCGATGCGGCAACGGAATACCGCATGAGCGGCTTTGCCCGTGCGCCGAAGGAGCATTCCAAAAACGTATCGGGATGCCGCTTGCAAGTGCGTAAATCGCGGCATCAAACCGGCCGGTGCCAGCCCAGTGGAGCTCCTCTAGGATGAGCTTGATTCCGCAATATATTTCCCTGCGATACGCCCCATAGTGAATGCCCAACCAATGCTGTTGCCGCTCATGGGAGTTATATAGTCGGCCGAATATCGCCCGCCAGAGCAATTCCCGGTTGCGAACAGTCCTGGGATGGGATCATCGTTTTCGTCAAGAACCCTCTGATTTTCGTCGATTACCAATCCGGCCAGGGTCACCATTGCGCCTGTCGGCATGCCGTCTGTGCTCGAGATGCTGGCAAAGAATGGAGGCTTGACGATGGGGCGCAAAAGGCTTGGATCTTTGTCGAAGTCCTCGTCGACGCCCTTCTTCACGAGTTCGTTGTAGCGCTCGACGGTTGCCAGGAAGTTTTTCTTTGTCTGGTCCTTATATCCCAGGTAATCTGCGAGCTGGTCCAGTGTGTCCGCGCAATAGTGTTTCGACGGCATGCCGATATCGCCCCCAACTGTGCCATGGACGATCCCGCCTTTGGAGCCCGTGCCAACTAATGCGTTAAATTCCTTCTCCAGGCGCTCTACAGTCTTGGGCAGTAGCGTGATATTCCCGTGGTCCATGGGCTGATATTCCAACTCTTCGCGCCAATTGGCATCCCACACCGCGCAAAGCAATCCCTTGGGCTGTCGAAAGCCTTGCGCTATAGATGCCCAGGAAGCTTCGTTGGTATAACGCTTTCCTTCCCTATTCATTCTGAGGAAAGCTGTTTTTCCCAGGGCGCCGGCGAGGACCACCATATCGATGATGTTCATCATCGCGCGCGGTCCCGTCTCCATGCGCCCTCCTGCCCACGCCCCCATCTTATGGCCGTCTCCGTGTCTGTCAGCGCCTCGGAACTTTTCCAGTTGCAACCTGGGGTCGAGATGCTCCGGCATGAGATCGGCAATCATCTCCTTGTTGCCGCTGAAGTCCCCGCACGAAAGCAATACGCCTTTTCTTGCGGTGAATTTGATGTAGTCCCCGTTCTCATCTCTGGCGATAGCGCCAGTTACCCGATTCCCATCCTTGACGAGTTGCTGAGCAGAGGTTCCGAAATAGAACCGAGCGCCCTGGCTCTTGGCCTTGGCCGCGACCAATTTCATCGCATCAGTCCAACCCAGTCCCTTTGCCGTAAAACATGATCGTTCCAGCCCAGGTCTTAATGCCATTTATTGAACCGGCATAGTGTTTGGGGCTTGGGAGACCGAATACCCCAACAGTTTTCTTAAGATCGGCAGGTATCAAGTCGAACAACCAATCACAGGCTGCACCGCTTTGGTAGACATACTGCTTCACCAGCAGCGGATTGGTCCGATTTCCCATTCGCCGCTGCCATTGATCGTAAAACTCTTGTGGATCGATCCGTTCAGCGCCTGCATCCAGGGAAAACTTAGAATTCACCGCTCCAATCTCATTGCCAATAAAGGCGTATTTGTCTTCAGTCTGTCTTTCGACCACTACGACCGAGGCGCCGGCTTCGGAGGCCGAGCGAGCTGCCGCGACTCCGGCAGTTCCCCCGCCGAGAATCACAACATCAGCCTCTATCCTTTTCGTAATCTTCGCGTCCGGTATCGCGCCCGGAGGTGTCTTCCAGCTTGTGGCAGAGTCTTTGCTCGCGGTGTCTTCCGCCAGACTCAAGCCTGTCCCCGGCGATATAGCAGTCATAGTGGCGGCGGTTGAAACCGTAGCAGCCCTCAAGAAACCGCGACGACTAATCTGCTTTGCTTGCTTTGCGCTCGATCGCTCCATATTGTTTTTCCTTTCGTTTTCGACACTCAGCACCTGAGTCGTCTAATGGAAGAACGGGGAAGGGCAATCCCCCCTAGCGTGATCAGTAGTCCGTTCAACTTCCTTCTTTTCGCGGCCAGACGGAGTTTTGCCGGCGCACAACGTCGTCCCATCCTAAAGTGCGGCCAGCCTCTCTCCGAGCAAATAACCGTCCGTCATTGCCATCCCGAGGCTGATGCCTGCCATGGGACTTTGATATGCGACGATAAAGCGCCCTCCGGCGTTGTTGCCCGCTGCAAACAGGCCCTTGATGGGCTTGAACTGCGAATTGAGCACATGCCCGTCCGCATCGGTGTCGAGACCCGTGGGGGCCACTAAGCCAGGCGATATCTTTTCGCCGGCCATCGGGTCTGTGGACGCACTGGTGACGATGGCGTAGAAGGGCGGATCTTTGAGAGCGGTCGCTTTCAGAATAACGGCGCCTTTGCCGAAGTCGTCATCGGATCCCTTCTCGCACAGCTCTTTGTAACGCGCGATCGAGGCCAACGCCTTTTGCTTGGTCTCAGGCCGATAGCAATCCAGGTAGCCGATGAGTTCCTCCACCGTATTTGCGCAATAGACATTTCCTTTGCCCGGTACGGTAAGCAGTTCCATGTTTTGAGGCGCGGGGCCGGGCTTTACGCCGTCGAGATGATGGAGCCTTTTCGGCCAGTTGATGGTGTGCGCGGTATCCGTCGCAGCGTGACGGGGCGGCATCATCTCGAGAACCTTCTGCCAGTTCGCATCCTGCAGAGTGACGGTGATCCCATCTTTTGGCCGCTGCAGCGCAGTCCCGGCGGCCTCGTCGCAAAAGCGTTCGCCATTCTCGTCCAATTGCAAATGCCACACTCCTGTGCCGGGATCGCCGGTGATCACCATCGAGGAATGAGGGCCAATCTCGACATGGCCGCCCGCCCACAAGCCCAGCTTGATGCTGGAGCCATCGCGGGTAATGGAGCTGGGAAAGCTGGTCCCAATAAGATTGAGATCACCTTTCGCTTCGGCTTCCCAACGAAGTTGGTCGAGAATATCGGTGACCATTTCCTTGTTGCCGGAAAAATCGCCGGCACAGAGCGCCACAGCTTTGCGCGCCTTGAACCGGACATAGGCGCCGTCTGCCTTCTTGGCGACAACTCCGGTTACCGCGCCCGAGTTGTCGACGTCGCATATTTCGGCATGGTGGGCGAAAAACCATTTGGCGCCGTCGGCCATGGCATTCCGATGGTGGATTCTCATCATTTCCTTCCACCGGAATGTGCCATTATCGTCAGTCATCTTCCGGAATATTGTGGAACCGTGATAGAACTTCCATCCGGATACTTCTGTGATGCGCGACGGAGGCGGCGGACAGCTCATGATGTGCGAGGTTTCGGCGAGCCACTCTTTGCTCATGACCTTGATGACCCAGTCGAGAACTCTGCCGCTGTTTTTCGCGAAGTCGGCCGCCCGCCTGGGATTATGGCGGATCACGTTGCGTCTGGCCATCTCTCGAATGAAATCGTCCTCGTCGATCCTGGGCGCGCCGTGAACCATCGCCCACTTGGAATTGACGGTTCCAACCTCTGTGCCCGCCCAGTCATATTTGCTTTCCGGCTGATTCTCGATCACGGCCACAGAAGAGCCTTTCGAGGCCGCTACGCGTGCGCATAGCAGGCCGGCGGTGCCGCCGCCTACTACAACAATGTCGTAGGTTCCGCCATCAGATATGAGGCTCTCGTCAATGGGATCAGGCTTGTCTCTCCATGATTTGGCTGTTGCCTTCTTCTCGGGAACCGGAAGTGCTGCCGCCGGGCGCGCAGCAGCGATGGTGGCAATGGCGCCGGTCGCCGCAACACTCTTTAGAAGATTGCGGCGATCAAAGCGTGTTGCTGACTCATTTTCATTCTCAGGCATGCTTCTTTCCTCTCGATTGAAACCGTCGTTCATTCTGCTGCTGGCGGCGCAATTGAGCGTGCCGTTGACGATCCCCAGCGTGGCGCTGATGGGGCGTTTGCACCATGGGAGTGCGAAACGCCGCCATCGGACGAGTTCATAGGTCAAAAACAGCGAGAGGAGTGCTTTGCCGCGCATGCGGTGAACGCTCGCTCTTCAGTAGCTGAAGGTCTCGCTGAAGGTGTAGTACGGCGCAGGAGTCGGGGTCATCACCGGGATCCGGGTCGGGCTCCACTCCTGATAGGGATTGGGATTCGCCTTGTCCTGTTTCATGCGCGGATCCACTGACTCCGTCTCGCCGGCTTCCTTCTTCACCTTCTCTTTGACGGGGATTGTCGCCACCCCGTGATCGAGTGGGCCGGTATAGTCGTAGAACATCTGGATGTGCCAGATCTTCCAGCCGTCTTCTTCCTTGATGAAGTCCACGCCGTACTTCTCATAGAAGTAAATGCCGCCCGGACCGCCGTTCGTGCCGTTAATCGGGCCGATCATGATGCCGGGAGAGTACCACATGCCCTTGGCTGTCTTGCCGTCTCCGGCGATTTCGATAATGGGCGTGGTCAAGGTGTGAATCAGAAACATGCCGGCTCCCAGGCTCGCGGCCGTGTCCGGCACTTCGGGATAGATCTTGCGCAGCGCGTCGAGATCCTTCTTCTGGTTCACAGTGTTCATTTCGCAGTACGAAGAGCGAATGTGCTCTCCGGTCCATGCGCCGGCTGGATTCGTGAATGTGTTTGGCGTAGGTGGATGCTTTGCCCAGATCGCATCCAACTCATCGCAATTCTTGCCCACTCCGTGATAGTACGCGTGCCGGCCCATCACGTTGGCGACGGCCTGAATATCGACCGCGCGCGTGGCATCGGAAATTTCCGGCCTCTTCTCCGCAGCAAAGGCGCTGGAAACTCCCAGCACCGCGACGAGTCCCATTACAGCTGTCAACAGTTTCATTCCATTCTCCTGTCTTGAATTCGCAATGCACTTACCAGATCAGCCGGCGGGGGCTTTTCCCTTAACCCCGCGCGGCTCATCTGCAACATCCTCTTTTGTTAACCGATAGTTGTGCCTGGCCATTCTGCCGCGCAATCAGAACAGCAGCTTGAGCGCAAACTGGAAGTTCCTTTGCACGGAAAGCGCAACGGTACTTTTGTTGTAACTTACTCCACCTGCCACCAACCCCGACGGGTTCTCCGAGATCACCGCTCCCTCGCCAGGTATGACTGCAGAACTGCAAAGCTTCCCAGAACGAAATACCAGGCTACGCGCGGGGCTGTTTACCAACCATTAGGCTTTCGTTTTCAAATATTCCAGGATACTGTCCGAAGCCATATAAGCACCCGTTAAAGCCCAAGTCAGGTCGTGAAGGACCATGAAATGGGTGCCGAGGGAAGGAGTTACCACGTCACCTGACCCGTAGAGGCCGGGCACCACTCCTCCATTTGCAGCTTTGACCTCCATTTTGGCGTTGACGGCCACGCCGCAGCAACCGCCGTGAGGGTGGACCATATTGCGCACCGCATAGAAGGGCGGAGTGTTGATGGCATGGAGGTTCTTTGCCGGTTTGCCAAAGTCAGTGTCTTCGCCCTTTGCGCAGAACTGGTTGTACCTCTTCACGGTGGCAACAAAGATTCTGGGATCTGCAAACCCCATCTGATTGGCCAGTTCCTCCAGCGTATTCGCCCGGATAAGCGGCTGGTCAGGAGCCTGCAGGAGGTCGTCGATCTCATCCATCATGTCCGCTGTGAATTGATAGGGATCGACCTTGCCCTTATCCCTTTCGAGTTCCGCCTTGTTCCTTTCATCCCAGAGCGGCTGGTCCGAAATGGAATACGTTACACCTTGCGGCTGGGCAATAATCGACGCTTCACTGATCATTCCCATTCCGCCGCCGCCTGCCTCATTCGCAAAACGCTTCCCCAGGAGCGATACCTTCATCTCGTCTATCTTGCAGTGGGCATCCAGGAACGCAGACATCGGGGAAGGTATCTGGATAAGATAGTCGAAACGAGCGGCATCCCGATCGATGTGCGCGCCAGCCATTTTAGCCAGAGCCATGCCGTCGCCGGTGTTTTCCGGCAGTCCATGGGCGTTGTGGCCAAGGCGCATGTCCCCGAACAGAGGAGCGTACTCTCTGATCATCTCAATATTGGACTGGAAGCCGCCCGTAGAGATTAGACATGCTTTGCAGTTCACGCGAGTCTGGCCGCCGGGGTCCTCCGCCATCACATAGCTGACGGCGCCTTTCGAAGTCACGATTTCAACCGCCCTGTGATGTGTAAGTACCGTAACGCCGAGATTCTTGCAGGCAGCCCGGAGGGTCTCCATAACGATCCGGCCTGCGCCAACCCTGCCGCCGGGTACAGCGTCGGCTGCTGCCACAGGTCCCTCCAGGGCCATCGCGCCCATTCCAGTGGCGAATTTGAAGCGGCCCTGTGCTTCCTTGAATTCCGTCAACCAATCAAAGAACGGACCGTTGGAAAAAATCGCTTTTCGGAGCATGTCCGGATCGACTCTGCCCTGATACCTCTCCGTGAGCTCCTTGACAACTTCTTCCCGGTTGTCCCGCGCGCCTGTGGCCAAATGAGCTTTGGATCCTCTGGTAAACAAGCCCATCGCATGCCACCCACAGCCGCCCAACTGGGGGCCTTTTTCCAAAATGACGACTTTCTTGCCGGCTTGAGCGGCTCTCACCGCTGCGGTAGTGCCAGGGCCGCCGCCGATCACACATAGGTCACAGTCCAGCGTTCTTAAGGCGTGAAGCTTGACCTCCGGTTCAACCTTGCTGGGGTCCACGATGGCGTCGCTGTTGCAATATTGCAGACATGTCCCACACCCGATGCACTTTTCAGGATCAATCCGAAAAGCCTGATTTCCCCCATACCTTATGGCTTTTTGCGGACAGAACACCACACAGCCAACGCAGTTGATACAACGTTCGGAAATGATCTTGAACGCAGTCTTGGCATCGGCGGGTCTTTCCACAGCCGCCGAAACGGCGGAGTGTAATAGCCACGGCGAAGCGATCGCCGCAGAACCTAGCATCATGAATTGCCTTCTGGCTATGTTTTGCCCATTCGAATCCATATCGACCCTCCGTCGTTTCCTCTAAAAAGTTCCGACAGGGTATCCACGGCTTCACGGCGATCCGCCGTTCCGTAGAAACCCTGCCGTGTGGCCCGTAAGTGATCCCAGGCGCCTATCCGAGGCTCTTCAGGTACTTGGCGATCACGGTTCCGCCGTACCAGCCCTGAACCTGGGCACGTGCCATGGGGCCGCCCTGGCTGGTAGCATCGCAGCCGGCGGCATACAAGCCCGGAATGGGGTTGCCCTTGGTGTCCAGCACTTCCATGTTCCCGTTGGTGATGATTCCGCCTCTCGTCATCTGCGAAAAACGGTGGGCGTAGAGAGCGTAGTAGGGAGGATTGCGAAGCGGAATCAAGGCAGAGGGATCCTTCCCGAAATCCGCGTCTTTTCCCTCGTCGCAAAGCTTGTTATATCGATTGACTGTCGCCATGAACACTTTCGGATCGACGTTCATCTTGAGCGCCAGTTCTTCCAGCGTGTCGGCTTTCTTGACATGGTTGCCATGGCTCACCTTGCTGTCGTCGATCGACGCCTCGTAGTCCAGATCTTGCTGCCATTTCCGGTGAAATGGGAACGCCCGCTCGTCGAATTCGTCTGCGAGCACCTTTTCGCCGAGGATGCCGGCGATGTGCTGATCCAGGACGGCGTAGAACGCGCCGCCGGGCAGGCTGGAGACGGGACTGGGCGAGTATTTCGGGATTCCACCACCGCCCTGGGACTTGCCTGCGGAAGAGGTGGGAGCAGCCGCGTGCTTTGAAGCGTCGAATCCGTCTTGCTGGCCGCCGGTGCTCACAGGCCAACTCCAGCGTTCGCCATCGAGCTTGACGAGCAACAATTCCGGGCGCGTCTTCATATTGTTCTTGTTCAGGATCATGCAAAAGATGGAGTAGTTATAAGGATGATGCACACCCCCGGCAAACGAGACGCCGACATTTTCCAGGTCAACATGCGCGCCGATGGCCTGCGCCATGTCGATGCCGTCGCCCGTGTTGCTGCGCGGGCACAGGCACATGAGGGGCTCATTGTTGAAATCGACAGGAAAGAGCTTTTGCAATCTCTTGTAGTCGCCGCCAAATCCTCCCGTGGCGATGAAGACCGCTTTGGAGTTTACCTGCAGCTCCCCGTCCGGCGTATCGGCCACAACGCCCGTCACTTTGCCCTCCGGTCCTACGAGAAGTTTCTTGCCCCGGGCCTGGGTAATCACAGGAATCCCCATCTTGTCGCAGCTTTCGCGCATTTTGTCGATGATGTAGGTTCCCGTCCCGCCGGGCCCGATCGAGACGTCGGGCAAGTCTTTGTAGAAGGCCGTGCGCTTGAACATATGAACGGTTCCAAAGAAACCGCTTCCTACATCGGTGGGCTTATAAACCTTCCAATATTCTTCCGCCCCGCCCTTGGATACAAGCCAATCGAAAAACTGCCCGCTCAAGTCCGGCGGGTTGCTGACGGTTTCCCCCGCGTCCTTTTGCCATTTGGAGTCCCTGATGGGAAACGCATGCATGAACATGGCGCCTCCGCCCAGCTTTTTTGCTTTCTCCAGGACGATCACTTTCTTCCCGCTGTCTTCCGCCGCCTTCACTGCGGCAACCATGCCTACTCCACCCGCACCAAGAATTACCAGATCACATTCCATGACTTTCGTGGCCATTGAAATCTCCCTTCTTCGAATACTTATTGAGGCTCAGTCTGTCTCCGAAATCGCCGAGACGGGACACGCGTTATAGCAGGTGCCGCAATGAATGCATTTCTCTTGATCGATCTCGTTGCGGCAATCGCCGAAGTTGATCGCCTTGCCGGGACAAAGCGTTCTGCACGTCTGGCAGCCGACGCACTCGCCGGTTATGAAATAAAGCTTGCCCTGGCGGGCCTTCTTTACTTCGGGAAACAGTCCTTTGGGGGCCAAAAGGAGCGGCGTCGTAGCCGCAACGGAAGTTGCAACCACAAAGTTTCTTCGAGTAATGCCCAAATGCTTTTCGGCCATGGTCCGATTCTTCCTTTCTTCTTTCTTTGGTATGAAGCGGGGTTGTTGCCTCAGCACAGTGCCCACTACAAGCTGCTTATGTGCGGCACTGTACCTTGCAGCACCTCACCTCATCTGCTGTACGCCCGACTACGGAATTTGATAGTTCCCCTTCAGAAAATCGATATCAGGCTGGTAATCGATAAATGCGCTTTCCATAATTACGAAAGGATATTCTCCGCCCCAGGGAGGTTTGGTATAGGGCGGTGGAGAATCCAGGACTGCCTTGCGCCAAGCAGCGAAGTCGTGGTACCAGTATTCGTTCACCCGTATCCACTTTGAAACGGGATCGGGGATGACGACTCCATTCGCACCCATCATAGGATGCATATTGGTCGGACGCGCCAGGCAGCGAGTGCTTTCAAAACGCAGAAGGCCGGGTTGCTGTGCGGCCTCTTTGGCATGCACCTCTAGAAACCACTTGTCGCCTTCTTCCACGGAGACGTTATCCGGATACCTAATTACAGTGACCCAGCGCAGAATCGCGGTCTGGTCGGGATCGGGCTCCTTGTCCACGTATTCCTCGGTAGGCAGAGCAGGTAGAAGCAGATTTGCGTATTGACTAGGAGGAGCCAAGCCTTCGGATTTGTCCCCGGGCGGAGAACCGAACCCGGTGCGTTCCTCCTTTCCCGCGAATTCTTGGATGCTGTCGAACCAAAGCTCGGCATAGCGCCCGGTGGTGACGCCAAATCGTTCTGCCGTTCCGGCGGGCATATCGGCAGGCAGTGCATAGGGCTGATAAGACACATACCTGCGTAGCCAGGGCCCCGATATGCGCACCACTGCGGGGCCATGGATGCGCTTATAGTATCGGTCGAAAATGACCCCGGTACCCAGTCCAAGGTCAACTTCCTTCACCATGCTTGTCGGTGCATAATTCTTGTCTGTCCGCCCTGCCTTATCGCTGCTCGCTTGTTGCCCAAAGGCGGCCAACGCAAAGGCTCCCAACGTGACGAGCAGCATTAAGAAATTCAACTCACATCGTCCTGGCCACTTCTTTTTCATCCTGCCTCCTCGAACAAGAAAGAGAGTTGGGTCCAAAGCCGGCTCTTTAATTGCATATCCCGGAACAATAGAGCAGGTCCGATAAGTGCCTGCATGCATTGACTTCAAACGACTTGCGAATGTGCGAAGCCATTTATCGGACGGGTTCTAACATCATCCGTGCGATTTCTTATCAAGTACATGTACATGTTCCGTTTTGTCGGCCTGTGCGCGGTGACGCCTAGACAACCAGAAAGGCTTGAAAGGCGGAGGCTGCGCGTCTTTGATCGACTACCAAAAACGCGCAGGCTCCAACCTTCATGAGTTATGCCTGTTTAGGCAGGCCCTCCGAGTTGTTCTCAGAATTGCAGTTTCAGCGCGAATTGCATCTCGCGCGGAGTCGAGAACCCGGCGGTGTCGGTAATCACCCCAAGGTTCGCCGCGGGGGATGCCGAAAAGCCGGTTGCATAGGTGCCATTCCAGCCTTGGACTGTAGGGTTGAGGCCCTGCGTGAAGTTGGGAGTGTTGGAGATGTTGAAAACCTCGGCGCGGAATTGCAGGCCGATTTTTTCGGTCACTTGGAAGGTTTTGAGAAGTGAAACATCGGCGTTGCGGAAGTGAGGACCATAGAACGGGTTGATGCCGATGTTGCCGTCCGTGCCGGGAGTCGGCGGAGCGAGGGCAGTATAGTCGAGCCCGGTGCTGGCGTTGCTGGTGAAGACGTTCGTGCCATGCGTAAAGAACTTCTTTCCGGGTACGCGGTCCGCGAAGTAGTTGGTTGAGCCGGCCTGCAGCGTGTAGCCGGTGCCGCTGCCAAAGGTGTCGCCTGGTGTCCCGGGCGGTCCAGGCGCCCCGGATTCAATATTGGAGGGACAGCGCGGGTCAACAATGGTAGGCGTTCCTTGAGGGTTCCCAGGACCACCACCGGGATAGGATGTATTGATGCAGTTCCCGCCGCCCCCAAGCCCAAAGGCGGCGCCCGTCTGCCACTGGGTAACGGTGTTGAACTGCCAACCTTTGACGATTTGGCCAAGCGCGCCGTGCAGCGACTTGCCGAATGGCAGCTCGTAAGAGGCCGTGAGCGCAATGCGGTTGCGAATGTCGTTGCTGGTGTTGCCATAGTAGAGACTGCTGTTGTTGGGGGCGCTGGTGCCGCCAGAGCCGCCCCCGGTAGCGAGAGCATGGGCCAGCGTGTAGTTGGCGCTCACGTTCAAGCCCTTGGAGAAGCGCCGCTCGTAAACCGCCTGCAAGGCGTTGTAGTTACTGAATCCGTTGTATGTCGTTGAACTGATACCGATAACGTAGTTCAGTACGCCGTTGGGATTAGCCAAGGCTCCTTGACCGGGGTTGACACCGTTCGCATTGGTGTAAACGTACGGAGCCGCCGAGGTGGCGCCCGCTCCCGGCATGTCAGGATGGTCCAGGTCGATGCCGTTCGTCAGGTCGCGCCCCATCACGCTCACATATTGAAGGGTGACGGCATTTGGGCCCATCTGGCGCTGCACGGCCAAAGTGGCTTGATAGTAGCGCGGGTCCGGCTCAGCGAAAGGCTGTGCCGTAAGGTTGGTGACGGCGTTATTATCGCCCCAGCCGGTTAATGGCGTGGGCGAAACGGTATCAGCCCAGGGCGAGGCCGCAATGTTGTTTCCGGGCGTCGACAGGCTGCCGCCCATAGCGGTGTAGTTAAAGAAGAAGGGCGGATTCTGCCCGCCGCCGCTGATCATGCTTTGTCCAGCAGCAACCGCAGAGGCATTGGGCATGTAGGTCATGCCGAAGCCGCCGCGGATCACCGTGTCCTGGCCCAGCGAATAGGCGAAGCCGAGACGCGGAGCAACGGCGCCGTAGTAGGTCTGCACTCCGGCCTTGCCGCCGAGAATGAAGTTATGCGCATCCTGGGGCTTGCCGTCCGTCAAAGTGCTGGCGTCAAAGTTGGACATGTACCCGTTCAGGTCGCTGTAGGGGTAGAAGATGTCGTAACGGACGCCGAGGTTCAGCGTCAGCTTGCTCGTTAAGCGCCAGTTGTCCTGGGCATAAATGTTCCATTCGCGGTCGCGGTAGTTGTTGTTGTAGACCGGGGATTCCCGGTTGAAGAAAACGGTTTGTCCTCCCAGAGCACCGAGTATGCTGGGGGCAAACATAAAGCCGGCCGCATTGTGGGTCTGGTCCACAAAGGCATGGCGCCGGACCATGCCGCTGCCCACCTTGATTTCATGCGGACCGCGGACATAGCTTGCCGAGACCCCATACATGTAGGCGTCTTCGACGTTGTGGAAGGGCTGCTCGTTGGGTCCGCCCACAGGGCCGAATGGGAAGGTCGGTCCGCCGATCAGCGGCAGGTCGTCGCCTATCGCGCCTTTAGGAAGGGCGTCGGGCATCCCCATCACAAGGCCCAGACCCTTTCCGAAGTTGGGTCCGGCGGCGGTGCTGGCGTAACGGCTTTGGCCATACTTGAGGTCCAGGACCAGGTTTGATGACACCGTGTGCGCATAGTCGGCCTGTATATTGTCGGTGTCCTGCGTGCTGGTGCCGACCTGGGAGTTGGGATTGGCAACGGGGTAGACGGGCGTGTTGCCCCAGGGCCCGTCTGTAACCACCGGCTCCTCCGAAGGAAAGACCGATGAAGCCGGGTTGTACGCGAAACGGAAGAAGACCGTGTCGTTGGGAGTGAAGTGATGGTCGATGCGGAGCTCCCAATCCAGAACCCGGTCCGTCAACGCCGGCGAATAGGAGAATGAAGAGTGATTGATATCGTTCGGGGCTATATTCGGGTCGGCATAGAGATAAAACATTTCATCGATAAAATGCAGGCCTTGATTGCCGTCCGTTGCAGTGGGACTGCTGTTGAACTCCTGAGCCATGCCAAAGGGCGCAGGCCACGGGCCGGTAGCAGACAGTGCGGCTGCAGCGCTGCCTGCGGGGCAGCCCACCCCCAGAGTGTTTGCAAGTTGGTTTCCATTTTGATCCACGCAATGGTCCGTGTAATCGAAAAGACCATTCTTGTGGAGCTGCTTCCATTCGTAATCGGTGGGAACGTTGTTGGTGAGGGTCAGACCCTTGTTGACTATGTCTTTTTCGATGCCGAAGAAGAAGAAGGTCTTGTTCTTGATGATCGGCCCGCCCAGGCTGCCGCCGAAGTTGTTCTGGTGATAGGGAGCTATCGTGGTTCCGGCAACATTGTCAAAGAAGTTCCTGGCGTCGGTTTTCTGGTTGCGCAAGAACTCGAAGAGCGAGCCTTTGAAGGCGTTGGTGCCGCTCTTGGTGACCACGTTGATGACGGCGCCCGCGGCGCGGCCGAATTCTGCCGGGGCATCGGTGGTTACCACCTTCATCTCCTCGATGCCATCCGTCGTCGGGCGAACGCCGGTGTTGCCGTAGGCCACTTCGTTGTTGTCGAAGCCATTCACCAGGTTGTTGTTGAGCGAGTCGAGTTGGCCATTGGCCATGACGGTGGAGGCGGGACGGCGGTCGAACTCCGAGGAACCCGTGGTCGCGCTTCCAGCGCCTGTGCTGCCCGCCTGGCCGCCCACGTTGATGCCGGGAAGCATTTCGGCCAAGGAATAGAAGTTGCGGTCTTTGGTGGGCATGTCCTGCATCGCCTTGGGCTCGATGCTGGAGGTCACGCTCGACGAGTCGGTCTGCAGCACTGCCGTTTCTGTGGTGACCTCTATTTTCTCGGTCACCGCACCGGGTTGCATACCGGCATCCACGCGAACGCGCTCGCCGGTTGAAACCGCGAAGTTATTCTTATTAAAGCTTTTGAACCCCTGCGCTTCGACCTGAAGGGAGTACGTGCCGTTCTGCAGGGGGGTAATAAGGTACTCGCCCTTGGCGTCGGAGGTCGTCTTATTTACGATCCCGGTGCCGGTGTTGGTCAGTGTTACCTTGGCGCCGGGTATCACCGCGCCGGTCTGATCGGTCACCGTCCCTAGCACGTCGGCCGTTCCAACCTGTGCCGCCAGGTGCAACGGCGCCACCAACAGGCCAAACAACAGGACAGCTGATGCCGCGATCCGGCGCATCAGATTGCTTGCGTTGTCTATGAATTGCATTTTTGAGCTCTCCTTTTCATCCAATCTCCGATAGGTGAATTGTCGAAATGCACCCTCCGCCCCAAAATCTCAAGGCGTCATTTCACAGCGGCAGCTTGTCAAGCGATACAACAAAAAAGCAACAAGATCCGAGGGCACTGGCCTTACTGCACGCGATTGATTTAGAAACGCTCATTCCGGTTAAAGTGGTTACGCCTCCCTAAACCCACTGATTTTGCACAGCTTGCGGAAGACATCGCCACACCGAACTTGCCTCGGTGGAGCGATGGCTTCTTCGCATGTTTTCAGCTTGGTGCGGAGTCTAGACTCTTCGTAGCGGAATGTAAAGTTATGTGAGGTACTGTACGGGTGCAATACCTCTCACCCGCCCTGTGAATCTGCTTGTGGCGTTCATCTTCGCGCCGGTTCTTCTACTGCTGCGCCCATATCGGGGTTGCCTTCTTCACCAGCCTGCAAAGTATTCAACGGTCAAGATAGGGCAAGATAGGGCAGGAACGGACAGTAGAGGGCAGCAACGGGAGACCGATTTCAACCGGACTCAGCTCGCCTTTTGGAGTGATCTTGCCCGGAAACCGGTTGCTGCGATCAGTTCGGATCATTGATTCTTGCACTCTCCGCAAGGATGCTTATCAAGAAGGGCGTAGCTCTCCGCCGAATGCTCAACACGAATTTAGAACCGATACCTGGACTTTATGTTGGCGGTCATGATGCCAATACTATGTACGCGGATACTTACCCGGCTTATGAGTCTGGCAATTTCTACAGCTTTGCCTATACCACCAGCCTGTTGACCGCAAAAACACAGCGGAGTATGTCAGGTCTCTGGGTTAGAACCGGCACTTATTGATGGTGTGGAATTAAGCACCTACGGCGCCCGTCGATGGCCAATTCGAGGTCCGCTCCGACCCTGCAAATTTCCGAATCGGCTCTCAGAATGTGCGATAGATCACTTGTCCCAATCGTCGGCCCATGACGCTGATATTCCCGCAAATGCACGTAGCGCTCCCGTAGCGCTCCCGTAGCGCTCTTGAATTCGAGCTGTGCTTGCGTCAAGGTGGCAATTAGCTCCGCAGAAAAGCGGCTCGAGATCCAGCTTCGCGTGTTTTAGAACGCGTGGTGCTTCATTTGCGCGTCGAGACGTTCCCGTACACGAACCCACAAAACGGGGAGAGCAAGGATTTGACTGGAATGGAATAAAGGATGTAATGTATCGTCCGCCGCAGACGGGTCAAGGAAAAGAGAAAGGGGTGACACAATTCCGTGCGGTGGAATGCCTATCGAGATGGGGCCAGCTTCGGGTTACAAACGATCCCCTGGATCCTGGATAGAGCGCTCGGCCACGCCAGGAAGCACATTGGCCAGATCCTGGCGAATCGAGACACCTGGCTTGCGCCTTTCAATCCTCGCTGGTAGTCGAGGCGTCACCGCACACGGGCTGGCAAAACGCAGCGTATGTGGACGCGACAAGAAACCGCCCGGATGACGCTGGTGATACCACATCGCGGACGAAACTGTAGTGGGGGGCTGCACTAAGGGCACAACCTCACTTTATATCCCGAGAAAAGATGAGCAAAAATCGACCATGGAGAAGAAACATATGGGTCTGACCAGAAGAAAGTTTATGATTGTGAGCTCCGCCGTGGGTGCGACGCCGCTCTTTTTGAACCAGGCAAGCTTGGCTGGCGGGGAAACAAAGACCCGGCAGGGCAAGCTCTATTACATAACTCAGAGATGCATGGGCTGTCAGGTGTGCAGAACTTTTTGCCCCGCGAAGGCAGTCAACTTCGGCGATCGCCAAAATGAGATAGATCAAGAGCAGTGCATCCATTGCGGCACCTGCTACAGGGAATGTCCTGTTTCGGCGATCTCGGAAAGCGACTAGCCAATAAAACATTCTGGTTCCAGAAGGGAGAAGAAATATATGGTCACGAAAGTTATGGAGTGCGATTTGGTGGTTCTTGGCACAGGTGCTGCGGGCCCTGTTGCTGCCGTCAAGGCCGCGGATGACAGCGGCAAAAAAGTGATCATTCTAGAGAAAGGGAAAAAGCCTGGAGGCGGCGGCACTTTTGGCCATGTCTTTCCGATCAAGGACTCCCAATGGCAAAAGGAAGCCGGGGAAACTGTTAATGATCCACCCGATGTGAGCGGCCAGTTCTTTGACTGGCTTGTCACCAAGGGCGGCGCGGAAGAATATTGGAAAGTGACGGGCAAGCCGGGCGATAGAAGTGCCGCCGTGTTTGGAACGCTCGCCATGTATAAGCGCCTCAACAAGTATAAAGACCATCCGGATCCCTCTATTGGACCAGGGTGGACGGGAACCTATGTTTTCGAGAAGATGCTCGAATGTTGTAAGAAGATCGGTATTCCGGTAATTACCGGGGCCCGAGCGAAGAAGTTCATCACGGATGCGAAGGGCAGGCTTACGGGCGTCGTGGCCGACACTGACGATGGAGAGCTGCAGGTAAACTGCAAGGCCTGCTTTATGGGCATGGGGGGATTTGGCTCCGACTACGAAAAGTGCAGAAAGCTTTGGCCGGACGACTTCAACTATAAGCCGATGGCGCGTTTATCTCCGCCGGACAATACCGGGGATTGGATTGAAATGGCTCAGGGAATCGGAGCTGCGGTAGACCTGAAGTCTGCGCGGATAGAGCTTTTCGGCGTGATCCATCATCCGTATTCATACTCGATCTATAGCATGCTTCTGAACAAAATGACGATGACGCCCCGGCCGGAGTGGTTGCTGGTTGATCTGAATGGCGAACGCTGGAACTTCCCGGCCGACCGTACCGGAGGGCCGGGTGGGAAAAAAGACAAACGTGGCTTGGACGTCGTCGCCGGTCCTAATCCGCTTTCCAGCCTGCCTGGTGGCGCAATCTATGCTATTGCAGATTTGCCTACAGTCGAGACTCTGGCCAAGAAGGCGCTTGATGACGATTGGGACATATGGTCGATCCCAATTCTTAATAAATGGAGAGAAGAGGTCGAGTATGAAGCTGCCCTTGACGAAAAGAAGACAAGTCATGGGAACCATGTTAAAAAGGCCAATACGATCGAGGAACTAGCTCTCAAAATGGACGTCGATCCCAAGGTCTTTGTCGCGACCGTCGAGAAATATAACAAGTTTTGCGAGAGTGGAAAGGATCTGGAGTTCAAAAAAGATCCCGCAGCCCTCATTCCGATTCGAACCCCTCCCTTCTACGCCTTTTGGGGCCATCGCTTCCAAAACGACACGATGGGCGGAATGCTAGTCAACGATAATATGGAGGTGCTTGACGCCAAGGGCAAGGTGATTCCGGGTCTATTTGCCGGAGGCAGTTGCACTACAAGTACCGGGGCTGCCGGTATGCGGCGAGGCTGGACCGCCGGATTTGTTGGAGGGATCAGCGCGGCGAAATATCTCAAGAGCCTTGGATAGATCGCTGACGAAACAGGCTGTCGTTGAACTGGCGTACTGCAAGTTGGATGGGGTGCTATGCGGCGCAGCGCCGCACATAAACAGTCTGTAGTGGCCACTTCACCAAGACAGATCCCCACTCCAGATGGAAAGAAGAGGAAGAATCGATTATGGCAGAGAAACATTTGGGCATAAACAGAAGAAGATTCATGCTTGTGAGTTCCGTTGCGGCTGCGACGCCGCTCCTTTCGAGCCCCAAAGGCTTGTTTCCCGAAGAAACACAGGCTCGGCAAGGCAAGCTTTATTACATAACTTACGACTGCGTTGGCTGTGCCACGTGCAGGGCCCTCTGTCCCGTAAAGGCGGTGAATTACGGTGATCGGCGCAATGAGATCGATCAAGAGAAATGCATCCACTGCGGTACCTGCTACGAGGAGTGTCCGGTTTCGGCCATCTCGGAAAGCGACTGACTTTTACGGGTTTTCAAAAAGAGGAGAAGTAAATGGCTGCGAAAGTTATGGAATGCGATCTTGTGGTTCTTGGCGCGGGTGGAACGAGCCTGGTTGCCGCAGTTAAGGCGGCGGACGACACCGGCAAAAAAGTGATTGTTCTGGAGAAGACCAAAAAGCCCGGCGGCGCCACCACCTTTATGCACGTGTTCCCAATCAAGGACTCCCAATGGCAAAAGGAAGCCGGCGAGACGATCAGTAACCCGCCGAGTATGTCCGGTCTGTTTTTTGACTGGCTTGCAAGTAAGGGCGGCGCGGAAGAATATTTTAAAATGGCCAAGCCAGGCGACAGGGGCGCGAGCATCTTTGGAACGGTCAGCATGTATAAGATCATGGAAAAGTACAAAGATCGTGATGACCCATCCATTGGACCCGGTTGGACGGGAACTTACATTGTCGAGAAGATGCTCGAATGCTGCAAGAAAGATGGGAATTCCTGTTATTACCAGCGCCCGGGCAAAGAAGTTCATTACCGATGCGACTGGCAAGGTTACTGGCGTTCTAGCAGATACCGCGGATGGGGAACTGCGGGTGAACTGCAAGGCGTGCTATATGGGCATGGGAGGATTTGGCTCCGATTATGAAAGGTGCAGAAAGCTATGGCCGGGCGATTTTAACAACAAGCCGATGATGCGCATAAGTCCGCCTTCTCATACCGGGGATTGGATAGAAATGGCGACGGCAATCGGCGCAAAAGTTGACCTGGAGACTGCGTTCATAGAGCTTGCCGGCGGTGTACATCATCCTTATTCCTACTCGATATTCAGCATGATGTTGAAAAAGGAAACGATGGCGCCGCGGCCTGAGTGGTTGGTGATTAATCTGAATGGCGAGCGTTGGAGCTGGCCGAAGCACCGTATAGGCGGCATAGGTTACATTGGCAAGGTCGATGCCCAGCACAAGGTCGGCTCCATTGCCAATCCCGATCCTTTGTCCAACCTGCCCGGCGCCGCGATATATGTTATTGGGGATCAGCACATAACCGACATGATAGGCGAGAGGATGGTTGCGGACGATTGGGATATGACCGCAGTCCCGCTCCTGAAGAAATGGCGAGAACACGTTGAGTATGAAGCGGCCCTCGACGATTCGAAGACAAGCCATGGCAACCATACCAAGAAGGCCAATACTCTTGAGGAACTGGCTCTTAAGATGGAAATAGATCCCAAGGTATTTCTGGCGACCGTCGAGAGATATAACACACTTTGCGATGGCGGAAAAGATCTGGACTTCGACAAAGATCCTGTATCTCTTATTCCGATTCGGAATCCCCCTTATTATGCTTTTTGGGCCCATCGCTTTTCGCAGACAACAAATGGCGGGATCATGACCAACGATAGGATGGAGGTGCTTGATACCAAGGGCAAGCCGATGCCAGGTCTATTTGCCGGAGGCCAGTGCGCTACGTCTCCCAGTGGGCTCAGAAATCGTGTGGGAACCATCGGATATATTGCTGGAATCCAGGTAGGGAGTTATCTCAAAGGCCTTGGATAGATCGTTGGTTCGTTGCACCGAAGGTAGAGGCGAATTCTAGGGATCGACACCCGGAAGGACGGGCGGGAGAAACCCGTCCTTTCTATGTCGTTAGTTATCGGACAAGTGCTATGATCCTGCCCCCAAATTTAAGCGCATCGTGAATCAAACGGCTACACGCTTTCGAGCACAATGGTCAAATAGAGGAACCTTGGATTAATGTCTATGGAACTCCAGGTACGTTCTTTTCTCCTGTCACTGGCCAGATATCAATCGCTTCCAGCTTAATGGGACCGATGTCCTTATTGTTGAGTACGGACGTGCTAATTACCGCCTCAAGATTCATCCCAGCCCAATCGTCATTAGCCTGTTTAGTAAATTGATCCATCAACTTTCCATCAGTTAACACGCTACACGCCGCATTTGTTCCTAGTTCGCCCAGTCCAGCGGCTATTACCACCCATTGGCCAGACTCCGGGTCAAGATATCGAGCCAAAATTGCATAGTCCCTAGTGGCCCCCATTTGCGATTCCGTATTTGCTGAAGTCCATTTCTTCGCGGGAGTTTTAATGTCTTCGATTGAGACTAGTTGATCGCTGGGCTCGGCTTGGAAATGAAAACGGAGATGAAGACGATTCAATTCTTTGAAACTCATGAGATTGTTAGAGCCAATCAGCAGTGACGATCCCTGCTTTAAGTCGCTGGATGTGACAAAACTTCCCGTCTTCAGTTGAAACTGTTTGTTCCTGCGCACGAGAAAAACAGTCATTTGCTCAATGGCCGTGCTGTCGGTCCATCCGGATTGCGGTTGCTCCCCTATGCTGAGAAGCATCTGGGAATTGGGGCTCAGAACTGGACTCCAGAAAAGGTTGAGGTTTGATCTTATACTGTGCGCGGGATCCTCTCTCGCTAGTGAGACGGTCTTGTATCTCCAGGTCCACGCAAGAATTCCTAACAGCGCCACGAAACCTGTCGCCCAGACCAAGGTAGCCCACTTCTTCCGTGCTCGACGCCAAAACGATACCCCAACAGGCGGAACCAGCGCTGCTTCTTGGTGGGGAGGAAGCAGACTCTCCACGGCTTTCGCCGGCCAGTGCAATTCGGGTATGTAGGAGCCCGGGTGAAGATCGATCTGCAACTCGGCTTCGTGACCGCACTCATGATAGTACTGAGCAAGACGTTTCCGAACGTCGCTTGCTGTAACCCGCACGACCGTGTCCTGGTCCGTATCGTAATCGGGATCGCGGCCGAATGCCTCAATCCCCAGCGTCCGCTCCTTTAAGGAAGCCACATCACCTCGCGCTGCAAATTCAATCACATAGCGAAGAAATCGTGAGGAGCGCGGACTATTTTTGAATGTCCAGTGCCCCAGGACTCGCTCCATTTGCGAAAGAACCTCGTCTCGTTCCGCCGCGGTCCTTGGAGCAGAATTGATCGAAGCCATGGGGTCATATCCTCTCAAAAGCGGCCATACGTGGACATTCTAATATGCAACGCAGCAAGTGAGTAGTGTTCGCGGCTGTTCAAGCCGTTTCTGCGGGCAGTGATCGCCAAGCGTCTCCCGGAGCATCTGGCCGAATTCACCCTCTCCGTTCAGATCGGGATGCGCCTTTCCGAGCAGTATGGACTTAAATGGGGACAGGTCCATCTGGACCGCCGCGCGATCGACCTGACGAAGACCAAGAACTTCAACGCTCGAACCGTTGACCTGAATTCTGACGCCGTCTCCGCCCTCAAATCAATTTCGCGTCCCGGCCAGCGCGCCCATGGTCCCGTCTTCCCACGTGAGAGCGACCGTTTCGACAACCGCTCCTGGTTTGAACCTTGCTTGCGAGAGGCAAAGATCGACGGTTACGTGTGGCACTGCAATCGGCACACTTTCTGCTCGTGGCTTGCGATGGCGGGCGCCACAACAAAGGAGATTCAGGAGGCGGCAGGATTCAAGACGATCACCATGGCCGCGCGCTATGCGCATCTGTCGCCCTCGCACCGTCTCTCGGTCGTCGAGCGCATCACAGATGCGGCTCAAGAGGTCAAAGTTCCGGAAAACAACTGAAGATACAAACAGGCACCAGAACATGCACCAAGCGGGATCACTTCCGTTGGCGGAAGGAAGATTATTCATATAAGGTATTTGTTTTGTGGTGCCGGGAGGGGGGGTCGAACCCCCATGACCGCAAGGGTCGGCGGATTTTGAGTCCGCTGCGTCTGCCAGTTCCGCCATCCCGGCCTGGGGTGGGAGTCGGCTTCTCAAAGTATCGCATGGCGTTTGCCTGGTACGCTACTCCACGCGCCATCCAGGCTGAACGCCATCCAGGTCGACCCGTCGCCGTTTTCCTCTGGCGTGCCGATTTCTGTTGGCGCAGGGATGGAATCAGAGTTCCTTGATCAAAAGCCGCGCGTGCTTCCCGCGCGTGGGCCAGCCGGCCTCTTCGTGCATACGCAGCGCTTCCTCTATGAGATCTCGCGCCAGCTCCTCGTCACCCGGCCGGTTGCGCTTCATGAGCATTTCCGCGTACCACTCCCGCGAAACAGGCTGCAGGTGCTTGTAAGGCGCAATATCGGTCTGGCGCACGGCGGCGCTATGATGCCGCTCTGCCGCCTCCCAGTCGCCGGCCGCGGCGGCAGTGATTCCCGCTACGGTGTGGAATGGGAACAGGATGGTGTAGTTCCAGGCCCCCGTCAGCAGCAATTCTTCTGTTAATTGGCGCAGGCCGGCCAGATCTTCCCATTGCTTCAAATGCGCAAGGCCGATCACCGTTCGCTCCAGCGCATTCCAGGATCCCAGGGAATTCAACTGGCCGGGTTTGGGAAGATTCCAGGCGCGGTTTTTCCATACGCTCAGAGCGCGGTGATCGCCGAACTCAGCCCAGGCCGCGAACAGGCAGGCTTCCGCCAGATCGGAAAGGTACGACTTTTCCTTGACGTTGATGCCGCGATTGTAGAGATTCTCGGCTTCCCGAAGGTTGCCGGACCAGAGTGCAAAGTGTCCAAGCTGAAGGCTTGTTGCAAAATTCCATCCCACATCGTGTGCGGAGCCAAATTCAGACGCTTCCATGGTTTCTCTTCGCGCCGCGTCGAGATTTCCCTTCGCGGCGGAAGCGATCGAGCCAGCGATCTTGAGAGCCCAGATGGCTCCATGGTGACCTATCTTTTCTGCGCGCTGCATGGCTGCAGAAACCATGGCAGACCCCGATTCAGGCCGGCCGCAGTACATTTCGGCCCATACGCCGTAAAACTCCAGGGACGAGGCACTCCACACATCGCCCCGGACGAGACATTCCTCTGCCACGCGCTGACAGGTGCTTCTCACCTTTTCAAGCTGAAAGGACTGGTAATAATGAATTCCCTCCAGCATATTGTGCGGCTCCTGCGCCGAGATGGAGCCGGGGATGCGAAGTGAGCGGGCCTTCTCGAACATTTCTTGCGCAATAGCGGGTTCGCCTGTGGCGCTCATGATGGCCGCTCGCATCGACAGGACGCTCGATACCACCCGAGCATCTTGCCCGTGAACCGCCTCGTAAGCGCGTTCCATGGTTTGATTCGCGCCTTCAGGATCGTGACGCCAGGCCTGTAGATAAGCAAGCGCGATACTCGCTTCAGCAAGCTTGTTTGAGGCGCCCGCGCGTTCGAAGATTCCGATGGCTTTGCGGTAGACATCGACGGCCTCATCGGGGCGTCCGAGACTGCGAAGGATACTGCCTTTCTGTTCCAACAGTTCAGCCGATTGCAAGTCCGGCGCATCTTCACGCAGAGAAAGCGCGAGATCCAGGTGGCCCAGGGCCTCCTCATGAGCCGATCTGGCGCGCGCCTGCCTCGCCGCCAGGATCAGATAGGAAGTCGTTTTCTCCGGATCGGCCGCTGCCCCAGCCTGGTACAGGTGATGGGCAAGCTGGCTGGCCTGAGATCCCAGACGATCGGCATAGACCTTTTCGATGGCCTCGGCAATTCGGAAATGAAGACGCTGCCGCCGAGGCAGAGAAAGCGACTCAGCGAGCGTCTGGCGCACCAGTTCATGCACAAACCGGTAGCGGACTTCGCGGCCTTCCGGCTCTGGTGCGACGAGGTGCGCGCGTTCGGCCTCTTCAATGGCCTCTATTGCGCCGTCGGGCTCCTGATTCTCGAATTGCTCCAGGAGGCGCAGGCTGAAGCTGCGTCCGATTACGGCAGCAGTCGTCAGCACCCGGCGTGTTGTTTCGCTCAATCGGCCCAGACGGCGGCCCAGCACGAGCCGTACACTCTCAGGAACCTGCAGTCTCTCGATACGAATATCGGGAAGCCACTTGCCCGTTGGATCAAACAGTCTTCCCTCTTCCGCAAGATGGCGGAACACCTCCTCAACGAAGAAGGGGTTCCCTTCGGTCTCTTCGAAGATCACATGAACGAGAAACGCTGGAGGCGTCTGCCCGCTAAGCGCGGCCAACATTTCTCCCACTTCTCCCATCGGAAGCCGCCGCAACGGCAATCTGGCCGCCAGTTTCTTCCGCATCAAGGTCTCGAGTGTACGGGCAAACGGGTGCGTTGCATCGAGTTCCATGTCGCGATAGGTACAGATGACGAGCATCGGCGTTGTGGAGAGACTCTGTGCATGGTGGTGAAGAAGCTGCAGCGTGGTTTCGTCTGCCCAGTGCAGGTCTTCGAACACCACGACAAGAGGAGTGGTACAAGCAGCCCGCTCCACAAAGGAGCGGAAGGCATTGAAAAGATAGCGCCGTTGCTGTTCAGGAGGCAGCTGAATAGGCGGCGGAATCTCAGGGTACATCTCGCGCAACTCGGGAAACAGCCGGGCAACTTCGGAGGCATGGTCGCCAAGAGAGTGGCGCAGGCTCTCCCGAGGGGCCATGCGCAGGATGTAATCGAGCATCTCGAGAAATGGGGCGTAGGGAGGGGCGCCCTCCATTTCGTAGCAATGGCCGATCGCGCCCAGCGCGCCGCGGCGGCGCGCCTCCTCGACCAGCGCGCGGGCCAGATGAGATTTGCCAATGCCCGGTTCCCCGCCAATCATGACCATCGAACCCTGGCCCGCGATGGCCTGGGAAAGGAGGCCTTTGAGCCTGGCAAATTCCTGCTCCCGCCCGATGAGGGGAATCTCGGAGGCAATGCCGGCCCTCTCGCCGTCGAGCAGCGCTCGCGAAATCCTCTCCAAGTCGGCGATCACTTCGTCGATTGACTGGTAACGAAGTTCCAGGGAACGGGAGAGAAGCCTCCGGATCAGAACTAGGAGATTCTGCGGCAGGTCTCCACTGAGACGAGGCAAATCGTGCGATGTGGCCAAATCTGGCTTGTCGTCATCCTCGTTGCGGAAAGGGTGTACGCCCGTAAACATCTCCGCCAGGACAATGCCCAGGGAAAACAGGTCGGAGCGCTGGTCAGTCAACTCGCCGGTTGCCTGCTCGGGAGACATGTAATCGAATGTGCCGGAGCCCGGCCCTGTCTTAGATGAAGGCGAAAACGGCGCATCTTCCAGCGGGCCCGGTATGGACTGCAGCGCAACCCCGAAATCCAACAGCTTGACTGTTCCTGCTTTGGTCACGTAAATATTGGCGGGCTTAATATCGCGATGAATGATGCCGAGGCTGTGCGCAGCAGCCAGGCCGCGCGCCATCTGAATGCCGTAATTCAGCAGCTTTTCCGGGGGCAACGGATGAGAACCGCCGGCCGGGACAATCTTCTGCTTTTCGATGATGCTTCGCAGCGTCTCTCCCTCCAGGTACTCCATGACCAAGAAGGGCCGTTGTTCGTGTTCGCCGATCTCATAAATCGTGCAGATATTGGGATGATTCAACGACGAAGCCGTGCGGGCTTCTCGCTCCAAGCGCTTCAGAACTTCAGGTTGCCGTCCCAGCTCTTCGGCGAGGAACTTGAGTGCTACAGGCCGATCGAGCTTTAGATCTTCGCCCTTATAGACGACGCTCATGCCGCCGCCGCCCAGCACCTCGAGAACGCGATAATGTGAAACCCTTTGACCTACCAGGCTTCCTTGCCGAATCTGCGTCGCTGAGGATTCTGCCTTTGGCGCCGGCATCACCAATGCCGGCATTTGCGCTGTCGCTTGCAGGCGATATCCGCGGCGCGGAATCGTTTCGATCCATGGTTCTTGGCCGCCGAGGTCCTCAAGAGCCGATCGAAGTTTGAGAATTGCGGTGTTGATGCTGCGGTCGTATTCGACGATGGTGTCATTCGGCCAAAGCGCCCTTCGGATCTCTTCGCGAGAGACGACCCCCCCGCTTTTCTTGAGCAGCAAAAGCAGGATCTGGAACTGCTGCTCGGGCAGCCTGACCGTCGTCCCGTCGACCTCAAGGTCGGCCGTCTCGAGGCGCAGCGCAAATGGGCCGAATCGTGCTTGACCGGACATTGCGGTCTCCAAATGGAATTGGTAACTATCCTACAACGAGTCAATTAGCGCCGTCGCCCGAAAATCACATCGAAGTGATCTCAAAGTGATCCCCCGGCGATTGTTTGCCGCCCAAAGCTGCGCAAAAGTATCCCCAGTTGCAAAGAAAAACCAACCCCAAGGTCGACAGATCGCGGGGTGGTCTTTCGGGAGAAAGAGGCAAGGAAATGCGGCTCGTGGGTATGAAAAACAACCGGCGGAATTCGGCAAGCTTACTTTGCGTGGCGGTTTTAGCTGCTTTGTTCGCATTATCGACAAACTGCATGGCCCAGGAAGGGCCTGCCGTTCACAAAACCAGAAATGTCGTCATCGTGATGATGGACGGAATGCGCTGGCAGGAGATCTTCGGAGGCGCGGATCCCAAGTTGATCAACAAGCACGGACCGCGGTTGCTCAGCGGCTCGGCAAGGCGTTCTTCGCAGGCCAAAGATCTCTACTGGCGCGAAACGTCCTCCGAGCGCCGCGAGGCGCTTATGCCCTTCCTTTGGGGCGTCGTGGCAAAGAATGGCCAGATATACGGAAACAGGCACCTCGGCTCCGATTCGCAAGTTGCCAACCACATGAAGTTCTCCTATCCCGGTTACAACGAGACGCTGACCGGTGCGCCCGACGATCGCCACATTCACTCCAACCGCGAGATAGACAATCCCAACGTGACGGTTCTGGAATGGCTGAACAAAAAGCCCGCCTACCACGGCAAAGTCGCTGCATTCGGCGCCTGGGAGGTCTTCGACAACATCTTCAACAAGCGCCGCTGCGATTTCCTGGTAAACGCCGGCTACGAAGCGATGAAAGGGGACCAGTTGACGCCGGAATTAGAGTTGCTCAACGAGTTGAAGGCAAACCAGCCGCGCGTTTGGGAGGATGAGCCGTTCGATGCACTGTCGTTTTACACGGCGATGGAGTATCTGAAGACCAGCAAGCCTCGCGTGATGTTCATCGGTCTGGGTGAAACAGACGATTGGGGCCACATGGGAGCTTACCCGGAGTACCTGAATTCCGCTCACCGGGACGACGAATACCTGCGCAAACTTTGGAACCAATTGCAGTCCATGCCCGAATACCGCGATCAGACGACGCTCATCGTCCTTCCCGATCACGGCCGCGGAAGAGGAAATCTCTGGGGTTGGCATGGCTGGCCCTTCCCGGGATCGGGACAGACATGGATGGCCTATATGGGTCCGGACACTCCTGCTCTCGGCGAAAGAGAGATGGCAGCTCCTGTGACCGAAAGCCAGGTGGCGGCAACATTGGCGGCGCTCCTCGGCGAAGACTACAACGAAGATGTTGCAAAGGCAGCCAGGCCCATCTTGGATGTTCTGTCGAGCTCCGCGGGGCAAGTTTCCGGCGTCATGGCTCAGGAGCCGGCGCCCGTCGAATCGCTCACTTTTGCCGGTGAAAAGAATCGCTGAATGAGTTGCTCCTGCGGCTATTTTTGAGCAGCCATGGAGAGGCGTTTCCTTAAGGTAACGCCTCTCCCGCGATTGGAAAAAGCGATCGAACGGAGATAGCATCTATCTGACAACAATGACTTAAATAAATAATGCGTTGGCCAGGAATTCTGGCGTGAGACTTCCGAAATAGGTTCACGGTTTCCACACGGGCCGGCGACTTCTCAAATCCCAAATATGATAGCCGTGCGACAATGGAGGCAGACGCGATGACCACCGCCTCCTTTCCGCCCGCCCCCGAGCCGGTAGCCGTAACGCCGGAGTTGCTTGCCTCTCACAGCATCACGCCAGAGGAGTACGAGCGCATCCGTGCAGCTCTGGGCCGCGTTCCATCCATCACTGAACTCGGCATTTACAGCGTGATGTGGAGCGAGCATTGCTCTTACAAATCCAGCCGCGTGCATCTCAAGCGGCTGCCCACGAAAAGCGACCGGGTGGTGCAGGGGCCCGGCGAAAACGCCGGCATTATCGACGTGGGCGACGGCTGGGCCTGCGCCTTCAAGATCGAAAGCCACAATCATCCCAGCTACATTGAGCCTTACCAGGGCGCGGCTACCGGCGTGGGCGGCATCTTGCGCGACATCTTTACCATGGGCGCGCGGCCCCTGGCCGTCCTCGACTCGCTCCGCTTCGGGCCGATTGTCGCCGGCGAAGGCGCGGAACCGGAATTGGTCCGCAGGAACCACTCGATCGTTGAGGGAGTGGTCAGCGGCATCGCCGGCTACGGCAATTGCTTCGGCGTCCCCAATCTCGGCGGAGAAACCAAGTTCGAGCCCTGCTATAGCGGCAACCCGCTGGTGAATGCTTTTGCCCTGGGCCTGGTGCGCAAAGACGAGATCTTCTACGGTCGAGCCAGCGGCACGGGAAATCCGGTTATATATGTAGGCGCCAAGACCGGCCGCGACGGCATCCACGGCGCCACCATGGCCAGCGAAGAGTTCAAGGAAGGATCGGAGCAGAAGCGGCCCAACGTGCAGGTGGGCGATCCCTTCATGGAGAAGCTGCTGCTCGAAGCGTGCCTCGAAGCCATGCAGACGGGCGCCATCGTGGGCATTCAGGACATGGGCGCCGCCGGGCTGACCTGCTCCACATGCGAGATGGGCGCCCGTGGCGGCGTGGGCCTGGATGTCGAGCTCGATTTTGTGCCTCAGCGCGAAACCGGCATGAGCGCCTACGAGATTATGCTTTCGGAAAGCCAGGAGCGCATGTTGCTGGTGGCCGAAAAGGGCCGCGAAGACGAGGTCCTGCGCGTTTTCGCCAAGTGGGGGCTCGATGCTGTTATCGTCGGCACGGTGCAACCTGAGCCTCGGCTGCGCATCCGCCATCACGGCGTGCTGGTCGCTGACATTCCCAACCAATCCCTCACCGACGATGCGCCGCTCTATCGCCGCCCTGTCGGCACGTGGAAGGCCCCGGTTTCGTCCGATCCTCCGGCCGATGCTCTCGCCCAGCTTTCCGAAGACCGCGACTATCTGGCCGACCTCAGGAAGCTGCTTGCCTCCGCGAACGTCTGCTCCAAGCGCTGGGTCCATGAGCAGTATGACTCCATGGTGCAGACAAATACCGTAATCGGCCCCGGCGGCGAAGCCGGATTGATGCGGATCAAGGGAACCGGGACTCGGGAAGAGGGAACAGGAGAGCGCGGGCTGGCAATGGCGCTCGACGGCAACGGCCGCTGGTGCTGGCTCGATCCCAGACTGGGCGCCATGCACGCGGTTGCTGAAGCTGCCCGCAAGGTCGCCATGTCTGGCGCAACTCCCGTGGCCGCCACCAACTGCCTGAATTTTGGCAATCCTGAAAAGCCCGAGATCATGGCTCAGTTTTCGGCCACCATCGACGGCATGGCCGAGGCCTGCACCGCTCTCGGCACTCCGATCACCGGCGGCAACGTCTCCTTCTACAACGAGACCAAAGGCGAAGGCATCTATCCCACGCCGGTCGTGGGCATCGTCGGGATTTTGGACGACGCTGCCAAAGCTGTATCGGCCCACTTCCAGAAGGCAGGCGATGCGATTCTGCTGCTCTGGCCGATTCCCCGCGGTGAGGCTCCCGATCCGAACCTCAAGGTGCCCTCCAGCGAAGGACAGGAGGAGGGCCAGTTCAGCGCTGTGCCCGGCGTACTCGGCGATGAAGCGCAGATCGTTCCGGAAGAAATGGAAGACAGCGAAAAAGTGTATGCGTCCGAACTCTCCGTTTTTGGCTCTTCGGAGTTCGCGAAGGTGATTCTCGGCACCCTCTGGGGCGCGCCGCCCCCGCTCGATCTCGAGGCCGAAGCCGACCTGCACACGCTGCTCGAAGTTCTTGCCGGCCGCAAGCTTCTCAACTCCGCTCGCGACATCTCCGATGGCGGCATCGCCGTGGCGCTGGCTCAAGCTTCCTTCGCCAACAGCATCGGCGCCACCGTCGAACAGGAGCCGTCGCTGATGGTGCATCCTCTCTTCGGCCTCTTTGCCGAGCCTGCCTCCACGGTGGTGGTTGCCGTCGATCCCGGCCACGTGTCGGCCATCGAGAAGCTCGCCGGTGAGTACAGCTTTTTCGCCACCCGCATTGGCGCCACGGGCGGCAGCCGCCTCCAGATCTCTGTCTACGGCGACACTCTCATCGACGCATCTATCGACGATCTTCGCAGACCCTGGGCCTCAGCTCTGGAATCGGCCCTGCACGACGAGGTGAGTGCATGAGTGGGCTCCTTTTTCAGGGTATTCCCGGGATCGTGGATCGCACCGCCGAACTTCGCACGCAATCGTTGCGGGAGTCCTTAGTCCCTGGTCCCTCAGTCCCTCAGTCCCTGCAATTGGTCGCCGAAGGCGACAAGCTGCACGAGGAGTGCGGCATCGCTGCCGTCTACAATCAACCCGACGCCGCACGCCAGGTCTATCTTTCGCTCTACGCTCTTCAGCATCGCGGCCAGGAATCGGCGGGCATCGCCACCGCCGATGGCATGCACCTGGCCAATATCAAAGGCATGGGGCTGGTCTCGGAGATTTTCACCGACGACGTGCTTGAAAAGCTGCCCGGCCACTTGGCCATCGGCCACACGCGCTATTCCACCACCGGCGATTCCGCGCTGCTGAATGCGCAGCCCATTCGCGTTGACTCCACCAAGGGCCTCATCGCCATCGCGCACAATGGCAACCTGGTCAATCTCGGCAATCTGCGCGCTCGCCTCGAGCGCGAGGGGGCCTACTTCCAGACCACCTCGGACTCCGAAATCATCGTCCAGCTGATCGCCCAATCCAAAGCGTTCACGCTGGTCGATGCCATCGCCGATTCGCTCAGCCAGATCGATGGAGCCTTCTCGATCGTGATGATGACTCGGAATCGCATCTTCGCCGCGCGCGACCCCCGCGGCTTCCGTCCGCTTTCCATGGGGCGGATGAAGAATCCGGATGGGACCGACAGCATCATCTTTGCCAGCGAGACCTGCGCATTCGACCTGCTCCGAGCCGAGTATCTGCGCGACGTAGAGCCCGGCGAGCTGATTATGGTGACCGAAGACGGCGTCACCAGCCGCCGATACTCGAGCGGCGTGCCTCAGTCCAGTTGCATTTTTGAGCACGTCTATTTCGCTCGCCCTGACTCGCGCATCTTTGGCCGCTGGGTGCAGGAGTCGCGCGACCAGATGGGCCGCCGCCTGGCCCGCGAGTCCGGCGTGCCGGCTGACGTCATCGTGCCCGTCCCCGATTCCGGCGTGACCGCCGCGCTTGGCTACGCTGAAGAGGCCGGCATCCCCTTCCGTTTCGGTCTCATCCGCAACCACTACGTCGGACGGACCTTCATCGAACCCGAGCAGCGCGTTCGCGACTTCGGCGTCCGGCTCAAGCTCAACCCGGTCCGCAATCTGCTGGCCGGCAAGCGCGTTGTGCTCATTGACGACTCCATTATTCGCGGCACCACTTCCCGCAAGATCGTGCGCATGGTCCGCGGCGCCGGCGCCACTGAGGTCCACCTGCGCATCAGTTGCCCCCCCACCATCTCGCCCTGCTTCTACGGAGTCGATACCCCCAGCAAGCGCGAACTGATCGCCGCCAACAAGTCCATCGAAGAGATTCGGCGCTTTATTGAAGCCGACTCACTGGCCTACTTGTCCCTCGAGGGCTTGCTGGAGTGCGTGCGCGACGAAAAGGGAACCGGCTACTGCACCGCCTGCTATACCGGCAATTACCCCACCGCCTGGGTCGATGTCGAAGAAATCCTGCCCGCCGTCGCTGCGCTGTAGTAGCACTGGAAACTTCGCTAACTACTATGCTGTCATCCTGAACGCAGTGAAGGATCTGCGGTTGCTCTTTGGAATGCCTCAAAACTACCCGGCTGTTGATTCCCGTCCCAGCCGCCGAACCGCCCTCATCCCCACCTTGATCCGCCAAAGCGCGCTATGCACCAGCGCCTTGGCCCGCAGCGCTCGCAGGGCGATCCCCGACCCTTGCTCCGATCGCAGCTCGAGAACTCCCAGCCCCCATTGATATCGAATCCGGAAAAACCGGTACTTCCCCGGGTGCAGGGCAAGGAAGTCCTCGATCGCGGTCAGCACTCCATTCCGCTCGCCGCCCTCTTCGACTGCATTCATCAGGTCGTCGTTCAGTCCGCCGCTTTCCGCGAGATTGCTCTGGCCGCGGATCATGCCCTTCTGCGCGAAGGCGTGACGGAACTGGGCCGGAATCGTATCCGGCTGGAAGTAGAGGTCGCGCCGCGCGTAGGGCCAGTCCACGTCGTGCAGGAAAACAAACCCCCCGGGCCGCAGCAGGCCGCGCTCGTCGATCAGCCTGAGCTCGTTGTAAACCGTGTACCAGTTGTGGTCGCCGTCGATGAGAATCGTGTCGAAAACCGTGCCCGGCTCGATCCGTCCCTCGTCCGCCAGCGCGTCCAGGCTGTTGGCCCGCACCACTCGCACCCGCTCGTCGTGGGAGTACTTCGCGCCCAGGTCCTCATCAATGCAGGGATCGATGATCGTGTGGCTCGTGGTCGGCAGCTTCAGCAGGCAGTCCGTGCTTGTTCCCGTACGGGCGCCGATCTCGCAGATGGAGTTCCAGCCGCGTCGCCGCGCCAGGGGAACAATATAATGCCGGACGAAAGTTCGCATTGAGTCTCCACCTGCGGCGCTAGCCGGCGAGCCATTTCGCGCCCCAGATCAGCAGCGCCACGCTCACCAGGATTCGGTAAATCGCGAAGATCGTGAATCCGTGCTTTCGCACCCAGTAGAGAAACCACTCCACAACGCCCAGCGCCACCAGGAACGAAACTACCGTCCCGATGATCAGCACGATCCAGCGCTCTTGGTTCATCGCCACGTGCGCCGCCGCCGCCGCGCCATTCGCCGCGTGTCCCGGGTGAACCTCTTTGACCAGGTCCCAGCCCGTGGCTGCGATCATGGTCGGAATCGAGAGCAGGAAGCTGAACTCGAGCGCCGCAGGCCGGTCCATCCCCACCAGCTGCCCGGCGGCGATCGTCGACATGGAACGCGAAGTGCCCGGAAACACCGCCGAGGCCGTTTGGCAGATGCCGATCCACACCGCCTGCCCAAAGCTCATCTCCTCCACGTGCATGGTGTTGGGCTCCCTCCGGCTGGCCCACGAGTCCACCATCCACATCACAATGCCGCCGATCAGCAGCGCCAGTTCCATGGCCGTCAGGCTGCTCAGGTGTTTGTCGCTCCACTTGTGCAGCCCAAGAGAAAGCACTGAGGTGAAGAGAAAGGCGACAAAAGTAAGAGAGAGAGGATGGTTATACCAGGTGCCCTTGCCGTCTTCGCCCTTGGGAAACGTGCGCAGAAAGCCCACGATCCGCCCCAGGAACAGAAGGCAAAGCGCAAGAATGGCTCCCACCTGAATCACAATCGTGTACATCTTCCAGTACGGATCGTCGAGCGGGAGCCTCATCAGCGCCTCGCTGATGCGCAGGTGTGCCGTAGAGCTGACCGGCAAAAACTCGGTCAGCCCCTCCACAATGCCAAGCAGGATCGACATCAGATAGACGTTCAAGGGCCCTCCGGGGCGCCCAGGCTTCTGTGCCCGCGGACTCGCGCGCAGCAGGCCGCTGCTTTACTTCTGATCAATGCCGTAAACGGGAACGCCCTCATCCAATTTGTACACCAGCGCCCCGGCGCGCCATGTGAAATCCGAATCTGCAAAGTGCGTTTTCAGCCTGGTCGCCAGCTCCCGGGCACGGTTGCGCGCCTCGTCCGCCCGCTTGTTGTCGCCGTTGACTGAGTCCATGTCCGCCAGCGCCGACTCCCGGTAGACAGCCTCGTAGAGAGCGCGCGCCGTGCGCGGACCGTCAGGGTACTCGTCGGCGTACTTCTCGTAGATTTCCGCTTCCTTCTCCGGGCACTTCGCCTCGCCTCCCCATTCGCCGCACAGTTTGTTGTCAATCAGGTCGAAGGCCGCCAGCGCCGCCCAGCGCGTGCGCGGGTAGTACTTGATCACCTTCTTCAGCGCGTCGTCATCCATGGACTGGCGCGCATTGGGGTCCTGTTGCCGGGCCGAGGGCAGCGACATTGTATCGGCCTTCTCGATCTGCCACTTGATGTCGGCCGTCCGCCAGGCCGCCTCCGGAACCAGCGGTGAATTTGGAAACATCTCCATCACCCTCCTGTACAGAAGCCGCGCGGTCTGAGCCGCGTTTACCGGTCCCTTGGGATCGCTCGCCAGAGCCTCCTCGCTGGCCGCGGCCCCCATCAGAATTTGGTCGCCATTGGCCGTTGAATCCGTCACGATCCCCCTGGCCTCCATCCAGCCCGAAATCGGCGGAGTCGGTTCGTCGCCGCCCACCATCGGTTGATCCCGGCTGCTCTCAACCTCCTCGACGTCGGTGTTGGCGTAGACCCGCAGCCACTGGCCGCTCCGCTCGGCCACCACCATCTCGCGTCCTGGTTGCACCTTGTCCACCTTCTGTGCGCTCTTGCTGGGCGAGACATAGAGCGCGGTCACGCGCAACGCCGTGGCCCGCGGTCCGGCCATCGGCTTTTCCGGTTGCTGTGGCTTCTTGTCGGCCGCTGCCGGCAGCGCCGCGCAAACCAGCGCCAGGGCCAATGCCGTCCTCCTCAACGAATCAAGCTTGCGCATCTTCCCGCGTCCTTTCCTGCAAAACCGGTTTTGAAGGGGCACGGCTTCAGAGCCTGCCCTGAGCGAAGTCGAAGGGTGCCGTGAATGCCACGAAAACAGCGGGCTTTACCCCCTGAGGAATGCTTCTCGACGCCACGGCCATTACGCAACCACTCTGGGACACAACATTAGAACAGACGTCAAACTCCGCTCTCTGTCAACACCTCGGCCAGCGCGCCCAAGTCCACGTTGCCCCCGCTCAGAACAGCCACTGCTCTGCGGTACCCCGGCAGCTCCCCTCCGTGATAGATCAGTGCCGCCGCGGCCACCGCCCCGCTTGGCTCGGGAATTAGTCTCGTTGTCGCCGCGATCGCCCGCATCGCGCCCCGGATTTCGGCTTCCGTCACGGTCACGATCCCGTCTACAAAGGCCCGGATCTGGGCAAAATTCCTCACCCCCACGCTCTCCGTGCGCAGCCCATCGGCCATGGTGCGGGTCACATTCTCCGCGGGCCACGTAACGATCTCACCCTTGCGAAAACTCTCTGCCGTGTCGCCCGCCAGCTCCGGCTCCACTCCGAAGACCTTCGTCTGCGGCCTCAGTTGCTTCACCGCCGCCCCCACTCCGCCCAGCAATCCGCCGCCGGATACGGGCGCCAGCACCAGATCTGCCTCGGGCATTTCCTCCACGATCTCGAGGCCGCACGTCCCCTGTCCGGCCAGAATCTCGTAGTCATCGTAGGGAGGCACCACCACGTACCCGCGCTCTCGCACCAGTTGCTCGGCCTTCTCCAGCCGCTCGCTCGCGGCCGGGCCCACCTCCACAATTTCGGCGCCCAGCGCCAACGTAGCGGCCCGCTTGATCGCCGGCGCATTCCGCGGCATTACGATTATCGCCTTCGCGCCCACTTCGCGCGCCGCGTAGGCCACGCCCTGCGCGTGATTGCCGCTCGAATAGGTAATCACTCCGCGCCCGCGCTCGGCTTCGGTCAGTTGCAGAATCTTGTTCGCTGCGCCGCGAATTTTGAAGGCCCCGATCGGCTGCAGGCTCTCGGCCTTCAGCCAGATTTCTCTCGGGAAACCCCGCCCCGCAATGCCCGCGAACGGCGCCCGCACCAGCGGAGTACGCACGGCGATTCCCGCAATGCGCTTTGCCGCCGCGCGGATCGCCTCAATCGTTACCAGATTCGCCGTCTCTTCAGCCACCTTTTGGGTTCCTGGCCTCTCAGCCCCTTGTCCCGGCCCGGCTAAATTGCTGACTTGCTGACTTGCTGACGCGCGCTTCTCAGTCCCTATTCCCTATTCCCTATTCACTATTCCCTATTCCCTGTCTTATTCGTACGCCAGCGCGTCGATCGGATCCTTTCGGGCCGCTATCCACGCGGGGTAGAGGGCTCCGCACACGGATCCGACAAACGCAATCGCCGCGCCCCGCGCGATCCATGCCCCGGTGATTTCAAAGTGCTGAGTGGGAAACGCATGGTGAAGCAGTACGCGCACCCCAAACGTCCCCGCGATCCCCAGCACCACTCCGGCCACCGCCAGCGCCCCGCACTCCCGCAGTACAACCCCCACAATCTCCGGCCTCGACGCCCCCATCGACTTCAAAATCCCGATCTCGCGGGTGCGCTCCAGCACAGCCGTATACATCGACTGGAAAATCACCAGAAAACCGATGGTCACCGCGATGCCGGTTACGATATTCAGGGCGATATTAAAGCCGGGCAGCCGCTCCGGAGTCATCTCGGAAAGCCACTCGTCCATCGTCTGCACCGGGAAGTCCTCGAGGCCACGCGTGGAGTGAATCTCCTGGATGATCGCCTGCTCATTGGCGACGTTGTCGCTCTTGATGTAGAACATCGAGGCCCGGCCTGAAGCTCCCATCAAATCGCCCATGGCATCGATCGAAAGCAGTTTGCGTCCTCCCTTGCCGTGCTCGACGATGCCGCAAATGTGGAAAGGATGGTCCATCGTCCGGATCGTATCGCCCACTACATACGGCTTTCCCGTCGACGGGTTGGCCCCAGCGGCAAACACGTCGTCGACAATCACATCATCCGGTTTCTGAAACGGCCCTCCAGTCACAAACACAAAGGGCCGCAGCGCGTTGAAGCTGGCGTAATCGATGCCGTAAATCACGCCGAAATCGTTTGCCGATGTATTGAATTGGGTAATCACCGGCGCGGCCACCGCAACATGGGGCAGGCGGCGGACGGCTTCGATGTCTTTTATCGGAATGGGCGCGCCGCTGATGCCGTTCATGATGCTGGCGTGGCTGGGCCGCATCATCAGGTCGGCCCCAATCCCGTTCGTGCGCTGTTTCTGGTCGTTCAGAATCCCCATGAAGATGCCCACGATCGACAGGATCATGATGACTTCGATGGCCACCGCCAGCGCGCTGATCACGGAGCGCAGCGGGCGGTGCAGCAAATTGGCGAAAATGAGCTTATTCATAGCGGTTCCCGGCGTCGCGTGGGGTCCCCATCCCATCGGTCTTCGCGCCAGCGGAAACCGTTAGGGCAGGGAAGTAACAACCGGGATGAGACTCCCTCTCCTCAAGGGTACCAGCCCGCCTCAATGCTCTCAGTCACCCCAAGCCGAGCCGTCCCTATTCCCTATTGCCTCGTTTTTTCGCCAGCCGCGTCAGCGTCGCCTGCTCCCTCAGCACCTGCATCAGCGGCCGCGCCGGCGTTCCCCACATCACGCTTCCCGGCTTCTCACTGGTTACGGTCTTTCCGCTCAGGACGCCGGCCTGTCCGCCCAGAATGACGCCATCGCCCACGTGCGCATGGTCGCCGATCCCCACCTGCCCGGCCAGCACCGCGCCGCGGCCGATCGTCGACGAGCCCGAAATCCCCACCTGCGCCACCAGGATCGCGTCCTCGCCGATGTCGCAGTTATGTCCCACGTGCACCATATTGTCGAACTTGGCTCCCCGCCGCACGCGCGTCGCGCCCAGCGCCCCGCGGTCGATGGTGCAGTTGGCGCCGATCTCCACATCGTCTTCGATAATCAGCCCGCCCTGTTGAGGGAACTGCGTATAGGCGCCCGTAGCCGCGTCGCGCACGTAGCCGAATCCATCAGCCCCCAGCACCACACCGGCATGAACCACCACCCGGTTGCCAATGTACGTATTCGGATAGATGACCACCCGCGGATAGATGCGGCAATGGCTCCCGATGCGCACTCCCTCGCCCACGACCACGCCGGCTTCGATACGCGTCTCGTCGCCGATGAGGGCTTCTTTTCCGATGACCGCACAGGCGCCCACGGTCACGAAGCTGCCCAGCGTGGCCCCTTCCGCGATGACCGCCGTGGGATGAATTCTCTCGCACGGCGGTTCGGGGCTGAGCAATTTGGCGGCGCGCGCAAACCACAGCCTCGGTTGATCTGACTCGATGACCGCTATGGAGGGATTCGAAGAGAATGCCGCTGCTGCTTCAGGCTTCAACACCACGGCCGCCGCGGGACAAACCTGGGCATCGGCAACCGACGACGCGTCTTCGGCAAAAACCAGCTCTGTATAGTGCGCACGTTCGTGCGAGTTCACCCCGGCGATCTCTTGCTCAGGGTTGCCTTGCGCCAGTCTGCCGCCCAGCGCGGCCATCAGTTCGCCGAGTTTCATCGCATTCTCCCTCGCCGGATGATCAGTAGATTCCCGCCTCACCCGCGGGCCGCGTCTTCCACCGCCTGTGAACCCACAGCCACTGGTCCGGATAGCGCCTGATCCACGATTCAATCGCGGCGGTCGACCGCCGCGTCCCTTCCAGAATGTCCCCGGCGATGTCTTCAGTTCGCGGTATCTCGATCTCGGGCCCAAACCGCAGCACGTATCGCTTCTCGTCCCGCTCCCAGACCATAAAGCCCGGCAGCACGGCTGCTCCCGTCTTGCGCGCAATATGTGCCAGCCCCGTGCCCGTGCAGGCCTCGATCCCGAAGAACGGCACGAACACGCCCTGCGGCGGCGTCATGTTTGTGTCCATCAAAATGCCCACCGTGCCGCCCTCGCGCATTGCCATCAGCAACCCACGTCCGAAATCGTCCTTGGGTATCACGGTATTCCCGTGCAGGCAGCGGATGCCGTTCACAAAGGCGTCCAGCTTGCGGTTGTCGAGCCTGCGGATCACCATGCCCATGGGGTAGCCCATCAGCGAATGGTAAAAGCTCGACAGCTCCCAGGCCCCCAGGTGCCCGGTCACAATCAGCACGCCCTTGCCGCGCGCCCGCGCCCCCAGGTAGTGTTCCAGACCCTCGGTACGCATCCACTGGCGCGTGTTCGCCGCCGTATAGCGCGGCATGCGGCAAAACTCCACGAGTTGCCATCCCAGATGCACGTACTCGCGCCGCAAAATTCGCGTTCTTTCACGCGGATCAACTTCAGGAAGAGCTAATTCGAGGTTGCGCCGGCCTGTGCCGCGCAGGCGTCCGAACAGCCAGTACACTTTGATGGCCAGTACGTACGCCCACAGCCGCGCCAGCGGCCGTGGCATTCGGCCCAGCACGCGCGCCACTCCCGCGACAAGCCAGAATTCAATCGTCTCCCGCATCGTGAAAGCGGTTCTGGAATCAGTGGAATCCTGAGTCAATGCTTGAGCGGCGCCAAATGCTCATGATCGGATCACTGGGAAAGCGCCCTGCTGCGCGTGTTTGCCGCCGTCGCTGCTCAGTGATTCTTCGCCTCGACAAAGTGATGCGCCACGTCCTGCACAAAGGCTACAGCTCCGGCCGGCACCGCCACTTCGCCTTTCAGAATCGAAGTAAAGCTGTGCGGTGCGCCGTAGTAGAGTTCCGTATCCTCATTGTTCTGGCTCACGCTTGTCCCGTCCAGATCAATGCCCGCGAAGATTCCTTTGTTCCGCGAGTAGCTCAGCAGTTCGGCGTTCATCTTCCAGTCGGTGGATGCCTCGCCGCTGCGGCCTACCGGCCCTGCAGCAGCGCTGGCGTCTCCGCCGATCTTGAACTTGTTCTTCAACAGATCCTGCATTCCCTGGTCGTTCACCGCGATCAGCACCAGGTCTGTTGACTGGCCCCCGATCTGGAATCCAAACGAACCGCCCGCCATGCGGATGAAAACCGGCGCACTCCAGCCGTGGCCTGTCCGGCAGGTGACCACGCCCTGCCCATATTGTCCGCCGAACACGAAGGCCGCCTTCACCATGCCGGGAACCACGGCAACGCATGTGGCCGATTTGAGAATGTTGGCAGGAACGGTGCTGTCCTTGGCCGACATGATCTGGTCCAGAACCGTCTTCGCCGAGTCAATGCGGCCCTGCAGGTCTTCCTTCGAGGAAGCTGCCTGAACCGCGGGTGAAAGCAGCAAGCTTAGGGAGAGAATCGCCAGCGTCTTTTTCATTTCCGCTTCCTTTCCATTCCGCGCCTCGGTGGGCGCCTATTGATAAACCTTTTCATTGAAACAACGCCATTCCGCTGAAGTTGCCCGGCCTTTCCGGAAATCAGCCGGAACTTGCGCAGCCGCCGGCTCTTCCGGCCCGCGCCATTGTGCCCACTGAACAGCCTACCGCATCCAGGCTGGAACCGAACAACTTCGCCTCTGTGGCCTGCTTCTCCGGAACCTTATATATGACTCTTAAGCAACCAGCTCTCCACGATTTTTATTGAACCGTGCGATTGCTTTGCCATAACCTTCGCAGTTCTTTACCATTTCACGCAACAAGGGGGTTACAATCGTAATAATTCAGCTGCAAGTGAATAGCTGTCCATTTTGAGAAGTTATTTTCTCTCAGGGAAGTAGCTGATAATGCTAGAGTTATATGGGTCCCAGCCAGTTCGGCCTGCCATGCGCTACGCAGCAACGCTGGCGATCGTCGTATTAGCCTACTTCGCCCACTCCGCCTTGGTGCAGGCGCTGGGTGTTCCCGTGTCCGGCTTCACCTACATCACCTTCTACCCGGCGGTCATGATCGTGGCCGTGTTTGGCGGGTTGTGGCCCGGCCTGTTTGCCACCGTGCTCTGCGCGCTGGCCTCGGATTTTCTGATTCTGCCTTCACCGCACAGCTTTAGCGTCTTTTCTTCCGACAAAATCGCGCTGGGCGTGTTCGCCATCATGGGCGTGCTCATCAGCTTGCTGGCGGAACACAACCTGCGGAGCCAGCAAACCATCGCCAACTATAAAGCCAGGCAGGCGCTGTGGATGACCAACGCCAAGCTCGAGCTGGCGCTGGCGAGCATGACGGACGCCGTCTTTATCACGGATCTCAAGGGCGAGCTCATCCACTTCAATGATGCGTTCGCTACTTTTCACAGGTTTAAGAGCAAGGCGGAGTGCTTCCGCCGGACTGCCGACTTCAATAAGGTTTTTGAAGTGTACAACTCCGGCGGCGAACTGGTTCCGCTCGATAAATGGGCCGCTCCTCGCGCTCTCCGCGGCGAAATCGGCACAGACGTCGATGTTCGTCATCGCCGCAAAGACACGGGCGAAACCTGGATGGCGAGTTACAACTACGCGCCCCTTCGCGACAAAGACGGCGCCATCATAGGGTCCGTCGTGGTGGCGCGGGACGTGACCGAAAGCAGGCGCGCGGAAGCCAGCCTGCGCCGGCTCAACCGCGTCTATGCTGTCCTCAGCGCCATCAACGAGGCGCTCGTCCGCCAGAATGACTCCCGGGTGATGCTTCAGACTGCCTGTTCCATTGCCGTCGAAAAGGGCAACTTCCTCCTGGCCTGGGTCGGCATGTTCAACCCTGATTCCGGCTTGCTGGAGCCCTTTGTGTCGGCTGGCGTCAGCGACGGTTACCTCGAACAGGTAAAAATCGACCTCAGCGATCCGGCAATGCCCATCGGTCCCGCGGCTCGTGCGTTCCGCTCCGGACGGCACGTCGTCTGCAATGACATTGAGCACGAATTTTACCGGCCCTGGAAATCCTTGGCAATCGCCCGCGGATACCGCTCCCTCATCTCCTTCCCCCTCGCCATCGACGGCCAGATCAAAGGCGTTTTCAACCTCTACGCGAGCGAAGCCGGCTTCTTCGATGAAGAAGAGATTCGTCTGCTCGCCGAGATGGCAATGGACCTTTCGTTCGCTCTCGATGTGCACTATCTCGGGAAAGAAGACAAATGGCGGAGGAGAACCTGCTCGACAGAGAGCGTCAACTCTCAATCATGTACGAGAACATGCACGATATGCTGCTGTATCTCGGCGTCGAAGCCGAAGATACATACCGGTTTGTGTCGGTGAATTCTGCGTTCCTCGAAGCCACGGGCATGAAGCTCGATCAGGTGGCGGGGAGACTTGTGAACGAGGTGCTACCCGGGCATTCCTTGAGCATGATGCTGGAAAGATGCAGGGAAGTGATTCGGGAGAAGAAGACGGTCTCCTGGACGGATACCGCAGTCTATCCAGGCGGGCAGAAGCACATCGAGATTTCTGTGAGCCCGGTGCTCGACGATCAGGGTGCGTGCACGCATCTGGTGGAAGTGGTGCACGACATTACCGAGCGCAGGAAGGCCGATCAGGATCTGCTCCGCCGCACCGCTCTTTTCGAAGCTCAGGTGGATTCGTCGCTGGATGGCGTGCTGGTGGTTGACTCCGCCGGCAAAAAAATATTGCACAACCAGCGATTTGCCGAGATGTGGAGAATTCCTCGATCGATCCTGGAAGATCCCGACGACGCCGTGCAGCGGCAGTACGTGAGCGCCCTCATCAAGGACTCAAATCAATTTCAGGCGAAAATAGATTTTCTCAATGCGCATCCTGACGCGACCAGCAACGACGAAATCGAAATGGTCGACGGCAGGTACTTTGACAGATACACCTTCCCGGTCCGCGACAGGGCGGGCAACTACTACGGCAGGACCTGGACATTCCGCGATATCACCGAACGCAGGAAGGCCTCCAAAAGAATCGAACAGCTGAACCGCGTTTACAGGGTCCTCAGCGACACAAGCCAGACGATCATGCGCGAGAAAGATACAGGCGCCGCCCTCGAAACCGTCTGCCGGATCGCAGTGGATAAGGGAGGGTTCCGGATGGCGTGGCTGGGAATGATCGATCATGCGGCGCAAACCCTGGAGCCGCTACGCGCATACGGTCACGTTGATGGATACCTCGAAAAGTTCAAAATCGATATGCGAAGCGAGTTTCACGGTCAGGGACCCGCGGCGCGCTGCGCTCATTCCGGAGAACATGCGGTCTGCAACGACATCGCGGCCGATCCCGGATTCGCATACTGGAGAACCGCGGCACTGGCCCGCGGATACCAGTCCGTGGCTTGTTTCCCGCTCAAACGCGAAGGCGGAGTCTGCGGCGTGCTTTGCCTGTATTCGGGCGAGGCGGGCTTCTTCACAGGCGACGAACTGGCGCTGATCGACGAAATGGCCATGAACATCTCGTTCGCCCTCGAAGTCTCCTTCAACGAAGAGAAGCGCAGGCAGCTTGAGGCCGAGACCATCGCCCACATCCGCGAGTTGCAGGTGCTTGGCGAGATGAATAAGGCGCTGCTCGCCGCCAACTCTGAAAAAGAGCTCCTGCAGGAGTACTGTCGTATCGCGGTTGAAACCGCCGGTTACCGCATGGCCTGGGTGGGATTTGCCGAACAGACCCCCGAAAAACGCGTGGCCCCCGTGGCCTGGGCCGGCCACGAAGACGGCTATCTATCAGCCGTTAAAATCACCTGGGATGGTGGAGATCTCTCGCAAGGCCCCACTGGCCGCGCCATCCTCTTCGGCCAGATCGAGAGTGCTCAGGACTTCGCTACGTCGCCGGGGCTCAGCCCCTTTCACCAGGAAGCAAAGAAGCGCGGTTACGAATCCTGCATCGCCGTACCCTTCCAGACCGACTCCGGACCTATGGCTTGCCTTTCGATTTACGGAGCCGAAAAAAATCTATGGACAGAGGCCGAGCGCCGCCTTATGCAGCAGGTGGCCTCCGCGCTGGGCTACGGCATTCGCACCCTGCGGGGCGCAATCGTCAAAGACCGCTATCTTGGAGATCTCCGCGATGCCCTCGAACACAGCATCCAGCTAATCGCCGATACCGTCGACCGCCGCGATCCCTACACCGCCGGCCATCAGCGCCGTGTTGCTGACTTGAGCGTTCAAATTGCTCGTGCGCTTGGCCTGGAGCCGGAGCGGATCCGCGGTCTGCGTTTAGCGGCTACCATTCATGACCTCGGAAAGATCGGCATTCCCGCCGAACTCCTTGCTAAGCCGGGCCCTCTCAGCCCTGCCGAATTCGCTCTCCTCAAAGAACATAGCCAGATCGGATACGACATCCTGAAAGAAGTGTCCTTTCCCTGGCCTATTGCCGAAATGATCTTCCAGCATCACGAGCGCCTCGACGGTTCTGGTTACCCGCGCGCACTCTCTGGTGACGCCATCCTCCTTGAGGCCCGCATCCTCACCGTAGCCGATTCTTTTGAGGCCCTGGCCACGCACCGTCCCTACCGGGCTTCCCTCGGTAACGAATTCGCTCTAAATGAGCTCTTCATTGGCCGCGGAACTGCCTTTGATGCCTCTGTCGTCGATGCCTGTGCCCAGATCTTCCGCGACGGCTACTCACTGGTCGAGTAAGGCGGGCGAGCCACGCTGGTATCGCTTCCACAACTTGCGGCGATGCGAGCTTTTGCATTAGGGGAGGAAGGAACGCGGCGGAGGGCCGTTTGAGACCGCAGAGTGCACTGCTTGCGCCGGGCAAAAAAAAGGGGAGTTCCTAGGCTTCATGCGTTGCATGCTGCCTGGGAACTCCTTTCCCCAGATCTGCGTTGTTTCTGGTAACTACTTTGCCGGAACTTCGATAACGCTACAAGAGTACAGAAGGATTACATGCTTTAGTAACATGACCTGTTGGCAGATTGGTAAATACAACTCCTTACATTCTCCCTCCGGGTTGCCCTGGCTGCTCACTCACCAGCGAGCGGCTAACTGATGAAAGCATCAATTTTATCCGGTTGTCGACCCCGGTCTTTTTCATCAGCCGTGCGACGTAGTGTTTCACCGTTCGCTCCTCGATGCCGAGCTGGGAAGCGATCTCGCGGTTCGAGCGTGCTTTCAGAATCAGTTCCAGAACCTGCCGCTCCCGGATCGTCAGGTGCGGAGGTTTCGCGGCACTACTCGAGTCCGGCATACGCAGAAGTCGGTCGATCAGCCGTGAAAGCAGCCTCCTCGGCGCCCAGATCGAGCCTTCGGCCACAAATTCGATCGCCTTGTGAATCATCTCCGGGCCCGCCTTCAAATCCAAATAGGCCCGCGCCCCGGCGATGATCGAATCCATGATGAGCTCGTCATTGCCCTCTGGCCCGATCACGATCAGCCGAACTGACGGCCGCACCCGCCGGATCTCGTTCAGCAACTCCAATCCCCCCGCCGAGTCATGAAAGTAGATGACCAGATACCCAATCGATTTGTCTGCCAGCAGTTGTTGAAGCGTAGCGATCACGGGCAGCAATTGCGCCCGGCCATGATTCGCAGGCTGATCGAAGATGCTGGCCAGCCCCGTCATGCGGATAGGCTCGTCTGTGATCAATCCAATTCGGATCGGCGTGGGCTTTTGCGTTACCGGCATAAGGTCCTCTCGTGAATGCAACTCATCCAGCACCGCGCTCTACGCCGGCATCTTGCGGCTGTGCCTGCGCTTAGAGCACAGCATTGCATCCTTCAGCTCATAGATCGGGAAAAAAAGCAGAGATTCGCTACTCATTCTCCGCTCATGTCGCAATGCGGTTGCGACGAGCATACACGCTTTACTCAAGAAAAATCGTCCTTTCCCGGATTTCCCCTGTTCCCTACTCCACGCAAATTATGTAATATGAGCGAAGTAGGGCTTCGCAAGGCCCTTACTCGATCGCGTCAGCGAGGGTACCCCATTGATCAAGCAGGATATCGTCCATCAGGTCATCGAGCGCACCGGCCTGCCCCGCACCAAGGCGGAGGCCGCAGTCGATACAGTCTTCGAGGGCCTCAAGGAAGCCTTGACTGCAGGCGAGCGCATCGAACTGCGCGGATTCGGCGTTTTCAGTGTCCGCGCCCGCAAAACCGGCATCGGCCGCAATCCCCGCACCGGCACCGAGGTCAGCATCACCCCAGGAAAGGCCGTGCGCTTTAAGCCAGGGAAGGAACTGCACGCCATTGGCTCTGGTAATGAGGCGGCGGGTTAGATCTACAGGCTTCCCCCAGACTCCTTCCCGCAGCCGGGCTGAACCGGCAAGCAGGGCAGGCTGTTCGCCTGCGTAATCCAGTGTGCCCGTCCCCCCCCCGGCACAGCCCCGCCGTGCGCCCATAAGCCCAAATCCTCCCTATTTTTCCCTATGCCGACCGTTGCGGCTCCTGCGTAAAATGGCCAGCCAGGAAACCTGACCAGGAAATCTGCTCCCGGGACTCTGCTGGCGGCTGGGTGATGCCGGTCTCTATCACCAAGAAAATGCCGCACATAGATGCCGTTCTCGAAGTCACTCCTTGATCAAACCACCGTACGACACCTGTACGTGACCTGTTTTCACTTGTTAACGATGCGGAGAATCATTTACTGTGGTCTACCAACAATCAAAGCATCTCCTTGGCTCTCGGATTCTGAGGATGCGGAAGCCCGCCGATTCCGGCTCTGGAAGGAGCAGAACTTGTATCGGCGACCACGGTCCAGCGGCCTGGTGATGGCTTTTACTGATTGTGACATGATCCTGGTTTAAATAGGGACAGCCTGATCACGCCCAGAGTCGTCCTCGGACCCTGAAACAGAAACACGATCTACTGCTCTTGCGCCTGCAAGCTTAGGCGCGCAAAGAGGGATGGAAACCAATGGCAAAACAGAAATCTTCGAGTACTGTAAGGTTGCGCCGGGTGGTACAGACGGTCTTCCTTTTGGTCTTTCTGTACCTGTTTCTTCAGACCGCCTTTCATGCCGGCGGCAGCGCGGGCAAAGGCATCGGCTTCTTTTTTGATATCGACCCGCTGGTGTTGCTGACGGTGTGGCTGGGCGGCCATGCGGCAGCGGCGGCGCTGCTGTTTTCGCTCATTACGGTGGCAATCACACTGGTTTTCGGCCGCTGGTTCTGCGGCTGGGTTTGCCCCTTCGGGGCGCTGCACAACCTGGTGAGCAGCTGGCGCGGCGGGACGAACAAGCAGAAAATCGACGCAAGCGGCTACACGGGCTGGCATCGCAGCAAGTACTATGTCCTGATCGCGGTGCTGATCGCCGCCATCGTGGGCGCAAATCTGGCGGGCTGGATTGATCCGTTCTCGTTCTTCTTCCGCTCCATGACGATGGCGGTCTTCCCGGCCATCAACGCCGGCCTCCAGCACTTCTTTGACTTGATCTACCGCTGGAATCCCGGCTTCGGCAGTGTGCGGCTGACGCTCATCACCGAGCCCCTCTACCGCTTTCTGCGCCACTATTTCCTGACGCTCGGCCAGCCGCACTACTTCTGGAGCATGACGTTCGGCGTGCTCTTCGGCGGCGTCATCGCGCTGAACTTCTTCCGGGCGCGCTTCTGGTGCAAGTACATCTGCCCGCTGGGCGCGCTGCTGGGGCTTACGGGCAAAAATCCCGTCCTGCAACTGAAGACCGATCCGGCACTGTGCGGCGACTGCAAGCTCTGCCTGGTGGATTGCCAGGGCGGAGCCAATCCTAACGGGCAGGCGCCGTGGAAGGCCTCCGAGTGCATGTACTGCTGGAACTGCCAGTCGGTCTGCCCGTCGAATGCGATCAGTTTCAAATTCGAGATTCCGGGAGGTAAAAAATGAGTATGCTTCGTTGGATTGCGAATTTCTTCTGTCCTCCCAAGGATGCGGGCGTGGATCTCCAGCGCCGCCATGTTGTTTCGGCTGCCGTCGTCGGTCTGGGTGGCGGCTGGCTCTTCCACGCGCAGCCCTCTGACCGGAACGTTGACCCCAACTCCGGTGTGCGCGAAACCGCGCCCAATCCGGCGCTGATCCGGCCGCCGGGCGCGCTCGCCGAGGCGGAGTTTCTGTCCAAGTGCATCCGCTGCGGCGAATGCATGAAGGCCTGCCCGACCAATGCCATTCAGCCTGCGGCGCTCGAAGGGGGTCTGCAAGGCATGTGGTCGCCGGTGCTGAAGATGAGCGTCGGCTACTGCGAGTTCAAGTGCAACATCTGCGGCGATGTCTGCCCGACGGGCGCCATCACCAAAATGAAGCTTGAAAAGAAGCAGAACGTGCGCATCGGGCTGGCCGAGGTCGATAAAAGCCGCTGCCTGCCTTACGCCTACGGGAAGGCCTGCTACCAATGCCAGGTGCAGTGCCCGCTGCCGAAGAAGGCCATCTGGCAGGAAGACGCCACGGTTCTGAACTCGGCGGGAGAGAAGGTCCAGGTCAAGCTGCCGCACGTCGATGCGGACCTGTGCGTGGGCTGCGGCACCTGCGAGCGCAAGTGCCCGGTCACCGATCAGGCCGCCATCCGCGTGACGAGCGTGGGCGAAACGCGCAACCCGCAAAATCAGTTCACATGGCGCGACCGCTATTCGGGCTAGCACGGTGGCTTTTTGAGGCCCAACCAACGAGACATGGGTGCCCCAGGTCTCGTCCGCCGCGGTGGAGAGACCTGGGAAAGCACGAAGTCACACTCAGATTGACGGAAGCAGGGAACTCGAGCACGAGCGAACCACAAGTTCACGGAAGGTGGCAGATATGACGAGCTTTGAAAAGAACAATACCTTTCATCCGCTGATAGCAGCCGCGCAGGGCCCGCCCGGAGGCGGAGCACCGCAGGCGGGCGGACCGCAGGGCGGCGCGCCGCCGGCAGGGGGCGGACCGGGCGGCGGCGGAGGACCGACAGATGGGCGGCGGCGGCGGAGGCATGATGGGCGGAGGGCCTGGGGGTCAACGGGGCAAGGCGCAGGCCGCGCCGGACTTCAGCCAGAAACTGAGCAAATATGTATTGCCGTCGAAGCCGATTACCGACAGCGATATCGCCGGGGTCAGGACCATGATGGACGCTGTCTGTGCGGAGATCACCGGTTCAATCAAGTCGGCGAAGGTGACTGACGAGACGCTCAAAACCGGCGTGCTCGGATTCCGGGACTGGCTGAAGAAGCAGGGATGCGTAGCCAATGTCACCAGCCCGTACGATATTGATTCCGCCGACAAGTATGCCGCCGAGATCTTCGCGGTCTATCCCGGGCAACTTCCATTCCACTTCGAATTCAAGATGGCCGGCAGCGCCAACAAGCCTTACAGGCTGCTGCTATTCATCACGAAGGTGGATGGGTTCAGCGTTGCGAGCCTGGTCGGGAACAAGACGACGATCACTGGTGTTCCCATGCCCAAAGACTGGCCCGAGAACCCCTGGACTTACTGGAACAATCCCGCTTAGTTGACGGGCAACGGTTCCATGACAGAACCAAAGGAGGTAGCACTGTGAGTTTCATTCGCTTGGCTTTTGGAAGAAGAAAGTTTCTGGTCGGTTCTGCCACTAGCGCGCTGGGGCTGACCTTTGGCCGCATTGCGGGCCTCTTTGGCCTCGCGGCGCCGGCCAGTGCCGCCAAGGCGCTCGATAAGACCCAGCCCATCGTCAATAAAAAGCTGAAGGGCGTCGTGGTCTACTACACGGGCTGCGGGAACACCGGCCAGTACGCCGACGCGATTTACAGGGGCATGAAATCGGTCATCTCCTGCGACGTGGCCAATATCAAGAAAATCGACCCGAAGAAGTTGGGCAAGTACGACGTCGTGGCTATCGGCTCTCCGAACTGGTACATGCGCACGCCCGCCAACGTCCTGAACTTCATCTATGACATGCCCAGGATGGAAGGCAAGCATGCGGTCCTCTTCGGCTCGCATGGCAGCGGCGGGCCCTGCATCTTCTGGATCATGGGGCGGCAGGTTGTGAAGAAGGGCCTGACCATCATCGGCTGGAGCGACTGGTACGGAAGCGACCATCTCACGCCTCACGTCTGCGTGCCCGACAACGAATGGGGCCATCCCGATTCGGTCGACCGCGCCGAGGCCGAGGCCTTTGGGAAGCGGATTGCCGAGCATTCGGTCCGCATTCATGCCGGCGAAACCGAATTGATCCCGGAATTGCCCAAACCGGAGCTGGGCGGCGACAGTCTGTGGTCTCCCAACGGCCAGGGGGGCAAAATCGGATATGCGGGCGGGGCGGCGGGCGGCAGCCCCAGATTCGATCTGGTGAATTGCGCCTACCCAAGGTGCACTCGCTGCGCGGATAACTGCCCGGCAAATGCCATCGACCTATCCGTACTGGCCAATGCAGGTTCGGCAGCGAACAAGGAACTCCACCCGGTGGTCCTCAAGGAGGCATGTCTGCAGTGTGGCGGGTTGTGCGAGAGGATCTGCACTTACGACGCCATCCAATATATCGGGGACGCCGGGAAGAGGCTCTACCAGAATATCGATCTGAAAAAGTGCACTTATCCCAAATGCACTGCCTGCATGGATAGCTGTCCTCAGGACGCCATCGATGTTACAAAGAACCCGCCGGTCGTCCTGGCGAGGTGCGAGAACGAAGCTCTGTGCTTCGGTGTCTGTCCTCACGATGCCATTGGAACTACCCCCACCTCTTTGCATATCGGCGAAGGGTCGGGTGCGTTCAAGAGCACCGTTCCTCTAAGCGGTGGCGGAATGCCCGCGGGCGGCGGATTGGCCACGGCGAGTCCCGGCGGCGGCGGATTGCCCACGGCGCAGCCTGGAGGCGGCGGCATGGCCGCCGGCTATGGACCTGGAGCAGGGGGTGGTGGTGGAATGCCCCCAATGGGCGGCGGCGCGGGAGGAATGCAAATCCCCGGGGCAATGGGTGGCATGGGTGGCAAAAAGCCCCGCTTCCGGGCTCTGCTGGTGGGTATGTCATGCTCGAAAGGCAATATTGTCAATCTGAAGACGCTTCCTCGTGTCCCCCTCAACCCGAAGTACTGGCCCTATCACATCGACGAATCATAACCATGACCAATTCACGTGCTAACTTTGGTTCGATAGCGGGCGCCCGGAGGAAGGGCGCCCGCTTCGTCTGTGCATTTAGCAGAAGTCCCCGGCGGAGGTTCGCATGAAGTTGGTTAGCTCCATATCAAGGAGAAGAGACTTTCTAATTAGCTCGGCGGCCTCGGCTCTTGCTTTGAAATTCAGCCGCGTCCTGGGAAATTTAGGCCAGCTTCTGTCGCCTGAAGTGGTAAAGGCTTCCGGAGAAGCAACTTCGACAGGTAAGAAGCCGTTAAAGGCTGTTGTCGTCTATTACTCGGCTTCCGGAAATACCGGAAGAATCGCCGGCGCCATTTACCGCGGCATGAGATCGGTAATTCCATGCGATATTGCGCCCATCGAAAAGATGGATCCCAGGCAGTTGACGAATTATGATTTGATAGCGATCGGCGGACCGGTATGGCATTTCCGCGAGTCAGCCAACCTCAGGTTATATGCCTATAAGATGCCGCAGTTGAAGGATAAGCTTGCAATCCTCTTCTGCACTCATGGAGCCAATCCAGACAGCCTGTTTTACGGCGTCGGGAGTTTTCTAACAAAGAAGCAACTCACCGTGATCGGGTGGAATGACTGGTACGGGAAGTCGAGGATCAGTCTTCACTCTCCACAGCCCGATCCCACGGGCGGTCATCCTGACGAAATCGACCTGAAGGAAGCGGAAAACTTCGGCCGGGAGATGGCGGATCGCGCGCAGAAGATTTATGCCGGCGAAAGGAATCTTGTTCCCGAAATCCCGGCGGGACCCGATGCGGACAGCCTCTGGCAACCCCGCAACGGAGCAACACAAACTCAAACGGTAGGCGGCGCAACAAAGCTGGATCCGGTCATCGATACCACCAGGTGCGTCTATCCCCGATGCACATCCTGCATTGACAACTGCGTCGCGAACGCTATTGACCTTTCCGTTATAGGAACTGCCGCCGGGGTGTCAAGCGCATCGCTGCTCGTTCACGGTTGCCTGCATTGTTCGCCTGCATACTGCATAAGAAGCTGCGCCTACGATGCGATAAGTTATGAGCAAAGCCAGCAGATTCACGCCATCGACATGAAGAAATGCACTTACCCGAAGTGCACTTTATGCGTGGATCATTGTCCGATGCACGTGATCGATTTTTCTCAGAACCCGCCCATCTTTCACAAAAGCTGCGAAGGTTGTGACGTGTGTTATGCGCTTTGCCCCACTCGCGCCCTCGAAATCACGAACATGGCAGAAACCCATGGCCGGATGTCGCAGCCCTGCGATCCGAAACATCCAACAGCGGGTTGCCACGGAGTAGGAGTCGTCAACGGCAAAGTGGTCTATCAAGGTTTCTACAGCCGCCTCAACGAAGCTGCCGAAAAGGGCAAATTCCGCCCGCTTGTGCCCATTGAGAGGGTCGGCTGGAACACCGAACTCAGCACTTTCACGAATGTGCCGCTGCTGGTGCGCGACGATGCAGACTGGCCATACCATGTGAGTTGATTTTTGGCTCCAAGCCGTCACCAGACCTCGTAGGCCACTAATTGAGGATAGCCGACCTTCCCGTTGAAGATCTTTACCTTCAGAACAACTTCGATATTCTTTGATGCCCAGCCAGCCGGCAACTGCCTGGCGATTTCTCTCATACTGCTCCCCATCACCAGAACTCTCGAAGCGGTGCTCGTCCCCACACCATCCAGGCCGCTCGCCAGAACTCTCCACTGCCCCGACCGCGGATCCTTGAATCGCGCCAGAATTGCGTAGTCGGCCACTTCCCCGGAGTATTGCGACGGAGAAGTGAAGGACCACTCCTTGCTTCCAGGGTTTTTACGGTCTTCAATCCAGACCATTCCCTTGGACCCCGGATCGTTCTGCGAGGCTATGTGAAAGCGCAGGTCCTCGGTCGAAAACGACGTCCATGGATTGTCTGCTCCGCCGATCAAAATCACAGTGGATGACTGCAACTCTTCCGCGGTGAACGCGTTGGCAACGTCGATACGAAACTTTATCCCTTCGGCGGCTAACAGCCTTGCGATATCGGTGGTGGCAAAAACATTACCGACCGGCGTGACCTGCTGGTTATCGACGGGCTGGGCCAGTTGTCCCACGGAAATCAGAATGATCGACTGGAGGGGTGTGGCATTCAGCACGGGACCCCAAAACGGGTTGAGGCTGGCCAGGTCCGTTTTGCCCATGGAGTCGCTTGACTGAGACGGGGAGCGCCGCTGCATGAGAGCGCCTCCAAGCATGCCCAATCCAACCGCTGCCAGCACAATGAGACCCAGAAACACGAGATTCCGGCGACTGAACTGCCTGGAAATGGCTGCCGCTGCAGGCGGCGCTGCGTCCGAACTGACGTCCCCCTTCTCTTCCTGCTCAGCAGGAACTGAAGCAGGCTGCGTCTCTATTAAATGAACTTTCTGTTCAGGGAAATGGATTTGCGGAACATACGATCCGGGAGGCAGCGTAATCTGGAGTTCGCCTGCGTGGCTTGGCTCAAGATAGTACAACACGAGGCGCTTCCGAACATCGACCGCGGCGTTGCGTACAACCGTGTTTTGAGTCGTATCGTACGCAGGATCAAGGCCGAATAGAGCCACGCCCAACGTTCTCTCTTTTAGTGGCTCCCCATGATGCTCGGCATTGAGCCATTGCTCGACTATATATCTCAAAAATCTGGCCGATCGCACGCTGCTGCGAAACGCAGGGTATTCGAGAATCTTCTCCAGTTGCGCGATGACAGCTTCCCTGTCATTTTCGGCATTCTCCGGCGATCGCTTCACCTGTGGCGTTAGCATGACATCCCCATCGACTTTCTTTCGGCCAGGGCTTCCAACCCCCAAAGGGGTCCGAGTGATCGGGACCTGCGATCAATGAGCAGCAGCGAACGCGGTCACCTGACCGTTCCGCTCCTTTTTCCCCGTGCGTCACCGTTCGTCACCGTACCGCACTTGTCAGAGCCGCTCTTTTGGCTGAGTGTTTGGTCGCCACTCATTCTAGCGCAAATTGTGCGTCCAGGCGGCCGCTATTACCGCTTGGTGTGCGAGCCAAACAGGTAAACCATTAATTTTACGTGGTTTTACTTCAAAAATGAGGAGTGGCTGCCCACTTCGAAGTGCAGGCAAGGAGGAGAGAAATGTTCAGCCAGTGCTCGGAAATCTCATCTACGATCGGAACTTGGAAAGGGATGCGAAAAACCTGCTCCCTTTCTTTGCGGGCGTTTCCCCTGATCATGCTGCTTGTCGGCCTGGTCCTGGGAGCCCATCGCTTAAGCGCTCAAGTCAACACCGCCGATGTCGTGGGAACGGTAACCGATCCCAGCGGCGCCGTCATAGCCAATGCGAATGTCACCGTCAAGAACGTAGACACGGGAATCGTGCGCACCGCGCCCACCAACTCGAATGGGGAATATCTCTTTACCTATCTCCAGGTCGGCGCTTACCAGGTGAGCATTGAGGCGAAGGGATTCAAGACCTTCATGGCCAAGGGCATCACGTTGTCCGCGGGCGACAGGGCACGCGTCGACGCCGCGCTGCAGCTAGGGGGAGCGGCCGAGACCATTTCGGTCTCCGCTTCCACTGCGCCGGCGCTGGACACCGATACCTCGGCCATTGGTTCACTCATTCCCGGCCAGATCCTCTCGGATATGCCATTGAATGGCCGCAACGTTACCGATCTGGTTCGGCTGGCGCCCGGTGTTTATCAAGGGAATCCCCAGTCGGGCATGGTGGTCGGCTACGCGGTTCGCACTGAGGACTCCCGGCCCTACTCAGCTTATGTGGCCAACGGACAGCAATCTGACAGCAACAACAACATGCTGGACGGAAGCGACAACAACGAGGCCATCTACGGCATCGTGGGTGTTCGTCCGTCGCTCGACGCGATTCAGGAAGTCAAAGTGCAAACCAACCTCTACAGCGCGGAAACGGGCCGCACCAGCGGCGGCGCGGTAGACGTCATCACCAAATCCGGCTCCAACGCCATCCACGGTTCGGCGTACGAGTACCTGCGCAACGACGTTCTTGACTCCAGGCTGATCACGGGCGAGACGAAGAAGCCGGAATTGCGCCAGAACCAGTTTGGCGCTAGCCTGGGCGGCCCCATCAAGAAGGACAAAACCTTCTTCTTCGGGGATTACGAAGGATTTCGCCAGATCGCCGGCCAGAAAGTCACGGCTTTGGTGCCTACGCCGGATATGATCGGGGGCGATTTCCACGAGCTCAGCACTGCCGATCTCTGCACCGGCGCCGCCGCGCCCGGACCCCCAGCCTCCGGTTGCCTGCTGGCCACGCTTCGTGGCGAGGACATAAACTCGCTGGCTGACGCCGGCGTCCCCAGCACCAACTTCGATCCAGTCGCGGTGAAAATGTTGAGCCTGTACCCTGCGCCCAATGTCAACACCACCTGGGCCACAGCCCGGGCACTCGGCTACAACTACGTAAATCAACCGAACCAGACGCAGTACATCACCACCTTTGACGGGCGCATCGACCATCACTTCAGCCAGGCCGATATGCTCACGGGACACTACGATTTCAACGACTTCGACACTCTCACCCCGACCATTTATCCCGGTGTGACCATTGGGTCGACGAAGTATTTCGGCGGAGCAGGGCAGGAGGCAAAACAGCGGGTGCAGAAGCTCACCCTGGACGAAGTCCACATCTTCCGCCCCAATCTGCTGCTCGACCTGAAGGCCAGCTATCTGCGTTACATGAACAACGTAAACATGATCAATCCCGCAAACGCGGCCACGAACCTCGGGTTCCCCTGCGACGCCACCAGTTGCATTAACAGCACCATTGGCGACGCGAATTTCGGGTTGCCTATTATCAATGAGGGACAGAGCACCCTGCCTTTTGGGACCGGCGGAGGCGGACAAGGCGGCGGCGGTTCCGGAATCAATCTGGGCGACACCAACAGCATCCCCTTCCACACCGGCGACAACACCTTCCAGTATTCCGGCGCTTTGACCTGGACCCGCGGCAAGCACGCCGTCAAAACGGGCGGCAGCATCATCCGGCGGCAGATGTATTACATGCAGTCGGGCAATGGCACCGACGGGCTGATCTACATTGACGGCAGCGTCACCGGCAACTATGTCACCGACTTGCTGCTCGGAGCCGGCTCCGGAATCGGCCGAGGCACCGAAAATGTGGCCCAGCACCTGCGCGACTGGGAATCCAACATCTACGTCCAGGACGACTATAGAGCCGCACGGTGGCTGACCCTCAATCTGGGGGCGCGCTGGGAGCTCATTACGCCGTACACCGAAATCAACGGATACGTGGGTAATTTCGATACCACTTCAGAATTGCTGGTCTCTCCGTACATGAGCGGGGCCAACCACTCCAACAGTACGGCCGGACTCGTGACCGAGTGGCATGACTTCGCGCCCCGTGTGGGCTTCTCGGCCTCCCTCGCGCATAACATGGTCGTGCGCGGCGGTTTTGGCATGACCTACTTCAACCAACCCTCTACCGGCGCCCAGGGCTACACTCCCCCGTTCCAAAATAACCTCGGGTGCGGCAACCGGAACACGGGTGGCCAGGAAGGCAACCCTTGCACGGCCGACTTTGGCTATGGCTACTTCACCTTCACCAATACAAATCCCACTGCAGACCCAAATGTAGCTTCAGCCCTCGCTTCCTTGCCGGGTTTGGGGTACACGCAGTTTTCAACGGGCGTCATGGCGCCCCTTGACCTGGCGGATGAGACCGCGCAGATTGAGGCCGGCCGGCAGAATTACCCCGGCATGATCCTCGTCAGCTCCATGAATAACGTAACGCCCTATCTCGAACAGTGGAGCCTGCAAGTCGAAAAGCAATATGGCTCCAACGTCATCACCCTGGGCTACGTAGGCAACGCCGGCCGGCACCTGCACGTAGGCACGAACATCAACCAGTACGACAGCAACGCCGACTTTTTTGCCGCTCACTGCTGGCCCCCGGGACCCCCGGCGCCTGGCCAACCCGCCCCCCACGGTTATCTGCCTGATCTCTCCTGCTCGACCCACATGATGACGAATGAGACCATTGGAACTTCCAACTACCAGTCCATGCAGCTGCAATACACCCGCCGTTTCACCAAAGGTCTCACCAGCAACATAAATTACACTTGGGCGCACGCCCTTTCCCTTGGCGTTCTTCAACAAATGGGGCCTCCCGGCGGCGTAGGTTGCCCGCGTGTTGGGTGCCTGGTGGACAACCCCACGGACCACTCTTCACCTACGGTCACCGGCCCGAAATACGATTATGGCAACAGCGACCTCGACTTGCGCCATCGCATCGGCTACATGACCAGCTACGAAGTGCCTTTCTTCAGTTCAACAAAGGGAGTGGAGGGAGCGATCGCCAAGGGCTGGACGATTTCGGGCAGCGGCTACTGGCAGACGGGGAATCCGTATTCGGTCAATGCTAACGTATTTTCTCCGTATAATCTGGGCCCGGGCGGCGGCCTGCGCGCAGACCAGATTGCCGATCCGCGCAAGCCGGGGTCAAACTCCTACAACGCGACACAACCTGACACCAATCCCGGCCTGCCCTGCCCCAGCACGATCGGCACCCGGGGAGCGGATGGCAACTTCTATGCTTTCAATCCCTGTGCCTACATCGACCCGAGCGGGACGACTCCAGGTCCGTGGCCGAACCTTGGCAACCAGGAGCGCAACCAGGTGTACGGTCCGCACAGCTGGACGGTCAACGCCTCCATGGGCAAGGAATTTCCGCTTCACGAAAACTACAAGCTGGCATTTCGTGCCGAGTCCTTCAATCTGACCAATACCACTGCCGACGCCAATCCCAACCAGACGACGATCGGAAGCAGCCAAACCGGCCTGGTACTCAGAAATGGGTCAACGGGACGTCAGTTCCAGTTCGGCCTGAAACTCAGCTTCTAACCCGGCCCATTACGCGGCCTCAACCCAGAGTTCCCTGAAGGCTTGATTCCACGGCCTTCAGGGAGCTCAAAAAGACAACGCTGAAGGGCGGCTTCGGAGCCTCGATGCCGCTCAGCGGCCCGGGCGCGTGGCGGGCATGCGTTGTCCGCCGGCTCAACCATAGCCCTCGAGAAAATATCCAACCTCTCAGTTGCGTTGCTATGCGCTGATGACGCGAATCGGCGCTCCCTTGAGAAACGCGGCGATATCTTCCACAACGTGACCAAAAGAAATCCGATAGTTCTCTTCGGTGACGAACCCGATATGCGGCGTTAAGACCGTGTTCGGCAGGGTCAGCAAGGGATGATCGCGCGGCAGCGGCTCCTGGTCGTAGACGTCCAGACCCGCCCCGGCTATCGTGCCTCGCTGCAAGGCGTCGATCAGGGCCTGTTCGTCAACAATCGGTCCGCGCGAGGTATTAATCAGATATGCCGAGGGCTTCATCAAGCTCAGCTCGCGTGAGCCCACGATTCCGTGCGACCGCTCACTCAGCTTTAGGTGAATGCTGATCACATCCGAACGCGAGAACAACTCGTCTTTCGTGACGAGTTCCGCGCCGCACTGCTCCGCGCGCTCGGCTGGCAAATTGCTGCTCCAGGCAAGGATGGACATGCCGAATGCCTTGCCGATCTTTGCGACCTCACCGCCCAATCTTCCCAGTCCAACCAGGCCGAGGAATTTGCCTCTCGCACCATGGCCCAGCGTCGTTTGCCATTGTCCGCTGCGGATGGCCCGATCCTCGTCGGGAATGTGACGCAGCAGCGCAAGAATGAGTCCCCACGTCAGCTCGGCCGGGGGGTACGCCACCCCTTCGGTGCCGCACACGGTGATCCCCATCTCGCGAGCGGCATCCAAGTCAATAGCGGCATTGATCATTCCCGTTGTGATGAGCAATTTAATCCTGGGGAGTTGGCTCAGCAGTTCCCGCCTGAACGGAGTGCGCTCCCGCATCGCCACTACGACATCAAATTCGCGCAGCCTCAGCGCGATCTCCTGCAAATCAGACAGGTGATCGCGAAACACTTCCACCTTCACCGTGGCAGGCAGAGCACTCCAATCCGCCATGCGTAACGCTACATCCTGGTAATCATCCAAGACGGCAACCTGAGTATGCGCCTCCTGCCGCGGAAGATCATCATTCATGCTGCACCTGCCTCGCCTCTTCGCTCAAAAAATAGCGCTTGAAACCAATAGTAAGCCCGCGCATCGAACACCCCTTCTCGGATGCATCGGCGGGGTAGGGAAAAGTTTTGAATTGGAGGGCTGGCCCGGGTGCCCGGGGGAGCGAAGTGAGCCCCTCACAAGCGATGGTTGCCCCGGGTGCCTGGGGGGAGCGTAAGTAAGCTCCTCACAAGCGATGGTTGCCCCGGGTGCCTCGCCTTCGGGCACCCGGGATAGCACAGACTTCAACCCAGGCAATCTTTTCGATTTGTCATCCTGAGCGACCCTTCATCTGCCTGCTCTCTGACCCCTGACTTGCAGAAAATTACCCGCTCCCGGCGCACAATGGCAAATAGAGAGCGATCCATATGTCAGAGCCCATATCGGTAAATCCGATTCCCGTCAGGCACGCGTCAGGGACCTTTGCAACTGAGAAACGCAGAGCCGATCGAACGGTGACTCGCTCCCCGTTCTTTGATGGATTTTGCGCGCGGTCCGTTTTCATTCCAAAGTGCGAAATCGCCGCTCCAGACGCGGCTTCCCGCGCTTCGCAACTCGAAAAAATGCGCGAAAAACACCAAAATCGCCGATTTTTCGAGCAGTGCAACTGTGCAGCCACTTCGACTTAATAAAATCAGAAGTTTACAGCAAAAATCTGCACAGTTGCACAGTTTCTGTGAAACTGTGTAACTGTGCGGCCGGGGTGCTGCGGGGAGTAAGTGCAGACATTGAGGACCGCTGGCGCGAGCGCCGAGACCAGGCAACTCCTGCTCCGCCTATGAAGACTGGATGATCTGCGTAACCAGCCTGGCACAGGTATCGATGCCCAGAGTGCTGTTGATGGTGATGTGGTAGAGCCTGGGGTCGGCCGAGTCACAGTCGTAATAAAACCGGGCATAGTGCAGGCGCTCGGAGTCTATGCGGCGCATGAGAGCAGGCAGGTCGTGCTCGTGTGGATGACGCAGCTTCATTCGCGTCAGCTTCTCCCTGAACGGCGCGTAGACCAGCATGCGAAACACGTTGGAATGCCGCCGTAAAATGCACTGCGCGCTGCGTCCGATGATGACGCAATTGCCGATCTTGGCGGCTTCGTGAATAATGCCTGCAGTGAATGCCTGCACCGTATCGCGATCGACCCCGTACTTGGTCCCATCTCCGATATACGACTCAGGACCTCCCTGGCGGAAGCTCTTCAGCACGCGCTCCCACCACGCAATGGCGTGCTCGTCGGCCTTGGCGGCCCAGGCTCGGTCCACCTTCCCCATGGCTGCGACCTGCTCGATGATCTGCTTGTCTATGCACTCCCAACCCAGAATCTCAGCAACCTTGCGCCCTATGTCTGAGCCTCCACTGCCGTACTCTCTCGCAATTGTCAAAACGTTGAACATGTTCCTCCTCCTTGCCACTGTGCCTATCGATCTCGAATTCGGCGGCTTGTCATGCCTTCAGCGCCGTATAGCCCGGGAATTGTAATGGGCGACGGCCTGCGCAACTTCAGCGGCCGGCGGCCGGCCTTCTGGATACTGTTCCAACCAGTTGTAAAGCGTCTCAAAGACGGCGCCCACAAGGCAACGAGCGTCGATGGCGGGATTGGCCACGAAAAAGACATCCGGAGCTGACTCCAGCATCTGGCACACCTGGCCGGCGTGCTGCCTGATCATGCCGCGGCGCGCCTGCTCCAGGCGAGGGCTGAGGCCGGAAGACTCGACGATCAGAATGCGCGCCTCCTGCGGGTTTCCGGCCAGGTACAGAAAAACAGATTCTACTGCGCTGCGAATGCCCCGCAAGGGGTCCGGCTCGGAGGTTCCCGCCTGGTGAATCAATTCCGAGACCTTCACGCCAATCGTTTCCAGAACCGCCCCAAAGACATCTTCCTTATTGCGAAAATGCGCGTAGAAGCTGCCAATCGAACTGTGCGCTTCAGCAACAATCATGGGCACAGTGGTGGCATGGTAGCCGGAGTTGCCGAACAAGCGGGTTGCGGCATCAAGAATCAACTTTCGCCGGGCCTCTTTACGAACTGCCGCCGCGGGAGTTTTTCGATAGACCATTTTTCCTCAAAATGCCCCTTGCAAGAACTAGAATGATATATCATTCTCATGTTTGTCAATAGGAAAAGCAGGGGGACCACGGTGGCCTGCACGGGAGCAGGGCACAGGTGGCGCACGCGCGGCGCTCTATATGGCTGAAAAGTGAAAAGAGCGATTCCCGCTAACCGTCGCCGGGACTACAGTAGAGACAAAGCTTATCGGATACCATTCCCCGGGCTGTGAGGCACAATGGAATCTCGCGGACCTGAGTTGCGGAAGTTTCTAGCGCCGGAAGCCGTGTTCGGGGTCGGCAGCTTACAACTGGCTGGCCAATATGCACGCAACCTGGGCGGCAGCAAAGCACTGGTCGTATCAGATCCCGGTGTTGTCGCGGCTGGCTGGGCGCAACAAGTTCTGGCTAGCGTCGAGCACGCCGGCCTTGCGTCCATCCTGTACACACAGGTCACACCCAATCCGCGCATGGATGAAGCGACTGCCGGTGCCGCTGTGTACGCCGAAGAAGGCTGCGACATCATTGTTGCCGTGGGGGGTGGCAGCGCCATTGATTGCGCGAAGTGCATCGGCCTGCTTGCGGCTAACCGGGGCCAGCTCCGGGACCTGGTGGGGGTGGACAATGTTCGCGCGCCGATGCCGCCCACCATCTGCATCCCCACCACGGCGGGGACATCCGCCGATCTCTCGCAGTTCGCAACCATCGTGGACAGCGAGATCAAGCGGAAACTTCTGATCATCAGCAAAACGGTAGTCCCCGACCTCTCCCTGATCGACCCAACGACTTTGACAACGATGAGCGCGTTTCTCACCGCGTGCACGGGACTGGACGCTCTGGTGCACGCACTGGAAGCGTACGTTTCACTCGGGCACTCGCCGCTCACTGACGTTCATGCACTCGAAGCCATGCGGCTGGTCAGTTCCAATCTTCTGCAATCGATCGCCGAGCCGAAGAACCTTGAGTGCCGCACGAATATGATGCTGGGCAGCCTGGAGGCTGGTTTGGCCTTCTCCAACGCAAGCCTGGGCGCGACACACGCGATGGCCCACAGCGTTGGCGGACTGCTCGATCTGCCGCATGGCCAATGCAACGCCATGTTCCTGAGCGGTGTGATCGATTTTAATTATGGCTGTGCCGAACAGCGCTACCGCAATGCCGCGGTGGCCATGGGAATCGAAACTGGCGGTATGGGCTCGAGCGAGATCCGAAAACGGCTCGTAGCCGAAATCGCGCGGCTGAGAGACGAGGCCGGCCTGGGCGGCGTCCTGTCCAGCTGCGGAATCCATCGCACCGAAGTGCACGAGCTTGCCGAAATCGCGCTTCATGACCCCTGTGTTGTCACCAACCCGCGGAGGCCGGACCAGCGGGATATCGAGGTCATCTATGAGGAATCCCTCTGACAACTGGGAAGAGCTGCGGGACAAAGTCCTGGGGCTGGGCGATACTTCCGTCCGCAAGACGCATTACCCGAGCCTCCAGCAGCGCCTGGCAGAACTGGAACTGCTGACGCAAGAGCTGAAGCTCAGCGAAGCCTATCTGGCTGAAGCGCAGACTTTAAGTCACACCGGCAGTTTCGGCTGGAAGGTCTCGCCGGAAGAACACATCTGGTCGGAGGAGACTTATCGCATCTTCGAATTCGATCCGGCGGTCAAGCCCGGACTGGAGCAGATCCTCGACCGCGTCCATCCCGAAGATCGAACTTTCGTGCGGCTGACCTTGGATCGGGCGTCGGAGAGCAGCGAGGATTTCCAATACGAGCATCGTTTGCTGATGCCTGACGGAAGAACCAAACACCTCCGCATTTTGGCGAAGGCCATGCGGGATTCAACGGGGAGCTTCGAGTTTGTCGGGGCGGTCATGGACATCACCGCGGCAAAACGGACAGAAGCGAGGATCCTGCAAAGCGAATTCTACCTCTCTGAGGGGCAGCGGCTGGCGCACATGGGAAGCTGGTCCTTTACGCCTGACGGAATCTGCGATTATTGGTCTCCGGAAGAGTTTTCCATTTTTGGTTTCGACCCTGCCAAGGGCGTCCCAACCATCCCTGAATACCTCACTGCCATTCATCCAGACGATCGCGAATTCATGACGCGATACATCGGAAACATGATTGCGGAAGGCAGGGGCTGTGACGTCAAATACCGGACCATCCACCCTGTGCGCGGCCTGCGCATCATGCGCAGCGTTGGCGATGCCGTGATCGAGAATGGGAAGGCAGCACGGTTTATCGGCACCACTTGGGACATTACGGAGTCGGAGCAGATGACCGAGGAGCTGGAGCGGAGCAAAGCCTACCTGGCGGAAGCGCAGACGCTCAGCCACACCGGGAGTTTCGGCTGGAAGGTCTCGACGGGAGAACACATCTGGTCGGAGGAGACCTATTGCATCTTCGAATTCGATCCGGCAGTCAAGCCGACGATAGAGCAAATAATCGAACGAACACATCCTGAGGATCGAACTCTCGTAATGCAGATCGTGGAGCGGGCATCGACCAACGCCGAGGATTTCGACCTCGAGCGTCGTTTACTAATGCCCGATGGAAGAATCAAGCACCTCCGCGTTTTGGCGAAGGCGATGCGGGATGCATCTGGCGGCACCGAGTTCGTCGGCGCGGTCCTGGACATCACCGCGGCAAAACGAGCGGAGGAGAGGATTCGCCAAAGCGAAGCGGAGCTTCGAGAACTGATCGATGTGATTCCCCAGCAGGTCTATGTCTTCGCTCCGGATTGGAGCCCTCTTTTCGCCAACCAGCGAGAGCGCGAATACACCGGCCTTAGTGTGGAAGAGGCGGTGTCCAGGGATGCGTCGGCCAAGGTTTTTCATCCGGAGGATCTGAAGAAGTTAGAAGCCATTCGTGAGCGTGCGCTTTTGGAGGCTGCCCCTTTTGAACTGGAGGCACGAATCAAGGGGAAAGATGGGCAATACCGCTGGTTCCTGATCCGGGACAATCCGCTGCGGGATGAGCAAGGACGAATCATTCGCTGGTATGGCACGAGTACCGACATCGAGGACCGCAAGCGGGCCGAAGAGGCGCTGCACGACAGCGAGAAGCGATTCCGCACGTTTGTGGACCACGCGGCGGACGCCTTTTTCATGCTTGACTTCGAGCAAGGAACCATTATTGATGTGAATCGGTGTGCCTGCGAGAGCCTGGGCTACACCCGCCAGGAACTGATCGGGTTGAGCCCGCTGGCTTTCGACGTGAATCTGGATCGAACGACCCTCGACTCCATTACGGCGCAAGCGGCCGCCGGCGGGACCGTAATCTTTGACAGACACTGGCATCGGCGAAAAGACGGGGCGCTGTTCCCGGTCGAAGTTCAGACCAGCGCCTTCTGGCATGGCGGACGCCGTTTTCTGCTGAAGATGGCCCGCGACATCACCGAGCGCCTGAGGGCTGAAGAGGCCATTCGCCAAAGCGAAGCAGAGCTTCGCCAGATATTGGATGGCGCCCCGCAGCATGTGGCCGTTCTGGGGGCGGACAGAAGCCGTCTCTATCTCAACCAGGCCGCGCTGGATTATTACGGTCGGACACTTGATTCCTCGCTGACCTGCGATCCGTCAGCGTTCTTTCATCCCGACGATTGGGAACACGTCGATCACGCGGTGCAAAGCGGCTTTTCGACAGGATCCGAGATCGAGTTTGAAGCGCGAATGCCGAGGCTCGATGGCGCGTACCGCTGGTTCCTTTTGCTCTACAAACCGCTGCATGATGAGCACGGACGTATCACGCGCTGGGTCGTAGCGGCGATCGACATCGATGATCGCAAGCAGGCCGAAGAGAGACTGCAGCACGAAAACGTAGCCCTGCGCGAAGAAATCGACAAGGCATCGATGTTCGAGGAGATCGTGGGCTCCTCCTCCGCCCTTCGCGCCGTGCTCTCTCGTGTCGCCAAGGTTGCGCCAACCGATTCCACGACTCTCATCACCGGAGAAACCGGTACCGGGAAGGAACTGATCGCGCGCGCTATTCACAAGCGGTCGCGGCGCTCCTCGCGGGCGTTCGTGACTGTCAATTGCGCCGCCATCCCGCGCGATCTGATCGCATCGGAGTTGTTCGGCCATGAGAAGGGCGCCTTCACAGGCGCCACCCAGCGGCATCTGGGCCGCTTCGAATTGGCGGAGGGAGGCACGATCTTCCTCGATGAGGTCGCGGAACTTCCCGCCGAGACGCAGGTTGCGCTCTTGCGCGTTTTACAGGAACGGGAATTCGAACGAGTGGGCGGCGAGCGGCGGATCCTCTCCAACGTGCGCGTAATCGCGGCCACCAATCGGGACCTTGAAGCTGCAGTTTCTGCGGGCACTTTTCGCAGCGACCTCTTTTACCGCCTCAATGTCTTTCCCGTCAAGGTTCCCCCCCTGCGCGACAGGAAGGAAGACATCCCGCTGCTGGTCGAGTACTTCATCGATCGTTATGCGCGTAAAGCCGGAAAGAGCTTCCGGCAAGTCAACAGAAGAAACCTGGAACTGCTTCAGTCGTACCCCTGGCCGGGAAACATTCGCGAGTTGCAAAACATCGTTGAACGGTCCGTCATCGTATGCGATTCGGAGACCTTCTCAGTGGATGAGAGCTGGCTGTCGAGCGAGCCTTCCGCTCAAGCGCCGGGAAGCAAGGTTGCACTCTCTGAAATGCTTGCCACCCAAGAGAAAGAAACCATTGAAGCGGCGCTGAGAGAATGCGGTGGGCGGGTGTCGGGACCGTCGGGCGCGGCCGCCAGGTTGGGCATGCCCCGGTCCACCCTTGAATCCAAGATTCGATCATTGAAGATCGACAAGAATCGTCTCAAGATTACCTAGCGATATCAGGAATCCGTCATTCTTCGAGCACCTTGATTCAAGGCGCATCAGGGTCAATTCTGCACAAGAATGACGGACAATTCTGTACAAATTGTTGTACAGGTTTTCGCCATTTGACGAGATCTCGCCATTTGTCATCCTCGCAAACTATTGTTTTTACACAACTTGCGATTGGTCAGCAAATTGCCACTACCTGAGCACAGACTTGTTCGAAAAGGCAACGGATGCTGCGGATTCAGCGACAGGCGAATGGAGAGACGGTCTTCAGGTTGAGCGGCCGAATGGATGTGGAAGACATCGCCACGTTGCAATCGCAATTTGAAGCGGAAGGTGAAGGCCGTCAGATCGTTCTGGACCTGACAGACCTGACTCTATTGGACCGGGATGCCGTCCGCTTTCTGGAACGATGCGAAGCAGAAAATATCAAGCTGACGAATTGCCGGGCCTATATCCGCGAGTGGATTGAAAGAGAAAGAAAAATGCGCGTCGATGAGCTTCAGCTCGGCACCAGCTCGGCGCAAGAACCCCAAATGACTGGAGGTTAGTTGTGACTTTAGCTAGCGTTGCAGAGAACAGACTAGGCGACGAACACAGGTGTTTCCTTGTGGACCCAATGAGCCGGGCGAATACAGCTCCTTATCCAGAAGATGACTTCCCGGTACATGCAGGTTTTTCGGGAATCGTGGGAGAAAGCCGGGCTCTCACCGAGGTGCTCGAACTCGTGGAGATGGTGGCGGCCAGCGATTCGACGGTGCTTCTTTTGGGAGAGACGGGCACAGGGAAGGAACTGATCGCGCGCGCCATTCACGATCGAAGCCGCCGCAGGCGCCATCAGTTTGTGAAGGTCAATTGCGCCGCGATTCCCAGCGGCCTGCTGGAGAGCGAACTCTTTGGCCACGAGCGGGGCGCCTTCACCGGCGCGATTGCTCAGAAGATCGGCCGGCTCGAGTTGGCCGACCAGGGTTCGCTGTTTCTGGATGAGATCGGCGATATTCCCCTGGAATTGCAACCCAAGCTCCTTCGCGTCTTGCAGGAGCGGGAATATGAACGACTAGGCAGCACCCAGACCAAGCAAGTGAATGTTCGGGTGGTGGCTGCAACACATTGCAATCTGGAGGAGATGATCCTTCAGAAGCAGTTCCGCAGCGACCTTTACTACCGCCTCAATGTTTTTCCGATTGTCATTCCTCCGTTGCGCGAGCGCTCGGAAGACATTCCGCTCCTGGTGCGGCATTTTGCCAGGCAATTTGCCCAGAGAATGAACAAGACCATCGATGGGATCTCTGCCGAAACCATGGAGGCCCTGACCCGATATCAATGGCCAGGAAATATCCGAGAGTTGCAGAACGTCATTGAGCGCGCTGTGGTGATGCACGACAAGGGGAAGCTCATTGTGAAGAAGAACTCGCGTTGCCGCGAATGGTGCGTAGCCACTGCGGCGCTCACCCCCTATGGCAGCTCTTCGATGGGAGACCGGGAATTGATCGGCGCCGCCCTGGCCGAAGCGCGAGGCAGAGTCTCCGGGCCGTCGGGCGCGGCCTTCAAGCTCGGCATTCCGCCATCCACGCTGGAGTCGAGAATCCGCTCGATGAACATCAACAAGTATCAATTCAAGATGGCGTAGAAGAAAGGATTGGAATTCCATGTCTGCCAAACTCACCAACGATCACGCAACATTTTATTTGGTTGGAGGCGGAATCGCTTCCCTCGCTGCCGCCGCCTTCCTGATTCGCGACGGAAATATTCCCGGTCAAAACATTACCATTCTCGAAGAGTCGAACAAAATCGGCGGGAGCCTCGACGCCGCAGGGAACCCCAGAGACGGATACGTGATGCGCGGCGGCAGAATGTTCGAGAGCAAATATCTCTGCACCTTCGATCTGTTCTCCTCGATTCCGACTTTGGATGAGAGCAAGACGGTGACGCAGGAGTTCCTGCAGTTTAACGAGGTGATGAAGACTTCATCCAAGTCTCGCCTATTCCGGGATGGCCACAGAGTCAGCGCTCCAAAATTCGGTCTGTCCGAGAGGCACATCCTCACTCTGGAGCGCATGTCGCTGGAACCGGAGGAGACGTTGGGGCGAAGCAGCATCTCGGATCAGTTCGATCCCTCGTTTTTCGAGACGGATTTCTGGATTATGTGGTGCACGACCTTCGCCTTTCAGCCGTGGCACAGCGCCGCTGAATTCAAGCGCTACCTGAACCGGTTTACGCACATGATCTCCGGCTTCAACAAGCTGAAAGGCATTATGCGCACTGTCTACAACCAATACGACTCCATGGTGCGCCCTCTCGAAAAATGGCTTATCGACCGGGGAGTGAAATTCCAGTTCGACACCTGCGTTCTCGACCTCGAGTTCCACGACGGCTTCGACGGATATTGGGTGCGGCGAATCCTCTGCCAGCACCGTGGCGGCAGGCGGGACATCGAAGTTGGGGAGAGGGATCTTGTAATCGTGACGCTAGGCTCGATGGTCGAAGGATCAAGCCTGGGCGCAATGGATTCGGCACCGGTAACGAAGGCAATATCCGGACGTGATGGCTGGAGACTCTGGGAGAACATAGCAGTTGGCAATCACCAGTTCGGTTGCCCGGACAATTTCACAGAGCATGTTCAGCAATCGAAATGGGTATCTTTCACCACGACACTTCATGACCCCATGTTCTTCCGGCTCGTCGCAAGCCTCACAGGCAATGTTCCGGGAGAGGGCGGGCTCATCACCTTTCCCGAGTCGCGCTGGCTCGCATCGATCGTTCTTCCCCACCAGCCACATTTCATCGGGCAGCCTCATGACGTTCAGGTTTTCTGGGGCTATGGTCTTTCTGTCGATGTGGAGGGGAATTTCGTAAAGAAGCCGATGGCCGAATGCACCGGCCGGGAAATCATGACCGAGATCATGGGCCACCTGAGAATCGGGCAGCACGCTGGGAAGATTCTTGAATCCTCCATTTGCATTCCCTGCATGATGCCCTACATCACCAGCCAGTTTCTGCGCCGGGAGAAAGGCGATCGCCCCGAAGTGGTGCCACCCGGCTCAATGAATCTTGCTTTCATCGGTCAGTTTTGCGAGCTTCCTGAGGATGTTGTGTTCACCGTAGAGTATTCCATCCGGTCGGCACAGACAGCCGTGTATTCATTGCTTGGATTGGATCGGACACCTCCTCCCGTCTACAGGGGCCAGGACAGTCTGCGTGTTCTGTTGCAAGCCGTCGAAACGCTGCACGACAAGTAGCGCTCGGCAAGTCCGAGTTTCACGATTCTGTCGTGAGCCATGCGGAAGAAGTTTCCGCATCAAGAAGAGGGATAAACGTTGAAAGGAACTCTCAAGCTCGCCTTTAAGCTGCTCGTCAACGATACGGCCAAGTTCACGGCGCTGCTGATGGGAATCACGTTCGCCGTCTTTCTGATGATGTTTGTTACCTCGATGTTTGTCGGGGTTCTGAATCACGCTTCCGCCACGGTCATCAATATCGGCTCCACGCTTTGGGTCATGGATCCCGCGGTGCAGACGGTGGCCAACTCTGTGGGAATGCCGAACTACGTGCTGGATGCGGTGCGAAGCATGCAGGGAGTCAAGTACGCGGTGCCTCTCTATTCGAGCGGAGGATTGGCCAAGCTCTCCGACGGAAGCTATCAATCGGTCAGCATTATAGGATTGGACGACACGAGCCTGCTGGGCAGACCCGAACTCCTCGAAGGAAAGATCGAAGACATCTATGCGGAGAACGGTTTTATTGCGGTGCGCGATGCGGAGTTTTCCAAGCTCGAGAATCCACGCATCGGGTCGGAGTTCCAACTGAATGACAATCGCGCGGTGATCGTAGGCATCGCCAAAGTGAATACCGCCGGTTTGTATGGAACTCCGACCCTGTACACGACCTATAAGAGAGCCGTTCAATATCTTCCTAATCCTCGCTTCACCATCTCCTACGTACTCGTGGAACCGAAGAGTCTCTCCGATGTGCAGGGGATCAAGCAGCAGGTCGAGGCGCTCGGATATATGGCGCTGACCAAAGAGGAGTTCATGCAGAGAACCGCCGATTTCTTCGTATACAAGACCGGCGGCGGGACCAACATGCTGATCATGGTCTTGATCAGCTTTGCTGTGGGGCTATCGATCTCGGGTCAAACGTTCTACACGTTCATTCTAGAAAACCTGGAGCGATTCGGAGCGCTGAAGGCCATCGGAGCAAAGAGCCGCGATTTGATCGTCATGATTCTCTTTCAGGCCGGATTCGCTTCGTTTACCGGATACGGCCTGGGGATAGGGCTGTCGGTTGCCGTGATCTGGCTTGCAAAGGCAAGGCTCCCCAGCTACGCGGCCATGCTTTCATTCGGCAATCTCGCGATTGGCTTTGTCATGGTGGCCATTATCGCCGCCATCTCAAGCTATGTGGGAATCCGCAGAGTGCTGCGCATCGATCCATTCGAGATCTTCAGAGGCTGATATGCCGCGAGTAGCCATTCAAGCGAAGGGGCTGGTCAAGTGGTTCGGCGAAGGCGAAGCCCGGACCTCAGCCCTGAAGAATGTCGACCTCGAAGCCTGCTTCGGCGAAATGGTTTACATCGTAGGCCCATCCGGGAGCGGGAAAACGACATTGCTCAGCGTTCTTTCCGGCATTCTGAAGCCCAATGAAGGCAGCGTCCAGGTGGAAGACGTCGATATCTGGAAACTGAACACCGATCGCCTGGCCGACTTTCGTCTCGACAAGATCGGATTCGTATTTCAGGACTTTCACTTGTTTCCGCTTTTGACAACAGCCGAAAACGCCGCCATTCCTCTCATCCTGAAAAAGAAGGACTGGGACGAATCCATCCGCGAGGCGGCAGGCTACCTGGATATCGTCGGCCTGAAGGGACGAGCCAATATTCCGCCCGTGAAGCTGAGCGGCGGAGAACAGCAACGCGTGGCGATCGCCCGGGCGATGATTAGCAAGCCCGACATTTTGATCATGGACGAGCCCACCGCTTCGCTGGACGGCGATACGGGAAATGCCATCCTGAGCTTCGTTCGCAAGAACATTCTCAATGAGAACCGCTGCGTCGTGGTGGTTACCCACGACAGCAGAATTTACGAGTTCGCAACCCGGATTCTGCAAATGGAAGATGGGCGTCTCACGCCCACCATAGAAAAGAGCGCGAAATGAAGCACAAATCCATCTTTGCAGTTTCGCTTGCTGGCATCCTGGCAGGAATCGCGACAGCGATCTTCTTCAGCATGAAAACGCCGGCTCTGCCTGCTGCATTCAGCCCCGCCTCCAACCCCTATGCGAGCGCTATCTACGCCGAAGGCATCGTCGAGAGTGCTCAAACCAGCGGCGAGAACATCAACATGTATCCCGAAGTGGCGGGAACCGTGAAGGAAATCCTCGTCTCTGAAGGTCAGCGCGTGAAGGCCGGGGAAGCTCTGCTTCGCCTTGACGATTCCATTCAGCGAGCGACGGCGCAGCAACAGAGCGCACAGGCCGCGGCCGCCAGGACGCTGCTGAACGAATTGAAAGCAGAACCGAGAAAAGAGACCCTCGATGTCGTAGCCGCGCAGGTAGCCTCAGCAGAAGCTACGTTGAAGACCGCTCAAGACAGCTTGCAGAAAAACCAGGCTGCCTACCAGGCGGACCCGCGATCGGTGAGCAAAGATGCTCTGGACAGTGCCGCCAATGCCGTCGCGGTTGCAAAAGCGAATCTCGATGTCGCCAGGAAGGCAATACGACTTGACCAAGGCGGGAGCCTGGGTCTACGACATTCAAAATCAGGAGCGGCAGACGGCCGCACTCGAGCAGGCCCATGCGGCTTCCAGCGCCTTGCTTGGCAAATACACTCTGCGCGCCCCGCGGGATGGCGTTGTGCTCTCCATCAACACCATGGTCGGAAACTATGCGTCCCCGCAGGGCGCTTACGACGCATACACGCAGGGCGCGGATCCGCTTATATCCTTGGGGACCTCTTCAGACACGCTGAACGTGCGCTGTTACGTAGACGAGATCCTGGTTCCGCGGCTGCCCGCGGGTTCCCGAATGAAGGCGCAGATGTCCATTCGTGGCTCAAACATCAAGATCCCCTTGGATTTCGTCCGGGTGCAGCCGCTCGTCTCTCCGAAGATCGAGCTCTCAGACCAGCGCCAGGAGCGCGTAGACGTCAGGGTTCTGCCCGTGATTTTCAAGATCGATAAACCAGCGAATGCAAATCTCTATCGGGGGGAATTGGTCGATGTGTACATCAGTGAATGACCGCGCAGCCAGTTTCGGCCGGCCTCCCGTGCGGGTTTCGCTTTTGGCGATTTGTCTTCTCGTCTCCGGGTGTAGCGTCGGCCCCCGGTACGTGCGTCCGTCCGTTCCAACCGCGCCGGCTTATAAAGAGCTTCCACAGCCGGAGGCCAGTGCATCCGAAACCTGGCGGACTGCAAAACCGGTCGATGGCGCAAATCGTGGAAAGTGGTGGACGGTTTTCAACGATCTGCAGCTCAATGAACTGGAAGAAAAGGCCAGTGTTTCAAACCAGCAGGTCATAGCCGCCACCGACAACTTTCTTGCCGCGCGAGCATTGGTTCGCGAGGCGCGCTCGCAATACTTTCCGACCCTCACCGCGAATTTAAACATTACCCGAACGCTCCCGTCGCCCGCGCAGTTCAGTGGGTTGCAGGCGGGTGGGTCTTCATCGTCCGGGATCGCGGTAAGAACATTCAACGACTTTTCGCTGCCTTTCGATGCTTCCTGGGAGCCCGATTTCTGGGGGCGCATCCGCAACAACGTGAATGCCGGCACCTACGCCGCGCAGGCCAGCGCCGCCGATCTCGAAAACGTTCGCCTGGGCATTCAAGCAGAGCTTGCCGCCGATTACTTTGAGCTTCGCGGCCAGGATTCCCTGAAGGAGTTGCTCGATGCCACGGTCGTCGCCTACCAGCAATCCGTAGACTTGACTCGAAGCCAGTACAAGGCAGGCCTCAGCTCCGATGAAGCAGTGGCGCAAGCCGAGGCTCAACTCGAAGCGGTACAGGCTCAGGATACAAACCTGGAAATTCTGCGCGCCCAATATGAGCACGCAATCGCCGTGTTGATCGGCCAATCCGCATCGGCATTCTCACTGCCCGCCAATGATTCTGAGCCGGATCTTCCGGCAATCCCCTCGGGTATTCCTTCAGAGCTTCTCGAGAGGCGTCCGGACATTGCCTCCGCAGAGCGAGCCGTCGCTCAGGCGAACGCGGAAATAGGAGTGGCCAGGAGCGCTTATTTCCCGGCCATCCTCCTCAGCGCCGCCGGCGGCTTCGGAAATTCTTCGGCATCGAATTGGCTCACCTGGCCCAGCCGCTTTTGGTCCGTTGGTCCAAGCCTTGCCGAAACCATCTTCGACGCAGGTCTGCGGAAGGCGACAGTCCAGCAATATCGCGCCACCTACGACCAAACCGCGGCGAACTACCGGCAGACCGTGCTCACGGCCTTTCAACAGGTGGAAGACAATCTTGCCTCGCTGAGAATCCTGCGGCAGGACATCGACCAGCAAAACGCCGCCACTGAAGCGGCCGCCAGGGCCCTTCAGGAAGCGACTATCCGCTACCAGGCCGGGCTCGATCCCTACTTGAACGTAATCACATTCCAGACGGCTCTTCTCAACGATCAGCAAACGGCTGTAACCTTTCGAATGCAGCGCGAGGTCGCTGAGGTCCAGCTCATCAAGGCGCTCGGAGGCGGCTGGAACGTTTCACAGGTTCCATCCTCCAGGGATGTGGCAAGAGGTCAGTGATGAAATTCGAGGTGTTGGCCCTTGACTACGATGGAACCATCGCACGCGATGGCGCGCTGGATCCGGAGGTTAGGGCCGCGGTCATGGCGGCGCGAGAGCGTGGGATTGTCGCTGTCCTCGTCACCGGCCGCATCCTCTCCGATATAACCCGTGCGGCGGGAGGACTCGAATTTGCCGACGCAGTGGTGGCAGAAAATGGCGCGGTGATCGCATTCCCGAATGGTCACACCAGGCTGATCGGCCAGCCACCGCCGCAAGCTTTTCTTGATCAACTTCGGCAAAACAGGATCGAATTCGTCGTGGGCCAGTGCATCGTGGATACGAATGCCGGTTCGGCGCCGAAGATCCTGGAGCTGATCAGGAAACTCGAACTGCCCCTCGTCCTTTTGTTCAATCATGACCGGCTCATGGTGCTTCCGCAAGGGATCAGCAAAGGCACCGGTTTACGCGCGGCGCTCGACGCGCTCCGCCTTTCGCCTCACAATGCGCTTGGAATTGGCGATGCTGAAAACGATCATGACCTCCTCGAAGCCTGCGAGGTCGGCGTCGCTGTCAGTTGGGGCAGTCCCACGCTTCAAAAAAAAGCGGACGAGGTTTTGGTTGGCGAAGGACCACGCGCTGTAGCTGAGTATCTCAGGCGGACCGCGCAAGAGACGAGGTTGCCTCGGGATCGCAACGGCCGGCATCGGATGACGCTGGGCACGGCCGACGACGGAAGCCCACTCACATTGGCCATCCAGGGGCGCAACATTCTGATTGTCGGCGAACCCCAATCCGGTAAATCCTGGGCCACCGGGCTTACATGTGAGCAAATGATCCTCCAGGGCTACAGCGTCTGCGTCATCGATGCCGAGGGCGACTACAGCTCGCTGGAATCGTTGCCTGGCGTGGTGGTCCTGGGACGCGCCGAACCGCTGCCGGACATACCGGATGTGGCTCGCGCACTTCGGCACTTCGATCTGAGCGTCGTCGTCGACTTATCCCGCGCACAGTATCAGGAAAAGGTAAGTTATCTTCAGGAACTGCTGCCCATGCTGATTGCGCTCCGGAAGACCACCGGTTTACCGCACAGGATTATTGTGGATGAGGCGCATTACTTCCTTCATCAGTCCAATCTCAAGGATTTGTTGGACCTGGACTTAGGCGCATACACGGTTGTCACCTATCGCCCGTCCGACCTGGCCCCCGATCTGCTCAAAAGTATAGAAGTGACTTTTGCCAAACGCTTGACCCAACCCCAGGAAGTGCAGAGCTTGCTGGCTATGGTGAAAAACAAAAACGTCGAGCCTCAATGGACAGCCACTCTCCGAGCGCTCACCAACAGCGAAGCTGTTTTGTTGCCGGGGAAAGAAGACGCTGAGGGAAAGCTGCGGCGCTTTAAGCTTTTTCCTCGAATGACCCCGCATGTCCGGCATAAGACGAAGTATTTCGATCTCCAACTACTCCCGGGCGGGGAGTTCGTATTTACAGATCACGGAAGAGCGGTTGGGCCTTCCGCCCGGTCGTTGAAGCAATTCGTGTTCCTGCTGAGCAGCATGCCGGCCGCAATCCTGGGCGAACATACGCGCCGCGGGGATTTCTCCCGATGGATTGGGGATGTGTTCCACGATCATCGCCTGGCTTCCGACGTTCGAAAAATCGAACAGAAGCATTGTCTCGGTTATCTGGACGATGTGCGCGAACCGATCGCATCGCTTATCCAGGAACGCTACAGTTTCTCGCCCGACGTGGCCCTCTAGTCTGCCTGCACCAGGCAAGTCGATCATTTAAGGCTGAATGTCTTTTTCGCGCTTCTTCCGCTTCATCGCCGGCCGGTACCACAAAAAGTAGATCAGTGCGCCAATGCCAGCCGCGATCGCGATCGCAATCAGGACAACCATGAATATATGGTAATGTCCCGAGAAGAAGCCGATCATCTGATGGCCATAGATCCTTCCCAGATAAGCTACGGCAAAGAAACGCAAGCTGCGCCCTATGATGAGCGCAGACAGAAATTTCCTGTGCGGATACTGCATCACTCCGGCGGTCATCAGGACAGTCGTGAAGGGAAACGGAGGCGGGAGAAGAGCGCCACCCAGGACGGTGATGCTTCCGAATCTCTCAAATCCCTTGTAGACTGCTTCCGCGCGCGCTTTCCCCACTTTCTTTTCCAAAGTCTGCTGGCCGCCTTTTTCCGCTAACCGGTAGGTCAGATAGCCCCCCAGCACCTCTCCCAGCGTAGTCATTAAGGCAAAATAAGCCCACCACTGAGGTTGGTGTGCCGCAAGCAGGATCACACAAATGTCCACACTTCCCGGGGGGGCGGAAATGAATGGAGTGTTATCGGAGAGACCAAACAGGATCAGGCCGGGACCGCCAAGGTCGTGGATCCATTTCCACGCCGAGTCGGAAATCAAAAGCAGGAAGAGGGCGCCCATAGGAGATGATTCTAACTTCCCGGCAGACAAAGTGCGGCCGGGCATACACCTTCCACGTGGGGAGCCTGGCATGCCCGGCCGGCGATCAACGCAGACTTTCATTCAAATCAGCCGGCCCTCTCTTCAACGTCCGCACGCCAGTTGCGCGAAACGCAATGGCGTCTTACCAAGGGCCGGCGGTTGCTTACACCGCGGATTTGCTTCAGCTAGTCCACAAGACCGGAGGCGTAGTCAAACTGAATGAGGTTTTTCACTTCGGAGACGCCGGGGGCGGCCCAGGCTGCGCGCTCCGCGTCTTCGCGCTCCGCCCAGGAATGCACGCTGCCCATCAGGGTTACGACTCCATTTTTGACCTGCACTTTGATCAGGCTCGCATCGAGGATGGCGCTACGCTGAAAGGCGGCCTCGATGTCTTTCTGGATCTCGGCGGGTGTTTCGACAGGCTTGATGACGATCTCATTCAGAATCCCCTTCAAACCGATCAGGCCGCGCACGGCGGATTCGGCATTCGACCTCTGGTACCCCGAGTGAACCTCGCCCTGCAACGTCAGCCACCCATGCTCCACGCTCACGTGGATGCGGTCGGAAGGCACCGCCACTGACCATTGCAAGGCTGTCTCAGCTGCACCCGCAATTTCAGCGTCGGTCCGCTTGGTGTCGTCTGGCAACACCACTTCGAGTTCCACGGCCAAAGCCATCACACCATACACTCGTTTGGCCGCCCGTTCAGCCGCCCATTTTTCAAAATAGCTGTTCACTGCACCGCTCAGTGTTACAACACCGTCTTTGACCCCTACACCGATCTTTGTCGGATGCGTGAGGCCCGGCTCCTTCCTGAGCTCTTCCTGAACACAGATTTGGAGATCCCGATCGTCCATCATCTCTTTTTCTCCCTTCCTGGTCCCGTAATTTCATTTCTTGTTTCATCCACGGATTCCGAAGGCCAGCGAAAAATCAACTCACTGCAGGATTTCGAATCCTTCAAACCGCGCATGGATTGCCGCTGACATCACGATTCCCAGTGCTGTCAGCGGCAGGCCCGGCGGCTATGCCGCCTTCGGTCCGGACTCGCCATGCTTGTCCGGCGCGGCCTTTGCCATCTCCAACTCCAGCACGCCATCCTTCACCGTGGTTTTCAGCTTCTTCACATTCACTGCGGCCGGAAGATCCACCTGCCGGAAGATCTGATCCGAGCAGGCTTCGGAGTAGATGGCTTTCCCGGCCTTCGACTCCTTCTTTGCTTCGCGTTTCCCAGAGATAGTCACGCGGTGCGGCTCCGCCTTGATCTTCAAATCCGTCTCCTTGAAGCCCGGCACATCCGCGCGAACGGTAACGGTCCCGGGAGATTCAGAAATCTCGAGGTGAAGGGGGTGCAGAAACTCACCCTCGGCCTGGAACCAGTCGGCCAGATCCCGGCCCGTGAGCCGGCCGTTGCTTTCGAAGATCTCAAAGGCGCGGCGGGCGACGCTGTCGTTTAGCTCGTTCAGATCTCCGATGAGCTGAATGGGCTCATCTTCTTGAATGAGTATCTCCGGTTCGTCCAGAACCATGATTGCAGACTCTCGCATCTCTTCCTCCGTGGCCCATTGAAGGGCCTGCTTTCGTTGCCGGATACGGCCTGAGTAAGCTGCTCCCTTGTTGCGGCGGGAAGAACCCGGATTTAGCGGAGGCCCTTTAGAGCACTCTGTTCTTCCAGGTCAGTCACCGCGAACCCACCCTCTCTCATAGCAATGCGCTTGCCACATCTAACTAGTTGAAAACAGACGCAAGCCTTTTCTCAAAATCGCGATTCCTTCGCAAATTCACCAACTTCGAGAATTCGCGAAGAAATCGCGACTCGGCGATGCCTACGCCCCCACGCTTTCAATCGTTTAGCGTTTGGCGACTGAAGTGCACCGAACAAAGCGCCGCAAGCCAAATCGGCTCTTGAAAAAGTACTTGAATCGGAACGGGTCCCTTCTCATAGCTGCCTTGCAGCAATACGTCGTGGAGAAACGGATTCGTCCTCCGCAGCTTATCGCGCACTCTGGGCGGAAAAGGGCTGCGCCGGCGAGCCGCCTTCCCTGCGTGAAAGCGAGTTTGAGGAGAAATGAATTCGGATATCCTGCGTGTTCTCTTTATCGGTCCAGTCGATCGGTGCGATATGATCCGCGATACGTTTCTGCAGCTTGGGCGCTGCCGGTTCACTGCCGTCACCAGCCATCTTGGGTTGTTTCTGGATGTACCAAGAACGGAGAGCTTCGACCTTGTGATGATTCAACAAATGAGCTCCCCGCATGAGTTTCTTGACTCCAGTGCATACATTCGCCGGACCTGGCCCTACGCGAAGATCCTGGTGATCTGCACCAAAGCTGAAGTTCTCGACGATCCGCTGTATGACGATTGGGTTGCTCCCAGTCATTCTCCGGAGGTGCTGCTGGCGGCCATCGATCGGCTCATCTGCTGCAACGCAAGAACGGGATATCGAGCGCTAAGCCATCAGCCACTCCCTGAACTAGCTGAGGTTGGCTGGGGGCAATAGCACAGATGAGGAAGGCGCCTTCGCAAGTGCCTGCACGGGTCGCGCGCGTGCATGATTCGCCTGGAAGAGAAGTACTGCAGCACCCACTGTTCCCGCGGACGATGCGGAGAGGGGCGAGATCCAGTGAGACTGCGGTCATTACAACTGCGCGCGGACGGGAGCGAAGCGAGCACGGGAGTTGCATTCAATGCCGTGTCCTGGTGCGCAACCCGGCGTCATCGCAGCTCTGATTCAGGGAGGGACCATGGAAGATCTGCCGCTTTCAAAAAAGCTTGAGCTGCATGCGCTTTGGGTAAAGACCAACGGAGAGGAGGGAGCGTGCCTGGATCTTTCGGAGAGGTCAACTCGGGGGGTCCATGCGCGTGACGCCATCCTGACGGCGGCAAAGCTGAATGATGCCGATCTCAGGCGTGACGAATTGACCGGCGCCGATTTCATTGGGGCTGACCTTAGAGGAGCCGATTTGCGGGGCGCACAACTCCAGGGAGCAGATTTTTCCGCGGCCAGCATGCGGGGAGTCAGATTTCGCGGCGCAAAGCTCGACAGAGCCAATCTGGAGCGCGCCCAACTCGAGCTTGCCGATCTGCGCGACGCGTCCCTTGCTGAGGCCAATCTCATCGAGGCGGACCTGATGAGCGCCAAACTTCGGGGCGTGGACTTGAGCAAAGCGAAACTCAGAGCGGCGAATTTGTACGGCGCCGATTTGCGCGGGACGATTCTAACCGGAACGGATTTCAGCTACGCAGGGCTGCTGGGAGCCAAATTCCAGGGAGCGAAAGTCGATCAGGATACTAACTTCCAAAATGCAGAAGTGAACGCGGAAGATCTCCGAGACGTGGACTTGACCAAGTTGAAAGAGGAGAATCTGCCCGCCGCGTTGCGGACAAAGTGAGTTTGTTGTCAATGTGCGCGGCGCGGGATGCGGTCAAAGGCCGGAATTTTGCGGGAAACGGCAGGGCTGTCTGGTCGCACGGATATATTGCCCCCAATTCCGCGGTTTCGCGAATTCGCGAGGGAATCGCGACTTCACGATTCGTTTTCTCGAACATTATCAGCGCGTTAGGTTTGGCCTTCGCATTGCATTGGAAGTAGGTGTATGTCGAGAAGCAAGGTGTAACAAACCCAAATCCGACAGAAAGGAGAAAGAAGATGAGTATTGAAGCAAGTACGGCGAAACACGCAATTCACGACAAGCTGGAGTCCCAGTTAGATACTGCCAAGGCAAAGCTTGACACATTGAAAGCCCGGGCCGAGGTCGCGAAGGCCAGTGTCGAGATCAAGGCGATCGCCGCCCTGGCGGTCCAAAGGCTTGAGATCCACGAGAAGTTGCAGGAGTTGAAGAAGTTGGGCGACGACAAGTGGGAGCAGGCCAAAAGGGACCTAGAAGCGCGGCTCGCGGCTTTCGAAAGGTCGGTCAAGAGCATCGAAGCGAAGGTCAAGGGACACTGAAGAGTAAGTGTGTCTGCGGCATTCGTTACCAGGCCGTGTCATCGTTGCCATGTGGTGAGGAGGACGAGGAGATTTTCGTCAGCCCTGAGAAACGAAGCACGATCCTCGCCCTCACGCGGCCACTTAAACGAGATTTCGGCAGTATGTGCGGGTTCACGGGCCGCACATTGCGCAGAGTCATAAAAAGGAGAGAACATCATGAAAAGCATCAAAAGCATCTTCAAGGAAGTCACCGGGGCATCCATCGGATGGGCAGTCGTTATGGTCGTCCTCGGATTGCTGGCGGTATTTCTTCCCCTTGAGGCGGGCGTTGGCATCTCCCTTCTCGTCGCGTGGATTATGGTCTGGGGTGGCTTTGCATACCTGGCATATGCATTCGCCGGCAGGGACGCCAGAGACTTCGTCTGGCGATTGTTGATAGCGATCGTCTACGTTGTCGGTGGCGGTTTTCTCGCATTCCACCCGCAAATTGCCCTGGAATCTCTCACCGTTGTCATGGCGACGATCTTCCTTATAGAAGGCGTGCTGGAGATTGCTATGTTTATCCGTTTCCGTGTTGCTTCGGGCTCGGGATGGATTCTCTTTGATGGCCTCGTCACGCTTCTGCTGGCATACCTGGTTTTCCGCCACTTTCCGTCCAGTTCAGCGTGGGCCATTGGAACGATCCTGGGCATCAACCTCATCGTCAGCGGCCTTACGTGGCTTATGTGCTCGATAGCGGCCCGCAGAACACTGGAGGCATTCAAATGATGAGCGGAGATCCACTTATCCTGACAACCGAGTTGCAGCTGTGCCTGGTTATGACCTCATCGCTCAACGACCTGAAGAACGCGCACAAGGCAAAGGCCGCGCAGAGCGATGGGGTAACGCGGATGGGTCGACTTGGCCGCCAGTTGCCGTCTCCTCAATTGCGCTATGGCCTGTGCGAAGCGAGCCTGCTCGTTCAAGAATCGAGCGTTCCGGTTCGAAGAGCGCAAATCGTGCACTATTCGTAACCTTGCCGAAGATTCAGCCATGAGAAGAGCTTCGTCTTTGGCTGCTGGCGGCAATCAACCCGAAATCTATGAAAGGAGAGAAAACAATGGTAGACTCAATGACTTTCATTCAAGTCACCCCGGAGATGATCCATCACTGGGGATGGCTTATGGCGTTTGGAATCGTGCTGGTAGTGCTTGGCGTGGCCGCCGTAATCCGGTCCTTTGCAGCCACGATAGCTTCGATGATGTTCTTCGGATGGATGCTCCTGTTCGCGGGCGTCGTGGAATTCATCAACGCATTCATGGTGGGACATTGGAGCGGGTTTTTTCTGCACTTGCTTGCATCGATCCTATTTATCGTTTCCGGCCTCCTCTTGATGATCAAGCCGCTGATCAGCGCGGAGGTTGCGACTCTTGTGATGTCGATGTTCTTTCTGATCGGCGGATTGTTCGAGTTCGTCGCTTCCTTGTGGACGCATCTGTCGGGATGGGGCTGGCATGCTTTCAACGGAGCCATCGCTGCGCTTATGGGCATCCTGCTGCTGGTTCAGTGGCCCCTCTCAGGTCTCTGGGCGATCGGCCTCTTCATCGGAATCGATCTGATCTTCGCCGGCTGGACCTGGGTCGCGCTGTCGCTGAACCTTCGCAAGATGTGACGTGAAATGCACAGAGAAAAACATGGAGGGGGCCAACGTATGATTACCTGCCACCAGCTTTCGCAGGATCTTTGGTCCCCTCCATGAGCCACTGCGGCCAATGAGAGCCCAGGAGCCGAACGAAGGGGAAGAGGCACATGAGCATTGTGCGGCAGCTTGAATATGACAACGCTGCTATCCCGCGCGATCGCCAACGAATGGGTTCTTGTGCAGCAAGCCGAGACGGAACAAGCCGTATTTCGGTACTATGCAATGTGCGGTCACTGCATCATGGAATCCTGCTCGACATTTGGCATTTCTGCGATTACATTGGAGTCGAAGATTCTCCGCATTCGTCGTAAACGGGGGCGCGGAATGCAACATTCGATTGGCAACAGGCACGCTTCGCCGCCCGGGGGGAAATCTGCCCATGTCTTCCAACCTTGTTGAACCCTCCATCGCGGCTGGTGGTCTGACTTCAAGGGAGGCCGAGGCGCGGCTCGCCCAATTCGGGCCCAATGAACCTGCCGCCACAACGCACTACTCGCCGGTTGCCGATCTGCTGCACATGTTTTTGAATCCCTTGACGCTGATCCTGCTTTTTGCCGCAGGGGCATCGGCATTTCTGGGCGACGCGGTCGATGCGGGCATCATTGGCGCCATTGTTCTGCTGAGCGCGGCGATGGACTTCAGCCAGACCTATCGCTCGCAGCGGGCCGTCGAACGGCTGCACGATCAGGTGGCGCCGACGGCAACCGTCCAGCGCGACGGCGCGTGGCAGGAGATTCGGCGGCGCGATGTGGTGCCCGGAGACCTGGTCCGGCTTGCCGCCGGAGATATGGTTCCGGCGGACGCGCGCCTTCTGGTGGCGCGCGATCTTTATGTGCAGCAGGCGGCGTTGACGGGCGAGTCGCTTCCCACGGCAAAGGCGGCAACCGCGGAGCCGGCCTCGACCAAGGCCGATGCGCCGAACATGGTCTTTCTGGGCACATCGGTGGTAAGTGGAACGGCCACCGCGGAGGTCGTCGCGACCGGTCCCCGAACGGCTTTTGGCGACATTGCGGCCCGGTTATCCGCAAGGCCGGAAGAGACAGCCTTCGACCGTGGCTTGCGGGGTGTCAGCCGCCTGCTCGCGACTACGGTCTTTTTCCTTGTGCTCTTTCTGATCGCCGTTGGCGTTATCCGCCATCGCGATCCGCTTCAATCCCTGCTGTTTGCAGTTGCGCTGGCCGTCGGCCTGACCCCGGAATTCCTGCCCATGATCACCGCGGTGACGCTCTCCAAGGGCGCCGTCGCCATGGCGCGCAAAAAGGTCATCGTCAAGCATCTCTCATCCATTCAGAACCTGGGCAGCCTGGATGTGCTTTGCAGCGATAAGACGGGAACGCTCACCACCGGGACCATGTCGTTCGATCGCTCTCTCGATGCCTTTGGGAAACCATCCAGCCGCGCACTGGAACTCGCGTTTCTCAACAGCAAGTTTGAGACCGGCATTCGCAGTCCGCTCGATGACGTCATCTCGCGTCAGAGTCCGCAGAACACCGAGGGTTACACCAAGTGCGACGAGATTCCCTTCGATTTCGAGCGCAAGCGGCTCTCGGTCGTGGTGGAGCGGCAGTCACAGCGGATTCTCATCACCAAGGGCGCTCCGGAAGGGATCATCGCGCTCCTCTCCGCTTACGAGGCTGATGGCAAGGTCGAAGCCATTGGCGAGGATGCCGTCAAGATCATCCGCCAGGCGAGCAACGATCTGAATGGTCAGGGATACCGCTCGCTGGCCGTGGCTTACGTCGATGTCCCAGCGCGCGCGGACTACTCGGTGCAGGACGAACGCAACCTGATCCTGGCCGGCTTCCTGACCTTTTCCGATCCGCCATTGCCGGACGCCGCCCAGGTTTTGGCATCGCTCAAACACGATGGAGTCGAGGTCAAGGTCATCTCCGGCGACAACGACCTTGTCACCGCTCGCGTGTGCGCGCAAGTCGGTCTGAATGCCGGCCACATTGTGACGGGCGACGAAATTGTCAATATGACCGACCCGGCGCTGGCCCATGACGCCGAGCAAACCGCAGGCCTTCGCCCGCATCTCTCCGGCGCAGAAGAACCGGATTCTCCTGGCGCTCAAGCACAACGGACATGCGGTTGGCTTTATGGGCGACGGCATCAACGATGCGCCCTCGCTGCACGCGGCCGATGTCGGCATCTCCGTATCGAGCGCCGCCGACGTGGCTCGCGATGCCGCCGACGTGATTCTCATCGAGCCCGGCCTCCGCGTCCTTCACGACGGCATCATCGAGGGACGCAAGGCCTTTGGCAACGTGATGAAGTATCTGCTGATGGGCATAAGTTCGAACTTCGGAAACGTGTTCAGCATGGCCGGGGCTTCCCTCTTCCTGCCCTTCCTGCCCATGCTGCCCACGCAGATTCTGTTGAACAACTTCCTTTACGACCTGGCCCAGATTACGATTCCAACCGACAACGTCGACGAGACCTACCTGGTCAAGCCCCAGCGCTGGGATATCGGCGTCATCCGCAATTTCATGGTGTTCATCGGACCCATCAGTTCCATCTTCGACTTTCTGACTTTCTATGTCTTGCTTCATTTCTTTCACGCCAGCCAGGCGCAGTTTCATACCGGCTGGTTTGTCGAATCGCTGGCCACCCAGACGCTGGTCGTCTTCGTCATCCGCACATCGAAGAATCCGCTGCGCAGCCGTCCCAGCGCTCCTTTGCTTGCGACGTGCCTTGCGGTTGTGGCCATCGGAATGTATTTGCCGTTCAGCCCCCTGGCCAAAGTGCTCGGCTTCACTGCCGCTGCCGTTCAGTTATTTTGTCTTTGTAGCCGTCGCGACCGTTGTCTATCTGTTGCTGGTGGAGGCCGCCAAGAGAGTCCTTCTCCGCCGCGCAAAGCAGAGCAACAGCGCCCAGACGGGGAATATACTTGCAGCGACAACCTAGATCTGCGCTGAAGCCAGTGAGATCGGAACACGGAAGGAAAGCAGTAGGAACAACATGACGGGGGCACCGTCCCAACAGAGTCAGAGATGAGGTTGACCATGAACAAACCGAGTTCGCCACCGGGAAAACACGACCGTGAGGATGAAAAGAAGCGCCAGGAGCAGACGCGGCGCCGGATCCATTTCGCCATCAGCTACATGATTGCCAGCGTGCTTGTTTTGTGGCTGTTCCCGCTGTTATTCCTGAATCAGGCGACGCGGAACGCTGAAATTCCTTACAGCGAGTTCAAACAGAAACTGGCTGCTGGGCAGATTGTGGATGCAACGGTCGGCGAAAGGAGCATCGTTGGCCAGATGAAAAACCCCAAGCAGGGCAAATCTCCTGCGACGTCCCGTTCAATACCGTACCCGCCCCTGGCGGCGACCCCCAACTGATTGAACAGTTACAAAGCGCAAATGTAACTTACCACTTCGAGCGCCCAACGAGCCCGTTGGGCGGAATCCTGCTTGAGAACATTTTGCCGCTCCTGCTGCTGGGCGCGTTCTGGTACATGGCCTACCGCGGAGCGGGGACAGCCGCTGGCGGAGGGATGGGCGGTGTCTTCGGCGTCGGCAAGAGCAAAGCCATCGTCGTCAAGCCCGAGGATGTTACGGTCACATTCAAAGATGTGGGCGGGGCGGATGAAGCCATTGCCGAGCTCCAGGAAATCATCCAGTTTCTGAAGGCGCCGGACCAATTCGCTCAACTCGGCGGGCATATCCCCAAGGGCGTGTTGCTTGTCGGGCCTCCGGGCACTGGCAAAACGCTCCTGGCCAAAGCAACGGCCGGCGAGGCCAAAGTCGCGTTCTTCGAGACCAGCGGCTCGGAGTTTGTGGAGATGTTCGTTGGCGTGGGCGCCGCACGCGTGCGCGACCTGTTCGAGCAGGCGCGCAAGGCGGCTCCCGCGATCGTCTTCATTGACGAGATCGATGCCATTGGCCAGAGCCGTGGAGGCGTGGCGCGCATGGGCACCAATGACGAGCGCGAGCAGACTCTCAACCAGTTGCTGGCCGAGATTGACGGCTTCAAGACCGACGCCAGCGCGCCGGTGATTATCATGGCCGCCACCAACCGTCCTGAAGTGCTCGACCCGGCGCTTATGCGCGCGGGCCGCTTCGATCGCCAGATCGCCATCGGCAATCCGGATCTCATTGGCCGCGTGCAAATCCTGAAGATTCACAGCAAGAACGTAAAGCTGGCGGCGGACTTCGACCTGGACCGGGCAGCGCGGATCACAGCTGGCTTCAGCGGCGCTGACCTGGAGAACGCCATGAATGAGGCGGCATTACTCGCTGCCCGGCGTAACGCCGCATCCGTCACGCTGGATGATTTCGAAGCTGCTATCGAACGGGTGATTGCCGGTTCCGAGAAAAAGAGCCGGGTGATGAACGAGCAGGAACGAACCACGGTTGCCTACCATGAGGCCGGCCACGCGCTGGTGGCGGAACTGGTGCCGCATGGGGAACCGGTCAGCAAGATCAGCATCGTTCCACACAGCCGCGGCGCCCTGGGCTACACCATGCAAATGCCAACCGAAGACCGCTATCTGCTCTCGATGGACGAACTGAAGGACAGGATCGCCGTGATGCTGGGCGGGCGGGCCGGCGAATTGGTGGAATTCGGGATCATCAGCACCGGGGCCAGCGACGACATTATGCGGGCAACCGAGCTGGCCCGCCGCATGGTCACGGAATTCGGCATGAGCGAAAAGCTCGGCTCGGTGCGCTACGCGGGTCAGCAGCTCCAATACCTGGGCGGATCGGTCGAGGACAATAGCCAGATCAGTCCTGAGACCCGTCAAGTGATCGACGCGGAAGTGCAGCGTCTCGTGACCGAACAGTATGTGCGCGCTCAGGCGCTGCTGAAAGACCACCACGCGGCCCATGATGCTTTGGCCCAGCAACTGCTGAAGCAGGAGACGGTGAGCGGGAGTGACGTGAAAAAAGCGCTGGAGAATAGCTCCGGGAACGGGATCTGCTGCCGATGCCGCCCAATTGCAAAGGAGGCTGGCGTTAATGCGAAGCCTGTTGCCCGCTCTTCTCCTGCTGATCCCGATCGCTGCATTCGGACCTCGCAGCTCCGCTCAGTCGAATCCCCGCCTGCAGACATTCTTCGAGCAGAACATCGGCCTCACGCAGGATCAGATCGACGACATCCGCAATGGAATCCCGGTTGTGAATGAGTCCTTCCCCCTCGCGCCCCGACCGAGGTCTTTTTGTTTGGCGCGGTTTACATTCACGCCGCGCCTGAAAGCTATCTGAGACTCGCTCTGGATTTCGACCGCCTGCGCAGGCTTCCCAATTACCTGGCCCTAGGAGTCTTCGGGAATCCGCCGCAGCTCTCCGACCTGAACGGCTTTTCGCTGGACAGCGACGACGTCCGCGACTTGCAGAAATGCCGTCCCGGCGATTGCATGATTCAATTGCCGGGCAGCTCGATTGAGGAGCTTCAACGATCCATCGATTGGTCGGCGCCCGACGCAACCCAACGAGTCGACCAGTTTCTTCGAGGGCAAGGCGCTGCATCTTCTTCAGGCCTACCAGAGCGAAGGCAATCATGCGCTGGGAGTCTATAACGACAAGCCCAGCCCAGCTTACGTGGCCCAGCAGTTTGCCTACATGCTCAGTTATTCCAAGGCGTTGCCGGCCCAACTGCCGGATTTCTACAGTTATCTTCTCGCCTATCCCGACGCGAAACCCGCGAATGTCGAAGATCGGTTCTATTGGGCCAAAGTGAAATTCGGACTTAAGCCAACTCTGCGCATGGTTCATCTGGCGATCATGCGCGGAGACCCTGCCGACGATGTGGCCTATGCCATCGCCGAGAAGCAGCTCTATTCGAGCCACTACTTTGACACCGCGCTGGACCTCTCCTTCTGCGTCCGCAGCCGTGACAACTCGAGCCGTCCTGGCTTTTATCTGATCATGGCCATGGGCACCGAACAGTCGGCCCTGACTGGATTCAAAGGCGAGATGATTCGAAGGGTCGCGGTGAGCCGCTCGGCTTCCAATCTTCAGGCCGCGCTCACAAACATAAGGAATGAGCTGGAAGCGAGACGTTGACCTTAAGACAAACGGCAGCTGAAGCCATCTGCGACACTCGAAGCGGACAGCCGAGGCTCCCTTCGAGCTGAAAGGCATGCGGTAAGAAGATGCCGACGACGAATAAGAAGACCGTATCCCTGGTTCTCGGAAGCGGCGGCGCTCGAGGGTTGGCGCACATTGGCGTCATTCATTGGCTCGAAGAAAATGATTTCAAGATTAAGTCGATCGTCGGCTGCTCGATCGGCGCAGTCATCGGGGGCATATACGCTGCCGGGAAACTGGATGTGTATGAGCAATGGGTGCGCACCTTGACGAAAGCCGACATCGTTACGCTGCTCGATCTTTCATGGGAGAAGAGCGGACTGGTGAGAGGGGAGAAACTCGTTAACACCCTGATCGGCTTGGTGGGGGAGAAATTGATCGAAGATCTCCCGATTTCATTTACGGCCGTCGCCACCGACCTGAGAAGCCAGAAAGAGGTTTGGATACGGTCGGGCAGTCTCTTCGATGCCATGCGCGCCTCTTTTGCTATACCTCTCTTCTTCACTCCGTTCAAGTTGCGGGGAGTCGATCTTGTCGATGGAGGAGTTCTGAATCCCGTGCCCATCGCGCCGACCTCGTCCGACGCCACCGACATGACGATCGCCGTGAATCTGAACGGGCCCGCGGAGAGTCTCGATAGAGCCGGTTGACGTGAGCGCCGCGCCGGAGTCCCCTGCGTCCCCAATCCGTGAGAAGATCAATCGCTTCATCGGCCGCCTCCAACCATCCACGACAAGCGCCGGCAGCCGGGATTGGGGAGCGTACGAAATCGCCACTCAGGCGTTCGACGCTATGCAGAGCGCCATAGCCCGCCAGAGCTGGCCTCTATCCGCCGGACATGGTCATAGAAATCCCCAGGAACGCGTGCCGGACGTTGGAGTTCAACCGGGCAGCCGAATGATCGCATTGGGATACAGCAAGGCCAAGATGTGCGACCTCGCGATCTTCGGCCGCCAGGTGTTAGCAGGCGATGACAGACAACTCGAAGCGGATCATCGAGGCGTACTTCGGCGCGCTGTGAACAACGGGTTTGGCGGTTACACTGGCACCTCTTGAAACCGATCCGCCCTTATACAATATAAGCATCTCACTCAGCGGGTGCGAGAACAGGAGCCAGGGAGAACAGATGCGCTCGAACGGCTCAGTTGGAGGCCGCCGGTGATTTCCCCGGCCGCCGCGATGACCGAGCGGAATCTCATACTTGTCCTGCCCGTCCGACCGCGACATGGTGCTCCGCTCCTACATCCACGTGCTTGCGGCAGCCTTCCTGATGGGATTGGCGTGCGGCGCGCGCCGATCGGTCCTGTCAACATGATGGCCATCCGCCGGGGCGTGGCCGGCGGTTGGCGCCACACACTCGCTTGTGCAATCGGCTCCATCTTCGGCGATCTGGCTTCTCTTTTCCCTGGCCCTCATCGGGGGTCGCTACCTCCTGCCGCGCCTGTCCAACCCGAAGGTCCGGACCGTCCTCGATGCCGTTGGCGTAGCCGTTCTGTTTCCGGTGGGGATCTACTTCCTGGCGCTCGCCGTCAAGCATCCCCGCCGGGCCTTCAGCAGCGCCCGCCGGCGCTGGAGCCGAAGGACCGATCCCTGCGCGTCTGGCCGGAGAAGCCGCCAAAGCTGCCGCCCTGACCATCTTCAACCCCTTAACGGTGCTCTATTGGGTTGCCGTCACCATCCAGTTGGCTCCCTTTTGCCGATTCGGTGTTGGGCAACAGTGCCCCGGATGGGGAATCCTGATGGTGGGCGCTGGGCCTGACGACCTGGTTCGCGGCGCTCATCGCCTTCGTCCGTTTCATCCCGCATCGCGCCGGCGCGACCTTCTTTCGCCTTGCAAACGCAGTCCTCGGCCTTATCCTTCTGGGCTTCGGCGCCTATTGTGCAGCAGTTCTATCCCGCCATCTGCTTCGCTGAGTGAAAGGGCCGAATGTTCAGACGTGGGGCGGAATCATGGCCCGGATTCTGGCTCCCCGGCGGGAAACACCAGGGAAGGTCAAATCGCCGGCGTCGACAGCAAACTTGCTCCATAGTATTTTCTGCATTTACTGTCGACCGGAACCTCCGAGCCTAAGTGGTTTTTTCATCAGGAAAAGCCACCTTTCACGGCCCTTAAAAGGACTGAATAAATTCCGAAAATGCCGTAAATCATGGCTCCATGTCCCCTTGCCCAGCCTGTTCGCTGCCGGTTTTCGAACAGGCGCGCCGTGGCAGCCCCGAAGATGAAGCCGCCGATGTGCGCCACGTATGCCACTCCGCCGGACTGCACTTCTGCCACCGTGCCGGCATCGAAGAGCTGGCTAAGAAACCAGAAACCGATCAACAGCGCTGCGGGAACAAACGCGATGCGCACAAACACAAAGAAGAACAGGACCGAACGAATCTGATCGCGAGGATAGGTAACCAGAAACGCCCCCATGACGGCGGCAATGGCTCCGCTGGCGCCCAGGTTTGGGAGCGTGGAATGGGGGTCGGCTGCAACCTGTGCGATCATCGCCACGATCCCGCCGGCAAAGTAGAAGACGAGATACCGCCATCGGCCCATCGCGTCTTCGATCTCCGGGCCAAACGCCCATAAGAAGATCATGTTGCCGATGATGTGCATCCAGCTGGCGTGCATGAACATCGAGGTGATCAACGTAATCCATTGGTGGCCGGACAAAATCTGGGCGGGGATCGCGGACCACGCGGTTCACAAAGGCGTCGCCGCCCGCCAGTTCCATCACGAAGACGAGGCCGTTCACGACGATGATCAGAGCTGTGACGATGGGACGTGCGCGAAGGCCGCCGTGATGCATCGCTTAATGGGATCAAGCCTCCCATTCAGTCCTCCTTCGTTTGTGGGAACAACAACCGGCTGCCGTGAGTAATGCGTTTCCCTAGTTTACGCCGATCTTTCAAGGTGATTGTCTTGGTTCTACAACGTATCGCGTCATCCAGTTGGGAAGTTGCCCGGTCCTCGCAGTCCATCTTTAAAACAACAAGGAATCTAAGCTCAGGCCGGAACCGGGATGCCCCATGAGCAACCGGGAGACGCGCGCCGCCCGCCCGAATCGACAGAGAGCACCAGAGGGCAGATGATTGCCCGCGCCCTATGTCGGGGTCCCCACAAAATCCCCCACAAAATGAAAAACGGAAGCGAGCCCGCCTCCGCAAGTTACTGATTTTGATGGTCGGCCCTGGAGGACGATTTTAGAACTTTTCTGCGGGATCGAGATGCCGCGTAAGGGCAGGAACGTCCCGTCTGTCCCGAGGTTCCCCGTCTGTCCCCAGGTTCCAGGTTCCGTCTGAAAAACGCAAGAGATCGGGATCCTCGAATTCTTCGTGCAGCGGACGGCACATCAAGGATGCCGGCGCTATTGGCTGCTGCTGGCGGAGAGCCTTCTGACACGCCTGCTCTTCAGTAGGAGGGTGTGGCGAATCGCGATTTTGCCGATTCCCGCTGGATAGGACGCTGAGAGGAGCGACAAAAATACACGTAGGTGATGATTCCAAACAGCTTGTAATGGAGAAATGGCGTTTATCGGACCGGTTCGCGTGGATGCTGACGGTGGAGGCAGGGAATGAGCGGCTGAGTGATCTCGGATCTGTGCTCATTGATTGAGAGCCCGTGCTTTAGAATGGCTTGGCTCTTGCTTCCTTGGGCACCGCAGAGCGGCGCGGAAAGCCAGGAACTTCTTGACAACGATAGCGCCAGCGTGCTATACAGCGGCCCATTAATAAAACAAAATAGAGACCTCGGTTTAAAGCAGTCCGCCAAGGGATACGTCGTACAGGGCCAAGGTCACTGTTGGGGGTATCTGCGGCCCACAGCTCCACAGGGTGGGCCTACATCCTATTGGGCAAAACAAATCCGACCTCGGAGGAAAGCCATGATACGCAGAACGGCAGTTTTAGGGGCCCTCGCTTTGATAGTCTTCTTGGTGTCAGCGCTGGATCGTGGGTTCGGACAGCTCCCCGCCATCAGTGCGGCAACGTCCGCGACAACTCTACCGCAGATTGCACACGCAAAGGCCGAATCGGTAGAAGGAAGCAAGCCTGGTGTCCTTCGAGATTACGGCAGACTACCTCTATATTTCGAACCCAATCAAGGGCTGACCGACCAGCGCGTGCAGTATCTTTCCCATGGCAGAGGCTACACTTTGTTTTTGACCCCAGGCGAGGCTACGCTGGTTCTTCATAGGGGTACAAGTCGAGCGACTCTCAATCATGCCCTTCCACATCTGCAACAGAACAAGGGATCTAGTCCGTCCATCGCAGGGTCCGAAGCCGGATCGCAAGACGACAAGACTTTGGTGGTGCGGATGAAGCTTGCCGGCGCCAATGGGCACCCTCGTGTCAATGCGCTGGAGGAACTTTCCGGCAAGGCTAACTACTTCATAGGTAATGACCCAACGAAGTGGCGCACCAACGTACCAATGTATGCCAAGGTGAAGTACGAAGTGTCTATCCCGGCGTGGACCTCGTATATTACGGCAACCAGCAGCAGCTGGAACATGACTTTATCGTAGCTCCCGGCGCCGACCCTGGTTCAATCCGCATAGGCTTCGAAGGCGCCGAGACAATATCTTTGGATTCCCAAGGTGATCTCGTCCTTGCGAGCCACAGTGCCGAGGTTCAATTAAAGAAGCCTGTGGTGTACCAGGAGGTTGGAAAAGTCCGGCGGGAGATACTGGGCCGCTATGTGCTCAAAGGTGCACATCAGGTGGGCTTTAACGTCGTGGGCTATGACGCCAGCAAGCCGCTGGTTATCGACCCCATTCTGGTCTATTCCACTTACCTTGGCGGGGCCTCTGTTGGTACCGGCGTCAAGGTGGATTCGGCCGGTTCAGCCTATGTGGTGGGGCAAACGTATTGGGCCAACTTCCCCATTACCTCCGGGGCCTTCCAAACGAATATCGGTGTTAACGGCAATTCATTCGTATTGAAGATGAATGCTGCGGGCACCGCGCTCGTCTACTCCACTTTCCTTGGCGGCAGTGGCCCAGACTATGCTATGGACATCGCTGTGGATTCAGCCGGTTCGGCCTATGTGACGGGGACTACTTTCTCGAGCAACTTTCCCACAACCCCTGGAGCCTTCCAGACGACTTTCAACAGCGACTACGCCAGTGGCTTCGTATCCAAGCTGAGTGCTGATGGTTCTGCGCTGGTCTATTCCACCTACCTAGGCGGCAGCAGCGGCTGCGACTATACAAATGACATTGCTGTGGATTCGGCCGGTTCAGTTTATGTGACGGGGGGTACGACTTCGACCGATTTCCCCACAACCTCCGGAGCCTTCCAGATGAGCTTCGGCGCATTGCCGATGTGCTTCGGCTCGACGCTAACGCGCAATGCCTTCGTAACCAAGCTGAGTACCGATGGTTCCGCGTTGGCGTATTCCACCTATCTGGGCGGAAGCGGCTATGACGGCGGCGCTGGTATCAAGGTGGATTCGGCGGGCTCGGCCTATGTGACCGGGGCTACGACTTCGACCAATTTTCCCACGACCGCCGGTGCCTTCCAGACAACTATTAATGGCGCGCAAAACGCCTTCGTGACAAAGCTGAATGCAGCAGGCTCTGCGCTCGTCTACTCCACCTACTTGGGTGGTAACGGCTCCGATGCTGCTGGCGGCAATGGCAACGGCATCGCGGTGGATTCGGCCGGCTCGGCCTATGTGACGGGGGCTACAACTTCGACCACTTTCCCCACGATCGCCGGTGCCTTTCAGACAACTCTCGGCGGCAACCAGAACGCCTTCGTATCCAAGCTGAGTGCTGATGGTTCTGCGCTCATCTACTCCACCTACCTGGGACGTAGCGGCCCTGACGGCGGGGCCGGCATCGCGGTGGATTCGGCGGGCTCGGCCTATGTGACGGGGGATACGTCTTCGACCACTTTCCCAACAACCGCTGACGCCTTGCAGGCGACTTATGGTGGCGGCGGGTTGGATGCCTTTATAACAAAGCTGAATCCAAATGGTTCCGCGCTCATCTATTCAACCTACCTGGGCGGCGGTGGCTGGGACGGTAGCCAAGGCATCGCGGTAGATTCAGCCGGTTCGGCCTATGTGGCAGGGTTCACAGAGTCCACCAACTTCCCCATTACCTCCAATGCTTTGCAGAACACTCTCATTCCTCCGATAGCCGCTTTTGTAACAAAGATAGGGATAGGGACCAATTACATCACCCTTACTTTCCCAGGAGCCCTACAGACCGCCGCTCTGGGCATAAATGGCAACAACATTGTGGGATGGTATCAGGACATTGTTAACGGGTTGGGGTGGTACGAAAACACAAACGGAGTAACTCATGGCTTTGTTTACGACGGTTCGTCCTATAACAGCATTGACTATCCGGGCGCAGATCAGGCCACGTTTGCCAGCAGCATAAGCGGTAATGATATCGTAGGGGGCTATGCGAATGTGTGGGGCGCTACAGGTAATGGCTTCCTCTATAACGGGACGACCTACACGCCCTTACCTGTTGTGAGTGAAACACATGCACCTTACGGCATCAGCGGTAACAATATTGTCGGGAACTATGACGACAGCAGTGGCATGACTCATGGCTTTCTTTATGATGGCACAAGCTACACAACTATCGATTTTCCTGGAGCGGACGGCAGCTTTGCCTACGGCATAGACAGCGATGATATTATTGTTGGAACATATTTTTATTACACTAACAGGACAACTGGTGCTGCGATTAGTCACGGTTATATTTATGACGGCACGAACTACACCACCTTCGACTTTCCAGAAGCAGCCAGTACATACGTCCATGGGAAGAGCGGTAGCAATGTTGTTGGATATTACATAGATAGGAGTGGCAATACTCACGGTTTCCTTTATGATGGTTCGAATTACACGACCCTCGACTTTCCAGGAGCAATCAATACTTATGCGTGGGGTGTGGATGGAAGTGATATAGTGGGCTGGTATCAGGATGCGAGTGGAGCAGCCCACGGGTTCCTGTTGTATGCCTCGCAGGTATCAACAATGGCACCTACGACGACGGTCATAACATCTTCCACGCCAACATCGACGGTTAATGAAGCGGTTACTTTTACTGCCGTAATAACTGCGAGCAATGGCACTCCAGCTGGAAGTGTCACTTTTATGGATGGAGGATCAAATCTACGAACAAGCACCTTGAACACATCTGGCCAGGCGACACTGACGGTATCGACGCTATCGGTGGGCACGCATTCGATCACGGCGCAATATAGTGGCAATGCGAGCTTCGCGGCCAGTACATCGGCGGCATTGACTCAAGTTGTTAACCAGGCAGTTACCACAACAACGGTAACATCGTCGCAGGATCCATCGATCTGCGGGCAGATGGTCACTCTTACCGCGGCGGTTTCAGGGAGCGGAGGTACCCCAACTGGGAGTGTCACCTTCATGGACAGAGGAACAACTCTAGGAACAAGCGCCCTCAACGCCTCTGGGCAAGCGGCACTGACGGTATCGGCGCTGTCAGTGGGCGCGCACACAATCACTGCGCAATATGGCGCCGATTCAAACTTTGCGAGCAGCACATCGGCGGCTTTGACGCAGATGGTTAACCAGGGTGTTACGGTGATGCTGACCAATAGCCAGGGAGTTGGAATCACCGGTGCTGCTGTTCAGTATTACTCGGGCGGGTGGCTGAGCTTGGGCACCACAGGGGCTGGCGGTCAGGTATCCATGCAGATTGCGCCGGGGACCTATAGCTTCCGCATGACATACGCCGGAGGCAGCGTTACAGTGTCTCAGAACATTGGGACAAACCCCGTAGTCGTTTTCCAGACGGTGAATGCAGTAGTTGAATTGAGCAACAGCGCCGGTGCGCCACTTGATACCGGCACCGTGCAATATTATGCCGGCAGCTGGCTGCCTTTCGGGACCACCACGGGTGGCCAGGTGAGCATGCAACTGCTTCCGGGAACTTATAGCTTCCGCATGACATACGCCGGAGGCAGCGTTACAGTGTCTCAGAACATTGGGACAAACCCCGTAGTCGCCTTCCAGACGGTGAATGCAGTAGTTGAATTGAGCAACAGCGCCGGTGCGCCACTTGATACCGGCACCGTGCAATATTATGCCTGCAGCTGACCTGCCTTTCGGGACCACAACGGGTGGCCAGGCGAGCATGCAACTGCTTCCGGGAACTTATAGCTTCCGCATGACATACGCGGGAGGCAGCGTTACAGTGTCTCAGAATATTGGGACAACCCCCGTAGTCGTTTTCCAGACGGTGAATGCAGTAGTTGAATTGAGCAACAGCGCCGGTGCGCCACTTGATACCGGCACCGTGCAATATTACGCCGGCAGCTGGCTGCCTTTCGGGACCACCACGGGTGGCCAGGTGAGCATGCAACTGCTTCCGGGAACTTATAGCTTCCGCATGACATACGCCGGAGGCAGCGTTACAGTGTCTCAGAACATTGGGACAAACCCCGTAGTTGTCTTCCGGACTGGCAGTGTCATATCTGGGACAAATAGCTGCACATCTTACTATGCAACGGCGTGGCTACCCTTCACGAACGGGACGCAACTGCTCCCAGGCACATACCCCTTCCGTTTTAGCGGGTACCCACAGACCTCCTACACAATTGTTGCCGGCGCAGGAACCACGATACATTAACCAACCACGGCGGGTGGAACCCGGGGGAACCCCGGGGGGACCCGGAAACCCGGAAACCTGGGGGAAACCTGAAACCTAAAACCGAAACCTGGGGACAGACGGGATGTTCCCCGCTATCTTCACGACTCGGCCTCGAAACTGAATGCGGTTTGCCTTCCATCATCCACCTTCCCCGGCCGCCCACCCTTGCGAGGGGCCAGGCAGCGCTTTGTTCTTTCCTCCAATTCATCGACAAACTCCTCTGCCCCAGCGGCCGTCCGGTATGCGTACACTGGCGGACGGCCTTGATCTCCGACTCGGCTGCTCCCGCCCTCAGGTATTCGCTCCAGGTGGAAGCATTCCACTGCGCTGTCCATTCCTCCATCGCCAGCCAGGCCTACGCCCCGCCATTCAGGACCGGCGCGCGACAACGGTCTCCGGTTTGCCCGCTTCGAGCCATTCTTTTACCTTATCGGGATTCTTTTTCAGATGGAGATAGAGAGGATCATCGGTCCTCGACCGTGCAAGAACATTCTCTACGTCCAAAGGCGTCTGAACCGCTTCCAACTCCCGCAGCCGGTCTGGAAAATTGCGCCTCATATAGTCCCAGTGCGCCTGGAGTTTGTAGCCCTCCTTGTAGGAGTGTGCACTGCAAATGTCGAATGACCGCTTCCAGCTCAACTCTGGTCGACCAGCCATGGCTGCCGCCAGATTTCTAGGGTTCCCGTGAAAACGCCCACTCTTGAAGAATGCCCTCAAGTCGTCCTCAAATTGCTTAGGTGATTCGTAGAATGCCGAATGATAGGGGCTTGAAAACTTCTCCTTCTCGGCAGCAATCAACGCAGCAATGGCCTCAGAAGTGTCGCCTGATTTTTGTGCCCTGCGCAATGCTATCGACAATCTGGGCCAATTTGTTTCAAGCCATGCCGTCAGCCTCACTCGGCGCTGAAGAAGTATCCCAATATTCAGCTTTGGCCTGCGCCCTTTGCGGAGTTTTGGCGGTAGTGGCAGTGAGCACGATTGATTATCTAGGCCATCGGGGAAAGTTTCCTTTTCGAGCCGCTCAACGCGCGCACGCAACTCGGAAAGCAACTCTAGAACTCGACTCAGTGAAATTACTGCCTCAGAATTCTCCTGCGGTAGAGACTGTTTCCTCATAATGCCTGTTAATATACCGCTACATCCTTATATGTGGAAAGCTTCTTGAATACAATCTGGGGATGTTATTGCAAAATCAATAGTATGCGCTACGCTCATCTTCATGCAGGGGCGACCAGATTCCGATACACGCAATGGCAAGGAATACTTGCTATCCCCTGCCCTTATGGGCGAGCGGAGTGCGGTCGGACCAAAATCCGGGAAATCGGTTCGCCAGTCCGATCCGGGGCTGAGACGGCCTACACCTCCATCGACGGCTGGCCGAAAGCCAGCGGCTCGCCCTCCAGTTCCATTCCGGCCATCCACCAACGCCAGTGTCGCCGAATGGCCCCGCCTCGCGGGGCCATCTCAGTCGTAAAACTGGCCGGGGTGCGGGGTGGAACCCCGCCAATCCATCCCGGCGCGCAGCGCCGGGCCCCATTTCATTACAGGTCGATTCCACGCAATCACTTCCCTATCCGCTTGACGATTCCGATCTCTCAACTCTCATTGCATTCTTCGAGACCCTGGACCGTTGGGATAGAGAAACCCGTCTCCACTCGGAAGAATCTGCGCCCGGTTCGCAGCGCGCCAAATGCGCATCAGAGGGGCCGCTGACGTGAAGGATTCTTCGCCATATCGGCCATCCCGGCTGGCTCTCGTCAGGAGCCAAAAACCCAACTTCTGCGAATTCCAAGGAGTCTTGAGATGTTTTCGCGTTATAACGGCCTACGCTGCGCTTGTCGGCAGTCCAGCATCCCGAAGAGCCATCCGAAGGCCAGCGACACCCCAGTGGGTTGCTATAGCGACGCCGAGCGGGTTTTCTGTAGACCATGCCCTCCGCCCCGGACTGCCTCAGAAAGCATTATTGGCGGACGGAGTCCACCAGGGCGGCAACGCCGCCCCGAGTTGCAGGCTCTGTCTAACAGCCTGCAACTTGCGTCATTTTGACGCGCCCAGGCACATCGAAGGGGACCCTCGTGCTCGATAAAATCGAAGTCCGAGTCCCTTTCACGGCTGGTCTCCACCGCGACCTTCAATTCCGCAGTGGAGAACTAAGGTGCCGAGATGTCTCGGTCCCCTTAAGGAGTTCGAAGTACTATGCCGGAGTTTGCGACTTGCGACCGCTTGGCATGGATGCACTGCTCCACGTAAATGCGAAGAGGAATTCCAACTGTAAAGCCCACAAGCTTGAACTCCTTGCGACCGGAGGGAAGTCAATCCGGCAGATGAGCGAATTGATTTCGAGCATCTTCGACGTTGAACCCAATGAACTGCGATTGATGAGGATTGATTTCGCATCTGATTTGGACGGCGTTCCACTGATGCACGCATTTGAAAGCGTGAGGGTGAAATTCAAGCGCTCAACAACTACCGTAGGGAAGCTCGAATATGAAACGGTAGGAAAGCGACGGCTGGAGTACTTCCGCTACGGCAAATCGCCGAATTGTTTTCGCGTGTACGACAAGCCCGCAGAATGCATGGCACGCTATCCCGGATTGCTGAAGCACTCGAATCCAGATGCAGAGCCCCCAACTTTCGAAGATCTATTCGGCTTTTCTGCCGATGCAATTCGAACTCGGATCGAGCGTCAATCCGGCGGCAGAGGGATTCCCGAGCAACTTCAATCATTTGGGCAGCTACAGAATGCCGCAGAGTTCAATCCCTTTGCCAATGTCGAGATCATCCCGAATGGCTTTCCGATCCCAGATCCAAGAAGATTCGGCGCATCGCGCAGCGCGAAGCTGATCGGTATTCACGGTTTCATCCAAACCCTTGGATTTCAGCAAGCCCGCTCATTGCTGAATTGTGATCGAAACGCTGGCAGGCTATTTGATGACTATCGTGAATATCTGAATGAAGTTCGAGACGCGACCAGCCTGACCATTGATGATGTAGTGGCGTCGTACCGGCGATCAGTCACCAAACAGGTCAACGGAACCATCGGAGATCGATCAAAATCCATCAAAGTACCAACATTCAGCGATGTTCCAGAATCAAAGCATTCGGCCATTTTGCATATCCTAGGGGCCCAAGCATATGATTGTCGCCATGAAGATGCCCAAGAACGTTAGGGAGTTCTTTCGAAGGCAGGGCCGAATCGGCGCGAAGAAGCGCGCTGCCAATTTATCGCCGGAACGCCGAAAAGAAATCGCCCGGCGTGCCGCGGAAGTGAGATGGGCGAATAGGGAGACGGACGAGAGCCCGAAGAAAGGTATCAAATGAACTCACGTACGGCAGTGATCTACACGCGTTTCCAGCCGTGAGCAGGAGCAAGAGGGATTCTCGCTCGATGCGCAATCGAAGCTGCTTCGCGATTACGCCAAACGCCAGGGATTTCAGATTGTCGAAGCATTCGAGGATGTGGAGACGGCGAAGGCAGCCGGGCGCAAGAAATTCGGCGAGATGGTGAAATTCCTCAAGCGCAATCGATCCTGCCGAATCCTGATTGTCGAAAAGACAGACCGCCTTTATCGGAATCAGCGCGATGCGCTCACCCTGGAAGATTCGGATATCGAGATTCACTTCATAAAGGAATCACAGATTTTATCGAAAGATTCGAAGTCGCAGGACAAGCTCATGCATGATATTCGCCTTGCAATGGCTCGGAACTATTCGGAGAATCTCCGAGAAGAGGTGAAAAAGGGGATGTGCGAGAAGGCAGCACAGGGCGTGTACCCCGGGCGTGCGCCATTCGGGTACCGGAATCGAAAGGACTCGCGTACTATCGAAGTCCATCCCGATAACGGGCCGATTGCGAAGCGCGTATTCGAGCTTTACGCGACAGGCCGATTCTCCATGTTATCGCTTTCTAAAGAATTGAAGCGTGCGTCGGGTACGTCGATCTCGAAAGCCTACCTTCACACGATGCTCACGAATCCGTTCTATATCGGAATGTTCAAGTGGAGCGGGACCACGTATCGGGGCAAGCAGAATCCGATTGTGAGCGTCGGATTATTCGAGGAAGTTCAATCGGTTCTGCACGGCTACAACAAGCCAAAATATCGAAAACAGCCTATCGCATTTCGCGGGCTGCTTCATTGCGCATTCGACGATTGCACAGTCACAGGGGAACTCAAGAAGGGCAAGTACGTGTACTACCGATGCAGCGGCGGGCGCGGCCCGTGCGATCTGCCCCGATTCACGGAGCACCAGATCGCAGAGCAACTCGGGGACCTACTCAAAAACCTGTCAATTCCGGAGTCGGTAGCGCGTGCCATCGATGCCTCTTTGCAGCGGGTACACATCGAGATGCGAAACAAGGTATCTGAGGAGCAAGGGGCATTGAAACGCCAGCTCGCGAGAATCCAGCACACGATGGATGCGGCCTATGAGGACAAGCTGGCCGGGAAGATTTCAGAGGAGTTCTGGGACCGCAAGCAAACGGATTGGTTCACCGAAGAGCGAAGGCTTAAGGAGCAAATCGAAGAGACCGGACGGGGTGTGAGAGATGAGAGACTGCTTGAAACCAGGAGAATTTTAGAACTCGCGCAAAGGGCTCATTCCTTGTACCTTACGCGCAAACCCGCAGAACAGGCCGATTTACTCAAAATGGTACTTTGGAACTGCAAGACGGATGGTGTAACTCTTTATCCTGCATATAGAAAACCCTTTGACCTGATCTGTCAAAGGGTCAAAAATCAAGAATGGTCGGGACGGGCAGATTTGAACTGCCGACCCCTCGCACCCCAAGCGAGTGCTCTACCAGGCTGAGCCACGTCCCGACGCGATGAGCCGGCCGCGCGAACGGCAAGACCGGCTTTGGGGTCTGAATCAGTTTACACCGTGCGGCCGCTTCGATTCTCCAACTGCGCACCGCTTCAATTCAATGAAGACCGTTTCGATCCTGAGTTCGACAGCCCCTGAATCCGGCAGCCGCCCCTCAATGCTCAGGCGGCACATACTGCGAGGGCATTCCCACGCCTTCGCCGAAGAAGTACGCCTGCATCTGCTCGACGAGGAACTGCTGCGCCTGCGGTGTCCAGGGCTGCAGCCGGTACTCGTTCAGCAGCATCTTTTGCCGCTCTCCCCATTCTTCCCAGGCCGCCCGCGAAACATTCTTGTAGATCTTCTGCCCAAACTCCGAGTCGAAGGGCGGCTCGTCGAGCCCTTCCAGTTCCTTCTTATACCGAACACAAAAAACCGTATGCGCCATCTCTGCTCCTGAACTCACCTTTCCACTCATTGTAGTGGATGACCGGGGGGCTCATTCTGGTGGGAGAGCCGGGGGGGGAGCCCAATCGTTCGCGGACGAAGATTGCCCAATCGTCCACCGGGGCGGAGAAAATCGCTTGACAACCGGCGGCGCAGAGGTTTTGCTAGATGCAAAGGTTTCATGCCTTCCGGGCAGCAATGCCAGTTTGCCGTCCGCATTGCAGAAGAAAGGGCCCCCTCCCCTACATCCGCTTCCTGAAAGGAACCTTATGGCCGAGCTGACCTCTTCAGGCCTCTCCGACAATGCTGCCGGGGCAATCGCCTACATCACGCCGATCCCGGCAGTTCTCTTCCTCGTTCTGGAGCCCTATAACAAGAACCATTACGTGCGCTTCCACTCGTGGCAATCGATTCTTCTATGCGTTGCCGCGATCGTCGTCAACGTCGTGCTGGGTATCCTGCTTTCGCTGCTCTGGGTATTTGTGCCCTACATGCATCTGTTCATCTGGCCGCTCATCCAGCTGTTCTGGTTCGTGGTCTGGCTGGTCTGCATCTTCAAGGCATGGGGCATGAAGGAATTCAAGCTCCCCTTCATCGGGGCCATTGCCGAGCAGCAGGCAAACAAATAGAGGATTTCTGCAGGGCGGGCCTTACCGGCGCCTGCCCCGCCTGCCTGGCCGCTTCATTTTCTTTGCGGTCGCTGCGGCTTGCTGCCGCTTTGTCTTCTTCGGTTTCGGGCCGGGCTTGGACGCGCGGCGCCCTCCTGCCTCAAGCTCATCCTCCACCAGCGCAAACTGCAATTTCCGTTCCTGGGCCAGAACGCGATCGAGGATCACCTGCACGCGGTCGCCCGCGCGGAAGCGTCGCCCCGTGCGCTCCCCCACGATCTCGTGAGTGTTCTCGCGCCATGTGTAGCGGTCGCCGCGCAGCGTGTCGATGGGCACCAGCCCCTCCACAAACAGCTCCGTCAGTTCGACAAAAAGCCCGTACTTGGCAGGATTCAGCACCAGCCCGGCAAACTCCTCGCCCAGGCGCTCCTGCATGAAGCGAACCTTCTTCCACTCCACCAGTTCACGTTCGGCCTCGGCGGCGCGGCGCTCGGCGAAGCTTGATTCCTCGGCGATCTGAGCCAGTTCGGACTCCGGGATGGGAGGGGCGATCTTGCTTTCCCACTTTTCCCGCTCAGAACGCGAAAAGGATGGGGCACGGGAAGTGTTTTCACTCGGGTGCGACCACGGCGAATCCAGCCGGCCCTTCGCGAGAGCACTACGGCCGGAAACTCCCGCGCGCAGCAGTGCCTTTGCGATTCGGTGCACGATGAGGTCCGGGTAGCGGCGGATCGGCGAGGTGAAATGCGTGTAAACCGGAGCGGCCAGCGCGAAATGGCCCACGTTGGTCTCTGAATACCGCGCCTGCATCAGCGAGCGCAGCATCAGGTAGCTCAGGATGCGCTCTTCCGGCTTGCCCTCAATCCGCGCCGCCAGCTTCTGATACATCTTCGGCGTGACCGCAATCTCCTCGGCCACTTCGTGCCGGCGCGGGTTGCGCCCCTGTCCATGCGACTCCCTTCGCTCGGCGCGCAGTTGGACGGTGCGCACGGGCAGCGGCCCGAGCCCAAGAGAATGGCCGAAGCTTGCCGCCAGCTCTTCGAATTCCACCACGCGCCGCGCCTCGGGCTTCTCGTGAATGCGGTAGAGCGAAGGCACGCCAAGGTCTTCGAGCCACGCGGCCACGCACTCATTGGCGGCCAGCATAAACTCTTCAATGATGCGGTTGGCCCAGGTGCGCTCGGCTTTGGTGATGCCCCGCATCTGCCCCTGCTCGTCAAACTCGATCACCGGCTCGGGCAGGTCGAAGTCGATCGATCCGCGCTCCTCGCGGCGCAGGTTCATCTCGACGGCCAGCTTCTTCATGCGCTCGAACTCGGGCACGAGCGCGGCATAATGCTCCCGTGCCTCGGTCTCGCCTTCCAAAATCGCGTGCACCTCCGTGTAGGTCATCCGCGCAGCCGAGCGCATCACGCCCTCCACAATTTCGTAGCTCTCGATGCGCCCCTCCGGGTCCAACTGCATCAGGCAGCTCAGGGTCAGGCGGTCCTCGCCGGGGCGCAGGCTGCAAATGTCGGTCGAGAGCTCCTGCGGCAGCATGGGAACTGCGCGGTCCGGAAAGTAGACGCTGGTGCCGCGCAGCCGAGCCTCCAGATCGAGATCCGTTCCCTCGCGCACGTACTCAGCCACGTCGGCGATGTGCACCTGGAGCTCGTAACCGCCGTCGTTGCGCGCCCGCACCAGCACCGCGTCGTCAAAGTCCCGCGCCATTTCACCGTCGATGGTCACCACCGGCAGGCCGCGAAAGTCGCGGCGGCGGGCGGCTTCGGCCTCGTCCAGATGAGCCACTGCCCGCGCCTCTGCCAAAACTTTTTCCGGAAAAATGCGCGGCAACTGGTGCTTGCGGATGGTCATTTCCACATCGACGCCGAAATCGTCAACCGAGCCCAGCACCTCGACCACACGGCCCGTGGCCGCGCGCGTCTCTGTCGGCCAGCGCGTGATCTCCACATCCACCACGACGCCTTCCAGGCTCGTTTCTTCCGGACTCGTTTCTCCTGAGCTCTTGTACTTCCGGCGGGCGAATGCCTCGGCCCCCAGCACGCGATGCTGTGCTGGATCCTCGCTGCGCGGCCACTCCTCGCCCTGCGGAATCACGATCGGCTGCGTCATGCGCACGTCAAAGGGCAGCACAACATTGTCCTTGAGGCGCTCCGCGCGCGCCTCCCTCACCCGGGACAAACTGTCCCCTGAGGCTCCGTAATGAAAGATCCCGACCACGGTGGGGTTGCGCCGCTCGAGCACGCGCGCAACGCGACCGGCGCGTCGTCCGTCGGCCCGCGGGGGTTCAAGCTCCACCAGCACCTCGTCGCCTTGCATGGCGCCGCTGAGTGCGTTAGGAGGGATGAAGATGTCCTCCACCACACTGGCGTGGACCTCAGAACCCCGCCGCGTCCTCGGCCGCACAAAACCATAGCCGTCGCGATGCAGATCCAGCCGCCCCGCCGCCAGGTTTTCCCGTGTGCCCCTAACCTCGGCCGGCGCCCAGTGCTCGCGGTCTGTCTTTACCAGTTCGCCGCGGGCTGTCATGCGCGCCAACTGCTCGAGCAGCAGGCGACGCTCACGCCCACCGGCAAGCCCGAGCTCCCGCACCAGCTGCTTGTAGCCGGCCTTGCCTCCGGTTGCGCGTGCAATTCGCGCCTTGAGCTCGCTGTCAGTCATAGCTCCAGAGTAGGCTATCGCCTCACCGCACAGCGGTTATGCCCCGCCGTTTCCACCTGTTGGCCACCGGGAGGGATGCTCCACCAGCCAAGCCCTCGTCCCGCCCAGGTGTTTCGTCATAAAATAACGTCATAGAATAAAGGGGTGAGAAGTTCAGGCTTGCCGCGTGCGGCAGCCGGCAGATCGCCATTGAAATTCCGCGGCAGCCCCTGCAATCATTTTTTTCGGGGCTCAAGCCAGCGGCCCTGCCTTGGAATGCCCCAAGTCCCAAATGGGACAGAAAAGGAATTCTCGTGAGTGCAATGTGGAAACCCACCCAGACCCCCAGTTCCAGTCCAAATCCCCATCCACCTGCGGAACCTCCTCGTCCCGCGGCGCCGCCCAGCATCCCTGAACCCCCTGCGCGCCCTGCGCCTTCGAGCAGCGGCGGAGGCGAGCAAGCCACCATCGGTAAAGGCCTTTTCATCAAAGGCGAGATCTCCGGCTCCGAGTCCCTGTTCGTCGACGGAAAGGTCGAGGGCGCCATTACTCTTCCCGGCAACCGCGTTACCGTGGGCCGCAACGGACAGGTGGCAGCCAACATCACCGCCCGCGAGATTGTCGTCCTCGGCAAGGTCAAGGGCAATGTAACGGCCACCGACCGGGTGGACATCCGCGCCGAGGGCGCCCTGAACGGCGACGTCGCCGCAGCCCGCATCAGCATTGAGGACGGGGCCTTTTTCAAGGGCGGCATTGACATCCGCAGGCCCGACGGCAAGCCCGAAGGCAAGACTGGGGCGGCTTCACCTGTAGTAACGGAGGCCGCCACCACGGCGCGCTCCTGAGCCTCAGGAAAGTCCAACTCACTCGCAACTGGAGCGCAAGCCCCTGCCTCGGCGGGGGCTTGCTCATTTGGCGAAATTCACTTCATGCGGTGCCCCACACTCGCCGTCCGCCGCGGCGGATTTTTGCGGCTAGGGTGGGGGATGGAAGAGTTGCCGTGCGCTGTCCTTTGCCGAACAGATTGTTCTTTCGATCTGGCTTTGTAACAGGGCACGGTTTAAGCCGGGCCGTAAGCGGCTGAAAAAGAGGGGCGGGCTTCAGCCCCTGAAAATGCCGCTTACCCCAGCCCCAGGCGCCTCATCGTTACCCGCGGCAGCGCCGAGCCGGTTTTTTCGAGCGTCCACTTTGCCACGGCGAGCCAAACAGCGCATCCCGCCACGACCATCACGGCATCGGTACCTCGCGCATGCCCGGCCCACAAAGCTCCCTGCGCCCACAACCAGTGCGCCAGCGCGGCGATTGCCCGCGCTACGCCCCAGGCCGCTGCTCCGCCGGCCACCGCCGCGGTCAGGCACCGGCCCATCTCCGCGTAATCCAGGCTTGCCAGTGAGACCATCCGCCGGGCGTGCAGCATCACGGCCAGAGTCACCGTCTGCGCCGCGATTCCCACGTCCGAGGCCACAGCCAGCCCCATCGCGCCGTAGCTGTGGTAGAGCGCCGCATACAGCGGCAGCGAGAGCACGGTAATCACGGTTCCGGCGGCCATGGGGGCAAAAGTGTTGCTCGCGGCGTAATAGGCACGCGCGTAAATGGCCTGCGCCGACCACAGGAACATCGAAAGCGAGAAGACTGCGAAATAAAGCGCGCACTCATAGGAATCGCGCGTCGTGAACCGGCCGCCGGTAAAGACCAGATCGATCGCCGGCCCTCCCAGCGCCACCATCCCCGAAGCTGCCAGCAATCCCAGCGAGGCCACGCGCGACACCGATTCCGCGACACCCACGGCGAACTCGTATCGCCTCTCTTGCGTCCACAGGCTGGCGAAGAAGGGCATTGACGCTGCCCCCGCCGCCTGCGCCAGCATCGCCATAGGCGCCATGAAGAGCTGCTTGGCGTAGCTCATCAGCGACACCGCCCCGCCGATTGACGAGGCGAAATGCGCGATGATCCAGTTATCCGCGGTCACCAGCGAGACGCCTGCCATCAGCGGCAGCGACAGCCGCACCCACTCGCGCAATCCCTTGTCGCGCCAGTCCAGAATCAGGTGCGAGCGCACGCCGGCCTTGCGCGCGAAAAACCAGTTCAGCAGGAAGGGGCCGCAGACGGCTCCCGCCGTAGTGCCCAGCGCCAACGACGAAACGCCCATCCGGCCGACCAGCAGCACTCCGCCCACAATCGTTCCCAGTCCATAGATGAGCGGCGCCACCGCCTGCACGCTGAACTGCTTGCGCACCAGCAGCACCGCGCCAAACACACCCCCCGCGAAAAAGAACAACTGCGCGGGAAGCAGTATCCGCGTCAGTTCCACGCAGAGCGCGGCCTTTTTCGCGTCGAAGCCGCTGAACCACCAGCGCACGTACCACGGCGCGAAGATCTCCCCCAGTACAATCGCCGCGCCCAGCACCAGGTACATCGTGGTCAGGATTACCGAGAGCGACCGCTCGCCCTCGGCCTCGCGTCCCGACTCCCGGTAGCGCGTCAGGATCGTGACAAAAGTAATGGAAGCCGCCCCGCCCACCAAAAAATACGAGATCATGTCGGGCAGCACGAAGGCGGCGTTGAAGGCATCGGCCTCTAGCCCGCGGCCGAAGAGCCACACAATGTACTTGACCCGCACCAGCCCGATGATCCGCGACAGCAGCGTCGACACCATCAGCACCACCGTCGCCGAGAAGACACTGTGCTTGTGCGCCGGGTGCAGCGCTCCCAGCAGGCGCCTGAGGCGCGAGCGCGGCGGCGCTGCCTTGGTTTCCGATCCGGTGGGAGGTTCGTTCACGATTCGTTCACTGCAGTTGATTTTAACGGGAGATCCAACCGGACCTATTACAGGGAACGTGGCGCCGGCTTAAAAAAGAAGATCCCCTGAAGGCAAGCGCCTTCAGGGGATCGGGGTCGGGAGTTAACTTTACAGCGGGGTAACGGATATTTTGCCGGTGTAGGTTTGGCCGGCGGCGGGAGTAACGGCCTTCCCGTCCACCATCACCTTGCCCTTTACCGTGCCGCCCTGCGCCACGGTCAGGCTCTCAAGCAGCGAGGGGCCGGTCACCTGCCAGGTCGCGCCCTTGCCCACAGTCAGGCGAACGCCGTAGAAGGTGTTCCACTTGTCGTTCTGCACCCACTTGCAGTCCTTCTTGTCGTAGGCTGTCCAGAGCTTGTTCCAGTCGTCCACCGAGCCGGAGACGATGGCGCCCTTCAGCGTGGCGTTGTCGAGCGAAAGGTTCATGATGCGCTGGTAGTCCATGTGCTTCACGTCGCCCGTCACGCTCATGTCCTTCATGGAGATGTCGAGCGGCTTGATCTCGGCGCCGTCGGTCTCGTTGTGCAGGAAGTTGCCCATGCTGTCGCTGTTCAGAACAGTGAGAACGGCGACATTCGAGAACGACTCGATCTTCGCGTTGACGAACTTGACCGTCGCGGTGGTGCTCTTGATCAGCAGCGCGGCGCCCTTCGTGTAGTCGATGTAGGCCTGGGTAGCCTTGTTGATGTGCTCGGCGTAGTCGCGCGTGCCCTTCAGGCTGGGGTCGGTCTTCAGCGTGCTGTTCACGACCGTCAGGAAGCCGTGATCGGCTTCGGATTTGCCCTTGTTCTGCATGTCGGGAGCGTGGATCATGATGGCGTTGCGCCCGCCTACAACCACCGAGCCTTCGGTCGTCTTCGCGCCCTTGTCGTATTTGACGACATCAGCCGGAGCCGCAGCGCCGTCGAGCACTTCAACACTGCCGCTCTTGGAGATGATGGCCCCAATTTCGGGCGAGGTCAGCTTGCTGCCATAGAGGTGAACGCGGCAGTTGAAGTCGGCATAGGTGCCGTACCCGCCGTGCTGCGCAATACCCTTGGTGTTGTAAACGTAGAGATCCACGTCGCCGCAGGCGTCAGTGGACAGCGAGGCCCAGCCCTCGGTCGTGACCGTGGAGTTGAAGTAGTAAGTCCTGCTGTTGCCGATTGACATATTGGCGCGCGCATTGCCGTAGATCAGCAGAGCATTGTTGGAGAAGGGCTCGGCGATCTTCGAAGTGTACTGATTGGGGCCGGTCTGCGTGACTGTGGAGTCATTGACGATGAGCTTGGAGGCTCCGCCGTTGTTGGTCACGTAGCGGCCCGCCTGGCCGCCGGAGCCGTCCGAAACGAGGTCGGAGTGATTCAGGTAAACCGTTGCTCCGCCATCGACGGTTAGCGGCGTACCGGGGTTCGAGGTCGATTCCTTGTTCACGCCCGTATGGATCTTGGCACTATCGATGGTCACCACCGACTTCGCGCCGCTAACCACGATGCCGTTGGCCGTGTAGTCGTCGGTCGAATAGTTCAAGCCCGAAATCTTAATGCCTGTCGCATCGCTGGTGACGTCGGCCTTGTACTGGCCGGGCGTGTATTCTTTGGCGGCGTTCTCGGCGCCGTCAGAGATGAAGATCGCGGCCTTGCTCGGCGCTCCGCCCATCATGGGAGGTCCGCCGCCCGCCCCGCCAGGCCCACCGGCTCCGCCGGGAGCACCCCCGCCGCCGGGACCGCCGGGACCGCCAGGACCACCCGCGCCACCCGGCATTCCTCCGGGACCGCCTGCGCCGCCGGCCCCCGGGGGGCCTCCCTGCTGACCACCTTGCTGCCCGCCCGGACCACCGGCCTGGGCGCTCACAAGGAACGTTGCAACACTAAGGAACAGCGAAAAGACAGCTACGATCAACAACTGACGGCTGAAAAGCTTTCTCATGGAATTTCTCTCTCCCTCTTTGTGCGGTTTGACATCCCTCGGAACACTGCCCCGCGCCACTGGCCTGCGGATCAAACGCGCCTGGTCTTTGCGATTTGTTACAGGATAGAGCAAGAGGGTGGCGGGTCGACGGGAAATAGTTGATATTGATCCACCCGATAAGCTAAGCCGGCGCGGGGACGGAAGACAGGCCGCTCAGGCGAACGAGGGCGAGCGCATCGACTGAAGCGCGGTGGTGAGATCGTGGGAGAGGGTTTGCTGGTCGCCGGGCGTGAGTTTGCTCCCATGGCGTGTGAGGTAGAAGACGTCGATCGCGGTCTGGCCTTCGGTGTCGATGAGGGCGATCTTGATGTCGCAGTCGGAAGAACTGAGCGAAATTGCGATCTGGCGCAGCAGACCGGGCAAGTCTTGGGCGATGACCTGCAGAATGGTGGAGTGGGTGGAGGAGTCGTTGTCGAACTCCAGGCGCGTCTGCACCTCGACTTTGAGGCCGCCAAGGTGATTGAGGTGGCGGCGGCCGGCCAGCAATTGCTCGACAGGGACGCGCTGGGCGACGACGTCGCGGATGCCGTCGAGGAAGCGTCCCTTCTCGCTGGGATTGAGCTCAAGGGTGCGGAAGCCGTCGGTGAATTGGAAGCTGTCCACGATGACGCCGGCATCGTTCGAGTAAGCGCCCGCGCGGACGATGTTCATGCCCCAGGCGGCCAGTGCTCCCGCCACGTCGGCAAACAGGTGCGAGCGGTCGCGGGTGATCACCGTGAGGTCGAATAGCTGGCGGCTGGGGCGCAGATCGAGCTGCACGGAGTCCTTATCAAGGTCGAGGGCCATCTGGAAGTGGCTGCGAATCTGCTCGGGCAGGCGGGTCTGAAGATAGCGCTGGGGAAGGCCCTCGAGGAATTGCCCCAGATCGTCGTGTTGCCCGGGGGGAACCATGGAGCGCAGGCGGTTGAGCAAGGTGGGGTCGATGGCGGCGTGATAGCGGCTCTCGTCGACCGAGCGGTCCATGAAGTTGGCCGTGGACATGTAGAACTGCCACAGATTCTCGGCTTTCCAGGGAGTGAGGGCATCGGGGTTCACGGCCTTGATGTCGGCGAAGGTCATCAGCGTGAGCATCTTCAGCATCTGGGGGCTGCCGATCTTCTCGGCGAACCGCCGCACATTCTCCATATCGAAAATGTCGCGGCGCATCGCGGCCGACATCTCCAGATGCAGCCGGATGAGCTGCAGGATCGACTCGCGATCCTCGCTTTCGAAGTCGAGCCGGGCCAGGAAGGTGTCGGCCAGCTCAACGCTCTGGCTGGCATGCTCGCCGTCTCGCCGGCCCTTCCCGGTGTCATGCAGCAGCAGAGCCAGCTGAAACAGATCCATGCGGTCGATCTCGGGCAGCAGTTGCGCCAGCCGCTTCTCCTGTTCGTTGGCTGGCTGGCGCAGGGAATGGACGTTATCAATCACCAGGAATGTGTGCTCGTCGACGGTGTAGCGATGGTAGCTGTCGCGGATCACAAGCGCGTCAATCCCGTGGAATTCCGGAATCAGCATCTCCAGAATGCCCAAAGCATGCATGGTGCGCAGAGCCTGGGCGGCGTGCGGGCCCACCAGCACTTCCCGCAAAGCGTTCCACAGATAAGGCCCTTCGGGAAGTTGAATCGCCAGCACAGGCAGCACATCGCCAATGCGGTCTTCCGCAGCCTGCGAAAGAGAGTAGCCGTGCGTGGCGATCAGCGAAAAGATGCTCAGGATGGATGCTGTGTCGTGGAACTGCGCCCCCGGCTGAATATCGATCCGTCCCTGGTCCAGCAGGAACTCGGTGCCGGCAATCGGCGTGCGCCGCCGCCGAAACTGCTTGTAGAAGCTCACCGGAGCCGGCAGGTGCTCCATCAGCAGCGCGGCGCGGCGGTAAACCACCCGCGCGTGGCGGTAATACGTGCGCATCCAGTACGAGGGGTCGGCGGTGCCGCGCGTCTCCAGCCCGATCGAAAGTGCGGCGGCCTCGTCCTGCGACTGCCAGTCGAGCGTGTTGTCGTCGCGGCCGTGCCTGAAATGCAGGAAACACCTCGCCGCGGCCAGAAAGTCGAAAGCGGCCTCAGCGTCGCCCCTGGCGCTCTGGAAGACGCCGCGCTGCCGAGGCCACTCGCGGGTTTCCTTTAGGTGAAACAGCAGCGCAAACCACACGGCGTGGTTGTAATCGCGCAGCCCCCCGGGACACTCCTTCAGGTTGGGCTCAAGATGAAAGATGGTGTTGCCATACTTGGCGTGCCGTGCGCGCGCAATCTCGCTCAGCTTCTGGGTAATCGCATTCCACTCGCTCAGCACCAGCCCCGGAAGCGTGTTCTGGTGAAGCTGCTGATACAGGGGAAAATGGCCTGCCAGGTAGCGGCGGTCAAGCGTGGCCAGCGTAAACTCCAGGTTGTCGGGGTCGAAGCGGCCCGCCTCTTTGATGGTGCGCGAGGCGGGACTGGCCCTCAGCCCGATGTCCCACATCTTCTGAATGATCTCCCTGATCGAGTCTTTCGCTTGGGCCTCGGTTTTGTCGTCGGCAAAGGCGAACAGAACGTCAATGTCCGAGAAGGGGAACATATCCTTGCGGCCATAACCGCCCTGGGCCACCATGCAAACGTGGAGCGGGGGTTTATCCGCGAAGGCCCGCCGCCACATTTCAATCAGGATACGGTCGACCACGGCCGAGCGCCGCCGGATCGCCCCCGTGCCGTCTCCGGTGCGCTCAAAGGTCTGGCGCACCAGCGCCATCTCCTTGAGATACTGCTCCCGTAGATCGTCAACCGTCATCATAGCCAGATTCTTATGGTTTTGCCGCGTCGCGGGCGGCCTGAAGGAGCCGCGACCGGCCGGAAGGAATTGTTACCAGAATAAGCGAAGTTACCGCGGATGTGAATTTTCACGTTCCGAGACGCGAGAAAAGCGCAGCAAAAGATGGATTGCGCAAAAAGAAATGGATGCCCCAGGTGCCGGGGTCCCCACGGACGGGTCTTGGTCCGTGGGGTGGAGGTGCCTCGCTTTTGAGTTCGCCCGTCCTGGACGCCTTTGTCTCTGTCGCCAGGGTATGAACTTCGTCCCGTGCCCCGTCCTTCGCCCAGGCGAAGGGCGGGAAACCACCTCGCCGGGTTCTGTTTTTGTCGCTACGGTGAGAATGTCCCCTGACCCCTGACCCCTGCCGGGTGCACACCCTAGCCGACCACCGCGGCGGATTCTTGCGGCTGGGGTGGGGGACTGGCAAGCTCGCTGCGTATCAGGGCACAACTTTCAGTCGTGCCGCCAAGGGCCAACCAAAGGCGCGGGCTTTACAAGCTGCGGAAAAACTCAATCGAAGGGGCTTTGTAACAAGGGCACGGCTTTAGCCGGGCCGCAAGTAGTGCAAAATCAATAGGGCTTTAGCCCCCGCTTCTTCCTCCCTCATCACATTCGCCCATCCTCCGGTCTTTTTCCGCAAGCTGTTTAGCCCCTGAGGGATGTCCTTGTTCCCTTGTTCCCTCGTTCCCTGACCACTGACCACTGACCACTGGCAACTGACCACTGACAACTGACTAACTATTCCTATTCCCTATCCTCCCTTCCTAGTCCTCTCCCTGTCCCTGCCTTCTCCATAAACCTCTCCAGCCCGATCACGTACCTCTCATGCGTCCCCGAGCCGATCTCTTCCCTTTCGTCGAAAGCTTTCACTGTAAAGACCAGCCGCTTGCCGTCGATCTCCACGAGCTCCGCAATAGCCCTCACCGCCATGCCCACGGGAGTCGCCGCCGTGTGCTTGATCTTCACCTCGACCCCTACCGTGCCCATCCCCTCCGGCAAATGCGGATCGACGGCCTTCACCGCCGCGCCCTCCATCAGCCCGATCATCGCCGGCGTCGCGTACACAGCAACGCTCCCGCTGCCATATTTGATGGCGGTATTGTCGCCGGTCACAACTTCACTCTTCTCGCCGGCCATCCCCACCGACAGCTTCAGGTCCATCGCGTTCGCTCCGTTGCGCCTATTCTTTCACGCGGCCTGGCCAATCATCGGCACCACTCGCCACTCCACTCCCGTGCCCCATCCTTCGCGGGCCTTTCGCGCGAAGGGTGAGAAACCACCACCGCCCCCCGCTGACCCGCTGATCTATCATCCATTCATGCGCCTCGCTCTCTCCGGCTGCATCTTCCCGCTCATTTGCGCTGCCTCCTTCGCGCAGGCGATTCACGGCCGCGGCGGCATTACGCTTCCGGCTCCGCCGTCTGTGCAGCAGACGCCCGTCACGGACAACTACTCCGGCACCAAGGTGGTGGACAACTACCGCTGGCTCGAAGACGCGAAAAGCCCCGAGACCCGCGCCTTCATCGAAGCCGAGAACGCCTACACCGCCCGCTACTTCAAGCAGGATCGCGTTCGCGACCAGATCGCCGACGATTTCGACCAGCTCGAGCGCGTCTCGAAGTGGTCGCTGCCCGTCCAGCGCGGCAACGATCTCTTCTTTACGAAGCGGCTGGCCGGCGAGGGCCAGGCATCGATCTACGTGCGCCACGGCTGGACGGGGAAGGACCAGCGCCTCGTCGATCCGGCCCACTTCAGTCAGGACCCGAACACCAGCGTCGAGATCGCCGACGTCTCGCGCGACGGCTCGCTCCTGGCCTTCACCGTCCGCCAGGGCGGCGCCGACGAAAACACCGTGCGCGTCTTCAACGTGAAAACCGGCAAGACGCTCCCCGACGAACTTCCCTCCGCCCTCTATTTCTCCGCCGATTTCACTCCTGACGCGACGGGCCTCTTCTACTCGCGCTGCGACGACAAGGGCTGCCTGCTCTACCAGCACGCGCTTGGCGCGCGCCTCAGCCAGGACACGCTTCTCTTTGGCCACGAGTTTCATGGCGAACTGCTGGGCACCATCGACCAGTTCTGGGCTACCGTGACCGACGACGGCCATTACCTGGTCGTCGAGATCGACCGCGGCACGCCGGCCAAGCGCGTGGATATCGTCTACCGCGACCTGACCAAAAAGGGCGCGTACTTCGACATTCTCGTCTGGGGCCTCGAATCTCGCTTCTCCGCCATTTGGGCCCAGGGCGCATGGTACGTGAAGACCGACTACCAGGCCCCCAACAGCCGCATTCTCCGCGCCGATCCCGGCATCATGCCCGACGTCTGGAAGACCATCGTGCCCGAAGGGTCCGACGCCATCGACGACTTCTCCATCGTAGGCAACCGCCTCTTCGTCCAGCGCCTCCATGACGTGAAGCCCGAAACTGCCATCTACACCCTCGACGGCAAGGCCGCCGGCACGGTCCCCACCGACGGCATCGGCTCCATCTCCTCGGTCACCGGCCGCACCATCGATCGTTACGCCTTCTATAGCTTCGAGTCGTTCATCCAGCCGCCCACTCTCTACCGGCTTGACCCGCTCACAGGCCGCCGCGAGCTCTTTGCCCAGCCCAAAATCCCATTCGACACAAGCCAGTACGAGCTCAGGCAGGAGTTCTATACCTCGAAGGACGGCACGCGGATTCCCATCTTCATTGCCGGCAAAAAAGGCCTCAAGCGCGACGGCTCCGAGCGGCTGCTGATGACCGGCTACGGCGGCTTCCTGGTGAACATTCTGCCCGAATGGAGCCCTTTCTATGCCGAATGGCTTCAGCAGGGCGGCTGGTTCGCCCTGCCCAACCTGCGCGGCGGCGGCGAATATGGCGAGCGATGGCACGAGCAGGGCATGTTCGAAAAAAAGCAGAATGTCTTCGACGACTTTTTCGCCGCGGCCGAGTACCTGATCGCGCAGAAGTACACTTCGCCCGCGCACTTTGCCATTGAAGGCCGATCCAATGGCGGCCTGCTGATGGGCGCCGCCATCGTTCAGCGGCCTGAACTGTTTTCCGCCGTGCTTTGTGGCTATCCGCTGCTTGACATGCTCCGCTATCAGAAGTTCCTTCAGGGTCCCCAATGGACGACCGAATACGGCTCTGCCGACAATGCCAAACAGTTCCCTTATCTCTACCGCTATTCCCCGTATCAGAACGTCAAGCAGGGCACGGCCTATCCTGCGGTTTTCTTCTTCACGGGTGCGGATGATACCCGCGTCGATCCTCTGCACGCGCGCAAAATGACCGCGCTGCTGCAATCGGCTTCAACCAGCGGCCGGCCCGTTCTGCTCCACTACAGCCTGATCAACGGCCATTCCGCCGGAATTGGTGTCGATCAGTCGATCCAGGATCACGCCGACGTGCTTGCGTTCCTGTGGACGGAAACGGGGAGTTCTCAGCGCTGACCACTGTCCGAAAACAGAACAGTTCCAGGCAGTTCACAGTTCGTAGTTCTTAGTTGCCGCATCGCCGCAATCACTATGAACTGTGAACTAAGAACTGTGAACTGCGAACTCTGTCTGAATTCATCTCGTGTTTACGCAGTTGTGACCGATAAGGCAGATACGTAACCCTGACGGCGAATTGCGCTTTCCGCTTGAGCACAAGCGCAATGGCCCCGGGCAAGGCGCGGCTGCACCTCTCCCGATCGTGTGCCGCCGCCGTGCCCGGGGCCTGCCTGGAAGGGCGCCACGGGCCCTTAGGATGCGACGGATCGAAGTGACAAGCGCAACGCTTCAGGACAGGCAGGAAGACGCAAGGCTGGCTGCTCTTGCGGCCACGGGAATCCTCGACACCGGCTCGGAGCCCAGCTTCGACACCATTACGCGCCTCTGCGCCGAGTACTTTCGCGCCGATACTGTCTGCCTCGGCTTTGCCGACCAGAGCCGCATCTGGATCAAGTCCTATTGGGGCGAGCCCGTGCGCGAAATACCTCGGGAGCGGTCCATCTTCGAGATGGTCTTATCCGAGGACGGTCCCGTCGTCGTCCCCAACGTCGCCGAGCATCCTCACTTTCCAGATCGCCGGTTCAATGTTCGCCGCCTTCAGGTTGGCTCTTTTGCCGCCGCGCCGGTTCGCTGTTCTGAGGGCAGAATCCTCGGCACGCTCACCGTCTTCAGTTCCCAGCCCCGGCGTCGCATGACTCTGGACGAGATTCACATGCTCGAGAATCTTGCCAATATCGCCGCCAGCCAACTGGAATTGCGCCGTCTCAAAAAATCCTTCTCCATCCCGAGCGAAGTTGCCGCGCCCAGGGCGGATGCTCCAGCCCGGGCCTGGCCGCAGCGCGCCGATCTGCGCCGCGCCCTCGAGCAGCGCGAGTTTGTCTTGTACTATCAGCCCGAGGTCGAGCTTGCCACCCGCCGCATCGTCGGTCTAGAGGCCCTGATTCGCTGGCGCCATCCCCGGCGCGGCCTCATCCCTCCCATGGAGTTCATTCCTCTCGCCGAGGAATCCGGCCTCATTCTTCCCATCGGTGACTGGGGAATGGCCGAAGTTTGCAGGCAGATTCAGCATTGGGGGCGCCAAAAACCTTCCGAGAGCTTCCCGCGTGTTTGCGTCAACCTCTCTGCGCGCCAGTTTGCCCGCGAGGGTCTCGCCGATCACGTCGAAGCTCTCCTCGTCCGCACAGGCATTTCCAGCGCTCAGCTCGGACTGGAAATGACCGAATCCAGCTTTGTCACCGACCTTCCCACCGCCGCGGAGGTCCTGAGCAGTCTCCGCCGTCTTGGCGTCTCCCTGCTGCTTGACGACTTCGGCACCGGCTACAACTCGCTCGACCATCTCCACGTCTTTCCCTTTGACGTGCTCAAGATCGAGCGCTCGTTCATTCGCCGCATGACGGAAGGCGAGCAGCCGCTTCACATCGTCCGCACCATCATCGATCTGGCGCGCGTCATGGGGATGGAGGTGGTAGCCGAAGGGATCGAAACGGTTGAGCAGTATCGCCTCCTCTGCGAAATGAACTGCCGCTTCGGCCAGGGCTTTTTCTTCGCCCGGCCCATGCCCATCGACGAAATTGCACCACTGCTCGAACTCCCGGACCGAATCCTTCCCGAACCGCTCGCGGCCTGAGGGGCTGTCCCAGAGATTCGCTTCATAAACTCGCTGTCATCCTGAGCGGAGTTTGGCCGGTCCATCGGCCAAACCGAGTCGAAGGATCTGCGGTTGCTTTTCAGGGAACTCAGGGACACTAACCAGGGCCAGGAACTGACCCGAACAGAAACAAGCCCCGGCTCTCAATCCCAATTCGGGCCTTGCTCTTCGCTCGGTCCCGATCCGGGAGCGCCCCTGCGTCTTCCATAAGGTTTCTCTCAAGTCGCGCTGCCTCTGCGGCGCTAACATCGCTTCCATGGAGACCCTGGCGGAACGCCCTTCAGCCCCTTCCGAGCTTTCGATCGCTGCTGGCTTCGCTCGCTTCGGCCCCAAGGGTCCCGACGCCGCATTCGACTGACAGCGATCTGGCTTCCGACGTCGCTACTCTCAGCTACGAGAGCGCGCTGCGCGCCCATGCGCGCTACCGCGTTGCCGATCCAGACCCCGTTCCCGCTCCCCCCTCCGCTTCCCCGGCCTCGCCGGCCGCGCCTCGCTCTCTTTCGGAATTTCTTGCAGGCCCTCCCCCAGACTGCCTTTGATGACTCGCCCGAGCAGGCCGCTCCCCCCAAACCTGCCGGGATCTCTCCGGCCCGCTCCGCTCCGTGCCCCGTCCTTCGCACGAGCGAAGGGCGGGAGGCACGAAAGCTGCGGACTCGCGAACTCAGGAGCGCCTCGGTGACCGTGCGCCTGAGCGCCGAGGAGAGCGCTCGGCTCCGCCGCCGCGCCGCTGAAGCCGGCCTGACCCTCTCCGCCTATCTGCGTTCTTGCACCTTTGAGGTCGAATCTCTCCGCGCCCAGGTCAAACAGACTCTGGCCGAGCTGCGCCCCCCCGAAGCCGGGCCGCAGCGCCCAACCAGCCCCGTGCCCCGTCCTTTTCACGATTTTTGTGAAAAGGGCGAGAAGGCACAAAGCCCAATCGGCGTAGCGCCGGCATCGGCCCGGAGCGGCAAATTGCGCGGCAGATTGCCCGGAAAATCGCGCGGCAAATCGCTTCTGTCCTGGCTGCAAGCCATTCTGCTTCGCCGCCGGAGCGCTCGGCACGCCGTCCCCGCCTGAGCGCCATCTGACGATTGCGCTCCCTCTTGCGGAGAATAAGCGAGCTAATCGCCGCATATTATGCGTAGATTATCCTTGAAATTGCGGCGAATAGCGCGCTATATTCTCCGCATATGATGCGGAGAATAAAGAGCGGTACCTACATCCACGAGCGGCCGGATTGGCCTGGCTTTCGCTGGGACGCCGAGCGCATCTCCCGGCGTCTGGTTGAGGTGCGGCATCGGCAAGGGCGCCTTATCGGGCGCATGGAGGGCCTCGGTTTCCAGCTTCGAACAGAAGCTGTCTTGCATACCCTAACCGAGGATGTTCTCAAATCGAGCGAAATCGAGGGAGAGAAGCTCGACAGGGACCAGGTGCGCTCCTCGATCGCACGCCGGCTCGGGATCGATATCGGTGGGCTTACGCCGGCGGATCGCGATGTCGAGGGCGTGGTCGAAATGATGCTCGATGCGACCCAGCACTACGAGCGCCCGTTGACAGACGCAACGCCTGTTTGACTGGCACGCCGCGCTGTTCCCGACCGGCCGCAGCGGGATGTCGAAGATCAACGCGGGCGCATGGCGCGACGACAAAAATGGACCCATGCAGGTTGTTTCGGGGCCGATGGGCAAGGAGCGCGTTCATTACGAAGCGCCGGTGGCCGAGCGCCTTCGCGGAGAGATGAAGAAATTCCTCGACTGGTTCGAAAAGGAGAGCTCGATCCGACCTCGTGCTCAAGGCGGGCCTGGCGCATCTCTGGTTCGTGACCATCCACCCGTTTGACGACGGAAACGGCCGCATCGCACGCGCCATGGCCGATATGGTGCTGGCGCGCTCAGAGGGTAGCCCGCAGCGCTTCTACAGCATGTCGGCCCAGATCCGGCAGGAGCGGAAAGCGTATTACGAGATTCTCGAAGCGACGCAGAAGGGCGATCTCGACATCACGCGCTGGCTCGAATGGTTCCTGGCCTGCCTGGGGCGCGCCTTCGACCGCGCTGAGACGATTCTCGCCTCCGTTCTCGGCAAGGCCCGCTTCTGGGATCGTTTTGCCACGACTGAGCTCAACCCGCGGCAGCGCGGCATGATCAACCGTCTGCTCGATGGCTTTGAGGGCAAACTGACCTCCTCAAAATGGGCAAAGCTCGAAAAGTGCTCGCAGGATACCGCCCTTCGCGACATCGAGGACTTAATTCGGAAAGGCGTTCTCAAGAAGGATGCGGCTGGTGGGCGGAGTACGGCGTATGCGCTTGCAAAGATGAGTCAGGGCAGCCCCAGATAGTTCAGCCTTGCGTATGTAATCAAAAATGATTACACTACCGGAGTGAACAGCAGCGAGTTGAAGCGATGGCTGGCGAAACTGGGCGCCGTGTTCGGAACCCAGACCGGATCGCACCTCAAGGTGTCGTATCAAGGCCGCCAATCCATCCTCCCGATGCACGGCAAGAAAGAGCTTCCGAAGGGTCTGGTTGCCGGCATCAAAAAGCAACTCGGGCTGAAGGACAAGGAGTAAACATGCGCGGGTATCCAGTCAATCTCCGCAAAGACGGCAAGTTCATCACGGTCAGCTTCCCCAATATTCCCGAGGCACACACCTTCGGGAATGATCGCGAGCACGCTCTCAAAATGGCGAAAGAAGCGCTGGAAACCGCGATGGAGTTTTATTTTGACGACCAGCGCCCGGTGCCTCTTCCCTCTCAGCCCAGGCGCGGCCAGGCGGTCGTGGAATTGGCTCCCAGTGTTGCAGCGAAGGTTCTTCTGCTCAATGAAATGCTGCATCAGAAGGTGCGTCCGGCCGAGCTGGCGCGGCGAATCGGCGCTACGCGGCAGGAAGTAAACCGCCTCACGAACCTCAAGCACGCCACCAAGATCGACCGGATCGATGTGGCGCTCAGGGCATTAGGGAAGCGGCTCTATCTGGATGCGGCGTGAGCGGCTTTTTGAATGCTAGCGCAAGTTCAAGGATGGTCATATTTCACGGCTGGCTCGCTCGGCTCGATTGCTCCAAAATCTCGGCGATCCGGTCTAGTTCTCCCGGCAGTTTCTGGAGCTCATAGAGGGTCTTTGGAAGCTCGTCATCGTGCACGAGCTGTTTTTGGCTTCCGCCCACGCTGCAGATAAATTTTTGGCGGTACTTCTTTCCAGTCGCATCTCGGCAGGAGCACTCGCCCTCGAATTGGGAATCGGAGAGCTTCTTAACTAGCTCGGTGGAAGCGCCTATCAGCGTGGATACGCTATCCTGCGGCAAAAGTACCGATATGTGATCTAAGTTATCGACCTCCTCTCCTTTATGGCTGACAGGATGTCTCTCCCATTTGAGCTTAACGTCATACGCCACTGCGCCTCCGATGTTTTTCACCCGAAGCTGGAGAAGCGAATAGCGGCTCGTCAGGTCGAAGTATGGAGTAGGGCGAGGACGCAGAGCATCCTCTTGGATCTCAAGCATCCGAAGTGCCGGAAACGCCGCGACCGTTGCAGCGATGACCGCCAGCACTCCGGTCAGCGTGGCCCAGGTTTCCTTTTCCTTTGGCCCCTGTAAGATGATCGCCGCCACGACGAGGGACGCAAGTGCCACGATGATTAGAGAAATTCGAGCTAAATGTCTCATGCCTAAATTGTGCACCAATCTCCGGAAAGCATCTTCGCCCGTTCTTCGCCTCTGCGCTATAATCCCCCCATGGACTTCCAGCTTGTCACCAGCTACAAGCCGCGCGGGGATCAGCCCAGAGCCATTGACGAACTGGTGCGCGGCCTCGCAGACGGCGAAAAGCACCAGGTGCTGCTGGGGGTGACGGGCTCGGGCAAGACTTTTACGATGGCCAAGATCATCGAGCAGTCGAACCGGCCGGCGCTGATCCTGGCCCACAACAAGACCCTGGCCGCCCAGCTTTACCACGAGTTCAAGCAGTTCTTCCCCTCGAACGCGGTCGAGTACTTCGTGAGCTACTACGACTACTACCAGCCCGAGGCCTACATCCCCGCCGGCGACCTCTACATCGAGAAGGAAGCCACCATCAACGAAGAGCTCGACAAGCTGCGCCTTTCTGCCACGCGGTCGCTTTTCGAGCGGCGCGACGCCATCATCGTCAGCTCGGTAAGCTGCATCTACGGCCTCGGCTCGCCGGAGGCCTACTACGGAATGCTGCTGCTGCTTGAAAAAGGCCAGCGGATCAGCCGCAAAGACCTGACGCGGCGGCTGGTTGAGATCCTTTACGAGCGCAACGACACAGACTTCCGGCGCGGCACCTTTCGCGTGCGCGGCGACGTGATCGAGATCTACCCCACCTACGACGAATCCGCCTACCGGATCGAAATGTTCGGCGACGAAATCGAAAGCCTCTCCCAAATCGACCCGCTCTTCGGCACGGTGAAGCAGCGTTACGCGCGGCTGCCGATCTATCCCAAGAGCCACTACGTGGTGCGGCCCGAGCAGAAGGATGAGGCGATCCAGTCGATCGTGAAGGAGCTGAACGAGCACGTGGCGCACTTGGAAGCCGAAGGGCGCATGGTCGAGGCTCAGCGAGTCCATCAGAGGACGCGCTTCGATCTCGAAATGATCAAGTCGATGGGCTACTGCCACGGCATCGAGAACTACTCGCGCCACTTCAGCGGGCGTCAGCCGGGCGAACCGCCGCCCACGCTGCTCGACTATTTCCCGCGCGATTTTCTGTTTTTATTGACGAGAGCCACGCGACCATTCCCCAGGTGCATGGAATGTGGCACGGGGACCGCAGCCGCAAGCAGACGCTGATTGACTACGGATTCCGCCTGCCCTCGGCGCTCGACAACCGGCCGCTGACTTTTGCCGAGTTCGAGGAGAGGACCGGCCAGGCGGTCTACGTCTCGGCCACGCCTGGGCCGTATGAGCTGACGCGCTCGGCCGGCATCGTCGTCGAGCAGGTGATCCGGCCGACGGGCCTCGTCGATCCCGAAGTGGAGGTGCGGCCTGTGAAGGGGCAGATCGACGACCTGCTGGCCGAAATCCGCGACCGCGCCAAGCGCAACGAGCGCGTGCTGGTGACCACGCTGACCAAGCGCATGGCCGAGGACCTGGCCGGCTACTACACCGAGGTGGGCGTGCGCTGCCGCTATATGCACTCTGAGATCGAGACACTGGAGCGCGTGAAGCTGCTGGCCGGGCTGCGCAAGGGCGAATTCGACGTGCTGATCGGCATCAACCTCCTGCGCGAGGGGCTGGATCTGCCCGAGGTTTCTCTCGTCGCCATTCTCGACGCCGATAAGGAAGGCTTCCTGCGCTCTTCCGGCTCGCTGATTCAGACCATGGGCCGGGCGGCAAGGCACATCGAGGGCAGGGCCATTCTCTATGCCGATCGAATGACCGACTCCATGCGGCGCGCCATCGACGAAACCGACCGCAGGCGGGCGATCCAGCGCGCCTATAACGAGGAGAACGGGATTACCCCGCAGTCCATCATCAGCCAGGTGGAGATGGGGTTAGCGCAGATCCTGAAGGCCGAGTACGGCGAGATCGAAGAGGAAGCCGCGGAAGGCATTCCCGACTTCAAAACCCAGGCTGAACTGGAAACCTACATCGCGAAACTCGAAACCGAGATGCGCGAGGCGGCCAAAAAGTTCGAGTTCGAGAGGGCGGCCAGGCTGCGCGACTCGATCCGGGACCTGCGGACGAAGGAATTTCTCTTCGGGTGAGGCGGGGAGAGCGGAGCCGGAGTAATAAGAATCACTGCCGGGGCAACAACATCTTTCTGCCGATCATCCAAGTGGGTCGTATGGGGTGCAAATCCTCATGAAAGGACGGTCCGGCCTTCGGACTGCGGGCCCCTGGGAAGATGCCAATCATTCTGCTGGTGGACGACGATCCTCTCCAAGCGCGATGGCGCAAGTCTGTGCTTGAAGAGCGGTTCCCCAACGTCCAGAGGGTCTCCGGGGCGGTCGACGCGCTCTGTCTCGTTGAGGAGCCGCAATTTGCGAAGAATCTGATACTTGTGGTCTGCGGTGAACTCATGCCGGGGATCGGCGGGCCGGACTTTGTCGCGGAGTTGCACGATAGAATGCCTTGGTTGCCCGTGCTCGTGCTGGGGAACGGGACATGTGCCCCGTCGGACTACCGAGGCGAGCACGTGCGATTTCTTGGCAAACCGAACGGAAGCAGGGAGATGCTCGCCGCGGCGAGCCAGATGATCGCCGGCGGATAGCTGCGGCGCGTCCCTAAAACACCGCGCGCCAAAGACCTACCCCAACAAGTGAGCCAAATCACACCCAAAAGGGTTACCCTCAGAGGAAGATAGCCTTGGGCAGAACTGCATTTTTTCGCTCAGGGCGCTTTCGCAGATTGCTCGCTCCTTCTGCTGGCTGTCGTTCACTGCGCCACGTCGGCGCGGCGGGAAACTGGACGTCACCGGTCCCGTGGCCGGCAACGGTCGAACCGCCCAACGTGCGAAAATCGTGATGGAGTCTCATGGCAGCTTTCGGCAGCTTTTCTCTTTTGATTGCACTTGCGTTAGCGGTCTACAGCCTCGTCGGCGGAGCGCTGGCGTTACGAATGATCGCGGTCGGGAAACAGGGGACCTCGGCACGCATTTCGCCTGAACGCCTGGCCGACACTGCGCGCCGCGCGGGAATCGCCGGGTTCGTCGCCGTCACGGCGGCCGTATTTGCGCTGGTCTGGTCGGTTTTCGCCAACGATTTCTCGATCGCCTATATCCAGGAACACTCAAACCGGGCTCTGCCCGCGGCCTACAAGTTCGCCGCCATGTGGAGCGGGCAGGAGGGCTCGCTGCTTCTGTGGGCCTGGCTGCTGGCAATCTTCGGGTTCATCCTGCGGCTGCAGCACAAGTCCGACGTAAAGCTCTATGCCTATGCAGGGACGATTTTGGCTGCCATACAGGTGTTTTTCCTGCTGATCCTGAACTTTAGCGCGCCGCCGTTTTCTCTGCTGCGAGGCGCGGTGCCCGAAGACGGCAACGGTCTGAATCCGCTGCTGCAATACCCTGAGATGGTGATCCACCCGCCGATGCTCTATCTGGGCTACGTGGGCTTCTCGGTGCCTTTCGCTTTTGCGCTGGGCGCGCTGATGATGCGCTATCCGGGCGAAAAATGGATCAGGACGACAAGGATCTGGACGCTGGTCACGTGGCTGTTTCTCACTTGCGGCATCTTTCTGGGCATGCACTGGGCCTACGCCGTGCTGGGCTGGGGCGGCTACTGGGGTTGGGACCCGGTGGAGAATGCCAGCTTCATGCCCTGGCTCACGGGAACCGCCTTTCTGCACTCGGTAATGATGCAGGAGCGCAAAGGCATGATGAAGAGCTGGAACGTGTGGCTCATCTTTACCACCTTCCTGTTGACGCTGCTGGGAACGCTTTTGACCCGCGCCGGCCTGGTGAGCTCGGTCCACGCCTTCGCGCAATCGTCCATCGGCACATGGTTTGTTGTCTTCATGTGCATCGTGCTGGCGGTGTGTATCTTTACGTATGTCCTGCAGCGCAACCACCTGAAGAGCGAACACACTCTGGAATCGCTGGTCAGCCGCGAGTCGAGCTTTCTATTCAACAACCTGGTGCTGCTCACGGCCTGTTTCGTAATTCTGTGGGGTACGCTTTTCCCGGTCATTTCTGAATACGTAGAGGGATCGAAGGTGACCGTGGGCGCCCCGTTTTATAACCGCGTGGCCGTTCCCATCGGGCTCTTTCTGCTTTTTCTCACCGGCGTAGGGCCGCTGCTGCCGTGGCGCGCCACCTCGCTGCGCGCCATCCGCAGGAATTTCGTGCTTCCGGTCGTGGCGTTGTGGGTCGTCGTGATGATTTGCTTCATCGCGGGCGTCAGGCCATGGAGCAGTGGGACCGGCGGGGGCTTTGACGCCGGCAGCTTCTACGCCGTCGTGGCCTTTGCGCTCTCGGCGGCGGTCCTCACCGCAATCGTGTCGGAGTTCCTGCGCGGAGCCATGGTGATTCGCCGCCAGACGCGGCGCAATCTCCTCTCTTCCGTTGCGCTGCTCACGCGGCGCAACACGCGGCGCTACGGCGGCTACATCATTCACATCGGAGTGGTCGTGGCCATTGTGGGCCTGGCCGGCGCCGCCTTCAATCGCAACACCGAGAACGAGCTCGGGTTGCACGACAAAATGTCGATCGGGCCTTACACGCTCGAGAATGAGAGCTTCACGCAGGATTCAAACCAGAACTACGATTCCGAGTTTGCCGTGCTGAACGTCTATCGGAACGGCAAAAAGCAGTTCCAGATCATGCCGGAAAAGCGCGTCTACCACGCCAGCGACCAGCCGCAGACGATGGTGGCGATTCACTCGGTTCCCGAGTGGGACCTGTACGTGGTCTACGAGGGCGCGAATCCCTCCACCGGGCAGCCCATCATCAAGGCATTCCTCAATCCGCTGGTGGGATGGATCTGGTTTGGGTTGGTCATTATCGTCTTCGGAACCGTGGTGGCGCTGGTTCCCAGTTTGATCCCGGCCATGGCGCCGGCGCGAGTTCAGGTGGCGCAGGCCGTTCCCGCCCCGGCATTTAAGGGAGGGGACTGATGCGTTTGCCTAAGATCCTTGAAGCGGCGGCGCTGGCCGTGGCCATCTGCTTTTCTATGGGTGCGGCCAGCCCCAACGGCCGCCTTTACGATCTCGATCACCGGCTGATGTGCACCTGCGGCTGCGCGCAACTGCTGGGCGAGTGCAACCACGTGGGCTGCACGGAATCCACGCAGGAGCTCAGCGAACTGCGGGCCGATATCTCCTCCGGGATGAGCGACCAGCAGGTCTTCAATGCCTTTGTAGCCAAGTATGGCGCCACGGTGCTGGCCGCGCCCCCCACCAGAGGCTTCGACCTGGTGGCCTGGATCGCTCCCTTTGCCGTCTTTGCCGCGGCATTGGCAGGAACGATTCTGCTCATCCGGCGCTGGGGAGGTCTGAAGGGCGGCAAAATGCACCCGGCGGCCGCCACGGAAGACACGATGCTCGACCCCGAGGAGCGGGAACGGCGCGAGCGCATCCGCCGGGAAACCAGTATGGACGCCGGCATGAACGGAGGTCTTTGAACATGAGTGAAACCCTGGGGCTTGTTGCCGGTCTCCTCCTCCTCTTCGCGCTGATCGTCTACACCTTCCGGCCGGAAAGCAGCTTCGCTCGCCAGAAAGAAAAGTCGCGCCTTGACTTTCTCATGGAGCGCAAGGAGCAGCTCTACGAAAACCTGCGCGACCTGAACTTCGAGTACCGCGCCGGCAAGTACCCGCAGGAGGACTTCGAGGCCCAGCGGGCGCTGCTGGAAAACGAGACCGAAACACTCCTGGCCGAGATCGATCGGCTCGAGCAGGCATAACTACCCGCACAAGCTTACGCTGTCATCCTGAGCGGAGGCCGCCGCGCTGGACGCAGTCGAAGGATTTGCCCTGAAAGTCGAAGATTTGGCCTAAAGCTCGCCGCATTCGCCCCGGAGTTGTCATCCCGAGGAGCGCAGCGACGAGGGATCCGCAGTTGCATTTTCATGGTTTCGGGTGAAACCCGGTTTCATGGTTGACTGCAGTTGTTTTAACCTGCAATTTGTCATGACCGCCGTTTATACAATTCACTAATGACAGGACGACAATGAGAATACCCCGCTTTACACTTTCTGCTTTTGCACTGAGTCTGCTCTTCACCGCAGCATTGGCCCACGCCGCCAGCGTCACCGGCACGGTGACCGACAAGACCACCGGCAAGCCCGCCGCCGGAGACGCCGTGGCGCTGATCGACGTGCAGGCCGGCATGGGCGAGGCGGCCAGCGCAAAGACCGACGCGCAGGGCCACTACACGTTGACCCTGCCCGGCAACGGCTCTTACCTGATCCGCGCTATGCACCAGGGCGTCGGGTACTTTATCGCCGCGCCGCAGGGAAGCGGATCGGGCGACATCTCCGTCTACGACGTGGCCGCGAAGGTGAACGGCGTCTCCGTCGAGGCCGACGTGTTGGAAGTCGAGTCGAGCAATGGGCAGCTCAGCGTGGACGAACGGTTTTTTGTCCACAACACCAGCTCGCCGCCCACCACGCAATGGAGCAAGAAGTCCTTTGAGATTGTTCTTCCCGCCGATGCCATCGTCAGCGAAGTGTCGGCAGAGAGACCGGGCGGATTGCCGACCAACATGAAGCTCGATCCTGACGGTCCCACGGGACACTACTCGTTTAACTTTCCCATTCAGCCCGACAACGGCGACAAGGACACGCTCTTCCAGGTCATCTATACCGTGCCCTATGCGAGCGGTAAATACGTCTTTCACTCCGTGCTCTCGCTGCCGGCCGACAGCTTTGCCGTTTTGATGCCACAGAGCATGTCGCTCACCAACGGCGCGGGAGCAGATCTTAAATCGGTGCAGGGCGACGCCGGGCTCCAGACCTACCTGATGAAGAACGCCGCTGCGGGCAAGCAGATTGATTTCACGGTCTCCGGAACGGGCTCGCTGCCGCGCGAGTCGCAGACCACGACCCAGCAGAGCGCAAGCAGCACACAGCAGACTTCCAGCACGCCGGGCGGCGGCCTCGGAGTGCCCATCAACACGCCCGACCCGCTTTCAAAATATAAGTGGTGGATTCTGAGCGCGCTGGTTCTCCTTCTCGCCGGCGCAGCGGCTTTTCTGTTGCGCAGACCGGAGGCAGCTGTGGCGCCTGTCTCCGCTCCGGCTGGCGCGGCAATCCCCACGCCGCTTGCCGGCGCACCTGGCACGCCTGCCGCAACCAATCCAACGCTCATGAACGCGCTCAAGGAAGAGCTCTTCACTCTGGAGAGCGAAAAGATCACCGGCAAGATCTCCGCCGAGGATTACGCCGAGCAGAAAGCCGCGCTGGAAACCGTGCTGAAGCGCGCGCTGAAGCGAAACTCGTAAGGATTCCCAACCTTTTGTGCCCCGTCCATTTCACGGCTTCATCGTGAAATGGGCGGGAAACCACAAAGCCCAACCCGATCCCAACCCCCGGGGCTACCGTGGATGAAATGGGCGGGAGAGCACCAACTCGTCAACCCGCTGACTCGCTAACCCGCTAACTCCGCTAACCCGCTAACTCCGCTAGCTCCGCTAACTCCGCCAACTCCGCTAGCTCCGCCAACTCCGCTAGCTCCGCTGCCTTCCTCACGGCTGCGCGCCGGGCGGCACCAGCAGATTCAGCGAGTGGGGCACGACCTCGATGCGTACAGGCAGCGATCCCAGCACTTCGCCGTCGGCCTCGACGAAGAAACGTTCCCGGCTGCCGCGGGGAGCGCGGCACTCCACCGAAGGCGTCTCGACCAGCTCGATGCCGCGCGAGAAGGTGTGGCGGCCGGCCACAACCGCGAGCAGGAAGCTGAGATAACGCAGGCGGCTCTGGGTCTCGAAAGCAAGCAGGCTCAGCTTGCCGTTGCGCACGCTCGCTCCCGGCGCCAGATGGTTCAGCACGCCGCCAAAGGAGCGCACTCGGACAGCAAGCAGTTGCGAGACTTCAATGGCCCGCGCCGTGCCGCCGCCATTCGCGGCGGGAAGCAGCGTTTCAAACAGCGGAAACGAATGCGTGGCCCAGATGCGAAACGCCTCGATCAGGTAGAGCACGTAGCCAAGCCGTCGTTTCAACCGCGCGTCGAGCCGGGACATCAGCAGCGCGTCGGCCCCGATGCCGGCAGCGACGATAAAGTAGCGCGCGGCTGGATTCCCATCGATGCCGGTGTAGTGAATACGCCCTACGGAGATCTTCAAGAGTGAGGCTTCAAGCAACTTGCGTGCCGCTCTTTCGGGAGTTCCGTTCAACCCCAGGTCGGCGGCCAGTGCGTTGGCCGTTCCGAAGGGAATCACGCCGAGGGCCGTCTCGGTGCCTGCGAGCCCTTGCAGGATCTCATGAACCGTGCCGTCGCCGCCGCAGGCGATCACTGCGTCGCAACCCCGCTCGACAGCCTCGCGCGCCAGTGCGACGGCCGTCCCTGCTCCTTTGGTCTCCAGCGCCTCGGTCTCAATCCCGGCCTGCCGGAAAACCTCCAGCGCCTTCTCGATCGAAGCGCGCCGGCGTGCCGAGTACATGCCTGAAACCGGGTTGTAAATCAGCGCCGTGCGGCGCATGGCCTGAGTCACTTGCGGCGATTTCCTTTCCCTGCTGCGGAGTCTATATAAAAGTGCGGACTTCCTCCATCATCTCAAAGATTCTCCCATCACCCTGTTACGATGCAAATCCGGGCCGGCACTCCGCCGGTTATCCCTTCGTTCGTCTTAAAGTTCGTCCCTGGTCCGTTTCATTTCCGCTTTCGCCCCGCCATTTACACTGGTAAGCGGAGAACTGCGTGATATTCGATAAGCTTCTGGCGAAGATTTTCGGCACCGCCAACGAGCGGGCCATCAAAAAGCTGACGCCCATCGTGAATGAGATCAACGCGATGGAGCCGTCTGTCCGGCAGATGAGCGATGAGGAGCTGAAGGCCAAAACCGTCGAGTTCAGGGCGCGGATCGCGGCCAGGCTCGAAGGGCTCAAAGACGCTGACGAGATCAAGGCCGCCGAGCGCGAGGCGCTCGAAGAGATTCTGCCTGAGGCCTTCGCCGTAGTGCGCGAGGCGGGCTGGCGCGCCGTGCAGATGCGGCACTTCGACGTGCAGTTGATTGGCGGCATGGTGCTGCACCAGGGCAAGATTTCCGAAATGAAAACCGGCGAAGGAAAAACGCTGGTGGCCACCCTCGCCTGTTACCTGAATGCGCTCGTGGGCCACGGCGTGCATGTTGTCACGGTCAACGACTACCTGGCCAAGCGCGACGCCGAGTGGATGGGCAAAATTTACGAGTTTCTGGGGCTCACCGTGGGCGTCATCGTCCACGATCTGAGCGACGACGAGCGCCGCGCCGCCTATGGCGCCGACATCACCTACGGCACCAACAACGAGTTCGGCTTCGACTACCTGCGCGACAACATGAAATTCGAGGCCAAGGACTGCGTGCAGCGCGGCCACTACTACGCCATCGTCGACGAAGTCGACTCGATCCTGATCGACGAGGCGCGCACCCCGCTGATCATCTCCGGCCCCACTGACCAGACCACCGACAAGTACGCCAAGGTGCGCCGCATTATTCCGCAACTGGCGCTGGGCGAAGAGGTGGAGTGGTCCGACACAAGGCGCCAGGAAGAGCTCGGCATTCAGTTACGCGAGGGCCAGAAGCACTTCACTGGCGACTACATCGTGGACGAGAAGCAGCGGACCATTGGCGTCACCGACGACGGCTGGGTGACGATCGAAAAGGCGCTCGGCATCGACAACATCGCCGACGCTGAGAACTGGGACTTGAAGCACTACGTGGAGACGGCCATCAAGGCCCACGCCCTCTACAAGCGCGATGTGGATTACGTGGTGAAGGACGGCGAAGTGATCATCGTGGACACCTTCACCGGCCGCCTCATGCCCGGCCGCCGTTGGTCCGACGGCCTGCATCAATCCATCGAGGCCAAGGAAGGCGTGAACATCCGCAAGGAAGACCAGACGCTGGCCACCATCACCTTCCAGAACTACTTCCGGCTTTATGGAAAGCTGAGCGGCATGACGGGTACCGCTGAAACCGAGGCCGCCGAGTTCGAAAAGATTTACAAGCTCGAGATCGTCGTGATTCCGACCAACAAACCTATGCTTCGACTTGAGAATCCCGACGTGGTCTACCGCACTGAGAAGGAAAAGTACAAGGCGGTAGCTGAAAACATCGCCGAGCTGCACAAGAACAGGCAGCCGGTGCTTGTGGGCACAACCTCGGTCGAAAAATCCGAGCGCCTCTCGGCGATTCTGCAGCGCCGGGGCGTGCGCCACGTGGTGCTGAACGCCAAGTTCCATGAGCGCGAGGCGGAGATTGTGGCGCAGGCCGGAAAGCTGGACACGGTGACCATCGCCACCAACATGGCCGGCCGTGGCACCGATATTCTCCTGGGTGGCAACGCCGAGTTCATGGCCCGGCAGCAACTGGTGAAGCAGAGCAAGGCGCGGGCCATCAGCGTGGCCGAGGGCGCCATCAATCCTATGGCTCCGCCGGGCTTTCTGCGCTTCTACTACCAGGGCCAGGAGTTCGAGATAGCAGAGCCGGAGTGGACCGAAATCTATAGCGTCCACGCCAAGGCCGCGCAAATTGAACACGACAAAGTAGTCGAGACGGGCGGACTGTTCATCCTGGGCACTGAGCGGCACGAGTCTCGCCGCATTGACAACCAGTTGCGCGGGCGCGCCGGCCGTCAAGGCGACCCCGGCGAGAGCCGCTTCTATTTGTCCCTCGAAGACGATCTGATGCGCATCTACGCCAAGAACTGGGTCGGCAATCTGCTCTACAAGGCAATGGAAGAGGATGTTCCCATCGAGTCGCGGATGGTGAGCAGGCAGATCGAAACGGCGCAAAAGGCCGTGGAGGCGCAGAACTTCGAAGCCCGCAAGCACCTGCTCGAGTACGACGACGTGATGAACAAGCAGCGCGAGGCGGTCTACGGGCTGCGCCGCCAGCTTTTGGAGGGTGTTGACCAACGCGAGCTGATCCTGGAAGATTACGCGGGTGGCATCTTAAGCGCGCTGCTGGATGAGTTCGCCGACGAAAAGACCCGGCCCGATCAGTGGGACTTCAAAGGGATGCGGAACAAACTCGTCGATCAGTTCGGGTTGAATCTTGAGTCCGTGGGGATCAAACCCGAGGGGATGACCCGGCACGAGCTGGGCGACGAGATCTTTGCCAAACTGACCGAAGGCTATGAGGAGAAGGAGAAGCTCCTGGGCGCCGAGACCATGCGCTATCACGAGCGCATGGTCATGCTGACCGTGATCGACGGGCTGTGGAAGGAACACCTGCTCTCGATGGATCACCTTAAAGAGGGAATCAACCTGCGCGGCTATGCGCAGCGAGATCCGTTGGTGGAATATAAGCGGGAATCGTTCGAATTATTCGAGGCGATGATGCTGAAGTTCCAGGAAGACACGGTGCGGTTCCTCTTCCGGATGCAGATTCTGGGTGCGGACGGAGAGCCGGTCACGCAGGCAGTGCAGCCGCGCCGCGCTGTTCCCAAGGCGCCGCCGGTGGCCAGTGCCGCAGTCCCCGGCGATGGGGCCTTGTCGCCGGGCTGGAGAACCGCGCCGGCGGCGACGCTGGACCCGGCGCCGCGCGAGATCGCCGTTCCCACCCGTGCGCCTTCAACCACCATCGATCAGCTCGAGAAGGAGTTCCACCGCAAGAAGCAGCGCGAGCTGGAGGCGGCCAGTATGGCCGGGGGCGGCGCTGCTCAAGCCGTGCAACGGCGCACAGGCGAAAAGGTCGGCCGCAACGATCCCTGCCCCTGTGGCAGCGGCAAGAAATACAAGAAATGCCACGGGACAGAGGCGTAGAAGATCGCATTTTCGATCCAAGCGTTGACCAGGACACCGTGCCCCGTCCATCGCGCGGTCGCGATGGGCGGGAGACCACCCAAGCTTCTCAGGAATCGCAAATAGTCTGACCGAAAATTCTCGAATGGAAACGCCTGCGCTGGCGGAATGCCGCGCCAGCCCAGCTTCCCGCCTATTGCGCGAAATTGACCGCGACAATCACAGTGGAGTCGCCGCTGCCGGTCTCGAACTTCCATTTCCGAACTGCTTCCTCAGCGGCAAGGGCCAGAACATGATTCCCGCTGATTTCTTTCACGTCGGTCACGTTGCCCTCCGCGTTCACAGTAGCTTCGAGCTTTACATCGCCTTCGATCCTCATGCGTTTTGCAATCTCCGGGTAGATCGGGGCGACCCGGGATTTAACGGCGCGCTCGTCGCCGGCATGGGCGGGCAACGCCATCATGAAAAGCAGGGCCAAAGCCGCGGGCTGCAGGAGCGCGATCCCTGCCCGCCGCGCGACTCGCGAATGAGTTGCAATTTTCTTTTTGATCATGGGTCCCTCCCGGAGCCTCGGCGCTGTCCCGGGAACCGGGAAGAACGCCTGAGGAATGTCAATCGCCCTATCGGCTGACGGGGGAGTGGCTTGATGACTGTCTCAGAACCTGATTACGAAAGGAACTGTGGAGTGGTAGCACAAGGGCAAATACTCTGAGACTGAACCCAGAGCCTCTGGTCTTTTTGAATAACCGCTGTTGGATGGTGTTATTGCGAATGGCGGGAAGGCTCTATAAGAGGCCAAGTATTCCCTTCTTTTTCTGCTCAGAGGGTAGTTGGCAGGCCTCGCGTACCATCTCGCGAATAGGCCGGCCAATCGAAGTATCACCTTTTGAAAGCAGCGTGGGGTGGTTCTGCATCTTTCTCACGGCAAAGTAATCGCTAGGGATGCGCCAGTGGGGCTTGCGGGTGAGGGCATTCTCGATGTCCTTCTCGGCGAAAATCTTGTCTTTCGAAGAGAAGCGGTTCAAAACCACCTGGAGCTTGCGGCTGTGGGGTGCAAGCCAGCCGGTGATGAGGCGGTTGGCGTTGCGCAGGTCGGGAATACTGACCTGAGAGATGAGGTAGATTCCACAGGCCATCTCCAGCAGCCGGGTTTCGGAGAAATCAAAATACGAACCCATGTCGACGACAACAAAGTCGAAGGCATGGCCGGCCACCTTCAGAAGCTTGTCGATCGCGGCCGGAAGAACCCGGACGCGCTGGAGCTTTCCGGGCGCAGCAAGAACCGAAAGTCCGGAGTCGTGACGGATGATCAGCCGGGAAAGAAAGGAGGAATCGAGCCTGTCGGCGGCCTCAAGGGCATGGAGCGTGGAGAACTCGCTGGTGATGCCCAGATCGAGCGCGGCGTCGCCGAGCGGCAGATCGAGATCAATGAGAAGTGTTTTCTTGCTGGTCAGTGAGGCCACGGAGGCGGCGAAGTTGGTCGCGACGGTGGTGGTTCCCGATCCGCCCTTGGCGCCGAGAAAACCAAAAAGCCGTCCCGCAGCCGTCTCTTGCACCGGCGCGGCGCGAACCCGAGTTGTGACGCGGAGCAACGCCGATTTCACGGCTTCGGGCCCGAGCGGAAGCGTAAGGAACTCACGCGCCCCGGCCCGCATCGAACTCATCAACAGATCGCGGCCAGACTGGCGAGAATAGACCATGATCGTCGCGGAACTGAGCGCATGCACGCTTTCGACCATGCGCAACGCCTGCTCGGGATCGTGGTCCAGTCCGATGAGGATGACATCGAAGCCCTGGTTGGTCAGCCAGCGTGCATCCTCAATGTCGGGCAGGAAGCCAATAATCTCGCGAACCGAACCGGTCATCGGCCCGAAATCGAGCTAACCATCGTGCGGCGGACTTCGTCATCCGGGTCCACGACGGCAACAGTGATCTTCTGCGAGCCTGCCATTTCATCAGGCTCGTAAGGACAGGGGTCGGGAAAGTCGAGAAACCGCAGTGCCGTTGACATGAAAGGATTCCTGCTGCCCGGGTCCGTGATTGCGTCCGGCAAATGCCGGGCTCTTCTGACGAGCACGACCGCCGTGGCGGATCACCGCTCGCTGCTCTTAATACAGCCCTTCCCATCGCGGTTCGGACCCGTCCGGAAACTTTATCGGCTGCAAGGATGGAGAACTTGAGAGCTTTTCAGAATCTTCACCAGAGTGCTGATGGACTGTCGACGCCGTGCAGGCGAAGCCGGCGTGGATTACCGGCTGCGAACTGTGAACTGCGAACTGTGAACTGCGAACTGCGAACTGCGAACTGCGAACTGTGAACTGCGAACTGAATCAGCGTCTCCGCGCCTTCTCGCGCTGCAGTTCGCGATAGAGCTCGCTCCGGGAGCGGCCCAGCTCGCGCGCCAGCACCTTCAGCGCCTCTTTTTCGTCCAGGCCTTGCCCCGCCTGAAGGCGCGCCACGCGGCCCGCAAGCGATTCCTCTGCCTGCGCCGCCTCAGCAGAATCGCTCCAGGGCGGAGCCTCCACCACTACGGTGATTTCGCCGCGGACCCGATCGCGTCCAGCAATTTCGCTGCGCACTTCAGCCACCGTCCCCCGCAGGAACTCCTCGTGCATCTTGGTCAGTTCCCGTGCCACGGCCACGCGCAGCGCCGGACCCCAAATTGCTTCCATCTCCGCCAGCGTGTCCAGTATCCGGTGCGGTGCTTCATAGAAGATCAGCGTGCGGACCTTCCTGTCTTCCTCGCGCGCCAACGTTTCCAGCCGTGTGCGCCGCGCGCCTGCTTTTTCCGGCAGGAATCCGAAGAAGTGAAACTCGTCGGCCGCAAGTCCCGAGGCCACCAGCGCGCTGACGGCGGCATTGGCGCCGGGCACCGGATAAACGGCAACTCCGGCGCCGATTGCCGCGCGCACCAGCCAATTGCCGGGGTCGCTCACGCCCGGCGTGCCGGCATCGGAGACCAGCGCAATGCGCCCGCCGGAACAAAGCGTCTCCACCAGTTCCTCGGCGCGCCGGCGCTCGTTATGCTCATGGCAGCTCAGGGTCGGCGTCTGAATCTCAAAGTGATTCAGCAGCTTCTGGGTCTGGCGCGTGTCCTCGCAGGCGATGCGGTCCACGCGGCGGAGCACGTCGAGCGCGCGCAAAGTGATGTCCTGCAGGTTGCCGATGGGGGTGGCCACCAGGTAAAGGCCGGGCGCCAGCGGTTTCTCCGCGTCCAGATTCATTTCGTCCAACTTCGTCGTTTTCTTCCAGCGAGCGGTCAGCCGATCTTTCGCTAATCCGATCTTTTCCACTCCTGCACCCCGGGTGGAGCAGAGCTGAAAACTGAAACCTGACACCTGAACCCTGGAATTCAGTTAGTTCGGTCCTCGCGTTCCATGCGCCTTTGCTCGGCGAGCAGCGACATGGAGCTCATCAGGTTCTGCACGCTCACAATCCCCACCACGCGGCCGCTTTCGGTCACCGGGATCAGCGACATGCCGTGGCCGGTAAGCCGCCGGATCGTCGTTCCCAGTGTGTCTTCCGGGCGCGCGATCTGAAAGGCCCGTGACATAGCCGACTGCACGTAACCATTGCCGTCCGAGCGCAGGGCGTCCACAATGCGCTGGCGCGAAATAATGCCCACCAGCTCCGGCCCGCGCACCACGGGGAAATCCTCCTGCAGCGAGTGAACGCAGCGATACAGGGCATCGGCCAGTGTGTCGGAGGGCGACAGCGTGGCGAAATCGGTCAGCATCACCTCGCGCATGCGCACCGTATCCACCACCGATTGGAAGAAGACTCCCTGGTCCTCGATTTGCGCGCCGATCAAAATGAAGAAGCCGATCAGAATCACCCATGGGTTATGCAGAATCATGCCCCCCAGCAGTGCCGCCGCCGCCAGCACCTGCCCGAGCCCGGCAGCTAAGCGGGCCGCCGGACCCGTACCGTGCGTGCGGGCAAAAGCGCTGCGGATCAGCCGTCCGCAGTCCAGCGGATAGGCGGGCACCAGGTGCAGCACGCCCAGGGACGCCTGCATCCAGACCATGCTGCGGACCAGGTAAGCGGAACTGATCAAAGGCGTGCTCCAGAGCTGGATGTCGCCGCTGGCGCCCAACAGGGCCGCGGCCATGGCCAGCGCGGTAGCCCAGTTAGCGACGGGGCCGGCGACGGCAAGCGCCAACTGCCCGCGCCCTCCGTTCGCGTTTTCCTGACTCTCAGGGTCGGCGTAGGCGAACATCCCGCCGATGGGCAGCAGCAGAATGGCCCTCAGCCGCAGGCCCAGCCATGCTGCCACCAGCAGACGCGAGGTTTCGCGCACCATTACGGCCAAAGTCAGTTCCAGAAACAGCATCACGCCGCGCTGCCAGCTTGCCTGTCCGCTCATGCCGATCAAAACAACAGCCAGCAGCGGAAAAAAGATATGAACGCGCAACTCCACGCCCATCCACCGGCCCAGCGGCATTGACCAGCCTCGCATAGCACGATTGTAAAAGGTCAACCCCGGGCAGGATTCTCAATTTATTCTGGTGAGCGATGCGCATTATCGCCGGTACACTCCGCTCCCGTTCTCTCCGGGCCCCTTCTGGCGCCGGCACCCGGCCCACCAGCGACCGGCTGCGCGAAACTCTCTTCAACGTGCTCGCGCCCCGCATCGAAGGCGCGGCTTTTCTGGATCTTTATGCCGGGTCGGGCGCCGTGGGTATCGAGGCCCTCAGCCGGGGAGCCGGAAGCGCCGAATTCGTAGACGAGAGCAGGGCCGCAATCGGAGTTCTGCGTGAAAACCTGGCGCAACTCGGCGTCGGCAATCGGGCGCGCGTTCACTCCGCCGGAGTCGCGAATTGGCTGCGCAGGGCGGCGGCGGAGAACAATCAAGGCTCGGCTAAGGCCGCGGCGAAAAGCGCGCGCGAGGCTGCGGACTCGATAAGCCTTGGTGACGTCTTCAATCTCATCTTTCTCGATCCTCCCTGGGACGCCGCTAGAGAATATGAAATCGCGCTGGATCTGCTGGGCGGCTCTGCCCGGTGCCTGCTGGCTCCCGGCGCCATGGTTGTCGCCGAACACCGGCGAAAGCAGGCGCTTGAGGCGTATTATGGAATGCTTGAGCGCACCCGGCTACTGGAACAGGGCGATGCCGCGTTGAGTTTCTTTTCTTTAACCTGAAGCCAGGTGGCGCAGCTTCCGGGCTTGCTAATCTCAGCACACCACCTGGGTGCCCCAGGTCCCGAGGTTGGGACCTGGGAAACCACAAAGCCCAATTTACGTCTTATGGGATATCGGTTCCCTGGGCCCCATTCCTTCATCCGCCCCAAAGGAGAACCATGCAATGACCATCGATACAGAAATCAAGGATAGAGTCGCTCGTCCCGCCCCCAAAAACCGCCAGGAGCACAGCGTTCCGTGTCTTTGGCCGCTGGCAGCGGCAATTGAAATGGAAGAAGCAGGGCTCCAATGGTACCAGGACAATCTCCGCTATCTTCTGGAAGCAGAACTCATCACATTCCCGCCCCCGCCGGAGTGGGCCACGGCGAACAAAGTCATCCTGGACCTCGACACCATGCGGTTGCGCGATTTTTCCCGAACGTCAGCCGGCGAAGCCGCCACTCCGGTTCTCATTCATGCGCCGTACGCGGGGCACGGCTCTACCATTGCCGATTATGCCAAGGGCCAGAGTCTGGTCGAGACCCTGCAGGCAGGCGGCCTCGAGCATCTCCTGGTCACCGATTGGAGAAGCGCGAACCAGGAAATGAAGGACTTCGATATCGACAAGTATCTCGACGACCTGGACAAGGCGGTCGAGCACCTGGGCGGCAGCGTCCACTTGATCGGCCTCTGCCAGGGCGGCTGGATGTGCGCCATGTACGCCGCGCGTTTCCCGGCAAAGGTGCGCAGCCTGGTGCTGGCAGGAGCGCCCATTGACACCGACGCCGGCAGCGGCGCCATCAAGGAGATGGCCCACTCTCTGCCCATGACTTTCTTTGAGGAACTGGTCACGCTGGGCGGCGGCCTCATGCACGGCCAGGTGATGATCGCCGGCTGGAAGAGCATGCATCCGGAAAAACAATGGGAGAAGTACATCGACCTCTACGAGCACATCGAGGACAAGAACTACATTCAGCGGGTGGAAACCTTCGAGCGCTGGTACGAAAACCCCATCAATCTGCCGGGCGTTTTCTATCTCCAGGCAGTCCGGCAGCTCTTCAAGGAGAACCGCCTCGCGCACGGGGAATTCATCGGGTTGAATCAGCGGTTGTCACTCAAAGATATTGCCTGTCCGGTTTTTCTCCTTGCGGGAGACGCTGACGATATTACGCCGGTAGCGCAGGTCTTCCATGCAGAAAAACTTCTTGGCACCCCGAAGCACCAGATCGTGAAAATGCTCGCTCCGGGCGGTCATATCGGCCTCTTCATGGGAACCAAAACGCTCGAAGAGTGCTGGCCGCGGATTGCTCTCTGGATTCAATCCGTCGAGGCTTCTGCAAAGCTGGAGATCGCCGAGGCCGCGCATTGAACGCTTATCCTCGCCTCTCGCCTGCCGGGCGTCGGGAGACGGAAGTGAGTTTTTTCCACAGACGCTGGGTCCCCAGGTGCCTCGCATTTGGGCGCCTGGGATAAGCATCATTTATCCCTTCGGCACCCCCGCCCCAGGGCGCAACTTCCCGATTTTGAAGGGACTAACCAGCCATCTGTGAGCATGGTCACTGGCGATTTTCATTGACAGAGGTAGAAAGTAGGAGAAAAAATGGCGATCAAAGCCAATTGGGCCATTTCAGGGCCAGGGAGAGGATGAGACACGCAATGAGAATGCAAAAACTGGGAGCTATGGCTCTTTTGGGTGCGGGACTGCTGGTTTTCGCAGGATGCAAATCGGCGCCTCCGCTGTCGCAGCAGGATGCGCTTGCATTGGTCCAGGCGAAGTATGACCAGGCGCCGCCGCAGAGCATCAATTTCCCGATCACAGACCTGGGAATGCGGAAGGGAATCGTGGCCAAGTACTGGGTCGAAATAAAGAAATACCCCAACGGGTATTGGGCCGATTTCAAGCTAACGCCCGAGGGCGCAAAAGTGATCAAGCTGGTGGCCGGTGGCGACACGGTCCAGTGGCATCCGGAGAGCTCGAGTGATAAGACCTTTGTGGTAGCGGCCTCGACTGTAGCCACCAGTCGCCTTAAAGCGCGTGATATGAGCGAGTTACAGGATTTGGGCGAAGGCGTGAAGTCGGCTACCTTCTCCGAGAACGAGGTTCTGGATCCTCTGCCCACCGCGCTCAAGGACATCATTCAGGACCCCAGCAACAAAATCAGCACCAAGCGCACGGCCACCTTCAACCTGGTGGACAACGTCTGGAAGCTGCAATCGGTTATATAAACGAGAAAAAACGACGGGTGGGGCTAAAGGCATTGACCCCACCCGCCTTTTCTTGTTATGGTAAATAGGTTTGCAAGACCGCACCTGGATGTGTGTAGCTGTGGGTGCGTGTGGGGATTCCGGTCAGCCTGCGAGCTGAAGTTTCCCTAAGGCCAGGTGAAGCAGGCCGGCCAGACAGTTCCCGGAATTGCTCTCTTCTTGCGGAGGGCAGGGAAATTTCGCATCGGCGCCCGCGCGTTCTCCTCCCTTGGAGGGCTATGCGGGCCGGAACCAGCGATACGGAGCGGGCTCCGCTTTAAGTGGGGACGACCTGCCACCGTCGCGGTTCTCGTCTGAGACCTGGAAGGAAAACAGACGCGAAGCAGCAAGCAGTGGGCTTCTCTGTCCTTCTGCCGCGTTATGGGCGGAAGGGCTCCGATTGGCCCCAATTGTGCTGTGCGCGGCTGTTTGCAATCGAAAGTCGGCGTTTTTTTGAGGAGTTTTCGCTTTGCCTACGTTTAATCAGCTTGTCCGTAAGGGACGCACGGCTCCCCGTTACAAGACGGCGTCGCCGGCCTTGCAGGCTTCGCCGCAGCGGCGGGGCGTCTGCACTCGCGTCTATACCCAGACGCCCAAGAAGCCAAACTCGGCCCTTCGCAAAGTGGCCCGCGTGCGGCTCACCAACGGCATCGAGGTAACGACCTACATCCCGGGCATCGGCCACAACCTGCAGGAGCACTCGATCGTGCTCATTCGCGGTGGCCGCGTGAAGGATCTCCCCGGCGTGCGCTACCACGTGGTGCGCGGAACGCTCGATTCGGTTGGGGTGGCCAACCGTTCGCAGAGCCGGTCCAAGTACGGCGCCAAGCGCGCCAAGGGCGGTCCCGCGAAGAAATAAGGATCGGGGCGCAGGTTTCAGGGCTCACCTCTGATTCCTGACCCTGACCCCTGAAACCTGAATACGGTTCCGGGACGAAGTCTGGAGCCCGGACTGGGGCAGTAGAAGCTGGCGCCCGAAGGCGCCGAAAGGTCAAAAGAGAAATGCCAAGAAAAGGGCACATTTCGAAGCGGCAGCCGGTGCCGGACCCCGTTTACGGATCCGACTTGGTCACAAAGTTCGTGAACTCGATGATGTGGGGCGGCAAGAAGTCGACAGCCCAGGCCATCTTCTACCAGGCCATGAAGAATCTGGAAGAGAAGGGCGGCGGCGATGATGCGCTGAAGCTCTTCAAGAAGGCGGTCGAGAACTGCAAGCCGCTGCTCGAGGTCAAGACCCGGCGTGTCGGCGGTGCCAACTACCAGGTTCCTATCGAGGTCAATCCCGATCGCAGAACCTCGCTGGCAATCCGCTGGCTGCTCACCTACGGGCGCGCCCGTGGCGAAAAGGGCATGACCGACAAGCTGACCAACGAGCTGCTCGACGCGGCCAACGGCCGCGGGGCAGCCATGAAGAAGAAGGAAGACGTGCACCGCATGGCCGAGGCCAACCGTGCCTTCGCTCACTACCGCTGGTAGATGCACCGGACAGAAAGCAAAAGCTAATAGCTAAAAGCTAAGAGCTGTAACCAACGAGGATAAAGCAACCGTGGCTCGCACCGTACCTCTCGATCGCTGTCGCAACATCGGCATCATGGCCCACATTGATGCCGGCAAGACGACTGCGACCGAGCGCATCCTGTTTTACACCGGCATCACGCACCGGCTGGGAGAGGTGCATGAGGGCACGGCGACCATGGATTACATGGAGCAGGAGCAGGAGCGCGGCATTACCATCACCTCGGCAGCCACCACCTGCACATGGCACGACTTCCGCATCAATATCATTGATACTCCCGGCCACGTGGACTTTACCGCCGAGGTGGAGCGCAGCCTGCGCGTGCTCGACGGCGCCGTGGCCCTGTTCGACTCCGTCAGCGGCGTGCAGCCGCAGACCGAGACCGTCTGGCGGCAGGGCGACAAATACCACGTTCCCCGCATCTGCTTCGTCAACAAGATGGACAAGAACGGCGCGGACTTCGAGTACGTGCTGGAGACCATCCGCAAGCGCCTGGGCGCCCGGCCCGTGGCGCTGCAGATTCCCATCGGCGCAGAGGCCAATTTCAAGGGCGTCATCGATCTCGTCGAGATGAAGGCCATCGTCTGGCACGACGAAACTCTGGGCGCAGAATTCTCTGTAGAGTCCGTCCCCGCCGATCTGCTCAAGAAGGCCGAAGCCTTCCGCTTGCAGTTGATCGAGATCATCGCCGAAAACGACGATTTGCTGCTCGAGAAATTCCTCGAGGGCGAGACGCCGACCGTCGAGGAGCTGAAGGCGGGCATTCGCAAGGCCACCATCGCGCTCAAGGTCTTCCCGGTCATCTGCGGCTCGGCATTCAAAAACAAGGGCGTGCAAACGCTGCTGGATGCGGTTGTCGATTATCTGCCCAGCCCGCTCGACAAGCCTCCCGTCGAAGGCATTGATCCCCGCCACCCAAATAAAATTCTGCGCCGCAACCCCGACGACGACGAGCCGCTGGCGGCCCTCGCCTTCAAAATCATCAACGATCCATACGGCAAGCTCTGCTTCGTGCGCGTTTACTCCGGTTCGCTCAAGACCGGCGACTCGGTGCTGAATCCGCGCACCGGCAAGACCGAGCGCATTGGGCGGCTGCTCAAGATGCACGCCAACAAGCGCGAGGATGTGACTGAGATTCTGGCCGGCGACATCTGCGCCTGCGTGGGGCTGAGAGACCTCAAGACCGGCGACACGCTTTGCGCTCCGCATCACGCCATCGCGCTGGGCGCCATCACCTTCCCTGACACGGTGATCTCGGTGGCTATCGAGCCCAGGACCAAGGCCGACCAGGAGAAGATGGGCGTGGCGCTCGCCAAGCTGGCCGATGAAGACCCTACCTTCAAGGTGCGCACCGACGAGGATTCGGGCCAGACCATCATCAGCGGCATGGGCGAGCTGCATCTCGAAATTCTGGTCGACCGGCTGAAGCGCGAGCACAAGGTGGAAGCCAACGTGGGCGAGCCCAAGGTGGCCTTCCGCGAGACCATTCGCAAGGCTGCCGAAGCCGAGGGCAAGTACATCCGCCAGACCGGCGGCTCGGGCAATTACGGCCACTGCAAGCTTCGCGTCGAGCCCAATGAGGCGGGCGCGGGCTACGAATTCGTCAACGAGATCAAGGGCGGCGCCGTGCCCAGGGAATTCATCAAGCCCATCGATCAGGGCGTTCGGGGCGCGATGGAGTTGGGCATTCTGGCCGGCTTCCCGATGGTCGACGTGAAGGTGACGCTCATCGACGGCAGCTATCACGAGGTCGATTCCAACGAGATGGCCTTCAAGTTTGCCGGCTCGATCGGCTTCAAGGAAGCGGCAAGAAAGGCTTCGCCGGTACTGCTGGAGCCGGTGATGTCGGTCGAGGTCACGGTGCCCGAGGAGTTCATGGGCGTGATCATCGGAGACATCAATTCGCGCCGCGGCCGCATCGAGGGCATGGAGCACGTCTCCGGCTCGCAGGTGATCAAGGCCATCGTGCCGCTCAAGGAAATGTTTGGTTACGTGAATGACATTCGTTCGTCCACGCAGGGGCGGGCGTCATATTCAATGCAGTTTGCGCGCTACGAAGAGGCGCCGCGCATGATCGCCGACGAAATCATCGGGCGCGCGCAAGGCAGATAAAAAGGGAGATATCTTTCATGACAGAAGTCAAGGAACAAAACGCGCAGATCGATCAGGCCCTCCAGCAGATCTTCGGATCAGAAGTGAGATTTGAGGCATTTTTACTCGCAATGTCCGCCTTCGGGCCCAGGACGATCAAATCCGATATGGTCCTGCAGGGGTTGCAGGATGGCTACCGCATGGCAGGGGCCGCGGAGAGCGGCATTCCCGTGAAGGACTTTACGGCGAAGCTGAAGGAGACGGGAACCGAGTGGCGCGGCGTGGTAGCTCGCCATCTGGGCGAAGCGGAAGCGGCGTTTCCCACTCTGGCCGCTGGGCACAGCGTCATTATCGGCCGCACCAGGGCGGCGTTGTAAGCGCGAACAGAAGTTTGGGGCTGGAGTCCGCCGCGGCGGACGCCCCGCGACAAGAAACAGGCAGTAAGAGCTACGAAAGGGATTCGAGGCTTTCTATGGCGAAGGAAAAGTTTGACCGCAGCAAGCCGCACGTAAACGTGGGCACGATCGGGCACATCGATCACGGCAAGACGACCCTGACGGCGGCCATCACCAAGGTGTTGCAGAAGCACAACCCGAAGAATGTATTCCGTTCGTTCGACTCGATCGACAATGCCCCTGAAGAGCGGGAGCGGGGCATCACCATCGCCACGGCGCACGTGGAGTACGAGACGGCTAACCGGCACTACGCGCACGTGGACTGCCCGGGCCACGCCGACTACATCAAGAACATGATCACGGGCGCGGCGCAGATGGACGGGGCGATTCTGGTCGTGGCCGCGACTGACGGGCCCATGCCGCAGACCAAGGAGCACGTGCTGTTGGCGCGGCAGGTGGGCGTGCCCTGTGTGCTGGTGTTTCTGAACAAGTGCGATGCGGTCGAAGACGAGGAGCTGATCGAGCTGGTGGAGATGGAAGTGCGCGAGCTTCTCGGCAAGTATCAGTTCCCTGAAGACGCGCCGGTGATCCGCGGCTCAGCGCTTCTGGCCCTGAACGGCGACCCCAAGTGGGAAGCCAAGATCGACGAGCTGATGGAGGCGGTGGATCATTACGTGCCGCAGCCGGATCGCGCCGTGGACAAGCCCTTCCTGATGCCGATCGAAGATATTTTCTCGATTTCGGGCCGGGGCACGGTAGTTACGGGCCGCATCGAGCGCGGCAAGGTCAAGGTGGGCGAAGACGTGGAGATTGTGGGCTTCCGCGAGACGCGCAAGTCGGTGTGCACGGGCGTGGAGATGTTCAAAAAGCAGCTCGACGAAGGCCTGGCCGGCGACAACGCGGGCATTCTGCTGCGCGGCGTGCCCAAGGAAGACGTGGAGCGCGGCATGGTTCTGGCCAAGCCGGCTTCGATCACGCCGCACACGCATTTCAAGAGCGAGGTCTACGTGCTCTCCAAGGAAGAGGGCGGCCGTCACACGCCGTTCTTCAAGGGCTACCGTCCGCAGTTTTACTTCCGCACCACGGACGTGACGGGCGTGGCCGAGCTGCCCGAGGGCGTGGAGATGGTGATGCCGGGCGACAACGTGGCTCTGGAAGTGGAACTGATCACGCCGGTGGCCATGGAGAAGGGATTGCGCTTCGCCATTCGCGAGGGCGGCCGCACCGTGGGCGCAGGCACGATTTCGGAGATTATCAAGTAGCAGTTGTCAGTTGTCAGTGAACAGTTGTCAGTCAGGGATGCGGCAGGGGAAAGCAACGAGGCCGAAACCGGACTTTACGCAATCTGAAAACTGACAACTGAAAACTGAAAACTGGGAACTGGTTACCCGAAGGGGAACACATGGTAGGACAAAGAATACGCATCCGGTTGAAGGCATACGACTATCGCGTGCTCGACACTTCGACCGGCGAGATCGTGGATACGGCCAAGCGCACCGGGGCAACCGTGGCTGGGCCTATCCCGTTGCCGACCGTCAAGAACAAGTACTGCGTGCTGCGTTCGCCTCACGTCGACAAGAAGTCGCGCGAGCAGTTCGAAATCCGCACGCACAAGCGGCTGATCGACATTCTGGAGCCGACCCAGCAGACCGTGGACGCGCTGATGAAGCTCGATCTGCCGGCCGGCGTGGACGTGGAGATCAAGGCATTCGAAAAGTAGGGATCAGGCGTCAGGGCTCAGGGATCTGACCCCTGAAACCTGAAACCTGAACCCTGAAAAAGATCCGGCAGTGCGGCGCAACCAAGGCCGCATGATGAGGAGGGGATAGAGATGGCAGTTACAGGAATTCTGGGCAAGAAGATCGGCATGACGCAGCTCTTCGACGAAAAGGGCGACGTGCACCCGATTACGGTGCTGCAAGCCGGCCCTTGCGTGATCACGCAACTGAAAACCGCGGCCAGGGACGGGTACGACGCCGCGCAGATCGGGTTGGTGGAGTTTGTCAAGGCTTCGCGGATCACCAAGCCCGAGACCGGACACCTCAAGAAGACCGATGCGCCGCCGGTGAAGCTGCTGCGGGAAGTAGTCATTGAGCCAGCTACGGACGGCGCGGGCGAGACCAAAGCCGGCGACCGTGTGCTGGTGGACATCTTCGCGGATGCGAAGTTTGTCGACGTAATCGGCACATCCAAGGGACGCGGCTTTGCGGGCGTGGTCAAGCGCCACAAGTTCGGCGGCGGACCGAAATCGCACGGGCACATGTTCCAGGTGCAGGGCTCGATCGGCGCCTCGAGCTTTCCGTCGCGGGTCTTTCCCGGCCAGCGCATGCCCGGCCACATGGGGGCCGAGCAGGTAACCGTGCGCAATCTGCGCATTCTCGGCATCGATCTCGATGAGAACCTGCTGATGGTCGAAGGCGCAGTCCCGGGGTCGCGCGAGGGATACGTGCTGATCTCCAAGTCCAAGGCTCCGCCGCGCGAGCATCGCGGATTCGCCGGATCGGGCACCATCGATCCGCTGAAGGCTGCCAAGAAGGCGGCGGCGAAGAGGAAATAGCTTTTAGCTTTCTGCTCTCAGCTTTCAGCTGGTTTGTGCGAGAGCGGAAAGATCGGGTAGCGATGGACGAGCTGATAGCTTACGGCTGATAGCTGACAGCTCGCAGGAAGAAAAGACGATGGCAAACGTGGATGTAATGAATCTGAACGGAGAGAAGGTAGGCTCGATGGAGCTGGCCGACGCTGTCTTTGCTCCGGAACAGGTGAACGAGGCTTTGTTGTGGGAGGCGGTGAAGCACTACCGCGCTTCGCTGCGCCAGGGGACGCATGCCACCAAGAACCGCAAGCTGGTGGCGGGTTCGGGCAAGAAGCTGTGGAAGCAAAAAGGCACGGGCCGGGCGCGTGTCGGCTCGGTTCGCTCGCCGATATGGCGCCATGGCGGCACCGTGCACGGCCCGCAGCCGCACAGCCACGATTATGCTTTCCCGCGCAAGAAGCTGCTGGGCGCGCTGCGCTCGGCGCTGGCCGCCAAGCTGGCCGACGGCAAGCTCGCGGTGGTCGATTCGCTGGAGATCCAGGAAGGCAAGACCAAGCTCTACTTCAACGCGTTGAACAAGCTGGGCGTAACGCGCACGGCGCTTCTGGTCGAAAACGGCAAGACACTCGGCCAGGGCTTGCTGCGCGGCGCGCGCAATTTAGAGGGCGTGGAGCTGGTCCTGAATAACGAAGTGCATCCTTACGATCTGCTGCGCTACGACATGGCGATCTTTTCCAAAGCCGCGATCGAGCAGCTGGCCGAGGCTCTGGCGAAGACGGTATCCAGGCGCAAGACCGCCGCAAAGGAGGCTGCGTAATGCCGACACTCTATAACATCATTCGCCGCCCGCTGATTACCGAAAAGGGGCTGGGCGTGAAAGAAACCGAGGGAACGCTGGTCTTCGACGTCGCTCCCGAGGCCACCAAGAACGAAGTCGCTGAAGCCGTTGAGACACTCTTCAAAGTGAAGGTGGCCGCGGTGCGCACGGCCAACGTGGCGGGCAAGGAACGCCGCCGCGGACGCTATGCGGGATACAAGCCCGACTGGAAGAAGGCTTACGTGAAGTTGAAGAAGGGCGAGAAACTGCCCGAGTACGTGAGCAATTTGTAAAAACAGGGAACAGGGAACAGGGATCAGGGATCAGTAAGACGCGAAAAACTGAAAACTGAAAACTGAAACCTGACAACTGGTTTTAGGGAAAACGACAATGGCAATCAAGACTTACAGACCGATCACGCCGACGCTGCGGTTTCAAACATCGCTCGCGACCGACGATCTGACTGCCGATCAGCCGCACAAGCCGTTGCTGGTCACGCGCAAACGCACAGGCGGCCGCCGCAACTCGGGCGACCTGACCATCCGCCACCACGGGGGCGGGCACAAGCAGAAGATCAGGCTGATCGACTTCAAGCGCGAGAAATTTGGAGTGCCGGGCAAGGTGGCAACCATCGAGTACGATCCCAATCGCTCGGCTCGCATCGCGCTGGTGAACTACGCCGACGGCGAGAAGCGCTACATCCTGCAGCCGGTGGGCCTCAAGGTAGGCGCCACGGTGACCTCGGGGCCCGAAGCCGACATCCTTGTGGGCAATGCGCTGCCGCTCAAGAACATTCCCGCCGGCACCACGGTGCACGCCATCGAGCTCAAGCCGGGCAAAGGGGCGCAGATGGCCCGCTCGGCGGGAACGCAGGCGCAGCTGGTGGCTAAAGAGGGCGATTATGCTCTCCTGAAGCTGCCTTCGGGCGAGACCCGGAAGGTGCTGGCCGAATGCATGGCCACCATCGGCCAGGTGGGCAACACCGACCACGAGAATATCTCCATCGGCAAGGCGGGACGCAACCGCTGGATGGGCATACGGCCCACCAACCGGGGCGTCTCCATGAACCCGGTGGACCACCCGCACGGCGGCGGCGAAGGCAAGACCTCGGGCGGCCGGCATCCCGTAACCCCGTGGGGCCAGCCCACGCGCGGTTACAAGACGCGCAACAACAAGCGGACCGACGCCTTTATCGTCAGCCGCAGGGCGAAGTAAAGCAGCTTCTAGCTTCTAGCTTCCAGCTACTAGCTAATGGTTGCGAATCGAAAGTTTGAGAGAATAGCCGGCCGAGGGCACGAGCGAAAAGAGCTAGGAGCTAGAGGCTAGAAGCTAGGAGCTGTTTTTATGGCACGTTCGACAAAAAAAGGTCCATTCGTTGATGCTCACCTGACGGTGAAAATCGAGGCGCTGAACCGGGTCAACGATAAGAAGGTGGTAAAGACCTGGTCCCGCCGCTCGACGATCTTTCCGGAGTTTGTCGGTCACACCATCGCCGTGCATAACGGCAAGAAGTTTGTTCCCGTTTACGTGACCGAGAACATGGTAGGACACAAGCTAGGCGAGTTCTCGCCCACGCGCATCTTCAAGGGCCACACGGGTGGCTCGAAGAGTTCGTCCGAGGCAGCGGCCAAGCCGAAATAAGGGATCAGGGGACAGCAATCAGGATCGTTCCTGAAAGTTTCCGGTTGATTTGAGGAAGAGACGATGGCAGTTGAGACAAAAGAGTACCGGGCCGAGGCCAGATTCCAGCGCGTATCGCCGCAGAAGGCGCGGTTGGTTCTGGATTTGATCAAGGGCAGGGGAGTTCAGGAGGCGCTGGACACGGCGGCCTACACCAAGAAACGCATCGCCCCCGCGATCCACAAGCTGCTTACGTCGGCGGTGGACAACGCCAAGTACGTCTCCGGCGAGCAGGGCATCGATCTGGACGTGGACTCGCTCTACGTCAAGCAGGCGCTGGCCAACGACGGGCCGCGCATGAAGCGCATCCGCCCCGCTCCGCAGGGCCGCGCCTTTCGTTATCAGCGCCGAATGACGCACATCGTTTTGACGGTCGCCGAGCGGCAGGCCAAAGGCGGACTGGTGACAAAGGTCGAGGAGCCTGCTGCGGCTGCTGCCGCGCCGGCAAAGGCGGCCAAAACGGCCAAAAAGCCCGCGGCAAAGAAGTCCGCGGCCAGCAAAAAGGCCCAAGAGCAGGCCTGAGGTTTTGAGAGGAAAAGTATGGGACAGAAGGTCCATCCTTACGGATTCCGGCTGGGTGTGAACAAGCCGTGGCGTTCGCGCTGGTTCAGCGAGCGCGAGTACGCCAAGCTGCTGGTCGAGGACGTGAAGCTGAAGGAAGAACTGCGCGAAAAGCTCAAAGCCGCCGGCGTGAGCTCGGTGGAAATCGAGCGGCCGGGCAACAAGCTGCGCTTTCTCATCCGCACGGCACGTCCGGGCATCGTGATCGGCCGCAAGGGCGCCGAGATCGAAAAGCTCAAGACCGACCTCGGCAAGCGTACCAGCCGCGATGTCTTCATCGACATCATTGAGGTGAACAAGCCCGAGCTGGACGCGCAACTGGTTGCAGAGAATATCGCCCTGCAACTGGAGAAGCGCGTCAGCTTCCGCCGCGCCATGCGCAAGAGCGTCGATTCGGCGCTGCGCTTCGGCTGCAAAGGGATCAAGGTTCGCGTTTCCGGCCGGCTGAACGGCAACGAGATCGCGCGCTCGGAGTGGTACTTGCAAGGCCGTCTGCCGCTGCACACGCTGCGCGCCGACATCGACTATGGATTTGCCGAGGCCCACACGACCTATGGCGTGATCGGCGTCAAGACCTGGATCTACCGCGGCGACATCTACGAGCAGAAGCGACGCCAGGCGCCGGCGGCAAGCGGCACGGGAGTGTTTTAACGGCAGTTGTCAGTAATCAGTTGACAGTTGTCGGTTTTGATTTGCGAGTTTGCAATGGTAGTTGTTTGATTCGCTGACAGTGATTTTAAGCCGCACACGGCGCGAATTGCTGACAACTGAAAACTGACAACTGACCACTGGTTTCGAGGTTTTCGTTATGTTGATGCCAAAGAAGGTGAAGTATCGCAAGCAGCAGAAGGGCAAGCGCCGCGGCAAGGCATGGCGCGGGTCCTCGCTGGCTTTCGGCGAATTCGGGTTGAAGGTCATGGAGTGCGGCTACATTACCGACCGCCAGATTGAGGCCAGCCGTATCGCCATGACGCGTTTCATCAAGCGCGGCGGCAAGATCTGGCTGCGGCTGTTTCCAGACAAACCCATCACCAAGAAGCCTGCCGAAGTCCGCATGGGATCGGGCAAGGGACCGCTGGACCACTGGGTAGCCGTAGTGCGGCCGGGCAAGATTCTCTTCGAAATGGAAGGCGTCACGCCCGAGCTCGCGGCTGAGGCCATGCGCCTGGCGTCGCATAAGCTGCCGCTGAGAACGAAATTCGTGCAGCGAGCCGGCGCGGAGAAGACAACGGGTGCCGACAAAGCGGCCGTAGAGGCATAAATGCAGCTTCTGGCTACCAGTTTCTAGCTCCTGGCAATCTGCGCGATTCAGCGAACTGGGGCGAGGAGCTAGCAGCTGGCAGCTAGAAGCTAGGAGCTTGACAGAAATGGAACTCAATAAGATGCGCGGTCTGAGCGACGCAGAGCTCATACACCACCAGAAGACGACGGCTGAACAGCTCTTCCGTCTTCGCTTTCAGGTTTCGCTGGGCCAGAACGACGGGGTGAAAAAGATCCGCGAGCTGCGCCGCGAAATCGCCCAGATCAAGACCGTGGCGCGCGAGCGCGAGCTCGGCATCCGCGGTGCGTCCAAGGACGCGGCAGCGGCCGAGACGGCCAGGAAGGAAGACCGCAAATGAAGGCGGATCAGACGCAGGCGCCCGCGGCGGGCGCGCGCAGGAACGAGAAGGTCGGCGAGGTGGTCTCCACCAAGATGCAGAAGACCATCGTAGTGGCGGTGGAGATGCGCAAGGCGCACCCCAAGTACCAGAAGATCATGCGCACGACCAAAAAGTTTTACGCTCACGACGAGCAGAGCTCGGCGCGGCTGGGTGACGTGGTGCGCATTCGCGAGACCCGTCCGCTGAGCAAGCTGAAGCGGTGGTCGCTTGAGGAGATTGTGCGCCGCTCCTCGATGGCCCAGATTGAAGATACGGCCCACGAACCGGTCAGTTAAAAGACAGCTTTCAGCTACTAGCTCTTGGCTATTAGCTCGTTGCGGTGCAATTCGCAGTCGGGATTTGAACGGAGCTTTTTTGGGTCGGGCAGAACGATGATTCGGCGAAGGAAAAGCTAAGAGCTAAAGGCTAAAAGCTGATAGCTGTTTTTGGAGATAAACCCATGGCAGTGCAAATGAGAACCATGCTGGCAGTGGCCGATAACTCCGGCGCGCGCAAGCTGCAAGTGATCCTGCCCCTGGGCGGCAGCCTGGGCGCAAAGGCCGGGCTGGGCGACATCGTGACCGCGGCCGTCAAGGAAGCCTCGCCCGACGGGACTGTGAAGAAGGGCAAAGTGGTCAAGGCCGTGATCGTGCGCACCCGCAAGGAGCACCGCCGCCGCGACGGCACCTACATCCGCTTCGACGAAAATGCGGCGGTCGTGATCGGCGACGACCACGAGCCGGTGGGCACGCGCGTTTTCGGGCCGGTGGCCCGCGAGCTGCGCGAGAAGAAGTTTTTGAAGATTGTGTCCTTAGCGCCCGAGGTTGTTTAGGGCTGCAAGTTCACAGTTCGCGGTTCACAGTTCGTAGCTGTGGCGCGATAGAAACTGTGAACTGCGAACTGAGAACTGTGAACTGAGAGAAGATTATGCCGAGTTTGGATATTCGCCGCAACGATCAGGTGATGGTGCTGACAGGCGCTGACCGGGGAAAGACGCAGCGCGTTTTGCGCGTATTCCCCGACAAGGGCACGGTGCTGGTGGAGCACGTGCGCATGGTTAAGAAGACGGTGTCAAGCAAGACCAGCCGGCAGCGAACCAAGGGTGGAATCGCTGAGCAGGAGTCGCCGATCAACGTCTCCAACGTGGCGCTGGTGTGCCCCAACTGCGGGCGGGCGCGCGTGGGACATAAGATGTCCGGCGAAACGCGCATCCGCATCTGCAAGAAATGCGGCCAGGAACTGGCGGCGAAAAAGTAGGAAGGCGGCGATCAGTTTCCCTGAGTCAGCAGTTTTGAGCTGAAGCGAGTCACGGGGGGAAGATGGCCGCGGGTTTCATAGGCCGAACGGAAAAGGCGCGAAGCGCGATTGCCTGGACGGCCAGTCCTTCCGCAACGGTAAACGGTCGCCGCGGCGACCAATCCGGGACCGGAAGAAACGGAGCAAAGCGAAATGGCAGCAAGACTGAAGGAAAGATATTTGAAGGAGATCAAGCCGGCGCTCCAGAAGGAGCTCTCGCTTGACAACCAGATGGCGGTGCCGAAGCTCGTGAAGATCGTCATCAACATGGGTCTGGGCGAAGCCACTCAGAATAACAAGCTGCTGGACCCGCTCGTGGCCGACCTGATGAACGTAGCCGGCCAGAAGCCGGTCATCACCAAGGCAAAAAAATCGATCGCCTCGTTCAAGGTGCGCGCTGGCATGTCCATCGGCGCCATGGTCACACTGCGCTCCGACAAGGCCTACGAGTTCCTTGACCGGCTGATTTCGACTGCCCTCCCTCGCGTGCGCGACTTTCGCGGCGTGTCGACGAAGAGCTTTGACGGCCGCGGCAACTATACCCTGGGCCTTCGCGACCAGTTGATCTTTCCGGAGATCGATTACTCAAAGGTCGAAAAACTGAAGGGCATGAACATCACCATCGTAACCACGGCGAAGGACGACAACTCCGCGCGCGCGCTGCTTAAGCACTTCGGGATGCCTTTCCGGCAGGGAGCGTAAAGACAGTTCGTAGTTCACAGTTCGCGGTTCACAGCAGGGGATCTGGCGATTGAATAACTGAGAACTATGAACTGAGAACTGTGAACTTTTGAGGAATGTATGGCAACTACTGCAAAAAGGGTTAAGGACGCGCGGAAGCCGAAGTTCAGCTGCCGCAAGCACAATCGCTGCCAGCTCTGCGGGCGGCCGCGAGGGTTCCTGCGCAAGTTCGGCGTCTGCCGGCTGTGCTTCCGGGCGCTGGCGCTCAAAGGCGAGATTCCCGGCGTCAACAAGTCGAGCTGGTAAGAAAGGCAGTTCACAGTTCAAAGTCCTTGGTTCACAGCTTCGACCTGCGTAGAACAGCAACTGTGAACTAAGAACTAAGAACTGTGAACTTATAAGACATTCCCGCAGGTTTCCGCCGTGGCGGACGAACGGGGAATGAAGGAGAAGGAATGAGTCTGACTGATCCTGTAGCGGATTTCCTGGCGCGCATCCGGAATGCCATCCGGGCCCGCCATCAGAAGCTGGATTGCCCGGCTTCCAAGCTGAAGACCGAGATTGCCCGCATTTTGAAGGAAGAGGGCTACATCTCGAACTACAAGACCCAGGAAGAGGACGGCAAGCTGATTCTGCGCGTGTACCTCAAGTACGGCGGCGCGGAAGCGGCCATTCGCGACTTGGCGCGCATTTCGCGCCCGGGGTGCCGCGTCTACATTGGCCGCGACGAGATCAAGCGCGTGCAGGGCGGGCTGGGCATTTCGATTTTGACCACGCCCAAGGGCGTGATGACAGGCCGTCAGGCGCGCCGCGAAGGCGTGGGCGGCGAACTGCTGTGCGAAGTGTGGTAAAGGCAGGGATAGGGGAGCGGGGTTCAGGGATCAGGAAAGCCGCGAGAACAGGCACGAATCACTGACCCCTGACCCCTGAAACCTGTTTTCCGGCTGCAGTGGAACGAGGGCGCGTTGGAACTGATCACTGGCAACTGACAACTGATCACTGACAACTGCTCTTTCGGGACTCGCAAGCCAACAAAGGATTCAAGAAAATGTCGCGCATTGGAAAAAAGCCGATCCCGCTCCCCAGTGGAGTCAAGTACAAGGTCGAGGGCAACACGGTCCTTGTCGAAGGGCCCAAAGGCAAGGTCACGGCGCTGATTGCCGAGGGCATTACGCTGAAGACCGCCGACGGCCACCTGCTCGTGGAGCGTTCGGGCGACGACAAGGCCGCCGTACACGGGCTCACCCGCGCCCTGGTGTCGAACGCCGTTCAAGGCGTCACCACGGGCTGGAAGAGGGAACTCGACATCGTCGGCATTGGTTACCGCGCCGAGCTGAAGGGCAAGAGCATGGTGGTCTTTACCCTCGGCTATTCGCACCCCATCGAGTTTCCGCTGCCCACGGGCATCGAGGTCGCGGTCGATCCCAAGCTGACCCACGTGACCATTACCGGCATCGATCGGCAGAAGGTGGGGCAGGTGGCTGCCGACATGCGCTCGCTGCGCAAGCCCGATCCATACAAGAACAAGGGCGTGCGCTACACGGGCGAGAAGCTGAGGAAGAAGGCCGGCAAGACCGGAGCGAAATAATACAGGGATTAGGGATCAGGTTTCAGGGATCAGTGAAAACAGCACGAGCCGGCACAAATTACTGACCTCTGATCCCTGACCCCTGAACCCTGATAAATCCGAACGGGGCCGCCGGGCGGCTCCGCCCATAGGTGAGAGAAGAAAATGATCACGCAGACCAAAAGAAACGAAATACGGCAGCGCATCCACTTCCGCATCCGCCAGAAGCTGGCCGGCACGGCTGAGCGGCCGCGGCTGAACGTGTACCGCTCGCTCAACCACATCTACGCGCAGGTCATCGACGACCAGAAGGGCGAGACGCTGGTTTCGGCTTCCACCCTCGAGGCGAAGTCAAAGACCGGCGGCAACGTGGCGGCAGCCAGGGAAATTGGCAAGACGGTGGCGGAAAAGGCCGTGGCGAAGGGCATCACAGAGGTTGTCTTCGACCGCGGCGGGTTCCTCTATCACGGCCGCGTGAAGGCCTTGGCCGATGCCGCCCGCGAGGCGGGACTGAAGTTTTAACAGCGGTTGTCAGTTTACCGTTGTCAGTTTTTAGCACCAGGAAGATCGGGCGCAAAGCAACTGACAACTGACAACTCATAACTGATAACTGACAGATGAGAGAGCAATGACGATGTTGAAGAAGAAACTCGATGCCAACCAATACAACCTGAAAGACCAGGTTGTGGCCATCAACCGCGTGACCAAGGTGGTCAAGGGCGGCAAAAATATGTCGTTTGCCGCGCTGGTGGTGGTGGGCGATGCCGCTTCGGGCGTGGTCGGCCACGGTTCAGGCAAGGCCAAGGAGGTTCCCCAGGCCATTCGCAAGGGAATCGAATCGGCCAAAAAGAACCTGGTGAAGGTGAACCTGACCCAGACCACAATTCCGCACCAGGTCCTCGGCCGCTTCGGATCGGGCCAGGTGCTGCTCAAGCCCGCGCCCGAAGGCACAGGAGTAATTGCCGGCGGCGCGGTGCGCGCGGTCATGACCTCGGTGGGGGTGCAGAACGTGCTCACCAAGAGCATCGGTTCGCCCAACCCGCACAACGTGGTCAAAGCCACCTTCGACGCCCTCGCCCAGTTGCGCGACAGGGCTGAAGTGGCCACGATGCGCGGCAAGCAGGTGGAGGAACTCTGATGGCGGAGACCGGCAAAATTCGCATTCAATACTACCGCTCGGCCATCGCCACGCCCACCAAGCACAAGCTGGTGGTCAAGGGGCTTGGCTTTACGCGCCTCAACCAGATCGTGGAGCGCGAAGACACCGAATCGGTGCGCGGCATGGTGAAAGCCATCCCGCATCTGGTGAGAATCATAGAGAAGTAGTTGTCAGTTATCAGTTTTCAGTTGTCAGCACGTTGTTGAGCGGCAGCACCTCAGACTGACAACTGGCAACTTAAAACTGACAACTGAACCAACGCGAGTCGGAGCTGCCTGAACGGTCAGTCCCGGCGCTATAGCGAGGAGAATATGGCGAAGAATCTATCGAATTTGCGGGCGCCGAAGAAGGCGAACACCGGCAAGAAGCGCGTGGGCCGCGGCATGGGCTCGGGCATGGGAAAGACCTCGACTCGGGGCCACAAAGGCCAGAGATCGCGGTCGGGCTCGCATATGATGCGCGGTTTCGAGGGCGGCCAGATGCCGCTCCACCGCCGGCTGCCCAAGCGCGGCTTCACGAACATTTTCCGCACCGAATACACGGTCGTGAATCTTGACCGCATTGCGAAGCTGAGCGTGGGCGAAATCGGCCTCGACGATTACGTTAAGCTGGGCCTGGCCTCGAGCAAAAAGGCCTTGATCAAGATTCTCGGCTCGGGTGAGCTGGCCTCCGCCATTACGATTCACGCGCACAAATTCTCGAAATCTGCCGCCGAAAAGATTGAAAAGGCAGGCGGCAAGGCGCTGGTCATAGGCGGCGAAGTGGCCCCGGCGGCGGCGTAATAGTTGTGGTTTCCTATCCCCGCCGCGGAAATTGCGCTGGGATGGGGCGCTAAGTTGAAGTGGAATGAACGCGTAGGCCTCTTTGGGTTTGCCGGCAGGAATGCGAAACCGAGGATGTTCTAAGATGGGGGCAGGCGCCGAAGTAATGCGGCGCTGGGCGCCGGAAGCGGATGAATCAATATGCTGGAGAAGTTTCTTAACATTTTCCGAATCCCCGACCTGCGCAAGCGGGTGCTGTTCACCATGGCCATTCTGGCCGTTTACCGGCTGGGCTCCTTCATTCCCGTCCCGGGCGTCAACACCAAGCAGTTGGAACTGCTCTTCAGCAGCCAGAGCGGTTCAGCGCTGGGGCTGATGGACCTGTTCGGCGGGGGCAACCTGCGCCGCATGACCATCTTCGCCCTGGGCATCATGCCCTATATCACGGCCTCCATCATCTTTCAGCTGCTGACCGTCGTCTATGAGCCTCTGGCGCGCATTCAAAAGGAAGGCGAGCTCGGCCGGCGCAAGATTACGCAGTGGACGCGCTACGTGACAGTGATTCTGGGCGCGCTGCAGTCGATCGGCATCGCCGCCATTCTCACCCGGCAGGGACTGGTGCTGAATCCGGGCGTGAGCTTCATGCTCCTGACCGTTCTCACCCTGACCACCGGCACCGCCTTCATTATGTGGCTGGGCGAGCAGATTACCGACCGTGGCATCGGCAACGGCATGAGCCTGCTGATCTTTGCGGGCATCGTGGCCGGGCTGCCCCGCGGCGTAGGCGAGCTGATCACCAAGGTCCAGACCGACGCCTGGGGTCCGATGACCTTTCTGGTCGTCCTCCTGCTCCTGGTCGGCATGATCGCCGTAGTGGCCTTCATCGTCCTCGTAGAGCGCTCCGAGCGCCGCATCCCCATCCAGAGCGCGCGCCGCATTGTGGGCCGCCGCATGATGGGAGGCCAATCCAGCCACCTGCCGCTCAAAGTCAACTCCGGCGGTGTCATGCCCATCATCTTCGCCAGCTCCATCCTCTCCGCGCCCCTGTTGTTGAGCTCCTCGGAGTGGGTGCAGAACAGCAAGTTCCTGCAGCCTATCCTGCAAGCGATCCAGGCGGGGATGCCGTGGTACGAAGTGCTGAACATTCTGGCCATCATCTTCTTTGCTTACTTCTACGTCTCGATCATCATGCGGCCAGACGACATTGCGGATAACTTCCGCAAATCGGGATCATTCATCCCCGGCATCCGGCCCGGCAAGCGTACCTCGGATTTCATCAACGACATTCTGACCCGCATTACGCTGGTGGGAGCCCTTTATCTGATCCTGGTGCAGATGGTGCCTACCTTTATGATCTCGGGCATCCGTTTCGACAAGATCTGGCTGATAGGGCGGCTTTTTGAGAACCTGCCCACCTGGATGACGCACGGCATGGGGGTCAACTTCTACTTTGGCGGCACCTCGCTGCTCATCGTGGTGGGTGTGGCCATGGACACCATCAATCAGATCGAGTCGCAGCTGATCATGAGGCACTACGACGGCTTTTCGCCCCGCTCCGGCCGAATTCGGGGAAGGAAGACCTGGTAATGGCAGAAGAAACAAAACAGCAGTCCGACGAAGCCATGAAATGGAATGGCTGTCCGGGGCCCGTTCTGCTGCTGGGCGCCCCAGCCGTAGGGAAGGGAACCCAGGCCAGGGAACTGACGCGCGTCTGGAAGATACCCCAGGTCTCAACTGGAGATATCCTGCGTTCCAACGTCGCCCTCGGAACCGATCTGGGACGCATCGCCAAGGGGCTGATGGATCGCGGCGATCTGGTCCCGGATTATCTGATGAACGAGATGATCAACATGCGGCTGCGCAAGCCGGACACGTTCCGAGGATACATTTTGGACGGCTTTCCGCGCACGCTGGCGCAGGCCGACTGGCTCGATAACCGGTTGGAGATGCAGGCCGCGGCAAAGGCGCAGGAGCATTGCGTTGGGCTGGTTGCTGTCCGTATCCGATTAGATTACAATAGGTTAATACGCCGCGTGACGGGGCGTAGGAATTGTCCGGTCTGCCATCGCATCTACAACATCTATGGTCTGCCGCCAAAGCGGGAAGGCTTCTGCGACGTCGATGGTGAGCCGCTCTTTACTCGCGCCGACGACACGCTCGAGGCCTTCGAAACCCGCATGCGCGCCTACTATAAGTTGACCGAGCCGGTCATCGAGCACTACCGCAAAGCGGGCAGCTACGCGGAGGTCGATGGCGGCGAGCCGATGGGGATCGTTACGGTGAAGATTGTGGAAGCCGTCTACAGTTTCCGGAGCCAGACGGCCGCGCAGTGAGGGGATCCGGTTAAGTGGCAGTGGTATTGAAGTCGGCCAGCGAGATTGAGAAGATGCGCCGCGCGGGCCAGGTAGTCCGCGAGGTGCTGGAACTGGTTCGCAGCAAGGTGAAACCGGGCGTAACCACTTACGACCTGGAAAAGGCCGCCGAAGAGCGGCTGAACGAATTGGGCGTCAAGCCCGCTTTCAAGGGTTATCACGGTTTTCCGTGCGCCTTGTGTACCTCGATCAACAGCGAGGTGGTTCATGGGATTCCGTCGCCGAAACGCGTTCTGAAGAATGGCGACATCGTTTCGGTCGACTTCGGCGTCGTAGCCGATGGCTTCTACGGCGACGCGGCCATCACGGTACCGGTGGGCGCCATCGACCCTCGAAGTGCTCGGCTGCTGCGAGCTACCGAGGAATCGCTCGCGGCCGCTATCCGGACGATTCGCCCCGGGGCGACTTTGGGCGACATCGGCGCTGCGGTGCAGGCGGTGGTGGAAGGTGAAGGTTTTTCCGTGGTTCGCGATTTTGTGGGCCACGGCATTGGCGTGCAGATGCATGAAGACCCGCAGGTTCCGAATTTCGGAGAGGCGGGCCGGGGCATGAAACTGAAAGAGGGCATGGTGCTCGCCATCGAGCCTATGGTCAACGCCGGCGGGCCTGACGTTATAGTCCTCGAAGACGGATGGACGGCCGTGGCCAGGGACGGCAGCATGAGCGCTCATTTTGAGCATACGGTGGCGGTTACCGCCACCGGCGCAAGGGTCCTGACTGAATAGTGCATTCGGTCCGAAAAACGCCGCGACGCGAAAGCGGCCGGCAGAAATGGACACAGTTTGTCGAAGGAAGATGCGATTGAGGTAATGGCAACGGTCATTGAGACTCTGCCCAATGCCATGTTCAAGGTGAAACTCGAGAACAACCATGAGGTCCTGACTCATGTCTCGGGGCGGATGCGCAAGAACTTCATCCGCATTCTGCCCGGCGACCGTGTGGCCGTTGAGCTCAGCCCTTACGACCTGAATCGCGGACGGATTGTGTACCGGTACAAATAGCTCTTAGCTGTCAGCTCTGGAGCTTTCAGCTTCGATGGCGGCGGGTAGACCACGATAGCTGGCGCCTGCAGGACAAAACTGAAAGCTGACGGCTGATAGCTGAAAGCTCTGAAGAAGGGTAGTCAAAGCAAATGAAGGTCCGGGCATCGGTAAAGAAGATTTGCGTCAAATGCAAGGTCATTACGCGCCGCGGCGTGGTGCGGGTGATCTGCGAGAACGCAAAGCACAAGCAGCGCCAGGGCTAGGTGGCACTGGCAAGGAGCGGAACCTCCGAAGTTCGTAGTTCACAGTTCGCAGTTCACAGCCGGTCGCCCCGGGAGCAACTAAGAACTATGAACTAAGAACTGTGAACTCAAATGAGGCTAGTTAGCTTGAGTCAAGGCTTGCGATGAACCTCTGGAGGCAATCCGCATAACCCGTGCGAGCCCGCCGTGGCGGGAGGCACACAACCTGCAGCAGCAAAGGATTTCTCATGGCACGTATTGCTGGCGTCGATCTGCCCCGCGCAAAGCAGGTCAGGATCGCGCTCACTTACATTTTCGGCATCGGTCAGCCCCGCGCCCTGAAGATTCTGGACAAGGCCAATGTGGATGCCTTCCGCAAGGTCCAGGACCTGGGCGAAGACGAGGTCAACCGCATCCGCCAGGTCATTGAGGACGAGGGCAACGTCGAAGGCGATCTGCGCAAAGACACCTCCATGCACATCAAGCGCCTCATTGACATCCAGAGTTATCGCGGCAGCCGGCATCGCCGGTCGCTGCCGGTGCGCGGCCAGCGCACTCACACCAACGCCCGCACTCGCAAGGGCCCGCGCAAGGGCACGATTGCCGGCAAGAAGAAAGCGACGGGTAAGACCTAATGGCGAAACCAGAGCAGAAAGGCGGAGCAGGCAAGTCCGGCAAAGGCAAGAAGTTCAAAAAGCGCGAGCGCAAAAATGTTCCCTTCGGCATCGCGCACGTTCAGGCCTCGTTCAACAACACCATCGTGACCATCACCGACCCGGTGGGCAACACCATCAGTTGGAAGAGCTCGGGCTCCCTGGGTTTCCGCGGCTCGCGCAAGGGCACGCCCTTCGCGGCGCAGCAGGCAGCCCAGAACGCCGCCAACATGGCCCGCGATCATGGCCTCAGGGCAGTCGACGTCCGCGTCTCCGGCCCGGGCTCAGGACGCGAATCCGCTATCCGCGCGCTGGCCGCCGCCGGCATTGAGGTCAAGACCATCCGCGACGTGACCCCGGTGCCCCACAACGGCTGCCGCCCGCCGAAAAGACGCCGCGTCTAGGACGGGTTCACAGTTCTTGGTTCTCAGTCGTGCTGAGCAACTACGAACTGTGAACTACGAACTGTGAACTGTGAACTACGAACTGTGAACTGTGAACTACGAACTGTGAACTAACAACGGATCGTGACGAAGCGCCCCGGGCGCGTAAAGCGATCGTCATCCGAACTCAGGAGAAGAAATGGCACGTTATACCGGAGCAGTATGCCGCCTTTGCCGTCGCGAAGGCATGAAACTTTTTCTCAAAGGCACAAAGTGTACTTCGGATCGCTGTCCGATTGAGAAGCGCAACTTCGCGCCCGGGCAGCACGGCAAAGACCGCAAGGCGAAGATCGTGGGTTACGGCCTGCAACTGCACGAGAAGCAGAAGGCCAAGCGCATGTACTTCACCCTTGAAGGCCAGTTCCGGGAATACTATGAGAAGGCCAATCGCGCCACCGGAGTTACCGGCGAGATATTGATCCAGCAGCTCGAACGGAGGCTCGACAACGTGGCCTTCCGGCTGGGCTTCGCCATCAGCCGCCGCCAGGCCCGCCAGGTCGTCCGCCACGGTCACGTCACCGTCAACGGCCGCAAGGTCAACATTCCCTCTTATCAGGTGAACCCCGGCGACGAGATCGCCATCCGCGACTACGCGAAGAAGATGGTCATCGTCGAGCAGGCCTCCCAGTTCGCGGCGCAGAACCCCGTTCCCGCCTGGCTGGAGGCGAACTTCGAAAACATGTCCGGGCGCGTACTTCGTCTGCCCAAGCGCGTGGACGTCAACCTGCCCATCAATGAGCAGTTGATCGTGGAGTTGTACTCGAAATAAGGGATCAGGGATCAGGGATCAGGGATCAGCCGATTTAGCAAGCGCCGGTCGGCATTCCTGAACCCTGACCCCTGAAACCTGAAACCTAACGAAAAGGAGTCTTGGCGCGGCCGCCGCAAAATGCATCGCGACGTGCATGCCGCGCAGGAAACGAGAGCTAACTATGTTATGGAGAGGATTCCAGAAGCCCAAGCGTTTGGCGGTTGACGCCGAGACGCTTACTGACACTTTCGGCAAGTTCAGCGCCCAGCCCTTTGAACGCGGCTTTGGCACCACAGTGGGGAATGCGCTGCGCCGTACCCTGCTCAGCTCGATCGAGGGCGCCGCCGTTACCGCGGTCCGCATTGAAGGCGTGCTGCACGAGTTCCAGCCCATTGCCGGCGTCGTTGAAGACGCCACCGACATCGTCCTCAACCTCAAGCAGATTCCCTTCAAGCTTGCCGGCGAAGGACCCAAGGCGCTTTACCTGCGCGCCGACCAGCCCGGCGTCGTCACATCCGGCATGATCGAAGCCGACGGCGATGTCGAGATCCTGGATAGGAACGTTTACGTCGCTACAGTCTCCGAAGGCGGAAAGCTGGATATGGAAATGCGCCTCAAGCGTGGGCGCGGCTACGTTTCCGCCGACAAAAATTTCGACGCCGACCTGGGCCTGGGATTCATTCCCGTCGACTCTGTGCACTCGCCTGTGCGCCGCGTGAACTATCTTGTGGAAGCCGCCCGTCTGGGCCAGATCACCGACTACGACAAGTTGACCATGGAAGTGTGGACCAACGGGGCCGTTCTGCCCGCCGACGCCGTCGGCCTGGCCGCCAAGCTGCTCAAGGACCACATGAACATCTTCATCAACTTTGAGGAAGAGATCGAGTCCGAGCAGAGAGGCGAGGAAGGCCGTTTCCAGATTCGCAACGACAATCTGAACCGGTCGGTGGAGGAACTGGAGCTGAGCGTGCGCAGTTACAACTGCCTGAAGAACGCCAACATTCAGACCATCGGCGAGCTGGTGCAGAAGACCGAAGCCGAGATGCTCAAGACCAAGAACTTCGGCCGTAAGAGCCTGAACGAGATCAAGGAAATCCTCGCGCAGATGGGCTTCTCGCTGGGCATGAAGATCGACGAGCAGGGCAACGCCGTTCCCGGGCCTACCAGCATTCCGCCCGCAACCGCCCTCGCCGCCGGCTACAACCGCTTCGACGAGGAAGACGAACCGCTGGACTCGGTGGATCTGCAGTTGCCCACCGAAACAGAGAATTTTTAAGAAGCAGGGAATAGGGAATAGGGAATAGGGAATAGAAAAGCCATCGCGCGCTTAGTCCCTAGTCCCTAGTCCCTCAGTCCCTAGAAGGAAAAGAAATGCGCCATCGCAATGCAGGATTCAAGCTAGGACGCAACACCAGCCATCGCCGCGCGCTCTTGCGCAACCTGACCACGTCCGTCCTTCAGGAAGACCGCGTAGTGACGACCGTGGCCAAAGCCAAGGCGGTCCGCCCGCACGTGGAAAAGATGATCACCCTCGGCAAGAAGGGCGATCTGCACTCGCGCCGCCAGGCGCTCAGCTTCCTCCAGACCGATAAGGCCGTCACGAGGCTGTTTGACGTCGTGGCGCCGCGCTATGGCGACCGCAACGGAGGCTATCTGCGCATCGTTCGCACCGGATTTCAGCAGGGCGACGGGGCCGAGAAGGTCTTCATCGAGCTGCTGGGCGCCGAGAAGCAACTCGAAGTCAAGCGCCAGAAGCGCGCCGACGTCAAGGCCAAGAAGCGCGCCGAGCTCGAAAAGCAGCTCGAAGAGCAGAAGAAAGAAAAGGCCGAATCCGAAGGCGGCGAAGAGGCCGCATAACAAACTGAGTTCATAGTTCGTAGTTCTTAGTTTCAACTCGCTCATGTCGAGCGACCATCTGCGAACTACGAACTGCGAACTACGAACTGTGAACTGCGCCTCGCCCGGAAAACGCGCAGGAAGACGTAGGCCACGAGCACCATTGCCGCCGCGCCGCAGCAGTCCAGCAGCACATCCCAGGGCGAGCCGTTCCGATTGGGAAGATAGGACTGGTGCCACTCGTCGCAGCTGGCAACTGCCGCCGTTCCCACCAGCGCCAGCGCCGCCCGCAGCAGAAAGCGCGAGTCCCGCAGCGTCATCCGCCAGGCGCGCAGCCAGGCCAGCCCAACAATTCCAAAACCGATGAAGTGGCCGCACTTGCGCATCATCTGGTGCATCAGTTCCCAGCGGTCGTCGCCCACCGGGCCAAAAAGAAACTGCCACAGCAGACGTAGTGGGCCTGAGGTGCGGTCCGCGCCGAAATACTCAGTCGACTCGCACAGGATCACTGCAATGGCCACGGCCACCGGCCACCATGCGCTGATCCAATACTTCGGGCCGCGAGGGTTACTCGACATGGTAGTTGGGGGCTTCGCGCGTGATGATCACGTCGTGCACGTGACTCTCTCGCAACCCGGCTCCAGAGATGCGCACAAACCGCGCCTTCTCTTGCAACTCCGCGATGGAGTGGCAGCCCAGGTAACCCATGCCCGAGCGCAGCCCGCCCACCAGCTGATAAACCATCGACTCCAGTGGGCCGCGGTACGGCACGCGCCCCTCGATGCCTTCGGGCACGTACTTCGCCAGCCGGTTTTCGTTCGCGCGCTCGCGCTGCACCACGTCGGTCGGGCCGTTTTCCGCAATCGCCAGGTCGGCGGAGCCCTGAAAGTAGCGCTCGCCCGAGCCCTGGCTCATCGCCGAGAGCGAACCCATGCCGCGGTAGCTCTTGAAGCTGCGCCCCTGGTAGAGAATGGTCTCGCCGGGGCTCTCGTCCACGCCGGCAAAGAGAGACCCGATCATCACCGTGCTTGCGCCCGCGGCGATCGCCTTCGTGATTTCGCCCGAATACTTGATGCCCCCGTCGGCGATGATCGGAACCCCGCGCTCGCGCGCCGCGCGCGCCGACTCGGCAATGGCTGTAATTTGGGGCATTCCGGCGCCCGTCACCATGCGCGTTGTGCAAATCGAGCCCGGCCCGATGCCCACCTTCACCGCGTCCGCCCCGGCGTCAATTAGCGCCAGCGCGCCCTCGTAAGTGGCCACATTGCCGGCCAGCAGGGGCACGCCCGGGAAGCGTTTCTTGATCTCGCTCACGCCCTCCAGAACCCGCGAGGAGTGCCCATGCGCCGAATCGATCGCCAGCACGTCGGCCCGCATCCGAATCAGCTCGGCCGCCCGCTCCAGGAAATCGCCTGTAGCCCCCAGCGCTCCGCCCACGCGCAGCCGCCCCTGTCCGTCCTTGCTGGCGTGGGGGTACTTCAGCTTCTTCTGGATGTCCTTGACCGTGATCAGCCCTTTCAGGTTATACGCGTCATCGACAACCAGCAGCTTTTCGATGCGGTGCTTGTGGAGGATCTGCTCCGCCTCTTCGAGCGTGGTGCCCACCGGGACGGTGACCAGGTTGTCTTTGGTCATCACATCGCCGATGGGAATATCGGTTCGGGTTTCAAAGCGCAGGTCGCGGTTGGTCAGAATGCCTACCAGCCGCCCGCCGCGCGTCACCGGCACGCCCGAGATCTTGAAACGCTTCATCACTTCCAGAGCGTCGGCGATCAGTTTTTCCGGCGCAATGGTCACCGGGTCCACGATCATGCCGCTCTCCGAGCGTTTCACCTTGTCGATCTCGCCGGCCTGCTGTTCTATCGTCAGGTTGCGGTGGATAATGCCGATGCCGCCCAGTTGCGCCATGGCAATGGCCATCCGCGACTCGGTCACGGTATCCATGGCGGACGAAACCAGGGGCGTATTCAGCACAATCGTACGGGTTAGTTGCGTCTGCGTGCTTACCTGCACCGGCACCACATCGCTGTAGGCGGGCACCAGCAGCACATCGTCGAAGGTCAGGGCTTCGGGTAAATTCTGGGTCAGCATAATACTCTTACACGCCTGGCGGACAGAGACTCGAACTCATTGCATAAAACCGGCTTTGAAGGGGCACGGCTTTAGCCGTGCCGTGAAAAACCGCGAAACCAATGGGCTTTAGCCCCCGAGGGACGCTTCTCAATCCCCGCGGGCTGTTTATGCAACCAGCTCTCGTGTCCCCGGCTCGGCAGGCGCTTCCCCCTATTGTAGCGGAGCGGGCTCAGGGCCCTGAGGAGAGCGCGGCGATGCGGGCGACGACGTGCTCGCGGAGGATGCGGACGGTCTCTATGAGCTCGGCCGCATCCGGTGATGCAAACTGAAAAAGCAGATCGTATCGATACACGACGGCAAAATCGGTGAGCTGGTCGAGCGGAATTGGCGTAGCGGGCAAGCACTCTCCGGCCGACGCAAGCGCAGTCTGAAGCCGCCCCAGGTTGTGCGTCAGTTCGAAAGGGACATTCAACTGTGCGAGCAATGCCTTGATGAGCTTCTCGACCGCCTGCTGGGCGTGAAAACCGAGGATCGAGTCCGAGAAGTCAGACGCGCCGAGAGCAAGAGCCTGCTCGTCTTCAGCGGCCTTGACAAGAAGAATCTGCGCCTGCGTGGGCTGAGTCTTGCTCATAAGCGATCTGGCCTTGGGTCAGGATGCGGTGGTAGACGGAATTGATGGAACCAAGGAACTGGGTGGCAGTGCCCTCGGTAGTTACGACGAGGTCGATGGTCATAGGAATCTCAATCAGCTTGGCCCGAACCTGGCGGTGGATTTCGCCCAAGTGGTCGAGGAACGAATCCGGCATCAAAACGGCCATATCGAGGTCGCTGTCCCACTTCGCTTCGCCGCGCGCCCAGGAGCCAAAGAGGATCACACGGGAAGGATGGGCAACTTCCACGGCGGCGCGCACAGCCTCGTCGACCTTCTCCTGGGTCGGAGCAAGCTTCTCCAGCGCGGCTTGGACCTTTTCAGCGTTGGTCGGCATCATGCCTCAGCAAGATTGTAGCCCGGATTCGGTCAAAAACAATGGCGCAAAAGCTTCCGCGCCCTCGCGGCTGCGCCCGCCTCACACCCCCACCGGGAACGGCTTCGGGCTCGATTCCTCGGTGTTCACGCCCGAGCGCCAGCGCTCGAACCGCCCCTGCAGCAGGCTCATCAGCCCCGTATACCAGTAGCCGATCACGAACAAAATCAGGAACGGCGCGGTGAAGTAGTTGTGATTCGAGAAGGTGTAGACGATGGCCAGCATGAAGTAGCAACCCAGCAGCAGCTCGATCCAGGGAGCCAGAATCAGCCGCTTCCGGTACTTCGCCGCCTGCGATTTCTCGCCCTTCTTGGCTACGGCGAACTTGGGCGTGCGCACAAACGCGCTCTTGATGCCGAACAGCGCTTCCATCACGGCTTTGGTGTTGGTCACCGTGAGGCCGATGCCCAGGGCCATCAGAAAAGGAAGGTACAAGAAGGTCTTCTTCCAGGTCTTCGGGAAGATCTCGCGCTGGCTGGCAAGATAAAAAACGGCGATGGAAAACGATGAGGCCGTGAAGAGCGGAAAATCGATCAGCAGCATTTGGAACCAGCCCTGATAAAAGCGGCAGACCATGGCTGGAATCAGCAGCGCCGACATGATGATCATCAACGGATAGCTCAGGTTGGCTGTCAGGTGGTAGACGGCCTCGATCTTGATGCGCTTCGGCACATCCGAGCGGAAGATCTTCGGCAAAATCTTGATGCTGGTCTGGATCAGCCCCTTGGCCCAGCGCGCCTGCTGCGTTTTAAACGCCGTCATCTCGATGGGCAGCTCGGAGGGGCACTCGACTTCGGGCAGGTACTTGAACTTCCAGCCCGCCATCTGCGAGCGGTAGCTGAGGTCCGTATCCTCGGTGAGAGTGTCGTGCTGCCAGCCGCCGCCGTCCGTGATCGCCGGGCGTCGCCACATTCCGGCTGTTCCGTTGAAATTGAAGAAATCTCCTGTGCGGGCGCGCGCGCCGTGCTCCAGCACAAAATGGCCATCCAGCAGGATGGCCTCGATCTGGGTCAGCATGCTGTAGTCGCGGTTCAGGTGGGTCCAGCGCGTCTGGACCATGCCGATCTCCGGCTCGCTAAAATGATGGATCACCCGCATCAGCCAGTCCGCCGGGGGCACGAAATCGGCGTCGAAAATGGCCACGAATTCGCCCTTGGCCACCTTCAGTCCCTCATCGAGCGCGCCGGCCTTGTAGCCGTGCCGGTTGGTGCGGTGGATGTATACAATCGGATGACCCAGTGCCGCGTACCGCTCAACGATCCCCAACGCCACGGCCTGCGTCTCGTCGGTCGAGTCGTCCAAAACCTGGATCTCCAGCCTGTCCCTGGGGTACTCCATCGCGCATACGGCTTCAATCAGCCGGTCAATGACGAACTGCTCGTTGAAAATGGGCAGTTGCACCGTCACCGTAGGCAGCTCGTCAAACTGCCGTGGCGGGTTGGGGTCGTAATTCTTCTTGTATTTGAAGTACCAGTAGCACAGCGTGTAGCGGTGCACGCCGTAAAGGGCCAGCACGATCATCACCGCGAAGTAGGGAATCAGCATCGCGGCATCGAAGATGTTCCAGTGGTAGAGGCCCTTGAATGTCGTATCGGCGTACTGCTGCTTGAGGTAATGGCGCAGTGTGTTTGAGGAGAGAAAGTCAGCCAGCGCGGTCGCGCGCAATGGCAGCCCTTTCAGCAGGCCTGTTGCGGAATTCAGACAGAATGAGAGCGCGGCAGACAGGAAAACCCTCCTCGGCGGGGATAACAAAATTGTACGCGATGGGCGCTTCGACCGGCTTCGAAAAGAGTGCGGACGCATCGGGCGCAAGCTCAAGCGCCGCTTCCGAAACTACGTGATCCGCCTGGGCCGCAGCCGCCTGAACCAGCGTTGGGCCGGCTCCTGCAGATGCCGTACGAGGTCTGGTCCGAGGCTGCCAGACCCTTCCGCCCGCCGGGCTTGGGCGGTTTCACAAGAGAAACGGGGTTGGGGCGGAAGCGATTCTTCTCCCTCAGTCTGCAACGGGAGGCGTTCAACGGAATCCGGATCGATCATCGTTTCTCCCACGCACCTCCGCGCCTCCAGGTAGCCTTCTTCCGTCAGCACATTGTTTATCAGGAGTTGGGCCAGGCGCTCGGTCTTGGCCATAGTCGTCGCGATCGGCCGAATGACAATCCCGTCCTCCAGTTCCTCCAACTGAATCGGAGTACCGTCTTCGAGCCTGTAGCGCTTGCGGAGCCTATTGGGAACTACGATGGCTCCATATTTCCCCATCGCAATCGTTTCCATTCCAGATTCTCCAGTATTCACGCAATTTGATCGGGAGGCTCTTCGCTCTGTGGATCTCTGACTCCGCCCAACTCACGTGGGGCCCGGGCGCTTCTTTCCTTTGAGGACTACTTGACTTAGACGCAATTTCCTTCCCTGCGTGATACCGGGAGAAAACAAAATCTTCCTCGCATCGAGGGCGAGCGAGGGTTTTGGCTCCTTTTTGGGGGCTTTTGAATCAACTAGACGTAGGCGCACCCAGGAGGGTCATGACCACTCTCGCCGCTTCCCCCGTCCTCGCCGCCGCCGGCGGCAGTTTTCTCCTCGAAGAACGCACGCCCTCTGAGATCTTCACTCCTGAAGACCTCAACGAGGAGCAGCGCCAGATCGCCGCCACTGCCGCCCGCTTCGCGCGCGAGGAGATTTTGCCCGCGGTCGACGCCGTCGAGGCCAAGCAGCCCGACGCCCTCCGCGCGCTCATGCGCAAGGCCGCCGAACTGGGCTTTGCCGGTGTCAATATCCCCGAAGAGTACGGCGGCATGGGGATGGACAAAGTCGCCTCCACGCTGATCACGGACCACATCGCGGCGCTGGCCAGCTTTTCCGTGGCTTTTGCCTGCCAGATCGGCATCGCCTCGCTCCCGCTCCTGTGGTACGGCACTGAAGACCAGAAGCGCCGCTATCTGCCTAAGCTCGCCTCCTGTGAGTGGATCAGCGCCTACAGCCTTTCCGAATCCACCTCGGGCTCCGACGCCATGAACATCCGCGCCCGCGCCACACTTTCGCCCGACGGACGCCACTACATCCTCAACGGCGAAAAGCACTGGCTGACCAACGGCGGCATCGCCGACCTCTACACGGTCTTCGCCAAGATTGACGGCGAGAAGTTCACGGCATTTCTCGTCGAGCGCACCGCGCCGGGCCTCAGCGTGGGCGCCGAAGAGCACAAAATGGGCATTCGTGGCTCTTCCACCTGTCCGCTTCTGCTCCAGGATTGCAAAGTGCCGGTCGAGAACCTGCTTGGAGAAGCCGGCCAGGGCCATCGCATCGCCTTTACGGCCCTCAACATGGGCCGCTTCAAGATCGGTTCCTCCTGTGTGGGCGCGGCCCGTCAGGTGCTTGCCCAGATGATCCGCTATGCCGGCGAACGCCGCGCCTTCGGCAAGCCCATCGCGGAGTTCGGCCTCATCCAGCGCAAAATCTCCAGCTCCGCGGCGCGCCTCTATGCCGCCGAAAGCATGGTCTACCGCACCGTCGCCATGATTGACGCGAGCCTGGCGCAGATCGAAGGGGGCGAGACCGCCTCGCCGCGCGAAACCCAGCAGCGCATCGGGGAGTATGTCGCCGAGTGCTCCATCCTCAAGGTCTACGGCTCTGAGATGCTCGGCTACGTCGTCGACGAGTTGATGGCCACCATGGGCGGCTACGGCTTTGTCGAGGACTACCCGGCCGAGCGTTACTACCGCGACGCCCGCATTAACCGCATCTTCGAGGGCACCAACGAAATCAACCGGCTTTTGCTATCCGGCTGGCTCATCAAGCGCGCTGCCGCCGGCAAGTTACCTCTGCAGGCCGCCATCCGCCGCACCATGAACGAGGTCATGCAGCCGCCTTCCCTCTCTTTCGCGAATGAAGAGGCGAGCCCGCTCGCGCGCGAGACCGGAATCATGGCTTCGCTCAAAAAGATCGCGCTCTTTGCCGCCGGTGTCGCCGGCCAGCGCTTTATGACGTCGCTCCCTGACGAGCAGGAAGTCATGGCCGACCTGGCCGATATCGTCACGGAGGTGTACGCGTTCGAGTCAGCTCTGTTGCGTGCGCAAAAGCTCGCGGCCGCCGGCCGATCGACGGCCCGCGTTGCGGCAGCCATGACAGGCCTGCTGGCCGATGAAAGCCTCCCGCGTGCCGAGCAGGCGGCGCGCCGCATCCTGGCCGCCTGCGGCACAGGCGACGAACTCACAACCCAGCTTGCCATCCTGCGCCGGCTGGCCCGCTTCACGCCCGCCGATTCAGTTGCTCTCAGCCGCACCGTGGCGCGCGAAGCCATCGCAGCCGAGCGCTACCCCATCTAGTGGGCAGCCCCGAAGCGAGCACGAGCCCGGAGGAGGGAGCAGGGGCTTGGGAGGGAGCAGGGGTCTTCAGGCCCCTGAAGAGGGGAGATTCAATGCGGGGCCTTTAGGCCCGGCCTTCATTTCTACTGCTTGAACCCGCCCGCACCCCAATCACCCCCATCATCCGCCCCGCATGTCCCTGCGATCCCCGATGCGAAAAGAACAGCTCCGGCTGGCAGGCCGTACAACCGCCAACAATCCGAATGGAGCGCGCCCTCAACCCCGCATCCAAAAGCTGGCGCCGGTTCGCTTCCGCCAGATCCAGGTGCAGGCTCGGCCCAATTGGCGAGTGCCCCGGCGCGCGCTGCGTCAAAAAGAGCATCGGATACTTCCGCCGCACTGGGTCCGTGTCGTACACCTCATGAAAGAGCTCCTGCGCATAGGCAAACTGCGACTCGAACTCCCAAACAACCTCTTCGCCGACGGCGTAACAGCAGGCGCCGATGCCAGGCCCGATCGCGGCCACCAGATCCTCAGGCCGCGAGCCGAATTCCAGCCGCATCCGGCCGATGCCCGCCTCAACGATTCGCTTTACCGTCCCCCGCCATCCGGCATGGAAGGCTGCCACGGCCCGGTTTCGCTTGTCGGCCACCAGCACCGGAATGCAATCCGCCGTCTGGATCGCCAGCAGCAGGCCCGGTTGCCGCGTGAGAAGTCCGTCTCCCTTCGGGGGCCGGCCATCGTCTTTCCACTTCCCAGTGGCCATCACAACGTGCTTGGAGTGAATCTGCCGCAAAGCGACGAGTGGAGTCTTCGCATCCCCGGTCACGGCTTCAGCGAAAAGCCTTCTATTGGCGAAGGTGGTCTCCGCGTCTTCCTCCGGGTTCAGCCCCAGGTTCAGCTCCCCCGGCGCCTCATGGCGCCGGGTCCCCGGCGACAGGTCATCGTCAATGGGGATCGACCAGGCCCGGCTCAGTCCCTGCCTCCTAGTGCTGAATCCGGCCCAGAGCCACGGAAATCTCCACCCGGCTATCGGCAGCCAGGCAACGCCGTTTGCGGCGATGCGCGGCGGCTCGCATTTCCTCTGCAACTCCTCTGGCGATTGACGCGGAAAGCCCATGCTGCTTTCGATTTTAGTGCGGCTGCGCAGCCTGCCTCGTAGCGGCAATCATCATGCGCACCTATCGCTGCGCGGGGCAAAGATGGGATCCACGAAAAACAAATGGGGCTCGCCTTCCGGCGAGCCCGCTTGAGAGGCTTGATTTGAAGGGGAATTCAGAAGAGTTCTTGAGGCCGTGCCCTCTCGGGCGTTCAAAGCAGAGGGGTCCCGTACTTGGAGGAGAAACAACGTGCGCAAGCTTCTACAAGGTTCGAGTAGAATAACGCGCCGGGAACCAAGAAAAATCCTCCGAAAAAAGTAACCCATTTGGGGGGGACCATGGGCTTGGGTCAAGGAAGCCCGGGCGAAAATGAAGAATAGAAAAGCAATGGGCTCGCCTTCCGGCGAGCCCGCTTGAGGGACCTGATTGTGAAGGGCTTAAAAGAGCTTACATCCTCACGGACGTCGGCCGAGGGGAAGCCATGATTGATGCCTTGCTGGGTGGGAACGACTTTCTGCGGGTCCCTGTAATTACCTGAATCATACCGTGATTAAAAAAACGAGACACCTCGGGAAAATCCTAGGGGGCGAGGCGACCCGTGTCGTCGGAGTCCCAGAAAAGCATTGGGCTCGCCTTCCGGCGAGCCCGCTTGAGAGGCAGAATCTGGAGGGAGTCCAGGGAGATTTGGGGGGATGAGGTCCTCACGGACCTTCAAGAAGAGGGGAAACCGTTCTGGAAGGAACCACTTGGGGAAGCCTCTGCTAATTACTTGTATAGATGCTCCCTCAATGGAAAGGATGCGTGCGCATCAAAAAAATTTTGCAGATCAATTCTCGCTTGCGCGCTTTTCCCAGCAAACCCAATCTTACCTTGCGGTTACCCATACTCTTCTTTTTCCAACTTTCTCCAAAAAGAAGCTAAAATTTGGCGGTGTAGGATTAACCCTGCAAAGCCCTGAGCAAAATCTGGCAAGGTGATTGCTCACATGCTTCAAAGCAGACTCGCCATTCAGTCTGGTGCTCTTGTTTTGACCGCGCTCTTCTCCCCAAAAAATATCGGGCCCGCCTTTTGGCGAGCCCAATTGAGAGGCAGTATGGAGGGAGGGGAAACCGTTTCTGGAAGGAGCTGGGAAGCCCTTGCTAACTACTTAGTAGATGTCCCCTTGTCGGAAAGGATGCCGGTCATTTCAGCCGCGCAAGATTTCTAATCACGCGCGTTACGGTCCTCACAGGAGCGAACTGCACCAGCGACGCTTTGATCCTGTTCGCGCTACCGCTCGACGGGCTGCCCTTCAAACTCCTCGTTCAGCCATCGCGAGAACGGCTTAAACTCCTCGTCCCGGCCCAGAAAATCGCGCACCATCTCGCGGCCCGGCTTCGAGCCGCCCTGTTCCAGAACCGCCTTGCGGTAGCGCCCCGCGGCCTCGCACCCGAGCAGGTCCGCCGGATCGAATTGCGCAAAGAAGTCCAGCGCGATCACCTTGTCGAAGGCGTAGGTGTAGTAGTTCGACGAATAGCCGGTGAGGTGGCCGAAGCTCGCATACATGCGGTTGCCCTCGAGCCAGGTCCACGGTTGCAGCCCCTCGTAGAGCCGCCGTGCGATCTCGTCGAGATCGATCCCCGCCGGGTCCTGATCGTGCAAATCGAGCGACAGCGTTGTGTAGTAGAGTTGCGAGCGCACCCAATCGGCCCGGCCAAACGAACTGGCGCGCTTCAGGGTTTGGATCAGCCCCGAGGGCAGCACCTCGCCAGTCTGATAGTGCCGCGCAAACGACTGCAACAGCCGCTCGTCCCGGAAAAACTCTTCGAGCATTTGCGACGGAACCTCGATGAAGTCGCCCTCCGTGGCGAATCCCGAAATTCCGGCCCACTCCGTCCGGCCGCCAAGAATCGCATGCATCAAATGGCCGAACTCGTGGAAGAAAGTCACCACGTCGGAATACTGAAGGAGCCCCGGATCAGTCGTACTCGGCCTCGGAAAATTGCAGATCAGGGCCGCCTCAGGCAGCGCGCGGCCGCGCACCCCCGTTACCACAGGAGCCGCCGAGAACCACTTGTCTTTGCCCTCCCGCGGGTGCATGTCCAGGTAAAAACGCCCTGCCACCTGGCCGCTGTCGTAAACGTCGAAGACTGAAACGTCCGCGTGCCACGCCTCGGCGTTCGACCGCCGAAACTCCACCTGAAACAGCCGCTCCGCCGTCTTGAGGACCCCCTCTTCGACCCGTTTATAAGGGAAGTAAGGCCGCACCGACTGCGAGTCGAAATCAAGCTTTGCGCGCCTGAACTGCTCGTACCAGTAACCCCGTCCGGTGACGTCGATAGCTTCCAATCCCGGCTGCCGCATGCGCGCGAAACCCAGCACCATTTCGTGCTCCTGGCGGGCGCCCTCCCGGCTGGCTTCGTTCAACCTGCTCAGGAATGCGCGCACATTGGCCGCCGAGCCCATCATCTGGTCGGCTGTGGCCAGGTCGGCCCAGCTGCGGAAGCCCAGGATCGAGGCAATCTCCTGCCGGGTCGCCAGCAGGTCCATAAGAATCTGCCGGTTATCGGGGTAGGCGCGAGTGTTATAGGCCAGGAACATCCGCTGGCGCAGGTGGGCGTTCGCGGCGAACGTCATCACCGGCTGCATCTCGGGCGGGTCGGTGGAGATCGTCACTCGTCCCTCTGCGTCCGCCGGATGCCGCGCTATGTAATCCTCCGGCAGCCCCTTCAGCTCCTCACGCGTCGCCGTGATCGTCTTCGCCCCTTCCTGAATGTTCCGGCTGAACTCGAGCGAAAGCCGTGTCGCCTTTTCCTGCAGGCCATGGATGCGCTCCCGTGTCGCCTGGTCCTTGTCAACGCCGGCCAGCCGATAGCTCAGCAGCGTGCGCTCCACGTAATGCCGCGTGGCTGCGCTCGCGTCTCCCGGATCCATCGCCACCAGCGCCTCGTACACGTCACGGTTCAGGCTCAGCGCGCTGGCAGCCACGGCCACCCTTTGAGCCTCCGCCTGGGCCTGGTCGCGGACCGCTTTGTCAGCCGCCACGGAGTTCAGAATCCCTGCCTGCGCGCCGGCCAGGTTCAACTGCTCCACGGCCAGGTCGTAGAAGCGCAGTGTATTCTTCAGGTTGCGCGGTCCATGCACGGCCACCAGCGCCTCAAGAGCTTCTTCGTGGGCCTGCAACCGCGCCCCTACCCAGGCGCTGAGAGCCTCAGCGCTCGCAGCGCCACCCGCCTCCCAAACGTGTGAATTCCGGGTGGTTACTTCAACTTTCTCGCTTCGCATCGTGGGGAAATCCTCCAGAATCCAGCTTGCCACACCAACCCGGCTTGCGCATTCCCGCTGATCAACGGCTCCTCGGCCTCAAACGTCCAATCAGTGGGTGCCCCAGGTCTCGATTTTGAGACCTGGGAAACCGCCACGGTCAACTCACCCTGGAGCTAACTTGCTGACTTGCCGAGTTGCTAACTTGCTGACTCGCTATCTCAATTCTGTTGCATCCTGCGGCAATCCCCTTTAAGATGCGTCAAATAAAGGGTTATGGCGTACGCCGCTTCCACAAACGCGTCTCCGGCGCCTGCCGCTCTGCCGGCCGGGCCGCGGTTGCGTGTCGGCAAGCTCTGCGTAGCCGTCCAGGGGGCCTCGCCGGCCGAGCTGCTCGAGCGCGCTCAGGCCGCTTCGGACGAGTGGAAGTTTCTCGAGCTCCGGCTTGATTCCCTCCCCAAACCGGCTGCGGTCTTGCCTGCTCTCGGGCAATTCCTGAGCCGCAACCGCGACGTTACCGTCATCGCCACCTGCAGGCGCAAGGAAAACGGCGGCAACTTCACCTCGCCCGTAGCCGCCGAGCTCGACATCCTGCTCAAGGCCGCCGAGGCTGGCTGCCAGATCGTCGATCTCGAGGTGGAGTCGGCCGAGCAACTCCGCCCCGCGCAAATGGCCCGCTTCCGCGCCGCCCTGCGCTCCTCATCCACCGCGCTGCTCATCAGCTATCACGATTATGCTCGCACCAAGGGCCTCGACGAGGCTGCCGCCCGTATTGCCGCCTTCGAGCCGGACTTTGTAAAACTGGTCTCCACCGCGCGCAAGCTCACTGACAATCTCGCCGTGCTCAAGCTGGTTGAGGATCTCTCCCTCACCACCCGCGTGGTCGGCATCGCCATGGGCGAGGAGGGCCTCGTAAGCCGCGTCCTGGGCCCGCGTGCCGGCGGGGCCTTCACCTTTGCCTCCTCCGGCGAGGGTCAGGAAACTGCCCCCGGCCAGGTCTCGGCCCGCACCCTGCGCGACCTCTATCGCATCGAGCATCTTGACCAGGCCACGCGCATCTTCGGAGTGGCCGGCAATCCCATCGCCCACTCGCTCTCGCCGCTCATTCACTCCATGGCCTTCCGCCGCGAAAACGTGAATGCGGTCATGCTGCCGCTCAAGGTCCGCGTGCTCGACGATCTGCTCACGCTCGTTCGCGAGCTGCCGCTCAGCGGCGTCGCCGTCACCATGCCGCTCAAGCAGGAAGTGCTGCCGCACCTGGCCAACATGGACCCGCTCACCGCCCGCATCGGCGCATGCAACACGCTGCGCACCGGCGCCGACGGCAAGCTCTACGGCTTCAATACCGACGTCGCCGGCGTTCTCCGCCCGCTCGAGCGGCGCATCCGCATTCCGGGCGCGCGCATCTGCGTCCTCGGCGCTGGCGGAGCCGCTCGTGCCGCCGTCTTCGGCCTGGCCGGTGAGGGCGCCGAGGTCTTCATCGTCAACCGCACGCATGAGAACGCCGTCGCGCTCGCGCGCAAGGCCAAGGTCAAGTCCCTCAAGCACGACCAGCTCGCCAAACAGAAATTCGACGTCCTCATCAACTCCACTCCTTGCGGCATGGAAGGCTCCAAACAGGCCCTCCCCATCGAAGAGAACGAGTTGAACGCCGGCCTCGTCTTCGACCTCGTCTACAACCCCATGGAGACACCGCTGCTCAAGCTCGCGCGCTCGCGCGGCATTCCCGTCATCAGCGGCGTTGAGATGTTCGTGCAGCAGGGCGCCCGCCAATTCGAAATCTGGACCGGCAAACCCGCCCCCGAAGCCGACATGCTCCGCGTCGTCGAGCACGCCCTCCGCAAGCGCACATAGAGGCCCTATTCCCTATTCCCTGACCCCTGACCCCTGACTCCTGTTCTCTGATCTCTGATCTCTGACCCCTGACGAGTAGCCGACCAACCGACTGGAATCCAAAACTGGGACACGGAATCCAGCCGCTGAGGCTCGTCGACCCTAATTCACGGTGAGGGAAACCGTGGTCGTCTGCATGATCGATCCTGAAGTGCCGGTTACGGTGATGGTGTAGTTGCCCGTTGTTGTCCCGGATTTGCTGCTCTTGCGAACGCAACTTACGAGACCCATGGCGACTAATGCCAGCAGCATGAACATGCCGACCATCGACCGCCAGCGCCGACGGCGTGCGGGAATTCCGAAGAAAATGAGACAGGCCAAAGTAGCGCCCCCGGCTGCGTACCAGGGAGCACTGCGCGTGTTGGGACGGACCAGGGCCACGGTGGTTGCCGCCGTGGTGGTGACGGTGAGCGTGCCTGTTCCGGCCGCGATGCCGATGATGTCGACCGGGGATGTTGTGCCGAAGCTGAAGGTGGGCAGGTCCGAGGCCCCGGATGGGCTGGACGCGAGGGTTGCGGTCAGAGTCACGTCGCCGGTGAATCCTCCGCTAGGCGTTACGGTGATTGTCGCGGTGTTGCCGGTGGTGGCGCCGGGTGAGCTGATGGTGACGGCGCCGCTATTGGTCAATGTGAAGGTTGGCGCAACGTAGGCTGTGACATTGGCAGTCACGATGGTTGGCATCATGATCGCGTCAGAGGTTCCCGTGACCGTGACTGTGTAGGCTCCCGCGGTTGTGGTCGTGGCGGTGGTGACGGTGAGCGTGGCGTTTTGTGAGGAAGCGTCGGTGATGGTGACAGAGGGCGTGACCGAGCAGGTCGCCGGGCTGGTGGGGTTCGCGGGAGTCGTAGTGACAGCGCAGGTGAGATTGACTGCGCCGGTAAAGCCATTCGCGGGCGTCACGGTGATAGTGGCCGTGTCGCCGGTGGTGGCGCTGGCTTCGAAACTGATGTTGCCGCTGTTGGAGAGCGTGAAGCTGGGAGCAGCGGTGACCGTGACCGTGACCGTGTTCGTTCCCATTGCGGAGTTGTATACGGAGGCGCTGGTGGAGTCGGGTGTGTAGGTGGCCGTGAGCGTATCGGTGGCGACGGCGAGCGAGCTGCCGGGCACGGTGATGACGGCGCTGCCGCCGGTCAGCGGAGTGGCCGCGGAGGTGTAGGCGCCGCTGCTCAATATCACCGAGCCGGTGGGTGTCGGATTGACCGCTCCGCCGCTGACGGTTACGGTGACCATGGTCGACTGCGCAGTGGTAATGCTGGATGGAGACGGAGTGACGGTGACGGTGGGCGTGGCGAGGGCCGTGGCCCAACCGGTGGGCTGATTTTGAAACACAATCAGACTGTCGCCCTGGCCATCTGTATCGCTTGCACCAACCAATATCTCGGGATAGCCGTTGCCGAGCAGGTCGGCGGCGGCTACAGTGGCGGACCGCTGGCCCAAGGCCAGAGCCGTGTCCACGAGGGTTCCGTCGCCATTGCCGAGCAACACCTCGGTGAAGTCGTCGGGGTTGCCAACGACCACGCCCAGATTACCGCTGTTGTTAAAGTCGGCAAGCGCCATCGACGTGACGCCGATGTCGTTGCTCGCGAGCGCAAGCGTATTGGCGGCCTGGAAGGTGCCGTCGCCGTTGCCGAGGAAGGTGTAGACGTTGGAGACATTCGGGTTCCCGCCGCTGCCGGGGATGAACCCGGCGACGATCAGATCGAGCTTGCCGCTGTTGTTGAGGTCGCCGAGCGCGGCCACGCTGAGGTTGGTTGCGCCGGTTGTGGGCGCGGTTTTGGACGTGAAGGTATCGTTGGCGTTGCCAAGGTAAACATGCAGGGTGCCGGTGGCCTGGTCAGCTACAACCAGGTCGGTTCGGCCGTCGGTGGTCAGGCTGCCGGCAGCAAGGCCGATGGGGCTGGCAGAAGTGTCAACCTGCACGGGTGTACCAAGCGTGCCGTCGGATTGACCGAAAAGCACGAAGACTCCCTGTCCGCTCTCGCCCACCGCGACGTCCGGGATACCATCGCCATTGAAATCGCCCACCGCAAGGCTGACGGGAGTGCCGGCCAGGGAGTAATCCTGCTCGCCGGCAAATGTCCCATTGCCCTGGTTGAAGAGCACGGACAATTGCGGGTTCGCGGTTTGTCCGTTACCCACAAGCACCGCATCCGCCAGCGTGTCGTGGTTCATCTTTGCGGCCACGAGCATCACCGGTGCGATGTCGATGGGGCTTGCGACGGCTGTGCCCAATGCTCCAGTGCCATCGCCCGGCAGCATCAGCAGCGAGTTGGTCGTGATGCCGTTGCTCCTGTTGAACACCAGCACATCGGTCTCGTCATCGCCATTGAAGTCCGCACTGGCAATTTCCAGCTGACCGAGGTTTGAGCTGGCCGGGACGCCGTAGGACCCCAGAGTGTAGACAGGCGAGTCGGCAAAGGTGCCGTCCCCCCGTCCCATCAGGATTTGGTACTCGGGGGCCAACGTATCGTAGCCCCCTTCCAGGAACACTCCCCCCGAGCTCGTTCCGAGGACGATATCCGGATTACCATCGCCGTCGATGTCGGTGATGGTCACCTGCATAAAGTCAGGCAGCGCCGCGTAGCTCGGGCCAGTTTGAAAGGTTCCGTCGCCATTGCCATAGAAGATGGAGACAAATCCCGGCACAGTTGCGGCCACGTCGAGCTTGCCATTGTTTCTGAAGCTACCGACCGCATTGCCGCCGGCTGCGGCGGTGTCGACACTTAGCATTGCCAGCGCATTGTTGGTGGGGCCCTGGGTGAAGGAGCCGTCGCCCGCGCCGAAGAGAACCGTGCCGCCAACCAGCAGGTCCTTCACATCTCCTGTCTTGAAGACGCCGGTGAGAACCTGCAGAGAATCGGTCCAGGTAAGGTTCGAGACCGGCCCGATGGTAAAAGTCCCGTCGCCTTTACCGATGAGAGTCGTCACGGTGCCGGTGACCGGAAGCACGGTGCCGTTGTAAACCCCGATGGTGCCGTTGAGCACCACGATATCGGGAATGCCATCACCATTGACGTCATCGACGGTGAAGCCGGCTCCAAGCGAGAAGCTGTTGGCAGACACGTCGTAGTAAACCGGCGTCTTGAAGGTCCCATCGCCGTTACCAAGCAGGACGGCCGTAGCTGGCTGCTGCGTAACCGGATCGGTGAGTCCTGTCTCCACAAGGTCCATGATTCCGTTGCTGCGGAGGCTTGCCGCGTAGAAGGCTCCGGGGTCTGAGCCGGTGGTGATCTGGGTCGTTGTAAACGTATTGGTCGTGGGGTCGGCGATCGTAACAAAGAGCCCGTTGTCGGCCAGTTCGGCGTTGATGGCAGCGCCATCTGAGGTCTGACCAAGCAGGAGAATGTTGTTGCTAGCGGGCAGTCCGAGCACCTGAGGGGTACAGCCATTGGCGAAGACGTCCGGGGTGGTCGTCAATCCCGACAACTGGTGGAAATAATCTTGCGCGCCTGTGAGCGATGTGATGTTAGCCGCGTTCGGCGTGGCAGCGTACGGATCGATGAGGTCCTCATCAAGACTGCAATTGGATTGGCGGGCAAGTCCCGCCGAGTACTCGGCCGTAGCGTCGGCAAGACTGGCGGCGTTGATTACAAAGCTGAACACGACAAGCCTGTTGCCGAGGAAGGGGAGGCCAGGCGTGCTCGAATTCAGGGTATAGGCGAAGGGTGGGTCTGCTTGCGGGGCTGACTCCGCCGAAGAGCGCCGCAGCGGAGTTGACCCACTCAAAGGCGCCCGTTGTCGATTCAAGAGAACAAGCGAAGAATCAGAGCCCAACGCCAGGCCTAGGCCTTCTGCCAATTGGGCCCTGACTTCGGTGGCGCAGTCCATCCATTCCAATTGATTTAGGCCCTTAGAGTTTTCGCCACCTGTTGGGGGATATTGGCCGCAATCGTTGCTAATCCTCAAGTTTAGGACTTTGGCGAGGTAGGCCAAATCTGTGCCCGTCCTGCTTTGCGCGCGCCCCTCACGGTCCCCGGCGATACCGATAAGGATGGCCATGAGGATACCGATCCAGAGTGTATACGCGGGGACCCCCCTCAGCGCTCGCCTCCGCAGCGGTTGAGCGGCCGTTGCGATCGCCGCCGCGCGAGACTCGCGCAGGAGCAGCGCTCGCGGAATTCGGTGCGCAAATAGACGAACGGAACGGCTGGAAACAGACAGGGGAAGAAGGGGCATGGTGCGACTCCTGGATTGAGATCGCTCGCCAAAAACGTTTTCTATCTGAAGGGATCTGTTCTGAGCGGCCGTCCTGAGGGGGCCCTTGGGGAAGGGACGAGGCCGCTAACACTCATCTTTGTATACCACATTTCTGGCTGAACTTGGATCAAGAAACCTGGAGAAACCTGAAACCTGAAACCTGGGAAACCTGAAACCTGAAACCTGAAACCTGGGAAACCTGAAACCTGGGGACAGACGAAACCTGGGGACAGACGGGATGTTCCCCGGCAGGTGTGCCCCTTGCAGAAAATTACCCGCTCCCGGCGCACAATGGGCGGGTGGCCACGATCTCAGAGACAGATCACTCAGCCGAGCGTGCCCCCGGTCCCTCGCAATCGGGGACCGGGGAGAACGGATGACCTAGGTCTCCTCTTAACGGCCGGAACGAAATGACTCTCCAAAAGTCGGCATCGCGCGAGCTTTCCTGAGGCCATTGCAGCTTTCGCTGTCCGGATGCTGCGGCATTTCCCGTTCGCTTCGGCGGGGCCCTCCATCGCTGACGCCGCCAACCCGCCAGCCCCGCCAACTCGCCAACTTGCTGACCCGCTAACTTGCTGATCTTCCAGCCCCGCCCACCCCGCCATGAACAAGCTAAGAGCTAATAGCTAACAGCTAAGAGCTTGCGTAAAATTTCTCCTCTTTAGCGCACAATCTCAATAGAGCCAAATATGCCCACTGCCTACAACTCGGCCCCCGGATTTCCTCTGATCCCCGATCCCTCCTTGATCCCTATTCCCTATTCCCTATTCCCTGTTCTTGCGGCCCCCGGACTTCCTCTGATCCCTGATCCCTGTTCCCTGATCCCTGTTTTTCTTCACAGTACCCCGAAACACGATTCGAAATCGCCGCTCCAGGCTTGCACTTCGCGAGTTCAATTTTTGGGCAGTGTAACTGTGCAGCCACCTCGACTCAATAAAATCAGTGACTTATAGCAAAAATCTGCACAGTTGCACAGTTTCTGTGCGACTGTGCAACTGTGCTGCCCTATTCCCTCTTCCCTCTTCCCTATTCCCTCTTCCCAATTCCCTATTCCCTATTCCCTATTCCCTATTCCCTGTTCCCTATTCCCTCGTCCCTATTTTCTCGTCCCTCAGTCCCTGCTCTTCTAAACTGAATCCATGCCGGGGTTTCACGTCGAGCATTTCGGATGCAGAGCTGCCCGCGCCGATGGCGAGGCGCTGAGTGCCCGTCTGCGCGGGGCCGGGCTCGTGGAATCCGATGCGCGCGCGGCGGAACTGGTTGTCGTGAACACGTGCAGCGTGACGGCCGAAGCCGACCGCGCCGCGCGGGCCTTCATCCGCCGCGCTCACCGCCTGAATCCAGAGGCCCGCATCGTCGTCACCGGCTGCTATGCCCAGCGCGCGCCCCAGGAGGTGGCCTCGCTGCCCGGCGTCCGCGCCGTGGTGGGCAACAGCCACAAGGCCCTCGCGCCGGGGATTGCCTTGGGCCTCATCGAATCTCCCGTTGAGCGCCGTCGCGGATTCCGGCCCGATGCGGCCGGTGAGCTCGTCAGCATCACTCCCGCGCCGCAAGGCGCAGAGCCCTCCCCGCATGGAAGCAGCGGGTTGCACCCAGCTCAAGCGCCGCAAGGCGCAGTGGCCCCACCGCAGGTGGCGCAGGTGATCTGGGCCGACGACCGCTTCGCCCATTCGTTCCTAGAAGAGGCGCCGCTCGGCATCCGGCACCCGTTTCTGGCGGCAGGGATGCCGCCAGTACAGCCGGCTAGGAAGCCGGCGTTACAACCCTACTCGCTCGTTCCCGGCACGCAGACTCGCCCCAACCTGAAAATTCAGGAGGGCTGCTCGAACCGCTGCTCCTTCTGCGTCATTCCCCTGACGCGCGGCCCGTCAAAGAGCCTGCCTGCGGGAAGTGTTCTTCGCCAGGTGGAGACCTTCGTGGCCGCGGGGGGCAGGGAACTGGTCCTTTCCGGGATCAACCTTGGCCGCTGGGGCCGCGACCTCGCTAACGACGACCTTGGCCGCTGGGGCCGCGACCTCGACGCTGCCGACGGCTTCCGCGGGCTCTCGCTTGCCGCGCTCGTCCGCCGCATTTTTGAATGCACTTCGCTCGACTGGCTGCGCCTGAGCTCCGTAGAGCCGATGGACTGGGACGACGAATTGATCGCCCTGATGCGCGAATACGGAGGGCGCCGCCTCTGCCGCCACGCTCATCTGCCTTTGCAGTCCGGCTCGGACGCCGTGCTGCGCCGCATGTTCCGCCGCTACCGCCCCTGGCACTACGCGGCAAAGGTCCAGGCGCTGCTCAGCGCTGCCGGACCGGATCTGACGCTCGGCGCCGACGTGATGGTGGGCTTTCCCGGAGAGTCCGACTCTGAGTTCGAGGAGACGCTCGCCTTTCTGCGCTCACTTCCCTTCGGCTATCTCCACCTGTTTCCTTTCTCGCCGCGCCCCGGAACCCCAGGTTGGGCTCTTCACGCTAGCTGTCCTGTTCCTGCCGCCGTCGTAACGGAGCGCATGGCCCGGCTCCGCGCTCTGGCCGCCGAAATGATGCTTGCCCATCGACGCAGCTTCGTTGGCCGCGCGCTCCCGGCCACCACGCTCCACACACCCGCCGAGGTTGCCTCCCGCGGCCGTACTGCCGCACTCACGGAGAACTTTCTCCCAGTCGATTTGGAAGGCACTTTTGCTGCGAATCGAATGGTCCGGGCACGCATTGCGAGCGTCGATAACGAAGGCGGGATGGAGGCGGATGAAAACCAGTAACTCCTTTGTTCAACGAACCCGAGCCAGTGATATACTCAGCTTGCATTCCTGCCCCTGTTCATCGCGGGTACTCCAAGACCGGCAGGAATAGCAATGGAGGCGTACCATCGCATTCGATAAACGAGCGGCCAAGAACTTTATTCGTATCAACGACCGGATTCGCGCCCGTGAAGTCCGCGTCATAGATGAGAATGGCGAACAGCTCGGCATCCTGCCGCCCTACGATGCGCTCCGCATGGCGCGTGAACGAGGGCTCGACCTGGTAGAGGTTTCGCCCACAGCCATTCCTCCCGTTTGCCGCATTCAGGATTACGGCCGCTTTCTCTACGAAAAAGAAAAGAGCGAGCGCGCCGCGCGCAAGAAGCAAAAGGTCATCACGATCAAGGAAGTCAAGTTCTCGGTCACGGTCGACGAGCACGACTACCAGACCAAGAAAAACCAGGCTGTCCGCTTTCTGGGTGACGGCGACAAGGTGAAGGCCAGCCTGCGCTTCCGCGGCCGTCAAATGGCCCATCGCGAGCTGGGCTACGCCATCATCAACCGCCTCATTCAAGACATTGGAGACGCCGGCATCGTGGAGTTCATGCCTCGTATGGAGGGCACGATCCTTCACGCCATTCTGGCCCCGAGCAAGAAAGAAAGCGCGCCCAAACCGAAGCCGGCGGCGGCGCCGCCCGTTGCTGCGGCGCAACCTCAGTAACAGCAGTTCGTACATTTTGCGTCAAAAAAGAGGCCGCCCCCCAAAGCGGCCTCTTTGCGTTCCGCCTGGGGCGCACCCGCTAACTTGCCAGCCGCCTTAAAATGAAACCATGCCCTCTGCAGCACTGTCCTCAGGCGTTCTGGCCAAGTACGAGCCCGTCATCGGCCTCGAAGTCCACGTGCAATTGCTCACCGCCACCAAGATTTTTTGCGGCTGCGCCAACCGCTTCGGCTCCGAGCCCAATACGAATGTCTGCCCGGTTTGCCTGGGCCTGCCCGGCGCCCTGCCCGTTCTGAACGAAAAGGCCGTCGAGTTCGCCACGCTCGCCTCGCTGGCTCTTAACTGCCGCGTCAATCAGCGCTCCATCTTCGCCCGCAAAAACTACTTCTATCCCGACCTGCCCAAGGGCTATCAGATTTCGCAATTCGACAGGCCGCTGGCCGAGCATGGCCGGATCGAAGTCCCCACCGCGGACGGCGGCAGAAAAAAGATCGGCATTACCCGCGTGCACATGGAAGAGGACGCCGGCAAGAGCCTTCACGAAGGTTTCTCCGATTCCGCCACGCGCACCTATCTCGACCTCAATCGCTGCGGCACGCCTCTGGTCGAGATCGTCAGCGACCCAGACATCCGCACCCCCGATGAGGCCTTCGAATACCTCACGCGCCTTAAGGAAATCCTTCTTTATACCGAAGTCTCCGACTGCAACATGGAGGAAGGCTCGCTGCGTTGCGATGCCAATGTGAGCGTCCGACCGCGGGGTCAGGAAAAATTCGGCACCAAGGTCGAGGTCAAGAACGTCAATAGCTTCCGCTTCGTTCGCATGGCGCTTGAATACGAAATCGAGCGCCAGGTGGAAGTGATCGAATCCGGCGGCCAGATCGTGCAGGAGACGCGCCTGTGGAATGCCGACGAAGGCCGCACATATTCGATGCGCTCCAAGGAACAGGCCCACGATTATCGCTACTTTCCCGAGCCTGATCTGCCGCCAGTGATCGTTTCGCCCGAGCTCCTGTCGATAACCAGAGAAAGAATGCCGGAGTTGCCCGAGGCGCGCCGCGCGCGCATGATCGCCGCCTACGAGCTGAGCACTCAGGACGCGCAGACGCTCACCGCCTCGCGCGAGTTCGCCGACCGCTTCGAGACTGCCGCGAAAACAGCACGCAATCCGCGCCGCGTGGCCAACGTACTTTTGAGCGAAGTAGCCGGGCGCCTGAAGGCTCTTGGACTCGAACAGGAGCAGTCTCCCGTCTCCATGGCCGGCATTGTCATGGCCGCCGACCTGCTCGATGAAGGCAAAATCAGCTCGAAACAGATGAAGCAGATCTTTGACTCCTGCTTCGAGAAAAGCGAGGACTTCGCCGCCGTCTACGAGCGCGAAAAACCGGAGCAGATCACCGACTTGTCGGCCATCGAGAAGATTGTCGACGAGGTCATCGCCGCCAATCCCAGGCAGGTAGAGCAATACCGCGCGGGCAAGAAAACGCTCGCCGGCTTTTTCGTCGGCCAGGCGATGCGCCTCTCCAAGGGCCAGGCGAATCCCGCGCTGCTCAATGAACTGGTTGTGAAGAAACTGGAAGGGGAATAGAGCTTCCGCCCGGAGACGCTGAGGCGCGCAAAGCTCGAGCGTCTTTGTTTTACTTCATCTTCAAATCCACAATGAACTGTGCACGCGAGTCCCACGAGCTCACGGTTCTGGTCTCGCTCTTTTTGCCGTCCTTTTCCGCCCACAGATCGTAGTCGTCGGCCTTGTTCACCGAGGCGAAATAGAAGTGTCCCTTCTCTACGGATGTAAAACTGCGAATTTCCTTTGTTTTTTGGTCCTTGAGGAAAACCGTGGCGCCCACGATCGGCGATGCCGCCGCGTCGAGCACCGCCCCCGAGACCGTGCGCATGCCCAGGTTCTGCGCCTGTGCGGGCACTGTAAACCAGGCGCCTCGCCCACCTGTTGCAATCAATCCGGCCGCCAGCAGGACTAGCGCCGCCAGCGTCAGCCGGCCTGTGCGAAATGCTTTCACTCTTCTTCCTCCTCCTCGAACAGGTCCTCGTCCTCGTCCAGATCCCCGTCCACGCGCGCCAGTTCCAGAGGTTCGACGCCTACCACCTCGAACTCCGATCCGCACTCATCGCAGGCGACGACATCGCCCTCTTCCACCTCGTCCAACTCAATATCGAGGTTGCTTTCGCACTCCGGGCAGCTCGGCATGGCCGCCTCCTTTCTTCCTAACAATCCGCGTCCAGCACCGGCCAGATTCTGTTCGTCCAACTCTACTCGGCCGGAACCCCTATCGCAGCCTTTTCGGTCTCCCGCCTTTCCCCATGCTTCAATCGCCATTCTATAGACGAAGCACGAGCTCAGGAGATTCCATTGCGCGGATTTCGATTCCGGTCCCGTATAGTTTTAGGGAGAATAGGCCCTCAGGTCAAGAGCGGTTCAGCCTTCAGCCCTCAGCTATCAGCCATCAGCTCTCGCCCGCGGAGCCCGGGTGGGAGCCGGCCGGGAAAAAGCTGAAAGCTGAGGGCTGAAAGCTGAAAGCTGCTCCCATGACAGCGCCCCGCCGCACGGTTTAGAGCGGTTCCACAGTTCACGTACCCTTTTGAATGCTGTGAAGGGTGGCATTTTCTTGAGGAAAATGCCACTTGCCGATAGTGGCTCCGGCTTATAGCAACTGTGGAACCGCTATACTCTGATTTGACGGCCATGGCTCGCATCGGCTCCAACCCGCTTGCCTTCCCCGCCTTTCGCGGGGCCACGCGCAGGCTCATCTTCATCAACCTTGGCTGCTACTTCGCGTTGGCTGTCGCCAGTCTCGCCTCTTCGAGCACAGCAAATCTGCTGGCAAGCTCGCTCGTCTTCACGCCCTCAGCCTTCCTGCACGGCGCGCTCTGGCAGCCGATCACCTACAGTTTTGTGCATCCGACGGGCGCAATCCTCGGTACCGCCCTTGAACTCCTTTCTCTCTGGTTCCTCTCCGGATTTCTCGAGGGCTACCACGGCGCCAACTGGGTTTATGGCCTTTATTTCGCCTCTGTCATCGGCACGGCGTTGGCGGCCCTGGCGATCTACGCCATCGCCGCCGCGTTCTCGCCCCTGCTGCTCGCCGTCCCTCTCTACGGCTGTTTTGGCGGAATCTTTGGCCTGTTGGCCGCCATCGGTTTCCTCTACGGAGACGTCGAGTTCATCCTCTTCCCTCTCCCCGTCGGCATCAAGGCGCGTTACCTGGCCATCATTTACGCGCTCGTTGCCGTAGCCATGCTTTTTGGCCAGCAGCGTCTGTACGCCTTCGCGCAACTCGGCGGAGCCCTCGCCGGCCTGCTTTACGTGCGCCACGCGCCCCGCCGTGGAGCCTCCTTCGCCTTCAGCGAAGGCTGGTACGGACTTCGCAACCGCTTCTACCGCTGGAAGCGCCGCCGCGCCGCCCGCAAATTCGAGGTCTACATGCGCCGCCAGGGCCGGCCCACGCGCATTGACGATCTCGGCCGGAACGATCGCGATCCCAACGACAAGAATCGCTGGAACTGATCCGCGCACCGCCGCTTCTTTCCACGATGCTTGCTGTCGTTTGAAGATCCATACGATAAAATCTGTGTGAAATGACCACGAAAATCGCTTTTCTCTGCCCGGGCCAGGGCTCGCAGACCGTGGGAATGGGCCGCGACCTCGCCGATCGATTTCCCGTTGCCGCCGAGACCTTTGCCGAAGCTGACGCCGCCCTCGGCTTCCCGCTCTCGCGCCTCTGCTTCGAGGGGCCCGAAGCGGACCTCCGCCTCACCGAGAACACCCAGCCGGCCATTCTCACGGTCAGCGTCGCTGCGGTACGCGTGCTGGCTGAGCGCGGCGTCACGCCCACGCTTGCTGCCGGTCACTCGCTTGGCGAATGGTCTGCGCACGTCGCTGGCTGGCACGCTTTCCTTCGCCGATGCCGTGCGCTCGGTGAAGGCCCGCGGCCGCGCCATGCAGATTGCCGTCCCGCCGGGCCAGGGCGCCATGGCCGCGGTTCTGGCGCTTGATGCAGAGCTCGTGGCCGAAGCTTGCGCCGAGGCCGCCACTGAAACCGGCCTCGTAGTTCAGGCCGCCAATTTGAATTCGCCCGGGCAGACGGTCATTTCAGGCGCCGCTGCCGCCGTCGAAAAGGCTTCGGCCCTCTGCAAGGCCAAAGGCGCACGCCGCGCCGTTCCTCTGCCCGTGAGCGCCCCCTTCCATTGCGCGCTCATGCAGCCCGCGCAGGAGGAGGTCGCCCGCGTTCTCGCCGCCCTTACCCTCAACGAGCCGCGCATTCCCGTCGCCGCCAACGTCACCGGCGCTCTGGTGACCACCGCCGCAGGAACGTGCGACGCTCTCACTCGCCAGGTCACTGGCGCGGTCCGCTGGATGGATTGCATGGGCGCGCTGAAGAACGCCGGCGCAGAGCTGTTCATCGAAGCCGGCCCCGGCAAGGTCCTCTGCGGACTGCTTAAGCAGATCGATCCTGAGCTGAAGTTCCTCAACGTTGAGGACTCGGCCAGCCTTGATGCAACTCTAGCCGCGCTTTCGGCCCAGGCCGGCACACAGGCAGACGAATAGCGGGGCTGCTGTAATTCTCGGGAGGGTGGCCGATATAGATCGTGTTGATTCTTGCCGAAGGCGCCGCGAAAATCCTGGTACGACGCTATCCCTGAAAGAGGAGACTGCCCAATGGATCGTCTGAATGCTCTCGCTGTGATTCTTCCTGCACGGAGTGTGACAGCGCCCCTGCGTCCATTGGTCAAGGATCTGGCCGATGCCGGCGTTGGAGCACTGATTCTGGTGGATGACGGGATTCCACCCGCGGACAAGCAGTTCCTGGAATTTGCGAGCGAATTCAAGCAGGTTCACGTTGTGCATCACGCCGTGAACAGAGGGAAGGGACGTGCGCTTAAGACCGGGTTCGGATATGCGTTGGCGCTCGAGAATGGACTCCAGGGAGTGGTCACCGCCGATGCGGACGGACAGCACTCCTGCGAAGATATTCTTCGCGTTGGCAGGGCGCTGCTGGTCTCCCCAGACCGAGCCGTTCTGGGAGCCCGGCAATTTGACGGCGAGGTTCCGATGCGGAGCAGATTCGGCAACGATGCAACTCGGCTCATCTTTCGGCTCGTCAGCGGGCATGCTTTGGGCGATACGCAGAGCGGATTGCGCGCCTTTCCCGTCGCTCTTTTGCCGGAATTGCTGGAATTGGAGGGAGAGCGATACGAGTACGAGATGAACGTGCTCGCCTATTTATGCGCGACAAATCGGCCACCAGCCGAGGTGGCAATCCGGACAATCTATTTAGAGAACAATCGTTCTTCCCATTTCAAACCCCTGCTCGACTCTCTCCGCATCTACCGCATGTTAGCGCGATACTGTGTTCCCGGGCGCTCAGTACGCCGCCTTCAGTAGGCGGCCGCCGGGCTCTACCGCCCAAAAATGCAAGGGCGCGCAGTGGCGGCATCAGCGATGATGAGCCTGCTTTTCAGAAACGGCCCATGCCAGGTTGTTTTTTGCCAACTGATAGTCTGGCTTGAGCCGGATAGCCTGCTCAGCGGCAGCGATGGCTGCATCCCACTCTCCGAGCGAGGCGTAACCGGAAGCAATGTTGTTGTATGCCTCAGGATAATTTGGCCTGAGGCGCAGAGCTGCGCGCGCAGCGGCGATGCAGTCACCATAAAGTCCAGCGCGGTAGGCATTCAAGGAAGCATTCAGCCAGGCCTCGGGCGTGGATGGCTTGGCCGCGGATCCCTTGAGTTTCGTGTAGAGCGCCAGATTATTGATCGAGATCTGCAATGCCGGGTTGATCCGAAGGGCCTCTTTCTCGCTCTCGATTGCCAGGTCCCATTGCTGCAGTGCTGCCGCGGAGGCGCCAATGTTGTTGTAGGCAAGCGCGGAGCGGGGATCGATTTTCAGCGCCTGGCGCGCAGCGTGGATGCTGGCATCGAAATCATGATTTCGGTAACAGGTCAGAGAGGCGTTGATCCAGAAATCGGCGCTCGGGCCGGCAGGATGCTTAAGAAATGAAAGCGCACCGCCGTTGGCCGGATCAATCTGCAGAGTCTGCCGGGCAGAGTCCATTGCCTGATCCAAATCTCCATCCGCAGCCAACGCCTGGGTAAGGAGCTCGTGAGATGAGATGCGCGGAGGGTTCAACTGGACTGCGGTACGCAATTGATCGACAGCTTTCTCGACGTATCCGTTCTGGTATAGCCAGCGAGCGTAAAAGGACCTTGCCTCATCGTTTGAAGGGGCAAGCGCGATAGAGCGTTCGAAATGTTGTCGTGCATTCGCAGGGTCGTTTAACTGCCCATAGACGATTCCGAGATTCGTTTCGAGAGTGGAATAGGCGGGATTGAAGAGGAGCGCTGTTTGGAAGGCGGAAAGAGCTTCGCGATAGGCTCCCCGTTCCATGAGAGAAAGGCCGTAGTTCATCCATCCGCGCCCGTTGCGCGGGCACTTCTGGACATCGTCACGCCAGAGCGCTTCATCTGTTTTCCATACCTGATTGCGCAGGCGCACGCCGTTGGCATAGAAGGCCAGAGCCAGGCAGGCTGCTACCAATGCGATTCGCCGGGGCACCATAGATTTCCATCCGCCTTCCAGCTTCTCGACGAGGAGGAATGCGGCCCACACAACAGCCAGGACCAGGCCGACGAACGGCATGAACATGCGGTGGTCGTTTTCGACCTCGGAGAGCGCGTAGAGCGAGGTGGGCAACGAGGTAATGAAAAACCAGAGAAGCCCGAAGGCTATCGGCCGGAGGCTTCTTGCGGCGGCAGCACCAGAGCGCGAAAAGCACCAGAAAAAGAACAGCGGCAAAGCTGACCAGAGCCGTGGCGTTGAAAGAAGCAAACGGCTGAAGGTCTGTGTCGACATTCAGGTGCAGCGGAAGAAAGAGTGAGCCGAGATACCGCAGGAGGACGAATGGCTGCGTCATGCGGTAGGCGGCCGCCGAAAGGAAGCCGGGCGCGTAGCTGCGCGGCGTCATGGCCGACTGCAGGATCATCATCCCCGCGCAAACAGCCAACGATGGCAGGGAAGCCAGGAGCGCTCTTTTCCAACGATTGGACGAACTCTCTTCGAACAGCACGACGTAGAGAAAGAGAAGTACGGGGAAGACGACGGCGGGCGGCTTGGCGAGCAGTCCGAGAGCCAGAGGCAGCAGATAAAGCCCGGTGATGCGGAGGCGCTTAAAACGCACGTATAAAGTGAGGGCAGCAACCAGCCCCAGGGTCGAAAGCAGATCGCCCCGCTGAATGATATAGTTCACCGTTTCCGCCATGGCGGGATGAAGACCGTACCAGGCGGCGGCAAACAGTGCGGCAAGGCGATTGCGTTGCCCATCAGTGCCTGGAACGGCTGCGTCAAGCAACGCCACGAAGAGAAAGTACATACAGACAATCTGCGCCAGAAAAAGCAGAAAGATGGTGAGATGAAAGTAGAGAGGCTTTAATCCGTGGCCGAGAGCGTAGTCCAGAGCCAGCGAGGTGGAAACCAGCGGCCTGTAGGTCCGATTTGCAGGCAGAACACTGAAGGTGGTTGTGTCCGTAAAGAAGCGCGGGATATTGCTGAGGCTGCGGATGGCGGGATTGTCAACCACCGTATGCGCATCGTCGAAGTGGAAGCCATTCTGGAAATGGTTGAAATAGGCGGCGCATACGGCCAGCAACACGACGAGCAGATACCGATGCCGGACAGTCACAGAAATCGCTCCGGTTGGATTCGGAAAAGCACAGGATGTTTCGGCTTGTTCCTGTGAACATAATACACAGCCGAAAACCTGAATGAGCCGCCGTAAAGCACATGAGGCGGATGCGCAAGAGGCAGCGGCGCTTCGCTGACTTGCTATCGTTCGAGCAGCGGACGCAGGCTTTCCACCTCGCTAAACCCGCTGCTTTTACGGCCCAAGATAGAGCTGCACCCCCGGAGGCGAAAAACTCAGAGTGCCGTCCTTCGGATCGTAGTCCAGGTTTAGCGCTTCGCTCTTGCGCCCATTGATCAGGGCCGCTACCAGAACCCCATTCCCGTAACGGCCGGCGAGTGCGATCTTGTGGCTGTGGATCGCTCCGTACTCATTGTCAGGGCTTGTGGGGCTCCAGTCACCGACGAACCGCGCGTAAGGATAGCTGCCGTGCGAGCTGGGATGCTGCTGCCAGTTCTTGTCGTCGATCCAGATTCCATAGGCCTTTGCCAGGTCGTTGGCCTCGACCGCGCTCAGGAATCTGTTCACCTTTACGCGTCCGAAGAGATAGCGGTCCCAGTACCACGGCCAATCCACCGGCCGGCCGGCCACCAGCCACCAGACAACCAGCAGCACAAGAACCAGCCCCGCCCCGGCGTACGCGATCATCGTTTTCCGCCGCTCGCGGGCCTCGTCGTATTTTGGTGCATCCATCAGCGTCATCGAAGAACTTCCTTGGAATAAGGATAATCAATACAGATGATCGTAGTCCCGGACCTTACAGAAGCAGGCCTGTTCAACAGTCGTCCATTGTTCTTTTAGACGCACCGGCCAGCGATCTTGTTCCCATTTCCCCTATGGCCCTACCTATTCTTGCCTGCTGTACGTGGTCCGCTGCTTCTCTGCCTGCCGCTCCAGCGCCAGCTCGATCAGCCTCGTGATGAGGTCTTTGTAAGGCAGTCCCGTCGCCTCCCACAGCTTCGGATACATGCTGATGCTCGTGAAGCCGGGCAGCGTATTCACCTCGTTCACGAAGATGCGCTTCTTTCCGTCCGGCTCCATCAGGAAGTCCACGCGCGCCAGGCCCGCAAGGTCGCAGGCCTGAAAGGCCTCAACAGCCATGCGGCGAATCTCGCTCGACTGCTTGCGCGTCAGCTTCGCAGGAACAACGGGAACGGATCCTTCGGACAGATATTTTGCCTCGTAGTCGTAGAACTCTTTGCCGGGAATGATCTCGCCCACCACGCTGGCTTCGGGCTTGTCGTTTCCGAGCACGGCCACTTCCAGTTCCCGCGCCCTGGCCGCGGCCCCGCCGCGTACTTTTTTGCCTCTTGCGCCCTCCTCGACGACCAGCTTGCGGTCGTATTTGGCGGCCACGTCGAGCGCCGGGCCGAGCTCCTTGCGGTCGTGTGCCTTGGTGATTCCCACCGAGGAGCCAAGGTTTGCCGGCTTCACGAACAGCGGATAGCGGAGCGCCGCTTCAATTTTCGCAATCGCCTTTCGGGGCGAACGTTCCCAATCGGCTCGGAGCAGCGTTACGTGCTTGACGATCGGCAAGTGAGCTTCGCGGAAGAGGCGCTTCATCACGTCCTTGTCCATGCCTGCTGCCGATCCGAGCACGCCCGAACCCACGTAGGCTATCCCTGCCAACTCGAAAAGCCCCTGAATCGTCCCGTCCTCGCCGAAGGTCCCGTGCAGCACGGGAAAGACCACGTCCAGATTGGCCGCCGCGGGCTTGCCGCCCGGGCCTTGATTTCGGACCAGTGCAGTGGAAGCACCGGGCTCCGGCGCCAGCAGCGTGGGAATTCCCTCGTGAAGGAGCTTTGCTCCCGGCGTTGCCTCCGGGTCTCCGGCGCGTAGACGCCGCGCCACGGGGCTTACTTCGCCCTTCAGCAGGCCGTGCGCATCGGCGGCCGCCAGCCAGTGGCCCTCCTTGGTAATGCCGATCGGTGTCACGTCGAACTTCTTGCGATCGATCGCGCCCAGCACCGACGCCGCCGAAAGCAGCGAGACTTCGTGCTCGCCGCTGCGGCCTCCAAACAGAATTCCGACTCTTATTCTTTTTGCCATCTATCCGATTCTATTCGGATATGCTTAATCGACTCCTTAATCAGGCGGGAACCCTTTGTTCGGATGCAGCGCATTTTTCCCTTGACCAAGGAGAATGAAAAGCGAATATTAGGTTTATTGGGACTCACTTTTCTGATCGCATTTTTGATCCGGAGCGCTTCGATGGCTAGTTTTCTTGAAGAAATTCAGGTGGCAGACGACGGCTTGATTTGCGGGGAAATTGGACGGTGGGCAGAGACGAAGTACCGCCTCATCTCTCTCTACGACGAGTTGTTCGCGACGGGAATGAAGAACAAATGGGATCAGAGGATTTACATTGACCTGTACGCCGGGGCCGGGCACAGCCTGATCCGCCAAACGGACATTCGAGTCAAGGGCTCACCGATCTTGGCCTTAGGCGTACCGGACCGGTTCGACAAGTACATTTTCTGCGAGCAGAGCGATGAACTCTTACAGGCACTAAGGCAGCGAACCGAGAGAATTGCTCCAGCGGCGGATGTCGTATGCGTTCACGGAAGCTGTGATACTGAGATCGAGAAAATCCGCCGAGCGATTCCAAGAGGCTCGCCTACCAACAAAGTGCTGAGCCTATGTCTCATTGATCCATTCGACTTCGGCATTAAGTTTGAAACAGTTCGGAGACTTTCCGAGGCCTTCGTAGACTTCTTGGTTCTCCTTGCCGTTGGGATGGATGCGGGTCGGAATTACGATCATTATGTCGATGGAAACCATCCCAAAATCGATGAGGCACTGGGAAACACGAATTGGCGCGGACGATGGAAGAATTATTCGAGCAGTAAGCGGGGATTCAGGGAGTTCCTGGCCGGCGAGTTCGCGCTCAGCATGAAATCATTAGGATACCTGGACGTCAAGATTCACCAAATGAAGCTTGTCCGTTCTGATGAAAAGAATTTGCCATTGTATTATCTGGCATTGTTTTCAAGGCATTCGACGGCATATCAATTCTGGGACCAGGTTTTGAAATACAGCACTGACCAAACGAGCCTCGGCTGGGAGTAGCGCCATGGCTTCGCTGTCAAAAATCGAATGGACTGACGCGACCTGGAACCCTGTTCGCGGCTGCACAAAGATCAGTCCCGGATGCAAGCATTGCTACGCCGAGGTGTTCGCAGAGCGGTTTCGCGGCGTTCCCGGCCATCCGTACGAGCAGGGATTCGACCTCCGGCTCGTTCCGGAAAAGCTTGCGGAGCCGCTGCGTTGGCAGACGCCGAAGATGATCTTCGTCAACTCGATGAGCGATTTGTTTCACGACGGCGTGCCCGACGATTACATCGAGGCAGTCGCAACCGTGATGGTCAAAGCCAACTGGCACACTTACCAGATTCTCACTAAACGTTCCGCGCGCATGAAGAGCCTTCTGAATGGAAAACTGCGTTTCGCTGCGAAGCTTCCGCACATTTGGTGGGGAGTCAGCGTGGAAAACAGGGAGTATGGCCTTCCCCGCGTGGGCGATCTCCTCGATTCACCCGTTTCCGTTAGATTCCTGTCAATTGAGCCGCTCCTTGAGGGGCTGGGGCGTTTCAATCTGAAAGGAATCCATTGGGTGATTGTGGGCGGGGAAAGCGGGCGCGGTGCAAGGCCTTTGCAGAGGGAATGGGTCACGGAAATCCGCGATCAATGCCTAAAAGCCAGAATCCCCTTCTTCTTCAAACAATGGGGCGGCGTACACAAGAAGAAAGCCGGGCGAGCGCTTGACGGAAAAACCTACGATGGTTTTCCCTCGCGAATCAGCAATCCTGTTACTCCGGCCCCAACAGCATTGCACTGGGCAAAAGAGATTCGGGAAAAATACCACGCGGCGCGGGGTGAGTTCCTCCCCGTTCTGGCATGAGTGACAGCTAGCCCGGAAAGCTTTTACAATATCTTCTTTCCGAACGCCGAACACGCCAGTTCCACCGCCAGGTCCGCCGTGCGGTTGTGCTCGTCGATCACCGGGTTGACCTCGACGATCTCGAAGCTGAGCAGGCGGTCGTGGTCGGCCAGGATCTCCATGGCCAGGTGTGCTTCTCGATAGGTGCCGCCGCCGCGCACTGGAGTGCCCACGCCGGGTGCATCCTCGGGATCGATCCAATCCATGTCCAGCGAGAGGTGGCAGCCGGCTGTGCCCTCGTTGGCCACGCGCAGCGCCTCTTCCATCACCGCCCTCATGCCGCGCTCGTCGATCTCACGCATGGTGAAGACGTGACGGACCCCGGCCCGGCGCAGATTTTCGCGCTCGGGCGCGTCGATATCGCGGATTCCGACCAGGGCCACGTTCTCTGGGGCCACCTTCGGCGAAAAGCCGAAGACCTGGCTGAGCGGTTCCGGCCCGAGCCCGAGCAGCGCCGCCAGCGGCATGCCGTGCACGTTCCCCGAGGGCGAAGTATCGGGCGTGTTGATGTCAGTATGCGCGTCCATCCACACGAGGCCGATCTTTTCTCCTCGCCGCCGGTAGAACTCACTCACGCCTGAAACTGTTCCTGCCGCCACAGAGTGGTCGCCGCCCAGCACAAGCGGCACCATCCCCTCTTCGAGCGTCTTCAGCACAGTCTCGGCGGTCTGCCGGCAGGTTTCGGCAATCGGCTTCAGGTAGCGCGCGTTCTCCTTGCCGCTGGGCTGTGTCTCGGCGATTTTGACCCGTATGTCTCCCCCGTCGGTCACTTCGTGGCCCAGCGCCTCCAGCCGTGCCTCAAGTCCGGCCACGCGCATAGCCGAGGGGCCCATGTCCACCCCGCGCCGGCTGGCGCCCATGTCAAGCGGCACGCCCAGCACCAGGATCCGGCGGGGGGGGCGCAGCGGCGCAGCACACGCCGCCGCATCAAAGACCGATGGCGGCCTCTCGTATCCATTCGACATCGACTTTCTCCTTGTTTTCTAGGATACCGTCTGAAAGAGTCTGACCTCACCACTTGGTACCAAAGCCCAAATGGGATATTCCTTTCGATTGTCTCCTGGGTTACCATGATAAAAGTCTGTTTCGGCCTTTTTTGCATCCGCAGAAAATGCATTGCGGTCGTTGCCGGAACCCGAGGCGAGCGCAGGCGGCACCGCGGGTTGTGATGCACGCGGAGGGGATTCAAAATGACCATGCGGATACCAGCCCGGGCGATACTCCCTATGGTCTCCTTTTCTGTTTGCCCGGCGCAGACTCTGCCCGCCAGTCTACAAACGGGAGCTTATTCGGCTTCCTGGTCCCACGCACATGCCTGGCTTTTTGCGACAGTTGTGCCTGACTGGTCCGATCTTCCGCTCACGGATGTGCTTTTACTGATGACTTTTGTGGCGGTCATTCGGGTTTGGTTCGTTGAGCGCAGGGTACGCCGCGAAATGGTTGATCTGGCCTACACTGAACAACGCCGCGGCCGCATCCTCGAAGACATCAACAATTCCCGTCCCTTGTCCGAAATACTCGAGAGCATCACCGAACTGGTTTCGGCCCGCCTCCACGGCGCGCCCTGCTGCTGCCAGATCGCAGGCGGCGCACGGATTGGCGCTCGCCCGTCTGAACTTCAAGACATGCGCATCGGCGATCAGGTGATCCGTGCCCGCTCCGGCCCTTCGCTCGGCCTCATCCTCGCCGGCTTCCCCTCTGGCTCGCGTCCCAATCCCATTGAGGAAGAGACTCTGGCGAAAGCTGCCGGCCTGGCCACCCTCGCCATCGAGACTTCCCGGCTTTACTCCGATCTCGTGCACCGATCGGAGTTCGATCAGCTCACCGAGATCCAGAATCGGTTCTCCTTCGATAGGCAACTGGAGCGCATGATCGAACGCGCCTGCCGCGACGCCGGGAACTTCGGCCTCATTTTCATCGACCTGGACGATTTCAAGCAGGTGAACGACTTGTACGGCCACCAAGCCGGTGACGTCTATTTGCAGGAGATCGCGCAGCGGTTCAAGCGGCAACTGCGTCCCAGCGATACTCTGGCCCGAATGGGCGGCGATGAGTTCGCGGTTCTTCTTGGCGATGTCCGCAACTACGAAGATGTGGCGGAGGTCTCCGCCCGTCTCCAGGGCTCCTTCGAAGAGCCCATCGTTGTGGGCGGCGAGCGGGTTTCCGGCTCGGCCAGCTTCGGCATGGCCGTGTATCCCACTGACGCATCAGGCAAAGACGGACTCTTAAGTGCCGCCGATTCAGCAATGTACGCCGCCAAGAACACCCGGCGCCTGCTTCAAAAATAACCAAGGGAACAACCCGGCAGTTCAACCGCCGGTGGCGGATGCGATTGTCTTTGTGCGCGGCTGTGCAGCCCATGGAGCCGCGGAGAAGCCGCCTGCGTCCAGTCCAAGTCATCGGCCACCCGAAAGTGGATCGTCCCCGTTTAGTACTCGGCTGGCAAGTCATTGGTAATCTATAAGTGCGTTACTGCAAATGCTGCATCGTTTGTTAGTAACCTTCTGGGGATGTTACCTTTAACCCTAACTCTAATTACAAAATGAATATTGACGGATTTGCTTAGAACTCACTAATCTTGTTTGCGGTAGTCCACGATAAAAATCGGACCATGTTCGTCGATGCAGGGAGATTGACATTTCAAAAGAAGATTTGCCTTTTCCCCAATGTTGGTGGGTTTGCCTTTGTTCTCTTGCTTTTCTCTCTCCTGCTTTTTTCTCTCCTGGATCGCGACACTCTGATTCACGTGCCGGGCGTCAATATCACTTTTTGGGGTTGGCTTTTGCTTTAAATTTGCTTTAAAAGTGAAGCCACGCATTGTCATTGCCGCCGCGATTTTTGTAATCTGCGTATTGTTTCAACTTTTTCTTCATTTCAACAACGGGCTCCTGGTTTTGCGCTCATTCCTGACAGCAGAAAGACCGAAGAATGATTCCTGTCAAAGCTACGCCGGCCTTATTCCTGTTTGGACACGTTCGTCGCCATTCCCCCAGATTGCGACGGTAATGAGTTTTCTCTTATGAGGCGTATCAGCCCATTCGGTTGAGACGCCGCATAAGCGTCAATTCGAACTTTGAAAAGAGTCGCTTTCGTGCGTGGGAACCCCACAGTGCCACGGGAAACGCACGGTGTTATGAAAGCGTGAACAGTTCAGCGCTTCCCCGAGGAGCGCAACTGTTCACTCAACTGTGCTGGCAGGGTTGCCAGGCGACAACCGGAAGGTAAGTATGACCAAGCGTTCGTCTTTGAGAATTCTCGTTTCGTCCCTGTTTCTTCTTCCACTGTTTGCAACCTTGGCGATGGCCCAGTCAGCGCCTCCCGTGGCAGACACATTTGTGAGCAGCACGGCACCCTCGGGGAACGGCGGGGCGGCCACGCTGAACGTGAACTCGACCAACAGCGCCACAGCTTACATCCAGTTCAGTCTGGCGACACTGCCCCCGGGAACCCCAGCATCGAGCGTGAATTCGGCTACGCTGCGCCTGTTTGTCACCAGCGTGACTACCGCCGGCAGCTTCGATGTGTTTCCGGTCAATGCCTCTTGGACCGAGACCGGGCTAACGTATACCACTGAGCCAATGCTTTTGCCGTCAGCGACGGGCGGAAATCCCGTAGGGCTGACCACCAGCAGCAAAGGTCAGTTTGTGCTGATTGACATCACTTCGCTTGTCCGGGAGTGGGTGGGCGGAACCTTGGCGAATAACGGCCTCGCTTTGGTCGGCACAGGTTCATACGCCTTTGACAGCAAGGAGAGCACGGCGACCAGCCACCAGCCTGAATTGGAAATTTCATTGGCTGGGGATGGCCCGATAGGGCTCACCGGTCCTACTGGGCCGACCGGCGCGCAGGGCGCGCAGGGAACCCAGGGCTTGCCAGGAAGCACAGGCGCGACGGGTGCGGCAGGCACCACGGGCTCCGCTGGCGTGAATTCGTTTACGACAACGACAGCCAGCTTCACGCAACCCGCGGGTAGCGCAAACGTGACTGTTCCGGTGGTTAACTCGACGTGGATGGCGGCCGGCCAAATCATATTCGTGGCAACCGGCGGCAATTACAAAGTCGTATCCCTGCCGGACAGCCAGGACGTGGTGTTGCAAAACGTGACCTATCCGGGGAACGCCGCACCCGGTACGGTGATTCCCACGGCGCAGGGCGTGATGGTTGGTGGCCATCTCGGTGCTTCCGGCGTGAAGGGTGACACCGGCGCGACCGGTGCGACTGGCGCAACCGGTGTAACCGGCGCGAACGGCACGAACGGCGCAACCGGCCCAACTAGTGCAATCCGGCACGCCGGCGCAAACGGCGCGAACGGCACGAATGGGCTACGGGCCCCACGGGAGCTACGGGTGCCGCCGGCGTGGACCCGTTTACGACGACCACATCCTCCTTCATTCAACCCGCGGGTAGCGCAAACGTGACTGTTCCGGTGGTTAACTCGACGTGGATGGCGGTCGGCCAAATCATATTCGTGGGAACCGGCGGCAATTACAAAGTCGTATCCATGCCGGACAGCCAGCACGTGGTGTTGCAAAACGTGACCTATCCGGGGAACGCTGCAGCCGGAGTGACGATTCCCACGGCGCAGGCCGTGATGGTCAGTGGCCATCTCGGTGCTTCCGGTGCGGCCGGGCCGACCGGTTCCGCCGGTGCAACCGGCGCGACGGGCGCAACGGGCGCGACAGGAAATCCGGGGACTCCGGGCGCAGACGGCGCGACGGGCGCGACGGGTCAACCGGGCACTCCTGGCACTGCGGCACTCCGGGCGCACGTCACGGCGCAACCGGCGCGACGGGACGAGGGCTTCAACTACGTGCTCGCTGCTATGTCAAGGACGGCACTACAACGCCTATCGTGGCGACCGACAAACGGCCGCGACGTGATACTGGCAACGGTCGCGATCGCCGACGCAGCCAATACGCCGGATCAGGGTACTTACCGGGCGCTGTTGGCAGCCAGGCCGGCTCCGACGTGCTGACCAACGGTGCAAAGAGTGACACGGCGTTCAGACGGTGCTTAACCGGCGCGACGGGCACTCCGGGCACTCCGGGCGCAACGGGCGCGACGGAAATCCGGGGACTCCGGGCGCAACGGTGCGACGGGCGCGACGGGCAACGCCTGCGGCACTCCTGGCACTGCCGGCACTCCGGGCGCAGACGGCGCAACCGGCGCGACGGGACAGGGCTTCAACTACGTGGTCGCTGGCTATGTCAAGGACGGCAGCTTACAACGCCTCATGACGTGGCGACCTACAACGGCGCGACGTATATGGCATCGGTCGCGATCGCCGACCAGCCAATACGCCGGATCAGGATACAAACTGGGCGCTGTTGGCCCAGGCCGGCACCAACGGGCGAACGGTGCAATGGGTGAACGGGCGCAGACGGCGCAACCGGCGCGACGGGCACTCCGGGCACTCCGGGCGCAACGGGCGCGACAGGAAATCCGGGCGACTCCGGGCGCAGACGGTGCACCGACGGGCGCGACGGGCAACCCGGGCACTCCTGGCACTGCTGGCACTCCGGGCGCAGACGGCGCAACCGGCGCGACGGGACAGGGCTTCAACTACGTGGTCGCTGGCTATGTCAAGGACGGCAGCTACAACGCCTATGACGTGGTGACCTACAACGGCGCGACGTATATGGCAACGGTCGCGATCGCCGACGCAGCCAATACGCCGGATCAGGATACAAACTGGGCGCTGTTGGCCCAGGCCGGCACCAACGGGACGAACGGTGCAAAGGGTGACACGGGCGCAGACGGTGCAACCGGCGCGACGGGCACTCCGGGCGCAACGGGCGCGACAGGAAATCCGGGGACTCCGGGCGCAGACGGTGCGACGGGCGCGACGGGCAACCCGGGCACTCCTGGCACCTGCTGGCACGTCCGGGCGCAGACGGCGCAACCGGCGCGACGGGACAGGGCTTCAACTACGTGGTCGCTGGCTATGTCCAGGACGGCAGCTACAGCGCCTATGACGTGGTGACCTACAACGGCGCGACGTATGTAGCGAAGGCCGCAATCGCTGATGCTGCCACGACGCCGGACGTGGATACGGCTGACTGGGCGCTGATGGCGCAGGCTGGCGCCACCGGTGCCAGCGGGACGAACGGCTCTAACGGCTCGACGGGCCCAACCGGCCCAACCGGTCCAACGGTCTTTCCCGGATTGGGAGTGGCGAACTCCACTGGAAGTGCGTGGGGAACCTCGTACGCAGTGGGACGGCGGCCAATAGCCTCGTTCAACTCAACGGGAGTCGCAACTGCCTGCTGTGAGCGGCGTGAACCTGACCGGCCTGACCGAGTCGCAGGTAACCAGCCTAACGACTGATCTGGCGGCGAAGCTGACGGCCTCGTCCTCGCTGGACGCAACCAAGCTGACAGGAGCGCTTCCGGCAATCAGCGGCGCGAGCCTGACCAACCTGACCGCGGGGAACCTGACAGGAACGCTTCCGGCAATCAGCGGCGCGAACCTGACCAGCCTGACCGCGGGGAACCTGACAGGAACGCTTCCGGCAATCAGCGGCGCGAACCTGACCGGCGTTATTGCAACCACGGCGACCAAGTGGGCCACGGCTCGCACCCTGGCCGGGAACAGCGTGGATGGCTCGGCTAACGTTACGTTCGCGAACAAGTTCATTGTTCAGGGAACGACCGATAGCGGCCTCTCCGGCCCACAGTTCCTCGGCGCGCTTGGGACAGGACTGGTGAAGAACACCACTACCACAGGCGTCTTGAGCATCGCGGCAGCAGGAACGGACTATCTGACTCCGACCGGAATCGGATCGGGCCTGACCAGCCTGACCGCCGGGAACCTGACAGGAACGCTTCCGGCAATCAGCGGCGCGAACCTGACCAGCCTGACCGCCGGGAACCTGACAGGAACGCTTCCGGCAATCAGCGGCGTTAACCTGACCAGCCTGACCGCCGGGAACCTGACAGGAACGCTTCCGGCAATCAGCGGCGTTAACCTGACCAGCCTGAACGCTAGCAACCTGTCGAGCGGAACTGTACCGAACGCAAGAATTGGCAACAACAATGTACGCACCATCTGCTACGTCGCGGGTTCGGAGAGCTCCGGCGCTCCAACACTGGCCACCACCGACGGCGAGAAGAGCTTCTTCTACAACCTGACCGGCGCCATGACGGCACTTACAGGGAAGCCCGGCCTCACTTGCCAGACGAACGCGGGAACGGCCACCATCCAGATCAACAAGAATGGCGGCGTTGCCGGGACTCTGTCTCCGACCTTGGCGTGCACGACTGGTTTTGGAGCAAACACTCCTGCAAGCTGGCCCGTGTCAGCCATCGCCGCCAACGATGCGCTCGACTTCTCCATCACGGCCGTGAGCGGTGCAACCCGGATTACGGTTTGCATCGGCGCGACGGTGAACTAAGAAAGGGGCATGACAACCACAAGCAACAGGTACGGTTGAAAACCCGTGGTGGCCGAGTACCGGCAGCAATTCAAATGCAGGCCCTGCCGGCCACCACAACCTTCCTTAGAAAGGGGGAAATATGAGCAGATTCATGAGAGCGAAGACATTTCGATGGGCGATTCCGGGCCTCCTCTCGCTCCTCGTCATCCTACTGGCGGCCTCAACAGCTGGTGCACAGAACACACTGACTTTCACAACGGCGGGCACTTCTAGCTGGATCGCGCCGGCGGGCGTGGCCTCAATCCAGGTCGAGTGTTGGGGCGGCGGCGGTGGTGGTGACAGTCCAACTACCTCGAACACAACCGGCGGCGGTGGCGGTGGCGGGGCCTATGCCATCGTGAGTTCCTTCGCGGTCACGCCCGGAAACTCCTATCCCTATACGGTTGGCGCTGCCGGCTCTGGTAGCACCACCGGCGCCGTTGGCGGCACCGGCGGTAACTCTACTTTCAACACTTCCACCTGCGTTGCGGCAGGTGGAGGCGGAGGCGGGGAAGCTACCGGTGGCACGGGTGGCCAGGCCAGTGCGTCGACTGGTACTACCACATATAGTGGCGGAAATGGTGGCACAGGCAACGAGACCACCGGTTACGGTGGTGGCGGCGGTAGTTCCGCTGGCACGGCGGGGGCCGGGAACAACGGCTCCAGCACCAGCGACGCTGGAGGGGCCGCTCCAACTGGAGGCGGGGCAGGCGGCACCGGCGCCAGCGGTTGCGGCGGCGACGCAACCTCTGCTGGTTTCGCTCCTGGCGGCGGTGGCGGCGGTGCCTGCCGACATACGGGCGCCCACATCTCAGACGCTGGCGCTGACGGCCAGATCCGCATTACCTACAACGCACACCTGAAGGGGAAGGTAGTCACGGATCAATAGCGTCACGGCCGCCATTCGATCAGGCGGGAATTAGAACGCGGCAGGGCGGCAACCATCGCCCTGCCGCTTTTGTTTTTGGGCGACGGTTCCGTCGCCCTGCGCAGCTCGCGGCCCTTGCGCCTTTTCCCAGGATTGGGCCTCGCCCGCCGCGGCGGGCGATCGTAGTCGAACGGGAATCGGCCCTGAAAACAAGTCGGAGGGAGAAGGAGCCTTCAAAGCGTCCGAATAGAGCGGGTCGTGGTGCAGCTCGAGGCTCAGAACCACCCGTGCCCCATCCAAGCGCAGCTTGGGTGGGAGCCACCATCGCTGACCCGCGGCCCTGGCCTTTGCAGATCATTACTGCCCCTTAGCGCACAATCTCAATAGAGCCAGATATGACCACTGCGCACAATTCGGCCAACGGATTTCCTCTGATCCCTGATCCCCGTTCCCTGTTTTCTGCACAGTCCCCTGAAACACGATTCGAAATCGCCGCTCCAGGCTTGCACTTCGCGAGTTCATTTTTCGAGCGGTGTAACTGTGCAACCCTCCCGCCCCAACGGAATCAATCACTTACAGCGAAAAACTGCACAGTTGCACAGTTTCTGTGCAACTGTGCAACTGTGCAACCGTCCCTCGTCCCTATTCCCTCAGTCCCTCTTCCCTCAGTCCCTCTCCCTATTCCCTATGAACAGAGACCAGAGAACAGGGAACAGGGATCGGGGAATAGAGGCCGTGCCCCTTTAGGGATCAGGGATCAGGGATCAGGGATCAGAGACTAGAAGCCGTGCCCTTTTACAAAGCGATAGATCTCTGCTCCTAGAAGCGGCAGGCGCCTTTGGCTCCTGAGTTGCCCGTTCCCGATCCGCGGCGACTACGCCTATAATGGGTTCGTTTGCAGGAGAGAGGGAATTTCAGTCATAAACCTTCGACTGGCTGGTAAGGCAGATCGATAACGGGGGAATGCGGGGATGGTTGTATCAAACCCACCTTGGGTGCCGAAAAGTCAGGCCGACAGGGATGCCGTGCTGCAGCAGGTGGCGCGCATCCTGGCGCATCCGGTATTCAGGAACAGCGTTCGATCTGCCAAGGTCCTCCAATATTGCGTGGAGCAATCGCTACACGCCAATGGCCAGCACCTCAAAGAGCGAACGCTGGGGATCGAGGTGTTTGGCCGTAACGCGGAGTACGACACCAACCAGGACACGATTGTGCGCGCCGCAGCCAGCGATGTCCGCAGACGCATTGCACAGTACTACCATGAGCCCGGCCATGAGACTGAGCTTGTAATCGATCTTCCCCCATTTGCTTACGCACCTGAATTTCATCTGCCGCACGGAGCTCCGGTCGCACAGGAAAGTCCGACCCTACAGGCGGAAACTTCCGCGAAGCCACTCCGCGCTTTTTCCATCAGCAGGGGGAAACTTCTGGTTGCGACTTCGGTTCTGGTTGCCGTCATCCTGGCGGTGATCGCAGCAAGAATGATCTGGCGCACGGAAGGAGTGAAATCGCAGCGGATGACGGCCGCCGGAACCTCCTCTCGACAGAATCCAGCCGGCACCTTGCTGGACAGCTTCTGGCAGCCGGTACTTGAACGCTCAGGGACGGTTCTGCTCTGTACCGGCGAAACGCAAATGGATACCCGAGGAATCGGCACAGCACTGGCCAAGCCCAATTTCGGCCCAAGAAACGCCGTCGCTATTGCGCAACTTGCCAAATTCCTGGGTCGCAGAGGCAAATCGATCTTAGTGAAGGAGTCCAACTCGACCAACGCCAGCGATATGGGACAGGCGCCTGCCATCCTGATCTCCGGACAGACGAACTTCTGGACGCTGCGGGAAACCGATCCCCTGCGATTTCATTTTGCGGGCGGCCCCGAAGCAGGCGCCGTCTGGATTGAAGATCGTGAGAACCCCTCGCAAAGGCAGTGGTCCATCGCCCTGCCGGGCACAACGGCCACAACCGATTACGCCATCGCGGCGCGCCTGCTGGATTCCACCACCGGGAACTGGGTGGTGGTTGCAGCGGGGCTGGGAGAAAACGGGACCTCCGCGGCGGCTCATTGCCTCATTGATACGTCCTGCCTGAACGAGATACTGAAGTCCAGTCCGAAGGATTGGGCCACGAAGAATGTTGAATGGGTCATCCGTACAGACGTCTGGAGTGACGCGCCCAATGCTCCCCAGGTAATGGCTGTGAATTTCTGGTGAGGTTCCCTTGGAAAGACCTCAGGGATCTGACGAACCGGTATAGATTCAAACGGATAGGACCCCACTGACCCTTCTCGTCAGCATCTCTGGACACGAATTTCGACCTGTTTTCCGCAGTTGATCCCCCCATCGTCCCGGCCTTCTGGATTGGTTCTTCATTTGACGAAGCAAAAACGGCCCGCGGTCGCCAGCGACCCAGAATAAAAACGTTATGCAGGTTCTGTGCACGTTTGCGCCCGTTCGCACGGTACAGCACTTGCCGTTTTCGGCAATAGAATTCTAAAACTATGACAGTTCCAGCTGAAAGAGCCAATCGATGAAGTCGGGAGCATGGCGCGCTGCCAGCCGAGCCGCCAACCTCCGGCAGAAACATGATCAACGTTGCGCAGTACTACACCGGAGATGTTCTCGGCGATCTCATCGAAGGCCTGGCCGTCCAGCTCTCGGAACCGGTTCCGCATATGGGGGCCCTTGGCGTTTATCCAGGATGACTGGCGCGCAACCGAATCGCTCGCCCTGAACCTCGGGGTACTCTTTGAAGCTGAGCTTCCAGCTTCGCTCCCAACGCCCCCGCAGCCGGCTATCAAAAGGCCGCCGGGGGCAAAAACAGCTCCCACTTAGACAGCCAGGAGGCGGAGATGAGAGAAGCACAAACAAACAGTCGCCGCGATTTCCTTGAGCTTCTAGCAGGCGGGTCTGTGGCTTTTGCTGCTGCGCGCCTGGGGCTCTCGGAACGGTCCTGGGCGCAGTCCACGGTCCCGGAAGACACACACCTCGCGGATGGAGATGAGTGGGAGTTTTACAAGCCTGGTGTCTACGATGAGGACGACCGGAAGATTTTGCAGGCGTTCCAGGCGAAACTCGACAAGCTCCACAGCCGGGGAAAGCTCAGTTTCGCCGACATTGTGAGCCAAAAACCCGATGTCACATGGGGACTGAATATCCGGCCTGGATTCGAGATTACACATGAATACATGTTGCAGCAGGCCGACCGGTTCGGGGGCGGCACTCCCTGGTTCAGCGATAAGATTTCAGACGAAGGCTCTGATGGCTACCCTCAGGGTATTGTTCACATGGCTCTTCCCTGCGTGGTTGTGGACGAGTACATGCCGCACATGCCCCCTGGAATCGGCGATTACATGGTGGTCAGCGGCTGGAACGGCACAACGAGCTTCTACAAGCCGGTCTATGAAAGCGACAAGCTGTACTCTGTTGTCGATGAACAGCACTTTCAGGATATTACCCCTCCGGCTGGCAGCAAGTACCGCACCTTCCTCATGAGCGGCTGGGGCAGGGTCTTCAATCAGAAAGGCGAACTGGTAGCCGAAGGCGCCAACGTATTGAAAGAAAGCTATCGCCGTCACAGGGATAAGAACAAGAGAAACAGGAACGGAATCCGGGCCTGGGAGAGCCCCGACTGGTGGCATCAGCACCCGGCCCATATGTATACGGACAGAGATTGGGAAACGATCCTTGCACTCTGGAAATCCGAAAAGCGTCCCGGCGCAAAGCCGTTGTACTGGGACGACGTCAAGGTTGGCGACCAGCCACAGCCGACAGCCGACTCTCCTATCCTGGCGGAAGTTCAGACTAATATCATGGGGTATGTCCCTCAGTGGGTCACGGATCTAAAGAGGGATATGCTTGATCCGGACTACTTTAAGACGCTCGTGAAGAACAGCCAGGGGATCTATGTTCCGCCGCAACACCTGAACAAGGGTGTGGATACGGAACCTCCCGGCCCGGGGATGGCAGAAATGCCGCCAGAGCACGCCAACCGGGACGGGCGGTCCGTGGTGGGAAACTCATTCTGTGCAAAGCTGGCTGCCGTGATGATCTACAACTGGATGGGCGATTACGGCTGGGTGGAAAGACTGGGCTGGGATATTATGCCGAAACCGCCAGGCTATCCTGACTCCGTCATCCCTCCACTGCCCAGAGCGGGCATGCCCGCTTTGTTCGACAAATACCCATATCTGGAGAAAGTTCCCTCTCTCAAGGACAGGAGAGCAGAGTCTCATCCTCTCGAGGGCGACGTCATCGTCAACCGGGGCTATGTTACAGACAAGTACAAGAAGGGCGAAGATTATTTCGCCGATCTTGTATGGTGGTGCGAGACCATCGACAGCATAATCGTTCAAGAGGGCTTTGCCACAGTCAAGTTGCCAAAGAGAGCTTAGCCGGCGAGCTGATGCAGATCGCGGCGCCGCTGCAATGAAGTCGTATGCATCAATTACCAGGAAGGACATCCACTGGACGCGGAAAGGACCATTGGCTCATGAAACTTGAACTGCTTGACGGCTGTACCTTTCTCATCACGGCCGGCGAGGGCACAAGAATTATCATTGACCCCTACATGCACAATTACGTTCCCGACGGGCCGGCCCCGCCCGGCCCGGAACAGAACCGGCCGCCTGTTGGCGAGGTTGCCGACATCGTCACCATTTCACATACGCATTTCAATTACAGCTATGCATACGCCGTGAAAGGTGTGCCGCTGCTCTATACCGGCGGCAAGCCGGCAGAGATCAAGGGCGTGAGGTTTTCCAGTGTTGTGGGCTGGCATTACGACACCAGCTATGGGACCGGCCCGCAGGGATACGTAAACCTGATCGGGATCGAGGCTGACGGCGTTCGTGTGCGGCATATGGCCGACTACGGGCAAGAGGAGCTCACCGCAGAGCAACTCGAGCAGATGGGCAGGGTTGACATCCTACTTACCCGGTGGCTCGGCTGGACGCCGAAGCTTCTTGAACAGGTAAGGCCCAGGGTGGTAATCCCCATGCATGCTGACAGACCCGATGCGTCCATGCTCAGCATGAAAGGATTCAAGCAGTTGGATGGGAGCGTGATCGAGTATAATTCCGCTACCCTTCCCAAAGAGCAGGAGTGCATTTTACTCAAGCCGTCTCGTGCTTCCTGATCGCATAATTGCATTCTGAAGCAGGCGATCTTTGCGTAATTGGTCCAGAAGTACACACTGCCAGGGCGCACAGCGCAGCAGGCAACCAACAGCTAATCCAGAGGAGGAGAATATGTCATTTTCGGGGCAGAACAGCAGAAGAGATTTTCTAAGGCTTCTTGGGCAGGGCGCGGCCATCTACGGCGTAGGAAACGCGGGACTCTTGAACCGGGTTTGGGCGCAAACCGGAGTGCCTGACGATCTGCACTTGGCAGATGGCGACGAATGGGAGTTTTACAAGCCGGGCGTATACCACGCCGACGATCAGAAGATCATCAACAAGTTCCAGGCCGAGCTCGATGATCTGAACAGCCGGGGCAAGATCAGCTTCGCAGATCTGATGAGCGGCAAGTATCACGCCTCTCAACCCGGCGGCGGCAACGTCCGGGGCCTCATCAGCCACGAAGAGGCCATGAAGGTCTACACCAACTTTGGCGGATGGAACCCGCTCTTCAGCGACGCTCAATATGCCGCCAAAACGCCTTACGGCAAGCCCATCGTTCCGCCAATCGTCGGCGTCGATGAGTACATGCCGCCCATGCCGGCAGGAATCGGCGATTACATGGTCGTCAGCCACTGGAACGGGACAACGACACTCCACAAGCCTGTTTATGAAGGCGACACACTTTATTCCGTCATCGACGAGCAGCACTTCGTCGACATTACGCCGGCTGCGGGAAGCCACTATCGGACCTTTGCTTTGAGCGGCACGGGCAGATGCTTCAACGAGAAGGGTGAGGTGGTCAGCGAAGGCGCCAACATCGTCACCGAAAGCTTCCGCCGCCATAAGGACAAGACAAAGCGAAATAAAGGCGGGATTCGCGCCTGGGAAAGCCCCGATTGGTTTCATCAGCGTCCTGTTTACCAATACACGGATAAGGACTGGGATACCATCATCGCGATGTGGAAGGCTGAAAAGCGGCGTGGCTCGGAGAAGCTCTACTGGGACGACGTGAAAGTCGGCGATCAGCCCGGGCCGTACACTGACTCTCCCATTCTTGCAGAAGTGACAACAAACATGATGTTTACCATGCCGAAGTGGGCCACCGACACAAAGAAGAATGTGCTCGATCCCGCGGTTTTCAAAACCATGGTGAAGAACAAGCAGGGCATTTATGTTCCCCCCGAGCATGTCGAGAAAGGTGTGGATACCGACACGCATCCAGGCATGGAAGACATGCCCAAGGAATACGCCAACCGGGACGGCCGCTCGGTGGTGCAGAACTCCTTCTGCGCTAAATGGGCTGCAAATATGCTCTACAACTGGATCGGCGACAACGGTTGGGTGGAAAGAATCGGCTGGGACATTATGGCCAAGCCGCCCGGTTACCCTCTGTCCGTCATTCCGTATATTCCCAGAAATGACTACCCCGACCAGTTCGACCAGGTCCCCTATCTCGATAAGGTCCCTTCCATGAAGGGCAGGATGGCTATCACGCATCCTCTGGAAGGCGACATCATCACCAACCGGGGTTACGTAACGGGAAAGTATGAGAAGAACGGCGAGTACTTCGTCAATCTCATCTGGTGGTGCGAAACCTATGACAAGTATGTCGTGCAGGAAGGCTGCGCCACGGTAAAGCTGCCCAAGAGAGCGTAAGTTGCTCGATTATGCGATTGAGACCCGAGTTGGGTCTCAATCGCAGCAGTGAAGGCCGGCAAGATCACCCTCGAACTGTCTCATCTGCTCAGCAATACAATTCACACCGCAGGGAGCATTGAGTATGCGTGCTGCATTTTATCGTTCGGTATTACTCCGTGCCGTCCTGTGCTTAGGCTGCTGCTGCGGGTTGTTCTCGGCTTGGGCGCAATCGGCAAATGAAAAGGCTCTTGGGCCAGATTCGGTTTGGATACTCGATAGGTCCATCCATTTGACTAACCTGACCATTGGCGACGGCGCTCAGATTCTGCCCTCTCCGGGCTACAGCGTGACGCTTACGGTCGACGGAGTCGAAACCGGGATTCGGCCGGGCACTTACCGCGGGGAAATTGATTTGACTTTGACCCGGGCGAACGTTGTGAAGTTCTCCGAAACATTGTCCCACAATTTTCGCCAGGCGCTCTATCTCGACAGAACCGGCGTGGTCGCGTCCAAGTCGGTCGTGGCCGCAGCGGGCCATTACTCGCTTGACAATGGCGTACTGAGCAACGCTTCGGTTAGTTCGATTGGCGAAGACTTTAACGGCATCTACGTTGCCGACGGCAGTTACACGCTGCGCAACGCGAAACTCGATTTCACCGGGAATGGAGGAAACGACTTCGCAGGCTTCGGCGCTGGAGTCATGTCTACGGGAAAGAATACGACGCTCGTTGTAGACGGCGCGGACGTCAGGACTCATGGTGCGGTTCGCACGACTCTTGTCGCCGCCGGAGGGAGCAATCTCGTCGTCAAGAATTCTCGCATTCAGGCCCTCACCGGAACGCTTCCGGACGATTACGTCTCCAATGTCACTCCCGGGGAAATGAAAGATGCGCCCTGGATGCTGGGCATCAACGGCAATGTCCGCGCTACAAATTTGCTCGGCAACTACACGACCGCAACATATATTAACTCCGACATATCATCGGAAGGCTGGGGCGTGCTTTCAATTGACCAAAGCATGGACACAAAACTGACCGCAATCAACTCGAAGATCTCGATTACGGGAACGAGTGGCTACGGGACCTACTCAATCGGGAACGCCACCAACTCATTTTATGGCAGTGAAATTAATGTTGCGGATTATGCCGCCATTGTGACGGGCGGTCACGTGGTTTACGCCGCCAGTTCGAAGGAGACAGTTTTCAGACTTAATTCTGAGCTTAAGTTGGGGCTTGCACCCGCTGAACTTGTTTCGCTGACGCCTTCCGAAACGCACGTGAACTCGAAACGTTTCGGCGTGATGATGTGGGGCGATAGCAGTGTGGACGTCAGCACCGTGAAAATTATGGACGGAACGATCTTCGATACGGCGGAGGCTGTTTTCCTCGATAAGGGCCTCACCGCGAGTATTGATGTGGACGGGTCTAAAGGCGCACAGCTTCACTCCGGCAACGGGATCATAATGCAACTTATGGACACGGATAACCCGGGCGTGGTTCTGGAAGCGAAGAGCGGCCTCATGCTGAACAAGGGCGTCTTCCACGAGCAGGCCCAGCCCGCGAGCAAGCTGCCGGGCTTTGATCTAACAGCAGTTCACAACTCCGATGTGATTGCCACGTTCACCGACATTTCCTTGCAGGGCGACTTTTACAACGCCATCGGAACCAGCAGCACAAACGCAGGCGTTGGATATATGGGGGAGCCAGGACACGATGTCGCTGTCCCATCCGGTCAAAACCTTGTGTTGAAATTCGAGAATTCGAAGATACAGGGCGTGATTTCAGCGTCAACCGTGAAGCACCATAAGAACACAATTTCATCGGAAGACTATAAGCTTCTCGGCGAGGTAACCAACACGCCTTGCTCTGCGGTCAATAACGGCGTCATCGTAACATTGAAACACTCCACCTGGACCATCACCGGCGTGTCGTATCTTACGAGTCTGACATTATCCGCCGACTCCACAATCGCTGCCACGAATCACGCCACGGTCGTCATGAGCGTGAACGGTGTCCCCACGCCCATCAAGCCCGGCTTATACGATGGTGCGATCGTTCTTCAGCCGCAAAAAATGAGATCACACGACCCTGCAGGACGCGCTTAGCCCGCGGCACGGGTTTAAGCGCATCCTGCAAAGAGTACGTATAGCGCTTCATTTCTTGAACTCTGGCGGGAGCAGGCGCACGATGCAGTTACTGAAATGAGGCGCATCATGAACAATGACCCAGCTGATCGGAGTATCGACTCGCCTGAAGACGATCGGACCGTGCACGAGGCCTGGCGGAAAGACAATCATGGTGGGCTTGGTAATGACATATTTCTCCGCCTGCTCTCCGATCCCCATCCATAATTCGATCTCTCCGCCCAGGTCGTCGGATTGATAGGGCTTTGTTCCGGAAAAGACAAATGTCTCCTCGCAGTTGTGATAATGCGGCGAGGACTCAAGAAGCGATGTCTGATCGTCCTTTTCGAAAAAGTTAGGAGGACGCAATCCGTAGCTGATTCCCTCCGGCCGTTCCCCTGTCATCCACGAATACTCTCCGGGAGCCATCGAGTTGTAGGCCATCGGTTCCAGCACGATCCACACCTGTACGTGGTGAGAAGCCGCAGGCAGATTGTTGCGATCGCAAATGATCGATGGATTTATGTGCATTTCCCGTGCTGTCTCGTGCGTCAGCTTCGCTACTTCCGGCCCCCATCCGACCTCAGCCAGATACTTGCTGTATTTTCGCTGTTGCGTTTGCGGCATGCTTTGTCTCTCCCTTCGATTACTGTTTGATATCACTAACCACCGAGTTGAACATTAAGCCCGTGGCTCTGGAACAGTTCCATGATTGCGAGTTGTCGCTCGGCAGAGATAGGTTCACACTCCAGGTAATCCCCTCTCCCAAGCTGTTCATATTTTACCTTTCCGAGTCGATGAAAAGGTAATAGATCAATCCGCTGGACTGACTTGAGGTGCATCAAAAACCTGGCCATGCTTGAGAGACTCTCTTCTGAGTCTGTGCGTCCGGGAATCAAAGGCACACGAACAATAATCGCCTTTCCCATGCTGTCGAGACGTCTGAGATTCGCGAGAATCAACTCATTGGACTCGCCGGTAAGGCTGCGGTGCGTTTCGGGGTCCAGGCACTTGAGATCATACAGCACAAGATCTGCCTCCTCCAGCGCCTTCATCCCCGTTGGCGTAACTACATGCCCGCAGGTGTCGAGCGCCGTGTGAATATAGGCACTCCTGCATCGTTGAAGCAGTTGCAAAGTAAAATCCGGGTGGCAGGTCGCTTCGCCTCCTCCTATAGTTACTCCTCCACCCGAAGTTCTGTAAAAGGCCTCATCCCTCTTAACGATCTCGAAAACTTCCTCGACGGTCATGTAGCCGCCAAACATCTCCAATGCTCCCGTGTGGCAAATTTCAACGCAACGGCCGCAATTGTTGCAGACAGAACGGTCGATGCGTAGATTGCCGGCCGTGGGCATGACCTCGATGGAGGCTACAGGACACTCAGGAACGCATCTGCCGCAGCCGGTACACCGTGTCGGGCTCACCTTAAGTTCGGGAAATGCATTCTGCCCTTCAGGATTGCAGCACCACATGCACCTGAGAGGACACCCCTTCAAGAACACGGTTGTCCTCACGCCGTAGCCGTCCACGAACGCCCCGTGAATTATATGAAACACAGGCGCTTTCAAGTCACTCATGAACGCCCCGCGTCAGGATTTGGCATCCCCAGGTAACACGCGCAAGCATCAGACACTCTCAAACTCAATCCTGGCAATAATGTCGTTCTGCAACTCCGGACTGAGTTCCACAAAATACGCGCTGTACGTTGCAACACGAACCAGCAAGTCCTTGAACTGCTCGGGATGCCGCTGGGCCTCTCTCAGGGTTTCCGTGCTGACTACGTTGAACTGAACCAGCGCTCCTCCGGTCTCGCAGAATGTGCGAATCAATGAGGCAAACTTTCTTGTTTTAGCTTCATCCTTGATCGCGTCAGGCGCAAATCTCATATTGAGCACCGAACCGTTGGTTAACTTCGACTGATCGAGCTTGGCGACAGACGCCAGGGTAGCAGTCGGGCCGGAAACATTCCTTCCCTGATAAGGTGAAAGCCCCCCTTCAGAAAGCGGAAGGCCTGCTTTCCTTCCATCAGGCAGTGCGCCGACAACATAGCCCAGCGGAATATTCCCGGTCACCGCGGAGCCGCTCACATTGGAGATCGATTGCGCAAATCCCTGGTACTTACGCACAACATCGCTGGCCAAAGCCAGCACATCATTCACAATGGTGTCCACATAATCGTCGTTGTTGCCGAATTTAGGAGCCGCCGTCAGCCGATGAAGCACCTGCTCCTCGCACGCGAAGTTTTTTCCCAGAGCATCCAACAACTGATCCATGGATACGGTTTTGTCTTCAAATACGGTCTTCTTGATGGCCGCCAGGGAGTCTCCAACATTTGGCGCCCCGGCCAGGGCCACCGCAAATGTGAGCAGCGGCGCAGTTGCGCCCTGTGTGACATCGATTCCCTTCTCAATGCAGCTACTGTAAAGCGCGGAATGAAATGGGCAAGGCGCGTCTTGGGCGAAAGCCTGCTTATCCACATTGCGAAAAATGAGCGCGGTCGGCAGCAAGGCCTCTAATTGCCTTCTGAATGCATCCCACACCTCGCCATACGAAGTGAATTGCCGCGGATCCCCGGTGCGGACGCCAATCACCTTTCCACTCATTCTGTGGACCCCGTCGTTGAGAGCCAACTCAAGCATGAGCGGAAGATTCACCATACCGCCGGGAATATCGAGAGAACGACCTGGGACCGTTGGTATGTGACACCCTGTTACCGCATAGTTTCTCGCATCCTCGACGCACTTACCATCTCGCATCAGTTGCTGGATCGTGGTTTCGTCGCTCAGAAACTTCAGCTTGCCTCGCAAAGCCATCGCGACCTCGCAGGCTCTCATCACGAACGATTCCGGCGTTTTTTTGTGGATGCGAATCACGAGATCCTCGCTGTTGAGTGCGACGGACTTTTCTGCCTCCAGGAAAAGGAAAGAGAGGTCATTCACAGCATCTCTACCGTCAGGTGTCAGGCCGCCAATTGTTGTTTGCACTCCGGTACAAAGACCGCCAAAAATCCTTACAACAGCGGCGGGGTACGGAATGACCAGCCCATTCGCCTTGATCAGCAGCATCTTGAGGAGCTCGAGCGCCTCTTCCCTGGTGATTCTTCCCTCGGACAGATCCCGGGCATAGAACGGGTAAAGATACTGGTCGGCTCTTAGAAATCCCATACCTGGACCGGGCGCTTCAAGCATGAGCGCGAGATATGCGAACCAAATGCTCTGCAACGCCTCATGAAATGTCCTGGCGGGATAGAGGGGAACCCGGTGCAACGCTTCGGCGATCCTGCGCAATTCATTCTTTCGGCCGCTCGGCGCCGTTTCGGCCAAACGTGCCGCAAGCTCTGCGTAGCGCGCTGCAAACAGAGCAGCGCCATCCAGGCTGATTCCCACGGCGGTCAGGAAGTGGCGCTTGTTTACGTCGCCGGCATTCGCAAGAACAAGCGCTCCCAGCTTCTCTTCTACCTCCCTCTTGATACCATCCAGACCCTTGCTCAGCACTCTCTCGTAGTCAACGCTTGAATGCCCATAATACTGGTTGTTGCAGCAATAGCTGCCTCCAACCTGAACAAGAGTATCTAAGGCGAGTGCCTCGGCCGGCACGCTCGCGCGCCATCTATTTGCGAGCGATCTGCCGCTCCAGTAAGAATGAAAGTTGCGTATTCTGGCTTTATCGCGATCTGAAATGGGAGCAAACCTGTCCCATTCCCTGGTGGAAACTGACTCAAGCTCTTCCAGGTACCAGTCGGATGACAGTTCCGGGCTGAGAATACCGGCACGGGGCTTGCTTGAGCCGCGTCCGACGATGAATTCATCTTCATCGATACCAATGGGTATTTCCGCTAGTATCTTGTATAGTGCCTTCGCCCTTCTAATTACCGGCGGCTCGCTCTCGGTGGTCTTATATGATTCCGTCAGGAGGTAGCCTCGTTCAGTACAGATTTCCGGAGTAGTAAGCATCTTTCTTCGCAGGGCCGACGTCCTCTGCTTGTCAGTTGTCTCCAGTAAACTCATTGAGGATACCTCCTTCAACGACCTTCGCCGTTCTTGCGCGCACGGTGCGTAAGCTGTGAAGTGCTTCCGTAAAGCACCCTGGATCGCCGCAGTTCACACCTCGCGCGCCTTCCAGCCTGCGGCCAAGTTCAACATGGCTTTATGCTGAGCCACGGCTAGATCTGGCGGCCAATGCGCGCGCCATCCGCTATCGCATCCACTATGTAATGTGGTTCCCGCCCGTCTCCGATGACAATAACATCTTTTGCTCGCCCATTCATTTCTTCCTGAATGCGCAGGTTCGGTTCCATAGGCAATGCGGTGATAATCGTATCGGCCTTGACAAGCTCAGTTTTCCCTTCCTTGCGGGTAATTACCAGGCCGTCAGCATTAATCTCTTCATATTTGGCTTCGGTGATGATCCTGACTCCCTTTTCGTCAAGCCACATCAGAAGCCACGGCTTCATAAATGTCTCGAGGAGTCCTTCACCGATCTTTTCATCTCCGCACGTGTCTACGATGGTTACGCGGCGGCCACGTTTGACGAGGAACTCAGCCGTCTGACATCCATGCAAACGCCCACCCATGATGACGACATTCTTTCCAACTGGCATGTAGAGACGCGTAAGTGAATGCAGGAATTTCGGTCCTACAAATCTGAGCGCCGCCTTTAGTTGATCATGGAGGGCTTTGCTGCTCTTCACTTTATGGCTGTTCAGGCCTGGAATGTCAGGAATGTTATGCGTCGCGCCAGGGGCAAGTACGAGGACATCGGGCATTCGTTCGCTCACCATCTCCGGCGTGACTTCTGTGCGGAGATGGACGCAAACGCCCAGTTTTCTCAGTTGGACCTCGTAATAGTGAACAATCTCCAACAGGTTTTCCTTCTCGATGCCCTTTACGGTGGCAGCGACCTGCAAAGATCCGCCCAATCTCGAGAATTTATCGTACAAGCTCACATCGTGCCCGCGGAGTGCCGCTACCCGCGCCGCCTCCATACCGGCGGGCCCGCCACCCACAATCATCACTCTCTTCCTTTGCCCAGCAGGCCTGATCTCAAATTCCCTTTCGTTACCAAACGAAGGGTTGATTCGGCAGCGGGGCAGGGCGGCATGTTCGACGGCGTCAAAGCAGGTCATGCATCCGGTGCATGGAGCGATGTCCTCCTCTCTCCCTTCCGCCAGCTTGTTTGGCAGTTCGTGATCGGCCATCAGACGCCGGTTAAAGGCGATGAAATCTGCTTTTCCCTCGGCAAGAATCCTCTCTCCCAGTTCGGCATCCATGCGGCCGATGACCACTACCGGGATTGAGACGACTTTCTTGATTTCCGCCGCCACTGGAACCCACCCGCCTTCGCCTCTGCGACTCAGATCGATTTCTCTTTCTAATTGCCTGCGTTTTTCCGGGAATGACAACATATCCGGAAAGTGGGTGCTCTCGCGTTTGGAACGGTCGCTAGGATTGGTATAGTACTCTACGCGGATGTGAATCGCATCCGAGCCGGCGCCTTCGATCATTTTGGCAAGTGCTTTGCTCTCGTCAAGCGTGATTCCATCTTTGAGACCGGCTTCCATGCCATTGATCAGCGTAATAATTGCGAAGAACTTACCGCAGGCCTGGCGAACACCTTCAATAATGTTGAGTACAATCCGAGCTCTGTCTTCAAGGCTGTCGCATCCATATGCATCATGCCTCCGATTCCACGCTCGCGAGAGAAAGCTGTTCAAGAGGTGATTGCACGCTGCATTGAGTTCGATTCCATCAAAGCCAGCCTTCTGCGCATTCACAGCGGCTGCCACAAATTTCTGCTCCACGCGCCTGATTTCTTCGATGGTCATCTCGCGTGCAACAGAGAAGTTTGGCCGCGGCAGTTCGCTTTTAGGAATGGACGACGCGGCGACGCACTGGTAACCCGTAATTCCCTCCGGATGCATGGGGCCGAGGTGCAGAAGCTGCATGAACGCAGGGCAATCGTGTTTGTGGATCGCATCGGCGAGCCGTTCAAGGCTTGGAATATACTTCTCGTCGTCCATGCGGTATCCCACGCCGGGGACACAGCTCAGCGGCCAGTCAACTGCGCACACGCCCACCGTAACCAGGCCGGCGCCGCCTGCAGCCAGCGCTTCATAATAGTCGATCACCTTCTGGGGAATATTGCCGTCTTCGTATGGGTAAAAGCCGTGGTGAGACCCGGTCTTTATGATGCGCCTGTTGATCTTTACCGCGCCAATATATCCGGGCTCAAGTAACCTTGTGTACCGATTCGGTCTCATTCCACGGCCTCCTCAACAGAATGCTTGTGGTAAGGAGTAAGTGCGAGTCCATTTGTCGCACTCGATCAATGACGAAAGAGACCGCTTTGCATCCGCACCACTCATTTATACCCGGACGCCGCTCTGTGCAACACGCAAAGCGGCGCCGCACGGGTTCACGCTACAAGCTCACAGCCGAAGCAGCTTCTCCGCGTTCGAGTGGCAGATCTTCTCGCGATCGGCATCGCTGATGGGAGCCGTGTCAATGAATTTCACAGCGTCTTCGGTCACTTCGTAAGGGTAGTCCGTTGCGAACATGATTCTGTCGCTGCCCAGCGCCGCGATCAGGAATTCGAGTAGTGTTGGCCAGCATTGGGTGCTGGTGGTAACGTAGAAGTTCTCTTTGAAATATCCGGTAAACTTTTGTGGTCTATCCGGGTGGTCCAGCCACCGCCGGTCAAAACGATTCAGCCAGAATGGTATGGACTCGCCGCCGTGGCCTAGGATGAACTGCAGGTTCGGGTGCCTGACCAACAGATCGGAATCTACGAGGCGCATAACTTCCGGGACGACATGCAGCCCGGCATCTTCCTGGCTTGGGCCATCGGCGTGAAGATAGATAGGAACGTTCAGCTTGGCCAGGCTCTCGAAAAAGACCGCGTACTTCTGATCTGAAAGCCAGCGGCTCGGCGTATTTTCATTCACCATCACAGCCTTGAAACCGAGTTTGGTTACGGCTCTCTCGAGTTCCTCGGCGGCCGCATTGGGATCCTGCAGAGGGACGGAGCAAAAACCGGCAAATCGCGTGGGATACTTCTTCACCGCTGCGGCAATCGCATCATTGGAAGCCTTGCTCGCGGCAATCGCATCTTCGGCGTTCTGAAACAGCTCAAGGGCCGGAAAGGACAACGAGAGCACCTGCATATCGATGCCACATCGATCCATCTCCGCGATGCGGCCCTCGCCGAGATCAGGTACCTTCGCGGCTGCCCCTTTCACGCCAGGCAGATGCCCCGTGGTCTTCGCCGTCAAGATCTCGAGGTACTCTTTGGGCATGCAGTGCTCCTCAAGGGCGATCTTCTTCACCCGTTTACCGGGCGCGGTCGGGGATACCGTGGCTTGCGATCCGCCGCCGGCGCCGGATCGCGAACGCGATTCAGCCAACGCTGTCATGCCCAATGCGCCGGCAGCCAGCGCACCCTTCAGAAACGTTCTGCGAGGCTGCGGCGATGCCACTCTATCTGCCAGTATTTCCTGCTTCTCTTGCATAATTTGTCCCTCTTTCAGAGCGATATTTGAGTAGTTGCGTGGCCCTGTCACATTTACCTCACTCCTCGCCAGGGAAAGGCCGCGAAGGCGTCAGCATAAAGCATTTCATCTCGGACGGAAGCGTTTTAGCTGTATACTCCACCTCGCTCACAGTCAGCTTGCGGTAATTTAGTGAGCGCATGTAGTCGTCGGCATGAGCGTGGTGCATCGGAAGTATGACTTTGGGCTTTACCTGGTCGATAAGCGCCTTCGACCAGTCGCCCCACGGAGTCAGCAGAATATCCACTCTGCCCAGCTGAGCCACCTGCTCGTCGGTGGGGCGCTTCTGCCCATAATCGCCAATGTGGCAAACCCTGAGCCCGTCGGCCTCCAATCCGATCACGCTCACCAAGCCGCGGCCGCCGTCGCCATAGTTGTCGTGCCAGGCACTCACGCTGCTGAACTTGACGCCCTTGATCTCCGCCGGCTGGCCGCCGGTATACAGCTGAAACACGCCTTTGACATCGTGCGCATAGCTATGGTCGTAGTGCGGGTGCGTGATCATCACGATATCGGCTGTTTCGCCCACCGTGGGGCGATCCTGCGATCCCGGTGGCGGAGGCCCCTCAGGCACATAGGCCGCAAAATATGGATCGGTTATGATTCTGACTCCACTTCCCGTCGTAATGCACCAACTGGCGGTGTTAAACCACTTGAACTTCATATCTTCGAACGCCCTCCTTGGACGGTAAGAAATCCGAAAACTCTCAATCGAGTAAACTCTGCAGCCAGGGCTTTCTCACTGGTCCTTGCCGCCACCTTTGCCATAGTTAGCCAGGCAATGGGCTGCAATCATCCGCATCCTTACTGCGGAATGAATTCCTTCAGCATGAGGCATTTCATCTGCGCCGGCAGTGTAGCGGCGCTGATTTCCACCTCGCTCTTATCCGGTTGGCTGAAACCCTTAAGGCTCCTCATGAAGAAGTCGACCCTTGCATGATGCATCGGGAAGACTACCCTGGGCTTTAATTGATCCAGCAGCGCCGGAGTCCAATCGCCCCACGGGGTCATCAGGATATCCACCCTGCCGATCAGCTCCAACTGCTCTTCCGTAAGCACCTTCTGGCCAAAGTCGCCCATATGCCTTACCCTGAGGCCATCGGTTTCCATGCCAATGCAACTTACCGTGCCCCGGCCCCCATCCCCATAGTTATCGTGAAATGCATTGACGGCGGTCAACCTGACGCCTTTGATTTCGGCGGCCGCGCCGCCTGTATAAAGTTGCGGCACGCCCTTGACGCGGTTCACGTAGCTGTGGTCAAAGTGCCCATGTGTCATGGCGATGATATCTGCGTATTCGTCAATTCCACGCCGTTCCGGCGGGTAGCCGCCTGCCGGAGCGGCGCCTTCGGGCACAAAGCTCTGAAAGAAAGGATCCGTGATGATTCTGACGCCCCCATTCGTGGTAATAAGCCAACAGGCGGCGCTAAGCCATTTGAACTTCATCGCCAGGACCCTCCGGGCCAATGCCTTCGGTTCGACGGCTAGTAGACGAAGCGGGGCACGATCGCATTCATTGTGTCAGCTGAAATCTGATCGTTGGCGCCCGGCGAAGTAAGCACCACCTTGTCGCCCTGCTTCATGAATTCGAGCGAGCAGGAGCCCACGTTCGAGTCGCAGCGCAAGACATTCTCATAATATGTCTTCGTTTGTCCCTCCCTTTCGATGGTCTTCTTCTTTCTGTCTGCGAAGAAGTCGTCGATTGGCGCCCAGGTCGGCTCAAGGAGCCGCTCGCTCCGGTAGTGCATGGGAAGAATGATCTGCGGGTTAATCCGTTTGCACACCTCGCGCGCATCCTCTACCGGTAAAGTGCTGACGCCGCCAACGGGGACCATCAGTATGTCCACCTTGCCGATCTGTTTTAACTGATCGTCGGTGAGCACGTGACCGAGCGCGCCAAGGTGACAGAGCTTGATCCCGTCCACTTCGAAGCACATCACCACGTTTTGCCCGGGACTCAAAGTGGATGCCTCAAGCATCTTCAGGTGCTGGGCGGCAACGCCCCGGAAAGTGATGCCGTGAAGCACGGTTGGTTCTGTGATCTGATAGATGTATGGAATGCCGCCGACCGAAAAAACATGGCAGTGAGCGTAGCTGCCGCAACTGACCGTGACCACGTCGGCCGGCTCTTTCTTCAGCTCCGAGTGGAGGATGACCTTATCGGCAATAAACGGATCCATTACGATCCGCACTCCCTTGCTTGAAACAACCAGGAAGCAGGAGAGGCCGTAGTACTGGATCAGGAGCCGATCCTTGAATCTGCCGATCGCATAGTCGGGATTATCCATTGGAAAGACGCCGGTGCTCTTGTGCGACAAAAGCGAACCTGCGGCATCCATGGCATAGAGATTCCTGTCTGACAGCAGTGCCCCCGCGGCGAGCGCTCCAGTCAGAAAGCTGCGCCTACCAAGCGCGTGGTTAGCGCCGATGTTCCAAGTTTCATCTTTGTTCGAGATCATCTGATCGTTCTCCTGTCGCAGTTATTCTGTTAGACCTCGGCATTTCACACCACCTGCCGGTTGTAGCATTTGCCTTAGGTAGCGTCGCCGGCCCGGCTGCCCTTGAGCATAAAGCATTTCATCTCCTTGGGCAGCGTGGCAGGCATGTACTCCACCTCGCTGGTATCCAATTGCGTGTAGTGCAGGCTTCGCATGTAATCGTCGGCATGCGCGTGGTGCATGGGAAAGATCAACTTCGGTTTGAGCTGGTCGACTGTAGCTTTAGTCCAGTCTCCCCATGGGGTGAACATGATATCGATCTTGCCGATTTGTTCGAGTTGCTCGTCGTAGAAAAAGTCCTGGCCGTAGTCGCCCATGTGGATGATGCGCAGGCCGTCAGCCTCATAGACAATGACACTGTTGATCATGCGCCCATAATCCCCGTAGTTGTCGTGCCAGGTGCGGACGCTGTGAATCTTCACATCGCGGAACTCAAATGGCCCTCCGCACATGTAGACCTGAAAAATGCCCTTTACATCGGGAACATAGCTATGATCGAAATGCGGATGGGTAATGGTGACCAGATCGGTTTCTTCGTCGACACCCCTGCGGCCACCCATGAATGGCGGTGGTGGACCCTCTGGGATGTAATTGGCAAAAAATGGATCGGTGACAATTCGGGTGCCCTTGCTTGTGGTGAATTTCCAGGATGCTGTGTCATACCACTTGAATTTCATCTCGCCTACCTCTCTCTTCGCGCATGGACGGCCAGGATTTGACCCTGGCCGAGTGAGCGTCTTCTGCGGTTCGCACTCCGGCGATTTAGTAGCCGCAACGGGGCACCAGCACGTTCATGCTCGGGGCCGCAATTAACGATTTGTCTCCGGGGCACGTCAGCTCAACCCGGCCGTCTTTCTTCATAAACTCAAAAATGTTGGAGCCGACAATATAATCGCACAGCAGCGTGTTCTGGTAATACTTTTTGTCTTGCCCGTCCGAATTCTTGGTGTGCATCGGGCGATCGCTCAGAAAGTCGTACACCGTCGCCCATTCCGGGAAGAGAGCGCGCTCGTTCCGATAATGCATGGGCAGGATGATTTGCGGATTGATTTGCTTGCAGACAGCGCGGGCATCCTCGACGGGAAGCGTGCTGACGCCGCCCACCGGAACCATCAGGATGTCAACGGGTCCTATCTGCTTAACCTGTTCGTCGGTAAGCTTGTGACCAAGGGCACCCAGGTGGCAGAGCCTGATGCCGTCAACCTCAAAGCAAATTACAACATTCCTGCCGGCATCGAGGATTGCGCCGTCGGTCATCTTCAGGTGCTGCGTCTCTACGCCACGGAACTTGATGCCATGCAACTCCGCGGGCTCAGTGACCTGATAGACGAAGGGTACCCCGCCTACAGCGAAGACGTGGCAGTGCGAATAGCTGCCGCAGCTGATGGTGACCACATCGGCCGGTTCCTTCGCCAGCTCAGGGAACAGAATCTTGCGATCGCCTATGTACGGATCCATGACAATTCTTTTTCCCGTGCTCGAGATCACCAGGAAACACGAGAGCCCGTAATACTGAATTGTCATCCTGTTCTTGAATCTGCCAATTTTGTAATCCAGGTTCTCCATCGGAAATTCGCCGATATTCTTATGCGAGAAGAGCGACCCTGCGGCATCCATGGCAAAGATATTCTTGCCTGAGGCCATAGCGCCGGCGCCACAGGCCGAGGCTGCAAAAACACGCCTGAAAAAGCTTCTTCTACCTATCCCGTTGTTCATAGAAATCCTTTCTGTTTCCCTGTCTCAAGATTAGCTTGCCAGGTTGATTGCCTTGTTCTGCATCGCGCAAACCTTGGCGTAGCGCGCTTCCCCGGCAGCCGGCAGCAAGCAGCAGGCAGGTTCTGCGCCTGCTGGCGTGTGTTCCATTCGAAACGCACACCAGCAGGGTTCGGTGGTAGCTAGAATGTCAGTCTCAAAGCAAACTGAAACTCACGCGGAGTTGCGCCCGGCACAAGAGCGGAAATCACGCCTTCGTTTCCATGACCAATGCCGTTTCCGCCTCCCCCGCCAGGTTCGGCAAAGTTTGCTGTGTTTGTCAGGTTAAAGGATTCAGCGCGGAACTGCAGCTTGTACACTTCCGTAAGCTGGAAGTCCTTTGCCACGGCCATGTCCCAGTGCCGGAACTTGGGCCCAATGATCGAATTGCGCCGGAAGTTACCCATCGTACCCGGGTATTGGGGTCCCTGGTCGGTAATGTCGAACCACTCGTTTAGCTTATGAGGATACGTGAGCGGCTTGACTTCGTCGGCGATGTCGCCGCCCATTCCGCCGCAGCCGCCGAAAGCATAGTTGCATTGGCCATTTGTGACCCAGCCGTCAGGCAAGCCGGTTTCCCACGCCACAAGGGTATTCAGGTTCCATCCCTTTGCCACGTATGCCAGAAGTCCGTTAGCTGATTTGGCGAAGGGAAGCTCGTAGTTGAGTGTCCCCGTTATGCGGTGACGGATATCAAGATCGGAATTGCTCCAAAGCATTCCCTTGAAGTTAGTGATGGTTTTGTACGTGCCGCCTCCAGTATCTATGCGGCAACCGGCGCCCGGGCATTCCGCGGTTGCACCGGCGGCCTCGTTGCCTTCGCCTTGCGGCGCGCCGTTGCTCAGTGCGTGCGCCCAGGTATAGTTCACGTCCACCGCCAGCCCCGATGCCAGATGGCGCGTGTAGGTGGCTTCCAGGGCGCTGTAGAAGGAATCCGCGGCGCTTTCCAGCTCGGAAATGTTATCGCCCAGGAGATTCTGGCCGTCGGCAGTCGTGGTTGTCGCTGGAGTCGGGTTGTACGGAGTCGGCCCCGCCGTATAACTACAGCCTGGATTCTGGATGTTATAGGAACCGTCTGGATTCGTGCTGGTAAAGCAGGCGGCGCTGGGAGTTGCGTAGGCCGCGGAATTGATGTTGACATTGATGGGCAGATGGCGGCCGATATTGCCGACATATCCCAGCGTGACGACATTGGCCTTCATTTCTTTCTGAAGCTGCAGGCTGAACTGAACAAGGCGGCTAGGTTTCAGGTTTTGAGGCAGGGCAATCATGCCTGCTCCAGCCGGCAACTGCGAAACAATGCTGGAGTCGACGAATGGCTCCGGCAGCCCCGAAGTCAGGTTGAGGTCGCAGAGCGGTGCCGTTACCGACTGCGAGAAGCACGATGTGTAGGTAGTGTCGTTGACTACTAAAGGAGTGGTGGAGTACGCCATGCCTGGGTAAGGCGTCCAGGTGCTGGAACCGCCCGGTCCAGCCATATTCGCTCCATAATTCGCGTTCCACACAAATGGATAGTTGACGAGTTGCGCTCCATTCCCGATTTGGCTGGGGAAATATGCAACCCCGACGCCGCCCCTGAGAACCATCTTCTGCGGCAGCGATGCCGAGAATCCCAGGCGGGGCGAAATGTTGGCGTAATCGGTCGGTACGGTCGCCGATTTGCCGCTGTGATAGATGCCCAGCAGATCGGGCGATTGGATGATCCCCAGGGCCTCGTTGAAGTTGGCGATTTGTCCGTTCAGTTCGGTATAGGACGTGAAGATGTCATATCGCACGCCCAGGTTGAGGGTCAGCCAAGGGCGGGCACGCCAGTCGTCCTGGATATAGGCGCCTGGTTCCCAGGAGCGGTAGTTCGGGTGGGACAAGGTCGTATTTTGATTTGCATTGCCGGCAACTCCTTCGACCATATCGCCAAGTTCGCTCCCCTCGCAGGTGTTATTCGCGGGGAATCCGGCTGCGGCCCAGCACTGCCACCAGGTCATGGTCCCGTCGACGGTGTAGGCTCCGCGAGCGTTCTGGCTCTGCAGCAGGTACATCTGGCGGCGAACCAGGCTCACGCCAGTTTTTACGCTGTGAGCGCCGTGATTCCAGATTACCGAACCCTGATACTGGAAGGTGTTGTTGACGTCGTTCAGCGGCGCCCAGTTGCCGTCGCCAAGGCCCAATCCTCCGTGTTGAATGTAACTGTTGAATCCCACATTCGTCATTCCGACATCGGCTCCGCCATAGGGAGAGTTAATGCAAAATGAGGTGTAGGAACTAGGTGTATTGGCGTTGGCGCCAGGACAGGCGTTGAAGCCGAAATTCGTGGCTGCATTTTTCCCGTTGGCAGGAAGCGCCGCATTATAGAAGCGCTGGTAGCCTGCCTTCAGTTCCAGCACCAGGTTCGGATTGTATACATGCACCCAATCCAGACCGAGGCCTTGAGTGTGAATCGTGGACGGCCCCGGGTTGCTGTGCGCCGTGCCATTCTGGTATGCCTCGCCGTTGACGGTTACAGCCGGAAAGAACCCCGGCGTCTCAGTGACGGTGCTGTTGTAAGAATAACGGCCGAAGATCTGATCCTTGGCCGAGAGATGCTCGTCGATGCGGGCGTCAAAGGTACCGGAAAACTGCGTTTGATTCGGGAATGACTCGTAGTTGGGCATGCCCATCGCAGTGTTTCCCGCAAGGCCCGGGGTGGGCGCCGGAAACAGCGACATCAGGTTCTTGCCCATCTGCGTGACCGGAACCGTGACCGTTACAGGTGGCGCAGAGCCCGGAGGCCCATTGCCATCAGCGTCGTAGTCGGTAAAGGTCACATTGCTTCCCACCGCCGCGGCGGCAACTGCCTGTTCGGCATCCGCAGACGGCACGGTAAGGCCGCTAAAGGGCTGCCCGGCTACCTGGCGAAATTCCTCGTAATCGGCAAAAAAGAAGGCCTTGTTCTTCACAATCGGGCCGCTGATGCTGCCGCCAAACTGGTTCTGGCGCAGTTCCGGCTTGGGAAGGCCCGTTGCGCCGAACGAGTAGAGATATGTGTCTGTGATGTCGTTACGCAGATACTCGTAGAGCGATCCGTGCAATTTGTTGCCACCGGACTTGGTGATGACGTTGACGACAGCGCCATCTGTGCGGCTGTATTCTGCCGGATAGAGATTGGTGGTAACCGTAACCTGATCAACAGCATCGATGGAAGGCTTGACCACAATGGTGCCAAAATAGCGCTCGTTGTTGTCCATGCCGTCTAGCAGATTGTTGTTCATGAAGTCGTTCTGGCCGTTCGCTGAAAACGAAGAGGTCTGACGGCGATCGCGCGCATTGGTGCCGTTGTTGACTGCATTCGAAGCGCCTTCATTGACGCCGGGCGAAAGCTGCACCAGGTTCACGATGTTGCGGCCATTCAGCGGCAGGTCGGAGACCTCTGTGGTTGAGATTGACGTGCCTACGGAGGACGTATCGGTATCCAAATCCGGGGCGACCGATCCCTGGATTTCAACGGTTTCCACCTGGCTGCCTACTTGAAGCTTGGCGTCGACACGGACCCGCTGGCCGGCAATGAGGTCGAACGAGCTCGCTACGAATTTCTTGAAGCCGGCAGCTTCGATCGTCAGCTTGTAGGTGCCGATCTGCAGATTGGCGAATATGTATTCGCCGTCGGCGCCTGATTTTGCTTTGAGTGAAATGCCGGTATTTGTATTAACGATGGTTATGTTCCCGTCCCGCACTACAGCGCCGCTGGAATCGGTGACGGTGCCGAGCACGTCTCCGGTTACCAGTTGGGCCCGTGAAAGAGAAGGGGCGAGCAGCAGGGCAGCCAATAGCCCCGCAACGCCGGTGCGTAGAGCTAGTCTGCAGATGAAGCTTGTGCCGGATTGATAGCTCACTGTTGCCTCCTTTGTTGACAACAACATGCAGTGCCACACCTTCGTCTTGCCGCGGTCTGGCAGTTTTCTAAGTGAATGGTGCCTATTCTGGGCCGCACCGCAGTGATTGGGAAGTGCTGTACGGCGCGAACAGGCGTGAGCGGGTGCGAACGTGCCGTTCTTCGCTCGGCCTTCGCCAGCAGGACGAGGCTTTCGGAAAGCGGCGGGAGCCGCCGGAAAAAGGATCTCGTTGGCGGGTGCGTGCGACCGGGTTTCCAGTTGTCAGAGAGTTCGGGCTACGCGAAAGCCGTAATTATGAAAGCGCCCGTCGAATGCAAAGCGGTGACGAGCGGCTGATCGCAGGCTCGAGTCGAAACTGGCCGTCGAGCCGCCGCGCATCACACCCACCGTGCAGTTTTCGTCCACCCACGGCTTTCCGTCTGTGGGCGCCCCCGCGTAGTTGTCGTGCCAGCAGTCTTCCGTCCACTGCCAGACCGTGCCCAACATGCCAAAAAGGCCGAAAGGATTGGGCAGCGTTGCATTTACCGGATGCGTGTCAATCGGCGTTTTGGGATCGTTTGTATCCATCTGAAGCCGGCTCGGGCTCTCTCCCCACCAGTGGGAGCCTGTCGTACCGGCGCGCGCTGCGTATTCCCATTCCGACTCGGATAGCAGGCGGTAATTCTTTCCGGAGACCTTCGACAGCCAGGCCGCATAGGCCTCGGCATCGTAGCGGTTAATGCACACAACCGGCTCGCTGTCTTTTTGCGTGAATCCGGGGGATTCCCAGTTATATTTCTCGATCATCGAGCCCTGGTCGTTTTCATCGCGGCTGAAGCATTTGCCTTTTGCGTTATAACCGGTGGCCGCCACAAACTGGGCGAATTCGCCTTTGGTTACGTCAAATTTGGCCACGGCGAAAGGGGCAGCTATTGTGACCCGGTGCATAGGAGATTCGTTCGCGTCGCGCCCCGCTTCGCTCGCCGGCGAGCCCATGGTAAACGACCCGGCGGGAACGATCTCCATGGCGGGACATTGCTCGCAATCGAAGATCTCAGTGATGGCTCCCTGGATCTTCCAGATTGCCGGCGGGGCGCTCAAGTCACTTGGCGCCTGCGAGATCGCCTCTTTGACGGCAGAGGCTGTTCCGGCTTTCAGCGTTGCAACCTCCTTATCCGGATGAGGATGCGCAGACCGCCAGGCCTTGTAATCCCCGGCTCGGCGTTGAAGCCACCATGCATCCTGTGCGCGGACAATGGAGCCGCAAAACCCCTCAAGAGAAATAGCCGTCAGCGCAACGCTGAGAACAACAAGATTTAACCGGCCTCTTCGCATGTCCATTTCCCCCTCACGCTCCACCGAACCTGGGTTTTGCATCACGCTCCCGTGGGCTCCCGAAGTTGCTTGAGCATCAAGCACGTCATCTCTGCGGGAAGCGTGTCTGCGCTGAACTCCACTTCGCTCACATCCAACTGCTTGAATCCCTTAAGGCTCCTCATATACATATCCACAACGGCATGATGCATGGGGAAAACGACTTTAGGCTTTAACTGATCGAGGAGAGCGGGCGTCCAGTCTCCCCAGCAGGTGAACAAAATGTCCACCTTGCCGAACTTCTCCAACTGTTCATCGGTGAGCCGATCCTGCCCATAATCGCCCATGTGCCTGATGCGGAGCCCGTCGGCTTCTATGCCAATGCAGCTAACAACGCCGCGGCCGCAGTCGCCGTAGTTGTCGTGCCAGCCTTCAACGCCGCTGAACCTGATGCCTTTGTGCTCCAGCGGCGCTCCGCCGGTATAAACCCGCGGGACGCCTTTGACCCCGCAAATATAACTATGATCAAAGTGCCCATGCGTAATCGTAACGATGTCAGCCTGCTCGCCGACGGCGGGATGATCGGTGCCAAAGGGCGGGGGTGGTCCTTCCGGAATGTAATTGTGGTTATACGGATCGGTAATGATCCTAACCCCGCTATCGGTGGTTATCTGCCAGCTCGCGGTGTAATACCATTTGAATTTCATCCTTTGGATTCCTTTCCCTGGTCTGACCATGACCTCAGCAAATGGCCCGTCTGTTCGGTGAATTCATGTTCCCTGCGCCGGCGGATTCGATGCTGCAATGGCTACACATAACCGCCCGCGAGCGATAAATCGCTGCGGCTTTTCGCCACTAGTAGACAAACCGGGGCACGATAATGTTCAGTGTCTCCGCTGTGATCTGATCGTTGGCGCCCCGCGAGGTCAAAACAACCTTCCCGTTTCGCATCTGAAACTCGAGCTGGCTCGAACCGATCTCAAGATCGCTGCGCAACACATTTTCGTAATATTTGCGTTTCACGCCGAAGTAAACTTTTTCCACCGAGGGTCTTTCTTTGAAAAAATCCTCAACTCCCGCCCAGCCCGGAAAATCGCAGCGCTCGCTGCGATAGTGCATGGGTAGAATGATCTGCGGGTTAATCCGCTTGCAAACCTCTCGCGCATCCTCGACGGGCAGGGTACTGACGCCGCCGACGGGAACCATCAAAATATCCACCTTGCCGATCTGCTTGACCTGCTCGTCCGTAAGCTTGTGACCCAGGGCACCGAGGTGGCATAGCTTGATTCCGTCCACCTCGAAACACATTACGACATTGTCGCCGGGCTTCGTGGTTGAAACCTCGAGCATCTCCAGATGACGGGTAGCCACGCCGCGGAAAAGGATGCCCGCCAGTTCGGTAGGTTCGGTTATCTGGTAGGCATAGGGCGAGCCTCCCACATCAAAAACATTGCAGTGTGCATAGCTCCCGCAACTGACAGTCACCACATCGGCTGGTTCCTTTCTGAGCATTGTATGCAGCACCCGCTGGCCCGCAAAGAAAGGATCGGTGATGATCTTGGTGCCGTTGCTTGAGGTAATGACGAAGCAGGAGAGACCGAAATATTCGATCTTGAGCCTGTTTTTGGCCGTCCCTACTGCATAATTCGGATTCTCCATGGGGCAATCCCTTTCTGTCGGAATCGGTGGTCTTTCCCCGGGCGCAGCGCATGCTTACGCTCCTCGCAGGCACACAAATACCTTGCGTTCCGCCAGCGAGGATGCAGCACAACGCGCACCAGTGGCACGAGGCAACCCGTCCCTTTTACGCGAACAGGATGCTCGCATGTTATTGGCCACCGGGAATCATAGCACACGCAAATCGCGCCACGCCTTGCTGCTTGTGATAGACTTCTTCTCGCCCGGCACAGGACAGCAGAGCTCTGCAGCGCAAAGCCGCGCTGCTCTGGCACTCACATGGAGCACCATACCGGGCAGGGCTTCTGTCTCCGGAGCACGACGCGCCTAATTGGGAGAGAGCGATGAAAGTACCGCAACGCAACTGCAGAAGAGAGTTTCTCAAGCAACTCGGACAGAGCGCGGTGTTTTTTGGTGCAGCCGGCGCGCGGATTCTGCCCGGCTCGTGGGCATGGGCCGAGGTTCCAAAGGATGTGCACCTGGCCATAGGCGACGAATGGGAGTTTTACAAGCCCGGAGTCTATGTCGACGAGGACAAGAAGCTTCTGGGCGACTTCAAAGACAAGCTCGACAAGATCAGCAGCAGGGGCAAGCTCACCTTCGACCAGATCATCAGCGGCAAGTTCGATGTCACATGGGGCCAGAACATTCAACCCGGCTTCGAAGTCACCCACGAATACATGCTGCAGCAGGCAGATCGTTTCGGCGGTGGTATCCCATGGTTCAGCGACAAGATTCCCAATGAGTTTGGCATTTATCCCCAGGGAACCGTGCATATGGCGGCGCCGGCCATCCTCATCGAGGAATATATGCCCTACATGCCCAACGGCGTAGGAGACTACCTGGTGGTCAGCAACTGGAACGGCGCCACCAGCTTTTACCAGCCGGTCCACGAAGGCGACAAGCTCTATTCAATCGTTGACGAACAGCATTTCGTCGACATCACACCGTCCGCAGGCAGCAAGTACCGGACCTTCGCCATGTGCGGCTCCGGCCGCGTCTTCAACCAGAACGGCCTGCTGGTTGCCGAAGGCGCCAACATCATCCTGCAGAGTTTTCGCCGCCACAAAGACAAGACCAGGCGCCAGAAGAACGGGGTTCGTGCCTGGGAGAGTCCCGACTGGTGGCATCAGCATCCCGCCTACATCTACACTGACGCCGACTGGGACAAGATCCTCGCCCAGTGGAAGAGCGAAAAACGCCGCGGCGCCACTCCCCTTTACTGGGATGACGTTAAGATCGGCGATCAACCGCAGCCCGTCGCCGACTCACCTATCGTGGCCGAGGTGGTCACGAACATGATGTTCAACGTTCCCCAGTGGGTAACTGACCTCAAGACAAACATGCTTGACCCGGATTACTTCAAGACCCTGGTCAAAAACTCGCAAGGCATTTACGTGCCGGCCCAATATAAAGAGAAAAAGCCCGACACCGACACTCATCCCGGCATGGAGGCCTTCCCTCCGGAGATCGCCAATCGCGACGGCCGCGCCGTGGTGCAGAACTCCTTCTGCGCCAAACTGGCCGCCGTCATGCTCTATAACTGGATCGGCGAGTACGGCTGGGTGGAGCGGATGGGTTGGGATATCATGCCAAAGCCCCCCGGCTATCCAACCTCCGTCATTCCTCCTCTGCCGCGTGGCATTATGCCCTCGCTCTTCGATAAGTACCCCTATCTCGAAAAGGTCCCCTTCCTCAAGGGCCGGCGCGCCGAGTGTCATCCTATGGAAGGCGACATCATCACCAACAAAGGCTATGTCTTTGATAAGTACAAGAAGGGCGACGAATACTTTGTCGATCTCGCCTGGTGGTGTGAAACCGTCGACAATGTGATCGTTCAGGAAGGCTTCGCTACCGTTCGTTTACCGAAGAAGGGTTAACGCACATTTTCTGCATCATTCGTTCGAAGGTAATGTCCAGAGTTTTTCGGGCATTTTCCCGAATGCCGGGCATAAACTGTCACAACCACGGTCGAAATCCCTCTGGCTGTTAATACCCGCAAACGGCGCAAAGCCGCGGGGGAAAATCTTCCCGGCGGTACAAAAGCGGTACAAGATGCCTGGGATTTTACGTAAGTGGCTGGATAATTTAGGGATAGTTTTGGCTCCTCAGGTAGGACTCGAACCTACAACCCTTCGGTTAACAGCCGAATGCTCTGCCATTGAGCTACTGAGGAGTGGCCTGGCTCTGGTTTTCCTTCTTTAAGTTAGCAGAGGTTGGCGAGCGCGTCAAAAACTTGTTTCGGGGCCTGTTTCGGGAGTTTCGGGCCGGCACCCGGCCGGAGTCCTCCCTTTTTGGCTCACCCCCAGACGAACTCGATAGGAACCTGGACATCCGGATGCAGGCTCCTGTGCACAGGGCAGGTGTGGGCGGCCCGCTCGAGCTTCTCCCTCTCTGCCGGGCTGGGCAAATGGGGCACGCGGATTCTGACAGTTAGCTGCTGAATTCTTCTCGGGGGCGCGGCGGTCATTTCCTTTTCCACAGTGGCCGTGGCGCCGGATACGTCGATGTTCAGCGTACGGGCCGCTATGCCCATGACGGTGAGCATGCACGTGCCAAGCGCCGTAGCCACAAGATCCGTTGGGGAAAAGCTCTCCCCGCGGCCCTGATTATCTCTGGGTGCGTCGGTCGAAAGTTCTGCGCCTGAGGGACCGTGGGTTGCCTTACAATGCAGGTCTCCCTGATACTCGATTTGAATGTTGACCATGATTTTTCCTGAATTTGCGGTCACAAGATGACCGCAGAGCAAATTGCCCGACTGTCGGCGGATACTCAGATGCTATGTGCCTCGGGGTTTCCACCGCAAGCTTCCTGCTGGCGCCCTTCTTGACTTGATATGAAGAGAGAAGCGTTTTCTGCTAACAAAAGGAGATCATGAAGCTCGAAATCCCCACCGGTCCCTTCGGCGCTTATCTTTTCGATTGCGACGGCACGATTGCCGACTCCATGCCGCTGCACTACCTGGCCTGGCGGAAGGCCCTGGCCCCGTGGAATTGCGATTACGCCGAGGAGTTGCACTACGCGTGGGGAGGCCGGCCGACAACGGAGATCATCTCCGCGCTTAACGCTCGCGACGGGCTGGCGATGCCGGTGCAGGTCACCGCGCAGCACAAGGAAGAGTACTACTACGAACTCCTCGACCGGCTCGAGCCCGTCCTGGAAGTTCTGGAGATCATACGCGCCGAGTACGGACGAATCCCCTTCGCAGTGGTCTCCGGTTCCAACCGCGAGTCTGTGCTCAAATCGCTCGAGGCCATTGGCCTGGCAGGCGTGTTTCCCGTCATCATCTCGTCAGAGGAGTACGAGCGCCCCAAGCCAGATCCTGACGCCTATCTTGTCGCCGCCGCGCGTCTTGGCGTTGCGCCGGCCGATTGCCTCGTCTTTGAAGACACTGAGATCGGAATTCAGGCTGCTGCCGCAGCGGGAATGCAATCGGTGCGGGTGCCGTCGCCGGTGGAGCGGCGGGGCCACACCCAGGTTGCAGACACACCTGATCACTGACCACTGTCTTTCAGTACAGCGCGACGGCCAGCCGGTAGGTGGTGAACGAGCCGACTTCTCCGTGCGGCGGGCAACTGCCTACGGCGGCCAGATGGTATTGCCCGGTGGCCAGCTTCTGACTCAACGCCGCGGGCAACTGCTTCAGTTCCGAATCCTGCCAACGCATGAGGAAACCCGGCCAGGCTCCGGCATTGCCGGGGAAACCCTGATCCGCGGCGCAGGCTGCGCGCGCCTTCGCAGGGTCCGGTGCGATCTCCACGCGGCTCTGTCTGCGAATCAACTCCGCCACTCGCGCTTCCACCTGCTCGGCGCTCAGCGCCGTAACGCCCCGCGAGTAGTCCGCTACTGCGTAGAGCGTGCCCCGCGCCTCGACGACGGCCACGCCTACCCGGTCTACCTCAGGACTCAGCAGATTGGAACGGTGTCCGGGCGAGCGCATCCACGCTTCGTGAATCTGGGCAGCCGACTGCCCGATGGCGACATTTTCTTCCACAATGTCGAAGTGCGCCCCGGCCTGCCCTGCGCGCCCGGCGGCGTCGGCTTCGCCCGCGTACTGGTGCGCGATGGGGCCCTCGGCGGCCATGCGGCGGCAGTGCGCCAGCGCCGCCTGGGCAAGCGCCGGGTCCCACTCAAGCCGGCCCGCGCCCGCCGCAGCGCGCGCCTGGTTTGCCAGCTCGAAGATCTGCGAGGCGGGGGAGCGTTGGTCGGGGTCGCTGCGCGCGCTTGAGACCGTGTCCCCATACCGGCTGGGCGCGGAGGCCTGCCCCTGCGCGGCCTGAGCCGATGCTGCCAGCCCTGTCAGGATGCCGGCCAAAACCAGCAAAGAGATCTTCATGTACGCTTGAACCCCTCCCTGCGCCGTTTGTCGCTAGACGGGGAACAGGGCACGGGGATCAGGGGCCAGGGGTCAGAAACTGGGGGCGGCGGGGCTTCACAGTTTCACAGTTTCACAGGAACTGTGAGGCTGTGAGAATTTTCAATGTAATTCATTGATTCTGTTCGGTCGAGGGGGCTGCACAGTTTCACTGCCCGAAAAATGAACTCGCGAAGTGCAAGCCTGGAGCGGCGATTTCGAATCGCATTTCGGTGTACTGTGAAGAAAAACAGGGATCAGGGAGCAGGGATCAGGGATCAGAGGAAGTCCGGGGGCCGAGTTGTGTGCGGTGGTCATAGTTGGCTCTTCTAAAGCAGCTTCCAGCTTCTAGCTCCTAGCCAGGGTCGCCTCTATTCCGATTGTGCGCCGAAGGGGCGAAATTGTACGCAAAGCGGGGATCAGGGATCAGGCAAAAGAGCGGGGCTAGCGGAGCTAACGAAGTGAGCGATGGAGGTTTCCACCCAAGCGGAGCTTGGATGGGGCACCCAGTGCAGGGGTGAAACCGGCTTCCAATGGGCATATGTTTGGCGAGTGAGCGTCCGCTCAAGCGGACATTGGCAAGTTAGCAGGTTCGCGGGGCTGGGGTCAGCATGTGCTGTTGTGGTCTCCCACCCAAGCGAAGCTTGGGTGGGGGCGCCCATCGTTCTGGGGAAACCGAAAACCGCACGGGCAGGCGAGCGACAGGCCGATCTAAAACTCTATTCCTTGAATCCATTGCGATGCACAAAATCGTCCCGGTCGCGACGCACACGCAAATCATGAACAGGGGTGACGGGATAACCCAATCGCATAGTGAACGCCAAGTGAAACCTATCCGGGACATTGAGCAGCCTGGCAATCTCCGCCGCCACCTGTTTTATGGACAACGAGCTCAGGATATGGACGCCGATGCCGAGCGAGTTGGCCATCAACCACATGTTTTCCATCGCGCAACCGAGACTGATGATGCCCAGGAAATCGCCCTCCGAGGCCGGCGCACGGCGGCTGGGATCGTAGAGCACGAAAAGAAGAGCTGAGCTCGAAACGATCAGCCGGGCCATGAATGCGCCCGTTCCTTCCTTCTGAATCGCTTCCATGTCAGGGTCGGGTGTTTGCCACGACCTCGGGAACCTGGTGCCCATGAGCCCTGTCTTTCTACGGCGCAATTCCTCTTCAGTGAAAGACAATTGGGGATAATTCTCTCTGATGAACGCCGGTTCGACAGGAACTTTTATCTCGCTGATCGCAGCGAGGAGTTGTTTGTCGTCAACAACGACAATTTCAAAATTCTGCATATTGTGCGCCGTGGGCGTCCACCGCGCCGCATCCAGAATCTTCGCCATGTCGTCAGCGGGAATTGCTCGCTCCGGGTCGAAAGGCCCCCTTGCCGACTGCCTGTTTTCGAGGAGTTCAATAAGCTGTTGCATAGTCTGCCCTCAAGCGATCTTCAGTACGAAATTGGCTCCTGGCGCGCTGATTTGAATTGCTTTCATTTTCGGCATAATAGTCGGCCTTTGCGCGATTATAAGGCGATGCGCCCGCAACAACTCATCCTGAATTGACCTGACTCCCACCGCCCCTATGCAGTGGTGGAACCAGCTGCCGATGGGTGCACGTTTGGCGAGTTAGCGTCCGCTCAAGCGGACATTAGCAAGTTAGCAGGTTCGCGGGGCCGGTGCCAGCGTGTGCTGTTGTGGTTTCCCACCCAAGCTGCGCTTGGATGGGGCACCCCTATGCAGTGGTGGAACCAGCGTCCCAAGCCGGCTGTTGTGGTTTCCCACCCAAGCTGCGCTTGGATGGGGCACCCAGCGCAGTGGGGGAACCAGCGTCCCAAGGGCACGTTTGGCGAGTTAGCGTCTGCAGCGCGGGAACCACTCGGGCTTGTCGAGTTCCAATCGCTGCGGGGGGGCTGTGACCGGGCGCGTCTGCCAGATGCGCAGCTCCGGATCGGCGACGGCTGCTGCGTTATGCTCGGTCACGATTGCAATGCGGTGGCCGGCGTAGTCGAGTGTGCAGAATCTCCAGCGCTGGGGCGCCTCATCCACCGCCGGAGTCGTGACAAGCTCAATGCCGGCCGCGCCGCCGAAGAGAAATGAGATTTCTCCGAGCGGCAGAGCCATCCCCATCCCCCGCGCTTTCGTGTAGGCTTCCTTGAGGGTCCACAGCGCGAGCCCCCGGTCCAGCCGCGCCTCGCCTGTGAGCGCCTCAAGCTGCTCGCGCTCCCTCGCGGAGAAGGACTTTCGCGCTACACCGAGGATTCCCTCCGCCTGCTCGCGCACCTCCACGTCTACGCCCACCTCGCGTTCCCGCGCAATGAGACAGACCACCAGTTCATCGCTGTCCGACAGGTTGAAGCGCAGGCCGCATTCCGGCTCGGCGGCCGGCTTGCCGTACTCGTTGGTGGGAAATCGCCATGCTTCCGGTGGAAGAGAGGCGTGCCGGCTTAGCGCCATTCTCCCCAGCGCATGCATGGCGGCGAACTCGCGCTGATGGTGCTCGAAGCGGAAGCGCCTGGCGCGATCCAGTTCTTCCGCGCTCAGGATGGCCTCGCAGGCTTCTCTCGCCCCCATCGCCGTGAGATCGCCGGGCCACGCAAACCATAAATCGAGCGTGTTCGGGCTCGCCGGGCTGGTTTCGCGCTCCGAATGCATGGTCTCATCTCGCCTTCGCCGCTAGTACCGCGTCTATCTAGTTTTGTGCTTTCCCAGGTCCCAAAATCGGGACCTGGGGCACCCAGATTCAGTGGATCATTTTTGCTTTCCCAGGTCCCCAAAATCGGGACCTGGGGCACCCAGATTCAGTGGATCAATTTTTGTGCTTTCCCAGGTCCCCAAAATCGGGACCTGGGGCACCCAGATTCAGTGGATCATTTTTGCTTTCCCAGGTCCCCAAAATCGGGACCTGGGGCACCCAGATTCAGTGGATCATTTTTGCTTTCCCAGGTCCCAAAATCGGGACCTGGGGCACCCAAATTCAATGGATCGAATACGGCACCAGGCGGGCACGGTACTACTCCGGCGGGGGGTAGAACGGCAGCCGGTCGTTCTTCTCGTTGGCGCGTTTCACCATGGCGTCGTCAAACAGCAGGGCAGGGGCCAGCACCGTTGTAGGCACGTCGCCATAGTAGTTCGCCGCCCACAGGTCCTTGCCTGCGGCCACTACGCTCGAGCGCAGCGCGCGCTGGTCCACTTCGTCGAGCACGGCTCCGCGCACCAGTTCGAGCTTGCCCGGCAAGGCTCCGTCCACGCTCACTCGATAGATGAGCTGCGGAGCGAGTCCGCTGCCCAGCGTTTTGACGTAGTAGACGCTGTTCAATCCCCGCTCTTTGCCCATTTGAATGAGCTGTTGCATCAGCGCTTCGTCTGCCACGCCGTTCTGGGCTGTCACCTGCATCACGCCGAGAGAAGGGTGCGGCGCGGCCGTGAGCCCGGCGCGCCCGTGGCCGTTCGATTGGGGGAAGTCTTTCACGGGCGTGCGGCCAATGAGATAGTTCTTGAGCCGCCCGCTCTCCACCAGACTCACTGCCTGCCCGGGCACGCCCTCGTCGTCGATCTCGTAGGCGCCCACCAGGCTTTTGCCCTCGTAGCTCTTGAGCCCCGGATCATCCACAACGTTCATCCAATCGGGCAGCACGCGCGCATGGTAGCTCGAGGCGAAGGGCCCGTTGGTCCGCGCCTCAGTGCCGAGCTTCGGCCGCGTTGCCGGCACTGCGCCGGCCAGCAGGTCAGTCAAGGCGGCGGCGCTTGCATCGGCGCTGAAAAGCACCGGCCCGTGATACTCCTCCTCTACAACTGGCGCGGCGCGCAGTTCGCCGAGCGAGGCAAGCTGCTCTGCCGCGTGGAGCGCGAAAGCGTCCTCCGTGTCGAGGTCTTTGAGTGAAGCGCCCTGCGAGCCGTACGACCGATCGAGCCGCATGCCGTCGCCGGCCTGTGCGCTCACGGCGAAGCTCTCCTGGTATTCCGCGGCCGCCTTGCGCACAATTGTGCCTTCACTAGTGACTAGCCACGTGGTTTTCACCTGGGCGCGAAAGATCGCTGACGAGGACTCCACCTGGCGCTCAAGCGCCTTTACCGAATCCGCGGTACGGTAGAGACCACTGGCGCGTGCCATGCGATCTGCCCAGGCCTGCTCATCGAGATCAAGCCGCGCCTCGCCTTCGAGGGCAATGACCGGCTTCTCCTGGCTGAAGTCGTCGGCCTGCGGAGGCGTCTCGATCTGCTTGAGTGCAGCCTGCTTTTGCGCGTAATCGGCCAGCGCCGACTTGTATGCCTGATCGGTGGCCGTCCACAGAGCCGAGCGCAGCGCCACCTCATCGCCATCGAGTGCGGCAAGAACAGCCGATCCGTCCGCGCGGCCCCCGGAGTTGTCGGTCTTGTAGTCGCCCACGCGCACGATGACCCGAGCCACCCGCTGACGCCGGCGCTCAGAACCCTCGCTGGCTCCGAATTCCGCCTTCGTCTCGAAGCTCTCTACCTCTTCGATCCTGTACTGAAGGAAGAACGGCTTTGCGAAGCCCGGCAACTGCAACTGGCTCATGCTGCGGTCCATCTCATCGAGCATCGCCTTCAGGACCGGATCCTTTTCCGCGTCGGCGCGCGTCTGCTGCGCGGAGACGGAAGCAGGCGCACAAGCGCCGAAGGCGAAGAGAGCGATTGCGGCAATCCATCCAAAGGGACGAAGGGCTTTCATCGCGAGCCTCCGTTCTGCTGTGTTGCGGCGACTTTCCCTGATCCCTGTTCCGCCCCCGGGATGGGCAGAATTGGCGGCCTGGCCGTGCCTTGCGCCTGTTTTTGCGTCTCGATTTCGCTGATCAGCATCGCCGGAGCCACAGCGCTCACCGGAATGGTCCCCGACTCTGCACCACACTCGCCGTTGAAGACCTGGCTTTTGTCGCCGGTGACAACGATCTTCATCATCGCGGCCAGCGGCGTGCCCACAATGCTGACGCCCCGCACCAGCTCATCGGGACGGCCATCGGCGTAAACGCGCCACACCATCAGCGGAATGACCTGAAAGGCCTGCGGCGAGCTGCGCTGCGTAACCGCGAAACCCGATGAAATGTCTTCGAAGTAAAGGCCGTAGGGCTTGCCCTGCTTTTTCGCTTCCTCGATCAGCTGTTTGCGCAGCTCGGGCTCGGGCATGCTCTTTTTTGAGGTCACAATCAGGTTTCCCTGGCGCCCCGTGGGCACGTGACCCACCTCGGCGCGCCCGTGCCCATTGGAATTGGCGAAGCTGGCGATGGGCAGCCGCGACATCAAAAACGTCTTCAGCACGCCATCGTCGATCAAATCGACGCGACGCGCCTTCTCTCCCTCGTCGTCGTAATCATAATGGCCCGCCAGCCAGACGCCGCCGGACTCGGTCAGAGTGGGATCGTCGGCCACGGAGAGAAAATCCGGCAGCACCGGCTTGCCCACGTCCTTGGTGAATGTCTGTCCCTCTTCGTCGCCGCGCTGACGCTGGCCTTCGAGCCTGTGGCCAAGCACTTCGTGAAAGAAAACTGCCGCCGCCCGGCCAGAGAGGATCGCCGGGCCATCGAACGGCTCGGTAACGGGCGCCTTGCGGAGCGCTTCAAGGCTTCGGCCCAGCTCGCGCATGGCAGCTTCCATCTCCGCCTGTTTGGGCAGCCCGTCCACGATTGCCGCTTCGAAGCTCTGCATGCGGTAGAGATCCATTCCGTCGTCGGCCCGCGTGACCGCTACCGCAACCAGCCTGGCCTGTATGTGCGGCGTCACAACGCGCGCGCCTTCAGAGGAAACGTAGTAATCGGTCTCGCTCTGCACGGTCAGGATGATGGCATTCTGGTAGACATCAGGGTAATCGCGAAAGATCCGCGACAGAGCCTCCACCCGGCGTCCCCAGGCCTCGCGGTCTACAACGGGCGCCGCCGCGTCCTTTTCAGCGTGCGTCTCCGGCGCCTCCAGGCTGAAATCCGGCGAATCGTCTTCCTCTTTGGCCCGCACCTCGGCCTCGGTCTTCACGCGCAGGTAGTTGTCCAGAGCCTTGCCGTAGCCTGCGTTGGTGGCCGCCCACAACGTGCGCTCCAGCGCCTCGCGATCCGATCCCAGAGGGAGCCGGACCGAATTCACGGCCGAGCTGCGATGGGTTCCGTGCGTGTTGTCGAGCTTTGTGCTGCCCACCCTTACCTGCACGTCGCCCATGCGCGCGTGACCGGCCCCGCTGGCCGTCAGGCCGCCGTACTGCGCCTGGATGGTGACGTAGTTGGCGTCGGCTACCGAATAGCTCAGGAAGTAGGGCGGAGGCTGCTTATCGTCGCCCTTTTTGCCGAGCGACGTGAAAGCCCGCTGCAACTCGGCGGTCATGGAGTCCAAAAGGGGCGACTCCGCCGGAGTTTGCGCGCCGGCGGGAAACACCATGCACGCGCCCATTGCGAAGGCGAGTGCGCAGAGGCGCCCTGCCAGGCGCTGCCATGTCACGCTGTTAGAATTCTTTCGCATAAGCTTTTGAAGGGTGCACCTCAACAGTCAAGCTCGATTGTCTCAAAGTCAAGCCGCGGATAGGAATCAGATGTCGCCTGCCGCCCTGATCTCAAGTGGCGGGCGCCGGCGATCACGGCAGGCCGCCGCCTTCCGGCCGGCGTTTGCGCTTGAGGGAGTTCGTCAATGAACTTCGCACGACAGATCCTGCTCGCCGGCTGCGCGCTGGTCTTCCTGGCCGGGCTTGCCGAGCGTCCGCTGGCTGCTCAGGGCTCGTCGACGGCTTCCGCTCCCGCGCAGGCCAGCGCGCCCGCACTGCCCCGGCAGGCCTACACGCTGCCGCCGGATCAACTTGTGAAGGCTATCGCGCTCACCCGCATTCGAGACATTCTGGCCATCGTCCTTCCCCTCTGGGAGCTGGCTGTTCTCTGGTTTCTTCTCTGGAGCCGCGCCGCGGCCAGGCTTGAGGCCTGGGCCTGCCGCAGGGCAAGCAGATGGTCTAGCCGCCGATGGGTCCAGGGCGTCTGGTTCTTCCTGCCGTTTTTGATTGTCATGGCACTTGCCGCTCTGCCCTTCGCCGCTTACGCCCACCACGTGAGCCTCACTTACGGCATCAGCGTGCAAAGATGGGGCGCGTGGTTCGCCGACGAGATCAAGGCGTTCGCCCTCACTCTCGTCATTGGCACACCTCTCCTGCTTTTCTTCCACTGGATCGTCCGGCGCTGGCCTCGCCGCTATTGGTTCGGCGCCTGGCTGGTCTCAATTCCGCTGCTCATCTTCAGCGTGTTCCTCGAACCGCTCGTCATCGATCCTCTCTTTAACAAATTTGAGCCGCTCGCCGATGCCAACCCCGCCCTTGTCGCCCAGCTCGAAAGGGTCGTTGCCCGCACTGGAACCGACATTGCTCCCGATCGCATGTTTCTTATGAAGGCCAGCGAGAAGACCAACGGCCTCAATGCTTATGTGACAGGTATCGGCGCCACCAAGCGCGTCGTCGTCTGGGACACCACGGCCGGCCGCATCCCCGACGACGAAGTTCTCTTTATTTTCGGCCACGAAAGCGGCCATTACGTTCTGCACCACATTCCGAAAGGCATCGCAGTCAGTGTGATTGCACTGTTCTTTATTTACTGGGCCTGCGCCGCTTTTGCCGCAGGTCTCATCCGCCGCTTCGGCGCGCGCTGGGGCATTCTCGCGGGGCGGGACACCGCGCCGCTCGAGCGCTGGCAATCTTCGCGCGCGGGTTTTGTGACGCTGCTCTTCGTTGTATTTCTTGCCAATACCCTGCTGGACCCGGCCTCCAACGCCATCAGCCGCTATTTCGAGCATCAGGCCGACGTCTACGGCCAGGAGGCGATCCACGGCATCGTGGCCGACCCGCAAGCGACCGCCGTGGCTTCGTTTAATGCGCTTGGCGAGGCATGGCTCGAGGACCCCAACCCAAATCCATGGATGGTTTTCTGGCTCTACGACCACCCCTCTACCCAGCGCCGCGCTACGTTCGCTCTCCACTACGACCCATGGGTCAACGGCGGCCGGGGAGAGTTTTTCGCAAAGTAGTCCGGCCCCAAAGCCAATTCACTATCGCGCCCCGGCTTTCTCGCGTTCCTGGCGAGAAGGGCGCGGACGAGGACGTCCGCGCTACAGCCGGCCGGGAGGCCGGCGCTACAACGAGAGGCCGGCGCTACAACGGGAAGCCGGCGCTACGGGCGGAGCCGGTCCGGAGTGTGAGAAATGCGGGGTAATTCCTACCCGGTTTCCCACCGCGCCTGCCTTTTCCCGCCGTTTTCCCGAGCCTCTTCAGGCCGTAAACTGGTTTGTTCGCTTTCTTATCCGGAGGATCGAAGTCACAATGCCTTACCCGACGAACTACCGCTACTCCCGTGAACACGAGTGGATCTCTGTCGAGGGCTCCATCGGCTCGATCGGCATCACAGACTATGCCCAGAGCTCGCTGGGCGACATCGTTTACGTAGACGCTCCCAAGGTTGGCGACGCGGTCACCGCCAACAAGACCTTTGGCTCGGTGGAAAGCGTCAAGGCTGTCAGCGACCTCTTTTCTCCCGTTTCGGGCACGGTCACCGCCGTCAACGAGGAGCTCAAGACCGCACCTGACAAGATCAACGAGGACGCTCACGGCACCTGGATCGTCAAGGTCGAACTCTCGAACCCGGCCGAGCTCGACAAGCTGCTCGACGCAGCCGCGTACGAAGCGTTCGTTTCGGAAGAGACGGGAAGTTGAACGAGTTCACAGTTCGTAGTTCACAGTTCACAGTCAGATCATTTGGGCGAGACTGATGGACGCGCAACTAGGAACTGTGAACTAAGAACTGTGAACTGAGAACTGTGAACTGACTTAAATGCGCTATCTTCCAAAATCCGACTCCGATCGCGAGCGCATGCTGGCCGAAATCGGCGTCCGCTCGATCGATGAGCTCTTCTCTGCGATCCCCGAAGAGTACCGGCTGCAGCGCGAACTCAATTTGCCCCGCCAGATGGCCGAAAGCGAGATTGTCAACTACTTCCGCGCCGCCGGAGAGAAGAGCTCGACCGGCAGCGCGAGCTTCCTTGGCGCCGGGGCCTATCGCCACTATCGTCCGGTCATTATCGATTCGCTCGTCCAGCGCGGCGAGTTCCTGACCAGCTATACGCCCTACCAGGCTGAGATCAGCCAGGGCACGCTGCAGGCGATTTTCGAGTTCCAGACCATGATCGCCGAGTTGACGGGCATGGACGTGGCCAACGCCAGCATGTACGACGGCTCGACTGCCTCCGCCGAAGCCGTCATGATGGCTCTCCGCATCACCGGGCGCCGCCGCTGCATCGTAGCCGCTACGGTCCATCCCGAGTATCGCGAGGTGCTGGCCACTTATACGCAGCATCAGGACTTTCCGGCCGCAATCGCCGGCTACGACGAGAAAACCGGCCGGCTCGATCTCGAAGCTCTCGATGCCGCCGTCACCGAAGAGACTGCCTGCGTCCTCGTGCAGAGCCCCAACTTCTTCGGCGTCATTGAAGATATTCCCGCGATCGCCGAAATCGCCCACGCCAAGGGCGCTCTCGTCGTCGTCTCCATTGCCGAGGCCGTTTCTTTGGGACTCGTCCGGCCGCCCGTCGAGGCCGACGTCGTCGCCATGGAGGCGCAATCGTTCGGTGTGCCCTTGAGCTACGGCGGCCCTTACTGCGGCGTCATTGCGGCCAAAGAACAATTTGTTCGCCAGATGCCAGGGCGGCTGGCAGGGCAGACCGTCGATGCAAATGGAAACCGCGGCTTTGTTTTGACGTTGGCCACGCGGGAACAACATATTCGCCGCGAAAAGGCCACCTCGAACATCTGCACCAACCAGGCGCTGGTGGCGCTGATGGCGACGATCTTTATGGCCGTCTACGGCAAAGAGGGCCTGCGCGAATTGGCCGAGCACAACCTGGCCAAGGCCGATTACGCCGCCCGCACCCTTGCGCACTGCCCCGACGCCTGGCTCCGCTTTGCCGGCGCCCCTCGCTTTAACGAGTTTGTTCTGGAAACCGCCGAGCCGCCGGCTTCCTGGGGCCCGCGACTGCTCGACAACAAGATCATTGGCGGCCTCTCGCTCGCGCGCTGGTACCCGGAGCTGACGAATTGCACCCTCTGGTGCGCGACCGAGGTCACGACGAAAGAGCAGATCGAGGCGGCGGCTAGAGTGCTGGCAGCTCGAAAGGCGGGAGAGGCTTTGTAATAACGGCACGGCTTCAACCAGGCCATAGCGAAAGAGGCCTTGTAATAACGGCACGGCTTTAGCCGGGCCATAACGGGAGGAGAGAGGAGAATGGGGCTTCAGCCCCTGCCATGTTGCATCCGGCGAGAAATGCGTTCCCAGCCAGTGTTCTCAATCCTTCGCGAACTTTCTTTGCGACGACAGGAACGAGCATGGGCCGCCGGGTTTTGCAATCGGAGCGTAACGCTCAACTCCTCATCGACGTCCTGCGCTCCCTCGTCGCGGAGCGCAAATTCGAGCTGCACGATTTTGTTGTGATGCCCGACCATTTACATCTTCTACTGACCGTTTACGACGAGATGACCATCGAGAAGGCGATGCAATTGATCAAGGGGAGATTTTCGCATCGGCTGTCTCACGAACTCGGATTTAGAGGCGAAGTCTGGCACCGCGGATTTGCCGAAGAGCAGGTTATGAACCGGGACAGTTTTAAAGCCCATCGCGAATACATTGCGCAGAATCCGGTCAAAGAGAGGTTGGCGGCCAGCCCGGACGATTATCCATTCTGCTTTCGTTTTCTGGCGAAGAGGAAAGCAGAGTCGAAGATGGCAGGGGCTAAAGCCCCAGAAATTTTAAGGTGAGCGTTTGTGGCCCGGCTAAAGCCGTGCCGTTGTTACAAGGCTCGCTTCGGCGCTCTTTTCGGCCCGGCTAAAGCCGTGCCGTTGTTACAAGGCTCGCTTCGGCGCTCTTTTCGGCCCGGCTAAAGCCGTGCCGTTGTTACAAGGCTCGAATCGGCGCTCTTTTCGGCCCGGCTAAAGCCGTGCCGTTGTTACAAGGCTCGAATCGGCGCTCTTTTCGGCCCGGCTAAAGCCGTGCCGTTGTTACAAGGCTCGCGTCGGCGCTCTTTTCGGCCCGGCTAAAGCCGTGCCCTTTTACAAGGCAAGGCTCAGAGGAATGAACATGGCAACGAACGATGATCCGATTGCGCTAGGGCCGCAAAAGGTCCGTCCCCATCCAACGCAGAACGAGGCGCTGCTCTTTGAGAAGTCCTCGCCCGGCAAGCGCGCTTACAAGATGCCCCCGCTCGACGTGCCTGCGGTGAACGCAGAAGAGCTTCTCGGCGCCGCCTTCCGCGAGGAGCCGGCGGCGTTGCCGGAGTTGAGCGAGATCGAAATCATCCGCCACTTCACGCGCCTTTCCACCTGGAACTACGCCATTGACCTTGGCATGTATCCGCTCGGCTCCTGCACAATGAAGTACAACCCGCGCGTGAACGAGGCTGTCGCGCGCATCGAGGGGCTGGCCGAGGCGCATCCCTACCGGCCTGATTCGCACGCTCAGGGAGTTTTGGAGATCATCGATCTGCTGCAGCGCTGCCTGATTGAGATCACCGGTATGGACGCCATTACGCTCGAGCCCGCTGCCGGCGCTCATGGCGAATTCACCGGCATCCTGCTCACGCGCGCCTGGCACCAGTCGCAGGGCAATCCGCGCCGCAAAGTTCTCATTCCCGACTCGGCCCACGGCACCAACCCGGCCACTGCCGCTATCTGCGGCTACCAGGTGGAGAACATCAAGTCCAACGCCGAAGGCCGGGTCGATCTCGAAGCGCTGGTGCGCCAGGTGGACTCGGAAACAGCCGCGCTGATGCTCACCAACCCCTCGACCCTCGGCGTCTTCGATAACGAAATCCATCGTATCGCCGACATTCTGCACGCCCGCGGCGCCCTGCTCTATATGGACGGCGCCAACATGAACGCTCTGGTGGGCAAGGTGCGCCCCGGCGACTTCGGCGTGGACGTGATGCACCTGAACCTGCACAAGACCTTCTCCACGCCGCACGGCGGCGGCGGCCCGGGGTCGGGTCCGGTGGCGTGCAAGGAATTTCTTGAGCCGTTTTTGCCGATCCCGGTGCTGGTGCGGAAAGCAGGGATCAGGGATCAGGGATCAGGGATCAGGGAACCGGAAGCTGGAGAGCTGCGCTGGGATTACGACCGGCCACGCTCGGTGGGGCGAGTGCGCGCCTTCTATGGCAACACGGGAATGTTCATTCGCGCGCTGGCCTACATTCTGGCCAACGGCCCCGACGGGCTGCGCCAGACCACCGAAGATGCGGTGCTCAACGCCAACTACATTCGCCGCAAGCTCGAAGGCGTTTACGAATTGCCTTACAAAACGCCCTCCATGCACGAGGTGGTCTTCAGCGACAAGCGCCAGCAGGCCCACGGCGTCCGCACCGGCGCGATCGCCAAGCGCCTCATCGACTATGGCTTTCATCCTTACACGGTTTCGTTTCCGCTGATCGTTCCGGGCGCACTGATGATCGAGCCTACGGAAAGCGAATCGCTCGAGGAACTCGATCTTTTTGTCGAAGCGATGCGCGCGATCGCCCGCGAGGCGGAGGAGTCGCCCGATCTGGTGAACTCCGCGCCCCACTCGACGCGAGTGTCGCGCCTGGACGAGGTTCAGGCCGCGCGCAAGCCGGTGCTGCGGTGGAGGGCGGCGACGACGTAGCGTTGCCCTGGCCGATCAGGAGACGACCCTCAGCCTCGCGCTCCGGTAGCGCCGCACCTTCGCGTCCGCGCTTACCAGCCTCAGCCGCTCCACCATCGCCTGCGCGATCAGGATGCGGTCGAAAGGGTCTCTGTGAATCGGCGGCAAACCGGAAAGCGCGGTCACGTGATCGGGAGAAAGCGAAAGGGGGCGAGCTGCAAGTTGGGCAAGCGCATCGTTCCACCACGCGCGCGGATCGCCCACGTCGATTTTGCCTTTCATGCTTTTAATCGTCACTTCCCAGAACGTCACTACGCTCAAGAAGCAGTTGCGGGCCAATAGGGCATCACGCGTCCTCTTTGAGAGCCGCTCCGGCTCGCGCAACGCCCAGATGGCCTGATGTGTATCTAGAAGACAGCCCTGGTTGGGATCGTCCTCAATCAAGCTTCTCACCCAGGAGCTCTTCTTCTGTGATCGGATCGTCCCATCCGGGAAGCAGCCGGATGCGGTCGCGCATCCCGCCCAGAATCACTTTGCGCTTCTCCGTAGCCGGAGGCGGGCCAAGCTGAGCCACGGGCTTGCCGTGCCGCGTGATGACGATCTGCTCGCCAGCCCCCACCGCCCGGATCAGCTCGGTCAGCCGGTTCTTCGCCTCCGCTGTGCTCACCTGCATCATGGAAACATTATAGCCATAATTTATGGCCAGAACAAGACGACCCTGATCCCTCAGGTTTTCTCACCGCCCCGCTTGCGGAAGATTACCCTGAGCTCGCGCCGCCAGTCCTCGCCCAGCCCCATCAATTCCCATTCCACCCGCGGGGAAAAGAATCGCAGCACGGTCTCGTTCGCCGGGTGAATCCGCAGGGCGGGCGCGGCCACCAGCAGCCGCGGATCGGCCTCAGAGAGTTCCGCTCCGGGGAAGTATCCGCTTCGCTCAAAGGCTCCCACTGTCTTCGTCCCGCCTTCCGCCGGCTTGCGGTCGGCGTTCAGCGCCCGCACGCGGATCCAGTAATCGAGCGCCTGGAGCGGCAGGTGCAGATCCTCGCCGGCCTTCACCTCCAGCACGGCCAGCCGCCCGGCGCGGTCGATGGTCACGAGGTCCATCATGCCGCGGTTTCCGCCGGCCATGGCCGGCACCTGCCTGTAGACGGTGTCGCTTCGCAGTCCGGGGAGCAGTTCGCTGACCTGCGCCTCGATTTCGGATTCCAGCCAGCCTTCCGGCTGCATGCGAAACAGCGGGTCGTTATGCGCTCCGCCGGAGTGGCGGCTCTCGAACAGCCGGGCGCAGAGCTCCCGGCAAATCTCCTGGTTGTCCTCAGTGAGCGGAGTTTCGCTTGCCCCCGCGCCAAAGCTCACTTCCTCATCGCGCCCGAAGGAACGCGCCGAAGCTCCCAGCCGCACCCGCGCAAACTCAAGGCCATAGAGCAGCAGCCCCACCTCGGTGGTCGAGTGCGCGCGCAGCTCAACTCGCTTCTGCGCGCCCTCGGGCAGCAGTTTCAGCAGCCGGTCAATTCCGTTTTTGCACCGCTCGATGGCCGCTTCCGCGTTGAAGGCGTGCACCAGCCGCGACTCCACGTTCCCTGAGTCGTGAAAGTCCACCGGGGCAAGCTCCTCGCTTCGTTCGTCCAACTGATAAAGCTCAAACTCCGCGGCGGAGTGGTTCATCCAGTTCAGCCGCTCGGCCGTGGTTCGCCATGCTCCCACGGGCACAATTACTTTGAGGCCGCCGAAGTGCCGCCTTCCATCGCCATGCTGCCGGCAGTAATCGAGCCACAGAATCCCCAGCGTCAGAATCCCATCCACCATGGCCGCGCTTTCGGCCGCGCCCACGCCGATCACCGCGCCGGCAGCGGTTCCCTTCAGCAGCCGCCCGCGCACGTAAGCCGGGCCGAAGCTGTGCTCCAGGTCCATGGCCGTGCGCATTCCGTCCACTTTCGCGTCGGGGAAGTTCCGCTTGAGCACCCGTTCGAGCAGGCGCAGGTAGTTGCGCCGCTGGGCCTCGCGCGCGGTAGGAGTTCTCCGGTCGCTTGAGGCCACCAGTTCCAGCGTCTGCGGCCGCGCCGCGCCCATTCGCCGTACCGTCAGCTTCAGCGCCTGCGACCGCTCCTGGGCGGCTGTCACTGTCCTCACAAGGTTGCGCTCATCGCTCCACATCTCGAGCAGGCAGCGGCCGTGCGATTCCTTTACCGCGTATCGGGCCATGCGCATGTCGAACAACACGCGCCCATCCTCGAGCAGCGCCGCCTCGGGATGATCTGCCAGGTACGCTTCAATGATTGTTGCCAACTGTGCGGGAGAGATGGTTTCGGACGTCGTGCCCACGGGCGATCCTTACCAGCCCATGCGCCGGCGCAGGCTTGTGATGTGGGCGGTGTGGTGCCGCGCGTGCCAGGCGTAAAGGGACAGAGACGTCGCCAGCGTCTCCCTGCCGCGCTCCGGATGCATGATCCCCTTCTGAAACTCCTCTTCTGTCATCTGCTCCAGGAGATCCACCCAGCGCTCGTGCATCGCCTCAATCCAGCGCAGCGAAACCTCCACCGGAAGCTTGCTGTCGGCAAGCTTCGCCCAGGAGGCCTCGTTGTAGGTCTTTATTGTCGGCCAGTCTTCGGTGAGCGCCAGCTTGAAACGGACGTAGGAGTTGGCGTGGCTGTCGGCCAGGTGATGCACCACCTGCCGCACAGTCCATCCTCCTTCGCGGTATGGCGTATCGAGTTGCTCCTCGGTAAGTCCGCTTACGGCCTCGCGCAAATTGCGAGCCGAGCTGCCGCAGTGTGCGAATGTCGGCCGCGCGCACCCCCGGCACGCTGGCTGCCGGCGGCATGAATTGGCCAATCGGGTAACGCAGTTCATCCTGGTCGATCACGTCCGCCTCCTTGGCCTTTCTATCCTGCTTTAGGGGGATTCACCTTAGTGGGTTTTGCCTTAATGGCTCCTTTAGGGGGCTTCGCCTGAATGGCTTTTTCAGGAGCTTTTGCCTGGATTGCTTTTTCAGGAGCTTTCGCCTGAATGGCTCCTTCAGGGGGCTTTGCCTTAATGGCTTCTTTACTGCGGTCTTGCGCTTTCTCGGTCTGCTTCGATTGGTGTTGCTTCACAACATTCGGCTTCTTTTTCGTTACTTCGTAATTCGGCTTCTGCGGGCGAGGATTGTCTTTCGAGGCGAATGCCGGGCTCGCAAACGTCATCAGTGGCAGAACGGCGGCAAGAAACTTTCTCATGCCCAAAATGTAGCATGAAAACCGGTTAATCCCTTTGCCTCCGCCACATTTGCACCAAATTAACTTCAGGCCACGTGCCTTGTCCGCCGAACTCCCTGAAGGCTGATCCCCAATCCCTGATCCCTGCCCCGGCGTACACTGGAGCCAAGATGACTTCTCCTGCCCCCGTCCCCGAGCCAGATCACAAGCGCTTTTTCTTTGAGAAATATGCCATTACCGATCGGCTGCTCGAGCGTTGCCTCGGCGAGGCCCTTTCAGCCGGCGGCGATTACGCCGACCTTTACTTTGAATCGGTTACGGCCACGTCGCTAGGGGTCGACGAGCAGATCGTGAAATCCGCCTCTACGGGCTCCAGCGCCGGTTGCGGCATTCGCGTTCTCTCCGGCGAGCGCACCGGCTACGCTTACACCGACAATCTCAGCCCCGAGCGGCTTCTCCACGCCGCGCGCACCGCAGCGCTGATCGCCAGCGGTCCGGCAAAGGCGCCTGTTCAGGGATTCACCGAAACCCCCTCGGCCAATCTCTATCCCGTCCCCCTTGGGCGGCTACTCTCTCGACCTTGCCGCGCGTCTTGAGCTCATTCTGCGCGCCGACCGCGCAGCCCGCGCCTACGATCCTCGAGTTGTCCAGGTGCGCGCCGGGTATGCCGAGGAGTTGCGCCGCATCCTCGTAGCAGGTTCCGATGGCGCCTTCGCCTCCGATACGCAGCCGCTTTGCCGGCTCAGCGTTTTTGTTATCGCGAAAGACGGCGAGACGGCCACGCGCGGCTCGGCCGGCGGAGGCGGACGCGCCGGCCTGGAGCAATTCACCGGCACCAAAAGCCCGGAGCATCTGGCCCAGGAGGCAGCCCGGGGCGCCATTCTTCAGCTCGGCGCCATGCCCGCTCCCGCGGGCGATATGGAGGTGGTTCTCGGCCCCGGCTGGCCCGGCATTCTTCTTCACGAAGCCGTCGGCCACGGGCTCGAAGCCGACTTCAATCGCAAGAAGACCTCCGCCTTCACCGGTCTCGTGGGACAGGTTGTCGCCAGCCCCAAGGTCACGGTGGTCGATAACGGGACCATCGCCGCGCGCCGCGGCTCGCTCAACGTGGACGACGAGGGATCGCCCACGCAGGAAACCGTCCTCATTGAGAAGGGCGTTTTGCGCGGCTATCTTTCCGACAAGCTTTCGGCGCGGCTGATGGGCATCGCGAACACCGGCTCGGGCCGCCGCGAGAGCTATCAATGCTACCCGATGCCGCGCATGACGAATACGTATATGCTCGCCGGCGACGACGCGCCCGAAGACATTTTGCGCAGCGTGAAGCGCGGCCTCTACGCCGTCAACTTCGGCGGCGGACAGGTGGACATCACCAACGGCAAGTTCGTCTTCTCGGCATCGGAGGCTTACCTCATCGAGGACGGCAAGGTCACTGCGCCGGTGCGCGACGCTACGCTGATCGGCAACGGCCCCGAGGCGCTCAAGTACGTGTCGATGGTCGGGAACGATCTGAAGCTGGACGAAGGCATCGGGACATGCGGCAAGAACGGGCAGATCGGTTCCGGTGGGCGTGGGATTGCCGACGATCAAGCTGGACAAGATGACGGTGGGCGGCACGGGGCGATAGGCGCATCGCCCTGGCTCTTTCAATTATCTCAAATTTGAGATAGGATAAGACATGTGTTGGTCGGTCGAGGTTCTCAACGACACGGTTGCAGCCGAAATTCGTTCTCTGCCAGCCGATATGCACGCCCGGTTCCTTCGCATTTCGCTGCTCATTGAGCAGGCGGGCCTGGAGACCATGCGCGAGCCGCACGTCAAGCATCTTGAAGACAAGATTTGGGAGATGCGGATGACGGGCAGGGACGGAATTGCACGAGCGCTGTATATGACCAGGCTTGGCCGGCGCGTAGTCGTGTTGAGGGTGTTTGTGAAGAAAACGCAAAAGACGCCGAACTCTGAGATTGATATCGCAAAGCGGCGAGCAAAGGAGATCGTATGACCATTCCCTTGAAAGAGTTCATGGCGAAGTCCCTGGCTGACCCGGAAGTCAAGCGCGAGTTTGACGCGCTGGAGCAGGAGTTTGCAATTGCCTCCGAGTTGATCCGTGCGCGCGCCCGCGCAGGCCTCTCCCAGGCAGAACTGGCTGAGCGGATGGGTACGAGCCAGTCTGCCATCGCGCGGCTCGAAAGCGGACAAACCCTGCCCAGCACCAAAACCCTGCTCCGCTTCGCCCAGGCCACGAATTCGAAGGTCAAGCTGCGCCTGTCTGCGGCGTGATGGAACGCCCGTCTGCGGCGTGATGTAAGACGTGGGAGCCAAACTCCGCGTGGGCGAGCCGGGTCTCGTAGCAGCCCCGCATGGTCCCTGCCTGTCCCGCGGTGATAGCCTCAATCTTTATGGCAAAACCGTTGCAAGTGGATTATCTGGTGATTGGTGCGGGCGTGGCGGGGCTGCGCGCAGCGGTGGAACTGGCCCGGCACGGGGACGTGCTGGTGGTGACCAAGGAGTCTGTAGAGGAATCGAATACGCAATACGCGCAGGGTGGAGTGGCCGTGGCCACAGGGGGCGACGACGACATTGCGCTGCACCTGAGCGACACGATCGCGGCAGGCGACGGCCTGGTGAACAGCAAGGCGGCAGAGACCCTGGTGAATGAAGGCCCGCTGCGGGTGGCCGAGCTGATCGAGTGGGGCGCGCGCTTCGATGAAGCGGACGGCAAACTGCTGCGCTCGCGCGAGGCGGCGCACTCGCTGCCGCGAATTCTGCACGCCGACGGCGACGCGACAGGCGCCGAGATCGCCCGTTCGCTGGCCGCATTTGCGCGGGTCCACAAGCGCATCCGCTTTGCCGAGTGGACGCCGGCCGTGGAGCTGACCCAAGAAGAAGGGCGCGTCACGGGCGCGGATCTGGCTCCGGCCTCGTCGGAAGAAAGCGGCAAGGAGGGGGAACGCTACCGCGTGGCAGCCCGGGCGGTGCTGGTGGCGACGGGCGGCGCCGGGCAGGTGTACTCCGACACGACCAACCCCGCCGTGGCTACCGGCGACGGAATCGCTCTGGCCTTGGAAGCGGGAGCCGAACTGGCCGACATGGAGTTTTACCAGTTCCATCCAACGGCGCTGTGGCTGAAAGGCGCCCCGAGATTTTTGATCTCAGAGGCTGTGCGCGGCGAAGGGGCGTGGCTGCGGAACGACCGCGGAGAACGGTTCATGGAGCGCTACCATCCGCTGCTGGAGATGGCGCCGAGAGACGTGGTGGCGCGGGCCATTGCGCATGAGGGTTTGGGAGAGCACGGCGAGCCGCGCGCCGTTTACCTCGACATGAGGCACGTGCGAGAGATCAATCTCGCCAGACGTTTCCCCGGAATCAGCAGTTTTCTGGCCGAATACAAACTGGACCTGGGCCGCGACCTGATTCCCGTGAGGCCCGCGGCTCACTACCTGATGGGGGGCGTGCGGACGGACCTTGATGGGCGGACGACGCTGAAAGGACTGTACGCGGCGGGCGAGGCGGCCTGCACCGGCGTGCATGGGGCCAACCGCCTGGCATCAAACTCGCTGCTGGAGGGCCTGGTTTTCGGCGCGCGGGCCGCGATGGCGATGCTCGAGGACAATCTGCCGCAGCCGGAGGTGGAAGAGGTTCCGGCGGCAGCGAAAGCATGCACCGCGCTGGAGGCCATGCATATCGAAGAGGCCATTGCCGCGCTGCAGTCAGCGATGTGGGCTGATGCGGGATTGCTGCGCGACGAAAAATCGCTGAGCGCCGGCCTCAAGGCTCAGCAGGCATGCGAGGCCAGGCTGGCGGAGCTCGCCGAACGAGGCAAGTGGAGCCGGCGGCTGGCCGAGGGACGGTCGTTGTGCCGCGTGGCGCGAGCGATTCTGCTCTCTGCGCTCAAGCGCACCGAGAGCCGCGGAGCGCACTTCCGCAACGACTATCCGAAACGCGACGACAAGAGATTCCTGAAGCACTCGGCAGTGGGACGCGACGGCGTGGTGCGGTTTGAGGAGTGGTGAACGCAGGGATCAGGGGTCAGGGGTCAGGGATCAGGGACTAAGGGACTGAGGGACTCGAAACCTGCGCCGCCTGACTACCCGCTTTTGTGCCATCCCAGGTGCCTCCGCCGCGGCGGACGAGGCACCTGGGGCATCCATGTTCAGTGGTTGAACTCACTTCCCGCTCGCTGTAGCTGCCGTACTTGAAGGTGCGGCGTCGAGGCGATTAGGATCACGCGGAACTGTGAGATAAATCAAACGCGCAAAGCGCAAGTTTCAGGGATAATCAGGTCAAGTTAATCAAAATTTATCTCTGACGGGACCTATAGCCTTTACGTAGTTCTGCCGCAGGCTGCAAGCGGTCTTTCTGTCAAAAAAGGATAGCGCGTGGGTTTTCTTCCTAAGAAAGCCGCAGGTCCAGGTGCGCCTGCCTGCGTTTGCAGTTATGGATCGTGGAACGGATGTTCGAAAGACTCAATCCTCTCTAAGCTTTCACTGCCATTGGGGCGGATGGCTCTTCAACTTGCGCTCTGCGCGATTGCGCTGATGCTGGCGGCCTGCCAGGCGCAGTTTGTTTCGTCTCAATCTGAAGCGCAGAGCCCGGGTCCTTCTTCCGGTGCGCAGGCTACCGGGACGCAGGCCTACCAGGCCGATTCCTTCGTCGATTCCGTTGGCGTGGATACGCACCTGGCCTACACCGATACCAACTACTATTCCGCGTGGGCGACGGTGTTCCAGGATCTGCAATCGCTGGGTGTGCGGCATATTCGCGACGGTTATTACAACTGGCCGGAAGGCATGCCGTACTTTGCAGAGCATCAGCAGCTGGCGTCGGCGGGAATCCACACCGACTATTTGATTCCGTACGACGCCTCGACCACGCCGGCGACCGTTCAAAGCATCGCTCAACAGCTTGGCGACGCCGAAGCCGTAGAAGCCCCGAACGAGTGCGATGTGGCCGGCGACTGCGGAAGCACCGCGGCCGAGAGCATGGCGAACATGCTTTCCTTCCTGCCCACCGTGATGGCGTCGGGCGAGGCCGCGACGGTGCCGGTGCTCGGGCCGTCGTTTTCGACAAGCACGCCCTATTCGCAGGTGGGCAATCTCGCTTCTGAAATGACTGAAAACAACCTGCACGTCTATTTTGGCGGGCGTAACCCCGGGAGCAGCGGCTGGGGCGGCGCTGACGCGGAAGGCAACGCTTACGGCAGCATCCCGTTCTGGCTCGATATGGCCAACGAAGACGGGCCGAACAAGCCGGTGGTCATTACGGAAACCGGGTACATGATGTTCCCGCAACCGCAACAGTACACAATTCCGCCAGCCACGGGCGCCTCGTACATTCCGCGCACGCTGTTTCTTGCCTACATGAATGGCGTGAAGCGCACCTATTTGTACGAATTGCTCGATGAGATCTCGTCGCCGGGCTATGGCCTGATCGACGGAAACATGAATCCCAAGCCGGCTTTCACGGCCGTGAAGAATTTAATCGCCAACCTCTCTGACCAGGGGCCGAGCTTCACTCCCGGGAAACTGGACTACTCGCTAAGCGGCGGCGATTCCACGCTGAAGCAGGTTCTGTTCCAGAAACGCGACGGAAGCTTCTGGCTTGTGCTGTGGCTGGAAGAGAGCAGCTACGACGAAGTGAATCTCGTCGAGACTCCCGTGACCGCCCAGAATGTGACCCTGCAGGTGAACGGTAAACCCCAGATCGCAAGCGTTGGGACAATCGACAACACCGGCAACCTGAACTGGATCAGCACTAACCTGCCGGCTTCAACCGGCACGATTTCGGTCTCCGATGGGGTGACGATCGTGAAAATCCTCGCCGGCAGTTAAGCTGCCCTGCAGCGCGAATGAGATCCTCGCGCAGAATTTGATAACTTGGAGCCATGCAGGAAACTCTCGCTCCGTCAGGCTCAGACTCGCTCGACCTTGAATCCATCGCCGCCGATGCCGTTCGACTTGCCATGAAGCTCGGAGCAAGCGACGCCGAAGCCGCTGTGCGCGAGGGTGACGAATTCAGCGTGAACGTGCGCCTGGGCCAGGTAGAGACACTTACAGAATCCGGCTCCCGCGCTCTCGGCCTGAGGGTCTTTCTCGGCCGGCGCTCCGCTTCGGCCTCGACGAGCGACCTGACGGCGGAAGGAATCTGCGAGCTCGTGGATGGGGCGCTGGCTCTGGCGCGCGTCACCGAAGAGGATCCCTTTGCCGGACTGCCGGAGACGGAAGAGTTCGGCTCGCTGCCGGACGATCTTCACCTCTACTACGAGGACGTCTACTCGCTGCCCGCGCCAGAGCGCATCGAGTGGGCGCGCCGCGCCGAAGCCGCCGCCATGAGCGCCGACCCGCGCATCACCAACTCCGACGGCGGCAGTTTCGACGCTTCAACTTCGCGCCGCGTGCTTGTGAACTCGCGTGGCTTTGCGGGCAGCTATCGCGCGAGCTACGCCGGAATTTCCGTCGCGCCTCTGGCTGTGGATGCCAACGGCCAGATGCAGCGCGACGGCTGGTGGTCGGCCGCGCGCCGCCTGCCCGATCTTGAATCTCCCGAGGCCGTGGGCGCGGAAGCTGCCCGCCGCGCGCTGCGCCGCCTGGGCGCGCGCCGTGTGGCGACGCAGAGGGTTCCGATTGTCTTCTCCGCCGAGGTGGCGCGGTCGCTCATTGGCTCGCTCTCTGAGGCGGCCTCAGGGGACGCGATCTGGCGCGGCGCTTCCTTCCTCAACGGCAAGCTGGGCCAGCCCATTGCCGCGCCTTCGGTCAACCTTGTCGACGACAGTACCATGCTGCTGCCCGCCGGCGCTGGCGGCTTCGGCACCTCGCCCTTCGACGGCGAGGGGCTGCCCTCGCGCCGCAACGTGCTCGTGAATGACGGAGTGCTCGAAACCTACCTGCTGAACACCTACGCCGCGCGCAAGCTGGGCCTCAAGTCCACGCATAGCGCCGCACGTGGCCTGGCCGGCGCGCCCGGAATCGGCTGCGGCAATCTCTACCTCGAGCCCGGCGAGTTCACGCCGAACGAAATCATTGCCCAGTTGCCAAAGGGCCTCTATGTCACCGGCCTGATGGGATTCGGAGTGAACATTGTTACCGGCGACTACTCGCGCGGGGCCGTCGGCCTCTGGATTGAGAACGGCCAACTTACTCACGCGGTTGAGGAGGTCACCATCGCCGGCAATCTTGGCGAGATGTTCCGCAATGTTACGGCGATCGGCAACGATCTGCGCTTTCTTGGTTCTGTGGCCTCGCCGACGCTATGCATTGAAGGCATGACGATTGCGGGGGAATAGCGAGTTAGCGGAGTTAGCGGAGCTAGCGGAGTTAGTGCGCTAGAGAACAGAGCAAATGAAGAAGCGAAATGGTTGAATATGGGCAAGCTCCGGGGCAGGAACCATTGCGGATAGAGAATGGCGCGATGAACCGGCTCGCCTTCGACCCCGCCGACCCAAAGGCAGCGCTCGCGCAACTTCCACGGGCCGCCGCTGTCTTCTCGCTCTTCGGCGCCGACCCGAAGGATGAGCCTTACATCGGCCGCACGCCCAACCTGCGCGCGCGTCTCGAGCGCCTGCTGCAACCCTCTGCAAAGCACCCGCGCCGCCTGCAGCTTGCAGGCCGCGTGCGCCGCATCGAGTGGCGGCTGACGGGCTCCGAGTTCGAGTCGCTGCTCACGCAGTTTTCCCTCCTGGAGAAGATTTTCGGCACAAAAGCACTGGAGCGGATGCACCTGCGCCCGCCAGCCTTTGTCCGCTTCTTCGGCTCGAATGCTTACCCCCGCGTCGCGGTCACGCACCGGCCCAGCCAGCGCGAGGCAGCGTGGGCCTACGGCCCGTTCCCTTCGCGCGCCGCCGCCGAGCGCTATGCCGAAGAGGCCCTCAAGCTCTTCCTTCTGCGCCGCTGCACCGACGACCTGAATCCCGACCCCTCGAACCCCGGGTGCGTCTACTCCGAGATGAAGATGTGCCTCGCACCCTGCTACAAGGGATGCAGTGACGCGCGCTACGCCGAAGAGGCCGGCGCGGTTCAGGACTTTTTCGCTTCGCGCGGCGGCAGCCAGCTCGTCACGCTCCGCACGCGAGCGCGATGAGGCCAGCGCGAAACTGGAATTCGAGGCTGCCGCGGCGCTCCACGCGCAGGTCGAGAGGGTGGAAGCGGTACGCGCGCTCGCTGCTGAAATCGTTCGTCCGTTGAGCGATCTTCGCGCCGTGGTTCTGCAGGCTTCGGCGGCCCCCGGCGAGGTGGCGGTGTTTCTGTTCCGCGAGGGAGTTTTCCGCGGGGCGGAGTTCAGGAATCAGGGGTCAGGGGTCAGGGATCAGGGGTCGGACAGCCAGGAGAACTGCAACCGCAGATCCTTCGACTCCGCGCCGTCCGCCGCCACGGACGGCGCTGCGCTCAGGATGACAAGCGAGCCTTTGGAACTGAAGGATTTAATCGCCGATGAGACGGTTCTCGCGCCTGTGAAACTTTCTCGCGCCGAACTCGAATCGCGCCTCGAATCGCTGATTGCCGCGCTTTCAGTCCCCGCGCCCTCGAATGCCACCCTGCGCCAGGGACATCTGGCTCTGCTCAAGCGCTGGTACTACCGGCCCGAGGCCCGCCGCGCCGGCGAAATCTTCTTCCCCGATGCCGAAGGCCGATGGCCGATACGGGCCATTCTGCGGGGCATAGGCCGCGTGGCGGCGAGCGCAAAACCAGAGTAGGTTTATCCCAAGGCCACTACACTCAAGTCGACGCGACCAACAGGGAGCGGCGACCCTTAATGCAAGCAAGACGGGAGACGGTGACTCTGGTTTTGCTGTAAATCGGCCGGGGCATCGGCACCGCCGCTGTCGTAAGCTGTTTGGCAGAGGTTCCCGCTGTGGCAAAGTCCTCGACCATTCGCGATCTTCTTGGCGAAGGCCGCTGCGCCTTTGACTCCGGCCGCGCCTTCGAGGTGGCCATGATGGTTCTCGAGCAGCCCCGCTTGGCTAACCGGCTGATCGAGTGTCTTTGGGATGAATCAGAGGGGGTTGTCCTACGCGCTGCTGACGCGCTCGACATCGTTTCGCATGAGCTGCCGCGTGTGCTTGTTCGCTGGAAAGAGCCACTGCTGGGCCTGATGGCGGAGGCCAGGCCGATCAAGCTTCGCTGGCACCTGGCATTTTTCGTCAGCCGCCTGCGCCTCACGCCCGCCGAATGCCGCCGCGCCGCCGCGGTGCTTCGCACCTGGCTCGACGATCGCAGCTCCATCGTAAAAACCTCCGCGATGCAGACCCTGGCCGACCTCACCCATCAGGATGCATCGCTGCTCCCCGAGGTTCTCGACCTCGTGCGCATTCTCTCGCGGAGCGGAACCCCGGCCATGCGTGCGCGGGGCCGCGTGCTGGTCAAGCAATTGGAAACGGGCCAGCCGACAACGTGGAACCGCGCCAAGCCTCAGGCGCTGGCCGCCACACGGATGACGCGATCGCCCGACCAGCCGCGTCGGCGCACTGCTTTCCCACCTTTCCGCACAATGAGGCTCTCCCACCCCAGGCGCAAAAATCCGCCGCGGCGGACGCCGAGGGTGGGGCACCCGATCTTTTGTGGCGGGCACGCCGCCAAAAACAAATCGTCGGGCACAGTGCTTTCCCACCCTAACGGCAAAGAACGCCGTTAGGATGGGGCACCCCAATCTTGTGGTTGGTTTGGCTACGAGGTAACGATCTCGCTGAAGTCGGCGATGGTGGAGAAGTTGCTGAGCACTCCGCTGATGAGGGCGAGGTTCGCGCCGCGGATCGTCTCGTCGGGATCGAGGACCATGACTTTGTCGAAGAAGGCGTCGACGACAGGACGCAGCGTGGCAATCAGTGCGAGGGCCTCGGCGTACTTGCGCTGCTCGCGGCGCTTTGCCACCTCGTCCGCGAGCGACTGGATTGCACTCCTCAGGTTCTTCGCTTCAGCGGCTTTGATGTTGCCCCAATTTCCGTGAGCATAGCCCTTTTCGTCTGCCTGGCGCAGGATGTTCTTGATGCGCTTGAAGGCGGCGGAGATGGCGGCGAAGTCGTCGGAGCCGCGGACCGCGGTTAGGGCTTCGGCGCGGGCGATGGCGTCGCGCACGTCGTCGGCGAACAGGATCGCACTACTTCTGTCGTCGGAATTGACTGCGAGAACTGCATTGACCACGTCGTAGGCGAAGCCTTTGTACGTCCTTCAGGAAGAATTGCAGGCGCTCGCGGAGGAATTCGCTGAACAGAGTTTGTTGTCTTGTGGTCAAGAGATGCGGTTGCACCAACGACGTGGCTGAGACGTGAGAGGAAGTTCAGACTCTGCAAGTATCTTCACGATTGCGTTCGCGGCGCGGCGCAGCGCGAAGGGGTCCTTGGAGCCGGTGGGCGCCATGCCGATGCCGAACATCGCGACGATGGTCTGGATACGGTCGGCGAGGCCGAGAAGCTGGCCTTCGATGGTCGAGGGAATCGCATCTTCGATGGAGGCGGGCGTGTACTGGTCGTAGATGGCTTTGGCGACGGCTTCGCCGAGGCCCTGCGCACGGGCGTAGAGGCCGCCGATGATGCCTTGCAGTTCGGTGAATTCCTTGACGAGCTCGGTGGTGAGATCGGTTTTGGCAAGCTCGACGGCCTTGAGTAGGGCGGCTTCGTCGAGGTCGACGCCGGCAGCCTTGATCTTGGTGGCGAGGGCGCGCGCGATGGCGAGATTCTGCTCGGTCTTCCAGGCGTAGCTGCCCAGTTCCTTCTGGAAGGTCACGTGAGAGAGGCTCTCGACGCGGGCGGCGAGCGGGGTCTTCTGGTCGAAGTCCCAGAAGAAGCGGGCGTCTTTGAAGCGGGCGCGCAAGACTCGCGCGTTGCCGTGGCGGATGATGGCTGCGCCTTCTTCGGTGGCTTCGGTGTTGAGCACGGCGAGGAAGTGCGGGGCGAGCTTGTGGGCGGCGTCTTCGACGGCGAAGTACTTCTGGTGATCGCGCATCACGGTGACGAGGACTTCTTCGGGCAATTCGAGGTACTCTGCGCTCGAAGTTGCCAAGGATGACCGTGGGCCACTCGGTGAGATGGGTGACGGTTTCGACCAGCGGCTCGTCTTCGCGCCAGCGCGCGCCGGCGACGGTGCGGGTGGCGGCGTCCAGTGCCTTGCGTATGCGCTGACGGCGCTCGGCGACGTTGACGATAACTTTGGCGGCGCGGAGAGCTTGAGAGTAGTCGCGGGCGGCGGCGATGGTGACCGGGGCTTCTCCGTGCAGGATGCGATGGCCGCGGGAGACGCGGCCGGCGGCGATGCCGGCGATTTCGAGCGGAACGATTTCCGCGTCGAGCAGGGCCACGACCCAGCGCACGGGCCGCACAAAGCGCTCGGGCTTGGCGGCGCGCCAGTACATGTTCTTGGCCCAGTAGAGAGAGAGGGCTTCTTTCGGCAGTTCGGAGGCGAGAATTTCCGGCGTGGAGCGGCCGGGGCGCTTGACGGTGGCGCCGACGTATTCGCCTTTGGGCGTTTCCACCTTCTGGAGCGCGGTGACTTCGACACCGGCCTTTTTGGCGAAGGCTAGCGCGGCGGGAGTGGGAGCGCCGTCCTTGAATGCGACCTTCCACGAGGGGCCGGTGAGGTGCTCCTCGGTGTCGGCTTGGCGGGCGAGCACGCCCTCGGCCAGAACGGCCAGCCGGCGCGGCGTAGAGAAGGTGGTGACGCAGCCGCCCTCGGCGAGCAGGCGCTCGCGGGTGAGGAGATCCGTGACGCGGCGGCCGAGTTCCTCTTCGGCCCCGGCGATCATGCGGGCGGGGACTTCTTCAAGACCGAGTTCGAATAAAAAGTCTGCCATAGTTTTGTTGCTTTCGTGGTCGAGCGATTTCGACGAACCGCAGATCCTTCCCCTTCCCCTTCACTACGTTCAGGGTCAGGGTCAGGATGACAGCGGATGGTTTGCTGTGTTGCTTTCCCAGGTCTCTCCGCCGCGGCGGACGAGACCTGGGGCACCCAGACTTCGTGGCGGGTGCGATGCCAAAAACAAAGCGTCAAGTTTCGTGCTTTCCCACCCTAACGGCAAAGAGCGCCGTTAGGATGGGGCACCCCAGTTTCGTGGCGGATGCAATTTCTGAAAAACAAAACCTTCCGACCAAAACAGTTCCGACGCTAAGGGTTCCGACGCTAACCCTATGCGGCTTGTTGCACAGCGTAAGCCTTGGCGACGCCGACGGCTAAATTGCGGATGCGGCCGATGACTCCCACGCGCTCCGTAACGCTGATGGCGCCGCGGGCATCGAGCAGGTTGAAGAGGTTCGAACATTTGAGGGCCAGTTCGTAAGTTGCGAGCAGCGGGAAGCGGCGCTTTTCCTGGGCGCCGGCTTTCTCGTCGGCGAGCACCGTTCCGGCCTGCGCGAGCAGCGACTGGGCCTCGGATTCGTAGCGATTGAAGTGCTCCCAGAGCTGGCTTACGTCGGCGTACTCGAAGTTGTAGACGGAAAACTGCAGCTCCTCGGCCAGGCGGACTTCGCCGTAGGTGATAGTAGCGCCGGTCTCCGGATCGCGAGCCCAGACGATGTCGTAGATGGAGTCGACATCCTGCAAAAAGGCCGCGATGCGCTCCAGGCCGTAGGTGAGCTCGGCGCAGATGGGGTCGAGATCGAGGCCGCCGCACTGCTGGAAGTAGGTGAACTGGGTGATCTCGAGGCCGTCGAGCATTACCTGCCAGCCCACGCCCCAGGCGCCGCCGGCGGGCCACTCCCAGTTGTCTTCTTCAAATTTCAGATCGTGATGGGCGAGGTCGATGCCGATGGCCTCGAGCGATTCGAGATAGAGTTCCTGCACGTTCACCGGCGGGGGCTTGAGGATGAGCTGAAACTGAGTGTGCTTGAAGAGCCGGTTGGGGTTCTCGCCGTAGCGGCCGTCAGCCGGGCGCCGCGAGGGCTGCGCGTAGCCGACTTTGTACGGTTTGGGTCCGAGGACGCGCAGGAAGGTCTCAGGCGCCATGGTGCCGGCGCCGACCTCGACGTCGTAAGGCTGCTGCAGGACGCATCCGCGCTCGGCCCAGAAGGCCTGCAGGCGGAAGAGGAGCTCCTGGAAGGTGAGCGGGGCGGGCTTGAGGGGCGGCGAAAGCGTTGAAGTTGTCAAAGCAAGTCTCTCTGGGCGAATCTCTCTGGACGAATCTTTTTGGACGGGACCGAAAGTCAATTTTATCAGCCGAGATGCGCGGGCAACATCGTTGTTCCGTCGCCCCTACGGGGCTTGGAGCGTGAAAGGGACCGCTTACCCAGGACTGCGTCCGTTGCACGGACTTGTCCTGGGCTAACTTCCATCGCTCCCTACGGGAGCTCTTTGCGGTTGCGTTCGCGGACCGGCGCAATAGAACGCTGCCTGTGGAGATGTTCGCGGTTGCGTTTGCAGCCCGGAGGGTTAGAGTATGAGTGCAGCGGAAAACCCAAAGATCGGGAGGCGGCGCAGGGCTGGGGATGAACGGCGCGCCGCGCAAGGAGGTTCCGCATGAATTTTCCGGTTTGGGACGTCAGCTTTGGCGCCGGCCTGCTGATCGCCGTGGTCGCCATCCTGCACGTTTTTGTCTCGCATTTTGCCGTCGGCGGCGGGCTGTTCCTGGTGGTGACGGAAGGCAAAGCGCGGCGGCAGAACGACGCCGCGCTGCTGGGCTGGCTGAAGAAGCACACAAAGTTCTTTGTGCTGGTGACAGTGGTCTTCGGAGCGATCAGCGGGGTGGGCATCTGGTTCACCATCGGGCTCATCAGCCCCACGGCCACCATGAACCTGATTCACATCTTCGTGTGGGGATGGGCGATCGAGTGGGTGTTCTTCTTCATTGAGATCACCGCTGCGCTGCTTTATCTCTACGGATGGGAAAAGCTGGAGCCTCGGCTCCACATGTGGTACGGGTGGATCTACTTCATTGCCGCCTGGGCCAGCCTGGTGGTCATCAACGGCATCGTCGCCTTCATGCTGACCCCGGGAAGCTGGGTGAGAAACCACCAGTTCTGGCGAGGCTTCTTCAATCCGACGTACTTTCCGTCGTTGGCCTTCCGCACCGTGATTGCTCTGGCGCTGGCGGGCATCTACGCACTGATTACGGCGAGCGTGGTCAAGGACGCGGCGCTGAAGGCGCGCATCGTTCGCTGGGCCGCATGGTGGACCGTGCCTTCGCTCGCGGTGCTGCCTGCGCTGGGGTGGTGGTATATCCGCAGGATTCCCCATGACTTGTGGGCCAGCGCGCGCGGACCGATGCCAACGGCGACCGAGTACGCCGGATGCACCGTGATCCTGCTGGCAGTCACGTTTGTCTTTTCACTGCTCACGCTCATCAGGCCCGGGCGGCTGCACCTGGCCTTTAGCCTGCTGCTGGCGGTGATGGCGCTGGGGGCCATGGGATCGTTTGAGTTTGTGCGTGAGTCGGTGCGCTTGCCCTACGTCATTTCAAACTATCTGTATGCCAATTCGCTCTACTCCGCGCAGATACCGGGGGACGGCGGCTTCAGCGTGGACGAGGTGACGGCGGCCGGCGTTCTGCATTCGGCCAAGTGGGTCAGCGTTCGCGACCTAACGCCGGGCAACCAGATTGCGGTGGGGCACGAGATCTTCCGTGTGTCGTGCCAGAGCTGCCACACGCCAGATGCTTACCGCGGGCTCAGGTATTACATCAGGCTGCGGCAGTGGGATCAAAGCAAGGTTCAGGCCATGTTGGGCGGACTTGAATTCATGCACAACGGAACGATGCCGCCCTTTGCCGGCACGGATGCCGAGCGCGGGGCGCTGGCAGCGTATGTGAGTTCGATCGGGCCGGTTACTGCCCAGGCCGCGGCTGCGGCCACCGACGGCAAAACGATCTTCGAGCAAAACTGCTCCATGTGCCACCGCGTGGAGGCCAGCGACTCGCTGTTCCAAAAACTGGATGCCGATCCGGCGGCCGCCAGCGAGAGCCTGAAAGATCTGACCAGCCTGTTCCCGTTGATGCCGGACCTGAAGCTGAGCGATGGGCAGCGGTCCGCGCTGGTCACCTGGATCAACGCTCAGCGGGGCGCAGGGGGGTTCGCCAAGGCCGCCCAAGGAGGAAACCGATGACGCCATCGAATCTGATTCCGGCACTGGATCCAAATCCGCTGCCCGCGCCCTACTGGCTTTTGAAGCTGCTGCTGATCGTCACCTTTTTCCTGCACATCCTGGCCATGAACTTTTTGCTGGGCGGAGCGGTGATGGCCCTGATCGCGAAATGGGGAGCCAAAGACAGGGAAGGTGGCGCGCGCGTTTTCTTCGAGGTGGCGAAAAAACTGCCTTCTCTGTTGCCCGCGACGATCACGCTGGGCATCGCGCCGTTATTGTTCCTGCAGGTGCTTTATGGGCAGTTCTTCTACACCTCGTCGATCGTCATGGCCTGGCCATGGTTTTTGGTGCTGGTGTTTTTGACCCTTGCCTACTACGGCATTTATTGGGTTTCTTTCCGCAGCGGGCGGGACGCGCGCAGGGCTGGCCACGCGGTGCTGGGAAGCACGGTGCTGGTGACGCTGGTGGGCTTTACGTTCAGCAACAACGTCACGCTGAGCCAGACACCCGAGCGCTGGGCGGCGAAATACTTCGCCCATCCCTCGGGCTGGAATCTGAATCTGGGCGAGCCCACGCTGATTCCGCGCTTTCTGCATTTCTTCGTGGCTGCGGTAGCCGTGGGCGGAATGCTGCTGGTTTTCATGGCGCTGGCCAACTGGAAGCGGGACAACGAATATGCGCGCCGGCTGCTGCAGTTGGGCGGCAAGACCTTCATGTACGCGACCATGGCGCAGTTCGTGGTGGGCATCATCTTTCTCGTCGCCCTCCCGCGCGAAATGCGGATGCTGTTCATGGGCGACAGCCTCGTGGCGACATCGCTCTTTCTGGTAGGCGTGGCCGGAGGCGCATCGGCAATCATGGTGATGTCTGCGGCGCTGCGGAAGGAGAATATCCGCGCCGCCGCCTTCTACGCGCCGGGCATCCTGGCCGTGGTGATTGCCTGCATGAGCGTGATGAGAGACATCTTGCGAGACGCCTATCTGAAGCCGTACTTTCATCCGGAGCAGTTCGCCGTCAAAACACAGTGGGAGGTGCTGCCGCTGTTCCTGGCGTTGTTTGTTGCGGGAGTGGTGCTGTGGCTGGTGATGATGCGGCGGTTCGGGCTGCTGGGCGGAAAGAAGGCGGGCTAGCTTTTAGCTCTAAGCTTTTAGCGGCAGCGGACTTGTCCTCGCTAACTCGGCTTCTCCGGGAAGAGGCTCGTCCGCCGAGGCGGGGGCTCACTGCAGCGTGAGCAAGTGGGACTGAAACTCGCTACCGGCGAGGGCTTCGATGCGGCGGTCGAGGGTGACGAGGATGGAGTTGTTTTCGATGGCGAGGCCCAGCAGCAGCGCATCGGTGACCTGGCGATAGCCGTGAAGGCGAGAGGCGAAGGGAGCGACCGAAGCGAGAAATGGGATTTGGATGGGTAGGTAGCCGCAGTTGGGAAATTCAGAAATTCGCCGCAGCATGTTCATCGCCACCGGCATTTCGCGTCCCGCAAGATGAGGCGAGACGGCAAGGCGCACAAACCCCGACTCGGTGATGGAGCAGAGCAGAAAACGGGAGCTGCCGATTCCCGCGAACCAATTCGAAGCGAGCCTGTAACTGGAGTGTTCCTTATCGCTCAGCGCGATGAGGACATTGACGTCGGGCAGGTAAGCGGGCTCAGTCAAAGTCGTTTTCCTCGACTTCGCGGACCATCTCCGTCGTGATGCGGCGGCCGGAACACGGGAATACGGGGAATCCTGCGGGGGAGAGTTCGAACTCGATCTTGTCGTCTCTGTGAGCTTCGACCTGCTGGCCCTTGCGGATCAGTTTGGTGATGGCCTCGCCCAGCGTGATGCCGTTGGCGTAGGCGTAGAGATCGGCGAACTGGCGGGCGTCGTCGGCGAGATTGACGTTGGTACGCATAGATCGATTATGCACCTAAATTAAAAAAGGTGCAACAGAAATAATTAGGCACTTCAGTTCCGTTTGTGCACTGAAAAGAAAAGATGTGCGCGGGTGGGCTGCCTTCACCCGCCCAGACGGGCCAGCGCGTCGGCGGAACGGAGCTTGCGCTCCAGATGCCGCTCCAGAGTTTGAAGGGTAAAGCGGCGGAGGTCCTGGGCGCGGCGGCGGGTCCAGGGCTCGGAGGCGAAGGCTGAGGCCGGCTGGCGCAGCATGCGCTGGGCCAGATCGAAGGAGTCGGCCGAAAGCGCGGTTGCAGAGGCGCCGCGGTGCAGGGGACAAAAAAGACCGTCGGAGAACGAATTGAAGCTGGAGCGGGCGGGGTCGAGCGGTTCCGAGCAGACGATGCAGCGCGAGAGGTCGGGCAAAAGGCCCATCAGGCGGGTCATCCAGAGAGAAAAATAAGTGAGAGGCATCCAGGGATTTTCCCTGTTCGTGTGCTCCAGCACGGAGACAAGAAGCCGAAAGACGGCATCCTGAGGGTCGCGTTCGGGCAAGACCTCGTCAATGAGCTCGGCATAAAAGCTGAGTACGGCGAGACGGAGGGGATCGACCGGGCTTGAAAGTGGGGAGCGCAGGATTTCGAGCTGGTCGAGGCGGAGGAGCTCCTGGCCGGGGCGCTCGGCGAAAAAAGCGCGGACGAGCGTCATGGGCTCGAGTGCCCCGCCGAATCGGCGGCGGCTTTTGAGCGCCGATTTGGCCACGCCCTTCAGCCGGCCGTAATCGCGGGTAAAAAGGCTGACGATGAGATCGGCCTCGCGCAAGGGCCATGTGCGCAGAACCACGGCTTCGGAGCTGAGGACGGGCATCGCGATTTCATCATCGCACGCCGGATGCAGGGACAGGCGGCGCAACTTGTGGCAGGATGCCGCTTTCCGGAATTAAGTCTTTTGGTCGCCCAGGCAATGAGCCTCTCCCACCCTAAACGCAAAAAACGCGTTTAGGATGGGGCACCCCTTTTTAAGGCCTGCCAAAACATCACTGCACTGGCGGCATGTAGCGGTCGAACCATTCCAGGGAACGTTCCAGCACGTCGCGTGTGTGCGCCGGATCGGTGAAGCTGTGCCCCTCGTTGGGGTAGACCACCAGCCGCGTGGGCACATGCAGGTCGCGCAACGCGTGCCAGAACTCGTAAGACTGCGGCGCGGGGCACTCGCCGTCGCGATCGCCCACCACCACAAGCGTGGGCGTCGTGGCCTGCTTGATGGAATCGATGGCCGAGCTTTTGGCGTAGACGGCGGGATCGTCGTAGACAGAGGCTCCGAAGTAGGGGATCATCCACTGGTCGATGGAGTTTTCGCCGTAGTAGCTCAGCCAGTCGGAAATTCCGGCTCCTGCCACGGCGGCGCGGAAGCGATGCGTCTGCGTGATGGCGAACATGGCCATGAATCCGCCGTAGCTCCAGCCGGCGATGCCGATGCGGTTGGGATCGACGGGGTAGCTCTTGAGCACGGTATCGACTCCGGCCAGAATGTCGCGCAGGTCGCCGTAACCGAAGTCCTTGCGATTGGCCTCGGTAAACGCCTCGCCCTGGCCAAAGCTGCCGCGAGGATTGGGCAGGAAGACGAAATAGTCGAGCGCCGAGAAGGCTGTGGCGCTGAGTCCCCACGTTTTGCTCTCCCAGTGCGAAGACTCTGCCGCCGCCGGACCGCCGTGCGGCTCGACCAGCATCGGATATTTGCGCGAAGGGTCGTAGTCTTTGGGCAGCAGCAGCCAGCCCTGCACGCTGAAGCCCTCGTTCGTCCACGCGATCGAGACGGCTTTGCCCCACGCAGGCTCTATGCTTTCGTTGATCCGGGTCAGACGGGTGAGTCCGTGGAATGGAGAGCCGTTCTCTGTGCTCGCCGCGCTGGTTCGCACCTCGTAGATCTCCGGCGGATGGGCAAAGTCGGAGGCGGTAAACACAAAGGCCGATCGGTCGGCCGAAGCCGACAGGCCGAGCTCGTCGCGTCCGTCGCCAATAGAACCGGCGAAGCTGAAAACGGGTGGATCTTCGCTGGCGGAATCGCCATGGAGGGAGAGGCGGACGAGGCGGACCTCGCCTCCTGCCAACTCAGTGAAATAGAGGCTCTGGCTGTTTTGCCAAGTGAACCAGCACGCGGTCGAGGAGCGATTCGGAGTGAGATCGCGCGGCGCCCCGCCCGCGGCACGAACAACCCAGACGTCACCGCCCGTCGCACCCTGATCGCTCATCAGCCCGCCGATGAAGGCGATGGTTTTGCCGTCGGGCGACCAGCGCGGCAATGCGATCTGGAGGCCGTGGAGAGGACCCGATACATCAGAAGGGCTGAGGATCGCCGTTGGCGCTGCATCCGTGCTTTCCCTGGTCCCAGAATCGGGACCCCCACCCCACGGACCAGGACCCGTCCGCGGGGACCCCGGACCTGGGGCACCCATTGAGGTGGAAAATCCCGCGGCCCCGTCTGCCGCCAGCCTCTGGGTGTAGAGCTTCGCCACCCACCAGTTGTTTTCGCCGGGCGGATCGGCGGCGATAAAGGCGATGGAAGCTGAATCAGGTGACCAGTCGTACTCGAAGACGTGGAGATTGGCCGGTGTGAGGAAACGAAAAAGCGGCTGAAGATGGTTCGATGCGCGGGAAGCGAGCGGGCGATCTTCCGTTGTCTTCGAATCGGACGGAACCGCTGCGGGGGCCGCTGCGGGCTCGCCATTCCAGCCCTCGGGGACCGTGACTTCGGCGACGCGTTGAACCTCCAGGCCTTCTTCGCCGATCACGCCCGAAGGAAGCTTGGTGGCTGCCAGTGCGCCGGCGGGGCGTGTGGCGCCTTCGACATAGAGAAAGGCGATCGCTTTGCCGTCGGGCGAGAAGGCGGGGGATTGCATATAACCCCTGGGCGCAAAAACCTGAACCGAAGCCTGGAGATTGAGATCGGCGCCGAAGCGCACGAGGTAGAGAGAGGCTCCGATCGCGGACTGGACGCTGCCCGAGGCCTTGCACTCTGCGAGAAATGCCAGTGCTGAAGAATCGGGCGCCCAGGCAAGCTGGCTTTGGCTGCAAGGCTCGTCCGGCTTGGAAGGAACCGTTATTTCCCGGCTGTGGGCCGGGTCGTCGCGCAGGGCGACGCGGAGGCGGCCCTCGACGATCCAGGCCAGGCGGCGGCCGTCGGGTGAGAAAGCCACCTGCGAAATCGTCTGGCCGCGATGCGTGCTCGCAAGGACCTCTTCGATGCGCGCGGAGTTCTGCTGCGCTGGGGCAGACGGCGCAAGAGCAACCAGAAGCAGTAAAGCTGGAAGGAGCCGGATAGCGTTCGGAGCCGCTGGATAGACCATATGGCCATGCTACGGCATCGCGCTTGAAACAGGCGCTTTAGACGTGATTTCGCTTCGAAGCGGAGGGTTCCCCTGTACCGGGCCGCCTGCCGGCGTCTTCAGGAACGCCAGAATCGGCGGCGTCAACTGGGGCACGCACTCCACCGGCGCCAGATGCCCACAGCCCAGCGCAAGATCGAGCACCGAGCCGGGAATGAGAGCGTGCATGGTTTCGCCCATCGAAACCGGCGTAATGCGGTCCGACGTTCCCCAGGCAATCAGCACGGGCATTTCGAGCCGCGGCAGCAGAGCATCGGTCGTCGCATCGCGGCCCGTCAACATCGCCGCCATGGCGCGATGAATAACCCAGGCATCCTCATGTGAGACCCGCAGTATGTCGCGGGCGACAAAGCCGGGAATCGAGTGGGGATGCGGTTCGAGAAGCGCTTCGAGCTGATCAAGTTCGACGGCGTTTGCCGGGGTAAAGAGCGCAGTATTCCAAGTGGGCGTCACTGCCAGTCCTACCGAGTCGAAGACCAGCAGGCGCAAGACTCTCTCCGGATGCCTGGCAGCGTCGATCTGTGCGATCCAGCCACCCATCGACCAGCCGCCCAGATCCACCTGCCGAAGGTGGAGCGCGTCAAGAAAGGCAATCAGGAATTCCGCCTGGTCCCGCACCGAATAAGAAAAACCCTCGGGCCGGCTGCTGCGCCCAAAGCCCGGCAGGTCAGGCATGTAGACGCGATAGCCTTGACGGGCCAGCACCGGCGCCAGCATGCGCCAGTTCTCGGCGCGCCCGCCCAGGCCATGGATAAGAACCACCGGCTCGCCCGATGAAGGCCCCGCGGCGAGATAGTGGATGCGCAGGCCGGAGACCTCGATCGAGTGGCTGAAGACGCCGTTCAGGTCGTCTCGAAGGAACATGAAATCATCGAAGAACGAAATCGGGCGGAGGAAGAACGCAGCAGCGATGACCACGACGATTGTGGCGGCCACCGTGAGGAGTTTTGCGCGCACTTTTATGACCTCTCACTGCGTTTAGATTCCTTCCTTGTGCGTTTGGCTTCTGGTTTCGCCGGTTTCGAATCCGTCGTGGCTCGAAAGGCGGCCAGCACCCCCGCTCTGCGCCACGCCCTGCGCAGGACGCGCACCATGATCGGGTCGAGAATAGAGTTGGGGCCGAGGGTGGATTTCGGCCCCCAGTCGGCGGGAACGGTCCAGCGGACGGCGGCTGCGTCAGAGGCGGCGCGCAGCCGGCCCCCCTGGACACGGCAGAGGTAGTCGGCGATCACGTAGTGGTAGCGAACGCGGCCGCCCTCGACAATGATGCGGTCGAGCAATTCGACGAGTTCGATGGGCTCGACGGCGAGGCCGGTTTCTTCGCGCAATTCGCGGACCAGGGCATCCTGGAGCGATTCGCCCAGCTCGACCATCCCGCCGGGAAGCGACCACTGGCCCTTGCGCGGCTCATTCCCACGGCGGATGAGCAGCACGCGGCCGCGGTGAACAACGACGGCGCCCACTCCAACAAGGGGCAGGGAAGGGAATTCGCGGCGCATGAAGCTTGTACTCCGGTTTAGATTGCACTCCGGTTCCTTTCCACGATAGCGCCTCTACAGCATTTTCGGAATTACTGTAGACCGAAGCGCACATTAACGTGGAATTTTCCCCCGGGGTCCCAACGAGCGATTTGTGCTCGTTGGGGTGGAAGAAGATGCCGCCGTTTACGACAGCAAAGTCTACGCCAATTCCGAAAATGCTCGAACGGCAGCGCGCGCAACCCGGCCGGCGCAGTGAATCCCCGCCACGCAGCTATCATCAACAAAGAGAGGGCGATTATGGCCGAGTTTCAACTGAAGATCGACGGAATGCACTGCGGCGGGTGCGTGCGGCGGGTGAGCCAGGCATTGGCTGCTACCGAGGGCGTGATCGTGGACGAGGTGACGGTAGGCTCGGCGCGGCTGCATTCGCAGAGCGACCCCGCCCCAGTGGAAGCGGCGATCGCGGCGCTGGCCCAGGCCGGCTATAAAGCGCAGCTGGAGATGTGAACTACGAACAGCGAATGCACGCGACAGCAGCAATCACCGAGCGAGAGACACTGACCCTTCCAGTGCTGGGGATGACCTGCGCCTCATGCCAGCGTCACGTGGAGCAGGCTCTGCGCTCGGCGCCGGGCGTGGAAGAGGCGCGCGTGGACCTGATGGCGCATCGGGCGAGCGTGGTTTTCGATCCTGCGGTGGCGCGGCCCGAAGCGCTCGTCGAGGCTGTCCGCCGCGCCGGATACGATGCCGTGCTGCCACGCCGCGACGTTGACAAGGCCGAGCGGGCGGCCGAACCTTCGCGCCGGGCCTGGGCCGCTCTGGTGGCCGGGGCCGTAGCCATGGTGCTGGCCATGCCGCTGGGCATGCAGCCCGGCGCGGCGATGAGCCTGCCCGATCGCCTGCTGATGCGTGCGGCGCCGTGGCTTTACGCGCTGCCGCCCAATGGCCTGCGTTGGGCGTTGCTGGTGCTGACTGCGACGATAGCCGCCTGGGCGGGGCGCGGCATCTACTTGAGCGCCCTGCGCGGGCTGCGCCACGGGACCACTAACATGAACACGCTGGTAAGCCTGGGAACGGCGGTGGCCTTTGCCTACTCGGCTTATGCGACGATCTGGCCCGGGCCGGGCCGCCAGGTTTACTACGATGCCGTACTGCTGATCCTGGGCTTCATGCTTCTGGGCAAGGCGTTGGAAGCGCGCGCCAAGCATCGCGCGCTGAGTGCAGTAGATGCGCTTTCGCGGCTTCGCCCGGCCACGGCGCGGCGCGTCTGGGACCACGTCGAAACCGTGGTTCCGCTCGAGGAGATTGTCCCCGGCGACCGCGTCCTGGTGCTGCCGGGAGAGCGTTTTCCCGTCGATGCCGTGATTGTTGAAGGGCGAACCACGGTCGACGAGTCGATGCTGACCGGCGAGGCCACGCCGCAGGAACGCGAGCCGGGTGGGCGGGTGCTGGCCGGCTCGCTCAACTACGATGGCGCGGTCACCTGCCGCGCCGAGTCGCTGGGCGAGGCCACGGTGATTGCGCAGATCGCGCGCATGGCCGAGCAGGCGCAGAGCTCGCGCGCGCCCATGGAGCGGCTGGCCGACCGCGTAAGCGCCGTCTTTGTTCCGGTGGTGCTCGTGCTGGCCGCGATCACATTTGCGGGCTGGCTGGTGGCATCGCGCTCACTGGCCCTGGCGCTTGAAAACACGGTCGCCGTGCTGGTGATTGCCTGCCCTTGCGCCATGGGGCTGGCCGTGCCCGCGGCGCTCACAGTGGCCGTGGGGCGCGGCGCTCAACTGGGCGTGCTCTTCAAGGGCGGCGAGGCTCTGGAGCGACTGACAAAGCTCGACGTCATCGTGCTCGACAAAACGGGAACGCTCACCGTGGGACGGCCGGTGCTGGAGAGCATTCACCTGGTCGAGGGACCAGGAAGCAAGGGATCAGGGATCAGGGATCAGGGAACAGAAAAACAGGGATTAGGGATCAGGGATCAGGGATCGGAAAAACAGGGACCAGGGACTGAGGGACTGGGGGAACAGGAAGGCGAGTTGCTCCGCCTTGCCGCCTCGGCCGAGGAGCGCTCCAACCATCCGCTGGGCCACGCGATCGTTGAGGCGGCACGGGCGCGCGGCATCGCGTGGAAGCCGGCCGAGGAGGTCCAGGCCATCCCTGGCCGTGGACTCACGGCGCGCGTCGGGGCCCAAGAAGTGATGCTGGGCAACGAGGCGCTCTTTGGCGAGTTCTTTGTGAAGCTGCCTGCGAATGTCGAGCCTGCCGGCGCCGGCGTGACGCGGCTCTGGATGGCGATCGACAACAAAGCGGCAGGCTATTTCGACACGCGGGACGCGCTGCGCCCCGACGCAGTAGCTGCAGTGGCAGCGCTGAAAGCCGAGGGGTTGCGCGTGGTCATGCTCACAGGTGATTCAGCAGCGGCCGCGGCGCCGATAGCGCGCGAGGCGGGAATCAGCGAAGTGGAAGCAGGCCTGGACCCCGCCGGCAAGCTGGCGCGCATCCGCGCCCTGCAGTCCGCCGCGGCGGGCGGCCTGCGAGTGGCGATGGTGGGCGACGGCATCAACGACGCGGCGGCGCTGGCCCAGGCCGACGCGGGCATCGCCATGGCTGCCGGCGCCGATCTGGCCCAGGAGGCGGGCGACGTGCTTCTGCTGCGCGCGCGCCCCTCGGCGATCCCTCTGGCGCTGGGTCTCGCACGGCAAACCCTGCGCGTGATGCGCCAGAATCTTGGCTGGGCAGCAGGATACAACCTGCTCGGCATTCCACTGGCCGCGGGCCTGCTCTATCCGGCCTTCCACATCCTGCTCACGCCGTGGCTGGCAGCGGCGGCCATGGCCTTCAGCTCGGTCTGCGTACTCACCAACAGCTTGCGGCTGCGGCGCTGGCAGGCAGACAGACGAGCAGCCTGAGCTGCTGCCTCGTGACTCTTGCAGTTTTATCTTAGGGTGCGCTTCGGAATCTTGCGGAAGGACCGGCCCGCTTGTGGAATTCTCCGCGCGGCCTCTGCTCCGGCACTCTACGGCAGCGTCTGCTCCAGGACCTCTCTGGCCCGCGCCGCGCGCCAAGCCGCCAGCCGCACGTAAAGCTCCTTGTCGCTGAGCGCCAGAATCTCGGCCGCGAAAAGCGCTGCGTTGGCCGCGCCGGGCTTACCGATCGCCAGCGTAGCCACGGGCACGCCCTTCGGCATCTGCACCATCGCAAGCAGCGAATCGAGTCCGTTCAAGGGAGTGGACGCAATTGGAACGGCCAGCACGGGAACCAGCGTCTTGGCGGCGATGACTCCGGCCAGGTGCGCCGCGCCGCCGGCTCCGGCGATGATCACGCGCACGCCCTCGGCCGTCACGCTCTCCACCCACTCGAAAAGCTGGTCGGGGGTCCGGTGCGCGCTCAGCACCCGTGCCTCGTGCGCAATTCCCAGGTCTTTCAGAATCTCTACCGCAGCCGAGAGCACTTCGTAGTCGCTCTTGCTGCCCATCACCACGCCAACCAGCGGTCGTTCGCTCATGCAGCGATTATACGAGGCGGATCATCCGCAGGTTTAGTGAAGTTGGTGAAAGCAACCGCAGTCGTACATGAAACTGTGTTTCACCCGAAACTACGAAAAAGCAGCCGCGGATCCCTCCTCCCCTTCACTACGCTCTGGGTCCTCGGGATGACAACTCTGAAGCGAATGCGACGAGGTTTCGGGCAGTCGAACATGAGGCGTTGCCGCACCCAAAAAACCTTCGGTCGCCTGCGGCGACCTCGGCTCAGGATGACATCTACAGCCAAAACATGATGACAACTCTGAGCGATTGCGACGAGGTTCGGGCAGTCGAACTCGAGGCGTCGCCGCACCCAAAAAACCTTCGGTCGCCTGCGGCGTACCTCGGCTCAGGATGACATCTACAGCCAAAACATCTTCGAATTTAGTGCCTGTGCCACGCCTCGAAGGCCACTTCGATGACCGCGAACAGCACGCTCATGGCGGCCAGAAAGCCCTTGGCCCGTTGCCAGTTCTGCTCGTGCCGTTCCATGCGCCGCTCGAGCTCTGCCAGCCGCCCGCCGTTGCCGTCGCCCATCAGCCCGGTCATCTGCGTCTTCAGCACGCTCAGATCGCTCAGCACCTGCGCCTCGAATTCATTCATCATACGCATGAAGTCAGTTCTCAGTTCGTAGTTCGTAGTTCGTAGTTCGTAGTTCGTAGTTCGCAGTTCACCGTTCCTCTAACTCCGCTATCACCGCTAACTCCGCTGGCCCCGCTGTCAGCTGCTCAACGGCAAATTGATAAACAGCGCCGCCGAAAACTCCGAATAATTCGGCGGCGTCGAGCCGTCGTACATCCGGATATAAAACCTGTCCGCCGCCGACACGCGAGAGAAGGTCAGGCTCTGCTCGGAGCCGCGCATCACCAGCGCCGGGTCCTGGCCCGGCATGAAGCTGAAATCCCGCAGCCGGATTTCGAAGCCGCCTCCCACGGGCGGAGTTATGCCGGTGTTTACGGTGACCGTGCTTCCGCTGATCGAGGTTACTGTGAGACTCGGCAGGTTGGCCAGATAGGTGGGATTCACCGTCGCCGGCAGCCACGCATTTTCCGGTACCGTCTCGCTTGTGCGGATGGCGAGATCGTCAGCCCAGTCATTGGCAAAGGCGATTTCATATTGAACCATATCCGGATAACTGGCGCTGTAAGTCACCTTCACCGTCCGCACGACGACCTGCGCATTGAGATTGGTCGAAGGGGCATTCAGAAGCAGCGCATCTCCGGGCCAGACGTCGCTCGCGAAGCTCGCTCTGGTCCCCTTGTAGGTTCCGCTCCACAGCGCGCTCACGCTGGCCGCCGCCTGCGCCATCGCCTGCGCGGCGTAGCGGCAATCGGCCGAGCTACAGGCCGGTGGACGGCTCACCGATCCGATCCATGCCGCAACCGACGGCGATCCGGCCGCGGCCAGCGACTGTTGGCTTGCCGTGTTCACGGCGCGTCCCACTGCCCTGCCGGTCGAGCGGTAGCTGACAGCGATCTGCTCGCCCGCGACCGGGGTGTATCCGGCATAGAACGTGAGTTTTCCCGTCCGGTCCAGTTGGCATTCGGCAGCCTCCGCCGTCGTCCCGATCCGCCGGATGTAGGGTCCTCCGCCGGGCGGCGTGCTCACTACCCAGCCCGATCCCAGATTCGTCAGGTTCACGGCGCGCATGGTGCCGATCAGGTTGATGCTGCTGGCCGGAACGATGGAGCACGTCCCCGCCAAATTGGCCAGCCCGCCGCTGTAGAGCGTCACCGGCGTCGCGCCTACGCCGTTTACGAACTGCTGAACCTCCATCTGAATGCTTCCCGGAGCCAGCACGGCTGCGCCGCCCGCGCTGATCTGCCCGCTATCGCCGAAGGAGTAATAGATTGAACGCGACCGCTCGAATTCCGGGCAATGCACCCTGATGCGCAATGTGTATTGGTTGGCGGGGTTCACCGGGAACGACATTCCCACGGCGTTTCCCTGCACGATGGGCTGCAGAGAAACCGCGCCCGTTCCCTGCTGCGACGTCACCTGAAAACCCATGCAGCATTGGGCTATGGTGTACAGGGCGTCATAAAAGCCCGCCAGGATTCCCGTGCTGCCCGGCGCGAGCGTCACCCCCACGGCTTCCAGAAGCAGCGTTCCGCCTATCTCCACAGGATCGAGCCAGGCCAGCAGTGTGTCGCCGTCGATGCCGTTGCCGCCATTCATTGCCAGCCCGTTCGCGCCCAAGGTAATGAAGCCCGCACCTCCGGTCGCGCTCCAAAGGCTCGAATTGATCTGCGCCTCGTTGAAGAGCTCGTGAATGATTTTGGATTCCGAGGCGGAAGGAAAATACGGGTCGCTGGCGAGACTGAATTGCGTTGTCACCCCGTCACCGAGAAAATATTCGGTTACGTAGGCCACCGGCTCATTCTCGCCGCAAACCGTCACGTCGTTGGCCAGCGCGCGCTTGACGCCGGAGGTAAGCGCCAGATTGGCCAGGCTCAGGCTGCCATCGGTCTCATTCAGGGGGTGAGCGGTGGTTGAAACGGAAGCGAGCGTCAGGCCTCCGTCCAGGGCCCGGTAGACAGCACGAGCCATTGAGGCCGCCTGTCCGGCGCTCTTGCTCCAGTTGGCGCCTGGTTCCGGAGCAAAGCTGCCTATCGCGGTATTGAGCGCCAGGCCTCGGGTAGATAGCGCGCTCGATCCCGAATGGGCCACAAGCGCGCTCAGCAGCGAGCTGACGGTTCCCGTGCTGACGCTCGCGCTGGGCGGCATCAGCACCTGATCGAGCAGCAACTCGTCGCTCACCGCCTGAATCGCGGTCCGGTAGCGCGGTCCTTCAAACCCTGTCCCCGCGTACTCCGGCAACGGACTGACCGCGATAAATCCGGTGAAGTAGGCCGTTCCGTCATCGCCCGTAACCGCCAGCGTTTGAAATCGCACGGGCGCCGCCAGGCTGCCGCTGACAGGCAGCGCGAGCCAAAGCTGGCATACGGAGGGCTCGTTGATCTTGCGCTCGATGGTGAGCGGATGCGCCGCATCGAGCGCCGCCGTGTAATCCGTCCCCTGGATCGTAATCTTCATCGCAACTCGCTTCTTCTTTCCTGACGCCTCTTACTTCGCTGCCAGCAAGCCCCGCCGGACCTTAATCCCTTGGTCCCTCGGCTTTCTGATCCCTGATCCCTGTTCCCTGATCCCTGCTTTTCTCACACCAGCGCATTGGCCGCGGGCACGAAGGCGCGGTAGCAGACCACGCGCTCACCGTCCAGAGGATCTGTCACCGGCAACGCCAGGAATTGTCCTTTCAGCAGCACGCGCGACTGCCCGCCCTGCTGTTTTCCGCCAAGCGGAATCACTGCTTCCTCTGCGCCTGTCATTGTCTGCAATCTTGGATAGTGATAGAAGATCCGCTCACCCTGGCTGCCTTCCATCACGAACAGCGCCGACCACTCCTGGTAGAAGCACCCGCCCTCCCGGTCTACGAACCCGGTCACCGCCTGCACTTTGGCGCCTGTTGCCGGCGCGCCGCCAGGAAGCGGTTCGGCCAGCGTCAATCCAGTGGAACTCACTTGCGACACCAGCGCCACGTTGAAGGTCACGCGCCGGATGTAATCCACATCCGTCAACGCCTGGCGCACATAGGCGCCGGCCACCGGCGAGCCGACAAACCCAGTCTGTCCCGTGTAATCCACGTCAACGGCAATGATCGAGCCCGGCCGAGAACCGCGCTGCATCGGAGCTGGCCAGCAGGATCGATGTAGCCGTCGAGCCGCTCTGCGGGATCACAGCAGCCGCCGCCTGAGCGCCGTCCGCCGCAGCACTCGCGCCGCTGGCCGGCACAAGCACGTTCATGTGCTGCGAGCCGGTTGCCAGCGCCATCGTGAGCTTGGTCCAGCTCAGGAATTCCAGGCTCACCTGGGCCTCGAGCGTCTCGCGCACCTGCTCCAGCGGCGAGGCCGGTATTCCCGTCAGCAGCACCGCGCTTCTGCTCGCGGGCTTGCGCGTAAAGTTCTGAATCCAGCCCAGGCTGATCCACGGCGCCGGAGGTGCGTCAAGGCTGAACTGCCCTTGCGCTGAAGGGTCGAAAAGCACGGGAGTCTGTGCGGAACGGTTCACAGGCGCAAAGTATCCCCGCACGCGGCGCGCTATCGGCGCCGGCGCCGAAAACCAACTTGCTGTCATTGAGTCAACCTCTGAAACATCAGGTTCCAGGTTTCAGGGATCAGGTTTCAGGCTTGCTGATATTCGAAGAATGACACCTGAAACCTGAAACCTGACACCTGTTCTTACTCCCCCTGCTCCTGGTAGCTGTACACCATCACTGTCGCCGAGCGGCTCAACCGGTCGCGCTGCGTCACCGTCGGCGCAAAGATCGGCTCATCCCAGAAGACCTGGGTCAGCATCGTCGCCGGCGGAGTCGCCGTATAGTTGAGCTTCGCCGTGTGGAAGGGCATGATCATGGCCATCATCTCCTCGTCCATCTGGCTCAGCGCGCGTCCCCGGTCCAGCCCTCCAAAACTCTGCGTTCCGCAGGTCTGGTAGAGAATCTCGCAGTGCTCGGCCGCCATTGTGGAGTCCAGGTCCATGTCCACGCCCAGGCCCAGCCAGCGCAGGACGAACACGTCGTCAGGCAACTGGCTGAAGGGCGCTTCCGCCTCCTCCACCAGAATTCCCGGCCGCACCGTGCCCCGCAGAAGAATGGTCCGCTCCGGATTGACCGCCGCCAGCCGAGTCCGCAGCGCCATATAAAACGAGTCTTTCGCATTCTGCATGATCGTTCTCAGTTCATAGTTATTAGTTCATAGTTCTTAGTTCTCAGTTCATAGTTCAGGGCCGCTGGACTGTGAACTGTGAACTGCGAACTGGAAACTGTAAACTGCTACACAGCCTGCTGCCTTGCTTCGCGCAGCATCAGTCTGTACAGGTACACCTGCCCGAAGGCCTCATTCGAGGCGATCGATTCGATCAGGTAGTCCTGCCCCGCGACCGTGACCGCCAGCGTCATGGAAAACAAAGCCTGTGCGGACTGGAGATCCAGCGTCTGCACTTGCTGCTCGACACTCGTGGCCGAAACCAGCAGCTCCCACTTCGATTGGCCGCCCTCTTGCCACGCGGGCCGCAGTTTGCGCATCGCTACCGGGCTGATCACGACTTCTGCAAAGGTGGTTGACACCAATCCCACTTCCGACATGCTGGTGTCAGTATTCGTGCCCGTTACGCGCAGAAGAGCCGTAGTTCCCGCTACGCTTCGCAGCAGGGCGTCGGCCAGCATCTGCGGCGCTCCTCTTGGGCCGCGCGGCGCTGTATCGCTCATAAATCGCTCACATTTCCAGTGGCCGGTGGCCAGGTCCAGGTGCCAGGAATCAAGGTTCAGGTTCAGGTTTCAGGTTTCAGGTGTCAGGCAAGAATCTCCCGATCGCATCTTCATCTCGATCTCTGATCCCTGATCCTTGAAACCTGAAGCCTGCTTTTCACCCCAGCCTGTTGGCAACGTACGGCTTGAGCCACTGCTGCACCGTCTCGTCGATCAGCGAACTTGAAAAATACTTCACCTGCATGGTGTCGATCCGGCTCATGCTCGCGTTCAGCGCCGGCGTGGCCTGCGCGTTGCGAACAATTTGCGCGCACGCCGACTTCACGTCGTCTCCGATCGTCGCCAGTCCCGCCGTGTAGGTTGCCTGCACTTCGTTGTAGGGAAGTCCGTACATGTTCCACGGCAGCGTCAGCTCGCCGGTATTCGTGTCGTAGTCCACCGTTGCTGGATCGATCCCCGTCCACTGCCCGGGCAGCGAAAAGGCCCACGCAATTTCCATCAGCGGCTCGTTCGCCAACTCGCCACGCCGCGGCCGTGCATATCGCCCTTCCACGGTCACCAGTGGCGAGGCAGCCGGCGCCAGCCGGCGCAAGCGGCAGATAGCTTAGCAGCACCGTTTGCGATCCCGCCGTCACCCGCAGGCGCTCGACGTACTGAACGATGTTCAGATCCGGCCGCCTGCAATAGCTGTTGATCAGGGCCGTCGCCGCCGTAATCCAGTCTGCCGTCGTCTCTGCCGGTAATCCGTAGTTCGAATAATCCGCCGGCTCCAGATACGCCATAACTCATCCTTCCGATTTAGCAGTTCGTTCGCAGTTCTTAGTTCGCAGTTCACAGTTGGAGTACGCTGAGCCTTTGCGAGCATCAACGCAGGCCCCGGACTACGAACTGTGAACTACGAACTGTGAACTGATCTTCTTACCGGTTCACGATCACCTGGCAGTGCGCGAAGCTCGCGCCCTTCACCACCGGTGCTCCGAACTTCACTGCCACGTACTGGTGAGTCAGCGAGTTGGGCAGTCCGAGCTGGAAGACCCGCGGAGCCGGATCGCCCAGCCAGTGGTACTCGATCAGGTCCTCGGTCACGATGTAGGCCGGAAGCACCGCGGTGCCCGATCCAGGCGTGCCGCTGTAGCTGAGGCTCCAATCGGGGATCAGCGGCAGGTCGCCTGCCTGCGTCGACAGCATCTTCACCCGGAATCCGCCGGTGATCTGATCGGTGTTCAGCACCACGTTGTACTCGCTCTTCATCTCCTGGTCGATCAGGTCCAGAAGCACCGGGTTGGCGTAGATCGCCGTCGGCCGCACATGATAGCCGTTGCTGGCCACCATCTGCGCCACCGCGGTCTTGATCGTGTCCACAATCTTCATCGAGGTGGTCACGGTCACGGAGTTGTTGCCGGCCGCGATCTGCGCCGCGCAGCCCATGTATTGCGTGGTTGTCGGGGAGCTGAGACTGGTGTCGTTTCCGTTCCACAGGGCCACGTCGTGGGTCACCATCACGCCGCTCACCGTATCCACCAGGTCCTTGGCTTGAAGATAGGCGAACTGCTGCTGCTGGTTGCCCAGCTCGATGTCGAAGAGGTTGTAATTGATCTGCGCCACAACCGCCTTCAGCGGCACGCTCAGCTCGATGCGCGTCGGGCTCACCACGGTTGGCGAAATGCTGCGCGGATTCACGAAACCGGCTGTGCCCGGATTGGGAATGGCCGTCTCTTCAAAGAACCGCGAAGGATGCCCGGTCGCCGGAACCTGCTTGATGCGCTGTCCAAACGGACTTGACCGCCGGCAAATGTCGAAGATCTCGGTCTGGTACAACGGAACTTCGATCGCGCCCGGCCCCATGAAATCGGCCGCCGCGTGAATATCTGCAAAAATTGCGTTCATAGCTCTCTCCGCCCCCTCCATGGGGGCCGTTTTCAGGTTTCAGGTTTCAGGTGTCAGGGTTCAGTCGTCATGAGAAAAGAGCAGCTCCTCGCGCGCTCCTGATCCCTGATCCCTGAAACCTGATCCCTGCTTTTACGCGATCGCTCCTGCCCGCAGCAGTTGCGTCTTCACGGCGATCCGCTGCTCCAGGCTCAGCCCGGCAAGCGCCGCGTCCAGGGCGCGCACGTCCACCGGGCCATCGCCGATCCCGTGCTTGGCCAGCATCTCGGCTGTGGTCGCCGGCACCGTCCTGCGCACCGGATTCAGCGCGTTCTGCGCCGCTGATGCCTTCAGCTCGGCCAGCTCCTGCTCAACTGCGGCCAGCTTCTCGGCCAGTTCCGTTTCCCGCCGGCTCTGCTCCACGGTTGCCGTGATCCTCTCCACTTCTCCGCTCAGTTGGCCCCGCCGCTCTTCCAGCCAATGCAGCGTCTTCTCGAGCTGGGCTGTTGCGGCCTCCAGCCGTTCTACCATTTCCTTTTCGTCGTTCTCCATGTCTTTCCTTTCTTCAGTGGTCAGTTACCAGTGATCCGCTAACTTGTTAACTCGCGAAGGTCCGTGCAGCGAACGCTAACCATCTAAATTCCCAACTTGCCAGCGCCGCTAATCCCGCTAACTCTGCTAGCTCCGCTGCCTTTAGCTCGCCATGCGAAAGCTCGTCGCCCGGTAGGCCGCCTTTTCTCTCAGCAGCACTGCCGCTCCAGTGAAGGTCACGCGGGTCAGCTTCCATACCTCGGCCCTCATGTCCTCCACCCGCGCGTCGGCCAGCTCGTAGCTCATCCCCATGGCGCCGGGGCTTGCCGCCGTCGAGGCCTGGATCGCCTCGGCCACGTCGGGAAAGTCGCGCGCGTACAAATAGCCGCGCACCACCAGCCGCTGTCCCACAAGGTCGGCCTCGGTCAGAAGGCCGATCTTGCGCCGCGCATCGTGCCCGTCCCAGCCCGGCCGGTAATCCACCGCCATCCCCAGCAGCGAAGGCAACGCCTTCTCGGCAGCCTCGCGCGTCAGCATCACCCGGTGCCCGCGCGCGCCGGCCGGCGCCTTGTCACTGGGCGTATTCACCACCGTCAAGATTCCCTCGAAAGGCACCCGGTTCGGGTGTCCCTCCACGTGGGGGATCTGCACCGCCATCGCTTCCAGTCGCATCTGCTCGCTCCACTCGCTAGGTTTTAGGTTTCAGGTTTCAGGTTTATCAGGGATCAGACCCAGCTCATCAACTGATTTCTGACACCTGATCCCTGACACCTGTCTCTAACGGTCCCAGCCCCCGCATCGCTCTTACTTCGTTCACCGTCAGCACTCCGGCCTTGAGCAGTTCCACCTGTACTTCGAGTTCCGTCTGCTCATCGCGTGCGCTCAGCTCATTGAAGGCGAACTCGAACTCCCGCCAGCCGATGCATTTGCCGAACAGGTCCCGCGTAACGTGCCCGGCCAGCAGCATCGCCAGTGGCGAGATCGCCCCCCGGAAGGCCTCATCGGCCATCTCCGAGGCCGTCGACCGGTTTACGTCCGCCTCCAGCCCCAGCATCATCGGCGGCAGCCCGAAGGCATTGGCCACCATGCGGATGAGAAATTCCTGCCAGGCCAGGCGCAGATCCGCATCCGTGCCTTGCGCAAACCTGAGGACCTCCGGTTTCTGCACGGTCGAAATCAGCGGCACTCGTCCTGTCCCCTCGATCTCGTCCTGCCACCAGCGGATCAGCCGGTTGTGCTGCGCCGGCGTCGCCTCATTCAGCCACAGCGCATACTGCGCCACCGAGTTCGCCGCCAGCTTGCCGGCGAAACGGTGCGCGCTCAGGAACTGGTTCACCGTCTCGAAGGCCACCTCCAACGGTCCCAGCCCAAACGGCGTAAAGCTGCGCGGATTCATCCGGATGTACATCAGTTGGCTGTCGCGTAATTCAACCGCGCTCGATTCCAGCTGCCCGGGCATGGCCTGCGCATAGCGCGGCGTATCCTCCTGCCCATCCCATTTGGCATTGATCCGGATCGAGGCCCCATCGACGGCCCACAGCATCGCCGGGCGCTCCGGATCGCCCGTCGGCTCCATCTCGATGGCCCCGTAGCCTCCCGTCAGCACATCCTCGATCGCCTGCTCGATCAGAGTGCGGAAGCTGTCGCTTGCATTCGGCTCTTCCAGCGTCCGCCGCAGCGCCCGCAGCTTGCGCGGCGCGAAGGCCACATCCTCGGCCCGCACGCCCCGCTTCAGCCGCACCTGCCAGTCCATCGCGGCCACGCGGTCCTTGATCACGTTGATCGCCCTGCGCACCACCGGCGTCTCTGCGAACCGCCGCAGATTCACCGGCGTCGGCTTGGGCAGATGGCGCCCAGGAATCTCGACCGGGCTCAGAATTGCCGGCAGCGCCAGGGTTTTCCGCTCCGCCTCGGCTTTGGCTTCAAGATTCCGCCCCGCGCCGCCCTGGCTCACCTGCCGCCAGATCTCCCGCAACTGCTCAGCTACCTTCACGCGCACCTTCCTTGTTCCTGCACCTTGAGCAACAAAAAAGGCATGGCCCGCATGGGTCATGCCTTCGTCAGTGGTCAGTGATCAGCTATCAGTGATCAGCAGTCAGTGATAAGTGATAAGTGATAAGTGATCAGACCCATTCTCTGTCTGCCTCATATCCTCCAACAGATTTGATCCTACCTCGAAACCAGAAAATAATACGCAATTCCCGATCCATGAACTTTTCTGCTTGCTCTCTCTCGTTCCGCGAGCAACAAAAAGTCCACTAAATCCCAGGATTAATCTCTCAGTTTTTAACGGATGACAGAGAACAACCGATTACGAATAGCTCAAAACTGTGAACTATGAACTGAGCTATGAACTGTGAACTACGAACTGTGAACTGTGTGTCAGCGTCTCGTCCCTTAGTCCCTTAGTGCCTATTCCTATTCCCTATTCCCTAATCCCTATCCCGGTCCCTGCCTCTAGACCCGCAGTTCCCGTCTCGCCGTCTCCGCCACTCTTCCAAGGTCCGCCGTGGTAAGCACTCGGATCCGGTTTTCTTCCATGGTCTCCACGCCGAAACGGTACATCGCGAGCCGCTCCGGCTCTTCGTCGGTTGCTCCCAGCCGGGCCGCGGGCTCGACGATCGCCGTCAGCTCCAACTCGGCCCTTTCCACCCGCTCCACGCCGGCTCTGAGCGCCGCCGCCGAAAAGGCCAGAACCTTTGCCATCTCCACGCCCGAGGCAACTCCCGTAGCGACTCCCGACTCCAGGCTCACCGCCTGAAACATGCGCACAACACCATTGGGACGGTAGCCAACATCGATCCGAAGCGGATCTCCGGGCCGCGTGTACTCGGCGGCCGCGATCCGTTTCCGCATCAGGTCCCAGACCCCCGCGTGCTCGAACCCGCTCCGCATCCGCGCATGGATCGCTGCCCGCCCGCTCAGCCTTGCCGCGCGCTCCCGCGCAGGCGGTTCCACGTAGAGCTTCATCAGCTCTTCCATTCCCGCAGGCAGGCTCTCGGCCAGGTAGGCCTTGGCCTCGGTCATCTGCACGCCGAGCGAAAGCGACTCTTCGAGCACGCGCAACAGCTTGCCTGCAGATTCCTCCTGCAGCCGCCGCCGCAGCTCGCTCTCCATTCCCTCCAGCAAAGCCGTATCGGCATCCGGGTCCAGGCAGCGCACTCGCCGCCAGTCCCGCGTAAACCGCACCTCGGTCCGCCCCGGCGCTCCAGGCTCCTCCAGGATCACCCCGATATGCACATACTCGTTCCTCACCGCATCCGGCACATACCGGAGCAGCCGGAACTGGCACTCGCGTCTCTGGGGCAAGCCGTTCATTGCTCTTTCCAGGTTTCAGGTTTCAGGGGTCAGTTATCAGTTCTCAGTTATCAGTTGTCAGTTGTCAGTTGCCAGTTGTCAGTTCTTAGTTCCCAGTCACCACTCCGGCAAATCCACTTCCTGAGTCCCTATTCCCTACTCCCTATTCCCTTCAATTCACCGTCCCCTCGATAGTAGTCCCCCACTTTGCCGCTCTCCAAGCCTCTTCCCTCATCTTTTCCCCCACTCCCACCCATTTTGGAAATGGCCCCCGCTCCGACTTCCCGAATCCTTCAATCAGCTCCCGGATCCGGCTTCTGCGCGCCAGCAGCTTCTCCACCAGCGCCTCCATTTCGCTCATGTCGCCGCCGTACCATTCTGGCGGAACTTCGCCGGCGGCCTCCCAGACAGTCTCGGCCGGCATCAGTCTCCATCCTGCTCAGCCATGGCTCGAAGGATTCCCATCCGGTCACTTCCCGGTAAACCTCATTGCGGTAGTAGACGCCGCGCAGCGGCGCATCCTCGAAGCGCCACTCGCCGGCGTGAAAACAGTATCCGAAGTCGATGAAGACCGCCTTGTAGCGCCGCTCCCGAGCCCTCCGCGTGAAGACGGCCTGGCGGCCGTTGGCGTTCGCCGTCCACTTGTCCAGCGCCAGGATGCCCGCAAACTCCTCCAGGTTCTTCACCTCGGTCAACTGCTCCTCGGCCAGATAGTCCACCACCTGTCCCGGCATCAGGCCCCCGGCGAAACGTGAGCCGAACTGCATTCCCGGCTGGCAGCGGACTCGCGTCCTTCCCAGGTCGATCTCCAGCTCTGGTGTATTGTCGACCAGCCAGCTCGATACCTCGACCAGTTCCACCTCCGGCACGGTCAGACCCGCCGCCGCGGCCAGCCGCGAGGCCAGAAACTCGTTGGCCAGCACCCGCCGGTGCTGGGGGTTGTTCTGGAACTTCACCACATAGACCTGGCCGTCGGCGCCCAGCATAAGCTGCCCCTGCGCGCCGCCCCGCATCTTCCGGATCTGCTGTACCGCCAGAACCGCCAACAGAAGCCCCCGGCTCTTTCCGTGAATCCTTCCTCGAAGATAGCAGCCTCGCGCCCGCCTGCTTTCAGATTTTGCGGATAGCCCCCTTGTTTCTGCTTGCATTCCAATGAAGAGAGCTTTTCAGATCGCACTCCGCCGAGTCACTTCCAATGCAGAAAGCATCCCCGGTACGAGAGAGCTATCAGCGAATAGCTAATAGCTCGCTTTCCCCGCCAGCTCCGCCCTTGCCGCCAGCGCGATCGCCATGGCCATCACCCGGTCGTCGTGCGTCCCGCTGCGCGCCCCCGCCGTCCCGTTTGGCAATCGCACAAAGCTCCGGCACTCGGCCAGCAGCTTACGGCTCATGAAGCGCTCGGGGGCCTCCACCAGCGCCGCGTCGAGTCTTCCTAAGATCGCCGGCCGGCTCACCGAATTCGTCAGCCATCCCGCCAGTCCGCTTTGCCTGTAGATTTTTCCATAGCGGCAGACCGTCTCCACCAGCGCCAGCACACCCGAGCCGTGGTTGTTGCGCTCCACCACCAGCCAGGCTCCGTTATACTCGCGCGCCAGGTCCGTCACCAGTTCGGCCAGCTCCAGCCCGCCCACATGAGCCGCAAACTCCGCGCACTGCAGTCCCGACTCGAGCTCCAGCACCTGGGCCGCAGAGTAGTCTCCCTCGCTGCCGCCTCCGGCCGGATCCACCGCCACCAGGTACTGTTTGTCCCTGACCGGCGGCAGCCAGATCTCCAGCGTCTCGTTCCGCCGCCGCTCCCCCGGCTCCGGCGCCTCGGCCAGCCGCGCCTCCACGGCCGCCAGCTCAAAAACCGATTCGCCGCTTGCTAGGAAGCAGCTCTCCTCGTCCTCGGCGAACTCCTGTGCTGTCAACCCGCGAAAATCCGCCCGGATTTGCCTCCTGAACCCGATCTGTTCCAGATCCAGCCCCTGCCTCCGGATCAACTCCCGCTCCTCACTGTTCAGCGTCGCCGCTTCCACTGCTTTCGCCCGATAGCGCCGCTCCATCCACCATGGGAAGAAGTGCCGCACCATCCCCGTTTCGCCGGCCTTCTGCCACTCCTCGTAGAAGCATCCGCCCACGCCCTGCGGCGTCGACTCCAGGATCAATTCCGCTCCCGGCGCCATCGCCGCTCTTAAGCCCGCCAGTGTCTCGGCGGCGTCGCCCGGCCATCGCGCCAGCTCCGAGCAGTGCAGGTTTTGCGCCGTCAATCCCCGTCCAGCGTTCTTCTCCCCCGCGCTCACCACGCGATATTGCGAGTCGATCTCGGTAAAAACGATCTGCCGCGCATTGGCCCGGGAAGTTCTCAGTGGCCCCTTCCTCAAGCTCTCGGGCAGCCAATCTACGAACCGGTGTACGATGCGGAAAATCTCTTCGGCCGACTCCCGCGTATGCGCCACCTCGAGCGTCAGCGTCCCCGGCTGCGTGATGGTTTTCAGGAAGAATCGCGCCGCTACCCATGTGGTCAGCCCCATCTGCCGGGCTTTCAGCACGATGTTCCTCTCTCCGCGCCGCTTCTCGAAAGCCCTCTGCGCAGCATTGGCTCTCAGCCGCGCCGCCCTGCCCTCGCGCGTTCTCACAGGCAGCAGTTGCTCAGCCAGCGCCATTCCAATGGTCCGTCCGCGCAGGCTCGCCGGCCTGCGGTCGAGGATCCTTCCGAATCGCTCCAGCTCCGCCCGCCCCTCTCCTTCAAGCGCCGCGATCCACTCCTGCTCCGGCGCCGCGAGTTCTCCTTCTGTCATGCCGGCATCCTGTCGCCAACTCCTGCCTTCCTTCCCTACGGCAGGATCTCGCAATAGCTGCCCGGCTCCACATAGCTCGTTCCGGAAGTATTGCTCGACTGGTAGTAGAGGGTCAGGGTCTCCGCCGTGGTTGCCGGCAGGCTCAACATGAAATCGATTTCATCCCGGTAGCCGGTCGAAGCTGCCCCCGGAGTCAGCGCCCCGGAGATCGCCGTGGTCGTCGTGCCGCTGATCGACGTATAAGTGTCCGCCTGCGTCGCGCCGTTCGCGCCCGAGTGCGACGTATTCATCGCCCACAGGCCGGTCGGCACCGCGCTCAGACCCATGCCGAAGGTCGTCGTGTAGCTAGTCGAGCTTCCCTCCCAGATGATCGAGCAGTGCCCCTTGTACACCCAGGCCATCGGGGTGCTGGCCACTGTCAGAGCCACGCCGGTGCTGGCAAATGAAGTGCTCGTTGTGCTCGCCGCCGACGTGATGTTGCTGCTGTTGCCCGCCCCGATCCTCAATCCGCTAGCCGATGTCCACGCTAAAGGATTTCCGCCATTCACATGGAAGTCTTCGAAATTGCCCGTGAACCCGGATGCTGCATTCATGCCGAGTTCGGTGCCTCCCGTTGACCAGGTGCTCGGCGCAGATGCGCCCTGAACGAGCCCCATCACCGGAAAATCGGTTGTCGAGTTTCCTGCCGCGTACACGCTTCCTGTTATCTTCATGCCATAACCACTAGCCGTGGCGATTTGCGACGAAACGATCCTGCCCGAGAAGGTGTTGATGCCTGAGAAAGTGTTAGCCGCTCCCAGAGTGGCCAGCGTATCTCCGGCTGACAGGGCAGGTGTCGCGAGAACATAACTGCCGTAGTGCAGCTGCGTACAGGTCGTCGCCAGCGACCCCGCCGTGCTTGCGCAGTCGCCGGTTAAGGCTGGCATAGCCGCCGCCGGCAGCGTGCCCGTAACGCCGGTCGATAGCGGCAGGCCCGTCGCGTTGGTCAGTGTCGCCGCGCTCGGCGTGCCCAGGTTCGGCGTCACCAGCGTCGGGCTGGTCGCCAGCACTACGTTCCCGCTGCCCGTCGTGGGAGCCGCGGTCAATTGCAACGAGGAATTGCTGGCCAGCACATTGGCGCTGGCCGGCACCGATCCGCCGTTCAATTTGGCAACCGTCGGGCTTGGATAAGTCCCCGATAAGTCTCCTCCCGCAGAAGCGCCGTTCGTCAAAATCCCCGACTTGCTTATTCCGCAGTCCACCGCATCGGCGCTCCCTGTTGCTGAAGTCGCATCAAAGCAAACCAGGTCGTTTGCCGTCTTTGCCGCGGCCGTAGTCTCCTGTGCGATTCCTCCGTTGCCAGCGCTGCTCGTCATTGGCGTGCCCTGCGCCGTCGCTCCCGTGCCTCCCGGAGTCCCCAGCGTAAGGCTTGTCGAGGTTGTGTCCTGATCCATCGGCTTCACTGCGAGCCACGCAACCTGGATGGGATAGGTTCCGCCTGTTTCCTGAATCTGGACTTTCACCTGCCCGCTCAAGCCACTCAGATTCGCATCGCATTCGTAGCGGACATAGGTGCCGCTTGGAACAGATGTGGCCGTTGTAGACAACGGCGAACAACCGATATAGCTCCCGTTCACCCAGACATTTACCTGCATCGACGCGGTTCCGGCCAGTCCCTGCGCTTTTATATAGAGACGCACAGGACCGGCAGGCCATTGCTGGCCTATATACCAGTTCTGCGAATTCGAAAGCTGAAGCAGCGCCGTGCTCCCCCCTCCCACCATGAAGTAAAGCCCGCTTTCGGAAGTTGAATCAGTGGTGGTCGCAACCGCTGCTGTTGGGGCTGTAGCTAATTCGTTCGGCCAGAACCACAAGTCGTACCCGTTCCAGTAGTAGGACGTCGCACCTTTGTCGATGAAGTCCTGCGTCCTGTCGTTGCCCGTACGTTGGTGCTGCATCGCGGGGATAGGCTGACCGGCAGCAAATAGTGAACGTGCCGTAGCCACTCCGAATGAGGATGACTGCATGAACAGACTATTTCCTGTGCCGGTGTTAGTTATTGTCGAATTATACGCCGAAGCGCTAAACGTGTTCATGGTGGTCTGGTCGCCGGTAAAATTTAGGACAGAGGCCTCAGGAAGCCGCAGGCTTGCCACAGTGGAGGAACTGGCGTCCCATTGCAGGATCGGCTTGTATCCGCCGCTGCAATAGGGCATAGCCAGCCGATTGACCGAGAAGTTGATGCCTGCTATGCGAAAGCCTATTGTCTTTGCCCCGGTCGTCGCGCAATAATTAGGCGATTCATTTTCAGAAAGGTCAATGTCCCAGCCACTTGGTGAAGCCCCATAAGCCATGACGAACTCTGGCCCATATTGCGCGGTGACTTGCGAAGGATGAAAGTAGCCCAATCCCCCGCCATACTCTAGCCACGAGTAAGTGCCAGCGAGCCATCCATCGTAATGCGCCGTGTCTTGGAGGCCGTTCAAATGCAGCTTGCCGTGCGATGCTGCATAACTTCCGACGTAGTTAGCAGGCGTAGGAACAAAAGCCATCGGCATACTGGCCCTGACGTTGGTGTTATGCCAGATTGCATCATAAGGCCCCATTAGTCCTTGATAGAAGATGCCCACCGTGTAATTGCTTGTTCCGCTGACCGTGTTGATCTGCACGTTTTCAAAGCGGGGCGTGCTGGCGCTGGTAGCGGTAGACCAGTCCTTCTCATCAAAAGCCCACGCGGCGTTGCCAAAAGTCTGCGTGACGCTCATGTCCATGACCGCGATGTAGATTTCGCCATTCCCTGCCAAATCCTCGGAAAGCGGCGTCGCCAAGGTGATCGTAGAGGTTGCGTTGGCTCCTGAACCCTGGGGATAAACTGCCGGGATGCAGCCGGTTATTGTCGTGTCGAGATTAGCTCCGCTGACCCCTCCGCCGAAAACGCGAATATTCTGCCCCACGTCTCCGCCCTGACAAATAGCCTGAATGGAAGTAATGACGGCACTGCCTGAAGTGCCGGTTACGTCATAAGCGAAGCGGCCCGGAAAGCGATAAGGGAAGCTATTGGTTCCGCTGGAACTGGCGTCCACTGTGTCATCGAGAATGAATTCAAGATCGCGCACCGCGAAGCTCGAAAGCCAAGCCACATAACCAACTGAAGTTGGATCGCCCGATGCGAACATATCCAATCCCGGAGCGCCGCGAATCACAACTGAGGCCCCTCCCGAAAGCGGCGCGCCCATCGCTCCCGGTGGCCCGAAGATGCTCACGCCTTTGGGATTGATGGTGCTGGCCGCGTAGTAGACCGTCGCTGCCGTAGCGGAAGGATTTGCCGGGAAGTAGACCGCGCACTTGGCTGTGTAGCAGTGATCGACAGCCGCCTGAATCGCTGCCGTGTTGTCCGTACAGGAAGTCGTTGCGCCGTTGGGGTTGCAGTCACCCACCGCGCCATACTCGGTGACGGAAACCCAGGTGGCCTTATGCAGGTTGTCCATCGTAGCCACCTGGGAGCTGGGGCCCGAGCTCGTCGCGCTTGCCGCTGTCATTGTGCCCGCCGACACGTTGCCCGTCACCGTCAATCCCGAGTTCCCGTCGGGGGCTACTCCGGGCAGCAGATTCGCAATCGCACCCGCCGCGCTCGTCGCCCCCGTCCCGCCCGCCGTTACCGGGACCGCGGCCTCGCCCGCGATCGACGTTCCATCGCCTGAGTAATATGCGATCGAACCTGCGGCGGCCGAGCTCACTGTAACGCTGCTGCCTGAGCTCGAACCACAGCCCGAGCCCGTATTTGTGATGTAGCCCGAATTGTCGATCTGCAGGCAGTTGTGCCCGCTTCCCGCCGCCAGCCCTGGAAACTTGATGCTTGTCGGCCCCAGGAATGACGCGTCCAGGCTTGCGCTCGGACCCGAATAGATGTCCGTCTCCGCGCCTGAGCCGCTTTCGTAGTTCAGCCGGATGTGTCCTGTCGAGTTGCTTGCGTTGATGTACGTGTCCCCGCTGTTCGTGCTCTGGTAGGCTTTGAGGCTGTCCAGCCCGCCCACAGCCGAATTCAGCGCCCAGTTATTGCTTGTGTCTTTCACCATGTACCACTGGCTGTTTCCATTCCAGTCCTTGTAGGTGAACGACCCTTTCTGGCTCGCCGTCAGTCCCGGCCACAGATAGTAATCCACTTCCGCGTTCGCGTTGTTTCTCACCGTCATCGTGCCTGCCGATTGCGCCGTCCCGCCCACCTGCAGCGTCCCGTTGAACTGCGCATTCCCCGCGTTCGAGATCGTCGCCACCGTCGTTTCGCTTGGGCCACCCGATCCGATCACCACCCCCCCAGTCCCTGAGTTGTTCGATCCGTTCAGCACAACCGCGCCCGTTCCCGCCGCATTGATCACCGTCTGGTTATTGGTGCTCGATTGACCGTTGTTGTACTGCCCGATCGAAATCCGATTCACGTTGTTCAACAGGTCCTGGATCTGGTAGAACTGTTCGCCCCCGGTCGCATCCGAGAATCCCTCCAGCCATCGGTACCCGTAATCGGTCTGAATCTCATTCAACAGGCCCCGCTCGTTCCCCGTCCCGATTCCCAGACGGTAGTGATTCGTTAGCGTCGCGTCCGCCTGGCTTCCGTACCAATCGCCATTCAATCCGTTGAAACTCCGGTGGAATGTATCGAGGAAGCTGTTGCGAGTTCCGTTGTCTGTCAGTTGCCCGGTGAACATCGTGCCCCCGGTCATCCAGCTGTTGTATGAGCTGCCTGCATCGGCTACCACCTGGCTGGTCGAGTTTTCGTTCCGCAGTCCTACGATCGTGTTGTCCTGGGCATTCGCGCCCAGATGAAGCGCCGTTGCGCATCCCTCCACGTCTCCGCCTGTAAACGTGTTCCCGTCGCCCTGCTGCAGGTTGATCCCCGTTGTTCCTGCCGTCGGATTTCCGTTCGTCGTTGGACAATCGATGTGCAGCCTCACGAACGTGCTTGCATTCAACCAGTCCGTCGTAGCGGAATTCGAAACCTGGTGCCCGATCCCGTTCACCGCCGTCCGGAACCCCCCGATCTCGTCGTTGATGAAGCTGCCGCCTGTGTAGTTCCCCGTTCCGTCAAGCGTCATGCCCGTCTGGTTTGAATTGCCTAGCAGGTACAGGTCTTCCAGATCCAGTTCCTGTGTCCGGTACGCCACCACTCCCTGCGCTGTCGCGCTCGTCGATGCCGTCGTGTTGATCACGACGTTATCTATGTGGAAGCCCATCGTATCGGCTGCGTAAGTTGGGTCTCCTATCTGCACCATCGCCCCCGGGCCCGAGTACAGGAACACCGTTCCTCCCTGGCTCCCGCTCGCCGTGCTCGCGCCCCGCTGCGCGCATCCCCGCAGTGAAACGTTCCGTGTCCCGGCCGTCACCACAATCTGGTTTGCCGTCGAAATCGTCGCGCACGGCAGCAGGATCGTCGCATTCGCCGTCCCGATCGTCAGGGTCGAGCCCATCGCAAGGTTGCCCGCGAAGTCCCGCGCGTCGCAGGTCCCTCCATAGCTTGCGTTCAGCGAGTTCACGCAGGCCTCGAGCTTGGCGCCGAAGTCCGCTCCCGGAAGTTGCTCCACCTGCGTTGCCGCGCCCACCGGGCTTGTCTCAACCAGCGCAGCGTATGTCCCGCCGCCCGGCAGGTTTCCGCCTCCGCCCCCCATCTGTGTTCCATTGCTCTCGGAGTTTGCCGCCGTCCACACCGTGTACCCGCCATTGCCCTTCAGCAGGTTTCCGGCAAAGAACGTCATATTCGATCCGCCGATCAGGTTCACCGCCGCGGCCGTGTCCCATGTTCCTGCGGCACGGATGCTTGCCGTTGTCGTCGACGAACACCCCACGCCGCCCTGCGTCACCGTCACGCTGCCGATCGATCCGTTCGCGTTCACCCCCGCGGTCGCTTGCGCCGTGCAGCTGCCGCTGAACGCCAGTGGCACCGTCGTCCCGTAGGGATCCCATCCCAAGCCCGAACTACTGCCGACCGTCACGCTCTGCACAGCTCCGCCCGACGCCGTCACCGTCAGCGTCGGCTGCACCGCAGTCCAACTCGGCAGCACCACCGCATTCCTCACCGTCCATCCCTGCCCGCTGCTCAGGTCCAGCACCAGCCCCGTAGGCGTCTCGGCCGTCGCTGCCGAGTTCCCCGCCAGCGACACCACGTTATCCAGCACATTGTTTGATCCCGCCGCCGCTGTGAACGCATGCGTCGCCTGGATCGTCACATTCTGCCAGCGGTTCGAATCCGCGTTCAGTCCCGCCGGCGTCGCCACCGGCAGCGCGGGGATGGCGATCCCCGTATTCAGCCCGCGTATATCGATGTTCCGAAACTCGCTCCACTGCGGCCACTGCCCCAGGTACATGCCGCACGTATGCGTCGAATGCGCCCCCGGATACTGATTTGCCATCGGGTCCACACCGGTCGTCGCGATCTCCACGTTTTCGATCTCAGCTACTTTCAGGCCGTTTCCGCCCGTTCCCAGATTCGCCGGCATCGCAATCGCGCAATTCCCCACCGCCCATCCAGCGCCCGTGCCCGTCGTCGATGTCAGCCCATTTCCACCTGGAGAAAAAATGGAATTCTTCTCCATCAATCGGCTTATCGCGCAGCTTCCTGCTGCAGCCAGCCCTTCGGCCGGCGAGCAGGACGCATCCACGCTCTGGTCCACGTAAATCGTCAGATCGTGCAGCCGTGTATAACTCAGCAGGTTTGGGTTGTCTGCCGTCGTCGCCAACACGTCCTGCCCCGGAAACCCCATCAACGCCGAAACCTGCTTGCCCAGTCCCCCAATCGACTCCCCATGCCAGTTCAGGACCCGGGTCTTGCAGATTCCCTGTGGAATGGTCAGCGCCACTCCGTGCGCCTGCGCATAATTGATCGCCGTCTGCAGGGCGTTGGTATCGTCGGTCGTCCCGTCGCACACAGCGCCGAACTCCTTCACGCTGCGCTCGCTCTGCTGCGCCACGCTGGTTCGCAGGTCCGTCACTCGCACGCCGTTTGTATTCGTAAACGTATCCGTGCCGCTGTACGTCGGCGGGATCTCCATTGCGCCTGTCGTTCCCGCCGATGCAATGGCCGACTGCAGCGTCGTCTGTGCGCTTCCTGCATCCGGAGACTGCACCCCATTTACCGCCGGCGTCCTCAGGCCGCCCGTCATGTTCCCGCCCGACAGCGGAACTGCAGTCGCAACTTGCGTGTCCACATAGTGCTTGGTCGATGCCTGAAGCGGCTGGGTCGGATCAGCGTTCAGGTAGAGAGGTCCCGTCAGGTTTCCTCCCGATGCCGTCAGAAGGCTCCCCGTCAGCTCCGTGATCGCCGTATCTACATACGACTTGCTCACCGCCTGTACTGCCTGCGCGGCCGGCATTACCTGGCTCCGCACCTGCGCCAGGGTGGCCTGCGCCCCTGCCGGCACCACCCAGTACTCGGTGCTCGTCGAGCCATCGCTCATCTGGTAGACCGCCGTGTAGTACAAACCCGCCGGCAGTGCCCCGAGGTTCGGCGCCAGGTTCACGCTGAAGAACCCGTCCGGCCCGATCGTCACCGTCGTCGAATCGGCCGTTACCGCTTGGCCGGCCGCCGTCGAAAACGCCGGCCAGCTCACGATCAGGGTCCCCGAGCCGGCACGTCCGTTTGCCAGGTACACTGTTCCCTGAACCGTCGTCGTCGCGATTTGCGCCTGGGTCGCCTGTGCCGGAATCATCCAGACTAGCCCCAACGCCACCCACAACAGTCCCAGCCTTGTGCTTGCGCCGCGAAACCACCTGTTCTTCGTGAGCTTCATTCCTGCCTCTTCCTTCTTCTCATTCCTCGCGCCGAGTTCTCCGTCGCCCTTGTTCTATCACGTTGCTTGACGTAGCCGGAGCGGCTTTATTCTCACATCGCAGACAAACGAAAGGGAAAGGCTCGCTCGCCTTCCCCTCGCTTCTGCCCCGCATTGCTCGGAATATCCTTAGCTTACACAAAATCTCCCGAATTCCCTGCAATCCTCTAGCTGATGATTTTTCCCTTTGTTTTCAATCGCCTGCAATTCCTGGTCCCCACTTCTCCTTTTGACATCCATTCCGCGCGGACGCCTCAGGCTCCAACAAACAAAGCCCGTTTGCAGGGTGCCTCTTCGCACCCCCGCAAACGGGCTCATCTTCCTGGGGGCCGCTAGTCCCTCAATCCCTAGCTCTTCGTTTTCGCTGCCGGATGCAGAGCGTGGTGCAGCAACCCGGCCACTGCGCAGCTCACCAGCCGCGTCTCGGCCGAATCCGCCCGGCTCGTCAAAATTATGGGAACCCGTGCTCCCAGCACGATCCCTGCCAGTTGTGCTCCGCCCAGATACTCCAGTTGTTTCACCAGCATGTTCCCGCTCTCCAGATCGGGAACGACAAGAATGTCGGCATGGCCTGTCACCGGTGAAACCAGATTCTTGATCTTTGCGGCCTTCTTGCTCACCGCCGTGTCGAACGACAGCGGGCCATCCAGAATCCCTCCGGTAATCTGTCCGCGATCGGCCATCTTGCACAGCGCCGCCGAGTCCAGAGTCGACTTGATCTTAGGATTCACCGTTTCCACCGCGGACAAAAGCGCCACCTTCGGCTCGCTGATTCCCAGCGCCTGCGCCAGTTCAATCGCGTTCTGGATAATGTGAATCTTGTCTTCCAATTCCGGCTCGATGTTGATTGCCGCATCGGTGATCAGCAGCGTTCGGGCGTAGGCCGGCGTGTCCATGATGAACACATGCGAGGTCCGGCGCGATGTCCGAAGCCCCGTTTCGCGGGCCATGGCAGGCCGCAACAGTTCGTCGGTGTGCAGGCTCCCTTTCATCATCGCCTGCGCCTCGCCCGACCTGCACAGTGCCACCGCGGTCACGGCTGCCTGGTGCTCCGTCTCGGCATTCACAATCTTGTACGGGCTTACATCAACGCCGATCTTGGCGGCCAACGCTTTGATCTCGCTTTCTGGTCCCACCAATGTCGGCTCGATCAATTTTGCCTGCGCCGCTTCCACCGCTCCCTTCAATGCCACGTCCGACAGCGGCCACACCACTGTTGTCGTCATCGCCGGTAACTGCTGGCAGCGCTCGATAAATTTGTGAAACACGTGATAGTCGGGTGGGTGTCCAACCAGCGGGTCAACTGCAACACCCTCTGCCAGCGTGGATAGATCGCTCATGAATCTCTTCTCCTCTTCACCGCGCGTACGCGCTCTAAACCTGACCTTTCCATTTTCGCCTTCTCCAACCCTCTCACCCTGTGCCATCGGTCACACCCGGACCCGCATTTCGTATTGCGGAAAGCACATCTCCTTTCTTTGCCCTTCTTTCCGCAAGAAACTTCCCAAACCGCTAAAGCCTCTCGCATTGCGCGTGACGATGCTCACTCCAGGTTTTCCACTTCGCTCACTCAACGTTCTGCACCTGCTCCCGAGCCTTCTCGATCTCGCTTTTCATCGCCAGGCCCAGCTCCGTAATCTGCGTTCCCTTGCCGCCCACCCCGGCCGTCTTCGACAAAAGCGTATTCGCCTCGCGATTCATCTCCTGAAGCAGGAAGTCCAGTTTCTTCCCGGCTTCTCCTCCCTGCTTCAACAATTCTCCAAAGTGCGCGACATGCGTCTCCATCCGCGTCAGCTCTTCGCTAATGTCGCTGCGCTCCACCAGCAAGGCCACTTCCTCAAGCAGCCGCTGCCTGTTGAACTCCTGTCCTGCCGCCGCTGTTAGCCTTTGAGTCAGCCGCTCCTGGTAGCGCGCCTCAATCTCCGGCCGCAGCGCCGTCACCCCGGCAGTCGCTTCCCCAAGCCGCTTCAGCGTCTCACTCAGAATCGCTTCCAGCGCCTCGCCCTCGCGGGCGCGCATCGCCTTCAGCTCGCCGAGCAACGGAACAACTTCCTTTCGCACACTCGCCGCAATTGCCTCCGTCTCGCCGTCGCCTCGGCTGTCTGTCTGCAGGGCTCCTGGCAGCCGCAGTGCGGCGTTCAGGTCCGGTTCGCCCTGCACCAAACCATATTCCTGTTTGGCCGACTCGAAAGCCGCCAGAAATGACCCCACCAGCTCGCGGTTGTAACCGTTTTCCTGCTGTGCCGCCCGGTCCACGGCAAGCGTCAACTCCACGTGACCACGCCCCAGGTGCTCCTTGAGCGTCTTGCGCAGTTCCATCTCCAACCCGTCCAGCCCCGCCGGCATCCGGAACTGCAGATCCAGAAACCGATGATTAACGCTCTTCAGGCTCAGCGTGTACCCCAGCCGTTCTCCCGCCCGAATCTGCACCCTCGCAAAACCTGTCATGGACTGGATTGCCATACTTGCTCCTCGCTAACTTGTCTCACTTGCCTGCGCCGCCACCGGCTCGGCCGCGCCGTTGCCATTCCCTGCCATGCCCTCCGGCAAATCGATGAACTGCAATTGGTAAAGCTTCTGGTACATCGGCGACGATTCAAGCAGCTCTTCATGCGTTCCGATTGCCGTAATCCTTCCCCCCTCAAGCACCGCGATCCGGGTTGCTCTCCGGATCGTCGACAGCCGATGCGCGATCACCAGCACCGTCCGATGCTGCATCAGGTTCGAAAGTGCCTCCTGCACCAGCGACTCGCTCTCGGCGTCCAGCGACGATGTCGCCTCGTCCAGAATCAGTATCGGCGCGTCCTTGATGATCGCCCGCGCAATCGCCAGTCTCTGCCGCTCGCCCCCTGACAACCGCACTCCCTTTTCACCGATCACCGTCTCATAGCCCTGCGGCATGCGCAAAATGAAATCGTGCGCCAGTGCGTTCCTCGCAGCCCCCTCCACCAGCGCCGTCTTCGTTTCCGGCTTTCCGTAGGCGATGTTGCTCCGCACCGTGTCGTTGAACAGGATCGTCTCCTGCGTCACTTGAGCAACTTGCTTCCGCAGCGATGCCAGCGTCAGCTCGCGTATGTCTTTTCCGTCCAGCAGAATCCTGCCTTTCGTCACGTCCCAGAAGCGCGGAATCAGGTTCACCAGTGTCGATTTCCCCGCTCCGCTCGGCCCCACCAGCGCCAGCACCTCGCCCGCCGTAACCTCCAGGTTGATGTCGTGCAGTACCTGCCGCTCTCCCTCCTCGGTCGAATACGAAAAACCTACGTCCTCAAATCGGATCGACTTGCGGAAGCGCGTGAGCGTCGCCGCGTGCGCCCGTTCTTTTACGTCGTCTTCCTCGTCGAAAAATGCGAAGATCGACGCCGATGCCCCGATCGCTTGCTGAAAACTGTTGTAGAAGTACGCAAACTTCCGCACCGGGTCGTACAGTTTGAAAAGCAATATGATGAACGCCCCGAAAAGACCCAGCGTCATGCGGCCATGCTGGATCTCGTTCCGTCCGATAAACAAAAACATGGCGATGGCAATGGCTCCCACCGTGTCCATCAAAGGCGAGCTGATCGACTGCACCCTCACGCTGCGCAGGTTGGCCCGCAGCAGCCGCCGCGCCGCCGTCTTGAAGCGCAGGATCTCCCACAACTCCGTGTTGAACCCTCTCACGATCCGGTTCCCCGTTACCGTCTCGTGCAGTATGTTCTGTACCTCCGCCAGTTTGTCCTGCCCCGTGCGGGTGCGCGTCCGCACCTCCCGGCCAATCTTCCGTGATGAGGTCACGACCACCGGAATGAACAGACACAGCGCCCAACTCAGGTGACCTCCCAGCCTGATCACCAGCGCAATCCCCACCAAAAAAGTGAAAGACTGCTGCAGAAAATCGCCCAGCACCGAGCTGAGCGATGTCTGCACCCGGTCCACGTCGTTGATCAGCGTTGACAGGATCTTCGCCGTCGGGTGCTTGTGAAAGAAACCCGACGAGCGCTGCAGTGTCACCTCGTACAGGTGATTGCGCATGTCCGTGATCATCCCCAGGCCCGAGTAATTCACCAGGTAGTTGCCCAGGTAGTCGCACAATCCTTTCAGAATTGTCGAGACCACCAGCGCATACGCCACTACATCCCAGGCATTGTGGATGTGCAGGAAATGGGGAATCAGCTGGCGCAGATCGAAGCTCCAGCGACTCTTGGCTAGACCCAGAAGAATCGGACCCTCCGGCGCATCGGGCCTCAGCACCTGGTCGAAAATGGGCTGCAGCAGGAGAACGCGAAAAGCATCCAGCACGCCCACCACCGCCGACAACGCCACTCCCGGCAGCCACACCAGCGTATAGCGTACCCCGTAGCCCAAAAGCCGAAAGAAATTCTTCACTGATCGCCCGCCCGGCGTTGGCTGCGCCTCAGATATTGCGGCTTATGGGCTGTTATAGCCATCCCCTGTATTGTATCCGCGCCAACTCGCTCCGTTCTTACCACGCCGCTTGCGGCCATCGGGTCAGCTTGAACTCGGGGAACATCGCTCGCTGTCATCCCGAACGAAGTGAGGGATCTGCGGTTGTTCCTGCCTGGGCCAATATCCGCCCCTTCGCAACTTGCTGAAAAGAGCGTGACGAATCTGCCCGCCAAAGCTCTCTCAAGGATTTGAAGTTGGAGCCGCTCTGGCCTGCCCCACCGGCCGGCTAGGCACCGGAGGCGTTTGCTGCGCGGGTTTGACTAGAGCAGGGGCCGGAGAAGCGGGAATCGCGGGCTTTTGGCCGGGTTTCGAGCCGGGTGCTGCCAGCGTTCTAGTTCCGGAAGCGGCTGAGGCCGATGATTTCGAGGCCGGGGCGGAGGCTGAGGACGTGGTTCCCGGCGGCTTAGCGGCCCCGGCCGTTCCCGCGGCGCCATCCGTCGGCGGAGCAGACTCCTGCTCAGGGAAGCGCTCCCCATCCTTGCCCGCAATGGCGGCCTTCATGAACGTCATCCAGATCGGAAGGGCCGCACGGGCGCCCGTCTCCTTCTCGCCGAGAGATTGGCGGCTGTCGTAACCCACCCAGACGCCGCAGGTGACTGACGGCGAAAAGCCAAGGAACCACGCGTCGGTGAAATCGGAGGTAGTCCCGGTTTTTCCCCCGAGCGGGTGATTGAGCTGAGAGGCAGCCGCGCCGGTGCCATGCTGCGTCACCGCCTCGAGCAGGGTCATCATCGTGTGCGCGGTTTCAGGCTGAAGGACCTGCGTGACGGAAGGAGTGCTTTCCCACAAAGTGATGCCGTCGGCATTGGAAACCTTGCGAATAAGCCGTGGCGCCACGCGGACACCCTCGTTGGGGAAAACAGCGTAGGAAGCAACCTGTTCGGCCAGGGTGATTTCGACGGCCCCGATGGCGACCGGCAAATACGCAGGAATGTTCGAGGTGACGCCGAAGCGGTGAGCTACATCAATCACGGTGCGAATGCCGACGCGGGCGGCCAGGCGCAGCGCGGGGATATTGCGCGATTCGGCGAAGGCGTCCAGGACAGTCATGCGGCCCTTGTAGTCATTCTCGTAGTTGTGGGGGACATAATCGCCGAACCGGACCGGCGTGTCGAGAATGGCATCGGTGGGCTTGACGCCGTCTTCGACGGCAGCGGTGTACACGTAGGGCTTGAAACTGGAGCCGGTCTGGCGCTCGGCCTGGGTAGCGCGATTGAAGACCGACAGCGCGTAATCGCGGCCGCCGATCATGGCCAACACGTCGCCGCTGGTGTTGTCGATGGCCATCAGCGAGCCTTGGACTCCGGAATCCTGTTGGAGACTGGCGCGGCGGGCCGCGCCCTCCATAGCCGCGGACACCTGAACGTAAATCACGTCCCCGGGCTTGACCAGCGCATCGGCAGTGCGGATGCCGGTCCACTGCCAGTCCTCGGGCAGAAGAAGAATCTCCTGGGAGCCGATGCGGGCATGGATTTCCAGCGGCAGAACGCGGGTGACCAGCGCGTGAACGTAGTCTCCTTGCGAGGACGAAACAGCCCAATCCGGATGCCTGTAGTCGGAGGGCAGCATACCGGATGCCAGCACATTCTCTAAATTGCCCTTCCAGCCGTGACGGCGCTCGTAGGCGGCAAGGCCGTCGGCCAGGGCGCGATTGGCAGTCTGCTGCAGGTCCAGGTCGAGTGTCGTATCGACGCGCAGGCCGGCCTCGTGCACCTCTTCGGAGCCGAAACGCTTCTCGAGCTCTTCGCGGACCTCGTCCTGAAACCAGGGCGCCACCGAGCTCTCCGGCCTCGCGATCTGCAATCCCAACGGGGCCCCGCGAGCCTCCTCGCCCTGCGCATGCGTGATTGCGCCGTCCGATTCCATTTCGCTCAGGACCAGATTGCGGCGTCGCACGGCCTTATCGGGATTCAGGATGGGCGAGTAAGCAACAGGGCCCTTGGGCAGCCCGGCGAGCAAAGCGGCCTCAGTGAGCGTGAGGTCGCGGGCGTGCTTTGAGAAATAGAACTGGGAGGCGGCCTCAAAACCGTAAGTGCCGCTGCCCAGGTAAATCTGGTTGCCGTAAAGCGTGAAAATCTGCTGCTTCGTGAAGGCGCGCTCGATCTGGATGGCTAAATAGGCCTCCTGGAGCTTGCGCTTGAGATTGCGGTCGGAGTTGAGAAAAAGATTGCGCGCCAGTTGCATGGTGAGCGTGGAGGCCCCCTGAGTGCGGCCGCGCCTGCGGATATCGTGCCACGCCGCGCCCGCCACGCGAAATACGTTCACGCCCCAGTGAGACTCGAAGTTCTTGTCCTCGATCGAGATTACGGCCTGGCGCAGGACAGGGGCGAAGTCATCGTAGCCGACCACTTCGCGGCGCTCCAGCGCAAAGGAGCCGATGATCCGGCCCTTCCGGTCGTAAATGTCGGTAATGGTAGAAGGGCGGAAATGCTCAAGCTGTTCAATCTGCGGCAAATCCACCGAATAGACGATCATGAGACCGGCAAGCGACCCGGTAATCACCGAGAGTGCCAGCAACACGGCGAGGACTGCGCGGCCGGCAAGCTTGCGGTGGTGCCCGGACGGGACCGTCGGATGCCCGGGCGGGCCATCGCCGCCGGCCTCAGCCTGCTGGCGGAAAAGAGTAGACGGCGGCGCATGGGGAGGGGCAGCCAAGGGAATTTAAGCCTCAGAGGGTGATCGCAGATGGCGACTCGATGTTACCTCTCAAGGCTAGCATTCCTGAGGCGTAGAGGGAACGAGGACGGAGCGGTTCGGAACCATGCGATGCAAGAGCGCGAAGGAGATAACGCGCGGATCTTGTAAAAGGGCAAGTGTCAATGGCATATTGACAAAAATATGCCAATAATCTCTTCAGCCGAGCCAAACACACGACCGAGCTTTGTATCAGGGCACGGCTTTAGCCGGGCCGAACACGGCTTAAAATCTCGGCGGGCTTTAGCCCCTGCCAACTCGGATGAGACGCAAAAAGCCGAGCGAAATCAATCTCTTAACAAGCTGACCGGGTGCTCACGCAGCCTTGACTTTCAGCAGTTCAACCGCCTTGTCGAGCGTTTCGTCGCTTTTGGGGGTTTGGGTCTCTTCTTCCTCTTCGCTTGGCTGCTCGACGGTAACAGTGGGAGTGACCGCGTCGTCCTGAATTTTCTTGCCGGACGGGCTCTCGTATTTAGCCACGGTGAGCAGCAGGGCGGCTCCGCTGGGCAGGTCGATGGTCTTTTGCAAAGAACCCTCACCAAAGGTCCGCTCCCCCACCACATCGCCGCGCTTCAGGTCCTCGATCGCCCCGGCAGCCAGCTCGGCGGCGCCGTATGTGCCGCGGTTGGTTAAAACAGCGAGCGGGGCGCCGGTCAGATACAGTGCAGGCTCGGCGCTGAAGGTCTGAGCAGGAAACTTCTGCCCTTCAAGAGTCGCCAGCGTGCCTTGCTTGATGAAGAAGTTGGCTAAGCGTAGGCCCTGCTTCTCGTCTTCCCCGTAGGAGTCGCGCAGGTCGAGGAGGATCTTGCGGCTCGCGCCTGCCTCTTTGATTCGAGCGGCAATTTCGTCGACTCGCGCCGCGGTCAGATCTCCGGGCTTGAGGTAAAGGATGGTCGAGTTCTCAAGCTGCCGAGCCTCGAGCCCGGCAGGAGCGACCGCCGAGCGGGTAAGTGTAAGCTTTTCAGGGTCAGTCTTGAAGGGGCGCACCACCGAAAGCTCAACGGTCGAACCGGGCTTGCCTTCCAGCATTAAGCGGATGACGGCGAGGGAAAGCTCGCGCGTGGACTGACCGCCGATCGATTCGATCACGTCGCTGTCGGAGAGGCGATCCTGGGCCGCCGGGGAACCAGGCTCGGCGCTGACCACCGTGGCGTAACCGTAACGCTTGGAGACATGAATGCCGGTTTGGGCTTCGCCGCCTGCCGGACGCTCCTTGTAGATCTTGTACTCGGTAGGGCTCAGATAGCTGGAATCGGCATCCAGCGACTCCAGCAAACCGTGCAAGGCTCCGGCGGTGACATCGGAGATGTTGGGGACCGTGACGTAGTCCGACTGGACCTTTTTGAGCACTTCCGCGTAGACGCCCATCTGGCGGTAGGCGCCATCCTCCTCGCCGCTCGCGTGGACGCCAAAGAGGTTGAATTCACCGAGAACAAAGCTCAGGCCAAGCGCGGCGAAGATCGCCAGGGAGAGAACGAAAACAAATCGCTCGAAGATTCTCGACACACACACCACCGTAGCGGCCCAGGGGGGAACAGGCCGCACATCCATTAGACGCAATCATAACCCAGAGGGCGCCGGCTTTCAGTATCGTCTCCCGCCGGTGGACCTTTCCCACTCCCGGTCCGCCGTCGGATTGGGAACACTCCATTGATATGATGGTTATTCCATGAAGACATTGGCCCTGAAATCGCCAGCCAAGACGAGGCGCGGATGAGCTGGGCGGGTTTGCTCGTGGTGTCGGTTGCCCTGGCCATGGATGCTTTTGCCGTGGCGGTAGTGGCAGGGCTCACTTTGGGCACCGTCACCAAGCGGCATCTGTTTCGCCTGAGCTTTCACTTCGGCCTCTTTCAGGCGATGATGCTGACTGCCGGTTGGCTGGTGGGGACTGCCCTGTTAGCCGTCGTCGCCGCTATCGCTACCTGGATTGCCTTCATCCTGCTCACGCTCGTGGGCGCCAACGCCATCTGGCACGGGGTTCATGGCGCCGGCGAGACGCCTCGGGCAACCAACGATCCGACCTCCGGCTGGCACCTCGTTTTCCTTTCCCTTGCTACCAGCGTCGATGCTCTTGGGGTCGGCATTTCCCTCGCCATGATTCGCGCTTCTATTTTGATTTCCGCCTGTGCTGTCGGATTGATCGCCACCATTCTTACCCTGGTGGGCATGAGCCTGGGACGCCGGGTCCAGGCCCTCTGGGGAAAGCGGGTGGAGGTGCTGGGCGGGCTCATTCTCCTGGCAATCGGCTTCAAGATTCTGTTCGATTATCTGCACAGATAACAGAATCAATGCAGCGTAACAGAATCAATGTAGCGCCGACCTCCTGGTCGGCTGTGGCGCGGGCATCCCTGCCCGCGCGCCGTGTTTTGGATTCTGCTCTATCGCCCCCCAGGCTTCCCGAGCGCGGTCTGAATCCCCGCCTGAGCCAGTCGCGCCATTACCGCGTATCCCCTCCCGTTGGGATGGACCCCGTCGGGGCTCAGTTCCGGCTTCAGCCCGCCGCTGCTGTCCACCATCGCATCGTAGTAATCCACATAAGGGAAGCCCCGGCTTTGAGCGTATTGCCGAATCCACCGATTCAACTCCAAGATCTTCGCGGAAGGGTCTATGCCCGGTCGCCACGGGAACGCGTTGGCAGGAAGAACGGAACAAAGCACCACCCGAATGCCATTGGCCACGGCAAGATCGCTCATCGACTGGAGGTTGGCTTCCGTCTCCCCCAGCTCCATCGGGCCTGTATTGCCGGCAATGTCGTTACTCCCGGCCAGAATGACCACGACCTTCGGCTTCAGGTCAATTACATCCTGCCGGAACCGGACCAGCATCTGCGGCGTCGTCTCTCCTGAAACTCCTCGATTCACGTAGGACTTGCCCGGGAAAAACTCGCCCGGGTCCTGGTTGTTCTTCGCTCCCCAGTTTTCCGTGATCGAGTCTCCCATGAAGACGACGCGACTCTCGCCCGGGGCGGGCGGAGGAAGCTGCCGATTGACCGAGCGATACTTTTCGAGCAGATAGCTCCAGTCGTTTTCTGGCTGCCCCACGTGATTGTTCTGGACTGCGGCTGCCTGCCCGGATGCGATCTGAGGGAGCTCAGGTGACGCCTGCTCCTGAACGGCAGGCGCCTGGGCCGGAACCATCGAGCAAAGAGAAGCTATCAGAGCCAAAATTCCAGCCATCCCAAGCTTCCTTCTCTGCACTTGTCAGGCCTCCCAGCCCGATGCCCCGGAACTCCGGGTTCCGGGCAGAGGATGCTTCGAGAAACCCGCATACCTCAATTCCTGCTGCGCATTTTCGATAGCAGGCGCAGAATCTCCAAATACAGCCACACCAGCGTAACGAGGATGCCGAAGGCGCCGTACCATTCCATATATTTGGGAGCGCCGGAGGCCACGCCCTGCTCGACGAAATCGAAATCCAGCACTAAATTGAGGGCGGCAATGGCAACCACGAAAAGGCTGAAGGCGATGCCGATCGGCCCCCCTCCATTGACTGACAGAAAGCGGACGCCAAAGAAGCCGAGAATCATCTCGGCGAAATAAAAGAGCATGATGCCGCCGGTTGCGGCGAAAATCCCGATGCGGAACTTCTGCGTAACCTTGATCATCCCCGACTTGTAGAGCAGCAGCATCGCCACCAGGGTGCCGAAGGTGAGACCCACGGCCTGCATGGCGATCCCCGGATAACGTACCTCGATAACCGCCGAGAGGCCTCCGAGCACAAGGCCCTCCAGCAGCGCATAGATCGGCGCGGTCACCGGCGACCACTCCTTCTTGAAGATCGTCACCATGGCGCAGATCAGGCCGCCGATGAGCCCGAGCATCATCATGCCGCCCGCTGCTGCGGCGTTGCCCGTGGAGATGAAGTCATGCCATGTCCATGCCGCCGTGGCCAGCGCGCACACGAGCAGAATGCCGGTCTTGTTCACGGTGCCGCTCAGGGTCATGCGCGCCGCGGCGTCGATCATGTAGCCGCCGCCGCTGACGTCGCGAAAGGTATTAGGGCCCAAAGCAGGATTGGAGGTCTTCATCAGGGGCATGCAAATTTCTCCGTGGCTGGGGGATAAGGTCCGGCGCGGCAAAAAGCGAAAACCGGGCCGCTCCTCTATTCTAGACGCGCTGGTGCTGCAAGGGTTGCGCGTAGAGCTTTCAGCGCTCAGCTCTAAGCTTCGAGGGAGGTACCTATGCGAGCAGCGGTTTACCAGGCGGGGAAGGGAACTCCGGGGCGGTGGCTCGAAATCGAAGAGCGCCCCAGGCCCGAACCGGGGGAAGGCGAGGTCCTACTGCGCGTGCGCGCCTGCGGCGTTTGCAGGACCGACCTGCACATCGTGGAAGGCGATTTGCCGCCCCTCAACCCTCAGGTCGTCCCCGGCCATCAGATCGTGGGTGAGGTGGTGGAGGGAGCGACGGCCGAAATGCCCATGGGAACGCGGGTGGGCGTTTCGTGGCTGGGCGGCGTCGACGGCGACTGCTGGTTTTGCCGTCACGGAATGGAAAATCTCTGCGACCGGCCGGTCTTCACGGGCTACACGGTGGACGGCGGCTACGCCGAATACGCGCGGGTGCGCGCCGGCTTCGCCATTTCACTCCCCGAAGGGTTAGAAGACCGGCAGGCGGCGCCGCTCTTGTGCGCCGGCATCATCGGTTACCGCAGCCTGCGCGTGGCCGGCGTGGAACCTCGCGAGCGAGTAGGGCTCTACGGCTTCGGCAGTTCGGCCAGGCTTGCGATTCGCGTCCTGCGCGCATGGGGCTGCGAAGTCTTCGTGGTCACCCGCGGCCGGCAGAACCGCGAAGCAGCGCAAGAACTGGGGGCGGTCTGGGTAGGAGACGAAGGCGAGAGGCCTCCCACTGAGCTGGACCGCGCCGTCACCTTTGCGCCCAGCGGCGACGTGGTCGTGAACGCACTCGGAGCTTTGCGCAAAGGCGGGGTTGTGGCGATCAATGCCATCCACCTGGACCGGATGCCGGCTTTCGACTACGACCGCTTGCTATGGGGCGAGCGGCAGCTCCGCAGCGTGGCCAACGTCACTCGGCAAGATGCCCGCGAGTTCCTCAGTTTGGCTCGCGATCTCAACTTTCGTCCTACGGTGACGATCTTCCCACTTGAGGAGGCAAACCGTGCGCTCGAAGCCGTAAAGCGGGAGTCAGCCGACGGCTCCGTTGTGATCGTGCCGTGATCTTGGAACGTCCCTCTCGGAAATTGAAACCCGAATGCCTGATAGGTAATCCGAATAAACTACACATTTTGCGAAATTTACAAGAGATTTCGTTAATCACACGGGCGTGTTATCGCCGTCACAGACTCAGGTTCACGCGCCTACATACTCTCACACCGATGGAATTTGGAGTGAGCTAGTCCAAAAAAGAGCTTCCCCACTCCATGCTGCGGCCTTGCACGGGCAGGCCGAACGAAAGGATTCGACAGAACCCGATGAACCCATTTCCTGCCGTCGATCCGATTCCCTTGCCGGCGCCTGTATGGTTGATGAAATTGCTTCATATCGTCACGCTGGCGCTGCACTTTGTGGCTGTGGAGATGCTTCTGGGCGGGCTGCTGCTTGCAGTTGTGCTCAGCCTTTTCCGCTCCTCGGCTCACTCCCAGACCGCCGCGCGGGCCATTGCGCGCCGCCTGACGGTGGTCATGACCTACGTGATCAACCTGGCGGTGCCGCCCCTGCTCTTTGCGCAGGTGCTCTACGGGCGCGCGCTCTACACCTCGAGCGTGCTCATCGGGATTTACTGGATCTCGATCATCCTCATCCTGATGCTGATCTACCGCGCTCTCTATCGCTTCTCGGCGCTCCTGGATGCCGGGTTGCCGGCCTGGCACATTGGACTGGCCGGTTGGCTGCTGGCAGGTTTTGTTGCCAGGCTGCTGTCCACCAACATGACGCTGATGTTGCGCCCCGAAGTCTGGCGCGGAATGTATTCCGCCTCAGGCATTGGCGCTTATCTGCCTACCGGCGACCCGACGCTTGAGCCGCGCTGGCTGTTGATGATGGCCGGCGGCTTGCTCTTTGCTGGACTGTGGCTCCTGTATCTCTCCAATCGCAGCACCTTCACGGCTGACGAAAAGGAATTCCTTGCCGGTCTCGGCGGAAAACTGGCCGCGGGCTTCGGCATCGTCTACCTGCTGGCCGGCTTTTGGGCACTCAGCGTCCAGCCGACCGCGGTAAAGCAGGGGCTGGCGCATCATTGGCTTTATCGCTACGCAGGCTTTGCCGGTTACGGATGGCTGGCGTTGGTCGTGCTGGCCGTTCTGCTGGGCGCGATCGTCGGCTTTGGCAGAATCGCCGCCGCTTGGGCGGGCTGGGGCGCGGTTCTCCTCGGCGTACTCACAGAAATCATGCTGGTTGTTTACCGCGACGGCGTGCGCGACCTGACCCTGCTGAGCAAGGGATACGACGTCTGGGACCGCGTTGTAGTCACCAACTGGGGCGTCGTGGGCCTGTTCCTCGCGCTCTTCGTGGTTGGCCTCGGCGTAATTGGGTGGCTCGTTTCCGTTGTGGCGCGCGCGCAAAAAACCATGGAAGGAGCGGCCTGAGGGCAAGAGATAGCCATGAGCGATACTTTCACTTCCAGTCACATCGTTCCCGTACCCGCTGAGGCGGGCGAGGTCCACACCCGCCGCGGATTTCTGGCTGCCGCCGGCGTAGCGGGCGCCTGCTACGTTGCCGCTCTCGCCTATCCCATCTATCGCTATCTGGCTTCCCCTGTTGAGTCAGCTTTGAGCGAAGCAGCCGTCACCGAGGTGGCGCTGAAAGACGCTCAAAAGCTGCCGCCGGGCTCGGTGCTGATGTTCAAATTCGGCACCCGCCCGGCCCTGCTGATTCACCACGCAGATGACCGTTGGGTATCGATGACCGCGGTTTGCACACATCTGGGCTGCACCGTGCAGTATGAGCCCCAGGCCGACCGCATTCACTGCGCCTGCCACGGAGGTGTCTACAACCCCTATACAGGCGCCAATGTCAGTGGGCCTCCACCCAAGCCTCTCACGCTTTACAAAGTCAAGCTCGATGAAACCGGCGTGGTGGTCTCCCGCGCCTGATCCCAAAAGGAACGAAGCGGCATGGCGACAACAGCGAATACAAGCTCTGCTTCAAGCGGCATCACGGCAAAAGCGAGCAAAAGTTCCCTCTATGAGTGGGTGGATGAGCGCCTGGGTCTGTCGGATCTGGCGGCGTTTGCGCGCAGCAAAACCGTGCCTGTCCACGCGCAGTCCTTCTGGTATTACTGGGGCGGAATCACGCTCTTTCTCTTCCTGGTGCAGTGCCTCACGGGCGTGCTGTTGCTTGTCTACTACCGGCCGGGCGCGGAAGCCTATGAGTCGGTCCGCCAGATCACCTTTGTGATGCACTTCGGCTGGCTGATCCGCTCCGCGCATGCGTGGTCCGCCAACCTCATGCTCTTCGCCATCCTGGTGCACATGTTCTCGGTCTTCTTGATGAAGGCCTACCGCAAGCCGCGCGAGTTCGGCTGGCTCAGCGGCATGGTGCTGCTCGTGCTGGCCGCGGCCTTCGGTTTCTCCGGCTATCTCTTGCCGATGGATCAGCTGAGTTATTTTGCCACCAAAGTCGGCCTGGCAATTCCCGCTGCCATTCCATGGATCGGACCGGTGATCGCCAACATGCTGCGAGGCGGAACCGACGTAACCGAGTTCACCGTCCAGCGCTTTTTTGCGCTGCATGTTGTGGTGCTGCCTGCTATTTTCGTTCCGCTGCTCGCCTTCCACGTCTGGCTGGTACAGAGGCACGGCAACGCCGTTCCGCCCAGCGAGGAGGCCAAACCGGTTTCCGAGCGCAGAAGCATGCCCTTCTTTCCGAACTTTTTCCGCAAAGATCTGGCCATGTGGCTCATCTCGCTCAACATTCTGGCGCTGCTGGCGTCGGTCTTCCCATGGGAACTGGGCAAGCAGTTCGACGCCCTCGCCCCTGCGCCGGCGGGCATTCACCCCGAGTGGTATTTCATGAGTCCCTTCGAGATGCTCAAGATGCTGGGCTCCGTTCTGCCGGGTGAAGCTGGCGAGATTGCGGGCTTGCTGCTGTTCACTCTGGGCATGGTGCTGTGGGTTTTGATTCCGTTCTACGACTCGCGAACGGAAAAGGGCCGGCGGGCGCGGAACGCTCACTACTTCGGGCTGCTGGCGATGTTTCTGCTGCTGGCCACAACGGTGATCGGCTATTGGACGGTGAAGTAATGAATTATCCCTTCTGGTACGTTCCCTTTCTCGGCTCCGGCTGGGTGATCGGCATCATCGCCATCTTCCATGTCATGATCTCGCAATTCGCCGTAGGCGGCGGCCTCTATCTGCCGCTCGCGGAGCGCAAGGCGATGCGCATGGGCGACAAGGAAACAGCCGATGCCTGGCATAAGCAACTGGCCCGCTATTCCAAATTCTTTCTCCTGATCACCGGAGTCTATGGCACGATCTCCGGCGTCGGCATCTGGTTTGCTATCGGGCTGACGAATCCCGAGGCCACCAGCACGCTGATTCATAACTTCGTCTTCGGCTGGGCCATCGAGTGGGTCTTCTTCATCATCGAACTCACCACGATCGCGGTCTACTACTACACGTGGGGCCGCATCGATCCCAAACTGCACCTCAAAGTTGGCTGGGTATACGCGGCTTCCTCATTCTGTACGCTCGTTATCATCAACGGCATCCTCACCTTCATGCTGACGCCCGGCAACACATGGCTTTCCGTCGCCGGCACGGGCCACGAGGCAAGCAAGTTCTGGAATGCCTTTTTCAATCCCACTTACTGGCCGAGCCTCGCGCTGCGCATTTGCGTTTGCGCCTCGTTAGCCGGCATCTGGGCGCTGGTCAGCGCCAGCCGCATCGACGGCACGAAGCAGCCCGCGCTCAAGACTTCGCTGGTCAAATGGAGCGTCCGCTGGCTGCTGCCCTCCTTTGTAGCCACGCCGCTTATCTTTGCCTGGTACCTGCTCATGGTGCCGTCATCGCAGCGTGCCCTGCTCTCGCTGGGTATCGACACCATCGGTAGCGGAACCTTTTCCACCCTGACGCACATCGCTCTGATTCTCATCGTTACTTCGGCCACCATTATTCTTACCGCCTATTTCCTGGCATATCGGAATCCGGTCGACTTCAACACTGCTCATGCCGTCGCCATCCTTTTGCTCGCGCTCATAGCCACCGGCGCCGGCGAATATTCTCGCGAGTTGCTGCGCAAACCCTACGTGATCGGCAACTGGATGTACACGAACGGCGTGCGCGTCCCTAACGCGGCAGCAATCGACCAGGATGGCTACTTAACGCATTCCAACTGGGTCTGGAATGGGTCCGATTCGGCTTACTCGCGCGGCGAGGCCATCTACCGCGGCGAATGCGGCTCATGCCACACGCTGAACGGCTACCGGCCGCTGGCCACTCTGCTGGCCGGGCGCGACCGGACGAGTATCAGGAGCTTCATCGTAATGCTCCACGAGTACAAGGCAGATTCGCCATACCACCACTTCATGCCTCCAATGGTGGGGACAACGCAGGAAGTGGAGGATCTGGTTGATTTCCTGAACGCGCAGGTGAACAGGCCGGCGGCGTCAGTTAACAATGCGGCGCAGACGTCTCAACTTTCGCCGGAGACCGCTCAACGCTGAGAACGCTTTGGAGCCGAATCTTGACGAAGTGATCCGTGCCCATCGCGCGGCTTCGCCGCGGCGGACGCGCGATGGGTGGGAAACGACCGAAGCTTCCTGGGTCCGAAAATAGTCTGGCGCTTCAATTCGAGGGGTTGCGATCACCGGGCAAACGGATAAGATTGAGAAGGCCTTCCGGTAAGAGCCCAATTGCGCCTCGCAGGAAGGGGAGCCGATACCGTGGTTGCTTGTTATTCCTCGATGCAGTTAACGCGCGCCGCCGACTACGCTGTGCGCGCTATGATCCACCTGGCCACATTGCCGGAACACGATCGCGCGTTGCTGCCCACGCTGGCCCGCGCCACCGGAGCGCCTTCCAGTTTTCTCTCCAAGGTTCTGCAGCGGTTGTGCGCTGCCGGGTATGTAACCTCCTGGCGTGGCAAATCGGGAGGATTTGAGATTCTTCCCGCGGGACGCGAAGTGAGCCTGAGAGCACTCATCGAAGTCATCGATGGACCGGTTCACCTGAATTCGTGCCTGGCTCCCGGGCCGAGCTGCGAGCGCAAGCAGTTTTGCCCTGCGCATCCGGTGTGGGCGCGGGCACAGGAAGCCATGTTGGCGGTGCTGGAGAGTAGCACGGTGGCCGAACTCGCGGCCCAGGTCGTTTACGAGGAACTCACCAGCCAGGAGAAGAAATAACCCCCAACCCTCCCCAAGGGCGGTCTCCAGCTTGCCGTGGAGGCCGCTATCCCCGTTCCGGCCGCAAACCGCCGCGTGCTATGATGTGCACCCATGCAGAATTCTTCCAGCACAAAAGAAGCGGTCCTGGAAGTGTCCAGGCCGGGCTCCGCGCCCGAGTTCGTAACCATTCGGCAAACGCCTTTTCTGATCGGGCGCGGCGCCGAAAGCGGCAATAATCTGCTCCTTGACGACGGCCGGATTTCGCGCCGCTGCGCGGCCATCGCAGAGGACAGCGGCGGTTTTCGCTTGGAGGACAGAGGACACCGGCTGGGAATCTTCGTCAACGGACAAAAAGTGGAGCAAGCGGCGCTCCGCGAGGGAGACGTAATCGATTTCGGGCTGCAGGACAGCTACCGGATCGTTTTCCACGCGCACGAAGCGCAGGCAGTTGAGGCTGTACTCACAAGCTTGGCGAGACTCCCCGACCCCGGCGCCTCGCTGCCCGGCGGTGGCCTTTCCAAGCTGAACCTGCTGCTGGAAGCCACCTCGCTTGTGCACTCCGCGCTGCCCCTTGAATCGGTGCTCGGCACGATGCTGGATTATGCCGTCGCGATTACCCATGCCGACCGGGGCGTGCTGCTGGTTCCGGATGCTGATGGAGTCCTGGCAATCAGGCACGCTCACGGAAGCGAAGGCCAGGATCTGGCGCCGGAGAGCATTTCGCCCAGCCAGACGGCAGTGCGGAGGGCGATTCAGCAGCGGGCGGCCGTCATCACCGATGACCTGAACCTGGCAGGCCTGGAATTGCAGAGTGCGGAAAGCGTGGTGATCCAGGGTCTTCGGGCGGTCGTGGCCATTCCGCTCTTCACTCGGCCGCGATCCGGCAGCGGAAGCTCGCTGTTGCCACCTGCCGGCGAGCTTCTGGGCCTGCTTTATCTCGATTCCCGCCGGCCTGCAGCTTTTTCCAACCTCGACAGGCAGATTCTCGACGCTCTGGGCGCCGAGGCGGCCAGCATCCTGGACAATGCGCGCCTGCTTGAGCGCGAGCGCGAGCGGCAGCGGCTGGAACAGGAACTGGATATCGGACGGCAGATTCAGCAGGCCCTTCTGCCGCATGGGCTCAGAGACTTTCCTCACCTGGCGATCGCCGGCACGCACTACCCCTGCCATGCCGTAGGAGGCGATTATTTCGATGTATTTCCGCTCAATGAGGAGCGCACCGCCTTTCTCGTTGCCGACGTAGCCGGCAAAGGCCTTGGAGCAGCTCTGCTCACGACCATGCTCCAGGGGGCGCTCTCTGGCATGACCTTGGGCGTAGAGCCGGTCAAGGTGTTGAGCCACGTCAACCGCTTTTTGTGCAGTCACGCAGGGGTGGGCCGTTACGCCACCATCTTCTTCGGCATCGTGGACCGCAACGGAGCGCTCGAGTACATCTGCGCCGGGCATCCTTCGCCGCTGGTGGTGCGCGGCGGCAGGGTCAGCCAGCTCTACAGCGAAGGATCTTTCCCGGTGGGCATCATCGACACGGCGGAATTCACCGCGGAGAGAGTGCAACTGGAGCCCGGCGACACGCTGGTACTGTTTACCGACGGAGTCACCGAGGCCCAGGATCCGGCGGGTGAGTTCTTTGAGGATGACAGGCTCTGCGCAATTGTGGCCAGCCATGCGGAGGATTCCGTCGACGGCCTCCACGAAGGGATTCTGACAGCGGTCCGGAACTTTACTCGCGGCGCGGCGCAGTCTGACGACATCACGCTGTTGACCGTGCGCTATCGCAATCCGGAGAAGGCCTGAGGGAATGCCGGACAAATGCAAGCGGGCTCTGGCTGGCGGCGGCGCGGTGCGCATGCTAGATTGAGAATCACCGCGTGGTATAGAAGAGATTTGAAGGATATGGATCGCAAGACGATCGGACGGTACGAGATTCTGGATGAGCTGGGCCACGGCGCCATGGGCAGGGTCTTCCGCGCGCGCGATCCCGTGATGGGGCGGGTGGTCGCGCTCAAATCGATCCATTCGGCTTCTCTGGCCGGCGATCAGGCGCAGGAGTTTCGGGACCGCTTCTACCGCGAGGCACGTGCGGCTGGTGCGTTAGCGCATCCGGGCATTGTCCCGGTCTTCGATGTGGGCGAAGACGACGGCGTGCCTTTCCTGGTCATGGAATACGTTCAGGGCCGTACACTTGCTGAGGCGATGAAACAGGGCGAGCGCTATACGCTCGACCAGGTGTGTGAAATCGGCCGGCAATTGGCAGAAGCCCTGGGTTACGCGCACCGCCACGGGGTAATCCACCGCGACATCAAGCCGGCCAACATTCTGATGACCTCGCGCGAAGTTTACGGGGTGGAACGGCCGCGAATCACCGATTTTGGAGTCGCCAAGCTGGCCGGCGGAGACCTGACCGGCACGGGCCAACTGCTGGGTACTCCCGCCTTCATGCCGCCTGAGCTGTTTACGGGTGCGCCCGTCGATGGAAGGACGGATCTGTTCTCGCTGGGCGTAATTCTCTACAAGCTGGCGACCGCTGAACAGCCTTTTCCCGGCGAGACGCTCACGGCCGTCTCCTACAAGGTGGTGCACACTGAGGCCATTCCCCCGTCAAAGCTGAATCCGGCGATCTCGCCGCAACTGGAAGCGGTGATTCTGAAGTGCCTGGCAAAGAACCCGGATCAGCGCTACCAGACGGGAGAAGAACTCGCCGGCGCGCTTGCCGCCTTGCTGCCCGGAGCACAGGCGTCGGGCCTTCACTCTACGGCGGCCGTCCCCGCGCCTTTCGTGTCCAGCGGCTCGGCCGAGACGATTGTGGAACCCTACAGCACCCCCATGCCCGCGCCGCAGGCGCCTATGACCTACCTGCCGCCGGCGTCCTCCACACAAACGGCAGTCGGGCCGCTACTGGCCACCACGAGCCTGCCGCCGGCGATGGAGTACCCGGGACTGCGAAAGAGGCACTGGTGGCTCATTGCGGCATTGCTGATCCTTGTTGCAGTCGCCGTCGCGGGGACAACCTTCTTTCTCACCGTCCATGGGCGGAGACCACATCAGAGGCCGCCAGAAAGAGCCATTGTGCCGCCTCCGGGTCCCGCAATGCCGGGCAGTAACTCGCTCTCGCCGCAGGGCGGAGCCGGCGGCGCGCCGGCCGACGCCAACGATGCCTCGATGGACCCTTCTCTGAATGCGCATCTGAGCCTCGACCTTGGCGAAATTCCCGCGTCTCTGAATGTCGCGCTCGAGATGGACGGGAAGATCTTCTGGCGGAGTGGCTCATCGGGCAGCCAATCCGGCCCTCCCAGATTGCTGGTGCCTCCCGGAAAGCACCAGTTTCGCGTGATCGTGAGCGGAAACGGCGAGCCGAAGATTTCCAACGTGGTGAGCGCCGCCTTTGAGCCAAGAATGCGCTCGAATCTGACGGTGGAGATTCATCCCCGGCCGAATGGAAATAACACCGCGCTCGGACCGGCCACCCGGGTGGTCGCCACCCTCAGGCCCTCAGGCCCCTCCGATGCAACCGGAGGGCAATCCGGAGAGCGATTGCGCATCGGCCCGCAACAGCAACAGCCTCCCCTTGGAGAAAACCCGCAACAGCAACAGCCTCCCCGCGGACAAAATGCGCCGCAGCAATGATGCCCGCGCGCCATCGCCCTGTATCGCCGTGCATGACAGCGCCGGCTCCTGTCAAGACGTTTTGAAAGCGTCTCAAGAAATGCGGTAGATCGGGCCGTTGACGTAGAATCGGCGGGGCGACGACCTTGCATCCAGGCAAAAAATCTCGCACAATTCCTAAAACGCCGTAAGAATGGAGAGTACAAGATGCATCGATTTGCCGTCTGGGCTCCATTTGCAAAGCGGATGTCATTGAGCATCCCGGGCGCGAATCGCGCCATGGAAGGCCCCGACAGCCGCGGATGGTGGCGGCTCGACGTGAGCGACGCCGCCCATGGAACCGACTACGGCCTCATCGTGGATGACGACAGCAATGTGGTTCCCGATCCGCGTTCTCCGTGGCAGCCGAACGGGGTGCATGGGCTTTCGCGGGTTTACGACCACGGCCGCTTCAACTGGGGCGACGCCCGGTTTCAGGCGCCTCCTTTGGCTGGCGGCATCGTTTACGAACTGCACTTAGGCACGTTTACGGCGCAAGGAACCTTCGATGCCGCGATCGAAAAACTGGACTATCTCGTTGAGTTGGGCGTCACTCACGTTCAGCTAATGCCCATTGCGGCTTTTGATGGGCGGCACGGTTGGGGTTACGACGGTGTCGCGCTCTTCGCCGTGCACGAGCCGTATGGCGGCCCCGATGGTCTCAAGCGTTTCGTGAACGCCGCGCATGAAAAGGGGCTTGCGGTTCTGCTCGATGTGGTTTACAACCACTTTGGCCCTTCAGGCAATTACACTGGCAAGTTCGGCCCTTACATTACAGATTCGCATCACACGCCCTGGGGCGGCGCTGTAAATCTTGAAGATGCCGGGTCCGACGAGGTACGCCGCTTCTTTTGCGACAACGCGCAGATGGGTATGCGCGATTACCACATCGACGGGCTCCGGATCGACGCCGTTCATGCATTTGTAGATCGCTCCGCCATTCACTTCCTCGAACAGCTCGAGAGCGAAACGGAAATGCTCGAAGCGGCTCTTGGCCGCCGCCTTGTCCTGATTGCCGAAAGCGACCTGAACGACCCCCGCGTGGTCACGCCGCGCGAAGCCGGAGGCTTCGGAATCGACGCCCAGTGGAGCGACGATTTTCATCGTGCACTGTTCGCGGTTCTCTCCCCCGGCGACAGGAATGGCTACTACGCCGATTTCGGTTCGCTCGCGCAACTAGCCAAAGCACTGGAAAAAACATTTGTCTACGACGGAATCTACTCCCCCTATCGAAAGCGGATCCACGGCAAGCCGACGGGAGCCCTCTCGCAGCATCGCTTTCTCGGATACATTCAGACGCACGATCATGTGGGCAATCGCGCCGTCGGCGACCGGATCAGCCATATCGCCGGCCTGGAGCGCGCGAAGATCGCCGCTGCTTTTTTTCTGTTGGCCCCATTTGTGCCCATGTTGTTTCAAGGCGAGGAGTGGGCGGCTTCGTCTCCGTTCCAGTACTTTGCCGACCATCAGGACAGGGAACTGGCCCGTCTCGTTTCGGAAGGAAGAAAGCGGGAGTTCAGGGCGTTTGGATGGGCTCCGGAGATGATCCCCGATCCCGAAAGCCCGCAGACCTACCTGGCGTCGAAGCTCAATTGGAACGAAGTCAATGACCGTCAGCACGCGGAGATGCTGGAGTGGTATCGCGCCTTGATCCGCTTGAGACGAAAAACGCCGTCGCTGAACGACGGAACTCCAGGCAACACGCGTGTGACCTTCGACGAAGAGAAGGAATGGCTGCGCGTCGAGCGCGGGACAATTTCCGTCCTCTGCAATCTGGGCGCTCAACAAAACGTTTTCTCCGTTTCGCAGCCCGCTTCCGTATTGCTCGCATCGCGCACAGTTCAGATCGGGCGCAACGAGATTCAACTGCCGCCTGAATCAGTCGCTGTAGTGAGCGCGCTGCCCGGCCTCTGAGGCCTTAGCGGGCTACGGCCTGCGGGGGAGTGCCTGTATGATTCTTGGCGATAAGGAAAATCCTTTTTCGCGGCTTTCGGGAACTGCCGGAAGAGAAGATTCCCTCGCAAAGGAGACAATTTATGGATCCGAATACGAATGGGCCATCACGAAGAGAATTTTTGAATGGCGCAACCGCTGCTGCCGTGGCGCTGGCCGGAGGAGGCATCCTCGCCGGCAGTGCTGTTGCCCCGACTGTGGTTGAAGCAGCCACCGGGGCCGCAATCGCGGCGGCCGATGAATCCATTGAGGTCCAGGTGGTCGTTGTCGGATCGGGCCTGGGAGGGCTGGCGGCGGCGATGACCGCTGCCGAGGAGGGCGCCAAAAAGGTGGTCCTCCTCGAAAAAGAGGATTATTGGGGCGGAGCGACTAACTGGGCCGAGGGCAATGGCCGTGGACAATCCACCGAGGCCGAGGCCCGCAGGTCGGCGCTCTCCAGAGTGAGGAGTTCCGGCTACATGGCCAATCCGATGCTTTACTACTACATGGCCCTCGACAGAAAAGAGGACACGGATTGGCTCTTCGACAAGCATCAGGTAAAGACGGAAAGCATGAGCATCGGCCCAGGTGCGCCGGGCGGCGGCCAGGGACAGGCGCCGGGCGGGATGCAACCACAGGCGCCTGCCGGCGAAGGCCCTGCGGGCGGGAGTCAAGGCCAGATGCCGGGTGGCGGCCAGGGCCAGATGCCGGGTGGCGGAGGCCGTCCCGGCGGGGGCGGTCCTTCTTTTTACGCCGGAGGCAACGGCAGATCCTGCATCGCCACGCTGATTCCCCAGGCCAAGGCGCTCGGAATCGACCTTCGGCAAAAGACGCCGGCAGTCTCACTCCTATTGAAGGACCCTTACACGTGCGCCGGAGTGCGCGCCAAAACCGCTGAGGGCAAAATCATCGACTTCAAGGCCAAGGCCGTCGTCCTCGCGACCGGCGGCATGAGCACCAATAAAGCGCTGCTCGCCAGGTACTCAACCATCGACATGGAAAAGGTGCTGATCGACGGCCCCCCTTCCGGCCAGGACGGCGACGGGCACGTGATGGTGGAAGCTACCGCTCACGGCAAAGCGATGCATCTCTGCGTCTCTTCTCTCTTCATCAACGTGAAGGGCTTCGCCTACGCGTCTCCCATGGGAGTCTGCGCGGGCATGCAGCCCACCAACCTGTGGGTCAACCAGGACGCCGTGCGCTTTGCCGATGAAAGCATAGTCAGCAGCACCGAAGGGTGCAACAAGATGGTGGAGATTCAGGGCAGCGTCTACTCGATCATGGACCAGGCCGGCTTCGATAAATACGCCGCCGGCGGCTGCCAGTCTCATTACTCGGGATTCGCCGACAAGCTCATCGGCAAGCCCATTCCCGGCCTCGCTGCCGACTTCGAAAAATACAAGAATCTGCCGGATGTCTTTTATGCCCAGACTGTCGAGGAACTGGCCAGGAAGATGGGCGTCGACGCGGCGGTTCTCAAGGAGACAGTCGAAAAGTACAATGGCTTTGCGAAATCCGGAGCAGACGAGGAGTGGGGCAAGAAGGCCTCGAATATCTGGCCGATTGAGAAGGCGCCCTTCTACGGCTTCCGGCTATCGTCCGGCATGCTCAACACCAACGGCGGCGTACGCATCAATACCAACGCCCAGGTGGTCGATCCGCGATACAAGGCGATTTCTGGTCTCTATGCCGCGGGGATCGTCACCAGCGGGTGGATGGGAGAAACCTACCTCGGCGGGGGCTGCCAGCCCGTCGCGCTATGGTGCGGGCGCAAGGCGGCCAAGCACATTGTTGCGAGCCTTCTTTGAAGAGTATTCGGAAACGGGCAGGCCTGAGCAGCTTGCTGAAAAAGTCTCCTTGCTCGGGCTCTCTTGCGCGAGGTGGCTTTGCAGGGGCTAGAGCATTTTCGGAATTTGCGTAGACTTTTTCGCTGTCGTGAAAGGCGTCATTTTCTTGAGGAAAATGGCACTTGAGCGTGTGGCTTCGGTCTGCAGTAATTCCGAAAATGCATTACCCCAATGATCTCAGTTCCGCCGCGCGCTGGCGGGTCAGGCGAACGAACTCCTCGTCATCCGGCGATTCGGGCTTGAGCGAGTCGAGATTGACCTCGACGTTCGCGAGCGCCCCGGTGAGCGCGGCCTGGGCCAGAGCGATCGCCGTGACGAGATCGGAGCTCATCATGGGACTGGTAATGGGCTGAAGAGACGCGGCGATGCGGACAATTTCGACCCCGCGTTCGGCCACTCTAAGGGGCACGGTCGCCGCCTCGCGGAGAGCGGCAACAATCGCGCGATTCCCTTCGGCAGATTCTTTCGCGGCTTTGTAGGCGCGCATGACGGCGTTGTAGGCCTCGGCGTCGGCGTCGATAGCGGACTTCAGTTCCTCGTCCAGCAAGGCGAGGCGGGTGGCAGCTTCATCGAGCTGCGGGGCGTGTTGTGCGTATGCCTTCTTCGAGCGCGAAAGAGAGGCGACCATCGCAGCCAGGCCCGCGGCCATCGCGGCGGCGGCGGCCGAGGCGCTTCCGCCGCCGGGCGTGGGAGTGGCGGCGCCGAGCCGGTCGATAAAGGGAGCAACGCCCGCGCTAAGCGTGGCGGCGGTGCCGGACGAACCTGCGCCGATCGCAGCGGCAAGACGGTTTTCAAGAATGAGCGAAGAGTCGAAGTTCTCGATCTGCAGGTACCACTCGGCGGCCTGTTCGAGGGCGAGCTTGGGGATGAGGCCGACGATCTCGCTCGAAACCGGCTGCACGCCGTAACGCGCGGCCTCGCGGCGGACAAGTTCGAAGACGCGGTGCATGGGCGTTTGCTCGAAGTCGGTAAGGTTCATCGAAACCTGAGCGAGCCCACGAACGAGGAAGCCCGCGGCCTTCACGTAACGCAGGCCTCCGGAAGAAAAGCGGATGGCCTTGGCGATTTTTTTCGCGATGGAAACGTCGGGCGTGGAAAGAAAAATGTTGTAGGCGATGAGGAATTTGCGCGCGCCGACGACGGTTGCCCCGGCCGTGGGATGAAGGCGCGCCTCGCCTGCGTCGGGCCGTCGGGCGGGGTTCGTGGCGATTTCATCGCGCAGGCCCTCGAATTGGCCGCGGCGAATGTTTTCGAGATTCTGCCGCTCGGCCGCGGTGGCTGCGGCCTCGTAGTAGTAGACAGGGATCCGGAAGCGGCGCCAGATCTCCGCGCCCACGCGGTGCGCCATTGCGACGCAATCCTCCAGCGTAACGCCGCTGATGGGGATGAAGGGAACGACGTCGGCGGCGCCGATGCGCGGATGAGCGCCCTGGTGGACGTTGAGGTCGATGAGCTCTGCGGCGCGGCCCACGCCGCGGATTGCCGCTTCTTCAACAGCCTCGCGCTCTCCGGCCAGCGTGATCACGCATCGGTTGTGGTCGGCGTCCATCTCGCGGTCGAGGACGAAGACGCCGGGAATCTTCATGGCCTCGACGATCGCATCGACCTTCGCTGCGTCGCGGCCCTCGCTGAAATTCGGCACGCATTCGACGATAGTGCTGGGCATGGCTGAAAGGATACGATTTGCGGCTCGGGCGGGGCAATGGGCTGGCGGCGAAGTCTATTTTGGCCGCTTCGCGTGTGGCCGCGGGTCTGGCTTTGCCTGCCGGCTAATCCGCCTAACCCCCGGGATAGCCCGATCGTCCGGCGCAAGAGCCATGATTTCCAGAGAACCCTCTCTCGCGAGGATTGCGCGCTCTTTCCGGGAAGGAGTAGTCTGGAGCGTCGCTCAAAACTTTCATCCATCCAAGAGCTGAAACAGAATCGAGGGTTCGGCAATGGGAAGTATGTTTGACGCAGGATCTCATTCATCTGTGGGCGTTGCGCTTGTTATCGCACTCGTCTTTCTCGTTGTGATCATCTTTTTCAAGTCAATTTACAGCATCGGTCCAACCCAAATCGGGCTGGTGCGCAAGCGATTTGGAGCAAGGCTGCCCGGCGACAACGTCGTGGCTTTTAACGGCGAGGCTGGTTATCAGGCCACGCTGCTCATGCCGGGCCTGCGCTTCAAGCTGGTTCTGGTTTACGCCGTAACCAAACACCCTTGGGTGCAGGTGCCCGCGGGACAAATCGGCGTGGTCATCGCTCAAGTGGGAGCACCCACGCCGATCGGCGCAAAATCGGGCGTATACAAACCCGAGTTCGGCAACTTCAGCGATCTCACGACCTTTATTGCCAAGGGCGGGCAAAAGGGCGTGCAAAGGCCGGTTCTGTCGCCGGGAACCATTGCCCCTATTCACCCCGTGGCTTTCCTGATCATCACCAAGCCACGCGTCTTCGGCCTGCCGGCTTCCGAGGAGTACAGGTGGCTGGCCGCCAAGCAAGGCCGCCTGACCGGCCAGGCTTTCGGGCTGGAAGAAGCTCAGCTCGACGTGACGCGCATCTCTCCCAAGCCTGCGGATGGCGGAAAAGTCGTCGACATGATCGGGATTGTGACCACGCAGGAAGGCGAGCCGCTGCCGGCAGGCGCGATCGCCAGCCGGCTGGGCGCCTTTGCCGACGTGGAGCAGCTTGAAAAGCGGGAGGGCACGACAGACGCCCAGCTCATGAGCCTGATTCTCGGCAGCAAGAACGACCTGCACAACAACTACCAGGATTTCCAGAAGTTTTTGGATGCCGGCGGCAAAATTGGTCTGCAGCACGACCCGCTGCTTTACGGCGCATACAACCTGAATCCCTTCCTGGTACGCGTCGAGCAGGTCCCAATGCTGGTTGTCGAGCAGGGCCAGGTGGCCGTGATCAAGGCCTACGTCGGCCTGCCCACTCAGGATACTTCCGGCGCGGATTTCAAGTTCGGGAGCCTGGTGCGCCCGGGCCACCAGGGCATCTGGCAGGAGGCTTTGCGCACCGGAAAATACCCCATCAATCCCCGCATCTACGATGCCAAGGTCGTGCTCACGGCCATTCTCAAACTGGACTGGGCCAAGGACGTAACCGGCGCGCACGGACTCGACGCGCGCCTCGAGCCCATCATTGCCAAAAGCAACGAGGGTTTCGTGTTCTCGATCGACCTTCAGGTCTTGATTCACGTTCCCGATACCAGGGCGCCGCGCGTTATCTCCATGGTTGGCTCCATGGAGAACCTGGTGAACGAAGTGCTGCAGGCGGCCGTGGGCAACCTCTTCCGCGACAAGATCGGCGGCATGGAGGCGATCAAGTTCATCCAGACGCGCCAGATGGTTCAGGAGGAGGCGTTCGAATACATACAAAAGAAGCTCGCCGAGTATGAAATCGAGACGCGGGGCGTCTACATCCAGGACGTGATTTACCCGGCGCAATTGGTCACAGTGTTGACGGAGCGCGAGATCGCCAATCAGCAAGTGGCGACATTCAAGATGCAGCGTTCGGCCCAGGATCAGCGCATTGAGACAGAGAAGGCCCGAGGCACTGCGGACATGCAGGCGCAGTTGGCTCAATCGGCGGTCGGCGTCGACATCAAGAAGAACAACGCCGAAGCCCGCAAGGCCGAGGCCGATGGCGAAGCCACTTACATTGAGCGGACGGGAACAGCTCAGGGCGCGCAAGTGAGGGCTGTCGGATTAGCCCGAGCCGAAGCTTATCAAAAACAGGTCGCAGCACTGGGCCAGGGATCTACTGCTCTAGTCAACGCCATCGACTCTTTGGTCAGGAGCAACGTTCCGTTCGTGCCCAATATCCTGGTCGCCGGCGGCGGCTCGGGCAGTGGAGTTCTGGAAGGGTTGGCGGCAATCTTGATGCGCAAGCTCGACGCGGGGACTGCGGCAGACACACCGGCGGCAGCGGAGCCTCCCCTGGAAGGACCGGCAGCGGCGGAGCAAACAGGTCCGGCGCCGGCGTAACGGGTGATTCGGCCGGTTGGCCGGTTATGCCTTCAACGTGCCGCTGGATGCGCCCGCTTTCAGTTGCCCGATCTTCCAGGCTATGTTGACCGAGTGCCGGCATGCGGCGCTGCACGACGGGCATTCCAGGCAAACGTCGAGTCCCTTGCCGGGTTCGATGGAGGCCAGGGTATGTTCCGCAAGCCAATGGTCCCCGTACTGGAACTCGTACATGTGCGTGCGCATGAGTTCAGGAATAACCACGCCCCGCGGGCAATCGCCCATGCACTGGCCGCAGTTGCGGCAGAACTGCGCCGCCGCGGCCGCGGCCTTGTTGGAGAGGTACTTCTCTTCCTCGGGCGTGTACTTCAGATTCGAGGCCGCCGCGACGTTCTGTTCCAGATGGTCGTAACTGGTGCAACCCACGACGGCGGCAGCGATCGACTTGTTGTTCAGTACCCACTTGAGCCTGGCGGAGGTGTTCGCGGGCGGGTTCGTGTTGTACCAGCCCTCAGGGAGCTGATTCGTACCGCCGGCCATGATCTTCATGGCAAGAATTCCGATGCCGCTCGTAGCCGCCTCGTCGATAGTTTTCAGCAACCCCTCGTCGCCGGCCACGGTGTGGTTGAAGGTGAGCAGCACGACGTCGAAGACGCCCAGCTTGATGGCTGCCTTGAGCGCCTGTTCAGCCTTGTGGGTAGAGAATCCGATGGCGCGCACGCGGCCGGCCTTTTTCTGCTCGGCGAAGGATTCGAGCATGCCTTCCGAGGCGATCTCCTGCTCCGAATCGAGCGAGTGGGCCAAGAGAATGTCGACGTAATCCGTCTGGAGACTTTTGAGGCTTGAGGCAAGGGCCTGGTCGTAGTGCGCCTTGGTTTCGGCCGTGCTATAGACCTTCTGCTGCATTCCCGGGGGTCCAAAGCCGCCCGGGCGCTCGAGCTTGGTCGAAATGATCACCTTGTCGCGCGCGCCCATCTGCTTGATTGCGTCGCCGAGCATCGGCTCGTTCTTGCCCTGCTGGTACATGCCCGCGGTGTCGAAGTGGCGCACGCCCAGCTCGTAGCCGCGCAGAAGCAGGCCTGGACTGTTGACCGCGGCAATGCCTGCGCTGAGCACGGGCAATTTGATGCCTGTCTTCCCCAGGGTGCGTTGAACGAGAGAAGATTGCGGGGTGGCGGCAGTGGCCGCCGGCTGGCCAAAGAGATAGCGCGAGCTTCCCAGCAGGCGCGAGGCGGCGAACAATCCGGCAGGTTTGACAATAAAATCTCTGCGATTCCAGGAACCCTTCATTCCATCCCCTCGAAACGATTTGAGTGCATCCCCGGCTGGTCAGGACGACTGATCCGCCGCGCGGAATCCTCTGGCGATGCTTCAGGATGCTGCCTCTACGATACAGCTAATCGCGGTCGGGGGTCAGGGACGAGGCCCATTTTCCAACAGAGCGCCGCTTGCGGTCGCGGCACAACTTAGAATGGAACTAATCATATAGTCTGTCCGCCCTCAGGCGTAAAAGGAGAATTCATGAAGGTGCCGTTGAAAAAATCTGCACAAGTTCTCGCAGTCTTGTTTTCATATTTCCTCGTGGTCTTTGCCGTCACCGCGGCGGCGCAGGCTCCCGGACCTGCTGCCCCGGCGAAAAAAGACACCACGCCCATACCGAAGAGCGGGGTTGTCTCGGTTACGTACCTCGGGAACAAGAAGGTCGAAACCGCGGAACTGGAAAAAGCGGTCACCGCGTCCGGCCTCAAAGTCGGTGGCCCCGTGAATCATTCCGTCATAGCGCCGGCCATGAAGGCCATCGTGGCGGTTTACAAGCAGAAAGGTGTCAACCTCTCGGTCTCGCCCGACATCATCGAAGACCCCAAGGGAATCGCATTCGTGCAATTCATCATCGATGAAAACGCATCAGGTGGCGATGTCGGCGGGCTCGTCTCCAGCGGCGGCCCTCAGATCTTCTGCAAAGCCTCCGGCTCTCAGAGCGGCGCTCCTGCAGGCGAACCTGGTGGCGCACCCGGTGGACCCGGTGCCGGACCCGGCGGCGCTCCCGGCGGTGCACCCGGTGGCTCCGGCGGACCACCGCCCTCCAATTCTGCAAAGACCGACAACACTCCCATCCCCGACCAGGGCATCGTCTCCATCTCCTTTGTCGGTAACAAGAAGGTCAAAACTGAAGAATTGCAAAAGGTGGTTGACGCTTCCGGCCTCAAGCTTGGCATCAAGGTGGGCCCAGCGGTGATTGGGCCGGCTATGAAGGCCATCGTGGACTTCTATCACAAGAACGGCGCGCAGCTGAATGCATCGCCTGACATTATCGAAGATACGAAAGGCATCGTCGCCGTGCAGTTCATCATCGACGAAAACGGCACGAAGGGCGACATCGGCGGCCTCGTCTCCAGCGGCGGACCGCACATCTTCTGCGAATGAGCAACGAACGCGAATGCCCCGGGTCTCAGGGCGGGACCGGTGGAGTTGCACTGTCGCAAGACAATTCGGGCCTGGCATGTTCCTCCAAAAACAATGCCAGGCCCCGCGCTGACTCGCTGACTCGCTGACTTGCTGACTTGCTGACTCGCTGTCTCGCTACTTCTCCGCCAACTGCCGCAGCACGTACAGCAGAATGCCTCCGTGCTCGTAGTACTCGATCTCCTGCGGCGTGTCGATGCGCACCCTCGCGTTGAATTCCTTCACGTTGTCCCCGGCGCCTGTCGCTTTCACGCGCAGCAAGCTCCCGCTGGCGAACTTCGACTTCAGCAACGCCGTCAATCCGGCAATATCGTAGACTTCCTCGCCTGTCAGTCCCAGCGACTCCGCGCTCTCGCCCGCCTCGAACTCCAGCGGCAGAATCCCCATCCCCACAAGGTTCGAGCGGTGAATGCGCTCGAAGCTTTCGGCGATCACGGCGCGCACTCCCAGCAGTTTCGGTCCCTTGGCGGCCCAGTCGCGCGAGGAGCCCGATCCATACTCCTTGCCGGCGAGGATAATCAGCGGCGTGCCGCGTTCCGCATACTTCACGCTGGCGTCGTAGATGCTCATGGTTTCGCCCTCGGGCAGCAGGCGCGTCACGCCGCCCTCGGTCCCCGGCGCGAGATTGTTGCGCAGGCGCACGTTGGCAAAGGTGCCGCGGACCATGACCTCGTGATTGCCGCGCCGCGATCCATACGAGTTGAAATCAGCCGGAGTAACTCCGTGCCCGGCAAGATATTTGCCCGCCGGCCCATCCTTCTTGATGTTGCCCGCCGGCGAAATGTGGTCGGTGGTCACCGAGTCGCCCAGCACCGCCAGCACGCGCGCGCCGTGAATCTCCTCCACCAGCGCGGGCGTCTTCGCCATGCCGTCGAAGTACGGCGCCTGGCGAATGTAGGTTGAGTTCGCGTCCCACTGGTACACGTCTCCCAAGGGGAACTTCAGCCCCTGCCAGTTCGTGTCGCCCTGGTTCACGGTTGCGTACTCGCGGCGGAAGCCTTCGCCGGAGATGCCCTTTTCCATGGCCTCGGCCACTTCCTGCTGCGTCGGCCAAATGTCTCTGAGGTAGACGGGGCGGTTCTGCTGATCCGCTCCGAGCGGCTCCGTCTCGAAGTTATGGCCGATCCGGCCGGCCAGCGCATAGGCCACCACCAGCGGCGGGCTCATCAGGTAGTTGGCGCGCACGTCCACGTTCACGCGGCCCTCGAAATTGCGGTTGCCGCTGAGCACGCTCACCGCTACCAACCCGTGCTCTTCGATGCTCTTTGAAACGTCGGCGGGCAGCGGGCCGGAGTTGCCGATGCAGGTGGTGCACCCGTAGCCCACCACGTTAAAGCGCAGTTTTTCCAGGTACGGCAGCAGGCCGGCCTTGGTGTAGTAATCGGTGACCACGCGCGAGCCCGGCGCCAGCGACGTCTTCACCCACGGCGGCACCGTCAATCCCCGCTCCACCGCTTTCTTCGCAAGGATTCCCGCCGCCAGCATTACGGATGGGTTCGAAGTATTCGTGCAGCTCGTAATGGCCGCGATCACCACCGAGCCGTGATCGAGATACCGATCCGGATCGACGCCGAAGCGCTCCTTCACCGTAGTGGTGACGTGGAAGGGAGTCCCGGCCTGAGCCGACGAAGTTGCCGGGCCCTCATTCTCTTCGGCCGCCACTGCGGCGTCAGTCACGGTGGCGCGCTGCCAGGCCGCAGCCATCCGCGTCCCCAGCGGCTTGGCCGTGGGCGCCAGCAGCGATGGCAACTGTTTGGCAAAGCTCGCCGGTGCGTCTTTCAGCGCCACGCGGTCCTGTGGGCGTTTCGGCCCGGCCACGCTCGGCTCTACGCTGGCCAGGTCGAGCTCCAGTGTCTGGGAGTACTCGGCCTCCGGCGTGGAGGCCGTGAGAAAGAGCCCCTGCTCCTTGTAGTAGGCCTCGACGAGTGCTACTTGTTCCTCGCTCCGGCCGGTCAGCCGCAGGTAGCGCAGAGTTTCGGCGTCTACCGGGAAGATCCCGCAGGTGGCGCCATATTCGGGCGCCATGTTGCCGATCGTCGCGCGGTCAGCCAGCGGCAGCTCGGCCACGCCCGGCCCGTAGAACTCGACAAACTTACCCACCACGCCCAGCTTGCGCAGCGCCTGCGTCACGGTCAGCACCAGGTCTGTAGCGGTCGTTCCTTCGCGCAGTTTGCCGGAAAGTTTATAGCCCACCACCTGCGGCACCAGCATCGAAACCGGCTGGCCCAGCATCGCCGCCTCAGCCTCAATGCCGCCTACGCCCCAGCCCAGCACGCCCAGGCCATTGATCATGGTGGTGTGCGAGTCGGTGCCGACCACCGTATCCGGATAAGCGACCGTCTCGCCGTTCTCTTCGGCGGTGAAGACCACGCGCGCCAGGTATTCGAGATTCACCTGGTGGCAAATGCCCATCCCCGGCGGCACTGCCGAAAAATTGCGGAAGGCCGACTGGCCCCACTTCAGGAAGGCATACCGTTCGCGATTGCGCTGGAACTCGAGCAGCGAATTCGCGTCGTAGGCGTGGGAAGTTCCGTACTCGTCCACCTGCACCGAGTGGTCGATCACGAGCTCGGCAGGGATCAGCGGATTCACGCGCTCCGGGTCGCCGCCAAGCGTCTTGATGGCGTCGCGCATCGCCCCGAGGTCTACCATGGCGGGCACGCCGGTGAAGTCCTGCATCAGCACGCGGGCCGGCATGTAGGCGATTTCGCGGCTCGGCTCGGCCTTCGGGTCCCACTGCGCCAGGAACTCAATGTCGGCCCCCGTCACGTTCACGCCATCCTCGCGGCGCAGCAGGTTTTCGAGCAGAATCTTCAGGCTAAAGGGCAGGCGGCTCAGGTTGAAGCCGCGCTGGGCGAGCGCCGGAAGGCGATAGATCGTGTAGGAGCGGCTGCCGGAGTTGAGCACGGCGCGGCTTTCGAAACTGTTCATCGGGGAAATCCTTTCTTCCGCACAGGATTCGTTTCCTGGGGCGGATTTTCTTACTAGTTCTGACCGGCTTTCCGGCTGGCCAGGACTCCGGGCCGGTCTCAGCACAGGCCCGCGCGACGCTTTGAGCGACGGATCGGGTAGAAAACTTCGACAGAAATAGATTAATCAGGGCCGTGAGCGCCGTCCACGGTCGTGGCGGCCGTGGCGGAAGCGCTTGAGCGGGAAGACGGCAATGGAAGATAGCCTGCTCATGGCGTACGGATCGATCTTAGCGCAGGGAAAGGACTGGATGGAAGTTCGATTGGGGCAGACGAGGCTTCAGGGAACGATGGCCCCAGCACGACAGGCGGAACCATCATCTCCAAGACCAGCGCCACCCGCCGTTTGAGAGAATGCCCCTACTGCTGGGGAGTGCCACCTTGAGGGGGACCGCCCTGGGGGGAGCTGCCACCTGCAGGTGCACCGCCACCAGTTGCACCACCTCCGGCTTTGCCGGCGGCGGCCTCTTTGGCGTGTTTCGCCAGGAAGGCCTTGAACTTTTCCAACGTCATCGTGCCGTCATGGTTGGTATCCATGCCCGTCCTGTAATGCGGCATTTTGGCGAAATCCGCCTTCTTAATGCCCTTTCCGTCCTTGTCGTCTTGATCGAAGTGGGCCCAATCGGCTTCGGGCAACCCGGCCGCCAACCATTCCTCCTTGGTGATTATGCCGTCATGGTTGGTATCGACCGCATTCCAAAACGGCGTGACGTCCAGTGCGGGGTCGTTGGGATTGGCCTCATGACCGCCGCCTTGCTGGGCGGAAGCCTGGCCTCGCGGGCCTTCTTGCGCCATTATTGTCATACTCATAGCCAGAACCAAAACCGGAAGAGCTGCGAACAGGTTTTTACGCATTGATATTCCCTTTCAAGAGTTGAATGCTTTGAGATGTTTCCCTGGACGTCTCAGAATACTACTTCGGGACAAAGATCCTTCGACCGCGTTTGGCCGAAGATTCGGCCAAACGGGTCTCAGAATGACAGAGCGGAGGAGACAGCCCTCAGGCCGTCTTCAGCACCAGCGTCCCGCAGCTTGCCAGCTTATAAGTTCCGCTTTGGGCGGCAACGGCGGTGATGGTGACTCCGGCGGGGGCGTCGATCTGGGAGACCTCGACGTCGCCGATGATCGTCACGTTGGAGTCTTTGGTTGCGAACCACTTACTGAGGCGGTTCAGCTTGATCGACGCGTCCTTGACGGCGCCCTTGAGCGTGGTCGCCTCGAGGTAGATCGTCATGCCGCGGTTTTCCTTGTCCTCGGTGTGCACGATGTCGCCTTCGAGGTCCATGTTTTTGAGCGTCGCGTGAATGCCGTAAACCTGGCCCTTGGGATGGGCGGATTTTGCGGCGTTGGGATCGACCGTGACCAGGGACTCAAGCAAAACACCGCTTGCGGATTTGATCTTTGCGCCATCAATCACGATCTCGGCGTTGGCGCTCTTCACCCGGATAGCGGCCTTCCCGGTGGCGATCTCGCCTCCCGTCACTTTGAGCGTGCCGACATTGGTGGCGTCCGATATATTGTGGAACAGGACAAAATAGGAGGCGCACTTCGCCTTGGTATCGTGAAAGGCAATGTCGCCCTCGCCGGCGATGATGCCGGCCATCGCCGCCACGTCGAAGTCGCAGCAGTTGAAGACGTTGTGGCAGCCCGGGTCGGCATAGGTTCCGTAGCCGCTGGTGATCGTCTTCACCGTGCAGTTGTTCGCTTCGAGATAAACGAATCCCTCGGAAATGTCGGTGGACAGCGCGCCCCATCCCCCGGCGATGATCGTCGAGTAGTAGAAGTAGCTCGAGGAATTGCTCAGCGTAACGTGCCCGCGGCAGTTGCCGTCGACTTCCATCTGCGTCTTCTGCCCGGGGCTGACCCCGCCCTTGGTGAAATCGGGCGTAAAGGGTACGCCGTTGGCCTTCAGTGTGGAGTTATAAACCTTCAGCGTGCTGTAGTTCTGCGCGGAGGTGGCGTTTCGGTTTTGCCCGTTGGTGGTAATCGTGCAGTTTTTGATGATCAGCGTGGCATGCTCGTCCACCGCGGCTCCGCTGTTGGGGCCTCCCAGTCCGGTGCTATCGCCTGATAGGTCGATATTGGCATCGGCAAGGATGTACTCGGTGCCCATGCCCGTGGCGTAGACGCCGCCAATATCCGCGCTGCCGGCGCTGATTTTGGCGTCCTTCGCGAACCTGTCTTCGACCTTGCCCCCGCTCACCGCACTGGTACTGGATTTCTCCGCTAAATACTTGCTGTCGCCGACGTAGACGGCGGGAACTGCTTTCGCAGGCGCAAGCGCTGACGCAGCGCCTGGAACACCCTCGGTCCGCGCCCCAGGGGCAGTTATCTCTCGTAATGTCCGCTCGCTCGACTTATACGGTGGGTGCGCGGGCTTTTCCACCGCAAGCCCTTTGATCGTCGGCGGCTGGTTCGCGCCGCAGGCCGCAGCGGGTGCATGTTCAGCGGCCTCGGCTTTACCTGCCAGAGCCAGCGTGGACGCTGCTCCGCCGGCGATCAAAAACTGTCTTCTTCCTATGAGTGACTTGATGCTTTCCATGGCTTCTCTCCTTTGCTCGCAGAGTCTGGTGGTGGGAGGGAGAATGATTTTGCTCAGGCGGTTCAGGAGCGCGAGTCCGAATCAAAAGCCGCTCGATGAACAACCGCAGATCCTTCGACTCCGCTTGGCCCGGAGAACGGGCCAAACGGGTCCCAGGATGACAGGGCCGGATGCCGGGTGCCCCAGGTCTCGTCCACCTCGCGAGACCTGGGATACCACTGACTTATCAAGCTGTCTTCAAGACCAGCGTGCCGCAGCTTGCCAGCTTGTAAGTTCCGCTCTGGCCGGCGACGGCTGTAATGGTGACACCGGCCGGGGCGTCGATCTGCGAAACCTCGACGTCGCCGATGAGGTTTACGTTGGAATCGGCCGTGGCCGTCCACTTGCTCAGGCGGTTCAGTTTGATTGAGGCGTCCTTGATAGCGCCTTTCAGCGTGGTTGCCTCAAGGTAGATCGTCATGCCCCGGTTTTCCTTGTCCTCGTGGACAATGTCGCCGGCCACGTCCATGTCCTTCAATATGGCGTGGATGCCGTAGACATTCATGCCCTTGGTCTTGGCGGCCTTGGCGGCATTCGGATCGACGCTCATGGTGGATCTGATCAGCACGCCGATCTCGGACTTGATCTTGGCGCCATCGAGCAGGATGTCGGCGTTGGCGCTCTTGACGAGGACAGCGGCTTTCTTGGTCTGGACTTCGCCGCCGATGACCTTCAGCGTGCCCACTTCGTAGGGATCGAAGATGTTGTGGATCAGCGCAAGGTAGGAGCCGCATTTGGCCTTGGGCTCGGTGAAGGTAATGTCCGATTCGCCGGCCATGATGCCCGCCATGCCCGCCACGTCGAAGGTGCAGCGGTTCAGCACGTTGTGGCAGCTTCCGTCAGCGTAAGTCCCATAGCCGGCGGTGAGGGTCTTGACCGTGCAGTCGTTCGCTTCGAGGTAGACGAAGCCGTCGGAGCTGTCGGTCGACAGCGCTGCCCAGCCCTCGGCGATGATCGTCGAGTAGTAGAAATAGCTGGAAGAGTTGCTCAGCGTGACGTGACAGCGGCTGTTGCCGTCGATTTCGAGTTGCGTCTTCTGTCCGGTGGCCGCGAAGTTGGGCGTAAAGGGAACGCCGTTGGCCTTCAGCGTCGAGTTGTAGACCTTGAGCACGCCGTAATTCTGCACCGAGGTGGCCGTGCGCCACGTGCCGGTAGTGGTGATGTTGCAGTTGCGGATAATCATGGTGGCGTGATCGTCGGCCCCGGCGCCGCCGTTGGGCCCGCCCAGGCCCATTGGGCCGTCGCCGTCCACAACGATGGTGGCGTCGGCCAGAATGTACTCCGTGCCCATGCCCGTGGCGTAGACTCCGCCCACGTCGGCGGTTTTTGCGCTGATCTTGGCGTCCTTCGAGTAATTGTCCGTGACCTTGCCCGCGCTGACGGCGCTGGGAGTCGACTTTTCAGCGAGGTACTTGCCGTCCACGACGCGGATGGCCGGGATAGCAGTCATCGACGTAGTGGGTGGGCCTCCGTCCGCGGCGCTCGGTGCGGCACCGGGAGCAGCGCCGCCTGGAGCGGCTCCGCCTGGAGCGGCAGCGCCTGGAAAAGGGGCTGCGCCTGGGGCGGCGGCGGCGACCGAAGACGCCTGGGACCGCGTATGCACCGGTTTCTCTACGTTGAGACCTTTGATTGTCGTGGGTTGGTTTGCGTCACAGCCTGTTGTGGCCGTTTTCCCGGCGGCCTCGGCTTCACGAGCCAGCACCAGCGTAGACGCCGCGCCGCCGACAATCAGGAACTGCCTTCTTCCAATGAGTGATTTGATTCTTTCCACGGTTTCTCTCCTTTTCGCGATCCCGGTTTGTGTTGCAGGCTTTCGCCCAAACGGGGCGCGGGCCTACTGCTGCCGCCCGCCCACCGTCGGCTATCCGCAGGTGAAACCGGGGATTTCCCAAGCTGTTTTCAAGAACGCGGCAATTATACGCACCGGGGCGGTGTTATAGAAGGGCTAAAGCAGGGGGCCTCTGCGGGCAAGGATGCCCGCAGGACAGCCGGTCAGGAGACCGGCGGTACAAAGGCACGCGGCGATGGCTTCTTGCTACCAGGCCCATTCGCCGCGGCGCATCAGCGGCTCGATGGCGCCCGAGGGGGTGATGGCGTCGATGTCGAGCTCGGCAGAACCGATCATCCAGTCGACATGGATGAGGCTGGAGTTGGCGCCGCGGGCGGCGAGCTCCGCCGGGGAGAGCTTTTCTCCGTCGCGCAGGCAGGAGGAGTAGGACTGGCCGAGCGCGATGTGGGAGGCGGCGTTCTCGTCAAAAAGAGTATTGAGAAAAACGAAGCCGCTCGAAGCGATTGGCGAGGAGTGGGGAACGAGAGCGACTTCGCCGAGGCGGCGCGCGCCGTCGTCGGTGGAGATAAGCTTCTCGAGCACCTCCTGGCCGCGAGTGGCGCGGGCTTCGACAATGCGGCCCGCCTCGAATTTGACCCGGATGCCCTCGATCATGGTGCCCTGATGGGAGAGAGGCTTTGAGGCGGTCACGAAGCCGTCGGCGCGGTCTTTGTGAGGAGCGGAGAAGACCTCTTCCGTCGGCATGTTGGGGATGCAGTAGACGCCGTTGCCGGATGTGGTGCCGCCGCCGAGCCAGAGATGATCGTCGGCCAGGCCGAGCCGGAAGTCGGTTCCGGGACCGCGGTAAAGGAGTGTCGAGTAGCGCTTTTCGTTCAGGCGTGCGGCGCATCTCTGGAGATCGGCGTCGTGGGCCTTCCAGGCGGCGACGGGATCGGAAACGTCGATGCGAGTAGTCGAGAAGATGAGATCCCAGAGCTTGGCGAGCGCCTCATCGGGAGGATTGGAGGGGAACATAGCCGCTGCCCAGGGCGGCGTGGCCGCGGCAACGATGGTCCAGTTGATTTCGTGGCGGGTGATCAGTTCGAGCGCGGGGCGATAAGCCTCAGAGACAGCGCGGTTGGCGCGGCCGACCTTGTCGGGATCTTCAGCGAGAGAGCAGATTGGGATTGGCGCCTGCGATGGCCAGGCGGGCGGCGCCGCTCTTGAAGGCAGCGGCCATGCCTTCGTAGAGCCAGCCGGCGGCCAGATCGAAGCTCGACGGGGGAGCGAAGCGATAGCGCATGAGTGTGGATTCGTCGTCGCTGAAGAGCGTGGTGACCAGGGAAGCGCCGGCGCGATAGGCCTGCTCGGTAATGCGGCGCGCCAGCGGCAGCGCATCGAGCGGGGCGGTCATCACCAGTTGCTGGCCGGGCTGGAGGTTGAGACCGACCTGGATAGCGACCTGGGCGAGTTGATCGAGCTTTTGCGCGTGGGCGTTTGGTTCGAGATTCATAAGGCCTCCGGGAAGAAGAGTTCGCGATCTATTTCATTATGAGGTGTGCGGTGGTTGCACTGCCGAAATGTAGCGCCGGTCTCCTGACCGGCTGTCCTGCGGGTATCCTTGCCCGCGGGTGACATTGCTGGATGCCCCATCCTGCGCAAAGCGCCGGGTGGGAACCACCATCGCCCACCCACCCCTCTCGCTAGCTCGCTGACCCGCTGACCCGCTAGCTCGAGTAGTCGGCGTTGATGTGGACGTAATCGGCGGTGAGGTCGGTGGTCCAGAAGGTACAGCAGCCCGGGCCCTGGTGGAGATCGATGGAAATGGAAAACTCACGCTGAGTAAGGTAGCTGTGAGCGGTTTCCTCGTTGTAACCGGGGGCGCGGCCACCATTGCGGCAGACGGGGAGCGCGCCGAAGGAAATGTCGATGCGGTTGGGATCGACGAGCGCGCCGGAGTAGCCGATGGCGGCGGCCAGGCGGCCCCAGTTGGGATCGCAGCCGGCCCATGCGGTCTTGACGAGCGGAGAATGAGCGATGGCTTTGGCAACAAGCAGGGCGTCGGCGTCGTTTGCGGCTCCCCGGATGGAAAGCTCGACCACGTGAGTGATGCCTTCGCCGTCGCCGACCACCTGGCGCGCGAGCGAGGAACAGATCTCAGTGAGAGCCTGGGCGAAGGTCGGATTGCCCGCTTCAAGAGTGACGCCGCTCGAGCCCGAGGCAAGCAGAAGGACGGTATCGTTGGTCGAGGTGTCGCCATCGACAGAGATGCGGTTGAAGCTGGGTTCGACGGCCGGAACGAGAAAGCCGCGGAGAGCGCCGGGATCGATGGCCGCATCGGTGAGGATGTAGACGAGCATGGTGGCGTGGGGCACGAGCCGGGGATAAATCATGCCGGCGCCCTTGGCGAATCCGCCGATGCGGACCTGGCGCAGAGAACCGTCCGGCGCAGGCAGGGCGAGGCCGGCGAAGGCGGTTTTCTCGACGGTGTCGGTGGTAAGGATGGCGCGGGCTGCAGCCAGGAAATCGTCCGGGGCGGAGCCGATAGAGCCGGAAAGCGCGGGCAGAATGGCAATGATCTTCTCCGCGGGCAGGGGAACGCCAATGACGCCGGTGGAAGAGGGAAATACCTGCTCGGCGGGGCAGCCAAAGACCCGGGCGGCAGCGTCGCAAACCGCGCGGGCGGCATCGAGACCCGCCTGCCCAGCGGCGCAGTTGGCGTTGCCGGCGTTGATGGCGACTACGCGGACGAAACCGCCGGAGGCTGTCAAGGTGTTCCTTGTCGACCTGAAGCGGTGCGGCGGAGACGAGGTTGGAAGTGAAAACGGCAGCGGCCGAAGCGGGACCGTCGGCAACGATGAGGGCGAAATCGTCGCGGCCGCTGGCCTTGAGGCCGGCTTTACCTGCGCCGAAACGGAAACCGCGGGGGATGAGAATCTCAGGGATGTCGTTCATGGGTTAACCTCTTTCAATGTAGCAGGCCGGCGAGCGGGCAAGTTGTGGGCGAAAAGGTCAGGAAAGGAGCACGCTGGGACGGAGGCGCCTGCGGTACAGGTATCGTTAAGAGAGTCGCTGAATCAAACGATTGGGCGATCGCGCGCAGAAGTCTTCGAATGATGGAAAGAGGCTGAGCGACGATGGAAGCAGACGAGAAAAATAAAGCGGCCGGCAATCCGCTTACGCAGACCGTTCCAGGCTTCTACCAGGAGCTTCTGGATAACCTGAGCGACGGTGTCTACTTTGTGGACCGGGAGCGGCGAATCCACTACTGGAACGAAGGGGCGCGCCGGCTCACGGGCTACGAGGCTGGGGAAGTCGTGGGCAGGCGATGCCAGGACGGCATTCTTTGCCACATGGATCCCTCAGGGCGGGAGTTGTGCAGGGGTCAATGCCCGCTGTCGGTCAGCATCAAGGACGGAGCGCAACACGAGGCGTATATGTTTCTGCGCAACAAGCAGGGAAAAAGGGTCCCGATCTGGGTGCGGGTGCAGCCGATTCGCGGAGCGGACGGAAAAATCGTGGGGGCTGTCGAGATCTTTTCCGACGACACGGCGGGCAACGAGGAGCGACGCAGGGTCGCAGTCATGCAGCGGCTGGCGTTTTTAGATCACCTGACGGAACTCCCAAACCGGCGGTACCTGGAGATCACGCTGCAGACCGCGCTGACAGAGTTCGAGGCGCACATAGATGCGGTCGGGGTGTTGATGGTGGATCTCGATAATCTAAAGGGGATCAACGACACCTTGGGCCACTCTTTCGGGGACCAGGTTCTGAAGCATCTGGCGCTGGCACTGAGCAGTTCGTTGCGGCCCACCGATACAGTAGGGCGGTGGGGAGGCGACGAATTCCTGGCCATTGTCCGGGGTGTGAATGGAGAGAGTCTTGTGCAGTTGGCCGAGCGAAGCGCCGAGCAGGTGCGGCAAATCTCGATTCCTGACAAAGAGGGCAAGCTCCACACGGCATCTGTTTCGGTGGGTGCGGCTCTCCGCGGCGTTGGGGAAGGCGCCGACGATCTGGTCCGGCGGGCTGACCGGCTGATGTACCTGAGCAAGGCCCGCGGCAAGAACCAGGTGACGGTCGAGTAGAGGCTCTGTGAATGGACATAAGCTGCTAGGGAGCAGGCTTCAGGTTTTAGGTGATAGGGGACAGTGTGAAAGGTTCCAGGTGTTCCGAGCATTCAAGTAGAGGCGGCGAGACGAGAAAGCAGAAGACCCGATTGACGCAACCGGAGTTCCTACGGCAAAACCAGAGTTCCTGTGCCGTGTCTGGCTTGGAATCGGGGTCGCCGCTCCATGTTGGTCGCGTCGACTTGGGTGCAACGGCTTCGGGATGCGCCGACTCTGGTTTTGCTTTCGAACTGCGGCACGTGAACGTGGCGCGCGGAGAGCGCGTAATCCTGAAGGACCTGAATCTGACCATCCGGGCGGGGGAGCACGTGGCCATCCTGGGCCCGAACGGATGCGGAAAATCGACGCTGATTCTTACAATGAACTGCCAGATTTATCCCATCGTGAGACCGGGGATGCGGGTACGGATTTTCGGCCGGGAGCGATGGGACCTTGGGGAGCTTCGACAGCACTTCGGGGTGGTAGGGGCGGAGCTGCCGGGGGAGCGGACGGCGGTGACGACCGGGCTTGACGCGGTGATTGCAGGGTTCTTTTCCGCCTCGACGCTGTGGCCAAATCTGCACGTGACCGATGAAATGCGAGAGCGGGCAAGGGAAGCCCTGGAGCGAATGGAAGCTACGCGCCTGGCCGGGCAAATGGTGGGCACGATGTCGGCAGGGGAGAAGCGGAGGATTCTGATCGCGCGGGCGCTGGTTCACCGGCCCAAACAACTGCTGCTTGACGAGCCCATGAACGCGCTCGACCTGGCGGCGCAGCGGGAGCTGCGCGAGACGCTGCGCAGGCTGGCACAAGAGGGAACCGGGCTGGTGATGGTCACGCACCACCTCAGCGACATTCTGCCGGAGATCGAGCGCATCATTCTCATGCGCGAGGGGCGGGTGGTGGCAGACGGATCGCGATCGGAACTTCTGACCGAAGTGCGGTTGAGCGAACTCTTCCACACGCCTGTGCGCATCGGGCGCGATGAGGAGTGGCTGCACAGCTGGTAGCGAGTCCGCGAGTCAGCGGGTTAGCGAGTTAGCGAGAGCTCCGAGGTGTACCCACTGGAAATGTACCGCTGGCCTCCTGGCTGGCTGTACCGCGGGCATCCCTGCCCGCGGGCGGTTCAATACCGATTCTCTAAGAGCTGAACCTCTTTGCCGGCTCGCGGCCCAGGATGAGATCGACGGCCTCAGAGAGCGAGGCGCAGCGGAGGGCGGCCAACTCGGCGGCTTGCCGGGCCCCGGGAATCTGGAGACTCAGGTCGCTTTCAACGAGGATCGTCGTCATGCCCAGACGGCGGCCGAATTCCATGTCGACGAGGGCGTCGCCCACCATCACGCATTGAGAGGCATTGAGACCCTGAAACCGGGCCGCAGCCTGCAAAAAAAGTCCGGGAAGCGGTTTGCGGCAGTCGCAGCGGCCGGCGTCGTGCGGACAGACAAAGAAAGCGTCGATGTGAGCGCCGCTGGAGGCGAGCAATTGCTGGAAGCACTGGTGAACGGAATCGACCTGGGAGGCGGAATAAAGTCCGAGGGCGATGCCGCGCTGGTTGGAGACAACAATCACAGGCACGCCGGCGCGGTTAAGGCGCAAAATAGCTTGAGGAACGCCGGGGAGGACGTGGAAATCGTCCCAGGAAGAGATAAACGAACCTTCCGGAGCCTTGCGGTTGACGACGCCGTCGCGATCGAGGAAGACTGCGGCTGGACCCGCGGGCACGGCTGCGGAAAGGGTCATGCCGACAGAATACCTCTCGGCCTCCGGCTTCCCGGCGTGCTTGCGAGCGGCATTTTTCAAAAAACCTGTTCTGTCACCGCCGAACCCTGAGCGACGGGTGCCAAAAAACGGCCCCGCGGCCCTAACCGGAACAGGTTATCCTAGTCAAAGAAATATAGCCAATTCAGTTTTGACAAATTTCTGGCGGTCGAGAGAGGATTTCGCATGACAGATCGTGGATGGATTCGTGCAATGGTTCGGGGGGCGCTGTTAATGGTCTGCCTGTCGGTGGTTCTGGCTGGAGCGGCCTGGGCCCAGGGCGGTGGCGGCGGTGGCGGCGGTGGCGGTGGCATGGGTGGTGGCGGTGGTATGGGCGGCGGCGGTGGCATGGGCGGCGGAGGAGGAGACCAGGGAGGCGCCGGAGGCATGGGCGGAATGGACAACTCCTCGATGCTCGTGCAAATGCCCCATGTCAACAGCGTTGACAAGGACCTGAAACAATACGCCAAGTCGATGTCGCTCACCGACGATCAGCAGAGCAAGGTTCGCGACATTCTCACCGCCCGGAACCAGCAGGTTACAGACCTCATTCAGCAGTACAAGGACGGGCTCAAGGCCATTGACGCCTTTAGCAAAAAGAAAGGCGCGTCGGCGAGCGACCTCGACGTTCCGCTCCTGAACAGCCAGACAAGCACTGCATCGTCTGCCGCTGCATCCGCCCCTCAGGCCGGTGGACCCGGTGGACAAGGCGGGCAACCCGGAGGTCAGGCCGGCAGACCCGGCGGGCAGGGCGGAGGACCTGGCGGTCAGGCCGGGGGACCCGGCGGACAGGCCGGTGGACCTCCCGGGGGAGGCGGGGCTCCCGGCATGCAGGCCAGTACTGCTTCCGGCTCGTCTGCCTCTCAGCTCAAGGTGAAGCTGGCGAATGCGGCCCATTCCAAGCTGATTTCTATCCGCACCGATGCCCTTAAGCAGATCAATGCCCTCATCACCAGCGATCAGAGAACCTCCTATAACAGCTGGGCAGCCAAGCACCTGCAGGACCTGCAGCAGGAAGCCAGGGATTTCCAGTACGTGGCGGCGACAGCCGGCGGCGGCGGCATGGATAGCGGCGGCGGAGGTGGCGGCGGCATGGGTGGCGGCGGCGGCGGCGGTGGCATGGGCGGCGGCGGTGGAGGCGGCGGCGGTGGAGGCGGCGGCCCAGGCATCTAAGCTCAGCTCAGCCAAAGCAACAGTACCAATCTGCGGGCCGCACCCTCACCGGTGCGGCCCGCGATGCGTTTGGATTCGCTGACTGGCTGATTCGCTGGCTTGCTGACCCGCTAACCGGCTGGCTTGCTGACTCCTGACTCCAACCGCTCTTAAAATCAAGGGATGAGCAAAACACAGAATCTCGCGACCCTCTTCCTCACCGCGACATTAGCCGCCGTTCCGTGCGCCCGCACCAGCGCAGCCCAGAAGGCCGAAGCCGCAACCAGGGCGGCCATCGCCAAGGTGCAGGCGACCGATCCAAAGATCCACGCCATCATGGCTCTCGATCCCACCGCGCTCGATCAGGCTCGCGCCATCGACCGCCGCAGCGGCGCGCGCGGGCTGCTCTACGGCTACGCGATTCTGATCAAAGACAACATTGAGGCCGACGGGCCGCTGCCGACCACAGCCGGCAGCATGGCGCTCGTCGGCAACGTCACCCATCGCGACGCGCCGCTGGTGGCGCGGTTGCGCGCCTCAGACGCTGTAATCCTCGGCAAGACAAACCTGTCCGAATGGGCAAACATCCGCTCGAGCGCCTCCATCTCCGGATGGAGCGCCGTGGGCGGCCAGACCCGCAACCCCTTCGCGCTCGACCGCAATCCCTGCGGCTCCTCGTCGGGCAGCGCTGCGGCAGTGGCGGCAGGCGAAGTAGATGCCGCCATCGGAACCGAGACAGACGGATCCATCACCTGTCCGGCGGCGATGAACGGCGTCGTGGGCTTGAAGCCCACCGTCGGCCTCGTGAGCCGCAGCCGCATCGTCCCCATCAGCCACAGCCAGGACACAGCCGGCCCCATCGCCGTCGATGTGGCGACCGCGGCTCGGGTCCTCACTGCGATCGCCGGCACTGACGCTGCCGATCCGGCAACCAAGGATGCCGGCTCGCACATCTCTGACTATCTCGCCGCGCTGAAACCGGACGCGCTCAAGGGCGCCCGGTTCGGCGTGCTTCGCTTTGCAACCGGCCAGTCAGCCGCCACCGACAAAGTTTTTGAGCAGGCCCTCACTGTGCTCAAGGCGCAGGGCGCAGTCCTTGTGGACGTGACCGAATGGAAAGACCGCGAAAAAATCGGCGATGCAGAGCTGCTCGTGCTCGAAGTCGAGCTCAAGGCGGATCTGAACGCTTATCTTGCGACCGCGCCGGCAGCGGTGAAGACACGCTCGCTCTCCGATGTGATCGCATTCGATGAAGCTCATGCGGACCGCGAGCTCAGTCTCTTCGGGCAGGATTTGTTCATCAAGTCCGAGGCGACGAAGGGGCTCGATGACCCCGCCTATAAGGAGGCGCGCGCCACGTCGCTGCGCATCGCCGGGCCCGACGGCATCGACGCGGTCCTTGCAAAGGACCACCTCGATGCGCTGGTCTTCCCAACGATGCCCCCCGCCTGGATGATCGATGCGGTGAATGGCGATCCCAACACCGGCTTTTCGGCGGGAAGCCTGCCGGCGGTAGCAGGCTATCCGCATCTGACCGTCCCCATGGGAGGGGTGATGGGTCTTCCTGTCGGCCTGTCTTTTGTTGGCCCGGCCTGGAGCGAAGCGCGCCTTCTCGGCTACGGCTATGCCTACGAGCAGGCAACCAGGGCCAGAGTGACGCCGCGATTCCTGCCCTCCATTGAGGGGGCAGCTCCTGTCGCGCCGCTTCTGGAGCCGATGAAGCGCTAGAACATCTTCGTTCAAGTGTCGAAAAATGCACCCGTGCCCCGTCCTTGCGCTTTTTTTCTGGCGCAAGGGCGGGAGACCACCGAAGCCTCTGGGGACTGTAAGCAATCTGACTGAAAATGTGCTGACGAGCGTTCCGGCCCGGACGAGTCAGGTGAAATGGAGGCATGAAATACCAGCCCCGGAGGGGCGGCGCGAACAACCGGCCCCGGAGGGGCCATGTGAAGTTAGCCCAGGACAAGTTCGCCGCAGCGAACGCAGTCCTGGGGTAGGGCGCACAGTTCCGGATCGCAGCCCCGGAGGGGCGGCGCGAGAAAAGGTCCCGAATGGCCAGGCGAAGTTAGAGTTCGCTTGGCTTCAGCAGTCCTTCGCCAGCCGGAAAAATCGCTTTGCCCGCGCTACATCCTTCAGGATCTGCTCCTTCAGCGCATCGTGCGATGAGAACTTCTGCTCGCCGCGCAGGCGCATGAGAAATTCGAGCTCGACCGGCGTGATGTCATCCATTTCAATGGGCTCGAAGTTGAGAATGTGCGTTTCCACGCCGAAGCCAACGCCCTCGAAGGTGGGCCGCTCGCCGACGTTGGTCACCGCAAGGAAGCGGCGCCCGGCGATGCCAATTCTCGTTACGTAGACGCCGTGGCCCGGCAGCAGACCCTCGTAGGCCGCCAGATTTACCGTAGGCACCAGCAGGCGCGTTCCTACGCCCCGGCCGCGTGCCTGCGTTGAGAGCACGCAAAAGGTTCGGCCCAGCATCCAGCGCGCCCGCCGCACATCGCCTGCGGCCACCGCTGCCCGCACCGCTGAGCTTGAAATCTCCAACCCATGCACGCGCAGAGCATGGTGCACATGGACCCTGAAGCCCATCTCGGCGCCCATGGCCGCCATCTCCTTCACCCCGGCGCGCGCTCCATGCCCGAAGCGGAAGCTGCGCCCCTCGTGGACAGCGCGCACCTTCAGCGCCTCCTTCAAAACGCGCCTGGCAAACTCCCATGCCTCGACATTCGCCAGCGCCTCGTCGAAATTGAGAAGCAGAATCGCGTCCACGCCCGTGCAGGAGAGCAGCCGTATCCGCTCCTCGAGCAGCGGAGTCAGCAGTTTAGGCGCGCGCTCCGGGCGCAGAACCTGCTCCGGATGAGGATGGAACGTCACGGCTACCGATCGCACGCCAAGAGTTCGCGCTTCCTTCTTCGCAGCCTCCAGAATCGCGCGATGCCCCAGATGCACGCCGTCGAAGTTGCCGATGGCGGCCACTGTCGGCCCAAAATCCGCCGGCACCTCCGCGGCCGAGCGGAAGACCGGAATGGCCACGCCGCTCATAAGCCCACGGGCACGCTCAACCCGTCATAAGCCAGTTGCACGCCCTCTGGCAGCGCCTGATTGGCGGCTTCATGGCTCAACTCGTGGGCGATATGAGTCAGCCATGTCTGCCGCGCTCCCGTTCGGCGCGCCCATCCAATCGCCTGATCTACTGTTGCGTGGCTTGGATGCGGCTTGTAGCGCAGCGCCGAGAGCACGAGATGGTCCAGCCCTTCCAGCAGATCGAAGCTGGCGTCTGGAATTCCGCTCACATCCGTCAGGTACGCTGCGTTGCCGAAGCGGAATCCGTCGATCACCTGGTCGCCGTGAATCACCGGCACGCGCTGAAATTCCACGCCATGTATCCGAGTGCATTCCTCGAGCGGCCTCAGCTCCACCCGCGCGCGATTTGGATAAGTGGAGTGCGGTGAAAACGTGTAGTCGTAGATCCGCTTCAGAACTCGTACCGTCTCTTCGGCTGCGTAGAGCGGAATTGGCCCGCTTTCGCGAGCGGCCGCGAAGCTCAGCGGCCTCAGGTCGTCCATGCCCAGGATGTGGTCGGCGTGGGAGTGCGTGTACAGCACGGCGTCAACGCGAGTGAGCTCGGCGCGCAGCGCCTGCTCCCGGAAATCCGGTCCGGTGTCGATCACCACAGCGCGCTCGCGCCCTTGGTCCTCGTCGCGCCACCGCACCAACGCCGAGGGCCGAAGCCTGCGGTCGTGGGGATCGGCCGAAGTGCAAACCGCGCACCTGCAACCCAGCGTGGGCACTCCCATCGAGGTTCCCGTCCCTAGAAATGTCAGCTCTCCACGCATCCCCGGCCGTCTCTCTAGCTACGGCCGGGAGGGGGCGGCGCTCCAACACCCCTCACGCTGATCATGCTGGTCAATTCCAGAAATCCCATGCGAGCATCGAACAGCGCCGTCTGCAGATTGCGATCCTCAGCCTCGGTCAAATTGCCTCGGGTCTTTTCCCCCAGAATTCCAAGCAGATCGATGGTGTTGCGCGCACCCAGAATGTCCACCTGTGCGCGCTGGCCCTCCGGTGCGCCCGCGCCCATTTGAAATAGCGCGGTCAGGTAAAGCTGCTGCACTAGGTGGTCAAAGCTCATTTGCGGCGGAGCGCCCGCGGCCGGGTTTTGCGCCCGGATCAGGTCTTCCAGCCGCTGCGCCGAGGCCGTATAGGCCTTTTGCTGGTCGCTGGCCTCTTCCGCCGTGGGCGCCTGCGGCAACTCCGGCATGGCCGCGGCGTGGGCGGGCTCCGGCGCGGCCTCCGCGCGCTTCTCTTCCTTTTCCACAAGCCTCGGTCCCGCTGCCTGCTCCGCCGCCTCGAGCCCTGGCTTCTGCGCAGGTTCCTTCTCCGGCGTGGCTGTGGGAGCCTCCGCATGCTGGCTCTCCTTTTCTTCCTCCGCCTTCATCCTGCGGCGGTCAACTATTTCGAACTTAGGGGTTTCACTCATTGTTTTTTCTCAGTACGCTCCACTTAAGATTTTATTCGCGCCACCACCACCACATCCGGGTACCCCAGGTCCTGGGTCCCGACAGACAGGTCTTTGTCCGTGGGGTGGAGGGTCCCGTCCGCCGCGGCGGAGGGACCTGGGAGACCACCTCACTCTCCTCGCCAGGGACAAGCTAATAACTAAGGCCTGGTCCGTGGGGCACAGGCCTCGATTCCCTTGACCTGGGAAACCTCGCTTACAGCTTTGGAGGCGTCGCCAGAATCCGGGCAGTTCCCTCAGCTTCTCCAACCCGGTAATGCAGTTCCGGCTCACCCGTTTCGGCCTCGGTGCGCACCATGGCCAGCGCAAAGGTCCTGCTCTCTCGCTCCAACCCCAGCTCCGCCGCGCTTGTGATTTGCCCTGCCGCCTTGCCGTCCTTCGCAGTTAGCTCGGTGCCTGCTGCCGGCACGGGTCCTGAAAGCTCCAGGTGCCGCAGGTGCCTGTGCACCGCCCCTCGCGAGCGGATCCGCTCCACGATCTCCTGGCCCAGGTAGCAGCCTTTGTTGAAGTGCAGGGCGCGCAGTTGAGAGGTCTCCTGGGGCAGGTCGCGCTCGGCGATGTCGACGCCATAGGCCGGAATTCCCTCCGCGATGCGAAATCGCTCCAGGGCCGCGCAGCCCACCGGCGTCGCGCCACCCGTGCGCAGGCACGACCAGACCTTCGCCAATCCTGCGGAGGGAACGAAAATCTCGTAGTGGGGAACGAGTGCGCCAAAATTGCGCAGGATCCTCAGATCCCATCCGTTCCATTCCACCGTCGTGCCGGCGATGGGCTGCGCCACGGTGGGCAATCCCACCCGCTCCAGCACGGCGTCGGCCTGCGGCCCGGTCAGTCCAATGGCGGTTTCCGAGCCCGCTTCCCCGACCGGCTCTTCATCCAGTGGAACCAACTCCACATCGTCCATCACGATGAAGAAGTTCAGGTGGGCCAGCAGGCCATCCATCTGGTCGGCTGCGATCTCCAGCTCCAGCTCCGATTCCCCGGCGAACGGCGTTCCCAGCATTTGGTCGGCTTTGCCCTGGCTTTTCGGCGCACCGGCTGCCGGGTTACGCCGCTGCGGCGAGGCTTCCTCCCCGCCCCGCCACACCGTCAGATCGCCCTGGATTCGCCCCTGCGCATTCAGCACCAGGTTCCATGCGCCGCTGTTCGGAAAAAGATCGTTGACCGTGTTGGTCACCATACCGCTGAGCCAGCGGAAGCGGTCCGCGCCGCGGACGGCGACGCGCCTTAGCCAGCCCAGATCGTGGATTGCCGCTGCGCGAGCCAGGGCCGCTGTTTCTCTCTCCGGCGCGTCCAACTGTCTGGGGGTCAGAACGCCTCGATAGGGGACAATCTCCGGCGGGGTGCGCGCGGATTGAAGCAGAACGCTTAGTGCGGTGACCTGGAGGGCCTGAGTCAGTTCGGGTTCCGTCATGAGAGATACTTTTCCAGTGTCCCGCGCACTTTTTCCGATCTCAACCAGCGCAGGACTGCATCCATGATTATAGCCTTGTAGTGAGACGATCGATCATACGGGTGGGAGCCAGCACAACCAGCAAAAAGACGGGAGAATCGATGAAGATACGGGCAGTTTCAGGATGGGCCGTGGGCAAGTGGGTTTGGGCAGGCGCTTTTTCGCTTGCTCTGGCGGCCACTGCGGCCGCCCAGTCAGCGGCGCCTTCCACCGCTCCCGGGTCATCTGCCCCGCGGCAATCTTCCGGGGCCGCGCAGACCGGCACTCAAATCACGCCCGCGCAGGCCAAAGAGCTTTTCGCCCTCGTCGACCAGCTCATCCAGTTCTCCTCTACGGAAACCGGCTTGCCCATCAAGAGCACAGTCAAGCGGCAGTTGACCACCCGCGCCGCCGTCGAAAGCTATCTGCAGGAGAAATTCAACGACGACGAGGATTCGAAACGCCTTCAACGCGACGAAATCGTTCTCAAGAAATTCGGCCTTCTCGACCGCGACTTCGAGTTGAAGCCCTTTCTGCTGGCCTTGTTGAAGGAGCAGATCGAAGCGTATTACGACACCAAGACCAAAACCGTAAATATGCTCGACTGGGTAGGCGTCGAAGAGCAAAAGCCCGTGCTGGCTCACGAGCTGACCCATGCTTTGCAGGATCAGCATTCCGACCTGGAGAAATGGGACGATCAAACCCCTGACGACGTCTCCACTGACGCAGCCGGCGACACCGACCACTTGTCCAGGGACGAGATGGACACCGCGCGCGATGCCGTCGCTGAGGGCCAGGCCACTGCCGTGATGATGGACTACATGCTCAAGCCCCTGGGCAAGAGCATCGTCGACAATCCCGAATTGATGGACGCCATTCGCAGTCAGATGTCCAGCACAGAGGATTCCCCGGTGATGGCCCGCGCGCCGCTGCTGCTCTCCGAGTCCATGCTCTTCCCCTACCGCGAAGGCCTCAGCTTCGAGCAGGACGTCTGGATGGACCAGGGCCAGACGGCGGCCTTTGCCGGCGCGCTCGACCGCCCGCCCACCTCCACCTGGGAGATCATCAATCCGCGCCAATACGAGAAGAAGAACATACCGGCCATCCCGTTGCTCCCCAATATCCATCCCCTCGTCGATGCTGAGTACCGACCCTACGACATCGGCCAGGTGGGCGAGCTCGACGTCGAGATCCTCACTCAGCTCTTCGGCGGAGATTCGGCTTCCAGCGACCTGACCCCTGCCTGGAACGGCGGAATTTACTGGGCCGGCCAATTGCGCAGCGCCAAGAGCACGGCCGAGCAGGGCAGCACAAAGTCACTCGCCTTCTTTTATCTCTCCGTCTGGCGGAATGAAGCCTCCGCCGCCGCCTTTGAGCGGCTCTATGCGCGCAGCCTGGTCCGCAAATACTCCAAAGTGCAGCCTGCCGAGAAGGCCGTGTCGGAGATATCCAATGGGACCATCGAGGAAGTCTACACAACCGATGAGGGACCGGTGATCCTTACCCGCCGCGGCAGCATGGTCTTTGTTTCGGAGAGCTTTCCGCAGGAACTGGCCCGCAAACTCGCCATCCTCATCCTTGACGCGCAGGGAACCGGCGAGATGCGCATGGCCTCAACTGCTCCCGCTGCCGAACCCGCCGCGTCGGAACCTGGCACGGGTCTCCGAGCGCAACCGGGCCTCGCGCCCATTGAGCCCCTTTCGGCCAGCCTTGTCCGCTTCTTCGCAGAGAGCGGGGTGATGAAGTCAGCAGTCGATGCCGATCTCCGCGTAGCACGCGGCAAATTGCCATAATTGCAGGCAGCGCATCGCAGTAGACGATCGGATCTGATCCTTTGAGCGCGGAGGAATCGCTGACCCCTGACCCCTGCCCCCTGCTTCTTCACCGCCCCGCGGCCCACACCTGGTAGCTGTTGAACAGGAACTGTACGCCCAGAATCAATAGCCAGCACAGCAGGACGAAGCGCAATTGGCGGCGCGGCACGCGCGTACTTAGCAGAGTGCCCGCAATGGCTCCCACGACGCCGCCGATGATCAGCTTGATCAGCAGTCCGGGGTCTGAAGCGTGCGAGAACCAGTGCGCTCCCGAGCCGATGAGCGAAACCACGAAGCCGAAAAGGATGTCGGTGCCTACCACCTGAGCCGCCTTGATCGGTGTCAGGCTCAGCAGCGCCACGCTGCCCAGCGCGCCGGCTCCCGCCGAAGAGAAACCTACCTCGGCGCCGACTGGGAACATCAGCCACGCCAGCAGCGGACTGCGGTCGCGCCGGGTGCTATCGCCTTCCTTGGCGCGGAAGAAGGAATAGATCTGAAATCCCGACGTGCTCACCAGGATCACGCCCAGGATTGCGTTGAGCGTGTTGGTCTCTCCCTTGGTCACCAGATGCTGCAGAAGCAGCGAGCCCACCAGCACTCCCGGCGCACCACCCAGCAGCATAAAGCCGAGCGTGCGCCAGACCACGTTGCGCCTCGCAATCTGCGAGGGAACCAGGATCAGCTTGACGGCGGTCGCGAACATGAGTCCAATGCCGACCGCGGTGGCTGCGGGAACTTTCATGAACAGAACCAGGATAGGAACTGTAATGGTCCCAGCGCCCACTCCGGTGAGGGCGATAAAGACGGCGATGATAAAGCCGATTAAGTATTCCATCTCTATCAGTTCCCTCTAAACCCAAGTAAGTTAGGAATGTCTATCACTTCTCTAGGGTTTAATCAATGCTCTAAGATTACCATGATTCGCGACTCTCCAAGCGGCCAACAGCGTCGGCCTCGTTACTCCAGTACCTGCAAAGGCTTCGCGAGCTTGGGGGTCTCGTTTTAAAGGGCTCAACCAGGCTTCCTATATTTTGTATCAGGGCACGGCTTCAGCCGGGCCGAAAGCAACGGACCGAAGAGAAGCGCGGCTTTTGCCCCTGGAGCCTGCCGTAGGATCGAAAGAGCAGATGTCCTCCAAAGCCAAAATCGGCCAAAACTTCCTCAGCGACCCACAAGCCGCAGAGCGCATCGTGCACGCCCTCGGCCCTCTTGCTGATCGAACTGTGGTCGAAATTGGACCTGGTCGCGGCGCGCTCACTGAGGTACTCGCCGCCCGCGCCGGCCATCTTCTGGCCGTGGAACTCGACCCCGCGCTGGCGGCTCAGCTCGGCAGCCAATTCTCGCCCGAACGGGTCACGGTGATCGCCGAGGATGTCCTCCGCTTCGATTTCTCCGCCGCCGCGGCGCAAGCAGGCGAGCGCCTTCTGGTCATCGGGAACCTGCCTTACTACATCACCTCGCCCATCCTGCTCAAGCTGGCCGCCAGCCATTCCGCACTGGAACGCGCCGTACTCATGGTTCAGCGCGAGGTCGCCGATCGCCTGGGGGCCGCGCCCGGCTCCCGCGATTACGGCCTGCTTTCAGTCACTGCGCAATGTTATGGCGCCGTGGAGCCGCTCTTCACGCTGCCGCCCTCGGCCTTTTCGCCGCCTCCACAGGTCCACTCCACCGTCTTTCGCTGGCAGTTTGCTCCACGCTTTGCCGAACTGGGCGTCGAGCAGCGGGCCTTCCTTGCCTTCGTGCGCCAGTCCTTCGCGCAAAAACGCAAGACCCTCTCCAACAATCTCCGCGCTGCCGGCTTTGATGCGGCCGCGGCGGCTGCTGCTTATGCTGTCGCCGGCGTCGATCCCCGGGCCCGTGCCGAGTCCCTCTCGATTGAAACGCTCGCCTCCCTCTGGCGAGCCTTGCAAGCTCAAACGGGGCCGGGGAAGAGCGAAGTAAAGGCGGCATCCGCTGACGACACCCCTGCCTGACGGCAGTCAAACCCTCAGTGAATCAGCTCACGGCCGCAAGCGGTTTCTGGCGTAATCTGGTAGCAGAACAACTTCGGGGAGCCGATCCGCCGTTTTATCGCGTTCCCTGCATCGAAGCGATTTTAAGCCTGCGGAAACGACACTGACTCAAGCGAGCCCGATTCTATGAACCCGGTGGAAGTTGCCCGCCCAGCCACGATGGAAAAGACGCTCGTCAGCGCGCGCAGAACATTGCTGATGAGCGAATTTCTTCGCATGGCCGCCGACACCTTTCGCGCCAGCAAGATGCGCTTCGCGCTCACCGCTCTGGGCATGGTCATCGGCACGGCCTCGGTCATCCTTGTTGTCACCATCGGCCTCACCGGCAAGCAATACGTTCTTCAACTCCTCCAGAAGATCGGCACCAACTCGGTCGAAGTGGAATACGCCGGCGGTGGCGCCAGTGCAGCCGAGCATGTGCTTTACAACGACTTCCTCACCTACGACGACGAAAAGGCAGTCAATGCGGAACTGCCCGGCCTGATGTATTCCTCCCCCGTACTCACCATGCACAACCGCATCAGCTTCGGCGGCGGCGTGGTCAAGGACACGGTCGTGCTCGGCGTTGACCCGCGATACCAGAACATTCGCAATCTGATTGTGCCGGTCGGACGTTTCTTCGACGACACAGACGACACGGAGCACATTAAGTGCGCCGTCGTCAGCGAGGCCTTCGCCCGCGAGCGCTACGGGAGCATCGACGACGCCGTCGGTCAGACCTTTGAGCTATCCGGCCTCCCCTTCACCATCATCGGCGTCTTCCGGGAGGCGGTGAACGACTTTGGCCAGTCGGAGATCGAGGATGAGACGTTGCTCATCCCCTACACCGTTGCCCGCTACTTTACAGGCACCAATGAGGTGAACCAGATCTACTTCTCCATGCGCAGCATGGACGAGGTTCCCGACGCCGCCCGCGAGGTCGTACGCATCATCAAGGCCCGCCATCGCGCCAACTCGGTCTATAGGGCGCAGACGCTCACCGAGCTGCTCACCACCGCCGCCGAAATCGCCAACGCCCTCACCGCCGTCCTGGTGCTGGTGGCCGCCGTCACGCTGGCCGTGGGCGGCGTCGGCATTATGAACATCATGCTGGCCACCGTCCGCTCCCGCATCCGCGAGATCGGCATCCGAAAAGCTCTGGGCGCCACCTACCGCGAAATCAAGATTCAGTTCCTCACCGAGGCGGTCCTCATTTCCCTTGCCGGCGGTCTGGTGGGCACATTGGTGGGCCTGGCCATCCCGCTCTCGGTCCGTTTCTTTACCAGCTACAAACCGCCCATTTCCGGCTGGTCGATTCTCATTGCACTTGGCTCCGCCTGTCTGGTCGGCATCGTCTTCGGCACTGTCCCGGCCACGCGTGCCGCCCAGATGGACCCCGTTGAGGCCCTCAAATATGAGTGATCGCGACTCCGGTGGCGTGCCCAGCCGTACCGGCCTGGAAGAACCCGTTGCGCCTTCGCCGGCTGCGGAAGAGGAGGTCTCCCGCGCCCCCAGCCTTCCCCTCCTCTACGGCCTTCTGGCCCTCGCTCTGGCCCTGGGCATCGCCTTTGCCTGGCTCATCCTTCGCCCCTTTCACCTGGGGCGATAAGACGCCTCCCGGTAAGACTTCCCTGGAGAACTCACTCAATCACGCGATGTCATCCTGAGCGGAGCTGGTCGCAATGGCGACCAGCGGAGTCGAAGGATCTGCCCTGAAAATTCGCTGCCATACTCCCAAAGTTGTCATCCCGAGGACCCTGGCCCTGAACTTGAGTGAAGGGGAAGGGGACGAGGGATCCGCGGTTTCATTTTCATGGTTTTGGGTGGAACCCAGTTTCATGCACGAATGCGGCTCGTAACCGCGCGGCCCCTCCCATGTAAATGTCCTATACTCTAGGTTGCTCCATGCCCGTCCATTCGACGGCGTTTGTCGAAATGAGCGGGAAGCAACAGCTCTTGGAGGTTCGTTCGCGTTTTCCCTAGGAAGCTCCGTGCCCCGTCCATTCGACGCTTTTTGTCGAAATGGGCGGGAAGCAACAACTCTTGGAGGTTCGTTCGTGTCTTCGCCGATGAAAGCTACGCAACCCAGGCGTCCTCTGGTTCTCTCCACCACCGTCATCTGCGTGCGCCGCAACGGCCAGGTCGTCATGGCCGCGGACGGCCAGGTCACTCTCGGCGATCACGTGCTCAAGCACTCGGCCAAAAAAATCCGTCGCCTCTACCAGGACAAGATCCTTGCCGGCTTCGCCGGTTCCACGGCCGACGCTTTCTCGCTCTTCGCTCGCTTTGAATCAAAACTCGAACAGCACGCCGGCAACCTGAATCGCGCCGCCGTGGAGCTGGCCAAGGACTGGCGCACCGACAAGATGCTGCGCAACCTCGAGGCCCTGCTTCTCGTCGCCGACAAAGGCCAGACCTTCCTGATCTCCGGCTCGGGAGACGTCATCGATCCCGACGAGGCCCTGGCCGCCATCGGCTCCGGCGGCAGCTACGCGACGGCCGCAGCACGTGCGTTGATGGAAAATACCGACCTCTCCGCCCACGAGATCGCCGAAAAAGCCATGAAAATCGCCGGCGAAATCTGCATTTATACCAACGACAAGGTGACGTTTGAGGAACTGAACGGGTAACGATTGCCGCTGCTCGCCGAATCATCAGTCGATGACAGAGTGCCCTGAGACGAACTAAGCTGCAAGGGGCCACGATTTAAGATCGATCAAGAGAAACATGGCCATCTACCTACCCGCATCCGCCGAAGAACAGGAGCTCTCGCTCGACGAGCTCACGCCGCGCGAGATCGTCGCCGAGCTCGACAAGCACGTCGTCGGCCAGAAGGCCGCCAAGCGCGCCGTGGCCATCGCCCTGCGCAACCGCCAGCGCCGCCAGAAGCTGCCCCCCGACATCGCCGACGACATCATGCCCAAGAACATCATCATGATCGGTCCCACCGGCGTGGGCAAAACCGAAATCGCCCGCCGCCTGGCCCGGCTCACCAACTCCCCCTTCCTCAAAGTCGAGGCATCGAAGTTCACCGAGGTCGGCTACGTGGGCCGCGATGTCGAATCCATGATCCGCGACTTGGTCGAGATCGCCATCGACATGGTGCGCGAGGAACGACTCGAGGAGGTCGAGGACCGCGCCGAGATGAACGCCGAGGAGCGGCTGCTCGACGTGCTGCTGCCTCCGCCGCCCGCCGTCCCCCACGCACAGGAGGGCCAGCTCAAACTGCCCGAGAGCGACTCGCACCAGCGGTCGAGAGAAAAACTGCGTCAGCAGTTCCGCGAGGGCAAGCTCGACGACCGCATGGTCGAAATCGACGCCCGCGAGCGCTCCGTGCCCCAGTTCGGCATCATTTCCAACCAGAGCATGGAAGACATGGAATCGAACCTGCGCGAGATGCTGCCCAACATCTTCGGCGCCGGATCGAAAAAGAAAAAGATGCGCGTGGCCGATGCCTTCGACTATCTCGTACAGGAGGAGGAAGGCCGGCTCATCGACATGGACTCCGTCAACCGCACCGCCGTCGAGCGGGTCGAATCCAACGGCATCGTCTTCCTCGATGAAATCGACAAGATCGCCGGCCGCGAGAGCGGCCACGGGCCCGACGTCTCCCGCGAAGGCGTGCAGCGCGACATTTTGCCCATCGTCGAAGGCACCACCGTGAACACCCGCTACGGCATGGTGCGCACCGATCACATTCTTTTCATCGCCGCCGGCGCATTCCACGTCTCCAAGCCCAGCGACCTGATCCCCGAGCTGCAGGGCCGCTTCCCCATCCGTGTCGAGCTGCAGTCGCTCACCGTCGACGATTTCCTGCGCATCCTCACCGAGCCCAAGGCCTCGCTCACCAAGCAGTACTCGGCCCTGCTCGAAACCGAGGGCGTGCGCCTGGAGTTCGCCCCCGAAGCCCTGCGCGAGATCGCCGAATTCGCCTTCAAGGTGAACGAGAACACCGAGAACATCGGCGCCCGCCGCCTGGCCACCATCATGGAGCGCGTGCTTGAAGACGTCAGCTTCCTTGCCCCCGACGTGGTCCGCCGCTCGCCCAATGATGAAGCCGCCGCCGCGCTCAAGGAAGTGGTGAAGGCCGAAGCCAGCACGCCCCTGCCCTACGAAGAGCGCATGACCGCCTCCGGCCCTGAAAAGGTCTTCCTCATCGACGCGGAATACGTGAGGAAGATGGTCGCCTCGATCGTGAAGGATCACGATCTGAGCCGCTACATTCTCTAACTCGGCTGCGTTTCTTAGTACTTCTCACCTTGGGCCTTAGTAGTTGTCATCCTGAGCGAAGGCCGTCCGCTTTTGCGGACGGCCGAAGTCGAAGGATCGCAGTTACGGAAAGTTCAAATGAGGCGGAGATCGGAAGCTATCCTCCCGCCCTCGCCTCCAGTTTTCTCAGCGACTTCAGCATCTCCCCCAACGCCGTCCTTCCAATCTCGCTTTCGAACTCCCTCTGCAGCGTGTCGAAAGCCTCGATCACGCGCGGCACGACTCGCTTTCCCTGCGGCTTGAGCGCAAGCTGGTAAGCGCGGGCATCGGCGGGGTCGATGCGGCGCTGCACCAGGCCGCGCGCTTCGAGCGACGAGATGCAGTGGCTCACGTTGCCCCGCGTCGTCCCGAAAGTCTCGGCCAATTGCGAGGGCTTCACCGGCAACGGCGCCTCAAAAAACAGGGCCGCCAGCACGAGACCTTCCAGAAAACTCAGATCGTCCGCGGCCAGCGCTCTCGCCGCCAGCGCCTCGAAGCGCCGCGCCGCCCGGCTCACCGTGAACATGGGGCTCTCGCGAAGAAATGCGTCGATTTTCATGGCAGTAGCGAATAGTTTAGCATTGCAACTATTTAGATCAACAGAAAATCGTCCTTGAATTCCATGGTGCATTCAGAAATCATGAAATAAGTTCATGCTTGGCGCCAGCCGTACCCTAACTGTTTATCTCGTTCTCTTCGCGGCTTCCCCGGCTGCCGTCTTTGGGCAGGGCGTGACAACGCCGCCCACCCAGGCTCCCCCGATCTTGGCCCCCACGGAAACGCTTGTCGTTCTTGGCTCGGCAACGCCGGTTCCGCTGACCGAATCGCCCCGTCCCGTCGAAGTCCTTCCCATCAATCCCCTCGAACTCTTTGCCGAAACGCCTCTCGACCTGCTCCGTCAGGACTCCTCGGTCTTTCTTGAGCAGCGCGGCGCAGGCGGCGCGCAATCCGATCTTGTTCTCGCAGGCGGCAGCTTCCAGCAGACGCTCGTTCTTCTCAACGGCTTCCGCATCAACGACGCGCAGACGGCGCACCACAACCTCGACCTGCCCGTCCCCTTGGAGGCGATGGACTCGATCGAGGTTCTCCAGGGCGCAGGCTCCACGCTGCACGGCGTTGATGCGCTCACGGGCGTGGTCGATTTCCTCACCGTCGCGCCCGGCGCCAATTCGCTGCGCCTGCGCATGGGCGAGGGCAGCTTTCAGGCCAACGAAGAATCGCTCGCAGCCGCGGCCACGCGCGGCCATTGGAGCGGGCGCGCCACGGCCGACCGCAACTTCTCACTCGGATTCATCCCTGACCGCGACTACCGCAATGAGGACGCCTCAACCGAAATCTGGCACGGCTCGCGCCTCGGCCTCACCGATCTCCTTTTCGCCGCGAGCGATCGCTCCTTCGGCGCCAATCAGTTTTACGGCGATTTTCCTTCTTGGGAACGCACCAAGGGATTCTTTGCCTCTCTCCGCCAGGAGCTTGGCTCGCACACCTCGGTAGCCTTCGCTTATCGCCGCCACGCCGACGAGTTCATTCTCGTCCGAAACGATCCCGCGATCTACGAGAACAACCACATCGACGGCTCCTGGCAGGCGAATCTTCGCCGCACGGTCACTATCGCAACCACTTCCGTCCTGCTGCTGGGCCTTGAATCCGACGGCGACAGCATCCGCTCGAACAATCTGGGCCTACACGCGCGCAATCGCGGCGCGGGCTATGTCGATCTCGATCTGCGCCACGCCGCCCGGCGCTGGAGTCTCTCGGCCGGCGCTCGCGAGGAGTCCGCCGCGGCGGATTCCGGAGGTGCGCTGGCGGTCTTCTCGCCGCAACTCTCAGCCAGCCTCCGCCTGGCAAACCAGTTGAAGCTCCGAGCAAGCGGCGGCTACGGCTTCCGCATTCCCACCTACACCGACCTCTACTATGCCGATCCTTCCACTCTCGGCAATCCGAACCTCAAGCCCGAGTCAGCCTGGAGCGCGAACGCCGGCGCGGACTGGGCAGCCGGCAACAAACTCACTCTTTCCGTCACCGGCTTCTACTCGCAGCAGCACGCGACCATCGACTACGTGCGCGCCGCCGCGCTGCCGAATCCCTGGCTGCCCGTCACCTGCTCCGCCGCAAACACCTGGTGCGCCGCGAATCTAAACGGGCTCCGTTTCGCTGGTGCCGACGCCACGGCAACTTGGATTCCTGCGAAGTCGCAATCGATCCGCGTCGCCTGGAGCGGCCTTCACGGGGCGCAGGGCGCGCTCCACGGCCTCGAGTCCGAGTACATATTCAATTACCCGGTCGAGAACGTCCACGCGACGTGGGCCTGGACCCTCGGGCACAGCATCAATCTCATGAACGCGGTTCAGATCGCGCAACGCTACCGGCAGACGCCCTACCCGGTATGGAATGCGGCGCTCACCCGCGACACAGGCCGGTTACGGCCCTATCTGCGCCTGACCAATCTGAGCAACACCGGCTACCAGGAGATCGAGGGCGTTCCCATGCCGCCCCGCGCCGTGATGGGTGGCTTCGCGATCCAACTTGGCCGCTGATCGAAGACGACAGCCGCTGAGCATCTTCCCATCTCTGATCCCTATTCCCTATTCCCTATTCCCTATTGCCTATTGCCTATTCCCTGTTCTTTTACGCCGCCGTCGGTGCGCGCTGCTCCAACTCTGCCAGCCTCCGCGCCAGCATTCCCTCCAACTTCACCAGCGCGGCCGAAAAGCCCTCGATGCCTTCCTTCAACTTATCGGTGGCCATGCGATCTGCCGCATGCATGCGGTCGAATGTGGCCTTGTCCACCACGATCTTCTCAATCTGCATTGCCCGTGCTTTTTCGGGGTCCAGTTTGCGCGGTAGTTCTCCCTGGCCTGCTTCCAGCTCAGCCAGCAACTGCGGCGAAATCGTCAACAGATCGCAACCGGCCAGTTCCTTGATTTCGCCGATATTGCGGAAGCTCGCCCCCATCACGACGGTCTTGTAGCCAAATTTCTTCAGGTAGTTGTAGATTCGCGTCACTGACTGCACGCCTGGATCCTCGGCACCGTGAAAATCGCGGCCCGTGTCCTTTTTGAACCAGTCCAGAATCCGTCCCACGAACGGCGAGATCAGCGTGGCGCCGGCCTCTGCCGCTGCAATTGCCTGGTGCAGCCCGAACAGCAGCGTCATATTGCAATGGATGCCTTCTTTCTCCAGCACCTCCGCCGCGCGCATGCCCTCCCACGTCGAGGCGATCTTGATCAGCACGCGTTCTGGACCGATTCCCGCCTCCCGGTACTGCCGAATGATGCTCCGCGCCTGGGTCACCGTTTCCGCAGTGTCGTAGGAGAGGCGCGCGTCCACTTCTGTCGAGACGCGGCCCGGCACGATCTCTAAAATCTTTTTGCCAAAGGCGACGGCCAGCCGCTGAAAAGCGAGATTGGCCACGGGCTGATCCTGAGCTCCTTCGCCGAGGCTCCGGCGCGCCTCGCGCAGCACATCGTCCACAATCGGCTGGTACTGCGGCATTCCGGCCGCTGTCATCAGCAGGGAAGGATTCGTCGTCGCATCCTGCGGGCGGAACTTCTCCATCGCTTCGATGTCGCCCGTGTCGGCCACGACTACCGTGTAGCCGCGTAGTTGTTCAAGCAGATTTTTTGCCATGATTCGCTCCTCGAAGTCTACTGTTGAGATGCGTCCCGATTCGCGCGCGATGCTCTTAGGGCCTCTCAGCTTTTAGCTTTTAACTCTCAGCTTTTTGCTTTTAGCTCAACCTGCCAGCGCGAAATTCACCGGATTTGAAGCCCATCCCGCCACAAAGAGCTAAAAGCTAATGGCTAAGAGCTAATAGCTGTTTTACGCGCCAGCCGCCACCTTATTCCTCAGCACGCCCAGCCCGCTTGCGCTCACCTCCACGCGGTCGCCCTCTTTGAGCTGCCCCACTCCCGCCGGCGTCCCCGTCAGGATCAGGTCTCCGGCTTCGAGCGTCATCGCCGCCGTAATGAATTCGAGCAGCTCCGGAACCGCGAAGATGAAGTCCAGCGTCGAAGCCTGTTGCCGCAATTCTCCATTCAGCCGCGTCTCGAGGTTCACGCCCGCATCGAGATCGATCTCGCTCGAAACCAGCGGCCCCACGGGGCAGAACGTATCGCAACCCTTGGCGCGCGTCCACTGCCCGTCGTTCTTCTGCAGGTCGCGGGCTGAAACGTCGTTAGCCAGCGTGCAGCCGCGAACGGTTTCGCGCCACTTCTCGCGCTTGATTCTGCTGGCTCGCCTCCCGATCACCAGCGCCAGTTCGCCCTCATAGTCCACGTGCGTTGAAATCCGCGGCAACCTCACCACGCCTTCAGGCGCAAGCAGCGCCGACGGCGGCTTGAAGAAGATCAATGGCTCAGTCGGCATATCCCCGCCGCCCATCTCCCGCACATGCGCGCGATAGTTGCGGCCCACGCAAATGATCTTCGAGGGCGTCACCGGCGGCAGCAGTTGCGCCGAGCTCAAGGGCATAGGCTCAAAGCCCAGGCCCAGCGCGGTCGCTCGCCCGTGCTCGAGGCGAAAGGCCAGGTCCTCTTCCGGCGCATCCGTCAGTTCGGCGATCCAGAGCTCGCCCCCGCGATCTTCCACGATTCCATAGAGCGTTTGCCCATCGAGTAAAAACCGGCAGTACTTCATGGGAATTTTTCTCCTTGTGGTCTGTTCCGCTCCTTCGCAGGTCGCTGAAAAATGGTTTTGTGACCAGGTTTTGTAAAAGGGCACGGCTTCAGCCGGGCCGTAAACGGTGAAAAGTTGGGCGGGCTTTAGCCCCTGCAGTTTCGTTGCCGCGCGAAGTAACTTTTTCAGCAAGCTGTTACGGCGACGGCACGGTCTCCGCCGCCGCCTCAGACCGCGCGCTCTCGTGGCCATTGCGGCCGATGGCGCTCACCGCGTACTCGTACTCGTGGCCCGCCTCGACATGCGCGTCGTGAAACGCCGGAGCCACCACTGGCTCCGCGGGTGAGATGCGCGCCCATTCGCTCGCAGCCTCACGCCGGTAAACGACGTATCCGGCCACATCCGCATCGTTCGACCGGCTGCCAGCTCAGGTCGATCGCCGTCTCGGCTCCGTTACCGCCCTCCGTCGCCACTGCGGCCAGCCCTGTTGGCACAGCAGGCGGAAAAATGTCCTTCGCGTCGACGCGCACCGCGGGCGAAAGCTCTCCGGCCAGCTCCAGCGTCTTGCCATCAACATCCACGTGGACCACTCGTTGCGCGCGGTATTCGTAGACCTCGCCAAATTGAATCTCGCGGTCAAGCGCCCGCCCTGCCGGCTTGGCGCCGCCCTCTACCAGCAGCGTTCGCTCGGCCGATTCCGCCGGCTGCGCCAGAAGATCCTGCTGCGATTTTGCTTTCGCGGGCGGCGTCAACAGTTTGCGTTCGAGCCGCACAGCCGTTGGATTCGACTCCTCGCCCTCCGCATTCCAACCGAGCGCCACGCCGTCTTTCCGCACCTCCGCCTTCAGGCCGGTTATCGCCGCAGGCGCTGCGCCGGCCAGCACCGGCGCCGCATTCGACAGTCCCGCCGAACGCCCCTTGCGATTCTCAAGCTCGACGTTGTAGGTCAGCACGCGCGGCCCGCCCGCGGCCAGCGTCGCCGGCAATACGTCGATGAATGTCCCCTCCGCGCCGGCGCGCTGCTTCGAGCCTCTCCGCCGTTGCGCACTCGTCCGCCGTGTTCAGCCTTCTGCACACACGCACGGCCACATCACCCTTCAGCAGCAGCTTGTCGGTGTTTTTCGTTGGCATCGTCCAGGAAAGCGAGACTTGCCCGCCTGCCCTTACCGCCGCCAGATCGGTGACTTTATCGGGCAAATCCAGCGAAGGCGGCTGCGGCGCGCCCGGCGTTCCGCATCCCGCCGCCGCCAGCGCCAGCGCCATCGCCAGCGCGCACCAGCCCCATCTTTCCGCCGCGCTCATTGCTTTCCAGTCTAATGGAGCGGGGCTCGCGAAGACCTGCCCCTTGTCTCTGAAGCGCACGCGGCTGCCTTCGCCAAAGACCTGCCCAATGTACCTCAAGCACGCGCGGCCCCGTCGGGGAAGGCGAAATTAGCCGAGGACAAGTTCGCGCCAGCGAACGCAGGCCTGGGTTAGGTGCAAAAACCTGGACTGCAGCCCCGTAGGGGCGGCGCGAAAAAAAGTGGCAGAACCAATGTTCAGGATGAGGTAGTGCGGCAGATCGTCGCGAAAAAAGGTCTGGTTCCTGCACATGTGACGACCGAAGATGAGGCACCGCTCCACTCCAGCGACCAGCAGGGCCGCCCTCGACGACCGGATGAATCGAGTCGTCAAGGGCTTGCCTGCAACAGAACGCGAAGTCGCGCGGAACTACTCCGCAGCGGGCGCTTCTTCGGCTACAGCCTCCGCCGGCTCTTCCTCGGCAACCGGTCCTTCTGCAGTTGCCTCGGCCGCCACATTGACCTTTACGTGGCCTGAGACTTCGCGGTACAGCCGGATGGCCACAGTGAACTCGCCCACGCTCTTCAGTGGCTCGCCGAGTTGAATCTTGCGGCGATCGATCTCGAAGCCCTGCGCGGCCAGTCCGGCGGCGATATCGGCCGCGGTGACCGAGCCGAACAGGTGACCCTGCTCGCCGGTCTTGCGCGTGAAGCTCAGCATCACGGGCTCCAGCTTGGCAGCCAGTTCCTGGGCCTGGGCCCTTTCTCCGGCGGCGCGGCGCGCGGCAGCGGTCTTCATCTGCTCGATCACGGCTTTGTTCGCCGCAGTGGCCTGCATGGCCAGCTTGCGCGGCAGCAGGTAATTGCGTCCGTAGCCGTCGGCCACTTTCACCACATCGCCACGGTGGCCCAGGCTGGGCACGTCTTCTTTCAAAATTACTTCCATACGAAACTCTCCCAATACGTTTCATCGGCGCGGTAGCGCTCCGGCACGGGGCCGGCAGCGCGGATTCACCGCGCGGGGTTTTCTTGCCGTCGCCGCGCCCGCCTTAGTGCTGCGTGGCAAACGGCAGCAGGGCGATGTTGCGGGCCTGCTTGATGGCGCGCGTCAACCGCCTCTGGTGCATGGTGCACACGCCGGTCAGCCGCCGCGGCACAATCTTGCCGCGCTCGGCCACAAACCCCTGCAGAAGGCGCACGTCGCGGTACGGAATCGCGTCGATCTTCTCGGTGCAGAACTTGCACACCTTCTTGCGGCGGAAAAACTTGCCGCGGCCGCCGGCGCCTCCGCCCGGCCTGGGTCCACGCGGGCCCGAACCTTGGCCCGGTCCCCCTTGGCCCGGTCCTGCCGCGGGCGCGGGCGCGCTTGTCTCGCCGGATGCTTTTGCTTGATTCTCTTCAGCCATCTTGTATCCTCTTCGCTCGTTTTCTCACCCGCTTCGGCCGATCAAAGCGCCGCGGGAGTTGTATCGCTTGGGCCGTTACCGTCCGTCTGTTCAGCGAGCGGCGCCGGCAGCTCCCTGCTGCGCCGCTTTGCTTCAGGCGCTTGCCTGCGCGGCTTCGGTCGGGGCCGGGGCTGGAGCCGGAGCAGCCTCGGCGGCGGCCTCGGGGCCCGTCTTGCGCCGGACTCCCCTGTTTGCCTTCACCTTGGCCTGTCGTTTTGCTTCTTCGTCCATGCGCACGGTCAGGAACTTGATCACCTGCTCGCTCACGCGCAGTCTGCGTTCCAGTTCCAACACCACTGCTCCGTTGGCCTCCAGGGTCAGAAGCACGTAGTGGCCTTCGGCGCACTTGCGCACCGTATAAGCCAGTTTCCGCCGGCCCATCTTCTCGGCCGACTTCACAACTCCGCCACCGGTGGTGACCGTGGACGTAAAGCCCGCGATCAGTTTGTCGATATCTTCCTCGGCCACATCAGGCCGAACGATGAACATTACTTCATACAAACGCGACATCAGCATTCCTTTTCCGCGAAGGCGCTTATCCTCCGCCTATTCCCTATTCCCTGTATTCCCTGTCTTTCAGTCCTTCCGGTTGAACTCGTTCATCGCAGCCGCCGGCCCCGCTTCCACAATGCGCCGCGTGGCCGTAGCCACCCGGTCCAGCACCTCGTCGATCACCGCCAGGTCTGCCTTGCGCATCGGCGACAGCAGATAGTCCCTGCCCGGCCGTCTTCTGCCGCCTGCGGCCACGGCCTCAGCCAGTCCGGCTCCGCCTGAACTCGCCAATGCGCCGGCCGGCAACTCGCGCCCCACTCCGATGCGCAGCCGCAGCCACTCATCGCTTTCCAGTGCCGTGGTCACGCTGCGGGCTCCGTTGTGCCCTGCCGCCGATCCGCGCTCCCGGATCTTGATCGTCCCCAGATTCAGGTCCAGTTCGTCGTAAATCACGAGCAAGTCCTGTGCCGGATCCGCCTCAAACTCCCTCACCAGAGCGGCCACTGCCAGCCCGCTCAGGTTCATGTAGGTCTCCGGCTTGGCCAGGACCACCGGCCGGCCTGCCATGCGGCAGGTTGCGGTCACGGCCCTCGATCGCCGGTTCTGGACCACAACGCCCTCCTGTTGGGCGATGCGGTCAATCGCCATGAACCCTGCGTTATGCGGGGTCCACACATAGTCGAGACCAGGATTGCCCAGCCCCACGATCAAAAAAGGGCTGCGGCCTGCGCCGGACTCGTCTTTCGCTGCCAAGACTTACTTCTTCGCTTCCGGCTTCTTGCCTGCCTCAGGCTTCTTGCCTGCCGCATCAGCCTCGCCTGTCTTGCCCTTCTTGGCCACTTCCGGCTCCGCAGTAGTTGCCGCAGCGCCTGCCACTGCGCCAGCCTCCGCCGTTACCGCTGCTCCCTCGGCCGGCGCCGCCACCACCTCTTCGCGGATCGAAACCACGTGCGCGACCGTCGCATCTGCGGCGTTCAGGTACTTGATCTTCTCCGATTGCGGCAGATCGGAGACGCGCAACACCTGGTGCATTGCCAGCTCTGCCACGTTGACGTCGATGTGGCCGGGGATATCCGCCGGCAGGCACTCGATCTCCACCTCGCGCATCACCTGGTCCAGGATTCCGCCTTCGGTCCTGACGCCCACCGGAATTCCCACCAGCTTCACGCGCACCTTCACGCGCAACTGCTTGTCGAGAGCGATGCGCTTCAGGTCGATGTGGATCAACTGGTCCTTCAGCGGCTCGCGCTGCCAGTCCACGATCATGGCTTTGGTTGCAGGCTCGCCTGCCACTTCCACGTCGAAAATTGTGTTGTGCCCCATCTCCGAAAAAAGAATTCTGGTAATCTGCTTGGGGTCCAGTTCCACGGCCACCGGCTGATGTCCCGGTCCGTAGAGAACCCCGGGAATCCTGCCCGCCGCGCGAACGCGGCGCGCCGCGTTCTTGTTGAATTTGCCCTCACGGGCTTTTGCTACCACAACTTCAGGCATTCGACTCGTCTCGTTTCTTAAAAATCGGGCACGGTTGAGGCCGCTCCCTTTGTGAAAGCCAGGGGTCAGGTTTCAGGGGGCAGGCTTCAGAAAGAAGATCCGATTCCAGTCCCGATTTCAGACTTCTGGCAACTCCTTTTTCGCGGGTCACTGATCCCGAACCCTGATCCCTGACCCCTGTTAGCTGAACAACGAACTCACGCTGGTCTCCATGTGGATGCTTTCGATCGCCGCACCCAGCAGGCCGGAGATCGTCAGCACCTTGATCTTCGACACCTTCTGCGCAGTCTCGTTCAGCGGGATTGTATCTGTCACCACCAGCTGTTCCAGCCGCGAATTGGCGATACGCTCCGCCGCCGGGCCCGAGAGCACGGCATGGCTGGCGCAGGCGTACACCTTCGCTGCTCCCGCCTCGTACAGCGCGTCTACCGTTTTCACAAGCGTTCCGGCCGTGTCGATGATGTCGTCGATGATGAGGCAGGTTTGCCCTTCGACGTCGCCCACCACGTGCATCACTTCGGCCACGTTGATCGCTGTGCGTCTTTTGTCCACGATGGCCAGAGGCGCGACCACTTTTTGCGCGAAGAAGCGTGCCCGCTCCACGCCGCCCGCATCCGGCGAAACCACCGTCAGGTTGGGCAGATTCAGTTCGCGGAAGTAGCTCACCAAGCACCGGCGAAGCAAAAAGATGATCGACGGGAATGTTGAAGAAGCCCTGGATCTGGGCGGCGTGCAGGTCCACGAATAACGCGCGATGGGCCCCTGCCGTCGTGATCAGGTCCGCAACCAGCTTGGAACTGATGGCCACCCGCGGCCGGTCCTTGCGGTCCTGGCGGGCGTAGCCGTAGTAGGGAACCACCACAGTGATCCGCGCTGCCGAGGCGCGCTTCAGTGCATCCACCATGATCAGCAACTCCACCAGGTGCTGATCCACGGGGTAGCAGGTCGGCTGCACCACGAAGACGTCGACTCCGCGCACGTTCTCCAGAAGCTGGAAGTAAACCTCGCCGTCGGCGAAGCGCTGCAGCTTGGCCTCGCCCACTTTCACTCCCACGTGCTCTGCGACTTTCCGCGCCAGTTCCGGATTCGCTGACCCGCTGAAGAGCTTGAAGCGCTTGTCCTCGCTCAAATTGCGCGAGCGCTTGCGCTCAGGCGACGGCGCTTTTAGCTGTTCCCTCGACTTGGCGACCTCCAGTTGACCGGCCTTCAGCGGCTCCCTTCCGCCGTCGAGTCGGGTCTGGTTCGCTTCGCCCACTTTCGGTTCTTCGATCGTTCCTGTTGCTGTGCCGTCTTGCATTTCTTTCACACCCCCAAGCTGGTTGGCTTTGGCTGCGTTTCTCTTCAAGCTTTCAGCTTTCAGCTCCCGTCTCGCGTGAGCTCATAACTCGATCTCCCGCAAGAAAATGGCAAGAGCTGTTAACTGACAACTAACAACTGCTCTTCTGGCTGGGCGACCAGGATTCGAACCTGGATAAATGCCTCCAAAGGGCATTGTCCTGCCATTGAACGATCGCCCAGCAAAAACCCTGGTTCAACCTCGGACCGCTGTTACTCCAAATCCGGCAACAGCATTCCGCTCCAGTACGCCGTCCGCGGCAGGGTTTGGGTCAGGACGCATCTTACTCCCGCCGTCTCCCTGGGAAGCACGCGCTTGAGCGCCGCTTCCGCATCGCCACGAAACCGGTACAAACCGAAGAGCGCCGAACCGGAACCCGAAAGCGCGGCACACACCGCCGCCTCCGGTGTGCCCGGAGCCCAAAGGAGTTGCTTGATCTCGGCAAGGGAAGGGTGCTGGCGAAAGACGACCCGTTCAAAGTCGTTCTCGATCCAGCTCGTGATCCCGGTGCGGACAAGCTCGGACTCTCTCTGCCCGGCCCGGTCCTCGCCCTCGGCAAGGACACCGGAGGAGCCTGCCTCCTCTGCTCTCCCCGGGATCGAAACCCCAAAGGCGCTCAGGTAGTCGCGGCTCAACTTCTTTAGTCTAATTGCGCCGGCCTCAGCGGTCAAACCTTCTTCCACGCAGAGCGCATCCCAGTCGCGGAACGCCTGGGGAGTGGAGACTCCCTTTTCGGGCACTGCCACTACGCACCAAAGCCGCTGGAAATCCGGCAGGGCCCTCACCAGTTGCCCTCGGTCCTCCCCCAGCACCGCCCCGCCTACCAGAAACAACGGCACGTCCGACCCTACCGCGGCCGCAATCTCCAGCCTCCGCGCCGCCCAGTTCGCTGACTCCTGATCCTCGACTCCTGTCCTGATCCCTGACCCCTGATCCCTGATCCCTATTTCCTCTTCCAGCCCCACCAGCGCCGCCACGGCATTGGCCGATCCTGCCCCCAGCCCGCCCTGAACCGGCAGCCGCTTTTCAATGTGAATGGAAACCTCGGCTGCAACATCCAGGCCTTCAAGCGCCAGCGAGACCATCTTCCAGGCCGTATTCCGTTTGTCGGTCGGCACGCGCGGGTCGTTCGAATTGAGACGAATCTTCGTCTTCGCTGCCCGCCGCGCTGAAACCGTCACCACGTCGTGCATTTCGAGCGTTTGGTAGACGGTGACCAGCGAGTGGTAGCCGTCGGGCCGCGGCGGTCCTATATACAGCCCCAGGTTGATCTTGGCGTGCGAGCGGACGGAGGTAGGCATACGGTTCTAATTGTAGGACCGCAACTGCGGCTAACGCCGCAAGCCCCGCTCACTCCGCTGTCTTTTGCTAACCCCGGCTAGCTCCGCTAACCCCGCTAGCTCCGCTGGCTCCGCTGCCTTTTCAGTCGTACCGCTCGAAGACGATCTGCTTGCGGTGCCAGCCGTACGCGGTCAGTTGCTCCCGGATTCCGGCCACCATCTCGTTCAGCCCGCAGATATAGGCGTAGATGTCGAACTTCAGTTCCGCCGGCGGCGTCGCCGGGTCCACAGGAGGCTGCGGAAGCGGCAATCCCAGCTTTTTCGCGCGCTCCTCAACGATCCGCGCCACATGGTCCTGAACGTGGCCGCGCAGCCCGCTCCAACCTTCCTCGGCCCTGCTCAGCGTGGGCAGGTAATGAAAGTTCGGCACACGCCGGCTCAGAGCCTCGAACTCCTCGTGGTAATACATATCGCACTCGTACCGCGTTCCATAAACCAGCCAGATGTCCTTGCCCTGGCTGCGATCCGGCCCGCCCTCGGGAAAGAGCCATTGCAGGTAGGCCCGCATGGGTGCCACTCCCGTCCCGGTCGCCACCAGGATCGAGTCGGTCACAGGTTCGCGCAGCAGGAAGTGTCCGTGCGGCCCATGAAATTCCACCGTCGCCCCAATTGGCAGGTCCGGCAGGTCGGCCAGGTGGTTCGAAAAGAACCCCTCCTCCACCCTGTTCACGCACAGATCGAAGTGTTTGCCGTCGGGCGCCGAGGAAATGGAATAGGCGCGCGTCTGCTGCTTGCCGTTCTTGTCAAAGGCCACAGCCGACACAAACTGCCCCGGCAGGTACGAAAAATCCTCGCGTCCCTCCACCACAAAATGAAAGTGGTAGCACTGCGCCGGCTCTGAGACGCATTCCTTGCCCTTCAAACGTGCTGTCAATAACTGGCGTTCCAAACTAGCTCTCGTTTCTCCAACAGAATCAGCCGCCCCGGCCCTCAGCCGCTGCGCGCCCGTCTAATAGATGCTACAACCCCCGCCAAAGCATCGAGATGCAAGGAATTGCCAACCGCCTGGACCGTTGACCCCTGACCCCTGACACCTGACACCTGAAACCTGAAACCTGAAACCTGAAAAATGCCCCCATGACCTTTCGGCCATGAGGGCATCGAAAACAACCGTTAGTAAATCAGTTTCGAACTAGTAGATCAGCCTCAGCGCAAACTGGAGGATACGCATACTGCCGCTTGCGCTGCTGATGACGCCAAAGCTATTCGCGTTTGTGCCGATTCCATTGGCGTCATACGCGGAGATAGAGGTCGGGCCGCCCGGTGCGCCGCCGCCTGGAGGCGGAGGTCCGCCTGGGCCGCCGCCGCCCGCCAGGCTGAAGTTGGGCGTGTTGGTCAGGTTGAATGCCTCGGCGCGGAACTGCAGCTTGAAGCCTTCAGCCACCGAGAAGGTTTTGTCCAGGCCCATGTCGACGTCGCGCGAGCGCGGCCCTTGGACAGAAGGACTGGTTGCGTTGCCCAACGTCCCATACGGCTGAAGCTGGAAAGCAGCCGCGTTGATGTAGTTGGAAAACGTTTGATGCGCTGGCTTTACGGAGACGCCGGCAACCCTGCTGGGATACTCGGTGCCGCTGTTCCTGTTCACGGTTGGCAAATGCTCCAACCCGGTCTGTTGTGCAGTGCTTGTTACCGCGGTCCAGCCACCGGTATTCCAGTTTCCGGTAGCGTTCAGTTCCCATCCCTTTACAGCCGCGCCCAACGGGCCGCGCAGGTTGCGTCCGAAAGGAATCTGGTAGGTGGCCATGCCGGCCGCGCGACCGCTCGTGCTGCCGGAGTAGCCATACTGCTGCCAGCCGCTCATCGTGGTCGTCGTGTTGTTGCCAGCATCTACCACGCAGCCAACAGCGCAATAGCTGGCGCCGGTGCCCTGGGCTTCGGTGCGAGCCCATGTGTAATTCACGCTCGCGGCGAAGCCCGCCGTGATATGCCGCTCATAGGTGGCCTCGCCGGCCTCCCAAGTGGAATTGCCTTCGCTGATGGATTCGCCAACAGGTACGTTGACCATCCAGGCGTTGGTGGACGCCAGCGGGAACTTGCCCGCAGCGTAATTTGCTCCGCTGGTCGGCGTATTGACGTTCTGGAACGAAGGCAGGCGCCGGCCCATGTTCCCCACAAATCCCGCGGTTACGATGTTGTTTCCAATCTGTTTCTGCACTTGCAGATTGAATTGATACAGGTAGGAAGGCTTGAAGTTCGGCATCATGAAAAGGTTCGCGCCGAATCCGGATACATAGGTTGAGGGGTCCGTCGCGAGCGACGGGATGTATTGAGCCGCAGGGAACCCGTTCGCCAAATTGAATCCGCCCAGTCCCCAGTCGCCAGTGAAGCCGGGGTTGGCAGCGGCGGCGGTGGCATTGGTGGCGGTAGAGAAAGGATAAGCTGAAGCTGCAATTCCGTGCGAAGTTCCCCAATCGGCGGCGTTGATCCCATAGGGATGCGCGGCGTACTGGGCGTCGGTCATGTACTTGTTATCGGGTTGATCGCATTTCAGCGTGTAGAAGTTCGCATTACCGCACGCCATACCCCATAGGAATGGAGAGTTCAACAGTTGATATTCGTGCGATCCCGGCATGGTGCCGGAGGCGCCCGGGAAGTAGCTGATTCCAACTCCGCCGCGGAGCACCATGTTCTTCGTCACGGCGTTGTTGCTGGGCAGCGTGTAAGCAAAACCGATACGCGGTGAAACATCCTTGTAATCGGTCATCACGCCGGCGGTCGGGCCGGACTTGTTCGCGCCCAGCAGCGAGGGCGAAACAACCAGGTCGGACTTCAGATCGAAGTTCGACAGGTTTCCACTCCGGGAGGTTTCAGGCGTATAGAGGTCATAGCGCACGCCCAGGTTGATGGTGAGCGACTTGGTCGCGCGCCAGTCATCCTGAATGTAGAACGACGGCTCCCAGTACCGGCCGTAGTAAACAGCCATCGGTGTATTTTCGCTCACCTGGTCGGAGAGCCCTTCGAGGATGTCGGTAAGATAATTCCCCGTGTAGATTGCCGAGAAGTTAGGACCGCCATTGCCGGCGTTCGAGCTGTTGATCTGCCGGCGGAGCAGCGTAATTCCGGTCTTGATCGAGTGGCTCTTCCGGTTCATGGTCAGCGAAGCGGCGTACTGGAAGGTGTTCTGGATGAAGTAGTCCGGAGCGCCGTCCATGACGCCAACAGTGTAGCCAGTCCCTGTCTGATCAGTTCCGGGAGCCCAGCTATACGGGCTGTACGCCCCTGGGCCGTGGGGCGCTGCGTCGTCGAGCATGGCAGCGGCCAAGCCGGGCAAGGTCGAGGTGTCATAGCCGGCGGGTGAGGGTACCCCGAGCTTTGACATAGACCAGTATTCGGTCCCCAGGGTGTGGGAGTTGTCGGCCGCACGGCTGTACGAAGCTTTGGCTTCGAAAATCGTCGTGGGGTTGAAGATGTGCACGTAATCGAGCGCCACATTGGTGTCGGCCACCGGGTTGATGGAATAATGGCCCGCCCACAGGTGCGAGTCGCCGGCCACAATTTGCTCCAGCGGAAGCTGAGCTCCCGACCCGTCCGTGATGGTCTTGTTATACGAGAAGCGCCCGAAGAGCGTGTTCATGTCATTGACGTGATAGTCAATGCGGCCATCGTATGTGTTCGCATTCTGGATGGTATTCAGCGAGCCCGTCCAGTTGTAATTGCCCTGGGTGCACAGAACGCCGTTCCAACTGGTGCCGCACATCGCGGCCGTCACATTGGGCGCGGGCATTGCCATCAACTGGGCACGTCCGTAGGGGCTGATGCTGTTCGCCACGGTCCCCACGACTGAATTGGTGAAACTAGTCGGGGTGATGGTAACGCCGGCGCCGCTCAAGCCGCCCAGGCCATCGTACGGATCCTGGAACGTTGCCGAGCCGGCGGTGAGTCCTGTATGAATGGCATCGTAGTCAAGCTGGGTTGGCACCATCTTCTTTTGGGTCGCGCCCTGGATCTGACGCCATCCCTGGTAGTCGCCAAAGAAGAACGCCTTGTTCTTGATGATCGGGCCGCCCAGGCTGCCGCCAAACTGGTTCTGGCGCAGCTTGTCCTTCTTCAGCGGCGAGCCGGCGCTCCACGCACTGGCATCGAAATCGTCGTTGCGCATGAACTCGAACGCCGAGCCATGGAAAGCGTTCGTGCCCGACTTGGTGATCAGGTTGGCGATACCGCCGCCGGTGCGGCTGTACTCGGCCGAGTAGTTGCTGGTCTCGACCTGGACTTCTTCCAGAGCGTCGAGCGACGGCTCCACGGCGACCGTTCCCAGGCTCACCATGTTGTTGTCCATGCCGTCGATCATATTGTTGTTGAAGTAGGAGCTCTGGCCATTGGCCGTGAAGTCCATCGACGGACGGTTATCCGTGGGATCGCCGCTGCCGCCGCCCGATTTCGCGCCCGGCTGGATGGCGATCAGGCTGTAATAATTGCGGCCGTTGGTCGGCATCTCGGACATGGAGCTTGTGGCGATTTCCGACTTGATGTCGGAGGAATCGCTTTCCAGTTGCACCGCGACCGATGCCTCAACCTGCACCGTCTCCACTTGGCTGCCCACCTGCAGTTTCGCCTCGACGCGCAGGCGTTGCCCGGCGGCCAGAGCCATATTGGCCACGTTGAAGCTCTTGAACCCCTTGGCTTCAACCGCCACCTTGAAGGTGCCGATCTGCACGTTGGAGAACAGAAATTCGCCCGTTGCGTTGCTCGTGGTCGAGCTGGCGATGCCCGTTCCTGTATTGGTAAGCGTCACTTTGGCCCCCGGCACAACCGCGCCGGTCGAGTCGGTTACTGTGCCGAGCACATCGCCCGTCACCAACTGTGCCCTCAACTGGCTTGGGGACAACAGCACGAACAGCGCGAGCAATGCGCTCGCCGCTGCTAGCAGCCTGCAAACCGAAGCTCCGAATCGAGTCCGGCTGACAGGTCTTTTGGTAGTTTGCATATCAAAAACCCCCAAAAAGGTTGAAACTGCGTTACTTTGTTCCAGGTACACCTTTCGTGCGTGTCCCCGCTGTTTGCGAAAAAAGCCCATGTCAGATCTCCCGCGCTCTTTGCGCGGTCCTCTGCATCGGGTAATCTCAGGCTTGCGCTTCGAAAATCTTTGTTACACGGCAGCCTTCACTCTGGAAAGCGAAGATCGAAACACCTGCGAAATACCTGCTCTGTTTGCCCAGCTCTCGGACAGAATCCCGTTGCCGTTCCGTAGTTCCGTACGAAATTTACTTTGAAATTTAAGCTGACAAGAATTTTCTGACAGTCTGCAAGGTCACTGCAAGTAAGCATTCGTAACAGTTTGAGACACGAAATTACAAATGACCAGCTAGAACTTGGAAGAGGATGCCGTGTGGCCCCGATCACGCTCAGGCGTGAAACGCAGCATTGAATTACGCTCAAGAATCCACAAAAATGACCCGATCGCAAGGATCGGGGACGCCGCGTGGCCCGGATCACACTCAAGCCTGAAACGCAAAAAAAATGCCCCCATGACCTTTCGGCCATGAGGGCATCGCAAACAGCGGGTTAGTAACCCTAGTTTCAGTTTCCCGCTAGTAAATCAGTCTCAGCGCGAACTGGAGAATACGCTGTCCGGAAGCGCTTGTAATGGCGCCAAATCCGCCAGCGGAAGTGCCAATATCACCAGCCTGGTTCGCGTTTCCGGGGGGGGTGCCGGGGGGGCCATTGGAAGTGCATGGCCCGGTTGCCGGGCAGAACGTGCCGAGGGTGGTCGGGCCACCGCCGCCGCCGCCTCCCGGAGGGAGGACCGCCGCCGCCGCCCGGAGGAGGACCGCCAGGTCCGCCGGGGCCGCCGCCGCCGCCCAGGCTCCAGTTAGGCGTGTTAGTCAGGTTGAAAGCCTCTGCCCGGAACTGCAGCTTGAAGCCTTCCAGCAGTGAGAAGGTTTTGTCGATGCCCATGTCGACGTCGCGCGAGCGCGGCCCCTGGACTTCGGGATTCGTTGCATTGCCCAACGTCCATTGAGGCTGAAGCACGAAAGCCGCCGGGTTGACCCAGTTTGCGAATGTTTGATGTGCAGGCTTCGCGGATACCCCCGGAACTTTACTGGGGTATTCGGTCCCGCTCTGCATGTTCGCGCCCGTGAATTGCGCAAACCCCGATTGATTCACGGCGCTGGTTATTGTGGTCCACCCTCCGGTGTTCCAGTTCCCGACGGCGGCCAGTTCCCATCCCTTCACAACTGCTCCCAGCGGACCGTGAAGATTCCGGCCGTAGGGCATTTGGTAATTGACCATGCCGGCCGCGCGATGGCTGGTGCTGCCGGAGTAGCCGTACGCTTGCCAGCCGTCGATCGATTTCGCGCCTCCGCTCCCATTGTCAAGTTGGCAGCCGTTCACGACGCACTCGCTGGCGCCCGTGCCCTGGGCCTCGGTGCGGGCCCACGTGTAATTCACGCTCGCGCTAAGTCCTTTGCTCAGGTGCCGTTCATAGGTGGCTTCGCCGGCCTCCCATGCGGAGTTGCCTTCGCTGATGGACTCGCCAACCACAGTTCCTGTCATCCAGGCGTTGGTGGTAGCCAGCGGATAAACAACAGGATTGGCCGGGTTGAGGCTGGTAGGCGTATTGAGATTCTGGAACGAAGGCAGGCGCCGGCCTATGTTCCCCACGAATCCCGCGGTCACGATATTGTTTCCAACCTGCTTCTGCAGTTGCAAGTTGAACTGGTACAGGTAGGCAGGTCGGAAGGTCGGCATCTCAAAGAGATTCGAGCTGAATCCGGCCCTGTAGTTGGAGGGGTCCGTCGCGTTGGAAGCGATGAACTGCGGAGCGGGAATCCCGTACCTCAGATTGTATCCGCCGTAGCCATAGTCAACGTCGTTGAAAACGAACTGGCCGGCTGGGATCCCATAGGGTTGCGCAGTGTATTGCGCGGAGGTCAAGTAGTTGTTGAAAGCGGGATCGCATGGGGTCTGATCATAGTGTCCCACTGCGTTGCCGCACTCCATCGACCACGTGAAGGGAGAGTTCACCATTTGATATTCGTGCGACCCGGGCAACGTGCCCGAGGCTCCCGGGAAGTAGCTCAGGCCCACTCCGCCGCGAATCACCATGTTCCTCAACACCACGTCGCTCCGGTTCAGCGAGTAGGCAAATCCGATGCGAGGCGAAATGTCCTTGTAGTCGGTGATCACGCCGGCAGTCGGGCCGGAGGCGTTCGGGCCCAGCAGCTTAGGCGAGACAACCAGGTCGGTGTTCAGGTCGAAGTTCGAAATGTCTCCGTCCCGGTCGGTGGTGGGCGTATAGATGTCGTAGCGAATGCCCAGGTTGAGGGTAAGCGACTTGGTGGCGCGCCAGTCGTCCTGGATGTACGCTGACGGCTCCCAGGTGCGGCCATGGAACGATGGGATCTGTACGGCATCCGTCACGCTGCTGGCAAGGCCTTCGAGGATGTCCCCGAGAGAATTTCCGGTGTAATTCGCCGAAAAGTGGGGTCCGCCATTGGTGGCGTTCCTGCTGTTGATCTGCCGGCGAATCAGAGTAATTCCGGTCTTGATCGAGTGGCTCTTCCGGTTCAGTGTCAGCGAGCCGCTGTATTGGAAGGTGTCCTGGATGTAATCGTCCAGGTTGGCGTCCATGTTCCCGACAACGTAGCGGGTGCCCTTGCCTCCAAATTGCGTATTCACCCCGGTGTACGGGCTCGGTGCGTTTGTCGAGGCGATGCTCATACCGGGCAAGCCGGGCAGGGTCGAGTCGTCGTAGCCGCCGCCGTTCGCTATCCCGAGTTTCGACAGAGACCAGTCTTTCCAGCCTTGGGTATAAGAGGTGTCGTTTGCCCGGCCGTACGAGGCTTTGGCTTCGAAGATCGTGGTCGGGTTGAAGATATGCACGTAGTCGAGGGCTACGTTATCATCGCCCACCGGGTTGACGGTGTTGTGGCCCGTCCACCCGGGCGCATTGCCGGCCACGAGTGGCTGCGGCGGAAGTCTCATTCCATTGTGCAGCGACGTGGTCAGGTTGTACGAAAAGCGTCCGAAGAGCGTGTTCCTGTCGTTGATGTGATAGTCGATGCGCCCGTCATACGTGTTCGCGTTCTGAACGGTATTGATCGGGCCGGACCAGTTGTAACTTTCGTGGTTGCAGAGGCCGCTCGCCGGATCGAAATCGCTGCAATTCGAAGCCGACACATTCGGCGCGGGCGCCCCACCCATCAATTCCGCGAGCCCGTAGGGGTTGATCGGATTCGTCATCTGCGAGAAGACTTCTCCATTTTGGTACACCGTGTATCCAGTCGAGGTCGCGGTGACATATCCATTGGCTTGGTTCCCGCCCCAGGCATCAAACGGGTCGCTGAGTTCGAGGGTTGTAGTTTTTCCCGCGACGTAATTGTGAACCGCATCGTAATCGTCATTACCATCGGCACCCTTGATATTGCTCAACACCATCACTTGGCTGATCGAGCCCTGGATCTGGCGCCATCCCTGGTAATCGAAAAAGAAGAAGGCCTTGTTCTTGAGGATCGGGCCGCCCACGCTGCCGCCAAACTGGTTCTGGCGCAATTTGGTCTTCGACGGAGTCAGGCTCCACTGATAGGAATCGAAAGCGTCGTTGCGCATGAATTCGAACAGCGAGCCGTGGAACTGGTTCGTTCCCGACTTGGTGATCAGGTTGGCGATGCCGCCGCCGGTGCGGCTGTACTCGGCCGAATAGTTGCTGGTCTCCACCTGGACTTCTTCCAGGGCGTCGAGCGACGGCTCGACAGCCACCGAACCCAGGCTCACCATGTTGTTGTCCATGCCGTCGATCATGTTGTTGTTGAAGTAGGAACTCTGGCCATTGGCCTTGAAGTCCATCGAAGGACGGTTATCCGTGGGATCGCCACTGCCGCCGCCGGCCTGTGCACCCGGCTGAAGGGCGACCAGGTTGTAGTAATTGCGGCCATTGGTCGGCATTTCGGCCATGGAGCTGGTGGCGATCTCCGACTTGATGTCGGAGGAATCGCTCTCCAACTGCACCGCGGCCGCTGCTTCCACCTGGACCGTCTCCACCTGGCTGCCAACTTGCAACTTGGCCTCGACGCGCAGGCGCTGCCCGGCGGTCAGAACGATATTGGCCACGTCGAAGCTCTTGAACCCCTTGGCTTCGACCACCACCTTGAAGGTGCCGATCTGCACGTTGGAGAAGACGAATTCTCCGGTTGCGCTGCTGGTCGTGGAACTGGCGATGCCCGTTCCGGTGTTGGTGAGCGTCACCTTGGCCCCCGGCACAACTGCGCCGGTACTGTCGGTCACTGTGCCGAGCACGTCGCCCGTCACTAACTGCGCCCTTAACTGGCTCGGGGACAACAGCACAAGCAGCGCGAGCAATGCGCTCGCCGCCGCAAGTAGCCTGCATACCGAAGCCCCGAATCGAGTCCGGCTGCCAGGTCTTTTGATCGTTTGCATGTCAGAACCCCCCAAAAGTTGGAACTGCGTTTGCTTGTCTCAGGCATGCCGCTTGCCCAATCTGGCATACCCAGTACTTAAGACAGCGGCCAAGCTTGCTCTGCGCGCCGTCTTTGGCAGGTGATCTCCGGTCTGCGCTTTCGGATGGATGTGCGCGGCACACCTCACACCGCCCCGAAAAGCGAAGATCGAAAGACCCGCTCTTTCTTAACCGTGGTCGACAAACGTACCCGCCGGCCCGCGGTTCCGAGCACGAGAACCTAATTATTTAATTGCGGAGAAATTGTCTGCCATAAATTCTGTCATTGTCAATGACAAAAAAATACAATCGTTTACATCAGTGCATGTGTCTCATTTGTAAATGTTTATTTGAATTCTATCGGGGGCCACATTGCTTCGTGCGCTGAAATTCGTGGTTCAGCCCCTTGACATCCCACAAACAGCTGATCTCCTCATCGGCCTCGCCGAGCAACAACTAATAAATCAGTTTTTGCAATAACTAGAAAATTAGTTGTTTGAGGAACTGGGCTCCCGGATGGAGCGCAGCGGGGCACGCGTCTGCCTCAGGCCGGCTGCTCTCACTTCAATTATTTGTTTGTGCGTGCGTCCCTCTTATAGCGCAGCCACGGCTTCGGCCGGCGTCGGGAACAGGGCGGCATATTTGGGAATACCGACCATCGTGAAGACCTTGGTAAAGTGCGGCGTCAGTCCGCAGATCGAAACTTTCTGCCCCACTGCGTCAGCCTCCATCAAAAGCTGAATCACCAGCGCAATGCCGCTTGAATTGATGTACTCCACGCCGGCAAAATCCAGGATCACCGACTTCGAATCCGCTGGCAGGGACTGGTAAGCGCCCAGCACCGCATCGGTCGATGTGCTGGCGATGTCGCCCTCAAAGCGCAGGACTGCCACCGGGTCTCCGTTCGGAGTTTTCATCGTCTCTACATGCGATCTGGTTTCGCTCTGCACAGTGGTTTTCTCCAATGAACGCCTTTAGTCTCTTCGTACGCCCCAGGCTCGCGGGCCTCACCCTCGCCGTCCGCCGCGGCGGATTTTTTAGGGCTAGGGTGGGGAACCCTCAGCTCGATTCAGCTTCCTCATCTTGCGCTTCGTCCAGTCGAATCACCAGGCGCACGTAACTGTTATTCCCGTTTGCGCCGGCCACCCATTCGGCCTCGTCCACCAGCGCCTGAATCAGAAACATCCCCATGCCGCGCGTGTCCTGCTGGCCGTGCATCTTCAAATCGATGTCCGGACGCGGCGGCAGATTCTTTACGCCCTTGCCGGCATCGATCACCTTGACCTCAAGCTCGTTGTTGCCCGCCGACAGGGTGACTCCCACGGTGCGCGCCTCGTTGAGCTTGTTCCCATGCTCGATGGCGTTGCTGCAGGCCTCGGCCACAGCCGTCTTGAGATCCTCGATCCGCTCCTTGCCAAAACCCATCAGCTGCGCCACCGCGGCTGCCGTGCTCATGGCCACCTTTTCGTATCCCAGTCGGGAAGGCAAGCGCACCTCAACAGTAGTGGCTTTGGCTTCGCTCATGGCGCGGTCTCCGTCGATCCCGTGTGGCAAAGAGCCAGTGCTGTCATGTCGTCTCCCTGCGGGCTGCCCGAGCTGAACTCAGCGATCTCCGCCCACAACGCATCAAGAATAACATCAGATTTGAGTTGCCCACACTCAGAGAATCGTTCCATCAATCTCTCCGGTCCGAACTCCTCTTTTCCCTTCGCGGCTTCCGTCAGGCCATCGGTGTAGAACAGCAATCGCGAGCCGGCCGGAAAATCGTAGCTCGCGCTCGCGTAAGTCATCTGCTCCAGCAGCCCTAGCGGGGTTCCGGAGGCGTTCAGCAATAACGGCGCCTCGCCCGGCCGCACGAGAAATCCAGGATTATGCCCCGCATTGACCACCTCGATCCGCGCCTGCTCGGGATAGAGCCGCGCCACAATCGCCGTCACATAGCGGCGCCGGGCTTCCACCCCCTCCAGCCAGTGATGCCGATTCATGAGGGTCGCCAGCTCTTCGAGCGGCATGCCTGAGGCCGCCATGGCGCGAAAAGCGGAGCGGAAACTCGAGGCCATGATCGCCGACGCCAGTCCCTTGCCGGCCACGTCGGCCACCGTCAGCAGGAAACTGCCATCCTGCATAAGAAACAGATCCAGATAGTCGCCGCCAACCTGGTAGCAGGCATCGGAGCGCACCGCAAGCGAGTAGCCCGGAATCTCCGGCAGTTCAAAGGGCGTCAGCGAGCGCTGGATCTCGCGCGCCGCTTCCAGATCCCGCTGCAACCGGACAAATTCCAGGTTGCGTTTGTGATTACGTGCATTCTCCAGGGCTACGGCGGCCTGCAGCGCCAACCCTTCCAGAAAATCCGCTTCATAAAGGCTCAGCTCCCGGTTCTCGGGCGGCGCTACGTGCAACTCCGTCATTACGGTCCCGTCGCGGTCGGCCAGCGCGTAGCGCAGTGGCGCGCCGTCGCTCTTCCTCTCGCCATCCGGGGCCTGCCCCGAGCCATTCCCCGCGGGCAACTCGCCGTAGGCCATGCCCGCCGAAGGAAAGGCAGCGCCCGCCATTTCCAGCTCGCGGACCACGATCCGCAGCACCAGCTTCAGAACCTCATCTTCATCCACGGTGGAGTGCACCTGGCGCGAAACTTCCAGCAGCGCCTGCAAACGGGCGACCTGCTGTTGCAGATGAAGGGTTTCGCGACTCGTAGCACGCTCCATTTCCGTTTCCCTGAGCCTCCCTCTGGCTGACACTCTAGCATACGGGGGCGTTCGCATGGGGGTTCCCCGAGCTCTCTATCTATCTGAAATACTTTTGATTGCCGCAACGGGCTGGAGTGAGTATTTTCGTCCCTGAGTCCCTCAGTCCCTCAGTCCCTCAGTCCCTCAGTCCCTCAGTCCCTACTCCCTATTCCCTATTCCCTCGTCCCTCGTCCTGCTATCCTCCCTCTAGGTGCCTCCCTCTCCGCTTCCATCCCCCGGTCTCATTGCGCTCTTCCAGCAGGAATACAGGGCCTTGCGGCCGCGCGCGCCCATGCCGCCCATGCGCATCCGTTTCCGGCGCTTCACATCACTGAACACAACCATCCGCCTGCGCGAGGGCGAAATTCGCGTGAGCCTTTCCGATCTGCTCGAAGGCGCGCCCGAATCCGTTCTGCGCGCCATCGCTCACATTCTCATTGCCAAGCTCTACCGCAAGCCTGTCGACGCCGCGCAAAACGTGCGCTTCAAGCGCTTCGCCTCTTCGGCTGCCGTCACGCACCAGATCGAGCAGATTCGCAATCTTCGCGGCTTCAAGCGCTTCTACGGTCCCGAGGGCCGCTATTTCCATCTCGAAGAGGTTTTCGATTCGCTCAACGAGCGCTTCTTCAACGGCCTGCTGGGCCGGCCAGAGCTCACCTGGAGCGGGCAAACCTCCAAGCGTTCCCTCGGCCACTACGACGCCGCCCACAACACCATCGTCGTCAGCCGCGTCTTCGACCGCCCCTCCAGTCCCCGCTACGCCCTCGAATACCTGCTCTTTCACGAGATGCTTCATTTGAAGCACCCCGTCCGCATGCGCGGGCTGCGCCGCTCGGTCCACCCCCGAGACTTCAAGGCCGACGAGGCGCTTTTCCCCCAGCTCAACGAAGCCCTGGCCTTCATCAAGCGGCTCTAAAGTTTCTTTAGGAAAGAATCCCACCAAAGCTGGCTGCCCCAGGTCCCTCGCACTTGGGGACCTGGGAGAGCACAGATTAATATCAAAAAGAATTAACAAAATAGGAGGATCAATGCGGAAACTACTATTCTTGACGGCCTTCTTGGCGTTCATGTTGCCGTCAACAACCTGGGCTCAAGCCGGCATCTCAGGAAAATGGACAATCACATGGTGGGGCGCAGGGGCGGAAGAGTCATTTCCTATAAACATTCAGGCAACCGGTGAGAACCTCACAATTACCGGGACTCATCCTGCCTTCAAGGAGATGACCGGGACAGGAACTTTGAAAGGGGATTCAGTTTCCATCAACCTCAAATCGGCTTCCATGGAATTTGATCTAACCGGAAAATTAATCGACAACAAGTTATCAGGGAAAAGAAAGATCAAGTCCAGCGGCGGCGGTCCCGGCAGCGCAGCCGGCGGCGCTCCTGGTGGTCAAGGTGGCGCTCCTGCCGGTGGTCAGGGTGGCGCTCCTGGCGGCCAAAACGGCGCACCTGCGGGCGGACAGGGTGGCGATGGAGCAGGTGGTAACGAAAACTGGACAGCAGTGAAGAACTGATGCCTGATGAATTCTGCATCCCATAAGAGGGAGAGGCACAAGGACGCCTCTCCCTTTTGTATTAGAGTCCTGTATCACTCAATAGAAATGTCGCCGGACCTTAGGCCACGAAGGATCGGCGGGTGGCGCAGGTCTACGGGAGGATGGTTCCACCAAACTCGGGTGCCCCAGGTCCCGTCCGCCGCGGCGGAGGGACTTGGGAAACCACCACACCCTTCCAACTGTGAACTACGAACTGTGAACTGTGAACTCAGTCCTCAGTAATTCAGCCACGGCCCCAGCCACCGTTCCGCTTCCGCCACGCTCCACCCTTTGCGCCCCGCATAATCTTCCACCTGGTCGCGGCCGATCTTTCCCAGGCTGAAATAACGGCTCTGGGGATGGGCGAAGTAGAGCCCGCTCACGCTCGATCCCGGCCACATGGCAAACGATTCAGTCAGTTCGATCCCTGTCTTCGCCTTCACATCGAGCAGCCGCCAGATCGCGGCCTTCTCCGTGTGATCGGGGCAGGCGGGATAGCCCGGCGCCGGCCGAATGCCGCGGTATTTTTCCGCAATCAGCTCCTCGCTCGTCAGCTTCTCCCCGCAGCCATAGCCCCACTCTTCTCGCACGCGCTTGTGCAGGCACTCGGCAAAAGCCTCGGCCAGCCGGTCGGCGATCGCCTCGGCCATGATGGCGTTGTAATCGTCGTGCGCCGCGCGGAACCGCTCCACCAAATTCCTCAGCCCGATCCCGCTCGTTACGGCGAACGCTCCGATGAAATCGCTTGAGGCCGTCCCCCGCGGCGCCACAAAATCCGCGAGCGACCTGCACGGCTCACTCCCTTCGCGGTCCGTCTGCTGCCTCAGGAAGTGCAGCCGCTCGATGACCCGCTCCCGCTGATCGTCTTCGTACAATTCCACGTCATCGCCCACGGCATTGGCCGGGAAGAATCCATACACGCCCCGCGCCGTCAGCAGCTTTTCCGCGATGATCCGGTCCAGCAGCGCATTCGCCTCCGCGTAGAGTTGCTGTGCCTGCGCTCCCTGCTTCTCGTCCGTCAGGATGCGCGGATAAACCCCCTTCAGTTCCCACGCGTGAAAGAACGGCGTCCAGTCGATGAACTCCCTCAACATCGCAATCGGGAAATCATCGAGCGCGCGCACGCCTGTAAACTCGGGCACGGGCAGATCCTCCGCTCTCCACGCAATCGGCGTCCTTCGAGCCCTTGCCTCCGCGATCGGCGTCGCGCTTCTTGCCGGCGCCGCGTGCGCCCTTCGCAACCGCTCGTATTCCGCGCAATGCCGCGCCACAAACTCCGCCCGGGTCTCCTCGCTCAGCAGGCTTGCCGTCACCGGCACGGCCCGGCTGGCGTCCAGCACGTGCACCACCGGCTGGCTGTAGTTCGGCGCGATCTTCACCGCCGTATGCGCCCGGCTCGTCGTTGCTCCGCCGATCAGCAGCGGCAATTTCATCCCCTGCCGCTCCATCTCCCGCGCTACGTGCGCCATCTCATCGAGCGAAGGTGTAATCAGCCCGCTCAGCCCGATGATGTCGGCCTGAACCTCGCGCGCACGCTCCAGAATTTTTTCCGCCGGAACCATCACGCCCAGGTCGATCACCTCGTAGTTGTTGCAGGCCAGCACCACGCCCACAATGTTCTTGCCGATGTCGTGCACGTCGCCCTTCACCGTAGCCAGCACGATCCGCCCCTGCGCGCGCACGGCTTCTCCGGCAGCCGCCCGCTCCGCCTTTTCCGCTTCCATGAACGGCGTCAGGTACGCTACCGCCTTTTTCATCACGCGCGCTGACTTCACCACCTGCGGCAGAAACATCTTCCCTGCGCCGAACAGGTCGCCCACCACGCTCATGCCGGCCATCAGTGGCCCTTCGATCACCGCCAGCGGCCGTCCCAGCTTCGCGTGCGCCTCTTCCGTGTCCGCATCGATATAGTCATCGATCCCCTTCACCAGCGCATGCGCAAGCCGCTCTTCCACCGTGCCGAGCCGCCATTCTTCGGTCTTCTTCTCTTCCGGTCGTCCTGCGCCCGCTCCCTGCGCCTTCAGCGCCTCGCCTAACTCCACCAGCCTTTCGGTCGCATCCGGCCGCCGGTTCAGCAGAACGTCCTCGACCCGCTCCTTCAGTTCCGGCTCGATCTCCTCGTAGACCTCCAGCATGCCGGCATTCACAATGCCCATGTCCATTCCGGCCCGGATGGAGTGGTAAAGAAACGCCGCGTGCATCGCCTCCCGCACGCGGTTGTTGCCGCGGAAGCTGAACGAGATGTTCGAGACTCCGCCGCTGATTTTCGCGTGCGGCAGATTTTCCTTGATCCAGCGCGTCGCCCGGATGTAGTCCACAGCGTAGTTGTTGTGTTCCTCCATCCCGGTTCCTACGGTCAGAATGTTCGGATCGAAAATAATGTCTTCGGGCGGGAAGCCCTCCTCGACCAGAATGCGATAGGCGCGTTCGCAAATCCTCGTCCGGTCTTCATAGCGCGCCGCCTGGCCCTCTTCGTCGAAGGCCATCACCACCGCCGCCGCGCCATACTTCAGAATCTTCCTCGCATGTTCGCGGAACTTCCCCTCGCCCTCCTTCAACGAGATCGAGTTCACGATGCCCTTGCCCTGCATGCATTTCAGGCCCGCCTCGATCACCTCCCACTTCGATGAGTCCACCATGAACGGCACTTTGGCCACTTCGGGCTCGCTCTGGAGCAACTGCAGGTAGCGCGTCATCGCCGCCACGCCGTCGATCATCCCCTCGTCCATGCAGATGTCGAGCACGTTGGCCCCGTTCTCCACCTGCTGCCGCGCCACGCTCACGGCCTCTTCGTACTTGCCCTCCTTGATGAGCTTCGCGAACTTCGGCGACCCGGCCACATTGGTTCGCTCCCCAATCAGGATGAAAACCCCCTCCTGCTGCGTGAACGGCTGCGACCCCGACAATCGCAGCGGACGGAAAGTGCCTTTGCCGGCCGCGTTCTCGCTCATTCCGCCCCTCCGTCCACATCCGCTGGGTTCACATCCACTGTGTGCCCAATCCCAGAAGACGCTGGGTGCCCCATCCTAAACGCGTCTTTTGCGTTTAGGGTGGGAGACCCCTCCAGCCTCGGAATCCTCCGCGGCGGCACACCTTCGAGAGCCTTCGCAATCACCGCAATGTGTTCCGGCGTATTCCCGCAGCAGCCTCCGGCGATGTTCACCAGTCCTTCCTCGGCAAATCCCCGCAGGAACCGCGCCATCTCCTCCGGCCCCAGGTCGTAGCCTGTCTTCGACAGCGGATTGGGCAGCCCCGCATTCGGATAGCACGAAATCGCCGCATCGGCTTTTTCCGCCAACTCACGAAGAAACGGCGCCATCGGCTCCGGCCCCAGCGAGCAGTTCAGCCCCACGGCCAGCGGCTTCGCGTGCCGCACCGCCGTCCAGAAGGCCTCCACCGTCTGCGCCGAGATCATCGTCTCGCCGCCCCGGCCCACCGCCGCTGAAATCATCACAGGCAGCTCTCGGCCCGTCTCCTCGAAGACCTCCCGGATCGCCACCAGCGCCGCCTTCGCATTCAGCGTGTCGAAGATCGTCTCCACCATCAGCACGTCCGCGCCGCCCGCCATCAAAGCCCGCGCAGCCAGCGCATAGGCCGTCTTCACCTGGTCAAAGGTCACAACGCGAAACCCCGGATCGTCCGCGTCCGGCGAATTCGAAAGCGATACTGTCAGCGGGCCCAAGGCTCCGCCCACAAACCGCTCGCGTCCCGTCGCCGTCCCCACGCGCTCGGCCCACTCCCGGCACTGCCGCGCCGACTGTTCGTTAATCTCCCACGCCAGTTCATTCAACCCGGCGTCCTCGATCACCCTCTGGTAGAACTCCGGATCCTTCCGTCCTCCGCGCTCCCGCGGATCCTCCACAAAAAATTCGCTCTGCGCAATCGCCGTCGCCCCAAAGGTATTCGTCTCGATGATGTCGGCCCCGGCCTCCAGGAACCGCCGGTGAATGTCGCCGATCAACTCCGGCCGCGTCAGCGTGAACAGGTCGCCATTGTTGAGCAAGTCCTTCTTCGCCTCGCGGAACCGTTCGCCGCGCACATCGGCCTCCGTCGCGCCGTAGGTGCGAATGGTTGTGCCCATCGCCCCGTCGACAATCGCAATCCGGCTCTCCAGCAGCTTTTCCAGCGGATGGGTTTGGCTTCCAATCATATTTTTCTCGCGCAACGCTCTCTCTCAAGCATATCGGAACTGTACTCCCCGGCCGTAGATCAACGTCTATGTATAATGAGTCAAATTCTGAAACATCTTTTTGATCGAGGTAAGACTTATGCACTCGCACCTGAATCCCGGTCCAAGAATCTTCCTTGCATTCCCACTGCTGTGGATCGCATTGTCGGTTCCGGCTTCATCTCAGGCACTCTCCGGGTCCGCGCCCGCTGCCGGCGCTCAAAAGAGCATGAGTCTCGACGTGGCAGTAGCGGACAAGGCAGGAAAACCGGCTTCCGGCCTCGCCCAGGGCGACTTCACGCTCCTCGACAACGGCCAGCCCGTCAAGTTTTCCTCCTTTCAGGTTACCGATCTCGGCGCAACCGCTGCCGGCTCCGATGCGGCCGTCGCGTTTCTGCTCTTCGACGCAGTCAATGTCTCCGTGAACGAAGTGGCCAATGAGCGAATTGCCGTGGCGAAGTATCTCCGCCTGAATGGCGGCAAATTGCCGGTGCCAATTTCCATCCTTGTGTTCACCAACAAAGGGATTACCAGTCAAATTCCGGCTTCGTTTGATGGAAACGATTTGGCCACGAAGGTCGAGCAGCTTACCGGCAGTTTCCCGACGATTACGGATGATGCAGGCGGAGCGGGCACTCAGGAGCGCTACGATGTTTCGGTGAATACATTCATGAGCATGGTCCGCGCGGCCAAGTCCATATCCGGCAAGAAAGAGATCATCTGGCTCGGTCACGGCTGGCCGATGCTCGAAGACCTGAATCCTCAGATGGTCATGAAGGTCGAGCAGCACGTATTTTCCAGCCTCGTCGAGGTCCTGAACCTGATGCGCGAGGAGCACCTGACGCTCTGCACCGCCGAGATGGGGGCGCCCGATGAGACCACCTACCGCTATCAAAATTACGTGAAAGGCGTGAAGGCGGCCAAGAAGACGAACTATTCCAACCTGACCGCGAAGGTGCTTGCCGTCAACAGCGGCGGCCAGGTCGTAGGCCCGGATAACAATCTCGGCGCTCAGATCGACAGGTGCCTCTCTGACACCACCACTTTCTATACGCTTTCCTTCGATGCGCCCAAAGCCGCCGGCGCCGACGAGTATCACGAGCTGAAAATCCAGCTCGGCAAGCCTGGCCTCATCGCCCGCACCAGCGCGGTTTATTACGCAGAGCCGTGACCTCAACGCCTGTGGCCTTGCCTGGCGCACGATCGGCCGGGAAGGGATCATGGAAGCTATGTCGGTATAATGGGCTGACTTCAGAAACATCTTTCTTCTTGATCGAGGAGAATTCCATGCGTCTGCAACTGAATCCCGGCACAAAAACTGTCCTTATCGTCCTTGGATTGCTGCTCCTGCCGATCGCCTTGCCGGTTCCGGCCGCATCTCAGGCCCAGTCAGGGCCCGCAAGCGGTGCTCAACCTTCGGTACAAAGCATTCGCCTCGATGCGGTCGTCACGGACAAAGCGGGAAAACCGGTATCCAGCCTCAGCCAGAGCGATTTCACGCTCACTGACAACGGCCAGCCCGTCAAGCTCTCCTCCTTCCAACTCACCGATCTGAATTCTTCCAGCCCGGTGAGCTCCGATTCGGCGACGGAGGTCTTCCTGGTCCTCGACACAGTCAACGTCAACTTGAGCGGAGTAGCCAATGAGCGACTCAGCTTGGCGAAGTTTCTGCGCGAGAATGGCGGGCATCTGCCTGTGCCGGTTTCCGTGCTCGTGTTTACGAACAAGGGAATTACGACTCAACTCCCGGCTTCGACCGATGGAAACGATCTGGCCACGAAGATCGATGGGCTTGCGACCGGCGATCGCACCATTACCGATTTTGCCGGCACATACGGCGACCGGGAACGCTACGATGTTTCGGTCAATATGTTCATGAACCTGGTCCAGGCGGCAAAGCCGATGCCCGGCAGGAAGATGCTGATCTGGCTCGGTCCCGGCTGGCCGATGCTCGACGATATAAATACTCAAATCGACCTCAAAGGCGGGCAGCACGTCTTCGCCAGTCTTGTCACGGCGTTGAATCAGATGCGCGAGGAGCGCATGACATTCAATGTTGTTGAGCTGGGATCGCCCGGCGCTGACACCTATCGTTATCAGGCCTACTTGAAAGGCGTGAAGGCAGCTAAGAAGGTAAGCTATTCCAACCTTTCCGAGAAGGTGCTTGCCATCCAGAGCGGTGGCCGCGTGCTCGGCCCGGATAACGATCTACCGGCCCAGCTCTCCGCTTGTATCTCTGACGCCAACACCTTCTATACCCTCTTGTTCGATCAACCTCGAGCCGCCGGCCCCGACGAGTATCACGAGCTGAAGCTCCAGCTCGGCAAGCCCGGCCTCACCGCCCACACCAGCGCGGTCTACTACGCCCAGCCGTAACTGGCGCAATTTGTATCGCCGACCTCCAGGTCGGCTGTCGCGAACTTGTAGCGCCGACCTCCTGGTCGGCTGTAGCGCGGGCCTCCCGGCCCGCGCAAACTACTCAGATCCCTTCTCACTGACTCGGATGCCCCATTCTAAGCGCGATCCGAAAGGATTGCGCTTAGGGTGGGACGCGCTGACCCGCCGATCCACCTCCGAAACTGTGGGTGCCCCGGGTGCCTCGCATTTGGGCACCCGGGATGGAGCCGCTGACTCGCCGATCCGCTTCCGTGCCCCATCCTTGCGGCGCTCTTTGCCGCAAGGGTGGGAAGCTCCATCGCCGACTCCCCACTCCGCTGACTCGCCGACTCGCCAACTCGCTGACTCGCTGGCCTCTAGCTCCGCTAACCCCGCTAACGCCGCTAGCTCCGCTGCCTTAAACTGAACTCAGCGATGATTCAAACGCTCTTTGGCAGTCTGGAACCCGAAAAATCCTCCGAGGAAGAATCCAAAAAATCTTTCTTCGATCGCATGCGCCAGGCCGTCTCGCGCACCCGCGAGTCTTTCTCGGCCAAAATCGCCGATATAGCCGCTCTCACCCGCACCGTCGACGAGCAGGCTCTTGAAGACCTCGAATCCGCGCTGATCACCAGCGATCTCGGCGTCCCCACCACGGCCGTCGTGCTCGACGCCCTGCGCGACCGCGCCCGCCATCAGGCCATCGAGGGTGGCCAGGAGTTGCGCGACCTGCTCAAGGAGCAGCTTCGCTCCATTCTCGAAGCGCCTCAGCTCTCCATCGTGGCCCCCGAAGCCCCGCCGAAAATCACATTCCTCGTTGGCGTGAACGGCACTGGCAAAACCACCACCAGCGGCAAGCTCGCCGCATGGAGCCGCGCTCAGGGGCACTCCGTGCTCCTCTGCGCCGCCGATACATTTCGCGCCGCGGCCATCGAGCAGTTGGAAATCTGGGCCTCGCGCTCCGGCGTTGAGATGATCAAGACCAAACAGGGCGGCGACCCGGCGGCTGTTCTGTACGACGCCATCTCCGCCGCCCGCGCCCGCAAGATCGACGAGGTCTATGTCGACACCGCCGGCCGCCTGCACACCAAATCAGGCCTCATGGACGAGCTCGACAAGATGCGCCGCACCGCCGCCCGCCTCGTCCCCGGCGCGCCCCACGAAGTTCTCCTCGTCATGGACGCGACCACGGGCCAGAACGGCCTGCAGCAGGCCCGCCAGTTCACCCAATCGGCCGGCGTCACCGGCATCGTGCTGACAAAGCTGGACGGCACCGCCAAGGGCGGCATCGCCATCGCCATCGCCCGCGAGCTCTCCCTCCCGGTCCGCTTCGCCGGCATCGGCGAAAAGATGGACGACCTGGTCGAATTCTCCCCGGCGGAGTTTGTCGATTCGCTGCTGGAGTAGCAAAGATAAGGAACTACCCGCTTCAGATGCACGCCAATAAATGCGCTGTCATCCTGAGTGAGTCCGGCGAAGGCGGGCGAGCGAAGGATCTGCGGTTGTTCCCGTGAATTTAGGGTCCGGGGCTTAAAGACATTGGCGGGTCGCCCGCATCTCAAGAGAGCCTGGCCCAGCACGAGAATGGGTGCCCCAGGTCCCGATTTTGGGACCTGGGAACCACTACAGCTGGCCCCCATTCCGTCGGTTGTCATGCCGCCAGCCGCGCAATCTTCACGCGCCGGCCGCGCATCGCCTTCGCCAGATCGGTTTTGGCCTGCAGCCTGATCCACACTTCAGCAGAAGTTCCGAATGCCTCGGAAAGCCGCACGGCCATCTCCGCCGAGACTCCCGTTCTTCCGTGGATCATCCGCGACAGATTGGCCCGCGTGATCTTCAAATGCGCGGCCAGGGCCGTGACCGTCAAGCCGAGGCCCTCCATGTACTCCTGGATGATCTCGCCGGGATGTGCGGGATTAAACATCATATGCTTCTCTCCCTAGTGGTAATCCTGATAGTCGACCAAGACAGCATCTTCGCCTTCAAATCGGAAAGTGATTCGCCAGTTGCCGTTCACCCGCACGGACCAATGATCCTTCAACTCGCCCTTGAGCGGATGCAGATGCCAACCAGGCACATCCATATTCTTCGGCGATGCACTGGCGTCAAGCAGCGACGACTGCCGGCGGAGTTTCGTCGCGTGCACGGGCTGGATTCCCGCCTTGCTGTCGGTGTGGAAAAAATCCTCCAGCCCGGCGTGCCGAAAGCTCTTGATCACACAATGCACGGAAGTCAAGGGACTTTGGGTGAGCGGCCCAAGGTGAGCAAATAGCTGTTGCAGTTTGTTACATTTGCCGGGCCGGACCATGCGCACTCTGGGTGGTAGAGTTGAGAAAAAGCCACTCCGATTATTGAGACAGACTCCGGGAGTGCCCGAAAGGCTTGAGCCTTTCTGCCGGAGACCTGCACGGCACAGGCAGTGAAGAAGCGAGCCGGCAGGCTTGCCTGCTTTCAAGCCGCAATACCCGCTTCCATGCAACATGATCAGAGGGAGAGCATGAAAAAGAAGAATGCAATGTTAACGCGAAGAAAGTTCGTGCTGGCAACGACGGCAGCGGCGGCGACGCCCCTGCTCGCCGACCTGGCCGTAGCCAGAGCCGCCGAAACCAAGCCCGCTGCTCACGGCAGCCGCCCGACCCAGCCGAGTTGTGCCGCCGTAGCCGTGCCCAAACTGGACAAAGGCACCAGCCTTTATTTCATCGGGCGGGGCTGCGTCGGCTGCCAGACATGCCGGACCCTTTGCCCGGTCAAGGCCATTCGTCTCGGCGACACCGGCAATGAGATCGACCAGAGCAAATGCATTCACTGCGGCACCTGCTACGACGAATGCCCCACCTGCGTCATTACCGAAACGACGGTTTAGCCCGGCGGCTCAAGAGGAGAGATCTATGTCAACTAAAGTGATGGATTGCGATCTTGTCGTGATCGGCGCCGGCGGCTCCGGGCTGGTGGCCGCCGTCAAAGCCTTCGATCTGACGGGCGCTAAAGTGATCGTGCTGGAAAAGTCCCGCAAGCCCGGCGGCGCCGCCTACTTCGGCACCGGCATGGGCGAGGCCGGCCCCATCCTGGACTCCACTTGGCAAAAAGAACAAGGTTGGACGGTGAACGCCGAGCAGGACATCACCGGCCAGTTCTTCGATTGGCTCTCGACCAAGGGCGACCTCAAGAACTTCCTGCATCTGCCCAAACGGCAGGAGGGCGAGAGCGGCATCGGCCCCATCTCGATCGTCCGCCGCACGGAAAAGTACAAGGACCTGCCCGATCCCTCCATCGGTCCAGGCAAACTGGGATCGTGGCTCGTCGACCACCTTTTCGAAGCCTGCAAGAAGCAGGGCATCACCGTGCTCACCCAGACGCCTGCCCGGCGCCTGATCACCGACAAAAGCAACAAGGTAGTCGGCGTGCTGGCTGACGCCAAAGACGGCCAGGTGCTGATTAACTGCAAGGCCGTCATCCTGGCCTCCGGCGGCTACGGCGCCAACATGGATAAGTGCAAAAAGTACTATCCGAAGTTTTTCAACGGAGCCAAGATTCACCGCCTCTGCCCGCCCTACGACACAGGCGACGGCATGGATATGGCCGAGGAGATCGGCGGCTATATTGACCCCACAATCCGCTCCACAAGCTTCCCGGGCGGCTTCATGGGCGACGGCGTCAATCACCATCCGTACTGCTACACCGTGGGCAACCTCGCCGGCCGCGGGCTCACGGTCAACCTCAACGGCAAGCGCTTTGAGAGCCAGGGTGGCGGGCCGATGGGCGGCTCCGGCACCTCGGGCCTCGAAGATCAGCCGCTCGGCGTCGCCTTCATGATCGCTGACAATGAGCAGATCGAGAGCGCCGGAAAACAGTCAGAGGGCGGAAACTCAATGGGCGGCTCCGTTCCGAAAGATGAGAACGGCCAGGTGATCGAGACCATCGAGGCCAAGGCCGCCAGGCACTGGCGCGATGAGCTGGAGTACGAGATCGCCATTGACGAAGCCGGCGCCAGCGGCAACCACACCAAGCGCGCCAACACGCTCTGGGAGCTGGCCCTCAAGATGAAGGTCGATCCCGAAACCTTCATCGAGACGGTCGAGGAGTACAACAAGTCGCTCGAGAAGACGGGCGGCGCCGGCTCGGCCGGTGGGCCGATGGGCGGCCCCGGAGGCGGAGCGTCCAAACCCATCAAGACCGCGCCTTTCTACGCCATCGCCGGCCATCGCTGGTCGCAGTGCTCCAAGGGACGCAACGGCGTGGCCGTGAACTCGAAATTCCAGGCGCTCACGCCCAGGGGCGAGACGATCACCGGCCTGTGGGCCGCCGGCGACGGCTGCACCATCTTCGGCGGCCTCAACCTGAACATCAATCAGGGGCCGTCTGGCAATGAAGGCGTCCTGAACCGGACTTCGGATTACCTCAAGGCAAAGGCCAAACAGAGCGCATCAGGCAGCGGCATGGCGGCCATGATGGGCGGTCCGGGTGGTCCGGGCGGACAAGCCCCAGCTGGCGGTGCGCCTTCGGGCGGCGGCCCAGGTGGCCCCGGCGGCTCGGCTCCAGCCGGCGTGGCAGCAGCAGGCGGCCCAGGCGGCCCCGGCGGCTCGGCTCCAGCCGGCGTGGCAGCAGCAGGCGGCCCAGGCGGTATGCCTTCCGGCGGCGGCCAGGGTGGCCCCGGCGGCGGCATGCCGATGATGATGGGCGGCATGGCGCAGGCTATCGACTTCAAGACCGACGAAGGCAACCCCTGCGGCGGACTCGGCCCAGCCTTCATCTCCGGCTACTACGCCGCGAAGTACGTCGCTGAGTACTTGAAGAGCATGTAATCCGCGTGCTTCATTCTCACCACAAACCTGGGTGCCCCAGGTCCCGACTCTGGGACCTGGGAACCACAGCGGTCAAATAAGCCTTTCCTCCCGTGTACACTTGATTGTTCTTCTCTGGTTACGTTTATGAACGGTCAGGTGAACCAGGACGTCCACTGGATGCAGCGCGCGCTTGAGCTCGCCCGGCGCGGCATCGGCCTTGCCTCGCCCAATCCTGTGGTTGGCTGTGTTCTCGTCGACCGCAGCGGAGAGCTCGCTGGCGAGGGCTGGCACGAGTACGACCGCTTCGATCATGCCGAGATCGCGGCCCTCAAATCCGCGCAGCAGTCCGGAAAAGACATCAGCGGCGGCACGGCCTACGTCACCCTCGAGCCCTGCAGCCACACCGGCCGCACCGGTCCCTGCAGCCTGGCCCTGATCCGCGCCGGCCTGAAGCGCGTCGTCGCCGCCACCGCCGATCCTAACCCCCTGGTCTCAGGCCGCGGCCTGGCGGCCCTCCGCGCTGCCGGCATCGAAGTTTCCGTCGGCATTTGCCAGGCTGAGGCCCGCCGCCTGAATGAGGGTTTCGCCTGCTGGGTTCAGCACAAGCGCCCCTTCGTCCTCATGAAGGTGGCTATGACGCTCGACGGCCGCATCGCCCCGCCCCCCGCGGCTCACACCCCCGGCGAGCCCTACTGGATCACCGGCGAATCCGCCCGCGCCGCCGTGCAAACCCTGCGCTGGCAGGCTGACGCTGTCCTCACCGGCATCGGCACGGTCCTCGCCGACGATCCGCTCCTCACTGACCGCAGCGGCCGGCCCCGCCGCCGCCCCCTGCTGCGCGTCCTCCTCGATTCGGGCCTCCGTTTGCCGCTCGAATCGAAACTGGTCGCAACCGCCCGGAACGACCTCCTCGTCTTCACCGTCTCCGCTGACGAAGCCCGTGCCGGCGAGCTCCGCTCCCGCGGCGTCCGCGTCGAAGTTCTCCCTGCCGAAGGCGCCGGCATCCCGCTCGACAAATTCCTCCTGCGACTCGGCCAGGAGGGCATCCTGACCCTGCTCACGGAAACCGGCTCCCGCATCAACACGGCCTTCGTTTCCGCGGGTCTGGTCGACCGCATCCAGGTCTTTCTCTCCCCGCAAATCTTGGGCTCCGGCGCCGTCCCCGCCTTCGGCGCCCTTCCCGCTCCCATCTCTTTTCCCAACAGTCGGATCGAGCGCCACTCGGACGACCTCGGCCTTACGTCACTTCTCCGCGACCCCTGGCCGCCCGCGTAGCACCTTTGCAACTCAGCCGGCCGTCCCCTCATCAAATAAACTGGGTAGTGGTGTATTGGGCCTCTCTTCACCCCCAGTGCCTCCCGCCTCATGGAAGCCCCAAAGGACAAAAAGGATGATTCACCCTTCTCCCGCATTTACCGTCGTGGTATCGCTGGTGGGCTTGGCCGGCGTGCTGCTTTGGCGCGTGCGCGAGGGCCGCACCGTCGTCACGGCAAAGAAGCTCCTTATCCCCCCCATCGGCATGGCCACGGGCTTTTGCATGTTCTTTGTTCCCGCCTTCCGCATTCCCTTGGCGTGGGGCCTGGCCTCCTTCGTCATCGGCTACCTGCTCCTCGCCTGGCCTCTACTGGCCACCTCCAGCCTCCACCGCCACGGCGATCAGATCCGAATGAAGCGCTCAGGCGCCTTTTTTGCCGTTGTTATCGTGCTGGCTATCGTCCGCTATATCGCCCGGGACTATTTCGATCGCTTCCTCACCTACGAGCAGACTGGCGCGCTTTTCTATCTGCTTAGCCTTCGGCATGATCGTGCGCTGGCGCATAAAGCTCTACGGCGCCTATCGCGCACTCGTCGCGGGCGCTGCGCCCACGGTTCATCCCGCAAAAGAGGCCGCTGCCGCCGACTGAGTAACCCTCTCCAGTCCCTAGTCCCTAGTCCCTGTAAAATGAACCCATGTTCACCGGCATTATTGAGCAGACCGGCATCTTGGTCGGCCTGGAAAGCCGCGGCGGCGTTAGCCGCATCACGGTTGAAGCTCCCGGAATCGCCGCGCGCCTCCGCGAGGGCGATTCGCTGGGCGTCTCCGGCGTCTGCCTCACCGCGCTCGACCTCGACCCCGTCTATTTCCACGCCGACCTTGCCCAGGAAACCCTCGACAAGACCTCCCTCGGCGCGCTCAAGCCCGGCTGCAGGGTCAATCTCGAGCTGCCCACCGCCGCCGGTAGCCCACTGGGCGGGCATATTGTCCAGGGCCACGTCGATGGCTGCGGAACTCTGGTCGCTCTCGATCCCGTGATCTCTCCATCGGACCCCGCCTTTGACCGCCAGACCACCGACTGGACGCTCAAAATCCGCGTTCCCGAGAACGTCCGCGGCTGGATGGTTCCCAAAGGCTCGGTCGCCATTGAAGGCATCAGCCTCACCATCGCCGCCTCCGACGGCGAAACCATCAGCATCGCCATTCTTCCGCTCACCTACTGGCGCACCAACCTGCACACGCTTGCGCTTGGCGCCCCTGTCAACGTCGAGGCCGACGTGCTGATCAAGCTCGCTGCCATGCAGCGCGAAGCCGAAAAGAAGGGTGAGATGGACCTGACCGCCGAGTGGCTGGTCGCGGCGGGCTACTGAACGACAACGAGGGGGAGCCGGATGAAGACTGCGACCGTCACGCAGGACGAAAAGGCAGCGACCTGCAATATCCCCGTCTCCTCAAGCGAAGAAGAACGCCGGGAACGGGTGAGGCAGGCGATACAAGACATCCGCGAGATTCGCAAGCGCACCAAACCCGTTTCGCTTGCCGAGATTCTCTCCGCACGCGATGAAGGGCGCAAGTAGCCGTTCTGACTTCCTCCCCGTCCACACTCCATCGCGTTCCCTATTGCCCCAGCCTTCGCGGCACAATCTCCGGCGGAGCTACTTCGATCCATCCCGCAGTGTTCTCTTTGCTCTTGCACTCCGACCACGCGGCAAAAATTTCTTCTTTCGCAATCCAGGCCGTATCCACAAGCGTTGCGCTGCCCGTCTTGCCGTCCGTGTACCGCCGGCGGCACCAGTCCACGAAGGGCACAAAGCGCCCGCCTTTGCGCATGGTGAACCAGTCGATGATCTCGTGCGGCGACTCTTTCTCGACGTTTTCCGGCGTCCACCACAGCCGCACTGGCCCCTTGGCGGAGAACTTTTCCTCAATGCAGGTTCCGCTGCCGGCTCGCGTCGCGCGCCGGAAGTCCGCCCAGGCCATCACCCGTCCCTGCGACCGCATTCGCCGCCGGAAGGCCGCCTCTCGTTGACCGCGCAGCCACCGGTTCGCAACTGCGAATGGAAACGCGATACAGGCTCCGACGGCTGCCACAGGAAGCAGCACAATCCCCACCAGCACTCCGTAAAAGAGGCTGCTCTCTCTTTCTTCGGGTCGCGGCGCGGAGCCTGGAGTCTCCATGGTCTGCTCTTTCTTTTCGAAGCTGCTATTGACCCTTTCGCGATTATAAGAAGCCTGTTCAGCTCTTTAGCGCGACCCTCAGGTGCAGCTCCCTGAGCTGCTCTTCGGTCGCGGCGGCCGGGGCTTCGGCCATCAGGTCCAGAGCCTTGGCCGTCTTGGGAAATGCGATCACCTCGCGCAGGCTCGGCGCGCCGGCCAGCAGCATCGCAATGCGATCCAATCCCAGCGCAATGCCGCCGTGCGGAGGCGTGCCATACTCGAGCGCATCCAGAAAGAAGCCGAATCTTGCCTTGGCTTCTTCTTCGCTGATCCCTAGCGAGGCAAAAATCTGCTGCTGCACGTCCTTGCGGTGGATTCGGATCGAGCCCGAGCCGAGTTCTAGGCCGTTCATCGCCAGGTCGTAGCAGTTGGCGCGCACGCTGGCCGGGTCGCTCTTGAGGTTTGCCATGTCGGCCTCGTAAGGCGCGGTAAACGGGTGATGCGCCGGAACCCATTTCCCCGTCGCCAGGTCGTACTCGAACATTGGGAAGTCGGTGAGCCAGATCGGATAGAAAGCCTTCGACCCGTCGATCGGGTCGGTGCTTCGCACTCTTGCGTTCTGGACAAGTTCATCGGTGATCCGGAAAGCCCCGTGCCGGTCGGCGTACTTTTTAGCCAGCTCGGAACGGAAGTTGCCCGCCGCGGCGTAGACGTTGATCTCGCGCTCCGACAGGCGCCCAAAGAACTTGGTGTCGCTGGCTTTGATATGGTGGGCCGGGTCGCCGGCCACAATGATGACGAAGTCGGCCTCGGAAGCTCCGGCCAGTTCGCGCACCTTGACCGCCGCATCCGGAAAGCCCTTCGAAAGCCGCTTGAAATCGTCAATGAACTTTGCGCCCTTCTTCAGGTCGAATGTGGGATGGTTCTCCTCGCGCTCCTTGCGGCTGAGCTCGCCCACGTTGGGAATGCGCAACGCCACCACGGGCAGCGCCAGGTCGATCTGCAGCGCAGCCAGCTCCGCATCGGTGAAAGCCGCGCGCACGTCCGTCAGGCCGGGCAGCCGCAGGTCGGGCTTGTCGGTTCCGTACTGGCGCATCGCCTCGTCGTAGCTGATGCGTGGAAAGGGGAGGGGGAGCGTGACGCCCGCGGCCCGAAAGCCCGCTTCCATGAACTGCTCCACGACCGAGAAGACCGTCTCCTGCCGGGGAAAGCTCATTTCAAGATCGATCTGCGTGAACTCGAGCTGGCGGTCGGCCCTCAGGTCCTCGTCGCGGAAGCAGCGGGCAATCTGGAAGTAGCGGTCAAACCCCGAGATCATCAGAATCTGCTTGAAGATTTGCGGCGACTGAGGCAGAGCGTAAAACTCGCCGGGATGCACGCGGCTGGGCACCAGGAAATCGCGCGCGCCCTCGGGTGTCGACTTGCACAGGATCGGCGTCTCGATTTCGAGAAACCCCTGCTGGCTCAGGTTGTCGCGGATGGCAATCGTAATTTCGTGCCGCAGGCGGAAGTTGCGTTGCATCTCGGCGCGGCGCAGGTCCACGTAACGGTACTTGAGCCGCACTTCCTCGTTCTGGATCGCATCTTCGGCGGGCGAAAAAGGGGCCAGGCGCGTGTCGTTCAGCACCAGCAGCTCGGTGGCCTCGATCTCGATCTCGCCGGTTTCCATCTTCGAATTGATGGCATCCTGATCGCGCAGGCGCACCTTGCCCACGGCTGCTACAACGTACTCGGGACGGACCCGCTCGCCCTTCTCATGCCCCTCGGGGCAGAACTCAGCGTCAAGCACCACCTGGCTGATGCCCGTGCGGTCGCGCAGGTCGAGAAAGATCAGGTTGCCGTGGTCGCGGCGCCGGTTCACCCAGCCCATCAACACCACCTGCTGGCCGGCGTGTGTAGCGCGCAGTTCGCCGCACATATGCGTGCGTTCCAGATTGCCTAAAAAGTCGAGGCATTACATCTTGTTTTAATCGCGACTTTTGGCGGGTTCCAACAAGGGTGTGGTTACCTATCCATCCCTGCCACCACCGCGCTTTATGCCGCAAGGAGAGCCAGATGGCAGCCGCACCGGAATTTGTACCCGTCGAGGAATATCTCCGAAGCTCCTGGTCGCCTGACGCCGAGTACATCGATGGGCAGCTTGTGGAGAGGGAGCAAGGAGATGACGGACATTCCGCGTGGCAGGAAGCGCTGTGCGCGTGGTTTCGGGCGCAAGCCCTCAGCGCGGGCATCCGAGTTCGGCCTGAACTTCGGGTACAAGTGGATGCCTACGGCTTTCTGATTCCCGATGTAACGCTGCTGGATCGCTCCAGGCCGGTTGAGCCGATTGCCACGCATCCGCCGGTTGCCGTGATTGAGGTTCTCTCACCCGCCGACCAGGTGGCGCGAATCATGAAGAAAGGCGAGCGCTACGAGAAGATGGGGATTCGCACGATTCTGATCGTCGATCCCGAGGGCCCGGCCTTTCGCTATCGCGAGGGAAAGCTGGAGCCGCTGGTCGAGCGCGCGTTCACACTTGAGGGGAGCGAGGCGCGGTTCGATCTGGATGAGATTGCGAAGCTGGTGGATTGAGACCGCCTTGCTATTTCTGGACCCAAAATCGGGACCGGTCACTCTCATTTTGGTTGCAAGTAAAAATCTCATTTCCAAGGGAAAATGCCGGGGGCGTCGCCTGACTCATTTTCTTAGATCCAAGCGTCAAAAGTCTCTTTTGGCAGCAAAACCTCACCGTTTGTAAGGGAATATCCCCAACCTTTATGTTCGATGCGAGCAGAGTCATCCACAAAATCCCAGTCGCCCCACTTTGCCTTTTTTTCATATGTGCCAATCCTGGATATCAATGTTCCGCTTACAACCGAGCCAGATTTCTTTTCAGCAGGAGTGAAATTGAAGAAGTTGTCGACCCATCCCCATCCAAAGGACGTTGTAACGAGCGGTTCTTTCTCGGGGATGAAAAGGTCGAATTCCGCGTCTTTTGGAATCTGCGCAATCTCGGCGTCGTGCTTGCCTGAGTTCTGGAGCCATGACCACTCAGTCAGCTTGGTTTCGGGAGCTCTGGAGTCAGCGAATTGGCCAGGCGAAGTCTGTTTACAACCAATGAAAGCTATAGCAGTGGCAATAGTGATAGCAAGTACAAGAATCTTCATTGTATCTCCTTCTCACTTGGTGGGTGGCCCGTGGCGGGCGAAGCCAACAACTCCGCCAGTCCCGCCGCGAGGAACCTTGGTTTGAATGCCTGAGGCGAAGTCCTTAACAGTCAGAATACCGGATTCCAGCTCGTCTTCGCCCAGGATCACGATGCGGCGAGCCGTCCGCTCGGCGGCCTCGAAAGACTTCTTCAGCCGGAAACTTCCGTCGCCCAGCTCGATCGTGAGCCCCTTGCGGCGCAGCTCGCGGGCCAGCGCCAGCGCAGCCGCGTTCAAGCCCTCGCCCAGCGGGGCAATATAAGCGTCGCCCTTTTCAACCGCCTTTGAGGAGGCAGCGTTCTGTGCGGCTTCCTGGGCCTGCAGCGTCAGCACCAGCCGGTCCAGCCCAATGGCAAAGCCTATGCCCGGAGCGCTTGCGGTCCGCCGATGGCCTCGCTCAGTCCGTCGTAGCGGCCGCCGCCAAGCAGCGCATTTTGCGCGCCCAGCCCTCCGTGCGTAAACTCGAAGGTGGTGCGCGTGTAGTAATCCAGCCCGCGAACCAGCCGCGGATTCAGCGTGTACGGCACCCCGGCGGCATCGAGCGCAGTCGTCACCTGCGCGAAGTGCGCGCGCGAACTCTCGTCGAGCGAATCGGCGATCTTCGGCAGCGTTTCGATGATCGGCTGGTCCTCTGCGACCTTGCAGTCGAGCACGCGCAACGGATTCGTCACGGCACGGCGCTGGCAATCGGCACACATGGTTGGCGCAAGCGGCTCAAGAGCGGCGCGGAGCAGCCTCGTTGTAACGTTCGCGGTCCGCGAAGGACCCCACCGAATTCAGCTCCAGCGTCCATCCCGTAATCCCCAGCTCGTCGAGGAACGTCGCCAGCATTTCCAGCATTTCGGCGTCGCGCAGCGGGCTTTCGCTGCCGGCAGAGGGCGGCCCGATCGCCTCGGCCCCGATCTGCCAGAACTGGCGGTAGCGGCCCTTTTGCGGCCGTTCGCGGCGGAACTGCGGCCCGATGTAGTAGAGCTTCTGCAACTGGCCCGTCTCGCCCAGCTTGTGCTCGATGTAGGCGCGAACCACGCCTGCCGTGTTCTCCGGCCGCAGCGTCAGCGACTGCGGCTTCTCGCTCTGCGCCCGCGCCCGGTCTTCCCACGTGTACATTTCCTTGGAGACGATGTCGGTTTCTTCGCCCACGCCGCGGGAAAAAAGCGACGTCTCTTCAAAAATGGGCGTGCGGATCTCGCCGAAGTTATAGCGCGCAAAAACTTCCCGGGCGGTGGCCTCGACGCGGTTCCACAGCACGGTTTCCGGCGGCAGCAGGTCGCGCGTCCCGCGCACAGCTTTCAGGGTGGTCATAACTTTCTAGTTTAAATGCGCGCCCTACGCCCTCTTCCTGATCGCCTCTTTCAGCGCGCTATCGATGCGCGTCTGCCAGCCCGGCCAATCGGGCTTCTGTCCCAATTGCGGTATAAATGTGTATGCGCTGTCGGTTGGCGCTGGAGTCTGCCCATGATGTTTCACGTGAGCTTGAAGAAAGACGAGGATGGCTGGATCATCGCTGAGTGCCCGGCGCTCCCCGGCTGCTTTTCGCAAGGGAAGACCGAGCAGGAGGCATTGGCCAACATCAAAGAGGCGATCACTGCCTGGCTGTGGGCCGAGGACCAGAAGGCCGCCGCCACGCTTCCTGCGGGCGAAGCCTCGCTTGTTGTAGCTGTTTAGATTCCGTTTCTATTCTCGTTTTCCTTCAATTCGATCAGCTTTTACACAGAACTGCACAACAAACTGTGCACAGGAATGCGCATACGATAGAAATATAAGGCTATGGGAAAGCTTGCGAACATCTCGGGCAAAGACGCGGCTAAAGCCTTCCAGAAGGACGGCTGGGTGATTCGCGGCCAGGTGGGCAGTCATCTGGTGTTGACGAAACCCGGTATCCGCGCCAACCTGACCGTCCCACAGCATCCAGAACTGGCCCCAGGAACCTTGAGAGGACTCATCCGAACGGCAGGCCTCAGCGTGGATGAATTTCTAGAGCTACTCTAAACAAAAACCGATCGCCCCTTCTGCATTTCGGAGCGGCCCCAGTCCCTTACTTCCGCCCAACCATCGATTCGGCCACCACCGCTCCCGCGCCGGGCGCCGAGGGCCTTTCCATCTCCAGCGCTCCACGCTTGCGCGAAGCCACCTGCAGGTTCAGCGTCTGCTGTTTCTTGTCGCGCAGGATAACGAGCTGCACGGTCTTGCCCTCGTTGGAGCGCAGGGCGCGGTCCCAGTCGGCCGTAGTGACCACGCTGTCGCCGCCCACTTTGACAATTACGTCGAAAGCCTTCAGTCCTGCCGCTTCCGCGGCGCTCTTGCGCGCCACCTGCTTCACCATCACGCCGCTCTGCACGCCCATGTAATCGGCCATCTGCGAGCTGAGCGGCTCCACCATCGCCCCCACGTTCAGGCTGCTGCCTACGCTCGGCATATGGAACCCGGAAGCTGGAACATCGCCCCCGCCGCCTGCCAGAATGCCCATGGTGGGTGGCGCGACAAACACGTCGCCGCCCTGCCCGATGCTGTTCCATGCGTTCTGCTCGACCACTTTTCGGTCCGCCAGCTGCACGTTGAGCGACTGCTGAGCGCCATCGCGGCTGATGACAAGCGTGACCTTGCGCCCGGCGGGAATCTCGTGCAGCATGCGCCGCAGTTGCTCGGCACCCTCCACCGCGTAGCCGTTGAGCTGCAGAATGACGTCGTTAACGCGAAGCCCGATCTGGCCGGCAGGGGCGTCGTGATCGATCAGCGTAATCACCGCGCCGCGCACCTCTTTGAGCTTGAGCGCCTGCGCCCGGTCGGCGTCCACATCGCCCAGATCGACGCCCAGGTAACCCTGCGAAACGGCGTGCACCGCGAACGGGCCCGATTCCTCGATGGCCTGCGAAATCTGCCGCGCCTGCCCCGCCCCCGCCTGTGCCAGCCCCAGCCAGGTGACGGCCCCAGCCGCCACCGCCAATCCGATCTTCCATCCTCCGAAGCCTTGCATTTCTTTCACTCCCCTGTACTGCCTGTTCCTTCCCGCGCTCTATGTTTTTTGTCGGCGCGGCTAGCGGAAGGGTCGCCCTGTTACTGAATCTGCGGCACCTGGTTCAAAACCTGCCGCGACACGTTCCGAATGTACGGATTCGTGTCAGTATTGGAGACCGAGTGCAAAACCTGCCGCACGCTGCTGTCGGCCTCCACCGGCTCCAGCATGCTGATTGACGCCGAGCGGACCTTTGGATCGCTGTCGTTCAGCAAAGCATCCAGCACGGCATTGCGTACGCGCACATCCTCAGTGACATAGGGCGCCAGCCCTGCCAGCGCCTTCTGGCGCACGCCCGCATTCTTGTCGTAGCGCAGCGCCACCATCAGCGCATCGCGAATCCCCTCTGCCTGGCAGGCGTGGCCGGCGAGGCACTCGGCCGCCAGCAGCCCCACCGAGTCGTCGCGAACCCCAGCCGAGGTGGAGTTTTGCGCCGCCATCATCAGCAGTTGCCTTATCTGGGGATCGTCAAGCGACCCCTCAATCTGCCGCGGCACCGTTTGGTTGTAACTGACGTCGACCATATGGGAATCAGGGTGGCGCACGATGCTCGAGACGCTTGCCACATTGGCTGTCACGGCCCCGGTGTTGTCGGCCGTTGCAGCAGCCTGTTGCTGCGTGGCCGGGGCAGCGTGAGCGGCGCGATAGGCCGCCATCCGGTAGCCGCCGATCGCTCCCGCGCCGATGCCCACCACAAGCAGCAGCAATGCTGCCACCGGAACCGCCTCCAGGCCGCCAATGTTCCTGCGGATCACTCCCGCCAGCCGCTGCCACCACCCGAGCGGTAGCTGGGCATCCAGCGCTTCGTCCAGGCGCAGCCGCGCCCGGGCAATCAGGTTAGGAGCCGGATCGGCCACTGGATAACTATCGGCCAGCACCCTCAACGCCAGCACCTGCTCGCGTTCCTTGCGGCACTCGGCGCAGCCGGCCAGGTGCCGCTCCAGGTCGTGCAGATGATCGTCGGCCAGCTCGCCATAAGCGGCGGCCACGATCCGTTCGTGTTCGAGTTCGCAATTCATGGCACTTACTCCCCAGCCCCTCCAAAAAACAGCTCTTAGCTCTTAGCCTTTAGCTCTTAGCTTCGTGCTCTTGATGCCGGCTTCCAGCCTTTCTTTTTCTCTTCCGGCTTACCCGGCTGCGTTTCCCCGAATGAATCTTGACTTTCCGTCTCAGCGACCGACAGCTAGAAGCTAGAAGCTAGTAGCTGTTTTTATCTCAGCCCCGCCAGTTGCGCTCTCAACTTCTTTGTCGCCCGGAAGAGCGTATTCTTGGCGGTCTCTTCCGTGGTGTGCAGCATCTCCCCAATGGTGCGCAGGCGCAGCCCCTGGTAATGCTTTAATTCGAAAACCATCCGTTCGCGCGGCGTCAGCTTGCCCAGGGCCTCCTGGATCTTCTGGCCCATGACCTTGCGCTCCAGTTCGCGTCCCGGATTCGAAAACGCCCTGTTGTCCGACACCGAAGCCAGAAGGTCGATCTCGTCGCCCGACTGATCGATCACCACTCCGTGCTCTTCGCGCCGCGTCCTGCGCCGCCGCAACTGGTCCAGGCACAAATTGGTAACGATCCTGTAAATCCATGTGTAAAACGAGCACTCGAACCGGAAGTTGCCGATATAGCGGAAGGCCTTCAGGAACGCTTCCTGGTAAATGTCCTCCGCATCGTGCTCTGATCCGGTCAGGTGCATCGCCAGCCGCAGCACCTGGTGCTCGTACTGGCGCACCAGCGCGTCGAAAGCGGTCCGCGAGCCGGCCTGCGCCTCGCGAATCAGCTCCATCTCCGGGGCGCGGCTCTGCGCACGCTCCTGCACACGGGCCGCCCCGCCCGGATTCGCTCCGCCCATGGCTCCGGATGTAGCCATTCCTGCTGAGGATTGTACCTTCCGGCTGCCCGGCCATGCCAAACTTCCAGCAGCAGCGGGCATTGGATAATTCACAGCATCGGCTTCCATTGGCGTCTCCCGTCGGAGAATCTCAATGTCTATGCCGAATAGACTCCCGCGACGCCCTTTCGTCACCCCTCAGTCCCTAGTCCCTAGTCCCTAGTCCCTCAGTCCCTCAGTCTCGAGTCCCTAGTCCCCGTCCCTGTCCCCTGCTCCCTCGGTCCCTGACCCCTGACCCCTGACCCCTGACCCCTGATCCCTGTTCCGCTACACTAGGAGTCAATGAGCGGTGACCTCTTCGACGACTCCCCCGAATCCTCGAGCGGCTGGTACACGGCCCACTGCGACGGCGGTTCGCGGGGCAACCCCGGCCCGGCAGGCTTCGGAGCGGTCATTGAAGACCCCGACCGCCAGGTAGCAGCCCGTCTGAGCCACTTCCTCGGCACCCAGACCAACAATTTCGCCGAATACTCCGCCCTGCTGGCGGTGCTCGAGTGGGCCATCAAGCACGAAGTTAGGCGCCTGCGCGTCATCTCGGATTCGGAGCTGTTGGTTCGCCAGATGAAGGGCCAGTACAAGGTCTCGAACGCCGGCCTCAGGCCCCTCTGGGAAGAGGCCCGCCGGCGCGCCGGATGGCTCGAGCGCTTCGAGATTCGCCATACCCTCCGCGGCGGCAACCGCGAGGCCGACCGCCTCGCCAACGAGGCCATGGACCGCGGAACGGGCAGGACAGGCAGAAACCAGGTCCTCGAGATGAAGAGACAGGGATCAGAGAGCAGGGAACTGGGATCAGGAAACAGGGAACAGGCCGTGCCCCGTCCCGGCGCCGGCGAACCCCGCTCCAGCTCTGGGGTGGCGCATCCCGGCTCAGGGGCAGCCCATCCTGGCTCCGGTGTCACCCGCCCCGGCTCCGGGGTGCCCCATCCTGGCTCTGCTAGGGCGGAATCGGATGAGTCAGCGCCCCCGCAAAACGACGGAAATAAGGCTGAGCCCAGAACCCTCTCCGGCTACGTCAAGAACGGCACCGTCCATCTCCTCGACGGCGAACTCCCCGATGGGATCTTCGTCAAAGTCACGCCCGAATAGCCGCCCGGGCGTACTGACCGCTGATCCCTGCTAACTAGCTGCCTCGCTGACCCGCTGCGCCTCGCTGCCCCGCTGCCTCGCTGCCCCGCTGCCCTGCTGACTCGCTGCCTCGCTGCCCCGCCTCTTCGGATGTCATCCTGAGCGACCGGACGCGCAGCGGGAGGGAGTCGAAGGATCTGCAGTTGCCTCTCCGGCTTTTGTGCCTCACTTCCAACCCGCGAGCTCGATAAATCGCCCGGGTGCCCCACCCTCGCCGGATCTTTGTTTTTCCGGCTAGGGTGGGACTCCTCGCTGACTCGCTGACTCGCTGACCCGCTGCCTCGCTGACTCGCTGCCTCGCTGCCCCGCTGCCTCGCTGCCCCGCCTCTTCGGATGTCATCCTGAGCGACCGGACGCGCAGCGGGAGGTCAAACTGACCCACTGCCCAAGGGCTGAATATATCGTCCTGTCGTATAAAATGAGTACACCACTGAACATGGCAGACTTCTATGACGCCCGGGGCAATACTTACTTTGTCGCTTCGCCAGAGAGTATCGGCCAGTTCGCCGAGATTCCTCTCTCAGCCGCTGAGGCCGCCGTGTCGCGCGGTCAATGGGCGGCGAGCGCCATCGAACGCATCTGCCTCCGGCCGAACGGCTCTGAGGGCAAGAGATTTCTATCGGACGGATTACTGGTCGGACCATTCCCTGACGACAACATCCTGGACACCCCAACGAGCCATAACCAGGCTCAGGGCCGCCGCTTTAGCATGCTGATCGTGAACACTGACGGCACGCTTGCGGAACGCAGCGGGAACGGTCTCACCATCTTCTCCCAGTTTCTGGTCGACACCGGGCGGGCCAGCCGCACGGATGCTTTTTACGTGCGCGTCTATCATGACAAGCCGGCATTTATCGAAGCTCGCATTGAAGCAGCTCTGCGAGATGGACGGAAGGGATTCTGGATCGACATGGGCATGCCCTCCTATGGACCTTCCGCGGTGGATGCATCGCCCCAACACGTCGGCATCTCGGAGTTTGAAGGTCGGCGCACCTCGCGTGTTTTCGCTCTCGAACAGATCCAGGAATCGTGGACGTCGAGCCAGTTTGTGAATGTGGGAAACCCGCATTGTGTAACCTTCCTGAAAGATCACAGCCAATTGCCTTCGATGGAGCAACTCGGGTCGCAAAGTTGGATGCCCCGTCTGACCGCCATTGCAAATAGTACCGAAAGCGATGGAGTGCGAGGCGAAGGACGTCCGTGTAAGAACGGAATCAATCTGCAGTGGGCTTCCCTCCTTGGTCCTGACACCATTGCTGCGCGGGTTTTCGAGCGTGGCGAGGGGCCTACATTATCCTCCGGATCCAGCGCCACGGCCGTCGCCTGTGCTGCAAGGGAGCTGGGGCTTCTAGGCGCAAACACCGTCAATGTTGCGATGCCGGGAGGCGTTGCGCCAGTTAGATTCGACGAATGCGATGGTGTCTTGAAGTGCGTGATGTTATTTGGCGAAGCTCAACGAGCGAATCCGCGAAAGGAAAAATTGGGGGTTCAGGGAAGGGTTTAATATCAGGAATTAGTTTCCTTGGTAAACCACAAAGAGTGATAACTGAATATGGCATACATCAATGACAACTATCTCAAGCTGACCGGCGGTTACTTGTTTGCTGAAATTGCTCGCCGCGTGAAGAAATTCTGCGACGAAAACCCTTCTGCAAAAGTGATCCGATTGGGTATTGGGGATGTTACCGAGCCGCTTTGCCCGGCGGTGATTCAAGCCATGCATCGAGCTGTCGATGAAATGGCCGTGCGCTCATCGTTCCGTGGCTATGGGCCGGAGCAGGGCTACGGCTTTCTGCGCGAAGCCATCGCCAAAAACGACTACCAGTCTCGCGGAGCCAACATTGACGCAGATGAGATTTTCGTCTCCGACGGGTCAAAGTGCGATACAGCAAATATTCTGGATGTCTTCGGAGCGGATAACGTCGTCGCTGTTCTGGACCCTGTTTACCCGGTGTACGTGGATACCAATGTGATGGCCGGCCACACAGGTCCGGCAGATGCCACGGGCCGCTACAGCGGATTGGTTTATCTTCCGGTTACAGCGGAGAACGATTTCGTTCCGGACCTTCCCAGGCAGCGCGTCGATCTGATTTACCTCTGCTATCCGAATAATCCCACCGGCATGGTTGCAACCAGGGAAATGCTCAAGCGCTGGGTCCACTACGCGCACCAGAACGGCTCGATCATTCTCTACGATGCCGCCTATGAGGCATACATTACCGACCCGTCCATTCCGCACTCGATTTATGAAATCGACGGAGCAAGGGACGTCGCCATCGAATTCCGCAGTTTCAGCAAGACAGCCGGCTTCACCGGTGTTCGGTGCGCCTTCACCGTCGTTCCAAAAGGGCTGAAGGGAAAGACTCGGGATGGCCGCGAAGCCGCGATTCATTCGCTGTGGAATCGACGGCACAGCACCAAATTCAATGGTGTCTCTTATCCCGTTCAGCGTGCCGCGGAGGCGATTTATTCGCCTGAAGGCAAGCGGCAGGTCCGGGAAACCATTGAGTTTTACCTCACCAATGCCCGGCTGGTGCGTGAAGCGCTGACGAAGCTGGGGATTCAGGCCTACGGCGGCGTGAACGCACCATACGTCTGGCTAAAGGCGCCCGGCGGTTTGAGCAGTTGGGAGTTCTTCGACAAGCTGCTCGGGGAAGCGCAGTTGGTGGGAACTCCAGGGAGCGGATTTGGAACCTGCGGCGAGGGCTATTTCCGTTTGAGCGCGTTCAACAGCCGAGCCAACGTCGAAGAAGCCGCACTCCGCTTTGCCAAAATCATGTAGGCTTTCCTTTGCACGAAATTTCATCACGCGTCTGACGCCGTCCGCGCTTCTCTCAACCAACGCGCACCTGCTGACTCGCTGACCCGCTGACTCGCTGACTTGCTGACCCGCTCACTCGCCGGCTCGCTGCCTCAAGCCGCTCAGGCCGCCGGCTTCACGTGCCCATGCCCAATCAACTGCAGCCGGAAGGCGTTCTTCCCCGCCGGAATCATCGCCAGCGGCATCTCATTCCGCCCCGGCCGGCGGCTAGGATTCTTCAGCTCCAGCCACGCGCACAGCCGCGGATCGTAGATTTCCGCCTGCCCCTCCCAGAATTCCGGCTCCAGCCCGCACGCAATCTCCAGATGATCCAGCAGCAAATCAACTGTCATCTCACCCTTGGGAAAATAGCGCCTCGCGTTATCCGCGCCCACCGACAGGCCGGTGACTCCGCCTTCCTTGCACTGCGTCTTCACCACCATAAGGACCGCCCTTTCTCTCCATCCCGCAGTCTCTGCCATCCGGCCCCACTCTGTAGCCTCGCGTCTGGCAAAATTCTCATCTTCCCTTCCCACGCTGGAACTCCACCTCTCCGTCTCAATTCGGGAATCTCACCGGCCCACCCGGCCCCGCTCGCTATCCCCTGACCATGACCCCTGAAACCTGAAACCTGAAACCTGAAACCTGAAACCTGAACCAGCCCCCTGTGCGATACTCGGGATGGCATGTACAAGCGCATTGTTCTCAAAATTTCCGGCGAGGCGCTGGCCGGCGAGCGCGGCTTCGGTCTCGACGCCGATAAAGTCGCCTCCATCACCGAAGAGATCGCCGATGTCCACTCTCTCGGCGTCGAAATCGGCGTCGTAGTCGGCGGCGGGAACATCTTCCGCGGCGTTGCCGACCAGGCCCGCGAAATGGACCGCGTCAGTGCCGACAACATGGGCATGCTTTCCACCATCATCAACGCCATCGCCTTGCAGGACGCCCTCGAGCAACGCGGCGTTCAGTGCCGCGTGATGACCGCCGTCTTCATGAATCAGGTCGCCGAACCTTACATCCGCCGCCGCGCCGTCCGCCATCTCGAGAAAGGCCGCATCGTCATCTTCGCCGCCGGCATCGGCAACCCCTTCTTCTCCACTGACACTGCCGCCAGCCTCCGCGCCATGGAGATCAAGGCCGACGTCCTCCTCAAAGGCACAAAAGTCGAGGGCGTCTATACGGCCGATCCCGTCCTCGTTAAGGATGCCGTCAAGTACGACCAGATCACCTACATGGAGATCCTCCGCCAGGGCCTCAAGGTCATGGACCTGACCGCCGTCAGCCTCTGCAAAGACAACGATCTGCCCATGATCGTCTTCAACATGAACCAGCCCGGGAACATCCGCCGCATCGTCCTCGGCGAAAAAGTCGGCTCCCTCATCACCGCCTGAGCGGAGCGAACGAGTTCGCTGTCCTCCCGAACTCCCCCAGAACTATGCTGTCCTCCCGAACTAAAACTTGGGTGCCCCAGGTCTCGCTTTTGAGACCTGGGAAACCACCGTCATCAACTCGCGCACCGCTCACGCGAAGCCATCTCCACCGCAGGTGGCGCGTGTGCCGGGGGAAGTGAGTTCAACCACTAAACATGGGTGCCCCAGATGCCTCGTCCGCCGCGGCGGAGGCACCTGGGATAGCACAAACTCTCGACCGCTTTGAGAATCAGTCTTGCCTCTTGGGCATCAGCTTTGTCGTCTTCCCACCTTGAGAATCCATAATGAGAGAATAGTCTCAACCGTGCCTCATCCATCAAGGGAGAGCTGTTGTGAGTGAATCGAATCTCAATTTAAGCAGGCGGAAGTTCCTGGCCGCTAGCTCTGCCGCCATGGCGGCGCCGGCATTTGCGAATGTGCCGGGCATTTCTCCGGATTTGAAAGCAGCGCAACAAGCCTACGACTTCATCGACAGGAAGAGTTGCGACCTTGTTGTTTTGGGCGGAGGCGGCAGCGGCATGGTGGCCGCGGTGCGCGCGGCCCAGTTGACGGGCAAAAAGGTCATTGTTCTTGAAAAGGCTTCGGCCACTGGCGGCTGTGCGAATTACGCCTCGCTCATTCGCACCTTCGGCAGCAAGTGGCAGGCAGACCGCAATCTGAAAGACACCACGACGGAGTATGCCCGTGACGTAATGGATCAGGTTTACTGGCGCCTCGACGAGAAGCTGGTTCTCAACTGCCTGCGCGGCACCGGTCAGTTCTTTGACTGGCTTTGCGAGCAAGGCAACAAAATCATTAAAGAGGACATGTTCGTCGTCGGAAAGTACGGCGGCCCGGGCGGCGAAATCTCGAGCGGTCCCTCATGTCCGCAAATGGATAGCAATAAATCTGGAAAGAACTTCGGCCGTTTCGTGATGGATCTGATGAAGGAGAAAGGCGCAACCTACAACATCGAAGTCCTCACAAAGCATCCCGCTGTGGATGTCGAAGTCGACAACGGCAAAATCGTCGCGGTGATTGCAAAATCTGACGCCGGTTATCTGCGCGTCGCCTGCAAGGCATGCATCATCTCCATTGGGCAGTTGGGTAAATGACGAAGCCATTCTCAAGAAATGCTGTCCCAAATTCGCCCAGGTGAAACCCTGGCTGGGTCCGTCCGCGCATATGACTTCCAATTACGCCGGCGATGGCATCCCTATCGCCGAAAAGGCCGGCGCATTTGTTGACTACGATAGCTTCGTTGTGCGCCTCATGGGGCCCTCTTACGACTATCTTATGGGCGACACAACCGGCGCCCATTCCATCGTTATGCCCATGGCGCAGTCTCCCTACATCGTCACCGTCAATCTCAACGGCAAACGATTCGCCGCTGAGCCTATTGCGCACCTCGGGCTTTTGAACTGTGGCCAGGTTCTGATCGATCAGCCTCACGGCCAGTCTTTCGATATCTTCGATGAAAACACGCTCGCGGCCACCCTCAAGCTTCCAAGGTGCGCGCAAACTGAACAGGACACGAATGCACTGGCCTGCTATAGCAGGGCATGGACAACCGCCGGCGACCGGCAAACGCAAGCCTCGCTCCCTGAAACAATGGATGAAGTCCGCAGCATCATCAACAAAAGCTTTGTGAAGGGAAGCCGCCATTTATTCAAAGCAAATACACTCGAAGAACTTACCGATCAGATGGGCGTTGACAAAACAAACTTCCTTGAAACCGTCAAAACCTACAATGAAAACTGTGAAAAGGCTGTTGACTGGGGCTTCTTTAAGCGGCCCGACGCGCTCGTCTCCTTAAACAAGCCTCCCTACTACGCGTACACCGTTGCCTTGATGATGGATGGCGCCTTCGGCGGCGTTCAAGTGAACCCCGGGATGCAGGCCTACAAGCCCAATGGCGGCCTTGTCGAGGGCCTTTATGTGACAGGCGATTTTTCCTCCGGCCGCTTTATCAATCATGGGGGTGTGAAGATTCAGGTGCTGAACGACCTCTCCTGGGCCTTCTCCAGCGGATTCCTGGCGGGCACAAATGCGGCAAAGGTTCTGCTGGGCGCCTGATCTTCTTGAGGGCTTGATCTGCCGGTAGAATCGTGACCGCCGACGGCTTTCCAGGCTGCGAAGAAACTCAATCGAAGGGGCTTTGTAACAAGGGCACGGCTTCAGCCGGGCCGTAAAGTGGCTGAAAAAGAAGAGCGGGCTTCAGCCCCTGCCAGCTCTCAAGGGCGCGAATGCGCCGAGCGCGACGGGCACGACTCTAGAGCATGCGGAAAAAACCGGAGGGAGGCGGGGGTTTCAACCCCCGCATAACGCCTCAATCGAAGGGGCTTTGTAAAAGGGCACGGCGTCAGCCGGGCCGCAATTGGATGAAAAAGAGAAGCGGGCTTCAGCCCCTGCCAGCTCTCCAGGGTAAAAAGCCGCAAAAATCGCCGGGCTTCAGCCCCTGCCAGCTCTCAAGGGCGCGAATGCGCCGAGCGCGACGGGCACGACTCTAGAGCATGCGGAAAAAACGGAGGGAGGCGGGGGTTTCAACCCCCGCATAACGCAACCGATTCTGCGCGGGCTTTAGCCCCGGGACGGCTTTTCCGGGCTGCAAGAAACTCAATCGAAGGGCTTTGTAAAAGGGCACGGCTTCAGCAGGGCCGCAAGCTGCGAAAAGACTCAATCGAAGGGCTTTGTAACAAGGGCACGGCGTCAGCCGGGCCGCAATTGGATGAAAAAGAGAAGCGGGCTTCAGCCCCTGCCAGCTCTCCAGGGTAAAAAGCCGCAAAAATCGCCGGGCTTTAGCCCCTGGGGGAAGTTTTTTCCCCGCTCATAGCCATTTATGAGACCGCCCCGCGCCCTTGCCCCCGATAAGCTAATAGCTGGAGACTGTCTGCCGGAGCCCCGCCTGCCCAACGAAACGCGCAAACCCGCTCATTTGGATGCACTCACGGGGCTGCGGTGTTTCGCGGCCGTCAACATCGTCCTCTTCCACTTCTCGAATCCACACTGGTTCGGCATTCTGGCTCCCATCGTCAATTCCGGCTACATCTCGGTCAGCTATTTCATTCTGCTTTCCGGCTTCATCCTCTCTTACAACTACGCCGGCGCCGCCCGCCAGGGAGAATTTCAGACCTTGCCGCTTCTGGGAGGCGCGCTTCACCCGCCTCTATCCCATCTATCTCCTCAGCCTCCTTCTGGCATGGCGCATGTTTTCCGCCGAGTACCACGCGCACACGCACCGCCTTTTCTGGACCGGCATCGTCCTCACCCCTCTTATGCTCCAGGGCTGGGTCCCCTCGATTGCCACCTTCCTCAATACGCCTGCCTGGACGATCTCCGCCGAAGCCTTTTTCTACCTCCTCTTCCCCTGGATGGCTCGCTGGAAGCGCCCCTCCCAGCCTCGGGCTTCATCTGGCAAAGATGTTCGGCGTCTGGATGCTCGGCCTGCTTCCCGGCGCGCTCTACATGTTCTTCCGCCCCGACGGCATCTCCCATCTCGACCGCTGGAGCTACGGGCCATGGCTTCAGGCGCTCAAATACACCCCCCTGCCTCATCTTCCCGGCTTTGTCTTCGGCGTCATGCTCGCCGATCTCGACCAGCGCATCGGCCGCGCCGCCCGTCTCCGCACCGTCCTCGGAACTTTCGGCTTCGTTGGCATCATTACCCTGCTCTTGTTCAGCGCCTCCCTCCCTTACGCCCTCCTTCACGACGGTCTGCTCATGCCTCTCTTCGGCTGCATCGTTCTCGGCCTGGCCGGCGAAAACTTCCTTTCCTGGGGCTTCTCCTGGCGTCCTCTGGTCCTCATAGGAGAGGCCAGCTACTGCCTCTATCTCCTTCACTTCAACCTTTGGCACCTCATCCACGACTCCGGCCTGCTCAGCCACCTGCGGCTCGCCCGCTTCGACCCCTGGATCAGCTACTTCATCCTCATCTCACTTGCCCTTCTGGCTCTCCACCTCATCGAAAAGCCTGCTCAGCGCCAGCTCCGCTCGTGGCTGCGCGTAAGTCGGTGACAGTCTCCAGTCCCTCAGTCCCCGGTCCCTGACCACTGGCAACTGACCACTGACCTCTGTCTTTTGTAGCGCCGGCTTCCTAGCCGGCTGTACCGCCGATCTCCCGATCGGCGGGCGCCCGACCACTGACCACTGATCCCCGACCCCTGACCCCTGTCAGTGTGCGGGTGGCGGGTGGCGCAGGTCTCGGGGATGCCGATTTTACCGCCATCGATGGGTGCCCCAGGTCTAGCTCTTGACCCTGAACGGAGTGAAGGGGAAAGATGGAGACCTGGGAGACCACCACACTCCATCCGGGGGCTGGCCCGGGCACCGGAGAGAGTAATTTCTCCCACTGAGCGGGCATTCCTTCATTCCCTCGTTCCCTCAGTCCCCGGCCCCTGACCACCGATCCCTGACCCCTGACTTGCAGAGAATTACCCTCTCCCGGTGCACAATCTCAATGGAGCTAAGTATGCCCGGCATCGCACTCCAATTCGCCCATTTCCCGCCGACCACGCCCCAGCGCTCACGCAAAATTTTGCACAGTACACCGAAATGCGATTCGAAATCGCCGCTCCAGGCTTGCACTTCGCGAGTTCATTTTTTGGGCGGTGTAACTGTGCAGCCACCTCGACTCAATAAAATCAGCGGCTTACACTAAAAATCTGCACAGTTGCACAGCTTCTGTGAAACTGTGTAACTGTGCAGGATAGCCGGCTGGCCTTCATCGTTTTCCGGAAACAAAAAACCCAGCCCGAAGACTGAGTTCTTTGCTTGAAGATTCTTCTGCGATTCTTTACGGCGTCACGACCTGCACCGCATGGTTGCCGTGCGGAACCGCTGCTATCGCTGTCGGATTCTGTCCCGTCACGTAAGGCGAAGCTTGGTTCGGAGTCAGGGAGCCGCTGTCTGGGTCGAGCTTGAATCCGCTAACGGAGTTGCCCAGATAGTTGGCCGTGAAAATATACCTTCCCAGCGCAGGATCCACCACAAGGGCCACCGGCTCGGTATCGGTGGGATTGGCGGGGCCGTTTGTGCTGGACGTCGCCGACGCCGCACCCGTCGCCTGCACGATCGAATAGCTCGTCACCGAGTTTTGCAGCGAGTCCACCACGTAAATGTATAACCCGCGCGGCTCCACAGTCAGAGCCACCGGCTCATTGCCCGTTTTGAAAGGCCCGTTCACCATGAAGTTCAATGCTCCGGTGCTTTGAATCGTGTAGCCGATCAGCTCGTTCGACGCAAAGTCGGTGACGTACACGAACCGGTTGGTTGGATCAGCCGTCAGGGCCGATGGCTTCACGCCTGCCTGGTAGGGGCTCGCCGCGGTCGCCGTCAAAACTCCGCCCGATCCGGTTGCGAATCCGAAGACCCAACCCGGATTCGCCGTGCTCGTCGTGGCCCCTCCCGGGTTGTAAGCCGACTTGTCATAGGCGGCCACGTAAACGTCGCTGCCGTTCTCCAGCACCCAGACTCCAGTTGGAACCAGCAGGTCACTGGAATTCGGCGCCGCCAACGTGAGCGGAACTTCCACGGCCAGGCTCCCGATCGTCCCCGAGGAAAGCGGGTAGACCGCCAGCTCGCTCGGATTCGTTCCGCCCGTCACGTACAGGAAGGTACCGGTCGAATTCACCGCGACCGAAGCCGGCACAAAATCCAGGGTGACTGTGTCCTTTGCGGTCAGAACCCCGCTATCCGCAATGGCGAAGTGCGCCACCGAGTTGTTATCCTGGTTGGCAACATAGAGGTTCAAATAATCCGATGTCACCACCATGGACACCGGCGTCGCCCCCCCCGACGATACCGCCGTATTAACCGTGCGGATCGCGCCCGACCCTGCGTCCACCGCGAAAGTCTGTATCTGCCCCGCGCTTCCTGCGCCGGAGCTTCCCGCCAGGGCCACAAAGAGGTAGTCGATCGTCACGATTTGGCATGCGGTCAGCAATGTGGCCGCCAAAAGGCCGATCATGGCGACCAGAAAAAGCTGGCTTAGTCTGTTCAACTTCATGCGTTTCCTTCGTCCGTGGGCCCTTTCTGCCGAGCCCCGCATCGCTCGTTATCGTTGACCCGCCGGTTTGGCGTCGGCCGCCGCCGGGTGCTCATGAATCCTCGCCTCGCGCCCGCCGCCGGCGGGCGCCTCCTTACTACTGCACGCCCCCGCCGGTTCCATTGTGAGGGATCGCTGCCACTGCCGTCGGCTGGGCGTTCGAGCCGTAGGGTGAGTACTGCGAGTTCAGCAGCGTACCATCCGTCTTGTTCAGCTCAAAACTCGACACATTGTTGCCCAGAAAGTTTGCTGTAAAAAGAAAACGCTCCGTCGAGGGATCGATCCCGATTGCCACGGGCTGCAATCCCGTTGCGTAGGTGCTATTGCCCAACAGCGAGAGCGTCCCGTTTGACATCGAATATGCCGTCACCGTCGAATCCAGCGAGTTCACTACGTAGGCAAACGGGTAAGCCGAGTCGACCACGATCCCCACCGGCTCGTTGCCCGCGGCGAACGTATTGCCCCCCGTCCCGTTCGTGGTCATCGGAGCCAATGCGCCGCTCGATGTAATCGTAAAGCCCAGCACATCCGCATTGACCTTGTCCGTTGCGTACACAAAGCTGCTGGAAGCGTCACTGGCGATCGCAGAAGGCTGGCTCCCGGCCGCAAAGGGCGACCCGGCTACTGCCGTCAGCGCTCCATCTGAACCGACTGCGAATGCGAACACATATCCGGCGCTCGGAGTCATGCTCGAATCGTATGCCGTTACGTACACATAATTCCCCGACGCTGTAACATTGACCGCTGTCGGCACGATCACGTCGTTGGGTGAGCTTGGAAGCGTCAGCGGCCAGTACTGCGCGCCGTTGCCCGGATTCATTGTCGCCGTTCCCATCGTCACAGAGTTCGAGCCGGTCCCAGCCGCCAGCGGAAACACCGAGATCGCCCCCGAGCACGGCTGTGCCGTCGAGCACAGCGGCAGCGGCTGAAACAGGGTCACCACAAACAGATTCGATTTACTGGCGGCCAGCGCCAACGGAAAAATCCCCGGCGTGTTCACCGTGTAATTCGGGTACAGCTTCCCGTCGCTGCCGATCAGGAACTGCACAATGTTCTGATCGTCCTGGTTGGCGACAAACAGGCTCCCGTTGTCGGCCGACGTGGTCTCCGCCACCGGGTCCCGGCCGCCCGATGGAAACGGCGAGCTCGGAATCTGCCGCATCGCGCCCGACTCGGAGTTGATCTCAAAAACGTCGATCTCCCCGGCACTATTCGACGCAGCCGCTTTCGAGCAGGCCACAAATACAAAATCCACTGTTAGCGTCTGGGTAAGCTGGCTGCACGCAGTCACCAGCGTTGCAGCCATAAGGCTGGCCGCCGCCGCCAACACCAGATGCCTCGTCTTATTTAGCTTCATGCGCGTCTTCGTCCCCGGGCTGGCTCCGCCGCGGAAATTTCCTCTCCATCCGGAGTGCCCGGCCGGCCTCAAGCCTTGCCCGGCATCCGATAACTCTTCCATAAACCCCGCGCCCTTCAGGCTCGCGGCCATCCTCGGCCAAGGGTGTCTTCTAAAAAACCATCCCCGGCCGCATTCCTTAGTTCGTGCGCGAGTTCATCAGGCACCACGTGGCCGGGCCATTCAGCGAATATGTGCTCGTTGTGTTCAGTGCGTCCAAGATGCCGGATTTCTGCGCCTCCACCCGGCGACCCGTCACCGTTGAGTCATTGGAGTTGGCCGTGTAGATGAATTGATCCGACGGATCCTCCACGATGCATTGCGGACCAGCCCCGGAGCCAAACGGCCCCTGGGGGATAAAGCTCAACTGGAAGGAGGGGCTCGTGGTCAGGAAATAGCCCGCGATTCCGCTCTGCGCGTTCTTCCCCGCCACGTTGTTCCCCTGGTTGATTACGTAAATGAATTGGTTCTTTGACTCCTCCAGCAGATAAACCGGGTTGGCCAGCGTCGGGTCGTCAGGCACAATTCCGGTGGGCGCCGCCTGCAACGCTCCATTCGACCCCACCGTAAACGGCAGAATCTGGCTCGCCGAAGTCGTTGAAGAGCAGCCCTCCCCTTCGGTGCAGAACGTTACCGTCACCGGCTCGTTGTCCAGCACATAGAGATTCCCACCCGCATTCACCAGCGCCGTTCCTTGCCCGATCCCCAGCGGTTGCGAGCTGTTCGAGTTGATTGTCAATGTTCCCGAATTGTAGCTGTACGGAAACACCGAGCTCCCGCCGGTATACGGGAAGGGGCATCCGACGTCTGTTCCGTCGCGCGCGCTCAGCGTCAGCAAGGTGCCGCCCGCCAGCACAGCATCCACCGGGTTGGCAGGCACCGGAAAATACGTCACCAGCGCCCCGCCCACGCTCAGTTGCGCGTTCGTTACCAGCGAAAGCCGCCCCGTATTCCCGTCGACCTTGAAGACCGTAACATCTCCGCACGCCGACGCCGGCGCCGGCTCCACCACCCCGCAATAGGCGTTGGCAGGCGCATCGTGGTCCAGGACGAGCAAGTAAGCCCCCGACGAATCCAAGATGAGACGGAACGGGTTACTCCCCTGGGAGAAGAACGTCTCTTGCGGCGTGAGAATCCCGTTGCCTCCCACGACAAATTGGGTGATATTCGCGCCCTGGCACGGGTCGGCCGTCGTGCAATCGCTCGACCCCGAAGCCGTCACTCCGCGGTTCAGAACATAAAGGAACCGGCTCCCCGATGTCAGAACGGCGCGCACAGGGTTCGCGCCCCCGCTCGAAACCGGGAACTGGTGAATCGCGTACAGCTTTCCCGTATTGTGATCGATCGAGAAGCCGCTGATGATCCCGGCCCCAGACGATTGCGCGGTCTCTGTTCCCGTCACGTACAGATACCCGACAGAATAACTCTGGCTGATGCAGGAGGAAATGCCGAAAATCAGCCCCGCTGAAAGGGCGCTCATCAGTAGAGGCTTGCACAATTTCATCAACTTCATGCGTTTCCTTCATCCTGGCAGCTTCCGGCCGCCAGGTTTTCGTCGTTCCCGAGCAAAGCTGGGGTGGGAGAGAAGTCCCTGATGAATTGTAAAAGCCAAGGGCACGTTGTGCCTAGCTCGCTGCAACCCCCGGCTGAAACTTGCCCCTCCCGGGGGGTGTACCCCACCTTCAAATGGGGCTGGAGAGAGAGACGAACCTCCGGCCTCCGGTCCCTCGTCTCTTGGTTCTTGTCATTCCGCCCCCAGCCTTGCCACACTGGTGTGTGCACACCCAGACAATTGCCATCCTCGATTTCGGTTCCCAGTACACGCAGCTGATCGCCCGCCGCGTGCGCGAAATGAACGTCTTTTCCGCCGTCCTGCCCTGCACCACGCCGCTGGACGAGATTCGCTCTCTGCGCCCCATCGGCGTCATCCTCTCCGGTGGGCCGTGCTCGGTCTACGACTCCGACGCTCCGGCCGCCGATCCTGGGATGCTCTCTCTGGGCGTACCGGTCCTTGGGATCTGTTACGGCCTGCAGTTCATCGTCCATACTCTCGGCGGCAAGGTCCGCTCAGCGCCCAAGCGCGAGTACGGCCCCGCCGAGGTTCTCATCGAAAACGGCTCAGGCCAGCTCTTTGCCGGGCTCCCCAGTTCCCTCCAGGTCTGGATGAGCCACGGCGACGAGGCTCTCGAGCTCCCCTCCGGCTTTCGCCGAATCGCAGCCAGCTCCAACGCCCTCGCCGCACTCGAAGACCCTGTGCGCCGCATCTGGGCCGTCCAGTTCCACCCCGAGGTTCATCACACTCCCCTCGGCCCGCAGATTCTCCGCAACTTTGTCTTCTCCATCTGCGGCGCTTCTGGCGACTGGACCCCCGCCCATTTTATTGAATCCACCGTTACCTCCATCCGCGAAAAAGTCGGCCGAGGTCACGCCATCTGCGGCCTTTCGGGCGGCGTCGACTCCTCGGTCGCCGCAGTCCTCGTCCATCGCGCTATAGGCAATCGTCTGACTTGTGTATTCGTCAACAACGGAGTCCTGCGCAAAAACGAGTTCGTCAGCGTCCAGAAGAATCTCCGCGAGCGCCTGGGCTTGAACATCGTCGCTGTCGATGCTTCCGAGCGCTTTCTCTCAAAACTTGCTGGTGTCACCGAACCCGAAAGAAAGAGAAAGATCATCGGAGCCGAGTTTATCGCCGTCTTCGACGACGAGGCCAACCGCATTGCCTGCGAGACGGGCGGTGTCGATTGGCTCGTCCAGGGCACACTCTACCCTGACGTCATCGAGTCCACCAGCGTCCGCGGCCCCTCGCAGACCATCAAGAGCCACCACAACGTCGGCGGCCTGCCCGAGCGCATGAAGCTCCGCCTCATCGAGCCTCTGCGTGACCTTTTCAAGGACGAAGTGCGCCGCATCGGCCGCGATCTCGGCATGCCCGAGGAGATCCTCGGCCGCCAGCCCTTTCCGGGGCCAGGCCTGGCCGTCCGCATTCTCGGCGAAGTCACCCCCGAGCGCATCGCCCTGCTGCAGGAGGCCGACGACATTGTCGTCAGCGAGATCAAATCCGCCGGCCTATACAACTCGATCTGGCAGAGCTTCGCCGTCCTGCTTCCCGTCATGAGCGTCGGTGTCATGGGCGACCAGCGCACCTATGCCTACACCGCCGCGATTCGCGCCGTCCACTCCGAAGACGGCATGACAGCCGACTGGACCCCTCTGCCCTACGAAGTTTTGAAGCGCATCTCCAGCCGCATCGTCAACGAGGTCCGCGGCATCAACCGCGTCGTCTACGACATTACTTCCAAACCCCCCGGCACCATCGAGTGGGAGTAGCAAGTGCAAGCGCAACCGGTTGCGCGCTTGCGAATTGCCATTGCTTCAAAGATCTGCCATAATTATCGCCAGGTGGCAGATTATGTCAGAAACGGTAGTTTTGGGGGAAAGTGGCAGAATCGTCCTTCCAGCGGCGATCCGCAAGAAATATGGTCTGAAGCCTGGCGACCGTCTCACGATATTCAGTGAAAATCGTTCGATACGGATTCAAAGCATGCAAATGGCTCTGGACGAGGTTCGCGCCAGAATCATTGCCAAGCGAGGGAGCCTCGCCGGCATTCTGGACGAGTTTCTGGCTGAAAAACACGAGGAAGCAAGACGCGAGGCCGAGCGTGGTTGAAATCGTTCTGGATTCCTCGGCGGCGTTGGCGCACATTCTCCAGGAAAATGGGGGCGAGCGCGTCACTTCCGCGCTGCGGGCCGGCGAATACGAATTCGCAATGAGCAGCGTCAACTGGTGCGAGACGCTTACTCGGCTTCAGCGTGATAGCGATTGCATCGATGGTGAAGACCTGGCGCGCATGCTCCCCGGCGTCTCCGTCATTGCATTCGACCGTGAACACGCAGAACAAGCAGCTGCCTTTTCCCGGCTGGACTCCTCCGTCTCATTGGGCGACCGCGCATGCCTCGCCCTCGCTCAATCTCGAAAAGCCACCGTTTGGACCGCCGATCGCCTCTGGGCACGCATAAAAACCGGCGTCCCCACGGAACTGCTTCGCTAACGCCCGGCCTGCGCCGCCTTCGCGAAATGAAAGATGCAGTTCACCTGATGCGTCGCCGGGTCGGGCTTGATGTCGTACGTCGCAATCACGGTCTGCATCCACTTCGACAGCGTCTTGTCTTTCTTTTGCGCGGCAGTGGCAAAGCCTGAAACGTAGCTTTCGTCGAAAGCCGATCCGGCCGCGAGCTTCCATGCGTTCTTGAGTTTCGCGGCCATCGCATCGGGCGCGCCATCGAACTGTACCGCTCCCATCTGATAAAGCTCTCCCTGGGCAACGTCGACGCTGTAATTCACGATGTGCGTGGACTCGTTGTAGGAGGGGTGCGGGACAATCGAGCAATCGAGATACCCCCGGGCGTGATAAGCATCGCGGACGGCCAACAAGAACAGATTCACCGGCCTTCCGGAGTTGGCGGGGTATTTGGACTGGACCCGCTCGACCTCGGCTCGTGAAACCAGCGCGTCGACTGGATAGCTGATCGTGCCCAGCTTGTAAACTCCGCCTTCCGCGATCGCGACCGAAAAGGGCACCCCAATGGCCTGATCCGAGATGACGAAGGGTCCGGTCTGGGTGACCGCCACTTGAACCGCCGCATAACCCTGGTCCTGGTAGAGATCTTCAAAGGCGCGCCGGAGGCCGGCTGCCGTATTTTGCGTGTCGTAATCGTTTCCGGTCTGGCCTCCGGCTACCACATCCGCCCTGGCCTGCATGGCGGCTGAAACGCCGGTAAGCTGGATGGGGCCGATGCGCACCGCCGGAGAAGCGACCGCGAAGTCTAAAGCGGTGATCTTCTGCGGGCCCAGGCCACTGGTGAGAACGGCCTTCACCGTTGCCTTGACGCCCTGAGCCGCCAGCATCTCTTCGAATGCCCGGCAAGAGCCATCCACAATGGAACCGTGGGCAGGCAACTGGCCGTGGTAAAGCGGGAATCGCTCATGGAGCCTGTCATCGAGCGCCTTGCCGGGCGCGAGCGGCACGTTGTCAAGGTAGATGGGGTAGAGCTGCGCGACCGGCGTCAAGGTAAACGTCAGCCCCTTGCCGTCGTTCGTGTATTTCACCGTCGCGAACATCCCAGTGTCGATCAGCTCTTTTTCGTGCGCTTTCGCCTCGCTCGGGCTCAGCCGCTGGCCTGCCTTTAGGCCGCCGGCCGCAAGCAACTCCTCTTGGGAGTACGTGGTCGCGCCCTGGAAGCGGATTGCCGCGGGCGCAGCCTTCTTTTGTGCGGGCGGTGGCACTTTCTTTTGCGCGAGCGATGGAATGGTGCAGAAAAGAAGAATTGCGGCGATCCCTGCGGCCCGTTTGCTTCTGTCCATGGTGAGCCCAGATTAACAAACCTTCCCAGGCCATTGGGTGCCCCAGGCGCCTCGCACTTGGGCACCTGGGAACGCTTCCAAACTCAGAAGGATTGCGCCCAATTCGACCGCTGCCTACGCTTTCAGTGCGGCAATCTGCGCTTCCAGGGCCTCCAGCTTTTTCACCAGTTCCGCGTGCCGCTTGTCGGCAATGGAAGGCTCGAATGGCTCCACGTAAAACGTGCCGTTCGGCTCAAGCTCGCATCGATGCACCTGTGCAACCCCCTCGAAGCCCTGCCGGTGGATTACCTCCACCAGTTCCTCGCGCGTCAGTGCTTCCTTTATCAGCGCATTTTTGTCGACCTGCCCGTTGCGGACGAGCACCGTCGCTCGGCCTTCCATCATGCGCGTCAGCTGCGGCGAGCGGAACAGCGCTCGCACCACAAGCCAATTGATGGCGAGCAGGCCGAATGCTCCGATGATGCCGCCCGTCACCGAATTGTCTTCGCCGATGATGGCGTTCTGCACAGTGTTCGACAGCGATAGCAGCACCACCAGGTCAAACGGGTTGAGCTGCGCCAGCTCGCGCTTGCCGAAGATGCGCAGCAGCACCACGAGCGCCAGGTAAACAATGACGGGGCGTATCAGCTTTTCCAGAATCGGGAGAGGCATCTGAAACATGTGGTCGAAGATCGCGGAATGTGGCATAGCAATGAGGATAGCTGGCCCGCGCCATATTCTCTACCCTCTTCCAACAAAAAACTCCGTGAACCCCCCATCGTGTTGGTCTGGGTTACCAGCGCGATTCAGTTGCCGTCCTATGCGCGACAGGCCGGGCGCGAGCCCGGCCTGTTACACGGCGAGTATTTCTTCACACCAGTGAGGTTGTGAAGAATGTGTGCCGCATTGCCTTCTGGACTGTTCCCCCTTTGTCAGTGCAGTCGCCAATGAAGAGCACCTGATCGGCCGAACCGATGAACTTCGCGGCCTCGTCATACCGGGGCTTTGTGCCTGACCAGATCACGATGCTATCGGCCTCGATGGAGTTTTCCTTGCCGGCCTTATCCGTGTAAGTCACCTTTCCTCCGCTAATCGCTGTGACCTTGGTGTCGAAGACGTAACTGAAGTTGGGGTGGTTCAGAAGAACCGAACCCTGGTTGGCCATATTGTGCGGCCCTATGTCTCTCAAATCGCACAGCGTGTCGATTGGCGAAAGCATCGTCACCTTATGCCCGTCCTTGAACATGCAGATCGCGGCTTCGGCGGCGTACTTTCCGGTGCCTATGATTACGACATTCTTGCCCAGGTTCTTCTTGTTGTAGTAAACGTCCATGATGTTGAAGACCTTTTGATTCCCCTGCGCCTCCCAGTCGGAGAAGACCAGCTCGGCTCCTATGGCCACCAGCACAGTGTCGTAACCCTTGGCCTTGATCATCTCCGGTGTGGCCTTGGTCGTCATCTGCACCTCCACTCCCTGCTTCTGTACCTGATAGGCAAGGTAGTCTTTGAACCGCTTGAAGTCCCACTTGCTCTGCGAATAGTCCGTTATCTTTTGCTGCCCTCCCAAAGCGTCGCTCTTCTCGTAGAGCGTGACCTTGTGCCCTCTTTCCGCGGCGATCAACGCCGCCTTCATGCCGGCCGGGCCGCCGCCGATGACCGCGACTTTCTTTGAAGCCTTCGGCGTTGTAATGCTCTTCAGCTGATAGGGAGGCACGCCCCACGTCGGGTTGACCGTGCAGGTCGAGTACCATGGGCCGTACGTCATGCTGATTCCATGACAGTTTTCGCATCCCACGCAGGGGACGATTTCGTCGGCCCTGCCTTCCGCCAGCTTGCGCACCAACTCCGCATCGGCGAATAGCGGCGTCGTCATGCCGACCATGTCCGTCTTGCCGCTGGCGATAAATTCGTCGTTCTGAATCGGACTGTGGAACCCGGCTGTGGGGCAGGTGATGAGCTTGATGCCCGCCTTCTTGATCGCCTCGGCATAGGCCAGCGATTTAGGCCTGTCTTCGTCCTGGACCCATGCGTTGGGATGTTCGTCAATCCTGATCCAGGCGATGTCCACCACCCCCTCAAACTTTCTCGCCTTTTCAACGGCCTCCTTCAGTTCGTCCTCGGTAGCCTGGTTTCTAACGGCGGCATTTGCATCTGGAATCAAGCCTCCGCCTCCCCGGATTTCAGTGATGAGGATCAGATTTGTTTTCTCCCGGATTTCCTTGGCCAATGCCTGGTTGGCGCTGGTGAGCCGATATATTTCGTACCCATTTGCTTCGCACTCGATGGCATCGGCGAGGATTTCGTCGTCGCTCTTCTGCGGCTGCCCGCCCGGACCACCGCCGGCGGGGCCGCCACCTTGATTGCCAGGGCCGCCTTGGCCGCCGGGACCAGCCTGGCCGCCGCCAGCCGGACCGCCGGGAGCAGCCTGATTGCCGCCGCCGGGACCCTTGGCACCGGGCCAATGGGCGCCCCGGGGCTCAGAACTGGCTCCGCCTGCTCCAGGCGCGCTGGCGCCGCCAGGTCCACCAGCGCCGCCAGCACCACCAGCGCCACCAGGGGCTGAGGGTCCGCCGGTATTCATGCCGGTATTGCCTGCAAAGAAGATCATCGCCCCCTGGTAACGGATGTCATCCACCATTTCTGACAGGTAGTTGTGGACCGGGGGAATGTCCTGCCAGGTATCGTCGCTGAAGTGCGTGCTCCCCTGGTTGTCTCCCTTCACAAAGGTCTTTGGATACGGACCGAAATGCGTACTGAGCGTGACGATGGCCGCATTCTTGGCAATGTTGGACATGTGGTTCCGGTACATCTCGGTCGGAAAGTTTTCCGGCCCCTGCATAAAATATGTGGGCGAAACCGTGTGCATGATCCTGTTCTTCAGCACCTTGTTCCTGATCCGCAACGGCGACAGAAGATGAGGGCACCGGTTCCCCGCTGCGAACACCGCGGCAATCGACGCTCTCTCAGCCGCCATGACGCGGGCCAGATCCCTGGGCGAGGTGCTTGAAGCCTGTAGTGACGTGCCGGCAAGGCCGGCCAGTTTTTTGCATGTCAGTGCGCATGTAGACCCCACAGCCCCTAACAGAAAATTTCTCCGCTTGATCATTGAATCGATGACACTCACGCCCATTTCCTCCTTGCAGCAATTTTCTTTTTCCAGAGTGGAAGCAGCACAATTCTACGCCTGCCTCGCACGGTGACGATATTCGGAAATTTCCTCTGCGCGTAATGATTTGTCACTTCTCGAAATCGTGCTTTGGGCCACCCGGGGAGCCCATCAGAAGAAGCTGTCAAACAGCTGTTAGGCCAGCATTTACCTGAGACGCGCAAGCATCGCGTTTTCAGCCAAGCCGCATTTCTGCGATTTCGAGCGCGGTTGGCCGAGCCTGAACTTCAAGCTTTGCTCGGGTGGAAGGGTAGAAGGGAGCCAGGACTGTTCTCGCTCGTTGTCCCCGCCACAAAATGCCCGCCACAGATCGATCTGCTCACTCCCCATCGTCGATCCTGCGCCACGGGCCGCTCTTCTCTGGGTCGCTCGTCTGGGGGTCGCTCGATGCCGCAAAGTTAATCTTCGTGCGCGGCAGAACCGTAAGATCGACCCGGCGGTTTTCGGCCCTTCCTTCGCTGGTATCATTGCCGGCGACTGGGTGGTACTCAGCATAGCCCGCGGCTGAGATGCGCTCGGGTGCAAGCAGGCGCTCGGTGACAAACAGCCGCGCGATGCTGGTGGCGCGCGCCGTCGAAAGCTCCCAGTTGGAATCGAAGGCAGCGTTGTGGATGGGAATGCTGTCGGTGTGTCCTTCAATGCGCAGGTCGTACGGCGTGTTGCCGAGTTTGGCTGCGATCTGGCGCAGCGTGGGCAGCGTTGCAGGTTTGGGAGCGGCCGACCCGGAGTCAAAAAATCCGGCCTCGCGAAGACTAATCACCAGGCCATCGCGGCCCATGCGGATGGAGACGGTATGAGTGGCGACCTGGTCGGAGAGCGTCTGCGTCAGTTCGCGCCGCAGCCGATCGAGGTCCTGCTGAACCTGGGCCGGCGCCAACACATCTTCGCCCATGACGATATTCATGGGCATAGCGGACTTTTCGCTGCCGGATGCGGCGGCACTGGAAGGCTTGCGCGCCGCGTCGGGAAAGATGCCCAGGGAGCGGAAAGCGGTGTCGACTGACTCCGATACTGCTTCCTGCCGGTTGTGGCCGGCTTTCGCGTAGGCGAACATCACGACAAAAAACGCGAACAGGAGGGTAATGAAATCCGCATAGGAGACGAGCCAGCGGTCGTGCGTCACACGGCTTCGATGAACGCGGGGATTCATGCAGCCATCTCCTTCGGCCGACGCTGGCCCTGAGCAGGCTTCACCACAAATCCTCTGAGCTTGACTTCGAGCATGCGCGGGTTGATGCCCTCAAGAATGGCAATTACGCCTTCCAGCATCATCTCGCGGCGCCGGTAACCGTCCCGGATGCGGATGCGCATCTTGCCGGCCATGGGCAGGAAAAAGAGATTGGCGATGCCCACTCCATAGATGGTGGCGACAAAGGCGACGGCGATACCGCGGCCGACCTGGGCAATGTCGTCGAGGTGGTGCATGACCTGAATCAATCCCAGCACGGCTCCCAGAATGCCGATCGTAGGTGAAAATCCTCCGGCGGACTCAAAGACGGCCGGCAGGCGCTCCTCGTCTTCGGTGGTCGAGTCGAGCGAGACGCGCATGATCTGGCGCAGCTCGGCCGGCTCGGTGCCGTCGACTGCCAGCATAAGGGACTGCCTGAGGAAAGAGTCCTGGACGGTCTTTAGGTCGGCGTCGAGCGAGACGACGCCGTTGTGGCGAGCCTTTTTCGCGAAGTTTACCAGCAAATGGACGGTTTGGCTGTCCTGCTTGCCGGGCGCGGTAAAGATCCCGGCAAGGCTGCCAAAGGCGGCTACGACGGTGGTGAGCGGAAACTGCAGCAGCACGGCCCCCAGTGTGCCCCCGAAAACGATCAGAGCCGCCGTGGGCTGCAGGATCTGTGAGATGCTGCCGCCCTCGATGAGCAATCCGGCGAGAATGCCGGCGATCGCCAGAATGACTCCGCCGATGCTCGCTTTATCCATGAACTGCACCTCAATCGTGAGTGCTAAGGCCATTGGGGGCCTGACAGGTCAGAACCACCGTGGCTCCTCCGCGGCCATTAGCCGTCGCGGGGTTCCGGTTTGCCCTTCGCAGGCGTTGTTGACGCCCCATCCTGCGCTTCGACACTCAGGCCGGTCAGCGCCGCCGCCCGCTCGAGATCGCGGTAGTGAGGCAAGCGGCGGACTACGACTGCCAGCAGGCGCGCACGATAGGCCAGAATGCGCTCGACCACTTCGCCAATTTCTTCGCGCACGATCAGCTTCTCCCCGTTGATCAGAGTCAGCATGGTGTCGGGAGAGGCTTCTACCGTTTTAATCAAATCGCTGTTGACGACCATTGGTTTTCCGTTCAGCCGCGTCAGTTCAATCATCCCCGTTCATTTCCTTCAGACGGAATATCGGCAAGGCTGCGGGGAAGATTAAAAAAATGCCATAAAGAAGCCGAAAGTGTCCCGGACGAGACACCGGCAAGCCCTGCATAAAGCACAGCCGGGGGTGCGCCGAAGAATGGGCCAGATGCGGCGGTTCCAGAACCCAAAGCAGCAACCCAGGGGAAATAAATAGGGGAGCACTTCGAGGGGACAGGGCCGCAAATCCAGGCATCACGCAAGGAGAACCCATGTCCCTGGGTGTCTTGAATAACCTGTCCGCAGTGTATGCGGAAAACAACCTCAGCAACACCAACAGCAGCCTGAACAAGACGCTACAGCAGTTGTCATCCGGATCGCGGATCAACTCTGGCGCCGACGACGCCGCCGGCCTGTCGCTGGTCAACGGTCTTCAGGCTAACCAGCAGGCGCTGACCCAGTCACAGACCAACGCGCAGGAAGGCGTGGGGCTGCTGCAAGTGGCCGATGGCGCCCTCTCGCAAGTGACGAACCTGCTCAACCGTGCCGTTACGCTGGCCAGCGAGGTCTCCAACGGCACCCTCAACAGCTCGCAGCAAGCCGCGGCGAACCAGGAATACAAGTCGATCCTGTCGGAAGTCGACAATATCGGCTCCACAACCACCTACAACCAGAAAGCGGTTTTCGGTGCCGGCGCGGTCGGCATCTATGCCGGTGACTCTTCCACCACAGGCGCTTCGCTGGACAACCTGACCATCTCGACTCTTTCCCGCACCAGCGTCGGCGACACCAACGGCACAATGAACTACAGCACCGGCCAGAATGTGTTCTTCGATCTTTCTGCCGGCGCAGGCTCTACCGGCAACGCGCAACTGACCGATACGCTGGCCTCGGCGACGATGACGATCGCCTACAAGAACTCAGACGGCTCGGCGGGATCGGTCACAACCAACGCCGCTACTACGGTGGGGGGGTTGATCGCGGCAATCAACGGCTCCGGCCGGGGATTGACGGCGACCTTCACGACCGCGGCCGCAGCCGGATACGGAGGCGGAGGCGCCGACACCGGCATCATGATCTCGGGCAACATCAACACCACGAACGGACCAACCACGGCAGGCCTCCAGCAGATCACCATTGCGGGCGGCGGCAAAGACACATCGATCGGTGAGACTGCTGCGGGCGGCCTCCACGACGACGCTACCGGCGGCGTGGCTACGATGAGCTACACCGACGGAGCAGGCCAGAACCTGGGCGGCACCGATCTGACCAGCCAGAACAATGCAGAATCGGCGCTGACGGCCCTGAACACCGCCATCTCCGACGTGGCGGCGCAGGACGGTTACATCGGCGCTCAGATCAACACGCTCAACGCGGTCAGCAGCGTGCTCAGCACACAGCAGGAAAACGTGCAGGCGGCGCAGAACGCGGTGCAGGCCACCGATTATGCGCAGGCCAGCTCCAACATGTCCAAATACGAGATCCTTAGCCAGACCGGCATCTCGGCTTTGGCGCAGGCCAACAGCAGCCAGCAGGAAGTACTGAAGCTGTTGCAGTAAACAGCAGTTCCTCGGCGCTTGCGCCGGCGGGGAGTCAACAAAGCCCGCCGCGGCGGGCCATAACCGGAGAAGGGCGTCCAAGAGGGCGCCCTTCTTTGTTCAACGGGCGAGGGAAAGTGTTCATGAAAGATTCCTCAGATTGAAATCGATTCGCTGGCGTTCAGGGTGCATTTGGCAGGAATGGAGGAATCCATGGGCACTGTTGGCTTGAGTTTCGGGTCGCCCACGAGCGGCGCAGGATTCGACGTGAGCACGACGGTCTCCGAGATTGTTGCCAACCTGCAGAATGTGGAAACCCCGTGGAAGAACCAGTTGACGTCTCTTCAGAGCCAGGATACGGTGATTTCCAACCTGGGGACGCTGCTCTCCAGCCTGTCGAACGACATGAGCAGCCTGACCGACGCTACGGGGATGCTCGCGGAGAAGACCGGCTCGAGTTCGAACACGGATGTGCTGGAGCTGACTGCGGCGTCGTCCTCGGCGCAGGCGGGGGCGCATAGCGTCACCGTGAACAGCCTGGCTCAGACATCGAGCGGCTACCTGGCCGAGCTAGCCAGTGCCTCGACGAAGCTTTCGGGCTCAATCACGCTGCAGGTGGGCAACCACGCGGCGCAGACCATCACGCTGAACTCCTCGAACAACACCCTTTCAAAACTGGCCTCGGCGATCAATTCGTCGAACGCGGGAGTCACGGCCAGCGTGTTGACCGATGCCACGGGCTCGCGCCTCAGCCTGGTGTCGGGGACCTCAGGCGCGAGTGGAAACATGACCGTCAGCAACAACACCTTGACCGCGGCCGCGTCCAATACGCTGAGCGCGAGTGTAACGGCCGGAACAAGCGGCCTGACCTCATCGGCTTTGCTGGCGGCTGTGGCCGGCCCATCGGAGACGCTGACCGGAACGCTCTCCGTCGCGGTAGGCAGCGGCTCAGCGCAAACCATCAACATGAGCGATGTGAATTCGGCCGAGAACGGCACGACCCTGGCCGATCTCGAGAGCTACATCAACAGCAACACCTCTACGCTGGGTATGACGGCTTCAATTGTCACCAACAGCGACGGGACATCAAGCCTCCAACTCAATTCCCAGGCGCCCGGCTCGGCCGGCACGCTGACGGTGAATTCGAGCCTCGTCGACAGCGAGACTGCACTGGCGTACGCCAGCGCAGTGACGGGCTCAAATGCCAGCCTTACGGTGGACGGCGTGAGCCTGACCAGCGCCTCGAATTCAGTAGCCAATCTGATTCCCGGCCTGACCTTTCAACTGCTGGCGCCCTCTGCGACACCGGTTCAGATCGTGATTGCGAACGACAACACCGGCGTGGAGAGCACCATCAACCAGATGGTGAGCGATTACAACTCGCTGATCAGCGCCATCAATACGCAGGAGGGCAACACAGCTTCCGGCACTCCGGAGCCGCTTTTCGGCTCTCCCACGCTCTCGCTGCTGCAGCAGCAATTGCTTGGCAATCTGAATGCGCGGAACCCGAACGGGTATCTGGACTCGGTTTCGGCAACCAACGGGACCACGCTCTCGGGCTCCATGACCCTCCAGGTCGGCAATGGCACGGTGGAGAATGTGGTGATCGGCGCGGCTCCGGATTCGCCTCCGGCCAACACGATTTACACCGGCTCCGGCAGTGGTTACAACACGCTGCAGGGAGTGGTCAGCGCCATCAACTCGGCCGGCATCGGTATCACAGCCGGAGTGCAGACGCTCAATGGAGAGTCGACTCTCACGCTCACTTCTCCGACGGAAGGCTCAAGCGGCGCCATAGCGGTTAACTCATCGATTGTTGCCAGTTGGCCCACGCCGCTGACGTATACCGATTCGGGATACACGAGCACGACCGCGGACAGCGGGACGCTGGGTACGGCCGGCACGAGCTCCGACGCGCTCTCCGGGTCCGTGACGATTCAGATTGGCAGCGGGACGGCGGAAACGATTGTGATGGGGGCGGCGCCGGCTACGCCGGCAACCAACACCATCTACACCGGGAGTGGGGCCGATACGCTTTCCGATCTGATGAATGCGATCAATGGCGCCAGCCTGGGGGTCACCGCTTCTTTGAACAGCACCGGAACATCGCTGGTTCTGGACTCTTCAACGGCCGGTTCGGGCGGCGCACTGACGGTGACATCGAACCTGACTGACCCCCCCAGCCCGACCACCGCGACGCTGAATTACAACTCATCGTCAGACATCAACAATCTAATCGCGCTCGGAATCAGCGTAAACAGCGACGGTTCGCTCGCGCTGGACGTGAACTCGCTGGATTCGCTGCTGAATACCGATTACAGCAGCGTGGTGGGATTTTTTCAGAATCCGGCCAGTTGGGGACAGAGTTTTTCCACGATGCTGAGCAACGCCGGCACCAGCTCGTCGACCGGCGTTCTGTCGCTGGCCTCCAGTTCCAACAGCAGCATTGAGTCGATGCTCAACGCGGAGATCTCGAAGGAAGAGATTTACATTTCGGCTCAGCAGGCGAGCCTGACGGCAGAGCTGAACTCAGCCAACGAGATCATGCAGGAACTGCCGGCGCAACTCGAGGGCATGAATGAACTCTACTCTGCGATTACCGGCTATAACCAGGGCAGCAACGGCTAAGGAGCCTGAAGTCATTATGGGAAATTATCGGGAACATGCACTCGAAGGGGCTTCGGCCATCGATCTGGTGGTAGCGCTCTATGACGGAATGATTCGTTTCCTCTATGCGGCGATCAACGCAGTGGAGCGCGGCGATGCGGAGGGAAGACGGGCCGAGGTGAAGAGGGCGCTTGACATCATCATTCACCTGCAGGCGCGGCTACGGATGGATGTGGGCGGGCGTCCGGCACAGGCGCTGAGCGAGTTCTACGCCTCGATCTTTGCCCAGATCCTGCAGGCATCTCAGTCGGCCTCCAGGGCGAAATTCGAGCATGCCATCGATTGCGTGCGCAACGTGCGCGATGCGTGGCGGCAGGTGGCCAGGGATGCCGGGGGAATGCGGACACGCTCGCTGCAGCGGCGCGGGTGCTCCCGGTAACCGGCGGACACGCCGAGGGTGCGAAGCCGACTACGAACTGGACGGTGTGAACGGCGGAGGTGTGAACGGCAGATTCGTAGGTCTCTGATTCGTTAGCTAACGACAGTGAGCTCTTCTTCCAGTTGCTGTTTGCGGTATAGGCTCGCGTAGTAGCCATCCAGGGCGAGCAACTCGTCGTGCCTGCCCAACTCCACAATGCGGCCGCGGTCCAGCACGGCGATCTGATCGGCGTTGCGCAAGGTGGAAACCCGGTGCGAGATCAGAATCGTGGTCGCGGTGGCCGTATAATTGCGCAGTCCGCCCAGGATGCGCTCTTCCGTGTAGGTGTCCACGCTGGCCAGCGCGTCGTCGAGAATGAGAATCGCCGGCCGGCGCAATAGGGCGCGGGCAATCGCCGAGCGCTGCTTCTGCCCGCCTGAGAGCGTGACGCCACGCTCGCCGACCATGGTCTCAAAGCCGTGGGGAAATTCGTCGAATTCCTGGCGAATGTGAGCCGCCTCCGCAGCCTCCAGAAGCTCGCGGGCAGCAGCGTGAGGCGTGCCGAAGGCCACATTCTCACGGATGGTTTCGCTGAAAAGGAAGGTCTCCTGCGGCACCATCCCGATGTTGCGGCGCAACACGGCCACGGGATACTCGCGCACAGGCCGGCCGTCGATCCTAAGCGACCCTGCTGGAGCCTCGTAGAGGCGGGGAATCAGATTCGCAAGAGTGGATTTTCCCGAGCCGGTGGGCCCGACAATGGCCAGGCTGGACCCGGCGGGGATGCGCAAAGAAATATCGTGGAGGACCGGGATTTCCCCATAGCCAAAGCTCAAGTTGCGGAACTCGATTTCTCCCTGCAGCGCAAAATCCGGCGGAATCAGCGGATCGGCGGCGCGGTCGTCGATGGCCGGCTCGGATTTGAGCAACTCATCGATGCGCTTCACTGAGGCCGTGCCACGCTCGAAGATATTTACGACCCAGCCTATGGCGATAATGGGCCAGATGAGCATGATCATATACGTATTGAAAGCCACAAACTGGCCCACGTTGATGCGGCCGGCCAGGACCAGGTGGCCGCCGGCCAGCAGGGTGATGATCATGGAGACGCCCAGGATGAATTCGAGCGTGGGCCAGAGCATGCCCATGAGTTGAACAAGGCGCAGGGCGCGGCCTATATAGCGGCGGTTAAGCAACTCAAAAAGCCCGATCTGCGACTCCTCACGCGCGAAGGCGCGGATAAGCCGGACGCCTGAGTAGTTTTCCTGGGCCTGCGCGGAGATTTCGGAGAAACTGGCCTGGATGCGCTCGAAACGCTCGTGAATTCGACTGCCGAGATATTGGATGAGGATACTGGCCAGGGGCGTGGGCGCCAGCGCCACCAGAGTGAGCCAGGGGCTGATTCGCAGCATGAAGACCAGTGCGAACACGCTGAGGAAAACGGTGTTGGCGCTATACATCAGCCCGGGGCCCAGCAGCATGCGCACGGCATTCAGGTCGTTGGTCATGCGGGCCATCAGGTCGCCGGTGCGATAGCTCTGATAGAAGCCCGTATCCTGGCTCTCCAGTTTGCGGAAAAGATCATTGCGCAGATCAAACTCGATATCCCGGGAGATGCCGATGAGAATCCATCGCTGGCCGTAAAGGAAGATGCCGCGACCAATGTAAATCGTCACCAGCAGCGCGGATAGAAGTAGGATGTGGTCCCTCGTAGTTCCTGTCTTCAGTTCGTTGATGGCGCGCTCCAGCACTCTTGGAAACTGCACGGTGATCAGATTTGTGCAGACGCAGGAAAGCGTTCCCCACAGGAATCCCAACCGGTAGCGGCGCATGTACCCAAAGAGTGGGCGCAGATCGCGAACCATGGGATTATTGTACGTTCAGGCTGAAGCAGATTCGAAACGGCAGTCACCGTTAACTTTCCCTGCTGGCTATTTCCATCGCCTGCCTGAAGAACCGGGAAGCTCCCGCCTGCGTCGATATGATTTTCCATTGCAGTTCTCCACCCGCCAAAGCCCTGCGCAGAGGTACACTGTCCCTTGCCAATCGGGCGCTTCCTTCCATGCCTTTAGGACTGCCGCTCGAGGGCGAACGGAAGCCCGTTCAAGGCCCGAGTTCGACTGTCTCATTGGCAGAAAACAGGCCGGATCTCAGAAGGGAGTTTCCAATGCCGACGCAAGAAACCGAAACCAGCGTTCTTGCTGAAAATGCCTACACGCCTCTGAAACCCGGCGAATCCTACAAGCCGATTGTGCCCGCGGGAGCAAAAGTCCCCGAATTGACCGCGCGTTCGATCGCGTGGGGGATTGTGCTCTGCGTTGTTTTCACCGTCGCCTCGGCCTATTCAGCCCTGAAAGTGGGGCAAGGCATGGAGGCGGCGATTCCCATCTCCATTCTGGCCATCGGCCTGGCTCGAATGTACAAGCGCCGCTCAAGCCTGCTGGAGAATGTGATTGTCACCGGCATCGGCGGCGCATCGGCCGCGGTGGTGGCCGGAGCGGTGTTTACGATCCCGGCTCTCTACATCCTGCACTTCGACCCGAATCCCGTACAGACGGTGTTTATCTGCCTGGCCGGCGGCTGCCTGGGCGTTCTCTTCCTCATTCCACTGCGCCGATATTTTGTCCGCGAGATGCACGGCCACTTTCCGTTTCCTGAGGCCACTGCCATCACTGAGGTGCTGGTCACAGGCGAAAAGGGCGGTTCGCAAGCCAAACTGCTGCTGCAGGCAACCTGCGTCGCAGGAATTTACGACTTTCTTGCCACGACCTTCCACGTCTGGAAGGAGTATCTTAATCTTCAATTCGTCCCGCTGATGCGCACGCTGGCCGACCGGGGACGCATGGTCTTCAACTTCGACGCGGTCGGATTCATTCTCGGTCTGGGCTACGTGATGGGGCTGCGCAGCGCCATCGTCTTCTGCGCCGGAGGAGTGCTCGCCAATTTTGTCCTTGTCCCGCTGGTCTGGTTTCTGGGTAGCCACATGAATCTGGCGGTCTATCCGGGCACGATGCCTGTCGGACAAATGACGGCCCAGCAGATCTACTCCAACTACGTGCGCTTCATCGGCGTAGGCGCCATCGCCACGGCCGGCATTCTGGGAATTGTGAAATCGCTGCGCGTGGTGGCTGGGGCCTTCGGCATCGCGCTGCATGCGTTCCGCCACGGCGAAGGGACGCATTCGGAGCGGACCGATCGCGATATTCCCATGCTTACGATTCTCACCGGCGTCATTGCCGGGGCCATCCTGGTGGCTATTTTCTTCGGCCGTTTCCAGGTGAGCTGGACGGTGCTGATTTTGGGCCTGATGCTGACGCTGGTCTTTGCGTTCTTCTTCGCCTCCGTTGCCGCCAATGCCATTGCCACAACGGCCAACAACCCCGCCTCGGGCATGACCATGCTCACGGTCATCATCTCATCGGTGGTGCTCGTGAAGTTTGGACTCTCGGGAACGACGGGGATGTTTTTTGTGATGGCGCTGGCGGGCATGGTGTGTACGGCGCTATGCGTCTCCGGTCAGACGATCACCGACCTGAAAACCGGTTACTGGCTCGGCTCCACTCCGGCAGCGCAGGAGAAGGTGAAGTTTCTTGGCGTGGTTGCTGCCGCGGCAGCGGCCGGACTGACGATTGTGATGCTGGCTCACACCTTCCAGTTCGGAGAGGCAACGCCGGGAGACATGCGCCCCATCCTGGCTGCACCGCAGGCTTCGATCATGAAGGCGCTGGTGGTGGGGTTCATGAGCCGCCAGCCGGTGGCTTACCTGCTTTTCGGGGTGGGCGCCATGATTACGATTGTGATGGAGATGCTGGGGAAATCATCGCTGGTTTTCGCGCTGGGCATCTATCTGCCGCTGGGGCTGACCACCCCGATTCTGACCGGCGGCGTGCTCTCGCACGCACTTAACCGACGTTCGGAGAAGGCCGGCGGCGAAAAAGGCAAGCAGATCCGCGAGCGCAGCGTGATTCTGGCTTCAGGGCTGATGGCGGGCGGTGCGCTGGGCGGCGTGCTGGGGGCGGCGTTGCGCCTGCTACCGTCATTCCGCGAAGATTGGATTCAGACGCCGTTCTACGGAAACGACGGAATTTCGCAAACCGTTTCGGCGTTGCTGTTCGTGGGCCTCTGTCTCTATCTCTGGTTTTTTTCTCTGAAGCAAGGAAAGGGGTAAGCGATGGACCAGACTGGAATTTACGTAGCGAATGCTGTACTGGGCATCGACACGCTCTGGGGAGGCGATGTGCTTTGTGCTTCCGGCACAGGCCGGTTTATTGCCGACTCCTGGTATTCCGATGAGCCGCTGCCCTCAGCCTATACACATCCGGCTGCCGCGCGGCTGCGGCAGTCGGGAGGAGTTTCCGGCAAAGTCATCGATCGCGAGGCCGTGGACGAATACCTGCGCGCCATCGATCTTCCTGCAGCCATTCACGGCGTAAGCAAAGAGGCCGCAACGCTGGGCGGGCCACGCGGAGCTTACCTGGACGGGCTGGCGATGTGCCTGGAGACGATGCTCGATCTGGCACTGGAGGTTTTAGGCAAGGGCGATCCGGTGCCTTACACGCGCGCGGTCGAGGCTTCAACAGGAAAACCGCCCGAGCCCTCACAGCCGGAGAAGAAGCGCGCGCGAGTGGCCGAACTGCTGAGCAAAGCTGGTTATGGCGCCGCTGGCGAGGGCGGACTGCTTGGCGCTGTAGATCAGTGGCGCCAGGAACGCATGAGTCCCATGGCCTCAGTCCGCGCTCTGGGTGCGGCAACCATTGCGCATTACGACAGCCTCAGCGCCCGCAACCTGATGCCGTGGTTGCCTCAAGAATTTGCACCAGTCCCGCGCGCCAACATTGAATTCCTGCCCATTAAAGACGCCTGGTTTTCCGGCTCCATGAATTACATCGGGAGGGCCAGGACCGAGGAAGGCGCTCCGCGTTACGAGGCAAGCTACGAAATCAACGCGTCCCTTAGAATGTCCTATCCGGAATTCGAGCAACTGGTGAGCCACGAGGTGGTGCCCGGTCATGTGACGACGTTCGCCTACCTGCAAAATCTCTATGTGCGAGGCAAAGCTGGTTTCGAGGCCACCGTGCTCACCATGAATACGCGCGCGGCAACGCTTTTCGAAGGCATCGCAAACAACGCCATCCTCATTGCGCATGGCGTGACGGAGGTCGATCAGCTTCCCGACGAGGACCTCGAAATCGGCGTGCTGCTGGCGCTGCTGCAGGACGATGCCAAGAATCAGTCCTCTTACCTGACCTGGGGGGAGGGGCGGCCACAGAGCGAAGTAGCGGCCACGCTGCGCAGAGATTTTCTGGTGACCGAAGAACGGGCCGATAAACTGTCGGGCGCCTGGGGACGCCATCCTCTGCTGGGCCGCATGTACCTGCCGGCCTACCGCTCGGGAACGGAAAAAGTTGCCGCCCTGCGCCGCGCCTACCCGCCGGAGAGGATACTTCCGGCACTTTACGGCTGCCAGGGACTTGTCGATATCCAGACCATCGACCTTGTGCTGAAAAACTGAGTACTACCGGAGAAAAGAATGAACTCAGAACAGATGTTCAGCGCCGAACACTCTGCGCCGAAGGGCGCGGGACCGCAACTGGATCGTCTAATGGCGACCATGCGCGGCTTTATGGAAAGCCGCTGCCTGCTGACGGCGCTCGAACTGGACATTTTTTCCGCTGTGGGAGAGGGCGTTGATTGCAGAACCATCGCATCGCGCATTCATTCCGACGCACGCGCCACCGGCATTCTGTTGAACGTGCTGGTCGGAATGGGAATGCTCGAAAAGACGGGCGATGTGTACAAGAACACGCCTGAGACCGCGCGCTATTTTGCCAAAGGGTCGCCGGAGGACGTGCGCGAAGGGATGCTGCACAGCGCCAACATCTGGCACCGTTGGAGCACGCTGACCGATGTGGTGCGCGGAGGCAGGCCAATTCATGTGCGTGCGGAGGAGAATCCGGCATGGACGCGGAATTTTATCTCCGCGATGGACCGCAATGCCCGTGAGCGCGCACCCCTGGTGGTAAAAGAACTGGGCGGGCCGACGGTACGACGGGTTCTCGATCTGGGCGGGGGCTCGGCCATTTATTCGATCGCCTTCGCGAAGGCGCTTCCCGGGGTGCAGTGCGAGATTCTCGATTTGCCTCAAGTTGTGACGCTGACGGAGCAATATATCCGTCAAGCCGGGGCCTCGGAGCAGGTCAAGGTTCGCGCCGGGAGCATGCTGACCGACGATTACGGCTCAGGATTCGATCTGATTCTGCTGAACGCCATCTGCCACATGTTCTCTGAGGCTCAGAACCGCGAGATCTTTCGCCGGGCACTCAAGGCGTTGGGGCCAAAGGGCCGTTTGAGCGTTCAGGATTTCATCCTCGATCCCGACAGAACGAGCCCGCTCCATGCGGCGCTTTTTGCCATCAATATGCTGGTGGGCACCGAGGGCGGCAACACCTACACGGAGCCCGACTACACGCAATGGATGAAAGACGCCGGATTTGAAAAGGTGCAGAGGATTCACCTGACAGGGCCGGCGGATCTGATTGTCGGGGTGGCGCCTTAGGCGGTAAGGCGCTCGAGTTGATCGGGCTTGAGAATCGTCAGGCTGGTGCCCTTGATGGTGATCCAGTGGTCGCGGCGGAACTGGTTTAGCAGGCGGGTGACGGTTTCCCGCGAGGTTCCGGCCATGTTCGCGATCTCCTCGTGGGTGAGGGCCATGGTGAAGCGGATCTCGGGTTTGCCATTCGGCGAGCCTTTGCCCCAGTCAAGAAGCAGGCGCGCCAATCTTCCCGCCGCGGAGCCGGAGAGAGCCAGCCTTTTGGCGTCGTGAAAGACGGTTAAATATTCTTCGGAAAGCGACTGCGCGGCATGCATTGAGGCGATGCCGTGGCGGCCGAGAAACTCGACAAATTCCTGTTTGCGGACAGTTTTGACCTGGCAGGGTTCAATGGCTTCGGCTGTGACCTCGTGGGGAACATTGGCCAGCACCGCGCTAAGTCCCATGACATCACCGGGACCGGCGATTTTTAGAATCATGGTCTTGCCGTCGCGCGACGTCGAGGAAATCTTAACCTGTCCATAGCAGATAACGAACACATTTCTGGCCGGGTCGCCCTCGGAGAAGAGCTTCGCACCCCGGGCGTGGCTCATCATGATTCCGATCTGGTCGTAATCCACCAGAGCCTCGGGAGTGAGATTGCAGAACATCCTCAGGTGGCGATGCTCACAATTTAAACAATCTTCCGGAGGGTGATGGGAACTATTAAAGGCCATACGAAGACCGCAGTCCGATTGATTGCAGTATATCGCATTTCCCTGACCGGCATCCCCATCCCCGGCCCAGCCCGCTGGAATCACCCCGTCATGCCGCTTCGGCTCCATTGCTTCGGCGACGCGTATGGACCGCTCGAGTAAGGCAGCAGGCGATATACGCCCTGGAAACTTCGCGAGCCAACTCCTCCAGCAGATGCATTCGGAGGGGCGGATAGCTCTCAAAGGCCCCATGCAGCGCCTCGATGGGCAGCATCAGCAGGGATCCGCGGGTGAGAGCTGCGAGCGTGTAGGTATGTTCCCCGCCGCCAAGGGCGGCTGCCAGTTCCACCAGGTCGCCTGGGCGAGCCGAGCCCAGAGTCAGACGCGTATTCATGCGCTCGGCCTTGCGCAGAAACTGCCCCGAAGCCACGACATACAGCCCCTTGCAGTGATCCTGCTGCCGGAATGCAACCTCCCCGCCGTCAAATTCGATGCTCTGCGCTGTTCCCGTCAGCAGATTCCCGGCCATCGGCGAACACTCCAGCAGCTCCGCCAGCGGATGTGCTGCCACGGCATCCATTTGCCTGAATCTAGCCTCGGACCGCATCCCTATATCTCCCTTTACTTTCGGCCTTGATCTCGTTCCGGCGCAGAAACGCTCCCCATCGAAATTCGAGTCTGCGCTTTCGGGCGACGGATGGCAGTGACCCGATTCACCCGGTCCTGTGACTCGGGTCACACGGGCGACCTTTCCAAATTGCTGAACCGCAAGTGCTTCTGGTCTGAGGAAGCGAGAGGGGAGACCACTCTTCCCGAGCGAAGTTGCTGGCCGCTTCGCTTGGCGGTGCACATCCTTCGGCTTGCTCTTTCTGCGAAAACAGGGCGGCAGCCTACAATCTTGAAAGCGGGTTCTTTAGAGATCGGGAGCCGTCAGCGTTCGGCTCCGGGTTTCCCAGCCTCACGGCGGCGCGATCAAGAACGGCAGGCAGAATTCCGGATTTCTGGGCGAAAGGGGCAAATCGCACTGTGGCAGGCATTTTGTTCATTATTTCGGCGCCTTCCGGCTCGGGTAAGAGCACGTTGGTAAGCGAACTTCGCAAGCAGCTCAGCCGCGTGGATTTCTCCGTATCGTGGACCACGCGCTCTCCACGGGGGTCGGAGGAGAACGGGCGCGAGTACAACTTCACCACCCGCGAGGAATTCGAGCGCATGGTGGGCGAGGGACTCTTCCTTGAGCACGCGGAAGTGTTTGGAAACCTGTACGGGACCTCCCGCAAGTCGCTCGATGATGCGCGTTTAGCCGGTCACGATCTCCTGCTCGACATTGACGTACAGGGAGCGGCGCAGGTGCGCGCCAAACTGCCCGAAGCGGTTTCTATTTTTGTTCTGCCCCCCAACCCGAAGGTGCTGCGCACGCGCTTACGCAACCGCAGCCGCGCCGACGGGATTGTGGTTGAGGCGGAACTCTATCGCCGGCTGAGCGAGGCGAGCAGGGAGATTGAGAATTATCAACAATACAGCTATATTCTGATCAATGACGTTCTAGACCGCGCGGTTGCGCAACTGGAGGCGATCGTCCTGGCGGAACGCTTCTACCGGAATGGCGAGGCAATTCCATTCCGTTCGCGCCGCGTTCTAGAGGTTGCCGCAGCCTGCATGCAGAGCAATTCGCGGGAACGGCTCAAACCTGTGCTGGAAGCCTTCGGAATCGACGGCGGCTCCGGCCAGCAGCAACTTCCTTTTGGAGATGACCAAGATGACGATTGAAACCCAATTCGATTCCAACTATCGCAAGGTGTTGGTTGCGGCCCGCCGCGCCCGACAATTGCAAAACGGATCGCATGCGCTCGTCTCCAGCCAGTCCACGAAGGTCTGCCGCATTGCTCAGGAGGAGATTGAAGCCGGCAAAATTGCCTATGTCAAAACAGACGAGGAGGTTCAAAAGCCCCTCGTTGAAGGTCCTGCCATTCCCATTCTGCTGAGCTGAATTGCTCTCTCAGGAGTGCCCGTCTCTGACGGGCTCGTCGATCGTCGTTCACGACCGCGCACCGGCGCGAAGGTTCCCTGCTGACCCATCAATGCCTGATCTACAATCAAATCCATGAGAGTAACCTTGGGAGTCTCGGGCGGAATCGCCGCCTACAAGTCGGCGGAACTCGTCCGTGCGCTCCAGCGCCGGGCTCTGGAAGTTCATGTCGTGATGACCGAATCTGCCTGCCGGTTCGTTCAGCCGCTAACTTTCGCTTCTCTTACCGGCCATCGCGTGATCACGAGTCTTTGGGACGAGTGGGCGGCGGGCGCTCAAGAGGCGGAGCAGAATGGCATTGAACACATTGCCGAGGCGCAGTGGGGCGAAGTGCTGGTAGTGGCGCCGGCCACAGCGAACATTCTTGCCAAGTTCGCCCACGGAATTGCCGACGACTTTCTCTCCACTCTTTATTTGGCCACGGTAGCGCCCGTGGTCGTGGCGCCGGCAATGAACGTAAACATGTGGAACCACACCGCTACGCAGGCCAACCTCGAGACGCTGAAGCAGCGAGGCGTAAAAATTGTGGAGCCGGGTGAGGGTGAGCTGGCCTGCGGCATGACTGGCAGGGGACGAATGGCCGAGCCCGAGACGATTGCTGATGCGGTGCTGGCGCTGCTTGGCCGGCGTCAGGACCTGGCTGGCGAAATCGTGCTGGTGACGGCCGGCGGCACGCGCGAGGCGCTTGATCCGGTGCGCTTTCTCGGCAACCGCTCCAGCGGCAAGATGGGCTACGCGCTTGCCGAAGCGGCCGAGAATCGCGGCGCCCGAGTGATTCTCGTCAGCGGTCCTACAGCTTTGCCGCCTCCCTCGCGCTGCGAGTTGATCCCGGTGACTACGGCGGATGAGATGCGTCAGGCAGTGCTCAAGCGCATGTGCGAGGCCACGATCGTGGTCAAGGCTGCCGCGGTCGCCGATTACCGGCCTGTGAAGGTTTCGGAGCAGAAGCTCAAGCGCACGGGGCCTATTACCATCGAGCTTGCTCCGACCGAAGATATTCTGGCCGAAGTGGTGCGACGCCGCGCGCCGGGACAGATTATCGTGGGCTTTGCCGCAGAAACCGAGAATCTGCGCGAGAACGCGCGCACCAAGCTGCTGAACAAGGGCGCGGATGCGATCGTGGTGAACGACGTGACGGGCGGCCGCGTGGGAATCGACTCGGACTTGAATGCTGCCACCTTTCTTACCGCCTCGACGGCCGTCGAGATGCCGGAGATGCAGAAGCGTTTGTTGGCCGATCGAATTCTCGATGAGATTCTCGTCCTGCGGCGGCCCCGCGCGATGATGGTGGAGATGGGCGGCCTGGAAGAAACGCGGCTGAACAGAGAGAGCGCAGCGGCATCATCGCGGCGGCAGATCATCGTGGAGTAAAGCCTTGGCTCTGCCGCTCGATTCATTCGCGAACAATGCCCTGGTCGAGCGGATCCGCTTTTACCGGGAACTGGGTATCGCTGAGTTCTATCGCCGCAACGTGGAGTCGGTGGCCGATCCGATCCAGGCCGAAGAGGCGGTCCCCTTGAGCGCCGCAATGGGGCAGGATGCGCTCGCAGCGCAGCAGCAGACGCAGGAAACGCAAACAGCACAGCACGCCAACTTCTTCGGAGAGGGACCAGCCATTCCCGCGCGCAAAGTATTTCCCGCCCCAATTCAGATTGCCGAGACCGTTCCCGCCGCCCAACGGGCCGCTGCGCTGCGGCTGATCCGCGAGGAGATCGGCGAATGCAAGCGCTGCCCTCTTCACAAGGGGCGCAATCATCTTGTCTTTGCCGACGGGGACGCGAACGCAAAGTTGATGTTCGTGGGCGAAGGGCCGGGGGCCGACGAGGACGCGCAGGGACTGCCGTTCGTAGGCCGGGCCGGGCAACTGCTGAACAACATGATTTCGGCGATGGGGCTGAAACGCGAGCAGGTGTACATCTGCAACATCGTCAAGTGCCGGCCGCCGGGCAATCGTACGCCGGAACCCGAAGAGGCTCATACCTGTCTGCCGTTTCTGTTGCGGCAGATCGACGTGGTGCGTCCGCAGGTGATCGTGGCGCTGGGCGCAACGGCAGCCACGTATCTGCTGGGAGTTCGGCAGCCGCTGGCCGGGCTGCGCGGACGCGTGCACGCTGTGCGCGGAACGCAGTTGATCGTGACCTACCATCCCGCTTATCTATTGCGCGATCCGCGGCAGAAGAAGGAAGCCTGGGCCGACCTGCAGATTGCGATGAAAGAGCTGGGACTGAAGGCCCCGGCGAAGAGCTAGAGCGGTTTCATCGTTTACGTGGCCTTTTAAGTGCTGCAAAAGGTGGCATTTTCCTTAGGAAAATGCCACTCGGTGTCATGGCTTCGGGATACATCAACTGTGGAGCCGATCTAGCGGCTGGCTTTTATGAGCGCGAACCGGAAACAGCGAGGACCCAGGCGTCCTTGACACCGGGCGTCCCGCCCGCGAAAATGGTCGTGTATTTTTAACCGATACTCCGCCTCGAATTACGCGCACGGCGTCTTCTCACCGGGCCACACCCGGTCTCGGAGGAACGATGGGTTCGGTTCTCTTCACCACGCCGTTATGCTTTATCCGCTGCCGTTCGCTCTCCTACGCGAATTCCAAGTGCTGCGCACTCCCCCGGAACGGTCCTTACTCGAAAAGGAGGCCTCGCGATGCGTAAGCTATTTGCCTTCGCCCTGATCGCAACTTCATTTCTGCTGGCGAGTTGCGGCTCGAGCATCTCGAACAATATCTCGACGCCCTCCAGTGGCAGCGCTCCCGTCTCTCTCACCATGACCGACGATCCGCCTGCCGGCGTTTCCGTGCTCTTCTTTCAAGTGAGCCTGACCGGAGCTGCGCTCTCACCCGCTGCCGGAACCGGCCCCACCATTTCGCTTTTGCCCAACAACTCCCCGATCCAGATCGACGTCACCAATCTCCAGGCGCTGGCTGCGTTCCTGGGCGGCGCAAATGTTCCGGCGGGCACGTACGGCAGCCTGAGCCTGACCTTTGCCGACCCAAAGCTCGTGATCTTCAACGCTTCCGACACGGCCCTGGGCAGCTCCTGCGCGGTGGGAGCCGTCTGCACGCTTACGCCGGCGATCGACAACTCCGCCACTGTGGACTTCAGCTCTTCGCCCTTTCCGGTTACGATCTCGGGGAGCACTCCACTGGGGTTTCTGATCGACTTCCACCTGAACACCATCATTCAGTCCGATCTTTCGGTGAACCTGGGAGTGGCGAACGGCGTCACTGTCTCCCAGGTTCCGCCCAATGCCACCGGCGCGGCGCCTCCATTCGGTTTTGTCACCGGCATCGTGGGCAGCGTGAGCGGCAATCAGTTCACGATGGCGACGGCCTGGGGCAAAACCTTCACCGTCGACGTAGACAGCAACACGGTCTATGTCGACTGGCCGCCCTGCGCCAGCCCCGGCGCTCTGAGCTGCCTGACGGCCGGAGCTTACGTGAGCGTCCAGGTTTCCAAGGTGGAGACAGACGGAAGCCTGCTTGCCGCCATGCTCACCTACCTGCAGAGTGCCAGCCAGCAGACGGTGCAGGGAACCGTCATCGGTTACACTTCCACGCAGATCACGCTGCTGTTGGACGCCAGCCCGACGGCCAGCAGCGCACTGCCCATGGGTGGGCTGGCAACGGTCACCATTGCCGGCAGCGCCAGCTTCTCAGTGGATGCCAACGGCTTTAGCATTCCCTCCGGAATGGTCTTCGCCGGAATCAGCAACCTGACGAACGGTCAGGAGCTTAATGTAGACGTGGTGCCGGGCACGCTGACCGGCCCAAGTGGTGGCCCGAATCCCGGCGGCTGGGGACCGCCTCCGTCGCTTTCCTTTACCACCGACAAGATCCAGCTCGAGCCCGGCCAGATCAGCGGCTCGATCGCGGCCGTCGCATCGCCGGCATTTACTCTGACCTACCTCTTCAAGCCGGTTTGCTTCAACGTGTGCCCGACATATGTCGCATTGCTCCAGATTCCGGTCGAGACCACCTCGCAGACGGTCTATGCCGGCTTCAATCCCGACAACTTTTCCGGGCTGGCCAAAGGCGATCTGGTTTCGGTGAACGGCTGGCTCTTTGAAGGCGACAACGGGCTCCTCGATACGGCTGTAACTACTCCCGAGATCCTGGCCGAAACTGTTGTTCTGCACCCGAGCGGAAATATCTAAATATCTAAAGAGCGGTTCCACAACTTAGGTGCCCTTCTAAGTGCTGCAAAAGGTGGCATTTTCCTTAGGAGAATGCCATTCGGCGTCGCGGCTTCGACTACATAGGAACCTCAACTACAGGCCGCCCATTAGCCGCTCCGCCAGGGGTGCATTTCGGTATAATCGCCGCAAATCGTCAAGGGAGTGGCGGACTTGCCTGGCAAGAACGGGAAAGACGCGAAAAACGGAATGCGCCTCGATGAGCGGGGGAGCTTCGGCCTGTCGCCGAAGGAGATCCGGACCCTGCGCGCGCTGAAGAGCCCGGCGCAGATCCAGAAGTTCGTCGACGGGCTGGAGTACCAGCACGCGGACACGGCCTGGGGACCCCGGCGGGTGCTGCGGGAGCGGAGAGGACACTGCCTGGAAGGAGCCTTGCTGGCCGCCGCCGCCCTGCGCGTGAACGGGCATCCGCCGCTGGTGATGGACCTTGAAGCCGTGCGCGACGACGACCACGTGATCGCGCTCTACCGCGAAGGGGGGCTGTGGGGCGGGATCGCCAAGTCGAATTTCGCGGGCCTGCGTTTCCGCGCTCCGGTCTACCGCACGCTGCGCGAACTGGCGCTGAGCTACTTCGAGCCCTACTACAACCTGCGCGGAGAGCGCACACTGCGCAGCTACTCGGTGCCGGTGAATCTGGCGCGACTTGACGGAAATCGCTGGATGACGGCGGATGAGGACGTGTGGTGCGTTGTGGACCTGCTGATGACCGCAAGGCACTTCCCGCTGATGCCCCACAAGGCGGCGCACAAGCTGCCGCGGCTTGACCGGCGCAGCTACGAAGCGGGAATGCATGGGTGGATAAAAAAGACAGGGACTAGGGAATAGGGAATAAGGAATGGGCGGCCTGCTCCTGGAGAGAGAAGAGCAGGCCGTTATTGTCAACTGCGACGACTGACGAATTGAGCGAAGCCGGCGACGAGGATCAGCGGCCGATGACGATCACGGTAAGTGTGTCGTCAAGATATGAAGGGCGATTCTGCCCGCCGGGGCCACCAGCGCCGCCAGGACCGTCTTTAGGTTTGACAGGCAATTTACGTGCTCGTGGTAGAGTGCGCGAAGAGGATCTGACGCAAAAATGACAGGGATTGAGGTGCTGCCGGGCTGGGCCGTGGAGCCGGCGGGGATAATCGCCGCCACGAGCACCACGCTGTGCTTTGTGCCGCAACTGGTGCGCGTGTGGCGGCGCAAAAGCGCCGGAGACATTTCGCTCGTGATGTTTCTGCTGTTCAGCTTCGGCGTTTTCTGCTGGCTCGTCTACGGGCTGGAGATCGGCTCGCTGCCGGTCGTCGCGGCCAATGCGGCGACGCTGGCTTTGTCCCTGGCGATTCTGGTTCTGAAACTGCGCTACGACGCCCGGGAAAGAAGGCAGAAGACCGGGGCCCCGGGCGGCTAAGCGTCGCGCCAGAGGGCGACGCCGCCCAGCAGGCCAAGCTCGTTGGAGACGATGGTCACGTGCTCGGGCAGTGTGAACTTGATCTTTTTGGTGTTGCCGCCGCCGATGTAGAGATGATCCCAGTTGAAGGTGGCAAGCCATTGCGCGATTGCCTTCTCGAGCAGGACATTCCAGGCCTCCTTACCGTACTTGTCGAGACCGCGGCGGCCGAGGTAGTCCTCGTAGGTCTTCTTTTTCCAGGGGTGGTGGCCCAGCTCGAGATTGGGTAGCAGCCGGCCATCGAGGAAAAGGGCTGAGCCCATGCCGGTGCCCAGCGTGACAACCATTTCGACGCCCTTGCCTTTGACGGCGCCGTAGCCCTGAACGTCGGCGTCGTTGCAGACGCGGACTGGCTTATGCCAGCGGGCCTTGAGCTCGGCCTCGAGAGGAAAGCCGATCCACGAGCGATGGAGATTGGCGACGAGCATGACGGCTCCGCCCTTGATGACGCCGGGAAAACCGACGGACACGCGATCGAAGCCGGGCAGAAGGTTGGCGAACTTGTCGAGACAGCGGAGAACGGCGCGGACAGTCGAGGGAGCAGGAGTGTCAATACGCTGGCGCTCGCTTGCGGGCTTGCCCCTGGCGTCGAGAAGCATGGCCTTGAGGCCGGAACCGCCGACGTCAATGGTCAGGGTGATGGGGCCGGAAGCTTTCACGGTGGATGGGCGAGCCGGGGAAGGATTGCGAGGAGCCATCTGATGAATTGTAATGCGGCATAAAGGCCGGGAGGGGCTTAGGGGCAAGAAATCCGCACAGGGTGCGCAATGGCCGATCTCCTACACTGAAGTCTGTCTGCCATGGCTGAATACTGCGAAGTCGCGCTGCCGGTGCCGCTGGACCGCTTGTTTACCTACGCGGTGCCTGCGGGCCAGGAGCCGTCCAAAGGGGCGCGGGTGATCGTGCCCTTCCGCAATGAAAAGCTCATCGGGGTGGTGATGGCGACGGGGGTGAAGGCGCCGGCGGAGTTCGAAGCGCGGGAGCTGGAGACGGTGCTGGACGAGGAACCGCTGCTGAGCGATCACCTGATGGAACTTGCCGGGTGGACTGCGCAGTACTACCTTGCGCCGGTGGGCGAGGTGCTGAGGGCGATGCTGCCGCTGGTGGCCGAAGTGCGACGGACGGTCTACTACCGCCTGACGGACGCGGGACGGGACGCGCTGGCGGCGATGGTGGAGGGGGATGGGGGGATGGATTCCCGCCCTCTTCGCCAAAAACGCGATAAGGACGGGGCACGGAGAGACACAATCCGGCCATCCGGCGAGGCAAAGAGCAGGGCGCAGATTCGAGAGACGGAGCGGAGCGTGCTGGAGCGGCTGGCCGGCGGAGAGCCGGTGAAGGTCTCCACGCTGCGGACGGCGACCGCGGCTTCAATGCAGGTGCTGGCCGGGCTGGTGCGCAAAAAGTGGATTGCGCGCGAAACGGCGGCGGGCGAGCGCGACGCCAGACGAATGGAGCGGTTTGCGGTAGTGATGCCGGAGGCGAGGCTGCCGAAGCTGACCACGCGCCAGCAGGCGATTCTCGCCGAGCTGACGGCCTGCGGGGGCGAGATGACGCTGAGCGAACTGCGGCAGAAGGAGCTGCCAAGCTCGACACTGCAAACACTGGTAGGCCGAGGGCTGGTCCGGATCGAGGAGCGGCCGGCTGTCTTTCACCTGGGCGGGATTGAGACGGCGGCGCTGCCGACGCGGTTGAACGAGCCGCAGACCGAAGCGCTTGCGGCCGTGGTTTCGGCGCTTGGGGCGTTCAAGACGTTTCTTCTGCACGGAGTGACGGGATCGGGCAAGACGGCTGTCTACCTGGCGGCGATGCAGAAGGCGCTGGATCGGGGGCTCTCATCGATTCTTCTGGTGCCGGAGATCGGGCTGACTCCGCAGATGCTGGGCCTTCTGGATACTGCGTTCGGGGAAAAGGTGGCGCTGCTGCACTCGGCGCTGACGCCGCAGGAGCGGAGCGAGCAGTGGAGGAGAATCCGGAGGGGCGAGGCGCCGATTGTGGTAGGGACCAGATCGGCAATTTTCGCGCCCGCGCCGAATCTGGGGCTGATCCTGGTGGATGAGGAGCACGATTCCAGCTACAAACAGGAGGAGACGCCGCGTTACAACGCGCGCGACGTGGCGGTGATGCGCGCGAAACTGGCCGGAGCGGTGGCAGTGCTGGGCTCGGCGACGCCTTCGCTCGAAAGCTGGCAGAACGCCGAGCGTAGCCGGTACGAGCGGATCGAGCTGAAGGAGCGGGTCATGAATCGCCCCCTGCCGGAGGTGGAACTGGTGGATATGCGGCGCGAGTTCCAGGAGACGAAGCAGGAGCAACTGTTTTCCCGCTCGCTGGTGGAACAGATTCACGCTGCGCTGGGCCGGGGGGAGCAGGCGCTGATCCTGCTGAACAGGCGGGGGTACTCGTTCACGGTGATCTGCCGGGCCTGCGGCGCGAAGCTGGAATGCCAGAACTGTGCGATCGCGTTGACTCACCACAAGCCGCCGGAGGACGATGCCGGAACTGCACGCGAAGGGCAGCGAATGGAGTGTCATTACTGCGGCTACAAGCGGACGGTGCCGGCCAAATGCCCGCAGTGCGAGAGCGAGCACCTTTACTACCTTGGCGCGGGTTCGGAGCAGGGCGAGGAGAGACTGCAGGAGATCTTTCCCACGGCGCGGATCGGGCGGATGGACCGCGACACAGTGCGGGGACGGCACGATTTGGAACGGCTGCTGGCGAGGCTGCACGCGGGCGAGATCAACCTGCTGGTGGGCACGCAGATGATCGCCAAGGGGCACGATATCCACGGCGTGACGCTGGTGGGCGTGGTGGGCTGCGATCATGCGCTGGCGATGCCGGATTTCCGCGCCGCTGAGCGAGTGTTTCAACTGATCTCGCAGGTGAGCGGCAGAGCAGGGCGAGGAGAGCTGCCGGGGCGAGTGGTGGTGCAGACCTACTACCCGGATCACTACGCGATCCTGGCAGCGGCGGCGCACGATTATTCGGCCTTTGCCGGGCGGGAGCTGAAATACCGGCAATGGATGCACTATCCGCCCTTCGCGGCGCTGGCGAATGTGCTGGTGCAGTCGCAAAAACTGGAAGAGGCAGCGGGGTGGTCGGCTGCACTGGGCAAGTGGTTCGAGAAGACGGCGCCTGAGGGAGTGCGCATGCTGGGCCCGTGCACGGCGCCGATTGCGCGCATCAAGGGGGTCTATCGCTTTCACATGATTCTGAAAGCTGCCACGCGCAAGGCGCTGAACGCGGCGCTGCGCGGGATGCTGGCGCAGGCCGATGAAGCCGGCGTGCCGCGCCGCAACATGGTGGTGGACGTGGATGCGATACGGCTGATGTAGCGAAAGAGGAGCGGGGCTAGCGTTGTTAGCGGAGTTAGCGGAGCAGGACGAAAGTGCGAGTTTGCAAGTCAGCCAGTCAGCCACGCTTCGCGCACGATCGCGAGTCAGCAAGTTGGCGAGCTGACAGTTTAGCCCGGAGCCTCGGAAGAGCCAGGGAGCGGCGAGGCTGTTCCGAGAAGAAACGCGAGCAGTACGATGAGGGCCTGGCGGATCTCGTGCGCGGCGAAGGCTCTATTCTCTTCCGCAGCCTGTTTTGCGGCCTGGCAGAGATAAGAATCGCTGAAGACGGTGGACCACTCGCCAGGAATCAGGACAGCCTCGCCGTGACCGTCGATCTGCGCGAACGCGGGAGCGGCAAGATTATCGGCGAAGCGGAACTGTGCGGGAATGGAGCCGCGCTGCAACAGATCGGAAAAGGCAGATGTAGCCTGTTCTAGAAGCCTGCGGGCCGGATTTGCAAACTCCTCGGGAACGCCTTCCAGAAGGATGATTTGAGCGCCGTCCAGACTGATTTGCTTTCCGATCAAGGGATCGCTGGGGGTTCTCGATCGCGCGTAAACGATGCTTGCGGCGCGGGCCAGGTCGCGATCCACGTCATCCACGCGTGTCTCGATGGGAGTCAGGCGGGCATAGTACCGGTACCTTGCCAGATAGGAGAGCTCGGCTTCCGATCCCTTGAAGTGTTCGTATTGGTAGAGAAGATCTTCTTCGAGCGAGGAGAGCCCCCGCACCCGCGCCAGAGTAGCGTACCATTTAAAGGCCTTGTGCAGATACCATCCGCGTGTCTTATACAGCCGGTCTTCCCCTGAATTTTCCGCAAAGATGTTATAGCTGAGCTGATTGAACATTTGAATGTAATCTTCGCGCAACTGCGTGATGACATCCGGCCAGAGAAGATTTGCCGATTCGAGATACTCATCGAGTGAGTCCTCTGGAAAATAGGAATAGTGGGGAGAATAGCCGCCGTCGAGATGAATGTTTCCCCGGACGAAGCCGGGCTTCATGGCCGCGAGATAGAAGTGAAAGCCGTGGACATAGGAAGATTGCTGGTCACGAAGCTGTACCTGGGGCTGCCCAAAGATATCCTTGCCGCCCAGCAGTGGAGAGAGCCCACGGCTGTGAAGCATCTGGGTCAGGATTTGATTCAATTCCGACTTAAAGCCGGAAGTATGGCCGATGCCCGGGGGTAAATAAATTCGCCAGTCGAGGTCGCGAATGTAATCCCAATCGACATACCCCCAGCGGCCGACGCTCAGTCCGAGGCTTCCATAAGGGGCGATGGGAGTCTTCCCCACATACTCCAACAGATAGGGGCTCGTATTCGCGTAGGCGCGAATCGCTTCATCGACGGCTCCGCGGAGCAGCGGAACCATGGGAATATCCTGCGTGCCTCCGAAGCGCTCTTTCGGCACGAACAATGGTTCCGGTCTGAAAGGGTTGCGATGCGTAGCCAGGGTTGGCTGCAGGCGCAGGCCATGAAAGGAGAGGCTCTCTGCCCGGTTCAGAAAGAGGAATTCCAGTGGGCCGGAAAGACCGGGATTCAGGGAGAGCAAAGCGCGCAGCGTCTTCTGCCGGATGGCTTCGTTGCTGCTCGGGGAGGGCGGAAGGGTATCCATCGCGTTGGATCAAGCGGCTACTTCATTGTAGCGTTTGAGTTGAGTGCCGGCGCGAAGCATGCGAGTCAAGGCATGCGCCGCGAAGCTTTACGACTTATCGTCCATGTGCTCAACCCAAAGGTCGCTCTTGATCGGAATCCGCGGATAACTGGTCATGGTCATAATCCGGATGGGATTCTCGACGTCTTCTTTCCGGGTCAGACTACGGAATCTGGGGTTGGCCATTAGCTCGGCGTCTTGGCCCGTTGGACCTCCCGCCCCTCTTTGGCCGTTGAGTCGAACTTCAGCAGCCATTCTGGGAATTTCGATCGCGTTGTAGGGACAAACCCCAAAGCAGAGGCCTTCGACCTCACAGCGGTTGTGAATAACAAACGGAGTTTTGGTCAGGTCGATGGCGCTCATCGTGCACAGGTCAGAGCAAATCGTGCACTTCGGATAGACGCATTTGTTTTTGTTGATAAGGATTCGACCGTTCTCGCCCAAATAGGCAATCGCGTCGTAATTGCAAACCCTTTGACACATTCCTCCGCAATGCATACAAGCATTCTTGACTACGAGAGAGGCTGTCTGCCCTATCGCCGGATGCGTCGTCCAGTCCTGCTGTTCCTTGGCAAATATCCCATCCTGCGTGAGTATCGAGCCTTTAGGGGTGACCGCTGTGGCGCGCGCCAGAACCGACAAGTCAATCGCGTTCGCCGGGCAGTTATCCTCACACTGCGTGCACCGGGGATAAACGCACTTAGACAGATCAAACTGAGGAACCGAACCCGGCGGCGGGCCGGCGAAGGTGATATTGCGCCCCTCCGCACGCGGAGCCCAAATGCTCTGCTCCTTGTCGTTTAGATCCGGCTTGGGAATCTCAGGAATAAGTTCGGTTTTTCCGGCATAAATCTGCACGGAATTCTCCGCCATTTGCTTTCCAAATGCTTCGGCCTCGGCAATATCAATCGAGTCTGGATGTCCCCATGCGGGATGGGGCAGGCTATGGGTTGGAGTCAGGATATCCGGGCCGTACCAATCGCACCATCCTATGATCGTCACGCCCTTGCGCACGGGGTTACGCGCTATCGACCAAAATTGGCCGATTGGCATGGTGCCGTGCGTGCCGAAGATGACGCAATGCTTGCCGTCCATGCGGGGCATGTCGTTCGTAAAAGTCCTGAAAACAGCGGGCTCGCGGAAGTACCAGTTCGGGGATCCGATGGCCATTACGTCGTATTTCGCCATTCTCTTCGGATCCATCTTCTTGACCGGCACAATGTCGCAGGAGATGACCGATTTCATCCCCTTGTAAATTGCATTGGCGATCATCGCCGTATTGCCGGTGGCAGAATAGTAGACCACAATGCCCTTCAGCTTCTTGTTGACGATGGGCTGCGGCGCGTCCAGCGCCATGGCGGCATCCGTCGGCGACAACAGGCCAAACAGACCCGCAATCCGGCCAAAGGCCATGGTCAGCGCGGCGCTTGCAGAACCAGCCAGAAACTTCCTTCTTCCCATAAGTAAGCGAATGAGACTCACAGTGCTTCCTCCTTTGGTTCAGACAGAGAATCGCTGTCTGCGGATTAAGGGCGATCCGTCCAATAGGACCACGGGTTCTTCGGCCAGCCTTTGGGTACGGGAACCCCGGCGAGTGATTTGTTCTCGACTAGACTCGCTAGCGTAAACAGATCAACTTTCGTGACATACAACAGCAACCTGTAAGGCTTCTTTACGCTTCCGGCCATCTTGAAATCGATGTCAAAGGGTAGTGTTCCAGGATAGGTAAAGAAGATCTGGCCGGCGTACTTGTCGGTAGACTCGATATCGTACCGGGTAGATGCTTTCTCGATGCATCCCTGCTTCTTGAGCCAGTCCTGGAATCCGAGGATGCCCGACTTGAGCGCGTCATTGTCCACCTTCTGCCCGGCAGACTTGATCGAGCCGCTGATCTCGACGCAGACGGCGGCGATCATGGTCTTGATTCCTGCTATATCGCTGTCGGTAACCGCCCGCGAGGGCAATACATATTTGCTCAGCTTCTGGGCCAGGGCAGGCGTGTTTTGCCCCTGTCCTTGTTGCCGCTGCCCCATGGGCCCCCCGCCGCCCTGCTGCTGCCCTCCGCCACCGGGCGGTCCCTGCGCGGCTGCTATCAGCGGATGAAGGGTATCGTTCTTTTCAAAGCTCGTCATATTGCCACCTTCTGTGAACTTGTGGTTCGCTCGTGCTCGAATTCCCTCAGGGGCTAAAGCCTGCCGAAATTCTTGTGCCGTTTACGGCCCGGCTCAAGCCGTGTCCTTTTACAGAACCCTTCCGAAACGCATCTTTCAGCAAGCGGTAAAGCCGTGTCCTTTCAAAACGCCCGGGCTTGCCCTTTCCAAACGCCCGGCGTGCGGCAAAGCTAAAGCCGTGCCCTTTCAATACCCCGTTAGCCCGAGTAGCGTTCGCGCCAGGTGAATTGATTCTGCGGGTGCGGTGTCTCGCCCATGCTGGTGAGTCTTGAAAACCAAATTTCCTGGTCAGGGTTCCTGGCTGGCAATTATACATAGGAATCGCATTCGCTGGACATATGAAATCGCTCTTCAGCAGGTTTCTGCGAGCGCGCGGGACCACGGAGAAGCGGCCCTGGTTTTGGAGCAGTCCTCGGTGGAAAGGGAGATCTCGGGATCACGAGACGATAGACGGGGGGGATGGTGATGCCAAGCGCCGAAACGAAGAAGCTCCGGCCGCGGAGAGGATTGCGGCCGGAGCGTTGGCGAGAGTAGCCTGCTGCCCCCACGGTTGAGAATCCACGAGTGGTGTTTTCATTGCGCCCGGCGCGATGTGCGCCGGCGGTTGGCAATATCGTCGAATCGCAAGCCCTGACATACTCTCGAGCGGTCCAGCGAGTTGCGGCGAGTTGCGAGGAGCGTCCCTATTTCTTGACCATCTGATCTACATATCCATCAAAGGTCATGGTGAAGATGTCGCTCGGCACGTGGCCGCCATTCCACTGCCACTGAAGGATGACATCCTTGACGCCGGCCATCTTCCACCGAACGGCGATGTTCATTGAGGCGACCAGGGGCATATCGCCCTCCACCCCACCCATCATGATGCGCGACCATGCCGGGTTCTCTGTCCCCTTGGCGCCGATGTATCTGTCCGGGTTGTAAAGCTGAACGATGTTATTGCCGTACTTATCGCCCTTGGCGATCTCGGCGATCTCGGCCTTGTGGGTCGCGACCATCGCGTCGAAGTCTGCTTTCTTATCGGCGTCAAGGAAGACGTTGGAGTCTGTCGTGCTGTACAGGAGCTTCAACACCGCGGCCTTGGCGGGGTCGCTGAACACATTGTTCACCATGGTGCTGAAGTGCCGTCCGTCTTTCACCGGACTGCCGAATTCCCAGTCTTCCTGGCCATAAGTGATCACGTCAAAGCCCGGGACGGGCTTGTTCATTTTCGCGCCGCGATAGATCATGTAATCGCCCAGAGAAAAGTCAACGCTGTAGATCCCGTCTTTGTTGACCTTGTACTTGACCCAACTGGTGATGTCGACCCCGCGCTGCTTGGTTCCCGTGCTGGAAGAGCCGCCCCCGGGTCCGCCGGGACCCCCAGGACCGCCCATCATGCCGCCAGGACCGCCGGCCGAAGCGCTGCTCGTGCTGACCGCCACATCGCCAATAAGACCGGCGCCCGCAGCGCCCTTGCCTGCAGCGTTCGTGCCGCCGCCAGGACCGCCAGGACCGCCGCCCATATTTGGACCGCCTGCGCCCATGCCCGGAGGGCCGCCGCCAGGACCACCGCGCGACGTATAGCTGTAGGCGCCCTTCAGGAAGGCCTCCTGGTCCGACATCTTCGGGTCGTCTTTGATCCAGCTCGAGTCCGGTTTGAGGTTGTTCAAGTACCATTCGAGGTCGCCATGAAGATGATTCAGCATGTAATCGAGGTATGTGCCGTAGTAGCCTCTCGTCTCGGGATGCGCCTTGAGATCGTGCTGGATGGTAAGCTTCTTACCGTCAGCCACCAAATTCTGGCTGTTGATATATTTCATGTACTCCTCGGAGAGGTATTCCGCCAATTTCTCCTGGAAGGGGGACTTGAAGGCGAATTTCGTCGACAGGTAGTATTCGAAAGCCTGCGCGGCGTCGGCTTCATACAGGCTGGATATGGTGCTGTAGGCCTCGCTACCCCAGGCGCCGTCGGAAAGCGGTGTGCCATTGGTCAGTGCGGCGACATATTTGCCGGTTTTTTCGTCTTTGTACACTCCAACTGCGCCTACCTCTGCCTCGTAGGGGTAGAAGTCGGGGTTGTTTGAGGTCGCGGCGAACATCGTTGCGTGTGCCGCACCGCCCGAGCCGCCGGTCGAGACAAAGCGGCTGATGTCGCCGGGCAGGTTCTTGAGCAGGATGTTGTACTTCGCCCAGCGAGCGGCGCTCTTCTGGTCAACCAGGCAGCTGGGGGCGTCGCCGGTAAAGTAGAGCGCTTTGCCGTTGGCGTCTCTCACAATACTCTGCTTGCCGCGGTTGCCGGGGGCAACCGAGATGTAGCCGAACTTTGCCCGGCCGCTATTGGCTTTTCCGTTCCTTTGGTCGCCGTATCCGGCCGCGCCTGTGTCCACGATGACGGGCGCGGTGGCGGCTGTGTAGGTAACGCCGTTCGGGTTAACGAATTTTGCATCGTAGTCGATGATGAGGTTGCCTTCGGCGTCAAGCCCTTTCACATATACGCCTGGAACGCTGACGGAGACGCCCTCATAATCGGGCAGGACGGCGTTCGCGACGGCGGGGACGACGCTGAGCGTGTAAGCTTTGCTGGTCTCGTTATATGTCCATGTATGGGTCTGGTGACGCAGATCCAAGGTGTACTCGATCCATTTCGGGGTGCCTTTCGTCGGGATATTGGCGCTAGCCTGGCTATATGCAATCTGGCCAACGAAGACACCTGCGATCACCGGCAGCAGTGCAGCCAGTGAAATAGCCCTGCAAATTGAGTTGCGTTTCATCTTACCCTCTCTCTTCAAAATGGAGCACACGGATGCGCTTGTGGGCGTTGCTGGTTGAGACGGACGGAACTGTGAACAAGTTTACCCGGTTTTCCTCCGGCGCCTGCATTTTTTCCAAGACAATTGCCGACATCGAATATTCGAACTAGATCGATAGGAAAAACATCGCCGATTGATAGGAAGTAGCTTTCGTCGATGTACGCCCTTCTGCCTGACCTTCAAGGTTGAACTTTGCGATGAGGTTCACAAGAAAGTGTTGGCTATGCTCTCACAGCCGACCGTGAGAGCATAGCCGGAACAAGATGCAGTTAGTAAATCAGCTTGAGCCCGAACTGGAAGATGCGCGACGAATTGCTTACAGAATTGATCACGCCGGATCCGCTGGCACTTGCGCCTACCCACCCTGTGAAATCCGTACCCGGCGGCGAGTTGTTGGTGCATTGAGCGGTGTTGGTTGGGTTGCAAAAGACGGAGACCGAGTACATGCCGCCACCACCACCGCCCGGCCCGCCGCCGCCCGGAGGCGGACCCGGAGGAGGATCGTAGTTGGGCGTATTGGTCAGGTTGAAGGCTTCAGCGCGGAATTGCAGCTTGAATCCCTCGTACACAGAGAAGGTTTTACCGAAGCTCAGGTCGGAATCCCGCGTCCGTGGCCCCTGCACATAGTTTGCGTTTCCATTGGCATTGCCCAACGTGCCCGCTGGTTGCAATTCGAAGGTGGCGATGTTGAACCATTCTGCGAACGTTCTCCCCCCCGCGGGGTTCAGGCTGGAGCCTGGAACCCTGCTGGCGTATTCAGTTCCCGCTGTAATGCCGGAACGGTTAACGCCACTGGAGATTGGGTTCCACGCTCCGGTATTCCAATACCCGGTGCCGTTCAGCGTCCATCCATTGGTAATCGCGCCGAGAACGCCTTGCTTCCACTCTGCGCGAGTGGGAACGTTGTAGCTCACCATGCCCGCCAGGCGGTGTGTGGTGCTGCCAGTGTAGTTGTACTCTCTCCAGTCGCTGACCAAGGTTGTTCCGCCGCTGCCGTCGTCCATGGTGCAGGTGTCGCCGGCGACCTTAACAATGTTCACGCAGTCGCTGGCCCCGGTGCCTTGAGACGTTGCTCGCGACCAGGTGTAATTGGCATTCACGCTGAATCCATGAGTCAAACGCCGCTCATAGGTGGCTTCACCCGCCATCCATGAGGCGTTAGCCCCGCTGAACGACATGCTCACGGGAGTATTGTTCATCCAGGGAGCGGCGGCACTGGACATCGGGTAAACGGTGGGCTGGGTGTTGGTAGGCTGATTGAAGTTTTGCGACACGGGAAGGTGCCGGCTCAGGTTGCCGACGAATCCCGCGGTGAAGAGATTATTCCCCATCTGCTTTTGCAGTTGCAGGTTGAACTGCTCAAGGTAGAGAGACTTGAAGTTGGGCGCAACCCACTTATCCGAAGAAAACTCGGACGCATATTGATATGGATCTGTCGCGGTGCTCGTCTGGTAAACGGCGGCAGGAAGATTGTCGCTCACGTTGTATCCGCCGTCAGCGAGCCCGGCGCTGGCATAGGCCAAAGAAGGGGTATTGCATCCTATCAGGCCCATGCCATAGTTACCGTTCCCGCAGGACATCGACCAGATAAACGGGTTATTGGTCATCGACCATTCGAGCATGCTGCCGCCGGTATTGCCGGGGAAGTAGCTCATGCCGAATCCGCCGCGAAGCACCATGCTCTTGGTCACGACGTTGTTGCCGGGCAGCGACCAGGCGAAGCCGACGCGCGGTGAAACGTCGCTCAAATCGGTCGCAATGCCAGCCGTCGAGCTGCCATGGTTTGCACCCAAAAGGGTGGGCGAAACGATCAGATCGGTGTTCATGTCGAAGTTCGACATGCCTCCGTCGTGTTCGGTGAAGGGCGTATAGATGTCGTAGCGCACGCCCAGGTTGAGGGTCAGCGCCTTGGTCACGCGCCAGTCGTCCTGGAAGTAGGCTGACGGCTCCCACATGCGGAAGTGGGGCGTGATCATGACTTTGGAGCCGGCTAACTCAACGGCTTCTCCTGCGAGCATGTCGCCGAGAGCGTTGGGCGTGTAATTGGTCGCGTAGGTCTGGGTGGAATTGCTGGTCTCGGGATTCTTGATCTGCCGCCGAATCAAGGCAACGCCCATCTTGATCGAATGGGCCTTCTTGTTCTCAGTGAGAGAGGCCGAGTACTGGAAGGTGTTCTCAGTAAAGTAAGACATGCCAGGGTCGCCGGATATGGAGGAGAACGGTGATGCGACGGCTCCCGCGTAGGTTGATCCCATGGGAGCGGAACTCCCATAGAAGCTCATAAAGGGCAGCCCGACAACGCCGCTGGTGTTGTAGCTGAAGTCCGCTGAAGTGGGTTCCCCAACTTCAGTCAAGTCCCATGAGCGGCCGCCGCTATAGCCCGTAAAGAACGACTGCGCATACGAGGCCTTAGCCTCGAAAACGGTCGTGGGGCTGAAGATATGCACCCAATCGAGCGCCACATTCTGAGAGGTGACAATGCCGCTGTTCTCGCCGGGGTAGTATAGCTTCGAATCGCCGTTGACGATGGCCACCGGAGGAAGAACGCTGGAGTTGCCATTTACGTTTGTGGTGTGGGAGTACGAGTAGCGTCCGAACAGCGTGTTGTAGTCATTGAAGTGATAGTCGACGCGTCCGTCATAGGTATCCGTGTCCTGGACCGCATTCGATGCGCGCTGGTAATTGTAGGTGCCGGTATCGGCGCCGCCTGGGGCGATAACGCCGTCGCAGGTGTCGGAGGCGTTACCGCCCAGCGAGGAATCGCATTGGGGCCTTGGAGTTTCCATCGCGTAGGCAAGCCCCAAGGGGTCAATATTGGCCTGGAGGGATGCGAGTTGAGTCGTCGATCCTGTCCTATATGCGGTCGTCGCGCCTGGTCCGATGACAAATGCCTGGGCTCCGCCGTAAGCATCCCACGGATCCTGTAATGTGATGGTATTGGCTGAGCCGGTTGCATAAGCGTGAATTGAGTTGTATTCCGCTACTGTGGGCACCAGGGCTTTGCCCAGCGCGCCCGAGATATGGCGCCATCCCTGGTAATCGCCAAAGAAGAAGGCCTTGTTCTTGAGGATGGGACCGCCCAGGCTGCCGCCATACTGGTTCTGGCGCAGCTCGGTCTTGGTTTTTGTGCCCGTCGTCCACGGGTAGGCGTCGAAGGCGTCGTTGCGCATGAACTCGAAGAGCGTGCCGTGGTACTGGTTGGTTCCCGACTTGGTGATCAGGTTGGCGATGCCGCCGCCGGTGCGGCTGTACTCCGCCGAATAGTTGCTAGTCTCCACCTGCACTTCCTGCAAGGCGTCCAGCGAAGGCTCAACATTGACCAGACCGACGCTGCGCTGGTTGTTGTCCATGCCGTCAATCATGTTGTTGTTGAATGTGGAGCTCTGGCCGTTCGCCGAGAAGGCCATGGAGGGACGAGACCCCGTCCTAGGGTCGTTGGTTTCACTGGCCTGGGTGTTTCCGGCCGAATAACCCATCAGATCGTAGTAGTTGCGGCCGTTGGTCGGCATATCAGTAAGGCTATTGGAGGAAATCATCGCGCCAAGGTCGGAGGAGTCGGTTTTTAATTCCACAGCTTCCGAAGCCTCGACTTGAACGGTCTCAACCTGGCTGCCGACTTCCATTTTGGCAGTCACGCGGATGCGGTCACTGGCGGTCACCGGGACTCCGACGGTGGTGAAAGTTTTAAAGCCCTTGGCTTCGACCGTCACCTTGTAGGAGCCGATTTGAACCTTAGAGAAGAGGAATTCGCCGGCACTGTCGGATTGCACGCTTGCGGCGATACCGGTTCCAGAGTTGAGAATGGTCACTTTGGCGTTCGGCACAACCGCGCCGGTGGAGTCGGTCACAGTGCCTAAAATGTCGCCCGTAACGAGCTGTGCCCGGGACGCATATGGGAACATCATGAGCAGCGCGAATAATGCGCCGGCCGCAGCGAAGAACTTTAACACCGGAGCGCCACGTTGCCTGCGGTTCACCGGATCTTTTGTTGCTTGATGCATGTCTTACCTCCTGAAAGTTTTTGGAAGGGCGTTCTTTGTTCAAATCGACCCGCTGGGTTGGGAGTTTCGCCGTGAGAGAGAGCCCTCGGCGCCAGCTACACAGCTGCCCCCCTTGCCAAACGGAGAATGTGCCTTTTGTACTCTGAGCAGCCATTCTCTGCCCGCAAAGAACTCCTAACAAGCGTCTTTCTAGCGTGTGACCTTGACTGTTCCTGTAACTTACCCGTGTTTACGTTGGGGGGAGTTGCTGATTACATTGAGTTACGGGCAGAACTTGGCGAAAGTTATTTCCTATCAATCGACTGATACTTTCTTATCAATCACTTTTTCAGCTTTTTTGAGCCTCGACACGGTAAACGAACTCGCGTAATATACGTCCATAGAATCATAAAAAAGGACCTTACCGGCAGCCAGAATGCAGGTGTGATGCGGGCAGTAAAAGATAAGCAGGCGACTACCCAGAGCGGCCATCTTCCTGCTGCCGCCGAGTCGCGTGCGCCCCAGCTTAGGCCTCATGCGGAGGCCATCCGTGTGCAGTTGGAAAAGCTTCTTTCCAGTGCTCGCCTTGCTCATAGTCCCCGTTGCCAATCACTGCTCCGCCACATTGTCGAGGAGTCGCTCCTTGGACACGCCGAAGATCTGAAGGAGCGGAATCTCGGCATCTTGCTCTACAAGCGTGAAGCCAGCTACGACACTTACGCCGATCCGGTAGTGCGCATGGCTATGAGTGAGCTGCGCAAGAAGCTGGCGCAGTACTACTACGAGCCCGGGAATCAGGGACAGCTGCGCATCGAGATACCCACCGGGTCGTACGTGCCGGAGTTTTCTGCTCCGGAGCCCAGCCAGGCAGCAGATAAATCCCAGCGCCAGGACGAGAGGAGGCACGAAGCAGGCGATGAAGTTCCTCAAGAGACGGCGCGCGCCGGGACTGCAAAGCCGGGGTTGCGCGGCAAACTATGGTGGATCGGCGGGGCAGCCGCTTTGTTGCTGGCCATCTGTGCAGCCGCTCTAATCTGGCGCGCCACGGTCGCCAATGACGCAGTGAAGGAATTCTGGGCTCCCGTGCTGGATTCGTCGAGCCCGGTGCTGCTGTGTTTGGGCGAGTCGCGAACATCGCGCATCGAGCTCAATCCAAAGGTCTGGCATAACGCTGCCGGCGCTCCCATTCCGTTTAGCGCTGGGGCTCCGCCCCAGCTCAGCACGGGGGAAGCCCCTACCCAACTGGTTGCCATAGCGGCGCTCAGCGACATGGCTGCCATGACTGATATCGCCGTCATGCTGCGCGGGTATCATAAGATCGCCGCGATCCAGGGCGAGTCGACTCTCGGATTTGAGGACTTCCAAAAAGGCCCGGTCGTCCTGTTGGGCGCGTTCACGAATGAGTGGACGGTTCAACTGACCAAGTCGATGCGCTTCCGGTTCGACCTGAATACAGATACGCTTGAGGCGTGGATCGCCGATGAGAAGAACCCCGGCGAAAAGCTTGGGCTGGTAAACCTCAACAATAACGAAAGCTTGAATAAACAGGTGGTAGATTATGCGCTGGTAGCCAGGATTCTCGATTCTGAAACCAAGCAACCATTCATCATCGTTGCAGGAATTACCCCTTCGGGAACCAGAATGGCAGGAGAATTTGTCCTCAATCAACAGTCTCTAGCCGAATTGATAAAGACAGAGCCTGCCAACTGGCAAAAGAAGAATCTTGAGGTAGTGCTCACCGCAAAGGTGATCGACGGGCAACCCGGCCCGCCCCACGTAATTGCGAGCGTGGCCTGGTAGGCGTCACAACAGTCTTCAGGCCAATCCAACCGCTTGCCGGCCTGCCAGATTCGTAATCTCAAGGCCAGGCTTTCGATTCACGATCGGCAAACGCGCAGACTCTGCGCCAAACCGAAGGCCGGCCGGAGCGTCTAAGCTCAAAGAGAGAGTGTTTAGGCTCGATCGCCATGAGAATTCCCTCGACTCAGTGTTTTCTCGTTTTGGCCATGGGACTGCCGTGGGCGGCCGCGGTGGGCCAAGCCCAGCCGCCCGCCAGCCAGCAGCCCGCCGCTACCCTGAAGGTGCAGGCCCGCGAGGTGATTCTGCCCGTAACCGTGCGCGACAAGCATGGGGCCCTGGTGACCAATCTCACCGCAGCCGACTTCACGCTCACCGAGGACGGCCGAGCACAGACGATCAAGAGTTTTGCGCACGAATCGAACCTGCCCTTCCTCTCAGGGCTGCTGGTGGACACCAGCCGCAGCGTGACCGCCGCCATGGAAGCCGAGCGCAAGGCCGCCGAAAAGTTCCTTGACCAGATGCTGCCCGCCGATCCAAAAACCGCCAAGGCAGCCGACGAGGCCTTCCTCATTCACTTTGACCGCGAGGTGGAGCTGCTTCAGGATTTCACCGGTTCACGCGACAAGCTGGACCGCGAGCTGGACCAGATGGGCTCGACGTCGGCTGAGCGAAGCGGCCGGCAGGGGCCTGAGACCACGGGTGACGACACCGGTAATGGCCGCAGCCAGGGCGCATCCAACCGCACCGGAACCGCGCTCTACGACGCCATCTACCTGGCCTCGGACGAGCTGATGAAGCCAAAAGACGGACGAAAGGCGCTGATCCTTTTCTCCGATGGCGAGGACCGCGGCAGCAATGAAACCCTCAACGAGGCCCTCGACGCCGCCGAACGGGCCAACGTGTCGATTTACACCATCTACTTTAAAGGCGAGGAAGACCGCAGCCAGAGCAGCATTCCCGGCATGGGCCGGCGGGGCGGCGTGGGCGGCGGCTACCCCGGCAGCGGCGGCGGTTGGCCGGGCAGCGGCGGTGGGCGGCGCGGCGGAGGCGAGGAAAAGTCCTCAGTGGATGGCCGCAAAATCATGGAGCAGATCGCCACCCGGACCGGCGGCCGATACTTCGAGGCCAAAAAGAAGGAAAATCTGGAAGAGATGTACCACGACATCGCCGAAGAACTGCGCGGCCAGTACCTGCTCACCTATACCCCCGACCAGGTGGACAACGACGGCGGCTACCATAAGATCGCGCTCAAGCCGAAAAACCCCGACCTGACTGTGGTTACCCGCGCCGGGTACTACGCGCAGTAAGGTGAGGTTTCGCCCAAACGCACCACGGCCCGGAATCCTCTCGGGATCCCGGGCCGTTTTTCCGCCAGTGAGGAATTTTCTTTATGCTGCTTTGGTTTCGGCTGCCAGCGCCGCTTTGGCTTGCTCAACGAGCTTCGTGAACGAGGCCGCGTCCTTGACGGCGATATCGGCCAGGATCTTGCGGTCCAGCTCGATGCCGGCCTTCTTCAGCCCGTTGATCAGCTGCGAGTAGCTGGTGCCGTTCAGCTTGGCTGCGGCGGCGATGCGCACGATCCACAGCGAGCGGAACTGGCGCTTCTTTTCGCGCCGGCCCCGGTAGGCGAACTTCAGTCCGCGCTCCACGGCCTCCTGGGCCGCCTGGTAGAGTTTGGATTTCGTCAGGAAATAGCCGCTTGCGCGTTCAAGAATCTTCTTGCGGCGATCGTTCCGCTTGGTTCCACGTTTTACGCGGGGCATACTCAATTCTCCTTTTTGCGTTTCTGTTACGCGGCTGGAGGCAGGAGGCCGTCATCTGAGATGAGGGCTGTCAACCTCTTCACTCGCTCATTTCAATCCTGATCTCTCGCCGGAGCCAACGCATTTCGCATCCGGCGGGGGCCGTTATCCGGCCCAATTGCACTGGCACGGCACTCATCCAAAGAGCTGCCGCACGCAGCGCCTCAGGCGTAGGGAATCATGCGCGCGACCTTGGCGTGATCGCCGTCAGACACAATGACGCTCTTTCCGAGTTTGCGCTTGGTTTTCGGCGCCTTCGACGTCAAAATGTGCCGCGTCTTCGTGTGGCCCCGCTTGATTTTGCCGGTGCCGGTCTTCGAAAAACGCTTGGCCGCGCCCGAATGGGTCTTCAACTTGGGCATTTTCTTCTCGTTTTCTCTGGGTTTGAAGGAGCTTCGATGGCTCCTTCCAGCGCTTCAAGACAGGAATTCCCCTGCCACTGAAGGCCTTATCAGTATACCTGACCTGCACCGGAGGGCCAAACCGCGGGGGCTCGGGCGGCGCGCGGGGTAGTCCTGAGCCCCAGAGCCTTTATAGGCTCTACTTGGACGGATATGCGTCGGAGAAGCCGACCGCCGGCCGGCATCTTTCGTCAAACCTACTTCAGGTAGGCCCGTACCAGGTCGATCAGATCCTCGGCCAGTTCGGGTGCGATCTGCTCCTTGGCGCCGTCCGCAAGGTGAAAGCGGATGTGGGTTTCCAGTACCTCGGCCATCAGGCTGTTGGTATCTTCAAGGGGGTATAATCGGATTTCCCCGTCCTATGCAGGTATTTCACCCCAATTCATGCGCCGCCGCCGTGGCTGCCGCTGTCTTCGCTCTCGCAGCTCTCCCTGCTTTCAGCCAACAATCCGCGCTGCCTTCTGCTCCCGATCCGCAGCACCCGGCGCCGGCAGAGATGTCAACCCGCCTTCCGGAAGCGGCGGCATTCGGTGAGCAGCAGAATGGCCACGGAGCCATCCCCGTCGATCCTGCGCCCACTGGTGCTGATGCGAAGCCTGCCACTGGCGCCCCTGGCGCCGCTGCTCCCGCTGCCCGCGAGACTGCGCCCGAACCTGCAATTGCGATGGCGCCACAACACGGCAACGCCCGTTACTGGATCTCCGGTCAGGCCAACATCATTTTTCAGGGCCGGCTTCCCTTTCACGAACTCTACGAGGGACAGAACAGTTTTCGAAACTCAGCCGAATACAAAACCTCGCTTTTGGGAACATTGTTCACTGCCCTCCGCCCCACGCGCTCCATCCGCTACAACACCGACCTGATTCTCGACATCGAGAGTTCGGGCGGCCGTGGATTGAGCCAGGCCCTTGGCCTCGCCGGCTTCACCAACCTGGATGTCGTGCGCAATCCGACGCTCGGTTCCAAGCCGTATCTTGCCCGCTATGAGGTTCATCAGGTCATTGGCCTCACCAGCGAGACCGCCGAACAGGACCCCGGGCCATTCGGCGTGGCGCCCAGCGTCCCCGTACGCCGCCTCGAATTCCGCATCGGCAAAATGACAGTGCCGGATTTCTTCGACGTAAACCCGGTGGGCTCCGACAGCCACTTGCAGTTCATGAACTGGACCGTGGACGACAACGGCGCATGGGACTATGCGGCCGACACGCGCGGCTACACTGTGGGCGGCATAGCCGAGTACGACGATCGCCTCTGGAGCCTCCGCTACGGCATTTTCGCCATGCCCACCGTGGCCAATGGCATCGACATGGACTGGGCCTTCAGCCGCGCGCATGGCAACAATACCGAATTCGAGCTGCGCCACAGCTTTGTTCGCGGCCGCGAGGGCACGACGCGTGTTCTCTTCTATGACAATCGCGCCCACATGGGCAACTATCGCGAGGCGGTCACGGATTTCGAGAACGGCACTGACACTGCGCTCTACGGCATCACGGGGCCCTCCATCGTCCTGCACGAGCACTTTGGCGCGCTCAAGTACGGCATGGGTTTCAACACCGAACAGGGGCTCACGGCGAACCTTCGCGTCTTCGGGCGCTTTGGCTGGAACGACGGCGCTACGGAATCTTATGTCTACACCGAAGTCGACCAGACCGTGGAATTGGGCGGCGACTACAATGGCGCGCGCTGGCATCGTCCCGTGGACAAGGCCGGTCTCGCTGTCGAATCGAACGCCATCAAGCGCGACCATCAAAACTATCTGCACGATGGCGGGCTGGGCTTTCTGCTGGGCGACGGTAATCTGAACTACGGCCGCGAGAATATCGTGGAAGGTTACTACAACTGGCACGCCTGGCGCGGCCTTTACTACGCCGTCGACGTACAGCACATCGCCGATCCCGGCTACAACCGCGACCGCGGCCCTGCATGGGTCGGCTCCGTGCGGGCCCACGTGGACTTCTAGCGCGACCTCTGCGGCCCAATAAAAGTACCTTGTGCCGTTCTCATGCAGACACTCTAGCCCCCGAGGATGCACTTCTTTCCCGCTTGGCATCTGCGCGCCTCTGCCCCTCTGCGAAAATAGAAGCAATGCTCTCTCTCCAGAATGCCGGCAAGCGCTTCGGTCCACGGGTATTGTTTCTCGAGGCGAACTGGCTCATCCGAAACCAGGAGAAAACCGCACTGGTGGGCGCCAACGGAACCGGCAAAACCACGCTGATGAAGGTCCTGGCCGGCCTGGAGACGCTCGACTATGGCGAGAGTGAGCGCACTCGCGGCATGAGCATCGGCTACCTTCCGCAGGAGGGCCTCGAACTCGCCGGCCGCACCGTTTTCGACGAGTGCCTCACCGTTTTCGACGAGCTGCGCTCCATGGAAACTGAGATCGAGCAGCTTGCCGCGCAGTTGGCCGAGCTCGACCACTCCGGCCCAGAGTACGCCTCGGCCGCCGAGCGCTTCGCCCTGCTGCAGGAGCGCTTCCACGCGCTCGACGGCTACGCTCTCGACGCGCAGGTCGGCGGCGTGCTCACCGGCCTCGGCTTCTCGAAAGAGGACTGGACCCGCCGGACGGATGAGTATTCCGGCGGCTGGCAGATGCGCATCGCCCTGGCCAAGCTGCTGCTCGCCCGGCCCAACCTGTTGCTGCTCGACGAGCCCACCAACCACCTCGATCTTGAAACCCGCAACTGGCTCGAGGAGTACCTTCGCACCTATCCCTTCGGCTACGTGCTCATCTCGCACGACCGCTACTTTCTCGATGTCACCATCGACCGCACCGTCGAGATCTGGAACAAGCGCCTCACGATTTATCAGGGCAATTACACGAAGTACCTTTCGCAAAAAGACGAGCGCCGCAGCCAGCTCATCTCCGCCTACCGCCACCAGCGTGACCATATTGAGCGCCTTGATGCCTTCATCAACCGCTTTCGCTACCAGGCCACAAAGGCAAAGCAGGTGCAGTCGCGCGTGAAGGAGCTTGAAAAGATCGTCCGCATCGAGGTGCCCGAAGAGGAGCCCGTCATCCACTTCAAGTTTCCGCAGCCGCAGCCTTCGGGGCGCACTGTTGTTGAAGCAGAGAACCTGGGGAAGAGTTACGGCATGAAGCGCGTCTTCCACGGCGCGCGCTTCTCCATCGCGCGCGGCGATCGCGTTGCCCTGGTCGGCGTCAATGGCGCGGGCAAGTCCACGCTCATCCGCCTGCTCACCGGCCAGGAGCTGCCCTCTTCCGGCTCCATCCGCCTCGGCCATAATGTCGTCGCCGAGTACTTCGCGCAGGATCAGTACAAGGTCCTCGATCCCGAAGCGCGCATGCTCGACGACATCAGCCGCGCCGCTCTGCGCGTGCCCGAGGTTGAGTTGCGCTCGCTGCTCGGCTGTTTCCTGTTCTCCGGCGACGACGTCTTCAAGACTCTCGGCGTGCTCTCGGGCGGTGAGCGCAACCGTTATGCGCTGGCCCGCATCCTCGTCTCGCCCTCCAACTTCCTTCTCCTCGACGAGCCCACCAACCACCTCGACATGCGCGCCAAAGACGTGCTGCTCGATGCCCTGGCTGCCTTTTCCGGCACCGTCATCTTCGTCTCTCACGACCGCTACTTCATCGACCGGCTGGCCACGCGCGTCCTCGAAATCGAGAACGGCACGATCACCGCCTACGAAGGCAATTACGAGGACTATCTGCGCCGCAAAGAGGCTCTCACCGCAGCGGGCGCGCAGGCCGGCACAGCCTCTGATACTTCCGGACTCCTCCCGACTCCTCCCCGTGCCCCATCCTTCGAGTAGCATCACCGCTCGAAGGGTGGGAGACCACGAAACCCATCTCAATCCGCAGATGATGCCGCACCAGCCCCGCCATCCCTCCGACGGCGCCGCCAAAGAAAAACGCCGCCTGAATCCCATCAAGCAAAAGCAGATGGAAGACCGCTGCGCCTTCCTCGAAGAGGAGGTCCCTCGCATCGAGGCCTCGATCGCCCACACCGAGGAGCAGCTTGGCGCCTACGTCTCCGCCGCCGAAACCCAGCGTCTCGTCTCGCTGGCTGAAGATCTCCGCTCCCAACTCGCCCTGCTCACCGCCGAGTGGGAAGAGCTGATGCTGCAGCTAGGCGGAGCGTAAACTCCGCCTTGTCCTCGTCGATCTTCACAATTCGCACAGCCCGGCACTCCTGTTTCCCGCGAAGACCCACCAGTCTCGGTTCACTCGTCGTGCCACCTCGAATCGCATCGCATCGCAGCTCACTATCGCATTCCCGCCCATCGGATTCTCCTTTCTCCATCGCCGCACTTACTTCTTCAGCGCATCCCGCGTGGCCCGCAGCGTAAACTCCAGCGACTCGCGCGGCACGCTCTCCACAAATGGCCCCACCGCCCAGCCCAGCCCGTAGGGAATCGAGCGCGTCAATGAAACCGATTCGATCTCGATGTACAAGCCTCCATCCCGCTCTTCGTAGCTCCAGTAGGTGTTCAGCCTCCAAAGGAAACCGTGCTCTTCATTCGGCCCCAATGTGCGCTCGGCGCTTGTGCCTGCCCCGTCGATCTCCGCGACTGCCGTGCCGCGTGAAAGGCTGTAGCCGTGGCCCGAGTCGAGCCGCCTGAAGGTTACGTCGTAGGCCGTGTCCAGCACCACGGTGATTACGTGCTTCTGCCGCACGCGCATCTTCACCCGGTAGTGGTCGCCATCGTGCTCAAGCACCGAGGCCGACCGCACATCGGGCGCATAGGTTCGCGGATATTCCCGGTAATCCTGCATCAGCCGCTCGAAATCCGCCGCTCGCGCACCGGGGACGAATGCCGCTCCGCGCCAGTCGTACAGCATCGCGCCCGGCAGGTCCATTCCGCGCGGCGTCTCAATCTTCTCGACAATCAGCTCTCCGTTCCTCAGGCGTGCTGCCTTCTGCGGATCATCGGCCGGCGCCACAAAGCCTGCGGCCGATGCATGCTGCCGCGCTAAGCGCCCCTCCACCTGAGAGACATACTCGCTGTAAGCTGCCGTGGCCTGCGAAGAAGGCTCAGCCGCAATCCGCCCGCAAGCGGCGATCAACAGGAGCGCCCCGCACACCGAAGCAGGCCCCATCGGATTTCGTTCTCGCGTCATCATCTGCACTCTGGTCCTTATTTGCTATTGGACGCAATGCACCGGACCTCAGTTACAAGCAATTGTTCCTCACCGCCCAAATCGTCGCCGACGTGCTCTGGTCGCTGTCTCACTTTCTGCTGCTCCATTACATCAACTTCGGCCTTGCTCTGGCCTGCACCACACTGCTCGTCTACTCGCCTTTGGCTCAGTGCTCGCTGGTTTTGATGGGCGCGGGAGGGAACGGCTCAGAGCACTAGTCTTGCCCCGTTAGGCTCAGAACCCCGATCACCTCAACTCGTATGCTTTCAGCCAAAGACGATCCCCTTGCCAAACCCGCGCTTCCGGTCTACGCTATTTCCATGCGTCGATGTCGCTAACACCGTCCTGGTGCCAGCTCCGATGCCGGTGTGCTTCCGACGGCGCGCCAATCCACCACGTGACAGCTGCACCATTCCCCAACGAGTCGCATCACGAGAATGCCGGGCTTTTTTGCCCCGGAAAAGGAGATCATCATGGCGCGCATAGCCGCGAATGTAACGGAATTGATTGGCCGCACCCCGCTGGTGCGGTTGAACCGAGTTTCGGCAGGCCTGCCCGGCACGGTCGTCGCCAAACTCGAAAGCCAGAACCCCGCCTCCAGCGTCAAAGACCGCATCGGTTTTGCCATGATCGACGACGCTGAAAAGGCCGGCAAGATCACCCCCGGCAGAACCACCCTTATTGAGCCCACCAGCGGCAACACCGGCATCGCGCTGGCCTTTGTCGCCGCCGTCAAGGGCTACAAGATCATTCTCACCATGCCGGAGACCATGAGCCTTGAGCGCCGCGTCACTCTGCTGGCCTTTGGCGCGCAGATCGTCCTCACTCCCGGCCCCAACGGCATGAAGGGCGCCATCGCCAAGGCTGAGGAGATCCTGGCCCGCACGCCCAACGGGTACATCCTGCAGCAATTCGACAATCCCGCCAATCCGGCCATCCACCTGCGCACCACCGGCCCCGAAATCTGGGACGATACCGACGGCGCCGTCGATATTCTCATCTCCGGCGTCGGCACCGGCGGCACCATCACCGGCGTCTCGAACTTCATCAAGCCGAAGAAGCCCTCGTTCAAGGCCATTGCCGTTGAGCCTGCTGACAGCCCGGTTCTGAGCGGCGGCAAGCCCGGCCCGCACAAGATTCAGGGCCTTGGAGCGGGTTTCGTGCCCAGCATTCTCGACACGAAACTGATCGACGAAGTCGTGCAGGTGACCAACGACGAGTCCGTCGAGATGGCCCGCCGCCTGGCCCGCGAAGAAGGTCTCTTTGTTGGCATCAGCTCCGGCGCGGCGGTCGTAGCGGCCCTCAAGGTGGCAGCTCGTCCTGAGAACAAGGGCAAGCTCATCGTCGTCGTGCTGCCCGATTTCGGCGAGCGCTACCTCACCAGCGTTCTTTTCGAGCCGCTCCGCCAGCAGGCGCTGGCCCTGCAGACCGAGCCGATCGCCGTGCCTGCGTAAGAAAGGCAGAACAAAGGGACATCGGACAGAGGAGCTAGGGAACCTTCCCGGTCCATGTCCCGGCTTGATTGACGGTTGTTCATGCGCCAATGTGAGTGCCCCATCCTTGCAGTGTATTTGTTTCTGCCGCAAGGTTGGGGAGGGGCGAAATCACGCGGTCAAGACCTGCTCCCGACGCTTCGCAGTCTCTCTCGCAAATTCGTTCGAGTGGCTGTAGTATTCTTGGATTTTCGAGGAGGCCTCGCAAGATGAAAATCGACCAGCTTGCGACTGCACAATGCATCGCTTGCGAGGGAACGGCTCACGAGATCGGCGAGGTTCCCAACTCCTATCGCTTTTTGCAGCACCGTTTCACAACGCCATTAGATAGCGGCAATTTGTACGAGTGCCCGGCCTGCGGCCTTTGGTTCAAGTATCCTTACCTCCCCGAAGATCAGGTCGCCAACTTCTATAGGGATTCCCCAGGCGATCTCGCCTGGAACGGCGGAAACCGGTCCGACTTTTCTAGTGCAATTTCCGCTATTACCCAGGCCTTGCCTGACGGCGGAACTGTGTTGGACTTCGGCTGCTATAAGGGGGCGTTTTTGCGTCTCCTTCCAGACCGGTTCCTCCGGCAGGGAATCGAGCCATCGGTAACCGCGGCAAAAGCGGCCGCTGCCTGCGAGATCGAAATCATCGGTAAAGACATATCGGCCATAGACGGGCGGCAGTTCGATTGCATTACCCTGTTCGACGTATTCGAACACTTGATGAAGCCGCTTCGCACGCTGGACACGCTCTTCGCGCATGTTCGTCCGGGCGGGCTCCTTTGTATTGGAACGGGCTTCGCCGATTCCCCTGCGTTTCACCGCAGCGGCCCCAAGTATTACTATGTCTGCATGCCTGCCCATTCGTGTTTCCTGACCAGACGATTTCTCGCTTTCATGTCCGAGCGCTTTAAATCCGACTATCGGTTCTCGGTCATTCGCAGATCTCGCCCGGGCCTTCGTCAGATCCTACGAGCGGCGGCGATTAACTGTCACAATTTTCCCATGCTTCTTCTTAAGTCTAAGAAAGCGATCTACAGTTGGTATCCCAGCCAACGTCTCCGAGTATTGACATCGAGGGGCATGATGCCGTTTCTCGACGTTGGCGACCACGCAGTGGTTGTCTTCCGAAAGGTCGAAGCTCCAGCCTAGGTCTCATTGAAGAGGCAGGAAAACTAGAGGGCCTTTACTCCGGAGGGAATGCGTACTTCACGGACCTGCTCATTTGGAGGCTCCTGATATCCCTCAGTCCCCCAGTTCATAATGTAACTAGCACCCCATGAGCCCCATTGCACGGTTCCGCGAAGACATCGCCTCCATCATGGAGCGCGATCCGGCTGCGCGCACCCGTCTGGAAGTGCTGCTCTGCTATCCCGGCCTTTGGGCGGTCTGGATTTATCGCCTCTCTCACCTGCTCTGGCGCGCCAGGCTCCGCCTGCTTGCCCGCATCGTTTCCCAGATTGGCCGCTTCACCACCGGCGTCGACATTCATCCCGCCGCCGAGATCGGGCGCCGCCTCTTCATCGATCACGCCACCGGCGTGGTCATCGGCGAAACCGCCATCGTGGGCGACGATGTGACCCTTTACCAGGGCGTCACCCTGGGCGGCACCGGCAAGCAACACGGCAAGCGCCACCCCACCCTCTGCGACCGCGTCTTCGTCGGCAATAACGCCAACCTGCTCGGCAACATCACTGTCGGCGAGAACTCCCGCGTGGGCGCGGGCTCCGTTGTCCTCACCGACGTCCCTCCCAACTCCACGGTCGTAGGCGTGCCCGCGCACATCGTCTACCGCGACGGCGAGCGCGTGCTCATCACCGATCCGCGCGACATCAAGGACCCGCTTTCCGACATCATCATCGCCCTCTCGGCCCGCGTTGAAGAGCTTGAAGACCGCCTCGGCGCCGCCGAGCACCGCGTCAAGCCCTTCGCCGACGAAGAGGCCGAGCGCGCCGCCTACCGGGTCCAGCTAGACCGCCTCCGCTCTTATGTCTCCATGGGCGAAGGCATTTGAGCTTTCTTCATCCCTCTCTGCTACATTGGTTTCGTCCAGTCCTTTCATTCGGGCTCCGCATTGTGCGCATCGGTTCGATCCTCTTTGCCGCGCTGCTTGTTACGCCGCTCGCGCTGCGCGCCGCCCCGCGCGTAAGCTCGGCCCCCGTTCCGCAGGAGATGCGCTCCACCGCCTTCACCCTCACCGTGAACGGCAAGCCCGTCGATGTGGCTCATGCCGCAGCCAGCCTCGAATACGCGAGTTTCTCCATCACCGGCCCCGTTGACGTCGCCATCACCTCTGCTGAACCCGGCTTTTGGGACCGCGGTGTCGACGTCGAGCCCTGGCGTCTGGGTATCCGCCCCGTGCGCACGGGTGAGACCATTCGCTTCCGCCTTGACTCGCCCGCCAAGCTCTCCATCTCGCGGCCCCGCGATTTTTTGAATCACGCGCGCATGCTTTTTCTCTTTGCCGATGCTCCGCTCGCGCCCTTGCCGCGCGACCCGAAGATTCACGCCTATCTGCCCGGCGTCTATCACCAGAGCCTCAATCCCAAAAGCGGGGAAACTTACTATCTCGCCCCCGGCTCGTATTTCTACGGCAGCCTCAACCTCTGGAACGTCGAAAACGTGAAGATCCTGGGGCAGGGAACCATCGTTTACGATGGTCCGCAGGACCCCAACGCTGACGAGGGCTGGATGCAGAAGCCGGACTGGCACTGCGTCGGCGCCTACCAGTCGCGCAACGTGGAGATCGATGGCCTTACCTGCGTGGTTCGCTCGCGCACCTGGTCCATCCAGATGAAGGACTCCACCGGCTTCGTCTTCGATGACCTGCGCGTGATGGGCGGTAACCCCGGCAACGCCAACCAGGACGGCATGGACTGGCTGGGCGGCGGCGACACGGTCGTCCGCAACTCCTTCCTGCGCTCTTCAGATGATGTTTTTGCCATGCAGGGCAACTGGGATGGCTACAACGACGACGACATGAAACGCCCCGGCCACGACATCGCGAACATCCTCATCGAAAACAGCGTGCTCTCCACCAGCATCTCCAACGTGGTGCGCGCCGGATGGCCGCAGAAAGTCTACAACTCGCGCAACTTCACCCTCCGTGACTCCGACATTCTCCACGCCGGCATCGGCGCCTGCGGCCAGACCTTCGCCCTCATCGGCTTCTGGGGCGCCGACGGCGCGCGCGGCAGCCACTCCGGCTTCACGTTCGAGAATCTCTTCCTCGACAACTGGTACTCGCTCGCGCAACTCGAGCAGGAGCAGCCCAGCCTGCGCCAGATTGTCTTTCGCAACATCTGGGCCCTCGATCAGCCTCCGCTCACCGGCTCCTCCATCGTGGGCGACGTGGCCGGCGTGACCTTCGAGAATGTGAAGTACGGCCAGACCAGCGCCGCCTCTGCCGCCGATCTGCCGCTTGCCGATGGCGACGGCACCGAGCCGCCGCGTTTCGTTCCGGCCGAGGACGGCGGCCCCACCGCGACCTTTTCCGCCGACCCGTTTTATGCCGTTCCCGGCCGCGCCGTCACCTTCACGGCCCAGCGGGTGCCCGGCGCGCGCTACACGTGGCTCTTTGGCGACGGAACCCGTGCCCACGGCCGCACCGTCAAGCACCGCTTCCCGGATGCCGAGGGAACGGAACTGAACGGCAGCTTCACCGGCGCCGGCCGATTTCGCGTCTTGCTTCAGGTCACCGGCCGCTCCGGCCATGAAGACTGGGCCGCGCAGGGCGTCGTGGCCGTCGCCCGTTGGCTCGACGCAGTGAACGATCTCGGCCCCTCCGCTCCGGGGCTTAAGTGGCAAATTTATCCGGGCTCGTGGACCGAACTGCCCGACTTCTCGCGCGAACACGCCGTTTTTTCCGGCACGTCGCCCAACCTCCACGCCGACGCTCAGGGATTTACTCATTACGCCGCCGCCTGGGACGGCTACATCGACATCCCCGCCGACGGCGGCTACACCTTTCACCTCATCGCCCGCGACGGCGCCCGCGTTGTGATCGATGGCGTGGAAGTGGCCCGCACCGGGCCGCCCTTCGCCCAGGTCTGCACCTCCACAGGCAATGCCCTGCGCTACGAGCTAGGGTCAATTGGTTTGAGGGCCGGCAGGCACTTCCTTCGCCTTGAAAGCCTGCACACCTCAAGCCAGGGCTCGAGCCAGAGCTCGCCGCGCCTGCTCTGGGAAGGCCCCGCCCTGCCCCTCACCGACGTGCCTCCGGCGGCCTTCAGTTACGCCACACAGCAGATTTCGCCGCGGTGAGCGCTGAGGAGAGAGCCGGCAGCAGATTCTGCCAGGCTGGGTGTAAAGGAGATTTTTTGCAGCAGCTATGCGCGCCGGCGCCCCGAAGCCCAACCCACCAGGTGTCATCCTGAGCGAAGGCCGTCCGCCGCGGCGGACGGCCGAGTCGAAGGATCTGCAGTTGCCCTTATGGAAACTCGCACTGACGGGCCTGAAGACTGATCACTGATCACTGACCACTGATCTAGAACTCCAGCGCCGTTCCCCAGCTCGAGTACACAAGCTCGTTCAGCGGTTTGCGCTCACGCGACGAGGTCTCCTGCGCGATCATTTCCTGGCTGGGAAGCGCCCCTGGATCGCCCTGGTAGCCCAGCGCGATGGCGCTGCCGATGGCATACTCCTCGGGAATCCCAAGCGACTTGCGCAGCGGATCGCGATAGAAGCTGGCGAGGGTGCGGCTCGCTAGCCCCTGCCACGTGGCCTGCAGCATCAAGGTGGTGGCCGCCGCGCCCAGATCGTACAGGTGGTACTGGTTGGGACTTCCGTCATGAGAAAACTGCTTCTTTGCCAGGCACAGGATCAGCACCGGGGCCGTCGAAGCCCAGGGCCGGGTAAAGTCCATCATGACATCGACCATCTTGCCGTACGTCTCCGAGCCACGATATCCGACCACAAACCTCCAGGGCTGCTCATTGCGCGCCGAGGCGGTCCAGCGGACAGCTGCAAAGAGCTTTTCCATCTCTCGAGAAGGCACGGCGCGTTCGGCATAAGAACGGGCGCTCCAGCGCTCGAGAATTACGGGCAGCACGCCATCGACCGGCGGCGCCTGCTTCAATTCCTTCACTTCGTTTGCGGACGGGGTCATATCGGGGTCTCCAATTCCTGAATCTCACGGGAATGACCATTGTAGAACATTCATGAATCGGAGACGGAGCAAAAGCGGCCCGACGCGCGCTGGCTCCCTGGCGCGCCGGAGAGAAGCCGCGCAGGCAAAAGGCCGAGGCAGGGCTAGAGGCGGAGTTTGATGGGGTCATTGCCGCAGTCTGCTTAAAGTGCGGCCATCCCGGCTTTTGCGCGGGATGGCCGTCATGAGCCGCCTGCGTGAATAGGGACCTATCGTGAAGCTGAACCGATTTTTTCTGTTGAAGCACAGCCCGTCTATTGCACCGTCAGGGTAATGGTTCCGACCGTGGCGTTCAGAGAACCTGAAGTGCCGGTCACGGTAATGGTGTAGGTGCCGGCCGTGGTGCCCGCTATGCCGCTCCCCCCGCAGCTAATTGCGCCGATTGAACAGATGGCTGCCAGGATCAGAATCACCAACCGGTTCCAGCGCCGCCTGGGCACAATAAAGAAGCACAGCAAAGCCAGCAGCGCTCCGCCCGTCCCAGGCCCGAAGGGATTCTTCATTCGATTCTCCGAGGTGTTCGGCCCGTCGGTCGTTGCCGTCAGTGTCGATGTCTCGGCTGTCGAGCCGCTGATCGTGACCGAAGATGGATTCAAGCTGCATGTCGGCGCATCCTGCCCATCCGTCAGCGCCGTTGTGACCGTGCACGTCAAATTTACAGCACCGCTGAATCCGTTCATTCCCACCACGCTGATGGTTCCGGTGTTCCGGGTTGTGGCGCCCGGTGCGACCGTTATCGAAGTTGTCCCACCGGGACCGGCCGTGAAAGTGGGCTCCGGCGTAATGCTTAGGGCGATGCTTGCGGTCTCGGTCAGCGAGCCCGATGTCCCGGTGATGGTCACCGTCACAGGACTCGTCGTGATGGCGGCCGAAGTACTCGCGCTCAAGGTCAGCACTTGAGTGCCCGCCATTGAGCCGGCCGCGAAACTGGCGGTTACGCCGCTGGGCAGATTGGAAGCGGAAAGCGCAACAGTCCCCGAAAACCCTTCAACGTCCGTGATCGTGATCGTGCTTGTCCCAGTTTCACTCTGCGGGACCGCGACAGTGGTTGGTGAAGCGGAAACAGTGAAGCCGGTCACCGCGAAGCTCTGCGTGACAGCCGTGGCCGCCGCATAAGTGCTGTTGCCGGTCTGGGTGGCCTGGATGGTGCAGGTGCCCGTCGCGATGAAAGAGGCTATGTTGTTGGTGTTCACGGTGCAGTAGTTCATACTCTGCGAGTTGAAGCTGACCGCCAGGCCGGAAGAAGCTGATGCTGTGAGCGGAAGCTGAGTTCCGACGATCTGCGCTCCGGGATTATTGAATGTGATCGTTTGCGGTTCGCCGGTCACCGCGAAGGTCCGCGTGACAGCCGTGGCCGCCGCATAAGTGCTGTCGCCGGCCTGGGTGGCCTGGATGGTGCAGGTGCCGATCGCGATGAAAGAGGCTATGTTGTTGGTGTTCACGGTGCAGTAGTTCATACTCTGCGAGTTGAAGCTGACCGCCAGGCCGGAAGAAGCTGATGCTGTGAGCGGAAGCTGAGTTCCGACGATCTGCGCTCCGGGATTATTGAATGTGATCGTTTGCGGTTCGCCGGTCACCGCGAAGGTCTGCGTGACAGCCGTGGCCGCCGCATAAGTGCTGTCGCCGGCCTGGGTGGCCTGGATGGTGCAGTTGCCGATCGCGATGAAAGAGGCTACGTTGTTGGTGTCTACGGTGCAGTAGTTCTGAGTCTGCGAGTTGAAGCTGACCGCCAGGCCGGAAGAAGCTGATGCTGTGAGCGGAAGCTGAGTTCCGACGATCTGCGCTCCGGGATTATTGAATGTGATCGTTTGCGGTTCAGCGGTCACGGTGAAGCTCTTCGTGACGGGAGTGGCCGCCGACCAACTGCTGTCGCCCGGCTGTGTCGCCTGAATGGTGCAGATGCCGGAAGTGAGCAGATTGGCTGTTGCGGTCGTCGTGTCGCCGGAAAGCGATGTGCTTCCGGTCTCTATGGTGCAAACCGAGGTTGTCTGCGACGTAAAAGTCACCTCCAGACCTGAATTGACCGAGGCCGAGAGCGTCACATCCTGCGTCGCGTAGACCGGCGTCTGCACCGCCGGGAAGGTGATTGTCTGCGCTGCTCCTTGACTTTCAAAAACATAGGCCGCGCCGGGACCGGGCGTATCGGTGCTTGAATCGTACGTGGCATAGAACGCCCCGACGACGATTGATTCGGCGCTGATCCCTACGGAAACACCGAATTCGTCTCCTGCCGCTCCATTTGAAGCGGTCAGCTTCTCTGTCTCGGTCGTCGGATTCGAGGCGGTCCCGCTCCAGCCGCCTGATGGCTCGACATAAATGTAGGCGGCGCCGGGGCCGGCCGTTGAACTCGTCGCGTTAAATGGGGCAAGTGTCGCCCCAACTGAGATGGTTTCACCGCTGATGTCCACGGAATGTCCCAAACTGTCATCCGCCACTCCATCCGAGGCGATCAGCTTCGCCGTCTCGTTCGTGGGATTGAGGGCAGTCCCGCTCCAACCGTTCGTCGGCGCGACAAAAACATAGGCGGCGCCTTGACCGCCGTTTGTTGAATTGATCGTGGCGCCGGGGGCCCCTGCCACGACCGTATTTCCATCAATACCCACCTGATATCCAAGGTTGTCGAAGTCTTTGCCATCGGAAGCGATGAGTTTCGCTGTCTCGTTCGTGGGATTCGCGGCGGTCCCGGCCCATCCGCCTGTCGGCTCGACATAAACGTAGGCTGCGCCCTGTTGCGGATTCGATACCGCGGCGCTAAACGCTCCAACCACAATCGCATTGCCGCTGATCGCCGTGGCAGCGCCGAAATCGTCTCCCGCCGCTCCATCTGAAGCTGTTAGCTTCGCCGTCTCGGTCGTGGGATTTGAGGCGGTTCCGCTCCAGCCGCCTGATGGCTCGACATAAACGTAGGCTGCGCCGGGGCCGGCCGTTGAAGTGATTGAATTGTATGGGTTGCATGCGGCTCCCACCACGACAGTGTTGCCGCTGACGCCCACAGAATAGCCAAAAAGGTCAAAACTCACCCCGTCGGAGGCAATGAGTTTCGCGGTCTCGTTCATATTGGTCCAGCCGCCCTGCGGTTCGACGAAGACGTAGGCTGCACCCTGTTGGTTGTTTACGTCCGACGCCCCAACCACAATTGTGTTGCCGTCGATCGCAACGGCGGGCCCAAATTGGTTCCAAGCCGCCCCATCCGATGCGGTCAACTTCGCAACCTGAGTCGCCGTGCCCCCTGAGATTTGAAAAACGTAGACAGCGCCCTGATTCGGGTTCGAACCCACCGCGGCGTGCCATGCACCCACTACAACCGTGTCGCCGCTGATGGCCACACCAATCCCGAATTCGTCACCAGCCACTCCGTCTGAGGAGTTCAGCTCGGCTTCTTGCACCCAGGGGTCGATGGTTACCGGATAGCGGGCGGCGTGGTCGTCGACTCTCAGCAGCAATCGATTCCCTTTCACTTCCAGTCGCGCCTGCAGTGTTCTTCCATCCGCATCGCTGGCGTTCAGGCCCGCGTAGCGCAGCCGTGCCCGCCCGTCGCGGCTCGCGAGGGTCAGCCCGGCCCGATCGGCGTCGGCGGTTGCCGTCAAATCGCCCGAAAGCGCAAGAGCGACCGTCAAATCGGAATTCGCTTTGCCCCTGGACCCTGCCGGCCGCTGATTCAGGGTGAAGCCCTGCTCCAATCCCAGGGGCCCATTCTCGTACCACTCCGTCATCGGCCCGCGCGCGTACTCCACGCGGTTGGCCTTCGCGGCGGGAGAAGCGGCACTGGCGGGCCTGAGATTCGAGCCATAGCCCCAGCCCTTGAGCGCCACAGTCCAGGTATCTCCATCACTGCGAAACGTGACGCCCGCCCGCGTGAACGAGGCATTCAGATTGTGATGCGCATTGGCGGCTTCGTAACCCGCGTTGCTCCGCTTGACCTGGTAAGTCGGGTTATCGCGCCCCAGCGTTGCGGAAATCGTGCCCTGCGCCACTGCCGGCAAGGAAGTGATTTCCTGCCGGACCTGGTTGCTGCTCGAACGCGGCAATTGCGACGCCTCAATGCCGGCCCGCGCCGGAACCGTGGAGCTTATCACTGCTGCCAGCACGGCCATGAAGGCGGCTTGCGATCTGCGACGACGAACACGCGGGGACATCATAATATCTTGCCCTTCTCGTCTTTTTTAATGAAATGAATTGAGCAGTGGGCTGGGGAAAGACACGAACCACGCGCCGCCGCACTTGTCTATCCCGGCGGACCGCGAACTGCGGGCCGCGCATCAGCCCTGCGATTACAACGTCCGCCTGGAAAATCCGCTGGCGATTCCAGCTTTCGCGGATCGTGGAAGGAGATCCACTGTCGATCCCATGGTTTTCAAGGTCTAGAGTGCTAATGCCCGCCGGCGGAAAGGGGTCCGCCGCCAGGCTAAATTGATACCGAGATTAGCACGCAGCCGCATCCACGGGCATAGCCCAGATGGGCGAAGTCATTAGGGGGGAGCCCGAACGGGCGGGCGGCTCGCGTTGTGGGCGCAAGCCCTTGTTCACCAATGAGGAAGACCGATTTGGTTCTGCGGAAGCATCTAGACGGCTGGCTAAGAACTTGAAACTAAGCTGAGCGGAAACCGCGATCCTCTTCCCAGCCGCTTCCGATCCCTCTTACCCCGCCTCTCTCTGAGAGAATGGAAACAGTGGATCGAGCTCTTCATCGTCTGCTGTTGCGGGCCGCGTCGGGGCTTCTTGCCTCGCTGGCGGTGGCTGGCGCCTCCGCGCCGGCGCAGAATCCCACATCGGCCGCGAATCCCTTCCTTGGCAGCGTCACCACGTCGCCTGTGACGCCGGGAACGCTTCGACTTACGCTCGACGAAGCCGTCCGGCGCGGTCTCCAGAACAACCTGGGCCTCAAGGAAGCGGAGAACAACGAAAAGGCTCTGCACGGTGAGCGGAACATCGCCTTGCAGCAATTCCTGCCCACCATCGCGATTCACGGCGACACCGGCATCTACCAGCACAACCTGATCGCTTTCGGCTTCAAGCCTTCAACCCTGAATGAGTTCTCCGGGCTTTATCCCGGAGGCAAGCCTCCCGCGAACTTTCCCTTTATCACCAAAGACGATCTCACCGAGGGCCAGATTCAGTTCAGCGAGACGCTCTTTTCCGGTCCGGTGATCGCCGCCCTGCAAGCTGCCGGCTCGGCACTCCGCGCTGCCGATCACCAAAGAATCGTGGCGCGCGGCACGGTCGTCCAGCAGGTGGCCACGGCTTACCTGCGCGCCATTGCCGCCTCCAGCCAGGTCGATGACGCCCGCGCCCTCCTCGCCCAGGCCCAGGTTCTTCTCGATCACGAACGCGCCGCCCACGAGGCCGGCACAGCGGCTCACCTCGAGGAGTTGCGCGCCCAGGTTCAGCTTGAAGCCCAGCAGCAGGCGCTCATCTCCGCCCAGAACGAGGAGGAAAAAGACCTCATCCTTCTCAAGCGCGAGATCGGCATCGACCCCGGCCGGCAGATTGATCTCACCGATCCCGCGCCTTCGAGCGAGCTGACCGCCAAGACTCGCGAAGAGCTTCTCGCCACGGCCTACAGGTACCGCCACGATTATCTGACTCTCCAGAACCAGGCGGTCGAGCTCAGGTCCGTGCACCTGGCCTATCGCGCCCAGCGTCTGCCATCGCTCAGCTTCCAGGGCTACTGGGGCACCGCCACAGTCAACAGCGCCGGCACCCGCGGCAACATGGCCGCCATCGGCACGCTCAGCGTTCCCCTGTTTCGTGAGGCCCGCCTGCGCGGAGACGAAGATGCCTCCCAGGCTCAGCTCGACGCCGTCAACAACGAGCTTGCCGACTTGCGCGAGCGCATCGATGAGCAGTTGCGCATGGCCCTGCTCGATCTCGAGGCCACGCGCGAACTGGTCGATGTGGCGCGCTCCACGGTCGAGCTCTCAACCCGCGCCCTGAGCGATGAAACGGAGCGCGTCAACGCCGGCGTCGACGATAATCTTCCTCTGGTCACAGCCCAGGCCGCTCTGGCTTCGGCTGAAAACAACATGGTCGAGAGCCTCTATCAGTACAACGCTGCCAAGCTGGCGCTGGCCACTGCAGCCGGAGTCATCGAATCCCGCTATCGCGAATACCTGGGCAAATAGCGCGGCCCCTTGGTTCAATCCTCAGTCCCTGGTCCCTATTCCCTCGTCCCTCGTCCCACCCCTGATCCCCTGCCCCCTGCTAATCTGAACCCGGAGACCTTCCCCTGTGGCGAATGAGCTCCGCAACCGCTTCTTCATCGCCCAAGACCCATCCGCTCTCGCCCGGCGCGCCGCTCGCGAGTTCGTCGAGGCAGCCGAAGAGGCTGTCGCCGCCCGCGGCTGCGCCCGCATCGCCATCAGCGGCGGCTCCACGCCCCGGGCCGCCTTTGAGCTTCTTGCCGATCCTGCCCAGCCCTGGCGGGTGCGCATGCCCTGGGAGCGGCTCGACCTCTGGTGGGTCGACGAGCGATGCGTGCCCCCTGACCATCCCGATTCGAACTACCGCATGACCCGCGAGGCGCTTGCTCGACCGTGTGCCGCTCGAGCCTGGCGGGATTCATTGCGGCCAGATTCACCGTATCCAGGGCGAGCTCGACCCTGAAATCGCCGCCGCCCGCTATGAATCCGAGATGCGCGATTCCTTCGAGCTCGATGGCGCTGAATTCCCATCTTTCGATCTGATTGCTCTTGGAATGGGCACAGACGGCCACACTGCGTCTCTTTTTCCACGCACGGCCGCCCTCCATGAGTTGCGCCGCCTGGCCGTGGCCAACTTCGTGCCCCAGCAGAAAGACAACTGGCGCGTCACGCTCACTGTACCGGTCATCAACCGCGGCCGCCGGATCTTTTTCCTCATTGACGGCGCCGATAAGGCGCAGGCTCTGAGAGAGGTCATCGTTGGAGCCCGCGATCCGGAGCGCTTCCCCAGCCAATTAATTCAACCATCAGGCGCTATACTGTTATGGATTCTGGGTCAAACTGCGGCTGCGCTTCTTCCGGCTGAAGCCGTAGAGGCGGGCTCCGGTTACTTGGAGAGAGAAGAATGATTCTGGCTGGCGACGTCGGTGGCACAAAAGTTCATCTGGCGCTATACGACTTTATCAACGGCGAGCTGAAGCATACCCGCGACCAACAATTCCTGTCGAAGCACTACACCGGCCTTGAAGAGATCGTGAGGGAGTTTCTTGCCGGCGAGAGGATCACGACGGCCTGTTTTGGCGTTCCCGGACCTGTGCGCGATGGACGGCTGCGCCTGACCAACCTGCCCTGGACGCTGGACAGGCGCGAGTTACGCAACCAGCTCAAGATCGATCTCGTCTTTCTCCTCAACGATTTGGAGGCCAGCGGCTACGGAATCGCCGAGCTTTCAGCCGATCAGATGGTCATCTTGAGCGAAGGTGATGCCGGCCAGATGGGCAATCGCGCCCTCATCGCGGCGGGAACCGGATTGGGCGAAGGCTTTCTGGTCTGGGACGGCCACCACCACATTCCCTACCCCTCCGAGGGCGGGCATGCCGATTATGCTCCCCGCAACGAGGACGAGTTCGATCTTCTCCGCTTCCTCCGCCAGAAGTACAACGGCCGCGTAAGCTTCGAGCGCGTTGTCAGCGGCACGGGAATTACCAATATCTTCGAGTTCCTCCGCGACGTGCGCGGTCTGGAAGTGCCTGCCAGCCTGGCCGAGCGCATGCTTCAGGAAGACCCCAACTCCGTTATTACCGAGCTGGCTCTGGCCGCCAAGAGCGAGATCTGCGAGCGAACCCTCGATCTGTTTGTCTCCGCTTACGGCGCCGAAGCAGGCAACCTGGCGCTCAAGGTCATGTCCATCGGCGGCCTCTACGTAGGCGGCGGAATCGCCCCGCGCATCGTCTCCAAGCTCAAAGACGGGACCTTCATGAAAGCGTTCATCGACAAGGGCCGCCTGAGCCAGTTACTCGTGAACACGCCGGTTCGCATCATCATGGAGAGCCGCACCCCGCTGCTGGGCGCCGCGGCCTACGCCGAAGCCCGCGCCGCCGAAATCACCGGCGTCTCGCCCCGGGCCGCCAGCGTGAAATTCTGATCTTCTTCCAACCCCGCGATCACCCTGTAGCGCCGGCTTTCAGCCGGCTGTAGCGTGGGTCCCCTGACCCGCGCCCTGCTCACGCCGCTCCAACTGAACGGCCTGCGATTCCTTCCGCCTTCGGAAGTTCTTTCCATCGCCGCTTATGTTCCAATAGAAGTAATGGCAAGGGCTAAAAGGGCGACGCTGCGGGGGCGGTGGATCACAGCTGCGCGGAAGGTGCGCGAGTACGCGATGGTGGCGCGGGCGCTTGCCCACACGTCGCATCCGGTGCTGGCGCAGATCGTTCCCACGCGCTTTTGCAACCTGAGCTGCGCCTATTGCAATGAATACGACAAGGTGAGCGAGCCGGTGCCGTTCGAGGAAGTGGTCCAGTGGATCGACCACCTGGGGCGGCTGGGAACGGCCATGATCGGTATCAGCGGGGGCGAGCCGCTGACGCATCCGCAACTGGACGGAATCATCCGGCGCATTCGCAAAACGGGCGCCATTGCGGGCATGATCACGAACGGCTACCTGCTGAACGAAGAGCGCATCTTGAGGCTGAACCGGGCGGGCCTCGATCACATCCAGATCTCGATCGATAACCTCGTGCCCGACGAGATCTCGAAAAAGAGCCTGAAAGTCCTGGACAAAAAGCTGGAGATGCTCGCCCGCTACGCCGAGTTCCACGTGAACATCAACTCGGTGGTAGGCGGCGGCATTCGCGATCCCAACGATGCGCTCACGATCGGCCGGCGCGCCCTGGAGTTGGGCTTCGAGTCGACGATCGGGATCATCCACGACGGCGATGGGCAATTGAAGCCGCTGGCTGACGACGAGGCCCGCGTATACCACGCGATGGCGGACCGCAAGAAGTCAAACTACGCGCAGTTCGACGCCTTTCAGGAGGCGATTGTGGGCGGGCAGCCGAACGTGTGGCGCTGCCGTGCCGGATCGCGTTACCTCTACATCTGCGAGGACGGGCTGGTGCACTACTGCTCGCAGCAGAAAGGGTTTCCGGGTGTGCCGCTGTGCGAGTACACGCGGGAGGACGTGAAGCGCGAGTTCCTGACCGCCAAGACCTGCTCGCCGCATTGCACCATCGGCTGCGTCCACCGCATCAGCCACATCGACCACTGGCGCGCGCCTCAGACGGAGAAGGTTACGCCGGGAGCGGGCAAAGGGCTGATCCAGATCGGGATCGGGGACTGAAGCGCGGCTGCGGGGCAACCCATAGCGGCTCCCGATAGCGCCCCTGATAGGACCGCAAACCAAATGCGGATGTCATCCCGAACGAAGTGAGGGATCTGCGGTTGTTCTTTCCACTCTCATTTCACAGCTCCATCGATGGTTGTGATTGCACTGCACCGCGTTTCGATCCCGGTGTACACCAAATCAGAACGAAAATGCCGCCTGGATAAAGATCCGCCGCGCCGCCGCGCCGGAACTGAAAACTCCTGTGGCAAGGCTTGTTGATTGGCCGAAGTTGGGAGCGGTGACGTTACCCGCCGGTGTTCCCAGATCGATATCGTTGAACAGATTCAAAGCCTGCGCGCTGAAAGTGAGCGAATAGCGCCGGCTGCTGGTGACGGTGGTGTTCGATCTCGAACTGCCGCCGCCATTCAAGCCTCCGGCGCCCAGGCCGCCGCCCAGGCCGCCGCCCATGCCGCCGCCGCGCCCGCCGCCCCCGCGGCCGCCATAACCGCCGCCATAGCTGCCGCTCTGGCTTCCGCTGCTGGAACTCCGGCCTGCAGACTCCACTTTGGGCCCCAGGCCAAAGGAGCGGCTCACTCGCAAATTGACGGCCACAGCCGCAGGGCCGCCGCCCAGGTTCGCCGGAATCGGCTCGTAACTGCCCACCGCCTCGCCGGGATCGGGATTCATGCACCCATAGGCGGTTGCGATGTACTGCGCGGGTTCGCTCGTGCACAGCGAGGCATCGGCCGCAAATGCCGGACGGCTGTTGAAGAAGTTATCCCCGTTCAAATCGAGACCGGAGACGATGTTGAACGGCTTGCCCGATTGCGCAATCACGAAGGGGTTCAGCGTAATGCCCCAGGGCGCGCTATAGGTCCCCGTTAGAAAGACCATGTTGCGCGCCACGAAGCCGGCGCGGCCATAATCCTGCATCAGTTCGTAGCTGTTTGAGGCGGTTCCCGTGTCGGAATTGGCCGCGCTCAGCGCGTAATAGCCCGTGATGCTCAACTTCTTGCTCAATGTTGCCTTCACGTTTACGATCAACTGGTTTTCCTTGAAAACCGCTTCGGGAAAGTACTCATTAACGAGGCCCAGCGACGGATCGGGCCGTACGCCGGTCAGTGTGGAACTGCCGAATTCGTAGGTTCCCGGCTCGTAGGCATTGGCGTCGATCGTCGCCAGTTGATGCACGCCGTAGGAGTGCAGATAAGTGGCCGTCACGGTGAGGCCTTTGTTCACCTGACGCTCCAGGCTCACTCCGAGCTGGCCCGTATATGGAGCGTGGAAGCCGGGAGCAACGCGGTCGATGGTCGTGGAGGTCGCCGATGAAGCCGATCCCGCGCAAAGGTTCGTTGGCGTCAGCGCCGCGCTGAGGCTGCCGGCTTCAAAAGCCGCATAAAAGCAAGCGGGGCTGGGATTGGTGATGACTTTTTGCTGCTGGCTCGAAGCGGAGCCGTTGAAGCGCTCGGCGCTCTCCAGGCTGGCGATGGCCAGGCGGTCGTAAAAGAGACCGTAGCCGCCGCGCAGCACGGTTTTAGCCTGCTTCTTGCTTTTGTGTCCATCAAGCGCGTAAGCAAACGCCACTCGCGGCGCCCAATCGTCGTGGTCCGCGATATGATTTTGCGATTCCCAGCGCAATCCTCCGGACAGTGTCAAAAACGCGTTGTACTTGAAGTCGTCCTGGATGAAGAGCGCGGCATCGAAGACGTTGGCGCGCACGCCCGCGGGGCCGGTGGTATAGGTCAGCTTCGAGGGCTGTGCGGCGCCGCCGCTCATCGCGCTTGCCAGGTCAGCAACCGTGGCAAAGGTAAAACTGCCGTTGAAGTTTGCGTCCGTTGAATCGGCATCGCGGCTGTCGCGCAGCCGTGCGCCGAACTTGATGGCATGTCTGCCTGCCGCCCAGGTGGTCAGGTTTTGCAACTCCAGGCGATCGCCGTGATCTCTGGCAAATTGCCCCATCGAGCCGCCGCCCGTAAAAGCCTGAGGCACCGTGATCAGAGGCATCGTGCTCACCGGCGTTGTGGAAGAGCTGTCGCGCAGATACTGAAAATGCGTCTCGTTGACCATCTGGTTGTTGATAATCTCGGAGTCGGTCAGCTGGATCGTGTGTTCGTAGGAAGTGCTGGCCGAGGCCTGCGTAGGCAGCGAGGTCGAGCCGCCCGCTTGTCCAAACTGGCCGCTCTCACTGTTGCGGTTGAACTGGTAACGCAAGGTGAGCGTGTTGTTCTTGCCCAGTTGCACGTCGATGCGCGGCGAGATGTTGGTCCGCGTAGCAGGGCTGAAGAGACTGCCGGAGAGGGCCTCCACCGTGTAGGTGTTTGCCGCCGTTTGCACCGGTGCCTGCGTCAGCGTGTAGACGCTGTCGTTCTGATTGTCGCGCTGCTCCGCGGTGAAAAAGAACGATGCGTTCTTCGAGATCGCGCCGTTGATGGTGCCGTTGTACTGGATGCTGTGATACGACGGCAGATTTGCTGTAAACGGATTGCCGGTATTGAAGAGGTCGTCGTTGCCCTGCACAAAGATACGCCCGTTCAGCTTGTCAGTGCCCGGCTTGGTCAGAATCTCGATGCGCCCGTAGCCCAGCTTGTCATATTCGGCGGAAAAGGGATTCTGATTGATGCGAATCTCGCGGATCGCAGATTTCGGCGGCAATTGGCCGCCAGTGAATCCGTCAATGTAGATCTGCCCGCCGTTGGGGCCCGCCGAGGGGCCGGCCAGCGCTTCCAGTTCGCTTGCCAACTCGTCGGGATCGTCAGACAGCGCCTCGAGGTCCTTGTCCTTCAGGACAATGGCGCTGGCGTTGCCTGCGGCCTCGGTATTGACGGTCGGCGTTTCGTCTGTAACCACGACGCTCTGCTGCTCGCTCTCCACGGCCATGGAGATGTCCACGCGCTTCGCCTGGCCCCCGGCAAGGGAAATGGCCGGCGATGTGAACGGCGCGAACCCGGCATAAGCCGCCTGAACGGTGTAATCGCCGGGCGCGAGATGATTCACCACATAATCGCCGGTTGCATCTGCTGTGGCCGTGGCAGCTGTTCCGGCCGAACTCGTCACGGTGATCTGAGCGCCGGGAATGCGCGCGCCCGTGGGGTCGGCGACGTGACCGCGCAGACTTGCCGTTCCAGCGGCCGGCGCATTCGTGCCTGTCTCCGCCGCCTGCGCCGCCAGCGCACCGACGGCCGCATTCGGCGCCGTCGCCGCGCCTGATGCAGGATTCTGTTCCTGTCCAAAGCACGCAGCCACCGTCATGAGGAAAAATAACGCCGGCAAAATGGAAAGACTCTTGATCAATCGCATGTTCGGTTCCTCGCATCCTCCGGCTGGGGCATCGCCACGCTCCTGTTTCTGCTTCGCGCGAAACCGGAGAGCGATTCGAAATAGTTCTCCGTGCCCCTTCCCCTTCCCGGAAACCGGGGGTGTCCGTTTATCTAGACGGCTCGGGCAGCAAGGAAGTTGACCGTTCGATCTGTCACTTGCCGGCGAGGCGCCATTTCACAGGTTCGATGCACGCGCGCCGCAACATTCTGCATGGATCGGTGTCTAATGCGGCCGCGTTGCCCGACGGAGTACACTCATTGACGGCTTACCCAGAGGTGCAAGCGTGAGCGGAAACAACTGCGTGCTGGCGATCGACCCGGGAACGACCTCCACGAAAATCGGCGTTTTTACGCGCGGCGGCGAACAGATGACGCGCACCATCCGTCACGGCAGTGAGGAGCTTGAGCGCTTTCACGGCCAGCCGGCCTTGGCGCAGCTCGACTATCGGGCTGGGCTGATTGAGATGGCGCTCGAGGGGGCAGGCTACAGCCGGACAGGCCGGGAAGGGAATTGCTATGCGGCCGTGGCCGGGCGCGGCGGGCTGTTGCCGCCGGTCGAATGCGGCGCCTACCTCGTAGACGAGGCGATGATCGAAGTGCTGCGCGCGGCGGCCCGCGGCCAGCACGCCTCCAACCTCGGCGCGCCCCTGGCCCTGCGCTTTGCCATTGCGGCGGGCGTGAATGCGTACATCGTCGACCCCGTTACGGTGGACGAATGGCAGCCCTGCGCGCGGCTCACCGGCTCACCGCTTGTCGAGCGAGTCGCCGTCGGCCATGCGCTGAATATCAAGGCCATGGCGCGCCGCTACGCGCGCGAGCAGGGCCGTGTCTACGCTGATCTGCGCCTCATCATCGTGCACCTGGGCAGCGGCATTACGGTTTCAGCGCATCGGCTGGGGCGCATGATCGACTCGACTACCATCGACGAGGGCCCTTTCGGCCCTGACCGCACCGGCAGCCTGCCCTCGCGCGCGCTGGCAAGGCTTTGTTATAGCGGCCGCTTCACCGAGGCCGAAATGGACCGCCAGATCTTCGGCGAGGGAGGACTCTACGCCTGGCTCGGGACACGAGATCTTCTGGAAGTGGAGAAGCGGATCGAGGCCGGCGACCGGCAGGCTGCGCGCGTGCTCGAAGCGATGGTCTATCAGATCGCGAAACAAACCGGGGCGATGACGGCGGTGCTGGCAGGCAAAGTAGATGCAGTTGTGCTCACAGGCGGCATGGCGCACTCACAACGTCTGCTGGCCATGCTGCGCCCTCAGATCGAGTGGATCGCGCCGGTGACGGTCTATCCCGGCGAGGACGAGCTGCGCGCGCTGGCCGAAGGAGTCTTCCGCGTCCTCGACGGAGAGGAAGAGGCGAAGCGGCTGCGCTAGCTCGCATTTCCAACGGGGAGCAGGCAACGAGTAGAGATTCGGAGCATCAGAACTGAGTCGCCGAGAAGTACGCGTTACGAACGGTCTTTTGCAAGTTTCCGCATTCGCCTGTACAGTCGCCAACACTGAAAAACGCTCTTCCGCCAGCGTTACAGAACCCCAGTACCTCGTTTTGTCTTGGCACGAGACCCGCAAACAAGACGATGCTATCGGGGTGAATCGACTTCTCATTTCCCCCGGCGTCTTTATATCTCAAAACTCCATTTGAAATCTCGGTCGGCACAGCTCCCACGACATAATTGAACTGTTTCAGTTCCTTATACTTCAATTCAAAACCTATCCGTTTTTCCGTGACCAGTTCCTTGTCGCTTGTCAGTACTGTAACGCTGTGGCCTGATCTTGCCAGGAACATCGCCGTTACCACGCTGAATGTGCCGCCGCCAACAACGACAACGCTCTTGCCCAATTCCTTTTCCCGGGAGTAGACGTCAACGAGGCTGTACACGTTTTTGCTGTCCGCGCCTGGAATGCGGTGCTTGCCGGCCTCCGCGCCAACAGCAGCCACGATCACATCGTAGCCTTTTGCCTTCATCATTTCCGCAGTGACCGCCTGGTTCAAGCACACCTCAACCCCGGCCTTTTTTACCTGACGGATGAGATAATCCTTGTACTTTCTAAGAAGACCAAGACCCTCTGGGTAGGTCGTAAAATCTGAGTGTCTGAGCAGCCCGCCGAGTACACTTTCCTTCTCATACAGCGTGACCTTATGGCCCCTTTCAGAAGCCGTGATAGCGGCGACCATGCCCGCTGGCCCTCCGCCGATGACTGCAACTCTCTTTCGAACTGCCGGAGGGGCGATCACACGAACGGCCGGATCAAGACCCAACTTCGGGTTTACGGAACACACGCTGATCCACGGCCCGATATCCAGCCTTCCTCGAGCCCCCGGCATCACCTGTCCGTGGCATTTGAAGCACTGGATGCAGGGCACTACATCCTCGCCCCGCCCCTCATAGGCCTTTTGGCCATAGTCAAAGTCCGCAAGCCAGGCCCTGCACATGGTGATCAGATCGACGACCCCACTTGCCAGGTATTTTTCGTTCTCATCGAGATCCTGGAATCCGCCGTTTGGCGCGAGATATATTTTCGAGCCGCTGTCCCGTATAGCTTTGGCAATATCAATCACGGGGCTATCCCAGGGCGCCGGCTCCAGTCCCCTCCGGAACTGCAGAATGTCAACCACACCGTCGTAGATCTTTGCTATTGCAACCGCCTCCGCCGTGGAGGTCACGTTGATCTTCATCGAGATGATTTGATTCGTCGCCTTCTTGATTGCCTCCATTCGCTCAATATTCCGGCGCACGAACTCGGGATCATCAAAACTCGCCACTGTTTGAGGTTGTGCGCCCGGGCCATAGGACGCCGATGGCGACGACGGCATAAGGATCACGTCAACGCCCTTGTCTTCAAGGGCCTTTGCGCTGGCTACGGCATCCTCGACTGTACCGTCCTTGAGGTTGCTCACCATGCCTATCTCAGAGACAAGGGAGCCATAGGCGTGAGCTGAAGCCACCATCTGATCGAGATAGTTTTCGCAAGCCGGGTTGGATGTATCAAACCTGTCCTGCGTCGCCCTGCGCAGATCGTCTCCATAGCGGCCTTCTTTTGACCAGGAATCCCCTCTGTATCCGTAACCGGATTTGCCCACGTCTTCTGCCACCACCACAGGCGGAACGACCACTATAGCAGCGCCATTTCTTGCGAATCTCGCGTAGTACTCTCTGTAGATGTCCGGCGGCCATGCCTCGGGACCGTTTAAATGCTGCGGAAAACCCATGGTATGGATCATCCGGTTCTTCAATATCTTGTTGCGGATTTTGAGCGGGGATAAGAGGTGAGGGTACCTGCTGCCCACCGCTATGCCTGAAGTTGTGCGAGCCGCTTCCACGGAACTCGAGGTGCTTGGGAACTCACCTCCAAGAGTTGAGCCGGCAAAGAGCTTTTTGCACGTCAATGCACATGTCGAGCCCACGGCGGCATAGAGAAACTGCCTTCTCTTAAACATCGAAACCAGACTCATTTCCTCAACCCTCGATGTGTTTGGTAGAAGCATACCAGCGATCAAAGAAAAGCCATATGCAATTTTTGCCGAGCCTGGGCAAACGATTGATTGTTGTGCGTTAGCTGAACAAGGATGGTCTGCTCGGTGCCGAACGGGTGCTGGGGGCGTTCACGTCGACTTCGGCCAGGAGATTCGAAATCCAGTTCGTGGACTGCCCCCCCCAACGAGTCTACGCTTCAGATTCTCTCCAGATTCGCGAACTTCTCCATCAGCTTTTTCAGACCATGCCGCTGAAACGCCACCGTCAGCTTCGCGTCTTCGCCTTCGCCCTCGCGCATCAGAACCATTCCCTCGCCATACTTGGCGTGGCGAACGCGCGCGCCCTTCCTGATTCCCGTTGCCCCCTTCGGCTCTGGAATCTGCATTGCGGGCCGCGCCAAAGACCCGGGCCGCGTGCCCCCCTTGCCGCCAAAGAAGCGGGCGATGTTGTCGATGGAATTGGGATTCTCTCGCGCTACCGGCGTCTGTGCTGCCAGCGCTTCCGCGCTCTTGCCTTTTGGAGAAGAGAACCGGCCGGCGTGGGAACGCTCGGTGGCGCTGCTGAAGGGGATCTCCTGGCTCTCGTCCTCGTAGTTGAAGTGGCCCGCGTGGCCCTCGCCCGTGCGGGCATGGCCGGGCCGGTAAGCCGGCGTTGACCATGCGGGGCTGCGGCTGCCGCCGAGGTTCTCGATCAGGTGCGCGGGAATCTCTTCGAGGAATCGCGAAGGGATGGTGCGCTCAGGCGCGTCGTTGCCGTAGCGGCGGCGGTAGTGCGCGCGCGTCAGGATCAGCCGGTGCATGGCGCGCGTCATGCCCACGTAGCAAAGCCGGCGCTCTTCTTCCAGCTCCTCCGGGTTGCTGAGCGTGCGCGAGTGGGGAAAGAGCCCCTCTTCCATGCCGGCAAGAAAGACCATGTCGAATTCCAGGCCCTTGGCCGCATGCAGCGTCATCAGCGTGACCCGCGCGCTGGGGTCGAACTGGTCGGTGTCGGAAGCCAGCGCCGCATGATCGAGAAAATCGGCCAGCGTTTCGCCGCGCGCCTCGGCATCGTGCGCGGCGTTGGCCAGTTCCTTCAGGTTCTCGATGCGGCTGAAGGCCTCGGGCGATCCCTCGGTCTCCAACGCCTTGATGTAGCCGGTGCGGTCGATCAGAAAGCGGATCAGCTCAGGCAATGTAGCCGCATCGCCCGGCGCGCGGAAGCCGGGCTCTTCTTCCCTCGCTCCCTCGTCGCCTTGCTCCCTGATCCCTGATCCCTGACCCCTGACTCCTGGTTCCTGACCCCTGACCCCTGACCCCTGACCCCTGACTCCTGGTTCCTGACCCCTGACCCCTGATCCCTGATCCCTGCTCTCTTCCCCGAACCCAAAGCTCGTGTCGGCCTCATCCGCTTGCCGCTCGGCCACGTCGGCCGCCAGCTTCCCTGCAAAATCCGGGTCCATCATGGCCTGCGCGTCGACAATAAGCTGCCGGAAGCCTTCAATCGCCGTGGTCGCGCGCGCCGTCAGGAGCCGGTTTGAGAGGGCGGCGCCGATTGCGTCCCATGTGGAGACATTCGCCTCCAGCGCCAGCCGTTCCAAAGTTTCTAAGGTCGTTTTGCCGATGCCGCGCGCCGGCGTGTTGATGGCCCTCTGCAGCGCCATGGAGTCGTGCGGATTTTTCACCAGGCGCAGGTAGGCGAGCAGGTCCTTGATCTCGGCCCGTTCGTAGAAGCTGAACCCGCCGACCATGCTGTACGCAATGTTGTAGCGCCGCAGCGCCTCCTCGGCCAGCCGCGACTGCGCGTTGGTGCGGTAAAGCACGGCGGCATGCCGCTCGTGCGGCACTCCGTGCTCTTGAGTTTCGGACGGGTTACCGGGCTCGTTCAGGAAGGCCCGGATCTTGTCCGCGATGAAGAGCGCCTCGTTTTCGCCGTCGGGCGCATCGTAAAATCCAATCGCGGCGCCGCCCTGGCGCGCGGTCCACAATCGCTTGCCTTTTCGGCGGACATTGTTCGCCACCACCGCTCCGGCGGCCTCAAGAATATTCTGCGTGGAGCGGTAGTTCTGCTCCAGGCGCACAATGCGCGCGTTGGGAAAGTCCTGCTCGAACTCCAGAATGTTGCGGATCTCGGCGCCGCGCCATGAGTAGATGCTCTGGTCCTCATCGCCCACGGCGCACACGTTTTTGTGCTCGCCGGCCACCAGCTTCATCAGCTCATACTGCGGGCGGTTCGTGTCCTGGTATTCATCGACGAGCATATAGCGGTAGCGCCGCTGGGTGCGTTCGCGGACCTCGGCCGCCACGCGCAGCAGCCGCACGGCCTCCAGCAGCAGGTCGTCGAAGTCCATGGCGTTGTTTTTCGCGAGCTCGTCCTGGTAGCGGCGGTAGATGTGAGCCACACGCTCCGAGTTGGGGTCCTTCGAGCCCAGGTAGTACTCCTGCGGGTCGACCATGTGGTTTTTCGCCCATGAGATGCGCCCCAGCACCGTGCGCGGCGTCAACTGTTTGGTGTCGAGCCCCATGCGCTTCATCACCTGCTTGACGATGCCCTGCTGGTCGTTCTCGTCAAAGATGGCGAAGGTGCGCGTCAAGCCCTTGCCGCCAACCTTCAGGGCCTCAATATCGCGGCGTAGGACCCGCACGCAGAACGAGTGGAAGGTGGAGATCGCGGGCTTCGAGAGCGACGCATGCCCCAGCAGCCGATCAACGCGTTCGGCCATTTCGCCGGCGGCCTTGTTCGTAAAGGTCACGGCCAAAATCGAGTCGGGCGCCACGCCCTTCTCCTGAATCAGCCATGCGATGCGGTGCGTGATCACGCGCGTCTTGCCCGAGCCGGCTCCGGCCAGGATCAACAGCGGCCCGTCGATGGTTTCAACGGCCGTGCGCTGTTCGGGATTCAGATTGTCGAGAAGCGAATGCAAGGCTCAGGGTCCAGGCGGGAAGGGTCCTGATTCCAGTGTACCGTTCGGGCGGTTGCTGCCGCTCCGCGCGTGCTTGTAGCGCCGCTCGGGTATTTGTAGCGCCGGCCTCCCGGCCCGCGCATGGCGAATGGCGGCGTGAATGCCCCGTGCCCCATCCAGCGCGCAGCGCTGGGTGGGAACCATCACCGCCGACCCGCCAACTTGCCGACCCGCCAACTTGCCGACCCGCCGACTCGCTGACTCGCCCCGCACGCCGCGTTATCCTTAAGCCACAATGTCCACCGGCAACCAAGCGAACCGGCGCGTAGCCGTCTACTGCGGGTCATCCGTCGGAAACGATCCGAGGTTCCTCGCCGAGGCCCGTGCGCTGGGCACGGAGATCGCCCACGCGGGGCTGGGCCTGGTCTACGGCGGGACGAGTATTGGGTTAATGGGCGCCCTCGCCGATGCGGCACTGGCCGGCGGCGCTGAAGTGATCGGCGTGCTGCCGAATTTCCTCGGCGAGCGCGAAATCGCCCACCCTGGGCTGACACGGCTGGAGCTGGTCACGAATCTCCACGAGCGCAAAGCGCGCATGGCCGAGCTGAGCGATGCCTTCCTCGCGCTGCCCGGCGCCTACGGCACGCTCGACGAGATGATCGAGGCCGTCACCTGGGCGCAACTCCGGCTGCACTCCAAGCCCTGCATCCTCATCAACACCGCGGGCTACTGGGACGGGTTTACGGCCTTCCTCGATTCCATGGTCGCCGCCGGCTTCCTGCGGGCTGAAAATCGCGCGCTGCTGCGCACAGTGACGAACGCAGCCGAGGCGGTCAGGATGGTCACCACGGCCTGCTGAAAATCGCCAGCCCCGTGCTGTCGACTTTAGCTCACAATTAGCAATTGTCATTCTGAGCCGAGGCCGCTTCGGCGGTCGAAGGCGAAGAATCTGCAGTTGTTGTTCAATCGTTCTGCCCGCCCGCGCACTCCCTCAAATCGTGGCAGAACGCATCCACCCGCGCCGGGTCGGTGTCCCAGGCGAACATGATGCGCGAGGCGCCGCCGATGAAGCCGTAGAACTTCCAGCCGCGCGCGTGAAGCCGGTCGAGCACTTCCTGAGGCGCGACGAGGAACGCCGCGTTGGCGTCGACGGGGCCGGCGAGGCTGACGCCGGGAATGCCGGCAACCTGCTCGGCGAAGCGCCGGGCGCAGGCGTTGGCGTGCTGGGCGTTGCTGAGCCAGGCGCCGCTTTCGAGCATGCCCACCCACGGGGCCGCGAGGAAGCGCATCTTCGAGGCGAGCTGGCCCGCCTGCTTGCAGCGGTAGTCGAAGTCCACGGCCAGCTTGCGGTCGAAGAAGAGCACCGCCTCGCCCACGGCCATTCCGTTCTTGCTGCCTCCGAAGCAGAGCACGTCGACGCCGCGCTTCCAGGTCATCTCCGCGGGAGCGCAGCCGAGGGCGGCGCAGGCGTTGGCGAATCGCGCCCCATCCATGTGCAAAAAGAGCCCCTGCCGGCGGCACTCGTAGCTGAGGCCGGCCAGTTCGTCGAGCGTATACACGCCGCCCATCTCGGTAGATTGCGTGATGGTGACGGCGCGTGGCTTGGGGTAGTGAATGTCGGTGCGCTTGGTGGCCAGCTCGCGGATGGCGTCGGGCGTGAGCTTGCCGCCGTGGCTGGGGGCGACCAAGAGCTTTGAGCCGTTCGAGAAGAACTCCGGCGCGCCGCACTCGTCGGTCTCGATGTGCGACATGTCGCAGCAGATCACTCCGTTATACGACTGGCACAGCGAAGCCAGCGCCAGCGAGTTGGCGGCGGTGCCGTTAAAAACAAAATACATCTCGCAGTCGATCTCAAACAGCTCGCGGAAGGCGTCGGCGGCGCGCGCCGTCCAGGGGTCGTCTCCGTAAGAAACGACGTGTCCGCGATTGGCAGCCGCCATGGCGCTCCACGCCTCGGGGCAAATGCCCGCATTATTGTCGCTGGCGAACTGCTGAGCGAGTTCCCGATCATCAATGGCGTTCATCGTGAGAGCCCCTTCTCTGGGAAGTAGCGCCGGTCTCCCGACCGGGGTCCCCAACGAGCGTTTTTGCTCGTTGGGGTGGTGAAACGGCAGTCGTGCGGGTCTCCTGACCCGCGCGCTGCATCTGGTGGCTGAGAAGCCGCCGGTCTGCCGCGACGCGCAGAGTCCCGCTACGACGTAAAGAACGTTACGGATTCATTTTTTCACAGCCGCGATCTGCCTACCCCGGATTGCGGGAGGCGATCACCTCGCGAGCCAGAAGAGCGGAATCAGGCCCACAGCCGCGAGCGAGACCAGAAAGATCAGGCTCTGCATGCCGGTTTTCCTGCCGGCGATCGAGCGGGCGTAGATTCCCTTGATGACGTTGTTGCTGGCGGCGGCGATCACGATGGCTCCGGCCGCGATCTTCACTGCGTCTGGGCTTGTGGCGGTCTGGGTCAGGCCCATGATGAACGGATCGACATCGGTGACGCCCATGATGGCCGCGAGCGTGTTGACCCCGGCCCGGCCCAGGTAAGTGACCGCCAGTTGCGTCACCACCAGCATCACCAGAAAGAGCAGCGCGAAGAGAAAGGCGGTTCCAAGCTCGAGCGGATTCTTCGTGTCTATTGCATGATCGGCAGTGCCGTCGCCGGCAGGCGCGGCTTTTGCACGCCACGACCAGAGCCAACCCGCTCCCACAGCCACGGCGGCCAGCACCAGAAAAGGCACCCCCAGCAATGCCATCAACTGGCGGTTAAACAGTGCCAGAAGAATCGCGAGACGCAGGTACATCATGCCGCATGCCATCAGGATGCAGCCGGAATAGAGGCGAGGCTGATCTGCCGCTTTGCTTTGGCGAGCCAGAACGACAGTCGTAACCGTTGACGAGTAGGCTCCGCCCAGCAAGGAGGCCGCTACGAGTCCACCCTTTCCCTTGGTCAGTTTTTGCAGCACGTAGCTGGCATAGGAGATGGCGCTGATGGCCACCACCACCAGCCAGGTTTTGAAGGGATTGATGTGAAAGGGCCCGTATTGCTGATTGGGCAGGATGGGGAGAATGACGCCCGTGAGGAGGAGAAACTTGGCAAAGGTGAAGATCTCGCGCGGGGCAATAAGCGTGGCCAGCGACTCCAGCGCGGCCTTCAGGTCGAGCAGCAGCAGTCCGGCCACGCTGATCGCCGTCGCCGTCCAGAAATGGCCGTAGCTCACCAGCGCGCCAACCAGAAAGGTGGCCAGCCCCGACATCTCCGTGGTCACGCCCGCAGGTCTCGCGCCGTTCCCCGGCTCCGGTTGAGTGAGCTTATGCCAGAACGAGAGCATCAGGAACCCGGCGACGCCGAGGAATCCGATGGTGACGGACAAGTAATCGTTGCCTGCGATCAGCGCCAGCGAGTAGCCGATCAGGCCGATCAGCGGGAAGGTGCGAACCCCGCCGAAGTAGTAGGCGCCCGCCGCCGCTTTACGCTCCTCGCGTTCCAGCCCGGTGAGAAACGAAAGGAAGAGAACCATGACGATCTTTACCGCTTCCGGCGGCAGATGTTGATAGAGCTCCATGCCCAGCCCCGCGCGTTTGTCGTGAATTCGGTCTGAATGCCAGCATATACGCGGGCGGTGACGCGAGAGCAGAAAATTTCAGGCGGGGGTCAATGGAAAGCGTCGCTCTGGGCGATCAACCCCTGGCCCGGGCGCCCGTAGAGGAACCGGGCGCCCAATTGACAGGCGGCTTACGCTTTCTTCAGATATTCGGCGGCATGCGTGCCGGCGCGGTAGCCGGCCATCATCGCCGCCCGGGAGCCGCCGCACGGATTCGGCACCAGGTGCAGCGGGTTGTTGTCGCCCGGCGAGAGCGCCTTTGCCGGGCGCTCCGGGACCGGACCGCCCTGGAGCCCTGAATCCGCGTGACCGGGAACACTTTAGGCCGGTGGCGGTGTCTAAGAGAATAGGGGTGCGGGAGAGAAACAGCTTTCCACCCACTCCGCCTGAGCTTTTGAAGCGCCGGCGGAGACCCGAACGCGAAAGAAGAGCACAGGCCGTACAGGGGCGAAAACCTGCGGCAAGCTTGCGCCGAACGCGGTAAAGTGGGAGGGTACACCGATCCTGCAGGCAGGCTTCACCATGGGAAATATAGCCAGCGCGCTGACTCTCGGCTCCAATGAGACGGCACTGATTCAGGAACTTCAGTCCGGCTCAGAGGAAGCTTTTGCCTGGTTGATCGCGCGTTATCATCAGCCGATTTACTCGCTTCTGGCGCGCATGGTCTTCGACCCCAGCCAGGCCGCCGATCTTACCCAGGAAGTTTTCGTGAAGGTCTTCAGGGGAGTGGGCGGCTTTCACGGCGAATCGTCTTTGCGGACATGGATTTACCGGATTGCGTTGCGCGAAGCCTCCAACCATAGGCGTTGGTGGAACCGGCATAGCGCGCGGGAAGTTCCGATCGAACAGAAGATTGGCGAACGGGAATCAGGAGTTCCTGTACGGCTCGAAGAGACCCTGGAGGACCCGTCGGAATCGCCTTTCGAGGCGGCCATGCACGCCGAGAATAAGGCGCGCGTGGAACGGGCGCTGAGCAGGGTTCCGGAACCGTTCCGAACCACCCTTGTCCTCAGGGACATTGAAGGATTTGTTTACGAGGAAGTGGCGGAGATGCAAGGCATAAGCCTGGGAACAGTGAAATCGAGGCTGGTGCGCGGGCGAGCGCTGTTGAAATCTCTGCTGACGGCGCCACGGGCTGCCGCCGCTGCCTCACCGGAGGTTTCCGGTTTTACGTTGCCCCTCAGAGAGGAGGCGCCATGAACGGTTGCAGGGATGCACAATCGGGGTTCACAGAGTATCTGGATGGCCGGCTGACCGGACACGAGATGCAGCGGATCGCGGCTCATCTGGAAAGCTGCAAGGAATGCGCTGAAGAGTGGAATTCTCTGCGCGGGGTGCATTCGTCGCTGGCTCGACTGGGGCCCGCGCCGGAGCCGGAAGACCTGCCGCTGCGCATCCGCGTAGCCATCAGCCAGGAAAGGGCGCGCACCCGCAGGCCTCGACTGGAGGTCTGGGGCATGGCTTGGAAGAACTGCGTGGGTCCCTTTCTGCTGCAGGCCTCGGCCGGTTTCGCCAGCGCGGTTCTGCTGCTGGGCTCAGTGGTGCTGCTGGTGTCGATGTTTGCGCAGCCGGAGAGAGTGCAGGCCGTTAAGGATCAGCCTCTGGGCGTAGCTACCGCGCCCCGGTTACTTTATCTTTCCAGCGCCGTGGATGGAAACGATCTTTCCAACACAGGCGATCCGCTTGTCGTGGAGGCCTACGTCAACGGCCAGGGCCAGGTGTACGACTATCGCATCGTCTCCGGACCTAGCGACGCGGCCACCCGGGGGCAGTTGGAGAACCTGCTGCTGTTCAGCGTCTTCGAGCCGGCAAAGTTCTTCGGCAAGCCGGTGCGGGGGCTGGCGGTAATCTCGTTCGCGGGCGTTTCCGTGCGGGGTTGAACGAGGCTTTTCGGCCGGCAACGCTATTGCCGGCCCTCGTTGCAGAAACGCTCAGATACATCCCTCAGGGGCTAAGTCCAGCACATTTTGCGGCCATTACGGCACGGCTGAAGCCTTGCCCTTTCAAAGCGCTTGCCGCTTTTGCGGCATGACTGAAGAGAGCCCTTTCAAAGTGGAGGGTTCTTCATCAGCCGCCTGGGATCCCGCCCTTTCTTCTCTCCTTCTGAATTGTCCTAACAATCTCCCCTGCTGGAAGTCTCTAAAATGATGGCCTTGTAGGCGGGCAGCCGGTTCCGGCGCCTGCAAAGGCCCGGCTTCCGCTGTAGACTTTGAGACAGGGCTTGAATTCATGAGATTGCGCAGATTTCCTATTCTTTCGGCGCTGGCGCCGGCCTGTATTTTCATACTTTTGGCAGGGGCGTCGAGCCTTGTTGCCGCCCAAACCGAGGCCGGCAAAAAAGCTTCCCAGAGCTCATCCTCTTCCGAGGTCTACGCGCAGGAGAAGACGCCGTCGCTGATCGATCCGGCAGGACCGACCGTCTCGTTGATCACCACCGAACCGGTTTTCCTGGTGGCGGCGGCGCTGAACACGTGCGGATACGACGAGGAGCTGGAAGAGAGCCAGCCCGTGCGCCAGAAGATCCGGGACGAGATCCAGCAGGCGCTTAAAACCAGCGAAAAGGCCCGGGCGAGCCGCGATGCCATGTGTCTCTACATGGCCCAGCACCGTACGACGGGTACTGTGAGCGACATCTCGCAGTACGTCTCGCTCTCCCTCTACCTGGCGCCGCCGCCCGAGGTCGAGCTCACGGCGGACCTGACAGAGATGCCGCCCGACGCCACGCAGGTAGCCGAGGTGGTGCCGCTGCTGAAGGAGTTCGCGGCGGCAGTGGACCTGAACGGCATCTGGCTGGCCGCGCGCCGAACCTACGACGATGAAACCTCTCAGTTGCACGATCCGCTCACGCAGATGATCGTTGCCACGAATCTGTATCTGAAAATGCCGGCCTCGAGCTACGAGGGACAGCGCTTCATCGTGATCGTCGAGCCGCTGTTGTCTCCGGGAACGGTAAACGCGCGCATCTACGGACTGGACTATGTAGTGGTGGTTTCGCCCTCGAAGGAGGGAAAGGTCCGCATGACCGATGTGCGGCACACCTACCTGCACTACGTGATCGATCCGCTGCTCTATGCGCGCTCCAACGCCATCGACCGGGAGCAGCCGATTCTGAAGGAGATCAAAAACGCGCCGCTGGAGTACCGCTTCCGTTCCGACGTGCTTCCGCTGACCATCGAGTGCCTGATCAAAGCCATCGAGGCGCGGACGTTGGAGACGGGAATTCCGGTGTACAAGATTCCGGCCGGCGTGGATCGCTCGGAGCTGCCCCGCTACCAGCGCCAGCTTGACCAATACCAGCAGAAGGTGGATGCGGCGAAACTGGATGCCGTGCGCCACGACAATGCGCAGGGATTTGTGCTGACGCAGTATTTTTACGAGCAGTTGATCTCTTTCGAAAAGGACCCGGCCAGCCTGAAAGACACCATTGGCGAGATGGTCTACAGCATGGACGTGGAAGACCAGGTGCACCGCGCCCGCAATACGACCTTCGACAAGGAAGCCGACGAGGACGTGCTGCAGCGCAGTAAACCCCGCAAGCTGACAGGAATGGATCTGGCCGAAGCGCGCCTGGCGGCAGGCGACACGGCGACGGCGGCGGCCATGGCGCGTCAGGTTCTGATCGGCGAGCGCGATACGGTGGCGTCTGTGGCCGAAGCAGCGCGCGCCGAGTTCATCCTGGCGCGGGTCGAGGCGATGAACGGACACCCCGACCAGGCCAGGGACGACTTCCAGAAGACGCTGGCCACGAGCAAGGAACCGCGGCTGGTTTCCTGGTCTCACATTTACCTGGGCCGGATGATGGACCTCGATTGCAAGCGCGACCAGGCGGTGGACCAGTACAAGCTCGCGCTGGAGACGCGGGACGCGGAACAGGATACGCGCCTGGCCGCCGAGCGGGGCTTGAAGACCGCTTACGTCGTGAAGGGACATAGTTGCGACGAGGATTCCGAAGATGACGCGCCCGCCGCGCAGCCGGCAGCGCCGGGCACACAAGGGCAGCAGCAGAACGGCAAGCCGTGATCATGCAGGCGCGGGCAGAAGACGGAGCCGATGAGCCGCATTCGGGCGCGGCGCGAAACAGGCGGATTCGGCTCCTGAGAAATCAGCCTATCCCGGAACGCGAAGCGAGGCGCGGTGGACTCAAAACTGAAGGAACTGGAAACTGCGCTGGGACACGGCTTTGCCCATCCCGAACTGTTGGTGCGCGCGCTCACTCACCGCTCTCTGGTCAACCAACTGGCGCATGCGGGCAGAGCCGAGGAACCGGGCAAACAGGAAGACAACGAGCGGCTTGAGTTTCTGGGCGATGCGGTGCTGAACCTGGTGGTGGCCGAGGCGCTCTGCGAATCGCATCCGGAGTGGCGCGAAGGAGAGCTGACCCGGGTGCGCGCGCGGCTGGTGAGCCGCCAGCACATGGCGCATGTGGCCGAGACGATCGGGCTGGGACAGTATCTGCGGCTCAGCCGTGGCGAAGATCAGGGCGGCCTGCGAGGAAAGAGCACGGTGCTTTCCAATGCCATGGAGGCCGTCATGGGTGCGCTGTTTCTTGACGGAGACCTGGAGCCCGTTCGGCGTTTTGCACGGCATCAGGTGATGGGCGAAGCGGCCGCGCAACTGGCGCGCGAGCTGGTCTCCGGCGAGGCTCTGGGCAATTACAAATCGGCGCTTCAGGAGCGGCTGCAGGCCAGACGCGAGGGGACCCCGGTCTACTGCGTGAAGGACGAGAGCGGTCCGCCCCACAGGAGACGGTTTCTGGTGGAAGTCCGTCTGCAGCCCGAGGAGGGCGAACCGGGAGCGCCTGTGGCCGAGGGCAGGGGTAGCACCAAGAAACGCGCCGAACAGGATGCCGCGCGCCGGGCACTGGAGAACCTGGCGCTCAATCCCGTCCACGGCCAGGATTCAGGACGGGCAGATGCACTGCGCGATGACGAGGCGGGAACCGATTCGATGGCGAGGACTTAAACCATGAGCGAAGGGGCCTCCTCCTTTCCGCAGCGGGTAGCGCGCGAACTAAGACTGATGCGCCCTCACATGCCCACGCTGCCCGAGGCGCTGGGGTCGTTCCTTCGCACCGTTGTAGTGGCTCTTTTTCTGCTGACATTCATTCTGCAGCCCCTGATGATCCCTTCCGAGAGCATGGAGCAGACATTCCTGGTGGGCGATTTTCTTCTCTTCAACAGGCAGATCTACGCGCCGGCCCGGGGCTTGGCCGGCAAGCTGATGCCCTACCGGCAGGTGATGCGGGGTGATATCGTGGTCTTCCGCCATCCCGATCCCCCGCTGCTGGTCAAGCGCGTGGTCGGAGTTCCCGGAGACCGGGTGCGCATTCAGGATGGCCGGGTCCTGATCGATGGCGTGGCCCTCGCCGAGCCTTACGCGGCTTTCGAGCCTGCTGCTCCCAATGCTGTGCGCGACAACTTCCCGGCCCGGAACTACACCGACCCTCAGGTCGATCCCGAGTGGTGGCGGCAGATGCAAAGTCTCACTCGCAACGGCGAATTGACGATTCCGCCGGGGGAGTATTTCGTGCTGGGGGACAACCGGAATCACAGCCGCGACTCGCGTTACTGGGGATTCGTGCCGCGGCAGGCCATTCTGGCGCGGCCGCTGTTCATCTACTTCTCGGTGAACCGGCCGTCGAGTACCGATCCGCAACTGGGGGCGGATGATAGACTCGGACAGGACGAAAAGCTTTCCTCGCGACTGAAGGGATTTGCGCGCTGGCAGCGCATCTTCCGCGTGGTGCGTTGATTTTGATGGTGAGACGGGATTTTTGAGCATCGAGCGACAGGATGACGAAGAAGAACGCGCCGAAGCCGAGAACGGTTCCAGAGCCTCTGCCGGAGCCGAATGCAGAAAAATTTGAGGAGACGCCCTTCGAGGCCGCCGCCAGCATCTGTTCCGTGCTGGTGGTCGGCCTGTTCATCCTCACCTTCCTTGCGCAGAACTTTGTCATCCCGTCGGGATCGATGGAAAAGACACTTCTGGTGGGTGATCACCTGCTGGTCGACCGCATCACGCTCGCTCCCCAGGCGAAGTGGATGCCCCTGGTGCATTACCGCGAGCCCAGGAGCGGCGACGTGGTGGTTTTCATCAAACCAGTGCCGGATCTGGACGCGCAGGGCCAGCCCCAGTACCTTTTCCTGGTGAAGCGCCTGATCGGCGTGCCGGGCGACCACATTCACCTGCGCGATGGAATCGTGATCATCAACGGCGTAGCGCAGGCGCAGCCGCACGCGGAAAAAACCACGCCGGAGAACCACTCCGACTTTCTGGACGAGTTTCCTTCCGTGCCGCCCTATTCGCAGACGGGCGGAGCCACAGAAAGCTGGGCGACCGACTTTCCCGACCATGTTGTAGACGGGGATCTGGTCGTGCCTCCGGGGAAATACTTCATGATGGGCGATAACCGGCACAACAGCCTGGATTCCCGCTACTGGGGATTTGTTTCCCGCGAGAATATCGTTGGCCGGCCCATGCTGAACTACTGGTCGTTCAAGACGCCTGAAGATGTGTATGAACAAACGGGACTCGCGTCCAGGCTGGCATGGATGGGGCACGTGGCACTGCACTTCTTCACGGAAACGCGCTGGTCGCGTACCCTGCACGTAGTGCGCTAGAACAGTAGTCAGTAGTCGGTTGATCAGTAGTCAGTGATCCGTAAGCGGGAGGGTTGAGTGCAGGCTGCCCGCGACTCTTTGGTTTCCTGGAATCGCTTAAGCGCCCCAAGCCGCTGATAACTGACAACTGACAACTGATGACTGAACACTGACAACTGATCGGGCCATGACCGAAGAGGCACAAAAGAGACAACGAAGGAACAGGTGGAGAGCGGCGCTCGCGGTTGTGGCCGCGCTCGTCGTGATCGCCGTGGTGCCGCCGCTGATCAACGCCAGCCGTTACAAGGCCCGCGTGGTGCAGCTCATGGAAGCATCGCTGGGGAGGCCGGTCCGCCTCTCGTCGGTAAGTGTGCGCCTGCTGCCGCGGCCCGAATTTGTGCTTTACGATCTGAGCGTAGCCGAGGACCCCGCCTTTGGCGCCGAACCCATTCTTCACGCCAGCACCGTCACGGCCTCGCTGCGCATTCTGTCGCTGTGGCGAGGCAGGCTGGAGATCGGTAACGTCAGCGTGGATGAAGCGAGCCTGAACGTTGTGCGCTCGGCTCCCGGCAGATGGAATTTCGACTCTCTCTTCCAAACCGCGGCCGCCAGGGCCGGGATGGCTGCCGGCGAGACGCAGCCCAGGGTTGTTCGCCTGCCTCATCTTGAGGCCACCAACTCCCGAATCAACTTTAAGAATGGGGTTGAAAAACTCCCCTTCTCGGTGCTCAATGCGGACCTCTCCTTCGAGCGGCAGGAAAACGGGGAGTGGAAGATCCGCCTGAGAGGCCAGCCGGCCCGCACCGATGTAAGCCTCGCTCTGGGCGAGACGGGAACTGTGCGGCTGGAGGGGACGATCCGGCCTGCTGCCCAACTGCAACAAATGCCATCCCAGATCGACGTGGAATGGCGCGAGGCTCAACTTGGGCAGTTGGCCCGGCTGGTTACCGGCTCCGATTCCGGCTGGCGCGGCGACCTGACGGGCCAGTTCCACCTGGAAGGCTCGGCCGATGCAGCCCGCATGACCACGCGGCTGCGTGCAACTGGCGTTCACCGCGCCGAGTTTGCCCCGGCGGCGCCGATGGATTTCGACGCCAATTGCAGCATTGTCTACCACTACACAAACCGGTCGGTCGAGAATCTCGAGTGCGATTCGCCGCTGGGAAGCGGGCGCATCAGGCTTACCGGCAGCATGGCTAGTGCGGGAGCGCAGCCGCGCTTTCAGGTTGCACTCGACCGTGTTCCCATTGCCGCGGCGTTGGATACGTTGCGCACGGTGCGTCATGGGATCGAGCAAAGCCTCGCGGCCCAGGGCACGGTCAGCGGCAACATTGCCTACGACGCCGAGGCCGCCCAAGCTGCCGCTTCGCCCGGAACGCCAAGGGCGCACAGGGCAAGAGCTGCGGCAGCGCCTCAGGGGCCGCTTACTGGAAGCCTGACTTTCGACGGGCTGGAATTGAGCGGCGGCGGATTGAGCCAGCCGCTCCGCGTCCCCCGGTTTACGCTTGAGCCCGGTGAGGCCCTGGCGGGGCAGGCGCAGACCCTTACCGGCTCGACTGCCATTCCGGCTGGGGGCGCCACGCCGCTCGAGATCGGCATGCAGTTCACGCGGGCTGGATACCAGGTAAGCCTGCGGGGCCCGGCGGCAATTGCGCGGGCCAGGGAGATGGCTCGCGCTGTCGGAATCGCCGAAGCAGATTTACTCGATTCGCTGGCCGGAGATGCGGCCGTGCTGGATCTCAACGTTGAGCGCGGGTGGCTGCCTGCTTCAGCGGCCGGATTGCCCGCGCCCGACGTGGTGACCGCGGGCTCAGGCGCATCGGCGGCCGGCGCCCTCAGCGGAACCATTACGTTGCACAACGTGAACTGGCAGGCCGGTTATCTTGCCAATCACGTTCTCATCTCTCAGGCCACGCTGCACATCCGCGAAGACGGCACGCAATGGGACCCGGTCGCCTTTTCGCTGGGCCCGGTCAAGGGCACTGCGAGCCTGAACCTGCCCGCAAGCTGCGGCGAAGCGGCCCCTTGCGCACCCGCGCTCGAATTGCGATTCGGCGCGCTGGATGCGGCCACGCTGCAGGATGCTCTGCTGGGCGCGCGCCAACCGGGCACGCTCTTGTCCACGCTGATCGCGCGCCTGCACGCCTCGTCTCCTGTGGCATGGCCGCGCCTCGATGCCACCGTCAAGGCCGATTCTCTTCGCCTGGAAGCGATAACGCTCGAAAAATTCTCGGCAGTGGTGCGGGTTCTGCCCGCGGCGGCCCAGATGGACTCGCTCGATGCCGTGCTGTTGGGCGGCCGCGTTCACCTCACCGGGAGCATCGAGGAGCCTGCCACCAGCACCGCCATGCCCGAGTACACCATTGAAGGCAGCCTGGAACAGTTGAATGCCGCCGGCGCGGCCGGGGTTCTGGGACTGGGACGCACCGCAGGCAAGCTGAACCTCGAAGGAAAAATCGGATTCTCCGGCTACTCTGGCCGGGACCTGGCCTCTTCGGCAACCGGAACTGTGCATTTTGAGTGGCGCAACGGAAGCGTCATAGTTTCCGGCGCGGGCGCGCAAAAGAAGAATTCCACTGCAGCGGCGCTCGAACGGTTCGACGGCTGGAGCGGCGACGGCGCAATCGGCGGCGGCAAAATTGCCTTCAAAGCGAGCGAGATCGACAGCGGATCGCAAAAACGCGCTGTTGATGCGACGGTCGTCTTCGGCACGCCGGCAAAGACGAGCTTCGCGCCTGCAGAGAACGCGCCGGCCGGGAAGAAGTAGCGGACGGCAGAGGGATTTGGCCGTTCATCCCTGGCGATGGCCGACTTTCTGGAAAGTGACCCTGCCACAACGCTGGCTGCCCCAGGTCCCTCGCCTTTGGGGACCTGGGAAATCAGAAGTAGCGGACGGCAGAGGGATTTGGCCGTTCATCCCTGGCGATGGCCGACTTTCTGGAAAGTGACCCTGCCACAACGCTGGCTGCCCTAGGTCCCTCGCCTTTGGGGACCTGGGAAATCACGGACCTCAACCGGCCTCTTCCCGGCGATACGGACGTTCTGGATCGCGGCCCTGATCTCCTATTCCCTAATTCCCTATCCCAACTGACCCTGCCACAACACTGGTTGCCCCAGGTCCCTCGCCTTTGGGGACCTGGGAAATCACGGACCTCAACCGGCCTCTTCCCGGTAAAGTTCCCTGATCCCTGACCCCTGATCCCTGACCCCTGTCCTTACTCGTTGGCCTCAATTTTCCTGCCGTGCAGCTCCTGCACCGGGCGCGTGTTCATGCGGAACAGCGCCGTGAATGCGCGCAACTGGGTGCGGCTGAGGCTCAGTTCCTGCTCGAAGACAAACCACTGCACGCCCTCCGTGCAGGGGGGAGTGGTGAGGGATCCGGTGTAAGTCCAGTAGCCGCGGTCGGCGGGCAACAGGCCGCCCGGGTTGACCATCTCGGTAACCTTTTCCGTGGCGCCGGCCTTGGGCAGGTGTTCCCAGAGACTGGCAATGGTGGCGTTGGCGTCGCCTATGCCGCGCTCCTGGGTCAGGCGCACGGCGACAATGGCGTACTTGCCGTCTTGCGAGCGGTGAATGAGCTGGACCTCTAGATCCGAGAACTTGCCCTTGACGGTGTGTTCGCAGGGGCGGCGAAACTCGATGCGGTCCAGGTTGTAGCGCACGCCGCCGGCCTCGATGTAGCCGCTCGCGTTGGGGTGAGCGACGATTGTGCGGCCGTCGTTTTCCACCGTCATGGATCCCGCGATGTAATGGAACTGGATCGGCTGGAGCGTCTTGTTCAAATGGGCACTGCGAATGTCGACGGGCGATTGCTCATGGCCATGGCCGCAGGCCGCGTAGGCTGGATCGAGCTTGCCCCATTCCAGAGGCCCGGTCTTGCCCTCATAGCTCCAGTTGGTCCCGCTCTGGGCGGCCGAAATCGTGGCAAAACCAAGGAAAAACGCGACGAGCACAGCAAAGCGCATGCGAACCTCCATCCAATGAGCGGTTTCGCTCCCGGAAGCATTTTACGGCATGAGGGCTGGCTCAGTGGTTCCCCAAACTCCAGCGCTGCCCATCCGAGAAGGCAGACAGGCCGGTTGCTTTAACCGTGCTCTAACCGAAAATTCAGCAAATTGAAATGCTCGAAGCAGATAATTGCAGAGCAGATCATTGCAGAAAAGAAATGAAGGACACCGGTTCTCATCATTTTCCACTGGTGACGCCGTTCTTTTCCAGATTCACTGTGTGGCTTGAGCTACCGGGGGGATTGCGTGAACGACCGTAAGGGATTATGCCCCAATCGCGACAGTTGTCCATTGTCAAAAGACCGTGAAGTCATCACCATCGAACCGGGACAGCCCTTTTCATGTCCTGTTTGCGGCAGGCCGCTGATTGAAGAGCGGGCGCCGATTGAAAAGCAGGCGTTGATTGAAAAGCAGGCGCCGATTGAAAAGAAGGCGCTGACCGGCGCCGGGCGGCGAAACCTGACGATTGCGCTGATCGCTCTGGCGGTGGTTGCCGTCCTCGCCGCCGGATTCTTCTTCTGGAGCAGGGCGGGTCATGGCGGCACGGCAAGGGCGCAGGGCAAGGTGTTGCTGCGGCTCGCCGGGTCAAACACCATTGGCGAGAAGCTGGCGCCTGCGCTGGCCGAGGCCTACCTGAAGGCGGAGGGGGCCACAAACGTTCATACCGTGGTCGGCGCTGAGCCGGAGGTCAAGTCGGTTCTGGGTCTGATCCCGGGCGACAATGTGCCGACGGAGATCGATATTGCCGCGCACGGTTCGGCGACCGCGTTCACGGCGCTGGCCGGGAGCGCTTGCGATATCGGCATGGCTTCGCGCCGCATCAAGGACGAGGAGAAGAGCAAGCTGGCTTCGCTGGGAGATATGAACGGCATCGCCAGTGAGCACGTCCTGGGGCTGGACGGCATAGCCATCATCGTCAATCCGCGCAATCCCGCCAAGGAGATCACCGTAGAGCAGTTGATGCGCATCTTTACCGGCGAGGACGATGAGTGGAACGGCGGTTCATCGCTTTCCGGGTCGATCCACATCTATGCCCGCGACGATAAGTCGGGCACCTACGACACCTTCAAGACATTGGTGCTCAACGGCAAGCCGCTCAGCAAGGCGGCGAAACGCTTCGAAGATTCTGAATCCCTGAGCGACGCCGTGGCCGGCGATACGCAGGGCATCGGCTTTATCGGCCTGCCGTTCGTCCGCAGCGCCAAGGCGCTGGCCGTTTCTGACAAGGGGACGGTGCCGCTGCTGCCGACTTCGCTCACGGTGGCCACGGAAGATTACGCGCTGTCGCGCCGCCTGTATCTCTACACGCCGGCAACTCCCCCCAACCCGCACGTGCGTGAGTTTGTGCAATTCGCCCTGTCGAAGGCCGGACAGCAGGTCGTGGCCGCCCAGGGCTTTGTTCCGCAAACAGCGGAGCAGGTTGCGCAAGAAGCGCCGGCTGACGCGCCGCCGGAATACCGCGCCTTGACCGCAGGCGCCAAGCGCTTTCCGCTCGACTTCCGCTTCCAATTCGGCGAGTCGCAACTGGATAACCGCGCCCAGGCGGATCTCGATCGCGTTGTGGATCAACTGGGACAGACAGGGAAGCCGACTGGGCGGATTATGCTTTTCGGTTTTGCCGATTCCTCCGGCAACGCCAGTGCCAACCTTACGCTGTCGATCGATCGTGCGCGCGTTGTGGCCGACGAATTGGCCCGCCGCGGACTCAAGGCGGCCACGGTGACAGGGTACGGCTCGGCGCTGCCTGTTGCCTCCAACGACACGCCCGACGGCCGCCAGAAGAACCGCCGCGTAGAGATCTGGATCAGCGAATAACCAAAAGCGAGAGCGCAACAAAAAGGGCCGCCTCAGGCGGCCCTTTCTGCTCATGGAGCGGGGATCATCTCGCTTCGACGGCCGGCAGGCCGGCCTGCTCGGCCAGCGCCGCGGCTTTCTCCGTCGATTCCCAGGTGAAGTCAGGATCGGTGCGGCCGAAGTGCCCGTAGGCGGCGGTCTTGCGGAAGATGGGCCGGCGCAGATCGAGGCTCTCGATGATGCCCTTCGGCGTGAGCGAAAAGTTCTTGCGAACGAGCTCAGTGAGCCTGGGGGCGCTGAGCTTGCCGGTGCCGAATGTGTCAATCAGCACCGAAACCGGCTCGGCGATACCGATGGCGTAAGCAAGCTGAACTTCGGCCTTTTCGGCCAACCCGGCGGCCACGATGTTTTTGGCAATGTGACGGGCCATGTAGGCGGCCGAGCGGTCGACCTTTGTGGGATCTTTGCCGCTGAAGGCGCCGCCGCCGTGACGGCCCATGCCGCCATAGGTGTCGACGATGATCTTCCGGCCGGTCAGGCCGGTGTCGCCCATGGGCCCGCCGATGACGAAGCGGCCGGTGGGGTTGATGTGGTACTTGGTGTGCTCGTCGAGCCATTTGGCAGGCAGCACGGCTTGGATGACGTACTTGAGGATGTCGGAGTGCAGCTCCTCATTGCCGACGGCTTCGGAATGCTGGCTCGAAATCACGACAGCGTCAATGCGGACGGGCTTGCCGGTCTCGTCGTACTCCACCGTGACCTGGCTCTTGCCGTCAGGGCGAAGGTAAGAGAGCTTCCCGCTCTTGCGCACCGCCGAGAGCTGGCGGGTGAGCTTGTGGGCCAGCGAGATCGGGGCGGGCATCAGTTCGGGGGTCTCATTGGTGGCGAAGCCGAACATCATGCCCTGGTCGCCGGCGCCGCCCGTATCCACGCCCTGGGAAATGTCGCCGGACTGCTTGTTGATCGAGGAGATCACGGCGCAGGTGTTGGAGTCGAAGCCGTAGAGGGCGTTATCGTAACCGATCGAGGCGATGACGCCACGTACCAGACCCTGGAAATCGACGTAGGCTTTGGTCGTGATTTCGCCGGCGATGACGACCAGGCCCGTGCACGTCAGCGTTTCCGCGGCGACGCGGCTATAGGGGTCCTGCTCAATGCAGGCGTCGAGAATGGCGTCGGAGACCTGGTCGGCGATTTTGTCGGGGTGGCCTTCAGTGACGGATTCGGAGGTAAACAAAAAACGGTCGCTCAACTTCGAGAACTCCTTCCCAATGCGGGGGTGAGTGGCCTTTCGCGGATGCGCCGGATCAGGGAACGCGATCGTGCCGGTGGAACGATTCACTCTATGGTAATTGCGGCGGGGCGCTAGAGGCAAAGCCTAGCAGCCAACGGGCGGCAATCGCGGTCGAAAGGCCAGGAAACGCGGTTGAGTGGACAGAAATCTTCGCCCGATGCAACGGTTTACTGGACCCTGCGAGCCAGCCGATCGTGCGCGGAAAACCAGTAGGAATGGACCCGCAGCCCCAGGTCGTGGAATGGGAGCAGCGTGGACCACCAGCCTGCGCGCAGGCCGTAATATCGCAAGGTGAGAAAGGCGGCAACCAGCACGGCGGCGGCCAGCAGCAACGCCGCGGCCCAGCGCTTGCGCGTTTCCACGGCTTCGCGCTTCAGGATGCGCCCCTTGCCGACATTTGAGGCGAAAGTCGTCCAGCCGCGTTCGTCATCATCGACCGCCTGGCCGGCGTCGCTGCACGCTCTGAGGAAACGTTCTGTCCAGTCGGCGGCATCGAGCCCGAGCACGCCAACGTAACTGCGCACGATGCCTTTCGAGAGAATGCCGCCGGGCAAAAGGCGGAACTTCTCCTCCTCCAGCGCGAGCAGGTGGCGCTGGCTTATCTTGGTTACCGTCGCAATCTTTTCCAGCGCAATGCCGCGGGAGAGCCGCTCCATGCGCAGATCTTCACCAAAATGGCCCATTGGCGATCGCATCAGAGTTTAGTCCCCTGAGACTAACCACCTCCACAATAAACCCGGTCCCCCGCAGCGTCAAAAAAAAAGATGGGGTGGTGCTTCGGAAGTGATAGATTCGGGGGGCGCAAGGCCAGGAGAGGGGCCTTTCGCTTACAACTGAGGGAAGGAGACAGCACAGGGATGGCTGTAATCGTGGTGGGAGGCGCCGGGCACGGGGTGGGCAAGACAGCCCTTGTCTGCGGCCTGATCCAGGCGTTTGCCGGGACGGAATGGAGCGCGATCAAAATTACCAGCCACGACTATGGGCGCGGAACCCAGGTTTGGGAGGAAAGCGAGGCGGCAGAGGGCACTGATACTTCGCGGTATCTGGCAGCCGGGGCGCGAAAGGCCCTGCTGGTAACGGCCGCCGATCAGGAACTCGAAGACGCGGTTCGCCAGGCGCTGGTGCGGTGCACGTGGCCGGATGGCGCGGGTCCGGGCGGTCCGGGCGCCGGTTCCGGCAGGCCTCGAGGAACGATCTTCGAGTCGAACCGGGTGCTGAAGTTCATCGGCCCGGACCTGTGCCTGGCCGTCGAGAGCGCGCCGGGCGGCGAACGCAAGCCCAGCTACGGTCGCCTGGAGGCCCGCGCCGATGCCGTGGTACGCCGGGCGGAGCGCGACGGGGTAATCGAGGGCCCGAGACCGATCTTTGAACTAGCGGACCTGGAGCGGTTGAGCGAGCGGATGAAGGAGTGGCTGAGGGGAAAATTAAGTTGAGCGCTGGATGACCCCCTCAGAAAGGCTTTTCCGTAAGGAAGGGCTCGGGCTTGACTGAGCCGTCGCGCTGCTTGACGAGCATCTGAACCCTGCCTTCGGCCGAGTCAAGCTCCTGCTTGCAGGCTGCCGACAGGCCGACGCCCTCTTCGAAGAGCTTGAGCGAATCTTCAAGCGCTAGATCGCCTCTTTCGAGCTGATCGACAATGGATTCGAGTTTCTTGAGCGAGTCTTCGAAGCTGGGCATGGGAGCCTCCGTGCAGGTTCGCCTCCTATTCTACGGCCTTCGCTCAGAATGACACTGAGTCAGGTTTAACCAGCTGATTGCCCAGAGCGCCCGTGCCCCGTCCTTGCGCTTTTTTTCTGGCGCAAGGGCAGGAAACCACGGAAGTCTCTGGGACTGTAAGCGGTCTGACTGGAACAGCGCTAATCGGCTGACGGCCTGCTCAGATCCTGCATCTCCACGGTGCCCTGTGGCAATGCCCCGGCGACGACTTCGGCGGCGATATCGCAGCGGCCGAAGGGAGCGCTGACCTGGACGCCGTCGACCCAGGGGCGGACAGTCTCGATCATCTCCTGAGCGATGCGGATTCCCTCCTCGCGGGCGGCCTCGGGCGAGCCGGCCTGGGCCATGCGCAGCATAATTTGCTCGGGGATGGAGATGCGCTGGTCGTTCTTGAGGAATTCGGCGTTACGCAGGCTGACCAGCGGCCAGACCCCGGCGATGACCGGAATACGGCAGTCGCGGATGCGGGCCAGGAAATCCTCGAGGAGGCGAAGATCGAACACCGCCGCGGTGACGACGTACTCGGCGCCGGCTTCGACCTTGTAGCGGTAGCGGCGCAACTCCTGCTCGAGGTCGGGCGCGCCCGGATTGGCGGCGACGCCGATGGTGAAGTTGGCTGAGGCGCCGATGGAGTTGGAGCCGATGTCGAGGCCACGGTTGAGCCGCTCGGCCATGTTCACCAGGCCGATGGAGTCGACGTCGAAGACGGCGGTGGCGTCAGGGTAATTGCCGAGGGTCGCCGGATCGCCGGTGACGCAGAGAATGTTGCGCAGGCCGATGGAGGAGGCGCCCAGCAGGCCGGACTGGAGGGAGAGGATGTTGCGGTCACGGCAGGTGAACTGGAGGACCGTCTCCATGCCGGTGTGCTGCTGCATCTGGATGGCCAGGCTATAGGCGCCCATGCGGGCCGAGGCGCGGGGCGAGTCGGGAATGGAGATGGCATGCACGCCGAGCCTGGCCAGCAACTGCGCGCCCTCGATCTCTCTCGAGCAGTCGATTCCCTTGGGAGGGGCGATTTCGACCAGGGTGACGAATTTCTTCTCTGCGAGGAGAGAGCCCAGTCGGGAGCGCTCGGCGAGCGGGGTGGGAGGCGTCTCGGCCGACGCCACGGGATGCGCCCCGGCAACAGCGACGGGTTCCTGCGGGTCCATGGCGCGGACAGCGGCGCGCATGGCGCGGATGTGGTTGGGCGTGGTGCCGCAGCAGCCGCCCACGATCTGCACGCCGGCTTGAATGGCCTTGCGGGCAAAGCTGGCCATGTACTCCGGTGAGCAGAGATAGACGTTGCGGCCCTCGACCGCGCGGGGCAGGCCGGCATTGGGCATGGCCGCCAGGGGCAGCGTGGTGGCCGCGCGCATGGCCTCGATGGCGGTGAGTACATTGGTGGGGCCGGTGGAGCAATTGACCCCGATGGCCGAAGCGCCCCACTCGGTGAGCAGCGCCGCAGCCTGCGCGGGCGAGGAGCCGTCGAGGCAGTTGTCTTCGTCGTCCACCGTGACCATCACCAGAACGGGCAGATGAGGAGCGACCTCGCGCGCGGCGGCCAGAGCCTGGCGGGCTTCGTTAAGTGCAGGCATGGTTTCAACGATGATGAGATCGACGCCGCCCGCGGCCAGCACGGAGATCTGCTCGGCAAACGCCTCGCGAGCTTCGTCGAGGCCCGTTTTGCCCAGGGGCTCAAGACGAACGCCCAGCGGGCCTACGGAGCCCCCAACCCATGCTTCCCCGGCCTGCTTCAGATTCGCGACGGCCTGACGGGCCAGCCTCACTCCGGCGGCATTGATCTCGGCAACCTTGTCTTCAAGGCCGTGGCGAGTCAGGCGGAAGCGGTTGGCGCCGAAGGTATTGGTTTCGACGATCTCGGCCCCGGCCTGCAGATATTCCTCGTGAACGGAGAGGATGAGCGATGGGTCGGAGAGATTGAGCTCGTCGTAACAGCGGTTGATGAAGATGCCGCGCGAATAGAGCACGGTTCCCATGGCGCCGTCCGCAAGGACGGGCCGATCGCCAAGAATCTCGGAAAACTGGATCATTCTGATGCCATGCTAACGCATTTCAGGGGTTAAAGATCAGGGAACAGGGTTCAGTGATCAGCGATCAGGGGTCAGGGATCTGGGGAACGAGGGAACAAGGGACCGGGGGACAAGAGAATGGGATTCGCTGGAGCGGTGGTTGCAACTGACAACTGGCAACTGACCACTGACAACTGACAACTGGCAACTGGCAACTGACCACTGACCACTGACCACTGACACGGTTCGCGAAGGGCGCGGGCCGCTTGGTATACTTCGGGAGTTATCGCTCGCGGTAAAAACCGGCTTGCAATTGCTGCGATGAGCGGTCCGGCAAGCGCGTTCCGGCGGGCAAAAGTTTCGCCGGAGAGAACACCGGGCCATGTGTGCACCGGGCTCAGGCCAGGGCGGGAGCCAGGCGCGCGTACCGCTCGAAGAGGGATGGAGTTTTGACGAAGATAAGGTTATCGATCGGCGTGATCGCCGCGCTGGCAATTGCGGTGGCAGTGGCCGGCTGCGGCAAAACTACGTACTTTGCGGGCCGCCAACTGCCGCCGAGCAAGTTGCCGAACCGCGTGATGATCGCGGTCCAGAACCCGAGCTCGCTGAGCAAGGGCGCGCTCGTGATCGTGGACGCATATTACGACATCCGCAGCGGCTATACAGGCTCGCCGTCAAGTTTCTCGGTCAGCGGTTATAGCGGGAGCCTGCCTACGACCATCCAGAACATGCCCGAAGAGCAGACGGGTGCGATTTACAACTCGGGCGATGGTACGTTGTCGCTGGTGAGTTACGCCAAGGAGAGCGGCAGCGGCTCAGTATCGAGTGGAAACGCGGCGAGTATCTTCATCACCCGCAACCTGGGATATGCCTTCGCAGCCGACCAGGCAAACCACGTGCTGACGGTGAACCAGGTGGCCGGCGGCGGCAGCTTGCCGCTGGGCCTGCCGGGAGTGTACCGGGTGAGCCTGAACCCGGGCGGCACCATGGCGCTGGCATTTGTCAAGAACTCGAACTACGCCTACTATCCGGTTCAACTCACGACGGCGCAGACCGTCGCCTACTCCGGCGGGCTCGACTACCTGGCCGAAGGCCGCCGTCGATTGCGAGCCGCAGGTCACGCCAAGCTGGTGCCTCTACCAGGTTCAAAGCCCTGACAACCATTACGTGGATGCCGCCGGCTTCACCCAGTACTACGGCGCGCCGCTCACCTTCGATCGCCCCATCAAGGCTCTCTTCTCAAACGACGGAAGCACGGCATACATACTGAACTGCGGGCCGGAGTGCGGAGGCACGAAGGCCGGGTTTACCACTCTGCCGGTGGCGCCCATGCTCTTTCCTCTGGGGCAGGCCTCCGGGCTGCTGCCTACCCAAAGCGCACTCAATGCCGCCACCGTCGCTATTCCCGGCGGAGCCACGAATGCGCTGCTGGTTGGAACCACGATGTACGTAGTCGGGCAGCAGCAGATGCCGGACGGATTCTGGGGCGGACACCTGACGACAGTGACGCTGCCGACCACGACTGCGCCTGCCTCGGCCTCGGCGCCGGTTTCCGTCAGCGACGGATTCCCCGGCGGTCCCAGCCGGATTCTCGAAGCCGACGACAACACGCTGTGGATTGCCATGACCAAGTGCAACAACGGCGAGAGGGCCAACAACGGCCAGCCCTACGGCTGCTTGACGATGTTCAACACGTCGACGGGCGCGGTGACGCTGCTGGAGCCTTACAATGGCGACGCTACCGGTGTCGCGGCGGTGAGCGGGTTGCACAAGATCTATACGGCCGAGGGCGGGCAGGTGCACATCTACTCGACCAAGGATGGATCGTCGATCGACAACCAGTACGTGACCGTAACGGGAGTGGCCTCTGACGTGGCTTACCTTGACGCGGTGACGGACTCGGACAACACAGTTTACTAACCAGTTCGCAGCTCTTGGTTCGCAGCTCACAGTTTCCCCGCTCGCCAGAGCTGCGAACTGTGAACTTGTAGATTTCCCGTGCGAGGACTCCCAATGCCCGCAGAGCCAGGCGAGTTCAGGGCCGATGTGCTGGCGATCGCAGCGCACCGCGACGACGTGGAACAGACCTGCGGGGGAACCCTGCTGCGCATGGCGGCGCGTGGGCTGCGGACGGCGATTCTGGATTTAAGCCGCGGTGAGGCGGGAACGCGCGGCACGGCCGAAGAGCGCGAGCGCGAGGCCGCCGAAGCAGCGCGCATTCTGGGCGTGGGCTGGCGCCAGGCGCTCCACTTTCCTGACGGCGCCATCGAAAACACGCTGGAAAACCGGATGGAGATTGCGCGCGTGGTGCGCCGGTTGCAGCCGCGCGTGGTGATTCTGCCCTACTGGCAGGCGCGGCATCCTGACCACTCCGCGGTGGCAACGCTGGGCTACGAAGCCTGTTTTCTGGCGGGGTTGCGGAAGGTGGTGATGGACAACGAGGCGCACCGGCCCTTCAAGATCGTCTATGCCAGCCTCTATGCCGACGTGCGGCCCAGCTTCATCGTCGACATTACCCCCTTCATCGAGCAGCGCTACCAGGCCCTGATGGCCTACCGCTCGCAGTACGCGAACCAGCAGGCGGGCGGCGGGCTCTTCGTCCCCGCAGAGGAGATCCGCGAGCGCACCTTCGCCGAGGCGCGTCACTATGGGCTGTTGGCCGGCGTCAAATACGGTGAGCCCTTCGTGCAGAAAGAAGTGGGGCTGGTCGACGATCTGACGCTGGTGCCTGTGCAGTCGATGTGAGAAAAGCAGGGACTGAGGGACGAGGGACTTAGGGACTAAACAGTTGCCAGTTGTCAGTTTTCAGTTGTCAGTGGTCAGCATCTGAGAGAACGAGGGACCAGCGCTGGCTGCACACGCTTTGTAAAAGGGCACGGCTTCAGCCGGGCCGAAGAAATTACAAATTGAACTTGTGGGACTTTAGTCCCTGCGGCAAGATGGTCGAAGTGGTATGCCGATCGCAACGGGAGTTTGAAGTGAAACAAACTCTGGCCAAGTTGACTCCGGGACCGAGGCTGAAGGCGGCGATGATAATCGCTATCGCGGCCGATCTCTGCCAGCTCATTGTCTTTCCATATTTCATCGAGGGCGCATTGTCCCCCTTCGACGACGCGCTTGACATCATCGTGGCCGGCGTCCTGAGTTCGCTGCTGGGCTGGCACTGGGAGTTTTTGCCGTCGTTCGCGGCCAAGCTTGTGCCCGGCGTCGATCTTGTCCCGCTGTGGACGCTGTCCGTGGCCAACGTCTACCGCAAGGCGAAGCGGCTGGCGATGGAAGCGGAGAGCGCGGGGTCGTAGTCTCCAGCTCTTGGCTTCTCCACATTCTTTCCTTGCACCGCTTCCTTCCGCCGGGTGCCCCAGGTCTCGTCCGCCGCGGCGGAGAGACCTGGGAAATCACAACCCTCGCCCCGGCGCTCACTCGTCGGTGGCTCAGTAACTCGTCGACGAATCAAAAGTCTCATACGGCTTTGGTGGCGCCGGCACAAGCTTCCGTATCGACGTGGGAGTGTACTCGTTGAAGAAAGTGATTTGCTTATTTGGCTCAGTACCCTTCGGGAAGGCAACGGAAAGCGATGTCTTTTTGCCTTCAACGTCGGCCCAACTCTTTCCAAAGGGCGTTCTGAACATGGCATAGACGTGGTAATGCCAGATCTTCCAGGCGCCACCCTCCTTAATGAAATCGGCTGCCATGTAACTCCAGCACCAGAACGCTTGCGCCTTCCCGTTATCAACAGCCGTTTCATTGCCGGGCGAAAACCACACGCCTTTAGCAGTTTTTCCATCGCCTGCGACCTGAATGCAAGGGGTATCGAGAGAATGCACCATCATCATGCCCTTAGGATCGCCGAGACCGCCGCCCAGAAAATCGCAGTAGAGAGCCTTGACGTGTTCCGGCCCCTCCCATCTGCCCCAGTCTGCTATCTCGACACTGACATCGGGAGCGTCGTGCGCGAATAATTCCTCCCAGCATTGCTTGTGCAGATTCGCACAATGGTAATGGAAATAGCGGCTCATGACTTCCTGAACATCGTGGACTGCTTCCAATGCCAGGATTCGTTCTTCCAGGCTTTTCGCGTTTCTGTTCGCATTTGTTGAGCCATCCGTTTTTGCCGGTTCAGAACGGCCGGTGCTGGCCGCTGCATTCCGGGCAAAGGTCACAAGCGACCCCGCACCAACCGCCGTTAACGACAGAAGCCACTTCAAACAAGATCTGCGCCCGCTCTCTGCATTTGTCATTCCGCCATCTCCCTTCGATCGATCTGATGATGAGGCATGTTTTTCCCATTCATATTACCCGGGCAGCCGGCCCATGCGTTTTCTTGCCCCGTAGGGGCATCGCGATCTTAGCCCAGGGCGCAAGCCCTGGGTCGCAAAGCCCCATAAAACCGCGCCCGGAGGGGCGCAAAGAAATGTGACTCCTCCATAAATAAAAGGGAACTTCAGCTTGCGGGTAGATACACAATTTCGGGCGCGATTTTGCCGTTGGCATCGATCGTCAGCAGGCCAACGGTCACCGGCAAGTGGAATCGCCTCGGCCCGGCCGAGCCGGGATTGAAGTAGAGGACGCCTTTTTTCGTGTGATAGTTCGGCGTGTGCGAGTGGCCGTGCAGGACGGCTGCGAACTTGGCTGCGGCCGGGTCAAGATGCAGCGCGTGCAGGTCGTGCAGGAGATAGAGGTAGAGGCTGGAATCTTCGACGAGCACGACTTCGGTTTCGGGCAGGCGCGAGGTCGGTCCGCTGTGGTCGACGTTGCCGCGAATGGCGGTGACGGGAGCGATCTCGGCCAGGCGATCGAGGATGGATTGCGGGCCGACGTCCCCGAGGTGGAGGATGCGGTCGACTCCGCACAGGGCCGCGACGGCTTCGGGGCGTAGCAGGCCGTGGGTGTCGCTGATGACGCCGAACTTCATCGCAGATTTAGAATGACAGATGCAGCTTCGAAAACTGAGATGACGGAAATCTCCCGAATCAACCAAGGACACGCTCGGACAAACTGGCGGCAAGCCGTGGCAGTCTATACGGATCGCCGCGTGCTCGAGGTGCTTGCGCTCGGATTTTCCAGTGGCCTGCCGCTGCTGCTCACTTACTCAACTCTTTCGGCATGGCTTGCGACAGGCGGCGTGCGGCGCGCAGCCATCGGCACCTTCGCTCTGGTTGGCACGCCCTACGCACTCAAATTTCTGTGGTCGCCGCTTGTCGATCGCGTGCCTCCGCCGCTGCCCCTGGGCCGGCGGCGCGGTTGGGGCGTCACCATCCAGATTCTCCTCATCGGGGCAATTCTCGCGCTGGGGTCGTGCAATCCAAAGCACAATTTGCCTCTGATGGCCGCCTTGTCGGTGCTGGTCGCATTTCTTTCGGCGAGCCAGGATATCGTGATCGATGCCTGGCGTGTGGAGAGCCTGACGAGGGATCAGCAGGCTCCCGGAGCAGCCATGATTCAGTCCGGCTACCGCATCGGCATGCTGGTTGCCGGGGCGGGCGGCCTCGTGATCGCGGCGCACGCGGGGTGGTTCGCGGCTTACGCCACCATGGCTGCGCTGCTGTTGGTGGGACTGCTGGTATTTTTGTTGAGCCCCGAACCCAAAGTCCCCGCGGAACCTTCTTACGATGCGCGATCGGGCTGGGAGACGATGCGCCACGCGTTTTCGACCGCCGTCGTCGGTCCCTTTCGCGATTTCATGCGCAGGCCGCTTTGGCCTGTCATCCTGATCGCCATCTTCGGATACAAGCTGGGCGAGGCCATGGCGGCGGTGATGTCGACACCACTCTACATTTCGCTGGGATTCTCGCTTCCTGAAATCGCCGCCGTCTCAAAAGTCTTCGGGTTTTTCTCGATCGTGGCAGGGGCCATCTTGGGCGGAGTGGTGACCTCGAGATTCGGAATCCGCCGCTCGCTGATTCTTTGCGGCATTCTGCAGTCGGCCGGGAACCTGTTTTACGTTCTGCAGGCCGTGGAGGGGCATCGCCTCGGCTACCTTGCCATCTGCGTAACCGTGGAAAACATCACGGGCGGAATGGCCGGGACCGCCTTGGTGACCTATCTTTCCAGCCTCTGCTCGCCCGCTTTTACGGCCACTCAGTACGCCTTGCTTTCCTCGCTTGCCTTGCTCGGCCGCACCGTGGTGGCCTCCTCGGGAGGAGTTTTGTCGGAAAGGATCGGCTGGGTGCGGTTCTTCCTGCTCACCACCGTCGTCGCATTGCCGGCCATCTTTCTGTTCGTCTGGATCGGCCCGCGCGACGATTCCAGGAATAGCCGACTCAAACCGGCGCTCAAGAGCGCGGACGGCGGTTCAGAAGGAGTTGGGGACTCCGGCTGAAAGGCTGAGATGCGGTAGAATTCGGCCATGCCGACCTTGTGGGTGGAAGATGGGTTCCGGTTCTTCTTCTATTCGAACGAAGGATCGCCGCGTGAGCCGGTGCATGTGCACGTGGAGAAGGGCGAGTCGCAGGCCAAATTCTGGCTAAGGCCTGAGGTGAGGGTGGCATACAATGATGGCTACGATGCCCGCACGCTGCGCCGTCTGATGGCGGTTGTGGATGCGAGGCGGGCGAGAATTGAGGGAGCGTGGAATGAGTACTTCGGCTAAAGCAACCCGCGTGCGGTTCGACGCGGACTCGATGTGGGTGGAGTTGAGCGACGGGCGGACGATTGGAGTGCCGCTGGCGTGGTTCCCCCGCCTGCTCCACGCTACGGCTGAGCAGCGGGAAGCTGTTCGTCTGAGCAGCCGCGGCCTCCATTGGGATGCACTGGACGAGGATGTCTCGGTGGCTGGATTGCTCGCCGGGCTGGGCGACCTGCGTTCCGATAAAAGCTTCGCGGCCTGAGGCGCTATGGCGTATGGCGCGGGCAGGGATGCCCGCGCTACAGCTGCCCGGGAGGCCGACGGCACACCTCGACGAATCACGCCAACGCGCTCTAAAATCTCATCCGCAACCCCAACTGGAACTGGCGCTCGCGGTAATAGTCCGTCGCATTGACGCCGAGGCGCTGCCCGAAGGCGGGAACGGGCGTCCCGGTGCTCGAGGAGGCCGAGCAACTGCCGTTGCCGGTGGTTGGGTTCAGGGTGAGGAAACAGAGGGTGGGCATTGAGCCGGAGGTTGAGCCGGCCTCAATGGAATAGCCGGTGCTATCGATTCTGGTGACGTTCTGGTGGTTGAAGAGGTTGAAGGTTTCCCCGAGCAACTGCAACTGGCGCAGGCCGCCCATGTCGAAGGTCTTCGCAAGGCGCAGGTCAAGCTTCCAGGTGGCCGGATAGCGGAAGCTGTTGCGCCCGATGTTGTAGCTGACGCCATCGCTGCCCGTTCCGTAGATGCGATTGTCGCCGCCAGTGCCGTTCATCCCCGGGCCAAGGCCGACGATAGCCGTGCCGGACGTGGTGAACTCCTTAGGAATGGAACTGGAGACGCGCATGGTGTAAGGCAGGCCGCTGCGATACTGGCCAACGGCGGAGACCGCCCAGCCCTTCACCAGGCTGCTGGCGAAGCGGCCTTCGTTCCGGCGCGCCTTCCAGGGAGCTTCAAAGGTGGCCGTCAGGGCAGCCGAGTGGCGGACGTCGAGATTGCTCGTGCCGTACTCGTACTTGAAGCCGGCCGGGTCGAGCACGTCGCTGCCAGAGACGAGAGTGGTTTCGTTGGGGTTCCAGTCCATGGCATGCGCGTAGGTGTAGTGCGCGCTGAGGCTCAGGCCGTGGCTGGTGGTGCGAGAGAGGCGAACCATGGCGGCCTCATAGGTGGAGTTGGCCCGGCTCATGATCTCGGTGATCTGCTGATAATCGGGATTGAGCCTGCCGGCCGTGAAGGTGGGCGAAGTTGCCGAAGGCCACGAAGCATAAAAGGGCACGGTAATCTGCGTGGCGCGAATAGGCCCCTTGCCGGTGGGGTCTTTTACGTTGTAGGTGATTGTGCCGGGGTTGACCGCAGGGTCGAAGTTGGTGTCGATAGAGATCGGCAACAGGCGGCCCAGGCTGAGCAGAGCGCTCGCCGTGAGGGTGATGCGCGCAGGAAGAGACTCTTCCAGCGAGGCGAGAGCCTGGTGGACTTGCCGGTTGCGGAAGTTGGGCGCGAACTCTACCGCGCCCGGCTTGACCACGCTCGAAGGCTGGCCGGTGAGCACGTAAGGGAACGGCGGGGCGCTCGACGTGCCGGTAAACGGGTTCAGGCCGTCGGTGGGGCGGATGAAGAAATTCAGATCGCCGTTGAAGGAGCCGGTCTGGGTGAGCGCCGATTCGATGGTGGCGTTTTCCGTGCGGCCGGAATAGATGCCGTAGCCGAGACGGAGCAGCGGCCAGCGGCCCTTCTCGCTGCCGAGGGCGAGCGCGATCCGCGGCCCCCAGGCGTTGCCGAGGCCGGGTAGCCTCTGCGTCAGGGGCAGCTCCGGATTGGAGAGCGCGGCGATCGTCGGAGGCATCTGTTCGCGTTCCCAGCGCAGGCCGGTGGAGAGAACCAGGAAGCGGTTCGGCTGCCACTGCGCGGTGACGAACCCTGCCCAATCGTTGGTGGAGAGATGCCAGCCGCTCGGACCCATCGTCTGCGAGTAGTACGAGTAGCAGGGCAGCGCGCCCAGGCCGTTTCCGGCCGGGTTGCAGTTGTGGGGGTTCTGGTAGTTCAGGGTGCCGGCCAAACCGAAGCTCTGATAAGCGAGGGCATCGGCGATAAAATCCTCGACCGTCGAGTAGGAATAAGTTCCGCTCCCGTTGCGCAGCAGGCTTGTGTGGTCGACGTCGTGGTCGAGCTCGAAGCCCGATCTCACCAGCAGCGAGCCGCGGACCCAGCCGAACATCTGCTCCATGTGGTAAAGCCGCTCGTCGGGGTAGCTGCCGGAGCCGAAACGTGATGGATTGCCGATCGTGAAGCCGTAACGCGAGTCCACAACGATCTGCGGCAGCTGGGCATTTGACGCGAGCAATTGCTGCTCGACGGCGCTCGGAGCGCCGGGCCGGGCCGAGAGAATGCTGCGGGCGAACGAGACCTGTGTGACCCCGAGAAGATTTGCGGTCAGGTAAGACTGCCAGCGAGTCATCATCGACTGCTGGGCGGCCTCGCTCGACCCGAAGCTGTGGCTGCCGTAATCTTCCGAGACGCTGGTCATGCCGCCGCCAGGGGAGCTCGAGCGGGAGCCGTTGCCTTCCACGGTAAAGCGCTGGCGCTCGCCGGCTGTCCAGTCGAGACGCGCAAAGCCCACCCACCGCGAGGAGAAGCGCACCGCGGGACCGAGCAGCGCGTCGAGCTGTTCCAGACCCAGGGGGGCGAGTCCGGCGCGGGGAATGCCGAGGTAGTCGGACCAGGCTTGCGTGGAGCTCTCGCCCAGTTGCGCGCCCAGAAGTTGAATGGCAGGACTGGTGGGCTCAAGCGCGGCAAAGAACTCAGAGGGGTTTCGCACGGTGGCCAGGCCGGGATCGTTGCGGTTGTACCTGTCGAGCGCGGCGAACCAGAACAGGCCGTTGTGCAGGCCGGGCAGATTGCGGCGCAAGCGGCTGCCCAGCCCCAGCCCCGACACAACTTCATGGTCGGGCGGCGTGTAGGGCACGGCGGCGAAGACCGGATTGGCGGCCGTGCCGGTGTTCTCGACCCATTGCGTGAACGGATTCTGCGCGCCCCAGGTGTTCTGGCGATCGTAGAGAAAAGCCTGGCCGTGGTAGCCCTCCTCGCCGGAGCGGGTTTCCACGCTCACCAGGCCGCCGCCGGAGCGAGACTCGCTGGTCTCCACGTTGCCGGCCACGGTCTCAATCTGTCGGATGGCCGCCTGGCTGACGTTGAGGCTGCGGCCGTTGTTCCAACCCTGCGGGGTGACACTTTGCTCGTTGCCGCTCTCGCCGGAGGCGTCGCGGGAAGCGGAGGGCGGCGGCGAGCCGGCGGCGGCGCCAAAGGCCAGCCGGGTACTCATGCCGTCGATCGAAGTGTCCGGCGCGTTTTGCGCCGAGCCGCTCATGACCGGCTGTGAAGAGCCCGACTGGGCAGAGGTGGCGGGCGTGTCGAAGACAAACTCCTGCCACCGGCGCCCGCTCACAGGCAAGGCCTCGAGCTGCGCCGATGAGACCGTTGTGGTGAGCGCCGCGGCAGCGGGATCGGGAGGGCCGCCGGTCGTCCGGATAGCCGGCGCCGGAGAGAATGCTTTGTGGGCCTGCTGGGCTTGCTGAACTGGGGACAGCAGGCCAACGGCCGTGCTGCCGGACGCCGGAGCCAGAGCCGCACCGAGCGCGGAAGCCGCCGGCGCGCCGTCAACAGAATGGAGAACGTCCGAAGATTCGAGAGCGGCAACCTGCGTTTCAGCCGGTCGCGGTGCGGCCTCAGGCCGCGGCGGAGCGAGAGCCTGCGGTTCGGATTTCGGCGGCGTGGCTTCCGTTTGAGGACTCGGCGAAGGAGCCGGAAGGCTGAGCGCGGGCGGCGCAAAGGACTCGAACGGACGGAAAGCAAGAACGGAAGCCAAAACCACGGATTCCGTCCGAGGCAGGGGTTCCAAAGAATATCCAGCCCCAAGAGGCTGCCTGAACAAAGGCGCCGGCGCGAGCGCAGCCGCGAGAACCGCGGACTCTGGAACCAGATCAACGGGAATGGGCGGCGGGGCGAAGTGAACGGCAACAACAGGCGCGGTGGTCGTAGAAGTCAACAATTCCATCGCCGCCTGCACGCGCGACTCGTGGCCGGCCGAAATCTGAATGTCCTCGAGGCTGCCGCGGCCCAGCTCCGCGCTCTCTGCCTCAATGGAGTAGACGCCGGGCTCAAGCCCTGTGAAGAGGAAAAGCCCATTGCGGCCCGTCGAGGCGCGCGCCAGGCTGCCGGTGATTTGATTCCGAAGCAAAATCGAGACGCCGGCCAGCGGCGCCGAGCGCAGATCGGTGAGCCTGCCGGAGAGCGACCCCGGGGTGGGATCCGATGCCGGGGTCGATTGGGCGAAAACCGGACGCGCCGCTCCTGCCACGAGCGCAATCGCAGCCGCGAGATGAATACCGAGCCACCGGTTTCTTGCCATCAAACACGCCTGCCCACGGCAGATCGGGGAAAAATGGGACCAAATCTTCCGGCCGGCCCGCTCTTTTAGCGGCGGGTCCGGCGCTGGATGCGCTCGGGAAAACGAGACACGATAAGGCGCACGAATGACCTTTCGCGCGTCTGTCCGTGCATCCAAATGGAGTTGGAAGTGATTTTAAGCCGCTTTGGTTAAACTGGCTAGAGGGAAGTTGCTCGGGTAACCGCGCCGATAAGCAGCTCGGCGGGAAATGTACTGCAAACAGGTCTTGTAAAAAGGGCACGGCTTTAGTCGGGCCGGAGGAAGAATGTACTGCAAACAGGTCTTGTAAAAGGGCACGGCTTTAGCCGGGCCGTAAGAGGCTGAAAAAGTTGAACGGGCTTCAGCCCCTGCTGTTTGAGTACCCACGACAAAATGTTTATTGACGAAGCAAAAATCCGGGTCAAGGCCGGCGACGGGGGCAATGGCTGCATGGCCTTCCGGCGCGAGAAGTTCGTTCCGCGCGGGGGCCCTTCGGGCGGCGACGGCGGCCGCGGCGGCGACGTTGTGATGGAGTCGAGCCAGCGCCACAATACGCTGATCCACTTCCGCTATAACCCCGAGCACAAGGCCCAGCGCGGCGAGCACGGCATGGGCTCGAACTGCACCGGCCAGGACGGCCGCTCCCTCACGCTGCAGGTGCCCGTGGGGACCCTGCTCTACGACCAGGAGACGGGCGAGCTCGTCCACGATTTCCGCGAGCCGGACGAATCCATTGTGATTGCCAAAGGCGGCCGTGGCGGGCGCGGCAACCAGCACTTTGCCACCAGCACTCACCAGGCTCCGCGCGAGCACGAGCTGGGCCGCGCGGGAGAAGAACGCAGCTTCCGCCTGGAACTGAAGCTGCTGGCCGACGTGGGCCTCGTGGGCTACCCCAACGCGGGAAAATCCACGCTCATCTCGCGCATCTCGGCCGCCCGGCCGAAGATCGCCGATTACCCGTTTACGACTCTCGAACCGAACCTCGGAGTGGTCACTGTGGGCGAAGCTCCTGAGGAGCAATCCTATGTAGTGGCCGATGTGCCGGGCCTGATCGAGGGCGCGCACGAAGGCCATGGGCTGGGAACGCAATTTCTGAGGCACATCGAGCGCACCCGGTTGCTCGTGCATCTGGTGGACGTTTCCGACGCCGACGGCCGCGATGATCCGGTGGAGGATTTCCGGGTGATCAACCGCGAGCTTGCCAGTTTCGGGCATGAGCTGGATTCGAAGCCCATGATCGTCGCCGCCTCCAAGATCGATGTGGCCAATCCCGAGAAGCTCAAGAAGCTGGCCGCTCACGCCAAGCGTCGCAAGCTCGAGTTCCACGCCATCTCGGCCGTCACCGGCGAAGGCATCGACGAGCTGAAGTGGGCTTTGGCCAGGCGCCTGCGCGAGAATGAAGCCCCGAAGGCGCGCCGCGCGGCGATCGTCGTCACTTCCGAGAGCTAGGAGCTAGGAGCTAGAAGCTAGAAGCTAGAAGCTAGAAGCTAGAAGCTATCACGGAGGTTCTCGCCCATGTTCACGCCCCGGCCCATCGGCTTCGTCCGCAGCCCTCACCAGGAAACCGCTTCCATTCCCAAGGGCCTGGGCGCACAACACAGCGCCGAAGGCGCCATCGAGGTGCTCCCCGAGTTCGCCCCAGGGCTCATGGACATCGAAGGCTTCTCCCACCTCTACATCTTTTGGGTCTTCGACCGCGCCGATGGCTTCGATCTCATCTCCCATCCGCCCTCCGACGACCGCCCTCACGGCGTCTTTTCCACGCGCTCGCCCCGCCGTCCCAACCCCATCGCGCTCACCGTCGTTGAGCTGCTCGGCCGCGACGGCCCAACCTTGCGCGTCCGCGGCGTCGACATGCTCGACGGCACCCCCGTCCTCGACATCAAGCCGTACCTCTCCAGCGTTCCCGAGGAAAAACTCCGCCGCGGCTGGCTCGCCGAAGCCGAAGCACGCAAGAACAGTGGTAAGTGATCAGGGAAATAGGGAACAGGGACTGAGGGCGAGCGGGGTTCACAGTTTGCGCGCATTGGTGGTGCGCTGAAGAGCCGGCCTGCGGCGGTTGCGAAAGTTGGAACCCGGCTGGGTCCGGTGTCGTGGATCACTTAAAGTGGATTCGAATGCCGCTGATATAATGATGCCTACTTGAAAACGCGACTCTGGGCTTCAATCGAGTGAAACGGCAACGGAACTTCCTCACCACCGGCCAAATCGCCATTCTGCCTTTTGCCGTCATTCTTTTCCTGTTCTCCGCCCTATCCCTCTGGGAACTGAAATTTCAAGACAGTAGCCGCGTCTTTGTCATCGGTGAAAATCTATTGGCCGGCGCTCAGAAGCGTGCCACCTTCTGCCTGCTGGGTTACGCAGATTCAAGGTCTCCGGAAGACCTTCAGTGTTTCCGAACTGAATGGGCAGTTATGGTGGGCGACATGCAAGCGCGCCGGGAGCTGGACACGAAACGGCAGGACCGTTCCATCATCGCCAAAGGACTGATCCAGGGCAGAAATCGGCCGGCCGACGTTAATTCCGCGATTATTTTCTATAACATCGCCCCCTGGAACATCGAAATCGAGAAGGCAATTCAACTTTGGCGTGACAGCGATCGGTACACCTTGCGCCTGGGCGAAATCGCCGACGAACTCCAGAACAGCACAAATGACGCGGACACGCGGAGACTGAAACAGGAGATCGTGAAGATCGACCTTTCGCTCTCAACAATGGAGCGGAACTTCGCCGGGCACGTGAACGATGGAATGCATTTTCTCTCGCTTTGTCTGATTGCCGTCGAGGCCGTAATTGCTTGCCTATTGTTAATCCTCGCGCTCGTTGCTTTTCGGCGATTGGCGGTGGCCAGGGCCAGCGCCGACGAGCAGGTTCGCTTCTTCGCGTTCTACGACACATTGACCGGCCTGCCCAATCGCGTTTTTCTCTTCGAGCGCCTGGCAGCGGAGATCTCGGCGGCCAGTCGTGCGAGCCGGAAACTGGCAGTGCTCTTCCTCGACCTTGATGAATTCAAGATCATCAACGATTCGCTCGGCCATTCCGTCGGCGATTTGCTTTTAAAGGAGGTCGCACGAAGGCTCCAGGAGCAGATTCGCGAACATGACATCATTGCTAGAGTTGGTGGAGATGAATTTGTTGCCATTCTCGCCGAACTGGAAGATGAATCCGATGCGAAGCAAGTGGCGGAGCGCATTAAGAATGCCGTTGTGGGCAGTTTCGTAAACGACGGTGTTCTGTTAAGCGTCACTTGCAGCATCGGTGTGAGCCTCTTTCCCAGAGATGGATCTGATACCGAGTCGCTCATCAAAAACGCCGACTCGGCCATGTATTCCGCCAAGGACGCCGGCCGGAATGGGATTCGATTCTTCGATGAGAGTATGAACGAGGCCGTTGTGAAACGGCTGAACCTTGAAAATCGTCTGCGTCAAGCTTTCGAGCGGCAGGAATTCTACCTTGTCTACCAGCCGCAAATGGACATTGCCACTCGATCCATCATCGGAATTGAGGCCCTGCTTCGGTGGCGCCACCCTGATTTCGTCTCCATCTCGGCGAACGAATTGATACGCGCCTGTGAGAAAAGCGGTCTGATCATTCCGGTCGGCGAATGGGTCTTGAAGACGGCATGCAGGCAAGCCCGGGAGTGGCAGGATCAGGGCTTGCCCGCTCTTCCCATCGCAGTGAATGTTTCGGCAATCCAGTTTCGACACGAAAGTTTCTGCGACATGATCAGAAAGGCGCTTCACGAAACAGGACTCGCAGGGCAATGTCTTGAACTCGAATTGACCGAGGGGCTTTTGCTCTCGAGCGAGGATGTCGTTTTCGGGGTCTTGCACGAACTGGAGTCGCTGGGCCTCAGCCTGTCAATCGATGATTTTGGAACCGGATATTCCAGCCTCAGCTACCTGAGGCACTTCCCGGTAAGCAAGGTCAAAATCGATCAATCGTTTATAAAGAACGTTGCCGTGAATCGCGACGACGCGGCCATTGTGACGGCAATCATTCATCTGGCTAAGAGCCTCAATCTCCAAGTCATCGCGGAGGGGGTTGAAACCGCGGAACAGTTATCGTTCCTCTTTGAGCGGGGGTGCGATGGCTTTCAAGGTTACTACCTCAGTAAACCTCTTACGGCCGGGGAGCTGTTGCAACAATTTCATTTATTTCAGAATCGGCAACCGGCCCCGTTCACCGAATAAACTAAATGCCGGGCACCGATAAATGGCGCCGAAATGGTGCCAGGCGCTTTCTCGGATGGTTGGCGGCATGGCCTAAACGTTTTAGAAGTTCATTCTCCCACCGTAGTGGGTGCCCCATCCAAGCGCAGCCTGGGTGGGAAACCACCATCGCCCACTGCACTGGGTGCCCCATCCAAGCGCAGCTTGGGTGGGAACCTCAACCGCTGACGGTTGGAAAGTTGGTTCCCCCACTTCCGCTGGGTGCCCCATCCAAGCGCAGCTTGGGTGGGAAACCAGCATCCCCCACTGCGCTGGGTGCCCCAGGTCTAGCTCTTGACCCTGAACAGAGTGAAGGGGAAAGATGGAGACCTGGGAGATCACGACACTCAACCCGCTGGCTCTGGTCCCTTAGTCCCTCAGTCCCTTAGTCCCTCAGTCCCTAGTCCCTCAGTCCCTGCTTTTACGCATTGCAGATAATTACTGCCCTTCAGCGCACAATCTCAATGGAGCTGATTATGCCGGCATCGCTGTCCAATTCGCCCTGTTTCCCGCTGACCGCTCCCCACTGCTCGCGAAAATTTCTCACAGTACCCTGCTGCGCGATTCGAAATCGCCGCTCCAGTCCTGCACTTCGCGAGTTCATTTTTCGGGCGGTGAAACTGTGAAGTCCGCCCACCTCAATAAAATCAGCGGCTTACAGCAAAAATCTGCACAGTCTCACAGTTCCCGTGAAACTGTGCAACTGTGCAGCCCCCTCAGTTCCTATTCCCTATTCCCTATTCCCTATTCCCTCAGTCCCTTAGTCCCTCAGTCCCTATTCCCTGTCTTCTTCACCTTGAACCACACCGGCGTTCCCTCAAACCCAAAAGCCTCGCGGATCTGATTCTCGAGGAACCGCTCGAAGGCAAAGTGCAGCTTGATCTCGCGGTCGGTGAAGAGCACGAACGTCGGCGGGGCCACGGCCGCCTGGGTCATGTAGTAGATTCGCACGCGCTTCGACATCGGCACCGGCGCGCGCTGAAAATCGACACGCTCGAGGAACCGGTTCATCTGCCCGGTTGAAATGCGCTTGCGCCGCTCGGCCGCCACAGCCACCACCTCGCGCAGCAGGCCCTCCAGCTTTCTCGACTCGCGCTTCGAGCCGCGCTTAGGGCCCCCGGCCACCTTGCCTTCGAGCGCGGAAAGGAAAATTACCGGAGCGTAGGCCAGGTACTTGAGCGTGCAGCGCAGTTGCTCTTCGAAGATCGCCCGGTCCGCAGGCGGTTTGCCGTCTGTGCGCGCCGTCGTGACCGCGTCCCACTTGTTCACGAGGATGATGACGCTGCGGCCGCTCTCGTGCGCGTAGCCGCCGATGGTGGCGTCGCTCGCCGTTACGCCTTCGGTGGCGTCGATCAGGAGCAGAGCCACGTCGGCCGCTTCAAGGTGCCGCCGCGCCATCACCACGCTCAGCTTTTCAGCCATCAACTTCGTCTTGCCCTTGCGCCGGATTCCCGCCGTATCCACGAACCTGAGCGTCGAGCCCTCGAACTCGACCACCTCATCGACGGCGTCGCGCGTGGTGCCTGCCACCGGCGAGACAATCGCCCGCGTGGTGCCGGTGAGCGCGTTCAGCAGCGTCGACTTGCCCACGTTGGGCCGCCCGATGATGGCGATCGAGGTTTCTCGCTGTTCGAACTCCCCGTGCGTCCGGATTCTCTTCTTGTCCTTGATGAGATCGCCGGCCGGTTCCTCGTCCTCGGCTGACTCCTCGCCGGCTTGCTGACTTGCTGACTCGCTGACTTGCTGCTTATCCGGGATTGCCTCCGAGATCGCATCCAGCAGTTCGCCGATTCCCAATCCGTGCTCGGAACTGATGGGGAACGCGTTGCGGATGCCCAGTTGCCGGAAGTTCTCGGCTTCCAGAGCCATGGCCTCGCCCTCGACCTTGTTCACCGCCAGAAACAGCGGCTTGCCTCCGCGCATCAGCAGCCGCGCCAAATCATAGTCGGGCCGCGCAAGCTCGCTCCGCGCATCCACAACCATCACCAGCGCCGAGGCCTCGTCGAGCGCCACGCGCGCCTGCTCGAAGATCGCTGCCGGAATCAGGTCGGGATCGTCAGGCACGATGCCGCCCGTATCCACCAGCCGGAAACGCCGCCCCGCCCATTCATATTCGCCATAGATGCGGTCGCGCGTAATTCCCGGCTCGTCGCCCACGATCGAGCGCCGGCTTCTGGTGAGCCGGTTGAAGAGTGTGCTTTTGCCCACGTTGGGCCGGCCTACAATGGCCACCAGCGGCAGCACTGTGGCCCCGGCTCTGGCCGGTATAACCGATCTTCGATACGTGGGCAAAATCGTCCTCCAGTTGAGTCTGCCCTACCAGTGTACTGTCTGCGTGGATCGCGGGGTGATGCCGGACCGGCGCCATGCTCCTGCTTCCCCGGCTCCCCAATCGCCTGTAAACTTGTTCCCATCCCAATCCGGAGGTCCCACCCATGCCCAAATTTGTCATTGAACGCGAGATAACCGGCGCCGGTTCTCTTTCCCCTGCCGAGCTTAAGGCGGTCTCGCAAAAGTCGTGCAGTGTAATCCGCAATCTCGGCCCCGAGATCCAGTGGGTGCAGAGTTTCGTGACGGATAACAAGATTTACTGCATTTACATCGCGCCCAGTGAAGATCTCATCCGCCAACATGCCGCTCGCGGTGGATTCCCGGCCAACACGGTGGCTCAGGTTCGCTCCGTTATCGATCCCACGACAGCTGACGATTAGCCCCGAATTTCTCACACGACCTGTTTCGTCAAGGCAATCGCGTCTCATGCGGAAAGCCAGAGCGTGGGTCAGGAGACCCACGCTACACCAGCTGGGAAACCGGCGGGACAAGACGCTTGCGCGGGTACCGCTTTACCTCGCGGACGTGGAAGCGAACTTCCTCACCATGGCGAGCAGAAGTTTGCGGTCGCTATCGTTTAAATTGCTCGAATAGCGGCGGATTTGCGTGAGGAAGCGGAGCTCTTCATCAGAGAGCTTTTGGGTGTTGAGCTGGCGGGAGAGCGCGTCGTCAGCGAAGAACTGAGCGATAGGCATGTCCAGGGCGGTGGCAATCTTGGAGAGGGTATCGAGGGAGGGAACGGTGTGGCCGTTTTCCACGCGCGAAAGGTAGCAGCGTAGCAGCCCTGTTTTTTTCTCGATGTCGCCCTGGGAGAGGCCCTTCTGGAGGCGAAAAGCGCGGATCGTCGTGCCGATTTTCATTTGAGAGACCTCTCCTGCCCGAAACGAGCCGTTGTTGACCAGCCTTGCCGCAATCAGGCGAGTATTGGCACAACAGTTAACACGCCGGGGGCAGCGAACGCAAGTAAATGCTTTAATCAGCCACATGACCAGGGAGGAGCGAGCCCGTCTCGGTGCCGGCTGTGCGAACGAAAGCGGCGGCCAGGACGTAAACTTTCGCCGCGAAAGGCACGTCAGTCATAACAGCAGGCTTAAGCGAACGAGCCGATGCCTGACTTGGTCTTCACAACGCCGCACCCCCGGAAGGAACTTCGTCACCCGGCATTCATCAGGAGCCATCCTCTGAGGCGATTGAGAGGGCAAGGCAGGCAAGTGAAACCGCCCTGGACAAAAAACTGAAGAATTCGAAGTCTTGGGAACCCAGCAACTGGGAAACGGGAAAGTAGTAAAGAGGAGTGAACGTGCACATGCGGAGAAGGGCAAGGAATTGGAAGGTTGCGGCCGGAATCGCTTTCTGGGCCGGAGCTGTGGCTTGCGGATTGGCAGCAGGAGCGCAATCAGGCGCCGCGCCCGCGGCTGCTGTTCCGGCTGCGGCCGGACAGCCCTCCGCGGCTCAGGCCGCGGCCACTCAGGCGGCCTCCACTGAGTCTGCCGCGGGCGGCGTGCTCCATGGCACAGTAAAAAGCGGCAACACTCCGCTGCCCGGCGTCTCCGTCACGGCACAAAATACCCTGACCGGAAAGCGCTACATTACCACAACCGGCACCACTGGAGCCTGGTCGATGAAGATTCCCGACAACGGGCGGTACGTGGTGCGCACGCAGTTTGCCGCCTTTGCGCAGGGCGCGCAGGAAACAGTGCTGAATGCGGCGGACCACGACCAAACCTTGAACTTCGACCTGCAACTAGCTTCGCGCGCGGCGGTCGCCGAGGCGCAGCAGGAGAAGCAGGAGCAAACTGCGCAGCAGCAACAGGAGCAGCCCGTGCGCCAGTTGCAGGGCGGCGGCCCGCAAACGCTGTCGCTCACAGACTCCATGAGTACTGGAGGGAGTGCTGGGGGCGAGATACAGGCAGAAACGGTGGGCTCTCAGGCTTCGGCCGGCGCGGAATTGCCCTCGGCGGCCAATAGTTCCGACTTCAGTGCCGATTCGGTGGCCATCACTGGCCAGTCAGGAACGGTGAGCGCATCGGCGGGGCAGGATATGGACCGGATGCGCGATGCCATGGAAGCAGGCGGCGGGCCGGGCGGCATGGGCGGGGGAGGGGGCTTTGGCGGCGGCTTTGGCGGCGGCGGAGCCGGACTCTTTGGCGGAGGCCCCGGCGGCGGATTTGGCGGCGGGCGCGGCAATTTCCGCCGGTACAACTCCAACCAGCCGCACGGCTCTTTTTCCTGGAATGGCAGTACCTCGCTGTTCAACGCGCAGCCCTTCGCGCTCGCCGGGCAGCCCCAGTCGCAGCCGAACAACGGCAGCAACCGCTTCAACATCGCCTTCCAGAGCGCGCCCTACATTCCGCACCTCACAAAGGCCAGCGGCAAGGATTCGATCTATCTCTCGTATTCCGGCTCGCGCAGCTCGACCCCGAATGACGGTTACGCAACCGTTCCGACGGTTGCGGAACGGGGTGGGGATTTTTCAGCTGCGGGGTTGCCGCTGATCTACGATCCGACGACGCATGCGCAGTTCAGCGGCAACCAGATCCCGGTGCTGGCTACGCCGGTCCCATACGAGAGTGTTACTTCGCAGGCCCAGAAACTGCTGGGCAGCTGTACATCGGCCAGCGACCAGCCTTTCATCCCGTGTCCCAACCTGACAACGGCGAACGGCTACAACTACCACCTGCTGACCGTCTCGCCATCGAGGTCGAATCAGGTGTCGGCCCGATACAACCGCACCCTGACCGGGACCAGCACCACCAGCACCGGCCGCAGCGGAACCGGGACCAATCGCACGAGCACTGCAAGCCAGGGATTTAGGCAGAGCATCAATTTCAGCTATAGCTGGTCGGGGTCGAACTCGGACCAGGTGAATATGTTCCCCGAGCTGAACAGCCAGAGCGCATCGACCTCGAACTCGGTTTCGGCCGGCTATACTGCGAGCTACCACCGCATCACCAGCAGTTTCAGCGCGAGCTGGAGCCGCAACAATAACCAAAGCACGAATCTCTTCACCAACACGACCAACGACGTGGAAGCGGCCACGCTGGGCATCACCGTACCCAATGACGTCCCGCTCAATTATGGTTTGCCGGGAATTTCGATAGCCGGCTTTTCCGGGCTGAACGAGAGCCAGCCCAGCCTTTCCATCGGTGAGAATCTTTCGATCTCAGAGGGCGTGAGCTGGCGGCACGGAAATCACAACATGCGCTACGGCTTCGGATACCGGCGCGCGAACTCGAATTTTCTGGCCGGCTCGAACCTAACCGGGAATTTCAGCTTCACGGGCATGTTCACCGCGGTGACCCCTACCGACCAGAATTCGGGCTTGGCGCTGGCGGATTTTCTACTGGGGTTGCCGGAACAGACAATGCTGAACTCTTCGCTGAGCAAAACCTACCTTCGCGAGGGCAGCTACAGTGTCTACGCCCAGGACGACTGGCGGTTTACGCGCTCGCTCACGCTCAATTACGGCGTGCGCTGGGAGTACAACGAGCCCTTCACAGAGAAGAACGGCCACCTGGCTGAAGTGATGACCAGTTCCGCTCCCGACCCGGCCTGCAGCGTTTCAACGACCGATGCGTTCGCCTGCCTCACAGAAGTGCAGTCGGGCGCGTCGGGATTGCCGGCCTCGCTGGTCTATGCATGGCACAAGGGCTTCCGGCCGAGTCTTGGGATTGCGTGGCGCGTGCCCAAGATCAAATCCACGACGGTTCGAGCCGGCTACAGCATGAACTACGTAATCGGCCAGTACCAGGGCTTCGCCAATCAGATGGCGCGCCAGCCTATGCCGAATCAGCCGTCGTTCAACGATCAGCAGACCAACGAGGAATCCGCAAACAACACACCCACGACGGCCTGCATCCAGACCACGAGCTGTTTTACTCTGAGCAACGGATTCTCCAGTACCCCGGCGACGCTGGGCAACTACGCGCTCAACGCCCATTACGGAATGCCCTATGTGCAGGCATTGTACGTAAACATACAGAGAACGCTGCCCCTGGGCCTTATCCTGAACGTCGGCTATAACGGATCGAAGTCGAGCCACCTTGGCACCCAGAGCGCGCCGCGGGCGCTGCCGTCGAGTCCCAACACCAACCCCATCGACCAGGTTTTCACCTACAACTACACCGGCGCCTACTATAAGATGCACGCCGGCACAGTGGGGCTGAACAAGCGCATGAGCAAAGGCATCTCCATGGGCGCAAACTACCAGTTCTCGAAGGCCATCGACGACACTACTCCGGGCGGTGGGTCGGTTATGCAGAACTGGCAGAACCTGGCCGCCGAAGAGGCGAACTCCAGTCTCGTGCCAAGACAAAAGGTGAGTGGGAATTACAGCTTCGAGTTGCCCTTCGGTGAAGGACGATGGCTCGTGACCTCCGGGAAGCCCGCACTGATTTTGGAAGGATTCACGGTGACTGGCACTTTTACCTTCGCCTCCGGCGGCTGGCTGACGCCTAACTATGCGGCGAACAGCATCAATACGGCCTGCGGAACCGCTGGCTCCTACCGGTTGAACCGCTACCCGGGGGTTTCCATCACCCAGGGCGGAGGGTCGCAGCAGCATTGGTTCAATACGGCGGCGTTCTATGTGCCCACGGCGACGCCTGGATACTGCGATGCCTTCGGAAATTCGCCGCGCAACGTCATTGAGGGGCCGGGAACGGTGCAGAACAACGGGTCGCTGTCGAGGACCGTGCGGCTGGGCGATACGCGCAGCTTCGAGTTCCGCGCCAACCTCAACAATGCATTCAACACCGTCCAGTACCAGGGCGTGGATACGACTTCCGGAACACCGCAGTATGGACAGGTGAACTCCGTGGGGCAGATGCGGTCGTTCAGCTTTATGGCGAACTTCAGGTATTAGGAAGACAGCGGAGTTAGCGGGGTTAGCGGAGATAGCGAGTTAGCAGTCAGCAAGTCAGCGGCAGTTAGCAGAGGCGAAGGGGAAAACGATGAGAGACCGGGTGCAGCAGATCGGGGCGGTGATTGCGGGCGTGGCGCTTATGCTTACGGGCGCGTCTCCACTGCCCGCGCAGAACTCAACCGGAGCTGTTACGGGCCAGGTGAGCGGCTCGTCGCAGAGCGGGTACGTTCTGAAGGAAAATGCCGAGCTTGTGCTGACCAACGTGGTGCCGCGCGACGCCAAAACCGGCGAGGTGGTGCACGACCTGAAGCAGAGCGACTTTCGCGTCTTCGAGGACGGCAAGGAGCAGAAGATCTCCACCTTCGACTACCAGAGCGTGGAGATGGCCACACCGCTCCGGGAGACCACGGTGAGCGGCCTGGCGGAAAGCGTCACCGCGGGCACCAAGGCCGTGGTGGTGACCAAGGCCGACGATCTGCGCAACCATCGGTTGATCGTGATGTTCTTCGACCTGACCTCGATGCAGCCCGATGACCTGGACCGCGCCATTGAGTCGGCGCAGGATTATGTGCGCACCAAGATGCAGCCCGCCGACCTGGTGGCGCTGGTCTCGCTGGGCAATACGCTGAACGTCGACCAGGATTTTACCGCCGACAAAGACGCGCTGATCCGCGGGGTGGCCACCTACGACGACACTCTGGCCGATGGATTCTCTAACTCGACCGACGATGAGAGCTACGAGGACATCAACACCGACCGCGAGCTTTACTCCCTGCGTGCGGTGGCGAAGTCGTTGGAAAGGGTGAACGAGAAGAAATCGCTCCTTTATTTTTCAGGCGGTATTTCGCGCGACGGCATTGAGAACGAGGCTTCGCTGCGCTCCACGATCAACGAGGCGGTGCGCGCCAACCTGGCCATCTACAGCGTGGACGTGCGCGGCCTGCAGGCGATCATGCCCATGGGCGATGCCAGTAGCGGCAGCCAGAGCGGCCAGGGCGGCTTTACCGGCGCATCTCTGCAAAGCAATCTCACTTCGAACTTCGCCTCCCAGGAGGTAATGGCGACGCTCTCAACGGATACCGGTGGCAAGTCGTTCTTCGATTCCAACGATTTCGCGCCGGCTTTCGTGCAGGTGCAGAAGGATACCTCGGCTTATTACGCCATCGGCTTCCACTCCTCCAACCCACAGCGCAACGGCAAGTACCGCAAGCTGACCATCAAGGTTGAGCGGCCCGGCATCAAGCTCGATTACAGGCCCGGCTACTATTCTCCCTCCGACTTCAAGCACTCGGGAAAGGACGATCGCGAACAGGAGCTTACGGATGAGCTCGAAAGCGATCTTCCTGCCACCGACATGGGCGTCTATCTCGATGCCATGTATTTCCGGCTCGACGAGACCCATTACTTCATGCCGGTTTCGCTGCTGGTGCCCGGCTCGCAGATTCCTTTCGTGAAGGGCGGCGACAAGGACAAGGCCACGCTCGACATCATCGGCTCGGTCATCGACGAGGTGAAGCGGCCCATCGGCCAGGTGCGGGAAACCGTGAAACTCAATCTGGAGCAGTCCCTGGACGCGAAGCAGCGCAACATCCAGTACACGACCAGTTTCAAGCTGCCGCCGGGCAAGTATCGCCTCAAGTTCGTAGTGAGGGAAAACCAGACCGGCCGCATGGGATCGTTTGAAGCCGACGTTACGCTGCCCGACCTGAAAAAATCGCCGCTCAAGATGAGCTCGATCGTTCTTGCCTCCATGCGCCAGGCCTCCAAGGCGCAGGACCCGCTTACGCCCAACGGGCAGCAATATGTGCCCAACATCAGCCACGTCTTCCGGCAGGATCAGCACATGTACCTGCTCTACGAGGTCTACAATCCAGGCCGCGAAAAGAGCGAAACGGGCGAGGGCAAATCCGGCATCAATCTGATCAGCAGCCTCGAGATTCTTCAGGGCTCGACGAAGGTCTATGAATCGCCGCAGATTCAGGCCAAATCGGTCAACGTGCAGGATCGCGACGCGGTCTCGGTGCAACTGGATGTTCCATTGGCTGATCTGAAACCGGGAACCTACGTCTGCCAGCTGAACGTGGTCGACGACGCCGGGGGCGCCTTTGCATTTCCCCGCTTCGCAATGCTGGTGAAGGAGGCGGCCGCGGCAACGGCTGCGCCTGCGACGCCCGCGGCTGGTTCGGGAGCTTCCGGGAGCGGGACCGGAGCCTCGTTTTAGGGCGGGCCGAGAAAAAGTGTAAAGAGCCGGACTGCGAAGAGGCGACTCCGGGATGGCGGGGCCGGGGCTGGCCCAGGGCGGAAGCCCTGGGTCGCCGAGCCCCAAGGGAAACCCGGCCCCTGAGGGGCGCTGTGAGGCTTGGCCCTTCCGGGTCCTTCCCTGGATATCCGCATCGGCAATTCTTCGCTCTGTGCAGCAGTCCTGCGTCCGGGATATACTTCTTTTCCATCGGCGGCAATTCCCCTCCGGCCGCTGGCAAGACCCCTGCAGGCGGGTCAATGCTAGGAGGTCAAAGTGAAGATTACAGACCCAATCGGACTCGTGTTGCAGCAAAAAAGCAACCGCGAGGTGCCGCCGATTGCCCCGCAGCAAACGGTGTATGAAGCTCTGGAATTGATGGCGAAACACGACGTGGGCGCGCTGCTGGCCATTTCAGACGGCCATCTCGAAGGAATTTTTTCCGAGCGCGACTACGCGCGCAAGGTCGCCCTCAGAGGCCACGCTTCCCGGGAGACAAGAGTCAGCGAAATTATGACCAGCGCTCTGGTTACGGTTACACGCGATCACACGGTCGACGAATGCATGAACCTCATGACGGAGCATCACATCCGCCACCTGCCCGTGCTCGAAGGCAAGAAGGTAGTGGGAATGATCTCGATTGGCGACTTGGTCAAGTGGGTGATCTCCGGCCAAGCCCACGCCATCGAGGCGCTGGAGGGCTATATCAAGGGGTGCTATCCCGGCTGAATGCCTCGCCGCCCTGGCCGTCCACCCATTGCAGTATCCCTGTTTGTTCTCCTACAGCCTTTAGAATGAATGCATGAACGATTCCGCGCGGGACCGCGCCCGCAAGATCAAAATTGTGCTCTTCGACGTAGACGGTGTGCTCACCGACGGCGGCATCTGGCTTTTTCCCACCCCTGCTTCGGCGGGGGGCGGCGTTTTGGATGAGATTCGTGCCAAGGATGGGCAGCCCGGCTTCGGCATCCAGTCAACGTCGATGGTTGAGGCCAAGGGCTTCAACGCTCACGACGGCACGTCTATCTCACTGGCCCGGCTGGGCGGGCTCAAGTGCGGCATCATCACCAAGCGCATTTCCGAGACCGTGGCACTCAGAGCCCGGGACCTGAAGCTCGAATTCGTCTACCAGGGCGCGGCATTCAAGATGCAACCCATCCGAGAGATCATGGAAAAAGAGGGCGTGTCGCTCGACGAGATCTGCTATGTCGGCGACGACGTGATCGACTTGCCGGCCATGCGCAATGTAGGGTTCGCGGTGGCGGTGGCCAATGCGCGGCAGCAGGTGAAGGCGGAAGCCCACTACGTGACCGAACACGCGGGCGGGCATGGCGCCGCACGCGATGCCATCGAGTTCATCCTCGAAGCCAAGGGCCTGCTCAGCGAATGCATCGAGGCGTATATAGACGAGCGAAACCCGGTTGCGCCGTCGATGGACATCGGCAAGGGCGGAGATTTGAAGTAGCAGCGGAGTTAGCGGCGCTAGCGGAGTTAGTGGAGTCCGCGGGGCTAGCGGAGTTAGACCCTTCGCTGTGGTGTCATCCTGAGCGACGACCCTGAACGCAGTGAAGGGGAGGAGTCGAAGGATCTGCAGTTGCTTTTCGGAAAAGGCGGTCGCTTTTCTTTCAGGAAAGGTTAGATCGAACTCGGTATGAGCAGCGGAAACAAAGCGGTAGTCCTCCTCAGCGGCGGCCTCGATTCGGCCACCGTGCTGGCGATTGCGCGGCGCGAGGGCTTCGAGTGCTACGCGCTTTCGTTCCACTACGGCCAGCGCCATGCATGGGAACTGGAGGCAGCCAAGCGCGTAGCCGGCGCGCTCGGCGCCATCGAGCACCGCATCGCCGAGATCGATTTGCGCGCCTTCGGCGGCTCTGCGCTGACCAGCGAAATTGCCGTGCCCAAAGGCCGCGCACCAGAAGAAATGGCGCATGGCATTCCCATTACCTATGTGCCCGCGCGCAATACGATCTTTCTTTCCTTCGCGCTGGCGTGGGCCGAGGTGCTGGGGGCAAGCGACATTTTCATCGGCGTCAATGCGCTGGATTATTCGGGCTATCCGGATTGCCGGCTGGAGTTCATCGAGGCCTTTGAGAAGATGGCCAACCTGGCGACCAAGGCGGGCGTTGAAGGGCGGCAGAAACTCGCTATTCACACCCCGCTCATTGCGATGACCAAGGCCGAAATCATCCGGCGGGGGATTGCGCTGGGCGTGGATTACGGGCTGACAAGCAGTTGCTACGACCCGGGGCCGCAGGGCCAGCCCTGCGGAGGGTGCGACTCGTGCATGCTGCGAGCCAAGGGGTTCCGGGAGAACGGGATCAGTGATCCGCTGATATGAACTACTCGGTCAAAGAGATTTTCTACACGCTGCAGGGCGAGGGCGCGCAGACGGGCCGCGCAGCGGTCTTTTGCCGCTTTGCCGGGTGCAATCTCTGGTCCGGGCGTGACGAGGACCGCGCCTCGGCGATTTGTCGCTTCTGCGACACGGATTTTGCCGATACGAACGGGCCCGGCGGAGGAAAGTTCCATTCGGCAGAAGAACTGGCGGCGGCGATTGGGGAGAAGTGGAGGGGTCGTGTTCTCCCATGTCCCTCTGCCGCGGCGGACGAGCCCGGGGGCACCCAGAGTCTTGCAAAAGCAACCGCAGATCCTTCGCTTCGTCCGCCCGAAGGCGGACTCGCTCAGGATGACACGCCTGAAACAGGGCTTAACGGTTGTCGCGGCGATGAAAGGCGATTCATCGTTTGCACAGGCGGCGAGCCGCTGCTGCAACTTGACGCGCCGCTGATCGAGGCTTTGCACGCGCGAGGATTCGAGATCGCAGTCGAGACCAATGGAACCATCGCGGCGCCGCAAGGAATCGACTGGCTGTGCGTGAGCCCCAAAGCGGGCGCCGCGCTGCGCCAGACCAGTGGCGACGAGCTGAAACTTGTCTTCCCTCAACCGGGAGCCGAGCCTGAGCGCTTTGAGTCGCTCAACTTCCGGCATTTCTTCCTTCAGCCCATGGACGGGCCGGAGCGAGAGCGCAACACGAAACTCGCGCTGCGCTACTGCCTCGAGCACCCGCTGTGGCGGCTGAGCCTGCAGACACATAAGGTACTTGGAATCCCGTAGTGTGGTGTTCCTAAGTTCATTGAAAGACAACCGCAGATCCTTCGACTCCGTTTGGCCGATAAACCGGCCAAACTCCGCTCAGGATGACAGCGAATTTATGAAGCGAATTCTGGAGCAGGCCACTAGCTCGCCGGCACGAATCGATGCAGGCTGAGCTGGCCGCCGGGCTCCTGCCGCACCTCGACCTCAACCGCGATCTCGCCGCTTTCGGTGCGTCGCCGCACTTCTTCGAGAAACCTCGAGGCCGACTTCTCCCTGCAGCGCACAAGACGCACGCCCTGAGCGAGGCGGCCCAGATAGCGCGGGGCAAACCGCAACCACTGGCGCGCGGCGGTTTCTTCCGGTTCCAGGCACGCCGCAGCAACGTCATCCAGCCGGGGCAGCCACAGAGACGGGGATGCGGCCACGGACCACTCGAGCAGCACCCCTTCCGGCTCCGGCAGTCCTGCTTTCTTCAAATCTTGCTCCGCCAGGTCGGGTACAACTCCGCGAATGTGGAGTTCCCGCTCAAAATCCGCGATCGAAGCTGCGGCGGGCAGAGCCAGGCAGACCGCGACCGGCTGGCGTTTTCGAATCTCGTTCTTCAGGATGCGGAGGGCCTCATCGAGAGAGTTGACGGAAAAATCGATCATCCCTTCGTGAATAGCCTGCCGCTGCGCGGCTGAATCGCTTGAGGCTGCCAGCGAAGCGGCGCCGGCGATGCCGGCCGCAACTACGACAGCGCAGCTTTGGCTGTTGAGCTCACCGGCGAAGAGAAGCTTACCGCCCAGGGGGAACGCGGATTCGTAGGCGGGTGACGGGGCAGGTCTTGCGAACGCGATGAGCTGCGAATAGAGCCTCTCCACCTGGAGAGCGAAGCCGGAGTTCGGAGAGTTCATAGTTCACAGTTCATAGTTCATGGTTCGTAGTTCGTAGTTCACAGCTCATCGTTCACAGTTTTGGCGCGAACGGAAACTGAGAACTGCGAACTGAGAACTGTGAACTGGTCCTTGTGCTACCAGCTTGAATAAGTCTGGCCGTCGGAGCCGGTCTCGTCCGAGCCGGAATGAACATTGTCGATGCCGGGTTCGGTCTGATCGACCGAGTTGAGGCTGTCGGAAGTGTCGGTCACCCAGGTTTCCTTGCTGTGGGTCATCGGGTCCTCGGGGATCGAGCGAAGGTAGCCTTCCTGAATGAGATCGTCGAGGGTCTGGGGAGCCTTCTGCTTATCCATCGTGTAGGAATCGATGGCGACGCGCATCACGTGGAGGTCTTCCTTGAGCGCGGCCTCGCGGGCGTGCTTGACGGCGCCGACGAAGCTGGGGATGGCGAGCACCACCAGGATGCCGATGATGGTCATCACGATCATCAATTCGATCAGCGTGAATCCGGATTGTTGGCGGCGATTCTTCAAACCGAGTTCCTTGCCTGCGGCTTCAGCTCTCAGCCGGCAGGTTGTGTGTTTTTACCAGTCAGAGTACTTGGTGCCGTCCAGAGCCTTCCCCTGGGATTTCGAATACACATCGAAGACACTCTGACCGCCCCAGGAGTCGGAACTGGGGTCGTCTTGCATGGAGCGCATGCCCCACTCCGCCTTGCCGGTCATGGGGTCGACGGGAATGTGGCGGAGAAACCTCACCTTCTTGCCCTGTATATCGACACCGGTGACGAGAGTGTCGAGGTCGGGGGGGTAGTTCTGGCTGTCGACTTTGGTCTGGATGGCGCCCTTGTCGGCGGCATCCTTGTATCGATCAATGGCGTCGCGCATTGTCCACAGGTTGTAGCGGAGGATGCGCTCGTTCTGCCGCTTGGCTTCAAAACGCGCGATGGGAAAAGCGGCGCCGGCGAGAATGGCGAGAATCGTCACCGTGACAATAAGCTCCACCAGAGACAAACCGGTTTCGCGGCTGTGAGGTTCGAAGCGGGAAGGATGCATCGGCGATTCCCTCCCTACCGCACCACGATGCCGGCCTGCGAAACCGGCGCCGTGACCTGTTTTTGCTTGCTGTTGACAATTGCTCCCTGGGTAATGGCGAGGGTACTGGTTCCGGGAGCCTTGGCCTGGAAGGTCAGAACGCAGACGACTCCTGAGCCGCTTATCCCGGCTGCGCCCGAGGGACGCGAAATGGCGAGGCGGAGATTGCCCGAGGCATCGTCGCGGTGGGCGGGGGTCGCGGCCTGGCCGTCCCGGCTGAGCAGATCGCCGCTCGCCACGTTCACCAGCGTCAGGTACGCGGGGTCGTAATGCAACTGCAATGGCACCATCCACACGTCGGCGCCGTCGTTGAGCGTGATGGGCACCTGAAAACTGGAACCTGTGGGGATGGCAGCTGTGGGCGGGCTCAACAGAAAGCTCATACCTGCCGCAGGCACAGCAGCCGCGGGCTTGGCCGGCTGCGGCGAAGTGTTTGCCATAGCAACAGCGGCCGCTGGAGCGGACGCAAGGGCGCCTGCGGGCGCATTAACGGCTGGAGCCACAGGCCGGGAAGGCGCAGCAGCCGATCCGGTTCCCGAGGCGGCTTCGTTGGCAGCGCGATTGATCTCAGCCAGCGCCGCAGGGGCGGCCGCTTCGGCACTCTCGCCGGGAACCACACCAACGCCCGGCCGTGCCTGGGTAGAAGGACGGGCAGAAGACTGGGGTGTGGAGGCCGCGGGTGTGGAAACCGTGGGCGTGGAGGCGGCGACTTCCACGTGGCGCAGATCGATTGACGTGCCCGCCCCGGTGTCGACAATGCGCAGATTTTGCTGATCGAGTTCCTGCGAGCGCACGATGTGGGGGACAACGACGAAGACGATCTCGTCGCCCTGGTAGGTGTGGTCTTTTGACCCGAAAAGGTATTTGAGAATGGGAATTGTGCTTAGACCGGGGATTCCAGTCCAGCTAACCTGGTCCTGGCTGTTCTCGATGCCTCCCAGGATGCTGGCCTCGCCCTCGCGAAGGCGGATCACCTGGTCGACAACGCGCTGGCTGAGGATGGGCTCAGTGACACCGGAGATGGTCACCGATCCGCTCTGCGCGCTCACCTCGATCTTCATCTTGAGCGTTACGTCGTGGTCATAGTGAACGGTGGGCGTCATCTCGATGTTGACGCCGACATCCTCGTACTGGAACTGAGTGTTGACCAGCGAGCTGACAAGAGCGGTGGCCGCTCCTGTCTGGTAAGAGCCGGTGGCGATGGGGATCTTGGAGCCGATCTTCATCGTGGCTTTCTGGGCGTCGGTGGCACGGATGCGCGGGCTTTGCAGGACCTTGGTGTTGGAGTCGTTGAGCAGCAGATTGAGCGTGGCCGAGCCCACCGTAACCGCGAAGTCGGAAGCCTTCAAATGGGCCAGGTCGTAGAGCGTGGGCGACGTGGTGGTCGTGGTGGTGGAGGTTGTGCCAGTGCCGTTATTGTTGTTGCTATTGTTGTTGGAGGATGTACCGGTCTGCAGAGCCATGCCCACGCTGCTGGGCCAGGAAATGCCGAGTGTGCGCTGCCAGTTCCTGCTCACCTCCATGACTGCGACATCGATCACCACCTCGGAGCGGGGCTTGTCGAGATCGTCAATGAGCTTTTCGGCGAGCAGAAGCTCGTCCGGGGTGGCGCGCATGACGATAGCATTCTGGCTGGCTACGCCGTAAACCTTGGCGTTGGGTAGCACGTTGCGCAGGGCCGTCTGCACATCGTTGAGGTCGTTCTGTTGCCAGGCATTCGTCAGATAAAAGGTCTGCACAGCCTGTTCATCGAGTTCCGTGCGCTTGGCGCGGGTATTCTGGGCCACGAAGATGGCATTGGAGGTAATGGGCCGCCAGAAGGTGCTGGTCATCGTACCGACGATCCGCAGCCCGTCGAGCAGCGAAACGTTGTTCAGGTCAACCTGGACACGCTTGGAGTTGTAATCCGGGTCGAAGAGAACGTTAATTCCGGCAGCTTTGCCGATGGCCTGATAGACGACTTTGGCGTCCTCGGTCATGTGCAGCGTAAGCGGCTCGTTGGAAAGAGGCTTGAGCTGGGCGGGCGCGCCGATGGACTCAATCTCGGCCTCCTCGCCCGCAGGCTTGGGGATACCGGACTCCGCCGGCTGCACAATTTCGCCTTGTTTCTGACGGGCCAGGGCGATCTCCTGCTGGGCAGCTTCGTTCGCGGGATCGATCTCGGCAGCGTGCAGAAACTCGCCCAGCGCGCCCGCGGTGTCGCCCGCCTTGAGCAGCTTGCGCCCTTTATCGATGTGGGCCGCGCCGGCAGTCACCCGCACCCGGTCGAGGGCCACTTTGTAGTGTTCCTCTTTGGGGTTTTTGGCTAGGGCCTTCTGATAGTCGGCGAAGGCCGTATCGTAATCCTCCCGAATCTCGGCCGCCCGGCCACTCTTGTAAAGGGAACTGGCCGATTCATCGCGAGCGCTAACGAACGCCGGCGAAAGCGCAAGCAGAAGTAGAAGCGCCAACGGCATGGCGCGGAGAACCGCTCGGGAAAAAGGTGCACCGGACATAGCCCGGAAACGATTTCGGCTTTTCATCGAACTCCCAGGCTTCCCAGTGACGGCGGCTGCGCTCAAACACACCCGAAAACCATTCTGGCCCTCGGAGACACACCTGCCCATCCACTCTGGCCATCGATGCCTCATTTTAGCAAAGCCCAATCCCTCGGCATCTCGCTTCTCCGCCCCGGCGCCAAGGCAGAACCCAATCGGGCGGCATCCTGTCGAATTTCCTCGAGGGCCGCTGTTCTCCCATAGCCGCAGGAACTTAGCGGATCCGGCTTCGGAATACGGGGCCTCCGGTTTTGCTTTAGCATGACGAAAGGACGGATTCTCATGGCCCGGCAAAGCAGCCACACGATCACGCCGAAAGAGACGGCGGGTGCGAAAAAGCCCGCTCGCCCGCGCGATCCCGTGGCCAGCGGCGAGCGCGATGCCGCTTTCAACCGGCAGGCCAGCCATAACTACTTCCTGCTGGAAAGGGTCGAGGCCGGCGTCGCCCTGCGGGGCACCGAGGTGAAGTCGATCCGCGAGGGTAGGGCCAACCTCCGCGACGCCTACGGCTTGATCCAGAACGGAGAAGCCTTCCTGGTGAATCTGCATATCGGCCCTTACTCCCACGGAAATATCGCCAACCACGACGAAACCCGCACACGCAAGCTGCTGCTGCACAGCCAGGAGGTGCGGAAACTGTTTTCTAAGACGCAGATCAAAGGCCATACGCTCATCCCCACGCGGCTCTACTTCCGTAAAGGCCGTGTGAAGTGTGAATTGGCCCTTGCCAAGGGTAAGCAGGACTGGGACAAGCGGGAGACGGAACGCCGCCGAGAGGCCGACCGGGATGCCCGGGCAGCCATCAATGCGAGCAAGCACCGGATGGGGCGGTAAACAGCTCCCGAGTCTCAGATCTGAGCTTTTCGCCATGCGAATGCCAGGTCGTGAACGGACCATAGAGGAAAGAAATTCCCCGCTGGATGGGCGTTCCATCGGGTATGATAGGCGTCACCGGGATGCACGGAACCGGACTTCCCCTTTACAGACCCCAGATTTTTGCGTTCCCATTTCCAGCGCATGTCACTGCGTCGAAGGAGGTAGATGCGATGATCCCGTTTCGCCGATTTTTCCCTGTGCTTGCGGCCGCACTCGTTGTGGCCGCATCCACCATTGTTTTCGCGCAGCAGGAGTTTCCGCCGCCGCAGGGAAAGGGCCCTGTCGTGGTCGTGGCCAGCGGTCTCTCCGGCCCTTCCCATTACGCCAAGGTGGCGCGCGATATTGCCGCGCTCGGCTACGACGCGGTGCTCTTTGACGGCGCTGCCATGGAGCACACGCATGGCGAGGCGGTGCACTCCGCCATTTTGCAGGCGCAGCAAATGCCACACGCGCTCGCCGGAAAGGTGGCGCTGGTGGGCTTCTCGGCTGGCGGGGGCGAGTCGCTCTATTACGCCACGCAGTGGCCCGATCTAGTGGCAGGCGTAATCGTGTGGTTCCCCGCCACCTCGTTCATCAAAAACGTGCCCGGCTTTGTGGATCGGTTACAGATGCCGGTGCTCATGTTTGCCGGAGAAAAGGACCACTACCGCGACAATTGCTGCACGGCAGACAATGCGCGCAACATCGCCACCGCGGCCAAGGCCGCGAGCAAGACCTTCGATCTCTACACTTATGACAAGGCCGAGCACGACTTTGTGAGGGATGGCGAGCACTATAACGCTGAAGCCGACGCCGACGCCTTCCAGAAAACAGCCGACCGTCTGAAACAGTTGTTTGCGCCGGGCAGGGATGTGCCGGTCCAGTGAGGCTGCGGCCGCACACAGCAAGACCGAGCAGTGAAACATGAGGCGGTGAAGCAGTGGGCCCGATTTAGCGGATCACTTCGATTTTCAAATCCAGGCCGAGTTGCGTCCACGCCCTGACAGTCGTGTACACGGGGGCTTTGCGCTGGAGCGCCAGCGCCAGGCAGGCGCGGTCGCCGAGCGAGAGCCCGTAGCGCCTGGTGACGGCAATGAGCGAACCAGCCACAATTGCATGCTCGTCTCCGAACGGAATCGAGGCACAGCCGGCGGTTTGAATCAGCTGCCAGGCGGCTTGCGGGTGATTCCCTCTTTCCACAAGTTTCGTTTGCACCTCTGCCACGTTCACGGCGCTGATAATAGCCTGCTCCGCAACCGCCAGCGCCCGGCCGGCCCCTCGCTCTTGCTGCAGGATTGCCAGCAACGCAGAAGCGTCGAAGACCACCTCGTTCTTCAATTCAACTCGCCTTCCGGATCGGATTCCGAGCCGCATTTGGCTCGTGATCCCACTCCTGCTGCTCACGGCGGGCTTCGGCGCGGCGTTCAGCAATGAGTTCGTCTGCCAGCGACACGTTTGGGGGAACCAATCGGGCAATTTCCTCTTGCAGGCGCTTGAGTCTCTGCGAAAAACTCTCTACGCGCAGCGCTCCCATATGGATATCCATCACCAGCGTCTCATCCGGGCGAAACCCTAGAGCCTCTCGCAGTTCCACCGGAATCACAATCCGTCCATTTGAGCTCAGTTTTGCTCTTGCCTGCAAAAGCGGTTTGCTTCCGCCCCCAAAATCCTCAAATGTCAATTTCCTATTTGCTGTCATCACGGTAAATTATGACACTAAATAGCGCAAATGTCATCAGATCGTTCCTGGAGCTGAGTCTGTGAACTCCCCGTTCTAACCTACCGCTCAGTTCCCGGATGACACAATGGTTCTATGCAAACCGAGCTCTCCCTTGCGCCCCTTTCTCAAATCGAAACCGAGATGCTTGTGGTCCTGGCCGCCGACGCGCAAACCGCCAAAGGCCCCGAGGCCAAACCGCTCCCAGAGTTGCTGACCTCCGATGAGACTGTCAAAGCCGCCGCTGCAGCAGTACTCGCCGGCGGCGAGTTCAAGGCGGGGTCTTGCGAGGCACTGCTGCTGCACTCCCCGGCTGGGCTCCAGGCGAAGCGGCTGCTGCTCATAGGCCTGGGCAAACGGGACAAGGTAACTGTGCACGAACTGCGAAAAGCTGCGGGCGCGGCGGTCCGTTTCGCCAAGCCGAGGGGGATCAGAGAACTGGCTTTTGCCCTGCCGGAAGACGAATCTGCCGGGCCGCATCGGGCGGCGGCAAGAGCGGCGGTTGAGGGGGCTTTTATCGCCGATTTCGACCCGGACACTTACCGTACCGATCGCACCGACCGCAGCATGGAGCGGCTGACAGTGGTCGCGGCCGGCGGCGTGGATCGCGCAGTTGTGGAGCGGCCGAATCTGGAGGCTGCGGTTCGGGAAGGCGCGATTCTGGGCGAGAGCCAGAACTTTGCCCGTGCGCTGGTCAACGAGCCGGGAAACAAGCTCACGCCAACCGTGTTGGGCCAGCGGGCGGCGGAGATGGCGCAGTCCGTGGGTCTCGGGTGCGAGGTGTTCTCGACCGAAAAGATCGAGGAACTGAAGATGGGGGCCTTCCTGAGCGTTGCGCAAGGCTCGGCCGAGCCTCCGGCGCTGATCGTGCTTCGCTACGAGCCGGAAGGCGTCACTGAGGGTCCCATCCTCGGTCTCGTCGGCAAGGGCATCACCTTCGATTCAGGAGGAATTTCGCTGAAGCCCTCCGACAACATGGAGAAGATGAAATACGACATGGCCGGCGGCGCGGCGATGCTGGGAGCGATGCGGGCAATCGCCCTGCTGAAGCTGAAGGTTAGGGCCATCGCCGTGATCTGCGCCACCGAAAACATGCCCGGCGGAAGAGCGCAGAAACCGGGCGACGTGCAGACGGCGATGAGCGGCAAGACCATCGAGATCATCAACACCGACGCCGAGGGCCGGCTGGTGCTCGCCGACGGACTGGCCTACGCCCGCCGGCTCGGCGCCACGCATCTGATCGATGCCGCCACCCTTACCGGCGCCTGCGTGGTCGCGCTGGGGATGGTCAACGCCGGGGTCTTCGCAAACGACGAAGAAAGCTACGCGAAGTTCACCTCGGCTCTTCAGGTTTCCGGCGAGAAGTTCTGGCGGCTTCCCCTCGACGAGGAGTACGCCGAGAAGATCAAAAGCGAGATCGGAGACATCAAGAACACGGGCGGGCGCTGGGGCGGCGCCTCGACGGCGGCGGAGTTTCTGCGCGTGTTCGTGGAGGACACTCCGTGGATCCATCTCGACATTGCCGGCGTCGCCTGGGCCGAAGAGGCGCGGCCCTTCATGGCAAAGGGACCCAGCGGTGTTGCCGTGCGGTCGATCGTGGAGTGGGCGAGGAGCTGGTAAAGCAAGTCAGTGAGTCAGCAAGTCAGGGCGCCAGCAGTTCAGCAATTGACTTGAGGCGCTTTTTCCCTTTGAATTGGCGCTGCGTGTAACTCTTAGGACAATTTAATCGGTTTTCCTGTCTGAGGAATCCTGCGATGAAGTTGGCACCTGCGCGTGCCGATGATAGGAGAGGGTGTGCTCCGCGGGAGCCGAGCAGTGGTGCAAGGGTCGGTCCTGCAGGGTAGCGCACGATTTCTGTGTAGCCGCCCAAGAGGGGTTGGATGGCCAATCGCACCGAACTGCTGGAGTCCGCTCTGGACGGGCTACCCGACGGCATTGCACTGATGGGAGCCGGGGACGAGGTCGTGTTCTGGAACCAGGCGGCGGAGGAAATCACAGGCTATGCGGCGATGGAGCTGTTGAAGAAGCCGTTGCCGGCAGAGCTGGAGGAGCTGACGCCGGCGTGGAGGCCTGAAGATATGCAGCCGGGCTGGAGCCCGAACGCCAGCCGGGGCTCGCTGATCAGGATTCGCCACAAGTGGGGACAGGAACTGCGGGCCATCGCGCGGCCACAGGTCCTGCGCAATGCGCTTGGAGAACGAATGGGGACAGCGATCGCATTCCATCTCGTCGCGAAGCTGAACGCCTTGCCTCACGGATTGACAGACACGAGCGAAGAGGCCGGGGACGGCCAGAAGGACTTCGAGCAACGGCTGCGGGAAGAGTTCGAGGATTTCACCCGTGGAGGCGGGCCACTGGGTGTGCTGTGGGTGATTGTCGACCAGGCACATGAGCTGCGCAAGACGCACGGCGCAGTCGCCTGCGAAGCAATGATGGAGAAGGTGCGGATGGCGCTGGCGAATGGGTTGCGTCCGGACGAGGAGATAGGCCGTTGGGGCGAGGACGAGTTTCTGGTTGTCTCGCATGAGCGCTCACAGGAGGCGCTCGAGGTCCATGGGCGCACGCTGGTGGGGATTTCGAGAACCGCGGATTTCCGCTGGTGGGGAGACAGGGTCTCGCTCACGGTGAGCATGGGAGCGGCCCAGGCGCGTGAGAACGAGACCATGGCGCAGCTACTGGAGCGCGCCCAGGCGGCGCTGGTTTCCAGCCTGCATGAGGGCGGCAACAAGGTCACATCCGCGGCGGGGGGTGAGACATGATTGCAATATTCGGCCTTCTGGTCGTGTTTGGCGCGGTGCTCGGCGGCTTCTTGATGGAGAAGGGAAACATCTCCGTACTGTTGCAGCCGGCCGAGTTGCTGATCATTGCGGGAGCGTCGGCCGGCACCCTGGTTGTGGCCAATCCCGTGCGCATCTTGAAAGCGATTGCCGCAGGCCTGGTGGGAACCATCAAGGGATCGGCGGTTGCCAAATCGCGTTACCTGGACACGCTGAAGATGATGTACCAGTTCCTGAACAAAGTGCGCAAAGAGGGATTGCTCAGCGTGGAAATGGATGTGGAGAAGCCGGCGGAGAGCGGAATCTTCAAGAACTATCCGGATTTTCTCGCCGATCATCACGCCTGCAATTTTGTTTGCGACACGCTGCGCACGGCCATCACAGGCGGCGTTGAGCCCTTTGACATGGACCAGATGATGGAACTGGATATGGAGGTGCACCATCACGATGCGATGGAACCGGTGGATGCGCTGACCACGGCGGCCGATGCCCTGCCCGGACTGGGAATCGTGGCGGCGGTGCTGGGGGTGGTCATTACGATGGGTTCGCTGGGCGGCCCGGCAGAGGAGGTCGGCAAAGCATGTGGCGGCGGCGCTGGTGGGCACCTTTCTGGGCATCCTGCTGTGTTACGGGCTGGTGGGGCCGCTGGCTTCGAACATGCGAAAGACGGCCGAGGAGCACAACGAGTATCTGCACGTGCTGCGGGTGCTGCTTCTTTCGTTTCTGAAAGGCTCGGCGCCCATGATTGCCATTGAGATGGGACGCAGGGCGATCCCGGCCCATGTACGGCCGAGCTTCGATGAGATGGAAAAGACTTGCAAGAATCATCAGGCCCAACCGGAAGCGGCGGCGGCCTGAGATGAAGGAGCCAAATCCGTTGGGCGCGCCTGAGAAAGCCGGTCGAATATGGTAACCAAGACCCCGCCGATGATCGTCATCAGGAAAAAAGGCGGCCACGCAGGCCACCACGGCGGCGCCTGGAAGGTGGCCTACGCCGATTTCGTCACCGCCATGATGTCGCTGTTCATCGTGCTGTGGCTGATGAGCTCCAACGAAAAGGTGAAGAAGGCGGTGGCCGGATACTTTAACGATCCCAAGGGAACGGCCAGCCTGCTCGGCACGGCCATGAGCGGCACCGGCAACAGCATGGAGGTGTCACAGAACAACGAGAACCTGAAGCGGCTTAAAGAGAAGCTGGAAGAGGAGATTAAAGCCAAACTCGAGTTGCAAAAGCTGGCCAAGCAGATCGAGATCACGATAACGCCCGAGGGTTTGAGAATCGAGCTGCTCGAGGATAAGAACGGCACGTTCTATCAAAGCGGAAGCGCGCGGCTGAGCGCGAGCGGGCAGGAATTGCTGGCGCTGCTGGCCGCCGAGTTGAAGACCCTGCCCAATCAGTTGCTGATCGAGGGCCACACCGATGCGGCGCAGTACTCCTCAGACGGGAACTACAGCAACTGGGAGCTCTCGGCCGACCGGGCCAACGCGGCGCGGCGCCTGCTGCAGCAGGACGGAGTGCGTTCCGACCAGGTGACCCAGGTGCGTGGCTACGCTGACCAGTTTCTGCGCGTGAAGAACAATCCCTACGACCCCTCCAACCGGCGCATTTCCATCCTGGTGAAGAACGATAGCGGCGGCCAGGCCCCTGCGCTGAAGAACGCCGCGGAGGCGGGAGCAGGATCGGGAAACTCGGGCGCAAGTGCCGCGCCGGAGACAAGCCCAAGTCAGGGCACGGAAGCGGCAAAGAGCACCGCGCCGCAGGCCTCAGCGTCTTCGGGCGCCGCGGCGCAGCCGGGCAGTTCCGTATCGTCGCCGGCGAGCAAACCTTCCCCGGCAACCCCAGCGGCCAAGCAGGGGCTGCTGAGCAAGATGACGGCGATCCTGCCGGGCGGGAAGAAGAAGTAGCTGGGAGAGGCGCCTGAGATTCCATGCGCCGCTTTCGTCGAGGTCAGGCGGGGTTCACAGTTTCACAGTTTCACGGAAACTGTGAGACTGTGCAGATTTTGGATGTACTTTATTGATTCTATTGAGTCGGGAGCGCTTCACAGTTTCACCGCCCGAAAAATGAACTCGCGAAGTGCAGGACTGGAGCGGCGATTTCGAATCGCGCAGCAGGGTACTGTGAGAAATTTTCGCGAGCAGCGGGGAGCGGTCAGTGGGAGAGAGGGCGAATTGGACGGCGTTGCGGGCATAGCAGCTCCATTTCGATTGTGCGCTAAGGGGACGAAATTCTACGCAAAACAGGGGTCAGGGTTCAGTGTCAGGGATCAGGGGAAGCGGGCCTGGCGGGGTTGACAGAGTGAGCGATGGAGGTTCCCACCCAAGCGGAGCTTGGATGGGGCACCCCGTGCAGTGGGAGAACCAACTTGCCAAAAGCCTTGGCCGGCCCCCGCCGTCACTTTTTTGGATGCGTTGTAGAGAGCTTCTCACAGATTGCATACATTACAACCCACGCGACACGATTGGGATCGCGGGCATAAAAAGATAGCCAGTAGGGGCGGCTCACTGTGATTGTGTATTTCTTCCGATCCTCAGGGAGTCTTAGTTCATATTCGATTGTTCCGTGAGCCCGGTGAGTTTCCTTCAGTGACGAAGGATCGACTGTCTTGCCATGCAAGTCTGTTTGTACCAAATCAGTTGCAACCCATAGTGGGTCGTGGAAGGCCCAAGGGCGCAACCCACTTTCTGCCTTGCGTTGGGATTCGAGGATATATTTGCTGACGTCATCCGGGGTCAAAAAACGGTAGGCGGTTGGATGAAAACCAGCGATCAGGGGCTCTGGAAGCGAATATGGATCGAGTCCCGGGCGCTCTTCTAAGTTCACATCTTTCACCTGTTGAATCGCCAGAAGAGTGCAGCAACCGAAATGACCAAATCCGGTCCAGGCAGAGCCACCACGTGGGTACGTCTCTTTCTTCCCCGCAAAAAACCTTCCAACGAGTGTTGCACGCGTGAGCGGACCGTTGTCACGCGATCCCTTCAGGTGAATCCTTTGGTCGAGTTTGCGGAATAGATCATCAGAGACCAGGGGAATGGAAATGTCCTCGATGACGAGTTCTTTGGGACGGCTTTGACCCGCAGTGGGACCGCAGCAATATATCGTGTTGGACTTGGTTGTGCCGCCGTACTCGAGCCAGATTACAGGGTAGATAAAGCAAGTGGGATCGAATAGGGTGAAATCTTCAAATCCCCACGAGACGAAGGCCTGGACCTCAATGAGTTTGTGGTTGTAAGAGGGCGGGTCGGCCTGGAGTTGGCAGACTGTGACTTTCTGTGGCTCTTCGGCGTGAACGGAGCCGATCAGTGCGATTGAGACTGTCGCGAAAAGAACGAACCAATATCGCTTCATGCAAAGTCTCTCGAGACATTCGATTTGTCCAAGGGTCGCTTCAACTTTACATCTAAAGGGCAAAGTAGCGAAGCACCCCACAAAAAGCAACGGGCGGCAGCCATTGCCGGCTGCCGCCCGTGATGTGCGCTGCTACGCGCCGTGAAAGGCGAGTCTCACAGGTCGTAGTAGAGGAAGAACTCATAGGGCACGGGCCGCAGGTTGACCGGAGCCAGCTCGCGTGTCCGCTTGTAGTCGATCCAGGTTTCGATCACGTCGGGAGTGAAGACGCCGCCTTCGAGCAGGAAGGCATGGTCCTTCTCCAGCGCGTCCAGAACCTCGCCCAGCGATCCGGGCGTGCTCTTGATCTTCTTCAGCTCTTCCGGCTCGAGCTCGTAGAGATCCATGTCCATCGGCTCGCCGGGATCGATCTTGTTCTTGATGCCGTCAAGACCCGCCATCAGCAGCGCCGGGAAGCAGAGGTAGGGGTTAGTGGAAGGATCGGGGCAGCGGAACTCGATGCGCTTGGCCTTGGGATTGGTCGAGTACATCGGGATGCGGCAGGCCGCCGAGCGGTTGCGCTGTGAGTAGGCCAGGTTCACCGGGGCTTCGTAGCCGGGCACCAGGCGGCGGTAGGAGTTCGTCGTGGGCGCGGCGATGGCCAGCAGTGCCGGTGCGTGCTTCAGCAGGCCGCCGATGTACCACTTGGCCGTCTGGCTCAGCAGGGCGTAGCCCTTGGGATCGAAGAAGGTGTTGGTGTCGCCCTTCCACAAGCTCTGGTGCACGTGCATGCCGCTGCCGTTGTCGCCGAACAGAGGCTTGGGCATGAAGGTGGCCGTCATGCCGTGCTTCTTACAGATGTTGCGGATGATGTACTTGTACCACATCAGGTTGTCGGCCATCTGGGTCAGCGGCCCGAAGCGCATGTCGATTTCAGCCTGGCCGGCGGTTCCCACTTCGTGGTGCTGCACTTCCACCTTGATGCCCACTTTCATCAGAGTGAGCAGAATCTCGGAGCGGATGTCCTGGAGTTGGTCCGAGGGCGGAACCGGGAAGTAGCCTTCCTTGTGGCGGATCTTGTAGCCGAGGTTCGGATTCTCGTCGCGGCCCGTGTTCCACACGCCCTCGCGGGAGTCGATGTAGTAGTAGCCGCTCTGCGCGTTCTGGTCGTAGCGGACGCTGTCGAACATATAGAACTCAGCTTCCGGGCCCCAGTAGCTGATATCGGCGATGCCGGTGCTCTTCAGATAAGCTTCAGCCTTCTTCGCGATGTAGCGCGGGTCGCGGCTGTAGGGCTTGCGGGTGATCGGATCCTGCACGTCGCAGATAATGTCGATTGTGGGAATCGAGAGGACCGGGTCGACCCGCGCCGAGTCCGCATCGGCGATCAGCAGCATGTCGCTTTCCTGAATCTGCTGGAATCCGCGGATGCTTGAACCGTCGAAGCCGATGCCTTCGCTGAACAGATCGTCGTCGAGGTCCTCAATGGGAATCGAAAAATGCTGCCACATGCCGGGCAGGTCGACAAACCGCAGATCGACGATTTTTACGCCGGCATCTTTGGCTAGTTTCCTTACATCTTCAGGGGTGCGAGGCATAGTACTTCTCCTGTCAGTCAGTTGGATTGAACTTCATCGCTGCGCAAAGTACGTTTTACCGGTTGAAAAAATTCTATCGCCCACCGGCTCAGCCTGTCGAGGATCGGCCCGGGCGGCAAGAGAATTCGCCCGGACTGCATGCTCTGCATTTCTCCGGGCGCATGCCGCCTGGATACCAGCAGTTGGGCGGCATTTTCGAAGCTGTTAGAAGTAGGGTAAACCGCCGGGGGCGGATCGCCCATAAGGATTGCATAATGATTCTAAAATTAGGGGTGGAAAGACGAAGGCAGACGGGCCGGGTCCGATGCAGTTTGGCGCCTGCCCGTCACTGATTTATGCTGCTTTCTTAAAGAAGTTGGACCGGGAAGGGACAGGGAAGGGAAGGGAAATGCGTCACTTTTGGCAACTTATCGCGGTTCTGGCAGCGGCATTCGTCTCGTGGGGCGCGCGGGCGCAGCAGGCAGCGCCCGAAGCCCCCAAAGACGAGTTCGTGCGCTCGCATTACACGAAATACGAGTACCGCATTCCGATGCGCGATGGCGCCCGGCTCTTCACCGCCGTCTACGTGCCTAAGCCCGAGGCTTTTCCCACCGATGCTGGACCGTATCCGATGCTGATGGAGCGGACACCGTATAGTGTGGCTCCCTACGGCGAGGACCAGTACCCCTCGCGCCTGGGCCCCTCGGAGGAGTTCCAGAAGGGAGGCTATATCTTCGTCTACCAGGACGTCCGCGGACGCTGGATGAGCGAGGGCGAGTTCGTGGAAATGCGCCCGCACATCGACGTCAAGAAATCCCCCAGGGATGTGGACGATTCCTCGGACACGTACGACAGCATCGAGTTCCTTCTGAAGCACGTAGCCAACAATAACGGAAAGGTGGGGATCTGGGGCATCTCCTATCCAGGCTTCTACACCTCGGCCTCCATCATTGACTCCCATCCTGCCCTGGTGGCGGCCAGTCCGCAGGCGCCAATGACCGACCTTTTCCTGGGCGACGACTCCTACCATGGCGGGGCATTCATGCTGGCCGCGGGCTTCGATTTCTACGGGGGCTTTTTCTATCCGCAGAAAAATCCGGAATCGACAGAGCCGCAAGTCGCCTTCAGCCCCGGAACAAAGGACAGATACAAGTTCCTCCTCGATGCCGGCAACCTGGCAAATCTTGAGACGAACTACCTCAAAGGCTCGAACTGGCTCTTCGACGACCAGTTCCGTCACGACACCTACGACGCTTACTGGCAGCAGCGCGACCTCTCGCGGCACATGAAGAACGTGAAGTGCGCGGTGCTGGTGGTGGGCGGCTGGTTCGACGCCGAGGATCTGGAGGGGCCGTACCGGACTTTCAATGCGATTCGCAATTTCAACCCGCAGACTCCGGCGACGCTGGTCGAAGGGCCGTGGGTGCACGGAGGCTGGACGCGCAACGATGGCGACCATCTGGGCGACGTAAAATTCAACGCCAAAACCAGCCAATACTTTCAGGAGAAGATTCAATTTCCCTTTTTCGAGCACTACCTGAAGGGCAAGGGCGAGGCTCCGAAGACGGCCGTCGTCTTCGAAACCGGGACCAACGTCTGGCACGAGTACAGCGAGTGGCCTCCGAAAGCGGCTGCGAGCAAAACGCTCTACTTCCACGCTGGCCGCATGCTGAGCTTCGACCCACCGGGGGAAGCAAAGAGTACTGACGAGTACCTGAGCGATCCGAATCATCCAGTGCCGTTCGTCGGCTACACCACAGATACGGTTCCGCAGCGGTACATGGTCGACGATCAGCGCTTCGCCTTCAGCCGCCCCGACGTCGTGACTTACGAGACCGATCCGCTCGAAGCAGACGTCACCATTGCAGGGCCTGTGTCGCCGCATTTGAAGGTCGCGAGCACGGCCACCGATTCGGACTTCGACGTGAAACTGATCGATGTCTATCCGGACGACACTCCCGATCCTGACCCCTCACTATCCGGCACCAAGCACATCCTGGACGCGCCGCCGCTGCACATGAGCGGCTACGAGCAACTTGTGCGCGGCGAGCCCTTCCGCGCCAAGTTCCGCACGAGCTGGGAGAAGCCCGAGCCGCTCGTGCCGGGCAAGGAGACTGAGATCGATTTCACCATGCCGGATGTCTTTCACACCTTCCGCCGCGGTCATCGGATCATGGTGCAGGTCGAGAGCTCCTGGTTTCCGCTCACCGACCGCAATCCGCAGACCTTCACCGACATTCCCTACGCGAAGCCCGAGGATTTTCAAAAGGCCACCGAGACGATCTTCCACCAGAAGGACGCAGCTAGCGGCGTGGAGGTGCTGGTGGTGCCGCAGCCGTAAAAGCAGCGAGTCAGCGGGACGGCGGATCAGCGTTAAGGGCCGCATCGCTCGATTTGACGATGCGGCCCGAAAGTTCGCGCTCAGCGGGTCGGCTTACTTGATCGCGGTTCCGTTCACATAGACGCAGTTGGAAGAGGGACTCTGGCAGGTGATGTTGGAGTAGGTGGTGTCGGCGTCGGTGAGCGTCTTCAGATACGAGACGCCGGTCACGGTCCAGGTTGAGGCCGCATCCATGGTCAGCGTGGTGCCGCCGCCGGTGTTATGGGTGTTGACGGCGCCGGTCAACGCCGAGCCGTTGCTCGCGCTGTCTTTGTAGAGGTAAATGTCGGCCGTGCTGAGCGTGTCGCGCGCGGCGCACGAGGAGTTGGTTGTGCAGCCATAGCCCACAGTGACGTCGCCGGTCAGGTCGGTGCCATAGGCGTAGAAGTGCGCCTTGCCCAGGCCTGAGGTGCTGGAATAGGTGACGCCCGCGTTATACCAGCCGCTGTTATAAGACGAAAGCAGCAGAGTCCCGCACTTGTTGGTAATGGTCGCGTCGGTCAGCGTGACCCACGAGGTCTGATTGAAAACATCGAATGCCGCGCAGTTGTTGGCGGGATCGGAGTTGCTGCTGGTTGTGTCGTTGAAAGTGAACGAACCGCCGTTCATTTGGAGGCAGTCGCCCTTGTCGCCGCAGTCGTCGTTCATGGCGTCACCAGACATGCTCTGGAGAAGGAAGACACCACGGTGATCGACGGTGCTATCGGCGGTCATGGTGACGTTGTTCAGATAAACGACGTTGGAGCCTTCAATACCCACCGCCTCCCCGCCCACGTTGTAGAGAGTGGCGTTGTTCACGGTGATCGTGCCGGTCGAGTAGACGGCGGAGGTATGGCCGGATTCTACTTCGTAGGAGCCGCCGTTGACGACGATCGTGCCGCCGCCTTTATCGGTAGCGATGATCGAACTGGTTTCACCGGTCGAGTGAGCCGTTACGTTGTTGGCTACGATGGTGCCGCCGCCGGAGGCGTAGACGCCGTGGTTGTTGCCGGCGGTTCCGTAAAGCGTGGCATTGCTCACCGTGGCTGTGCCGGTGCCGTAGGCGTAAATCATGTTGCCGCCGTTGCCGCTGGAGTAGATGGTGCTGTTCGAACTGCTCAGGCTGCTGACGTCGGCGCTGGAAACCCCGCCGTCGACGGTGAGATTGCCGCCGTTGTAATCCAGCACCGCGGCGTTCAAGCCGTAGAAGCTGGAATCGCCGTCGATCGTGGTGTTGCCTGACTTGGTAACGGTCGGATTAATCAGCGTCAGGTAGGCATTTGTGCCCTGAACGCAGATCGCGTTTTGGTTGGCGGTCGAGGTCGAATAGGAATGACCGGTCGTGATAAATGTGCCCGTGGTGAGCACGTTGGCGCCGGTCGCGCCATCCGTGGTATAGCCGCAGGCGGAGTTGCTAGAAGTAAACGAGGTCACGACGGCAGCCGAGCCGGTGGCTGCGTCGATCTTCACCGTACCCGTAGCGGTGTCGGAGCCGAAAGTAGCCCTGATCGTGTGGGTGCCAGCGGTTGTAAGAGCGGTGGTAGTCAGCGCGGCCACCGATTGCGCGCTCAAAGTAGCAGAGCCCAGGTCGGTCGAGGTGGTTACGTCGTAGAAATCGACGCTGCCGGTCGTTCCTACCGGTGTGACGATGGCGGCCAGGCCAACGCCGCTGCCGGCGGTCGTTTCCGAGGGCGAAACGCTGATCGCGATGGTGGACGTGACCGAGGCCACCGTAATTTCGACGGTATTCGACGCGCTGTTCTCGGCATAGTTCTCGTCGCCGAGGTAGTTGGCGGTGACCGGGTGCGAGCTGCCGGCGCCGCTGAAGGAGGTGGTGCAGGTGGCCGTGCCCGAGCTCAGCGCCGCACTGGTGCTCGAAGTATTCGCGCAGGTGATGGCGTTGCCCGAGTCGAAAAACTCGACGTAGCCGGTGGCTGCCGTGCCGCTGGCGGGCGACGGCGAGACCGTTGCCGTCAGCGTGACCGTGGCCCCGGCATTCACTGTGAGATTGGAGTTGGAGGAACTGGAGCCGGATGCCGCGCTTACCGCAATCGTGGTGGCGCCGGCGCCCGAGGCGTTGACGGTGACGTTGACCGCGTTCGAAGTGCTATTGGCGTAGGTGGTGGTATCGCCGCCATAGACCGCCGTGAGCGCGTACGTGCCGGCAGCTGGGAAGCTGACGCCGGGCAGGGTAGCCGTGCCGTTGTTGAGCGTTCCGGTTCCCAGCGAAGTTGAGCCGTTGTAGAAGGTCACTGTGCCCGTGGCCGACGCCGATGAGACCGTGGCCGTCAGCGTGAAGCCGGTCCCTGTGGTGGCCGTGTTGTTGGTCAGATCCGTTGCCAGCGTAGTCGTGGTCGCGGTCCGGGAGACGGTAATGTTCGTTGTTCCCGAACTCGATGCATAGGTGGACGAATCGGTGGGAGTGAACGCGGCCCTGATCGTGTGACTCCCGCTGCTGCTAAATGACGCCTGACATGTGGCCGTGCCCGAACTCACTGAAACGCTCGAGCAGTTCGAAAGGGTTGTTGAGGTGGTCGTATCGGTGAAGGTCACCGTGCCGGCGGCCGCGGAAGGCGAGACCGAGGCCGTGAGCGTGACGCTGGAATTCACCGTCGTCGAGCCTGAAGAAGAGGAGACGGAGGTGCTTGTGGCGGTGGGGCCGGATGAACTGCTGGAGAGGCCGGAATTGCAGCCGGCGGCGAAGATTGTGACAAGCGCGAGGATCCCGGGCGCAGTTATGCGGCGGAGCGAGCGAACTTTCATCTCCAAATAACCTCGTTGCGATGTGGGAGTTACGGACACTTAGACGGAAGGGATGGCAAATGGTCATACCAACAGCAGCCGGGGTATGATGGTGAACGGAATCGCAGATCGCGAGCGAGGCCGGTTTGAGCGGGAAAAGATCGCTCGCGCCGCGCAGCGACGCGTGAATGCCCGACGTGAGGATGATGATGTTTACCCGGAGAATTCGTTTTGCCGTTCTGCTCCCCGTCCTGCTGCTGGCCGCCGCAGTGCCCACTATTCGTGCCGAAGAGGGCATGTGGACCTATGACAATCCGCCCGTGAAGCAACTGGCGGAAAAGTACAACTTCCATCCCTCGCAGGAGTGGCTCGACCACCTGCGGCTTTCGAGCGTGCGCCTGAACGATGGCGGGTCAGGGTCTTTCGTGAGCCCGGACGGGCTGCTGCTGACCAATCACCATGTGGCGCGCTTCCAGTTGCAGAAGAATTCGACGCCGGAGCACGATTACGTGACCAACGGCTTCTATGCTGCGACCGAAGACCAGGAGATGAAGTCGCCCGATCTCGAGATCAACGTGCTGGAGAGCATGGAGAATGTAACCGCCCGGGTGACCGGAGCGGCGAAGGGAATCCAAAACGAGGCGCAGGCTCTCAAGGCGCAGCAGGCCGAGATCGCGGCGATCGAGAAAGAGAGCAAGGACAAGACCGGTTTGCGCTCCGACGTCGTGTCCTTTTACAACGGCGGCGAGTACTGGCTCTACCGCTACAAGGCGTATACCGACGTGCGGCTGGTCTTCGCGCCCGAGCAGGAGGCGGCGTTCTTCGGGGGCGATCCGGATAACTTCACCTATCCGCGCTACGACCTCGACATGGCTCTGTTCCGCGTCTACGAGAACGGCAAGCCGCTGCACACCGAAAATTACCTGAAGTGGAGCGCGAAGGGCGCTGCGCCAGGCGAGCTGATCTTTATCTCAGGCCATCCGGGTTCGACTTCCCGGCAGGACACGATGGCGCAGCTGGTGATGACCAAAGATGTGGTCATTCCCGCGGTAACCGAGTATCTGCAACGGCGCATCGCGGCCTTGCAGGCATTTGCCGCAGAGAGCCCGGAGAACGCGCAACTGGTGGGCAGCGACATCTTTTACCTGCAGAACAGCCTGAAGGTTTACGTGGGCCGCGCGGAGGCCCTTTCAGACAAGGCGATCCTCGGAAAGAAGCAGGCCGAGGAGGCCGATTTCCGCGCCAAAGTGGCAGCCAATCCCGAGTGGCAAAAACAATACGGCGGCGCCTGGGACGCGATCGCCCGCGTCGAGGAGCAGATGAAGCCCGAAATTCCCAAGCGGGTCTTCCGCCACACCGACAGCCAGCTCTTCACCTTCGCGCTCGAGATCGTGCAATACGTGGCAGAGGTCAAGAAGCCCGACAGCGAGCGGCTGCCAACGTACTACTCGGCCGGGCTGGATTCCCTGATGCAGCAACTGCTCTCGCCGGCCAAGGTTTACGCCGCCTCCGAGAAGCTCTATATGTCGGCGGATCTGAAACTTGCCGAGGAAAAGCTGGGCACGAACGATGAGTGGATCCAGGCCATTTTGCAGGGCGGCGACGCGGACAAGACGGTCGCGGCTCTGGTGGACGGAACAAAGCTCACTGACGCGGCCTTCCGCAAGTCGCTGATCGATGGCGGCGAGGCCGCGGTCGCGGCTTCCACCGATCCCATGATCGTGGCCGCTCGCCGCGTGGATCCCATCTCTCGCGCCACCTACATTCGCAACCGAGACAAGTATTTGAGCGTGCTGACTCCCGCCGGTGAGGCGCTGGGCAAGGCGCGCTTCCTCGTCTATGGGAAGAACGCGTATCCCGACGCCACGTTTACCCTGCGCCTCAGCTACGGAACCGTCGCCGGGTTCCCTTACAACGGCACCGAGGCGCCGCCCTTCACCACCTTCTATGGTCTTTACGACCGCGCTGCCAGCTTCAGCGACAAGTCGCCCTTCGATCTGACACCCAAGGAGCAGGCGGCGCTGGGCAAGCTGGACCTCGCAACGCCCTTCGACTTCGTCTCGACGGGCGACATTATCGGCGGCAACTCCGGCTCGCCGGTGGTCAACCGCGCGGGCGAGCTGGTGGGACTCATTTTCGACGGCAACATCGAGTCGCTGGCGGGCGATTACGTCTATGACGGAACCAAGAACCGCGCCGTCGCCGTTCACTCGGCGGGAATGATCGAGGGACTGCGCAAAATTTACGGGGCGGACAAGCTGGCTGACGAGCTGGAAGGGAAGAAGCAGTAGGCCTTCCCACCCTTCACTTAAGTCTCTCGTTCCCAGGTCTCTCCGCCGCGGCGGACGAGACCTGGGGCACCCATTTGCTTTCCTCGCCGCATAACGAATTCGGACGGTCAGTAACATTGAACGATCACGCATGAAAGCCAAGCTCGAACGCGTCCGGTTGCTCGTCTTGAGCCAGACCACTCTGGCGCTGGCCACGGCGGATGAGAACTCCACGCCGCGCACGACGCCGCTGTTTTATCTGGCAGACGACGCGCTGCGCCTCTACTGGTTTTCATCCCGGTCGAGCCTGCACAGCAAAAATCTGGCGCGCAATCCGCGGGCTTCAGTAGCGGTCTTTCGCCAAGTCGAAAGCTGGCGGCAGATTCAGGGCATCGAGATGCAGGGTTCTGCGGCCATTGTCGCCGCCAAGCCGCTGCGCGAATCCATTACGAGGGACTACTGCGAGCGCTTTCAACTGGGCAATCTATTCGCTCTTGCCATCGGCCGCAGCGCCCTCTACTGCTTTACCCCTTCGTGGCTGCGGTACATCGACAACACGCGCAGATTCGGCTACAAGTTTGAGATCGAACTGTCATCCCCAACGAAGTGAGGGATCTGCGGTTGCTTTGCGTTGTTGTGCAAGCAGTTTGAGGTGAAGAACAACCGCGGATTCTTCGCTTCGGTCGCTTGCGGCGACCTGCGCTCAGAATGACAACGCCGATTTTAGTTGCTATTCGAGCGCGGACGAGGACGTCCGCGCTACAGCCGGCTTGGAAGCCGGCGGTACAAATCCAGCGGGCTACTCGATCACGCTCCAGTAGCCCTCGCCGGCGCAACTCATGCAAAGCGACCGCCCATCCTTCTCCACCACGCGCTGGTTCAGAATTTCCTCGCCGCATTCGGCGCATGAAACGCGCTGGCCGGGCTTGCCCACAATCGAGGCAAGATCCAGATTGAGGCGCACTTCCTGAATGCGGAACATCTGCTCTGCCGGCAGCGTCTGATAAGCGGCCAGCTGTGCCTGCCAGCGGTTGGCAGTCTCCGGAGCAGCCTCGGCAGCGAGCTTGCGCACGCCAGCCAGCGGCGAAAGGCGCAATGCTCTCCCGGTCTGGGTATCGGCAAAGGTGACAGCCACCTTCCCATAGTCGGCCAGGCGCATGGTGCGGTGGCCCAGCGTGCATCCGGTGGCCACGCTCACGCCGTCGGCAAAGCAGCCGTCGGCTTCGACAAAGGCAAGCAGGCGCTTGTTCTTCTGGGGCAATTCGAAGGGAAATAGCCCCGCGGCAACGATTCCCATCCGAACGCCGAGAACCTGGCGCGGGCACAGGTGCTTGTGCATCGCCGCGGTCTGAGCCAGCATATCCTTCATCGTCGCGTCGGTTGCGGCGATGACGATCTCGGCTTCTGCGTCTTCTTCCTTCACAGGTAAATCCAATCCGTAATTTCTACTTTGATTCTAAGACTTTTTTGGAATGCAGAACGGCCCGCGTTGGCGGGCCATTCGAGTCTTGTGGTTTCCCACCCATCGCGCAAAAGGCCGCGCGATGGATGGGGCACGGGTAGTTTTGCGGGCCATCTTGGATCCCACCCTGGCCCAAAAAAATCCGCCGTGACGGACGGCGAGGCTCCACCCCATGGACGAGGACCTGTCCATGGGGACCCCGGGGTGGGGCGCCAATTCACACCAAGGCGGTCCTAGGCTGCAACTTCCTCGCCGATCGGCATGACCCGCACTTCGTCGGGCACAATCAGCCTTGCCTCGGTGGCGGCGATCACCTGTTCTTTTGTGACTCCGGGGGCCACCTCACGCAAGACCAAGCCCTCATCGGTGGGCTCAATCACGGCCATTTCGGTCACAATCAGGCTGATGCGCCGCGCCGACGTCAGCGGAAGCGTGCATTTCTTCAGGATCTTCGGTTTGCCCTTGGCGGTGTGGGTCATGGCTACGATCACGCGCTTGGCGCCGTTCACAATATCCATGGCCCCGCCCATTCCAGGCACCATTTTCCCCGGAATCATCCAGTTGGCGAGCAGCCCCTTTTCGTCGACCTGCATACCGCCGAGCACGGTCAAATCCAGATGTCCCCCTCGGATCAGGCCGAAAGACAAGGTGCTATCAAGAGAGCAAGCGCCGGGAATCGCGGCCACAAAACCGCCGCCCGCGTCTGTCAGAGCCAAAGTCTCCATGCCTTCCTCGGGCCTGGTAGCCATACCGATAATGCCGTTCTCCGACTGGAAGAAGACCTCGATTCCCGGCGGAAGATAATTGGGCACGGTAGTGGGCAAGCCGATGCCCAGGTTCACCAGCGTTCCATCTTTCAGTTCCAGCGCCACGCGCTTGGCGATAATCGTTTTATCGTCCATAGGTTTGTGTCCTTTCTACGAAGTGGTGTACGCAGACGAATGGGGTTGCCACATTGTCGGGCGGAATCACGCCCACTGGAACGATTTCATGTGGCTCGGCTATCACAACGTCGGCCGCCATCGCCATCACCTGGTTGAAGTTTCTCGCCGTTAGCGCGTATTCGAGGTTGCCGCGGTAATCGGCCCGGTGCGCGCCGATCAACGCAAAATCCCCTCTCAAAGGTTTTTCCAGCAGGAAGGTCTTGCCATCTACTTCCACCTTCTGCTTGCCTTCCTCCACAACCGTGCCGATGCCTGTGGCGGTCAGGATGCCGCCCAGGCCGTAGCCGCCCGCGCGGATCTGCTCTGCAAAGGTTCCCTGCGGAATCAACTCCACTTCCATTTCGCCGGCCACCATCTGGCGTTGCGCCTCGGGATTCAGCCCGATGTGCGTGGCAACCAGTTTCTTCACCAGTTTGGCATCGACAAGTTTCGCGGTACCGATGCCCGGACGCCCGGCATCGTTGCAATAGATCGTAAGATTGCGTTTGTTTTGCCTCACCAGCTCATCGATCAGCCGGTGCGGCGAACCCACACCCATGAAGCCGCCCATCATAATCGAGGCGCCTTCGGGAATCATTTCCACAGCATTTGCGCATGAAATTGACTTCTTCATTTTCTCCTTCCACTTTCTGCTTGTGAAACACACAATTCACGGCGCGCGGCGCCCCTGCCCGTGCCCAGGCAGCGGTACCACGTCGCCACACTAAAAGAAACGATTGTCCAGCGGCCCGTGAGACTTGGCCACTCTTTCCAGCTTCTGCAAGGGGGCGGAAGCCGGGGGAACTGCTCTACGGCAAAACCTCGGAATGCCCCTGCTCGGGTTTTGCTCTAGCCGCCAATTGCCGACATCGGCACCCATCCCTGCGCCATCACGGTTTCCGGCGCGTCATGTTTCAGCGGCTTCTTGCGAATGATGGCGGTAAGAATCTCCCTTATCGCTTCGTCGCCGCGCGCCAGATACGGCACAAGATCGGTGGTCTCATTCGACATCAGGCATCCGCGGGCATGCCCGTCTGCGGTGATGCGGATACGGTTGCAACTTGCGCAGAAGTGATGCGAGATAGGGCTGATGAAGCCCAGTTTTGCTTTTCCGCCGTCAAGCTGGAAATAATGCGCCGGTCCGGCGCCGTCCATGCTCGTGATCGGCGTGAGCTGATGATCCCGCTGCAAAGCGGCAATCACCTCATCATTGGGCACATAGAGAGAACGCCAGTTTTGATCGCCGGAAACCGGCATGTACTCGATAAACCGCACGCTTAGCTGCCGCTCGGCCGCCAGTGTGGCAAAATCCCCGATCTCGCCCTCGTTGGCGCCGCGCAGCAGCACAACATTGATCTGCGGCGGAGGGAAACCGGCCTCCTGGGCGGCGTCGATTCCGTCCAGCACCCGCTTCAACTCCCCGCCCGCCGTAATCTTCTTAAAAACCTCGGGCCGCAGAGAATCCAGGCTGATATTCAGCCTCTTCACCCCGGCCTTCCGCAGGGGGCCCGCCAGTTTCTTCAATAAGATTCCATTGGTGGTCAGCACCAGTTCCGGCGCAGGCTCGATGCGGGCGAGCCGTTCCAGGAACTCGACCACTCCCGGCCGCACCAGCGGCTCGCCGCCGGTGACGCGAATCTTGCTGATCCCAAGCGTGACCGATTCGCGCGCCAGCCGGAAAAGGTCCTCGTAGGGCAGGATGCGGCTCTGGCTTTTCCCGGTTACATCGTAGTGGGGAACGCAGTACAGGCAGCGGAGATTGCAGCGGTCCGTGATTGAAAGGCGCAGGTAGTTAATTCGCCGGTTATGATTGTCGACCAACATCGTTACGCCGTTTTCCCCTGGCGGGACAATTTTCTTCCGCGGCGAAGAAATGGGAAAGCTCTCGCCAAGATGAATTTTGCGTTCAAGTATTTCTATTATCCCCTATTTCCACATCTGTCGCAGGTGGTCGTCCGGATTCGGCGAATCGCAGGCGCCGATAGCAGGATTGCTGCTGTCCCGCCGAGGGACGCCGGTTTTTGCTTGTTGGGTTGGCGCGCCGAGGTCCCTGCGAGCCTAGTACCCGATGGTGAAACGCGCCCGCACATGAGCGGGCTTTTCCAGTTCGTCCACCAGAGCGATCGCATAGTCTTCCATTGAGATCCGACTCTTTCCGCTTTCGTCGGAGACGAGGCCATCTCTGCCCAGCCGGAACTTCCCCGTCCTCTCACCCGGCTCGAAATAGAACGCGGGACTGAAATAGGTCCATGGAACATCGGATTCCCGCAGCAAATTCAGGGCCTTGGCGTGAGCGGCCGCAGAGGGCCTCCATGCATCCGGAAGCGTGCCGGAGTCCAGCACCGTGACGCCTGGCCGCACTTCCAGCGATCCTGCACCGCCTACCATGATCAGCCGCGGGTTGCCGGCTTTTTTCACCGCCTCGATCTGCCGTGTTGTTACGTCGAGCATCTGCTCGCGGTCGTCGCGCGGCGCAGCGTAGGCGCTCACCACGGCATCCGCTCCGCGAGTGATTTCCGCAATTCGATCGGCGTCGCTCAGGTCGTCAATTTTCGTCTCCACGTTCGCGGGCAGGTCCACGGGATGGCGGCACACCGCGGTCACCTGATGCCCCCGCGCCAGCAGTTCGTTCAGAACCCGCCGCCCCACGCGGCCTGTCGCTCCATAAAGAACCACATTCATCTGTTTCTCCTTCAAAAGCAACGTTTTCCGCTTGGCTCTTGGATGCTTGGCCCTGATCGGCAGTCGCACATGTTAGGATGTTGCGGTTGGCTCGGGCGATCGGCGCGGGGTGCGCTACGGGGGCGCCACCGCAATCGAAGTCTCGCTGGGGCGTGCGTTTTCGCAAATTTATCCAAGAGGGAACCGCAATGAACCAAGAGGGAACCACAATGAAGAAGTTTTGGGCATCGGCGATTTTATGGATGGTTTTTGCTTTTTCAGTACTTTGCACGCAGACTGCTTTCGCGCAACAGCAAGGGCCAGGCGGTGGTGCGGCAGGGCCGGGCGGAGCAGGTGCACAAGCCGGCGGCGGTCCTGCCACCTGGCCCACGGGAACGCCGCCTCAACCTCCGCCGATGGATGTGAGCGCCTACACTCGCAAGTGGCTCGACCTTGCCTATGCGGACAAGTCTGAAAAAGAGAAGCTCGATATTTATCTGCCCGCCGAAGGCAGCGGCCCGTTTCCGGTGCTCGTCTACATTCACGGTGGCGGATGGGGCGTCTCCGATAAGCGCTCGCAAGAGATTGAGCCGGTGCTGAAGAATGGGATCAAGCATGGATACGCGGTGGTCAGCGTCAACTATCGCTTCAGTAAGGAGGCACTCTTCCCGGCGCAGATCCTCGACGTGAAGGCAGCGATCCGCTGGCTCAGGGCGAACGGAGCCAAATACCAGCTCGCCACGCAGAAGATCGGCGTGTGGGGAAGCTCCTCCGGCGGGCATCTTGCGGCGATGATGGGAACCTCGAACGGCGTGAGCCAGTTTGACGATGCAAGCCTGGGGAATGCGAATCAGTCGAGCCGCGTGCAGGCAGCCCTTAATGTCTCCGGTCCCATCAATTTTCTGACGATGGACGACGAGCTGATCGCGGCAGGATTCTCGAATTTTGCTGCGCATAACGACGCCGCCGGCCCGGAATCGAAAGTGGTGGGCGGGGCCGTCCAGACCGTCCCCGAAAAGGCGAAAGCTGCCAATCCGGAGACCTACATCAGCAAAGAATCCGCGCCGCAGTTGATCGAGTATGGCCTCGTCGACAATTCCGTCTCCTACATGCAGGCAACGAGCCTGGCGGAAAAGCTATTGGCCGCCATCGGCAGGGACAACGTTGGAATTGTGCTATTCCCCGAGGGCGGCCACGGCGGCGGCGACGCCTTCAGCGGCGACGAAAACATGAAGAAGATCTTTGCGTTCTTCGACCGGTACATGCGATAGTGCGCTCTCGCGCGGAAGCGTAACAAGCGTAGCTTCCCGTCCGTGTCCGATCGAACTGGGTGACTGACCATGCGAGAAGTTCCACCTTAAGCACCTCGCACGAAACTCGTTCCAGTTCTGTCTTATACCGTCATCTGTCTTATACCGTCATACGTTCCTCCGTTTTGTCTTATACCGTCATACGGTAAAGCCGCCTCATTTTTAGGCGCAATTTTAGCAATCTCTTTTGGAATCATATACATTGTCATAGGATTGGGTGAGAGCAATCTCTTTTGGAATCATACAGATTGTTATAGGATTAGTTTTATAGGAATCGCTAAAACGATGACGGAACACCAGGTGAAAAAGATCCGCACCAGCGGATGGTCCGGGGGACCGGGCTGTCACGGCGGCTGCGGAATTATTGCCCATGTTAAAGACGGGAAACTCCTGAAGGTTGAGGGAGATCCCGATCACCCGTGGAACCAGGGGCGGTTATGCGCCCGCGTCCTGGCCATGACCCAGTACGTCTACCATCCGGACCGGCTCACCAAGCCTCTGAAGCGCGTGGGAGAGCGCGGGGAAGCGAAGTGGCAGGAGATCGGCTGGGATGAGGCGCTCGATCTGATCGAGGCGCGGATGAAGAAGATCCGCGAAGAATACGGCCCCGAGAGCATGGTTTTTGCAGCAGGCACGGGCCGAGACATTTACCCGTGGCTCTCGATGCTGGCCTACGCCTACGGCAGCCCGAATGTGATGTTCGCGCTGTCGGGCAACTCCTGCTATTTTCCGCGGGTTTCAGTCTGCCAGATGGTGCAGGGCGACTACATGGTCTTCGATGCGGGGCAGTTCTTCCCCGACCGGATGAACAATCCCGCCTTCAAGATCCCGGAGTGCATCGTGCTCTGGGGCTATAGCCTTCCCAATTCGTGCCCTGACAATCTCTTTGGCCACTGGATTGTGGACATGATGAAGCGGGGCACGAAGATTATCTCCATGGACCCGCGGCTTACCTGGCTTTCGTCGCGGGCCAAGCACTGGCTGCGGCTACGCCCGGGTACCGACGCGGCCATGGCCATGGGCTTCCTGAATGTCATCATCAACGACGATCTTTACGACCACACCTACGTCAAGCAGTGGACGAATGCGCCACATCTGATCCGTACCGACACCGGCAAGCTGCTGCGCGAAAACGAACTGATCGAAAGCGGCTCGGCGGAGAACTTTGTGGTCTGGGACAAGAACTCCCAGAGCAGCGCCGTGTGGGATGTGAAAAAGCAGACCTTTGCCCACAGCGGAGTCAAGCCAATGGTCGACGGCCATTGCGAGGTGACGCTGGCCGGCGGCCAGACAGTGGCCTGCGAGACCGTATGGGCGGCCTTTCGGCGCGAAGTGAATCAATATCCGGTGGAGCGCGTGGCCCAGATTACCGGAGTTCGAGCCGAGCAGATCACCGCAGCGGCTCATTTCTACGCCCGCTCCAAGCCGGCCTCCATTCACTGGGGTTGTCCCATCGACATGACCCCCAACATGACGCCCACGGCGCATGCCATCGCCTGCCTGTGGACGATCACCGGAAACCTGGAGATCCCCGGCGGCAATGTAATCGTGCGCTCCGCCTATGAGGCGACCGCATACTCGCTTCCCGGACGCCCCGGCGTCATTTCTCCGACCGTGGAGATGGACGAAAAGCGGATTGCCACCGATCGCTACCAGATTTTCAAAAAATTCACCCAGCGCGCCCAGACCGATGTGACTCTGGAGCAGATGCTCAGCGGGAAGCCTTATCCCATCAGGGGCCTCTGGACCGCGGCGGGCAACATTCTGGGCGGCTTGTCTATGGACCCGAAAAAGTGGCTCGAGGCATTCCGCGGGCTCGATTTTATCGTTGCCGTGGACCTCTTCCACACGCCCACCACGCAGATGGCCGACGTGGTGCTACCGGCGGCAAGCTTCCTCGAAAAAGAAGGCGTCCGCTCGTGGTGGATGCCACTGCAAGCGTCGAATAGAGCTTTGACCATCGGCGAGTGCAAGGGAGATCTGGATATCGGCTTCGAGCTGGCCAAAAGATTCGATCCCCACTTCCGGTGGAATGACCCTCACCAGCTTTTCAATGAAATCATCAAGCCTTCCGGTCTGACCTATGACGAACTGCAGGAGAAGGTCTGGTCCTATCCGCCCGAAGGCACTTCCACCATTCCCTATCACCGGCACGAAAAGGGACTTCTGCGGAACGACGGAAAGCCGGGTTTCCGCACTCCCTCGGGACGGTTCGAGCTTTACTCCACACACAGGGAAAGCTGGAATCTGGAGCCCATGCCGCTGCACGAGGAACCCCCGTTTACTCCCGTCACCCAGCCCGAAAAGCTGAAGGAGTACCCGCTGATCCTTTGCACAGGCCGGCGGTCGCCCGTGCTTTACAACTCCGAGCATCGGCAGATTCCCTGGTTGCGGGCGCTGGACCCCGATCCAACGCTCGAAATCAACCCCAAGACCGCTGCCTCGCTCGGTATCGGCACCGGAGAGTGGGTCTGGGTGGAGAACTGGTTTGGCAAGTGCCTCCAAAAGGCCAAGGTCACTCTGGAAGTTCCCGACTGGATGGTGATGGCCGCGCATGGCTGGTGGTTCCCAGAGCAGGAGGGAGCAGCCCCCTCCCTGCATGGCGCCTTCCGCTCCAACATCAATCAGCTGATCCCCAGCGGATACCAGGGCAAAGACGGCCTGGGAGCGCCCATCAAGCACGGACTCTGCAAAGTCTATAAGGCCCGTCCGGAGGAGATCGCCCATGCATGACAAGAAGCCGAAGAACGCAATGCTCATCGACTACGAGTACTGCACGGGCTGCCACGCCTGCGAAGTGGCCTGCGCACAGGAGTATGGATGGGCCCCGGGCGTGAGCGGAATGCGCGTCACCGAGATCGTTCAGGAGCTACCCCGCGACCGGGCCTACCTCTCGTTCATTGCCTTTCCCACGGAAACCTGCTCGCTGTGCGCAGGACGAATGAGCAAAGGGCACAAACCGGCCTGCGTCCATCATTGCCTGGCGAACGTGATTCAGGTCGGCCCGCTGGAGGAGCTGACGAAAGAGCTGGGGAAGAAACCTCGCATGGTGCTCTGGTGCCCGAAGTGATGTAGGGCAGGGACTGAGGGACTAAGGGACTGAAGGAATATGCCAAATCCTCAGTCCTTTTGCTTTTCAGCTTGCTGTGACGTGTGAGGTGGTTTCCCAGATGCCCAAAAGCGAGGCACCTGGGGCAGCCATCACCGTGGTAGAACTGGCCGTCCCAAAGCTAGTGCGCGTTACTGCGGCGTGCCAAGATTGGATGAGATCTCGGTGGGAGGCACTGCGGGCATGGTCTCCGGCACGTTTATGCCTGCGGGCAGGGGGCGCTCGAGAGCCAGCGAGAGCACTTCATCCATCGAATCCACGAAGTGCAGCTTCATGGCGTTCTTGATGTTGTCGGGCAGCTCGGTCACGTCTTTTTCGTTGTCCTTGGGCAGGATGGTTTCAAAGATTCCGGCGCGCAGGGCGGCCAGCAGCTTCTCTTTGAGCCCGCCGATGGGCAGCACCTTGCCGCGCAGCGTGATTTCGCCGGTCATGGCAATGTCGCGGCGCACGGGAATCTTGGCCAGGGCGCTGGCAAGTGCCGTGGCCATGGTGATGCCGGCCGAAGGCCCGTCCTTGGGAATGGCGCCCTCGGGCACGTGCAGGTGTAGGTCAACGTTGCGATAGAACTCGCGGCTGAGGCCGAGCGCCTGCGCCTTGCTGCGGATGTAGGCCAGCGCCGCCTGCGCCGACTCCTGCATGACGTCGCCCAACTGGCCGGTGATGGTCATCTTGCCCTTGCCGTCGAGCACCTGCACCTCGGTGGTCAGGATGGAGCCGCCCACTTCGGTCCAGGCCAGGCCCGTCACCAGCCCGACTTCGCTCTTTTCGTGAACTTCCGAATCGCGGAACTTGGCCACGCCCAGGAACTCGGCGACCTTTGCGGCGGTGACCTCTTCCTTGTGCTTCGCCCCCGCTTTGACGACCTTGCGGGCGACTTTGCGGCAGATGTTGCCGATCTCGCGCTCCAGATTGCGCACGCCGGCTTCGCGCGTGTATTTGCGGATGATCTCGAGGATCGCTTCGTCTTTGAATGCGATGTTCTTTTCGCTCAGGCCGGTTTGAACGCGCTGCTTCTTGACCAGGTATTGCCGCGCAATTTCAAGCTTTTCATGCTCGGTGTAGCCCTGCAGGCGGAGAACCTCCATGCGGTCTTGCAGGGCCGCCGGCACAGTATGCAGCACGTTGGCCGTAGCCACGAAGAGGACCTGCGAAAGATCGTAGTCCACGTCCAGATAGTGGTCCTGGAAGCTGACGTTTTGCTCGGGGTCGAGAACCTCAAGCAGGGCCGAAGCCGGATCGCCGCGGAAATCCGAGCTGATCTTGTCCACCTCGTCGAGCAGGAAGACGGGATTCTTGGTGCCCGCGCGCTTCATGTGCTGGATGATCTGGCCGGGCATGGCACCGATGTAAGTGCGGCGATGGCCGCGAATCTCGGCCTCATCGCGCACCCCGCCCAGCGAGAGGCGCACGAACTTGCGGCCTGTGGATTTTGCGATCGACATTCCCAGCGACGTTTTCCCGACTCCGGGAGGACCGACAAAGCACAGGATGGAGCCCTTGGGGTTCTTCACCAACTGGCGCACAGCCAGGAATTCGAGAATGCGCTCTTTGATCTTTTCCAGGCCGTAGTGGTCCTCGTTCAGTACTTTTTCCGCGTAGTCGATGGAGCGTGTCTCCTTGGAGCGCTTCTTCCAGGGCACCGCCAGCAGCCAGTCGATGTAATTGCGGCTTACTGTGGACTCAGCCGACATGGGCGGCATGGCCTCGAGCTTCTTCAGCTCCGCGATGGCCTTTTCGAGCACCTCCTTCGGCATTCCGGCGGCTTCTATCTTCTTGCGCAGTTCGTCGAATTCGCTCTTTTCGCCGCGGCCCAGCTCTTTCTGAATGGCCTTGATCTTCTCGTTGAGGTAGTACTCCTTTTGGGCGCGCTCCATCTGGCGCTTGACCCGAGACTGAATGTTGCGGTCCAGATCGAGCTTCTCAATTTCGATGTCGAGCACGTCGGCCAGCCGGGCCAGACGCGCCGCGGGATCGAAAATGGCCAGCAGTTCCTGCTTCTCTTCGACGCCGATTTGCAGATTGGCGGCGATGGTGTCAGACAGTTTGGCCGGCTCGTCCATGCGCACCGTGGCGATAATCGTTTCGTAATTGAGCGATTGCTGCAGCTTGACGTAGTTTTCAAACAGAGTGGTCACGCGCTGCATCAGCTGCTCGACGGCGGGAGTCATCTCGAACTGTGATTTGCCGGCGCGTACCGTGGCCACGAAGAAGCCGTCGCGATCGCTGACCTCGAAGGACTTGGCCCGCTCCACGCCCTCGACCAGGACTTTGATGTTGCCGTCGGGCATCTTCACGCTCTGCACGATGTTGCAGATGGAGCCGACCTGGTAGATGTCCTTGGGTTTGGGCTCGTCGATGGAAGCGTCGTGCTGGGTGGCCAGAAAGATTTTGCGATCCCCATTGAGAGCTTCTTCCAGGGCGCGCACGCTCGATTCGCGGCCTACTACAAAGGGGGTCATCATATACGGAAAGATGACCATATCCCGAATGGGCATCATGGGCAGTTTGCGTGACTCGGATTTTTCGCGCGGCGTCGACATGGGTAAACCTTGTGGATTGGACGCTCAAACTGCCGTTCGGGATGCGTTCTTTTGGGCCAGCCGAGAGCCTCAACAGGTCATTGTACAGCGAACCGGGTGGATGCGTTGCATTACGAGCGGGCATGGAAGGGGGCAAGACTGAAGAACCGACGGAACATGACAAAGCAACCCGATTGGTTGGATCACGGCGGGTCAGCCTTTATGATGCCTATCGGAGGGAGAAGTTCGATGACAGAGGTAAAGATTGCACAGAAGGCCCCCTACCCGGTCGCGGTCGAGGCGGGCAAGAGTTACTACTGGTGCGCCTGCGGGCAGAGCGCCAACCAGCCGTTCTGCGACGGCAGTCACAAGGGCAGCGGGTTTACGCCGGTCAAGTACGATGCAACGGAATCAAAGACAGTCTACTTCTGCGGGTGCAAGCACACGGCCGGCCCGGCGATGTGCGACGGCAGCCATAAGAAGCTGTGAAGTGCTCGAAAACGGAATCTGTTGAGATGGTCACTGGAGTCGCAATCATCTGCAAAGGCCGAGCATCGCGCGGCCTTTGTCTCACAGCATGACAGCTTGAATTGAAGACGCGGGTGGGGCGGTCAGCCCGCCTTTTCCAGCAGGCAGAGCGAAAGATCGCGGCGCTCCACCATGTCCTTGGTGATTTCGAGGTCACGGACCCGCTTGTTCGACGGCAGATGGTACATGAGATCGAGCATGAGCTCCTCGAGGATCATGCGCAAACCGCGGGCGCCCACCTTGCGCGTCATGGCCTCGCGGGCGACGGCGCCCACGGCCTCCTGCGTAAAGTAGAGGCGCACATTTTCGTACTCGAAGAGGCGCTGGTATTGCTTCATGATGGCGTTGCGCGGCTTGGTGAGGATTTCGACGAGCGCGGCTTCGTCGAGCTCGTCGAGAATGCCAACAACCGGCAGCCGGCCGACGAACTCGGGGATCAGGCCGTACTTGATCAGGTCTTGCGGCTCTGTCTGGCGCAGCAATTCTGTGTCGCGGTGGGAGCGGGAGGTGGCCTGGTCGGCTTCCTCGACCTTGAAGCCGAGCGCCTTTTTGCCCACACGGCGGCCGACGACGCGCTCCAGGCCCACGAAGGCGCCGCCGCAAATGAAGAGAATGTTGGTGGTGTCGACGGCGGTGAACTCCTGGTGGGGGTGCTTGCGGCCACCCTGGGGCGGAACGTTGGCCACGGTGCCTTCGAGGATCTTGAGCAGGGCCTGCTGCACGCCTTCGCCGGAAACGTCACGGGTGATGGAGGGGTTTTCGTCCTTGCGGCCGATCTTGTCGATCTCGTCGATGTAGATGATGCCTTGCTGGGCACGGGTGACGTCGCCGTCGGCGGCCTGCAATAGCTTGAGAATGATGTTCTCGACGTCCTCGCCTACGTAACCGGCTTCGGTGAGCGTAGTGGCGTCAACGATGGCGAAGGGAACATCGAGTACTTTGGCCAGAGTGTGGGCGAGTAGGGTCTTGCCGCTGCCGGTGGGGCCGATGAGCAGGATGTTGGACTTGGCCAGCTCAACTTCATTGTTGCGCATGCGATTCATCTGCACGCGCTTGAAATGGTTATAAACGGCGACGGCGAGCTTCTTCTTGGTCTGGTCCTGGCCGATGACGTAATCGTCCAGGAAGGCCTTGACCTCGGTGGGCTTTGGAAGATGGCCGGCTGTTGTGGCGGGAGTCGCGTCGCTGCGGTCGTCTTCGAGAATCGAATTGCAAACAGCTACGCATTCGTCGCAAATGTAGGCGCGGGGATAATCGCTGGGCGAGGAGATCAGCTTGGCAACGGCATCCTGCGATTTATGGCAAAACGAACAGCGCAGGGCTTCTTCCGGTCCAATGCGCGTCTTCATGGGTACTCCCCCTTGGGCGAAAATTATCGCGGCTTCCCGCCGGTCAACTACGTGCGCGGCCGGTCAATGATTTCGTCGACGATCCCGTATTCCTTGGCTTGTTGAGCGTTCATGATGAAGTCCCGCTCGACATCGCGTTCGATCCGCTCGAGGGGCTGGCCGGTGTGGCGGGCCATGAGGTTGTTTGTGATCTCGCGGATGCGCAGAATCTCGCGCGCATGAATGTCAATATCCGTGGCCTGGCCGCTTAATCCTCCCATGGAGGGCTGATGAATGAGGATGCGTGAGTTGGGCAGGGCGAAGCGCTTGCCCTTTTCGCCGGCCAGCAGCAGAAAGGCTCCCATCGACGCCGCCTGGCCGATGCAGTAGGTCACCACTTTGTTCTTTATGAACTGCATCGTGTCGTAAATGGCCAGGCCGGCGGTGATGGAACCGCCCGGTGAGTTGATGTAGAGCGAGATGTCCTTTTCCGGGTCCTCGCCCTGAAGGAAGAGCATTTGGGCAACGACGAGATTGGAGATCTGGTCGTCGATGGGAGTACCGAGGAAAATGATGTTGTCGCGCAGCAGACGCGAGTAAATGTCGTAGGCGCGCTCGCCCCGGCTCGTCTGCTCAACCACCATTGGAACCAATGCCATCGCTTTTCAGCTCCTATCTATCGCTTCCAACTTCCAACTTCGTCCCGATTCACTTTAGGGCGCCATCCGGAGCCCAGGAGACGTGAAGAATCATTTTGCGCTCTCGACGGGCATCCGGTCCACCAGGACGGCCGCAGTTTTCTCGCGCCGGAGTTGCTCCCGCATTCCGGACAAAGCTCCCTCCTGGCTCAACCGCGCCTTCAGGGCCTCGACCGGCTCACGGGACTGCAATGCCGCGATTTGAATCTCGCGGTCCATTTCCTCGTCAGTGACGGTAATCTTTTCTTCTTCGGCGATGCGGTCCAGAAGCATGCCGATCCGCACTTCTTCCAGAGCGGAACCGCGCTGCGCCGCCCGGAGACGGCTAAAGTCGAGCTGACGCATGGCGTCGGGGGTCATTCCCTGGGCAGCCAGGGCGCGCAGGCCGCGTTCCAGGCGGGTGTCGATCTGAGCCTGCACCATGACCTCGGGAACGGGGAAGGAGAAGCGCTCGAGATAGGCCTTGAAGAGCCGCTCGCGCGCCTGATTCTCGACGCTGCTCCGCTTGGCCACGGCGATGTGCTCACGGAAGCGGGCCTCGAATGCGGCATAGTTTTCGTAGTTGCCCATCTCCTTGGCGAGTTCGTCGTTGAGCTCGGGAAGGGTACGCTTTTTAATCGCCTTTACCGCAAGGTCGTAGGCAACCTGCTTGCCGGCCAGGCGTTCGGTGGCGTAATCGGCCGGATAAGTGAATTCGATCTTGAGCTCCTGGCCGACTTTAGCGCCCACCAGCGCCTCGCTGAGGGCCGGAACGGTGTCCTCGCCTCCGACTTCGATCAAAGAATCTTCAGCCGTAATGGGTTCAGAGTCCGGCTCAGCTACGATCTGGCCCTTGTAGCTGACCTGCGCCCAATCGCCCTTGACCAGCGGGCGGTCCTCTTCGACAGGCTCGACGATGGCGCGAGACTCGCGCAACCCTTCGATCTCGTTCTTGAACTCTTCTTCGGTGATCTCGACGGGGGGCTTTTCGACCGTGATCTCCTTGTATCCCTCAATGGAAAAGTCGGGAAGGTACTCGAAAACGGCCTTCACGTGAAGGGGCGCGCCGTCCTCAACCGTAAGCTCGGTCACCTGGGGCTGGCCGACAGGACGGACGCCGAGCTCGCGCACTGCATTGTTAAAACGTTCAGGCAGCAAGGAGTCGATGACTTCCTTGCGGATTTCGGCAGCGAATCGGCGACGTATGACTGATTCAGGAACCTTTCCGGCGCGAAAGCCGGGAATCTTGGCGTATTTGCGGAAATTGCCTGCGGCGGCCCGATACGCCTGAGAGACTTCTTCGGCAGAGACGTCGAGGATCAGCTCACGGGAGCATTCGGGGTTGAGAACGGGGCCGGGCAGATGGTCGTTCCCCTCGGGGCCGTGATCGTGGCCTTCATGGCCAGTGGTTTCAGCCACATCGGGCTGAAGGTTGTTTTCGATTGCGTCAGCTGAACTCAAAATTGAACCTTCCCGGCGCGCCTGGGGCGCCCGATCGAACGTGGATTTTGTCTACAGCGCACTTTCCGCGCAAGGACGCTGGACGCATGCCGCCCCCGGTCGGGACCTCGCATAGCTGCCAGAATCGATCTCACCCGGCAAATCGGACCCAGGGTGGCGGGGGGAAATCCTCCTCTCATGGTAAGAGGGATTGCTGACAGGGTCAAACGGCCCAGGGGGTCACCGCGCACCGAAGGACCTACGGAAGCACGTTACTTTCAGGTGACCTGGCCGGCGACCCGGGGTGGGCCGGGCATCCGGACGACTCGGACCGGGGTCAAGGCGTTGAAACGGTCTGGAGTTCCGAGCAGGGCAAGACAATGGCCGGGATGAGCCGGCAGGGCGATGGCGGATGCACCGGGCTTTGGCTGTTTCAGAAGCGGAAGACCAGTCCGGTGGAAAACCGGTCGTGACTGGCGCCGTCCGGCGATTGCGTGGGTGCGTCAAGGTAGTCGGCTGTCACGCGCCAGGAGAAGAAGGGCGCGATGCGGAAATCCGCTCCGCCACCGAAGGCAAAGGCCAGAGCTCCGCCCGAAAAGGACGCCGGTCCACTGCGTGAGGAATGCTCCCCGCCCACCAGACCGTGCACAAATACGTGAACGCCGGCTGCGCCTACCGTGACCCGTGGACCGAAGAGAACCGTGGTTGTGTGCGAGATCGAGGAGCTTGCGCCGAGGCCGTAATGGGCAACGTCGCCCTCGCCGCCCAGGAAGCGCTTGAGCTTGACGTGCAGGGCGGCCTCCCACCCGTTCAGGCCGCCGGCATCGGAATAGAACGTCTCGCTGCCGAGGCGGCTGTATCCGAGATAAGCGTCAAAGCCTGGCCCAGCCGCGTGCGCACGCGGCGGGAACAAGAGGAGCAATGCCGTGGCAGCGAGGAAGAACACGGTCGAGACGGCGCTGAGCCGGTGAGGAATAGACATTGGCGTTCCCTTCTGGAGCGGCGGCGCCGCTTTTCCTGTTCCTGTTATCGATGGTGGCGCAGGCTCGCCGGTTGCCCGCCCGAGACCTCTCGCGGGAACCGCCGGAAGTTGCAGGTTGTGCCGGACCGGCTCCCGGCTCGGATGGGATTCGGTGTTTAGTGGGATTGACGCCTGCGTTGGGGGAACCTGCTTAGAACCAGAAGCGGGTTTATCCTTCAAAAGATGACCCTGTGGCTTTCGCTGTTCAGGCTTCTTGCGGGGGTGTGGCGCGCCGCCCGCGAGAGGCTCATGCGAAATGAGAATCCCACCTTGGTGAAAGTGGCGTAAAACAAAGCTGAAAAGCCATCGCAGTGCGCGCTCTTCACGAGGTGTTGGATGATCCGCGTGGGTTTGGTCGGTTTTGGAATGGCGGCCAGGGTTTTTCATGGGCCCTTGATCTCCTCCGTCGAGGGATTGGAACTCGCGGCTGTTGTTGAACGTTCGTCAAACTCGGCTGAAGAGCGGTATCCCGGAATCACTACGTATCGCAGTCTTGATGCGATGCTGGGCGATCGCTCTCTGGGCCTGTTTGTAGTTGCCACCCCCAGCGGAACTCATTCCCAGATCGCGCGGCAGATTCTCGAAGCCGGGAAACACGTTGTCGTCGATAAGCCGATGGCGACGACCTCCAACGAGATCACCGAGTTGATGAGAATTGCTGCAATCCGCAATCTTCTCCTCGTGCCATTCCATAACCGGCGCTGGGACAGCGATTTTCTGACAATTCAGAGGCTCTTGCGCGAGGGTTCCCTCGCTCGCCTTGTGTATTTTGAGTCTCGCTTCGATCGCTGGCGGCCTTTGCCTCCCCATGGCCGCTGGAGGGAGGATCCTGCTCTTGGCGGCGGCGTATTGCTCGATCTGGGAACTCACCTGGCCGATCAGGCTCTTGTACTGTTCGGGTTGCCCGAGGCGGTAAAAGCAGAGATTCAACGCGAGCGGGACGGTGCACGCGCCGACGATGCTTTCACAATTCAGCTGCGCTATGCGGGCCTGACGGTGATGCTTGGCGCCAATTGCCTGTCCCTCCCGGCAGGACCGCGTTTCTGGTTGCGCGGCACGAAAGGCAACTACAGAAAATTCGGATTGGATTCCCAGGAAACCGCACTCAAAAGCATCACCCGCATCGAAGATCCAGCGTGGGGAAAGGAGCCAGCCGCCAGTTGGGGCGAGTTGAAGATCGATACCGGCACTGAAATTCTGGAACGGAACGTAGAGCCCATTCCAGGCGACTACCGGCGGTTTTACCAGGGGGTTCGTGGTGCGCTGACGGGAAACGGGATGGCACCAGTCCAGGCTTCGGATGCATGGCGTGTGGCCCGGCTGCTGGAGTGGGCTATGGAAAGCTCCGTCGAGCGCCGCGAGGTTCCGTGCAACCGGAGCCGGGAATAGTATGAGTCTTGGGTAGGCTTTGCCGTTCTTCCGGACTACAGGGACGAATTGATGAAATTGATGATAATAAAGGCGGGAGTAGTTCAGTGGTAGAACGTCAGCTTCTGGCGTGGTAAATTCCTTCCGATTCGCGAAATCTCAATAACAAGCCCAAATATCATATAAAGAACGACTTAATGCTCACCTACCGCCAGTCGCGTCGGGGATTGGCGCACATAACCTCTGGTCCGTTTCCCGTGGGTTGGCGCGCGGACTTAAGAATCGCGGTGAATACAAGGAAATGATGGATTATGCCGACACGCCGCGCCAGAATGATCTGGACGGGCGGGGGAATCTCTCTTTACACGCGTTAAAGGACTTCACCCTATGGTTCCTCAAAGTGTCGCTTGACCAGGTCACCTTCATGTCCGGCTTGTTCGAGATCGACGCCTTGGCGCAGCGATTCAAGAAGTATGTAGCGCAGAACGATACTCTCAAGCCCGAATCCTCGCGGCTTCTCGAAGAGGCGCTGATTCGAGGGGAGTTTGACCGCGGCGAAGCAGCGCGCATTACAGGAATGCCAGAACGCTCGGCACGGCGAGTCCTGAACGATGTTGTGGCCGAGGGACTTCTCGCCTCGACAACGGAAAAAGGGCCGGTCTCCCTCCGCTTTCCTACTGAATCACTGGAGACGTTCTTCCCTAGGCTCTACGTCCAGGCCTGACTCGTCGCCATTCCCTTCCAGCGGCAGTTTAAGGCAGCCACGGCTGCCCAGGGCGCGAATATGACCGATACGCTTATGGAGTTCATCCAGCAATACGTAGCCGAGCATGGCCAGGGCGCCAAGAAGCTGAAAGGGCGGCGCCAGTGAGCAAGCGGGCTGCCCTTTATCTGCGAGTCTCCAGCTTGGACCAGCACCCCGAGACGCAGGTCCATGACCTGCGCCAGATGGCCGATCAGCGCGGCTACGCCATCATCCATGAATATGTTGACCGGATTTCCGGGGCGAAGGCCCGCCGCCCCGGACTGGACGAGATGATGCGTGATGCCCGCCGCGGCCGCTTCGATGTGGTCCTGGTCTGGGCTGCGGATCGGCTCGCCCGGTCAGTTGTGCACTTCTTGCAGGTTCTGGACGAACTGAACGGCCTCAACGTCGAGTTCATCTCGTTCCGCGAGAACATCGACACCGGAGGCCCACTGGGCCGGGCCATCGTGGTGATCGTCGGCGCGATCGCTGAGCTGGAGAGATCGCTGATCACCGAGCGGGTCCGCGCCGGCATGCGGCGCGCCCGCCTCGAAGGCCGCCACATCGGCCGCAAGCCGCTCGAACTGGATCGCGAAGCCATCCTTCACGACCGGCAGTGCGGCCAAAGCCTCGGCCAGATCGCCAAGAGCCACCGCATCAGTCGGGCCACCGTCCACCGGCTCACCCGCGAGGAAATGACCGTCTCAGAGGCTGTCTCAAAAGGGTGCGAAAAAACGGCCGCCTAAACCCAACAAAACAAATGGCCGGATCAAGGCGATCCGGCCGTCTCAAAACCTATACCTTCGGAAACAGGCGGCCCTCTGAGCCAATCCGCGGCAAAGCTGAACATCAGTACTTATAAGGGCGCCAACTCGATGCTTTTGGAGCGTGTTTCCAACCCGGCTAAAGCATTTTTCAACAAGCTCTCAGAAGCTTCTGGAGAACCCGAAGGTGACAGAGTTCTCTGACATATTGCTGGTTACGCTGGTCCCGGGAATCGCCCCTTGCCCCGAGATCCACGGACCGGTAATTGAATTCTGAAATGCGTGGTAGTATGTGGCGATCACATCGCACTTGCCGATGGACTTGATGATGCCGCCGGAGACGTGGTGTTGCACAATGGCCGGCGCGGGAGTATTGAAGAATGTGTACTGGGCAGGGACCGGATTCTGCGAGTAGTTATAGCCGCCCATGAGCTTGATTGACTTAGACACTTTTTGCTGCACGCCGCCGCCGATCGCCCAGATGTTTTTCCATCCGAAGCCGGCTACTGAACCGTCGGGGTTGTAACCTACCTTTGAGAATCCTGCCGTGTTCTCATAGTTGAACCAGCGCGCATCGATGCCCACCAGAGTGCTCTTCGAGAGAGAAAGCCCTGTCCCCATCGAAACAATTTGAGGCAGGTTCATGTGGAAGCTCAAGTGGTGTGCGGTGCCGGCGAGGTCTTCCCGGTTCCACTTGAAGCTCTGAAACCACACCGGCGAGCGCCAGGAGACGCCGAAACTCGCCCTTCCAAATGCATAATGCGCGCCAACGTTGAGGCCGCCGCCAAAGGCGGGCGCGTTGTTGCCGGCTGAGAGGTAATACGGCATCGTGCTGCCAGCCATCACCGGCGCAGAAAACGGCGCCGGAATCACCTGGAGCATCGAGAAGGACGGAACGGCAGAGAATCCAACAGATAACCGCTCGGTCAACTGCCGCGCTATTCCAATCGGCATTGTCACCAGCATGTAATTCGAACGGATGCGCCCGAATCCAAATCCGTTTGGCGCCTGCGGCGTCAGAATCGGATTGGAGAAGTTGGTATTTTCGGCATAATCCACACCGAAACCACTCACCGCAAGCATGCCCACGTGATAGACCGTGCTGGAACGGTGAAAGATAAATGCGAATCCGGGCATGAGTGACATATCCCGCTTACTCACAGTGGTTCCGCTTAGGGTGCCCGCGGGCATATTGGGGCCAAAGGCGTTGGCGTCTACGGTGCTCGAAAGAGAGCGCCATGGGTCGAATAACGTGCCATGGATCTCAAAACGCCGTCTTGCAAAGCCCGTAGTACAGGATGGGTTCCAGGCGATGGAACCGGTTGCGTCCAGGCAGATGCCGGTGTCGGCTCCTCCCATGGCTTCGTTTACCGGACCGGCGCCGTGCAGAAAATGTCCATCAGTGGCGAGCAGAGTCATTGGCCGGAAAAACAACAAAAACGTCACGAAAAAGACAGGGATCAACCCAGTCCATCTCAGTTGCGTTCGATTCATTCGAATACCCCATGAGACTGTCTGAAATTTGCCCTTTGCCGGGCGGCTATGACGGAATCTCAGAGAGAGAATGGCACGTCAGGGGCCAATACGGTTTTCATGTGGAATCAGCCGATTAGGTTGCGTGGGACCATAGACGATGAATCAATATGTCGCAACGAAACGTTTTAGATTGATACAATTTGTTTAATTTTCTAGAGCTAGGCTAAATGGAGCTCCCGCATCTGCCGCCATAACGTCGAACGGCTCACTCCCAGTTCCCTGGCTGCGTCCGACCTTTTCCAGCGGTGTTTCTCCAGGGCGGCCAGGAGCCGCTCTGCCTCGGGAATGCTGGTCGGCGTTGCTGCGCTCACAGGCGCCGGTGCGCCGGCGTGTGCATCGGCCGCCTCTTGCACAGCTGTCTTCGGGGGCTCCTGGATTTCTCTGGGCAGGTTCTCGGGCAGAATGGTTTCGTGCTTGGCCACGACAACCGCGTACTCGATGATGTTGGCGAGCTCGCGAATGTTGCCCGGCCAGGAATAGTCCAGCAGCAGCCTCATCGCCTGCGGCGAAAAGCGGCGAACCAACCCGTTTTGGGCAGTGATGCGATTCATCAGGTGCTGCGCCAGAGGAGGAATATCCTCTCGCCGCTCGCGCAGAGGAGGCACTTCGATCGGCACGACGCACAAACGGTAGTAGAGATCCTCGCGGATGCGTCCCTTTTGCAGGGCTTCGCGCAGGCTCAGGTTGGTGGCCGCGATGATGCGCGCTGAGGTGCTGCGGGTTTCGCTTTCTCCCACACGCTCGTACTTGCGCTCCTGCAGCACGCGCAGCAGCTTCACTTGCAGCGCTTGGGGCAGATCGCCAATTTCGTCCAGAAAAAGGGTCCCTTGCGAGGCCAGCTCAAACCTGCCTACGCGATCGCGCACGGCTCCGGTGAAGGCGCCGCGCACATGGCCGAAGAGCTCTGATTCAAGCAGATCCGGGGGCAAGGCGCCGCAATTCACAGCTACAAACGGGCCCGTGCTGCGAGCCGAGTTCAGATGAATAGCCCGCGCCACCACCTCCTTGCCGGTTCCGCTCTCCCCCGTGATCAGGACCGTGGATTCGCTGTACTGAAGGGCCTCCACTAACCCGAATATGCGCAGCATGGCCGGTGAACATGCCACCGCGCCCGAGAAGAATACCGGCCCTTTAGGAGCGGCGGCCTCTTCCGCCGTGGGCCGCAGCAGGATCAGGTACCGGACCAGCGGATCGCAGATGGTGGAGTGATCGTCAACCATGGGTGCGGTTGTGATGGACACAAGGCGCGGAACAGACTCGCCGAAACGCAGCATGGCTCGCCAGCCTTCGCGCATCTGCCCCTGAAGCAACGCCTGGCGAAGCTGTCCGTTGGGGCCGAAGAGTTCCGCTCCAAGCAGTTCCTCAACGGGCCTGCCGGGCAGAGCTTCTGCGGCTCCGGGGCCAAGAATCTCATTGAGCAGCGGAGAGGCGTGCACGATTTGGAAGAGGGGGTCGAGGCAAACGAACGCCCGGCCTACGGATGCGAGCACACGCGTGACTCCATGCAAGGCAGCTTCAGTCAGCGGATTGATGACGGGCTTGCATTCGGGCTGATTCCGAACGTCCGGAGCAGATTCCATATTCTGTCTACACTTTCCCCGGGAAAGCACCTGCCGGGGCGGCAAGGGGTTCACTGCCTACTTTAACGCTTCACAGTCTCTGGGTTTAGAGCAGATTGGCAACAATGTGCTTAGCTGCCTTGCGCCCGCACCAGAGGGCCACCGGCTGGCATGTTCCGCCCATGTAGACCTCTCCCTCCCACCCGCTGGTTACGATTCCCGCGGCGTAGAGGCCCACAATGGGCTTGTAGCGCGAATCGACAACCTGGGCTTTGGTGTTGATCCGGATGCCGCCATTGGTGTTGAGCATGCCGGTGGAGAGCCGGAAGCCGTAGAACGGAGCCTGTGCGATCGGCCACATATTTGCCGCCTTCTTGCCCCACTCCTCGTCTTTTCCACCCTTCGCAAAGCCGTTGTATCTTTCCACCGTCGCCTTGAAGGTCGCGACGTCGACGCCCATCTTTTTGGCGAGTTCGTCGATGGTTTGCGCGTAGAAGACATCGGGGAGATTCTTGTACTTCTCGAATTCCGCTGCCAGGCCGGGAATCGGCTTGCCCACAAGCTTGTCGCCGAACTGCGAGTAGTGAGTCTGCGTAGCGCCCGCAGCGTATTTGTCGAAGCCGGCTTGGTCCATGATGGAATAGACGCTGCCCTGGATCTCTACCACCTTGTTGCACGCGGAGGTGTCGCTGACGATGCTCTCATCCACAAACCGCACGGCATCCTGGTTCACCCATAGGTTGGTCGGCTGCATCCCAGCGCAAACGCCGAGGGAAGAGGCGTAAGCGAAGCCCTTCACATTGAGGAAAAGCGAAGCCACGCAAACGTGAGTCGCCCGGCCGTGTGCGGTCGCTTCAACCATGACGTGCCCGTCGCCGTCCTGGCCGGATTGAGCTCCATCAATGAGTACCTTTTCGAGGTCGATGCTGGTGTACTTTGCCAGCAGCGGCTTGTTCGTGCTCATGCCTCCGGTGGCCAGCACAACGCCCTTTGCCTTGAAGTCGATAATCTTTCCTTCTTTGGTTTTGGCGCGCACGCCGACGCAGGTATATGGGTCCTTCATGAGCAAAGAGAGCGCCTGCGTATTCAAGCGCATATCAACGCCCAGCGCCTGAGCCTGCGGGGTAAGGGTTTTGATGCACGAACTGCCATGGCCCCCGGCATAAAAGGGACGACCCCCAGCAGGCCCGCCACTGCCAGGTGCACTGCCGCCGGGAACTCCTCCGCCGCCTGGACCACCAGGAGCGCCGCCCTCAGGTCCACCGGAGGGAACCGCGCCGCCGGAAGCTCCGCCGCCTGCCGCAGCACCGGAAACAACCGCGCCGGTCGGGCCCGCGTTCGTAGCGAGGACCGTACCGTCGTTGGCTCGAAGTTCATACTGCACCTGGTGCTTCACGAAGAGCCAGTCTTTGTCCTCTTTCTGCGCCAGCGACATATGGTAATGAAGCATCGGATTGGCGATATAGCTGGAATCTTTCATTGACCTGATTGCCGATTGGCGGGCCTGAGCCTCCGTAGCCTGGCCGGGGCCGTTGCACGAAGCCCAGTTTGTCTGGCCTCCGTAGATGCTCTCCTTTTCAAGCAGGACAACCTTCCCGGCGCCTTCTTCCACCGCGGTCATGGCTGCGGCGAACCCTCCCAGGCCGGAACCAATGACCACCACCTGGGTCTCAATGGTGTCATCGGCTTTGACGTCTGCTGCCTTTTCCGCCGCTGCGGCCGGCGTAGCAGCAAAGTTGACTCCACCGGCAACCGCCACGGCTGTAACAGCGGCGCCGCTCAAAAACTCTCTCCGGGATGGGTTCAGCTTCTCGGTATCCATAAATGTCTTTCCTTTCACGAGCTCTTGTCTTCAGCAGAGACTGCGGCAATTGTAGCGCCCTTGACTATATGTAAACTACAGCAACCCTCTGACGAGAGGCGCCTGAAATCTGCGAAAGATAGAATGCCAAACCGTCGCGACATGTCAGTTACATGCTTGAAGCAAGGCCCTCATTTCCATCTGGGATTTAGACCGTGATGGCCGTCACAGAAGCGGGTTTGCCTTCGCCCTACACTTCATAGTGTATTTGCGTAGCTTCGCAAATACGAAGATAGTGAATGCGAGGAACTGGACATGCGTGACTCGGTCAACGATGCTTCGTGCGAAATGCTGGGCAATTTCTTCTCCACTCTTGCGCACAGGACGCGCATGCGCATCCTGTGCTCGCTGCAGGGTGAGCCGCGCACGGTTACCCAGATTGCCGAAAGCGCCGGCATCAGCATCACCAACGCCTCGCAGCACCTCCGCATCATGCGGGAGGGCGGCGCCGTAGAGGCGGACAAACGTGCCCAAAGCGTCTATTACCATATTGCCGATCCGCGCATGTTCGATGCGATGCGGCTCATTCGAGAAGCGCTTTCAGAGCGCCTGCGCCTGGAAGCGGAGCGGACATCTCCGCGCGGCGCGCGCCGGGTTAACAGCAGACTTTTGCAAACCGCCTGACGGGGTTCCTTCAAGGCGAATTTCATCCAGGAGCGATTTTAATGAGCGAAGCAGTGGAAACGATCGTAGCAGACAAAGTGATTGACGCCCGCGGAACCGCGTGCCCCGGCCCCTTGCTTGAGGCCAAGAAAGGCATCGGCCAGATAAAAGTCGGCCAGGTGATCGAAGTCAAGTCGAACGATAAGGGCTCGCGCAAAGACATTTCAGCGTGGGCGGGCAAGATGGGCCATGAGTTCCTGGGACTCGTCGAGGCCGACGGCCACGATCGCCTGCTGGTGCGGCGCAAGAAGTAGCCGCGTTCCTTCGCCCGATGAGAACTACCCACCGGCCCCACGGCCGGCGTGAGATCGATTGCCCGACGCAGGGCGTGGATGGGAGATGCGGCATGAGTGAGCCGTTCGTTCCAAAGATTCTGGTGCTGGCCACCGAGAAGTGCGCTTATCCCGGGGCTGACGCCGTGGGCAAGGAGCATCTGGAGTACCCGTCGAACGTGCATATACTGCGCGTGCTTTCGCCGGTGCTCTTTCCGGAGGACTTCTATTTGCGCGCCTACAGCAAGGGCATCGATGCGATCCTGATCGCCGCCTGCGGTTCGGACTGCCCTTATCACGGCGCCTACGACAAACTGGCTGCGCGTATCGACGAGATGACCAGCCGCATGAAGGCCGGTGGGCTGGAGATCGAGCGCATCCGCCTTACCGCCATCTGCACCGTATGCATCAAGGCCTTCCTCAAAGAGATTGCGCTTCTGAGCGATCATCTGCACCGCATCGGCCCGGTGAACCGCGGGCTGGCCGCACAGTTGCGCGACGAATCGCTGGCCCGGCTGTGGGCCACGGCGCGCTTCAGGAACGAAAGTGCCGCCCCGCAAGGAGTCCAGGCATGAATACGCAGATCTCATCGGATTTCAAGCCAGACGCGCTGATCATAGGCGGCGGCATCGCCGGTCTGCAGTCGGCCCTCGATATGGCCGGTCAGGGCTTGAACATCCTTGTTGTCGAGCGCAACGCGAGCATCGGCGGCCACATGATCGCGCTCAGCAAGGTCTTTCCCACGCTCGATTGCGCCAGTTGCATCACTACGCCGAAGATGTCGGCGGCCGCGCATCACGAGAAGATCCAGATCGTCACCAATACAGAGGTGCAGGCGATCGAGTCGCGCGACGAGGTGCACCGCGTGACGCTCTTGCAGAAGCCCACCTATGTCAACTTCGACAAGTGCATCGGCTGCCGTCTTTGCGAGTATGCATGCGACACCGAATACCGCGACCGCTTCGAAGAGGGTCTGGGAGCTGTGCGAGCCATCGCAGTTCCGTTCACCAACGCCATTCCGCAGAAAGCCGTTCTCAATGCCGAGCATTGCCTCACCTGCGGCACCTGCGCGCGCGCCTGCCCCACGGATGCCATCGAATTTGACCAGAAGCCGCGCGTGCTCACCATTGAAACCGATGCGGTGATCGTGGCTTCGGGCTTCGATCTGAACAGCGTGAAGATCAAGCCGCAGTACAACGCTGCGCGCAGCCAGAACGTGATCGCTCCCATGACGCTCGAGCGGTTGCTGGCGCCGCATGGCCCCTATGGCCGGGTGCTGCGTCCCTCGGACGGCAAGATTCCCGGTTCGGTGGCTTTTGTGCAGTGCGCGGGCTCGCGCGACGAGTCGATTGGCGTGCCTTACTGCTCGCGGGTCTGCTGCATGTACGCCATCAAGCAGGCCATGCTGCTGTCGGGCGCGCTCCCGCTGGCCGACATCACGATTTACTACATGGACATTCGCGCCTTCGGCAAAGGCTACGAGCAGTTCTTCCAGAATGCCAAGGCGATGGGAATTAACTTTGTGCGCGGCAAGGTGGCGCGGATCGATCCGCTGGACGGCGGCGACCTGCGCCTGCACGTGGAGACAACCGCCGACGCCGAAACTCCGCTTCAGGAGCGAGTGCACGATCTAGTGGTTCTGGCGCAGGGCATGATTCCGGGATGGAATCCGTCGCTGACCACGCCGGTGGCCTGCGCGAGCGATGGCTTTGTGGCCACGCCCATGCTGACCGCGCCCACTCAGACCACGGCGCCCGGTATCTTCACAGCCGGCACAGCGGCCGGCCCTAAAGACATTGTAGACACCATTGCGGAGGCCGGGGCCGCCGCAATGCAGGCCAGCCAATATCTCTACCAGAAGCGCGAAGTGGTCGTAGCAGGATAGCAACGCCCGGAGTGAACGGCCGGATAGAGGAAACGATGAGCACTGAAAACGAATACCGGGACGAGCGCAACTGCGAGACGGAGCAGGCCGAAGCGAGCCAGGTGGAAGCGCAGATCGCGGCCGGGCAGCGCGCCGCCGCCGCGCCGCACTTTCACATCGAAGAGAGCGCCGGGGACGCGGTCCTGAAGATCGGCGTCTACATCTGCCGCTGCGGCGGCAATATCTCTGACGTGGTGGATGTGGAGAAGGTGGCAGAGACGGTGAAGCTGATTCCCGGCGTGACCACGGCAAAGATACATACATTTGTCTGTTCCGATCCGGGCCAGCAAACCATCAGCGACGACATTCTCAAAGAGGACCTCGACCGCGTGGTGGTCGCTTCCTGCTCGCCTTTTCTGCACGAGCAAACCTTCCGCGGCGCAGTGGCGCGCGGAGGCCTGAACCCCTATCTCTACGAGCATGTGAACATTCGCGAGCAGGCTTCGTGGGCGCACAAGCACGACCCGGCCGGAGCAACATCGAAAGCGATTCGCATGATCGCGGCTGCTGTGGGCAAGCTGCGCCACGCTGTGCCGCTTGAAACGATCAAGCTGCCGAACCATCGGCGGGCGCTGGTGATTGGCGGCGGCATCGCGGGGCTGAAGGCGGCTTTGGACCTGGGCGAACGGGGGATTCAAGTTCTGCTGGTGGAGAAGACCGAAAAACTTGGCGGCAGGTTGAACGATCGCGGCCGCGTTTATCCGAGCGAGCGCGATGCGACGGAGCTGGTTTACGAACTGGTGCGCCGCGTGCGCCAGAACAGCAGAATCGAGGTCCGCCTGTCGAGCCAGGTCAAGGCGGTCAGCGGCTTCATCGGCAATTTCAAAGTGCAGGTGGAATCGGAAGGCGCGCCTCAAGAGGAGATCAGAGCGGGCGCCATCGTAATGGCAACGGGTTCCCGCCCATACCAGCCTCGCGAGAACGAGTTCCTGTATGGCTCCGAGCCTTGCGTGCTGACGCTTTCCGAATTCATCCAGCTGATGCGCGCAACGCCGGAAAGCTCGCGAAATCTCACCGTGAACGGCCGCCCGGTGCGTAACGTGGCCTTTCTGCATTGCGTGGGGAGCCGCCAGTTGGATGGCGTGCACGAGCCGCAGGCGGACGGCCGGCTGAATACCTACTGCTCGCGCACCTGCTGCACGACGATTCTGCAGCAGGCGCTGGCTGTGCGGCGCCGCTTCAGCGAAACCGGCGTCTACAGCTTCTATCAGGACATCCGCACCTACGGACGTGGCGAAGAGGATTACTACACGGAGGCGAGCAAGGCCGGCGTGGTCTTCTTCCGTTACAACGGCGAGGAGCCGCCTACAGTGGAAGCCACGCCGCGGGAACACGTGCGCGATGGAGCGCTCTCCATCACAGTGAAGGACACGCTGACATGGGGCGAAGAGTTGACACTGCCCGTCGACCTGCTGGTGCTGGGCACAGGCACTATCCCCGGCGAGATCGCCGACCTGATTGACCAGATGAAGCTGGCCACCGGCGAAGACGGCTTCCTGCAAGAGGTGCACCCCAAGCTGCGCCCCGTGGAGCTGGCCGTCAATGGCATTCTGCTGGCCGGAACCGCGCAAGGCCCCATGAATATTCAGGAGTCGCTGGCGGCGGCGGGAGCGGCGGCGGTAAAAGTCGCGGCCATGTTTGCCAGGGAAAGCGTCGAGCTGAACCCCTTCGTGGCCGAGGTCAATCCAGAGCAATGCTGCGGCGAAGCGCTCTGCGTGACGCAGTGCGCCTATGAAGGCGCCATACGCATGGTCGCGAAGGAAGTGAATGGTGAACGAGTTGAGCGCGCCGAGGTCAACGCCGGGCTTTGCGTCGGCTGCGGCGCCTGTGTCGCGGTTTGTCCGCATCGGGCAATTGAATTGAATGGATGGCGGCTCGATCAATTCGACGCCATGGTGGACGGCATTGCCGCAGACGTGCCCAGACAAGAATGTGAACTGGTGCAGATCGGCTAATAGCGGGCGGGGAGGGAAGCGATCATGGCTCTAAAGACGTTGACAGCAGAACAACGGCAGGCGCTAACGGCGATGCGCGAGAGCATGGGCGGAATCAGCGAAGAAAAGCGCAAGGCGCAGAGGCAACTGCTCGCGGCGCGCAAGGAGATCGCCAAGATCCTGGCTGGGCAGCCGACCACCGTGCCGCAGATCGCGGAAACGCTCAGTATGCCTGCGCATGAAGTTCTGTGGCATCTGACCGGCATGCGCAAGTACGGCAAGGTGGCCGAGGCCGGGGAAGACGGCGACTACCTGCTCTACGAGCTTCTTCCGGATGATGCTCAACCGGCCGCAGGCCACTAGCAGGCAGAGAGGAATACAGATGGCGCGCGTTGTCAACACCCAACTGTTGCGGAAGATCAAGCGGCACGGCGCAAGCGGCACGCTCGATGTGAGCGCCTGTTTCAATTGCGGCAACTGCGTAGCTGTGTGCCCGCTGGCCGAGGACTCGACGGGATTTCCTCGCCGCATGATTCGCATGGCGCAGGTGGGCATGGAAGAGGAACTGCTGGCCAGCGAGGATCTGTGGCGCTGCTATGCGTGCGGCGAGTGCACCGAGACATGCCCCCGTCAGGCCGATCCGGCATCGTTCATGGCGGCGACGCGCAGCTATGCCATTTCGCGCTACGATTTCACCGGTCTGGCGGGCTTGGCCAACCGCTCGGCTGCCGGCAGTCTCGCGGTCTTCGCGCTCTTCTCGGTAGTTTTTAGTCTGCTTCTCGCCGCCAGGCAACAGGCCGGCGCGCCAGATGCGCCGCTCTTCAATTTCCTGCCAGGCGAGTGGATCCACAATATCGGCGTGGTCCTGTTTATCGTGGTTGGGCTAAGCGCCGCCTTCGGCATGCTTTCGATGTTCCAGCGCTTTCGTGCCGAGCAGGGCCGCAAGGGTGCGGCACTGCGCTTCTCCGCGCTGCCCGGAGCCCTTGTGCGGGCAATCACCAATGCGCTGCTGCATACGCGCTTCCAGAGTTGCAACGGCGGTGAGCAAACGCCGGCCAAGCCTGAGGAGCCCTGGTACAAGCGCGCGTGGGTGGTGCATGCCGCTGTGATGGGCGGATTCGTCGCCATGCTCGTTGCGACAACGCTTGATTTTCTTCTCAAACCGATCGGTTCCCCAGCGGCCCCGTGGTATCCCATGCGCCTGCTCGGCGCGCTTGGCGGCATTGTGTGCCTCTATGGCCTTGTCACCGCACTCGCGCGGCGTTGGCGTGCCAAGGAAGTTCCCTGGAAGAAGAGTTCGTTCGCAGACTGGTTCTTCCCCATGCTCCTGGCCGCGACCGTGCTCACCGGGCTTGTGACCGAGGTTGTTGTCTACGCGCCGATGGGAACGCTGGGACACACGATCTTTTTCGCGCACGTAGTGCTGGCCATGGACTTGGTCGCGCTGCTGCCGCTGACGAAATTTGCTCACGTGCTCTATCGAACTTTGGCATTGGTGCTCTTTGCGTGGCGCCACGCACCGGCCGCGGAAACCGTTCCTGTCAACGCGCAAGCGTAAGTAAGATCCAACGATTTGAACCCGAAAGGAAAATGCCATGACTGTGGCTAACGAAATCAACTTGCAGCAGGCGCTCGAAACGCTGACACAGCGCGTCGACGCGCTGGAAAAATCGGCGGGGGACGACCGCCTCTCCATCGGCGTGATGAGCGGCAACCTCGACAACACCATAGCCGCCTTCATCATCGCTCTGGGCGCGGTGGCTTACGACATCCAAGTCGACATGTTCTTCACCTTCTGGGCCACGGCGGCCTTGCGCGATCCCAGAAAGTCGGCGGCGAAGAACTTTATCGACAAGATGTTCGGCTGGATGCTGCCCAGCAGCAGCAAGAAGCTGCCTTTGTCGAAGATGCAGATGTGCGGCATCGGTCCCCAGATGATCCGCTCGGTGATGAAGGCCCACGGCGTGAAATCGCTCGAGCAAATGATGAAGGAAGCCGGCGAGTTCGGCGTGCGCATTCACGTGTGCGAGATGTCGATGGGCGTGATGGGGCTGAAGGAAGAAGAGATGATCGACTACCCCAACCTCGACTACGTCGGCGTAGGCTCGTTCATTCAGATGATCAGCGAGTCGAAGCAGGTTCTCTTCCTCTAGCAATGGTCAACTAGGCCTTGCGAATCCGGACGCTGAACTTGCGCACGGCGGGTTTCAGATCCATGTTGCCGCCGCCCTCGCTGATCACGCGAAGAGCGAGAGCCGCATCGATCACGCGCGAACCGGAGAGAATTGTCACGCCTTTTGCCGCGAGGACCTCCGGCGCATACGGCGTAGTGGGGCCAAGCAGCATGACCTCTCTTGCATTCCTGCAATAGCCGAGCAAATTGTCCAGGGTTCGATTCAGCAAAGAAGTCGCTGTGATAATCGCAACCTGACAACGAGGCAGAATTTCGGCCTGGGCTTCTTCCGGCAGCACTCCTTGTCCGTGGTCGGGCATGCGCTCAAAGATGTGCAGCGCCTTGAAACGCTTTTTGAGAGGCTCAACCAGCGGTCTGAAGTAACCGACCATGCCGGCTTCCTCTTCAGCAGTGGCGCCAAACAATTCCAGGCCGTCGGCAGCACTATCCATCGGAGGATCCGTCAGCGCATTCACCGTGGCCAGCGCAACGGCCGAGCCGATCACGTCCATGGAATTTGCGTAGGCGAGCAGTTCAGTTGCGGGTCTTCCGCAGAGGGAACCAGCTTCGCGGAAGGCGCAGCAACCGCCGCCGGTTTCATGCCGGAAGGTATAAGCCAGACCGCAGCGGCCGTTCTCCAGCAGCACAGCGGTATAGCCGAGGCCAATGCGCACATCGGCGGCGCGATGGTCACCTGCCTGAGGCAATAAGCTATTACAAATCTCATTGAGAAGCATGTTTGTTTCCCTTTTCGGAAGCACATGAAAATAGATAAGTGCCGATTAGTTTGCGCAGGTCTGGCAGGCCTGTGCGCACGAGCGCTCCAGGGACATCAGTTTGCAGAACCCGGCGGCCGAAATACCGAAGACGACCACCGGCTTTTGAACAGCCCCTTACTACGATATTTACCTGCGGGCGCAGGTGAGATCGCGCCCGCAGTGATTCATGCTTGTTCAGGAGAGCCTAATCCCTTGCCTGAAATCGTCTTCAGCACCGTCTCCTTGTCGATTTTCCGGGTGCAGAAGAACCAGTCGTGGCAGACCACGTCTGCCTGCTTTCCTTCCATGCGATCCTTGGCAACTCCACAGGAACCGGCGGTCGGCACAATCACATCGTCGCCGGGACGCCAGTCGGCAGGCGTCGCCACGCCAAAGGCGTCCGCCGTCTGAAGTGCGGCCACGACGCGCAGAAGCTCATCGAAGTTGCGGCCCATGCTCAACGGATAATAGATGATCGTCCGAATCATTCCCTTGGGGTCGATCACGAATACAGCGCGAACCGCTTTGGTGTTGCTTTCGCCCGGCTGGATCATGCCATATTTTCGGGCGACCTCCATGGTGATGTCTTCGATCAGAGGGAACGTCACCTCCATCTGCTTCATGCCTTTGTACTCGATCTTTTCCTTGATGGTTCTCAGCCAGGCGATATGGCTGTAGAGACCATCGACAGAGAGGCCGACCAGCTTGCAGTTCAACTTGTCAAACTCATTCTCCAACCTAGAACTGGTTGCATAAATGGTTCGGCCTCAAGGTAGGGACTTATGCCTGGGGCAGGTTGATTGTTGAACTGCTTCTATGAAGAAGCGGCCGGAGTTGTTAAGCGAGGAGCAATGGAGGATTTTGGAGCCGTTGTTTCCTGAACCCAAGCGTCGCAAGGATGGTCGGGGAAGGCCTTGGGCTGCTAACCGCAGGTGCGTAGAAGGCATTCTGTGGGTTCTGCGTACTGGAGCACGATGGCGCGACATGCCCGAGCAGTACCCGGATGGCTCGACCTGTTGGCGTCGATTGCGTAGCTGGGAGGAACAAGGCGTATGGCAAAGGGCTTGGCGCAAGCTGTTGTCGATGTTGGACCAGCGCCGGCTACTGGATTGGGAAGAAGCCTTTCTGGACGCCACCTTTGTCACGGCCAAAAAGGGGGCTCGGCAGTCGGCAAAACCCGTCGTGGGAAAGGTACGAAGTGCATGGTGGTGGTCGACGGCAACGGCATACCTGTCGGAGCGCAACTTGCGTCCGCGCAACTGGCCGAGTGCAGGCTGGCCGAAAGCACGCTCGCAGCGGTGAAGGTTCCGCGTCAAGGGCGAGGCCGGCCGCGCTCCCATCTCAAACGGGTTATTGCCGATCGCGGCTACGATTCCGACGCCCTGCGCAAGCGATTTCATCAGCGTGGAACGGAGTTGATTGTTCCCTACCGCAAGAACATTCGCAACCGGCGCTTTGAGGACAAACGCAAGCTGCGACGCTACAGGAAACGCTGGAAAATCGAACGCACCAACGCCTGGCTGCAGAATTTCCGTCGCATCCAGGTCCGATATGACCGCATTATCACCGTGTTTCAGGGCTTTTTTCATTGTGCTTGCCTGATCATCGCCTTGAGGCATTTATGCAACCAGTTCTAGCGAAGGTCATGAATTCCGAAGTGCAGACCGGGGTGAAATCCGCAGGGTGACTGAAGAAAATGACCCAGCTACCTGAGAACTGCTCCGGGAAACTGATCTCCCCCTGTGTTGTGACCGCCTTGAAGGATGGCGCCATGTCGCCAATGCGGGGCATGGTGACCTGCTCTTCCTGATTTGCCATAACGTGCTCCTTTTGGTTGAATTGTGTGGTGGTGGTATTATCACACGGCATTTACTCCACGTTGCAACCGCCCGTTTGGATGGCCTGTCGAATTGGGCGGGCTTCTCGCGCCGCCCCATTCATTGATCGGATAGGAACGGCCCTCAATGTTTGCTTGCGATCGAGCGCCTGGAAGCACGGCGCTCGAAAGAATGCATCCGGCCTCAGAAAGTAAGCACTCTGTCGCTGTTCACTACCCAATCCGCCAGTTGCTGCATGGTAGATTTTTCGGCGCCCTCGAAGTAAAGATGGTTCTTGTAAATGCCGCATCGCGCCATGCAGGTTTCGCAGACCTTTACCGGCACGGCGCGAGCGATCAACGCCTTGAGTTGCTTCGATAAATCCTGGTCGTAGCCTTCCGGCGGGCGGCAGGCGTCGCGCGCCAGGTCGACGGCGTCGTTCATCAGGAAGAGCCGCACTTCATTGCCGCCATCGACGAGCTTGCCGGCAAGCCGAAGAGCGTTCCACGTCACGTCGGTGCTGTCGTACGGCTCGCGGTTCAGAACGATCAGGATTTTCATTGGCATCCTCCTCGCTGATTGGAATGGGCAGCGGGCAACGGCGTCGATGTTTTGGTCCTACGGGCAAATCCGGATGGTCTGGCCGGCGTGCAGTGTTTTTACTCGTTCTCCAAGCGCCTTCTGCAGGTAGGCGATTGCGGCCACATCGGTACAGTGGCAAGGCGCCACCAGTTCAACATCGTATTCAAGCAGAGCAGAGGCCGTGGCCTGCAGACGCGCTTCGGGCGCTTCCTGAAGATGGAAGCCGCCAATCACCGCGCAAATCCCTCCGCCTCCGGTTAGCTCTTTCGCATAGTGCAGAAGATTAATGACTCCCGAATGCCCGCAGCCTGTGATCAGCGCCCAGCCGCGGCAGGTCTCGATCAGCAGAGCCTGATCGTCGATGAGAGGATCGAGAATAGTGCAGTCCTCATCCAGGAAGAAGTTGCTCGGGGTCGTCTCGAGAGGATTCGAACGCGGTACCGTACCGGTAATTAGGAGATCCGGTGCAAGCCTGGTCGGCTCTGGCGTGTAAATCACTCTTTCCGCGTTGACCCGAAGCGCCTGCAAGGCCGTCTGCTGAGGGCCGATCGGCTCCGGCGGCTCTGTCGCAATCTTTTTGTACTTGGGCTTGAGCCCCGCGGGATGAAGAAAGACGCTGCCGGAGAATCCGGCCGCGAAAGCGCCTGCAACGCCGCCAATGTGATCGTAGTGGCCGTGACTGATCACCATGGCTTGGGCCGTCGAGAGGTGCACGCCCAGGGCGCGTGCATTTTTCACGAGCGACGGACCCTGGCCGGTATCAAATAAGATGCGATGTCGGTTTGTCTCAATCCAGAGGGACAGGCCCCACTCTCCGGCGACTTCGGGGAGCGCTGAGGTGTTCTCGACGAGCGCCGTTATCTTGACTTGATCAAGCATAGAGCGATTTGATCCCGATCTCCTATGTGGGAAGAACTGGTACAGATCAATCAGTTGCCATTTTCCACGGCGGTGCCGAAAGCAGCAACCCACTCTGAAAACGAGCCGGGGTAAAGTACCGGCTGAAATCCGGCCAGCTTGAGGGTGAAGTAGCCGACCGAAGCCTGCATGCCCGATTTGCAATACACAACAACCTTGGCACCAGGTTTCAGGCCGGCGCTCTGATAGCGGCTTCGAATCTCGGCTGTCGATTTGAATACGGGCACATCTGTTGCAGCAAGCGTGTCCAACCAGTAGACGTCTTTCGCCCCGGGAATATGTCCGGTGCGAGCGGCAGCAACGCCGCCCTTTGCGCCAGCGAAATCCGCCGGCGAGCGCGCATCGACGATTGGCAGAGTTTGGCTTGAGACTGCCTTCATGACGGACGCAAGATCGGTCACGACCTCCGGATGCGCTTGAACAGCGAGAGTCGAAGCTTTTGGCGTCGCCACATTGGTAGCCACGGTGCGATGCTCCGACGTCCACTTTTCCAGTCCGCCATCGAGAAGAGCCGTTTGGTCACCGAGCCCGAGGTAATCCAGGGTGAAATAGGCTCTGGAGGCAAGCATGCCTTTGCTTTCTCCATAGAGAACAATGCGCGATCGATTACCGACGCCAACGCGTTCGAAGGCGGTTTTGAGCGTCGCCAGGGGAGGAAGATCGTACCAGCCGGCGGCAGACTGCACAATCTCGTGAAGATCGAGATAGCGCGCTCCCGGAATGTGTCCGCCGGCGTACGAACTCTGATTGCCGCCGACGGCAAGAACGACAAGATCCGGATCGGAGAGATGAGAAGACAGCCAGTCTGTGCTTACAACCATCGGCAATTTGGCCTGCGCGGATGCAAGCGCCACACCAAAAGTCACAGTCAAAGTCAACAGCAACGCGAGAGAAAAGCAGCGCCGAATGTTCATTGTGATTCCTCATCCTTGCAGAGATCTGATCCTTCTGCGGTTATGCAAAGGGTCCGGGGCGCAGGAGAGCCCGTGAAACCTGCGCCTGCCGCGATAGTTAGTGGTCGCAGACGTTGCTTCCCGAAACCAACGCGTCGGCCAGATAGTCTGCAACCAGCTTTTCGGGGGTCTCGGCGGGCGCGCCAACCAGCACCTTAATGCCGCGCTCAGCAAACAGACCGATTGCACGCTGGCCCATACCTCCGGCGATCACGAGGTTCACGCCTTTATCCGCCAGCCACGGAGGCAGCAAGCCGGGTTGATGCGGCGGCGGCACAATGTCTTCGCGGCCGGCAATTGTCTTGTCTGAATCGTTGACATCGAGCAGCGCAAACTGCTCGCAATGGCCAAAGTGCGTGGCGAGTTTTCCCTCAGCCATAGGAACGGCGATACGCATGATTTTTTCTCCTGTGTGTTCGTAAAAAGTTTCCCACTCTCGATGGAAAAGCCTGAGGCTTGCCTCTACCAGTGCCCCTCAACGTCCGGCGCCGCCATGGCGGAAAGCAAACCTGCTTGAAATTGCTTGAGCGCCTCGGCAATTGTGCCTCCGGCGACTGCATATACCTTGATGCCGCCGGCGTTAAGCGCCGTATAGGCCTTCGGTCCGAGGTGCCCGGTGATGAGCGCGCCGGCGCCGGAACCGGCAATGGTCTTTGCGGCCTGGATGCCCGCGCCCTGCGCGGCGTTCAGATTCACCACGTTGTCGATAATCGCCGTCGTATTGGTTTCTTCGTCAAAGAGCACAAAGTGCCTCGCTCTTCCGAAACGCAGATCGACAGGCGAATCGAGCTTTGTTCCTGCAGAAGCGATTGCGATTTTCATCTCGCAGGTCTGAATGCACTCCAGATGCCAAAGGCAGTGCGCGCAGCTATTTCTCTCGATTGAAAGGGCTTGATGACGGCGATCGGCAGAAAACGCGGGCAAGCTCACGAGGCAGGATTGCAAAATGCAACACTATTCATTTTGCGTTCAGCTCCGGTTGCACCTATGCAAGGCCCGCATTCTTGAGTCTTCGATACAGCGTGCTCGGATTGATTCCCAGCTCCCGCGCCGCCTTGCGCCGGTTGCCGGCGTTGCGCACAAGAGCTCTTTCGATCAGTTGCCGCTGGACGGCACGCAGATCCACGGCCTGGCTCGCGGCTGAGTTTGCCGGCTGGGCTGGGCGGAGTTCGATGGGCAGATGCTGCACCTCAATCAGCCCGCCGCGGCACAGGGCGAAGGCCTGCTCGATGATATTCTCCAACTCTCTTACATTGCCCGGAAAATCGTGATCCATCAGCCGCGCCATCACCTCGGCGGAGACTCCGGTGATGTCTTTTTCCTGCAGTCGGTTGAATTTGGCGATGAGATGATCGACAAGCAGCGGCAGATCTTCCCGCCTTTCCCGGAGCGCGGGAATCTTCAGATGGATCACACGGATTCGATAGTAGAGGTCTTCGCGGAACTTGCCTTCCCTGACCAACTGTTGCAGATCCTTGTTGCTGGCGGCTACAACGCGGACATTAACCTGGACCGATTCCGTACCGCCGAGCGGTTCGATGCACCGCTCCTGCAGAACCCGCAACAGGCGCACCTGCATCGCCGTGGAAATGTCGCCGATCTCGTCAAGAAAAATCGTCCCTCCATCGGCCAAGGCAAAGCGGCCCGGTTTGTCTTTACGCGCGTCGGTAAAGGCCCCGGCCTTGTAGCCAAACAGTTCCGACTCCAGCAGGGCATCGGGCAGCGCGGCGCAGTTTACGGCGACAAATCGCTTCTTTTTCCTGGGAGAGAGATGGTGAAGAGCACGCGCAAACAGTTCCTTTCCGGTGCCGCTCGCGCCTTCAATCAAAACCGTGCTGGGACTGGCGGCGATTTGCGGCACCAGATCGAAGAGGCTCTGCATCACCGGGCTGCGCCCCACAATGTCTTCGAAGGTGTAGCGCCCTTCCAGCTCTTTGCGCAGTTGCTCCACCTGGCTCAGATCCTGAAAGGTCTCGACGCCGCCAATCACTTCGCCCTTCTGATTCCGCAGCAAAGCCGTTGAAACGCGAATAGGGATGCGGTTGCCGCTGGCTGAGACGATATTCGCAGTCGCTCCAAGCACGGGCTTTCCGCTGGAAAAGGTGCGGCGCAGCGCGCAGGCGCTTTCGCAGATGCTGGCCCGAAATACCTCGCAGCACAACCGCCCTATGGCCTCCTCCCGGCTGACGCCTGTGATTTGCTCTGCGGCGCGATTGAAGGCGGTGATGCGCCATTGCGGATCGACCGAGAATACGCCTTCATTGATCGAGTCGAGGATCGGATCGCTGCGCAGATTGGCCATGTTGACAGGCTATTTCTCTCGTGTTGCATCTTGCGGTGACAGCCGTCACGATGAATGCATTTTGCAATACTGCCTTGGCTGCTCATCTCGGCAAGCGGCTGTTTTCAAAGCGGATGATGGCTTTGGTGCGTAAGGTGCATGGTCAATCGCGATGAGGGTCGCGATTCCACAATGGCGGGGGCGCATTGCACCCGTCTTCGATGCTGCCGGCAATCTCTTGCTGGTCGATGTCGAGGACGGCCGTGAGGTTCGACGAGAAGAAAAACTCCTTGCACAAACGGAATCGTCAGCCCGTGCGGCTGAGTTTCTGAGTTGCGGCGCGGATGTCCTGATTTGTGGGGCCATCACGGCGCCGCTGCAAATCAAGATCGCCAGTGGTGGCATAAGTGTAATCGCCTTCCTCTGTGGAACGGTTGACAACGTGCTTAGCGCTTTTTTGAACGGCACGCTCGCTGACCCGGTCTTTGCAATGCCAGGCTGTCGTTGGCGGCGCTGGCGAGGCGGGGAAGATGTTCTGCCCGTCGGGCTTGAAGCGGGATGCAAGCGCGGCCGGTACGGTCAAGGCCGGTGCAAAGTCCAAGCAGACGAAAATCCAGAAGCGCGTCGAGGCGATTGAATCGGCTTTGCACGATGCAGCCAAAGGAGATCGATAGAGAGCTCATGAGAATTGCAATAGCCAGCGGCAAGGGTGGCACGGGCAAAACCATCGTCAGCACGAATCTGGCCGTGGCCGCCGCGCGGCGCGGCCTTCGCGTGGCCTATTTCGATTGCGACGTCGAAGAGCCGAACGGGCAGCTCTTCCTCAAGGCGCAAATCACGTCGTCAAGAGCGACCGGCCGGTTGCACCCGAATGTCGACACATCCAAATGCACGCACTGCGGCCTCTGCGGCGACATCTGCCAGTTCAGCGCCATCGTGTGCATCGGCGACAAGGTTCTCGTCTACCCGGAACTCTGCCACGCATGCGGCGGCTGCGCATTGGTCTGCCGCTCCGGCGCGATTACGGAAGTCCTTCAGGGGACCGGCAAAGTCGAAGTGGGCATGGCCGGACCGCTGCGTTTTGTGCAGGGCACGCTCCGTATCGGCGAGGCCATGAGCACGCCGCTCATACGCGAGGTCAAGCGCGAGCTGGGAAACGAAGATCTCGCGATCCTCGATTGCCCGCCCGGCGCCTCATGCCCGGTGATCGAGAGCGTGCGCGGCGCCGATCTTGTTTTGCTTGTGACCGAGCCCACTCCCTTCGGACTGAACGACCTGAAACTGACCGTAGAAATGCTTGAGGTTCTGCGCCTGCCGGTGGCCGTGGTGATCAACCGCGCGGGGATAGGCGACAGCAAAACGCACGAGTATTCCCTGGCCAAAGACATTCCAATCTGGACGATGATTCCTGACCACCGCCGCATCGCCGAATCCTACTCGCGGGGCGAATTGGTATATGAGACCGTGCCTGAGTTCCGTATCGCCATTGACGATCTTCTGAATCGACTCTTGCAAACGGGCCAGGCGGAAGCGCTGGCGGAAGGCGGGGAGGCGCGCCAATGAACTCGCTCGTCAATATACGTCCTCGCGACGCCGGACCGGTGAAAGAACTGGTTGTGATCAGCGGCAAAGGCGGAACCGGCAAGACATCTCTGGTGGCATCCTTCGCCGCCCTGGCTAAGAACTCCGTGCTTGCCGACTGTGACGTGGACGCGGCCGATCTTCATCTGCTGGCAGCCCCCCGAGTGGTGCGCAGCGAGCCCTTTACAGGAGGCAAACGAGCCCGCATCGACGCAGAGCTTTGCGTAGCCTGTGGTGCATGCAAGGATCTCTGCCGTTTCGGCGCGATCTTGTCGGAGCGCTCCGCCGGCGACGGTCTTCGAGTTACGTACCGGGTCGATCCCAGGGCGTGCGAGGGATGCAGTGTATGCGCCTGGTTCTGCCCCTCGCAGGCCATCCAGTTAGAGCCTGCTGTCAACGGCGAATGGTTCGTCTCCGATACGCGTTTCGGGCCTATGGTTCATGCCCAACTGGGCACCGCCGAAGAGAATTCCGGCAAGCTCGTAACCCTGGTCCGAATGGCAGCCAGGCGGATTGCCGAAAAGCGCCAGATCGATCTCGTCATCGTCGATGGATCGCCGGGCATCGGTTGCCCGGTCATTGCATCGATTACCGGCGCGGACATGGTTCTGGTTGTCACCGAGCCAACTCCCAGCGGTCTGCACGACATGGAATGCGTGGCCGATCTGATCCGGCACTTCCGCATACCGGCGGCGCTTTGCATTAACAAATGGGATCTGAACGCCGGGATGAGCAGCGTCATCGAAGATAGGGCTCGGAAGCGAAAGATGGCCTTGTCAGGAAGAGTGCGCTACGACCGCGCGGTCACAGAAGCGCAACTCAAAGGCAGAACAGCGGTCGAATATTCCCAGGAGGGCAGCGCCTCGGACATTCGCCAGGTCTGGAAGAGGGTGAGTCGCCTGCTTTCAGGCGGCACATTCGATCCCGCAACGCAATTGCACACAGAGGGAATTTCTCAAGAAACCGGTCTCTGAGGAGGAGCACCATGCTTCGTTTGTCCGTCCGTCTTACCGGCATTCATCTTGCCGGCATCGCCGCTTTGGTTTGCCTGCCCTGGTTCACAATCCAGGCAGGCGCGCAACAGAAAGTTTCCAGTACATCTGCACCGGAGACGTCCTCGAAAATTCCTCCGCCCCCGTCTCCCGCTGCTACACCCACAAAGGAAACGGTGAGCGCATTTCTCACCGCCGAATGGGGATACATCAAGACGCGAACCTGGGAGATTCAGGCAATCGAGAAAACAGCCGTTGCGGGTGTCAGCAAGGTCTTCGTTCTTGTGACCGATAAGGGAGAGAAGGAGGAGACCGGGCAATTGGTGTTCTTCGCGTTTCCTGACGGCAAGCACATCCTCATCGCAGGCAACAACGAGTTGATGTTTTTCGGCGAGCATCCATTCGAGGAGGTCCGCGCCATACTGCAACAGCAGGCCGATGGTCCCTACCGCGGTTCAGCCTCGAAAGATCTCGAACTGGTCGAATTTGCCGACCTTCAGTGCCCGCTCTGCGCAGAGAAACAGCTCTACATGGAGAAACTGGCGGCGGATTTTCCCAAGGCACACATCGTCTTTCAGAATTATCCTCTGGAGAGCATTCATCCTGCATCCTTCAGGTCGGCGGCCTACGGAGTTTGCGTAAACAAGGAAGGTGGAAGCAGCGCCTTCTTCAAGTTTGCTTCCACCGTTTTTGAGAACCAGGCAGGGTTGGCCACTACCGACGGCGCAACGTTGACTTTGAACAGCGCCGTAACCAAGGTGGGTCTTGATCCGGCCAAAATAGCCGCTTGCGCTGCAACTCCGGAAGTGAGGGCGTCCATCACCGCTTCGGAGAAGCTAGCAAAGGACCTGGATATCGGCCAGTCGGCCGGCCAGATCCCTTCGCTGGTGATCAACGGCCGCGTGGTTACGATGGGCAGCGTTCCTTACGAAACTCTCAAACAGATCGTTGCGTACCAGGCCAAGATGGACGGCGTGGCCGACTGAGCATTCAGCGGGTCTGCGCTGTTCCTGGACCAGATGCCCGAAGATGGGAACGGCATGTCGTTTTCTGATCGGAATGGGATTCCATGCCGGCAGATCCACCGCAGGCCCCCAGGCTAAAGATGAATCCAGTTCGTCAGGATCCCGGCCGAGATAACCGGCGGCAAGAAACGCCCCCACCCACAATGCCGAGCCCATCCCGTCAAAGACGAGAAATTGCCGGAGCCTCATTTTGCTCTGCCCGGCCGCGGGTGCGGCCAGCGTGGAAAATCCGGGTACGAACTTGGCGATTGTCAGCGTGGCGAGAGGATGGAGGGCAATGAAGTCCTGCGTGCGCCGAACGCATGTCGCAGGTTCGAGCGAGAGCCTGCAGATCAGACGCATCACGCCATGCCCATAGCGGCGGCCAAACACGAACCAGGTGGTGTCGGCAACCAGTGCGCCACACATTCCGACAACGAGCGCCAGCCAAAAGTGAGAGGCGTGCCCTGCAGACAGAGCTCCGGCCGCCACCAGAACGAGTGCTGCCGGAAGCGGAAGACCTCCCTGCTCGGCCGCTACCCAGGCAAAAAGCAGAAGGTAGCCAGAGATTGTCAAGATGTGAATCGGCATCATTCCTTCCATCCGTCGGAGCGCCGGAATGCAGCGGGAATACGCGGGATCGGGATTGGGCCCGGCTCAGGCCGCTTTCGACGCTTTAACGGGCAATTTGTGCAGCGACCTGCGCGCATCGCGCACGAAGCGACTCATGGATTTGGAAAGGTGCTCGAGCACGATCGCCCACTCTTCCAGATGGCGCTCGCCGTCTTTGGTGATCCGGTAGACGCGCCGGGCGGGGCCGTTCTGGCCCTCCTCCCATGCCGACTTCACTTTGCCATTGGCCTCCAGTTGGCGAAGCATGCGGTAAAGCGCAGCTTTATCGATCTCCGCGTCGGTAAGGGCGTGGTCTTTCAATTCCGAGCAGAGATCGTACCCGCAGGAGCGAACCTTCATCTGCAGCAGATGCAGAACAACCGGCTCGACAAAGCGGTAGAGGTTCCCCATCCCGCACGAGCAGGGATAATCTTTGGCATGATGGACACAAATCTTGCGAGGCATCAGGGACTTTACCTCCTGCGTTTCACGAAGCGGGTAACGTTTTTACAATAGCACGCTGCGTACCTAGATGTGAAAAACACCTGATATGGGCACCTCTGGAGAGTTTGCCTCCAACACGCGCATGTAGTATATAGGTGTTAGTTACATCTAATATTTCACTCGGAAGGAATCCTGCTATGCGAATTGCCGTTCCCATGACCGGGGAGTGCCTGGACCAGCATTTCGGGCACTGCCAAAAGTTTGCTCTGATCGACGTCTCGGTTGAGACGCGGGAAGTGACTGCGCACGTTGAGCTTGCGGCGCCCCAACACGAGCATGGACTGCTGCCGCGGTGGCTGAAGGAGCGCGGCGCAACCCTGGTGATCGCCGGCGGTATGGGGGCCCATGCGCGGACCCTGCTTCAAGAAGCGCAGATTGAGGTCATCACCGGCGCGCCCTCGGAGCCTCCCGCGGTGCTCGTCCAGCGCTACCTCGTTGGAGGGCTGCCATCGGTCGATCGCCAATGCGAACATGTCTGCAGCCACTAGAATGTATTCATAGACGGCACTTCAGGGAGAACATCATGGCCGACAAGCGTGTGCTCATCGTGGGAGGCGTCGCGGGCGGAGCAACCTGCGCGGCGCGCCTGCGCAGACTGGACGAAGATGCCCAGATCCTGGTCTTCGATCGTGGTCCCTACGTCTCCTTTGCCAACTGCGGACTGCCCTATTACGTTGGCGACGTCATCCACGAGGAATCCAAACTGCTGATCGCGACGCCAAGCCTGTTTCAGGACCGGTTCAACATTGAAGTGCGCACGTGCAGCGAAGTTACAGGCATCGACCGTCAGGCGCAGACCATTACCGTGCGGGATCTGAATAAGGGAGAGGAGTACACGGAGTCTTACGATTCCCTGGTGCTCTCGCCCGGCGCGTCCCCGATACGCCCGGCCTGGCCGGGAATCGATCTTCCGGGCATCTTCACACTGCGCACCGTGCCGGACAGCCGCGAGATCCGCACCTGGATCGACGCCGCAAATCCGCGCAAAGCCGTCGTGGTGGGCGCGGGCTTTATCGGGCTGGAGATGGCGGAGAACCTGGCCCATCGCGGCATGAATGTGACCGTAGTCGAACTGGCGAACCAGGTGATGCCTCCGCTCGATCCTGAGATCGCCGTCTATGCCGCCGAGCAACTTGTCTCCAAGGGCGTGACGCTAGTCCTGGGCGACGGCGTCACGGCATTCGAGCAAGCAGGCAACGGAAGCCTTGTGGTGCGAACGCAAAAGGGAGTGGCCTTCGATGCGGATCTGGTTGTGCTCGCCATCGGAGTCCGCCCGGAAACACAACTGGCGAAGAACGCGGGCCTTGAAACCGGCGAGCGTGGCGGCATCCGCGTCGATACCCAGATGCGCACCAGCGATTCGAATATCTGGGCCGTCGGCGATGCGGTCGAGGTGAAAAACTACGTCACCGGCCAATGGGAACTGGTGCCGCTCGCTGGGCCGGCCAATCGCCAGGGGCGCGTGGCGGCTGACGCCATCTGCGGACGCGATACGCAGTTCCGTGGCGTTCAGGGAACGGCGGTCTGCGGCTTCTTTGGAATGACGGTAGCCATGACCGGGGCGACGGAAAAATCTCTCCGCCGGGCCGGGATCGAGGATTTTGAAAGCGTCTACCTGCATCCGGGCCATCATGCGGGCTATTATCCGGGCGCCCACGCCATCCACCTGAAACTGCTCTATCGAAAATCGGACGGGTTGCTGCTGGGCGCGCAGGCGGCCGGCGAGAAAGGCGTCGAGCGCCGCATCGATGTGATCGCGCAGGCGATTCAGGCGAAATCTACAGTCTTCGACCTGGAAGAGTCGGAACTCTGCTACGCGCCACAGTATGGCAGCGCCAGGGACCCTGTGAATTTCGCCGGAATGATCGCAGCCAATGCCGTGCGCGGCGACGTGGAGCTTGCTCCATGGCGCGAACTCGACACCACTTCGGCCTTCCTTCTCGATGTGCGCGAACCCAGGGAGTTCGCTGCCGGCGCGATTGCAGGTTCAGTGAATATTCCGCTTGGGCAACTACGGCGGCGGATCGGGGAACTGCCGCCGTCAAAGGAAATCTGGGTGACCTGCGGCGTGGGGCAACGGGCTTACGTTGCCTGCCGGATTCTTTCCCGCCATGGATTGCGCGCCCGCGACCTCTCGGGCGGGGTGCAAACCTACCGGGTGATGTATCCGCACGGAACGCTGCAACCATCCGGAGCGTGAGAGCGAATACTCAGCCGCTGGTTGATGCGAACGCTTCCAGTACGAAGTTTCCACTGCGGTTTCCATTCGGGTCCGGGAACGAATAGAAAGGTGGAAGCTGCGGATGTTCCAGCTTGCGAACTGGAGATCCCTTCCCATCCGGTCTCCCTATTTTGCAGAAGACACGGTGCCCCGGTTGCCTGATTCTGTATAATGTCATAAGCATCTAGATGTTTTCTACATCTTTGCCTCGAGTGAGGCGTTAACCGGCCGGACAGTATGGGGAACGGTTTGTACCGGTTGCCTGGTTCGTTCTCTACTCTGGCAGGCGCAGCTTGAGAAATGGAATAGCGATGCGATATCCGATTCTGATTTTGGCTCTCCTGGGGGTACTGGTCTCGATACTGGCGCTCCGTGTTCACTATTCTACTGAGACGGAGCCGTGCTCCATCAATGAAAAATGGGATTGCGGCGTCGTAAACCACAGCTCGTACGCAGAGCTCATGCATATGCCAGTGGCTGCCATTGGCATCGCCGGCTATCTGGCGCTGGGCGTTCTGTCGTTGGCCCGCAGGCGGTTCCTCTTGTTTCTCGCGGCTCTCGTCGGATTTGAATTCGCGCTGCGCCTGAGCTTTATCGAAGAGTACGCTCTGCACGTCTGGTGCCTGTACTGCGTGATCTCGCAGATACTCATTTCGTTCATTACATTACTTGCTCTTGCCTGGCTAATGGCGGAGCACATGGCGATGAGACGAGCGCGGGGAGCCGTCGCGGAATGGTGAGCCGTTCATCGCCCGCAGGACAAGTGGGGGCCCGGAATTGCCCACAGTGGGGCGGCCCTGTTGCGCCCCCGCTCCAATCTAACCCACGAAACCAGTGCGAAGATCGGCGATATTCATGGATTCTGGCGTTGAGCCGCTGTACACGCGGAACAAGAACCGGGATTCGACCTACATAAGACAGCACTCACAAGAAAAGGAGAACTCTTTACGATGACATCACTGGAAAAAGTAGTGGCAAAACTGGATGCGGAGAGCAAGATCCGCAACGTCATGGGAAGGTATTCCTATCTGCTCACGGCGGCAAAGTATCACGACATCGTCCCGCTGTTTGCGCAAAAGGCTCCCGATGTCAGGGTGGAGATGAATTGGGGCGTCTACGACGGCATCGAGGGCGTCAAACGGTGCTACTCGAAATTCCATGCCGAACAGATCGTCGGCCCCGGCGTGATGGCGGTTCATGCTCTCACCACGCCGGTGATTGAAGTTGCCGGCGACCTGAAGACGGCCAAGGCCGTTTGGGTTTCGCCCGGCCACATCACCGGCGGCCCGTTCACGCCCGACGGCGTCATCCGGGCGCATTGGGCATGGATGCGCTACGGCAACGACTTCATCCTGGAGGACGGCGAGTGGAAGATCTGGCACCTGCATGTCTTTGGCATCTTCATGTGCCCCGTCGACAAGAGCTGGGCGGAACTGGGCGATGTGCACGCGGCGCCGCCGATGCCTCCCGAGTATGCGCCGGACCGGCCGCCCACGTACTCCTGGAGCTATCGCCCGGACGTGGTCACCGAATTTGTTCCCGTGCCCCCGCTGCCTTACGAAACCTTCGATCCGGCAACAGCCTTCTGAGCTGTTGCCGCGTGGCCGATTTTCGACGCAATCGCAATCGCGGTTGTCTTAGCGGCTGGCCAACTTTATGTTTACGGAGTTACCCAGCGGATCCCTTGAAGACTCGTTTGCTCGGGGTGCCTGCGGGGATTGTATTGGAAGGTATAGGTTTTGAGACGGCCGGATCGCCTTGATCCGGCCATTTGTTTTGTTGGGTTTAGGCGGCTGTTTTCTCGCACCCTTTTGAGACAGCCTCTGAGACGGTCATTTCCTCGCGGGTGAGCCGGTGGACGGTGGCCCGACTGATGCGGTGGCTCTTGGCGATCTGGCCGAGGCTTTGGCCGCACTGCCGGTCGTGAAGGATGGCTTCGCGATCCAGTTCGAGCGGGTTGCCGGCCGATGTGGCGGCCTTCGAGACGGGCGCGCCGCATGCCGGCGCGGACCCGCTCGGTGATCAGCGTTCTCTCCAGCTCAGCGATCGCTCCGATGATCACCACGATGGCCCGGCCCAGCGGGCCTCCGGTGTCGATGTTCTCGCGGAACGAGATGAACTCGACGTTGAGGCCACTTCAGTTCGTCCAGAACCTGCAAGAAGTGCACAACGGACCGGGCGATGCCGATCGAATGCCCAGACCAGGACCACATCGAAGCGGCCGCGGCGGGCATCACGCATCAGCTCGTCGAGTCCGGGGCGGCGGGCCTTCGCCCCGGAGATCCGGTCAACATATTCATGGACGACTTCGTAGCCGCGCTGGGCGGCCATCTGGCGGAGGTCGAGGAGTTGAGTCTCCGGGTGTTGATCCAGGCTGGAGACCCTAAGATACAAGGCGGCGCGTTTCACTGGCGCCGCCTTTTCTGCTTCTTGGCGATCTGCCCGTGCTCGGCTACGTATTGCTGGATGTGCTCTATCAACACATCTGTCATGTTCACGCCTTGGGCGGCTGTCGCCGACTTGAAGGCGTTGTGGAGTTCGATGGGAACATTCAGATTCAAGCGCTTCACCTCTGATTCTGTAGCTTTCTTGATTTTCCTCACCTCCTCTCAGAGGTGAGTTTATCTGGTTATGAGTACGGAGCGCTACTTCACGCCCCAGGCGTTGCTGCACAGCAGGACGACCTCGGCCATCGTGGGCCATTCCATGTCGAGGGCCGCGGCGATCAGCTCAAACTCCTCCCTGGTCGCCGGGAGCAAGTCGCCGATTTCCATCGACGCCCACGCCTCGGGACAGATGTCGGCCAGCCAGGCCGCCCGTTCAACTGTCAGGCCTGCCTTCTCGCGGGCGCCCTGAATGAAATGACCGAACAGACGGGCCGAAAAGCCCTGGAAGTACTGATCGTCGGCGGGGGTCGATGGGAGAACTGTACAAAACATACTCATATACTCATACCTCGAAACGGCCAAACTGTCAAGTCGGCCGGGATTGAACTACATCTTGAGTATGTGAGTGCGGCGTGTTCTACCAAAATGATCGGCAATCAACTATTCCGTTACCCGTGAGAAGGCACCCATCTATACGATGGGCAGCTGCGATGTGCGGGCCTACTCCCGCAACAAGCGCGGCATCGCCGGCAACCTGGTATGGGTCAACTTCGATCGCCACGCCCTGCTCAACCTCTTCCAGAAGGCGCTGGCCACCTTCGTGGCCGACTCCGACGAGATTCGGCCGCAGTTCTCAGGTGTGGCGAACGGCACCGCGGTATTCCAGTCCTCAATGGTGCGTGACCTCGGCCCGTCGATCTCCCAGACCATCGACCAGCTGGACAACATCACCATCACCAACACCGGCTCGGACAAGGAACTGGCGACCCCCTGGTACTCCGACCAGATCCTGCCCTTCGACATCACCCTCCCGCAGTTCAACCCCGCCCGCAATGCGATCTGTTTACACATTTCGAGCAAGTGCGCGTCAACCCCGTCGCCGCCGTAGTTCGGGCGCGTCGGATGCTTGGGGGCAGGGAAAACAAGCAGCGAATTGCCCTGTTTCTGCCGTCGCTTGAGTTTGGCAAGCAGAGCCGATGGCACTTCGACCGACCTGATCTCGTAACTTTTGGGCGTGAACTTCCATTGCGGTTTTGCAGATACGCTGATCTTGCCAGTGGTGTGATGGATGTCGGGCCAGGTCAGGGTTGCGATCTCTTCCGAACGGAATCCCGTCAGCAAAAACGTCTGGAAAAGAATCCGCTCATCCTCGTTACAGGCCTGGAAGAACTTCTTCAATTCGTCCGGTGTGTAGACCTCTATTTGTTTGTCAGCAGTCTTTGGCCAGTCGCCCTTCCGCAGCTTGATCTCAGCGCCCGCACCGCGCATCGCCTGCAACATCACGACGACTCGCTTGTTCGTCGTCTTCTGGTTGAGGCCTTCTTCGCGACCAGCTCCAAACAATGCCATGGCGTTCGACCGATCAAGACGAGAGACAAGGTGTTTTCGACAGTGTTTCCGGAACCACGCCAGATCGCACTTGTACGCCTTATAGGTGGCAGCGCTCTTGGTCGCTTTTACATCGCGGAGATACTCCCCGATTGCGGCATCGATTGTCTTGGTCTCTGCAGTTTCCGTCTCAGGTTCCGGTTCGACATCTCCTGCGAGGGTTCCCACTTTTAGGTGCCTTGCATTTAGCGCTTCCCGGGGAGAAGGACCGACGGCCTGGCGTTTCAGCTTGCCATCTTCCCTCCAAGCCAGATAGAAGTGTCCGCCCTTGCTGCTGGCGGGTTCACCGTGGACGAGTATGAGTCTCGGGTCAGGCTTTCCATTCTTCCGGACAACACGGACGAATTGCCAGCGGCCCTCAAGTCGGCGATACTGTACGAGGTTGACCTGTTTATGACGATTCTCACTATCCACGAGCTGCATGTCCCCTCCATTTGTGAGGCTGCTGATGCACCTAATTTTAGGCTGCAGGAAAATGATCAGTGAGTTGATCAGTGAGCGTGACAGATCAACGTAAGTTGATGATAATAAAGAGCGGGAGTAGTTCAGTGGTAGAACGTCAGCTTCCCAAGCTGAATGTCGCCGGTTCGATCCCGGTCTCCCGCTCCATAAAATCAATAACTTACAGAATCGGTAGAAACCGTGAACTCCATTTGAACTCCATTAAGCGAATTTTCCAGCTTGTTTACGGCATTCTGGCGTTTTGAAACCGCCGACTGCGTGTAAACATTCTGGTTGACGTCGAGGCTGTGACCGAGCTGATCGGCAACCAGCTTCCCCTCGACGCCAAGATCGCTCATGAGGCTCGCATGAGTCCGGCGCATCACCTGGAAATTTACCCAGCCGAGTTCAGCCTTTTCCAACTTCGGGCCAATCCACCGCCGCCAGACATTTTCCTTGGCCATGGGCGTCATACGTTCCGAAGGGAAAACCCACGCACTGGCGGCCGTCGAAGGCGCCCGTTTCCGCCATTCTTCGATCTCACGCGAGAGCCCGTCGGAAAGCGCCGCCCTACGGTATGAATTTGCCGTCTTTGGGCTGTCGATTACGCCCCGGTAAACTCGTTGTCGGATATTGGCGTAGGTAAACGTCATTTCGCCCCAGGTCAGCGCAAAAATTTCGCCGGGGCGCATGCCCGCAAGAATGGCCAGTTTGGCAATCAGCCTTTCTCTTGGGCCAAGAACGCGGAAACATGTCTGGACTTCCGCGCCGGTCATGATTTTCCGTTGGGCCTTTTTGGCGTCTTTCGGGGTAAAGAGCAGCAACGCAGGATTGCGAGCGATATGCCCTTCCGCCACTGCCATATCGAACACCTGCTTCAGATCCCAGCGCAGATGGGCGACGGTCGAGTAGGAAAGGGCTTCTCGTCCTGCCTTCAGGTCAAGCAAATCCTGGAGTTCATCTCGTGTCAGGCCGGAAAGCTCCCGGTCTTTCAAATCCGCTACGAGATGGATGGCAATCCTGTTCATAGTGCTCCCACGCGTTGAAGCCTTCCATTTGCGGCAGTAGTACGGGAAGAATACCTGTTCGACGAACTCCCCGAAATGACACACCTTGTTGGCTGCATTGCACTCCGCGTTCGGCTCCGCGACGAGCCTTGCAACTTCCTCGCGGGCCTTCGATTTTGTCATGTCCTTGACCAAACCGAGAACCCGGCTTTTGCGCTTACCGCCCTCCCACCACGTGCCGAGCCAGCGTCCGCGCTGTTTACGTAAACCACCTGCTTGGTGCCGTTGCCGCATAAACCTCCTTATGCGCGCTTCCGGACACCCCTTACTGGCGATGCCTCCATTTTATCGGTTTCGTTTCTCTCCAGCCATACGAAAAGTGATTCACGTAACACAAGCTTGCGTCGCCCGAGCCGAATGCACGGAATCGCCGCGCAACCGAATACGCGTCCGTCAATCACCTTGCCCACATGCGCCTTCGAGCAATGCAGAAGTTGAGCAACGTCTGCGATCGTCAGCAGATCGAATTTGTCAGAGAGCATCGACATAATGCCTCACCTCAGGGGAGCGCGACCTCAGCCGTGGGCCGATATTCTGGCACTGCTGGCTCTGTGAGAAGTGTGGTTTGCTGCGCGAATGTTGTCTAATGAATTCCACGGAGAGCGTTATTCCAATCAGGAATAACGCCCAGCGCAGGTGGCCGATGCGGTCGGTCTTTGCAGCTACTCGCTCCTATGAGACTTTCCTCCGGCAGCAGAACTCTCGGAACACATGAAAGCAGCTCTGGCCAGCTCTGGTTACATTTTCGATTACGTTCGTTTCGCCTGAACGTCGAAAGAATAAACCGGCGCGGAAAATCTTGTGTCTCACGACCGGTACCCCGCAGTTCAGGAGTGCATAAAGATACACGCAGCAGCGATCATCAATCGTGCTGCTCGGTGCAAACCCATTACTTGCCCTTGGTCTTTGGCTTGGAGGACGGGTATGGCGCTACCGGAGATTCGACTTCTGCAGGCGGCGATTGCGCTGGCCGAAGAACTGAATTATTCCCGTGCAGCCGCGCGGCTGCGCATCGAGCAATCGACGCTGAGCAAGCGGATTGTCGAGCTTGAATCTCAGATCGACTTGCGCCTTTTCGTGCGGAACCATCAGACAGTGGAACTGACCGATGCCGGGCGGCATTTTGTGGAAGATGCGCGCAGCGCCGTGTTGTACGCAGAGCGTGCAGTCGCTGACGCAAGGGCTGCGCTGCATGGAGCGGACGAAGTGCTTCATATCGGCAGGTCCGTCTATGCAGATCCATATCTGGTCACGGCGATCCAGTCGATTCAGCTTTCCCTCTTTCCCGGCCTGAAGGTCAAGCTCTGGAGCAACTTCTCGCATGAACTCGCGCGCATGGTGGCTACCGGAAATCTTGATCTGGCGCTGGTGGTGGCCATCCCCGATACTTCGTCGCTCAGCTTCTTGTCAGTTGCTGAGTCGCCTGGCTATATTGCGCTGCCGAAAAGCGACGCCATCGCCGGGAATGCTGGAACTCAGTCTCGAATGATTTGCGCGCGCACGAGTGGATTCTGCCCGCGCCGCACATCAACCCGTACATCACCGAGATGATTCAGGCGGAGGCCTCCGCAAAAAACATCGTCGCGCCCGACACGCATACCTTCACAACGGCTGAAGAGGCATCGGCGCTCGTCTTGGCGCACAAGGGCGCGGCATTCCTGACGCGCGAGGCGGCGTGGCGAATCTCCAGCAATGAAATTGCTATCCGGCCTCTGAGCGAGGAACACCCGAAACTCGTAACCAGATTGGCGATGCGTGCCGACGACAAAAAGCGGTTGACGAGCGAGTTCGTTCGCGCCGCTGGGCGCAAGCTGGTCAAGGCGCAATCTCCACAACAGCGAAGCACCGCGTTAGCCTGCTGAACTGCCGGGAGCCGGGATCGTTTGTGCCAGTCGCGGCGGCATCCACGTCTCGAATGACGATATTGAGCGGTCCATCATGGCCGCACTTTGTGCAGGGATAAATGCCGGTGGCGACAGCCGTGCCGTCGAATTCATCTCGACGAGAGACGCTGCCACAGTGAACGCACGCATGAAATTGCGATAATTCGCGCCGAGACCTATCCGAGTTGCTTGCCATCTTTCCCCTCGTTTCGGTAGAGTGCCCGCTACAGCGGCCAGCGGTATTGTATTTGACGCGCGATTCAGCAATTGGGAATATGCAGTATCGGTGGAAGCCTTATAGTTCTCTATTCAATCCGATATTGCTGTGAATTTGCGCGGACAATAGGAATGCTCTCCATAGAGCGACAACGCAAGTTGGCGCTCTGGCCCGCTGGGTGGGAAGAGAGTGACCTCCCGCAAACAGCGGGAGCGCGAGCTAGGGTGGGAAGAGCGGGCCAAAAATATGCGGAGCCTGATCGCTCAAGCTCCGCGATGGGTTTTGATTTAGGTGATTACGCCGCTGCCTTCTTGATTGGCTTGCTTGGCGCTTTCGTCGGCGGCTTGGGGGCAGCTTTCTTTTCCGTCTGGGCCTTCTCCTTGGCGGCGAACTCCTGCTTGACCTTGGTCGTGATCGCGGCCACGTCCACCTTGTAGAACTCGGCGGCTTCGCGCAGGGCTTTCGCGGATTCGTTGGAACTGTGCGCCGATTGCAGGACGGTGATTGCCACCAATACCCGGCCAAGGGTGCTCTCGTCGGCTTTGCGAAGAAAGGACGCGAGCAATTTGGCCGGGGCGTCTCCGGCTCCGCTGGCCTTGCCGATGCCGTGAAGCCGAAAGATGATCGCCAGACGGCGCTCGTCCAAGGCGGCGGCAAGGCGCTCGGTGACAAAGAGCAGGTCGCGCTTCATCAGCCGGACGGGAACCGCATCGCTGGTTGCTTTCAGGACGCGAAGGCCGGTCGCCTGGGCGATGGCCTCTTCGCGGCGGCGCTTCTCCTGCTCTGCCTTGAATGCCGCATCGGTCGCGGGCCGTTGCTTGCTGGCGTGGTGAATCGGGCAATCGGGATTCGCGCACACCTTGTGAATGGTGCCGATGTCGCTGCCTTCGGTGATGATGGCATCGGTAGCAAACTTGCACACCTTGAACTCCGGGCGCTGGGCATCTTCCTTCTTTTGGGGCTTGTCGTCGCGGATCGCGGTGTACTTGTTGCGCGGCAAAACCGGACTGCCTTCCTTCTGCCCGCCGTATGCCGTGCTGATCTGCACAAGGTTGGGCTTGGCGGCAACGGCCTTCGCCACGTGCGCCGCGAGTTTTGCGTTGTAGCAGCGGGGATCGGTGCATTGGTCGCCCTGCTTGCCGAGGTCGTCGCCGAAAAGCAGTTTGTTGTGGCCGGTGCGCTTGGGGCAGTCGGCGCAACTGCCCGCCGTGGAAACAAGCTGCGCGTCGCGCTTGTCGAAGGGCGCGTCTTTCAGGATGAGCAGAACATTCGTCTCAATCCAGAATTGCAGATTGCGCACGGGCAGAAGAATGCGCGCCGGTATTGCTCCCCCGCTGTTGTAGGCTTCCTTGAAGCAAGCCGAAAGCGCCTGCTCCTGCTGGTCGGCGGGCAGCTTCGCCAGTAGCAGCGCATGGCCCACGCCGATTTCGTTGGCGTAGAAGGCATCGACGGCGGCGGGCACAAGGTCAACCAATTTCAACCTCGAAGCGACAAACGAAGGGTGCTTTGCCAACCTTCGCCGCGATTTGCTCGATGCTGTACTTCGGCTCCTCCAGCGCCAAAAGCCGCGCGAAGCCTTCGGCCTCTTCCATCGGGTGAATCTCGGCGCGAATCAGGTTCTCGACAAGCTGCGCCTCCAATACTTCGGCGTCGCTCATCTGCTTGATGCGCACCGGCACGGTGACGGCTTCGGCCATCTGCGCGGCGCGATACCGCCGCGCACCGGCCACGATCTCGAAGCCGTTTTCGGTGAGTGGCCGGACAAGCAAGGGCGAGAGCACGCCCTGGCTGCGAATGCTGGCGGCGAGTTCTCGAAGACTAATCATCGTCAAAGACGCGGCGGGGATTGGTCTTCGATTCGTTGAGCAGAGCGAGCGGAAGCTCGCGGTATTCGGTGGCATTGATAACGGTCGTTTCCATGATTCATTGCTCCTTTCGAGCGGTTGAAGGGTGAAGGCGCGCGGAGCGGGGACACGTCGGGCGTGGGTCCGCTCCGCAGGGAGCGGACTAGCCGCGAATCGACTTGTCCGTAAAGGCTTCGAGAAAACCCTGAGCGCGAAGATTGCGGTCCCACTGCCGCGCAAAGGTTTCATGCTGCCGGTGGAGGTCGGGCACGAAAACATAGTTCTCGCCGTCCCGATAGCGCGAATACTGCTCGACGCCGAGATAGTCATTCCGAAAATAGAAACTCGATAATGACAAATCGCAGAGCGGCGGCTTCGACCAACTCGAAGCACATCTCCGGGTCGCGCATCAGGTCGCCGTTCTGTTCGCCGTAGTGCGCGATGGAGATTGCGGGCAGTCCGGTCGGCCCCGGCTCCGGCGTGGCTTCGATGACAAGCGCCATGAAGGGCGGATTCTCGATCTTGAGGTAGAGCGTGGGCCGGTAGCCTCCGGCCCGCTCCAGAATGCGAAGGATGGTTTTCATTACGCCACCTCCGCCATTTCGTTCTGCATCTCTGTCGTTGTGACCGAAGCGGCGGTCAGTTTGCCGCTCGGCTCTCCGGTGATGGCGTCGAGAATGACCGCTGAGGTGCGCTGGATGACTTCAAGACTTTCGGCCAGCAAGCGCCGCGTTTCCTGCGTACATCTGGATGTAGTCCGAAGAGGCGCGGCCCATCTCAAGGCCGATGGATTGGCCCACGATGAAAGCGACGGCCTCGGCTTCCGTCTCGCGCACGGTGGCGGTGGTCATGGTGCGGCGGTCACTTTTATGCAAATAGTTCATGCGCCGTTTCGTGGACCAAACAAACCAGAGTTTCAGCGGGCGATTGGCCGGGAAGAATGGCAATCTTTCCGCCGTAGCTGACGCCAAGAGCGGGCGCAATGTTCTCGGTGTATTCGAGCGCGATATTCTGCGAATCGAGAAAGGCAATCAGCCGGTCGCGGTGTTCGCCCACTTCGCCGGTGATGTTGTGCTCGAACTCGGGCAGGTCCGCGCCTTCGGTCTGCGCCACATCGAAGACGTAGACCGCGCGAAAGCCGATCAGCACGGGCGCGGGCTTGCCGTTGTCGTCCTGCGTGCGGTTGCGGTCGGCGTCGTCTCTCTTGCGGCGGTGTCCAACCATCGGGGCGAGAATCTGGATTCCCTTTTCGCCGCGCTTCACAAACCGGCCCAACTCCTTCCATGTGTGGAACCCGGCGACGCGGGTCGCTGTTGGCCTTTGTCTCGCAATGCTCAAAATGTTCCCGAAAGAATACGCATGGAAACGGGCCATCGCCGCGAGATACGCGGTCAATGTTTCGCTCTTGCCCGCTTCAAGCTGCTGGAGCAGGTAATCCACGGCCTGCTTGATGAGTTGCTGCGTGGGGTTGTCGCGCTGCGTGGTGCGCTGCTGGTAAGGGGATTCGCTGCGGAGCGCCGCATTGTTGCTGTGCGGCGCGGTGGTGGCGTTGCTGTTGGTGCTGGTAGCTGCGTAGGTCATGATTTTCGGCTCCTTCGGAGTGGGATTTGCCGTTTTTCAGCCCTGGGAGGGCTAAAAAAAGACATTCGTTTCATGACTGGCGAATTGGGCGCAGAGAGGCGCTGTCAACTCCCGAAGCCCGCAAGGGGCGCGGAAGCGAGCACGGCGGTTTTTATGCCGCGCGGAGCTGCACAAGCGGAGTTGACAGAAGGAGCCGAACGGAGCCTAGAGTTCGCCGGGAAATGAATGTCGAACCGGTGGTCCAGCCGAAGGCTGCACCGCATTGCTTTTCAGGGTCGGCGTTGCGGGCAGGACACAGGCCCGCATGGATGGGAAGCGTAGAACGCCAGTTTCACCGGCGTTCGCAGCGGGGGAAGGGCGCAGAGCCGCCTTCCCACCGGAGAAACAAGCATTTTATTCAGGAGACAAGAGAGGAATTTTATTTCTGAAAGAAGTACGCCAAAATCGATAGTCCATCTTCCACAGAAGCATTACCGTGACGGTTCAGGATGAAGCTGGCCCAGAATTGACTGGAATCTTTGCGCGATTGAATCGGCGCCTTTCACTGGGGAATCGAGCGAGGATGCAAGCGATTCCAATTCAAGCCGCCATGCCGGTGGCAATGCGAAGCTGCGTGGCAGTGTATGTGTTGCCCGCTCCGCGAAGACATGTTCAACAGCGGCCCGTGTTTGCATGTAATCGAGTTGGCCCAGAGCATCGATGAGAAGAATGTCGAGAATGTCACGGGCGCGCCCCTCGGATGCAGGTCCGGTGCAGGCATGAAGTTTTTGAGCAACCTGTTCGTTCAGATTGAGGCAACGGACAGGAGAGGTCACAGGGAGTCCCATCTCCGTCAGACCGGTGATGGTTGGGGTTACAAGGTCGGCCTCCTCAAGCCCCGGTGGGCCGAGATCGACATCGACGGTTTGCCAGCTTCTCGTCTTGTACTGAATTGCCACTTCAACGCGAACGGTATCCGCAAGGTCCATATGCAGGGGACTGGGGCGCAAACGGAAGGAGAATTCATCGAACCCGAGTTGAAGCGCGTCGGCAAAGCTCGACAAGCGATAGGCCCTGTCACCGTCAAGCCCCAGGTCGAGATCCTTGGTGGCACGAGCTGCGTTGGCAAAACGCAGTTCCATCGCCACGCCGCCCTTAAGAAAATAGCGGCCTAGGATACCGTTCTGGATAGCGCGTTCCAATACGCCGCACATCGCCAGAAACGAAACCCAGCGGCGCAACCGCTCCTGATCGAGCCCTTGTTCCCGCGCTACACGCGCCAGTGTCTTTTCAAGCCGCTCTCGGGAAATCGGACTCATACTTGGCCTCCTTTGTGTTTTATGGGATCCGCGTTTAATCGGCGCGCAAATTGATCGATCTGGCGTTTCAAACGAGCCGCCTCGGCATCGCGAATGAATCCTGTCCGCTTTGCGTCGGCGACGGCCTGCCGAACCAGATCAATGCGACCCGTCGTATCCAGCACATCCAGGATGGTTCTTGCCACCGTTGTAACAGCCAACCCTTCATGCAGGGTCACATCGAGCGGATGAAGATCGCCGTGATGCACGGCAATCCACTTGGGGCGTTGCCGGCGAAGCCGAACAGCTATCGGGACAGTGATATGGACTAGCTGAGGATTGGCATCGGAGATTCCATAGAGAGCTAGCGCGGTTTCATGGGAGAGCGCAACATTCGGTTCTTCCGGTCCGTGATTGGCCTCAGCCCAGAGAAGGGCTTCCCGATATTGGGAAAACCTGGACTGCGGGAAATGGGCGATTCGATAGACTCCGCGGGCTGTTCTTTCCAGCCTGCCGCGCTGCGCCAGCCGCACGAGAACGGAATCGAGGATGCCAGCATTACGAGCCTGCTTCGAGGTCAGCAGGCCGTCGTTTTCTTCGGCAATCGCAATAAGTTCGTCCATTCGTGTTCGCGGCATGATTCGAGTATGGAAGCACTACGGCGAAATGTCAATATAGTTCCATTGTGGAACTATATTGCCATCTTAGAATATCGAGATTGGTTGTATCTTGTTTTTATTGAACACCTTGCAGGATAGATCACGGAGACGATGGATCATTGGTTTGATTGTCATATTCTGACCTCAATGCTCTGAGCAGCGGTAAACGCCTTTCCGATGTTGATCGCCGACGCTTTGCTCACGTCGCGGCTCAGACTTTCGACAAGTGTGGCGGCATTATTGGTGAAGATTTGCGCGTCCTGCGAGGCGCGTGAGACTGAAACATAGGCGAAGCGGGTGTTGATGAGTTCCGGATGAACATTGGTGTCCATGTTGACCAAAACGCGCTCCGAGGTGAGCCCCTGCGAACTGTGCGAGGTGACGGCGTAGCCGTGATCGAAGTGCCGCGTCTGAACTGGATCGAATGTGACTGCCCTGTCCTTGTCGTCGTCCATGCGGACGGTCATTTCGCCGTGCTCGCCGATCTTCTGCACAGTTCCAAGGTCGCGGTTGGCTACGCCTAGATCACGGTTGGGCGCGGTGAATTGCAGGCGGTCGCCCACGGCAAAATCGCGCTCGATCTCGCGGTAAGCAGAGATGCCGTGCAGCCGTGCCGGATCGTAGGTGACCTGCTGGCCATCGGGTTTCTCGACGGTCAGCAGATTCGATTTTGGATCGGTCGAAGCCACTCGCGCATAGCTGCGCTGCTCGATGCCGAGGGTCTTGCTGCCACGCTGGTAGTGGAGTACGTCGCCAACCTCATAGCGCGCGGCCCAAGCCCGGTCAGCGCCGGTCATATCGGAACGCGGCGCAAGGACGCGCATGGCGTGGTTCTCGGATTCGACGATGCCGCGTTCCTGCAACTCCGAACGAACCGCCTGATTGATCGCGCGGCGCGAAGCATTGTCGGGAGAAACGATGATGGTGTTGGCAGGATTGTCGGCATAGTTCCGGGCAATCGAAGCGATGCGCTTCTCGGGATCGGCAATCTCCGTGACGTGGCCCTGCTGTTCAAGAAGCGCGACACCCTCGGCCACTTCGCCGCGCGATAGGTGCTCGACGGCGCGCAGCAACTCCGGGTCTTTTTGGCGCACGATCTGGTCGAGCTTGGCCGTCTTCATCCTGGCATCGACCAACTGCTCGAAAGGCTTTCCGGCTTCGACACCCTGATGCTGGCGGGTGTCGCCGATGAAGAGAACCCGGTCGGCAGGATCGAGCTTGGCAAGGAAATCGCGCACCTGTTTGGTGCTGGCGAGACTGGACTCATCCAGCATATATATGTGGCGTTCCGGGGTCGGCTGCTTATGCCGGGCAAGGAAACCTTGCAGCGTGTCGGCATGGATGCCCGCATCGCGGAGTTGATGCGCGGCGCGGGAAGTTGGGGCGAAACCCTCGACAATCATCCCGCGCTGCTCGGCGGCCTCGCGCACAGTTTTGAGCGCCGTGGTCTTTCCCACGCCGGCGCTGCCTTGCAAGCCCTGGATTCTATCGCGAGAGGTCAGAATCTCTTCCGCCGCCGAGCGTTGCGAGGAATTGAGAATCGGATATTGTGCGGTATGCGCCACGGCCTGCTGAACAGGCATGATCTGGTCGGCCCGGCCTTGCCCCTGGCGCATCTGCCGCAGGATTTCCTTTTCAGCATGGATGGTTTCCGCCGTGGTGAACTGCCGCGCGGAACTGTGCTTCGTCCCGGAGACGAGTTGGAACTCGCCGGAGGCCAGACGCTGTTCGATGCTGGCGCGAACCTGGGCGTAGGTGGTTTCACCCATGCCGCGCCGCAAGGCATCGCGGAAGAGGGCTCGTTCGT
>CAWETV010000007.1:0-200679 GCA_963812095.1 uncultured Acidobacteriota bacterium | reverse complement strand
GCATGGCATGCCGGTACATACTCACGACAGCTTTGGCGCCTGAACTGCCAGCCGGAAGGCTGGATCGCTAGGCCAGGTAGCCTTTGGATGATAAAGCTCATCGGCCACTGCCAGGTTGCCCTGGTTCCAGACCTCATCCACCAGGCGGCAGATAAGGTCTTTATTTTGTATAGGCGAGCTGTAGCCTCCGGCTACATGCGGCGGAACCGGTTCAGGCAGTCGTGCACTGTTGGCAGGCGGGGCCGGGATGATCTCCCATTTGCTGCATTACGCTCAAGCCGTCCCACTCTTGCCAGCGAGCATCCATTTACCCATTCTGATCAAAACGAAAAATAGCTGTACCCGTCCAGGAGATAAACTTTCCCGCAGGGGCGCGAAACCCATAAAGTTCCCTTTATGAGTGCCGCTCAGCCTGCCACGCACACCGCAGAAGTTTCCTTCAGCCACCACCTGGTCAACCCGGAAGTTCAAGTCTGGTAAACTACTGATAAACTGAACGTATAATTGTCGAAATGCTTCAGCGCCAACCAGGTCCTGAAAACCGGCTCCGCCGAAACTGACAAAATTTGGCGCAAACATTTCATCGAACACCGCAAAGTTTTGGTCGTTAAATTCATCGTACAGACGCACCATAACGTCTTTCATCTCGTTGATGGTCAGGGGACGACCAGGTGCCGTATGACTGACCCCAGGGGTCACTTCACCATTCCAGATCTGCTCTGCAAGACTGTTTTTTTTCGTTGAATTAGTGCTCATCAGAATTCTCTGCTTATTTTGTACCGTTCAACTGCTGGATCATACTCAGCATGTCTACTTCGTACCAGCTTTCGATGATTTTGCCATCCTGAATTTTCAAAACGCCGATCTCAGTCCAGGTGGCCTTACGACCCGAAGCCTTCATCCCCATTAAATCTCCGCCAGTGTGGGTTCCACTTTGGGTAAAACGGCCCACCACCTGGGTTTCATCAGCAACCATCAGGTCAATATCCATGCGATAATCAGGCATAGCCTCGCGAAACATTTTGACCAGGATTTTGACCCCTTCCGACCCGGGAGGCAGTTGGGGCGCGCTGGGGCTGGTATGGTTGGAGGCGAACAACTCATCGGCAGTTGCCAGGTTGCCTTCATTCCAAACCTCTTCGATCATCCGGGTCATGATTTTTTTATTCTCTTCGATTGACATAGATTATCTCCTAATGAGTTGGTGGGGTGACAACCGGCGAACGAGACCAAAATTGGTCGTATTCTGTGGCGCCGTCGCCAAAGATGGCTCCCCTGCCGGCAATCACTTTTCCATTGCGCCAACGCAAAACGTGCGCCACTTCAATATCCATGGTTTTATCCTGGGCATCCTTGCGATACCCGCGGTTGCGAGTCAGATCGACAGAATAATCACCTGTCACCAGAACTTTTCCGGCAATCATATCCATGTGGAAGCTGTGGTCTGATAACTCACCCACCTTGCTCATAAAGGCCAGGAACTCGTCGCGACTGTAATACCAGCCCGAAAGTTCATTGTGGCCCGGGACCTGCCAGACCATATTCTCGGCCCAGTAAAGGCGGATGCGCTCCATATCGCCAGAAGACAGGGCGGCATATGCTTCGCCCACATGCTCGGGAGTGATGGAAGTTTCAATTTCGTGTGTCTGCGGTGCCTGGCCCGGTGTCGGAATGGCGCCCATCTGCTGCATCATACCCAACATGTTGAGCTCACCCCAACCCTCATGGATCCTGCCACCTACGACACGGTCAATGCCGATCGAGGTCACTTCGACTTTCTTATTGCTGGCCGGCACGCCGTAAAATTCACCAGTTTGCGTACCCCGGAAGGTCATGCGGATGGCTGACAATTCACCTTCAGTGGTGATATCATCCATGGTCATGCGCCCATCCGGGAACGCCTGATGCCAGATCTTGACCATGCCTGCCACGCCATCCGGGCCTTGCTTGATGTCCTGCCCACCAGCGCCATGAGCAATAAACTCGTCCGCTACCAACTCATGGGTTATGGCGTAGTTCTTCTTGTTCCAGAGTTCTTCGAACCAGCGGCTAAAAAGGGCCCGGTGCTCTTCAGCATGTGCCTTGGCAACCTTGTTTAGCTCCTCTTGTAAAACAGCCCGGCTCGGTAACATCACGGTCTCATTACCTTTGCTGGAAGCCATACCATAAGAACCCACTTTGCGAAATTCCAATGTAACATTCTCGCCAAAACTTATCTGGTCACCATTTAGCAACGGTCTGGGAGAAACTATGGCAGTGTTGTTCACAAAAGTGCCATTTTTGGAACCCAAATCTTCCAGGGTATAGCCTGCATCGGTTTTGATCAAGCGGGCGTGGAAGCGGGATAAACCCTTATCATTAATGGGCAACACGTTGCCTGGTTCGCGTCCTAACGTAACTTCATCTTCGGTAAGGTCGATCACCTGACCAGGGGTGGGACCTTTTTTAATAACAATTTGAAATTTATCTGACACGGTTATCTCTCCTGCTTACCGGTAAGCCACTGAGTATTTAGCAATTACTCAGCAGCTTACCAGTCAGCCCATCACACTTGATGAAACCTGTAAAATTAGCTGCTTTCCCAAGCATCATGGGCACGTTTTTGGGAATCGTTGCTGGGCGCAGAACTTCCACCAGAGGGTTTAGCAGGTGGAGTTTGGGGCTGAGATTCGACGAATCCACGCATGATCTCATTAGCTTTCCTGTGCATTTCTGCGTAATCCGGCCCGTACAAGAAAGGCAGGTCAGGCAGCGGCGTCCCGGCAATCGACCATTCGTAGACCGGTACTTCCTGAATAATGCAGTAAGTATAGGGGCGAGCAACATCACCAACGACACTTAAGAAGGTGTCTGTCATTTTTTTAAGCAGTTCACGTTTCTGTTCCGGGCTGGTTAAAACCACCCCTTTAACTACCTGGATCGTAATAATTGGCATTTTTTCCTCTTCGGCGCATATCTACACCGTTTTACTTAGTATAAAAAGATCCCATAAACCATTAGTGACTGGGAGGCGTAACCACAGGCGAGCGTGACCAGAACTGGTCATACTCAGTCGCCCCGTCGCCAAAGATGGCGCCTCTGCCCGCAATCACCTTACCATCCCGCCAACGCAGGACATGGACGACTTCAATATCCATGGTTTTTTCAGTCTCATCGGCGCGGTTACCGCGGTTGCGGGTTAGATCAGCGGAATATTCACCCGTCACAATCACCTTACCGGCAATACTATCCATGTGGAAGCTGTTGCCAGAAAGTTGGCCGACCTGACCCATAAAAGCCAGGAACTCATCCCGGTTATAATACCAGCCGGACAGGCGGTTATGCCCCGGCACCTGCCAGACCATGTCTTCGGCCCAATACTGCTTGATCCGTTCCATATCGCCGGAAGCCAAAGCAGCATAAGCCTCTGTAACATGTTGAGGGGTGATAATCGAATTGACTGTAGCCATAATAACTCCTCAGTTTGCTGATTTACTCAGCCAGGCGAGCAGGAATGCCCTTGAGTTTGGTGACAGCCCAGAAGTAGCGATCGACAGTGTGCTGGTCGCCGGTGTGAACTCGCACTTCAAAGATCTTGTTATTCTTAATGCCATAAGAGGTGCAGGTGGGGAAAACAAATTCTTCGTTGCCAATTTTTCCGTGACCCATGTGCTTCTCTATGACGGTGCCGTCATCCAGGGTGCCAAAATGCACATTATCTACAACAATACCAGCTTTGAACAGCGAGCCGAAGAATGCGATCACGGCATCCACGCCTTCAATGCGTCCAGAGAGCGGGTGATGCCCGGGCATTGTCCAACTTATATTGGGATCAAAGAGCTCACTCTTGATCGTGGCCATATCGCCTTTATTAAACAATTCGTACATTCGAAGAACCAGGTGTGTGTTGTCCATTTCTAATCTCCTTTATAACTATTGATTTGAATTTGTTTTTATTTAACAGACTTTTCCTAAAGTCTGGCAAAACCTGGGGCATACTTGAACGGCTCGACTGTCGCGTTGTAGGTTACAATCTCCAGCCCGAAAGCATTCTTTTTCGACCGGCGGACCGTCCAACGCTGCGTGGCGTCCATTGAGACACGCTTGCTTTTAGCAGATGGGGCTTCCCACAAACTGGCCTGCCAGCCGACGACGATATCTAAAACCGCCTGGTCGCCTTCGATTTTGGCATCCACAGTTTGCACATAATGATTCTCATCAAAAAACAGGTTGGTGACCCGGTCGTACCAGTAGCTTAAAACTGGCATAATCCTTCATGTTTCCGTCTGGGAACTGCATATCCAGTCCCTTGTCCGCCAACAAGGTATAGATTTCATCCAGAGGTACATGGAAATCCAGGGCCCGGTACCAGGCAGCCACAAAATTTTTGATCTCATCCAAAGAAATAGCAGCCATTATCGTTAATTCCTTCTTTAGTCATCGTAGAAAAATATCCCTCACCCTCACGCCATCATTGACCGCAAGTGGCGCCGACCCGCTCTGGGTGTGTGTCGCCTTCCAGAACTAGGTCAATGAGAAACGGACCAGGGTGAGCTAAGGCCTGCCGGATGGCAGGAGCAATTTCCCAAGGCTTTTCAACCCGCACACTTTGCACGCCCATCGAACGCGCCATTTCATGAAATTGGAGAGGTGGGGTGGACAGGTCAAAACTGAGCGGAAAGTCATGCTTAGGGATGGCGCGTTCTTTCCAATAAGCATCGATGTTCAACTGCAATAAGCGGTAAGAGGCATTGTTACATATCACAAATTTGGCGTTGATATTGTGGCGGGCGGCGGTCCAGAGCGCCTGGATCGTGTACATCGCCCCGCCATCGCCAGTGAAACCAACTACGGTTTTCTCTGGATTAGCCAACTTGGCCCCAATGGCTCCTGGAATGCCAACCCCCAAAGAGCCACCGCGGGTTAGAAAATACTGGCCCGTACGGGTGGGGGCAAAGTAGCGCGAGATAGGGGATGAGTTGGTCAGGGCTTCATCAAAGATAATTGCATCTTCAGGAAGCTGATTCATCAGCTCTTCCATGAAGCGAGACATTTGCAGAGGGACAGTATCCCGCACAGCACGATCCTGTCTAAAAGCCTCGCCCCGCTGGGCTTCCTTGGCTGCTGATAGCGCAGCAAATCGGGAGGCTGCCGCCTCTTTCTGTGGAGCAGTCATCAATTCCTGAAGCGCCTGGGCTACTTTACCAAGGGTCAGCTTCGGATCTGCCGCGACGCCTAGAGTAACCGGATGGTTCTTGGCGATCTCATAGCTGTTAAGATCGATATGGATGACTTTAGCCTGGGGTGCGAAAATATTCCCCAGGATTGGGAATACCTCCGGGAGGACATAGGTGCCGCAGATCAGGTTGACATCCCCTTTTTGAGTAATCGGAAGGCTGGCCGTACCAAACATATGCCCAGTCATGCCTTTGTAGGAAGGATGCCGGTAACTTATATTGACTTCTCCAGCGTCCGCTTCCCACACTTCTGCTCCAAGCAATTCGGCCACACGGGCAACTTCCTCTTGGGCGCCTGAATAAGCCACACCATCTCCGATGAAAATAACCGGCCTTTCAGCGGCCGCCAGCATCAGCGCAATTTCTCTGATCGTTTGTTCATCTGGCGCTACCCGCGTGGACGGGATAGAGGCCGGGAATACTTCTTCCGTTGAAGGCGCATCGAGCACATCCATCGGAAGGCAAACATAAACGGGGCCCATGGGAGGCGTAGAAGCAATTTTTACTGCCTTGCGCAAGACCCTCAGCAGGGAAGAAGGGTCAACTACCACGGTGGACCATTTGGTGACCGGCTCAGCAAAAGCCACCAGGTCGCCCGCCATCTGAGAATCCATGGCCAGGTACTGGGTGCCAGAATCTCCTCCGATCACAACCAGGGGAGAATGACCGCGTTTAGCCTGGTAAAGGGCGCCAATCGCATTGCCAACGCCCAGGTGTGCTGTGAAGCTGGACCAGGGTTGGTTTTTGCGTGGCACGTGCATACCCATCGGCGGCTAAAACCGCCACCGACTCCTGCAAAGTCAGGACGTACTTCATTTGCGGGTAGTTCGCCAGGGCATCCAGGAAACCTTGTTCAACTGTGCCGGGATTACCGAACATGACCTGCATGCCATCCGCCAGAAATTGCTCAAGGATGGCAAACCTTCCATTTTTCTCTGCCATCACGGGGCCTGTCATTCGTAAAGCTTCCTTCTGTGATTTACCAGCCATAGCGCCGTAGACCATTTTCCAAAACCTGGACGACTAACTCACCTACCAGGTGAGAATCCTGGGTTGACCGGCCAGTCAAGAAGGGGTAATCCAAAATAGTGGATATGGTGCGCCCAACGCCGCCATGATACTGCCCATCCGGTCCAACCGCGTCGCGCAAGATGAGTTCGAGCGGGTAAGGTGGAGGACCAATATTGACATCCGTATTGAGAAAGCCGGTGCCATCTTTATAGTCATATTCCATGGCATGGCCGGTTACATGCTTACCCCAAATGATGCTCTTTCGATCTACCCAATCGCGAGCAAATGCCAGACAGGCCACTCCATAACATTCTGCGGTAATCAACTTACCCGCAGCGAGAAAACCTAATATGACATCATGCAGACGTTGATTGTTGACCATGTCCAGGATAGGACCACTGCCGCCTACCAGGAGTAAGGCATCGTACTTCTCCAGGTCTTTCCAACTCTGGTCACGAGCAGTGTAATAAGCTTCAAGGTCTTTGCCAAAATTCGGAGCATTGAAATAGGGTCTCTCCGGAAACCAATTTGACAGATTGATTGGATTGTCAAGGCGGGTAGATTCATCCACCTTACGCGTAAGGGTGGCGTAATGTTCGTCGGTCACCACTTTATGCAAAGGAGGATCAAAATAACCTACCTGTTCACTGGGAGGCAGGGCATGTGGACGCTTTCCTTTATTGGTCATAAAATCAACCTTGTAGCCCTTTTGATCAAGCACATCCAGCGGCCCTACCAGCTCTTCACCCCAATAACCCCATTCAGAAAGTACAGTTAATACTGTCTTCATTTTTTACTCCTTCATATGTTAAGGATTAATATTTATTTACACCGGTGCAAAAACATTCAATAAATAGCCAACCCTAGATACTGGTGACCATTCAATTTTGTTTATGTTTACCAATTGCATAAATAATAGCATAATTATACTAATATAAAAATTATAAACGGGTTATAATTTTCTAATATTAATGCGCAAGGTTTGATCATAAAACTAATCAAGTCAACCTTGACATTCGGTCAAATTAATGTTCCTGAAGATCAAATCGAGATTAGCATAGTGGCGATTCGGAAGGCGCCTTGATTCATTTTGAGGGTTACCAATCTGGAAAGGTTGGCCAATTCTTCAAAAAATCCGATTGACAAAATCCAATTCTCTTGCTATCATCTCGATGGATTATGCTCGCGGGGGTGCTATAAATGTTGTCGGCATGCGTCAATAGTCAATTCGTCGACAGGCAATAGATTGAGAGTGGTGCTATGATACTTGGCAAACTGGTACTGGTTGTCTCTGGTAAGGATGGTCGCGAGATTCCCCTGGAAAAACAAACGGTCACTTTAGGACGTGCCGTGGACAACGACGTTGTCTTTCCGAATCCTGAGATCTCACGGCACCACGCCCGGATCGTTTTTCAGCCGGATCCCATGATCGAGGACGCTGGCAGTCTTGTCGGTACATTCGTCGGCGGCGTAAAAATCACGACCAGCCATCCTCTTCACTCCGGCGACATAATCACTATTGGCGACCTCCAGATGCGCTTCGAGTTGCCTCTCCCGGAAAAAGCTGCCCCGCGCCCAGTCGTTGAAGAGACTCCTCCCCCTCCAGAATTGCAGCGGGCTTCCCCCAAGGCCCCACCCACTCGCTTGCTGGCCTCATCGCTATTGTCGAGACTCCTCGGCTTCCTCCATGAGCACATTGTTCTCACTTTAGCTATCCTATTCTTCATCGGCATGCTCCTGATCCTGATGAATTTGTACAATCTTGCCCAACAGATCAACAAAGACGCAGCCGAGAGCTATGCAGCAGTGTTCGTCCAGGCTCTGGATAAGTTTCGAAGCTTGTATGGCACAGATGTCGTCAATCGGGTGGAAAATCACGGCATTCTGGTGACGGCTGACTACGCCAACCACGAAGGCGCCATTCCAATTCCATCGACCCTGGGGATTGAAATTTCTCAGCAAATTACTCAACCAGGAAGCGGCATCCAGGCGCGCCTTTATAGCGACTATCCTTTTCCGACGCGTAAGGATGGGGGTCCCCATAATAATTTCGAAACGGAAGCCCTCGTCCGGCTGCGGGTAGAGCCGGACAAGAGCGTTCCCTACATCGCCTATGCGAACATTAACGGTCGCCTGTCACTGCAGTATGCTCACGCCGTGATCATGGACCAGGCGTGTGTCGCCTGCCACAACACGGAAGCCGACAGCCCGAAAAAGGATTGGAAAGTTGGCGACGTGGGAGGGGTCCAGGAAGTGATCCTGCCCATCGACTCCGCCTTCACGACCATTAGCAAAGGACTTCTTGACGACGCTGGGCGTCATGCTCATCATCACGGTCGCAGGATTAGGGCTCCTGGCGCTTGTGCTCAGCGCGTTACGCGCCTCGATCCAGATGCTGTCCAGAACCAACATAGCCTATGCGCGGTTTGTACCCCGTGAATTTCTCAGCCTGCTGGGCAAGCAAAGCATCATTGAAGTGGCGTTGGCAGACAATGTGCAAATGGAGATGACGGTCTTGTTTTCCGACATCCGTTCGTTCACCACGATTTCGGAGGGCATGGACCCGCATAGAAACTTCCAATTCCTCAGTGGATTTTTAAGCAGAATGGGGCCAATTGTGCGTGAGAACCATGGTTTCATCGACAAATACTTCGGCGATGCGATCATGGCCCTCTTTCAAAGCACAGACGACGCGGTTGACGCGGCGATCGCGCTAAGACAACAACTTATCGAATACAATCGAGTCAGATTAGAGAATCAGCTTCCCCCGATCGACATTGGCATTGGTTTGAATACAGGAAAGATGACCTTAGGAACGCTCGGTGAGCGTGATCGCATGGACGGTACTGTGATCAGCGATGCAGTCAACCTGGCAAGCCGCGTAGAGGGGATGACCAAAATGTATAAGGTCACCCTGCTGATCACCGAGCAGACATTCCGCGGCCTAAAGGACATTAACCGTTTTGCGGTGCGCCTGCTTGATCGCGTGCGCGTGAAAGGAAAAACCGATCCAGTGACTATCTATGAGGTGTTCAGCGGAGATCCGCCGGAAGTTTGGGAAAAGAAACTGGCCATAAAGCGAGATTTCGAACAAGCCGTAGGGCTGTACCAGTTGAAGCAATTTCAGCCAGCAAAAATGCTGTTCGAGAAATGTCTGGTGATCTACCCAAAAGACAGAGCTGCCGAATTCTACATTGAACGCTGCACCAACTTCATCGAAAATGGGGTGGACGAAGACTGGGATGGCGTCCTCAACCTGGACAGCAAATAGACAAGCAGCGGGATGTATCTCAAATGTCGTGCACCAGCTCTTTCGGCCCATTCCAGGGATTGGCGCCTTTTGCCCAGCACAGGCTCGGCCAGCCTTGCCCTTGCCCGGTACGACCGGCCTGACTTCCGGTCTGATTGATGAAAAACACGTCGGTCTGGTTTGGGACCCCAAACTGCTGTGACACGGCCAGCGGAGCACCCGAAGGCGCCGCGTTTTGTGGGCCCACCGTTGCGGGGCCGCTCCATTGTCCGCTGCTGTCGACCGAAAAGACATTCAATTGTCCATTCTTATCGATCAGAAACACGTCCGTCTGACCGCTCACACCAAACCGCGGTGACACGGCGACGGCCGCCCCGGAGATCGCCAGGCTCGCCGGCCCAATAGTTTGCGGTCCACTCCAGCCGCCTGAACCAATCGCGGAAAATACATTCAGTTGTCCTTTTGTATCCACCACGTACACATCGGTCTGATCGCTCACGCCAAACCGCTGCGACACAGCCAGGGCAGCCCCTGGGCGCGCCAGGCCCGCCGGGCCGATGGTACGCGCTCCGCTCCACGGACCCGAACCAGTAGCGGAAAATACGTTCAATTGTCCATTTTGATCGACCACGAACAGGTCGGTCTGATTGGCCGCGCCAAAGTGTTGCGAAACCGCCAGCCCCGCATTTTTGTTCGCCAGACCGGTTGTTCCTATCGGCTCCGGCCCATTCCATACCCCTGCCCCAACCGCCCAGAATACATTCAACTGCCCGTTTCGATTGATCAGGAACACATCCGTCCGGTTGTCAACCCCAAAATGCTGGGAGGCAACCACAGTCCCGCCCGAGCCCCCAACATTTCCCGACCCAATCTTCTGGGGCTCGTTCCAATCCCCCGAGCCAACCACCCAGAACATTTCCAACTGGCCATTCTGATCGATCAAGAATACATCAGTCTGATTATTCACACCAAAATGCTGCGAGGCTGCCACCGCTGCGCCGGGTCGCGCCAATCCAGCCGGTCCCTTCGGGTTCGATGAATGCCAGTGTCCATTCTCCAAAGCGTAGAACACGCCCAACTGTCCGAGGCTATCGACGGCGAACAGGTCAGTCTGGTTGGCGCCAAACTGCTGGGATACCGCCAACGGGATTCCGGGCGTGTAGGGATGCGGGATTACAGTATCGAAGGTTTGCGTTACCGTCTGGCTCGGACCGGCAAACAATGCGGTATACACGCTGTTGGCTGTTTCCTCAGTGAAGGTTTTTTGGGCGGTGGTACAGCGCGGATCCTCGCTTGAGACTTTCATCGGACTGGAGGCTGCGTACGTGAACGTCCCGGCGCCGGCCGAAAGGTACGAGTGCTTTCCATTAATCGGCCCAACCAGGTTAAGCACATAAGAATTGATCGGCGCCAGACCATCTACCGTAACAGGTCTTGACTTGCCGGCAGTGGTTCCATAATTGAGCGATTCCAGCATTATTTGCGTCGTGGCGCTCTTCCCGGCATTGTCCAGAATTGTGAAATCGGCTCCGATGACGTTTTCATTCTTGTCGTATTTCAGGCTGATCGTAATCTTGTAGCCAGCCGGCAAGGTATCCCCTGGCAGGGTGAGCATCAACTCACTATGGTTGATCAGGTTGCCCTGGCCAAGGTTTTGAGACTGAAGGAAACTTGCCGAAGCCCAGTTGTCGACCCATGCGTAAGCCTTGAGCGGCAAATTGCCGGTTTTTTCGAACGAAATGAAGTATTGCTGCCAGACAACATTCGCGCCTTGCGGCGAATAAGCGTTCAACTGGAAGCCGAAACCAATATCGGAGATGATATCTTTCGTGATGTCAATGGTGATCGATAATCCCGTCACCGGATTGCAATTGCTGTAAAAAAAATAATTGGAATTGCTGCCGAGACCGGCATGCGGCGCAGGCACAGTCCCTGCTGTAGGCGAAACGATTGGCCTGGCTGTTGGCGAGGGAACCACCGTACTGTTGATTGGCCTGGCTGACTGCGAGGGGATCAAGGCACCGTTTGGCGGCGAAACAGTTGCCTTAGCCGTTTGCGAGGGGGCCACTGTACCAATGCCTCCACCACACATCATCTGTACAGTGAAAGATGCTACGCCCGCCGAGGCCAGTTTAAGGAAATCGCGTCTTTTCATAATATGCTCCTTTTTGAGGCAGCGTTTTTTTTATTCCAGTATGACCCGTTCCCAATAATTGCGCCACTTTTGCTTATTGGGCTGATTTTAAGATTAAAAGAGCCGAAAAATTAGTAGAACAAGGATTTAGTCACAGTTTCACGGCTAATTTTCGACCAACTGAGTATACAATTCAAAAAGCTATAAAACATTATATAATCCTAAGAGAAGTAATCCATGATGTAAAGGTGTCATGGCAAAGCAGAAAGATTTTGAAAGGAGCCTCTCTTGGTAACCAAGGCCAAAACAGTATCAAATGATAAGATTACCATGCGCATTAATGGCGAATGGCGCATGTTTGAGATCGGGCGCGATCTCGAACCCTCGACCACCCTTTCGGCGTTTCTCCGCCAACGTCTCGGTTATACAGGCCTGAAGGTCAGTTGTGACGAAGGCGCTTGCGGAGCGTGTACCATTATCATGGACGGCAAGGCAGTTCTCTCCTGTATGCTGCTGGCGGTGGAAGCAGATGGCAGAGACCTGCTTACTATTGAGGGTTTACCGAAAGATGATCCCGTGATCGAGGCGTTTGCTGAGCAGTGCGAACCAGGACATGGCACGGCGCTCCAGTGTGGGTACTGCACACCCGGCTTTGTCATGACATCCCGCGCCCTTCTCAACGAAAACCCCACCCCAACTTTGGATGAGGTGAAGGAAGCCCTCTCCGGAAATCTTTGCCGCTGCGGCTGTTACGCCGGAATTGCTATGGCAGTCCTGCACGCATCTGAGAAGATCACCTTGAGAAGAGGTCAGGCATGAGCGCACCTTACAAACCCCGCCTCCGCCGCCGTTTCATCGGCGGCTACCAACCGCGCATCGATGGACTCGAAAAGGCCCAGGGCCGAGCGCCCTACGCCGACGACATCATCTCGGAATGTAATTACCCTGGCTTACTACACGCCCGGGTGCTGTGCAGTCCTTATCCGAGAGCCAGAATCATTCGGCTGGACGCCAGCAAGGCTGCCGCGCTGCCCGGCGTCAAAGCCATCCTGACCTACCAGGATGCCGAGCTGGCGCACACAAAGCCAACCAACGCTGGCTGGACCGACGCGGTCGACACGGTCAGTTACGACGGTATGATGTGGAGAAAATTCCGTGATCGCCGCGTGCTGGGCGATTACGCCGCCTGGGCCGGCGATGAGGTAGGGGTAGCAATCGCGGCGGAGAGTGAGCAGATCGCCGAGCAGGCATTAAGACTTGTTGAAGTCGATTGGGATGTACTCCCCTTTGTGCTGGACCCGCTCATGGCGTCAAAACCTGGCGCACCAGTGATCCATCCGGAGATCGCCCCAAACAATGTATTACCTCCTGATCCAATTGGCGGTCCCGATATTTTTCTGACCAAAGGGGATGCAGAGCGAGGCTTCACCGAGGCAGATGTCATCCTCGAAATGGACACCGTCCATGACAACCCAACCCAAGGAGCCCTGGATCCCTGGTGCTGCCTGGCGCAGTGGGAAGGCGATCGACTGACCATCGTCTCCAATTCCTACGCGGTGGACCAAACCCGCATGCACGTCAGCCAGATCCTGGAGTTGCCTATCCATAAGGTGCATGTGATCAGCCAATATGTAGGCGGTCAATTCGGCCGCGGAGACACGGGCGATCAAGCCTTCTTTATTTTTACCGCCCTGCTGGCAAAGAAAACCGGCCGGCCAGTAAAATTCAAGCACACGCGGCGGGACAGCTTCCACGATACCCGGCAGCCGGCCCTCTATCACTGCAAGGTAGGCGCCAAGACTGACGGTACGATCACAGCCCTCCACTTCAAGTCCATCGGTGATATCGGCGCACATGCCGATCACTCAATATTTGCCCTGAAATTTGCCCCGGCTGAAATTTCTGAAGCTGCGCTGGCCCCAATTCCAAACATTACGATGGAATCCTATGCCGTCTACACCGACCATATCCCCGGCTGCATGATGCGCGGGGTGGGCAATTCCCAGTTCAACTTCATTTTTGGCCGGATGATCGATGCTTTAGCTGAACGGCTGGAAATGGACCCCATCGTCTTGGCAATCAAAAATCTTGGGCACGCATGGGGTACCTGCCCCGATCCAAGCCTGAAGTCCGTCCTCGAGACGGGCGCACAACGGATCGGCTGGTACGAGAAGCGACACAAACCAGGCGCGGGAGTGCGGTATGATGGCACCAAGCGGCAAGGGGTAGGCTTTTCACTCCATCCCGGTTGGCACACCGAGTGGCAGGAAGAGCGCCGGGGGCAGGTACAGGCAAAAATTACCCTTTACCCGGATGGCACGGTTACACTGGACGCGCCAACGGTGGAAACCGGTACAGGCTCAAATACCTGCAATGTGCTGGGGTGCGCCGAAGCGTTGAGCTTTTTGGATATCCGGCCAGAAAACATCACCTGGGTCTCGACGGTGGACAGCGACTCGGGCATGCGCGACTGTGTTCAAACGGATAGCGCGGTCTCTTTCCTGCAATCTGAAGTCCTGGTTGTGGCAGCCCAGGAATTAAAAAAGAAACTCCTCGACCTGGCAGCGCCCGTTTTGGGAATGGCGGCTGCTCAATTGGAAATCAGCGAAGGTCAGATCATCGGGCCTGGGAAAAACATTGGTGTGAAAGAGCTGCTGTGGAAAGGCGACCTGGTGCCCTTGTCGGTGACGGTGAGCCGCCATCCCGCCCAACAGAGGACCGGAGTACCGTATATCGCCAGCTTTGCTGAGGTGGAAGTAGACACTGCCACCGGTCGTACGCAGGTGCTCAAATTGATCATTGTCAACGACTGCGGCACGGTCATGTACGCCTCAGGCGCGGAGGCGCAGCAGATCGGCGGCCAGGTCATGGCCATCGGTGAGGCGCTGACCGAGGAAATTATCTATGACCCGCTGCATGGGGTGCCGCTGAATTTCAATTTCATTGACTATAAGATGCCAACCATCCTGGATATGCCGGAGATCGAGCCGGTGCTTCTGGAAATATGGCGGGGTGCAGGTGAATATGGCGCATGCGGTATCGGTGAAGGAACGTTAACTTGCACTCCCCGGGCGATTGCCAATGCTGTCTACAACGCCATCGGCGTCCGCATCGATGCAATCCCAATCACAGCGGAAAAAGTACTGCAGGCTTTAGGCCGGATCTGAGGTGACAGCATGACACTCCAACCTTTCAAATACATCCCTGCCGACAGCTTACAAACAGCAGAAGCTTTGTTGAAAGAATATGAAGGACAAGCGGCCGTCATCGCCGGCGGCACAGACCTGTTGGGAGGGCTCAAAGATGCCGTCCACGCCGAGCCACCCCAAGTCCTTATCGGCCTCAAACCGGTTAAAGAGCTAAGCTACGTGAGGGCGGAGCCTGCCGGAGTGCGGATCGGCGCGCTCACCACGCTTAACGATATCGCCAAACATCCTGCCATCCGGCAAACCTATCCGCTGCTGGCCCAATCGGCTGCCAGCGTGGCCTCGCCGCAGATCCGCAATGTGGCCACGATCGCTGGCAACCTGTGCCAGGAAACCCGCTGCTGGTACTATCGTAACCCCAATAACACCTTTGACTGCCTGCGCAAGGGCGGTAGATGGTGCGACGCCTTATTCGCCGAGAATCGCTACCACTCCATCTTCGGCGGCATGTGCGTTAGCGCCGCGCCGTGCACAGACGGCTGCCCGATCCACAATGACATCCCTGCCTATATGGCCAAAATCCGTGACGGCAAGCTGGAAGAAGCCGCCGAGATTTTATTGCGCACCAATCCACTGGCGGCGATCATGGGGCGGGTCTGTTCACATTATTGCGAGGAAGAATGCAACCGGGTCGACTTCGATGAGCCTGTGTCAATCCGCAGCGTCGAACGGTACCTGGGCGACTTTGCCCTGGAACACACTGAAACTTTCTACCGGGCGCCCAAGGTCGAATTGGGAAAGAGCGTGGCCGTGGTAGGCGCTGGCCCAGCCGGGCTGACGGCGGCTTATTTCCTCAGGAAACAAGGGCACGCCGTGACCGTGTATGAACGGATGCCAAAAGCCGGCGGGATGCTCAGCTACAGCATCCCGGCCTACCGCCTGCCCAAGGCGGTCGTGCGGGCCCAGGTAAACGCCCTGGAAAGCATGGGGATTTGTTTCGAACTCGGCGCAAACGTCGGCCGCGAAGGCCTCACCTTGCAGGACCTTCGCGCCCGCTACCAAAGTGTGTTTCTGGCGACCGGACTGTGGAACGGAAAGAAACTGAGACTGGAAAAAGGTGACCTGCTCGACTCCGGCCTGGAATTTCTACTCAATGTACAGACGGGAAACGAAAGGCCGGTCGGCAAGCGCGTGCTAGTGATTGGCGGTGGAAGTGTCGCAGTCGATGTGGCGATCACTGCACGCCGGCTGGGTGCGCAGCAAGTGACGATGGCCTGCCTGGAAAGCCTTGAGACGATGCCTGCCATTCCTGAAGATATTGCCCAGGCGCATGAGGAAAACATTACGATCTTGCCCTCCTGGGGGCCGCAGCGTGTCATCGAGCGAGACGGAAAACTGGTGGGAATAGAACTGGTGCGCTGCACCTCTGTCTTCGACCAGGGCGGGCGCTTCGCGCCAGCTTTCGATACTGAAATAAAGACAATGGTTGAGGTGGACCAGGTCCTGGTGGCCATCGGCCAGTCGGCGGACCTATCCTACGTCGAGCCAGGGCTGCGAACGGAGCGTGGGATGATCGTTACTGAGAAAGAGACCTCAGCGACCAGCATCGACGGCATATTTGCGGGTGGCGACGTTACCGGCGCGCCGGCGACAGTAGTGCAGGCCATGGCCGCCGGAAAAACAGCCGCGGCCGCCATCGACGCCTACTTAGCCGGTCAGCCGATCGATACTGCGCCAAACCCCACTGGAAAGAGGCCATTGAATATCAACCAACCCGCCCTCACCCCCAGCTCGCGGGTGCCTACGCCCCAAGTACCGGTGCCACAACGCACGCTGCGCGGCGAAGACAGTAAAACCCTGGCTCCTGAAGCCATGGCAGGGGAAACCATGCGCTGCGCCAACTGTGGTTGCGTGGCGGTCAATGCGTCAGATCTCGCTTCAGCCCTGATTGCCCTGGATGCACAGGTGAAAACCACCCAGCGGACGCTGGCAGCCGAAGAGCTGTTCGCAGCCGCCGAAAGTAAAACGACCGTTCTGGCGGACGACGAATTGATTCAAGAGATCTGGATTCCAGCCCTTCCCCCTGACACCCGTCAGTGTTACCTCAAGTTCCGCATCCGTAACGCCATCGACTTTCCGATTGTCAGCATCGCCTTTCGGGCGAGCATGCGAGACGGCCGGTTCCATGACGCCCGGCTGGTGCTGGGGGCTGTCGCGCCGGTGCCTCTGCGGGCGCGGGCAGTCGAAAAATTGCTGGAGGATCAGGCGCCGGACGAGAGGCTGGCGAAAGAAGCTGCCAGCTTGGCGGTCAGCGATGCCCAACCGCTGGCGCGCAACAAGGCGAAAGTTGAAATAGTTAAAGCTCTGGTTAGCAAGGCTATTCTGGCTGGTTGCAGGTAATTTCCAGGATGATCCTGATTGCCAGGAAATATTCCTTGTCTCCAGGCAAACATGGGCGTGAATAGATAGGCAGGGGAATGGTACTATTTTTTTAGGAATTGAGTAGCCAAGAAATCCACAGGTTGTAAGACAGACAAAAGTGCAGGTTGGTAATCTTTGATATTACGTGTGATCAAACAATCAACTTTACATTGTACAGCAGCAATCATCTGGACCGCATCTTCATAATCACGATAATCAAGATTGAGCGCTTGCTCGATTGTGCTTTGGCTAACGGAGGCAATATTAATAAACTGCAAAAGGTTTGTGATTATCGCTCGGCTTCCGCGGCGGACCTGTCTTTCTTAATGAGGTAAAAAAGGGTGGTAATACTATGAGAAGCAACATATCCTCTAATATGCCCGGTCTCGATCAGAGCTAACAACCGAGCGGATGTTTCAAAGAAAGGTTCTCGCTTCTGCAAAACGTCCAGGAGTATGTTTATGTCGATCAGCACGACAGGTTTATTTGGCATATTTTTCTTCCAAATATTTCCTGTAATCTTGTATGGAAACTTCCGTAGACATTATGCCGCTCAAACGTTGGACTATAGGGGCATTATCCAATGATCCTTGGTTTAGGATATTCTGTAGATATGCATTAATAAGATCAGTGAGAGTTGTATTATTCTCAGCCGCATAACGTTTTATGTTTTCTAATAAATCTTGCTGTACGCGCACAGTTAATTTTGTTCTTTGCATGTCAGCCTCCTGCCGTACATTATAACACATTTATGTACGGCAGCCAGGTTGTGATAAACATACTTAGAACGGGGAAACCAGGTTGGAAGGTCTCCAACAATTAGCTATAATTGATTCTGGAGGTCGAATCCATTTTTAATAAACTACAGGAATAATATGCCAAAACAAACTTCCCAGATCTATCAAATCAAAGTTAGCCTGGATGATACCCACCCGCCCATCTGGCGACGTATTCTGGCGCCAGGCAATACTACCTTGTTCAAGCTGCACAACATTCTGCAAATCGTGATGGGCTGGCAAGATTATCACCTGCACAAGTACACAATCGATGAGCTGATCTACGGCGAGCCGGCAGTGCTACCTTAATTTCCGCATCCGTAACGCCATCGACTTTCCGATTGTCAGCATCGCCTTTCGGGCAAATATGCGAGACGGCCGGTTCCATGGCGCCCGGCTGGTGCTGGGAGCTGTCGCGCCGGTTCCGCGGCGCCTGCGCACAGTCGAAAAGCTGCTGGAGGATCAGGCGCCGGGCGAGAGGCCGGCGAAAGAGGCCGCCGGCCTGGCGGTCAGCAATGGCCAACCGCTGGCACGCAATATGGCGAAAGTTGAGATAGTTAAAGCTCTGTTGACCAAGGCTATTCTAGCACTGCTTACCATTTAATGGTCGTGGCTACGCCACTTGTTGAAAGGGAAGGTGAGAAAAAGTATAAAGAGCCTATCTTAGCTTATCCACCCACCAACATTTCCACCACCTCGCGCAGGGTGGTCACCTCGCCGACATTGCCGGGGAAAATGATATACGGCATTTCCGGGAATTTACTCTCAGCGCCGGTCATCCATACCGGGATTCCTGGGCGGATCTGGCCCATCACCGTCGCCTGGCGCACGCGCAGCGCCTTGGTACCCACGTCGCTTGAGGTGATCCCACCCTTGGCGATGATAAACCCCGGCCGCACCGTCAGCCCGGCGATAATGCTGGTGACCGCGTCGGAAATCTCCACCGATACGAGAAGCTGGCGCTCCTTGTCATCCGTGTTCAGGTCAAAGCGATCGCGGCGAGTGAACACCGCTACACTGCGCCCCTGCCGGATTTTTTCCTCCACCTGCGTGATCACCCGCGCCACTTCGCTCTTCAGCCCGTCCTTCACCAGCACCAGATGCTGGTTGAATTCGATCATCTCGATTGGTACCTTACAGTTGCGCAATTCTTCGAGCTGGCGGGTGGTTTTATTGACATGCGAACCCACCAGTACGATTCCCCCATGCCGAACTTCTGGGCTAATCAATTCCGCGCAACTCAACAGGGGCCGGTCCGGCACGCCGCCCAGCACCTTGGGGATGGCTGCCGCGCTGCGCAACAGGAAACGTTTCCCGTGCTCCAACGTGCGCAGAAATGCAATGGCAAATACCTTCACATCGGCGTAATCGAGCGTGTTAACGATCACCTTGTTAAAATTCCGTACTTCCATCAACTGGGCTTCGACCAAATCCACGTTCACCGCGGCATAGGTCCGCCAGCGAAACGTAGGTCATCCCCTCGGCAGGATATGCGCCGCCGGTTTTTTCTTCACACCAATCCCCAAGATGCGAAGATTGGTAGCCAAAGGTTTTATCGCGGGCAAATTCTGTCTGACCGGCGGGTGTGAGTTTACCGCCCTCTTTCACATAATGCACATTCTCCAGTGTGAAGCGTCCGCCTTCTTTGAAAAACGGGCAGATGATCTCGCCGTCAAAGCGGGTGGAGGTCAATGCTTCAATTTCATTTTTCAGAGTCAGTGTCTCAAGCGGGTAATGCCCACGCAACGTAGAATCGCTGCGGCTGATCAGGATAAATTCCCGCCCGGTTTTCCGCGCGGCTTCCACCAGGTTCCGGGCAATCTGGCGGTGCACCTGCGCGGTCTGAGATGCAATCATCCCGCGTGAATTGGTCAGCACGAAGAAAATCCGGCTGTCCTCTCGAAATGCGGTTTCCAACGTATCTTCGTTCCAATCGGTGTACACCGACACGTGGTGCACAGTCTGCACTCCGGTCGGGTCGTCATCCAGCACCACAATTTTTGAATTCAGCCGCGCCAGTTCCACGGAAAGCAGGCTGTCAATCCGCGGCTGATCGGGGCGGGGGAAGCTCTCCACCACGGCCGCATCCAGGGCATGAATTGGTCGCATCACGGTCACTTCACTTCTCGCTGTTTGGAACCGGTCTGCGCACCTGCACTTGAGCCAGCTTTTCAAAATACTGCACAATCCCGCTGTGGTCGTCATCGAGGTGACCGTCTACCTTCAAGGCCTGCATGACTTCCAAAAGCTGGCTGGTGAATGGAAGCGGAACGTCAAGAGCGTGGGCAGTGGCCATCACGTTCTTGATATCTTTCAGGTTGATCGAAAGTTTCCCTCCCGGCTTGAAATTTCGCCCGATCATCATCGGCGCCTTAGCATCCAGCACGGTGCTGCCTGCCAACCCACCGCGAATGGCCTGGTAGACCTTTTCTGGGTCGACCCCGGCCTTGGTCGCGAAGACCAATGCCTCAGCTACGGCGGTAATGTTGAGATTGACGATGATCTGGTTGGCCAGCTTGGTAATGCAGCCACTGCCGCAAGGGCCCACCAGCAACGCCGAAGCTCCCATCATCTTGAAATAAGGCAACATGCGCTCAAAGAGTTCCGGCTTCCCGCCGACCATGAAGGCCAGCGTACCGTCAATCGCCTTGGGCTCCCCACCGCTGACCGGAGCATCCATAAATTCCACTTCGATCGCCGCCAGGTTCTTTTCGCAGGCCTGGGCATCTACAGGCGTCACTGAACTCATATCCACCACTACGCTGCCCGGTTTGAGCTTGCTCGAGACCCCGCCCGGCCCAAACAGCACGTCCCGAACGATCCCACCATTGGGCAGCATCGTGAAAATGATACTGCAGCTTGAACCAATTTCCGCTGGAGAACCGGCCGCGGCACCTGCCTGTTGAAATTCGGCGGTGACCGCCTCGTTGATATCGTAGACGGTCAGGTCGCAGCCTTTTTTCAGTAGATTAGTCGCCATGGGCTTGCCCATGATCCCCAATCCGATAAATCCAATTTTGTCTACCATGATCTGCCAGCCTTCTGGTTTAAAAAGGGATATGCCCAAGTATAGTACAGGCTGGTTATAATTCCAGGATGAAAACTGCATTCCAAAAGGAGGCTCCAGTGAAAATAAAATACAAAATAGCCCTGGCCCTATCAGTCATCATTTTGGTCTGCGCCTGCTCCTTCTCTAAAGTACTCCTTCCTGCAACCGCAACCGCCCTTCCCAATACATCCTCGACGGTAAGCCCAACGACGACCCCAAAGAGCCTTGCTGCCGGCCTCAAGATGACGCGCGGGATCTTTATTGTCACCACACACAACGTTGCTATTCGACCCGCTACCTTCACTAACCCAACCGTGGACGGGATCGTGATTCGCACCTTCTGGAGCAACGTCCAGCCCGCCCCTGACCAGTTCGACTGGAGCTTTATCGACAGCCAAGTTCAGGTCGCCGCAGCAAGCGGCAAGAAGGTGATCTTGGTCGTGCTGCCAGGCGCCTTTACGCCGCAATGGGCGCTTCAAGGAGTGCAATCGGCCCAATTCGTTGTGGATTATGGCTTTATGCAGGGGAAGACTGTTATCCTTCCTATACCCTGGGATGCGACTTACCTCAACCGCTGGCTGGCGTTCGTGCGCGCTCTTGGAGAACGCTATGATTCCAACCCGGTGGTAGTAAACGTTCCCGCGGCCGGGCCTACTTCCATCAGCGAAGAGATGAGTCTCCCCAATGACCCGACCGCAGTGGCGAAATGGAAGCAACTCGGGTACACAGTGCAAAAGTATGAGAGCGCCTGGCAAGAGACGCTGGCAGCCTATGTCCAGTTTTTTCCCACAACCCAGATCTCGCTGACTTTCTATCCAGGACTGCCGATCCCAGATGAGTCGGCTGAAACCGCCACGCGGGTAGACATAGCGAATTTCGCCTTTACCAACTATGGCCAGCACATGGCATTCCAGGAGAATGGGTTGAGCGCGCGCAAAACAGCTCCTTCTCTCGGTTATGACCTGGTGCAACAGTACTCTACCAAGACCACCAGCGGCTTTGAGATGAGCACATCGGCCACGCAGAAACCGGACCAGATGGGTGGTGCCACCGCTGCGTCTGCACTCCAGGCTTCGGTAGACCTTGGTTTGAAGGCGGGCATCAAGTTCCTAGAGATTTATGAAACGGATGAACTCAACCCAGTCCTCCAGTCCATCCTGGCCAAAACGCATTCGGCGTTAATCCAATAAGTCATCAAACACACCTGCCGGATGCCCTCCAAACCTGTTATTTGACAGTCGTGATAGTAAAGATGCAATCTCCTGGGATAGCTGCATCAATGCCCATAAAGGGAAAGTGCGGGCCTTTCATCGGGATCTCACCCAGGCCGACGCAGTTCTCCTCCTGGCTGGTGCGGTAATAGGCTACTTTGCCTCGCATCATTGCGGGAGGGAAACCCACTGCCTGGACGTTCAGGAACAAATCCTGGCTGGTCAGATTCATTCCTACCAGGGTGAACTGAGTGCGCTGAGGATTGGCAAAGGCCAGCAGGCGAACATCGCCGGAGGGACTTTCGACCTTGATCCGCTCGAAACCCGGCAGCACGTAGCGGAAGACTTGTTTGGCGGTGTAATAACGCTTCTTAGGTGTATAAACACGCAGCCCGGTGCGTAAGACCCCGTAAATAGTCCAATGCTCATCGTGATCGTGGTAGTTGTCGTAAGCATCCCAGATGAGCGAGCCGCCGAATCCGGCTTCGAGATGGTCGAACAAACGCGAAGTGCTGGCCCAACCCACGTACCATTCTCTTTCACCCGACTGTTCCAGGTCGCCGTATTCGGTCATCCATAATGGCACATTCTGGTAAGCACTGTTGCGCAGAACCCCCGCTACCTTTTGGTACTCCTCCGCCGGAATGTCCGTATAATCATGCAAGCTGAAAATGCCAATCCGCCCCTGCAGCCGGCGGCTTTGCACGAGCTGCTGAAGATACCAGGGGCCAAAGATGGCCTGTTCCGCTGTCACCAGGTGGATGTCGTTCAACCCTTTCTGGTCCAGTTTATCGACCAACAGTTCGCAAACTTTGACGATACTCGACCGGATCGACGCCCGGGCCTTCCGGTTGAGCAATATCCGTTTCATTCAACGGTCCGAACAAGTTAAATTCCAGGCCCTCTTGTTTGCGAGCCCATTCGACCATCGAGACCATCATATCGCAGAAGGCTTCGTAATCCACCAGAGGATGGCCGCGCTTGCCGATCAAATCAGGCGGAACTTCAGGAATCCCAATGAGATGTCCTTTTTTGTAACTTTCTCCAAGCATCCATTTAGGCACATCACCAGAGGCAGTCAGGTAAGGTTGGATGCCGTGCTGGTTCAGGTAGCGCATCATCGCCCAACCTTTTTTGAATATCGGACTCGAGTAAACCTCGGCAAGATGCTGAGGGTCAAGCGCTTTCTCTTTCCCCAGCTCGCCAGTGGGATCGATCCAGTCCGACTTTCCCCAGATATCTACCCGGTATAAACTGGCGCCCAGGTCCTCACGCAGCAGGTCCATAACGGGGACAAGACCATCGCTCCAGTGTTTGGAGTTGATATTCAAACCGAAGCCATTGATCTTCTGATACGATGTATCAGCGCTAACCTTTACGTTGATAATTCTGTGTGGGTTTACCATTTGATCCTCTCTTTATGAATTATAGAATTAGGGCTACTCCACCACCGCCGGGATACGCTCCAGGCCCAGCGCTTCGGCGGCGCGCAGCCGGTACAGCCCATCCGTCAGGACGTATCCGTCCCGCACGCGCCGAACCTGGACCGGGGGATTGATTCCCATGGAACGGGCGCGCTGGACGGCTTTTTCTAATTTAGTAGGGTCCAGAGTGAGCGATTGTTGGTAATTATTCAGTCGGATGCGGTTAAGGGGGATTTCGACCAAATTGCTGGGGCTGGTTTTATCCACCGCCTGATCCGGCGCGGCTGCCGATGGAGCGCCTGAAGCATTTTTAGGCAGGTTTATCACCAAACGGTACCCGGTCTGGGCCAGGAAGGCGTCGGTAAGGGATGTCGTGTCGCCTGCATCGGCCGCCAGAGTAAGGGAGACTTCGGTTTTTTCCGGGTAAATACTGGGCCCTTTAGCGATAATAAGACCGGCCTGGTTCAAAATGGCGCGGGCAGTCTCCAGGATGCTGCCCTGGTTTGGCTGCGGGTTAATGCTGAGCGCCCAGCCGGTCTGTTCTTTGAGGATTTCAATTTTCTCTGCAAAGCGCTCGCCTATCTGTGGAGAGATGAAAGAAAGCATGATTTCATCCCCTTTCAGGCTGGCGCGGTAAAGGGTTGAGCCGGCCAGGGTAGATTTTAATCAGGTGATAAGCCGCGTTAATTTCCAGGCGAGCGCCGGTTTTGGCGACAGCGTCGATTGCAAGCCCGGCCGGTCCTTCACCCGCTCCTACCGCGTCGGTGAGTTCAAGCTCCCAACCAGAGATAGTTTTATATTTATGGACAACTTCGGTGAAAAGGGAGCCGCTGCCAGGTTGTGAAATTACGACGGACACCTTTTTCTGCTCCCTGCGGATGGCTGGTGCTTTGACGATTTGCACACCTGGCGGCAGCAGTTCCCGGATGAGCCCGTTAAGGGCGCTTTGATTGGTTTCAGGATTGATTTCTACCGCCCAACCGGTAGCGGCTTGCAGGTCGTCGATCATACTGGCGTATTGTTGGCTAACCGATTCGGGAAAATCAAATGCCAGGGTCAGGGTATGCCGGTCCAGGTGATACCCACACTTACGCAGGCGCGCCTCAGATGGGAATAGCTGGCTGGTATAAGCCAGGGCCTGGTTTGGCTCCATGACGATGTTGCCTGAACCAGGCATCTGAGGTTGGTAAGGCTGAAGCTCAGTCGAGGTAGGCCGCGTTTCGCCGAAAACTACCAGGATGGTTTCGGGATAAACCTCCTGTTCCAGACCGGGAGCAATTTCGACCCACAGATAATCGGACCCAACGGCCAGGCAGCGTACCGGCGTGGTAGCATCCGTTTTCAGCAAGAGCCATTTCCCAGCCACCTCACCATACGACTGGATTGAAGCACGGCGCTGGCGAGATAGCTCACCCCATTTTCGGCGAGGGTCGTCGGATGGATCGGCGTGGACGAACCGGGCGTGTTTCTCGAACGCCAACTCGACGGTCTGCCCAGCTTCAGGCAGGTGCACGATCCGCCCCCGTTGGCGGAGAGCTTTTTCCAGGCTCTGGCGCGCCGGCAGGTCGCCGTGGACGAGTAAGACGTGCTCCGGGTCAAGTGTCTCGGTCAGGCTGATCAGTTGAGCCTCATCGGCATGGGCCGAAAGAGAGTAGGTAGCCAGACGGCAGCGCACATCGATTTTATCAGCGCCCAGCCGGATGGCGCCGCCCCCAGCCTGGTCGCCTAGCTCTTGAAGCCGCCGTCCGGGGGATTCTTCATCCTGATAACCAGTCAGCAGGATCGCGTTTTCGGATTTTGGCGCCAGGGCGCGCGCGTAACTGAGGGATGGGCCGCCTGCCAACATACCTGAGCTGGCGACAATCACCGCCGCCCCGGGGTTCCAGACCAGGCTGTTGCGTTGTTCGGCGGTTTGCACCGGCCGAATACGGCTGTTGAAAAACTGGGCGTTCTGCTCCTGGAGCGGGAGTGGCAGGGTTTCGATAAAAAGGGGATAGGCCTGGCAGATGGCGCGTACCATGCCGTCGGCCCAGACCGGGACAGGGGCAAGCTCGCCGCGCTGCATATACTCGTTGAGGATTAACAAAATTTCCTGGGCACGCCCCAGAGCGAAAGCCGGGATCAACACTTTTCCGCCCATCGCCGTTACCTGGGCAACCGTTTCCACCAGGCTGCGCTCTTGCACGGCGCGGTTGGCATGCAGGCGGCCCCCATAGGTGCTCTCGAGGATCAATGCGTCCGGGTGGAAGTCGGGCACACGTGCGCCGTTTACCGTGCGCTGCGCTGTAATGGACAGGTCGCCTGAGACAAGGAGCACGCCCATCCTCACTTTCAAGCCCAATCATGGCCGCCCCAGCAATGTGCCCGGCCGGGAAAAAAGTAACCGTCAATCCCTCTCCGACGGATAGCCGGGTATGAAAAGCGACCGGGACCAGGGCCGCGACCAGGCGCTGGACGGCGAGATCATCGAAGAGCGGCAGTTCGCCCTCTTCCTCCAGGCGCGACTTCATGATACGCCGGGCATCCTGGTGAAGCACCCGCACCAGTTCAATGGTGGGGGCGGTGGCGTAGACGGGACATTCCGGAAAACGGCCCACCACCAACTCCAAGGCGCCGGTGTGGTCTGTGTGAGCGTGGGTAACCAGGACCGCGTCCAATGCACCGCCCGCCTGTTCGATCTGGCTCAAACCAGGGAGCTGGTCAGGAGCCAGGCCGCCATGTGATTTTGGAGAAGGACGAATCCCACAATCGATCAACACCCGCTTCCCACCGGTTTCGACCAGCAGGCTGCTGGCGCCAACTTCGTTTGCCCCACCCAGAAAGGTTAATTTCATAGCATTAATTTAGTACTTCAAGAGTCCTAGCACGACCGGCACGGCAGTTCGCCAATTTGGCGGGATGTCCTCCGATATTTCAAAAGCTAAACCGCGTTTCCCAGCTCGCTGCCGTTTTTCAATGATTATTTGCGCCAATTCTTCCGGCGGTTTAGCATAATGTTCCAGGCTGATATTCGCCCAAAAAGCTTTATCGGGCCAGGCGCGGCGGCATTCATTATAAAGCATATTACCTTCGGGCGGTTCGGTCAGCGATTCGATGATATGAAAGGGGGCCTTTGAAATTTGCGAAGCGATATCTCTCAGCGCCCCATCGTAGTGCACCATCACGCGCTTTCCGGCTAACTCCAGGATAGGGACTGCCTGGCAATATATATTCAAAAGCAAGCTGGTATAACGCCGGGGGCCCAGGGTGCTGACGGTCAAATTCTCAAGCCAGCGCACAAATCGACCAGGCCCCTGGGCTATCAGGCGGGTTTCGGCCATGAACAGCTTTTCCATCGCCTGATACAGTTCCATCAGTTCATCCACACCTTCGGCGATATTCATACAAAACATCTCAGTACCGGCCCAATCCACCAGGATCTGCATGGCAGGCGTTCGCGAACCATCCACCAGGACAATCCCATTTTCACCCAGGCACTCTTCAGCCCGATAAAATAACTCGTCGTCAGTCGCCAATTCGGTATGTTCGACGATCCATCGCAAAGTTTGATAATCTTGAGGGGTTTTTATCCACTCCTCATAATGCCAACCGTTGACCAGGACATTCTGGATAGCCCCAATCGGTGTAATCTTTCGATGGCGCCGATAATTTCGCCCGCCTTCCACCCATTCATCGACCTGATTCTCCACACCGTATTCAATATGCTGGACCGTATGAACACTTTTCATGCGCCCCAGGCCCTGATCGAACAAAGGCTGCCAGCCCTGGATGGAAAAACCGCCTCCATTGAAAAACCAGTCATAGATAGAAAAAGGCGTGCGCTCTGGCACTTCACCATTCAGGGCTTTTATCAAATCAGTAGCGGATTGACATGGCCGTTCTATTGACCGTCTATAAAGGCCATTTTGGCTTTCTCAACGATTTAGTGAAGCTCTTTTACTTTTTTCTTTACCATCCAGCTTTATCCGCCTGGCCCCTCGCTGGAGTCAGGATCTTGACTTTCTTGACTGCCCGGCCGATCTTATCGATCATGTAGTCGATCTGATCCAGGGTCAACGTCGGGTAGATGGGCAGATTAATGTGCTGCTCGAACCAGACCTTCTCCGCCACCGGGCATTCCCCAAAATAGTGCCCCTGGCTGCGGATTTCCGGGAGCAGGTGGATCGGGAAGTAGCGGTTGATAATTTCAATCCCATCCTGCTCATCCAGGAGGCGGATCAGTTTTTCTTTTTCGAGGTTGCTGCCTTCAATCCCTGGCTGGTAGAAAAACACGTACAGGTGGTAAATATGCTTATACCCCACCGGCGTGCGCTGGACACGGATACCATCAATTTCGGCCAGACCTTCATTCAAGCGTTGGCCAATGGCGGCCCGCATTTCATTAAACCCATCCAGTTTGCGCAACTGCACCGAGCCAGTGGCAGCCATCACTTCACTCATGCGGTAGTTATTCCCAACTCTTATGACGCCGGTTGCCTCATAGGAAAAGGCGCCAGCGGAGTGGTCGCCGTATTCGTAAGGCGACCTGACATAAGGGCCGATTTTCTCTTCAGGCCTGACCTGGCGAGTATACAGGGCGCCGATTGAGCTCAAAGGGCGAACCTTGGAAGCCCAATCCTCCCGGTTGAAGGTAATCATGCCGCCCTCGCCCATCGTGGACATATTCTTGAGCGAATGGAAGCTGAAACAACCGATATCCCCAATCGAGCCAGCCTTGCGGCCTTTATACTCGGCGCCAGGCGCATGGGCGCAATCTTCTACCACATAGAGATGATGCCGGCGGGCGATCTCCATGATCGGGTCCATATCCGCCATCAAACCGCCCAGGTGAACCAGGTAGATCGCTTTCGTCTTTGGGGTGATTTTCGCCTCAATGGTGGCAGGATCGAGGTTGAGAGTGTTGGGGTCACTGTCCCCAAAGCGCAAGGTTACCCCGGCGGCCTGCAAGCCACGCACAGTAGCCCAGAAGGTCTGGGGAGTCACGATCACCTCATCGCCCGGCCCCAGCTCAAGCAAGGCGACCGAAAGATAAAGGGCAGTCGTGCAGTTGGTGGTGGTAAAGGCGTACTTTACGCCGGTATAGGCCGCAAATTCGGCTTCAAACTGGTCGCGGCGCGGGCCGTAGGCCAGAGTATCCTGCTGTAGGGTGCGGGCAACCGCCTCAATTTCTTCCAGTCCCAGGATACTTCCCTGGCCTGCATAGGGAACTGTGTAGCTTTTCGGGGGATTTATAGCTTCATCCTTAGATTGATCGAAAAAGTTTGGTAACCGTCAGTGGTTTTCAAATGTTGAATAAAAACATCTGTGAACGTTTGTTTTGCATGTTTACATCCCTTGTAAAGATCCGGCGGTAATGCCTGAAATGAAGCGCCTGGCTCCCAGCAGAAATACTACGATGATGGGCAGCACAGATAAGAAAGTACCCGACATCAGGGCGCCATAATCGGTCAAACGAATGCCTACCAGGGTTCTTAGCGTTACCGTTAGTGGGAACTTATTTGGGTCAGACAGGATAATCATGGGTGAAATCAGATTGTTCCAGCAGCCCATAAAGACCAGGATCGCCAGGGCGCCCAAAGCCGGGGTAATGATGGGCACGACAATGCGGTAATAGATGCCGAAATCGTGGGCGCCATCGATGCGGGCGGCGTCGATCAATTCGGTTGGCACAGCATCCATAATGAACTGGCGCATCCAGAAAATTCCGAAGGCGTCCACCGCCCCAGGGATGATCAAGGCTTTGTAAGAATTCAACCAGCCAAAGAATTTCATTTCGACAAACCAGGGGATAATCATCACCGCCCCGGGCACCATCATGGTGGCGAGCAGAAAGCTGAAAAGAAAATTTTGCCCAGGAAACTTATACTTGGCAAAAGCAAAACCGGCCAGCGAGTCAAAGAATAAGGTCAGCACAGTCACGGACACAGCATAAAACAAACTGTTCCCATAACTTTGAATAAACGGAGCCATTTTTAGCAGGTTCTGAATATTTTGGATAAGTAGCGTCCCGGGATGACGATGGGAGGGAATGAAAAAACTTCACCGGGATGTGCGGGTAGCGACGACAAACATCCAGTAAAAGGGGAAAAGGCACAGCAGCGCTCCAAAGGTCACGGCAATATAAATGACAGCCCTGCGTAAAATCCGCCCAATGTGCAGGGATGGCTGATATTCGGTTTGTTTTCCACTTGTAAGAGTTGTACTCATTCATACCTCCTTGCCAATCAGCGCAGGCCGCTCCTGCCGAAGACCTTTATATTTTAAGAACGAGATGATGGAGATGATGGCGAACATGACGTAAGCCTGGGCCGCCGAATAACCAAACCTGAGATTATTGAACGCATTGGCATACAGGTTCATGTACATGGTCAGGCCAGCCCGGTTAGTTCCCCCGGTTGGACCGACCAGGATGAACGGCTCGCCAAAGATTTGCAATTCGCCGATAATGTCGATGACTACCGTAAAAAGGATTACATTCTGGAGCATCGGGATCGTAATATTCCAGAAGCTGCCCCATGCCCCGGCGCCGTCCACGCTGGCAGCATCATACAGGTCCTGCGGGATGCTCTGCAAGCCAGCCATGTAAATGACCATATACCAACCCACTTCATGCCAGACGATCAGGATGGTGATGGCCGGTTTGATTGTGCTGGATACCACCAACCACTGCACGGCGGTGAATTCAAGCCTGGTGATGATATAGTTCAAGATGCCATATTGCTTGCCGTAAATGGTCAGAAAGACGATGGCCACGGCAACCGGGGAGGTGATGATGGGCAGAAAATACGCCACCTGGTAAAGGTCCTTGAATTTCAGGCGGGCAGAATGAATGGCAACTGCTACCAGCAGGGCCAGACTCAGCTTGGGAACCAGACACATGAAGCCTAAGACAAAGGTATTGACGATAGACTGCTTGAAAAAATCATCTACGGTAAACAAACGAATATAGTTAGCCAGGCCAACGAATTTAGCCGCTGACATACCATCCCAACTGGTGAAACCCAACCAGAAGGTATACAGCAGAGGGAAAAGCGCAAAAGTCACGAAGATAATAAAAAAAGGGGCGATGAACAGGTAAGGCATGCCGTACCTGCGCAAGAAACGGGTGGTTTGGGAGATGGGTTTATACGTGGGAGTGGTTGCAGCTTCAGCCATCTAGATCTCCTTACAAAACAATACTACTCTGCCTGGCGGACAGCCAAGAAATGCAACGCCAGGAAAAGTAAAGCAAGGGGCAGCGCCGGACGAGATCTGAACAATCACGACCGGCGCCACCCCTTTCAGGCGCTAAAAAATATTGCGAAGGTCTTTACTCACTAAGATTTTATTACGATCTGGGTTTCGGCAGTTTTCTGAGCGTCAGCCAGGGCCTGTTGGGGATCTTTGCCCTGTTCAATGGCGTTGGTAACCTCAGTGGTAACAATGGTATTGCACTGGTCGTCATAGGGGGTGTAGACGCGGTAGGACATCTTCTTGGCGCCCGCGGCTGAGACCATGCGGGTCTGCTGCCCACCATACCACTCGACCGGCTGCTGCATCCTGGGATCGTCCCAGGCTTTGATGAGAGCAGGGAAATTATAGTATTTGATCATGGTCATCTGGGCTTCCAGATCAAAGGTGAAAAAGAGCAGCAGTTTGGCCGCTTCATCCTTGGCTTTGCTCTGTTCGAAAGCACAGTACAGGCTGCCGCCAGACGAGGCGCCCGTGTCGCCGGGACAGGTGACCATGCCCCAATCGCCCTTGGTGGCGTCCCCGCCGTAATCCGACAGAAGGATCGGCAGCCAGTCACCCATGGGATAAGTCGCCACGGTGGTCTTTTTGAATGTATTCTCCCATTCCGGGGTCCACTGGCTCATCTTGGCATCCAATCCACGCTTGCGGGCATCTACGGCAAACTTGAGACCATCCAGCATAGGCGGGACGTTAATCATGAATTTCTGGCTCTTATCGTCATACCAGACCGGGTTGAATTGGTCGCGGTACTGCCAGAAGACGGTGCTAGCCGCATCATACATCCAGGGGCCGGCGGGTTTAGAAATCTTATCTCCCACATCCAGATTGCCGGGCCAGTCCTTGGAGATCAGCCCCTGCACACTGTCCGGATCGCTGGGCAGGCCGGCCGCCTTGAACAAGCTGCGCCGGTAGTGGATCACCGCAATACCAACCGAGTAATACAGGAACAGCATTTGGGTCTTATCCGGGCTGAGGCCAGCGTCCCAACACCAATCGGGGATCTCGCCCTTGTGGGCAGCCACCTTATAAGGGGTCAAGTCGAGCAGGCCCGGGCTGTAAACATACTTGCGAAAACTGCCTTGTTCGATATCTGCCACATCCGGGAGACCCGAGCCGGCCACCAGGGCGGTGGTGATCTTCTGATTCTCATCGCCGCCGTCCAGTTTGACGATATCCAGGCTGGTATTGGGATTGTTGGCCTGATACAGTTTGAACATATCGGCCAGGAAACCTTCATCCCCAGGGTAAGTCCACATGGTCAACTTGATTGCACCAGCGGAGGGAGGAGCCGCGGCTGGCTGGGTCGCTGCGGCGGCGGGCGCCTGGGTGGCAGCCGGCGCCTGGGTGGCAGCCGGCGCCTGGGTAGCGGCGGGTGCGCAGGCGGCCAGGACTGTACCGGCAGTACCCAATGCCAGCATCTTCAGCATATCCCGACGAGAAATTTGTGACTTTTTCATTTTCTAATTCTCCTTAGAGTTGAACAGAATACAACAAATGTTATTGTAGCGAGACGCTTACTTCTCCTCTTATTACGAATTTAGAATACACCTCCTTTCAGACATTGAGGAAGAGCAAACAGAGCGTCATACCCGCGAAGGGGTGATAACCTCCACCCCTTCGGATTTAAAGGCGGCCACGATTTCGGGTAAAACGTTGTCGTCAGTCACCCATTTATGGACTTCACTGATTCGGGCAATCTGCACCAGGGCAGTCAGGTTTACTTTGGTGCTGTCGGCGACCAGGATCACCTCACCGGCGGCGCGCATCATCGCCTGTTTGATTTCTACCTCAGCCATATCAGGGTCAGTCAAACCGCGCTTGAGGGAGATACCAGCCGCGCTGAGAAAAAACTTGTCGGCCGTCAAATAAGCCAGCGCCTGCTTAGCCATACTGCCGACCGTGCAGACTTCGATATGTTTGAGAATCCCACCTAACAGGATCGTGTTGATTTTTGGGCACTGCGCCATTTCTTCGGCAATGAGGATGTTGTTGGTGATGATGGTCAGTTTATCCCGGCTGGCCAGATTGCGCGCCACTTCACGCGTGGTAGTTCCGGCGTCGAGGATAATGGTTTCTCCGTCTTTCACCAATCCGGCCGCCACCTGGGCGATCGCCTTTTTTTGGAAATCCGCCTCACTGGTTCGCTCATGAAAGGGAGTGCCGGGTTCTTCTAAAGCGAAGGCTACCGCCCCGCCATGGACGCGTTTTAATAGATCTTTCTTTTCCAGAAAGTCCAGGTCACGGCGAATGGTCATGTCCGAGACTTTTAATTCCTCGCTCAGCTCGATAATAGAAACTGCTCCAGTTTCCTTTTGGTGGAGCAAATCCATAATTTGTTTGCGGCGAGTTTCAGCCAGCATAAGGCTCCTTATAATGACACCCCACGGCAAATCCCAATGAGCTACTTTTTATTCGTTTGAAATTGTAAGATTATGTGATATACTTCCATTTATAACTGTTTAATTGGGTTTTGTCAATAAGTTTTTCACACAATACAACATAATTCAACAAATCTTGGCCAGGGGTCTGAGCTTGACTTTTTCACTTGCAGAGGAGAATGAAATGGAACCATTGAAGGCAGGGTATGTATCCTTGGGGACCGAATTTTATGCTCCCGATCGCTTAGCCGCCATGACGGCCGATGCTGAAAGACAACTGGCGGCAGCCGGGATTGAACTGATTCGTACAGATCCACTGATTTCCCTGGGGCAGGAGGAAAGAGCAATTCGAGAGCTGCGCGCCGCTCCTTGGGATTTCTTAATCGTCAATGTGATCAATTGGATCGATCCCCGCGCCGCCTCACGCCTGCTGTATGAGTTCCGCAATGAGCCCATCGTCCTATACAGCAAGGGCGGCACCACTCAGGGTGATACCTTGATATCCCCGGCCGCCGGCGCCGGGTCGACCGCCTTGCGCTTCCCGATGGAACGCTGGGGCATCAAATTTAAATACCTGTTTAATGGACCCGACCAACCCATGGATGTGGCCGGCATTCTTAAATTTGGCCGGGCGGCCCAGGTAATGAAAAAACTGCGCTCGGCGCGGGTGGGGATTTTGGGGTTCAATGATATGGGCCTGTACACGACCGGTTTTAATGTGACCAGCCTGCGGGAGAAAACCGGGGTGGAGGTGGAAAGCTTCGATATGCTCCAATTGGAACGCAGGATGGACGGGCTGGATGAGCAGCAGGTGGATGCTGAAGTAGCCCGCTTGACCGCCAACTGGGAATACCCGCTTGGAAAACCCAAAGAGGCGGCGATCCGGCGCGCCATAAAAATGTATCTGGCTACCATCGAAATCTGCCAGGAAAAGAAGTTCAACGCCGTCTCCTATAAAGTGGTCGAAGGCATTCCAGCCTTTATGAACATGGTCCACAGCGTTCCGGCGGCGCTGGTGGCCAGCGCCGGCTATCCTTATGTGGATGAGGACGACGCCGGTAACCTGGTGGCTGAATTGATGCTCAAGTGGCTTTCCGGAGAGACGGCCACCTTCCTGGAGCATTACGAGCATGCGCCTGAATGGATTTTATTAGCCGTGGATGGATTTATTCCCATGCAGCTTACGGTAGGCAACCCGCAGGTAAAACCTATTGCGACGGTGTTGCTGGATGGCGTGGTCTTTTGCTCGAAGCTGCGCACTGGGCGGCTGACCCTGGCCTGCTTATCGGAGGACAACCAGGGCTATCGCATGCATATCGCTACCGGCGAGGGGCGCACCCCTCCCCAATGGGTGGAGATGGGCGTGCCCCTGCCCTCCTGGCCAAGCGTCAAGTTCTATCCGGATGCGGGCGTTCGCAGCATCCTCGATCACGTCCAATCGCAGCATTTTGCGGCAGTTTTCGGCGATTACGCTGAAGAACTGGTTGAACTATGCCGCCTGTTAGATATTAAGGTGGTTTTGGATACCAGCAAGCCATAAAGGAGGCGCCGTGGCACACAGGCACTTTTCGAATTCCGTCCAGACCGGGCAATATGAGATGCACAGCCCTTCCCGTTCGCTGATCGACTTGGTCGGAAAGTCTTACATTAACGCCGTTTGCAGCGGGCGCGCCTTCCTGGAAGGGCTCGATCCTGCCGCCGTCTGGGGCCTGGCCGAAGAAAAGGTCGATTTCATCCCGGCCGGGTTTCGCCAACGCCTGGATGAGTTGGTAGACTACGTTGGAGAGCAGGTCAGCGAACCGTTGGACGATTCAGCGCGTGGCGCCGGGACAGCCTCCTTTACAAAAGCCTCGCGCCCCGGGATGGCGCCCCTATCAGGGCTGGGTTTTATCAGAATCAGCGAAGACGGCAAGGCTTACCTGGTTTCAAAAAGCGAACATTACCATGCGTCTTTAGGGCACAGTTTTCCAGGCTATCGCTTGATCGAGAACGCTCGCCAGTTGGGCATTCCCAACGCTACCCACAACAACACGCGTGGACATATTACCCGCCTGCTCGAACAAGAATTGATCCGCACAGCCAACGGGATTGAACGCAGCCATCCGAAAGAGCTGCAAACGGTGATCGACTCGACCGAACCGCATGTGTTGAACCGGGTAATCAACCTGGAAACCGGCAGCCTGGCGGTCGAAGCCGGCCTCAAGATGATGCTGGCGCGTTTTTACCGCCTGGAAGATACCTCAGAAACGCCTAAATACGACGGCCGCGTGCCGGTTGTCCTGGTCATGGCGGACCGGGCGGGGGGCAAGAAGGCTAACTATCACGGAACCACATTATTCACACAATTTATGCGCGGGATGTGGCCTGAACTCGCCAGCCAACTTGAAGAAAATAAGTTGTTTGTGACCAAAGCGGTTGCGATCAACGACCTGGCTCACTTTGCACAGTTGGTCCAGCAATACGACTGCGCCCCCTATAAAATTGCCGGGTTCTTCCATGAGATCGTCCTCATGAACTATGGGGCGATCCGTCTGGAGGAGGATTTTCTGAAAAAGGCGTATGCCATTTGCCATCAACACGACATTCCTACCATGGTGGACGAAATCCAATCCTGCAGCTGGTCTCCGGACTTTTTCTTATTCCGTGAATATGGCCTGAACCCGGACTTTGTGACGGTTGGCAAGGGCTTCCCCGGTGGGGAGTATCCTGCCTCGCGCATTCTGACCACGGCCGAGATGGACGATTTGAACCAGTTCGGCGCCCTGGTAACCAACGGGCAGGAAGAATTGGCTTCGCTGGCCTACCTGGTCACCATGGAGTTTATCCAGGCCAACCATGCCTATATTTCCGGGATTGGCGAATATTACGAAGGGGAGCTGCGCGCTTTACTCAAGCGCTACCCGCACATCATTTCTGAGATAGAAGGACAAAGGCATCTCTCCTCGATTTTCTTTTTCAAAGCTGACCAAGCCCTGGAGTTCATTCATTACCTCAACGCGAAATGCATCGACATCAGCGCCCAAACTTATAAATCTGATTGCCCACCGGCGGCTTTAACCAAGATTCCGCTGATTTCCAGCCCCAAAATGGTGGATTTCCTGATCAGGAATATGGATGAAGCGCTGCAACAAATAAAATAATCAGCTCAATGAGAATCCAAAATTGGAGTTGTGAGCATGCGTACGCATGCTCACAACTCCAATTTTGGAACAGTCACTACTCGTTATTTAATTGACGATATCTCGCTGAAGATGTTACACTATTAGCATAGCAGAACCCCCCCTAAATAGTGCCGGAGATCGTCCTCAGGAGCATTGGTATGACCCTTCCCTCCTCAACCTGGAAAACCTTAAAACAATCTGCGGACCGAGCCCGAGGGCGTTTTGCGCATGAGGAGGCAATCGGCCTGTATACCCAGGCACTGACAGAGCCGGATGTACCCTGGGAATCAATGGCCGCCATGACCCTGGCGCGGGCTGACAGCCGCGAAATGCTGGGCGATACTGCCAGGCTGGACGCTGAACTCACCCAACTGGCAGACCAGGCCCAGCAGTGCGGTGATTCAACCACCCGGATCACGGCGTTGGCCAAGCTGGCCGACGTATTGCGCTATCTCGGCGACTTCGAACGCAGTAAGCAACTGGCCGAACTGGCAGTACAATCGGCGGATCTATCGGGCGACCTCTGTTTGCGGGAAACCGCCCTGGCTACTCTGGGAAATTCGCTGACCTGGATGGGAAAGGGTGACCAGGCGCAGAGTGTGCTTGATCACATGCGAGCAATCGCTGAGCCAGAGGATGCTATCCAGGAAATGTTTATTTACCAGCTCCAGGCGGCGATCTTCTACCGCTATCATAATGATTATGCCAAAGCCAGAAGAGCAGCCGAGCAGGGGTTAAAGCTTGCGCGGGCGAAGGGATCGCGTTTACAGGAGGCGCAATTTTTAAGTTTGCTTGCCAACGTCTCTGGCGATCAGACACAGCGCGGGTTATATCAGGGTCAGGCGCGGATTGCTTTTCAAACCCTGGGGGCCCGTATGTATGAGAATATGGTGTTGATGAACTCCTGCCTCTGGTGGTATCAGATCGGACTGTTCCGCAATATGGAAGAAACCGCGCGACAGGCACTGGCCACCGGGCGGGTTATGAATGTGGAATATGACATATTGTTCACGCTGCAATTTTCAGGAATAGCCCTGTGTGAGTTGGGAGAATTTCAGAAGGCTGAGGAAAGTCTTTCCGAGGCGATCCAGATCGCCAATAAATTTAACGATGAATTTATGATTGGAACCCTGGTAACAATCCAGACCCTATGCGCGCTTTACCGGGGCGATGGGAACAAGGCCATGGCGCTGCTGGAAGGTATTGATGAAAAAATCGAGAAGTATTCTCCTGTGTTGAAAGCAACCATTAGGGCATATCAGGCGGTCGCCTGCCGGCTGGTAGGCGATGATCTTTCTGCGCGCAGCCAGGCCAAAGAACTCGCCCGGCAAGCTCTGGCGCTCATCAACCCCGAAATCTTTGGTACGAGTGAAATATTACCGGAAGAGATGATCTGGTGGTGCTATCGCGCCCTCTCTCAAAATTTCATGGCGACGGAAGGTGAAACTGAGATCACGGATGAACGGTGGCGGATCCTGGACCTGTGCCGCCAGGCAGTGCTGGTTCCGATGGAAAATATATCCGATGCCGGCTTACGGCGCGGCTACCTGCAGCGGGTGCGTATCCGCCGGCTGGCGGTTCGTGAATGGCTACGGTACGCCGCCGCGCACGGCGTGAGCCATGATCAAATGGCCGAATTTACGGCGCAGGTGCAGCGTCCCGGCCGGTTGGACGAAGTTTTCCAGCGGCTGATTGGAGTAGGGGTGCGCCTGAATGCCCAGCGCGACACGGACTCCCTGCCGGACGATATCGTCCAGGAGGTCGCAGAACTAACCGGCGCCGAGCGCATTGCCCTGGCGCTGTTTGACACAAGAGGGTGGCCGCCGCTCCGTCAAAACCCTGCTGCCCTTGCCCGCTTTCCCGATCATGAGCGGCGCAGTCGAAGCGCCGCCAGACCAGGATGCTTTTCTGGCGGAAATCGAACCCTGGTTGGAGGAAGGGGTCGCTACGCGCCAGGGTTTTATCCGCCAGGTCAACCCGGAAAGCTCACTGCTTGAACAGCGCAGCCTACTGGTTGCCCCACTCGTCAACCAGGGGCGGTTGATCGGCCTGATCTACACCGATTTAACCGGATGTTTTGGCCGCTTTGAACGCGAAGACCTCGACCTGCTGGGTGTGCTGGCGAACCAATCAGCCGTAGCGGTTGAAAACGCGGATTGGTCAGCCACGCTTGAGAAGCGGGTAAATGAGCGAACGTCTGAATTGAAACAATCCAACACCCGGCTGGAACAGCGCAATGCCGAACTGGCCATCATCAACGGCATTCAACAGGGTTTAGCCTCCAAGCTGGATTTTCAAGCCATCGTGGATCTGGTAGGGGATAAATTACGCAGCGTCTTCAATACGCCTGACCTGTTTATTAACTGGATCGACGAAGGAACCAATCTAATCCACTATCTTTACACATTCGAACACGGCGAGAGGATCACTGTTCCTCCCCGACCGCCAAATCCAGGGGGTATCTATGAAAGGATGCCAAAACACGGCAGCCTGTGGTTTGGAATACCATGGAAGAAGGGGATAAGATAGCGCAAATTATTCCCGGGACAGATGCAAGCAAATCGGGGGTGGCTGTGCCGGTGATCAGCAGCGACCGTGTTATTGGTTCGATTCAGCTTGAAAATTACGAACGTGAGAACGCCTACGGCGAATCCGAGCTGCGTTTGCTGACCACCATCGCCGGTTCCCTGGGAGCGGCTTTGCAGAACGCCCACCTGTTCGATGAAACGCAGCGCCTGCTCAAAGAGACTGAACAGCGGGCGGCCGAGCTGGCGGTCATCAACAGCGTACAGGCCGCCCTGGCGGCGGAATTGAACATCCAGGGCATCTATGACACAGTCGGCGACAAGATCCGTGAGATCTTCCACAACTCTGATGTGGATATGCGCATATTTGACCCCGCCACCAACCTTCAGCACTTCGTGTATGGCTACGAAAACGGCGTGCGTATCTCGATTAGAGCCTCCCCCCTGCTGAAAACGGGCGTCAGCGCGCATGTCATGCGCACGCGCCAGACCCTCGTGATCAACGAGAATATGGCGCAAGAGATTGAGAAGTTAGGCAGTTATACAATAGCCGGCACCCAGATGGAAAAATCGGCTGTTTATGTACCCCTGCTGGTGGGTGATCAGGCGCGCGGGTTGATCGGCCTGACGAACACGGAGCGCGAACACGCCTTCAGCGAATCGGATGTACGCCTGCTGCAAACCCTGGCCAACTCGATGAGCGTCGCCCTGGAAAACGCACGCCTCTTCGGTGAGACCCAGCGCCTGTTGAAAGAGACCGAACAGCGGGCGGCCGAGCTGGCGGTCATCAACAGCGTACAGGCCGCCCTGGCCGCAGAATTGAATATCCAGGGCATTTATGACACAGTCGGCGACAAGATCCGTGAGATCTTCCACAACTCCGACCTGGGTATTCGCATCTACGATCCCGCCACCAACCTCGAACATTTCGTTTATAACTATGAAAACGGTGTACGTCTCTCATTGGAACCTGACCCACTGCCGAAAACGGGAGTCAGCGCACATATCATCCGCACACACGAGACCCTCGTGATCAACGAAAATATGGCGCAAGCGGCAGAGAAGTTAGGCAGTTATACAATGCCCGGCACCCAGATGGAAAAATCGGCTGTTTTTGTACCCCTGCTGGTAGGAGACCAGGCGCGCGGGTTGATCTACCTGACGAACATGGAACGTGAACACGCCTTCAGCGACTCGGATGTACGCCTGCTGCAAACACTGGCTAACTCGATGAGCGTCGCCCTGGAAAACGCACGCCTTTTCGATGAGACCCAGCGCCTGCTCAAAGAAACAGAGAAGCGCGCCGCAGACCTGTCGACAGTCAATACCCTGGCCCAGGCGCTTGCTTCAGCTACCGAACTGGGCGCCCTCATCCAACTGACCGGTGAGCAGATGGTCAATGCTTTCAGGGCAGACATCGTCTACGTAGCCCTGTTAGATTCCCAGACCAAAATGATCAACTTCCCCTATATCCACGGCGAAGAAGTTGATTCCATTCCCCTCGGGGAAGGGTTGACCAGCAGGATCATCCAGACCGGCCAGCCGCTGCTCATCAATAAAGATTTAAACACCCAACGCACCAGCCTGGGAGTAACCAAGATCGGAAAGGAAGCCCTGTCTTACCTGGGTGTACCCATTATCTCTGGCAAACAAGCGATTGGCGTCATCTGCGTGGAGAGCACCCAGGAGGAAGGCCGGTTTAGCGAAGAGGATATGCATCTGCTGACCACCCTGGCCTCCAATGTAGGTGTGGCAATCGAAAAAGCGCGTTTGTATGAGGAAACTCAGCGCCGCGCCCGTGAAGCCGCCGCCATCGCTGAGGTGGGGCGTGAGATCAGCTCCACTCTCGACCTGCCGACGGTCCTGGAGCGCATTGCCACCCGGGCTTGCGACCTGCTGAAAGCCGACTCCAGCGCGGTATACCTGCCGGATAAAGATGGGCAGCGCTTCCGGACCATCGCAGCGGTCGGGGAGGATGCTAACCAGATATTGCAGGACATCGTGCCGTTAGGGGTGGGCATCATCGGCGACACAGCCAGACGGGCGGTGGCCGAACGGCTGGTAGATACCTCCCTGGATCCACGTGGCCGGCAAATCGAGGGTACAACCCCCTCAAAAGTCCCCGAACGGATGATGGTCGCCCCGCTGCTGGCCGGTGAACGGGTTACCGGCATGATGGCGGTCTGGCGAGAAGGAGGCGAAGAGTTCAAGCAAATCGAGCTTGACTTCCTGATCGCGCTTTCAAGGCAGGCGGCCATTGCGATGCAGAACGCCCGCCTGTTTACCGAAGTGCAGAATCAAAAGAAGTTTTCTGAGGCGCTGATCCAGATCAGCCCGGTCGCCATTGTGATCCATGACGAGAGTAACCAGGTTTCCTCGTGGAATCCGGCCGCCGAAAAGTTATTTGGCTACAGCCAGGAAGAAGCGCTGGGCCAGGAAATCAACAATCTCATCGCCACCCACCCGGACGTGCGGGAGGACGCCCTGGCGTATTCCCGGCATGTAGCCCAGGGAGATAACTTCCATTCTGTCACCCGGCGCAATTGTAAAGACGGCCGGCTGGTGGATGTGGAGGTGCTCACCGTCCCGGTAGTGCTTGAGGAAAACCGGCTGGGGACCTTTGCGGTCTACCACGACATCACAGAGCTAAAAGAAGCTGAGGCTGCCATCCAGGAATCGGAACGCCGGTTGGCTGATATTATCGACTTTCTACCGGATGCCACGCTGGTCATCAATAACGAAGGTAAGGTGATTGCCTGGAACCGGGCGATCGAAGAAATGACCGGGGTCAAGGCCAAAGACATGCTGGGCAAGGGCGACTACGAATATGCCCTGCCTTTCTACGGGGAACGCCGGCCAATCCTGATTGATCTGGTACTCATGCCGCGGGAGGAGTTCGAGGCTAAATATGCAGAGATTCAACGGGTAGGGAAAACCCTGATCGGCGAGTCCTTTACCCCACAACTGAAGGAAGGCGTGTATATGTACGCGGCGGCGTCGGCCCTGCACGACTCGAAAGGTAATATGGTCGGCGCCATTGAAACCATCCGCGATATCACGGAGCGCAAACAAGCCGAAGTGGAACTGCAAAAAGCCAAAGAGGCTGCGGATGCTGCCAATGCCTCCAAGAGCGCCTTCCTGGCGATGATGAGCCACGAGATTCGTACTCCCATGAATGCGGTCATTGGCATGAGCGGTATCTTGATGGATACCAAACTTTCTACTGAGCAGCGTGAGTACGCTGAAATTATCCGCACCAGCGGCGATGCTCTTCTCTCTATCATCAACGACATTCTCGACTTCAGCAAGATCGAAGCCGGGAAAATGGACCTTGAAAGCCAACCTTTTGATCTACGTGAAGTGGTCGAAAGCGCTCTCGACCTGATCGCCCCCAAGGCGGTCGAGAAAGGGTTGGACATTGCCTATGTTTTTGAAAACCGGGTGCCGCCGGCGGTCCTGGGCGATGTAACCCGCCTGCGCCAGATCTTGATCAACTTACTGGGTAATGCAGTCAAGTTCACCGAAAAAGGCGAGGTGGTGCTAACTGTGTCAGGCCCGGCGGAATCGGAGGAGATGGGTAAAGAAAACGGCGTTACGCTTAGATTTATAGTCCGCGATACCGGCATTGGCATCCCCCCCGACCGGATGGGGCTTTTATTCCAATCCTTCAGCCAGGCTGATTCCTCTACCACACGCAAGTACGGCGGTACCGGCCTGGGGTTAGCCATCAGCAAACGCCTGACGGGTATGATGGGCGGAAACCTGTGGGCGAAAAGCACCGGCGTGCCCGGTGAGGGATCTTCGTTCATCTTTACCATCCGAACCGAGGCGGTAGAGATGCCCGAGCGCGCTCACCGTGATATTGAAGGCGTCCAATCCTACCTGAACGAGAAGCGTGTCCTGATCGTGGATGACAATGCCACCAATCGGCGCATTCTGACTTTGCAATTACACAACTGGGGGATGCATACGCGCGACAGCGCTACTCCTGAGGAAGCCCTGGCAGTGGGTCAAACGCGGCGATCCATTCGACCTGGCCATTTTAGATATGCACATGCCCGGCATGAACGGGGTCACCCTGGCCGGCAAAATTCGCGAGCTACGGGATGCCAAAGCGCTGCCGCTGGTGCTGTTTAGTTCGCTCGGAAGGCGTGAGACGCAGGCTGGCTCAGACCTCTTTGCGGCTTTTCTGAACAAACCGATCAAGCCCTCGCAACTGTTCGATACCTTAGCCGTAGTTTTCAGCGAGCAACCCGCCGGAGAGAAGCGGGCCGCCCCACAGAAGAGCCAGGTGAATCAAGAGATAGGCAAACAGCACCCGCTGCGCATCCTGCTGGCCGAAGATCTGCTGGTCAACCAGAAACTGGCCCTGCGTTTATTGGAGCAGATGGGGTACCGCGCCGATGTAGCTTCTAACGGCATCGAAGCCGTTGAATTGGTGGCAAGGCAGACCTATGATGTGGTCCTGATGGACGTGCAGATGCCAGAGATGGATGGCCTTGAGGCTTCCCGGCGCATCTGCGCCCGCCTGCCGCGCGGCCAGCGGCCAACCATCATCGCCATGACCGCCAATGCCATGCAGGGCGACCGGGAAATGTGCCTGGCGGCCGGTATGGATGATTACGTCAGTAAACCCATCCGCAAAGAAGAGCTGATCAACGCTCTCCTGAAAGTGATCTCCAATCCAACAAAGGTAGAAAATGAACTCAACCTCCGTCATCGACATACCCACCTTCGAAGCTCTCAAAGAGAGCATGGGGGCAGACTTTATTAACGAATTGGTGCAGGCTTATTTCGAAGAAACCCCACAACTGCTGGAAAAACTTCAGGAAGCCCTGGCGAAATTGGACAGCGAGGCTTTTCGGCGGGCCGCCCATTCCATTTAAATCCACCAGCAACAGTTTTGGCGCCCTGCAATACGGGGAGCAGGCGAAAGAACTGGAAATGCTGGGCCGGGCAGCCAGGTTGGACGGCGCCGAAGAGAAAGTAATCTCTCTTGTGACGGGCTACGAGGATGTAAGACAAGCCCTCGAGGAGTTGTGCCATGCCTAACAACAGTCCGGGTCGACTGCTGGTGGTCGACGATAACAAGGTCAACCGCCTGCTGCTGAGTTGCAGCCTCGAGCAGCAAGGCCATACGGTTGAGATGGCAGAGAACGGGCGCCAGGCGTTGGAAATGATGCATGCCAAACCCTTCGACCTGGTATTGCTGGACATCGAAATGCCCGAGATGGACGGCTACCAGGTGCTGGAGAAAGCCACCTCTGACCTGCGCCTGCGCGATATCCCCATCATCATTACCTCGGCCCTGGAAGAATTGGACAGCGTCGTCAAGTGCATCGAAAAAGGCGCAGAGGATTATTTAACCAAGCCGGTCAACCCGGTTCTTCTGAGAGCCCGCATCGGCGCCAGCCTGGAGAAGAAACGCCTGAGAGACCAGCAGCGCGAACTGATCAAAAAGTTTGCTACCTCCGAAGTGGCCACCGACCTGGAAACATCCGGCTTCTCGCTGGGTGGAAAATATGTCGAAGCCACGGCCATGTTTTCGGACATCCGCTCCTTCACCACCATCGCCGAATCCCAGACTCCCGCAGAGACGATCGAGCTGCTAAACACCTACTATACCCTGATGTTCGAAGCCATCAACGACCAGGGAGGCGTGGTCAATCAAATGGTCGGGGATGGGCTGATGGCCATTTTCGGAGCGCCCCTGGTCCTGCCTGAACATAGCTTACATGCCGTCAGGGCAGCCCTGGATATGATCGACATGATCCAGTTGCTCAATTTAGACAGGCTGGCGCAAGGCAAGGCCGAGATTCGCATCGGCATTGGGATCGCCTCGGGGCAGGTAATCGCCGGATACACCGGCACCATTCACCGGGCAACCTACACCTGCGTGGGCGACACCGTCAACCTGGCAGCCCGCCTGAAATCGCATACCAAAGTGGTGGGCAAACCCATCCTGATCGACGGCGTTACGCAAAACGCCCTGAATAACGCGGTAAAGACAGAGGCTGAAGGGTCGGTCCAGCTCAAAGGAAAAACGGTAGAAGTCCAGGTCTTTTCTGTACCCGTCAATCAGAAGAGATAGAGAACTACCAACACGGGACAAAAAATCAAAGGAAGTACATTTATGAGATCCGCCGCCGAGCTGAAATCCAAAGAAATGGCTTTTCTGGGGACGATTCCCCTTTTTACCAGTCTGAGCGAAAACTCCTTGCTGGCCCTGGCTTGCGCCAGCCAGTTTATCCAGGTCGAAAAAGGGCAGGTCATTTTCGTTCAATCGGATCCCTCTGAAAAAGCCTTTCTTGTCCGCTCGGGTCTGATCTCCATTCTCCTTGAGAGCGAGGACGGCCGGGAGATGATCATCAACGAGATGCATGCGGGAGATTTCTTTGGCGAATTAGGGCTGCTGACCAATCAAACTCGTTCGACCAGCGCCATTGCACGGAAAGCCAGCGAACTGCTGGCGATTCCCCGGCAGGCATTCATGAGCTTACTCGAAGCTGAACCAGTTATGCTGCGCCGGATGCTGGAAATAACTGCCAACCGCCTGCGCGAGAGCAGCCTTCGCGAAGGCGCCCTGGCGTTCTTAGACTCCCAGGGTCGCATCGCACGCCTTCTGCTAAAATTAGATGAACAAGAGGCAGAAAAAGGCTACATCACTATTTCGCAGGAAGAACTGGCGCAGCGCACCGGCCAAACTCGGCAAACCGTGGCAAAAGCCCTCGGCCGTTGGCGGAGAGCGGGCTGGTTGATCACCGGCAGAGGTCGCATCATGCTGTTGAGACATGATTCACTGGCCCATTTAGGGTAGGGAGAAGGTTAAAAGTCATCTCAATTCTTCTGGCCTTATGTCGCCAAAGTGACAGACGGTTATACTGAAAAGGGTTATAGTTTAATTAGAAATTTTCAAAAGTATGCCCACTCAAAAAAGGAGAATTATGGACGCCAAACAGGATCAGGCTGTAAATCGGTTGCTCAAGAAACTATCTTCCTTACGCGCGACGCTGAAGAATGACGAGCGGAGGATATTAGATGAAATGATTACCGGCTCTGCCGATGAGGTTACCGGTCATTCAATGAACGTCGGGGCGATCAGCAAAGGCAAAACCCCCATTCACACTCCGGCAGAGGACGAGGCGGCGGCCCATGCGATGAACGTCGGGGCGATCAGCAAAGGCAAAACCCCCATTCACACTCCGGCAGAGGACGAGGCGGCGGCCCATGCGATGAACGTCGGGGCGATCAGCAAAGGCAAAACCCCCATTCACACTCCGGCAGAGGACGAGGCGGCGGCCCATGCGATGAACGTCGGGGCGATCAGCAAAGGCAAAACCCCCATTCACACTCCGGCAGAGGACGAGGCGGCGGCCCATGCGATGAACGTCGGGGCGATCAGCAAAGGCAAAACCCCCATTCACACTCCGGCAGAGGACGAGGCGGCGGCCCATGCGATGAACGTCGGGGCGATCAGCAAAGGCAAAACCCCCATTCACACTCCGGCAGAGGATGAGGCGGCGGCCCACGGCATGACGGTTCGAAATCATTTTTGACCCGGAAAAGGAAGAATATAAGCGCGTCTCTTAGCATCTTTTTTCTGCAAGATTTAAATGAGTGGATTTTCCACAACCTTGGGGTTGTGGAAAATCCACTTAACCATGTTACCCGGAGAAGAGCTGCCGATGCCCATTGATGAAGGTTCACAAGACGAAAAAATAGCTGTTCAGCTTTCTCGCCTCCTGGCGGCGATTGAGGCCGACTCCCATGCCATCCTGCCGCAATCCAGCGATGAACTGTTGAAATCGATTGTTGAGGCGGCCGCGCATATCTTCAGCGCGGCGGCTGCTTCTATCCTGCTGGTCAACGAACAGGAACAGGTGCTGGAATTCAAAGTGGCTTATGGAGCTGCCAACCGCGACCTGGTAGGAACGAAGTTTCCATTAGGCCAGGGAATTGCAGGATATGTGGTGATGACTGGCCAGCCCCTCACTATCTCGAATGTTCGCCAGGATACTCGTTTTAACCAAGATTTTGCCAAAAGCACCGGTTACGTACCCAACTCGATCCTCGCCATGCCTTTACAGGCCGGCGAACGCATCATTGGCGTCATGGAAGTCCTGGATAAAGTCAACGCGGCGTCCTTTGGAATACAGGATATGGAATTATTGGGGATGTTTGCCCACCAGGCCGCCCTGACTATCGACCAATCCCAGAAGATAAACCAGCTCAAAGACACCCTGATTTTAGGGTTAAAAAGATTGGTCATGGCAGATAGAACTCAAGCATCAACCGAGCTCCTTTCCGTGTTAAATTCCACCGCGGATGAGAAGACCAGCCCCGACCTGCTGAGGCTGGCTGACCTGTTTAGCGAGATCAGCGCACTTGGCGACGCAGAGCAAAAGGCGTGTTTGCAGATATTAGGCGTCTTCAGTGACTACCGGCGTTCCTTGCGAAGGAACTGGTCATGACAGAAGACACTCTTCGCCCGGCCTGGTCCGAACAATTTACTCCTGAAACAATCCAGCCACTGACCTCGACTGGCCCAATCGCCGGACTGACTCGCGAATGGGCCTATGGGAACAGCACCGGACAGAGTATCCGGGTGGCGGTGGTCGACAGCGGCGTCGAATATGATCACCCCGACCTGGATGATTGTGTGCGGGGCGGCGTGGTGGTGGAATACGATGAAAATGCAGAAAACATGGTCAGAATCGACCAGGAGGATCAACCGCGCGACGTCGCCGGGCATGGCACGGCTTGCGCGAGTATTATTCATGCCCTTGCCCCACAGGCCGAGATCTACAGTGTGCGCGTCCTGGGAAGCAATATGCGCGGGCGCGCCATCCAGTTTGCGGGCGGTTTAGACTGGGCTATCGAACACGACATGCAGGTAGTCAACCTGAGCTTGAGCACTTCCAAAGAGGAATACTTTGGCCTGTTCCACGACCTGGCTGACCAGGCTTACTTTAAGAATATGAATGTAGTCTCGGCGGTCAATAATTTACCCGAACCCAGCTATCCTTCCCTTTATTCGTCCGTGATCTCGGTAGCCGCCCATGCTGGCCACGATCCATTTACCTATTATTACAACCCTTACCCGCCGGTCGAATTTGGCGCCCCCGGCATTGATGTCGAGGTGGCCTGGATCAACAAACAGTACGTGACCTGCACCGGCAACAGTTTTGCGGCGCCGCACATCGCCGGAATTGTGACCTTGATCCGCTCCAAGCATCCGGAATTAACGCCTTTCCAGGTCAAGACGGTTTTGCTGGCCTGCGCATCCAATATGGAACGTAGATGAACCCTGTGATATGAATTCCAGCACGTACCCAGCTTGCCTAAGGAAAATTCACATGACGATTGCCGCTGCGCCAGCATCCCATTTATCTCCTTATGCGGTTTTCAAAAACAGCAATTTCACCAAGATCTGGACCGGCCAGCTCATCTCGACCATGGGGTCAGCCCTTACCTCTCTGGCGGCTTCCATTCTCATCTTCCGCCTGACCCACTCCGCCATGAGCGTCGGCCTCATGCTGATGGCCACCGCCGCCCCCAGCCTGCTGGTGGGGTTGTTCGCAGGGGTTTTGGTGGACCGCTTTGACCGCAAACGGATCATGATTACCGCCGACCTGACCCGGGCTGTGTTGGTGTTTCTGATTCCTTTTCTCGTTCCGTTCAACGTCCTCTGGCTCTACGTGATTGTCATGCTGTCCAGCGCCATCGGCCAGTTTTTTGACCCGGCCCAGGAGAGCGTGCTGCCAGAAGTGGCTACAGAAGAAGAATTAGCGGCGGCTAATTCACTCATGGCCATCAGCTCATTTGGCGCGACCGCCATCGGGTTTGCTGCCTCCGGATTAATCGCCTCGGCTGCCAATATCAACTGGGCCTTCTACCTGGATTTGCTTTCGTTCCTTTTCTCGGTTGGCTGCATCTTTCTGATCCGCATCAAACCCATCCAGGTAGAAGGGGAAATTGGCGCAGCCACCATCCTGAAAAACCTTAAGCTTGGTTTGCAGCAGCTTTTCAATACCCCCATATTGCGCTCCCTCTTTACCTCTCAGATTCCGACCTTGATTGCTTTCGGCCTGTCCAATGCCCTGCTGCTGCCCTTTGCCTTGCGGGCCTTGAAAGCCACTGAATTCGAATACGGCATTCAGGAAGGCCTGACCTCACTCGGCTTCGTCGTTGCCAGCCTGCTGATGGCGGGTATCTTTGATCGGATGCGTGAAGGCGGCTGGATGGCGGCCAGTTATCTTGGTATGGCCATGGCCAGCATTGCCTATTCTTTTACTCATTCAGTGCCCCTGGCTATTGCCATTGTGACAATCTCGGGCTTTTGTAATGCTCGCTTCATCGATCGGCCGGCGGTTGGTCGTGCAAAGGAATACCCCGCGTGAGATGCGTGGCGGTAAACAGCGTCTTCTTTGTTTCACGGGATGTCCTGTTCCTGATCGGCATGGCGGCGGCTGGCCTGGCCGATTTCGTGGATGTGCGCTTGATGTACCTGAGCAGCGCCATCATACTTTTAGGAGGGGCAATCCTGGTCCTGCTCCTGCCTGGTTTGCGCCAGAACAGGCAAGAATGGAAGCAGGCCCTCAGCCTGCTGAAGACTGCCCCGGTAACCACGGGATTAGGTTTAGGGCGTTTGGCGGTCCCGGCGGATATGGATGCTCTGGTGGGTTTATTGCCTTCCCTCTCCATACTGTCAGCCAAGGAACGCAATAATTTTATTGCTCAAGCGCTTGTGGTGGAAGCTCCGGCCGGCACAAATATCCTCCGGCATGGCGAGAGCGGCGACTTTGTTTACTTCATCCTGTCCGGGCGGGCCGTGGCAGGCATTGCCACTGGAGAGGGAAATTATCGCTCCCTTTCTAGCATGACCCCGGGTGATTTCTTTGGCGAGATCGCCGCCCTGACAGGGGCAGCGCGCACGGCGGATGTGGCGGCGGCAGAAAACATAAGCCTGCTGCAAATACCTGCCCAGACGCTGCGCAGTTTGATGAGCAATCCTGCCCTCAGCGCGCTCTTCCTATCCAAGATGACCGAGCGTCTCAGCCGCACCTCCATTACCGATCTACCGCGTTTTGCCGGTGTTGACCAAAAGGATGTGCGCGATTTATATACACCCCCTGCCTAAAGTTGAGCCTGCTTACCTGGCGGCCTGGATAATACTCTCGATAAGTTCGGGGGGCAGCGAATTTACGTCGCCGAGCAATTCGGCGAAGGTGAGGGTCTTGGCAATATGCTCCAACCTTTCCACGTGAATCAAGGCGCTGTCAAGGTCCTTGCCGACTGCCAGGCAGCCGTGGTTACGGATCAGGAGCACATCGTGGGCTTTGATCAATTCCCGGATGGCTTCGGCGTTTTGAACTGAAGAAGGCATCGCATAAACGGTGACCGGGACGCTCCCAAAAGACACCGCCGCTTCTGGGATCACATCCATACGAATTTTACCTTTGGAGATGACCAGGGCATTGGCAAAGATCAGATGGGTATGAATGACGGCCCGCACATCCGGCCGTTGTCGATAGACTTCCAGATGCATGGGTTGTTCGGAAGAAGGTTTCATGGACGGGTTGGCAGCCATTTTTATCAAGTTGCCATTGATATCGATCACCAGGAGATCTTCCGGTTGGATGCGCCCTTTGCACACTCCGGCGGGGGTAATCAAGATATGCCCATCCGGCATGCGCACGGATAGGTTGCCATCATTTGAGATCATCAGCCCGGCTTGATAAGCTATTTTGCCTGTTTCGATGATGGCAGCGCGCAATTCAGTCTCACTGGCAGCAGCGGAGAAACGCAGAAGGTTGCTGTGATCCTGGGCAAAAGAGGATGAGTTTGCCAGGTGGGCCAGATACTGTTTGGGCTTAAAAGAAGTTTTTGGGGATAAATAGGGGCGAACAGGGGCAGAGGGAGGATTTTCAGCGCCGCTGTAAACCAGACTAATCCCAAGGGTTCGAGCTTTTTCATACGCCAGGTCAGTCAGGAGCATATTTTCATCCAGGGTCAGCGTCGTGATGCCCTGTTTCACCAAATCTTCGATATCGTGATCGGTATAGATAGTTTTTGACATTATCAGGTCCAGAGAATAAGATAGGCAACCCGGTACAACTCAATCATTCTCAAGTATTATCTTACCCGATCATTCCCGATTAAACAACTCAATCTGTTTGGTTTATGCTTAAAAGCATCGAGCCTTCCTCGGGCAGATCTTCCAATAAAAGCCCAGCCTCCATCAATTCGACGCCCGATTTGCGTACATCAACTTCCGCTTCAAACCCTCTAATCGCATAAGAACCTTCAGGCTTCAAGCCAAACAGGCGGATCCGGCGCTCTGGCTCGGCTGCAGGGAGGCGGAATACAAACAGTAGGTGCCGGTCTTCAGCGGGCAGGCTGTATTGGAAGGCGCACCAGCGTTCGCCCGTTCCATCCCGTTGGGGTTGTTTGGTAAGCCGGTATAAAACGCCGGCCTGGATAAAACGCCGCACCTGTTGGCGGTAAATTTCTATATGGTAGGCCAACCGGCTGGCGACCCAGGCGGGCAGGTCCGGCAGCTTTTGAGACAGGCCAAAACAACCCAGCATAGCAATGCGGGTGTAATAATCCAACTGGTGCGCTTTGAGATGCGGATCGTACGGATCAAAAGTTTGTTGGGCAGGTCGATTTTCACCGCGCCATTCGCTGAAGCTCCAGCGCAGGCAGACATTGGGGGCTAACAGCGTACTGGCCCCCCAAAAAACCTGCTGGGCATGCACCGGCCAATCCGGATCGCTCAAAAAAGTCAGGTGAGTATGGCGCAGCATGCCCAGGTCAATCCGCAGCCCGCCAGAAGAACAATTTTCTAATACGACCTCCGGAAAGGCCTGCCGGAGGTTGTCGAGCAGGCGATAATACCCTTGATAATGCTCGAATAATCCATCCCCCTTTCCATGTCCATGATCTGTTCGGTCGCAACCTGCTCCGGGATCCACATTAAAATCCAGCTTGATCCAATCACAATTATTTTCGCTGATCAAACGGTGCAGCACCTGGTAAGCCCAGGCCTGGGCCGCCGGGTAAGCGAGGCAAACATAACCCAAAGGTTGGCCGTTTCGAGCAGCGGCAAACTCCGGGTGGTCAACATTCAAGAACGCTTTCTTTCCCAGGCCCTCAATCTCACACCACAACCCAAAGCGCAGCCCTTTGGCATGCGCCCAGTCCGAAAGCGGCCGCAGGCCATGCGGAAAGCGCTGGCGGTTTACCTGTTCCCAATCCCCACGATAATCGTACCAGGCGCTGCCGGGGCCGCTGGGGCCAAACCAACCGGCGTCCAGGGTAGCTATCTGTACCCCCAGGTTTGCCGCCGCCTCGCTATTTCGCATAAATGTTTTTTCATCGATAGCGACATCTTCGTAACTCCACCAGGGATTCCATTCCACCGGCAACTTAACCGATAGGGCATTGCGCGGGTACCAGTAATTCCTCCCAATCCGGGCGTACTGTTGGGAAACCGCATTCAAGTCTTTTCCTAACACCAAAACGCAGTGCGGGCACTCCATAATACCTGATGGGGCTAAATCCTTATTAAAATTCCAATCGTGCAGACCGCCGCTGACCCGGTAGCCGCTACTTTTTATCGGCTCGAAACGGGCGATCCAATTGCCTGACCAGGCGATTGATCCGGAAAGAAAGCCGTCCTTTTCATGAAGCAAAGCAAACCAGGGATGCATGCCCTTGGAAGAACGCCCAAAGCGCGTCTCCAGGATTATTCTTCCAGCCAGCGGCTGGCTTTTAAGTTGAAACTCCTGCCCCCAATCGCTGTCAAACGAAAGCAGGTTATAGCCAGCGGCGGGCAGATCGAAGGAAAAAGAGTTGACGCGTGCAATCTGGCAGACTGCACGGCCAGTGTTGTGAATCACCGGCCACATTTCGAGCAGGGCTGTCTCGGCATATACTCTCAAGTGCAGTTCCACCTCAAAACCAGGCCCGCTAAAATTCGCCTGAAAGTTGGTCAGACCGGCTGATTTATCAAGGGTCACATGTTAAGAGTTAGATTTCTGGCAGAAAAGCGCTTCTGATTGACCTGCACCATAAACAGCCGGGAGGTTGGAAAAAACCCCGCGCCGGAATTACCCATTAATGCAAATTGTTCCAGGCAAAGCCGCCGGCCCCGGCGGCTCAACACACAATTCATTAACGACGTCGAAAGTGAGAACATACAACAAATTATAACCAGGAGGTCGTTATTGTAGTCAACCTTTGCGGCTGTCCTAATATGTTTGACGTAAGTTATCACCTCTCTTATAATCAAATTATAGGGGCCTACATCTGAACCGCTTTTTATCCTACCTTCAAAAGAGAGGCTTTTCCAATGAACAAAACCACATTTGCATTGTTTTTTGGGAACCGGGGTTTCTTCCCAGCATCTTTGATTGCTGACGCTCGTGAAGAAATGAAAAAAGAATTAAATGCATTGGGACATGAAGTAATTATGACGGACGCTGAGGCAACCCGTTATGGGGCGGTGGAAACCCCGCGAAGAAGGAGAAGTGTACGCCAACTTCCTGCGCGCCAACCGCGGTAAATTCGGCGGCGTGATCGTCTGTCTGCCTAACTTTGGCGACGAGACGGGAGCAGTCGCCGCCCTGCAAGAGGCCGGGGCGCCCATCCGGATCCAGGCCTACCCGGACGATTATGACCGTATGGGGCCGGCTCTACGCCGGGATTCGTTCTGCGGCAAGCTCTCGATCATGGATGTATTCCGCCAGTACGGGATCAAATTTACAGCTTTAAAACCGCATACGGTGCGGCCCAAGGGTGAACGGTTCAAAGCTAACGTAGATGAATTCGACCGCATCTGCCGGGTAGTCAATGGGGTGAAAGGGATGGTGGTTGGGGCGATTGGGGCGCGAACGACCCCCTTCAAAACGGTCCGGATCGACGAGGTCACCCTCCAGAAGCACGCCATCACGGTCGAGACCTTTGATCTTTCAGATATTTTCCAACGTATGAAAGCAGTAAGGCCGAAAAACGAAGCTTATAAAGTCAAAGCAGAAATGCTGCGCGATTACTCCACCTGGGACCAAGTGCCAGAAACGGCATTTGATCAAATCATCCGGCTGAGTGTTTCCCTCGACCAGGTGATCGCTGAAGCCCGGCTGGACGCGCTGGCTTTCCGTTGTTGGACAGAGATCCAAATGCAAATGGGTATTTCACCCTGTATCGCCCTGGGAGTTCTGAATGATCTTGGCCTGGCAGCCGCTTGTGAAGTAGATCTGGGCAACGCGGTCACCATGAAAGCCTTTAATCTGGCGTCTTATGAACCTGCCGGGCTATTGGATTGGAATAACAATTATGGCGAGGAAGAGGATAAATGCATCTTGTTCCACTGCGGACCGCTGGCTGCCAGCCTGATGGACGGAAAGGGACGTGTGACAGACCACTCTATATTGATGAACAGCGTTGGAGAGGGTAAAGCATTCGGATGCAATGTGGGACGGATCAAGCCGATGGATTTCACCTTCGGAAGCCTGATGACTGATCAAGGCCAGATAAAAGTCTACCTGGGCGAGGGCCGCATCACTCGGGATCCCATCCCGGCTGATTTCTTCGGGGTGGCGGGGGTAGCCGAGATCAAGAAACTGCAAGATGTCTTATTACATATCGGCGCCAACGGACATCGCCATCATGTTTCAATCACACCTGGTCGCCACATTCAACCTTTAGCCGAGGCGCTTGGCAACTACCTGAATTTTGAAGTCGCCTTGCCACAGAATTGAGCCATCTATGGAGAACTATCCTTCCATTCCAGATGTTGCTCAAATCATCCAGAAGGCCAGAGCGCAAGGATTGATGATCCCGGCCTTTAATATCCCCTACCTGCCAATGATGGAACCGGTGATACGGGCAGTAGTTGACCAGGATTTTTCGCCCTGATTGAAACGGCGCGCCTGGAGTGGATCAAGTTTGAAAGCCGCGGTCCAGCCCAGGTAGCCAAAGAATATTTTCGCTTCCAAAGGCCGGAGCATGTACGCCTGCATCTCGACCATGTGCCAGTGATTGATGAAGATAAATTGCGGATTGATTTCTTGCCGATTTTTCAGGAGGCCATAGCCTTGGGGTATGAATTGGTCATGATCGATGGTTCACGCCTTCCCTTCCAGGAAAACATCGCCGCCGTTCGCCAGGTGGTCGATCTTGCCCATCCAGCCCATGTAGCTGTAGAAGCCGAATTGGGGGCGGTGCTTGGACATGAGGCCGGACCGCTGCCCTCCTACGAAGAATTATTCTCCTCTGGCAAAGGGTTCACGGATGTAAGCGAGGCGCGCCAGTTTGTCCGTGAAACTCAATGCGATTGGCTGTCTGTCGCAATCGGGAATATCCACGGAGCGATTGCTGCCGGGCTGAAAGATCAGAAGAAAGTCGAAGCACGCTTGGCGCTAAATCGCCTGGACCAATTGTACGAAGCAACGGGTATCCCATTGGTTCTGCATGGAGGTTCAGGGATTAAACAGGAGGATGTTCGCCAGGCAATGAGCCGTGGGATTGCGAAAATCAATGTAGGGACCGAAATACGCCAGCCTTATGAAACTACCCTGAAAACTGGCGGCAGTGTGTCGAAAGCCCAAGACGCAGTCTATGAGCGCACTGTTTGGGTGCTGCAGAAATTCTTGGGGATCACTGGCATTCGAGGAAAGGTGATGGCAGCATGAGCTTGCTGGGGATTGATGTCGGAACTAGCGGATGTAAATGTGGGCTGTTTTCGGAAAGCGGCTGTCTGCTCAATCTGGCTTACGAAGAATATGATTACCAACGTCCTCAGCCTGGTTTAGCAGAGCTGGATACCCTGCAAGTGTGGCAGCAAATAAAACGGACTATCTGGAAAGCTGCCGGCGTCCCTGCTGCGGACAATGACCCCATTAAAGCGGTATGCGTTTCTTCTTTGGGGGAAGCCGTTGTCCCAGTAACGGCTGAGCGAGAAATTCTCGGCCCGTCTTTACTTAATTTTGATGCCCGCGGTGATGAATACCTGCCTTCTTTACTCTCCAGCATGCCCAAAGAGCGCTTATACGGCATCAACGGCAACACGCTGGGCAGCCCATATTCCTTGACCAAGCTCAAATGGATCAAACAGCACCAGCCTGAAGTATACGAACGAGCAGATAAGTTTTTACATTGGAGTGGTTTTGTCTCGTTCATGCTGGGCGCCGAGGCTTTGGTTGATTACAGCCTGGCAAACCGTACCCTTCTATTTGACCTCACTAGGGAGGATTGGTCGGACGAACTATTAAAATGGGCAGATCTCGACCGTGAAAAACTGCCCCGCACGATTTCATCCGGAAATATCATCGGCTCTGTGACTCGTTCAATCGCAGCAGAGCTGGGCATTCCTGCCGGGATTCCAATTGTCAGCGGCGGTCACGATCAATCCTGCAATTCGGTCGGGTGTGGCGTGATCGAGTTGGGGTCGCGCCATGTACGGGATGGGAACTTATATTTGCGCGGTGCCTGTGTTTGATTCCAGGCCAGAGCCGGCTGCGATGATCGAGCGCGGTTTGAATACCGAGCATCACGTTGTACCGGGCCGGTATGTCAGCTTCATATATAACCAGGGTGGGTCACTGGTGAAGTGGTTCCGGGATACCTTTGCACAGGCCGAACGCCAAAAGGCCAGGGAGAGCGGACGCGACATTTACGAAGAGCTGTTCGCTGAAATCCCCGCAGATCCAACCAAAGTGGTCATCCTGCCGCATTTCACTATCACCGGCCCCCCTCATTTCATCCAGGATTTCCAGCGGCGTGATCGCGGGGTTGAAACTGGAAACCAGCCGGGGCGAGATCTTAAAAGGGATTGTCGAAGCGACCACCTTCTACATCCGTGAATGTCTGGAAAGATTGCCCGAAATGGGAATCGAGATCCAGGAATACCGCCCCGTCGGCGGCGGCAGTAAATCGGATGCCTGGGTTCAGATTTGCGCCGATATCCTTGGCCGGTCGTTTGTGCGGCCACAGGTAAACGAAGCTGGAATGTTGGGCGCGGCGATCCTGGCAGCGACGGGCTGCGGCGTATTCAATTCCATCGCAGCCGGCGTCGAGGCGATGGTCAGCCTGAACCGCTCCTTCGAACCCAATCCAGCCAAACATCTGCTCTATAACCAACGTTTTGAAAAATATCGGGGCCTGGGCCCGCTGATGGCGGAATATTTACGCGACCTGGGGGATTGACCACGTGGAAAGATAAAATCACCGCGCCCAAGGAAGAGCAGCGCTGGGTGAAATTAATCCAGGCGACTGCGCGGCGCTGCATCGAACGCGGCGGGATCGACGAAGGGCTGTATTGAATTTTGGCTTCCTCCACGCCATTTTTACTCGAGACGAGCAAACCCCTCGCGGCGCTTTCTGCAAGGAAACAGCATCCTTCCACATGCCTGTCAGGACCAGCTTACGCTCTCCCTCAGGTTCCCCATTGCGCATGCGAAAATAGTGGATTTTCTTTTCCGGTATGTTGTACTTTGCAATGAAACGGTGGATCAACAGGTCTATTTGCGCCGGGATCTGGTCGTCCGGGACAGGCCGATAAATCATCCCGTCTTCCTTACAGAAAAGGTTTTCACAACGGCAGCTCACAGAAATCCCTTCATCGGTCAATTCCCAGGAGCGAACGGCCACCTCGCGCTTTCTTACCATCACATACGCCGAGACCAACGGCATAGCTGCTCCAAAATAGACATCCACATAAGCGGCGGTCAGCGCCGGAGATATTTTGGCGGCTTTTTCTGCCGCTTTGGCAGGCGAAGATGGCCTGGCGCGGACTTCTTTTCTTTTGGTTGACGATGAGCGTTCTTGTGAAGCAAGCGCTGACGGTGCTGCCTTCTCAGGAATAGAACGTGTGCGGCCCGCGTCTGCCGCCGCAATAGGCGCGGCGGTTGCTTCGATGTGCTGTGGTTTGCCATCTGCGGCATGGCAAAGGTTGGCGTGTTCCTGGCAGGTAACGCGTTGGCAGGTAGGGCAGCGCACCAGGCTGTGTGTGCAGATAGGCCGGTCACACACCACACAGGTTTGAACGTTTCCGGCGCATTTCTGGCAGTAAGTCCGTTTGCATTCCACACACTGCGGAGCCAGGCAGGCCGCATGAGCCAGGTGGCCATTCTCACACAGGTACATTTCAAAACCCGCCTGGCCGCATACGTCGCACACCAGTGGTTCAACGGCGTGGAGCAAGGGGTCCCAGATCACCTGACGGCGCACCGTTGCAGTCCGTTTCCTGATCTCGACGGTTAAATCGAGCTTGGGTTGGGAAATCACGGCCAGGTTGGCCAAATCAAGTTCAATGCGTAAACGATATTTTTGCTCCACATCGATAAGCTTGGATTGATGTTCGGCTTCAATGGCGGTAATCTTTGCTTCCAATGATTTGCGGCGATCTTCATCGGCTTTCTGCAAGCGGCGTTCGGCGTCTTTTATCAAATCCTCGTAATACTGATCCAGGCGGGCGCGATCGAGTTCCAGAAAACGTTGCAAACGCTTGTGTAAGCTCTGCAAAGTATCCCCCAATTCAATACAAGTGGACTGACGAGCGCGCTCTAACAAAGCGCGGAGCACTTCTTCGGAAAGCAGAGCAGTCCGGTCAAGAAAGGTTGGCATTGCCGGGTCAAGATTTTGGAAATTGTTTTCGGCATCCAAAACAGCCAAATGTTCGACTTGGCGCCCATCGACCGGGTATCCTCCTTGCAGGTGCATCCAGATCGGTAAAATCAGTTCGCGCTTCTCATCTGCAATCAGGCTGGCCTTCAAATTAAAACGGACGTAGTGGTACAACCGCCGTTGTTCAGAGGCGCCCTGGACGGGAAAAAGTTTGGCGTTGGGTAATACCAGGGTTTTCTCGATGACGTTGAATAAGCCCGGTTTTTCAAGACGCACATTGTTGATGTAAAACTGCCCGTTAGCCGTCAGGCTGCTTATTTCCTCGACGATAGTTTCCACCAGAGGATGGCCGTAATGCAGCAGAGTAACCGCGCTTCCGGGTGGAAGCGTTTCTTCCGCACCGGCAAACATAAACAACTGGTGAGGATTAATTCCCCACCGGTTAGCTACCTCATCGGGCAGCAATACCTCGTAAACGTGATAGGCCGGTGGTTCAACCAGCGCGCCCACCTGCAAGCAATAACCCAATACCAAATCCGGAAGAGGCGTATCCTGAGTTCATTCCGCTGAAAAATCCTCCCCAAAAAGCGCCTCATCATACTCGCGGGTTTTCTGGTAATCCTGGCGAGCCTGGAGCAGCAAATCTCCAAGCTGGTTGAAACCAGCCTGGAGATCCACATTGTTTTGCCCTTTTACCCACACATCCAACAGCAAGTCTTCAAAATCACGTTCATCGGAAAGATGGCCAAGGATCATATCCATCTCTCCGATGACCAGTTCGAACATATTGAGCTTTTGGTCGAGGATTTGCAGCAAGATAATCTTCAACTGTATCACGCGCCGAAAGATTATAAATACGCACTTCACTGGTTTGCCCGACCCGATGGATGCGTCCTACGCGCTGTTCGATGCGCATAGGATTCCAAGGAATGTCAAAATTAACCATCGTGCGGCAAAATTGGAGATTACGGCCTTCGCCCGCCGCCTCTGTAGATAACAGCACCTGGGCATGATCGCGGAAGTCGGCGATGGCTTGCTGCTTGGCGGTCATATCCAAGCCGCCATGATAGAGCACATAATCGATGCCCATTCCCTTTAAACGTTCGGCGATCAGTTCCAGGGTGCGCCTGAAATGGGTGAAAATGAGCACCTTTTCAGATTTGTCGGATTGAAAGATAGTTCTCAGCAACTTTTCGAGAGCATCCGCCTTAGCCCATGAAGTCACCAGCGCGGCTCGACCGGCCAGGTCGAGAAGGACCTGGCTTTGGTTTTTATCAGGAGTACGAGCTGCAATCGAACGCAAAGTGGAAGCAGCAGCCAGGAGACTGCTGCCAATTTCACGTTGCAGAGTGAGCAGGGCAAAGCGATCTGCCTGAGAAATGTTCCCTTCTTGTTCACTTTCCGAGCCGTATTCTTCGACCAGAGTGGAGGCTGGTAGACCGCCAAGTTGTGTCCGCACAAAATTGCTAACTGCATTATAGAAGTCAACTTCAGGCGGGGTGAGTTGTAAGCGGAGAGTAGTAGCCTGGCGGGGTGGAAGCTTGAGACTGACCTGGCTGCGACTGTGACGCACCATGACATTGCCCAACAACTCGCGCAGTTGGCCGCGGTTTCTGGGCTGACGCGGATCACCCCGCACAACAAACTGTTTGCGGAACTCACGCGGCGTGCTGAGCTGTCCCGGCTTGAGCAGCGTAATCAGGTTATACAATTCATCGAGGTTATTTTCTACCGGCGTGGCGGTTAGCAGCAGAATATATTTGCGTTGCAGCTCATTGATAAATTTCCACGAAGCGCTGGCGCGGTTCTTCAGGTGATGAGCTTCATCCACGATCACCAAATCAAACGGAATCTTGGCTAAAAGGGTACGGTTTTCCGCCCGGCGAGCCGTTGCCAGGGAAGCTATCAAGTGTGGAAAGTGTTCCCATGCCCCTGGGCCAGCGGCGTGAAATTCAGCATCGGCGCTGCTGACGAAATCTTGCAACTCAAACTTAGCCGCCAATTCTTCGCGCCACTGTTCAACCAGGCTGGCAGGGGTCACAATCAACACACGTTGGACGATATTGCGGACCAGATATTCTTTCAATACCAACCCGGCTTCGATGGTTTTACCCAGGCCAACTTCATCACACAACAATCCGCGCCCACGAAACCGGCGCAAGGCAATCTGGGCGGCGCGGACTTGATAGTCAAAAGGTGTAAATTTCAGCAGGTCAAGCCCAACCAGCTCGTCAAAACCGCTGACAACCTGGGCATGTTCCGCCAAAAGGCGCAGCCGATAGAGTTCACGGCTGGCAAATTGACCCTGGTTCAAAGACTTCCAAACCGTCTCGGAGACATTATTCAGGCGGACTTCAACGTCTGAGGGTAAAGAAGGAGCCATGACCTGATTATAATCTGCGGTTCACTGGTATTTGGTAAATTGGTTATCATAATCGAAATTAGAAGATGATGAGAACTCGCTTATTATCGCCTTACCTGGTTGTATTTACTCTCCCAATGCAGTATATTTATGATAAATAATATCTACTATTTTCAAGGCCATTTTTGACCTGAGTTACAAGTAAAAAATGCGTTGAAATTAATGGTGGGCTTTCTAAGGGAGGTGGATATGCTATCCGTAAAGCTGTTTGGCAGTGGCAATGCATGTTTTTACGATCGACCAATGGATGGGTTTCCATTCCACCATTCTTATTTAGTCTTCTGTTATCTACTGCTGAACCGCCAGCATATCCAAAATCGAGAACGATTAGCCTCCGTCTTCTGGGGGAATTACTCCACCAATGTCTCGCGCAAATATCTGCGGAATGCCCTGTGGAAACTGCGTTCCGTTTTTCAATCTGTGGGGGCTGAGCTCGAGGATTATCTACAAGTAAACGATGACAGAATTGCCTTCCAGCGCGCCAGCCCTTACCAGCTTGACGTAGAGAAATTTGAAACACTTTTATCCGCTACCCGTACTCTTCAAGGTGAAGCGCTTAGCCAGGACCAGGCTCAGCAAATGAAACAAGCCATTGAGCTTTACGATGGCGACCTGCTGGAGGGAGTGGACGAGGAATGGTGCCTGTATGAACGTGAACGTTTAAGCTTGATGCACCTGAACACACTGCTCAAATTGATGGTCTATCATCGTGCCCATCACATGTACAACCTCGGCCTCGAATATGGGGAGCGCATCCTGGCTTTTGACAATGCGCGTGAAAACGTCCACCGCGAAATGATGCTGCTTTACTGGTTATTAGGTGAACCGCAATTGGCCCTGGTTCAGTTCCATCGCTGCGAACAAATTCTCCACGACCAGGTGGGTGTTGAACCATCCGAAGAGACCAGGAACCTTTACCAGCAAATGCTGCACCACCGCTTTTCAATACCCACTGAGGTTTTCATCCCTACAGGTTCGATTGAAGATTCCAAGAACTTCAGCACAGAGACGGCCACCGGATATGCTATTCTTGAAATCCGGTCTCTTCGCCAGGTAATCGAAGAGACCAGGACCAGACTGGCGCGAGTAGAAGAGCTGCTTGAACAGGCCAGAATTAGCGGCAAGTAGCTAAAAAGACGCACTTAACCTCTAAAGCAAGACGCTGCAAAGGCGTCTATGAGACCTTGCTGAGATAACATAAGCCGAAAGTAGTCCTATTTATGGATTTGCAGTGTCCCCTCTGATTGCTCAGGGAGGATGTTGCTTGATTTCCAGCCGGCGCGAGGCAAGATCTCTATGAAGGAAGACGACTGCAACGACGATACCCAATCCTTTATCTTACGCATCTGGAATGATGCCCCCTCCGGAGGCAGGAGGAATATGAAGAACTGGAGAGGTTCGATTGTGCATGTTGGCAGCGGCAAACGCATTTATTTCCATAACCTGAACAGTATTACGCCCTTCATCCAGAAACAGACCGGTATGGGAACCAGGACTGTCGTCGCCTGGCTTAAGACCCTCTTTGGGAAAACCGGGCAGGCATAAAACTCAGCGAAAAATACCTGGCCTTACCCGTTATTCCGGCAAGAGCAGTGGAGCGATTGTAATGGAAGGAACCTCTGGCATTTCGGTTGAATACACCCTGGCGTGGCTGGCCCGCCTGGACTTGTGGATTCAAACGCGAGGTCATTCGATTTCGCTTAAACAATCCGGCCCACCAGGATGAAGAGTACCGCGGTCTCTACATTTCGGATGAAGAAGTAGATGATCTTTTAAAGAGCCAGGCGCCGGTTCATTCCTCCAACCAGCCCATCCGGCTTCCCCAGGAGGTAGAACAGGCGCTGGATCGAACATCTTCAGCCATTGATGCTCGTATCACTGCCCTGAAGGAACAGGCGCAGGCCAACCAACAAGTACTGCGCTTTGACCATTTGTTGGAATTATTCGGCCTTTCCGAAATCGAACGCCAAATTTTATTGATTTGCCTGGCGCCCGAGTTAGATTTGAAATATGAGCGCCTTTACGCCTACCTTCAGGATGATGTCACCAAGAAACGCCCCACCTTGGACCTGGTGATGCGCTTACTGTGCCCGACCCTGGAGGCGCGCCTGGACGTCCGGCAGGCTTTGGAACCGGGTTCAGCCTTGTTAGAGTGGGAACTGCTCAACTTGCACGATGATCCGGGTGTCCGGCGGCCCTCTTTACCGGCGCGCTACCTGAAAATTGATGACCGGATTGCCCGCTACCTGTTAGGGGGTGACCAGATCGATGGCCGATTGCTGGAACTGGTCGATCCCCAGGTAGGCAAGCGCATGGCGGCTATACCAGAAGACATCCAGCAGCGACTTTCCCTGTGGGCTTCTGGCTGGGAGCGAACCTGGAATAATGTCGCCCCGGTCATCTTATTCCACGGTCGTTATGGCTCTGGACGGCACGCCGCCGTGCTTTACTTTGCTAACGCCATTGCGAAACCAACCCTGATGTTGAGCATGGCAGAGCTGCATAACAGCGGCCTGCGGCCGGACCAGGCAGTCCACCTGGCTGAACGGGAAGCTTTGCTGAGCGGTGGATTGGTCAGTTGGGAGCAGGTGGACGATCTGCTTCAATCCGATAGAGAAAGCGAGCTTTCCAGGGAGCGCGAAGCCTTTATCCGTTCGCTGGCAGACAGCCAAACTCCCACGGTTCTGCTGGCGAATAAAGCCTGGGAACCGGGCCGTGATCTACACGGGCGGCCTTTTTTACGCCTGGAATTCCCGGCCGCGTCTTATGCAGCCAGAAAAGCGGCCTGGTCTGCCGAACTGAACGGGTCGAACAATTTTACCGATGAAGAACTAAGCGCGTTAGCCGGCCGTTTTCAGCTCAACCCTGGCCAGATCCGGGACGCAGTTGGACGAGCCACGACGCTGATGTGGTCACGCGATCCTACCTTGCCGGCCCTGCAGGCCAGCGATATTGACGCGGCCAGCCGCGTCCAGTCCCAGCATCGCCTGGGATTAATGGCGCGCAAACTCGAACCCCACTATGCCTGGGATGACATCGTTTTGCCTCGCCAGCAGCTCGCCACCCTGCACCTGGTCTGCACTACCGTGCGCCAGCGGCCGACCGTTTATGGAGATTGGGGCTTTGACCGCAAGCTATCCACCGGGAAAGGCATGATCGCCCTGTTTTCTGGAGTTTCAGGGACAGGCAAGACCATGGCCGCCGAAATCATTGCCAACGAGCTGGGTCTCGACATTTACAAGATTAACCTCTCGGCCGTGGTGAGCAAATATATCGGTGAAACCGAGAAGAACCTGGAGCGCATTTTCAGCGAGGCGCAGGACACCGACGCCATCTTGTTTTTTGATGAAGCCGACGCTCTCTTCGGCAAACGTTCCGAAGTCAAGGATGCCCACGATCGGTACGCCAACATTGAAACCGCCTACCTGCTGCAGCGCACCGAAGAATACAACGGCCTGGTGATCCTGGCCAGTAATATCAAAAAGAATATGGATGAAGCTTTTGTCCGCCGCATCCAATTCATGGTCGATTTCCCCTTCCCAGAAGAGCCCGAACGGCTGGAAATCTGGCGGCGTACCTTCCCTGCCCAGGCGCCCAGGGCCGAAGATATCGACCTGCCTTTCCTGGCGCGTAAGCTAAAAATTACCGGCGGTAACATCCGCAACATCATCCTGATCTCAGCTTTTCTGGCCGCCGAAGAGCACACTCCAATCTCCATGCGCCACCTGGTGCGCGGGGCCAGCTACGAATACCAAAAAATTGGCAAAATGGTCGTCGAAGGCGATTTCGAGGGTTATATCGAACAGGCGCGCGGTTAGGGAAGACTGCTCAAGCGAGGCATGCCATGCAAAAAGAAACCGAACAACCAACCAACCCCACTCCGGCTTCTGAGAATCCCCAGGATCTGCAAAAAGCCTTCCAGGAGGTGGAACGCGGCTTGCGTTTCACCCACGTGATGATGTCGGTCAACCAGGACCAGGGCAATGAAGCCGTGGCTTATGTCCAGGCCCTGGCGGATGTGCTCGTCGAAAAAGGCCTCCTGAAACACGAAGAGCTGGAAGAACCGCTGGAAAAAGCCAGGCAAGAGGTGGCGCAGGTGCTCATGCCGCGCGTGCGCCTGGCCGACATGGGCGATAAATACGCCGAAGGCCAATCCGTTGAAATTGATTGTTTTGCACGCCTGCCTCTTTGCCAGGCCCGCTGCTGCACTTTCAAGTTTTTCCTGACCAAACAAGACCTGGATGAAGGCATCGCCCGCTGGGATTACGGCAACCCCTATTGGATCAAGCAAGCCGCTGATGGCTACTGCGTCCACTCAGACCCTCAGGCGCGCGGCTGCACCATCCACAGCAAACGCCCACATGTCTGCCGACAGTACGACTGCCGCAGCGATAAGCGCATTTGGATCGATTTCGAAAAACGCATCCCGGCTGCCATGCAGCCGGTGTCCGGCGATGCGCCGGTCGCCATGGCTGAAGTGGCGCTGCAAAACACCATGCACTCCGGGCAAGGCAATCCTATGAACCCCCCCGAAATTCCTGAGTCGGGTGAAAATGCCCACACCGTTTGACCAGACTAACCAGAGGCAGTGATGTCACAATCTACACGGGTTAAACATGCGAAGATACCCCTTCCTGGAAACAAACGCCAGCAGGTGAAAAACTTGTCGCCTAAGCCCAGCGAAACCTCTTCCCCAGAGGAAAGCGCTCCTGAAATCTTAACTTCGACGATGGATACGATTGAACAAAGTTTGCAAGGTTTCGCCGGGGATGGCGTTCAGCTTTCCACCGATCCCGGGAGGCGTGCAAAGAATCTGCTGGCCATTCAACGCGCCCTTGGCAACCGCACTGTGCAGCGCCTGGTCCAACGCCAAAGGGGGACCGAGCCCGCCCCGGCTGCTAGAGTTACCGCGGTCCCGCAACCCGCCCCAGATATGAGCCTGCCGGAGGATTTACGCACCTTCCGCGCTGCGGGGCCCGTTCCGGCGGATGCTAACGGAACTACCATCGTACCCTCCACCGGTATGGGTGGGTTTAACGCCCGCTACGATCCAATATCGATGGCGCTGACGATTACGCTCAACATCGGGATGAACTTCCTGGATGGGATGAAAATCACGGGCAACCATGTCAAGGCCACCAAAGATACGATGGAACCCTCTGAGATTGCAATCAACCGCAATTTGAGCCAACTGAGGGGCGAAAAACTCACTAAAGCGCTGGAAAAGGTCAAGGAACAATGGACCTGGAGCGGGGCAGGCGACCCGCGCATTAGCACCTGGATGGCGACTTACCGTGGTAACGTTATGGGCGCTTGGAGCAGCGCCGGCACCGGGATTATCTTCCAGGGCAGCCGACCAGGTTGGGACTCACAGCTCGCCAGAATCAATGTGGTGGTCCATACCCAGAACATTGCCGGGTTAGCGCCTGGAACGCCCACCCCTGGTCCTCAGCCGGTGCATACCCAGGCAGATATCTACAAAACCCCCGACGAAGATACTGAATTCGGAGCTAACGTGTCCCCGGGCACCGCCGCCAGCGGTACCGATCAAAAGCTCGAACTGGGCAGTGGCCAGGTAACCGGCCAATCCCACCTGTTGACAACCAGGGTCCATTTTGGGAATAATTCCTCCACACTAAGTTCACGGGCCAAAGAAGGACTAAAAAAATGGATCATCAGCTTCCAGGCCACTCCCGGGACGCCTGGCGATAGTATCGCCATCACCGGGCACGCCAACACCAAAGGGGAAAAAACAGAGGCCGGCCATGAGCGGAACCTGCAATTGTCCTTAGACCGCGCCCTGGCGGTGGAGGATTTCTTGAAGACCACTTCAGTCGAGGGCAGCCTGCTGCGCAATGCTGAGACCCGCATCGATGCCATTGTCGGGGTAGGAGCTGGCGGCGCCGGCGAAGAAGCAGAATGGCGGCGGGTGGAAATTGTGGTAGGCAGCGGTCAAGGACAAAATATCGCTGCCCACGAGTTCGGTCACATGCTCGGGCTGTTCGATGAATACGCCAGCACGCCCAAACGCGATGCGGCAGGCAATCCTATCACCGATGCAAAAGGGAATCCAATTTCCCGCGGCCTGATCAACGGCACTGGAGATGAAGTAGGCGTAAAAACCGGGCACGATGCCCTGGCAACCAGTATGGGCCTGGGTGGGTCGGTCAACGAGAATAATGACAATATCATGTCCCTGGGCAGCACCATTCGCCCTCAGCATTACGCCACCTTTATGGAAGCCTTGCACAATGTCACCGGCGTCAACGATTGGCGGGTAAAACCTTAGCTCGGAGGAATACTATATGCCGAAAACTCTGGATCTGTTATTGGAATATCGCCAGGAAGGGCGGAAGACCTGGGCGATTCGCTTTTACCGGAATGGCCTGGTGAAAGAATACACCGATTCTGAAATGAAGTTTGAAGAAGACAAATTTGTTACCCGCTCTGTACCCCTGACGTGGCGTGAGATCGCACGCCTGTCACCGGCCGAGCTGGAAAAGGTTATGGCTGCTTTACGTAAAGCCAACTTTTTCTCCCTGCCGGACAAGGTGGGTGATCCAAAGCGAATTATGGATGTGACCCAATCCACCTGGATCGCCAACCTGGATGGCAAACAGAAGACGGTGCTGGCAGCCGGCGCAGAAGCGTCCAGTAACCCTGCTTTGGAACTGCTGCGTGAGATGATCCACGAAGTAACTACGGATGCCTTTGACCGTCAAGCCAATGAGAAATAGGTAAACCAACAAAAAAGACGCCCTTTCATCCATTGGTGAGACGCTTTGAAGGCGGCATATAGACTCTGTTTTATTACGATGAAGAATAGATTGGGCAATAAGTAGAAGAAGGGCATATGGCCCCAGAATTTGAGCATAACGAACAACATCCAATAAAAGCCGAAGAACGACCGGCCCTGGTGGACGAGGTAGAAAACGAGCAAGCTGTTCCGGGGATATCCCAGGATCAATCCTTTAACCGTCCTCCAACTATGCCGCGTAAGGCGTCCTCTATGTTCTCCCACACCGACCAGGGGTCGCGCGAGAGGATTGCCCATGGGCTGCAGCAGCAAAAAGGGAACGCCTTCGTCCAGCGCATGATCCAACAAAAAAACATAGCAGTGAGCCGCGTTACTGTCACAGACACCCCGGCGCAGCAGATGGAAAAAGGGGCTAACGCAGAAGAGGCTCAGGTAGCTGCCGCTCCACCTCCCCGGGTGGCGGAAATGTCTACGATCAATGATGCTGAACAGGCTCGCCAACAGATTACTAAGGTCGAAAATGCCCAGAAAAATTTATTCGCGGCTCAGGCCGTCAATGAACGAGAGAAGAAGGAAGCCAGCAGCTCTTATTCAGCAGGCGCTGAAGCAGATAATAAGGTTATCCAAACGAAAGGCTTTATTGATAAAGACGAGGAAGTGAAAGGAACGCTGCAGGGCATCGTTGACCTTTCCGTCGGTTCATCTACCCCGGTCAAAACTGAAGGGAACAATCCTGATATCGATGTGACCGTCGGAGCGAATATGCGTTTGAGTACCTTCAGTACGTTGTTCGCTAACCTTGAACGCGACTTCGCCCCGTGCGAACGGTGTGGTTGGCGCATTTCTCGCCCAACACCCAAACGTCAAGAGCAATAGCGGAAGCGCAGGCGGTGCAGATGTAGGCACCGCCGTCGCCACCGGAGGGAAAGCCAACCGGACGGTGCAGGATGTAAACCAAGACGTAGGAACTGCTGAAAAAGATATGATCCTCTTTGGCCTGGTAAGGGATTTCAAAGCGGCCCTCGATGTATTTACCAGCGCCAATCATACCCAGGCGATTGATAAAGAGGTGCATAACTGCGGCGTGGCAACCAACGATTTGAGAAACCTGGCCACTGACGTTGCGCTGGGTACACAGCGCCCTGACAACCTCGATGAGGCGGCGGCTAAAACCGACATTGCCAAAATTAACACTGACCTTGCCGATGCCAGAAAAGGTCTCGACCGCATCGAGAAAGTCTTTAAGCTGGCAGTGGAAGTAGCCGGTATGCCTGCCTTAGGGGGAGCAGGCGCGGCTGAGGCAGGCGCGCCTTCTACCTTGGGTCAAATACAGGCTGGGGTTGGTAAAGGTGCCGAGGTGACAAAGACCCTGACCGATGTGGATATCAAAGACCAGATTTATAACGAGCTGGCCAAGGTCATGACCGACTATACCAGCCGGATGGATTCAGCCAACGCAAAACTAATGGCCGCCTCCTATTTGAAGGATGTTCTTACTAAAAAACTTGATAAGGATAAGGTTAGTAGTGCGACAACAAAAGTGAAAGATGCCTTTACGGCTCTGCATGATGCAGTGGACAAAGCAGAAAAACAAAAGAAAGATATCCGGGACGCGGCTGACAAGATCACCCAATACCAGGCCAAACACGGCGGCAGCAAGGGAGGGGCGGATATCGCGGCGATAACCCAGACGCTTGGTGAAGTAACTATTTTCATCGAACAGGCTAAGGCCACCAAGGAACAGGGCGTAAAAGAGAAAGCCCTGGCAGATGAAATGGTGAAGCGCCGCGAGCAGGTGGCGGGCGGCTATGATCCTACCAATCCCGGCGAGGCCGGGGGTTCGGATATGCTCGGTAACCAGCGCATTGCCGTGGCCGAGAAGGAAAAGGCTTACTATGACTGCGATAAAGAGGGAGACCGCTTCTTCTACAAAATGAACTCCATCCGCTTTGAACTGTGGTCTGACAAGGTACGCCAGACCCCGGATGCCAGCCGCGTTGAGGTCGATAACTTGCTCAAAGAGATCGATACCTATCTGGAAACTGCTGAAGGTATGAAAGCGCCGTTGCAGGAGGCGATGTTCGGGTGATAGTTATTCATAAAAGACGCCGTTATCGCATTTCGGTCATAGCTTCGCAGACGGTCAAGCGATTTTGATTGGACAGAATGATTACAAGCTGTATTGAAGGAGGCTGTCATGCCAGATCAATGGGAACAATCCCAAAATAAATTCAAGAAAGAAGAACCCGCCCACAAAAAAGCCGAGAAATTCGACGAAGCGCCGGGTGAAGTCGAAGCGGACGCTGTGCGCGATGCGTTCCTAAAGAACGTCAACAAGCAGCCGCAGTCTACCGCCCAGGCGCTTTCGGCGGCCGATGGCTCAACCCGCGAGAGCGCCGTCAACCGCTTGCAGGAGCAGCATGGCAATACCTATGTGAAGCGGGTGGTGGCCGAAACCCATGGGCAGCCAGGCCGACTGGTAGGCCTGCCACAGAGCGATATGGTAGATGAAGTGCAGCGTCGCAAAGGTTCGGGGTCCGAACTGGAAGGCGGCGCCCGCCAGAACCTGGAAGAGCATTTTGGCGCGGATTTAAGCGGGGTGCACGTGCATACCGATAATGAGGCGGCGGCCCTCAACCGCGAGCTCAACGCCCAGGCTTTCACCGTCGGCAGCGATGTCTTTATGGCCGAAGGCAAATATAACCCGGGCAGCAGCGAAGGGCAGGGCTTGTTAGCGCACGAGCTGACCCACGTTGGCCAGCAAGGTGGGCTGGGCAGCCAGGGCGTCCAGCGCGAAGGTAACCCCGAAGAGGAAGAAGATCAAGTCCAGCGGCAGGCTGCCCCAGGGGAAGAGGAAGAAGAAGAGAAAGCCGCATGATTAACGATCTGGACGAAACCCTGAAACAACTGTTGGTAAAAAAAGCCGGCCTTGACCCGGCGGAGGTAGATATCAGCTTTGATATCCCCACCCGCGAATGGTCCACGCCGGTCACCCGCCCGACGGTCAATCTCTATCTTTATGACCTGCGCGAAAACCGCCAGTTGCGCGAGACCTATTGGGATGACGAGGCCGGTGAGGATGGGCAGATCAGTATGAAACGGCGTCCTCTGCGCATCGATATGTCTTACATGATCACCTGTTGGACAAGCTCAGCAGAAGACCAGCACCGCTTGTTGTGGCGCGTGGTTGAAACCTTTTTCCGTTTTTCACCTATCCCCGAAGATGTTCTAGTGGGTGATCTGACCAAGCTTACCCACGAAATACGCACGGAGGTAGCCCAGCCAGATGGCGTGCTTAAACGTCTCGGATTTCTGGGGCGCCCTGGAAAACCAGCTCAGACCCTCTGTTTCGCTGGTGGTAACCCTCGACCTGGATCTGGAGCAGATCCTCACCTCGCCGATGGTGCTGGCCAGGGGGCTGAAATTTGGACATACCGTGGTTAACCCAGGTCCCAATGGCGGTGAAATCATCGTCCCACAGCTTTTACCGGGCTGGGAAGCTGGTACGGTGCGCCTGGGCGGGGAAGTGAATAACAAGAAAGGCAACCCTCTGGCGAATGCCTCCGTTCGCCTGGTCGGCAAACAGGCGGATGGGCAGCCGGTGCAGGTCGGGCCAACCATTCAGACGGATGCCGAGGGGCGCTACATCTTTACGGCTGTGCCAACCGGCGATTACACGCTGGTAGTCGAGCTGCCCGGCCAGTCGCCGGTGCAGGTGCCTTTGCAAGTCGTCGTGGGCGAACGCGGCCAGCCCGTACCTGAGCTGGCATTTCCAGTGGAGGTGCCTATGTAATGTGTGACCGCGTGGATGTCTTGAATTAAAACTTTTTAGTCAGGATACAGGAGGTTAGATATGCCATATAACTATAAATCGCCCGGCGTTTACGTTGAAGAAGTAGAACGCGGGGCCCGACCGATCGAACAAGCCGGCACGGCTGTGCTGGCAATGGTTGGTTTCTGCCGGGAAACGATCCAGGCGCAGAAACCTACCGGTGAAATGGTCCAGCAAGCCACGCCGCGCACACCCACGCTAGTCACCAACTGGACCCAGTTTACCAACCTGTTCGGCGATTTTGACCAGTCTGTGCCTGGCGGGTATCTGCACCAGGCCATGTATGGTTATTTCCTGAACGGCGGGACGGCCGCTTTTGTGGTGGGCTTACCCATCAAGGTCGTCGAACGGATCGAACCGGCTGCGCCACAACTGCCGGCCGGCGAAGGCTACCTGCTGAACGCAGGCGGCGCAAGGACGGTGCGCATCAAAGGCGCCGGGCCGGATATCTCTGTCGAAGTCCAACCGCCTTCCGGCGACAACATTCCCGAAGGGACTTTCACTCTATCCGTTAAACGCGGTGGGCAGGAGTTCAAGTCGGTCCAGAACGTCACTTTGGCACGGGCGCGCGGCCAGCGCAACCTGGTGGATGTGCTGACCAAAGAAACAGACGGGCTTCTCTCGGCGGAAATCCTGGACGCCGCCTGGTTCGCTGGCGGAACGCATGCCGGCGGTGGGCAGCCAGACGGCCCTGGCCGTAGTACAGGGCGATAATGCGGTCGTCGAAGCGGCGCCGGTGCTCAAGGACCAGGCTACCATCGAATTGTTCCGGGGCAAGGCTTCCGAACGCACGGGTATTCTCGGGTTAGAAGCCATCGACGAAGTGACCATGCTGGCCTGCCCGGATGTGATGGCCGGTTATAAAGCCGGCGTCTTCAGCCTGGACAACGTCAAGCAAATCCAGACGGACATGATCAACCACTGCGAAAGCATGAAGGACCGCTTCGCCATTCTCAATTCACCCTATGGGGCGGGCGTGGATGACATGATCTCCTGGCGCAAGGACAAGATGGGCTTCGATACCAAGTATGCCGCCCTCTACTATCCCTGGGTTCGTTCTAACGGGGAACTGATCCCACCCAGCGGATTTGTGGCCGGCGCGAGTCCTTCGCCGGCCGGAAGGCGCACCGGCTCGACCAGGCGCGCGTGGCGAAGCTTGGCGAGTGGGTCGAGAAGGCCATGCAGCAGCTCGGAGTTCCGGGCGCGGCTATCGGTCTGGTCCAGGACGGCAAGGTGGTGTTCGCCGGCGGCTTCGGCCTGCGCGAGCTGGGCAAGAAGCAGAAGCCCGACGCCGACACGCGGTTCATGATCGCGTCCAACACCAAGGCGCTCACCACCCTGATGCTGGCCAAGCTCGTCGACGAGAACCGGATCACCTGGGACACGCCCGTGACCAGCCTGCTGCCGACCTTCAAGCTAGGCGACGCCGAGACCACCAGGCAGGTCCTGGTGAAGCATCTAGTCTGCGCCTGCACCGGCCTGCCACGCCAGGATTTCGAGTGGCTCTTCCAGTTTGGAGGCAAGACCCCCAACGACGCCATGGCGACCCTGGCCACCATGCAGCCCACCAGCAAGTTCGGCGAGATGTTCCAGTACTCGAACTTGCATGGCCGGCGCGGCTGGCTTCGTGGGCGGGCACGTACTCTACCCGAAGCTTGAGCTGGGCGCGGCCTACGACCAGGCCATGCGGACCCGGGTCTTCGAACCCCTGGGCATGAAGGCCACCACCTTCGACTACGCCAAGGCGCTCAAGGCCAACCACGCCTTCCCGCACGCGCCGGACATCGACGGCAAACCCGCAAAGGCGGTCATGGAGATCAACTACGCCGTCATCCCCCTCCGGCCGGCGGGCGCGGCCTGGAGTAACGTGCGCGACCTGCTGAAGTACGTGTCCGCCGAGCTCGCCGAGGGCGTCCTGCCGGACGGCAGGCGCTACATCGCCAAGTCGCCGCTGCTTGAGCGCCGCGCGCCCCAGGTGACGATCGGCAAGGACGTCAGCTACGGGATGGGCCTCGCGGTGGACACGAAGTATGGCACGCCCGTGGTACACCACGGCGGCGACCTGACCGGCTTCCACAGCGACATGCTGTGGCTCCCGGAGCACGGTGTCGGCGCGGTGGTGCTGACCAACTCCAATCCCGGCTGGATCCTGCGTGACGTCTTCCAGCGCAAGCTGCTGGAGCTGCTCTTCGACGGCAGGCCCGAGGCCGACGACGACCTCGCCGCCCGAGGGAAGACCTTCTTCCAGCACCTCGCCGCTGAACGGAAGCTGCTCACCGCACCGGCCGACGCGGCCGAGGCCGGCAAGCTGGCGAGGCGCTACGCCAACGACGCGCTCGGGGAGATCTCAGTCAGCCAGACCCACGGCGCCACCACCTTCGACTTCGGCGAGTGGAAGAGCGAGATGGCCACGCGCAAGAACCCGGACGGCACGATCTCCTTCATCACCACGGTACCCGGCATCTCCGGCTTCGATTTCGTCGTCGGCGCTGGGGCCAAACGTACGCTCATCGTGCGCGACGCCCAGCACGAGTATGTGTTCACCGAGCAGTAAAGAGGGGCGCCAGTGGGTGCCGTAAACACGACAGGAGGCCCGCGACGCAAGACTGCATCCATTCCCGGCCGGCCAAGGTCGCGCCGAGACGTCGGCAGAAAGGGCGGCGGCTGCCCCTCTGGTGGGCGCCCAGCAGAGCGCGACCATATCTCTGGCCATATGCGACCATACTGGCATACTAGTCACATGGGACACGTGCGGAAGGTAACGGCCAACATACCCGAGGACATCCTCGAAAACGCCCAGCGGCTGACCGGGAAGGGTGTCACGTTGACACTGGTCGAGGGGCTGAAGGCGCTCGACCGAGATGCGCATCTCTCCGCCTTGCGCCGGCTCCGTGGCAAGGTGAGGTTCGATCTCGATCTGGACAGGACCCGGCGTTGATCCTGGTCGACACCTCCGCGTGGATCGCGTTCTTCCGCGACCGAGGTCCGGTTGCCGCCATCGTGGACCGGACGCTGGAGGATGACGAGGCCGCACTGTGCGGCCCGGTATTGACCGAACTACTTCGTGGGTTCGCATCCGCCGCCGAGCGCAGCAGGACTATTCCTCTTCTGCTTGCGTGCCACCAGCTTTCACAACCCGCACGTCTGTGGGAAGACGCCGGTGATCTCGGCTTCGCTCTCGCGCGCAAGGGCCTCGCGGTCAAGTCCCTCGACCTCCTGATCGCGACCTACGCCTTGACCCACGGAGTCCCCATCCTGACCGTCGACCGGGACTTCCATCTCATCGCCCGCGCCGGGGTGGGTCTGCATCTGGTCGATGTGTGATTGACAACTCCGCCCCTACGCCAACAACGCCAGCAAGTCTTCTCTAGTCAGCGACGCGGCTGCGCCGCCGTCGCCCAGGGCTGCTTCGCCCAGGGCGCGCTTCTTCTCCTGCAGATCCAATATGCGTTCCTCGACGGTGTCCACGGCAATCAGTCGGTAGATGGTCACTGGGCGATCCTGCCCGATTCTATGGGCGCGGTCAGCGGCTTGGTCTTCCACCGCGGGATTCCACCAGGGGTCGCACAGAAACACGTGGTCGGCTGCAGTCAGGTTCAGGCCGGTGCCGCCGGCCTTCAATGAAATGAGCATTACGGGCGGGCCGTCTTCGGACTGAAAGCGTTCCACTACCTCGCCTCGGTCACGGGTGGAGCCGTCCAATCGAGTGTAGGGAATGCCGGCATTGTTCAAGTGCGGGCTCAATCAGGTCGAGCAATGACGTCCACTGTGAAAAGACCAGCGCCTTGTGGCCATCAGCGGCTGCCGTCTCCAGGGATTCGAGCAGCGCCTCGACTTTGCCAGAAGTGTCGGCCTTCTGTCCGGGGAGAAGGCCGCGGTGACAAGCCGCCTGGCGCAAGCGCAGCAACGCCTCCAGGGCCTTCACTACGTTGAAACCCTTCTCGTCAGTCCCGCTCAGCGAGGCGACCAGCTCGGCCTGAGTCGCGGCGCGAACGGCGTCGTAGACCGCGCGCTCGCGCTCGTCGAGCACGACCTTGAGCGTGGCCTCGCTGCGCGCGGGCAGCTCGGGCGCGACCTCGGCCTTGCGCCGGCGCATGACAAAGGGTCGGATGCGCTGGCGCAGATTCGCGGCTGCGCCCGCCATGCCATCCGCCACCGGGCGGGCGAACTCGGCGTCGAATTCGCGCCGGCCGCCGAGCAGGCCGCGGTTGGCAAAGTGCATGAGGCTCCAAAGCTCGTCGAGCCGGTTTTCCACCGGCGTGCCGGTCATGGCCAGGCGGAACTCGGCGGAAAGCGCGTAGGCGGCGCGGGCCACCTGACTGTCGGGATTCTTGATGGCCTGAGCCTCGTCGAGCACCAGCATGTCGAAATGGCGGGCAGACAGCTCGGCGCTGTCGAGGCGCAAGATTGCGTAGGTGGTGAGGGTGACGTCGGCAGCTTCGTCCAGCTTGCGAGTCGGGCCGTGATACACGCTGACCCGCAACGAAGGGCGAAAGCGCGCGAGCTCTGCCTGCCAGTTGGGCAGCACGCTGGTCGGAGCAACGACGAGACACCTCTTTTCAAACAGGCACATGGCCTCGATGGTTTTGCCCAGGCCCATGTCGTCGGCGAGGATGCCGCCCAGACCCACGCTGCGCAGGAACGCGAGCCAGTTGACCGCGATCTTCTGGTACGGACGCAAGCTGGCGCGCAGATCCTCGGGCAGCTTGGCCTCGGGCAGGCGCTCGAAGCTTTCGGCCAAGGGCGCCAGACGATCGAGTCCGGCCGGCGGCGGCTGGTCGAGATCGTCGCACAAGTCGGCCAGCGCGAGCAGGGCGTGGTTGGCGAGGCGGCCGTCGCTGGCGCGGGCGGCGAGCAGGCGCGCCAGGATTGCGCCGTGCTGGTCAAGCCAAGCTTGCGGCAGGGGCGCGAATCCGCCGCCGCCGAGCGGAACCAGACCCAGGCCATCTTCCCAGGCGCGAATCACCGTGGCTGCGTCGACGGAATGCGGCCCCGGCCCGAGCGCGCGCTGCTCTGCCTCGGTCTCGCCCACCACGGTGAAGGTGAAATCGAAGCCAGCCTGCGGGATGCCGTTGCCCGACCCAGGCAGGTCGCGCACGTGCATATTGGGTTCGAGGCGGACCCGCGCACCGATCAGGCGCGCTCCGTCGCCGGCCAGATCGCCGCGCCAGCGCTTGACCTTGTCCACGAAGCGCGCAGTGTCCGCGCCCGCGAAGGTCGAGCGGCGACCCGGCATCAGATCGAGATCGGCGCGCAGCTTTTCCACCAGGCGGCGCTCGGCCGGCTCGTCGCGCACCGGCACCGGGCCGGATAGGTGAACCATGCGACCGTCGTCGATGCGCACGCAGGGCGGGTTGCCGTAGACCAGCTTGGGCAGCACCGCCAGCGACGATCCCAACTGGCTCATGTCGAGCACCAGGCGCGGCACCAGGCCGCGCACGATCTTGGGCAAGCGCTTGCTGCGCACCTCGACCGCCATGCGGCGCGAGAGATCAGGCAGCACGCGGGTCGCCAGCTCGGCCAGTTGGCCGCCGGCGTAGCGCTGGACGATGGGCAAGTTCTGCAGCCAGGCGCCGCACAGCTCGATCTCGCCGTGGCGGGTGAGGGCTTCGCCGGCCAGCACCAGACCAGCGCTGGGCACCGAGGTGATGCGCGGATCGCGATGGATGGTTACCACCACCTCGTCGCCGCCATCTTCGACCAGCGCGCTGGGCAGCAGTTCCTCCTCGGACATGGCCACTTCACGGCCGTCGAGAAAAACCAGGCGGGCGCCTACCAGCGTGCGCACCAAAGCGTCCAGCTTGGGCGGTGACAGGGTGGCGCGGCTGCCTGATTCCAAAATTCTGATCCGCTTGCAAATCGTACTGCTCGACCTGCAGGCTGCGAGCCTGCTCCGGCCGGGAAAGCAGGGCCGACAGGGTGCCGGCCAGTGGCGTTTCGCTGCCGTCGCTGCGCACTACGAAGCGCCGCAGTTGCAACCCGCCTGGGACTTGCGCGAAGCGGTACACAATGCGCGCCCATGCCTCCTCGGCCTTGGGCAAGGGTCTTGTTTCTGCGTCGCCCGCGGTCGCGGCGTCGCCCTGGCCGAGCGCAATCGCTGCCGCGGCCAGGTGCTCGCAGGGGCGCACCCGACCCGGACAGTCGCAGTCCCACTCGTTTTCGCCGGGATACAGCACCACGGTGGGTGCAACCGCGCGGCCCGGGGAACGCACGCGCAGGACAATCTCCTCGTCGTTGCGCGACTCAACCGCCACCGCCCCGGCGCGCACCAGGTTCACGCCGCTGGACCAAAGCCCGCTCTTGCAGGAACGGCGCAGCGACGCCAGCAACTTGGTCAGTTGGTCAGGCATTCACCCTAGACTACTCACAAGCAAGCCGGAATGGGCTAGCTGTTTCACCACAGAGAGCACAGAGAACGCAGAGGTCGGAAAGAAAGAAAAGAGTTCGTACCTCGCGGAACCCAACCCTTCCCTGTCCGATCCGGCTCTGTGACCGCTGTGCTCTCCGTGGTGAAAACAGCCAACTTCACATGTTCGCGATGATGCGCGTGCCGAACTCGGAGCACGAGACCTCTTTCGCTCCTTCGGTCAGGCGGGCGAAGTCGTAGGTCACGGTTTTCTGCGCGATAGTCTTTTCCATGGCGCGCAGAATGCGCTCGCCCGCCGAGGTCCAGCCCAGATGTTCCAGCATCATGATGCCCGAGAGGATTACGGAGCCTGGGTTCACCTTGTCGAGGTTGGCGTATTTCGGCGCGGTGCCGTGGGTTGCCTCGAAGATGGCGTGCCCGGTTAGATAGTTGATGTTGCCGCCGGGCGCGATGCCGATGCCGCCCACCTGCGCGGCCAGCGCATCGGAGAGGTAGTCGCCGTTCAGGTTCAGGGTGGCAATCACATCGAATTCGTCGGGACGGGTGAGCACCTGTTGCAACGTGATGTCCGCAATCGAGTCTTTGAGCAAGATCTGACCCGCGAGCGGCTTGCCCCCACAGTCGTCCCAACCAATTACGCGACCGGCGTACTCGCGTTTGGCCAGGGCATAGCCCCAGTCACGAAACCCGCCCTCGGTGAACTTCATGATGTTGCCCTTGTGGACCATGGTCACGCTCTTGCGCTGGTGGCGAATGGCGTAGGCAAAGGCCGCGCGCAGCAGGCGTTCCGAACCTTCGCGCGACACCGGCTTGATGCCGATGGCCGAGGTGGAAGGAAAACGAATCTTCTTCACGCCCATTTCGTTTTGCAAGAACGCGATCAGCTTTTTGGCCTCGGGCGATTCCGCCGACCATTCGATACCGGCATAGATGTCTTCCGTGTTCTCGCGGAAGATCACCATGTTCACCTTTTCCGGGCGTTTGACCGGCGAGGGCACGCCGGCGAAGTAGCGCACCGGTCGCAGACACACGTACAGATCCAGGATCTGCCGGATGGCCACATTGAGCGAGCGAATGCCGCCGCCCACCGGCGTGGTGAGCGGGCCCTTGATGCCCACCAGATAGGTCTTGAAAGCCTCGATGGTCTGCTCCGGCAGCCAGGTATCGAACAGGTTCTTGGCCTTCTCGCCCGCGTAGACCTCGGCCCAGGCAATCTTCTTCTTGCCACCGAATTCCTTTTCCACCGCGGCGTCGAGCACGCGCACCGAGGCACGCCAGATGTCGGGACCAGTGCCGTCGCCCTCGATGAACGGAATGATGGGGTGATCTGGCACCGTGAGTGTGCCGCTCGACGACATGGTGATGGATTCGCCGCCCGCAGGAATGACTGGTTTCGCTGATGCCATGTCTTTCAATTATCACGGCCCAGGCCAATAGTCGACCTGGCAAGTCCGGATTCAGGTTGGCCGGCTCTGGGAAAACCGGTAACTCGTTTGCTATTTCACCTTCGCCCCTGCCGGCACCTCGCGATCGAAGCTGCACAGGGCAAGGACTTTCTCGCCGCCGGCCGCCAGGATCATGCCTTGGGACATCACGCCGCGAATCTTGGCCGGCTTCAGGTTGGCAAAGTAGAGCACGGTGCGGCCGATGAGGTCGGCGGGCGCATAGGCGCCGGCGATGCCCGAGATCACTGTGCGCTGCTCGCCGCCCAGATCGAGGGTCAGCTTGAGCAGCTTTTCCGTCTTGGGCACGGCCTCGGCCTGCAAGACCTTGGCGGCGCGCAGATCCAGTTTCTGGAAATCCTCGATGGTGATTTCGGCTGCGGGCTGGGCCAGCGCACTGGCCGCGACCGCAACCTTGACCGGCGGGGTCTGGTCTAGCCAGTTCGCGATCAGCTCTTTCTGTCGGTCCGGCTCGACCCGGGGAAAGATGGGCTTGGGCTCGCACAGCTTGCCCCCGGGCCAGCCGCCCCAGTCCTCGACCGGCCACAGGCCCAAATCCGCTTCGCGCCCGATCTGGCGCAAGATCTCGCGCGCCGAGGCCGGCATGACTGGCGCGATCATCATCGCAGCCCGTCGGATCACCTCGCAGGTGTTGGCCAAGATGTCGCGCAGCTCGGCGGTCTTGCCCGCCTTCTTCAATTTCCAGGGCGCGGTGCGATCCAGATACACGTTGCCGGCGCGGATCATGGACCAGGTCGCTTCCAGGGCGCGCGAAGGCTGGAAGTCGTCCCAGGCCTTGCTTGCGGCCACGGTGGCCTCGGCCGCGGCCGTGCGCAACAGCAGCTCCTCCTCGCACAACGGATCGTCGGCCGAGTATCCCGATCGGTGGGGCGCCTCGAAACCGTCGGAAAGCGTGCGCGCCATCGACACCGTGCGATTGACCAGGTTGCCCAAGTCGTTGCCCAGGTCGGATTCGTGCCGCTGAAACAGGGCCTCGTAGGTGAAGTCGCCGTCGCCCCCCAGCGAATACTCGCGCAGCACGAAGTAGCGCAGGGTATCCGCACCCAGCGCGCCGGCGACCAGGTTGGGGTCCACCCGCGTGGCCGGGATGGACTTCGATATCTTCTGCCCCTTGACCGTGATGTAGCCGTGGCAAAAAATCCCCTTGGGCGGCGGCAGCCCGGCCGACAGCAAGAAGGCCGGCCAGTACACGGCGTGGAAACGCAGAATATCTTTCGCGATGAGATGGGTGCACGCGCCCCACAGCGCCTGGCTGCGCGGGTCGCTGAGCACCCGATCGGGCCCGCCCAGCGCCGACACGTAGTTGGTCAAGGCGTCGAGCCAAACGTACACCACGTGCTTGGGGTCGTCGGGCACCGGAATGCCCCACTTGACCGAAGTGCGCGAGATCGAAAGGTCGCGCAAGCCGCTCTTCACGAACTCGGTGACCTCGTTCTTGCGCGACTCGGGCCGGATGAAGCCGGGCTGCCCGTACAGCGCCAGCAGCTTGTCCGCGTACTTCGACAAGCGAAAGAAGTAGTTCTGCTCGCGCACGCGCTCCACCGGCCTGCGGTGCAGAGGGCACAGCTTCTTGCCATCCTCCACCACCACGTCCTCCTCGGTCTTCCAGCCCTCGCACCCCACGCAGTACATGGCGTCGTAGTCGGCCAGGTAAATATCGCCGCTGGCAGAAATTCGCCGCCACATGGCTTCCACGGCAGCGTGGTGGTCGGCGTCGGTGGTGCGGATGAAGCGGTCGTAGCTGACCCCCATCGCCTCCCAGGTTTGCTTGAACTGGGCCACGATCCCGTCGCAGTACGCCTTGGGAGTGGAACCCAGCTCCTGCGCCATGCGCTCGATCTTCTGCCCGTGCTCGTCGGTGCCGGTGAGGAAGTAGGTTTCCTGTCGGCGCGCCCGGTGGTAGCGCGCCAACGCGTCGGCCACGACGGTGGTGTAGAAGGTGCCCAGGTGGGGCACGGCATTCACGTAGTAGATGGGCGTGGTGACGTAGAAGTAGTCGGCCATGCCGCTAGGCTACCACTACTCGCGGGTTTGGCCGATCGAGTCTGATGAATGCCGGTTTCATGTCCAGTTCTCCACCGACAATCCAGGCACCTTGGAAAAGTGTCGGAAGTTGTTTGTGACCAGCGTGCATCGCAGAACCGATACTTTGCAAAGCGCCGCACCGACCACACCGCTGCAGCGGCTGCTGGCCGGCGTCGCAGCCATGGCGCGGTCGTGCCGTACTCCAGAACTCGGCTAGACTCGTACCCGGAGCACACCATGGAATTCGAGGATATCGTAAAGCAACGTAGATCGCTGCGCTCGTTCGCGCCGGTTGAAGTCAGCGATGCGGTCATTCGAGCGCTGGCCATCGCAGCCAGCCGGGCGCCGTCGTGTTCGAACAAGCAACCCTGGCGCTTCGTCTTCGCTCGCAGCAAGGGTGCGCTGGAACGCATGGTCGGCGTGCTGGCTCCTGGAAATGCTTTCTGGGCCAAGCAGGCGTCCATGATTATTGCCGTGTGGTCACAAGCTGATCTGGATTGCCGGACGCCGGACGGGCGCGACTACTACCAGTTCGACACTGGCATGGCGACCGCGCTCTTGCTGCTGGCCGCGACCGAGCGGAATCTCGTCACCCATCCAGTGGCCGGGTTCGATGCGCAGGCGGCTCGCGACGTCCTGGCTTTGCCCACGGGGGCGCAGGTCATCACTTTGATCATGGTGGGCGGACGAGCGCAGGCGATCTTTCCCGAGCTCAAGGATTGGCAGATCAAGGCGGAAACCGAGCCTTCGCCTCGCATGGCGTTCGAAGATTTCGCGACAATTATCTAGCGCTGCGGTCGCGCGGACTGCGAAGCGCCTACTTCGGTTCGGGCTCTGGGTCCTCCCCACTACCCTCTGCGCTCTCAGCGGCGGGTGGTGGGGTAGACGCACTCGCCCCCTCGCTCGCGTCAGCAAGCTCCTCCATATCCGGCGGGGCGGGCCCATCGTGCGGCGGCGGAGTGCCGGACGCAGGCGTCGGAGTGGCGCTGGGTTCCAGCGGACGAATCTCGCTGGCGTCGAAAATTGCGGGCGGCCGGTCCATGAACAAGACCCGCACCTTGCGGGCCAGGATGTCGAGGTCGTCCACCCGCCCCACCCCGTCGGGCGTCTGCACCTGTTTGCCCACTTTGGGCAGGCCTTTGCTTGCTTCCACGTACTGCGCGTCCTCGTACATCAGGCAACACTTGAGCCGACCGCACTGGCCCGCGACCTTGGTGGGGTTGAGCACCAAACGCTGATTCTTGGCCATCTTGATCGACACCGGCGCGAAATGGGGCAGGAAGGTGGAACAGCACAGCTCGCGCCCACACGACCCGATGCCGCCGACCAGCTTGGCCTCGTCACGCACGCCCACCTGCCGCATTTCGATGCGCGCACGCAGACGGGCGGACAGATCGCGGACCAAATCGCGGAAGTCGATGCGCTTCTCCGACGCGAAAAAGAAGAGCGCGCGATCGCCGCCATGGTCGAAGTCGACGCGAAACACCTTGATGGGCAGGCGCAGCGCATGGGCGCGCGAGCGGGCAAACGCCAGCGCGTCGTCTTGCCGCCGTTTCTCCTCTTGCGCGCGCGCCAGATCATGCGGCTCCGCCCGGCGCAGGATGCGGCCCAGGGTGCCGGCACCTTTGCGCGCGGTCGTCGGCACACTCACCCTGGCCACGGTTCCGCCGCGCCGGTCGTCCACTACCACCGCTTCGCCTTGCCGGAGCACCAAGCTGCCCGAGTCACAGTCGATAGTTGGGCCGGTGGGCGCGTATTTGACCCCCACGACTCTGCGCTCCTCCGGCCGCATGGGCGACTGGTCTCGTTCGGCAGGCCGTGGCGCGGGCGGGGCGGGCAAGTCGTTCATGACGCCTCCACCGCCAACGCGCGAATGTCCATCATCATCTTCTCCAACGCCGTGACCGCATTCACGTTGGCGGCCAGGCCCGCGCAGGCATCGAGCACTGCCGTCACCGCCCGGCGCAACGGCACCAGGCTATGCCGCCGCTGGCACAGGTCGGCGAGCTTGGCCATCTCAACGTTTTGACTGCGCAAGAGAATGAGATCCTGGGCACCGGCGGCCATGGCCAGGGCGTCGCGGTAGAAACGGGCCAGCAGCGCCAGCACTTCGGGAAGGTCTTGTCGATCCTCCTTGTCGGAGAAAGCCGCGGCCGCATCGAAGATCGGTCCGATTTCGCTGGCGGCAACCGCCTGGCGGAAGCGGCCGGCCACGGTCCACAGATTCGACTCCACCTCCGACTCGCACAACTGATACAGACGGGCCGCTGATCCGCCCGCCATGGCCGCGGCGGTTTCGGCGCGGGCGTGGTCAATTCCTCGGCGGGTGGCAAGTTCGATCAGGATGGCGGGCCGGATGCCGACGAAACGCACGCGCTGGCAGCGGGAACGAATCGTGGGCAGCAGGCGAGCCGGCGCAGCCGTGACCAGTACGATGAAGTTGCCGGGCAGGGGTTCTTCCAGGGTCTTGAGCAAGCAGTTGGCCGCGCTGGGATTGAGACAGTCTGCTTGCTCGATGACCAGCACGCGTGCGGGTGCCTCGTGCGGCCTGCTGCAGGCCAGCGCCACGACTTGCTTGACCTGTTCGAGCACGATCTGGTTGGTCTCGGGCGCCAGCACGCGCACGTCGGGATGTTGGCCGGCCAGGATGCGCCGGCAAACATCGCAGACGCCACAGCCTTGGTTGGGCTCCTCAGGGCAGCACAGGGCCAACGCCAGGCCCAGGGCCGCGCTGCGCTTGCCCACGCCGTCGGGCCCGTCGAAAAGTGTGGCGTGCGCCAGACGGCCTGACCCGACCGCGCGCAAAAGCAGCGCGATTGCCTGATCCTGGCCCGCGATGTCGCGTAGACGCATCAACGGTAACGCTAGCAGAAGATCTCGACCGAATCGACACGCGCGCGCGACGCCGGTACACTTAGGCGCATGGGAATCCTGGGACGAATCTCCACTTTGGTGAAATCCAACGTCAACGACCTTGTCGACTCCATGCAAGACCCGGCCAAGGAGATCGATCAGCTCATCCGGGATATGGAGGACTCGGCGCGCGCGGCGCGCAGCGAGGTCGCGCAGTGCCTGGCCGACGAGAAACGGATGGGCAAGTGGGTGGACGAGCTGACCGAGGAGATCAAGTCTTGGGAGGGGCACGCGGTGCGGGCGGTGCAGGCGGGCGACGACGGGTTGGCCAAGGAGGCTCTGCGCCGCAAGGCCGAAAAGCAGGCCGACCGTATCGAGGCGGAAAAGGCATTGTCCGATCAACGAGCCTATTCGGTGCAACTGGGCGCCGGATTGAAGGCGCTGGAGGCGCGGGTGCAGGATGTGAAGCTGCGCCAGGGGTCCTTGCGCGAGAAGGCGCGTGCCGCCAAGCGGGGCGAGAGCCCGGTCTCGGGCAAGACCGCAGCCTTCGAGGACTTCGATCGCATGTCGGGAAAGATCGACGCCCTGGAAGCCGAGGTGGGCCTCACCGACGAGTTGAAGGGCCAGACCGCAGCGTCGATCGAGGCCGAGCGCAAACTACGCGAGATGAGCGAGCAGAAATCAGTCGACGATGCTTTGGCCGACCTGAAGAAGAAGCTCAGCTAGCTTCTTTCCCGGTCCCGGCGCTCCAGGGCCGCCAGTCGGCGGGCGGTGACAAGGAGCAGGATGGCCAGGGTGGCGATAATTGCCAGGCCGGCCAAGAGTCCGCCCAGCAGCAACTTGCGGCTGCCCGGATCCACCTGCACGGGCCCGACGCTGGCCAGGGCGGGCGTGGGTTGCGACGGCACCTCGGTTGCGGGCGTGACGACCACGGCCACCGCTTCCGGCGCAAGCCCCGCCACGCTGCCCGCCACCAGCTTCTGCACATCGGCCTCACGCAGCCCAGCCGGCGCCGGCCGCACCTTGAGCAACACGGCGGCCTGCGCGGCCACCCGCGGCTTGCCGTCCACCGCCAGCGGATCAGGCTCGGGAAGCACCAGGTGAACCCGGGCGGTGACCACCCCATCGACCGTCTCCAGGGTGCGCTCGATCTCTCCCGCCAGCGCCTCCAGGTAGCGGGCGCGCTCCTCGGTGGGCGTGGGCACCAGGCTGGCCTGTTTGTAGACCTCGCCGAAACCGGCGCGCCGGCCGCGCGGCAGACCCAGCGACTGCAGGATCTGCAGGGCGCGGACCGCATGAACCTTGGGCACGCTGATGATGAAGGCCTCGCCATTCGACCTCGTCGCGGGTCTTGCAGGCCTCGATTCCGCCTCGCTCCAGCGCGGTCAACACCTCGTTGGCCGCGGTTTCGTCGAGCCCATGCTGGATAGGAGTCGAGCATCCGATCGTGACTGCCACCAAGGCGATCCACAAGACGCGCATGGCGCGTGACACTACCAGAAACTGCTCCGTGGATCAGCCTGACCGGAAAGGAAACGGCTGGGTTCTGTCCAGTCCGAACCCTTCCTTCCTTCCGATCTCTGTGTTCTCCCTGCTCTCGGTGGTGAATAAGCTAGCCAACTACTCGGCTTCGGCGCTGGCTTCTTCTTCGGCCTCCAGAACCTTGCGCAGCCGATCCACGGCGCGGGCGTGCAGGCGACAGCCCCAGGACTTGGACAGCCCCAGCTCGGCGCTGGCGACTTCCAGGTTCCTGTCCTCGAAGTAGTGGAGTTGCAACAGGCGCCGTTCCTTGTCCGGAAGCTTCTCCAGGGCCCGGCGCGCGCGCGCCTGCAGGTGCAGACTTTGCAGTTGTTGGTCAGGGGGTGGCAGGCGTTCGTCGGTCACGCCGGCCGCTGCCTCCAGCGAGGTGATGTGGACCGTGGCCACGCCACTTAGGACTTCCGCGATCTGGGCCAAGGTCTCAGCCACATCGCCAGCCTGGCCGGCGGGCGCGGCCGCGGCGCCTTCCCGCTCGGCCAGATTGCGCAGATATTCGGTGGCGCGCTCTTCCGCGCGATAGCGGGCGTAGTCGCCGCGCGAGTACCATCCCATCGCGCGCAGACCATCCAGCATGGCGCCGCGGATGCGGTAGTAGGCGAAGGTGGAAAAGACCACGCCCTGCTTGGAATCGAAGCGGCTGGCTGCCTCGACCAGCCCCTTGCACCCGTAGGCCACCAGCTCATCCAGGTCCAAGTGGCGGCCCAGGCTGCGCCTGAGCTTGCCGGCAATCGACCGCACCAGATCGAGGTTCTCCTCGACAAGGCGATCACGGTCATGCCCCATAGCGCAAATGAATAGAGCAAGTGTTCCCGCCCTACGTCAAGCGGATACCATCGCGGTCGCGTGGGGAACCCTTTCAGGGTTCCCATGTCAGCCTTGAACCGAATGGCCGATTCCTTCACTATCCGTGCATCATGCTTGACCTCGTCTGCTCCCTGCTGCTCATCGCGTTCGTCGCGAGTGTGGCGGTCGCCACCTTGATTCTCTTCCTGGTAGGCAGGCGAGCATCCAACGCCCGACTGGAAGGCCATGGCGGCGTCATGCTGGGCCGTGGTGCGATGGAAGCAACCTACGTGCTGTTTCGCCCGCTGGTGTGGCTGCTGCTTGCCCTGCGCGTGACGCCCAACCTGATCACCGCCTTCTCGCTGGTTCCGGCTCTCCTTTCCGGCGTGGCCCTGGCGTATGGGCATTTCGGGGTGGGGGCCATGCTGGCCACCATGTCCGCGTTTTCCGACATGCTCGACGGCATTCTGGCCCGCCGTCTGAAGCTGACCTCTGACGTGGGCGAGCTGTTCGACGCCGCAGTGGATCGCTACGTGGAGTTCTTCCTGCTGGCCGGGCTGGTCTTCTACTTCCGCGATACGCCGGTCATTGCAGTTTTGACCCTGGCTGCGATCCTGGGGTCGTTCATGGTCAGCTACGCCACGGCCAAGGCCGAGGCCCTGGGCGTGGCGCCGCCCAAGGGGGCGATGCGCCGGGCCGAGCGCGCGGTGTACTTGATCCACGGTTGTGCCTTTGTCTCCCCGGTGGCACTCCTGTGGCCCTCCGTGATAGGGCCCTCGCCCTGGCACCTAAGTCGAGAAATAACCATCGAAGTGGCCATTTTGGTGGTAGCAACAGTGACTAACGTGTCCGCTGTCCGGCGATTCCTTCGCATTGCCGATTCCCTTCGGGCCCGTACCGCATGAATCCGTCGCAACCCCAAAACCAGAAGGCCAACATCGTCACTGCGATTCCGGGCCCGCGCAGCCAGGCGCTGCGCCTGCGCGAGGATGCTCACCTCGCGCCTGGCCTGCAGGGCTATGCGCTCATGGCCGGGATAGCCGTCGCCGAGGCGCGCGGCAGCGCCATCACCGACGTCGACGGCAACACCTACCTCGACTTCATCGGCGGCATCGCAGTCAACGCTCTCGGGCACTCGCACCCCGTCTACGTCAAGGCCCTGCAGGAACAGGTGGCGCGTGCCTCGGTGGGCGCACTCACCAGCCTGGCGCGGGTCGAGTTGTGCGAGCGCCTGGCCACCCTGACCCCCTCGCCCAAGCTGCACCGGCTGCAGCTCTATTCCAGCGGCGCCGAGGCGGTGGAGAGCGCCTTGCGCCTGGCCAAGTGCTACACCGGCAAGCACGAGTTCGTCAGCTTCTGGGGCGGCTTTCACGGCAAGACCATGGGCGTGCTGTCGCTCATGGGCTCGCGTTTCAAAGAAAAACTGGGGCCCATGCTGCCGGGCTCGCACTGCGTCCCCTACGCGGACTGCTACCGCTGTCCGCTCAAGCTGACCTATCCCGCCTGCTCGCTCGATTGCGTGGAGCTTGCCCGCAAGCAGATTCGCATGAGCAGCGCGGGCTCCATCGCGGCCGTGATTGTCGAGCCCATGCAGGGCACTTCTGGCAACGTCATCCCGCCCAAGCAATTCCTGCCGGCGGTGCGCGAGATGGCGCACGACCTGGGTGGGTTGCTGATCGCCGACGAGATGATCACCGGGCTGGGCCGCACCGGTCGCAACTTCGGCGTGGACCACAGCGGTGTCGTGCCTGACATCATGACCGTGGGCAAAGCCTTTGGCGGCGGCTTCCCGCTTTCGGGCATCGTCACCACCGACGAGATCTCCGCGGCCAAGCCCTGGAGCAATCCTTCGGGCTCGTCGTCGAGCTACGGCGGCAATCCGCTGGGGGCGATGGCTGGGGCCAGTGCGCTGAAGATCATTGCGGACGAGCGCTTGGTGGAGAACTCGGCCCAGGTCGGCGCGGGCATGTTGCGCGAATTGGAGAGCATGGTCGAGCGCTATCCCTTCGTGGGCTGCGTGCAGGGCACGGGCATGTTCATGCGGGTGGAGCTGGTCAAGGACAAGGCGAGCAAAGAACCACTACCGCGGCCAGTGACCGAGCGCATTTTCCATGAGTGCGTGCGCCGGGGTCTTCTCACCATGGCCTATTCGGCCAGCTTCCGCATCCAGCCCGCGCTGACCATGGACGAGGCCACCGCGAAGAACGGCCTGGCCTTGCTGCGCGAGGTGTTCGATCTGGTAGACCGCGAACGCTGGTTCGCGTAGCGGTGGGCAAAGAAAGAGCCCGGTGTCCCTTTCACAGCACCGGGCTTGTGAAGCTAGCTAGACTCCGCCGGAACTACTGACTGCGCCAAGAAGCGAAGAGCATGAGCATGCGTTCGTCAGCCGCGCCAATATCGGAGTACGCGGAGCCCTTCCCGAGCTTGGGCATCATGAACTCGAGCCCACATCGAGGCCGTGCATCGCAAGAAAGTCGCCGCCGATGCCGACGGGAACGATGTACTTCTTGCCGAAGTCGGTGGTCCAGCTAAAGAAGCCTGAGTCGAGGAAGATAGCAATCTGCGGCGCAGCCTGGAACGCAACCTGGAGTGGCACGGAGATGAGTTCCTTATTGGGTATGAAGATTGTGGTATCCGTTGTGGTTGTGCTTCCTGATGTGTTTGTCGTAGTGCTTGTCGTACCGCTACGATTGGTCACGAGAATTCCGATCTGGGGAGCGATCCTCACGGAGACAGGCGCAGCGACGTACTTGAAGCCAATACCCAGGTCCACAGCCAGGAGCATGGGGTCGGAGATCTGCCTAAAATCGAGGGCTAGCAAGCCGGACAGCTCAACGCCACTGGCCTTGAGGAACGAGAACTGCCCACCGAGATTGACGTTATTGTAGAACTTGTCGCAACCTCGGTCAGTCCCACCAATGCAGAGTCCACCGCCGGCCGCCAGAGGAAGAGCACCAGTGATGTTGTGGCTCACGAACACATCGAGTTCGCTCGTCACGCCAAAGCGCAGGTCGAGCGGAATCCACACGGGCTTGAGGGTTGCATCCTTGGAGAGATTGAGCACAATCGGCAGGGTGCCCTGGAAGGTCATGGCGGAGAGAGTGAGCGGACGCAGAGCGTACTCGTCCGGATAGCCTGCCGGCGCGGCCATGGGCGCGGGAGCGGCCTCTGGGGCGGGCGTGGGTCCTGCGGCGGGCGCAGCCTCAGGAGCGGCAGGCGTAGCTTCCGGAGCTGGGGTCCCTTCCGGAGGCGAGGCAGCTTCGTCTTGTGCAATGGCGGTGTAGGGCACCAGGCTCGTGGCAAGGATCGACAGGATCGCAATGTTCGTTCGCATCGTTGGATCTTCCTCCGCGGTCAGGATATCCAAGCGACCACGGCCGTCAAACACTTTCGCGACTCCATGCGCAGTGGGCGCCCGTGGCCGTGCGGGCTCCCGCAGGACGTCTTTGGCTCGCTCGCTCACATCAGCAACACGCCGGAGCCGCTGCCATGCTATGCCAAGCGCGGAAAGGGAGATGCCATGAAATACGTGGTTTTTCTTATTGACGGCATGGCCGACTACCCGCTGCCTGAACTGAATGGCAAAACACCGGTCGAGGCTGCGCGCACGCCCACGCTTGACGAGCTGGCCCGCAAGGCACAGTTCGGAACCTTCGTCACTCTTCCCGAGGCGTTTCCCACTTCGTCGGACGTGGCCAACATGTCGGTGCTGGGCTGGGACTTGGCGAGCGCGTACACCGGCCGTGGTGCTATCGAGAGCTACGGACTGGGCATTCCGCTCGACGAAAAGACCGTAGCTTTCCGTATGAATATCATCACGGTCAAGGACAAGATCCTGGAAGACTACTCAGCCGGTCACATCTCTGAGCCTGAGGCGGAAGCGATCATCGCGTTTCTGTCGAAGAAGCTGGGCACGGACAAGATTCGACTCAAGAAGGGGGTGTCCTATCGCCACATTCTCTATCTTGTCGGCAAGGAATTCTCGGCTGAGGTGGCCTACGACAAGCCGGATTCGTCGCATGGACTGGAATGGCAGAAGATCCTGCCCCGCGCGGCCAAGCCCGAGGCCGAGCCCACCGCCGAGCTTCTGCGCCAGCTCATTTTCAGGTCGCGCGAAATTCTGGAAGACCATCCGGTCAATGTGAAGCGGCGGGCAGCGGGCAAGAATCCCGCGAATCTCATCTGGCCGTGGTCCGGCGGCCGCAAGCCACAGATGCCGTCGTTTGCGAAGTTGCATGGCAGAAAGGGCGGAATCATTTCTGCGGTGGACGTCATCCTGGGGCTTGGCCTGCTAGGCGGGATGGAGTCGCTGCGGCCCGAGGGAGCCACCGGGTTTCTCGACACCAACTACGAGAACAAGGCGCGTGCGGCGGTGGACCTCCTGCGCCGCAACGACTTCGTCTATGTGCACGTGGAGGCGGTGGACGAATGCGGCCACTTGGGCGACCTGGCCAACAAGATCAAGGGCATCGAGGACTGCGACGCCAGACTCATCAAGGTCTTCCTGGACGAGTACCGCAAGGTCCACTCCGACAAGCTGCGTGTCATGGTCCTGCCCGACCATCCGGTGCCGGTCAAACTGCGCAAGCACACCCGTGACCCAGTGCCGTTCATGGTTTCGGGCGAGGGCGTCGCCGGCGATCCGACCCTGCGAAGCTACAACGAGACCACCTGCGCAGCCGGCCGTTACCCCGGATTGAAGGGGCGGGAGTTGATGGATCTGCTTTTCAAGCCGACGATTCCGTGAAGTGCTTTTTCACCACAGAGAGCGCAGAGGACACAGAGATCGGAAGTGAAGGAAGGGTTCGGACCGGACAGAACCAAGCCCTTCTTCTTTCCGGTTCGTCTCCGTGACCGCTGTGACCTCTGTGGTGAAACTCCGGCTAGGCCAGATCCTCGGCTTCGTGCCCGGGCGCGGGCAGCGGCCGTGGGGCGCGCGGGCGTGTCGTCCGATCAATAGCTCCGTCAGGCAGGTCGAGCACCCGGCTGCCCTCGGCAGCGGATCGGTAGGCGCGCTCGATGAGTTCGATGCACAGGCATGCCTCCATGGCGTCCCGGCCGACGTACTCGCTGCGAGCGATGGCGCCGCGGAACTCGTCAAACAGCGAACTGAACCAGCCAGTGTGGCTGGCGTCCATCCAAGCCGACGGCGCCACCCGATGCTCGAAGCGCCACTTGCCCGGTGATCCAGGCGCAACCACGCCAGGGCCCGCTTCCAGCACGGCCAACTCGACGTCCTCGTCTTCAACCCGGATTGCGCCCTGCTTGCCATGCAGGGTGTACATGACTTTGCGCACACCCGCGGTCCACGAAAGGTGGGCGGAGACAACCCCGGTCGGGAAGGTCAAGGTGCAGCCGAAGACATCCTCGGTGTCATGGCCGGCGGCGGTGGAAGAATGCGCGGTGAGGGCGGTGGGATAGGCGGCCATCCAGTCAAAGGCCAGGTAGAAGGTGTGGCTGCCGTGGTCCATGGCGATGCCGCCACCCGATAGGGCGCGTTCGCGGCGCCAATCAGGCCGCCATTCCTTGACGCCCTTGGCGTGGGTGTTGCGAAACGTCTGCATGGTCACCATGTGCACCGGACCGATGACTCCCTCGTTCAGGATACTGCGCACCACCTTGACCACCGGCGCATGTTTGTAGTTGTGGCAGGGGAAGATGACCCGGCGTGCTTCGCGCGCGTGGCGGAGCATGGCCTGGGCGTCGGCGGCAGCGGTCGCCATCGGCTTCTCGCACAGCACGTGCAACCCACGGTCGAGCGCCGCGTGGGCGATTTCGGCGTGGTGGGCCGGCGGCGTGGCGATGTCCAGAAAATCCAGCGTCCCAGCCTCGGCGGCGAGCAGCGAGGCATGGTCGGGGTAAACGCGGGCTAGGGGAAACATCTCATGCGCTGCCTGCCGACGAGCTGCGCAGATGTCGGCAACGGCCGTGATCTCGACCGCCCGGCCGTTGCCCATGTGCTTGGCGTAGGTAGGCGCGTGGCCTTGGCCCGAGATGAATCCATAGCCAACTATCGCGCCGCGCAATGGTTGCTTCATGTTCCGGCGATTGCTACCACGAGATTGCGCGTTGGGAAACCACTTCTCGCCGGGGCCGGGGACATGTCTGGGCTTTGAACCCGGTGTTTTCCTTGGTAGCCATAGGCTGACGTGGCAGGCTCCCGCAGCCTTTCGATGACAATCTACCGCGCCGCTCTGGTGAGCGGGGCTGCGGTGGGCATCGTCGATGGCATCCGGGCGGCACGACTCGGCCATCTGGGCGGGACGCAGTTGCTTGCCTGCGTGGCACTGGTGGTCGGGTTCGACCTGTTGATCGGCGCGGCCGGGGGCGCGGTCCTTGGCGGCCTGCTGGGCCTCGGCGCCTGGGGGCGGCAGAGGGCGAGCCGTTGGGTGTGTTCGGGGATCGGATGGTTGTTGGTTGGTGGCCTGGCAGCCATTGCGCCGGTGGTGGCGTTGGTCGGGACCGGGAATCGCAACAACCGCTTCCTCGCCGCGGGCATCGTGGCCCTGGCATCCTTGCTGGCAGCAGCCTCCGCCGCGGTCCTCGGCCCAACCCTGGCGCGCGCGCTGCCGTTTTCCCGACCTCGATCGCCGCCCGCCGCCCTGGCGAACCAGCCGGTGACCGGCGCCGGCCTCTTGCTGCTGGCGCCGCTTGCGGCCCTCCTGTTCGAGGTGGCCGTGTTCTTCATCGTGTGGCGCACGCGGGCGCCTCTGCCTCGGGATGTGAAGGTCGTGCGTTCGATCCTCGCCGGGGCGCTCACCGCGGCTCTGCCCTGGGTCATGGGCCGCGCTGCTCTCGCCTGGCCGCGCCTGTCCTGGCCCAAGGCCCTGGCGGCAGCCTTGCTGTTGTTCGGCGTTCCCTCCGGGCTGCTGATTCGTGCGCGGTGGGCGCAGGATTTTCAGTTCATGCCGTGGAACGAGGTGCGCGTGGTGCTGGAGCTGGCGCTGGCCACGGTGGTGATGGCGTGGGTTCTTGCGACACGGCCGCGCCGCTGGCCGCAGGTGGCGGCAAGCCGCGCTCCTGGTCGGTTTGCCGCTGCTGGCGACGGTGACCGTCTTCGTGGTCAGCGAATCCGAGCCGGCGCGCAAGGCCGCCTCGGCGCACGCGGGGTTCACCGGCGCGCTGGTGGCCCTCGGCCAGCGCAGCTTCGACTTTGACCACGACGGGTACTCGCGCTTCTTCGGCGGCGGCGACTGCGACGACCACGACCCCGGACGCAACCCGGGCGCGCAGGACTGGCCCGACGACGGCATCGATCAGGACTGCGACGGCAAGGACGCCAGCATCGAGTCGCTGCGCTCGCCGCCCTTTCATCCCGTGCCCGCCTCGGTTCCGGCTGACCTCAAGTTTCTCTTCGTCACCATCGACACCCTGCGCGCCGATCACCTCGGCTGCTATGGCTACCCCCGTCCGACCACGCCCGTGCTTGACCGGCTGGCCAGCGAAAGCGTTCTGTTCGAGAATGGCTGGGCCCACGCGCCTTCGACCCGCTATTCGATGCCAGCCATTGCCACCTCGCGCTGGCCGTCAGCCATCAAGTGGGACGAGTCCATCTGGTGGCCGCGCATCGATCCCAGCATGCGCACCATCGGCGAGGCGCTGCACGATCTCGGCTACACCACCGCGGCCTTCTACGCGTACCTCTACTTCAACCGCGCCGACCGCCGTGGCTTCGAGCGCGGCATCGACTACTACGACGACCAGTGCGCCGCCCTGCACGTCAACCTCAGTGGTCCGGCCGAGTCGACGGGCTCCTCGGCGCGCGAGATGGCCGACAAAGGCATCGCGTTCTTGCGCGAGCACGGACAAGAGAAGTTCTTCCTGTGGATGCACTTCTATGACCCGCACCTCAACTACCAACGCCACCCCGAGGCTCCCGATTTCGGCAACCGCCAGGCCGACCTCTACGACGGCGAGATTCTGGTTCACCGACCACCACTTCGGCCGTGTGCTCGACGAGCTGAAGGCGCAGGGGCTGTGGGACAAGACCGCGATTGTCGTCACCGGCGATCACGGCGAGTCACTGGGCGAACACGGCATCAACGCCCACGGCTATCACCTGTACGCGCCCCACACCAAGGTTCCGTTCATCGTGCGCGTGCCCGGCCTGCTGCCCCGGCACAGCGCCACCCCGGTGGGCCATGTGGACCTGGCGCCGACCCTGGTCAACTTGGCCCGCGGCCCGCACCAGCCGGGATTTCTGGGTCGTTCCATGGTGGATCTGCTGGCCGGGACGGTCGACGGCCCGGCGCCCCAGCCCGTGTTTCAGGAGGTGAGCTACGAGGGCGACGTCAAGCGGCGGGCGTGGGTTACGGGCAGCCACCATCTGATCTGGAACTGGACCCCGGACAACACCACCGAGTGCTACGACCTGGCCCACGACCCGAGCGAAGCGCGCGACCTGTGGGGCACGCCGGCGGGCGAGCCCGAGTGCTCGCGGCTGAAGGCCGAGCTGCGGGCGCGGGTGGCGCTGCTTTCGCTGCCGGTGGGCTATGCCGAGAAGATCGCATTCGGCGTGTCGGCGCCGGGAGCGCCGGCGCCTGCGCCCAGCCATCCGCTCGACGGCCGCATCGGTGATGTCTTGCGCGTGACCGGCTACGACTTGTCCGCGCCGGAGGTCTTGCGCGGTGGCGAGGTCGAGCTGACCATCCACTTTGAATCACTGGCGCCGATGCCGCCCGGCTGGCGGCCGTTCTTTCACCTCGACGGCCCGGGCGGCAGCTATCGCAATCTGGACCATGTTCCGGTGGAAGGCGCCTATCCCATCGAACGCTGGCGACCTGGCCAACACATTCGCGACCGACGAGCGCATTGGTTTCCCCGCGCACACCCCGCCCGGCCTGTACACGGTGTACGTCGGCCTGTTCAAGAAGACGGACCGCATACCAGTCACGCCGCCCGCGGCCAGCGACGGCAAGAATCGCCTGCGCGTGACGACGATTCGGGTGGAGTGAAGATAAATGAACATCCCCGCTCTAGACTCCCTCGCCCGCCAATACCGCGAGTTTCTCGACTGGCCCGAGCTGTGCACGCGCCTGGCCGCGCAGGCCGATTCGTCGCGCGGACGGACGGCGTGCCAGGGCTTGCCCTTGTGTGAATCCGCGGCCGAGGCGCGCGAGCGCATGGCCGACGTGAGCGAGCTGCAAACCTTGTTGCGGCTGGGTGAATCGTTGCCCGGGTTGGGTTTTCCCGAGATCGAGGCGCACTTGCAGGCGGTTGCGCAGGGGGCGCCGCTTGGCCCCGAGGAATTGCGCCAGGTGGCGGATTTCTGCGAGACCGCGGCCAGCGCCCGCCGTTTCTATGGCCGCATCGCCGACCAGGACCCGCGCATCGCAGGCGCCGCGCATGTCGAAACTGGCTGCGGGTTTGGGCTACCACGACGAGCTGATGCGCATGGCGCGCGAAACCTTCGATGCCGCCGGCGAGTTGCGCGACGGGGCCTCGCCGGACTTGGGCCGCTTGCGCCGCGAACGCGACCTGGCGGCAGCCCGGGTGCGCAGCGAGGCGGACCGCCTGCTGCAGTCCGAGGAATACGCGCCCTTTCTGCAGGACCAATTCGTCACCCTGCGCGAGGATCGCTTCGTGCTGCCGCTGCGGGCGTCGTTCAAGTCCATGGGCCTCGGCATCGTGCACGATACCTCGCGCTCGGGCGAAACCGTGTTCGTCGAGCCGACTGCGCTGGTCGAGCTGAACAACCGGCTCAAGGTGGCCGAGATCGAGATTCGGCGCGAGAGCCGGCGCATCTTGGAAGAACTCGCCGCGGTGGTATCGCAAGCGGCCGAGGGGCTGCGCCAGGACCGCGAGATTCTCACCCGGCTCGACCTTCTGGGCGCGGCGGCCCGCCTGGCGGTGGCCTACGACGGCACGCCGGCGGAGATCGTCGACGAGCCCATCGTCGATTTGCGCTTGCTGCGCCACCCGCTGCTTGCCTTGCGCGCGGTCGAATCGCGTTCGAAGGTCACGCCCAACGACGTGGCACTGGGCCAGGTTCCAGGGCACAGCACGGCCAAGGTGCTGGTGGTCAGCGGGCCCAATGCCGGCGGCAAGACCGTGCTGCTCAAGTCGGTCGGGTCTGGCCGCGCTGCTGGCGCGCGCGGGCCTGCCGGTGCCGGCCGCGCCGGGAAGCCGGGTGGGTTTCTTTCATCAGGTGCTGGCCGACATTGGCGACCAACAGTCGGTGATGGGTGATTTGTCGACCTTCTCGGCTCACCTGGCGAATTTGTCGGGCATTCTCGATCTTGCGCAGGCCGCCGCTGACGAGAATCTGTTGATTCTCTGTGACGAGATTATGGTGGGGACGCACCCGCAACAGGGCGCGGCCCTGGCGCGGGCCATGCTGGAGGTGCTGGCCGACGCGCCCGGCTTGGTGCTGGTGACCACCCACTTCGACAACCTGAAGGCGCTGGCCGAGACCGACGCGCGCTTCCGCAACGCCGGCATGGAATACGATCTGCAGAAACTGCGGCCCACCTTCCGGCTCAAGGATGGCGTGCCGGGACGTTCGTATGCCTTCGACATCGCGGCGCGGATCGGGTTGCCGACTGCGGTGCTGGATCGGGCGCGGGCGCTGATGGACGCCGGCAACCTGGGTCTGGAAGAGACTCTGCGCAATCTGCAAGAGCGCGAGCAGTCCCTCGAACGATCGAACCAGGCGCTGGAGACAGCTCGCCGCGAGCTGGAGCAGGCCAAGCAGGAGCTGGCCGCGCAGACCGATGCGTCGCAGGCCGCGGCGGCCGCTCTCACCCGGCGCGAGCGCGAGTTGGCCGTGCGCTCGCGCGAGGCCATCGACGCGGCGGTGCGGGAGGCGCGCGAGGCCATTGCCGAGATCGTGCGCGAGGCCAAGCGTACGCGTACCGCGCAGGCGGTGGAGGCAGCGCGGGCCGCGCTTGAGCGCAAGGCCAAAGAGACAACCGCGGCGCTGCCCGAGGCGGAGCCGCTCGACGTGACCAAGCTGCGCCAAGCCTTGGCCGATCGGGCGCTGGGCGTGTCCAGCACGGGCAAGCAGGCCGGCGCGCATGCCGCCAAGGCAGCCAGCCAACGGCCGGCCGAGCCGGTCTCGTTGCAGACCGGCGCCAACACTTGGACCTGCGCGGCCAGCGCGCCGACGAGGCGCTGGGCGAGTTGGAGGCGTTTCTCGACCGCACCGCCCTGGAGGGCGCTGATACCGTGTTCATCATCCACGGTCACGGCACGGGCGCGCTTCGCAAGGTCGTGCGCGAGTACCTGGCGACCTCGCCCTATGTCGAGCGCTTCCGGCCCGGTGGCAAGGGTGAGGGCGGCGACGGGGTCAGCGTGGTGTCGTTGCGAGGCTAGCCGATGACTGCGCGGACCAGGGAAAGACTGATCAGCGGCTTGCTGGTGCTCGCGCTGATTGTCGCGACCGTGCCGGCGCTCGTGCAGCTTGGCTGGCACCTGCGGCTCTTCGCGGGCCGCGCCGGCTTTCCGCTTGACCTCGAATGGATGGAAGGCGGCATGCTGGTGCACGCGCAGCGGATCGCGGCCGGGCAGGGCATCTACGTCAAGCCGTCGCTGGATTTCGTCCCCTATCTGTACACGCCGCTCTATCCCGCCCTGCTCGCCCTGCTGTCGTTGCGTGTTTCCCCTCGGCTACCTGCTCGGGCGCTTGGTTTCGCTGCTGGCGTTCTTCTCTGCGCTGGTGTTGCTTGGAGCTTGCGTGGCCGGCGAGGCGCGCGGGCTTGGCGCGCGGCCGGCGCTGGCTGGCTGCCCTGGTCGGCCTGGTGGGCGCCGCGGCGGTCGCGGCGGCCTTTGCATTCACCGGCGGGTTCTTCGATCTGGTCCGTTCCGACAGCTTGTTGCTGGCCCTGGAAGCGCTGGCCCTGTGGCTGGTCTTGCGGGGTGGCACTTGGAAAAGCGCGGCAGCGGCAGGGCTGGTGATCGCAGCCGCGTTCTTCAGCAAGCAAACCGCCAGCATTATCGGCGTGGGTCTGGGCGTGGGCTTGCTCATCGTCAACTGGCGGCGCGCTCTGGTCTATGGCGGGGCGGCCGCGGCGGCGCTGGCGGCGGGAATTGGCCTGTTGGTGAAGACCTCGGACGGGTGGTTCTGGACGTACATCTTCAAGTTGCATCAGAGTCACGGCTATCGCTGGGGAGTGGTGGTTGCATCCGTGTTGCCCGACACGCTCAAGCAGCTTTGGCCGGTTTTTGCGGTGCTGATCGTGGCCACTGTGGTTTTGGCCTGGACCCGCAAGTTGCGTCGAACCGACATTATTCTGTGGGCAGTGGCCATCGCGGGCGAAGTGGCAGCCGCAGTTGGTTTTGCTACCCAGTGGGCGTTCAGCAACGCCTACATTCCGGCGGTCTTCTTTCCCGTGTTGGCTGCATCTGTGCTGTCCGCGCGGTTGCTGCTGCATGCGCTTGACCGCCGGAGTTGGCTCTCGGCAGTGCCCACCTGTGCGGTCCTGCTTGCCCTGGCCTGGCAGAACCAGCACATCCCGCGTCCCACCCGCAAGGCTTTCGTTCCCCAGTCGGCCGACTACGTCGCGGCGGCACGATTGCTCGATCGTCTGCGCAGCGTACCCGGCGATCTCTTCATTCCCTTTCACACCTACTATGGCGCGCTGGTGGGCAAGCGAACCTTTGTCCATCGCATGGGCATATGGGATGTCAGCCCGGCACTGGGCCGGCCCAAAGGACTGGATCAGGCGCTGCAGGAGCAATTGTTTTCGGCCATCGTGCTCGACTGGAAGGCGCGGCCCGGCGAGTTTCCCTTTGTTGACTCGCGCTACCACGTCTGGTAGCAGCTGCGCGAGGGCGTGGATTCGGTGCGCATGTTCGCGGGCGCGGAAACCTCTCCCAGCGCGCTGCTGGTCCCCACCCTGGCGCCGCCACCTGTGCCGGCCGAAGGCCGCCGTTTGGCCGACTTCGAGACTGGCACCTGGCAGATCTTCGTTGCCGAAGGTCAGGCATTCGGCAGCGGCCCCGCGCCCGCGCCGCCTGGGATGTATGGCCGCTTCGCCGCGGATTCCACCCGTCTGGGCCCGGCTGCGCAGGGGACGTTGCGTTCCGCGCCTTTCATTGTTGACCAGTCGCACTTGCGTTTCGTGCTGTCCGGGCCCGCTGATCCGGGGCTGCGGGTGGCTTTGCTCGACGAGGGCAAGGCAGTGCGCGCGGCATCGCCGTCAGGCGCGACCGCCGTAGTCGACTGGGACACCAGCGAGCTGGTCGGCCGCTCGGTCGTGTTGCTGGCAGAGGACCGGTCAGCGACCGGCGGTCTGGCTTTCGATGAAGTTGTGACCTGGTAACTGGCCCGCCAATCTGCGGTGCCTGGCCTGAACCCTACCAAGCTGTCCGGTTGGAGCCGAACTCGCAATAGCGAGAGTCCTCAGCCGCGCTGAGCACGGCCGCGATCGCCCCAACCGCAACTAAAGCTCCGCCAGGATCTCCTTCCTCTTCTCTTCGTATTCCGCCGCCGAGATCAGACCCTGATCGCGAAGGCGCTGCAGAGTTTTTAGTTTCGCGGCCGGATCCTCGGCGGGAGGCTGCGCCGGCTGTACTAGCGGACTTTGATTCGCCCCGATCCCTCCCATGCCCATTCCCACCGCCATCCCCATCCCCATGCCCGCCGCACCCTCATTTTTCGCCGCATCCCGCAGAGCCGAGAGCTGTTGCATCTGCGCGTAGCTGAGGCCCGCCGAGTTGGCCGCCTGAACCTCGGCATTGACGTCGGCAATGCGATTTATTCTCCGCATGGTGTCGTCGTCGAAGCTGGTTCCCTGAATTCGGAAGTCCTCGAGCCGGAATCCGAGTTTTGCGAATTCCGGCGCCAGCTTGATCGAAAGTGCTGCAGCGATTTCCTCACGGTTGGCATCGATCTGAGCGTACGAATAGCCTGCCTCAGCGAAAAACTCGACCAGTGGCTGGACGAGGCGCGCGTTGAGCGGTTCACGAATGTCGTCCACCAAGAAGGGATCCCGGCCGCCGACGATCTGACAAAAGAAGGTACCTGGCTCGGTGATCTGCATCGAGTAGTTGCCAAAGGCACGCAGCCCAACCGGAAATTTGTACTTGGGATCCTCGTACTTGATGAGTGACGAGGTTCCCCATTTCAAGTTGAGGATCTTGGCCGTCCGGAAGAAGTAGATGCCAACCTTGTGCTCGCTCTCGAAGAGCTGCATGAGTCTCGATAGCGTGGTGAAGAAAGGGTGGTTGGCTGTCCTGATCTCGAAGAGCCCCTCCTGCGCGTAGATTCCCTCGACGCGACCCTCGTAGACGAAGATGCAACCCTGCCCCGGGCCCACGACAAGTCTCGACGCATTCTTGATCTCGTCGCCGTGATCCGACCAGCGATGGAACAACTGCGAAGGGTCAGGGTGTTCCCACTGAATGACTGACCGAAGCTGCTTCGAAAAAATTCCCATGAGGTTCCCTCTCTCTGCTAGTGGAAATGATACTCCAGCTTTCCCGTCGCGAGGTCGAGCGAACACAGGTCACCCCGCGCCTTGAACCAAGCACGTTCGCCATCGTCGGCTATGCTTATGCTTGAAAAGAAGTCTGTGAACCATCCAGGTGTCGATTCCATGCTCAGAATTCTTCGGCCATGACTCACGCCGGTCTTGAGATCGAGAATATCCACTCCAATCTGCCTATCTCCCACCACCCGCACCACGGCGACCCCGTACTTGGTCATGGCCACGCCGTTTTCCCGAGGATTGCCAAAGATATGCATATCCATCTTCGGCACGTCAGCAGACCAGAGTTGTTTGCCGGTTTCTGCATCGACACCCCACAAGGCCGGTTGCTGGCTGTTCCAGTTAGGCCACGCGAGCAAGACCACGACCCCGTTCTGCCCGGCCAGCGGTTTGAACTTGTGGTCCTCGTCTGCCAGCAAGACGTGGCCGGCTCCGTTGGAGCGATCGAAAGAACGAACTCGTGAATCATCGAAGGCAAGCAGGGCCTGGTCGGTGAGCAGAAACGACGGTTCGGACGAAAGGCCTTCTCTCGAACGGTTCTGCCAGGCGATTCTTCCTTCGTTGAGATTCCAGCGCTCAATGCACGCATTTCTAACGCCATAGACCACGTACATCTCTTGGCTGTCCCGACTGAAGAGGAACTGATCCCATCGGTCCGGCGTATCCAAGCTATTGCTCGCGAGATTCGCGGCACTCGATGCGCAGCTTGCGGTTGACCTTTCCGCTTGCAGCATCGACCAGATCGAACGTGCGGATTTCTCGCCGCTTCTGCTTCTCCACGCGGGGAATGAGGACTTCGCCACCTACCCAAGAGAGCTCGCCTGGGCGTGATTTGAGCCGCTCGCCCCAGACCGGAGATCCCGTGCCGGAATCGAGAGCCAGGAGCTTGCCGTCTTTCTGCAGCACCAGAATGGTTCTCTTGAAGAGCATGCGCCAGGCCACATCGGCGGGGAACGACGGCGTTTCCCAAATGGTTCTGCCATCTGCAAGGGAAAGCGCGACCAGGCCGTGCCAGTCCGTTACATAGGCTGCATCTTCACCGAGGAGAACGGTCTTCTCATCGGGATACTCGAGGAAGGGTTCGCTCTTCCAGCGGATCTCCCGAGGTTTGCGCATTCACCAGAGCAAGTTCCTTCTTCGCGGTGGTCAGCAACATGTCGCTGTCTCGACCGGAACGTGCCAGGTGGGAGACGTAGCCCACAAAGCTCGTGGGCTCAGGCGCCGGAGGCGAGTTGGGGGCCGTGGATTCGGAGCTGAAAGTGCCAGCCCTCGAGCTAAGGTACCACGGCAGGATGAAGAATACGCCGGTACAGACTGCCCCGATGATGTACCACGCGCGGTAGTCTTTCCACGCGTAGTCGCGGCAGAGGCCTGCCAGCGCCCCGAGGTACGGCTGGTGGACCGGAGCAGGTTCTTGCACATGCAATCTGGCGCCGCAGTAGCTGCATTTTGCCTCTGCAAGGTTCTCTCTCGGCGCCCCACATGAGGGACAGAGTTCCAGGTCCTCCATGTCTTCATCATTCGTCATGACTTCACTTCTGTGAACGGAGGACCCTGAAATGGTTTCTGGCCCATGCCGCACTATGGATGTCTCAAAGCGGGTTCGTCAACATGGCGTGTAGCTGAGTCAGGCCGAAGCCCGGAGGAGGCTGGGCACCGTAGTCCGCCGCGCAGCACGCTGTGCCAAGAGAATCCGGCACTTCGGTTTCATTCATGTTTTCGGAATTGGCAGTCAGGTAGTTGAAGGGTCCGACGTTGTTGCCGGAAGTGGTCAGCACCCTGCCAGTATCCGGATCGATGGCAGCAATGACCCGAGAGTAATTGGACTTCATGCAATCCAAGAAGCAATCCGTCAAGTAACACACGGTGTCCTCCGTGCCGGCCGATCCTGGCACGTTTCCGTGGTGTTCGATGTCATGCGTTCTTATCGGCAAGGTGTGGTGGAAGTTGCTTGCGAGTTATCAGCACCTTGCAGGTGGTGATTGGCTGGTCTGACAGGCACTGGCGCAAACGATCAACCGGAAGTGCTGACACGCGATCGGCGCAAGCGCGGGAACTTGCGTGTCCAATTCGCCTGGCATGTACGGCCGCTTCGCCGCGGATTCCACCCGTCTGGGCCCGGTTGCGCAGGGGACGCTGCGTTCCGCGCCGTTCATTGTTGACCAGTCGCACTTGCGTTTCGTGCTGTCCGGGCCCGCTGATCCGGGGCTGCGGTGGCGTTGCTCGACCAGGGCGAGGCCGTGCGCACGGCCTCGCCGTCAGGCTCGACCAACGTAGTCGACTGGGACACCAGTGAGCTGGTCGGCCGCTCGGTCGTGTTGCTGGCAGAGGACCGGTCAGCGACCGGCGGTCTGGCTTTCGATGAAGTTGTGACCTGGTAACTGGCCCGCCAATCTGCGGCGCTTGGCCTGAACCTCACCAAGCTCCGAACTCGCAGTAGAGCGAGTTCTCAGCCGCGTCGAGCATGGCCGCGATCGTATGACAGGAGAAACGAGTTCAGACACCTTGGCGAGAATGACGCTGCGAGACCTGGACGGATACGGCGGGGAGCAACGAAAGCAAGCCGGTGAACTGCCTGGACTGGAACATGATGTTCGCGTTTTGCGCGTGGGACATGGGACGGCGGGCGACCGAGGCCGAGTGGAACTTCGCGGCCTCCAGGGGAAGCGAGCAGTGGTACTATCCGTGGTCGAGCCCGGCAACATCTACGACCATTTGTAGCGTCAGGGTTGCTTGTGGGGGTGAAGGGCGCGACAATCCTTGCCATGCCGGACGAGAACCCATTCATCCTGCCGCCTTTCGCGCCACGTAATCGCTTGCAAACCCCGTTGGCGGTCGTCGGCGTGTTGCTCGGGATGGCGCTGGTGGGCGGATTCTGGATGTATTTGGCGCGTGGGAAAGCCGACTCCGCGGCGCGGGTCGCCGCCCAGGATCTCAAGGCCGGCCGGGCCAGGATCGCAGCGCTGGAGGCCGAGAAGGAGCAGCTCGAAACCGACAAGGCACAACTGGAAGGGGAAAAGGCACAGCTTGAAACCGTGAAGAGCGAGCTGGACTCGGTGAAGCGCGAGCTGGCGAAGAGCGCCCAGGCGAAGGAGGACGAGATCGCCGCGCTCAAGGGAATCTCCGACAAGATCCAGGACAAGATGAAGGATGAAATCGCCCATGGAGACATCCATCTCGAGCAAGCCGGCAGCCGGCTGCGCGTGGTCTTCGCGGACAAGACGCTGTTCGATCCGGGCGAAGTGCAGGTTTGCCAGCGCGGTGAAGGCGTGCTCACGCGCGTGGCCGAGGTTCTTGCCGGGACCCCTGACCAACAGATCCAGGTTGCGGGTCACACTGACCGGGCGCCCGTCAATGGCAAGCTTGCGGCCCAATACCCGACCAACTGGGAGCTGTCGGTCGCGCGGGCGACCAACGTGGTCCGTTTCCTGACAGAGAAGGCCAAGCTTCCCGCACAACAACTGATCGCCAGCGGGCGGGGCGAGTATCAGCCCATCGCGAGCAACAAGTCCGCGGCCGGCCGCGCGCGCAACCGCCGCATCGAAATCCTCCTGACGCCAGCGCCGACCGCAACCACGAAGCTCAAGCCGGCGGTCGCCGGCAAGGCCGCCGGGAAAGGGTCAGCGAACCAGGCTGACAAGAAAACCGACCGGGCCAAGCAGTCAGGCACGAAGCCGCAAGCGGGCAAGAAGCGCGCGTCCAGCAAGGGCGGCAAGCCGGCGGCAAAATAGCCGGCCTCCGCTCGGATCGGCGGCAAGCCCGATCGATGGAGGATGCATGAAACGCCGTCGCGCCACTCTGCTTTTCGCCTGCGCCGTGCTCGCGCTGGGCATGGGCGGGGCGGGCCGCAGCGCTCATGCCGGCGAGCGCCCTGCCGCGGCCGGCGCGCGCAAAAGCGACACTGCGAACCTGGCCCCGACCCCTTCCCCACCGTCTATGCCCACCGTCGGCGCGCCCAGGGCGGTTGCGCCGCGGCCGCCGATCGCGCCGGCAGTGGCAGCGCCGGTGACGCCGACGGAACGCTGGTTCGGTTGGCTTGAGATCTTGCTGGGCGTGGCCATTGTGTTGCTTGCCGGTGCAAAAATCGCCCGCCGCCGAAAAGGCGCATCGCCGGCGGCAAAGAGCGCGGACGAACGATCCTTAGCGCTCCTTTTGCTGCTGTTCGTGGCCAGCGGATGCGCGGCACTGATCTACGAAATCGTCTGGTTTCAGATGTTGCAGCTCGTGCTCGGATCTTCGGCGGTCTCGATCGCGGTGCTGCTGGGAACCTTCATGGGCGGGATGTGCCTGGGCAGCCTGGGGCTTTCGCGCTTCGTTTCCCGCCATCGCCACCCCTTGCGGGTCTACGCCATGCTCGAAATCGCGATCGGCGTTTCCGGGATCCTGATGCTGGGGGCGATGCCGCTGGTGCAGTTTGTCTACACGGCGGTGGTCGGGCACGGCATCCCGGGGCTGCTCTTGCGCGGGTTGTTCGCGGCGATCTGTCTCTTGCCGCCAACCGTGATGATGGGGGCCACGCTGCCCGCGGTTTCCCGCTGGGTGGAAATGAGCCCGCGCGGCGTTTCGTGGCTGGGAACCTTCTATGGCGGCAACACCCTGGGGGCGGTGTTTGGCTGTTTGCTGGCAGGTTTCTACCTGCTCCGGGTTCACGACATGCACACCGCGACCTTCGTTGCGGTCGCCTTGAACGCGGCGGTCGCCGCGGGCGCATTCGCTCTCGCGCGCGCCCGTCCCGAGGCTGCCCAGCGCGACCCGAGCCGCGATCTCGCGGCCGTCGCGATCTCTGCCCCGACGACGCCCGCCTGGATCATCTATCTCGCGATCGGGCTTTCGGGGATGAGCGCGCTCGGCGCGGAGGTGATCTGGACGCGCCTCTTCGGGCTGCTCTTGAGCCACACCACCTATACCTTCTCGATCATCCTGGCGGTGTTCTTGATCGGGATCGGTCTCGGCAGCGGGCGTGGGCTCGTTCATCGCGCGCCGGAGCCCCAATCCGCGCCGTGCGCTCGGCTTCGCGCAGCTCGCGCTGGTCGCGGCCATCGCCTGGGCGTCGTGGAATATCACCAGCGCGCTGCCCTACTGGCCGGTCAATCCGCGCCTGGCGTCGAGCCCGTGGAATCAATTCCAGATCGATTTCGTCCGCTGCCTGTGGGCGATCCTGCCTGCGGCCTGCCTGTGGGGCGCCAGCTTTCCCCTGGCGCTCGCCGCAGTCGCGTCCAGGGGAGCCGATGGCGGCGTGGTGGTGGGCCGCATCTACGCGGCGAACACGGTGGGCGCCATCGTCGGGGCGCTGGGCACCAGCCTGGTGCTGATCGCCGCGGTCGGGACGCAAAACAGCGAGCGGATCCTGATCGCGATTTCGGCGGTTGCCGCCGCATTGACTCTCATACCGGCGCTGCTGCCCGATCGCGCGGCGCCGCGCTTCGCCGCGCGCGATGCAATCTGGACCTTGGCCATCGTTGAACTTGCCGTCTGCTTGGGGCGCAACGTGGTCGCGGTTCCCCCGCTGCTGGTCGGACACGGCCGCTTTTCCGCGGTCGAGCGCAACACGAAAGAGACGTTTCTCTACGTTGGCGAAGGCATGAATTCGTCCCCGGCGGTATCGCGGAACTTGAACGGAACCCTGAACTACTACAACGCGGGAAAGATCCAGGCCTCCACCCTTCCGCAGGACATGCGACTTCAGCGCATGCTCGGGCACTTGACCACATTGATCCCGCGCAGACCCGCGCGAAGTCCTGGTGATCGCCTGCGGCGCCGGAGTAACCGCGGGCGCGGCCAGCATCGATCCCCGCGTCGAGCGATTGACCATCGCGGAGATCGAGCCGCTCGTCCCAAGCGTCGTCGCCCCATACTTCGGCGACTTCAACGACAACGTCGTCCGCAATCCCAAGGTGCACGTCGAAGTGGACGACGCTCGGCACTTTCTCACCACCACCAAACAGAAGTTCGACGCCATCACTTCGGATCCATTCGATCCCTGGGTCAAAGGCGCCGCCAATCTCTACACGCGCGAGTTCTGGGAGATGGCCAAGCGGCACCTCAATCCCGGCGGGGTGGTGACGGTGTTCGTGCAGCTCTACGACAGCGGAATGGCGGCGGTGAAGAGCGAGGTCGCGACTTTCTTTGAGGCGTTCCCCAATGGGACAATCTGGGGCAACACCGTGCAGGGACAAGGCTACGACGTCGTGCTGCTGGGCCAGGTGGAGCCGACCCCGATCGACGTCGACGCGCTGGAGGGCCGCTTGCAGAGCCCGGAGTTTGCCCCGGTCGCGCAGTCGCTGCGACAGATCGGCTTCGATTCGGCCGTGGCGCTGCTCTCCACCTACGGCGGTCGCGGCCCCGATCTGGCGCCCTGGCTCAAGGACGCCGAGATCAACCGTGACGACAACCTGCGCCTGCAATTCCTGGCTGGATTCGGCATGAACGTCGATCAACGCGCCGAAATCTACCGCGCCATGCTCGCGTTCCGGCACTACCCAGTCGAGGTGTTCATTGGCTCGCCCGGCAATCTAGGCGCACTGCACGCGGCAATTGCCCACCCCGCACAATGATAGCCAGTCTCTCACTTGCCTCTCGGCTTGTTGAAGAAAGCCTTGCGCAGGTCGTCGGTCTCCTTCGGGTCGACGTAGCGGAAGCCCGCCGGTATCTTGAAGCGCTGCCCATCGTCGAAGTCCAGGATCACGTCCACCGGCCCCTTGTCCCCGCTCGGGGTGACAAGGTTGATCTTGTCTTTGGACGAAATGACGACCTGCTCGGAAACGTGCCTGCCGAAGGCAACCCGGACCCCGGTTTTGCCTGGCTGCAGCCCGACCCCGAGGATGTTCACCGAATCACCGCCCGATGTGATGCCTTCGGCCGGCTCCACCCGGTCAATGCGGACCCGGCTCTCCTCGCAGGCGGCCAGGAATGTCAGTACCATAACAGCCAACGACAGTCCTAGTACGCGTTTCATGTGCGCTCCTTCCTAGTTGGATGGCAGCCTAGCCCGCTCGAATCTGCGCACGCTGCTCGGAACATCTCAGCGTGACGCCGATAGCATGCATATGCCCAAAACCAAGAAGGGGCAAGCGACTTTTTTGCAAGCGCCGAGGAGACTTTCACCACGGGAAGCGGCGGGAGTGGTGATTACCAGGAATTGTATCCGTTCAGCTTTACGTGCCGCTTCAACTTGCTCTTCTTGACGCACATGTCAATGAAGACGAACCGCGGTAGTAGATCGCTGACGTGGTCCTTGTGGACGTAGTAGCGGTTCAGGCCGTCAAGCATCGCGAAGACGTAGTTGTTTTCCAAGAGCAGGTTCTCCCACGCCTGATACGAAGGAATCTCCGTGGTCGGTTCAGTGGCTTCGATGCAGAAAACCGCGGGGCGGAATTCCTTGAAATCGATGCCTTGGAGCACTTGCTTCTCAAATCCCTCGACGTCGATCGAAACAAAGGAGATTTCAGGCAACGCTGCCTGTCGGAGGATCTTGTTAAGGGTCGTGACCGGAATGGGGATCTCCTTGAAGGTCGTTCCGCGTTTCTTGCTGAGTGTTTCCGCATTCGCCTTGTCGAATGTGGATAGGGCGTCCTCGCCACCCCGCGGCCTGGTAGAACGGCAACGTCGCTTCAGTGTCGGAGATGCCGACGTTGTAGTTACCGTCCCGCGGACGGGCACGGATTATCTTCTTGAACTCGTCGGCGTTGGGTTCGATGTTGACGCCCCGCCAGCCGCGTTCATAGAAGATCTTCGTCACGCTGTCATGATCCGGATCGTTCGCGCCGACATCGACATAGTAGCCCATCTTCTGGTTCTTGAAGACATAGTCCAGCACGTAGTCTTCGTAGATTTGGCTGAAATACGCGCCGGATTCGAACCTCGACGCGGGACAATCGCACCCCGGATTGCCGTGGCGGCAGCTTGCCAGCATCAGCAATCCGGCAAGGACTGGCAGGACGAACAGCGGTGACACTTTCGCTGGTTTCATTCCGCAAAGCTCTAGCAGCAACTCGCGAAGAACACGAGCGCGAAGGTGTCTATTCGCGTGGGGCGAGCGCGCCGTCGACCCTACCATCCGCCCAGGATCGGCCCCCCGTCGGCGCCCGGATGACAGCCAGGCGAAGGCAGCGACCTTGGCGTTTGCCCTCAGATCACCTGGCAGATCATCTACAACACGCGGATGTCGCTTCAATAGAAGCCCACATCGTCAATTTGGATTTCGAAGGGAGCCGGAACGGGCGTCCAAGTCCCTGTGCCGCTTGGGTCTTGCCAGTTGTAGAGCGCAATCATCAATAGGCCTATGATCCGCGCACCCGTGGCGGCGACCGCTGACCCCGCGAGTCCCATGCCGCCTGTGAAAGATGCCCAGGGAATCTGCACCAGCGTCCAATCAGCTGACAGAGCGACTTTGGCCAAAGGCGGCTGGCAGCCGGTGGAAGGAGGAGATATCACGCAGGTGCCTCCGCCCGCTGGGTTGGTCGGGTAGGGGGGGGTGGTATCCTCCATGATGATGGCTACCGAAATGTTGCCGGTAGGAGTCGACCCACGCGCGTAGAACGACACGCCGCTGTACGACGAAGCATCAATGCAATTCATCCAGATACCTAGACCGCCACCCCATGCGGTTGCTTGGGTGGTGTTGGAAGCGTCAATCGCCCAAGTGCTGCCGTCGGCACCGCTCACGAACCCTAGGGAGTAGTTGCCGGTTCCGTCTCCGTCGGCATACGGACCTGCATAAAGTGCGTCTGGCCACGCTCCGTTGAATGAAAATGACCAGGAACCAGCGGCTGTCGTCCCGTCGTAGCTCTCAAAGTCGGTCAATAACGGTGTTGTCAAAGCCTTCATGTTTGCGCAGTCCTTGACCACCGTTGAAGTGCCCCCGGTCGCACCTGCACCACCGCTACCGCCGGCCGCCGCCGTGCTATCTGCTGCACCGCCTGTCGCGGTGGTGGCACCACCTACGCTGCTCGCCGTCGCGCCGCCGGTTGCGATGCCGTTCGTCCCAGCGCCGCCGGTTGCAAAGTGGGTCGAAAGTGACGACGAAGAAGAGCAACTCACTCCGACTCCCAGCACGAGAAGTCCGGCCGAGACCGCGTACCACACGATTCGTGGATGGGCGACACCGAGTCGATTCATGACCATTCTCCATCTTGTCCCGATTCGAGCCCTCAAAGCGCCGAATATAGTCCTGATCCTGTAGGGTCGCGAATTCCGCGCAGAGATCGAGCGGGACGTGTGATCATCGTGGTCCGCACCCGAACGGGGGTCAACCAGGGAACCATGGCAAGGTCGCCAGGAGTTTGTCGAGACTGGTTTTCATTTCGCGGACTGTGGGCTCGCCAGTTCCTCCATCCGTTGCGCCAGCTCCACAGTCAAGCGTCGTCACCCCGCCGGCGTCATGCGTCCAGAGGTCGACGCGGACCGCATTCCAGACATTGAACCATTCGGGGTGATGCTGCATGCCCTCAGCAACCAGCGCGGCGCCGGTCATGAAAGCAAAGGCGGAAACGAAGTCGGTGAACTTGTACCCGCGATGTAGCTTGCCATTCTCGAATCTCCAACCTGGCAAATTCGCCAATGCCACCGCAATCTCGGATTCGGTGAGGGCGTGTCCTCTCGCCGTTGGCATCTTCTCATCTCCCTCACGAGCAATCGTACCTCGTCGTGGCCGACCCGCCTTTCGCCGCGCGTGATTGCAAACGCGCAAGGTGTGCGCGTCGAGACCTGACGCCGGCGGAGCTCATGCACAGGGTTGCGACTGGGCCGGCGGCGTAGCAAATTCCCAGGCCAACCCACCACCTCAACCTACGAAGAGGAGTCCAGCAATGTGCACTGCGATGAAACCGGCAATGCTGGTCGTGACCCTGGCCGCGATTTCCAGCCTGCAAGCATCCCCGGCCGGTCGCCGCTGACAAGCCGGACGCGCCCAAGAGCCCCGCGAAGAGTCAACTTTCGCTTGACCGGGGGCGAACCGCGGTCCTCATCATGGACTACGAGAACCAGATCCTTGGCATGCTGCCTGAGAAGACACAAGCAGCCGTGCTGGACAACGCGAGCGCGGTCCTCAAGCAGGCGCGGCAGGCCCATTTGCCCGTCATCTATGTGGTCGTGCGTTTTCGCGACGGCTACCCCGAAGTCAGTCGCCAGAACAAGCGCTTTGCCGGCCTGAAAGAGTCGGGGCGCTTGCGCGAGGGCACGCCCGGGGCCGAGATCGATGCGCGGGTTGCCCCTCTGCCGGGCGATATCGTGGTCACCAAGCGCCGGGTGGGCGCGTTCTCCACCACGGATCTGGAATCGATCCTGCGCGCCAACAACATCAGCACCCTGGCCATGTTCGGCATCTCCACCAGCGGCGTGGTCCTGTCGACCGTGCGCTGGGCCGCCGACATGGACTACCAGCTCGTTGTTGTCTCCGATGCCTGCGCCGACCTGGACGACGAAGTCCACCGCGTGCTGATCGACAAGGTGTTCCCGGGGCAAGCCACGGTCGTTTCCACGCAGGAGTTCAGCAAAGCGCTCGCGGGCAAGCCGGAACGCCAGCAGGAGCAGGCCGCGGAACTCACCTCACACGAGGTAGCGGTGACAGGGGAAAGCCCATGCGGGCCGCGGCGTCGCGCATGCGGGTGTCGCTGGTGCACAAGGGCCACGAAACGCATTGTGCGGCGGCGGCCAGGTGGATGGCATCCAGGGAGCGCAGAGCCACATCCGGGTGACACGCGGCCATGATGGCATTGGCGCTGTCAAGCACTGAACGGGTTATTCCCACCAAATTCAGGCGGCGACGGTTGACGTCATCTTCCAGTTGCCGCCAGGCTGCCTTGCGATGTCGGGTCGTGATGGCGCCTTCACGTTCCTTGCGCAAGAGCGCCGAAAAGCACTCGGACAAAGCCAACTCAGCCGACCAGGCGATCTGGCCGTCGACCATATCCGCATAGAACATGCTGTCGGGCTCACGAACCAGCAACTTCACCAGGATCGCGCTGTCGAGGTACATGCTAGTCGCGGCCGTCGCGCTCTTGGCGGATCAGCTTCTCGGCAGCCGTGCCGGACTTTCGGGTGGCTACCGACAGAAGGCGCCGGTTGACGCGATAGTGGGCGCGGACGGGTTGGATGCCCACCAGCTTGGCCTTGGGCCGGCCGTCCGAGGTGATGACGATCTCCTCGCCGGCCGCGGCCCGCTCAAGCAATTCGGATAGCTTCGCCTTGGCGGCGCGCACGTTCGCCATCATGATGTCAGTGTAGCCACATGTGACCACATAGGCAAGGTGGCCGGGTATCTGAACATGGCCGAGTGGCCGGTCCTTGCGCTGCCCTGATTCAGCGCTACCCTGGAGCGAGGCAAGAGGCGCCGCGTCTGACGCGTGGCGCCGACAGGGGCGGCCCCGCAGAAAGAATCGAATTGAACCAGGACCAGGTTCGTCCATAGAGTACACACTCAAGGAGAATGCCATGAGAATTTGGGTCACAGCGACTGCCCTTTTGTTTGGACTTGGAACCGCGCTGCCCGCGCGGGCGGAGCGATGAGAAGGCGCGCGAACTCAGAAGGCCGAGCGGCGCAAGCAGGAAGACCGTGCCCGCCAGGACCGCGAGCGCGCGGAGCATGAGCGTTTGGAGCGCGAGCGCCTGCGCGACGTTCGGGAACGGGAACGCATCGGCCAGGGACCGCGAAGCTGGACGAGAAATACCCCCGACGTAGAGATGGGGCTCGGCGCCAAAGCCCGCCTGGACTCCTCCCTCGAGCGCGGAATAGGAGATGCTGCCAGTGCCGACTAACGACGAGGTGCCAAGCTCCAATCCGCCGACGAGTTCGACGTAGGGAATGATGGCGAAGTCGTCGAAGCGGATGGGCAGCTGGCCGCGGAGGGCGGCTTCCATCTGCAGGCGAAGTGAAGTCTCGGTATAGCCAGAGTTCGTCGAGCTGCCCATCTGGGCTGCGGTGGCCGCCCCGACGCCGACATAGGTCAGCGGGATATAATAGGTCCCGAAGCGCCAGAACGTGCCGTTCGAGGATAGGGATAGGTCCGGGCCGAAGCTCATGAGGAGGGTATAGGGCGAATCGTCGAATGTGACGCCGGACGTCCCCGAGGCTTTCTTGCCCTTGCCCGCGTGGCGGCCTTCGCGGCGCTCATGGGATCCTTCGAGAGATTCCAGACGCCGTTCTCGCGCTGCCAGGTCAGGGACAGCTCCTTGCCCGCGAGCGTGAAGCGCACCGGCACGGCGGCGCCGGCCGCGTCGGCGCTGCCGTCGACCGCGACGAAGCCGAGCGCCGATGCTCGGGCAATTGCACAGAACCGGAGCCATTCCGCTGTCTGTGCAGTTGCTCGGTCGCCATCCGCAGCATCTGGCGCTGGCGACTCGAGTTTTGGTCGACGCTGGCGTTGACGTCGTTGATCTCAACTTAGGATGCCCTACGCGTCAGGCTGTGAACAAGGGCGTGGGCGCCGGATTGCTTTCCAATCTAGGCTCCATTTCGCGAATCGTCGCGGCGATGCGTGCCGCTTGCCGTAGCCGATTGAGCGTCAAGATTCGGGCCACTGACAGCGCGGCCGGTGACGTAGTCAACGTTGCACGAGTGATTCAAGAAGCCGGCGCGGACTTCTTGACGATACACCCGCGAACGCGTCGTCAAGGGTATCAGGGGACCGCCGATTGGGATGTCGTGAAACGAGTAAAAATGCAACTCGACATTCCCACGGTTGGCAACGGCGATCTTTGGTATGCGACCGATGCGCTGCGATTGATGCGGTTGACAGGGGTGGATGCGATTATGATCGGGCGTCCGACGCTTAGAAATCCTTTCCTGTTTCGTCAGATCGAGGAGCTAAGGGCAGGCCTGCCAACCTTCATTCCAGGTGGGCGTGACGTCTTGGAGCATATTCGGCGTTTGGCCGAGCTCGCGGAAGTTACGCTAAAGCATAGACCCCGCGGTCCCGAAGGCGCTCTGAAGGAGCAAATCCAGTTCATGTTACGGGCCGTGCCAGAGCCGATGCGCTCGTCGCTAGGCCAGCGTACGCTGCGCGCCGTTGGTGTTCGCGAGGTATTGGGCGCGATTGAGCCACTCGGTGACGTTGAGCTGTTAGATTTGGCGGCAGACGGTCCGCTCAGGCTCGAAGCATCACCGCCGAACCCCGTGCCCTCGGATGCAGCGAGGATGTGCTGATTCAGTGCCGCTGTGACATAAAAATCAGAACTTGAATTGAACCCATGACGGTTGCGGTCGTATACTCACCGAAGTGTTCGCACGGGTAAGGTACATGGCTGATCGACTGACGGGTCCTCGCACCCGTGCTGATGAACTGCGCGAGGTGCGTCGCCGGCTCGAGGATCAAGCCGGGCCAGGTGTCGCGAGCCGTGCCGAGGAGCAAGTTGCCAAGAGGCTACGCGTGCTGCGTGAGGAATTGTCGACTCAGGTCGGCGAGGTCCAAGCTTGCGCCGATTGCGTTCGGCCGCGATCTGCGGCCTGGCCCGGCGGGCATTGTTGTTCGGCCTACACCCAAAATCTATTCACTGACGATGAGTTGGCGGCGCTCAAACTTGCCGGGACCAAACCTGACCAACTCAAACCGCCGCGCGCGGACCATGCCGGTTGTGCGTTTCGTGGACCACGAGGCTGCTCGCTCGACACGGCACACCGCCCCAGCCTGTGTGTCAGGTACATGTGTCGCGAGCTACAGAGCGAACTTTGCCGACGCAATGACCACGCAGCGATTGCCCGGTTGCAGGAGGAACTCCGGGTAGAGTTCGAGCGTTTCGCGCAGATGAGGCAGGAGCGCCTGGAGGACGCCTGCTACCACCACTTTCGCCAATGCACGATCGAACTCGTCAAGCGGCGCCCTAGATCGACGAACAGTGCCCACCCGACCCATGCCAGCGTGACTGCCCAAAAGCCCACGGCCGCGAATGCAGCCGGGCGATAGGCGTGCGGCACGGCGGCTGCGCCATCCACGAATGGGTGCCAAAGCACGCTCATTTCTGGGACGAAGTAGCAATAGTCCGCCAGCGCGAAAAAGTTCCGCGTGCAAAGGTCCAAGCCCATGTCGCGAAAGACAAGGCCGTTGACCCCCACCCAAAATGAAAGCAGCAATGCCGTGGCTGTAAGAATGCGGCGCGTGAGGCCCGCGTTGCGCCAATCGAGAAGATTGGTGGTAAGCGAGATGCAAGCGGGGACGGAAGCGATGAGGAAGAACCGCGGCCCCCAAAACCAACCGCCGTACCAGGACCACCACTTGGCATAGGTCAGTATCAGACCGCCGACGAACACGATAAGCGTGAAGTGGACCCAGCGCAGACGCGCTGGAGCGGACGCTGGGAGCGGCAGGAACATGGCTGGCACGAAGAAGACGAGTCCCTTGCCAAACGAAAGCAGAATTGCCAAAAAGCCGAAGAGGAACGGGTAGCTGAAGTTTGGCAGCCCCGAATACGGCAGCGCCGTGTGAAAGCCGGAATCGTTGTTGTAACCCGTGTCGAAGAGGCTGCCTCGCACCCACGAAGACTCCAGGCGCATGAGCGCAAACGCGACGAGCGGTCCTAGCATGGGCAACCCACTGCGCGTGCGCCTGGCGTGACAGAGGGCAACCCCCGCGACACCGACCAAGCAGGCCGGGGAATTGACCGCTCCTAGCACGATAGCAGCCCAGCCACTTAGCCCGCGCCCGCGCGAAAGCCAAAACACGCCGATGGTGATGAACAACGTACTGAATACTTCGCCGTAGTAGCGCTGCACGTGATGTGGGAACATCGAAGCGAATACCAACAGCAGCAACAACATGCGCCGCGCGGGTGGCGCAAGTTCGCCGCGGAACTCGCGCCAGACTAGCGGCAGCGCGCACAAAAACAGAAGCGCATTGTAATAGGCCGTAACCGGTTTGGCGGCGCCCAAGGCTCTTCCGAAAAGATACAGAGGCAATGACAGTAGCGGACCAATAGTCGAGTACTTCGGACTTACGAGATGTCCGGTTGTCACAAGATGTTCGAGCACTTCGTAACGCAGCCGCGCATCGCCGGCGATCGACTTCGGGATCGCGGTGATGGCGATGAGGCCGAGCGCGATCAGCGTCCACTCGACGGCGGCGATTGACCTTGGGTTCACTTGGGCGAGGGGAGGTGAGCTTGAGTCGATCACGGAAGTCTGCTGCAAGGTGGCTCCGTGCGCTCTGACGGACGGGACTCCAAAGTCGGGCCTAGAACTGGACCCCGGAGTCGATATAGTACGTTTCGCTTAGAGAGGAGTCCGCCGGGGCCCAGGACTTGATGGCGCCTTCGGCAATGACGGCACGGCCGCCTCCGTCGGTGACGCGAATCGACACGGGAAGCGCGAATTGACCCGAATTCTGCGGCAGAACCCAGGTCCCGTAACGCTCTTGCGGCCGAGACATCGTGTAATTGCCGTTGCGTTGCAGAGCGACCCACGTGCCTGACGGCAGACGCGCCTCGACTTTGGCAGGCGCGCCAAGGCCCGCCATATTAACGACGCTTAGGGCAAAGTAGTACTCACTGCCGTTGGGCTGTAGCCAGAAGTACAGATTGCCCATTACGGGGCAGGGGATTCGCCGGTACTTGGTTGGCACGACGCCGTCAACCATGGCGCCATCGGGTTGACCGGTTTGCAGGCGCGCCATCGCAATGTCCGACAAGTCGAAGTGCATGCTCTCGTCGGACGTCGGATCGTGATCCGGCGCAGGCGGTGGCGGCGATGGCGGCAGTTGGCAACCGTACTTGAAATCGGAGACCTCGCCGCAATGGTCGCGGCCGGAGCCGCAGCACCATTTCGAATTGGCGGCACAGGGGCAAGAGTCTGCCACTTGAATGACGATGGACGGCGTGTAGCCCGCTTCGCCCGGTTGGTACTCCGTCCCATCCTTCTTGGTGTGAAGCAGTTCAAAACACTCGCCGCAGCTCAGGTAATTGTCATTGTCGCCGGCTAGGCTCGACCAGAATTGCGAGTAGTAATTGCCTTGCGGAGCGGCGAAGTTGCCGTGAAGCGTCGTGCCCGTGGGGTCACGACAAAGATCAGGGTAGGCCTTGCAGAATGCGTCGCATTGCTGCGCATACCCTGAACTGAATTGGTACGCGGTCGTGCACAACGCGTACAGGCCGAATGCGCAGGCCCCGGCCGACGTCAAACCAAAGTGTGTCGAGCGAGAGTAGTGCCACGGTTCGTCGTCGCCCACTGAATGCACTTCAGGCCATTGCCCTGATTCACAGCCCTTGGCATTGACGACCTCGCACTGCGCCGAGCCAGGACCCCCGCAGCTTGTACAACTCTCCGACGTGTTGTCATTGCTGCAGTACTGGGCGCAGCAAACGCCTTGAGTCAGAGCCCAGTTGCCGCACGAAGCCGGATCGCCCGCGGGGCGCGGGGCGGGCTGGCGCGGGGCCACGGTTCCCCCGGTCGCAAGCAGTCCGCCGGTTGCAATCGCTCCGCCCGTTGGCGCGCCACCGAGCGCACTCGACAATGTGCCGCCTGTGGCGCCGCCCGCGGCATTCGTCGACTTTCCCCCAGTTGCCGGCATGCCGCCAAGCGTTGCGCTCTGGCCACCCTGCATTGCGATCGAGCCGCCCGTGTTCGCGCCGCTTTGTCCCGTGCGCGCGCCTCCGGTTGCGACGCCCCCTGTGGCCACGTCGACTTGCGCAGGCTTCGTGCCCCCCGTAGCAACGCCGCCTGTGGTTGTGCCTCCGGCAGTCACGCCACCCACAGCCGCGCCGCCCGTGTGAGCGCCTCCCGCCGCCGCACCCCCCCCTGTTGGCACGCCGCCCTGCGCTGCGCCGCCGCCTGAATTGGCACCGCCACTGCTCGAAGCGCCACCGGACGATTCAGGTGTGGGCATTGCGGCGGAGCAAGCCACCACGAGCACAGTGCCCGTTGCAAGAACAAATGATAAGTGGGTTAGCGGCGGGCGCATTGTCAACCTTTTGGGGCTAAAGACTTGTTGCTCTCGAGTCAACGTTTCCGGATGTGGCAATTCTAACACAGAATGCAGAATCGTCTCGGAATGTTGATTTTGCTTGCAGCAACGCGGCCGGGGCGTTCTAGTAATGCGGCGCTAGGAAGTGCCGTCGAGCACTCAGGCCAGCCATGTTCAAAGCAGCCCTGCAGCGTCTCTTGTCCAAGTTGGGTAAGCCTAGAACGGAGGTACTCTGTACCCTGTTTGTCGGCACATGGTGCGCCCTTGGCAGCATTCTCGCACGGTTCGCGCCGAACCTCTATCACCGTCACTTGAGCGCACACGGGTGGGCTCCGCGTTGGCACAGCCTTTGGGTGTTGGTCCTATTCGTCGCGATATTAATCTGGTGCGCGCTTTGCGCCGTGCGCCTGCATAACGCGTTCATTGACCGCCGGCGCGGTTCCAAGGGGTCGCTACGGTTTGCGTTCATGCGCGCGGCATGGGTTCTCGCGTTGGGGTGTTACGTTTGGCTTTTCGTAGCGGCGCCGTCGGAACAATTCGTCGTGACCACGCAAGGGGTCATGATTCACGGCGAATTCTACCGTGCTCTGCGTATCGAGCCCAACGATCGCGCGTCGCGTCTCGCCCAGCCAGTAGCGGTTTGGCTCGAGCGGCGCATCGGCTCCGCGACGGAAACAATCCGCGTCGAGCGCGGCAAGTGGTGGCCGTCGCGCATAGGCAGCTATCGGCTGGCTATGGCGCGCAACCACATGGCGCCGGAGTGGGTCGTTTTTCGTCACGGTCACGAGCGCGTTGCTCTCGCCGTTGACAAGCCCACCCAACACGGGCTGATGACGTTGCTTCTGAAGGCAATCCATTACCATTATCACGACGCGGCCGAACACGTGCATGACGCGGAAGTCGAAATTGACGGCAAGAAGAAGAGGCTAGCGCTCGATGCGGAATGGGCCGGCGAAGACGCATTTCTCGGGATGAAGGAGTCGCCTGTCGTCGTGCTGCGTGTTCACAGAGTCCTCGTCTTACCGTTGGCCATTCTGGCGGTTGTGCTGCTGACAGGGGGCGCAGCGCTCGCGCGCTTTGCGTCACGCGCAGTCTCGAGGACGGACGCATGAGCGGCGGCGCCTACGGACGTCTTGTCGTGGTTTGCTCGGTCGCGCTGGCGCTTGTCGCATGCGACTTCGACGATGAGGAACCGCCACTGCCGAGTGAGCTGGCGGCAGATGCAGGCGCAGCCGTGATTCGCACGGCTGTGGCAAATGTTCCAAAGACAGTGCCCAGTGGGGCACCTACTGACGCAGGCATGGCTTGCCCCTCGCAAATGATCGAAGTGCACGGCAACTATTGCACGGATCTCGTGCATCATTGCATCAAGGGCGGCAGGACCAACACGGGAGAAGAAACGGGCGAGCCTGAACCATTTTACTGTGACGTGTATCAAACTGGTTACGCCAAGTGCGTGGGCAAGCAAGAGCCGAAGCATTTTTGCATCGATGCATTCGAGTACCCAAACCAGGCGGGTGCCATCCCCATGGTAATGGTTAGTTGGTACGAGGCGCGTCGTCTGTGCGAGATCCAAGGCAAGCGGCTTTGCGGTGACGACGAATGGACGTTGGCTTGCGAGGGACCAGAGGGGCTTCCCTATCCGTATGGCTGGGCGCGCGATCACACGGCGTGCAACATCGACCACCTTTGGATTCGGCCCAATGACGAATTGCTCGCCAACCGCAGCGCCCCACCCGCGGAAATCCAAGCCGAAATCAACAGGCTTTCGCAGCGCGTGCCATCGGGCTCAATGCCACGCTGCAAGTCGCCTTACGGCGTGATGGACATGACGGGCAACGTTGACGAATGGGCCGTCAACGTGACCCTCAAAGGCAAGCCCTACCAATCGACGTTCAAGGGGGGCCATTGGATGAGCGCTGCGCGCAACCGCTGCCGTCCCGTCACCGCGACCCACGACGAGAGCACGGCCTACTACGCCGAAGGGTTTCGCTGTTGCGCCAACCCCTCGACAACGGCGAAGTAGTGGTGCTGTACATCTTTCTGGCGTGACGGCACGTGGACACGCGACGCGCTGCCCAGGCGGGCACGCCGCACTCGGCCGAGAATCGGCTAGTATACGCTGCCGTGACCAGGCGCCCGCGCATCAGTAGAAAATACGGGGCCCGCCAAATATCCGCACTGCACCGTAGGGAAGGCTATGTGAGTGGCGTCAAGTACGCTGCAAGGCATGTCGGCCAGCAAGCCATCAGCCGCGCGGCAAGACTTACGCGTGCCCCGTGCGCCGATTTGACCTCCAATTACCCCACATCGATGAGCATTGGGGCACGCATCTTTCCACAGGTCACCTAGGATATAGAGAACCACGCTCGCGCGTAGCGGCTCGTTCTCAGTCCCGTCCTTCGCTGACTTGGTAGAGGTTGTCCTCGCTCACTTGCAAAAACAGCTGTCTGAGTTCAGCAACAACGGGAGCATTGCTGGCGCTCCTGGCGACGTTGACTCGCTCGTAGGGATCCACGTTTTGATCATACAACTCACGACTACCCGCGTAGGTTTCTTCGAAGTATGACCATGAGCCGCGGCGAACTGAACGCAAGAAGAACCGCGGACGTCCCGACAGTAACTGGTAGATTGTGCAAAAAAGCGGCCGATTCGGGTCAACGGCGTACGGCTCGTAAACGGGAATCAGGAGACTTTGACCGTCAAGATGGGCAGCACTGTCTCGTCTGTCGAGCAGCTCAAGCAGTGTTGGCACCAGATCGAGTAATGCGACGCGGGATGCGATGCGGGACGCCCCTGCGCCGGGAATGCGAAGCAACAGCGGCACATGGGTCACTTCATCATAGCAGGTCCGTGAATGAATCGTGCCGCCGTGCTCGGCGAATTCCTCGCCATGATCTGCGGTGACGATGAGCACAGTGTTCTCCCAGAGCCCCTCAACCTTGAGTTTTTCGATCAGGACTCGCAGCCCCTGATCGAACAGCGCAATCCCGCGATCGTAGCGCGAGAGGTCGCCCCCCGAACGGAATTCGGGCACGGACTTTCCGGCCGCTGCATTGTACGGATGATGAACGTCGTCAACGTGCGCGACGGCGAAGAAAGGTTGCTCGTTCTTCAGTGCCGTATCGACAATATGAAAGAGATTCATCAGAAGATGTGTTGAATGGTGCAGACTGTCCCGACCGGAAAACGTCAATCGCCTTGCGGACCCAGCCTTGGTTTTGACCGGTCAAGCAAAGTGAAATGAGCCTGATGCCCAGCCCGGCAACTGCGCCGGCGAGCGCACAAACTGAGCTGCTTTCAAGCACGATGCAGGTCTTGCCTACACTGGTCGGCGCTTGTGCCACCTTGAATGCGTCCAGTCCGCCGAGCAGACCGCCAAGCCAAGCCGCATTTCGAACGCGTGCCCCGAGTTGCCGCAGATAAATCCCGAACATCGCCAACCGCAATTTCCCAGTTTGCTAGTGAAACGTTTGAGTGTGGGGCGTGCACGCTGCGCAAGAAGCCTGATGCTGGACTGCCACGGAGTCTAGCTTGCGTGGATGCACGCACGGAACCCCGGTGCCAATCTGTCGCGAGGGGCAACGGTGCGAGTACGCCAGTCGCGACCAGGCTAGATCGTTGCGCGTCTTGACGTCGCTGCCAACTGCCATACTCGCACCGTTGCCCCTTGCAGTCATAACACTTGTCGAGCCAGCCAATTCGCAGCCAGCTTTTCCGCACGCGCCAAACAGACGCAAGATTCGGACCCGACCCTACGCAAAAGGTACAGGAACTATTCATCATGAATGTTTGGTAAGGCTGCGAGTCAAGCAGCTGGATGCGACGCCGCGAAGGCGGGCGTGGCACGAACCGTGCAGGCCCCCATGCGTGGTGTCTGAGTATGCCCATTGGGAGCAGTACCCAACCAATCCCGGTGTCGCCTCAACGTACCGAGTGCTTGTTGCGGAGGATGATCCCGCGCTGCGCGAGCTAATGGCGCGGCTTCTGGCGTTTGAAGGCTATCTTGTGACGGAGGCCGCCGATGGGCAGGAAATGATGCAGGCTGCGCGGGCAAGCGATGGATCAGCGGACTGCAGCTTCGATCTCATAGTGACCGACGTGCGCATGCCCGGGCTGTCTGGGCTGGAAGTGCTGGCCAGAATTCGGGAATCCGGCTGCCACGTGCCCGCGATTGTCGTTTCGGCGCTGCCCGGCGACATGGTTCAAGACAAGCTCCATGAGCTCAACGCCCTGTTTCTTCCCAAGCCTTTTGCGCTCGAGAACCTACGCAGGGTCGCGAACCGCGCTGTTGCCGGGCACCAAGTCCAAGACCAGGGCGCGCGATGACCCTGGCCGCCGAAAGCTCCTTGGTCTTGAACATGCGCCGAAACGGCATTGCCACGTCCCGCGCATCTGTCACATTGGCCGGAATGCTTCGGGCAAAGCTGGACCAGGTGCTGACGCCCGGACGGGCGACGGTATTATCGCTCGTTCTTTGGGGTCTTGCAGCGTGGGGCGACATAGCTACGACGGCCGAAGCGACGTTTACGCTATTTTACGTTATTCCCTTGGCCATCGCGGTTTGGTACGCGGGGGTTCGTGCGGGCTATTTCGTTGTCGCGCTTTCGGTCGTCTCCGGGGCCATTGTTGACCTATATGTCGGTCCGTTTACCTCGAATTGGCGGTTTTTTGCGTGGAACCAGGTTGCTGACGCCGTCCTCTATCTGGTATTCGTTCATGTCCTAGCCGCGCTAAGAGCACGCGTCCAATTGGAGTCCGAGTTACGCAGGGATGCGCTAGATCAGCTGCGTCACGCCGAGCGTCTAACGACAATCGGCAAGCTTGCGTCCGGTGTGGCGCACGAGATTGGGACTCCGCTCAACGTCATATCAGGTCATGCCGAGCTGTTGCTTATGGGTCAACTCGGCGGCGACGACATGAAAGCCTCGGGGAGAATTCTGCTTGAGCAGAGCGAACGCGTGGCCACCATCGTTCGTCAGTTGCTGGACTTCTCGCGCCGCGGCGGGGCTCGTGTCGCTACGACCAATGTCCATGAACTAGCTCTTGCAACGACTCAATTGCTGGAATCGCTCGCCAAGAAGTCAGCCATAAAGATTGTCAACCAAGGGGCTCCCGTCGAAGCGGCCGTCAACCGCTCCGAAATCCAGCAAGTTCTGACGAATCTGCTCGCGAACGCGATTCAGGCCATGCCCAACGGCGGACAGATTAGCGTCGAAGTCAGGGAAGAAAAGACCCGTTCGCCGAACCGGGAGCACGGCCGGTTAGGCGACTATGCCGTTCTGAGCGTGCGCGATTGCGGTACGGGTATTGCGCCGGATGTCTTGCCGAAGATCTTTGACCCGTTCTTTACGACCAAGGACGTCGGCCAAGGTACAGGCCTTGGACTTTCGGTCGCCTATGGAATCGTGAGGGATCACGGGGGATGGATTGCCGTTGACTCACGGTTCGGCGAAGGAACGACGTTCACCGTTTACGTTCCCAAGACCGGCCCAATCAAATACCGCGCAGAGCGCTGAGGATGTTGCAAATCTCAATCGCGTGTTGCAATTCGCAACATCGGGTTGGCTCAGGCCGAGCGGCCCCAACCTGAGGCCATTACATTTTGCTCACGATCCGAATATGGGGCTTTGGCATGAACGATGCAGTCACAACCGGCTAAGAACTAGGCAAAGGGCAAGTGCAATGAAGATTCTCGTTGTCGAAGACAATATCAAATTGGCAAGCCTGCTGCAGAGGGCACTGCAAGAGGAAGATCACATCGTTGATGTGGTAGAAGACGGTCAGGCCGCGCTCGAACGGGCCGCGGCAATTGAGTATGATATGCTCATTCTGGATTGGATGTTACCAGGTGTTGACGGAGTGTCGGTCTGTCGCGCGTTGCGCGGCCGCGGCGCAATAACACCCATCCTAATTCTGTCTGCGCGTGCCGAGATCTCCGAGCGAGTTGTCGGGCTGGATGCAGGCGCCGATGATTACGTGCCCAAGCCATTTGATTTGGGTGAACTGTTGGCGCGCGTGCGTGCACTCGGGCGTCGAAGCCAACATTCGGATTGTATCGTGAAAGTCGGGCCATTGGCTCTGGATCGGCTCGAGCACCATGCGACCGTCAATGGCGAAGACGTCGATCTGACACCGCGTGAATTCGCATTGCTAACCTACCTTGCAAGGGAATCGGGCCGCGCCGTCCCGCGCAGCGAGCTGCTGCGCAACGTGTGGGAGATATCATTTGACCCGGGTTCAAACGTTGTAGACGCCCACATCAAGAAAGTCCGTGAAAAACTCGGGGCTTTCGGCACACTGGTTCAGACGGTGCGGGGCGTTGGCTACCGCGTCAGTCCTTCGGACAGCCCCGCATACGCGTGACGTCGCGTCGGACTGCGCCCCAATTCCAATTTTCCCCGATTCACCGACGCGCAGGTCACCGACGTTCCAGGTTGGTACGGCTAACATGGCTTCACCGGTTGGGAGGAGTCCCGTTAGACTGCAGCCAATGCAATAGCGCCGTAGCCTCTGCCTTCGACAGCCGGGCATTGTAAGACATCTGACCTATGACCCACGACCAGTCTTCGTGCGAATACTCTCGAAGCTCAGGGAGATCGTGGCACCGATTGCACCGCGCGGTAAACAGCGTCTGGACCGGAGTTGCGGGCGGCGAGAGCGCAGCAACGGCAAACAACGCAACCCCGGCAGATAACATTCCGCCCGCCATCCCAGACATCTTGAAAGGCCGTTGCCGCATATCCCTAGGCTAGGCTAACCTGCGCTTGATGCGCTGCGATGGAAATGGAAAGTGTGTTAGCCATTAAAGTTGCCCGACGCATCGGTCTGTTGGGCCCTTCCCGATGCAGCCCGGTGGCCAGGGGTTGATTTCGAGCCGTCACACACCGATTCCAGAGCTCTTGACTCGGGGCCAGACTCAACGAATAGTGGGCGCTAAGCGTGCGAAGGAGGCTTCCCTCCCACTTGGATGAAGGCAACTGGGTATGCAGGGTCAATCACAGATCGCTGACGGCGTGAGCGAAGGCGACGTGATTGCCGGCAAGTATCGTCTCGAACGACTGATCGGCGAGGGTGGAATGGGCAAGGTCGTCGTTGCGCGGCACCTCGAGCTCGACGAGCTGGTAGCGATCAAATTCCTTCTACCCGACGCGCTCGCCAATTCCGAGGCCGTGATGCGCTTTGCGCGCGAAGCCCGCGCGTCCGTCAAGATCCGCAGCGAGCACGTGGCGCGCACCCTCGATGTCGGTAAGCTCGACAATGGCACGCCATACATGGTGATGGAATACCTCGAGGGTGCCGATCTCGGCGCGCGCCTGCGTGCCGCAGGACCGTTGCCCATCGAGCAGGCGGTTGATTTTACGTTGCAGGCCTGCCAGGCCTTGGCTGATGCTCACGCGATTGGGATCATCCATCGAGACATCAAGCCGTCGAACTTGTTTGTGATCCGCAAGACGGACGGGACAGAATCCGTCAAAGTGCTAGACTTTGGGATATCCAAAGTCACGGGCGCGGTCGCGGGCGGCTCTGACATGGGCATGACGCGCACGCAGACGTTGATGGGTTCGCCGCTGTACATGTCGCCCGAGCAGATGGCGTCGTCAAAGAACGTGAGTGCCTCTTCCGACATTTGGGCGCTGGGAGTCACGCTGTTCGAGCTACTTACCGGCGTCACGCCGTTTACGGGCGAAAGCATCACCGAGCTTTGCAGCAAGGTGCTCACGCAAAGGACACCTCCCGTGAGGGAATGGCGGCCAGAGCTGCCGAACGAGCTGCAGGCGGTCGTGGCCCGGTGCCTGGAGAAGGAACCTGCGCAGCGCTACCCGAACGTTGCAGAGCTGGCAGTAGCGTTGATGCCGTTCGGGTCCAAGCGAGGTCGGCATGCCGCTGAATGCGCCGTGCGCGTTTTGCAATCGGCGGGGATGTCACTTAGCGCCTTGGCCTTGCCACCGTCGTCGGGGCTCGCCGCCAACAAGGTCAACGCTCAGGCGACGACGGGAACGGTCGCGCCGTGGAGTCAGACTCACCCCGGGGTCAAGCGCCGCAATAGCTTGTTGGTGGCAACGGTCGCCGTCGTGGTCTTCTTCGGTGTGGCAGCGGCTGCCGTGGTTCGGTGGATGGGTTCCAAGCATTCCGAGCCGGCTTCTTCTGCAGCGGCGGCACTGCAAAGTGTCGTAACAACCGCGTCCGCGCTGCCGTCACGCGAACCCGTCGTGGCGGCGGCACCTTCCGTGAGCGAAGCGCCGCCGAGCGCGTTGGCACCCTCAGCCATTCAGGTGCCGCCGATTGCACTGGCGCCTTCTGCCAGTCAACTGCAGCCAATGGCGGCGGCGCCCGCGAGTCAATCCACTTCCGGCGCGCGCAAAATGCCGGTTCTGGGCCGTAACGACAAACCACAAAAGCCGCGCGATGCCAAAGCAGCGGCTGCGCCCGTAGCCTCTTCAAAACCCAAGGGAACCGAAAACACTCACAGTGCACCCGGAGCCAGCGGCGTGTCCGACTTCGGCGGCCGTTTGTATTGACCTTCCATTGAGCAACCTCATGAGATCGATTGGCACATTCGCTATCGCAAGCATAGCCTACCTATGCACAAGTCTTGTCCCGTTGCGAGCCTGGGCTGGAGCGCAAGAGCAGGCCGCCGCCGAGGCGCTTTTTCAAGACGCGCGGCGGCTAATGCAAGGCGGCAAGTTCGTCGAGGCCTGTCCCAAACTCGTCGATAGCAACAAGCTTGACCCGGCCGTGGGCACGTTGCTGTATCTCGGTGAATGCTACGAGCGCAGCGGGCAAACGGCGAGCGCGTGGGCAACGTTTCAGGCGGCTTCGGAATCCGCGCGCAAAGCGGGTCAAATGGACCGCGCCCGCATCGCTACTGAGCGAGCGGATGCATTGGTCGGCAAGCTTTCGAAGCTCACGATCACCGTGTCGGCGGCGGCACATGTGCCAGGGTTGCAGGTCCAGCGCGACGGAGTTGACGTCGGCGAAGCGACCTGGGGCGTAGCCGTTCCAGTGGATCCGGCAGCGCACGCGATCACCGCGAAGGCACCTGGAAAGCAGAATTGGTCGCAATCCGTGCAGGTCGAGCCCAACGGCAAGGTCCTCGCTGTGGAGATCCCGGCTCTGCAAGACGCGGCTCCCGCGCCGCCGCAACCTCGGGTCACCGAGGCGAATGCCACTCCGTCCGCCGCCAGTACGAAGATTGACCAGGGCACGACTTCCCACGGTCTAACCCAGCGTCAATACGCCCACATTGCCGGGGGCATCGGTGTGCTCGGTCTGGCAGCGGGCGTCGTACTCGGGCTTGAAGCCAAGAGCAAGCAAAACGATTCAAAGCCGCATTGCCTTGCGAATGCGCCCACGCAGTGCGACCAACAAGGCGTCGATCTTTTGCACTCGGGCCACACGTACGCAACTTGGGCCAACGTCTCATTCGCAGTGGGAGCCGTGGGACTCGTCACGGGAGCAATTCTTCGCTATTCGGCGCCAGCGGCCCCGGCACCAGCGAGCGCAGGTACCCACCATTCGTTGCCGCGGCTCACGCTCACTCCCGTCGTTACCGAGCGTTCGTCCAGCCTGTTCCTTGCCGGATCGTTCTGAGGAAATTCGTCATGCGTCCAATGCGTCTGCTGATGTTGGTGGGTCTCATCGCGCTGCCTGCGGCTTGTTCGGTGCCCGAAGGCGAACTCGTCGATCTCAACGGCGGCAATGTCGGAGGCTCCAATCAAGGCGGCACCCAAGCCAGCGGCGGCGGCGCGAATCTCGGCGGCGTTACCAATGGCGGCAATTCTTCCAGCCAAGGGGCAACCGGTGGTAGCAGTGCACCAGGCGGCGCGTCAAGCTCGGGTGGCACGTCCAACGGCGGTCTTGCTGGTTCTGGTTTGGGCGGCACGGGACCGGCGCAGGGCGGCGCGAGCGCGATCACCACTTCAGGCGGCAATAGTGGGGTGGCTGCCACCGGCGGTGCGGTTCCAACGGGTGGTGTCACATCAATTGGCGGCACATATGCAACAGGAGGCACGACGACGGCCGGCGGTGTCTCGCCAACCGGTGGCACACGCGCGACAGGAGGGGCGTTGCAAACTGGTGGCGACTCGCCAACAGGTGGCACTGGCGCCACAGCAGGCATTTCGTCAACTGGCGGCGTCTCGCCAATGGCTGGCTCACACGCCACGGGAGGCGTAGCGGGTGGATTTTCGCCGACAGGTGGTACACGCACGACAGGAGGCATGCAACCAACGGGTGGCGTCTCGTCAACGAGCGGTGCCGCAAGCGGAATCCCTGGTACGGGCGGGGCCTCGTCTACCGGCGGCACGGTGGCCACGGGTGGCGCGCAGGACACGGGTGGATTGGCAGCAACGGGAGGCACGACAAGCACCGGTCTGACATGCGATGCGGGTACGGAGGATTGCGACCAGGTTGCCTCCAATGGCTGTGAGCAGGACGTCAACAGCGACGTCAATCACTGCGGCAGTTGCACAAAAGTGTGCCCGTCCGCCCATGCGACACCTGCCTGCAGCAGCGGCACATGCTCGATGACGTGTGTTGGTCTCTGGGGCGACTGCAACACGACGCCGTCCGACGGTTGCGAAAAGGATCTGTCCGGCGATACGAGCAACTGCGGAGCGTGCAACAAGACTTGTTCCAACAATCATGGTACGCCTGCTTGCAGCAGTGGAGGTTGCAGTATTAGTTGTATTGGCTTGTGGGGCAATTGTGATGGGAACATCACCAACGGTTGCGAGAAGGACGTATCGAGCGATGCGGCCAATTGCGGTTTCTGTGGCCACGCGTGCCCAACCGCACAGCCTTGCGTCAGCGGTGTTTGTCAAACACCGTGCTCGGGGATTTGCAGTAATCCGCTAAACTTCACGATTGACGGCGCCAATCCGTATAAGTGTACATTCAACGGCGTGCAACACCCGAGCGACTGCCAATCGCCGCAGCTGGGCACCGGCGCTGCATGTTGGCAGACGACAAGTGCCGTCCAAGGTGGCATGGGCACTGACGCCACACGAACCTATTCTGTCAATGGCACGGCTCAGAGCGGCGCCAATTGGATCATCCCCGCAAGTCGAAACGGTGGCTACTGCATCAGCACCACGACCGGAAGCAACAGCTGGGCGACGTTCACTGTCTCTGGAGTAGACTGACGCCTAAGATTGGGCACAGAGTTTCGCCTATCTTATCCGTGGGTTAGCCGTGTGCCCTGACCGTAAGGAATTACCGCAAGACTTAGCATTTCTCGGCGCTGGCCGTTCAAATCAACTGGACTGTCCGCGATCCGAGGTGACTAATGACGCACAACGCCGCTACCAAGAACACCAAGGGGGCGGTTATGGCGCCTCGCGTGCTCGTCGATGAAGAACTCTGGTTTGGCACGTTCGATGAAGCCAGTGCGGAGCAGGTCGCTGCCAACAGCATGGCGGCGACGGCCGGGAAAGTGATTGGAGCCAAGCCCTTCCCAGAGTCTACGCGACGCTTGGCCGAATTGGCACGCAGCGAAACGTCAAAAACGCACGAGATGGTCGAGGTGTTGGAGCAAGAATCCGGCGCTTTCGGCAAAGTTGCTCAAGATGGTGAACTCGGCGGCGTTCGGTTTGCGCCAACCGTGTACGTCATTGCGCCACGCCGTTACCCTGATGGGGTCGAAGCAGCTCTACCAGATGGCGACGACGGCTTCGGTTCTGGACTTGTTCGACTCTGAAAGCCACTACGCAGTTCAGATCCTCGAACATTCCGCGCTCGTGGGCGCTTTTGCGCGGTACTTCGGGGCACACTTGGCGCTTCCCGTCGAGGAACTCTTCACCGCGGGGATGCTCCACGATATCGGAAAGCTGATGATGCTCGATACGGAGGGTGATCAGTATCATGGGCTTATCGAACAATGCATTGGACAGGCCGATGCGCTCCACGTGCTTGAGCGCAACGAGTACGGGTTCGACCATGGAGTGCTTGCAGCACACGTGCTAAAGGCCTGGAATATTCCCGATCCCGTGCCCAAGATCGTCTCTTGGGTTCATCAACCGGCCCGCGCCTACGAGGCATCGAGCCTGATTGCCGGACTCGTCCAAACGGTTCGTCTCGCCGATGCGTTAGTCTATGCCATGGAAAACGGCGCCACGAGCAACGATGTCGCAGACCTAGCGCGACATGAGGCCGCCAATTACCTCGATATCTCCGAGATACAGCTGGGCACCATGTGGTCAGAGCTGCAGGCGCTGCGCGAGCGAACGCTTCAGCAGCACCACGGCATCGAGGGCGAGCAAAGCCCGCAGGGCTCTTCAACCACACGGTTGCGGACCTCGTCAGCGGCACCGGCGCCGCAAGCTTCCAAGGATTTTCGTTGCGTGGACTGCGGGCAGCCGACCTTTGGCGCTACGTGCCCCGCTTGCAAGGGCTATATCTGTACCGAGCATCCCCTCGTCGAACGCGGTTGGTGCACGGTCTGCGACGCGGAGTATGTCCGTTTTGCCGCGACGTCCAAGTTTCCGATCGGTACGAAGACAGCTTCTATTGGCGCGGTGGCCCTGGTCATGTTGACAATGGGGGTGGCACACGCCGCCCATTTGAGTGACGGCTGGTTGCAGGGGCTGCTCGCTGGGATACTGGTGACGGTGCTCGTTGGCGCTGTGTTCTTGGTGGTCAAACGCCAAACCATGCGTTCGCGGTTCGTGAGCAGCCGCCCCGACCGTTCGAAGCCGAGGCCCTCCCTCTAGCCATCGTGCCGCGCCGGCCAGAGGCTCAAACACGACCTATCCTCAGTCAGTCTGATCCGCGCAGGCACAATTGGGAATTTGTTCAACGAAGTCACAGGAAGTGGGTGTCATGAAGAAAGCGATAGTCTTCTGCACGAGTGTTCTCGCGACGATGTCGGCTTGCAGTGGAAACGATTCGGTCGCTCCTAACCAAGGCGGGGGTGGCGACATGGGGGTTGGCGGGAGCAATAGCTCTGGCGGAGCCGCATTAACGGGCGGTTCTTCAGCGTTCAGCAGCACCGGTGGCACCGCTACAGTTGTCGCAACCGGTGGCACAATGCCCGCGACCGGGGGTCAGGCCGCGGGTGGGGCTGCGACGACCGGCGGCGCGTTCACCAGCACGGGCGGTAATGGTGTCACCACGGGCGGTGCGCCGCAGCAGGCAACCGGCGGTGCGTTGCCGGGCACGGGCGGCAAATCTAGTGCTGGAGCACAGGCCACGGGCGGTGCGCCGTCAGCAACAGGCGGCAAATCTGGCGGTGGAGCACCGGCAACCGGTGGTACGTTGCAGGGCACGGGCGGCAAATCAAGTGCTGGAGCACAAGCCACGGGCGGTGCGGCGTCGGCAACGGGCGGCAAATCTGGCGGTGGAGCACCGGCAACCGGTGGTACGAGCAGCGTTTCTGGCGGCGGCACCAGCAATGACGGCGGTCCCGCTTCGGCTGCGACGTCTACGGTCGTCGGAAACGGATGCACACCGCCTGCGCAATACGAGAACCTTTTCATCACTCTCTTGGGGGAGACGCAGGCGTCCAGCAATACCAAGCTCGCGGCTGCGTGGAATCAGCTCTTCAACCCCTCGAACGCGAACACCATCTTTTACAACGGGCCGGGCACGGACGAATCCTATGTCGAGGACATCGCGGACAACGACGTGCGTACCGAAGGTCAGTCGTACGGCATGATGATCGCCCTGCAGCTCAACTATCAGACGGAGTTCGACCGACTGTGGACTTTCGCAAAGAATCACATGGTCAAGGCGTCCGGTAGCAGTATCTCCTCGATCACCTGGTCCGTGGCAACGAGCGGCGGGTCAAATGGAAAGTCCGGCGGGGCTCCGGACGGTGATGAGTGGTTTGCGGCCGCGCTCGTCTTTGCCCACAATCGCTGGGGAGACACGTCGGGGAAGTACAACTACAAGACCGAGGCCCAAGCGGTTCTCAACATGGTCCGGACGTCGGACTTCGACTCCAGCTACCATCTCGTCCGGTACTACGCAGGCACCTCCAGCAACGGCACCGACGGCTCGTACGACTTGCCAGCGTTCTATCAGACGTGGGCATGCTTCGACACCGCCAACGCAGATTTCTGGAATGCCGCCGTTTCGGCGGGGCGTACGTTCTTCCACAACGCGGCGGACGCAAACGGCGTCATTGGCGACCAGTCTTCCTTCACAGGTCAGACGACGAATTCGTCTGGGGACGATAAATTGCGCTGCGTCGCGAACATCATGTCGGACCACAACTTCTTCAACGCCGACACCTGGCAGACCCAAACGTACGCATCTGAGTATGGGGCGCACGAAGCGAACGGCAGTAGCTCCACGGCCCAATTGTCGTGCGACGCTCTGCTGGGCTTCGGCTTGCCTGCGTCATCCGGCAAGACCTTCGTGCAGAGGCTCTGGTCGGCGGCTATTCCGAGCGGGCAATGGCGCTACTACGACGGCACGCTCTATACGATCGCGTTGCTCCACGCGAGCGGCGCATTTCATCTCTATTACTGACCGCGGATTGGACGGCGTTGACCCGTCCACCGTCACACAGCGCACACAGTTGAGTGCTAGCTTTTGTGCCGCTGCGGCACGGGCAAGGTTGGCTGCGACGTGTGCCCCGTTTTCGCTTTCGTCTTGTTGCCGTGAATGGTAAGATAATCATCAGAAAGGGAGCTTATGCGAGTACTTGCCTATATTTTCGCGTGCGGTTGGTTGGTCAGCGCTTGCGGCGGCGCGACGGCGAGTGACGCGACCGGTGGCACGTCGAGCGGAGGCGCCGCAACGGGTGGTGCACCAGGGGGCGAGTCGAGCGGCGGCGCGACAGCGAGTGACGCGACGGGTGGCATGTCGAGCAGCGGTGGCGCCACGGGCGGTGCACCGAGCGGGGGCAGCAGCGCGGCGACAGGCGGTGCGACAGGGGGTAATGCGACGGGAGGCTCAAGTGACGCAACGGGCGGAACCTCGATTGGTGGCACCAACGCGGCGACCGGCGGCGCGCCAGGAACTGGCGGGACGTCGGGGTTGGCACCTGTAGTCAAGACTTTTACGTGGGCTCCTGGTCGGGAGTCTGCTCGTCCGAGGATACGCCGCTTGTGAGTGGATCGACGACCACCTACAGCGGTGTTGTAACGTCGGTGGAGGTTCCCTCGAGTTTTTCCGATTACTGTACCAGCTCGGCCCAGCTTGGCTTCACGTTGACTACCGCCGACAGCGTTCAAATCAAACTTGGTATCTATCTGGGCTACAACACTCAGGCGCCACCGATTGATTCACTTCTGGGCAAGAACGTGCAAGCCGTCGTGACGCCGCGGATGGACACCGGTTACTCCGGTCACTCCGGGCTCGAGTTGCGCGACGAGAACGGCGTCATTCTTTCGGTTGACTGGAATATGGGGGGTACGAAGGCGTCTTCCTCATCGCTTAGTGACGCAGGGATCAGCGTGGAACCGGCAACCGCGGTTTGCACGAACTCGTGCTTCGTGGCTCGCAAGATTCGCTCTACGGGTACCACGAGCGTCGAACTCGCCACCGGCGAACACGGTACGTTCCAGGCTGGCTCTGTCTCGTACACCGCATACGCAATCGGTTGCGCGGACCAGGCCACGGGGGGGAGGATGCGCTGACAACTACGCCTTCTCCAGCTGGGCCATCTTTCGAAGCGATCTGTGAGTGGCCCGCTGACCCTGATTCTTTCGTTGTCAGGCTACGCCTGCGGCGGCGCGGTACGCGCTGCGGCGGTTCCAGCCACTTCTGAATACGATTCCTTCAGCGTAATTTCCGATAATTGTGCTGTTATCGGTACCAATTTTGGCCAGATATAGATACGATTCCGGCTGCGCCGTATGAGAGAATCGCTGTCCTTCCAAGCACCGAGAAATGCGTCAGCGGCCGGAGGTTGTGTGTGAAAACGCAAACGTTGAGGACTTTGTGCAATTCGTCTTTGATCCTTGCTGCCGCCTTGGCGGTAGGTTGCAGCGGCTCGACGCCGTCGTCAGGTCCGCCTGGGAATTCGGGAGCCGCTGGCACGTTGACGGCGGCCACGGGTGGACAGGTTGGTAACGGCGGCACGTCGGCGAAGAGCACAACGGGACCATTGCCGAACGCGACCGGCGGCGTAGCGCCCGGCGTCGGAGGTGCGGGAGTCACAACCGGTGGTACTGCCGGTAACGTTACGAGCACCAGCGTTCCAACGGGAGGTGCGGACGCTGGCGGCACGAACGCAACGGGTGTTGGAGGCGTCAATCCAACGACGGGCGGAACCAAGTCGGGGGGCGCTACCGGGACGAATCCTGCGACGGGTGGAACGAAATCGACTGCGGGAGGCGCTGCAACGGGCGGCGTTTTGAGCGCAGCCGGCAGCAGCAGTACGGCTACGTGTGACACACTGACGTGTACGGGTGGCCAGGTCTGCGTAGCGGGCGCCTGCCAATGTCCCAGCGGCTCCACGTTCTGTAGCGGCGTGTGCTTGCAGACGACTGATTTCCAAACGAACCCGGCTCATTGCGGCACGTGCGCCACCGTGTGTGCCACTGGTGCCACGTGTTCGGCGGGCGTGTGCGCGTGCCCCTCGGGGCAGACCGCGTGCAGCGGTGCCTGCACTGACACGAAGAGCGACGCGAATCACTGTGGCACCTGCGCAACCGCATGCGCAAGCGGCGTCTGCACTGCTGGCGTGTGCCAGAAGGTCAAGGATTGCTACACAAAGACCATCATTACCAATCCACTGCTTGCCGATTTCGAGTCGTACGACGGTACGACGGCCGTCACGAGTTGGACCTGGGCGTTCAACGCCGCCGCAGGCGCGACGGGAGCCGTGTACGCGGGGCTTTACAACTCGAGCGACGGAACCGGTTCGCAGACCCTGAGTCTGATCAGTCCTGGAAACGCCAGCAGCAAGTACGCGGCGAGTATTTCCAATACGCAAGCGTCGAAGTGGGGAGGCCAGATGGGCATGTGGATGGGTTGCATCGATGCGTCGGCCTATCAGGGCATTTCGTTCTACGTCCAGGGCACGGTCCCGACGACCAAAGTGAATTTCATGCTGGCGACCGAAGGCACATCAGCCCCGGATTCGACCGACAGTCATGGTGGCGGAACCTGCACCAGCGGCACTTGCGCGGGCCCCGCGGTTGACGTCCCCGTCACCTCGACATGGAGCCAAGTCTTGATTCCCTGGAGCACGTTTACCGCGGGCCAAGCCAACGGTACGACCGTTGCGGCAACCGGCGACAAGATCACGGGTCTGAGTTGGAACGTGCCGCTCAACTACACTTGCGACAGCACGGGTGCAAACTGTACGCCGGCCCCTTCTGCTCTTAGCCTAGCCGTTGACGACATTCAATTCATCGGGAACACGACCACCGCATGTACCAGCGGTCTAACCTTGTGTGGCACCGGATGCTTTGACACGAAGACGAACAACGCGAACTGCGGCACGTGCGGCAACGGCTGCACGAACGCGAAGACTTGCCAGGCAGGCGTGTGCCAATGCCCCAGTGGCTACACGAATTGCAGCGGGCAATGCGTGAACCCGCAGATCGATGTCGCCAACTGCGGAGGTTGCGGTAAGTCTTGCAGTGGGGTTTGTTCGGCGGGTAGTTGCCAGGCCAGCAGTTGCACTTCGAGCATGCCCAAGAAAGACTCGACGAGCACGTCTGGCGCCTCGATTGTTCTTGGCAAATACTGGATCAACAACAATGAATGGGGCGCGTCCGGCGCGTCGGGTTCGCAGTCAATCTGGGACACGTGCAGCTCGGGAAATACCATCGGTTGGGGCACGAGTTGGAACTGGAGCGGCGGCTCTGCCTCCCAAGTGAAGTCGTACGCCAGCGTCGTGCTCGGTTGGCAGTGGGGTTGGAAGGTGGCAAGCGGTACAGGCCTGCCCGTTCAGCTTTCGGCGAACAAGAACATTACGTGTGGTTGGACCTTCAGCGTCCCCACAAGTCAAACCATCGACGTTTCCTACGACTTGTTCGCACACTCGATTGCCAGCCCGGGCACGAACGACGACCCAACCGACGAGATCATGATTTGGCTGTACACCTCGGGGGGCGCCGCGCCCATCGGCGGCACGCAAGCTACGGTGACGCTGGCTGGCACCTCCTGGGATCTTCACAGCGGTAACAACGGACGTTGGAACGTTTACTCCTACGTGCGCTCGAGCAATACGACCTCGGCAACGCTGAACCTCATGGACTTCCTCAACGATCTGGTCACGCGTGGTTCGATGACGGGTTCGAAGTACCTGAGCAGCATCCAGTCGGGGACGGAAGTGTTCACTGGCTCCGGCGAGCTGGATACCGACACCTACTACTGCATAATTCAGTAGGCTCGCCCCGCCTCGCCTTGGCGGGTGCGCACGGTTGCCAGACTCGGCTTGGGCGAGGGGCGCAGTGGCCGGTTGTGTGCCGTCACGCCAGAATTAGTCACTCCCAAGAAAATGCGCTATTCTTGGGTTCTTGCCATGAGTTTGCGACAACGCGCGTGGGCAATGCGACCAACACGACGGCTAGCTGGGCTTCGCTTGAAGTCCGTTGCAAGCCTGACGCTTTTGGCCGCTTGTGGGGGAAGGTCGGCGCTTGATTTGGGTGGCGGCAGTGCGATTCAATCCCAGCCTCCGGTCACGGCCACGGGTGGAACGAGCTCGGCTTCCAATACTCCAACGGGTGGTCACGCTGCGCCAACGGGTGGCTATGTCGCGCTAACGGGTGGCCACGCTGCGGCGACGGGTGGGCACACTGCGCCAACGGGTGGCTATGCCGCGCTAACGGGTGGCACCGCAGGGGCCACAACGACGCAGAACTCGCTATGCGGCAATCGCAAGCTGGACCCCGGTGAGGACTGTGACGATGGCAACCGCTCGCCGGGCGACGGCTGTGACGAATCGTGTCATTACGGTCCTGAACGGTTCGCTAGCTGCGGTAACGGCCGGGTCAACGACGGCGAGCAATGCGACGACGGCAACCGCTTGCCGGGCGACGGCTGCAACGCGCAATGTTGTCTAGAACTAAACTGGAATGCTCTCTGTCCGCAGTGGCCCCCGATCAATGGGCGTATTTGCTGCGCTGCGGACGTGCCGTGTTTCTGCGGCAACGGCATGGTCGAAGTGGGAGAAACTTGTGACGACGGCAACCTCAACGACGACGACGGCTGTAGCAAGTACTGCCAGCTTGAACCCAAGGGCACTTGTCCCAATGGCGTCGTTGATGAATACGAGCAGTGCGACGACGGCAATTCGACGCCACTAGACGGTTGCGACGCGCACTGCCGCAAGGAAGTCTGCGAAAACCTCATCCCGATTGTATGCGGCAACGGCAAGGTGGACCCGGGCGAGCAATGTGACGACGGAATCAACGACGGCGGATACGGCGGGTGTACTCCGCAATGCACGTATGGCCCCTTCTGCGGCGACGGCATCGTGCAGCCCGACTACGAGGAGTGCGACACCGCCGGTGATATCTCTATGCTGCCCTGCACGCCCCATTGTCGGCTGGCCAACAACGTCGTCAATGGGGACTTCGAAAATGGAACGCTCGACGGATGGACCACGGTCGGAACTGGACCCTTCGTGCACCCCATGGCCATCGCCTACGCGGCGATGCCTGACCAGCTCTTTGAGGACGCGGGCGTCAACCCGGTTGCGCATGGAGGCGTTTACTGCGCATTCGTCCAAACCGGCAGTGGCATCGAGCTTGGTTTCGAACAAGCCATCGTCGTCAAGGCAGGCGTGAAGTATGCGTTCTACGCGGACTATTTGCTTAGAGAAGCCCAGATCCCTGGCCAAGATAGGGTCGCACAAACGATTCAACTCTACATTGACGGGACCTTGATGGCGTCGCACACATCAGGCACGCTGGCGGTGCCGGAGTACGGAAGTTTCTCTGGCTACTACGTTCCCGCCACTGATCAGCTCACGCTTCGCGTTGTCTCGGTAAGGCCGCTCGATATTGGAACGGGCATGGGTGAGATGTGCCTGGACAACGTCAGGCTCGTCGAACAATAACGACCACTTCGGAGCTGCTTTCACCGAAGGCATATCACGCCCCCCGTTGGTTGAGCCTGCCTTCATCAATGTTGTTCGTCCAACCTAACGTGGAGAGTTTCTTCCAGGTAACGAAAGTGCTGGTCGCGTCGGACCGCTTCCGCGGCAGACAACGGTCGCCGATTCAGGAACGCGGCTCCACGATGCCGCGCCAGCTCATCCCGAGTTCCAGCTGTTTCTTCGCGCAGCCGGCGAACCGCTTCTTCCACATTTGGCGCATGATAGATGCCCGTCCCAACTGTAAGCATGTCCGCACCCGCGTCAGCGTACGTTGCCGCGTTGTGTGGCTTGACACCGCCGTCAATTTCAATCACTAAGTTTGGGTTCACCTCTTTGGCAAACTCGCGCAAGCGCTTGACTCTCTGTGTCGTGTCGGGGGCAGACTTCTGACCGCCAAAACCTACGGGTACCGTCAAGAAGTTCACCACATCAAGCTCACGGACCCAGTCAAACACACATTCGACAGGCGTCCCAGCCAACAGAGCCATCCCGACAGCCCTGTTCCGTTCATGGACCGCTGAGATAATGGTGCCGTGCCGCTTGGTCGCCTCCCAATGGAACATAACAAGGTCCACGCCAGTATCGAGGAAGTTCTCAAAGGACCTTTCAGGTTCCTCAATCATCAGATGGACTTCAAGCGGCAGGTCCGTCCAACCACGAATGCGCGTCACGGCATAGTCCCCGAACGTAATGCGGGGGGCAAAGGACCCGTCCGTGATGTCCAGCGTGAACATGTCAACTCCAGCTTGGGCAACGCGATCGACTTCAACCCTAAGATTTCCGAAGTCAGCGTCCAGTATTGATGCTGCGATAATTGCCATCGACCCTTCCTTATAACTTCTTCTTGGATTGTGTCGAGTAGCAGCGCGGCAGTTAAGCGAACCTCGCGCAGACCTTGTGGCGCCCGAGTACACTACTCACAAGAACCACGTCTTGGCCAGTAGCCACTGTGTGTCGTCTTCTTTGCACTTAGATTTTGGCGCGTTCAGACCACAAGCCCCGACGGACGTGATACATTACTCGCGTCACGGCATGAAGAACTCCCACTTGACGATTCCCGTGGTCCTGGTCAAGCGCCTGATCCTGGTCCTGATCCCGTTGGCCGTCCTGGCGGCGTTCTGGCCCACACTGCACGCCGATTTCGTCGCTTGGGACGACGACGCCAACTTCCTCAACAATCCCCATTTCCGCGGCCTCAGCTGGCAGAACCTGCGCTGGATGTTCACCACCCTGCACATGAGCAACTACCAGCCCCTGAGTTGGCTGGTTTCCGGCCTCGGTTACTCGATCTGGGGCATGAAACCCTTTGGCTATCATGCCACCAGCCTGGCCTTCCATGTTCTGAATGCGGTCCTTTTCTATTTCGTGGCAGCGCGACTGCTGCGCGTGGCTGCTCCGGGGCGCGACGACGCCACGGCCCTGCCGCTCGCCGCTGCCTTTGCCGCGCTTTTCTTCGCTTTGCACCCCTTGCGCGTGGAGTCCGTTGCATGGCTCAGTGGCCAGCACGATCTGCAAGCTGCCGCGTTCTACTTGCTTGCAATTCTCTGCTACCTGAAAGGTTGCTCCGACGCGGCGCGGCGCCGCCGCTGGCTTGTGGGATGCACCGCGCTCTTCGCAGCCGCGATGCTCTCCAAGGTCAATGGCATCACTCTCCCGATCGCGTTGCTAATACTGGACTATTATCCGCTACGCCGGCTTTCAGGGGGTATGAGACAGTGGCTGCAGCCGCAGCAACGGCGGGTCTGGCTAGAGAAGTTACCACTGCTCGGGGTGGCTTTGGCAGCGGGAATCATCAGCCTGGTAGCGCGGGATCAAACCACGGTACTCCAGCCCCTTAGCCTGGGCTTCCGAATTCAGCAGGCCTTTTACGGCCTTGCCTTCTACTTTGGCAAGACGATGGCCCCGGTGCAGCTCATGCCAATCTATCCGGTCCCCGTGGATCTTCGGCTTCCCCCAACCGCCGTCGCCGCCAGCACTGGGCTCGTGCTGGGGCTTACTGCCGTGCTGCTGAACCAGCGCCGCCAATGGCCTGGTGGACTTGCCGCGTGGACCTATTACGTCGTCACTCTGTTGCCGGTGTTGGGGCTAATCTCGTTTAGCCCAACTTCCGCAGTTGGAGGGGTCTGATCAAGTAAATTCAATGGGTTAGCCTCCAAAGTTGTCACTACATCCGCGTGGCCGAAATCGCAGGGCGCACCCGCTCTGGCAGGCGTAACCCCATGCGATCCAGCAAGTGACACGCGGCATCGTCAGGCTTGACGACACAACGTATTCGCAGCTCGCGAACTTGATCTGTAGCGATTGGCAAGACGACGTCTGTGCTTTGAATGGCACGGAGTTCTTTTAGAATCGTTCGCGGGCTATTGCCGAGTCCTGCGCGCTTCTGCCATTGCTCCAATGTCTTCCACATGACGTACGCCAGAAAGCAGACGAAGATGTGCGCAAGGACTCGGTTGGTCATCTGATGCCAGACGGGTCGGATCGACAGATCAGTCTTGTGGATTCGAAAGGCCGCTTCAGCATCGGTCAGTTGGATGTAGGTCCGCCAGAGTTCATCGGGCGTCCAGTCGTGTACGTTGGTGCGAAGCAGGTAGCAGCCCTCGCTTTGCTGCGCCCACTCGTCCCACTCGGTGCGTTCGGACCACGCTAGACGAAGTTTTGCGGCAGCGTGCTTGTCGTCAACGACCTGCACAGAGAACTTGCCGGCAGCTCGCGAGTTCTTGCCAAGCAGCCTGCCAATCTGTCGCTCCAGCGGACCGCGATCAATAGGCCTTTTCGCCTTCTCAAGCCGCCGCTGCAGGCTCAAGAGGCCCTCGATGATGCGTGTGGCGAATCGCTCGTGCATCGCGCGTTCCTTCTCGCGCCGCTCTGCCGAGCGCACGATGACAAACGTCTCGGTGCCATCCGGTCCGGTGCAGAGTTTGGCCTCCACGTCGTCTCGCACCTTCATCCAATCCCGGGTGTCAATCAACTCGCGCTCGAATTTCTTCAGTTCTTGCTTGCTGGCTCCGATCAGGTAGCGACGCTCGGTTCGCTGCAACCACCGGATATTAGATGCACTGCTCATTCCACGGTCCATCACCCAGACCCTTCCGGCCTTGCCGTAGCGCCCCTCCATCGTGTCCACGATCTGTTCGACGGTCGTCACGTCCACTCGATTGCCGTCAAATACCTCGTAGCCGACTGGCATGCCTTCACGTGTGACCACCAATGCGATACAGACTTGCTTGCAGTCGGGACGATGATCTCGACTGTACCCTCGCTTGGCCATTGTGTTGCCGTTGGCTTGCCCCTCGAAGTAGGTGCTCGTTACGTCATAGAGCATCAAGTCGTAGTCGAGCTCGAAGAGCTCGCCGAGCCGATTCTTGAGATGCACCTGAAGCGCATCGCGATGCGGCAAAAGCTGGTCCAATGAGCGATAAAGGCGGTCATCGTTGACCTGGTCCCCGCGAACGCCCAGCAGGTCTTCCAGTGCGCATTTGCGGTACCAGTCCTCCGCGATGTGCAGTTCGCTGGATGGCTCGCACAACCGAGCAATCACCAGGATCGCCGCCATGGTCGCCCATGGCACAACCTCGCGCCCCCGGGGCATGTGCTCCTGGCAGAACTGCTCCAGCCCCAGCGCCTGCCACAACTTCAGGCCTAACCATACGTCTCCGAAGCGTCGCCCTCGTTCCGTGCGCACCTGCTCGACGCGCACAGGTATCGCGTCGGCCTCTCCCTTCGGCGTTTCGAATAGATCGACCTGCTCCGCTTCTCCCATCATCTCGCGCGCCAATGCTGCGGCTTGGGCGCGACCTTCGGCATCGAGCTCTCCCAGATGAGCCACGACCTGCTGTTTGACCTTCCGACCCTGACGCACCGAGCGCACGAGACGCCAATAGGTGTGAACCTTTCCCCCTTTCTTGACCGTCGTGTGCCGCAGATACATGCCGTGAGCTCCGGCATGGAAATCTCACACCGCGCGTTCTACGACAACCCACTTGGTTGGCACTACACGGCCTCTCGCGCTCCAATCGCCATCCACGTCGATCTGATTCTCGACACTTAGACTTTGTCGCGACGTCCAAACCACCCGAAAAAAGTTACTTGGCCCGCCTAACTGCGGAAGTTGGGTTAGCACCCTGCTCATGGCCGATCGCTACACTTATTTACCGTGCATGGCGTGGGCCGTGCTGTGGGGTGCGGCGGTGTTGGTGGGACTGCGCTGGATGCGAACACAGAACCGCTATCTGCTGTCCGCTGGGCTGGCATCAATCCTGCTGTTGCTCGCTGGCCTGAGCTGGCAGCAGTCGAAGTTGTGGCACGATTCCGAGACCTTGTTCCGCTACGTCCTGGCGCAAAACCAGAACATCCCCGAGGCCCACAACGATCTTGGCTTCGTCCTGATGAACCAGCGCCGGACGGAAGAGGGGATAGCTGAGTACCGCAAGGCCCTTGAGCTAAAGCCTGATTTTGTGAGGGCGATGAACAACCTCGGCCTGGCATTGCTGCACCAGGGCCGGCCCGAGGAGGCTGCCGAGCAATACCAGAAGGCATTGTGGCTGCAGCCCGACTACGCCTTTGGGCAAAACAACTTCGGCCTGGCTCTGATGTATCTCGGCCGAACCACGGAGGCCGTCCCCCACTTCCAAAAGGCCGTTGAGTTAGCTCCAGAATACGTCTTGGCCTACGCAAACTTGGGAGGCGCCCTGCTCATGATAGGCCGGGTCGACGAAGCCATCGCGCAGTACAAGAAAGCCCTGGAGATTAGACCAGACTACTCGGCAGCAGCGGACATGTTGCGTATGGCAGAAGCCTACAGGTCGCAGTGAGCGGCAAGTATCGTGCTGCGGTCGCCGAGGGCCGAGCTGCGTCTATGGCAGGTTCTCTGACTTAACTTCCCAGGTGCTGTCGCTGCAGAAGGTGCAGCTTGAGCCAACGAGAAAGCCTTTTCCCGTCGCTGTTGTGTCACCCTTCAGCTGCCAGTTCAGCCAGGCCAAGTTGACCTTGGTGAAGTCCCCGCCGTGGCTAGCGCTCAAATCCCCTCCGTGGCCGGCGCCGGCCTTGCTGAACAAGATAGATCGGAATCCCAAGGGCGCTGATATTGGTGTAGTCCCTCTCGCCGTTCGTGTACGCGATGTCGCCAGAGCCACCGAGCAGGATCTTTACCGGCGTGTGGATCGTCTTGTAGAAAGTCTGATCGGGACTTGTCAGACCGCTGCTGGTGACCCCCCAGGCCGTCATGCGCGGATCGCCAGCGGTACCCTCCGCCATCAATCCGCCGCACGAAAACCCATCGGCTGCGATCTTCGTCGTATCGATGCTGTTGTAATACGCGCTGCAGGACATGCTGTTCTGCGGCAATGGCCCAGGTGATGTAGTCGAGCAGGGGCTTGGCCATGTTCGGAAGGTCCGCTGTCGTACTGGGCATGGAGATACTGGCGCAATTACCACCACTGGTCGGCGGGCCGTCGGCGACGACGAAGTATCCGTGCGAGGCGATCTCGCCCATGGCCGCCGTGTTCGACGTACCACTTCTGCTGCAGCCACCCTCTCCCCAGACAAAGATCGGGTACTTCTCAGTACCACCCAGATCTTTAGGCCGGTAGATGGTCCCGCAGGCTGATGTCCGAATTCGATTCGACGACCACCTGATGCGTCCCAGTTCCCGACGCAGTCACGCTCGCTGTCTTTGACGCTGTCGCCGTGCACGGACCAGTGCTGATGCTGCCGCCGGTTGTCGCGCCGCCGCCCGAACCACCCGTCCCGAGCCGCCCACCCGTCGTCAAGCCGCCACTCGTTCCACCGGTGCCGAGCCGCCCGCCCGCCGTCATACCGCCATTGGCGCTACCACCCGTTTCGCGGCTGCCGCCCGTTTCTGCTCCTGCGATTCCACCCGAGCGACCCCCGGTAATCGCACCGCCTGTGCCAATCGCGCCACCGGTTTGGATGGCGCCACCAGAACCCTTAGTCGAAGAGCCGCCCGCCGCATTGCCGCCGGTGCCGGCTTTCGTCCCGCCCGTTGGCGGCGCCCCACCCGTTGGCGGTAAGCCACCGGTCGTCGCCGCGCCACCGGTGGCATTGGCGGTCGTTCCTCCGGTTGCGGTTGGTCCAGCGCCGCCCGTGGTGATCGAGCCTCCAGTTCCGTTGGCGACCACTCCGCCGGTGGCTTCAACGACCCCGGTGGTGCCGCCGCCACCTGCTGAGCCCGGCTCCGACCCGCCGCAGCCGCCAAGCGTGACGCTCAGAATACCGGCGACCAGCGTAAAAATAGGCAGATGCTCTGTTCTCATGGATGCACTCCTCCCTTGGGTCCGATACCAGGGGCTTCCTGCCGCAGTCGCCAGGATCCACACGGACTGGTCCAAAAAAGTGACATGGCCCAGACCGGGCGCAGGCGATTTTTTTGTCTTGGGCTCACTTGTAGCCAAGTGCCGACGTGCCAAAAAATTACACACTCCGAGGTCCGGCACCGCCGCGCGCGCTCTACGGCAGGTTCGCCGACTTGAATTCCCAGCCGCTGGCGTTGCAATACTTGCAACTTGAGCCAACGAGAAGGGCCTCGCCCGTTGCCGTAGTGTCACCCTTGAGTTGCCAGTTCAGCCAGGCTAGATTGATCGTGTTGAAGTCCCCCTTGGCCTGAAACAAATCCCCTCCGTGGCCAGCGCCGTCCTTGCTGAGCAATAGGATCGGAATCCCAAGGGCCGCGATGTTCGTGTAGTCCCGCTCGCCGTTCGTGTACGCTATGTCGGTGGAGCCACCGAGCAGGATCTTAAACGGCGTGTGGATCTTCTTGTACAAAGTCTGATCTGCACTAAATAGGCCGCTGCTAGTGATCCCGATGGCCGTGAAGCGGGAATCGCCAGAGGCATTCTCCGACATCAATCCGCCGCACGAGAACCCGTCGGCTGCGATCTTCGTCGTATCCATGCTCTGATAGTACGCGCTGCAGGGCTTGCCATTCTCGGCGATGGCCCAGGTGATGTACGCGAGCAGCGGCGCTCCATCGCCGCTGCCGGCTGCGGCAGTGCCGCCCGGCGTGCCGTCTGCGATGATGAAGTATCCGTAGGAGGCGATCTCGCCCATGGCCGCCTGGTTTGACAGGCCGTCTTGAGAGCAGCCACCCTCTCCCCAGACAAAGATCGGGTACTTCTCCGTGCCACCTAGGTCCGAAGGCCGATAGATGGTGCCCGTGCTGATGCCGGTGCCGGAATTCGTCTCGATCACGACTTTGTGGGGCCCACTGCCCGTTACGCTCTTGCCCGTGTTTGTAGACGCGGTGCACGTTCCGCTGCTGATGACAGAGGACCCGCCGGTAGCGGCCGCTCCGCCCGTGGCCCGCATTCCGCCTGTCCCATTTCGGCCGCCTGTGGTTGGCGCACCCCCGAGGGCTGGCGCCCCACCGGTATCGGTCTGCCCCGCTCCGGCGGTCCCGCCCGCAGCGGCTCCACCAACGGCTGACCCGCCACCTCCTACGCTGTTATCGACACCAACAGGTGTACCGCTGCAGCCCGCGCTGGCGAACCCTAGAATTGCAGCCAGAAACATCGTTGGTGACAAGTGCTCAATTCTCATGGACGTGCTCCTCGTAATCGTATCGGGCATACAGCTTGGCCTCGAAACCCGTTTCGCAGTTGACGGGTTTCCCTCGAACTGGTTCAGAAAAGCGACGTGGTTCAGCCTACGCCGCATTCTTTTGTCTTGGGCCCACTTGTAGCCACGTGCCGCCGTGGCAGAAAATTCTGTTATTGGCGACACTAGCACGCGAATCGTATGGTGTTCCGGGGACCGACCCGGCACACGGCGCGAAAGGAACATACGCCGGTGCGACGACTAAAGGGGTTGGCGCTTGAGCACCGGCCAAGCAATGTCGGCATCTCCTGGCTCGGCCGGGCCATCCTGCGCCGTGCAGAGGATCACCTCAACGCCGTCAGCGCAGCCGGAATAGGACGAGCATCCGTTGCTATCTTCGGGCGACGCGGCGCCCGTGCATTGATTGATTTGGGCCCACTTCTCGAATGTCGCTTGGGCGCCAAGGAACGTGATCGGCATGCCGGGGACCAACGAACTCGGGCCGCCAGCATAAGGCACGTGCGTGTCTGCAGTGCCGCGGAACGAGATCTCCGAGATTGGGCGCGATGGCTTGCAGTCGTTCACGGTCTCCTGCACAAGATCGAACGCAGAGGGCGCCACCGCAGCGAATAGGTCGGCTGCATCGCAGGCGAGCTTGTAGACCATGCCGCTACCGGTCAGAACGCCGACGGCATAAATGCGATAGGGATCGATGCAGGCAGTCCCGCGGATCTGGGTCACCATGGCTTTGACAAAGCCGAAGTCGTTGACATTCGCAACGCAGCAAGGCCCAAAGTTCCAGCCCGTGCCGATCGGACCTTCCTCGCCGTCTGGGAACGCCAAGATCACCCCTTCGGGATCGGTTGCGGCGGGGTAGGTTGAGCTCGACAATTCACCCCAGCCCGTGCCGCCTATTCCATGAAAGTCCACTATCAGTGGCGCGGGCTTGGTGCCATCGTACGTCGAGGGCACGTGCAACACGTAGGTCCGGCTAAGCGAGCCGACTTGCAGCGTGATACTCGTGTCTCCCGCTTGTAACGCGGGCGATGTACACGGGTCCGGTGCTGGTTGCTCGTTTTGGTCGCCAGAGTCGGCCTGCGTTATGGCATACAAATCGGCGCGCGAGCAAGCACTGTTGCCGAACAAAACGCCCGGCATGCCGAGTAGCACGACCCACCCACGCGACGTCATAACCACGCTCCGATAGTCAGCGTTAGGGCGAGATTGGGTCGTCCAGACGTTGCGACGATTGCGTCCATGATGTGTATGGCCACGTAGGGCTCAGCCAATTGCACATGCCCGGCCAGGCTCACGTAGTAGCGACCCGGCAGGTGCAGCCCAGCCCCTACGCTTGCGTCTAACAAGAACGACCATTGGGTCGCGGCGTGTCCCTGTCTTGGAGCGTCCGCCTCGCCCTGCACCGAAGTGCGAAGCGCTCCCGCTGAAAGAGCAACGAAAGGGCTTAGACCTTGGTCCGAGTGAAACCGGTAGGATCCGCCGAAGATGCCATACTGTTGCGCGACCCGGGCATTGCCTGCCGTGGTCGCTACCGTAGGACGACTGCCAAAGCCCGCTAGCTCCGCGTGCAGTCCTAGCCAGGCGCGTGCTTTTGCGTCGAAATGCACGACGGGCAAGATTGCAGGGCCCACACCGTCCACGCTGGTGAGCACGGCCGCGCCCAGCCCGAGGCCAATTCGCTCGGGGCGCCTCGTCGATTCGTCGGGTAAAGTCCGCAGTGGCGAGTTGACAGTGGGTTTCGTAATCGGCTCACCGTGCTGTTCTTTACCGGACATGTCACTTGCGAGAAAGCTCGACCGCAGGACCTCGATGGCGCGAATCGCAAGCCGCTCCGAAGCGTTCGCTGTGGTAGGTTCGTTGGCTACTCTCCAGAGCTCGATTCTTCGTGGTGACTTCTCGATGACCCACACGTCAACCCAAACGGGTGCATTGTCGCCAGCGACGTCGATCACCGCATCGATCCCACCCTCAGCCGCTATCCCCTCCACCCAAGGTCGCGAATCGGACCCGTCAGGACTGCGGTTTGCCGGCGGGGCAATCATCCTGACTTCGAGTCCCACTGATATCAATTCGCCCTGTAGACGCGACACCGTTTCGGTAAGGTCTGCAGTAGGCCTGGGCGGCTGCACGATAGCGACAGTTCCTGCGTTCGCGGATGCCGCCCAGAGCAGCAGAATCAACGTGGCGATGGCGAGGCGAAGACGATCCACGGGAACCGATCAGGGCACGCGAAGCAAGGCACGCGCTGTTCCAGCGTAGCTCCCCTTGGGGAATCGGCGAAGATACTCCTCGGCAATGGCCCGCGCCTGTACCGCCCCACCGGCCTCCTTGGTAACGATCATCTTGCGTCCCAGCGCTTCCGCCGCGTAGCTACCCGTGGGTGCCCGGGCCAGATACTCGTCATACCACGCGATCGATCGGGCCATCCCACTGCCACGAGCCTCCTCGACGCGACCGAGTAAGAACAGCGCGTCGATTGCGCGAGGCGAATTCGGGAAGCGCCGGCGCTCCGCCAGCAGCGCTTCGCGCGCCAAATCAGTGCGACGGCGATACCGAGCGGCGTCAGCGAGCGCGAACAGGTCCTCGCTTGAAGCTCCGTTCAGAGCGGCATCCACGCCGGTACGTTCGACTTCCTCGAGGATGCGGTCCCAGTGCCCACCCGCCAATGCTTGAGCCCAGTGGCGCTCGCCCTGGATATTGGCACCCGTGGACTGAGCTTGGGCAGGGGGCAGTGCAGCAAGTTTCGGTTGCGCATCCGACAATTGCGGGACAACCGGTGTCAGGACCGACGGGGCGGGAGTGCCGGCGGAGTCGCCGACGGTTTCCTCTGGTCGCTCCTCCGTAATCAAGGCCTCGGCTTTTGAAAGATTCACAACCAGCCGCTGACCCGCCCGCAACGTTAGATCGCCGCCAGAAACCGGGCCGCTGACTACGACATTGCCCTGTTGAAGTCTGAGCTCGAAACGCTCGCTCGACGGCTCCCAAGAAACGACAAAGGTGGTTCCCTTCACAGTGACCAAGAACGGACCGGACTCGACCCACCAACGCCGTTCACTGCTCGGCGTTATTTGAAATGAAGCCGTTCCATTGTCGATGGCTAGGCGGGCACCTTCTTTGTTGACTGCGCGAAGCCGCCCGCGAGTCCCTGGCATGAGAACGAACGTGCTTCCCTCGTTGAACAGCAACTTCATCCCGGCGTGGCCAGACTCGCGCAGGTAGCCTCCTTCGAGGACACTGCCCCCCTCGATTTGGTACGTAAGCGCTCGCACGGAAACGGACGCGGCTCTGCGGGCGACTGACGTGAAGTGCAGGACCACCAGGGTTGTCATGACCGCCGCCGCTCCGATGATCGACCCACGAACTAGTCCCCTTCGGCGAACTCGGCCAGACGCGATGCGCGCGTAGAGCATATTCAGTCCGTGGTCGAGCTCGGCCCGAGTGGGCCTCTTTACGCCATCACGTCCTAGTTCGGTCAGTGCGGCGAGCGTCCCGGGGACCTTTGGTTCGTGAGAAGTCGTTGTCATCGCACTCCCCGCAGTCTATCGACGAGGCCACAAAGGCCAGGATCGGCATCCATCCAGCTAGACAAGCGGTCCGAAGCGTGGGTCATCGATCGCTTGACGGTGGACTCCGAGATGTCCATGGTGCGGGCGATCTCTTCCACCGTCATGGATTCCATCCGTTTGAGAATGAACACGAGCCTATCGCGCGGTGCCAGACGGTCGAGCAGACGGTGAAACCTCCGCAGAAGGTCGCGCGACTCCACGTCCAGAGTTTCCGAGTTTAGATCCACGAGCGCTTCAGGTTCCTCGAAGGAAAGCCAGTTGTGCAGCTTCCTACGACGAAGCGCAGTCCTGACTGCACGAACAGCAAAGGAATAGATGAAGCTGCGCAGGCAGTCAGGTTTGCGCAAAGTCTTTACTCGGCGCAGCATGCAGCAAAAGACCTCTTGGCAGATGTCTTCTGCTTCGGATCTCGAGCCCAAGCAGCGCTCTGCCATCATGCTCACCATGGGTGCAAAGCGGTGCCAAGTTTCCGCAATGGCCCAAACTTCGCCGGCGACTAGGCCTCGTACGAGTTCTTCATCGTTGGTGTCGCGTCGGCTATTGCCGACCACCAAGGACAGGGATGCTTGAGACGGACTGGTTGACATGGCGGTACGCGCGCCCGGGAGACGCATTGCAGTCGCCGCGACGATGAAATACTGGTTCATATTTCATGATGGGTCGCGTCCTTGCCATGCTGCTCTTGTAGGAAGTTGTGGGAAGAGGACCGATCAACGGGCCAAAGTCGTGCACGCCTCGATAATACGGCTGTTCGGCCCCAGAGCCGTCTCTTAAATCTGCGGCCCCTAATGTCCGCGGGTGCACGTTGCCGCTGCGATCAATTCGCCTTGAGCGTACCAACCTTGCACCTCGTGCTGGTTGTCAACCATGTGGCAGCTTGGCGTGATGCCTTTGCATTTGGCCCAGTGGATCCAGTGCCGACACAACCCCGCGCAGATTTACTCGAAGCGTTGCCCCGTTCAGCGTGACGGTGCCGTTCCCGCTCTCGAAAGACGAGGCGGAATCGTAGAGAAGCGGGACCACGACCGTTCCCGCTCGATCAATGTAGCCCCATTGACCGCCCACCTGCATGAAGTGCTCGCCGTCCGATTGAGCCTTGCAGCCTTGACACACTACCGCACGGCCTTCGCTGAACGGGAATGCGAAATCCCACTCAGCGGCAACTTGGATCTTGCACGCTTCGTCAACGAACCCGATCTTGCCCCGGTCTTGGTAGCGAATGAGACCTTCGCGGACGTAGTCTGGGCCGTTTTCGAAAGGGAAAATCGCAGCAAGGCGGTGCCCTTTGCGATCGATGCACAGCCACTTGCCACCCTCGGGAACCATTGCGATGCCGCGGGCCGTATAGGATGCGGCCACGGTCGAACCGTGAAGTAAGCTCAACGCCCGCATCGGGAGTAGGCCCGTTCGAGCGTTCGTCGTTCCCCTCGGGCAAGCCGCTATCTGAACAACCCTTCGAACTCGCTTTCGACGACTGCGCGGGTAAAGGGTGCAACGGCTGGGCATGGTTGCAGCCGAAACCCAGAGCCAACACGGCAACACCTAACGAGATTCTCACGGCAGTTCGAAGTGAAAGCCACTTCAGGCGCTCTGCGCAAGTGCAATCTGCGGCTTAGGGCTTTTGCTTGGGGGCGGTATCGGCCGCCGCTGCGGGGGGCGCTTCGGCGGGTTTGAAGTCCGCCTTTTGCTCAGGTGGCTTGGCTGGTTCAGCGCTCGCAGCAGGTTCTTCCTTGCCCTTGTCCGCGGCTTTGGGAGTGGTCTCCTCCAACAATTCGCGAAGACGCTTTTCACGCGCAGCGTCGTTGCCGGCAAGGCCACGCACATCGAATGTAAGCAGCGGCAATTTGTCCCCTGATTGCATCATCGGCAGCTTGCCGTCCCATCGCTCGATGGCGCGCCACTGCAGCACCGTGCCCGAAGCTGACAGTCGAATGATCTCGTTGGCCTTTGCATCGGCGTGGGCACGAATCAAGACCGCGTCGGCCTCACCCTGCGCCCGCTGCCTGGCTGCCTCGGCTTGCCCGTGAGATTGCGCTATATTTTGCTCGGCTTCAGCCCGCACTTGGCGCACGCGGTTCTCGGCTTGAATGGCATTCTGGGTAGCTTCCATGGCTCGGTTGATGGCCTGGGCGACGTTCTCGGGTAAGCGCAGCGCACCATTGATGGTCAACTGCGCGATCACGAAGCCATCGGGCCCCAGTACGTCACTCAACTTGCGCGTTACGTCAACGACCAACTTGTGCTTGCCCGCGCCGTAGATCTCTTGCACGGGCATGCGAGAAGCCACATCGCTGAAGGCCTCGCGCATTGAATTGCGAACGTAGCCATTGGCCAATTCCATCAAGTCCGTCTTGCGGAAACGCAGGTACAGGTGCGGCACTCTGCTCGGTTCAATCGAAAAGGAAAGGCCTATGTCGGCATTGACGTTAACGCCTTCGCTCGACGAAAAAGTAATGGACTCGTCGTGCGGCGCCCCTTCATGCACTGATTGGGCCCAAACCACATTCTGGATGCTGGTTGGGAACTCTATGATTTGCTCGGTGAGCGGATTGAAGAAAACCCAACCCGTCACTACCGGCATGTCTTGAACACCGCGATTGCTGCCCGCCAGTTTCACCCGAATGCCGACGTGCGCTGGATCAATTCTTGTGATGGTCGTCAATGAGACAACGATGAACGCGACCAAGAGTGCGAGGCCTATTAGCCACCGTCTCACGACGCGTCGGGCGCCTTCGTAGTCGAAATGAGAATTATTAGCCATGATCCCTCATGTATGCCGCTTCCCGCGTATCGAACGATAGAAAGCGTAGACTGCAAGAAGCAGCGGCAGTGCCAATATGACCAGGGCCGCAAAGAATAGCTTGTCGCTCGACGCGTTCAGCCAACTGTCGAGCAAGGGTCGCAACGCAAAATGGAGTGCGATTGCCGCAGCGGCAAGCCATAGATTCCAAGGTGGACGGTGTGGCCGCACGGCACGATTTGCCTCGCCATTCACAACATGAAGATGGGGGCGGCCCGGCGGCCACCTCTGTAGTCCACGGCTCACGCCGACACCATACGCCTTGCAGCAGTATTTGCACCCCAATAGAATCATTGTACCAGGGGCTGTCCATGGTAATTGATGCGGGCTTGTCCGATGAACTCGGATGACTGCACAGGAAGTGCGGAAGGTCGGAAGATTTGCAGATCTTCCATCCTTCCTGTGCAATCCAAACGAGAGGACGGCTCAGGAGAAACCCGGGACACCCCCTAGTTTATACGCAATGGACCCAAATCCGAAAATCGATCCCCGCAATTCCGCAGGCAAGGGCAGCCGTGACTCCGTCCAATTCGAGTGCCCATCCTGCAAAAGCGCCATGCACATCGTCGTTTCGCGTCTGCGGCGCGGAAGCAAAGTCCAATGTGCAGCCTGCAAAGACGAGCACACCCTCAGCGCCGAGGACGTGCCGCGGCTATTGTCTGAGCACCGCAAGCGACTCGCAAAGTTGAATGTGTGAATTCGCCGTCTTAGCGACCTTGACGCACGAGACTCTCAGAACATACGCCCCATCCGTGGGGGGGTGCGGCCGCCGGCTTCTAGATGACTGCCGCCCCCTGGGCGCTGACCGGCTTGAGCGGACCGTGCGGCACAAGCTGAAGGGTTCCTGCTTGCCGCGCCCGCTCACCCCTCAATCCGATGGTACGGTTCCGTGCAACGTGGTCGAGGCAGTTGGAAATCATGCCGCGGACTGCGCCACCTACTGCGTCAGTCAGGGGCGCAATGTGACCGGACCGCCGTCGCCTCAAATGACTGCGGCCGTTCAGGACCCATTGGACCGCACGCGGTGCCTTTTGGATTGACGACTGATGTCAATGCACTCATCCTTAGGGAGTATGATGCCGTGGCGTGTCTTACTTGGGTCGGTGGTGTCGGTGTCATCAGCCGGCGGCGGTGCGTCCGCAATTAGCGGCCAGTATTTGTTGAGCGCCGAAACGGTCGTTCACGCAGAATCGACGGTTGGAACTTACGATCGCACGGTAAACGCGGAACTCAGCGCCTTGCTGCGGAATTCAGGCGCAGAGGTGTCGCTGGAAATCCGTCGAGACAACCATGTTTGCATTCTACACGGAGCACTCGCGGGCAACATGGTAACGATGCTTCAAGGTCAGCAGTGTCCCCAGTCGATCAGAGGCGATGGATTTCAAGCAGACCTTGCTGGGACCCTAACCAATGGATCGGCGACGATTGGGGCTCACGATCTAATGCTGACAACGAAGTGGGACGTACGCGGCAACGTCAGGCTCGGACCCCTATCGATTCCTGTGACCGGGACGGTTTCAACAGTCGCAGCGGGTCCGAAGGCCTGAGTCTGGGCGTAATCTCGTTCAGTCCTGAGTTCGGGTGTCGATTCGCGACTGGCTGTTGGATTTTACCACGCCATAGCGCTCCAATCGGCGCCAAAGCGTTGTGCGATCTAGGCCAAGAATTCGTGCTGCCTCGGTTCGACTCCCACCGACAAACTCCAGCACCTGAAGCACGTAACGCTTTTCCATTTCCTCAAGGGTCGAGAATTGAGAGGGATCATCATTCACGGGCGGGGTGCTGCGCGCTTCGCGAATGATACGTTCGGGCAAATCCGCTACCGAGATATGGTCCTGATTGGTGAGCGCAACCGCTCGCTCCATGACATTCGCCAACTCGCGAACGTTTCCGGGCCATTCATAGCGAATCAATTGCCCAGCGGCTTCAGGGGTCATTCCAATCACGTCCCTCTTTGCGCGGCTGGCGAACGTGGTGATGAAGTGTTGAGCCAACAACAGTAGGTCATTTCCGCGAGCACGTAGTGGAGGCAGGTCGATCTCGATAACATTCATTCGAAAGTACAGGTCCTCCCTAAATCTACCCTCGCTCAAGGCCTGCCCAAGATCGCGATTGGTTGCGGCAAGCAGACGAACGTCGAAGGGCAATTCTCGTCGCCCACCGAGCGGGCGCACGCTTCTCTCCTGAATGGCACGCAGTAGCTTTGGCTGCAGTGCCATGGGCAGTTCGCCAATCTCGTCCAAGAACAAAGTCCCGCCGTTGGCTTGTATGAACAAGCCAACATGCGCGGTCCTTGCATCCGTGAAGGCCCCTTTCTCGTGGCCGAACAGCTCGCTCTCGAGCAATTGCTCGGGCACGGCGGCGCAATTCATCACCACGAATGGTCCGGACTTTCGTAGGCTCCGCTCATGCAAGGCATGAGCGACGAGTTCTTTGCCTGTTCCACTCTCACCCGTAATGATTACGGAGCTGTCCAGAGGTGCCACCCGCTCTATCAGATCCTGGACAGCCTTCATTGAAGGACTCTCACCGAGCAGGTTGCCCGCCATCGAGATATTTTCACGGGAATCGCGAAGCCGCCTCACTTCTCGACGCAGTTGCGCGTGATTGAGGGCGCGCTCGATTGTGAGAGCAAGCACGTCAAGGCGCACCGGCTTCGAAAGAAAATCGTAAGCCCCCACGCGAAGTGCCTGAACCGCCGTCTCATAGTCACCAAATGCCGTAAACACGATAACCGGAATGTCACCGCAACGAGTGACAATTCGTTGGCACAAGTCTAGCCCGCTGAGCCCGGGCATTCGCAGATCCGTAACCACCGCGTCAACGTCCCCGTCCGCGACGCGATCCAGTGCAACTTGAGCATTAGCTGCCGCTTCGACGACTAAAGTCTCCGAGGTCAAACCCTTGACCAACACATCGCGCATCGACGCATCGTCGTCTACAATGAGAACCAGACTCTTTTTTGCGGCTTCTACCACAGCCGGGGCATTATAGCGGCTGGTGAACTTTTGGCTACGCATTCCAATCGGAATGACTTCCGCAAGAGCCGGAACATTACGTTCATCGACCCGGCACCCTCTTGTCGAAAACATTGCATCGAATGTGTAGACACTCACAATATGGGTGTAAGGAAACGTGCTCCCCGCTCTAAACGTCAACATCCTGTAAGCAATTTGAATCAGAAGCCGATGCGCCCCTTGTGGAAAGCCGAGTGAGCCCTATATGGGTCACTCAGCGCGCACGCGGAGGTGTTTCATGTCGTCCGATAATTCCTATCCACAAACTGCACAAATACTGCCGAACATTCCGGCGCGCGATCTACTGCTGCGAAAACCCACTCAGCTTTGGAGCGTCGAGCCGGACAAGACCGTATACCAAGCCATTGAATTGATGGCAAAAGCCAGGGTTGGGGCTTTGCTTGTAATCAAAGACAGCAAACTGGTTGGCATCCTGTCCGAGCGCGATTACGCACGAAGAGTCATTCTGGAAGGCAGGGCTTCGCATACGACTCGCGTTGACGCAATCATGACCGGCGAAGTCATTACCATATCCCCTGACACAAGCTTGCGTGAGTGTATGGCTCTGATGACGAAGCATGGGATTCGGCACCTTCCCGTCGTGGAGGGGGACCGCGTCCTCGGCCTAGTCTCCATACGTGACGTGGTGCGCGAAACACTTGCTCAACAGTGTCACGCGCTCGACGAACTACAACGCTACGTGACCGGGGAGCCACGGCTCGCTGTGTGACGTGCCAGCAAACAGTACTAATGGGACTCTCTCCCAGCCGGTGAGGGCGTGTTGATCTTGGCTATGCCATTTCAACGTGAGAAGTTGACGGCCCCTACGTGCGACGGATGAAACAACCGAGTCAGTCTTATGCAGTCGAACATCGCGACTTACAGCCTTTACGGTTCGGCGCTTACGAGCCTGCGATATCGAATTATGTTGGCGGAGGATGATATCGAATTCAGACACCTGTTGGCGCGGGTCCTGGAGAGCGACGGCTATCAGGTCCTGCGCATCAATGCATCGTCGTCTACGACTAAGATTAAACTCTTTGAAACCGGTTCCATCGCCGCACGGATAGTCGCTTGGCTATCATTGGTTTGCAACGTGCGAGCGACTGCCTGGGTCATACACTCACCCGGTCGATGAAAAGAGTTTGCCTACCCCCGTTACTCTACGAGGTGGTGAGTTTTGGAGGTCACCGTCGGCGCACGGGGGTAGGCATAAGATTTTTCGAAATGAGTTTTCACCATGTTGTCATCGAGAGTCGCTGGCCGCCTGACCAAATAAATGCGGACGAAATAATACGTCGTGCGGATGGTTCACCCTACGGCCTGACGCAGCTTTTTCAGGACGCATCCGTGACTTACCCATTGCTGACGCTTCCTTCATTCGCGTCGAGTGCAGACTCAAGTTGACTCTGTATAAAACCGACGCAGTGGCCGTCACGGCCAGCACCATGAAGTCAAGTTAACGTCACACACACACGTTTACCCATTGGGTATTGGATATTGACATTCCCTCTGTGACCAAATGGGCTTCACTTTCTGTGCGACAACGCCCACGAAGCATTTCATCCCGCCATTGGCGAACGCCAATGGCAGTTTGCGATTTGCGAGGTCCAATGTGCATTTTGCAAAACTTGCCAGCAGCGACGTGACCGCGGCAATCCTCGCAGGTGCGTTTCATGGTCCGGATAAAACAGGTCATGGTGCATTTGGCCGCCGCGGTTCTGCACTATGGCACGCCCTGTGCTCCGTGCCCGCGGAGTGGATAGTGAGCGTACCAACGACGCGCTGCTATTGCGGGGAGAATTACGAAATCATGACTACCGTAACAGATTCGGCACTGTCGCGTTACATTCGCATGGTTCATGCGTTCCCATTGCTATCGCGTGAAGAAGAATTGGAACGTTGCCACAGGTGGCGCCAAAGCCTAGACGACCGAGCCAAGGACGAACTTGTCCGTTCGAATTTGCGCTATTCGGTCACCATGGCCAGAAAATATCTCGGTTATGGGCTGCCACTGGCAGAGCTCATCGCGCAGGGTAATATTGGTATCGTCCAAGCATTGTCCAAATTCGAACCCGAACGTGAAAACCGCTTTACGACCTACGCCGCGTATTGGATTCGCGCGTATATTCTGAGTTACATCATTCGGTGCTGGAGCCTGGTTGGCCTAGGATCGGCGCGGTCCAAACTGCTCTTTAAGCTCCGCCGCGAAAGGATTCGTATCCACAATCTCGTGGGTGCGGGTGATCACGATCATCCCGTTCGAACGTCGTTGGTGTGACATTCGGCGTCCGGTTCACTTCAGCTACTCGCGCTGGGCTTACCAAACGCGAGCTGGCTACCGTGGCAGCCTGTGACAGTGAGGAAGACGACCGACGCATCGGGGGCGCAATAGGTTTATGAGATGGCTTCTAGTCACCGCCACGATTTCCACCAGGGGTCACCTGGCATTGGCCCGTGTCGCCATAGTGGAACATGGTCGGATAAAGAACCTGGTACACGAGAGCCTCCAAGTCCGTCGGGATCGGCACTCCGGCATCCGCGGCAAATTCGCCAAGGCCTGCATCGTCACTGTTGGGAATGGTGGATGAACCGAGCCCCGCAATGCCGCTCGTTGGCACGTTCGACAATTCATCCAAGGTAACGTCGCCGTCGTTGTTGCCGTACTTGGAGTCGGCCTGAGCCATGGGTTCGAAGAGCAACTGTATTTTGTAGGTCTGCCCGAGGTTCTGGAAGAGTTCTTCTCCGCGTACCGCAATATTCATAGTTTCTGCTTCGTAGGCGCCCAATTGCATACTGGTTTGCAACCCGGCTTCGGTCGGCACCGAACAGTTGTCGTAAGACCAGCTTTGCCGAAATACCCAAGCAAACGTCTTGGTTTGCGACTGCTGGCTAGCGACGCCGGCAATGTAGCCGTTCGCGCCTGAAATCGTCGTCTGGAATCGATCGGTGCCCGCCGTTTGCATCGTGAGCAAGTCTTGAGCGGATACGTCCGCACCAACCAGTGCATCGGACCGCGGAAACGTCAGTCGAAAGCGGAAGTTGCACGTGCCCAGGGCATAAATCAAGTTGACCTTCTGCGAACCCGCCGGGAGCACGTTTAGCACCTTTTCGTAGCCCGCATTCGAATAGGACGTGCAGGCTCCCCCATCATGGAACGAAGAGTGACCGGGGGACACGATGAATTTCGTGAATTGGATGTGCCAGCCGTCGTCCGTGTCAAAGCCCTGTTGAACTGCGCTGTCGGATGAAGCCGTTATCAGAAGATTGCCCGGGGGTGGTCGGTCGTCCTTTGGCAAGCAGCCGAACGCACCTTGAGCCAATAGTGAGAGCAAGACACCATGAAAAAATACACGCAAAGCTGGCATGGTCAGAACCCCACTTCTACACCGATGCTCGGTATGGTGATTGGGCCGACCACGGTGCTGTTGTACGTCTCTTTGCTCAAGGTAACGTTCATCACTTCAGCGACAAATGAAATCCAGGCCTTTTGGCTAAGTTTCCAACGTTTTTCGAGCCTGACGTCCACTCGATAAAACGGCGGGTTGCGCGCATTGCTCAACGTCGGGTTGGTCACGATGGCCCCTTGAGTTTGATTGATGACGGGGGCCCCAGTGTAAAACACAAAGCGAGTGCCCGCACGCCAATTGCGACCAAGGTCATAAGCCAACGCCGCATTGAACACATGGGTGCGATCAAATGCGCTAGGGAATACACTATTGTCAAGGGTGCGTGTGGAGCGTGAAAGCGTGTACGTCAAAAAGCCACCCAGGCGTTTGTTGAGCCGCCGATGCAAGAACAGCTCGAAACCGTAGGCTTCACCATTGGCGCGCTGACTGAGCGCGTTGCCGATGCCGTTGGTCGTGGTCGTGTTGCTCCGATCTCCGAGGGCATCGGTCATGTGGTAAAATGCGTTGTGGAACAACGTTGCCGTGGCAGTCGTGGCCTCGGGCAGGTCAACCTCGACGCCGGCACTCGTTTGAAACGCTGTCTGCAGACCGCTTTTCAAATCACCCGGCGTTAGCCCCGGAATCGGCACGACGAATGACGGCGGTTGATGGGCGAGCCCATAGGCGTGAATGATGCGAAAATGATCGGTAACCTTGAATTTCGCCGCAATTCTGGGATCTAGCGCTGGGGCCGTGGCCCCACCCGACGTGTACACATCCGCACGCAGACCGGGCGTGAACTCGAGTCGGGGCCCGGCTTCGATGACCACGTCGGACCAAGCACCTACGGCAACGTCAGTTCTGGGTGGAAACAAGTTGTTGAATCGAATGGTGTCCGGATCGGTTGGATCGGCCCACTTGGCTTGGTCAGCGGTGAAGCCATCGACGGTAACGTCCGTGCCGGACCTCAAGACGACGTCGTGAGACAGCGGATGGTGCAAGACCGTTCGTACTGAAATCATGCGATCTTGAGCATTGCGCTGTTCACCGACGACCGTCTGATCGTAGCCCAATGTCACGTCGGTTCTAAGCGTCGTCAAATGGCCGAAATCGTGATCATAGCGCAGATCGAGCCGGTAGAATTCCGAGCCAAAAACGGTCGTGTTGATGCCATTCGTTGTTTGACCAAGTAGGTCGTATGAACCAAAACTGAAGGCAGTTACTCGATCATGCGGTGTGACGTCGTAAGTTACTCGCGCCTGATAATCGCGGTACGCGAGATTCGTATTCGGCGCTATCAGCGACAACAGCGCTGCCGTGTACGAATAGCGCCCGCCGATCAATACGGTGCCGCGGTTGTTGTCAAACCCGGATTCCGCCAAGGCCCCTAAGTCGAAGAGCCGAACATTCGCTTCACCATGCAGATCAGGGCGCGGAGCCGTCACTTCGCCTGAGACAATGCCACCCGCGTATCTGCCGAAACTTGCAGGGTAGCCGCCGGGGTACAAATCAACACGGTTAACCATACCGGGGTGAATGACCGAGGGCCCCAAACCCACGTGATATAGGTAGGGAACGCGAACACCATCGAGAAAATAGCCAACGTTACCGGGCGGCGCCCCGCGCACATAGAAGAAAGGCAATCCTGAGATAATCGGAGTGACTCCCGGCATGGCCTCGATGGCTCGAAAGGGGTCGCCGAACGCGCCGGGCAATTGGCGCACCTCTGCGCGCGTAAACGAAGACACCGCCGGTGCCAAACGCTCCCCTTGCACCGTGATTTCGATATCCTCGGGAGCGGCTGCGGCATTCGTCGTTTTCGATCCCGGTTTGTCCGTTGTCTGAGTGGTCGAGGGTTCAGTACCCGCTAACGCACCAGAAGCGGCAGGTGTGGTATCGGAGCTCGCGTTTTCGACGGGCGGTGGTTCAACGAACGACACCGCAAATCGCACGATGGACGACACGGGTCGTCCGTCTCGCGTTGCCGGTTCGAATCGCCAGCTCATTGCCGCATTCACTGCCACGGACGCAAAGGGTTCATCACCTTCCGCCACTTGCGCATCCCGAACACTTCCGTCAGCGTTGATTGTGAGACGCAAAATGACGGACGCGTCACCTTTTGCATTCGGTGGGTAAGCAACCACGGGCTCCATAGCGAGATGCGGTGGCACGATTACCTGAGGAGCCGGAGCAGGCGAAGCGTCCGCCTGCTGCGACGATTGAGCCAATGCAAAACCTGGACTCAGACCAAGGAACGCGACGAGAGTGGCAAACGTGATGTGACCAGTTCGAAGCGACATTATGTTGGGTGGTGACATCAAATTCGGCTGAAGACGCGCTTAGGATATACAGGCGACAGAAGACAAGTGCAACGGGGCACTTGTTGCAAGGCAATATCGGGAAAAATGACATAATTTTACCACACTGGGTACCAAGCAGAGCGAATCGCGCGCCACGATTGTGAACGAAAATGAATAGACCCTAACGGGCACGGATGGCCGTGTCTTGCTCTTTTTGTTTGCTGCGGCACTCGCTTCGGCGGTTTGCGTGTAGTCAGCGTTCCGCCTCAGTACAAGCCGAAGGCTGTTTGGTAACCCGAGGTGCCCGGGGCGACGACCGAATACAAAGCGCCGGAGCAGTTGCCAACGCCGAGTCCGATGACGTTCCCATCGTCGAACACTAGCGTGTAGCTGGCGTCCATATTCGTGTTAAGCGTAATCGGCGTGCCATCGGTTGCCGTGGATAGTTGACTTGGTTGATCAACAGCCGGTTCGCTGCATCATAGCTCCAGAGCTGATCGCCGGTTGGGATCTCGGGCGTGACTGCTGTCCAGCAAATGACATCTGACCCCGCGGTTTGCGGCGGTCGGACGCCCATGAACACGAAGGTTGAACCGTTGTGGCGGAGCGCAACAAAGCCGTTCAACACTAACAGAGCGCCCCGCCCAGCAACAGGGTTCTTAGCGCTACTGCTTCAGATCGTACCAGCGGTTCAGGCTAGCGCTGCGCGGCCGGCGCTGCAAGTGTTCTCGGACTGTGCTCTACTGGCGCCGCATGGCCACCCGCAAACAGGCTTCGGACAACTCAATCTCCCAACTCAAAGTGACGTTGCGCGACATCGCCCCTGCGGTGTGGCGAAGGCTGTTGGTGCCGGACGACGTCACATTGGCAGAGCTGCATTTCATTATCAATGAAACCATGGGTTGGACATGCTCGCACGTGCACTCCTTTTCGATCGGGCCGCGCACGTTCGGAAACTGTCGAGCTGATTGATGTAGTTGGACTTCACGCTGCGCCAAAACGACTCGAGAAGGGAATTCGAAAAGCTAACCTCGACCTGGGCAAGCACCCGACGTAACTTCCCCAAACCGAACAAGTCATCGACCTCACCGTCAACGTTCTCGACGCCGGAATCGGCGTAGACGGGTTACACCTTGGGGTATTGGGAGCTAATCTTCCCCGCCGTCAGAAGATTCGGATGCGTCGTTGTTGGATGAAATAGTGGAACGTGTGCCGCCGTCTTTCGTGGCGCCTGCGTCCGGCGAGGCCGAATTACCAAGGTTCTCAAACGCGCAAGCCGAAAGATACATCGACGCAAATGCGGTTACGAACAATACAAAGTTGATTTTTGAGGCTAACTTCATAATGGATACCCTTAAATCTCAATAGACGACCTGTGCACGAAGTAGAAATATGTTCTCGGCCTCGCGATGCCCCGCCGCGACTTCCACGGGGGTCTTGGCACCACCTTGAAATGCTGTATGATCCCAGTTGAAGACGAATTTCGCATTGTCACTCCAATACCAGTTAGCGCCGAGCGTGCCTTCCGTGGCGCCGCGAACCGACCCCGTCGGCGACGCGAAATTGGGAAATACGTCGGAATCGACGGCGAGATGACCAAGTCGGGCCGCGATTTCAAGTGCGCCGAAGTGTCCGGCGCTTGGCTCGACAGGTGTCCGCACGTGCACGTAGTCGTAAGCTGCGTCGGCGCCGAATAGAACGAACGTGGCTTGCGCTTGGTACGCGCGGTTGCGGACCACAATATTGCCAAAACCTACGCGCCCGACTTCCTGATTCGCAAGGTAATACTCGCCGAGCAGGCTGAATGGACCCAATGCCTCGTACAGGTATGCGCCGTACCGATTGTGGGCTCCGTTTGCGACGACCGTATTTGAATAACTCGGAGTCACGCCAGACGCAGCGCTGATGTATGTGAAGTCGCTAGTTTGACCGGGTGTTTTGTAAGCTGGAGTTGACGTCGGGTTGGGCAGCGCTGTATTCGTCGGGTTTCCGTAAGCGCGCCCAAATGTCGTAGCCACGCCGATAAAGAGCCGGCCCAGTGCTTCGGTGCCGAGCGGTCTGAATGGGCGCAGATAGGCTCTGCCAGCGAATTCTTTTTGACTGTCGGTGTCGAGGTCGGCGCTTCCGTTGTCGGGTACGCCATTGAAAATGCCACCTGCATAGCCGAAAAAACCTCCAAAAAGATCGCCGTGAACCATCGCGCCAACATCGCGATTCGGTGTGAGCAACGTTGGCAGGCCGAACTCGACGAACGACAAGTTGGACGTCGGTTGCAGTCGTTCCAGGCCGAACGGGGGACGGAACTTACCGAAGCGAAACTTGAGCTCGTCGCTCAGATCGAGACCAAAGTATGCATCCTGAAGTACCGTGGTCCCGCCACCAAAATCAGGGTTGATTAGGAACGAGACGCCGTACGGCAGGCGACCTTCGATGTACGGCTGCGCGCGTCGAATCAAAAAGGTATTGATTTGAGGCCGCTGAGTGTCGTCAAACCAAAAGCGTCCGTCAGCTTGAATCAGCGCTCGAAATCTGATTTGCCAACGGTTGTTGGTGGAAGTGAGCGTGAACCCACCTGGCCCGGCAGCGACCGAGGCCGGATCGCCGGGTCCACCTTTTGTTGTGGGCGTCACGCGTAGCTCGCGATATCCCGGTTCGGGTCCCGGCCGTGTGACGGGTGCAGGATTCGTGGACAGCACGACCGGCTTAGACAAGGGCGCCGCTGGCGCCCACGCAGTTGCGGCCGCCGGAGCCGCAGCAGTTGAGGAGGGTCCCTGTTCGCTAGCGGGCTGCGCCGATTGATTGACGCCGACGTGAGGCGTCGGTTGCGGCTCAGCAGCGACCTTGTCACTGGGTATGCCCGCGTCGCTTGAACTCGCCGCGGTGGTCTCTTGCGCAGAGCTTAGCCCCGCCTTTAGTGAAACCAGACTCAAGGCAATCAATGGGAACACACGCTTGTGACGCTTCATGAAATCGTTCCGTTTCTAGTAGTGAGTGGGATCATTGGCAGTTACTCGCAAGGTTGATGACCGGTGCGATGTCGCTCAAACTGGATGTCTGTTATACTATATCTATGTCCGTTATGTCAACATAACGGAATGCGTTCGCAAACGCTACTACTCGCCTATCGGGCCCCTGGGCCCCTGTTCGCACCGCACCTCAGCTTTCCGCTCGACTCTGCTTATGGTGACGGTCGGCATGACGATTTGGGCTCCTTTGTCCGACTCATCCAATCTAAGCAGCGACGGGCTGCGTAGGCATCTCTGGGCAGTCCATGCTGCAGGAGTATCGCATCGGGCGATACCGACTGGCGTGCCCACGGGGACCCGTGGCGGCCGCGGCGAGCCGAATGACCGTGACCTCGAAGTTCGGTTGTCACCCATCTCGGTGCTTCTTCGTCGGGATGAGATTTTTCGGCGGGACAACTCTAGCACTGCTTGCGGCAGTGACGAATCTCCCCAGCTAGCAACAACACCAGCACGCACATCGTCGATAACCATTTCAGCGGCGTTCCCACTACCGCCAACCAAAGCCCTGGGCTGTGCTCAGGGTGCGGGCTGCGCAGAAGCAGCGCCACACCAATCGACTCAACCGTATCGAAACAACCCGGAACTAGTCCAATCAACGAGCGATGTGCCCCGACATCTTTCGCGGATTGGGAAAGGTAACGGAACCAAGTTACGAGCAACGCCGAGTAGAGCGCAATGAACGCGAAATCCGCAAGATTGAAACGACGGTAGAGATCATGGCTTTCCGGGGTAAGGCTGTGAAGGATGGCGAGCGCTTGCGACGGACTATAAGCAAGCCGAGCGTCCAGCGTGCGAATCTTCGACGCCGTACTGATCAGCATGACTTCAGCCAAGACTGTGATGCGCACTAGAAGCCACACAGTGGCGCGTTGCACAGGTTTCGGCCGCCGGAGAAACGATGTATTAGAACTTGACATTTACGGCAAGGGCTGCTTCTGACGCCAATCCGACGCGTCACTACCTAGTCCAGGAGACGCGCCGCCTGGGCCGCACTAGCACGCGGTCCCGGCCTCTTCACACGCGCCGCGTTTGCACGTGCGTTTCGTTTAGGTCGAGCAAGGCCGGCGATTGTGAGCCAGTGCTGCAAGTAGACAGCGGGTGCCACCAATGTGACTATTCCCAGCGCAGCTATCCCAACTATCAGCAAGGACCAATACAGCATGATGTTACGACCTTTCTTGCTCGCGGTGCGAGGGCCAGGCCCGGACTCACCCTTTCGCGACGCATGTTCCGTGATAACATACTTGTGTCCGATTTAGCAGACACAGCGCTCTTGGCAACTGCAGCGCAGACGGGTCGGCTCGATGTTTCGATCGGCCTCCAGCGGATTAGCTAGCATCAGTCGCTGAAATGCCGGCGTTTGTGGACTTTCGACACCGAGCGCGATTGCCTTGCAATTGGCCGGCCCACTGCGTAACCCCGGAACGATGGCGGCCCGAGGACGGCGCATTCTCGAGTCCATTGGACCATATTGACATATTGGACAGAAGTGCAATATAACGGACATCGGAGGTCCGGGTGACGGTCATTCGGCGTTCGCACCCAGGGCAGTGCACCCTTCAGCCGTAGTCCCACATGATTCGAAAGGAACCGGGAACATCGCGATGAAAAGCATCATGCAATGGTCGGTCCACCTGTTCGTAATCGCAATCACCTTGCCGGGGTGCAAATCCAAAGCTGAACAGACAAATCAGACGGTGTTGACCGAAACCGGTGACCGGCAGGCGGCGGTCGAGTTGCTCAACGTCTCGTACGATCCAACCCGGGAACTGTGGCGCGACCTCAACTCCCACTTCATCGCCCAATACGAAAAGGAATCCGGCGTGAAGCTGACCATTAGGCAATCGCACGGGGGTTCGAGTACGCAGGCGCGGGCGGTGATCGACGGGCTTGAAGCTGATGTCGTTACGCTGGCGTCATATCTGGATACGGATGCCATCAGCAAAAAGGGTTTGATCAAGCCGGACTGGATCCAGCACTTCCCCAATCGGTCGTTGCCCTATACCTCCACCATCGTATTCGTGGTGCGAAAGGGGAATCCAAAGGGTATCAAGGACTGGCCTGACCTAGTCAAACCGGGCGTCGAGATCATCACGCCTAATCCGAAGACTTCGGGTAACGGCTACCTTTCCTTCTTTAGTGCTTGGGGTTCGATCGTCTTGCGCGGGGGCTCGCGTGAGGATGCGGTTAGATTCGTCACTAAACTGTACAGTCAGGTGCCCGTTCTCGATTCGGGCGCACGGGGCGCCACGACCACGTTCGCTCAGAAGAAGATCGGTGACGTGCAGTTGGCTTGGGAAAACGAGGCACACCTCGAAACGGTCGAGGCAAAGGGCGATCTTGACATTGTCGTGCCGCCGATCAGCATTCGAGCGGAACCGCACGTGGCAGTCGTGGACGCCAACGTTGATCGCAGGCACACGCGAGCGGCCGCGGAGGCGTACCTGAACTACGTGTACACGGACGAAGGCCAGGAAATCGTGGCTAAGCATTACTACCGGCCCAGCAACGAGACGATCCTCAGGCATCACTCAGATGTCTTTGCCGACATCAAGCTATTCGAGATCATGGCCATTGCGAAGGATTTTCCGGACGCACACAAGCAGTTTATCGCTGAGGGTGGCGTTTTTGACTCGATCATCGGTCCGAAATCCGAACGCAAGACGGTGTCCAAGTGACGATGCGACAAGAAACATCATAATCCAATGACCAGTGTCAACCGACAGGTGCTTCCCGGCTTCTCGCTGTCACTCGGCTACACGGTTTTCTACCTGAGCGTCTTGGTACTTTTGCCGATAGCGGCGTGCTTTGCAAAATCGTTTACGCTAAGTCCGCACGAATTCTGGGCTGCTGTCTGGAACGAGCGCGCGCGCGCTGCGTATCTTTTGACATTTGGGGCTTCGCTTGCGGCGGCGTTCATTAACGTCGTTCTCGGCGCGCTGATCGCCTGGGTATTGACGCGGTATTCGTTTCCCGGTCGGCGATGGGTGGATGCGCTCGTGGATCTGCCGCTGGCGCTGCCGACGGCTGTCGGTGGCCTCGTGTACGCAAGCCTGTGCGTGAAAGATGGCTGGCTGGGCCGGTATCTGGTGCCGCTCGGCGTTCATGGGGCTTACTCGCGCCTTGCCATCGTATTGGTGCTCGTGTTCGTTGGGCTGCCGTTCGTTGTTAGGACCGTGCAACCCGTGCTGGATGAGTTCGAGCCCGAGTTCGAGGAGGCTTCGGCGTCGCTTGGCGCGACGCGCTGGCAGACCTGCCGGTACGTCATCTTGCCGGCTGTGGTCCCCGCGCTCGTTACGGGCTTTGCGCTCGCGTTCGCACGCTCGATTGGCGAATACGGCTCGGTCGTGTTCGTTTCGGGCAACATGCCGTATAGGACCGAGATTGCGCCGCTGTTGATCGTCGCGCGCCTGGAGGAATTCGCTTACAGCCAGGCAACGGCCATTGCGGTCGTCCTGCTTTTGATTTCGCTGACCCTGCTCGTGGTCATCAATTGGCTGCAAAGGTGGACCCGGCGTTATGAAAGCTGACGGCAATTCTGCGGCGGTGCCGGCCGCTGGACGCGGCGCGCTCCAACTCAGACGTGCGCAGCAGGATCCGGTCTGGGTTCGATTTGCCTTGATCTCGGCTACGCTGGTTTCGGTCACCGTGCTCGTCGTGATTCCGGTAGCTCATGTGTTTGCCTCGGCGCTGTCCGAAGGTTTCGCCACTTACTGGAAGAACATATTCGACGATCCGGACACTCGCCACGCCATTGGCTTGACGCTAACGGTCGTGCCATTCGCGCTCGCGGCCAATACAGTCTTCGGCATATCGGCGGCCTGGGCCATTTCACGGTTCGACTTCAAAGGTCGTACATTGCTCATCTCGCTCATCGATCTGCCCTTTGCCGTTTCGCCGGTAGTCGCGGGCTTGATGTTCGTCTTGATTTTCGGATTGCAGGGTTACCTGGGAGAGTTTCTGCGACGCGACGGCTATGCCGTGATGCCGTACCTCGCTTCTTTGATGGGGTCGCTGTTATTCGTGGTGCCTTATTGGGTTTTCGGCGGCACGGTGGCTAAGCGCCGATGGGCAAACCGGCGGGTCGTGGGGTTGCTCGGCGGCCTGGGCGTGTTTGCGTTGTTGCTGTTGGCTCAGAGGCTCCTCAGAATCTGGCCTGAGCAGCACAGCCTGAAGATCATCTTCGCAACCCCAGGACTCATCCTGGCAACGTCGTTCGTTACGTTTCCTTTCGTCGCCAGGGAATTGATCCCCGTCATGGAAGCGATTGGTCCCGATGAAGAGCTCGCCGCCGTCAATCTGGGCGCTAGTGGCTGGCGGATGTTCTGGGACGTCACGCTGCCGAATGCCAAGTGGGGTCTCATCTACGGCGTCATCTTGTGCAACGCGCGGGCGATGGGTGAATTCGGGGCGGTGTACGTTGTATCGGGCCATATTGCCGGCCAGACCGACACCATGCCACTTCGCGTGGAAAAGTTGTTTCAGGAATACAACCTACCAGGCTCGTTCGCCGTTGCATCGCTGCTGACCCTGGTTGCCATCTTCACGCTCCTGATCAAGAGCCGACTCGAGCGTAAGCTGCCCTCGCTCGTCAACGCGGCTTCACGCAACCCTGCTGGTGCATCACCATGAGCATACGCGTTAAGAACGTGACCAAGAAGTTTGGCAGCCATACGGCGCTAGATGGGGTCAACCTCGAGGTGCCCGACGGTTCGCTGCTCGCACTGCTTGGGCCGTCTGGCTGCGGCAAAACGACACTATTGCGCATTATCGCTGGGTTAGAGGTTGCGGACGAAGGAACGGTTATCCTCGAACGTCAGGATATTACGCGTACCTCACCGAGGGACCGCCAGATCGGGTTCGTCTTTCAACACTACGCGCTGTTTCGCCACATGACCATTGCGCAGAACATCGGCTATGGCTTGAAAGTTCGCAAGGTCTCCAAGCACGAGCGCGAGGCGCGCGTAAATGAACTGTTGAAGCTGATCCGGCTCGAGGGCTTTGGCTCACGCTACCCAAGTCAACTATCTGGGGGCCAGCGACAGCGGGTTGCATTGGCCCGCGCTCTGGCGGCGCAGCCGTCGGTGTTGCTACTGGACGAACCCTTCGGAGCCCTCGACGCAAAGGTTCGTCAGGAATTGCGGCAATGGTTGCGACGGCTGCACCAAGAGATTCACGTGACGAGTGTCTTCGTGACCCATGATCAAGAAGAAGCGTTTGAAGTCGCCGATCGCGTGGTTGTCATGAACCATGGCAAAGTCGAGCAGACTGGCAGCCCTCCCGAGATTTTCGAACATCCGGCAAATGAGTTCGTAATCGACTTTCTCGGTAACGTTAATGTGTTTCACGGCCATGTCGAACAGGGCCGAGCCTTCGTGTCGGGCCTGCCCATTCCATTTCCGGAATATCCCCATGCCGAGGCCCGATCAGCCGCCGTGTACGTCAGGCCGCACGAGCTAACGATCCGTCGCAAGCCGAACGGTCAGCAGAGCATCGAGGCCACCGTGATTCATGTCAATTCCGCAGGCTCCCGGGCAAAGGTGGAGTTGCGCGCCGTGCAATTTGATCAGGTGATCAACGTGGAATTGACGACGGAGCAATTCACCGACCTGGCTCTCAATTCAGGGGAGACAGTGCACGTGGTGCCTCGACGCGCGCGCGTGTTCGTGCCGGACTACTCGATCTAGACTGCGCCCGCTTGCCCCCCAAGACCGCTGTTGCCTTGTTTGCTCCCCATCGCTTGGGTGCGAGCAGACGCGTTGGACCCGCGCGGCCAAGGGTTCAATGTTTCGTCAATTCACGAATCAGTCGCGACACCTCATTGATACCGGAACTACCCGCCCTCAACACAGGAACCCCATGACGACGGGCTTGCCTGCGGACGCGGTCCACGGCGGCATGGGACACATGTGGCACGACTACCAGCACAGCGTCCGCCGTACCAATGGACCGCCTGAGGCGCGGCGAGTTGGCATTTTCGACGTCAATCCGAACTTCGTCCAGGCAATCACGGTAATGGTGCTGTAATCGAGCAAGGCCCCCGACGACTAGAACATGTGGTCGGGCCCGGGGAGCGCAATTCGACGACCCACGAGCCATTGCCATGCTTCTGTTATAGCGGACTACTGTCCATGGCGCAAGCTAGAATAGGTCTATTATCAATTGTTCATTGCCAAAATGTCTGTGTCTACTATAATGGATTCTGTCAACGCGTGATTCGAAAGGTGGGGGTACCCCTCATGAATCGTAAGCAGGAATCCCAAGTCGCGACGCGTGTTGCTACCCGCCTAGCGGACAACCATTTCGGCGTGGCCGACCGTCTTCTCGGGACGCAGGGCCCACCGATTCCGTCGATTCTCGAGGTGCGCGACCTCATCGAAGATTTTCGTGACTTGCTGTTTCCGGGACTGACCGATGGCCGCGAACGGGTCACTGCAAGAAGTCAGTCGGAAATCGAAGAGCGGCTGCGCCACGTGGGTGCACGCCTTGGGCGACAGATTGAACTTGCCGTTTCTGCAACCGGGACGCCACAGCCGGATGCCGAGTTCGCATCAGGCTACGCACAGCGCGCCGTGGACGCGTTACTCTCCGAACTGCCAAGTTTGCGGCTTGCGTTGGCAGAGGATGCAGCTGCCGCCTTGGCGGGTGACCCAGCGGCCAGAAGCATAGCAGAGGTCGTTCTTTGCTACCCGGGCCATTATGCGATTACCGTACATCGGCTGGCGCATATACTCTGGAATCTTTCGGTGCCTCTGCTGCCGCGGATGATGTCCGAGCACGCGCACCGGGTGACGGGAATCGACATCCACCCCGGCGCGCACATTGGGGCATTCTTCTTCATCGACCATGGTACGGGAGTCGTAGTGGGAGAGACGAGCATCGTCGGTGAACGAGTGCGAATCTACCAGGGTGTGACGTTGGGTGGGCTGTCCGTGCCGACGAGCGAAGTGGAGACACTTCGCCGTGGTCCGAAGCGCCACCCTACGATTGAAGACAATGTTATAATCTATGCGAATGCCACCATTTTGGGCGGGCAGACCGTCGTTGGCCGCGGATCGATCATCGAGGGCAACGCATGGGTGGTAAGATCAGTGCCACCAGATTCTCGAGTAACGGCCAAAACCGTAACTCGGGTTAGCGCGACCACTAAGCGCAAGAGCGTCAGACCAAGCAGCAACTGACTGAACACTTCCCGCGCGCGCCAAGGGGCAGCCTGAAGGGAAGGGGTCTGATGTTGACCTGTTCCATCGAAGTTCCGATTCCGTGCCGGATTCAGAATCCGGTTCGGATACAGATCCGGGCTCCGATACAGAATCTGGCTCTGATGCAGACGCAGACTCCGGAACCGGAACTGAACCGGGGGACCCACTAGACACTCTGCCGATTGGGCGCCAGATTACGGAAACGAGCATATCAACGCCGTTACCGACCGTCTGAAAAACGGCCTCGGCATTCTCGTCAACGCCGCCGGCACCTCACTGGAAAGCGTACCCTCGATGTAAACTTCTTTGGCGCCATGAATCTTACGGATGCCTTGTTGCCGCGACTGAACAAGGGCGCAAGGGTTGTGATGGTTTCAAGCGGAATGGGTGAGTTCTCACACGTTGGCTCGCAGTTGCGCAAGCGCTTCGAAAGTTCAGAGTTGGATCGGCCCGCACTCGTGGATCTCATGCAGTCCTTCGTGCACGAAGTCGCTGCCGGCGTGCACGAGAGAAATGGTTGGCCCTCGAACGCTTACTCGGTATCGAAGGTCGGATTGAACGCCTTAACGAGGGTTCTGGCGCGCGAACTGGCCAGCGACGAGCGTCGTATTCTCGTCAATGCCACTTGCCCGGGCTGGGTTCGTACACGCATGGGAGGCTCGAGTGCGCCGCGCACACCCGAGCAAGGAGCGCGTACCCCCGTGTGGCTCTCGCTCTTGCCTGAAGGGGGTCCAAACGGCGGCTTCTTTCGCGACGAGAAAGCCATTCCATGGTGATTGCATAGCGGCCGCAAGCGAAACTCTGATTCCGTGCCGGATATTTGACATTCTGAGGGCTATTGGCGACCGCAGCGGGACGGGCTGGCTAGAAACCTCGATTGGCGTCCAGCTGACTGGCACCGCAAAGGACGCCGGTCACGGCGATGCGAATGACGAAGGACTCCCTCTCGAGGCTGGCTCGGACTCTGGCAGCAACTAAACCGCGCCCCTGAAACTCTCGCCTTGCGTCTGCAGCGCTGCGGCCAGCGTTACGCGATCGCATCCGTGACAATAGGCCCGTAGGCCAATGGCCCCGATTGTCTTGCATAACGTCGTTATGTCCGTTATATAAGTCGCTCCGTCGTTGAAGCGACAATAGCAAGGATTCATCATGGGCGACAAACCGTATCGGTTCGAGACGCTGGCCCTGCACGCGGGGCAAACACTCGATGGAACTCTTTCGAGAGGCTTACCCGTCTACCGAACCACTTCGTACGTATTCAAGAACACCGAGCACGCGGCGAACTTGTTTGCGCTCAAGGAACTGGGAAATATCTACACGCGCATCATGAATCCCACGACGGACATCCTCGAGCAGCGGGTCACCGCGCTTGAGGGCGGGGCTGCATCACTGGCATTGGCATCGGGTACTGCGGCGGTGTTCTACTCAATAATTACGCTCGCTCAAGCCGGCGACGAAATCGTGTCGGCTAGCAACCTGTATGGCGGTACGTATACGCAGTTCGACTCAATCCTACCGCAGTTCGGCATCAAGACCCGGTTCGTCGATCAGAGCAACCCAAAGAACTTTGCCAATGCCATCAATGACAAGACCCGCGCGGTATTCATCGAAACGATTGGCAATCCAGTCCTCGATTTTTCGGACATCTCTGCAATCGCGGAAGTGGCTCATTCGCACGGGCTGCCTCTAATCGTTGACGCCACATTTACTACGCCGTACTTGCTTCGCACCATTGAATATGGCGCGGACATCGTCGTAAACTCGTTGACGAAGTGGCTGGGCGGTCATGGCGCCGCCATCGGCGGCATCATTACGGATGCCGGCACGTTCGCCTGGAAGAACAACAAGCGCTTCACACTGTTCAACGAACCAGACAGCAATTACCACGGGCTACGTTGGGCGCACGATCTGCCCGAGCCGCTGGCGCCCATTGCGTTTGCGCTCAGAGCACGTACCGTTCCGTTGCGCAATTTGGGTGCCGCGCTCGCGCCAGACAATGCGTTCCTATTTCTGCAGGGTATCGAGACGCTACCCGTGCGCGTCGCGAAGCACTGTGAAAACGCGTTAAAGGTCGCCGAGCATCTAAAACGTCATCCCAAGGTCACCTGGGTTCGCTACCCCGGGTTGAAGGACGATCCCGCGTACGCGGTTGCCTCGAGGTATCTGAAGCGAGGGTTCGGTGGCATGGTCGTTTTTGGGGTCAAGGGTGGCTACGATGCTGCAGTGAAGCTGATCGACAACATCAAATTGTTTTCGCATTTGGCAAACGTCGGCGATGCCAAGAGCTTGATTCTGCACCCGGCGAGCACGTCACATTCGCAGTTGACCGAGGAACAGCAGCGTTCAGGCGGGTTGACCCCGGATCTCGTTCGGTTATCGATTGGATTGGAGCACCCGGATGATATCATCGAAGCTCTCGACGACGCTCTGTCCGTGGCATAGAAACGTCACGTGCGCTCGGGTGTGAGACGAGCGTGAGGTACGTGTCCGCGGTCCCACTCGGGCGCATCGCGTACGTCTACGACGTGGACCTGGCCGCTCGCTATCAATTGTTCTGCTTTCTGAGGGCTGAGCGTCTGAACCATGACTCTAATATAACGGAGCGACTCGGCAAAATCGAGCGCCCACCTGCTAATACGGACACGTCCGATGGCCCCTCAACTTTCGTAGTCGGTACGCTTGGCAGCCTTTCCGTCAACCAATATCGCACGCGACAAGAGATCATGAACACCTCCCACGACGACTTGGGTCTGATGGTGTTCCATCAATTGAGTCAGCTGGCGCTTGCAGTTGGAACAAGCGGCGGCCACATATTTGGCACCCGTGTCTCGGATCTGGTCGCGCTTGCGGACGCCGGAAACCGTCATCCTGAATTCCTTGACTTCGTTCATGGCGGATAGCCCTCCGCCACCGCCGCAACACCAGTTGTGGGCCCCGCTAGGCATCATGTCGCGGAAGTCCGTGCAGCACGCCCTTAAGATGACCCGCGGCGCCTCGATGATGTTGCAGGACTTCGCGAAGTTACACGGGTCGTGATAGGTGACGGGCAGTGGGTTTTGCGACTTGTCAAATTGCAGTTCGCCCGCGTTGATGCGCTCCGCAGTCCACTGCATGCAGTTGATCACTTTGAATGGCAACGCGCCCCACCAATTCCCGGCTTCCATCATGCGTTGCATCACCCGGAAAGCATGGCCGCACTCGCCCATGAATAGGTACGTCGCACCAAGGCGTTTGGCCTCTTGCACGACCACCTCGTTGATAGCCTTCATCTGCACGTCATTGCCCGTGAAGAGCCCGTAGTTGGCGCCATCGAAGCACTTGGAGCTCATCGTCCACCTGTCGGCCATTCCGAGGACATGAAACACCTTGGCAATGCCCATGGTAGCCTCAAGGTTAACGAGCACGTCGCCCGAAGGTGGCAAGTAGAAGTAGTCAACCCCAAGCACATCGATTGGGATCTTGATGGGCGTCCCATGCTCCTCGAGCATCTCTTCTTCGATGAATGAAATAGCGGCTTTGAATGCCTCGGGGGATGCCCCGTCGGTGTTGTGCTTGGCAAGCGACACACTCACCACTTTTTGCAGCGTCTTCGGTGTCCTGCCTAGCGAATCGAGGATGGTTCGGGCTTTGCGCGTAATCACGGAATTGTCGATGCCCATCGGGCAGAACTGTGCGCAGCGCCGACAAGCGGTGCACGAGTAGAAGATCTCTTGCCACTGCTCGAAGGTCGCCTGATCGTACCCCTTGGCTCCTACCAGACCGCCGAACAGCCTGCCCGCCCAGGTGTTGTGCTTCTTGTAGATACTGCGGATCAGATCCGAGCGAATCGCCGGGTTGTACCTCGGGTCCTGCTTGCCGTAGTAGACCGGACAGACCGACGCGCAGGTACCGCACTTGACGCACGCGTCCATGTAGAGTTTCAGAACCCGGGGCCCCTTCTTGATGGCGCTGATGGAACCAACGACGGTTTCTTGCTCGCTCATGACTAGCTCCTCCTCACCAGTGACATCGTGTAGAACATTCCACCGAAATGCATGAGCTTCGAAAGCGGCAAGTAGATGATCAACAGCTCGGCGCAGAGCGCGTGCAAGAGCAGCGCTGGGTTCGTGGGAACTGCCGGAGCGAACTTCAGGAGCGAGATAGCCCACGCGCGCGTCTCGGCAAGGTCAATCGGGGTGCTGCCGAATCGCATCGCGTTGCCGGAAACAATGACGGCCGCAAGCAACAAGAGCGCGACAAAGTCGGGCACGCTCGAGACTTCGCGCGCTCGCTGCAACAGCAGTCGCCGCAGCAACAGCGCGCCGACGGCTACAAGGAGAATGATGCCCGCAGCACCGCCCGCGACTGCCGAAAGAGTGCCGATCCCGGCCGAGGTCATACCGAGCGCCTGAAGCGCACCATCAATGAGCCCGGTTGCGACCCGAAAATGTCCGAGAAACGCAAACGCGAGAGCGACATGAAACGACCACGCCAGAAGCCACAAGAACCTGTCGCCCTTGTACAGGTTGGGGAAGAACAGCGCCTCCTTCAATGCGCCGCTCATGTCCCAACCCGTGGTTGGGTAGAGCGTCAACTTGCCTGGCTGCGGTGTTTTCGACCAGCTTGCGAAGCGATACGCGACTCCCCCGGCAAAACTCACGATGGCAATGTAGGGCAATGCGGCGCCCACGAGCAGTTGGGCAATCGTCATGAGTCTTCTCCGTCAGCACGATTGGTGCCAGGACTGAAACTGCGTTTTCTTGCCATAAATTGGGCCGTCATCGACTCCTAGCGAGAGGTCGGCCGGTCTGAACTGTGATATGTGACGGAAAAACCAGCATATTTGACGGATGCAGCTGGCTGCCAGGGTCAGGCGTAGGATTCATTCCGAAGACCCTGGACTTGTCGCTGGTGCACCGAGTCGAGCTGATCTCATTGTCAGAGGCACTCGCATTCGCGCGCCGGGCACTCTGCCGATGGGCGCCAGATTACGGAAACGAGCACACCATGACCGAAAACTCGAGCCAGCAACGCACGCATGAGCGCATCGCCTTAGTCACTGGGGCCAACCGAGGGATTGGGCTCGAAATCGCCCGCCAGCTTGCGGCGGCCGGGTTACACGTGTTAGCCGCCGCGCGCGAGCCAGGCGCGGCGGAAATCTTGCTCGATGTTACTCACAGAGAGCACATTAACGCCCTTACCGACCGTCTGAAAAACGGCCTCGACATCCTCGTCAACAACGGCGGCACCTCGTTGGACGGATTCAACGCCGACGTTGCAAAGCGTACCCTCGACGTAAACTTCTTCGGCGCCATGAATCTTACGGATGCCTTGTTGCCGCGACTGAACAAGGGTGCAAGGGTCGTGATGGTGTCAAGCGGAATGGGTGAGCTCTCACACGTTGGCTCGCAGTTGCGCAAGCGCTTCGAGAGTCCAGAGTTGGATCGGCCTGCACTTGTGGATCTCATGCAGTCCTTCGTGCACGAAGTCGCCGCCGGCGTGCATCAGAAAAATGGTTGGCCCTCGAACGCCTACTCCGTATCAAAGGTCGGATTGAACGCTCTGACAAGGGTTCTGGCGCGCGAACTGGCTAGCGACAAGCGTGGGATTCTCGTCAATGCCGCCTGCCCGGGTTGGGTTCGTACACGCATGGGAGGCTCGAGCGCGCCGCGCACACCCGAGCAAGGAGCACGTACCCCCGTGTGGCTCTCGCTCTTGCCTGAAGGGGGTCCAAATGGCGGCTTCTTTCGCGACGAGAAAGCCATCCCATGGTGATTGCATAGCGGTCGCAAGCGAAGGACGGCACACTCTTTTTACCCTGGACTACCGAGGAGCAGGTGGGTCAACTGTTAGGTTCTACGCGTCTGATTAGTTCTGGTATTGCTTGACCTAACCTTTGGACTACCCCCTCGAGTATTATCGGTTGGTAGTCGGTGTGCTCGAAGGTAGCCAATGGCTCGGGGCCACCTTTGACACGTATTTCCACCGTCGAGGCATCTAGGATGATATTGAGCTCCCCTAGGTAGTCAGCCTTGGCATTTCTTTGATTCAGGGCAAATGCCAACATGGTAGTTCCTGGTTCAGATCGTCTTTGGCCTCCAGTCGAGCAATGGCAGGCAAAGACTTGTTGTATCCGCTCCGAAAAGTCTTGCTTGATTTTTCGGGCCAATTCATCACGCTCTATCGGCATAACACCGTCCACGCTACGCCCTTGCCGGCCCCAAAGTCAACAGACTAGGATTTGGGCTTTCAAGTGCTGCGTCGGTACTCGCGAAAGCTCTGTCCGCGCATTGAGGTCAGCGCGCAGCGCGCCGCGTTGGCGCGATGGTGGACGCGTCCTACGTCTGCACCCAGGGCGGTTGGAAGTCGCTCGGGCTGAACTTCGATGTGCAACAGGTGGCCAAGTAAACTGACGCAGACCAAAGCCGCGCAAACATGTTGGATTACTTCAGATGTTTTGTTTTCACGGCACGAGCACGTCGCATCACGACGGATCGACCGTCCTAATTCAATCGGCCGGCGATCTTGCTTACGGCGTGATGAACGACTGAAGCAGTCCGTACCAGGTCGCGGTCGCGTCGGCCGACGTCATCCCTGTTGTGTTCATGAACGGATACTGGGGCCACACCGCAACCTTAGTGAAACCGTAGCTCTTCATCGCCGCGAGCGCGGCGCCCGCAAATGGATTCGTGCCATCCGAAGAGGCCTCGAGTCCGATTACTGCCTTGTCGTAGTTTAGGTTCGGTGGGCACATCAGCGCCAGTTCGCCGGTCATTGTTTCGTCACACGTCAAGGGTGACGAGCTGGTGGCGGCTTTGTTGGGGCAGGTGAGCGTCGCGGTACCCAAGGGCTGGTAGTAGTCTTCGAGAATGACTCTGTCGATGGAGGAGTCTCTGAGCAACGAGAGGTCGATGAAGCCGCTGTTTCCGGAGCAATACGTGCCAGCCATGTTGTTATCGAGTGCATCGGCTGTCACCAGCGCATTGGGTGCCCCTGCGCTGACCAGCGCCGCCTTGAACGCGTTTACGAATGCGACGAATGCTTTCGCGTAGCTTCCCGCGACGGCCGTCGTTTCCCAGTCGAAGTTGTAGCCGTCATAGCCGTTGCTCATCAACTCGGCGACCATGGCGTTGACGAAGTTGGTCTGGGCCGTACAGGCCGTTGTGGAGCCATTGCATAGAATGGCTTCGAGGCTCGTGTCGTTGCCGCAGTTGCCGGCGCCGCCGTAGATGGCCGGGACGACGTTGAGCCCGCGGCCGTGGGCCCAAGTGGTAAAAGACTGTGTCGTGATTGTAGTGTTGTTCAATGAGGCGCTGGAACCCGTGAGTCCGCTAAACTTCCCGAAGTTGTTGCTGCCGGCGTCTGAACAACCGCATGGGTCACTGCAAGTCACGTAGTGAGCAAGCCCCGACGAATAGGCAGCGCCCGAGTAGTTGAGTGTGTATAAGGTGGGACTAATGTGGGTGAAGCTTGCCGCATGGTCGTCGATCGCCTTGACCTGAGGAGGCCAGCCGTCATTGGCATTGTACGGCCATACCCAGGATTCGTAACCGCTAGCGTTGCTGGTTCCGGTGCTGCTCACACCGCCCGTAGCCTTATTGCCCCCGGTGACTGACGTATCCCCCGATCCGCCCGCGCCACCGGTCGTTGTGGTTCCCCCCGACGCGCCACCGCTCTTCGACCTGCCGCCGGTCGCGTTTGCGCCACCCGTTGCCGTGGCTCCCCCGGTGGACGATGCGCCACCGTTCTTCGATCTGCCGCCGGTCGCGTTTGCGACACCCGTTGCCGTGGCTCCCCCGGTGGACGATGCGCCACCGTTCGCTTTGCCGCCCGTTTCATCTGCGCCACCGGTTGGAGTGTTGCCGCCACTCGCTTCGGGCGAACCGCCGCTTTCGTTGCCTCCAGTATCACCACTGCCACCGGAGGCAGGTGCTCCGCCGTCATTGGCGGCTGCGCTGCCACTTCCGCTCTGCTGATCGTTAGAACCGCAAGCGAACGCGAATGTGAACATTCCAAGCCCCACGATGGCGTTTAGATTCTTGCGGTACATCATAATCCTGGCCTTTCGTCACTCACCCAATGGCGCAGACCATGGTGAATTGTATTGCGATCTTTATGCTGCCCGCGACGTTTCGCTGCAAGTGCCGTGGTACGGTTGGCCGCGGCCCAGAGTTAAGCCTGATTCGCAGTTGGGCAGAACTACCAGGACACGGACTAAATGGACGTAGTCCAGAGACCTCGTGTGTCCAGCGGCCACTTGACCAAAGAAGGGTGATAGCCCCAATGATCAGAACTGATTCGATGCTTCGTAGCTCTTGCCAGCTTCATACGCCGGGAGGGCGCCCGTGATGGTTGCGCCGTCTATCGCGGTCACGCGGACTTCCATGGACGAGTTAATCTCGGAAGTAGCGCGCGTTGGATAGAACCAGTTGTTCGACGTTCCCCCCGTGCCAGAGGTATTTCCACCGCTGCTGTTATTCCCGCTACTGCAGGCACCCTGTGCTGCGTGCAGGGATGACCGACGGCGAGTGTTTGCGCGCGACACCATCACGGTGCGTCCTCGTTGCGTGCCGTCCGGACCCAGACTTCCGCCGGCGACTTTGGACGACGCAGTCGCAGCGCAAGTTTCCACAACACATATTTTGGAACATGAACCAGATCGAGCGCAACGCGGGCGCCCTGAGGTGCCATTTGAATTCCCCTGCTTAGGTAGATTGTAAGACCCGCCATTGACATAAGCCAAGGGGCCAAAGCTATTGGGCTTGCTAAGCCGCACGCCACGATGGTCGCAGCCGAGAGCGCGCCCGCACCGGTGTACACGACCACTGTCGTAAGGGGCGGCGTCAATAGATCGAAAGCAAGATCAAACAATACGGCATTTCTCTCGCGAAAGCCGCGGGCCAGTAGCAGCCACACGTAACGTCCGACCAGGCTGCTTCTCCCCTGCTCCCATCGCAACCTTTGAGATTCCGATGCGGCCCCGCCGGCGACCATCTCGCCTCTGACTTCGGCCTCGCCCACATAAGCTACGCGGATTCCATTGAGCCCCAGTTCAATTCCGTATTCGACGTCTTCGACCAGGGAGTACGAACGATACGGCACGCGCCTGAGTGCCTCACGGGAAAAACCCATACCGTTACCCCGTAGGCCTGTTGACAATTTCATTCGTTCGCGCGCAGTTGATCGAACTCCATGATATAGTGTAAATGCCACGTTGAGCAGCCTCGTGCGCCAAGAGTCATCGACATTGCGCACCCCGTAGTGTGCCTGCATTGCAAGCTCGCCTTGTTTCAGGCGAGCGGCCATGGCAGTCAGCAAGTTGGGCGATATATCGGTATCCGCATCGACGACAACGATCGCGTCAGAAGTTGCGTCGGACAAGAGTTCTCTGAATGCGTAGTCGAGAGCATACCCTTTGCCGCGCTGACCCGGATTATACCGCTCAAGCACTCTGGCTCCCGCCTGTTCGGCTCGCTCCTTAGTGTGGTCAGTGCAGTTGTCAGCAATGACCCATACCGAGAACCTATTGCTAGGGTACTCCACGGCCAAGAGGCTCTTCACAGTGCGTTCGATTCCATTCGCTTCGTTGTGAGCGGGAACCACGAATGCAAAAAATGGCGGTTCTTCGTCCTCAACGGTCATCGAGGCCATGCTTTGGCGACGCCGTGCTGCGCAGCCGAGTATTCCGAGGTATCCGGTGACCGCCAATGCAGGCAGACCCACAACTACTACGAATGCGGTGATTCCCACGACGCACACCGTAGCACTGGTGTCGCGACGCCGCATAGGTGTCACGGAGGCGGTCGCAGTCCGTGCGTTTCATTGTGAAGATGCGGCGGGGAGTCGCGACGGCCTGCTACGCGCCCTGGGCCCGTGGACCGTGACTGGCTGGCGGGCAGTCGCCGACACCAATGAGGCTGACGCGCAACGTCATGACTAGCGCGAAACGGACTTTACCAAGGGCCGCGAGAGTTGGCGCCGATCGACAAGGCAATCGTGCGAAAGGAGCAAAAGCTCGAGTCGTTACAGATATCGGAGGCCGACTTTGAGACGACTCGAGCCGATCCGCTTTGGTTTCCGGCTCGATTACGAGCGCGACCACAGGCGCGCCGTTGTTGTGAATTCAAAGCGCACGGCAACCACAGTCCAGAAGCTTTAGCGTCCGTGCCCATCCCTTTGAGCTAGCCCGCTTTGGCCGTACAAGCAGTGCCACTTGAGCCCTTGTGACGAACCACGATATTTGTATCGGATGGGCACACTAGCGAGTCGGGGGGCACCGACTGCGTAAGTACCGAACCCGCCATAATCTTCGAGCGATCCCCGACTTGTATGGGGCCGATCAGCGTGGCACCCGGGCCAACATGAACATCTTCGCCGAGGGTGGGCGCGCCAACCGCACGGGTATCGGGATCAGTGCCCACACCCAGTGTGACGTTATGAAATAGGATACAACCTGGGCCCACCGTTGCCGAGTGACTGATAACCAGCCCGTTCCCGTGAACAATTGAGATTCCGGGAGCTAGTTTGGCTTTCCAATGAATTTCCGCACCGTACACGTGCCGAATCAGTCTAGATACGACTTGCGGAAGCAGCGGAACGTGGGCCACTTCGAGAGACTGCATCAACCTGACCGAGGCCATCATTTGCAGCCCAATCTTTTGAACTAGTTCTTGCGGCAATCGACTCGAAGGAATTTCTGTCTGGTGATACTTGGCCTCGTAACGGCGGATTTGACCAAAATCGGCCAATACGAGATCTCTGATTTGCGTCAGAAATCGAATGCTGTTTCGGAACATGGTGCGTGCTTCTTGCTGCGGTTGGCGTCCAATTCCCGTTACGGTTGAACCTGGTTGGTCATGTTACCGTTTTCGAAGAGAATATCCAGTACCGTTATCGAGTAGGGTTGCAGAGATAAGGCCAATTTGTGAGATTCACCGGTCGGCACCGCGGAGCGAACGAAGCCGTCTGGACCACCAGAGTACGCATATGACATTGCCTGTGTCGACTTTGCGCAGCGATTCAGGTCTAATTCGACAGGTGCCGTCTGTTTGAAATTCAGGTTGAGCGCAATGAGTACCCAGTGCCTGCCAGTGGAATCTCGCGATGCGAAAAGTGAAAGGTCCTTCGCACTCTTGATTGGTACGGAGTAATCCTGGAAATGCCCGCCGTGACCGTCAAAGTTACGATAGGCCAGAAACGCCCAATAAGCCGGGCTGTTGGGCGGTGGGTACGTCCAGTAGAACGCGGAAGTCACGCCCTGCTGTGCGAAGCGGCCAAGAACCTCCGCCACCGCCAGGCCCCCGCTCATGTGCTTCTCCGCCCCGAAGTTCCACTCGCCGATCGATATGCCCAGCCCTGGGTAGAAACCTTCGATCCACTCCTTCATTCTCGGCAAGAGCCGAATATTGTCAGCGATCCAAGATTCGTCGCGATAATCGGGATTCCACAGTGATTGAGTTTGGCGCAGACGTAGCTCGGCCGTTTCGCTATCGTCGTTGTCCGAATAGACGCCCTTGCCCTGCGGATAGAAATGCAGATCCAGCAGGTCCAAGACGCGTTCATGCGTCTTGAGCTCGTGCTCGCGCAGCGCGCTAAGGTAGTAGGAGATGAGTGGCACATCATCATGCGATCGACGATCAGACCTCAGGGTCACTCCCACCGCCAGGTCTTTACCTGAGTAGAAGTAATTACTCCAACCCCATTCGGCAGGCCCGGCAATCTTGGCATCTGGGTCAGCCTGGCGAATGGCAGACCCATACCGTATCGTGCGGTCGACCAGCTCATCATAGGTGAGTGGATCCGGATGAACGTCGCGATGAGTTGAATTCCAAATGCCAGGTTCGTTGTCCAGGATGTACTGGCGGACTCTCCGGCGGCCGAGTGCCTTGTCTTCTTTTCGAATTGCCTCGACCCATTGCCTGATGAAATCGGGAGAGGCCGCGATGCTTGTTTCCGTGGGGTTCAAGGGCTTGAGTTTCGTCCCTTGCTGGCTGATTCCATTTCCCGCTTCGGCGCGACCTGGGTCAAAGGACGCCTGATGAGGGAATTTGGAACGCGCAAATGAAATTGACCGAGTGTCCTTGGCCACCCATCCGATGATTGGCACGGTCAGCGCAGTCATGACATGTCGGCTGTCGTTGTCCTCCAGAAACACTCGGTAAGAATAGTCAGCTCGACCGGTGTAGTTGACGTTTTCGAAGAACCAATCACTGCCGGCGTTCCAAGCATTACCGAGTTTCCAATTATACCGCGACGATGGATTGCCTCCCCATCTGCGCGCCGTAGCCCCCAAAAGCCATTGATGCTTGTCCCGTGCATCGTGCATGAAATCAAGGGCAATGCCAAAGATCATGGGATTGATTGGCAACCCAGGCAACGAACAATCGAGCGTGTGCGATTCGACAGCTCGGGTTACCGACTTGCGCATCGGCGTTGTTTGCCCTGCGCTCAGCGCCACTGAGTCCAGTCTAATCCATCCGGGAGCAACGCTATCAGACGTCGTGAAGACGATCCGATCGAATTCGACCCCGAGCGGATTTAACCGCCCCATCGGTATGTAGACGTCAATCCAACCGTCTTTGATGGGTTTAGCGAACGGAGGCACCACGGTTACATGCCTTAGATCGCTGGGGTTAGGGCCCTCCAAGTGCACGAGCAGCGAATTCCCAAAGCCGTCGTAAGGTAGATAGCGAAATAGCAGACCTTCAAAACTACCTCGCAGATTGGGGTGTACGAGAACCCAGCCCCCGCCATTCGAAAGATCGAGGCTTAGCAGAGCCGACTCGGAATCGTTACGCTTCCCCCAACCCCAACTTTGCCACCCAGGCTTCAGCCCTTTGTCAAAAACCAATTCTGCTACTTGTATGTTTTCCGGCCACACGTAAGGCGGCGGGCCTGCGTCCTTCTTGGCTTTCCGATTACACCCCGAAATAATGCTCAGCACCAAAAGCGAGTAACACAGGTATCGCTCCAAGAGATGCTCGAATGCATTGCTACGCTGACTGCCCATCAAATTGGCCAGACTGAAAGAACGAGGTCCCGGCTGATGACTTCAAACGCATGGCGCACGACGAAATGAAGGATACGTAGTGGGTAGCTCGCTACAGGGAGTCATTGGTTTTCTGGCCGCTTGAGCAAATGCACCTCTCCGAGAATCGGAAGTCCAAGCATCCTTATCTGCCATTGTTCTCGAATTCGACCTGAAGCCAATTCGCGCAAGGCCCCGCTGACGATGCCCAGCAGAATCGACGCTAGTAGCGAACCAACTGCTATTAACGCGCGCACCGGTTTCAGTGGCGCCTTCGGTACTTCTGGTTCGCTTACAACAACATAGTGCCTGCGAAACTCGACTTCGGCAGTCGTGAGTTCGAAACGCGCCGCGTCAACCCTCTTGGCTAATTCACTATACTTCCCAATTGCGGAGTGAAGTGCCGCCATTGCTGCGATCAATTCCGGATTTGCAGCCTCCTCTCCGCTTGTGACAGTACGCTCGCCCCCGTTGCTGCGACTTGCGACGTAGGCCCTGCCCGCGGCCCGCGGGTGCCGCGCGCTGCTCGCAGTGCCGTTGCCCGATTCCTCGATATCTGTCAGCAGTTGTTGCTCCTGGGCAAGCAAGTCTTGTAGCTCGGGAGGGGTCACGCTGGCGGCTTTGATCCTTGCTTCCTGTTGAGTTACAAGTGGATGAGCCGGGGCGTAGGTTACAAGCATCTCCGAGAGTTGAAGTTTCAGTTCGGCGATTCGACGCTGCCAAGGACCTTCGATGAACTTGATCTGCTCGCGAATTTGCGAAAGTTTCGCGGTCAGCCTCTGGTCCGGTCCGCGAGTTTCACTGGCGCCAGAACCATCCGATTCGTCCTGTGTCGGCGAATTCTTCGCCGTCTCCGTCAAGGCTGCCTCGGGGGTGGACGGCGCAGCCGGGTGATTTGCTTCAACGCTCGCGGCCGGCACCGCCTTGATCGCGGCTGGTCCTATAGCTGGCAAGGTGGCAGCGGGTCGGTTCGACCCTGGACCAGCGCTCGACGCTGTCTTGGGCCGATTCGCCTGATCTCGAATTCGCGAGACAGCGTCGAGTGCGGGCGGGATCTGTTCCGCGGCCCGCTTGGCCTGCTCTTCCAACAACGTGATGGCTGCATTGATTGCGGAGAATTCTTGTGTTTGAAGGGATTCGAACAACCGATTTTCCAACAACTTGGCGAGCCGACATGCTGTACCGGGTTCCTGCCAAACGGCGCGAACATAGACTATGTTCTTGTCATGGATGATCAATATGCGAGCATCGAGCATTCTTACGAGCGCATCAATCCTGTCCGCGGCTGATGCATGGTCGCCGAACAGAGCAGCCATAACTTTGTCTTTGATGCGAAGCGGGAGTGGACGCGAGGAATCCCAATTCGAAGGCAACTCGGCGTCCTCCACAATTGAGGCAAGGCTGCCCTTTCGTCGTAACAACTCCGAGCTCTCACCGAGCGAATCGACGTTTGGCCTCCAACGATCATTGCTGCTCAGGTACGCGGTCTGCGCGGCAGATTCCTCGACCAGTATCCGCGCCTCGGATTGGTATTTTTGCGGCATGCTCTTGGCGGCGATGATGCCAACCGTCAGAATTCCGGACCCAATCAGAATTCCCATGGTTCTGTGGCGGCGAGCAGCTCGCCAGACGAACCCAGCAATTTCCATCGGGCTCACGCCCGGCGCTTCATCTTGTTGCTCTTCGAACTGGTCAGGCGCAGATTGCGATTCCATTCAACAACCGGTGAGTACGGCGTATGCATAATAGCATAACGACCTCGGCACCACGAGATTCGGCGTCGAACTGCCGTAATTCACCAGTGGCATTGTCATGCGTTCGTGACGTATACCGGTTACATGCGTCGCCAAATTCATCTGACGTTCGCGAGCGCATTCGCGTTATTGGGCCCTCTAGGATTGCACTGACCTTGCCGGGTCCGTGACTCCAATGACTGCCCACCGCACAGTCCCTCACCATCATTCCAATGTCACGAGAATTCCGGCTTGCGCTCCGCGCGCTGGCCCCGCCGAGCCCCAACACGCGATGCAATCGCGATAGCTTCAGGCGACACATAACAGGTCAACGAGCGTGCCGTGCGGCTATGCACAAGACAACCTGCTAGCTATTGTATGCACGCCAGGCGCAACGAGCATAACGTCAGAACCCGCCTAACATTTCTGGGGAATCATTCATGATACAAGGACGGTCCCGGTTAGTCATTCTTCCCAAACACTTTTTGCGTGTGTGCCTTGGAATCGTATCGTTGATCGCGATAAGCTGCGGTGCGTCGGGGATTTACGTATGGGTGGATGAGGCACCCGACACGATGTTTAATTCTCCCGCGGAGACAATACTGTCTTCCGGAGACGTAGTAAATGTCAGGGTGTTCGGACAGGACTCACTGTCCGTTCGCGAACGCGTAAGAAACGACGGAGTACTCGCGCTACCGCTTATTGGTGATATGGCTGTATTAGGTAAGACGCCAGCAATCGTCGCTAAGGATGTCGCGCAGCGGCTACAACCCTACGTCAACGAACCTCATGTTACGGTTGTGGTCGAAGAAACTCATAGGCGGGTGACGGTTATTGGAGAAGTGAGGCGACCCGGTACCGTTGACTTGGATGAATCTGCTGGGATGTTCGACGCGCTGGCGCTGGCCGGCGGCCTTAGCGAATTCGCGAGCGAATCAAGGATATTCGTGCTTCGCCGCGCCCCAACTGGGACTTTTCGGATTCGATTCGACTACGCTAAAATCACTCGCGGAGAGGGCCGGGCCGCGTTATTCCCGCTTCGTCATGGCGACCAGATTGTCGTTGAGTAGAAAGCAGTATGCTGATGGCCTCGAGGACCGCGGACTTGGGCCCTCTCGAACCGGTCGAATGTCATGCACTCGACACGGAGACGTCTTTCTTGCGTGCGAGAGCAATGACGCGTCGAATGTCGGAGATGCGAACAGTGCGTGTGGCGAGTGCCGCCACCACGTAAGCTACGCCATCTATGACGATGCGTGCTGGCCCGAGCCCGAGCAGTAGTCGATCCAACACGATGACACCCCCGGCAATCAACAACGATTTTGCGACTGCGACAAGACAATGTCGATCAAACGCGCGAGCGCCGACCCCAATGTATAGGAGGATGGAAACGAGAAACTCGTGCCCGATGACTGACAGGGCAGCCCCGCAACCAGCGTAGCCAACTCCGATGCGGAGCGTGTACGGAACCAGGACAATGCTAATTATCGGCTGAACGCAAATGCCGATTATCGAGATTGTCGTTAGCCGCCACGCGCGATCCAACATTATATGAGCGATCGCCAATATCATAGCAACGTAGGTCACGACGAAGACGGGTGCCAAGACGCGGAGGCTGTTAGCTGCTGGCAGAAACGATGCGCCAAATGCCACTCGAATCCAAAGTGTCGCGCCGAGACTTATCGCCAACGTAATTGGGATTGAAACGACAAGGAGACCCTCAAGAGTCCTGCGCAGTATCTGATTGAAAGCCTCGTCCGAGCGATGGCGTGCTCTGGACAACAGGGGCATCAGGACAGAAAACAACAAGGGTAACAATAGTAGCGCCAAGCTGGATAAGTTGTTTGCAGCGCTGTACCAACCCACTTCGGCGTTCGGGGCTTGAAATTCAAGCATGGACACGTCCAAACGGCCGCCAAGACTAATTGCAATGCCATTTACATAGAAAGGGAGCGAGCTGACGAACACCTTCCAAGTCTCCTTGAATCGCAGATCCCACCTAAGGTGGGCATGCGTGCGCGCAACCTGCCAGATGACGATGGCGCGTATCAGCTCCGATGCGAGACTAGCGAGCGCAAATACATATAGGGGCCAGTCGAGCCAAATCGCTATGACCAAGCTGCACGCCCATACGATTTTCGAGACGACATTGACGGTGGCGAGGGCGCCGACTTTGGTTACCGCTTGTAGAGCCGCACTCAACGTGCCGCTCATCGCCATAATGAACTGTGTTAAAGCAAACACGATCACTACGGAGTAGTATTCAGAGGGCCGATGCGTCAGTCTCAAAGTGACTAGCATGCCGGTAATGAGCATCAGCGCCACGACGGCGCGCGAGACCGCTACGCCAGCAAAAAAGTCCGTTAGATGGCGTGGACGAACTGGGACTTCTTTCTGAACGTACGTTTCGACTCCAAACCCGATGAATGCAAAGAATGCAGCGGCAAAACTGTCGCAGAAATTGTAGTTTCCAAAGCGTTCCGGCCCCAAGTGTCGAGGGAGTTGAAAGCGGACAATCAGGGCCAGCGCCCAAGTTGCCAGCAGCGAGAGCCCAAGCTTAAACATGTTCTTGAGCGCAACCGAGACATCGGATGCTGGCGTAGCGGCAACCTGATGACCGTCCAATTTCTCCAAGGAGGCCGACATGGTGACCTTATGACCTAGATTGAACAAACTCTGCAAGGACTAGTGTCGCAAGAGCGCTCGCGGCAAGCTTTCGAATTGAACTCGCCTCGGGGGTAAAAGCCTGCTTGGGCCTTTCAATGAGCCGCGCCTTATTCCGGACGAACCTTTGCCCGGACGCGGACGTAGGCTAACAGATTGCCCACCGACCGGGCCAAAGACCCCGCCTGGGTACGCATCCCGCGGAAATACTCCACACCGTACACAAGCGTCGCGCCCCGCAGAGCAATTCGATCGAACCCGTTGTCGTCGAACCACTCGCTAATCTTCCACGCGGCCCTGGACAAGCCCTTCCCAAGAATTGGGAAAACCGTGACGGCAACGATGATGGGTCGAGTCAAGGGATTTACCATGAAAAAATACTGCCAAGGATTGGCGCTTTCGACACTAGGGTGTTTATCGCTGATCTTGGCGTCGTACATTCCATAGTTATATGCACGGCGAAGCCACACATCCAAGCTCGCATGGTCCGAATCGTGCGTCGATTGAGCATCATATCCGAAAACGAATGGCGCCCCCAGAATCTCGAGTCGAATGCCGAGGTCGCGGTCCTCCGAGCGCAACAGACTTCGGTCGAAGCCCCCGACGGCTAGGTAGTCTGCACGCCGAAATGATAGGTTGCCCGTACAAACGTGGGTGCCGCGCGGCTGCTTCCCGGAAAGCACCGACTCGGTGAACTTCTCCAGCTGGTCCGCGTGGAAGCGCTCGAACAATGGTAAGTTCTGCAACTCGGGGGAAGACAGAATCCGCCCCAGCACGACTCGATAGCCAAGTCGGTGCCACGCAAGATGTCTTTCGAGAAAGTCGTTGGCCAAGACCATGTCATCATCAACAACTACGATGATATCACCCGTAGCCGCCTGCACTCCCCGATCCCGCGCTGCGGCCTGACCTGCATTCTGTTGTTCAATCAACTTGATGGTCAGCGACCTGGCAAAGGCGTCCACAATTTGCCCGACTGGTTGCTTTGAACCGTCGTCAACGAGAACTACGTCGAATGACGTAGCTGCAAGCGTCTGGGACGACAAGCTTTTCAACAATACTGGCAAAAGATGGGCCCGGTTGTAAGTGGCCACAACAACGGACAGACTAAGGGGCTTTGTTTCCGGACTTTTCGAGGGGGCAACCCGATCCATTGCTGTACTCCACAATGCAATCTACAGCATGCTGCGCGATAATGCAAAATCGCGCCGCAATCGTGCGGCAAGAATGAGAAATCTCTTACTGGCCCCGAAGCCCCCGATACGCCAAAGCGAATTTTCGGGGTCGGAGCTGGCGAAAAGGTTGCGAGCAAATGGGGCAAGCCCTACTGAGTGTGTTCGGCGTGTATTCGGTTTCGCAATGACGGCAACGGGCGGGGCTCATGCATTGCCACTACGCCACTACCGCGAGAGTGCCGACACGGACGCACACGATCAAGGCACCGGCTGAATACAGTTCGTGCGAAACGGCGCGCCGCGTAAATTCGATGGTGATGGGCTCAAGAGCAGCAAGGTGAATTGGGCAGCGACGCGCCCGACCGGCGTTTCCGTGCCGCAGCGACATATGTTACACACCCGGTCGCTTTTTCAAAGATCGGGCGGGACTTCCGGCGACGATATCCTGGGGCGTAACGTCGTGGATCACAACCGAGTTTGCGCCAATGAAGGCACCGGCTCCGATGCGGATTGGACCTAGGACTCGCGCTCCGCAACCGATTACGACGTCGTCCTCGATGGTTGGACAACCGTTGTCCTTCGCCGTGCCGACGGTATTGTTACCCATGAGTCGCACGCGCCGGCCCAGGCGGCTCGTACCACCTACAACGGTTCCAACACTGTGCACGAAGCTAACGCCATCTCCAAATTCGACCTCATTCCCTATCTCTACGCCATAAAAAATCATTTGGGCGAATCGAAGACAACGGTTGACACCAGGGATTTTATAGCGACGGGCTGCTTCTCGAACCCGCGTCATGGCCATAATCGGCACTGCATCAAGAATCATTGCCCGTACCAAGTCGCGCGCGCCCGTCGAATGAAATTCGGCTTCGGCAATTGACCTCGTGTCACGTATGAACTGTCCGATCAAGACCTTGCTCCTTACGGTTATTCATAGCACCACGACATTTGGAACGGCAAAGCGGATTGGACTCGCCGCGTCCCGGCCGTCGGATTTTACGCATATTCACGGCAATTTTGTCGGACTCACCGAGTGCGGGGTTCGTTGCGAGCCCAACTGGAACGACTTGACGCACCGTGGTTTGAACCCGATCGTTCACGATACGACCGTTCAGTGCAAGTGAAGGTCGAACCGGCTCTCAACGACCACTAATGGAATCGAGCGACATCTCCGCGGTACGCGAAGGTTTTGAGATTATCCCCAGAACTGCTGCTATCGATACCCAGACGATTCCGCCGAGTTCGAGGAACGTATTGACATACACATTGTGAAATCGAACGCCGAGCAGCCTGTCCACCTTGTGAAATGACGCGGCCCGCGCGACAACGAACACAGCAAGAAATCCAATCCCGAATAGAGCAAGGACATAGCGAAACCGCAAACGGCGCATCCTTACCGCCGCAAACACGACTATTGCAAGCCCCACAAGTGCAACCATCCCGATGAATGCCACTTGAAAAGGCTGCCGCCGTGCATACAGATGCGAATGTAGTGCGAGCAGGCGCCCGAATCGCGTGACCAACCGTTGCAGGTCGAGCTGCTTGTTGATGCCCAATAACAGCATCCCCCACGTGAGCCAGCGCCAGAAGACAGGGTCGATTCCAGGTGCGCCTAGCATCTGCCGAAGACGTTCACGACGGAAGGCCAGAAAGGTCAAGACGGTCGCAACGAAATACGCTGCGGTGATTGTCCAGCCAATGGCAGTTTTGTCTCCGAACGGGGACCAGTTGGTGACAATTTGCTTGAACACGGTGCGCCCCGCAGACTGGCATCGAACGAAACGTCACGCAAGGAGATGCGCCACTCCAGATAGCCTTAGATGAATCCACGTCGAGTCGAGTAGTTTGCTTCATGACGATTACGGTGAGTCGGGATTCATCACATGGGTGGTCGGTTGAACAGTCCTCGGTCAAGACTTCTTTCGGTCGGTAAGAGTCCGCGGCGGCACACTCAGGCTCGTCCGCCGCTCGAGCCGGGTCGCAGTATTTGGATATTTTGACCGCTCAGGATCGGTAGACCACCACGCCTCCGCCGCCAATTTGGTAGTGTCTAAGCTTCTACAGCCCACCAACCGTGCAAAGGCTATTGTGAATGGGCGCGAATGGGGAAATCGTTTGGCCCGTAGCGTTTCCGAGCGGACATTGGCTATGTTCAACCGAGCCTGGTTTCTTTTTGGCGTATTTTACTGACGCGCCGCTGCAGTGAGTTAAGCCCACGCCCCAGTATTTGCTTCGCACTTTCCCAGCCGACAATTTGCACGGCGACACCGAGCAATCGAATAGCGAATCTTTCATTAATATGAAAAGTGGCGAGTGCTTGTTCGTAGAAACCTCTGGCCAACGCTGTCCGAATATCATGCCCAAGTGGTGTCTTCCCCAGGTCATGCCGCAACTTTCCAATAACTGACGAGTCCGAAAGTAGTTGTTCGTATGAAACCAAGTAGTGGCACCGTGCTATTCGGACGATTGTTTGCCGCTCAAGTTCTTGCAGTTCATCGCAAGACGATGAGTCGCATGACGCTTCACATAAGTCGGCCACCGTTTGTCTCCACAGCCCCTTGTGGGCCATAATGCATGCCCGGATTAGTCGCGCCTTGCGTTTTTCGACTGGCGTGAGGTCTGACATCTTCTGGTACTTCTTGCCAAGGTATTCGTTCAAGCTCAGTTCACGACAGTAGCGTAAGGCGAATTCTCGTTCATATTCACTCCAAACTCTCTGGCGATTCTTGAATCGCACAGTGCGCGCGGCCGAACCACGAATGCCCTCATGTTCCCGCAGGACGAAAGTAATTTCTGGGTTCATTGCGCCTTGAAAACGGTAGGCAAGGCTTGGCTGACGCCATGAAGTCGGCTTTCGTCGGCATCAAGGGACTGTCGGGCTCGGGCACAACCTCCAGCCGCGGCATAAGCAAAGGGCTTGAGTTCAAGGCGCCGGCCGACACCAATCCCCAGGCCCGCCAGTTCGTGGATCAGATGAAGGAGTTCTACACTGAACTGGCCGTGCCTGTGCCGGAGGAGGCGGTCGGCCCCGGCGCCAAGCTGGGAGGTGAAGCTGCCCATTAAAACGCAGGGCATGACCATAAATCAAACCGCCACCTACGAGGTGGTCTCGCTCGAAGGGGAGAGCCTTACGACCAAGAGCACCATTGCTCAGCAGGCTGCCAACCAGAAGATCCAGAACCCGGCGATGGCCGGGATGAAGGTGGACCTTACCAAATTGACTGGCCAGGGCACCGGCGAGCGTACCTTCGACCTGGCGAACCTCCTGCCGACCGCCGGCACCGGTCGAGAGCACACCGACGCATCGATGGCAATGAACATGGGCGGTCAGAAGCAGGCAATGTCCATGAAGACGGATATGGAGGTCCAGTTCGAGGCTAAGTGATGCGGGTGCTCTGTCCCATCCATGCGGTCGTCTGGGCCGGTTGAGATCCGACTGAAGCTGGAACCCAGCCCCGGGAAACCAGACGCCCTTTCGCCAGGGGAATGCTACCAATTCTCATTTTGTCGGGTTGGTAGGGCGCGTCACTCCGTGCGCGCCGGTCTTGGGGCGCCTGCGAGCGAACGGCGTGCACTGAGTGACGCGCCCTACCCTGCGACCCATCGCCATAATGAGAATGGCTGGGGGAATGCCAAAATCCCTTGCCTTTAGTCCCGCGCTGGTGAAAGAATTCACCCACTTTATGGGACACGTCAAATTACATATTCCGGGACCGGTGGAGGTCAGCGAGAAGACCTTCCGCGCGTTTTGCACGCCGATGATTGGCCATCGCGGGCAGGGCTTCAAAGACCTCTACGCGAAGATTCAACCCCAACTGCAACAATTGCTCAGCACGAAGCAGTTGGTGTATATCAGCACCTCCTCCGCCTGGGGCGTGATGGAAGGCGCCCTGCGCAATCTGGTCGCCAGGAAGGTGCTCAATTGCATGTGCGGCGCCTTCTCGGACAAGTGGTTCGAGGTGTCGAAGCGCTGCGGCAAGGAGGCCGAAGCGTTGCAAGTGCCGTGGGGCTCGCCCATCCGCGCCGCCGATGTGGACAAGAAGCTCGCCACCGGCCAGTTCGACGCCCTGACGGTCATCCACAATGAGACCTCGACCGGGGTGATGAGCCCGCTGGCGGAAATCGCGGCCCTGAAGAAGAAATACCCGGACGTGATGTTCATCGTGGACTCGGTCAGCTCGATGAGCGGGGTGCCGCTTAACTTCGACGAGCTGGGCATCGACGTATTGCTCGCGGGGACGCAGAAGGCCTTCGCGTTGCCGCCCGGCACGGCCCTGTTCGTCTGCTCGCCCGCCGCGCTGGCCAAAGCCGCGACGATGAAGGACCGTGGCTACTACTTCGACCTGGTCGAGTTCCAGAAGAACGCCGAGCAGAGCATGACGCCCAGCACGCCGAGCATTGGCCATGTCTATGCGCTGGAATCGAAACTGCAGGACATCTTTGCCGAGGGCCTGGAAGCGCGTTATGCCCGGCACCGCCGCACGAACCAGATGACCCGCGACTGGGCGGCCAAACACGGATTCACGCTGTTCCCGGAAAAGGGCTTTGAGTCGATCACGCTCACGTGCGTGAGCAACGGCGCGCAGGCCCGGCGGTCGCGTGGTGGATGTGCCGAAGCTGCAGAAGCTGGTCAAAGACCAGGGCTTCCTCATCGACGGCGGCTACGGCAAGATCAAAGGCACCACGTTCCGCATCTCGAACATGGGAGACGAGACCGAAGCGACGATGGGACAGCTCTTCGCGGCGATGGACAACGCGATGAAGCGGCTTTGAGGGACAAGGCGAGATGCTCGGGAAGCGGTTTGATCCTCAAGATGACCGCCTGTAGGATTACGCAGGACCGCTCGCTGCATCCGCTGGAAATCCACCAGGGTATTCGGCGGGCCGGTGGAGGGTGTATCAAGCTCCTGGTCAATATTTAGAGCGCGCCAACGCCAGCGTTCGGCATGACCGTCAGCGAAGGCGAGATACGCAAGATTGCCCATGCCGAACGGTTGGGGAGTTCTGCCACGTCGGTGGTCTCGGTGGCGTAGTTTACGGCGAAGTAACCGTCGTCCAGCGTTTCGATGCTTTCGTCCAGGAAGGTCATCGCCTCGGACGGGGTAGGCGTCTTATCTCGGTCATCTTCTTGTATTGGGGATAAGTCGAGCCGAGCACCCACGTGGTGTCGGAAACGCCATATCGTGCGGCATCGGCAGGACCCGCCCCGCCCATGCGGCCTTCCAGCGAGTAGTTGCGCACGACGCGCACCGTGGGTATGGTCTTGGGTCCTTTGAGTTGCGCTCGGGCATCGGTAAACTCCGAGATCGGGGTTGTAGGGATACAGGAGCCCTTGCCTTGATGCGTTGACATTGGTCGCGCCCGGGAGGGTGAACACACTTCCCGCGGTCCCGTCAATCCATGCCAGGGCGGTCGAGAGACCAGTTTGGCACCAGGACGCCAGCTGTAATCGTCGGCATACATGACCCAGGCATGGTAAGCTGGCGAAGGTTGCTGACGCAGGCTCATGCTTTGGGCCTTGAGCTTGGCCTTGGATAATGCGGGCAGGAGCAGTGCGGCGAGAATGGCGATGATGGCGATTACGACCAGCAACTCGATCAGCGTAAAGCCCCGCCGGCGTGCGGTGGAGATCCACTTACGGCCTTTGATTCCAGAGTCTTCATATATCCTGTGTTATCGTTACATTACCAGACAAGCCTCAACGATGTCACGCCCCAAATTTGGCTGATTCGCTTGCGCTGGCGCTGCCGCACATAATGCGCCATGCTGGTCCCGTGAACACGGCACCGCAAGACCTTCCGCACCATTTCAGGGGCTCCAGCATGCACGGGCCCCGGCCGGCCTCCTGATTCTCAGCCACAATCCTCCTGTTTGCCCTATCTGGCCCCGCGGCACAGCTCTACGTTTCGACGGCCGGCAGCGACCTCAATCGTGGGACCCGTGCCAAGCCCTTTGCCACTTTGGAGCGCGCGCGCGACGAGGTGCGCAGGCTCCGACAGGACGGACCGGCTTAGGGCGGAGGCGACGATTTGGCTGCGCGGCGGAGACTACGTCCGCACCAACGCCCTCGCAACTCACCGCCGCCGACTCCGGCACGGCGGAAGCCCCGATCGACCTGGCGCGCATGCAAAGGCGAGACTGTGCGCCTGCTTGGAGGACGGAAGTTCGCCGGCTTCGAGCCCGTCACAGACTCCGCAAGTCCTCGCCCGGCTGCCTGAAGTCGCCCGCGGGCATGTCTTGCAATTGAACCTTGGCGCTCTTGGCGTAACCGACTTCGGCAAGATGGCCTCGCGCGGCTTCGGTCGTCCGCAGACCGCCCGCCCACTGCGAGTTGTTCTTCGGCGGCCGGCCTATGACGCTTGGCGCGCTGGCCCAACGAAGGCGACTGGGAGCAGATCGCCGGGGATCCCGGACGCCGGCGCCACGAAGGACGAGCACGGCGGCCAGATCGGCAAGCTGGAGGAAGGGTTCCTTTACAGCGGCGACCGCCCGCGGCAGTGGAAGGACACCGGCGACCTTTGGGTCCACGGCTACTGGTCGTGGGACTGGGCCAACTCCTACGAGCGCGTGGCCTCGATTGATTTCGAGCACCGGCTGATCAAAACCGCCGCGCCCTTACGGGCTTTATGGCTTCCGCAAAGGGCAGCGCTTCTACTTCCTCAATGTGCTGGAGGAACTGGACCAGCCCGGCGAGTGGTTCCTCGACCGCAAGACCGGCGTGCTCTATTTCTGGCCGCCCGAGCGAGGCTCAGCAAGCGTCGTTCGGGTCCGCCGCTCGTCGCAGCCCGAGATTCTGCTCTCGCTGCTCGCCGAGCCCTTGCTGAAGCTCACCGATGTTTCCCACGTCACCTTCAGCGGCCTGATTCTCGAAGCCACCCGCAGCAGCGCGGTTCAAATCCACGGCGGCGCGAGCAACCGCATCGCCGGCTGCGTGATCCGCAACATCGGCAACTACGGTGTCACGATCGAGGGCGGGACCGGCCATGGCGTCATAAGCTGCGACATCTTCGATACCGGCGACGGCGGGGTCTCGCTGGAGGGCGGGGACCGGCAGACCCTTCGGCCCGGCGGGCACTTTGTCGAGAACTGCCACTTCGCGCGCCAGGGCCGCTGGTCCAAGTGCTACGTGCCGGCGGTGCTCATTGGCGGCGTCGGCCAGCGCGCCTCGCACAACCTCATCCACGACCATCCCCACTGCGCGATTCTCTTCAATGGCAACGACCACCTGATCGAGTTCAATGAGATCCACCACATCGCGCTGGAGACCGGCGACGTCGGCGCCATCTACACCGGGCGCGACTACACCTACCGCGGCAACCGCATCCGCTACAACTTCATTCACGACACTGGCGGCGTCGGCATGGGCTCGATGGGCATTTACATGGACGACTGCGTCAGCGGCACGGAGATCTTCGGCAACCTCTTCTACCAGGTGCAGCGCGCCGCGTTCCTGGGCGGCGGCCGCGACCACCAGGTGGTCAACAACATCTTCGTGGAGTGCAACCATGCGGTCGAACTCGACGGGCGCGGCCTCGATTCTTCGCCTGTCTGGCATGACATGGTTGATCAGACCATGCGCCAGAGCCTCGCCAGGATGCCGTCGGCGCTTTACCGCGAGCGCTATCCTGCGCTTAAGACCCTCGACCCGTATTATGGCCCGCCCGGCGGTCCGGCGGTCGAAGGCTCCGCGTTCAAAGGTGTGCCGCCGGAGAATAACGTCGTGGCCCGGAACATCTGCGTCGGCAAATGGCTGAACGCCTATTGGCACGCGACGCCCGCCATGCTCTCGTTGGAGAACAACCTCACCAACGCCGCTTCCTCATTCGTCCACTTGCCCGATGACCGAGCCAAGGCCACGGACTTCGCGATCAAGAACGACTCCCCCGCCTGGAAACTCGGCTTCCAGCCCATCCCACTCGACAAGATCGGCCTCTACCGTGACGAACTGCGCGCCTCGCTCCCGGCTTCAACCGCCGTGCCTTAAGTGCCGACTCTCATCGGCTGCAAGGCAGTCCGTGGAGCTGTTGGAAATACATGGCGTACGCACCTTTACAGACCGAACTGCGCGCTAGCGTCGGACTCCGCTGCTTGCTCCGCTTTTAGATCGGAACAACGCGCTGTGCGGCAGCAAGCGAGGCACTTTGTAAGCGCGGTTCGCCTGCTCCAACGCTCCGCAGATTCCGGCTCCCCTACGCCGTCGTTCAACGTTTGAATAGCGTTCCGTAATCATGGTTGGCTATACTCTGCGCTAGATTTTGTAATGGCGCCGCACACCGAAGCGTGTAAAAACATTAAGTGACCTGACCGGCGCGGCCTGAGGGAGAATCCCAGGCGGCCGGCAGCCGAAACTAAATCATTACAGGAAATGCAGATTCCAACGACGACTATGAAACTAGCACGCTTAATCGCGCCCGTATTAATCGGTTCTTCTCTCACTCTCACATGGCCCGCGGCGGCAGCCGACGCCCCCACGGTCGATTCCATCCTGGCCAGGCACATCGAGGCCGTCGGCGGCAAGGAGGCGATGGGGAAGTTCCATTCGCGCAGCGTCCAATTCAAAATGGAATCCGAAACCCTGGGCAACAGCGAAGGAGAGGTCCTCGCCCAGGCCCCGGACCGGCAGAGGTCGCACATTGATTTGGGGGCAACCGGCATCATCGACGAGGGATTCGACGGGAAAGTAGCGTGGGTGAAAAACCCCTGGCAGGGACTGCGCGTCAAGACCGGCGACGAATTGGCGAAGGTGAAACGGGATGCGCAATTCCATCCCGAGCTGAACTATAAAAGCCTCTACCCGGACCTGGCCTACAAAGGCATCGAGAAAGTGGGTGACGAAGAAGCCTGGCGGCTGGAGTCCAAGCCCACGGCTACCAGCAAGGAAACGTTCTGGTTCAGCACCAAAACCGCCCTGTTGATCCGCCAGGAGTCGCAATATGAAGGCCCGACCGGCGCCGTCAACATCAACATCCTCCCCCAGGATTACAAGACCTTTGACGGCCTGAAGTTCCCCGGCGCCATGAAGATGAAGTTCTCGAGCGGCGGCCAGGATTATGAATTCTCGCTGAAGTTCCTGAATGTGAAGCACAACGTCGAGATCGACGCCGCCAAGTTCGCCAAGCCCGCGGAGTGAACCGGTGCTACGGTCGGTGCAACCGCAATTCTGCCCCGGCCCAGTTCAGGCTTGAGTTGCCCGGATAGGCATTGGCCTGGGGGTCAGAGTCCACTAAAGACTGCCTGCAGGCTGTCAGCCCGGCACGTTTTCGCGCAGTTCTTTCAGCCACACTTCGGCCTCGGAGTCGCTGGGGGCGCGCCAGTCGCCGCGCGGCGAGAGCGAGCCGCCGGAGCCGACCTTCGGGCCGTTGGGGATGGCGGAGCGCTTGAACTGGCTGATCTTGAAGAAGCGATAGAGGAACACTTCGAGCCACTTCTTGATCGCGCGCAGGTCGTATTCGTTGCGCTTTTCCGCCGGCAGCAAATCCGGCCAGGCGCCGCGCTTCTTGTCGCCCCACGCGTGCCAGGCCAGGAAGGCGACCTTGCTCGGGCGGAACCCGTGCCGGGTGATGAAGTAGAGGTTGAAGTCCTGCAGTTCATACGGCCCGACCTTGTCGGCGGTCTTCTGCGCGGGCTTGGTCGAGTCGCCGTCCGCATGGGGCACCAGTTCCGGCGAGATCTCCGTCGCCAGGATCGCTTCGAGCGTGGCGTTGGTCGCCTGGTCGAACTGCCCGGACGACACCACCCAGCGGATCAGGTGCTGGATGAGCGTCTTGCTCACCGAGCAATTCACGTTGTAATGCGACATGTGGTCGCCGACGCCGTAGGTCATCCAGCCGAGCGCCAGTTCGCTCAAGTCGCCCGTGCCCAGCACCAGCGCGTTGTGCTGGTTGGCCAGGCGGAACAGGTGCGAGGTCCGCTCGCCCGCCTGCACGTTCTCGAAGGTCACATCATACACCGGCTTCCCCTCGGCGAACGGATGGCCGATGTCGCGGAACATCTGCTTGCAGGCGGGCCGGATGTCGATCTCGCTGGCCGTGACGCCCAGCGCTTTCATCAGTTTGTGCGCATTGCTGAGCGTGAGCTTGCTGGTGGCGAAGCCCGGCATGGTGTAGGCCAGGATGTTCTTCCGCGGCAGCCCCATCCGGTCCATCGTCTTGGCGGCGACGATGAGCGCGTGCGTCGAGTCCAGGCCGCCGGAGATGCCGATGACCACCCGCTTGGTCCCCGTGCTCGCCAGCCGCTTGAGCAGGCTGTGCACCTGGATGTTGTAAGCCTCGAAGCAGCGCTGGTCCCGCACGCGCGGATCGCTCGGCACGTAAGGGAACCGCGCGATCTGCCGCTGCAACGGCACCTTCCCCTCCGGCACGCGGAACTCGAAGGGGATGCGCCGCATCGCCTGCAACCGCTCGCGGCAATCGCCGACCGAGTCGCTGAAGCTGGTCGTGCGCATCCGGTCCTGCACCAGCCGCTCCAGGTCGATGTCCGCCGTGATCATCTGCTCGCGGTCGGCAAACCGCTCCGACTCGGCCAGCAGGTCGGCGTTCTCGTAAATCAGCGCATGTCCATCCCAGGCCAGGTCGGTGGTGGATTCGCCCGGACCGGCGCACGAATACAGATAGGCGGCGATGCACTTGCCCGACTGCGACGCGCACAGGTTGCGCCGGTATTCGGCCTTGCCGATGGTGATGTTGCTGGCCGAAAGGTTGACCAGCACGGTGGCGCCCGCCAGCGCGGCGTAGGTGCTGGGCGGAATCGGCGTCCAGACGTCCTCGCAAATCTCGGCGTGCAGCTTGAAGCCCTCGACGTTGCCCGCCTCGAAGATCAGGTCGTTCCCGAAGGGCACGCGCTCGCCCAGGAAGAGCACCTCGCGGCTGATGGCATCGCGGCTGGAGGCGAACTGCCGCTTCTCGTAATACTCGCGGTAATTCGGCAGATAGGTCTTGGGCACCAGCCCCAGCACCCGCCCGCGATAGATCACCACCGCGCAATTGAACAGCTTCGCCTCGAACTGCAGCGGCGCCCCGACCACCAGCACCGGCGCCAGCCCCGCGCTCGCCTTGACCAGGCGCGCGACCGCGGCCTTGCTGGCGTCCAGCAGCGCGTCCTGGTGGAACAAATCATCGTTGGTGTAGGCGGAGATGCCCAGTTCCGGGAACAGCGCCACCGCGACGCCGGCTTTGGACGCCTGCCGGGCCAAGGCGAGCGTGCGCTCGAGGTTGAAGTCCGGGTCGGCCACGCGCAGCGACGGGAGGCACACCGCCGCCCGGATGATCCCGTGCGAGTAAATCGAGTCAAAGCGATTACGCA
>CAWETV010000006.1:0-27081 GCA_963812095.1 uncultured Acidobacteriota bacterium | reverse complement strand
CAAGAACCGCTACGCCACCGCGAAAGATTTTGCCCGTGACCTCGAACACCCCGAACAAATCGGCATAGCCGATCGCCCCGAACTCCACAACTGGAAAACCCGCAAAACCCCGCGGGGGAAACAGATTCTCTTCTACATCCTCATCGCCCTGATCCCAGTGGTGATCTTCGCCCTATTGCTCTACGTCGCGCGCCACAGCTGAGGCCACAGCTATAAGGAGACTAGTTAGGTTTTAGCGAGAGTCTATTTCTCTGCGTCCTCTGCGCACACTCTGTGGTCTCTGCGTTTTAGGATTTTCTCGAGCGAAGAAGTCAAAGCATCTGCGAGAGCAGTCTAGACTGAAGCCGTGAGCACTGACCTCCGAGTCAAAACGCTAGAAGTAAAAGCTATCAGTAGCTATCCCCATGCACTTTGAATTCCGGATACGCCTCCGCCCCCAGCTCAAACAAATCCATGCCTTGTAACTCGCCCTCGCGCTCCACGCGCTGGCGGTAGATGCGGTTGAGCAGCCAGTTCAACGTGTAAGTCATCGGCAGTACAAGTCCAAGCAGAGTTACGATACCCAGTAACTGCGCCAGCCACTGTCCGCCGCTTGCGCCGCCGGCATCGGAGAGCAGCGCCACTGCCAGCACTCCCCAAAGTCCGCCCACCGCATGCACCGAAACCGCTCCTCCCGGATCGTCGACGACCAGGCGAAATTCAAGCGCATCGGCAACCAGAGGAACAAGAATCCCAGCCACGCCGCCGACAATCAGCGCTGCCGCCGGCTTAAAGAAAGGAGCTCCAGCGCTGCTCGCGACCAGCCCCGCAATGAATCCGTTGGCGCTTAGCGAAGCATCCGGGCGGCCAAATCGTATGCGCGTGACCACCGTCGCAGCCAGCGCCGATGCCGCTGCCGCCATGGTCGTGTTCACGACCACAAGAACGCATCGGTCCGCGGCGCCAGCAAACAAAATCGCTCCCGCCGAGTTCAGCCCCAGCCAGCCCACCCATGCCAGCGCGCATCCCAGAACAACCAGCACGACATTGTGCCCGGGAAGCGCGGCCGGCATTCCCTCGTCAGAAAATTTTCCGCGCCGCGGGCCGAGAATCCAAGTGATCGACAAAGCCGTAAGCCCGCCCACAACCTGAATCGTGCTCGATCCCCCAGCATCAACAAATCCGCGTCCCAGGCCGCAATTCGCTCCCAGTTGCGCCAGCCAACCCCCACCCCACACCCAATGCGCAAACAGCGGATAGGTCCATCCCGCCAGCACGGCCGTCGAGGCGCAGATCGCGCCCAGCCGCCAGCGATCTCCGCCAGAACTCAGCGGAATCAGAGCCGCCAGCCCCACGCTGAACATTTGCAGAAGAAAGACGAGCGACGCCGCGGAGAAATCCAACCGCAGCCCGCGCAGAAAAAGTGGCGCCGCGCCTATCCAGTTCCACGCCTTGCCGCCCACAATAAATTCGTGCCCAGCCTGCGCCGCGGTTCCTTGCCACGAGAACCCGACGATCACATAAACAATCGCCGCCACCGACACCACGCACAACGATGCCAGCATGGCATGGGCCGCACTGCGCGAACGTCCCAATCCAGTGTTAATAAGCGCCAGCCCGGCGCCCGCCAAAGGTACAAGCAGAATGAGAAGGAAACAAAGCGTCGCGGCCGTTCCCGAAAGCTCGTTCACGGCCGTTCTTTCTCCGCGGCGAGAACGCCATGGGCGCGAACCAGCAAAGCGAGCCCGAATAACTCCGTGGCCATTCCGGCAAGAACGAACGCCACCCGCGCGCCGCCCGCGGGCAGCAGCGCAACCGCGCACAGAGCGATCACCCAGCCCGCGACCAGCAGGAATAAACCCGCAAGCTTCATGACATCTTTCCTGCCACCGAGTTTACCGGCTTCCCTCCGCCACCAAAACAACAAAAGAATCGGGCTCGATCTTCCGATTCTCGCGCGTTCCTGTTACGTTGGCCGTAACCGTGAAAAGCTGATGCGTTTTCTCGTCGACCGCCATGGTGCGCGCACCCTTCTGCGTGGAAAGCGTCTGCGCCACGCTAAATTTGTCCGGCCCATCCTCGCGCACGACAGTGATGTTGCCCTCTCCGGCGGAGGCGAACGCCAGGCCCCGCTCCGCGTCAAACGCAGTAGCGTCGCAGCCCTCGCCGATCGCGGGCGTCGCCACAACCTTCCCACTGTCGGCATCCACGATCGCCATTTTCTTGTTGCCGCCGCATCCGGCAAACAGCCGCCGGTTCTTACGATCGATCGCCAACCCCGTCGGCTCCTCGCAGTCGGCGAGCTTCCAGCGAGTCTTCACGGTCAGCTTTTGCGCATCGAACGCCACGATCTCCGACTTATCTTCGATATTCACGAAAACGGTCCCTTTCTCATCCGTCGCCGCGAATTCAGGCTTGCCCTCAAGATTGACTGTGCCTACGACCTCGCCCTTTGACGCATCCACGGCGGTCGCGGTCGTTTCCTTGCCTTTTCCGTTGAAAGTGAATACCCGCTTCGAAAACGGATCGTAGAGAATCGCGTCCGGCCCATTGCCCACCTTGATCTTCTTCTCCACCGCCAGCGTCTTCAGATCGAACACGGTCACCGTGTCCTCGCGGCCATTGCTGGTGAATCCGCGGCCCAGATCATAAGCTAGCGCAATGCCGTGTACACCGGTCGTATCCGGAATCTCCCCGACCTGTTTGCCCGAGGCTGTGTCAATCACCATCACCCGCGTGCCGCGCGAAATGAACAAGCGATGCCCCTCACCGTCGGCCGTGATGTAATCCCACCCACCATCGCCACCCAGCTTCCAGGTCTTAACCACCTTGTAATCCGCAGCGACCGCCGCGACCGCGACCGCCGCAAAAAACACCACGAGATAACCCCACACTCCCTTGCGCATCTTCCGCTCCTGTTCAATTCCGATAGATATGCATTAGGTCCGCATTCTGCCGACGCTCCGGAAACTCCATCAGTGTGCCACGTCAACCTACTCCGCGGGCCGCTTGAAACCACTTGAATTACCCGGAAAGCTGGATTCTACCAGCCCCAGACTAACCGCCAAGTCGTACCCATCCCTTCCACAACTTGTGCAAAGACTTGCCCATCGCCCAGCCTCGACTCCTTGAATCTGATACTTAGCGGCCCAAACTTTGGTAGGAAGGTTGCTCCTATCAGGCTGGAGGAGTCGACATCCGCGGCTGGCTCGCCGATGCCCCCCGCTCGCTCCGTGGGAGGTCATTGCAATGAAAACGACACTGGTCGTTCTCTTTCTGTTCTTGAGCGCGGCTGCTTTTGCCCAGTACGGTTACGTCCCGTCACAAGGCAGCATTTACCAGCCTCCCGACCATCCCCAGCATGCGGGCTATGCGCCCATTGCCTCCGAACATACCGTCCTCGGCGGTGCTGGCTACACTCTGGCCCAAGGCGACCGGCCGGCCTCGGATTTCCCGCAGAAACCGCAGGCCTCGCTGGGCGAGGTCGCCCGCGAACTTCGCAAGCAGCATCAGCAGCAAGCCAGGAAGTCGCGCTTCGTCTGGACCAACATGTAGCCCGAGCGGGCGCCTCGCCCGCCACTTAGTCCTTCGTGGTGCTATCCCTCAGCACCAGCACCAGAATCCTGCCATCCGAGTGAAACTCCCCACCCGTAGCCGTTTTTGCCGTCGTCAGCGGAGATGCCGGAGTAACATGCGCCCGCGCCTTCACCAGCCCTGTCCCGGACAAAGTCTCATTCACGTATTCCCGCTCTCCATCAATCGCCGGATCAATCTTGTGCGTCAGCCCATTGTTTCGCTGGTCGCGCTCAAACCCAATATCGTGCGTCGCCGCCACGCACCATAGCCGACGGCCCTTCACTTCATATGGCGACTTCCACACCCGCAGGTGATTGCGCGACATCACCACCCGCACCGGCTCGGCATGCGCAAATCCATAATCCTGCGGACGATCGAACAAATACAGCACGCTCATCGGCATCGTCAGATAGTCTTTCTTCTCGAACGTGTCCATCAATCCTTCCTTCAGCGTGTTGCCCACTCCCTTATCCACTTTCACCCAGCCGCCGGTGGTAAACACCTTCACCATCTCATCCTCACTGCCCACAATCAGGATGTTCAGCATATCGCCGGGATTCTTCTTCTCATCCGAAATTCGCCGCGGCAACGACTCGATGAGCTGCGACGTAATGTCGCCGATGGCCGTCTCCTTCGGCCCGCCGACCTCCGCCTCCGAACCCTCCTCTAACACCTCAATCGTCACCTGGAAACTTCCCTCTGCTTCCGCCGCGTCGCGCATGCCCTGGTTGATTCCAAGGAACAGCCGCTCCGCCACCGGCGCCGTGTACATCGTGCTCGCTCCGATTTCAAACGGCTCCAGGGTGCCATTCGTTCCCAGCCGCCCAATCAGCTCGCCATGCGATCCGTCCGGCACCGCATACTCATGGATGACGTCCGCAAACCCACGCTTGATTCCTTCCGGTCCAAACGTTTTCCTTTTCTGCGGATAAGTCACCGTGCCTTCCGCCGTTATCTTCAGCTTAGTGCCACCGCGCACGTCAATCTTCGTATCCACCCACTCCTTCGTACCGGCGACCTCAACTTTGTACGACTTTTCCAACGAGGTTGCTTTCGCTGCCTCCTGTGCCGAGGCCGGCTTATTCACCAAAGGCGCGGCAACCACAGCCATCGCCAACGCAATCCAATACCACTTCTTCATAGAAATTCACCGTCCCTTTTGATTGTTATGAGTGCGATGTGCATGATATCGAAAACATCCGTCCCGGACCAAGGGGTGAAGTCCGATAAGCGCGGCTTCAGAGGCTACGGAAAAAACTCACAGCCGCCTGTATCACCGTGGAAGAGCGGCCCTTCAGGGCCGCGTAAGCCATCCCGAATTAGCTGGGGCTTTAGCCCCCCGCGGCCCTACGTGCCCGCCGTCGCCCTCATTTTCCGATTCCGAATGTTACTCTGAAAATGAAACCCGCATGACCATCCTCACCTTCACTTGTCTGGTCGCAATCGTCGCCTTTGTCGCTGGACTTCTCGGCGCGCTCACCGGGCTCGGAGGCGGCGTGGTTCTCATCCCTCTGCTCACCATTTTCTTCCACGTGGATATCCGCTACGCCATCGGAGCTTCCCTCGTTTCCGTCATCGCTACTTCCTCCGGCGCTGCCGCCGCCTATGTCAGGGAAGGATTTTCCAATATCCGCATCGGCATGTTCCTCGAAATCGCGACCACCTTCGGCGCTCTCGTTGGCGCTTATCTCGCCACCCGCATTCCCGCCGCCGCCATCGCCATCATCCTCGGAGTCATGCTGCTCTACTCGGCGTACCTCTCGCGCCGCCCGCGCCCTCCCGAGCTCCGCAATCTTCCGCCCGACCCGCTCGCCACGCGCCTTCGCCTCAATGGCGCTTTCCCCGATCTCGGCGGCGAGCGCGCTTACAACGTGCAAAATGTCCCAACGGGTTTCAGCCTGATGTTTGGTGCCGGCGCGCTCTCCGGATTACTCGGCATCGGCTCCGGTGCCGTCAAAGTCCTGGCCATGGATCAGGCCATGCGCATCCCCTTCAAGGTTTCCACCACCACCAGCAACTTCATGATCGGCGTCACCGCCGCTGCCAGTGCCGGAGTCTACCTCAGCCGCGGCTATGTCGATCCCGGCCTCGCCATGCCCGTCATGCTCGGAGTGCTCGCCGGCTCGCTTCTGGGCAGCCGCATCCTGGTCAAAGCGGAAACGACCTCGCTGCGCATCGTGTTCAGCGTGGTCATCCTGGTTCTTGGGTTGGAGATGCTCTATAAGGGCATTTGGGGGCGGATTTGAATTCTCCCTCGCCCGGCGGCAAACCGATCTCGACCGAAAGAGAAGTGCAGCCTGCGAACGATCTCCGGCTCGACCGATCTCGGCTCGACCGATCCTCGCTCGAACGATCTTAGCTCGAACGATCTCCCCTCCAACGACCGCCGCTCGAATAATCTCCATTCGCACAATCGCCGTTGGGATGATTATCGTTGGAACGATCACCGCCTCGAATTGGTCCTCGGCAACGTCCTGCGCAGTGGAGTCGTGCTCGCCGCTGCCATCGTCTTCGCCGGAGCCTGCGTCTACATCGCCCGCCACGCCACCGAACCCGCTGACTATCGCATCTTCCGCGGCGAGCCTTCCGACTTCCGCACCATTCCCGGCATCATTCAAAGCGTGCTTGTCGGCCGCGGACGAGGCCTCATCCAACTCGGCCTGCTCTTCCTGATCGCAACTCCCATCGTGCGCGTAGCGTTCTCCGTCGTCGGCTTCGCCCTCGAACGCGATCGCCTCTACATAACTTTCACCCTGATTGTGCTGGCAGTGCTCCTCTACAGCCTGATCGGCTCTGGCCTGACAATCTAGATCCTACGAGTCCCGAGGACGCGTCCGAACATCGGGTGAGCATTGAGGTGGGTGTTTACTGGTTAGTACCGGAAACCCCCTCCACGCGGTCTTTTGGAATCAAAGACTTGGCGGGAAATTTCCGCCAGGTCTTTGAGGAATAAAGACTTACTTGAGGAATGGGGCTTGCTTGTAAAGTATTTATTAGTCAAAGACTTAGGGTTTTGATCAATAAATAACTGACATTTTCACTAAACTGTGAGAGAGTTGATTTATGAGCGGGATGCGGGCGGGTCGGCGAAATTTCTCTGGGCTGGAGCGGCGGCGGATGGAGGGGGCTCGGCTGCTGCGGGAGGGCGTTTGGCAGGCGGAGGTGGCACGGCGGCTAGGGGTGCGGCGGCAGTCGGTGGGCGGGTGGGCGAAGAAGGTTAGGCGGGGAGGGGTTTGGGCGCTGAAGGCGGGGCGGCTGGGAAGACCTCGGAAGCTGCATACGGAACAATTGAAGCGGGTGGAGAAACAGCTGGAACGTGGTCCGCAGGCGATGCGGCGGAGGAAGTGGACGGTGCGTCGGGTAGGTGAGCTGATTGAACGGGAGTGCCGGGTGCGGTACTGCGCGGCGGGGGCTTGGGGAGTGTTGCGCGGGATGGGGTGGAGGTGGAGGGGCGGCGGGCGGGGATGGAAGTGAGAGGTGAGAGGTGAGAGGGAAGAGGTTAGAGGTTTGCATCGTTGCGAGGGGCGCGAGGGTGAATCCGGGTTCGGAGGAATCGGGGGACGTCCCGTTGTCCCCCTATTCGATCCAATATCTCCGCAGCTTCCTGTCCCCGGCATTTATCCGGTTTTGGTGCATTCTGCTCAGTTTTTACCGAGACCAGTTAGCACTAACACCTGGGGGCTTGCGGGATCGCTGTCGGCCAAGGTGATGGTTCCGGTTCTTGTTCCTGCAGCGGTTGGGGTGAAGGTGATTCCCAGCACGCAATCTTTGCCTCCTGCCAGCTGACTTCCGCATGTGTTGCTGAATATTGCGAAATCCCCCTGCGGGACAATGGACGTTATGGCCAATGCTGTGCCGAGATGATTTTTTACGGTGATCGTTTTGACGGGGCTGGTGGTGCCCACCTTCTGAACAGCATAGTGAAGTTGCAGGGGAACGAAACTCACGGCTGTTCCCAGGCCACTGACTGGAACGGCGCCCGGGCTCCCAATGAATGCGCCTGAGATGCTTACGGTGCCGGTGATCGGGCCGGTCACGAGGGGGTTGAAGGCAGCGGTAACCGTGCAAGCGCCGCCCGTAGGAATGCCGGTAGCGCAGGTATTGGTTTCTTTGAAGTTGCGGGAGGGGGATACTTTTAGCGGCCCGATTGCGGATGCGCTCGTATTACGGAGGGTAATACTCTGAAATTTGGAATGGTTGTCAATCAGTTCGGTGCCGAAGTTGATTTCGAGGGGCGTGAAGCTCAAAGAGGGCGAAGTCCCGATGCCAGATAAAAGCACGGTCTGCGGACTGGGAGTCGCATTGTCATAAAGGTAGAGAGCGCCTGACGCGATACCCACGGTTTGTGGAGAGAACCCCACATTGAATGTACAAGACGTGCCCGGCTCCTGGTCATAGGGAGAGCAGGTGGACGAATTCAGTATCGAGAACGGCGCAGTCGCAGAGTAGGAAGAAGGAAGAAGCGTGGCGTTCCCCACGCTCGACACTGTCACACTAAGCGGCGCGCTGGCTGTCCCTGCCTGCTGATTTCCAAACGCCAAGGAGCCGGGCGAGAAAGTAGCGGCGGCGTAGTAGTCGTTGTAGGTTGCTGTGATCCAGGTATTCCAATTTCCAAAACCGACCCCAGCACTGGCAAATTCTCCCGAAACCCAGATACCGGAGCCGTCCGGGTCCCTGGCCGCCCCGAGGTAGTCCCCCCATCTGCATTGTTGCCCTTGACTGGACTGACAGGTGTAATCCAGGTCGTATGGCCCGACGCCACTTTGCTGAGTTTCAAGGGCGGTCGTACAACTAGTGCATGAACTGCCCGGGGGGATCCCGGTCAGGCCAGAGGAGGGATAGAGGCCAGAATTGGAAGTGCCAAAGGTCATCGTCTTCCAGGCATCGGGCCGCGAATCGACCGAAGGATAAAAGTAGTTGTTGCCGACTTCCTGAAGGCCCCAAACGTTGACGAGGGCGTTGGTGGCGGTGGTGAGCTCAATGAATCCGGCGCAGCTATAACCATTGCAGTTTGAGTTAAGCCCCAAGGAAAGGTTTCCGGAGTTCCAATTGGCAAACAGCAGGCGGCCATCGCCAGTGTTAATCGGCTCACTATTCCCTTCTTGCGCGGCGTCGGGTGGAGCAGAAATGGGCACGTCCAGCCATCCGGCGTAGGAGAAGCCTGGGGCTTGGGGGTACAATCCACAACAATTCAGAGGGTTAGTGATCTGGATGGTACCAATGGCACCCCCGCCCTGAAATGCGTAGGCCAAAAACTCACCGTCCGTGTCCGCCGCATCGTGCATAATCGCCGGCTGAATCGACATGGCCTGGATGTAGGGATAATCGTTTATTTGAGGTACCGGCACGAAGACCCAACCCTTGATGGTGCCGGTGGGATTGATCCACTCGCTTTTTGACATGACCGTGATACTGGATTCGATAAAGGAGCCCGCCGGGGACAATGGGAAGTTGAAAATGTTGCAGGTGACGTAAATAGCCTGTGCGTCAATACCATATTCATAGTCCAGCCGGAAGTTGCGCCTGGGCGGAATGAAGACGGTATGGGAGTCGTTAAGCGAGTCCAGCGCCTTGGCAATTTCCGCCAGAGCAGCGTTCAGGTTCGGCGCGCCTTCGATCCGCTTATTGACCTCACGTGTTTTAGCATCCCAGTCCACACCGTGGAGCTTTGGGTCGTAGTAGTGTTTCTTCAGGTCGGCCGAGATGGCTTTCAACATTTGTTCCACATACGCGGTCTCTTCCCGCGTAATCGGTTGACTCGATGCGAGCGCGGGAGCCAACAAAGACAGGAATAGGAGCAGGATGGTTTGCCGCACGGTTCGCTTAGCCTCCGCTGCTATTGTAAGGTCGCCCGAAACTTGTGGTAACGCTCCTGTTATGTCTCGAGGCAACTTTACCTTTGGATCAAGGGGAGGTACGGGATGACTGACGCTACGAGGATTTTTCGCCAACAATCCACAATTTAACCCGCCGAACTACTCCCTCTCGAATTGCACTACCAGTCCCAAATCGGGGTCATCAATGACTTGGTGCAACTTGTAAGGTGGGTGTTTGCCATACAAAAGCAACGGCGAATTGAACTCAGTACCGCAAGGACTGTTCGATTCTTTGTTGTGTATTCGGACGTACACAGAGAAGTACCTGCCGCTGTTTTGCGCAATGCTCCACGACCCTTGGCCTGTTATGGAGCACGGCTCCTTGCCATCGTGGTCAGCCGGGACACCACTAAACTCTGCCGAGTGGTCACTGGACAGCACGATTGCAGCCGAGGGGTGAACTGCGAGAAGCTCACCGCTCATCGGAAGCTTTATGCTGCTTTTCAGTGACGCGGCATCTGGGGCGTACTTTCCGATGATGTCCATTTCCGTCGGTTGCGTCGTGAGATAGCCGTTCGCCCACGGGTCGTGCTGACAACTAACAAGCGTCAAAGCACCTATGACAAGCATCGCCCGTTTGCTCGCGATGTGCTTCACAATGACACTGTACACTCCCTCACGATTGTTGAAAAAAGTTCTCGCAAGTGTGCGCTCTTGTTTGTCTTTTTTTAACATGATGAATGTCGCTGCGATTTATCGCCAATCCACCTGAAGGTGAAGCTCAGAAACTCAAGACATATCGGAAGTCCCCACAGCCTAACCGTCTTTTGAACTTCATGGATCGGGCGTGAGACAGCAAAACTTTGATCAACTCAGCTGACGACTGTCGCAGCTTCGTTGCCGTCGCGGGGGAAACTCGCCGAAATGGCCTTCGCACTGACCACGTCACCATCCGCGCTGATCACGATCGCTACCATCCCTCGAACTTCGCGAATCTTTTTCTGCCCCTCTTTGGACAACCGCTGCTGCTCCGACAGAAGTTCGCCGGATCTGTCGCATGGCAAAGGGATCTCTACAATCGCCGCCAGAGGTGGCGGCGGTTCCACCAACGCGTCCACCTGCATCGCCACTGTGAGCGAGATCGATTGAGTGATCCAATAGTTGAGGCCATGCTTTCGGATGACTATGAACGCTTTCTTTTCGTCCTTCGGGGCCGCTATGATTCGTTCGCCGATAACATTTCCATTCAGGTTTTTGAACGTGCTCCATCCCGCTTATCCTGTGCTCTTTGAGCGACAGTTCAGTCGCGAGCTTCGATTCCTCTTCCGACCGAAATTCACCGTGCCACACCAGTGCTTCAGTGTGATCGGGAGTCTCGTAGGTTCGGAACGCCGCGTGACGACCGAACATATATCCCTCACCGATTTTTGTCATCTTTAGACTCTGATCGCCATTCGGTGGGCTATTCGTTGAGAGCTTCACCTGTGCGAAAAGGAGCGTAAGGTCAGCCAGAGTCGCAAACAATAGCAATGTGATTATTACCTGTTTCACAGAGACACTCTACCCCGAATCTTCGCCGAGTTCCATGATGATTGAAGCAATCAACATATCAACAAGTTAGGGCGCGCCCAACATAAGATCATTTCGACGAGATGCTCTAGTTGGGCTGCAAGAGAAATGCCGATGCTTGACGATGATTAACACCAAGAACTAATGCCGCTGGTGAATGGTCCTACATCCACTCTGAGAGCAAAGTCATTTCTCACTCGGCACTTTTGCATACATCTGCAGCAGAGTTTCGGCGAAACTCTCCTCGGTTTCCGTATGCAGCAGCGCGGCGCTAGCTTCAGATTCGACTTCGGACAGGTCTTCGTCATTAAGACCGGCGAGGCTTCCGTCCGCCCCACGCCTTGGAGCCCATTTTTGCAGGTCGAGCCACACCGCCAATGTGCTCTGTTGCATGGCCAGGAATTGGTCCTGTAGCACGTAAACCCAGGTGTAGCCCTTAACCTCCAAGAAATCCATGTAGCCCAGCGCTCCGGTGCTAGCGGCCGTGTTCCACGCCGTTGCAGGTAGAGGCGTCACTCCAAAGGACCAATCGAGTTTGGAAGTGCGGTCATCGTGGCGGTTTTTTCTAAGAGCCTCCACAGCGTCAATAGTCGCCTTGAGCCGTCGTTTGGCATCGGGCGCCTCGGTCAAACCACGTTCAAGCCGTTGCCGGTTTTCACGAATTTCAACGCTGAGATTGGAGCGAGCTTCTTCTGCCAGCGACCTGTGATGGTGCCATTCAAGCAGACCTTCCAACGAGAGTGCGATGAGAATTCCCAAAATCACGGTGAGCAAATGGAATAGAAAATCTTTGAGCGAATTGACGGGCCCGTGGGGCGGGTGGATTTCCATGATGACTCCTGCGAATGCGACGGTTAAAAGAGCCGATTAGGGTAACACAGGCACGATGGCAGCCGGCGCATAAGAATATCGGCACAGCAGTCCGAACGCCATTCGTGTGACGGACTACGGGGAGTCAACTGACGCCAGCAGCGTCTGGCAGACTCGTGCAATCGGTGGGGATCTCAAGTGGAATTGAAATTCTAGAGATCGTACTTCTTCATCAGGTGGCGGAACGAGCGGTAGGAGATGCCGAGCAGTTCCGCGGCTTTTACCTGCACGCCGCTGGTTTGGCCGAGGGCCGATTGCAAGAGTGAACGCTCGATCTGCGCCACATAATTTTCCATGTTCTGGCCTTCGGGCAGAACCGACCCCGCCGCAATCGTGAATGAACTTTCAGCGCCAGCGGCCACTGCGCGTGCTTTCGGCCGCTCCACCGGCAGCTCCACGTGCAGTTCGCCCGAAGCTTCCAGCGCCACCGCCCGCTCAATCGTATTCTCGAGCTGGCGCACGTTGCCCGGCCAGTCATAGCCTGCCAGCGTCTCCAGCGCGGTGGGCGCCAGAGCGTGAATACTCTTGCCCGCTCCCGGCGCGTATTTCTTCAGGAAGTGATTGGCCAGCAGCGCGATATCTTCCGGACGTTCGCGCAAACTGGGGACGCGGATGGGAATGACATTCAAACGATAGTAGAGATCCTCGCGGAAGGTTCCCTCGCTAACCTGCTTGTCCAGATCGCGGTTAGTGGCGGCGATCACGCGCACATCGACCGCAATTTCACTGGTGCCGCCCACCGGACGCACGGTGCGCTCCTGGAGCACGCGCAGCAATTTGACCTGCATCGGCATGGTCATCTCGCCGATCTCGTCGAGGAAAATTGTGCCCTGGTCCGCCACTTCGAACAGCCCGCGCCGGTTCTGGGTGGCTCCTGTGAACGCGCCTTTGACGTAGCCAAACAGTTCGCTTTCCAGCAATGTTTCGGGAAACGCGCCGCAGTTGACGGAAACAAAAGCCTCGGAATCCCGCGGCGAACATGTATGCACAGCCCTCGCGACCAGTTCCTTACCCGTCCCGCTTTCGCCGAAGACCAGAATCGTGCTGCTGGTGGTGGCCACGGTGCGGATCGTCTGCTTCAGCTTTTCGAGCGCCGGGCTGATGCCAATGATGTTCTCGAGCGAATTGCGTGCCGCCGCGTCGCGGCGTAATGCGAAGTTCTGACGGCTGAGCGATACCTTGGTGAGCGATCGTGCAATGGCCAGTTTGACTTCATCGACGAGGCCGGTGCTCTTGCGGATGTAGTCCGTCGCGCCGCCCGCTTTCACGGCTTCCACGGCGGCTTCGTAGTCGTCGACCGCGGTCATCAGAATGACCGCCGATTCCGGCGATACCTGGTGCGCATGCCGCAATACCTCGACTCCATCGACCCCCGGCATCTTGATGTCGGTTACGATCACGTCGAAGAGCGCGCTGTCGATCTTGCGCCGCGCGGCATCGCCGCCTGTCACCGTCTCGACCTTGTGGCCGTCCCGGCGCAGCGCAATATCGAGCAGTTCGCAGATGGAGCGCTCGTCATCGCAGACGAGGATGCTACCCACGCTTCGCACCTCCCGGGCCCGCTGCCGCAGCCTCGGCCGACTTCGCCCCCAGGCTGGCGTTCAGGTCTTCGTTAACCCCTTGGATCGGCCCCATTTCGGCACGTTCCATCTCCGCGCGTTCCATACGCCGCAGGCGCAACACGAAGCTCGTGCCCTTGCCCACCTCCGAGCGCGCCCAAACTTTTCCTTCATGCGCCTGCACGATCTGGTAGACGATGGCGAGGCCAAGTCCCGTGCCCCCTTCAAAGTTTGACTGGAAGGGTTCGAAGATCTTCTCTGTTTGCTGTGGATGGATGCCGGGGCCGGTATCGGCAAAGCTCATCTCCCAGTCGGTGTCCCGCCCACTCAGCGATACGGTGAGTTTCCCGCCTTCTTTCTGCATGGCGCGCACCGCGTTTTCCGCAAAGTTCCAGAACACCTGCTTGATCTTGTCGCCGTCGGCCAGGGCCCACGCTTCTTTCTCCTGAAAGCTGCGTTCCACGCGGATTTTCGCATCCTCGGCGATCAGACGGTGCTCGATGAGGGTCAGCGTGTCTTCGAGGAGCGGTACCAGGTTCACCCGCTCGAACCGGTATTGCTTGCCGCGCGAATAGGCGAGGAAGTCGGTGATGATGTTGTTAAGCCGGTCCGACTCGCGGATGACGATTCCCAGCAGATGGCGCTCCTCCGGGCTCAACGCCGGGGCATCGCTGAGCAGGCTGACCGAGCCCGCGATCGAGGTCAGGGGATTGCGGATTTCATGCGCGATGGCGGCGGCCAGGCGCCCGACCGCCGCCAGCCGGTCCTGCATGCGCACTTCGCGCTCCAGGCGGCGGACTTCCGTGAGGTCGTCGAAGGTGTAGACAAACCCGACGTCTCCCTGATCGTTCAGCGGAGAAACCATTACTCGAAAGGTTTTGCGGAATCCCTTGGCGGTGGTGTAGCGCACTTCGGCGCCGCCCCGCGCCCCGAAACTCGGCAGCGGATCCTGAAACAGACTCGCCACTGAGCGCCCGCGCAATTCTTCGTCGGAGATTTCGAGCAATTGTTGAGCAGCCCGGTTCACCAGCGTGATGTGTCCGTCCGGTCCGGTTGTGATCACGCCCCCGCTCATCGACTGCACAATGTTCTCGTGCAGGGCCTGGAGATTTTCCAGCGCGCCGCTTGCGTTCTTGAGTTGCACGTCCACCTGGCGCAGCTTGGTCACCAGCAGGCCGGCCAGGTAGGCGATGGCAAAGTAAGCGAACAGGTTGACAAGGATCACAACCTGGAGCGCTTTCAGCTTGGGAGGAGCTCCGGAATACGATGGAATCGCGCCATAGTAGGCAAGTTCCAGCACGGCCGCAAAAAAGATGAAGGCCAACGCGGCGCTCAGGTAGGCCCATCCCCGCGGCAGCAGCATGGCTGCCACCACGATCACCAGCGGGTAAAGGAAATTCAGCGAGCTTTCGATCCCCCCGGTGAGCTGCACGACCAGGGTGACCATGACGATGTCGGCGAGCACCTGCAAGATCGCTTGCAGGCGGGTCTCATTCCAGACTGTAACCAGAAACAGGAAGAAGAGCGAGAGCACGAACCAGAGCACCATTCCTGTCAGGAATGGCACGACGGGAACCGGGCTCGGCGTCAGGCGGATCACGGCCAGCTCAATGACGAGCAGGACCATCAGGATCAGCATGCGAACCTTGACCAGCCAGGTCAGCCAATTCCGGTCATCGGTGGTGGAGTGCATGATTGAGCCGTCAGCCGTCAGCCGTCAGCCGTCAACGCCGTGGTCCTCCCCAGTTTCGGGGTGCCGGGCATCTGATGGCTGACCGCTATGACTGTCTTGATCTATCCCGCCAACTTCGAAATCATGGCGAACAGCGGCATATACAGCGAAATCACGATGCCGCCAATGGTGATGCCGAGCAGGCCGATGATGACCGGCTCGAGCATGGCCAACATGTCCTTCGTCGCTGCGTCGACTTCGTCTTCGTAAAAGTCGGCAATCTTCTGGAGCATGGCGTCCATGGCGCCCGTGGCTTCGCCGACGCCGATCATCTGCGTCACCATGTTCGGGAAGACGCCGCATTCACGCAGCGGATCGACGATAGTGCGTCCTTCTTCGATCGCCTTCCGTACCTTCATCAGCGCCTCTTCCAGCACCGCATTGCCCGAGGTGCGGGCGGTGATGGCCAGGCCTTCCAGAATCGGCACGCCCGAGGTGATCAAGGTGCCGAGGGTTCGGGTGAAGCGCGCGACCGCGATCTTGCGCAACAGCACGCCGACGATCGGCAGTTTCAACAGTGCCGCGTCAAAGTAATAGCGTCCACGCGGATGTTTGCGCATCTGTTTGATCCCGACGACAGCCGCGATGGTGCCGGCGACGAAGAACCACCAGAAATGTCCCACAAAACTGCTCAGGCCGATGACAATGCGCGTGGGCAGCGGCAGCGCCACCCCAAGGCCGACAAAGAGGTTGGCGAAAATCGGCACCACCCACTTCAGCAGCGCGCCAACGATCAACATGGCGAACGACACGACCGCGACCGGGTAGATCAATGCCGACTTGATGGCCGACCGCAGTTTCACGGCCTTTTCCACGTAGATGGCCATGCGCTGGAGAATCACGTCCAAAATACCGCCGGTTTCGCCCGCTTCCACCATGTTCGTCGTCAGGTCGTCGAACACTGCCGGATACTGGCGCATGGCGTTGGCCAAGGTCGCGCCGCCTTCCACCGTGGTCCGCACCCCCAGTAGTGTCTTCTGGAAGTTCGGATTCTCCTGATTTGCGCCGAGAATTTCCAGACACTGCACCAGCGGCAGGCCGGCGTCGATCATGACGGAAAATTGCCGGAAGAATACGGCAACATCCTTGACCTTGATCTTGTTGCCTTTGAACATCGGCAGGGAAAATTCCTTGCCCTTCTCCCGGATCGAGCCCGGCGTGATCCGCTCCTTGCGGAGCTGTGCCGCGAGCCCATCCTTGTTGGGCGCTACGCGCTCGCCCTGTACTTTTTCGCCTGACGCTGTTTTCCCTGAAAATGTAAAAACCGGCATGGCCGTTTCTCCTGATGTTGCGTTGAACTCTTCCTTCTACCTCTATTTCTTGGTTGGCATCGCAGTTCGCGCCGCGGCTGCCGTTGGACGGCTTAACAGGCTCGCGCCGCGCGAGATCATCTCCTGCAATTCGTCCTGGTTGCTCGACCGCAACAGCGCGGTCTCAATCGTGATCTGCTTCTGGAAATATGCCGTCGCCAGCGACTGGTTGAAGGTCTGCATCCCGAATTTTTCCTGGCCCGACTGCATCGCCGAATAAATCTGGTGAATCTTGTCTTCGCGGATCAGGTTGCGAACGGCGGCGTTCGGCACCAGAATCTCCATGCACATCGCGCGGCCTTTGTTATCGGCTTTGGGCACGAGGGTTTGGCACATGATGCCTTCCAGCACCAGCGAAAGCTGAGCGCGAATCTGAGACTGCTGGTGCGCCGGAAAGACGTCGATAATTCGGTTGATGGTCGAAGACGCCGAGTTGGTGTGCAGCGTGCCGAAGGTCAAGTGGCCCGTTTCGGCGATGCGCAGCGCCGACTCGATGGTTTCCAGATCTCGCATTTCGCCGATCAGGACCACGTCCGGGTCTTCACGGAGCGCGGCGCGGAGGGCGTCGGTAAAGCTCTTCGTGTCCGAGTGCAATTCGCGCTGGTTCACGACGCAGTTCTTGTTCATGTGCACGAATTCGATCGGGTCCTCGATGGTGAGGATGTGATCATGCCGCTCGGTGTTGATCTTGTCGATCATGGCCGCCAGCGTTGTCGACTTGCCCGAGCCCGTGGGGCCGGTAACCAGCACCAGTCCGCGCGGCTTGTCGCAAAGCTTGCTGACCACCGGCGGCAGGCCGAGCTGGTGGAATGACTTGATCTCGAACGGAATCAGACGGAAGACGCAGGCCGTCGCGCCGCGCTGGTTGAAGACGTTGGCGCGGAAGCGAGCTAGCCCTTTTAGCCCGAAGGAGAAGTCCATTTCGAGGTTTTCTTCGAAGCGGTGCTTCTGCGAGTCGGTCATCACGCTGTAGGCCATTTGCTTGGTCTCGGCAGGAGTGAGCTGCGGCAGATCGAGCGGCACCAGGTGCCCGTGAACGCGAATTTGTGGGGGCGAATTCGTAGTGATGTGGAGGTCGCTTCCTCCCATCTCCAGCATGCGTCGGAGCAAATCGCTTAATGTGAGTGCCATAGTTAGTCTCTATCCTTCTGCCGTTTCTAGTGGATCGTTTCCCGAGCCACTTCTTCGAGGGTGGTCCAGCCTTGTGCGACCTTGATCAATCCGCTGCGGCGCAGCGTGATCATGCCGCGTTCAATCGCCTTCTTTTTCAGCTCCACGGCCGACGCGCCCACCAGAACCAGTTCCCTGATCTCGTCGTCGACTTCCATCACTTCATAAAGTCCCGTGCGGCCCTTGTAGCCCGTCTTGTTGCAGGTGCCGCAACCCTTGCCCTTCATGATCTTCACCGTCTTCGCCTCTTCCGGCGTGTAGCCTTCGTCGATCAGTGCCTGCGGCGGCATCTCCACCTGCTCGGCGCAGTCCTTGCAAATGCGCCGCACCAGTCTTTGTGCGCAGATCAAATGCACCGACGTCGCCACCAGGAAGGGCTCGATGCCCATGTTCATCAAGCGCGTAATCGTCTCCGGCGCGCCGTTCGTGTGCAGCGTGGACAAAACCAGGTGGCCGGTAAGCGCGGCCTTAATGGCGATCTCCGCCGTTTCAAAGTCTCGAATCTCGCCGACCAGAATGATGTTCGGGTCCTGCCGCAAAAAGGCGCGCAGCGCGGTCGCGAAGTTCAGGCCGATCTGCTCCTTCATCTGCACCTGGTTGACGCCGCCTAACTGGAATTCGACCGGGTCTTCCGCGGTCATGATGTTGGTATCCGGCTGGTTGAGCTGCGAAATCGAAGAATAGAGAGTGTTCGTCTTGCCTGATCCCGTCGGGCCGGTCACCAGCACCATGCCGTAGGGCTTCAAAATTGCCTTCTGGAACTTGGTCAGCGATTCCTGCTCGAAGCCGAGCTTGGTCATGTCGAGCCGCAGGTTTTCCTTGTCGAGCAAGCGGAGCACGATCTTCTCGCCCCACAAGGTCGGCAAGGTCGAAACGCGGAAGTCGAGCTGCTTTTTCTTGCCGCCGATCTGCATCTTCAGCATGATGCGTCCGTCCTGCGGCAGCCGCTTTTCGCTGATGTCAAGCTTGGACATGATCTTCAGGCGCGAGATGATGGCGTCGCGCAGCTTGAGCGGCGGCGTCATGATCGGCTGCAATACACCGTCAATACGGAAGCGCACCCGGAATTCTTTTTCGTACGGCTCCATGTGAATGTCGCTGGCCCCGCGCTTCACCGCGTCCGTCAGGACGAGGTTCACGAGTTTGACGATCGGAGCTTCATCGGCGGCTTTTTCGAGTTCCTTAAGCTCGAGTTCCTGTTCTTCGGACTGGACCTCGATGTCGGTCGTCTCGCCGAAGTCGTTCATCGACTGCATGACCTGTTCGAGCTCTTCCTCTTTCGAAGTGCCGTAGGCCTTGTCGATGCCCTCGACGATGGAGCTTTCCGAAGCCACCACCGGCTCGATATTGAAGCCGGTCATGAACTTGATGTCGTCCATGGCGAAGACATTCGTCGGGTCCACCATGGCGATGGTCAGCGATGCGCCCACGCGGCTCAGTGGCAGGATCTGGTAGCGCTTTGCGGTCTCGTAAGGAATCAGCTTGATGACGGCAGGATCGATTTCAAAATACGAGAGGTTGATGGCGGGCACGCCGTACTGCCGCGACAGGAAGTTGGTGACATCCTCGTCGGAGAGGAAGTTCAACTTCACCAGGGCCGACGCCAGACGGACATGCGTCTCCTTCTGGAGTTTGGTCGCCTGTTCCAACTGCTCGGGGGTGATGACCTTTTCTTTTACGAGAAGGTCGCCCAGCCGTTGAGACATATCTCTCCTGTCAGCCGCCTATGCGGAGCATGCGAAACCGCTGATTTCCGAGGGGATTCAACGGACATGGTTCGCACTGACATAAATTGTCAACCCAATGGGCATTCTTAAAAAGTAACTTCGGTACTTGTACTAACCACGAAGGGCAAGAATGCTATGGGGCGTATGGCCGCGAAGGTTGGAAATCCTAAGAATGTGGCAGTTTGCCATCCCGGGGATCATGTTCTTTGGTGCAGATGAGAAGTGACGTATGCCACTGCATTGTGAGAAACGCAATGGATAATGACCAAGCCTGGGGGGGCCTAGCGATCTGAACTAGGACTGGCTGCGTTCAGCATGATGGTCAGCGGCGGGACTTGCTCGGGCTTGACGTAGCGGTTCACCAGGAAACGCTTGCCGTCCTTGGCCACGTCATAAGTGAAAACGTCGGTGCTGGAAATTGGAGCCCGGCCGCGCACCTGGAAGAGCGGTACCGGTGTGCCAGTGGCGAAGACGCTTTGGGCATCGACCGGGACGGCGGTCAATATCCCGCTGGGAGCAATATAGAAGATCTCTTTGCCATCGCCACGCCATCGCGGTTCGGTACCGCCCCCGCGCGAGACCTGCCACTTGCCGACCGCGCCCGGAAAAGACGTAACGTAAATTTCCCATGCGCCCGATTCGTCCGACGCATAGGCGACCCACTTGCCGTCGGGAGAAATCTGCCCGTTGGCCTCGCTCCCCTTGCCGCTCAGGAATCGCGTTGGCTCGCCACCGGCGACGGAAAGCACTTCAAGATGTTCGCCCAGGCTCGTCTGCCGCGTGCAGAGAATCTGCTTGTCGTCGAGCGACCAGGAATTGGGGAGGAAATCGTCCATCGAGGATGGAGGCAGCGTCATTCTCTTCCGCTCGCGCTCCAGGCCTGTCGACGGCTTTAGGAGCAGAGTCGTGTATACGGTAATGGGGGGTTATCCTACCTGAATCACTTTATATTTTAGAATGGCACGTGTAGGCGTTTGGACGGGTATTGAACATCATACACCTGTTCGGGATATGGGGAGCAGCGCGGATGGCATAGGCCCTGCGGCGGTTAGTTCGAGACGAGGTATTTTAAAAGAAATCCGAAGTGATATGCGAAAGTCGTTCGGACAAGCGGGGCGTCACCACCGCCATCGCTCGTGAAATGCTCGGATTGGTTAGGGCGATGGCTTGAACCGTGCCGATCCCTGCCGCCATTTAACGCCCATTCAAACAATGCCCACGGCTGGAGGCGGGGCGCGGTTTGGGAATCCTCGCGCCTGCTGCTGGGCCCGGCCAGTATGCCGACGCTCGCCCCTCCGAGACAGAGGCAGCCTAAGACGAAACCCCGGTCATGCGGTAACCAACCCGCGTATGAGAGCTTGCTCAACCGTCGTCTCAGGCCCCGTCTCCTGCCGTGGGCATTTTGGCGATCAGCGCCTGGGCCCAGCCAGAGTGATCCCCTTTACTCAAAACGGTTGACTGCGAACATGAAAGCAGGCTGCTGAAAAAGGCATGAGTTTCGGCCGCGGATCGTTTCGCGATGGAAGTTTCTGAGCGCTGTTTGCATTTTGTCAGCCTACTCGGCTCCAGCCGGCAATTGGCACCGTCTCTTTTGCGGCGGTTCCGGCGCTGGGCGCGGAAGCAACCTTCGAGCGCAACCTGCAAGTGAGTGGGAAAGTCGAGCTGCAGGTGGCAACCGGCTCGGGAACATCCACCTGACCCACGGCCAGGCAATCAAATCCACATCTTCGGACAAGGTGAAATCGAGCTGGGGCGGAAGCGACGAACAGGTGCGGCGAGATCGCCGCCAATCCTCCGATCGAGCAGACCGGCAACATCGTTCGCATCGGCGCGCGTCACGAGAACATGCACAACATCAGCATCGACTACGAGATTCAGGCTCCGGCGGACGCCTATCTCGACGCAGCTTCCGGTTCCGGCGATATCAACGATGACGGCATCGGCGAGAACGCCAAGCTGAGCACCGGTTCGGGCAATATTCATGCCACCGGGTTGCACGGAAGCTTCTCTGTGGAGACCGGCTCGGGCGACATCTATGCCGAGCAGACGGGCGAGGGCGATGTGAAGGCCCAACCGGATCGGGCAACATCGAGCTGAAGAATCTGCGCGGCGGCCTGCGCGCCGATACGGGATCGGGCAACATCAAAGCGGGCGGGACGCCCACCCCTACTGGAAGCTGGAGACAGGATCGGGCAACATCGAATTCTGGGCCGGCAACGCCCCGCTGACGCTGGATGCCGAGACCGGTTCGGGCACCGTTCATACCGACCGCGAGATGCTGACGCAGGGCATCGAAAGATCACCACCACGTTACCGGCAAATTGGCGGCGGCGGACCGACGGTGCGGATCGAGACCGGCTCCGGCAACATTCGCGTTCACTGATCGATTGATTTGAGGCAGGGCGCGGAGATTCTCTGAACAGAGCGGCGAATGGGAAGCGGGCCTTTGCTTGTTTCGCATACACTGGAAGCATGGTTCGCGTCTTTCGCCCCACTCCCGTCGAACGGTTGAAGCTGCTGGTCTTCGATCTGGATGGCACGCTGATCGACTCCGCGCAGGATTTGTGCAACAGCGTGAACGCCACGCTGGCCCACTTCGGCCGCGATCCGCTGCCCGACCCGGTCATCGCCGGCTTTGTCGGCAACGGCGCGCCGATGCTGGTGCGCAGGTCGCTCGCGATGGCAGACGGCGTGGCCCGACAGGTCGACGAAAAGTTTCTGGCCAGGCCTACGACTTTTTTCTCGACTACTATCGCGAGCACAAGCTGGACTTTACCTACGCCTACGCCGGCGTGCTGGAGGCGCTGGCCGCGCTGCACGAATTGCACGACGCGCCCGGCGGAACGCCGCGCACCATGGCCGTGCTGACCAACAAGCCGGTGCGCCCGGCGCGGGGCATCTGCGAGGGGCTGGGCATGGCGGACTACTTCCTGCACATCTACGGCGGCAACAGCTTTCCGGCGAAGAAGCCCGATCCGCTGGGGCTGCGCTCGCTGATGGAAGAGGCCGGCGCGCCGCCAGAAGAGACGGTGATGATCGGCGACAGCAAGGTGGACGTGCAGACGGCGCGCAACGCCGGAGCCTGGTCGCCTGGGCTGCGCCTTCGGCTTCGGGCCGCAGAACCTGATGGACATCCCGCCCGACGTTCTGGTGGACACCGCCGCGAATGGATTGCGGCCCTCAGCCCTGCGCAAGTCGGCACGGATTCGAGTAGCTTAAGCGCGACGGAACTTCTCGCCGCCGCATCGGCGTATCATTGCTGAGAGGGACGCCCACTATGCATGCAGCGATTTCTTGCCTTCTGCCTGCTCGGCGCCGCTCTTGCGGCCGCCGCCACCCCAGCCTATGCCGGCCACGATGCAGTCCAGTTCGGCTCCAACATCGACGTGGCCCGCGATGCCACGGTTCACGACGCCGTCTGCTTCTTTTGCAGCGTGCACGTCGAGGGCGAGGTCAGTGGCGACGTCGTCGTCTTCTTCGGAGACATTCACCTGGCCGGCAACGCCGACCACGATGTGGTCAACTTCTTCGGCAATGTCACGGCGGATGACAACGCCCTGATCGGCCAGGACCTGGTGAGCTTCTTCGGCGGCGATCCGGCTGGGCGAGAACGTCTCAGTGGGCAAGGACATGGTGGCGATGTTCGGATTGTGCGTCGCGCCCGATCGGTCAGCGTGGGCCACGACCGCGTCGTCCAGCCCTGCCGTGGGTATTCTCTTTCCGCCCGATGGTGCTGGTCTGATCGTCATCCTGATCGTCCAGCGAATACCGCGCCGTACCGCAGCGCCGGCATCTGCTGCAGAGACTATCCGTTCCCTCCACGCCCGTAGGCCAGTTCAGAAGCCGCCGCGAACGCTGTACGCTGAATCCATGAGATCGCATCTTAGGGCCACACCGCGTCCGCTGCGCATCGTGCTGCCCGGCGGCAGCGGACAGGTGGGCCAGCATGCTGGCGCGCTTCTTTCAGGAGCGCGGCCACCATGTGACAGTGCTGACCCGCGGGCCTTATACCGCGCCCTGGCAGACGGTTCACTGGGACGGCGAAGAGATCGGCCCGTGGACCGAGACGCTCGAAGGCGCGGACGTCTGCATCAACCTGGCCGGGCGCAGCGTGAACTGCCGCTACAACGCCGGAGAACCGGCGCGCAGATCTACGACTCGCGCATTGGCACAACGCGGCTGCTGAATCGAGGTCATTGCCGGGCTCGCCGATCCACCGCGAGTGTGGATGAATGCCTCGACGGCAACCATCTATCGCCGATGCGCATCGATCGGCCGATGGATGAGGCGACCGGCGAACTCGGCGGGCAGCGAATCGATCTCCGGAACCAGAGCCGGCCGCGCGCCGGACGACGTGGACTTCTCCATTCGCGTGGCTAAGGATTGGGAGGCCGCATTCTTCGAGACGCCGACGCCGCGCACGCGCAAAGTGGCTCTGCGCAGCGCGATCGTCTTCAGCCCCGCGCCGGGCAGTGCCTTTGGCGTGTTCTCGAATCTGGTCCGGCTGGGGCTGGGCGGAACGCAGGGCAACGGACGCCAGTTCGTCTCCTGGATCCACGAGAGCCGATTTCGCGCGCGCCGTCGAGTTCCTGATCGGGCACGAGGAGATGGATGGGCCGGTGAACATCGCCGCGCCCAATCCCTTGCCCAACCGCGAGTTCATGGAGGCGCTGCGCGATGCCTGGGATGATGCCCAACGGATTGCCCGCGCCGTCGCCGCTCATCGAGCTTGGCGCATTTCTGATGCGCACCGAAGCGGAGTTGGTGCTCAAGAGCCGCCGCGCGGTTCCCGGCCGCCTGCTGGACGCGGGTTTCGAGTTCGAGTTTCCCGACTGGCCCGAAGCCGCCGAAGACCTGGTGCGACCGGTGGAGAGGCAGGGAGTAGGGAATAGGGATTGAGGGACTGGGCATGGCAGTGGTCCCTGGTCTCTGATTCCCTATTCCCTGTTCCCTGTCTTCATTTTCCGGCGTAATCTCGGTCACCGGCAGATCCCAGTGGCCGAGCAGAATCTCAAACCGCCGCTGTTCTTCTTTCTGATAAGTCGCCTGGTCCGGCCATAGCTCCTTGATGAAGGCCTCTTCGTCGGGGTTGGCTGTGGTGGCCACGGTCGAGTTCTTGTAGCGGATGGTGACGCGATAGTCCCAGCGGCCGTCCTCGGTGGTGTGGTAGGCCGGCGACTCGATCTTGACGCGAGAGAATGCGGCCCGTGGCCTGGATCTTCTTGAGCAGCGGGTAGTGGTTCTTGAGGAAGAGCCGAAGAAACTCCTCCTGATGGCCCCACTGGCCTTTGTAGTAGTACTCGATGGTGTACGGCTGGCCGGCGCCGCCCTGCGGCGGCGCGCCCTGGGCCTCCAGGCGCGGCGAGCGAAGCGGAAAAGACCACGGCCAGAACGGCGAGAAGAATCTGCGCATGAGACGTCTCCGAGGATGAGGTTGCAGCCATTTTACTCGGAAGGGTTGGCGGCGGGGTCGCGACCTTAGCCCGTCGAGGCTGGGGGGCAGTCGGTCAGGGATGTGGCAGTTGTGTGCCCAGGCTGGTTACCTTAGATTTTTTTAAAAAAAGTCCGGACTTGTGGCCATCTTCCTCTTCCGTTTGGACTTAGCGGAGGGGGGGTCTCCCGTAAAGTCCTCATTTTTATTAAAGCCGAATTTCTAAAGTCCTCTCAACAAAGGGGTTAATTTAAAAATTTGCCTCGTTTTTGGTGCAAAAACCGTAAAGTCTTCTCGGCATTGAGCTTGTCAACATCTATCTCAAAACAATAGGGTTACAGGCTATTACTTAAGCTTTTAGCTGTTAGCTATTAGCTTTTAGCTGCTGCGTCGAGGCCGGTACTGTTTTGGCAGGCTGGAAGGTTAATGACGGCTATGAAATTATTGTGCGCCAAATGGAGGTAATTATATGCAAATGGTTGGCAGGAGCGGGGCCGACCGCGGCAATCAAGAGATCGATCGGACGCCGCTCTGGGGCTTGGGTCTTCTTTGGGGCTTCTTTCCCAGGGCTTCGCCCTGATTACATGACAGCGTCGGCTCCCTCCGACCGAGTAGACTGGTTGCTGCGAAACGACCAAGAGCTCGGGAGGAAAGGAGCCGAGCATGATGATTATAGGATGTGATTTTCATCCGCGGTTTCAGCAGATCGCCTTTGTCGACCAGGAAACGGGCGAGTATGGCGAGCGCCGTTTGAACCACCCCGAAGAAGCGGAGCAGTTTTACCGCTCTTTGTCGGGAAGCCAGGTGCGGATTGGTGCTGGAGGCTACGGGGAACTTCCGCTGGTTTCGGCAGTTGATGGAGGAACTGGGTCATGAGTTTCTGCTGGGAGATCCGAGTGCTATTCGGGCAGCCAGTCCGCGCCGGCAGAAGACCGACAAGCGGGACGCCAGGCACATTTTGAACATGCTGGTGGAAGATCGATTTCCGGCCGTCTGGCAGCCTCCGGTGGAGAACGAAGATCTGCGGCAGTTGTTGTTGCACCGTTGCCGGATGGTTCGCTTTCGGGCACGGATCAAGAACCAGTTGGACTCGATGGCCAAGAACGAAGGGCTGTTGAGTAAGCGGGTGTGGTGCGCGATGCGGCGCCAGCAGATCGAAGCTCTGCCTTTGTCGGGCTGGAACGTGGAGCGGCCAAGGACCTGCTCTTCCTGCTGGAGGAGTTGAACAAGCGGATTGGCGGTTGGATGAAGCGGTGCTGAAGGCCGCCGAGGACAACCCGGAAGCTCGCCGCCTGATGACCCATCCGGGAGTAGGTGTGACCTTTCAACAGGTTGTCCATTCGATCTGGACCGTAGAAGCTGATTGTGACGAGCAATCGAGTTTCGAAGGGAGACCGAATGGACTATCACCAGAATGCCCGATCCGTGTTGTGGAGTCGAGAGCAGATGGCGAAAAGGGTTCTTGAGCAAGGATGCACGTTGAAGGCGGCTGCAGCCGCCTTCAACGTGAGCGCCAAGACCGCCGCCAAGTGGGTATCGCGCTATCGCAGCGCAGGCGCGGCTGGGCTTGCTGACCGCAGCTCGCGCCCGCACCGGTTGCGCCGCCCCACGCCCAGCCACCTGATCGATACGGTGGTCGGCCTGCGCCGCCAGCGCTGGGCCGGATGCCGCATCGCCAGCCACACCAGCCTCAGCCCTGCCACCGTCAGCCGTATCCTGCGCCGGCTGCGGCTGAACCGCATCCGCGATCTGGAACCGGCGCCGGTTGTGCAGCGCTACGAACACGCCGCACCAGGCGATCTGATCCATCTGGATATTAAGAAGCTGGGCCGTTTCAGCGCTGTTGGCGCGCGCATCCACGGGGACATGAGACGCCGCACCCGCGGCCTGGGGTGGGACTACGTACATGTGGCCATCGACGACCACTCACGCATCGCCTTCGCCCAGATCCTACCCAGAGAAAATGGCCCCTGTGCCGCCTCATTCCTGGAAAGCGCTATCGCCTATTACCAGAGCCTCGGCATACCCGTCTGTCGCCTGCTGACCGACAACGGACCATGCTACCGCTCCAATGACCTGGCACGGGTATGCCTCAAGCACGACATCAAGCATCGCCGCACTCGCCCTACACCCCGCGCACAAATGGAAAGGCCGAACGCTTCATCCAGACAGCCATCAGAGAGTGGGCGTATGCAAGAGCGTACAACTGCTCAACACAGAGAGCTGAATACCTAAATCCTTGGCTGCATGAATACAACTGGCACAGGCCACATGCTAGCCTCAACAAGAACCCGCCTTTCAGCCGATCCGGCTTGAATAGGAACAACCTGTTGATGCACCAC
>CAWETV010000005.1:0-12767 GCA_963812095.1 uncultured Acidobacteriota bacterium | reverse complement strand
TAAGGAGTTGTCCATAAATAACTGCTTCATTTTGGCGATATGGTGTAGTTCCAGTCGCCATGGAAATCATGGCGCGGATTTGGATGGCGGCGAATTTCGCATCGGAGATTTTCACTCCCTTGGGATATTTGTTTTCATCCAATTCGGCACGCACTTTGAGTCCGGCTGTGTTGCTGGTGGCCGCGATCAGTTGAATGATGGTTTTGAAGCTGCGCAGCGGCTTGCCGCGCCAATTGATGGTGATAAACGAAAACAGACGATGCTCAATCTTATTCCACTTGCTGGTCCCGGGCGGCAGGTGGCATACGGTGATAGGAATGCCTAACTCATTGGCTAACTCGTGTAACTCGATCTTCCATAGACGCACACGATGGCCGTTACTGCCGCCGCCATCGGCGGTAATCATCAGTCGGCTGGCTTGGGGATAGCGCTCGCGCCCCATCGCCGACCACCAGCGACGAATCGCTTGGACGGCGAAACTGGAGGTATCGTGATCGGTGCCCACACTCACCCAACCCTTGTTATCGGCGATGTCATAAACTCCGTATGGCACGGCGCGGCCCAGCTTAGGATCGATAAAGTCATGCACATTGACCGCTTCCGGGGTCGCTTTGGGACGCCATTGCTGCCCGTTGTTCTTGTAGTTTCCCACTAACTCCTTTTTCTTGGTGTCAACAGAGATGACTGGCTCATTGGCGCTTAGAAATGCCGTGGCCTGATCGTTGAGATACTGAAACTGGGCATCCCTGTCCATATGTCCGCCGCCTTCCATGGTTTTGCGATTGGCCTGTAAACTGTAACCCAGTTCCCGCAGGCTGGCGGCAACCACCATCGGGCAAACCGAATGCCCCTTTACGGCCAAGGCCTGCGATAAGTGTCGCAGACTTTTGGATGTCCACAGCAGCAAGCGCATCGGATCGCCCCGCGTGGCCGGTTCCACCAGGCGCCTGAGATCGGCCAGCAAGGTAGAATCCGCGACGCGTTTCAGCTTGCGTCCACCTCCGGGCTTGCGAACCCTTCCGGTCTCAACTTCAGGCTTCTGCTCGATTTCTTCTACGCCACGAGCGATGGTACTGCGAGCCATGCCGGTCAGACGCGCCACCACGCTCACACCGCCGAAACCATAGGCGCGAGCCTCGGCAGCGGCAAACCGACGGCGCCCGCGTTCGTCCAAAACGGGGGACAATTCGTGGAAACGGCGAACAATGTCTGCCGCAGATCCTGCCATGCAAAAACGCTACTACATAGCAGACTCCAGTTGAAGTACTTATTTATGTACACTGCCTTAGAACCTGTCCAACAACTAGATTTTGGATAGCTACTTGAGGATATTTTGTTGCAACAGTGCCCGCTTCAGCGGGCGAAAGACTCCTTCCAAGATCAGTTTGTGGACACGTCCTTAGCCGGGGCATTGCGACAGCTTTCTGGCAGTGTTTCCGCAGTGCGGGAACGCTGGCACCTCGTTTGCGTCCACGCCGCGACGTAGCCTTGGCGCAGGAAAAAGGCTCTCAGGTCATTTGTCGCGGCCAGCGGCCTATGTGATGAGTCTGAGGATCTGATCGGCGGCCAGCGCGACGATGCCCAACATCAGATGGCACATCGCCTTGCCATGGCCGCGTACGCGGATCATGCGCCCGCCGAACTCGTCCTTCAAGCGCGCGTTCACCTGCTCCACGGTGGTGCGTTCGCGGTAACGCAGGTCTTCGGCGCTGCGCTAGCCGAGCAGTTTCGATCGCTTCTGTTCGGCTTGTAGTTCCTCCTTGCGGGCCGCATCGCGGCACGGATGGATGTCGATAATGGGGATATGCCCCAGGCCGCGGTTATGTTCGTGGATGGCCGCGGCATCGTAGGCCGAGTCCATCAGGTCGTAAAGATTGGTGATGCGCTGAGCCGTGATCGAGGCCAGCGGAATCGCCGCCTGCGAGTCATGCAGAGAGGCCGAAGTCAGGTTAATTATGCAGGAATCAATAGGTAGTAGTTTCCGCATAGCCGGTGATACTCCCAGGATGTACCGTCTGCCCACAAACTCCCCGCGTTGACACCGGGCCTGCAACCTGCAAGGCAAGCGTGGAATGATGCAGAAGTAGTATTGTGGCAGTCAGGGCAACGACGTTGAATGAAACCGCCGGGGACCGCCGACACGACGAAGCCGAGCTCAGGCCACCGGCCCGGCTCTCACATACCTCTGAACTAACGGTGAGGACGACATGAACCACCTGCTCCTGAAGCTGCACCTGACCGTCCAACGCTTGACCGGTGATGTTGAAGGGCAGGATTTAGTGGAGTACGCCTTGCTCATTTGCTTAGTCGCGCTGGCCGCAATCGCTGGCGTGAAGCACGTGGCCACGGCGGTCACCGCGGTCTTCTCCAACATCAGCGCCTCTCTGGCGTAGGCGTCGACACAGGTCGCCCTCGCCAACCTTCAGGCGAGCTGTCTCGCTCGCCACGGCTCGCGCTGGACCAACCCCTCGGCCCACACCGGGGCACAAGCCATTTCACGGATGTCACTGTAAGTTTAGGCGCCGAAGAGAGAAAAATCTGGCTTCCCATGAGTCAAGCGTGGTTCGTCGGCCACCCTTCCGCTACTACTCAGTAATGTCAGGGCTGACGGTCATCCGGGCACAATAATCCACAGAGTGCGTCACCCTGCCGTTCCCCTGATCTGGATCGCGGATCGGTCAGTTCAATACCAGGCGATTCTTCGTCGATCTAACACTGCGGAGCGCCTCGTCTAATCCTGAGCTGCCAACTATTTCGCTCTGAATTCGTCAAATTAGCGCGGACACTCCGAATTCTGACCTGCGTGACGAAACAGCAGTTGGTAACGAGCGGCGGGGTGGCGAGACTATGGGCATCGGACTTTCAGCGCCTTGGATCCCCTTCTTCCGGAAAAGCGTAGACTCAAAACAGGGCGGTGGAATTCTTGAATCGCACTCCCAACACGAGCCAGCCAAACCTCAACGCATTCGCATGCGCGGCGCGGGTATATGCGGAGATCGGTCGCTTTCTGCTGATGCTGACCACTGTCCAGTTGATTACCGCGCCGCTGACGCAGCGCATTTGGACATGGGATCATTTTCTGCACGGCGGCCAAGACTTCGAGTCCAGCGTACTCATGATACTCATAACGCTATGCTTGGTGTTCCTGCTTGCTCAACATTGCAAGCAAAGAGTGAACTACCTGCTCGCTACTTGTCCGCTTTTCCCGTTCATCTGCGACGACCTCCTGTTGGCCGGAATTGCGCTTGGCGAGCCGATCACGGCTTTTCGCAGTGAGCGAGTGCCTAGTCCAACTTCAGGCATCTACGAACTTCCTCTTCTGATCTGATCTGTCACCCCTGCAAGCGTTCACGATAGATAGCTCGTACAGAGCCGTCCTAATCCAGTTGTTCGCCCCTCAGTTCCAGACGCGGAGAGATTATGAAAAGGTCAGAAATTCTACACGCCTGGGCCAGGATCCTGGCCGGTCGCGCGCCCTCGCTTTCCATCGAGATTACAAAAGAGTGTCCCTTGCGGTGCCCCGGGTGCTATGCCTTCGATGCTGCACATCTTGGAGGCACGACCCAACTGCGCGAGCTTTCCGATTTTAAGGGCGACGAACTTGTCAAGAGAGTGCTTGCGCTGATCGATGAACACAGGCCACTCCACGTTTCCCTCGTGGGCGGCGATCCGCTGGTTCGCTATCGCGAACTCGAACTGCTGTTGCCGCAGATTGAAAGCCGCGGTGTGCATACTCAGGTCGTCACCAGCGCTTTCAGAGTGATCCCAAGAGCCTGGAAGGATTTCAAGAAACTGAATGTCGTGGTATCAGTCGATGGCCTGCAGCCCGAGCACGACGTTCGGCGCAAACCCGCCACCTACGAGCGCATCCTCAAGAACATCAACGGGGCCAGAGTAACCATTCACTGTACCATCACGTCGCAAATGGCGGGGCGCCCCGGTTACTTCGAAGAATTTCTGCGTTTTTGGACCAGCCAACCGGAGGTTGCAAAGGTGTGGTTCAGTATTTTTACTCCTCAGCACGGCGCCGCCGATCCAGAGATCCTGACGGCTTCGCAACGGGCTTCTACTCTCGCGGATCTGCGGCAATTGCGGCTGAAGTATCCCACTCTCGATATGCCAGAGGCGGTCCTTCGGGAGCTGGAGCATCCGCCCAGGAGCCCAAGAGAATGCATCTTTGCGAGAACCACAGAGACCATTTCCGCCGACCTCAGGACGCCGATTACTCCCTGCCAGTTCGGCGGAAACCCCGATTGCGAACAGTGTGGCTGCATCGCCTCGATGGCATTGGCCGCTGTCGGTCACCACCGTGTGCTGGGAAAGCTTACTGCCGGGCACATCTTCATGGCTTCGGATCGTGTGGGTAAAGGGTGGAGGAGTCTCCAAAGAGCCTGTTCACCCAAGCCCAAAGTTCGAGCGGAACTTTCCCCATTCAACATTCTTGATCGCAGGGTCCATTGATACCCCAGGGACGCTTGGTAATTGGGGAGAACGGGCGATCCACTCGCAGAGCCGCTCAGTCAAATCTGTCAGCGAGGCGGCAGCCGTTCTAACTGTAGGAACCATCTGCGTTACCTGGTTTTGGAGTGGGAAGTGATGAACTTGGGGTATGCGGGTATTGGAACAATTGCTGGGCGGATTGCGGCAGGGGTTTGCATTTTTCCCTGATGGGCGGCAATGGCGGCCCGACAACATGGCGATCGCGGATGCGGGGATGGCAGCGTTTTCGCTGTTTTTTATGCAGAGCGCGTCCTTTTTAGCGCATCAGCGGCGCATGGAGCATGGCCGCAACGCTTCTAATTGCAAGACGCTGTTTGGTATCGAAAAGATTCCCACCGACAATCACATCCGCGATCTGCTCGACCCGGCGCCACCCGAACTGCTCGAGCCGTGCTTCGAGCACGCTTTGGATCAGATGCGGCAACACGGCGGCATGAAAGACTTTGAGCGGCTCGGCGGGCGGCTGCTGATCGCGTTCGATGGCAGCGAGTACTTTTCGAGCGAGAAGCGCGGCTGCCCCCGCTGTCTGACCCGCAAGCGTTGCAGCGGCAAAACCGAGAACTATCACACGCTGCTGGCGGCTACCCTGGTGGCTCCCGGGCATAACCGCGTGTTGCCGCTGATGCCCGAGTTCATCACGCCACAGGACGGCGCCGAGAAGCAGGACTGCGAACGCAACGCAGCCAAACGCTGGCTCCAACAGCACGGTGAGCGAGTGCGCGAACTGCGGCCCGTCTATCTGGGCGATACGCTGTTTAGTTCCCAGCCCATGTGCGTGGCGGTCCTTGCCCAGGGCGGAGACTTCTTGTTTGTATGCAAGCAAGACAGCCACAAGACGCTCTACGAGTATTTGCGCGGAGCCGAACCCGAGCGCCATACGGTGACGGAACGCCGCATGGGCGGCCGTACGCGAACCTACCGCTATAGTTGGGTCGAGGGCGTTCCCCTACGCGATGGCAAGGACGCGTTGAACGTGCATTGGCTCAGTGTCGAGGTGGTGGATCAAACCGGCAAAACGACTTACCGCGGCGCCTTCGTGACCAGCCTGGCGATCAACACGGAGAACGTGGCCGAGATCGCGGCCTGCGCGCGCGCCCGTTGGAAGATCGAAAACGAGAGCTTCAACGTGTTGAAGAATCATGGCTATCATCTGGAGCACAACTTCGGGCATGGCAAACAGCATCTGGCGCAGCAGTTTGCGCAGCTGAATCTGCTGGCGTTTGCCTTTCATACGGTGTGCGATAGCGTGGAAAAGCTGTGGCAGCAGGCCCGTGCCGTCCTGGGCACCCGCAAAGACTTCTTCACTGACCTGCACACCGTCACCGCCTATTTTCTCTTCCCTGACTGGCCCGCCCTGTGCTCGGCCATGGTCCAGGGAAATGCTCCCTCGCCTTAAGCAAGTCGGTCGTTACTGATCGGATTCCGACAGTTAGAACTGCTGTCCACTCTCAGATTCGCTTGACCAAAATCCCAGCCACCGGTATCGTACTATTTATGAGTTTTGAGCTCACAGCGTTGGTGTGTCGGGCGTGTTGTCGCACGTCACACCGGCCTTGCGCGTAAACTCGCGAATAGCTTCAAACTCAAGGCCGCGTGACAGCACACTTGCTGGCGCGGCTTTCGTGTTTCTGGCGGTAACTTCCCCCTTAGGACGCGATCATGGACGTGGTCCTCGTTTCAAATATGAGTCTTCTCTCCAATGCGCGGCCGATCGTGCCTGCCTCCCGGCGGGCCAGTTGCTGTTGTTGTCGCTGCTGTTGTAGCCGCTAGCAAATTCCCAAGCCCCTTTTCAATTTGATCGCACGCACGCGCGAAACCTCTATGCGGACGTTTTCGCCCGGCACAATTCCCCAGCAGCCCACAGAAACGGGCCTGGCAATTCCCCTTCAGGAGGCAACCGTGTCCCTTCAGCAAAAACTGTTTCGAATTCTTCTCGTAGTAGCCATCGCAACCGCAGGCGCAATTCCTGCTCGGCGCGCAGGTCGTCGGCGCAACCATTGCCGGAACTGTCCACGACTCCAGCGGCGCCACGGTGCGCGGCGCCACAGTAACGGTGCGGCAGGAAGAGACTGGCGCCACGCGTATTCTCGTGACCGGCGCGGATGGCCGCTACGCCGCGCCCAGCGTGCCCGTCGGCAACTACTCGGTGTCCGTGGCGCACGACGGCTTTCAGCCGCAGCAGCAGAAGGGCATCGATCTGGCCATCGGCCAGAGTGTGCAGGTGAACTTTACGATCACTGTGAGCACAGTGCACGAAGAGGTAGTCGTCGATGCCGGCGACCCCGTCGTCAACATCACTTCGCAGCAAGTCTCCGGCCTGATCGACGAGCGCCAGGTGAAGGAGCTGCCCCTGAATGGGCGCAGTTATGACCAGCTCATCACGCTCAACCCAGGCACGGTCAACTATACGGGGCAGCGCTCCGGCGGCACCGGTACATCCAACTCGTCGGTAGGCAACATGTTCAGCGCCAGCGGCCGCAGGCCGCAGGACAATTTGTTTCTGCTGAACGGCGTTGAATACACGGGCGCGTCGCTGATCAATGTGACCCCCGGTGGAACGTCCGGACAGTTGCTGGGAATCGACGGTATCCGCGAATTCAACGTGGTGACTGACACCTATGGGGCCGAATACGGCAAGCGCGATGGAGCGCAGGTTTCGATTGTCACCACCGGCGGCACCGATAACCTCCATGGATCGGTCTACGATTTTGAGCGTAATAGCTACTTCGATGCGCGGAATTACTTCGATGGGGCGCGCATCCCGGAGTTCCAGCGCGATGACTTCGGCGCGTCTCTGGGCGGACCCATCCGGAAGGACAAGACATTTCTGTTCGCGAACTACGAAGGATACCGCCAGAACCTTGGCGAGAGCCTCGTGACACTGGTGCCGGATGCAACCTCGCGCGGCAAGGCCGTGAGCAGCGTGCAGCCGCTTCTGAATCTGTGGCCGGTCGCGAACGGCCCCGAAATTCTCACCAATGGCGCGGCGTCCGGGATCGCGGAATGGATCGGAACCGCGCCGCAGAACATTCGCGAAGACTTCGGCACCGCACGCTTTGACCAAAACCTGACCACGAAGGACACATTCACCGGCGTGTACACCATCGATGACTCCTCGGCCGTTTCGCCATCGGCCGATCCTTACTCCTATGTATCGGAGCGGCTGCGTGAGCAAGTGCTGAGCGGCGAAGAGAAACACACGTTCAACAGGGCGGTGAATGTTGCGCGCATCGGCTATTCGCGAGCGAGTTACTACTTCTATGGCTACGTTCCAGCTGCCCAGCAGGCGCTTGCGCCGAGCGTTCGCTCCGGTGTGCCGACCTATGCCGTGGTGATTGCGGGCTCAACTGCCTCCAATGGAGCTTCGTCGGTCACCACGGCAGGCGCCAACGTGGGTTCGAAACAACGGCATTACGCGCAACCTGTTCACCTACGACGATCACGCCTACTACACCAAAGGCAAGCACAGCCTTGAGGCTGGGGTATGGGTGCAGCGCCTGCAGTCGAACGACAACCTCGCGCAGGATCAGTATGGGCAGGCATCGTCCGCTTCGCTGACCACCTTCCTTGCGGGCACCATCAAGACTTTCACCTACGCGCCGCAAACCACCGAGCTCGGCTGGCGCACCGTGTTTGTGAGTGGGTTTATTGAAGACGTCTATCACATTAGTCCGCGGCTTGAAGTGCGCGCAGGATTTCGCAGCGAGTCTTCGACAGGTTGGAGCGAGTCGCAGGGCCGCGCCGGTGTCTACACATTTTCAAATGGCGTGATCTCCAGTTCGCCCACCACACTTGGGAACGCCATTACCAACAATCACGCAATCTTTCTGCCCGAGCCGCGCATCGGCCTGGCGTGGAACGTCTTCGGCTCCGGCCGCACCAGCGTTACCGCGGGCGCCGGCCTGCACCATTCCCTGCTCGATGCTATCGACTATCGGCTCGACCAGGCTGCGCCGTTCAACACCGTGTATTCGTACTCCAGCACCACGGTGGCGAACCCCACCAGCAGCACTCCGCTGGTGTCGCCTTCCACGGTTGACAGCGGTATTCAACCCCCGCGCTGTTAGCCTACAATCTCAAAGTCGAACAGCAGATCGCCCCGTCGACGTCGCTTTCCATTGGCTACGATGGCTCGCACAGCTACCACCAGATTCTGAACGGCGACTTGAATGAGCCGGCATATACCGTGGAGGCGAACGGCACCATCTACTACCCCAACACCACCAAGGCCAACACCGCGGTCGCCAATACAACCTCGTGGTGGGCCGGTGGCTCAGGCAACTACAACGCCCTCATCCTTGACCTGCGGCACGATCTGGCCCATGGGTTGCAACTGCGCGGAAACTTTACCTGGGCCAAAAACCTTGACGACGGTTCAGCGTGGAACACGTCGGTCTCCTCGCAACACCCCGGCGTTCGTTGAAGTTCCTTCATTGCCGCATCTCGATTACGGCCCGGCGGCCACCGATATTCGCCGCGCAGCAGCAATCAATGCCACCTACGAGCTGCCATTTGGTCTCGGCAAGCCCCTGTTTGCCGATGAAGGACACGCGGCGGAAGCTCTCCTGTCAGGATGGTCGCTCTCGTCCATCTCGAATCTGTTCAGCGGCTTCCATTTTTCGCCGCAGTTAGGCTATAACCACACGGGCTCGGGCGACTCGCGCAACCCTGTGCGGCCGAACCGCAACCCCAGCTTCACCGGGTCGCTGTATCCGGGAGGCAACACAGCGGCGCGCGCAGCCGAGTACTTCAACCCCAATGCGTTTTCCGCTCCGGCCTACGGAACCGTCGGAAATGCGGCCGCGATTCCCTCGTCGGTCCTGGGTATGGGGATTGGGATGTCTCGCTGCTCAAGTCCACGCAGGCGACAGAGCGGCTGCATGTGCAATTTCGCGCCGAGTTCTTCAACGTGCTGAACCACACCAATCTGCAACTGCCGAACGAGGTCGTGTATTCAGCAGGGCCCACGCAGGGAACCACAGCCAATCAGACCGCGGCCGCAACCTTTGGGTCCCCCGGCGTCATCTCGGCAACGGCGAACACCAGCCGCCAGATTCAACTGGGCTTGAAAATATTGTTCTAGTAACGATGCGGCGGATTCCGGCGGCTACGTCTTTTCCTCGGCGACCTCAGGGGTTTCACCGGCCGCGGGCGTGAGTGCGGCGACTTCGACCACCTCGTGGCAGATTCAGTTCGGGGCCAGGTTCGAGTTTTTCGGACACCACTCATTGAGCCCTGTGGATTCAAACCAACCCACCACCCCCAATCCCCTCCCGGCCCAAAAATGAGAGCATCGACTACTGTCCTGAAAGTTTAAGTTCTGTATCGACAACTGTCGCCGTTTATCCGCAGCGAAGTTTGGCGCGCCTTTTGCGCCAAACGGAGTCGAAGGATCTGCGGTTGCTCTTGTTTTTGCCGTTGCTTGTTGCGGCCAAGCGACACGAGCATCTTTGATTTGTTCAACGAACTTCAGACTCGCCACACTAGGAGAACTATCCCGTCTTCCGGGATCCATCCAATGAGAGAAATTGTTACGTTCGTCTTTGGGCTGGCTTTGCTGGGAAATGCGGCTTTGTTCGTGCCCCAGGCCCTCGCCGTCTGGCGCAAGAAAAGCGATGAGGGCGTTTCGCTGGTCACCTTCGGCGGCTTTTGCATTCTGCAGGTCATCGGCGTGGTTCATGGCGTCTACGAGCACGACAACTCCCTGATCATCGGTCTCGGCGTAAGTTTCCTGACCTGCGGAACCGTCACCCTCCTCACCATCATCTACCGCATCCGCCGCCTCGGCATCGCCGCCTGGCCTCGGTCCTCAATCTGCCTGAGCGATTGTTCCACCGCTGTCCCGGAGGCACCGACCGAGCAATAGCCGCAGGCCGGAGCCTGCTCGCCGTGGCGAGCAGACGACGCCCGGGAAGATGTTCGCCGCGCACCGGCGTCCGCGGAGGGCCGCCCGAAAATCGCCGAGCCCCGTCCCCTTCCCATCTGCTCTGGCAATGAACCTACGACAACAGAATGCAATCCAGCGTATACTTTTTTTCCACGGCGGCGATCTCCCCTGGGAAATGGCGGTCGCCCCGGCATCTCCCTCAGAAGCCCCACGGAGGACGCAATGAAGGTTACCGACACCGTTGACCAGGTGCTGAAATACAAGAACTTCAACAAAATCCTGCCCGTTGCGCCCGAGCAGACCGTGCATGAAGCCTTGGCCCTGATGGCCCAGTACGATGTCGGCGCACTGATGGTCATGTCGGGCCAGAAGCTCGTGGGCATCTTTTCCGAGCGCGACTATGCGCGCCGCGGCATTCTCAGGGCCATCAGTCCAAGGCGACCAAAGTGCGCGAAATCATGACCAGCCCCGTGGTCTCCGTAACCCCGCAGCAAACCGTCGACGAATGCATGAACCTGATGACCAAGGGCCACTTCCGCCATCTTCCCGTCATCGAAAACGATCGCGTGGTCGGCATCGTCTCCATCGGCGACATGGTCAAGTGGATCATCAGCGGCCAGGAGCACGCCATCCAGGCCCTCGAAGGCTACATCACCGGCGCCTATCCCGGATAAACCTACCGAAACAATCGCTCGTCGAACCGGAAGGGCTTCACGGGACCAACCGCAACCTTGGCGAACTCGGGATGCTTCGGGTTCAGCAGCACATTCCAGTCCCCATCGACTACGACTGAAGGAACCTTCAGCGCCAGCGAGCGCAGATCTCGAGCCCATTCCGAACCGATGTCGCGGCAGCGCTCGTTATTGAGGCTGCGCCAGTTCCTCGGCAGTTGCTTGAGATCGAGCGCCTCGATCGACTCGTCAGGAACCGCAGCCTCGGCCATCAGCAAATCGTCCGGCGCTTCATTCGCTTCGAGATTGATGAAGAACTCCAGCGCCGCCAGCGCTCGCGAGGTGGCGGTGTACACCATTGCGACTTCCAGATGATTCCACCGGCTCGCCGCGTACATTCCGCCCGCGCCAGTGAACGACGTGCTGAGGAAGCGCCTCCGGAAGAGCCTCCAAACCTGCATCAGCTATACATCCCGTAAGCGATCCGGTTGAGGACCTCTTCTACCGAGCGCACGCCCGGCTCGGTATCGAGTTGGTCGAATGGCTTCTTGCCCCCCAGCGCCCGGTTCGGGTTGCTCATCCAATGAGAGGCTTTCTCATCCGATCCCAAAACTTCCTTCGCCAGCGCCACCACGCGAGCCATGCGCATCGCCCGGTCCGACTCGTCGTGCGTCAGCCGCGATTTCATCTTCAGCCGCCGGCTCAGCGTGCGCGAAGGAATATTCAGCCGCTCGGCCACCTGGGCTCGGTGCAAAGAGAGCGATCCTGCCAGCCGTTCCACAGTCGACGCCGGCAAGCCGAAACGCACCTGCTTCGCCAAATCATCCGTGCTTCGCACCTGGCTCTTGAAGGTCTTTCTTCCGCCCAGCACAGCCACGATCTCCGCAACGCTCATCTCTGCCACCTGGCATGATTGTTGCGCCATTTGGCGCGCGTGTCAAGATCTGCGGAAAGCACGCCATCCAGGTCTCGCGCTTCGTAATCACCCCAGGAACATCCCAGCAATCGATGCCGAGATCAGATTGGCCATCGTCCCCGCTAGCATCGCGCGCACGCCCAGCTTGGCCAGGTCATTGCGCCGTTCCGGCACCAGTGCGCCGATGCCGCCGATCTGCATCCCGATCGACCCAAGGTTCGCGAACCCGCACAGCGCAAATGTCGCAATGGTGAAGGAGCGCGGACGAGCGCAGCCTTCTGCGCGCCGAGCGCGATGTAGGCGATCACTTCGTTCAGCGCCATGCGCGTGCCCAGCAGGTTGCCGATGCCGCAGTCGTGCCACGGCACGCCGATCAGCCAGGCTACGGGCGCAAAGGCAAACCCAAGAATCTGGCCGAGCGAGCCTGGAACCCAGGGCACGCCGCCGTGAATCCAGCCGAGCAGGCTGTCAAGCAGGGCGACGAGGGCCAGGAAGCTGATGAGCATGATGGCCACGTTCATGGCCAGCTTGCCGCCGTCGATGGTGCCGCGGGCTATGGCCCCGATCAGATTTTCGTCCTTGTGCAACTCGTCTTTGGGGATGACGACCTTGCCCTCGGTGGCGGGCACCTCGGTTTCAGGCACCAGCATCTTGGCCATCAAAATCGTTCCCGGCGAAGTCATCATCACGGCCGAAAGCAGGTGGCGACCTTCGACACCCTGCGAGATGTACATGGCCATAATCCCGCCCAACACGCTGTACCATGTCACACTGGTCATGATGGTCATCAGTT
>CAWETV010000004.1:0-981925 GCA_963812095.1 uncultured Acidobacteriota bacterium | reverse complement strand
CGATGTGCGGGAGTGGGGCGTTGTCGGGCGCGGCTGCGGGCGGAACTGGCGCCGCAGTCGTTGTCCGGATTTTGGCGCTGCGCTGGCGCTGGCGCCGGGTCCTTTGGTGCAGGTTGCGGTGCTGGCCAGGGAGATGGTCAGCGGCAGCACAAAAGCAAATTCTTAACCACAGGAGACGTAGAGGGACACAGGGGAAAGCTGGTGAAACTTCGCTTTCTATTGGGCGTCTCTTCATGGTTTCCTCTGTGTCCCCTGCGATAAAGACCCTTTCTTCTCCGCGCGTTTCCTGCGCTGATTGGGATGCACGAACCAGGCGATGGCGATGCTTAGCACATACAGAGCCACCATGGGCGCGGCGAAGATGCACATGTTCAGGATATCGGGCGTGGGTGTGATGATGGCCGCGACGATGAAGATGCCCAGAATGGAATAACGGATATTGCGCCACATCCAGCCCGCGCTGACGATGCCCATGAGCGCGAGGAAAAAGACCAGAATCGGCATTTCGAAGATCGCGCCCAGGCCGACGATGATGGTGACAAACAACTGTGTGTATTCCTCGATGGTGATCATCGGCTGAAACTGTTTGCCGAACTCGATGAGGAAGTTGAGCGCTTGGGGATGACGACGCGGTAGCCGAATATCCGCCGGCGAGAAAAAGGGTCACGCTCGAAACATGAAGGGCATGACGTAGCGTTTCTCATTGCGGTAGAGGCCGGGCGCGATGAACACCAGACTTGGTAGAGCACGAAGGGCGAGGTGAAAAACAGACCGGCCACTCCGGCCACCTTGAGATAAAGGTTGAAGGGGTCGACCGGATTGAGGTAGACGAGTTTTTCAGGAAGATTGTACTTATGCAGCACCTCGATGATGGGACGCTGCATGATGCCGACGAGGCGCGGCGCGGAGAACCAGCAGGCGAAGAATCCGACGATGACGGCGACGATGGAATAAACGATGCGCTTGCGCAGTTCCTCGAGATGATCGAGGAAGCCCATGGTAGGCATTTGCTCCTTGTCCTTGTCTTTGGTGGATTCGTTCACGGGCGAGGCGGCGGACAGCTCAGGCATCGGGCGCAACCTTCGCAGTTTCAACCGTCGGAGTTTCAACCCCTGGAGCTTCAACCCTCGGGCCGGCAGACGGCTCGGAATATGGGGCAAGCCCCGCCTCTACGGCGGCACTTTCGGCAGGGGCGGGCGCGGCGGCGGCTTCAGCAGCTTCCAATTTTTCGGCGGGCGGAGGATTGGCGGACGGCGGATTGAAGATGCGGTTGGCGAGCGATCCCAGCGGGGCCTGGAGCGGCGGCAGGATTTGCTGCCGCGTGTCTGCTGTTGTGCCGCTATTACTTTATCGAGGGAATTGATTTCCGACTCGATCTGCGAGCGGAATTCGTTGGAGGCGCGCCGGAACTCGTTCATGAAGCGCCCGATCTGGCGTCCGATCTCCGGCATTTTCTTGGGGCCGAAAAGATCAGCACCAGAAAAAACAGGAAGATCATCTCGCCCGAGAAGCCAAAATTCATAGCTCTATCATAATGCGAGACGGGCGATACCGGCCACTGGCGAGTTGCGGTGGGCGCGGAAAGGCGCGCCTTCAAGCCGCGCCCTTCCCCAAACCATTCGTGAAATCAGCTCCAGTTACTTAAACGTATAGCCGATCGAGACGCCGACGCGGGCGGCGTGGTTCCCACTGTAGTCGGTATTGTTGTTGATCCAGTAAAAGCGGGCCTCGGGGCGAATGAAGAAACCGCCGTGGGGATAAAGCTTGATGCCGCCGCCGACATCCACGTCGAAGTGGTTGCTCGATGCGATCAGTTGGTTGCCCCCGCATGACGGACCACTCAAGGTACATGCGGAGTAATGGGTGTCGATCGCGCCGATGCCGCCAACCAGTTCAAGTAGGCGTGAGGGGCGAGCTTGGGAGAGTACACGGCGTTGAAGTTGTAGAGTACGGGGCGATAGTTGATGCCCGAACCGGGGCCGCAGATGGCATCTGGGCAGTCACGGTTGGTTGCCTTCCAGACCACTTCGGCCCCGAAGCCGAGGTTGTGAAAGAGGACATCGCCGCCAAAGCTGGGAAAGACGCCGCCTTTGAGCGACGGGAGGTTTCACCCCTCCATCTGGCTTGCGGAGCCAACGTGGTGCTCATGCCGAATGCAATGTCGAGTCTCTGGGCCTGCGCGAAATTCGAAAACGCCGCCAAGGCAGCGCAGGCGAAAGTCAAGAGGATGGCAATACGTAATGTCTGTTTCAAGCGAAACCTCCGGCGCAGTTTTATTTGCTTTTAGCAGGTTGGATGCGAGTTGACAACACGGCGATGCCGGGTGGAAAAAACTTTTGCCGGAATTTGCGGTGACCGGAAGACCATGAACTGCCGGTTGTTACTGCAACGCCAGCGGTCAAGCTACGAAGAGCGCACACCTCCATATAAGGGAGAACATTAAGCGAATAGTAACGGTCAGCACATGATCACCCATAGTGTAGTGCAGATATTCTTGCGGTTGCGGTTAGCCTTGCCGCCGGCAATCCCTCAGGGGCAAAAACCCACGCTTCTGGCCGTCGTTAGCAGTTCGGCTTCTGCCTGTGGCCACAGCAATTCTGGGTTCGCGATAGATAGGCTGGCAGATGGCGCGCAAAAGCCGGCGCTTCCATGAACTCCGCACGCGCATTTATACGCTAATAGCATATATATCAAACCGCGCTGGGTGGGTTGGACACCCAGGCCTCGACCGTGCCAGCATCGCCTCGGCATAGACGCGGATTTCGTACTGGGCGTGCGCGTCCACCCTGAGCGACAGGAAATGCAGCAGGTTGTGCAGGTCGATCTTCCAGTACCACTGGGTGTAGGTGTTGAGGGTGAGGTTCATGCGCGCCAACTCGCGCGCCAGCCCCTGCCGGGCGGGATCGAGCGGGGCCCCGCCGGCGTCCTCGTTGAGCATTTCCACGTAGTGGTCGTGGCAGCGCATGGCGTCGGCGCGCAAGAGATCGAGCACGCCGACGCCGCCTCCGCCCCCTCCAGCACCGCGCCGCGTCCCTGGCGGTTCGCCTCGGACTGGGCGGCCAAGTGCTCGGGCGCGGGGATGTAGAACTCGCGGTCGAGGATGGAATAGCGGGCGGAAACCTCGTTCACGTTGGCGGTGCGGTGGCGGATCCACTGCCGGGCGACGAAAATCGGCAGTTTCACGTGGTACTTGATCTCGCACATCTCGAAGGGGGTGGTGTGGCGGTGGCGCATCAGGTAGCGGATCAGCCCGGCGTCCTCGCTGGTGCGCCGGGTGCCGCGGCCGTAGGAGACCCGGGCGGCCTGCACCACCGCGCCGTCGTCGCCCATGTAGTCGATGACGCGGATGAATCCGTGGTCGAGCACGGGGATGGCCTCGTACAGCAGCGCCTCCAGCGCCGGCACGGTGGCGCGGCGGGTCGGCGCGCTGGCGGCGCGCTGGGCCTCGATCTCGGCCCGTTGCTGTTCGGTCAGGCTCATCGGACTCGCCCCTTCCTTGCCGGCACGCGCACACCCTATATTCGCCCTGCCGGCTTGCCGGCTATGGCGATAAACGATGTGTGGAATAAGCGTTGTGGACCCGGGGGCAGTGCCCGGCGCCTCCACCAGTCCGCCGGGCAACCGGCGGATGGGTATGGGGGGGCGAAACAGTCTCGACACGCGCGGTAAAGACCCATCTTTTGCCCGGCATGTACCGCCGTCATCGGGCCATTTGACAAGTGCCAACGACAATGAGGCACTCGCTGTCGCCGCATAAGCGATAAGCGCGGTCCGGGGGGGCACCGGGCAACAGAAGCCCCCCACTTCCCCGCCCCACCTTTCCCCGCGGCCTCGCTTTCGCTAATGGAGGGGACTGGCTCGCGAGGCAGTGATGGCAGACGATCGCACAGGACAGGGCGGACCCACCGACGGGGGCGAACGACCGCCAACCCGAGAGCCTGCTTCCCTACGAGGCGTGGACCGAGGCGGCGCTGCACCAGGTGATGGTGCGGGCGCTGCAGCATGTCGCCGAGCGCCGTGGCCCGGTCCATGTGGTCGCCACAGAGGCCGAGCTTGATCAGGCAAACAGCCGCGCCACCTTCCGCGGCCATGCGCGCCTCTGGCAGCAGACCAACTCCATCGCCGCGCCGGTCATCGTCCTCGATCGCAAGCAGCAGACGCTCACGGCCAACACAAAGGACCCGGCCGATCCTGTTCGTGTCGTCCTGCTCAGCGCCGGCAGTTCCGCGCCCGGATCCACGCAGTCTTCGGCTGCTCTCTCCTCGCCTGCCAATCCCTCTCTCATTCGCATCCGCGGCGGCGACCTCTCGTACTCGGCAGCCGAACGCCGGGCCCGGATGCGCGCAGGCGTCCTCAGCGCCGTCACCAGCCAGACGCCCACGGCCACCGCCGCCTCTGACCAGATCGAGCTCTTTCTGATCCCTGCCGGTCAGCAGGCCAAGGCCTCCGCCCTCCCTCAGTCAACCTCTGAGGCGCAGGTCGACCACCTTGTTGCAAGCGGCCATGTGGTCCTCACCTCCCAGGACCGCCGAGGCACGGGCGACCAACTGGTCTACACCGGCTCGACAGGCGAATACGTCCTTACCGGCACGGCCGCCGCTCCGCCCCGCATTACAGATTCCGCGCGCGGCACCGTCTCCGGACAAACTTTGATCTTCCGCAGCCGCGATGATAGTGTCAGTATCGAAGGCGGAGGTCGCGCAACCGCAGTCGAAACCACCGCGCCACGATGAGGCCACGGGCAATCTGAAAGACGAATGAACACACTGCTAGCTGAGGGAATCGGTAAGAGTTACAAGGGCCGCCAGGTCGTGCGCGGCGTCAATCTCAAAATCTCCCGCGGCGAGGTCGTCGGCCTCCTCGGCCCCAATGGCGCCGGCAAAACCACCAGCTTCTACATCATCGTCGGCCTCGTCCAGCCGGAAACAGGCAGCGTCTTCGTCGACCAGACCGACATTACCCGCATGCCCATGTACCTGCGGGCACGCAATTACGGCATCAGCTATCTACCCCAGGAGCCCTCGGTCTTCCGCAAGCTCACCGTCGAAGAGAACATTCTGGCCGTTCTCGAGGCGCAGCCCCTCGGCAACCGCGAGCGCCGCACCCGCACTGAGAAGCTCATCCAGCAGCTCAACCTCGGCCACATCCGCACCACCCGCGGTTACGCGCTGTCTGGTGGCGAGCGCCGCCGCGTTGAAATCGCCCGAGCCCTTTCCATCCAGCCCAATTTCATCCTCCTCGATGAGCCCTTCAGCGGCATCGACCCCATCGCCGTCCTCGAGCTGCAGCGCATCATCTTCGACCTCAAAGCCAGCGGCATCGGCGTCCTCGTCACGGACCACAACGTCCGCGAGACCCTTTCGGTCACTGACCGCGCCTACATCATCAACGAAGGGCGCATCTTCCGCGCCGGCACTCCGCAAGAGCTCGGCAATGACGTCGAAGTCCGCCGCGTCTACCTGGGCGAAGGCTTTTCGCTGGCATAATCATTTCTCTGCAACTTCGCTACCCCCTCCGTCTCACAAATTGGGTGCCCCCGGTCCCTCGCTTCTGGGGACCGGGGAGGAAAGCTCAATTCCTGTCGTGATCGAACCATAGCTGCCCCCTCCGTCCCTATTCCCTATTCCCTATTCCCTATTGCCTATTGCCTATTGCCGATTCCCTCCTTGGTCCATCGCCCAATGCGGAACCGGCCCTTTGGAATCAGTCCAAATTCCGCGTATCCCCTTCGCTCGACAATTCCAGTACACTCATATTGAGATCCTTGGGATCGGGTTTCCTCTTATGACACTGCTTCAACCCAGACTGAACCTCAAGGTCGCCCAGCGGCAGATTCTCACGCCGGGCCTCATGCAGATGGTCAGTGTTCTGGCGCTGAACAAGCTCGAGCTCAAGGAGATGATCGAAGCCGAACTGGTTGAAAATCCAGTGCTCGAGGAGATCGACGAGTCCGTTCCCATGCTCGACCAGGTCGCCGGCCGAGAGGAAATGCTCGAGCGCGGCGCCGAAGAGACCGTCGCCCCGCCCAAAGACGTCTTCAGCGAAATCGACTTCGGCAGCTATTTTCAGGAGTATCTCGACCCCGGTTATCGCACGCAGCCCGAATACGAAGAGGTCGAACGGCCCAGCTTCGAGAATTTCCTCTCCCAGCCCACCACCCTTTCCGACCACCTGGAGTGGCAGCTCGGAGCGCTCAGCCTCGAACCAATGCTCCGGCAGGCGGCCGAGTTCATCGTGGGCAACCTCAATGAGGAGGGCTACCTGGCCGCTACCGATGAGGAACTGGCCACCGCCTTTCTACGGCCCTCCTGCGACGATTCCCCGCTCGGCCCCGCAAACGGAGCTGCTCTGGCGGCCGCCATTCCTGACCCGGAAACTCTGGATCTTGTCCGCCGTGGCATCGATCTGGTGCAGCATCTTGACCCGGCTGGCGTCGGCGCCCGCGACCTTCGCGAGTGCCTTCTCATGCAGATCTCCGCCCAACAGCATGAGTTCGGCCACTTGTACGCCAAGCGCTACGGCGAGAACGGCGAAAGCCCTCATCGCAGCTTCCATGCCGAGGCCGAAGCGCAAATCGAGGAGCGCCGCCGCTCCATGACTTTAGCCGCGCTCATCGTGGACCGTCACTTGCCTCTGCTTCAGAAGCGCGACCTTAAGGCGATGGCCCGCGCCGCGCAAATTACCGCGGATGAGGCCCACGCCGCATTGGAGTTCATCCGCACCCTTGATCCCCGCCCCGGACTCATGTACAACCGCGAGCAAACCCGCCTCATCGAGCCGGACGTCGTCTTTGTCAAGCGCGGCGGCGATTGGGTGGTCAGCATGAATGAGGAAGAGCTGCCGAGCCTGCGCCTCAGCCGCCGCTATCGACAAATGCTGGCCTCGCAGGCTACCGACAAGGAAACCCGCGAGTACGTCAAGGAGCGCTTCCGTTCCGCCCTCCAGCTCATGCGCAACATCGCCCAGCGCAAGAGCACCATTCTGCGCACCTGCGAAATCATCGTCCGCCGCCAGCAGGACTTCCTCGAAAACGGCACCGATTCCCTGCGCCCCATGATGATCAAAGAGGTGGCCGAGGAGATCGGCGTCCATCCTTCCACAGTCAGCCGCGCGGTAGCCAATAAGTACGCGCATACCCCGCAGGGCGTCATCGAGCTGCGATTTTTCTTTTCAGAGGGCTCCGCCGGACCCGAAGGCGCCGATACTCCGCTGCTCGTGCTCAAGCGCAAGGTCCGCAAGCTCATCGAGGTCGAGGACCCCCGCAAGCCGCTCACCGACGATCAGCTCGCCCTGCTGCTCAATTCCCAGGGCATCCAGCTCACCCGCCGCACCGTCGCCAAATACCGCGAAGACATGAACATCCCTTCCACGCATCAGCGCCGCAAGCGCGACTAGCGGGCATGGCTGCCTTTTTTGCCGCCGTTCCAGGGCGGAAATCGGGTGCCCCAGGTCTCGATTCTGAGACCTGGGAAGCTACCAAACTCAACGAACAACTCAGTTGCCCCGTGCCCCATCCATCGCGCGATGAGTTGTAGCGCCGGCCTCCTGGCCGGCTGTAGCGCGGACGTCCTCGTCCGCGCCTGGTCATGGCCGGAAGCCGGCCCAGGACGGCTAACTCGCTGACTTGCTACCTTGCTGACTCGCACGCCTGCCCGTCGCGCTTCTCGTACTCCCTGATGCTTTTCGCCGCCAGCAGGCAGGGACGCCGGTTGACGATGACTGTAGTTTCCGGCTTGGCCAGCGACTCGGCGAGCAATTTCTGAAAGCCCTCCTGATTGACCGTGGCGTCGACCACGTGAACATTCTGCACCCCAAGGGACTTGCAGACGTCCTCGATCAGGACTTTGTTCGTCCTGGCGTGATCCAGTTGCCGGCCCGTCGCGGGATTCTCCTGCAATCCGGTCATCGCTGTGGTCCCGTTATCGACTACCACCACCACATGGCCTGTCGGCGGCGGGTTATAGACCATCTCGGCGATGCCCGTCATGCCGCTGTGCAGGAAGGTGCTGTCGCCAAGGATGCTGACGACTTTCCTGGCTTCTTCCTCCGGCATAATGTGCCGCATGCCCAGGGCCACGCCGATCGAAGCGCCCATGCAGATCGAGATATCGTTGGCGTTGTATGGAGCCAGTGCGCCCAGCGTGTAGCATCCAATATCGCCGGCCACCGCGCACTTCATATCGCTCAGACACCTGGTAGACGTTCCGATGCGGGCAGCCGGGGCATAGCGCGGGCGCTTTGCCCGGCACCGGCTTTGCTTCAGGCGCGTCATCGCCGCTCAGCAGCCGGCGGACGCGATCCACATTCAATTCGCCGAATCGGAAGTTCGACGGCGCCGGATCGATCTTGATGCCGGCAATGCGGCAGCACTCGAACAGGTAAGGATCGCCCTCTTCGACGGCGATCAACCGGTCCACGCTCTCGGCAAAGCGGCGAATCGTCTCAATGGGCAGCGGATGCGTCATGCCCAGCTTGAGCACGCTGGCCTCAGGAGCGGCTTCGCGCACATGTTGATACGCAATCCCCGACGTGATCACGCCCAGCGACCGCGAGCCGCGGATGATCTCTATCGGTCCGTGCTGCTCGTTCCATTGGGCCATCTCGTCGAGCTTCTGGCGGATCTTCACATGGCCTGCGCGAGCATTGCCGGGCATCATCACGCGGGTGGTGTCGCGCACATAAACCGGAGTGCGAGCCAGGGGCACTTTCACCCCCTCGCGCCGGACCAGGGTCTTCGAATGGCAAACCCGAGTCGTCACCCGCAGCAGCACCGGCACGCGCCACAGTTCGGATACTTCGATGGCCCGCAGGGTGAATTCATACGCTTCCTGGGCATCTGACGGCTCGAACATGGGCAACTGGGCGGCCACCGCATAGCGCCGGTTGTCCTGCTCATTCTGGCTCGAGGCCATGCCCGGATCGTCCGCCGAAACAACCACCATCGCTCCGGAAAGGTCCAACTGCGCGACCGTGAAAAGCGGATCGGCGGCCACATTCAAGCCAACGTGCTTCATGGTCACGATGGTGCGTCCACCCGCCACTGAGGCGCCGATGCCCACTTCCAAAGCCACCTTCTCATTGGGCGCCCACTGCGCCCTTCCGCCAAGTTTCTCAATCTCTTCCAGGATCTCGGTCGACGGCGTGCCCGGATAACCTGTTCCCAGCGCTAATCCTGCATCCACGGCCGCCCAGGCGATCGCCTCGTCGCCGCTTAATAATTGAGTCATGAACTGAGTCATTTTCCAATCCTCATCGAAGGCTGCGCCCCGATCAACCCATGGTCACCGCACGGCGCCATGACCGCAAACGGCCGCGCGCGCGTGTGCTACCAGCGCATTCTGGTTCGGATTGGTTTGAAGATCGCTGTGGAAACATCGGCGCCTCACCCCTCGCGAACACAGTCACGAATTGATCCATTGATCAGGGAGGTTAAACAAGCACGCGCAGTTGCCGAGGCTGCGCGACGCATTAATTTAGGAAATCTATTCCGGTCCAACCGGCCGGCCAAACAGGCGCTCGAAAACGTCTCTTTGGCCCTTTCGATCTTTGCTTTCAGCAGGACACGGCAGCCGATGCTCCCGCGGCAGGAGTTTTTGCCTGTTTATATGGCCGAACCCGCTACAGCGCGGCGCTTGACGCTGCATCCAGCCATCAAAATTATACCGAATCGGAAAATGAAGAGGAAACTTTTTTTGCATGACGTTCTGCCCGCGAGGTATTGTGCGACGAGTCTTCCCGCGAGGTATCGTGCGAGTCCCCCCGCGAGGTATCGTGCGAGTCTTCCCGCGAGGCAACGTGCGAGTCTTTCCGCGGGGTATCATGCGAAGTGTCCTCTCAGGCGAGAGTTCCACCTTACGGATGGTTGAGGGGTTAGGGCGCTGTCATCCTGAGCGAAGGTCGCCGCGGCGACCGAAAGCGAAGGATCCGCAGTTGTTCTTTTGAGGACGAAGGACAATGCGAGAAGCGAGTTCAACCACTGAAGATGGTTGCCCCGGATGCCTCGTCCGCCGCGACGGAGGCACCCGGGAGAATTTAGCGGTTTCCCCGGCCAACTCCGTCAGCCCCGCCAACCCCGCTAACTCCACTAACTCCGCTGGGTGCCCCAGGTCCCTCGTCCGCCGCGGCGGAGGGACCTGGGAATCCACCTCGCCCCTGCCACCCCTTTGCGTACAATTTCGCCCCTTTAGCGCACAATCTCAATAGAGGCAGATCCTGGCCAGGAGCTAGAAGCTAGGAGCTAGAAGCTAGAAGCTGCTTGAGAAGACCCAACCATGACCACTGAACACAACTCGGCCCCCGGATTTCCTCTGACCTCTGATCCCTGCTCCCTGATCCCTGATCCCTGTTTTTCTTCACAGTACCCCGAAACACGATTCGAAATCGCCGCTCCAGGCTTGCACTTCGCGAGTTCATTTTTCGGGCGGTGAAACTGTGAAGCCCACCCAACTCCATAGAATCAGCAACTTACATCCGAAAACCTCACAGTCTCACAGTTTCTGTGAAACTGTGCAACTGTCAATTCATTACCGCGGCCGGTTTAAAGAGCCCTCTGATCCCTGATCCCTGATCACTGACCACTGTCTTTACATCGCTTCGGGGCTTTCAATTCCGAGCAGCGCAAGCGACCGGACCAGTTCACGCAGCGCGACCGCCGCCGTCGCCAGCAGGAAGGTCTTGCGCGCCGGATCTTCTTCGGTAAGGATGTGGTGCCGGTGGTAGAAGTTGGCGAACTCCTGCGCCAGTTGAAAGGCGTGCTTGGCGACAAATGCAGGTTCCGCAGTCGCGATGCTCTGCTCCAGAACCAGCGAAAACCGTCCCGCGCGCAACCACAGCGCCCAGATGTCCTCGTTCTCCTCGCCGCTCATGTAGCGGCCAAAATCTGTCTGCTGACCTGCTGGCTCGCTGACTCGCTGACTCGCCAGCTCTTCTAACGCCGCTTCGGCCGTCGTTCCTCCCTTGCGGAAGATATTACGGATTCTGACCACTGCGTACTGAATGTACGGTCCCGTCTCGCCTTCGAAGCTCAACGCATCCTTGAAGTCGAAAGCAATCACCGAATTCCGCGTGACCTTGAGCATGAAGTAGCGCAGCGCGCCGATGGCGATCTGTTGGGCGATCCGCTGCCGCTCTCGCTCGTCGCGGCCGGTTTGGCGCGAGTCCACTTCGGCGCGCGTGGCCGCGATCAGTTTGTCGATCAGGTCGTCGGCCTTCACGCCGAATCCCTTGCGCCCGCTCACCTCGATGTAGGCTCGGCCCTGATCCTCGGCTGAAACCTGGTAGCCCAGTTCCATCGCGCAGCGCGGCGTCAGCGCCACCATTTCGTAGCTGAAGTGCGTGTAGCGATCGGCCTCGGCCGTGTGCCCCATGCCGCGCAGCGCCTGGATCACGTTCGCCTGCGGGTCCGATTGCCGCGAGTCGATCACGTTGTAGATCGCCGACGCGCCGCCAAAGTGCGGATGCTCTCGCTCGCCCTCTTCCGCAGTGATCCAGCATTCATGATCCGGATAGCGGAAGAACGGCCTGTAGCCGAAGTCACGGCCCAGCAGGCCAAACTTCCACAGATGATAGGCGATGTCCTTGCCCACGTAGGTCACGGTCCCGTTCGAGCGCACGATCACCTTCGCGTCTTCGTCGGGCACGCCACCGGCACTGGGCGTAGCGCCGGCCTCCTGGCCGGCTGTGCTGGCGGCGTCCTCGCCGCCAGCCGCACCTTTCGCCTCGGCACCAGCTCGGGTCATGACCCAACAGCCCTTGTTCTTGCCCTCGCTCTCGAAGTACAGCACGCCCGAAGCTTTCAGCAGCTCGAAGGCCGCCTCCCAGAACTTCAGGTGCAGAATCTCGCTTTCCCGCGGCAGCAGATCGTACTCGATGCCCAGCCGCTGCATGGTCTCAAGGTGCCGCCTGAGGACGGCTGTCGAGATCAGCTCAGCGATCTCGGCCGTTTCGTTGCCGCCCCGTTCGATCGAGTGCAGCGTGTCGAGCCGGAGTTGCTTGCGTGCCTTCTGCTCCTCATCCGTTCCCTCGCCGTACCACTGCGAAGTCCGGGCATAAAGATCCCAGCAATAGTAGTCGATGGCGGCGCGCGGACCTTCGGCGGCCGCCTTTTCCTCGCAGGCGGCGATCAGCTCGCGCACCTCTGCTGCCGATCTCTTCTCTACGTGCAGGAATCCCACGACCACGTCGGCCACCTGCACGCCGGTGTTGTCGATGTAGTTCTGCACGTCTACCTTGTGCCCTGCCGCGCCGAGCAGCCGCACGAAGGTGTCGCCCAGGATGGCATTGCGCAGGTGTCCGATGTGCGCCGCCTTGTTGGGATTGATGCTTGTGTGCTCCACCAGCACATGCTCCTTCGAAGCCGCGCCTGAGCCGTGCCCCATCCTTTCGCCGGCTTCATCGGCGAAAGGGTGGGAAACCTCGTCGGCCACGATGCGAACAGCTGCGCCCCGATCAAGCCGCGCATTGATGTAGCCGGCGCCGGCCACCTCGAAGCCTGCAAAGCCCTCGACCGTGCCCAGCGCTGCCACGATCTCCTGAGCGATGACCTTCGGCGCCTTGCGTAACGAACGCGCCAGTTGCAGCGCCACGGGCGTCGCTATCTCGCCAAAGCGCAAATCGGGCGGCGTTTCCAGGGGAATGTTCGCGACGTCAAGTGCGTACTTCTCCTTCAAGACCGCGCGAATGGCGTCGCCGAGCTTCTTTTGCAGTTCCAGAACCACGTGGAATCCCTCAGAGAATCCTTGAATTTCAAGGGCGATTCTAACAGAGCGCCCACTCCTCTGAAGCGATTACAGCCCCTCCGGTTTATGAGTGGCGCCGATTCGGCGGTCGAAAGCAGATGCTTTAAGATGAAGTAGATCGCCGGTAGCACTGCACCCAACTTATGTGTGAACGGAATGGCTTTTCATGACTGATCCAGCCAAGACTCGAACCCGCTACTACATCACCACGCCGATCTACTACGTCAACGCGCGGCCGCACCTGGGGCACGCCTATACGACGATCGTCTGCGACGCCATCGCCAGGCGCAAGCGGGCGCTGGGAATTGAGACGTGGTTTCTGACCGGCACAGACGAGCACGGCCAGAAGATCGAGCGCTCGGCCGAGAAGGCCGGCCGCACGCCCCAGGAGTTCGCCACCGCCGTTGCCGGCGAGTTCCGCGGCCTGTGGGACCGGCTGGGGCTCACCTACAACGATTTCATCCGCACCACCGAGGAGCGGCACAAGCGCGGCGTGCAAAAGCTCTTCGCAACGCTTCGCGACCGCGGCTACATCTACAAGGGCTCGTACACGGGCCAATACTGCGTGAGCGATGAGTTGTATGTGGACGGCCCTCCGGGCACGCCCTGCCCCGATTGCGGCCGCGTAACCGAGACGGTGAGCGAGGAAAACTACTTCTTCAAACTTTCCGCCTTCGAGGGCAAATTGCTTGAGTTCTACGAAGCGAATCCCGGCTTTATGGGGCCGGAGTCCACGCGCCGCGAGGTCATCTCTTTTGTGCGAGGCGGTCTGAAAGATCTATCTGTCAGCCGCACGAGTTTCGCTTGGGGCATTCCTGTTCCCGGCGATGAGAAGCACGTCGTTTACGTCTGGCTCGACGCGCTGGCCAACTACATTACGGCTCTCGGTTATGGCTCGGATGATGAGCAGAACTACGAGAAGTTCTGGCCGGCCGATGTGCACATGGTCGGCAAAGAGATCACCCGCTTCCACTGCATTTACTGGCCGGCGTTCCTGATGGCCGCCGGGCTCCCCGTTCCGCGCACGGTGCGCGCCAATGGCTGGCTGCTCTTCGACCAGGGCAAGATGTCGAAGTCGCGCGGCAACATCGTTCGCGCCGAAACGGTGATGGAAGTGCTGGGCGCCGACGCCCTGCGCTATTTCCTGCTGCGCGAGATTCCCTTCGGGCAGGACGGCACTTTTTCCTTTGAGGCTCTGGTGCAGCGCTATAACGCGGACCTGGCGAATGGCTACGGCAACCTGGTCAGCCGCGTCGTAAACATGGTGCACAAGTATTTTGGCGGGACGGTGCCTGAGCCTGGCGCAGAAACCCAGGGCGAAAAGGTCCTGCGCCAGACGGCGACAGACGTGACCGCAGCCTTCGGCCCGCACTTCAACGAGCTGGATTTCTCTGAAGCATTGAAAGCCGTGTGGGTGCTCGTCGCCGAGACGGATGGCTACCTGACCGCCAGCGCGCCATGGAAGCGGCCCCCCGACCGCTCCGAGCCCGATCACCTGGCATTGCAGGCGCGCGTGCTGGCGACCGCAGCCGAGGCCATTCGCCTCGTGACCGCTCTGGTCTATCCCATCTTGCCTGACGCGGCCGCCAAGGTCTGGCGGCAATTGGGTCAGGGAGAGATTGCCGATGCTGCGAAGAGCGGATTCCTGACGGATCTCGCCTGGGGCGGATTGAAGCCCGGAACGAAATTTGCGGAGCCCGCGCCGCTGTTCCCGCGCGCGGAGAAGGAGGCGGTGGAGCGCATGCAGAAGATTGAAGAAGAGAACAACAAGAGCGTGATTGAAGCCGCGAGCAAGAGCGAAGCCGTTACGCCAGGTCAGGCCACGGCCTCACCGTCTGTAGCCCCAACCACGGCCGCCACGAAGGAAGCAGCTCGCGAAAGCGAAGCGCTCACGCGGGACCGCCGTTGCGGGTGGGGCCGCGGTGACGCCCACAGCACCCGTTCATGAGGTCCCGGCGGAGCAGACCAGCCCGCAGTTGATCACCGCACCGATCGCCGCGCCCGCCTCCGAGCCGGCCGCGCAGCCGCATTCTGAGCCGGCGCCCCGGAGGGGCGATGCGAATCTAGCCCAGGGCGGAAGCCCTGGGGAATCCGCAGCCTCCATGCCCCAAGCCCCGGAGGGGCGTTCGAACGCCGCCGAATCGGCTTTGAAGGGGACGGGCTTCAGCCGGTCCGAACAAGCAGCGCAAAATGCGGGGGCTTTAGCCCCGGAGGGAGCAGCTCCACAGGCCGAGATCATCACTATCGACGAATTCGCCAAGATCGATCTGCGCGTAGCGCAGATTCTCGTTGCCGAACGCGTTCCCAAAGCCGACAAACTGCTGCGCCTTGAAGTCGATCTCGGCTACGAGAAGCGGCAGATTCTGGCCGGCATCGCGCAACATTACGAACCGGAAAAGCTCATCGGCCGCAAGATCGTGATCGTCGCCAATCTGGCGCCGCGCAAGATGCGCGGCCTCGAATCGAACGGAATGCTGCTGGCCGCCTCGCTGAAGGACGGCGCGCCGGTGCTGGCGGGATTTCTCGAAGAGGTACCGCTGGGGGCAAGGCTCAAATAACCGGCGCGCTACTCTCGTTGTCGAACGGTTGCGCGCACCCCCGCACAACCGAAGGCGGAATGAACTCCAAGCCAAAACTGAAAGGACAGCATTTATGACAACCGAGCCCATGCAAACCAACAGCACAAATGAACTGACCAACCTTGCTCGCCGGCTCGATGCTCTTGAGCAGGAGGTTTTCATGCTTCGCGATGCGCATGAGATTGCCAACTTGCAGGCGCGGTACCTCTACTACCTGCAGGCCCACCAGTACGACAAGATCGTCGAGACTGTTCGCGCATCGGGCGCCAGTCTCGATCGAGATGGACAATCTGGGCAGATTCTTTGGGCGTGAGAAGGTCACCGCCGTCTTCACGAAGGTTCTGCAGCCGCTCTACACGATGAAGGGCGCCATGGGCCTGCACATGCTCACCACGCCCGTTGTGGAGGTGTCTACCGACCGCAGCAAGGCCTGGGGCATGTGGCACACCTTCGGCTGCAACACACAGCCCGATTTTGTGGGCAAGGACACCGAAGTAAGCGCTGAACCGGAGCTGATCGCCCTGTGGCAGCAGGGAAAGTATTTCATCGACTTCGTCCGCGAAGATGGAGAGTGGAAATGGCAGAATTTCCGCTGGTACGTCAACTTCCGCACTCCTTATGACGCCGGTTGGGTCAAGAGACCGATCATCGGGAACCTCTCTGTTGTGGCGAAGCTCATTCCCGGCTGCCCTCCCGCCGATGAGCCCAGTGACTATCACCCCTTCAGCGCCGATGAGTTAACGCCGTATCTGCCGGTTCCCCCGCCTCCGTATAAGCGGTGAGTCTGCGAATCGGAGTGCTGCCCGCCCTGCTCCTGTCCTTCATACACATAGATCGTGTTATCCTTACACATTGAGGATCACCATGCGCACCAACATCGAAATCGACGACAAGTTGATGAAGCAGGCTATGAAGGCCACGGGCGCAACGACCAAGAAAGCTGCGGTCGAAGCCACTTTGCGCCTCGCCGTTCAGCTCCATAAGCAGGGTGAGGCAATACGTAAACTCAGAGGGCTCGGCTGGGAAGGCAACTTGGATGAAATGCGGCAGAGCCGTTTCACGGATGGGGACCAGCAATTTAAGAAGAGACAGGGGCGGCAACGCGCGCGGGCGGCTGCCTGACGATAGCTCCGCAATACTCAATGAAGTTGGCAAAGCATGGTCATCGTCGACTCATCCGTCTGGATTGACTACCTGAACGACAAGGTGAATCCGCAGACAGATTGGTTGGAAAGCTCGCAGGACCGAAGGCAGATTGGCTTGACGAATCTCAACCTTTGCGAGGTTTTGCAAGGAATCCGGCAGGCACGGCGTTTTGCCCTTGCGCAACGGTTTTTGCTCACATTGCCGATCTTCGATTTGGCGGGAACGCGGATTGCGATTGCAGCAGCAAGCAACTATCGTCTCTTGCAAAGCCGGGGAATCACCATTCGCAAAACAATTGATTGCCTGATCGCAACGTTCTGCATCCAGGAGGGATTCGAACTGTTGCATCGAGACCACGATTTCGACGCGTTTGAACAACTGGGGCTGGCGGTTGTGACGCCCTCGACTTCCTATCGTGAATGATTAGGACTCAAACAATATCAAATTGAACTGGGGTCGCTTTTGCTGATCGATTCTCACGCTCATCTCGACAGCCCGCGTTACTCCGCCGACCGCGAGGCTGTGCTGGCGCGCGCCTGGGAGGCCGGCGTGGGCGCCATCCTGGCCATCGGCATCGGCGAAGGGCCCGCGGAGATGGGCCGCACTCTCGAAATCTGCCGCGAGTTCAACGCCCGGCCCAAAAGCGCAAGAAGCCTGCCGCGTTTGTACGCAAGCGCCGGCGTCTATCCGCACAACACGCCGGAGATCGACGATGCGGTTCTTGCCCGGCTCGACAACCTGCTCGCCACGACCGAGACAATCGCCTGCGGTGAGATCGGCCTGGACTTCTACCACCAGGGAGCAGCGCATGAAATGCAGCGTGCCGGGCTCATTCGCATAATGGAAGTTGCGGCGGCGCGCGAGCGGCCGATCCTTATCCATTGCCGCGGCACGAACGAATCCACTGACGCCTGGAACGAGCTCTTTCTTGTACTGGACGAACATTGGAGAAGAACCGGCCTGGGCGGCATCATGCATTGCTTCGGCGGCGGATGGGAGCAGGCGCGGCGCTCGCTGGAGATGGGTTTCCTGGTCTCCTTTGCAGGAAACCTTACTTACCCCAAGGCTCAGCCGCTGCGCGACGTGGCCGCACGGATGCCGCTTGACGGCGTGCTGGTGGAAACCGACGCACCCTGGCTGGCTCCCGCGGCGCGACGCGGAGAGCGCAACGAGCCTGCTTTTGTCGCCCAGACCGCCGAGGTCCTGGCCGGATTGCTCGGCGTTTCCGGCGAAGAGCTGGCCCGCGCCACCACCGCCAATTTTTGCAGACTGTTTCAAATAGACCCTGACGTGGGAAACTGAGGTTGCGCCAGACGGGCAGCGGGGGAAAGGCCCCGCCCCCAGCCGGCCGGAGGATCGCTAAGCCATGGCCCAGGACAATTCGTTTGACGTCGTAAGCAAGGTGGATCTGCAAGAGGTTCGCAACGCCATCGACCAGGCACTCAAGGAGATTCATCAGCGCTTCGACCTGAAGGATTCCCGCTCGGAGATCAATCTGGAAGGCAACGACGCCATCCAGCTTGCATCGGCCAACGAGTTCAAGCTCGAAGCGGTCAAGGGCATTCTCAGCCAGAAGATGGTCAAGCGGGGCGTCCCGATCAAGAACCTGACCTACGGCAAGCTGGAGCCCGCCGCCGGCCAAAGCGTGCGCCAGCGGATCGCTCTGCAGCAGGGCATTCCCGCAGAAAAGGCCAGGGAGATCGTCCGGCTCATCAAGGACGGGAAAAAAAAGGTGCAGGTCGCCGTCCAGGGCGATACAGTTAGAATATCGAGCAAGGATCGCGATGAACTGCAGGCTGTAATCGCCCTTTTGCGCGGCCGCGACCTTGGTTTGGATTTGCAGTTCACGAATTACCGCACGTTCTAATGGCCTTCCCGCTGGGGCGGCCGCGTTCTACTTGGACGGCGCGGACCGCAGAAGGAACAAACTGAAGGCCCCGGAGCCGGAGAATTTTGGGCACAACCACCATAGCATCGGCCAGAGAGGTTTTCGATCTGCTGCGGGATGACCTTGTCGCAGTGGAGCAGGAGCTGGGCCGCGACGCCGCCTCAAGCGTCAGCACCATCACCGAGATCGCAGAATACCTGCGCGAAGGCGGCGGCAAGCGCATTCGTCCGTCGCTCCTGCTGCTGGCCGCTCATCTGTTCGGCTACGCGGGCCTGAGCGCCATCCGCCTGGGCGCCGTGGTTGAGATGGTGCACACCGCCACGCTGGTTCATGACGACATCATCGACGGCGCCGACACCCGGCGCGGCCGCCCTTCGGCAAATACCACATGGGGTAATGAAAAGTGCGTTCTGGCGGGCGACTGGCTCTACATGCAGGCCTTCAGCGTGGCTCTTGAAGAGCGCAGTCTGCGCGTTCTCGATCTGCTCATCGAGCTCACGCAGCAAATGGTCGAGGGCGAGCTGCTGCAGATTCAAAAGCTCGGCAAGGCGGTCTCCGAGGCCGAATACTACGACCTGATCTTCCGTAAGACCGCCTGCCTTTTCTCGGTCTCCATGCGTCTGGGCGCGGTTCTGGCCGGCGCCACTGAGGCGCAGGAGAACGCTCTGGCCTCGTATGGCCGTACCGTGGGCCTCGCCTTCCAGATCGTCGACGACGTTCTCGACCTGACCGCGACGGAAGCTGTTCTGGGCAAGCCGGTGGCCAGCGATCTGCGCGAGGGCAAGGCTACCCTGGCCGTCATTCATTCCTGCGACCACGGCAAGGCCTCTGACCGCCAGGCTATCCAGCGCGTTCTGGGCGACCGCAGTTTTGAAAATGTCAGCCGCGGGCAGATTCGCGAGATTCTCGTTCGCAACGGCTCGGTGGAGTACGCCATGGCCGTTGCCGACCGCTACGCCGAGCAGGCTCGCCAGCTTCTGGCGCCCTTCCCTGAATCCGACTACAAGCGCGCCCTGCTCTGGATACCGGATTTCGTTGTGGCGAGGGAAAAATAGACGAGCGGCGCGAGGGACCTCTTCGGTCAATGCGCTTTCAATAGATGGTGGGCCTACCAGGATTCGAACTTGAGCCGTCTTGCGGGCGTCCGAGCCCGCAGGCGAAATCCCGAGTCCGCGAGAGCGGGCGAGGGACCTCTTCGGTCAATGCACTTCCAATAGATGGTGGGCCTACCAGGATTCGAACTTGAGCCGTCTTGCGGGCGTCCGAGCCCGCAGGCGAAATCCCGAGTCCGCGAGAGCGGGCGAGGGACCTCTTTGATGGTGGGCCTACCAGGATTCGAACCTGGAACCAAAGCATTATGAGTGCTCTGCTCTGACCGTTGAGCTATAGGCCCCCGCGTGCGCGCGCGATTGCTGAACGATACTTGTACGGCTATTGTAACCCGCGCTATAGATCGGAGTTCTCAGCGTTCAGGACTGGGATTTTTTAAAGCGTTCGAAGCGGCGCCCAGATCCGGCTAATCTAACTTGATTCGGAAGCCGAAGCCTCATAAAGCATCCATGGTCGCTATGCCAACGCGATGCAGGGCTTCTAACTTATAGCCGCGGCATTAGTTCTTGGCGCGTTCTCGTTTGCAAATGCAACCACATCCGCGCTATGCTTCCGGAGAAATGCGGGCTGCCGGACCAACGGCTGTCCGCATCGTTTTCTTGTGAACAGGAGGGTTTTCCGATGAAGATCAGCGCGCGGAATATACTTGCCGGCACGGTTGCGAAAGCAACCAAAGGAGCGGTCAACGGAGAGGTTGACATGCAACTCGCAGGAGGCGAGCAGATCGCAGCCATTATCACGAACACCAGTATCGATCGCCTGAAGCTTGACATTGGGGCCCCTGCCTACGCCGTCATCAAGGCGTCTGAAGTGATGATCGGCAAAGGACTCGACGGGGCGAAGCTGAGCGCAAGGAACATGCTTTCCGGTTCGGTGGTGAGCGTGACCGACGGCGCGGTGAACAGCGAAGTGGTGGTGCGCCTGCCCGGCGGGACGGAGATCGTTGCCTCGATCACGAAGGCCAGCGCGCACTCGCTTGGGCTCAAGGCCGGAGAAAAGGTAACGGCCGTGGTGAAGGCTTCAAACGTGATGATCGGAGTGGAGTGACCTTCAGGGACCAGGGACTGAGGGAATAGGGAATAGGGACTGAGGGAATAGGGAATAGGGACAGTTGCACAGGGTCAGCGGGGCAGCGGTAGAGCGCGCCGGGGCGACGGGCGGGTTTTCCCGGGCCTGAAGCGCAGCTCTCCGGTAGGCTGTGGCAGGCTCTTTGGCGCGCGTAGCTGAAGGAAAGCCGACATTTCGGGACCGATTTCGAGGAAGAAGGATCGGATTCCCGCACCAAGAAATTGCGTGGGGAGCATGCGATTCAAGTCAGGTCATTCTCGTAATCGAAGCTGTTCGGCTGGATGTCCTCCACCCGAGCCAAATGCTCCCAGCTTTCAGCAAGGGAAATCAGAATGCCTCTCGTCCTCGGCCAGCGGTCCACCTTCGTTGCGTCTTGTCGCAGTTGTTGCGCAAGTGAGCGCTCTTGCTGGCCGCCCTCGAATGGCGCACGGGATGTGACGCCACGCGCGTTCATTTTGCCGACATGGATGCCATTCTCGATCTGGAGTGACTGCCATCTTTCAAGTCCATCGCGGATTGCGCGATGGGGCCATACCTCGTCTGTCGGGTCGCTTGGAGCGTGTGTTAGCAGCTTTCCAATGTACTGATCGGCTATCTCAAGGCGGTCCAATTCCTTCGCGGCTACTCGCACGGCCTGAACCCATTCGTCCAGCATCGCGGCGTCGATTTCCTCATCGGAAAGCCCCGGGATGCGTCGAAAGCTTTCAAGTAGCTTTATCCCGATGCTCGCTTTTGCCTGTCCCTCTGGCGTGAGATCCGACTTCGGTCGATTGCGCTGGGAGGCCGGTCGAAAAACGTCTGCGACAACTTGGGCAAAGAATGTCGGGGATTGAGCTAGGTATCGGTCTAGCGCGGAATCTGGATCTGTATTCTCCCACGGTTCGCGTAGGAGAGGCAGGTAGCGATATTCCAATGCGGCCACCGGTTCCAGGGGGATATCCTTGCGGGATTGGAGGGAGTGGAAAATCTGCTGAAGATCAAACCCGAGGCTTTGATCCCGCAGGATTTCGGGGCGCTGAGAGATTCGCTGTTCAAAGGAGACGAGAGTGGCAATCAGCCTGTCGGCCGGTATCTCGGACGCACGGCTGGATAGAGCTGAAACAATGAACTCGGGGCGGTCGAATCGTAGATACTGATCGACGGCATGGAGAAATTCGTCGCCACTTGCCTGAATTCCCCAAGGCAGCTTTCTCTGCCAATATCGCCGTTCCTCCTCCTCGCCGAACTGGGCAACCCACGTCCAGGTTTTTACCGAATGCGGCCACCATTCGACGAGTTCTTGCATGAGATCAAGTGAAACGGCCCCGGCCGTCATGGAACTGCGCACGAGAGATGACCAGGCATCCTCAAAGCGCATGTACGCTGCACCGGAGGCCGAGGAAGCAAAACCCGGAGTTGCCTTGGGAGTCCAGCATTCCGGAGTATCGCATCCATAACGTCTTGTGGCGTTGCCGCGAGCGTTCCAAATACTCCTCCGACATAGCGGGGGGCTTCGACCTCCGACGCGAAGCGAACGACACCTTCGATCCCGCCTAAGCTAAGAATGCTCTCGATTGCGCGTCGCCGATACTCCTCGATCTGTTCACCGACTTTTTCGACCACGAGGTTCGGGATGTGCGGCAGCCTTTCGACGAATAGATAGCGATCCTTGGCGCCTGGCTCCTGGGGTGCGAGTTGATCTGCGATCCGCTCCAGCGTTTCGAGATCGTTTCCCTTTAAGACCCAATCGGTCGATTGGAACGAGCGATGCCTCGTGGTGACCTCTGAAAGGCCCTTCCAGATTGCAGATCGCTCCGCGGCGCTCATCCTCTCCACGCACGAGCTGAATGCCTGGATCGTCATCTGCCGATCGCTTGGCGGTAGGTGGTGGACCTCCTTCAACACTGCATCCACCGGTTCCCATCGATAGCGGCGAGTGCCACGCCCGCCTAGCGATGTGAGCAATGGTCTCGAACATGATCGGATAGGTCAGGATCTCGCGCTCCGACGCTCCTAGTTCTCGAAACGTGGGTTTCGTGGGCTCGACCTGAAATCCGCTCATCTTTGGGAGCAGTGAAGAGATCAGTCGCCAAGCGATCTCCGGCTCCGCATCCATAAGGTGGTCGAGGACGGCCAACCGGAGTTCATGGGACGCATTTGTGGCGGGTTTCCATGTCAGGAACAACGAGCGGAGACTGCCTAGCGGGCGATTTGAGAGGCTTCCGCCGGGGTCGATTGCGTCCAGACGTGCAAGTATTCGAGCGGCTCGTTGCAGGAATTTGGGGTCCTGCCCGATAAGCTCAAGTGCCCAGAGCAACCCTGTGTGCGGGCTGCTGGACCATAGCGATTGATTCTCCCGGCTGTCTTGAAAAATTGGCTTTAGCTTGGCGCCATCGCCCCCAAGCAGATGCTCAAGGGCCGAAATGATTGGGTGAGGGGCAGCCTCCATGAGCATCGGTAGCTGGTGCGACAGGCTGGCTAACACGCGATGGTCTTCCCTCAGCCCAGGGAGCATGTCGACAAGCCCATTCACGAACTCCTGCGGTGGGCGACCTTCGACCGAAACTTCGGTTTCAGTACCCATCGCGGCGAGGATCAGTAGCGTGGTCGCAAGCCCATCTCTCAGCCAATGGCTGTGCGCGAGCACTTTGCCGTGCAACTTAGCGTACAGCCGCTCGGAGGGTGGGAGTTCCATTGCCGGGTCCTTTTCAGCAAGGACCGTATGCGCGGCCTTCTTGAGTCGAGGCCAGTCGCGAGGTTGTAGGAGGTGGGATATCTGGACAAAAAGATCAACCGGGGCTCGAACAGCCCAAACTGTTCCTACGACCTCTACCGGTGTGTCCGGTGCGGTGAGGAATCCCCGCAGTGACTGCTCGACCTCGTCATAACTCTTCATTCCCGCCAAGGCGGTGACGATGGTCCTATCCGCCTCGCAGGACTGATCCCAGGCACCGGCCAAGAAGAGAGGCACAAGCCGAGCATCGTTGCTCCATTCTGTCCGCCTTGCACTGGTGCTGGGGATTCTTCGAGATAGAATGCTGACACTTCTCCCGCACGCGTGAGCAAGCCTCCAAGCTTCCTCGGGAGAATACCCCATCGACTTGAGCCCTTCGCTCATTTCGTATGCCGTTGGGCGGCTCAGCGCTATTGATTGGGAGGGCTTAATAGCGTCTCTGCCCATTGGCACGATGACGCGATGTCGGTCCGAAAGAATTCCACTGATGTCGATCGCGGCCCCCCGGACGGCGAAGATCAGGTTTGGCTGATCTCGTAGCTGCCTCGCCGCGTCCTCCGATTCGACGATGATCGTTCGCGCGCGCAGGTTCTCCGCAAGACCCACTTCCGCGGTGCGGATGGTAGCGCACATGAACGCAAGCACTTCGTCGAGTGAGTCGCCTTTACACTGCTGTATGCCGAGCCCCGAAATTAAGTCCTTCTCAAGCTGCTGTCTCTGTTCGGTGCGCCCTGCGAGCAGGACCTCCTCGCGGAGTTGCGGCGTGAATTTCAGCGAGTACGATTCCCAGAACTCATCGATGCATTGAACGTCGGATCGCAGCGCAAATCCGTTCTCGCGGGCGAATGTAGAGGCTACCCCCTGGCAAAGCCCCAGCCACTCCTCAAGGTCTACTGAGTCAATGACGCGGACGTCCTTCCACGGGGAGTTCTCGCTCTTACTCGCACACCATTTGTCCGCTCTCGCCCAGATTCGGGGCGTTACGAAGACGAAAGTCGTCTCCCCCTTCACAATCGCTTCGTCGGTGCTGTCTGTTCGCTTCTTGTAATCCTCCTCGGCTTTCTTGCTTGGCGTCTTCTCGACGCCGAATTCCCAGACAGAGTCTCCTTGCGGGACAAACGCTTTGTATGGATCGCAGGGTTCAGCCTTAAGACGACCGTCCCAGCCTTCTATTTGGGCGCTGTCTCCCGCCGGAAACCGGAAGGTTGTGATGTCGCTCGCCGACGCCCGAATAAGTCGGCCCACGAGCCGCGGCAGCACAGCCCGGGCGTCCAGCCGTTCGCCCGCCCATGTTTCCAACGTCCTGGCGGTCAGCCATCTCATACTGGATTACTCTACACCTCGGTAGACGGCGCACATTCCATGGACGCGCGATCACCTGTCGCTCGCAATAGGGGCTCCTCGATCAGATCGACTAATACCGGCAAACGAGTTCGCCGCCAGTGAACGTTCCGGGCTCATGCAAGCTGGCCGAGCCGCATTTCAGGGGTCAAGGGTCAGGGGTCAGGGGTCAGTTCCTTGCTCGCTCCGCAAACTCCGCTAGCCCCGCTAGCCACACCCCGCCCAACCCCGCCACGAACAAGCTAGGAGCTAGTAGCTAGAAGCTAAAAGCTGCCTTTGCACATAATTTCTCCCTCCCGGCGCACAATGACAAATAGAGAACGATCCCGGCCCGGCAAACTGTGAACTGCGAACTGTGAACTGTGAACTGTGAACTGCGAACTGTGAACTGAGAACCGAGAACCGAGAACCGAGAACTGACCTATGCCCAACGTCACCGTCCATGTTTCGGAAACCGCCTATCGCGAGGCCCGCATCTGGTGCGCGGCTCATGACACTTCCCTCTCGGCCACCGTCCAGCTTTGCATCGAGAATCTGCCCAATATGAGGGTCCGCCCCGACGGATCGATTGCCGTCGTCACCAAATTCATAAAACCTCCGTTTCCGCGCCTCCGCACCCTGGAAGACGTCTACAGGGCGCAGGCGGCTGCCGATGCCGAGGCTCGGGCCGCTTATGAAAATCGGAGGCTGTGAAACTGTGAAGCCCACCTCACCCAATGGAATCAATTCCTTATAGCCAAAAAACTCACAGTCTCACAGTTGCTGTGAAACCGTGAAGCCCTAACATCGCAATGGAATCAATAGCTTATAGCCGAGAACTCGCAGTTTCACGGTTCCTGTGAAACCGTGAGACTGTAACCCCCCGCGATATCCTAGAGACAAACCCAGCCTTAAAAGACCACGGCTGATCGAGTTCCTCCCTGGATGGAAGCGTGCGTACAGGATCGGGTGAGTGACGCCGGCGAAACGGCGGCGGCGCGGGCGAGCGCGCTGCGGATTCTGAGTTTCGTCTACTTCACTTTCGCCGGATATCTCTCTGTAGGAATGCCGCTGGCGGTGCTGCCGCCGTTTGTGCACTACACGCTGAAGATGAGCGTGGCCATGGCGGGCCTGGTGATCGGGCTGCAAAGCCTGGCGGCGCTGGCAAGCCGGCCCCTGGCGGGACGGACCTGCGACCGCTATGGCGCCAAGGTAAGCGTGATGTGGGGCATGGCGGGGATCGCGGCGAGCGGGGTGACGATGATCTCGGCGAGCGCCTTCGAGAGCCGGCGATGGATTTGCTTCGCGCTGCTGGTTGCGACCCGCCTGTTGCTGGGCGCGGGAGTGAGCATGGGCTCGACGGGAGCGGTGCTGTGGGGCATCCGCACCGTGGGCCAGCAACACACCGGCAAAGTGATGTCGTACAACGGCATCGCCACCTACGGAGGAGTGGCGCTGGGAGCGCCGCTGGGGCTGGTGCTGTTTGCGCACTGGGGACTGGCGGGGATGGGCGTCTTCAGGGTTGCGATGGGCGCGGCGAGCTTGCTGGTGGCATGGCGCATGGCTCGAGTTCCGGCGGTGCATGGCGAGCCGGAGAGATTTCTGAAGGTGCTGGGACGCGTGGCGCCGATTGGCGCGGCGGTGGCGCTGAGCAGCGCGGCCTATGCCGTGATCACCACGTTCATCGCGCTCTACTTCGCCAGCCGCCACTGGAACGGGGCGGCGCTCTGCCTTACGGCCTGCGGCGCGACGTATATCGTGATGAGGGCCATCTGCCCGCAGGTGATTCAAAGGTGGGGCGGATTCGTGGTGGCGATCCCGAGCCTGGCGCTGACTGCAGTTGCGATGTTTCTGTTGTGGTGGGCAGGTTCGCCATGGATGGCTTGCGCCGCAGCGGCGCTGACCGGCGTCGGCTCTTCGCTGGTGTATCCGGCGCTGGGCGTGGAGGCGCTGCTGCGGGTTCCGGAACAGAATCGGGGCTCGGGACTGGCGGGTTACACCTTCTTCTTCGACATGGCCCTGTTTTTGACCGGCCCGCTGGCGGGAATTGTGATGGGCTGGTTTGGGTACGGGAGCGTGTTTCTGTTCGGCCTGGTGTGCGTGTTGGCGGCGTTGGGGATCGTGATCGTGCTTAGGCGGAGAGCGGCGCGGGAGCCGGACTACGCGATTTGAGACTTCAGTTGTCAGGGGTCTGTGGTCAGTGGTCAGTGGTCAGTGGTCAGTAGGAAGGCGCGGGTCAGGAGACCCGCGCTACGGCCGTTCCGCCACCCCAACGACGTAGATCTGTCGTTGGGGACCCCGGAAGCCGGCGGCGCGAGAGGGCTCATGTGCCGTGTCGCGCTACCGGAGCTGCGGCGCGAAGGGAAAGGCGGCGATCTGCCCTCGGAATGCCGTGTCCCAGCGGCCGGGGATTTCGAGGCTGCACTCAGGGCAGCGGCCCTCGGCGGTGAGGTGGTAGCCGCGAATCAGATAGCCGATGCGCTCAACGAGAAGCGCGTGGCATGACGGGCAGCGAGTGTTCTCAAGATCGCCGACGCGCGCGGGCTGATTGCCGGCATAGACGTAGCGCAGGCCGGCGCTCTTGCCGATCTCAGCCGCGCGCAGGAGCATCTCCGGGGTTGTGTCCTCGGGGTCGGTCATGCGGTAGTCCTTGTGGAAGGCCGTAACGTGCCACGGGATCTCCGGCGAGACGGAGGCCAGAAACGCGGCCATGGCGGAGAGTTCCTTCTCAGAATCGTTGAAGCCGGGAACGATGAGAGTGACGATTTCAAGCCATAAGCCCATCTGGTGAATGCGGCGGATGGCGTCGAGGATCGGCTGGAGGCGGCCGCCGAGCGAGTGATAGTGCTGCTCGTCGAAAGACTTGAGGTCGACCTTGTAGAGATCGAGGACGGGGCGGAGGTATTCGAGCACCTGCGGGGTGGCGTTGCCGTTGGAGACAAAGCCTGTGGTGAGCCCCGCGGATTTGGCCAGGCGGAAGACGGCGGCTGCCCATTCGGCGGTGATCAGCGGTTCGTTGTAGGTGCTGACCAGAACGCGGGCGCCCTGACGGACGGCGTCCTCGACAAGCTGCTCGGGAGTAGCGGGAACCGGGCGGATGCCCGACACGTTTTCGCGCAAGGCCTGCGAGGTGACCCAGTTCTGGCAGTAGGAGCAGTGCAGATCGCAGCCCAGCATGCCGAAGCTGTAAGCAAGGGCGCCGCTGGAGACGTGGAAGAATGGCTTCTTCTCGACGGGATCGCATTGCACTCCGCCGACGTAGCCCCAGGGAACGTAGAGCGTGCCGCCGCGGTTGAAGCGAACCTTGCAGACGCCCGACTGGCCCTCGGCGATGGGGCAGCGATGGCCGCAGGCCAGGCAGCGGATGCGGTTGCGGTCAAGCTGTTCAGTGAGTTCCGGAGCTGCCTCAGCGACTTGCTGGTCGAGAATCTCCTGGAGCGACGACATAAACAGACTCGAAGCGCCGGGTTTCCCCACCCTGGCGACAAAAAGTCGCCACGGCGACACGTCGCGAGGTTTCCCCCCCATGAACGAGGGCCTGTCCATGGGGACCCCGGGGTGTGGCAGCCGGCGTACAGTTCAATGCTAGCGCGAATGGAGGGCGGGCGCGCGGGGCGAAATCTCGAAAACGGTGAGTTAAGTGGGGTGGTTTTCCAGGTCTTCAAATCGAGCGCTTTGCTGGCTCCCTGCGCAGACGTTGTGATACGATCTCGAAATCTCAAGAGGTGACGATGAAGATCAGGATCGCATGGGTAGCACTCTTCCTTGCAGCGCTTTCAACCTTATTGTTCACCGGCCGAGGGCTCACTCAAGAGAAACAGACCTCATACAATGCCGACACGGTCGTTATTGATGTAAGCAAGATCGGCAAGAAGATGAACGCCCCGGAAGATACAATCCCTCTTCCCGGAGGGAAGACCTTCCAATTGCAGAGATGGAAGAAGGAACACCTGAACAAGGCCATCGAGGAACTAGCGTACTGCTTCAAGAACCCTGAGAAGACTTATCTGCTAACCGAAGTTCCCGCACCATGGATTACCCTGGCTTTGATCCAGAGTCTTCAACCCCTGAAGGTTCATTACCTTTATCCCGCGCCGGGTGGAACCGACCTGGATCTTATTCGCCTCAAAAGAGGAAAGGCAGCGGAGAATTACGGCGCCCGCTTTGAAGTCAAAGAGGAAGGCGACAACGTCTATATCAACCTGGCAACCGACAAGCCAGGGACCCCGGAGGGAGGCGGGCATACCTTTGACCTGAAGAATCTGCCAAAGGTCGTCATTCCTAAAATTCCCGCGGGCAAGAATGTATTTATCCACGGCAAGGGCGCTTACGGTCCGATGGTTATTATTGCCTGGAATTATGCGAAGGACGCCAAAACCCTCTCCATGGCCGCCCATGAGACGGACTATGTGTGCGCGATCTCCCACGCAAAAACTCTCGAAGCTGGAGATGTGACAAAACGGACGTGGGAGAACAATCTCTAAAAACCGCGAGTGGAGTGCTGTGGTTTCCCAGGTTTCAAAGGCGAGACCTGGGGCACCCGGCGTCTCGAACCCGGTGAATTGAGTGTGGTGGTTTCCCAGGTCTCAAGGGCGAGACCTGGGGCACCCATCTGTGGTGGTGAAATTATCTTCCCGAGACCTGCGGCGCGCGGCGAATGAACCCTCCTGCCGTGCCCCTCGAGCACCCGCGATTGCCGAGCGTCATTTTTGTTGTGCGGCGTCGTACTGCTTGACGGCGGCCAGAGCTTCGGGAGTACCGATCTTGGTGAGCGCGTCTTTGGCGCCGTCCTGGCTGAATACGTTCATCCCGATGCGTCCGATCTCTCCGAGTCTTTCTCCGTATTTGTATTCCGATCCGGCAGCAGGCGGCTGGACGGTGAACTGCGGCTTGCCCTGCAGGACGTCGATCAGATAGGGCACGGCATCCTTGGCCGCCGGGCCGATGGCTGCGAGAGCAAGCTCAGCATTGTAGCGATTATCTTCGTCGTAAAGCACATTGATGAGCGCGGGCACCGCGGGCGCAGCCGCAGGCCCCATCTTCCCTAAAGCAGATGTCGCCCAGGAGCAGAGATCTTTTTCCGCCATTTTCTTGACGATGTCCGGCACTGCCGACGCAGCCGTGGGGCCGATGTTTCCCAGAGCGGATATTGCCGATGTGCTCAAGTCTTTATCCGCCATTTTCTGGACGATATCCGGCACCGCCGGCGCAGCCGCGGCTCCCATGCCGCCGAGCACGGATAAGGCGTCCTTTCTGTACTCCAAATTGGAGTCCGAGAGCATGGTCCGCATGGCGGGGAGAACGGCCGCTCCCGACTTGCTTAATGCGTCCATCGCGCCGGGAGCGTTGTCCTTCATTGCCTGGATCAGAAAATCGCTGTCCACGTTCATCTCGACCAGAGCCCTCATCGCGTATTTGCGAGGCTCGTCCTCGCGCGCATTGGCGGCCGGAGCTGCCCAAACCTCGGGATCCTTGAGCACCACTCTTTTCAGGACCGGCATGGCCTGGCTGGCGCCCGGGCCGATCTGGACCAGAGCCCAAATCGCTTTCACACGTTCTGCCGGGTTTTTGATGGCCGCCATCAGTTCCGGCGTGGCCGGAGCCGCCGGGGCTTTCATCGTAGAAAACGCCTCGATGGCGTGCATCCGTTGCTGGCTGTCGGTCGATGTTTGCAAAAGCTTGCGAAGTCCCGGAACTGCCGGCGCTCCGTAGTCTCCCAATGCGCTTTCGCAGCCGTTTAAGTTGTTGTTCAGGGCCGCCATCATGACGGCCAAAGTGGGCGCGATGGTGGGCGCGTTCGGCGCCGCCGGGCCGATCTTCCCTAAAGAGGGGATGACCCACCCCAGCAGGTCTTTATCCTCGCTTTTTGCGAGAGTGAGCAAAAGCGGGATAGCGCTGCGAGCTGCCGTTTTCATGTCTCCGATGGCACCCACCGCAAATTGCTGCTTCTGGCCCGTGGCGCTCTGGGCCACCTTCTCCAGCGCCGGCAGTACCGGGGCGCCCATCTGGGCCAGCGCTTCCTCTGCCCAGTAGCCACGATCGGTAATGCCCATCGCATCAATGAGGCGCGGGACCAGCTTGGTTTTCGAAGCGGCGTTCAACTCGTCGATTTTTTTCACCGCCGGTTGCGCCTTCTCCCAGTCGCCGCTGGTTATCGCTTCCATAATCTGGTCGGCCTCGGTGTCGCTTATCGCAACTGCCGAAGCCGCGGAAGCGGCCGGAGCCGGCGAAGCGGCCCGAGCGGCCGGAGCCGGCGAAGCGCTTTTGCTCTGCGCCCCCAGCAGCGGCAGCAAAACCCCAGCACAAACAAAAACGATGACCCATGTGCAACTCTTACGCATGACGGCACTCCTCCTTTTCGCACGCCCCCTGGGAGCCATGGCCCACCGTCGGCTGCAAGACTCAAGTGGCGCGTGGCCCACTCCAAGGTACAACGCGACCTTCGATGATGGTCTGTTGAACACCGCAATTGTATACGCGAAATCCGTTCCGGTAAGAATGATTGCCGAATGAACTATTGCGGGAATGCCGGTCAGCCGTCACTTGCTCTTCTGAGGAGTGTCGCCGTAGTAGCCGGTGCGATTGCTGATCTGGAAGGCGCCTTCGGCGGCGCGGGGCACGGTCACAGAGATGCGGTGAAAGCTGACGCCGGGCGACTGGTTGTGCGGGTAATAGCCGAGCAGATACTGGGTGCGCAGGTCGTCGGAGACGCGCGAGAATGCCTTGTCGAGGCCGCCGTCGCTGATGTAGAAGTATTTGCCGCCGGTCTGCTCGGCGAGGGCGATGAGAGCGTGCTCGCCGCCGGTGTCGCGGCCGGCGCTGGCCTCAATGGGCACGTCGATGAGCGAATAAATCATGACTTCGTTGCGCAGAGCCTGCTCGAGGGCCTGATCGTAGGTGGTGCTTTTGGCGGTGTCGTCGCCGTCGGAGACGAGGATGAGGACTTTGCGGCCCTGCTTCTTTCCGAGCCCCTCGGAGCCGAGCCAGATGGCGTCGTAGAGGGCGGTGGCCCAGTCGCCGTGGAGGTGGTTGAGGCCGCGGTCGATCTGGTCGACTTTGTTGGTGAAGGGCACCAGCTCGGTGACATTGGTGGCGAACTGGAGGACGCCCATCTGGTCCTGTGGACGAAGCAGGGCACGGGCAAAGCGGTGCGCGGCCTCGGCCTCGGCGGTCATGTCTTTGCGCACGCTGCCGGAGGTGTCGATGGCGAGGGCAATATTGAGCGGCACGGCGGACTGGCGCTCAAAAACTGCGATCTGCTGGGGGTGGCCGTCTTCGGAGAGGGCAAAGTCGTCGCGGGTGAGGCCCCCGACGATAGCGCCGTTGGCGTCAGTCACGTTGACGAAGACGTTGACGAGGTGAACGTCGACGTGAAGGGTGGTTGCAGGCGCTTCCTGCGCCGGGAGGGTGAGGGCGAGGAATCCTGAAAGCGCCGCGAGCGCGACGATTCCCCACCCTAGCCGCAAAGACAAAGACGCGGCGAGGGTGGGGCACCCGGAGGACAACGGGAGGGTGAGTTCAGTGCCTTCCCAGGTCCCAAAATCGGGACCTGGGGCACCCAAGGATGGAGCACGCGCACGGAGGATGGGGCTGGGGTCAGGCATTGCTCTTGGGTTCGCCTACGTCAATAGCGAGCGCGGCGGGGAATGGCTCGCCGGGAGCCCAGACCGCTCCATCGGCGAAAGTCTCGCGCTTCCAGATGGGAACGGTTTGCTTCAGGGTGTCGATGATCCATCGGCAGGCTTCAAAGGCCTGGCCGCGATGGCCTGAGGTGACGACGATGAGCACGCTCGATTCGCCGATTTCGAGATGGCCAAGGCGGTGGACGATGGTAATGCGATGAACGCCGAAGCGTGTACGCGCCTGAACGCCGAGCTCGCGCAACTGGCGCACGGCCATTTCTCCGTAGCCTTCGTAATCGAGGTAGAGAGTGGTGCGCCCGCGGCTGTTGTTGCGGACACGGCCGTCGAATATAACGATGGCGCCATCTTCGGAGGCGGAGGCGTGGGCGACAAGCTCTTCGATAGGGATGCGCTCGCGGGTGAGGCTGACGGAGACGAGATCCTGCTGCGAGACAGGATCATCGGCAGCGGGAGCGCCCCCGGAAACAGGAGGCAGCAGGGCGACCTCATCGCCCTCGTGGAGAACCTGATCGGCGGTGGCGTATTCGGCGTTCACGCCGACAGCGATGCCGCGGAGCAGCGGTTTAGAGCGCTCATTGCCGAGGCGGCTGAGCAGGTCGGCAACGGTTGCACCCTCGGGCAGTTCCACTGAAGAAGCGGATGCGCCGAGCCAGTCTTTGAGGATCCCGAAGGGAAGAACCCGAACATTCATAGCTAGAGAAAGCATACCGCCTGAACGTTCGACGCGGGAGGGGGGCGAAGGTCAGGGACTAGGGACTAGGGAGTAAGGACTAAAGGACTGAGGGACTAAAGGGACTGAGGGATCGCCGGCGGATCAGAGGGTGGGGCGGAGGGCGGCGAGAGCCTCTTCGGGCTCGGGACGGACGCGGTAGTCGGCGTGGGCCTCGGCGTAGAGGATGGTGCGGTCCGGGGCTATGACGTAGGTGGCGGGCAGGGCGAGTTGCCAGCTTTCGTCGCCGTTGACGAAGGGGAGATTGATGAGGATGGAGCGGTAGTACTCGCGATGGTAGGCGGGGACGGTGTAGGCGAGGCCGAATTGCCGGGCGACGGCGCAGCCCGGATCGGAGAGGACCGGAAAGGGCAGCCGGTGCTGGCCAGCCATAAAGTCGCTCTGCCGGATGGTTTGAGGGCCAATGACGGCCATTAGCGCCCCAGCCTCTCGTACACGCGGGTAGAGTTCGCGCCAGGCTTCAAGCTCGGTAACGCAGTAGGGGCACCAGCGGCCGCGGAAGAACTTGACTACCAGCGGCCCGAGAGCCAGCAGGTCAGAGGAGCGGACGAGCCGGCCGGAGGAGTTTTCAAGAGCGAACTCGGGAGCCTGGGCGCCCACGGTGAGAACTTTTCCTTCGATGCCGGAGGCGAGCAGTTCCTGGACGGCGCGCTCGCCGACGGCCATGCGCTCGGCGGGGACGAGGGCGCGGGTAGTGGCAGTGATCAAATCGAGCTGGTCCTGAAGGCTGGGCACTGAGGAGTATTTTCGCAGATGGAGAGGGCTACCGGAGAGGGACAGCGAAAACCGCTGGCCGCAATGCAGTAACTCCACATAAATAGCCCAATAAAATATCGGCAACCAACATTCGCGATATTGCGCCGAGACGGCAGATTCGGGTATAAATCGTTCACACAATCAGCATCGCCGGGATACGTCTTTAAATTTACGGGGGTACGTCCATGAAAGCTGGGATGTTCCGCAGGTTTCTCCTCTCCGCTGCTCTTTTGCTTTTTGGAATTCAAGGTCAGGCACAGGAGTTGCGCCAGACATTGCATAGCCACGTCCGCCCCGCGGTTTCCAGTGGGGAGGCGGCGCTGGTGGGTTCGCTGCCGCCCGAGCAGCGCATGAATCTCTCCATCGTGCTGCCGCTGCGCAACCAAAGCGAACTGGCCGGCCTGCTGAAGCGGCTCTACGACCCATCCAGCCCCGATTACCGCCATTTCCTCAGCGTCGGCCAATTTACCGAGCAGTTCGGCCCCACGGCGGAGGATTACCAGGCCGTGGTCGAATTTGCCCAGGCCAATGGCTTTACTGTCTCCGACAGGCCCGCGAATCGCATGATCGTACCCATCAGCGGCACCGTGGCTCAAATCGAGAGGGCTTTCCATGTGCGGATGAACAATTATCGGCATCCCACGGAGAACCGCACCTTCTTCTCGTCGGACCGCGAGCCGTCGCTCGAACTAAACGTGCCGATCGCGCACGTTGCCGGAATGAACAACTATTCCATTCCGCGGCCCATGGTGACGAAAGCGTCAGTGGAGCAAGGGGCCGTCAATGCCTCTGCTACGGGCTCTGGGCCCGGCGGTTCGTACCTGGGCAGCGACATGCGGTCAGCCTACTACACAAGCGCCCTCCCCACGGGCAGCACTGCTCTGACCGGAGCGGGCCAAACTGTTGGCCTAGCGGAGTTTGACGGTTACCGAATCAGCGATGTTGTATCGAGCTTTGACGGGACTGCTACATCGACCGCGAATGGAAAGAATTACATATTGGCCTACACGCCCTCCGCCGGCGGAACAACCTACAGCATCCCGGTCAATAACGTGCTGCTGGACGGCGCGAGCGGGGCTTCGGTCTCCGGCGACGACGCCGAAGAGGCGCTGGACATCGTGCAGGCGATCGGCATGGCCCCCGGTCTGAGCCAAGTTCGCGTCTATATCGGAGCCTCAGATGTGGACGTATTGAACTCCATGGCCACGGAGAATATCGCCGAGCAACTGAGTATCTCGTGGACGTGGACGCCCGTTGATCCGGACACCGACGATATCTTTTTCGAGGAGATGGCTGCGCAAGGGCAGAGCGTATTTGCGGCGTCGGGAGATTACGGGGAATTCGATCCATTAGTCGACAACTTCTACCCGGCGGAAGACGCTTGGGTGACGTCGGTCGGCGGAACCGACCTGGTCACGAATGGCGCAGGGGGATCCTGGGGTTCGGAAACGGCGTGGACATACAGCGGCGGGGGCATCTCTCCCGATGGCATTCCGATTCCGAGTTGGCAAGCCGGGGTAGCCGATACATCCAACGGCGGTTCCGCAACTTTGCGCAATGTGCCCGACGTGGCCGCGGAAGCCAATTTCGACAACTACGACTGCAATATGGGGGCGTGCCAGGGAGGTTGGGGCGGCACCAGCTTCGCCGCGCCGCGCTGGGCCGGCTTTATGGCGCTGGTTAATCAGCAAGCCGTGGCCGCGGGCAATCCAACCGCAGGCTTTATCGACCCGGCCATCTATGCCATCGGCGAGGGTTCCGACTATGATAGCGATTTCCACGACATTACCAGCGGAAATAACAGTACTGAAGGTGGTTGCTGCGGACAGGAATTTTTCTATGCTGTTACTGGCTACGATCTGGTGACTGGCTGGGGAAGCCCGGACGGGCAAGACCTGATCGACGCTCTTGCGCCGCCGGCTTCGGCGGGCTTCCAACTCTCTGCCTCGCCCAGCAGCCTGACCATCAGCCCAGGCGCCTCCGCCACGACCACCATTACGATGCAGGACGTGGATGGATTTACCGGCAGCGCGACTCTCTCCGTCACCGGCCTGCCCAACGGAGTGACCGCGTCCTTCGGCACAAATCCTGTAACTGGAAGCAGTTTGCTCACACTGACGGTGAGCAGTTCCGCCGTGCGCGGCTCGTACCTTGTGACCATCACCGGCACTTCCGGCTCCGTAACATCAATTGCAAGTCTTGCCTTAGAAGTGAATGCGCCGGGCTTCAGCATTGCCCCCTCGTCCGGAACGATGATATTCTCTGCAGGAACCTCCCTAGAAAACACCGTTACCGTGACGGGTTATGCAGGATTTACCGGCAGCGTAAGCCTGGCCGTGACATCTATCCTGCCCAGCGGTGTGACAGCATCATGGGCTGCGAACCCCACAACCAAAAGCAGTGTACTCACGCTTTCCGCAAGCGACTCGGCGGCTTCAAATATGCGTACCATGGTGACCATCACTGGCACCTCTGGCACTCTAACTGCGACCACTACAATTGCCCTGACAATCAACGAACCGGACTACTATCTCAATGTTTCGCCCATTCCTGCTACCCTCGCCCAAGGCAGCTCAGTCACAGCCAACGTTACGGTTGTCCCTCAAGGAGATTTCGCCGGTGCAGTGACGCTGACCGCACCCCAACTGCCCCCCGGCGTGACCGCTACATTCAGTCCAAATCCCACAACCGGAACCACTGTGCTCACGATGACGGCAAGCAGCTCTGCCCCCCTCGGAACATCCACAGCGGAGGTCTACGGATCAGTCACGAACTGTTGCGACTCCCTTTATCAATTTCAGCAGACTATCACCAAATCGCCGACGCCGACTTTTGGCCTCGGCCTGTCGCCTGCCGCCTTGACGCTGACCCAAGGCACATCCGTCACGAACATTGTGACGGTTATTCCAGAGAATGGATTTAGCGGCGACGTAAGTCTTGCCGTGAAATGGGGGCTGCCCAGCGGTGTAACTGCATCATGGAGTGCTAACCCTACAAGCGGGACTAGTGTACTCACATTAACCGCAAGCAGCACCGCGAGCGTCGGATCAGGGTACTTTTTGGGCATCTACGGTACCGCCGGTGTCTCCGTGCCTGTCTACCTTTTTTTGACGGTCAATCCGTCGCCTGGCTTTACCCTCAGTGCCTCGTCCTCTGCTCTGACTGTCTCCCAAGGCGCCTCCGTTACGGACACCCTCACAGTGACCCCTCAGACCGGATTCACCGGCAACGTTACTCTGAGCGCGCCCAATCTGCCCAGTGGCCTGACGGCATCCTTCGGCACCAACCCAACGACAGGAGGAACCAGCCTGCTCACGCTGACAGCAGATTGCACAGTGCACGCAGGGAGTTATCTCGTAATCGTTGCCGGCAGTTCAGGCTCTCAAACTGTAACCGTCCCTATTACTCTGACAGTCAATTCCCCTGCCTCGTGTGGTGTCGTCTCCACAACCACAGCCCTGTCGATCAACCCCAGTGGCGGCACACTGACGGTGGGCGCGTCTTATACGCTGACGGCCACGGTCTCTCCGGGAAGCGGTTCCGCCACGCCAACCGGCAATGTCGTTTTCACCATTGGTTCCGCGACGCAGACTGTGGCGTTGAACTCCTCCGGCGTGGCTACGTACAACGGCACGGCTCCGGCGGCTGCAGGCACGCTGACGCTTTCCGCCGCCTATCAGGGAACACCGGCATTTTCGCCCTCGACATCGAACACGCTGAACGAGACGGTGATCAAGAACCCGCAGGCGATCACCTTCCCGGCGATTACGGGCGCGCAATACGTGGGCGGAACGGTGACGCTTGGGGCCACGGCCAGTTCGGGGCTGGCGGTCACCTACGTTTCGCAGGCGGCGTCGGTATGCTCAGTAGACAACACGGCGGGCACAGCTTTGTTGATCGCCAGCGGCACATGCAAGATCGAGGCTACGCAAACCGGAGATTCGACGTATGCAGCGGCCACGCCTGTTACGGTGAGCTTCACTGTCTCGAAAAACCCGCAGACGATCACCTTCCCGGCAATTACGGGCACGCAATACGTGGGTGGGACGGTGACGCTGGGGGCCACGGCCAGTTCGGGGCTGGCGGTCACTTATGCCTCGCAGTCGGCAACGATATGCACGGTGAACAACACAGCCGGCACAGCCTCGCTGATCGCCGCCGGCACCTGCAAAATTCAAGCCACACAGACCGGCAACTCAACCTATGCGGCAGCCACAGCGGTCAGCGTAAGCTTCACTGTCTCGAAAAACCCGCAGACGATCACCTTCCCGGCAATTACGGGCACCCAATACGCCGGCGGAACGGTGACGCTTGGGGCCACGGCCAGTTCGGGGCTGGCGGTGAGCTACGTTTCGCAGGCGGCAACGATATGCACGGTGAACAACACGGCGGGCACAGCTACGCTGATCGCGGGCGGCACATGCAAAATCGAAGCTACGCAAACCGGCAACTCGACCTATGCGGCAGCCACACCGGTCAGCGTAAGTTTCACTGTCTCGAAAAACCCGCAGACGATCACCTTCCCGGCGATTACGGGCACCCAGTACGCCGGCGGAACGGTGACGCTTGGGGCCACGGCCAGCTCGGGGCTGGCGGTGAATTACGTCTCGCAGTCGGCAACGATATGCACGGTGAACAACACGGCGGGCACAGCTACGCTGATCGCGGGCGGCACATGCAAAATCGAAGCTACGCAAACCGGCAACTCGACCTATGCGGCAGCCACACCGGTCAGCGTAAGTTTCACTGTCTCGAAAAACCCGCAGACGATCACCTTCCCGGCGATTACCGGCACCCAGTACGCCGGCGGAACGGTGACGCTTGGGGCCACGGCCAGCTCAGGACTGGCGGTAACCTACGTCTCGCAGTCGGCAACGATATGCACGGTGAACAACACGGCGGGAACAGCTACGCTGATCGCGGGCGGCACATGCAAAATCGAAGCTACGCAAACCGGCAACTCGACCTATGCGGCAGCCACAGCGGTCAGCGTAAGCTTCACTGTCTCGAAAAACCCGCAGACGATCACCTTCCCGGCAATTACGGGCACCCAGTACGCCGGCGGAACGGTGACGCTTGGGGCCACGGCCAGTTCGGGGCTGGCGGTGAGCTACGTCTCGCAGTCGGCAACGATATGCACGGTGAACAACACGGCGGGCACAGCTACGCTGATCGCGGGCGGCACATGCAAAATCGAAGCTACGCAAACCGGCAACTCGACCTATGCGGCAGCCACACCGGTCAGCGTAAGTTTCACTGTCTCGAAAAACCCGCAGACGATCACCTTCCCAGCGATTACGGGCGCGCAATACGTGGGCGGAACGGTGACGCTTGGAGCCACGGCCAGTTCGGGGCTGGCAGTGAGCTACGCTTCGCAGACAGCATTGAAATGCTCGGTCGACAACACTGCCGGAACAGCCTCGCTGCTTACCGCCGGCACCTGCACGATCCAGGCGAAACAGACCGGCAATTCAACCTATGCGGCGGCTACGGCGGTCAGCGTGAGCTTCACCGTATTGAAGAACCCGTAGACGTGACCGTGAGAGTCATGATCACGGCAGATTGATGCTCAATGGGCTGGATTGCGGGTTCCCACGTTTCTCGAAGAAACGAGGAACATGGGAATCCGCTGCGCATCTGCCCAGGCGGGATCAAGCGCGAGTTCAGCCGTTCCGACCCTTCATAAAGCCGCTACCTTCCGAACTTCTGCCTGCCGCCGAGCCCGAGGCCGCTCATGCCGCCGCGGAGCATTTGCTTCGCGAGGCCGCCTTTGCCCATCTGCTTGAACATTTTGGCCATCTGGGCGTACTGGCGCAGGAGTGCGTTCACGTCCTGAACCGAGGTGCCGGAGCCCGAGGCGATGCGCTTGCGGCGCGCGCCGGAGATGGTCTCGTGGTTGCGGCGCTCCTTGGGGGTCATGGAGTTGATGATGGCTTCGAGGCGGACAAACTGCTTTTCGTCGACCTGACCGGCGGCCTGCTGAAGACCCGCGAAGGGGCCGACTGAAGGCATCATCTTCAAGATCGATTCCATCGAGCCGAGCTTTTTGATCTGCTTCAACTGCTCGCGGAAGTCTTCAAGGGTGAAGGCGTCGCCGAGCAGGACCTTCTTAGCCATATCCTCGCTCTTTTTGCGGTCGAGCTTTTCCTCGGCCTTTTCGATGAGCGACATAATGTCGCCCATGCCGAGGATGCGGCCGACGATGCGGTCGGGATGGAAGGGCTCGAAGGCATCGGGCTTCTCGCCCACGCCGAGGAACTTAATGGGCTGTCCGGTGACGTGACGGATGGACAGAGCCGCGCCGCCGCGGGCGTCGCCGTCCATTTTGGTGAGGACGACGCCGGTGAGCGAGAGCCGCGTGTGGAACTGCTGGGCAGAGTTGACGGCGTCCTGGCCGGTCATGGAGTCGGCGACGAAGAGGATTTCCTGGGGAGTGAGGAGTTTTTTGAGCTGCTCCATCTCGGCCATGAGGTCTTCGTCGATGTGGAGGCGGCCGGCGGTGTCGACGATGAGGGTATCGCAGCCCATGATGACGGCTTCGCGCTTGGCCTCCCTGGCCAGGCGCTCGACCAGGGCCGGGCCGGACGTCTCGCCCTTGAGGTCACCCTCGTAGAGACGGGCATCAACCTGCTTTGCGACGATCTTGAGCTGCTCGCGCGCGGCGGGGCGGTAGACGTCGACCGAGACGAGCATAGGGCGATGGCCGCCCTTCTTGAGCCAGGCGGCGAGCTTGGCGGAAGTCGTGGTTTTGCCGGAGCCCTGCAGGCCGGCCATGAGAATGACCGTGGGCGGGCGCGAGGCAAAGTTGAAACGGGCCGTGTCTTTGCCGAGGAGGGTGATGAGCTCGTCGCGGACGATTTTGACGACCTGCTCGGCCGGGGAGAGCGCGGTGAGGACTTCGGTGCCGACGGCCTTGGCGCGGATGTGCTCGATGAGATCGCGGACTACGTTCAGGTTGACGTCGGCTTCGAGCAGCGCGACGCGAATTTCACGCAGGGCTTCGGCAATGTTCTCTTCAGTGAGCGTGCCCTGGCCGCGAAGGGTTTTGAAGACGCGCTGGAGCTTGTCGGTAAGGTTCTCAAACATGGTCAGTTTCAGTGTATCGAATACGGTATGGACGGGCAGGCAGGGATATACTGCGGCAGACTGCGATCCACACCAATGGGGGTTCATCATGTTCAGAAAAACGATCTTTATCGCCGCAATGGCTTTATTGCTCCCGGTTCCGCTGACGGTTCCCGGGCTCGCGCAGGCGCCGGCTGCCCTCGATGCCAGGGCGCTGGTCCGGCTCGGCGACCAGGTGAAGTACGGCTCGTACGTGGTCTACAAGATCGGGGAGGGGATTTACAAGATTAACGATCCGGGCGTGACTACCGGCAAGGGCGGGGCCTGGGGCGTGGATATGTACCTGGTGTGCGGCACGAGCAAGGCGCTGCTGGTGGACCTCGGCAACAACTACATCGACGGCTACGCGCAGGACCTGATAGCGCCCCGCAAGAACGCGGCCGAGGAGTTGCGCGCGGTGGTCTACGGGCTGGTGGGCAAGCGCACGCTTGAGATCGCGGTGACTCATGCGCATCCGGATCACGACGGCATGACGGGCGCCTTTGTAAATCGCGGCGTGACGATCTGGATGCCGGTAGGGGAGGACTTCAACGCGCCGACGCAGCAGCACAAGATCGATGCGAAGGTCTACACACCCTTTGCACCAGGAAAGCAATTCGACTTGGGCGGCGGCCGCGTGGTGACCGGATTGCTGGTGAGGGGGCATACCAACGGCAGCACGGTCTTCCTGCTGACCAGGGATATGTACCTGTTTACCGGCGATGCCATCGGGTCGGGATTCGGGCAGGCTTTTCCTACAATCGAAAAGCTGAGGATGTTTGCCGAGGACTCACAGAAGCTTGTGGAGTACATCGCGGCCAACTTCACTCCTTACGAGCGGTACACGCTGAAGGTCTTTACCGGCCACAGCTGGCAAAACGTGTATGCCGGGTGGTGGAGCTCGAATCACGCGCACGTGGATGTGGGTTACCTGGACTGGCGCTTTGTGCAGGACGTGGCGTCGTGCGCCAACGGAATCCTGAAGGGCAAGTGGCTGGTGGAAGGCAGCGGCCTGCAGAATGTGGGGAAGATGGAGTACACCGACGCCTGGCCCAGCGCGAGCGGAAGGGCGATCATGGTCTACGGTACCGGCACGGTGATCATCCCGCTGGAAACGGCATACGAGGCGGCGGGGATGAAGATGCCCAGTGAGATAAATGCTGGGGGCGCGCCTCACTAACTGTTGAAGCGGAAGGAGCCGATTCCTCCGGCGCGATCAGGTACTGCTCGAGCTTGCCGTCGGGGTAGGTGTAAGTGGTCACTTCCAGCTTGCGGCTGGGGCAGACGATCGAGAAGACGCTGACGTTTTCCATGGGCGGATCGAGTCATTAGACTGAACCAGAGGAGCGGGTGATGGCTGACGGCCGTGAGGAGCGCGAGGAAGAGAGACGGCGGCGCGAAGAGGAAGAGCGCAAGGACCAGGAGGACCGGCTGGACAGGGTACGGCGGGATGAAGGGGAGCCGGAGCGGGGAGGGTCGTAGAGCGCCTTCAACGCCCGTCGCGTGATGGCGAAGGCTTCAGTGTACCCTCCCGCCCAAGCAGAGCTTGGACGGGGCACCCCACGTTGTGGCAGACGACCTCTCAAAGCTTAGCCCGGGCCACCCGCCACCCATCTTTTCTGAGGGACTCACCCCGCTCAAGGCGCAAGTCGTTGCCCTCACTCCTCCGGCGCGATCAGGTATTGACCTTGTCGCCTACAAGCGGCGCATGGGTTATGTTCCGGAAGAGCCTTATCTCTACAACCACCTTTCCGGGGTGGAATACCTGGTCATGGTTTCGCAGCTTCGGGATTTCCCCCCGCGTCAATCTTCCGAACGGATCGATGGTCTTTTTTCGCCTGCTCTCGCTCTACGATGACCGGCACGCCTCCATCTCGGGCTACTCGAAGGGAATGCGCCAAAAGCTGCTCATCGCCGCAGCTCTCCTGCACAATCCCGATCTCATTCTCCTCGACGAGCCGTTTTCCGGCCTGGACGTAGGCTCTGCACTGGTGCTGCGCAGCCTGATTAAGGAGCTTGGCTTTGCGGGGCAAGGTAGTACTGTTCAGCTCACACGAGCTTGATACCGTGGAGCGGATCAGCGACCCGCGTGGTGATTCTTCACCGCGCCAAAGTGGTCGCTGACGATTCCATTGAACGCTTGCGCTCGTTGATGGATTTACCCACGCTCGAAGAAATCTTCTCTCAACTCGCCGTCGAGCAGGACACTGCCGGCACGGCACGGCATATCGCGGAGCTTATTCATGCGTAAGTTGATTCTGCTGTTGCCGCTCCAATTTCGCGTGCTGTACCGGCAGTTTCTCCTTCGCGTCATCGATTTGGAAGCGCTCTCTATCGAGGCCGACATTCCCAGGTTTATAGGTCAGTTTGCCGGCGTCCTCATCTTCATCAGCCTGATCAGCGCCCTAAAAGCTCTCGTTTGCGCCGACGCACCACCTGAAATATTACGTGGAATCTGCTGGACCGCCGAACAGCAGCACATCTCCGGCATCATGCTGGTGGTTGGCCTCTTCGCCGTTGTAAGTTGGGACGCAACCTTCCCTGACAAGCGGGACGCTATGGTGCTTTCGCCACTGCCGATCGCGCCGCACGTCATCTTGTTGGCCAAGCTCGCCGCGTCCTCCGCCATCGTCGGCGTCGCCATTCTCTCACTGAACTGCACTGCCGGTCTCGCCTGGCCCATCCTCGCCGCGAAAGCCTGCGCCGGCGATCCTCTCCGCGCGTTGGCCGCGTACTGGTTTACGATGGCGGCGGCCTGTGCCTTTCTCTATGGCACGGTGCTAACCGTGCAAGGTATAACTGCACTTTTGTTACCGCGGGGACTCTTCCTGCGTCTCTCCGCGCTTCTTCAACTTGTGGCTTTTGGCCTTTTCCTCGCCGTCTACTTTCTCCAACCCACCATCGACAATCAAGCCGCGATGACCACCGCCAGCAATTACCACCTACTCGCCTGCCTGCCGTCTTTCTGGTTTTTTGCGCTTTTCAATCAACTCAATGGTTCGTTGCCGGCTTCTCTCGGCTGGTTGGCAACTGAGGCTTGGATAGGATTGGCGCTCGCCGTCTCAGGTGCGGGCGCTTCACTGCTGCTCTGTTATCTGCGCGCGATGCGCAAGACTATCGAAGAGCCGGACTTGGTACCGGCGGCGCGCGGGCTGCATTGGACACCGCGCCTCGGCTCCGCGCTCGAAACCGCGGTCTTGTTCTTCACCATTCGCTCGCTCGCCCGCAGCAAGCAGCACCGTGTCATCTTCGCCTTTTTTCTCGCCGGTGTCTTCGGCGCCGCTTTATCTTCCGTGAAAGATGCCTGGTGGGCGGGCCATCGCCTGCCACTCTCCATCGACTTTCTCGCTTCGTCTTACCTGATGATGGTTCTGGCGGTCGTAGGCTTGCGAAGCGTCTTCGCTCTTCCCATCACGCTTCATGCCAACTGGGTTCTGCGCGCGACCCAACTGCGCTCAACCAGGCAATACGTTGCCGCCAGCCGCCGCACGCTGCTCCTGTTGGATCTGCTCGAGCTTGCCGTCGGGGTAGGTGTAGGTGGTCAGTTCCAGCTTGCGGCCTGGGTAGACGATGGAAAAGACGCGGAAGGTCATGCCGCCGCGAAGTTCCTCGTGGGTCTGTCGAAGGCTCAGAGGCTCGCCGAGCGTGGCCAGGCTCGACTGGAAGTCGACGAGGGCTTCGGGAGTGAAGTAGTCGCTAAGGTTTGGCGCGAGCAGCGAGCGGTCGATGGTGCCCTTTTCGAGACTGCGGTAAATGGCGAGAGCTTGGGCTTCGGCGGGCAGCGGGCGGATAGCCGGCAACGAGAGGCGCGGCCAGATGGGAGATGGTGGAGGCGGCGCTGTACTACGTCCTGGTTGGTGAGGACGACCACGGCGGCGCCATCGTCGACGAGAACGACATTGTCGGAGACGAAGCCGGTGGCCTCGCCGGAGTGCTCGATGGAGCGATGGCCGTCGAGATCGCGCACAAAAACGCCGAGGCCGTAGTGCGTCCCCTTGCCGTCTTTGAGCTTCACTTCCGTGAACATTTCTCTGTAGCTCTCAGGCGAGAGGACGGTCCGCGCGAGGAGGCTTTGGTCCCAGAGGGCCAGATCATGAGCGGTCATGGCCAGCTCGAAGGCGGCAAAACCCCAGCCGGCGCCTTCATTGGGCGCGGGGCGCAAGGGGCCGAGAGCGTGGCGATAGTAGGCCGAGGCGTCGGGGCTGGCAAGCGGGGTCTGATCGGAGTCCCAAACCGAGGTCATGCCGAGCGGGCGGAAAATGCGCTCGCTGAGGAAGTCGAACAGCGGCCGGCCGGTGACGACTTCAACGATGCGTCCGGCAACGATGTAGTTGGTATTCGAGTACTGCCACTGGGTTCCCGGCTCAAAGTCGAGCGGCTTTTTCGCCCAGACGTCGAGAATCTGCTGGGCGGTTGTGGATTTGAGCATGGGGGTCATCAGGTAGTCCTCGGGCCAGTAGTCCTGGTAGCCGGAGGTCTGGGAGAGGATCTGGCGGATGGTGACCTGATCGCCGCGGGTGAGACCGGGAACGAATTTGCTGACGGGGTCATCGAGCGAAAGCTTGCCCTCCTGCTGAAGCATGAGGATGGCCGCTGCGGCAAATTGCTTCGAGATCGACCCGATGGAATAGCGCATGGAAGGCGCGGCGGCAAGCGCGCGCGCCGAACGCGAGGCCAGGCGGGCGCTGCCGTAGGCGTGGGTGTAGACGAGCTTCCCGTGCTGCACCACGGCGAGCGAAGCCGACGGGACGCCAGTCTGATCGAGAACCTGCGCGGCAATGCGGTCGATCTGCGCGGCGAGCTGGGGATCGATAATGTCGACGGCCTGGGCGGCGGGATCGAAAGATGGCTGGGCGGCAGGCTGGGCCGCAGTTTGAGCCTGCATGAATAAGGTGGCGGGAAGGAGAGCAAGAGATAGGGCGAAAGTGAAGAATCTGCGGGAGAGAATCATCGAAGAGCCTCGAACTTAACAGTAACAAATGCGCTCTCCGCTTCCAGCCGGGCGGTAAAGCAATCTGGCACAGGCGGCTCGGTGGAGTCGATGCGGGGGACGATTGACTGGCAGACTCGATGCGGGTGCGATAGACAGCGGCACTCGCATCAGGGTTTCCGATGAGGAGAGATGGATGTAAACATCTGTCGAGTCGCACCCGGACAGCTGTGAAAATGGGTTTCGAGACAAAGACGGCGAGTTAGCGTGTGCTACGCACACTTGGCGAGTTAGCAAGTTAGCGGCTTCCGAGGCCCTTCCTACTTGATGAACTTGTCGAGGAAGTTGAAAACCTTGTCGAGATTTTCCGTGGTTTCAAACTCTGCACCGCCATGTCCCGCACCCGGCAAGACTACGTAAACAACCTTTTCCTTTCCAATCGCCTTTTCGAGGGCCAAGGCTAGATGGGCGTTCTGCGAGGGAGGCACCGTCGGATCCTTGTCTCCGTTTTCAATGAAAAAGGGAGGCGCCGTGGAGGAAACATAGGTTTCGGGATCGGCCTTTTTTGCTTTTTCGGGGTCGGAAGTGATGAGGAAGCCCATGTAGCGGGACTCGTAAGAGTTTGCGCTCGAATGAATCATGTGCTGTGTGATGCCGGAGTCGGCGAAGGCATTGTCCATGCTGGCGAAATCGGTGGGGCCGTAGAAGTCGACCACGGCCTCGACGTTGCTCGGCTGGCTGGCATTGCCCATCGTCAGGTCCTCCAGCGCAGGCACGCCGGCGGTGGCGCCGAGCATGGAAGCCAGGTTCCCGCCCGCCGAATCGCCCCAGGCGGCGATCTTGTCAGGGTTCAGATTGAATTTGACTGCGTTGGCGCGCAGAAAGCGAAGCGCGGCCTTCAGGTCCAGAACCGCCGCCGGGAAGATCGCTTCGCCGCTCAAGCGGTAATTCACCGAGACCACGGCGTAACCGCGGGTGAGCCCGGTCATTTCGGGTTCCACCTGCGGGCTGTTTTTGTCGCCCGTCAGGAATCCCCCGCCGTGCACGGCAAAAATTACCGGGAAGGGCCCCTTGCCCTCTTTGGGGAGGTAAATGTCGAGCTTCTGGGCAGGTGAGGTGGTGGCGTAGGCCAGGTCGAGCCACTTTTGCGAGACGCCCTGTGTATCGAGGAAATTGGGGCGCGGAGGGCTGGGCTCGCGTGTGTCGGCGGCAGCGCCGGTCCCACCGAGCGGCGCTGGCTCAGAACGCAACTGCCGGGCAGGGCTCTGGGCAGCTACCGGCGTGAGCGCCGGGCAGACAAGGTACGCACAGGCAAGGCTCGCCACGAACCATTTCCGCATGGGTTCTTCTCCTTTGCGGACGAGAGTTTCTCGGGGAAGCCTAAAGAATATTACTACGAGATGAGGTGAACTGCAGATCGGCAACCCTAGTGCTTTAGCTGTTCCTGCCTTGGTCGATCTTCGATCAGCTCGATAAGGACGCCAAAGGGATCGCGGATGAAGACTGCGAATGCGGGCAGTTTGCCTTCAGCCAGCGGATCGGGATCGGGCAGCATCGGCTGCTTGGGGTCGCGCTGCACGGCGGCGATGTCGACGCCCCGGCGCACCAGGTCGGCAAGGCGCTCCTGAAGGCGAGGAACGGCGAGAGCCATGTGCTTGGTTCCAGAGGTCTGCAAGTCCAGGTTCGGCTGGCGGCGGCTGGCCGGCACCGGATCGACGTCCTTCATCTGCCACAGTTCCAGCCGCAGGCTGCCTCGTTTCAAAAACGCGCCATGGGCAGAGATGTTTTCGATGCTCATGCGGAATTCGATGGAAAAGCCAAAGATCTCCCCATACCATGCGATGGCCGATTCGACGTCGGGGACCGCGATGCTGACGTGGTGGATGGCGAAATCTGGAATCGCCGGGTCACTCATGAGTCCTCCTCAGGATCAGTCTCTTGTTGATGGTTTCAGAATCGAGCCGAATGCAGCGTCGCGGCCCTTGTTATTGAAGCGGCCTCGCGAATACGCCGTCCCAGATTTCACGTTAAAGTCCCAAATCGGCGGCGTGGGCCTGCAAGGCGCGGATGCAGAAGGCGATATGGGCGTCGAGGTCAACGCCCAGTTCGGTGGCTCCGCGCACGATGTCGTCGCGGTTGACGGCTCGAGCGAAAGCTTTGTCTTTCATTTTCTTCCGCACACCCGCGGCTTCCACCTCGGCGATGGAGCGGCCGGGCTTGACCAGCGCACAGGCAACGAGGAAACCGGCAAGCTCGTCGCAGGCGAAAAGAGAGCGCGCCAGGTGGGTTTCACGGGGAACCCCCGAGTACTGAGCGTGGCCAAGGATGGCCGTGCGAAGCTCGGCGGGCCAGCCGAGGCGCTCGAGCTCGCGGACGCCGACGAAGGGGTGCTCTTCCGCAGTGGGGTGGCGCTCGTAGTCGAAGTCGTGCAGCAGAGCGGTCGAACGGTAGAGGTCGACGAGGGCCTCCCGATCAGGACCGTCAAAATTGGGCCCAGGGCCGAGCCGTTCGGCTTCCGCCTGGCCGCAGGCCTCCATGCAGGCTTCGACGGCCAGGGCGTGCTTGCGCAGGCTCTCGCTCTGGGTCCATTCGGTGAGCAGCGCCCAGGCCTGCTCGCGCCTAAAGGGTCTTGAATCGGTGTTGGGGGATTCCATGGTCATGTTGCTGCCCTGTTAACAAGCTTGGTTCGTGATTCTTCTGGTTTTGCCGGATCAAGCCGGTTTTCTTAGCATTTGTCACTACTTTTTACTTGACAATTATGGTTCCTATCGGCCAGAGTAACACCAAATAAGGTGCAAAACTTCGCACCGTGGGGCACCCGCTCTGGCGCCTCCGCACACGACCGATGGCAACTATGTCAGGAAGTCTATCAAGCGTGGAATCACGCGAAGTCGTGCGGTGTGAATACTGCAGATTGATGCAGTACAGGACCAGCAATTCCCTTTGCAGACGATGCCATAAGCCGCTGGACTTCGAAGAACCGGTGCGTCTGGCGCCTCAACTGGTGACGAGCCAGTCAGCGCCGGGAGGAGCCGAGGGGGGATCGCAGGTGGCCGCTCTGGTTCGCGAGATCCGGAGATCCCGGCACCTGAGCCAACGGCAACTGGCAGGGCGGATGCAGGTGCCGCGCACATATATCTCGAAGATCGAGAACGGGAAGGCGATTCCGACGCTCAGATCGCTGGAACGGCTGGCCGGGGCGCTCGAAGTGGAGGTGGGTCAGCTGGTGCGCGACGCACGCAGCCTGCGCCAGGAAGAGGTAGCGGCAATCTTTGCCGACCCGTTTCTGTCCGAGATCGCAGCCTGCCTTCCGCGCCTTGACTCGCTGCAGCGAACATTGATTTACGGAGCGGTACGCGACGCAGCGACGGGGCGGCGGCGAACGGCGTAGGGGCTGGCCCGCTCACTCTGGCTGATATGGCGTCCCGCAAAAGACAATCTCAGCGATCGCCCAACCTGGCGCCGCGCTACGAGAGAATCTGTGTTTGTGACTGGGTCGATTGCAGGATTGAGGCAAATGCTATAGGGTCGAATTGTCCAGAGAGGCTCGCAGGCAACGGCCTGACCGGCGTCACGAGCAAGCTACGGCGTTTTAGGAAATGATGTGACGTTTTTGCCGGAGAGCAAGGTCGTCGCTCCCTGATGGTCGCGCCGACTTTACGTCCTTGGCTCCGCGGTATTTCCTAAAACGCCAAAGAGGCGATTTCCTTGCACCCATCCGGCACGTTGCGCATTCACGAACTAAGCGAAGAGGAGCGTGCGGTCTACGCGAAGCTGAAGCCGGAGCGGATGCCTCAGCATGTGGCCATCATTATGGACGGCAATGGGCGCTGGGCCAGACAGAGGTCGCTCAAGCGCTTTCTGGGCCACCAGCAGGGCGCGCGCAGCGTGCAGCTGGTCACGGAGACAGCCTCGCGGATCGGACTGCCCTGGCTAACGCTTTATGCGTTTTCCCTTGAAAACAATTTACGGCGGCCGCGCTCGGAGGTGAGCTTCCTGATGCGCCTGCTAAAGAGCTATCTGGAAAGCAACCTTCAGCGCATGATGGACAACAACGTGCGCATCCGCTACATTGGCCGCACCCGGGAGCTGCCGCCGGAAGTGCAGGAGAAGATGCGCTGGGCCGAAGAGGCTACCGCTCGCAACAGCGGCACGACCCTCACTCTGGCGCTGAACTACGGCGGCCGGTCGGAGCTGGTGGATGCCTTTCGTGATCTGGCCGCCGAGATGCGGCAGAAGCATTTGAGCCCGGAGCAGATCGCCGAAGAGGACATTCACCGGCACTTGTACACAGCGAACATGCCTGATCCGGACCTGCTGATCCGCACGTCGGGGGAGATGCGCATCTCCAACTTTCTGCCCTGGCAGATCGCATACACGGAGATCTATGTAACAGAGCGCTATTGGCCGGATTTTCGCGGTCTCCACCTGCTGGAGGCGATCGAGGAGTTCCAGCGCCGTGAACGGCGCTACGGCGGGTTGAGCGAAGAAAGCGGAGAGGTGGGAGAAACCGACGACCCGCTGCGCATCGCAGCGGGATGAGGGCCTGACTTTCAACTCTGAAAAGATGCCGTCAGGGCCCAATGTCGAGAGCCCAGAGGAGCGAGCGTGCCGATTGACCGAGAGGTTACGCGGTCTTCTCAAGGACGAAATCGCGGCTTTTGGCGGTACCGAGGCTTTCATCCGCTGGGTGCGTGACGACGATCCATCTGATGCCACGTCCGAATTGAGCTGAAACGAAACACCGATGTGCCGCCTCCTCGCTAGGGCGGCAGTGTATCCTCAACAAGGAATGAAGCGAGTTATAACAGCCGGCGCGATGATTCCATTGGCCTTGGTGGTTGTGTTCCTGGGGCCAGGATGGCACGGGCCTATCGTCTTCTCCGTGGTGGTCGCAGCGCTGGCGATGCTGGCCGGCTGGGAGTTCATGGGAATGGCGGAGCGAGGCGGTGCGAAGCCACCGCGCACCGTGATCATCGTAGCGCTGGCGGCGCTGTTTGCGGTGAACTACAAATGGCCGAACCACACCGCGGCGTTCTTCGGCGTGCTCTGCCTGGCGCTTCTTGTTTACTGCACATTTTCGAGGCCCATGGAGCAGGTATTGACCGACGCGACGGCCACTGTTTTCTGCCTTTTTTATGTAGGTTTCACGCTGACTTCTCTGCCAAACCTGAGGGAGCAATTTGCGAACGGGCACTCGCTGGTGGCATTTCTGCTGTGCGTGGTTTGGGCCGGCGACATTGCCGCGCTTTATGTTGGGAAAACCTGGGGACGGCACAAGCTGGCGCCCACGTTAAGCCCCAACAAGACCTGGGAAGGGGCGCTGGGCTCAATGGCGGGTAGCCTGGCGGCGGCCGGCCTTCTGATGGGCCTGGCCGAACTGCTGCAGGCGCATGACATCGCGGTTCTGTCCTATCCCGAAGAGTGGTGGTACTGGCTGCTGATGGCCGCGGTGGTGAATGTTGCGGCGCAAGTGGGCGATCTGGCCGAGTCGGGACTGAAGCGATCGGCGGGAGTGAAAGACTCCGGAAGCCTGCTGCCAGGCCACGGGGGGGTGCTGGACCGCATCGACTCGCTGCTGATTGCCGCTCCGGTGCTATGGTACGCTCAGGTGATTCATCAGCAATTCTAAAAGCAGCTTTTAGCTATTAACTTTTAGCTCTTAGCTCGACTGTGGTTGCGGTTGCTTTTCGGCGCACTTGGACCTTTGCCGACGATCCACCCGAATCGGTCGCGCGCCCTCCATGTACTCCTGAGCGAAGTGAAGGGGATCGGGAGGATCTGCGGCTTTCTCAAGCGTAGCTTCTGCGTTGGCGACAATTCATCCGAAACAAGAAATCCAGCACGATTTCCGGGCTGTCTTTCTGGTTGATATAACCTGACAAAGAGGGTGCGCGAACCATGGTTCCATGGTGGAAGCGGCTGTTTTACGGACTAGTCGGCTGGGTGGTTGCAACGGGCGCAATTGCTCTTCTTACGTTGATTTGGCTACTCACGCAATCTCCTATTAAACGAAGCGACTCGGTATCCGACGTTGTATCCGGCGTTTTCGGTGCTCTCTTGGCCTTTCTTATCTCTGCGTTTGCCGTGACTATTTTCGGATGGCTTCTGGGGATACCTTTCGTTTTGCTCGTGAGAAACAGCAAAGGATGGCGCTTCTGGATCTACCTTTCGCTTGGAACCGGGATTGGTCCTGCTCTCCTCCTTAGTCCATTGCTCTACTCTTTCCTGACACGCTCCAGCCATCCAAGTGAGCCCGCAGGCTATTCCACAATTGGCATATCCGCGGTGGTGTCGAGTTCAACGACACTGATCTACCTTTTACTTTTGCGACGGGCGCAGTCGAGCCAAAAATCGAACTGAGGCGCGACCCCGAATTTCCTTTCCGGACCTATCACCGCCTACGCGAAAGCTACTTTTTCACAATATGCGAAGATCGCCAAAAGCAACCGCAGATCCCTCCCCTTCGCTATGCTCAGGGTCGGGATGACAACCGCTGACGTGGTTTCTGACGTACCTTTGACGCCCTGCGTACCTCTAAAGCCCTTTCACCCCCGCGCGTTACTCCTCATTGTGGAACTCAAGCTCTGCCTCCGCCATCGGCTCTCGGCCATCGGCCGTCTGCTCGGGATCGGCTAAACTGAATCCAAGCGACTGAAACCAATCGCCAATCCACCTCATCCTCGCTTTCAGCGCGAAGCAAACGGCGCAAACCGCGACCGTTGGCAGTGACTGGATGAGCTAAAAGCTAATGCCCTGACCGCGTAAATTCGTAAGTGTGCATCGCGGTTTCCCAGGTCTCAAAATCGAGACCTGGGGCACCCAGCATCGTGCAAAAACCAGGCGGCCAGAGCACTTGCAGCTAGGAGCTTTTTTTGAAGCGACTCTCCATTCTCGGCTCAACTGGCTCCATCGGCCAGAGCACCCTTTCGATTGTTGAGCAGTTTCCCGAGCGCTACGCGGTGGCCGCTCTGGCGGCCGGGCGCAACGTGGAGGAGGCTTTCGCGCAGGCGGCGCGCTGGCGGCCGCGAGTGGTTTCGATGGCCACCGAGGAAATGGCCGCAAAGCTCGACGCGAAGCTGCGCGAGGCTGGCATCCGCGGCATCGAGATTGCGCACGGGACCGCGGGGACGGTGGCCTGCTCGACGCTGGCCGAAGCGGATTTCGTAGTTTCGGCGATTGTAGGCGTGGCGGGGCTTGAGGCCACGCACGCGGCCATCCTGGCGGGCAAGCCCATCGGGCTGGCCAACAAGGAGTGCATGGTCGCCGCGGGCGAGATCCTGACCCGCGCAGCGCGCGAGCGCCAGGTGCCGATTCTGCCCATCGACAGCGAGCACAACGCCGTGCACCAGTGCCTGCGCGTGGGAGCCCATGCCGAGGTGAAAACCATCTGGCTGACCGCTTCGGGCGGTCCATTCCGCCAAACGCCGCTGGAGCGATTCGAAACCATCACTCCCGAGCAGGCGCTGAAGCATCCAACATGGGTGATGGGGCGGCGGATTACGATCGATTCGGCGACGATGCTGAACAAGGGGCTGGAGGTGATTGAGGCGTGCCGGCTGTTCGACGTCGCTCCCAGCCAGGTGCGCGTCACGGTGCATCCGCAATCGACGGTGCACTCGATGGTGGAATATGTTGACGGGTCGATCATGGCGCAAATCTCGGTGACCGACATGCGCCTGCCGATTCTTTACGCGCTGGCCTGGCCGGAGCGGCCCGCGTCGACGCTGACCTTCGACCTTGCCGCGCTGAGGCATCTTGATTTCGAGCCGCCCGACTTCGAGCGCTTCCCCTGCCTGCGCCTGGCGTTCGAGGCGGCCCAGAAGGGCGGGGCGCATTGCATCGCCTTGAATGCCGCCGACGAGGTGGCGGTAGAGGCGTTTCTGGAGCGGCGGATCTCCTTTATGGGCATCCCGCGTACAATTGAGAGAGTGCTCTCGGCCACGCCGGAGACGCACCCGGAGACGATCGCGGCAGTGCTCGCGGCAGACCGGGATGCGCGGGAGAGGGCACGGGCACTTCTCCAATAATGACCGGCAGGCAGCTTCAGGCCCCGGCACAATTCCCAGAGGTTAAGTCCACACGTCTATGCATGATTTCCTGATATCCGTCGTCGCGTTCATCGTGTTAGTCGGCGTCATGGTGCTGGTCCATGAGTTTGGACACTTCATCGTGGCCAAGCTTTGCGGGGTGCGAGTCGAGCGGTTCTCGATCGGCTTCCCGCCTCGCCTTTTCGGCGTGAAGATCGGCGACACCGATTATTGTGTCTCCGCAACGCTTGTGGGCGGCTACGTGAAGATGACCGGGGAGACTCCGGAGCAAAACCTGGAATTCTCAAAGGAGCGCCCGCAGAACCTTTCGAGCGACCCCGGCGCTCTCACCTCCCATCCACGCTGGCAGCGCATGCTGATCGGATTCGCCGGCCCGGCGGCCAACTTTGCGCTGGCCCTGGGGTTGATGATCATCTACTACGGGTGCATCAACGAGGTGCCCTCGGTCGAAGTGAAGACAACGACCGTGGAATGGGTGACTCCCGGAACGCCCGGAGCCCAGGCAGGCTTCGAGCCGGGAGACGTCTTGCGGCGCTTTGACGGCGTGGAGAATCCCACCTGGGAGCAGGTGTACGAACGCTCGAAGCTGAACGCAGCGCAAAACCTAGCGGTCACGGTGGAGCGGGACGGCAAGCCGGTGAACCTCACACTGCACGTGCCGAACAGCGCACGGAGCGACGACTTTGAGATTGGCGACACCGGAATTCTGCCGCAATATCTGCCCGGACCCATCGGGGTGGCCGAGGTGCAGCAGGGAACGCCGGCCGACCAGGCAGGACTGCGCGCGGGCGACGCCATTGCCTCTGTGGACGGACACGCCTTCCACACCGTACCGGCCCTGCTGGCCTACATGCAGGAAGGACAGGGCAAGCCGATGGCGCTCACCGTCCTTCGAAATGGGGCCACGCTGCAATTGACCGCGCGGCCGGCCAAACTCGACGCAGGCTGGAAACTTGGATTTGCCACAGTGGCAATACCCCTGCGCACCCAGCCGCTGCCGATTGGGGCCGCGGTGAAAAAATCGGTGGGCTTTTGCGCGGACAATTCGTTTCTTATTGTCGAGGTGCTGGAGCGGCTATTTACGCGCAGGGTTTCTGTTTCGCAGCTCTCCGGGCCGGTAGGCATCGCGCGCATGGCAGGCGAGGCGGCGCAGACCAAGGGTTGGTGGTCGAAGTTTGCGCTTGCAGCCGAGATCAGCCTGAACCTGGGGATCCTGAACCTCCTGCCCTTTCCCATCCTCGATGGAGGCATGATTCTTCTGCTTCTGATCGAGAGCGCGCTGCGCCACGATATCAGCCTCGCGATCAAGGAGCGGATTTTGACCGCGGCATTCGTCGTGCTGATGGCGTTCATCGCGTTCACCGTCTTCAACGATGTGACCAAGCTGCCGGTGTTTACGCACCTCAAGCCGTGAAAGAGACAGGGAATAGGGAATAGGGAATAGGGGCTGACGCAACAGGGAACTGAGAACTGTGAACTGGAAAGTGAACGCTCGATGCCGGTGACACTCGAAGCACGCGTGCGGTATGCGGAAACCGACCAGATGGGGATCGTCTACTACGCCAATTATTTTGTCTGGTTCGAGCTGGGACGCGTTGAAGTCCTGCGCTCGCTGGGACTGACCTACAAGCAATTAGAAATCGACCACGGCCGCATCCTGCCGGTGATCGAGGCACGCTGCCGCTACCGGGCGCCTGCGCGTTACGACGAAGAGATCGTGATCGAAACCGTCCCTGCCATGCTGCGCGGAACGGTGCTGAAGTTCGCCTATAAGGTTTTTCGCAAGTACCCGGACCCCGTCACGGGCGAGCGCGAGTTGCTGGCCGAAGGCGACTCGGTGCACGTAGTCTGCGATAACGAGATGAAACGCAAGCACCTGCCGGAGAAGTACGAGATAGCGATTCGGGCGATGATAGTGGAAGCGTAGGGCGGGCGTTCTCAGGCGGGCGAACAGGCGTCAGTGGGAATCGTAGATGAAAGGCTTCGGCTTCCTGTGCCTAATCGTCCTGCGGTTGTCATTTTGAGCGCAGCGAAGGATCCGCATAGGCGTATTCGACCAGAGTCCCTTGTCGAGTAATGGCCGGGTTGACTGTGTCGCCGCCCCTACGGGGCTGCGATGACCTTTTGCAGCTAACCCAGGACTGCGTTCGCTGACGCGAACTTGTCCTGGGCTAACTTCGTTGGCCCCTACGGGGCCTGCGCTGGAGTCCGAATCGCGGGCGTGTCGTCGCCGATGCGGAAGCAAGTGTGATTTAACTTGATACGCTTGCGAACGGGTGATCTTCTGTAGAATGAGGAAAATCCTGGAGGACAGCGTGGTGCAGATCCAAACGGAAGTCACTGCGGATGAACTAAGCCAAGCGATCAGTCTAAACCAGCCCTCGACCCATTGGACGAAGGTCCTACAGGCCAATGGGTTTGCCCTTGCTCTGCTCGTCGGGATCCTGTGGGCGGACATCAAGAGCCAAATAGCCGGAAAACATGTTCCGCCCGTCTCTTGGGCTTTGTTGCTGATCCCTATATTGCTCATTTGGTTTTATTGGTACCGCAAGCATTCAGCGGTGCGGCGCGCTGTTTCGAGGCCGAGCAATACGCCGGGATCCGCATCCGTCGACGCAAATGGAATCAGCTACACAAACTCGACCGGCGCGCCGAGCTTTGTGCCGTGGAGCGAGTACAGTGGCTGGAAGGAAGGGAAGGGCGTTTTCACGCTAACGAAAGAAAAATCCTTTCACGTTTTGACAAAGCGCGGCCTGAATGGGGCTGAGGTGGAGCAACTCCGGTCTCTGTTCCGCAGTCAGATTCGCTGATCCTGCCGATCCCTTCGGGAGAAGCAGTCGAGGCAGACGGTCACAAGGTTCTCCAGGCCGTTGCCGCCGCTGTCCGATTCGGGAGTGACGTGGGCCACCGCGGCGGTGAAGCGCGTAATCTGCTTGTGGCAGTCGCGGCAGCAGTAGCCATCGCGCTCGAAGACACGCAGACGGTTTTCTGCGACCGTAAAGTGATCGCTTTCAGACGGAGGAAAGCGAAGCCCCGGCTCCGAGGCCAGACGCTCGGCGCGGAGGCGGCGGCACGACTCGATCTGGTCGGGGATCATCACGCGGTAGAGCGTGCCGTCACGGTTGGGCTCACCTTCCTTGCGAATGGCGCCGATGCCCTCCAGGGCGCGCAGGGTCTCCTGCACCTTGCCGAAGGAGACCGGACTTTCCTCTGCCTGCGAGTAAGAAGACTTCACGACGGCCGTGCGCAGATGGCTCGTGCTGACGCGCAAAAGCGGGTTGCCGCCGGCGGCGATGGAGTGGCGGAAAAGAAACCAGTAGAAGGCCGCGTCGTAGGGAGTGAGCTGCGGCTGCAGCTCGTCGACGATCTCCTGGATGACGAGAGGCAGCTCAAGCGCTGAGAAGCCGCTTCCGGCGGCCGAAGCTCTGGCGCCCAGCTCCATCTCCACCTGGCCGAGGAGCCGGCGTATCTCTTCGATTCTCGGATTCATGATGGAGAGAATTCTAGAGCATCGAGGCTCTATCTGGCGGGCATATGCCGGGCCCCGGCTTTCCGTCGCCCACGCGAGGCGGAGAGAAAGGCGGAACTCGAGCCTGGTGATCCGGGAAACAAGCGATCGTCGAGCCGCTTTGAAGGCAATGCCAGGCGACTTTAAAGCCACCTGGCATTGGCTGAGGACAAAATGCGAAAGAAGAACTGATTATGCTCCGGGCGTAACCTGAACCACGATCGCGCCCTTGTACGTGCCGGGCTTGATCGGCTTCACCTTTCCGTCTACGGTCATGCTGACCTTCTGGCCCGCGGGCGCTACAACGCTGGAGGTCTTATCGATGGTCAAACTGGTCAGGTAGGAGGCGCCGGTGACGGTCCAGGTGGAACCATTGAGCGTAACCACCACGCCGTTGTTGATCGCCGCTCCGGGCGTGTTCTTTACCTCGCCCAGCACCTGGTAGCTCTGGTAGTCGATCGGGGTCTTCACGTGCTTAGCCTGCGAAGCCGTGATCACGCCCGCGATCTTGGACTTTTCGAAGGTAAGAACCAGGTTTTTGCCCGAAGCGCCGCCGCCACCAGGAGCGCGCCGCCGGGACCGCCAGCCGCTGCACCACCGGGAGCGCCACCACCGGGTCCGCCGGCCGCTGCACCACCGGGAGCGCCGCCAGGACCGCCTGCCGCAGCGCCGCCGCCGGGACCGCCAGCCGCTGCACCACCGGGAGCGCCGCCACCGGGGCCAGCCGCGCCGCCACCGCCGCCCATCGCGCCCATGCTCTGGACCTTGGTGACAGCGTTATAGAAATTGCCCTTCAGGTCGATGCTCGAGAAAACGCCGACCATGTCGTCCTTGTGCTTGGCAGTCAGGTCCCAATCCTTGATCTTGTCTGGAGGCGCGGAGGGATCGTTGTAAACGCCGCGATTCTCCATGACGCCGTCAACCGTGATCGGACCGGGGTCGTCGCTGTCAATGGCCTGGAAGAGCACACCGTTCGAGGTATTGAGCAGAGCGCCCTTGGAGCCGTCGACCGTGAGGTCCATCTGCGCGGCCTTGTTGAGAATGAAGTCTTCGCCGGTATTGAAGATTGTGCCGTCGGTGACCTTGACCACCGAGTCGCCCCAGATCATGATGCCGAAGCGCTTGGAATTGACCGTGGTCTGCTGGGTCCTCAACGAAGCCAGTTCCTCGGGCGAAAGATGCAGCTTGAGGTCGGTGTTGAGCTTGGCGAGGAGTTCCGGAGTGCTGGCGCCGAAATAGCCGTGTCCGCCGGTGATGATCAGTCCGTGGGTGGGAACATTAATGGTTGTGCCGTAGAACTGATTTGTGGCATTACCGATCGAGTAGGAGCCGTAGCCGTCCTTGCCAGTCAGATTGACCTGGCTGTTAATCGCCGTCAGGACGGTGTTCTGGCTAGAATCGATCGACAGAACGCCCCAGCCGTCGCTGGAGAGCTTGTCGTTGATGTAGGTGGCCGTAGTGTTGTCGCCGAGCAGGTTGGTGGCGCGCACGTTGCCGCTGATGCCGAGCATCCAGGGAGCGTCCTTCATCTCGCCCGGGGTCACGTTGGAAACGTAATCGGAGGGCAGAACGCCGGTCCTGGACGAGATTTCAGAGTTCTTAACGATCAGGTTGGAGCCGTTGTTGGCAATCACCGTGGTGCGCACCGCGCCGTGGGTGGAGACCTTGGCGCCATCCAGGATCAGCGTGGTGTCCTTGCCGTCGGACATGATGCCCGCGCCGAAACCGGCGAAGTCGTTATCGCCGTTGCCTTCGAATTCCAACTTCGGATCCTTGATCGTCCAGGTTCCGCCGGTGACCAGGATGCCATTGAAGTTTTTGCCCTCAGACTTGACGTTGGCGCCGGTCAGAACGCCGTTGCTGACCTTGGGCTTGCCGGCCGCGTCCAGAACCGACTTGGCATCGACAATGCCGTCCTTGTCCAGATAGATGGCCTGGCGGAAGTGGTGGATCATCGACTCCGAGAACTTCACCACGTTCTGATCGGTGACCGTCAGAACGATGTCGCCGGTATACTTGCCGGGCCTGATGTCCCGTTCCACGCCTTTAATTGTCATGGTCAGGCTTTTGCCCGCCGGGGCGGCCACGTTGGCGCCCTCTTCAATTTTCAGGCTCTTCAGTTTCGTAGTCTGAGTGACGATCAGAGCATCGCCGGCGACGACCTTTACAACCATTGGGTCGGCCGGTTGTCCTCCCGGTCCCTGGCTGACTGCGCGCGTGGCCGGAGCCAAAAGCGCAACCGAAGCGCACAGAGCAATCAAGCCTGCTCCGCGGTTTAACTGTATCCTCATAAATCTGTCTCTCCAAGTAGGTGCGATATCGCCAGGCGATACCGATTTTTCCGGTTTTACCGAAGTTGAAAGATCGCCGCAGCAGAGAGCAACACAACTGCTCCATCTGTGTGCCTTCAGAAGAGTCGCGGCCTGTATTTGGACCTAAAGGAAACAGTATCGCCCCGCCGGAACAGCCGTCAATGTTTCGCCTAGCGGTTTTGCGGATAGCAACTGCTTGAAAATGGGATGAGCAAAGCCGGGCGGAAGAAAGATGGGCAACATTTTTCCATGGTGCTAAGCGTTGGTTTTACAGTGTGTTACGGGTTTTTGCCTCTTTTTCTTTTTAAATTGATACACTTGAGGATTTTGAACATTTCTATTGACGAATTGTTACGTATGTAATTAGCATGATCGCAATCGGAAAATTGCGCTTCCGTGCAAGCCGCAGGATAGAGTAGCGGCTCACGATTGTGGAGCGGGTGTCTGGGCGTAGATTCGTTGTCCTAGGCGTTGATCACGGATAGCTTCAGATCACGGCCCTGAACGAATTACGCGCCGGCGCAAGACCTTGGACTCCCAAAAGCAAAATACTTGCTGCAAAGCAGGCGCAATGTTTGTGTGTCCGCATGGGCATTGCTTGATGTGTGCTCGGACGTCACTCGTTTTACAAGATGCAAGCTTTACATTCCATGGAGGATGGAGAAAATTACATGAATCTCAAAACCAAACGCAAACACCCATTTCGAGTCGTTGAATTCCTGCTCGGCATTGCGGTGCTGGCGGGATTCTTTGCAATTCTGATCCCGCGCGCAGCACAGGCGCAAGGCAGTACGGCAGATGTACTCGGCACGGTGACGGATCCCAGCGGAGCCGTTGTGCCGAATGCCAAGGTCACCGCCTTGAACACTGCCACCGGGATCACACGCACCGTGCAATCCGGCGCCAATGGCGACTACGTCATTACCGCGCTTCAAATCGGCACCTACAAAGTGACCGTCGAAGCCAAGGGATTCAAGACCTACGTCCAGAAAGACATCACCCTGGCGGCGGGCGACCGCATGCGCGTGGAAGCCAAGTTGGCCCTCGGCGCAGCCAGCGAAACGGTGGAAGTTTCCACCTCAGAGGTTCAGGGTCTGCAAACCGACGATTCGACAGTCGGCACGCTGGTCTCTCCAACCTCGGTTGAAGACCTGCCTCTCAATGGGCGCAACCTGACCGAGTTGGTTCAATATTCGGCCGGCATCACCCCGGGCGTGCAGAACTCGATCTCCAACGGCAGCCGCGACGCCGACCGCCGCGAGACCAGCGCCTACTCGGCCAACGGCCAGATGGACATCTACAACAGCAACCTGATCGACGGCATGGACAACAACGAGCGGTTTGTTGGCACCATGGGCGTGAAGCCCTCCATCGACGCCATTCAGGAAGTGAAGGTGTCAACGGATCTTTATAGCGCCGAATACAGCCGCGCCGTGGGCGGCGTGGTCGACGTGATCACCAAGTCGGGCACCAACAATCTCCACGGCTCCGCCTACGAGTTTCTCCGCAACGATGCCGTGGATGCCCGCGACTACTTTGACACCGTGGGGACGGTGAAAAAGAACGAGCTGCGCCAGAACCAGTTCGGCGGCAGCTTCGGCGGCCCCATCAGGAAAAACAAGACCTTCATCTTCGGCGACTACGAGGGCTTCCGCCAGGTTTCGGGCTACGACACCTCGCAGAGCGTCGTGCCGGTTGTAACATATGACGCTTCCGGCGACGCCGTCTTCCAGGAATACGACACACTTTCTAATCCCGGCACTCCGATTCCGTACCAGATCACGGTTCAACCTGGCCAGATGACGGCGCTTGGCAAAGCTATCTTGAGCCTGTATCCGGCGCCAAACTGCACCACATGCGGGAGCAACAACTTTGTCGCCGCTCCCGCCAGAACCCAGTTCAGCCACACGCTTGACGTGAGAGTCGACCAGCACATCAACGACAAGGACTCGGTCTACGCGCGCTACTCCTGGAACAAGGTTCACACCTTCCTGGCCGGGTCATTTCCCGCGGCCACTGTCGGCGGCAAGACCTACTATGCCGGCGGGCCGGTCGCAGGCACGATGGGCGCCACCGGCGATTCCCATGAGCTGGTAAGCCACCTTGGCATCGGCTACACGCATATCTTCAAGCCCAGCCTGCTGTTGGAGTTGAAGGCCTCCTATATGCGCTTCAACAACCAGAACCTCGCGGTCAATCCCGTTAACGCGAGCACTGATCTCGGCATTGTCTGCAACACAACGGATTGCGCGAATGTGCCCGTTGGCGGTGGCGAGTTCGGACTGGCGGCAATCCAGTTTTCAGGCAACACCAGCACTGCTAATGGTCCTCAGGGCAACATTTGTAATAATTGCGCGGTCGCCGGGATCGGCGAGGGCCATTGGACCCCACTGTTCGACATCAACAACACATTCACTTATAACGGCGCACTGACCTGGACCCATGGCGCACACAGCGTCAAGGCCGGGTTGAGCCTTACCCGCCGCCAGATGTACCGTGTGCAAAGCGGCAACGCACAGGGCGGCATCAGCTTCGACGGCTCCTACAGCGATATACCGAACCCGAACGCTGACCTTCCTGGGGCCCCGGCGTACCTTGCGGGCGACGACCTGGCCGATTTGCTGCTAGGGGCGGCCGCGGGAGTCGGTAGGCAGCAGGAGATCGTGAATCCGCACTACCGCTTCTGGGAGCCGGGCGGCTATGTGAAAGACGATTGGCGGATCAAGCCGTCGCTGACGCTGAACCTGGGCGTCCGCTACGACATCTTCAGCCCCATGACGGAGATCGATGGGTATATCTCCAATTTCGATTTGGCGTCGGGTGTCATCGTTTCGCCGGATCTGCTGGGAGCCAACCACAGCAGCAAGACAGCCGGGGTCAATACCGACTTTGCCGATGTTCAGCCTCGCTTCGGCTTTGCCTGGAGCCTGCCGCATGGCATGGTGGTTCGCGGCGGCTACGGGCTCACCTACTTCCCGACGGCGCAGGGTCCAAGCTCGGCCTTGAACAATGCGCCTTACAGCTTTAGTTCAAATTACTCCGATGTTGCGTCCCCTGGGACAGCTCAAAACCCCCTATCCTCGACTCCGCTTACGCGTGTTCTGGGTACAACTACGTACAACTACGTCAACCTTCAAACGAACAGCATTCCAAGGGCGATCTATGACACCACTCAGGCGACCGACACTGCCAATTATGCCGGGCAGCAGGGGGGGTATATGGCCTCCAACTTCTTCCCGGCTCGGACGCAACAATACAGCCTGCAGTTGGAGAAGCAACTTGGCGTAAATGTCGTGACTTTGGGTTACGTGGGCAACTACGGCACCCGGCTTTCGTCGCTACCTAATGTCCAGTCGTTCGTCACCTGTGTGACTCCGCAAGAAGTCTCTCAAGGAGCGACGGTCATCGACCCGTCTCGAAACTGCGACGCAGGTCTCCCTTATCCCAACCTGCCGGATAGCTTCACGGCGACGACCTGGGAGAGCACGGCCAGCGGGGTGTATAATGCGATGCAACTCTCCATCCGTCGCCAGCTGGCGAATGGCCTGACGGGCAATGCCAACTGGACCTGGTCTCACATCACCAACAACACCCAGGCTCCTATTGAAGGCCCCGGCGGCGGCGTGCCGAACTGCAACCAGTCCTGCTACGAAGACGTACCCGGTGGCACGCCGAAGTACGTTGCCGACGGTTGGAAGAGCTACGACTGGGGCAATGGCGACGAAGATGTGCGCCATCGTGTAACGGTCATCCTCAGCTATAACCTGCCCTTCGCCAAGTCGGCGACCGGCGTTCTCGGAGCCATCGCCAAGGGCTGGGCCGTCAATACTGTCGAAGCCTGGCAGACCGGTTTGCCGATCGTCGTTGCCGATCCGGGCGGCCCTCCGGGGTCGGCCGGACCCAGCGGCCAGCTCGGCCCGCACGGCGATCGTCCCGACCAGCTTGCCAATCCCATGAAAGCCGGCACGGTTGCGGGCAACTCCACGAATTGCACTGCGCCGACCCAGATAAGGACCCTTAGCAACTGGTTCAACACCTGCGCTTTCGTCGAACAGGCGGACGGCTTGAACGGTGATGTGCACCGCAACAGCATGTACGGGCCGCACGCCCAGCACTGGGATCTGTCGGTTGGCAAGAGTTTCACCATCCGCGAAGAGATGAAGCTGCAGTTCCGCGCGGAAGGTTTCAACATCACGAATACGCCCAACTTCGGCCTGCCTGGCACCGGTATGGCGTCGGCATTTGGGCAAGCACAACAGGGCGGCGGCCCCGGCGGCGGACCTCCGGGACCACCGTTCGGATCCATTACCGCCACAGCGACCGGTTCCAACCCGCGGCAGATGCAGTTTGCGCTGCGCCTGACCTACTAAAACAGAACTTTCTTCAACCATTGGGGCCGGATTCGTCCGGCCCCAAAGTGTCTCCGGGCGTTGTGGTGGCCACAGGCGCAAGCGCCGCGCGAAGGGCGGATCGGGCTGAAGCGTAGTTTTGTCTTCAAGAACATGCGAGACGGGCATGGGAGTGCTTCTGCTAAATGCTTCTACTAGCGGTTCTACAGATAGCAGCTATCTGAGAATATCTTCAGTTGACGGTCTGTTACGCACATAGATATGATCTCTGCCATCGGAAGAATGGATTTTCCGCGTGAATCTCCAGTAGAAGTCATTCGACTCACGATTCGGCAATTGGTTGGCTGGGCGCTGGCTTACGTTGATCGCAGCTAAAGATCAGATCACAGGTTGTTACGTGCCGGCGCAAGCCCCAAGAACGGGCCAAGATACCAACATTCCATGGAGTTTGGAGGAATCTGCATGATATCCAGGATGGAACGCAAACATGAGTTTCGAGCGGGATCCGGGATCCGTTTCCTGCTCGCCTTCGCGGCATTGGCGGGACTTTTTGCGCTTCTGGTCCCGCGCACAACACAAGCGCAAGGCAGCACGGCAGATGTGCTCGGCACGGTGACCGATCCCAGTGGAGCGGTGGTTCCGAATGCCAAGGTCACGGCCTTGAACACTGCCACCGGGATCACTCGCTCGGTGCAGTCGGGCGCCAACGGCGACTACGTCATCTCCGCGCTTCAAATCGGCACCTACAAGGTGACCGTCGAAGCCAAGGGATTTAAGACCTTCGTCGAGAAAGACGTCACCCTGGCGGCGGGCGACCGCATGCGCGTGGAAGCCAAGTTGGCCCTCGGCGCAGCCAGCGAAACGGTGGAAGTTTCCACCTCAGAGGTTCAGGGTCTGCAAACCGACGATTCGACGGTCGGCACGCTGGTCTCTCCAACCTCGGTTGAAGACTTGCCCCTCAATGGGCGCAACCTGACGGAGCTTGTCCAGTATTCGGCCGGTATTACCCCCGGCGTGCAGAACTCGATCTCCAACGGAACCCGCGACGCCGACCGGCGCCAGACCAGCGCCTACTCGGCCAACGGCCAGATGGACATCTACAACAGCAACCTGATCGACGGCATGGACAACAACGAGCGGTTTGTCGGCACCATGGGCGTGAAGCCATCGATCGACGCCATTCAGGAAGTGAAGGTGTCAACGGATTTGTATAGCGCCGAATACAGCCGCGCCGTGGGCGGCGTGGTCGATATCATCACCAAATCCGGCACCAACAATCTCCACGGCTCCGCCTACGAGTTCCTGCGCAACGATGTCGTCGATGCGCGTGACTATTTTGACGCGGTGGGTCAGGCCAATAAGAATGAATTGCGCCAGAACCAGTTTGGCGGCAGCTTCGGCGGCCCCATCCGGAAGAACAAGACCTTCATCTTCGGCGATTATGAGGGTTTCCGCCAAATCTCGGGCTATTACACTTCTACCAGCACAGTGCCGACGGCGCAGGAGCAGTCGGATCTGAAGGCCGGGAACGATGTAACCATTGGTTCCGTAGTTGTCCCCCACGGTAGTATCTCTGCGCTTGGCAAAACCCTGATGCAACTTTATCCTTTGCCAAACTGCGAAGGATGTACCGGCTACAACTTTGTCTCCGTACCCAACAGGACGCAGTTCAGCCACACGGCGGACGTGCGAGTCGACCAGCATTTCAACGACAAGGACTCGTTGTATGGGCGGTTCTCGCTGAATAAAGTCTTCACCTGGCTCGCCGGATCCTATCCCGGGGTCGTAGTCGGCTCCCAGACGATTTATCCCGGCGGGCCGATCTCCGGAGCCGGCAACGGCGCCACGGGCGATACGCATGAGACCATGGGTCAGCTCGGTATCGGCTACACGCATATCTTCCGGCCCAATCTTCTGCTGGAATTGAAGGCCTCCTATCTGCGCTTCAACAACCAGAACCTTACGCTCAACGGCTTGAACGCGGGCACGAAGCTCGGCATTGTGTGCGACACCACTGACTGCTCGAATGTGCCTCTCGGCGGCGGCGGGTATGGAATGGCGGGAATCAGCTATTCCAGGGGTTATGCGATCTCCGGGATTGGCGACGGCGGATTCACCCCCTTGTTCGACATCAACAACACATTCGTATATACGGGCGCCCTGACCTGGACCCACGGGGCCCACAGCGTCAAAACCGGGGTGAGCCTCTCCCGCCGCCAGGTGTACCGTGTGCAAAGCTTCAACGCACAAGGCACGATCACCTTCGACGGCTCATTGACGGGCGACCCCCTGGGCGACCTGTTGGAGGGAATGGCCGCCGGAGTCAGCAGAAACCAGGAAACCGTTAACCCGCACTACCGCTACTGGGAGCCGGGCGGCTACGTGAAAGACGATTGGCGGGTGAAGCCGTCGCTGACGCTCAACCTGGGAATTCGTTACGACATCTTCAGCCCCATGACGGAAACCGATGGGCTCATCTCCAACTTTGATCTGAATACGGGTCTCATCGTCTCGCCCGATCTGCTGGGCGCCAACCACAGCAGCAAAACAGCCGGGGTCAATACCGACTTCCTGGACATTCAGCCACGCATAGGCTTTGCCTGGAGCCTGCCCTACGGGATGGTTCTGCGCGGAGGCTACGGGATCTCCTACTTCCCGACGGGGCAAGGTCCCAACGCGGCTTTGAACAATGCGCCTTTTGCCTATACCTTCAGTTGTGCCAACAGCGGGCCCCCAGGGACGCTCGCTTGCCCCAATGCATCGGAAAACGGCTACGTCGACCTCGCCACGAACAGCATCCCCGTGCCGAAATACGATACAACTCAGGCGACCGATACCGCCAATTATGCCGGGCAGCAAGACATCTTCATGGCTTCCGACTTCTATCCGGCCCGGACGCAGCAATACAGCCTGCAACTGGAGAAGCAACTCGGCGTCAATGTTGTGACACTGGGCTACGTGGGCAACTACGGCACGCGGCTTCCGTCGCTGCCCAACGTCCAGTCTTACATCACCTGTGTTCCCACGGGGGTAACGCCAGTCGATACATCAAAGAATTGCGTTGCGCCCTATACGAACCTGCCCGGCAGCTTCACTGCAAATACCTGGGAGAGCACAGCCAGGTCGATCTACAACGCGATGCAACTTTCATTCCGGCGTCAACTGGCGAAGGGCCTGACAGGCAATGCCAACTGGACCTGGTCTCACGTCACCAACAACACCCAGGCGCCCATCGAGGGCCCTGGGGGAGGCGTTCCGAACTGCAACCAGGCTTGCTACGAGGATGAGCCCGGCGGTGGGTACAAGTACATTGCCGACGGCTGGAAGAGCTATGACTGGGGCACCGGCGACCAGGATGTGCGCCACCGCGTAACCGTCATGCTCAGCTACAACCTTCCTTTCGCCAAGACGGCGACCGGCGTGCTCGGAGCAGTTGCCAAGGGCTGGGCCGTGAATACAGTGGAAGCCTGGCAAACCGGATTGCCGATCGTTGTCACTGCTCCGGGCGGCCCGCCGGGAACGGCCGGCAACAGTGGCCAACTCGGCCCGCACGGTGATCGTCCCGACGTGATTGCCAATCCGAAACTCTCCCACCCAACCATAGGTGAGTGGTTCGATACTGACGCCTTTGTCCCAAACCAGTACGGATCGAACGGCAACGAACGGCGCAACAGCTTGTATGGACCTCATGCACAGCACTGGGATCTGTCGATCGGCAAGGAGTTCCCGATCCATGAACAGATGAAGATCCAGTTCCGGGCGGAGGGCTTCAACGTCACCAATACGCCTAACTTCGGTCTTCCCGGAACAGGGATGGGCGGCGGTCCAGGAGGGCCGTTCGGAGCCATCATAGCCACAGCGACCGGTTCCAACCCGCGGCAGATGCAGTTTGCGCTGCGCCTGACCTTCTAAGACCAGAACGTCTTTTCAACCAATTTGGGGCCGGCTTCGTCCGGCCCCAAAACTTTTTCGGCAACATTGACTTCCCTTTTCCCGCCCCATCGGACAAGAAACTGGCGAGACTTCACGTGCAGCCCCTGTTGCGCCGAAGCTCGCTGCGCATTATCAGACGAATCCGCATCTTGATCGGCACTTCTATAACGGGTTGCACCGCCTTAAACTGAATTTGCTCAGCTACTGTCCGCGCTCCTTCATGCGCGGGATCGGTTTTCAGCTTCTGTTGCTCGCCACGCTGGCCGCAGCCCCGGCCGCCGTGCATGCATCCGTGTCCGCCCGGCCTGACGCTCCCACGCCGACGTCCCCTCCGCGTGCTTCCGCGGCGCGCATCTCTTCTTTGCATCCCGGCTCCCACCGCCGCTCGGACGTCGAGCACTCCAAACGAGCCCCCTCGCGCAAACCTGCCCTCCCCGCAGCCGGGTATCGTGCCGGCTACCGCAAGGGTTACGCCGCCGGCCGCGCTGCCGCCCGCAGGGAGCTAGCCTTCTCGAATTCCTGCCCGGACGCGCAGCGGCCTCCGTCCTCGCATCCTGCTCGGAAGCCCTTTAACGCTTCTCCTTCCTCTCTGCCTTCATCCACTCCGGCCGCAACCGCTTTAGCCCCGTCAGCGCCGACTGCATCCTCTCCGCCTGCATTCGCTCCTGAGGCCTTCGCTTTAACGGCACTCGCCGCGGCCGCGGCCGCGGCCGCGCCCGCGCTCGCTCCGGCTGCATCGGCGCCCGCGGCCCTCGCCCATCCATCAGGTTCTGCCTCCTCTCCCAATCCCGATTCGCCTGCCGAGTCATCGGCCGGCCTCGCGCCGACGCCAGCCACGCTGCGCGTCGACCTCAACCCCACGGCGTCCTCGCTCCGCGGCTCGACGGCCTCGCTCCTGCGCCAAAATCAGCGCCTCGCCGCCGACCAGCTTGAGCGCATCCTGGACGAGGACGACCTCTCGGCCCGCATCGCCCACAAGCTTCTTGTTCCCCTTCCCGCCTCGGCGGCTCTTGCCGTGAACGCCGATCTGCCCGCCGCCCACCGCTTTTGCCGGCCCTGGACCGCGCTCTTTCTTTCCGATCTTGCGCGCACCCACCAGGCCGCCTTTCGCCGCCCTCTCGTGGTCACCTCCGCCGTCCGAACGGTCGACTACCAGAAGCAGCTCATCGCCATCAACCCCAACGCCGCCCCGGCTGAAGGCGAGATCATCAGCCCGCACATCATGGGGGCCGCGGTGGATATTGCCAAGGACGGGCTCAGCCCCCAGGAGCTCGAGTGGATGCGCCGCCATCTGCTCGCGCTCGAGGCCCAGGGCAAGATCGACGTTGAAGAGGAGTTCGAGCAGGCCTGCTTCCACATCAGCGTCTATCGCAGCTACGTGCCCGCGCCTGCCGTCGTTCACAAGGCCGCAACACCGAAGAACGCTGCCCTTCCCTCTACGGGCCCGAGCCGCGATCGAACGACGAGGCCCACCCCCGCCACCGCCGCAACTGCCTCTTCTTCCGCCTCCACTCTGATGGCCGCGCGCGTCCCATAGATCAGAGAACAGAGATCAGAGAACAGAGAGCAGAGAACAAGAAACTGGCACTAAGGGTCAGAGAGCGATGAAGCAAATTTGCTCCTGTAAAATCGTTCCGTGATCACATCCCGCACCGATCTTATTTCCGTGCTTGGAAAGGCCTCGCTGCTTGCCAACCTTTCGCGCGAAGAGTTGCAGGCGCTGGCTGCCCGTACCGTTCGCAAGCTTTTCAACGCCGGCGAGTTGCTGTTCTCAGAAGGCGAGCCCTGCAGCGGGCTGCACATCATAGCGAAGGGTAAAATCCGCATCTTCAAAACCTCGGTGAATGGCCGGGAACAGGTGCTCGGCGTCAATGGCCCCGGCGAATCTGTGGCTGAACTGCCAACCTTCGATGGCGGACCCTACCCGGCCTCGGCCATGGCGACCGAAGACACGGAAATTGCCTTCATCTCGCGGCGTGATTTTCACGCCTACTGCATAGAGCATCCCGAGGTCGCGCTCAGGGTGCTCTCCGTGGTGGGCGCGCGGCTGAGGCAGTTGGTGAACATCATTGAAGATCTGTCGTTCACCACCGTCCGCCAGAGGCTCATCGCCATGCTGGTGAAGCTGGCCGAGAGCGAGGGAAAGAAGACGGACCGGGGAATCGAATTCCTGCTGCCGGCGAGCCACCAGGAACTGGCCAATCAGCTCGGAACCGTGCGAGAGCTGATCTCAAGGAATCTCACGCGCCTCGAGGCCGAAGGTCTTCTCGACGTGGATGCGCGGCAGATCGCCATACGAGACCTGAAGGGCCTGAGAGCGCAGCTCGACTCGTGAGAGAAACAGGGATCAGGGAACAGGGATCAGAAAGATCGCCCGATGAGTGACTAAAGTCGCTGTGGCTCGGCCCAAACCTCTCTAACGTCGAAGTTGGAGAGTAAACATGGCCACTCGAACACAATCCATACGCGAGATCGTCGCGGCCTCGCCGTCTGCCGCCGCAGTGCTTGAGCGCTTTGAAATCAATCTTTGCGCGCAGGGCGACACTGAGCTCGCGCGCGCATGCGCGGAATTGCAGTTGTCGACCAATCAGGTGCTTGAAAAGCTCGCCGACGCCGAATCGCAGGCTCAGGGCGCAGTGGCGCCGGATGTTGAGAACGCCTCACTCGCCCGGCTGATTCAGCATATCGTCCGCACTCACCATCAGACGGTCCGCCGCGAGTTGCCCCGCTTTGCGGAGCTGTCGCAGAGAATCGCCGCCAAGCATGGCGAGAAGGCGCCGCAGTTCGCGACAGTGGCGCGGCTGATCGAGCAGCTTCGCGAAGACCTGTTTGCGCACCTTGAGAAAGAGGAACAGATTCTCTTCCCTTACATCGCCGGGCTCGAGGAAGCGGCGACGGACGGTTCTGCGGCGCCGCATGCGTGCTTCTGGTCCGTGATGGCGCCGGTTTCCGCCATGATGCGCGAGCACGAGAGCGCCGAAGCGATCATCGCGCAATTGCGCAGTCTCACCAACGAATTTGAGCCGCCGGAATGGGCCTGCGCGAGGAATACAGCCTTCCATCAGAGCCTTGCAGCTTTCGCAAAGGATCTCCGGCAGCATGTGCACCTGGAAGACGACCTGCTCTTCCCGCAAGCTATTGCGCTCGAAGCCGAACTCCGGAGTAAGAAATCATCCTGACAGTGACTTAAGTCGCTTCTTTCGGGGAGAAGATTCCCTAAGCTTGAACCGTTATCATTCCTAACCAAAAAACAGAAAGGGTTTAAATCCATGTTTTGTTACCAGTGCGAACAGACGTCTCAAGGAGCCGGGTGCCAGGCGATAGGCATCTGCGGAAAGAACGAAAACTCAGCCACGTTGCAGGATCTGCTCATCCACGCAGCCAAAGGCATCAGCCAGTACGCCCATCGGGCCGCAAAGCTTGGCGCCCGCGATCCGGAAATCGACGCGTTTACCCTGGAGTCGATTTTTTCCACTCTCACGAACGTGAATTTCGACGAAGACGCATTGGCCGAGCTTGTCTACCGGGCTGCCGAGGTTCGTGATGCCGCTCGCGCCCTCTACGAGCGGGCGGCCCAAGAGGACGGAGTTGCCGCGGAAACGATCACGGGACCGGCGCAATTTCAACCCGCGGCAGACCGCGAGAAACTGCTCGCCCAGGGACGCCAGCAACTCATTTCGCTCTCATTTGCCGCAGACGGCCGCGAGATCAAAAATCTGGAAGAGCTGGTGATCTATGGATTGAAAGGCGTGGCTGCATACGCCTATCACGCGATGACGCTCGGCTCAAGCACTCCCGAAAGCTACGCCGTCATACACGAACTGCTCTCGCGGTTGACGGAAAAGAACAGCGCAGAAGATCTGTTGGGAATGGCGCTCAAGACCGGCGAACTCAATTTCCAGGTACTTGAGCAACTCGACCGCGCGCATATTGAAACCTTCGGCTCGCCACGGCCCACGCCGGTGCGGCTCCATGGCAAACAGGGCAAGGCGATTCTGATCTCGGGCCACGATCTCCACGATCTGTACCAGTTACTTTTGCAAACCGAAGGCAAGGGCATCAACATTTACACGCACGGCGAGATGCTGCCGGCGCATGGCTACCCCAAGCTCAACGCTTTTCCGCACCTGGTGGGCAACTGGGGCGGCGCGTGGGTCGATCAGGCGAGCGAGTTCGCACAATTCCCCGGCGCGATTCTCATGACGTCGAACTGCATTCAGCAACCGAAGGAAAGCTACAAGGGACGGATCTTCACGGCAGGACCAGTTGAGTGGCCGGGCGTTTCTCACATCGAGGGGGCAGACTTCGCGCCGGTGATCGAGGCGGCGCTGAAGGCTCCGGGATTTGCCGAGGACGAGCCGGCCGTTCCCGAAGCTATGACCGGCTTTGGCCACGACGCGGTGCTGGGCGTGGCTCCGGTTGTGATCGATGCGGTAAAGAGCGGCGCTCTGAAGCGCTTTTTCCTGATTGGCGGCTGCGACGGCGCCCGCTCCGGCCGCAGCTATTACACCGAATTTGCTGAGAAGGTGCCGACCGATTGCGTGATTCTGACGCTGGCCTGCGGCAAGTTCCGCTTTAACAAAATGCAGCAGAGCTTCGGCACGCTGGGCGGCCTGCCCCGGCTCATGGACATGGGCCAGTGCAACGACGCCTATTCAGCTCTGAAGGTGGCGCAGGCGCTGGCCGGGGCTTTCAACTGCGGCGTTAACGATCTGCCGCTTTCGCTTGTCCTGAGCTGGTATGAGCAGAAGGCCGTGGCGATCCTGCTCACGCTGTTGTGGCTCGGCGTCAAGAACATCCGCATCGGTCCCACACTGCCGGCCTTCCTGTCGCCGAGCGTGCTCAATCTGCTCCACGAGAAATTCAATCTTATGCCTACAACAACGGCTGAGCAGGACCTGGCCGCAATCCTTGGGTGAAACAGGGGAATAGGGAATAGGAATAGGAAGGCGGCGGTCTTCCGGATCTTAAAGAATCGAGATCCGGGAGGCACCGCTTTTGTTTGCATCGCTAAAGTTGAGGGCCTGGCCGCAGGCCGAGAACTGATGGCATCACGCCCTACTCCCCGAAGAGTGTCTTGTATGCCTCGACGCCCTTTCTGTATCCCTCTTCGCTGCCGCTCCAGTCTTTGTGGCATTTATTGCAGGCGTTGGTGGATACAGTTTTGGGGTTGGCCTTAAAAGCATCCAGGCTCTGTTGCGGCTTTGAGACTCCCAGAAAACCCACCATCATGCCACCCATCCCGCCGGGCATTCCGTTGATAGAGGGTGTTCTCATGCGCCGGCTTTGGACCGTATGGCAGGACGTGCATCTGCTTGTCCCCTTCATATCAGGGTCATAGCTGTGCTTTGTGTGCTTCATGATGGCATCAGGGGTCGCAAACGCCGTTTCTTTTCCGTGGCAGTAAAGGCAGAGGCTGTTATCCATATCGCCTCTCTTCAGATTTGCCGTTACCGGCCCACCATGAGGGCTGTGGCAGTCGAAGCAGCTTGTCTTGGCTTCGAAATGTTTGCTGGCTGCCAGCGAATGATAGCCGTCACGTGCGCTGAGCTTGCTCATGCCGGAAGAACCAGGCATTCCGCCGGACTGCATATAATCGCTCAGAACTTCACCGGGCATGAAGCCAACGTTCTTCTCTTCGTTCCATGCGCCCCTGAATGTGCCTTTGGGCACGCTCCTTCCTTGCGTGGCATGGCATTGATTACAAACATCCAGTCCCCGCTCATAGTCAAGGTTCCTGGGGTTGACGATCTTGCCCTTTGCAGAGGGATGCTTGACATGTTCAGAACCCGGCCCGTGACATTTTTCGCATGCGATGCTCAAGTCGCTGTAAGTTGCCTCATAGCCGTCTTGCACCTTCTTATATTCAAGCCCGGTCTGGTGGCAGCTTGCGCAAGTCATCTCCCAGGATCTTTCAACGGGGGGCTGCTTCAGGCTTCCATCGTCGTTGTACCACATCTCAAAAGAAGCCGGAATGAACTTTGACGAAATGGTCTCCCAATAGATGGGTAAAACATAGTAATTGTTGCCGATCTTTGTATAGTAGTTCTGTCCTTTCATCGATCCGGCGCCCTGGGTGCGAAGAACCTTATAAGTTGTCTCTTTGGTCGAATCCTTGAAATCTATCAGAGTCACCAGAAACTCTCCATCTGGACCACGATCTAGTTTGATCGTTTGTTCGGGTATGTTGCCGGACTTCAGCTTCACCGTGCCTTTCCACTGGGCAATTACATTGTTATGGGTGGGAGTTACTTCCTGAACTGCTCTCGAATGCGTGCTTTCCTGCCAGGTCTCATAGATTTGCTCGTGACAAGACTTGCATTTCTCGGAGCCTACAAATTTGCTCTGCGCCAAGCCAGGCAAAGATAGAAGCGCAAAGCCGGCCATAATCATGGAGCCAAGCGTTCGCACGATGTAATCCCCCTTTTCATCGTTGTATGCGATGAGGCCGATTTCAGCATTCAAAGATATGGTGCCCGTAGTATTACACGGCCAGGATCACTTGCGTCGTCCTTCGCTGCATCACTGGATGTTCTGAATGAACCGGCAGCGGCAGTGGCGGTGGTCAGTTTTCAGCAGTCGCTGCTCCGCGGCCGATGGCTGGTTGCCAGCAGTCAGCTCTCAGGCCTTGGCATTTTGTTGCCGGGCCGCGCGGCGGCGGGCGTATTCCTGGGGAGTGGGGATGGGCGCCAGGTTGCGGCCTGCGAACATCTCGGCGAAGAAGCCGAGCAGCTCGGCGTGGAGGAGACCATTGGAGGCGAGAACTTCGCGGCTGTCGAGGCGGACGGGGTCTCCGGAGAAGCCGGTGACGCGGCCCCCGGATTCGAGGACGAGGAGAATGCCGGCTGCCGTGTCCCAGGGATTGAGCTTGAACTCCCAGAAGGCTTCGAAGCGGCCGCAGGCGACGTAAGCCAGGTCGAGGGCGGCCGAGCCGGCGCGGCGCACGCCGTGCGAGCGCAGGGTGAACTCCTGGTAGAAGTGAGCATTGGGGTTCTGATGGCGCTTGCGGCTGGGAAAGCCCGTGGCCACGAGCGACTCAGCCAGATCGCGCGTGCCGGAGACGTGAATGGGGCGCCCATTGAGCCATGCGCCACGGCCGCGCTCAGCGGTAAAGAGTTCGTCGCGCAGCGGGTCGTAGAGGACGGCGGCCAGCAGAGTGCCGTCTTCTTCAGGCGCGGTGCCCGCGGGACGGTGCTCAAGGCCCATGGAAACGCAGAAGTGCGGGAAGCCGTGAGCAAAATTGGTGGTGCCGTCGAGCGGGTCAACGTACCAGCGGTATTCGCTATCAAGGCGTTCGCGCGTGCCCTCTTCGGCGTAGATGCCGTGGTCGGGAAAGGCCTCCCCAAGCCGCTCGTGCAGCAGCTTCTCTGCCGCGCGGTCGGCCACGGTGACGAGATCGACGTCGCCTTTGTATTCGGTTTCGACGCCCTGCGCAAAGAACTCACGGAGCTGTGCGCCGGCCTCGCGCGCGATGTCAGAGGCGGCGGAAACCCAGGTCAAATGAGCGCTTTCGGCTGAGCTCACGAGGCCGCACCTTCGGCGGCAGGCGTTTCCTTAGGCGCGGAGCGGAGCCGGCGCGTCGCGCCCACTTCGCTGATGGAGCGAATCTGGGACTTATAAATGAACAGGTTGGCCTTCCCCTCGCGCGTAAGCCGAAGCATGGACTCGTCAAAGTATTCGATCCAGCCGCGCACGGTTTCGCCGTCACGCAGCTTGACGGAGACAACGACCTGGCGTTCGCTGAGCGAGCGCAAGTAGAGAGCTTCCTGGCCGGTTTCGCCGGGAGGGGGCGTCTTGGAACGGCGGCGCAATGGTGATGGCGAGTTCATACCGGCATTTTACAGCGAACACCGCACGGGGCACGCCTGGCAAATCAGCGAGTTTTCTCGGTGAGCGGGCTTTTCGTCCGGTTCTCTTGCGAGAAACCAATCTCCTCAGGGGCTAAAGCCCGCTCAATTCTTCAGTCATTTGCGGCCCGGCTGAAGCCGTGCCCTTCTTACAAAGCTTTTTTCGCGAAGCGAAGGGCGGGAGACCACGGCAGCTTTCGGGCGTTTAACCGAGGCTTTCGATATACTTGCCGGCATTCGTGCCAGCCAGGAAGCCGCTGGATAGCGCCCAGGATATGTCATTCAGCACCTGCATCTTGACGCCGCCCAGGTTGATATGCCTGCCTGTGGCGAAATCACCGGTCACATACAGGCCCTCGACGAGGCTCCCATCGGATTTGTATGCCTGCATCTCCGGGTTGACGCGAACGCCGCCAAAGGCTCCGTCGGTCATCAGCTTGCCGAAAAGCGCATAATAGGGCGGTTTGTTAATTGGGACAAGGGCGTCTTTCCGCTTGAAGAACTCAAGATCAGCGCCGTTTTTACAGCATTCATTGTATCTGTTGACAGTCTCAAGGAAGTTGTTCTTATCGACGCCTATCTTTGCAGCCAGTTCTTCCAGAGTATTGGCCCGGAACATGAAGGCATCGCGTTTCTGAAAGCCCTTTTCAAAGCTGCTTCGGATCTCCTCCATGTTATCCGGGAGACGAAGCTCCTCAAAGGGCTTCATGAAGGTCAGGTTATAACATGCCAGGGAATCCGCATCTTTGGGATCCTTGCTGCATTTCGCGCGCGCGAATTCGGCGGCAAGAGTGTTTTCATCGAAGATATCGTAAGACTGCCCGTGAGGCTGACCGATCTGAACATGGCCGTCGCTGAAGTGCCCGATATGGGCGACCGGTTCTGCCGAATAGCGTTTGCCGTTGAGATTAACGGTAATGATAAATGGCGACTGCGCCATAGCCAGAAAAGCGGTGGACGTTCCCTGATCTCGCGCAAAGTCGTACATGGGACCCATCACACGAAGGCAGAAGCTGTCATAGTCTACAAACGCTCCGGCCTTCTCAGCCAGGGGGATGCCGTCGCCCGTGTAGCTGGGGCTCATGTGGAAGCTGGGGTCCATGTACTGCTTCATGCCGACGAACTTCGGGGCATATTTCTTCACAATTTCTTCATTGTTTATCCAGCTCCCGATGGCCATGATGCAGGACTTGCAGGCCACGCGGATATAACCGGATTCCGATTTCGCAATTACGGCAGCTATCTTGCCATTCTTCATTTCTACATCCACCGCCGGATGCTTTGTAAGAACCTCGATGTTGTAGGTCTTACACTTGTCCTTCATGATCTCCATGATGAAACGTCCGATGCGTTTCTTGGTCCTGTCCATCTGAGGGCCCACCGGATCGTTCTTGCCCGCCGCGCTATATTGACCGGCGAAGAACATATCTTCAATATCGCCGACCTGCTCGCACAGCCAGTCAAAGAATTGCCCTGTGCCCTGGAGGCAATTCAGCACCAGCTTGTGATCCAGCCGCCAGTAGACCAGATCCATCATGCCCCTTGCATACTCCGCGAACGTATCCGGCAGATTGCGTTTCTTCTGCCATTTGCTGCCGAAGGTGCGGATGGTGCCGGCATACTGGCCGGCCCCTCCGGTCGATCCATCCTTTTCAAGGACAATCACCTTTTTGCCCGTCAGCTGCGCTGCCCGGACCGCGGCCACCAAGCCGCTTCCGCCGCCGCCAAGAACGACGATGTCGCAATCTTTCTTCTCAATGAAGTCGTATGTCCTGTCGGCCGCTTTCACCTCCGGGACTTTTCCCGCGACATTCATTAGAGCCGGAGCTGCGATCGCCGCAGAGCCCACGGACACGAATTTTCTTCTGGTGATTTCAAACCCGGCGCCGCTCATATGATTTTCTCCATTCTTCGAGATTGCTGCAGGTTGCCTTCAGCGATAAGCCACCCTGCTGTAGGCACAGATTGCCATCAGCTTGCTTCCTGGTTTTTTCGACGGCGCGATTATAAACCCCGGAGGCGACTTTCGCATTCGCCTTAGCTTGCGCCGCGATGAACCCGCAAATTCATTATCCGGCAATCAGGTTGTGGTTTCAAGGAAAAAGCCATGACCTGCCACAACTGCCAGAGTCAATGCAAGCGCTTCGGAAAGCATAGAAACGGTCTACAGCGCTTCCGCTGCAATCAGTGCAGCAAAACCTACACCGAAGATCACCAGCGCCCGCTAGACGAGATGCGTCTGCCTCTCGATAAGGCAGAGAATCTCCTGCGCTTGCTATTGGAAGGCATGAGCGTTCGCAGCGTGGAGCGCGTGACTGGCGTTCACCGCGATACCATCCTGCGGTTACTCGTCCTAGCCGGTGAACGCTGCCAGAGGCTCATGGATGAGAAGTTGAAGGGCCTAGACGTGCATGACGTGCAGGTAGACGAGATTTGGGGCTATGTAGGCAAAAAAGAGGGCCACAAGTGGGCCTTTGAAAAGGACGTTCCCGACATTGGGGATGCCTACTGCTTTGTGGCAATCGAGCGCGACACAAAATGACGGCGCAACGCGCGACTCAACGGGAGCCCGCCGCCGCGCAGGGGCGCTTTGAGGGGAAGGTAATTTGACGGAAAGGCACCCGCGGATTCTTCCGCTCGCTGCGCTCGCTCAGAATGACAAGCTATGAACGTCGCCAGAGAAGAAGCCGACCAACAGAACGGCCACCCCGGAGGGTGGCCGATAATCATTCTTTCTTGCCGTGTTTTCGGCACGGCTGAAGCCGTGCCCTTTCAAAGCGTCGATCTTTTACCGCTCGCCCTTGCGCCAGTTGATGAGATCGCCAAGCGTGGTGGTGGAGCTGGAGACAGGCGCCTTGTGGGTGCCTTCCTTGTAGTGCTCCACAGTGACGCGAGGAACGTTGCGGCTCATGGCGCGGAGGCTGAGGCCCACCTTCTTCTCCTCGACGTTGATCTTGATGATCTTGAAGTCGTGCTCCAGGCCCGTTTCGAGCTTGGCGCGTCCTTCTTCCCCTTCGCCGGCCTCGGAGATGTGGCAAAGGCCCTCGATGCCCTCGGAGATCTCAACGAACGCCCCGAACTGGGCGGTGCGCAGGATCTTGCCGTGGACGGTGTCGCCCACGCGGTGGCTGGCGAAGAAACTCTCCCAGACGTCGGGCTGCATCTGCTTGATGCCCAGCGACAGGCGGCGGTTCTGCGGCTCGACACCGAGAACGACGGCCTTCACCTTTTCGCCCTTCTTCACCACTTCCGAGGGGTGCTTGACGCGCTTGGTCCAGCTCAGGTTCGAGACGTGAACGAGACCGTCAATGCCGTCCTCGATTTCGATGAAGGCGCCGAAGTCGGTGAGATTGCGCACGCGGCCTTCGACGACCGTCCCGGTGGGATAGCGGTCGGAGAGGTTCTCCCAGGGATTCTCAAGCAGTTGCTTCATGCCGAGGGAGATGCGGCGATCTGCCGGGTTGACGGCCAGCACGACCGTGTCAACCATGTCGCCCTGCTTGACGAGCTTCGAGGGGTGCTTGAGGCGCTTGGACCAGGTCATCTCGGAGAGATGAACCAGCCCTTCAATCCCCTGCTCCAGCTCGACGAAGGCGCCGTAGTCGGTGACGGAGAGGATGCGGCCGTGGACCTTGGCGCCGATCGGATAACGCTCCTGGGCGTCGAGCCACGGGTCGGGGGTAAGCTGCTTGAAGCCGAGCGAAACGCGCTGCTTGTCCTTGTCGAATTTGAGGACTTTCACCTGGATTTCGTCAGCGACGTTGACCAGGTCGCGGGGATGCGTAAGGCGACCCCAGCTCATGTCGGTAATGTGGAGCAGACCGTCGATACCGCCCAGGTCGACAAAGGCGCCATAGTCGGTGAGGTTCTTGACGGTGCCGGTGAGGATGGAACCCTCGGCGAGATGCTCCATGGTAGCCGAGCGCTTGGAGTTGAGATCCTCTTCGAGGATCTCCTTGCGGCTGACGACCACGTTCCCGCGCTTTTTGTTGAGCTTGATGACCCGAACCTCAATCTGCTGGCCGACGTAGCCGTCGAGATTGCGAATGGGACGGATTTCGAGCTGGGAACCGGGCAGAAAGGCCTTGATGCCGATGTCGACGGTAAGGCCGCCCTTGACGCGGCTGACGACGGTGCCGGTCAGAGGAGTCTTATCGGCAGCGGCGTGCTCGATGGTGTCCCAGACGCGAAGGCGCTGGGCGCGCTCGAAGCTGACCAGGTAGCCGCCTTCGGGCTCCTCGCGCTCGATGACGACTTCGATCTCGTCGCCGGGCTGGAAGCGGACGGCACCGGTATGATCGGTGACCTGCTCGAGAGGCACCAGGCCCTCGGACTTGAGACCGACATCGACAACGAGGAACTTCTCCCGCTGTTCGATGACCCTGCCGGGAACGATCTTGTCGCCATAAGCCTCGACAGCGGCCGCCTCGGCGGCCTGCTCGCGCTCGAAAGCCTCGAGTGCCGCGGAGAAATCCTCAACTTCGGTCGGGGTATGTGGCTCGAAAACGCGAACCGGAGGCGGGGAGGCGGCAACGGGTCCCGCTTCGGCTATTTGGTGCTCTGCCACAGGTTCCGCTTCGGCTATTTGGTGCTCTGCCACAGGTTCTGATTCGGCTACCTGGTGCTCTGCCACGGGTTCCGCTTCGGCTATTTGGTGCTCTGCCACAGGTTCTGCTTCGAGGGTCTGGTCCTCTGCCACGGGCTCAGCCACGGCGGGAGGAGCGGCCTCGGGCGCGGCATCAACTGCAGGCAGGGTTGGGGCATCGGCGTCCAGTGCGGGTACTTCGACGGTGTCGGGGGTCTCGGGTGTGGACGTGGATTCGAACGACGGCTGCTCAAGCTCCGTCGCAGGTTCAAGCGTTGGGGTTTCGAATTCGGTGTTCAGGGTTGTGCTCTCGGGTTTGGGATTGAGGACGTTTGCCATCGTTAACCAGCTCCGGAAATCCGGGCTCCGGCGGGGCTTTAGAAGCCTGTGACCGGGGGGCTCCGCGCGACTGAGAATGCGGACCGCAGCCATCAACGCTGTCTGCCAAAAGCGCACCGCAGTCCAATTGCCTGGAGACTCTGCCAGAAAGGCCTGACTCCGGGCCCTTGTGCTTACGGGTTGCTCCCGATCTGCCTGGGAACGCTCGGCAGGACACGGCGTGCTGGGGGCGGCCGCAACTCACTGCTGAAATCCGCGCAGGAAGCTACGCCTCCGAGTGTAGCAATTGGAGGTTTGCAGCGTCAATCGAAGGATTTTCGCCTTTCGTGAGGCCAGAGGCGAAAGGAGCCTGGTTCCCAAAGGGATCAGGTTGATACCGGCTTCGCGCGCACCGGAATTTTTCCTGATCGGCTTCAGGCGTGAGGGCGATAAGCTGGAGAAAATCGTACCGCTGACACGATGAAGCGCGAAAGCGGAAAAGGAACGAAACCCTCATGGACTATATGTGGACTCCGTGGCGATACGGCTACGTGACCTCCTCCGAGAAACGGGCGCGCTCGGGCGTGCCTGCTGAACTCGACGCATGGAAGGGCGATCTGGGCTGCGTCTTCTGCAACCTGATCGCGGCCATCGATCACGCCATCGCCAACGGGATGGATCGGGAGCGGGCCGAGCGCGCCGGAGGGCTGGTGCTGCGGGCGAGGCACTGCTTCATCTGCCTGAATGCCTATCCGTACACCTCAGGGCACGTGATGGTGATGCCGTACGCGCACGTGGACCGGCTCGCCGGCCTCGACAGCGAAACTGCGCACGAACTCATGGACCTGGCGGTCGTCACCGAGCGCGTGCTCGAGCGCGTTTACAGCCCGCAGGGGCTGAACTTCGGCATGAACCTGGGCCACGCCGCCGGAGCGGGCGTAGCCGGCCATCTGCACCTGCACGCCATGCCGCGCTGGGTCGGCGACACCAGCTTCATCACCACCGTGGCCGAGACGCGCGTGCTGCCGGAGGATCTGGAGACGACGTGGAGGAGGCTGAGGGAGGCGTACGCGGAAGAACAGGGAATAGGGAATAGGGAATAGGAATAGGGACAAGGGACTGAGGGATAGTGGAGAGAGCGGCTTTCAGCCTACGGAATCCGGTTGGGGTGGGAACCTGCCCTGGTAATCTCCGGATTGCCGACCAACCGACCGGAATGCCGTCAATGAGTGCTTTGGCCTGTTCGCGTCAACCGAGGATCATGACAAGATGGATCGGCGAACGTTGGCCGACCTGCCGGGATTGATCAAGGGTGGTATATGATTTCCTTGAATCATTCGAGTAAACACAATGACCGAGAACTTTCTTAGGAAACAAGCCTGGGACTATTTTCAACTGCACGCAAACCAGCGGTTGGCTGTATTTAATTTCTATATTGTGATCTCTTCTGTTACGGCGACCGCTTATTTTTCGAGCTTCAAAAGCGATTCAAACCTCCAGCATGCTCGTTCTGTCCTTGCAGCACTTCTCTGCGTATTTGCCTTCTTATTCTGGAAGCTCGATCAACGGACAAAGACCCTTGTGAAGAATGCTGAACGGGCACTAAAGTTCTATGAGAACAGAGAGGAGATCGAATCTGTCGCCAAGGTTTTCACACAAGAGGAACTGGATAACAGCTGTGCGCAACATGGAATTTGGCGATTTCTGCCTTGGAGATTGCGACTGAGCTATTCGGATTGCTTCAACTTTGTATTTCTTATCTTCTTCTTATTAGGCCTCAGCGGGTTCGCGCTATGCTGCATATAACAGCTAGCAGAAACACCTCGATTCAGAATTCTGTAGAACTAGGCCCTGGCAACATTAGATTGACTTCAGCTCTACAGATTCGAATATCCCGTTGATGAAAGCCTCTTTTTCGTACTCGCAGAATTCGCCGACGTTCTCTATTGATCCGACCTCATAGAAATCTCTTGCCCTACATGCTCCGCCGCAAATATATCGAAGCTGGCAGGTTGAGCATTTTCCAAGCGTATCGACAGTGATGCCTCGTAGCCGATTAAAGACAGGCGATTCGTAGTAGATTTCAGTCAAGGAAAGCTCTCGAATGTTTCCGGCCTTAAACTCCGCAGCATGAAGTAATTGGCACGGATAGACATCGCCGGCCTCCGAGATGCTAATTCCGCGTTCCGCTAACGCGCATCGGCGAACTCCCCGGCCCTTTACTGATTCAAGCGTCTTCACAATCATTCCCATTGGGGCTACGCCGTCAACAGAGGCGAGAGCGTCGTAATACTCAAGGCCTGTCAGCAACAATTCATCCTTATCCTGGCCACGTCCTGCCTTAAACAGCGGTTGCAGTGTCAGTCGAGAACCGAAGCGAGAAACCATCTGAGAAATATCTCTCCGGTTCGTCCTCGTCACAGTCATCGCGACAATCACGTTGACGTTAAGTTCCGTTAGAAGATCAATGGCGCGAACGACTCTCTCAAAGTTGCCCTTGCCGCGCGTCACCGAATGCACATCTTCGCAGCTACCGTCGATGCTGATCTTAACCATGTCCGCGACTTTGCTAATGCGCTCCGCGTTTTTCTCATCAACCAGCGTGCCGTTTGTAAGGATATGGACGACATTGCCGGATTTCTTGACCATCTCCGCGAAGTCGAGCGCATATGGATTGAGTAATGGTTCACCGCCGGAAAGTTCATACACAACGGAACCCGATATTGCAGCGACTTCATTTGCTATCGACTCCAAGTCTCTGCGAGAAAGAATATCGGCAGCTTTACCGCTTTGAGCGTAACAATAATTGCATTGAAGGTTGCACTTGTTAGTCAGCATTAAGTGAACGCAACCGAGGACAGGTTTATTACTCCTATGTTCAGCACAATGCATTGTCTCCGCATTTCCGTTTGGCGTGGAGGCGGAGTCAACGAGAATGCCGCGACTAAGCGCCTCAGAAAAAAGCGCCTCGGCTTTTGGTAAGAAGGTTCCGATGTTCGATGGCTGCGCGACAATCTCCATTAGCGTTGCGCTTCCGTCGCAGCGCGACAGAAGAATAGCTCCGTTTTGATTGACGACGATCCAATCTGGAATGCTGGGCTGCAAAAAAAGGTGGTTTCCCCCTCGCTCGGCATATAAAACACCCTCTGCAAGCTTCAGTTTGCGAGTACAATCCTCCATTCTCAGCTCCCTGCGCAATTAACGGCTGCTCCACACACTCCACCACCACCAGTGCAATTGACGGCTGCTCCACACTTTCCACCACCACCCGCACAATTAACGGCTGCTCCGCACTTTCCACCACCACCTGCACAATTAACGGCTGCTCCACACTGGCCGCCACCGCCAGTGCAATTGACGGCTGCTCCACACACTCCACCACCGCCAGTACAGTTGACGGCTGCTCCACACCGACCGCCTCCGCCAGTGCAGTTGACGGCTGCTCCACACTGGCCGCCACCGCCAGTGCAGTTGACGGCAGCTCCACACTGGCCGCCACCGCCAGTGCAATTGACGGCTGCTCCACACACTCCGCCACCGCCAGTGCAACTGACGGCTGCTCCACATACTCCACCACCACCAGCACAACTGACCGCAGCGCCACACTCACCACCACCACCAGCACAACTGACGGCTGCGCCACAGTTGCCTCCTCCTCCTCCTCCTGAAAACCTGAAGAATCTTCCAACACGGACTCCCTGTCCGGTAGAAAGCTTCGCTGCACCGAGCGTTCCTACAACGGATCCAGCGGAAACCAGGGCGGTCTTCAAGAATTCTCTCCTGCCCTCAATTTTGTCTGACATCTTCTCCTCCATCGGCCTTGCCCAGCCGGTCTTGCATTTCGTTTCGCCTGTGCCTTTACTCACAACAAGCGCTAGGGGTCCGAATATGCGGGTGTCGGTGACGGCTATCACGGCTCTTGATCAAGACGAGCCCTTGCGGACGCACATTTCAGTTGTTGCCAAATCGCCAACCCACTCGTTCACAAGAGAAACCGCGTTCCGGACGTATCACCGCCAAACCGGAGCTCCACTTTTCCGGCTCCTGGCTCCGGCATTTTGACCTGGCCTATGCAGAACTAGCGAGCCGAATGGCCAACTTCAGGACCCGATTCTCTTAAAGGAATGGATTCACCACCCGCAAACTTCCGAAGCGCTGCCCGTGCTGCAGGTCCTCTGAATAGAGCACCGCGCATCCGGCCGAGCGGGCCGCGCAGACGATCAACGAGTCATACCAGTGCATCTGCGTGGTTGCATGCAACCGAAGCGCTTCGGAAATGAGCGCGTGCGACGGGTATACGCCTAGCATCTGCATGAACACTTTGGCCAGGTACCGATCGGCGCTTTCGAGCGTCATGGGAGTTGCCATTCGCTTCAGCGCGACGTTAAAGAATTCCTGAACCACCTGAAAGCTCACAACGCCATCGCCCGTGTCGAGAGCCTTGAAGACGAGGCCGTCGGCGATCTGCTGCTTGCGGGTGTCGCGGCGATCGAGCGAATAGATAAAGATGTTTGTATCGAGGAAGAACTTATCGTTCATTCATCTCCCCTGGCATTCAGTTCCTCTCGGGAGAAGTGCCGCCCCGCGTTCACAGATTCGAGGCTGCGCATCAGTTCCCGGTATTCGCCGGCCGCATTGGAAACGGCGGTGAACTGGCGTAGCCATTCGCGGAAGGCATCGTTCAGCGTCCGGTTCTGCTGACCGGCGAGAACTCTGGCGCGATCGATGAGGTTTTCGTCGGCACTGAGAGTGATGTTTCTCATAGAAGCAGTGTACACTATTCTAGTGTACACTGCATGCTGTCGAGGCTCGGAACACCGCTTCGGAGTTCAGCGAGTCAGCGGGTTAGCTTGTTCGTGGCGAGGGAAATGAGGCGGTTTCCCGCCCTTGCGCCCAGAAAGAAGGCGCAAAGACGGGGCACGGCAGTGTTTTGAGCGGCAGAAAGAGGTTCGCGGCGCCCCTCCGGGGCGCGGACCCATTTGATTTGCTGCTTTACCCAGGGCTTCCGCCCTGGGCTAAGCTCGATCCGCCCCCTTCGGGGCGGTCGTCTGGGTACAGTGACTCTGATTTCGCTCTCAGCCGGCCAGGTTGCGCCGGAACTGCCGCTTGAAAACGAACACCGCTGTCAGGAAGGCGGCCAGATCGGCTGCGGGTTCTCCCATCCACACTCCGTTGAGCCCGAAAATCAGGGGAAGAACGATCAGCGCCGGCACCAGGTAAAGCAATTGCCGGCATAGCGAGAGCAGCAGAGAGTATTTCGCCTTGCCGATGGCCTGAAAGAACATCGCGGTGGTGATCTGGAATCCGATCAGCGGAAACATGAGGACGATCAACCTCAGTCCCCTCACCGTTTGTCCGATCAACTCCGCATCGCTGGTGAAAACCGACGCCACGGCGCGCGGGAAAATCTCGGCCAGCAGAAAGCCGACGACCATGACGCCGGTGGTGCAGAGGGCTGCGTTGCGGAAAACGGCCCTGACGCGGGGAAACTGGCGCGCTCCGAAGTTGTAGCCGGCGATGGGCTGCATTCCCAGGTTCACGCCCGCGCAGATCATCACGAAGAACATGACCAGAGAATTGGCGATTCCGAAAGCGCCAACGCCGTAGTCGCCCCCGTAGCGGACCATGCGCACGTTGAAAAGCACCGCGGTCATGCTGGCGCACAGCAGCATGGCAAAGTTGGACATGCCAATGGAGAAGATTCCCCGGACAATCTCAAGCTTGACGCGCAGGTTCTTCGCGTGGAAGCGGACCGTGCTCGTGGGGCGCAGAAAGTGCGGGAATGCGATCAGCATGCCCGAAGTCTGGGCCAGCACCGTGGCCAGGGCCGCTCCGCGAATGCCCCAGTGGAAGACGAAGATGAACAGGGGGGCCAGCAGGCAATTGATGCCCACCGTCGTTAACATATTGGCCATGGCCTTGCGCGGATAGCCCGATGCCTGCGTGGTGAAGTTCAGGCCGAGAAACAGATGCGTGATGACATTGCCGACGAGGATGATCTGCATGAATTGCCGCGCATAGGGCAATGTTTCCGAGCTGCCTCCAATCAACCGCAGGATCGGGTTCAGCAGGATGGTGCAGACAATCGAGTAGGTGATGCCCAGCGCGAGGTTGAGAAACAGCACGTTGCCCAGGATCTGCGAGGCTTGCTCGGGCTTGCGCTCGCCCAGGCGAATGGAGATCAGCGCGCCTCCGCCCACACCCACAAGCGAGCCAAAGGCGTTCGCCATGTTCATCATGGGCAGGGTCAACGCCAGTCCGGCAATGGCCATGGGGCCCACGCCGTGGCCGATGAAGATGCGGTCGATGATGTTGTAGAGAGAGGCGGTTGTGCTGGAGACAACTGCCGGGATCGAGTACAGCGTCAGCAGGCGCAGAATTCCGCCGGAATGCAATTGGCGAATGTTCTCGTGGTGGAGGTCGCCGGCCGCGCCCTCGCTCGCGGGAGCTTCAACCGACAGTCTTTCTTCAATCAATGTTCCGGTCTCCATCATGCCTGTCAGCGGGAGATTGTTGCCTTGCCGATGCTTCGCGAAAATGCGAAGGGCACACCCAGGTCTTATCTTTCGGGACTGAAACCAGTATGCAGGATTCAAGAACCGCGTGCAGGGTTTCTTGTCACAGCGCTCGGGCTGCCGCGTATCCGTCGCGAATGGCGTTTATGATCAACCCATCCTGCTTGCAATCGCCGACGCAATAGACTTCCTTCACGCGTCCTTCCAGCGATTGGGCGATCGAAGTGTCGGGCATCAGATTTGTCGTGGGGATGACCGCATCGGCTTCGATCGTCATCCGGGCGCCGTCTTGGGTCGTGATTTCCACCCCATTGCGCACAATGCGCTCGATTTTGATCCCCGCGTAAATGATTGCGTCCTTTTGCGCAAGCCAGTTCAGCATTCGAATATTCATCAGATTCGACCAGCGATCGTCGGCCATCGCCGGCTCGGCCGAGAGGATGGTGACCTTTCTTCCCGCCTTGAGAAAGAACTCGGCAACTTCCATGGCATGCAGGCCGTTGCCAAGAATGACCACTCGCTTGCCGATGGGCATCCAGACGTGCGAGAGCTTTTGGATAGTCGGGGGGGAGAAAAACTTCAGCAGGAAACTCATCATGCCGTAAACCTTCGGCACAGTGTAGACAATGGGGCTGGCGATGCCGGGAATCTCAGGCACGCGGGGCACGCCGCCTGTGGCCACGACCACCGCGTCCGGCTGAATTTCGGGGATCAGGGATAGATCGAACCTTGTGCCCAGCCGCACGTCCACGCCAAGCTTCGTGATTTGCGTCTTCAGATAGCGAACGATCTCCCCTACGTCTTCGAGGTGCGCATCCTTGACGACGGCAGCCAGCGGAATGAGCCCGCCCAGCCGGCGTTGCTTTTCGACGAGAACGACTTTGTGTCCTCTCAAGGCAGCCACTCTGGCGGCTTCCATGCCGCCCAGGCCGCCGCCTACGATCAGGACCTTTTTCGCTTTTTCGGCTGTGCCGACGCTGTAATCCTCGGTTCCTCCGACGGCCCCGTTGATGCGGCAGAGGACCGGGCTCATGTGGTCCACCTCGCGGAAGCAACTCAGGCAGGCGGTGCATGGGGCGATGTCGTCCCTTCTGCCTTCGGCGAGTTTATTGGGCAACTCGGGATCGGCAATCAGCCGCCGCTGCATGCCGATGAAATCCGCCCGGCCTTCTTCCAGAACCTTCTCGCCGAGCTCCGGATCGATCCATCCCACGGCAATCACAGGAACGGAGACTGCCTTTTTGATTCCGGCGGCCAGAGGCACCGCAACGCCCGCGCCGTGACGGCTTCCATCGAGCGGCCGCGCGAGCGGGGCGGGCGGCTCTGGGAAGAAGATGGAGTTCGGCACATGGAGGTCCCAGTACTGGCCGTATCCGTAGCTGCGGACGTGAATATAATCGACGCCCGCCTTTTCGAAAATCCGCGCAAATTCCTGGCTTTCCTCGGGCGTGAGGGCGTCCTTGATTCCGAACTCCGCGCCGTTTTGCAGAGCGCCGACGACAAAATCCTTGCCCAGCCTCTCTTTGATCCCCTGGATGATCTCCACCGTAAAACGCGCACGGTTCTCCATCGAGCCGACGCCGTACTCATCCTGGCGCCGGTTCCAGGCGCGGGAGAGAAACGCATTGCCCAGGTGGCAGGTGGCGACATTCAGCTCGACGCCGTCAAAGCCGGCCCTGCACGCTCTCTCCGCTCCATCGACGAATTCCGTGATCAGTTGCCGGATTTCGGCGACGGTCAATTCGCGGACCGGCATGCCGAAGTCCATGCCGGCGAGCGCCAGCTCTTCGCGGCTGAGCGCCGAGGAGGAAACCGGCTGAACCCGCTCGCCGGTGAACATGTTGTAGACCCCGCGCCACGCGCCGGCGTGGTGCAGTTGCATCAGGATCGAAACCCCGTGCTTGTGGACCACATCGGTGACCTTCTTGTATCCGGGAATGAATTTGTCATCGTCGATGCGGACGTTGGTGGGAATGATGCTTCCCTCGGGATGGCCGACCACCGCGCCGCCCAGGATGATCAGGCCGGCCCCGCCGCGCGCCCAGGCTTCGTAGAGAGGCAGCATCTTCTCTTCAACAACGACGAAATCCTTGTCGAGGTAGTCCACCCCGGCCGCGGTTCGAACGATTCGGTTCCGTGTTTTGAGCTTTCCGATTTGTCCGGGCTGCAGCAGTTTTTCGAACTCGCGAGCGGGCATGAAAATAGTCTCCGAAGCTTCTATTTTATTGCTGCGGAGGCAAGTCGAGACGGAGATGCACGCTTCAATTCCGGCGTCCTGCTCCGGGCGCCAGTGCGTACCATGCGCCCCGGCCGCCGCCCAAATACACCCATTTATAAGCTAGGCGCCCAATTTTATATCCGTTTCTATCCATTATTTCCAGCCTGATGCTCGGCCGCTACTCTGCCGCGTGATCGAGAACCGGGAGGCTGCCCTCATCCGCGGCGGCGGCAAGCGCGAAAACAGGTTCATCGGCCTCCGCCGCTTCGAGCAGGTTCCGTGGCAGGCTCTTTGTGGTGCGTACTCCAAGAGATTTGAGCATCTCCACCTGGCGGACCAGGTTGCCCTTGCCTTCGCTGAGTTTCTTCATGGCGTTTGCGTAGCTCATATCGGCGGCGCGAATCCCTTTGCCCACTGCCTCCAGGTCGCCGACAAAGCCCACGAACTTGTCGTAAAGCTCGGCGCCGCGATCCATCACGTCGCGCACGCTGCGCGCCTGCAATTCCTGCTGCCAGAGCACATGCACAATGCGGATGATGTAAAGAAGCGTTGTGGGACCGACGAGCAGAATTCCCTGCCGGTAGGCGTCGGCCCAGAGATCGGGGTCATTCTGCAAGGCCAGCAGGAAGGCCGGCTCGATGGGGACGAACATGACCACGAAATCCGGAGTTTCGATGTCTGGAAGGCGATGATAGCCGGCCCTGGCGAGATTGTTAACGTGGCTGCGCACGCTGGCCAAATGCAACTTGAGAGCGGCGCTGCGCTTATTGTCCGCATCGGCATTCACATAGTCGGTGTAGGCGACGAGGGAAACTTTGGAGTCGATCACCAGGCTGCGGTCTCCGGGAAACCGAAGAATTACGTCGGTACGCGCGGGCCTGGCTTCTTCCCCATCGTCGCCCGGGACATTGGAAAAGGTCTGCTGGAAGCTGTACTCTTCGCCTTCGCGGAGGCCGGCCTTTTCAAGCAGATCGCGCAGAATGAACTCGCCCCAGTCGCCCTGGGCCTTTGAGGAGCCGCGCAACGCGGTAGTCAGGTTACGGGCGTCTTCGGAAAGCTGCTGGTTCAGGCCGCTCAGCGTTCCGACTAAAGTTTCCAGCTTCGTGACGCCGGTGTTTGAGTCCTTCTGCGCTTCTTCGACCTTCTTTTTGAATTCTTCGATCTTAGTCTTCAGAGGATCGAGAAGGTTTCCTATTTCCGTCTTGCTGTCCTGAGAGAATGTCTTGGAGTTTTCTTTCAGAATCTCGACAGCCAGGAGCTTGAATTGTTGTGTGAGCCGCTCACCACTGGCCTTTTCATTGGCCAGTTCAGTCCCCAACTTGCTGTTTTCGGCGGTGAGGCCGAGGATCTCCTGGTTACGCTGGCCGAGTTCGGAGCGGGCGGTATCGCGCTCGCTGCTTAGTTCGGCGATGCGTTGCTCAAAAAGCGCCCTCTCTGCCCGCGCAGAGACGGTCTCCGCCCGGGAGGCGGCAATTTGAGCGCTTGCCGAGCTATTGCGAACCAGAAAACCGATCAGGAGGCCCAGAGCAAGGGCGATCAATCCGGCGATCCAGAGGAGCATACGATCCACCTTTCCCTCTTCGCAAAATATACGCCTCTGCCCTGTGCGGAACTGGGCCTGAAATCAGGGGCGCGGCAGAAAAAAGGCGATCACCTGTTTTCTCAGTCGTTTCCCTCAATTCTCGTGCTTTACACCCCCCGGCCCGCCCTATAGACTTGAAACTTCGGGGCAATGCGCATGTTTTTCCGCGCGGGTGGTTGTCACGGCCCGCCGTGAGCCGGTATCGTAAAGCGAAACCAGAGTTGGTGTGCCCAGTTTATTTTCGTACAGGGTCGCCGCTCCCTGATGGTCGCGTCGACTTGAGTACTGTGGTTTCCGGGTACAGTCACTCTGGTTTCGCTTGTAGGCTCGCGGAGGGAAGCAGTTGCAGCTCCGGAGCAGTTTCTGACACAGACAAGATTCCAACAGGAGAAGCACGCATGGCCGTTGAAGAAAAGGTGAAGCAAATCATTGTCGAGCAGTTGCAGGTGGATGAAGCCGAAGTGACCCCCGGCGCCAGCTTTCAGGAGGACCTGGGGGCGGATTCGCTCGACGTCGTGGAACTGGTAATGCAGTTTGAAGAAGCCTTCGATATTGAGATTCCCGACGAGGACGCCGAGAAGATCAAGACTGTCAAGGACGCCATCGACTACATCGAAGCGCACGCGAAAGCGGGTAAGTAACCGTTGAACCCGAACATGTCCCGTCGAGTTGTCATTACCGGCGTTGGGCTGCTTTGTGGCGTGGGCAATACCGCGCCCGAGGTGTGGAAGCAACTGATGGCCGGAACCAGCGGTATGGCTCCGATCCAGGGCTTCGACGCCACCGGTTTCCCTGTGACCTTTGCAGCCGAGGTGAAGAACTTCGATCCGCTTAACTTCGTCGACAAGAAGGAATCGCGGAAGATGGGGCGCTTCACCCACTACGCCTTTGCCGCCGTTCAGGAGGCGATGGAGCAGTCGGGCCTGAAAATCACCGATGAGAACCGGGACCGGATCGGGGTTTTTATCGGGTCGGGGATCGGCGGCTTTGAAATCATCGAGCGCGAACACTCGAACCTGCTGCAGGGCGGGCCGCGCAAGATCTCTCCCTTCTTCATTCCCGCCGCCATCGTCAACATGGCGGCCGGGCAGATCAGTATCCGTTACGGGGCTCAGGGCCCAATTTCGGCTACGGCCACGGCCTGCGCCACCAGCGCCAACGCTATCGGCGACTCGGTGCGCATGATCCTGCACGGCGACGCCGAAGCCATCATTGCCGGCGGGGCAGAGGCCGCGGTGACGCCGCTCTCGGTGGGCGGATTCGCCTCCATGCGCGCGCTTTCCACGCGCAACGACGAACCGACGCGCGCCAGCCGGCCGTTCGACAAGGACCGCGACGGTTTCGTCATCGGCGAAGGCTCTGGCATCGTGATCCTGGAAGAGCTGGAATTCGCACGCGCGCGCGGCGCCAAAATCCTGGCCGAGGTCATCGGCTACGGAATGAGCGCCGACGCCTTCCACATGACCAGCATCGCGCCCGAGGGCCAGGGCGCGCAGCGCAGCATGCGGGCGGCGCTGAAGGACGCCGGCATACGGCCCGAAGAGGTCGGCTACATCAACGCCCACGCCACGGCGACACCGGCCGGCGACGGCAACGAATCGCAGGCCATCGAAGCGGTCTTCGGCGAGCACGCCCTCAGCGGAAAAGTGAAGATCTCGGCCACCAAATCAATGACCGGCCACCTGCTGGGCGGCGCCGGAGGGCTGGAAGCGGGCATTACGGTGCTGGCGCTCCAGAACCAGATGCTGCCCCCGACCATTAATCTCGAGAATCCCGATCCGGAGTGCCGGCTGGACTACGTGCCCAACAAGTCCTTTGCGCACAGCTTCGACATCGCGCTGTCGAATTCCTTCGGATTCGGCGGCATCAACGCCAGCATCCTGTTGCGGAGATGGGTGGAGTAAAGCAGCTATTCGCTCTCAGCTTCTAGCTATTAGCTCGGTAGTGCAACTGCGAGCTTCAGGGATTGAGCGAAATTTTTTGCGGCGCGCGGCTCGTTGAGGGTTGCGCGCCGCGGTGATTTTTAGCCCCGGCCATTTTCGTTACCTCTCCAGCTCACAATCAAAACCATTGCACATGCGCCTGGCGCGGGTACAATTGCGTCAGTTCAGAATCCATAGGAGTTTTGCCCGCAGTGAAGCGGCGGAAGGCGAACTGCGGCAACCGTGCGCGCTTCATCAATCGTCGTCCTGAACGGATCGCAAAAAAAAGGAGAGAAAGACGTGGATCGACTCAAATCACTCATTGGCAGAAGGCAGTTTCTGATCGCCGGCGGGGCGGCGTCTACGCTGGCGCTGGCAAATACCAAGGAGGCCACAGCGGAGGCCGCCAAGGGCTGCGGCGCAACGACGACGATCAAGGGCGTGGTCGTCGAAAGACCCGTGCATCAACCCTACAAGTTGCCCACGCTTGCTGAGATGCTGGCTGCGCAGGGCCAGAGCGGCGGGGCGGCAGGCGGGCCTGGCGTCGCAGCGGGCGGTCCCGGTGGTGCAGCTGGTGGCCCTGGTGCTGCGGGCGGTCCTGGTGCAGCGGGCGGTCCGGGAGGTCCTCCAGGTGGTCCTGGTGGCCCGGGAGGTCCGGGAGGCGGCGGAGTAAGCGCGACCCCGGCCATCTATGTGCTCGACGGCAAGCACGCGGCCGATAAATCCAAGACCGATGCGGTCGCCGAGGGCACGGTGAATGACAGGTTCGCCTCCAAGGTCAAGATCAATGGCCAGGGAAGCGAGACCGGCGGCGTCTACGTAAAAGGCATGGGCACCGAGTACATTCTGGCCGACGCTACCATCGATCTCGACGGCCAGGCCGGCGGCGGCCTGGGCGGGACGGCCACCGGCGCTTCGGCTAACGATCATTCCACGCTGACGATCCGCAACTGCACCATCACCGTCAGCGGCCAGGGCAGGGGAGCCACCTCGGTCGACGGCTACAGCACGCTGAAGGTCTATAACTCCACGCTGACCTCGAATGGCGCGCCGTTTACCAAGGACTTCTCCACCACCACGCAGAAGCAGCAGCTCGAGGTGGACGGCAACTGCCGCTGCCACGTCACGCTGAGCAACTCCTACAGCTACTTCTACTACTCGACGATCGTTTCGCAGGGATGGGCGGCGCTATCGACCGACAGCTCCGAGGGCTTTGTCTATCTCGAGGCGAACAACTGCACCGTCAAGACGATCAAGAGCGGCTACGGAACGTATGCTGACGGAAGCTGCCACAATGTGCTGAACAACTGCACATTCGATGTGGCCGAGATGGCATGCATCATCGCGGGCGAAGCCGATTGCACCTTCAACCACACCAACGCCAAGTGCGGCTCCTATTTCGCGCTCATCCACTGCGTGATGGGCTCAACCGCCGAGGCGGGCACGCTGAAGGTGACGGGCGGCGAGATTGCGACCGGGAAGGCTGCCATCCTGGTGAAGAGCGCCAATGCCGAGATTCAGGTGGATGGCGCGAAGATCAAGTCGGCGAGCGGGGTCATCTTGAAGTCGTCCGTCAGCACCGATCCCAACGCTCAGAAGACCGCGCACATCAAGGGGCAGAAGGTCTACGGCATTCACGCGACCCTGAAGAACATGGACCTCGAAGGCGACGTCGTCCACACCGAGGATGCGGAAAACCGCGGCATGACGGTGTACCTGGAGCAGACGACGCTGAAAGGCGCTATCAAGGACGCTTCGATCAAGATGAACCGGCTCAGCAAGTGGTTCGCGACGAAGGATTCGAATGTGACCATCGTTGGCGACGTCGACGTTTCGCAGATCGACGCTCCGGCCGGAGTCACGATCACCGCCATTGCCGGCGAAGCCGGAACGCACAAGCTGGCAAGCTGCGGGACGCTGGTTTTGAAGACCGCGTAGGGAACCTGTGGTGTTTCAAGTCGCACAGTTGCACAGTTTCACAGGAACTGTGCAACCGTGCAGTTTTTTGCCGTAAGTGATTGATTCCGTTGGTAAATATGGGCTGCACAGTTACACCGCCCAAAAAATGAACTCGCGAAGTGCAAGCCTGGAGCGGCGATTTCGAATCGGATTTCGGTGGACTGTGCAAAATTTTGCGTGAGCAGTGGGGGATGGTCAGCGGGAAATGGGCGAATTGGAGTGCGATGCCGGGCATGGGACAGCTCCTAGCTCCTAGCTTCTAGCTCCTAGCTGCCAGAATCCTAGCCAGGGTCACCTCTATTTCGATTGTGCGCTGAAGGGGGGAAATTCTGCGCAAAGCGGAGTCTGCGGTGCGCACCGGCAATAGAGCGAAGTGCGCACTCTAAAGACTGTATTGATAATAACGGCACAATAGTACCTTTAATCCATCTGTTTTTATATAAACGGTATGTATTTTACCTATTATATAAATATAAGTTAAACGGTAGATTGTTGCCTTTTATGTTTACATTAAACATTAACAGGCATTATTATACCTGTATGGACGATATGTATTTTATGTCTCCGGACGAAATCCAGGCTGTTTTCGGGAAGCAGCTCCAGAAACTGCGTATATCGAAGAACCTCGATCAAATTACGACGGCAGAAAAGGCGGGCGTCTCAGAAAAGGCGCTGAGGAACCTTGAAAAAGGCCGCGGTTCGAGTGTTGAAACGCTCATACGGGTCTTGAAAGCTCTTGATTCTCTCGATGGCCTGCGTTTGCTGGCTCCCAAGGCTTCCGTTAGTCCTCTGGCGCTCTTGCGTCATTCGGGGGGAGAACGCCGGCGTGTGCGCCGTTCAAGCAAAGAGGCTCGTCAAGGATGAAAGACGTACGGGTCATCGAAGTGCGGGTATGGGGACGTTCGGCCGGGGCCGTCGCCCTTGACCCCGGACTCGCGTATTACGCCTTCGAATACGATTCTGACTGGAAGAAAACGGGCACGGAATTAGCTCCGCTGCATATGCCCGCGAAGGCGCCCCGTCCGGTCTACGTCTTTCCGGCGCTGCCGGAAGCCACATACTTTCGACTCCCTGCCCTCGTGGCAGACGCACTGCCGGATGATTTCGGTAATGCTCTCATTGACGCGTGGATGGCTCAGCGGGGCATCGAGAAAAGCTCCATCACAATCCTTGACCGCCTCGCCTACATGGGACAGAGAGGCATGGGGGCGCTGGAGTTTCGACCTGCGCGCGGAGCACACAATGAAAGTTCAGTTCCAATCGAGATGAAAGAGCTGGTGGAAGAGGCCAGAAGGCTCGTCCAGGGAACCTTCTCTGTCGATCATGAGTCAAAGGCTGCTCTGGCCAACATCATGAGGGTTGGGACTTCGGCAGGCGGTGCTCGAGCCAAGGCGGTGATTGCCTGGAATCCAAAAACGGACGAAGTGCGGAGTGGACAATTCGATGCCGCGCCTGGATTTGAGCATTGGTTGTTGAAGTTCGATGGCGTAGGCAAAGACAGGGAACTTGGAACAGAGGAAGGCTACGGCCGAATCGAGTTTGCATACTACCTGATGGCAAAGGCTGCCGGCATCAGGATCTCCGACTCACGCCTGCTTGAAGAGAATGGCCGCGCCCACTTTATGACCAAGCGATTCGATCGTGAAGTCATCGCCGGCAAGACACTCAAGCACCACCTGCAAACGCTGTGTGCGATCAATCATCTCGATTTTCGACAGCGCGGGACTCACGATTATTCTCAACTCTTCATGACAGCCAGTGTGCTGGGCCTCGATGATGGCGCGCTCGATCAGATTTTCCGCCGCATGGCATTCAACGTCATGGCTCGCAACTGCGACGATCACACCAAGAACTTTGCGTTCATACTTCGGCAAGGAGAACCGTGGAATCTGGCCCCGGCATACGATGTGACCCACGCCTACAACCCCAAAGGCGAGTGGACTTACCAGCATCAGATGAGCGTCAATCGAAAGTTTGAAAACATCTGCAAGGATGATTTGCTGGCGGTTGCCGATCGTTTCAGCGTCAGGAGACCTGAGATCGCCTTATCAGATGTTCGTGCCGCCATCGATAACTGGCCGCAATATGCCAGCCAAGCCCATCTCTCCAAAACTCTCAGCAAGCGCGTCGACGACGATCTGCTTCCGCAATAGGGCGTGGCCAGCACCCGGCAAGGAGAAAGCCGCTAGCTTTTGGCCTTTAGCTTTTAGCTTTCTTGTGGCGGGAGGGCGGAGTGGTTCCCAGGTCTCAAAATCGAGACCTGGGGCACCCGGCTGCATGAACAGCATCCCAGCGGTTGAAGTCCGTGGCCTCCCAGGTCCCCAAATGCGAGGGACCTGGGGCAGCCAACTTGAGTGGGAAATTTACCTTCTCTGGCGCCTGGGCCAGCCCCCGGGAGGGCGGAGTGGTTCCCAGGTCTCTCCGTCGCGGCGGACGAGGGACCTGGGGCAGCCGGCTCTATTCGGGCGGCAGAAAATAGGTCTTCACTGCCTGCATGACAGACGCGCGATCCAGGTACGGCTCTCTGCCTTCATAGCGCGCTTTCCAGCAAACCTGGTTCACAAGGTCGCGGGGAAAGCACGGACGCAGCTCTTCTTTCAGGGAATCCCGGATGACAACGATCAACTCGCTCAGAACATCCTCGTCTACTTCGAGTTCGCGTTCGTTGGTCACGCGCCGGAAAATTTCGCTGAATTGCTCCTCGCTCACAGCACTGAACCTGATTTTTGTTTGAATGCGGCGCAGGAAGGCGGAATCCAGCACAGTTCTGGGGTTTCTGTTCGACGCAAAGACCACCAGCATTTCAAAGGGGATTTCAATTTTTCTGCCACCCGCCAGGGTCAGATACTCAATCCTGCGATCCAGGGGAACGACCCAACGATTCAGCAAATCTTCGGGAGCGATTCTCTGGCGCCCGAAATCGTCGATCACCAGCACGCCATTGTTGGCTTTCATCTGCGGGGGGCCGTCATAGTAATTCGTAGACGGGTTGAACTGCAGATCCAGCATTTCAATCGTCAACTCTCCGCCCACGGTAACCATGGGACGCTTGCATTTCACCCAGCGCCGGTCTCCGTCGTCGAAATTGGCGCCTGCGCGTGATTCATGAATCGCCGGATCGTAGAGGGTGATGATTTGACCTCCGGCCTCGACAGCGTGCGGTATCCAAACATCGTCCTCAGAGAATGCGTGGGGCATGGCTTCTGCCGCGGCGGTTTTACCCACGCCAGGCGGGCCGTACAGGAACACGGCATTTCCTGAGTTGAGTGCGGCTCCAAGCTGCGCCAGAATTTCGCTGTCCAGCACGAGATGCGAATAAGCGCGCTCGATATCGGCCGGAAGCACCCTCACGTTTCGCATGCTTTGTTTCCGGACCTGAGATACATAGCTCGCCAGAGAAACCGGCATGGCGCCCGAATACTGATTTTGGGATAGCAGTTCCAGCGCCCGCGCTCTGCCCTGGGACGTGATCGCGATGTTGTGGACCGTTCCAGTCATCCCCGTGACTTCGGATAGCATTTTTGTCCGCAGCCGCGCAAACAGTTGTTCCGCGACATCGTAGCTCAGACAGGTATGCTCAGAAAGATCGAGAACCGAAAATGGCCCGCAGAGATAGAGAGTCTTCAGGGCGATGTCTTCGAGAATCGACTCGCGCACGCCGACTTCCGTAATGGTTCTGGGCTTGTGCTCGGGGCCCCCCACACGGACGTCCCTTGCCATCTGCGCGTCGTCCTTCAAGATGTCATAATTATCAGTATTTATAGCCATTTTGCCTTCCGATTTCTTTCAGCAGGCCTAGCCGGGCTGGCGATCGTTGCGCTGGGCCCACTTCAAAGCTGATCGGCAAACAGGCGGCTACTCCATGAAAACACGGCAGAGTTGCAGTTGGAAAGCCCGTCTATTCCCGTCGTCCCGTCCGGTAATCGAGATACAAAACATGCGCATTGATCCGATCTCCCGAATCGTATCGTCGAAAATGCGCCATCTTCACCATTTGCACAATGGTGGGGGATTTCCATTGCTCCATTCGACGAGTTGGCGCAAAAGGCAGAGCCTCCAGCTGTTAGCTATCAGCTTTTAGTTTTCTGGTGGCGGTAGGGCGGAGTGGTTCCCAGGTCGCAAATCTGTCGCGTTTCTTCGGCGGAATTGCCCAAATCAGGCCTGTTTTTCAACACGGAACCCCCTCGAGAAAATCAGGGAAATACCCTGCTGAAGGAGCTATGGGCGCCAAGAAACCATCTCTCACGCCCCGGCTGCAAAGGGCAAAAAAGGAAGCGCCCGCGGCTAAAGCCAAGAAGGCCCCCGCTCCCTCCGCCAAGCTTTCAAGGTTTCTGGCCTAAGAGCCTCATGCCTTCCTTCCCAGATCGTTCCGCCAGGCCCTGCCCTCCTTCTCGAGCAGGTGGTCGGAACACTCGGGGCCCCAGGAGCCGGCGAAGTAGTTGGGGAAGACCTGGGGCGTTTTGGCTGCCCAGGCTTCGAGGATGGGCGTGCAGAGCCCCCAGTTCAGTTCCACGCCTTCGCGGTGCGAGAACAGCGTCTGGTCGCCTAGAACCGCATCGAGCAGCAGCCGCTCGTAGCCGTTGGCGGTGGATTTGCCGAAGGCGGCCTCATAGTCAAAGTCCATATTCACCGGGCAGACGGCCATCTCCGGCGAGGTGGGCACCTTGGCGCCGAAGCGCAGCGCGATTCCCTCTTCAGGCTGGATGCGGACGGTGAGCAGATTGGGCTGAATCTCGCTGCACGGGCCCGCCTTAGCCATGCCGCCGAAAATCATGAGCGGCGGCTGCTTGAACTGGATACTGATTTCAGTGGCCCGCTTGCGCATGCGCTTGCCGGTGCGCATGAAGAACGGCACGCCCGCCCAGCGCCAGTTTTCGATCTGGAGCCGCAGAGCCGCGTAGGTTTCGGTTGCAGACTCCGGGCTGACGCGATCTTCGTCTCTGTAGCCGGCGACGCGCTGGCCTGCAATGATGCCGGGGCCGTACTGGCCGCGCACGGTGTTGTCAATGGGAATGGGCGGAATGGCCCGCCACACCTTCAGTTTTTCGCGCCGTATGCTCTCGGCATGGAAGCTGGGAGGCGGCTCCATGGCCACCAGGGCCAGCAGTTCCATCATGTGGTTCTGCACCACGTCGCGCAGCGCCCCTGCCTTCTCGTAAAACGGGCCGCGCCTTTCGACGCCCAGCGTCTCGGCCACCGTGATCTGCACGTGGTCAATGTAGTTGCGGTTCCAGACGGGCTCGAAGATGCCGTTGGCGAAGCGGAAGACCAGCAGGTTCTGCACCGTCTCCTTGCCCAGGTAATGGTCAATGCGGAAGACCTGGCGCTCGTCGAAGACGGCGCCTACCTTGCGGTTGAGCGCGCGCGCCGAATCGAGGTCGTGGCCGAAGGGCTTTTCGATCACCACTCCGACGTGGGCGCTGTCGTGGTGCGCCATTCCCTGCGCCCCCAGGCTCTCAACAATTTCCGTGAAGTACTCCGGCGCCGTGGCCAGGTAAAAGAGACGGTTGCCTCCGATATGGAGCTCCGCATCGAGGCGATCCAGCTCCGTCTTCAGGCCAGTATAGGCGGCAGGGTTATCGAAATCGAGCGCGTAATAGTGGAGGTGGCTGACAAACTCGTCGAGCCGGGCATCGGAAGCGTCCACGCCGCCGGACTCCACGATGGCGGCGCGCATATCGCGCGCAAACTCGTCTCCAACAGGACGCTTCGCCACACCCACAATGGCATATTCGGCGGGCAACAGGCTTGACTGGCAGAGGTGAAAAAGCGCCGGCATCAACCTGCGCCGCGTCAGGTCGCCGGAAGCTCCGAAGATGGCGAAAATCACCGGGTCTGGAATTTTCTCGGGGCCCTTGGGGATCCCGTTGAGGTCTTCCGGCCGAACCTTCATTTGAATCGTCTGGGCTGTTGCCACGTTTGCCTCCGAAAGAAGTGGTCAGTGGTCAGTGGTCAGTTCACAGTTCGTAGTTCACAGTTCACAGTTCGTAGTTCGCAGTTCGCAGTTGTCAGTCGTCATTGCCGAAGAGCAACCGCAGTCGTAGATGGAACTGGGTTTCACCCGAAACCCCGGAAAAGCAACCGCGGATCCCTCCTCCCCTTCCCCTTCACTTCGCTCAGGGTCAGGATCGTCGGGATGACAGCTTTGGGCAATAGGCAGCGAAATTGCTGACAACCGATGACCGAAAACTGAGAACTGTGAACTACGAACTGACAACTAGTCTTTCTTCACCGCATGGCCGCCGAAGGCGTTGCGCATGATGGCGAGCATGCGGTCACTGAAATTGTTCTGCTCGCGGGAGCGGATGCGGCGCAGAAGCGATTCGGTGATGATCGGGGCCGAGACGTTGAGGTCGATGGCTTCGGCAACCGTCCACCGTCCTTCGCCGGAATCGTCTACCCATGCATCGAGCCCCGCGAGCGTGGGATTGCGGACGAGCGCCTCGGCTGTGAGGTCGAGCAACCAACTGCGTACCACGCTGCCAAAGCGCCAGATTTCGGCAATCTGCGCCAGGTTCAGATTGAGCTCTGTTTTCTGTTTGAGGATGGAAAAACCTTCGGCGTAGGCCTGCATGAGGCCGTATTCGATGCCATTGTGAACCATCTTGACGAAATGGCCTGCGCCCGCCGGGCCCACGTGTCCCCAGCCTTTGTCCGGGGCGGGAGCGAGCGATTCGAAGATGGGCCGCAGATGCTCTACCGGCGCCTTATCGCCGCCGATCATCATGCTGTAGCCCTCCTTCAGGCCCCAGACACCGCCCGAGGTGCCCACGTCGACAAAGTGGAGGCCCTTGACCCTCACTTCGCGGTAGCGGCGCATGGAGTCCTTGTAATTCGAGTTGCCGCCGTCGATGAGGATGTCGCCGGGGCTCAGAAGGGGCTCAAGCTTCGCAATGGTCTCGTCGACGGGGCGGCCCTGCGGGACCATGATCCAGATGGCCCTTGGAACCTGGAGTTTGCGGGCCAGCTCTTCGAGCGAGGCCACGCCCACGCTGCCTGACGCCGTCAATCGGGCTACCGCTTCAGCATTGAAATCGAAGCCCACCACCTGGTGGCCGCCGAGTTTAAGGCGCTGGGCCATGTTGCCGCCCATTTTGCCCAGACCGATCAAGCCCAGTTGCATAAATCCCTCCTCGATTTCGAGTGTATGAGCCCCAGTCGATCAAAGACCGCCTGATGTATTTGATTCCGAAGGACCGGAAAGGGTACTGAACTCGGGAGCCGCCCCCGCGGCTGCGCAAAAGTTCCCGTTTTCCGACGGGATTGGCAAAGAACATCCCTCAGGGGCTAAAACCCGGCGATTGATTTTGCGGCTTTGCGGCACGACTAAAGTCGTGCCCTTTCACCAAGCTTCTTCGATTGAGTTTTTCCGCAGCCTGTGAAGTCGTGCCCGGGGCTGAAGCCCGCGTAGAATCGTTTGGCTTATGCGGGGGTTGAAACCCCCGCCTCCCTCCGCATCGATTTTCATCACAGGCTGCCCGTGCCGCCGACCCGTTGATACTTCGCCTCGATGGCCAGCACCTTCTTCAACCGCCTTTGGAAACGCGCTTCTGCAGCGAGGAAATTGGCGCCTAAAAAGGCGTGCGCGAGCTCGAAAGCCAGCTCCGATCCGATGATGCGCGCCCCGAGAACCAGCACGTTCATGTTGTCGTGTTCAACGCCCTGATGGGCAGAATAGGTGTCGTGGCAGATGCCGGCGCGAATGCCGGGAATCTTGTTGGCGGCGACGCAGACGCCCACGCCCGAGCCGCAGATGAGGATGCCGCGCTCGGCCGCGCCGGCGCGGAGGGCCTCGCCCAGTTTTTCGGCAAAGTCGGGATAATCGTCTTCGCGCTCCACCTTGCAGGCTCCGAGGTCGACCACCTCGTGGCCTGCGGCGGCCAGGCGGGCGCGCAACTCTTCTTTCATCGGAAATCCGGCGTGATCGGCGGCGATAAGGAGCTTCACATTGCCCCTTTCCAAGCGGAGTCAGCGGGGCTAGCGGAGTTAGCGCCGCGGCGACGTCCTCGGGATGACAACAGTAGTTATGATGCGAACTTCCGCTAGCTCAAAAGCTTTTTCGCTCGCGCGGCCACGTTCTCCGCTGTAAATCCAAGCTCGGCCATGATTTTTGGTCCGGGGGCCGAGGCGCCAAAGCGATCCAACCCCACCACATCGCCACCCTCGCCGACGTACTTCCACCAGCCCAGTGTGGCGCCGGCTTCCACGGCGAGCTTGGGCAGATCGGCCGGCAGGATGGCCGCCTTGTAGCCAGCCGGCTGCTCGTCGAAAAGACGCCAGCTCGGCATGCTGACGACGCGCGCTTTGATGCCATCGCCAGCCAGTTTCTTTGCCGCCTCGCGGGCGAGGGAGACCTCAGACCCTGTGGCGAGAATCACCAGGTCCGGGCTCTGGGGATCATCGATCGTGTAGGCTCCACGGCTCACGCCCTGATAGGCGTTGAGCTCGGGAGGAAGCACGGGAAGGTCCTGGCGCGTGAGGGCAAAGAAGCAGGGCCGCCTGAGCTCAAGCGCGAGCCGCCAGGCGGCAGCAGTTTCGTTGGCGTCCGCGGGGCGGAAGTCCACAAGGTGGGGCATGGCGCGCAGCGACATCATGTGCTCGATGGGCTCGTGCGTGGGGCCGTCTTCGCCCACGCCGATAGAGTCGTGCGTGAAGACGAAGATGGACGGAAGCTGCATGATGGCCGCCAGCCGCAGCGCGGGCCTGGCATAGTCAGAGAAAACAAAAAAGGTCGATCCGAAGGGGCGCAGGCCGCCATGCGCGGCCATGCCGTTGACCGCGGCGCACATGCCCAGCTCGCGGACGCCAAAGAAGACGTTGCGGCCGGCGGGGTCCTGGTGAAAGTTGGCGCCGGGCTTGAAGATGGTTTTTGTCGAGGAGCTCAAGTCCGCTGCGCCGCCAAAAAGCTCCGGCACGGACCCGGCGAGAGCATTCATCACAGCGTTGCCTGCATTGCGCGTGGCCATGGGCTTTTCTGCCGGAAAACTCGGGATGGCCTTTTCCCATCCAGCTTTCAGCTCGCCTTTCTGCGTGCGCACGAACTCCGCGCCCAACTCGGGAAAGGCCACCGCGTAACGGCCGAAGAGCGCCTTCCAATCGGCTTCGAGAGTGGCGCCGCGCCCGGCGGCTTTGCGCCAGTTGGAAAGTGCGTCTTGGGGAAGAACGAAGCTCTGGTCCTCGGGGAAGCCGAAGAACTTCTTGGTGGCCGCAAGAGCTTCGGCGCCGAGCGGCTCGCCGTGAGCCTTGCTTGTGCCCGCCTTGGGCGATCCATAGCCGATGACCGTGCGTACATCGATCAGCGAGGGGCGGCCGGTTTCGGCCAGCGCCGCCTCGACCGCTGCTTCGAGTGCCGCCAGATCGTTGCCGTCGGCCACGCGCTGCACATGCCAGTGATAGGCCCCGAAGCGCTCGCAGACATTCTCAGTGAAGCTCAGCTCGGTGGGGCCGTCGAGCGAGACCAGGTTGTCGTCGTAGAAGACGATCAGCTTGCCGAGCCCGAGGGTTCCGGCCAGCGAGGCGGCCTCGTGCGAGATCCCTTCCATCATGTCGCCGTCCGAGGCCAGCACCCAGGTGCGATGGTTGACGATCTCGAGCCCCGGCCGGTTGTAGACAGCAGCCAGATGTTTTTCCGCCATGGCCATGCCCACCGCCATCGCCAGGCCCTGGCCGAGCGGGCCGGTGGTCACGTCGACGCCCTCGGTAAGGCCGTACTCGGGATGGCCGGGAGTGCGCGACTCCCATTGGCGAAAGCTCTTCAGGTCGTCGAGGGTCAGGTTGTAGCCGCTCAAGAAAAGCGCGCCGTAGAGCAGCGCCGAGGCGTGACCGGCGGAGAGCACGAAGCGGTCGCGGTCAGCCCAATGGGCATTGGCCGGATTGTGCTTCATCAGCTTGTGATAAAGCAGGTAAGCGATGGGGGCGCAGCCGAGGGGCGCGCCGGGGTGGCCGCTTTTGGCCTTTTCGACCATGTCGATGGCCAAGATTCGAAGCGTGTCAATGGACAACTGGTCCACTGAAATGTCCACGAGGCTCGGTGTCATTTGCGATTGCAACCTTTCTATTTACGGGCTCTGGTCATGAGATGCGGCGATGGGCTCTGGCGGCGGCTGGAGCGCTTCCCATTTTCCCCGTTATTGTAACGAAATTGGCTCTTGGCCACGGCTGTGGAGAGTTGGACGGAAACTCAGGATTCAGGGGTTGCTCTCTGGAGTGCCGGAACGCTCGGCAATCAGGACGGGGATGCCATCGACGATCGGGTAGGCTCTGCTGCACACTGCGCAGAAGATCCGCGAGCCGTCGAGGGAAAGATCGCCCCGGCACGCGGGACAGGCGAGCTGGCTCAGGTTGTTGGGATCGAAGCGCAGAGTCCGTTCGGCTTCAGTTGTCATTTCCTGGGCTACTGGACAATTGCATCCGAGGCGCCGTCAGCCTGGGCTGAGTTGCGCCGCGAGCGGCCGGCGAAAGCCTGCTCAATGCGCTCGTTGGTGCCGGAGAGCGCAAACTGGTGGGCCACGCGAATGCCGTTGTAAATGGCTACATCGTTCGAGGAACCGTGGCCGATGATGCAGACTCCGCGCACGCCCAGCAGCGGAGCGCCACCGTATTCGGTGTAGTCGAGGCGGCGGCGGAAATCGTTGAAGGCGCGGCGCGACAGCAGCGCCCCCACCTGCGCCGTCACCGTGCGCGTGAGCGATTCACGCAGCACGTCGCGAACAAAACGGCCGATGCCCTCGCTGGTCTTGAGAGCCACGTTGCCCACGAAACCGTCGCAGACGATCACGTCGGCGTGGCCGTTGAAGATATCGCGCCCTTCGACGTTACCGATAAAGTTTATGGGCAGCGCCTTCAGCAGCGGCAGGGCTTCGCGGGTCAGGTCGTTGCCCTTGCTTTCTTCTTCGCCAATCGAGAGCAAGCCGACGCGCGGACGCGCGATTCTGAGAATGTGGCGCGCGTACATCTCCCCCATGACCGCGAACTGCTCCAGGTTGTGAGCTTTGCAGTCCACATTGGCGCCCACGTCGAGCAGGACGCAAGGGTTGCCCTTGGAGGTGGGCATGGGAGTTGCCAGCGCGGGGCGGTCGACGCCGGGCAAGGCGCCCAGCACCATCTTTGCGGTGGCCATGGCCGCGCCGGTGTTGCCCGCGGTCACAAACCCGGCCGCAGTGCCCTCACGCACCAGCTTCAGCCCGATGCGCAAAGAGCTGTTGGGCTTGGAGCGTATGGCATGGGCAGCTTTTTCTTCCATGCCCACGCGCTCCGGGGCGTGATGGATCACAATGGGAAGGTCTTCGTTTTCCAGGTGCTCGTCGAGAAGGTCGCGCAGTTCCGGCTCGGGCCCGACCAGGTGAACGCGCACGGGCAGAGCCCGGCAGGCGAGGATCGCTCCCCGAATCTCCGGTTCGGGCGCTTTATCGGAGCCAACGGCATCAAGCGCAATATCAACGAGCATGGCGTGCCCAGTCTACTTTTCCGCTTCCTTGATGTTCAGCACAGCCTTTCCCCGGTAGACGCCGCATTTGGGGCAGACGCGGTGGGGCAGCTTCTTCTCATGGCAGCTAGGGCATTCGGAAACACCGGTCGCGGTCAGGAAGTCGTGGGAACGGCGGAGGGCGGTGCGGCGCGTTGAGTGGCGCCTCTTCGGGTTCGGCATGGCTAGGTTTTCAATCCTTTCATCAGGGGCAGTCTCAGAGTTCACAGTTCTTAGTTCGAAGTTCTTAGTTCGCAGCACGATGCGGGGGTTCAACTGCGAACTGTGAACTGTGAACTACGAACTTGAAAGCTCAGTGCTTTATGCGGCCCTTCAGGCCGGCCAGCGCTTCCCACCGGGGATCCGCCGGAACGGCTTCACAGCGGCAGGCCCCGCTGTTGCGATTCTCGCCGCACCGCGGGCAAAGCCCTTTGCAGTCGGGCTTGCACAAAGTCCTGGCCGGCAGAGACAAAAGTACCTGCTCCCGCAGCACGTCTTCAAGCAGCAGACTGTCTCCTTGATAATAACCGATTTCGGTCTCCGGCGCAGTAATGGACCGCTCGGGAGCGCCGCCATCGACGCCGAGGGGTCGAAAAATAAGGTCGAATTCGGCCCCCAACGGGATTTCAACCGGCTCCACGCATCGGGCGCACGGGGCAAGGAAACGGCCGGCGAAGCGGCCCCTGAGGCGGATGTCGGCCACGATGTCTTTGGGACCGCGATGCTCGTGCAGGACCTCGGCCAGGCCGCTTGCCGCCAGCAGGCCCGCCTGTTCCAACTCTTCTCCCAGATCGACTTTGCCGGGAGCCAGTTCGAGATCGAACTCGATCGGTTCCCGTTCGAGTTCGCTGACTTTGAATTCCATGCTTTGAGCGTAAGGCGGCTGCCGGGCGCCGTCAATCCGAATACCGCAGTTCTACATGGAACCGGGTTTCATCCGAAACCCAAGAAAATGCAACCGCGGATCCCTCGTCGGTCGCCGCGGCGACCTCCTCGGGATGACAGTCTGTGGTGGATGGCGGCAAATTTTCAGGACAGTTCTCCTCGGCAACGCCGGCGACGGAGATGGCCGTGACGCTGGAGACGGTTCCCCGGATCGGGCTAAACTGGGGGAAGGAAGGCATGCAAAGAGCGGGAAGTCGAGACACCGATTTGGCTCTGGAAGACAGCAGAATGGCACATTCCGAACCAAACGCGGCAGGCTCCGGACGATCCCTGCGGACTCGTCTGGCCCCGCGGATTCTCCTGGCCACGGCAGCCGACCGGCCGCGCCTGATTCCCGTCATCAATGCGGCCTATTCCGTAGAGAAGTTTCTCGGCGGCACGCGCACCGACGAAACGCGGCTGGCGGCCATGATGGAAAAGGGAAGCATCCTGATGGCGGAGGAAGACTCCGGCCGGCCGGTAGCCACGATTTACGTGGAGCTTCGGGGCGGCCGGGGGTATATGGGGCTGCTGGCCGTCGATCCCGAGCGCCAGGGCATGGGGCTGGGATGGCGCATGATGCAGGAAGGCGAAGCCTGGCTGCGGCAGCATGGCTCGGAAGCGGTGGACATTATCGTGCTGAACCTGCGCCCCGAACTGCTGCCCCTTTACCGGAAATTTGGCTTCGTGGAAATAGGAACCGAGCCCATCCAACTCTCGCGGCCGCTCGAGGCCGGCTTCGAGTGTCACGGGATTGTGATGTCGAAGAAACTTTAACGAAGATCCCCGCACGGGCATGAGGCAGGCCTGCACCGGGCGCGGGTCAGGAGACCCACGCTACAGCCGTCCCGCCACCCCAACGACGTAGATCTGTCGTTGGGGACCCCGGGAAGCCGGCGGTACATGGCCATCAGGGCGAGCGGCCATCTCAAGGCGGGCCGGATTTGGCCGATAGGGTGAATGACGCATCTTTGGCCCTGGAGTCCGCCCTATGTCCTGGCTCAACAGTCTGCCCATCTCGCGCAAATTCACGCTTGCCTTTGGAATTGTCTGCTGCCTGTGCATCGTGCTGGGGAGCTACACGTTCCTCACGGCCCGCAGTACGACCTCTCAGATGGCCGAGGTCAGCGGGAATCATCTGCCTTCGCTCATCAACATTGGCAACATCCGCGACGGGGTCAACGTTGAGCGGCGCGAGGACCTGGAGCTGATGCTTTGCCAGACGCTGGCGTGCAGCAGCGAGCACAACGCGCGGCGCCAGCAGGCGATTACCCAGTACGAGACGTCGCTCAAGGCGATGGAGCCGCTGATTGTCGCCGAGGAGCGCTCGAATTACGAGTCCTTTCTGGCAGCGATCGCGCAGTATCAGCAAGCGAGCGATCAGGCTGTGGCGCTGCTGAAAGCGGGCAAGGCCGGCGAGGCGCTGGACATGATTTCCTCCGACGCTGTGGCGAATGCCCTGAACAGCGCGCTGAAGGCTGCCCAGGCCGGTTTTGACTTGCACGCCAAAATAGGAACCACGGATGCCGAAAACACCACACAAGCCGGCAAGCGGACCCTCTGGATCAGCACGGTTCTGACGCTGCTGATCGTGCTGATGTGCGCGCTGACTGGCTACCTGCTGACCCGGCTGATTGCCCCGGCCCTGAAGACGGCCACCGCGGCCCTGGAACAAATGGCGGAAAAAGACCTGACCGTGAGTGTCGAAGCCACGGGCGGAGATGAGATCGGGCGGCTCTCCGCAGCGCTGAACACGAGCGTTGACGCCATGCGCTCGGTGCTTCAGTCGGTGGCGCATGGAGTGGAGACGCTGTCGTCGGCGACGGCCGAGATCAGCGCGCGCTCGGTGCAAAGCGCCGGCAACGCGCACACCCAGTCGAGCAAGATCAACCAGATTGCGGCGGCGGCGCAGGAGATGACGGCGACCATCGGAGAGATCAGCCACAACGCCGAAAGCGCAGCGTCAGCCAGCCGCGATTCCGCAGAAAACGCGAGCCGAGGCGGCGCCGTGATGCAGGCCGCGGCCGAGACCATGGAAAAGATTGCAGCGGCCACCAGCACGGTTTCAGAGAAGATGGCCTCTCTGGCGCAGCGCTCGGAAGAGATCGGCAAGGTGGTGAACGTGATCCAGGAGATCAGCGAGCAGACGAACCTGCTGGCTCTGAATGCCGCCATTGAGGCGGCGCGCGCCGGCGAACATGGCCGTGGATTCGCCGTGGTGGCAGGCGAGGTGCGGCGGCTGGCCGAGCGGACCAAGGGCGCGACCGAAGAGATTTCCGTCACCATACGCAGCATCCAGGAAGAAACGCGCGAGACCATGCAGGTGATGCAAAACAGCCGTTCGGCCGTGGAAAACGGCATGGGCGAGACAGCCAATGCGCGCCGCAGCCTGGAGGAGATTATCGAGTCGTCGAAACAGGTGGAGAGTCAGATCAACATGATTGCCACGGCGGCCACCGAGCAGACCGCCGCCGCCGGCGAAATCTCTGAATCGGCCGGCCAAATCTCTCAGCTTTCGAGCGAAACCGCACACGCTGCCGGGGAAGCCGTAGAAACGCTGAAGAATCTGGTTTCGCTGGCCGGCGACCTGGATGGATTGATCCGCCAGTTCCGGCTCGAATCAGGCCATCAACAGGGCGGAAGACTCAACGCCCGGACGTCCCAGAGGGCGCAACAGGCGCTGATGCCCATGCGCACATGAGATTTGAATGGCGGCGGCCGGGATCCCGGATCTGCGTTGCGCCGGCCTGACCACCGGCAGGACCTCGGCCGCTGCCGCCAGATCATCTCACCCGCGGAACTGCCTCGGGCATTCGCGGCTCCGGCGGAGTCACCGGGCGCGGGTCAGGAGACCCACGCTACAGCCGTTCCGCCACCCCAACGACGTAGACCTGTCGTTGGAGACCCCGGGAAGCCGGCGGTACACGTCACCCCCGGCTCAGGTAGGTGAGCGACAGGCGGTCGTGCCAGCAGAGGTGGTCCTCGTCGAAGATGGCCCATGCGACGCCGATGCCCAGGGGCAAGACGGACAACAACATAGCCGTCAGCCGCTTGCAGCGCTCGGCTCGTGTTGGGAGATGGCCCGTGAAGGTAGAGAGCCGCACCCCGGCGAATCTCATACCCGGCGTAGCCCTGGCCAGGGTGAGGAAGAGCGCCTGATAGACGGCAGCGACCGCGGCAAGCGCTGCCCCGGCGCCGATTTCGACCGTGCGAATGCCGGGAAATACCGCCAGATGGTGAGCGACGAAGGTGGCAGCCACCACGCAAACTGCAACGATCAGAGAGGCGTCCACCACGACGGCCATCAGCCGGCGGTTGAAAGGAGCAAGCTCGAGCTTCCGGGCCGGCCGCCCTGCCAGGTCTGCTTCAGGCAGTGGTTCCATGGCCGGTTCGGGACCGAGTTCGATTGCGGACCATGCGGGAGCAGGCCACGCAGCTCCAGCAGCTCCAGCGGCGGCAGCTTCCTGAAGCGGCTGGGTAGAAATAAAGGCAGGATCCACCTCGAAAATGCTGAGCTGCTCGCCGGCTTGTGCCCGCGCGGCAAAGGGGCCCTCAGCCAGCCGCGGACGCATCTTGCGAGCAGCCACCAGCTCGCGCGGGAACTCGATCAGGTTGGCGGGAATGGGCCGAGCCGGTTCGACGACTTCAATCTCTTCCGGCGTGCGCGGCCCGGGAACCGGGAAGGCGGCTTCGCGCCACTTCTCGATCGTCGACTCCAGCACGTTGAAGTCTCGCATCTCATGCCCCTGCGCAGCCTCGGGGGCGCGAACGGGAAAATCCACGTCCCACCGAACGGCCAGAGGAGGCTCGGCCGCTTCAGGAGCTTCGCTGATGAGGGTCTGCTTAACGGCATGAAGGCCGGCGGGCTCGATCTCGATGTTGGAAACCGATTCAAGGCCCAGGAGAAGAGATTGCGCGGCCTCCTGCGCTTCCTGAGCGGCCGCGGAACAAGCTTCTGCGGCGCGCACGGCGCCCGCCAGCATTTCGTTATAACTGGGCGCCTTGGCGTAGCGAGCAGCTACGCGGGCCGCGGCGCCGGAGACTCGCTCATTGGCTCCCTGCGAACCGTGCATTCCCCCTGCAGAGGCTGCCTCGCCGCCATCAGGCGCGCATTTCCGGCGACCATGCGCGGCAACGCGCCGATTGACCTCCTGCTTCCAATCGGGCGAAAAACTTAACTGGCTCGCGGAACTGCTCACAGGCTCATTTCCCTTTCTACGTGCTCAGAGATAGCTCTTGAGCACCACTGCCAGGGCCGGTCTTTGCTATGCTGAGCCTTGCACCGACTCGTGAAATCCGGGATGCATCTTCGTACTCTAGCTCTAGTGTGTATCACGCTCGCGGCCCTCTGTCATCCGCAACTGAGGGCGCAGACGTTGATCAATGTGGCACCACCCCCAGCGAAGGAAGCGGCAGGCGCACAGCAGAGCGCAGATTCCCTGCCTGAGGATCCGGGCCAGGAGATTTTGCCGCTCGCCGCACTTGAGCCCGAAGCCGCAACGGGTGTCCCGATCCGATTTGAGGCCGACGAGCAAAGCTGGTCGGAGATCAGCCGCACATGGACGCTCTCCGGTCACGTCACCGTGCACTACCGCGACTACGTAATACGCGCCGATAAGGCGGTGTACCAGCAGGACACTTCGGAGTTGGACGCCGATGGCCATCTTCAGGTGGCGGGCGGTCCCAACGATGTGCTCATCAACGCCTCGCATGGCGAGATGCGGCTCAACATGCACACGGCCCGCTTCTACGACGTCAGCGGCTCGCAAACGATCACGGCGAGGCGGGCTGACGTTTATACAACTTCCAATCCGCTTCTGTTTTCCGGGCGTGTGCTGATCGAAAACGGCGAGGGAAACTACCGGCTGATTGACGGCTCCGTCACCAACTGCCGCCTGCCAAAGCCCGACTGGCGCATCCTGTCGCGTGCCATCAACCTGAAAGACGGCGAGGCTTCGCTGTCGAATTCATATTTTGAGTTTCTGCGCGTCCCCATCTTTTACTTTCCCTATCTCCGTCACCCGGCAAATATCAGCGGACGCCAAAGCGGTCTGCTGATTCCAACGCTGAGCAACGGCTCTTCCATCCGCGGATATACCTTCGGCGAGCAGCTCTACTGGGTGATCAACCGCAGCATGGACATGGTGGTGGGCTCGGAATACTTCAGCAAGCGCGGCTGGGCGCCGAACGGGGATTTTCGCTACAAGGGCGCCGGCCTGAATCACCTGGTGGCGCGCTGGAACGCCTTGCTCGACCGAGGCATCGAACAGCAAGGGTCCGGCGGCGGAACGACTCTGGTGAACCAGGGCGGGTTGGATGTGGTGGCCGACGTGCGCAGGGACTTCTCCACCGAAACGCGCCTGGCCGGCACGGTTGAGTACCTGTCAAGATACGTATACCGGCTGGTTTTCAACGACAGCTACTCCCAGGCGATCAGCTCCGAGGTGGCAAGCGATGTGGCGCTGACCCACGCGCACAACGGCCTTGTCCCCTCGATTTCGGTGGACCGCTTCCAGACCTTTGCCAGCGCGACTAACGGCGACGAGGCACGCATCCTGCACCTGCCTGCGGTCCGTTTCGATGTTCTGGACCGTCCGCTGGGCGATTCGACTCTCTCGTGGGGGCTTGGCACTTCACTCAGTTACCTGGGCCGTTCGGAGCCCGGTCTTCACGCCCGGAACGTGGGGCGTTACGACTTCTACCCGCATCTTGTGTTGCCGCTTTCGGTGGGAGGCTGGAGCCTTGTGAGCGAGGCCGCGCTTCGTGACACCGTCTACACGATCAGCCAGACTCCCGACCTGACCGGCGCCAATGGCGGCATTCCAACCATCAGTCACGATCCGCTCAACCGCCTGGATGGCGAAGCAACAGTTGACCTCCGGTTGCCGGCCCTGGAGCGCGATTTCACACTTGCGCATCGGACCTTACGGCACGTGATCGAGCCCGAGCTAACTTACCGCTACGTGGGCGGCATTGGAGACGATGTGCGCAATACGCTTTTGTTCGATACCACGGACGTCGCGTCCGATACGAACGAGGTCGCCTACTCGCTGACGCAGCGCCTTTATGTGCGCGACGATGCGCGCCGTCCCTGCGAGGCGGACGCCGCCGACTGCACTGAGAAGCCGCGCGAGTGGGCGAGCTGGCAGATTGCGCAGAAGTACTTCCTGAATCCATCCTTCGGCGGCGCCGTGATTCCCGGCCGCAGGAACATCTTCGACTCCGCCCTGGACCTGACTCCCGTCGCCTTCCTGACCGGGCCGCGCAACCTCTCGCCGGTCATTTCGCGCGTCCGCTTCGAAGCGATAGACAACCTCCGCATCCAGTGGGACCTGGACTACGATCCCGTTCGCGGGCAGTTGGACGCCGACAACATCTACGCGGGCATCAGTCACGAACGCACCACTGCCGGGCTTGGCTACGCGCTGCTCAACGCCGTCAACGAAAACACCAGCGCCGCAGTCACCCGCAGCCATCAGATTGAGCCCTTTCTGGAGATCGGCAAGCCTGCCGGCAACGGCCCTAATCTTGCCATCGATGGCGGTTACGACTTCGTGAACCATATCGTCCAGTACGCCGGAGTGCAGGCTGTTTACAACTGGAACTGCTGCGGCCTCACCCTGGGCTACCGCCGCTTTGAATTGGGCGCAGTGGGCACGGCGAGCCGGGATGAAACTCAGTGGCTTTACAGCTTTACCCTGGCCAATTTCGGCCGGGTTGGCGACATTCGCCGCGCCAACTCCGTCTTCCGCGACCCCACCCTGCCGCCCGTTTATTAGAAGCTTTTTTCACCTTCACCTGCCTCAAGCGAAATGAGCCTGCAGCGCGTCTGCCGGAGTATTCTTTTAGAAGAGGAACCTAACTTGGCGGACCAGAGATTGTTGATCGGATTGTTGGCGATTTGCCTTGCCGCCGGCTGCAGGGCACAGACCTCGACGCAGGGAACGCCCGATGCAGCGATTCAGAGGCATATCGAAGTGCTGATCCGGGCGCAGTTCAGCGTATCACCCGATGTGAATGTCATTCTCGGGCCGCGCACTCCCAGCAAATTCAATGGTTACGACAATCTGCCCGTCACGTTTACCAAGGACTCTAACTCGCAGAAGGCGGACTATCTGATCTCGACCGACAACCAAACGCTGGTGCACATGACCAGCTTCAACATTTCGAACGATCCCGTTTTCTCCATCAATATTGCGGGCCGGCCGGTCCGGGGCAACCCCGACGCCAAGGTCACCGTGATCAACTTCGACGACCTGGAGTGCGGCTACTGCGCGCGCATGCACGAAGAGCTTTTTCCCGGCACCATCAATCATTACAAGAGCCAGGTGCGCTTCGTATACAGAGACAGCCCCCTCTCGGAGATTCATCCCTGGGCGGTGCACGCCGCTGTAGACGCCAATTGCCTCGCTGACCAGAGTGCCGTTGTCTACTGGACCTTTGTCGACTACATACACAGTCACGGGGATGAAGTGACGGGCCAGGATCGGGACAATAAAAAGAGTTTCGCCGCGCTGGACCGGATTGCCCGCAACGAGGCCGTCCTGGCGAAACTCGACGAGGGACGCCTAGACCAATGCCTCGCCAAGCAGGATGAGACAAAGGTGCTGGCCTCTCGGAAAGAGGCGGATTCGCTGGGAATCGACGGTACGCCCGCCCTGTTCGTGGACGGTGAAAAGATCAACGGCGTGGTCTCCCAGGAGCAGTTGTGGACGGTGATCGATCGCGCGCTGCGGGCTGCCGGAGAGCAGCCTCCGCCGCCTTCGGCCCCGGTCCCGCAGAACTCGCAGAGTTCCGGGAAAGGCCAATAAACGTCTGTTCCTGCACGGCCTCAGGGATTTATCCTTGAATGCTGGGCCCCCAGCCAAATCACGCGTGCTGCATCCGGTGCTTGCCGCAGTCGAGTGGTATCCTCCTTGCTGGGTCCCGACCGCGCTCGATTGGGCGCAAGCAGGTGCTGTCCTTCCAGGAAACAGGGTGGTGGAACGACTGGAATGACTCAAGCAGCTTTACAGGAGATTCAGGTGCAAGTCCGATTGGTTTTTTCCGTCCATAGCCATCGTTTTCTGGCCATGCTCGGCGCCTTTGCATTGCTGGCCTTCGCGGCCGGCTGTCACCGCTCGCCCTCGGCAGATGTGGTTGCCACCGTGAACGGCAAACAACTGCTGCAGTCGGATCTGGACAAGTACTACAAGGCCAACCTGGCCACCCAGGGCGAGACCACGCAGAACATCTCGACGGCACAGGCCCAACTGAGACGGTTGCAGATTCTGCGGCAGATGATCGAAGACGAAATCCTGCAGCAGCGGGCGGCCAAGCTCAATCTTGTGGCTTCGGACGAGGACGTAAATGCCAAGCTGACAGAGATCAAGTCCCCTTACACGCAGGACCAGTTCTACGAAAAGCTCAAGCAGAATAACATGACCCTCGACAGCCTGAAGACCAACCTGCGCCATTCCCTGACCAAGGAAAAGCTGCTGAATAAGGAGATCGAATCGAAGATCAACGTCACCGACGCCCAGATCAGCGCCTACTACAACGCGCACAAGGCCGAGTTCAACCTGATTGAGCCCCAGTACCATATGGCGCAGATCGTGGTGACCACCACGCCCTCGCAACAGCCGGGGAACCTGCAGAACAACAAGGCCGGCAGCGACGCGGACGCAAGAAAGAAGATCCTGGCGCTGCGCAACAGCCTGGAAAATGGCGAAGACTTCGGAACCCTGGCCGCAAACTACTCAGAGGATTCGAACACCTCTTCGAACGGCGGCGACATGGGTTTTGTGGCCGAGTCGGCACTGAAGAGCGATCCTGAGGTCTACAGCGCCGTCGCCAAGCTCAAGCAGGACCAGAGCACCGACGTGCTGCCTGTATACGACAACTCCCACCGGGTGATCGGTTACGCGATCTACAAGTTGATTGCCCGCGAGCCGGCCGGCCAGCGTCAACTGAACGATCCCCGCGTGCAGCAGACCGTTCACCAACTGCTGCATGACAGCCAGAAACAGCTGCTCCAGAATGCCTACTATGAAATGCTGGACGATCAGGCCAAGGTCCGCAACTACCTCGCCGAGCAGATCCTGAGGCAGGGCGGCCAGTAGAGCCGGCTTCGCCGGTTTCCGAATCCACGCAAGGCATTGCGGCAGTGGCGGAACGCTGTTCTCTGCGTGAGACAGATCGGCCGTTTACCTGGGGCTATGGCCATGGCAAAGAAGAGCGCTGGAATTCTGCTGTTCCGGCAGATTTCATCCAACCTGGAAGTCATGCTGGTTCATCCCGGAGGCCCTTTCTGGGCGAAGAAGGATGAGAGCGCGTGGTCGATACCCAAAGGGGAATTTGAGGAGAGCGAAGATCCCCTGGAGGCGGCACGGAGGGAGTTTGAGGAGGAAACGGGCTTCGCGCCAACGGGAGATTTCCTTCCACTTTCTCCCTTGCGCCAACCGGGTGGGAAACTGGTCTACGCCTGGGCTATCGAGGGTGACTTTGACGTCTCAAGCCTGAAGAGCAACAACTTCTCTTTAGAGTGGCCCCCCAGGTCGGGCCGTTATAAAGAATTCCCGGAGGTCGATCGGGCTTGCTGGTTTTCTTTAGAAGAGGCAAGACGAAGAATTTTGAAAGGGCAGGCGCCCTTTCTCTCTGAGATCGAACAGAAGCTGGGAGAGTCCCCTTCCTGACGCGACGAAACGAGCTTCCGTAAACGCTTGCCAGAGAGAGTCTCATTCTTAGAGCGAAACCAGAGTAAACGTGCCCTTGCCGAGGGTATCGAAGGTGGCTTTTTCTTAAGGAAAAAGCCGCTTGGCGGCCTTGCTTCTGGGTACAGTGACTCTGGTTTCGCTATAGCGGCGCTTCGCTGCTGCGGCCAGACCGCCTAGCCAGACGCAAGACGGCCCCTGCGCGACGCGCAGGGGCCGTTTATGCAGACAGATGCGGCTGGTTACTTCAGGTTGCCGCTCGAATCCATCACGATGCCCTGAGGGCCCTGATTCTTCTTCGCTTCGTTCTGCTTGCGCACGTCCATCGCCTCAGTGCGGAAGTGCTCGGCTTCGGCCAGATCTTCCTTTACGGCCTTGGAGTCGCCGAAATCCACATCGGCTTTACGGCGATAGACCAGATTCAGGTAGGCCATGGCGTCGTCATAGTTGGCGCGGTTGGCGCACGCCTGGTTGAGATACTGCAAGCCTTCATCAATCAGGGGCTTATTCAGGTCGCTCAGCTCTACCATGACCTTCTTGGGCGCCTTGACGTTGCCTTCGCCATCATCATTGACGCCGGCTGCCTGCAGGAGCTTGAGCGCGTTCTCGTGCGCCACGGTCCAATCGATCACGCCGATCGTGTAGGCCGCTTCGGGATCCTTGGGATCGACCGCCAGCACCTTCTTCTGCCAGGTTCTAGCATCGTCCCACTTCTTGATGCTGAAATAAATACCGGCAATCTGCTTGATGCTGTTCACATCTGTCGGGTGGGTCGCGAGCTCGTCAGAGAAGATGTCAATTGCCTGCTGCGCCGTCTTGAGGTTCTCAACGGTGTTCAACCCCGGCACCACGTTCTGGGATATGGCGGTGCCCAGATAGGTCTTGGCCATAGCCAGGTTCGGGTCAAGCTGGGTAGCCCTCTGGAAATGTCCGACCGCCTCTTCGTAGTGCGCGCTCTTGTAGGCATCGACTCCCTTGTTCAACTGATCGCGTGCCTGGAGTTGGCGGCATCCGCTCATGGAGAGCGCCATGCCGGCCAGTGCAACCGCGAGCGCCGTCAAACGTACCGGTCCAATCATGTTCGTATCCTTCTCCTTCAGGCCGGGCTCTTTGGGGAACCGCTTGCCTGGTATTTACTGCCCCTTGGCCGCGGGAGGGAGTCACCGAAACCAAGATGAAAGAATTGTACTCCTCAAGAACGGCAAGACCAGTGATACTGCTCAGTCCGCTCTGCGCCGCTGTCCCGCAAGGGCCAGGCGGCTGGAGTCTGTTGCTGCGGGAGGCTTACTCCGTGCGTTTCCCGCAACTGCGATTCCGATCCGAAAGTGCCTTCCGCCGGAGCGCCGGAGATCCGCTTAAGCCCGCATTCTCGTCTGGCTCTGCATCTCCGAAGCCTGAGCCTGCCCCTTCGGCTACTGGCCTGCCTGGATCTTCGGTGTCATCAAGCCGATGTGATCCACGTTGGCCGAGCGCCCGATGTCGATCACTTCCGCAATGTAGCCGAAGTTCACATCGTCGTCGCCCCTGACGAACATCACGCGCTCAGCGCGGTTCGCATAGATCTGGGTCAGCCTGGGCAGCAGATCGGTCTTCTGCACATCGTCTTCATTGATCTTGTACGTCGGGGCACGGCCGGCGTTATACATCACCTGGACCACGATCGTGCGATCGTTCGTCTGATTCTGCTGCTGATTCTTGGCGGGCTGGGGCACCAGAGCATCCAGGCCGTTGGGGGTCACCGGCACGATGACCATAAAGATAATCAGCAAAACCAGCAGAACGTCGATCATGGGAGTCACGTTGATATCGGCGATCGCACCGGTACTCGATCCGGTCGACATTGACATGGCTTAAACTCCTTGTTTCCTCAATCGTTGAGTGAAGAACCCCGCGCGGGTTCATTCTCTCTCTCGGTTACTCGCCGCCGGACATGACGTTGCCGCCTTCGCGCTTCTGCGTCAACAGGCCCACCTCGTCGACGCCCGCTGTGCGCACGTTATCGATGGCATCTTCCACCGCCCGATACTGTGCCCGCGAATCCGCGCGAACAAAAATGGTCTTACTGGTCTTGTCGGCCAGCCTTTCGCTCACCTGCGAGGTAAGCGTGGCGGCATCGACCTTGTTTTGTCCGAGATAGATGCTGCCGTCCCGCGTGACCGCGACAACGATGGCGTCTTCCTTGTCTGCGTCGGGCATGGCGATTGAATTGGATACCTTGGCCATATCAATCTGCACCTTGTTCTGGAGCATCGGCGTGATCACCATGAAGATGATCAACAGCACGAGCATCACGTCCACCATCGGTGTCACATTGATGTTGGCATTGACCTTGCTGCCTTCGTCGCGAACTGCTACTCCCATATTGGGACTCCATGCGTGAATTGGTTAACCGGAATCGTTCCGGTGGGGCTGCCCGCCTGGATTCGAGCCGGTGGGCGGAGAGCCTTTGGCTCTTCCGCCCACGCGGCTTCTCGCTCATGCCGGCAACTGCAAGTTTTAGCGCTTGTGGCTCTGCTTGATGAAGTAATCAATCAGTTCGCTCGAGGAGTTATCCATCTCCACGTCGAAAGCCTCTACGCGGCCGGTAAAGTAGTTGAACGCCATAACGGCAGGAATGGCCACGAGCAGACCAAATGCCGTTGTAACCAGCGCCTCGGAAATACCGCCGGCGACTGTTGCGATGCCGGAGGTCTTGGCCGTCGCGATCTTCTGGAAGGCGTTCAGAATGCCGCAGACCGTGCCGAACAGGCCGACGAAGGGGGCGGTGGCGCCGATGGTGGCGAGAACCGCAAGCCCTCTCTTCAGCTTTGCGTGCACGATGGCCTCGGCGCGCTCCAGGGCGCGGCCGGAGCTTTCAATCGTCTCTTCTGTGGCCGCTCCACCCGAGCTGCGGAACTCCTGCAGACCGGCGGTGACGACTTCGGCGAGGTGCGACTTCTTGCTGCGGTCGGCGATCTTGATCGCTTCTTCCAGACGGCTGTCCTTCAGGGCGCCGGCGACTTTGGGAGCAAACTCGCGCGACTGCTTGCGGGCGGCCGAGAAGTAGAGGTAACGGTCGATCATCACTGCCAGTGACCAGATCGACTCGATAAAAAGAAGAATGGCCACGGAGCGGGCCAGCCATCCCATGCTGGTCCACAGGCCGAGGGGGGTGAAACTGACTGTCTGCTCTTCCTGGAATAGAGCCAGGCTGCTGACCGTGTGCGAAGCAAAATGTGCGAGCTGAGCGAGAATCACTGAATCGTTCCTCCTACGGAGTTTCGTTTTTGGTTCGACGGTCCGCCGCAGCGACCGGTTAGCAGAGAAGCGGATTTGCCCGCGCCCCGCCGGGGTCAGGTAAATGCCTTCGGCTCCAAAAGCGTCCGAAGGCCATAACGTGCATCACCCGCCCAATGTGAAGATCACATTGACCGTGGTGTCGACTTCCACCGGCTCGTTGTTCAGCAAGTAGGGCCGGTAACGCCATTGTCTCACTGCGTCCAGTGCCGCCTGCTGCAGCATGGCCGGGCCGCTGACTACCTGCAGGTTCTCGATTGTTCCCGACTTGGAGATCGTGGCCTGCAGCACCACCGTGCCCTGCACGCGGGCCGCCTTTGCGATGGGCGGATAGATTGGCACCGTCTTTTGAAGGAGCATGCCCTGCGAAACGCCGGCCGAGATGGTTACCTTCTTCGGAGGCGCGGCCTTCACCTGGTTCTGCCCGAACATATTGCTCATCTCGTTGCTGCCGGAGCCGGCCAGACCTTCCATGCCGGCCACGCCAAAGCTCGAGACGGGGGCTTCCTTCTCCGAAACAATCTGGATGTTATGCGGAATCTTGGTGGGCGCCGTCAACTGATTATTCATCATCTCCGACTTGACTTTCACCACCTGGACAACCTGGGGCGGCGGAGGCGGAGCGGGCGCGGGCGGAGGCGGTGGAGGCGCAAACAGCAGCGTCTGCAGCGAAGCCGCCGGAAGGGCCTCAGGGTAGATCAGCGGAATGAGAATGAGGAGCAAGAGGATGGATCCGTTCGTTGCGAACGTCACCAACATCCAGTACTTGCTCCGAGATGCTTTCCGAATCCTGCCAGAGGATTCAAACAGGGAGTCTTCAAACATGACCAGCCTCGAATCGGGTGTCAGTTACTTTAAATTGGACACCGCGAGAGCATCAAATGTTCCCGGGGTCGTAAAAGTGGATTTAAGAAGCGTTTCCACGATATCAGAACTACGCTACCGTTGAAAAGGATGCTCCATAACCTGTGCAATTTCCGCGGCCCCAGGGATCGATTCCGATCCCCCTCCGCTCACTTGCGCCGAGCGGCCGGCAAAGCCACGGCTTTGCCTTTACTGGCGCGCCAATCCTGCCAGGCAACCAACATGGGGGCGGCAATTGCGATGGAGGAATACGTCCCAATTAGAATACCGACTACGAGCGCAAATGAAAAGCCGCGCAGCACCGCCCCACCGAAAACATAGAGCGAGAGCACGGTTAAAAAGGTCAGCCCCGAGGTGAGAATCGTCCGGCTCAGCGTCTGGTTGATGCTTCGGTTCACCAGATCGGACAGCGGCTCGCGGCGGCTCAGGCGCAGATTCTCGCGGATGCGGTCGAAGACCACGATGGTGTCGTTCATCGAATATCCGACCAGCGTGAGGATGGCCGCAATCACGGTGAGCGAGATCTCCTGGCCCGTGAGGGCAAAGGCGCCCACGGTGATCAACGTGTCGTGGAAGCAAGCCACCACCGCAGCCACACCGTAGATCAACTGGAACCGGAACCAGAGGTAGATCAGCATTCCGGCCAGCGAGTAGAGCGTGGCCAGCGTGGCCTGCTTTTCAAGCTGACGGCCGACGGTGGGGCCTACCACGTCCACTTTTACCCCGGTATCCGGATTGAAGTGGTTAGGGTAATGCGCCTGGAGCGCCCCGACGATGGTTGCCCGGCCCGTGTCGAGGGCCTGCTCGTTGGTCTCCTCAGGAAGACTGATCAGCACGGACCGCTCTGCCGCATCGCCGAAGTTCTGGATGCGCGCATCCGTGACGCCTGCCGCCGCCACCGCCTGACGGATGCTGTTGATGTCGGGCGGCTGGTCGAACTGCACCTGCACCTGCGTTCCGCCACGGAAGTCTACGCCCAGCGGAACCGGGCTGCGCAAGCCTTCAATGCCATGCGTCCAGTTGTAGCTCATCTTGACGATGCCGGAAACGCTGAAAATCAGCGAAAAGGCCAGGAAATACCACTTCTTGCCCAGCCAATTCACGTTGACGCTACGAAAGAATTCCACTGCTTCTCTTCCTCTTCTTTTCGGGAGCTGCTATTGCCCCCTTAGTCCCTAGTCCTTAGTCCCTAGTCCCTAAATCGACACCATCTCGCCCGGCTTCAACTTGTTCAGGTGAGCCTCAAAGATGACCCTGGAAACGAACACCGCCGTGAACAGGTTGGCCAACAATCCGATGGTCAGCGTGGTGGCAAAGCCCTTTACCGGCCCCGTACCAAACAGGAACAGGATGGCAGCCGAAACGATGGTGGTCACGTGCGTGTCGATGATCGTGACCCATGCCCTGCCGAAGCCCTGGTCGACCGCCGCCGAGGCGGCCTTTCCGGAGCGAATCTCCTCGCGGATGCGCTCAAAAATCAGCACGTTCGAGTCCACGCCCATGCCGATGGTCAGAATCAGTCCGGCAATTCCCGGCAGGGTCAGTGTGAGGGTCATCCCGCCTCCGGAGGTGCCCGCCGCCATGCTCGACAAGCCCATAATTCCCAGCAGGATGACCAGGTTCAGAATCAAAGCCAGGTCGGCGTTGATGCCTGAGCCGCGGTAGTAGATAAGCATGAAGATCATGACCAGCCCCATGCCCACGACCGCCGCCGTTACGCCTTCGCGGATGGAGTCGGCTCCAAGCGTGGCGCCCACCGTGCTGGCCTCGATGTAGTTGAGCGACGCCGGCAGTGCGCCCGTGCGCAGCAGCTTCGATAGCTCCATGACCTCGTTCTGGCTGAAGGAACCTTCGATCAGGCCGCTGTCGCGGATGGCGCTCTTGATCACGGCCACGCTGCGGACCGTGCCGCCCATGACCACGGCCATGTCCTTGCCCACGTTGGCGCTGGTGTAATCCCAGAACTTGTCTCCGGCCTCATCGGTAAGCGTGAAGTTCACCGTCCGCTGCCCCGTATTCGAATTGATGCTGGGCGATGCGGAGCGGAAATCGCTGCCGGCTACGATGGCAGTGCGCTGCACGACGTAGTACTCGGTGGTGCTGGCGCCGGCCAGTTCGCCGGAGGTGGTCAAGATCTCTTCATTGGCCGGCAATGCCCCGCCCACGCTGGCCTCGGCGGCGCTCTCTGACTGGAACGGGCCACCTTCAACGGCGTGAATCTCAAGCCGGGCCGTGCTCTTGATGACGTTCTTCACCTGGTCGAGGTTGCTGACGCCCGGCAGCTCCACCAGAATCTGGTTTTCGCCCAGTCCGTACTGCTGAATCAGCGGCTCACTCACGCCCAGCGAGTCAACGCGGTCGCGAATGGTTTCGATGGCTTCTTCCACCGTCCGCGAGTTCAGGTCGCGCTCGAAGGAGGCCTTCATGGTCAGCGTCCAGATGTTGTCGGAGCCACCTGAAATGTCGAATTCACTGGCGTATTTCGTCCCCCCCAGCAGGCCGCTGACGGCGTCGCTCTGCGTGGGCGAGGTCCCCTCGATACGGATCACCTCAGGCTTGCCGACCTCTTTCTGCGTGGCCGGATCGACCCGCAGCGGATCAGGCTTATAGACCTGGGAGAAGCCCAGATTGGCCTTCTTCAGGTCGGCCTGAATCTGTTGCACCGAGTTGTCGGTCTCAGCATTTACCGCCTCGAGCACTTGCGTCTGCAGGATCAGGTGCGCCCCGCCCTGCAAATCGAGCCCCAGGTGAATCCGCTTGCCCACGGCTTCCTGCAAAGCTTTGCCACTGAGCCCGGATGGAATACCGAAAATTCCGTAGAGACAAACCACAAGGACCGCGATGATGAGCGCAACCTTGTTCTTGAGATTCTTCTTCATGATTCCGTTTCTCGTGTCGAAAAAAATTGAAGGTGCGACACCGGCGCGATGCGCCGGATGCCTATTTGGCCTCTTCTTCCGTGGTTACCGAAGCGATGGCGCTTTTGGCAATCTCAAGCTTCAGGTTGTCGGGCGCCACGCGGACGATGACAGAGTCGTCCTTGATGGAAATGATGGTGCCGCGGATGCCCCCCGCCGTGGTGACGCGGTCGCCGGCTTTGACGTTGGCCAGCATGGACTGCCACTGCTTTTGCCGCTTTTGCTGAGGCCGGATCATCAGCAGATACAGCATTGCAAACATGGCCACCAGCAGAAGCAGCGGAAAGCTGCCCATGCCCGATGGGGCTGCGGCCAGAAGAAACGCAAGGCTTGTCGTCACATTCGTCCTTTACTTGTCTCGCAACCGCAAATCCCGCCGCGGTCCGAGCCTGGGGCGCAACCGGCCTTCTGCCGTGCGCCTGCCTATGGATTTGTCTCCGGGGAAGGTCCCGGGCGCCGGCTCGGGGACTCAGGTTCTAGAAGGGGAGATTGCGCTTTTTCCCGCGCTGCCCGGGGGGCGATGAAAGAATGCCAACACCGCCTGTTCCCCGTATCCCTGCTGCCGCCTGCTTCCTGTTCGACGCAACATCCCTTCCTGAATCCTGGCGCACTTCAAGCGGCTTGGCCGCACGTTTCCTGCCCGGGTCCCAAAAGAGTGCCTATCGTTGATAAGAAATCTGTCCCCGCTTGCGTGTCAAGGAGCTTGAGTGGCTCAGCCGGCAATTCTCGCCGGTTCCGGGAACCTAATAAATCCTTTAGAACTCCTCTACCTCTTCTTTACCGAAAACAGCACCTAATAGAAAGTGAGGCTTATGTACCTTGGCTCGCTTCCCAACCTGATTCGCCCCCGGGGGTAGCAGCAGAAAGGAAATCCGATGGGCTGGTTGAATCTTCCCCCCTATATCCTGTTTCCGTTCCTCGCGGGCGCAGCCTTCCTGCTGTGGGTGCTGCGGAAATTCGTGGAAGAGGAGCACCGGCACGGCGCACGGTCCCGCGAATCCGAGAAATCCGGAATGCTGAGGATTTCCCCATCCTCATCCTTGCCCTTCAATGAAGGAAAACCCGAGGTGCGAGAGACGACAGGCTCGGGCAGGTCTCCGGAACACCCGAAGGCGGCATAGAACTCCGAAACCGCGGCCCTGCCTTGATTTACCTCTGTTCATTCAAGCTCAAGCCGGCTCCCAGTAGCGCGACTCGGGGCGAGCGCAACTGAGGCAGAGCCGCTCACCACCAACCTGCTCGAAGCGGCCGAAATTGATCCCCTCGCCACAGCGCGAGCATTCAACGCGTTCTCCGCGATAGCCAGGCAGTTCCTGTGGATCGACGGCCACCCGGACCCACTGCTCGGTAAACATCTGCGCGTCAGTGAGTTCGCGGTAAGCCGCCATCTGCCGCTTGTTCTGATCCTCGATCTCAGGATGGAGCTGGGCAGCCAGCTCGCGCGAAGTCTCGAGCGCCACAATGCGGATCGCGCGGCCCGTTTCCAGGTCCACGAAGGTCGCTGCCATCTTGCCCCAGTCGAGGAACTTGAGCGTGCGCTTGCTCAGTTTGCATCCGGTCACAATGCCGATGGCGTCGGTGGCGCAGCGGTCGATTTCGACATAGACGACGAGCCGCTTGCGATCCACTCCCTTTGGGTCGCGGATGCCAAGCCTCGTGAGGCCCAGCTTCGCCATCCGCACTCCCAGAACCAGGCCCGCGCACAGGTGCCCGTGCGCCGCTTCGGCGTGCCGCAATAATTCGTCAAGCGGTTCCATTTGGTCCCTCCCGCTCGCTCGCTGATTTGCTGACTTGCTGACTTGCCGACCTGCTGAATTGCTGGCTTGCTCTATTTTCCAGCCGCCGGCGTTTCCGCCTCGTCGGCCGAGTCTTCCACCAGTAGAGCAGACCCGGCTGCGACATCGAAACTCACAGCGTCCTGACCCGCGGGATGAAAGGTGACGCGCAGAGGCTCGCGCTGCCAGTCGGCCGGCGCGCAGGCGGGGCTCGCGGCTTTCCCGGGATCGAACGTCGCCAGCTTGCGCGAGATCGAGGCCTTCTTCGCCCCCACCTGCATCACCACCGCGTACAGGCTCTTGCCGCTGGCCGTCAGCCCGCAGTAAGCCGCGAAATCGCGAAACCACGCCACCTGGCTCACGCCCGGATCGTAATCCGGCAGCTTGATGGCGCTTACCTTCCCTGTCACGCGGTCCACCAGCAGCCATGGGCCCCGCTGCCAAACCCAGTGGATCAGCTTGTCGCCGGGCATGGCGTCGTTCAGCTTGATGACTCTGCGCACGGCAAAGCTGCGGTCGGTCACGTCGTGCGCCTCGCCGGTGGTCCACTCCTTCACCACGCCGTCGACGAGGAGCGCCCGGATCTTCAGATCGCTTTCGCCCGCCGCCGCGCCTGACGGATCGCCGGCTTTGGAGTAGGCCACCTTGCGCGCCGCTCCCAGAACCACGGTGTGGGTCTTGGTGGCCGCGGCTGCGATAGACGATAAAGTCGATGCAAGAACCAGCGCGAAAAGTACCCTGACTGAACGGCGCACGACAGTCTCCCAGGCTCCGGCGCAACGCCACGCCAGAGCAGAAATTCTCATCATCCGGGGAAAGCAAAGCTTGCCAAATACCAGCCGTTGCTGACTACCAGCTCATGAATCAGCCAATTATGTTCGCAGTTGTCATCCTGAGGCGGAGCCGAAGGATCTGCGGTTGTTTTTCATCATATTCTCTCTCCGCGGTCGAGCGGGCAATTGAGTACTGGTTCGCATCTGTCGAAACCCCGCCCGGAGGATGTCATCCCGAGGAGCGTAGCGACGAGGGATCCGCGGTTGCTTTTCCCATTCATAGTCCCCCTACAGCGTACGATAGGGCACATGCACGAAGGCGCCTACTTCACCTACATCATGGCCAGCCGCAGCCACACGCTTTATGTAGGCGTCTCCGGCAACATCCACAGGCGCGTCTTCGAGCACAAATGGAAGGAGCACGACGGCTTCACCGCGAAGTATAACTGCGACCGTCTCGTCTGGTTTGAGCGCCACCAAGACGTGCAGAATGCCATCGCCCGCGAAAAGGAACTGAAGGGATGGAGACGCTCGAAGAAAATTGCGCTGATCGAATCCGCAAACCCAACCTGGATTGATCTCAGCCGCGACTGGTACGAGTACGAACCCGCCGACTACAAGCGCGCACTCGACCACATGGACAACTGAATGTCTACCCGCGGCTGCTGAGCAGTCGGCTGCAGAAAAGCAACCGCAGATCCTTCCGCCTCGGCCGCCGCGGCGGCCTCAGCGTCAGGATGACAGCTGTATACTGCAGATCCTCTCTCGCTTGCTCACCCCTGATGCTGTCATCCTGAGGCGGAGCCGAAGGATCTGCGGTTGTTCTTCATCTATTCATTCGTAGCAGAGCTAGGCTAGCTAGAATTCCAATCACACTGATCGCCCCCATCAGGATGTAAATCCCGTCGTGATGGCGGTAAAAGCCCAACGCTGACACACCTAAAAGCAATACAAAACTGATCACTGATAATGTTCGATTTTGGCGCCTGCTCAATGATCTTTCCATAATTCGGTTATTTACCGCTGTTGGTTCTGGAGTGTTGCCGCCCATCCGGAAGCTAGCAATGGGAACCTCGGTTCGGCCGCCTAACTCCCCGCCGCCTCCACCGCCCGCGCCACCCGGAACGCCGTCACCTCGTCGAGGTGCTTTGCCAGCACCTGCATGCCCACAGGCAAGCCCGCAGCCGTGGCGCCGCAGGGAACGTTCACGCCGCAGATTCCGGCCAGGCTCGCCGTCACCGTGTAGATGTCGGCGAGGTACATCGCCACCGGGTCGTCGCTCTTCTCGCCGATCTTGAACGCCGGAAAGGGCGAGGTCGGTGTGACGATCGCGTCGACTTCAGAAAACGCCCGCAGGAACTCCTCGGCCAGCAAGCGCCGCACCTGTTGGGCTTTGAGGTAGTAGGCGTCGTAATAACCGGCCGAGAGCGCGTAGGTGCCGAGCATGATCCGCCTTTTCACCTCCGGCCCGAAGCCCTGGTCGCGCGAGTTCGAATACATCTCGCTGAGCGTGGCCGACTGGGGCGAGCGGAAGCCATAGCGCACGCCGTCAAAGCGCGCCAGATTGGCGCTGGCCTCGGCCGTGGCAATCAGGTAATACGTGGGCACGGCGTACTTCGTGTGCGGCAACCCAACCTTCCTGATCTCGCATCCGGCAGTGCGCAGCGCGTCGATCCCCTTTTCAACCTGGTGGCGCACTTCCGCGTCGAGCCCCTCGGCAAAGTACTCGTCGGGCACGCCGATCTTGAGCCCCGCAGACCGGCCTGTCGCTTGCGGCCGCGTAGTCGGGAACCGGCGCATCGAGGCTGGTGGCGTCTTTCGGATCGTGGCCGGCGAGAACGCCGAGCATCACGGCTGCGTCGTGAACATTCGCGGCAAACGGCCCCACGCGGTCCAGCGACGAGGCAAAGGCGATGAGCCCGTAGCGCGAGACCCGCCCGTAGGTGGGCAACACGCCCACCACACCGCAAAAGCTCGCCGGCTGGCGAATGGAGCCGCCTGTGTCCGAACCCAATGTGGTCACGGCCATGTTGGCCGCTACGGCCGCGGCCGAGCCCCCGCTCGACCCGCCCGGAACGCGCTGGGTGTCGTGCGGATTGCGCACAGGCCCGTAAGCGGAATTCTCGTTCGAGCCGCCCATGGCGAACTCGTCGCAGTTGACCTTGCCCACGACAACCGCCCCGGCGGCCTCGATCTTTTCGACAGCAGTGGCGTCGTAGGGCGGATGGTAGCCGGCGAGAATCTTCGACCCGGCGGTCGAAACATTGCCCTTCGTCACGAGGACGTCTTTCACGCCAACCGGAATGCCGGCGAGGACGGGGAGCGGATCGCCCTTGGCGGCCATGGCGTCGATGCGTTCCGCCTGCGCGATGGCGCGCTCCCGGGTCAGACTCAGGTAGACGTTCAGGACCGGGTTCTTCTTTTCGATGCGCTCGTAGTAGCTCGTGGCCAGATCCACGGCCTTCGTGCGCCCCGAGGCGATCTGCTCGCCGAGCGCTTTGAGCGTCTTCGGCTTCTCGACAAGCGTCAAGGTTGTCACTTCCTTACTCGCCACTTCGAAGTCCCCTCAGTCCCTATTCCCTATTCCCTCGTCCCTATCTCTCAATCACCTTCGGCACCTTGAAGAAGACGCCGTCCGTTTCCGGCGCCTCAGCCGCGACAGTGGCGCGGTCGAGCGACGCTTCAAGTGCGTCGTCGCGCACCACGCTGGCCTCGGCCGCTGCCTCCAGTTCGCTCACCTGGGCCAGCGGAACGACGCCTTTTGTGTCGAGCTCGTTCAGCTCGGCTACATAATCGAGAATGTTGTTCAAGTCGCGGAGCATGCGGCCGGCTTCGTCAGGGGTGAGCTCGAGGCGCGCCAGTTCGGCTACGCGCTCCACCTCTTCGACGGTGACTCTTTGAGACATATGGCTTCAGTATAAGAGATCGATTGACAGCGCTCTCCATGGCGAAAAGCACTCGCCTTCCCCGGTGACTGAGACCTGACACCTGAAACCTGCTTCTTTCAATCCACAACCAGCGTCAGCTTGCAGGTGGCCGAGTTCGCGTCGCAGGTCCGGGTGAGTCCGGTTGTCTTGTCGGTGACGGTCACAGGAATCGTGTAGGTGCCTGTGGGCGTGGCGGAGCTGCCACCCTGGCCGCCCGAACCACCTCCGCCACCCGATCCGCCCGCCAACGAGCCGGAGCTGGTGCAACTGGAAACGCAGGTGGCCAGTAGAATGGCCGCCACGGCCAGAAGCAGGACCCCGCGCCAGCCGCGCAGCGCGAAGGGCACGAGCAGCAGCCCGCACAGGAGCGGCAACGCGCGCCAGCCCGCCGAGGGGCCGTCGGCTTTGGCCAGCGATTGGCCCGTTGAAACCTGAACCGTCACGTTGCCCTGAACGCCGTCGCCCACGGTTTCGCCGTTGGGGTTGAATGTGCAGAGCGCGTGTGTGGGCAGCGTTCCGCAGGCAAAGCTGAAAGTTGATTGCGCGCCGCCCGGAGTGACGACAAGAACATAGCTGGCCGATTGCCCGCTGACCACGCTCTGGGTGGTGAGGCCGGAAGGCGCGACCGTGAAGCTGAATCCCGTGCCGGTGAGCGAAACGCTGGGCGGAACGGCCACGCCCGCCGAAGCGATGGTCAGGCTGCCAGTGGCCGCGCCGGTCGTGGTGGGTTGGAATTCCACCGTTGCCGTGCAGTTGGCGCCCGCGGCCAGCGCGCCCGTGCAGCCGTTTTGCGTCATCGTGAACTCGGAAGAAGAGGAGGCGGCCAGCGCCACGCTCAGCGACTGCATTGCGTAGCTGCTCGGGTTGGTGACGATCACCTTTTGGGTTGCGCTCAGACCGATGCCGACGACGGAAAAGGCGACCGGCGCGGGACTTACTCCCACTACCTGGCCCGTTCCGGTGAGCGAAACATAGGTCGGATTGGCCAGCCCCGCCGAACTGATCGTCACGTTGCCCGACGCCGCGCCTGTGCCCGTCGGTTGAAATTCAACCGATGCGGTGCAATTGGCTCCTGCCGCCAGAGCACCCGTGCAGCCGTTCTGTGCAAGCACAAACGGAGCCCCCGTTGCCACGGTCAGGGACCCAATTGGATAGCCGGTGGAGTTGGTGACGGTCACCGTCTTTGCCGCGCTGGACAGACCTTCGATCACGCCGGAAAAGTCGATCGCGGATGGGCTGGCTCCCAGCCCGTTCGCCACCTGGCCCACGCCGTTGATGGGCACCGCGACTGCCTTGACCCCGCCTGTGGAGGAGGAGACAGCCAGCGCGGCCGCGATGGAGCCCAGCTCCGTGGGCGCAAAGACCACTTGTACCGTACAACTGGCCCCGGCGATCAACAGGGCTCCACAGTTGGTGGCGCCAATGGAATAGGCGGCCGCGCCGGCTCCGGTGATCTGGAAACCGATGTTCGCCATCGAAAACTGGCCGCTGTTGGTGACGCTGATGGTCTGCGAGGCCGGCGCTGAACCCGGCGCCTGGGCAGCAAAGGTGAGGCTGGTTGGATTGACCGTGATCGTCGGAGCCGCCCCCGCGGTTCCGGAGAGCGGGACCGTCTGCGTGCGCAAGGCATCGGCAACGGTCAGCGCCCCCGTGATGTTTCCGGCCTCGGTGGGGGCAAAGACTACGCTGATGGTGCAGATGGAGCTGCCCGCCAACTCGCCGCCGCAGGTATTGGAGGTCTGGAATCCCGCGCTCGCGGTGACGCTGTTCAGCACCAGCGGCTCTCCTCCCACATTCGTGAGCGAGATGGTCTGCGCGGATGAAACCGAATCGGCGGCGGTAAGGGGAAACGTGAGCGAAGTGGGGTTCAGAATGTCGGTTGGCGCGGCTTCGCCGGTTCCGCTCAGAATCGCCGTCTGCGTTCCCGCGCCGTCATTCAGGGTGAGTGTTCCGCTGACCGGCCCTGGCGCAGAGGGAGTGAACTCGACCGCGATCGTGCAACTCGTCGGGGCCAGCGACGTGGTTCCGCAGGTGTTCAGGTTCGAAGGAATCGAAAACGGCGGCGTAACGGTCACGCTGACGATCGGAATTGCCGAACCTGTGCTGTTGGAAACCGAGATGGTTTGCGTGGCGGAAGCGGTATTTACCTGCACCTGGCCGAAATCCAGCGTTCCCGGCTGCAGGCTGACCGCTCCTGCCGGAGTGCCGGTTCCATTCAGGTCCACGGTGATCTGTCCCCCATAGACATTGGCATAAATCGTCATCAGGCCGGTGCGCGCGCCCGTAGCGCTCGGCGTAAACGTGACCTGGATCGTGCAACTCGAACCCGCCCCCACGCTCCGGCCCGCGCAGTTGTCCGATTCGCTGAAGTCCCCGGTGACAGCGATGGAAGTGGGATGGAGAGCCAGCGATCCCGTGTCGTCAAGCTCCACCGTCAAGGGGCTGCTTGAAGTTCCGAAGCTCTGATTGGGGAAGTTCAGCACCGTGGGATTGGCGATGGCGGCGGTGATGCTCAAGCCCGCGCTCCACAGCGGAGTCTGCCAGATGCCCCTTCCGTACGTTGCCGCTACCAGCACCTGCGCCGCCGAAGAAGCCGGTGAAGCGCTCAGCGCCACTGCCGGCGCGGCGGGCAGGCCGCTTCCGAAAACCGACCAGCAGTTTGCCGGAGCCTGCGGGCAACTATCGATCTGGGTAGTAAAGTACACGCCCGCGTCAGTCGCCGCATAAACAACATTGGCGTTCTGGGGATCCACCGCGATGCCGCTGACCGGGACTGGGAGCAGGTTAGCCGACATCGCCGTCCAGTCTGCGCCGCCATCGGTGGAGCGGTAGATGGTTTGCGCGCTTTCGCTGGCGCTGCTCATTCCTTCCACGGTGACGTAAACCGTGTTGCCCGTCGGGTCGTGCGGATCGATGGCGATGCCGGAAATGTCAAAGCCATAGTAGTTCAGCGTGCGGCTGTCATTGGTGACCAGGTGGAGCGTACGGCCATCGTCCGTGAGCTGGGGGGTTGTCAGGTCGGTCCACAAGGGTTCGGAGCCGGAGGAGGGATTGAAGGTGGCCGTCAGCACATGGCCGGGAAGAAGCAGGCCCCCGTTGGCCGAGCCGTACATGCCAACGTAGACCACTTCGCTGCCTCCTGCCAGCGCCATGGCTGCCATGGAGCGGATCAGCGCGTCGCCGCTGTTGCAGGTCCCGCTGGTCGAGCCTGAATCGAGAATGGGGCTGAGGGCGTTTGCCTGGCTCCAGCCGATTCCGTCTGCCGGCCCGCGCCACACCTGGCAGGTTCCGATCAGCAACTGGGAACCGTCGAGCGGATCCACCAGAAACGGCGCCGGACCGCCCATTACACCGGGCTCGAGATTCACATCCGCATCGGTCACCACCGGGCTGGAACCGAAATCCGACGGAGCGCACGCGCCCTGCTCGGCGCAAAGATAGATGGAAACACCTTGCTGGCCGTTCACGTACCAGTTGCTGCCGTCCAAAGGATCAATAGCCACCGGGCCGCCGTAGCCACCGAGGATTTGCGGCCAGTCGGCAGTGGCCGCGGTGCCTTTCACGCCGGCGGTTCCATTCACGCCCAGCCCCGCCATCATCGAGTAGGGCGTGCTGATGACCGGGGAAAGGCTCTGGACTTCGGCCAGCGAGCCCAGGCTCCCGTTGAGATTCTGGAAGTGGGCAGCATCGGAGGCCGAACATGCCGATCCACTCTCGCCAATGGCGTCCATCGAGCGCCAAAGGCCGCTGTCGCTGCCAAGGAAAATTTCCAGTGGATTCGCCGCGTTCCAGGCCAGCGCATGCTCGTAGGCGCCCACCGCGGCGCTCATGCAGGTTTCCGCGTTGGTCGTGTTCCGCCACGAGCAGCCCTGCGAGAGGGGGCATGAGGTCTTCCACAGATCGTCGGCTCCGGCCAGCACGGTCGTCTCCTGCCCTTGAGGGACGGCGGCCAGAGCCAGCGTGTAGGCGCCATCCACAATGGTGGCCGCCCCGGCTCTGGTGCTGGTTTCAAGCGCCCCGGTAGCCCATTGCTGGCCGAATTCGAGCGCCGTGTTCGTGCATGTATTCCCGCTCAACCCGCACAGGTCCTGGAACAATCCCTGATCCTGCTGGTTCAGGTCGACGGTCCAGGCAAAGGTGTCGCCCGTTTGCGGGTTGACGGCCAGCGCTCCGCGGAAGATCGGGCAGTAGTCCGATCCCGTGCTGCCCGCTTTCGTGGGGCAGTTGGCGGCCGACAGCCCGGAGCCCGGCTGGGAGGAATCGCCGAGGCGCGTCCACGTGATGCCGTCGGAAGACTGGTAATAGCCGTGGTAGCGCACAGCCGCAATAAAGATCCGGCGCGCCGGATTCCAGACAACCGCCGTGGCTGCGTTGCCATCCGGCTCGGCAAACTCGTCGAGCGGCCCCTGCACATCGCCGCCGGCGCCGTCGGTGATTGTGGCCAGGTGCCAGGTGGCTCCGGCGTCGGAGGAGTAGTAAAGGCCTTCGCAGCTCCTTCCGGTTCCCGTGGCATTCACCAGCGTGCCTTCCCAGGCTTGCGACACCGCCGCCACCACCAGTTGCGGGTTCGCGGTGCTCCAGGCAAATCCGGCGATGCCCTCTCCCTCAAGGCTGTAGTCCTGATTGCCCAGGCCGTCTTCCCTATCCTGCGTGGTCTGGATCAGGGTCCAGGTATTTCCCCCGTCAGCCGAGCGCAAAATGCCGGCGCCATAGTAGGAGTCGAGCAGATCGTTGGGGTCGCCCGTTCCGGCCAGAACCACGCCCGTTCCGCCCGGTTGAACCGTCAGAGCACCGATGCTGATCGATGCGTCCTCGGCTCCGCCCAGCGCTCCCACGGCATCGGTGAGGGGCGCGAAGCTGATGAGTGAAACGTTGGAGACGGCGGCGTTCTGGGCCTCCCACACACCCCCGCCCGTCGTGCCCACGTAAAGATGATTTCCTGTCGCGTCGGCTGGATCGAGCGCCAGCGCCGAGACTCGGCCCGTCACCAGCCCATAGCCGGAAGTGATCACCGCCGTGGGGCCTAAAGGCTGCCATGTAGCCGATGCCTGGGCGCCAGCCTGCGGCGAAGCGGCGGCGCGGGCCCGCACCCCCTCAGTCAGTTGCGCGGCCTGAAGTAGCCGTGCGCCTGATCGTCAGACCCCTGGCAGCCAGGAAACGCCGGGCTTCCGCTACGCGCGGCGGCGCGCCGGGCTCGATGGCAACTGTCTTCGTTCCCGATTCGGAGCTTGGCGCTACGGACAATGAGATGGGAGCTTGCGCGGGAATGGGGGCTTGCGCGCGGAAGGGAAGTGGCGCGAGAAGGGAAAAGACAACGGCAGCGAGCGCGCAGGCGCGCAGCCTTAACCGCGGACGCCGAAGAATTGACCCGCGGCCCGAACGGCAGCCGATCCTCTGAAAGAGTGGCTTCGTCACATGCGTTCCGGTTTTGCGGCAAAACCAGAGTTTGTGTGTCCTGTTGAGTTTCTCCGAAAGCCGCTGCTCCCTGGGGGCCGCTTTTGGCTTCGAGAAACGGTAACTCTGATTTTGCTCTAGGTTCCGGCCTCTCCCTGTTGAAGATCATCGAGGGAGATGTGCGCGGAATCCATGGGATCACGCCGTACGAAACACGCAGTTTCCGGGAATGAATTTGTGGACCATTATAGGACAGCGCGGAATACGCCGCAAAAAGAGGCTCCGTTGCCCCGGTTTTCCAGGGCCAGTATTCTCGCGCTCGGGGTCAGGTTTTTTCGGTCTGCTGCCGGATGTAGGCCCCGGCGTCGAACTTCTTGACTGAAGGAAGCGCCGGTCATCGGACGGATGAGGCCATAAACCGGCCGGTTGAACCACGGACGGTCGTGCCGGCCCACGATCGCCCAGGCGATGCTCGCGTAGCCGTTGGGGTCGCGGCCGTCGAGTTCGTAGCGGTCGTTCAGGACGACAGCCCACTCGAAGGCCGCTTCAGCCGATGGCGCCCATTCGAGAATCTTCTTCGCCCAGTACATGCGCAGGAAGTTGTGCATCCAACCCGTTTCGACCATCTGGCGCTGGGCCGCGTTCCAGAGATCGTCGTGCGTCTTGCCGCGCTCCAACTGATCGAGCGAGTAGCGGTACGGGCGCGGGTCGCCGGCGTGTTCCAGAAGCGTTTTTCTCGCCCATGGCTTGGCGCATTGCCAGTTGTCGTAGTTGGGCTCGTGGCGCACAAAGAGCACCGAGAGCTCGCGCCATCCGATCAGTTGGTCGAGAAATCTTTCCTTCGCCTCGGGCGGGATCTTCGCCTTCGCCGCGGCTTTCTCGACCGCCAGGGCCAAAGTCAGCGGCCCGATATTGCCGAAGTGCAGCCAGGGCGACAGGCGGCTTGTGCCCGCTGTCTCCGGATGGTTGCGGGCATCGTTGTAAGCTGCCAGATCGTTGCGGATGAACTCGTGGAGCCGCCTGAGGGCCGAGTGCGTGCCGCCCGTAAAGCTGTCGACGGGCTTGACGGTCCGGTCGAGCTCTGTGAATCCGGCTGTAATGTCCTCGGAGAGATCGAAGCCCGGCAGAGCTTTCTTCGGTTTCCACGCGTGCAGCGGATCGATTTTTTGGGGCGCAACCAGAAACCTTGGCAGCTCGCGCTGGAGATGCGGCCGGAAGTGGTGCAGCAGCGTGTAGCTGCGGCCGAAGATTTTCGACGGAACCACCACGTCGGCATCGACCGTCCAGAAGGGAATCCGAAGTTTTTTCGCCAGCGCCTGCCGCCAACGCTCGGGCTCGCGGCAGGGGTTCTCGTCGCCGACCAGGAGCGCCGCCTGCGCCTCTTCGAGAAAGCCTTCAAGGTTGGCCTCGGGCGCGCGCCGCACCACAAAGCCCACGCCGCGCCCGGCTGCATCTTCGGCTGCGTCCCTCAGCCCCTGCTGCAAAAAGTGGTAGGGTCGCAGATTGGCATTCGGGTAGTTCGGGATGACTTGAAAGAAGACGACGACCGGCAGCCCGAGCCGGTTCCCGGCCTCAATCGCCACATCGAGCGCCGGATTGTCGCGGATGCGCATCGCCCGCTGCATCCAGTAGACGACGCACTTTGCGCCTTTGCGCGGGGGGCCGGAGCGCCGAATCGTCACACGAGGATTGGCGGCGAGATTGGCAAGTTCGCCAGGACTCTGCGCATCTTTGGATATCTCGCTCATCATTCGATTCTCGATGTTACGTTGCTTCTCGATGTGGGAAAATCAAAGGCCGCCCGCAGGCGGCTTTTGAAGACTGAAAACTGACAACTGTTTTTCTACCACTGCCCCCACGCGCGGCTGATGTAGTCGGAGAGCGTCATCGCGATCAGCCCCAGGAACACGAACACGCCCGCTCCGATCGTGAGCTTTGTCAAGCCGGGTGCTGTACTTGATGTGCATGAAGAAGAGCACCACGAGAATCATCTTGGTGGAGGCGATGGCGAGAGCGACCACGGGGTTCCAGAAGAGCGTAAGCCCCGGCGCGATGTGCCATTCTCCGAGATCGAAAAATGAAGCGAGCACTGTTAATGCCGTGCCCACCAGCAGCGCAAAGAAAACCACCAGGTAGACTTTTGGGCTGACGATATGGTGCTCCTGCGCTTTTTCGATTCCACTGCCGTGACCGTCGCTCATGTTCGCCTCTCGCATGCGGGCCGGGAGGCCCGCATTACAGCCGACCAGGAGGTCGGCGCTACAATTCAATTCCTCAGTCCCTAGTCCCTAGTCCCTCAGTCCCAATTTTTACCCTGACGATATGGTGCTCCTGCGCTTTTTCGATTCCGTTACCGTGACCGTCGCTCATGTTCGCTCCCCGTTGCTTGGAACCGTCCCTCAGGGGCTAAAGCCCCGTTGATTGGTGCGGCTTTTGCGGCCCGGCTGAAGCCGTGCCCTTTTTACAAAACACGGTCCTGTCCCTATTCCCTATTGCCTATTCCCTATTCCCTGATCCCTGTCCCTATTCCCTATTGCCTATTCCCTATTGCCTATTCCCTGATCCCTGATCCCTGTCTCTATCCATGCCTGCTGATCAGATACAGCAGGGCGAAAAGATAGATCCAGATGATGTCGACAAAGTGCCAGTACAGGCCGAAGTTTTCGACGAACGTGAAGTGGCCCGCGGTATACGCGCCGGCTTTGGCCCGGAAGATCATGAAGACGAGAATGCCGACGCCGATGACCATGTGCAGCGCGTGCATGCCGGTCATGGCGAAGTAGAGGAAGAAGTACTCCTCGGTCTTCTGGGCCATGTCGGCGCCGAGCGGCTTGTCGTCGGGATACTGCTTATGGACCTCGGGGTCCGACGCCGGATCGATGAACGACTGCACGCTAAAGTGAATTCCGGGAACGTGGTGCTTCTCCCACTTCTCGTGCCACTCGATGTATTTGATGCCGAGAAAAGTAAACCCGAAAAGAAGCGTGAGGCTGAGATAAAGCAACAGCGATTTCCGGCGCCGCGTCTCCGCCGACCAGACGCCCATGGCCATGGTGAAGCTGGAGGCGATGAGCACAGCCGTGTTCGCCGTGCCCCAGCCGATGTTCAACTGGTGCGAGGCGGCCACAAATGCCGGGTAGTACCAGTTGCGCATGACCAGGTAGGCAGTGAACAGCCCTCCGAAGAACATGACCTCGGTGAGCAGAAAGAGCCACATGGCGAAGTTTGTGGCGTCGAACTGCTGATCGACGGATTCGAAATGATGGCGCTGGTAGGCAGGATGCTCCTGATGAGCTTCGGCCGTGGCGCCAGTCTCGACGGCGGGGCTATCCGGCACTGGCAACCTCCTTCTCCCGGCTCTTTCTTTCCAGCCAATCGTAGTCGTAGGCTTCGTGGTCCATGATGGGAATTCTGGTAAAGTTCTCCGTCAGCGGAGGGGATTGCGTGGTCCATTCGAGACCCGTGGCCTGCCAGGGATTGTCGCCGGCCACCTCCCCGTATCTGAGCGACCAGACGAGATAAAGGACCGGCAGCAGGTAGCCCACGCCGAGAATGGTGGCGCCGGCCGTTGAGAAGACGTTGAGAATCTGGAACTCCGCAGGGTAGGAGGCGTAGCGCCGCGGCATGCCCAGCGTGCCCAGAATGAATTGCGGGAAGAAGGTGAGATTGAAGCCAATGAAGGTGACCACGGCCGCCAGTTGCGAAATCTTCTCCGGATACATGCGCCCGGTCATCTTGGGCCACCAGAAATGCAGACCCGACAGAAACGCCATCAGCATGCCGCCCACCATGATGAAGTGGAAGTGGGCCACGATGAAGTAGGTCTCTGTGAGATGAATGTCGGTGCCCGTTGAGCCCAGAAAGACGCCCGTCAGTCCCCCGATGGTGAACAGGCCCATGAAGCCGAAGGCGTAGAGCATCGGCGTCTCAAAAGTGATGGAGCCCTTGTAGAGCGTGAACGTCCAGTTGAAGATCTTGATCGACGAGGGCACTGCGACCAGCATGGTCAGCAGAGAGAAGACCAGCGCCGAGTAGTTCGAGATGCCCATGATGAACATGTGGTGGGCCCAGACGAAGAACGAGAAGAGGGCGATGGCCACCGACGAGAAGGCAACCGCCGTGTAGCCGAAGACGCGCTTGCGGCTGAAGGTGGAAACGACTTCGCTGATCACGGCCATGCCGGGGAGAATCATGATGTAGACGGCCGGATGCGAGTAGAACCAGAACAGGTGCTGGAAGAGCAGCGGGTCGCCGCCAAATGCCGGATCGAAGACGCCGATGTGAAAGACGCGCTCCAGGCCCACCAGCACGATCGTAATGGCCAGCACCGGCGTGCCCAGCACCATGAGCACGCTGGCCGCGTACATTGACCAGACAAAGAGCGGGAGCCGGAACCAGGTCATGCCGGGGCAGCGCATCTTGTGGATGGTGACGATGAAGTTGAGCCCGGTGAGGATGGAACTGAACCCGGCCACGAAAACGCACAAGGCGGCCGAGATCACATGCGTGTTCAGGTAGTGGGTTGAGAGCGGCGTGGTGAAAGTCCAGCCCGTGTCAACGCCGCCGACGGACATGGTGTAGAGCATCATGAGGCCGCCGAGGACGTAGAGATACCAGCTAAGCAGATTGACCTTTGGCAGCGCGAGGTCCTTGGCGCCGACCATCATCGGAATCAGGAAATTTCCCAGGGTGGCCGGCACCGACGGCACCAGGAAGAAGAAGACCATGATGAGGCCGTGCATGCTGAAGACTTTGTTGTAGGTGTCGGCGGTCATCAGTTCGGCGTTGGGGGTTAAAAGCTGCAGCCGGATGAGCCCGGCCATGGATCCGCCGACGAAAAAGAAAAAGCTGATGGAGATCAGATAGAGAATGGCGATGCGCTTGTGGTCGCTGGTCAATAGCCAGCTCAACAGGCCTTTCTCCCTGCTCAGGTAATTCATCTTCGGAATCCTGGCCGTGGCCTGATCGGGAAGACTCACGATGGTGTTGGCGCTCACGGTTTGACCTCCCTTGGCGCGGCTGGCGTTTTAGGCGCTGTTTTCCCCTCGTTCTCCGGAAGCATCTCGGTGGTATTCACGGTCTGCTCCACGCGGTAATCGGACTTGAGGTTTCTGATGAACTCAACCAGCGCGATCACGCCTTCTTCACTGATCTGTCCCTGGTAGGTGGGCATGATCGGGGAGTAGCCCTGGGTAATATGCTGCGATGGATTCAGAATCGCCTCGCGCAAATAGGCGTCATCGACTGTGACCGGCTGTCCGGTGGAGAGCGTGAGCTTTGCGCCGTAAACGCCGGCCAGGCTGGGGCCGCGCGCGTCGGGGCGGACGTTGTGGCAGGCGCCGCAACTCAGGCTTGAAAACAGGCGTTCGCCATCCTGGGCCAGCGAGTTGCCGCTGGTTGAGCCGGCCAGCCACGCCTTGAAGTCATCGGGAGTCATCACGACGACGTCGCCGATCATCTGCGAGTGGTTGGTGCCGCAGTACTGCGTGCAGAAAAGGTGATAAGTGCCCGGCTTGGTAGCTTCAAACCACACCGTGTTGTAGCGGCCGGGAATGGCTTCGCGCTTTACGCGGAAGGCAGGGATGGAAAAGCTATGAAAGACGTCCTGCGAAATCAGCGTCAACTGGATCGGCTGCCCGACGGGCACATGCAGCGCATTGATTTCGTGCTGCCCGCCCGGATGCTCGACCTTCCACATCCACTGCTTGCCCACAACATAGATGTTCATGGCGTTGACCGGAGGCGTGTAGATGCGGAAGTAAAGCAGCGCGCCCCAGACGAACATCACAAGGAAAAGGCCCAGAGGAATAATGGTCCAGGTGGCCTCCAGAATCGTCGAGCCCTCGATCTGCACGGCCTGCGGGTGGCGCTTCTTGCTGTAGAGGATCGAGAAGGCCACAATCAGCAGCACGACGACGGTGAGGCCAATCAAACTGACAAGGACCATGAAGAAGAAGAGCGCGTCGGACTGGGGCGCGACAGTGGAAGCCTCAGGCGGAAAAAGCGGGAAGCGCGTTAACCACTTCTGGAGAAACTGCCAGAGTACTGGGCTGATGTGGTCCATTCCGTTATCCGTTCACCTTCTCTGCCTTGTCCGGCGCCTCAGCTCCGTGCCGGTCCCGCCGGTAGTCCCTGCGGAACATCACCAGCATGAAGCCGCCCAGCAGCAAAAGCGTCAACAACCCGCCGAGCTGCACCACCCGCGCAATGATCAGGTCGTGCGTGTTGGTGGTGGGATCGTAATGATAGCAGTAAGTAAGAATGTTCTCGACCGGCGACCCGATCTTGTTGGAAGAGGCCTCGTCGAGGCCGAGCATCATGTCTTTTGGCGAGTACTCAACTCCCATGTAGTACTGAGCCATCCTGCCCTCCGGCGTCACGATCTGGATGGCGCTGGCATGCGCGAATTGCGTGAGGTTGCTGCCCGGCACCTTCAGCTTCACGTAGCGGAAGCCCACGGCCTCGGTCAAGGCGTCGATGCTGGCCTGCGAGCCTGTGAGGAAGTGCCATCCGCCGGCCGTCTCCGGATGACCGTACACCTTCAGGTAGTAGCTCTTTTTGCTTGCGGCGAGGGCCGTGTCCTCTGTGGGATCGATGCTCGCCACGATTACGCTAAAGTCTTTGCCGGGCCGGAAGCGAATCATTTTCAGCGCGCTGGTGAGCCCTTCCAGTTCCTCCGAGCAGAGCGAGGGACAGCGGTAATAAACCACCGCCAGAATGGCCGGCCTCTTGCCGAAATAGCTGCTGAGGGCCACCTGCTTTCCCTCATCGTCAGTGAAAGTCAGGTTGAGCGGTAACTGGTAGTTCAGGTGCTGGGCGATGCCCACGCCGTTCAGCACGGAGGGCGCATCGTTCGACGGCCCCACCGACTTGTCGCCGTAGCTTGAAACCTGCGCTTTGAGCGACAGAGCAAAACCCGCCAGGCAAATCACGCTCGCCGCGGCGGCAATTGCCATTGCAGCCTTCGCGCTCCCGCCAGTACGCGTTGTGCCTCGCATCTTCATCAAGTCCGTCCTTATCATCCGGAAGAGAGCACGAAAGACAACTGCAGATCCTTCGACTCCCTCCGCTCCGCTTTGGTCGCTCAGGATGACAGGCCCTGCTCCCTATTCCCTGTTTCCTGTTCCCTATCACCTATTGCCAGTTGCCTGCTTCTGTTCCTGTTCGTAGGCCGTGCGCGCGAAGCCGTCGGTCAGCGGTACTTGCACAGAGGGCTCGCTGTCGCCGGTCATTAATGGCGAGGTTTTCACGGCCGGCGCCACGGCCAGCCCCTGCTGCGCCACCAGCTCCATGGCGCGCTCGATGGGAATTCGCACCGTTCCCTTGGAGCGGTCGACCCACGTGTAGTTGTCGAGCAGAATGTCCTCGCGCGCGTGCAGCGTGGCGATGTCCTGGTTGCCGTCGTCGGTCTGCACCCGCGGCGTTGGAAACGACTGCGTAATCTCGGCAACCTTGTTTTGCAGCGCCGGATTGGAGGGCATGTTGCCGAGCTGCTGCACGTCGACGGTCTGAGTCCATCTGTTCGGGGCGCCGTCTTCACTCTTCAGGCGCGCGTTGATCACCTTGCCCACTCCGTAACAGAGCGCGCCCGTGACCACCACAAAGATGGTCATCGCCACGAGAAAGATCACGATTCCCCTCTCGCGGACATCGGAGGCTTCGTAGCCCAGAGAGGAATCGATTTTCTCCGGCTCGTGGCCGCCATGTTCGTTATGGCCCTGTTCGTTATGCCCGTGTTCGTTATGCCCCTGTTCGTCATGCATTGACATGTTCGGGCTCCAGAATTTCCGTGAGGTGCGGATCGTTCACCTGCACAAGTGGGCGCGCCTTCAATTGCACGCAGAAATAAGCCAGCCAGAAGCAGAACATGGCAGCCGGCACTGCAATGTACTCCAGGATGCCCCAGCTGAAATGCAGGTTGCGCGCCGCGTCTTTAAAGTTGGGCTCGATCAGCCAGAAGAGGTCGAAGGCGCGAGCAAAAACCATCCACTGGCAGACGCGGATGAGGCGCTTCTTGTTTCGCTTGAGATCGCGCGAGAGCAGCATGCTGAAAGGGATGACCCAGTGGAAGATGAAGTCGAGCGTAATGATGACGCCCCAGCTGCCGCGTATGCGATCGAGGTACCAGTTGATCTCCAGCGGCAGATTGCCCGACCAGATGATGAGGAACTGGCCGAAGTTGAGATAGATATTCAGCATGACAAAGGCGAAGGCGAGCTTGCCCAGGTCGTGCTGCTCGGTCTGGCGCAGAATGGTTTGGAAAGGCTCGCCGCGCGAAAGCGAAATCGCGACGATGATGCTGAAGGCGAGCACCAGGTAACCCTGGGAGACGAGGAACACCAGGCCGTAGACAGTCGAGAACCACGTCACGTCCAGCGACATCACCCAGTAGATGGCGCAAGCGGTCATGGTGAACGCGTAAATCAGAATACCGGGGCCGCTGATGTTTTCGAATTTCTTGATCCAGTACGGCGTGTTCTCGGGCCTGTCGGCATCGCGATCGAGCGCCAGCCGGTTCAGCCGCCACGTGTAATAACCCCAGATTGCGAAGCACAGCAGGCTGACCCAGAGAAACGCGAAGGGGTTCAGCATGGGGCGCTTGAAGTTGAGACAGTGCGCCTGGATTTCAGTGATGAGGTTCTTCTTCAGCGCCTCGGAGGTGGCATCTGTCGTCGTGTACTGAGCCCAGAGATAGAGCCGCTTCATAAAAATCGCGACAACCAGCCAGTAGATGAAGACCAGCGGCAGCGTGCGGCTCATGGCTTCAAGCGGCCGCCGCAGCAAGAGGCCCCACTTGCCCCCCGAGCAGTACTGGGTCATCAGCAGCGCCAGTCCGCCGACGGCAAAGCCCCAAATCCACACGGTGCCCATCGTCCAGGCGCGCAGCAGGTGGTCCCAGCCAAGGCCATCCTGCCGCTGGCCCATGAAGGCGAGAATCACGGCGATCACGGAAAAGACTGATCCCACCATCAGCGCGCGCGCCTTCCAGCCGTCGACAAAGGCCGGCGCGCCCAGGTTTGCGGGAAGCGTCTTCGCGTGCGATGCCGGATTGGGTTCGTCAGCCATTCTTGCCTCAGTGGTTAGTTGTCAGTTCACAGTTCACAGTTCGCAGTTCACAGTTCGTAGTTCGCAGTTCGCAGTTCGCAGTTCACAGTTCACAGTTTTCAGCTCGTCCCTCGGTCCCTGTTTCCTATTCCCTCATTCCCTGTTCCCTGTTCCCTGTTTTTCTCCCGGCTTGCTCACCGGAATCGTAATCTTCGGGTATGCGGGATAGGCCGGAGCCATCGCCGGCGTTCCTTCACCAGCCACCGGCGCCGTGGCCTGCGCAGCAGTTGCCGGCAGCTTCCACGGTTGCGCGTATTCCGGGTGCCCCTGGGCCGAAGCCACTTCGTTAAGATCGCGGATCGCAACGCCTGCCGGAACGTCCGCCACCGTGGCCGCCTGGCTCAATTGCAGCGCGCGAATATAGGCCGCCACCGCCCAGCGGTCAACGGGAGCGAGTTGCGAAGAGTAGTCCGGCATGGCCCCGTAGCCGTTTGTCATGACATAGAAGTAATGCGAAATGGGCTGCGAAAGCCGGACCTGGTCGTGATAGTTGGCGGCGGGCTTGAAGCCGCGCTGCACGATTTCGCCCTGCCCGTTGCCCACGCGCGAATGGCACGGACTGCAGTAGATGTTGAAGCGCTCCTGGCCGCGCCGCAGCACTTCCATCGTCACTGGAAAAGGCATGAGGTTCTGCTCAGTGCGGTAGCCGTTGGGGCCCTGCACCGTGCCGGTATAGGAGTAGCTGTCCTCCTGCAACTGGCCACGGCCCACTGTGTTCAGCACCTGCGGGCGCGCTCCGCGACCGTCGGCGAAAAAGTCGGAGCCGCGCTGGGGCTGCATCTTGGGCTCGTTTTGCATATCTTGCCGGCAGCCGGCGAGGAGGAGCAGGCAGGTGACCGCGGCCAGGGAAACTGGTTTCCCACCCTTTCGCAAAAAGCGCGAAAGGATGGGGCACCCGAGCTTCAATGTCTTCCCAGGTCTCAGAATCGAGACCTGGGGCACCCGCTTCAGAAAGAACAACCGCAGATCCTTCGCTTCGCTCAGGATGACAGCTCTTGTGGTGGAGCGAACACCCCACTGACCTCTGATCACTGAGAACTGACAACTGTTCATCAGTAGCTCACCTCCACCACGCTGAGCGGTCCGAAGGCCTCAAGGTAGGCCCTGGTTTCGGTGAGGTTGAACTTGGGGTCCAGCGCCTCGAGGCAGAGGAAAAACTTATCTGTGGTGGCGCCGTCGCGGAAGTTCGGCGCGTTAAAAAGCGGATGATAGAGCTCAGGAAGCCCGCACAGCGCGAGCATTCCGAAGCCTGCCGAAAGCCCCGCCCACAGAATGGTCCATTCATATGTGGGCACAATGAACGCCGGCCAGGAATACATTGGCCGGCCCGCGATATTTAACGGATAGGCCAGCACGGAGATCCACGTTTGCAGCGCAAACATTGCCACCCCGCCCATAAGGCCGCCAATCAACGTAATAAGCGGAACCTTGTTGCGATGGAAGCCGATGGCTTCTGCCGCCTCCTCGACCGGATACGGCGTATAGCAATCCAGGCGGCGCCAGCCGTCAAGCCGCGCCTGGCGCGCGGCCCGCACCAGGTCGCTCGGCGTATCGAATTCGGCCAGCAGGCCGTAGGTTCCTTCGCGCGCAGGCATCAGTCACCAGCCCCCGCTGCCGCCTTCGGCTTCACCTTGGCCGAGGGCAGCAACATGCGAATCTCGTTCATCGGAATCATAGGCAGGAAGCGGACGAACAACAGGAACATGAAGGTGAAAAATCCGAGTGTGCCCACAAAGGTCATGTAGTCCCATTTTGTGGCGCGGTAGGTGCCCCACGATGAGGGCAGGAAGTCGCGCGTGAGACTGGTGACAACGATAACGAAGCGCTCAAACCACATGCCCGTGTTGACAACGATGGAAATGAAAAACATGAACGGGACGCTGGTGCGCAGCTTGCGGAACCAGAGCGTGGTCAGCGGGATGGCGAGGTTCAAGGTGATCAGCACCCAGTACGACCACCCCATGGGGCCGAAGGCGCGGTTCCAGAAGGTGAAGGCCTCCCAGTGGTCGGCCGAGTACCACGCCATGAAGGCTTCCATGCCGTAGCCGTAAGCGACGATGAAGCCGGTGACGAGCATGACCTTGCCCATGTTGTCCAGGTGGCGATCGGTGACCAGCGCCTCAAGGTGGTAGAACTTGCGCAGCGGAATGGCCAGGGTGAGCACCATGGCGAAGCCGGAGTAAATGGCGCCGGCAACAAAGTAAGGCGGAAAAATGGTCGTGTGCCAGCCGGGCAGAACGGCCACGGCGAAATCGAAGCTGATGACGGTATGCACGCTGAGCACCAGCGGCGTGGCCAGGCCGGCCAGCAGCAGCGATGCGGTCTCGTAGCGCATCCAGTGGCGAACCGAGCCGCGCCAGCCCACCGAGAGCAGGCCATAGATATACTGCGCGGCCTTCGACTGCGCGCGGTCGCGGAATGTGGCCAGATCGGGCACCATGCCGATGTACCAGAAGACCACCGAAATGGTGGCGTAAGTGGAGACGGCGAAGACGTCCCACATGAGCGGGGAGCGGAACTGCGGCCATACCGTCATGGTGAACGGCAGCGGGAAGAGCCAGTAGCCAAGCCATGGCCGGCCAAGATGAAGCACCGGAAACATTCCGGCGCACATGACAGCGAAGATCGTCATGGCCTCGGCAAAGCGGCTGATGGAGTTGCGCCAGCTCTGCTTGAAGAGCAGCAGAATGGCGGAAATCAGCGTGCCCGCGTGGCCGATGCCGATCCACCAGACGAAATTGATGATGGCGAATCCCCAGGCTACGGGCTGCGTGACGCCCCAGATGCCAACGCCCCTGAGGAACAGCCAGGTAATCGCCGTTAGCAGCATCACGGCGCCGCCACCGGCAACGGTGAACAGCCCGAACCAACCCATCGGCGTGTGCGGCGTGAGCACGATGCGCACGATCTTCTCGGTGATCGACCGGAAGGTCTGGCCCTGCCCAATTACCCGGTACTCGCCGGTTTTGGGGTCAATCCCCGGATCTGCGATTTTTACTTCGCCGCTCGCCATCGATGGTCCGTTCCCTAGCTGAAGAGTCCGTCAGCCCCTATTCCCTATTCCCTATTCCCAAGTCTCTTAGCCCTTCGTCTTTCCCGGCTCGTGTTCTACCGGTCCCGTTTCCAACTCTGCATTCAGATTCAGAACTTCCGCCACATAGGTCGTCCGCGGACGCGTGTTGATGTCGGCGATGACCTGATAGCTACGCTGCTGGGCGCGCAGCTTGCTCACCTTGCTGTTGCTGTCATTGATATTGCCGAAGGTGATGGCCTGGGCCGGGCAGGCCTGCTGGCAGGCGGTCACAATTTCCCCGTCGCGAATGGTCCGGTTTTCCTTGTCGGCCTGGATTTTCACCGCCTCGATGCGCTGCACGCAGTAGGTGCACTTCTCCATCACGCCGCGCGAGCGCACCGTCACGTCGGGGTTGCGCATCAGCTTCAGGCTCTCGGTTTCGAAATCGGAGTAGAGAAGGTAATTGAACCGCCGCACCTTGTACGGGCAGTTGTTCGAGCAGTAACGCGTGCCCACGCAGCGGTTGTAGACCATCATGTTCAGGCCTTCCGGCGTGTGCACGGTGGCGCCCACGGGGCAAACCTGCTCGCAGGGAGCGTTCTCGCAGTGCTGGCAGGCCATGGGCTGGAAGTGCGCGCGCGGCGCGGCCAGATCGCCTTCGTAGTAGGCATCGATCCTGAGCCACTGCATGTTGCGCCCGATGCGCACCTGCTGCTTGCCCACCACGGGCAGGTTGTTCTCGGCATAACAGCTCACGATGCAGGCATTGCAGCCCGTGCAACTGTTCATGTCGATCGACATGCCCCACGCATTGGCCTCTTTGTAGGGCCATATGGGGAACATCGAGGTGTCTTGCCGGGGCGTTTCGCGGCTCGCGCCCTCGTGGGCAAAGTTGGGGTTGGCCAGGAACTCGTCGAGCGTGGCGTAGCGGATGATGGCACGCTCGCCCAGCGCCTCGTTGGCCTCGAGCGAGTTGTTGCCCTGGCCCTCGCCCCGCAAGGACGCGGAGCGCTTGTCCTGGTAGTGGCTCTTGGTGATCGCCGTGCCCCACTTGCCTTCGACTTTGCGGATCGATCCGGTGGCGTAGAACGGCGCCCAACTCGGGCGAATTTTGTAAGCATTGAAGCCCGCGCCCGAGCCGACGCGGCCCGCAAACTCGCGCCCGTAGCCGAGATAGACAGTTACCGAATTGTCCGGATGGCCCGGCGCGACAATCACCGGCGCCTGCACCTTGCCATTACCCACGGAAAGCTCGACGATGTCGTCTTCTTCCAGGCCCAGCTTCGTCAGCGTCGCGCCGCTCACGATCGCCGCATTGTCCCAGCTCAGGTTCGTAATGGGCTTGGGCAGTTCCTGCAGCCAGCCCACGTTGGCGTAGCGGCCGTCGTAGATGTTGGGATCGGGGCGGAAGATGATTTCGATGGAGTCCTTGGGTGTGGGCGCGGGAGGAATTGCCTTGTCGAGTCTCACGCCGGAGATGATGTTCAGTGCGTCGTTGGCATCGGCAGTCTCCTCAATCCATCCGTCGTGCAGGGCCTTGCGCCAGTTCTTTTCGAAATCACCACTTTTCGAGAGCGTCTCGCGCCACGTTTCCCGCACGGCATCGTAGGGGCTCATCATGGGCTCGTTCAGCAGCGTTTGAAAGACGTGATGCGCCGTGTGGCCACCATAGAGCGGATCGATCAGCGGCTGGACAATGGAAACCGTGCCGTCATAAGCCCGCGCATCCGACCAATACTCCAAATAATGAGCAGCGGGAATGTGCCAGTGCGCGATCTGTCCGGTCTCGTCCACGTGCGAGCCCAGGTGCGCTACGATATTGGCCTTGTTGAAAGCCGAAGCAAAATTGAGATCGGCGGGCGCGTCGTAGATCGGATTGGCGTTCAGAATCACCAGCCAATCGACCTTGCCCGAGTTCAGATCGGCCACCAGAGCCTTGAAATCGCCAAGCTGGTCGCTCGGCATTGGAAGCGCCGGCTGTTTCGCGACCGTCACCGTTTTGCCCATGTTGCCCAGCGCGTTGTTAATCGACATCGCCAGCGGCACAACCGACTGATCCTGATATAGCCCCGGAATCACCACGCACTTGCCCGCGTGCGCCTTCAAATCCTTCGCGAGCGCTGCCAGAAATCTTCCTCTGTTCGCTCGTCCACGCGATGCGCCGGCGGGTTCACCCCGCTACGCCCACCGCCTTCGCCAGCTCCGCCGCAAAAGCAGGAATCTCGCTCGCCCGCAAGCCCAGCCGGTGCTCGGCCTTCATGCCCGTCGTCGTCGGCGTGCTCTCGACGACGTAGAGCCGGTTCATCCCCTTCTCCGGATGCTTGCGCCGCTCGGCATAATCGCGCACCAGCTTGTGGAATCCCGGATAGCTCGCCCCGGAGAGAAAATCCGCGTCGAGAGAAACGATCACGTCGGCCTGGCTCAGGTCGTACTGGGCATTGACAGTCCATTTTCCAGCGCCGTTCCCGCAATCGCCGGGTCCCACTGCACCAGCTTCGCCTTCGGCCAAGCCTTCTGGACCTCCTTCCACTGCCGCGCCAGCGTCGGCGAGGTAATCGTCGCGCTGAGGAAGTACATCCCCGTCCCGTCCTTGGTCGCGGCCACTTTCTCGCGCAGCTTCTCGGCGAACTCCGCCCACTCGCGGTTCTCGCCGCTGATAGGTCACGTGCTGCGAGCGGTCGGGATCGTAGAGGTCCAGCAACGTCCCCTGCGAGAAGACGTCCGACGCGCCCCGGTTGTAGGCGTGCTCGGGATTGCCGTCGATCTTGATGGGCCGGTACTTGTCGGTTTTGACCAGCAGCGGAACCGCGCCGGTCGGGAAGGGATGCGCCGTGGCAAAATAATTCGGCTTGCCGAGGATCAGGTTCTCCGGCTGGCGGATGTAGGGGTAGATCGGCTCATCGGGCTGCCGCGTGCAGCCGGCGAGGCCGGCGAGCGCCGCCGAGGCGCCCACGAGCTTCAGGAATCCGCGCCGCGAAACCTCGTCGCCCCAGGTGTGCGGCGAGGAGGGAAACTCGTGCTCGACGGCCGCCTGAAACTCGGGCGTGTTGGCCAGTTCGTCGATCGACCGCCAGTATTTTTTGCCGCTCGCGCTCATCGGTGGCACACCTCGCAACTGGTCAGGTCCTTGGGATTGCGGATCTTGTAGTGGTCCACAAGAAAGAGGCCCATATCGGCCTGGCTGGTGAACTTCTGGTAGGCCGGCGGGGCGATTCCTGCGTTGGCTTGCGTCCCCTGAGCGCCGGCCGAAGGCGGATTCAGCGATGCAACCTCGACGCCCGCCTGCGACGGGTTGGCCACCGTGCAGTTCACGTTCCCGGCGGTGGGAACGCCGCTCTTTTCGGCGCTCGCAGCGCACCATACAGGCCGGCTTTCGCTCGGCGACTCCCAGGCCATGTTATAGATTTCGCTCACCGGGCGCAGATTCTTCGCCGGGTTGCGGTGGCAGTCGAGGCACCATTCCATTTGCAGGGTGTTTTGGGCATACATCAGCGGCATTTCGTCCACGCGGCCGTGGCAGCTCTCGCAGCCGATGCCTTTGCTGACGTGAATCTCATGGTTGAAATAGACGAAGTCGGGAAGGTCATGCACCTTGGTCCAGGGGATCGACTTTCCCGTCGCCCAACTCTGGCGCACCGGCTCTAGCAGTTGCGCATTGGTCCAAATCTGCGCGTGGCAGTTCATGCAGGTGCGGGTGGGGGGGATGCCGGCGTAGCTGGATTTCTCCACCGTCGTATGGCAGTACTGGCACTGGAGCCCCAGCCCCTGGACATGGTGTTTATGGCTGAAGGGGACAGGCTGATCCGGGCGTTCTCCCTGCCGGGTGACCCAGGGCGAGCGCTGCAACTGGTCGAGCGTCACGCCCAATGCGATCGTGATGAGCCCCGTCAGCACAAGCACCATACGGGCAAGGGCGTTGGAGCTGCGGTCGAAAATCTGCGCCATGAACTTTCCTTGCTCGTATCATGGTACGCGTAACCCCTGCGCGGACCATCACATAAGGACATGCGCGACAAGCTTTTCCGGGCAAGAAGAAAGTGTAAGGCGGAAAAAACCCGAAAAACTACCTTATCGCTGGGGAAAGAGCCGGGGTGGAATCGCTTCCCCAACTCCCTTTCGATGCTGTCATTTCGGCGCCCTCGTACTCCTCGCCGCCTACACCACACTCGATGCGCCGCGCGGGTTCGAAGTTGCTCTTTTTTTGGGCTTTCCCCTGTTTCAGAGCAAGGGATCGCCTCCCTGGCCAGTGGCCGGGGCGGGTGCTTTGAAGATGCACGGCTCACAGCCAACACGAAACGAAAAGGAAAATCACGATCATGGGCGGGGACGAGACTGCGGGGCTGGGGGTTGCCCGTTCGTCCAACGAATCGACCATCATCAGGTTCAGGGCATTATGGCCGTTTGTGCCACCCAGTCAGCCGCAAATGCCACCAAGCCGGCACACAACTGGCGGCGCAGATACCGTTCCAGATAAGCCTTCTTGCCCTCTTCGGTATTCACACGGCAGCCGGTCAGCTCGTGACAGAGAATCGAACCGTGCGCCGCGCGAAACTCGGCAATAAGCTCCTGTGCCTGTTGTCCAACGGCCTTGCGGCCGTGGTCAGGGTCGGCCGAGAGCATCGCGGTGTTCCTTTCTCCAAGAGCCATCAGTGCGCCAGTCAGGGCTCCACAGACTTCGCCCTGGCTTGCCACCCCGCCCCCGAAAGCTGAGGAGACGGCCAGCCGCTGCTCCTCGCTCATCTCCCCCGCTCCAGCCGCAGCAAAGACTGACTGCGCGCAATTGAAGTTGGCCGCAAATAGTTCCAGCGCGCGTTCGGAAGGTTTTTTGTTCATGGGCCTCGCTCCTGGCTTGAAGGATCTCTTTCAGAATAATGCCCGGCGCGAAGTTCAAGTTGCCGGCGGAAACGGCAGTTTCGCCGGCGGCGGAAAGAGCCGCAGCCGCTCGACCCGCTGGCTGGTGGCGGCGACAACCTCCATCCGCACTTCGGCCCCCGGGATCAGGATGGTCTCGCCCGCCTGCGGGATGTGCCCCTCGATTTCGCTGGCCAGTCCGCCCAGCGTGGCGGCTTCGTAGTCCTCGCCCATCTCGACCGGTTCGCCGAAGAGGTACGATAGCTGACCGGCGGGGAAGCTGGCGGGAACGAGCCAGCTTCCGGAGGGCTCCCGCTGCGGTTCTTCGGCAGGGACGTCATCTTCGTGCTCGTCGCCAATGCTGCCCACGATCTCTTCGAGCAGATCTTCGATGGTGACCAGGCCCGCGACCGCGCCGTACTCGTCGATCACGATGCGCATGTGCTGCTTTTCGCGCTGCATCTCGCGCAGCAGTTCGTAGCCGCGCTTGGTCTCGGGCACGAAGGCGGCGGGGCGCTGAACCTGGGCCACGGTGCGGGTGCGCGCCTGCTCGTCGCTCAGGTGCAGCAGATCGTGGGCGAAGGCGATGCCCGTGACCTGGTCGAGGGTTCCGTCGTAGACCGGTACGCGGGAGTAGTTGTGATCGCGCAGCAGCTCGAGGAAGCGCTCAAGGGTGATGGAACCTGCGACAGCGAAGACCGAGGGACGCGGAGTCATCACATCGCGGACCAGTTTGTCACCGAACTCGACGGCGGAGCGGACCAGGGCGCTGTCGCTCTGCTCCAGGATGCCCTCTTCTTCGCCGGCTTCGATGAGGGCCTCGACACCGGGCGCGGGCTCTTCTTCTTCCCCGCCGGCCGGGGACTCGGCCAGGTCGGCAACTGAGAAAAAGAAACGCAGCAGCCCGGTGATGGGCGTCGCGATCCACATCAGGATGCGGATGGGCCAGAGCAGATGAGCGGCCCACAGGCCTCGCGTTTGGTTGAACAGCAGCGAGGGAATCAACTGGCCGGTGAAAACGACCACCAGCACCACCGCCAGAATGGCCTGGAAGATTTCGAGCGCCGTGGGGCGGCTCAGAACCGGAGCGCCATCGAAAAGAATGGTGCCGATCCAGAGGGCGATGAGGGCGATGGTGAGCTGCTCGAGCACCGCGGCGCACAGAGCGGCGTGCTCGCGGTTCATGCCCAGGCGCGGCTCTACCTGCTCCTCCCAGGCGTCGAGATTTTCCTGCACCTCGCGCGTCAGAATTTTCCCGTACTCGGCGTAGACGCGGCGGATGTAGGAGGCCAGCGTGGCGATAGCCGCGAGCAAGAGGATGACGAGCAAGGCGAGGGGGGTCATGGCCTCAGGCTCCTGCGTGAACCAGCCCCGGTTCGATTCTTCGCTTTCCCAGGTCCCAGAATCGGGACCTGGGGCACCCTGCTTTGTGGCCCACCCTTGCGCCCGGCAGGGGCAAGGATGGGGCACCCATTCTTCGCGGCTGATCCGCTTCCTTTGGCGCGCTCGATCAATCCGGTGGGCAGGCCAAGGCTCGAGCGCAGAGCGCGCTCCCGGCGGGCCATCCGGCCCGAGTCGGCTTCATGGTCGTATCCGGCAAGATGCAGCAGACCGTGAAGGATGAGAATTTTGATCTCCGTCGAAAGCGGGTGTCCTTCGTCGGCCGCCTGGCTGCGAGCCCTTTCCACGCTGATGGCGAGGTCGCCTGCAAATTGGTCGTCGGCTCGGACTCTGGGTGCCCGGACCCTTGGGGCTCGGACCTCGGGGATCGGTTCGGCGGGGAAAGAGAGAACGTCCGTTGGCTTGTTCTTGCCGAGGAACTGGCGATTGAGCCGGCGGAGGGCCGCGTCGGTGGTGAGAAGAACGGTGACCTGGCCGCGCAGACGGACGGCGACACGGGCTTTCGCGAGAAAGCGCGAGAGCGTTCGGGCGGAGGGGAGTTTCCCGGCCGGGGTTCCGGATTCAGCGGGGTCGGGGTCCAGGTCTGGATCGAGAAGGATCATCGTGCGCGGGGCCGGAAGTGCATGAGCTCCGTGTCTGCTTTGATTCTACGCGAGGTCGGCCCGGAGGTCGCAGTTTGTGTTCCGCGAATCGCTCATCCGAAAGGTGGAATTGGAGGCACTTTGGCTTGCCGGCGGGTTCATTGCCTCGAAATTGCGGGCGGGGCTTCACAGCCGGGTGCTTGCGCTGGAGTAAAATTCTCTTTCAAAAGGAGAAAGCCATGCGCAAAGGGCTATTTTTCGCATTTTTATTTGTGACGCTGGCGGCGGGCGCGCAGAGCTCGGCTGGCAAGTTCGACGGCACGTGGAACACGACGGTGGTCTGCGATGCCAAGAGCAACGCCGCAGGGTACACCTGGAACTTTGTCTCTACCGTGACGGGCAATGTTTTGCACGGCGAGCGCGGCACACAGGGGCAAAATGCCTACCTTGCGATCGATGGCAAGATCGAAAACAACGGAAAAGCCAAGCTGACGGCCAGCGGCATCACCGGCAGCAAGGAGTACACGCACGCGCCGACGAAAGTTGAAGGCGAGGACTACAGCTACGAGGTGAAGTCGGAGTTCACAGACGCCGAGGGCAAGGGCGAGCGCAGCACGGGACTGGGAATCGCGGGGCGGCCCTGCCACTACACCTTTGAGAAGCAGGCGGCGGGGGCTGCCGCCGCTGCGGCGAAGCCGTAAGAGCCGCAGAGGCTCAAAAAAGGCTGGGATCGCGCTGTGGCGACCCCAGCCCCGCTTTCCCGATCTCCATTTCCGATCGCTTCCCTCACTGCGGCTTGGCCGGCTTGGCCTCGGCGCGCTCCTCGATTTGTACGTCCACCGGGATCGATCCTTCGAGCGGCAGCTCCTGCTGCTGCGGCCTGGCGCTTTCGTAGGCCCGCACGATGCGCTGCACCAGGACGTGGCGAACCACGTCGGCTTCGTCGAAGTGACAGAACGCGACGCCCTCCACTCCGTCGAGGATGTTGATGGCCTCGACGAGCCCCGATTTGCGCGGGTTGGGCAGGTCGATCTGGGTGATGTCGCCAGTGATGACCGCCTTGGAGTTGTTGCCCATGCGGGTCAGGAACATCTTCATCTGCTCGGTGGTGGTGTTCTGGGCCTCGTCGAGGATGATGAAAGCGCCGTTGAGGGTGCGGCCGCGCATAAAGGCCAGCGGAGCCACCTCAATCACGCCGCGCTCGATCATGCGATCGACCTTTTCAATGTCGAGCATGTCGAAAAGAGCGTCGTAGAGCGGGCGGAGATAGGGATCGATCTTCTCCTGCAAAGTCCCGGGCAGAAAGCCCAGCCGCTCGCCGGCCTCGACGGCTGGACGTACGAGGACGATGCGGTCGACCTTCTTGGCGTTGATGGCGGCAACGGCCATGGCCACAGCAAGATAAGTTTTGCCCGTGCCGGCCGGGCCCACGCCGAAGACCATGTCGTTCTGTTCGATCGCCTCGATATAGCGCCGCTGGTTGACCGAGCGCGGCTGGACCGTGCGCTTGATTCCCACCGAGCGCTGCTTGCTGGAGTCGGCCACGGAACGCAGCGAGAGCGCTGGGTCGGCAACCACCAGCCGCAACATCCCGTTCAGCTCGCCATTGTGGGGATGAACGCCCTGGCGGCGGAGCGATTCGAAGTCCTCGAAGATGCGCCGCACGCGATCCACTGCCTCCGGCGGGCCTTCGACATGGACGGCATCGGAGCGAAGGTCGATACGCGCGCCGAGCGCGTCTTCCATGAGCCTGAGATTGTCATCGCGGGTCCCGAATAAGGGCTCCAGGTTGGGCGTGATCTCCAGGGCGATCTTCAAGAGATTGCTGTGCCTCCCATAGGTGGTTGGATGTGGATGGAGCGCCGGGCGCGGGCTGGCGCGGGCGGCAGAGCACGGCAAATACGGCCGGCGAAAGAGCCTCGGCGGGAGGCTTTCCCCGGGCGAACCCGCGCGCAGGCGCGGCGCCGGAGGCGCCGGGGAGAACGCAGGTTGACAACAAATTGAAGAAGGGTCCGGGGCGCACAAGACTGAACTGAGCTTAAGCTCGGAGGGACCTTGTGAAACCGCGGGATGGCGAAGGCGACCAAATCCTTTATCTGGCCTTGAGAGTAGCGCCGGTTCCGTTGGGAGTCAATGCCGGGAGCAATAGATTCTCGTTAAAAACGCCGGCAGGGGGTATCTCTCTGGCCACGGGGCCGGGCCTCGGTGCCTCACCGAGGCGAAACCTGGATGATTCTGGGACAGGCCCGGATCTGAACCGACCTCCGGTGCGGAGAGCGGTCCTTTCTGCCAAATGGCCTAATTTAATTGACATTTTGGCAGGGTTTTCGCTATCTTCGTTCTATGGCATCGCAGGCAAACGCCCTCAGATTCGGACCACCGACCCAAAAAACGGCACGGTTCAAGAGAACCGGAGAGAGCCTGGGCCTTTCCATCGACACCGTCCCCGATCTCATTCGGGAAGTGATGCGCGGGTTTTCCTACCGGGCGCTGATTGCTCTTGAGACGAATTCCGGTGTAAGTCTTCGGGCATTGGCCGAAACCATCGGCATTCCCGAGCGCACGCTGGCTCGCCGCAGGGCTGCCGGCAGGCTCGCGCCGGAAGAATCGGAAAGACTCCTGCGTCTCTCTTCCATCTTCGAAAAGACCGTCGAACTGTTCGAGGGAGACGTTTCCTCCGCTGTTCATTGGCTCGCCGCACCCAAACGGGCGCTGGGGAACCAGACCCCGCTGCAATTTGCGCGGACGGAGGTTGGAGCACGGGAGGTGGAGAACCTGATCGGCCGTCTCGAACACGGTGTGTTCTCTTGATCTCTGTCTGGCGCATCACCAAGCAGAAACACGCCAGGAATGCCTTCACCGGCGACGGCGCAAGAATGTATGGCGGGCGCTGGAACAGCCCGGGTAAACTCGTTGTCTATACAGCCGAATCGCGGGCGCTTGCCCTGGCAGAAATCCTTGTGCACCTGGAGTCCGCAGCAGTCCTGTCGAGATATGTTGTTTTTCAGGTGGAAGTGGAAGAATCCTCGATCGTTGATCTTGACCGGCACGACCTTCCGAAGAATTGGCGAACCGAGCCCGCGCCGAAACGGCTGCAAACACTGGGCGATGAATGGCTCGATTCGGGCAAGTCGGCTGTCCTGCGCGTTCCCAGTGCGATCGTCGGCGGCGAGTTCAACTATCTGCTAAGCCCTTTGCATCCCCATTTCTCGAAGCTTCGAATCCACGATCCCGAGAAGTTTCCAATCGACAGACGGTTCGTCAAGTAGCATGCAAGGCTTATCGGCAACGTGCGCCGTTTGACCCGCTGTCAGGCTTTCCCGTAGACTAAGAAATTGCGAGGGATGCGGCTCGTTTCGCATCGAATCCGCATCATTTCCCCCTGAAAACCAGGGCATGACGAAGGAAGAACGATGGCAAACCATGTATCGGCGCTGAAGCGCGCCCGCCAGACCGAAACCAAGACCGCCGCCAACCGCGCCAGCCGCAGCCGCGTGCGCACCAGCCTGCGGACGCTCCGCGATGCGCTGGCAGGGAGCGACGTAAAGGCCGCACAGGAGCAGTACCGCTCCACGGTTTCGACGCTGGACAAAGGAGTGCAGAAGGGCGTGCTGCACGCGAATACCGTTTCGCGCTACAAGAGCCGGCTGAATGCGCGCCTGAAGACGCTGGTCGCGGCCGGGCCGGCTCCGGTTGCCGAGAAGAAGGGCCGGGGCAAGGCAAAGGCCAAGGCATAAGAGCCGACGCACAAGAAGACCGATTCAACGAGAGCAGCCGGGAGCGATCCCGGCTGCTCTGCTTTTTGCCGTCAAGGGTGAAAACGCGAATTCGAGAAAAAGGAGCGCCTGAGAGCGAACCCGGCCGGATCGCTGGTGGGGGCGCCGCGCTCTTTGCGGGCTCAAAGCCTTAATCTTCCAAAAGTTAAGACGCCTTGGAGCGCAGCTCCTGCTCGGCGCGGAACCAGTCATCTTCCTGGCGGCCATCGGCATAGCCGCGCTCGGCCCAATACCTGCGAGCCAGTTCGGCGATCTGATCGTGCGTGGGCGCCGGAGCAGGCGCCGCCATGGTAATCAGCTCAGCCGTCTTCTTGCCGTTGGTCGTCTTCTTCGCTGTACGGGACGCGGAGGTAGCTTTGGTCTTCCTGGGGGCATCTGCCATTTTCGATCTCCTGTAGGTTTAGGACCTGCGAGTGGGGTTTTGGGGCTCGCGAGGGGCGGTCTCATCCAAGGATAACGGGCAGGACCGTCCTCCATCCATGAAAAACCGATGAATGAGCCCTTCAGGTAAACCGCCGCCGAGCAGGGTTGTTGCACAACTGCTCCTGCGACTACGACTTCCGGAAACCAGACTCCGCGCCCAGCGCATCTAAAAGTTTATGAACGGACCCGTTTCGGCCGCATCCGCATCCCCCTCCGCATCCCCCTCCGCATCCGTCGACACAAAGATCAGGGCAAAGATCAGCGAGCTTGCCGACTGGCGCGGCAACATGCTGGCCAAAGTGCGCGAGATCGTCCACGAGGCAGACCCCGAGATCGTTGAAGAGTGGAAGTGGGCCAAACCGAAATCGCCCGGGATCCCCGTCTGGTCTCACGGCGGCATCGTTTGCACAGGGGAAACTTACAAGAACGTGGTCAAGATGACATTCGCCAGGGGAGCCGCGCTGAAGGACCCTTCCGGCCTGTTCAACTCCAGCCTCGATGGCAATGTCAGGCGCGCCATCGACATCCACGAAGGCGACAAAATCGATGAGAAAGCCTTGAAGGAACTCATCCGCGCCGCCGTGGCGCTCAATGTGGAGAGGCAAGGAAAACCGAAGCCTTGAGATCAGGGGTCAGGGATCAGGGAACAAGGATTTCCGGGAGACGCAAGCCTGCCAAGCGTCAGGGTGCGAGTACATTCCCCTCAGGGTTCGGGGATGCTCGCCAGCGTCCACGAGCCATGCGCGTAGTAGTGGTAGATCGTACGCCGCTCGAGGGCTGCGTCGGCCAGGGCATCGTGGTCGAGCAGGGGCGGGCGAGGATCCATCCCCGACTGGGCCTGACGCACCTGCTGAGGAGAGGCGCGATCGATCGCCCAGTTGAAGCCAAGAGCGCCCGTGGAGTCGCACGCCTGCAACCGCTCGGTCTCCCGCGTCGAGGCGAGAGTGACCGGTTCCGACCCAGCGCTCGAAAGAAAGACGAGCAAAGTAGCCGTGCCCTCGACCGAGCAAAGAACCGCCCAGTCAGAGGAGCCGGGGCTTTCGAGGCTGGCATGCACGACGTTTTCCGGCTTGTGGGCCTCGTAGGTTTGGGGAATCAGGCAGCCGCGCCGGTTGAGAACCTGTTGAACCGCCTCGGGCAGATCGGGAAAGGAGCTGACGGGCAAATGGCGGATGAGATAGGGCGTGGATCGGCCGGCAACCAGGATTTCGCCCGTGGTGTTGAGGGGAGCGGGCTGCTGGGCTGAGGTAAGAACGGCACTCGTGAGAAGCAGGCCAATCAGCATTCGGGCCTGTTCTAATCTGCGTCTACGTCGAAGAGGATTCGTTCTGTCCATTCCTTTGCTTCGGCCTCGGCCTCTTGCTTCTGGTCCCCCGCCAACTCACGATACCCCTTTGCCAGAGCATCTAAGGCGCTTCGTTCATTTTTTTCCGCAGTTTTTGCCTTCGCCTCAAGCATGGTAGCCTCCCGCCCTAACCGCGCAGAGCGCGGTTGGAATGGGGCCCCTCGGTGGCCTCCGACCCAATTGGCAGCAAGTAGATAATAGACCCGGCGATTGCGATCGCCGTAGGAATCCCCAGGCACCACCCTTCGGCTTGGCGAAACTTGACGAAACCACTCACAAAATAGACAAAACCAGCAGACCCTAAGAGTACCAAAAGGTTCAAGGAGCTGGCGACGATCGCCAGCCTCCTTGAAGCCTTCCGTTGCATCAAGTTGAACCACCAAGCGATTAAAAGGATCGTGCCTATGCCAAGAAACCAGATTACCAACAGAACATTCAGGAAGAGCATTAACCCGTCACGGCTCCGTCCTATTTCTTGAGCGAACGAGAACGATACCATGAGGTATACAACTGCAAAAGCCAAAAAATTCCAACTAAATGCGATCCTCGCCGTGCGCATATATAAATCTCGTTTATGCGTGGCCTTACTTAAGTGGAAAAAGCCTCTCACGCTACAGCCTGTCACCTCAGCTTTCGCTCTTCGCATCGGCCCTAATACTTGGTTGGAGTTCCCCGGCTCTGCTGGGGAGGCAGTTAAACTTTGAGGATTTTGGGAATGATCCATCTGCTTTTGCCTTTGTTTTCACAAAGTCGTTGATGCCGTCGCTTCACTTTCTCCAATCTTAATTCCGCAGCGGCTTGCCTGTTTTCAGCGTGTGAGCGATCCGGTCATGAGTTTTGCGCTCCCCGGCCAGTTTGAGAAAAGCCTCGCGCTCCAGATCGAGGATGTGCTGCTCGCTCACCAGGGTTCCGGCCGAGACGGGGCCTCCGCAAAGAACGTTGGCGATAAGTCCGCTGATCTTCCGGTCGTATTCCGAGGCGAGGCCCGCCTCGACCATTTGGGAGATGCCGGTTTCAAGTGCAGCCAGCGCGGGCGCGCCCGGAGCGGGAATCTGCGTACGGGGCTGCGGCGGGACGTAACCGCCGGCGGCAAGGGCCTGGGCTTCGGCCTTGGCCTCGAGCAGCAACCGTTCGCGGTTCATGGTGATGCGGTCGGCGGGCGAGAAGAAGCCGAGAGAGCGGGCGTCGGCCGCCGACGAAGAGACTTTGGCCAGGGCCATGTTCTCGAAGTTGCGGCGCAGTGCGGTCATCAGTTCGGCCGACTGGGCAAAGCGCGAGGGCGGATCACGGGGATCGGGCTGAGCCAGCGCCGCGGCCGCATCGATGGCGCGGAGCAGCATTTCCTTCACGCCACCGCCTCCCGGAAGCAGTCCCACGCCCGACTCGACCAAGCCTATATAAGTTTCCGCGTGAGGCCGGCGGCGAACCGCGTGCAGGCAAATCTCCGCGCCTGCCCCAAGCGCCAGTCCGAAGGGCGCCACGATCACCGGGCGCGGGCAGAACTTGATGGCCGCAGTCATCTGCTGGAAGGCGCAAAGCAAGGCATTGAGCTCGTCCCAGTCGCCCTCCTGCGCGATCAGAAGCATCTGCATCAGGTTGGCGCCAACGGAGAAATTCTGCCGGTCGCCGGAGACGATGAAGGCTGAGAAATCGCGGATGGCGTCAGAGGAAGGATTCAGAACGGCGGAGATAAACGCCAGCACGTCGCCGCCGATGGCGGTTTTGAGCGAATGCAGTTCGATGCAGGCGACGCCGTCTCCGAGATCCACCAGCGAGGCGCCGGCGTTCGAGCGAACGACGCCGTGCGAGCGGCGAAAATCGGCCACCCGGGCATGGCCGGGAGCAACAGGAACGGCTTCGAGCCTGCCGGTTGCCGGCTGAAAGCACTCGCGTCCCTCGCGCGCGTACCAGGAGGGCTGGCCGGCGGCAAGCAACTCCTTTGCCCGCGAGCTGACGCCGAGGCCCATTTGCTCCATGCGGCTGACGGTCCACTCAACACCGGCCGCATCCCACATTTCGAATGGGCCAAACTCCCAGTTGTAGCCTCCACGGAAGGCGGCGTCGATGGCGGAGAGCTGCGCGGCGACCTCACCGATGCGATCGGCCGAGTAGTTCCAGATGGCGGCAAGCAGTGGCCACAGAAAGGCTGCGGCCTTATCTTTTTCAGGATCGGCCGCAAGCAGCGTCCTCAGGCGCTCGCCAATCGAGGCGGAATTCTTCGCCGCCTCGAGCCCCGGCAGCGAGAGCCTCTGCGTGGGTCGGTAGTCGAGAGTGTTGAGATCGAGAACCAGCCGCTCCTCTTTGCCGTCGGTTCCGCGGACTTTCTTATAAAATCCCTGTTTGGCTTTGTCGCCAGTCCAGCCGCGCTTCACCAGCTCCTGCATGAGCGTCTGGTAGCGGCCTTCCTTAACGCCCTCGGGAAAATTCGCAGCAATGCTGTAGAGCACATCGAGGCCGATCAGGTCTGCCAGGCGAAACGTGCCCGTGCGAGGCCAGCCGAGAACGGGGCCAGTGAGTGCGTCGGCCTCCTCGACAGTGAGCCCCTGGGCCAGCACCAGGTTGCCGGCCGCGAAGGCAAGGAAGGCGCCAATGCGGTTGGCGATGAAATTCGGCGTGTCATTGGCAAAGACCACGTCTTTGCCGAGGATGCGGTCGGCGAAGGCGGCGAAGCCGGCTACAAGCGCGGGGTCGGTTTCGGCCGCCGGAATGACTTCCATGAGCCGCATGGGTCGCGGGGGGTTGAAGAAGTGAGTTCCGAAGAAGCGCCGGCGCACCCCGGGAACGACCGCGGCCAGCCGCGAGATGGGCAGGCCCGAGGTGTTGGTGGTGAGGATGGCGTGGGATGCCAGATGCGAAGCCACTCGGGGCAGAAGCGCCGCCTTGATCTCGTAGTTTTCCGCAACAGCCTCCACCACCCAGTCGCACTCGCTCAGCCGGTGAAGGTCGTGCTCGAAGTCGCCGGCCGTGATGAGCGCGGCGGCAGCAGGCTCGTAGAAAGTCGGCGGCTTGGCCTTCGCCAGCGCCTTCAGCGCCGCGGCGGCCAGCGACTCCGCAGCGCCCTCCTTGGGCGGCAGATCGAGCAGCACCACCGCAATTCCGGCGCTGGCCAGGTGCGCGGCGATCCGCGAGCCCATGGTTCCGGCGCCCAGAACAGCGGCGCGGCGGATCAGAAGAGGCTGGACGGCGAATGAAGCGGGAGTTGCAGCCAAAGGGGTGCTCATGCGGGGGCTCTCCCTGCGCGCCGGGGGATTTTTTGTTCAGCGCGCGGCGAACGCTCGAAGCATACGCAAGCGGGGGAGGCGGGGTCAAGGATGCGCCCTCTTGTTGCTCTGCTGTCGGAATCTGTCCGTCTTGACCGTAAATGTGGAGAATCCGACGTTCGTTGAGAGGCAACAGCAGATCCTTCGACTCCGTCCGCCGCGGCGGACTGCGCTCAGGATGACAGTTCAGCTCTCACTGACTTGCAGGGGCAGCGCAGCCCCGCATTGACCCCCCTCGGCCCCGCGCAATAGTTTGAATGATGTGCGTTTGTCCGGGCGATGCCCGGCAGCAAGGAGTCGGAATGCACCGTTTCCCCTGGCTTTCAAAAGCAATTTTGCCTGTGGCGCTCGCGGCGGCCTCACTGCCGGCCTTCTCCGCAGCGGCCTCGGCGCAGGATATGGGGCGCGAGTACCTGGCGCGCTTCGAGAAGGAGATCACCGTCAAGGTGCTGCCCAACGGGCTCACTTTGATCCTGTGCAACCGGCCTGACGCGCCGGTCTTCAGTTACAACACGTTCATTGACGCCGGCGACGTGAACGACCCCTCGGGCGAGAGCGGGCTGGCGCACATGTTCGAGCACCTGGCCTTCAAGGGCACAAGCGAGATCGGCACCACGGATTATGCGGCCGAGAAAGAGGCTCTCGAAAAGGTGGAGCAGGCCAACAACGCTTACGAGGCCGAATACCTGAAGGCGGTAGGGCGCGACGAGAAAAAGCTCGAAGAGTTGCACAAGGCCTTCGTCGCCGCCCAGGCCGAAGCGGAAAAGTACGTCGTGCCCAACCAGTTCAGCGAGGTGGCCGAATCCAACGGCGCCGAAGGCCTCAACGCCGAGACGGGCCTCGACGCCACGCAGTACTTCTGGTCAATGCCCGAAAACCGGCTGGAACTGTGGGCGTGGATGGAGTCGGGGCGGCTGGCCGACGTGGTTCCGCGCGAGTTCTACAAGGAGCGCGACGTGGTTGTCGAGGAACGGCGCATGCGCACCGACTCGAATCCCTTCGGAAGGCTCTTCGAGCAGTTCGTGGCCACGGCCTACGTGGCGCACAATTACGGGCGCAGCGGCATTGGCTGGCCCAGCGAGGTGGGCCAGATTAACGCCACCGAGGCGATGAAGTTTCACCAAAAGTATTACGTAGGCTCCAATATCGTGATTGCCATTGTGGGTGACCTGAGCAAGGCAGACCTGCCCATGCTGGAAAAATACTTCGGCCGCGTGCCCGCCGGACCGAAGCCCGAAGATATGACTACCGTCGAGCCGAAACAGTTCGCTGAAAAAACCGTGACGATCCAGGAGCAGACCCAGCCCTTTTACATCGAGGGCTACCACCGGCCGGACTATCGCGACGCGGACGACGCAGTCTACGAAGCCATCGCCGACATTCTCTCCAACGGCCGCGTCTCGCGGCTCTACCGCGATCTCGTCGAGCAGCAGCAGATCGCGGCCGAGGCCGAAGGCTTCAACAACTACCCAGGCGACAAATATCCGAGCCTTTTCTCGGTCTATGCCATGCCGCTTCCCGGCCACACTCCGGCCCAGATGCGCGATGCCCTTCACAAGGAGATCGAGAAGCTGAAAACCACCGACGTGACCGATGCCGAGCTGGCCATGTTCAAAACGCGCGCCCGGGCCGACCTGTTGCGCGGGCTGGACGACAACGAGGGGCTGGCCGGCGCTCTGGCCGAGTACCAGACCCGCTACGGCGACTGGCGCGAGCTCTTCCTCGAACTGGACCGCGTGGACAAAGTGACCAAGGCCGACATCCGGCGCGTGGCCAACGCGACCTTCGTGGCCTCAAACCGGACCAGCGCGGAAATCGACACCGAGACGCCGGCAGCGACGAGAAGAAGGCGGGAGGCGCGCAATGAAAAACAGAGATCAGGGATCAGGGGTCAGGGGTCAGGTGAGGCTGCGGGTGGTTGGCTTTCGTGCTTTCCCAGGTCTCAAAAGCGAGACCTGGGGCACCCGGCATCGGAGGGCCGTGTCTCCCACCCTTGGCGCAAAAATCCGCCGCGGCGGACGCCAGGGATGGGGCACCCATGCCCTCGTATTGTTTGCCCTCGTCTTGTTCACGCTGTTTTTTGCCATGGCCGCGCAGGCCCAGCAATCCAAGCCCTGGGAGCAGATTCCCGTTCCCAAGCTGCACGAGTTCAAGCCTCACCAGCCCGTTCGCATCGAGTTGAAGAATGGCGTTGTCATTTTCCTCCAGGAAGACCATGAATTGCCTTTCGTCTCCGGGTCAGTGCTGATTCCGGGCGGCTCGCGCGACGAAGAGGCAGCCAAGGCGGGACTGGTGGATCTCTACAGCCAAAGCTGGCGCACCAGCGGCACGGCCAGAATGGACGGCGACGCCATGGACGACCTGCTCGAGGCCAAGGCGGCGCACATTGAAACCGGGGGTGACGATGATTCCACTTCGCTCTCCTGGGACTCGCTGAAAGGCGATGCGGACCAGGTCTTTGCGCTGGCGATGGATTTGCTCTTCCATCCCAATTTCAGCCAGGAAAAGCTGGAGCTGGCGCGAGAGCAGGAGGCCACAGGGATCGTTCGCCGCAATGACGAGGAGGATGCGATCGCCGAGCGCGAGGCGGCCAAACTGGTCTACGGCAAAGATAGCCCCTACACGCGACAACCGGAGCTGGCGACGATTGCCGCTGTCACGCTGAAGGATCTGGAGGCGTGGCACGAGCGCACGCTCAAAGGAAAGCTGATCGTCGGCATCGAAGGCGACTTCGATGCGGCCGCGATGGAGGCCAAAGTGCGCGCGGCCTTCGAGGCGCTGCCGCCGGTAACCGCCGCGCCCGCGCGCCACGACGTCTTCAACGGGCCCGCGCCGGGAGTTTACTTTATCGGCAAGGATGACGTGAACCAATCGAACGTTCAGATCGTAGGGTTGGGAGTGGACCGTCACAATCCCGACACGGCTGCCATCGCGGTGATGAACGAGATCCTCGGCGGAGGGTTCGCAAGCCGTCTCGTCCAGAAGGTGCGCACCAGTCTGGGACTGGCGTACGCGGTGGGCGGAGGCTTTGGCCTTCCCTATGACCATCCGGGCGAGTTTCACGTAGAGGTGCTCACCAAAAGCACCAGCACGGTCGACGCTACGAAGGCTGCCGAGGCCGAGATTTCAGGCATGAATACCGAACCCATCACCGAGGCCGAGGTCGAGCGGGCCAAGAACGACATTCTGAGCACCTTTATCTTCCGCTACGACACGCGCGAGAAGGTTCTGGCCGAGCGGGTGCGGCTGGAGTTCTACGGCTACCCGGCAGACTATCTCGAGAGCTATCAGGCTGCGCTGGAAAAGGTCACCCTCGACGACGTGACGCGGGCAGCGAAGAAGTACATTCATGCTGACAAGCTGGCCATTCTGGTAGTAGGCAACGGCGGGGAGATCAAGCCGGGGTTGGATGCGCTCAATCAGGGCTCTGTGAAGCCGATCGACATTACCATTCCACAGCCGGGCGGGGGCAAGGCCGCCGCGGCGGAGAGATGAGCGTGAGCAAGGCGGATAAAGGCAGTAAGGAGGGCGGGTTGGCCGTTGTGATTCTGGCGGCCGGCAAGGGAACGCGGCTGAAGTCGCGGCGGCCCAAGGTGCTGCACGAGATCGGCGGCAGCCCGCTACTGAATTATGTGATTGCGGCGGCCGCCAAGGTAGTGCCGCCGGGCGACATTTATGTTGTGGTCGGCCACGAGGCGGAACTCGTGCGGGCTGCGGCGGACTCGGCCGGCGTCCGCTTTGTCGAACAGGCCGAGCAGCGCGGCACCGGGCACGCTCTCCAGTGCGCCCGGAGCGCCATTGCGGACTACGAGAACGTGCTCGTCCTTTCCGGCGACGTGCCGCTCATCCGGCCGGAAACGATCGGCGATCTCGTGCGCTTCCATGAAAAGGAGCGCGCCTCAATGACCATCCTCACCGCTGAGATTGCGGACCCGGCAGGCTACGGACGCATCGTGCGCCAGAACAGCGGCGGGCCGGAAGTCGAGGCCATTGTCGAGCAGAAGGCGCTCTCCCCAAGTCAGGAGAAAATCGGCGAAATCAACTCGGGCATCTACGCCTTCCGCACAGAGCCGCTCTTCGCGCGCCTCGGCGAGCTTAAAGACGACAATGCGCACAGGGAGCTGTACCTGACCGATATGGCGGCGATCCTTCGAGCCGCGGGCGAGCGCGTTGTGGCCACCAGGGCCGCCGATGCAGGCGAGGTGATGGGCGCCAACACCATCGCCGAACTGGTGGCGCTCGATGCCTCTCTGCGGGCAGCGGCGGCGGCGCGCCTGATGGCCAAGGGCGTGACGATCTACCGTCCGGAGACTTGCACGATCGACGCGGGAGTGGAGATCGGCGCCGATACGGTCATCGAGCCCTTCGTGCAACTGCTCGGCAAAACGCGAATCGGGAGCGATTGCCTGATTCGGTCTTACACGGTGATTGAAAACTCCGCGATTGGCGATGCGGTGGTGGTGCGGCAGGCTTGCGCCATTGAGGAGAGCACCGTGGAGGACGGCGCGCGCATAGGGCCCTTCGCCCACCTGAGACCGGGAAGCGAGATCGGCGAGGATGCGCACGTAGGCAACTTCGTTGAGACCAAGAAGGCCCGGCTCGGCAGGGGCGCCAAAGCTAACCATCTCACCTACCTCGGCGACGCCGAAATCGGCGAAAATTCGAATATCGGCGCCGGGGTCATCACCTGCAATTACGACGGCGTCAATAAGCATCGCACGCACATCGGCAAGGGTTCATTCATAGGCAGCGACTCCACGCTGGTGGCTCCGGTTTCGGTTGGGGATGGGGCGTACGTCGGAGCTGGTTCGTGCATTACGAAAGACATCCCCGACGATGCACTGGCCGTGAGCAGGGCCAAACAGACGACTTATCATAATTGGGCGGCAGCCCGGCGCCGGCTCAAAAAGACAGCAAGCCGTGAGATGCGCTCCGTCCGTCTGCAAATACTGCCGGCTTTGGGTTGGGAAGACTATTAAACTCTTGATAGGGCCCCGTTCATCTAATCGTAGTGAGGGTGGGGAGCTCGACGGCCAGGCGGGATGTCCGCGCAGGTTACCGGATTTAGGGAATTACCCACGGACTCAAGAGGCACATCGGTGATGAAGCGGGAAGCAGCGAAAACGACGAAGCTTTCAGGTGCAAAGAAGCACAGGAAGGCTCGAATTCTGCTGGTCGACGAGCAGGCAAGCGCCGCCGCCATGATTTGCGGCCCGCTACGGGATCAGGGCCACACGGTCCAGGTGGCCTCGAGCAGCCGCGAAGCTTTGCTGGCGCTCTCAGAGGGCGGGTTCGACCTGGTTTTGACCGATATCGTGGTAGGGGACTTGAACGGGAGCGCCCTGCTTGAGCAGATTCACGAGCAGGCTCGAAGCGTGCCCGTGGTCATGGTCACCGCTGTTCGCGACGTCGGCGTAGCCATCGACTACATGCGGCGCGGAGCCTGTGACTACTTGGTGAAGCCCTTCGATCGCGACCAGCTGCTAAGCACCGTGGAACGCGCACTGGAGCACGGGCATTTCCTCGAAGAAAGCCAGGCCTACCAGCAGACCCTGGAACAGATGGTGCAGGCGCGGACCGAAATGTTGCGTCACGCTCTAGAGGACCTCGAACACTCCTACGATTCGATGCTGGAAGCCCTCGGCGATGCCCTCGACCTCAAGGATTCTGAAACCGAAGGCCACTCCAAACGCGTCACTGCCTACGCCATCGCGCTGGCCCGGGCCATGAGCATTCCCGCCGCCGAGATCAAGGTGATCGCGCGGGGCGCTTTCCTTCACGACATTGGCAAAATGGCGATTCCCGACGTGATCCTGCGCAAATCCGGCCAGCTGTCGGAACCGGAGAAGGACCTGATGCGCGAGCATTGCATGCGCGGTTATCATGTCCTGAGCAAGATCCCGTTTCTGGCAGGCGCAGCGGAGATCGTCCTCTGCCATCAGGAGCACTTTGACGGCGGCGGTTACCCCAACAGGCTGGTTGGCGCGGAGATTCCCATTGGGGCACGGATCTTCGCTGCAGCAGACGCGCTGGACGCGATTACCAGCGACCGGCCCTACCGCGCTGCACGGAGCTTCGAGGAGGCGCGGGAAGAGATTTTGCGCTGCAAGGGCACACAGTTCGATCCGGCGGTGGTGGAGGCCTTCCTGATGATTCCAATTCAGGTGTGGCAGCAGCTGCGCAGCGAGGTCGGCGGCCAAAACGCCTGGCTTTCACCTTTCGATATGACAGAGGCCGCCGAAAAGGCGGTGAACTGAATCCTTCTATCAAAACCCATCTCCTGGGAGAAAGGCCATGCAGATGCTTACGGCTGCAGAAGCAGCCACCCGGTTAAAGACTTTGCCGCAATGGCGAATCGAAGGCGGCGAACTCACACGGACTTTTGTTTTCAAAGACTTTGCAGCGGCTCTCGCGTTTACAAACCGTGTAGGCGCCCTGGCCGAAGCCGCCGGCCATCATCCGGATATCGATATCCGCTATAACCGGGTGCGCATGGCGCTCGTGACCCACGACGCCGGAGGACTCACTGAATTGGACTTCCGGCTCGCTGCCGACGCGGATGGGGTTGCTTAAGGACCAGAATACCTACTATTCGTGGAATCGATTCTTACCTTCCATACGTAAATGTGGAGCAGGGGCTTTTTGGAGGCCTCGGCGTAGCCAGGAAGTTCAAAGTTGTCCCATATTGCGACATGATAACCGCAATCCGCAAAGTGAAAGAGGCACAGAGAGAGGGCGACACCAGCTGCGCATCGTTTGTATCCCTTCAGTGAAAGAATAATCAACTTATTTATTTTGAACAATTTAATCTATGATTATTTCTCTGGAAGGATGGTTTGGCTACCGCTCATGGCGGTCCGGAGGGCCCTTTTCAGCCACCAGGGACAGGGTTGCCTGACGAGCCAAAAATTAATTTGGAATTTTGTATTTGACTTCATCCGAATCTATGCTATCGTGTATTTATTCCAGTCGAGAAGGTGGTCCGGTGAGCCACCTTCCCGGCGGGAAGAAGTTTGCGTCACTGGCCTCCCGGCACGAACCTAATCAGTTCGTGCCGTCTTTTTTTGTCCTTCAAGCGCGCCCGCTGGCCAGGCCGGCTTCCGTTGGCCTTTTCGATACTGCCTCGCCCGCGTTCCGATCCAGTTGGATGGAATCGGCAATGCCAAGAAAGGAAACGATCCCCAGCAGCACAAAGGACAGGCGGAAGTCGATTCCAGGACTGGCGGCCAGCGCGCCGTCGATCAGCCGAACCCCCGCGTCAGCCATACGGATGCAGACCGCGCCCAGAACCACGCCCATCCCCCAACTTAACTGGAAGGCCGCGCTGAACAGCGTATTCGCGCCGCTTATCTCGCTTCTCTCAATGTCGGCGAAGGCAATGGTATTCAAGGCCGTGAACTGCATAGAGCGAGTGAGGCCGCCCGCAAACAGCAAAGCCACTACCGCGAACCTCGGCGACGAAGGCGTAATCAGCACGCAGGCCAGAACCAAAAGCGCATTGACGACGCCGTTCGCCACCAGCACGGGCTTGAACCCGAAGCGCCGCATGATCGGCGTGGTTGCCGGCTTCATCGCGATGTTGCCAGCGAAGACGGCCATTACCAGAAGCCCCGAATAGACGGGATCGTATCCAAATCCCATCTGGAACATGAGGGGCAGAACGAAAGGCACGGCAGAGATGGACATGCGGAAGAGCGAGCCGCCGTACATCGTCACCGCAAACGTTTTCACCTTGAGCGCAGACAGGGCGACCATGGGGTTGCCGCATCGTTTCAAATGGCGAATGGAGCCGAGCATCAGCAGGCATCCGGCCGTAAGCAAGGCGATGACGCGGCCCCAGAGCACGCGCTTGAAGGAAGCCATTTCGGCTCCGCACATCAGGCAGATGATGGCCGCTGCGGTAAGAACGAACCCCAGCCAGTCGAAGGGCAGCTTGACCTTTCCGGTGTCGCCGGGAATCAGCAGGACGGCCGCTGCCACAGCGACGATGCCGAGCGGCACATTCACCCAGAAGATCCAGCGCCAGCCAAAATGAACCGTGATGATGCCTCCCAGCGGCGGGCCCAGAACGGGCGCCATGAGCGCCGGCCAGGTAAGCGCGGCAATCGCGCCGATGAGCTTTTCTTTCGGGGTGTTGTTCAGCACCACGAGCCGGCCGACGGGCACCTATCACGGCGCCGCCCGCTCCCTGAAGAATTCGGGCGGCGACAAACGAGTACAGTCCATGGCTGGCGCCGCAAAGGATCGAGGCCAGAGTGAAGACCACGACGGCGGCGGCGAAGACCTTGCGGGGACCCAGCCTGTCTGCCACCCAGCCGCTCACCGGAATGAGCACGGCAAGAGCGAGCAGGTAGGCGCTGATGCCCAGGCCGATATCGACGGCATCCACGGAGAACGATCGCGCCATGGCGGGCATGGCCGTGGCGATCATGGTCGCGTCGATGCTCTGCATGAAGAAGGCGCCGGCCACCAGAAACGCGATGGCCCTGAACCTGAAAGTCGACCGGAAGCTTGATAACGGCTGAACCAAGGCATGAAACCTTCACCCATCTTTGCATCTCCCTCGGGACGATGACAAAATCAGCCGGAGCGATTCGCTCTTGCGGGCGCCGTAGCGTGGACCTTCGGCTGATATTCTTTGGCTGATGGATACACCGGAGTCTTCTTCACCAAATAAATTGTGCGCAGGGCGGCCCGCAGCAACGCGCGGCCCCGTGCGCGTCCGCCGCGTGGACGAATGCGACACTCTCGACGAGATTTTCAGGCACTGCCTGCCGGCCTTCGGCGGCGCCACCTGCGCCGCATCTACACCATCCTCGACCGCGCCATCGGCCTCGGCTGCCCGCTCACTCTGGCCATCGCCGGCCCGGTCACCGTTTCCGGCCAGCACCAGACCTGGCTGATTCCGCTGCTCGAAACCGGTTGGGTGGCCTACCTGAGCACCACCGACGCCGTCTGCTACCACGACGGCCATCGCAGCCTGGATGCCTACAACGACGGCCCCATCCACGAAGTTCCCATCCACAGCGACGATGCGGCGCTGCGCGAAGAGGGCACCATCCGCGTCACCGACATGGCCTTCGACGAAGGCCGTGCTGCTCGATCAGGACCGCTTTCTCTGCTGCTGCTCTGCACTGCCCGGAGTTTCAACGCAAGATGACCGGCACCGAGCTGCGCTACCGGCTGGGCAAGTATCTATCGCCGCGCAGGAACAGGCGCAACCACGCTCCGACGGGCCTGCTCGCCACCTGCCATCGCCTGGCGATCCCGATCTTCGTCGGCGCGCCTGGCGATGGCAGCGTGTTTCTGAATTCGATGAAGCTGTGGGCCATGCGGCAAGCCGGCCTGATCCCGGATTACGCCTTCGATCTGGACCTTCACGCCGAGGTCTTCGAGGCCTGCGCCTATCATCGCTGGGGCCTGTTCGAGAATCCTGTGGCGCGCTGGCTACGGTGATCCTGGGCGGTGGCGTGCCCAAGAACTTCAACCTGCAGCCGGAGCCCGCGCTTGGCCAGGTGCTGGGCCTGCCTGACGTTCAGCGGCTATCTCTTCGATGTGCAAATCACCGCGCCCCGGTCACCGATGGTTCGCTCTCCTCCTGCCCTCCGGCTGAAGCAGTGACGTGGGGCAAGGTGGACAAGGACACCTATCTGCAAACCACCGAAAGCATGCAGGCCGATTACTCGATGGTCATGCCCTTCATCGTGAAAGCCCTTTTGGACAAGCGCGCCCGCCTTGCCCAACAGGCGCAGGCCGAGGGAGCGGAGAATCTATTGGAGCGCCTGCCTGAGGCTCGCGGATTCCTGCGGCCGGCCGGCGGCTACCGGCTCTTCGAGCAAAGGGAGAGACTGACCGCGAAGCTGACCGAGGAACTCAAGAAGAACGGCTCGTGGCTGCTGGAGAGCCTCAAGTTCCCGATTGCGATCTAGCCGTTCTGAAGGGCCGCGTGCGGCCGCTATGCCGAGCTTCCACTTCCCAATGCGGCCAGAATCTCGGCGGTCGTGCGCACGCGGCCCATGCGCGGAAAAATGCGTTCGATCGAATTCGCGTGGCCTTCAGCGGTAGAGCCGGTCATAGCGTCGGAGGCAAAGATCAGCTCATAGCCCCGCTCGTACGCGTCGCGGGCCGTGCTCTCCACGCCAATTTCGGTGGCGATGCCGCACATCACGATGGTGGCAAGGCCGCGGCGGCGCAGTTGCAGGTCAAGATCAGTGCCGTAAAAGGCGCCCCACTGGCGCTTCAGAATCACCACGTCTCCGGGCTGTTGATCCACTTCCGGAATCAGTTCGCTCCAGTCTGGCGGCAGTTCGCCCGTCGCGCCCATCGGCTGATCGGCAGTTGGGCCGCAGGCGGTCAGCGCCATCAGGAGAGCCACCGACGTGGACCAGCACCGGCAGCGCCCCGGCTCCCCGCGCCTGCTTGATCAGCGCCGCACAATTTTTGACAACGTCGGCCACGGCATGCGGCCCCACTTTGCGCGGCATACGAACGATGCCGTTTTGAAGGTCGATCACGACAATCGCCGTGCGTTTGGGATCGAGTTCGAGTTCTGCCATCGGCGTGCTCCTTTTGACGGTCAAAGTATATCCTCGCATGGGCCAAGCAAGCGGAGCCGGCCGGCTGCAAGCTGCCTCCCCGTGCCTCAAGTCACAAGACGTTCACACTCCCGCTGTGATAACATCCGCTTTTTATGGCACTTCCACGGTTGAACTGCCCATTGGGGCTTACTGGCGTTGAGCGACGATTCCACCCGCTCCGCCGCCTTGGCACGGTGCCTGCAGAACCCCCGCAATTTCAGCAATTTCCGAGGAGATCCCTATGAAAACCTACCAGGGAAGTGAGATCCGCAACGTGGCTGTAGTTGGGCATGCGCAGAGTGGCAAGACCACCCTGGTCGCCGCCCTGCTGCATGCCGCAAAAATGACCCCCACGCAGGGCCGCGTGCAAGACGGCTCGGCCGTCACCGCCTACGATGAAGAGGAAGTGGCCCGCGGCACCACCATGCAGAACGCCGTCGCCTATGCCGAGTGGCAGGGCGCGAAAATCAACTTCATCGACACGCCCGGCTTCCACATGTTCACGCACGAGAGCCGCGCCGCCCTGCTGCCGGCCGAATCGGCCCTCGTGGTCATCAATGCCGAGCACGGCGTCGAGCCGGTCACCGAGCGCATTTGGCGCTACGCCGACGAAGCCCGCGTTCCCCGCATCGTGGTCGTCAACCGGATGGACAACCCTAAGGCCGGCGGCGAAGGCGGCCTTTCGGCCATGATCGACGACCTCAGCGAGCGCTGGGGCCGCCAGTGCCTGCCCGTGCAGTTGCCTATCGTAGATGAAGGCGGCTTTAAAGGCGTGGTGGACCTGATGACCCTGGAGGCATTCCAGTACACGCCCAACGGCGATGGCCGCGCTAAGTCCATCGAAATCCCCGCCTCGTTGACAGCCGACGTCAAGGCCCGCCACGAGGCTCTCGTCGAGATCGCCGCCGAAGGCAAAGACGAGTTGATGGAAGAGTTCTTTGACAAGGGCACGCTGACCCCCGAGCACCTGGCCGAGGCGCTGCACGAGGCCATCCGCGAGTGCCGTATCTATCCAGTTTTATTTGCGAGCGGCGGCGCCAACATGGCCACCGACCGCATCCTCGACTTCATCAAGGCCTATGCGCCCTCGCCCGCCGAGCGCGCCCCGTTTGCCGCCAGGCCCGTCGCAGCCGATGATTCCGAAGCCTCCATCACCCGCAAAATCGACGACAACGAGCCCGCGGCCATCATGGTGTTCAAGACCATGTCCGATCCCTTCGCAGGGCGCATCAGCTTCTTCAAGGTGGTCTCGGGCGTTATCAAGAACGATGCCGCGCTGGAAAACTACACCCGCCGCGGCTCAGAGAAGCTCTCGCACCTGAGCGTGATGCAGGGCCGCAAGCCGACGGAAGTCCCCGAGCTGCATGCAGGCGATCTGGGCGCCGTGGCCAAGCTGCGCGACACGCTCACCGGCGACACGCTCGGCGTGAAGGGCTCCGACATCCAGATTCCCCTGGCCCAGGTCCCCGTGCCGGCAATGACCTACGCCATCGAGCCCAAGAGCCGCGCCGACGAAGACAAGCTCGCACCGGCCATTCACAAGCTGATGGAAGAGGATCTGCTCATCCGCTTCTTCCGCGATCCGCAGACCAATGAGTTCCTGATCGCCGGCGCCGGCCAGCCGCACATCGAGGCCATTGTCAGCCGCCTCAAGAAGCGCTATCACGCCGAGGTCACGCTGAAGGCCCCCAAGGTTCCCTACCTTGAAACCATCCGCGCCAAGGGCGAGGCCCACGGCCGCCACAAGAAGCAGTCCGGCGGCCACGGCCAGTTCGGCGACTGCAAGATTCGCTTGGAGCCCATGCCTCGCGGCGGCGGCTTCGAGTTTGCCAGCGAGATCTTCGGCGGCTCCATTCCCAAGAACTTCATCCCCGCCATCGAAAAAGGCGTTGTCGAGGCGGCCGCCCGCGGATTCCTTGCCGGCTACCCCGTCGTCGACTTCAGGGTTGTGGTCTACGACGGCAGCTACCACGATGTCGACTCCAATGAATTGTCGTTCAAGACCGCCGGCCGCATCGCCTTCAAAAAAGGCATGGAGGTGTGCAAGCCCGCGCTGCTTGAGCCCATCATGAAGGTCGAAATCGAGGCTCCCGAAGAGTTCGCCGGCGCCATCATGGGCGACCTCAGCGGACGCCGCGGACGCCCCCAGGGCATGGAGAGCAAGGGCAAAACCTCCGTTGTCAACGCCGAAGTCCCCATGGCCGAGATGCTCACCTACGGCACCCAGCTCACTTCCATGACGCAGGGCAAGGGCAGCTACCGGATGGAAATGGACCACTACGACTTCGTGCCGCAAATCGTGGCGGAGAAGATTCTGGCCAACGCCAAGCAGCCGGTGGAGGAAGAGGAAGAATAAAAACAGGAACAGACTCGGCGAGCCGCAGTTACGTCGGAAGGCATCACGAAAGCGGGGCGGAAGATCACCCCGCCTTCTTTTGGTAGACCATCTAAAGAAGGTGTGATATGGTGTCTCCAGGTGACACCGAGGAGCACCCGCCATGCCCAGCCCCTCCACGACCAGCCTCAAGCTTGACCGCGAATTGAAGGACCGCGTGCAGCGGCTGGCCACAGCCCGGCGTAGATCGCCGCACTGGATTATGCGTGAGGCCGTGGAGCAGTATGTGGGCCGTGAGGAGCAGCGTGAGCGGCTTCGGCAGGACGCGCTCGCAGCCTGGGCGCACTACCAGACCACAGGCCTGCATGCCACCGCCGAAGAGGCCGATGCCTGGCTGGCCAAACTCGAAGCGGGCGAGGACGCCGAGGCCCCTGGATGCCACCTCTGAAGTGGTCTCAACCGGCCCTGCTCGATCTGGCCCGGCTCCACGACTTTCTCGCTCCCAAAAGCCGCGACGCCGCCCGGCGCGCTGTCGGCGCGATCCGTCAAGGCGTGAAACTGCTCGGCAGTCACCCGGAGATGGGCCGCCCCATGGACGAACTCCCCACCGAGTTTCGCGAGTGGATCATCGAGTTCGTCAGCAGCGCCTATCTCGCCCTCTACCACTACGACGGGAAAGAAGTCGTGATCCTCGCCGTCCGCCGCGGCCGCGAGGCGGGGTACTGAGGAGGTTGAAGCCATCTCTGGGCTTTGCGTTCTGCGGTAATCTGTTCAAGCAGCGGAAAATGACAACCCCAGCGGCCACATCTCCCGAGCGATCCGCCAACATGGCCCACATTCGCTCTAAGCACACAAAACCCGAACTGCTTGTCCGAGGGGCGCTTCATCGGCTCGGCTTTCGGTACCGGCTGCATGTCCGGGAACTACCGGGATGCCCCGATATAGTTCTGACAAAACTCCGCAAGGTCATCGAGGTTAAGGGCTGTTTTTGGCACGGGCACAACTGCGTGGACGGACGGATCCCGAAGTCCAATCGCGACTATTGGGAGCCGAAACTTCTTCGGAATCAGCTGCGGGACAAGTCAAACATAAGAAAGCTACGACGCCTTGGCTGGTCAGTCTCTTGCCTTTGGGAATGCCGCATTTGCAAGCTGAGCCAAAGAGAATTAGAAGCGATTCTCGCCCGAATGCTAGTAAACCCATCGAAGATGCCTGGACCGACATCGGAGTGATAGATTAAACTGTCCCAATTCAGGTCAATCAATGAGCTCCGAACATACGTCGAGTGCAGGGATACGTTCGTCATCCTCGGATATTTACGCCGACGATTCAGCATTGATTGCCAAAATTGAAGCTGAGCTTATGAAATCTGCCAAGGGCTCCGAACGCTTCAGGCAACAGATTCCCCTGCTGCTGAGGAAAGCAATCGATGAAGTAATCGACGCGCCTCGAACAGGCCGATTCACCATCGACGAAGTCGAGAAGACCGAGAAGACTTATTTAGGCACAAAAGTCGAAATATTCTTGCGCAGTTGGTTTCGCCTCCCCAAGGGAAGGATCTTGGATTTGTCGATCGATGGGATCGAAGCCGATATCAAAAACACGATGGGAAACAATTGGATGATCCCCGCCGAGGCTCTAGGGCACCCGTGCATATTGGTGAAGACGGACGAGAAGCTTTCTCGGTTCTCCTTTGGCATTCTCGTGATCCGAAGCGAGCATCTTTGCGCCGGGAAAAACCGGGATGGGAAGCAAGCAATCTCGGCCGAGGGGCGCAAGCGCATTCACTGGCTAGTGAAGGATGAAGTTTACCCAGAGAACATTTGGACGGGGTTTACAAGCGAATTGCGGAAGCAGATTATTAGCTGCCCTGCGGGCACCAAGCGAGTCGATGCCCTCTTCAGATTCGTGCAAGGAAAACCGATATCGCGTGCGCATGTACTTGCGGTGGCGCCCCAAAAGGACGCGATGAAGAGGTTACGGAAGAACGGCGGGGCGCGCGACTCCCTCGCAAGAGACGGAATCGCACTACTGTCCGGGAATTACGACAAAGATCTGATCGCCAAACTCAGGTTGCCCCTTTGCAAGAGCGATGAGTTTATTTCCTATCAGCCGACGAGCGACGTCGAGAAATCGGACCTCAGGTCCCTAGGCCGGATTAGGTGAAATCAGCTGGCTATCTCCAGCCTCGCTGATTTTTCCAAGCAGCGCCGCACCTGATTCGCAACAGCGCGAGCAACTGGAGGCGGGAACGCGTTACCGACCTGGCGATAAGCGGCCGTTTTCCCACCCGCAAATTCCCACTCGTCTGGAAAGCCCTGGATTCTGGCGGCCATTCTCACAGTTAGTCTCGGCATCCCAACGAAATCCCGACCCGGAACCTTGTCGGCGATCCCCATTCCATCAACACTCAATCCAGCCCATGCCTTCTTTGCGCGTGTCGGCCCAAGATCGGGGCCGCCGTGCTTTTTACTGCCTCCGACGAGAGTAGGAGCAATTTCGTTTGCCTTGAGCTTCCACTGTTTAGCCCCTTTCCACCCCCCTGAGGCCATCAGATCGTAAATTGCTTCTCCAACGGTCGGCGCTTTCTCGTGGGCTGCATCCGGCCAAGTGAAGCCATGCTCAAGTCCCTTCCTGATAGCAACGAAGTTCACGCGGGGGCGCAATTGTGGCACCCCGAAATCGGAAGCATTAAGGAGTCGCCAGCCCGTCCAATAATCAGGCAACTGACCCGCAATGAAGGTGCGATAGTCTTCAAAGACGGCGTCAAGGATGCCCCTCACGTTTTCGATGACAATCGCGCGCGGCTGGACTTCGTGGATCACACGCAACGCAGCCGGAAACAAATTCCGCTCATCCTGTTCCCCCAGTTGCTTACCCGCCTTCGAAAATGGAGGACATGGAAGCCCTGCGGCAACCACATCCACTTTTCCCCGATAGGGCCGGGCGTCAAAATGGTTGAGGTTCTCCTCCAGGACGTTCCATTTGGGCCGGTTGTAACGCAGTGTCTTACAAGCATGCGCATCCAACTCCACCAAGCCGACATGCGCAAATGCGGCCTGCTCGAATCCGAGCGCCTGTCCGCCGGCTCCGGCGCACAACTCAAGAACTGAAATTGGCTTCATCGTTTCCATTTTCTAACGAAGGAACTATCCTTGTCGCTGATGCAAAATCTGATCTTTTACCAATGAACCAAGATAGTTGTGGAGAAATGGTCCGTTTTTGTCCGTGGGGCGACCCTCCAAACCAGCATTTGGTTAGTTCTCTTGGATTCGCCGCATATATTGTTCCGCGCTCGGCCAGTCGCCGGAAACGTAGAGAAGCGAGTCGCCGGTCATCGAAGAGGAGCGTTTGACCACGAAAAATGAGCACCGCTGACCGTCCTCCCGAGCCGAGTCGGCCATTTCATCCCACAAGATGTCGGCGTAATCGGAGTCGGGGCCGGAGGCGGCTTCGTCGCTCTCGACTGAAAGGGATTCGGCAAGGTGATCCAAGGCATCCGGTTCCATCCCGGCGAAAACCTCGCGTGCAAAAACTGTGTCGTAGGTCTTCAGGACCTGAATCCGCTCAGCTCCGACTTGTCGATCAAGGAACATCTCTTGCGCAGGCATCAAAGCACCTCAATTCATTCATCGGCTAGATTCAAGCTAGGACGACAGCCTTCAACTGTCGATAGGCGATTTGGAATTTGCTTCATCGGGATTTAATTCCGGAGCGCTGAACCTTCACGTTCCGATCTGAGAAGCGATTACCTCTGCGTCTGCCGCCCCATCCTGGCTCAGCTAGCCCCGGCTGCCCCCGAGCCGCTCCAGATACTCCGCTGGCTCGATCACCGTCACGCCATGGCGCGCGGATTTGGGATAGTGCTTGACGTTTCCCGTAACAAGCCATGCGCCGGAGGCGCGGGCGAGAGCGAGAAAGACGGCATCCTTCGGGTCGGGAACGTCATAGGGCCAGCAAGGCGGATCGGGCAGTTGCAGGCTTGTGGCGATCAGGTATTCCAGCCAATTCGGCGGAAAGCCGTAGCGGGCGAACTTCGGTCGAGAAGTGACTTCGTGGTATTCGGCGATCACAGAAGGGCAGGTCGCAAGGCTGATCTTCTCCGTAAACACCCATTCGTATACCAGCCGGGCGGGCACACCCGAACGCTTCAATCCGGCGGAGACGATCACGTTCGTATCGAAGACAGCGGCTCGCATCAGGCAATCTTCTTGCGTTCTTCGCGCCGTCCGGTGCGAACGTCCCGCACCGTGCGCGCTGCCCGCTCGGCGCGAACCGCCTGAATCTCCTGTTCAATCTCCCCTTCGGTGATGGGGTACTTCTCCGAAAGCCTCCAGCTCTCCCGCAAACTCGCCCGTGCCATGGCCCGACGCAGGTCCATGTCTTGCGCGGCAATATCTCCGATGACCGGAACCAGAAAATAGGCAGGACCCTGCTGGCCAGCCAGCAACACGGTCTCTCCGCGCGGTACGGCCACGAGAGCCTTCGCCCCGCGTGTGCGAAACTCCCTGAGCGAAACCTGGCGCATAACAAGCCCCTCCAGTACCAAGTGTAGCCATTTTGGCTACACAAGGCAATCCTCCCCCTGAGCCCCGATCCTCGCTTGCAGATCATTTCCCCCACCCAGCGCAAAATATCAGTCAGAGGAATGTACGCCCATGACCGTCAGAGTCCCGCCGTCAAACGCGCCAGTCGATTTCGCGCGTTTGCGCATCACGCTCGTGCGTCGGATACCGCCCGGTCTAAAACGTCAACCATGTGCCCGGTCTGTACCACCGATGCAATACCCCACCCCCTCCCCCACTTCCCTCTATTTGTTCGCAATGAATTCGCCCATCAAGCGCGTGGAATCAGCGGATTATACCGATGAGTTACTTGCTCAATCGGTTAACAAAACCCGCGAAAATCGGCCGTTCTCTCTCACTTCAAGGCCGCTTTTGCTCCATTTTCCACTGAATTCCGCGAGAATCTCTTGTCTTGGCCGGCAGCCTGACCCTCATCTGCGAAAATAGTGCTTTGACTATGATGACCGAAAACCTTCTCACCCTGAAAGACGACATGGTGGCCTTTATCGAGGGTCACGGCCTGCGCCGGCTGCCCGGCTACGTGACCGACGACATTCCTTCCGTACTGTGGGAAGGCGGCGGAAATCCCGACTCGTGGAAGGACTTCGTCGAAATGGCCAAGCACGCCGGCGCTCCCTTCATCACCTTCAGCGAGATGACGATGGAGCGCGAGGAGCTTGACACCCTCATCGAGCAGGCCGGCGAGATGGACTTTCCAGACGAAGCGGGCACGGAACTCGTCGAGGCCCGTTGGCTGCGCAAGTACGCCGGCATGGTCGGCTATATTCAGCTCGGCTTCGTCCACCAGGGCCTGGTGTTTCTGCATGAAACCACGACCGAGTGGTATGAGCGATACCAATCGCTGGTCGATGACGTGGAGAGCCTTCACGACATTGTGATCGACGACGCGCGCGACGACGAAGAGGACGAGTAGGCGGCGTGAATGCGGCCAGAGCTCCGAGGGGCTGCATGGAGAGCGTACGCGAGCGATGGGTTCTTGCCGATTCGCACGCGGGCGCGGCCGAGTTGGCCCGTGCGGCGCGCGTGCCTGAGGCGGTGGCCCAGTTGCTCGCCTGCCGTGGCGTCTCCGATCCCGCTCAGGCCCATGCCTTCCTGAATCCCGCGCTGGAACACCTGCACGATCCGCTAAAAATGCTGGGCATGGCTGCCGCCGTGGAACGGCTCGAGCGAGCCATTGCCGCGCGCGAGCCGGTGCTGCTCTACGGGGACTACGACGTGGACGGCACGGTGGCCGTGACGCTGCTGAAGACAGCCATCGAGATGCTCGGGGGGGTGGTGCGCTTCCACGTGCCGCACCGGCTGCGCGAAGGCTACGGAATGCAGGCGAGCGTGCTCGAGGAGGCGCAGGCCGCAGGCGTCCGGCTGATCATCACTGTGGATACGGGCATGCGCTCCTTTGCCGAGGCTGAGGCGGCGCGCAGCCTGGGAGTTGACCTGATCATCACCGACCATCACCCAGCCGCAGCCGGCGATGCGCTGCCCGGGGCGCTGGCCATTCTCAATCCCAACCAGCCCGGTTGCGGCTATCCGGAAAAATCGCTCTGCGGCGCCGCGATCGCCATGAAGCTGGCGCAGGCGCTGCTGGAGCGCCGCGACCCGGAGCGCACGCGGCAAAAAATCCTGCCCAGCTTTCTGAAGATGGCTGCTCTGGCCACCATTGCCGACGCAGTTCCGCTGGTGGGCGAGAACCGCACCATTGCGGCGCTCGGTCTGCGCGAGCTGCGCCGTCCGGTGGCAGCGGGTTTGCGCGCCCTCTTCCGCGAGGCGGAGCTCGACCCTGCCGCCAGAGAGTTGACCGGCTTCGACGTCGCCTTCAGGCTGGCGCCGCGCATCAACGCCGCAGGCCGCATGGATGTGGCCTCCGACGTCATCGACCTGTTTACCACGCGCGACGCGGCCTGCGCTGCTGAGCTGGCGGCCAAGCTGGAGCGGCTGAACCGCGAGCGCCGCGAGGCCGAGAATGAAGCGCTCATTGTGATCGACGAGCGCCTTCGCACGGATGCGGGACTTGCTGCCGAGCGCCTGCTGGTGATTGACGGCGAGGGCTGGCACCGGGGCGTGATCGGCATTCTCGCCTCGCGCGTGGTGGAGCGAACTGCCAGGCCCGCAATCGTTGTCAGCCTTGAAGACGGCGTTGCCCACGGCTCGGGGCGATCGGTGGATGGATTCGTGCTCCTTGAGGCCATCGAAAGCTGCGCCGATCTTTTCACGCGCTTCGGGGGTCACGCCTTCGCCGTCGGCTTCGCCCTGCCGGCCGAAAGTCTTCCCGAGCTCAAGCGCCGCCTGCACGCCTTTGCCGAAGATCGGCTGGGAGAGCGTGAGCCGGAGCGGATTTTGCGCCTCCATGCCGAGCTGCCGCTGGACCGTGTCACTCCAGTTCTGGCCGGCTGGTTGCGCAAGCTCGAACCCCATGGGCATGGAAATCCCGAACCCGTCTTCCTGGCCCGTCACGTCCGTCTTCTGGCGGCGCCGCGCATTCTCAAAGAACGCCACCTGCGCCTCGAGCTCCGGCAGGAACCGGAACCTGGAGGCGCTGCATTCTCCGCGTCTTTAGCGCCGAGCGGTGCGATGCGCGCCATGGGGTGGGATTTTGCCGGCCGCGCCGCCGCCCTGGAACTGGCGCATGGCATGCTCATCGACCTCGCTTACAAGGTCCGTGTCAACCAACACCCTGAGTACGGCGGCATCGAAGCCGAGATTGCCGGCATTCGACGCGCGGAGTCCTGAAAGCAGAAGGCCCACGCATCGCCGTGGACCTTCTGGATTGCAACCAGCCGCGATCTTATTTCTCGTTCTTGCGTTCGTCCTTCTCTGGCTGCTGCTTCGGCTGCTGTTTCGGCTCTTGCTGCGGCTTGGCCTGCGGCTGGTGTTTCGGCTCTTGCTGCGGCTTCGACTGCGGCTGCTGTTGAGGTCTCGATTCCTGCCTCGGCTGAGTTTGCTGCATCGGCTGCGGCTGCTGCTTTGGCTGCATCTCCTGCCTTGGCTGTGTTTGCTGCATCGGCTGCGTTTCTGGTGACGGAGTTCTGTTATTGCCCCCGAGGGCATTTGGATTCGTTCGGTCCTGACCCTGGATTCCGCGTTCCTGCGGTTGGGTTCCCTGCTGTTGCGTTCCCGGTCTTGCCGTCATCGGCGTGGACCTGCTCTCAGGCGTGTTTCCCTGCCGGACTTGCGCAGCTGCCGGCGCGGGCCGCTTCTCCTCCGCCAGGGGCCGGGCGACGACGACATTCTGCGGGCGCCCCTGATTGTTCTTGAAGTAGGCGGCGCGATCGGTTTTTGCCGTGACTTCGTGCCGTGATTGGTAGGAGGTAGGCGCCACATGCTGTTCGCGTTCGGCGATGCGCTCTTCGGGCTGCGGCTGGTGCTGGATGCCGCCGGGACCGCCGCTGTAGGCGACGTGTCTGTCGTTCACGATGGTGGTGTTGTGGATGATGGTCTCGTTCACATAGGTGTTGTGGACGACCCTCTCATTTACGTGCCAGGCGGCAGTGTTATACGCGAAGACGCCGCCGCGCCATTCGCCACCGGCAAAGCCGATGCCCAAGTATCCGAAGCCGTAATTCACGCCTCCGTAGTAGCCCACATGCCGTCCCCAGTATCCGGGGTGCCATATGTAGAGGCCGCCGGACCAGCCCCAGTAACCGGGTGTCCACAGCGCGCCCTCAAAGGGAGCGGGAACCCATGCGCCCGGGACCCAGAAGTAGCCGTCGGGGCCATAAGCCCAGTAACCGGGCGTCCACATCAGGCCGTCCCCGGGGCATGGCGGCTGCTCATAAACCGGCAGCACGGGTGGGCCGAAATTGACGCTGATGAAAACGCCTGCATTTGAAACTGCGGGGAGCAGAAGCACAGCCAGCGCCAAGAACATCAGGCGCGCAGAACGAAACAAACCCATAAAAACCTCCTCTTTCTTTGATGCGAAACTGTGACGCGAAAGCCCTTTCGGGCGAAACCAGTCTACCGCTATTCAACCCGGCGCGGCAGCAGAAGTTGCAGATTCCAAGGGCCGGCGGCTCGGCATGACGGTATTCGGCCCGCTTCCGAGGCTGGCGCTGCAGGCGCCACGCCCGGGTTTGCGACTTTGTGGCGGTGGTAGACTGGCGCCATGCCGAGGGGACTGTTTGTCACGCTCGAAGGGCTTGACGGCTCAGGGAAATCCACGCAGATCCGCCGCCTGGCCGACTGGCTGCGCCGGCGCAGCATGGAACCCGTGGTGACGCGCCAGCCCGGCGGAACGGCTACGGGCGACCGCATCCGGGAACTGCTGCTCGACTCGCGCTCAGCAGGAATTGCCCCTGCTGCGGAGATGGCCCTGATGTTTGCCGACCGCGCCCAGGCCGTAGCCGAGGTCATCCGGCCCGCGCTCGAATCAGGAAGGGTCGTACTCTGCGACCGCTTCACCGATTCCACCGAGGCCTACCAGGGCGGCGGGCGCGAGCTTGGGTCTGAAATCGTTCTGGCCTTCGACAGGCTCATCTGCGGTGGACTCAAGCCCGATCTCACATTGCTGCTGCTTCCCGGCTTTGAGGCTTCGCTTCAGCGCGCCCGAGGCCGCAACCAGCGCGAACTGGCTCTCAATGGCAAGAACGAGAGCCGCTTCGAAACCGAGCACGACGCTTTCTTCCGCCGCGTCTGGGAGAAGTACCGCGAAATCGCCGCGCGCGAGCCGGAACGCGTCACCCTCATCGAGGGCGATCTTTCGATCGACGAGGTGCACGAGCAGATTGTGGAGGCGGTCAGCGAGAGACTGATCATGGCCGGGCATTCACAGTGAGCTTGCTCCATTTCCAGCAACAGACCAGCGCCCTTATTCCATTCGTCAGGGGGTTCCATGACTTCCAACCATCGCGCCATGCTTCTCGCCCTCACCTTCCTCGCCGCGCCTCTTCTCCACGCCCAGGCCAGCGAGTCTTCCATCAGCGGTGAACTCCAAAAGCTCCGCTCGTACTCGGCCGACCAGCGCCCTGCGGCTACTGTCAAGGTCGCGCTCGACATCCGCACCCTTCCGGCGGGCCCGAAGAAGGTCGGCCTGGCCACGAGTCTCGCGGGCCTTTCCACAGAGGGCGATCGGGGCAAACAGACCCTGCAGGCAGTGGCCGACACCCTGGCCCGGGCGCTTACTGAATCCCCAGTTGCGCCTAAAAAGAACGAGATCCCCGATCCGTATCTCGAGCTGGCTTCGTTAGCGCGCTACAAGGGAGTTATCGCCACACTTACCGATCCGCTTTACGCGAAGGCTGGCGATGAGCTTGCCGCCAATGATGCGGCGGTTGAAAGAGCCAATTTCACTCTCAGGGATCTGCACAACAAGAAAGTCACGCTCTCAAAGCTGCGCGGAAAGATTGTCATGGTGAATTTCTGGGCTACATGGTGCCCTCCCTGCCGCCTGGAGATGCCCGATCTCGATTTTCTTTCCACTCACTTTCAGTCTCAGGGTCTCGTTGTCCTTTCAATCACCGATGAGGATCCCGCCAAGGTCACCTCCTTGATCGCTCGCTCCGGCTACCATCCGACCGTTCTTCTCGACCCCGGCAGCACCGTTCACAAACTCTTCCATGTCCAGGGAATCCCAAGGACTTTCATCTTTGGCCGCGACGGCAAGCTGGCCGGCGTCGCCATCGACCAGAGCACGCGCAGCCAGTTTCTTGAGTTGCTTTCGAAGACGGACCTGCAACCGTAGTTGCGCTGTGCGGCTGCCGAAGGCGATGGGGAGCGCGATTCCCTGGTCAGCACCAGCTGAAAACAGATGAAAATCCCAAAATAGACGATAAATTTCTAGGGCTTCAACGTGTGCGCATGCGGGCGCAGGGGCGATACAGGAGTTCACACCGAGCTCTCAACCGGCCCTTGGGAAGTGCTCGCGCATAACCTGCACTCGACTTCCGCGCACTCAGGGTTTAAAAAAGGCGCGCCGCAAAGCCCATCGATGCGGACCGCTCCGGTAATCAATGGAGATGCCCATGGAAAGCGGTTCGAGAGTTCGCGCACTGATCGTGGATGACTCCGCCGTTGTCCGCCAGACCCTGAAGGAAATCCTATCCTCCGATCCTGAGATCGAGGTCATCGGTGCAGCCGCAGATCCCTTCGCGGCCGCCGAGTGCATCGGCGAGCAAGCGCCAGACGTCATCACGCTCGACATTGAGATGCCGCGCATGGACGGTCTCACCTTTCTGAAGAAGATCATGAGCCAGCATCCGATTCCGGTGGTGATCTGTTCCAGCCTCGCGGATGAGGGGGCTCTGAGTACCTTAAAGGCTCTCGAGTATGGCGCGGTCGATATTATTACCAAGCCAAAGCTGGGCACGAGGCAGTTTCTTGAGGATTCCCGCACGCTCCTTTGCGAATCGGTGAAGGCGGCGGCTTCGGCGCGCCTGCGTCCGCTTCGCGCTATGCATACCGTCGAGCCCAAGCTGACTGCCGACGCGGTTCTGGCTCCGGCCGCGCGCGCCATGGACGAGACCACGGAAAAGGTGGTCGTCGTTGGGGCCTCAACCGGCGGAACTGAGGCGCTCAAGACCTTCCTCGAGGCATTGCCGGCCGATTCTCCCGGAATCGTGATTGTGCAGCACATGCCGGAACTGTTCACGCGAGCCTTTGCCAAGCGCCTGGACGGCCTCTGCGCCATTTCAGTGAAAGAAGCGGAGACCAATGATACGGTGATCCGCGGGCGAGCGCTCATCGCGCCGGGCAACCATCATCTGCTGCTCAAGCGCAGCGGCGCGCGTTACTTTGTTGAGGTGAAAGACGGTCCCCTGGTTTGCCGTCACCGCCCGTCGGTGGACGTGCTCTTCCGGTCCGCTGCACGCTACGCCGGCCAGAACGCCGTGGGCATCATCATGACCGGAATGGGAGACGACGGTGCTCGCGGCTTGCTTGAAATGAAGCAGGCGGGCGCCTTCACCATTGCGCAGGACGAGGCAACTTGCGTCGTCTTCGGCATGCCCAAAGAGGCCATCAAGCTTAACGGCGTCAGCAAAGTGCTTCCCCTCGAATCGATCGCCGGCGGAATCCTGAATCGCTGCCGCTAATTTTGCGGATGCAGATAGCAACCCAGCTTTGAAGGTCTACGATCAAAGCCGGCATAGTGCCACGCCCGGACCGGCGGCCGAGCGGATACACTGAGGGTGAAAAGGAGGATGGGACGATGCAAACGCGCATTCAGGGCACCACCATGCCCGTTCTTGACGTCGAACTGGAACCGAACGAAAGCGTCTTCTCAGAGAGCGGCGAGCTCTCGTGGATGACCAGCTCCATCCAGATGACCACGCACACGCAGATGGGCGGCGGAGGCGGCCTGTTCGGCGTGCTGAAACGCGTGGCCGGGGGCGGGAGCATCTTCATGACCGAGTACCGCGCGAACCAGGCGCCCGGCATTGTCTCGTTTGCCACCAAGGTTCCGGGACACATCGTGCCCGTGGAACTGGGGCCGGGCACCGAATACATGGTGCACCGTCACGGCTTTTTGTGCGCCACGCCGCAGGTGACTATCGGCGTGGGCTTTCAGCAATCGCTGGGCGCGGGCATCTTCGGCGGCGATGGCTTCCTGCTGCAGCGCGTGGGCGGCCAGGGAACGGCATGGCTGGAGCTGTCGGGCGAGATGATTTTGAAGGACCTGGCGCCGGGCGAGGTGCTGTACGTGCATCCGGGCCACGTGGGCGTCTTCCAGGCTTCGGTGGGCTTCCAGATCACCATGGTTCCGGGCATCAAGAACATGATTTTCGGCGGCGACGGGCTGTTTCTGGCCGTGCTGCAAGGCCCCGGAAAGGTGTGGCTGCAGACACTGCCCATCTCGCGGCTGGCACACCAGATCAGCGAGTACCTGCCGCACACCGAAAACCGGCAGGTGGCCGCAGGCACCGTGGGCGGCGGCCTGCTGGGCGGGATCGTGGGATCGATCCTGGGGGGAGACCGGTAGTACAGGTTTCAGGTTTCAGGTTTCAGGTTTCAGGTTTCAGTGGCCCCTGTGGCCCGTCCTTGCGTCTTTTTTCTGGCGCAAGGGCGGGAGAGAGTGGGAGCGCTTTTCGGCTCCCTTCCTGCTCCCTTTTCATTCCCGGAACCGATTTCCCTCTCGGTTCCGGCATCGAACCTGAACTAAGGACGGACGCATGAACCAGGCCGAAGAGAGAAGGCAAAGCGTTCGCGGAGCCATCGTTTTTGCCTTCGCCATGGCTCTGGCGCTTTATGTTGCATGGCTGCTGCGCGACATCCTGATGCTGCTTTTTGTCAGCGCACTGCTCGCCGTGGTGCTTTCGCCCATTGTGCGCGCCACTTCACAGATCCAGGTCGGCAAAAGAAGGCCGTTCCAGGGATCGGCGGCTATCTTGATTTTGCTTGTGGCCGTGGCCGCCGCGCTCACCGGCCTCGGCTTTCTGGCCTTCCCGCCGGTGATCAGGGATCTCCAATCGCTCAGCACTGAGTTGCCCTACCGCCTTCCCATCCTTGTGGCCAAGCTCAAGCAGATTCCCTTCGCCAATCATCTCGACACGGGAAACGTGCTCACCTGGATCCAGAACTCGCTGAGCAGCGCGGCGGCCTACACCCTGCTTTCTTTGAAAACCTGGGCAGGAGCGGTCGTAAAGGTGATCGCGGGCTTTGTTTTGACGCTCTATTTTCTGCTCGAGGGCGACGTCGCCTATCGCTGGTTCCTGTCGTTCGTGCCGCATGGGCCGAGGCTGCGTCTCGACGAGACCCTGCGGCGCGCCGCCGTTCGCATGCAAAAATGGCTGCTCGGCCAATTGAGCCTCATGCTGATTTTCGGCGTCCTGAGCACCGTTGTCTTTCTCTCCTTGCACGTCCGCTATGCGTCCGCACTGGGCATCCTCACCGGGCTGTTCAATGTGATTCCGGTGCTTGGCGCTACCGTTTCGCTTGTGCTCGCTTTGCTGGCGGCTGCCCTCGATTCGTGGGGCCGCGTGCTGGGCGTGGCCATCTTCTTCGCCGTTTACCTGGAGATCGAGAACGCCTGGCTGTTTCCGCGCATCATGCACAACCGCGTGCAGCTTCCCGCGCTGGGCGTCTTTATTGCCCTGCTGCTGGGCTCGGAGCTGGGAGGAATCCCGGGCGCGATGGTTTCCATTCCGACCGCCGTCCTGGTTTCGGTGCTGCTCGACGAGTACCTGGTGCAGAAGGATGCGGAGTAAGAGAAGACGAACTCCCGTGCCCCGTCCATTTCTTGAGCTTCATCGTGAAATGGGCGGGAAACCACAAAAGCCCACCAGTCCGCCGTTCGGGGCACTGATGCCCAGATCGTATGCAGGCAGCCCGAAGACGCTCTATAGTTCTGGCATGAGGGACTTACGCTTTCTGCTTCGCCTCTTCGCCGCCTTCGGACTCCTGACCTCACTTTGTGCTCCCGCCCAGCAGCCGTCCGCCTCTTCGATCGTCCTCCACGCGGCGCACCTGCTTCAGGTCGATTCCGGCACAGTGCTCTCGCCCGGCGAAATCCTCGTCGTGGGTGAGCGGATCCAGGCTGTCGGCAAATCGGTCGATCATCCTCAGGGCGCAAAGGTCATCGACCTCGGGGACGCGACGCTCCTCCCGGGCCTCATCGACGCGCACGTCCATCTCTTTTTGCATCCCGGCGCAGAGGACCTGCAGACGGTTGAGGAGTCGGTTCCCTGGCGCACGATCCTGGCCGAACAGGCCGCCAAGGCCGATCTGATGGCCGGCTACACCGCCGAGCGCGACCTGGGCACGGAAGGCGCAGGCTCGGCCGACACCGCCATTCGCGATGCCATTAACCAGGGGCTCATTCCCGGGCCGCGGCTACGCATCAGCGGCAACGCCATCGACATTCTGGGCGGGCACGAGGACGCCAACAAATTCAACCCCGCCCAGCAGGTCCTCTCCAACGCCGACCGCGCCAACTCCGCTGACGATCTCATCCGCGTGATGCGCGAGCAGCACAAGCAGGGCTCCGACTTCGCCAAGATCTACCAGACCGGCCCCGACCGCATGGTTGACGGCGTTCTGCACACACCCTATCAGTACACCGAGGCCGAGCTGGCCGCGGCAGTGGCCGAGGCTCACCGCATGAATACCGTGGTCGCCGTGCACGCCATGGGCGAGCCCGGCACGCTTTATGCTGCCCAGGCCGGCGTCGCATCTATCGAACACGCCACGCAGTTGAGCGATGAGACGATGCGCCTGATGAAGGAAAAGCACATCGTCGCCGTGCCCACCTTCGCCATCTTCGCGTACTTTGCCGAGCACGCGTCTGCGCCGGCCGTGGCCGAGCGGGAGAAGGCTCTGCTCGACTACAAAATTGCCGAATTCAAAAAGCAGATTGCCGCCGGAATCCCCTTTGCCGTCGGCTCCGACGTCGGCCCCTTCCCGCACGGCACGCAGGCGCACGAAATGACCCTGATGGCAAGCTACGGCATGAAGCCTCTGGCGGTTCTTGCAGGCCGACATGATCGAGGGCGCGCGCCTGCTCAACTGGGCCAATGAGATCGGCCAGCTCAAGCCCGGCTTCTACGCCGACATCGTCGCCGTCCCCGGCAATCCGCTGGACGACATCTCAGTCGTCGAGCGAGTGAGCTTTGTGATGAAGAACGGCGTGGTGGTGCGGCAGTAGGAAGAGAACGCAAGGTCAGATCGCGATCACCAGGTCCGAATACCCAGCCAGATGAGTATCGGCTGTCAGTAGATGCAGTCCTTCGGTGATTGCCTGCGCGACGAGAAGTCTGTCGAAGGGATCGTTGTGAAGAAGCGGCAGCCTGCCCACGGCAACAGCGTGGCGATTCGTCACAGGGAGCTCGCGAAGTCCGGCGCTCTCCAATTTGGCGGCAACGATTTCCGGATCTTCCTCGATCTTCCCGATGCGCCACTTGATAGCGATCTCCCAGATGCTTGCCGACGATACGTACACCTCTTCGGCCTCGCGTATGAGCGAAGAAGCCTTCGGCCTCAAAGCGGACTGGCCTCCATGAGCCACAGCAGCGCATGTGTATCGAGCAGCAGGCGCACGGCTAGCTCGCCTTCCTCTTCTTTTTGGGTACCGCCGATGGAATTTTTGCAGGACGTTCCGGTGGAAAGATGGGGCCGTCCTCGAACTCCGCCAGGATTTCAGGGGGCAGCGGCGCATCGAAGTCGTCCGCCACATGGAGCTTGCCCTTAAGCAGCCCGAAAACGATCGGCTTCTTCTCAGGCTTCAGGTTCGTCAGCCGCGCCACGGGCTTGCCGGCGCGCGCAATGATCACCTCTTCGCCCTGCTCTACTTTAGCGATGAGCTTGGAGAGGTGAGTCTTGGCTTCGAAGATGTTGACCGTTGTCGGAGAATGGGTGTTTGTGGCCATCGCTGGCGCTCCTTAGCTAAGTCTAGCTTAGCAGATCGCGTTTTAGGAAGCAATTCGCCCTGATCCTCAGTGTGTGGCACGATTGGGATTTCGCCGGACCTCGGCACAGGCTGAAATTGTTCTGGCGGGGTACTCGGCTGTTTACCAGCTACCAACGCCACCATTGTCAGTTATGCGAAAATCGTGTGGTTGATGGCCGGAGCTTGGTCAATCATCCTCTGGGGAACAATGAGTGTTTTTCGCGAAATATGCATTCTTCAACCTTGGCGCTGAACTCGTGCTCTGGGGGCTCACTATCGTTGGCGCTGTTGCTGCCCTGCTGAGCTGGGCCGCAACCAGGCCGGAACATAAGGGAGGCGCGCAAACGACTGGCGGCCGACGCTTGGCGTGGGCTCGGGTTTGCCTCACTGCGGGATGCGTTGCGGTTTGGGTCTGTACTTTTCTTGGATGTGTCGTGAAAGGCCCAAAATCGTCTTCCCTGTCCTTTGGGTTTTGGCAGGACTACCCGGTAGTTCTCCAAAGACTATTTTTTCCAATCGACGCCGCCTTTGTTGCTTCGTGGTTTTTCGCCCTCGCGGGCCGAGGCCGAGGTCGACTGATTCTTATGCTTGCTATAGCGTTCACGTTGGTCGCTTCCTTGGCCGGCTCATGTCTCCTCTGGCAGCCCTGAAGGTGGATGGCACGGGTCAAAAAGAGAGTTTCACTACGAAATTTGGGTGCCCCAGGTCTCGATCTGTTCGGACCTGGGTGAGTCTCGTTTTCCGGAGGATTGGGGCCTCGTTGAGCGAGTGAAGAGGCATTAGAGGGATCAGTAGCCGGTGATTCGGCAGCACACCAAGCTTCAACAACTCTCGCGCTGCCTAATCTTCAGTGTGAAATAAAAAGCTCAATCTTATGATCGCGACAAAACTTCGCAAAGTGGTCGTACTGACTATCTGAGAAGAGAATTGGTTTGCCGGAAGGATCTCGGCTTCTCGGATCCCAGTGCAGTTTAGTGCCCGCTGGAAGCCGGCCGACCCGCCGTTCCAATTCTTTGAGCGACCGAATCTCGTAGCTCGAGGGAACGTAAGAGAGGTAGCCTGGAGCCCGATAGAGTGCAATCGCGCCCGAGCTGTCATCAAGCACATATTCAATACTTTGTGCCTGCTGAGACCGTAGTTGCGCGATCAGCGCGGAGAAGATGATACCGATCGCAAATATTCTCTTCACATTCATGCCTTCAACTGTAATCTGAGCGAATGGTCGGCTATGCGGAGGTCACCCAACAATGAACATCCCTATGCGAGCTAGCCGACCCGGAAGCCCTTACACCGCCACCGTAAAGCTCTGCTCGGTGCGCGTCACTGGCCGGTAGAGCGTGTCGCGCTCCACGGGCGTGCGGCCCGCCTCGGTGATCAGACGGCACATCTCTTTGCGCGTCAGACCCTGCGGCGTCGTAGCTCCGGCGTCGTGGTAGATCTTCTCTTCGACGACCGTCCCGTCGAGATCGTCGGCGCCGAAGCGCAGCGCGAGTTGCGCGATCTTGGGCGTCATCATCTGCCAGTAGGCCTTGATGTGGGCGAAGTTGTCGAGCAGGAGGCGGCCGACGGCGATCTGCCGGATGTCGGTGAGCCCGCTCGTGGTGGGCAGGTGGGCGAGCGCCGTATTCTCCGGATGAAAGGCCAGCGGGATGAAGGTCTGGAAGCCGCCGGTCTCGTCCTGCAGCTCGCGCAGCTTCAACAGATGATCCACGCGGTCCTCGTCGTTTTCGATGTGGCCGTACAACATTGTTGCATTTGATTTGAAGCCCATCTTGTGCGCCAGCCGCGCCGTCTCAAGCCACTCCTGACCGTCGATCTTGTGATCGCAAATGATCGACCGCACCCGCTCGGCAAAAATCTCCGCGCCGCCGCCGGGCATCGAATCGACGCCGGCTTCGCGCAGCCTCTTCAGCGTTTCCTCGATCGAGAGCTTCGCCCGGCGCGCAAAAAAGGCGATCTCCACCATGGTGAAGGCCTTGATGTGCACTTTCGGGAAACCGCTCTTTCAGCCCGCGCACCAGGTCGAGGAAGTACTCCAGCGGCAGGTCCGGATGCAGCCCGCCGACGATGTGGAACTCCGTCACCGCCTCAGAGTAGCCCGAGGCCGCCGCAGCCCAAGCCTCTTCCAAGGCCATGGTGTAGCCGGCGGGGCCAGCCCTTCTTGCGCCCGAAGGCGCACAGCCTGCAGGCCGCCACGCACACGTTTGTGGGGTTAATGTGCCGGTTCACGTTGAAATAGGTCACGTCGCCGTGCATGCGCTCGCGCACATGATTGGCCAGCCAGCCCACGGCCAGAATGTCGGCCGACCCGTAAAGCGCCAGCCCGTCTTCGGCGCTCAAGCGCTGTTTTGCGAGGACCTTTTCGGCGATTGGCTCCAAACGCTGGTCGCAGGTGCGAAAAGCGGAGCCATGGCACGAGCTCGTCTCCCGATTCTCCATGATTCGATCATACCGGAGTTCCGATTTCCGGCTTACTTGTGGGTCGTCTCCGCCTCAGCCGCGTCCGGCCCCACCAGAACTCCATCGCTCACTGAAGCCGCCACCAGCCGGCCCCCGCAGGTTCGAATGAGGGCGATCCGGTAGCCGGTCTGCCACCACTTCCAGGTCATCGATTTCGGATCGATCCCAAAGATCTGGTCGCTCGATTGCGAGCTGACGAGAACCCTCTTTTCGATCCGGGTCATAGCTCAGATCGTCCACGTCGCGCAGGGGAAGCCTTTGAATCCACATCCACGACTTTCCCAGGTCGGAAGAAAAGTACACGCCCTCGCGCGCGCCCAGCCAGAGCGTTCCGTCGGGCGAGAAAAGAATGCGATGAATGCGCGTGAGCATTTGCGGCAGGCCCATCGGCCGCCAGGTCTTCCCACCGTCATTCGACAGCACGGCTCCGTCGGCCCGCGCCGCAGCCATGGCGTCGCCGAGCGCCGTCACCGAGAGGTACTCGCCTGAGCCCATCACCGGCCCTCCCTGCCAGCTCGCTCCCTGGTCGCGGCTCGTCAGCAATCCGTAGCTGGTGGCGGCCACCCACGCCTCGCCCGAAACGTCGAGCGCATTCACCCGGCTCTCCAGTTGAATTACCGGCGCCTTCACCTCTTTCTCGACGTTGACTTTCGTGCCGCGCACATTTTCGCTGGCAACCTTCATGATGGTGTTGGCGATGGTGTTTCTTGGCTGCCACGTGAGCGGCGGATCGGGCTCGCCAGGCGCGGCGTTCTTATCTGACGAACTCAGCGCGAAAATGCCGTGGCTGGTTCCGGCCACCACGGTTCCGTTCTTTGTCTCCGACAGCGCATAAACATCCCGCCCATCCAGGCCTGTTCCCGCCTGCTCCCAGTGGACGCCTTCATCGTTCGAAACAAAAACTCCGCCGTACGTTTTGTCGTTCACCACGCCCGCATAGAGCCGCGCGGAATCGCCGCCGTCCACAAGCAGAGCTTTCACTTTACGTTCGGAAAATCCGGAGTTCGAGGCCGCAAAGTTCTCCCCGCCGTCAAGGCTGGCCTGCACGCCGCCGCGGTCGGTCGCCAGCAGAACGTGGTTCGAGTCGGCCGGGTCGACATACACCCCGTTCACCACCACGTCCGGGCCCGTGGTGCGCGAAAAGCTCCGGCCTCCGTTGACCGTTTTGTAGAGCCCCTCGGTGGTTCCGGCGTAGACGATTTCGTGATTTTTCGGGTCCTGCGCCAGAGATCGCGTCCGCCGCGCCGTAGAAGGAATCCCCTCGATCTTGCGGAAGCGTTCGCCGCCGTTCTCGCTCTTGTAGATTCCGCTGCAAGCGCTCAGGTACACCGTCAGCGGATGCTCCCCATCGACGATGATCGAGAAAACGTCGGAGTCGTCGATGATGCCCTGCTTGATATTTCGCCAGTTCTTCCCGCCATCCTCCGTCTTCCAGGGAAGGTGCCAGGTGCCGGCATAGACAATCTGCGGATTTCCCGGGTCCACAGCCAGCGATTCAATTTCGTGGATCTCCTTGCTGCCCGGCGGGCTGATCTGAGCCCATGCCGCACCGCTATTCTCGCTGCGGAAGACTCCGTCGAGGGTTCCGGCGAAAAGAATGCGTGGGTCCGACGGAGCCTGGGCAAGCGCCCGTATCGACTGGCCGTGCATTCCATCCAGTTCGTTCCAGCTTTTCCCCCCGTCGCTGCTCACCCACAATCCGCCATCGTTGCTGTCGGCCTTCCATGCTCCGACGTAGATTCTGCTGGGATCCGCGGAGTCCACCACGATACTGTCGAGAATCAGCCCATCTGAGTCGTCCAGCCTGGCGAGCCGGCGCCACGATGCTCCACTGTCGCTCGATTCATAGATCCAGCTGTTGGTCGACCCCAGATAGAGACGGCCCGTCTGCCCCGGCGCGGCAACGATGGTGCGCGCGTCGCCTCCGGCGGGACCCGCCATGCGCCAGCCGCCCTGCGCTCCCAGAGTTGGAACACAGAGGAGATACAGAAAGATTGAAAGGATCAGGACCGGAATCCTATCTCGGCGCTCTTTTCGAGAAATACACCGCAAGCGAATCATTCAGGCGGAAAACTCCAGTGTCATCGTATTCAAGAATAGACAACTTCCTGCCCAAAAAGCATATGAGGCTCGTCACCCGTATCCATCGTCAGCACCCACCCTTGCGGGGACTGCCTGCGCTTCCCGGAGTTCAATTCGTTTGCCCCTGCAAGTGAGAAGGCCGACCGGCTGGCCGGTCGGCCTCATTTTGCTGACCCGTTGCTGTTGCCGCTCGTGCGCTACTTCGCCTTCTTGCTCGGGTGGCGCTCAGGCAGCGGCTTGCGAACTTCCGGCTTCACCTGAGTTTCGTCTATCTGCGTGGTTCCGGCTACATCGGCCCTGAAGTTGGCTCCCGAAGGCACCAGGTAGCTCTTCACCGTCTGCCCCTCGCCCGCATCGGTCGTCACCGTCACCCGCGACGCATCGATCCCCTGGTCGGTCACCAGGTAGTCCTTGGTGTTCACCGCGCGTTGCTCCGCGAAGTGCTCCACCACCACCTTCTTGTGCTTGTACTTGGCGGCCTTCTCTTCTTCCTTGACCGTCGTGGCTTTCTCGTCGGCCGTCGACTCGCCGATCACCACCGCCTTGGCATCGGGCTTTTGCTTCAGGTCCAGAGCCACCTGATCCAGGCAGGCCTTGGCTTCGTTGTCCACACGCGTGGGCCGCTTCTTGTCGGTCCCAAAGCCGATCGAGCACAGCGCCTGCGCATGGGTTGCGGCGGCGGAGGCGGCGCTACGATCGTCAGGCTCGTGCTGGCCGTCGCCGAGTGCCCCTTGTCGTCCGACACGTTGCACGTGAAGCCTACCGCTCCCGTGGGCGCGCCCGTGGAGTTATACGACGCCGTGGTTCCCGTGCCCGAAATCGTACCCGCCGTGGCCGTGTAGCTGTAGGTCAGCGGCCGGTTCTGCGGGCTCATGCCCACCGCCGTCACCGTGGCTGTGGCGCCGGGCTGGATTGTCGAGGGGCTCACCGAACAGCTGATCGTCGGCGGCTCGTAGGCCTTCACTGTGTAAGCGGCCGTGCAGGTCGCCGACTGCCAGGGCTTCAGGCCCTCTTTGCCCGGCTTGCCTTCCTTCACGCTTGCCTGCACCGTGTAGTTGCCCGGAGCCAGCGAGCCTGTGGCGATGGAAGCCGATGTCTCGCTGCCCGACACTCCGGTTCCCGACCAGCTATAAATGGCGTGCTCCTTTGGATTCAGGCTTCCAGCCGTCGCCGTTACCGTGATCGGATCGCCGATGAAGACCGAAGTGGGATTGACCGAGCAGGCCAGCGTCACCGGAGGAGGAGGCGCCATCGTACCCGCATGGATCACCAGGCCCGCGCTCAACCGCGCAACGTTGGCGTTTCCAATGCCACCCATTGGTACCTGTCCCCAGTTCACGTGAACATATTGGTAATCGGCCTGGAAGAGACGAATCGAAAACCGCTGGTTAATGTTCCAGTCCAGCCCGCCGCCCAGAGTGATCATCGGTCCCCACGTGGTGGGCTGCCACTCGGGCCCGCCCACGCGCTCTCCGCCAACCAGCGCGTGCGCAAATGGAGTGACCTTGTCTGCGGGATAGCGGAAGATAAATCCCGCCCCACCGCCGCTGAAATCGTCTCTCGGCCCTGGCCAGGTTGTCTGCCCTGCCGCCGGGCCCTCGCTCTCAAGGTGGACATCGCCGACGCCCTCAACGCCAAGGTAGTTGTTGAAGTACCGGGCAATGCTGACGATTCCTCCCCCGTCGATATCCGAAAAGTTCACCGGAAGCGTAGTACCGTCCGCCTGCGGCGTGTTTACTGTGCCATGCGGCGACAGGTAGCTGTACCCGACAAAGATGTCCCATTTCGACGGCGAATCTGAAGTTGCTTTCTTTACCGCTGGAGACGCCTGAGCCGCCAGAGCAACGGGGATCATTGCCGCCAGCGCCATAATCAGAGCGCGAGTAATGGGTTTTGAATAACTGCGAGCGTACATGCGCATATCCTCCGCAATACAAGCTGAAAAATGCTGTAGGACCGGGCTGTCTGCGACTCTTCGCGCGCCTCTACCTGCCGGGTATCGCGCCAGACGCCCACTTCGGCATTATTAAAAGTAACACAAAAGATTTGTATAGTGAACAATCTTCAATAAGTTACCATTGCCGACGCTAATTCACATTACCATTGCGAAGCTGGTGTTGTTACTTCAGTAACTCATTCCTGTGCTTCGCAACTGCCTGCGCTTCATTCCGTATTCAGGGTTTTCTTCAGGCTGCGCGGCTCGCGCTGGATCTTCTCTTGAAGGAGTGTAATGGCGTGAAGAAGCTGCTCAGGCCGCGGTGGGCATCCCGGCAGGTACACGTCCACCGGAATCACCTGATTCACCCCCTGCACCAGCGCATAGTTATTGAAGACGCCCCCGGAGGTTGCGCACGCTCCCATGGAAATGACCCACTTCGGTTCCGGCATCTGGTCGTAAAGCCGCCGAATCACCGGCGCCATCTTGTGAGAAACGCGCCCGGCGATCACCATCAAGTCGGCCTGGCGAGGCGAAGCGCGGAAAACCTCTGAGCCGAAGCGGGCCACGTCGTAGCGTGGACCTCCCATGGAGATCAGTTCGATGGCGCAGCAGGCCAGCCCGAAGGTCATCGGCCACACCGAATTCTTGCGAATCCAGTTCACCGCGTAATCCAGCGAAGTCAGCAACACGCCTTCCGGCTCGCTGATGCCGTAGTCGACTTCCCTCACCTTTTCGCGGTTGGTTGCGCTGCTGTCAAGCGCGCCGAACAGGTAGCGATCGCGCTCTGGGGTGGCCGCCATATTCCAAATATACCCCCGTGTGGGAAACCGCGCTGGGCGCCGCATTCATTGGCAACGAGTTATGCTCTGCTCTTGATGCTTCCGCGCAAGTATCATAATGCGCATAAAGATCGCATAAAGATGCTTAAAAATCAATTAGTTGCATTCTTAGCCACACTTTATTGAAAATGTGCTATAGCACCTCGCCATATGCTCAATGGATCAGCCGGCGGTTCGAAGCAGCCGGCTCATATACTGCGTGTGCAGAACCGAAGCCGAAAGACGAAGATTATCTCTGCCCACATTCTTGAACCTCAACCTCCGCTCCTTGCGGCGCGGATTTGACGTAAGTCCATGACTCTAGGAGTGGAATGTCATGAGTTACCGCCTCATCTATCGTACCCTGTTGCTGTCTCCTCTCTTCGCGTTTCCAGCCGCTGCCCTCTGTCAGGGGTCTCAGGCGGCTCCTGCCACCCAGGCCCAGATCGCCGCTCTGCAACAAGCCGTGCAGGACGCGCGCATGGCCGGCGACAACGCCTGGATGCTGATCTCCGCCGCACTGGTTCTGCTGATGACCGGGCCCGGTCTGACGCTCTTTTACGGCGGCCTGGTGCGGCGCAAGAATATTCTCGGCACCATGATGCAGAGCTTCGCCATGATGGGCCTCATTACCCTTCTCTGGGCGGTGGTCGGCTACTCGCTGGCCTTCGGCCATGGCAACGGCATCATCGGCGGCTTTGAGCATCTGTTCCTGCGCGGCGTCACGCTCACGCCCAATCCGAACTATGGGGCCACCATCCCTGAGCAGACCTTCATGGTCTACCAGCTCATGTTCGCCATCATCACCCCGGCGCTGATCACCGGAGCCTTTGCCGAACGGGTCAAATTCGGCGCCATGGCTGTATTTCTCTGCCTGTGGTCTCTTCTCATCTACTGTCCCATGGCCCACATGATCTGGGGCGTGGGCGGCATTCTCAATGCATCGGGCGGCGCGTGGCCCACGCTGGATTTTGCCGGCGGCACGGTTGTGCACATCACCAGCGGCGTCTCGGCCCTTATCACGGCCCTCTATCTCGGCAAGCGCATCGGCTATCCGAACACCGACATGCCGCCTCACTCCATGGTTCTCAGCTTCATCGGGGCCTGCCTGTTGTGGGTCGGCTGGTTCGGCTTTAACGCCGGCAGCGCGCTTTCCGCCGGTCCGCTGGCCACCAGCGCCTTCATCAATACCCAGTTCGCGGCCGCCGCTGCTGCCTTGACCTGGACTGTCGCTGAATGGATCTTCAACGGCAAGCCCACCGCTCTGGGCGCCATCTCCGGAGCCGTCGCCGGCCTGGCCACGATTACGCAGGCCTCAGGTTACGTCCAGCCCATGTCGGCCATCCTCATCGGCCTGATCGCCGGTTTTGTATGTTCCTTCATGGTCTTCCGGGTGAAGAAGTTCTTCGGCTACGACGATTCGCTCGACGCATTCGGCGTCCACGGCATCGGCGGAACGGTCGGAGCGCTTCTCACGGGGCTGCTGGCCTCAGGAGCCATCAACGCTGTTTTCGGCAAAGACGCCGCAGGGCATCCACTGGCCACCGGCGCCATCGACGGCAACTGGCATCAAATCGGCAACCAGGCAATAGCCGCCGGCATCGGCTGGCTCTTTGCCATTGTCGGCACGCTGGTATTGCTCTTCGTCGTCGACAAGGTCTTTGGCCTGCGCCTCTCCAAAGCGGATGAAAATGAAGGCCTCGATCTCTCCCAGCACGGCGAGGAAGGCTACGAGTTCAACGCTTGATCTCACTCCGCTCCGGATTCCCGCTGCCTAAGTCCGGAGCGTACATTGGTGAATGAGGAATCCTATTATGCTCAAGATTGAAGCTGTCATCCAACCCGGCAAGTTAGACGATGTGAAGAATGCCCTCATCGAAGCCGGGATTGAAGGCATCACCATCCTGGAAGCCCGCGGCCACGGCCGGCAGAAGGGGCACACCGAGTTTTACCGCGGCCGCGAATACACCATCGACCTGCTGCCCAAGATCAAGCTGGAGATTGTCATCCTCGACGCCCTGCGCGAAAAGGCCGTCCAGGCGATCCTGAGCGCTGCGCGCACAGGCCACATCGGCGACGGCAAAATCTTCATCAGCCGTGTCGAAGAAGCCATTCGCATCCGTAACGACGAGCGCGGCGAAACCGCACTCTAACCTCAGATTCCCGTGCCCCGTCCTTTCGACGCTCTTTGCCGAAAGGGCGGGAAACCACCTCTCTCATCTCCCGTGCCCCGTCCTTTCGACGCTCTTTGCCGAAAGGGCGGGGGCGCCTCTCTCGATTCCCGCAAAAAATTCCTCTCCCTCATTCGATCTTTATGCAAAGCGTGAGAGCCTTGGAGTGAAAACCCTGCCAGTGGGTGTGGTTGTCTGTGCTCGTTTTTTGCCCGGCAGCAGCCTGCATCTGTATTCATCTCTACTGCAGCCGCATGCCCCTGGCCCGATTTCCGGAGCTATTCCGCGAATCAGCACGGTTTTTTGACCTTTCATGGGAGTGGAAAACCAAATGTCTTCAAGCGTCTTCAAGCTGCCGCTTTTCTCTGCCTTTGTGGCCTTTCCGGCCCTGGCGATTGCCCAGCCGGCTTCGTCGCCGGATGTGCAATCGCAAATCAACGCCCTTCAGCAGGGCCTTCATAGCGCGCAGGCCGCCGCCGCAAGCGCGCAGTCGGCCGGCGACAACGCCTGGATGCTGACCTCGGCAGCGCTGGTGCTGTTGATGACCGGTCCCGGCCTGGCACTGTTCTACGGCGGCCTGGTCCGCAAAAAGAACGTCCTCGGCACCATGATGCAGAGCTTCGCCATGATGTGCCTGATTACGGTCATCTGGGCCATCTGCGGTTACTCGCTGGCCTTCGGCCACGGCAACGCCTTCATCGGCGGTTTCGAGCATCTTTTCCTGAAAGGCGTTCCCATCGCCGCCGACCCGCAGAACTTCTATTCGGGCACCATCCCCGAGCAGACCTACATGATTTACCAGTTGATGTTCGCCATCATCACCCCGGCGCTGATCTGCGGCGCCTTTGCCGAGCGCATGAAATTCTCGGCGATGGCATTGTTTCTTTCTCTGTGGTCGATCGTGGTCTATTGCCCCATGGCGCACATGGTCTGGGGCGTGGGAGGCCTGCTGAACTCCAATGGCGGCCGCTACCCATCGCTCGACTTCGCCGGCGGCACAGTGGTCCACATTACCAGCGGCGTCTCGGCGCTCATCACCGCGCTTTATCTCGGCAAGCGCGTCGGCTATCCCGACACCAAAATGGCCCCGCACAGCCTGGTCCTCAGCTTCATCGGCGCCTGCCTGTTGTGGGTGGGCTGGTTCGGCTTCAACGCCGGCTCGGCGCTGGCCGCCAGCTCGCTGGCCACCTCCGCCTTCATCAACACCCACTTCGCTACGGCCACCGCCGCCATCGGCTGGACAATTTTCGAGTGGTTCCACAACGGCAAACCCACGGCACTGGGCGCTATCTCCGGCGCCGTCGCCGGGCTGGTCGCCATCACGCCCGCCTCCGGCTTCGTGCAGCCCATGTCGGCGCTTCTTATCGGCCTGATCGCCGGTTTTGTCTGCGCGTTCATGGTTTTCAAGGTCAAGTCGATCTTCGGCTACGACGACTCGCTCGACGCCTTCGGAGTCCACGGCGCGGGCGGCACTGTGGGAGCGATTCTCACCGGCATCTTTGCCGCCGCGGTGATCAATCCGGCCCTCGGCAAGGACGCGGCCGGAAACCCGCTGCCGACCGGCGGTCTCGACGGCCACTGGGCCCAGTTGATCAACCAGATCATCGCCGTTTGCATCTCCTGGATTCTTGCCATCGTCGGCACTCTCGTTCTGCTCTTTATCGTCGATAAGGTGGTCGGCCTCCGCGTCACTCGCGAAGAGGAGAACGAAGGTCTCGACCTCTCACAACACGGCGAAGAAGGGTACGACTTCAACTCCTGATGTTGTGGAGCGCAAAACATTGTGGGCGCCCCATCCTGAGCCGTACGCAGCCGCGGACGGCTTAGGGCGGGAAAACGCAAAATCCGGAGCCATCGCGCTCCGACGAGTGAATTCCGGCCGGGCGGCTGCCAACCAGCCGCCTCGCCTGTTACGCTATCGAACGAGGAATCTATCCCTATGCTCAAGATCGAAGCCATTCTCCAACCTTCCAAACTCGATGCCGTCAAGGACGCGCTCCTCGAAGCCGGCATCGAGGGAATGACAATTCTCGAAGCCCGCGGCCACGGCCGCCAGAAGGGCCACACCGAGTTCTACCGCGGCCGCGAGTACACGGTCGACCTCCTGCCAAAAGTCAAGATCGAGATGGTTCTCCATGACGATATGAAGGAAAAGGCGATCCAGGCGATCATGGGCGCCGCGCGAACAGGCCGCATCGGCGACGGCAAGATTTTCCTCAGCCGCGTCGACGACGCCATCCGCATCCGCAACGACGAGCGCGGCGAAACCGCACTTTAGTTGCATCAGGCATTAGGCATTAGGCATTAGCATCAAGTGAGGCAAATTCTCTCTCCAGCCCTAATGTCTAATGCCTATTGTCCCAAGGGGGCGCATCGCGCCAATCCCTTGCCTCTCTAGCCATGATGCATATTGCCTATCGCCTATTGCCTTATGGGGTTCAGGGCCATCAGGTATCGGGCGTTAGGCATTAGCATTAGGCCAAGCAGCGACGGAGGGGAGAATGGGAATGTCGTTCAAGGATCTCATCGTTTGGTAGCGGGCCATCGAGTTAACGGTTGTGGTCTATAAGCTAACATCCGAGTTCCCGGCCGCCGAACGATTTGGCCTCACCAGTCAAATACGCCGTGCTGCGGTTTCCATCGCCAGCAACATTGCGGTAGGCTACGGCAAATTCTCAAAGGGCGAATATCTTCTTTTCCTCGGCCATGCGCGCGGTTCATGCGCGGAGGTCGAGACTCAGCTTGTCATCGCAGAGGAGCTTGGTTTCGGGTCTTCTGAACTGATTACTTCCGCACATTCCTGTGCTGACGAAGTGGGAAAGATGCTGGTTGCGCTGATGAAATCAGTGCATCGCGCCAAGCCCTTGCCTCTTCAGTCCTAATGCCTAATGCCTATTGCCTAGAACTGGTTGCATAAATGGTTCGGCCTCAAGGTAGGGACTTATGCCTGGGGCAGGTTGATTGTTGAACTGCTTCTATGAAGAAGCCGCCGGAGTTGTTAAGCGAAGAGCAATGGAGGATTTTGGATCCTTTGTTTCCTGAACCCAAGCGCCGCAAGGACGGCCGCGGAAGGCCTTGGGCCGCCAACCGCGAGTGTTTAGAGGGCATTCTGTGGGTTCTGCGTACTGGAGCTCGATGGCGCGACATGCCCGAGCCATACCCGGATGGCTCGACCTGTTGGCGTCGATTGCGTAGTTGGGAAGAACAAGGCGTATGGCACAAGGCTTGGCAGAAGCTGTTGTCCATGCTGGACCAGCGCCGGCTACTGGATTGGGAAGAAGCCTTTCTGGACGCCACCTTTGTCACGGCCAAAAAGGGGGCTCGGCAGTCGGCAAAACCCGTCGTGGGAAAGGTACGAAGTGCATGGTGGTGGTCGACGGCCACGGCATACCTGTCGGAGCGCAACTTGCGTCCGCGCAACTGGCCGAGTGCAGGCTGGCCGAAAGCACGCTCGCAGCGGTGAAGGTTCCGCGTCCAGGGCGAGGCCGGCCGCGCTCCCATCTCAAACGGGTTATTGCCGATCGCGGCTACGATTCCGACGCCCTGCGCAAGCGATTTCATCAGCGTGGAACGGAGTTGATTGTTCCCTACCGCAAGAACATTCGCAACCGGCGCTTTGAGGACAAACGCAAGCTGCGACGCTACAGGAAACGCTGGAAAATCGAACGCACCAACGCCTGGCTGCAGAATTTCCGTCGCATCCAGGTCCGATATGACCGCATTATCACCGTGTTTCAGGGCTTTTTTCATTGTGCTTGCCTGATCATCGCCTTGAGGCATTTATGCAACCAGTTCTATTGCCTATTCCCTTATTTCTGCACCTTGAGCGTGACGGTGGTTCCCTTCCCCGGCGAGCTTTCGATTTGAAGTTCGCCGCCGCAACCGCGGGCCCGTTCCTTCATGCCCAGAAGTCCCAGCGATCCTGAAAAATCAGCTTCGCGGAACCCCTTCCCGTCGTCCTCCACGCAAAAATAGGCATTGCCGTTCCGCTCATAGAGGGAGACGCGAACTAACTGTGCCTGCGCGTGGCGCATGACATTGGTCAGGCACTCCTGGTAGATGCGGAAGATTGTTGTTGTCGTTGCCGGGTCCAGGCTCATGCTTTTCGGCCGGACAGAGACCTCGCAGCCAATGCCGGTTCTCGCAGAAAAATCGTCCGCGTGCCACCGGATGGCAGCCTCGAGCCCCAGATCGTCGAGGATTGCCGGACGAAGCTCGCTGCACACCCTTCGTACCGCGGTCAGGCTCCTGCCGGTCAGATCCATCGCGCTTTTCACCCGTTCGATCATCTCTTCCGACGGCGAATTCAATCGCCCTTCGATCCAATTCAGCTCCATCCTGATTGCCGTCAGAATCTGGCCGATGTCGTCATGCAGGTCCCGCGCCACTCGCGTCCGCTCATCTTCACGAGCCTGTTCGAGGCGAGCGGCCAGCGAGCGCAGTTGTTCGCGCTGCGTTTGCATCTCGACCCGGGCTTGCCTCTGTTCTGTGACGTCGGTAGCCATCTCCAGAATCAACTGCGAGCCGTCGAAGTCGACGAAGGGAAAATGGTGAGCCTCGAAGATGCTGCCATCCGCGCGCGTGACTTCCCACCGTTGCGCCTCGCCGGTCTCGAGAGGCATAAAACTCTCGCAATTCTCGCAAGGAATCGATCTCCCGAAGCAGAGTTCGTAGCAGCGGCGGCCAATCGACGACTCGCCGAATTTCTCGCGAAACAAGCGATTGGCGAATTTGACTTTATGGTCGGTCGTCAGCAGGGAGGTCATCACCGGCAGCGCCTCCAGAATGTCGAAAAGGCGCCTGCGCTCATCTGCAATTTGCTTTTCCCGCTCCATCCGTTCGGTCAGGTCGGTGACCACCATGCAGATTCCGCCGATCTCACCGGAAGGAATTCGACTGAAGGAGAGATGAACCGGAATGTGTCCGTGCCCGTTTTTCCCGATCAACTCAGCTTCCGCGATCGCCGGCTCGCCGCGGCGAGTTTGCTCCATCAGGCTGTGCAGAATCGGTTTGAACTCTTCACCGATGAGTTGGTGGATAGAATGGCCGATGATCTTCTCCAGGGGCATGCCCACAAGGTCAGCAAGCGCTTGATTGCAGTACAGCAAGTGACCGTCGGCCTGTAAGCCGGCCGCGCCCTCGTTCATCGCCTCCACCAGGGTTCGATAGGGCGCTTCGGCGCCTCGCAGCGTGTAGACCTGGTCGCCTTCCGGACCCCCAACAACCAGCGCATCGATTTCGCCGGACTGAATGGCGCGGATGACCTCCTGCGCCTCGGCCAGTTGTCTCCTGGTTTCGGCAAGCTCCACCCTGAGAGCCTCAAGCTCGGCGCCATTTCGGGCGTTTGGGGGGAGTTTCGGCATGGCTGCCTCAGGACCTCAGTTTGAGCCCGACCACGATCCGTTCCGCATCCGACATGTCGCCGACAAATCGCTGCGACGGAAACGGAAGCGCCTTGATCAGGGTGGGGACCGCGACGATCTGAGCTTCCCGTGTCTGCTCCGGCTGCTGGTAGACATCGACGACTTCGAGATCGTATTTTCCCGGCAGGTATTGCTCGCAGATCCGGCGCACGCTCGCGATCGCCGTAGCCGAACGCGGGGTTGCGCCGGAAACGAAAAGACGAAAGGAATATCTCGGATTGGCCAGTTCCCTTGCAAGGGACTCAAACTCTTCGAGCGTCGCCTTCATCTCCGGATCCAGCGCGTCTGCCGGGTACTGCTTCGAGTTGGTGTTTTGGGGAATATTCATTGCCGTTTTTTCCATGAAATTATGATGCCGGTTCGAATTATGGCGCCGGCTCGACGTCAAGCCCCACCAGCACGCGCTCCTCATCGGCAAGGCTGCCGATGATCTTCTTGAGGGGCGGCGGCAAACGCCGCACCAGCGTGGGAATGGCCACGATCTGGTCTTCTTTTGCGAGGCTGGGGTTCTCGATCAAGTCGACGATTTCAATCTGGTACTGACCCTTCAGGTGAGTTTCGCAAATCCGCTTGAGGTTGGCAAAAGCGGTCACCGATTTCGCGGTCTTGCCGGCGACGTAAAGCCGCAGAATCCACTTTTGCGTTTCTGCCGGTCCCACCGGGCTCGATTCCGGCTTCGATTCTGTCGTCATGGCGTTCCCCCATAGCCACGGGCAACGAAATCTCCCTGGGCGCGTTCTTTGGCCACCTGCCGATCGGCCATGTCCAGGCCCTTGGTGTAGATCTCTCCGAGTTGAATGCCGGTGTCGGTCAGGCGGAACTCCCGCATAATTCTCGAGTGGGACATGCCGCGCGACTTCAGCACATAAAGCGCACTGCTGCGCTTGCCCTCATGCTCCACGTCGCGCAGCAGCACCCAGGAATCCATGATCGACGAGACGGTTTCACGCGTCGATTCCAGTGCCCCGCCGCCGCTGGTCAGGTTGATGAAGATGGCCGTGATCTCCTTCATCTTGAGGAAATCCACCAGCCGGGTGAGCATGGATTTGACCCCGGCCGAATCCGACTGGGAGATGAAGTTGGTGATCGGGTCGATCGCCAACACTCTTGGGTTCACTTCTTTGATGATCTTGTGAATCGAGGCGAGGTGGGCCTCAAGGCCGAGGCTGCTGGGACGAACGGTGTAGAAGTGGAAGAGGCCCTTATCGATCCACGGCTGAAGATCTATGCCGATGCTGCGCATGTTGCGCGTCATCTGCGCGATGGATTCCTCGAAGCCGCAGTAAAGCGCCGTCTCGCCGCGCTCGCAGGCGGCTTTCAGGAAAGAAATTGCGAGGCTGGTCTTGCCGGTGCCGGCAGTGCCGGAAACCAGGATGCTGCTGGCCCGGTAGAAACCTCCGCCTACCATTTCGTCCAGTTCTCGTACGCCGGTCGAGACCCGTTCCGTAGGCGCCGCATGGGTAAGGCCCGCCGAGGAAATCGGCAGCACCGAGATGCCGCGCTCGCCCATCAGGAACGGATACTCGTCGGTCCCGTGCAGGCTGCCGCGATATTTCACGATGCGCAGGCGGCGCGTGGAGATTTGGTCGCTTACCCTGTGGTCGAGCACGATGACGCAATCGGCGACATATTCCTCGAGTCCGTAGCGCGTCAAACCCACCTCGCCGCGCTCGCCGGTGACGATGGCAGTCAGGTCCCGGTCTTTGAGCCAGCGGAAGAGACGGCGCAGCTCGGAACGGATGATGCCCTGATTCCGCAGGCCGGCAAAGAGGACTTCAATGGTGTCGATGACCACCCGCTTTGCTTTGACCGTATCGACGGCGTTGCCGAGCCGGATAAACAAGCCTTCGAGATCGTATTCGCCCGTCTCCTCGATTTCGCTGCGCTCGATGAATATGTGGTCGACGAAGAGCTTCTTTCCCTTTTGCAGTTTATCGAGGTCATAGCCGAACGAGGCCACGTTCTGCTCCAGGTCCTTTTCGGTTTCCTCAAAGGCGATGAAAACCCCGGGCTCGCCGTAATCGAGGATTCCGTGGGCCAGAAACTCCATGCCCAAAACGGTTTTGCCCGAGCCGGCGTCGCCGCAGACAAGCGTGGGGCGGCCCGCGGGCAGCCCCCCGCAGGTGATCTCGTCGAGACCTTCAATGCCCGTAGGTGTCTTGGCTAACTGCGGAAACGGCATTTTCACTTTCTCCATTTACCACCCAAAAATGCTACCCCCCCCCCGGGGGAATGCCGGGAGAGGGGACTCGCGGTAAAAGACATCTCGGGTAGAGTGCTGACAGTATACGCCGCATTTCGTGTAGATTTCGCCAAGATTCCCCTTTTTTCGGCTCTTTTAGTCCGATTTCACGAGAGGCATCAGCCGCATCCTGCCAGAGAGCAAGCCCCGCGCCGGTTTGGCCCATTGTCGAGCCCAGCCCGGTCCTGCCCATAGAATGAAAAAAGGGGGCAGTGATGCTGATTGTGATGAAAGCGCAGGCGACGCCTGAGGAAATCAAGGCGGTCTGCGAACACATTGAGCAGATGGGCTTTCGCGCCCACCCGCTTCCCGGAGCCCAGCGCACAGCCATCGGCATCACCGGCAACCAGGGCGAAGTGGAGCGCGGAGACCTGGAGGACATGCCCGGAGTCGCGGAGGTCATTCGCGTCTCGAAGCCCTATAAACTGGCCAGCCGCGACGTCAAGCAGGAAGACACCGTCATCGGCTTTGGCGGAACGGAGGCCACCATCGGCGGCCCCAGCCTGGCCGTCATCGCCGGGCCATGTTCCATTGAAAGCCGCGAGCAGGCCTTCGCCATCGCCGAGCAGGCCGCCCGGGCCGGGGCTCGATTTTTCCGCGGCGGCGCCTTCAAGCCCCGCACTTCGCCGTATGCCTTTCAGGGCCTGGGCCTGGAGGCGCTCGGCATCATGGCCGAGATCCGCGACCGCTTCGGGATGATGATCGTCACCGAGGCCATCGACACTGAATCGCTTGCCCAGGTGGCGGAGTGGGCCGACGTCGTGCAGATCGGCGCGCGCAACATGCAGAACTTTTCCCTGCTCAAGCAGGCCGGCCGCCAGCCGAAGCCGGTGCTGATCAAGCGGGGCTTGAGCGCCACGCTCGACGAGTTCCTGATGGCCGCCGAATACGTGATGAGCGAGGGCAACTACCGCGTCATCCTGTGCGAGCGCGGCATCCGCACCTTTGCCGACCACACGCGCAACACCCTCGACCTGAGCATCGTTCCCGCCATCAAGCGGCTCAGCCACCTGCCCATCCTGGTCGACCCCAGCCACGGAACCGGCAAGCGCGACAGCGTTCTGCCCATGTCGCGCGCGGCCATCGCCTGCGGCGCCGACGGCATTCTGGTGGAGGTGCACCATCAGCCGGAAAAGGCTCTCTCCGACGGCCCGCAGTCGCTCTATCCGGAGCAGTTCGCCCGCATGATGAGCGAGCTTGGGCAGATCGCGCCCATCGTGGGACGCTGTTTGCGTTAGCGAGTCAGCTAGTCAGCGAGTCGGCGGATCGGCGAGTTTCCAGCCGGCCTCGATGCTGACTGGCTAACCTGCTGTCTTGCTTACTTGCTGAATTCCGTGTGCACTTTCCCAGCCCGATGCGATATTCTGAGGCTTAGCCAATGATCTTTTCCCGCGATTACATCGAGTATCTCGCGCGCCGCACGGTCAAGCACCTGATCGACGCCAAAATGATCACCGCCGGCGACTTGAAAGCGGTGGAGAGCCGCGTCAACGCAGCCCTGGTGGAGGAGCTCGCGCTCGAGGACCGCATCAACGAGGAGGTGCGCGTCATCCTGGACGCCTACTCGGAGGATATGCGGCGCATGGGCGCCCAGTACGCCGAGATGTTCAAGAAGATCAAAACCGAGCTCACGCGCAAGTACAAGGCGGTGCTATGAGGATCTCGCGCGACAAGCTGAACAAGCTGGCTCACACCGTGGCCGACACCCTGGCCGAAATCGACGAGGTCGGCTTCCTCGAAGACCGCAACACCATCCGCCAGGAGGCGCGCAAGGCGCTGGAAAATCTGCTGACGGAAGAGGCCAGGATCGACACCGCCGCCCGCCTGAAGATCGCCAACCAGCGGAAGATCATCCTCGAAGGCTCCCAGGAGTGGGAGATACTCTACCGCAAGTACTACAACGACGAAGTGCGCAAGCTGGGGATTTAAGGCGCATCAATTCATACGCTGCCTGCGCCATCGCCGCTCGGCCTCTTTCCGTATAGCCGGGAGCAGCACCAGACGAATCAGCACAATTCCCGCTCCGAACTTACGCCAATAGCGGCGGAATTTGAAACGCGCCTCGTCATCGCTGGCGACAACTCGCGTCTCGGTAGCGAAGCGTGTCAGCGTGGGCGCGAGCGGCGTGGCTTCAAGCGTCCAGGCGATCTTGACTCGCCCGGGATCGGCAAAGGAGGCAAAGCTCTCCGGCGCCAGCGGCGAAAAGACGGGCTCGGCCAGCCATGGCTCGCAGGCACAACCAGCAACGTAGTAGCGCGAAGGGTCCTCCGCGAGGCATTGCCAGCCCAGGCTTTGCATTTGCGCGATGAAACCAAGATTTGACCGCGGGGGCTGGCCCCCTGCACCCAACAGCGCCGCGCGCAGGCGGAAGAGGGTGTGCACGGCCCATATCGACTCAATCTGAAAATTCCGCGCTGTCTCCATGACCAGGGCGGGCGGCGCGTGGATGGTGATCTGGTGCCGCCCACTCACGTCGGGACGGGGAATAAAGCGGTCTAGCAAGGCTGGCTCAACTGGCATGGAAGTTAGCCCACATTCTACCCAGGCGCTTACGTCCGTTACTTTGCGCCCCCGGGGCAACACGGGCCGCCGTAGAATACCACTTCCTTATGCAGAAGGGCCCGGCTCATATCGAACCGGGCCCTTCTAAAAAACTACCAAAACAATCGTCGCTATTGCTGCGGAGGACCACCGCCACCGGGTGCGCCGCCACCGGCAGGAGCTCCACCAGGAGCGCCGCCGCCAGCAGGTGCGCCACCGCCACCAGCAGGTGCGCCACCGCCACCGCCGGGTGCGCCACCGCCACCGCCGGGTGCGCCGCCGCCGCCTGAGCCCATCTTCTTATCGAACTCCTTCATCTCGTCGACCGTCAGAACGCCGTCCTTGTTGGCGTCGATCGCCTCGGGGAACTTCGTCGCTTGCAACATATCCAGCGTGATCGTGCCGGTTTTTTTGGTGTCGACCATCGAGAAGACCATGTCCTGCAGTCCCGCGGCCTTCCACTCTTCCTTGGTGATTTTGCCGCTCTTGCTGGTGTTCACCTGGGCAAAGAATCCATCGACCTTGAACGTGACGCCTGTGGGCATGCCGCCGCCACCGCCGGGTGCTCCACCGCCGCCGGGTGCGCCGCCGCCGCCGGGCGCACCGCCACCGGGAGCGCCGCCGCCATTTTGAGCTAAACAAGGCAAGGCCAAAGCCATGCCAACCACGAGAGCGAGTTTGCGAATATTCATGCAGTTTCCTTTCATTCAGAAAATTGAATGCGGTTTGCCGATTCGAGCTCGTCGACCGGGCATGGCCTCCGGTTCGCCTGAACCGGGATTGCCTTGTTGAGAAAGGCGAGTCGCGCGGTTTATCGCCGCGCGATCCGCCGAATCTGATTCGCCGAATCTAATTTGATTAGACGCGGATTTACTTCTGGGGAGGACCGCCGCCGCCGGGGGCTCCGCCGCCACCGGGCGCGCCGCCACCAGCAGGAGCGCCACCACCGCCACCGGGAGCACCGCCGCCGCCACCGCCCGGAGCTGCATTGCCGTTCTTCTTGTCATAGGCAATCATCTTGGCCACGGTCAGTTCGCCGGTCCCATCGGTATCCATTGCCGCGGGAAGCTTGGTCGCCTCGAGTTCCGCCTTATCGATGTAGCCCTGCTTCTTGGAGTCGACAAAACTGAAAACGAAGTCCTGCAGCCCCGCAGCCTTCCACTCTTCCTTGGTGATCTTGCCGGTTCCGCTCTTGTTGACCTCGGCGAAGAACTTGTCAACCTTCAGCGTGACCATGTTGCCCATGCCGCCGCCTGCTGCAGCGCCACCACCACCCGGTGCGCCGCCACCAGGAGCGCCGCCGCCGTTTTGTGCTACACAAGGCAGAGCCAGCGCCAGAGCCGCCGCTGCCACAATCGCGTGTTTCCAAAACTGCATATCTTCACCTCGAGGTTGAGACTTGGAGTTCGAACCTGAAGAGCATTGTAAATGGCCGGGGACGCGCTCACCGGTAACGAACTGTAACCCGCGCCGGCAGAGACGGGAGACTTTGCCTTGGACCCAGTTTTTGTTTAGATTAAAAGAGTGGCTTCGGCCATCCCTGCCTGTTTGGCGCTATCGTCTAGGGGTTAGGACGTGAGATTCTCAATCTTAAAACCCGGGTTCGATTCCCGGTAGCGCTACCAAAAGTCTGAGCCGAGCCCCCAACGCTCTTTTCCGCACGTAGCCAAAAGCGGAGAGCGGATTATCTGTAGGCCTGCTCGTCGGACCAGTCCCCAATAATTGGGAGCTTGAAGCGCTTGCCGTTGGCTGCCTTGATCACGCACAGGAGCCATATCGCGATAGCGACCAGGAAAGCGATGCATACGAGACCCGCCAAGACACGAGACCCGAAGAACGCGAAGAACGGCAGAACATAAACAAGGATGCAACCGAAGGCGAACGCAAAGACATTGAATAATAGCGACTGCCAGGCATGGAACCGGACATAAGGCCGCTTGTTGTAGCGCCTGACGGCCAAAAAGAAAAGTGGAATGACCGGCGTGAAATAGGCGATTGCAGCAATCGTATTGTCAGAGAGGCCAGGTCTGGCGGGCATCTTCAGTCCTTAAGTTGGAAAACGCAGACGGTTCCATAGTGAAATTGTACACATGGGAGGGGTCCTTACGGTCATGTAGGCCTTACCTCCATCCCTGCCCGGTTTCTGGGAGCGGCCGCTCGTCCGCGGTTCGTGGCGTTTTTGTGGCCCGAGGTGCCCACAAAAGCAGCGGGCAGGCTGTTGACGCCTGCCCGATTCTACGCTTTCGCGGCTCATTACGGCTGCGTCTGTTTGGCTGCGGCGTTTCGCGCCTCGGCCTTTTCGGCAAGCACCTTGTGGGCGGAATCTTCCAGCGCCTGCGCCTCGGGCAGGAGGGTGAAAGCCTTCTGGATCATCGGATCCCAATCGGCCAGGGTTCGCAATCCCTGCAACTGGCCAAACTGAATGGTGATGATCTTGTCCTTGATCTGGGCCTTCAGCCAGTCCATGACGCCATTCATGTCGGTATCGGTCCATTGCACATTCTCGCCGGTAAGAAATTTCTTGAACTCACCGAGCACGGCGTCGTCGACCTGGAAGTTCTTGTCCACTGTGTGATGGGCCACGTAGACGGGCGCGAAGTGGAAGAAGACGTCGTGGTAGAGCAGATCCTCCTGGAATTGATTGCTTTCGGGGCTGGCGACCTTCTCGTCCGGCGTGATGCCGCCGCCGCCATAGACAGTGCGGCCTGAGTCAGTAAGCTTGACCTCGGTGTTCGAGGAGTTCGAGGGTGACGCCCCGGCGTGGTTGTAATAGTAGTCGTAAAGCGAAACGCCCTGATAGTTGCGCTGGATGAGGCGGCCTGAAGGAGTGTAGTAGTGATAGGTGGTGAGTGCGAGGCCTGTATTGTCGCTGAGGTTATAGACTGTCTGCACCAGCCCCTTGCCGAAGGTGGTTTCGCCCACGATCAGGGCGCGGTCGTGGTCCTGCAGCGCGCCCGATACGATCTCGGCCGCTGAAGCTGTGTTGTGGTTGACCAGTACGACGATAGGGAATGACTTGCCGCTGTTTCCGTGGGTTGCCGTATACACCTGGTCAGGGTAAGCGCGCCCGCGCTGCGAGACGATGCTCTGCCCCTTGGTGAGCAGGTGATCGCAAACATCCACGGCCTGGCTAAGCAGCCCGCCCGGGTTGCTGCGGAGATCCAGAACCAGCCCCTTCAGGTCGGTGAAGCTGTTGAGCGCATCGGTGAACTCCTGGCCGGTGGTCTCCTGGAACTGCGACAGGTGGATATAGGCAATGCCGGGACGGATCTCGTACTTCAGATCGATGGAAGGATGAGGGATCTCGTCGCGCACCAGATCGAAGACAAGGGGCTTTTCCTGACCCACGCGAACCATGGTGACCTGCACGTGCGTGCCCTTGGGTCCCTTAAGAGCCTTGGCGACCTGCTCGGATGTCCAGCCTTCGGTGCCTTTGCCGTCGATGTTGGTAATCTGGTCGCCCGGGTGAATGCCGGCCCGGAACGACGGAGTGTTCTCGTAAGGCGTGATGACGAAGACCTTGTTCTGCTGCTCCTGGATCACCATGCCCACGCCGTAGTAGTGGCCGCGCTGATCTTCGCGCAGCCTCGCGTAGGCTTTGGGATCGTAGAAGTTAGAGTGCGGGTCCAGCACGCGCAGCATGCCAGGGATTGCTCCGTCGTAGATGGCCGCGTCGGCCTTGTCTCCGGTGATGGGCTCGGCGTAGTTTTGCTCCACCAGGGAGTAAACATCGGAAAACGAGCGCAGGCTGTCGCGAACCTGGCTCTCGTCGGCAGAGGATTGAGCGCCCACGCGCCGCTGCAGTATGCTGCCCGCCAGGGCGCATACGGCAAGGAACAGGGCTACGGCGAAGAAAGCGCGGCGTGGGCGGGAACTCATAATCGGGAAAAAACCTCCAAACGGCAAGTGGGCAGGTGGCAAAGGTCGGTTGAGCGTTCGGCTATCTGAGAGGAATGTCAGCAGGCCGCAACTTCCGGCTCACCCTCACGATTGCGGGAAGCCCGAGAAGACGGCCTCATAGCCTTGTATCGCCTAAGTGGCCGTCTTGGGCTAGAGTATAGCACCGCTCTATTGGACGCTGCGCGCAGCGGGTCCGGTAGCCGGGGAGTGGCGCCGCCGGGACCATAAAGTGCGCGAAACTGCCCTGCCGCCGAAGAGAACCCCACCTGAACAACGGAAAAACATTCCCCGAAGCGGTTTGGCCGGAATCGCATTCCGCTCCCCCGGGATTTACAATAGCGTCTATGCACCAGGGACAAGGGATCGCTGTCTGCCGTGTGCCGACTTTTATGACTCAAAGAACCTTTCGTACCCCCGCGGTTTTCGCGCTGGGAGTATTGCTAGCCAGCTTCGCCCTGGCGCAAACCACCCAGGCCAATGCTCCGGCAAGCCCCTACGGCGGCGCCGCAGTTGAGGAAATCGTGGCCCGCGTCAACGATCAGATCATAACCAAATCTGACTATGACCGTGCTTTGAAAGAAATGGACGCGGAAGCCGCCCAGAGCGGCGAAACGATGCAGCAGAAAGCGGCTGCGCACAAGGACTTGCTCCGCAACCTGATTGACCAGCAGCTCTGGCTCTCCAAGGGCAAGGAACTGAGTATTACCGGAGAGACGGAACTGGTGAAGCGGCTGGACGAGATTCGCAAGCAGTACAACATGGCTACCCTGGAAGATTTGGAAAAGGCGGCCAAGGAACAAGGCGTCTCCTATGAGGATTTCAAAGCCAACATCCGCAACCAGATCGTCACCCAGCTGGTGATGCGCCAGGAGGTTGGCGAACACCTCCAGATCACGCCGGGCGAGTTGGAGCGCTACTACGCGCAGCACAAACAGGAATACACGCAGCCAGAAAGCGAACGGCTGAGCGAGATTCTGATCGCGGCGGACTCGGACGATGCGGCCAAGGTAGCGGCAGCCAAGGCAAAGGCCGACGACATGGAGGCGCGGCTGCACGCGGGCGGTGACTTTGCGCAGCTGGCGCGCAGCTTCAGCGACGGACCCACGGCCTCTTCGGGAGGCGACCTGGGCCAATTCCGGAGGAATGCTCTGGCCAAGGTGCTGGAAGATGCGACCTTTTCGCTGAAAGCGGGCCAGTATACCGATCCCATCCTCACCCGCCAGGGGTACGTGATTCTCAAGGTCGTCCAGCACATAGATAGCGGCCCGGCGCCCTACAAAGACGTGCAGGAGCAGGTAGAGGAAACCTACTATATGGAGCGGATGGAGCCGGCGCTCCGCGACTACCTGAATAAAATGCGGGACGAATCGGCGATTACGGTCAAGCAGGGCTACACCGACACCGGGGCCACGCCTGGAGAGCTGAGCTCAAGCATTTCGTACAGCGCTTACGTGGCGCCTACACCCAAGAAGAAGGCCAAGGTGGAGCGTACCCGCTTCCGCGAGACGGCGCATACTTTCCGCCAGAAGTCGAAAACGGGAGCCGCGGCGCCGGCGACCGCCCCTGCGCAAACCGTGGCGACAACAAAGAAGGGCAAGACTAAAGACGAGGCAACCGAAAAGCCGGGGAAGAAGGAGAAGATCCGCTTCGGGCAGGCTCCTCGAACAACCCTGCCTACGGCCGCGAATGCATCCACCAATACCGAGAATGCCGGGGCTGTACCGGAAGAGACCGCAACTGCGCAGGAGCCCGCCAATCCGCTTGAGGCCGCAAAACCTCAAAAGAAGGGCCGCTACAGCGCTCGCGCGCGGCTGCCAAAGAAGACGAAGAGCGCTTCCGAGACTGGCACGAGCGCAGGCGACGCGCCCGACGCCTCTGAAGTGGCGGACCGCCAGACGCAAGCGGCTCCGCTGGGACTGAACGGCGACACGTCCACAAGCAAGAAGAAGAAGCATAAGGAAGCTAACGCGACCAGCGGAAAAACGCGGCTCTCCGACAAGAACAAGCAGGCGCCGGCGCAGCCCCAAGGGCAACCTCCGTCTAGCGACACCACGACGCCCGCTCCTGACGCGGGCTCAGCCGCGCCGGCTGCAACGGCACCCGCCGCAACTCCGCAGCCGCAAAAATAGCGAGTCGGCAAGTCGGCAAGTCAGCGAGTCACCAATTATCACCGGGCCTGGGATTTCGATCCCGGGCCCGAGCCTCTTTCGAATCGCACTATCCCTCAGTCAAAACTCAGTAGTCCGTCCCAGAAATGTAGTTCGACGTGCCCACGTATGAGTACTTGTTTGGATTTGCCTGCACCATCGCATCCGCCGCCGAATTCCACTGGGTGCTGTGGGCCCCGGTAAAGTTGTTCTGGATTACGTTCTGATCCAGCAGATAGTTGCTGAAGCCCTGCGCGTTTTGGGCATTGGAGTTCTGCTGGGCATCCCAGCCGGCCTGTTCAGCGCTGTTGGCGGCCTCAGTCGCATTCATCCGCGCCGTGGCTGCCGCGCCGATGGCGTGGATGTTGGCGATGGCATTGGCCGTGAATTGCTGATTTGCCGCTCGTTGCTGGGCATCTATTTGCTTCAGTTGAGCGATGTGAGGAGCAGCTTGCGCAGTTGCTCTTTGAGTCACGAGCGCGATGTTCTCGTTATAGCCGTTAATCATGGCTGCCCCTATCGCATTCCCCTGGTTGGCTTCGGATGTGGGGAATTCGGCAACATAGTCAATGAAGTTGAAGACACCATAGTGCGCGGCGTTAACGCAAATCACCCTGAACATGCCCTGCATGCCCTTTCCATCGGGGTTCACCTGGCCTGTGGCTTGAGCGCACCGCTCGCCCTGAAACGCCGATCCGGGAGGCGGAGCAACCGCTTCTGCGCTCTGGATCTGAATCGGAGCTGGACCCAAGTTGTTCGACTTGCGAAATTGCTGGATGAGATCCGCGAAGGATTTCACCGGGTCAACGTTACTCGGATAAACAATTTCCCCTTTGAGGGGCTTGGCGGCCCCCTTTATCACACTGGGGTCCTCCGCCAGGAACATGTTGCCGAGAATCACCGTCTCGCCGTTTGTCCCGTGGATAAGCATGGTTCCACCGCCGCTCTGAGGGTCGACCGTCCAGCCGGTGGGCATGCTCACGCTGGCCGTGTTGTCGGGCAGCGTTACCGTTTGCATCCCGGCAGGCACGCCTGCAGCCGAACCGCCGGCCGATGCTGTGCTTGCTCCGCCCTGGGACGCAACGCCCGCCGGCGTCGCGCCCGGATTCCACATGCTCGAGAGTTGCTGCAGCATCGGATTCACCGTCTGGCCAAATCGCGACGCAAGATCGTAGATCATCCCCGCCTGCATTTGGTTGGGCCCGGTCGCTGCGGCAATCACCATCCCCGCCAGCGGCAGATTCCCATCCGGATGGTCGGTCACAGTGAAAAACACACCAACGGTATTCGTGCCCTTGAACTGGAAAACCTTTCCGATCTGCGGCTTCTCCCCGGAGTTGGTGTGGACAATGCTTAGCATCTTGGCTAAGAGCCGCCGCTTGCGAAGTCGCTCCGGCCACGCTCCCGTAGACAATCTTGCCCCCTGTGGACGCGCTGATGGTCGTGAGCGGAGTTTGTGCCTGCGCCTGGACCGCGGATGAGGAGCTCCCCGGCTTCCCAGCCTTGCAGGCGCTCAGGCAAAAGATGGGGAGCAGAAATGGAGTGGCAAATCTCAACAATGCGCGCATAATGATTCCGTCCTTTCGCAAATCAGAGGCGCTTCTTACCGTGGACAGCCCAATCCGCGCGTAAATCGCGCCGCCGGAATCATACACCTGAAATCGCTTCTCGGAATGTGACGGCCTGTTTCCAGGGGGTCCAGAGCAGCCTTAAGGGAACATGCTTCACTGTTCGTTGCCTTTTTTGCCCGCACCACCTCATGATGTATCCTGACGGGCAGAATGAAAGACATTTATATTTCTGACCTGACCGCCTTCGACGAGGGCCGGCCCTTCGACAGTTTTTTTCTGGTTCTGGCCAGACAGCAGCGCACAACCAAGTCCAACAAGCCTTACCTGAGCCTGGTTCTGGGCGACAAAAGCGGCCAGCTCGAGGCGCGCGTGTGGGAGCCGGGCGACCCGCGCATCGCAAAAGATTTCGACCGCGGCGACGTGGTGAAAGTGCGCGGATCAGCATCGCGCTTCGACGACCGGCTGCAAATGAAGGTGGACCAGCTTCGCAAGGCCGCGACGGGCGAAGTGGAAAAATCGGATCTGCTGCCCGCAACCACCTACGACGTGGCCACGCTATGGCGGCAGTTGGAAGCAAGCGTTGAGAGCATCAAGAATCCCGATTTGAAGCGGCTGCTCATGGCGCTGCTGGCCGACCCGGCCATCGCCGAGGCCTATCGCGAGGCGCCGGCGGCGCGGCAGCTTCACCATGCATGGCTGGGCGGGCTGCTGGAGCACGTTGTGAGCCTGCTGGCGCTGGCCGAGCGCGTGGCCGCGCATTATCCGATGCTCGACCGCGACCTGCTCGTCACCGGCGTGGTGCTGCACGACATAGGAAAGATTCGCGAGCTGACCTGGCAGCTCGGCTTTGCCTACACGGTCGAAGGAGTTCTGCTAGGCCACATCCAGATGGGCGTCGACCTGGTGGAGAAGACCATCGCCACGCTGCCCGGCTTCCCTGACCGGCTGCGGACGCTGGTGCTGCACATGATCCTTTCGCACCACGGCAAGCTCGAGTTCGGCTCGCCCAAGCTGCCCATGACGCCCGAGGCCCTGGTTCTCAACTTCCTCGACGATCTCGACGCCAAGATGCAGGCCATGGCCAGCGAATTCGAACGGTCTGACCGCGAGGGCAAAGCGGCCGACGAACTGACCGGCAAGGTGTGGGCGCTCGACAACCGGCAGTTGTTGAATACGAAGAAGTGGCTGGGGGAAAGTTAGGGATCAGGAATCAGAAAAACGGCCGGTTTCTTGTCGCCCTAAGCCAGAAACCACTCCCACTGCTCTTTCGTCAACGGAACGACGGAAAGCCGCCCCATCACCACCAGCGGCGAGCCGGCGAAGAGTTTTTCAGTCTTGATCGACGGCGAGCGTTTTCGGCGTTTTGAGCCGCTTGCCGGCCTTGACGCGGACGATTGGGACTTTGGGGTCGCTCGCGTCCACGCTGAGGACGGTTCCTGTGCCGACGGCGGCGCGCTCGTCGCCCGTGTGGTAGAAGATCCACTTTGTGCCAGGCTTCATCTCGCGCAGGTGCTTGACGGCCGCTGGGTTGGTGACGCCGTCCCAAATGGTTTCGCCGTCGCGCACGAGATCGTCGAAGCTGTAGACGGTGGGCTCGGATTTGAAGAGGAAGTAGGGCATAAGTCGTTCATCCGCTCCTGTTCTTCTTTCATCACTCATCTTCGCGCTCCGTTACAATGAAATCAACATGATCCGCTTCTCCACTGCCGGCGAGTCCCACGGCGAGGCGCTGATTGCGCTCGTCAGCGGGCTGCCGGCCGGTGTGCCTGTGGATCTGGAATCTGTGAACCGGGAGCTGTGGCGGCGGCAGCAGGGCTACGGGCGCGGCGGGCGAATGAGGATCGAGACCGATAAAGCCCACATTTTGAGCGGAGTGCGCCACGGCAAAACCATCGGCTCGCCGGTGGCGATTGAGCTTGTAGAACCGCGACTGGAAGAACTGGGAAGAGAAGCTGCCCGTCGAAACGCGGCGACCCGGCAAAGCACCAGGCTGTGGCATCGCCGCGGCCCGGCCACGCCGATCTGGCCGGAGCCTTGAAGTACAACTTCCCCGACGCGCGCTACGTGCTGGAGCGGTCTTCGGCACGAGAGACGACGGCGCGTGTGGCCGCCGGGGCCCTGGCCAAGCTGCTGCTGCGCGAGTTGGGAATCGAAGTGCTGAGCCACGTCATCCGCGTGGGCCGCGTGGAGATGGAACGAGCCGCGGCCTGGGAAGAAATTGCCGCTCTGGCCGTGAAAGACGAGGTCGTGCTGGGCTGCGTGGACGCCGCCACCGAAGCACGCATGAAGGAAGAGGTGGAAGAGGCTGCGCGCACCCGCGACACGGTGAACGGCGTCTTTGAAGTGGTGGCGCACAACGTGCCCGCCGGGCTGGGCACCTATGCCAACTGGGACGAGCGGCTTGACGGCCTGCTGGCCCAGGCGGTGATGAGCATCCAGGCGGTGAAGGCGGTCGAGATCGGCCGCGGCGTGGCGGCGGCAGCCAGCTTCGGCTCGGCGGTTCACGATCCCATCCACTACGCGGTCGAGGCCACAGAAAAGCCCACGCGCTTTACCCGGCCCACGAACAACGCCGGCGGCATTGAGGGCGGCGTTTCCAACGGCGAAGACGTGGTAGTGCGCGGCTACCTGAAGCCGATCTCGACGCTGCGGCGGCCGCTCGAATCGGTGACGCTTCGACACCCGCGAGGCAAGCGAGCGCAAGCTACGAGCGCTCCGACATTTGCGTGGTTCCGGCAGCCGGCGTGGTGGCCGAGGCCATGGTGGCGCTGGTGCTGGCCGGGGCGGCGAAAGCCAAGTTCGGCGGCGATTCGCTCGCCGAAATGAAACGGAATTTTGGCGGATACATCGAACAATTACGGAGATATTAACGGTCTGAAATGGTCCTGAAAATCCTGAAATATCCTGAGCCGATCCTGTCGCAGCGCGGCGAACCGGTGACCGAGTTCGACGACGACTTGAAGAAGCTGATCGCCGACATGTTCGAGACCACCTATGCCTCGCAGGGGATCGGGCTGGCGGCGCCGCAGGTGGGCGTTTCGAAGAGGCTTACGGTCATCGACCTGAGCCTGGGCAAGGACCCCGAGCAGAAGCTGGTGCTCATCAACCCGGAGATTCTCACCAGCGAAGGCAAGCAGTACGAGGAAGAAGGCTGCCTGAGCTTTCCTGAGATTCACGAGAAAGTATCTCGCGCCTTTAAAGTGCGTATCCGCGCCCAGAACGAGAAGGGCGAGTGGTTTGAGATGGACGGCGAGGAGCTGCTCTCGCGCTGTTTCCAACACGAGATCGACCACGTCGACGGTGTTCTGTTCATCTTCCGCATGAGCGCGCTCAAGCGCAGCCTGACTCAGCGCAGAATCCGCAAGCTGCAGCGCGAAGGCACGTGGTAGACTCCGCAGCATGAGCACGACGGGCGCGGCGCGGCGATTGAAGCTGGTCTTCTGCGGCACTCCGCGCTTTGCCGTGCCTACGCTGGAAGCGCTTCTCGACGCAGGCCACGAGATCGCACTCGTGGTTTCGCAGCCCGACCGGCCCGTTGGCCGCGAGCAGCGTTTGAGCGCGCCACCGGTCAAGCAAACCGCGCTCGCTCACGGCCTCGAAGTCACGCAGCCGGAAAAAATTCGCGACAACGCCGAATTTCGCGCCCGGCTTGAGGTCATCCGGCCGGACGTCATTGTGGTGGTGGCTTACGGGCGCATCATTCCGCCGTGGATGCTCAAACTGCCGCGGCTGGGCTGCATCAACCTTCACGGGTCTCTTTTGCCCAAGTACCGAGGGGCCGCGCCCATCCAGTGGGCCGTGGCGATGGGCGACGCATTCACCGGGAACACAACAATGCTGCTGGAGGAGGGCCTGGACACCGGCCCGATTCTGTTGCAGCGAACCGAGGAGATCGCATCCGGCGAGACCGCGGCGGAGTTGTTCGAACGGTTGGCGGTTGCGGGCGCGCCGCTGGTGGTCGAAACCCTGGAGGAACTCGCGGCCGGAACGCTGCAGGCGCAGCCGCAGAATCCTGAGCACGCAACTTATGCGCCGATGCTCAGGCGCGAAGACGGCCGCATGGATTTTGCAGCCCGCGCCGCGCACGAGCTCTACAACCGCTGGCGCGGATTCCAGCCTTGGCCCGGCGCCTTCACCACCGTCGACGGGAAAAAGCTGATCGTGCACCGCATGGCCGTTGCCTCCGTGCCGCCAGTCGTCGGATCGGATCCCTGGGAACCGGGGCGGATTTTTGTCGAAGGCCGACGGCTTTTTGTTTGTTGCGCGGCCGGCACGTGGCTCGAGCTTCTCGAAGTGCAGCTCGAAGGCAAGAAGCGCCTGAAAGCCGATGAATTTCTGCGCGGCAACCTGCTTGCGGCCGGCGCGTGGCTGGGTTGAAGGCCGTGGCGCAAATCTCTCCAGCTCGCCGGGCGGCTTTTCACATTCTTCTCGCGGTGGAGCGCGGGCGCGCGCACTCTGACGATTTGTTGCGCGGCAAAGAAGTCAGCTCTCTCGCGCAGCCCGATCGCAACCTGGCTACGGCGCTCGTGCTGGGAGTGTTGCGCTGGCAGATTCGGCTGGATCGCGAGATCAATCAACTGCTCAAGCGCCCCGGCGCGAAGCTCGACGCTGAGGTTCGCATTGCGCTGCGGCTGGGCGCATTTCAGCTTCTCTTCCTCGACCGCATTCCCGCGCACGCCGCCATCGATGAGAGCGTGGAGCTGGCCATCAAGGCCGGCCACCGCTTTGCCTCGGGAATGGTGAATGCGGTTCTGCGAAAGCTGAGCGTTGCGCCGCGTCAGGAGTTTCCGGCTGCATCAGCCAAAGAACTGGCGCTGGCTGAGGCTCATCCGCTGTGGCTGGTGGAGCGGTGGGTTGAGTTCTATGGAATGGAGGCGGCGCGAGTGATCTGCCGCCACGGGCAGAGCCAGCCCGCGCTGGCTTTGCGGCTTGAGAGCGCGGAAGTGGAAGCAGAACTCGCGGAATGCGGCGTGGAACTTGCGCCCGGCGCGCTGTTGAACGCCGCGCGCACGGTGGCTTCGGGCGACGTGACTGCTACTGCGGCTTTACGTGAAGGCAGAGTGCGAATTCAGGATGAAGGCTCGCAGTTGATTGCCGAACTGGCGGCGTGTTGCTGCGGCAGTGACCCTGGAGCGTCTTCGAGTCAGGTATTGACAGAACTCCCCGTGCCCCATCCTTCGCGCGGCATTTTGCGCGAAGGGTGGGAAACCACGGAAGCTTCTGGGGACTGCGAGCACTCTGAAATGGAGTACTCTCGCGGAAGAATCAAAGCAATCCTCGATTGTTGCGCCGCTCCGGGAGGAAAGACGCTGATTCTCGCCGAACGCCATCCCGAAGCGCGCATCACTGCCTGCGATGCCAATCTTGAGCGGCTTGAGGCGCTGCGCGAGCGCATGGGGGCGTTTGCTGGTCACATTGAGTGCCGGCACGCCGACGCAACGGCGCTCGCAGAGGAAGGCACTTTCGATCTTGCCCTCGCCGATGTGCCTTGCAGCGGCACCGGGACGCTCGGGCGGAACCCGGAGATTCGCCACCGTCTGCGCCTCGAAGATCTCGCGACCCAGGCCGATCGGCAGAAGGCGATTTTGCACAGTGCTTTGCGCGCAGTTCGCACCGGCGGGCGCGTGGTCTACTCCACCTGCTCGCTGGAGCCGGAGGAAAACGAGCAGGTGGTTGCAGCGGCGCTCGCCGAGAATCCAAAGGCCCGCCTCGTTTCTCTTCGAACCAGCATCGACGCTCTGGCCGAACGAAAGATTCTCACGAGCGAAGGCGCGGAGCGCCTGCGTGAATGCCTCACTGCGGAGGGGGCGTTGCGGCTACTGCCCGAAGCGGTTGCATCCGACGGGTTCTACGTCGCGAGGTTGGAAAAGGCCGGTTGACGAAGGCGCCGGCATGGGCGGACACCGCTTCTACCAACCAACAGGGCCGCCATTGGCGGTTATTCTCCGAGGCGAATGAACCAATACCTTCCGTTGCGATCCTGCAATGCTACGTGATAACCATCCGTGATCAGCTTGGATCGCAGGCCATCCTTGAACTCCACCATGCTTTCGACGGACCAATACGTGGTTTCCGCCCATCCTATAAAGCAGGATGCTGTTCTGAACTGCCCGTTCCAAACCTTTTTCAGGATTTCCAGAGCCTTTGTTTCATCCGTTCGAGCGTATCGTGTGACCCTAACGATCTTCGCAGTGTCTCCGATGAAGTCGCCAACGGCTGTGGAGCGTTCCAAGTAGATGTAGGGGCCGTCGCATCGCGTGTTCTTTAGGCCTTCTGCATCCCCTCTCAGTTCTTCAGCTCTAGCCGGCACGGCAGAATTTACAACAAAATCGGGAGAATGAGTTAGTATCGGCGCTGACGATTGACCGAACACATTCGCCAAAAATAGAGACCAAGTTAAAAGAACCCCAGGCACGTTCATCGGCTTCGCGTTCCTCCAGTGCTCAAACGACATTGTGAACCCGAATCGCTCCCGCTTGCATATTGAAGCACGACTCCTATTCCGCTTCTCCTACTTCGCCGCCGTCAGCGTCACCACCGTGCCGCGATCTATATGCGAGCCGGCGGGAGGCATTTGCGAAAGCACCGAGCCGGGTTTCACCGGCAGTGTGGGCAATGCATCCCCGCTGCCCATCGGGGCCACAGGCACATCGGCGTAGCGCACCGCTGCCGGCTGCAAACCCGCGCGGGCCAAAGTTGCTTGCGCACTCGCCACCTGCCGGCCGGCGAAATCGGGCATGACGAAGCCCCCCGATGCATCGTTGTCCGGAACAGCTACGAGCAGGCTAACCGTGGGCCGCTCGATGTCCTGCGCGTGCGCCGGAGGGTCCTGGGCGATTACGGTTCCCTCTTGAGCGACGTCGGTTGGCAGTTCCGCGATCGCGCCGACCTCGAGGCCCGCGCGCCCCAGCTTGAACTGGGCAGTTTGGGAATTAGAGCCGACGGTATCGGGAACGTCGACCTTCTGCGGCCCCAGGCTTTCAGCCACGCGCACCTGCCACTGGCGCCGCACCACCGTGCCCGCCGCGGGAGACTGCGAAAGAATGTGCCCGGCGGCGACGTCGGCGGAGTAGTAGCGGTTGTCGACGTCGAGATTCAGTCCCAGGCCGGCGGTCTCGCTGCGCGCATCGGCCACCGTGAGCCCCTTGAGCGCGGGCACCTGCGCCTCGGCCCCGTGAATGGCGAAGTGCACGGTGGCGATGGCCGAAAGCAGCCCCACCGCCACCAGCAGCAGCAGCAGCCAGGCGACCTGAAAAAAATTCGCGATGGAACGGCTCATCATATTGATTCGGCCCGATTGGGTGAATCTGTGCCTTCCCACCCTTTCCGCAAAAAAAAGCGGAAAGGATGGGGCACGGGAGTGTTATCTTCAAGGACCGGATTCAATAACTGCGGCCCTATCGCCTATTATCCGTCGACGGCTCGGGGTGGATGGTTACGCGCTGCACTTCGGGGCAGAGCAGCTTGAAGCGGTCTTCGAGCGCGCTGATGGCCTGATGAACTCGAAACATGGGCAGATCGTCGCCGAGCGTGCAGTGACAGGAAACAGTAAGGTGCTCGCTGGAGCGCCTCACGACGATTTCGTGCACATCGTGAATCTCCGTCAACCCATCGGCCGCCTGGCGCAGCGCCTTTTCAATGCGGCGATTCGCCTCGCTGATGGCTTCAGGGCGCTCAATGGTGGCCGGCTCGCTTTCAATGTGAGTGAGAATGGAGTCGATCTCCGGCACCGCGCGCAGTATGTCGCCCTCCATGGAGGTGACGAAGGCGTGGGCCTCGCGCAATGCCAGCTTTTCATCAAGCTCGACGTGCTGCTCGACAATGAGACGCCCCTGGTCCGCCTGCACGCTGAGGTCGTGCACGGAGACGTTGTGACGCGCGGCCACCGCGCGCACTCGATCGAAGAGGCTTTCGGCGCGGGATTCGTAAGGCATGGTGCGGACGACGACATCGGCGCGGGGCAGCACGGTTTGCACGGCCTGCGTAGCCGCCTGCACCATCTGTCCAGTGTGCGCGAATGTGGAGCGGCGCGGCAGAGCGATGGTGAGATCGACGAAGTGGTCTGCCCCGGAACGGCGCAGCCGCGCCTGCTGCACAGACAGGATGCCCTTGACCTTTTCCACCTCACGCACCAGGCGGCGGCGCGTTCCGGCAGGAACCTCGTCCATCAGCGCTCCCACGGCATCGCGGCCGATGTAGAACGTGAGGCGCAAAATCAGCACGGAGACCACGATGGCCGCGGCGGGATCGGCATAGCGCAGCCAGCCGACACCGAAGCGCGTGCCGATCCATGTGGCCGCCAGGCCGGCGAGCACCGCAGACGAGGACCAGATGTCGGAGGCGAAGTGAAAGGCATCGGTGGCCAGTGCCGGCGAACCGGTGCGCCGCGCCACGGCTCGCAGTTCCCGCGAGCGCCAGAAGTCCACTCCAATGGAACAGACGACGACCACGAATGGCCACACGGAGTTGCGCAGCTCCACGGAGTGAAAGAAGATTCGCCTGATGGCCTCCCAGATGATCCAGGCGCTAGAGGCGATCATCAGCAGAACTTCAGAGAAGGAAGAGAGATTCTCGATCTTGCCGTGGCCGTAGGTGTGGACCTCGTCGGCCGGCTTATCGCTGACCCGCACGGAAAAGAAGGTAAGGCCCGCCGCCAGCAGATCGAGCCCCGAATGCGCGGAGTCGGAGAGCACGCCCAGCGATCCGGAAATTAACCCCGCCGCCAGCTTCAGCAGCGTCATCACCGCGGCAGCCGCCATGGAGAGCAGCGCCACGCGCTGCTTTTCGCGGCTCATGGCGGCCTGCTCCGGCGTTGCGGGGCCGGATGCGGCCGGGCCAACGCTCAGATTGACGCTCGGGTCAGCGTTCTGATCGGCGCTCGAATTGACGCTCTGCAGGCCCATCGTCCTATCAGACTACCGCCGGACGCGCGCCCGTGTACAACCCCGCGATTGCGAAGGTATAGGGCTGCCACTCGCATCCGGTGTAGCCGGCCGACCGCATCAGATTCAGCATTTCATCAGGCTGCGGAAACCGGCCCACTGAGGCGGGCAGGTAGCTGTAGGCGCCGTTTTTGCCGCAGATCAAGCGGCCAATGGCCGGCAGCACCCGCCGGAAGTAGAGCGCATAAGCCTTACCCACCACGCCGCCGGGCTCGCTGAATTCAAGAATGCCCAGCTGGCCGCAGGGCTTGAGCACGCGATGGAACTCGGCGAGGCCGGCTTCGTAGTTCGCCAGGTTGCGGAAGCCGAAAGCCGTGACGATGAGGTCGAGCGATTGATCGCGGAAGGGAAGATGGAGCGCGTCGGCTTCAAGAACCGTGACGTTGGCACGGGCGAACTTGCGCGCGCCGCGGCTGAGCATCTGGCGGGAAAAGTCGGCGGCAAAAATGGGTTGCGCGCCGGCCGGCCGGAGTTTCACCAGAGCCATGGTCATGTCGCCCGTGCCGCAGCAGATGTCGAGAACAGCGGCTTCGGGCCGAGCGAGAGTGGCTCGAAAGCGCCGCGCCGCCCGCCGCCACCACAGCCGGTCGACATTGGCCGAGAGCAGATGATTCAGCAGGTCGTAGCGGGGCGCGATCGCATCGAACATGCGGCGCACAGCTTCGGCCGCGCCGGCTTCGTCGGCTGCTCCCTGCGGTCTGGCTCCGGTGGCGGGCATGGGAAGCGTTTCGCCTCGTTTCGTGGGGCTATTCGGCTTTACTTTTCTTGGCTTGATAAGGGCCGTCTCGCACTGCTCTCTCCACGGCACGAAGCACTTTCACGTCGAGGAAGTCCTGTTCCCGGCCGCTGGCGAGTTTGTTGCGAATTAGGTCGTCCCTGGAGATGACGCAGGCAGGAACCTCACCGTCTACCATGCCCTTTACACGATGCTCCCAGGCCTCTTCGAATGTGACGCCATCGATGCGCTGAAGAACGTCAATGCGATTTGGCTCCTGCCCTACCTGAAACGTCGTTCCATCAGTAAAATCAGCCGGGGTCATGCCTTGAAGAGGAGCGCCAAACTCTGCCAGGGCTCGGAAAACGGCCTTGGCATTCTCCGGGTTGGAGCGGATGAAGAGATCCAGGTCTTTCGTCGTGCGCGGCGCGCTGTAAACGCCGAAGGCGTGCCCGCCGATGATGAGGTAATCGGCCGCGTTCGCGTTAAGCGCGCGAAGGAGGTCCTTGAAATCCTTGGTCATCATCGGACGCGGCTCCTTTGAACCCTTCGGCGAACGCATAGGCTTCCTCGCTCAATTCGCAAACGGCAACCAATCGCTCGCCAATAGGTCTGCTCTGCCAATAGCGATAGGTTTCAGCCTGCTGCTCCTCGAAATCGGTTACGCGGCGGATGGTTTTGTCCATTCGTTTCTCTCCGATTGCCTTCATGCTACTGCAGCAGCGTTCCCTGCTCGCCCTCGTGATTGCCGTTGCCGTTGCCGTTTCCGTTCAGCTCTTCCGGCGGGATGATGACGGCGGCGGCGACCTTGTCGTCGGCTTCGAGGTTGAGCAGGCGCACGCCCTGGGTGGCGCGGCCGGCGTTGCGGATGGTTTTGGTATCGACGCGGATGATCTTGCCGAACTGGCTGATGACCATCAGCTCCGAGGTGTCGTCGACGAGTTGAATTGAACTGACGCGGCCAATGCGGTCGGTGACGGCCATGTTCTTGACGCCCTTGCCGCCGCGTGTCTGCAGGCGGTACTCCTCAACGTCGGTGCGCTTGCCGAAGCCGTTTTCGCTTACGCTCAGAATGCGGAAGTCGCCCGGAGCATGCTCCTTGGGCGTGACGGCCACGCCGACAACATAGTCGTTCTTGATGAGCGAAATGCCGCGCACGCCGTAGGCAGGCCGGCCCATGGAGCGGACGTCGGCCTCGTTGAAGCGGATGGCAAGGCCCATGTGCGTGGCGAGAAAGACGATCTGGTCGCCGTCGGTGAGCCGGGCGGCAACAAGCTCGTCGTTCGTATCGACGCCGATGGCGATAATGCCGCGCGCCATCACGTTCGAAAAATCTTTAAGCGGGGTCTTCTTGACCGTTCCCAGGCGCGTGGTGAAGAAGATGTACCTGCCTTCTTCTTCGAGATTGCGGACGGGCAGGATGGTGCAGACCTTCTCGCCCTGCTGCAGGTCGAGCAGGCTCTGCATGGATTTGCCCTTGCCCGCGGCGCCTACGTCGGGAATTTCGTAGACCTTGAGCCAGTAGACGCGGCCGATGTTGGTGAAGCAGAGCAGGTAAGCGTGCGTGGAGTCGACGATGAGCTGCGAGACGAAATCCTCTTCGCGCGTCTTCATGCCCATGCGGCCCGTTCCGCCGCGGCGCTGCTGGCGATAGGTGCTGATGGGCGTGCGCTTCAGGTAGCCCTGATGGCTGACGGTGACGGCCACCTGCTCATCGGCGATCAGGTCTTCAAGCTGCAGCTCGGCCGATTCGTCAACAATCTCTGTGCGGCGCGCGTCGCCGTACCTGTTGCGGACGTCTTCGAGCTCCTTGACGATCACCGCGCGCAGCTTCTTTTCGCTGCCCAGAATCTCTTCGTACTCGGCGATCTTCTTGCGAAGCTCGGCGAGTTCGTTGAGGATTTCGTCTACGGAAAGCTGGGTGAGGCGGTAAAGCTGCAGTTCGAGGATGGCGTCAACCTGGCGCAGCGTAAGTCCGCGCTCTTCGCTCGCCAGCCGCTCGCGGTCGAGATTGACGACAATCTCCGTTCCCTTCCCCCAGGCGTAGAGGTTCTCGCGCGCTTCCACCCGCGAGGCCGATGCGCGGATGATGCGGATGACGGTGTCGAGGTTGTCGAGGGCGATCTTGTAGCCTTCGAGGATGTGCTCGCGCTCGCGCGCCTTACCGAGCAGATAGACGGTGCGGCGCTGCACCACCTCGATGCGGTGATCGATGAAGACACGCAGGGCCACGTCGAGCGGCAGTTCGCGGGGTTGGCCGTTGACCACGGCCAGGAAGATCATCGAGAAGCTCTCCTGCATCTGCGTGTGCTTGTAGAGCTGGTTGAGCACGATCTCAGGCTGGGCGCCGCGCTTGAGCTCGATGACGATGCGCATGCCGTCGCGGTCGCTTTCGTCGCGCACCTCGCCGATTTCGTCGATGGTCTTTCCGTTGACCAGCTCGGCGATGTTCTCAATGAGCCTGGATTTGTTGACCTGGTAGGGAATCTCGGTGACGATGAGGGCGAGTTTGTCCTTGGTCAGGTTCTCCTGGGAGACGCGGGCGCGCATCATGAAGCGGCCGCGGCCGGTTCTGTAGGCTTCGGCAATGCCGCTGCGGCCGTAGAGAAAGCCTCCGGTAGGGAAGTCGGGCCCCTGCACGTGCTTCATCACTTCGGCCAGGCCCGCGTGCGGATTTTTCACCAGAGCGATCGCCGCGTTCACCACTTCCGTCAGGTTGTGCGGCGGAATGTTAGTGGCCATGCCCACGGCAATGCCGCTGGAGCCGTTGACGATAAGGTTGGGAATGCGCGTGGGAAGAACGCTGGGCTCTTGCGTGGACTCGTCGTAGTTGGGCACGAAATCCACAGTGTCCATATTGATGTCGGCCAGCAGCTCGCCGGCGATGCGCTCCATGCGGCACTCGGTGTAGCGCATGGCCGCGGGCGGGTCGCCGTCGACCGAGCCGAAGTTGCCTTGCCCATCGACGAGCGGATAACGCAGCGAGAAAGGCTGCGCCATGCGCACCAGCGTGTCGTAAATCGCCGAGTCGCCGTGCGGATGATAAACGCCCATCGCCTGGCCGACCACCTTGGCGCACTTGGTGTACTTCTTGTTGTACTCGAGGCCCATCTCGCTCATGGTGTAGAGCACGCGCCGATGAACAGGCTTCAGGCCGTCGCGAGCCTCGGGCAGGGCGCGCCCGATGATGACGCTCATTGAATAGTCGAGATAGGAGCGGCGCATCTCCTCTTCGATATTGATGGGCACAAGCTTCGTGCCGTCATGGGGCGCGCCGCCATCGAGAGGAAGCTTTGGATTCTGATCGTCTGCCATAAGGCTTTAAGGGCTTTCTTGACCGGCTAAGGTGTGGCAAAAAGAGGGTCCGGAAGGTGCGGGGGGCCGGTCTGCGGGCCGTAAGTTTATTTTAGACGTTCAGGGTGGTTCCCGCAAGGCAGAAAATGTGAAATAAGTCTTTATTGTGGTTAAGTTTATGAGGAATAAAGCAGGACCGTTGAAACGCCGGGAGGAGCCCTTGATTGCATGCCCTGTTTTGGACTGAAACTTGCACCATTTTCGGTTCGATTCGAGGCTTCGATTCTGACCGCAACGGCCGGTCTTGCCCTTGCGCCAGAAAAAGGGCGGAAAAAAGGCACGGAATTTGAAAGGACGGGCGCTCGGATGGTTGAGAACCACACGTTCGCGGAACGAGCTTTACGCCATTCCCGGCAGGCTCATCACGCAAACAACTGCCTGCAGCAGCACGATTGCCCCAGCAGCGGCCATTGCCATCCGCCCTCGCGGACCTTCGTAAGCGTCGGCGAAGACTCCCGCAACGAACGTGACAAGAAACGGCAGCGCCCAGAGCCACGGGCTGGCGGGAACTCCGGTGGTGACGAGCAAAAACAGAATCACTGCGCAAAGGAGCGGAGCGGTGTTGCCGAAGTAGCGGGATCGGCGGAAGGCAACGTAGAAAACGAGCGCCGAGGCCGCGGCCAGCGTGATGCCTGCGTTGCTGAGAGACGAGAAGAAGCGCCGCGCCGGATCGGCCGAAAACCAGAGCAAGCCCGCTGCCGAGCGGAAAACGTAGCTGAACGCGTCAGGCAGAAAGCCGTAGCAGGCAAAAAGCAGAACCAGCGCGCCCACCGTAGCGGCCAGCACAATGGGCAGCACCTGGCTGCGGCGCCCCTCGGCCACCCACAGCATCAGGATCAGCCCCAGCAGGGCCGTCAGCGGCAGAGCCGCAATGTGCGAGGCCGCGGCAATGCCGAGAATTACCGTAAGAAGCACGATGCGCGGCCGCCACTTGGCAACCGGCCCTTGCATGGCGTGGGCCACGCCGATGCATGTGTAAACGCCGCCATAGCAACCCAGCGCGGCCAGCACCTCAGCACTGGGCGTCAGGCAGGCGCGAAGCACCGGGGGAGAAAAGCAGTAGAGCGCCAGGGCTGTGTATCCGCCCAGGTTGCCGTAGAGCCGGCGCGTGACCCACCAGACGCATCCGCCCAGCGCGCAGCCGGCAAGCAGAAAGGGCAGGCGCAGAAGCAGCAGAATGTGCGTGAGCTGGTGGCGCAGCTCCCACGTGCTTAATTCGCCGCTCGGCGCTGCGCTTCCGGCCAGCACGCGATCCTCGGGCTTGCGGAAGCGGTCGAGCCCACGCTCGGCCAGCAGGTTCAGGGTAAGCGGCAGGCCAGCCAGCCGGTAGGCGAGAATGCCGTCGTGGATGTTGCCGCAGGTGGTGAAGTAGCCGGGCACGGACTCGGGACGTTCCCAGGTTTCGCGCCCACAGCGTGCGTACTGATAATCGCGGTCGGTGAGCGTCTGGCGGCTCACCACCCACAGGCCCTGAGCGAGGAACAGCGCCAGCATCGCCGCGGCGATCTGCTGCGGCCTGTGAAAGCGGAAGCGGCGAAGAGTTCCGAACCGGTGGGTCATGACGTTCCGGCGAACCCTACAGTCTACATGGCGGGCAACCACCTGCTGGCGGTACTGTTGTGCCACTTGGCCTGCGGCGCTTGCAACAGCTACACTTTCCCCTGAGATGCCCACTGCACGCGATAGCAACCCGGAACGGCTGGTCAGCGCCGCACGCGCCGACGAGGAGCAGAGCTTTGAGCTCAAGCTGAGGCCGAAGTGGCTCGGCGAGTTCATCGGACAGTCGAAGGCCAAGGAGCAGCTTTCGATCGCGCTGGAAGCGGCGAAGTCGCGGGGCGAGGCGCTGGACCACGTGCTGCTCTCCGGGCCGCCGGGGCTGGGCAAGACGACGCTGGCCACGATTATCGCCAACGAACTGGACGTCGGCTTTCAGCAGACCTCCGGGCCGGCGCTGCAGATCCAGGGCGACCTGACGGCCATCCTGACCAACCTGCGCGAGCGCCAGGTGCTCTTCCTCGATGAGATTCACCGCCTGCAGCCTGTGCTGGAAGAGAAACTCTACACCGCGCTCGAGGATTACAGGCTCGACATCATCATCGGCCAGGGGCCGGCGGCGCGCACGCACGTGATGGAGCTCAGGCCCTTCACCTTTATCGGCGCCACCACGCGCCCCGGGCTGCTGAGCTCGCCCTTGCGCTCGCGCTTCGGCATTCTGCTGCGCCTGGATTTTTATACCGAAGACGAGCTGCGCATTCATCGTGGAGCGGTCGGCCGAGGTGTTGCAGATTCCCATCGACGCGGACGGCGCGGCCGAGATCGCCCTGCGCTCGCGCGGAACGCCGCGCATCGCCAACCGTTTGCTGCGGCGCGTGCGCGATTATGCGCAGGTCCGTGGCACGGGCGTCATCGACCGGCCCACGGCCAACGCGGCGCTCACCATGCTCGAAGTCGATGCGCACGGCTTCGACGAGATCGACCGCCGTCTGCTGCTCACCATCATGCAGAAGTATGACGGCGGCCCTGTGGGGCTGGGCACGCTGGCGGCAACGCTGGCCGAAGAGGAAGACGCGCTCGAAGAGGTCTACGAGCCGTTCCTGATTCAGATCGGCTTCCTCGATCGCACGCCGCGCGGCCGCGTGGCCACGCGCCTGGCCTACGAGCACTTTGGGCTGGCGATGCCAGGACGCCAGACGGGACTGTTTTAAAGGCAGCGGGGTTAGCGGGGTTAGCGGAGCTAGCGGGGTTAGCGGAGCTAGGGCAGTTACGCAGGAGAGCTGCCGTTGCTTACCAAAATGGAGGAAATTTCCGATGCATGCAAGGTTGCTTTGGAGAATCACCTTCCTCATCGCAATTGCGCTCGCCTTTATCGTATCTGGCTGCGCCACACAACCTGCTCCCGATCCGTATCTCAGCAATCTACCAGGATTTTGGACTGGACTTCTCCACGGCATTTTGATGCCCTTCACCTTCATTGGAAGCCTATTCACCCATGTAAGAATTTACAATTTCCCGAACTCTGGAAGGTGGTATGATTTCGGATTTGTTATTGGCGCAGCTTTGATTTTTGAGGGTGGCTCGCAAGCCCGCTAACGCCGCTAACTCCGCTAACGCCGCTAACTCCGCTAACGCCGCTAACTACGCTAACTACGCTTCAAGGAGGAACTTATGTCACTGACCGAATCGACCATGCTGGAACTGGGAACGACGGCGCCGGATTTTGCGCTGACCGATGTGGTGAGCGGCAAGACCGTCCGCCGCGACGACTACCGCGGCAGAAGGCGCTGCTGGTGATGTTTATCTGCGCGCACTGCCCGTTCGTGAAGCACATTGAAAAGTCGCTGGGCGCGTTTGGCAAGGACTACGCCGGCAAGCCACTTGGCATTGTAGCCATCAGCGCCAACGATGTGGCCACGCATCCTGCCGACAGTCCCGACGGGCTGAAGCGGCAGGCGCAGGCGAACGGCTTCGTCTTTCCTTATCTCTACGATGAGAGCCAGGCCGTGGCCCGCGCTTACAAGGCCGCCTGCACGCCGGATTTCTTCCTCTTCGACGGCGATTTCAAGCTGGTCTATCGCGGCCAGTTCGACGGGAGCCGGCCGGGCAACGGCGTTCCGGTCACTGGAGAGGACCTGCGCGCCGCCATCGATCTGGCTCTTGCCGGCAAGCCCGTGCCCGCGGAGCAGAAGCCCTCGATCGGCTGCAACATCAAGTGGAGATAACGCAGCGGAGTTAGCGGTGTTAGCGGAGTTAGCGGAGTTAGCGGAGTTAGCGGTGTCGACATAGCTCCCAACTCCGCTCCGTCGAAAGCGAAGGACAACCGCAGATCCTTCGACTCCGCGCCGCTTCGCAGCGCTCCGCTCAGGATGACAACAAGACAATGTTCTCAGGATAACAACAGGACGATGGCGTCAGGGTGACAACAGGACGATAGTCCTGCGGGAGTCCCTAGCTCCGCTAGCCCTGCTAACTCCGCTCTCCGCTCTACAGCTTCAGCCCCTTCAGATACTCGCGGAATTTCTCGCCGAACTCCGGCCGCTTGAGTGCGAATTCCACGGTCGCCTGCAACATTCCGAACTTGTCGCCCGCGTCGTAACGCTTGCCCATGAAACTGTAGCCGTAGACCTTTTCCTCTTTCAGAAGGGCCAGAATGCCGTCGGTGAGCTGAATCTCGCCGATTGCGCCGGGTTGGGTCTCTTCCAGCAACTCGAAGATGCGGGGCGTAAGGATGTAGCGGCCGATGATGGCCTGCTTCGTGGGCGCCTTTTCGAGCGGAGGTTTTTCGACCATTCCCGTGCAGTTGAAGATGCGCGGATTGGCGGCGTCGGGCGAACCGGCCAGCACGCCGTAGGCGCTGATGGCCGGGCCTTCGACGGTTTGCGTGGCCAGCACCGATCCGCCTTTTTCGTTGAAGACGTCGATCATCTGTTTCAGGCAAGGCGGATCGGCATCGATCACGTCGTCGGGCAGGATGACCGCGAAGGGCTCGTCGCCGACCAGGTCCTTGGCGCAGAGGACTGCGTGGCCCAGCCCGAGCGGCTCCTTCTGGCGCACGTAGCTGATGCGCGCCATCGTGGACACGCGGCGGGAGAGGGCGAGCATCTCCTGCTTGCCGCGGCGCTCCAGCGTGGCGTCCAGCTCGGGGCTGAGGTCGAAGTGGTCCTCCATCGTGCTCTTGCCGCGGCCGGTGACGAAGACGATGTGCTCGATTCCCGAGGCGATGGCTTCTTCCACGCCGTACTGGATGATGGGCTTGTCGACGAGCGCCAGCATCTCCTTGGGGATGACCTTGGTGGCCGGCAAAAATCGCGTTCCCAGTCCGGCCGCGGGGAAAACTGCCTTACGCACACGTTTTCTCATGATCCCCTCCTCGTTATTGCGCTTGGAACTTGTCCCGAGTGGAATCCCACTCGACAGAATAGCGGATGCGGGCCGGGCGGCATGCGCGGACGAGGACGTCCGCGATCCAGCGGGCAAGGATGCCCGCAGTACAAATTGTCATAACGCCGGGCTGCCGTCGCCCAGCATCGATTCGCGGACGATTTTGACGGGCGGGTATCCCTGGCGCAGAAAATCGTCGTGGAATTTCTCAAGCGAAAAGGCCGCGCCCTGCTTCTTCCTCATGTCGTCGCGCAGCTTCAGGATTTCCAGCTTGCCCAGTGTGTAATAGAGATAAGTGGGGTCGCCTGCGCCGCGGCGGGTTTCGATCACGCCGATCTCTTTCGACTGGTAGCCTTCCTTCTGAAAGAACGCCTCGGCCTCTTCGACGCTCATCTTGCCGGTGTGCATCTCAATGGCCACAATGAAGCGCGCATTGCGCAACAGCGCGTCCTGCAGTTGCCCCAGGCGCAGGAATTTCGCTTCGCGCTCGTCCTTGGCCCCTGTCCCCACTTGCCCATAGCCCTCGTCAAGCATCATCTGCTCGCAGTAATGAGCCCAGCCTTCGACGTAGGTGTTGGCGCTTAGAATCTTGCGCACGCGGCTGGGCGCCTGCGGCAGCCACAGGTACTGGACATAGTGGCCTGGATAGGCCTCGTGATCCGCGGTCGAGATCAGCGTGCCGATGTTGAAGGAACGCATGTAGCCTTCCACCTCCGCGGGGGTCATCGAGGCGCTGGGCAACGTGACGTTGAAGTAAGCCTCGGTGGCTTTCGTTTCGAACGGGCCGGGCGTGTCCATGCTGGCGGTGGTTGTGTCGGCCTCGAAGGGCGGCGTCTCGCGCACGATGGGCCGCACTTCAGAGGGGATGGTGACAATGTGATGGGAGCGGATAAAGCCGATCAGCCCATCAAAGGTTGCGCGGAAGGCATCGATCAGATGATCGGGCGCAGGGTGCTGCGCGTCAAGTTCGGCGAGCACCGCGCTCGTGTCCTTGTCCGGCTCCAGTTCTTTGGCGATCTCGCGAAACTGCTCCTGGTTCTTGCGCAGGTTGGCCCAGCCGATCTCCAGAAGCTTGTCCAGAGGCAAATCGACCATCTCGTCGTAGAGCAGTTTTCTCGAAAAGGTTTCTGCGCCGAGCCGGAAGTCGCCATTGGAGCGCGGCAGCACATCGGTTTTGAGCCATTCGAGGTAGTTCTTCAGCGCGGTTACGACGGCAGCATTGGTCTCGGCAAATTCGGCCTTCAGTGCCGTGTCTTTCGCATCGGCAAAGGCCTGCGGCACGTCGCGCTCGAAAAAGCCGATGGTGCCGGGCAACTGGTCGATGGCAATCTCGGTGAAGATGCGCGGCGGGTTGTTGAGATTGGCGCGTGCCGCGGTAAACAGCGCCGGCATCTGCCTTTCGCGGGCGATGAGCGAGCGCAGCCGATCGTCAGCCGGCGCAAAATTGCGCTCCATCAGCGTGTAGGCGCCATTGGCCGCGACATTTGTGTACACATCGGCGTTCTTTTCCCAGGGGCGGATGACCTCGAGCGTCAACAACTCGGAGCGGATATTGGAAAGCAGAATTTCGCGATCGCTGCGGGGCACAAAGTCTGCCGCGCCTTCGCCGGGATGAATCGCTTGAACGCGCTTCTCGAAGCCTTTCAGCGCGGCGATCTCAGCATCGATGTTTTGGCGCGAGAAATCCTGCAATTGCGCATCGTACTGGTGATAGCCGGTCAGGGTCCCGCCGTCAGGTCCGGTGCTTGGGCCGTTCGGAGTGCCGGCAGTCAAGCCGTAATGAAAATAGACCTGGTCGAAATAGTCATCGGCGATCTTTTGAAACTGCTGTTTCCAATCTGCCTGCGCCGTCCGGGCGCAAAGAGTGGATGTCATGCAAACTCCCAACAAGAGCAAAGCGTTCATTCTTTTCATCGGTTTTCCTTTGCCCGGAATCCAGGTCCGGGCCGATCTGGGCCGATCACCTAGGCCGCGGGAATCGCGGCGGGCATCAGGCCCTCGAATACTTCATGAATCTCCAGTAATACTTCATCAGAGCGCGTGGCGGCCAACGGATATTTCAGAACTCCCTGCGGCGTGAACTGCGCGCCTCGCTTGGCGTTGCGCGAAACAAGCTGCATCAGGCGCTCCGGATCGACGGAGGCGCTCTCAGTGAAGCGGATGTGCAGCTCGCCGCGCTTGCGGTCAACCTGCGCAATGCCGATACGCTCGCATTCCAGGCGCAGGCGGGCCGCTTCCAGCAGGTAAACGGTGGCGTCGGGCGGGGCGCCGTAGCGGTCTTCCAGCTCCGCGCGCACCTGGTCGACGGCCGCATCGGTGGCGGCGCCGGCGATCTTCTTGTAGAGCCGCAGCCGCTGGTTCTCTTCAGGCACGTAGCTCTCGTCGATGCGCAACGCAATGCCCAGATTGAGCTGCACGGCCGGCCGCTCTTCGGCGCTCTCGCCCTTCAGTTCCTTTACCGCGGCTTCGAGCATCGAGGTGTAGAGTTCGAAACCGACGGCCTCAATGTGGCCGCTCTGCTCGCCGCCCAGCATGTTGCCTGCGCCGCGCAGTTCCAGATCGAGCGCGGCGATTTTGAAGCCGGCGCCGAGGTCGGAAAATTCCTTGAGCGCGGCCAGGCGGCGGCGAGCGACTTCATTCAGTTCCTGCTCGGGCGGAATGAGCAGATAGGCATAGGCGCGGCGGTTGGAGCGGCCCACGCGTCCTCGCAACTGGTAGAGCTCGCTGAGCCCGTGGCGGTCGGCGCGATTGATCAGGATGGTGTTGGCCAGCGGAATGTCGAGGCCGTTCTCAATGATGGTTGTCGCCACCAGCACATCGTATTCGTTGCGCATGAAGGCCAGCATCACTCTTTCGAGTTCGGCTTCGCCCATCTGCCCGTGACCCACGGCGACGCGCGCAAAGGGGACAAGCTCCTGAATGCGCGAGGCGATATCGTAGATCGATTCCACGCGATTGTGGACGAAGTAGACCTGGCCGCCGCGTTCCAGCTCGACCTCGATGGCCGAGCGAATCAGCTTTTCATCGAATTTGGCGACGACCGTCTGGATGGCCATGCGGTCCTTGGGCGGCGTCTCGATGATGCTCATATCCCTGAGGCCGACCAGCGACATGTGCAGCGTGCGCGGAATGGGCGTGGCGCTCATGGCGAGCACGTCAATCTCCTTGCGCATCTGCTTGAGGCGCTCCTTGTGGCGCACGCCGAAGCGCTGCTCCTCGTCGACGATGAGCAGGCCCAGATCCTGGAACTTGATGTCTTTGGAAAGAAGCCGGTGGGTGCCGATGAGAATATCAACCTTGCCCATCTCGACGCGCTCGACAATCTCCTTCTGCTCCTTGGGCGTGCGGAAGCGCGAAATCATCTCGACGATGATGGGAAATTGCGCGAAACGCTGCTTGAAGGTCTCGAAGTGCTGGAAGCTGAGCACCGTGGTGGGCGTGAGCACGGCCACCTGTTTGCCGTCCTGCACGGCCTTGAAGGCGGCGCGCATGGCGACTTCGGTTTTTCCATAGCCCACGTCGCCGCAGAGCAGCCGGTCCATGGGCGTCGCCGATTCCATGTCCTGCTTGATGGCCTCGATGGCCGTCGACTGATCGTCGGTCTCGCTGTAATCGAAGGCATCTTCGAACTCGCGCTGGAATTCGTTGTCGGCCGAGAACGCGTTGCCCTGCGCGGTGTGGCGCTCTGCGTACAGCTTGAGCAGCTCGCCGGCCATCTCCCGCAGGCGCGAGCGCACGCGGGTCTTGGTCTTGGCCCACTGCTGCGAGCCGAGCCTGCTGAGCTGCGGGGCGGGGCCGGTTTCGGTGGAGCGGTACTTCTGAATCAGGTCGAGGCGGGTGAGGGGAACGTAGAGCCGTGCCGATTCGGCGAATTCCAGAATCATGAACTCGACCGCGAGGCCGTCCTGCGCGATCTCCTTGAGCCCCTGGTACTGCGCAATGCCGTGATCGACGTGGACGACGTAATCGCCGATGGTGAGGTCGCGAAAATCGGAAACGAAGGCGGCGGTTTTCGAACGGCGGGGAATGGGGCGGGCGACAACGTCGGCCTCGTCGGAAAGATCATTGGCGCCGAATAGGACCAGGTTCACATCGGCGAAGCTGACCCCGGAGGCGATGGGCGTGCGGACGATGACCGGCACGCGCAGGTCGCCCGCCATGTAGCTGGATTCGTCCATCACAGTTTCGCCGCCGGGCCGCTCGAGCCGGCTGCCCAGGCGATAAGGAATCTGGTATTCGCGCAGCACCGTCGCCAGCCGTTCCACGTCGCCCTGGTTGGGCGCGGCAAGCACGATGCGGGTTTCCGTCTGCATTAAACCGCGCAATTGCTCAGTGAGCGCTGGAATCGACCCGTGAAAGCGCAGCGTGGGCCGCGTGATCATCTCGATTTCGCCCAGCGTATCGTCATCCTCGAGCACGTCGACCGCGCCAAGCTGATCCAGATCGAGTCCCATGTGCGAGGAGAGCGAGGCAGCGAGCACTTCCGGGCGCAGATAGATATCCTCGGGCCGGATGAGCGAGCCAATGCCCGAGCGCTCGTGGCGCTGCTCGACCTTATTCCACCAACGGTCGATCTGGTTGCGCACCATGGCCGGTTCGTCGACAAAGAGCGCGCATTTGGGCAGCAGGGTCAGAAGAGAACTCTTCGCGCCGGCCACGGGAGTGAAGAACTCCCAGCCCGGAAACACGCTGAGGCCGGTGGCGGCAGCGGCTTCAACGGCCATCTCTTCGTCTTCCGTTTCGACGCGCTCGCGGTTGAGGCGGGCGCTGACGGCGGCCAGCAGACGTTCCGTTACCGGCGTTTCGGTGAGCGGGAGCAATTGCGTTTCGTCGATGCGCGCCTGCGAGCGCTGGGTTTCAGGGTCGAATTTGCGGAGGGTTTCAACCTCATCGCCGAACAGTTCGATGCGTACGGGACGGTCGGCCTCGGGCGAGTAGACGTCGAGAATGCCGCCGCGGCGCGTGAACTGGCCGGGCATTTCCACCAGGTCCACCCGCGTGTAGCCCACCTCGGACAGGTGAGCGCAAAGGGTCTCCATCTCGATCTCTTCGCCCCGCCGCAGCGTAACCGCCAGGCTCGCATAGTAATCGCGATCGAAAAGGCGGAGCGCCGCGGCTTCGACGGGCGCGATGATCAGATCGGCGGCGCCGGTGGAGATCTTCCACAGGGCGGCGGCGCGCTGCTCCTGCAGGTCTGGATGGGGCGAGAGATTTTCGAAAGGAAGAACGTCGTGAGCCGGAAACCGGACGACGCGGGCCGGATCGATAGCCCCGGTCAGCTCGCATCCGGCGCGCACCAGCAGTTCCAGCGCCTCGGCAGCCTTGTTGTCGGCCACGATCAGGATGGAGGGCTGACGGGCCGCGCGCGCCATCAGCGGCAGATAGAGAGCGCGAGCAGTCGAGGTGAGCCCGGAGACACGCCTCCGGCCCGCACCCAGGCTAAGGTGCCTGCGAACGCGTTCAAAGGCCGGTGAATGCTCCAGTTCCGCAAAAAGCTCGCGGACAAACGGGAGGATCATGCGAATTCAAGTTTAGCAGCGGAATGTGCACATCGTTGAGAGCCGTCTAGAAAGGGGGATGGTGTCTCAGCTTGAAGTGTCCCATTGCAGACGTCGTTTTTGCCATTTAATATTAAAGACCGGCCCAGAAATCTGCGCACCACGCTCACTTTATCGGACCGTCTCAAGTATCGCATGGCTAAGAAAAGCACGACCAAATCTGTTCCGCCTCGAATTCTCACCGACTTCATAGGGGAATTTGCGCGATACTCCTCCAGCTCTAGCTACTTGAAATGCTTTCGAGGCCAACAAGACTCAGCTTGGCCAAGAGTAGCGGGCATATTCCGACCTGATCTCAACGAGCTTCTTAATAATGAGAAAAGGGCGGTTCGGGATCTGATCTCAGTTCAGCCTCATGAGTTTGCATCCGACGAAACCATGTTTGATAGGCTCGTCCGGATGCAGCATTTTGGACTACCGACTCGATTGCTGGATGTTTCGCTGAATGCACTCGTCGCGCTTTATTTTGCAACCGACCCTGGCCCTGATGGTGGCAAATCGAGTGATGGCATGGTGACCGCATTCGCGATTCCGCCGGAACGCGAGAAGTATTATGACAGCGATTCAGTAAGCTGCCTTGCCAATTTGGCCAACATGACTTCTGAGGAGAAGGGCGAGATTTATCGAGTGAGGGAGTCGCTAAAAGGAGATATATCGGACCATAGAAACATCAAAAAATTCAATGAAAACGGCGTCATAAAACGACTTCATCAATTCATTAGGTCTGAAAAACCATATTTCCTGCCCATTATCAACCCCATAGATTTGTTTAAGCCATATTATGTTCACCCCAAGATGAGCAACAGGCGAATCCTAGCACAATCCGGCGCTTTCATCCTCTACGGCATAAATCCACCTAAGAAAATGTTTTTCCCGAACCCGATTGAAGAAACACCATTCATTGTTCCGCAGAGTGAGAAGAGCCGTATTCGACAAGAACTTGAAAATCTTGGCTTCAACGAAAGCACGCTTTTCCCGGAGATCGACAAGGCTGCAGCCCGGATCAAGAATCAGTACAAGAAGAAGTAGGACATCGGCTGAGAACTAGTTTACGAACTAGCAAGGGCGGACATTCAAACCGAAACACTGCCGAGTGGAAGGTCGGTTATGTTTTTCAAAATGCCGGGGCGACGCATTTGGCTTTTAGGGCTTCCGCCACTTGTCCCTGCCACCAACATTGGTATTGCGGACGCGCTCGACGTGAACTGCCGCATCCGGGTTCATCTCACGAGCCCGCTCAATAGCTTTGGTTTGGGTCGGGCGTACTGCACTGGCCCTTTCCGAACCTGGTTTTCTTACCGCATAATCTCCCTGTTCGCGCTTTTCGATATACAGCTCATTTTTAGCCATGTGCCACCCTTCCCTGCGAGTAGGATACACCCGATTCTATGTGCGTCTGCCGTCACATTTTCTCGAGAACCACCGCATGGCTGCGGCGCGCAGCAGGGCGTGCCACCTCTTTGTACCTGAGACCGGCTGCGCAGGCGACCTCCATCTCGGCTGCGAAGGCCTCCGGCGTCACATGCCCTTTCGGTTCAGCAAAATAAAGAAGCCCCCCGGGCTTGAGCATCTGAGCTGCTTCCGAGAAGAAGGACTCGGCTGACGGCATCTCGTGGACAACAGCAAAGGCAAAGACGAGATCGGCCGTGCCTGCCAGGGCCGGTAGATTCATGCGCTCGCGCGGGACCAGATGCGTCTCGATGCAGCCTGTTAATCCGTTGGCGGCCTTTTCGGCCCGCCGGCGCAAGCCTTCCAGCATGCGCGGCTGAATGTCGACTGCGATGACACGCCCCGCCGAACCGGCCAACCGGGCCAACGGCAGCGTGAAGAAGCCCATGCCCGGCCCTGGTTCCACAATGGTCATCCCTTTTTTTACATAGGGCTCAAGCAGCCGTTCGGGACTGCCCATTGTCCATTTCCTGAGTGGACTAGCCAGGAAATAGCCGAGCCACCAGGGGCAAACGCGTTCGGGCATTTCTTACTCCAGATGATCGAAAAAAAACGCGGCGCGATCTCAGAGGATACCATGAGTCTCTCTGAAGCGCGCGAAACTTCAGTCACGTATTCTCACAATTCCGCTTCCCGCCCATGCCGGACGGCGCTTCGGCGTCTTCACCGGCTTCGAGCTTTGCCAGCCAAGTGTCCGCTTCCTCCGCCGTCAGGTGCAGACCAGTGGTCTGATCATGATTCCAGGCTGCCAGAGCGTCACGGCGGAGCTGGTCTCTCTGTTCTTCGCGGCTCACGCGTTCGCCCTCCTTGACCGTCTCAGCTCGTTCCAGTCCTTCTCGGTCTGGTCGGCGTAGGCGGAGGCGAATGTGGCGAGGGCTTCGGCGAAGCCCGCGCCCGAGCCGAGATAGCCGGAGATGACGGCAGGGTCGCCAGAGCGGGCATGACCGCGGGCCAGCAGTTCGCCGCAGACTCCGGCGTAAGCGGTAAGGCCATCGCCGGCCATGTCTTCAAGATCGATGGAGCCTTTGTGGTCAGAGAGCTGGCGCACGAGGTACTGACGGGCGCCGATGTGCGTCCAGCCAAGAAAGGGATCGGACTGGAGTTGCATGGCGCGCTGGCCTTCGGCTACGCGCTGGCCGTTGTGGTGCGCAGGATGCGCCTCGGGCAGATAAGCCGCGTAGGCCGAGGCCGGCTCCTCCTTGATCTGCAGGAAGAGCGGATCGGCAGGCCCGTTCCCCTCGAAATAGATGCAATAGTCGCGCAGGCCCACGGAACCGGTGCCGACCACCTTGAAGGCCACGTCCACAGGCCGGTACAACGACAAAAGATGTTGCCGCTGAGGTTCCAGCATTTCGCGATACGGGCCGAGAGAAGCCAGAACGGCCGAAGCCTGACGGCCCGTGACGCGCGTTAGCATGGGCTTCGATTCGCGGAAGCGCCGCGGACCCCCGGGGCGCGCGAAAGGCCGGGTGATGTGCTCGAGCGTGTGCTGCGGGGTGGCGCGTTCGGCTTTGGCGAGCGCGTCGTGAACGGGCTGAGCTGAGCCCACCCGATGCACCTGAAAGTGGCATGCCTCGATCAGCGGCATCGCCGACAGTTTTCGTGTAAGCGCGATGTAGCTTTGGATACAGTGGATCACCGCCTGCTGCGCGAAGCCTTCCTTTTGGCCGGCGGCGCGGCCGGCCAGCACCAGCGAAGCAGCCATGCGTTTGAGATCCCACTCGAACGGCCCGCGGATGGTTTCGTCGAAGTCGTTGATATCGAAGACCAGCCGCCCATCGGGGGCGGCATAAGCGCCCAGGTTGCGCACGTGAGCGTCACCGCAGAGCTGCGCGTTGATGCCGGTGGTGGCCAAGGCGGCCAGGTCGGCGGCCATCACCGAAACGGCGCCTCGAAAATAGGCAAAGGGCGATTCGGCCATCAACTCATACTTAAGCCTGACGAGCGCCGGAACTCGCCCGCGCATGGAACGCTCGACGAGCGTCGATGCCGAGGCCGAACGCGACTTAGCGCTGAGCTGGCCGTGATCGTGGCGGGCCATCTGCCTGCGCCGAATCCGGCCCATTTTGCGTCTCTCTTCCAGGGGCATCCAAAGCATAATGCGGAAGGTACAGCCCCGCCGGGCCACAGCGCAAGCGATTTCTTCTGTAAGTGATGGAGGGAGCGGCCTTTCCGCCGAGAAAGTCGATGTGGGCCAGGCTACTGCCCAATTTGGTTTACACTTGCTCATTGCTGTCGAGGTGCTTTCCCGCCAACGGGCTGGAGTACGAAATTCGCCCCAGGAGTACCATCCGATGACGCGTCTATCCACTCTTTTCCTTGTCGCCCTGCTGGCAATCGGCGTTTCTATCGCTCCGCTCGGTGCCCAGGCCACCAAGAAGCCGCTTACCGTGGAGGCGATCTTTGCGCACGGGCCGTTGATCGGCGAACCGCCTCAAAAGGAAGACCTGGTCTGGTCGCCCGACGGGAAGCATTTGACCTATTTGGACAGCGGAGAGCTGATCGATCTCGATCCCGCCACAGGAAAGTCGCACGTTCTGGTCAGCCGCGCGAAGATGGCGACACTGAGCAAGACTGCGGATACAGAACAGGACAGAGACCACCGCAGCCGCTACCACATGGCAAGCGTTCTCTGGTCGCCTGACCTGCGCGACCTGCTCTTTGATTCCGACGGGCGGCTGTGGCTCTACGATCAGCAGGTCGGCGCGGGTGTGCTGATTGGTTCTTCCCAGATGGGCTCGGGCGACGACCCCAAGTTTTCGCCCAACGGCGAAATGGTCTCTTTTATCCGCGATCATGGCCTGGCCGTGGTTCGCCTGCGTGAGCCAGGATCGCCGACGGCGGTCCTGGCTCCAGCGCCCAACCCATCCACGCTCAATGGCGAGGTCGACTGGGTTTACGAAGAGGAGTTGGACACAAAGAGCAACTACTTCTGGTCCCCGGATTCCTCGCGCCTGGCCTACCTTGAGATGAACGAAGCCGCGGTGCCGGAGTACCCGCTGACGGACTGGATTCCCACTCACGCAACGACAGAAATGCAGCGCTATCCTCAGGCGGGCGATCCCAATCCCGATGTGCGCGTGGGCGTAGTCGGCGTGGGAGGCGGCAAGACGGTGTGGGTCAGGCTGCCCCTCACGGCCGGACAGGACTATATCCCCCGCTTCGGCTGGGCAAATGCAAAGACGCTGTGGATCGAAACGCTGGCCCGCGATCACAAGCGGCGCGCTCTCTATTTTGCCGACGCAGCGACCGGGGAAGCGGCCCAGGCGCTGGAGATTACCGACGACAAATTCATCGACGACAAGTACGACGTCTGGGTAGGCAACGGCTCCATTGTGCTGCTGAGCTGGAGCGATGGCTACAGCCACATTTATCAATACAGCTACGACGCCTCCAATCCGATGAGCGGGCCCGCGAAGCAGAAACACCAGTTGAGCTTGGGCACCTTTGACGTGAGCGAGATTTACAACGTCGATTTTCTAAGAAACGTGGTCGAATACGCTTCCAACGCGGGCAATCCTCTGGAGCAGCAATTATGGGAGGCTGGCTTTGATGGCGAAAACAAGCAGCTGAGCCAGGGCGCGGGGTTCCATGAGGGCCTTTTCGCTCCTTTCGGGGGCGCCTTCGTTGACAAGCAATCTTCGCGGATGGAGCCGCCGGTGTTGCGGTTATGCTCGGCCGCGGGGCAATGCAACGCCTTCTGGCAGACGCAGGCGCTGCAGCCCTACCAGCTTCGGGCGCCCGAGCAGATCGAGGTGAAGGCAAAGGACGGAACCTCGCTTTATGCCACGCTGCTGATGCCCGAAAACGCCTCCACTGCCGCCAGCGTGCCTCTGATCCTGAATCCCTATGGAGGGCCGGGCGAAGGAAGCGAGGCGGTCAACCAATGGAGTAACGGGCTGCTCTTCGACGAACTGCTCGCCCAGCATGGTTTTGCCGTGCTACACGCCGATAACCGCGGCCTGAGCAGCCGCGGACGGGCCTTCGAGCAGGCCGCGTATCACAACTTTGGCTCCGTGCAGCTCGAAGACCAACTGACGGTTCTCGACGATGTGCTCAACCACTACCCGCAATTGGACCCCAAGCGGTTGGGCTGGTGGGGATGGAGTTGGGGCGGTACTTTTACGCTCTACGCAATGACGCACTCGGACCGCTTCCGCGCCGGCGTTGCCGTGGCCCCGGTCACCGACTGGCGCAATTATGACTCAATCTATACCGAGCGCTACATGGGCCTGCCTTCGGAATTCGCATCGGGCTATCGCGATTTCTCACCTGTGAACTCAGCGGCGCAACTTAAAGGCCGCCTGCTGCTGGTGCACGGAACGGGCGACGACAATGTGCACTTCGAGAATTCCGTACAGTTCATCCAGAAGCTGGTGGATGCCGGCATTCCGTACGATCTGCAGATTTACCCGCGCAAAACCCACTCGCTCAACGGTCCCGAGGTGCGCACGCATCTCTACAACCGGATTCTGGCGCACTTTGAGCGGTATCTTATGCCGGCAGCAGGCGCCTCGCAGCAAGAGAAATAAAGGGTGGTCCGGCGAAACCGCAGCCGAAGCGTCCTTTTGAGTTTCGTTGAACGTCTTAAAGCTGAGGAGAAAGGGAGTGTTCGCTCACACTTCGTGGCGAGTGAAGACGTCGTCGTCGTCCTTCTTGGAGCGGGAGCAGTTAGAACAGCCGAGGCAGCAGGCAAGGAGCAGGGCAACACCCACCGCTACCAGAACGGCGAGCACGACCGCCTGAGCCGAAAGCCAATGGATAAAGTCCATCATGCCGTTAACCGCACTTCCCCCGCCGGCCCAACTTTAACCTGAAAATATACACCGGCTTGCCTCTATTATCGCTCACCCTTAAGATTTAGGCTTGCTTTATAGAGAATAGAAGGCGAATATAGGACCGGCGGACATACATGACGAGCAGCCCAGATGCGCCCCCCTTTCCCTCGGCCGATGGCTCGCCGCCGCAGCTCGGCTCCTCGGAAAGAGCCTCTCCTCAGGCGGCGGCGAGCGGGCCTCACGTGAACTGGCTCTTCGTCGATCTGAACTCCTACTTTGCCTCGTGCGAGCAGCAGGCACGCCCTGAACTGCGGGGGCGGCCGGTAGCCGTAGTTCCCATGATGGCCGATACAACTGTTTGTATTGCAGCCAGTTACGAGGCAAAAGCCTTCGGGATCAAGACAGGAACCGTCGTCGCCGACGCAAAGCAAATGTGCCCAAACCTGGTGATGGTCGAGGGGCGGCACGAACTCTACACGGAGTTTCACCACCGCATTGTGGAGGCCGTGGAGAGCTGCTTGCCGGTCACGGCGGTCTGTTCAATCGACGAGATGGCCTGCCGGCTGACAGGACGCGAGAGGCCGCTGCTGGCCGCGATGGAGCTTGGGGTGCGGGTGAAAACCACGATCCGCGAGCGCGTGGGCGAGATGCTGCGAAGTTCCGTGGGGCTGGCCACCAACCGCTACCTGGCGAAAATTGCCAGCGACATGGAAAAGCCCGACGGCCTGGTGGCGCTGCCGCAGGATCTGCTTCCCAATGCGCTGCGCCGGCTCGAGCTTCGCGATCTGCCGGGCATCGGCGCGCGCACTGAGAAGCGGCTGAACGAAAAGGGCATCCACACCATGGACGAACTGCTCGCGCTCGACTGCGAGCAGGCAGGCCGGCTCTGGGGTTCGGTGTGGGGCGAGCGGCTATGGCACTGGCTGCGCGGCGAGGACTTCGAAATGTCCGAGGGAGAGCATCTGAAGTCGATCAGCCATCAGCACGTGCTGGCGCCTGAGATGCGCACTCCGGAAAAAGCCTGGGCTGTGGCCCACAAGCTGCTGCATAAAGCGGCCATGCGCCTGCGAGCGAACGATCTGTGGGCAAGCGGCATTGGACTGGCGGTGGGATTTGCCGCGCCGCGCGCGAAGAAGCGGTCTGGAAATTCCGGCGGGACTGGCGAAGCGCCCGGCGGGAAAGGCGCAACAGGTCCGACTCTCGAGGGGCAGCTTCCTGTGGCGAGCTTCGGCGTGCCCACGCGGGGCTGGCACGGCGAGCTACGCTTAAGCGAGTGTCAGGACAACTCCACACTCATTGCCGCGCTGAAGCAGCTTTGGAACTCGCGCCCCTCAGGGCCGCAACATGACCACCCCTATTTCATCGGCGTGCACCTGAACGAGCTCGTTCCCGGCCGCCTGCATTCGCTCGATCTCTTTGAAAACCTCGAAGGCGAACGCGACCGCAAGCGGCTGCTCGAGACCATGGACAAAATCAACAACAAATATGGCCTGAGCGCGCTGGCCCCGGCCACCATGCTCACCGCCTACAAGGCCGCGCCCACGCGCATCGCCTTCCACAGCATTCCGGACCTGTTCTAGAAGCAGGGATCAGGAGCAGGGACCAGGGACCAGGGATCAGGGATCAGGGATCAGAGATCAGGGTTCAGGGATCAGGGATCAGTGTGGCTGCGCCTCGCTTTTTGTAGCGCCGGACTCCTGTCCGGCTGTCGTGCGGGTCTCCAGACCCGCACCTGGTCTCAATGGGATTTGCTTCGAGCGCGTGCGGATTCGCTTTCCCGATGCGCGGGACCAAGCCTCTCGCCGGATCAAGTGCATCTATGCGGACCCGGCGCATGCTGCCTAAACTGAATAAGAATGGCATCCACTGCGCCAGCGCCGGCTTCGGAATATCGCGGGCGGCTTGCGCCCTCTCCCACCGGATTCCTGCACGTAGGCCACGCGCGCACCTTCTGGACGGCCTGGCAGCGGGCGCGCGATGCCGGCGGGACGCTGGTGATGCGCATGGAGGATCTGGACACGGAGCGCAGCAGGAGCGTCTATGCCGAAGCGGCTCTGGAGGATCTGCGCTGGCTGGGCATCGGCTGGCTCGAAGGCCCCGACCTGGGCGGTCCCTTCGCGCCGTACGTGCAGAGCGAGCGGCGCTCGTTCTATTTGGACGCCTGGCGCAGGCTGCTGCGGGGTGGGCATCTCTTTCCCTGCCGCTGCTCACGCAAGGATTTGGAGACTGCACTGGGCGCTCCGCACGAGCACACGGAGGCGCAGGGCGGCGGAAAGAGTCTTGAGTCTGTTGGGGCATCGCTCGAGGCTCTCGACGATGAGCCTCTCTATCCGGGCACCTGCCGGCCGGGAACCTGCCGTGATCTGCAGGAGTGCGCGACCCAGCAGCCCGGCGCCAGTCCGCCGGGATGCGCGACCCAACTGCCCGGCTCGACGGCCGACGGTTTGGAAATGCCGGGCGGCGTCAACTGGCGCTTCCGCGTGCCCGACGGCGAGGCCATTGAGTTTGAGGACCAGAACCTGGGGCCGCAGCGATTCGTAGCCGGTGTCGATTTCGGAGACTTTCTCGTGTGGAGACGTGACAATCCGGGGTCCCCACGGAAAGGTCCAGGTTCGTGGGGTGGTGGCGCTCCAAGCTACCAGCTTGCCTGCGTCGTTGACGATGCCACCATGCGCATCACTGAAGTGGTGCGCGGCGCCGATCTGCTCAAGTCCACCGCCCGCCAGATTCTGCTCAATCGCGCGCTCGGCTATGACAATCCCAGGTGGTACCACTGCCGGCTGGTCGTCGATCGCAACGGCCGCCGCCTGGCCAAGCGCCACGACGCGCTCAGCATTCGCGCGCTGCGCGAGCGGGGACTGACCCCCATGAATATCCTCTCCGCCGATCTCCCCGTCGAGCCCTAGCCCGCGTCGCGCGCGGCTCCAAAACTGAATTCCCTGTTACCTGTGGGATAAAATTGGGAGCGGTGTGACTCCGACGATTCGTTAGCGAGGAGAGACACAAATGATTTCGAACCGTAAGACCTTATTGCAATTGTTTCGGGGCGTAGTCTTCTCTCTGTTTATACTCACTGCGCTTTCCGGCTATGGATATGAATTAGTGCACGTCAATTGCCCGGGCGTTCAACGAGACGGCGTCACATACTATTTCAACGCAGGCACTCCCTATCCCATTGACGCTAGGAAATTCAAAAATATGAGCGTCGGCTATTGCGAAGAGCCTAACCAATCGGGCGAGACCTTTAGAGATGCTGTATCGAGCGGTAAGGCATGGCCTGCGGGAAATTACCCGGCCCCGGTTTTTGAGCCGGAGTCCGACGTAAGCATCAACGGCCTTATCGTTCCAGCCGGAAGATACTCCCTGTATTTTGTGCCCTCCGATGACGCTTGGAAACTGATCCTGAACAAGCAGACCCAGCAAAGCGCCGGCAGCCGCGATGAATCTCAGGATCTCGGAGGCGTCGCGATGAGCGCTGCTCCTGCTCCCGAACACGCGGTTGAAGATCTTTCAATTATCTTCAGGGATGGCCCATTGAGCCATGCCGATGGATTGGAATTCAGACTGGGAGAGCTTCATTTCATATGGGGAAATATCGACGTTTTTGTGTTGGTCACGCCTCTGCACACCGCAGAAGCAGTCGAGACGCAAAGTGCGCCTCGCTCTGAGAGCCCAACTGCTCATTGAAGCCTGAAACCTGATCCCTGCCCCACTCACCGATGCTTGATGAAGCTGCCCGAGTGCAGATCGGCCATCGCCTGCCGGATCTCTTCTTCGGTGTTCATTACGATGGGCCCGTGCCAGGCTACCGGCTCCTCCAGAGGCTTGCCGGAGACGAGCAGGAAGCGAATCCCTTCCGGCCCCGCCTGCACCACGATCTCGTCGCCGCGATCGAAAAGCACCAGCGAGCGGTTGTGCGCGTCGTAGAACGGCGGCGCATTGGGGTCGACGGCCGACTCGGTGAGCACGGCGCGCGGTTCAGAGGCGTCGCGGAAGGTGCCTGAGCCGGCAAAGACGTAGGCAAAGGCGTTGCGCGTTGTCTCGATCTTGATGCGGCGGCGCCGGTTGGGCGGCACGGAAATGTCCACATAACTGGGATCGGCGGCCACGCCCTCCACCGGGCCCGTTTTCCCCCAGAAGGTGCCGCAAACGATGCGCGCGCGCGTGCCGTCGTCCTCGGTGACCTCGGGGATTGCGGCCGACGGAATGTCCTGGTAGCGCGGGTCGGTCATTTTGAGCGAGGCGGGCAGATTGGCCCAGAGCTGAAAGCCGTGCATGCGCCCGTTCGCGTCGCCCTTGGGCATCTCCTGGTGCAGAATGCCGCTGCCTGCGGTCATCCACTGCACGTCGCCGGCGGCCATGCGCCCCTTGTTGCCGAGCGAGTCGCCGTGCTCCACCTCGCCGGCCAGCACGTAGGTGATCGTCTCAATGCCGCGATGCGGATGCCAGGGAAAACCCGCGATGTAATCCGCCGGGTTCTCGTTGCGGAAATCGTCAAGCAGCAGAAACGGATCGAACTCCTTGGTTTTGCCGAAGCCGAAGGCGCGTTGAAGCCGTACTCCGGCGCCCTCGATGGTGGGTTTGGGTTGAATAAGCTGGCTGACTGCGCGCAGCGACATAATGGACCTCCGGGAGCGAAATCGCGAAAACAGACCTCTCTCCGGCTTCGTCTCGGGGAAGAGCCGCAGGGAGGAGCGCTCCAATTCCGCTTGTACCGTACACAGAATTAGATGAAGAAATGAGGTCTTCGTTGCAACAGGTACTTAAGGTGCATGCTTCTTGCCGAGGATCATGCTCTTCCACGCGGCGGATCGCGATTCCTGGCGTCTGGCTATGCTCCTGCGTAGTGCCGCCTGATCTCAGATGCGTAGCGCCTGCCGAGCGTTGCAGCGTTTGCCGATACCCAGTTGCTGAAAAGTGTCTGCCCTGTCGGAGCAGAGCCGGAAACGAGAAGGTTAGCCATCAATCCTGTTAGCTCATCGCGGGTAAGCATTACATCTGACAAAGCCATTCCAAGCAATTGGGAAGCGAGCAACGCCAGCCAGGGCGCACCGTTCAGGATGCGCGTTGTTCTCCCGAGTGTCTTGGCGATCAGGCGAACCAACTCCTCGAATTGGAAGCTCTCCGGGCCTACCGCGTCGACGATCAAGTTCTCGGATCGTTGCCCTGCCTCGACCGCAATCTTCGCGACGTCTTCCACGTAGACCGGTTGAAGACGATATCGTCCGTCTCCCGGAACGATAAACGCCGGAAGCTTTCTCAGCAGGAATGCGATGTTATTGATCAGAATATCTTCCGCGCCGAAGATCACTGTGGGTCTCACAATCGCGTAGCTGATCTGCGACTGTCGAATCTCCTCCTCCAGAAGCGCTTTGCCGCGAAAGTAAGGAAGCCTTGAATCCACGGACGGATTCGTAATGCTGATATGCACGATTCGCCGGACTCCCGCTATCTTAGCCGCTCGAATCAGCGCAACTGTATTCCGGACAGCGCGGTCATGGCTCTCATCTTTCCGGTCGAAGCGCACCCAATACGTGTTGTAGAGTGTGTGCGCACCAGCGATCGATGCAGCCATCGCCAAAGGGTCTTCAAAACGGAACGGAAATGCCTTTACCGCTGCTCCGAATTCATTGCTTCGGCTGACATCTCCGGTTAGCGTAATCACCGTTTCTCCCGCACTGACGAGACGCCGCGCGATGTATTTGCCCGAGTATCCGAAAGCTCCCGTAACGACGTTCATTGCCGTCCCTCCTATCCTTTCTTCCGTTTCGCCTTGCGCGAAAGAAGAGCCTTCAGACCGTCCGAGCGCAGCCTTTCCATCTGGAGCAATGTCGCCACGATCCCATCCAGCGAATGAAAGAATCGTTCCATCGACTCCAGCCTTTGTTCATAGAACCTGGCCAGATCTGAATTTAACTTCGGCGGTGACAGCGACCGGACCTGCTTAAGGGTCGAACTGACCCCATTCAGCGCCTGGTCGAATTCCGGCCTCTCCCTGCGCTCCAAAATCGTTTTCACGATCTTCCAGAAATCGGTATCCACTTCGTAATAATCTTTGCGATCACCGGTCCGAAGCTGGCGATGCACCATCCCTAGCTGCTCAAGGGCTCGGATATTCGTGCTGATCGCGCCTTTGGTTACGCCTACGATCGGTATCAACTCGTCGAGCGAAAGCGGATCGGGCGAAAGATACAACGCCGCATAGATTCCCCCCATGGCGCGGGAGTAACCCCAGAACTCGCTGATGCGGCTCAGATTCTCGATCATTTGTTTGCGGACTTCGGCTAGGTCATTCATCGTTTAGTACATTCTAAACATACAATTCATTCTTGTGCAATACAATTATTCTCAAATGAGGTGGCCTTCCAGAAAGAGATACCGGGACACGGTTGCTGCGCCGCCGATTACCGAGGCCCAGCGGTCGTCTAAGACCCGTCCACCACCCTCCTTCCACGCCTTCCACATCGCTTCTCGCCCGCCGGCCTTATCCTCATTACAGACCGCCCTCGTGTCCGACTTCGCCCAGACCGTCAAGCAGCAGGCCGACATCGTCAAGATCGTCGAGGGCTACATCCGCCTGCGAAAGGCCGGAGCGCAGAACTACTCGGGACTCTGCCCCTTCCACAAGGAAAAAACCCCGTCGTTTTCGGTCCACTCTGTTCGCCAGTTCTATCACTGCTTTGGCTGCGGCGTCTCGGGCGACGTCTTCAGCTTCGTTGCGAAGATCGAGAACGTCGGCTTTCCCGAGGCGGTGCGGATCGTGGCCGGCAAATGCGGCATTCCACTGCCCAAGCGCGAATTCGCCACGCCCGAGCAGGCGGCTGAGGCGCGGTTGCGCACCAAGCTTCTGGAGCTGCATGAGACCGCCGCCGCCTGGTTCGAGGAGCAGTTGCGCTCTCCCGCGGGAGCCCTGGCGCGCGAATATCTGACTGGCCGGGGATTGACGGCCGAGGGGATCAAGACCTTCCGCGTCGGCTACGCGCCCGACAGCTTCAACGCGCTGCGCGACCGGCTCAGCGGCATGGCCGACCAGGAGACGCTGCGGGCAAGCGGCCTCTTCAGCTCAAAGGAACAGCGGCGGCGATGGCAGCCAGTGGGCCGATCTACGACCGCTTCCGCAAGCGGGTGACTTTTCCCATCTCCAACGAAGGCGGCCGGGTGATCGCCTTCACGGCCCGCACCCTTCCCGGCGGTGGCGATGAAGGCGAGAAGGCCGGACCCAAGTACGTCAACTCGCCGGAGACGCCGCTCTATTCCAAGGGGCAAGTACTCTTTAACCTGGACAAAGCCAAGGCCGCGATCCGCCAGGCCGGGTACGCGCTTCTGGTCGAAGGCCAGATGGACTGCATTTCGGTGTATCTGCGCGGCATTCAGCACGTAATTGCCACCAGCGGCACGGCCTTTACCGAGATGCAGGCCGCGATGCTCAAGCGGCACACCTCGAATGTGGTGGTGAACTTCGATCCCGATGCGGCCGGGGCGAACGCAGCCGAAAAGTCGATTGCCCTGCTCACTGAGGAGGGCTTCTCGATCCGCATCGTGACTCTCGAAGGCGGCCTGGACCCCGACCGCTTTATTCGGGAGCGCGGGGTGGAGGCGTACACAGCCGCCATCCGCGGCGCGCGGCGCCAGTCCGATTACCTGATCGAGCGGGCGCGCACGGCCTTCCCCGGCGGCAGCGCCGAGCAGAAGGTGAAGGCGATGAACTTTCTGCTCCCCCACATCCGGCGCATGCCGGAAAAACTCGCGCGCGACCAGTTCGCCGCCGATGCCGCGCAAAAGCTGGGCATCGATTCCGCCGTGCTGCGCGAGGAGCTGCGCCAGGCGGCGCTGAAGCGGCGGGAACGGGTAGAGCACAGGCCGGCGGCGCTCACCGAGGTCGAGCGGGTGCTGCTTCGGGCTTTGGCCGTCACCGACCCCGAAGACGAGGGGGTGCGCAGCATCGCGGCCGAAGCCATTCGGAGACAACCTGCTTTCTTTGAGCCGCTTGCAGCCTTCCCTGCGCTACAGGCGCTCTGTGGCCGCCAGGCCCGCGACCCCATGGATGTGATCGAAGACCCCGCCCAGCGGGCGCTTGTGGCCGAGGCGCTGATGGCCGAAACACGGCCGCCTGAAGAGAGCGAGGTGGAAAGCGCCGTCCAGGAGCTCGAAGAGCGGACGATGGAGAGCCGGCAACGGGAGCTGCGGGCGCTGATCGGGGAAGCGGAGCGGCGAGGCGACTTTGCCGAGATCGCGATTCTGACCCAGAAGAAGTTGGAAATGGACCGGTCGCTGCGCCAACTGCACAGCCGCAAATTTCCGCCCGGCTAAACCGTCAGCAAGTCTCTAAAACCCTCTCCAAACAGGCAGGTTTTGCGCCGAAATCGCGTTTCCAGGCGTCTAATTTACATAGAGAAGACAGAAACGGGGCTGGGAATTTTCCCAGGCACGATAGAACGGACCGGGAGATAACTTCCATTTCTGCCGTAACTTCTGCTAGGGCCGCACAGGGCCACTGTGGTAATCTATTGATATCTGTGAGGATGCGCGCTTTTCTGGCCCGTTCGCGAGCTGCGGCCGCCGGGCAACGCAGGGGAATCCTGGATGCGCAGGTCATCCTGTTCCAGTTACGAGGTAGGTTGTATCTCTCTCCGCTGGCCGTCACAACTTCAGGCCGCAGGCGGACCTATTTGACGCGAGGGGTCGCGGGGCGCTGCCGCATCGCAGGATGACTGCAGTAGAGAACTGCTTCAGGCAAAGAGCGGAACCACGAGACAAGAGATTGCCGGCGCGGCAAAACAATTCTTCTTATCGGGCAACGCAGGCCACAGGCCGCGCTGTCGAAGAGAGAGCAGGAAGCTTTGGCGAATGAGGAAAAATTCGAAGATGAGATCCAGAACCTGATCGATGTCGGCAAGGAGAAGGGCTATCTGACCTACGGCGACGTGAATGACATGCTGCCGGATGAGATAGACTCGGCCGACGATCTGGACGATCTGATCACGACCATCGGCACGCAGGGCATTGACCTGCTCGACGCGCCCAAATTCCCCGGCGAAAAGGAATTCGAGCTGGAGGAGGGCGAGGACGTCGAGCTTGACCTGACGCCCGGCACGCTGGAGAAAACCAACGATCCCGTGCGCATGTATCTGCGCGAGATGGGCACTGTACCGCTGCTCACCCGCGAGGGCGAGGTGGAGATCGCCAAGCGCATTGAGCGCGGACAGATGCGCGTGCTCAAGGCCATTTCGCGTTCGCCCATTGTGATCCGCGAGATCGCGGCGCTGGGCGAGGACCTCAAGCGCGGCGTGCGCAACATCAAGGAAGTCGTGGTCTTCGACGAGGAGGAGCTCACCGAAGAGGTGGTGCAGACGCGCGTAAAAGCCACTGTAGCGCGCACTGACGCGCTGGTGAAGCACCAGAAGAAGATCGCGCAGTTCGAGGAAAAGCAAGTCCCGCTCCAGGCGAACGCCACCAAGGCGAAACTTCGCGAAGCGCGGCGGCTGCGCTGGGCTATCGCTCGCGAAAAGGTCCACATTTCGCGCATTGTGCGCGAGTTCAAGTACACGCCCCTGGAACGCAAGCGCCTGCTCGACAAGGTCAACAAGACCGTCGACACCATGCGCACGCTGGAGCGGCAGATTCGCTCGCTCGAGCAGAAGTTCGAGGCCTCGAAGAGCGAGGAGCTGAAGAAGGAATATCGCCGCCAGCAAAAGAATTGCCGCACCGATCTCGAAAAAACAGAGACCGACGCAGGCGTTTTGATTGTCGAGCTGAAGCGCACCCAGCGCGAAATGATCCAGGGCGACATGGACGCCGAACAGGCCAAGCGCGAGCTGATCGAGGCCAACCTTCGGCTTGTTGTTTCCATCGCCAAAAAGTACACCAACCGCGGCCTGCAATTCCTCGACCTCATTCAGGAGGGCAACATCGGCCTCATGAAGGCGGTCGACAAGTTCGAATACCGCCGCGGCTACAAGTTCTCAACCTATGCCACGTGGTGGATCCGCCAGGCCATCACGCGCGCCATCGCCGACCAGGCCCGGACCATTCGTATCCCGGTGCACATGATCGAGACCATCAACAAGCTCATCCGCACCAGCCGTCAACTGGTGCAGGAACTGGGCCGCGAGCCATCGAGCGAAGAAATTGCGCGCCGCATGGACATTCCCGTGGCCAAGGTGCGCAAGGTGCTCAAGATCGCGCAGGAGCCCATCTCGCTCGAAACGCCCATCGGCGAAGAGGAAGACTCGCACCTGGGCGATTTCATCGAGGACCGGCAGGCGGTTTCGCCCTCCGAAGCCGTCATCAGCGTGAACCTGAAGGAATACACCTCGCAGGTTCTGCGCACGCTCACGCCGCGCGAGGAGCGGGTGATCAAGATGCGCTTCGGTCTGGAAGACGGCTCCGAGCACACGCTCGAAGAAGTCGGCCAGAGCTTCCAGGTCACGCGCGAGCGCATCCGCCAGATCGAAGCCAAGGCCCTGCGCAAGCTGCGCCATCCATCGCGCAGCCGCAAGTTGAAGGCCTTTGTTGAAGGCGCGAAGGAAATGTAGTTTTTGCAATCGAGGTTCGACTGCAAAGCAGTCGACCGGAGCCGCGGCTTTGTGGAAGGGGCCGCGGCTCTTTTTGCGTGCAGAAGTGATTTTTGCCGGTTCCTGAGTCGCGGGGGGCGCCAATCTGCTGACTTGCTGACCCGCCGACTCGCTTTTTTATGCGATAAACCCCGCCAGCTCCGTCTGCGCCCGGTCGTAATCTTCCGGCACCCCGATGTCGAGAAAGTAGCCTTCCACCTTGTACGCCGCGGGACGCAGCCGCGCCACTTCGGGAACAAAGAAATCAAGCTCGATGGAAAACTTCTCCGCGAGCGCAGCCGGCCACGCAAGATGGCGCGCGAGCACGTAGGTTCCGGCGTTGATCCATCCTGGCCGGGAGCGGCCCTTCTCCTCGAATCCCACGATGCGCCGGCCGTCGATGGTCACACCGCCGTAGCGGCTCACGTCGTCGCGGCAAACGACAGCGAGAGTCACCTCGGCGCCTTCCTCCGCATGAAACCGCATCATTTCGGCATAATCGGCGTCGAGAAAGGTGTCGCCGTTGAGCACCAGCACCGATTCTTCCCGGGCCTGCTCCAGCGCCAGGCGGATCGCGCCTCCGGTGCCGAGCGGAGCGCTTTCCACGACGTAGTCGACCGTCATTCCACCGAAAGCCGAGCCGAAATGCTCCTGAATGACTTCGTGCCGGTAGCCGACCGAGAGCAAAACCCGCGTGCAGCCGGAGTGGCGCAACTGCTTAAGCAGAATTTCAAGAAAAGGACGGCCCGCGACGGGCGCCATGGGCTTGGGCAGGCCCTCGAGGCGCGACGCAAGCCGCGTGCCGAGGCCACCGGCAAGAACGATAGCTTCCATTCCCATCCATCCTTGCTTTGTTGAATGCCGCCGCCGAGCGCCGCGACGAGAATGGCGCCGGGCAGGCGCTCGGGAACAGATCGGCGTCAAGGCGGATTATAGCGGTTCAACACCGGGCAACATGCGGAAGGGGAGCAGTATTTCGCTCCCCTTCCTTGCTGCAGTCAGGATTTGAATGAATCAGTGCGGTAGAATCAGCAGGCCCGATTCCAGCAGCTTTTCCGTCAGGCGGTCGAGAGCCTGGGGATATTTGTAGGAGACCGTGCGCGGGCTCATTCCCAACAGGGTCGCGGCCTCAGCCTGCGTATAGTCCTGAAGAACGATCCGGCTTAGAAGCTGGCGGTCGAGAGATCCAAGGCAATTGATGCACTTTTCAATGTCCAGAACAAAGATAACGGCGTCTTCGAAAGTGCGTATGGGGCGGCTGGAAGCCCAGCCTCGCCCAACAGGATCGCTTAGAATCGAAGGCGCCCTGCCCACCTGCATCGACGCATAGAGGTAGCGCCTCAGCATGCTTTCGGTGTGCTTCCTGTAAAAGGCCAGGCTGACCCAAGGCACTGAGTCTGAGGCTGCCTGCTGCACAGAGGCTGCCTGCTGGACCGGTTTGGCGGTGCTATTTGTCACCCGCCCGGGCTGGCGTTTCATTCCCGGCTGCGGCCATGCGGCCCGTTCGCCGGGAATTTCGGGAATGCAAGGCAACTGGAGTGCTGCGCTCATTGCGCACCTCCCGCTGCTTCAGCCACGGCCCAAACCCTGGCCGGCGGGTTCCGGGGCGGACGCCCTCGCCGTTTTCGGCTCTCGGGAGTCGGAAACTCCCTGAGCTTGATTTCACATTTCTGACAATAGACAATCCCCTGGGCCTGGGTGCGGAACCAAAGACAGCCGCACCCTTCGCAGACTTTCAAGTGCACGCGCAATTCCATGACGATTCTTCCCTCTCGTTTTCATGGCCCGGCGAACCCTCTGATTGGTGGCTGATTCGTGGGGTAAAGAAAACTGGGCGCGGCAATTCAGGATTCTTGTGCCCTGATTGGGAATTGCCGCCCGCGTTCTCTCGTTGACTGTCATGCTCATAGCGCGCAGATTCTGGAATCTCAGCATTGGCCTACGCGGTCCGCTTTCGCGTTCCGCAATTGGGAAAGGAGCCATGCTCAAACCCATCGAGTAGTCTCCAGCCCGGTTCACTGGTTTCGAAAGGGGGACAGAAATTCCCTCTCCCCTTTTCGCTTCCAGCGAGGGGTTCCGTGAAAGATTCCCACAGGTCAGTGCTTAGAAGTAAAGCAATTCTGGGGTTTCAGTTCCTTTCAGTCAATGTTTCGCAGAGAATTCCCTCAATATCGAGCTTGAGGCTCATGGGAGAGGCTGAAAACCCTTGATATTTAGGCAGTCCTGGTTTTCTTGCAGACAGTAAAGTAGATTCTGACTCATTGCTTGCAGTAAATGATTCACAGATGAACTTTACCCAGATGCACGAACGTCTGCGCTTTGAGCTACTGCGCAGGATCAAACGGGGATCACTCAGCGTTTCCCTGTTGGCCCGGCAAACCGGGTACGGGCAGGCTCATCTCTCGAATTTCCTCAGGTCCCGGCGCTATCTCTCGCTGGATGCCATCGATCGCATTCTTGCAGCGCAGCACCTCTCGGCTGCTGACCTGCTCCCTGCTTTTAACCGCATGGAACCCTCTCCTGCTGACGGGGAAAGCAGCACAGTTCCCGTTGTGTCTCATGCGGTGGCGCTTTTTGAGCCGTTTGTCCGGCCTTCCGCAGTGTTTTCCCTGCTGCATTTGCCGGCCCCGGTGCTTCAATCGCTGCGGGCCCGCGCATCCAGTTCCCGCCGCGCCTGGCAGAGGTTTGTCGCCGTGCGAATCCCCTCCGCCGATGCACTGGAAATGGATCCCCTGGTGCAGCCGGATGCCGTCGTACTGATCGATCGTCACTATAACTCGCTCGTGCCCTACCGGCCGAACCGGCCCAATGTGTATGCGGTGCGACATGGCCCGCGCCTCCGGATCAGCTATGTCGAGTTTGTTTCAAATCGCCTTGTGCTGCGTCCTCACAACATTGTTTTCCCGGTAGACCTGGTGGAAACTGAGTCGGCCGAAACGCCGAACGATCTTCTCACCGGGCGGGTTGCGCTCATCCTGAATGAGTTATAGGGGTACAAGTCAGCGCAGGACCGTCTCGCCGTCCACTACTTCGCTGGTCCGGGCGGCTCTCTGGCGTACAGGCGGCCGCGCTCCCCGCCGCAGCTCCTTGAAGGCCCGGTAGACGAACCAGCCGAGATGCCAACCGTCAATGAACTTGTAGGGCGTTTCGCCGGTAGTGTAGTGGCCGCAGGGCAGAACGTGCACTTCAAAATCGAGGCCATGGCTGCGGAAGGCCTCGACGATCTTGAGCGAGAATTCCTTGGGAAAGGTCAGGTCGTAGTCCGCGTAGACGACCATGCTCTTTTTGTCTTTGCCGCCGGCTTCGAGGCTTGCGAACCGATCGTAGTAGCGGAGGGGGCTGATGGCGGCCCACACGGTGCGCAGGCGATCCTGCGTAAGGCCGGCTTCTTCGAGCCCCTGGCGTATATGGCGCGTGCTCTGGCCGGCCCACACCACATCGCCGAATGCTGTGGAGGCATGATTGAAGGCGTTCACGCGGATGCGCGGGTCGTGAGCGCTGGCCAGGTAGGCGTAACAGGAGCCCAGGCTGGTTCCCAGGACGCCGAACTGCTCATAACCCTGCTCTTCGAGCCAGTCGATACAGCAACGGATGTCGACAACGGCCTGCCTGCAGGCGGAGATCGTGCGGCCGATATTTGCGCTGACCGTGAAATCGGAGCGTTCCAACTCCGTCGGCCGGCGGATGTCGTGGTAAGGCTTCGAGAGACGCAGGGCCGAGACGCCGAAGCGGTTGAAGATCGCGCAAAGGGAATTGTGGCTGAAGCCGTCGGCATTCCACTGCGGGAGGACCACGATTGCCTGTTTGGGCCGCGCCGGATCCTTATGTTCAGGCCCTGGGTACCAGCGGGCATTAACGAGGTCATTTTCCGGGTAGGGGGTGCGTTCAGGCGAGGTGAAGCGCAAAAACTGCGCCCGCGCCAGCTTGCCTTCGGCTGCCAGTTGTTTCAGCTCCGCATCCTGAGCCAGGGTCTCCGGCCGCACGTTGGTGGGAAAGAGCTGCGGATGGCGCTCCTCAAGCCGGAAGTCGGTGGGCCGCTCGTAGCCGAAAAAAATGTCGCTGTGCCGGACCAGGAGCTGGTTGATGCGCACCATGGCCTTTTCGGCGGCCGCGTTGTCGCGCTCCGCCTCCGGGCCGGGAATCAACTCGCCAAAGCCGTGCGACTCAAGGAAGGGCGCGATCCACTCGAAGCCCCACTCCAGCGGGCGCAGCACGCGATTTTCATCGCGCGTGGTTAGCCGCGTCTCCCAGGCATACATGCGGCGCGCATACCAGTTCCTGAACATGATGGCTATATTTCAAGTCTAAGACATTTCTCTTCGATAGCGTTCAAAAAGGTGCCAAGGGAGTTGTCCCGCTCTCCGTCTGCAAATCGGGTCAGGCATTTCCGAGAGCGCGGCGCTTCGACCACTCGTGCCAGGTGAGCCAAGCGAGGCTCAGCAGCACAATCAGCGCGATGATCGCCTGTGACATCACGCAGTACAAGCACCAGACAAAGAGAACGTCGCGTTCGACGTGGCTCAGATAAAGCGCGAAGCCCAGGCCGGCAAGAGCGGCCAGCAGCACGAGTGCGCGGCGGCGCGCAAAGCTGAGCCCGGCCAGCACCAGGTAGCCCGCGATGCCGATCGCAGCCACGGGCACATGCCCGACCTCGGAGTAGGGACTGTGGTTCACGACGCCGCAGTCCCAATGTTCGTTAATGGAACAGGGCTCGGTGCCGGTGTCGTAGTGGACGCGCAGCGCCAGGCTGGAAACCACGGCGCCGGAAAGGGCAAGCAGGATGAGGAGAAGCCGCATAACGTTCTGCCTCAATTCTAAAGCGTTTCCATAGCCTCCGTGGCCTGTTGGCCTGGCGCAAGCGGGGGTATTTTCTTTTGTGGAACGCTTGAGGCCCCGTTGCCCCCGGCAGGATAGGATGATGCCATGCATTCGCGCGAACCGAGTCCGCTGGGTGCCCCAGGTCCCGATTTTGGGACCTGGGAAAACACGGGCCCCGGCCGCGTGGCTTTTTTTGGCGGCAGCTTCGACCCTCCTCACCGCGGTCACGTGGCGGTAGCACGGGCGGCGCGGGCGGCGCTTGGGCTCGACACGGTCCTCTTTGCTCCAGTCGGCGCGCAACCTCTGAAGCTGTCCAGTCCCAAGGCTTCGTTCGAGCACCGGCTGGCGATGACGCGCCTTGCCATCGCCGGCGAAGCTGGATTTGCCGTTTCAACGGCCGATGCGCCCAAGCCCTCCGGCGCTCCCAACTACACCGTCGAAACGCTGGAGCGCCTGCGCCGCGAGCTGCCTGCTGGAAGCGAGCTTCTTTGCCTGATGGGAGCCGATTCCTTCGCGAACCTGCGGGCCTGGCGCCGGGCCTCCGAGCTCCCCTTTGTCGCGCCCCTGATCGTCGCCTCGCGGCCCGGAGAGCCTCTCAACCGGCTGGCGGCCCTGCTGCCAGATGGAGTTTCAATCGACGCCGAGCCGCAGCGGACCGGCATTGGCGCCGTCGAGCTGCTCTGCTCCACGCTGCGCAACGCTGCCGGCGCCACGGCCCCCCTGTATCTATTGCCCGGCCTTCATGTGGAGATCAGCGCGTCAGAGATTCGCTCGCAGTTACGGATTCGCGCGCAGTTGCGGGCGGCTCTGGACGCAGTAACCCAGACCCAGGAGCCACTCTCGGCCGCCGTCGCCGCCTACATCCGCGCGCACAACCTCTACCAGTGGGATGAGTCGTGAGTTGCCGCTCCCCGCTGGTCACGATACGATGGTCCGTGGAGACAATTCCCGCAGAATGACTACTCAAGCGCACCAGCAAACGCGCATCCTTGTGCAGACCGCGGCAGCGGTTTGTGAAGAAAAGAAGGGGCAGGACACCCGCATTCTCGAACTCGATCCGGCCGATTCCGGACTCTCGGATTTCTTCCTGGTCACCTCCGCCCTGAACAACCGGCAAGCGATCGCCATCGCCGACGAGATCGAGTTGCGCCTCAAGCGCGAGTTCGGCGCTTATGCCAATTCAGTGGAAGGCCGCCGCAATGGCGAATGGATTCTGCTCGATTACGTGGACTTTGTCGTCCACGTCTTTCTTGCCGAGCGGCGCGCCTTCTACGACATCGAGCGGCTGCGCAAGTCGGCCCGGCCGCTCACGCCCGCCGAGTTCGACGCCGAGCTGAAGGCGGCTCTCGCGGAGAAGACCCGCGCCGCGCGCAAGAAAGCCGCCGCCAAGGTTCCGCCGACCCGCAAACGCGCTACCACCGCCAGAACGGCTCCCGCTCCGGTCAAGAGCGGCGTGAAAGCTGCCGCGAAGAAAGCCGCGAAGAAGAGCTCCGCCAAAGCTGTTCCGGCAAAGAAAGCCGCCGCGAAGAAGGCCGTGGCCAAACGAAGCCCCGCAAAGAAATCGGCGCCGGCAAAGAGCGCGGCAAAGGCAGCGAAGAGGCCGGCGAAGCGGTAGCGCGAGCCGGCACGCTCACCCTTGGCGCAGGCCCACCGCAATCAGGACATTGCTGCAGAAGGCAGTTCACAAATGCCACGGGCGTCCGCTTAGCGGACGCCCGTGATCTTTCTCCCGGCTGAGCGCGGCGTGCGGAGCGCTGAGCTTTGCGGGACCAAAGAAAAGGGACCGCCGAAGCGGTCCCTTGTTTATGTCAGGTTTGCAAATCGTCAGAAGGTGAATTTGGCCCAGAAGCGCAGGGCGCGGTTGTTGCTTTCGCGAGCATCATCCGCGTTCAGGAAGGTCGAGGTTCCCACGTTCAGCAAGTCGGTAGCAAGGTAGTCATACAACCCGATGTTGTTGTGATTCGCAAAATTCTGAAGTTCTGCGCGGAAGACAAGCGCCCCATGCTCGAAGTGGAGCAGGCTGGTAGGAACATCCTTTTCCAGAGCGATGTCGTTGTACATCGTTCCCGGGTTCAGGTAGCTGTTGCGTCCAACCTCCTGAGGGCCCAGATTCGCGCCGTAGTTGATAAGCCAGTGGACAGAACTGGCGTCGACCTGGTTGACTGCGTTCGTTTCGTTGTTCGCTTTCAGGTCGTAATAGGTTCCTGTTGTGGGAGCGCCGAAGTAGACGCCGTCGATGCCGACAGAGTCGATAGGAGCGCTGGGGTTGGAGAGGAATGGGCGGTCATTCGATATACTTCCATCCCCATTGGCATCGAGGCCGTATAAGTTGATTGTGGAGTAGGCGCCGGTCTGGAAGCGGGAGGAGCCAGAGAGCGTCCAGTGCCGGGTCGTGGCGCTCAGGAGCGAATCCAGACCCTTGTTGTTTCCGGAGTGCATGCCGTTCGGCGCCCAGACGTAAGTGAACGCCAGGTACTGACGGTGATCCCATGCGGAATTACCCCAGTCGTAGCGGCGGCCCCCGGGCCTGAGGTCAGCTGAGTAGGAGGTTGCATCCGATGCCATATTGAAGACCTCGGAGGCGTTGTCCAGACTCTTGCTGTAGACGTAAGAACCGGTGAAGGTAACGCCGTGAGTCATGTTGTGCTTCAGGCCGACTTCGAGGCCGTTATAACTTGAGGCTCCCGTGTTGGCGCGCGCGGTAATGACGCCGCGCGTTGGATCCAGGCGTTCTCCGGTGTTGAAGTCGAAGAAGTTGTACTGCTGGTTGGCAAACAATTTCACACCGTGGCTGCCCACATAGGTGGCGCTCATGGCAAAATTGCCGGGAAACTGGCGATCGATGCCGAAGTTCCATTCTTCCGCGTAAGGCGAAACCAGGTTGTTGACCACGCTGCCGACCGTAGACTGTCCAGACAATCCACTCGGAATCGTCGCAATCAGGCTGGTTGCGTCGGTCAATCCGCCGGGCGCCGTCGACGTCAGCGTGCCCGTGGGAGCGTTCGGCGCGCTCTGTTGCAGATTGACTGCGATATTGGTGAAGTCGGAGTCGTAGAAGATTCCGAAGCCGCCCCGAATTACGGTATTGCCGGTCATCAAGTTGCCCACATGCGGCGTATACGCAAAGCCGACGCGGGGCGCGAAGTTGTTCTTATCAGGTGTAACGGGGATGACAGTGGTGATCGCCTGATCTGGGTTGTTGGGGTCAATGGACGGGTACTTCAGCGAATTCTCAGGCGAAGTGAAGTAATCGTAACGGACTCCCAGGTTGAGGGTGAGATCCTGCCTGACCTTGAGATCGTCCTGAACGAAGATGCCCGAGCGCCAGCTATGCGGATCGATCCGCGTGCTGCCAAAGGTAATCGTTGCGGTGCCCGATGTCCCGAGCTGGTTCAGCAGGAAGTTGCCCGCTGCCGTACTGCCTGTGCCGCCGGAGGCAAAGTTCAAGGTGCCCTTGGCATTTTGAGAAACAAGATCCTTCTCAATGCGGCGGCCGATGTCGGCGCCGGCGCGAACCGTATTGCGTCCAAACGTCAGAGATACAGTGTCCTGGAACTGGTACATCTGCTGGGTGCGCGATTGAGGGAAGTTCTGATTGGGCCCAAGGTAGTGAAGGCCGGTTATATTGATCGTCGGGGTGTTAAAGAGCGGGTTGGCCTCGGTCGCGGCCGTAGGAGCAAAGTAGAAGGCGGGGCGGGTCTCGGAGGCGCGGAACTCGTTGACGGCTTTGGAAGAGAAGAGATGCGTCCACGTGCCCTGGCCAAGCTCGGAGGGACCGCCCTGGTAGGTTTCGAAGCCCGGCAGTGCCCCGGAGTTCGCGTAGAAGTCGGGCGTCAAGCTCGAGCGATCGTGCAGGTAGCGCGCGGAGAAAGTGTCCTTTGCCCAGGGGGTGTAGTCGATGCGATAGGACCACTGGGTGTCGGGGCTTTGTTCCGGCGTGGGAAGCGATTGGTACGTCAGGGTAGTCAGAGAGCAAGCCGTCTCGGTAGGGCAGGCTGCGCCGAGATTGATTGTGGCCGGAGTCGTTGAGCCAGTGACATTGAAAGTGGTCAGATAAGCGGGGGCCTGCGTGGCGGTTGCGCTGAGATAATTCAGCATGAGCGTAGCCATGGTCGCTGTGGTTGTGTTGGTTCCTGTGGCAATCGTCTGGAGCAGCGCGATGCCATTGGCGTCGGGCAGGATTGCCCCAGCGCGCTGTTCGTTGCCGTAGATGCGCGACCACTGGGAGGCGCCAAAGGCAAAGAGCTTGTTTTTGATGATCGGGCCGCCCGCGGTGAAGCCACCCTGGTGCTCATCCCAGCGAGCCTTGTTCGAGCGATCCTTGGGCACAATCTGCCTGGTCTGCCCGTCGGTTGAATCCAGGCCCGATCCGGAATACAGGTCCCATGCCGAGCCGTGGAAGGCATTCGTGCCGCTCTTGGTGATCATATTGACCACGCCGCCCGAGGCGCGCCCGTACTCGGCGGGCGGATTATGCGTATACACAACCGTATCCGAGAACATATCCGGGATCTGAGGCTGGACCGCTTGGCCGCCAATGCCGGCGTCATTGATTTCTTCGCCGTCGATCATGAAGTTATTGGAGCGGGGCCGGGCTCCGCTGACCTCAATGGGGGTGCCGTTGCCGCTGTTCGACCCCTGAAGTTGCGCGTTGACGATTTGCACGCCGGGTACTGTCGTCAGCACCTCAATGGGGTTGAGGGAGAAGATCGGCAGATTGGCCATTGCGACCGTCGAGATCGTGCCCGAGAGCGAGGCGTCTTCCTTGTCCAGGAGTACGGTTTCGGCCGAGACGGAAATCGTCTCATCCACGCGGCCAAGCTTGAGAACCGGATCGTAGGAGAGGGCCTGCGAGGGCAGAATCGTGATTCCGGTTGCCACAAGACGCTCAAAACCGGTGGACTGGAATACCAGGGTGTACTCGCCGGGAGCAATGGCATCGAAGCGATATGCGCCGAGCGAATTGGTCTTCGTCGTGTGCACTTCGTTTGTATTCACATTTGTGATCTTCACATCAGCGCTCACGATGACCGCGTCGCTGCTGTCGCGAACTACACCCGTCAGGGTGCCCTTGCTGGTTTGTGCCAATGCCGCTGGTGCAACAAGTGCTACGGCCATCAAGGCAGCAACAATCAGCGGCGCCACGAAGTGCATCTGGCTTTGCAACCGAATCATTCGCATCCTCAATTCCTCCGAACCCTGTGCTTTCGTTTCCCGATCAGCCCGTTCGCTGCAGAACCGAAGCCGATCGCCTTACGTGCAGCGATGAAAATCAATGAAATAGCGCGGGGCTTTCTTCGTGCATTATTCGCCCTATTTCAAGGAAAGTCTAGGGATTTCCTGCGCAAAGAGAAGCAAGATTGGTGCCATATCAGGCAGGCGCGAGATCCTATTAATAAATTGCTGATATGATTAGTCTTATGATAACATTCGGTTAAGCCTTGACCCTCCAGATCCGCTTTTATCTATGGAAATATGTAGATTGGTTTCCGAAACTACCAAATCTGATTGACGCGATCCGGTTATCTGGAGAAGGCGAGGCAGCCTGGGCCTGCGCATCTGCCGCAGCGCTCTTTAAGCTCAACAATTCATTGAATAGAGCCGAGCGCAAGGTACGGAAAACATCTTGTTACAAAGAGACAGGGACCGCCGAGGCGGTCCCTGCCTGGTTGCAGCCCGGTTTCGGTGGTCAGAAGCTGATGTGCCCGCCAATCTGGACGTTACGGTTGCCGAAGCCGGCAAAATAAGCACCGTTGCCGGCCGCCGAGTCGGACTGGTATCCGGTGTACGTGTTGGTCAGGAATGTGGACCCCGCATCTTCGAGGTTCGCGTCCGGCGAGCCATAGTAGGCGCGGTTGAGAACGTCGAAGACGTTGAGCGAAAGCTGGAAGGAAACGCGCTCGGTCATCTTGAAGTTTTTGCCAACAGAGGCGTCGAGGTTGTTCCAGCTATCGCCGCGCAGGGTGTTGCGTCCCACGCCCGGGAACGGATTCCCGAGAGCGATCGCCTCCGCTTGATTGTTCCACAGCCAGTGGAAGCTATCGCGGCTGGAAACCGCGCCGGTGGCATAGTCTTCATAGACTCCATTGCCGACATTGATGCCTACCGAAGTCATCGGCGCGGTGGGGTTGGCCAGAATCGGGCGGCATTGCCTGCCAAAGTTCGCGGCGAAATCGAAATCGCAGAAGCTGCTGGTCACCTCGGCCGCCACCGCGGGGGAATCCGTGGCCGGAATGGTGACAGCCGAGCTGGTTACAGCGCGCGACTGGGACGGGGTAAAGGGCTGTCCGCCGGCGTACTGATAGAAGGTGTTGAGGTAGTAGCCGCCGAGCAGCCGGCCCATGATTCCCTGTTGCTTCGAGAACCAGGGTTCGGTGAACTTCAACTGCAGGCCCACCTCTTGCGGAACCGAGTTGCCGTCAACACCGCGCTCCCCGAGATCCGTATTGAGCGGGTCCATCGCATAGGGGCTGCTATTGCCGCCGGTGGCCCCGCCGCTAATGCCCGAGCTGAAAATCTCACTGGTGTTGCTGATGGCGCGGCTGTAGGTGTAGGAGACCGTTCCGGTAACCGTGTTGCGGAACTGGCGGAACGTGACTGTGGACTGCAGCGCGTTGTAGATCTGGAACGTCGTGTTGCCGGTCTCGATTTCCAGATCGTAGTTGCAATCCGGCCGACCGTAGCCGATGGCCGTTGGATCCATGCAGACGTTGACTCCGGCGCCGTAATTCGGGAAGGCGCTCTGCACGTCGAGAATATCCGGGTTGGCATTCAGCGCCTGGAACTGGCCGAAGGTATGAGCGCCCACATAGCGAACGTCCCATACGGCCGAGGGCGCCACCTGGTACTGCACGCCGAAGGTATAGGTCTCCGTCAACGGATTTTTGAAGTTATTCGGGATCACGTACTGCGGATCGACGCGCGGATCCAGGCCGGTGGGCAGGAACTGGAGATCGGCCGCCTGCACGGTTGGCGTCGTCAGCCCTCCCGTAGGGATGCAATTGACTGTGGTGCCGTTGCAGAAGATGGTGTTCTGATTGACGAGCGGTGCGGATTGGGCCGCATTCAGGAAGATGTTGTAAAACGCAGGGTCGGCGTTGATGGCGAAACCGGCGTGCACGACCATCTTGGGCCACCGGGACGGATTGTAGGCCAATCCGACGCGCGGCTCTACGTTTCTGTAGTTCGGGTTGGTGTACGGATAGGTGGTTGCAGAGAGCGGCAGGGTGGTGTCCCAGAATGGATTCGGCCCGGTTTGCTGCGCCACGCTTTCGTCATGCAGCAGGTTCACCGACTGGCCAAAGAACTCGTAGCGCAGGCCAAGATTGACGGTCATGCCCCTCATCATTTTCCAGTTGTCCTGGAAGTAGAAGGCCATGTCCTTTTCCTTGAACGGAACGGTAGTGCTGCCCGCGGCCAGAGTCAGCGTGCCAGATCCCTGCAAGAAGCACGAAAGGCCGTTGGTACAAGTGCTGCCTGTAACTGCGCCCGGCGTGAAGTCAAATGCGCCCTGGATGAACGGAAGCCCGAAGTTGGGCGAGTCCTGGTAATCAAATTCCCCGCCAAAATAGATGGTGTGCCTGCCCTTGGTCCAGGTTGCGTTGTCCTGCACCTGGTTGACCTTCACGTCGCGCCCCTCCGGAAGAGAGCCGGGAGTGACGAAGGAATCCGCTCCGTATCCGTATGCCGATCCCTCTGTGCCCAGGCTCAGCGTCACAAGTGATGAGCAGGTGCTGAGATCGGCGTCTGTGCAGCTGGGAATGCCGAAGCCATAGAAGCCGATCTTCGACTGCTGGAATGCGTAGCGCGCCTGATTGGTCATGCTGGGGGTAAAAATATGCGTGATGTCGCCGCCCACCTCGTGCGTGATGCCATTCACCTGGGAGATTCCGCCGGTCGCAATGCCCGCGGGGGAGTACAGATACCATGCCGGTAGCCAGGGGTTGTTCTGATAGTTATAGCGCAGATAGAGCCGGTCTTTTTTGGTGAACTGGTAATCCAGCCTTCCCAGTTCCTCCTGGTCAAGAACCGCCTCGGTAAAGTTGCGGCCAACCGCTGCCACTTGAATGCTGCTGGTTGTGACGCCGTCGGTAACCGAAAGCATCTCGGCCGTGCTTGCCACCGGGACCGGATTGCCCAGGGTGATGGAGTAGGGCCCGTTCGCGGTAAGGGCAGCCGTTGCCGGATTGTCGGGGAAGGCGGCTTGCAACTGTGTCAGTCCCGTCGGAGTGGGAAATAGTCCCGTGCCGGATGAAGCGAACCCGCCGGACTGATGCTCGTGCGCCCAGAAGGTGCTGCCGAAGAACCACATCTTGTCCTTGATCACCGGTCCGCCCAGTGTTCCGCCCCAGGTGTTCAAGATAAAGCGCGGAGTCGTAGGAAGGACGCAGTCATTGGCGCTGGCGAAGGCCGCGGTTGAGCCACCCGGGCAAAAGCCGTACTGAGTGCCCTTTTGGCTCTGCAAAAGCGAAGATCCCCACGACCCGAGGTAGTTTTCAAACCCGGAGCCGTGGAAGCTGTTGGTTCCCGACTTGGTGATGTAATTGATAATCGCGCCCATGTTGCGCCCATATTGAGCGCCCATGTCGGCGGTAACCACCTGCACCTCTTGCAGTGCGTCCTGATTCTCGAAGAAGAAGCTGGGGCCCCCGATCGAGTTGTCGTTGTTCGTCTGGCCGTCGATCTCCGAGTTGTTCGAGCGCTCCCGCTGCCCGTTGACGGAAATACCCGCGCCGTTCACATTGGATGTCTGGTTATGCTGGATCGTCACCCCGGGCGCCGCCAGTGCGACGTTGTCCACACCGCCGGCGACCGGGACCGACTCCAGCTGCTCCGTATCGATCGAGGTTTCGGACTGGGGTGACTCCGTGTTGATCACGGCGGCTCCGGAGCTCTCCACCTGAACTGTTTCCTCTGTCCCCCCAACGCGCATCGTCACTGTGAGCGGAGTTTGATTGCCTGCCACAACGTGTATGTTGCTCAGCGAGCTGTTGGTGAATCCACTCGCAGTGGTGGTCAGCGTGTAAGCACCGATGGGCACATTGGGGATCAGAAAGACGCCCTGGTTGTTGGTAATCGCTTGGAGCTCAATCCCGGTGGCGTCATTTCGGGCCTGAACGTTTGCATTGGGGATGACCGCGCCTGTCGAGTCGGTGACGCTTCCGGTGATGCCGCCGTAGATGATGCCCTGTCCGGAGGCGGCCGGAATGACGAGAAACGCGGCGAGAGCGGCAAGCGTGATTGCGCTCCACGCCAAGACCATTGCGCGTACTCGGAAAAACCGCATTGTGTAACCTCCAACTTTTCTGTGGGCTTAGAGCCCCGGCAGGATCTTGATCGATCCGCCCAAAAAAGACTGCTGCGCAATGTACCTGAGGACTGCGCGAGCCATTTAAAAAGGCACTTGCGTCACGTTACGAACAGAAAAGAGTCAGAAACTGTCTCGCATTGGCTGATGCAGAAATCCGCGGCTCTTGGGCTTGGTCCATGCCGCGCTGCAAGACGAGCTGCCGCGTGCGCGAGTCGTTCGGGCACCCTCTGTGTGTATGTCAAGCTTTGGGGAAGCCTGTTATCCCGCTTTGAAGCTGCAGGACCAACCTCGCACTGCATTTACAATGCCATTCCTGATGAGCTCGCCAATCTGCCCTTAGCGGCTGAAAACAAATGGTCTTGTCCTGGCTGGTATCGGTCCGCTCGATAGCGCGCTTCACCATTCTGAATGTCGGAAACGCGCTTCTATGAGAAAGTGGAGTGTTTTAGTCCGATTTAGAGTCTTCCAGGCGTGAAGGTCTGCTGCGCTATCCTCGCTTATGCGCTTAACTCTGGCTCACATAGGCGCGCGTGCCGGCGCAGGGGATCGATTTGAGCCACTCTCGCAGGATTACCTCCGGCGGATAGCCGTGCATGTTTCCTGCGGGGCCGAAGCGTTCCGCAGCGAGGAAGCTCTGCTGGAGTGGCTCGAGAGACAAAAGGGCCGGACAGCTCCCGTGCTGGCAACGCTAGACAGCCGTGGCCGCCAGATGAGCTCCGAGGCTCTGGCTGCCTGGATCGGGGCCCGGCGCGACGAGGGAGTCCAGCATACGGTATTTGCCGTCGGCCCGGCTGATGGCTGGTCGGATGCTGCCCGGAAGCGGGCACAATTGCTGCTCTCACTCGGGCCCATGACGTTGGCGCACTCGTTGGCGCGGCTGGTCATCGCCGAGCAGATCTATCGGGCGTTTACAATTCTCTCGGGCCATCCGTACCACTCTGGACACTGAGCAGGTGACAGGTTACAGGTTACAGGTTACAGGTGACAGGTTTTAGCATCGACATCTGGGCAACCTGAAACCTGGCACCAGCAACTGACCACCTGACACCTGTAACCTGACACCTATATGACTGACTCGCGGCGAGGATTGATCCTGATCAACACCGGTCCCGGCAAGGGCAAAACCACCGCGGCCCTGGGCACAGCCTTGCGCGCCGTTGGTAATGGGATGCGCGTCCTGGTGCTCCAATTCCTCAAAGGTTCGTGGCACTACGGCGAGCTGGACGCTGTCCAGCCGTTCGGACAAAACTTCGTCATCCGGCAGATGGGCCGCGGGTTTGTGAAGGTGGGCGGAGCCGAAACAGATCCCGAGGATGTCCGCCTGGTCGAGGCCGCGTGGGCAGAGGCGCGCGATGCGATCGTTTCCGGCGACTGGGACATGATTGTGCTGGACGAGATCAATTATGCGATCAACTACGGGATGCTCGACGTGAAAGTGGTGGTCGAGGCGCTCAAAGGAAAGCCGGAGATGCTGCATCTGATCCTGACCGGGCGCAACGCACATCCGCTGCTCGTAGAGCTCGCTGACACAGTGACCGAGATGCGCGAGGTAAAACACGCCTATCAGCATGGAGTCCTCGCTCAGCGGGGCATTGAGTACTAGGTGACAGGTTTCAGGTGACGGGGTTCAGGTGACAGGGAACCCGGTGTAGCCGCAGAGTGGATGCCAGCGCCGGACACACCGGTTCCCGCCCACTCGATGCTGTATCGTTGAAAAAGCGGCGGAGGCCGGGCCGGCGGCCGAAATCGGCCTAAGTGAGAATGAATGAGCTGGTTCACGCGAGAGGACGGGGACTATCTTGCGTCTGCCAAGGGGCAGACGAGCGCGGGATCAGCTCGCAGCGGGCACCCCAATGGCGCACAGGGCGGGTCCGCGGCCCCCGGGGCGGCAAAGAATGTTCGCACTGAGGGACTGTGGATCAAGTGCGCAGGCTGCCGCTCCACGGTTTTCAAGGCCGATCTTGAAGCTAATCTGCATGTCTGCCCCAAGTGCGAGCATCACTTTCAGCTCACTGCGCGGCAACGGATCGACATGCTGCTCGAGCCGGGCTACGAGCTGGTTGACTCCGGCTTGCGCTCGACTGACCCGCTCGAGTTCAGTGACGTGAAGTCCTACAAGGAACGGCTGCGCAGTGCTCAGGAGCAGACCGGGCTGAAGGACGCGGTGCTGAATGCCGTTGGCCTGCTCGGGCCCCACCCCGCGGTGGTGAGCGCCATGGAGTACGGCTTCATCGGCGGCTCGATGGGCGCCGTTGTGGGCGAGACGATCGCCCGCGCCGTGGACCGCGCGCGAGAGGAGCGCAAGGCGCTCGTTATCGTGGCTGCCTCAGGCGGCGCGCGCATGATGGAAGGCGTCGTGAGCCTCATGCAGATGGCCAAGATTTCGACCGCGCTCGGGCAACTCGATGACGCCCGCGTGCCGTACATCTGTGTATTGACGAATCCGACAACAGGGGGCGTAACCGCCAGCTTTGCGATGCTGGGCGACCTGAACATCGCCGAGCCCGGAGCGCTGATTGGCTTTGCCGGGCCGCGCGTGATCGAGCAGACCATCCGCCAGAAGCTGCCGGAGCGCTTCCAGCGCTCGGAGTTCCTGCTGGAGAAGGGCTTCCTCGACGCGGTGGTGCACCGCAAGGACCTGAAGAGCTACCTGATCCGCGCGCTGCATTTTCTCAAGGCGGCTCGGGAACTGAGCGAGTCAGCAAGTTAGCGCGATCTCTTTGTAGCGCCGGCTTCCCAGCCGGCTGTAGCGTGGGTCTCCCGACCCACGCCGTCGAAAGAAATGCAGGTTACGCGCGTTGCTATTCCTTGCAGAATTCCTTGTCGAGCTTCACTTTGGGGCCTTCAAAAGGCGAGGTGGCGCCGTCGCCGGTCACAGTTCCCTTCAATGTCTGGCCGTCGGAGGTCACGGAAAAATCCCAGATTCCCGGACCGGCCTTGACCGTGAAGATGTACTGGCCGCCCTCGATCTTCTTGTTGTACATCTCTCCCACCAGCTTCTGGCCGCCATCTTCAACCCAGGCGCCTGCGAACGGCTCGCCGCTTTTGCAAAAGGTGAGCTGGACAGTGGGCGAGGCTTTGGGAAACTTGAGGGTCACCTGGTAGGAGCCCACGATTTTTGCTGGAGAGCCGCTGGGCTGGCCGGACGCGCCCCCCGGAGCCTGCGCCTGCGCCAGAGTGAGCGAGGTTGCGATGGCTGCCCCGATGAGGAATAGCCTGGTGAGCGATTTGGTCATGGAGTCGTCCTTCCTGCAGAGGAGATTTTTGCGGTTGCTTTGGTTCGATTGTAGCTGCATCCGGGATCAGAGAACGAGAGTTACAGGATTCGGGGGTCAGGGCAAAGGCCGGCAAGCGCAGCCGGCGGGGCCCGGCCGGCATCTCCTCTCATCGCATCTCTCATCCGATTTTTCGCGTCTAAGAACCGGGGGAGCCAAAATGACTCTTGCACGGGGATTGAGGAACATCCGGGCGTTTCCGCGGCGCTTTCGCCAGGCGCAGATGATCGCGCGCTCCCTGAAGTCGTCCCGCCACCCCATCCTTGCCCATATCATTCCCACGCGGCGGTGCAATCTTTCCTGCGGATATTGCAATGAGTACGACAAAGTTTCCAAGCCTGTGCCCACTGCCCAGATGCTGCGCCGCATCGATCTTCTTGCGGCTCTTGGGACTGAAATCATTACGTTCAGCGGCGGCGAGCCGCTGCTGCACCCCGAGCTCGATGAGCTGATACGGCGCATTCGCAGCCATCGCCGCATTGCCACCATCATCACCAACGGCTACCTTCTGAGCCCGGAGCGCATCCGGCTTCTGAATCGCGCCGGCCTCGAGCACTTGCAAATCAGCATCGACAATGTCGCTCCCGATGAGGTTTCGAAGAAGAGCCTTAAGGTGCTCGACAGGAAGCTCGAATGGCTCGCCGAATATGCCCGGTTTGACGTCAGCATCAATTCGGTTGTCGGCGCGGGCGTGAGCCACGCCGAGGATGCATTGACCATCACGCGGCGCGCGCTGGAGCTCGGGTTTGACACCACCGTCGGCGCCATTCACGATCACGGTGGGCAATTGAGGTCATTGCCGGAAGCGGACCGCGCTGTTTACGAGCAGATTCAGAGCGAGCGCAAGCCGGGCTTCTGGGCGTTGGCTTTCGACAATCTCTTCCAGAAGAATCTGTTTGCCGGTTTGCCCAATGAGTGGCAATGCCGCGCAGGAAGCCGCTACCTGTATATCTGCGAGGACGGGCTGGTGCACTACTGTTCGCAGCAGCGTGGGTACCCGGCGATTCCGCTGGAGAAGTACTCGGCTGCGGACCTGGAACGCGAATACTCGACCAAGAAACAGTGCGCGCCGTTCTGCACGGTGAGCTGCGTGCACCGGGTGGCGATGATCGATCTTGTGCGGGATCATCCCCGCGAGGCTCTCGAGAGGTTCTTTCCACCGGCCACGCCGGGGGCTGCTGCCCGTCTGCCGCTCGGCGTAAAGGTGCTCTCGTCGCTCTTCCTTCCGCGCGAGGACGGCAGGGCTCAGCGCAGCGCAACCAAAGCGATCGCAGGCGCGGTAACGAGACTGCTGGGAATCGACCCGGCACGCCAGGCAAAATAAACCGCCAGGCTCACGACGGCTCCCAGGACCACGTCGACAGTGTAGTGATAACCCTCCGCAACCGCCGCAATTGCGATCCAGAGAGCGATAACGAGGAAGACCGTTCCCGCCAGCGGAAGATAGTGCCACAGCATCAGCGACACGCCAAATGCCGAAGCCACATGGGCACTGGGAAAGGAAATCGCCTGAATGCTCCCATGCTTGAGAAGCCAGAGATTGAAGATGCGGCTCTTCGTGGTTTTCGAAGGCTTGCCGCTCGCATCCACGCTGCGAGGCGGCAGAGCGGGGAAAAAAGGCGTGATGACGTAGCAGATGTACGTAGGTAAAAGAACCAGAAACCAAAAGACGTCCGCATCCCGCCTTAGTCCTGCTATGTAAAGCATCCCCAGTCCGAGAGGCACTATCGGATAGCAGAGCGCATAGGCCCATTCCAGGGTGAGGCGCACGGCGCGGCCGAATCTCGACGTGCTGCGCGGCGAGGTCTTCCAGAGCCACCGGTCAGAGGCGATCAGCCAGGCTTGAAACTTGTCGTTCGGTCCAGTGAAGAATTGGCCGGTTTGCCAGTAAGGAATGAGGGTGATGAAAATCGGCAGCCAGTCGCGGAGGATCGAAGACGGGACCGGCGCGAGAAGTTTTGCCGAGCAGCGGGACAGAAGAACGGCGGCCAGGGCGCACGCGGCAAGAATGGTGACCGTCAATCGTCGGCGGCGCGAGAGTGGAACCATCCACGCCGCCACCGCTATAAGAGCAACAAAGCCTCCCTGAATCCATTCGGAAGTTCGCATCGATCCTCCCCGGATTGCGAAGGGCCCAGGATTTCCGATTTCCGACTGCCCGAGGATACAGGCGCGCATTTACAGAATGGTGAATGCAGGATTGCAACAGCGCGAATGGGCCGAAGCGAACCACTTGGATTAACAAGAATCTTTTGGGCTGATTTACTGGAATCTTTTTGGCTGGGTGAAAGGCGGCATGTACTCCACCCCAACGAACATGATCCGCTCGTTGGGGTGGGTCACGGTTGAGAAGATGACGCGCTACAACGATCCGGTCGACTACTTCGACACGCTGATGACGATGCTGCCCTTGTAGCTTCCGGGGCTGATGGCTTTTGGATTGCCGTCGACTGTCATGGCGACCTTGCTCCCCGCCGGGGCTTTGATCTCAGAGCCTGCGCCGAGGCTGAGGCTCGTGAGGTACGACGTGCCGGTCACTGTCCAGGTGGAGTTGTTCAGGGTGAGCAGCACGCCGTTGTTGACCGCCGGGCCGGGCTTGTTGGTGACTTCACCGAGCATCTTGTAGTCGAGGGACGTGATGATGGGCTTGGCGTGCCGTGCGCGGGAGGCTGTGATAACGCCTGTGATCTTGGAGTGGTCGAGCGTCAGCACCAGGTTCTCACCCACCGAGCTTCCGCCAGGACCACCCGGTCCTCCGCCGCCGTCGGGGGCGCCGCCGCCGGGTGCTCCAGCTCCAGCGCCGCCGGGAGCGCCGGCGCCCGTATCAATGGCTACGCCGCCCGGGGCGGAGGCGCCGCCTTCATCGGGGCCGGGGTTCGCTTTCGTATTGTTGTGGCCGCCGGGAAAGCCGTTGTAGAAGTCGCCCTTCAGCGTGATGTTCGAGAAGTTGGCGACGAGATCGGATTTGCCGGGGGCGGTAACGTCGAAGTCCGCCGCCTTCTCAGGGTCGACAGGCTCGTGATAGATGGCGCTGATGCCCATGGGGTCGTCATTCTCGAGGATCTGGAGGATGATGCCGTTTTTGGAGTTGAGCTTGGCGCCCTTGGAGCCGTCGACGGTGATGGTGGCCGAGGCGCCCTTGACCAGAAAGATGGCCTTGGCAGCATCGATCACCGTGCCGCCTGAAACATTCATGGGCCTTTGCACCATGGCGCCGAAACGGCCCGAAACGATGTGAGTGGATTTCTTTGGCAAGGCCTTGAGTTCTGCTGGCGTGAGGCCCCAACCCAGGTCGGCGTTGAGCTTGGCGATTACGTCGGGATCGCTGTCGGCATAGGTGGCGCCGCCGATGGTGGCATAATCGCCGACATTCATCTCGGTGCCGTAATACGAAGCCGTGAAGTAGTTGCCGTACCCGCCGCCGCCCGTGTCAGTGAGCTTGCAGTTGACGGCCATCAGGTTTCCTTTCGGCCGGCCATCAGTGACTTTTTCCTGGTTCTCGTCATCGCCATCGGCGCTGAGCAGGGCCCAGCTCTCATCGGCGACCGACGTGTTGATGAAGTACGCGCTTGTGTAGTTGCCGAGCTGCAGCGTGGCCCGGGCGTTGCCGTTCAGCCCCAGCATCCAGGGAACAGCGCGCATCTCGCCCAGCGAGACGTTGGGAACATAGTCCGCGGGCAGGACGCCGTTGGTGGACTCAAGAACGGAGTTCTTGACGATGACCTTGCTGTTGCGGGTGGCAACGATGGTAGGCCTGCCCGCGCCATGGCTTTTGACGTGGGCTCCATCGACAATCATGGTCGTGTCTTTGCCTTCGGCCATGATGGCGGCGCCGTAGCCGTCGAAGTCATCGGCGCCGTTGCCGGTGAAGTCGATCACGGGGTTCTTGATCGTGTAGGTGCCGCCGGCGACAAAAATGCCGTTGAAGTTGTCGCCTGCCGAGGTGATATGAGCTCCGCTGAGAACGCCATCGCTGAGCTTGTAAGGTCCGGCCGCGGCAAGTACGGATTTGTCTTCGACCACACCGCTCTTGTCGAGGTAGAGCGCCTGGCGGAACTTATGGTTCAGCGTAAAGTACTTGAAAAGATTCGTAGCGGTTGAGGTGACAACCACATCCCCCGTGTACGTGCCGGGGCGAATGTCCTTTTCAACGCCATTGACGGTGAGCGTCACACTGTAGCCGTTCGTAGGGATGATAAAGGCGTTTTCGCCGATTGTGAGGTTGCTGAGCTTGGTGGTCTTTTCGAGAACCCAGACCGCGCCCGGCGGAATGGTCTTCGCCTGGGGTGCAGCCGCGGCGGCCTGGCCGGCGGCGAATGCCGGCAAGTAGATCAGTGCAGCGGCAGCCAGAGCAGCCGCGAGCAGGCAGAAATGTCGTGACTTTGCGGTCATGTTTCCTCCTTCGGACGGAAGTCGTGAGGATTGTAGCACCGGGCAACGGAGGTTGTCCGTAGCGATTCCTAGGGGGCGCCGGTGACAAGGCCGCAAGCCGGGAAATCGCGGCCAGATCGGCCAGTGGCCGCATGCGGCGCGGAACTGATCTCGACGATCTCGTTGATGGAAGGTTTCCACCCTGGCCGCAAGAACAATAGCGTGGCGAGGGTATTGAGAAACAAGAGGTCTGGCATGGAATCCGCGAAGTGCGGCGGGCGAGTGCGTGTCTGAACCGGGTCCGATACGATAGGTTTAATGATGATGGAAACGATCTGCGACCGCTGCCACCAGAATATGCCCGAGGGGGGCCGGTTTTGCCCCGTGTGCGGGCTGCCGCAGATTGTCTACTCGGGAGAAAACGGGGGCACTCCGGGCCAGCCGGAGGATGGGCGCGAGCCGGTTCGGGATGCCGGCAGCGTTCGCTGGAAGGCCGCCCTGCGCACCGCCCTCACGCTGGCAATTCCCGCCGGGATTCTGTGTTCCATGCTTTCGCCGGTCGGAGTTCTTGGCTTGCTTCTGATGGGCCTGGCCGGGACCTGGTCCGTGATCCTTTACCTCCGCAAGGACAAGCCGGCGTGGATCACCATCGGAGCGGGGGCCCGGATCGGGTTGGTAACGGGAATCCTGGGCGGCTGGACCGCGGCCGCGACTTCAGGTCTGACGCTCTTTCTTTTGCGTTTCTGGTTCCACGAAGGCAGGCTGTTCGATGACTTCTGGCAGAACATGGTGAACGGCCAAATTGCCCAGCAATGGGGATCCATGGGAGTCGACGCGCAAACCATTGCGGAGGCCAAAAGCTGGCTGCTTGCTCCGGAGGGACGCGGAGGATGGGTCTTGGGAGCGATTGGATTGCTGGTTGCGGCGGAGCTGGGGGTGGCTGCGGCCGGAGGCGCTCTGGCGGCGCGGATGACGGCTCATTCGCGGCGGACGATGCTTTGACAGGTTTCAGGATTCAGATTTCAGATGGCAGGTTTCAGGCGCCGTGCGACGGCGGGGCAGATCATGCCGCTTCTCCACAACTTGCCCGCAAATGCCAACCCCTCGTATGATCCGCTTGAGAACATCATGGACGAATTGGTGATCAAGTCCGGCTTCAGAATCAAGGGCCGGCTGATGTCGGCCTCGGAGATCGAGCGGACGCTGGTCCGCCTGGCGCACGAGATCGTCGAGAAGAGCAACGGCAGCGACGACCTGGCGCTGGTCGGAATCAAGCGGCGCGGCGTCCCGCTGGCTGAAAGGCTGGGCCGGCTGATCGGCGGCATCGAGAAGCGAACCGTGGATACCGGGGTTCTGGATATCCATTTCTACCGCGACGATCTGACCACTGAGGACGCGCGGCCGGTGCTGACCCCGGGAGCCCTCGGCTTCGACGTGAACGGCCGCGATGTGGTGCTCTGCGACGACGTGCTTTATACGGGGCGCACCATACGGGCCGCGCTCGACGCCCTGTTTGACTACGGCAGGCCGAGGCGCGTTCAACTGGCCGTCCTGATCGACCGCGGCCACAGGGAGCTGCCGATCGAAGCAACCTACGTGGGCCGGCGCGTGCCCACCAGCATCCGGGAAATCGTTGAAGTGAAATTCAGCTGAAGTTGACGCCACCGAGGAGGTGCTGCTGGTGGAGCATGAAACCGCTTGATTGACGAAAGCCTTCGGCGTGTTCCCCCCACGCCCTGTGCCGCCTTTTCTGATTTCGTGCATTGCAAACGCTCCCGAGCACTTGAGTTGCAAGCTGCGAGCCCAGGAAGCAAAGACTGTTTCCCAGGAACTTCGATGATCGGGGACTGCGGAAAAACCGCTTGACAGCGGCTGCTTCGGGGTAAAGCATACTGCTTCGGGATACAGCACACTGTGGAACCCCAGCAGGCCTGGGCACCCACGATTTAAACAGACCGGAGCCCGGTGCTCCGTGCAGGTTCTTGTATGAACGCAGCTACGACCCCCGTTCGACGCCGGCTTCAAACGCCCCCGGCGCCACCTTCGCTCTCCGCTTGCCATCCCGGCTCGCTGCTCTCGGTGATGGATCTGACCGTGGAGGGCGTCAGCCGCCTTCTGGCGCGCGCCACTGAGTTGGAGCGGATGGACCCGCTGGAGCGCCAAAATCTCGTGGCCAAGCGCCGCGTGGCGCTGCTCTTTTACGAGTCGTCAACACGGACGCGCACCAGCTTCGAGCTGGCGTCGAAGGCGCTCGGCGCCGACACCGCGCTGGTTTCGAGCCTGAGCTCGAGCATTGAGAAAGGCGAGTCGCTGAAGGACACGGGGCTGACGCTAAAGGCGCTCGGCGCCGAGGCCATCATCCTGCGCCACAACTCCTCGGGGGCGCCGTGGCTGCTGGAGACTGCGACGCGGCTGCCGGTGTTGAACGCGGGCGACGGAATGCACGAGCATCCGACGCAGGCGCTGCTCGATCTGCGGACCATCCTTCAGCATCTGCGCCCCGGGGCCGAGGCGGTCGACGAGCGGACGCTGGCCGGGGTCACGGTGAGCATTACCGGCGACATCCTGCACAGCCGCGTGGCGCGCTCGAATATGCTGCTGCTGCCGCGGCTGGGCGCGCGCGTGGTGCTCTGCGGGCCCAAAGAGCTGCTGCCCGAGCTTGCCCGAAATGCCGGACCGGGCATCGACATCGAGCGCGATTTCGAGAAGGCGCTCGAAGAATCGAATGCGGTGATGATGCTGCGGATTCAGGCCGAGCGGCTCGCCGGGCTGCAACTGGATCTGAATGAGTACAAGGCGAAGTACCAGTTGACCGGCCAGCGCCTGGCCGCCTACGCGCCGCGTGCGGTGGTGCTGCACCCGGGGCCGATTATCCGCGGGCTGGAAATCACCGCGGGCGTGGCCGACGGGCCGCAGTCGGCGATTCTCCAGCAGGTGACCAACGGCGTGGCCATCCGCATGGCGGTGGTGGAACGGGCGCTGGCGGCAGCGGCGCAGCAGGTGGAGGTGAGCGCATGACTTCACTGGCGATTTGCGGAGGGCGTCTGGTCGATCCCGCTGCCGGCATCGACGCTGCGAAGGACATTCTGCTCAAGGATGGCCGCGTGGCCGAAGTGGCCGGGCCGGGCAAGCTGAAGCAGGCCAACGGCGCCGAGCGGCTCGATGCGACAGGGCTCGTGGTTTCCCCAGGGCTCATTGACATGCACGTGCATCTGCGCGAGCCGGGCCAGACCCACAAGGAAACCATCGCCACCGGAACCGCGGCCGCGGTAGCCGGCGGCTTTACTGCAGTGGCGGCCATGCCCAACACCACGCCAGTGAACGATTCGCCTGAGATCACACGCTGGATGCAGGCCCCGGAGCGGGGAGCGCACGCGCGGGTCTTTCCCGTGGCGGCAGCTACGCGCGGATCGAAGGGCGAGGCGATCAACGATTACGCGGCGCTGAAGGCGGCTGGAGCTGTCGCCGTCTCCGACGACGGCCTGCCCATCCTGCGCGACTCGGTGATGCGCGAGGCTCTGGCGGCCGCGGCACGCGTGGGCCTGAGCGTCATCCAGCACGCCGAAGACACGCGCATGACGCAGGGCGGCGCCATGAACCTTGGCCCGGTCTCGTTCAGGCTGGGGCTGCGGGGAATGCCCGCTGAAGCCGAGTCGGCAATTGTGGAGCGCGATATCCGGCTGCTGACCGAGTTGCGCGACACGCGCGCTCATCTGCACGTGGCCCATGCTTCCACGGCCGCTTCAGTAGCCGCCGTGCGGCAGGCGCGGCGCAACGGCCTGCGCGTGACCTGCGAGGTGACGCCGCACCATTTTCTGCTCACCGACGAGCATGTGGGCCAGTACGACACGCACGCCAAGATGTGCCCGCCGCTGCGCTCGGCCGCCGACCGCGACGCCATGATCGAAGCCATTATGGATGGGGTGGTAGATGCCATCGCCACTGACCACGCTCCGCACGCCATGCACGAAAAGGAAGTGGAGTTCGACAGCGCGCCCAACGGAATCACCGGCCTGGAAACAAGCCTCGGCCTGGTGCTCTATTGGCTGCATCGCGAGTGGAGGCTGCCGCTGGGGCGCGCCCTGAGCCTGCTCAGCGCGCAGCCCGCGGCGTTGCTGAACATGAAGGGCCGGGGCACGCTCACTGCCGGCAGCATTGCCGATGTGGTCGTCTTCGACCCCAAAGCAGAGTGGACCTTCCGGGCTACGGACTCGAAATCGAAGGCCAAAAACACACCCTTCGACGGCTGGACAATGCTCGGTAAGGTGCGCTGGACAATCTGCGAGGGCCGGATTGCCTACGCGAGCGCATAGAAATGCCTGCAAAGCGCAGCTCTTGCAGGCACCGAATCACGCATTGTTTCGCTCCCCTTTACCGACCTCTCAAAAAGACAATGCCAGACCTGCGCCCAGGCGCATGTCGTTTTGCACGGTGGTCGTACCGTTAGAAAGCGCGGTGCGGATCCATGCGGCATCCAGAATTCGATCTAATCGAGCGACTCTGCTTCATCTGTGGTGGCTGCCATCGAAATCACTGAGTCCACGCGCGTGATTTTGAAGAGTTCCAAAACGCGAGGACTAACGCCCACGGCAACCAGCCGCCCACCCCTGTTCTGGCAATGCACGTGGTAGTTGATAACGAGGCCCATTCCCGCCGAATCCATGTAGGGAACTCCAGCCAGATCGAGAATGGTAAGTGGAACGGGCTCGGAATTGCGAAATTGCGCCTGAAGCTCAAAGATATTGGCCAATGTCAGAGGACCGCTGAGGCGCACAATTCGCGTTCCGGCGGCTTTGCCTGTTACTCGATCAATCGTCAACGGACCATCGAAAGCCATATTTACATAAGAGTTAGAGATCGGAGGGAAGGATGCAAAATGAATGATGAGTTTTTGTCCCGCGGAGCTGCGCACGGCCGCCCCGGCAAGCCGATCTCCGATCTGGCGGCATCTCGGGCATAGTGTACTGACCCGCCGCAATTGACAACGGCAACTAATTGAGCTAGACGTATATGGGAGTAGGTGTGTTCGCTGTCGTTTCTGTCAGCATTGGGCCTTTTTTCCCCGGTTTCCGGGCCCCCGCCTGCGATGAGGTCATCACATAGTTTTGCAATGCCCGGTTCCGGCATTCAGCCGAGGGTCAGGTCTGCCGCGAGCGGCCAATAAGTGCGGCCACACCATGGCGCCAGACTCGCGACGCCCGTGTGTCGAACTTAGCCAGATTCCCGCTCACCTGCGCCTCGTTGGAGAGGTTGCTGTCTTGCGCATCCCGCAAGTAACGCCACGCGTTTTTGATCACGGCAGACGGTGATTTTTCAGTTGCGCCGCCGGCCCAAGGAGAGGCAATTCAATGAGAATCCAGTTCTCCCCGCTGTTTCTCGCAATCGCATGTTTCCTGACTCTGTGCGCGAAGACGTCAGATGCCCAGACGAACATTCAACTATTCGGCGCGGTGGATGGAGGGCAGTCGCTTTCAAGTTCGAGCTACTCGACGCCGTATGCCTTCAATTCGACGACGCTGAATCTTACCTGCAGCACATCTCCGTTTGTCGCGACATTATCGGGACCCTTGATGAACAGCTCGGGGACAGCGCCTCAATTGAACTCCTTGAACGCACTGCAGGCGGGCGGGAACCTTCTTGTAGACAACAATATCTTTGTTTCCGTGACGCCCCAGGGCGGCGCGGCCGGCACTCCGGTGAATGTGTGCCCTGCGACTGACTATCAGAATTCTGGAGAGGGGCAGTACACGAATAACTGCTTTAACTCCACCTATCAAGGCAGCGCTCAAAGCTTCTATGGCCAGGACCCGGATACTTATGAGCTGGGAACAAACGGGCCAACCCTTGATTACGCCGGAGGCGTGCCGCCAATTGATATCAGTCCCCAGCTTCTCACCACGGGCCAGCCGCAAAACGTGACCATTGCGTTGACGGACGAAGGAGGAGACGCTATCGGCTCCACGATCTTCCTGACCACGAACTGCATGCAAGGACCTGTGACGGGCCCCGCCCAGGTTTCGGGCAATCCGATTACCGCCGGCTCCACGCCGCAAGGATTGACGCAGACATTCAGCTTCAATACGGCGACCGGGCAGCAGGTTGGCCTTGTCTACGATCTGGGCAAGGCGAACGCGGCGGATACGTTGACTGAGAATACATCCGGGGCCTCGCCGGTAGGTGGCGATTTCCCCGTCGATCCAACTTCGTTTCAGTCAGCCTTTGTGCCCCAGACGTCTTTCGCGACCTCCCAGTGCCTTATCCACACAGGTGAGGCGCTCCCCAACGGCAACCCGGCCTGCAAGCTTTACACGCTTGAATGCAATCTTGACGGCAACCCTCTGGCAGGCGCCAACTGCCCTGTCTCGACCTTGGCGAATGAGGTGATCGAGGACATCTTCGACGGGCCGCCCTTCACCTTGCCGAACATCTACACGGGGGCCGGGCAGGCATTGCATGAAGGCATCGGTCTCCTGATGGCCAGCGAGGACTGGTCGGTAAGCAACGGAGGCAACTGCACGTTCGATCCTTCGCTGGCGGAGTTGCCGTGTCCGCAGAATCTGCTCGATAGCTTCACTGGGCCAGGCGGATTTGGCGGCTCGGGGCAGACGGCGCATCCCAACTCTACGTTCATCAGTGTGTTCGGAGTGCCGGAGGATCTGACATCAGTGTTTGTGGCAGGCGAATTGCCGGATCACTGGGTGAACACCAGGACGCCCAATGTATACTTCGCCACCGTAGCGCCAAACTTCACCAAAGGCGCCTATGTGCAGAGCGGGAAAAACCTGGTGCCCTTGCCCGGAGCCGCCAGCTATATACCTGCCCCGATCCAGAGCATTACATACGGAATTTCTTCTGCCGGCAACGTGCCATTGCCCATCAACGAGCCGATTGCGGGCGACACCGTACTGGCGTCCGGTGCGGATTGCTCGGGGGGATACTTCACCTCTCCCACCGAGCCCAACTTTGTGCCGGCGGTACAGAAGCTGCCCTCGATGCCTGACGGCCAATACCTGCTCCATTACTACTCGCAAGACTGCGCCGGCACCCAGGAGTTGCAGTTTACGCAAGCCCCCAACACCGGAAGCTGGTCGACCAATTTCTACACCTATCCCATCGACATTGACACCACGCCTCCAGTGGTCAACGGTCTCGCGCTCACTACGGCCGCGCCGTACAAGGTTGGTTCAACTGTGTACGCAACCTACTCCTGCACGGATGCAGCCTCCGGCTCCGGCGTGGTCCTCTGCGGCGTCAATATCTATGCGCCGCAAACCACATACAACACAGGAACGCTGAAGACCAAGGTTTACACAGGTTCAACGGGTTCGCAGTCGTTCACGGTGGTTGCGATCGATGGCGCCGGGAACATTGTTTCTCAGAAAATCACCTATACGGTTACTCACTGAGGTCAGTGCGGAGGCGCGGCTCAAGCATTTCCGGGAGATCGCGAAGAACAGTGCCATCGCATCCTGTCCCGCAATCTTACGTAGCGGCGGAATCGGGCGCAAGGACGGGCGCCGACAGCGAAGTGGACGATTCAACGCCGGCGGCAAGGCGCGTAAAGGTCAGCACCGTGATGTCATCCTCTTGTCCAAAGTCGATGGCAGCCTTCATGGCCTCCTGCGCCGTGGGTCGGTTTGCGAACAAGGCATGCATTCTGTCAAAACCGAACATCTCGCCATCCGGACGTTTAGCTTCGAGCAGTCCGTCAGTGTAGACGCTCAACTGGTCGCCCGGCTGCAGTTGCACTTTCGTCTCGGTGTAGTTCGAGCGAGCGCTCAGGCCCAGCGGCAGTGAGGCGTCCAGCGTGTACTCCTGTCCGTTGAGGTAGGGCGGCAGGTGTCCGGCGTTGGCAAAGGTGAAGGTTCCGTCCCTGTCCACGCGGAAGATCATGCCGGTGGCGAACCCTCCGCCCATCCGTCCCACCAGGCTGCGATTCAGGCGGCCCAACATCTCCCTGGGGCTGGTCAAACCGGCCTCGGCGCGCAACACGCCCACGATCATCGACACGCTCATTCCCGCCTTCAAACCCTTGCCGCTCACGTCGCCCAGGGCCACCATCGTGGAGCCGTCGGGATTGGGAATGATCTGAAAGAAGTCGCCGCCCACCTCCATCGCCGGCAGGTAGGCGCTGGTCACAGCAAATCCTTCAAGGGCAGGCAGTTTTTCAGGGACCAGCACCCGCTGCACCTCGCGCGCGCTTTGCAACTCATGCTCCATCACGTTCTGCCGGGCCGCCTGCTCCAGCGCATAGCGATAAACGGCGTAGAGAATGGCGGCAAACAGAAGCAGCGAGCAGACCTTGTCGGGATAAAAGTGGACTTGATTGATGGAAAACAGCGGGTCGTTGATGAAGTTGAAGAACCTCCAATGGGTGAAGCGCTGGCCCAGCGCACTGGCGGCCGTGGCCGTGTCGATCAGTTGCAACAGCAGCGCACTCAATGCAACCACCCAGCGGGAGGGGTCCAGCTTATGGCGCAATGCGATGAAAATCACGACCAGTGGAAAGACCTCGGCAAGCAGGATGACGGCGTCCAGCGCTCCATCGGTCCACTGCATCCACAACGTAGCCCGGGCCCAGAAGAATGCCAGTATTCCGTCGCCGACGCCAGCCGCCATGGCCACGCAGGCAAGTGCCTTGGCGCAGCGGACCAGAGTCTCGTTTTCGTGCAGCCGCAGCAGCCAAACCAGCAAAAACCACAATGAAACGTGAAACAGCACGTAAATAGGCTGATTGAGCGCGCGAGCCACATTCCAGGGCAAGGGAATGCGGAAGAGGCGATTGAGAATATCGATCGCGACCGGCGTAGCCGTGTACACAGCCACCCAGACAAACAGGAATTCCTTCCGGTTGCGGTACCACAGAACCAGGCAAAGGAAGGCGATGAAGGCGCGCAGGTTGATCAGCCCATAGTCAAACAGATCGCCGCTGATCGTCTGCCATTCAGTTTCATCCACGCCAAGGGAGATGGTTGCGGGATCGCCTATTTCGGGCAGATACACGCCGCCTGATTGGGCCGGGTCAAATGCGTCGAGCGGAGCTTTCCAAACCCGAATGGCGAGTACACCCGACCGTGAGCCGTTAAGCGGGAAAGAGCGCGCGAACTGGCTGTAATACCACGACGCATGGGGCGGCAACTTCCCATAGTGCCCAATCAACTTCCCGTTCCAGTACACCTCATACGCGTCCTGCGCCGCCTGGATTAAAACGCACAACTGGCCGCTCTCGCCGGCGGCGGGAACAATCTCTAAATGGCGGCGGTACCAGGCAAATCCAGTGTAGGAGGGATAGCCCTGCTCGCCCCAGGTGGCATCGGTTTGGATGGCGTTCCATTCCGAGTCGTCCCACGATGGCTGCGCCCAGCGGGGGTCGTCACCAGTGTGAAATTGCCATGCGCCGCCGATGGGCACAATACCCTGGCCGACGTCCGAGATGACAAGAGCGGGCGCAGGATCGGGCTGAGCCGGTTGCGCGAACCCCCACCTGGGCTGCTGGCCGAATGCGACGACGGCGAACAGCAGGAAGATCGCCTTGATGCCGTGGCGAGCATGCACGCCGCGAGGATATCACGCAAAAGGTCAATCGATGAAGCTCGGTTCCTGCTATGAGCTTGACAGAGAGAAAGTTTGCGAGGGACCAGGCAGGGCTCCGGCTGAAAGGAACAGGCAATGGAATGCCTGAGCCTGAAAGGGCAAATCGCATTCCTCAGCCAGCGGCAGCATAAGTCTCGAGGAACATCTCCACAGCGTGCTTTACGCGGTTGCGGCGTTGAGGTTCGCCTTTGGTCTGGCCCAGCATGACCGCTGTCATCAACTGGGCTCCGACGACCAGATCGAGAAAATCGTCTGCCGCCAGAATGGGATCGGCCTGCTTCAGCCTGCCTTGTTTCATCTGGGATTTGAGATAGCTGGCGGTTGTCTTGCGCCCGCTATTCGGTCCCAACTCGTAAAACTGCCTGGCAACCTCCGCGTCGTGATAGGACGCTGCGGCGACAATGCGCAGAAGTTTGCCGAAGTGCTCCGAGACGATGAAACCGTGAAGAATCTTCGCGGCTTCGGGCAGAACTTTCTCCGGCTCTTCCGTGGAGGTCCAGAGTTTGCGCAAGTTGGTTTGCATTTCGCCCTGCAGCTTGCGAATCATGGCTGAGAGCAGATCTCTCTTGTCTTTGAAACAGGTGTAGAGCTCACGCTTTGAAACCCTGGCCCGTCGCGCGATCTCGGCCGTGCTGGTCCGCTCGAATCCAAGCTCGAGAAAGCATTGGGTCGCTGCGTCAAGAACCCGCTCCCGGCGGGCAGGAGGCGTTGGGGCCGTGTTTTCAGCCAGTCTCTTCATGTTCCTCCTGCGTGATCCGCCGGCCGGTTGCCCTTGGGAGAGACCGTCTGGAAACGGGTGATATGGCTCACGGTGCGAGAGGCCGGGTTCTGGAATGTTGCATCTTTCGGGCTGAAATTCCTGCCGGGGCCAAAGGATGCACTTTACATGCTCTCCGCGCGTGTGGTATATGCTTAAGGTACCACAGAGTACCAAAGCGTAGAGCGCCGCAGAAAGGATCGAGCCCGGAAACCGGGAATGAACCTTACCAGTTGCGGCGTTGTTTCATGGGCGTAATGGTACCGTGTGGTACCATGCGGAGTCTGGCGAGGCCAGTCTCCGGCATGGCAATTCAGGGGAGTTATGCCGTTTGCTGCCGGCCCCAGGCCGGCCGGACCAGTGCGCAACAAGCAAGCCAGCACAAGAAGGAGAAATTCCTTGCAATCCATTCAGAGTGTTGTCCGGAATCGTATCGTTATCCTGCCGGGACTACTGTCCGTAGCATGTTTCGCGGCCGTCCTGGCATTGCCGCCTCTTGCCGCGCAAGAGACGAAGCCAGAAGCATCTCAAGCGCCAGCCGTTGCAGTGGCCGCGGCAGCTCCCGCCGCCGCGCAGGAAGTCCAGACAAGCCCGCCGGCGACCGAACCGGCGGAGACAAAAACCGGATCAGAGCGGGTCTTCAAGATCAACTGGACCAATACCATCAAGTACAGCGGCGCCTTCCGCCTCACCGGGCAGAATGCAAAACTGATCGATGACCTCCTGGTGATCGACCCGGCGGGCGATACGATCAACACCAGTAGCAACCAGGATGACGGCGACCGAGCCTTCAACCGGGGCCACATGATCAGCGATCGCGGCGATATCCTCACCGAGATCGACGTGACCTACGGCAATATCGGCCTGCGCGCCAGCGGCGCGGGATGGGGCGACGCGGCCTATCTTGGTTCGAGCCAAAACAACTCGCCCGAAACCTGGAACGCTTACTCGGTGCCCAATAACAAATGGCCTGAGGGAACCCGCGATCTTATGCTGGGTCACGCCGAGCTTCTGGACGCTTTTGCCTTCGGCAAGTTCAACATCGGTAAATCGACGCTGAGCGTGCGTGGCGGCCAATATGCCCTGCAATGGGGCGAAAGTCTGTTCTTCGGCAACAACGGCATCGCTGGCGGCATGGCGCCAACGGATCTGATCAAGCTGCTGAGTGTTCCCAGCTCTCAATTCAAGGAGATCATCCTTCCCGAGCCGCAGGTCTCTATGCAGTATCAGGTCACGCCCGATTTCGCCATCGGCGCATTCTACAAGCTCGGCTGGCGACCAACCCGCTTCCCCCCTGTGGGGAGCTACCTCTCATTCGCTGACATCCTCGGCCAGGGCGCGGAGCGGCTGGTGGTGGGAGGGCCTATCAATATTGGCCCGACAGAAACATGCTACGAGCCGAACGCTGTATGCACCGGGCCGCTGGCCTTCTGGCATACGAACGATCGCGAGCCGAAGAAATGGGGACAATTCGGGGTGCAGGCCAAATTCCGCTTGCCTGGCGGCTGGGATGGCGGCGTCTATGGCATTCAGTATCACGAGAGAGCCGGCCAGCTTTACCTGCAGCCATTGGGTGAAACGCAAACGGAGGCGCAGTTCATGGCCGGTCAGATCGGCAACTTGTACTGGGCGTTTCCGGAGAACATCAAAGCCATCGCGGTGAGCGCCACCAAGAGTCGTGGGGCATTTAACTACGCGGCCGAATTTGGGGCGCACTTCAACCAGGACCTGGTAAGCGACGGCGGCACGGATCTTTCCGTTGCAACGTCAGTTGCTCCTCCTCAGTTCCAGGTTCCGAAACCGGACGCCAACGCCCGTCCGCTTTACGCGGTGGGCAAGACGATCCATGGTAACGTTTCCTGGCTGGCCAGCCTGGGCCCATCCTTCGTCTCGAAGGAAGCATCCTGGGTGGGTGAAATCGCCTGGAACATGCTGGAATCGGTCGACAAGAATCCCATGAGCGTCACGCCGGACAATGGAGTCACTTTCTATCCGGCTCTGGATCCGAACACTCGCAAGCATGCCGTCGGCATCCGCACCACCTACGAGCCCACCTATCGGCAGGTGTTTTCGGGTGCGGATATCTCCTGGACGGTGGGCGCGGCCTACTTCCCGATGAGCCGCTCATCGGTCGTCAACGGTTTCGGACCGAACAAAGGCGGAGATTACTCGGCTGGATTCGACGTCGCCTATCTCTACAATTGGCACTTCGGCGCAACGTTGACCGGATATTACGGTAAGGCAGCCGGTTTCCTGGACGCTAACAATCACTACAACATGCTGCAGGATTTCGCCGATCGCTATAACCTGAGCTTCAACATTCGCCGCACCATCGGCCTCACCTACAAGAGCCATGCGAAGTAAGGAAGGGATTACGAAGATGAGTCAACTGAAGAAAGCACTTTTCGTATGCGCAGCCGGTCTGCTGCTGGGCAGCGTGGGAGCAAGCGCCCAGGTAACGCCGCAGGAGGCACAACAACTGAAAACCACCCTGACCCCGCTGGGCGGCGAAAAAGCGGGCAACAAGGACGGGACCATCCCGGCCTGGACGGGCGGCATGACCACCGTTCCGGCCGGCTACTGGCAAGGCACGCGGCGGGGCGACCCATTCGCCAGCGAGAAGCCGCTGTTTTCGATCACCGCGCAGAACATGGACAAGTACGCCGACAAGCTGACTGACGGCACCAAGGCCATGCTGAAGAAGTATCCGAACTCGTACCGCGTGGATGTGTACACCACGCACCGCACCGCGGCGGCGCCCGAGTGGGTGTATGAAAACACCTTCCGCAATGCCACACGGGCCAAAATCGAGGAGCGGCCGTCGGGGCCGACCCCGGTCGGGGCCTATGGCGGCATTCCCTTCCCGATTCCGACAACCGGCGCGCAGGTGATGTGGAATCACCAATTGCACTGGCGCGGCCAGGACTGGCACTTCGATGTGGATCAGTACCTGGGAACCGCCGATGGGCGCTTGGTGCTGAGCACCGACGGCCAGGCTGAGCAGGCGATGCCCTATTACTACCGCGATGGAGAGCCGGCCAAATTTAACGGTGATTACTGGCTGCTCCGGCTCGTCAACTCCGGGCCGCCGATCCGCGCCGGAGAGGCGATCGTGGGGCGCGAGAACGTGGACGACGACAAGACCAATTCGTGGGTCTATCTGACCGGCCAGCGGCGCGTGCGCAAGCTGCCCAACCCCTGCTGCGACACGCCGACCCCGGCAACCGCCGGAGTATTGAGCTTTGACGAGCTGGAAGTTTTCAGCGGGCGGATGGATCGTTTCGACTGGAAGCTCGTCGGCAAGAAAGAAATGTACATTCCCTACAACGACAACAAAATCATTCAACCCACCAAGGATGCGACGGTGCTGATGCCGCACCACCTGAACCCGGATTACGTGCGCTGGGAACTGCACCGGGTGTGGGTTGTGGAGGCAACGCTGAAAGCCGGCCACCGTCACCAGGCGGTACGGAACATGTACTACATCGATGAGGATTCCTGGCAGGCCGTGCTCGGCGATCGCTGGGATTCGAAAGGTCAGTTGTGGAAGACGCTGTGGACACTGCCCATGGACCTGCCGGACCTGCCAGCGGTCTCTGACCTCAACTTTGGCTTCTACGACATGACGTCGGGCGCCTGGTACTCGGCGAACATGTACAACCAGAAATCGGAACAGTACAAGATCGAGTCGAAGCATTGGCCCGATCAGACATTCACGGGCGACGCACTGGCCGGTGAGGGCATCCGCTGAGCGGATGGGGGGTGGGCGAAGGCCCGCCCCCGCATTTCCTAATCGATTGCTCGGAGATTTTCATGCGAAGAAGCGTGATCCTTTTCTTTTTCTTTTTTGCGGCCTGTGTATTCATCCAACCGGGTCTGTTGAGCGCACAGACTCTGGATGCGCTTGACCGGCCGGCGGTGGCAACACAGTCGGGTGAGCATGCGGTGCTTCTGGATGTGACGATGGCGGGCAGCCGCGTGGTGGCCGTGGGCGAGCGGGGCGCGATTGTCTACTCGGACGACCAGTGCCGCACCTGGCGGCAGGCCTCGGTGCCCACCAGCGTCTCGCTCACGCAGGTGCGGTTTGCCACGCCTTCAGCCGGCTGGGCCGTGGGGCACAGCGGCGTGGTGCTGCACACGGCCGACGGCGGCAAGACGTGGACCCGTCAATTGGATGGCCGCACCGCTGCGCAACTTGCCGTGGATGCAGCCCAGGCTGATGCCGAACACGCAGGCGCAGGCAATGCGGAGGCGCAGCGCGCGCTCACTGACGCTCAGAGGCTCGTGAGCGACGGCCCGGACAAGCCGTTTCTCAACTTGCTCTTTGAAAACGATAAGACGGGCTACGTGGTGGGCGCTTATGGATTGATCTTCAAGACCGAAGACGGCGGCGTCACGTGGAGGTCGTGGATGGGCCACGTGGACAACCCGCGCGGCATGCACATCTATGGCGTCGCGGAGCAGGGCAACACGATATATCTGGCCGGTGAACAGGGACTGTTCCTCCGCTCTACCGACCACGGCAACAAGTTCACGCGAGTCGAGACACCGTACAAGGGAACTTACTTCACGCTGACGCTGCTCCCCGGCGGGGAGGTCATTCTGGGCGGCATGAAGGGCAACGCCTACCGCTCCACCGACCAGGGAAGAAGCTTTAAAAAGGTGGAGGTTCCGGTTCCCGTCTCGTTCAGTGCAGCAACTGTGATGAGCGACGGCACGCTGGTCTTCGCCAACCAGGGAGGGATGCTGCTGGCCAGCCAGGACAAGGGCGTTAGCCTGAGGCCTCTGCCTTCCGGCAGCCTTCCGCCCATTGCGGGAGTGGCGGATGAGGGCCATGGAGTTCTGTTGACGGTGGGATATGGCGGTGTGATTCCGGTTCCGGTGGGAACCATGACGGCCAGCAGCCAGAGTGGAGGCGCGAAGTGAAGGCGACAAGTGCATTGGACGACCAGCCGGTCGTTCGCACGCTGGAAGAATTCGATATTCACACGGGCTGGCGCCTCGAGCAGGTGCTGTTTAATCACCGCGGCATCGTGATGACCGTGTGCCTGATCGTCACGCTGGTGCTGGGCTTCGGCGCCACGCGGCTCAAGCTGAACGCGAGTTTTGAGAAGACCATTCCCACCAAGTTTCCTTACATCGCAAACTACCTTCGCCACAAGGCTGATCTGGGCAGCTTCGGCAATGCGGTGCGGATCACCGTCGAGGCAAAAAACGGCACGATTTACGACAAGAACTATCTGGACACGTTGCGCCAGATCAACGACGAAATGTTCCTGATGCCGGGCGTGGATCGCGCCTACATGAAGTCGCTGTGGACTCCGTCGACGCAGTGGCGCGGCGTGACCGAGGAGGGATTCGAATCAGGGCCGGTGATTCCGGATACCTATGACGGCTCTCCGGCGATGATTCAACAGGTCCGCTCCAATGTGGAACGCTCCGGCGAGGTGGGCCAGATCGTGGCGCAGAACGGGCGCTCGAGCGTGATCTTCATTCCTCTGCTGGCGACCGATTCGGCAACGGGCAAGGCACTGAATTACGGTGATCTCTCAACCCAGCTTGAGGCGATCCGGACGAAATATTCGAGCCCGCAGGTTGCGATTCACATCACCGGCTTTGCAAAGGTGCTGGGCGATCTGATCGGCGGCCTGCGCTACTTTATGCTCTTCTTCGCCATGGCGATCCTGATCAGCGGCAGCTTCCTTCTCTATTACATTCGCTGCTGGCGGGCAACGTCGGTCGTGGTGATCTGCTCATTGATAGCCGTTGTGTGGCAATTGGGCCTCCTGGCCTGGATGGGCTTCGTGCTCGACCCCTATTCGATCCTGGTGCCCTTCCTGATCTTTGCCATCGGCATGAGCCACGGCTCGCAGAAGATGAACGGCATTCTGCAGGACGTGGGCCGCGGCACGCACAAGGAGGTGGCGGCGCGATACACCTTCCGGCGTCTGTTTCTTGCCGGGCTGACCGCGCTGCTGGCCGACGCCGTGGGCTTTGCCGTGCTCGCCATCATCCAGATTCAGGTGATTCAGGAACTGGCGCTGACGGCGAGTATCGGCGTGGCCATTTTGATCGTCACCAACCTGATCCTGGTTCCCATTCTGCTCAGCTACGTGGGCGTAAGCCCCAAAGCCGCCGAGCGCAGCCTGCATACCGAGCTCGCCGAAAAATCGGGCGGCAAAAAGAACCCCGCCTGGCAATTCCTCGACCTGTTTACGCAGAAGAAGTGGGCAACGGTGGCGATTCTGGTGGGAGTGGTGCTGGCGGGGATTGGCTTGGTGGAGAGGCGCGATCTCAAGGTCGGCGACCTCGATCCGGGCGCACCCGAACTCCGCCCCGGATCGGTCTACAACCGCGACAATGCCTTTCTAAACGCCAATTATGGCGCCAGCAGCGACGTGCTGGTGGCCATGGTGGAGACACCGGACCAGCAGTGCAGCCAATTCGACACGTTGCAGAGAGTGGATGCGCTGGAATGGCAACTCCGCCAGGTTGAGGGCGTCGAGTCGACCAATTCGCTGCCCCTGTTGAACCGGGAGATTGCCGGCTCTTATAACGAAGGCAGTTTGTTGTGGTACGAACTGCCGCGCAATCAGGACATGATCAACACCATTACGGCCATTGCGCCGCGCGGCGTTTACAACGATCCCTGCAATCTGCTCACGCTCTCGGTCTTCCTGAAGGACCACAAGGCCGAGACGCTGTCTAGGGTGGTCAACGCGGTGGAAGTCTTCGCCGCCAAAAACAACACCCCCAACGCGAAATTCATCCTGGGCGCGGGAACCAGCGGCATCGATGCGGCCACCAACATCGTGGTGAAGAAGGCCATGCACGACATGCTCTTCTGGATCTATGGCGCCGTAATCCTGCTGTGTTTCATCACATTCCGTTCCTGGCGCGCGGTGGTGGTGGCCGTGCTGCCGTTGATGCTGACCTCGGTGCTTTGCGAAGCCCTGATGGCGAAGCTTGGAATGGGCGTAAAAGTGGCCACGCTTCCGGTCGTGGCGCTGGGCGTAGGCATTGGCGTGGATTATGCGCTCTACATGCTCAGCGTGACGCTGAACCATCTGCGTCACGGACGGTCGCTTTCAGAAGCCTATTACCGAACGCTGTGCTTTACAGGCCGCGTCGTGCTCTTCACTGGCGTCACGCTCGCCGTGGCCGTCATAACCTGGGCGTTTTCGCCGATCAAGTTCCAGGCCGACATGGGAATCCTTCTGGCCTTCATGTTCCTCTGGAACATGCTGGGGGCCATGATTCTGCTGCCGGCGCTGGCTTACTACATTTTGCCGCGTCCCAAGCCGACGGCTCCTGAAACCGCCGCCACTGGTCACGCGCTCGCGACTGGTCGCTGAACCAGTTCCTTCGAGCGGCCCTGACAGAGGAAGATCGGAAGCCGCTCGAAGAATTCACCGAGTTCGAGGATTGACAATACCAGCGATCATTGAGATCGCTGAAATGAACAAGGAGAGTTTATGAAGATTCTGGGAGTCTGCGCTGGCAGAAAGAACAGCAACACGGAAATTCTGGTCAAGGAAGCCCTGATGGGAGCCGAGGAAGCCGGCGCCGAAGTCGAACTGATACGCCTGCACGACCTCACCATCAAGCCCTGCACCGGATGTAATTCCTGCGTCATCGACCTCTTCGAAAAAGGCGGCTCCGGCGCCTGCGTTATAAAGAACGACGATTTCAATTTCTTCAACGAAAAGTTCCTTGACTGCGACGGCATGATTGTAGGCTCGCCGACGTATGAGAAGAGTCCCAGCGGCCAGTTGAAAACCCTGAACGATCGCATGGGCCCGTCGCACGATATGGCCTTCCAGATGATCGCCCGCGACATGCGCCAAGCCAAAGGAATTACCAAGGGAACCGGCCCGGATCCGCGCTTCTTCAAGCAGCGCGGCGCCATCCTGATCGGCGTCGGCGGCAGCGAATGGGATACTCTGGCTGCTCCCCTGCTCCACCTTTTTGTCTTTCCCATGCAGATCGAGGTCCTGGATAAGATCATCGCCAACTGGGTCGCTCTGCCCAAATCCGTGCTCTTCCGCGAAGATCTGCTCGCGCGTTCGCACAACTCGGGCAAGCATCTCGCCGAATGTTTGAAGCGCGAGCTCACCCCGGCTGACTACATCGGCGAACCGGGCCTGTGCAAGCTCTGCCACTCCAAGCTGGTGGAAATCCGAGAAGGCGATAAGAACTATCCTGCCATCTGCGGCATCTGCGGCGTGCGCGGAACCCTCACCGTGACCGACGGGAAAGTGAAATTCGACATCAAGGAAGAGGACATTCCGCACTCTCACGTTCTGCTCTCAGGCAAATTCATGCATGGGCAGGACCTTCAGGAGCGCTCACTGGTTCCGCATCCAAATGCGCACGAGATTCCGGAACGATTTAAAAGATACGAGAAATATCTCACGCCGCTGAAGCCGGTGAAGACTGCCACAGATGCGGAATAAATCACATCTTTCCTGCTCCGTGCGGTGCTGTCCAATGAGTCTCGCTCTTGGCGAGGATGCTTTTGGGCGGCGCCTCGCCGAGTAGCAGACTGATTCCTCAAGGAGTGGCTTTTGGCTTCGGGGTCCCTCCTCGGCAGAGCACCCCAAGACTTAGCCGCCTGCTACAGCATTTTCGGAATTACTGTAAACCGAAGCCACACAGTCAAGTGGCATTTTCCTTAAGAAAATGCCACCGTTCACGACAGTGGAAAAGTCTACGCCAATTCCGAAAATGCTTTAAATCCACCAAGCGGCGTTCGGCTGTTCTTTCAGAATGGCTTCCTGCAGGAACGAGATGGACTTCGAGAGCCCTTCCTCGGCTGAAAGCAGGCTGTCCTCGTGCTCGATGGAGAGCACGTAATCGTAGCCGAACATGCGCAGCGTGGAAGCAAACTCCTTCCACCACCCGGCGCCATGGCCATAGCCGCAGGTGCGGAAAATCCAGCCGCGGTTGCGCTCGTCGGTATATGGCTTCGTGTCCAGCACGCCGGTCCGGGGCAGATTGGAAGGATACATTTGCGTGTCCTTCGCATGGACATGAAAGATGGCGTCGCCGAGAACCCGGATCGCAGCGATCGGATCGATTCCCTGCCAGAACATATGGCTGGGATCGTAGTTGCAGCCCAACGATGGCCCCGCAATGCCGCGCAGTTTCAGCATGGTCTCCGGGCTGTAGACAAGAAACCCCGGGTGCATCTCGAGAGCGATCTTCACGCCATGATCGGCGGCGAACTTAGCCTGCTCGGTCCAATAAGGGATGGCCACTTCCTCCCATTGCCAGCGGAGTACATCCAGGTACTCGCCAGGCCAGGGACAGGTAACCCAGTTCGGCGCCTTGGCATTGGGTGAATCGCCTGGACAACCGCTGAAATCAACCACGACCGGAACCCCCAGTTTCTCGGCCAGAAGAATCGTCTTCCTGCTCACGTCGCGGTCGTGCCGCGATCGTTGCTGATCCGGGTGCAGCGGATTGCCATGAGAACTCAGAGCACTGATCGTGAAGCCATGATCGTCCAGCTTCTTCTTGAACTCCGCAAGCTCGGCCGCCGACTCCAGCATCGACAGCTTGCAGTGCGGATCGCCCGGGTAATTGCCTGTTCCCAACTCCACTGTGCGCACATTCAGCCTTGAGAGCTTTTCGAGGACTTTTTCAAGGGGAAGCGTGGACAGCAGAGCCGTAAATACGCCGACTTTCATTCAACCCTCCATCATTGCGAGCCCAATCAGGATTTGTGCGCCAGCTTGCCCGTCACAGCGAGGATGTAAGCCGCTACTTTTGTTGGGAGAGGTAGCCCAGGGCCCGGATAGCGGAACCCAAGGCGCCGGCACAATCGCCGTTTGGAATGACATTGATGGGGATGTCGGCCTGCTCATCGCGCTGGACGCCCATGCCTGTGCGAACTTGCGAGATAAACCAGTCCTGGAACTCCTTCGCCGCCTCCAGCACGCCGCCGCCCACGATTAAAGCGTCGGGATCGAAGGTATTGATCATCTCATCAAAGAACAGGCCCAGGGCGTGGGCTTGCACGCGGAAGATTTCGCGACACATCTCGTCGCCACGCTCGGCGTAACCACGAGCCTTGTAGGCAGCCTGGGCGATGTCGAGCTTGGCCAGTTCGTGATCGGGATACTTCTTGAGGTAGTGGGGCATCACGTGCATGCGAATGGAGGTTAGCGAGCAGAGCGACTCGAGATCGCCGTAACGCCCACAGTTGCAGCGCGGCCGCAGGCCTTCGATGCCAGGGATCTCCGAATAGGGAATGAGCACGTGGCCCAATTCGCCGCCAAAACCGTTCTTGCCCTCGATGACTTTATCTTCGACAATCACGCCGCCTCCACAGCCGGTGCCGACAATTACCGAGATCGAAGTCTTGCCGCTATTCGTCCCGAAGAGCGCAAAGTGACCCCAAAGCGCCGCGGCGTTGGCGTCATTCAAATAGACGACAGGCTTCGCCAGCTTCTTTTCCAGAACGCCGCGAATGTCGAAACCAGCCCACGCGGGATGCACAAAGTTAGTGGAGCCCTTGGCGCTCAGCACGCCCTTCGCGCTGGCCGGTCCAGGCGTATCGAGGCCGACGGCAGCTACATCGGACATGGAGACTTTGGCTTTTGCAAGAGCCGGGCCGACTCCTTCGACGATTTGCGAGATGCAGACCTCCGGTCCTTCAGTCGAGCGGGCCGGATGTTCGCACAAGCCATGAATCAAGATGTTCTGCTGCTCGTCGACTATCGTGTAGTTCACGGCTGTTCCGCCAAGATCGACCCCCACAACATAACGCATACGCATACCCCTTTCCTGAAAACTCAGAGTTCATCGGTGAGGACAACATCGACTTCGACCGGTCTCGGCAATCTGCGGATCCCGGAATAATCGGAAGAGTCCTCAGCCGGTTTCTTTCACTTTAGTAGCCAGGGCACGTGGCTGCCCAGGCTAGGTGACTGTCATGACTATCTTTCCCTTGTAAGCGCCCGGAGCAACTTTTATCTTAACGCCGTTCACCGTCATCGTCACTGTCTTGCCATTCGGAGCAACGACCGTGGCACCGTCGTCGATCGTGAGCGAGGTCAGGTACGAGGTCCCGGTTACAACCCATGCGCTGTCGGTATCGAAGGACACAATAACGCCGTTGTTCACGGCCTCGTGCGCTGTTTGTGTGACCGCGCTGAGTTCCAGGCAGTTGGTGGGATCGATGGTGGTCACGCCTTCTTTGTAAGCCGCGGTCGCGGCGCTGATTACGCCTTTGACCGTAGTATTCACAAACTTGAGCTCGAGGTTCTTCGGAACCTGCAAATCGTCGTAGGAAGCGCTCTTACCGTTGCCTGCAGGAAACGCCGGCAAGGCGCCCATGGCGTCGAGAACCTCTTTAGGAAACCCAGGTATACGGCCTTGAACGATCTTCTTCGCCTTCTTGTTGCAGTTAGCCTTGAGGTTTGTGGTGGAGTTGTAAAAATCTCCGGCCACTTCCGTATTCGCAACAGTCATAAGAATATCGGATTTTGGATCGGCCATAGTCAGATCACGCCCCGGAATTGCGGTATCGACCAGTCCGACGGGCACGATAAATTCCTGGTAATTCATCTCGTCCGGCAGATCACTGTCCATAAGCTGCAAAATGACGCCGTTGCCCGGCTTCATCACGGCTTCGTCTATGCTTATCGAAGCAGACGTGGCTCCCTTTACCACTAACATAGACGAATCTGTAGTTAGAGTCGATTTGCTGATCTTAAGTTCGCTTCTTAAGACATTGAACATCATGGCGCCATAGAGCGTAGAGTTGATGACTGTTCCGCCCTTGATCTCACCGGAGGCCTTGCTATAGACACCGCTGAGAGCCATTGGATAGCCTTGCACACTTACAGTGCAATGGTCGAAGGAGACCAGAGAGTCGTCGCCAATGGAATAGGCGCCGTAGCCGCGCGATCTGGGACCCGAAAGCTCAATGGTGCTGTCCTTTACATACATGCGGACCACAGATCCGCCATCATGACCCAACACTCCCCACCCGTTGCCGCTTAAATGGCAGTTATTGTAATAACTGGTCGCGTTGTCGCAATGCAGCGTGACCCGGTTGCTTCCTTTAAAGCCGCACGTCCATGTCGGAGACATGTAATCGGTGGCGGGGCTATCGTTGGATATGCGGCAGTTGTTGAAGGTTGCTACTCCGTTGCCGCAAACCATCACGGCAGCCCTTGTTACGCCACTGAATTTTAATGTGGAGTTGTTGACCGAAACCTTGGAATCGCCGCCGCAATAGATTGCTGGGCCTTCGCCGGCGAAGTCATTGTGGCTCATGCCTTCGAAGTGGATCTTGGCGCCTTCGACCGTGTACTCACTGTTGCCGGTAACAATGATGCCGTTGAACGAGTCCTCACAGCTCATAATGGAGACGCCAACCGCCGCACTGTCGCTCACCTTGCCATTTCTCGCAATCGCCTGGACAGATTTCTCCGGGACATGCTTGCCGTCCTTTATGAAGATCGCGGCACGGTATTCTTTCGGCTTGCCCGACGCCATAAGGCCGACCGGCAGCATGGTCAATTTGTCGGCGACGGTAAGAAAGATATCGCCCTTGTAAGTCCCGGGCTTGATGGCGGTCCCCACGCCTTCGACCGTCATGGTGAGGCTCTTGCCGGCGGGCGCGGCCAGCGAAGCTCCTTCGGCGATCGTCAGAGAACGCAGCGCCCCGCTCTCTTTTACCACCCAGACGCCTTTTTCTACGCTTTTTTCCTTGTCAGCGGGAATCGGACTGTCGTCGGTGATTTGCGGTGCCGGAGGAGTGCTGTTCGACTGGGCGAAAGTGCGGCTTTCGACCAGGCCGGCCGCCGCGGCAGTCAAGGCAGCGCCGCCCGTCCCAGCCAGAAAAGTTCGGCGCGACAAGCCTTCGCGTCTCTCCACTGCGTCAACTTTCAGGCCCTTCTTGAATTCCTTTTCCATGCTCAACCTCTTCAGCAAAATTCGACTGTTTTCCCCGTTTCGGCCGATTTGTAAATCGCTTCCAGAATCTGCGTCACCACGAACGCCTGTTCCGGCTTGACTAGGGGGTCGGTATTGTTGACGATGGCATCGAGCCAGGTCTTGATTTCGGCATCGCCCACGCGCCATGGATCGCCGCCGAAATCTGCCGGACCGGGACCGCCGATCGACATCGGCTGCATGTCGACCAGTTCCCCGTAGCGGGCGGTATTGAAGACCACAATTCCGGTGCCGTTTACGGCTGAGGTAGGAGCGGCGGCTCCTTCGCCTTTCAGCTCTGCTCCCGCTTTGGTCCCGCACAAAGTAACCTGTCCCTCGCGCGTCTCAAGCGTGTTCAGCGCCCACGACGCTTCGAGGTAGATCGTGGCGCCGTTCTCCATCTTGATAAATCCGAATGCGGAATCTTCCACTTCATAGGTCTTTGGATCCCAGGGACCGAAGAGATTTCCTTCATAGTTGTCTTTCATCTTTTGAAAGACGGACCCCGAGACCTGCCTGGGCTTGTAGTTGTCCATCGCCCAGAGCGCGATGTCCAGGGCATGCGTGCCGATGTCAATCAACGGGCCGCCGCCTTGTTTCGACTTGTCAGGAAAGACGCCCCAGGTGGGAACTCCCTTGCGGCGCACCGCGTGCGCTTTGGCAAAGTAGATCTCGCCCAGTTCGCCGTCCTGGCAGGCCTGCTTGAGAATCTGCACGTCTTTGCGGAAGCGGTTCTGGTAGCCGATGGTGAGTTTTTTCCCCGTGCGCTTTTGGGCGTCGAGCATCTTCTTCGCGTCGGCCGAGGAGGCCGCCATCGGCTTTTCGCAGAGCACATGCTTGCCGGCTTCAAGAGCATCCACTGTCAGCGCGCAGTGCGAAACGTTGGGGGTCAACACATAGATCACGTCGATCGACTTGTCTTCCAGCATCTTCCGGTAATCGACGTAAGCTTTTGCTCCCCTGGCGCCGTGTTCGGCAACAGCCTTGGCGGCCCGCTCTTCGATGAGGTCGCAGCAGGCAACCAGCTCAATGCGGTCCTTCGCCTTCGCCATCGCAGGAAAATGTTTGAGCACGGCGATTCCCCCGCACCCGATGATGCCCACCTTCAATTTGTCCATCTTCTTCTCCAGTTTGGTTCGAGATCTACACCGCCGCATCCCGCCGCGCCTTCAGATCGGCGAGGATGGACGGGTACTTTCGATCGAGATCGTAGCTCCACAGGACGATGCCGGCAATGATGAATAGCACCAGCGGAATGTGAAGAAACATTGCCTTGACGGCAAACAGCACCGTCGCCGTCTGGGCCCCGGCGCCGCTCACGTAGCCTGCCGCGCCCAGAATCCCGCCCACCAGCGCATTGCCCAGGCCGACGGAGATCTTGGCGGCAAGCGTAATGGTGCCGTAAGCCAGCCCCTCGGCCCGCAGCCCCGATTTCCACTCCCCGTATTCGATAGTGTCGGCGACCATGGCAAACACGGTGCCCACCAGCGGGGCAGATCCCAGCGCCTTGATCACCGTGCCGGTGAGAATGACCGCGTAACTTGACGGCGCCAGGAACATCAGCAATTGCCCGGCGAGGGTGACTCCGATTCCCAGTAAAGCGGCATTGCGCTTGCCGAGTTTCTTAATCACCGGGCCCACCACCAGCATGCCGCCCACCAGAACGCCCTGATAGACGGACATCAGCGGACCGAAGCGGTTCACGTTGTGCAAGAAGTACCGGCAGAAGTAGGGGTTGGCGCCATAGAATCCCATCTGCATGAAAAGGACTGTCAACAGCACCGCCAGCAGCAGCCAGTATTTGTTGCGCACGAGCGCGGCGAAGGTGGTCTTAACCGGCACGTTCGCTCTTTCCACCGAGACCGGCTTCACCCGCTCGCGGGTGAACAAGAAGCACACCAGCAAGAGCAGGGTCGCTACCGCTCCGAACACAATGAATGAGTTCCGCCACCCGCGCGCTCCGCCGCCGAAAAAGCCTACCAGCGGCAGGGTGATGGCAAAGGAAATCAGCCCGCCGAATTGACCCTGGATCATGCGGCTCAGGCTTAGCTTTGTCCGCTCGTTCTGCTCCTGCGTAACGAGCGGGAGCAGCGATGCGAAAGGAATATCGATGAAGGGATAAATAATCGTGAGCGCGAGGTTGTAAGTGATGAATGCGTAGATGATCTTTCCCAATGGGCTCAGCGAGGGCGCCGAAAACAGAAGAACCGCGCTGATCCCGAACGGGATCGCCATCCATAGCAGCCAGGGGCGCGCTTTCCCGTGCCGGCTGCGCGTGCGGTCCACCATCAGTCCGGCCACTGGATTGAGCAGATCGAAGACCCTGGAGAACAGCATCATCGTGCCGACTGCAGCCGCCGCAATGCCGGCAATATCGGTGTAGAAGAACACCATGAAAGTGGTGGCGGGATTGAAGACCATCATCTCGGCAAAGTTTCCCGAGCCGTAGGCCAGGATTTCGCCCCAGCCGACCCGCTTCTCGCCTGCCGATGCTTGTACTTCCGCGCTGGTCGTTTCCTGATTCAAGACAGACTCCAGGCTAATCGATTGATGTGAAAGTATTGCACCTGCCGGCTGAAGGGTGGAAGTGAATTGGTTGGATAGGGGGTATTCACAAACTGGATGAGAACAGAAGGTCGGATTTGCCGGATCTTCGTTGGCCACGCCCGTCCGCGCCGCGTCGAATTCGAATCCGTAGATGTACCTTATCTACACAATGAGTTACCCGGAACACCTGCTTTGCAGATATATTTTTTACAGGTCCAAACGAAGTTGACTGGCCTGGATTTCGTCAAACAGGACGATTGTGCGCGTAACGTCTCACCAGGGATGCTAAAGGCGGGCGAACAGGGGTTTGATGGCTGAGCGATTGTACGATGCGATTGTGGTGGGGTCCGGAGCGGCGGGCAGCACCGCGGTGAAAGAACTGGCCGAGAAAGGGATGAACGTACTATTGCTCGAAGCCGGTCCGTACCTCGGGCCGGAGGATTTCAAGCTTCCCCCGGAAGGCGCGGCAGAAGAGAAGGAGATTGACTCGCTGGGCCGGATTCGCGCTGCCATGCGCGGCCAGCACCTCCAGGCGCGGGCTACCTTCTTCAACGATCGGCACAGTCATCTGTTTGTGAACGACCGCCTGAATCCCTACACCACGCCCAGGGACGATTTTTTCCTGTGGCTCCGCGGAAGGCAACTGGGCGGCAGACTGCACACTTATGGCCGCGTGCTCTTTCGCATGTCGGACTACGACTTCAAGGCCGCCAGCCGCGATGGTCTGGGCTTCGATTGGCCAATCTCCTACAGTGACATTGAGCCTTACTATGACCGCGTCGAGGAATTTCTGGGCGTCTTCGGCACGGCGGATGGGATTCCGCAACTGCCCGACGGCAGGTACGTGAGAGCTCCGCGATTGACCCGGCTAGAAGAAGAGTTCAAGGCGCGGATCGAGTCGGCATGGCCGGACCGCAAGGTGATCAATTGGCGATATGCCTCCCCTAATTTGAAGCGGATCCCCTTGGGAATCCAGTCTGCCATGGCCACGGGGAGATTGGAGATTCGGACCGACTCTATCGTCAGCCGAATTACCATCGATCCGCAGACGGGCAAGGCCCGCGGCGTCGCATATATCGACAGGAACACCCGGCAGGAGCACACGGTTTCGGCCAACGTGGTGGTTCTCTGCGCTTCGGCGATCGAGTCGCTGCGGCTTCTGCTCAATTCAGCTTGCGCGGCGCATCCCGAGGGGGTGGGAAATTCATCGGGCCTTCTGGGCCGCTACTTCATGGATCAAACAACAAGCGTGATCTTTGGAAGCGTTCCGGGCAGCACCGGATGGGAGTGCGATGACTCGGTTCCGCAGGATCCTTATTACCCTCCCGCGGGAGGATTCTACATTCCCAGATTTCAGAACCTTGGCTGCCGGACACACCCAGAGATCGCAAGGGGGTTCGCTTACCAGGGCGTGATTGGCCGCGGCTTTGTACCCGCAGGCCGCCCCTCGACCTTCGGGATGATGGGATTCGGCGAGACTCTGCCACAACGCGAGAATTGCATCACCTTGAATCGCAATCGGAAAGATGCCTGGGGCGTTCCCGTCGCGCACATCTGTTGCCCCGCGGGCGAACAGGAGAAAGAGTTGATGCGCGAGCAGGTCCGGTGCAGCGGAGAGATGGTGGCCCAGTGCGGCTACAAGGTTGAGTTTGCAGGAAGCGCACTGGGGCTGGACAATCCTCACGAGGCGATGAAGGATGCAGACTGGCTGAACCGGTGGCTCTTCCGCAGGTCATTCAAGAAGAGCCTGGCCATGGGCTCGGCCATTCATGAGTGCGGCGGAGCAAGAATGGGAGATAATCCTGTTACTTCCGTATTGAATCCGTTCAATCAGGTCTGGGACGTTAAGAACCTGTTCGTCACCGACGCCAGTTGTTTCGTCTCCAGCGGATGCGCCGGTCCCACGCTGACTATTATGGCACTCACCGCTCGAGCGTGCGACTATATCGCGCGCGAGTATTCACGCGGTGACTTATAAGGCGAAGCCGGTGTTGTATTACAAGCAAGAAGTCGCGAAAGCCCAGTTCTCCCGGAAAGTTTCAGTCACGGTTCGCCGACGCGCTTACCGTCCAGCGGCTCCAGTTCCGCCGCGGCATCGTGCAGGACCTGGCGCAACCATAGAATTCCGGGGTCGCTGTCGCGAGAGCGATGCCATTGAAGCCTGAGTTCAACGGGCGGGATCGGCATCGGACAGGGAAGGATGCGAATCGGGAAATACTGGGCATAGAAGCGGGCGAAGTGCTCCTGAACGGTCCCGATAAGTTGTGTTTTCACCAACTGACAAATGAGCATGCTGAATGTAGCAACCACCACCTCAACTCGCCTCTGATAACCGGCGCGTGTAGCGATGACCTCGTCGAAAGCCCATCCAATGTGCTTGCCGATATATGTGACTGCGTGGCCGCCCGAGAGGTAGGCTTCCAGTGTCATTCCCTCGTGGGCAATGGGATTGTCCGCCGAAACCACGGTTACGTACCGGTCATCAAAAAAGTGCTCAGACGGATGAAGTGGCGAAGCTAATTCGACGGGAGTGAAGATGAGATCGAGGTAGCCACGTTCCAGGTACTCGCGGGTGGGCTCATCGATAATGGAAGAGATTTCGATGCGGACATGGGGCGCGAGATCGTGGATACGAGGAAGAGCACGGCTCATAATTACGGCTGCTTCATAGTCAGCCATGTTCAGGCGAAAGGTTCGCGTCGAGCTGGCGGGAAGAAATCCCTGATTCTTCTCGACAATTGTTTCACCTTTGAGTATCAGCTCCCGAACCGGTTGCGCCATCTTTTCGGCAATTGGCGTCAATTCCATCCTCTGTCCGACCTGAACCAACAAGGAATCGCCAAAATATTCTCTCAGCCGCGCAAGAGCGCTCGAGGTGGCTGACTGGCTTAAGTTAATGCGCTTAGCTGCACGGGTTATGCTCTTTTCCGCGATAAGAGCGTCGAACACAACTAACAGATTGAGGTCCAGCCCTCTAAGATGCACTTACTCCTCCCGAGCCGGAGAGCGATTCCAGTTACGCTTTTCCGGCGTCCAGCCACCTGGCCTGAAAGCGGTGCAGCATGGCCTGATGCTCCCGCAAAACGGCGACGATATCTTCGAGCGGAGGGCCTTCGTACTCGGAAGAGATCCAGCCTTTGTATCCGCCGGCCACCAGGGCGCGCACCGTCTCTTCGAAGCGAATATCCGGCTCGTCGCCGTTAGCCATGCTGAAGAACTTGCCGTGCATGTGAACGATGTACGGCATGATTTCGGCCAGGGCCGCGGGCTCCGAGTGGCCTAGAGATCCCCAGATAATATCGATCGGGCCGATCGTTTTCTTGTCGGCGCCCATCGCCATCAGTTCCCTGAATGCGTCTTCCTGGGCCGTCTTCGCTTTCCAAAGCTCAAAGGCGCGAACGATGAGTTTCTCGCCGACCCCGTGTTCCTGAAGGAAATGGGCAAAGTGCTGCGGAACAGAGCGGGCAAAAATTCCGGTGTCGGGAATAAGGCCGAAATGCGGAGACGCGATACGGGCCACCTGCTCGATCAGCACGCGAGTCTGGGCAGCCTCGATCGTGAGCGGAACGTGGAGCTCATAGCCCATCTTGAGGTTTAGCTTTTCCGCCCAGGGCAACAGCCGTTCGATGATCGTGTAAGTGAAATATTGCAGCCGCACCACCGGAAAACCCAGCCTGGCCGCGGCCTTAAGTTGCGGAACAGTGTAGTCGAATAGCTCGTCTGCAGTCAGGTCGCGGTCCGGAAGCATAAATGGATCGGCATAGCTTCCATAGCAGGTGGGCGTGAGTTGGTTCCGCTCCACGGAGCTTTTGAAGGCGCGTTCGAACTCGGCCGTAACACTGGGAAACCCGCGATGGTGGGCCGGGCCGACGATTTCCACCCCGCCGCCCAGCAGCGAGGCTGCGAGCATCATGTCCTCGAACGACCACCGCAAGGCGCAGTACTCGTTGGTGAAACTGTGGAATGTTACACCAACGTGGAAGGAGTTGTTCGTCGTCATCTTAATCGCTCCTCACAACTCCGTTTCCAGGCAGAGCCGTTTTCTTGAAGTATTGAAGAAGGAAAACCGTCCCCCCGTGATGTAAGGCTCCACGGTGATCAGCGTGCCTTCAACATCGTGCTCGCCGGGCGCGAGCGCGGATTCCCGAGCCGCGAACAAGCGGGCGAAATCCAGAATGAACCACCAGATATTGCTGCAATGCCGAAGCTCGTCAAGCTTATAACTGTGGTTGTCTAGGATCAGCATCATGTCGGATGGGTTCACGGGCTGCCCGTCAATGCTCAGCTCGATGCCCTCAATGCACGACAGCGGGAGCGAACGGTAGCTGGTCAGGCGCACCTTGAACTCAAATCCTTTGCGCCCCTGGTGCACGACGTTGCGAAATCCCTCACTGCCCAAAAATGCCCGGTCCACAGCCGCCCGGCCCCTCAACGCGGAAAAGAAATCTCCGGCGCCATCCGAATCCGGCCGGCTTTCGAGCGCCGCGCTTCTGCCGGCGATATCGGCTTCAGTCATGTTGGTTCTCTCCGTATCGAGGATTGTATCAGCCGCTGAGGGTCAGCGCACATAAGATACTAACTCGAATAAGCCATTTTGGCATGGCGAGACAATGACATGGGCTCTTCCGAGTCAGTCGGGTCATTTATCGCATGGATGACCCATATCTACGGCTTCAATGCCAATGAAGCCAAAAGGTATATCTTTAGTGCTTGGCACAATCTTCGTGCTGAAGCGTGGCGAGGGAAAGTGCCCTGGGAAAACGTTCGCCTCATGCCATGGGGAGAATGGCAGGCTTCTCCGCGTTGTGGTCAGGCAGTTGATCGAGCAGGACGACATTAAGCAGCGACTTATGTACCTGGATGCGGCCGTTATAGCTAATAAACCCAAGTTTGCGAAAGCGATTCATGAAGAAGCTGACACGGGACCGCGTAGTACCGATCATATCCGCCAGTGTCTCCTGAGTAACGGGCGGGATAAAGGTTTCCCGTTCGCCGGGCTTGCCGAATTCCGCCATGATCAGAAGAATCCGCGCCAGGCGCTTTTCACTGGAGTTGAAAAGCTGATCGACAAGATCTGCCTGGGTTCGCATGCTGCGGGCCAGCAGGAACTTGAGGAATATGTCTGCGAATGCGGGTTCGTCATGCATCACTCGAATCATTTCGTCTCTGCTAATCTTGAGGGCTGTGCAGGAGCTCAAGGCAGTGGCGGTCGCCAGCCGCAGGCCCATGATGGCTGCGAGCGATTCCTCTCCGACAAATTCAGCGGGTGACAGGAGCGTGATTGTAGCTTGTTTGCCCTTCTCCGAAACGACCGTAATTCTTGCGCGGCCTTTTTGCAAATAGAACACGGAATCCGCTGTGTCTCCCTGGCTGAAGAATTTCTGCTTTGGCTTCAACTCGATCAATGTTCGGCCAAGACCGGCGGTCGCAAGAAAGTCAGCTGAATCGAATGGAGTAGATTTATGTTTCGTCACAATGGCACCTCGTTGCGGGCGGCCGGCCTCGGCAGGCTCTCATCGCCCGGGAAGTAATGCTCTCATCATCGGTTCATGACAAAGCTGTGGTCTGTTCTATATTGCTCAGTTTTGCATAATGGTTGAAAAGGTAAATTCCATTTCAAAATGAGACCCAGACCCCCCAGAAACAAACTACTTGGGATTGCGTGCAAAAGTGACCATCTCTGGAGGCCATCTCTCTGCAAATATTCCTATATGTCCAGCGTTCTCAAGTGCTGATGTGGAGCACCAGGCGACGTGGCCAGGGTCGTGCACGGCACCGTCCACCTCACCCACCTCACTGCAGGAATGAGGATGAGTGAGGGTGAGTATTCCATGCAACGAACCGGCAAAGCTGTTCAATTTTGCACAGGGTCTGCGGGGGAAACTTTCGGCTGGCTTAGAGTTACTTTTCCGGGATGGCGGAAATGGCGGGCTTTTCAGGATGTCCATTCTTCGTCTGATCATGCAAGATCACGTTGAGCAGCGACTTGTGCACCCGGATGCGGCCGTCGTAATCGACAAAGCCGAGTTTGCGGAAGCGATTCATGAAGAAACTGACCCGGGACCGCGTGGTGCCGATCATCTCCGCCAGGGTCTCCTGCGAGATCTTGGGAAGAAACGGTTCCGGCTCGCCCGGCCGGCCAAACTCCGCCATCAACAGCAGAATGCGCGCCAGGCGCTTTTCGCTGGAGTTAAACAGTTGATCGACAAGATCGGCCTGCATGCGCATGCTATGTTCCAATAGAAACTTCATGAACAGGTCAGAGAAGCCTTGCTCCTCGTGCATGACGCGGATCATCTCTTCCCGCGTAATCTTGAGCGCGGTGCAGGCGGTAATCGCAGTAGCCGTGGACAAGCGCAGCCCAGGCATTGCCGCAAGTGCACTCTCTCCCACGAAATCGCCGGCGGAGACGAGCGTGATAGTGGCTTCCTTGCCGGCCTTGGAGACGACCGTGACCTTGACGCGCCCCTTTTGAAGATAGAAGACGGAATCCGCTGGATCTCCCTGCGAAAAAAATGCCTCCCCGGGAGCCAGTTCAACGATTCTCCGCCCCAGCCCGGCGTTCATCAGAAAGGCAGCGGCATCAAATGCGGTTTTTTTTCGCTCAATCATCGCAACAAATTCTCCCCAGGTTATCCGGCAAACAGCGCGTCAGGGTGGGACTCCTCACCTGCAAACGAGCGAGGGAAGACCCGCTGCCAATCGAGATTTTTCGCCGGCATTGGGGGCCAGTCGTGCGGGAAAGGGGCCCAGAAATCAAGCATTTACAACAATCAACACAACCCCGCGTTTGCCCAGTATCCCACCAAGCGGCAACGTGATCTGTTCAATTTTGCACACTTTTCGTGGAATTTTTCAAGACTCGTTTGAGCGGCAATCGCACATTTCCAGTTGCGGCGACCAGCAGGCGAGCTTCTGCCGGTCCGGCATGGGTGCCGCACGCTGCGATCCCAGGAAGGGCCGAATGCCGAATATTGATACCTATTTCTCCGCAGGGACAAAACAAGGCCGCATCAAGAGCGCTATTGCTCAGACTGCGGCCTGCGATCGCCCTAAGGTTGAAGATACCTTGTGCGCCTGAGTGCGCGGAAAGCAAATGACACTGCGCATGGGTAGAAAAGGGTGAATTAATGAGGAAATTTCTGACGTTAGTGACATTACTCAGTCTGGGTGCGGCTAGCGCCGCCTGGGCGGAGACTCGCGAAGCTGTGCAGAACCGGCTCGACAATGCCGCGTTGGTGCTGCACGAGATCATGGCCGCGCCGGACAAAGGCATTCCGGAAGAAGTACTGGAGCACGCACAGTGCGTTGCCGTCGTTCCCAAAATGATCAAGGGCGGCTTTGTGTTTGGCGCCGAGAACGGCAAGGGCGTAGCCACCTGCCGGACCGCAGACGGATGGAGCGCGCCGGCGTTCTTCGCCATTACCGGCGGCAGCTGGGGATTGCAGATCGGCGTCGAAGGCGTAGATCTGGTCATGATCTTCCAGGGTGACAAAGGAATGCAGCGCCTGGAAAACGCCAAGTTTCAGCTTGGGGCGGACGCCTCCGCGGCAGCCGGACCGGTAGGGCGCCATGCCACTGCCGATACCGATTGGAAGCTGAACATGGAGATCCTTACCTACTCGCGCGCCAAAGGCGCCTTTGCCGGACTCACCTTGACCGGGGCCGATGTTCGCCGGGACGACGATTCCATGGATGCCTTCTACGGGCACGACGTCTCCTCGCACAGAGTCCTGCGCGGCGAAGTTGCGACACCCGCTTCGGCAAACTCGTTTCTCGATGCAGTCAGAAGCGCGAAGGCGCAGGCCATTGCTTCAAATTAGCAGTCGGTCGTAAATGCACTGCAGGCACCTCGGGGCTGTGGCCGGTCGCGTAAAGCGATCGGAACGCCCTCGGGTGGGCCTGGGGATAGAGCCAGGGCAAGCTGTGCAATATAGAGCAGACAGCGTCATGCGCACCGCGTGTGAGTTGAGGTGAAAAACCCTCTGAGATGGAAGACCATCGGTGCAAGAGCCTGTCCATGACCTGGTGACTGAAACAGCAAAATCCGCATCTTACAACGAGAGCAGGGAGGAAAAGAGTTCATGGCGCAATCAGTGTTGGAACGAGCAGGCGAGCAAATCGCCGATACGGCGCACAAAGCATCTCAGGCGGCGTCGGCTGCCGCCGATGCAGTTGAGAATGGCGTAGAAGCAGCGCGACGCGCGGCAAAACAAGGCTACTGTTCAGCCGCAGAGCTTATCGATGAGACAAAAAGGCAAGTACGACGACATCCGATTGAGATCATTGCGGCGACACTCGCAGCCGGCATTGCAGTCGGAGCAGCGATCGGCTGCATGATAAGGCGAAACAGCTCTAGCAACTGAGTGAATACGCGTTTGTGAATGCGTGGGGGGCGCCCGCGCCGGATCTGCGGTCTCGGGCGCTGGCAATGCAGAGAAGGAGTGCATATGCTCTGGACAATCTTCGTGATTCTTGTAGTTCTGTGGTTGCTGGGCTTCAGCTTCCACATCGCCGGTAGCCTGATTCATCTTCTGCTGGTGGTTGCGTTAGTCGTCCTGGTCATCAACCTGATCTCCGGACGCCGTGCCGTTCTATAAAACGTCTCGAGCTTCGGGAGTCTCGACGGACCCAAGCTCCACGAGGTTCTCAAGCCTGAGACGCGCTCTTCTTTGCGAAGTGTTCTCTTTTATACAGTCTTTCGGCCACCCCGCGGGGCAAACTACCAGAATGGAGTGCCGCCGTCTGGAGCCGCGCCGCGCCGGCTGAGGCGATGCGCTGGAAACAGCCACCGAATCGAGCGCAGAGCTTCACGCTTTTGCCGGCCGGCCTTCTTCCCCGAGGAGGTGGCCTATGAACGCCCTGCTGATCTACCCTGAATTTCCCGACACCTTCTGGAACTTCAAGCACGCGCTCAAGTTTTTGGGCAAGCGGTCCGCGCAGCCTCCGCTGGGCCTGATGACGGTCTCCGCGCTTTTGCCCAAAACGTGGAACAAGCGGTTGGTGGACACCAACGTCGAGCGGCTCCGCGACCGTGACCTGGCCTGGGCAGACGTGGTTCTGCTGAGCGCAATGCACATCCAGCGCGAGTCGCTTATTGCCATCGTCGAGCGCTGCCATGCGCGCGGGTTGCGCACCGTTGTTGGCGGACCCATTGCCAGCAGCGTGCCGGCGGACGAACTGAAAGCGAACCACGTGGTCATCGGCGAGGCCGAGAGCTTGATGAGCGGCCTGGCGCAGGATCTGGAGCAAGGCATGGCCAAGCCCGTCTATCAAGCCGGCGAGCGGCCGCAGATGAGCGCCAGCCCCCTGCCTGACCTGAGCCTCATCAAGATGCATCGCTACTCGACCATGGCCGTGCAATACTCGCGCGGCTGCCCTTTCAATTGCGAGTTCTGCGACATTATCGAGATCTACGGACGGCGCCCGCGCACCAAGGCCGTGAGCCAGGTGCTGGCCGAGCTGGACCAGTTGTATGCGGCCGGCTGGCGCGAGGCGGTGTTTATCGTCGATGACAATTTCATCGGCAACAAGGCGCGCGCCAGGGAATTATGCGTAGCGCTGGCAGAATGGCGCAGGCAGCACAAGATCAGCTTCGACTTCAATGGCGAAGCTTCACTCAACTTGGCCGATGATCCGGAATTGATGCAGTTGATGAAAGACGCCGGCTTCGTCTCGGTCTTCCTGGGCATCGAGACGCCGGATGAGCCCGGGCTGATCGCCAGCAACAAGCTGCAGAACACGCGGCGAAGTTTGCTGGAGAGCGTGGCTACCATCCAGAGCTACGGGATGCAGGTGATGGGCGGCTTCATCCTCGGCTTCGACACGGATGGCGAGGATATTTTCGATCGCATGGTTGACTTCATCCAGAAGAGCGGTATTCCCATTGCCATGGTAGGACTGCTGCAGGCTATGCCCGGGACGCAGCTCTTCCGGCGGCTGTGGCGGGAGGGCCGGATTGTGGATGCGGGTTACGGCGACAATACAGGCGACAAGCTCAACTTCCTTCCCAACATGGACGCAACACGACTGGTGGAGGGATATCGGTCGGTGCTGAAGAGAATTTACTCCTGCGAGGCCTACTATGAACGAGTCAAGCTCTACCTGAGCCGAACCCAGGCGAGGCCCAGCGAACGGAAACATGGTGAGCGAAAGACCAGGCAGCAATGGCTGACCAGGGGCAATGCGCGCGCGCTTGTCACATCAATCGTTCGCCAGGGAGTCTTCAGCCGGCAGCGCTGGAGCTACTGGAGGTTTTTGCTGACCGTGGCCACACGCTACCGCCATTGTGTCGGGCCGGCCATGACCCTGGCCGTGATGGGTTATCACTTCCAGGTCATGACCAGAAGGTTGTCCGGCGAAGTAAACTCGCGGGTGGCGCCGGCGAAATCTTCTTCCCCTCCAACAGTCGCGGGCACCGCACGTGTCTGAGCAATAGGGGACCACTGGTTGTGAAGCTGTCGCCAGCGGGTTTTTATTCACGGTGTCGGACGCGCTGTTCCAGCGGGTACTCGCCGCTTTTGAAGTGGCTATAACCTGAAAAGGCCCCAGCCGGTGCTGAGGGCCTTTCTTGCTTTGTACTACAAACACCGGCTTGGGTGCCTGCGGTGCCTGCGTTTGCGCTGGTGCGTTTCAGCGCTGCCGGGGTGTGTTTCGCGATAAGGCTTTCCAGAAGGTCATTCGACGTGGAACCGGAGTCATATTGCAGGATGCTCATTCCGCGTCTCGCAGGGAAATCCAGTAGTACCGTCTCCAGCAGGACGTGCAGCGAACCGGGCGAAGAGCAAAAAGCAGGCCCAGCAGGCCATCGAACGGACGCAGTTCGGCGGGTTTGAATTGAATGGAATTGCAGCGGGGGCACACGCGTCGTATCCACAGCACTCTCGGCAGCCAGCGCGGCCAGGTGATCGTCTCACTGCTCAAGGGAACTTCCTTTCTGAGTATGGACGGCATCGATCACTGCTCGATTCCCCGGCCCTCGGTGGAATTCGCGTCCAGCCATGATAGCAGGCGACGGATGCTGCCCGTGGCCAAAGCTACACAGGAATCGCCAGCTCCGTAATACAGATTGATCGTGTCTCCATCCGCGCCGATGGTTTGTCCGCAGGGAAACACAACGTCCTTCACATCTCCACCGCGCTCGTAGGGAGCCTCGGGGCCGAACATCCAGGAGTCGCCTCTTTGCAGGCAGATCTCCGGACGTTCCAGATCGAAGAGCGCGAGGCCCAGGCGATAGATGCTTCCCGATGCGGTTTGCCGCACGCCGTGGTAAATCACCAGCCAACCTTTGGCAGTTTCAATCGGCGGAGAACATAGCCCAATCTTGTTCGCATCCCACCACCCGCCGCGCCGCGCCCCGAGAATGATCTGGTGGCTTCCCCAATGCCGCAAATCCGGCGAATAGGAAATCCACATATGTGCGCCTAGCGCTGTCATGGGCCGGTGGATCAAGGCCCAGTAGCCGTTGATCCTTCGCGGCAACAGCGCGGCATCCTTGTCCTCAGGCGGCATGATCACACCAAAACGCTCGAAAGTCCTAAAGTCCCTGGTCAGGGCCAGTGAAACTCCGGGACCACCGCGCGCAAAGGAGGTATAGGCGACGCCAAATTGCTCGAGTTCCGGAACATAGGTGATGCGTGGATCTTCGATGCCCCAGACCTCTTCGGGGTAGTCGCGGGGGCTGGCCATCAGCGTGGGCTGGGCATCGATGCGCCATCCGTCGATTCCATTTTTCGAACGGGCCGCGCACAAGTGCGAAAGGCCGGTGCGGTCTTCCACCCGGCAAAGCAGCAAAGTGTCTCCGTCCGGCAGTCGCGCGGCCCCGGCGTTGAAGACGCTGTTAATAGCGTAGGGCCAATTCTGCCGGCTAAGAATGGGATTGCCGGTGTAACGCATGAACAGCGGAAGATCTGAACATGTTCCCGAATTCGGTTGTTCCAAAGCCCCGGTCTCGGGCAAAGCCGCTTGATCAATAAGTGGATTCAATGGGAGATACTCATTTCCTGGTGCGTTTCTACTGCGTTGGCCGCTTTCGCTCCCTGCATTTCGAGGAGCGCCATCAGGAACGAAAGCGTTGACTCCGCCCCCTGGTTTTCGTTTACGCGGTCGGGATGGAGGCCGTCCCGGCATCCACCCGTGGTTGCGTCGTAAAGCGGAACCCGCAGATCGTTTTTGCCCAGGAACCACCGGAAGACAAGATCAGCTTCCTCGCGCCAGCGCTCTTCGTGCGTCAGCCTGTAGGCCTCTAGACAAGCAGAGATCGTAGCGCACGCCTCGACCGGCTGCTGATCGAAGCGAGCCTTTTCCGCACCCTCTGCAAAAGATCCGTTGGAGCCGATGGGCACAAAGATCTCTCCGTCATCGCAGTGCTGAGCAGCTACAAGCCATTCGAGCGACTCAATTCCCGCCGCTATCATTCTCTGGTTATTGCTGCGGCCCCCAGCCAGGATGAGCGCCTGCGGCAGCCTTGCATTCGAATAGGCAAGACTCTTCTCAAACCAGTGCCAGTTTTCGGAGTGACTGCGTTCGTAAATGTCCAGCAGTCGATTGGCGAGCATGTTGCGAACATTTTGCATGGCCCTGTCGTCCGGGAACCAGTCCAGATAAGCCTGCAGACCGAGAACGCTGAATGCCCATGCGCGCGGACTGCTGAAGGTTGAAACCGCGGGCACGGCAGCCTGAAAGAGTCTTCCCGCCGCTCCCCGCAATCCCGCATTCCTGGCATGGCCGAGAACCGAACCCAGGGCCCACAGCGCCCGTCCGTGGCTGTCTTCAGAACCAACTTCCTCCAGCCATCTGCGGTCGTAGCCAAGGAAGTTCCTCAACCTTCCTGTATCGGAATGAAATGCAAGCCAGAGAAAAGCCAGGTACCGGCGAGAGAGGCTGAGATATTCCTCTCGCTGCTTGACCCCGATCCTCTTATCCAGAAACGTGGAAACGATGAGCGCGCGTGCATTGTCGTCGGTGGTGTAGCCTTCGCGCGTGTTAGGCACGGAGAAGATGGCGTGCTGCAACATGCCCGTGTCGTCGGTCATGGCCAGCAGATGACCGGTGTTCAACATCGGCAGATCTTCCATCGAGTTGAGAGCGTCGGCGGCGGTATCGTCCGGATGAGTGGCCCGCGGATGCAATGAGCGCTCGAAGCGCGCCCGCTGAAAGGTGGCCATGTAGGCCCGCGCAGTCACCGGCCAGGTTGTCCCACGGGAGTGCAGATAGGCTCGCTTCCGCATGGCATGGCGCTCCGCATCGTTCTCCAGTAATGTGACAACCGCTTTTGCGATGGCATCCGAATTCTCAAATGGGACGAGCACGCCTCGCTTCTCGGCGAGCAGTTCCTTAGCGTGCCAGTAGGGTGTGGAGACGATCGCCTTGCCTGCCCCAAGGGCAATGGCCAGCGTGCCGGAGACAACCTGCGCCTCCTGCTGGTAGGGCGTGATGTAAATGTCGGCCGCGCCTACGTGTTCCACCAGTTCTTCCGCGCTGACAAAGCGATTGTTCAGAATCAAATGCGAAGAAACACCCAGCTCCGCGGCCAGCGACTTCAGGCTTTCGCGGTAGCGCTCGCCTTCATGGCGCCGGATGTGGGGATGCGTCACGCCGGAGACGATATAGACCACATTGGGGTGCTGGGCCAGAATCGCCGGCAGGGCCCGAATCACGTTCTCAATGCCCTTGTTGGGAGACAGCAGGCCGAAGGTGAGCAGAACGAACTGGCCTTCGGTGCCAAATTTGTCTTTGAAAAAGTTGGGATCCATGAAGTGCATATCGGGCACGCCGTGCGGGATCACATCGATCTTGCCGCCGGGAACCGCATACACTTCGCGCAACATTTCGGCGGCGAGTTCGCTCATCACAATCAGGCGATCGGAGAGTTGTGCGATCTCTTCGAGAACGATCCGCTGATTTGCGTCCGGCTCGCGCAGAACAGTGTGCAGCGTAGTGACCAGCGGCATATTCAATCTGCGCAGAAGGGCGAGAATGTAGCGGCCCGCGGCGCCCCCATAGATGCCGTATTCATGTTGCAGGCAGACCAGATCGTTACCGTTGAAGTTCAGGAAATCGGCGGCCCGCTCATAGGAGGTGAGGTCCTCCTGGGTCAATTCCAGGCGCACCAGTCCCGGATAGTCGTAGCTCGAATCGGGATCATTGACGGGAATGGCAAACAAGCGTCCCTCTCCGTATTCGGCTGCCAGCGCGGTGCACAGGTCGGTGGTGAAAGTGGCAATGCCGCACTCCCGCGGCAGATAGTTGCCAACAAAAGCAATGCGGGTGGGCAACGGCAGTGGGCTGGCTTTCAATGCGACGGGTAAGGAGGCGGATGCACGAGTTCCACCAGCCTGCGCGTCCGAGCGGATTATTTCAGGGGAAGACATTCTGACCTCTTTTCAATCGGAGATTCGATTCGCGCTTGAGGTACGCTGCACGATATCGTTGCGAAGGCCTGGTACATGGCTCAATGCTGGGCCCTGTGCTCCGTGGCACTCGGCTTATCTCGCTTCGAGGGCCCGCGGATGCGTTGCGGCAGGAATATCCAGCGAGGAATATTGCTGAACCTCGCGAGGCTCCAGTGTGACCTTTGCGATGTAGAAGCCTGCAACCTTCGTGGCCTGAACGTTGACAAGCTCCGCGGCGTTGAATCGCCTCGCGATTCCCTTCAGCGCACGCGCCAAAGCATGTTCGGTGGCGACTTCCTGCGTGCGCCCCAAGCCTCTTCCGGAGCAAGAGCCGAGGATCCACGCCAAGTGCCACCCCCTCTGACGAATCACCGAATAAAATTCCGGCGCCGTGATCTCATCGGCAAGCGTCCAGTCTTCGCCGCAGGGCTCCCGCAACGGATCCATTCCATCCGGCAGTTTGCACCCCCTGCGCAGGAAAACAGAATGCAGCTTCACGCTCGGGCGCTTTTCGCTGCTGCGGGCAGCTGCGAGCTGATGGGATCGGGCAAGGGCTTGCCTGTGGTGGGTGTAGCTCCGGAAGTTGAGTGATCCGCGAGAAAGTCCCTGGCAAAACCTGAAGAATCAGGCTGGTCTGCGCCCGATTCGGCAGAGGAGATGCCGGTCGCATCGGGCAGGCTTACAGCGGGGACCAGATGGATTTTTGTTTGGAATCTGGGAGACAGGTGGTTCTTCACGTCGCTTTTCTGCATGTTGCTCATGGCGGCTCCAGCCGTTCGGTTGGGTACCTCGAAGTTGCTCGTCTGGAGCGAAGCCTGGAATGCTGAAGGCGAGAAGGGGAAAAGCCTGCTGCTGTTTCAAGGATACGCTTTACAGAAGCTGCGCGCCGCCCCTTCACTCCGAATTTTCGCCATTGAACCGCCATAAGGATTTCGATGGCAGCCCATCCAGCAGGATTACATCCGTCTGCTGCTGAACGGCTTGGTCTGATGGGCGTCGGCTGGCACACGTTCCGGCACACCTATCGGGCATGGCTCGACGCCACCGGCGCTCCCCTTGTCGTACAGCAGAAGCTCATGCGGCACGAACATGCGAGCACAACCGGGATCTACCGGGGTGCGTTGCTGATGCGGTCCAAGCGCGAACAGCAAAGTCGCCCGCATGGCGCTGCGGCAGGAAGGGGAAAAGGCAGAAGTCGCCTAGCCAGTTCTCGAGCAATGAAAGAGGCTGCTCACGGCAGCCTTTTTCGCTCAGTCTGTGGGTCCGAATTCTTATTGGACCCTGATTGGACCCTCGCTCTGAACCTCTGAAGGTCCGTAACTGATTGATTATAATTGGTCGCGGGGGCAGGATTTGAACCTGCGACCTTTGGATGAACCTGCGACCTTTGGATTATGAGGGGAAAACAGGCCCCAATGCAGGAAGGAACCAACCAATCAGACCCAACAAAAAGCACGACATTTCCGCTGCGGAATTGGTCTGAGTTGGGCCACGCTGGCGACAATTTACGGACAGAAGACGGACAGTAGCTGAATATCGGCCTTTCTGGAAGGGTCAGCGTCGGTCCCCGGCTGTTCGCCGAGCCGGGAGATTGCGCATTAGGAAAGGAAGGTATGATATTTGGCGATTCAACACGGATATCCGTCAAAAGCTATCCGTCCCCCCCGGCCTTATGCACGGTGCTGCCGGGCTCCCTCCCTTGTGGATCGATGCTGAGGTGCGGCGCAGATTCCGTTCGGCCGAATCGTTCGGTTCAGTTGTGAACGGCCAGCAGCAGGAGGCACGTGATGTTGTCTTTGCCGCCGCGTTGTTTGGCCACTTCAATGAGATTGCCGCAGGCCGTTTCCAGTTCCGACGCCGAGAGGATTGCTGCGATCTCCTCGGGGGTAACGTAACGGCACAGGCCATCGGACGCAAGCAGTGTGATGGAGCCGGGTTCGAGCTCAACGGCGAAGAAATCCGGTTCAACCTCAGCCTTGGCACCTACCGCGCGAGAGATGACAGACTCCATTCCGCGCAGATTGTAGTCCTGAGCATTCTCCAGTGAAATGGTCCCTTGGCGGATTAGCTCATTGATGTAGGAGTGGTCGATGGTGACCTGCGTGCAGCGGCCATTCGTGCAGTGGTACGCGCGGCTGTCTCCGACGTTGCTAATGATAAGCCTGTTGCCGTCGAGAGCGGCGGCAACAGCGGTGGTGCCCATGCCCTTATGATCCGGGTTCTGACTGAATTGCCATACATCCCGGTTAGCCGCGTTGATGGCCTGAAGAAGCCGCGAACTGACCGATGCGCCCGAGGATTTCGAAGCGGAAAAGTCGGAAAGGATAGTCGCTACCGTGCGGGAACTGGCGATTTCACCACTCGCCATTCCGCCCATGCCGTCGCAGACGACAAAGAGGCCATCGCTTTCACAACAACCAAAGGCGTCCTCGTTGTTGGTGCGGACACATCCAATGTCGGTCTTAGCGGATACGAGAAGGCGCGGAGCAGCTTGCGTCGCCGGAGCTGGCTTGTCATGGGCTTTGGACGCTGCCTCTGCTTTTGTCTCCGTCGGCAGTTGCTCTCTCAGGTGCTCCAAAGGCAACGGCTCGTGCTCTGGTGTTGGCGCGGAGGCTGCCGCGATTGCAGAGGCTTCCGGAGACTGCGGGGTATTTTGACCTTCCTGCCGTGTGGCTGGCGGCTCAAGGCTCCCCTGCGCCGAGAACTGGGCCAGCAGATCGTCGAATGATTCAGCTTTCGGCTGAAGCGCGGACTGCCCGCCCTTGAGCTGCGCGTCAGGCACAAATCTGTCAGGAGGTTCAGTCACGCTTGCCTCGCCAATTCAGACAATGCATTCAAATCAAAAAGCGAAGAATGCAGTGCAGTTTGTTGCCGCGGATTTTTCGATTGCATTTCTTGCCCGAGTCGAAACTGAATTCATCTTGCTACTGCGGAGACGCAGCGAAAGCTCTTCATGAACACAGGATTCAGCAGTGGCGCTCCTGGCCCGCCAGCGTCGAAGAGAACCACCTCAGGAGTTTGATTGTTGAAACTGAAAGAGAACTTGAGACGATTGGGCGCGACCTGTGGAGCCGTAAAGCTGAAATGGAAGACTGACCAAGGGCCGGAGAAAACGGGCGCTGTATTCTTTTGAGTGGCAAGCGTAATGCGGCTGCCGGATTGAGAGATCCAACGGAAGGATGTGGTCTGGCCGAGCGAATGAATCTCTGTCCCGTCGATGGAGAGCCTGGCTTCAGAGGCGCCAGGGGCACGAACCTCAGTGAGCGAGAAGTTCAGCGCCGGCTTGTTACCCCCACCGGGGAAGAGGTTGGAGGAGATGCGCTGCGCGGCGTTCAGGAAGTTGAGAAAGGCGGGGTTGATCCTGACCGGCGAGTTGGGAGCGGCGATGAATTGCGACCCCTGCTGGATGACGAAAGCCTTGAGCGAAGTGCTGTAGAACTGCGCAAAGGACCCGTCCTCGGGCGCAAAGATCCGAGCGACTTCTTCGGGTGTCGCCTCTGCGCCGGCCTGGGGATTGAACGGAAACTTTTCGAGTACAGGCCCAACCTGCGCGCAGAAACTCTTTGCCGCGCCGCCTGCGGCCCCGGCGGGGGCCTGAGCGGCGAGTTCCTCAATGGCTTTGATCGGGGCTTCGAGAATGTCGAAGCTCATCTTGTCAACGTGACCGGATGCATCCGGCACGAAGCTGTTGCGGAGGTTCTCCACCGTCTGCTCAGCCTGCGTGGAAGCCTGGATAATGGGTTGTGCTGCGGATGGGTCGTTAGCGGTTGCGGGACTCAGGATGAGATTTTTGACTGCGCCCTCAATGCCCTGCAGGGCCTGGATGTACGCCTGGTTGGCGGAACCGATGAGGCGATTGTCAGGGTTCGAAGGAGGCACGACGGTTTGCGGCGGCTGAAAAGCGGACGAGATTTCGGGCGCGGCTACTGCCGTGTGCATAGAGACAAGAGAGAAAAGCTCGAGAAGAGCGGAGGTGTTGGAATCGAGCGCGGAGAGCTTGGTATCGGCGTCAGGAAAGCTCTTGAAAGAAACAAACTGGGCGCGGCTGAGATAGGTTCTCCAGGTCTGCAGGTAATCGGCATAGTAGGCGGCGCGAAGCTGCGTGGAAAGCGAGGCGTAATCGACGGGGGCAGAGTTGGATGGGCCGAGAACCCACTCCTCGCCTCGGAAATAGGGATCCGGGTGAAGAATGGCGTCCTGCATGAAACCGAAGCCGTCCTTTGTAAACGCGCCCTGGATCGTGAACGAATCGACGATGTACTGCGCAGATCCGGGGAATCTGCTGTTGAAGTCGAAGGAAGGAAAACGGCGATTGGCGACGCCGAGCATGCTCTGATAGACGTGCCGGAACCCCTGAAATCCGTTGAGACTGGCGCGGGCAGACGCGATAATCTGCAGGTTCGGCGGGCCGCCGGCGCTGTTCACGCATCCTGAAGTGGAGGCCAGAAGCGAAGAATAGAACTCGAACTGTGCCTGAGCCAACGCTGAAACGGCAGGATCGGGCGCAGTTGTGCCGGTCCATGCGGCAAGAAGCGCCTGGGGGAGAAACGCGCGCGTATCCTGGGGCGAGTCAGGATTGGAACTTGAAGTGATGAGGATGTAAGCCTTGAGCGGACGATAGGCGCTGCCGTAATCCGAATCGGAGGTTGGGGATGGGGGCAAGGCGCGAAGCGTGGCCAGAAGATTCTCCTGCGCCTGCGCCAGAAGCAGGGCACGGAACCGGGCGGTATAGGCGCCGCAGGCCAAGGGAAAGAGCTTGTTGCCCTGGTAGAGGCCCATGCGGTCAAGGAGGGGGGCGCCGCCGGTGCGATACAGGTTGAGTTCCTCCAGTAGAGCGCGAAGCTGATCGAGGTTTTGCAGATCTGCCGCGCTAACGGTAGAGCTGGAGGAAACCGTGGAAACCGAGGCCGTAGCGGCAAAGCGCTTCTCCAGCGCGCGGTTGTTGAAGAAGGAAACTGTGAAAAGGATAAAGAGCAGGAGGAGCACAGCGCAGGCTGAGGCCAGGATCGACAAACGCAAGACGCTGGTGTGCGTGCTGGCACGGCTGGCTTCGCGGGCCGACTGATCGGCGAACAGAACCCTCGAGAACAGGTGAGCCAGAAAGACCCACTGCGGCACCCTGCGCGTACCGCCACGGCGAACGGGTTGCGGGGCCTGGGAGACAGGCGCGCCGGCAAGGGAAAAGATGCGGGTGGCTCCCGCGTCGATTGCGGCCTCGGCCTGAGGCCTGGCCTGACTGGGGCCTAGATCGAGCACATCTTCCACGAGCTGCGCACGCATGCCTGTGAAGAAAAAGCCGCGCAGGAAGGGGTTGACTCCAACCTGGCTGGGGCGCGCAACTTCAGTGAGGAACGAGATGATCCCGTTACGCAGCTTGCCCAGGTCACGCGGAAACTCGTAGGCACGGGCCAGCTCCGGCAGTTCGCCGCCACGGGAGAGCACCTCGATGCGAAACTCCGAAAGCGCGAAAAAAAGTCTGTCGATCTCATTGCCAAGCATCGAGGTGGCGCGCTCGGTGTAAAGGCCGGAATTCGCGTCGAGCGTAGGCACGACGGAGCCGATGGGGACACGAGCCTCCTCCGAACTCAACTGCGCAACATAGTTGGCGAAAGTGCCGATCATATCGAGCTTGGTAAAGAGAACGTAGATCGGCAGAGGCGCCCCCAGCGAGCTGGAAAGCTGCCGCAAACGCGTGTTGATAGTCTGGGCGAGCGAGCGGATCTGTTCGGCGGTGTTCGGCGCCATGATGCGCTCAATACTGATGCAGACCAGCACCGCCCGCGCGGGGAGCCGCCGCTCCTTAGAGAAGACGACGCCCAGGCGGTTAGGCAGCGTGGCCTTAATGAAGCGCAACCACAGGCCCGGCTGCCGAAGAAGCGCTCCACCGGCCTCCGCAACCAAATTGCTCCCGGCAAGCCAGATGTTCACCAGTTGCGTGGGAGCGACTGCGCCGTCACGATACACGGCTCCGGAGATCAGTTCCGCGTCCACGCCAGACTGAAGAACGGTCTGAGTCTTGGCCGAATTTTCATCTCCAATCACGTAGAGGATGGGCATGGAGGCAATAGATTTGATGCCGGCCTTGCCAGCCTTGCGGATGCGCGCATTGCCGTCGCGCAACAGTGCCTGCAGATGGATCACGTCAGCGGAGTCGGCTTCGGCGGCGGGCTCAGCCGCGCGGGCCAACTTCTCGAGGTACCACAGCACAACAACAGTGGCCGCGGCGCCAAGCAGGCCCAGGAGGATGCAAAAGAGCACCAGCTTGCTGCCCGCCATGTGAAGCGCAAAACCGCCAGCGATCACGAGGGCCAGATAGATGAGGAAAACAATGATCCCGATCAAGATGCGTTTCATAGCACGGCCTCCGGAACAGTGGAGACGATTAGAGCCGGCGCAGATAGTGGAATTCGATTGCTGGAGCTGGTTGCGGTCACCCCCTGGCCGAGGATGAGAAGGTAGCCGGCAAATGCCAGCAGGGTAATGACAGCCATAACGATGGCGGCGATGGCCAGGCGGCGGAGCCACGGGTTGCGCGGGGGTGCGAGTGACGCGGCGGGCGGCTGAATGCTCTGGAAGAGAGACCAGGAACCGCGGATGCCGGTGATTTTGCTGCGGATCCGGCTCAGGATCGCATCCACCTCCCCGGTATTGCCGAACGCGAAGCGGCCGCGATAACCGAGCAGAAGGCAGAGCGCGTGTAGTTCCAGAATGTCTGCCACCTCCGCTGAGGCGGGCCGGTTGAGCAAATCGTTAACGTTGCGGAAGAAATATTCGCCGGCGAAGTGGCCGCCGAACATCTCTTCTTGCAAAGGCCGGCGCGACCAGTCGGCAAAAGCCGGATCGTGAGAGTTGAGCACGCTCTCATCGAGGAAGCCGATCATGGCATAGATGGCCATCTTCGAGGCTTCATCCGAATAGCCCCGGGTGGCCGCCTCCTTCACCGCTGAAGAGATCATGCGGCGCAGGGTGGTGCGAAAGGCCTCTGCGTCTTCCACCTGCTGAACCTGGAAACGCGTGCGCAGGATGACGGTGAAGACTTCCTCAAAGGCTTTGGCGAGGTTGCTGGCCCTATGCAAGGAAGGCATTTCGGCGGCAGCAGTAGCCATGCTAATTCTCCATGATGATGGTGAACTCAAATGTCGCGTCGGCGAGCTCCCCGGGGACGTAGACGCCTACCTGCTTGGTTTGCAGGATGTGCTGCCAGCAGGGCCCCGTCTGGGAAATCGAGAAGTAATGCATATCCGCCTGGGCGTGGAGCGCCGAAGGCGGAACAGGGAGGTGGACCAAACCCATGCCGGGCAAGGCGCGCTCCACCAGCTTGACGGTGCCCTCGGCTGAACAGACCTTCACCAGCCGCGGCGTTAGCCGCAGTACCTGCGATTCGCCCATCGAGGAGCGGATTCCGAGGATCCAGCGCGCGCGGCGCAGGCAACGCTCGTCTTTAACTTCGGCGACATAGATATAGCGATCGACGCGCCGGAATTGCAGGCTGAGGCTGTTGGATGGAGCAACCACTTCAAGAGAACGGCGGATCAGAACGTCGAGTTCGTGGAAGGTCGAGGTCAGATCGTTGTGGCGGTAGCTTGGCACCTGATCGAGGTTGGCGTCGAGCGAAAAGGTGCTGAGGGCGCCTGCCAGGCGGACGAGATCCCGGTAGACCGGCTCGGGGTGAGTGCGCCGGTCCTGAAGATGAAACCGGAACGCCGGCAGCGCCGAGCACAGCGCATGAAGGAACCAGTAATTAGCTACATCCAGTGCTGAGGTCCCCAATTCGAAGCCGCCCGAACTCTGCCGCGCGCCAAGCGTGACAGTAATCTTTTCATCAACGGCCTGCATCAGGCGGTGGAGTAACAGGCTGAGCGATTCGCACGCGCCAATGCGCAGACAGGGAGGAATGAAATCCGGTGCGCAGGTGAATCCGCCGTTACCGTCGCGAAGTACGCGCGCGATAGGGAACGACACCATCTGCGGGGTGATTTGGGCATGGCCGGTAAGAACGAAGTTCTTCCGCGCCAGCGTGACCCGGTTCTCGCCCTGGCCAAGGGCGTCGTCGCGGAGATTCCGCTCCATCCGGGAGTACCGCATGGATGCGTCGCCTGCCGGGCTGCAATCCTGACCCTGGTCGCGGCGGGCGGGAACCGCAAGGTGAAGGACGATTTCGCTGTCAGTGGCCGAAAAAAGATTGCTGAGCTGTACCGGCTCAGGGACAGGATCGCAGTCGGGAAGATCGAAGATGAGGCCATCCGGCATGATGCCGGAAGCGTAGGCGAGCACCGCCTTGCCGTTGCGCAGCGCTTCTTCGTCGATCGAATAGTGAAGCAATCCCCATGGCTCCTGATGGAGCTGGGAGCTGAGGAACCACAGGCTGTCTTCGAAGTATCGGCTTTGGGTCTGGAAGTGATGGGGACCCAGATGCATCCCTTCAGACCATACGACTCGCGAGAGGAACTTCATAGCCTGGGGACCACCCTATAGGTTAGGACAAGGAATGGAAAACCTGCCCCGGGGTCAATCGCTGCAACCGTCGGAACGGGCTTGTGCGTTGCCGGGGAGTCTCTCGATAAACGTTTAAAACATGATCGTGCGGCTTGGAAGCTGCCCATCCTGTTCAACTTATGATTCACGGGCATTATACTCAAGCCGTACTGGAATGGAAAGTGAAATGCTACCCGAGTGGTGGTATATTGTCGGGCATAGAAGAAAAGGGCGAACGGATGGTAGAGAGCAATAAATTGTCTCAGGCGGGCATATTGGGACCTGATCAGCAGCAGGACAGGGAACCTGGCGGCGATCTTGGAGCCACGGGGATCTTTGGCGCTGGTTCTCAGCATGGAAAGGCCGGCAGCAAGCAGGCTGAAGGTGGCGCGCCGGACAGCGTCTATCCGTCGCCGATTGAACCGGTTGTGCACAGCGTGGATGTCAACGGCAGTGCGAGCGATGAATCGCAGGATCTGCTGGCTCGGTTGCGCAAGGCCTCGAGCGGCTGGGAACAGCAGAAGGCGGAGCCCATTCCGGGCAGCGGGGGATTCACCGAGCTGATCCGAACCCTGCCGCTCGATCCTAAGCAGACTTTGCAGGATCAGAGCAAGCTCACGGCAGAGCCGACTCCGCCCGGCCAGGAGGGCCCGGCGCCAGCAGGAGGTTTCACAATGCTGCTGCGCGCGCTGAATGACCCCATCTCCTGCGCGGCGAGCCATGCAAAACCGGCGGCATCGGAAGAACCGGAAGAACCGCCGGCATCGCCGAAATGGCCTTCGTCGGCTCAGGCACAGTCTACTGCTGCGGCTCCCTCGGGCGGGTTTACTGAGTTGTTCAAAGCGATGCCGCCGCAGAATGCCGCGCCTGGACTGTCGGCATCCCCGCCCCGGCCATGGGAGATGCCCAACAGAGTGCAGCCGCCGGCAACCCAGGGGAGCGAGCCCATGTCTCTCACCCAAATGTTCCAGCTGGCGGGGAAGGAGAAATCCCAGCCTCCCTCTCAGGCACCCCCTCCCGCCTCCACGGGCGCCGACGAGGTCTCATTTACGCGCCTGCTGGCGCGGGCGCCACAGCAGCAGCCCATGCTGGCCGAACGGCTGGAAGATCGCAGACCCGCAGAAAGGCTCAACTACGGAGCAGTGCCGGAAGCGATGGACGAAATTCTGTCTAGGAGTGGCGCGGCAGATTCGTTTGCGCCGCCGGCTCCGGCCCCAGCCACGTCGCCAGCGGAGGGTATCGGCATTACCCGCCTCATCCGTATGCTCGATGAATCCCCAGCGCCGGCACAGACCCCGTCCCCCCAAAGTAGCGTGGGGGGTCCTCTGGCAGCTCCAGCCTGGGGCGGGCCTGTTGTTCCACCTGCCCAGCCCGCACAGCCCGCGCCGAGCGCATCCGTTAGTGGCCCCAGCGAGTTTACACGCATCCTGAGTGCATCCAAAATGCGTGAAATGGAGATGAATCGCAGCCCGGCCGCAGCGGCTGCGCAGCCTCCACCCGTCGCGGCGCCGCCGACCGCTCCACCGCCTGCCCTGGGCTCCGCAGCAGGAATGGCAGGGGGGATGGGAGCAGGCAGCTATGCGCCAAGTGTGCAGGTCCAGGCGGGACCGGCCTCTTTCAGCGCCGGCTCAGGAGGCGCGCAGGGATACATCGGCATGCCGCCCATGCAGTCGGCGCCCGCCTCCATGCACCCGCCGATGATGCCTGCCATGCCCGCGCCGGCAGTTCCGCAACCGCCACCCGCTCCCAAAGCGCCTGCAGCCGCCGGCATGGGGAAGATGCAGCAATATATCCCGCTGCTTCTCGTCATGATTATTTTCCTGCTGGTGGCGGTGCTGGTTACGGTGATCTTTTTGGTCAAGCGATGAGGGTCACGGGATGGTTTGCGAACGCATGCCCTCTAAGCCTGGGCTGAGTCAGCTGGATCATCGGCTCCATCTGGGGGTTGAGGATCGGCGCGGGGGTAGACAGAGATATTGCATCGTGCTGAGGATTGAATCTAACTGCAGGCCTTCGGCTTCAAAGGGGAAACACCGGTGGCGTTGTTGGTGATGCCGATCTATCCTTGTGCTTGTTTGTGGCAGGTGGAGTGAGGCGGCCTCCCAGTTCCGAGAATTGAGGCTGGGCCGCCCGCCATTTGCCGAATGCTATGGCCGCCGCCAGCAAACAGCTCAACATTACATCAACACATTGTCGCAATCTCCGGCGGCACTATAGTAGGTTCTGAGAGGCAACTTATTCTCCCGGCGAATCGCGTTTTCGCTGATGCTGGTGTTGAGAAATCTCCCCAAACCGACCGTTCTGGCCTCTTCGATGAGTGCTCCGCTGCTGGATAGGGCGGTCCCATTACCCCAGTCGTACACTTTCTTCACATCCCCCGATATGACGTGCAGCGCATGGATCAGTTCGTGGGCGAGCGCAACGTAGGAGGGCGTGCGAATGCCGACCATGGTTGTGTACTCCGCCTCGCCCTGCGGGTTGTATTCGACCCTCGATCCCCTGCCGGTTCCCGGCATGGTGAAGTTCGAGCCTGCCATGTCCGCGCCCCTTTCTTCGATGCCAGCGCCCTCGCTGCCCTGGGAGGTCAAGTTGCAATTGCCGAGGTGTATAACGACCTTCTTGTCCGCGCTCGTCTTCGTGCCCACCCCCTGGAATCGCTTCGAAATAATACTGAGGAGGTTGCCTCCCGTGGACTTGGCTGCGATTAGATTAAGATCCTGCTGTACGCCGGTTACAAATGGGCCACCGTACGAGTTCTCGATCTTAAGGCCGGGGAAAATAGACTCGACTTCTGCCATTGGCTCCTCCTCCTTTGCGAGATGATCGCGTGCGGGGGCGCGGCTTGGCCGCGAATCTCTCTTGAATCGCAGTCTCGAACGTTGCCCCTTTTTACCCCAGGCAAACATCAGGCAGTCACAAAATCATCAACCAGAATTCCTGCAGATGACTGTCGATTGAGCTACATAATAGCACACGATTTGGGATGCAATTGACAGAATGCTCCAAGTCAGATTTCTGTTTCTGCCCATCTTCTCCGATACACTCGGATGACTGATACCGATTCTCTGTCATACATAGAGTAATCAGGCGGCGGCATCCAAGATCTACGGAAAAGCGATCATGGAACGCTAACTTAAGGGTGGTCCGGCCTAAGCTCTCACGGTATTACTAATCTACGCACAGTAAGGGAGGTCACAACCGTCACGAAAAAAGGTCGTCATCGAAGCAAGCAGGCATCGCTACGCTGGCTGGGCCAGCAGAATGATCAATTCCATCTGTGGATTGAGAATCTCCGCCGGGGCATAGACAGAGACATTGCGCGCGCGCTTGACTGACTCCCACTGCTCGCCGTCGGCCTCGATGGAAAAGTACTGGTGGCGCAGCTTCACCGGGATGGAGCGGGGTGGCGTGGCCACATGGCGCAGGCGCAGGCCGGTCAGGGCGTTGCGAACGAGCGTTTCGATATGAGTGGACGAGCTGACCTTAAGCAGCAGCGGTACGCGGTCGATGATTTCGGCGTCGGGGATATCGGCCGAGACGGCCAGATAGAAGCGGGAACCCTCGAAATAAGCGTCTTTCTCAATCGGTGCGCCATAGAGGGTATTGCGGACCAGGCGCAACGGCAGTGCGATAAAGTTGCTGGGCACCACCGTCTCCAGCAGCAGACGGATAAGGCGGTCAAGTTCGAAGAAGCAGGAGCCCAGCTGCTCGTGGTTGTAGGTGGGCAGGTCACGGGGAGCGACCTGCGTGGAAAAGGCGGTGAGAGCGCCGGCCAGGTCAGAGAGTTCGCCGAAGACCTTCTCGGGGAGAACGTGGACCGACTCAAGAAAATGGCGCAAGACGGGTAGATGGCTGTTGATGGTGTACAGCAGCCAGAAGTTGGCAACGTCGGAAGCAGAAAAATCAGCCAGCGACTGGTTGCGCTGGCGGCGGACACCGGAGAGCTGACCCGAACGTGCCACCAGCAACTCGATGAGGCCGCTGAGGATGCGCTTGGGCGTCGGGTGGGCATGGATGTCGAGGAGCGGCGGGATGTAGCCGGGATCTACCTGGTAACTGCCGGTCTCAGAGCGGGCGACACGGATGCAGCCCAGCGCGACCGAGCCCTCGCGGTTCTCCCCTTCGGCCAGGATGCGCAGGTTCTTGCGGGCCACCTGGATAGGCCGCTCGCCGCTGCCGGTATTCTCGTCGCGAACCATGGCCATCTGGGCAATGAAGCGGGTGCTGAAGTCGCCTCGGCCGAGGGCCACGTTCATTCCCCCCTGGAGATACTCGGGGACGGTCAGATAGAAGGTGCAGGCCTGGCGGCCGGGGAGGAAGCATTCATCCAGAACCCGGGCTGGAGGCGCCGGGTCCGATGCGGGAATGTCAAAGGGCAGGGCGTCGGAAAAGATCCCCGTGGCCTCCAGGATCGACAGCCGGCCTTCGGACATGGCCTTGCTGTCGATCTGGATTTGGCTGAAGCCCCAGGAGCGCGTGTTCAGCGAGTCGATGTAAAACCGGGAACAGTCCTCGACGAAGCGCTCCTGCGTTTGCAGGTGCTGCGGCGAGAGAAACGTGCCTTTAGACCAGATCACCGGCTGAAGCTGTCGCATCGTAGGAGAAACCTCGCTTTTGGGCTTGATCTTAACCGGTATGCGGTACGGTGTCCAACCCGAAAATCCACCGGGGAGGGGGCGGAGGTTGGTCGGGAGGGCCCGGAGGGCTGAAATTTGCACGGCTGGGGGTGAAATAAAACTTTCGCTTTTGTTCCGTCTTACTTAGTATTGCATCAGCGAATCGTACCTGTGCTAGCATTATCGCGACCTTCCAGGTTCAGGAATTAACGAGGAGTGTTATGGCCAGAGAAAGCATGCAGCAGAAACTCAGTCGCGTCCGGGCTCCCCGGGTGCAAATTACCTACGACGTCGAGGTAGGAAACGCCATTGAGCTGAAGGAACTGCCTTTCGTGATGGGAGTATTGGGCGATCTCACCGGCCAGCCCGAGCAGCCGCTGGCGGCCCTGAAAGACAGGAAGTTCGTCGAGATCAATCCGGATAACTTTGATCAGGTCTTGAAGGGAATGGCTCCGCACCTGAAGTTTACGGTTGCAAACAAATTGAGCTCAGATCCGAATGCCGGCCAGATTGGCGTGGATCTCCACTTTGAGAAGTTTGAGGACTTTTCGCCGGGGCGGGTTGCCGAGCAGGTTGGCCCGCTCAAGGAACTGCTCGATCTCCGCACCCGGCTATCGAATCTGCGGGGCAGCCTGCAGGGGAACGATGCTCTCGACAAGGCGCTGTTCGATGCAGTTTCCAAGACCGAGGAATTGAACAAGCTGCGCTCTGAAATCGGAAAGACAGAGGGGGATAAGGAATGAGCACTTCTGATCCGTTAGCCGCAAAAGCTGCACCGCAGCAACAAGTCGAAGAAGTATCCCTGCTGGATCAGATCGTAGCGCAGGGACGCTTCGGCAAGGATACAGCCGCCCAGGAACGCGGCCGGGACATGATCAAGGAGTTCGTTAGCCAGATACTGGAGGGCCAGATGACGCTGACGCGCGATGCGGAAGCCACTCTGGGCGCCCGCCTTGCCGAGATCGATCGCCTGGTCTCTTTGCAGCTCGCCGAAGTGCTGCACCACCCGGCCTTTCAGAAACTGGAGGGGACGTGGCGCGGTATCTGGTATCTGGTATCGCAGAGCGAGACCAGCGACATGCTGAAGATCAAGCTGCTGAACGTCTCCAAGCGCGATCTGCTCCGGGATCTGCAGCGGGCTCTGGATTTCGATCGCAGCGCGCTGTTCCAGAAGGTTTACGAGGAAGAGTTTGGCGTGTTCGGCGGTGCGCCCTTCGCCGCCATGGTGGGCGACTACGAATTCGGGCGCACGGGCGAGGACATCGAGTTGCTGGAGCGGGTCTCGCAGGTAGCGGCCGCGGCGCATGCGCCGTTCCTTTCGGCTTCGTCGCCGGAGCTGCTGAACCTGAGCGAGTTCAGCCAGTTGGGCGGAATCCGCGATGTGTCGAAGGTCTTTGACAGCACGGAGTACGCGCGCTGGAAGGGCTTCCGCTCAACCGAGGACTCGCGTTACGTGGCGCTGACCATGCCCCACATTCTGATGCGCGAGCCCTACGGCAAGGACAATAAAAAGATCGACGAATTCGACTTCGAGGAGGGCGTCGACGGCAGGGACCACACCAAGTACCTATGGGGCAATGCCGCCTATGCTCTGGCGGCGCGGTTGACCAATTCGTTCGCGCGCCACGGCTGGTGCGCGTCGATCCGCGGAGTGGAGAGCGGCGGCCTGGTGGAGGCCTTGCCGACGCACAACTTCAGAACCGACGAGGGAGACGTGGCGCTGAAGTGCCCAACGGAAGTGGCCATTACCGACAGGCGCGAGAAAGAGCTGGCTGATCAGGGGCTGGTGCCGCTGGTGCACTGCAAAGGCAAGGACTACGCGGCTTTCTTCAGCGTGCAGACCTGCAACAAACCGAAGAAGTACGATCTGCCGGAGGCCAATGCCAACGCGGCGCTTTCGGCGCAGTTGCCCTACATGCTGGCCATGAGCCGGTTTGCCCATTACTTGAAGGCGATGATGCGCGACAAGCTGGGCAGCGCCATGAGCCGGTCGCAGGCCGAGGAATTCCTGAACCGGTGGGTTGCACGGTATGTGATCACTGACGACAATGCCAGCGCTGCGGCCAAGGCGGAGTGCCCGCTGCGCGAAGCGCGCATCGAGGTGATGGAGGTGCCTGGCAAACCGGGCGCGCTGCGAGCAGTGGCCTACCTGCGGCCTCACTTCCAGTTGGACGAGTTGACGGTTTCTCTGCGTTTGGTGGCCGACCTGCCCAAACCGGCGGGGCGATAGCAGCTCGCAAGCGAGTGTTTGTGAACAGATCCCAACCCCGGCCGATTATGCCGGTCTGAACGAGAAAGGACGAGACCATGGCAGTTGATTGCTATCTCAAGCTCGATGGTATTAACGGAGAATCCGCAGACGACAAGCACAAGGATGAGATCCAGGTACTCTCTTGGAGCTTCGGCGGCAGTCAGGTGACGAGCGTGGCCGGAACCGGCGGCTCGGGCGCCGGCAAGGTGGACCTGAGCAACTTTTCCATCATGAAATTCTACGATAAGGCAAGCGTGCCGTTATTCAAGGCTATGTGCGAAGGCAAGCACATCAAGACCGGATTGCTTACGGCGGTCAAGGCCGGAGCCGGCGGCGGTCCCTTCCTCAAAATTAGCCTGGAGGAGCTGTTCGTCACCAGCCTGCAGGACTCGGCATCGAGCGAAGTGCCTTCCGAGAGCGTCAGCTTCAGCTACAACAAGATCAAGATTGAGTACTCCATGCAGAATGAGCAAGGCGTGCTGACAAAGGCCAACGAAGTGCAATACGACCTGAAGGCGAACAAACTCGCATAATGACGACTCTGGAGCTCTATCGCGCTGGGAAACTGCGGGAGGCAATTCAGTCGCTTGGCGGCGAGCTCAGATCCAATCCGCTCGACGCCAAGCGGCGGACCTTTCTGTTCGAGCTGCTTTTGTTTACAGGCGAGTGGGATCGCGCCGAGAAGCAGTTGGACCTGTTGGCGGAAGCCAATGCCCAGGCCGCGGCCGGAACGCTGCTTTACCGGAGCGCGCTGCATGCCGAGCGCATCCGGCAGGCCATGTTCGCCGCAGGAGAAGCGCCGGAACCGAAGGAAGCGGCGCCACGTCTCTGCCGTTGGAACGGAAAGCCAGTCGCAAGCGTGAGCGATACGGATCCGCGCATCGGGGCCAGCGTGGAGGTGTTCCTGGCGGGCAGCTACACCTGGATTCCGATCCGTTTTCTGCGCCGTGTGGAAGTGCTGCCGCCGGTCAATTTGCGCGATCTGGTGTGGGCGCGGGGAACGCTGGAGACGACGGAGGATTTCCGGCTGCAAGAGATTGGCGAGGTGCTGTTTCCAGCGCTTTGCCCGCTTACGCCCCGGCATGCCGACGAGCCTGTTCAACTGGGGCGGGAGTGTGCCTGGGAGGCGGATGAACGCTTCGGGGAGATTCCGTACGGGCCCAAGCTGATCGCGATTGACGGAGAGGAGATCCCACTGCTGCGGGCCGGCAAGCTGGAGTGGCCGGCTGCAGAAAAGGAGCAGAGCGATGCCCCTGCGTGAGGATTTGCTCGAACCCATTGCCGGCGAGAACCCGGCCGGCGAAGATCTTTATTACAGTCCGCTCTTCGAGCAGATCAAGGAGATGCGCCGCGAAGACAGCGGCAGCGGCGTTCTGGGCAGCTCATTCGGCGGCGCGCAACAGAAGAAGGTCGACTATCGCGGCATCCTCAAGCTGGCCGGCGATGCACTGGCCAAGCGCAGCAAGGACCTGCGCCTGGCCAATTTCGCACTTGAATCGCAACTCATGCTGGAAGGGTTCCCGGTCCTGGCTGCAGAGATCGATCTTCTGCGTCAGTTGCAGGAAGGTTTCTGGGAGAATCTCTATCCCCGGGTTGAAGAAGACGGGGATATTGAATTGCGGATGATGGCCGTGGAAGCGGCGGCGCACTCGCTCGCGCTGGCGGCCCGCAAAGCGCCGTTGACCAAGAGCGGACTAAGCTTCGGCGAGTACCTGGATTCGCGTAGCGTCGGCTATGAGAAGGATGCAACCAGCAGTGAAAAGCAGGCGGCGCGCCAGGACGCGATCGATCACGGGCGCGTCAGCGCTGAGGACTTCGACCAGGCCTTCGCCTCCACCCCCAAGACATTCTATGTGGCGTCAACCGAGGCGCTGGCAGAATCGCTGGAGGCGCTCGGCCGGCTGGATGAGTATCAGAGGCAGGCATACGGCGACAATTACCCCAGCCTGTCGGAGCTCCGTTCGGTGCTGGATTCGGTGCGAGGGGTGGCCGAATCGCTTTTGAACGAACGGCGGAAGACCGAGCCGGACGCGGTGGTAACGGCACCATCAGCGCCGGCAGCCGCGGAAGGCGCCCAGAGCGCCAGCGGGGGCGCGGCTCCCGTTCCTGCCGGAGGATTGGCGGGGCCGCTGGTGCAGCTCTCTGACGTCTATCAGAGGATCGTGGCGAGCGCGCAGGAGATCTTCGATCAGGATCAGAACTCTCCGGTGGCATATCTGATCTGTTCCGGGTTGCGATTGGGCGAGACGCGAATGCAGGGCGAGATGCCCGCGCCTGGATTCGCGCCCGGCCCACCGCGGGAACTGCGGCAACTGATGCGCAATCTGGTCAGCCAGGGCGCGTGGCAGAATCTTCTTCGCGAGTCGCTGGCAATTCTTGCCGATCCATGCGCCCGGGCCTGGTTGGATGTGCACCGGTATATCTGGATGGCGGCGCAGGAGAGCGGCGCCGGCGCCATTGCCGGGGCCGTGGTGGGAACTGTTAGGGGGCTGCTGATGGTGCGGCCCGAGCTGCGCAACTGGACTCTTGAGGACGATACCGGAGCAGCCAATCCGGAAACTCAAAGTTGGCTCGACAGTACCGTGATGCAGTAGACTGCGTTGCCGATCGAGGGAGGTTGGTTTGGCCAAAGGCAGACCAGAGATTCTGGTGACGCAGTCGTTGCTCGACCGGCTGACAAGTCACGAGCAGTGGCCGGAGACGCGCAACGCCTCCATCACCATGTTCCGCGAGTCCCTAAAACGAGACCTTGAGTGGCTGCTGAACACGCGGCAGCCGATCACGCCCGAGCTCGAGGACTTCCCCCTGGCGAAGAACTCGATGCTCCGGTTCGGCTTCCCGGATATTCACTCTTTCAGCACAACGAGGGGCAAAGATCCGGCTGCGCTGGCGCGGGCGATGGAAGAGTGCATCAAGCTATATGAGCCGCGCATCAGCGAACCCAGGGTCGAACTGGCGCGCAGCGACATGCTCAGCCGCAGCATGAAGTTCCACGTTGGGGGAAAGATCTCCTACGAAAACATGGAGGAAGAGATCAAGTTCGATACGGTGCTGGAATTGATTCGCGGGGAATACGAGGTCAGCTAGGAATGCGGGAAGAGTTGCTGGAGTACTACGAGAGAGAACTGAATTACCTGCACCAGGCGGGAGCGGAGTTCGCGCGCAAGTATCCCAAGGTTGCCGGCCGCCTGCAACTGGAAGCGGACCGCTGCGACGATCCGCATGTTGAGCGGCTGCTGCAGGGGTTTGCCTTTCTGGCGGCGCGGGTTCACCGCCGGCTCGACGACGACTTTCCAGAGATCTGCGAATCGTTGATCCAAATCGTCCACCCCGGGTACCTTTGCCCCTTCCCTGCGATGACGATCGTTGAATGCCAGCCCGATCCTGCGCAGGGGAAGAAGACGGCGGGAACGCGGATTCCGCGCGGAACCACGCTGACAAGCAAGGCGACTGTCAGGGAGATGCCCTGCCGCTTCGTTACGGCCTACGACGTCGATCTCTGGCCTTTCACCGTGGCCCTTGCGGAGTGGCGCAAGCCGGATCGCATGCAGCGGCCGCCTCGCGCCTCGCTGGGAAAACAGGCAGGTGCTGTGGCGCGCCTGCTGTTGCGCTGCCAGCGCGATGTTTCGTTTCAGGGAATGCCCGTCTCGCGCCTGCGCTTCCACCTGGCGGGCGACGCGGCAGTTGTATTCCCGCTCTATGAATTACTGGCCCGCAACTGCATCGAAATCCAGATCAGGGATCCCAGGGACGAAACCCGGCTGATTGTCCTCGATCCTGCGCAATTGCGCATGGCCGGTTTCGATGCCAATGAGTGCCTGCTGCCCTACGAACGGCGCTCCCTGGACGGGCACCGGCTGTTGCAGGAGTATTTTGCGCTTCCCGAGAAATTTCTGTTTTTCGAAATCTCCGGATTGGAGCCGCTGGCCGAAGCCGGCTTTCAGGAGGAAGCGGAGATCCTTCTTCTGATGGCTCCGTTTGAACGCAACGAGAGACAGCAGGTTCTCGAACTGGGGGTGAACGAGCGAACCTTCCGGCTCAGTTGTTCGCCGGCCATCAACCTTTTTCCGCAGACGTGCGAACCGATTCTGTTGAACCAGACACGGCATGAGTATCCGATCATGCCCGACCAGCGGCATGCGGGTATGGTCGAGATCTATCGCATTGAAGAAGTGCTGGCGACAAATCCGCGGCTGCGCCAGTCTGTGGCGCTGGAACCGCTGCTGGCCTACCGCTACGAAACGCGCAAGCGCGACAACATGGTCTATTGGGTGGCGCGGCGGCGCACAAGCGATCTCGGCGAGCGCGAGCCGTCGACCATGAGCATCTCGGTTGTAGACCTTGCCGGCAGCTTTGTGGAGCCGGAAGCCGATGTATTGATGGTCAAGGCACTCTGCTCCAACTTTGACCTGCCCTCCAATCCTAATTTTCCGTTCGGATCGGAATCGGGCGATTTCGACGCCGTGGGTTTTGCCGTGGCCAGGACGGTCACGGCGTTGCGCCGGCCCACGCCAACCGTGCAGCCGGCGGGTGGAAGGGGCTATCTGTGGCGGCTGATTTCCCTGCTCTCGCTGAACTATCTCTCGCTTGTGGAGGGCGGGCGCCCGGCGCTGCAGGAGATCCTGCGGTTGCATAACATAGCCGGTTCCACTCCCAATGACAACCAGGTGGGAGCGATCATAGATTTGAAATCGCGCCCTGGCTTCACTCTGGTGGATTCGGCCTATGGGCATATTCCGGCGCGCGGCACCGAGGTCGAGATCACGCTGGACGAGCAGCAGTTCGCGGGCGGCGGCCTGTATCTCTTCGCTTCCGTTCTGGATCGTTTCCTGGGCAGCTATGTAGGGATGAACAGCTTCTCTCGCCTGACCGCCCACAGCACATTACGAAAGGAGCCACTGGGAACATGGCCTCCGAGATCCGGGACCCAAGATCTGCTGTAGACGAGCGCCTGACCCGTGCCGAAGCTGCCGGGGCGTTCGCGCATTTTCGCGCCCTGCTCGAAGAGGAGCCCTTCCGTTTTCATTTTTTCCAGGCCGTCCGCATACTGCAAAAGCTGGATCGCGAGCGCAAGCCTGTGGGCTACTTTATCTCTCCCCGCGACGAAGTTATCCATTTCACCGCGCGACCTTCGCTGACCTTTCCACCCAGCGAACTGCACGAGTTGAAGCGGACAGAGGACGGCCAGATGGAGATGAGCGTGGAGTTTATGGGCCTGTGCGCCTCCATCTCCCCACTACCCGCCGTATACACCGAGTACCTCCTTGAACGCATCCGCGAGAAGGACTACGCGATGCGCGACTTCTTCAATATCTTCAATCACCGCCTGATCTCGTTGTTCTATCGGGGGTGGGAGAAGTACCGCGTGTTTGTGGAGTACGAGAGGAACGGCCAGGACCGCCTCATGGAGTGCGTCTACGGCCTGTTGGGGCTGGGCTCAGAAGGCATGCGCAACCGGAGCGGAATTCCGGACGAGGTCTTTCTGCACTACGTGGGCAATTTGGCCCGCAATGTGCGCTCGGCGGAATCGCTGGAAAAGATCCTGATTGAGTATTTCGAGGTGCCCGTCAAGGTTGAGCAATTTGCGGGAACCTGGCGAAGCCTGGCGCCGGAGAACCAGACGCGCCTTACCGGCCGCGGCGACGCCAGCGAGCGGCTGGGGGCGGGCGTAGTGGCGGGCGACGAAGTGTGGGACCACCATGGACGCATCCGCATCTGGCTTGGACCGATGCCACTGGAGAAATACCTCGAGTTCCTTCCCGGCCACGATGCCCACCGTGAGCTTGTGGCCTGGGTGCGGTTCTATGCGAATGGAAACTACGAGGCAGAAGTCAAGCTGATGCTCGAGCCCGGCGACGTTCCGCCGTGCGCGCTCGGGGCCGAAGGCAAGACGAGCCCGCAACTTGGCTTTGTGAGTTGGCTGAAGACCCGTCCGATGGAGAGGAATCCGTCGGATGCAACTTACCTGATTCAATAAGAGAATTCGAAGGTCACACGACGAAGGCGGAATCTATGAGCACGAATCTGAAGGCGCTGATTGGCAAGCTGAACGATACAACCCGGCGTGCGCTGGAGTCGGCGGCAGGACTGTGCGTGGCTCGGACTCACTACGACATTGAGATCGAGCATCTTCTGCTGAAGGCTCTCGACGGCAGCGACAACGACGTGGCGGCGATCCTGCGCCATTTCGGATGCGATCAATCGCGACTGACGAAGGAACTGGAGCGCAGCCTGGATCAATTGAAGAGCGGGAATGCGCGTTCGCCGGCCTTCAGTCCGGCGCTGGTAAAGATGGTCGCGGAAGCCTGGACGGTGGCCAGCATCGATTTCGGCGCGGGCAACATTCGGACCGGATTCATGATGCTGGCGCTGCTGGGCAATGAAGAGCTGGCACGGATGGCCAAGGACATCAGCAAGGAACTCCAGCTCATCTCGCCGGATACGCTTCGCAGCGGCTTCTACGACATCGTGGCCCCGTCGCGGGAGGAGCAGATAAGCCTCGGCGACGGTGGAGCGCGGGTCGCCGCGGCCGGTCCCGGCGGGGACGCTGCGCCGGCACGTGGCGGCAAGACGCCGCACCTCGATCAGTACACCGTGGACCTGACGGCCAACGCCAAGGCCGGCAAGATCGACCCCGTCCTCGGCCGCGATCATGAGATCCGGCAGATGGTCGATATTCTGACCCGCCGGCGGCAGAACAACCCGATCCTGACCGGCGAAGCGGGCGTGGGCAAGACCGCCGTGGTGGAAGGCTTCGCCAACCGCGTGGCTGACGGCGACGTCCCCCCCGCCCTGCAGGGCGTGCGCGTTCTCAGCCTGGATCTGGCTCTGTTGCAGGCCGGCGCCGGGGTCAAAGGCGAATTCGAGAATCGCCTCAAGGGGCTGATCAACGAGGTCAAGTCGTCGACCGAGAAAATTATCCTCTTCATCGACGAGGCGCACACCATGATCGGCGCCGGTGGACAGGCGGGGCAGAACGATGCTGCCAACCTGCTCAAACCCGCCCTGGCGCGCGGCGAGCTGAGAACCATCGCGGCCACAACCTGGTCAGAGTACAAGAAATACTTTGAGAAAGATCCGGCGCTGGCGCGGCGTTTCCAAGTGGTAAAGGTGGAAGAGCCGGACGAAGATGCGGCCTGCATCATGCTGCGTGGCATTGTTTCCTCGCTGGAAAAACACCATAATCTGCGCATTCTCGATGAAGCGGTCACGGCCACCGTCAGGCTTTCCCATCGCTATATCGCCGGCCGCCAACTGCCCGACAAGGCGGTCAGCGTTCTCGATACCGCCTGCGCGAGGCTTTCGCTTGGGCAGAACTCGACGCCGCCGCGTCTGGAAGACGTGCTGCGGCAGATCGACGCCCTGGAAGTGCAGAAGCGCGTGCTCGACCGTGAAACCAAAATCGGTGCCGACCACGCGGACCGGCTGCAGAAGATCGAGGTCGAGATCGCGCAGGCCACTGCCGAGCGCGATAGCCTCCGCGTGCAATGGGACAAAGAACGCGATCTGGTCGGCGCGATTCGCAAATTGCAGGCGGAGCTTGAATCCGAAAAGGCTGCCGGAGACGGCGGCAATAGCGAGACGACCCGCAAGGAACTCGGCCGCATGGAGGCGGAACTTGCCGCCCTGCAGGGCGAACACGGCATGATGCGCGCCTCAGTGGATGGGCAGATTGTGGGCGAGGTGATTTCGGCGTGGACCGGAATTCCGTTGGGCAAGATGGTCCGCAACGAGATTGAAACCGTGCTCAACCTTGCCGAGCATTTGCAGAAGCGTGTTATCGGCCAGGATCACGCGATGGCCGCGATTACACAGCGGATTCTGACCTCGCGCGCCAGTCTCGACGATCCCGGAAAGCCGGTGGGCGTGTTTTTGCTGGTGGGCCCAAGCGGCGTCGGCAAGACTGAGTCGGCGATAGCCCTGTCGGAGATTTTGTACGGCGGCGAGCGAAACATGATCACCATCAATATGTCCGAGTTCCAGGAGGCCCACACCGTTTCCACACTCAAGGGGTCGCCTCCGGGGTATGTGGGCTACGGCGAGGGCGGCGTGCTGACGGAAGCAGTGCGCCGGCGACCCTATTCGGTGGTCCTGCTCGACGAGGTTGAGAAGGCACATCCTGACGTCCTCGAGCTCTTCTTCCAGGTCTTCGACAAGGGCCGGATGGAGGACGGCGAAGGCCGCGAGATCGACTTCCGCAACACGATCATCTTGCTCACCAGCAATGCGGCTACAGATACGATGATGAAGCTGTGCGCGGATCCCGAGACCATGCCCAACAGCGCTGCAATGGTGCAGGCGCTGAAGCCCGAGCTGAACAAAATCTTCAAGCCGGCGTTTCTCGGCCGGCTGGTGATTATTCCCTACTACCCCGTCCGCGATGAGGCACTCAAGAAGATCATCCGCCTGAAACTGGGCAAGATCCAGAAGCGCCTGGCAGAGACGCATCGCATTGTGCTCGAGTACGGCGATGCGCTGCTGAACGAGGTGGCGGCGCGATGCACCGAAGTGGAAAGCGGCGCCAGAAACGTCGATAACATTCTCACCAATACCATGCTGCCCGATCTCTCGCGCCAGATTCTCTCGCGGCTGGCCGAGGGCACTGCGGTAGAAAAGGTGGAAGTCAGTGTAGAGAATGGCGAGCTGACATACAACTGGCAGATGGCCTCCGCCCTAACGGAGGCCGTTTGCTGAAGGCCGCAGCTGCTATTGCGGACCATCACGAATGCAGGCGGTGCCTCGATGCAAGCACAACAAGGCCGTTTGATCAAGTTCTCCAGCTCGGCGGGGAAGGATGTCCTGCTGATCGAATCGGTGCAGGGAGAGGAGCGAATCTCGCAGCTGTTCGACTTCCGCGCCGAACTGCTAGCCGAGTCCGGCACCAGCATCGATCCGGCGTCGCTGGTGGGAACGCGGGCCACAATTGAAATCGCCCTCAACGACGTGCAGGGATCGCGCTGGGTCAACGGGATCATCGCCTCTTTCGAACAGAGCGCCGGCGACACTCTCTTCGACGTCTACTCTGCGCGCATTTTGCCGGCAATGTGGCAAATGACGCTGAATTCCAATTGCCGCGTCTTTCAGAACCTGACTGTGCTCGACATTGCCAAGAAAGTGATCGGCGAATACTCGTTGACCATCTCGGACCAGACCAACGGATCGTACAAGGCTCTGGATTACTGCACGCAATACTCAGAGTCGGATTTCGCGTTTGTCTCGCGGCTGCTGGAGGAGAGCGGCATCTGCTACTGGTTCGAGCATTCTGATAAGGACCACAAGATCGTTCTCGCCGACAGTCGCAGCGCCTATCAGGACTGTCCGGTTTCCGCGGCTTTCCCGTTTGCATTGAGCGAGCGGGGCGAGGAGGGGTCCTACGCGGCCTTCGTCCGGGAATTGAGAGCCACGGCCACCATGGTCAGCGGCAAGCACTCCACCGCGGATTACAATTACCGCTCCTACAAGCGCGAGGATGAAGAGGCGGCAAGCAGCGCCGGCAAACTGGGCAACAACGGCTTCAACCAGTACCTGTATCCGGTGGGCGTGGAAGGCTACTTCAAATTGAATCAGTCCCAGCATGGGCCGGATGCCGAGAAGCTTTTCGTGCGCACGAGAGCGCTGGCTTCCGACGCCGTCTCAGAGGTCTTTGAGGGCCAGGGCAACGCGCGGTCCATGTGCGCAGGCTACACCTTCACGCTGCGCGATCATCCCCGCAGCGCGTTCAATCGCAAGTTTCTGCTCGTTGCGGTGAGCCATACCGCGGGCCAGGCGCCCCCCTACCGCTCATCGCCGGACTCCAGAGAGGGCTACAGCAACCGTTTTTCCGCGGTATCGTCAGACATTGTCTACAAGCCGCCGAAAACGGTTTTGAAGCCGCGCATCTACGGGCCCCAGACAGCAAAAGTGGTCGCGCCCAGCGGCGACGAGATGCATATCGACAAGGACGGTCGAGTCTGCATCCAGTTCTTCTGGGACAAGCAGCGGCAGCCGAATACCGTGGACAACACCTGGGTGCGCGTGGCGCAGAGCTGGGCAGGAAACGGATGGGGAACGTACTTCTGGCCCCGCCTCGACGACGAGGTCATCGTGCACTTCCTCGACGGCGATCCGGACAATCCCGTGGTGGTGGGCTCGGTATACAACGAAGTGAACATGCCCAAGTACGCACTGCCCGACCACAGCACCCGCTCCGGCATCCTGACGCGGAGCAGCAAAGGAGGCGGCGCTTCCAACGCCAATGAGGTTCGCTTCGAAGACAAGACGGACAGCGAACAGATCTTTATCAACGCAGAAAAGGACATGGATCTGCGTGTGGAGCACGATCGGCGGCGCTATGTGGGCAACAACGATTCGCTCGTAGTGAAGGCCAACCGCACCGAGGAGGTCGACGGCAACGATCACCTTCACGTCAAGGGCCATGCGGTTGAAGGCACAGACGGCAACCACGACCTGGGAGTTAAAGGGAATCTGACCGCAAAGACTGACGGCAATCTTTCCGTGAAGGTGGGAATGAACCACGCGGAGAAGGCGGGCCTGAACTATGCCCTCGACGCCGGCGTGGAGGCGTACATCAAGGGCGGCATGAACGTGGTTATCGAGAGCGGCATGGAATTGACATTGAAGGGCGCCGGCGGCTTTATCAACATTGGCCCCACCGGCATCGCCATATCGGGCACCATGGTGATGATCAATAGTGGAGGGGCGCCCGGCGCCGGCAGTCCCGGCAGCGTAACCGATCCAGCTACGCCTAACAAACCCGACACTGCCGACGACGGCAGCAAAGGGGGAGCCATGTAGAACGGGCGCCGACTTGCGCGCCGTTCGCGCCCAGTGTTGCCGATGGGATTAAAGAGTGACCCTTGACGACCTCTAACTTCCAACCCGGATCAGTCAGCCAGTTCCCAGCCGTGGGACGCTGGGTGGTGACCGCCATTCCTCAGGGGTGGATGTTTCTGCACGGTTTCGGCATCCGCCAGATGAGCGCCGATCCTCGCGCCATCGTTGCCAGCGTGGGCTTGGGCGAGGATGTACTCGGAGCAGAAAACGCGTTGCCCGAGTACATGGAAAAACAAAAGCAGCTCATCGGCGAGGCGCTCAAAGAGCCTTTTTTCGCCGGGCCGCAACCCATTGTATTTCGCGGCGCCGACGAGGCGTTTTTGTTCCTTGTGCGGCACGAGGTCGAATCCATAGGCACGATGACCCACGTTCAGACCTACGCGCGCCAGGGCCTGTGGCTGGGCATCGTAACCTTCACTGCGCGCTACTCCGATGTGGCGGACATCCGTCCCGGCTACGACGCCTTTATCAAGGGGCTCAACATCGCTCCATCGCAAGCGTCCCAACCCGTGCCCGCTGCTTCGGTCAATGCGAGTAGCAGCCAACCGGCGGCCTCATTACCGCCGAAGGAGACCTAGCATGCCGCCGGCAGCACGCGTGACCGATATGCACGCCTGCCCGATGACCTCGGGCCCGGTCCCGCACGTCGGCGGTCCGATCCTACCTCCCGGCGCGCCGACGGTGCTTATCGCCTTTCTCCCTGCGGCCACCGTGACCACCATGGCCACCTGCGTGGGACCGCCCGACATGATCGTAAGAGGATCGGCGGGCGTGATGATCAACTTTCTGCCCGCGGCGCGTCTTGGCGATCAGACCGTGCACGGCGGCGTCATCGTGATGGGCGCACCCAACGTCATCATCGGCGAGATCGGCTCGCCCTCGCCCGGCGCCGGCGGCATGGGCGGCGTCATGGCCGGACTGGCGGCGAGTTGCGGCCCGGGAGGCTTTCTTCCAAACGCTTCCTGAACGGTTGCAGAACGCTGCGTCTTCAGGTATTTCCAGTCGCCCCGCGACGGATCTCGCCAATAAAATGCGGGGTTCGACTTATTACGGCCTAATCACAGGGCGGCGCAAGTCAATCAAAAGCCGAACAAGTTACGCTTCAGGCCTATGGTCACCTGGGCCGAGGGATCGAGAGTTGCGGCCCCCCCGACTGCTTCTGGCCGAAGCTTGGCTGAGATCGTCACACGCTTCTTGGCAGCCAGGTCGCCGTTTACTGTGTTTGAGGTCTTTACCACGCTCTGTGCCATCACAAGAATGCAGAGATCGTGCTTGCCTGGGGGGACAAGCAGGCCCTCATTAAGTTGCGGATCCCCGGCTGAGCCGCTCCAGTACACCTTGCCGTCTACCTGCAGCGCCAGGTTGAAGAGCGCCGAAAAGCCGTCGAGAGCGATCTTGACGCGGGCGCTTGTCTCGGGGTCGATGGGCGCCGAAATGATGCTGGCGCCTGCCGCTGCAGACGCGGGAGCTTTGGCTGGAACCGGTTGTTGATTGGACTTGGTTTTCACCGGTTTCATTGCCGGGGAGGAAGGTGGCTGGGTCGGGCCGGCGACCGGCGTCGCGGGCGCGGGAGCCGATGCTGCCGTCGGGGTTGCCGGCTGCACAGTGGTTGCCGCTGCCGGTTGCGATGCGGCCGGCGGCGCTCCTGCGGCAGTTTGCGGAGTGGACGGCTGTTGCGCCGTCTGCGGCGCGCGGTGGGCAAGAAAGAACCCGATCCCGAGCACTGCCACCACAGCCACAACCACGAGCGCCAGCACCATTGTGCTGGGTTTCATGGCCCGGCTCATCGACGCCGCAGAAGCGGCAGGCTGAGGAGTCGGCGCCTGGGTTGCCGAAACCACCGAAGGCGCAACCGCGGGAGCGGGACGCGCAATCGCGGCAGACTGCGTCGCTGCTGAAGGCGGCGTTGCCGTCGGCGGCGCCTGCATGGCAGGCGCGGAGGGCGCTGCCTGGCTCAGAATCTGCGTTGCCGTTGGCGGCGGCGCGGACGGCGGGAAGGCCGCGTGTGTGTCTGCGCCCGGCATCCGCGTACGCACGGCTTCGAGGTCGGCGGCCAGCTCCTCGCCGGTCTGGTAGCGCAGGGAGGGATTCTTTGCCAGAGACTTGAGGATCACCGCCTCCATTTCCGGCGGAACCGCTGGATTCAGTATCGAGGGCGGGATGGGGTCGGCATGAACAATCTTGTACGAGATGGCTGTAATCGTCTCGCCGCCGAAAGGCAGCTCGCCTGTGGTCATGCGGTAGAGGACCACACCCAGGGAAAAGAGGTCGGCCCGCCCGTCTATGTGCGCCCCGGTAAACTGTTCCGGCGCCATAAAGGCCGGCGTGCCCAGAAGCTGCCCGGTGGAGGTCATCTCGCCCCCAACCAGCTTGGCCACCCCGAAGTCAGTAATGCGCGGCCGCTCGGCTCCGTACACTTCACGGGAGGTCAGGAGGATGTTGGCGGGTTTGATGTCGCGATGAATGACCCCATGGTGATGCGCGAATCCGAGCGCGTCGGCGATCTGCTGGCCGATTTGGCACACACGGTCAAAGGGGTAGCGCTCGTCCTCTTTGAGGACGGATTCGAGGGTACGCCCCTGCACCAGCTCCATAACGAGGTAGGGCGAGCCGTCCTGCTCGCCCACGTCGAAGACCGGCACGATGCCGGGGTGGGAGAGCGCACCCGCGGCCCGGGCCTCGCGGTAGAAACGCTGGCGGTATTCGGCGGCTTGGTCGCCCACCAGCGAGGCGGCATGGATGAACTTGATGGCCACCATGCGGCCCACGGCGGGGTCGTGCGCCCGCAACACGCTGCCCATGCCTCCGCGGCCAATTTCTTCCAGAATCTCGTATCTTCCGATGGTTTTGCAGTCCATAGCGGGGTCTTTCCCGGTGGTTCGTGGTGCGGTGTGATCGATTTCAATCTAGCATGGCAGTGCGGTGGGGGGCTACAGGGGTCACGCTACGATTGGCGCGAAGAAGGGGCAAAATTGGCCGATGACCGATGTTCGTCACCCCGTCCGCCCGCACTCATTCCCGGCAGGGGATCGATTTCGGCTCCAGCAACTTCCAGAATACGATCATCGGCGAAGCAACCAAAGCTGCCGTGGATCAACTCTCCGCGGGACTCGTTGCCGATGCTCCCAAACTCACACTGCGCACAATCGCCGTGGAAGGTGTTGTGGCTGCCGTCGACGGTGGACAAGTGATTTTGAATGCCGGCACGAAGGCCGGCGTCAAAGTAGGCGATCAGTTCAACGTGCTCCGCATAACCAAAGAGATCAAGGATCCGGCCACGGGCTCCGTGCTGCGCCGGCTTACCACAACCGCTGGTGTGGTGAAAGCCACCGACGTGGACGCTGTTTCCTCAATCTGTGAGCCGGTCTCGGGTTCAGGTTTTCAAACTGGCGATATGGTGAAGATCCGTCACCCAGTAATTCACTCATCAGCTGCTTAAGAAATGGCCCCGGATTCCCGGCGGCCATTTCTGAGTGGTGCCTGCTCATCTGCCCATAAAGGCTTCCAGCTTCTCAATTTCCTTTTCGGCGCGGTCCATGTAGTCGCTCGCCCCCGTTGGATTATTTTGGCCGAGCGCTTGGTTTGCATTGCGCATGTAGCTGTTCATCCGGGCCATCGAAGCCACAATATCTCCCCTTAGGTCCAGACCCTCAGCTTGCTGTTGTCTGCGAAGCTGCGCTACGCCGCTTTCCACCGCCTGAGCACGCGCATCGAGGCTGATAAAGCGGTCATGCGCTTGCCGGATCACATCGGATGACGGCCCGGAGAGCTCTGGGGGCGTCGTCGGCGCTTGAAGTGTACTCGATCCCGATGCAGCCCGCTCGGGAGGCATATATTGGCTGCTCGGCACGTCACTCTGACGCGCCCTGCCCGTTGCCGGCCTTGAATTCGCAGTGTCCGTTGCCGGGCTGGCTGTTGGGGTCGCAGGCGGAGAGTTGGAAACAGCGCTGGCCATCGCACTGCCCGGTTGGACTGCCGCGGGTGTCGAGGCAGCTTGCTGCATAGTATCGGCCGCCGTTGAAAGATTCGTGCTGGCGCCTGCTGTGCTGGGCCTCTGGCCCGCGTGCATCGAAAAGAATCGAGGCAGCAGGGTTCCCGCCGCAGCTAATACCAGAACTGTAGCCGCGGCGCCGAATGTCACCCACAAGGCGCGATGGCTCTTCCCAGACCGCTGCGCTGCCTGCGCCCCGACTTGAGCAACCGGAGTAAACGCAGGCTCAGCCATCGGCTGCGCCAGGGATTGCTCCACCGGCTGCGGCATCGGCTGAGCCGCCGGCTGTCCGCCATGCAGCGACTTCAGCGCGTTGCGAAACTCCTCGGCCGTCTGGAATCGCTGGCTGGGATCCTTGGCCATGGCACGCATCACAATGTCGCTCAACTGCTGCGGAATTGCCGGGTTCGTCAGTGCCGGGGCCACCGGCATTACATTCAGTTGCGCATGCAGCACACTGTACGACGTGTCCGCCTGGAAGGGCTTCTGGCCGGTGAGCATCTCGTAGAGAGTCACGCCGAATGAGTAAATATCCGATCGCGCATCGATCTTGTCCCCGCGCACCTGCTCGGGCGACATGTAATAAATCGAGCCCATCGTGGTGCCTGGTCTCGTCAGATTCATGTCAACCTTGGACTTGGCGATGCCAAAATCCATGAGCTTGACCACACCATGCGAGGTAATCATGATGTTGGCCGGCTTGATGTCCCGGTGGGTTACTCCGCGGCCGTGGGCATAGCTCAACGCCGCCAGCACCTGCATCGAATAGTCCATCAGCGTTTCCAGAGACCCTTGCAACTGTGGAGCCAGTTTGTCCAGCGAAGTGCCTTCCACCAATTCCATCACCATCACAAACTGGTTCTCCACCTGGAAGGCGGTACGCAACTGCGCAATGTTCGGGTGCTCCAGGCCGGCCAGCGTGCGGATCTCGGCCATGAATCGTGCCGCAAGCTCAGGTTCTGCTGCGAAGTCCGGTAGCAGAACTTTCATGGCTTCTTCGCGGTTGGAAACGATGTTGCGGACCTTGTACACGCGCCCCATGCCGCCCGAGCCAATCAGCGACAGAATCTCGTACTCGCCTACGCGTCGAGCATTTTCCGATGACATTCGATAACCTCCTTGCCGCGATCGGCATTGAGACAAAAGAACAGAACTCACTGCTCCGCAGTGCAGTACCGGATTAGGAATTGATGATGTAGGGAGATGACGTTCTCAAGTGCTGTTTCCTCCCATGGTCTCCAGGAAGCGAACTTAGGTCTTCGTCTCTTCGGGCCGGGCGGTCACTTCCCATGTTTCCGCCAGTCCGCGCAGGTTCTCGAACGCCGGGTAGGTTTTCAACACCTCCAGCGGTTCACACGGATTGGTTTTCAAGTTGATCATTTGGCCACCTCAACAGGGTGCGTCGCCCAGAACTCTACATTATTACCACTAAACTTGGTGGCGATTTGTAGATACTTAATAATCTACCCTCTAAGCCCCCTCCTTTCGAAAAATAGAAAAGGCCGCAATCAGCGGCCTTTTCTAAGCTATTTGTTTTCTTTAGCTAAATGGTTGCGGGGGCTGGATTTGAACCAGCGACCTTTGGGTTATGAGCCCAACGAGCTACCGGGCTGCTCCACCCCGCAGAACCATCTTACCACGACAATGCGGGGGCTCATCCAATGAGCACGCGCTCGGCCGATCTGAGAATGCAGGTGGCCGATCCAGCGCGCTGCCCAGCGGCCATCCTGCTCCGGTACACTGCTGAGGACCCCTCCGAGCGAGTGAGGAACCTCAGGAATGACATTCCTTTACGTGGCTGTTCTGGCCGTGATCGTGGCCGCGCTTCTGACCGTTGCCATCTACCGGGCTCTGGGCGTAAAGACCAAAGCCGACTACCTGGTGGCCGGCCGGTCGCTCTCGGCCACCGTCCTGGTTCTGACTCTGCTGACCTCCTGGATCGGCGCCGGCTCCCTGTTTGCCGGGGCGGAGAACGCCTACCGCAACGGCTTTGCCGCGCTGTGGCAGCCGGCCGGCGGATGGCTCGGCCTGCTGCTCATCTACTTCATCGCTCCCCGCGCGCGCAAATTCGCCCAGTTCACCCTGCCCGATCTGATTGAGCAGCGCTACAACCAGACGGCGCGGGTGCTGGCCACGCTGGCCATTCTGCTGGCCTTCACCGCCATCACCAGCTATCAGTTCAAGGGCGGCGGCGACGTGCTGCACCTGATCTTCCCCGACGTTGTTTCTCCGCAAATGGGCACGCTCATCATCGCGGTTTTCGTTATCGTCACCACGGCGCTGGCCGGCATGTCGTCGGTGGCCTACATGGATGTAGCCATCGGCACTCTTGTCACCGTCATCTGCCTTATCGCCGCACCCATGCTCTACTTCAAGGCCGGCGGATGGACGGGCCTGCACGCTGCGCTTCCGCACACGTTCTTTCAGCCCCTTGGCAATTACCGGCTCGGCGCTGGCGGCGCGGACCTGGGCGTGGGAGCCGGCCTCGTTCGCGCCCTCGAATACATGGTTCCCGTGCTGCTGCTCATGCTGGGCAACCAGGTGATGTACCAGAAGTTTTTCTCCGCGAAGAGCGAGCGGGACGCCCGCGTCTCGGTGATCGGATGGACTCTGGGGACGCTGTTGCTTGAGACGCTGATCGTGGCTATCGCCGTCTTCGGGCGGGCTCTCTATCCCACGGGCGAGGTCGCCCTGCACCCGCGCGAGATCATTCCTTACACGGCCCGCCACGGGCTGCCCGCGCTGATGGGCGCGCTGCTGCTGGGAGCGGTCTTCGCCAAGGTCATCTCCACGGCCTCGAACTACCTTTTCTCTCCCGCCACCAACCTGATCAACGACGTTTTCGTGCGTTACATGGCCCCGAACGCTTCCAACCGCCGCGTTCTGCTGGTCTCGCGGCTGGCCGTGGTGCTGCTGGGCTGCTGGGCGTTCTACCAGGCCGTTTATGCCGAGAGCATTCTGGGAATGATGCTCTACGCCTACACCATTTACTCGGCTGCGCTCACTCCTGTTGTGCTGGCCGCGTTCTATTCCCGCCGCGTCACGGCCTGGGGTGCCGTGGCCGCCATCGCCACCGGCACCGCGGTCACGCTGGCCTGGGATAACACCGGCCTCAAGTCCTGGCTGCATCTGCCGCCGGTGCTGGCCCAGCGCGACGCCATCTTCCCGGCGGTGGTGGCCGCCGTGGCGATGATGGTTGTGGTCAGCGTGATTACGCCAAAGCCTGCCGAGGAGAAGCTGAAACAGTTCGGCGGGTAACTCCGTACTTCATCTTTGCGTAGCCTGCTTCGCCTCCCCACAGTAGAAAAATGTCTTGCTTCCGGCTTCAGGCGCTTTACACTGTCGATGAACTTGCATGGTTGTTATGCCCGTCGCTCAACTAACGCTCGAACTTCGCATCGAGCACGCGCAGTCGCTCAAAGACCGCCGGCAAGTTGTGCGCTCCATGAAAGATCAGCTACGGCAGGGCTTCAATATCTCCGTGGCCGAGATGGACGAGGCCGTCACTTGGCAGTCGGCCACACTGGGAGTGGTGGCCATCTCCCGCTCGCGCGACTACCTGCATGGACTGATCGAAGAGGTGGAGCGCGCCGCCCGGCGCATGGCTGTCGAACTCGGCGCCGACCTGGCCGACTCCTTCTGGGAATATCTGGAAAGCTGACGGCGCCGCTCGCAGCTGCTTGATCTCATCCGCAATCCGGCGGTGATGCAGGCCATGATGAAAATGAAGAAGCTTGACATCGCCGAGCTGGAGCGGGCGGCGCAGGGGAAGTCAACTTAGCATCGCAGCGTTGACACAGCTTGCGGATGGCCTCTCCGGCATTGCCAAAGAGTGCTGTTACAAATAACCAGCCCGCTTGCACGTGCGCGGCAAACCCGTAGTTATGGGCCTGCCGCGCAACGCTGCTCGCGGAAAAAACAGCCGATTACTTTGCCGCCTTCTTGTGATGCCGCTCAGGCAGAGGCTTGCGCACTTGCGGCTTCACTTCTGTTTCGTTCACCGGCGTGGTTCCCTTCACGTCGCTGGAGAAATTCGCGCCGGCGGGCACCAGGTAATTCTGCGCCGACTGGTCGTCTCCCGCACTGGTCATGACAGTAATGCGCGAGGCATCGATGCCCTGATCGGTGACCAGGTAGTCCTTGGCGTCAACGGCGCGCTGACCGGCAAAGTTCTCCACCTTCAGGTGCTTGTTGTGGGCTGCGCGCTTCTCTTCCTTCGCCTCGATTGCCTTTTCCTTTGCGTTGGAGTCGGCAACGATGACCGCCTTGGCGTCGGCTTTCTGCTTCAGGGAGAGAGCGACCGAGTCGAGACACGCCTTGGCTTCGTTATCCACGCGGGTAGGCCGCTTGGCGTCGGTAGCGAAGCTGATGGAGCAGAGCGCCTGCGCGTGCGGTTGAGGTGGCGGGGGCGGCGGCGGCGGAGCCACAATCATCACATTCGTGGTGCTGCTCGCGCTGTGATTTTTGTCGTCTGAAACGTTGCACTTGATATCCACGGTGCCGGTCGACGCGCCTGTAGAGGAATAGCTCGCCGTGGCGCCGGAGCCGCTGACGTTCCCTGAGGACGCCGAGTAGCTATAGGTCAGCGGCCGATTCTGAGGGCTTATCGCCTGGGCGGTGACGGTGGCGGTATCTCCGGGCTTGATCGTATTGGGGCTGGCCGAGCAGGAGATCGTCGGCGGCTCGAAGGCCTTCACCTGGTAGCTGGCCTCGCATTGCGCCGCCTCTCCAGGCTTTAGTCCCTCTTTGCCCTTCTTGCCTTCCTTCACTTCGCCCTTCACCGTGTAATTGCCGGGCGCCAGCGAGCCGGTCGCCACCGTGGCAGCCGTCCCATTGCCTGAAACGCCGTCGCCGCTCCAACCATAGAGCACGTTAATGTTCTTTTTGGGGTTCACCGAAGACGCAGTCGCGGTCACTGTGAGAGGATCGCCCGGATAGACAGCCGGAGCGCTCGCGTTGCACGCCAGTTTGATGGGCGGAGCCTTCTTGCAACCCATCGGCAGGAATGTGATAAACGCGGCCGCAGCAACCAGACAAGAGAACTTCAAAATCCGTACTTTCATAAACTCGCTCCCCTCATTCCTCAGAATTTTCCCGTTCAGAAAGGCAACCAAGCCTTGAGTTTCCTTGCAACCACAGAATTCTACGATGTTTACTACGGCGCTGCAAACGATTTGCGTCACTTTTCTAAAATGATAGTGCCCTACATCTCTGCTATTCTGAAAAGTTTCCTTGGGACGAGGAGGCTGCCATGACCGAACATCGAGCCCGCAAGCATCATCAGGACCGCGTGGCCGAGACGCTGCGCCTGGAGATCGGCGCCATGATCGAAGGCGAGCTCTCCGATCCCCGCATCGATTTCTGCTACGTCAGCGAAGTCGTGCTGAACCCCGGCGGAAAGTCCGCCCGCGTCTACGTGGCCGTCGACAGCACCGGCGCGGACCCGGTCCACGCCGAAACGGAGACTATCGCAGGCCTCGAGGCGGCCAAGGGCTTCATCCGGTATGAGTTAAAGGAACGCATGGGCGTGCGCCACGTCCCCGAGCTTACCTTTATTGCCGACCGCTCCGGGCGCTTCCAGGAACGGATTGAGGAGCTGTTGAAACGGGCGCGCAGGCGCCGCAAGCCCCCTGCCGAGCCGGAGGCGCCCAGGCTTTAGCGTCTTCAGGAATCTCCGGCGGCAAAACCGGCAATTTTGAGGGCGGCGCCAACTCCCCGCTTCGGCCGGCTCGATCGCCGAATTCCTGTCGAGAGCCGCTCCAAATCTGTTAGCCTTGCCCTATCGAGCCAGTGACAGCAGGCGCGCCTCCCGGCGAGGTGCGCAAGCGGGATTTGTGAGAGAGGCAACCGGCGAGCTACCCCAAGCGCGGTTGGCTCGCAAAGAGTTGGGCTGCTCCTTGACGATGGAGCCGCTGGTGTTATCGCTTATTCGATCGTTCCGGAGCAAAACAATCTCCGGAATGGCTGCCGGCCGGCGCCCCCTTTCCGGTCATCGCGTATCGAGCACAGTCTGCTCACGGGAGAACGTCTGAAAGTGGATCCATCGCCGGAATTGTACCCACGTGAAGCGCTTAAGAACGGGCGCATTCGCCTGCCCCGCTGGGCCGTGGCCGGCGAAGTCTCGATTTTTCTCCTTTTCACCCTCTTCTTCCTCATCTACGGCCTTACTCCTTACGTGGGAGGCGACGGCCTGGGCCTGGTAGGCGCCGACGAGCCCCGCTACGCTCAAATCGCCCACGAAATGCTGGGCCGCTTCGATTCCGCCCACACCCTCAAGGGCCGCCTCGAAGCCTGCGTCACGCCCTACCTCTACGGCCATCCCTGGCTTGAGAAGCCCGCTCTCTACTACTGGCGCGCCATGTTCCTGTTTAAGGATTTCGGAGTGCATGACTGGAGCGCCCGGCTGCCTTCAACCACTTTCGCCTTCATCATGATCGGCCTCATCTATCTCCACATGAGGCGATTCCGGCCAGGCGGCCACCTGGACGCGGCGCTCATCACGGTCGCCTGCGTGGGCATCCTCGGCTTTTCCAGGGGCGCATCCACCGACATGCAGATGGCCGCGCCGCTGGCCATTGGGCTGCTCGGCTGGTACGCCTGGTACGAAACCAATTCCAAGTTCTGGCTCTATGACATTTATTTCTTCACCGGCCTGGCGACTCTGGCCAAGGGTCCGGTGGCCCCATTCCTGGCCGCGCTCATCATCGTCGCCTTCGCAGCGCTGCGCCGCGAGTGGAGAATTCTCCTCCGCACTCTCTGGTGGCCTGGGATCGTGCTTTACTTCGCCATGGTGCTTCCCTGGTTCATTGCCGTGCAGCACCTGAACCCGACCTTTTTCCGGGAGTTCTTTCTCGAGCACAACCTGGAGCGCTTCGCCACGGACCGTTACCAGCACCAACAGCCATTCTGGTACTACCTCGTCGTGGTGGCGCTGGCCATGATGCCCTGGACGGTAGTTGCCTTCCGCGCACTCTTTGACGGCATCCAGAAATCCATTGCCGAGTGGCGCCTGCGCCACTCCCGCAATGGCAGGCTCGGCACCAGCCAGCCAGGGAACGCTTTCCCCGAATTCCTCATTCTTTGGGCGCTGATCCCCATTGTCTTCTTCTCCTTCTCGCAGTCCAAGCTCCCGGGCTACATCCTGCCCTCCATCCCGCCCATCGCCATCCTTACGGGCGACTATCTTTTCCGGTGCCGCTCCTCGGGGCTCAATCGCTGGATCCTGCTCTCCCACTCGGTGCTGTGCGGCATCATGACGATGGCCGTCCTGCTGTTGCCCCGGTTTGTCGGCCCCCGGGTTGTCTCCAATGGAGCTGTCATGTCGCCGGCGCACACTCTCATCGTGGATCTGTTGGCCTCTCTTGGCGCCGTACTGTTCATCCTCGCCGTTACCCGCGTCTTCGGCCTTGCCCGGTTACGCCTGGCCACCTGTTGCGTGCTCGTGGCTCTCATGCTCTTCATTTACGGGATAGGGCCTTTCTTCTCCATCCCGCCGGTCTCCGCCACCAAGCGCGTGATTCACCTTCTCGATCGCTCCTATTCCGCTCGCCCGCTTGCCGAAGCGATCGCCGGCTTGGCGCCCGCGGGCGAGACGGTGGCCGTCTTCAGGGTTCGCCGCGACGTCGAATACGGCCTTTCCTTCTATCGCAACCGCGAGGTGGTCAATTATGAGGAGGACGGTGTCCCCGCCGAGCAGCATCTGCTGGTCGCTCGCGTGACCGGGCGCCGAGGAGCAGACCTTCACACTGCCGCCGCACTGGAGGAGTACCTCGACGGCCGGCACTATGAGCAGATCGCCAACTGGCCCGAACAGGGCCTGGAGGTTTACCTGGTCGGTTCCCGGTAATGCATGCTTTCTTTGCGGTAGTGCTTGCTTTCCTTGCGCTTGGACGCATACTCGTGTAAAAGTGGCCGGAAGGGGACTGTTCCGGCTTTCTCGATTCAAGCAACAGAATTGAGATTTGAACACGTCGGAATCTGTGGAAAGAGCAAAAGCTCTCCGCAGGCTGAAGTGGGGGCGATCTTGCCCTCAGACAGAACCGGAAGATGGCATCGGCAACTTCCATTGAGATTCTCGACCTCCGGCACTTTCCCGCGCCGCGGCTCCGTCCTGTGCTCGAAAAGGAAGCGGAGCTCTGGAACCAGCGCCTTCACTGGGACTACCGCTATTCCTCCCGGCTGCTGATGCAGTACCTCGACAACCGCATGCTCCCCGGCTACGCCGCCCTGGATGCCGACCGCGTCATCGGTTTTGCCTTTTGCGTTTATGAAGAGACCAAGGCTGTCATCGGCGACGTCTTTGCTCTTCCCGGGCCAGTACCCGGCTCCGACATTGAAGTCGAGGCAACGCTGCTGAATCACCTGTTCGAAACGCTTCTGAACTCACCGCAACTGGAACGCATCGAAACCCAGCTTTTGCTGCATCCCTCCGGCCGTCATGGCGCGCTCTTCCACAAGGCCGGCTTCAGCCTTTTCAGACGGCTGTTCATGGTTCAGTCTGGACCGGCTCTCGCGGTAGCGCCCCCCGGGCCCCTGCCCGCCGATCTGGAATTACGGCCATGGCGCGACGAGGAGATGGGCGCAGCGGCCCGCCTCATTGCCGAAGCCTACAGCGGCCATCCCGATAGCGTCATCAACGACCAGTACCGCAGCCCACACGGTTCCATGCGTTTTCTCAACAACATCGTGCGCTATTCGGGCTGCGGGGTCTTCTGCCCTCCCGTTTCCTGCCTCCTTTTCGATCGCGAAAGCCGCGAACTGGTGGCCATCGTGCTCGGCTCCCGCGTCAGCGCCGAGAGCGGACACATTACCCAGCTTTGCGTGCGTCACTCCCACCGCCGGCGCGGCCTGGCCCGCTGGCTGCTTTCCGTCGCCGCCCTCGAATTCGTGCGCCAGGGCGTCGAGGAGATCTCCCTCACGGTCACCGAGGCCAACACCGATGCCGTCCATCTTTATCTTGACGAGGGTTACATCGTGACGCACGGCTTTGACGCCGCTGTCTGGCTGCGCAGGGCGCGCACGTAGGAACCGCTTGCCGTCTGCTGAGAAATGCTTAGCGAAAAGGCTTTGTAAAAGGGCACGGCTTCAGCCGGGCCGCAAACGGCGGAAAGAATTGGGCGGGCTTTAGCCCCTGTAGATTGGCTTTTCGCAAGAACGCCGAGAAAAAGACTTTCTCAGCAAGCCGCTTACTTCGCGATGAAGTACATCACCCAGCTCAGCGCGATGGCCGAGCCCAGGAACAGCACAAAGCAGTAGGCCCCGTAACGGATCATCCGCCTCGGCGTGTCGCGCATGGTGATGCCGAAAACTGTGGAGGCGAAGAGCGCGAACAGCGACAGCGCCGTGAAGTGGGAAGGCTGGAACACTAGCTCTTCCTCCCCGTGCGCAGGTTGTGCGCATCCACCGCCGCAATCACGTTCAGCAACCCCGCCACAACAATGAACTTCGTGCCGTAATCCTGGGTTACGATCTGCACCTGGCTCGCGCCCAGCCCCAGCGCCCGGCAAACCAGAAAGAGGAGTCCATTGCCCAGGTCGCCCACCATTCCCAGCATGTCCAGAATGTCCTGGGCGCTCGAGTAGAGCTTGCCCTGCATGGCCATTCCAAGCGCAAACATGCAAATGATCGACACCGCCAGAAGCGCTCCGCGCACCCACTTCCCGATGAGGAAATGCCCGGCGCCGGGAACCAGCCAGCCGGCGATCAACGGCAGATAGACGAATCCCTGCTGCGCTTGTTTGCCTGCACCAGGCTTGTTCACGGCAGGCTTGTTCGATGCGGTTGCCATTCCCTTCTGACTATACAGAGGCGGGGACCAGGGGAACAAGGGACTGAAGAGCGGAAGCCGGGGCGTGGGAGCTTTGCATTATGGGATAATGGAGAGAGAGTCTGCTGCTTCGATCGGAAAGCCGCCGTCCTTCCCGTCCCCGGAATCTGGTCTGAACCGCTGCTGGATGCTCGCGCGTGTTCTGCCTGCCCGTAAAGGATGCCCATGAACGCTCTGCTGATCTATCCGCAATTTCCCGAAACATTCTGGAGCTTCAAGCATGTGCTCAAGTTCATCGGCAAGCGCGCGGCGCAGCCTCCGCTGGGGCTGATGACGGTGGCGGCTCTGCTGCCGAGTTCCTGGAAGCTGAGGCTCGTGGACACCAACGTGGAGCGGCTGCGCGAGAGCGACCTGAAGTGGGCAGACGTGGTCCTGCTCAGCGCCATGCTCATCCAGCAGGATTCGCTTCTTCGAAATTGTGGAGCGGTGCCGGGCGCGCGGACTGAAGACCGTGATCGGCGGGCCCATTACCAGCAGCCTGACCAAAGACGCGCTAAAGGCAGATCACGTGGTGATCGGCGAGGCCGAGTGCCTGGTTGCCGGCCTGGCGCGGGATTTGGAGCAGGGCATCGCGAAAGCTGTGTATCAGGCAGCGGAACGGCCCGAGATGACCTCCAGCCCGCTGCCCGATCTTAGCCTGATCAAGATGAAGCGCTACTCCACCATGACGGTGCAGTATTCGCGTGGCTGCCCGTTCAACTGCGAGTTTTGCGACATTATCGAAATCTACGGACGGCGGCCCAGAACCAAGGCGGTTCAGCAGGTACTGGCCGAGCTCGACCAGTTGCTCGCCGCCGGCTGGCGCGATTCGGTTTTCGTCGTGGACGACAACTTTATCGGAAACAAGGCGCGGGCCAAGGAGCTGCTGCACGCCCTCGTCGAGTGGCGCAGTCAAACCGGATTCCACTACGACTTCATCACCGAGGCTTCGCTGAACCTTGCCGACGACCCCGAGCTGATGCAGCTGATGCGCGATGCGGGATTCAACATGGTCTTTCTCGGCATCGAGACCCCGGATGAGTCGGGCCTGATTGCCGCCAACAAGCTGCAAAACACCCGCCGCAGCTTGCTTGAAAGCGTCGCCACCATCCAAAGCTACGGAATGCAGGTGATGGGTGGCTTCATTCTGGGCTTCGACACCGACCGCGAAGACATCTTCGACCGCATGGTCGACTTCATCCAGAAGAGCGCCATTCCCATTGCCATGGTGGGTCTGCTGCAGGCCGTGCCGGGGACGCAGCTCTTCAGGCGGCTGCGGGGAGAAGGCCGGATCGTAGACGCGGGCGGAGGCAATAACACCTCAGTCCGGCTGAATTTTCTTCCCCAGATGGACGCGGCACGGCTCGTCGAGGGCTACCACTCGGTGCTGAAAAGGATCTACAACTGCGAGGCCTACTACGAGCGCGTCAAGCTCTATCTGAGCCGCGTGAATCCCAAGCCTGAAAAAGGCGCCCGGCCCGCCGGGGGCCAGGCGCCGCCGAAGAGCGAGCCATCCCTGCACTGGGTTACCGCCGAAAACGTGCGCGCGCTGGTCCTCTCCTTCGTGCGCCAGGGAGTGTTCGGCCGCCATCGCTGGAGCTACTGGAAATTTGTCGCAGCCGCGGCAACGCGGTATCGCCGCTCGTTCGGCGCGGCCATGTCTCTGGCGGTCATGGGGTATCACTTCCAGGTAATGACCCGCAAGCTCTCCGAGACGATAGAGAACACCGTCGCGCCAGCAGCAAATCCGCCCAGATTGACGGAACACGCCAGCGGCGGCGAATAAGCGGTATTCCGCAGTTCAAGCGAGAATCGGCGCTGACGCTGCGCACGTTCACCAATGCGCTCTCCCGCGCGGCTGGAGCCTGCGTTCTCCGGTCTTGAGTTCAGCCGAATTGAGCATGAAATAATGACGGTAATGAAGGCCCCGACAGCTCAATCTGGCTCAGCTAAATCTGGTTCCTCGAGCACTCTCTTAGAGGAACTGCGGTGGCGTGGTTTTCTGGATGCTACGACTGCCGATGACCTGGATGCTTATCTTGGCGAAAGCCGGCGCACCATCTACGTTGGTTTCGATCCGACGGCCGACAGTCTCCACCTTGGCAGCCTGATTCCCGTGATGGGTCTGGCGCACGTGCAACGCTGCGGCCATCGGCCATTGGTGCTCGTGGGCGGAGGCACGGGGATGATTGGAGACCCGAGCGGAAAAACGTCGGAGCGGACTCTGCTCACAAGCGAGCTGGTGGAGCGGAACTCTGCGGCCATTCGCAAGCAGCTGGGCCGGTTTTTCGACGTTTCATCGGACGATGCGGCGCTGATCGAGAATAATGCGGATTGGCTGTTGAAGCTGAATCTGGTGGACTTCCTGCGCGATATCGGCAAGCACTTTTCGGTCAATGAAATGATCCGGCGCGACTCGGTTCGCGTGCGGCTTGAGGAGCGCGACCAGGGCATTTCATATACCGAATTCAGTTACATGCTTCTGCAGGCTTACGATTTCCTTCACCTTTGCCGGCATTTCGATTGCACCATCCAGATGGGGGGCAGCGATCAATGGGGCAACATTCTGTCGGGTAAGGAACTGATCCGGCGGATCCTCGGGACACGCGCGGAAGGCATCACATTTCCGCTTCTTACCACTTCGTCGGGGAAGAAATTCGGAAAGACGGAAGAAGGGGCCATCTGGCTGGATGCCAACCGTACCAGCCCCTACCAGATGTACCAATACTGGTTGCAGACCGCGGATGCAGACGCAGACCGTTACCTCAAGCTCTTTACCTTCCTGGATCGCGAGCGCATCGAAGCACTTCAAAGCGAGACCGAGCGCCGGCCGGAGGCTCGTGAGGCCCAACGCGTATTGGCCGCCGAATGCACAACTCTCGTGCATGGGGCCGATACGGTTCAGAGCGTAGAAGCGGCGAGCAGGATCTTGTTCTCAGCCTCGGACGAGGTTCCAACTTCGGAAACGATCGCTTTGCTGGCGCGAGAGGTACCGGTCACGGATATTCCGCGAACAGATTTGGAAGCCGGGATCGGCCTTGTGGACGCGGTGGTTCGCACAGGACTGGCGGAGAGCAAGGGCGCGGCGCGCAAACTGATCGAAGGCGGCGGCGTTTATCTGAACAATGAGCGGCAGAGCCAGGTCTCAAAACAGATCACCACGGACGACCTGAAGTGGCCTGAGGCAATTCTGCTGCGCACAGGGAAAAGGAACTATCACCTGGTGCGGATCAGGTAATTTGTTCAGGAGAGCCACGCGGAATCCCCTTCACCACGCGGCAGCAATGATCCAGGTCGAAAAGCCGCAGCCCTTCGTCTTTGATGAAAGAATGTTCCGGCTGCGCCCTTCACGCCGGCCTGGCCTCATGCCGCTCATCCGCACCCGCCTGAAAATTCTCGCTGCACGCATTTTCATTGGAATCCTCAACGAACCGTGATAGAAAGGCGGGGACGGGGGAGATCGTGATGCAAGAAGTAGTTACGGGCCGGCGCGAGTACCGGATGAGGGGCTGGCAAAGAGCGCTCTATCTTCTGCTCGGCCTGTTTATCTGTGGCATCGGGATTGCGGCTGCGTTTGCCTCAGAGGCGCAGGCACAAAGGAGCGCTCCGCTGCTTCTGGGGCTCGTGCCGCTGGCCATCGGGATCTATCTGCTGGCCCTCGCGCTGCGCTCGCGCCTCGTCATCGACGGAACGCGCATCGAAGTGCGCGGCGCATTCCAGGAAAAGTCCGCCGACCTGAGCGAGGTGGAAGGTTTTCGCACCATCACCACGCGCAACAGCTCGTTCTGGAAGCTGAAGCTGAAAGAGGGCCGGGGCTCGCTCACCATTCAGAAGGGTTTCGACTGCGACGATCTGCGCGCATGGTTCCAGCAACTGACGGACCTCGATGAGCGGGACCGCAAGGCGCTGCTCGATGAGATCGGGCAGAGCCAGGAGCTCGGGGCGACTCCCGAGGACCGGTTGAAGGCCCTACGGCGGGCCAAAGAGTGGAATATCGGGTTGTCGGCGGTTGCGGTGGCTGCAGCCATCGCCGCGTTGATCCCAAACACCGGTTGGCAAAACCCGGCAGTCGTTGCCCTGGCGCTTGTTCCGGCAGCGGTGCTTTATCTGCTGGCTCGCGATCCTCTGCTCTACGCGGTGGGCAAATCGAAGCGCGATCCGCGGACGGAGCTCAGCATTGCTCTTTTTGCCTCAGGAATCGGGCTGTTTTTCCTGGGCATGAGAACAAGTTTCGTGTCTTTCCTGCCGCTGCTGCCCTCTGTCGCAACGGTTGCCGCCGCTTTCCTCTTTTGTTTTTACGTGTTCGGCCGCAAGGGGCCGCGGATGCAGGGCTTCCATGCGCTCGTTTTCATGTGCGCAGCCTTTTACAGCATAGGCCTGATCGCGGCCAGCGACACGCTCCCGGATCATGGAAAACCAACGGACTATGCCGCGCAGGTCATCCACAAGCATTACGTGAGCGGCAAGTCAGACACCTATTACCTGGACTTCGGGCCGTGGGGGCCATTCAGCGGCGCAAACAAAGTCAGTGTGCCCTACAGCGTTTACAAGGCCACAAGGCCGGGCAGCACGGTCTGCTTTGAAGTGCACCCCGGCGCTCTGAAAGCAGCATGGTTCCAGCGGGTTGCGTGTGAAGGGCTGGAGACGGGCACCGCGCAGTAAGCAATTCGTACATTCTGAAACCGCACACCAAGCAGCTGTCATCCTGAGGCGGAGCCGAAGGATCTGCGGTTGTTCTGGAATCTCGCTCAAAAGCACAACTGCAGATCCTTCGACTTCGCGGGCGCAAGATACGCGCCCGCTCCGCTCAGGATGACAGCAGTTGTAAGTCGATGCTATTTCCCCATCGCGAATCCCCGCGCGCTCTCCAGCAGTTTCGCCACCGATTCCTTCGAACAGCTCTCCGTATAAATCCGCAGCAGCGGCTCGGTTCCGCTGGCGCGCAGCAGCAGCCAGGTTTCGGCCGCGTTCGGCTTCGATTTCGCTTCGGGATTCGAGAGGTAGAGCTTCACTCCGTCGAGCGTCTCGATGCGCACGACGGGCATTCCCGCGAAAACCGGCTCTCCTGCCTTCAGCGCCCTGGCCCTGGCTATCGCCGCGATCTTCAGTTCATCGGGAATGTGCAGGTCAATGCGGCCGTACTGGTGTTCGCCGAATTCGGCCTGCAGGTCGGCCACCAGTTGGCCCAGCGATTTGCCCTCTTGAGCAATCACGTTGGCCAGCAGCAACGAGTTCAGCAGCCCATCGCGCTCGGGCAGGTGGCGCTGGAAGCCGATGCCGCCCGACTCTTCGCCGCCCATCAGAATCTCGCGCTCCAGCATCAGGTCGCAGATGAATTTGAAGCCGATGCCGTGCTCGATCAGCTCGCGCCCGTATTTCTTCGAAATGCGGTCGAGCATCTTGGTGGTGTTGAAGGCGCGGGTGACGGCGCCCGGCCAGTCATTGTGATACTTGAGCACCCAACTAAGCAGGACACAGTAGATCTTGTGCGGATCGACAAAATTTCCGTGCTCATCCATGGCCCCGATGCGGTCGGCGTCGCCATCGGTGGCGAAGCCGGCGTGGCAGCGGTTCGCGACTACTGCCTCGCCGAGCGCGCGGATGTGCGGCTCGATCGGTTCCGGATTGATCCCCGGAAACAGCGGATCGGGATTCTCGCGGATCTGCACGTGATCCACGCCAATACGTTGGAAGATTTCCGAGAGAATCGTTCCGCCCGCGCCGTACATCGAGTCGATGCAGAACTTCATCCCCGACTTCGCAATCAAATCGAGATCGGCGAAGCTCTCGATGGCGGCCAGATAACGGGGGAGAAAATCGACCTCGGTGATCAAGGCCGGGCGCGCTGCCCTTGGCGCAGGCTGGCCGAGGTACGATTCGATGGCGGCCATCATGCTGGGCTTGCCCGAGCCGCCGTACCAGCCCTTGTATTTCACGCCGTTCCACTCGGCCGGGTTGTGCGACGAGGTGATCACGATGCCGCCGGCTCGGTTGCGCTTGCGCACCGCGTAGCTGAGCGCCGGCGTAGGCGTAACCGCCGAGGCCAGCTCCACGGCGATGCCCGTGGCGGCCACAACTTCGGCGCAAGTGCGCGCAAAGGCCTTGGAGCCGAAGCGCGTGTCGTAGGCGATGGAGACGCCCTTGGCCGGGTCTTCTTTAGCGTGCACGTAACAGGCGATGGCCTCGGCGGCCGTGCGCACATTGGCAAACGTGAAATCGTCGGCGATCACGCCGCGCCAGCCGTCGGTACCGAACTTGATTACAGGATGAGGCATCTTGTGGTTTGCGGGCTCCCTGATGAGTGTAAATAACCCTGATGTTGTTTCGGAACCGCTTCTCAGGCCTCAAAGTCAATAAAGCCCCGCTCGGGATCGGTATTCACCAGCCGCACCGTAACCCGATCGCCCACGTCAAGGCCTTTGCCGCCGCGCACCACCATTCCATCCACATGCGGATCGAGCGTGCGCACAAACGTGCCGTAGTGGTTCACGCCGGTGACAATGGCGCAATAGCTCTGGCCGATGTGCTTCTGAAGCACCACGGCGGCGATGCGCTTTTGCATCTCGCGTTCTACCTTGCGCGCAGCGTCTTCCATCAGGGTGCAGCGCGTGGCGATGGCCTCAAGCTGGTCCGCGGTGTAGGGCTGCGGCCCACGAGCGAGCCAGGCCTTCAACAGCCGCTGCGTCACCATGTCGGGAAAGCGGCGGTTGGGCGCAGTGGAGTGCGTATAATCCTGCACCGCCAGGCCGAAGTGGCCGGGCGAGACCTCATTAGGCCTCACCAGCACATACTCGCCCGGCCCCATCAGCTTGACCACCGCCAGCGAGAGATCGGGAAAGTGATCGGGGTCCTTCTTTTTTTGCGCCAGCAAGAATCCGTTGAGCGCCTTCGAATCCGGTTCGGCGGGCAGTTGCGTCCCCAGCCTCGCGGCCAGTTCCACAATGCGATCCCAGCGCTTGGGGATGCGCACAATGCGGAGGATCGTGGCCACACCGGCCTGCTCCAGCGTGCGCGCGATCACGCCGTTGGCCGCCACCATAAACTCTTCAATCAGCGACGTGGCGCGGTTCTTTTCAAGATGCGCGATGCCGATGATCTCGTCGGAAATCAACACCGGACGCGTCTCGATGGTCTCAAGGTCGAGCGCGCCGTGCTGGAACCGCCCGCCGCACATGCGCTGCGCGGCTTCATCCTGCAGGCGGAGCTGCGCAGCCAGCTCGGCGCTGGCAGCCACTTTGGCCGGAGCCGGCCCTTTGCCGTCGAGCCACGCGCCCACGCTGTTGTAGGCCAGCTGCGCGCGGTTGCGCACCAGCGCGCGATAGGCCTTTTCATCGCTCGTCTCGCCGGCGGCGTTCACGGCATATTCAATCACCAAGGCCCCGCGGTCCTGGTTCTCGTTCAGCGAGGTCAAGCCCTCGGAAAGCTCGATGGGCAGCATGGGGAAGACCTTGACGCCCGTGTAGACCGAGGTCGTCTCAGCCTGCGCGTGACCGTCGATGAGGCAGCCACAGTGAACGCGCGCATCCACGTCGGCTACTCCCACGAGCACGCGAATGCGCCCGTCGGGGAGCTGCTCGGCCCATTCGATCTGATCGAGATCCTTCGAGGTGTCGTTGTCGATCGATGACCAGAGCAGCCCGCGCAGGTCTTTCATATCGGAAGCAAGACGCCCGTCCTGCTGCGCGGCAATCGCGGCCAGCTCAGCGTCGGTGCCGGCGGGAAAATCCGGCTCGAAGCCGTGCCCGAGCATCGCCGCATGAGCCGCGGCTATGAGATTGAAATGATGGGAAGGATTGGGGTGGGAGTAGTTGCCATGATTGGCGTTCATGAAGATGAGTCCCTCTTTCCGGCCTGAAAGGCCAGCCTATCACCTCCTGTAATTGTCCGGGCTGACCCTGTGATCTAGACGTCTGGTCCATGTGAGCTTCATCACATCCAAAACGGTTTTCCAGGCGCAAACTAGGAAACAGAATCAACCAGAATCCAGGGAGTTTTGTGGGGGCTGCGGATCGCACGGGTCGGGCTGCGGGGCATCTGCACTAGACAAGGCATTACGATGACCGAAGCACTGGAAGCAATGGCAACCCGAACGCAGCATAAATTCCAGGATCGGAGTGCGCCGGCAGGCTGCGTCTCATGCTCCAATCGCCGCCCAGGTTGGTTCTGTTCACTTGGCAGCGCTGTGCTCGCCGATCTGGAACTGGCCACCAGTACAATTTCTCTCCCCGGCCAGGCCTCTCTTTTCACCCAGGGTGATGACGCGCGCTGCCTCTACCTGATATGCAGCGGCTACATCAAGCTCACTTCCGGGCGCTCAGAAGATCGTCAGATGATCGTCCGCGTAGCCGGCCCCGGATCGATGCTCGGCCTCTACGCCGTTCTATCCCATGCAGTTTATGAGGTTTCCGCCCAATCGCTGACCGCCGCTCAACTGCGTCCGGTCGAGCGCGAGCGCTTCCTGACCTTTCTGCGCAGCCACAAAGAAGCCCAGATGCGGGCCGTGCAATGCATCTGCCAGGAGTACCGGTTTGCACTTCAGGACGCCTGCCGCATCTCCCTTTCGGAGACGGTCGCCGGGCGTCTCGGGCGCCTCCTGCTCGAGCTCGCCCATCAGATCGGCGAGCACCTCCCCGACGGAGAGTTCCGCTTTCCGCTCCTGCTGACCCATGAAGAGATGGCTTCAATGACCTGCACCACCCGCGAAACGGTCACGCGAACCCTCGGCCAATTCCGCAAGGATGGCCTGATTACGATCGAGGAGTCCCTGCTTACCATCCACCAGCCTCTCCAGCTGCAGGCGGTAATCTGAAGGCCATCGGCTGCTTCAGGCTCCGCTTCATCTCCGGCTCCTCGGTTCGTCTATCCCCCAGTGCACGAGCTATGATTTGGGTATAGCGGTTCCACAACCGCCGTTCCGAAAAGCACTTGCCGCCAGTCGGCGTTTTTTCTTTCGAGGCCCCCATCGAGCGATTTGCGCTCGTTGTTTTGTCAGGGCACGGCTTTAGCCGTACCGTAAACAGCTGAAAATCCCGCGGGCTTTAGCCCCTGAGGGACGAATCTCAGGGTTTCGTGAGCCTCAAGGGTCACATTCTGCGATGGGAGTATAGAAACTGTATGGCTCGTATTTTTGCCGGTATTGCCGCATTGATCCTCATTCTTTCCTGCTGCGCTGCAATGTCACAATCTTCCGCAGGCGATGCAAATGCAGCTGCGCCTGCCGCCGCTGCGCCCCAGTCCACCGCAACCACCACGGACGGTACGGAAGTCGCCCAGTTTCAGAAAATTGAAGACTCCTGGTCGGATTCCGTCAACCGCCGCGACCAGTACGCCCTGGAGCTGGTTCTCTCTCCGCTCTTTGTCGATGTTTCGGCGAGCGGCGACGTGACCACCCGCAACCAGCAGCTCGCGCAGGTGATTACCGGCGAAGACAAGACCCTTTCCCTCGCCCAGAAGGTCATCACCGTCCGCATGCTCGGTGACATTGCGGTCGCTAACGGCACCTACACGCTGCACCACAGGGCCAACTCCGGCGAGGTTGACGAAAAAGGCGTCTTCACCCACGTCTTCCAGCGGAACCGGGGAGGATGGCTGTGCGTCAACTCCCAGCGCACCACGCTGCGGGAAGACCCCGCCAAGGGCAAGAAACAGTCCAGCACCGAGACGCCTTTCCACATCCCGCTCTTCGGCAAGGGCGACAAGAGCACACAGTAGCGCCAACTCGCCAACTTGCGGACGTCCGCGCAGCGGACGCCGACTCGCTATCCGTCATACCCGTGCCCCATTCTTCGCGGAGCGAAGGGTAGGAAGCAGCATCGCTTTCCCGCTGACCGGCTGACTCGTCCGCCGGCCTTTCATTGCCGCGCCGCCGCCGGCCTGTCTCCCTGCACCCGATCCTGCGCCCTTCCCTGCACCCGTATCGACACGTGCACCAGGCTCAGAGCTGCGGGCGTGACGCCGGGAATCCGCCCCGCCTGGCCGATCGTCGCCGGGCGCACGCGTTGCAGCTTCTCCCGCATCTCGCGCGATAGGCCGCTGATCGCTCCGTAGTCGATCCACTCCGGAATCGCAACCGCTTCGGCGGCTTTGAGTTTCTCGATCGCCTTTCTTTGCTGCTCCAGGTAGCCGGCAAATTTGATCTCAGTCTCGACAGCGCGGGCCTCGTTGCGCGCTGCGCTGCGTGCGATCGCATCGCTCGTGCCTGACTCGCTGACTTGCTGACTCGCCAACCCGCTGGGTGCCCCATCCTTGGACTCCGCCGCAGCGGAGGCCAAGGGTGGGAAACCACCCTCCTGCTCCAACGCGGGTGCCCCATCCTTGGCGCGCTCCTGTTTTTGCGCCAAGGGTGGGAGACATCGATCGTGAATCAGCTGCGCGAACGGAACCAGTTCTGGATCGCCACCGAGCCGATCATCAAGCGCCCTGAGCAGCTGCTCAATCCCCACCTCCGGCCGTTTCAGCAGTTGCGCCCAGGTCAGCCCCGCAGTTCCGGTCAACTCTCCCAGGCCGGCCCGTTCCAGCCGCTGCGTATCTACCTTGCCTGTGGTCAGCAGCATCTCAAGCGCCTTCATCCGCGCCTGCTTCTGTTCGTAGGCGGCCCAGGCCTCGTCGTCAACGAGCCCCAGCCGGCGGCCATACGGGGTCAGCCGGCGGTCGGCGTTGTCGATGCGCAGGTGCAGCCGGAATTCTGCGCGCGAGGTGAACATGCGGTAGGGTTCGTTGGTCCCCTTCGAAATCAGGTCGTCGACCAGAATGCCGGTGTATCCTTCGCTGCGGTCCAGCGTAAAGGGCGGCTGGCCCTTCACCCACAGAGCCGCGTTGATGCCCGCCATAATGCCCTGGCAGGCCGCTTCTTCATAACCACTTGTCCCGTTGATCTGCCCGGCCAGGTAAAGCCCTTCCATGCACTTCACTTTCAACGTGCGGTCCAGTTCCGTTGCGTCCACGCTGTCGTACTCGATGGCGTATCCGGGCCGCAGCATCTCCGCCTGGTCGAGGCCCGGAATCGAACGCACCACCTGCCACTGCACCTCCATGGGCAACGAGGTTGACATTCCGCTCACGTAGATCTCGTGCGTCGTCAGCCCCTCGGGCTCCAGGAAGAACTGGTGCTGCGTCTTGTCAGGAAACTTGACGATCTTGTCCTCGATCGACGGGCAGTAGCGCGGCCCGATCCCCTCGATCCGCCCCGAATACATCGCCGACCGGTGGACGTTTTCCCGGATCAGCCTGAGCGTCTCCGGCGTGGTGAAAGCGATGTGGCAGCTCACCTGCGGCTGCACAATCGTTTTCGTGCGGAAGCTGAACGGAGTTGGGTCGGCGTCGCCGGGCTGTTCCTCGAAGGCCTCCCAGCGAATGGTCCGTCCGTCGAGCCGCGGCGGAGTCCCCGTTTTGAGCCTGCAAATCCGAAGCCCTAAAGCCCGGAGGGCCTCGCCAAGCAGCAAACTGGCCGGCTCGCCGCTGCGCCCGGCCGGGTAGCGCTCCTCGCCGATGTGGATCAGCCCATTCAGGAACGTACCCGTCGTAATGATCGTGGCCCCGGCCATCAGCACGCGCCCGTCGCGCAGCTTGAGCCCCACCACGCGCCCCCGCGGCCTCAGTCCCTCAGTCCCTGTTTTTCGATCCCTGATCCCTGATCCCTGATCCCTGCCGTCGATCACCAGATCGACGACCTCCGCCTGCCGGATGTGCAGCCCCGGCTGCGACTCCAGCACCTGGCGCATCTTCGCGCGGTAAAGCTGCTTGTCGCACTGCGCCCTTGGACTCCACACCGCTGGCCCGCGCGAGGCGTTCAGCAGCCGGAACTGAATGCCCACCGCGTCAGCCACCTCGCCCATGATCCCGCCCAGGGCGTCCACTTCGCGCACCAGGTGCCCTTTGGCCACGCCGCCCACGGCCGGATTGCAGCTCATCTGCGCAATCAGGTCCAGGTTCATGGTGATCAGGGCGGTTTTCAGCCCCATGCGCGCCGCCGCCATCGCCGCCTCACATCCGGCATGACCTGCGCCCACCACGGCCACATCGTATTGTTCTGAAAACGCCATCCATATTCAGTCTACTGACATGCGATTTTTGGCCAGCGCTACCCGCCGTGCCCCGTCCTTCGCCCGAGCGAAGGGTGGGTACCTCCGCCGCTGACCCGCTAACTTGCTGACTCCGAGACTTGCTAAACCGCTACCCGCGCCGCCACTTTCGCTCTCCAAACCGTTAATGCAGCCAAGCCGGCGCGCGTGCGTCTAAACTTCTGAGGAGACCTGGCCGCGCATCGAGGCATGTTCGCGCCCGGCCCAGGGTTTCCCCGACCTTCGCAAAGGAGATTGTCTAAAGTGCTCATCCGTGGCTCAATCATGGCCCTGCTTCTGGCCGCATCACTCTTCCCGGCCGCGGCCCGCTCTCAAGACAAGAGCACCTTTACGCCCATGGCGCTCGATGCCGGCTTCGGCCGCATGGATCTCACCGAGCCTTCCACGCCGCCCGACGAGATCATCAAGCAGTTCGCCGCCAGGGAGACCCAGTTCCAGCAGGCGCTCGACCATTACACCTACCGCCGCGTCGCCCGAGTCCAGACGCTCGACGAGGACAACTCGCGCAAGGTCACGGGTGAGTGGTATGAGGTCGATGACGTGATCTTCAATCCCGACGGCGCGCGCATGGAGAAGGTGGTCGATGCCCCCCCAGCACTCTCGATCAGGGAGGGGTCATGATGTCGGAGTCCGATCTCCAGGACATCCAGCACGGCTATCCCTTCGTCCTCACCACCCAGGACGTCAGCCTCTACAACATCAAGTACGTAGGCCGCCAGAAGGTCGACGATCTCGAGTGCTACGTCTTCGACGTCAGCCCCAAAGTGATTGAAAAGAAAAAGCGCTACCTCGACGGGCGCATCTGGGTCGACGCCGCCGACTTGCAGATCGTCGTCACCAACGGCCGCATGGTTCCCGACGACACGAAAAAGGGACAGGAGGATCTCCATCCCCCTTTCATGACCTGGCGCCAGCAGATCGATGGCCACTACTGGTTCCCCGTCTACACCAAGGGCGAAGGCATTCTGCACTTTAGCGGTGGTTACGGTTCCATGGGCCAGGACGTCCACATCCGCGACGTCATCAAGTACACCAACTACAAGCGCTACGGCTCAGAGTCGACAATTATCTACGAAGGGCAGGACATCTCAAATCCCGCCAAGCCCCAGACCGCCCCGCCGCCGAAAAAATAGGCTTCGTGCCAATTCATCGGCCGCGTAAATGCAGGTGCGCTGCCGGAGCCTGGGCGGCTTCAGCAGCGATCGAGAGGACCGAGGCAGCGGACTCAGTTAACGAGAACGGGCTTGTCGGCCAGGCTGACGGGAACCCGCGGATACGAACGCGCTACCCGCGCTTTCTTTGGATTCACGGCAGGCTCGACCGATTGGAGCCATTCAGCTACTCGCGGCCAATACTCTGCCAAGGTTTCTGTTCCCATGAACAGGCCGATATGCCCGCCCGGTGCGAGCACCTTTACGATCTGGTCCTTTGGTGTGCCCAGATATCTTTCGGCACGGAAAACCTGCTCTACGGGCGTAATGTCGTCTGCTTTGCCCGCCAGCAGATAAACCGGGCAGGTAATGTCCTTCAGCGAAAGCCGCCGGTTCAACCCTACGAATTCTCCCCGTACCAGGCGATTCTCCTTGAAGAGCTGCTGAACTACCTGGAGATAAAAAGCGCCGGGCAGATCGACCGGGTGCTCGAACCAGCTCTCAAAAATGTGGGCCCGCTGAACGAACTCTCTGTCCTCGATGTTCTTGTATAGCTCCAGGTATCTCACCCATTGCTTCTCCGGATGCATGCCCTTCCATCCGGCGATCATCAGCTCTCCATGCATCAGGCCGCCGCCCGCCGTCACCAGCTCCTTAAAGAAAGACATAGGCAGCACATGAGCCATGTTTTTGATAGGACTGCAGCCGGCGCCGGTGTCAATGGGCGCTCCGGCCAGAACCAGGCTATGCACCTTCTCCGGGAAGCGCGCGGCATACATGGCGCACATCCAGCCGCCCTGGCAAAGCCCGACCAGGTGGACACTGCCTCCCATGTGCTCAACCGCCTCATCGAGGTCGGTGAGGTATTTGTCGATGTTGAAATTCTTCATCTCCCCGGTTGCGCTCTTCCAGTCGGTGACGAAAATGTTCTCGAGGCCGCACGCCTGCAAAGTCTCAACCAGACTCTGGCCCTTGGCATAGTCTGCGATCGTCGAGCTGTGCCCGGCATAGGGCGCGTGAATGAGAACCGGAGTGGATGCTCTGCCGCCCGCTCGCATGGGGATAAAGCTGCGCAATCGCATCGTATCGAGATCGAGCGTCACGCGGTTGGCTGTCGCCCACTCAGGAGGGGGCGGAAATGCGATTCGATTTGCCTCCGCAACGTACAGGAAATAATCCTGGAACATCCTGAGCCCTACCTGGCCCAGTTCCATTGCAGCTGTGAACGGCCAAAAACACGTGATCCGCTTCATAAACCTCCGAGATATGATTCCGTATCCGGCCTTCTTCGGTTTGTCCCCACGTGATCATGTCGTTTGTCCAATTCACAGCGCCGGCCTCAGCGCCTCGGAGACCGGCCTCATATATATAAATGCGCGAGAATGAAAAAGGTTGGTGCAACTTGTTGGGGCAGATCGCTTTTAAGCGCCGCATTCGCGCAAGATGATCGCAGGCCCAGTTGAAGCATTGCTGATAACCTCATTGAAAAGCCAGATTTACAGGATATTAACGGGCTCTCGGCGGTTTGAATGCCGGTTTGCGGCCTCTAAACGGTATCCCGCATCGTGCGTTAGACCCTTCCCAGGCCACACTGCCCCCGCCCCATAGAAGTGGCGTAAAATGTTCCCATTTCCCGTTGTAAGGGAAATCCGGGCCCGCCTATTTCCCCCAGGAGGACAAAATGCACGTTAGATTTGTGCTGTTTCCGGCAAGCATCGCTCTCGCTGTTCTTCTTGCCGGCTGCAATCGCGCCACCCCGGCTGCTGCCGATACCCGTGCCGCGGACGCCACGGCCATACGCCAGTTGGAGACGGACTGGTTGAAAGCCTACCAGGCTAAGGATGCCGACAAGATCACCTCGTTTTACGCCGACGATGCGGCAGTATTCAATCCCGGAATGTCCGTGAGTCACCGGCAACGCCGACATTCTCTCCTCGTACCAAAAAGAAGTGGCGGACAAGAACTTCTCCGTCACTTTCCCTCCTTCCGACAAGGTCGTCGTCTCAAAATCCGGTGACATGGCCTACACGACGGGAACCTACACCGAGACGCACACAGATACGAAGACCAAAAGGCCGTCTCGGAGAAGGGCAAATACGTCGAGGTTTATATGAAGCAGGCCGACGGCAGTTGGAAGGATGTCGCCGACATCAGCAGCCCGGACGGTCCGGCGGCCTCGATGAAGAGCACCCGAATGAAGAAGAGCCCGATGAAGAGGAAGAGGTAGCGGCCTCCCGATTCGCCAGACAAATCGCGGAACGAGACCCGGAAAATGGTCCCGGGTCTCGTTCGCAAACTCCCGTGGAGGCGATGGAACTGGAGTCATGGCGTCATGAACCCGCTCTCAGATTCACTCCACCCCCGCTCGCTTTCGCATTTCGCCTGGCAGGTGCAGCAACTTTCTGCCGGGAAAGTGTGTCATACGTACGAAGGAAGTGAACACCGGACGGCTAACCATTTGGGTGGTCATTTTGCACCGAACTTACTGACTCTCTTTCGCGATTGAGTCATACTGGAAAAAGAAGGTTGTTTCACCGCTTTGACAATAGGAAAATCGATGCTTTTGTTGCGAACCCCACGCATCCGGGCATTGGGCTTGTTGGCCATTGCGAGTTTGTTTATCGCCTGCCCGCTCTGCCGCTCTCAAGCGGCGCTGCTCCTGGAGCAGCCATACGGCATTTTCGGCGAGATTAACCCCACCGGCCACAACGCAGTCTATCTGGCTCGCATCTGTGCGGAAACTCCCGTCCAGCTCCGTCCTTGCCGCCCCGGAGAGTACGGCGCCGTCATCGCGCGCTACCAGGGCATCGACGGCTACGACTGGATCGCCATCCCGCTGATTCCCTACCTGTATTCCGTCAGCGATGTCTCCGAAGTTCCCGGGCGCGTGGACCGGGCTACCGTCGAGCGGTTGCGGAACGACTACCGCGAAACCCACCTGAAGAGCCTTGGCGATCACGTGACGAACGGCAATCTGGTGCACGGCGGCTGGACAGAACTGGTGGGCGCGGCCTACGAGCGCCGCACCTATGCCTTCTGGTTTCAAACCACCGCCGGCCAGGACGACGCGCTGATGGCGCGCCTCAATGACACTTCGAACCACACAAAGTTCAGCCTGCTTTTTTCCAACTGCGCCGATTTTGCGCGCACCGTCCTCAACAGCTACTTCCCAAAGAAATTCAGGCGCAGCATCTTCCCCGATGCAGGCATGACCACCCCCAAGCAGAACGCCTTCAAGCTGGTGCGCTACGGCCGCAAGCATCCCGAGGCGCGTCTGACGGTCTTCGAGATTCCCCAGGTGCCCGGCTACCGCCACCGGAGCCACTCCAACAAGGACGTCTCCGAATCTCTCGTCACGACCGTCTATGCGGTGCCTCTTGCGATTGTGAACCCATGGCTCACGGCCGGCATTGCTGTCGATTACGTTGTGCGCGGCCGCTACCATATCATCCCGAAACACCCGCAGGTGCTCGAGCCTGATGAGCTCATCCAATTGTCCTCGCCCGCTCCGTCCTTGATGGATACGGCCGAAGCCCAGACTGCCACGCCAGCCGCGCCTGTGAGCGCTTCCGCTGATGCCTCCCCCGCACCTCCATCCGCCTCTCTGGATAAGAGGGACTCTCCCTGATACGGTTCGATTCTGACCCGCACCCTTCGCATGCTGCTGACTCGCTCGCTTGCCGACTTGCTGACCTGCTGAATCGTCAGCTCGGCTGCCGAGGCAGAAAGTGGCAAGTCCCTCCGGCCAGGACTGAAGTCCATAGAGCCGGTTCGGCCGGCTGCTCGCTCGAACCGAGGAAGAGAACCCCATCCGGAGCCAGAATGCGGTGAACGCCTGCCAGCAGCGTGCGACGCGTATCCATGGAAAGATACAGCATCACGTTGCGCAGAAAGATCGCGTCAAAGCGGTCGTCGGCGCGGCTGAAGGGCAGCTTGGGGCTGCACAGATTGGCCTGCCGGAAGTTGCACAGCCTGCGCACCTCCGGCTTCACTATCCAGTCTTCTCCATTGCGGTCGAAGTAGCGCACCACGTGGCGCGCCGGCAGACCACGATTGATTTCGATGCGGTGGTATCTGCCCGCCGCTGCCCGCGCCACAACTTCCGCGCTGATATCGGTGCCCTCGATAAGGATGTTCCATCCCATTAACACGGGAAAGTGTTCGAGCAACAGCATGGCCAGAGAGTAAGCCTCCTGCCCGGTGGAGCAGGCAGCGCTCCACAGCCTCAGGCTGCGCGTGCGGCGGCGTGCCTCGATGATTCTGGGCAGCAGTTCTGTGCGCAGCAGCTCGAAGGGCCGGCTGTCGCGGAAGAAGCTGGTTTCGTTGATCGTCATTGCCTCTGCGATGGCCCGCTCCAGCAGCATGTCCTTTCGGGTGCGCAGGCGCATCACCAGTTCACTGATTCGCGACATTCCCTGGTTGCGCAGCAGCTTCGTGAGCCGCACCTCGAACAGATAATCGCGCGATGGGTCGAGCACGTTCTGCGAATGCCCGTAGACAATCTGCCGCAGATAATTGAGATCTTCGCTTGTGGCGGTTTGTTCCATCTCTACACCACCCGCCTCTCGAACTCGGCGCTCTCATCGCGCGCCCGCCGGGCAATGCGGACGATCTCTTCAGCCATCGCTTCCAGTGGCAGAACTTTGTGCGCCAGCCCTGCCTGAACCACCGCTCCCGGCATCCCCCACACCGTGCTCGTTGCCTGATCTTGCGCCAGCACCGTGCCGCTTTGCTCGCGAATCGCGCGGCAACCGCTCATTCCGTCCGAGCCCATTCCCGTAAGCACGACCGCCAGCATGCCTGCGCCATAGGTCCTCGCCGCCGAGCGGAACAGCACATCCACCGCCGGCCTGCAGTGATTCTCCAGCGGGCCCTGGCTCAAATGGAGAGTGGCCCGCGCTCCGGCTGCCGGAGATGCCGTTACCTCCATGTGCCAGTTGCCCCGCGCGAACCAGATCGTGCCCGGGCTTACCGGCTCACCCTCCGATGCTTCTTTCACTTTGAGCGGGCAACGTGCGTCCAGACGTTCGGCGATCAGCCGGGTGAAAAGCTCCGGCATATGCTGCACGATCAGCACCGGCAGCGGAAAGTCTTGAGGCAAAGCCGGCAGCAAGACTTCCAGTGCGGCCGGCCCGCCGGTCGAAACTCCGATCGCCAACGCCGCGAGAGGCGCCGTCGGCATTTGAGCCCTGAGCGGCGAAAAAAGCAGCGGCCCCGCCTTCGGCATGCGCGGTGCCGTTGCTGCAAGCACCTCCGCAGGCGGCTGCAGGCGCGGCTTCCCTGCCAAGGCGTGGACCTTCGGCGTCAGTTCCTGGCTCAGCACGCGCTGAGCTTCCTGGCGCCCCGGTTGTCCCGCCGGCTTTGTTACGTAGTCGCTCGCTCCTGACGCTAACGCTTCGACCGTCACTCGTGCGCCCCGCTGCGTCAGCGAACTGCACATGATCACCGGCATCCGGTGCCCGCGGCGGCGCAGCTCTCTCAGCGTGGCCAGCCCGTCCATCACCGGCATTTCCACGTCCAGCAGCACGAGGTCGGGCTCGAGCGACGCTACAGCGCTCAACGCTGTGGCGCCATCGGCCGCCGTCCCGGCCACCTCGAGGCCGCCGTCGGCCATTACGATGGAGCGCAGAAGGCTCCGCATCACCGCCGAGTCATCCACGATCAGAATTCGGGTCCGGGTTCCCGACACCATGCTCAGGCCTCCAGGATCCCCAGCATCGCCAATTTTTCGCTTAATGCCTCGTCATCGAAGGGCTTCATGAGGTACTCATCCGCCCCGGCGTCCAGCGCACGCAGAATGTAGTCGTTCTCTGCCTCGGTGGTCACCATCATCACTCGCATATCGCTGAATCCCTCGTCGCGCAGCCTCTTCAGCATCTCCAGCCCGTCCATCACCGGCATATTCCAGTCGATCAGCGCCAGATCGAAGCTCTCTCCTGCGTGGAGCTGTTTGAGTCCCGCCTGCCCGTCAGCCGCCTCCACGCATTCCATCCCCTTCTCCTCGAGAAGATTGCGCAAAAACCCTCTCACGAAACGCGAGTCGTCGACTATCAGTGCTCGCACGATCGCCTCCTCAATGCTCTTTCTCTCATGCCGCAGCCGAGGCGCTCAGGCGCATCGGATCCAACCGCTCGGGATCGAGCATCACTAACAATCCCTCTTTCAATTTGTAGGCGCCGGCAAAAAGCGCCCGCCGCCGTTCATCCAGAATCGAGGGGTTCGGCTCGTAATCGGCCGAAGAGACCGTCAGCACCTCGCCTACCGAATCGACCAGCAGCCCGAAGCAGCCTCCGGCAGCGCTCTCCAGCACCAGAATGGCCTGTGCGCCAACCTTCGGCTCAGTCCCCAGCACCTGGCGCAAACTCACGGCGGTCAGCACGTCTCCGCGGTAGTGCACCAGACCTCCCACGTAGGCCGGCGCCAGCGGCACCGGGTGCGGATGCGATGAGCCCACAATCTCCAGAATGTGCGCAATCGGCACTCCGTACAGCGTGTTGCCCACGCGCACCGAGCACAACTCCAAGAGATTTGTTGCGGCTTTGTTCCCGCGGTTTCTTCCCGCCACTGTCTTCATCCCGCCGCCTCCACCGTTTGGCTCCAATCCCCGCGGGCCGGGCCGGCTGTCTCCAGCGGCGGTACGCCGCTCAGGTTGACCATCCCTGTCACGCGTTCTTTCAACAGCGTCACGCCTCCCGCCTGCTGGCGGGTGCCCGCCTCGAATAGATCGCCTCCCGCGGCCACGTCCAGCACGTGCGAGACCGTGATTCCCACCTGCCGGTTGCCCTCGCGGCAAACCACCACGATGACCTGCCTCTCTCCGCTCTCGGCGCCGGATTCCTGCGTGCCCAGCACGCCGCCCGCATCCTCAATCGGCAGCAGTTGCCCCTCGAAGTTGAGCACCGGCCTGTAGCCGATGTACTCGATCCTGCTAAGAGGCAGCTGCTCGATGCGCAGCACGTCGCCCAGCGGCACGGCCGCCCGGCGGCCGGCGGCTTCCACCAGCAGGTATTCGATCCGCGAGGATTGCTCCTGCTCCACGCCTTCGGCCGCGTCCGCCGTCTCTTCCTCGGCGCTCATCGCAATGCCCGCCTTCACGGCGATCGCCCCCGGGTCGAGGATTAACGCCAGTTCGCCGTTGCCGAGCACCGTCGCCCCCGAATAGAGTCCGATATCCTTCAGCGCCGCGTTCAGCGGCTTCACCACGATCTCCTCCGGATCGTCCAGCCCGTCGACCACCAGCCCGAAGCACCTCCCATCGGCATCCAGCACCGCGATGAATTTGTCGCGCTCCTCCACGAGCACGGAATCGGCTCCCGGCTTCAATAACCCATCAAGAAAGACCAGCGGCAGCAGCCGTCCCCGCAGCCGGTAGAGCGGCGCTCCCTCCATCCACTCGATCGCCTTCTCCGTCTGCTCCAGAGCAATGTGCACCAACTCCGAGAGCGAGCCCTGAGGCAATGCGAAGCTCTGGTCCAGGCTGCGCACAATCAGCGCCGGAATGATGGCCAGCGTCAGGGGGATGCGCATGCGCAACGTGGTTCCCTGGCCAACTTTCGAATCGACCTCCACCTTGCCGCCGATCTTCTCCACGTTCGTGCGTACCACGTCCATTCCAACCCCGCGGCCGCTCACGCTGGTCACGGCTGAGGCCGTCGAGAAGCCGGGCACGAAGAGCAGTTGCAGAAGCTCTCGCTCGCTCATCCGGGCGGCGCGCTCGGCTGGAATCAGTCCCCGCTCGATTGCCTTCCGGCGCACTTTCTCCACATCGATTCCCGCGCCGTCGTCCTGCACCTCCACTACGACGTGGCTGCCTTCGTGGCTGGCCCTCAGCTTCAGAGTTCCCTCCGGATCTTTGCCCGCGGCAGCGCGCGTTTCCGGCGGCTCAATCCCGTGATCCAGCGAGTTGCGCACCGCGTGGGTCAGCGGATCCTTGATCGCCTCGAGTAGGCTCTTGTCCAGTTCCGTTTCCTGGCCTTCCATCAGCAGCCGTGCCCGCCTGCCGAGCCCCTGGCACAGGTCGCGCACCATGCGCGGCACCTTCGAGAAGACATTCGACACAGGCTGCATCCGTGCCTTCATCACCGACTCGCGCAGATCGGCTGTAACCATGTCGAGCCGCCGCGAAAGCTGCGTCATGCTGGGATCGGCCGCGGTAGCCTGCAGGATCTGGTTGCGCGTCAGCACCAGTTCGCCCACCAGGTTCATCATCCGGTTCAGCAGCGTTACGTCCACCCGAAGAGTGCTCTCGGCGGCAGTGTTAAGCAGCGGGCGCGCCTTCGGGGCTTCTTGTCCAGCTGTTGCGACCTCAACCGCCGCTGCCTCCTTCTTCTCCGCGGAAGGCGGAGCCGAAGTTTCGGGAAATTCAGCTGGAGTAGGCAGAGGAGATTGAGGCAGTGCCTGGCGAACCCTGGCCGGTTGCACCTGCTTCTTTCGGGCCTCCGCCGCCTTCCCGGCGGCGGCCGCAGCCGTTGCTGCTTTCCTGGCAGCCTGCGGTGCATATTTTCTGGCGCGCGCTGCCTTGCCAGAAACTTCAACGGTCTGCTTGTCCGGCATTCTCTGCTGAGCAGGCTGTTCTGCGACCGGCTGGGCCGGCGCCTTCAGCTCCTCCAGCCGAGCAATCAGCGCCGCGTCCTCGCCCTTGCCCTCGCCGCCTTCGCCCTCGATCGCCTTCAGAATCCCCCGCAACCCATCCAGCAGTTCCAGCAGAACCGTGATCACAGGCGGCGTAGCCTTCAGTCTGTTCTCGCGCAGGAGCCCCAGCAGGTTTTCTCCCGCATGGGCCAGCTTTTCCAGCCGCTTGAACCCGAGGAATCCCGTCGTCCCCTTGATCGTATGCACCGAGCGGAAGATTTCCGCCAGCAGCGCTGTATCTTGCGGCCGCTCTTCCAGTTCGGTCAGGCACCGTTCCATCCGGTCCAGGCCTTCCTGGCTCTCGATCAGAAATTCCCTTGTCAGCTCATCCATCGCGCCACTCATTCACCCGGCCGCAGCATTCTCCCGGCACAGGCGCACCTGAAGCGTTTATCGGAAAAGACGAAGATCACTTGAGAATCCGGGCGGGATCACCTGAGAATCCGCGGCGTTGACAATGCAGCCCGTGCCCCGTCCTTGCGCCTTCTTTCCGGCGCAAGGGCGGGAACCCACAAACGCCGGCGCAACTCCATGCCCCGCACCTTTTCCCCCAGCCGTTCCACGCCCGCTGCGATAAGGTAGTGGGTACAGCCCTCCGTCGCCGCTCTCTAAGGAGAAACTCATTTGGCTCGATTCACCGGTCTCCTCGGCATCCTCGTCATTCTCGTCCTCTGCTGGCTGGCTTCCACCAGGCGCCGCCGCATCCGCTGGGGAACAGTCGCCTGGGGCATCGCGCTCCAGATCCTCTTCGCCGGGCTCGTCCTCCGCACATCCTTCGGCCAGCAGGCGATGGCCTGGGCCGGCGGCGTGGTCAAATCCGCGCTGGATTGCACCTACGCCGGCACCGGCATGGTCTTTGGCACTTTGGGCCTTCCCAACGGGCCATCGGGCACGATTCTGGCCTTCCAGTCGCTGCCTACGATCATCTTTGTCTCGGCCTTCTTCGCCGTCCTCTATCACTTCGGCGTGATGCAGCGCGTCATACGCGGCATGGCCTGGATCATGCTCAAGACCATGCGCATCTCCGGCGCCGAAAGCATGAACGTCGCGGCCAGCATCTTCGTCGGCATGACCGAAGCGCCCCTGACCATCCGCCCCTACCTGGCCAGCGCCACCGAAAGCGAACTGATGACCATCATGACCGCCGGTATGGCCCACGTATCCGGCGGCATCATGGCCGTCTACATCTCGCAGGGAATCGCACCCCAGCACCTGCTGGCCGCCGTCATCATGACCGCCCCGGGCACCATCCTCATCTCCAAGATGCTCGTACCGGAAACCGGCGTTCCCGCCACCCAAAACCGCGTCGACATTCAGACCGGCGACGAACACAAGGGCGAGAACCTCATCGGAGCCATCGCCCGCGGCACCATCGACGGCGGCAAGCTCACGCTCAACGTCGTCATCATGCTCATCAGTTTTCTGGCTCTCATTGCCCTGCTCGACAAGGTTCTCTTCTTCGCCCACGGCCTGGCTTATATGCACTGGTTCCCGTCGAGCCTCGCGCAGATTCTCGGGTTCCTTCTGGCTCCCGTGGCCTGGCTCATCGGCATTCCCTGGCGCGACTCGGCCTTTATCGGCAATCTGCTGGGCACGCGCATGGCCCTGAATGAGGTCGTCGCCTACATCGCGCTCGGCGCGCAGAAGGCCTCGCTCGCCCCGCGCTCCTTCACCATCGCCACCTTCGCCCTCTGCGGCTTTGCCAACCTGGGCTCCATCGGCATTCAGGTGGGCGGCATCGGCGCGCTGGTCCCAGAGCGGCGCAACGACCTGGCCCGCCTCGGCATCCGCGCCATGCTGGCCGGCACCATGGCCAACCTCATCTCCGCGGCCATCGCCGGGATTTTTCTGGGGTAGGCAGCGATGTCATCCCGACGACCCTGAGCGCAGCGAAGGGAAGGAGGGATCTGCGGTTCGGGCTTTAGCCGGCGCCAGTAGGGAGTAAGAAGTTGCAATGGAATGAACAGAGAGCCCAGGAAACCGGCCCCGGAGAAGCAATAGGAATTTAGCCCAGGACAAGTTCGCGCCAGCGAACGTAGTCCTGGGTAGGGCGCAAAAATTCCAACCGCAGCCCCGGAGGGGCGGCGCGAAAACGGTTGCTCATCTGTCGCCCTCGCCCTTCTTTTCCATCTGGCTCTCGATCCCGTCCAGCGTCTTCTCAAGCCATGCGCGCGCCAGCGACCGAGGCGATCTCCGCCCGCGTTTGCCCAGCGACTTCGCCGCATCAACTGCGGAAGTGAAAATCTCGCTGAAATGAACCAGGGCCGTCGAGGCCGCCGCCAGAGTGGCGCCGTGCCGCCGGAAGACCTTCGAAAGCACAGAGAACAGGACCCTGTCGAAGCCGGCTTTGGTGAGCAGCGCAGCCAGAGCAAGCCAGCTCCAGAGCCGCAGCCATTGGCAGGCGGTGTCGAGAGCCGCCTCGCGCGTCAGGAATGGCACGTGCCAGAGAATCGTCCCCGCTGGATGCAGCAGGTTCGTGAAGGCAATAAAGAAAAACAGCATCCAGAAGCGCAGAATCCCGCGCCGCAGCACCGTTGAAAAACTTTCCGTCGCCGCAATGGCAAGAACCGTAACGAGTGCCGCACAGGCGGCCAATATCCATAACTGGTTGATCGCCAGCAGTCCCAGCGAACCCGCCAGTATGCCTGCCGATGCAAACAGCGAAGCTCTGGAGGGCTTCTTTTCGACAGAAGTCGCCGCATCCGGGAGCAAATGACGATGGCTCCGGGCGGCTAGAAAGCGCCCCAGCGGCACAACCATCCAACCCGTCACGCCCCCGAAGACGAGTGACGCGCCGAGCATCACCGGCACCTGCACGAAAAGCTTGTCCGCTTCCTTGAGCAGAAGCGCCAGTGCGGCAAGCTGCCCGGCGTTATGGAAGCAGGCGCCGCAGATTCCCAGCCCCACCGTTCCCAACCAGCGGCGCCGTCCCAGAAACCTCCACAGCAGGCCCATGCTCAGCGTGGCGCAGGCCGCTCCGCACAGGCCGAGGCCGAGAGAAAAAAGCGAAAAGCCGACATAGAAGCCGCTGATCCACACGCGCAGGAAGGAAAACAGCAAAGCATCGACGGTGCCGTAACGGATGATCCAGAGAATGGTGACGGCATTGGAAAAACCCGGCTTGAGCCACGGAAAGAGCGGAATGCGCGGGATCAGGGCCTCAACCGCGCTGATGGCCACAGCCACAAAAATCCACAGAGTGCGCTCGGCGACATCGTGCTCTTCGGCTTCAGGCAGGCTTGTGCCGGTCGCTTCCCGCTCTGCTAAGTTTGGCGCTGGCTTCATGGAACGCTTTGCGGACTGCCTAGATATGCATTCGCGAACAGGTTTTGTAAAAGGGCACGGCTTCAGCCGGGCCGTAAATGATTTGGGATTCTCGGCGGGCTTTAGCCCCTGCCAGTTACTTCAACTCATGATACAGTCCGGCGAGTTGAAGCAACCATGATCGCGGGCAAACCATGGCATTCCAGTAAACTTATACCGAATGAAAATGCTTCCGGCGATCGAGCAGCCCCTTCGACTTTGTTCGAGGTTCGCACGCCCGCGCATCACCGCGATGACGGCGCGCTGCATCCTGCTGCTCGCGCTCGTCGGCGTGATCGGCTGCTCGACCTCCCGCGGCCGCATTCATTCGTACCAGCGGCATTTTCTCGCTCTCGATACGCAAATCGATATCACCGTATACTCAGCTTCTGACCCCACATCCATTCTCGACGGCGTGCAGCGCACCTTTTCCGAATACGATGCGCTGTGGTCCATCTCCAACGCGTCCAGCGATACGTGGAAAATCAATCATCGCTCGAGCCCATCAGTTACGGTCGATCCGCGCACCGTCGAAGTCGCCCGATTCGCGCAGCAGGCATGCACAGATTCCCACGGGCTCTTCGACATCACCGTGGCCCCGCTCAAGTATCTCTACGGCCTCGAAGCGCATCAGCAGCAGCATCGCGTTCCCACAGCCGAAGAGCTCCAGCGTGTAAAGCCGCTCATCGGCTGCCAGAAATTCCGCGCAATCAACGGCACGACGCTCGCGCTCGACCCCGGCGTCACGCTCGACTTCGGCGGCATCGCCAAGGGCTTCATCCTGGCCGACGTCGAAGACAACCTGAAACAAAACTTGGCGCGCTCCGGCCTTAGCGGCTTCCTCATCAACGCGGGCGGCGACATCTATGCGTGGGGCAGCAAGCCCGATGGCAAGCCCTGGAAGATCGGAGTGCGCGATCCGCGCGGTGAAGCGGGCGAAGCAGGCGAAGCGAATGATCAGAATGACCTGATCGGCGCGCTCACGACCTCCGGCGGCGCGGTCTTCACCAGCGGCGATTACGAGCGCTTCTTTATCAAGGACGGCGTTCGCTACCACCACATCTTCGATCCATCCACGCTGATGCCTGCGCGTTTCAACCGCAGCGCCACCGTCGCCGGCCCCGATCCCAGGGAAGTGGATACAAGCGTGAAGATCGCCTTCTGCACGAAGGCCGATCAGGCCATCGACTATCTGCGCTCCCGCCATCTGACTGGAATCGTTGTCGACTCGGCGGGGAAAACCTGGGTTTCCCGCGAACTGCGCGGTCAGTTCGAGCCGGTTGTTTCGGGCCAATCGCTGGAGTACCGCTGAGGATTCCCGCCACCCGAATCGTGACCTGAAATTCGGGGTTTCCTAGGCGCGGAGGGAGCAGGGGCCTTCAGGCCCCTGGATACAGCGGCTTATGCGGGCGCCTTTAGGCGTGGACCGTCATTTTGCAATCTGTACGGCTATTCACGTGAAAAAGCGTTCGTTCCGTGGCTGAAGCCACCGTCTCGCTACCCTGCATTCATGGGCCTGAAGGCCCATGCTCCCTCCGCCCAAAAAATGCAGGCACGACACTCACTTCGTAAACGCATCAAATTCCGAACTGCTCGCGCTCACCGTGATCATCACGCGGTTGGGAACGCAGACAATTTCCTGCGAAGGCCGCCGTATGGCTCCCACAGAGATGCAGATCTTCTCTTTGCAACTGGCGCTCACGACGCGCACCGAGCCGTTCTCGATGCGCAACATCATCTTTCCAATCGCGCCGTCAATCGTCACATCGCGATTCTTGGAGAGGGGGTAGCGCGCAATCAGGCGCCCTTCGCGAAAGATGTTGACCGTGGCGCCCTCTTGCCGGGGCAGGGCGGCAATCGAATAGCACAGGCCGCCGACGACCGACAGGATGATAAGAGCATCCAGCCAGGCGAATCGGCGGGGCGACCATGAAGGACGGTCAGGCATCGGAATCTGCTTTTAGATTAGCAGTTTGCTGAAATTCACAGGTTTTGTAAAAGGGCACGGCTTCAGCCGGGCCGTAAACGGCTGAAAAAGTAGGGCGGGCTTTAGCCCCTGCCGTTTCGTTATTGCACAACAAAGCCGACCAAAGCGACTTCGTTGAAGAACAACTGCGGATCCTTCGGCTCCGTTTGGCCAAAAGCAGGCCAAACTCCGCTCAGGATGACAGCGACACCCAGAATTCTTATCCTCTGCGAGGAATGCTCTAGAACTTCATTCCGGAAAACCCAGCCAGCGTGGCCCCGACGATCGCCAATATGCAAAACAGCATCACCACGCTGCGCGCCTGCGACTGTCCCTGGTGGCGCAATTTATGGCCGAGGCTCCAGAATGCCAGAACTCCCATCCCATAGCCCATCCACATAATGATTGCGTTCGTGCAGGCCGGCACGAGGGAGCTGCTCTCGAGGCACTCCTGAGAGAGCATCAGCAACAAGGCCGTGAAAGATGCAAACAAAAGAAGTTCTTCGCCGGGAGCCGAGGAACCTTTTTCCGACCCGTGGCGGAAGACGCCTACAAGGACGCTTGCTCCGGCGGCGGCCACGAGAGCCATGAGAAACGGATAGGCGAATTCCAGGTAGGCGCGGCTCAATGCGGCGTGCAGCTCGAAATCGACCACAGCAAACACTGCCAGGACGGGCAGTAGCGAACCCCAGAAGAGCAACATGCGCCTGCGATTTGCGAACAGGAACAGATAAAGGCTCTCCGCGCCCACGATGGCGCTGAATACGCAGCCTCGTTCAATCGGCTCCTGGATGAGGTCTTTAATAAACTGCTGCATACCTATTCCTTCCATTCCGCCCAGCGGCTGCCAAGAAGCGGAGCAGCGGCGAGCAGCAAAAGCGCCGCCACCACGCATCCACCCGAGCTTGTCAGCGCCCAGGTCAGGACTGGCTTGGCGCCAACCGGGATCTGCCACAGAGTTCCCGCGCCAAGAACCTCGCGAATCGCGGCCAGCAGGCAGAGCACCACGGCCAGCCCAGCGATTGCGAGCATCCATTTTCGATAGCCGCCATTCTTGTTCTCGCCCGCGCCGCCGTCGAATAGCAGCCGCGCGAGATAGACGGTAGGCAGCAGCGACGGCAACAGCCAGCAGGAGAGCGTATCCCTGATCGCCAGATCGGGAAGGTATGCATGGCAGATCATTCTGAACGCAGTTGTCCATCCCGCCGCAACCACCACAACAAACAGCGGCGCGAGTGGACGGATGATCCAACGCCGCAGTCCGATCAGGACCAGAAACGTGAGTACCTGCACGGCGAGCAAACCGACGGCCAGGGCAAGGGCCAAACGCAGCCCGGTCGCGACCGCCACCAGCGGCGCGATGCCGAGACCCACAAGCACGATCGGCTCCAGAGCAGGCGTGCGCTGAAGCGAGCGTGCCGCAGCGCCCTGAGCAGTCGCATCGCGCTGCCCGCGAAATGCGAAAGCCGCGGCCCACTGTTTGCCAAACGCTGCAAGCGCGTCCATCAGGCGTTTTGCCATCGAAACACGCTCGCTTTCCACTCCGAATGGCCGCGGCGTGGTTGCCCGCTCAATAAAGGGCACAAGAATATTCATCACCAGAATGGCGTACATGCAGCCTTCCGGATACGCGCTCCAGAGCCTCACGACCATCGTGAGCAAACCGCACCCGGCGCCGAAAATCAGCTTCCCGGCAGGGTAGGAGGGAGAAGTCACGTAATCGGTGGCCATGAAAAGGGCGCCCAGTGCAAGGCCGCCGGATAGCAGATGGCCGAGCGGATCTCCGCTGAGTGGCCGTGCCAGCACGGCGACCACTGCAGCCGTCACGTACATGGCCACCGGGATATGCCAGCTGATAATGCGCCGCGCCATCAGGAAGATGCCGCCGATCCAGAGCGCCAGAACAGAAGTCTCGCCCAGAGAGCCGCCGTGATTGCCCAGCAGCAGATGAAGATATCGATGCGCCGGTCCGCCCAGGATCTTTGCATAAGCGGCCAGGCCCTGATACTTGAGCAGCGCCAGTGGCGTTGCCGAAGTGATCGAGTCCACATGCAGAAATGTGCGCACAGGCGCGCTGAACGTCGATACGGCTGCCGGAAAGGCCGCCGCGCACAAAACGCGGCCTGCCAGCGAGGGGTTGAAGACGTTGGCTCCCAATCCGCCGAAGGCGTGCTTGGCGATGACGATGGCTGCGAACGAACCGGCAACGCACACCGCAATCGGTGTTGCGGGAGGCAGCGCCAGCGCCAGAAGCACTCCGGTCAGCAGAGCCGAGAAGTCTCCAACGGTCCAGGCTCGCCGCATCAGGCTGCACAGGATGGCTTCGAAGGCCACGCACGAAACCATGCAGACAGCCAGCGTGAGCAGCGGCTCGCGAGCCGAAGAGATAGCAGCCGCATGCCGCGGCGGGCAGCAATGCCAAAACTACGCTGCCCATGATGCGGGGCGTTGCCGGGCCCCCGCGAACCGGACGCGCTCCGGGCTTGACAAGCACGATCGGAGTCGACAGTGCGCTCATGCTTTGGTCCCTTTTATTTTTGCTGTGCATGCGACTTGAAGTTCCGGATAATTTCCGCATTGGAGCGGTTGCTCGGGCATACCACGCTGCACAACCCGCAGTTGCAACATACAAATAAGCCCGCCGCCCGCGCGTCTGACGAATTGCCGCGCTCCGCATAAGCAGCAATCAGCGAGGGAGACAACTGCATGGGGCAGGCGCGGCTGCAGGCGCCGCAGCGAATGCACGGATAGTGCGTACCCTTCTCGACTGCACCGGCAGGGACAGCAATAATGCCGGTGATGCCCTTCTCAATCGGGACATCGAGCGATTCCAGCACCGCGCCCATCATCGGTCCGCCGGCAAAAACAGCCACTTCCTCCTGTGTGCACCCTCCGCAGTGTTCCAGCAATTCCCGCACCGGCGTGCCGATGCGCACTACAAGATTCTTCGGCTCGGCGATGGCCTCTCCTGAAACGGTGACCACCCGCTCGATCAGCGGCTTGCCCAGGGTGATGGCTTCGTCGATGGCGTAAATGGTGCCCACGTTGTGCACAATCACTCCGGCATCCACGGGCAACTTGCCATGAGGAACCGTTCGGCCTGTGGCCGCGTGGATCAGCATCTTCTCCTGGCCCTGCGGGTACCTTGTCTTCATGGCACGGATCGAGATCTCGGGGCAGCCCAAAACAGCCTCGCGCATCGCAGACAGAGCGTTTTGGTTATGATCTTCGATCCCCACGATGGCTCGATCGATCTTCAGCAATCTCAGCACCGTCTGAATGCCGCGCACAATGGCGGAAGCGCGCTCCTGCATCAGGCGCCCATCGGCGGTCAGGTACGGCTCGCATTCGATGCCGTTCACCAGCAGGGTATCGCCTCGTTTGCCCTCGGGAACTTCCAGCTTTACCCTCGATGGAAATGTCGCGCCGCCCAAGCCGACGATCCCGGCATCCGCGATGCGCCCTAACAGCAACCCGGGCGCTGTCGCCATCGCATCGAGTGGAGGCATATAGGCAACGGAGTTCGCTCGATCGTTTTCGATGACTACGCAAAGGCTGTTCTTGCCTCCCGCGCAGGGCCGCTCACTTATATCGATGACCTTTCCCGATACCGGCGCATGCACGTGCGCCGATATCCCGTCGGCGGCGAAGCCAATCTTTTCTCCGGCTTGAACCATCTGGCCGATCTCGACGCAAGGTGCGGCCGGCGCTCCTGCGTGCTGCCACAGGGGCACCACCGCAACGCTGGGATGAGGCATCTCTTCCAGTGCCGCATCGCGCGAAAGTTCTTTCCTGTGCGGCAGTTCGTGCCCGCCAGGAAATCCAAAACCGCGCTTTCGAGATTTTTCTTGGGCGTCTGCGCCACGCCCAGCCACAGCTCGTTTCATAAGCGAATGAGCATAGTTTAACTGAGCGCGTTTCACTTGTGCCAGCAACGGGCACGGCAAGCTGTTCCTGGCGATTACGCACCGTTACATTCTGTTTCGTTCACTGCCGCGTTGCCGATTCTGCATCACGTTATAATAAGGACTCAGCACCCTGCAACCGCGCAAATGGAGAGCGGCTTTCGCTCTTGATCGAAGAGCGTGTTCGAGCCGTGGCCATGCTCGAAGGCATGTCTCGCGAGAACCTGCAGCAAAGGAACCGGCCGGGTTGGCGCCGGTAAAAAGATGAGTGTGAAACATTCAACCGTTTCGTCAGGCCGCTCCTTCGCCGCTCTCTTCGCAGTAACCGTTGCGTTCGTTCTCTTGCTGGCTGTGCTGGATTGGTGGACCTATCCGCTGATCCTGCGCAATGAATTCAGCGAGTTCGCCACACTGGTGGCCAACCGCACGCGATCCAACGCGGAAACCTCGGTCAAAATCAATCCAGGCCAGGCTTTGCCGGCCTCGCAGGCGCAGGTTCAGCTGCTCAGGCCGCTTTTCCCTGACGCCGACACGTTTACGGTCGTTGGCTTAGCTACTTTCGCGAATCATCCCGCCGTAATCCTGAAAGCCGCCTCCGGCGATAGCGCCATCGGCTACGCCATTCATGGATACGCCGAGGGCTATCACGGCGTAGTTCATACGCTCGTTACAACCGATACCGATTACCATGTGAAGTCGGTGCAGATCGTGAGTCACACCGAGACCGACGGGTACGCCGATCGATTTGCTTCCCGCGAATTCCTGCACCAGTTCCTCGGCAAGACCGTCGGCCGTCTCCGCCTGGGTAGCGGCATCGATTCGGTTTCCGGCGCAACGGTTTCCTGCCGGGCGGTTGCCGACGGGGTCGCTGCGGCCGTGGACTATCTGCATAAGAACATCAGCGAAGGCAAAACAAACGCCGTCAGCAGCGAAATGATTGCCGCCGCGGAGCAGGTTCACGCGGCGTCGGCCACTACTGCGGCTTCGGGCGATGATTTCGGCGGCAAAGACGGCACGCTGTCCATCTTTCACAAGGACAAGGGAGTGGGCTGCCGCTTATGCCATCTTGAGGCGAAGCCGCCCTACACGAGCAATGTGCCCACCAAAATTTGTCTCGACTGCCACGAGAATGGCTTTAGTCTGCAAGATGACGGAGTGAAGTTGCTGGCGGATCTCCAGCAGCAATTGGAAGCTGCCCCGGGCGGCGGAAAGGCAATGCTCGCCGAGCCCACCGTGAAGCTGACTCCGGCGAACGACAAGGGCAACCAGGCGATCTATCTCCGCTTGCAATACCTGGCTACCAAGGACATTGAAGATGCCCGGCCTAAGTGGGCGGTCCGCGCTATCTACCAGGGAGAGCCGTCAGACCCGCACGTCTCTCACATTCCCATCCACGACTGTACGGTCTGCCACCATATCCACAAGGCATCCGAGGACCGTTGCGGAACGCGCGCCTGCCATCCCGACTTTACTTATCAAATGCGCTAGCGTCACGTTCGCAGACGTTCCTTGTCATAATCGTTCACTGACATAATTTGGCTGTCATCCTGAGCGGAGCGCCGCGTAGCGTCATGAGTGCGCTGTCATCCTGAGCGACCGGAGCGCAACGTAGGGAGTCGAAGGATCTGCGGTTGTCTTTCAGCAAGTTTCCTCAGTCACTAAACCAAAAATGCGAGCGCATCATCAGCCATTTTCCCAATCCAGCTGATCATACGCTCGCAATGATTGCTTGATTCCCAGGACTTGCTCAGACCTGTGAAGCCAGGAAGAAGGCCTGGCGCTGCGTCTTCTGCACAGTCCCAGCTTTGCCCGTGCAGTCGCCCATAAACAGCACCTGGTCCGCCATGCCGATAAACTTCTCCGCCTCATCCACTCTCGGCTTCATTCCCGACCAGATGACGAAGCTGTCGGCCTGGAGGGTCTTCTCGACGCCCTTGGAATCGGCATAAGTCACCGTATTCCCCTTGATGCTCTTGACCTTGCTCTCCAGCTCAAAGTTGAAGTTGGGATGGTTTTCCAGAATTTGTATCTGGTCCATCAGATTATGAGAGCCGATATATTTCAGTTCGATCAGTTCTTTCGACGGGCAAAGAACCATAACCTTACGCCCGTCCTTCGCCATCCCGATGGCGGCTTCGGTGCTGTACATTCCTTCGCCGACGACCACCACGTTTTGCCCGAGGGACTGCTTATTGGTGTAAGCGTCCATCAGATTGAAGACGTTGGCCGCGCCGGCGGTCTCCCACTCGGAGAAGGTCGGCTGCGCCCCGTTGGCGACCAGCACCGTATCGTACCCCTTGGCCTTGATTGTTTCCGGTGTAGCCTTGGTATTCAGCAGCACCTCGACTCCATGCTTGTTCACCTGGTGGATGAGATAGTCCTTGAATTTCCTGTAAGTCCATTTCCACTGGGTATAGTCGGTGAACTGCATGTGACCGCCCAGAATCTTATCTCTCTCGTAGATGGTTACCGCGTGGCCTCTTTCAGAAGCGATGATGGCCGCTTTCATGCCGGCCACGCCGCCTCCGATCACAGCCACCTTCTTTTTGGCCGTTGGCGCGGGAATGTTCTCGAGCTTATAGGCCGGAGTCGCCCACTTAGGATTGACAGTGCATGTGTCGTACCACGGCCCATCAGTCCGGCTGATGCTATGGCAGTTGTGGCACTGGATACAGGGAATAATGTCGTCGAGCCTTCCTTCTACTGCCTTCTTTACGTATTCAGGGTCGGCGAAGAAGGGCGTGGCCATGCCCACCATATCCGCCATTCCGCTGGCGATGAATCGATCGTTCTGCGCGGCATCATGGAAGCCGGCGCTGGGGCAGACGAGGGTTTTGATGCCCGCTTTCTTGAGGGCCTCCGCGTAGTAAAGGTTGAAGGGCTTGTCCGGATTCTGGGTGAAGCTGTTGGGATGCTCGATGCGGTTATCCCTGATCCAGAAGATGTCGACCAGGCCGTCGAGCTTCTTTGCTTCCTCGACCACCTGCTCAATCTCATCCTTGGTGGGCTGAAGGTCGTTGGTGAGGCCCACTGTGCGCTTGCCGAACTGCCAGTCCAGATCGCCGCCTTCATAGTCCCATAAATGCAAGGGAGTGCTGTCGCTCGCCACCGGACCCATGGCCGGGCCAATGGTGCCCAGGTGCGTGAGGAGCACAAGATTCGTCGCGTTGCGAACTGCCTGCACGGCCTCGCGGTTGGTTGTGCTCAAGTCGCAGACGTCGTAACCCTGAGTCTCCACGTCCTTTGCCTGAGCCAGGATCTCTTCAACGGTTCGGTTGTCCCTCTGCTGCTGAGGCTGTCCCATGGGCCTTCCGGACATGCCGCCAGGTCCTGTTGCGCCGGGCACTGCGCCAGCTGGGGCCCCTCCCGCGGCAGGCGCGCCGCCGGGTCCGCTTGCCAGGGATGCAGGCGCGGCTCCGCCGGGCGCACCTCCACCGCCGGGTGCACTGCCCTGGCCGGCTGTATTCCCGGGGCCGCTTCCAGTCGGCGTGCCCAGATTGCCGGCGTAGCGAACCAGCGTGCCCTCCACATGCATATCGTCGATCATCCGGTTCACGTAGTTGTGCACGGGCGGAATGTCCTGCCAGATGTATCCGAAAAGTGGTCCGTACGGTTATGCATGTCGTTTTGATCGCCCTACGTGATCGGATACGCGCCGAAATGGGTATCGAGCGAAACGATGGCCGCGTTCTTGGCCATGTTGGAATAGTGGTCCCTGAATGCGTCCGTAGGGTAGTTCTCCGGCCCCTGCATGGCGTGCGGCGGAGCCTGCGTATGCATGATCCTGTTCTTCAGGATGACGTTTCCGTATTCTAAGCGGCGATAGAAGATGCGGGCACTTGTTGAGCGCAGAGCTTGCCGCAGCCGCGGATGCCGCCTGAGCTTCCACAGGTCCGGCCGCTTGCCATGGCGCCATTGGCAACGGCAAACGCCGCCAGTTTTTTGCATGTCAATGCGCAGGTAGAACCCACGGCGCCAAGCAGAAATTGCCTTCTTTTTACGAGTGATGTAATGAGACTCACGATTTCTCCTCCATGGAATCAGTACGGTTGCAATCCGTTTGAATTTTGGTATGCGCCATCATTCTACGCCTTTGCCGAATTGGGAAAAATCTTCATCGAGTAACTCTATGTAACCGTGTGTACGTAGCCTTGCGTCAATGAAAACCTCTGCATCCTCTGAACCGAATCACGCGCTCCGCAAAACGCGGACAGGTCATTTCATTCCCCGCAGCTGGCGGGGTTACGCAGTAGTTCCTCCACATCCGCGATCTTGTCTGAGATGGAGCTTAATTTCTGAGAAAGGGAATGAATTTCCAGTTCGGCGCGCTTGTTCACCTCGAAGTCGAGCTCACTGCGCAAGCGGTCCTTGGTGTCCTGGCGGTTCTGGCTCATCATAATCACCGGCGCCTGGATGGCTGCCAGCATCGAGAGGAAGAGATTGAGAAGGATGAACGGATAAGGGTCCCATGCCCTGTTTGCCAACAGAATATTGATGGTGGAGTAGATGATGAGGATGATGCCGAAGAGAATGATGAATGTCCACGACCCGCCGAAACCGGCGACGGCATCGGCGATCTGCTCGCCCAGCGTGGTCCGCTCTTCGATCACTTCGTTGGGATTGCGGCTGGCGCGGCTCTCAACCAGCTTTTGCGCGCCATGAAGCTGGCGCGCCTGCACGGTGAGCATGTCCATGCCCGCCGTGGGTCTGCGCTGGATCAACTCGGCAATGTCGTCGCGGCCTACCTCAAGGCAGACCGTGTCCTCGGTGGCTACAGCGGTCGTGCGGTGGCTGATCTGCTGCAGCATCGACGCAAAGCCGAAAAAGTCGCCGTGCCCCGGTTCGTCGACGACGACCTCCTGATGGTCCTCGTCGGTAGTGGCGACGTCGACCTTGCCTGAAATCATGACGTAGCCATGCAGGGCCGGATCGCCTGCCTTGAAGATCCGCTGGCGCGCTGCGAAGCGTCTGATCTCGATACGGGCGGCGAGGATTTGCGCTTCGTCGTCGTCGAGAAGCTCAAAAAGTGGAACATGGCGAAGCTCTTGTGTATCACATGGCATAGTGCACCTCCGGATCTCTGGATCGTAATTGAATCTTGGAGTAAAGATACCAGCCGACTCGAGCGGTTTATACTGGTGCGGCTCTGAATTCCATTTTGCGAGGTGCTATGAAGAGCGTTCTTTGCATGATTTCAATGGCTTTCCTGACTGCTCTGCCGGGCGCGGCACAGAACCAGAGGCCGGCCGCCACACCCCCGGCCGCGGCGCAAAGGCCCGCCTCGGCGGCGGCGCAGTCAAATGCCCGGTTTGCCCAGATGTGCGACCAGTTCGTGAAAGATTCGCTCGTGCTGACTCCGGTGACGGCCTCGCAGGTCGGCTACCACCAGCACACCGATGCAAAAACGGGCCAAACCATCCGCCTCGATGCGCAGCTCGATGACGTGAGCCCGCAGGCGATGGCGGTGCAGGTGCGCTTTTATCGCCAGTGGCGGCAGCGCTTCCAGACGGAGACGCCGCTCGCCACGCTGAATGCGCAGGACGCGGCCGATTACCGCCTCATCGACGACCAGATCGCGCTGAACCTGCTGGAGCTGGAGACAATCCAGAATTACAGGCATAATCCCACGGTTTACGTGGAGCTGATCGGCAACGGCCTGTTTCTGCCGATTACGCAATCGTATGCGTCGAAGGAGGCGCGGCTGGGCGACGTGATCTCGCGCATTGGCCAGATTCCGCGTTTTCTTGAGCAGGCAAAAGCAGAGTTGATCGACGCCGATCCCATCTTTATCTCCACCGCAACCGATGAGAATGCCGGCAATCTCGACCTGCTGGACACGGTCGCCGCCGAGATTCCTGCCGGCTCGCATCTGAAGGCGGAATTCGACAAAACGGCGCCCGCCGCCCGCGAGGCGCTCAAAAGCTTCGACGCCTGGATGAAGGACGATCTGGCCAGGCGGCCCACCAACGGGCGCACCTGGCGGCTGGGCAAGGAGTGGTACGCGTCCAAGTTCCGATCTGTGATGGAGACCTCAGTGACTCCGGAGCAGCTGCTCTCCGACGCCGAGGCTGAGCTGACCCGCCTGCGCGCCGAAATGCTGGAGATCGCGCTGCCGCTCTACAGGCAGATGTATCCCGGCCAGGACGAGTATGCGACCTTGCCCGTCGAGGAGCGCGAAAACAAGATCATCGGCGCGGTGCTCGACAAGATCGGCGACGAGCACCCCCAGCCCGATCAGTTGATGGCCACGATCAAAGCCGACGTGGTCAACGCCCGGCAATTCATTCGGCAGAAGAAGATCGTCACGCTCAGCGACCGCGACAACCTGAAGGTGATTCCCACGCCGGAGTTCGAGCGCGGCATCTTCTCGGTGGCCGGCTTTCACCAGGCGCCTGCGCTGGAGCCGACCGCCGAGGCGCAGTACTGGGTCACTCCCATCGACCCCAAAACGCCGGCTGCCAAAGTGGAAAGCAAGCTGCGCGAGTACAACAACTACGGACTCGAGTGGCTTACGCTTCACGAAGCGCTGCCCGGGCATTACGTCCAGTTCGAGCACGCTAACGACGTTCAGCCGCCCATGCGGCGGGTGCTGCGCACTCTCTTCGGCAATGGCGCCTACGTCGAGGGTTGGGCCGAGTACGGCGCGGACGTGATGACCGAGGCTGGCTGGGACGATTCCAGTCCGAAATTCAAGCTGGTGCGCAAGAAGATCTGGCTGCGCGCCGTCGCCAACACCATCCTCGACATCCGTCTGCAGACCATGAGCATGACCGATCAGGAAGCGCTCGACCTGATGACGAAGAAGTGCTTCCAGACCCAGGCCGAGGCCGACGGAAAGCTGGTGCGCGCCAAGCTCAGTTCCACGCAGTTGCCAACGTACTTTCTGGGAACGCGCCAGTGGTGGGCGCTGCGCAAGAAGTATCAGGCGGCCAAGGGAAGCAGCTTTACGCTCGAGGAGTTCCACGATCGCGCCCTCGATCAGGGCCCGCTGCCGATCGAATACCTGGAGAAGATCCTTCTACCGTAGGGTGAAGATCTCTCCGTGCCCCATCCATTTCGCCGTCATTTGGCGAAATGGGTGGGAAGCCACCAGCCCCACTTTCGCGCGCGGGTGCCCCATCCTAAGCGCGATCCGCAAGGATTGCGCTTAGGGTGGGACGGCTCTTACCCGGGTTACATGCCGCTCTGGCCGCTTTCGTCTGGATGCACGACACGATAACTCGTGCCCCCCTTTGACCAGACAAGCAGGAGAATGCTCTTTCCGGCGGGCACGGAACGCACATCGCTCGAGAACTGCTCCGCGCTTTCCACCGGTTTGCGGTTCACTTCGACAATCACTTCGCCGGAGGCAAGCCCCGCATCCTCTGCCGGGCTGCCCGCGCGAACGCTTTCAATGGCGACGCCGTGAAGGCTCGACGGCACGTTCAGCTGCTCGCGAAGCTGCGGCGTAAGATCGTTGACCGCCAGCCCCAGCTTACCCTTTTGCTGCGATCCCGAGCCGCTGGTTTCGGCGACCTCGCTATCCTTGGCCTGGTATTCGCCCACCTTCACCTTGATCGTTTCCGGTTTGCCGTCGCGCAGGATTCCCAGGCTGATCTCGGTTCCAGGAGCGGTTCCGGTCACTGTAACCTGCAACGTGCTGCCATTGACGATCTTCTTTCCGTTGACCTCGCGCAGCACATCGCCGCTCTTCAGGCCCGCGTTGGCGGCAGGCGAATCGGGGCTCACCTGGCTTACGATGGCTCCGGTCGCATCCGGCAGGTTGAAGAAGCTGGCGTTATCCGGTGTCACATCGTTCATGCTGATGCCAAGATATCCGTGATGCACCGTTCCGCCTTTTATGATCTCTTCGGCCGACACCCTGGCGATCTCCGACGGAATCGCAAATCCGGCGCCCGCGAACGAGCCGTTGTCCGAGATGATGAACGTGTTAATCCCCACCAGCTCGCCGCGCGCATCCACGAGCGGACCGCCGGAGTTTCCGGGATTGATGGCTGCATCGGTCTGGATGAAGTCGCCCGGCTTGCGCGCGTCATCGGAGTACGGATTCGGCCGGTTGAGCGCGCTCACGATGCCGCGAGTCACGGAAAACTGAAAGTACCCGAAGGGACTTCCGAAGGCAAGCACGGTCTGGCCGGGGTGCAGTTTTGTCGAGTCGCCCCAGGCAATGCAGGGCAGTTCGTGGGCGTCGATCTTGACCACCGCAAGATCGTTGAGCTTATCTGATCCCACCACCTTGCCGGTGAAGATGCGCCGGTCGTTCATCGTGACCTTGATCTGGGTCGCGCTATCGACAACGTGATAGTTGGTTAGGACGTAGCCATCAGGCGAGATGATCACGCCGCTGCCCACGCCATGCTGAATCTGCGTCTGCGGCTGGACGTTCATCCCGTTGCCGTTGCCGTTTTGCCCGAAGAACCACTGAAATTCCTTGGGCAGGTTTTGCATATCCGGCATGTTGTTCGACGACATCCCCTCGGCGGTTGCCTTCGAGGTCACCGAGATGTTGACCACCGCCGGGGTAACGCGTGCGGCGACTGCCTCGACCGCATTGTCGACTGCGACCAGCGACGATACGCTGCTGTCGTCGAGCGGTGAGGCTCCGTTTGTGGCCGCGCGGGCGGCCCTGTGGCCGGCAAGGGCGAAACCGGCGAAAACCAGCAGCGCCGCGAGCCCTCCGGGGAGTATAAATCTCCTCGCTTTAGCGATTAATAAATTAGTTGTTGCAGACATGACTACCTCCGATTTTGGTTGGAGTTGAGATCTTAGAGTTGGAGCACGAGCCACCCGGCGCGAATTTGCGCCTTCGTGGCTGGCACGGGACGATAGACTACGGGCACAACTTTCAGAAACAGTTGTTCGATCACGACAACATTCGCCGGAACTCCGTTCGCCTGGGCTTCACCATCGGCCTGAAGTTCGCTTTCGCAATCTGCGTTCTCAAGAGGAACCCCGCCGGCCTGCGCGCGCTTCGGCAAGCGCACTTCCTGCCAGGCTGTGAGAATGATCCATTGTTCTCCGGCCGCCGTCTCACCGGAGCCGGGCAACTCGGCCTTCGCCAACACCTCATGCTGTGCGTTCTCCCTGGCCTCGGCGGACGCGGCCGGTGAAGAAATCTGAGCCTGCGTAACCGGCGAAGATACTTCAGCACTTCTCCCTGGCCTGTTCGCCGCAAGAGAGGCTCGAGCGGGCATCCGCGTTGGGGGTTGCACCGTGGAGAGATCAGCCTTCGTATACGTCAAAAACGGGGCTGGCTTCCCGCTTCCGAGTTCATCTGTTGAAAGCCGCATTCCGGCTGCATTCAGTGAGTGCTCGGCATTCGCCTCTGCAAAAAGCCGCGCATCGGCTTGCGCCACGCTCCCGCTTTGTGAAGGAACGAACGCAATCAGTTGCGGAGAGCGCGCGAGCTCCGCTGAAATAACCAGCAGCCCGCAGACGATCGTGCTTGCCAAAAGGCTTGCAGCCCATGGGCGTGGCGCGTTCTTCGGCGCGAGAATGCTTTGCACCCGGGAAACGAGCTCCGGCCGGCGTCTCCATGCGCCTAGCGATAAAACCTCCGCGCGCTGCTGAAGCTTGCTCTCGGCCAGACTCGTCAAGCAGGCCGCATAGGATCGCGGCTGCTGCGTTGCGCGGACGACCCCTTCGTCGCACGCCATCTCCCGCTCCATCAGCAGTCTTCGGTCCATCCACCAGAGCACGGGATTCAGCGGAAAGATCGCCAGGCAAATCTTCCCGAGCAGGTTGGTCCAGTCATCGCGCCGGCGAAGGTGCTCGGCCTCGTGCAGCACAATCTGTTCGAACTCCCCAGGAGTCAGCCGCTCCTTGAGCCACTCGGGAATGAGAATGCGCGGGGTGAAAAATCCAATGGCGCCGGGGCTATCGAGTAGCTTTGTGGTGCAGATTCTTACTGGGCCCCGGCCCGCAACGCTGACGATTCCCGAAGCGAAGGGGCAACTTTCCGGCAGTGCCGGCGACGCGGAGTTCCCCAGCTTGCGTAAATGAAGTCCCTGCATCGCAAGCTGGATAGCCCGGATGATGGAGGCGGCAATCCAAAGCGCGGCGATCGCATAGCTCCAGCGGGAATCCAGTTGCAGCCACGGCCCGGCTGCGGCGTTTGCCACGCCGTTCGCGTTGCCATGCAGAGGGGAAGCCGCGACGGAAGCCAGCATGGGGAAGAAGGGAAGCGCGGCAGCAAGCGAAAATCCTGCCGCCCAGACGATGAAGCGGTGCGCTGCGGAAATTCGAGGAGAAAAGCGCAGCACAATAGCCAGAACCGCCGCCACCAGCGCCCCTTGCCACGCGGCGGTTACCGCCATCGATGCTGCCGCCTCAGAGAATCTCCCGGCGGCGGCAGCGATCGGCAGAAAATTGAGAACGGTAGCGGAGGTTAGATCCATGCTCTATTCCTCTATCGCGGCCTGTTTCGGGGCTTCGGGCGCCGCGGCGCGGATCGCGCCTTTTAGCCGCTCGAGTTCCATTGCGGTGATCTCGCCATCGCCCAGGAGCGAGAGCAGCAACTGCTCGCGTGAATTACCGAAGAAACGGCCGAGCATGTGGCGGACCTCCGAATGGCTCGCCTCCTCTTCGCTCACACGAGGCCGATAGATAAATGCCCGCCCCTCCTGGCGGTGCTCGACGTATCCCTTTTGCTCCAGGATGCGAACCGTGGTCAGCACCGAGTTGTAAGCAAGAGTCTCCTCGGCCGGCATGGCGTCGACGAGGTCGGTCACGGCGCACTCGCCGCGTCTCCAGATGATCTTCATGAGCCTGAGCTCGGCTTCAGTCAACGTGTTCGATCTTTTGGGAGGCATCTACATTCCCTTGATTTCAATGGATTTTTTGTGCCGAGCCCCCAGATTCTGTTTTGTCCGCACATTGGATAGACGAACAACTAAAGGATTAGTTAACAAATTCCAGAATTTTTTACGCTCTTTTTTTACACCGGCCCAACTTTGAGGAGATCTCATTCTTCCGAGTACCGGCAAGCTGCGGGTGAACTGAAGCGGCACTGCTTCGAGCGGATGGAAAAGGCCTGGCCGAAGCGCGACCGGCGGCGCTGCTTCGCCCAGGCCAGGGGAAAGCGGCATGAGAGCAAACCGTCTCAGGCACCCTGCTCGGCTATGGCCAGTTCCAACTCGGTTCCTACCTTCAGCTTCATGTTGTCGTTCCTGGTCGAATCCAGGACGCCCGAATTCCTGCCGGAAATCCTGCTGTGAAGGTCCACATCGTGAAGGGCGCCTATCTGATCCACCGCCAAAGTCCCCTTGTTCCAGTCATTAGGCATTTGATCGCCCAGCTCAACAGGATAGCCCTCAGCGTCTGTGCTTTGAGGCGCGTCGATGCCGACAATCGTCGCTTTGACCGGAATGACTTTGCCATCCTTCAGCTCTGCCTTCGTGATGCGCAGCGCCAGCTTCGACATCGCGTGAATCTGCATGTCGTCGTTTGCGATCACTCCGGTAAGCACGGTGCCCTTTGGCAGTTCGGGCCCATCTTTAAGCTGGACTGAATCGCTGAGCTTGGCTTCGAACCTTTCGCCTGAGTGATCCTTCTTCGCATCGAGGTCCCTGATAAGGTAAGCCTGCGCGGGCACCATCAGCGCGGCCTCATGCTTTCCCGCCATTGGCGCGGTATTGGCTTGCGTTTTCTCGCTGCCCTGCGCCTGCATCGGCGGCGCGAAGAACAGAAGAAGACTAACGGTCCCAACTGAGAGAGCAACTGCAAACCTGCGTTTCATGTGAATAACCTCCTGGTTGTGATTTACCTTTTGCATTGCGGGGAAGAGCACTTTCGCGCACGCGCAGAATCTTCCTCTTAATTCAGAGCGCGGGTAGTCACCGGTATTGAGTTACAGGCCAAAGTCTCTGCTGCATTCACACCAGCGATGAGGTCGCTGGCGGCCGATCTGCCGCGTCACCGGAAAGTCTTCATAAGCCCCGACCTCGATTTCGGGCAATGCATGCCGGCTTTACTGGAAGATTTCCCTAATCTATTGATTCTATTTGCCGAATAACCAAATGGCCTCCCGCAAAACGATGCTTTCTTCGCACAAAAGATAGACGAATAACTAAAGGATTAGTTACCCGATCTCGATTTATTTCGCAGCTCGCTCGGGGAGTGTTAGTCACTCAGGATTAGCCGTCTAAATTTTTTTCGCGTCATTTGCGCGTGGGCAACCTCTCACGCGGCATTGTGAATCCAAATTTGCAGCCGCAGTTCTGCGGCATAGGAGTGTCTACCCGTAGAAAGACTTGACTTCGGATGACAGATCGATGGCGCGCTTCCCCGGTACTTCATCGCGCCGCGAGGTCGAAAGAACACAAACTCAGGACCGCAAAGACAAGAACTTAGCCGGCCAGAAGCCTGAACCTTCCTCGGAGGAATATCGAATGCATGCCAATGACGCAAGCATGAGTACACGTGTCAAAAAATTTGGAGCGAGCCTCAAGTACGTGCTGGTACGGCAAGCGGTCGTGCTGGGATTGCTGATGATCTTCGCCGCATCGCTCCACGCGCAATTCCGAACCTCAATTCAGGGCGCTGTGACCGATCCCACCGGCGCAGTCATACCCGGCGCGACCCTGACGCTCACCGATGTGGGCACCAACCAGACCATAACTCGAACCAGCGATGAGAACGGCGTTTACAACTTCGACGCTCTCGCTCCTGACCACTTCACGCTCACGGTTGAAAAAGATGGATTCTCGAAAAAGGTCCTCGCCGATTTACAGCTGATTCCCGAGCAGCCAAACGCCGTGAACGTCCAGTTGGAAGTCGGCAACACCTCGCAATCTGTTACCGTGAACGCCTCCATCGTGCCTGGCCTCGACACCGAAACCGCGAATGACGGCCAGACGCTTACCTCAAATCAGATCGAGCATCTGCCGGCTTACGAGCGCGACGTCACCAACCTCGTCCAGTTGACTCCCGGCGTCCTCGCCGACGGATCGCGCCAGGGCAGCGGCAATGGCTTCCAGCAGCCCGGGACGCAGACCGGCGCATCGTCGGGCGGCGGAGGCAATCTCGGCCCCTCGAGCAGCATCTTTGCCACCGAGAATGGCCCTTCCGCGAACACCAACGGCGAGCAGTTTGAAAACAACGGCTTCACCGTCGACGGCATCAGCACGGTCAGCGCAGTATGGGGCGGCGCAACGGTGGTTACGCCCAGCGAGGACTCTGTCGACAACGTCAGAGTTCTCAGCAATAGCTACGACGCGGAAAATGGCCGCTTTGCCGGCGCCATGACTGAAATCACCACCAAAAGCGGAACCAACGACATTCACGGCAGCTTCTTCTGGGAGCTCACCCGTCCCGGCCTCAATGCCTACCAGCGCTGGAACGGCCCCTCCTCAGTGGCGTCGGTTGGCTCCAATGGGCAGCCGCTCACTCCGGAGGAGCGCGGCCTGCAGAGGGATACGAACCGCTACAACCAGCTCGGCGGCAGCGTCGGCGGGCCGTTATGGAGAAACAAGGTCTTCGCCTTTTTCAGCATCGAGGCACAGGACCAGACCTTCCAGCAGACGGGCACCTCATGGTTCGTGGCCCCGCAGTTGGCATCGTTGGCCCCGGCAGGCAGCGTCGCCTCCACTTTTCTCAACTTCCCGGGAGCAAATGTTCTCGGCTCGGTGATCGCCTCGGCCACCTGCGCTGATGCCGGACTGGTAGAGAACGTCAACTGCGTGACCATTCCCGGTCAGGGCCTCAACATCGGCTCCCCGCTCACCACCGCGCTCGGCACGCAGGACCTTACCTACCTCAGCGCCCAGTCTCCCGGCATTGGCGGCGGACTGCCGGCTGCAGGCAGTGCTGCATCTGTCGCAGACATCGCCCAGTTCAGCACCACCAACCCAACCACGGACAACTTCAAGCAGTTTTACGGCCGTGTAGACGCCAATGTAACCAGGATGGACCTTCTGACTTACACAATGTATTGGGTTCCCTCCTCGAATTCGACTTTCAACGGCGGGCAGGGCTACGACCTCTTCAATCACGACCAGGTCAACGACGCCTTCTCGCTCATCTGGAACCACACCTTCTCGCCCACATTCCTCAACGAAGCGCGAGCCAATGCCGCCGGGTGGCGCTGGAACGAGTTTGAAGACAATCCCCAGGCCCCATTTGGCCTTCCCGAAGATTTTGTCACCACGATCGGAAGCATATCCATCAGCCGCCTGGGCGCGACCAACCCGAGCCATCTGGATCAGTGGACCTATACCTACAAGGATGTCGCCACCAAGATTCTCCACTCGCATACCATCAAGATGGGCGGCGATGTCACCCGTATTTACTACCTGAACGTGCCGATCTCGATTCCGACCTACACCTTCTACAACCTCTGGGATTTCATGAACGACGCGCCGGAGGCCGAAGGCGGCAGTTTCCAGGCCACGACCGGATTCCCTGGCGGTTTCCGCAACGACAACCGCGAAAACATCTGGGGCGGGTTCATTCAGGACGATTGGAAGATGCGGCCGGGCCTGACCATCAGCGCCGGATTGCGCTACAACTACTTCGGGCCGATCTACGACAAGGACCATAACATGGGCGTGCTGAGCTTCGGCAGCGGCAGCAGCTATCTAACGGGGATCACCGTTACCCCGGGCATCAATGGCTGGTCGGCGCAAAAGGCGAACTTCGGGCCGCAGTTCGGCTTCAACTGGAACCCGCTTATGTTCGGCGCCCGCATGGTGGTGCGCGGCGGCTACGGCCTGAACTATAACGAAGAACAGATCGCCAACGCCAACGCTTACGATTACAACCCGCCCGGAACCAACGGTGTTCCAGGCTCCAGCACCAGCCCGGCGAACATCAACCCCAACATCCTTTATGCGGTTTCGAGCAGCCCGACGAACATCCTCGGTTACCCGCCGAACCCGAACACCATCACCGCATTCAATTCGGCCGGCTTGCCTGTGGCAGGCGGCGCGGGTCTGAACGCCCTGCCCGGCACCATGCCCACCCAGTACTACCATCACTATTCGCTGCAAACCGAGTTCAGCATGCCTTACGCGATGGTTCTGAGTCTCGGCTATCTGGGCAGCTCTGGAAAGCACCTGATGTACAACTACGACTCCAACGCACTCGGGGTCCTCATGGGCGCTCCGTTGAATCCGCTTGTGAACGGCATCAATACCTTCGGCAGCAACGGATTCTCCATGAACAACATGATGCTCCTGGTGCTCAAGCACCAGTTCTCGCACAGCTTCTCTGCGGAGGGGCAGTTCACCTGGGCGCACAGCATGGATACCAACTCCGGGCCGTACTCCCGCAGCCCCTACCTCTTCGACCCCCACTTCTCCTACGGGCGATCCGACTTCGACATGAACAGGTACTTCAAGCTGTTTGGCGTCTGGCAGCCGGGGTTCTTCCACGCCGGCAACAACTGGATGGAGAAGGCCGCAGGCGGATGGACGCTTAGCAGCATCCTGACCCTCCACTCCGGCTTCGGGTGGACTCCGCTCTTCAATATCGGGGCAAACCAACTCTACTGCCAGCTCTGCGGCTACGGATTCCAAAACCTCCGTCCCGACTATCTCGGAGGCGCCGGCAACAGCACCGACAACGACGCCTTCAAGACCGGGAGCAACTTCTCCAACCCAGGCACGGTCAACACGGGAACGAACAACGATATGTTCTCCGACAGCTACTTCAGCGTTCCCAACCTCGACGCTGCCTATGCCGACAATACGGGGCAGGTTGCATCCTCGCTCGCCCCTGCGCCTGGCATCGGCCGCAACTCGTTCAACGGACCCGGCTACAGGAATGTCGATTTCACCTTTGGCAAGGCTTTCGGCCTGCCCAACGGGCGAATCATCGGCGAACATGCGCAGATCGAGATCAAGGCCAACATGTTCAACGCGTTCAACCTGCTGAACATCAACCCCAGCTCAGCTCTCGACCAACATCGCCAACCCGAACCTTGGCCAGGCTAGCAAGCGCGCTCGGCGCCAGGGTCGTCGATTTCCAGGCTCGCTTCAGCTTCTAGCCTGCGTGTTTTACCACGAACAAGGGTGCCCCATCCTACGCGAAGCGTAGGGTGGGAACCGGCAAAGGAGGGGTGCAAACCCCTCCTCTTTTTTGGCCAGCTACGCCAAGTGATTGTGAAGAGAAAATCCCGTGCCCCGTCCTTTTCACGACTTTTGTGAAAAGGGCGGGAAGGCACAAAACCCAACCGCTTGGCTTTCGAGTTTCCCGCCCTTGCGCCGGGAAAAAGGCGCAAGGACGGGGCACGGCGCTTTGGACAGGTTCAAGCTGAAAACCGCGCGGGACACTGAACAGCCGCCGGGCTTCAGCGAATTTCCACCACCGCCAATCCCATGGGAGGCACTGTCAGACCCAACCGGTGCTGCACGATCTCCACCGTCTCCGGCGCTCCTGTCTCCGAGGCCTTGCGCAATGCTTCGATCTGCGCCTTGCTCGGGTTGGCCGGACTTCCCATCTTCTTCCATGCATCGAGCGTGTCGCCGTGCCCGGCATCCACGCGGCGAATCACGGCGTGCGCGCCGGCTGCAATGTTCTCGAGATCCAGGGTGATCGTCTTCTCCGCGCCTGTCGCGCCAGGCTCAACCAGGTTCCATGCGGCGATCACCAGGGTTCCATCCTTGCGCCGCGTTGCGAGCACGTCGTCGGAGGGCGCCGGCAGCCTCGTGTCGCCCAGCTCGTGCAGAAGCGCGAAGTCATCGAAGGCAGGCTTGGGAATTCCGCCCTCCGCCACCAGGCCGAATCCCCCGTAGAACGGCGTCTTCACCACGCCCTGCTCTTCGAAGACATCGGAGAAGGTCCAGTACGACATCATCTTCACCATGCCGTCGCACTGGCTGATCGTATCCGCCAGCCACGGTCCCATATAAATCGAGTCCGTAAGCTCTTGCTCGTTCTTATAGGTGGCGTTGAACTCGCTCCAGATCAGAGGCATCGTTGGCCGCGCCGAGTGCTCAATCTCTTCGTGGACTTTCTTCACCGCCATGCAGACCATCTGGTGCGGCGCGACGGCCCGGCTGTCGTGAAAAACGTCCTGCGGGGAGTCGTTCCCGTAGACGTGCGTGGAAACAAAATCCAGCGGCACGTTCTTCTCCGTGGCGTGCGCGATCAGATCCCCGACCCACGCGGCCTGCGCGGTTGATGGCCCTCCCACGCGAATTTGCGGGCTGACAGACTTCAGGGCGCGCGCCGTATGGTCGTAGAGCTCGAAATAGGTCTGCTGCGCCGGGCGCCCCGACCAGAAGTCGATGTTCGGCTCGTTCCAAACTTCGAAATACCACTGGGCAACTTCCTCGATTCCGTAACGCTCGACAAGATGCTGCGCAAACGCCGCGATCAGCGCGTCCCACTTTGCGTAGTCTTTGGGCGGCGAGACGATCTGTTTGTACCAGAAGCTGTGATAATCCAGGCGCGCCGCGAGAGCCTTGGGCATGAAGCTGATTTCCACGAACGGCCGCACTTTGTTATCCAAAAGCCCATCGTAAATCTGATCGACGTAAGACCAGTTGTAGACGGGGTGTCCGTCCTTGTCTTCGCTATACACGCCGTTTTCGTCATGGAAGATGGCGTGAAAGCGCACATACTCGAAGCCGGTGATCTTTTTCACGCGCTCGAGGTCGTTGCTGTAACTCCGGCGCAATGTCAGGTTTGCCCGCCCCGAGCCGAACATCTGCTCCCAGAAATGCGGAAAAGGCGTGCCTGGGCCGCGAGCGTCGATCGTGACCGTCTGCGCCGGCGGCGCATCCGGCCGCTGGGCAGAGTGCTGGGGGGCGGATGAAAAAGCAAAAGCCACTGCACAGAACCCGGAGACCAGAGCAAGACGAGCACCCTTCATGAGGCGACCTCCTCAATCCGTCGGGGTCCCCATGGACAGGTCTTTCGTCCGTGGGGTGGAGTTCCCGGGTCCTTGCCCAGGACCCGTTCGATTGTCCAATCTTGCGATGGGCGGCAGAACCTGTCAAGCCTCTATAATTCAGAGCTATGACAGCCTCCGGCGACGAGCACAGGCCCGCACATAGGCCCCCGCATAAAATCGACCAATTGCGGGAGGAGATTCGCCGCCACGAGCACCTCTATTACGTCCTTGACGCCCCCGAGATCGCCGACTCGGCCTTCGACGCGCTCATGATCGAGTTGCGGCAACTGGAGGCCGCGCATCCCGAGCTCGTCACAGCCGACTCGCCCACCCAGCGCGTCGGCGGAAAGCCGGCAGAGGGATTCACAAAGGCGCAGCACTCGCGGCCCATGCTCTCGCTAGACAACGCCTATTCAGCAGAAGAACTGGCCGACTGGGACCGGCGCGTGCGCGAACTCGCCGCTGGGCTGCCTGTCGCTTACACAGCCGAGCTCAAGCTCGATGGCCTCAGCGTGGCGCTGCGCTACGAGCCCGCGCCAGGTGGAGGCTCGCGGCTTGCCGCCGGCATCACTCGCGGCGACGGCCAGACCGGCGAGGTGGTCACTTCAAACATTCGCACCATCCGCAGCGTTCCGCTGTCTATCTCCGCCGCGCGCCTGGCCAAAGCCGGCCTCCCGCAGGCCTTCGAAGTGCGCGGCGAATGCGTCATGCCGGCGGCCGCCTTTCAGCGCACCAACGAGGAGCGGGAGCGCGAAGGGCTGCCGGCCTTTGTCAACCCGCGCAACTCCGCCGCCGGAGCGGTGCGCACGCTCGATCCGCGGATCGTTGCGGCTCGCGGGCTCGTTTTTTTTGCCTATTTTCTGCTCGTCGACGGCGAATATTTTGTGGCCGGGCAAACGGCTACGCTCGACGCGTTAACCGCCCTCGGCTTCCGTGTGAACCCCCATCGCGGGCTCGTTCCCTCTCTTGAAGAGATGAACCGGTTCATCGAAAAGGCCGAGAGCGGGCGCGAGGCTCTGGGCTACGAAATCGACGGCGTGGTCTTCAAAGTCGACTCGCACGCCACTCAGCAGCGGCTCGGCTACACCGGCCGCGCGCCGCGCTGGGCCATCGCCTACAAATTCACTGCGCAATCGGCCGTCACGCAAATGGAAGGCATCATGATCACCGTGGGCCGCACCGGCAAGCTCACGCCCACGGCCATGCTGCGCCCGGTATTCGTGGGAGGCGTTACCATCAGCCGCGCCACGCTGCACAATGCTGACTTCATCGAGCGCATGGGACTGAAAATCGGCGACTGGGTCAGGGTCGAGCGCGGCGGCGACGTGATTCCCAAAGTTTCCGAGGTGGTCGAGGACAAAGACCATCCCCGCGGAGGCGGCGTTTTCTCTTTCCCTTCAAATTGCCCTGAGTGCAACAACCCAGTCGTGCGCGAAGAGGGCGAGGCCGATTGGCGCTGCGTCAACGCTGACTGCCCCGCCAAGCTGCGCGAATCACTGCTCCACTTCGGCAGCCGCGGCGTGATGAATATCGAAGGTCTAGGAGATGCGGCGGTCGCGCAATTGCTGGAGCGCGGACTTGTGAAGAGCGTCGCCGATCTTTATTCGCTGACCGTGGACCAACTCGCCGGACTCGAGCGGTTCGCCGAAAAGTCTGCGCAGACGCTTTGGAACGAGATTCAGGGTTCGAAAACCGCCGGGCTGGCCCGAGTCATCATGGGCCTCGGCATTCGCTTCGTCGGCGAGCGCACCGCCGAGCTGCTGGCCCAGGAGTTCGGCTCCATTGAAGCTCTGATCTCCGCCTCGCCCGAAGAATTGGAGCGAGTCGAAGAGGTCGGCCCGCGCATTTCGCAAGCCATTCTGGAATTTTTCGCGCGCCCGGCCAATCGTGCACTCGTCCAGGCCCTGAAAGACGCCGGCGTCGACATGACTGCCGAAAAGAAGCAGCGCACCGCCCAGCTTGCTGGGCTCACCTTCGTTCTGACGGGCACGCTTCCGACCTTGACGCGTGAAGAGGCCAAAGCGAAGATCGAGGCCGCCGGCGGCAAGACCGCCGGATCGGTGAGCAAGAAGACCAGCTATGTGGTCGCGGGCGAGGAGGCAGGCTCCAAGCTCGACAAAGCGCGCGAGCTGAAAATCCCTGTCCTCGACGAAGCCGGATTGCTCGAGCTGCTCGAATCCGGCGCAGGAGAACAAGCCGGGCCTTCTTCTGCTACGGCGGCCGTAAAATTATCTTGAAGAGTTCCCAAACGAAAGAGAATGAGCCATGGGTAGAAGAGTCGTCGACATGAGAGAGCCGATCCTCGAAGCCGAGGTCAAGAAATGGTCGAGCAAGACAACCGATGAAGTGATCGCCGAGTTGCGCGAGCCGAACTGTTATGAAGTCTCGTTTGGCACAAAGAAATACCAGTGCGAGGTTCGACTTCTGGAGAATGCAGACGCCTATCTCCGCATTGGCATCGCCATCGACGACGGCACTCTGATGGGATCGCTTCACCCTTTCGGCGGCAGCTTCGATATTCAAAAGGAACAACCTTCCAAGGCATAGGCTCCTCCCGATGCTCTTTCGTTGCCTGCTTAAAAGTTTGTTTTGAGCCCGAGATCGATCGGATAGATGACAATCCACCTAGGTGCGAGTCTTCAGGAAGTGGCGCCGATTGCCATGGACTTCGTCGTTATCGACGTGGAAACCGCCAGTGCCGACCCTTCGAGCATCTGTCAGGTCGGCATCGCCTCATTTCTTCGCGGGCGGCTGGAAGAAGAATGGCAGTCGCTGGTCAACCCCGAGTGCGACTTCGCGCCCGCTCACGTCGCCGTGCACGGCATTCACGAGGACGACCTTTGGCAGGCGCCGAGCTGGGACAAAATTTATCCCGAAGTCCACGCGCGCCTCGCCGCCCAGATCGTCGTTTCGCACACGCTCTTCGACCGCATCGCGCTGGAGCGGGCCCGCACGCGTTTCAACCTGATTGAATTGGAATGCCGCTGGCTCGACTCTGCGAAGGTGGCGCGCATCGCCTGGAGCCGCTTCGCGCGCGGCGGCTACAACCTGCCCAGCCTCGCAGCCCACTTCGGCATCTCGTACCGCGCGCACGATGCTCTTGAAGACGCGCGCTGCACCGGCCTGATGATGCTGCGGGCCATCGAAGAGACAGCTCTCACCGCCGAAGAATTGCTCGATCGCATCGCCTCGCCGCTCAAGCCCAAAAGAACCAGACGCGGTCTCACCTGAACTTTTCCATGAAGGGCCTCAACATATGAATCCTGGGAAGCCCATCTTTCATGAATCGCTGGAACCGCCCAACTCGCCAACTCGCAATTCGCTGCTTCGCTAACCTGCTGACTAGCTGACTTGCGACCTGCCAACTCGCCAACTCGCAATTCGCTGCTTCGCTAACCTGCTGACTTGCCGACTCGCTGGCTTGCTGACTTGCCGACTTGCTGACTCGCTGATCTAACCCCGCGACCGCCGCCGCGCCGGAACCTCCGGCAGGTTTTCGGCGGCTCTCAACTCACGCTCGCGCTCCCGTTTCCACGCTTCGGCGCGCCGGTTGTGCGGCGCCGTGCGCTCCGGCTCAACCTGCGCAGGAATCTCTTCGCGTCGTTCCTTCGGCTCCGGCATCTCCAACACGCTCCGCGGCGTCCGCTGCGCTCGAAGCGCATCAGCCGGAACGATCAACCGCGCCGAGGATCCGAACTCATCTTGAGGAGCGTCCGTCGCCGGGATGCTATCTGCCAGTACCGGCGATTCAACTTCCCCGGCCTCGCTTTCCCTGATAGGCCCCGGCTGCGTCCGCACGGCGATTGAGCGCGCCATGAAGTCGTCGGCCAGCTTATGCAGGCAAGTCTGTCCGCAAAGATGCTTCGCACCCGGCTTCGACCGGTTGCGGGAGTTCCAATCGCCAATCCGCAGCTCACCCGTCTGTTCGTAAGCCACAAACCAGTGGTTGGTCTGCCCCTTCTCTGTTCCGCAGATGTCGCACGAAACTGCCTGCCGGATCACTGCAACTCCCCCAGACTGCGCAGCTTATCCCCGTTTCTTTTGCTGCCCTGCCGGCTCCTGCCGGAACTGTCTCTTTCAAGTTCATCGCATTCCGGCGCGAATCAATGAGGAGGATGGAAAGGAATTCCAGGGCTGGATCAATTAGGAACAAGCAGACCGGATCGTCCCGAATCGGTACACACTCTCGGCGGCCTTCCTGCAAGCCTTGCCGCCAAAAAGGAAAAGGCGCGGCCAGTGCCGCGCCTTTTCCCGTCGCAACCCGATCCTGTGCTCACTCCTTGGGCGCGAAGTATCCTTTGCGCGCGCGCACCTGGTAGTGCCGGTCGTAGCAGTAAAGATAAATTGTGCGGAAGGCTCCATCGGCCTTGAAATCGGCCGGCGTGTAGGTCAGTGCATACTGGCTGCGCAGCTCCTCTTCGATGTTCTGGAAGCTCGTCGACATCTCTTCGACAGACGGCGGGAAAAACACTTCGCCGCCGGTCTCCTCGGCCAGTTGCGTCAGCGCCTTGTCGCCGGCGCCGCGGCTTGGGGTCCAGTTGGTGCTGATCGCGTAGATGATTGTCTCCGCGCGCTGGCACTCCTTGATCGCCTCAGGAAGAAAGACCCGGCTCTGATTGTCGTCTCCGTCGGAAATCAGGATGATCGCCTTGCGAAATGGCTCTGGACCGCGCTCGCTGAGCAGCTTGTCGCGGCAGGCCGTGTACACCGCGTCGAAAAGCGCCGTGCCGCCTCCCGGCTTGAGCCTGTTGATCCCAGACTGCAGGGCGTCCAGATTGTTGCTCCAGTCTGCCGTCAGGTTCGGAGTCACATCGAACCCCATGACAAAGGCACGGTCGCTTTTCGCCTTCAGCACGTTCAGCAGGAATTCCTGCGCCGATTGCTGTTCGAACTGGAAACGCGAATGAATCGAGGTGCTGGCATCAATCAAAATGCCCACGCGCAGCGGCAGGTTGATCTGCTGGTGGAAGGAATTCACCTTATATGGCGCCTTCTGATCGTCCAACAGGGCAAAGTCGCTCTGCTGCAGGTTCGGAATGTAATGGCCCTTCTTGTCAGTGACGGTAAAGATCAGGCTCACCTCGTTGACGCCGAGGACAATGGTTGGGGTGTTCGCATCCGTGGCAGCAGGTGCGGTCGCCGGTTGGGCCGCCGCGGCCGTTGAAGGAGCGGGCGGAACCGTCGCGGGCGCCGCGGACTGCTGTGCCTGTGCAGCGGCCGCAAAAACCACCGCAAAAGCGAGAAGAAATTGTTTCATCATGACGTCTCTATTCTAACAATCGCGGCATTTTCGCGCAGAATTTTTCCCAATTTCTCAGGCCTTGCGCTGCGGGGGGCCTTCCAACCGCTTAAGAAACTCCTTAAGCTCCTCCGGCAGGGGAGCCTGCAACTTAAGCAGTTTACCTGTCAGCGGATGCGCAAACTCCAGCTCTTCAGCGTGCAGAAAGTTGCGCCCCAGCCTCAGCCGCTCCGGCTCGGTTCTCTTTCGCGCGGTCCGCGATGCTCGAGTCCTCAACGCCGCCTGATCCGTCCCCTTGTCCGTCCCCTGGTCCGTCAGTTGACCGGCTGCTCCGTACAGCGTATCGCCCACCACCGGGTGGCCAAGCAAGGCCATGTGTACGCGAATCTGGTGCGTCCGCCCCGTCTCGATGCGCACTCTCACAAGCGTGAACCTTCCAAACCGGCCATCGACGCGCTTGACCACCTCGTAGTGGGAAACGGCCTGGCGGCCATCGGCGCCGGGCCGGGCCGTCATGCGGGTGCGCCGCGTGCGGTCTCGGCCGATCGGCGCCCTCACAGTTCCCTTTTCTTCCTTCATCGCGCCTTCCAAAAGCGCGATGTAGGTTTTCTTCAGCTCGCGGCTTGCGAACATCTTCCCCAGCGCCGCATGAGTGCGGTCGTTTTTCGCCACCACAATCAACCCGCTGGTCTGCTTGTCCAGCCGGTGAACAATTCCCGGCCGCAGTTCGCCCGCCGACGATGAAAGCCGGGCGAACCGGTACAGCAGCGCGTTCACGAGTGTTCCCCCGCTTTGCGCCTCCGCGCTTTTCCCCGATCCGGCGTGCACCATCATTCCTGCCGGCTTGTTCACCACCGCCAGGTCATCGTCCTCGTAGACCACGTCCAGTGGAATCGCCTCCGGCTGGGCCTTGAGCGGCTCCGGACGAGCCTCTCCGACCACCGTGACGTGCTCTCCGCCGCTCAGCCTGTACGAGGCCTTCTCCGCGACGCCATCGACCTCGACGCCGCCCTGCTCGATGTGCAACTGCACGCGCGAACGGCTTACGCCATCCAGTTGCGCAGCCAGAAAGCGGTCCAGCCGTATGCCGCGCATCTCGGCAGGCACTTCGATGGTGCGCGAATCGCTCATGGCGCCTCAACTCTCCGTGCCCCATCCATTTCGCAGTCTTTTGGCGAAATGGGTGGGAAACCACAAGCCTCAATTCGCTTCTTCCGTTCCCGCAGCAACAGAGCTCCCACCAGCACCATCGCAATCGCGGCAATTTGCGGCCCATCCATAGCGCCGCTCAGCACCGCACCGCGCCCTTCCGTGTCGCGCCAGATTTCCGTCAGGTAGATCGCCACGCCCAGACCCATCAGGCATGCACCGGCCACATCGCCCTCCTGCCGTCTGGCAGGCAACCAGACCAGCAGCAGAATAGCCAGCGTCAAAAAGGCCAGCGCTGCATACGCCTGCACGGGATGCAGCGGAACTCCCAGCGGGGTGCCGCTCCAGCGCGCGGCCAGCGGACTCGTATAGGTCACGGCCCAGCGCAGGCCTTCTCCGGCGTCGATCCCGTAGCCGGACCCGGCCGCCAGCGCTCCAGCCTGCTCGAAGGCCAGCCCCAGTGCCAGAGGCGCTGCCAGCGCATCCGCCGTGGCCCTGAGCGCCAACTTGCGCCTGCGCGCGTATACGGCCCCCGCTGCCACCCCGGCCACAGCTCCAGCCGCGGCCACCAGCGGATGATGCACCATCGCCAGCGCAAAGATCCAACCCGGATGCCTGCCGAGCGCGCTCCAGTTTTCCAGAGCAAGCAACAGGCGCTGCCCCGCCAGGGCCGCAATCAGCGCCGCCACGCAAAGGTTCCACACGCGGTGCGGGTCCACCCGCGCAACGCGCGCCGTAGCCTGCGTCAGCGCCAGCGCTCCCAGCACGCCCAGGGCCGTCAGCGCCCCATAGGCGGGAATCATCACCGCGCCAATTTGAAAGAGGATTGGATGCACCGCAGCCAGAATACGGCATCCCGGCCGCTCGGGCGAGAGGCTCGCAGGCCCACGCGCGCGCCGCGAGGCTGCGCCGAAATTTTAACTTGCTATCTTGGCGGGAAATAGAAAGCCGACCCGCTGGGCCGTGGGCGGTCTTGCTGGTGAACCCGTCCTAAGACGGTGGAGCTCTCCGCGGTTCATTAGGCATTCCGGACTGGCGGACACGGCACACAGAACCGATAATCGAGTCGAGCCCCTGTTCATTGAATGTTGGTTCAACCAGCTTCGAACACCACACCTGCTTTGCAGGCCGGTTTCTATGCGGATAGTAGGAGACTCCCGCCCAAATTACAAGTCTTGTGCAAGCCGGGCGATGTGTGGTACTTTTTTGACCCTCCCGAAGCGGGAAGCACGGGATCAAAAACGGAATGCTACAGCGGTTCCAGAGTGGCAGTATCCCGAAGCCGCGGCCCTCAAGTGGCGTTTGCCTCGGCGAACGCCACCTTTCACCGAACTGGAGAGGGCTCGAAAACTCTGGAGCCGCTTTAAGAGCCCGTCTCTTGCTCCGTCTCCAGCACCTCGTCCAGCAGTCCGCGCAGGCTTGCCGCACGCGCCCGGCCCTGGCCGGCATCGGCCGCGTTCGCCTGCGACAGCTCATCGGCCAGGTTCAGCGCGGCCAGCACGGCCACCCGCAGCGAATCCACCGTCCGCCCTTGCGCCGCCACCGCCCGCATCTTGGCGTCCACTCGCGCCGCCAATTCGCGGATATGATCCGCATTTTGTCCCCACAGGTGGTAGACCTGGTCATAAATCTCCACCGTGATGTACTCGGCCGCTCCGCCTTTTTCCGCCGCCATCTTTAAAGCTCCAGCGCATCCAGTTGTTTCAGCAGTTTATCCACCCGCTCGCGCACCTCGACCCGTTCGATCTTCATCCGCTCCACTTCGGCCTGCAACCGCTCCAGCAGCGGAGCCTGCTCACCAAGCTCGGCTTCGGCCTTTGCTGCGCGCTCTTCGGCTGCTGCGCGCGCCTGCCGCGCCTGATGCACAACGTCGACCATGCGCACAATTCGCTCTTCCAATGCCGCAAAATCGTCTGCGCTCACGCTTAGTGGGCTCGCGTCGGTCGCCGTCGCACCCTCTGCCGGCGCTTGCGTTTCCTTTTCCGCCTCACCTGTATCCCAGAATGACTGCGACATCGCTGTTCCCTCCAATTCCGGTTTCGCTTGTTTGATCATGCACCAACCAGGGGCGTCCAGGGCCTCGATTTTGAGATCCGGGAACCTGAAATCTCAAGGAGCGAATCAAAAATTGACTCAAAGGACCGACCCAAAGGATCGAGTCGACACGCTCAGCCTCCCTCAGGAACCTCAGCTCCGCAACCGCGCCCCTGCTCTGCCGGCTGCCTCCACAACGCGTTCCTGGAAGCTCCTGAGCTCTTCTTCCCGCAGCGTGCGGTCCGGAGCCTGAAAAGTTACTCCCAGCAGCAGCGCATACTCGCCCTTGCCGAGCCGGGCGTCGCGAAAAACCTCCTGCGCACGCCATTCCACGATCTCCGGAATCTTCAGTTCCGCCAGCGCCCGGTCGATCGTCTCCCAACCTATGCTCTCGTCCAGTACCAGTGAAAAATCGCGGCGCACCGGCTGGTAGCGCGAAATCTCCCGCGCCGCCGGCTTACGCAGCGGAAGCTTGTACAGCCGGTCGAGATACAACTCGCCGATCAGCACTCTTGCCTTCAGCTTTCGCGCCGCAGCCTCGCGTGGGTGCAACTCGCCGAACCAACCCACAGTCATGCCATCGGCCACTGCGCGCGCCGAGCGGTAGGGATGGAGCCACGCCGGTGTCAGTCTGACCTCGGCTGGAAACCGGTCGAAGTAGAAGCTGCGCGTCTCAAAGCGCCGCAGCACTTCTTCCACCGCGCCCTTCACATCCAGCAGCCCGATCTCCCGCGGCTGGCTCAGCGCGCTCTCCTCGGCCACCGCGCCCACCGCTCCAAAGGCCACGGCAGGGCGCTCCTCCACCTTGTCTGTCGTGCCGCCAAAAGCTGTTCCCAGTTCAAAGAGCCGCACGTCGTTGACGTCGCGGTTCAGGTTGCCGGCCACCATTGCCAGCATGCCCGGAACCAGCGAGGGCCGCAGCGTGCCCGCCTCTTCGCTCAAGGGGTTGCCGAGCGGAACCACCTGCCCCGGCTGCTGCGCGGTCAGCGCGGCCTCGGCCGCCGAGCAGAACGTGCTCGAAATTGCCTCGTGGAAACCTGCTGCCCGCAGCGTCCAGCGCACCGCTGCTTCCTTTTCGCTCCAGGGCAGCGCCCGCACGCCTTCGCCAAAGGCAGGCAGAGTGTTCGCAAACCGGTTGTAGCCGTAAACCCGCGCAATCTCCTCGATGAGGTCGATCTCCCGCTCCAGATCGAGCCGCCAACTCGGCAGCGTGACCAGCCACCCCGGTCCCGCTCCAACTCCGCCGTGCTTTATTAACTCCGCTGACTCCGCGAGCCCCGCTAGCTCCGCTTTCTTTGCTAGCCCGCAGCCAAGCCCCTTCAGCACGGTCTCCACGGTCGCCGCCGTGATTCCTTCCGCATCCACGGTCCTGCCCAGAATGCGGTGAACTTCGCCGAGATTCAGCTCCACGGGCCTGCGCCGGGCGGTGCGCTGCTCGAAGGCATCCACGCGCGCATCCACCAGTTCGCCCTCGATCCACCCGCCGTTGGCCAAAAGAAGCGAGCACACCAGCGCCGAAGCCGCCGGCCCCGCATTGAAGTCGGCTCCGCGCTCGAAGCGGTGGCTCGCGTCGGTGTGCAGCCCGTGCCGCCGCGCCGTCTGCCGCACGGCCATCGGCTCGAACCACGCCGCTTCCACCAGCACGTTCTTCGTCTCCGGCGTGATCATCGACTCCCAGCCGCCCATCACCCCGGCCAGCGCCAGCGCCTTCGCGTGGTCGGCCACGACAAGGTCTTCGGGATCAAGCGCCCGATCCACGCCATCCAGCGTCTTCAGCGTCTCGCCCTTGCGCGCCCGGCGCACAATGATGCCGCCCTCGATCTTGTCCAGGTCGAACGTGTGCGTCGGCTGGCCCATCAGCAGCCACGCGTAGTTGCTCGCGTCCACGGCGTTCGAGATCATCTTCTGCTGGAGCAGCCCGAAGTACGTTGCAACCTCGGCGCCCGCGAACCAGTCTCTCGACTCGCCGATGGTCACGTCGCGCAGCACCCGCGCCGTGAAGCGCCCACAGGCCTCCTGCGCCTCGATCTGCACGGAAAATGGCTTCGCCGTCGGTCTGGCTGCAGGCAGCTTGTAGTCGAGCGCCGGCAATTGCAGCCCGTAGATCGCCGCCGCCTCCCGCGCTACGCCGTAGTGGTTCATCGCATCCACGCGGTTGGTGGTGATGTCCATCTCGTAGAGCGAGCCGTTGCCCTCGCCCAGCGGATAAATGCCCTCGACGGCAATGCCGCGCAGGGTCAGGTCTTCGGCGAGCTGATTATCGTTCACGGAGAGTCCGGGCAAATACGCGCGGAGCCACTTGGTCAGAATTCTCATCGAGTGTGTTTCCCACTTAGCAAGTTGGCGTCCGCCGGAGCGGACGTTGGCGAGTTCGCCGGTTGGCGCGGTCCCGCGTCTTCGTTCACGGGATTAAGAACACCAAGCAGTCCGTTAATTAATTTGGCTACGCGCGTGCCCAGGTCCAGCAGACCCTCACTCGCAGGCTCGCGAAAGAAAGCCAGCGAGGCTGCCAGTTCGATCTGAGTTTGCATCTCATTGATCGCCGCACGCGCGGCGCCCAGTCCTTTGCGCATCTCGGTGTCATTCAGGCGCCCATGCGCTTCGGCAATGTGGCTCGCAACATTCACAGCGGACCGGCGTAACTGCATGCGAAGCCCAAACGTCTCCGATTTCGGAAACTCCTCGGTCTGCGCGTAGATAGCTCGCGCCAATTCCATCGCCTTTTGCCAGGCAACCAGATCCCGATAGTGTCGCGTCCTGCTCATTCACTCGCCAACTTGCCAACCTGCCAACGTCCGCCTCGGCGGACGCCAACTCGCGAAACAATTAAATAAACTGACCCAGAAACCTCATATCCCCCGCATAAAAGCTGCCAATCTCCGCGATCCCGTACTTCATCATGGCGATCCGCTCCACGCCCATCCCGAACGCAAAGCCGGAGATCTTCTTCGAGTCGTACCCTGGCTGCTTCTGCGCCGCGAAGGCGAAGACCGCCGGGTCCACCATGCCGCAGCCCAGCAACTCGATCCAGCCCGAGTCCTTGCACTTGCGGCAGCCCTTGCCACCGCAGAAGATGCAACTGATCTGCACGTCGGCGCTCGGCTCGGTGAACGGGAAGAAGGACGGGAAAAAGCGCGTCTTCACCGCCGAGCCGAACAGCGCCTTCATGGCGTGGTCGAGCGTTCCCTTCAGGTCACTGAAGGTAATGTTCGTGTCCACGCACAGGCCCTCCACCTGGTGGAAGATCGGCGAGTGAGTAGCGTCGGCGGCATCATTGCGATGAACTTTGCCGGGGATCACGATCCGCACCGGCGGCGGCTGCGACTCCATGGTTCGCATCTGCACCGGCGAGGTGTGTGTGCGCATCAGCAGCCGATCGCGCAGCGGCCTGCGCTCCTGGCCAGCGACCACCAATGTGTCCTGTGTGTCGCGCGCCGGGTGGCCGGGCGGGAAGTTCATGCTCTCGAAATTGTAGAAGTCGGTTTCGACCTCCGGCCCCACGCCCACCGAGTAGCCCAGCGCCGCAAAAACACCGACAATCTCATTCATCGTGCGCGTAATCGGGTGCTCAGCTCCTACTAATCTTCGTGTCCCGGGCAGCGTGATGTCGATCCCTTCAGCCTTGAGCGCCGCATCCGTCGGGCCCTCGCCCGCGGCATTCTCCAGTAGCTTCTCGACCAGCTCTTTCAGCGTCTTGAACCGCTGGCCCACGGCCTTTTTTGCCGGCCCAGGCGCCGCCTTCAGCCAGCGATCCGAGACCTCGTTCAACAGGCCCTGCTTACGTCCCAGCCAGCGCAGTTTGAACGCCTCGCCATCAAGCAAAGCGGCGTCTTCGCGCGCCTGCGTCTCGAGCGCCGCAAACGCTTCATTCAGAGCGGCTTCGTCGAATTCTGTCAGATTCGGTACCAATTCAATTTTCATGGTTCAAACAGCAGAATAAATCACCAAGCCCTGCTGCGAGCTGTCTTGCGGCGCCAACTCTCGCGTCAAACGCCAACCTCCCAACCCGCCAATGCCCACCCCGGCGGACGCGAACCTGCTCAACAAATTGCCCCGGAAATCACTTGCCATGCCTCGGCGAAATCTTCTGCCTCCAATGTGACTAAATGTGACAACAGCTTTGAGCTATGGCAGTATCCTTTACCCGTGCTTCAGAGGCAATGGGTCTCCCCGTCGAACTTTCACCGGGCGGAAGATACGAGGCTGTTCCGGTCCCGTGATGGTTCCGATGGCAGAGCAAAATCTGGCCTCAGGCACAACGGAGGAGTGACGTGAAAGCACGGGGTAATACGCCAACTTTTGGTTTGGCAGCGGTTCTCGCGTGGATGGTCGCCGTCGGCATGGCGGCGTTTGCTTCGGCTGCCTGGGCGGCCGATCAGCCGCTTACGGAAGGCAGTTATTCCTATACGGTCGAGGGCGGAAAAGCCACCATCGTCTCCTACTTCGGCGCCAGCCCCGACTTCCTGCTGATCCCTTCCACGATCGGCGGCTATCCGGTCACCACCGTCGGCAACGGAGTCCAGTCCGCCTACTCCAACGGTGGGTCGGGGGTTGTTCTCTTTCCTGACAGCGTGACCAAGATCAGCAATCGCGCTATTTACGACTACAACAGCACGTATTACATCTCCATCCCCGCCAGCGTCACGCGAATTGAGGATGGCGCAACCTCCAGCGTTCCCCTGGCCCGCATTGTTGGAGTGGAGGGCACCCTCGCCCAGAGCTACGCAAAGCAGGTAGGCATCGGCTTCACCTCCGAGGTGGTCCGTCTGAAAGCGGAGGCGGGAGCAGGCGGCAAAATGTCGAACATCGGCACCTACCTGGTTCCCGCCAAGCTGCAGCGCTCCTACAACCTGCGCTTCGAGATCAACGCCGATCGCGGCTATCAGATCGAAGACGTGCAGGTCGACGGAGTGAGCGTCCAGGAAGCCAAGGGACAAAGCAGCTACGTCCTGCCCTACGCCCTGAATGCCACCAACAGCAAGGACATCGCGATCAAAGCAGTTTTTGCGCCCAGCGCAAACGCGGGCGCGGCGGCTGCCGCGACGGCAACCGCGGCCGCAACCGCTCCTGCCTATGAATTCCCTGACCATGGCGCCAGCGCCGGCCGTTACGCCAATGCCATCGGCATATGCGCCGGCAAGTTCTATGCGACTGTCAAAGACGGCAAGACCGTCATCTACCAACTGGTCGAGAGCTACACCAGCAAAGACGGCAGCATCAAATTCCGCCAGACCGACGAAGTGAAGAAGTACGCCGCCGATCGCGGCCTGGTCTTCGGCAAGGATTACGACACCATCCACGTCTACAACTACAACGAGGGCAGCCGCGTCTATTACGTCGCCTATCTGTACAAGATCTACGACGGCCCGATGGAAGGCGTCGAGGCAAAGGTCGGCGATCTGGAGAGCGCCAAGGCCAACTACAGCGGCATTCTCGACATCTCCAGTCTCTTTGCTCAGAACAAGGCGGAACTCACCCTGAAAGACTGGAAATTCTCGAGCTTCAGCAGCTACTACGGTCCTATAGAAGGCACCAATTTCTTTGGAGCCGATTCCTCGGTGGTGGCCGACGGCGGAGCAACGATCAATCTGGTCAATCCCAACTTGGCCGGCTCGGCCAACATCGTCTATGCGACGTACAAGAGCAAGATCAACATTACCGGCGGCTCTCTGCTGGGCATGGCCCAGGGCGCCCACGGAGCTTACGTGGGTAATGGCGGCAAGATCTACATCAATGCCACTGACAGTGCCGAGCCCGCGCTGGCTTCCCGGCCCGATCCCGCGCAGGCCTACATTGTGCGCGACAAGAAAACGCAGAACATCACTCTCGTCGACAAACTGGACCCCGATGCCACGGCCATGATCACGGCGCAATCGACAGGGACGGTCCTGGCTACCGACTCCGGCGGCGGCACGATCGTGGTCAACAGACTCGTGGGCAAAAGTTACGGTCAGGGCTCCGGCGGAGTTTACTCGATCGGCTCCAATGACGGGCTGGTCTACATCTACAACAGCGCCCTGACCTCCTACATGGACGCCGGCCTGGTTTCCGCTTCCGGGGGCTTCATCCACGCCACCAACTCAATCATCCAGGGGCTGATGGGCATCAAGCTGCGCGCCGGCCAGAACTCCACGAAGATGTCGGAGGTGCGCGTCAGGAACAGCGAGGTCATCGCCTTCTTCGACAAGGACGAGCTGGAGCGCATCTTCGACGTGACCACTCCCGAGGAGGCCAAGGCCTACCTGGCCTCCGGCGCCAAGTCGGGAACCTTCTTCATCAGCCTTTTTGGCGGCCGCGGCGGCGGCGTCGGCTCCACAACCGACAGCTCTGCGAAGAGCTGGTTTGACGACGGCTACAGCAACGTCCCCGGCGGCATGGGCGGAACTCCCTTCTCGGTGATCTATACCGAAGGCTCCAAGACCCCCATCTACATCGAGAACACAAAGCTCATCAACAAGAACTACGCAAAGTACAAGGACGCTCCCGGCAGCAAGGCCAGGAACTTCCTCATCGACGCCGAAGGCAACGGCACCGCCAACGTCTTCTTCTTCAATGACAACAGCAAAACCAAATGGGACCTGACCGGAGTTAGCAAGGAAACCACTGAGCTTGTCGGCGACTTCAACATCTCAGAGAACACCCAGAGCATGGAGCAGAGCATGGGCGGCGGCGGCATGCCCGGTGGAATGCCCGGAGGTGGCGGAATGCCCGGTGGTGGGGCCCCCGGTCAGGGAACGGCCCAGGGCGGTCAGGGCGGTGCTCCAGGCGGCGGTGCGCCTGGCGGCTCTGCGCAAGGCGCGGGCGGCGCGCCCGGTGGCCAGATGCAGGGCGGCGGCGCAATGCCCGGTGGAGGCGAAGCAGGAGCCGGCGCAGCCGGTGGACCCGGAGCAGCTGGTGGACCCGGCGGAGGCGGCGGTGAAGGCGCAGCCGGTGGACCCGGAGGGGGCGGCGAAGGCGCTCCGGGTGGTGGAATGCCTGGCGGGGCTGAAGGCGCTCCGGGTGGCATGCCCGGTGGTATGCCCGGCGGCGGTATGCCCCCCGGCATGGAAACTGGCGGTAAGAAGGGCAACTTCCTGAACGCCACCTTCCAGAACTCCCAGTGGCGGGGCACCGTCGTCGGCGTCGCGAAAAATGCCAGCCTCACCTTCGACGACCAATCCTCCTGGAAAGTGACTGCCGACACCGCACTCGATACGTTGACGGTCGCCCCCGGAACGGCGATCTCCGCCGACCACCCCGTCAAGGTTTCTGTCGCTAAACTGACGGTCTCCGGCAACGGCGCGTTCAAGGCCGGCAAGAACGTGACGATCGAAACCCGGCCAGAGGAGGCTCAGGAAAGCAGCAAGTAGTGCGTCCAGCAACGGGCAGAACGCGCCCGCTCGCCGGGAAAACTAGCAACAAAGGCCATCCGCCCCGGCGGATGGCCTTTGCGCGTTTGGGGCGTGTCTTGCTTACAAGTGAAGCAGGCGGATCAGCTCCTCCACCGTCATGCAGTGATGAGCTGCAACGTGCTTGAGAATGCTGGAGAGAGTGCCAGGTTTGATCGGCGAATGGCAGGGGATGACTTCATGGTTTTCGCCATTCTCGAGCGTGGTGACGCGAATATGCGAGCCTTTTTGCCGCGTAATCCCATAGCCGAGGACGTTGAGAGCCTTCGCCAGTTGCGGCCCGTCGATATCGCGCGGCAGCTTCATGCGGCGATCACTTCGTCCTGGACGAAGTGCAGACGGATCATCTTAGGCGCTTCTGCGGCGTTCTCGAAATAGCACTCCACGGCCTCGCGCACCATGGCGCGCAACTCTTCGCGAGTTTCGGCCTGGGTGTGAATGCCGTAACCGAGCGCAGAAGCAGTGTAGCCCCCATCAGCCTCGTCCTCGCGCACCTCGAAGATAATTTCGCTCATGGCTCGATGCCCCTCCGGCGGGCTACCAGTATCGTGCCTCTATCTTACCATCGGCTGAAAACCAAGAACTCCCAATCCCATCAGCTACTTGGGGGACGTCTTGAAGGAACGTCAACGCACGCTCAGCGTCACCGTCAGTGCGGTTTTTGCTCTCCTCACTCCGCGTTGTCAATCTGCGCCCTCTGCAGCTTGTCCGAGTAATCCACGTACACCGCCTTCCACGCGGTGAAGAACTCCAGCGCGCCCAGTCCCTCGCGGTGGCCGTTGCCGGTGTGCTTGACGCCGCCGAACGGCAAATGCACCTCGGCGCCGATGGTGGGGGCGTTGATGTAGGCGATCCCGGCCTCCAAATCTCGGATGGCCGCAAAGGCGCGGTTCACGTTGCGCGTGTAGAGCGAGGCGGAGAGGCCATAGTCGACGGAGTTGGCGATTGCGATGGCCTCGTCGAAGCTGTCGAACTCGATCAGCGAGACCACGGGCCCGAAGACCTCTTCGCGCGCAATGCGCATCGCGGGCGTGACGCGGGTGAAGACCGTAGGAGCAAAAAAGGTGCAGTGGTTGCGCTCGTTGTCGCACAGCGGATGGCCGCCCAGCAGCAGCTCGGCGCCTTCTCCCTTTGCAATTTCGACGTACTTCTGGCTGGTTTCAAGCTGCGCGGGGTTGACCAGCGGGCCTACCTGCATCGATTCGTCCAGCCCGTTGCCCACCTTGAGCGCGGCGGCGCGGGCGACGAGCTTTTCCGTGAATTGGGCTGCGATGCCGCGCTGGAGAAGGATGCGGCTTGTTGCCGTGCATCTTTGTCCCGTTGTCCCGAAAGCGCCCCACAGCGCCCCGTCCAGGGCCAGATCGAGGTTGGCGTCGTCGAGGACGATCTGGGCATTTTTGCCTCCCATTTCAAGCGAAACCTGCTTGAATGTTGCGGCCCCGCGCTGGGCCACGTGCGAGCCCACCGCGCTCGACCCGGTAAAGCTGATGGCGCGGACGCCGGGGTGGTTGATGAGGGCGTCTCCGACTGAGGGCCCTGTCCCGCAAACAATGTTGACCACCCCGGGGGGCAGGCCTGCGTCCACAAGCGACTGGACGAGGTTGTAGACCGACAGCGGCGTGTCTGTGGCCGGCTTGATCACACAGGTGTTGCCGGCCACCAGAGCGGGAAAGAGCTTCCAGGCCGGAATGGCCATGGGGAAGTTCCATGGGGTGATGAGGCCGACCACGCCCAGAGGGACCCGGATGCTCATGGCAAATTTGTCGGGCAGCTCCGAGGGGGTGGTGACGCCATAGAGGCGGCGTCCTTCGCCGGCCACGTAGAAGGCCTCGTCGATAGCCTCCTGCACGTCGCCGCGGGTCTCGGCCAGCACCTTGCCCATCTCGCGGGTCATGTCGCGGGCAAATTTTTCCTTGTTTTGGACGAGGATCTCGCCGGCACGCAGCAAAACCTGGGCCCGTTTAGGCGCCGGCACCAGACGCCAGATAGCAAAAGCCTTCTGAGCCGCGGCCACGGCCTGGTCCACGTCTTCGGCGTGCGAGGCGGGGAAGGCGCCCACCACATCGGAGTGGTCGGCCGGGTTCAGGTTCAGCATGGTTTTGCCGCTCGCGGCCGGCTGCCAGCGGCCGCCGATCAGATTGTGATAGCTGGGGTAAGCCATTGAAACCTCCAGAGGACAGGGGGCCAGGGAACAGGGATCGAAAATCAGGGATCAGGGATCCCTTTCCCCTTGGCAAACAATTGAGTGTACTGCGGCGACGGGCGCAATGGCTCGGATTTTTTGCGGGAATTGCTCCAAACAGCGACCTTGCCGGAAATTTAGCTACGCTGTTCCGGCCCCTGGCCTACAATACCTATTAGGGTAAATTCAGCTCTTCATCTTTTGAGGTAGATTCAGCTCTCCCATGGCATTCAACGGCTATTCTTCGCGCTCTTCGCGATCGCACGGTCTGCGCTCGCTCTTCAGCATGTTTTCCTCCGACCTGGCGATCGATCTGGGCACCGCCAACACCCTGGTCTACGCCGCCGGCAAAGGGATCGTGGTGAACGAGCCCTCGATCGTGGCCATCAACAAGAACACCGGCGAGGTAGAGGCGGTGGGCAAGGAGGCCAAGGAGATGCTGGGGCGCACCCCCGGCAACATCGTGGCCATCAAGCCCATGAAAGACGGCGTCATTGCGGACTTCAAGATCACCGAGAAGATGCTGAACTACTTCATCCAGAAGGCGCACAACCGCAAGATGCTGGTGCACCCGCGGATCGTGATCGGCGTTCCCAGCGAGATCACGCAGGTGGAAAAGCGCGCCGTAGAGGACTCGGCCTACCGGGCCAAGGCCAGCGAAGTGTACCTGGTGGAGCAAGCCATGGTGGCCGCCATCGGAGCCGGGCTGCCGATCACCGAGCCAAGCGGCAACATGGTGGTCGATATCGGCGGCGGCACCACGGACATCGCCGTGATTTCGCTTTCCGGGATTGTGTATTCGCGCTCTGTGCGCATGGCCGGCAACCAGATGGACGAGGCCATTACCAACTACCTGAAGCGGAAGTACAACCTGCTCATCGGCGAACGCACGGCCGAGGCGATCAAGATCGAAATTGGGTCGGCCTTCCCGCTCGATAAGCCGCTGACCATGGAGATTAAGGGCCGGAACCTGATCGAAGGCGTACCCAAGACGATCACCGTCGACGACAGTGAGATTCGGGAGTCGCTCGGCGAGTGCATTGCGGTGATCATGAACGCCATTCGCGTGGCGCTGGAGCGGACCCCGCCCGAGCTTTCGGCCGACATCTCGGACCGCGGCATCGTGCTGACCGGCGGAGGCGCGCTGATCAAAAATCTCGACAAGCGCATTCGCGAGGAGACCGGGCTGCCGGTCTCAGTGGCCGACGATCCGCTGGCCTCGGTGGTGCTGGGTACCGGCAAGATGCTCTCCGACTTCAAGCTCCTGCGCAAGATCAAGATCGATTGAAAGACAGGGAACAGGGATCAGTGGCCAACGGGGTTGGTTGGCGAGGCTGCCTGAACACGATCAACTCGGATTTTTGTGCCGGTTTTCGCTGCTGCGGCTTTACTCAGCGCTCTTGCTGCGATCATCATTATTGTGATCGGAAAATAGGAAGGGACTGATCCCTGATCCCTGTCCCCTGATCCCTGGTTTTTATGGAATCGTTCTTCGCACGCTACCGGAATCTCCTGGCGCTGCTGGTCATCGTGGGCGCGCAGTTGATCGGACTGGCCGCGCAGGTGCGGCACAGCGACAGCGGGCGGAACTCGCTGGATGCGCGAGATGCGTCGGGCGTTCGTCTCATCCGCCTCTGGGCCAGTTTCCTGGTCACTCCCGCGGAACGTGTGGCCCACGCAACCAAGCTGGGCATCGAAAACACCTGGTTCAACTACTTCGACCTGCACCGCGTCCGGAGGGAGAACAAGGAGCTCCAGCAGACCATCGACCGGCTGCGGCTGGAGCAGGCGGCGCTGCTGGAAGACGCCCGCCAGGGCGAGCGGCTTCAGCAGTTGTTGGCCTTTCAGCAGCACTACATCTACTCCACGCTGCCCGCGCAGGCCATCGGCTCCAGCGGGAGCGAGCAGTCGCACCTGATTTATCTCGACAAGGGGTCGGCCGACGGGCTGAAGCCCGACATGGCCGTGATTACGGCCAACGGCATCGTAGGCAAGGTTCGCGACGTCTTTCCGCATACGGCGCAGGTGCTGCTCATCAACGACCAAACCAGCGGGGCCGGCGTGATTCTGGAGACGGCGCGCATCCGCGGCAATCTGCGGGGTGACGCCTCCGGGCAGGTGGAGATCGTAGGCATTCTCGCCGACGAAAGAATTCAACCCGGAGAGCGCGTATTGACGGCCGGAGGCGACCTGATCTTTCCTCGAGGTTTGCCGGTGGGAGTAGTGCAGAAGGTGGTGCGCGACCCGGACTCCGACGGCTTCATCGACGTGATCGTCAAGCCGTATGCAAACCTGGACCGGCTTGATGAGGTGCTGGTCATCACCTCCACCGAGCCGCAGTTCCCGGCCGCGCAGAAGAAGGACATGGCGGTGAGCGAATCGCTGAAGGGAGCCGAGGCCGCGGCTTTGAAGGACAAGGCGATCCAGGACCAGTTGAAGGCGTCGCAGATTATGGCCGAGCGGCTGCCCGGCCTCACCGATCCCAGTGCGCCCGCTGCAAGCCAGACGACGGGGCAAACGAAGGGAACTGCCGCAGCGGGCGGACAGGCCCAGGGCGCTTCCGGCAGCACAGAGCCGGCCGCGCCAAAGCTGCTGCAGCCGCAGCATCCGGATCGCTTTTCGCCGGGTGCGGCTTCGCAGCCCGCGGCCGCGGCAAAGCCGGACTCCCCAGCGGCAAAGCCGGATTCCCCCACGGCGAAGCCGGATTCCAATACCCGGAGGAATCCGTAATTATGCCCACATACTTCGCCGAGGCCCGCCGCGAGCTCGGGATACGGCGCTATCCAATTCTCGTCTACGTGATGGCGCCGCTGGTGGCGCTGGTGCTCCAGGCGTGGCTGCCGCGGCTGGCAGGCCGTTATACATGGTTCGACCTGCCCCTGGTGATTACGGTCTATTTCTCGCTGGGGCGGCGCAACCCCATCCAGGGCACAGCCATGGGCGCGGCGCTCGGGCTTGTGCAGGACGCGCTGGGGCCCTACGCGATCGGCGCAAACGGCATCGCCAAGACGATTGTGGGCTTCCTTGCTGCTTCGGTCGGCGTCCGCATCGACATCGAGAATTCGGTCATCCGGCTCGTCCTCACCTTTCTGCTCTCTCTCGCTTCCAGCGGCATTTTCTTTTTTGTAATGCACATGTTGTTAGGCCTCGACCTCGAGTGGCGCTGGCTCAACCCTTTGATGGTGGCCGTGGGCAACTCGGTGATCGCGCTGGTGGCCTTCCCGCTGCTTGACAAGCTGCAGATTCGGGAGTGAGGGAGACAGGGATCAGGGATCAGGGATCAGGGATCTGGGATCAGGGAACAGGGATCAGGGATCAGGGGTCAGGGATCAGGGGTCAACGATCAGCCGTTCCTACTCCCATGCGTGTCATCCTGAGGAGGTCGCCGCGGCGACCGACGAAGGATCTGCGGTTGCTTCTAAAACTGTGAACAGGGAACAGGCGCCCTTCGGAACACAAAGATCAGCCGTTACGCCGCGGCTGTCATCCTGACGGCCGTGACCCTGAGCGAAGTGAAGGGGAACGGGAGGAAGGATCTGCGGTAGCCTTTAAGGTAACTTCCGGATTGGCGACAACTCGCCTCCGAACCTGTCGAAAAACGGAAATGGGGATTCATCAATACGCGCCTACTTAAAGCTGCGAATCGAGGCTCGATCCGCGACCCAGCAGTTTGGAAAAAATGAAAAAGAAGACTGAGAAGCATTATTCTCAGTATGGACCTATCACTCGACGTGATCGGAGATAGCGAGAGGGTTCTCGATGAACCTGAGACATTCTCTTTTGATTTCTGCCTTCTGTTTAGGAAGCATGGTTGGGTGCAGCCGCGTGGCTACGGCTGCCGCGGTTAACTTCGGCGCGGTAAGAGTCGGAAGTCATAAAGCGGCAAAGGTGAGTGTACCTATTCCCGATACGGCGAAATGGCGGACAGTCACGGTTCGTACAGGAAGTGCCGAGAATCTCGACTTCACCCAGGCTGGAAAGGTTCATTGCACGACCAGGGCGGCTCACGATGGAGACCGTGTATGCACCGTGAGAGTGAAATTCAAGCCTCTCTATGGCGGACCGCGCTATGGCGCAGTGACACTTGCCGACATTGGAGGCAATGCGATTGGAACCACTTATATCTATGGGACTGGCCTGGAGTCCGAACCCGTCTCTTTGTCCGGACCACGGACCACAATAAGCGGAATTCGCCAGCCGAACGGTTTAGCCGTGGACGAACTAAGAAATCTGTATGTTACTGATTACGATGACGGCAAAGTCTACAAGGAGACGCCCTTGTCAGACGGCGGCTACTCTCTGAGCACAATCGCAGAGGGACTGTTCGGCGTCCGTGCCGTTGCCGTGGACGGGAATGGAAACGTGTTTGTAAACGACATAGGCATGTACATAATCATGGAGACGCTTCAACCGGACGGCAGTTACATGCCGCGCAGTATAGGAAACGGTGTGGCTGCAATTGGAGGGTTGGCGATTGATGGCAGCGGAAATGTCTATGCTACCGATTACAACTACGGTCGTGTATTTAAGGAAAGCCCGTCTTCCAACGGCACCTACACCCAGACTCTCCTCGCGAGCGGCATGAAGGGATCAACCGGCATAGCAGCAGACAAAGATGGGAACTTATATATAGCAGCAGAGGATCGAATATTTAAAGAGACACTTTCCGAGGGCAAGTATATTCAAACCTCGATCACCGGCGCGTTTCGGGCTGCGCAAGGAGTGGCTCTCGATGGAAATGGCAATCTCTACATTTCTGATTTCTCAACAGAGCGAGTCTATAGAGAAAGCGTCACTGGCGGGGGCTATGTCGAAAGTCTTCTCGCAACTGGCGTGGGCGGAAATTATGTTGCTGTGGATGAAGTTGGAAATATATATGTCTCCGACCTTGGCCAGGGGGTCATAAACCGTTTGCCGAGCGGCCCAACCCTTCGTTCTTCCGCCCCTGGACGTGCCCCGTCGAAGCTCCGCTCGGGCGGGATGCAATAACATCCATAATCGATCCTTAATGTCCTTGCTCATTTTCGCCCAGCCAAAGCACGGTTCCGGGCGGATCACCGCCCACTCTTCCCTTTTGAGGAATTTTCGCTGCCTGGTTGGTCAATCAGCGTTCCGCTCGGCGATCACCGGCCTGAACTTGAGCCGCAGCCAAAACGACCGACGACTCACGGAGCACTGGCTCTCGGCGTCCGCCGCGCGCCGCCGGGGCAGCATGAGAACCCTGTGCAATCCACCCGTCGATGCGCTTCTCGAGCAGATCCAGCGGCAGAGCGCCGGAGCCGACAACCTCATCGTCGAAGGCGCGCAGGTCGAATTTGTCGCCCAGCGCCTTGCGCGCTTCGTCGCGCAGCTCGAGAATTTTCAACTGGCCGATCTTGTACGCCAGAGCCTGACCCGGCCAGGCAATGTAGCGGTCGACTTCGGCCTGAATGGTGGCTTCGTCCATGCCGGAGTGATCGTGGAAGTACTGGACCATCTGATCCCGGGTCCAGTGTTGCGAGTGGACTCCCGTGTCGACCACCAGCCGGATGGCGCGTAAGATGTCGTTTTCCAGCCGCCCGAAATTCGAATAGGGATCCTGGTAAAAGCCGGCGTCTTTGCCTAGCTGTTCGGCGTAGAGCGCCCAGCCTTCGGTGTAGGCGGTATAGCCGGAGTACTTGCGAAACTCGGGTATGCCGGTAAGCTCCCGCGCGATGGAAATTTGCAGGTGATGGCCGGGAATGCCCTCGTGATAGGCTGTTGCCTCAACCTGGTAGAGATTGCGAGCGGCCGACTCGTAGGTGTCGATGTAGAGTCTTCCGGGGCGCGTTCCGTCCGGCGTTCCAGCCTCATAGTAGGCGAATGCCGAGGTCTTTTCCATATAATCGGGCACGGCCGCTACCTCGAACTTCGCCTTGGGCAGCGTGTTGAAAAGCTGCGGCAACCGCTCCTGCATCGGGGCCAGAACGGCGCGGTAGTCGTCCAGAAGCTCGGCGGGCGTGGCCCCGTGGAGCTTGGGATTGGCCTTCAGGCTCAAGCGGAAGCTGGCCAGATCCTGGAAGCCGAGCTTCTGTGCAATCTCGAGCATCTGAGCCTCATCCTTCTTCACCTCGTCCAGGCCGATCTGGTGAATCTGGGCGGCGCTCAGGCTTGTCGTCGTCGTGCGCCGGATGAGGAACTGGTAGTAGCTGTCGCCGTTGGGCAGCGCAGAAAGGCCAATGTCGGTGCGGCAGGCGGGAATGTAAGTCACTTCCAGAAAACGGGCGAAGCGCAGGTAGGCGGGCAGAACCTCCTTCGAAATCGCGTCGAGCATTTCGGTCTTGATCCGCTCCTGCTCGGCGGCCGGAATCGATGCCGGAAACTTCTTGAGCGGCAGGGCCAGCGGCGAGTCCTCGGCCTTTTGCCCGGCGAGCTGCTGAACCTGGGGGAGCGCTTTCTCCATCAGCATCCGGGGCGGCGTGCGTTTCTCCTCGATCCCGAGCGACATATTCGTCGTCACCTGCGCAAAGGCCGTGGGGATGCGGTGCAGGCGGGCAATCCAGTCGTCGTAATCCTGGACGGTGGCAAAGCTCAACTGCGCAGCGAGCTGCGGGTAAGTGGAGTAGATGCCTTCCATCTGATTTACCGGCATCTCCCACTCTTTGAACTCGGCGGCCTCCTGGTCCTGCATCAGCCGGCGCAGCAGCAGTTCATGGCTCATCTGTTCCTGGTCCGTAAAACCCGTGGTGTCGATCGCAGCCAGCCGCAGCAGGTAGTTTTGCTCGCGGGCGAGCTTGTCGTTGATGGCGGCCACCGAGTAGTCGCTGATCTGGCCGTTGTATCGCTTCTCGCCGATCGAGGAGGCAAACTCGGGATCGTGCTTCAGCCAATCCTGCCAGTAGTCGTCGATCACGCTCGCCAGGGCCTTGCGCCGGTCTTCGACCGAAGCGGGCTGCGCGGCAGACGCAGGCAGGGTCTGCGCCCGGACCGCCACACTCAGAAGCGGAAACACCGAGCAAACGATCAGCAAGGCCGGCCGAACGAATGAGAGCGAAAAGCGGTAAGTGGTACGCATCAGGCAGCGCATTCTTGGAAAAGTCCCTCTCCCTCGAGTGTAGAAGCAGCGGCGCAGCCGCGCTCGCCCTCGCCCGCGCTCACGGAAACGCGATACGCTCAAAAAACTGCCCCGTCCTCGGAAGGACGGGGCATCGAGATCGCTGCCGAATTGTAGCGCCGGCCTCCCGGCCGGCTGTCCTGCGGGCATCCCTGCCCGCAGGAGTCCGGGCATTCTTACACCTGCGACGCTACATAGAATGCATTGCGTATGGTCTTGTGAATTCTGCCCGCGGTGCCCGTGCAATCGCCGACCAGAAGCACCTGGTCTGCCGAGCCGATAAACTTCGTCGCCTCGTCCATTCTCGGCTTTGGCTCGGCGCTGAATACGATGCTGTCAGCCTGAATGGTTTGAGTGGCGCCGTCCTTATCGGTGTAAGTAATCTTGCCGCCGGTAATATCCGTGACCTTGGTGTTCATGAAGTACTTGAAGTTGGGATGGTTCTTGTAGATTCTTTCCTGGTTGCCGACGTTGTGCGGCCCGCAATCTTCCGCTTCGATCATTTCATCCCCGGGCGCCAGCACTGTGATCTTGTGCCCGTCCTTGACGATGCCTATGGCTGCCTCGGTACCAAGTTTGCCTGCGCCGATCATCACCACGTTCTCGCCGAGGGCCTTCTTGTTGCTGTAGCAGGTCATGAGATCGAAGGTGTTTGCGCCCTTCGTGGTGGGCGGCACAATCTCGGAGCCGGTTGCAACGATGACCGCGTCAAACCCCGCGGCCTTGATCATCTCAGGCGTCGCGGCGGTCTTCAATTTCACCTCGACCCCTTGCTTATTCACCTGATGGACCAGGTAATCCTTGAAGACCTTGTGATTCCATCTCCACTGGCTATAGTCTGAGAACTTTTGCAGACCGCCAAGCGCGTCGCTCTTCTCGTAAACAGTTACCTTGTGGCCTCTTTCGGCAGCTACCAGCGCGGCCTTCATGCCCGCGGGTCCGCCGCCTACCACCGCAACCTTCTTCTTAGTCAAAGGCGGAGTGATGCTCGCAAGCTTATAGGCCGGCGTTCCCCACTTGGGGTTCAGGTCGCACATGGCGATATGCGGCCCCTTGAGCATGCTGATGGCGTGGCAGTCCTGGCACATGTAGCACTGCAGCACGTCGTCGGCGTGTCCGGCCGCCAGCTTCTTGACCATGTCCGGTTCGCAGAAAATCGGCGTATTCATGCCGACCATGTCGGTCCTGCCTTCGGCGATGAACCGGTCGTTCTGCACAGGATTGTGGAATCCGGCGCCCGTGCAGGTAATGATCTTGATGCCGGCCTTCTTGACGGCCTCTGCGTAAGCAAGGCTCCACGGCTTCTCCTGGTCCTGGGTGAAGCTATTCGGATGCTCGCTGCCGGCGCGCAGAAACACGATGTCGGCAAGGCCCTCAAGCTTTTGCACATCTGCAACGCCCTTTTCCAGTTCCTCGTCGGTAGCCTGGTTCGGATACCTTATGCCGACAGAGGCTTGACTCTTGCCGGTGCCAAAGGCTGCATAACTGAGATAAGAGAAGATGATGAGATTGGTTTCATTCCGAATCGCCTCTAAAGCCTCGCGATTAGTAGTCCTCGACTGATAGACGTCATAGCCCAATGCCTCTAATTCCTTCGCTTCTTTCACGATTTCCGCAACACTCCGGGAAGCACCTCCGCCAGGCCCTCCGGGACCGCCACCGGGAGCAGCACCGGGAGCGCTACCGGGAGTGCCGAGATTGCCGGCGCCGCCGGCTCCGGCGGGTCCCACTCCGCCGCCACTCTGCAATTTCTGCAATGCCTGCTGCGCTTTTTGCATGCCGACAATGTTATTCTGGCCGGAAACTTCGCCCGGCCCTACAGAGTAACCATTACTTCCGCCGCCGCTGCGCGTGCTGTTGGGAATGGTAGAGCAGTTGACCAGGGAACCTTCGGTGTGGATATCGTTGATCATCCGCTCGACGTAGTTCCATACGGGAGGGATATCTTCCCACTTATCGTTTCCTATGTGCTGCCAACTGTACACAGCTTCGTATATGTAGTCTTCGAGGTTGTCGGCCTTTGAAACATATTTCTTTGGAAACGATCCGAACATCGTCGGCATGGTGACAATGGCCGCGTTTTTGGCCATATTCAAATAGTGGTTTCTAAGGGTCTCTGTAGGGTAGTTCTCCGGGCCCTGCATGGTGAAGTTGGGAGATTGCGAATGGACGATCCTGTTCTTCAAAACCCTGTTTCTGACCCGCAAAGGCGACAGAAGGTGAGGACATTTATTGCCTACCGCGGCTTTGATGCCGGCCGGCGCGGCGGCTGCGGCAGCGGCGGCCTTCTCTTCCGCACTTGCTTCAAAGCCCATCATCTTCTTGCATGTCAACGCGCAGGTCGACGCCATGCCGGCGGCGAGAAATTGCCTTCTGCCCATAAGTGTCTTAATCAGGCTCATACCCGTAGATCTCCTTTTCTTTGCATCCATTTCCAAGGGTTGTAAGGATTCGCGCTAAGATTACGCGTCCCGGGGGCGGCCCCGCAAGAGGAAAATGGGCGGTCTTCGGCGCCTTTCCTGCCGGATACATGCTAAGAGATTCGAGTGGTTGGCCTTGCCTATTACACCCAGAGGAAGTAACAGCTTGTAACGACACGATAACCTGCAATGAACTTGAATTTGCATTGCCGGTGATCTGTTTAGAGAAACCGGTGAAGAGGAACGCCCCACAGGCGCCGGACCTATTGCCTATTGCCTATTGCCTATTGCCTGGTTTTACCTTCCCGCCTCGATCATCCGGTCCAGCGCCACTTTTGCCCACTGCTTGACTCGCGGGCGCACCTGGATGCGGTTGACCACATGGCCGTCCACCAGGTTTTCCAGCGCCCAGGCCAGGTGCTGCGGCGTGATGCGGAACATGGTGGTGCACAGGCAGCCGGTGTCGTCCAGCGTGATCACTTTCTTATTCTGCTCGGCGGCGCGCCGGGCCATGCGATTCACCAGGTGAATCTCTGTTCCAACGGCGAACGCCGAGCCTTCGGGCGCGTCATCCACCAGTTTGATCAGGCGCTCCGTGGAGCCCAGCGCATCTGCCTTCTGGCAGACCTCGAAGCGGCACTCCGGATGCACGATGACCTGAATGCCCGGATATTTTGCCCGAACCTCGTCCACGTGACTGGGCAGGAAGCGCATGTGCACCGAGCAATGGCCTTTCCACAGCAGCATGCGGCTTGACGCGAGAGACGACTTGGACTGGCCGCCTTCGAGCGCCCAGGGATCCCAGACCACCATATCTTTTAGTGGAATGCCCATGGCTGTGGCCGGTGTTGCGGCCTAAATGCTGGTCGGGCAGGAAAAGCACGCGGCGGCCGCGCGCGAAGGCCCACTCAAGCGCCTTGTGCGCGCTTGCTGAAGTGCACACCAGCCCGCCTCGCTCGCCGCAAAAGGCCTTGATCGCCGCCGCCGAGTTGATGTAGGTCACCGGGATGGTTTCGGCAGCCAGGCCGTACCGCTCCAGCGTCTCCCAGCAGGCCTCAACCTGCGAGATCTCGGCCATGTCGGCCATGGAGCAGCCCGCGTTCAGGTCCGGCAGGATCACCTGCTGGCCGGCGCGAGCCAGAATGTCGGCGCTTTCAGCCATGAAGTGAACGCCGCAGAAGATTATGTACCGGGCTCCCGTTTCCGCCGCGGCCAGCGAGAGCTTGTAGCTGTCTCCGGTGAAGTCCGCAAAGCGGATCACCTCGTCGCGCTGATAGTGGTGGCCCAGCAGCACGGCCGCGCCTTTCAGTTCGGCGCGCGCGCTTTCAATCCGTTCGGCTGCAGCCTCGTCGGGGAGTTCGAGATAGCATCCACTGCCTGTTTGCGGCGGCGGCGCCGTCGCCATGCCCAGAGTCAAATTCACCTTATTCCGCCTTCAGTCCTTTCGGACGGGGATGTTGAAAGCAGGCTCGGGCTGCAGCAGGCTTGTTCCGGCCAGGACACTTGTCCAAACCAGGAAAAACCCGCGGAGTTGTTGCAGTCCGTTCCTTGAGAATGGCGCCCGATTGAAACCGGCCGGTTCACGCAGCAGCCGGGCAGGCCGGGCGGCCCATCTCAACATCAGTGTAACGCGAAATTAACATCCAGCCACCAGAAACCCGCGCCGGGAAAGAGCACAGGCGAGCAAACTTCGCCCGAAGCGGCTTCCGGGGAGCCGCTCCGCAGCCGGTAACCCGGGAATTTGTAGGGGCAGGTTGCAGCCATTTATCATAAAGGCCTATGGTTTCGCCGCCTATTGAGGCCGCCAATCTGGGAATGGCGGATTCGCTGATCCTTATGTTGTTGGCGCTGGTCGTCTTTGGGCCGCGCCGGCTGCCGCAGATCGGCCGCCAGGTAGGCAAGCTGATGTTCGAGCTGCGAAAGGCCTCCAACGATTTCAAATTCCAGATGGAAGACGAGTTGAAGAAGGCCGACGATTACGACCGGCAGCAGCAGGAAGAAGCGCGGAAGCGGGCCCAGGAGGCCCAGGCTGCGGCGCTTGCCGCGCCCGCGCCGCTCGCGGCCGCCGTCACTCCCGATCCATACGCTGATCTCAATCCCCCGGGAACTGCGGAACCGGATGCGGAAGCAGCGGCTCCGGCGGAAAGCACTCAGGCCGGGGAGACCGGCCTCCAGCTTCAACCGCCTTCGACGGGAGAGATTGTGCCGGCGGACCGGCCGGGCAGCTCGGCCGGCAATGCAGTCGAGAGCGCCGAGGCCGAACCGGCAGCCGCAGCCGATGCGGCCATCGTCGATACTCCACTTGCGGCTCAAGAAGCGAAGGCGGAAACAGAAGCTAGCGAAGAATCACCCATCGAGAAAGCCGCAGCGGCTGAGACCCAGGCGGTGACGGAGCCGGCGGCGCACAATGGCTGACACGACGGAAGTAGTGGAAACGGTCCGGAAAGATCTGGCCGAGCGCGCGGAACTGCCCAGCATGAGCCTGATGGAGCATCTGGAAGAGCTCCGCAAGCGCATCGTCCACTCCGCCTTCTTTCTCGCGGGCGGCTTCGCTGTTTGCTGGTTCTTCCGCCAACTTATCGTCAACTTTTTTCAAGCTCCTCTCAACAGGCTCGGCATCAAGCTGAACTACACCCACCCCATGGATCCGCTGAACTTCGATCTGAAGGTGGCTCTGCTTGGCGGCGCAATCCTCGCCGCGCCGCTCATTCTCTACCAGGTGTGGCTCTTTATCGCCCCCGGCCTCTATCAGAAAGAGAAGCGATTCGTCGTTCCTTTCATGTCCGCCACCATCGCCCTTTTTCTCACCGGCGCCTCATTCGGCTACTTCTTCGTGCTTCCCGGCGCGCTCAAAATTCTCATCCTCGGCTTCGGCAGCGGATTCACCTCCATCATCACAATCGACGAGTACACGGGGTTCTTCCTTTCCATCATTCTCGGCCTCGGCATCAGCTTTGAGCTGCCCATCCTCATCTTTTTCCTGGCCCTGTTCGGCATCGTCAGCCCCAAATTCCTGTGGAAGAACGTCCGCTACGCAATCCTGATCGTCTTTGTCGTCGCCGCCATCATCTGTCCCAGCCCCGATCCGTGGACGATGTGCATCTACGCGATTCCCATGCTTGCGCTCTATGTGCTTGGAATCGGCATTGCATGGTATGTGCATCCCTCCCGGCGCAAGCGCAAGGAGCAGGCGGGATGAGTCTGTCCAGCTTTAGCGCGGCAACGCTGGTACAAAATCGGGTGCCCCAGGTCCGGGGTCCCCACAAACAGGTCTTAGTTTGTGGGGTGGAGATCTCGATTCTGAGACCTGGAAAAAAACAGTGGGTGCCCCAGGTCTCGATTTTGAGACCTGGGAAATCACGAATGCTGGTGCAAAGATGGGTGCCCCGGGTCTCGATTTTGAGACCTGGGAAATCACGAATGCTGGTGCAAAGATGGGTGCCCCAGGTCTCGATTTTGAGACCTGGGAAACCACGAATGCTGGTACAAAAATGGGTGCCCCGGGTCTCGATTTTGAGACCTGGGAAATCACGAATGCTGGTGCAAAGATGGGTGCCCCGGGTCTCGATTTTGAGACCTGGGAAATCACGAATGCTGGTGCAAAGATGGGTGCCCCGGGTCTCGATTTTGAGACCTGGGAAATCACGAATGCTGGTGCAAAGATGGGTGCCCCGGGTCCCTAGCATTTGGGGACCCGGGAAACCACTCGCGCTTGCGTTTGGGCTGTTGATCGCGCTCCTCGCGCCCGCCTCGCTTCCCGCTCAGGCCCACTTCGACGGCGCAAAGGCGCTTGAGTACGCGCGCCGGTTCGCCGCCATCGGCCCCCGCTGGCCCACCGGTCCGGGCCACACGCAGGCCGAGCAGTTTCTCCGCTCCCACTTTGCCGCTGCTCACGACACCGTCGAGGAGGACGCTTTCACCGCCAATGCGCCCATCGGCCCTGTGCCCTTGCGCAACTTCATCGTGCGCTATCAGGGAACGAAGCCGGGCGTGATCGTGCTGGCCTCGCACTACGATACGAATTACCCGCTCAAGAACATCAACTACGTGGGCGCCAACGACGGAGCCTCCACAACCGGCCTGCTGATGGCCATTGGCGACCGGCTTCACGCGCAAACAGCCAACGGCCACAAGCTCGACGGCTACTCCGTGTGGCTGGTCTTCTTCGACGGCGAAGAGGCGATCGAGTGCCTGCAATGCTGGTCCCACTCGGATTCGACCTACGGCAGCCGCCACCTGGCCGCAAAGTGGGACCGCGACGGCACGCTCAAGCAGATCAAGGCGTTTCTGCTGGCCGACATGATCGGCGACAAGGACCTCGACATTCAGCGCGAAACCAATTCGACCCCATGGCTGCTCGACCTGGTGGGGCAGGCGGCAAAGCGCTTCGGTTACGAGCGGTATTTCTTCCAGAAGGAAATGCCGGTCGAGGACGACCATCTGCCGTTCGTTGAGCGCAAGGTGCCATGCGTCGACGTCATCGACCTCGACTACGGGCCCAACAACAGCTATCACCACACCGCGCAGGACACCATGGACAAAATCAGTGCAAAAAGCCTGACCATCGACGGCGACGTGTTCATGGAGACGATGAGGCTGGTGAATCAGCGGTAGGGACTGAGGGACTAGGGACTAGTGAAAGGCGTGAAGAGGGAAAGAGGATGCCGATTTCTTATGCACTTCTGCTCTGCATTCCAATCGGGTCCCTGCTCTTCTTTATTGCCCGTTTGACCTCTCATGTTGTGCTTGGCCGCTATGGTCCATACGAGCGCCGGGCCGTGCTGGCTTTTGGCATTTTTTGGAGCTTTGCTTATTCCTGATATTTGGACAATTGGCTGTCTTAAAGAGGAGTTTTCAAAGGTTCCGTACATGTTGATCTCCTTTCCCGTGTTCTTGTTTGAGGGGTTCGCGCTGGCCACGATCTTCCGGCTCTTCCCGAAGCGAGGCTCGGACGGTGACCATTCGGTGGACGGACTTGATGTTCGCCGATAATTTGGTTTTTTCAGCCAGCCCGGGATGTACCTCAAGCGGAGCTGCTGAACGCTCGGTTTTGTAAAAAGGGCACGGCTTCAGCCGGGCCGATCATTAAGGAAGCAAGATAGGGGCTTTAGCCCCTGCACACTTTCGCAAGGAGCACACTTTGGCGCAAGCAGAAATCGGCATCATCGGCGGCAGCGGTCTCTATTCGATGCCCGGATTCACGAACATTCATGAAGTGCGCGTGGAAACGCCCTTCGGTGAGCCTTCCGACGCATTTGTTTTAGGCGAACTCGAAGGGCGCCCGCCGCGGCGGGTGGCCTTTCTTGCCCGCCACGGGCGCGGGCACCGCATCCTGCCCTCGGAGCTGAATTTCCGGGCCAATATTTACGCCTTCAAGAAACTTGGCGTCGAGCGCATCCTCTCGCTCTCAGCCGTGGGTTCGCTCAAGGCGGAACACAAGCCCACCGATTTCGTCATCCCCGACCAGTTCATCGACCGCACCTTCCACCGCGCCTCCACGTTTTTCGGCGAAGGCATTGTGGGCCACGTAACTTTTGGCGACCCGGTCTGCGCCACTGTGGCGAAGGCCGCGGCCGACGCCTGCGCCAGCCTGGGCATTGTAGGCAAGCTGGGGGGAACCTACGTCTGCATGGAGGGCCCGCAGTTTTCCACGCGCGCCGAATCGAACCTCTACCGCAGTTGGGGCGCCGACGTAATCGGCATGACCAACCTGCAGGAGGCCAAGCTCGCCCGCGAAGCCGAAATCTGCTACGCCACCGTGGCCATGATCACCGATTACGACTGCTGGCACGAGAGCGAGGAAGACGTCTCCGTCGAGCAGATCGTGGCCGTCCTCAACAAGAACGCCGACAACGCCTGCAAGGTGGTGAAAGCGGCCGTGGCCGCGCTGCCCCCCACGTCAGAAGTCGCCCGCACCTGCGCCTGCGCCTCGGCGGCAAAGTACGCCATCATGACCCGCCCGGATCTGATTCCGGCAAAGACGAAGGAGCGGGTGGCGCTGCTGTTTGGGAAATACCTTGGCAGTTAACGGATTTTTGGTCGGGACTAAAGGGCGGGAGCTACCACAAAGCTGTCATCCTGAACGTAGCGAAGCGGAGTGAAGGATCTGCGGTTGCTTTTGAATTTGCTCTTCATTGTGAATACTCCGCGTGATCGAGAAGAGCATTGGCGAAGAGGAAGAAATGTCCATCACCGTAGTTGGCAGCGTTGCTTACGATTCGATTGAAACCCCCGCAGGCTGCCGCGAACGCTGCCTGGGCGGCGCGGCCACGCACTTCTCGCTGGCGGCCAGCTTCTTTACCCAGGTCCGCGTGATCGCCGTGGTCGGCGAGGACTTCGGCCCCGAGCAGGAGGCGGTGTTCGAGGCTCACAATATCGACACGCGCGGCATCGAGCGCGCCGTGGGTAAGAGCTTCTTCTGGAAGGGCTCCTACATGGAGAACCTGAACGAAGCCAAAACCCACGCTACCGAGCTGAACGTCTTTGCCTCCTTCGAGCCGAAGATCCCCCACGCCTATCGCGACTCTGAATTTCTCTTTCTTGCCAACATCGATCCGGTGCTGCAGCGGCGCGTGCGAGAAGCCATGCCGCAAGTGAAGCTCGTGGCCGGCGATACCATGAACTACTGGATCCAGGGCCACCGGCCTGCGCTGCTTGAAGTGCTCAAGGGGCTGGATCTGCTGCTGATCAACGACACCGAGGCGCGCATGCTGGCCGCCAACAACAATCTGATGCAGGCTGCCAGGACCATCATGGCGATGGGGCCGAGCTCGCTCGTCATCAAGCACGGCGAATACGGAGCGACGCTTTTCTACGGCTCGGAAAAAGGCGCGATCAAAGCCTTCCGGGCTCCGGCCATGCCTCTGGAAGAAGTAGTGGATCCGACCGGAGCTGGCGACAGCTTTGCAGGCGGCTTCTTCGGCTATCTGGCCTCAGTCGCCGCAAAAGGCCCATTGACGCCGGCCGATTTCCGCCGCGCCATCTTCTACGGCAGCGTAATGGGCTCGTTTGCAGTGGAGCGATTCGGCACCGAGCGCATCGCGCAATTGACGCGCCGCGAGATCGACGAGCGCTTCGCCCACTTCCGCGAGTTGACGCACCTTGACTGAGAAAGAACAGCCTGACCAAGCCACCAGCATGGGTGCCCCCGGTCCCTCGCATTTGGGGACCGGGGATGCCGCCACCGCTTCATCCACCTCGGGTCCGCAACGCCGGTGGGCGACTGAGAAAGGCATTTCGCGCGCGGAGATGGCGGCCGTTCTTGCCGCCTGCTTCGTGGCCTCGATGGCTGCTGTGGCCTGGAGCTGGCGCCATGGCGCGCAACTGAACTACGGCGACGCCATCGCCCATTTGCACATCGCAAGGCGCATCTTCGATTCGCGCACCCCGCGCATCTCGCAGCTCGGATCGGTGTGGCTTCCGCTGCCTCATCTGCTAATGCTGCCCTTCGTCCAGGTCTACGCGTGGTGGGCCAATGGGCTGGCCGGAACCATCCCCTCCGTGCTGGTCTATCTGGCCGGTTGCGCCGGGCTTTACCGGCTGGCGCGCCGCTGGCTGCGCCCGCAGGCGGCAGCCTTGACGCTCATCTTTTTCGCGCTCAACCCCAATCTGCTCTACCTGCAGACGACGGCCATGACCGAGCCGCTCTTCCTCTGCGAATCGATCTGGGTGGCGCTCTGGCTGGTGGAGTGGCGCGCGAGTCTTGACCCCGCGAGTCTCGACCCCGCGAGCCTCGATCCTGCGAGCGTCAATGTTGACCATCGCCGCAGCGCACGGCTCCAGGGTTATATCGCGGCTGCTCTGGTCGCGGCCATCTTCACGCGCTACGACGGCTGGGTAATGGCGCTGCTGGCGTGGACGGCGATGGGAATCGTGCTTTGGAGGCGCGGCCGTCTCGCTTCGCTCAGCTTCTGGATCGGCGCCGCGGCGCTGGCCGCCGCTCCCATCGCGTGGTTTGTTTACAACTCCGTGGCATTTGGCGACTGGCTCTACTTTGCACGCGGGCCTTACTCGGCGAAAGTCATCGAACTGCGAACGGCAACCGGCTGGCCACCGCATCCAGGCTGGCACGACCCGTGGGTGGGACTGCTGTTCTATTTGAAGATCGTTGAAATGGACGCTGCCGCGAGCGCCTGGGGCAATCTGATGCTTGCCCTCGCCGCCCTGGGAACGGCGGCGGGATGGCTGCTGGAGCGGAAACGAGCCTTCGCGTGGGCGCTTCTCCTGTGGTTGCCGGTTCCCTTCTACGCCTGGTCGGTGGCCTACAACTGGGTTCCGATCTTCCTGCCTGTGTGGTGGCCGCACTCGTGGTACAACACGCGCTACGGCATGGAGCTTCTGCCGGCCCTGGCGCTGGGGCTGGGCTTTGCGGCGCGGTTCATCATCGGCGCGGTGCGCGAGTTCAAGCCGCAGTGGGCTGCAACTGCCGCAGCCGTGCTCCTTGCGCTCGCGGCTGCCAACGCTTATGCAGTCCTGCGCGGCCATCCGCTGGTTTACGTTGAAGGAACCAAGAACCTCGAAGCGCGCCTGCCCTATGACGAGGCGATTCCTCCGGCGCTCAAGGCGCTCGTCGCATCGCGGCCGGGAACGCCCGTGCTGATGGAAACCTCTGTTTATCCCGAACTGGTCTCGCGAACCGGAATTCCGCTGCGCCAGACGATCAATGAAAGCGATCTTGGCCTGTACTGGTCGGCTCTGGACGCACCCGCCTCGAGTGCCGCAATCGTTGTGGCCTTCGACGGCGATGAAATCGACACCGCGGTGAAGGCGCATCCCGAAGGGTTGAGAGCCGTAGGGCGATTCACGGCGCGCGGGCTGCCCTCAGGGACGATTTACCTCTCGGATCGCTATTCCGGCAGGCGTCCCTGAGCGGTGTTAGCATCGGGCATAGAATCGGTTGCAAGGATCTTTTTAGGCCCTGAAAATCGCAAAGCGGAGGCAGATTGATTCCTTTCGCAAAGGCGCATGCCTGCGGCAACGACTTTCTGATCGTCGATGAAAAGGCGGCGCGCGGCCATGACCGCGTGGAGCTGACGCGGCGCCTGTGCGCCCGGAATACCGGCATTGGCGCCGACGGCGTGGAGTTTTTCAAATGGACCGGCGCAAAGGCAGGGCGCATCCAGTTGCACAACGCCGACGGCTCCGTCGCCGAGATCGGCGGCAACGGGACGCGCTGCGTGGCGGCGTGGATGGCCGAGGAGCTGAAGTCAAAGCCCGGCGACGAGCTGAACATCGAGACCGATGCCGGAGTGCGCATATGCCGGGTCAACAAGCTGCATAAAATCGGCGGCTTCATCGTGGACGTCACCACGGCCATGGGCGTTCCGCACTTTGAGCTGCGCACCGTCAGGCTGGCTGACGGCACGGAGATTGCGGGCATCGAAGTTTCCACAGGCAATCCGCACTTTGTCATTCTCGTCGACAATGCCGAATTTTCTGTCGCCGGGCGCAGCTGGCAGGAGATCGGAGCCCAGATCTGCGTACATCCCGGCTTTCCCGGGCAAACGAATGTGGAGTTCGCGCGTTTGACACGGAAGAAGGCCATCGAAATACGAATCTTCGAGCGCGGAGTGGGGCCGACCACGTCGTCGGGCACGGGCAGCTCGGCATCGGCAACCGCCGCTCTGGCGCTGCATGGGCGGGTTTCTCCGCTGGCCGTTGTGGCGCCCGGCGGCGAGCAAATGGTGGAATGGAGCGGGCCGGGAACGGAGCTGTGGCTCACCGGGCCCGCGGCGCTGATTGCGCGAGGCCAGGCATGGGCTTGCTGAAACCGCCGGCGGCCGGTCCCGGTGCGGCGATCTGCGTGATCGCTCCGGCCAGCTTCGCCCAGGCCGAGCGCGTGGAGCGGGGATTCGCGGCGCTTCGCGCACTGGGCTTCGTGCCGCAGGCGGCGGCGCATGCGCTGGCGCGCGGCCCGCTATATTTCGCCGGAACCGCCAGGGAACGCCTTGAAGATCTTCACGCGGCCTTTGAAGACGAGACGGCCGCTGCTGTGATGAGCCTGCGCGGCGGTTACGGATCGAATTATCTGCTCGCCGGCGTGGATCTCAATCGCATCGCAGCTCATCCCAAACCGTTTTTTGCCTACAGCGATCTGACGGGAGTGCAACTGCGATTGCTCGACAAAATCGGCCTGCCTGCCTTTCACGGCCCAATGGCTGCCGCGGATTTTTATCTTGACGATGGCGTGCACCTCAAGAGCTTCCGTGCTGCGCTGGGCGGAGAGCTGTACAGCGTGGGCGCGGCCGAGGGCTTGCGCGTGCTCAAGCCGGGCGTGGCGCGGGGCGTGCTCTACGGAGGGTGCCTGAGCATTCTGGCCTCGCTCGTGGGCACGCCTTGGGAGCCTGCGACCGAGGGCAAGCTGCTCTTTCTCGAAGACGTGGGCGCGAAGCCCTACCAGGTAGACCGCATGCTGTGGCAGTTGCGCGCGGCGGGCAAGCTTGGGGGCGTTACGGGAATCGTCTTCGGCGAAATGCTGGATTGCCTGCAGCCCGGATCCGAGCCCCAACTGCTCGATGAAGCCATCCTGAACGCGCTCGACGGCTTCGAGGGTCCGATCGCAATCGGCTTGCGCAGTGGGCACGTCTCGCGGGAAAATGTCACGCTGACATTTGGAGTAGAGGCGGAGCTTCGCCTTGACGCGTCGCCTCAGCTCCACATCCTGGAGGCAGCAGTAGAATGAGAGCGCGGACAGTCATCGACCGAAACGCTTGACCCTGGGCACGCTATAAAGCATGATATATAGCAAGGAGGCGGGGATGCCAGAAGCAGAAAAAGCGAGAGTATTCATGAGCGGGCGAAGCCAGCATGTGACCATACCGCGCCCCTTTCGGTTCCGCTCACGTGAAGTATCCATTCGCCGGGATCCACGCAGCGGCGACATCATTCTCTCTGAGGGACCCGGAACATGGAGCAGAGTCTTCGCCGCTCTTGACGAAGCCCGGGTTCCGGCCGGTTTTCTCTCCGACGCGGAACGCGACAGACGGCCGCCCACGCCCAGGCCAACACTCGAGGCTCTCTTTGCCCGAAAAGCCCCCTCTCGCGGGAAACGGTCATGAGTGTAACCTACCTGCTCGACACCAACACGGTGAGCTATGTTGCGAAAGGAAAACCGGCAGCTCCGCGCGCGCGTTTGCAAGCGCTAGGCAAGGGGGAGCTTGCGTGCATCTCGTCGATCACCGAAGCTGAGATCCGCTACGGACTGGCCAAGCGGCCCGAAGCTCACTCCCTGCGCAGGGCCATGGAAGACCTTTTGCTCAAGTTCTGTATCCTCCCCTGGGGCAGCAGGGAAGCAGCCGCCTACGGAGAATTGCGAGCAAAACTGGAAGCCAAAGGATCCACTCTGGCAGAACTGGACATGATGATTGCAGCCCACGCAATTGCGATTGGCGCGGTGCTGGTGACGAACGATAAATCCCTTGCACGAATAAAGGACCTGAGTGGAACAGCTAACTGGGCAACCGGCCTGTGAGGCACGGCGGCACATTCATCTGAGCGGAATCTGCGGCACGGCCATGGCCTCCCTGGCCGGGTTGCTACAGCTTCAGGGGCGTCGCATTACAGGTTCCGACAAGGCCGCCTACCCGCCCATGAGCGATCTGCTGCGCGGTCTCGGAATCCGCGTGATGGAGCCCTACGCGGAAGCGAATCTCGAGCCGAGGCCGGATCTGGTCGTCATTGGCAACGCTCTCTCGCGCGGCAATCCCGAAGTGGAGCGCGTGCTCGACGAGCGCATTCCCTTTACTTCGATGGCTGCCCTGCTGCGCGAGGAATTCTTGCAAGGGCGCGAGTCGCTGGTAGTGGCCGGCACGCACGGCAAGACCACGACGACCAGCATGCTGGCCTGCATCTACCAGACGGCCGCAAAAGACGATGCGTCGCTGGAGCCGTCGTTCCTGATCGGCGGCGTGGCCGAAAATTTCGGAACGAGCTTCCAGTTACGCCCCACGCGCGCCTTCATCCTCGAGGGCGACGAGTACGATACGGCCTTTTTCGACAAGGGGCCGAAGTTCCTGCACTATTTCCCCGACGCGCTGATTCTGACGCACGTTGAATTCGACCACGCAGACATTTACACGGACCTCGAAGCCGTGAAGACGGCGTTCAAACGGCTGGTGAACCTGGTGCCGCGCCGCGGCCTCATCGTGGCCTGGGACGGCAGCGAAAACGTGTCGGAATGCGTTGCGCGGGCGCTCAGCCGCGTCCAGCGCTACGGATTCTCGCCGCATTCCGAGTGGCAGCTCCGGAACTTGCGTCAGGGCGCGAAGTCGATGCGCTGGGAGATCTGGCGCGAAGGCTCACTGTGGGCCGGAATCGAAACGAATCTCGCTGGCGAGCACAACGCGCTGAATGCCACGGCGGCCGCGGCCCTCGCGGCTGGGTGCGGCATCGGGAAAGAGGCGATCGTCGAAGCGCTGGCCACCTTCCGCAGCGTGAAGCGAAGGCTGGAGGTGCGCGCGGAAATCGGCGGCGTGACGGTGATCGAGGATTTTGCCCACCATCCCACGGCGATTCGCGAAACACTGAAGACGCTGCGCGCCGTCTATCCGCACTCGCGCCTCTGGGCCGTGCTGGAGCCGCGGTCGAACACCCTGCGCCGCAAGGTGCTGGCAGGCGATCTGGTGGAAAGTCTGCAGCTGGCCGATTTCGTGGCCCTGGCCGGCGTCTATCAGCAGGAAAAGATTCCCGAGGTTGAGCGCCTGCATCCGGACGAAGTTGTCGCCGCGCTTCGTGCGCAGGGCAGAGAGGCCGCCGTCTACAAGGACGCCGATGCCATCGTCGAGGCCATTGCACCGCGGCTTGGGGCCGGCGACGTTGTGGCAATTCTATCCAACGGCGGATTCGACGGAATCTACGAGAAACTCCCTCTCCGTTTGCGCGTGCGATTTGGCGAAGGCCGGCACGTTGGCAATGAGCTGGCCTCATGATCGCTTCCATCGTTCTGCTTGTGACCTGGCTCGTTCTGGGGATTCCGGCTGCGGTCATTTTTTACCCCTGGACGCTTGTGACCGGCGACATATCGGCCCTTTACAAAGTGGCCCTATGGATTACGCGGACCGGCACAAGGCTGGCCGGCATCCGCATCGAGGTCGAAGGACGCGAGCTCGTGCCCGCCGGCAGGGCCTGCATCTTCATGGCCAACCACGTTTCCAATCTCGACCCTCCGGTGCTGTTGCCGCTGATTCCCGGCCGCACCTCGGTGTTCCTGAAGCGCTCGCTGATGAAGGTTCCGGTTCTCGGCTACGGAATGAAGCTGGCCGATTTAATTCCCGTCGACCGCGCCGGGCACATCGACAGCGCCAAGGAAAGCATCGCCGCCGCGCGCAAGGCTTTGGCCAAGGGAGTGCACATGACGACCTTCGTCGAAGGCAGCCGTTCGCGCGATGGACGGCTCCAGGCCTTCAAGAAGGGATCGTTTTTCCTTGCGAAACAGTCTGGCACTCTCTGCATTCCGGTCTCGATTTACGGAACCGAACAGATGTTGCCCAGGGGCGCGCTGCGCATCCGCCGCGGCACGGCCCACGTGGTTTTTCACCCGCCCGTGAACCCGGCCGATTTCCGCACGCGCGATGAGCTGCTGAAGGCTGTGCGGGCCGCCATCGCGTCGGGCCTGCCGGAGCGGATGCGGTAGAGCCAGGGAACGAGGGATACGGTGGTGACCTAAACGCGAATTAGAGTCGCATTGCTTCCCGGAAGATCATCTCGCGAACAAGGGTCTACGGCTGTACGACGGCGTTGTACCCGTCGTTGAGCAGCTTGTTCCGCATCGTTTCGGCATCGGCGCGCGACCGGAAAGGCCCGATGCGGACGTGGTAGAAACCGTCGCTCTGCTCGCGCCGCACGTTGACCTCATAGCCGCGCTTGCGCAGGGCGCTCACCAGCACCGCCGCATCGTCGGAACTGCGGAGGGCGGCGATCTGCACCATGAGCTGCGTATCAGAAGCCAGCGCCGGCTGGACGGCCGAAGCAGCCGGCAAAGCAGCAGTCTGCGCCGTCGTAGCCGCCGTCAGCGCGGGGTGCACCTGCGCCGGCGTCTGAGCCGGCGTTTGCGCGGCCGTCTGAACGGGCGCCTGCGCCATGGCCCCCAGCGGCTGCTGCGGCACTGCCTGGTTCGGTGGCTGCTTGGGCTGCGCAGCTGCGGCAGGTCCCTGGGCGGGGGTTGCCCCAGCAGCGCTCGATGCCGTGGAATTCTCTGCCTCCGAATCGGCAGCCTCCGAGGGAGACGCTGTTGCGCTCTGACCGGAGGCATCGGAGGCCGAAGGCTTGGCTGCGGTACCTGCTGAAGGCATTGCGGTTGCCGCGCCCTGCGCCGCCTGCGAACTGGCAGTCAGCGAAGATTCCGTGCCGCGGCGCCCCATGGCGTAACCCAGCCAGAAGCACAGTGCGCATAGAAGGACGAGGCAGGCGAAGAGGCCGATCAGGGAGCCGACGCCCAGCGTAAGCTCCGTGTCGCGCCGGGGTTCGGCCGCTTCGCGCTCCTCGTCTTCAACAAACCGGCTCATAGGCCGATTCCCCCCGGATCTACAGGCGCGGACAAAGCTCGTTTTCCGGCTCGCCGCGACGAGTCCACGTGAGGCTGCAACGGCTTTTGGCGTTTACGGCTGCCCGGATTCCGGCTTCAACGCGGCCGAAACTTTGTTGAGCAGCGTCATCATCTCCAGCGGCAGCGGAAAAACGATCGTGGTGTTTTTCTCCACGCCGATGTCGGCCAGCGTCTGCAGATAACGCAATTGCAGAGTCATGGGCTGCGTCGCCATCAGTGCGGCTGCGTCCACCAGCCGTTGCGCGGCGCTGAACTCGCCCTCGGCGTGGATGATCTTGGACCGCTTCTCGCGCTCTGCCTCGGCCTGCTTGGCGATGGCGCGCAGCATCTGTTCCGGCAGATCCACCTGCTTCACCTCCACCGAGACCACCTTCACCCCGAACGGTTCCGTCCGCTGGTCAATGATGGATTGGATCTTCAGATTGAGCTTCTCGCGGTGGCTCAGCAGCTCGTCCAGCTCCACCTCGCCCAGCACCGAGCGCAGCGTGGTCTGCGAGAACTGCGAGGTCTGGTAGACGTAATTGGACACCTTGATGGCTGCGTCGTTGGGGTTGACCACATAAAGCGTAACCACCGCGTTCACCTTCAGGGTGACGTTGTCGCGGGTGATGATGTCCTGGGGCGGGACCTCGAGCACTTCCTGGCGCAGCGAAATGCGCACCATCTGGTCGATCGGCCGGAAGACAAGAATAATGCCGGGACCCTTGGCCTGCGGCAGCACGCGGCCCAGCCGGAAGATCACTCCGCGTTCGTACTCGCGGAGAATCTTGATGGAGTTCAGCAGGTAGAGAACAACAATAACGATGACAATCAGCGCGGGAATAGGCAGATCGGTCGGTGTCATGGGACTTTCCTCACTCAGCAGGGATTGTAAACCAGATGTCTGGCACCGTGTACCGCGCCGCCCCCAACGCTTGTCATCCTGAGCGACCGGAGCGTAGCGGAGGGAGTCGAAGGATCTGCAGTTGCTTTTCGGTATGGGGAGGCCGGCTCCCCACCCTCGCGACGTCGTTTGTTTTTGTCGCTGGAATGGGGAACCCACTCCACACAACCCTATCCCGGCGGCTGAGGAGAAACGGGCCCTCCGGCCGGAACCACCTTCAGCAACTGCTGTTCGTGGCTGACGACGCGCACTCTGGCGCCGGCTGCCACAGGCTCGGCGGCTACGGCACGCCAGATTTCGCCCTCCACCATGACGTGCCCCTCGGGCGAGAGCGGCTCCATGGCGGTGGCCGCGCGGCCCACCAGGGCATCGGCTCCCATCAGGGCCTTCCTTCGTCGGGCGCGAACCACCAGGCGCAGCAGAAAAACGGTAATTCCGCCGAAGGCGAGGCCCAGGGCGATGGCCACCAGCGGGTTCACCCCCAACTGCGGAATCGGCGCGGCAACCAGAGTAAGCGCTCCGAAGATCAGGCACAGAATGCCCGCGCTGGCCAGCACCCCGTGGCCACCGAACTTGGCTTCCAGCACCAGAAGCGCCATTCCCCCCAGCAGCAGAAGAACGGCCGCGAACCGGATGGGCAGCAGATTGAGTCCGAAAATTCCCAGAAGAAGCATCACCGTGCCCAGCGCGCCCGGGACGATCGTTCCCGGAGTATTGAACTCGAGATAGATCAGCAGCGCTCCGCCCACCAGAAACAGCAGCGCGATATTGGGATTCACAAGCCAGTCAAGCACGCTGTCGCGCAACGAAGTGCGTAGGTCATGGATGCTCGCGCCGGCCAGGTGAAGAGTGGTTTTGGAGCCGTCCATGCGCGTGATCTCTCGCCCTTCCAGCTTGTTCAGCAATTCCGCGTCGCTATTGGCCACAGCGTCGATCAGATGCTGGTTCAGCGCCTCATCGACCGTGTAAGAGTGGGAGGACTGCAGGGCCGCGGCGGCGGCATCGGCATTGCGGCCGCGGCGGACGACGTAGGAGCGCAGGAAGGCCTCGGCGTCGTTTTCCACCTTCTGCTCTTCGGTCGTGTCGGGCTTCCCGAACTCGAACACCACGTGGGCCGCGCCCGCCTCGGTGCCGGGAGCCATGGCGGCGACGTCAGCCGCTTCCAGAATAAAGAAGCCCGCCGAACCGGCGCGCGCGCCCGAGGGAGAGACATAAACGATCACCGGCACGCGCGAGCGCAGAATGTTGCCGACGATGGCGCGCATGGATTCCACCAGCCCGCCGGGAGTGTCCATCTGAACCAGCAGCGCCTGAGCGCCGTCGGAACCGGCCTGGGTGAGGGCTCGCTCAAACTGCGACGCGCTGACGGGCTGGATGGTGTCATCAAGAACGAATTTGTCGACAACCGGCGCGCCCTGGGCCGATAGGCGGCTGCCCGAAACAACGGGGATTAAAGTGAGGCAAAAGAAGGCCAGGAACCCTGCATGGAAAAGCGTGAAGACGGTTCTGCCCTTGCAAAGCTGCTGATTCATGGCGCGCTCCCTTCCGGCAGCAACTCGGACTCTATTCTCTCTCGTTTTTGCGCCCCTTTGCCGTCGGCCGGCCTCATTTCTGCTGGCCCGCCTGGGCCTGAACCTGGCTCAGAATCTGCTGCGCATCCTGGTTGGCAGGTTCAAGCCGGAGCGCTTCGCCGGCTTCGGCGCCGGCCTGGCTCAGAGCGCCCGCCGCCAGATCCAGCCGCGCCAGCACCAGGTCGGCATCCGCGCAGGCGCCAATTTCCAGGGCCGCCTGCGCTTCCTCGCGGGCGGCCGCCGCGTCGCCCGACCGCTCACTGACCTCCGCCAGCCCCGCACGGGGCTCGGCAAAGCTCGAATCGGCATTCGCAGCCTCTTGATACAGGCGCTCGGCCTCCAGCAAAAGGCCGCGATCGAGGTACCCTTTAGCCTGCGCGGAAAGCTTTTGAGCGCGCTCGGCCGGCGAAAGTGCGGCCATGCGCGCGGCATCCATCTGGTCCAGCATGGAGGCGGCCTGGCGAAAGGCCTGCTCGTCGAAGCTGCGCTCGATCCGCTCCAGCGGATCGGCCGCCGAAGCGCTTGCGGCGGCGGCGTCTGGCGGCGCGGATTTCTTCCACGCCTGTTCCAGCGACTGGGCTTCGCTGTCGCTGGGCCGCAGCTTCAGACACTGCGCCATTTCGTTGAGGGCCGCGGCGGTGTTCTTCAGGCGATGGAGGCTTAATGCCAGGTTGAAGTGGTAGTCCGCGTCGCCCGGGTCGGCCGCGGCAGCCTGCACGAACAGACTGGTTGCATCGTGCCCCTGGCGGCTCACAGCCACTCCTTCATCGTTAACCGCCGCTGCCAGCGGCAGAATGCGAGCAACCTCGGTGAAGGCATTCTCGGCTTCGGCGTAGCTGCCCGAAAAGACCAGGCAAAGGCCGCGGTAGAAACCGGCCTCAAGGGCATCGCTATCGTCGCGCCCGACCTTGGCGAATGCCTGCGCCGCCTGGTCGTACTGCTGTTCCAGATACTCCTCCCGGCCCAGGGCCATCCAGGCGGGAGTAAACCCGGGGCTGAGCTTGACAGCCTGCTCGAGATGACGCAGCCGCTCTTCCTGGTCGGTCTCCGTAACCCCGCGGATGTACTGCTCATAGGCGTCCAGCCTCAGATCTTTGCCCGCTGCCAGAAAGGTCTCCTCGCTTCCCGTCAGGGAGGGATCGAGCTGTCCAGTAAGCTTCCAGGCCAGAGAGTCGAAGACGTCGATCAGGTTGCGCATCTCGCCCCGGGCCGTCACTGGTTCACCCATTTTCAGGTGCGGGACGTCGACCAGCCGCGCCTCCACCACGAGCTCGGAGCCGTCGGTCTTGAAGTCGCCCACCACCACCGAATCCGCATCCAGCGTCTGCGCCAGCTTGATGGAGCTCGCGCGGGAGGGCTGAAAACCGGCGGGCAATCCCAGGTGGTCGAGCGCGTAAACACGCCTGGCGCGGCTGGTGGGCTCAAAACCGGCCGAGGCGAAACGGCTGCTGAGCAGTTCGGCGGCGGCTTCGCGGACCCATTCGAGATTGGGTTGGCCGCTGCGGTTATCGAAGGGCAAAACCAGAAGCACACGCCCGCTGCCTGCTTCCGAAAGTCCGGCGGTCGGATCGACAGGCGACTGCGCACGAGCGCCAGGCGTTATCGAGCAAAGAAAGGCAGCTACGGCCAAAGCAGCGGCGCGCCCCGCGAAGCCGACAGGCGGGAATGAGCAGAAATTCCGCACAACAGGCTGATTATAGGCTGTCGCGCCCCCGCAGTAGCTTGAACGCATCGTCCCGGTCGGATGAAAGGCGCGTCACCGGCTGGACGAAACGGGCATCCGCCGGTTTTTATGGGTTTCTGATTCGCCGGCAGTTATGATGAATTCACCATGGCGCACTTGCTCACCAAAAATGGGACCAGAAATGAGAGGTTCAGCCCCGTCGCGCGCGCCGTGGTCGAGGTTGCCTTCATCGTCTTTCTCTTCTACTCGAACCTTTTGATGGGCGAGTTCAATGGCGCTGCCGGGAAGGGGAAGACGTTTCTCTGGGCGCTCCATGACATCTTCACGGGCACAAACTTCGCCATCGCCATCGTATCGGCCCTCATCGGCTACCTGGTCTTCGAATTTCTCCGCAAGAGGTTGTAGGAAGCCAAGTACCGCCGGCCTCCTGGCCGGGTCGCCGCGGCGACCGCGGACGTCCTCGTCCGCGCCTCAGACCGCGGCCACCCGAGTCGAAAACCTTAGTTGTGGATGAAAGCCGGCTCCAGCCGCGCCTCCACCTGCCGGTTGAATCGGATCAGCCCCACCCAGAAGCCGTCGTCCGAGCGCTTCCACACGAGGTCGCCGCCGAGTTGGCTGGCGATTGCTTCCGGCGTCAGATCGTGGTGGAGGCCGAAGTACTTCTCGTCAGTGGCTTCGCCGAAGAGTCCCCGGCTCAGTAGGGGACGGGCGGGTTCGTATTTGGTTGAGAAGACCAGCGCGGCGGAGTATTTCTCCGGCTCCTGGGCTGCGAGGGCAATCTGGGCGGCGGTGAAGTCGTCGATCGGGACCACTTCCCACGGCTGCCGCACGTAGCCCAGCTCCGGGCGGGTGAGTTCGTCGCTCATCGGCCAGGCGGTCAGCACCGTCGCTCCGGGGTAGCGGCGCTCAAGCTGATGGATTCCCTCCAGGTGCAGGCGCACAAAGCGCGCGTAGGCCAGGTTGTCTTCCGGCGCAAAACCATACGGAGGGTTGATAAACAGCCCCGCGATAAACGCGGCGGCCGAAAGCACACCCAGCGCCGGCCAGTACGGCACGCGGCGGTAGATCGCGGTGACCGCCAGCAGCAGAACCAGCGGATACATCGGCAGCAGGTAGCGCGTGAGCAGCGCCCCGCCCAGCAGGCTGAACAAGAGAGCGTTCACCAGCAGCAAAACAAGAATCCTCGTCACCACAGGGCGGCCCAGCGAAGGTCGCTCTCTGCCCCCGGCCCCGCGCCTCGGTTGCAACAGGAGTGCAGCAAAACCTATCAACACCGGCACAAAGAGGTTCATGTGCGCGGTCAAGTGCAGCAGGCGATGGCCAAAAGCAGCCAGGACACGCAGCGGCGTAAGCGTGGCCTGGGCGTTATAGCGGAGAAATTCGGGGTTGCCGAACAGAAACCCCGTCTTCAAATAGTGATAACCGTACCAGCCGGCCAGCGGAGCAAGAGGCGCGCAGAGCCAGAGGGCCTCCCGCCACCGCTCGAAGCGCTCGGGCGTCTTTCCGCGCAGGCCTTCGACGAAATAGATCGCCGCCAGCGTCAGCGGAATCGCGATCGCCGTCTCCTTCGAAAGTGCGGCCAGCGCGAACCACACCGCTGCGGTCCACGGTTTGCGTCCGCGCTCCGGCAATGCATAGACCAGCCCCCACAGCGAGCACGCGGCGGCAAAGATGTCAGCGTGCGCCAGCGAGCTCTGCGCAAACCACACCGGGTAAAGCCCCGTGAGCAGTACGGTGAAAAACGCCACCGAGGCCACTCCCAGCAGCCGCATCCCCAGCCGCCACACCGCCAGCAGGCCCAGCGAGGCCACCATCAGCACGGCTTCGCGCGTCACTTCAGGAAAAAAGCCCGAAGCCTTCCACCAAAGCGCAAGATAAACGCTCGGCAGCGGAGGATGCGCGTTGGTGAGCGTGGAGGTGGGAATCAACGAGCCGGTGCGGAAGAAATCCCACGCGGCGGGGATGTAGTACCCGGCCTCGTCCCAATAGTACGGAACGCGCAGCAGGGCAAAGTGGCTGGCATAGAGCGCCACAAAGATGACAGGAAAGACCCTCCACAGCGGCAGCGGAGCCTCCGGCCTGGGCTTCAGGATGAATTTCAAACGCAAGGTCGGCGCCTCGTTCCCTCGTTCCCTTAGTCCCTCAGTCCCTATTCCCTAGTCCCTATTCCCTATTCCCCGGCTCTTGCTGTGAACTGCGAACTGTGAACTGTGAACTGGTTTAATTCACCGGCCCGCTGGGAAAGCTCTGGTTTTTGGGCTCAAGGTTAAGCGTTCCGAAGGCCTGTTCGTACTGGGCCAGGTTCTGGCCCAACACATTCCACAGCGCCTTGGCCTGCTGGGGGCTCAAAAAGATCGCCTGATGGTTATGGATGGTCACCTGATCGGGGCTGTCGCTCGAAGCCAGGCCGAAGACAAGCTGAAAATCCCACACGCTTACGCGCACCTGCACGCTGTTGGCATAGGCTTCGCGATAATCGGCGGCCTGGGTGAGATTCAACTGCGGTTGTTGCTGCTGTGTCGGGCTCATAGTGAAACCAGATTACGCTATGAGAGCAGCCTTCAGCTTCCCAAAGCTACGCCGGTCCACCACTACACTTGGGTGCCCCAGGTCCAGCTTCCGACCCTGAAAATAGTGAAGGGGAGGAATGGGGACCTGGGAAACTACGACACTCCGAAGAGTGGGAGGCCCCACCACACCTCCGTGCCCCGTCCTTTCCGCGTCCTATGCGGAAAGGGCGGGAGATCACATCAGCCGCAAACAAGCTGACAACTGAAAACTGCTAACTGACAACTTCCCCGTCGCTCATCACCTCGCACGGTGGCGGTCGTACTCGAGCGGGCACCCTTCGCACCGGGCCGCGCGGCGGCAGTGAGCCTTCCCCGCCGCCACCGTCAGCGCGTGGAATTCGTTGAACAGTTGTGTCTGACTCGCGGGCGGATCGCCGGCAAACGCCAGCCGCGTGAGTTCCGTGAGCGCGTTGTAAGAAATTGAAACACGGCCGGGCGCGGGCTCGAGCAGACCATGGCGCAGCGCGATGCGACGCAGGTACTCGTCGCCCACGGGCGTCGCGTGACCCAGCGCGTAGAGCAGAATCGCGTCCGCCGTTTCCGGGCCCACGCCGGGCAACTTCAGCAGCCGCTGCCGCAACCCAACCGTGGGCGTGGCGGCCATCGTCTCCAGCGATCCGCCAAACTCGCCGTCCAGCAGGTCGATGAACGCCTTGATCGCAGGCGCCTTGCGCATGTAGAAGCCTGAGGGACGGATGAGGCGGCGAAGCCGCTCCAGAGAGATCGCCCGCAGCCCTTCGAGCGAGAGCGTCCCCGCGCGGCGCAGGTTGCCGATCGAGCGCTCCACAGCCGTCCATGCGGTGTTCTGCGTCAGGTAAGCGCCCACAATCACTTCCAGCGCCGTTTCCGCCGGCCACCAGTGCTGAGGGCCGTAGGCCTCAGCCAGCCGGTCATGCATCCTGCGCAGGCGCGCCGGCGCCGGTCGACGGGCGGTCAAGACGGGGGAGACTGAGGCGCGAGAGATTGAGGATTGGCTGGCGCTGCGGGCAGATGGTCCCGTAACGCGGCCGCCTCCCTTCTTCCCTCGGTCCTTCGGTCCCTGTTTGCTCGTGGCCCTCATCGCTTCATCAGGATAAGAAAGACCGTCCGCCGGGACAAACTTTTTCGTCCCCGGTCTCTAGTCCCTTAGTCCCTTAGTCCCTAGTCCCTGCTCTCTGTTCTCTGTTCTCTGTTCTCTGCTCTCTGTTCTCTGCTCTCTGTTCTCCGTTATAATGAACCCAATGGCGCAGTCACATTTCCATCGAGCTTTCTTCCGCCCGCGCTCTCTCCGAGCGCGCGCAGCCGCTGCTGCGGCGGCTCCGGCCGCCTAGAGATCGCCTCACCTCATCCTCACAATTCAGACCACAGATTCGGGCTTTTCGCCCCTGATCCCTGATCCCTGAACCCTGTTCCCTGTCTTATACACTGGAGTCATCATGGAAGAATTTTCACGCATTCAGCGCCTCCCTCCTTACGTCTTCAACATCACCGGGGAGATGAAGATGGCGGCGCGCCGCCGCGGCGAAGACATCATCGACTTCAGCATGGGCAACCCCGACGGCGCCACGCCCAGGCACATCGTCGAAAAGCTGATCGAGGTTGTTCAGAAGCCTGTTACGCACCGCTACTCGGTCTCCCGCGGCATTCCCCGCCTGCGCAAGGCCATCTGCAACTGGTACAAAACGCGCTACGACGTCGACCTCGACCCCGACACCGAGGCCATCGTGACCATCGGCTCCAAGGAGGGCATCGCCCACCTCTGCCTGGCCATCCTCGACTCGCGCGACACGGTGCTGGTGCCCAATCCCAGCTACCCCATCCACATCTACGGGCCGGTCATCGCCGGCGCGCACATCGTCAGCGTTCCGGGCCACGACCAGAACCAGTTCCTGGCTCAGCTTGAAGACATCATCCCCCGCATGACGCCCCGTCCCAAGGCCGTCATCGTCAACTTCCCCTCGAACCCCACCACCGAGTGCGTCGAGCTGCCCTTCCTGGCCCGCCTGGTCGAGCTGGCCCGCGAGCACAAGTTTTACCTCATCCAGGACCTGGCCTATGCCGACCTGGCCTTCGACGGCTACAAGCCTCCCAGCGTCATGCAGGTTCCCGGCGCCAAAGACGTCGCGGTCGAGTTCTTCACGCTCTCCAAGAGCTACAACATGCCCGGCTGGCGCGTGGGCTTCATGGTGGGCAATCCGCACCTGGTCTCCGCGCTGGCGCGCCTCAAGAGCTATTACGACTACGGCACCTTCACGCCCATTCAGGTGGCTTCGATCGCCGCGCTCGAGGGGCCGCAGGAGTGCGTCGCCGAAATCTGCGAGGTCTACCGCAAGCGCCGCGACGTGCTCATCGAGGGCATGAACCGCGTGGGCTGGCCGGTCGCAAGCCCCAAGGCCACCATGTTCGTCTGGGCGCAGATTCCCGAGCAGTTCCGCAAGCTCGGTTCGCTCGAATTTTCAAAGCTTCTGCTCAACGAGGCCAGAACCGCCGTCTCCCCAGGCATCGGCTTCGGCGACTACGGCGACGGCCACGTCCGCCTCGCCCTCATCGAAAACGAGGAACGCACCCGCCAGGCACTACGCGGGATCAAGCAGATGCTGGCGAAGGGCGTCGTGCCAACAGTCGCCTGAGCGTCAATCAGCGCGCGTCGTCATAGGTGCAACCGCCCGTCGCCCCGAGTACCAACCCAACTGCCTGTCATCCTGAGCGAAGGTCGTCCGCCACGGCGGACGACCGAAGTCGAAGGATCTGCAGTTGTTCTCTTGGGAATTGGGAATAGGGGGACATGATACCTATTCGCCAACTCCGGCGGGGAATAGGGGGACATGATACCTATTCGCCAACTCCGGCGGGCGGCCCGGGTGCCGGAGCAGCGAAGCGAGTTCCCCACAAAAGATGAGTGCCCCAAGTGCCTCGTCCGCCGCGCCTGCCCGCCGTGGCGGGGCGGAGGCGCCTGGGAAGCCACGAACTCAACCCCACGGCTAACCCGATTCCCTGCAAATGGACGTCCCGCTCTACTTGGGTGCCTTGGGGTCTCATTCTGAGGCCTCGAGACCACTGTCTCTTTGCGGGAAGCAGTAAAAAGAACGACGGCTCAGGCGCATTGCCCAAGCCGTCGTGTTGAACCTGAATACTCGAAGAAGTGCGTCGCGCCGCCGCGTGTACCCGAGCATTTCCACTCATGCTCCCAAGCCGCGATCGCTCGATAGCGTCACCGGTTAGACCGGACTCCTTGGGCGATAGTCAGACTCATCGCTCCATAAGATGCTATCCGCGCATTGGGTCGAAGGACGCATTAAGACGTGAAAGGATGCGGTGGCGTCTCTTGCGGTAATTTTCCACGCAGAGGCCACCTTGGGCGCGATACGCTAGACCGCGACTACCTCATAGTCTGTCATGCCGAAAAAGACTCTCTGCATCTTTTGGCCTGTCCTCCTTCCTTCTTCGAGATGAATGTACCCCCGGTTTCGCATCCTGTCAATCATTAGTCCCGCACGGCGGTAATAAGAATCACTTGTCATTTGAACTGTTTTCGGCTCTGCTATTTGGAGCTTAGGGGATTGAAATGGGCGGGCGGCCCCGTGTGCCGGGGAAGCGAAGCGAGTCCCCCCAGGAGATGGGTGCCCCAGGTGCCTCGCATTTGGGCACCTGGGATAGTACCGGCACTCTCATCCCATCTTGGACCGAACAATGCTCTAATTAACTTCAGCATCGTGCCCACCCACCGTTTCGACGTTCTCATCCTCGGCGCCGGCGCCGCGGGCCTCATGGCGGCTATTGAAGCCGGCCGCCGCGGCCGCCGCGTCGCGGTGCTCGAGCGCGCCAGCCAACCCGGCAAAAAAATCCTCATCTCCGGCGGCGGCCGATGCGAACTTCACCAACCTCCACACCCGCCCCGACAACTTCCTCTCCGCCAATCCCCACTTCGCCAAGTCGGCGCTGGCCCGCTTCACGCCCGCCGACTTCATCCATCTGGTCGAGCGCCACGGCATTCGCTGGCATGAGAAGACGCTGGGTCAGCTCTTCTGCGATGGCTCCGCGCAACAGATCGTCGACATGCTCATGCGGGAGTGCGCGGAGGCCGGCGTCGTCGTCGTCGTCTCCACCACCATCCACGAAGTGCGCCGCGACGATTCCTCGTTCACCGTCGCCGCCGGCAACGCCGTCTACACGGCGCCCGCGCTCATGGTCGCCACCGGCGGGCTGTCGATCCCCAAAATGGGCGCCACCGCCTTCGGCTACGATCTTGCCCGCCAGTTCGGCATCCCCATCGAACCGTGCCGTCCCGCGCTCGTTCCGCTCACCCTCTCCGGCGCCGAGCACGCGCATTTCGCCGATCTTGCCGGCGTCTCCGCACCGGTCGCCGCCACCGCAGGCGGGCGCAGCTTTCGCGAAAAGATGCTCTTCACCCATCGCGGTCTCAGTGGCCCGGCCATCTTGCAAATCTCGTCCTATTGGAAGCCGCCGGAACCCGTCCTCATCGACTGGGCGCCGGACCACCAACTGCTCGCGCCCCTGCGCACGCCTGACGCCCGGCGCGATCTCAGCGCGCTCAAAGCGGCGCTGCGCCTGCATCTGCCCGCCCGCCTCGCCGACCGGCTGGCTGAAGTGGCCGCGCCCCCGGGCTTCACCAACCGCGCCCTCGACGAGCTGGAGCGCCGCCTGCACAGCTTCGCTTTCACGCCCTCCGGCACCGAGGGCTACGAGAAAGCCGAAGTCACCGCCGGCGGCGTCAGCACCGCCGCGCTCTCCGCGCAAACCATGGAGTGCCGCACCATCCCCGGCCTCTATTTCATCGGAGAAGTGGTCGACGTCACCGGCCAACTCGGTGGCTTCAACTTCCAGTGGGCCTGGGCTTCCGCCTCCGCCGCCGGCCGTGCCGTGTGAGTTCCTGATCCCTGACCCCTGACCCCTGATCCCTGTCTTTCACGGCTTCTCAATCTTCTTCTTCCACCAGTCCAAGTCGGCGTCGGTCCAGGTTTCATAGGGTTGCGGCACAGGTATGGATTTGAATTCCTTATCTGAAGCGAGCAGATAATCGTAATTCACCCCAGGAGGCATGACGCGCTTGCCATTGGCGTCCTTTTTGCCGAGCGTAAATTGATAAATGCCTTCCATGGACTGATCGGCCCAGCTCGTTCCAAACGGAGTCTCAAAGCAGCGCAGCCATTTCTGGTGCCAGATGTACCACTCCCCATCGATCTTGATGTAGTCGTTGGCGTACTTGCCGTAACACCACATATTGCCTTCGAAACCGAGCGAGGTAAACGTGGCTTTCGCTGTTTTCCCGTCTCCGGCGATGACGATGCAGGGCGTGGCGACAGGATGAACCGTAAATTTATGGCCCTGAGCGGCTATGTCCATATAGGGTTTCGTCTCAGGAGTCGCGATTTTCGCCCATTCCTCGGGAAAGCACTTGCCCTGCGAAGTACATTCAGGCTTCGAAGTCGACTCGATGTAATGTTTCTTGATTCCCTCGAAACCGACGTTTTTTGAGTAGGTGATCTCCTGGCTCGTGTCGGGCCGGTTGGCAAAAAGCATCCATGCCATGCCTTCGTCCGACGAATGAATGGCCTCATAGCGCGCCTGCAGCCGCTCGATCGCGAAGACATCGTTAATGCGGCTGATTTCATGCTTCAGGCTCTCGAGCTCATCCTGCGGTTTCTTTTGGTCTCCTGCGGGCTTGGCCGTTTCTCCGGCCATCGCGGTCTTTGAAACTCCGGCAAAAGCCAGCATCATAGCGCCAAGAGAACAGAATTTCCTCTTGCTTGCGTCGAAAAGATGCGTCTTCATCTTTCTCCCCTTTTTCATTCCTGCAATTTGGTTAAAGAAAACTCGCCATGGCTCCGGCAGCCACAAAACCTGGCTCCTGCCGCCGGAGCAGCGGCGTGGCACTCGATCCTTTTTTCAGGACAAGGCAAGTGTAGCCGCTTCCCGCTGGAAACAGAAAGAGCGTATTTTCGTGTGCCGATTTCAGTTACAGGGCGCCCCAGGTCTTTCGCTGCGCGAACCGCGGCCCAGAGACATGGGACCGCATGGAAGGACGAATGTTTACCTGCTGGTCTTTTCGATCGGCCCGATCGATCCTCTGTTGTCGCCCAGCGTCGGATCTTCGCGGAAATCCCAGGCCGTGGGGCTGATCTCGGCGGGCGAAAGAATCTCCACCAGCGCGTACTCGCCGATCTTCAGCGGCGCCTCCGGCTCGATCTTCAGCCAGTGCTTGCCCGGCATGACTTCAGCCTTGGCGGGAACCACGTCTTCTTCCTGTGTTACCTTGCCCGCCGCGCTCACATGGATCGCCCCCACCAGCCTCACCTCGCGCCGCTCATCCAGCCGCACCAGCGCAAATCCCGACTGCGCCGATTGCGCTCCGCGTTTTACGTTCCTCGCCACGGCGGCTCCGCCTGTCTTCACGGTGATGGCGTGCGTCAGCGGAGGCTCTACGGTTTCCTCAACTCCCAGCGAAAGGTAAATAGCCGGATCGTTCACGTGCAGGTGAACCCGGGAGTGCGCGCCTTCCAGCTCCAGCCCGCCCTTTTCGCCGGCCAGCGGATCGAGCGCCGCCACTCCGCTCTTGCTTTTCACGTTGAGGCTCAACTCCACCTGCTTCAGTTGCACCAGTTCCGGCGTTCCCTGGTAGGTGTCCAGCGCGAAGACGCCCTCCTGGTCAGGCAGTTCCAGCCCCTTGGCCACCTCCGGCATGCGGGCGTTCTGTTCGTTCCGCGCGGCCGCCTCTTCGCGATCGATTCCCTCGGCCTCTTTCATCGCCGGTGAAGGCTCTTCTTCCGCTGTTTCCGGCTCCGCGTGCTCACGCTCCCACTTCCGCGTCGCGTCCCAGTCCACCAGGTTAGCCGGCAGCTCCTCCCATTCGCCCCGGTCCTGGGAGAGGTATTTCACCCGGTCGCCGACGATCTGGTACTGGCGGACCGATTGGAAGCTGCCGTCCTTGAGAATGAGGCGGTGATTCCGCGCCATGCCCGGTTCATCGGGCGCGAGGGTCAAAGGCTTGCCCTTCGGTGTCTGATCTTCCATTTGCTGTTGATTCTGCTGCTGCGGCTGATTCTGCTGTTGAGTTTGGCTCTGCGCAGGCTGCGACCCCTGCTGCGCGTTCCCGCCTGCCTGCGCCCAGGCCTGACCTGAAGCCGCCGGCAACGCCAGCGCCGCCAGACTCATCACCGCCAACCGAACCTTTGTCGATCCGCTCATTGCACTTAAGTTTAGACGGACCAGCCGCTGCGCCGTTGCAGCCTCCTGTTTTCCACTTCCCGGGGAGGCTGCCGGGAAACCGGGCCCCGAGTGGGCGCCTGGCCAACTAGAAAAACTCCGGGTTGCGCGCAGGTTCGATCGATGCGAACTCTCGTTTTCGCACGAGGCAATTCCCCAGAGGTCAACATGGCGACGTTGTCTGCGCCCTTTGTGCACCGATGCAACTCAAATGGAACAACGGATTCGATTTGCAACCATTGCTTCCGTACGGTCGCCACATCCACGTCGGAGACTGACCTGGATTTTGCCGAGCGATGCCACGAATGTGATCCGTGGAGACTGGAATCTCTCAGGGATTCTGTCGAAAGACCCGAAGAGTGCGAAAGATGGCAGCAGTGATCCTGAGCGAGTGATTCCCATCCCCTTTCCGAACAGCCTTAGGCAACCGCGCACAGCGGAACGGCCTTCAGGTCCGCAACAATCCTCGCAACAAGCCGCGCGGTGGCAGGATTCCGCTTGAGTGGCCGGCGCACTGGCGCAACACTCCAGCGCGGCATTTTCCGCTCACTATTCACCGCGGGGAGCATCCAATCTTTGTAGGATTCTGGAAGGGGGGTTTCCCCACCCCACCCCCCGAAAGACCTGATTTGACCCGATTCGAGTTCCAGCATCGCAGTAGACGCCGCGCCGTTCCCGGTTTCGTCCCGGCCGTTGCGGTTCTCTGCCTTCTGCTGCTTGCTCTTGTGGCTTTCGCACAAGTGGCGCACACGCACTCGAATCAAAACGATGCGGATCATTGCCAGTTGTGCGTAGTCATGCACACGGTGGCGCCCGTCGTGGCCGCTGCGGTGGTCGTCGTCCTGGTTAGAATGGGAGCCACAACGCCCCAGGCGCAGCCCGTCTCCATCGCCCGGCAACCCCAAATCAGGCTTTTCATCCGCCCTCCTCCCGTCTCTTGCTAGGGCGTCCTTCCGTCTTCATTTGAGTTCGTTGCGCCGTTCGCCGCTTTTTGACGGCGGCGATGCTTCGGCGCATTCCATTGAACGCAAAACTCGGATCGATGCTATTTGAAGGCGCTGAAGATGCCGCGGCGGCACAACCCGCGGCTCAATTTTCCCGTTTTTCAGCAAGAGTTTTAGGAGACCCACCATGCCAACTCATCGTGGCGCAACGATGCGCATCTTCCTCCTCCTCGCTTTGTTCCTCGCGGCCCTCTCCTTGCCCGCGCAAAGCGGCAATGCCGGCGCCGTGCGCGGCACCGTTACCGACCCCTCCGGCGCTGTCATCCCCAACGCGACGGTTCAGCTCACCAACGCAGTCAGCGAATTCGACGAAACCATTTCCACCGACAGTACGGGCCAATTCTCGTTTCCCAACGTGCCTTTTAACCCCTACCGGATCACCGTCACCGCTAAAGGTTTCGCCACCTTGAACCAAAGTGTCGAGATTCGCTCGTCCGTCGGGGTTTCCGTCAAGCTGGTTCTGCCGGTTTCCGGTGGCAGCCAAACCGTCACCGTCGAAGAAACAGGCGACCTGATTGAGGACGACCCCACTTTTCACGTCGACGTGGACCGCGACCTGTTCAACAAGGTGCCGCTTGAAAGCGCATCCTCCACTCTCAGCTCGCTTGTCACGCTCACCACTCCCGGCGTTGCCGCCGACTCGAACGGCCTCTTTCACGGCCTTGGCGACCACGCCTCCAACTCCTTCTCCGTCGATGGCCAGTCCATCACCGACCAGCAGAGCAAAATCTTCTCCAACCAGATCCCGTCCAACTCCATTCAGTCCATCGAGGTCATCAGCGGCGCGCCGCCTGCCGAGTTTGGCGACAAAACCAGTCTCGTGATCGTCGCCACTACGCGCAGCGGCCAGGGCGTTACCAAACCCACAGGAAGCATTTACGGGTCGTATGGTTCTTTCGGTTCGGCAAACGGCGGCTTCGATCTCTCTTACGGCGGCAAAAGCTGGGGCAACTTCATTGAGGCCGATGGCCTCAATACCGGCCGCTTCCTCGATCCTCCGGAGTTCACCGTCTTCCACGACAAGGGCAACGAAGAAAACTTATTCGATCGTATCGACTACAGCTTTTCCGCTGCCGATTCGATCCATTGGGACCTGAACTACAGCCGCTCCTGGTTTCAGACGCCCAATTCCTTCGACAACCTCAACGTGCAGAACGTGGTCAGTGGCGGCACAAGCGCCAACCCGATCTTTGGCGGCGTAGGCGACACCGATCAGACTTCCAAGATCAACACCTATAACATCTCCCCCACATACACGCACGTCATCGGCAACGATTCGGTTCTTAACCTGGGCGCATTTCTCCGCAGGGACAGCTACGACTACTATCCCAGCGGCAACCCCCTCGCCGATCTGGGTCCAATACAGACATCGTCCATTTCTCAGTACCGCACTCTCACCAACACCGGGGTCCACGCGGACTACTCCTACGTGAAGGGCGTGAACAACCTCAAGATCGGCGCGCAATACGAACAGACCTTCCTGCGCGAGCACGATAACCTGGGCGTCGTGAGTCCGACTTATAACTCGCCTTGCGTGGACAGCAGCGGCGACCCGCTGCCCGGTTTTACCGATCCATCGCAATGCGACGACGCGGGCCAGGTATCCAACGATCCGTCCGATGGAGGCACCTTCAATTCGATTCTTCTGCCCTACGACCTCACCCGCGGCGGCGCATTCTACAATTACCTCGGTCACACCGACGTAAAGGAGCTGGCCCTCTACATCGAGGATCAGATCAAGGCTGGCAACTGGAGTATGAACCTGGGCGTCCGCGAGGACCTTTACAACGGCCTTACCGACGCTAACCAGGCGGAGCCGCGCCTGGGCGTTGCCTACAATATCAAACCCTCCGGCACCGTGATGGCTGTCTCCTACGCGCGCACGCTCGAGACTCCATTCAACGAGAACCTGGTCCTCTCCAGCAGCGGATGCTCGGACGCGGTGCTGAATCCATTGCTCGCATGCAGCCCGGGCGTCTCAGGAACGCTCGACCCCGGTTATCGCAATGAGTTTCACGCCAGCTTGCAACAGGCTCTGGGAAAATACGCCGTTTTCGGCGGCGAATACATCTGGAAGTACACCCACAACGCCTTCGACTTCAGCATTCTGGGCAATACGCCCATCTTCTTCCCCATCGACTGGCACAACTCCAAAATCCCCGGCTATGCGCTGCATCTTGAGGTCCCCAATTTGCACGGGTTCAGTGCCTATACGGTCATGTCGTCGGTGGCCGCCCGATTCTTCCCGCCACAGTCGGCCGGTGCAGGAGCTGCCCCTGGCCAGGGCGGATATGCATTCCGCATTGACCACGACGAAAAGTACAACCAGACGACCCACCTCCAGTACACGCTCTCCCACGATGGCAGTTCGTTCAACGGTCTGTGGGGCGGCTTCAACTGGCGGTATGACTCGGGCCTTGTCGCCGGCTCAGTGCCCTGCTATAACGTCACCGACCCGAACAGCCTCTGTAATCCGGCCAACGGCGGCGCTTCCATCACGCTGCCCGGCGGCATGCCGGGGGTCGATCTCAGCGGCCTGACCCCGGACCAGCAATTCGAAGCCGGCCTCACCTGCGATGGCGTCGCGGCCACTCCCACCTCCGGCTTTACCAGTTGCGACGCGGCGGGATACTCCTCGAAACTCGTGCAGATTCCGGCCCCAGGCACTGAAAACGACGACCACAACCCGCCGCGCATTGCGCCGCGCAACCTCTTCGACCTCTCGCTCGGTAAGAACAACCTCTTCCACATGGAACATTTCAAGACCGATTTCGACCTGACGGCCATCAACGTCACCAACAAATACGCGCTCTATAACTTCCTGTCCACCTTCAGCGGCACACATTACGTGACGCCGCGGGCGCTGTCGGCCAAGATCACCCTGAACTTTTAGCGCGCCACGTCCCGTGGATTTTTGTTGCCAGAGTCGGAACCACGTCCCGTGCCCCGTCCTTTCCGCGCTTTGCGGAAAGGGCGGGAAAGCACTGCACGGATCAAACGTCCCGCGCCACGCGCTGAGAAGAGCCCACTTGCGGACAGGAATCCCTTTGCTGTTGTTACCTGAACAAAGGCCGTCCGCTGCCGCGGACGGCCGAAGTGAAGGATCTGCCCTCAAAATTGTCAACTAAGAGTGGCAGACCACCATCCCGGCTAACTTGCTAACTCGCCACGTGTGCATGGCACACGCTAACTTGCCGTCTTTGTCTCAACAGGCATTTTCTTGGGTCTCGGGTGAAACCCGGCTCCATGTACGACTGCGGTTGCCTTTCATCGAATCCCGGGAGCCCCACTCGCGGTATCACGACGCAAGTTCACTCCCGCAGCCCGCATTTACGAACTGTGAACTACGAACTGCGAACTGTGAACTGTTCTTACGCTATCCAGCCGCCGCCCACCACTTCGTCGCCGTCGTAGAAGACCGCCGCCTGTCCTGGCGTGACGGCGCGTTGCGGCTCGTCGAAGGCAGCCGTCACTTCACCGGCTCCGGCGGGCTCGAGCGTGGCCCATGCCGGCTCATGGCGGTGGCGAATCTTCGCCCGCACGCGCATCGGCCCCGTAAGCTCCGAAATTGAAACCCAGTTCATGTTCCGCGCGCGCAGCGTTCGCGTCGCCAGTTCCGCGTCGTCGCCGACGGTCACGCGCCGGCTCTCCGGGTCGATGTTCAGCACGTAAAGCGGCGTGGGAGACGACACATTCAGTCCCTTCCGCTGCCCTACTGTGAAGTTGAAGATGCCGTTGTGCCGGCCCAGAACCTTGCCGCTTGAGGTCACGAGATCGCCTGCGGCCTCAGGAAGCGGCTCGCCCTGCTCCTCGAGGTACGCGGTCAGGAATTGCTTGTAGTCCCCGCCTGGGATGAAGCAGATTTCCTGCGAGTCAGGCTTTTCGGCCAGTTTCAGCCCGTGCGCGCGAGCTGCCTCGCGCACCTCCGCCTTGGTCATTTTTCCCAAAGGAAAGAGAGTGCGCGACAACTGCTCCTGGGTCAGGCCGAAGAGGAAATAAGTCTGATCCTTTTCAAGGTCCACCGGCCGCTTCAGGATCCACCTCCCGCGTGCAGCGTCGAACTCGTTCACTGCATAGTGGCCCGTCGCGATCCGCTCTGCCCCGATACCGCGCGCGGTCTTCAAAAGCCGGTCGAACTTCAGATAATTGTTGCAAAGCGAACAGGGAATGGGCGTGCGCCCCTTCAGGTACTCGGCCACGAAGGGCCGCACCACCTCGCGCTCGAAGTGCTCCTCTTCGTTGACCACGTAATAAGGAATTCCAAGCTGCTCGGCCACCCGGCGCGCATCGTAAACATCGTCAAGCGAACAGCAGCGGCCTGACTTTAGCGCGTCGGGAATTCCGTGCCTCCCTGCAATCCGCGTCTGGTCCCAAAGCTGCAGCGTCAGGCCCACGACCTTCTCGCCCGCATGCGCAAGGATCGCCGCCGCCGTCGAGGAGTCCACCCCTCCGGACATGGCAACGACAATGGTCTTGTTTCCCGCCATAACGACTGCTCTTAGCTCCTAGCTCCCAGCCTTCAGTTTCCATCATCATGAGTCAAATTCCGCTTCCTCGCTACGCTGTCGTCCCTTGGTCGCGAGCGCCCAATCCGGCAGGAAGGAGCTAAAAGCTAATAGCTAACAGCCAATACCGGCAGGAAGGAGCTAGAAGCTAATAGCTAACAGCTCATAGCTGTTTTCGGCGCTATCGCCCTGATCTGCTCCACCGCCTGTGGCACCACGCGCAGCACGTGCTCCACGTCCTCGGCCGTCGCCGTCCGTAGCAGGCTGAAGCGCAGGCTCGCCCCGGCGAGGCGCTTGTTGAGGCCCATCGCCATCAGCACATGGCTGGGCTCAGTCGAACCCGAATGGCAGGCCGAGCCTCCGCTGACCGCTATGCCTTTCAGGTCCAGGGCAATCAACAGCGCTTCCCCCTCCACCTGCTCAAACCGGATGTTGCTCGTGTTCGCCACGCGAGGCGCCCCTGCTCCGTTCACACCAGTACCGGAAATCTCGAGAATTCCCGCCTCCAGGCGGTCGCGCAACCCGGCGAGCGCTTCCATCGTTCCGTCTTCGAGGTGTTCCATGGCCAGCTCCGCCGCCTTGCCCGTGCCCACAATGCCGGCAACGTTTTCAGTGCCTGCGCGCCGCCGCCGCTCGTGGCTGCCGCCCACAATCAGCGGATCGATCGGCGTCCCGCGCCGTACAAACAACGCACCCACGGCCTTCGGCCCGTACATTTTGTGCGCGCTGATCGAGCAGAGGTGGCACCCAAAGCGCCGCACATCGATCTTCATCTTCCCGGCGCCCTGCACCGCGTCGATATGGAAAAGAGCCCCGGCCTCGGCGGCGATCTTCCCGATCTCCTCCACCGGCTGGATCACTCCGGTTTCGTTGTTGGCCAGCATCACGCTGATCAGCCGCGTCTTCGGGTTCACCGCGTGGCGCACTGCCTCGGCGTCGATAAGCCCGTTGGGCAGCGGCGGCAGAAATGTGACTTCCACGCCATCGCTCTCCGCCCGCTCTGCCGCTCTCAACACGGCCGAGTGCTCGATGGAAGTGGTAATCAGGTGGTCGCCGGCCCGCAGAGCGCCGAAGATCGCGGTGTTGTCTCCCTCCGTGCCGCCGGAGTTGAACACCACCTCAGCCTCGTGACAGTTGAAGAACTCAGACAGAATCTCCCGTGCGCGGCTGACGGCGGCGCGCGCCTGCTGCCCTTCGGCATGAATCGATGAAGCGTTGCCGAAGTTTTCTATCCAGTAGGGACGCATTGCCTCGACAACCTCGGGCGCAAGAGGCGTCGTGGCGTTCGCGTCCATGTATATGCGGCGGATGGGGATTTCCTCCTAAGCTTATTGTACGTTTGATGCGGCCCGCCGAACGGCCGCGCTGGGTCTGCCGATCCTCGGCTGTATAGAATTCAGAAAGCGCATTCTTTTTTATGGCCGTCAGCCCGACAGCAAATCTCCCCAACCCGCGTATTCTCATCACCGGCTGCGCCGGCCAGCTCGGCCGGGAGCTGGAGCGGCTTTTCAGCGGCTCCGGTCAGCTCACGGCGGTCGACCGCGAAGCGGCCGATCTGGCCGATCCCGATCAAACTCGCGCGCTGGTCCGTGACGCCGCGCCGGATGTGATTCTCCACGCCGCGGCCTACACCGCGGTGGACCGCGCCGAAGAGGAGATCGATCTGGCCCGCGACCTCAACGCGCGGGCGCCGCGCGTACTGGCGGAAGAGGCTCTGGCCCGCAACGCTCTCTTCGTCCACTACTCCACAGACTACGTCTTCGATGGTTCGAAGCCCTCGCCCTGGAGCGAGGACGATGCGCCTCGCCCGCTCAACGCCTATGGCCTCACGAAGCTTGAAGGCGAGCAGGCCATTCGGGAAACCGGCGGGCGCTACCTGATCTTCCGCACCAGTTGGATCTACGGCCATCACGGGCAGAATTTTCTGCTCACCATGCTTCGGCTCGCAGGCAAAAGAGAGCGGCTCACCATCGTCGACGACCAGTTCGGCGCGCCTACCAGCTCCATCGCAGTGGCACGCGCAACGCACAGCATCGTCAGCGGCGTTTTGGCCGGCCGCTTTGGCGGCACAGAAGAGTGGGCCGGCCTCTACCACATGACGTGCGCGGGCTCGACTTCGTGGTTCGGCTTCGCACAAGCCATCTTTGCCCGAGCCTCAGAACGTCTTGGAATCAAAGCGCCTGAAATCGTGCCCATCGACAGCGCCGGATACCCTGCGAAAGCACGGCGGCCCCGAAATTCCGTGCTCTCGAATGACCGCCTCCATGCCCGGTTCGGCATTCAGCTTCCCGCGTGGCAAATTGCGCTCGACGAAGTCATCGAAGCTCTCGGCAGAGCCACGCAAACCTAGGCTGCCAACCTTATGTAAGGCTTTTAACAACATATATTTACAGAAAGAGAGAGCACTCTCCCTCTTCAAATCCTCATTTCGGTCATTATCCTGAGCCGGATCGCGCGCGGTGCTGTTTTCTCTGCTTCGAAGTCAAAAAAAGAGAAATGGCAGTTGCCATAAGGGGGCGTAATCTCAGAAAATCCCTTCGTCCTGTAATTCCCGTCGCGGGCCGCTCAGAAACTGAACCTTTCGGGAGGGATTAAATGCTCGTTCCCCGGGTACTTCCAGCCATCTTCGCTGCACTTTCCTTCACAATTCCTCTTTTTGCCAGCGGCCCTACGGGGACCATTACCGGCACCGTCACTGACCCCAGTGGCGCCGTGATTCCCAAGGCCCGCATCGAGATCCATAACGAGGGAACCGGCGCGGTACGCCAAGCCCGCAGCAATAGCGACGGCGACTACACCGTGGCCCTGCTGCCCCCCGGCAGTTACCGCGTCACGGTGGAGAGCGCGGGGTTTCGCCGCAGCGTGGCGAACGCCGTCACGCTCAATGTAGACCAGACGGCGCGCGTCGATTTCAGCCTGGTGGTGGGCGCCGCCACCGAAGAAGTTACGGTGACGGAGACTCCGCCCATCGTGCAGACCGACACCTCCACGATCGGCCAGGTGGTAAACCAGCACCTGGTTCAGCGGCTGCCCCTTAACGAGCGCAATTTCCTCTCCTTCGCACTGGTGGTGCCGGGCAGTGAGCTGCCCACCCAAGGCTCTGAAAACTCCACGCAGGGCGGGTCCTTTAATGTAAATGGCGCACGCGACCAGTCCAACAACTTCCTGCTCGACGGCGTGGACAACGACGATCCCTACCTGAACCAGTACGTCGCGCTACCCTCGATCGACGCCATTGAGGAGTTCAAGGTGCAGTCCGGCGATTATTCGGCCGAGTTCGGCCGCGCCGGCGGCGCCCAGGTCAATGTGGTTCTGAAGAGCGGGACCAATTCTTTCCACGGCGGCCTCTTCGAGTTCGCCCGCAACCGCACCATGGACGCCAAGAACTACTTCGATCTCCCCGATTGCACCGCCGGCCTTGTGGCGTCGGGCGCCGCTTGCGCTCCCATTCCCCGTTTCGACCGCAACCAGTTTGGAGGCACCCTCGGCGGTCCCATCCGCCGCAACAAGACCTTCTTCTTCTTTTCCGACGAGCAGCTCAAGTTGCGCCAGGCAACCACGAGGACAGCGACCGTGCCTTCGGCAGAGCAATGGCAAGCGGCCCAGATTCTGGCAGGAACGCTCCTGACCTACCTTCCATGCCCGGCTCCAACCGGTCCGTGTCAAAACGGTCTGGTGAGTGGTCAGAACATAGAGAACCTCTACCAGACCAGGTACAGCGCCAACGTTGGTTCTGACCTCACCACCTCCAACACCTTTCTTTCCGCTCCTGTCACTGACGAATCGCTGAACCTGGTCACTGTCAAGGTAGATGAGCAGGTGAATCCGGCCGATCATCTTTCCTTCCATTACTCGCTTACAGACGGGAACACCTTCAATCCCTTCGATCCGGTCAACGCATTTACGTCGCTGCCTGGCTTTGGGAGCCACAGCCTGGAATTCGGCCAAAACGCCGGCGTGAACTGGACACGCGTCTTCCGCTCCAGCATCGTCAATGAGTTCCGTCTTGGCTTTACGCGCATCGGCGCCAGTGAACTCCAGCAAGACCACGGAGTCGATGTCGAAACCCAACTCGGATTTCCCGATAACCTCACCAATCCCCTTGACCTGGGCGCGCCGAATATCAATTTGAGCGCCAATCTGAGCAGCGCACAGTGCGGCAACCCAAACGGCTGCTCCATCAACTTCGATGGAATCGGGGATCCCATACAATACCCGGAAAATCGCCGCGACAACACCTACCAGATCTCCGACAACCTGGCCTGGACGGCAGGCCAAAACCAGTTCAAGATCGGAGCCGACCTGCGCCGCATTCAGATCGGCAGCTATATCGACTACGAGGCCCGAGGAGATTGGTACTTCCAGGGCCAGACGATGGTCGGCCTATTGGCTAATTTCGGCCTGCCCCCCTGCGACGGCACGGCTCTCTTCCCCGGCGGTCCCAATATTGATGCAGGCGCCTGTGTGCTCACCCAGTTGCTCATCGGTGTTCCCGACAACGCCATCTCCGTCAGCGGCACCACGAATAGCGACCTCTCGAGCCACGGCATCAGCGCCTACGTCCAGGACGACATCCACGTGATTCCCCGCTTCCTGCTCAACGTGGGCCTGCGTTACGAGTACAACAGCCCCCCGGTCGAGGCCTCGAACCTCTTCAGCGTTCCGGTGCTCACGCCGTGCCCTGAAACCTCATGCATTCCCTGTCCCGAGCCCGGTTGCACTGTGACTGCTTCCTACACACAGGCCGGTACAAATGGAATTCCCCGCGCCACCTACGATCCCACGCGCCGCAACCTGGCCCCGCGCATCGGCATTGCCTGGCGGCCCATGAAATCCGAGCGCTGGGTGGTCCGCTCCGCCTACGGAATCTTTTACGACCTGGCCATTGGCCAGATCAACATCTTGCCTCGCACCAATCCATTCCTGAACGCGGCAAACGAGGCTGCCGGCCTTCCTCTTTACGATATTGCCTACCATCCCCAGACAGGCAGTTGTCCGGATGGTCTCGCATATCTGTGCCCCATTCAGGACATTGTGAATCAGCCCGGTTTCACCTCCCAGAGCAACATGATCGATCCCCACTATCGCGATGGCTACATGCAGCAGTGGAATCTCGATCTTCAATACGAGTTCATGCCAAACTGGATGGTCGACCTGGCCTATGTCGGTTCCAAGGGCACTCACCTGACCACATTCACTGATCGCAATCAGCAGGACCCGGAAACGGGCTATCCTTACGCCCAGTACTCCTCCATCTTCTTCATCGGATCGGCCTCCGCCAGCTCTTACCATTCCCTGCAGTTCCGCACCGAGCGGCGTGTAACTCAAGGATTGGCCTTCCTGGGAGCCTACACATGGTCCCGCTCTATCGACGATCTCTCGAGTATCTTTGGCGGCAGCGTGGGCTCAGGGCAGCCGCAGAACTCCCGGAACCTGCGCGCAGACCGCGGCCCATCGGATTTCAACGCCACCCAACGCGTTTCCTTCAGTAGCGTCTACGACCTGCCCTTCTACCACGGCGGACCGAATGGCTCAGTTCTGAGCAAATCTCTGCTCGCCAACTGGCAGGCCGGCGGGCTCTTCTCAGCGCAGTCGGGATCGCCCTTCACCGTCGTGCTGGCGGGCGCGCCTTCTGCCTCGGCCGCCGCCTTTGGCAATCCGCAGCGGCCCGACCTTGTTGGCGATCCCAACAAACCCGGCACCGTGGCCGCCAATCCCAATTGCCAGGCGCCCGCGCAGGTGCGTACTGTAGGGAACTGGTTTAACCAGTGCGCATTTGCTCAACCCGCGGCCGAGGCCTTCGGTCCTGCCTACGGCACCGAGGGCCGCAACGCTCTGCTTGGCCCGCCTTTTGCCGATCTTGATTTTTCTCTCTCCAAGAGCTTTCCGCTCCGCCCCGAAAGCCAGCGTCTCGAGTTCCGGGGCGAGTTCTTCAATCTGCTGAATCATCCCAACTTTGACGATCCCGCGCACACGTTCGAGATCATGGAATGCGGGACGAACTTCACAAACACCTGCCCGACCGGTAACTTCGGCTCGGTTCTCTCCTCGAATGGGTACGGGGAAAAGCCCCCGCGCCAGATTCAGGTCAGTTTCCGCTACAGTTTCTGAGCGCCCGGCTGCCGTGCGGTGCCGCCGCTTCAGCGCTTCAAACTCTCCCATCGAAGTGGCCGGGGACGGCAAGACCGCCAAGGGCATCTGGTATTCGCCGGGCCTCGGCCTCACGCCGCACGTCAACGGCGACTCGGTGCAGGTGGGCTCGATCTTTTTCTGGGAGAAGTACGCCGGCGATTTTGTGAAGGAGAACGGCCAGTGGAAGATCTGGCACCTGGGCATGTACTACGACTTCACGCCCAGCTTCCCTGACTCGATGACCGAGCGACTGAACAAGGGCACGGCGACGGCGCAGGCGGGCGGCCCAGGCGGTCCCGGCGGCGGCGCTCCTCCGCAGGGCGGATCTGGTGGCGGGCCGGGCGGCGCGCAGCAGAGCAATAAAGAGAAGGGCGAAACGATGACCGCCGAAGATATCGCCAAGGGCGGCATGCTGCCCAATCCCTACAAGTACCCAAGCTGGAGCCCCGACCGCAAGGCCGTGATCACGCCGAAGTTCCCTCAGCCGTACGACACCTTCAGCAACACGTTCAGCTACGGCCCCTACGACAGCAACAACCAGTACAACGCTCCCTGGAACAAATAACCGCACTGTTGCGCGGCAGCAGCTGAAAGCTGTCGTGCGCCAGACGCAAATCGGGGGAGAAGAGTTCCGGAATCATTCTCCGGAGTTCTTCTCCCCCAGGTTTTCGTCTCTCGCGCCTCGCGAGCGGCCTTCCCTTCAGGCTGCTGGCAAACCGCGCCCCTGAACAAGGACGCCTCTGCCGCGCCGCATCAGCCCATTTGCCCCTTCTCCATGGTTTCTTTCCGATACGCCGCAAGCTGGCTCTTAATCCACGGGTAGGTCTTCGCAAGCCCGTCGTAGAGGCTCTGCGCCGGGGCCCAGCCAAGCTTCTCCCTGATCAAGTGGTTATCCGAGTTTCGCCCGCGCACTCCGGTCGGGCCGGGGATATTCTTGATCGTGAGCTTCTTGCCACCGATCTTCATGATCATCCCGGCCATCTGGTTGATAGAGACCATCTCCTCGGAGCCGATATTCACCGGGCCGGAAAAGGAGCTTTGCATCAGGCGTCGGACAGCCTCGATGCACTCGTCGATGTAGAGGAACGAGCGCGTCTGCAAACCGTCGCCCCAGATTTCTATCGTGCCGCCATCCTCCTGCTCGGCAACTTTGCGAATCAGCGCCGCCGGAGCCTTCTCTCTGCCTCCGCGCCACGTACCCTCCGGCCCGAAGATATTGTGGAAACGCGCCACACGCACATCCAGCCCGAAGTTACGCCCGAAAGCGAAGTACAACCGCTCGCTGAACAACTTTTCCCATCCGTACTCGCTGTCTGGGAATGCAGGGTAGGCAGTTTCTTCGGCGCACTTGGGATTCTGCGGGTCTTCCTGGTTGTAGGCCGGGTACATACAAGCCGAGGACGAATAAAAGATTCTTCCCGCCTTGCGCTGCGCCGCGAAATCTGCCGCGTGCAAGTTGATCATGGCCGAGTTGTGCATCACGTGAGCGTCGTGCTCGCCCGTGAAGATGTATCCCGCGCCGCCCATGTCCGCGGCGAACTGGTAGACCTCGTCCATTCCTTCGTCCAGCACCGCCTCCCAGCTCTCGCGCAATCGCAGATCGGCAATCACGAATTCGTCGGCTGCCGAGGGGCAGAATTCAGGGTGCTTCAAATCGACGCCCCGAACCCAGTAACCCTCTGAACGCAGGCGCCGGGCCATATGACTGCCAATGAACCCGCCCGCCCCACACACCAATGCTCTCTTCTTGCTCATTTTTTCCTCCTGGCAAGACCTCTGTTTCTGACCTTTGTCTGGTGAGCTGCGCATTTGCTGGATGCTTCCCTGATCCTATACCCAGGTTGAACGCAGCTCCGGAAGTTTTCGTCCCGGCAATTCTTCCAAACGGCGCAAATCCGGCCCATAGATGGACTGCAGGTACTCGGCTGCCCGATGGTAGCGCGGTGGCTTGGAACGTTTGTAGAGCAGCTCGTTGTCTGGCCATTCGCGCTGCCGCTCGCTCTTGGCTTGCCGCACTGTAACCTATTGCAGGCGTCCAGGCAGGGGCGCATTCACGTCCCAAAGGTAGCCCGCGCTCCCGTCACCAACCACCTTGTACCATTCGCTTTCCTGTAGAGGCTTTGATAAGCGTCCAGATCCCCTAAACAGTGGTCGCCCGGGAGCTTCGGCGGCCGCCTAACAGTCATAAAAAAGTGAGGTTCCTTCATCTCCGGGATGAAGACCTGAGGGTGCTTGCGCAGATATTCCGCAACTGAGGTGGTGCCGCACTTTGGGGCACCAACGATATAGAGGTTTGGCCAGAATTCGTTCATGATGGTTCCTCCTGATCTTCAGCTACCTTCGCGAATTTCGGACCAACGAATCGGATCGCGATCGCCTTCTGACCGCCCGGCGCAAATTCGACCTCACTGCCGATTGTGGACTACGAGCAATTGCGTGCGCTCGCGTTTCATTCCTTCGATCAATTGTCGGCGGCTTTCAGCGCCACGCTTGCCGCGTGACGCTGTTCCCAGATTTTGGCATCCACGAGGAAGCGGAACCAGAAGGTTTGCAGCACCCAGAAGATGAGCCCTTCGGTTCCATCGAGAAAGCCAAGGCGGAAAAAGTAGCGGTACACAAACAAGGCAAAGGGCCGCACGAAGAGCGGCAAGCGATTGTACTTCTCCCGCAGGAAGCGCTTGCGCTGGGCAGGATTGCCGCGGGGGTCGGGCTTGAGCCGGCCTGATGTTTCCTGGCTGTTCAATTCAGCCACTTCGCCATCGGCCCAGCGATTGTGGCGCGCGGTCCATTCCGTGAGCGGCATGCGTACATCGTCGATCATTGCGCCCTGCAGCTGGCCGCTGTTGCCGCTCATCAGCAGGTAATGCTGATCGTATTTGCGGTCCTCGCAGCGCCCGATGCCGGTGCGAAACAGGCGCATATGCCAGGTTGGACTCATGCCCCCGTGACGCAGGATGCGGCCAAGAAACCGCAGATAGCGCGGCAGAAAGTACCCGGCGTGTTCCGGTTCGTCGGGAAGCGCCAGAATGGCGGCAACCATGGTGTCGTCCATCCATTCATCGGCGTCAAGGTGCAGTTGCCAGGGTTTGGTGATGGGCAGGTTATCGATGGCCCAGTTGCGTTGCGCGCCGTAATTTTCGAAAGCGTGTTCGACAACACTGGCGCCGAGGGAGCGCGCCAGTTCCACGGTCCCGTCTTTGCTGAAGGAATCAACAACAAAGATTTCGTCGGAAACGCGCCCGGCGCTGGACAGGGTGGCCCCCAGCGTATCCTCCGAGTTGAACGATAAAAGGATAACAGCAGGTCGCATGACAAGACCGTATCGTATGAGTAGGGCTGCGCGCCGCACTCAACCGGGAAAAGGCATTGCTCGGGCCGGCCCGGGGTCGTGCGGAGCATGATCGGATTTCTTAATGCCGGAAAACTACGCGGCTCGAAAAGCTGGGATTGCCGCGCACAAGAATCCGGAGATCCCGGCAAGTTCCATTGCCGGTCTCATCGCATCGATTGAGAAAAAGATCACGCCGGGTGATCCTTCTTTGTAAAAAAGAGATCGGCATCCACAGCCCGCCCCTGGCGATCGTGGGACAGATGGTAGATTCCGGTGAGGTCGAAGTCGTGTTCGCACACCCACTGTATCAGTTGCGAAGCAAGAACCTGCCCGGCGTACAATTCCTGGAAGGCGCACTCGAGATACAAGTGACGAAAGTACGGCAAGAGTTCGCGGCATCCCTCCAGGCAGTGCAGCTCGTACCCCTGCACATCCATTTTCAACAGTGCCGGACCGACGAGGTCGGCCTTGGAAATCACCCGGTCCAATGCTTCCACCCGGATCTCCTCGAGCGCCACCTCCTGCGTGCCTGGATACAAAGTTGTCAGCAAATCCGTCATCGGCAAGAGCGAAGAGCTGTCGTCGCGGCCGGAAACATGGATGGTGTGCCGTCCGCTGCTCGGGCCGATTGCCATCTCGTGCAATTCCACATCTGTCTGCCCGGCAAAAACCTTGCGGAAGACCCGGGCCGGCCCAGGCAGAGGCTCGAAGGAAATAATCCGGGCGTGCGGAAGCCAGCGGCGGACAGCAAGCGCGAACTGGCCGCGATTGGCTCCGATATCGACCACCGTATTGCAATGGATCTGCCGAAGGAAAGGCTCGTGCTCCACCCCGGCGGCAACCCCCTTCCACAGAGCGCTGCAGTAAGAACGATCCTTCAGCAATTTCGCGAGTTTTCTTGCGCCGGTCAACATGCGGGTTTGCTCCCGGCTATTTGCCGCAACGTCTCAATCAGCCGATCTGCGGCCCGCCCCACCTCGAAATTCTTGCGAAAACACTCCACGGTCCGGCCGCGAAAAAGTTCCTGCTCCGACCCAGACAGCCCAACCCACGTTTGCAGCAGGTGTGCGATTCCCTCGGGAGTGTCGGGGGCTACCATGCCGGCGCCGTCCGCTACGACCTCGCGCCAGATGTTCACACGATCGGAGATGAGGACGGGCACGCCGCACGCCAGCGCCTCAGCCACAACAATTCCAAAGTTCTCAGAATGCGATGGCAGCACAAAGACCTCGGCTGCGCGCAGCACCCCCCATCTCACACTGCCTTCAATCATGCCCGTCCAAGTGATACGATCGGCGATCTTCAGCTTCTTCGCCATGGTCATCAAGCCCGTCTGCCATCCGGTCTGATCGGGGCCGGCCATCACCAGGTGCCAGGCAGGATCCCTGGCCAGAACCTGCGCGAATGCCTGGATGAGAAGATCGCAGCCCTTCTTTTGGTGAAGTCGCCCAAGAAAGACCGCAAGGCGCTTCCCGAGCAACTCAGGAAATTGTTCGAAGAAGGCTTTCCGCTCGACGCCCGGATCGCCCTTGGGCCCGGCCGTGCCGTAGCCCACCACGACTCCATTGTCGGGGAACGGCCAAAAAGATTCCCTGACCAACTCCTCCTCCCCCTTGCATGTGAAAAGCAATGCCCGTGCATCGCGAATTGCGCGATATTCAGCCCCCAGCCAATAGAGGTACTTCTTCAAATGTTTCAGAGGATAGTGGCGTTTGAACCATGGGTCGAGTTGGCCATGGGTGAAGACCGCATAAGGCGTCGACGTCCCGCGCAGAGCGCGCCAGGCCCCAAATGTGCAGTACTGCCAAAGGCCATTGACTACGACGGCATCGTAGTTTGCGGCATTCCGGCGCAGCCAGGGCACAAAGCGTGGACTGTAGGCATAAACTCCGAGCGCAGGTCCCAGCGGATGAACCTGCATTGCAAGCGAATTTAAATACGGGGAATCGGGCCCGTCGAACGAAGCGATTTCGATATGATGACCGCGCGCCAGATTGAAGGCGGCCAGTTGCTTCACGCCCTCGATCGGACCTCCCACGGCCGGATTCAAGGTGCTGATGATTTCGAGGATCCTCATGGCTTACCAGACCCCGCTCTCCTGCGGGACATGCGCTGGATTCGTGCCGAATTCGAAACTGCCGTGCTCATAGGGGAGAAGGCTCGGACGACGCTCCGCCGCTTTCAATGCTGAGCTTCCCGTAGTCCATGCTCTTGAACAAGTTGTGAATAAGGAAGGCGGATACGGGGATAATAATTGCAACCTGCGTGATGATCGATCCGAGACAAACCCCTATCACCCCGACTCGGCGAGTGAGATAAATGGATAGCGCCAGATTTGCCAGGTTCGCGAGGACCATCGCCGGCGCCAGGAGCTTCAGGCTCCCTGCGCCATTTAACAACATATTCATCGGAGCCGATGCGGCGGCTACCACGCCCCAGGCGGCCAGTGTCCAAAACAGGACGATGGGGACGTGCAACGACTTGCCGACAGCGACGCGGAGGATCCACGATCCGGTTGCCGCCAGAAAAACGCAGAGAGGAATGGCAATTGACAGTGTCGTGCCCAGCGAGTTCCAGAACGTTTTCCGCACCCAGGCGAAGTCGCGGCGCGCGAGGGCTTCACCGTAGGCCGGCCAAATTGGCTGCATTCCGAAGCTGATCAACTGGGAGGAAATGGAAAAGAGCTTCTGGGGAACCGCATATATGGCGACTGCGGCTGCTCCGAGGACTTGGGTGATGACAATGTTGTCTGACGTGAAACCCAGTACCGTTGCACATTGCAGAACAAAGAACATGAGACCAAGGCGCAGAATCTTTCCCGCCGCCGCAGCGCGGCATGAACTGAATGAGGGAAGCAGCCAGGGCGCGCCGTGAAAAAGAATCCATCCGTTGACCAGGCTTGCCGCGACGGATCCAAACGTGGAAGCGAAAACCAGCCAGGTCAGGCTTCCATGTAACACGATGGCGAGAATCACGCCCAGCAAGGATAGAATGTTCGCGCCTGCGACAACAATCTGCGACCAATACATCTGCTGCAATCCAAACTGGATGCGGGCAATCACATTCAGGGGAATGTTCAGAACAGTCCAGATAAAGAGCACCAGAAATGCCCTCGAACCTTCCCGGGCCAAAGCAGTCGACTTTACATTAAGCAGTCGCATCCACGGAAGGTGCGGGTAGGCTATCGCCCCGGCCAGACCGAGCAGAGCGCCAATGCCCAGCATCAGGAAGAATCCACTGGCCGCATACTCGCTCATCAGCTTCCGATCGTCCCTGCCGTGAGCTTCTGCAATGGAATTCGCTATTCCATTGCCAATACCCAGATTCGCTATCCCCAACGCGGTGATGAACGAGATGAGCACCATCCAAAGCCCGTAGCGCTCCGCACCCAGGTAGCGAAAGGTGAGCGGCACGGTGATCAGAGTGTCCAACAGGCCAAAGGCGCGGGCGCCGAGCATTGCCGCGCCGCTCAACATGATGCGCCGGTACCGCTCGCGCGACCGGCCATGCTCAGTCGAAGTGTCGTGAGGGCGAAATTGCAGAATTCGCCACATGCGCAGAGGGAGTGCTGCCAAAGACCCCATAGCCTTAATCACTCAACCTTGCCCCTGACTCTTGTCGGCAACGCGGATCTCGGCCTCCGGAGCGACCCTCTTTCTGCCTTCGAGCAAACCCCGATAAACAGCCGATGTTCTATCCCCGTAATCCGCCCAGAAATGAAAGCGCCGGGCAGTTTCGACTGCCTGCCGGCCCATCTCCACGCAGGCGTCTGGATTTCGATACAGATATTCGAGGTGCCCCGCGATTGCATCCGCGTCACCCGGCGGAACAATATACCCATTGGACCCGTGGCTGACGACGTCGGCGGCGCCGGTATTCGAGGAGACAATCACAGGGCAGCCGCTCGCCATGGCTTCCAAAACCACCATGCCAAAGCCGTCGTGAAAGGATGGCAGGACAAACACCGAAGCCGAGCGATATACGGGAGGCAGTTCCGCATTGGGAACGACCCCCAGGAAGCGGATGTTCGGCGCATTCATTTTCTCGATGAGTGCCCGCGTGTGCGGTACCTCGCTTCCCACAAGCGCCAATTCACACTTTTTCAGACCGGCTCTCTTGTATGCCTCCACGAGAATGTGCGCGCCCTTCGGAACTGAAATCCTCCCTACAAACAGAATTCGAAACACATCCTGATTGGGGGATTCCGCAGGACTGAACCGGGACAAATCCACCCCTAACGGAGTGCGAATCAACTTCTCCGCCGGAACGCCATGCTTGATGAAGGAATTCAAAGCAAAGGACGAAAGAACACTAATCCGATCCGCAGCCTCGTACTCTGCCAACTCCCTCTCGACACCGCGAGGATGGAAAATAGGTTTGGGAATGCCTGCCCTGTCATGCTCTCGCTCATTGATCTCCATCTGTTCTTTGATATGAGCTGACCCCACCTCGCAAATGTAGAGAGCACCAAGTTTTTTCGCTCTCGTGCCCGCCCGCAAGTTATACCTCGAAAGCCCATGAAAAATCTCGCATTCCCGGAGCCGGGATTCGACCCAACGATCATGCGCGGCGAAAGCGAGGTCTTCGTACTCGCGACGGAATCTCTGCGGCCAGCGAGAGCCGGAGGCCCTGACAGGCACATACACCCAGGGAAAGGACGCGATGCGATCGGCCGGAATGCCTGCCCTGCGGGCGAGCACGGCAGGATATCCGGTATAAATTCTTTCTAGGACGCCGATTCTCGCGAGTTCAACCGCAAGGGCAAAAAAATGAAACCTGCCAATCGAGGAAAGACAGACTCGATAGTTCATGCTCTTGACTCCGTGCACAGTTTTCTTTAAGAAACTGTTTTCGTGGGTTTCCTCCCGTCAGGCCGATTTCCGGTAAGCGAGGAAAAGAAAGTAATCCAGCCAGGTAATAGGCAAATGGGCATAAAGAGGCGCCAAGTACCGATCGCGAGCAGCCGCCGATCTTATACCCAGGTTGAACGCAACTCCGGCAGTTTTCGCCCGAGCAATTCCTCCAGCCGGCGCAGATCCGGTTCATACACTATCCTTTGAAACTTCACTGCAATCTCGCCTGCTTTTTCTGCACAGCCTCACTTCTGGTTGAGAGCACTCCCTCTTTAATTTCTGTGCTCGCAGAAAACGAGGAGGTTAGTCGGAGTGACGCTTGATGGCAAGCATAGCCACAACCGATGCCGTGCGATAGAGGTTATGCTCCCCGTCAACTGTGTTGAGCAAATGGATTGGCCGGCACCTCTTAGCAATCTGCTTATAATTATTAAATACGGAGTAGGAGTAAGCAAGTCCGTCGCCTTCGCTTATTGTGTATCCTTTTCCTCCTGTTTTAACATAATTCGCTAAAGGCCATAACCCAACGGCATTAATCGCTTGCTTCGCCAGTCGGAGGAGTCTGCCTCCTTGTCCGAAGTTATTTGAGTCCGAAATGAAAATTGCTTTACGAGCGACACGAAGCATCTCTGCTACTGCTTTGGATGGCTCCGGGATGTGGTGAAGCGCACCAAATTCACAGACTAGATCAATAGAGTTGTCCGCACAGGCTAGGTTCATCCCATCGCCGTCGATGAGTTGTGTTTCCAGTAAGCCTTTAGCATATCCTATTCTCCGAAGCTCCGCCGAAGGTTCTATACCAACGATTGAAGCATTTGGAGCCTCGTCTCTGATCTTCAACAAGGCTCGGCCTGTTCCACTACCAATATCGAGGATCGACCTAATGCCGAACTGTTCCAAGACCGAGATCATGAACCGCAAAGCAAAACCATGCGCGTCATTTTCGCTTACGTGCATGTGGTCGTAGTTTTGTGCAGTGTTAGCATAATAAGCACGTTGGATTTCAACTTCATTTTTTGGCATTCTGCTGCTCCATAAATTCCAGGCGCCTTTTGAGAGGACTTAGAGCGGCGTCAGAATTTTGGAATTGGCATTACCAAGCTTTCCTTGAGAGCCTGGCTACCGGTCCTACACCCAGGTTGAACGCAACTCGGGTAGCTTTCGCCCGAGCAGTTCCTCGAGCCGGCACAGATCCGGCTCGAAGATGGATTGCAGGTACTTCGTTGCCCGCTCATCACGCGGCTGCTTGTCACGCTTATACAAAAGCGGGCTCTCCTCGATCCATTCCCGCAAAGGAAGAGGAAAGATGCTTTGCCTCACTCGAAAGCTAATCACCATTCGCGCCGCATCGTAAAGCCAGCGGAATCGCGGCGCGCGGCCTGAGTTATGCACGCGCGCCAGCTCCTTCAAATCCAATAGCGCGGGTTCAACACCTATATGGCGGCACAGCGCTGACATTACGCCCCGGGTGTTTTTCTGCAGATCCTCAAACAAAAAAATGCCCACTTGCTCTTTGCCGAAGGTCTCAAAATATCGAAGCACCTGCTTGTAATAAAGCCCGAGCTCGACATAAAGCTGAGGGTACAAAGAGGCCCACTCATTCGCCTCTACCGCTTCTGAGTGATCGCGCTGCACGGCCTCGAAAAAGGGAAGACGCTCCAAACCGTACCGCTCGAACATATAGTAGTGCGAGTGTGCTCGTGCCACTGGATCCCGCAGCAAAATGACAATCCTCGCTTGCGGGCAGACCTCGTGAATTCGTCTCGGTGCGTGCCGGTCGAAGAGATATCCTGTGGTTGCATCGCCAATCGCCCTATAGCCCTTCGCGCCACGGTAAATGCCCTGGTACTTTTCTAGGTTCCCTGCGCAGTGACTCGGCCCGGGGCGCATTGGCGTGGATACAAAAAAGCTTGGTTCCTTCATGTCGGGGAGAAAAACCTCGGGATGTTTTCTAAGATATGCCCAAACCGAAGTTGTGCCGCACTTAGCGGCTCCGACAATAAAGAAGTTCGGCCAAACAGCTTCCATCTCGCTCATTCAACTTTCCTTTTGCTAAAAAGAGCCTCCCCACATCCAGCCGTCTTCCGGCAGCATCGTAATGAGGCGAGGAAACCTTGCTCGTCGCATCGAAGCTGGAACCGGGTCTTAGCCAGCGCCGATATTTTGCCGGCCGCCACCATACGGGATTCAGGAATACAGTCCGGGATGATTTCCGGTAGACCTCCAGACAACCAAATGGCGCCGGCCTCTCGGCGCACGCTCAGACGATTTGCTTGCTATACCGGGCGCCTGAGCCTCCAGCACATCCGTCATGATGACAATCGCGAACGCGGCAAGGACTCGATGAAGGCCGGCAAACGGGGAAAAAAAGATATTCCAGATCAAGGTGACAAGAAGATATGCATAGAGCGGCGCCAGCGCCGTCTGTAAGAGCGGCACCCTGAGAATGGCCTTGAAAGCAGGCTGCAGGAGGTAGATCCAGAAGACTGCGCCCAGCACTCCAGCCGATACCCAGCTGCCCAGAAGAAATGAGTGCGACGGGATCACCCCTTCGTTCCTCGCCTCGATATCATCCGGCGAAGATTCCGAAATTCCATATTTCGCCTCCAGATCAGTGAGCATCTCGATGTATTTGGGTTCCTTCGCTTTGGAGCCATGACCGAGAATCGGACTATCTATTACGGCGCGCGAGGAAACCAGGATCTCCGGTCTTCCTCCAAGCAGGATCCCGCCGGGCGACTTAGCCTGATTTTCGTTTTTCTGCTGTTGCGCCTCCCCTAGTAAGCCCGACTTTGTAGCCAGTTCAATAACCCCCAGTGCTGCGCCGCCAGCGCCAAGAGCCAGAGCCGTAAGCGCGAAGATGCGCCCTGGTGTTCCCGGCTTGGGCAACAGCCGCAAGCGGCCTACGCGCTCAGGAATGATTGGCACCGCCAGAGCAGCGGTGATGAAAAGAAACAGCACGACGCTGCGGAAGTTTTCGTAAATGTTTACCGCCGAAATCGAAATCAAGAGCAGGAGAATGACTGCATAATTGCGGCGGCGAAGGAAATAGCAGATGCAAAGGACCACAAGTAGGTTGATTGCAGGGCCCGGGCCGAACTTCCAACTTTGGGAGCCCTTAGCAGGCTGCAACTTCATCGCCAGGAGGTGGCCGAATGAAATACCCAAAACGAAAATGACTTTGCGGCTTTCACTTCTGCCCAGAAGCGCGATGAGCGCCAAGAGGTCAATGCCGAAAAAAATGATATTGGCATCGCCGCGCGCCCAATCGAGAAAGACAGTTCCGCGGTAAACGTCAGTTACGATCTGACCCACCAGCCAGACTCCCAGAAGAATCAAAAGCGGACGAATGGTCGGCCTCATCATCTGGCGTCCCTCGATGAACACCAGGATCGGCATCAAGGGGAGGAAAAGAATTTCCGCAAAGGGCAAATTGCCGATGAATCGGACTCGAAACGCGGATGCGATTCCTGCAGCCAGGACCGATGCACCGACCAGAATCGCAAAGGCATTCAGCCGCCTCGATTCCCGCCTTGGTTCGATTTGTATTCTTCTGGGGATCGCCATCATTTACCTGACCGTCAACTGTCACGACTGACCGATTACTCGAGGTTCCGTTCTGCGTAATAATCGGAGTACTTTCGACCGTAGTATTCGGAGTATTCAGGCGTCTTGAAATCGACGGCGTTAATGGCGACACCGAGAAGCCGCGCTCCCGAGCGTTCCAGAAGATCGATGCCGCGCTGTGCGACGTGCCGCTGCACCATCCCATAGCGGACCACCAGGATCACCGCATCGGTCAAGCGGCTGATCACAAGCGCATCGGTGACGGCCAGCACCGGAGGAGTGTCCAGGATGATGAAGTCGTACTGCTGGCGCAAAGTGCCAAACAGCTCCTCCATTTGTTGCGAGCCCAGCAGCTCCGATGGCAGGGGCGGTATGGGACCGGCGGGCATCAGATGCAAATTCGGCAAGGCCGGCCATTCGACGATCGCCTCGTGCAAGTCCGATTTACCCGAGAGCACTGAAGACAACCCCGAGTGTTTGCCGGTGCGGAAGCGAAGATGAACCGAGGGGCGGCGCAGGTCCGCGTCCATAACCAGCACGCGGGAGCCACCCAGCGCCAGAGTAATGCCGAACAGCGTCGCAACCGAACTCTTTCCCTCCGACGGGCGCGCGCTGGCGATCAGGATCGCCTTCGGAGGAGATCCGGGACTGGAAAGCAGAATCGAGGTCCTCATCGAGCGCATGGCTTCCGCAATTCTTGACCAGGAGGTTCCCGCAGTCGCTATGGCATGTTCTCTGAATATCTCCGGGGTGATCTCCTCGGTCTTGACCTCCGGGATGGCGGTAAGAAGGGGAAGGCCCAGGCCTTCCTCGATTTCCGTAATCGTCTTCAGGTTGACGTCCATCCCCTCGACCAGCAGCGCCATGCCAATACCCAACAGCAGGCCCACGCCTCCACCGATGGACAAATTGATAAGGGGATTCGGAAAGCTCGGTTTGGCCGGTATGTCGGCGTTGTCCACCACCTGAATCGAGGTCGAATGCAGACCTGAGAGGATGGCTGCCTGCTGCAGCCGCTCCTGCAATCCGTCATAGAGCAGGCGGTTTGACTCGTACCCCTCGAGCGCAAATTCGAAGTCCGCCACCTGCTCTCCCTTTCCGAAGATATCCTGCTCCTGACCGTCGAGGGCCTTGTTCAGCGTGCCCTCATAGGCTTTCGCCGCCTCATATTCTTTCTGCGCGGTCGCAACGGCGTTGCGCTCTTCGTCCGCAATCTTCTTCTGCATGTCGTCAATCTGGCTTTGCAGCGCCTGAAGCTTTGGATATGCCTTTCCGTACGTTTGACTCATCGACGAATATTCGTTCTGCAGCTCAAGAAGCGACTCTTTGCTCGCCAGCAACTCCGGATCCGCCATCATCGCCGTAGTATCGACCACCTGGGGAGGCGAATCCTTGATGGCGTTATAAAGGGCCTCTTTCATCATCCGATTCACGCCGGCTTGGGCAGATTGCTTGATCATCTCGTCAAGATTGGCAATCAGAATATCGCCGCCGGAGCCGCTCGCGCCTCTCGTGTACAAAGACAGGCCCACAAGCCCGAGGTCCTTCTGATAGCCGATCATCGCGGACTGGCTCTTTTCCAGGTTTTTCCGCAGATCGTCCAGTTGCGTGTTCAACCACCCCGATACCCGTACGGTCGCGGCATAATTGGTCTGGAATGAACGCTCGATGTACTTGTCGACCAGCGTGTTCGCAATCAAACCCGACAGCGCCGCATCGTGTGTTGTCACCTTCACTTGGATAATGTCGGTGGTCTGAAAGCGCTCTACATCCAGCGCCTTTGTCAAGGCTCCTTCCAGGGCCGCGCGATCGGCCGGAAGCGCCAGATTCCAGTGACTGCCATCCTTCTTTCGGGAAAAGGCCGGGTTGCTGTCAAGGTGCAGCGCCTGAATGGTCGACAATTCCAACGTGGGGCTTTGCAGAATCTGGATTTCGGTATTCACCTTTTCGGCATCTTGGCCCCCGGAATTGAGGAGGCTCGAAATCTGGGAGATGCTGAACTCCGATGAAAGATCGGGCACGATCTCAATCTGGGCCAGAGCCGCATAACGAGGATGCACAACCAGATCCAGTGTTTCTGCCGCCGCCAGTCCGAATGCGAAGACACCCAGAATGATCCATATCCGCTTCCTCAGAAACTGCCGGAAATTCGTAAACGACCCCGCCTCCGTCAGTGAATCGGGAAACGAAACTTGCGGCATCGTTGGTTGACTACTGGTTGAAATTGCTGTTTGATTTTGCTCGGACGGCTGGTTCACAGATTCTATGTCCTCTGGCTTTCTTTTTACTTGGCTTGCATGGTTGCACTGTTTCAAATGCGCGTTGACTTAGCCGTATCGGAACTCTTCTGCGGTTCTTCCTCCGGCCACGCACGCAGGCGCGACCGCATCGGAAACGACCCGGCAAGAATCTCTTCTCTTCCTGAAAACTGTACGCCGCGCGATCTTTCCTCGCTCTTGCTTGAGACGGACGGGAAATTTCCGGAGCAGCAATTTCAAGCGTTAATTAACTACGGAACGACGACCGGACACGGGGCCACGCAGGATGCGCTCCACCGTGTCCCGTGGATTGGCAAAATGCTTCCAGGTGCGGTACAAAAACTCCAACTTTCTATCCCAGCGGCTACGCCGGCGCCCGATCACCTGGCGAAAGTGGCCATCCAGAATCTCCCTCCCCTTCTTTTGAAGGTGCATTGAGGCAGTAACGGTCCCCTCATGAAGCCGGTATCCGCTCCAAATCCGATCCGACCGCTCGAACTTACAACCGGCGCGAGCCATGTTGAAAAAAAGTTCGCCGTCCCAGGACACACGGTTCGCGGAATTGAAACCGTTGACTTGCTCGAAGGCCCTGCGGCGAAAAAAGGTTGAAGGCTGGATAAGTACCACCCCCCCGTAGACAAATCGCCGTACTGACATGCGATCGGAGTAAGTAAGCCTCAAGATCTGATCGTCCGGTCCAATCACCTTGGCATGGCCGGATACAACGTCCACATTCGGGTGATTCAGAAAAAACCTCACAGCCCCTGAGACGGCGCCCGGATACAGGATGTCGTCCGAATTGAGGAAGCCAAAGATGTCGCCTGTAGCCGCCGCGAATCCCTTGTTTAGCCCGTCGGCCGGCCCCTTGTCCGGCTCCAGTATGGCCCGTGCGAACCGCGCTTCGTGTTGCCCAATCACTTCCCGGCTGCCGTCAGTGGAGCCCGGATCCACGATGATGTATTCCAGGTTGGAATAGTCCTGGGTCAACACGGATTGAATGGCTCGCTCCAGAAAGCGCGCCTGGTTGAACGAGATTGTTACGATGGAAACCTTCAACGCTTCAAGGTCCTTTGGCTGCACGAGCGACAGAAAATGCGACGATTGCGTCGATCGGGACTCAGCCGGGATTCAGGCTTTCTATCTGATTTCTCTGTAGCTAATCGAGTTTAGCGTGCCCCCGGCCCAGGCTACGGCCTGATTGAGCACCAGTTTCAGCGCGCTGGGGCTTACATAGACAATGTCGTCTTCCTGTACAGGAACGTCGGCAGCTTTTGCCTTCTGTATGCGGGGAAGATCGATCTCGGTGGCGATCCGGCTTCCATCCGGCCGTGTCCGGATCAGATAGGTGTGCGATGCGGAGCTTAGTCGGACCACCCCTCCGGCCATGGCCACCAACTCGGAGAGCGTCATCACCGGTGAGCCGCAGAGCGAATAGGCGCCGGGCTTGCTCACGTTCCCGCCCATGTAAGCAATCCCGCACGGTCTCACGAAAACCCGATCGCCTGGATGTACCTCCTGGTTGTAGTTGGCGGTGTTGTGCATGGTCGGGTCCCAGGCCAGCGCAGTCATTTTGTCCGGAGCGCTGGCATTCGTGATCTCAATCACTCTTCCGGTATTGGCTGTCATGCCCCCGGCCAACGCCAGCAAGTCCGAGAGCAAGTGAACGCCATTCAGTGAGTAGATTCCCGGCGAGCGGATTTCCCCAAGCAAGGTCACTCCCAACGCCTGATTTTCTACAGTTACGGCCACGTGCGGCTTCGTAACCAGATCCAGAGCCACCAATCGTTCTGTAACTGCCTGCTGGGCCTTTTCGCTGTTAAGGCCAGCCAGATGCAGCGTTCCTGCCATAGGCAGCGCGATATCTCCGCTTTCAGAGACCTGCGCCGAAATAGAAAAATCCGGTGCGTCAAAAACCAGTACGTGCACCGTCTCGCCGGGATAGATGGGCGCATCGCTGAGCGCCCCGATGTTCGTTTGCCCGCCCACGCTGGATCCGGACCCGGTGGTGCTGGCGCCAACGCCCCGCACTCCCGCCGTTCTGCCGGATGAAGTGCCGCCTCCTGACAGGACCGGCGATGAAGTCCTTTCCTGCGCGCAGCAGAACGCCGCGGCAAGCAGGCACAACAGCGCCATGGCCGAAAAAGTGAAAATCCGTCGAACAGCATGATCGTTCGACGAAGGCTCCGCGCTACTACTTTTTATATGCATCGTAAGCAGTTCTCCCTGATTCCAGCCTTATCTCCGGTGACCGAACGTGGCAGATAGGCAGACGTTCAACTGTGCTCTTCATCGGTCCGGCTCGCAAATCACGTTGCCAGGTCGAATTGAGGCCGTGGAAACCGTAGCTCTTGTCTCTTCAGCCGGCTTGCGGCGCGTGCATTTCCAACTGAGCGCGCGCCGACTCATACGTCTTTCGAATTCCTTCTTCCAATCCCGTGCGTGCGCGCCAGCCAAGCGAATGAATCCGAGAAACGTCCAGTACCTTTCGGGGCGTGCCGTCGGGTTGCGACAGGTCGAATGCGAGCTCACAATCGAACTCCAGCACCCTGGCTACGCACTCGGCAATCTCCCGGATCGAAAGGTCCATCCCTGTCCCGATGTTAACCAGCGGCGGCAGCTCCCGGCTGAGTAGTCCCTCAAACAGCGGGTCCGGCAAGGCAAGCAGATGAATGCACGCGTCGGCAAGGTCGTCGCTATACAGCAACTCGCGCCGGGGCGTTCCAGACCCCCATATCTGCAACTTTCGCTCTCCCCGCTGTTTCGCTCTCACAACCTTGCGCATCAGCGCGGGAAGAACGTGCGATCGCTCGGGATCGAAGTTATCTCCTGGCCCGTACAGATTCGTGGGCATGGCGGCCACGTATCTTGTCCCATGCTGGCGGTTATAGGCCCAGCACATCTCGATTCCCGCAATCTTCGCCAGGGCATAAGCTCGATTCGTAGGCTCTAGTGAACCTGTAAGAAGATACTCTTCTTTCAGCGGCTGAGGCGCCAGCTTAGGGTAAATGCAGCTTGATCCCAGAAACAGAAGCCGCTTCACCCCATTCCGGTAGCTCGAGTCGATCACGTGCGTCTGGATTTCGAGATTCTCCCGGATGAAATCCGCCGGGTAAGTAGAATTGGCCAGAATCCCGCCGACCAAAGCTGCCGCCAGAAATACATATTCCGGCTTCTCCTCGCGGAAGAAAACGTCTACCGCCTCCCTGTTCGTCAAATCGAGCTGCGCATGCGTGCGCAGTACAAGATTTGAGAAGCCTCTTTCTTTCAGCCCGCGAACAATTGCTGACCCGGCGAGGCCCCTATGTCCGGCTACGAAAATTCGTGCGTCCTTTTGCATCTGCGCTATGTCTTCACTCAGCGTTCGCGGTAGTTAAGAACGGCGAAGCCGTGTCTTCTGGCCAGAGCATCCTTTTCCGCGATCTTCAGGTCGGCCTCGACCATCTCCCAGACCAGTTCGCCAAATGTTGTGCGCGGCTGCCAGCCGAGTTCGCGCCGCGCTCTTCCGGAATCGCCCAGCAGCGCATCGACCTCGGTCGGCCGATAGTAGCGCGGATCGACAGCCACAATCGCCCTGCCGTTGCTATCCAATCCCTTCTCATTTGATCCCTGGCCTTCCCATGTAATGGCTAGATCGAGGGATTTCGCCGCCATCTCTACAAACTCGCGGACGCTATGCTGCTCTCCCGTGGCGATGACATAGTCCTTGGGCTCCTCCTGCTGCAGCATCAGCCACTGCATGGCGACATAGTCACGGGCGTGGCCCCAGTCGCGCAAAGCGTCCAGATTACCTAGATACAAACAGTCCTCAAGGCCGGTTTTGATCCGCGCCAGCGCGCGTGTAATCTTACGTGTCACGAAGGTCTCGCCGCGCATGGGTGATTCGTGGTTGAACAAGATCCCGTTGCAGGCATACATGCCATACGCCTCGCGGTAATTCACCGTAATCCAATAGGCGAAAAGCTTGGCCACAGCATAGGGAGAGCGCGGATAGAAAGGCGTGGTTTCCTTTTGAGGTATCTCTTGCACCAGACCGTACAGCTCCGAAGTGGAGGCCTGGTAAAACCGTGTCACTTTCTCCAGGCCCGTAATCCGGATCGCCTCCAGCAGGCGAAGGGCTCCCAGCGCATCCGCATCGGCCGTGTACTCCGGCACTTCAAAGGAGACCTTTACGTGACTCTGCGCCCCCAGATTGTAGATTTCATCGGGCTGAACGTCCTTCACCACCCGAATCAGGCTTCCTGAATCCGTCAGATCGCCATAATGGAGCACGAAATGCCTGTGCGCCTGGTGAGGATCTTCATAGAGGTGGTCAATACGATCCGTGTTGAACAGAGAAGCACGGCGCTTGATGCCGTGCACCTCATAGCCCTTGTCCAAAAGAAATTCGGCAAGGTAGGCCCCATCCTGCCCCGTCACTCCCGTTATGAGCGCACGTTTCATCGTCTTATTCCTGCAAGCCGCGCCTCAGGGCGCCGTGAACCGGAATCAGTTTCCGGTTTTTTGTCAGGGGCAGGTGGTGCTTAAAACCTGAACCCTGCGTTCCCGCCGCTCCGGCAACTTTCATTTCGGCAGGTTCTGCGCAACAGCCGGATCGGAAACCGGCGAAGCTAGTTCTCCATCGGCAGCCGGCTTCGGTATCTCCACAACATCGGGGCCAGACGAAGCGCTGACCAGTAGCGTGGAATGTAACGCTGGGGCGCGGAAGCGCATCGAAAAAACCACCCCAGGTAAATCCGGTCTGCCCATGCGGGGATTCGCACCTGGTCTCCGCTGAGAAATGCGGCCGCGGCCCCGACGCAATGGATCGCCGGCAAGTAGTCCAGATGGTGCTTGAGATAGTAGCCGAGGCGCTCCTGTGTTCCCCCTCCGATGGTGAGGACCACATGTCTGGGACGCACTCTTCTCAGCCTGGCCAACAGAGTTGCATCCTCAACGCTTTCCCCATAGATCGGCGCCTCGTAAACGCAATCGTTCGGCACCTCGATATTTTGCGTCCTCAACCACTGCAGGTTTTTCCTCGCGCTTGCGGCGCCGGCCATCACCCACAGCGTGTTCCCGGGCTCACAGACATCCGGCTGCCGAAGCAACTCACGCAGATATTTCAGTCCCGAAACCCGGCGAATCGAATCGCGCTCCAACAGATTCCAGAGAATGACCATCAATGCCGAGTCCGTGATTGCGACATCCGAATCGATAAGCGCTTCCCGATAGGAAGAATTCCAGGCGATATCTTTTAAGGCAGGAGCCGCCGGCATCACCAAAAGGCCTCCCTGCGAGATGCGCTCGATCATCGCATCCAGGTCGCCCACGTAAAAGCTGACTCCAAGAATCTGGCGCACATCCTGTGCGTTCAGCGATTTCTGCGAGGGCTCTGAATTGCGGGTCGCCCGGCTTGCCGTCCTCTTGCTGCTTTCAACTTGCATCTTGCTGCTTTCGACTTCGTCGTCCTCTTGCTGCTTTCGTCCCCAGGATTGCTGCCCTGCCGCACGCCCCTTGTGCAGTTGCGTGCCAAGTTGTCAATGCGGAAAAATGCGGCGGGGGAGAAGCCAAGACACCCTTCGTGACGCGCTACCCGCTCTTTCTAACCGCCCGGAGGTTTGGGTTGAAGGGTGAGATTCGCTCCCAGCGGACTCCGTACTTTCAAGCCATCTCAGAGAGATTGGATATGGCTTCGCCTTCCTGACTTAGCAAAACGCCAGTCAGCCCCGCTCCGCCTTCTCTCGTCAGGCGCTTTCCTGACCTCTGTCGTCTCAAAACACACTTTCGCAGGGGTCTTCTTCGTGCCGCCATCCGACGCCGTAGCGGTGCCGAAATCTATTACCGGGCGACCTCAATTTTGGGAGTTGCGCGGATAGGTCAACTGTAAGCAGCTACCACGGGTTTGTCAAGTTAATGAGCGGTCAAAAATCGCCCCTCTGGAAGACATTTTTTAAACATAAGTAATTTAAATTCTCTAATTTGCGCAACTGTTACCTTCGTGCCCACAACGCAGCCGGATGTAAGCACTTGCTTTGCATTCGCCACAGACTGGAGCCCCCACGGGTGGCAAACCTCGCCGCTCACATCATGACCGTCGCAACCCCTGGAATCGCCGCAGCGATTGGCGGCCAGCAGAGCAGGCAGCTCGCGGTTCTCCAACTGGCCGAAGCCAGAACCCACGCCCGCCGGGTGGCTCACAACATCTCAACGGCGAGAGCCGTCGCTTCACCACCGCCGATACAAAGGCTGGCTACTCCGCGCTTCATGCCCAATCGCCTGAGAGCGCCGAGCAGCGTAACGACGATGCGCGCACCGGAGGCGCCGATCGGATGACCGAGCGCGCAGGCGCCTCCATGTACATTGACCTTGGCCGGGTCGAGTTTCAGGTCGTGCAATACGGCCATCGGCACAACGGCGAATGCTTCGTTGATCTCGTACAGGTCGACCGAGTCCCGGGTCCATCCAGTCCGCGAAAACAAATTCCTGATGGCGCCGACCGGAGCCGTTGTGAACCTGGCGGGCGCGTCGGCATGGCTGGAATGGCCCACAAGGCGCGCGATGGGGTTGAGCCCCAGCCTTTCGGCTTCGGAGGCGCGCATGAGCACCATGGCGGCGGCGCCGTCGGAGATCGACGACGAATTCGCTGCTGTTACCGTGCCGTCCTTCTTGAAGGCAGGCTTCAGGGTTGGGATTTTCTCCTCGCTCACGGCGAAGGGACCCTCGTCCCTCGCGATGACGGCGTCTCCTTTGCTTCCGGAGACCGTCACCGGCGTAATCTCCCAGTCAAAGCTGCCATTCGTGCAGGCCTGTTTGGCGCGGACGGTCGAGCAGATGGCATATTCATCCTGCGCTTTACGGCTGAATCCATACGCTTCGGCACATTCCTCGGCGAAAGTGCCCATCAGCCGGCCGCGCGTTTCCGCGCTGTACACATCTTCAAGGCCGTCAAAAAACATGTGATCCAGGAGCTGGCCGTGGCCAAGACGATACCCTCCGCGCCCCTTCAGCACCAGGTAGGGAGCGTTGGTCATCGACTCCATTCCGCCGGCCACCGCAATTCCATAGGAGCCCGCGAGAATGCTGTCGTGAGCGAGCATGGCGGTCTTCATCCCAGAGCCGCAGACTTTTGCAATGGTCGTACAGCCGGCAGAGAGCGGCAGGCCGGCCTGCAACGAGGCCTGCCGCGCGGGGGCCTGTCCCTGGCCGGCCAGCAGCACCGAGCCCATCAGCACTTCTTCGATCGCGTTCGCATCGATGCCGGCACGAGCCACCGCGGCCTTGATCGCCTCGGCGCCTAGATTCGCCGCACTCATGCTCGAGAAGGCCCCTTGAAAGCTCCCGATAGCAGTTCGCGCAGCGGAAACGATCACAATGGGATCCTGGGTCATTTAGGTACCTCCTGGCGACAATGCGAATGGGCCCCGTCAGGGACGGCGATCCGGCTGGGGAAGAAGATCTGGCCAAATCGATTTCCGGCGGCCCATTGAGCTGCGGGGAAGGGGCAGTCGCTCTGCCCTATATAGATGATGATTTGCCGCGCGGGGAAGCAGGCGGGGCTGTTCTGGTGGTGCAAGACCGCCGGGGACGGCTCAGATTGTCATCCCGAGGAGCGCAGCGACGAGGGATCCGCAGTTGCATTTTCATGTCTCGGGTGAAACCCTGTTCTGCGAATGACTGCGGTTGTTCCTCGCCCCGATGCGGAGGGAGGCGGGGGCTTCAGCCCCCGCATAAGGCTCACTTCAGCTTGGGGATCAGCTTATCGTTCTCGACGTTCCCCGCTATTGCTTCTTTAATGAGCCATACTCCGTTAACGCGCTGAAATGAAAACGCGCGCAACGCGATTCGCCCGATGCTGACCGTATTGTTCTTGCTGCTGCTGATGAGCTGGTATCCATACGCGGTGCCGGTATCGCCTTCCACATTGATCACGAAATCGAGCTGCAAATGCTCCGACTTCGGCGGTGGAGTGGCAAACTTCTCCTTTAGTTCCTGCTTTCCGTGCTGATAAATCATTTGGCCCGTAATATCGGTTCCGAAAACGCAATCGTCGGTGAACAGTTTCAGCATATCCTCGGTGCGGTCCAGGTCCACATCCAGCGAGTAACGGGCAATCAGATTCGACAGATCTTCCCTGGCTTCAAGAATCGCAATCCTCTTTTTCAGCGATGCCAGTTCATCGGCTGTTGCATTGCTTTTGGTTGTGGCCGGTTTCGCCTGGCCGCTGGATGAAGGTGCAGCCGGTTTCTGGCACAATCCGGGGCAGGCAAGACCCAGGATGGCGATGAGTGAGATCAGGATTGCAGTTTTCAGTCCGCTAGAGTCACTCATGCTTTCATTCCTTTCAGGTTCCTGCTTGCGGCGGGCGCGCCCGCTAAAGGAGCCACGCACGCCGCGGAAGCGTTAGTAGAACAGAGCCAATGCGGCCGGCCCCCCATCGCACCGGCTTCCCGCGGAAGCCATTTACACCGCCGACACGCCGCCATCCACGGGAAAGTTCGCTCCTGTAACCCAGTTGGACTCGTCGGAAGCGAGGTACACCGCGCACCATGCTATGTCGGCGGGCACGCCCAGGCGTTTCATGGGATAGCGCGCCAGAAGGCCCTGGCGGTAGGCCGGGTCGGCTACCTTTTCGTCTTCAGTTGTTTGGGCGGTCTGTACCATGCCCGGCGCGATCGCATTGGCTCGGATCGAGGGTCCCCCCTCCTGCGCCAGTTGGCGGGTAAGCGCAAGAACCGCCGCCTTGCCGGCGCAATGAGCTCCAAGCCCCAGGGCCAGGCTGGCGCGGAATGCGGAAACGGAAGCAAAGTTGATGATGGACGAATTGCCGCTGGCCTGCAGATAAGGCCAGGCCGCCTTGCAGGCAAGAAAGACGATGTCGACCTCTCCTACCATGGTGGGTATCCATTGGGATCGATAGTCCATCTCGGACAGTTTCGCCATGGGCGGCGCGATAGCGGCCGCATTCAGCAACACATCGATGCGGCCGTGCTTGGAGCCAATTGCGTCCATCATGCTTTGAACCTGGTCCGGTTTCGTCAAATCGACAGGCGCCACGCATTCGATGGTCAGGCCCTCCTCCGCGGCGGCAACTCGAGCGGCCTCGGCGGATTTCGGGTTGATATCGCATCCGATCACCGTCGCTCCATGGCGCGCGAACATCAATCCGCATTCGCGGCCGATCCCGGCCCCAATTCCGGTGACCACAGCAATCTTGTTTTCGAGTCGCTGTTTCATTTCTCTTCCCCTTCGAATTCTTACAATATACCGTCTCTTGCGGATGATCGGTACATGGAGTTAGGGGGTTCCGGAGGGCCCGTAGATCTCTGGATTGACTACATGAGGAGGCCGCTCGCCACTGAGCGCCGCCACAACGCTTCTGGCCACGGAGATTGAAACACGCTCCATCGATTCTTGGGAGTAGGTAGCCATATGCGGCGTCACCAGAATCCCAGGTTCTCCGATAAGCGGACTTGTACTCGTGGCGCCCTGTTGCTTGAGCACATCGACTGCCGCTCCAGCCAGATGCCCGCCGCGGACTGACTCGACCAGAGCCGGCTCATCGATTAACCCGCCGCGCGCAGTATTAATAAGGTAGGCTCCGGGCTTCATCATGGCCAGCGTGCGGGCATTGATAAGATCTGCCGTCTCGGCTGTGAGCGGCGCATGCAGGGAAACGAAATCGGCCTGGCGCAACGCCTCCTCAAGCGAGACGAACTCGACGCCATGCTGGGCTGCGAAGGTCTCGTCCCGGTAGCGCTCGACGGCGAGGACGCGCATATCGAAGCCGCGGGCGCGTTTGGCAACGCTCTTTCCGATCCGGCCCAGGCCTACGATCGCCAGCGTCTTGTTCCAGATCTCTGTTCCGGTAAACCGATCCCACCGCTTCTGCCGGACTCCCTCGACCGCTCCCACGATTCCCCGCGCGCTCGCCAGCAGAAGTCCGAACACAAAATCGGCTACGCTCTCGTTATTTGCGCCGGCCGCGATCGTCACCGGAATCTTCTTCGCGGTGGCGGCTGCGAGATCCACGGTATCGTAACCTACGCCGGGACGCGCAATCACTTTGAGACGAGGCGCGGCGTCGAGCAGGCGCCTGGTGACGGGCTCCATGGCAAAAACCAGAGCGTCGATATCGCGCACCTTCTCGATCAGCAGATCTTCATTGACGGGGAATGCCGTGGTCCCGAACTCCACTTCACAGCCTGCGTCCTCAAGGATCTTCAACGCCTCCCGCGATGTCTGGAAGGATTTCGCCGTGATGTACACCTTACCCGGCATCTGTCCTATCCTTTCTGCCTGGGCACGACCGGCAGCAGCAGATGCGATGGATACTCTTCGTTGCGGTAAATCTTGTGAACCACCGTCTTGCTGCTGCACACGTGATAGGGGACATACTCGCAGTTGTTTCCAAATCCCGATCCCGTCGGCAAATCGAGCGAGGTAATCTCAAGGCAGATGCGATGGCCTTTTTCAAAGAGATTCGCCGTGGAAAGAATCTCCACCTGGTACTCATTGATTTCGCCCGGAACCACCATTTGCTGGGCTTCGCGCGTAAGCCTGTGCCATGGCTTCCATGGCTTGGTTCGTTTTTGGTCGATTGCTCTGTAAGATGCCTTCAGCCAGCCGCGAGTCAATTCGCGCTCCGGAAGATGAGTGGGTATTTCAACTTCGCCCTCGCGCGCGGTATGGACGGATACGTCCGGGCCAATATCCTTCAGAACGATGATCCAGTTGGTATCATCCTGATCGATCGAAGCATGAAACGTAAGTGAGATCGGCCCGATAACTTCGGTATCTTCAGCCAGGGGATCGGTCATGTAACGCAGCTTTTGAATCGTGCGGGTCTGCGTGGGCGGCATCTGGACAAAAGTATCCGGCTCTTTGTAGGCATCGCGGCCGCCGCATACGAACGGCTCGGTCCGCAGCCGCTCCCAGCTGTGCAGGTAGTATTTAGTCCACTGGGTTTCCGGCAACGGCCAGCTGCTGCTGGTGCGCCACCGATTCGCTCCCATCACCCAGATCTTCACCGGTGGTTCGTTCATGATTCCGGTATCGATGCCCTTTAGCCAGTAGTCATACCAGCGCACCATCTCATCATGAATAGAATGAAATGGCCTCTCCATGTGTGTCGGACCGGTGAACAGGATCTTCTTTGGCACATCGATGTTCTCGTACCAGTTCTGCGCTCCCTGCAAGTGCATCTTGTAGGTATAGGAATGCCAGCCGGCTCCGGTGTAAGCGGGCACCTGAATCCTCTTGAAGTTGCGCTCGCTTTCTTCGATTGCCGCATCGTACTCGTAAGGATCGAGAAAATGCTGGAACAGACGGCCTTGTATCTGGCCTTTCTGAGTCAGCAGGTTGTGAATCCACGAATACATTTTGTAGTCGGGATTGCTCATTGCCTTCTGCCACAGCGCTTCGACTTCCGGCGTAAGCGCGCCCGGCCGCCCGTGGCCGCCGTGATGCACATTAAGAGAGTCAAGCAGAAAGAGCATGATGTGCAGCACGCCGCCCGGATAACGATCGTGGATAGCCCCAAAAGCCGGCATGGCATCGAAGGGGAAAATCGCCTTGAGGTGCGGAGGCTGCAGCATGGCCGCCTGCCACTGCGAAGCGGCATAGGCCGAAAGCCCGATCATGCCCACATTGCCATCGCACCACGGCTGCGCTGCCATCCACTCGATCAGATCGTAGAGATCCCACTGCGCGGACCCGCCGTCCTCCGATTTTCCAAATCCCCTGGGATTCGCCACCACATGGACATAACCTCGCGATGTCAGATAGTCGCTGTCGCCGGCCTCGCTGCCTCCCTGCCACATGGTCGACCATGCTGGTTGCGGAGGCAACGCATTGGCGAGATCCGGCGTTTGCAAATCCTTGTTGTGTCCTGCGATGGCCAGCAAAGCCGGAGACCTTCCCTCGGCCCGCGGGCGATACACATCCGCGCAAAGGCTCACGCCATCGCGCATCGGGGCCATCACGTCCCGATCCCAGATCATCCCTTCGTGCAGGCGGGGCGGTTCATAGGTTGTTTCCAATCTGGGAGTGGAATGTTGCGTCCCTTTGCTAATCATCATGATTTGCGCCCATCCAGTACATATTAATGCTTAGCCGGATGAGAATCGTCGAAGATTCGTCACCCGGCTGGTGGTAAGTTACAGAATCTCGTGTAGCCCTTCCGAATGCACAGTTAAACGCCGAACGTATAACCTGTGTAGTCGCGCCAGTAGTTCTCCGGCGTTTCCAGCACAAAAGTGCTGACGAAATCCACGAATGGAGCAAAAAATGGATATGTGTCGTATTTGGCCCACGGCGGCTTGGTATAACTGGGCGGAGAAACGATCACGGCGTTGCGCCATCCTGCGAAATCCTCGTACCACAACTCCGATGCTCGATGCCAGATATCCGGCTCGCCGGGTTTCGGCGTCACGACTCTATGACTTAAAAACCGAGTGAGTCCTGGCTGCTTCAGAACTTCCTTGGCATGGCATTCCAGATACCAGCGGTCTGCTTCCTCTCGATCCACCCCTGCCGGATACTTGAATACCATGTACCAGCGCAGAATGCTTCGATAGTCGTTGAGTGGCCTGTCGCCCCCGAGGAAGTCTTCTGTGGCCCGGGCGGGCACAACGTAACGTGCCACTGTGCGGGGGCCCTCCGGTCTTCCGGGCCACTCGTTCTGGTGATACGCAAGGTTCTGGTCCATGCCCAGGATCGTTTTGTACTCAGGAAAGAACGCCTGAGGCAAGATTCCAGGCTGCGGATAGGGCTCCCGGTACCACAACTCCGTAATCCGCCAATTGTAATAGCCGTAGCGCTCCACATCCGCATACATCTCCGGAGGCGGAGGGCACGCCCGATAGCTATGGTAGCGCGTAAGCCAGGGCCCAATGCGGCTGAAGGTTTCAGGAACGTGGATCTGCCCAAGCCAGCGTTCCATTACAGGCAGCGCATTCATACTATTTATATTAAGAATCATTGCGGTTTTATACATGAGTTCTCCTTAGCTCGCGCGGTTTCTGCCCCACCGCGCGAGTCATTTCGTCGTCCCATGCTTCATTCCAAGTCATGCCTGTGCAGTCCGGCCCGGAAACCGCCCTGCCGCTAGGCTTTCACCGTCGCTTTTTCTTGCAGATCCGTGCTTGCCTTCAGAACCGGATAGGCTCGAAAAGTCATCAGAGTGCAAGCACCTACCACCAGGCATCCCATCAACACATAGAGCGGCTGCTTGTATCCGCCGAAATGCGACACCATCAATGCGGTAACGGGCGCGCCAAGGCCGGAGCCAAGGGCATAGCAAGAGAAGAAAGTAGCGTAAATACTGGTGTACTGCTTTAGCCCGAAGTATTTTCCGGTGAGGTAAGGCAGGATATTGCCTTCCGAGCCGTTGGCTATGCCAACCAGCATGGCGGCAACAATGGCCGCGGAAACTCCAGCTCCAGCCGATAACATGGCAACGCCAATGAGGGCCGGTAGAACCAGGCCGGCGGCAACCCGCGGGGCAAAGAAGCGATCGACGAGCCATCCGGAGAACAAGCGGCCAAAAACCATAGCGATCCACAGAGAGGCCTGGATCGTTGCGGCGGTTTGCGCGGCTATGCCTTCCGACTTGAGCATGGGCACCAGAATCACCATAATGCTCTGAATGGGAAATGGGATGATGAAAAATGCAAAAGCCACCATCCAGAATGTGCGCGTGCCAACCGCTTCGCGCAGGGTGAGCCCCGTTTTCTCCACCGGCACTGCCGCTTGCTTAACGGATGCGGCCTCATCGCCGTCGATACAGAAACCCATTGATTCCGGATTCTCGCGCAGCACCAGCATCAGCAGCGGCGCCACGATGAAGAGAATAAAGCTACCTTCCCATAGGAAGGAATTTCTCCAACCGACATGATCGATCAGGAATTGAACGCCCTTTGACCAGACTGCGCCGCCGATTCCGGTGAAAGCCAGTGCGATGCCCAGAGCGATCCCGCGGCGCCGGTCAAACCAGCGCGAGATGATCCTGGCGAACGGAACCGTCGTGGTGCCCGCGGCCAGCACCGCCAGCAGCGCGTAGCGCGCATAAAACCAGACAATATTGCTGCCCACGAACCGAAACGATGCTATCAGAAGAGATTCAATGATGAAGGCGCAGACAATGATGCGTTTGGCGCCGACCCGGTCTACCAGTGCACCCAGAAAGGGCGCAACGATGACCGTGAAGCAGGTCGCGACCAGGTTCGCCGACGTAATCTGCGCTAGGCCCCAGCCAAACTCCTTATGCAGACTCGCCGCCAAAATTCCAAGGGTTGCAGGAATGAAGATCATAAAGCTGGTCCCAAGTCCCACACCCGACACAATCGCAATCACCCACCCGTAGAAAAAACGCTTCTGCTGCATCCGCCGTCTCCTTGACTGTATGGGCTTCCCGTTGCATCTCGATCGTACAGACGCATCCCCGGCCCGTGCTGCTGCGCCATTGCCTTAACAGTATGTGCAGTCAATCCACTGTGAATCAAGCGCGCGCCCCGAGGCAAGCCCCTTTTAGGGGGTTTTCGCAGTGCGAAATTCTCTGAGAATTTGGCTGTCCGGGCTGTTGTCCGCAGGATAAGATACTGCTCAATCGTAAGAGGTTTCGGGCGAGACCGCTGGCTGCCGATTTTGGACCGCGCCGGCCCTGTCCGTATGCAATGGGGAGGTTTTTGATGAACGAACTGGGGTTGAGAATGCACCACGGCGCCGTCAGCGTGCCGAATCTGGATGAGTCGATCCGCTGGTACGAGACCATGCTGGGTTTTGCCCTCGAGCGTAGAAACCAGATCCCCGGGCAGGATGTTGAGTACGCAATGATGAAGCTCGACGATATCCGCGTAGAGATATTTGAGGCCAAAGGCAGCAAGCCGCTGAACCCGGAGCGCCGGGAACCGAATACCGACTTCCGCACCCAGGGCAATCTCCACTTTGCCTTCATCGCGCCCAACGTTCGCGCACTCGGCGAAAAGCTGCGCGCCCGTGGGGTTGACATCGTATGGATCAAAGAATTTCCCTTCGGAACCAATGTCTTCCTCCGCGACAACGCCGGAAACCTGATCGAAATCGTTGAAGAGCGAGCCGGCTCGTGACGGTTCCCGGGAAGATGCGCACTTTGCCGGCGCGTCGCCGAACGTTCCAACCGGTTTGATTAATGGCTCGCGACAGGAGATGGAAACCATGACAGCAGACAAGAAAAACAGACTCTCTATCCGGCTTGCAGCAGCAATTCTGTGCAGCCTCGCAATTGCCGCCGCCGCGCTTCTTTTTGAATCACACGGCTTCGCGCAGAGCACACCCGCCAAACCGGCAGCGGCTCACACCTATTACATGTTCATCTTCAGCAACCCGGCCGCGGGAAGAGAGGATGAGTACAACAAGTGGTACAACGAGCAGCACGCACCTGACGTTGTATCCGTCCCCGGGTTTGTCAGCGCTCAGCGGTTCATCTTCTGCGATGTGCAATTGCGCGGAAAAGACGCTGCGCCGCCCAAGGGCCTGCGGTACATGGTCATGTACAAGATCGTCACCAACGATCTCGATTCGGTCTATGCGGAGGTAAGACGGCGACTGGGGAACGGGATGACGAGGACAAGCACCTCGATGGACAACTCGGTGATGATGGGCGCGACCTACGAAGCCATTACAGATCCCGTAATGGGAACAAATCCCGCGGGGGTCGATACAGCCAAAGTTGGTTCATTGCCCGTTTATTATCAGTTGGTGTTTGCCGATCCCAAACCTGAAAGCGAAGCGGAATACAACAAATGGTACAACGAACATCATGTGCCGGAAATCACCGCTGTTCCCGGTTTTGTCAGTGGGCAGCGCTTCGTTTTCAGCAGCACTCAACTGAATAAGGACACCAGCCAGAAATACCTTGCAATGTTCAAAATCGTCACGCCTGATATCGCGGCGACGATTAAACAGTTTCAGACTCTGGCGCCTAACATGACTGACAGTCCAGCCTTCAAAACATCCGGGACGGTTGGATACACCTACAAAGCCATCGGCCCTCTTCTCGATGGAGACGCAATTCGGGCAGAGCGTGCAAAGAGCGGTGCTGCTCACTGAAAACGGGACGTTCATGCGGAAATGCACGCGGGCTCTCACGGCGTGCATTTCAGAACCGATGAATGAGAGACCCGGCCTACTGCACGTTCAGCACAATCGCGCCTTCATAAGCACCTAATTTGACCGGCTTCGCCGCGCCATCCACGGTCATTGTCAGCTTCTGCCCCTTGGGGGCGACAACACTCGATCCATCTCCGATGGTGAGGCTGGTCAGGTAAGAGGTGCCTGTAACCGTCCAGGTGGAATTGTACAGAGCGACAATCACCCCGTTATTAACGGCTGCACCGGGAGTATTCTTCACTTCGCTGACAAGCTTGTAGTCGGCTGAAGTGAGAGCATCCTTGGCGTGCCGCGCGGCAGATGCCGAGATCACGCCGGTTATGTTGGACTTCTCAAATTTAAGAATCAAATTCTTTCCGATGGCTTTCGGCGGGAGCGCGGATGCGCTGGCCACAGAGCCGCCGGTCGTGCTCGTGCTCACGCCGTTATAGAAATCGCCCTTCAGCGTAATATTCGAGAATTTGGCCTGCAAATCTGTCTTGTGGTAGTAAGTAACATCGAAGTCGGCGACTTTGGCGGGCGGAAGCGTTGGGTCGTGGTAAACGCCCGTGGTGAGATTGACTCCGTTCGTCGGCACGCCGGGCGCCTTGTCGAGATCCATCAACTGCAGGATGATTCCATTCTTGCTGTTCAGTTGCGCGCCTTTGGAGCCATCCACGTCGATGATCCCTGGTGCGCCGCGGTCCACGAAGATGGCCTCGCCCGTGTTGAAGACCGTGCCGTCCCCGATCGTGACCGTGTTATTCTGCTCGCCGCCGGCTCCCCAGAACATGACGCCAAACCGGCCGGAATTGACGGTGGTCTGGGTCAATGGAATCGCCTTCAGTTCATCCGGAGAAAGGCCGAGCTTCAGGTCGGTGTTCAGTCTGGCAAGCGTCTCGGGAGTGCTTGCGCCGTACACTATGTTGCCTCCGGTGCTGATGGCTCCGTAGTCGGGTACATCCACGGTGCTGCCATAGAAGGAGTTGACAGCGTTGGCGATGGAGTAGGTTCCATACCCGCTTTTGCCGGTAATCAAAACTCTGCTGTCAATCACGGTGAGCTTGGGATTTGTGCTGGCATCGATGGAAAGCACGCCCCAGCCCTCGGCGGCAATGGTTGAGTTGATATAAGTGGCTGTTGTGTTCTCTCCCAGCAGGTTGGTAGCGCGGCAGTTGCCGGCCAGTCCCAGCATCCAGGGCACGTCCCTCATATGGCCGGGCGTGGAATTGGGGCGATAATCGGCCGGCTGCACGCCCTCTTTGGATTCGATGTGCGAGTTCTTGACGATCAGATTGCTTCCCTTATCGGCGACAAGCGCGGTTCGAACTACGCCGCGAGTGCTGATATTGGCATTGCTCAAAATCAGCGTGGTGTCCTTGCCTGAAGCCAGGATTCCCGCGCCGAAGCCCGCAAAGTCGTTGCCGCCGGGGCCGTCGAACTGAATGGTGGCATCCTTGAGAATGTATCTTCCATCCGCCACGTAGACGCCGTTGAAGTTTTCCCCATCTGAACGGACGGTGATACTCTTCACCTCGCCGCCCTTGAACTCATAATTTCCGGCCGCTGCCAGCACGGACTTGGAATTCACCAGTCCCGACTTGTCGAGATAGATGGCCTGGCGGAAATGGTGAGTTATCTTATTGGAGATATAAGTTCCGTAGTCTACAAGGGTCTCTTGCGTCACCGTTAAAACCACTTTGCCTGTATATGTCCCCGGCTTGATGTCTTTTTCCACGCCATCCACGGTCATCGTCAGACTGTACCCATCGGGAACGGTGATGCTTGCGCCGTCGCCAATGGTCAAACTGCTGTATGTCATCGAATGATCGAGGTTCAAACTCGTTCCGGCATCGACGGTTTTTGTGTGTGCCGCGGCGGTCTGGCCCGCAGCCTGGCCTGCAGTCTGGCTGGCAGTCTGGCCATTGGCCGGCAACGAGAATACGAACAGAGTCAGGGCGATAAATACCAGCCCTCCCAATGGGTTCGAAGTCCTTTTCATGGTTCCTCCCAGTGCGATTCGGGGCGCTATGCCCGATTCAAAACAACTGGAACCGGGCTCATCAAACAACTAGAATCGGTCTCATAAATGGTGCCTTGTGAAAGGGCACGACTTTGCAGGTTGCGGAAAAACTCGCTGTTTTGAAAGGGCACGACTTTAGTCGTGCCGCAAGAGATTGATGGTGCCTTTTGAAAGGACACGACTTTACAGGTTGCGGAAAAACTCAATCGAAGGGGCTTTGTAACAAGGGCACGGCTTTAGCCGGGCCGCAAGTAGCGCAAAATCAATAGGGCTTTAGCCCCTGCTTCTTCCTCTTTCATCACATTCGCCCATCCTCCGGTCTTTTTCCGCAAGCTGTTTAGTCGTGCCGCAAGAGACCGAAAAATCGCGAGGGCTTTAGCCCCTGAGGGACGTCTTTTTCGGTCGGAGCTCATTCATGAGACCGCGTCTATTGGGTGTCATTCGTTGCTCCCAATGCCGTCTTCTCGTAACAACCCCAGGAAGCGGGCTTCGCTCCCTGGGGCCAGGGAAAACGCCAAGCTAAAGCGACGGTCCATTCATTCAAGTAAAAACATGCCGCTATCAGCTGGGACAGTTTCAAGCGGCATGCTGGTTTAATTGACGCTCACCACGATCGCGCCTTTATACTCTCCGGCCGCGATTGGCTTTGTCGCGCCATCCACGGTCAGCGTTGCCGTTCTTCCCGCGGGAGCAACGACCTTCGAACCATCGCCGATGCTCAGGCTCGTCAAGTAGGAAGCGCCAGTAACCGTCCATGTGGAATGGTCCAGCGCCACCACAACGCCATTGTTGATCGCGGCGCCGGGCGTGTTCTTCACTTCGCTCACCAGTTTGTAGTCAGCGGAGGTAAGGGTGTCCTTGGCATGACGCGCCGTTGATGCGGTGATCACGCCGGTAACATTGGAATTTGCGAATTCGAGAACTAAGTTCATGCCGTTCGGTGACTTGCCGCCCGCACCGCCAGGCATACCGCCGGGTGCGCCGCCACCCGATTGCGCGCTGCCACCGGGCATTGCACCACCGGGAGCGCCACCTCCACCTCCAGGCATGCCGCCGCCCGGAGCGCCACCGGACGGGGCAGCGCTGGGCGCGCCACCGCCGGGCATCCCGCCGCCTGACGTGCTGCTGGAGATGCCGTTATAGAAATCTCCCTTGAGCGAGATGTTGGAGAAGGTAGCAACTACGTCGGTCTTGTGCGTTCCGGTTAGATCGAACCCCGCAACCTTGGCTATCGGCAACGTGGCATCCTTGTATACTCCCGTTGTGAGATTGAGCCCGTCCACCATCACGCCGGGAGCCTTGTCGAGATCCATCACTTGCAGGATGACGCCGTTTTTGGTGTTCAGCTTCGCGCCCTTTGAGCCGTCCACATCGATGGTCGCTGCAGCGCCGCGGTCAACGATGATGCCCTCGTCGGTGTTAAAGACCGTTCCGTCCATGATCTTGACCGTGTTCACACCGCCACCCTGGCCCCAGATCATCACCCCAAAACGCTTGGAGTTGACTGTGGTCTGAGCCGGTTTAATCGCGGCCAGTTCCGCCGGAGTAAGTCCGAGCTTCAGATCTGTGTTGAGTTTGGCAACAAGCTCAGGTGTGCTTGCGCCATACACCACGTTGCCGCCGGTCACGATGGCTCCGTAATCGGGAACCGTCACCGTGCTGCCATAGAAAGAGTTGTGAGCATTGCCGATCGAGTAGGTGCCGTATCCGCTCTGGCCCGTGATCTCAACCTTATCGTCAATCACAGTGAGCGTTATGTTGGCGCCATTATCGATGGAAAGCACGCCCCAGCCCTCGGATGCAATGCTTGAGTTAATGTAAGTTCCGACTGTATTATCGCCCAGCAGGTTGGTGGCGCGGCAGTCACCGGCCAGCCCCAGCATCCAGGGAACGTCCCTCATTTTTCCCGGTAAGGTATTCGGTTTATATTCGGGCGGCTGCACGCCTTCGTGGGCTTCAATGTGCGAGTTCTTGACGATCAGGTTGCTGCCCTTGTCGCCAACAAACGTGGTCCTGACCACGCCTTTGGTGTACACATTAGCGCCGTCCACAATCAGCGTGGTGTTTTTCCCGGAAGACATGATGCCCGCGCCAAAGCCGGCAAAGTCGTTGCCTCCAGGGCCGACGAAATAAACCTTCGCGTCTTTGACGGTGTTCGTTCCGTCGGCCGCGTAAACGCCGTTGAAGTTCTCCCCATCCGACCGGATGTTTAGATTGTCGATCTCGCTGCCTTTTACCGCGTAATTGCCGGCGGCTGCAAGAACAGACTTGGATTTTTCAACGCCGGAGCCATCGAGATAGATAGCCTGGCGGAAGTGGTGGATGGTCGCATTGGCTGCTCCGGGGTTGCCGAATGGAACAAGAACTTCTTGGGTTGGGGTCAGAACAACCTTGCCCTTATACGTCCCGGGCTTGATGTCTTTTTCCACTCCGTCCACGGTAAGCGTGAGGCTGTAGCCATCGGGCGCCTTGATCTCTGCTCCCTCGGCGATCGTCAGGTTGCTGAGCGTGGTGGGTTCTGCAACAACCCAGCTCGCGCCGGCAGCCACGGTTTTGGTTTGCGCCGGAGCACTCTGTCCGGCAGCGGCAATGAAGACGAGAAGAGCTGCGGCGGTGACGATCAGCCCCTTCAATGACGTCGAGCTTCTTGGCATGTTTTCCCTCCGATGGCGAGTATCGCCGCAACTGCATCTGCATCGCGAAATGCATCGAATGATGCTGCATGCGTCCCGTGCCGATTGTGAATCGGTGAGGATCACGCGGTTCAGCCGCTCGCGCTGGTTGTGCAAGCTCTCCCTTGCCGTTCTGCAAGGTCACACCGGCATTGAGCACTTCTGCGCAGGAGTATGCGATCTCGCCCACAAGAATACGGGCAAGGCCGTTTGACCCGTCAAGCATATATTCCAAGCTTTTCGCGTGACGAAATCATTGGTGGGATCAGCTTATCCGTGGTGCGCGGGTGCCCCATCCTAAACGCGTCTTCTGCGTTTAGGGTGGGAGACCCCTCCATTGGAGTTTTTCGCATTTACGCCAACGACAGGAGGCAGGCCCTGCCGCCGCCTCAATGCCGGAAGTGCCGGATGCCCGTAAACACCATTGCCAGCCCTAGTTTGTCGGCGGCAGCAATCACTTCCGGGTCCTTGACCGAGCCCCCGGGCTGGATGACGGCTGTAGCTCCGGCCTGGGCCACGGCTTCAAGCCCGTCGGGGAAGGGAAAGAAGGCATCCGATGCGGCCACGCAGCCGGCCAGGGGCAGCACCGCCTTCATGGCTCCGAAGCGCGCGGCATCCACGCGGCTCATCTGCCCGGCTCCGATGCCGAGTGTCTGGCCATCGCGCGCATACACAATGGCGTTTGACTTCACGTGTTTGCACACGCGCCAGGCAAACAGCAAGCTGCGCAGTTCCTCGGCCGAGGGCGGCCGCCAGGTCACCACATCCAGTTCCCTCTCGGCCACTCGCGCGCTGTCCGCATCCTGCGCCAGCATGCCGCCCGAGATGCTCTTCACCCGGAAGCGCGGCGGGGCAGGCGTCACTTCCACCAGCCGAAGGTTCTTCTTCCTGCCAAAGCGTTCCCGCGCCTCAGCCGTAAAGGCCGGAGCCGCGATCGCCTCCACAAACAGCTTGGCGATCTCTTCGGCTGCGTCCGCATCCACCTCGCGGTTGACGCCGATGACCCCGCCGAAGGCCGAAACCGGGTCGCAGGCAAGCGCGTTCTGGTAGGCCTCAAGCAAGGTCGATCCCGTAGCGGCGCCGCAGGGGTTCGTGTGCTTCACAATGGCCACAGCCGGCTCCTCGAACTCCCCAACCAGTTCCCAGCATGCGTCCAGATCCACCAGGTTGTTGTAGCTCAGCTCCTTGCCCTGCAGCTGGCGCGCCCCGGCCAACCCCGTGCCCGAGCCGTCGGCGTAAAGAGCGGCCCGCTGGTGGGGGTTCTCGCCGTAGCGAAGCGCCTGCACGCGCGGCAGATGAACATGAAGCACGGCCGGCAAGGCACTCAAGTCGAGCGGGGCCGCAGCCTCAGGCGCGGGAGCCTCTTCCATCTGGCCCAGAGCGCTCGAAATCGCGGAGTCGTACGCAGCCGTCAGCGCAAAGGCATTCTTGGCCAGCCGCCAGCGAGTCGCCCGGCTCAGCGCGCCGCTTGTGCTTTTCAACTCCTCCATCAGCGCCGCATAATCTGAAACCCGCGTCACCACAGCCACATCGTCAAAATTTTTCGCCGCCGAGCGCACCATCGAGGGCCCGCCGATGTCGATGTTCTCGATCAGTTGCCCGAAAGTAGCGCCGGCCTTGGCCGCCGTCTTCTCAAAGGCGTAAAGATTCACGACCACCATGTCGATCGGTTCAATCCTGTGAGCGGCAATCGCGGCCTCGTGCTCCGCATTCCCGCGGACGTACAGAAGCCCTCCGTGAACGCGCGGATGAAGGGTCTTCACGCGCCCGTCGAGCATCTCGGGGAAGCCCGTCAACTCGCTGATCTCCTTTACGTCGAGACCCGCCGCGCGTAGCGCCGCAGCCGTGCCGCCGGTTGAAATCAGTTCCGCGCCAAAGCCCGCCAGAACGCGCGCAAAATCCACCAGGCCCGTCTTGTCGGTCACGCTCAGCAGTGCACGCCGGATGCGCTTCACTCCACTCAGCTCGTTCACGACCCCGCTCTGCTCGGACAGCACTCCACTCTCGTCGGAATTCACGTTCGTACTCACCTTCCACCCCTAAATTCCAGAGTACATCTCGAAAGCTGAGGGGCCTGACAACCATGAACTGTGAACTGCGAACTGTGAACTGACCACTGTCCCCTGATCTCTGACCACTGACCCCTGTACCGCCGACCTCCTGGTCGGCTGTAGCGCGGACTTCCCAGTCCGCGCCTTACTACGAACTGCGAACTCCGAACTGTGAACTATGAACTGCGAACTACGAACTGACAACTGCCAACTGTGAACTGTGAACTGACAACTGACCACTGACCACTGGTACAGTGAAATCATGGGCAGCATTCCCCCACATCTTCCCCCGGACGGCCTGGAACCACGCGCGGGTTCCTGGACTCCGCAGCCCCACCAGCATAACCCTGGCTACCAGCCTGAGTTTTTGCCTCCCGAGGGCACCTACGTCCCGCCGCCGGTCCGGCGCCGGCGGCCGGGCTGGCGCGCGGCCCCGGCTACGTATCTGTTGGTGGCCATCAACTGCGCAGTCTTCCTCTGGATGGTGGCCCACGGCGTCAGCGCCACAAGCCCCACCGTGAACCAATTGATGTACTTCGGGGCCGATAACGCCGGCAGCGTGCTCATTGACGGCCAGTGGTGGCGCATTGTCTCGGCCATGTTCGTGCACGTGGGCATCCTTCACCTGGCCACCAATATGTGGTGCCTGTGGAACCTGGGAATGCTGGCCGAGCCACTCATGGGCTCCTTCGGCGTGCTCGCCGTTTACATCCTCACCGGAGCGGCGGGCAATCTGCTCTCCACCGTCGTCAACTGGGTCTGGCCCCTCCGGGAAGCGGGAAGCGTCGTCTTTCCCGCCGGCGCGGGAGCCTCCGGAGCGGTCTTCGGCATCGCCGGCGCGCTCATTATCCTGCTCAAATCCAGGCGCCTGCCGGTGCCCCAGCACGAGCTCAAAAGGTTGCGCCGCTCGGTTATCTACTTCGCCGCCATCAACCTCGCCATCGGCTTGTCGGTCTCGGGCTGCAACTTCGTCTTCCGCTCTTCCGGCCTCAACATTGACAATATGGCCCACCTCGGCGGTTTCACCTCCGGCCTGCTCTTTGCCATGCCCATGGTGCCGCGCCTGGGCTCATCGCCAGGCGAATTCCAAACGCGCCTCCGCCTCGCCACCATCGGAATGGTCATTCTCCTCGTGCTCTTCGGCTTCTACATAGCCCACATCTCCCCGCCCCAGGGCCTGGGATTCTGAGCCTGCTGCCTAGCGCCTCAGTCCCTCAGTCCCTTAGTCCCTCAGTCCCTGATCCCTTATTTTCGCTGTCATCCTGAGCGACCGAACCCTGAGCGAAGCGCAGCGAAGGGGAAGGGAGTCGAAGGATCTGCAGTTGCTTGTCGCTCGCTCTCTTGCGCACACCCAGCCGAGCGAAGATTGCGACAGCAATCGCAGTCGGACGGGAATCTGCCCTGAAAATTGCTAGCCGGAAATGAGGGTGGCACACCACGATCCGCTAACTTGCTAACTTGCCATGTGTGCGAAGCACACGCTAACCCGCCGTCTCTGTCTCAAGAAGTACTTTCATGCTTTCCGGCTGCGGCCCCGCCCCACGGGAAAAATCGCCCCGTAGGGACGACACGATCTTAGCCCAGGGTTTCAACCCTGGGAAATCGCGCCAAACAAAAATCTCTTTAGGAGTTCCGCCGCGCTCGATGCGCGACGGAGGAAGCTGACAGAAGACGTTTTTACCGTAATGCTTATGCAGCGGAATTAGGATGTAAAACCGATATGAAGAAAGACTCTCTGATCTGTGACAAAAGTCGCTGCTTGCGTTGCGTCCCGTCAAGTCAACTGTTGCGTTGTCCTGAAAACACCGGATTACGAAACAGAAGATTTCATGTAAGGAATTGAAGGAGGAATATCATGGCCCGTACGTCTGCCGACGCTACAAGCCTTTCTCCGTGGTGGAGACATTCGGTCATCCTCGTAATGATCGCCGGCTTCTCGGTTTTGTCCCTGGTCACGGTCCTTGCCTACACGAACGCACCACCTATCCCCGAACAGGTGGTGGACGGAACGGGGACTGTGGTGTTCACCGGGGCCGAAATCCAAATGGGCCAGGAGGTGTTCCTCAAATACGGCCTCATGGAGCACGGAACCCTGTGGGGCCATGGAGCTTACCTCGGTCCTGATTACAGCGCGGAGTACCTGCACCGTCTGAGCGAGATAACGCGGGATACGATTGCAACCGCAAAGTACAGCGAGCCCTTTGCGCAGCTTTCTACCGATCAGCAAAGCGCCATAGCGGCGCAGACGATCGTCCAGCTCAAGGAAAACCGGTACGACCCGGCTTCCCGCACTCTCGGGCTCTCGCCAGGCGAGGTTGCGGCCTACCAAACGGAACTTGGCGAGTGGAGCGACTATTTCACCCGGAAGAATGCGGCTCCGGGCCTGCCCGCCAACTATATCCACGACCCCGACGAACTGAAACATCTGACCGCTTACTTTGCATGGGCGGCCTGGGCAGCTACGGCGCGCCGCCCTGGGGAGGATTACTCCTATACCAACAACTTCCCCTACGAGCCCATGGCGGGAAACCATCCTTCCGCCGATGCCTACGTATGGAGCGCCATGAGCCTGATCACCCTCCTTGGGGGGCTGGGTTTGATCCTCTTCGTCGTTGGCAAATTCGACTACCTGGGCTGGAAGACCGAGGGTCCTGGCTCCCATTTCCTGCACTTTGCTCCCCCTGCGTTGAAGCTGACGCCCAGCCAGTGGGCTACGGGATTGTTCTTCGCGGTCGTGGCTCTGCTCTTCCTGGCGCAATCGTTTCTTGGAGGCCTGATCGCTCACTACCGGGTGGAGACAGGCGCCTTTTATGGATTCGACATTGCCCGCTGGCTGCCCTACACCCTGGCGCGCACCTGGCACCTTCAACTTGCCATCTTCTGGATCGCGACCTCCTGGGTAGCCGGCGGACTATTTCTAGCGTCATGGGTAGGTGGCGAAGAGCCCAAATACCAGAAGACTGGCGCATACGCACTCCTCGGGGCACTGGCGGTGGTGGTCTTCGGCAGCCTGGCGGGCGAAGCCCTCGGCATCAACGACAAACTGGGGCAGCTATGGTTCTGGTTCGGGCACCAAGGCTCCGAGTACCTGGACCTCGGGCGGTTCTGGCAGTATCTGCTGGCAGTCGGCCTCGTGTTCTGGCTGTTTCTGATGTTCCGGGCGCTCCGGCCCGCTTTCAAAAACCCTGAAAAACGCGAGCTGTCCTCGCTCTTTCTGTACACGGCCGTGGCCATCCCTGTCTTTTACTTGCCCGCCCTTTTCTATGGCCCTGAAACCAACTTTACCGTCATCGACAACTGGCGCTTCTGGATCATCCATCTTTGGGTGGAAGGATTCTTCGAGCTCTTCGCAACCGTGCTGGTTGCCATCATGTTCTACCAGTTGGGCGTGGTCAGCACTAAGACAGCCACGCGCCTGATCTATCTCGATGCCATCCTGTATCTCACCGGCGGGATCGTCGGCACAGGCCACCATTGGTATTTCACAGGCCAGGGGGCGCTTAATATGGGCTTGGCCTCGTGCTTCTCAGCTATGGAGGTTGTGCCTCTCACGCTTCTGACGCTGGACGCATGGGATTTCATCAAGCTGAGAAAGGCAAAATGCTCCGAGTGTGGCCAGGACATGGCCTGGAGCCAGAAGTGGGCCATCTATTTCCTCATGGCCGTGGGCGTCTGGAACTTTGTCGGCGCGGGTGTCTTCGGTTTCCTGATCAACATGCCGATCGTCTCCTACTTCGAGATAGGTACGTCGCTCACCGCCAATCACGCGCACGCCGCAATGTTCGGCGTCTTTGGCATGTTGGCCCTGGCCGTCATGGTCTTCTGCCTGAGGGCCATGCAATCGGACGAAGTGTGGAAGGAAACGGAGAAATTCGTCCGATTTGGCTTCTGGGGCCTGAATGTGGGTCTCGCGCTGATGATCCTCCTAGACCTGTTCCCAAGTGGAGTCCTCCAGCTTTGGGATTCCGTGTCCAACGGATATTGGCACGCGCGCCGGCTGACATTCATCATGGGCGGAACCTACCACAAGCTGGAATGGCTGCGCATTGTGGGCGACATGACCTTTCTCTTCGCAGGCGCCCTGCCCATCACGCTTGGTGCGTTGCGCAGTATATGGAAAAGGGATCTCGCTCCCAAGCCATGAGGGCTAGGGGTTGGTGACCGGCTGCTCGTCAGTTACTACTTGTTAGCTACCGGCGGGTGGCCTCGATCTCAGGGAAAGATTACTCAACCGCGGGTGCCCCCGGTCCCTCGTCCGCCGCGGCGGAGGGACCGGGGATGACGGATCACTTAGGTCTTGCTCTCGACGCCCGGAATGAAATGACTCTCAATGGGTCGCCTTAGGGGAAGCTACACCCATCGACGCACCCACCGGCGCGCGCTTGCAGTTGATGGAACCAATCCCCGGCCCGCACCCGTGCCACCAACAAGCTAAGAGCTAAAAGCTGAAAGCTAAGAGCTGTCCGGCAGCCCGCCCGGCCCAGAGCCAAAAGGCAAAGCCGAGTGCTGAAAGCTGTTTCCTCCCTCAGTCCCTCGCCCCAGCCCGCCGACTCGCTGTCTTGCTGACCTGCTGACCTGCTGTTCCGGTCCCTTTGCGCATAATTACCCGCCCCCGGCGCACAATGGCAAATAGAGAGCGATCCATATGTCAGAGCCCATATCGGCAAATCCGATTCCCGTCAGGCATGCGTCAGAGCCTTTGCAACCGAGAAACGCAGAGCCCTTGCAACTAGGAATCGCTTCCCATTTTTTGATGGTTTTTGCGCGCGGTGCGTTTTTATTCCGAGATGCGAAATCGCCGCTCCAGCCGCGGCTCTCCGCGTTTCGCAAATCGAAAAAATGCTCGAAAAACGCCAAAATCGATTTTTTGGGCTGTGAAACTGTGAAGCCCACCCGAGCCAATATAATCAGCCGCTTGCAGCCGAAAATCGCACAGTCTCACAGTTCCTGTGAAACTGTGAAGCCGACCCTTGGTCAATAGAATCAGCCGCTTACAGCAAACACCTCACAGTCGCACAGTTTCTGTGAGACTGTGAAACTGTGCAACCGTCCCTATTCCCTAGTCCCTATTCCCTATTCCCTCAGTCCCTCAGCCCCTGTCTCTATCATGGAACCTGAGCGCCTCTAGCCTGCGCCGCCCGTCCGTTCATGCCCATCCCCGACGCCCCAACCCGTTCGCTGCCCACGCTTCACGAGTTCTTCGCGCCCGGCGGCATCCTCTCCCGCTCCTCGCTGCCCTACGAATACCGGCCGGGGCAGCTTGAGATGGCTCGCGCCGTCGAACAGGCCCTTGCCGAGCGCCGTCATCTCATCGTCGAAGCCGGCACGGGCACCGGCAAAACGCTCGCCTATCTGCTTCCCGCGCTCCGCACCGGACGCCGCGTCATCGTCTCCACCGGCACCAAGGCCCTGCAGGACCAGCTCTACTTCCGCGACGTTCCCTTCCTCGAAACTCTTCTCGGGCCGCTTCATGTCTGCTACATGAAGGGCCGCAACAATTATCTGTGCCGCCACAAACTTGTCGCCCTCCGCGACCAGCCGATTTTGTCGGGATTGGAAGAGATCGACCAGTACCACCAGATCGCCTCGTGGGAAAAGCAAACGGAAACCGGCGACCGCTCCGAGCTCTCCGCGCTGCCGGAATCAAGCGCTCTCTGGCAAAAGCTCGATGCGCGCTCCGACGCCTGCCTCGGCTCCAGTTGCCCCGATTATCGCCGCTGCTTCATCACCGAAATGCGCCGGCGCGCCCTCGAGTCGGACCTCATCATCGTCAATCATCATCTCTTCTTTTCCGATCTCGCCGTCCGCCAGCAGGCTTCCGGCGCACCCGATGCCGGCATTCTCCCCGAAGCCTTCGCCGTCATCTTCGACGAGGCCCACGAACTGGAAGAGGTTGCCTCGCAGTACTTCGGCCTGTCGGTCTCCAATCTCCGCGTTGAAGAGCTGGCTCGCGACATCGAGGCTCTGCTGCGAGGCAAAGACGGAACGGCGCATCTTCCCGCCCTCACGCAGCAGCTTCGCGAGCGCTCGCGCCTTTTTTTCGCCGCTCTGCCCCTCAATTCCGAAGGCCGCCATCCCTTCGCCGATCGCGATGCGTTCCTCGAGTCCTCGGGCGATCTCTATCTCGGGGTCACGGCCTCGCTCCGCATGCTCGAATCGGAAATGGAACTGCTCACCGCTGCCGACGAATCTGCAGGACTGGCCCGCCGCATTGTCCGCCTCCGCTCCGAACTTGAGTTCCTGCTCGAGACCTCCGCCTCCAACATGGTCTATTGGCTCGAGCGCCGCGGCACCGGGGCCCCCACGGACAGGTCTTCGTCCGTGGGGTGGGGGGACACGCCATCCGATCAAGGCTCCGGCCCGCGCGCCGGCCGTGCCCATCGTTCCGTCCATACGAATATCCAGGCCACGCCCATCGACGTCTCCGAACTTCTCCGCGAGCTGGTCTTCGAGCCGAACCCCTCGGCCATCCTCACTTCGGCCACGCTCACGGTGCAGGGCGGTTTCGAACATCTCCGCCGGCGGCTCGGCCTTCAGGACTGCCGCGAACTCGTCGTCCCCTCGCACTTTCGCTACGAGCGCCAGGCTCTGCTCTACCTGCCGCCGCAAATGCCCGACCCGCGTCACGAAGGCTTCGTGCCCGCAGCCGCCGCGCTCATTGAGCGCATCCTCACGATCACGCGTGGCCGCGCGTTTTGTCTTTTTACCAGCTATCAACAGATGCGCGCGCTCTACGAGCGGCTTTTGCCCGTCCTCGACTTCCCGCTACTTCTCCACGGCACGGCGCCGCGCAAGGCGCTGCTGGAGCAGTTCCGCTCCACCCCGAACGCCGTTCTCTTCGGCACGTCCAGCTTCTGGCAGGGAGTCGATGTGCAGGGCGAAGCGTTGAGTTGCGTCATCATCGACCGGCTGCCGTTTGCCGTTCCCTCCGACCCGGTGGTGCAGGCGCGCATGCGGGCGATTGAGGAGGCGGGCGGACGGCCCTTCTTCGATTACCAGGTGCCGGAAGCAGTCTTGACGCTCAAGCAGGGATTCGGGAGGCTGATCCGGTCGCTCGAGGACCGCGGCGTGCTGGTTCTGCTCGATCCGCGGGTGAGGACGCAGAGATACGGACGCGTCTTCCTGCAGTCGCTGCCGCCCTACCGGATGACGACGGAGATTGCGGACGTGGAAGCGTTCTTTGGCGGGGGAGAAGGGACGGAGGGACGAGGGAATAGGGAATAGGGACGAGGGAATAGGGACCAGGGAATAGGGAATAGGGACGGTTGCACAGTCTCACAGTTTCACAGGAACTGTGAGACTGTGGGATTCTTTTTGGCTGCAAGCGGCTGATTCTATTGGCTCGGGTGGGCTTCACAGTTTCACCGCCCAAAAATTGAACTCGCGAAGTGCAAGCCTGGAGCGGCGATTTCGAATCGCATTTCGGGGTACTGTGAAGAAAAACAGGGATCAGGGGACAGGGATCAGGGATCAGAGGAAGTCCGGGGGCCGAATTGTTTGCGGTGGTCATGGTTGGCTCTTCCAAGGCAGCTTCCAGCTTCTCGCTCCTAGCTCCTAGCCAGGGTCGCCTCTATTCCGATTGTGCGCTAAAGGGGGGAAATTGTACGCAAAACAGTCGTCAGTGGTCAGTGGTCAGGGATCAGGGATCAGGGATCAGGGAACAGGGAAGCGGGGCTGGCGGGGCTAGAAGATCAGCAAGTTAGCGAGTCAGCAAGTTGGCGAGTCAGCAAGTTGGCGGGTTGGCGGCGTCAGCGATGGAGGTTCCCGCCCAAGCGAACGGGAAACGCCGCAGCATCCGGACGACGAAAGCTGCATTGGCTTCAGGAAAGCTTGCGCGATGCCGACTTTCTGGGGGTAATCTGTGGGGAGCGGCGGCGTTTGAGCTTTCCCAGGTCTCAAAATCGAGACCTGGGGCACCCATCGTTCGTGGGGAAACTCACTGCGCGCCTGGCCAATTACAATCGGCTCATGGTCCTGGCCGTGCTCACTATCTCCGATCGATGCGCGCAGGGAGTGCAGACCGACACAGCCGGTCCGGCCGTGGAGGCGCTGCTCAGGTCGCGGTGGCCGCAGGCGGAGATCCGCAGGGACCTGCTGGCCGACGAGGAAGACGCCATTGCCCTGAAGCTTGAGGAACTGAGCCGCGAGGGAGTTGCGCTGGTGGCGACCGTGGGCGGCACCGGGCTGGGACCGCGCGACCGCACGCCGGAGGCCACGCGCCGCGTGATCGACCGCGAGGTTGCCGGCCTGGCTGAGGCCATGCGCGCGCGGGGCGCGGAGCGCAACCAGTATGCGTGGCTCTCGCGCGGTTTGGTTGGCCTGAGAGACCGCACGCTGATGGTGAACCTGCCGGGGAGCCTGCGCGGCGCCGAAGAAAGCCTCTCCTCGATCCTGCCGTTGCTGGGCCACGCGCTGGAAGTGATCGGCGGCGGGCAAAGCCACCCGTAAGCCGGCGCACCTGCGCCTCAGTTCGCAGTTCACAGTTCACAGTTGTCAGTGGTCGGCGCCTCAAGCGGGATCAGGCGCGGGCCGGCGCACCTGCGCCTCAGTTCGCAGTTCACAGTTCACAGTTGTCAGTGGTCGGCGCCTCGGGGACCCCGGAAACCGGCGGTACGTTTCACCCTTCGCGCCTTCTGCTAGCGCAGCTTTTCCATTTCTCCCCGATTTGAAATTGCATCCGCTTGCGGAAATCGGAATTGGCCGGCCTGGAATGCCGCGCATACGATTCTCATTGTTTTATGCGGCATACGATTTTATAATTCGTACTATTGGTGGAATCATCCCCGCGGTCAATCTACGAGGGCTCGCGATCATGAGATGGACTTCGCCGCTGCTGCTGTTCGCGCTGGCCGTCCCCGGCCTTGTTTCCGCGCAGGCGCTCGATGCGCCGGGCCGCGCCGAGGGCCCCCCGCAGCCAACCGGTGAGAAGGCTTCTTCGTCCCAGCTATCGGGAACTGTCGTTGACTCGTCGGGCGCAATGATTGGCGGGGCCACCGTCGAGGTCCGCAGCGCGGACGGTAATGTGCAGAAGACGGCGCAGTCGGACAGGAACGGCTCCTTCATTCTTTCCGGACTTCCGGCCGGCGATTACCGGCTCGTGGTGTCTCATTCCGGTTTTGAAACCAGGGAAATCCCTGTCACGATTGGAGCCACTGAGTCGCCGGCACCGCTGCGCATCTCTCTGGCCGTGGGCACGGTGAGCACCACCGTCAACGTGCAAGGCCGTGAGGACGACCTGATCGGAATTGCCGAATCCGGCACGCAGGGAACGGTGGGCGCGACGGAACTCGAAGATCGTCCGATTCTTCGTTCGGGAGAAATTCTGGAGACGGTTCCCGGCGTCATCATCACGCAGCACGCCGGCGGCGGAAAGGCCAACCAGTATTTTCTTCGCGGCTTCAATCTCGACCACGGCACGGATTTCGCCATCTTCATCGACGATATGCCGCTGAACCTGCCCTCGCACGCGCACGGCGAGGGGTACTCGGACATGAACACCGTCATCGCTGAGTTTGTGGAGCGGGTGAATTTCGAGAAAGGTCCCTATTACGCCGATATGGGCAACTACGGCTCGGCTGGGTCGGCCCATGTGGAATATTTCAAGACGCTGCCCGAGAACTTCATGAAGGTGGAAGGCGGCATGTTTGGCTACGGACGGGCCGTTTTCGGCGCATCGCAAAAACTCGGCTCGGGCAGTTTGCTGTATGGCGCAGAAGAGTATTACGATAACGGCCCATGGAAGCATCCGGATGCTTTTAACAAAATCAACGGATTGCTAACCTACAGCCAGGGCGATGACGCCGAGGGATTCAGCATCACGGCCCGCGCTTACCACGGAAAATGGCACTCCAGCGATCAAATCCCCGTGAGCGCCGTGCCCTTCGCCGGTTTATACGGCACACTGGACCCGACTGACGGTGGCCACAGCCAGCGTTACAGCTTGCAGTCTGAGTGGCATGGCCAAAGCACAAATTCCGCAACGAAACTCATGGCCTACTTGTTTTATTACGACCTCGATTTATTTTCCGATTTCACTTACTACCTGGTGGACCCCGTTCGCGGCGACCAGTTCGAACAGCAGGACAGGCGCTGGGTGGCTGGGTTGGACGCGCGCCACACGATCTTGAGCCAATGGTTTGGCCGCAAGATGGAAAATACGTTCGGCCTGCAGGCGCGCAACGATTGGATCAACAATGGCCTTTACGCGACGGAAGATCGCGTGCGCATGAACAAGACCGATTACGACAGCGGCGACGCTATTCCCCCGATTTTGCCCGCGACCAGGGAGCGGGATCGCTTTACGGACACGCAAGCAGGTTTTTATGCGGAAAATAAAATCCAGTGGGCGGAAAAATTCCGCTCGGACGCGGCCATTCGCGGCGACCTGGAGTACTTTGACGTCACCAGTCTGGCCTACTCGGCCTTGGTGAACGCGGCCAATTCCGGCACAGCCGGCAAGGTTCTGCCCAGCCCCAAAGCAAGTCTGATTTTCGGCCCGTGGTCCAATACTGAGCTCTATTTGCAGGGTGGATTCAGTTTTCACTCGAACGACGGGCGCGGTGCAACGCAAACGGTGGAACCAATTTCGGCTGACAATCCTTACCCCAATACGCCTGCCCAGAAAATCCCTCCCCTTATCCCAACCAAAGGCGGGGAAATCGGCGTCCGCACTACAGCCGTCTCTCATCTGCAAAGCACCCTTTCGCTCTGGTATCTCCGCAGTGCTTCCGAACTGATGCAGGATGGCGACACCGGAGGCACATCTGCTTCAGCACAGCCGAGCAACCGGTATGGCGTGGAATGGGCGAACTACTACACGCCAGCAGAACATTTGGCTCTCGATTTCGATCTTGCGAATTCCAAAGCCCTGTTTGCGACGATCGACGATGGTGACGCTGCGCCGAACAGCCCGGGGGGCAAGCGCGTGCCCGAAGCGGTTGGTCTGGTGATCTCATCGGGCATCACACTGCACGATTACAGAGGCTTTTCATCGAGTATGCGCCTGCGCTACTTTGGTCCGCGCGATTTGACGTCCGACGGAATATTTCGCTCAAATGCAACGGCGTTGCTCAATGGGGAGGTCAGTTATCAAATTAAAAAGAAATGGCGCCTTGCGGCCGAATTTCTGAATTTGCTTGACCGCAGCGATAGCGACATCGACTACGCCTATGAGTCCCGAGTGATTCCAGGACTGACTCGGGGAGGAACTCCAATAGGCCCGTCGGCATTCACGCGCGTTGCCCACCCCGTCGAACCGTTTCAGGTGCGATTCTCGTTAGAGCGGATATTCAGTTTTCGGATGGGGCGGTGAAGATCCCGCGGAGGACGGCGTGAAGGATTCGATCCTTCATTTCAGGGAATCGGAAGTCCCCGGCGATTTGCAAATGCAGGTCGCGGCCCTGATCGACGGCGCGTGGCCGGGGCTTTATTCGCCGCCGGGCGTGCATCTCCACGATCCGCTGCTTTCTCCGGTGTCGATGCTGCTCGTGGAGCAGGGGAAGGTGCTCTCGTCTCTCGTCATCCTTTCCAAGCGCATCACGCATGGCGGTCAGGACTACGCGGCGAGCGGGTTAAGCAGCGTTGTGACGCTCGAGGAAGCGCGCCACAAGGGCCACAGCCGCCGCCTAGTGATGGCCGCGCGGGAGTTCATCCGATCCCAGGGCAAGGATCTGGGCATCTTCACCAGCGATACCTACTTGCGGCCCTTCTATGAAAGCTGCGGCTGGCAGGTGCTTCCCAACAGCGTCCTGATCGGCGGCACGGCCGATCAGCCGTTCGCGAGCGACCAATTCGACAAGGTGACGTTCGCAAGCTTCTTTACGGCAAAGGCCGTCGAAAGCGCTGCAAGCTTCAGGAATTCCCGAATTGCGCTCTATCCGGGCCTGATCGACAAGCTCTGGTGAGGCGGGGCTAGCGGAGTTGGCGGAGTTAGCGGAGTTAGCGGGGCTAGCGGAGTTCGTCTAAGCGGCCGCGCTTGACCCGTCGACCAGCCCTGATGTATCTAATGGCTGTGCTTGTGCGGACGGTCGTGCGAGTGCCCGTGCGCGTCTTCGTGCGTGTGCAAGGGGTCGAGCTTAGGCACGGTCATGACCAGGCGGCCGTGCTCGACGCCTTTGAGGCCGATGAGAAGATCGGCGAAGCGCTCGACCCGCGCGGCCTTTCCGTGGACGATCAGGACTTCAAGGCAGGAGTCGTGATCGAGGTGGGCATGAGTGGTGGAGACAACCAGGCCGTGGTGGGCGTGCTGCGCTTCAGTGAGCTTTTCGGTGATGCCGTGAGCGTGATGGTTGTAGATGAGCGTGATGGTGCCCACGACGGTAGCGCCGGGCGCGGCGGTGCGCTCGCGGACCAGGCGGTCGCGGATCAAGTCTCGAAAGGCCTCGGAGCGATTCGTGTAGCTTTTGCCGATGGCGAGGTCGAAGCGCTTGAGAAGCTCGGAATCTATGGCAATGCCGATTCTGCTCAGTTCACCCATGTGCACACCTGCCTATAAAGCAGCGGAGTTAGCGGAGCTAGCGGAGTTAGCGGGGTTCGTCCTTCGCCCTCCAGGCATACGCAAAACCCCGTCTCGCACCGGTCGGGCCGATGCGCCGGCTCCGCGCTTACTAAGACATCCTAAATCGAAACAGCAGAACGGCGCGACGGCGGCCTTCCGGCTACTGGGGCGTGACCAGATGGCGGGCGATGGCAAAGAGCGCCAACTCCAACCGTGTGGAGACACCCGTTTTATCGAAGATATTCGACAGGTGGCGCTTGACGGTTTCTTCGCTCAGAGAGAACTGTTGGGCGATGTCGCGGTTGGAGCAGCCTTCCACGATGCAACCCACCACTTCAAGCTCGCGCGGAGTCAGGCCGTAGGTCTTGCGCGGGGGAACTTCGGCCTGCTGCATCAAATCGTGCAGAGCCGAGACCAGATTCACGACGCGCTTGCCGCCGATCCAGTAGTCGCCGGCGAAAACGGAGCGGATCGCCGTCTGCAGATGATGGGCGAGCGCTTCCTTGAGGACGATGCCTCGCGCCCCAATTTGCAGAGCCTCGATGATTTGCTGCGTGGTGATGGTCGACGTCAGCAACAGTATTTTGGTGATCGACGGTCCGCCCATGATGGCGCGCATGGCTTCCAATCCGGGAATGCGCGGCATGAGCACGTCGAGCAGCAGAATGTCCGGCTGCAGCTCCAGAGTCTGCGTGATGGCCTCATCGCCGTCGGTCGCATCGCCGACCACTTCGAAGCCGTCACCCTCACCGAGCATGTTGCGCACGCCGATGCGGACCACCGGGTGGTCATCCGCTATGATGACGCGAATGGTTCGATCCATTTGAGAAGCAAGCCTCCGGCGCCTTTATGAAGCGGCAGCCCTCAACTGTTTTCCCTAAGGCCACGTTGAGTTCGAAAATGCCCAAGCCTGGTCAGGGCAACTGTTCCTCAAGCATAACCTCCAGATTACGGACTGCGGTGCGCAATCTGCGCAGCAGGGAAACGCTGTTGTCAACACTCTCTTGCCGGCGGGGGGCGTCCTGTGCGACCTTTTCCAGCAGCGCGCCTACACGGGAGGCTTCCAGCGCCCCGGCCATTCCGCAGCCTCCTTTGATGGCGTGGCCGATGCGGCTCACTTCAGCGGCATCGCCCGCAGCGATGGCTGCGTCCAGCGCTCGGATTTGGCGCGTGAGATCGGAAACCAGCGTCCGGTAGATCTGGCGGACCGCCGGCTCGGGCATCAAGGCTCGCAGCTTGGCCAGAATTTCAGGGCTAACCACAGGCGTGTCAATGACTTCCGCGGGGATTTCCGCCGGGATTTCCGCCGGCTCGCAGACGGGCGCCGATTGCTCCTTCAGCAGAGCGGTCACGGCGCCGGCTGCAAAGGGCTTCAGCAAAAAGCCATCCGCCGCAGCGGCAATGCTCCCCGGCGGGTTGCTACCGCTCACCAAGATGATTTTTGCCTTGCTGCGATCGCGCAGTTTGGAGATCAGCGGCGTCTCTCCCATGCCGGGCATTCGCACGTCCATGAGAATCCCATCCGGCTCGAACTCGGAGGCGTCCAGCATCTCCAGTGCGGCCGCTCCATCCACCGCCGTGCGGACAGAATAGCCGTCCGAGGTCAGGAGCGCGGCCATTACCTCACGGCTCACCTGATCATCGTCAATCAGCAGTATGGTGAGTGGCTTGCTCTCCACGCTCGAGCCCGGCATGAATCTAGTGTGCATCTATTGCGCAAAGATGGAGGGGGAATTCTTGAGAGGCCGTGCCTGAGCTGTCAACTCGCCGCGAGGCGGCGTGGCTTCCCGCCCTTCGCGTCCGCCGCGGCGGACCGCGCGAAGGACGGGGCACGGATCATTTTCAGTTGAAGAGGTCCTTCACTTTTTCAAGCAGGCCAGGAGATGCCGGCTTGTTGTCAACTGCGAGCGTCTCGGCCAGTTTACCGACCAGTTCGCGCTGCGCGCGGTTCAGCTTGCGCGGAATCTCGACCACCACCCTCACGATCAGGTCGCCGTGGCCCTTTTCGTTCAGGTAAGGAACCCCGCGGCCGCGGATGCGCAGCTCGCGCCCGCTCTGCGTGCCCTCGGGAATCTTGATGTTCACCGGGCCGTCGATGCCGGCAATCGCGAAATCCGCGCCCAGCGCCGCCTGGGGAAAGCTGATGGGAATCGTGCAGTGCAAATCGTATCCATGGCGCTCAAAAAAGTCATGCGGGCGGATGGAGAGAATCACGTAGAGATCGCCTCTGGGGCCTCCGGTGCGTCCCGCATCGCCCTCGCCGGCGTAGCGGATGCGCGTGCCCTCTTCTACGCCCGGCGGTACCTTCACCTTGAGCTTGGCCTCTCCGGCCAGGCGTCCCTCTCCCCGGCAGCCTGGGCAGGGATCGCTGATCACTGTGCCTGTTCCGCCGCAGGCGTTACAGGTGCGGGCCACGGAGAAGAAGCCCTGCTGATAGCGGATCTGGCCGCGTCCGCGGCACTGGGCGCAGACCACCGGGCCTCGGCCCGAAGCGCTACCGCGCCCTTTGCAGGCAGAGCAGATCTCCAGCCGCCGTATCATCACTTCGGTTTCCTTGCCGAAGAAGGCATTCTCGAAGTCGATGGCGAGGTCGAAGCGCAGGTCGTCACCGCGCTGCTGGCGGCCGGCGCGTTGTCCGCCGCCCATGTTGAACATCTCGCCGAAGAGGTCGCCGAAGATGTCGCCCAGATCCACGGCGCCGGCAAACGGCCCTGCTCCGAAGCCTTGCCCGCTGACGCCAGCGTGGCCGTAACGGTCGTAGGCGGCGCGCTTGTCAGCGTCGCTCAGCACCTGGTAGGCCTCGCTGGCCTGCTTGAATTTCTCCTCGGCCGTATGGTCGCCGGGATTGCGGTCAGGATGGTGCTTGAGCGCCTGCTTGCGATAGGCGCTCTTCAGTTCCTGGTCGCTGGCGTCGCGCGATACGCCCAGAACGTCGTAATAGTCGGCTTTACTCAATTCAGCTTCTAGCTCCTAGCTTCTAGCTTCTAGCTATTTCAATCGTGCCTCGGCAGCCGGTTTCACCTCAATCAAACTGGAGGCTGGAAGCTAGCAGCTGATACTGTGCTTTCCCAGGTCTCAGAATCGAGACCTGGGGCACCCAATTCTCGTGGTTTGGCTTACAAGACCTCGAAGTCACATTACTCGAAGCAATTCTCACTCGCTTACCTGCTTGGGATTTCGTGCCACGCGGACCAGCGCGGGACGCAGGAGCCGCTCACGCAGCTTGTATCCGGGCCGAACCTCTTCGGCCACGTGCTGGTCGGGCAGATCCTCACGGTCCACTGTGCCCAGCGCTTCGTGCAGGCGCGGGTCAAAAGCCTCGCCCTCGGCAGAAACGGGAACGACTTGCATCTGGCGAAGGACCTCCTGCATCTGTTTCACGATCAGATCGACTCCGGAACGCACTTGCTCGACCGTCCCGCTTGACTTGAGCGCCAGTTGCAGATTGTCCAGGACCGGCAGAAATTTTTCCACAATGCTGCCAGTCACGGTTTCGCGAAACTCGAGCTTGTCCCGTTCGGCACGCTTGCGGGCATTGTCGAACTCGGCCTGCGCGCGCGCCAGGCGGTCGAGCAACTTGTCGCGCTCGGCCACCAAACTCTCGAACTCTTCCCGGCTGACGGGTTCGGCCGACGCAGCAGGCGCCTCGCCCACGGCAGTTTCAGCGGCTTCCGGCTCAGCGCCGGGCGCAGCCTTCTCAGACGGGTCGCCTGCGCTAATCTCCAGCGGCTCTATGGTGTCCAAATCTTTCTCCTTCTCCGGCATCTCTCTCGATCTCCATCTGGCAGGCATTCTGCTCCGCATCGGTTCCGCAACCTCCGAGTGTTTCCCGGCACTGGCGCGATTGTCTTTAGGCCTGGCGGCAGGCGCGTTCCTCAGTCGGCGGGAAGCGTCAGGATGCGCTCTGAAAGCCCCGCGATGTAGCTGACGGCCTGAATCATCTCTTGATATTGGATTCGCGTGGGTGCAATAACGGCTACCGTTCCCACGTTGGAGCCTCCCAGGCGGGCAGGCGCACCGATCAACACCAGGTCCTGCATGGCCGACGACGTCTCATCGAGGCCCACTACCACGCGCACTTCCTGACGCCGGCCGTCCACATAGGCATTCAGCAGCTCGATCAGCCGCTGCTTGGCCTCGAGCGCGATCAGCATCTGACGCAGCCGTTCGCGGTCCGCCTCGGCGTTGATCAGGTTGGCCATTCCGTCCACGTAGAGGTTTTCGCTACCCGCCAGCGCGCCCTTGCGGCATAATTCCTCAACCGAGGCCAGCATCTGCCGGTAGGCCTCGCGATCCTCTTCAACGCGATGCTCCACTTCAGCGCGGATGCGATCGACGAGCCAGCCGCGAAAGTTCTCGTTCAAGTAGCGCGCCGCCACTTCCAGTTCCAGGTGCGTCATTTCGCGATCGACCAGCAAAACACGATCCTGTACGGTTCCGCCCTGGGTGACCAAAACGGCGAGGACCTTGCCGATGGAAATCCGCGAGAAATGAATGTGCTCCAGCACCTGGCCGGCGGTGGAACTGGCCAAAGCGATGCCCAGGCCGCTGGAAATCAGCGCCAGCACGTGCGAGGTACGCTCCAGATATTCCTGCGAACTGGTCACGCCGGTAAAGCTTTGCTCAATCTGCCCGCGCCGGGTGGCACTAAGCGCCGCGCCCCCCAATCCTGCCGGCTCGCGCGCGAATGCGCCTCTCGGCGCTCCGGCAGCCGGCCCTTGCGTAATCTGCTCCACGTAAAGGCGAAACGCCTTGGCCGTTGGAATGCGGCCGGCCGAAGTGTGCGGCTGCTCGAGCAGTCCTGCTTCTCCCAGAGAAGCCATCACGTTGCGCAGCGTAGCCGAGCTCAGGCCGTCGCGATTGGAAAAAAAGCGCGCAACCGCCTGCGAGGCCACCGGCTCCCCGGTGGCAATATACAGCTCAATAATGGCGTTCAGCACCATCCGCTCCCGCGGATTGATGCGCGAGTCTGGCATCTTTCCCTGTCTCCCGGTTGCAGCGCGCCGATGGCCCACTTGCCGGCCTCGGATCACCCGAAGCTGGAATACTGCGTATTAATCGCTTTTATTTCTTAACCTTAGGGAAAAATCAAATGCAGATCTCCCTTTTAAATTCTAGGGAGGGCGAAATCGCTCTGTCAAGGCAGGCGGCGCATGGGCCCCGATCGCTCATCGAGCCTGGCGGTACGCCCCAACCATTTTCGCTGCTGCAACTTCTTCACTATGGGAGCCTTCCTTCTGTCTCTTGACACCCGATTCTCCGGGGACAAGTTGACGAAGGTTGTCACTTTCCGCTGTCATCGAGTTAATTTCCCGTTGAATCCTGGATGAACTTGGCATAACATGAAGCGACTTTCGTGCGTCTATTCCCCCGGTCGCGACTCGTACAAGCGCCTTCGTGGGGGCCTGTCGGGCGTGTGGATTGATTGCGCGAAGCCAACCTCATCCTGGGAAGGAACACGCTTGCCGGCCGCGACATCTTTCCATTTGGATTCGCTGGAGGAGCCTCGGGGACCTCATGCAGCCCCATGGGCCTGACACAATGCGCAAGGCATGACCAATTGGAGGTACGGACGTGAAACGATTCCTATCCGGATGGATGCTCACCTGCATCCTTACCAGCGCCAGCATCGTAAGCGCACAGACCGCAACCACTTCCCTGCGCGGCGTCGTCACTGACCCCAGCGGCGCGCTGGTTCCGGGCGCGAAGATCACTCTTGTGAACCCGTCCAACGACCAGGCAATCAGCGTCTTGACCAACAGCACCGGCCTCTACGTCTTCACGCAGATCCAGCCCGCACGCTATGCCATTACCGCCTCGGCCAGCGGTTTCAGCGAGCAGACCAAGACGGCTGAGTTGCTGGTCAACCAGCCGGCAACCGTCAATTTTTCCCTTACCGTGCGGGCCAACACCGAGACGGTGGACGTGAGCACATTGGCCGAGACCTTGAATACGACCGATGCTACGGTAGGCGATTCGGTGGGCAGCGCGACGATCGAGGCGCTGCCCATGGAGGGCCGCAACCCGATCTCGCTGCTCACCCTGCAGCCGGGTGTGCTTTACCTGGGCAATCCGGACGAGAACGATACCGTTGACAGCCGCAGCGGCTCTGTATCAGGCGGCCGTTCGGATCAGGGCAACGTCACCCTGGATGGCATGGACGACAACGATCAGATCAATGGAACCGCCTTTACCGGCGTGCTTCGCGCCACGCTGGATTCGACCGAGGAGTTCCGCGTCACCACCTCCAACGGCACTGCAGACACCGGCCGCAGCTCCGGCGCCCAGGTTTCCATCGTCACCAAGAGCGGCGCCAACAGCTTCCACGGCGCGCTCTATGAGTACTACCGGCCCACTAACACCGTGGCCAACCAATGGTTCAACAAGTACCAGGAACTGCTTCTGGGCGAATCGAACACACCGCAGAAATACGTGTTGAACACCTTCGGCGGTTCCCTGGGCGGGCCCATCAAGAAGGACAAGCTCTTCTTTTTCTTCAACTACGAGGGGCAGCGCAGGGCAATCAATGAGGTTGTAACCCGTGTTTTGCCGACCCAGGGGTTCTATTCCGGTGGGCTCGGCTACCAGGACTCTGACGGCAATACGGACTGGCTCACTTCGAGCGATGTGAGCAGTCTCGACGCCGGCTGTACCCCTGCGAACGCCGGCTCCGGCCCGGGCGAGTACAACGCCCCCTGCGGCCCTAATCCCAATGTGCTCGCTTACTACGCGCCTCTGGCCGCAGCCAGAATCTTCGGCACCGCGCCCACCGTGGGCGACGGCGTCAACAATGCCGGCTATATCTTTGCCTCGCCCGCCCCTGAGACGCTTAACACCAGCATCGCCAAGATCGACTACATTTTTAACGCCAAGCAGCACTTCTTCTTCCGCGGCAACCTGCAAAAGGACACAGGCGATCTTTCGACCGGTTCCTATTCGTGCCCAGGCCTGGTGGCATCGAGTACCTGCGGGCTCGAGGACCTGCCCGGCCAACCTCCTGCATCCCGGACCGAGGACAACACCAAAGGCCTGGCCTTCGGTTACACATGGACACCGACCAGCAACATGGTCAACGATCTGCGCTACGGTTTCATCCGCCAAGGTTACGGGACGCACGGCATCGGCTCCGGCACCGGCGACTGGATCGTCTTCCGCTTCCTCGACCTGCCCACTTCGCATGCGCTCACCACTCAAGTCAACGTGCCGGTGAATAACATCACCGACAACCTGACCTGGACGAAGGGCGCCCATACGCTGAGTTTCGGCGGCAACTGGCGCGGCATCGGGAACAACCGAGGCACGGATGCCAACTCTTATTCCAGCGCCAGCACCAACCCCTACTGGATGAACGACTCTCCCAACGATCCCTCCTCGCTCGGCACCGACCTTCCTTCGGTCGGAGCTGGATTCTCCAACTCTTACGCGATTGCCTATGGCACCCTGGTGGGAACGGTGCCGCAGACGAACCAGCAATACAACTATTCGGTCACCGGCCCCACCTCCGGCTCGCTGCTCCCTGACGGCGCCTTCATCAACCGCCACTTCAAGTCCAACGAGTTCGAGTACTACCTGCAGGACTCCTGGCGCATCACGCACACGTTGACCGTTACCTACGGCGTGCGTCACTCCATCCTGCAGGCGCCGTACGAAACCAAGGGTCAACAGATTGCGCCCACCGTGGACACCCACCAGTGGTTCCTCAAGCGCGGCCAGGCCGCCGCCCAGGGCGAAGTCTTCGAGGACAACCTGGAATTCTCCCCCAGCGGCAAGGCAAATGGCCGGCCCGGTTACTGGGCCAAGCAGAAGTTCAATCTGGCTCCGCGCCTCTCTGCCGTGTGGGCGCCCAACGCCAAAACCAGCATTCGCGCCGGCGGCGGCATGTACTATGACCACTTCGGCCAGGGCATCGTCAATTCCTTCGACCAGTATGGCTCCTTTGGCCTGAGCAGCTCGGTGATCAGCCCTGCCGGCGCCACGGGGTTTGAAGACTCGCCCCGCTTCACCGGGCCGCAAGCCATCCCCCCGCTGGCTGGCTGCCCCCCTCCCGCGACGACCGTCACATATCCCTTTGCTCCATCGACGCAGTCGGGATGCAACTTCGCCATCACCTGGGGCATTGACAATCACCTCAAGACCCCATACGCCTACTCTCTGGATTTCTCGATACAACGCGAGCTCCCCGGCGGCTTTGCCATCGAAGCCAACTATGTCGGCCGTCTCGGTCGTCACCTGCTGGAGCAACTCGATCTGGCCGAGCCGGTCAATCTGGTCGACAACAACGGCGGCGGAGACTACTTCCATGCCGCTCAGGAATTATCGAAAGATTCGGACGCGAACGGAGGAGCCTACGGAGGCGGCTATACCGGTCTCGCGCCCGTTCACGTCCCAACCATCCAGTACTTCGAAGATGTCTTTCCGCAGATGGCGAACCTGGACTACGAGAACGAAAGCGCGACGGACGGCCTGTACAACAATGAGTGGGCCTACAACCGCTACGTCTATGGAGAGACTCAATCCCTTGCCGATGTCGACTTCGGCTGCTACTACGGTTGCCCAAACGGAACTCAGTTTTGGCAGTCGCAGTTCTCCTCGCTCTACGCGTGGTCCTCGATCGGCACCAGTTCCTACCACGCCGCGCAGATCACCGTGCGCCATCCCACCAGCCACGGCCTGACCGTGGACTTCAACTACACATTCTCCAAGTCCATCGATACAGGTTCGGGAGCGGAGCGCTCCAACTGGGAATCCACCGACTCGTTCGGCGGCGAAGGAATCCAGAACTCCTGGAATCCGAAGCTGAACAAGGGCGTCTCCGACTTCGATACCCGGCACCTGATTACCGTGGACTGGGTCTACGATCTCCCCGTCGGCCGCGGCAAGGCAGTGCTGAGCAAGGCCAATCGCATGGTCGACGCGGTGCTGGGCGGCTGGGAATTTTCCGGCCTGAGCCGCTGGTCCAGCGGCCTGCCCTTCTCCGTCTCCGCGCCCGTCTACACCACTGACTGGCAGTTTCCCAGCAATGGGGTGGTCACAGCTCCGGTCAGTATTCACCGGCACATCGCCAACGGCATCCCGCAGGTCTTTGCCGAGAGCTCGGCGAACACCATCAACAACGGCATCTACAATGGATCGCCGATTCGCCTAGCCTATCCGGGAGAAGCCGGCGAGCGCAACAACTTCCGCGGCGACGGCTATTTCGATATCGACGCCTCGCTGAACAAGGCCTGGACCCTGCACGACCAGGTCAAGCTGAAATTTGCCGCCGAGGCCTACAACGTTGGCAATGACGTGCGCTTCGACTGCAGCCCGCTCAACCTCAACGCCAATCTAACCCAGGGCACGTTCGGCGCCTACAGCGGCATGCTCAGCACTTACCGCCGGATGCAGTTCGGCCTGCGCCTGGACTTCTAGAGCGGTTTGGGCCGACCTGCATACGATTTCGGCAGTTGCGGTCTCCCACCCTAGCCGCAAAAACAAAGACGCGGCGAGGCTCCACCCCATGGACGAGGACCTGTCCATGGGGACCCCGGGGTGGGGCGCCCAAATTTCTGTTGACCCATATTTTTTAACATTTGAATCGAAAATGCTCTAGCTTGCGGGTTTGTCAGCCACTGCGAGCAACGTCTGGAATTGCGGGGATTCCAGTTCCTTGTCGACGATGGAGGTCTCGATGCCGGTGAAGCCGGCGCTTGCGAGCAGCGACTCGATTTCGGCTTCGGAGAAGCCGAGCCACTCGTCGGCGTAGATCTCGCGAGCCTGCTCGAAGCGGTGCTTGAGAAGATCAAGGACCACGATGCGACCGCCGGGCGCCAGAATTCTTGCGGCTTCAGCGAGGGCGCGCGCGGGGTGGAGCGCGTGGTGCAGTGACTGCGTAAAGAACACCAGATCGACTTCGGCGGGGCCGATGGGAAGCTGTTCCATGTCGCCGAGGCGGAAGTCTACGTTCGAGACGCCGTGGCGGAGGGCGAGATCGCGGCCGACCTCAATCATGCGGGCCGAGGAGTCAATGGCGATGACCCGGCGGGCGCGCTGGGAGAGCAAGAGAGCAAAGGCGCCTTCCCCCGAGCCCAGGTCGGCGACGGCGAGCGGAGGCATGAGCCGGAGGAGGGCCTCGGCGAGGCTCCGCCAGGATTTGCCCGGGACGTAATCGCGGCCCAGCCGGCCTGCAACCGAATCAAAGAAAGCGCGCATGCGGTCCTGGCGCTTGCGCAGGACGAGGCGCATGGAGGCCTGGTCGGCGGCGGCATCGGGGATCTCGGTGCGCGCGCGGGCCATCAGTTCATCAAGGAATGTGCCCTCCCCGGGGGCTAAAGCCCCGGATTCTGTTGGTGCGCTGTCGGCACGGCTAAAGCCGTGCCCCTTCAAAGCATTGGGATGAGTGGAGAGGCGGTAGAGACTGCTCTTGCCGGTGCGGCGGTCTTCGACGAGCCCGGCCTGGCGGAGTTGCGAAAGGTGGGTGGAGATGGTGCTCTGGCCCATGGAAAGGATCTCCTGCAACTCGGCGACGGAGAGCTCTTCCTCCTTTAAAAGCAGCAGGATACGGAGCCGGTGGGTGTCGGCCAGCACGCGGAGAGTTTTGACGATTGACGGCATAGGCGGATTGTGGTACATATCAATATATCACGATATGTAGATATGAAAAATAGCAAACGAGCGGAGCTAGCGGGTTAGCGGGGTTAGCGAGTGGCTCCCGAGAAATTGAATAGAAATTGAATGGATGAAGCCTGGAGGAGATGGAGATGGCTATGACGACAGTAGAAACAATCGGGACCGAATACAAAGTGGCAGACATGAGCCTGGCCGACTGGGGCCGCAAGGAGATCACGATCGCCGAGCAGGAGATGCCGGGGTTGATGGCGATCCGCAACAAGTATGCCGCCGAAAAGCCGCTCAAGGGCGTGCGCGTGACCGGCTCGCTGCACATGACGATCCAGACGGCGGTGCTGATTGAGACGCTGGCCAGCCTGGGAGCCGAGGTACGCTGGGCAAGCTGCAACATCTTTTCGACGCAGGACCACGCGGCGGCGGCGATTGCGGCGGCGGGCTATGCAGTGTTCGCGTGGAAGGGCGAGTCGCTCGAGGATTACTGGGAGTGTACCTACAAGGCGCTGACGCACAAGGGCGGCAAGGGGCCGCAGTTGATTGTGGACGACGGCGGCGATGCGACGCTGCTGATCCACAAGGGCTACGAGCTCGAGAACGGCGACGGCTGGGTGAATGCGCCCAGCGGCAGCCACGAGGAGCAGGTGATCAAGGACCTGCTGAAGAAAATCTACGCCGGCGACCCGCAGCACTGGCACAACGTGGTGGCCGATTGGCGCGGCGTGAGCGAAGAGACCACGACGGGCGTGCATCGGCTCTACAAGATGATGGAGCAGGGCAAGCTGCTGGTGCCGGCGATCAACGTGAACGATTCCGTGACGAAAAGCAAGTTCGACAATCTTTACGGCTGCCGCGAGTCGCTGGCTGACGGCATCAAGCGCGCCACGGATGTGATGATGGCGGGCAAGGTGGCGGTGGTGTGCGGCTACGGCGACGTGGGCAAGGGGTGCGCGCACTCGCTGCGCGGGATGGGCGCGCGGGTGGTGGTGACGGAGATTGACCCCATCAACGCGCTGCAGGCGGCGATGGAAGGCTATGAAGTGACCACCGTCGAAGAGACGCTCGGCCGCGGCGACATCTACGTCACCTGCACCGGCAATACCGACATCATCACCTTCGAGCAGATGCAGAAGATGAAGGACCAGGCGATCGTGTGCAACATCGGGCACTTCGACAACGAAATTCAGATGGACAGGCTCAACTCGGCGGCGGGCGTGACCAAGCTGAACATCAAGCCGCAGGTGGACAAGTACACGTTCCCTGCCGGGCACGCGATCTTCATTCTGGCCGAAGGACGGCTGGTGAACCTGGGTTGCGCCACGGGCCACCCGAGCTTTGTGATGAGCAACAGCTTCGCCAACCAGACGCTGGCGCAGATTGACCTGTGGAAGAACCGCGACAGCTACAAGGTGGGAGTTTACACTCTGGCCAAGAAGCTGGACGAAGAAGTCGCCCGGCTGCATCTGGAAAAGATTGGCGTGAAGCTGACCAAACTGACCGAGAAGCAGGCCGATTACATCGGCGTGCCGGTGGATGGGCCGTACAAGGCGGAGCACTACAGGTACTAGTTGCCAGTGGTCAGTTGTCAGTGGTCAGTTGTGGTTTCCCAGGTCTCAAAATCGAGACCTGGGGCACCCGCGGAACTGTGAACTACGAACTGTGAACTGTGAACTGTGAACTAAGAACTGTGAACTGAAATGGCATCGCCCTTCACATTTTCGTTCGAGCTGTTTCCTCCGCGGACGCCGGAAGGCGCAGCGAAGCTGCCGGTGGTGATTCGGAAGCTGGCGGCGGCGGGGCCGGAGTATTTTTCCGTCACCCATGGAGCCGGCGGCTCAACGCAGGAGGGCACCTACGAGACGCTGATGACGGTGGTGCGGGAGGCGGGCATTGAGGCGGCGCCGCACCTGACCTGCATCGGTTCGACGCGAGAGAGTGTGGCCGAACATCTCCGCCGCTACCGCGAGGCGGGAATCGAGCGCATTGTAGCGTTGCGCGGAGACCTGCCGGCTACGGCCATGAGCGCATCGGCGCCGGGTGTGTTCCATTATGCCAACGAGTTGGTGGGCTTCATCCGCGAGACGCAAGGGGATACTTTCAAAATTGAAGTAGCCGCCTACCCCGAAATGCATCCGCAGGCCCCCAACGCGAGCGCCGATTTCGAAAACTTCCGGCGCAAGGTAGACGCGGGCGCGGACGCGGCGCTGACCCAGCTCTTCTATAACGCCGAAGCCTACTTCGACTTCATGGAGCGGTGCGAAAAAGCCGGCATCCGGATTCCGGTAGTGCCCGGCATCATGCCCATTACCGGATTCGCGAACACGGTGCGCTTCTGCTCAGGTTGCGGAGCCGACCTGCCCCGCTGGGTGCGGCTGCGCCTCGAAGAGCTGCAGGAGGATAAGGCCGGCCTCATCGAGTTCGGGCTCGGCATGGTTACCCGGCTCTGCGAGAGGCTGCTCAAGGGCGGCGCTCCGGGACTGCATTTTTACACCGTGAACCAGGCCGAGCCCACGCTGCGGCTGCTCAGGGAACTGGGACTGACCGTTTCCGCATAGAAATTGAAAATTGTTCGTTGATGGCGCGCATCTGTATGGAGTGGATTCTTTTTAGGAGCATTCCATGATTCGCGACCAGCTTGCCTATTTCGCCCCGTTCCTGACTGTGACCGGATTTCTGGTTGGGTTGCCAACCGTCATAGGAACCTATTACCAGTCGCTGAAGGCGAGACAAGAGGCAAGGAAGGCGCGTGAGGAAACGCTGCACAGCCGCGATTGCCTGGAGTTCGTGTCCTCGGACGGAACGACCATCAACCTGGTGCCGCTGGAGACGCTGCACTCGCTGCCACTGGCGGGCGACGTGCTGTTGCTGCCGGGTGATGGCGTGAGCGAGGGAGCGCGCTTTTTGCCTGGTGCGTACCGCGTAGAGTCAATCGAACACATTTATACGCCCATCGCGTGGGGCATGCGGCCTAACGAGGCAAGGCTTACGAAAGCAGTAGCGCGCGTAACATCGGTGAGCGGCAGCGATACGATGGAAGGATGATGGGGCGCGCCGCAACCGGCGATTCGATTCTCGATGGCGTCCATGTGATCGACGGGGGGCTGGCCAGCGAGCTCGAATTTCTGGGCGCGCGGATCGACGGGCCGCTGTGGTCGGCTCACGTGCTCGAGGATGACCCGGAAAAGCTGCTCGCCGTCCATCGCGCATTCGTTGAAGCTGGAGCCCAGTGCATTGCAACGGCGAGCTACCAGGTTTCGCGCATGGGCTATGCCGAGTGCGGCTTCGCGCCCGAGCGCGCCGATCAGGCCCTGCTGCGCTCGGTCGAGCTTGCCCGGCAGGCCGCGGCTGAATTCCCCGGCCGACGCGTTCTTATCGCCGGATCTCTGGGTCCCTACGGCGCCGCGCTGCACAACGGCGCCGAGTACACGGGGGATTACTCGATTTCCCATGCGGATCTCGTCGGCTTTCATCGCGAGCGGATTGAAGTGTTCGCCAGCGCCGGCGCAGCAGGGGCTAAAGCCCACGCCTTATCTTGCAACATTTGCGGCCCGGCTGAAGCCGTGCCCTTGTTACAAGACTGCCCCAAGGCGGGTTCTTCAGCGGCCTCCTTCGGCCCCGATCTGCTCGCCTTTGAGACTTTTCCTTCGCTCGACGAGGCCCGGGCCGTCTGCGAAGCGCTCGAGCCATTCCCTCAGATGCAGGGCTGGTTCAGCTTCAGCTGCCGCGACGAAAAGACTGTTGCACATGGCGAGCCTCTGCGCGAATGCGCCGCTTTTCTCAACCGGCAGCCGCAGATTCTCGGCATCGGCGTCAACTGTGTGCCGCCGCGCTGGGCCGCTTCGCTCGTCGGCGAGATTCGAGCCGCGACGGCAAAGCCCGTGCTCGTCTATCCCAACTCGGGCGAAGGCTGGGACGCGAAAAATCGTTGCTGGACCGGCTCGACCGATGCCGGCGACTTTGGCCGCATGGCCGCGGAATGGTATGCCGCCGGCGCCCAGATCGTGGGAGGATGCTGCCGCACGCGGCCGACGCACATCCGGGCCATCGCTCAGGCGGCGCTTTCAGTTCACAGTTCGTAGTTCTCAGTTCACAGTCTCGGAAACCAAGCCACCTGCATCAACTGTGAACTGCGAACTATGAATCTTTTCACGCCAGCGTCAGCGCCGCTTTGCCCTTGTGCGGCAGAATGAACTGTTTGGCGCGAGCCACAATGGCCAGATTCTCGCGGCTCAGCAGCCTGCGGATCTGGCTGCGCGCGTGCTCGGCCCAGGGCCCTTGGTTATCGAGGCGCAGGTAGGCCTGCCAATAGCGAAGCGCAGCGCGGCCCGCGTCCCGCCGCTCATAGGCCAGCGCCAGGTTGTAGTAGGCGTCTGCGTAGCGCGGCGCCAGTTCCACGGCTCTGCGGTAGGCGGCGACCGACTCTTCGATCCGGCCCATTTCGTCAAGCACGTTGCCGAGATCGAAGAATGCCAGGGCATAGTTGGGGTCGGCCTCGGTGGCCCGCCTGTACAACTGTTCCGCGCGGCCAAACTGACGCTGATGGAAGGACAGGGTGCCGAGATTGATCATCGCCGCCGCATGGCGCGGGTTGATCTCCAGAATCTCCTCATAGAGGGCGATGGCTCGCTGCTTGTCGCCCGACTCTTCGGCCTGCACCGCGGCCAGAAAGCGATCCTGGGCAACGCGCGAGGCGCCCATAGCCGGCTTTTGCAAGGGCGTTGCGCCCGGAGCTGCCACCGGCCGCTTTCCCCCCTGGGCGCGGTCGAAATCGAACAGCAATTGCCGCCGGATCGGGTCAACCATCGCTCCGTCATGGCGGAAGGCCAGCCGCGTTCCTGTCTTTATCACGCAGGCTTCCATCAGCGGGTTTGTCATTCCCGCTACCGCCTTCATGGCCACAATCGAGTCGCGGATGGAGGAAGCCGAAACGCTTTCGGCCCGAAGAGCGCGGAGGGTCCTCAACTGGCCGAGGTCCTGAAAGGTGTAATTTTCCTGCGGCGAAATCAGCCCGGCCCGCTCCCAGCCCTGCAACTGGCGGGGGCTGATCTCGAGAATCCTCAAGGCGTCCTGACGGCTATAACTGGTCAATGTTCGTGCTCCCTCAGGTTTCACCCCGCCCCGGCATAGAACACGCGCACCGGGAACCATGTCATGCGCCGGCTCGGCCCTCGAAGCGGTCTCGCCAATCGAGGATTTCGCCAGACGCTGTTCTTTAGTTCCTGAAACGGCTCCAGAGAAACCGTTCCACGTGCGATTATGCCAAGAGTTGAAGTGGATATGCTGGCTGGAATTCAGTATGGCATGAAAAAAGAGTGGATAACGGGTACATAGCTTGGTTCCCGCTGTAGCTCCTATGAGGGGACAGGGGCTCAGGGACTGAGGGGCTGAGGGATGGGAATTGAGGGGAATGGAGCCGACGGTCAGACTTGAACTGACGACCTGCTGATTACGAATCAGCTGCTCTACCAGCTGAGCTACGTCGGCCTGCTCCCTTCGATTGTATCGTTCGGCCGAAGGAAGGTAAAGTTAAGCGGATGGGGTCAGTGTGCTCAGTTTTTGAACGGAGACACGACCGGATGGTGCTCTTCCAGGCGGCGCTTGCGCTCCAACTCGCATCGGAGGTGCCATGACTGTTCTCGCTCAGACGATTCAGCTTGCCGTCCGCATCGGCATTGTGTGGTCCGCCGGCATTCTGATTGCGGTAGCCGTCAGAGCGCTGCTACCCAGCCAGTTTGGATTCAGCGTACCCACCAGCGAATCGACCCTTTTCATTCCCTTCGATCGCGTCGGCTTCTGGACGTGCCTGCTGGCTACCGTAACAGTCACTGCACTGGTGGTTTTGCGCGCCATGATCGCCGATCTGAGCGCGCGGCCGTTTCAGTAGACAGTTATCAGTTGTCAGTTGTCAGTGGTCAGTGGTCAGATGTGAGGTGAAGGGCTGGCCGGGATTGGGCACTCATTTCGCGAGTTAGCGTCCGCTGCGCGGACATTGGCAAGTTAGCAGGTTGGCTGGGAATCAGGGGTCAGGGACTAAGGGACTGAGGGATTTCTCATCATGCAAATCAATCCAGTTCAGGAATGGCAACGTCTTACCGAGGAGTACCGCCGGATGAGCGACGACGCATTGCGCGAGCTGGCCTGGGACTTTTCCGATCTCACCGAAACCGCGCAGCAGGCTCTGCGCAGTGAAATGCAAAGCCGGGGCCTGGGCAATCCGGAGGCGGCAAACACCGCGCCGGCAGTGGGAGTCGCAGAGCCGGCTTCGACTCTGCCACAGCGGGCAGATTTCAGGGCGCCCGGTGAGCAGGCAGGAGGGGCGCCTGGTCTCGGCTCGGAAGTGCCTACCCTAGTTCCCGACAGTTCTGAAGCAGGGCAGGACGATGTTTCGCACGAGTACACCTGGAAGACGATGCTGTGCGAGTGCGATGAACGCGAACAGGCGTGGCAGGTGCGGGAGGTGCTGCGCCGCGCCGGCATTGAGAGTTGGATGGACGAGTCTCATTCGCGGTATGCGATGACGCTTGAGAGTCCTCGCGTGATGGTGGCCGCCGATCAGCTCGATCAGGCTCGCCAGGTTTTGTCGTTTCCCATTCCGGCGGAGATCGTGGAACTGTCGAAAGCTCCCGTCCCGGAGTTCGTCGCTCCCCGCTGTCCCTGGTGCGGAGCCGAGGATCCGATTCTGGAGTCGGTGGAGGAAGGCAACTGCTGGCTGTGCGAGTCCTGCGGAGGGGAGTGGGCGGATGCACCGCCCGCCGGGGACGCCGCTACTGGCCTGGCCTGAAAACTGAATTCCAACAACCTGGCAACCAGCCAATCACAGCGCTCCATCGCTGAAAGCAATCCTCTTGTACCATGCGCAGGGTTTTGCGCGCTCTCCCCTTCAGCACACTGACAAAGGTTGGCAGTATCCATCTCTCCCACGTCGATGGTAAGCTGGTGACCTCAATCAAAACCCCCTGCACGCTATGGAGAAGTTGGGAATGAGCAATCATGCGTGTCTTCAAAGGGGTACGTGCAGGCAATGCAGGCCCCTGTCATTCTTTTCCGCGGCTCCCCCGCGATCGCCGCGAGCCCGTTTGAGCTCCTATCGCAGCCGGGCTGTCAAATCCAGCGCATTCTGGTCCAGCGCATTCTGGGTGGCCGCCGCGCTGGCCGCAGCCTGTCCTGCAAGCATCGTGGCGCAGGAAGCTGCGGCATTGCGCGCCGCCGCGCCCGCCGCTCTCGCCAAGGGCTGCAGCGCGGTATCGAATGTGGACGCTGGGTGCCACCCGCTTTCGCCACTGATCGTGATTGGCTTCATGGGCGGACATGTCCGCGCCGGCAATCTCGTGCATCGTGAGGCGTTGCTGGCCCGCGATCTTGAACGCCGCTACCCGAATGCAGTGCGGGCCATGACCTTCGCCAACAGCGACGAGGCCGCCGCTCTCCATTCCGTTCTCGATCTGCTCGACACCGATAAAAACGGCCAGTTGAGCAATAACGAGAAAAATGCGGCCCGCATCGTCCTCTTCGGCCATAGTTGGGGTGCTTCAGAGGCCGTGAATCTGGCGCAGGAACTCGATCGGCTCGGAATCCCGGTGCTGTTGACAATTCAGGTGGACAGCGTGCGCAAGCACGGTGAGGACGACGGCAGCATCCCGGCCAACGTGCGCGAAGCCATCAACTTCTACCAGACCGAGGGCATGCTCCACGGCAGGCGCTCCATCGAGGCCATCGATCCCACACGCACGAAGATCCTGGGCAGCTATGAGTCCGCCTACAAGACCACGCCCGTATCCTGCGCCGGCTTTTCCTGGTTCGCCCGCACATTCATGAAGCCGCACATTGAGATCGAGAACGACATCGCGGTTTGGAGCCGGATCGAGGCGCTGATCGTGGCGCGCTCTTGCGGGGCCAGTGCTGCGGGGATGAGCGGGGCTTGCGAGGAGATGGCCGCGGCGCCGAGCCTTTAGAGCATTTGCTGTGGGTTGGAAGGGCGCGGCTACGTTGAGCTTTTTCAAAAAGGGCCTTTGAAAACGGAAAGAGCCGCCCGGCAACAGGGCAGCTCTTCCCTCAGGGAGAATAGTTCCAACGGAGGCAAAGCCATCAGAACTTTCTGGCTGCATGTTAGGTGCGGGGGGCGGGGGTGTCAAGGATAAATCTCACATAAAATAACATGTTTATTTTCAACTATTTATCAGATGGTCTCTTGCGCTCAAGTGCCGTTAAGTTTCGATAAACATTCGCCTAAGTTCATGCTGGATTTGTCGTTTTTTATGGGTGTTTTATTGGGTTTAAGGCCAGTTTTCCACAGGACCAAGAGTTCCCGTTAACGCTTCGGATGCGGCTCTTCAGTGTTCGGCGGGACCCAATCTTCCCGCAGATCGAGATGAATGAACTCCTCGTCGTAAACCGACGAAATCGGTCTTCCCCGCGCAAACCGGTAGAGCGCACGCCCGCCGCCGAGGAAAAATCCAAGCAGGATGGCCCCAATGGCCCCGATGAGAGACAGCTCCGCAATTCCGAGCAGCAACTGGCCCGCCTTGGCCGCCTCTGATTCCGTTGATCCTGGAATCGTTGTGAGGTTGGCGGAGTAGTAGACAGAGTCGAGCAGCTTACGGGCTTCGTCCGGCGGGGCCGCGCCGCTGACGACTGCGACGAGGGGACCTGTGCTGCGCACCGCCAACGACCTCTGATCTGAATCCTGGAGCGGTTTGGGCCATGGCGGCTGCGCCTGGCTGCCCGCCTTGAGATAATCGCCGATTTGTTTTTCGGCGGCCTGGGCCATCTGCGGCGTCGGAAAATCGATGATGGTCAGTGTCGCCGATCCCGACATCAGCGCGTAGTTGGCCATCGCGGATTCAGCTCCCCGGTCGAATCCTGCCAGCGCGGGCGGCAGCACGCCTCCGGAGCCGACGTAGCCCGCCGGCCCAAGTGCGTAATGGGTCGTCTGTTTGTCAATTGATGCCTGCGGTAGGAAAGCAAGCACTGGCGGGGTGATTGCACGACTTCCTCTGGGATTCGGCAGCCTCTTAGCCAACTCGCGCAGTTCGCCGGCCGAGGTTGGGCCCACCTCGGAGAATTTTGCATCGACTACCGTCGTACCCTTCCAGAACAGCACGCGGTTTTTGTCAGAGGCTGCTCCATCGCCGATGTCGGCCTTCGGCCAGCCGTTCTGCCGGAAAAAGGTGTAGGCTCCGTAGGCCCCGCTCAAGTCAGTAAATCGTAGCGCCCGCAGGGCAAGAGTTTCGCCGTCGCGCTTGTAGCTCGCCGTGGCGGCTCCGATGAATCCGTACTCCTGCAAGGCCACGGCATTGGCTGCGTCCAGATTGCCAGGATCGCTCACGCTTTTTGCCGGAGCCGTGGCTTTCCATCCCGCAAATGCATCCGGCAACAGCGTCTCTGGCGCAGGCGGAAGCACGAGCCTGGTCGCCGATTTCTTTTCCGCGGGGGTGGGCGGGGCCGCCTGCGCGCGGGCCGGCGATGCGCCGGCAAGCAGCGCTGCTGCGATGACGAGAGTGAGGAAGGAACGCATTCGCAAGGGCTTCTTCAGAAACGATGAAAGAACAACCGCAGATTCTTCGACTTTGGCCGCCGCGGGCGGCCGCGTCTCAGAATGACAACACCTCAGGATTCTCTCATCAACTTCCATGTTCTAGCCTACACGTTTCCCTTGTGCCTGTTCGACGCGGCTGGTTACAGGTCTTTCCCTTCCCATGGCCGCAGCCGCGGCAGCCAGCGGCGGACGTTCCGCTTGTAGGCCGCATACTGCTCACCGTAGCGGCGCGCGAGCGTTGGCTCTTCGTAGAGACGGATAAAGAGATTGAAGAGCAGACCGAGCAGCGCCAGATAGACGACCATGCTGCGGCTTTCGAAGAGCAGCACCTCGCCGGCGACCGCCGTCAGCACCCCGAAGTACATGGGGTTGCGGACAAAGCGGTAGAGCCCGCTCACAACCAGGTGCTCGGTAGGCACAACGGGGATCAGCGTTCCACGCCCCACAGCGACGAAGCGACCCGCCGACTCAAGCGCCGGCACCATGCCGATGGCGATGATGGCGAAGGCAAGCACCATCTGACCCCAGGGCTCGGCTGCAGGAACGCGGAAGCGGGTGATCCAGAAAGGAATGTAGACAACACCGAATCCCGGCCCGCCAAAGACAACGAAAAGGATTGAGACGATCATGCTGCGGCGAAAGGAAGCCATGCGCGAATACCTCACCTGAGAATAAGGCAAACCCGCAGCGGCGGTTACAAGCCGACGAGAGGATGCGACTCAACGCAGCTCGATAGAATTGAATTATGAAGACCGGCCACGCCAGCCAAACCGCTCTTCGCGTGGCCATTCGCCGCGCCGCCCACCAGTTAGTGGACCACCCACCTGTGCTGGACGATCCGATTGCATTGCCGTTGCTCGGTTGCGGCTACCAGCGGGACCTGGAGCGGGCGATGCACCGCGTGGCGCGAGATTTCCGCGGCTTTATGGCGGCGCGAACCCGCTACGTGGAAGACCGGTTGGCCGATGCTGTAGCCAACGGCCTCACGCAATACGTGATTCTCGGCGCGGGGCTGGATACATTCGCTTATCGCAACCCTTTTCCGTCTCTGCGGGTCTTTGAGGTTGACTTTCCGGCAACGCAGGCCTGGAAACAGACGAAGTTAGCCGAAGCTGGAATTGATCTGCCCGCCGGCCTCTCGTTTGTGCCGCTGGATCTTGAGTGTAGAGAATTGGCCGAAGGGCTCGTTGAAGCCGGGTTCGATAGGCACCGGGCGGCGTTCTTCAGTTGGGTTGGAATGGTTCCTTACCTCACGATCGATGCTTTTCGCGCGACGCTGGCCACTGTCGGGGGGCTGCCCCCGGGCAGCGGCATCACCTTCGATTATGTGGATTTGCCGGAGACTCTCGCCCCACCGCGCCGAAAAGTATTCAATGGGCTGGCCAAAAGGCTGGCCGCCGCCGGCGAGCCGCTGCGGCTCTTGCTCTCGCCGCAGGAGTTGGAATGCGAACTCAGTTGTGCAGGATTCGAGCGGATCGAGCAGGTGGGAATCGAGCGGCTGAACGAAATCTACTTTGACAGCCGTGCCGACGGCCTGAGGCTCTCTCCTTCAGGTGCAGGGACGCTGGTCTCCGCCTGGGTGTGAAGAGCAAGTAGGCGCTCGAATTCCAATTGCCACGCGCTGAACGCCGCCAGCGCCCGCTCGCACTGCAGGCGGTGACGCTCTTTCTTGTCGCGAATCTTCTTGCGGGTCTCCTCGTCGAGCGGCTCCAGCAGGTCAAAGGTCATGTTGGCGGGCTGGAAGTTTTTGGCTTCGGCGTGGGTGATGTAATGCACGAGCGAGCCCAGCGCCGTGGCGCGCGGAACGGGCGCGGGTTCGCGGCCGTGCGCGATGGCCGCTGCGTAGATTCCGGCCAGCATACCTGTCGCAATTGACTCCGTGTAGCCTTCGACGCCGCAGATCTGGCCGGCGAAGAGGATTGAATGCTCGGGTGCGGGAGATGCAGATCCTTCGACTCGCTGCGCTCCCTCAGTCGAAGAATTATGTTCTGTTTCCGTCGCCCCTACGGGGCTGGGGGTCTTGTGTGGGACGCTTTCCCAGGATTCCCCCTTCGCTACGCTCAGGGTCCATCCTGGGCTAATATCCACGGCTCCCTCCGGGAGCAGGAGGGACTCCGGTCGCTCAGGATGAGAGCCGTCCGCGCTGGCCGTGTTCGTGCGCGGCGCAAGCCGGAGGCATTCATCCAGCAGCGCCGGGGCGCAGATGTAGGTGTTGCGGTGCATTTGCCCGTAGCGGAGGAAGCGCGCGTTTTCGAGACCGGGAATGAGACGGAGCACGCGCGCCTGGTCACCGAACTTCAGGTGGTTCTGGAATCCCACGAGGTTGTAACTGGAGGCGCGCAAATCCTCCTTGCGCAGTTGCACCACCGCCCAGGGCGTTTTCCCCGTTTGCGGATCGCGCAGACCGACCGGCTTCATGGGCCCGAAGCGCAGCGTGTCGCGCCCGCGCCGGGCCAGGACCTCAATGGGCAGGCAGCCCTCGAAATACTGGGGCCCCCGAGAACTCGCATCCGGCGCTTTGGGCGCAAAGCATTCGAGCTTCTCCCACTCCCTCGCTTCAGCGGGCTCGGCGGCGACGAGCGCTTCGTAGAACTGGTCGTACTCTTCGCGGGTCATCGGGCAGTTGATGTAATCGGGGGTTCCCTTGTCCCAGCGCGCCGCCATGTAGACGCGCCCCATATCAATGGAATCGGCATCGACGATGGGGGAGATGGAGTCGTAGAACGCCAGGCGCCCTGAGCCCGTGATGCGCTCGATCTCGCGAGTGAGCGCGTCGGAGGTCAGGGGCCCAGTGGCCACAATCGTGCAGCAGCAGCACTTCGTGCCGTTCTCGTCTTGGACGAGATCCGAGTCCAGGTGAGTAACTTCCTCGCGGATCACGCGAATGCGCGGCTCGGCAGCGATGGCCTCGCCGACGCGACGCGAGAACTCCGCGCGGTCGACGGCCAGAGCGTGGCCTGCCGGCACTGCCGATACATCCGCAAGGCGCAATAGAGCGGAAGCTCCGCGGCGCATCTCCTGCTTGAGCAGCCAGGGCGCCGTGTTCGGCGATTCGCTTTTTAATGAGTTGGAGCAAACCAGCTCGGCGAAGTCCGTGGTCTGGTGCGCCGGGGTCAGGCGCAGTTTTCCGTCCACCACCGCGCGCATTTCGAAAAGGTCAACCTCGCAGCCGAGCCGCGCCGCGGTCAGTGCGGCCTCAGAGCCGGCGAGGCCGCCGCCGATCACTCGAATCGTCAATTCGCGCTCCTTGCCGCGCTCTCCGCAGTCTGTGTTTCGTCCGGTAGAGGCTGCGCCAACTGCTCCAGCGCCTCGCCTTCAATGCGGACGTTGCGCCACTCGTCGAGAAACTCGGCGCCCATGGCGCGATAGAAATCGATCGCCGGAGTGTTCCAGTCCAGAACCTCCCATTGCATGCGCCGGCAGCCTCGGCTGAGCGCGTCGGCGGCCACTTCTTTCAGCAGCGCTTTGCCGATTCCCCTTCCCCGGAACTCGGGATAGACAAAGATGTCTTCGAGATAGATGCCCGGACGCCCCTTCCACGTGGAGTAGTTATAAAAATAGAAGGCAAAGCCCGCCGGACGGCCCTCCTGCTCGGCAACCAGGCACCAGTAAATGGGGAGCGGCCCGAATCCGTCGCGCAGCAAGTCTTCTTCTGTTGCCGTCACCGCGCCGGGGGCCCGCTCGAAGGCCGCCAGGGCCCGGATAAAACTCAGGATCACAGGAACATCGGAGGCGGTGGCCTTGCGAATTGTTGTCTCCATGCATTCATTTTAGCCAGCTTGCCGATCCATTCGCGATCGCGCTCAATGGGCTGTGATCCCGGCCACAGGAGCAACCGAGTCAAGCAGCTACGATGAATCCGCCGGCACGCCGAATGGTGCGGACCCGCGTGGGCCAGGATGGGCCGCAGGGCCCAAGCAGGTCCCAACAGGATCAGAAGCAGGCATTGGGCTTGAGTTCCCTCTTGCGAGGGGGTGTTGCGAGGATTTACCTTAAATTTGAAGCAACTTCAAACTGCGGGAGGGGTTCCGCGGAGTGGCGCTCGCCACCGCGGAAAGAGTCAGGTTGCCGGAATGACGATGAATCGCGGCAGCTTCTCACCAGAACGCTTCCTGCAGTGACGGCAAAATGCCGGAGAAATGCTCCGAAGCCTTTGCCGGCGGTTGCACGACTTAATAGTTTTTCGAGCCTGCGGATCCGAGTGTTCGCAGCGCTCCCAAGGAGAAGAAAATGAAACGCACCCTTCCACTCTGGCTTGGATTGCTGGCTTTTGCTCTTGCGCCGGCATTTGCCCAGCAGCCGACCGCACCGACCGCCGGCATGGGTAAGATTCACGGCCACCTGACCAATCCCACCGGAGCGGCCCAGACAAGCGGCACAGTCTGCCTGTCCACCGATCACGGCGACTCCTGCAAGTACTCTTACCCGGTTACATCTTCAGGCGACTATTCCGGCGAAGCCATGCCGGGAACGTACCTGGTCCTCTACCGGGACAAGGACACGCCTGCCGGGAAGATGGTCGATTCTTTTTCCAACATCAAGATCGAAGCCGCCGGCGACACGACCCAGGATTTCGACATGTCGCGCAAGGAGTTCATTGACAAGCTGCCCGCCGAGCAACGGGAGCAGCTTGAGAATTTGAAGAAGCAGAACGCCCAGGCTCTCAAAGACAACGCCGTCATTGCGAACCTGAACAACGACCTGAAGGTGGTGACGCAGGACAAGAAGGACATTGACGGCGCCACCGCCGCCGCCCAGCAGGTTTTGGGCGCTTCGGCCACCCGCACTGATCTTGAAGCGAAGACGAACGAGATCAAGGCGGCCAAGTACACAGATATCGAAAGCCTGATGCAGAGGGACACGGCGGCCAAACCGGACGAGGCCCTTCTGTGGATGAACCTGGCCTACGCGCAGGCCGGGCTTAAGAAGAGCGACGACGCCGAGGCCAGCTACAAGAAGGCTCTGGATCTGGAGAATGCCAGCAAGAAGCCCCGTACCGAAGTGATTGGTGTCATCGATGCCGGCATGGGCGAGATTTACGCGAAGACGGGCAAAGTGGCTGAGGCCAATGCGGCCTACGACGCCTCCGCCAAGGCCGATCCGACACGCGCGGCCATGCAGTACAAAAACGAGGCTGTGCTCTTCATGCAGTCCGGCAACTCCGCCGCGCAGGTGGCCGCCGCCAATCAGGCCATTCAGGTCGATCCCTCGCAGCCGATCCCTTACTACATCAAGGGGCAGGGCCTGGTGGCGAACGCCACCATCGACCCCAAGACAAAAACAATTGTGCTGCCGCAGGATTGCGTCGACGCCTACCAGAAGTATCTGGAACTGGCGCCGAGCGGACCTTATGCAACCGAGGTTGCCGGCATCCTGTCGCAGGCAGGGCAGAAGGTGAGCACCAGCTACAAGGCTCCGGGCAAGGGGAAATAGCCGCTCCCCGCGGCGGCGAAACCGCGAGCTTTTGAAGCCGTTCTTGATTGGGGCGTTTCCGGTTGCGGGAATGCCCCTTTCATTTGGGCTGCTTTGGCGCATTGTGCTGCTTTATTGGTTCCTGCACAATCATGTCCTTGCGCCGTCCCTACGGGACTCCGTGAGAAATTTGTGGAATCTCTTTTCCCCACGCTGAAGCGCGGGGCTAACCAACTCTGCGCCTCCGGCGCGTGTGCCCGGACATTCCTTATGCAGCCCTGAATAGCGCGTAGTGCTGCTTTCGCGCAGGCTTGTTGCTTCAGCGCGTTGTGTCGCTTTAGCGCGGGTTTCGCTGGCCCCGGAATCGCGAACTACAATCCATTCATGAGCTTTGGTCTTCCCAGCTATGAGGAAGCCGCGGCGCTGATCGCCGCGCGCGCACGGCAACTGGCCCGCACTCGTCCTTCCGTGGAGCGCGTTCCTTTGGCCCGCGCACTGGGCCGCGTTCTGGCCGCGCCGCTCGCCGCCGATCGCGATCAGCCGCCTTTTCCGCGCTCCACCCGCGATGGTTTTGCCTGCCGCGCGAGCGAGCTTGCGGCTCATCGTCCGCTCGTTATTGCAGGAACTTTACGGGCCGGCGATCCTCCCAACGCAAGGCTGCGCCGGGGCGCGGTGTGGGAGATCATGACGGGCGCGCCCATTCCAACGGGCGCAGACGCGGTGGCGATGATCGAGCATGTGGACGTTCGCGACGGGACGGTCACGCTGCATTCGGCACGCACACTCTCTTCGGGCGAGAACATCGTGCTCCGCGCATCCCAGGCCCGCCGCGGCGAGAGACTTCTGGCCGCTGGAACTGTTCTCGGAGCGGCGCAGATTGCGCTGGCAGCCTCGTGCGGCTACCCGGAGCTGGAGGTCTACAAGCGCCCACGAGTCGCGATTCTGGCGACAGGCGACGAGTTGGTTCGGGTCGATGCCGAGCCGGGTCCCGGCAAGATTCGCAACTCCAATGGCCCCATGCTCGCCGCCATGGTTCAAGCGGCGGGAGGCGAGCCCATTCTGTTGCCGCCCGCGGCTGACACCCAAAAATCTCTGGACAAATCGATTGCCCGGGCTGCCGGCGCCGATCTGCTGATCCTCACCGGCGGCGTTTCGGCCGGAAAATTCGATCTTGTGGAGCCGGCGCTGGAACGCGCCGGAGGGAAGTTCCACTTCACGGGAGTCCGCATCCAGCCCGGCAAGCCGACGGTCTTCGGGGAATTTGCCAGCCGTGGCTCAAAAACTCTTCCAAAGAGCCGTCCCCGGCGGGGCTGCTTTTTCGGGCTGGCGGGCAATCCGGTTTCGTCGGCCGTTACGTTTTCGCTCTTTGCCGCGCCGATCTTGTCAGCGATCGCAGGCCGCCGCGATTTCGGCCCACGGTTTGCGCTCGCGCGGCTGGCTGCCGGCAAGGACCGCCACGGAAAGCCGGGGCTCACCCGCTTTTTGCCTGCAACGTGCAGTTGGGGCGAAGCGCCCGGCAGCGAACCGGAGGTCGCGTTTGTTCCCTGGGAGGGATCGGGCGACATCGCCGCGTGGGCGCGCGCCAACTGCTTTCTCGTCGTCCCCGAGCCGCCGAGGGAAATTGAGCCCGGCTCCATGGCTCGCATTCTGCTTTTTTGAGGATTTTTATGCCCGGCACACGCAAAAGTTCGCAATCTCTCCGCCCGCCGCAAGGCGCACGGGCAACACAAGCACGGAAGCCCACAGGGCTCTCTCATTACGACGCAAAAGGCCGGGCCGCGATGGTCGATGTCTCGGCCAAGTCGCCCACCCTGCGCACCGCGACTGCTTCGGCCTTCGTCGAGCTTTCCCGGCAGGTTCTGGCGGCGCTGCCCGCAAATCCCAAGGGTGATCCGCTGGAGGTGGCGCGCATCGCGGGCATCCAGGCCGCCAAGCGAACTGCCGAGCTGATCCCCATGTGCCATCCGCTGGCCATTACGCATGTGGACGTGCGAGCCGAACTGGCTGAGGGCGGGGTGGCCATCACGTCGAAGGTCACCACCGCCGGGCCCACTGGCGTGGAGATGGAAGCGCTCACGGCTGCCGCCGTTGCGGCGCTCACCGTCTACGATATGACCAAAGCGCTCGACAAGGCGATCGTGATCCGCAGCATCCAGCTCGAGACGAAGACCGGGGGCAAGAGCGGCAGCTACAAGCGGCGCAGAGCGTGATCGCAGATGTATGCTGCATGGCCCTGTGGATCGAATTCAGTTCATGCACGCTGCTCCCACTCCGGCGACTGTCATCCTGACGAGCGTTGCGAGGAAGGATCTGCGCTTGCCGCAATCGTAACTTCCGCATCGGCGACCGCACGCCCAGAACGAGTCGCTTCAGTTCCTTTGATCGAAGCAGTGCTATTCTGGCTGACGCATTTTGCAACTGTTTGAGAGGTGTGATCGAAAACTTTACAATCCAACTTGCCGACCACTGAAGCATTTGAGGACATCGTATATGAAATTCATTCTCATGCTGTTCGCAGACATGCTGATGCTATCAAGCGGTAGCTATGGAACGTCAGTGAAGTCATTACCCAGCGACGGGACTCTACTACTGCGTCAATGCCAGGCCACAATTGAGGTGATGGATGCGGGACGCAATGCATCAGAAGAGGACACCCTTTCAGCTCAATTTTGCGGAGACTACATCAAGGGGTATGCCGATGCGCTCATCGCAGCCAAAGACATCTGTGTAAGCGTCGACGTTTCAAATGGTGCAATGGTGCGTGCCTATAGTTCCTTCATGCAGCAGCATCCCGAGTTCCTAAAGCGATATCAAGGCGATGGTGTGCGTGCTGCTCTGAAGATTAATTACTCGTGTGAGAAACGCGTTTCTGGTCACTGAACTTTAGTTCTGGCCCTATCACCGCCAAACCGGAAACTACGAGGAACAACCGCAGATCCTTCGGTCGCCGCGGCGACCTCAGGATGACGAGCACAGTTTGGGCGGGTATGAGCGAATTGCCGGGGCGGCATTGAGCGCCGCACCCGCCTTTGAGCTACGATACTGTTGGCGCCCGGGCTTTCCCCCCTTCGTCTTGGGCCACCGCGCGGTCCCCGGGCAGCATTCCCAAAACCAATGAAGAAAGGGAGACGTGTCATGCGGTTCCGGATTCCATCGATTTCTTTTTCCGTGGGCCTGTGCGTGTGTTTGTTGCTGGCCGTGCCGTCTGCGAATGCCGACACGGTCGTTCTGAAAAACGGCGACCGGCTGACGGGCACGGCGATCAAGCTGGAGGGCGGCAAGTTGAGCCTCAAGACCGCCTATGCCGATGTGATAGCAATTTCGTTCGACCAGGTTGAAAGCCTCTCGGTTGAGCAGCCGATGATACTCACCCGGGCAACCGGCCTGGCATCCTTCTCCAAGATGGAGCGCACAGACTCGGGGCTGGTATTCACTTCGTCAAAAGGCTCCGCCACACTCGCGCCCGCGACTGTGACCACAATGCGCACCGCCGACGACGAAAAAGCGTACGAGGCGAGCTTGCATCCCAACTGGGGGCATGCATGGACGGGCGCGGCGAACGTGAGCCTGGCGCTGGCGCGCGGCAATGCCGATACATCGACCTTCGGCGCCGGCGTTAGCGCCGTTCGGACCACGCCCGGCGACAAGACCTCGCTTGACCTGAGCACGATCTACTCCACGAACGCCAATGCAACGCCTTCAACCAGCGCCAAAGAGACCGACGGCGGCGCCCGTTACGACCGCAATGTTGGGCCTCGGATTTTCTTCTTCGGCACGGGCGATTTCTCCACAAACGCCCTTCAGAACCTCGATCTGCGCTCGATCGTGGGCGGCGGCATCGGCTACCACGCCCTGAAGGTACCCCGCCAGACGCTCGATCTTTCGGCCGGGTTGGTGTGGACCCACGAGCACTATTCGCCGCTCATTGCAGGCGGAGCGGCCACCATCAACAGCTTCGCCGCGCTCGACGTCGGCGAGCAGTATGCGCTGAAATTCGGCAAGAACAGTTCGTTGACCGAGCAGGCCTTTGTCTATCCCAACATGAGCGACACGAGCCGGTATCAACTGGCTGCCGGTTCCACGTTCTCGACGAAGCTGGCCAGTATTTTGAGCTGGCAAACTTCATTCACCGACCAATACACGTCGTTTCCGCCCGCAGGCAAACTCGACAACGACCTGATTCTGACCACCGGCCTGGGGATCGCATTCAGCCGGAAGTAAATCTGGTGCAGGCAAGTCATCTTACGCTGCGGTGCCGGACGAGATGAGTAAAAAGCAACTGCAGATCCTTCGGCTGCGCCTCGGGATGACAGCTTTTGGTGGGTTCGCGGCCAAATCAGTCCGCCGTACAAGCGCGGTTTATTCATCGGCCATCGTCTGCGCGAAACGGCGCCGGGCTTCTTCTTGCAGCGGATGCAGGGCCTCGACAGTCAACTCGTCGACGCGGCGAAGACTGGGAAAGAGGCCGGCCCACGCTACAGCAATGACCAGGGAGGCGAGGCCGCCGACGATTGTAGCCGGCACCGCGCCCCACCACTGCGCCGTCAATCCGCTTTCGAACTGGCCCAGCTCGTTCGACGCCCCAATGAACAGCGAGTTCACGGCGCTGATGCGGCCGCGCATCTCCATGGGCGTAGCCATCTGCAGAACCGAGGCGCGAACGACGACGCTGATGGTGTCTGCCGCTCCGGCCACGGCCAGCAAAAAGAGCGAGAGCCATAGCGAGCGGGAGAGCCCGAACAGCGCCGTGGCCGCGCCGAAGATGAAGACACAAAGGAACATGGTGCGGCCGGCGTGGCGCTTAAGCGGGAAGCGCGTAAGGACGAGCGACATGGTGATGGCGCCCACGGCCGGCGCGGCACGCAGCAGACCCAGGCCGCGCGGCCCCTGGTGCAGAATGTCGTGCGCGAAGATCGGCATCAGCGCCACGGCTCCGCCCAGCAGCACAACGAAGAGATCCAGCGAAAACGCGCCCAGCAGAACCGGCGCGTGGCGCACGTACTGGAAGCCTGCCAGCACCACCTTGAGCGAAGCGGCACGGTGCTCCATGCGGCCCGGGCGCACGTTGAGCGATGCGATCAAAGCCAGGTACCAGGCCAGCATTACGAGGGCGAAAAGATACACCACGCCGGCTCCTTCAAGCCGCGCGACGGGCAGAAGGCGCGGCAAAAAGTGCGCCAGGGGAAGTGTGAACAGAATTCCGCCCAGCGCCGGCCCGGTAATATTGGCGAGTTGCCATGAGACCCCGCTCCAGGTGATGGCATTCATCAGGTGTTCCTCTGGGACGAGATGGGGGACGAGAGCCGTGCTGGCCGGCGTCGCAAAGGCGCGCCCCGTACCGATGACGAACAGAATCGCGTAGATGGGGTAAACGCTGGCGGCTCCCCGCCATGAGAGCCAAAGCAGCGCCGCAGTGGAGAGAAGCTGGAGCGAATAGCAAACCAGAACTACGTGACGACGGTCGTAGCGGTCGGCGGCATGGCCGGCCGGCAGCAGAAAGAGCAGTCTGGGGAGAAAGAGCGCCAGGCCCGTGTAACCGAGATCGAGCGCCCGATGCGTGATGGAGTAGACCTGCCAGGCAACGGCCACCGCCTGCGCCTCTGTGGCCAGAACCACCACGCCGCGCGCAAGCTGGAAGCGGCGGAAATCGCGGTACGCGAAGGCCTCCATACCGCGCCGCGGGTTCTGTTGGGGAATTGCCTGCATCGCTTGTTTTCAGATTACACGCCTTGCAGCCGCGCGCATTTCCGCCCATCGAGCGATCCGGCGAAGCGCCAGCCCTCGGCAGGGCGCTTGAGATCTGCCGGGGCGCGAGGGCGAAGGCTTGCTTATTCAGGCGTTGCCGGGCATTTTCCCGGATGCGGAATTGAGGCCCGGCCCGCTTCAGCCGGCACGGATTTGTGAGCCGGCTCGATGCACGAATCTTTTTCGCAATAGCCCTTCCCTCCCGTTGCGCCTATAATCTCAGCCAAGATTCAACAAGATGAAGATGCCGCATCCAGCGCAAAACCAGAGTGACTGTATTCCGAAGGCACTGCACTCAAGTCGACGCGACCAACAGGGAGCGGCGACCGTGAACGCAAGCCAGAGAGGACGCAGTAACTCTGGTTTTGCCGAAGACATCTGCTCCTGAGGAGGCTTTTTATGTTCAAGCCGTATCTGCTCTGTTCCGCGGCCTTGTTGTTTGGGTTCACTGCGGCGTCAACGCCGGGACAGGCGCCGCAAGAGGCCTTGCCCGCCCAGACGCCGGCTGCTGCTCCCGCGCAAGCTCCGGCCGCCACGTTCAAAAATCCGGTGAAGCCTACCGCGGAGTCCCAGGCCAAGGCCAAGAGCCTTTACGCCATCGACTGCGCCATGTGCCACGGCGATAACGGCAACGGGCAAACGGACCTGGTCAAGAGCATGGAGTTGAAGTTGGGTGACTGGTCCGATCCCGGCACGCTTGCCGGCAAGCAGGACAACGAGCTATTCAACGCGATCCGCAACGGCAAAAACAAGATGCCCTCCGAGGCCGAGGGACGGGCCAACGACAACGAGGTCTGGAACATAATTCTCTACATCCGCGGATTCTCAAAGACTCAGGCGGCAAAATAGCCTCTGCGCCGCGGCAGGCCTTTTTCTGCGTGGGAGTGTGCGCACGCTGTGTATTGCCTTGACTTCCCGATCTGAGATTTCTTGATCTCGAAGAACCTACCGCCGCTTGAGCAGCTGCTTCAATGCGCCTTCAATCGCCTTGGGATCCGTTTCGCCCTGGAACCTTCGGCGCACCACCCCGTCCGCGTCGATGAGGAAAACAAGCGGCAACCCCATCACGCCACCGTAAAGCGTGCCCAGTTTCGCGTCGCCCATCACCATTGTGTAGCCCGGCTTCAGCCTGTCGATCGCCTTGCGCGCCGTCGCCTCGTCGTCGTCCATGGAGACGCCGATCACCGCGAGCCCTTGCGGACCGTACTGCTTTTGCCATTTGGCAAAGGCCGGCATCTCCACCAGGCAGGGGGCGCACCACGTTGCCCAGAAGTCGAGAAGGACAATCTTTCCGCGATAGCTCCTGAGATCGACGATGCGGCCGTCCATCGCCTTGCGCGCAAACTCCGGCGCACGCCCGTTGACGAGGGCTTGCCCGTTATTCAGGGTGCCCCCGGCGCCTCGCATTTGGGCACCGGGGGAAGCTCCCGCCGCCACACCGGTCGCCACCACGAGCAGAACCGCCAGCAGCGCCCGGCCACGCCTATTCACCGCTCGCAACCGGGTACCCCTTCTGGGCCCAATCTGTGCCGAGATTTGTGGGCAGGTAGAGCGCCTTTACGCGGGTGAATCCCAGGTCGATGAGTTGCTTGTAGGCCGGACCCATGTTAGGGCAGCGCTCCCAGGGGCAGCAGCCGCAATAGATCACGATGAGCGTGTTCTTCGACAGCGCCTTGACGCGCGCCTTCAGGCGGTCCAGCCCCTCCTGCTGCGAGCCCGGACCGGCGTATTCCGAGCCCGCGATGTGCGCCTGCGCAAAAAGCATGTGCGAGCCCACCTGCAGGATGAGGGGCTTGTCGGCTCCCTTGGCCGCGAGCAACCGGTTCAGTTCCTCGGGCTGCATCTCGACGGAGGTCGGAATCGAAAACGCGCTGGTCGACGGCGTCTGGGCCCACTGCGCGGCAGCCCTTCCGGGCGTAAAGGCAACAACAAGCGCCACCACGGCGCTCATCACGATCGTGCTCTTCAATTTCATAGGGGTCACCGCTGCTCATTTTATCCTGATGCAGGGTGGTCAAGTCTCGCGCCGATGCGAAGCGTCGTGCGCCCCGCCAACGGCCGCGGAAGGTGGAAGGTGGAAGCACACTTGTGCTGCTGACCTCGAAGGCGTATATTGGAAACATATACGATGGATAGCGTAGTTTCGGCATGTCGAGACTTGGACGGGGCTATCGATGGAATATCTCGGCTTTGATTGGGACGACGGGAACGCGCGGAAAAATGCAAAGCACGGCGTGACGAACGCAGAGGTCGAACAGGTCTTTTTGAATGTCCCGTTGATTGTGGCAGACGACATCCAGCACAGCCAGCAGGAACGCAGGTTTCACGCTCTAGGCCAGACAGATGCGAATCGCTGCCTCCATATCACCTTTACGGAGCGTGGCGGCGGAAGTTTGATTCGCCCCATCTCGGCGCGGGCAATGAATCGGAAGGAGAGGGCCGTTTATGAGCAAGCATCTCAAGCCAATCCCGAAATTCGCCACTGAGGCCGAGGAGCGCGCCTTCTGGGAATCCCCGGGCAATGACAGCACCGAGTACGTTGATTGGAGCAAGGCGAAGACGGTTCGCTTTCCCAAGCTCAAGCCCTCGACGGAAACCATCTCTCTCCGCATGCCCCAGGATGTGCTCAACTGCATTCGCGATCAAGCGCGCCGGCTGGACGTACCCTATCAGTCGCTCATCAAGCTATGGTGCGCAGAGAAGGTGGCGCCGGCGAACAGGCCGCGAGCCGCCGCCGTCCCTGGGCGCACGCGGCGCCGAAGTGCCGTTTAACTTTTCCCCACCATCACGTCCCTGAGGGCGAAGCTCGTCTCCAGGCGCGTGACGCCGGGCAGGCGCGAGAGCTCGTTCTGGTGCAGGCGGTTGTAGTCGTCGATGCCGGCCACGCGCGCCACCAGCATGTAGTCGTACTGGCCGGCCATCAGGTGGCAGCTTACGATGTCGTGGCAGCGGCGCACCGCCGTCTCAAAGGCCGCGAGCACCTGTGCCGACTGCCGCTCGAGCGTGATGCGGATGTAAACCGTCATGGGCTTGCCCAGCAGCCGCTCGTCGACAACCGCCCGATAGCCGCGGATGGCCCCCGATGCTTCGAGCGCCTGGATTCTGCGCGAAGCCGCCGAAGCCGACAGCCCCACGGCCTCGCCCACCTCGTAGTTGGTCGCCCGCCCGTGCCGCTCAAGGTGGCGCACGATGGCCGTGTCGAGCTCGTCGATGTTACTTGCCGCGGCGTTATTGGCGGCGGCGTTCAGGCCTCGAGCAGCCTGGGCCGTGCCGCCCGGTGCAGAGGCTGGAATCAGCGCGCCGGTTGATCTCGTCGTTTCTTGCGTTAAATCTTCATTTATTGCACGTTTCGTTCCCATTTTTTCGTTATAGCACACAATTTGCATACATCAGCCGCATTCTTGGCCGTACGATGCAATCCGCGGGTAGATTCGCGGCAAGTGCTTTGGAGGCTGCGGAAAAAGGCCGGCGGGCGAGCGCGATGAAGGACGAAAACGCAGGGGCTAAAGCCCTTTTGATTTTGCGCTGCTTACGGCCCGGCTGAAGCCGTGCCCTTGTTACAAGGCCCCTGCGGCTTACGGCTAAAGCCGTGCCCTTGTTACAAAGCCCCTGCGGCTTACTAAAGCCGTGCCCTTGTTACAAAGCCCCTGCGGCTTGCGGCCCGGCTAAAGCCGTGCCCTTGTTACAAAGCCCCTGCGGTTGACTTTTTTCGTAGCCTCTTTACGCTGGATCAACCCCGGCGCAGAAAAGGAGAGACCCATGATTGTTGGCGTTCCCCGTGAAATGAAAGACAACGAAGCTCGCGTCGGCGTGGTTCCGGCGGGCGTGAAAATGCTGGCAGACGCCGGCCACACCGTTCTCGTCGAGGCCGGAGCAGGCGCGCAGTCGGGATTTCCCGACGCCGAGTACCGCGACGCAGGCGCGGAAATCCTCTCTGAAGCGGCCGAGGTGTGGAACCGCGCCGAAATGGTGGTGAAGGTGAAGGAGCCCATCGAGACCGAGTATCCCTTTCTGCGCGAAGGGCTGGTGCTGTTCACCTATCTTCATCTGGCGCCGCTGCCCGTGCTCACCTGCCGCATGCTCGAATCGAAGGTCATTGGCATCGCCTACGAAACTGTGCGCGACCGCCGGGGCATGCTGCCGCTGCTGATGCCCATGAGCGAGGTGGCGGGGCGGATGAGCGTGCAGGTAGGCGCAAGTTATCTCGAGCGCGAGCGAGGCGGGCGCGGCATTCTGCTGGGCGGGGTTCCGGGTGTGGCTCCGGCCCGCGTCGTGATCCTGGGCGGAGGCATTGTGGGCACCAACGCGGCGCGCATCGCCCTGGGCCTGGGCGCCACGGTCACCCTCGTCGATATCGACATGAATCGCCTGCGCGAGCTCGACGACCACTTCGGCGGGCGCCTGAATACTCTGGCCTCGAACAGCTACAACATCGCCCGCTCCGTGAGCGAGTCCGACCTGGTGATCGGCGGAGTCCTCATCCCCGGGGCCACCGCTCCGCGCCTTGTGACCCGCGCCATGGTTGCCTCAATGAAGCCGGGCTCGGTGATCGTCGACGTGGCCATCGACCAGGGAGGCTGCGTGGAAACCGCGCGGCCCACCTCGCACTCGAACCCCAGCTACGTGGTCGATGGCGTGGTCCACTACTGCGTAACGAATATGCCCGGCGCCGTCCCGCACACCTCCACGCTGGCGCTGACCAATTCCACGTTTCCTTATGTGCTGCGCATCGCCAACCTGGGCGTGCGAGAAGCACTGCTCCAGGATGCGGGTTTTGCCGAAGGCCTGAATACATGGAAGGGCGCGCTCACTCACCGCGGAGTTGCCGAAAGCCAGCACCACCCCTGGACGGCGGCCGCAAGCGTGCTGGCCTGAGCCTGCGGGCGTACGGCAAGTTGCGGCACCGCCGGGAATCGGCGCAAACTGGGACGCAGCGAACGGGGCAGCATCATTATCCGAAAACGAATTGGACATGCAAATGAATGAAACCCCCTCGGTCTCAGGCGCCTCAGTTGAAGCCAGACCGCAGCCCATTGCCTCCGCGCTTCATCTGGCAGGCTTCCTCGCGATCGGCCTCGCAGTCGCCGGCTTGGGTTTTTGGGCTCAACACTCGCAATCGGGTGCGCCGGCCGGCCAACTCGCCAGCCACGGTGTGGCCATGCAGGTCTACCTTTCGGCCATTTTTCTCGATTGGGCGCTCTTCTATTACTGCTGGGTGGGCGTGCATCGTCGCGGCGGAAGCCTATGGTCGCTGGCCGGCGGCCGCTGGACGAGCTGGAAGAGCGTGGCCGTCGATATCGCCGTTGTGATTCCCTTCTGGGGCATCTGGGAGGGCGCCGCCTATGGAGTTGCGCGCCTCCTCGGTCCAAGCACTGCCAAGACTGTTGACAATCTTCTGCCTCACAGCGTGGCTGAGGTCTTACTCTGGATCGTCACCTGCGTCACCGCGGGCATCTGCGAGGAGATGGTTTTTCGCGGCTATCTCCAGCGCCAGTTTCACGCCTTCGGCGGAAGCGTTGTTTTCGCTGTCCTTGGCCAGGGCGTGGTTTTCGGCATCGTCCACGGCTACCAGGGATGGCGCAATGTCGTGGTGATCAGCGTGCTTGGCATACTGTATGGCCTGCTGGCCCTCTGGCGAGGGAATCTGCGCGCCAACATCATTTCGCATGCGTGGTCTGATTTCTGGGAAGGCTGGCTGAAGCTCCTCATCTTTCGATGAGCGGGGGCATTTCGCAGCGCCCCTCCGGGGCGCGAATCGTCTCATTGGCATTTCTACCCAGGGCTTCCGCCCTGGGCTAGATTCGAGACGCCCCTTCGGGGCGGGGCAGTCAATCCAACAGCCCTCGGCTCTTCATCCACGCGTGGAACTCGTCGATCCACATGTCGCTGGTCGAGCCCTGTTTGCGCATCCCGAAGGCGTGGCCGCCCTGATCGTATAAATGGAACTCAGCCGGAAGGCCGGCCTCACAATAGCGCGCAATCAGATCGAAGCCGCTGGCCGCGAAGAACGGGTCGTCAGCGGCGAGCACGGCAAACATGGGCGGCGCGTCGGCGGGCACGGGCCGAGCGCCCAGCGGTCCGCCGAGGGGCCCGTAAATCGACGCGAAGAAATCCGGCCGGGCCGTGTTGTCCTCGCCCAGTGAAAGCTCCAGCCCCAGCATGGCGCCGGCCGAAAATCCCAGAAGTCCCACTTTGTCGATCTTCCAATCGGCCGTTTGGCTTCGCACCAGCCGCAGTGCGGCGCGCGCATCCTCGACTGCAGCAGGCGGAATTGCTGGCGGATCGGCCATCATTTGGGCCATGAATGCGTTTGTGTCGCGGGGCGTTTCATGCAGCCGGTACTTGAGCACAAAGGCCGCGATGCCGCGCTCTGCCAGCCATTGAGCCGCCTTGAATCCTTCATTGTCGATGGCCAGCATGCGAAAGCCGCCGCCCGGCGCCACGATCACCGCCGTGGACGCCGCTTTCGCCGGATCGGGCAGCACAGGGATCAGCGCCGCGCTGACGACATTGCGCACTCCGCGGTCGCGGCCCATCGCCATCCACTGTTCGGGTTCTCGATTCAGCTCATCAACGCCACCGAGCGGGATGGCACCGGGCAATTCCGGCGTTGGAATCTCGTTGATCGCAAATCCTCGCCGCGGCTCCTGCGCCTGCTCCATATCATCTCCTCTTCATTGTTGGAATTCAGTTCCGTACAACAGATCGTGCTCCGCGTTTTCCGGTAAATCGCAGTCTATCTTACGCCCTCGGTTTTTTTCTGCGCCATTCGCCGCTCTATAATCGCCCCATGCCGCTTCTTGGCGATCGCCGGCGCCGCGCTGTCGCTCTGTTTGGCGGCGGAGCACTGCTGATTCTCGCCGTTCTAGGCGCGCTGCAGGCTTTCAACACATCCAATGTTCCCTACCTGACTCCCGAATCCTCCGGCGAGACGCTGGTCTTTACGATCGTCACTTCGCTGGTTTTCCTGCTTCTGCTGCTGCTGCTGGTTCTGCTGCTGCGGAACCTTGTAAAGCTTTACGGAGGCGAGAGCAGCGCTTTGGGCGCGCGCTTGCGTACCCGCATGATGGTTGGCGCGGCACTGATCGCGCTTCTGCCCGCGGTCTTCATGTTCCTGTTCAGCTTCCAGCTCATGAATCGCTCCATGGACCGCTGGTTTTCGCCCAATATCAGCGAGCTTCGCGATGATTCAACGCGCGTGGTGCGGGAATTGGTGCAGTATGTGGGCGGCAATGCCCGCAGCGAGGCGGAATCCGTGGTTGGAAGCGGTGCGCCGGACCGCGAGCTTTCGGTGCTGCAGCAGACCCTGAGTTCGCGCCGCATCACCCTGGAAGGCGGATTCCTTTTTGTCTACGACCGGCAGAGGCGCGTGCTCTCGAGCTTCCAGGCTCCTCCTGAATCGAGCACGATCTCGCTGCGCACCTGGTCCGAAACGGGCGAGCGCAAGCCGGCTCCCCTCGCCGGGCCGCTCTCCTCGGCCGCGCTCTCGGCCGCGCAGAGGGGCGACTATCCCATCCTGAAGATTGGCGATCAGGAGTTCGCGCTGGGCATGGCCGCCACGGCTTCGGGAAAGATCGTGGTGGCCGCCGTGCCCATGCCTCAGGGACTGAATGAGACCACGGCTCGCATTCGCGCCGGCGCAGACGATTACTGGAAGCTCTTCCGCACTCGCAACCGCCTGCGCTCCATCTTCTTTCTCTTTCTGCTGCTCATCACCGCGCTGGTCTTTTTCTCCAGCGTCTGGCTGGCCAGGTTTCTTTCCAGGCAAATCACGCGGCCTGTCGAGGCCCTCGCCGAAGCCATGGACGGAATCGCTGAAGGCAACTACGGCGAACGGGTCACGCAGGAGGCGACCGGCGAGATGGGCGAGCTCGTCCACTCTTTCAACAGCATGGCCTCGGACCTGGAAACCAGCCGCAAGCTCGCCGAAAGCTCTTCGGCTCAACTGACGGCCGCCAACCGCTCCATTGAAGAACGCCGCCGCGAACTGGAGGCCATCGTGGAGACCATTCCCTCCGGCGTGGTCACCCTCGACGCCTCCAACACGGTCCTGCAGTCGAACGGCGCTTTTGCCGCACTGATGGGCCTTGGGGGGGAATCCAACCTGTCGGGCCGCCGCATCGAATCGCTTTTGCCTGCCGACTGCATCCAGGATTTTGCCGGCGTGATCCGGCGTGGCCAGCGAATGGGTGCTGCTTCCATGGAACTCGAACTGCATGCCCGCGGCCGCACGGCCCATCTGGCTGTTACCAGCGCCCGGTTCGAACTCAGGTCAGGCCATCCGGGAACCGTTCTGGTGGTGGAGGACACGACCGAGTTGCTTCGCGCCCAGCGCCAGTTGGCGTGGAAAGAGGTGGCGCAGCGGGTGGCCCACGAGATCAAGAATCCTCTCACACCCATCGCGCTATCGGCGGAGCGCATTGCCCGGCACCTCGACCGGGGCCAGGCCGATTCGCCCGGCGTGATTCGCAAGTGCAGCGAGGTGATTCTGGGCTGCGTAGGGACGTTGCGCACTCTGGTGGATCAATTCTCGGCGCTCGCCCAGTTCCCCGCGCCCCAGCCCCGGGCGTGCGACATGAACCAGGTTGCCGAGGAGGCGCTGGCACTGTTTTCCGGCCGCCTCGACGGCATTACAGTGCAGCGCCATCTGGAGCCCGGCCTGCCCACCGTGCTGGCGGACCCCGAGGCCATTCGCCGCGCCCTTGCCAACCTGATTGACAATGCCGCCGAGGCCATGCAGGGCAGCTTGCTGCGCATTCTCATGGTGCAAACCTCGCTCAGCGAGGATGGCGCGGCGCTGGAGCTTGAAGTTTCCGATACCGGCCACGGCATTACGGACGAGATTCGCGAGCGTCTCTTCCTGCCTTTCTACTCGACCAAGCACCGCGGCACCGGCCTTGGCCTGGCGATCGCCGCCAAAATCGTGCAGGAACATGGCGGCTCCATACGCGCCGAGTCAAACTCGCCCAAGGGCACCCGCTTCCTGGTCCGGCTGCCGCTTATCGGGCCCCCTGCGCATGAACCTGCCGCTGCCCCGGCCTACCCTGCTGAAAGAGGATCGAACGAATGAACCGTGTTCTGGTGGTCGACGACGAGAGCGAAATCCGCAGTTCGCTTGAGGAGATTCTTGTCGAGGAGGGCTACGCGGTTGCCGGCGCTGCAACCGCGGCCGAGGCGCTGGCTCAGTTGCAGGACGCCCCCTGCGACCTGGTTTTGCTCGACATCTGGCTCCCGGATCGCGATGGCCTCGACGTTCTTGCCGATCTGCGCCAGATGCCGGCCGAAACCCGGCCTGAAGTCGTCATTATCAGCGGGCACGGCACCATCGAAACCGCGGTTCGCGCCACCAAGTTCGGCGCTTACGACTTTCTCGAAAAGCCGCTCTCGCTGGAGCGCACCCTGATTGTCGTCAAGAACGCCATCGAGGCCCGCCGCCTGCGCTCGGATAACCAGGAATTTCGCCGCCAGTTCAGCTGCGGCTCCGTGCTTACCGGCGAAAGCGTTCCCGTTAAGGCTCTGCGCCAGCAGATTCGCCTGATGGCCCCTACCAACGGCCGCGTGCTCATCTACGGCGAGTCCGGAACAGGCAAGGAACTGATCGCCCGCTCCATTCATGCCGAAAGCCTTCGCCAGGACCGCGTATTCGTCACGCTCAACTGCGCCGCCATTCCCGAGGATCACATTGAGGCCGAGCTCTTCGGCTATCGTCACGGCGCGAAACCCGGCGGCCCGCCCGAGCAGCGCGGGACTCTCGAACGCGCCGACGGCGGCACGCTCTTCCTCGATGAAGTGGGGGACATGAGCCTCAAGACGCAGGCCAAGGTCTTGAGCGCCCTTGACGATCAACTCTTTACTCCCGTCGGCGGCACGCAACCGCTCCGCGTCGATGTCCGCCTCATCGCCTCCACCAACAAGGATCTCGAGGAGGAGATCGCCCGCGGGAACTTCCGAGAAGACCTCTTCTATCGCCTGAACGTCGTCCCCTTCTTCGTGCCGCCGCTGCGCGAGCGCAAGCAGGACGTCCCGCCGCTGGCGCGCGAGTTTCTGGGCGAGTTCGGACGCCAGTACGGCCGCCCCCGCATGGAAATCGCCGACGACGCTCTCGACACACTGGCTCAATATCACTGGCCCGGCAATGTTCGCGAGTTGAAGAACGTGATCGAGCGCGTTTTGATTCTCAATCCCCGCGCCCGGCGCATCGAGCGCAAGCATCTGCCGCCGCTGGTGCCGAAGTCCGGCGCCCGCGGGTCGCAGGAGTTCTCTACCCTGCAGCAGGCGCGCGAAGCCTACGAGCGCGAATACATCCTGAAGAAGATTGAAGAGGCGCGCAACAATGTGAGCCACGCCGCCGAGCTTCTGGGCCTGGAGCGCAGCCACCTCTACCGCAAGATGAAGGCGCTGGGGATTGCGGTGCGGGAGTAGGGAGAATCGACGGAGGCCATTCGAAGTAGGCGCATCCCACTTGTTTCATTTTCCCACTTGTGCTACTCTCGATCCATGCCGACTCCCGCGATTGTCAAGAAAACCGATTTCCAATTGGTCTCGGAGTTCGCACGGCCCGATGCGAAGAAGCGACTCTCTTTGGGAGAAGCTTCGCGTGGCGCCGCAGCATACAACATCTACTCGAATTCCCTCGGTCAACTCATTCTGGATCCGGTAAAGGCCATTCCTGCCTCTGAAATGTGGCTTTTCGAGAACCCGCAGGCCCTCGCGAGCGTAAAACAAGGCCTGAGGGAGTCGGCTGAAGGGAAGAGTGTCTATCGCGGCTCGTTTGCCAGGCACACTAAAAAATAGTCTCAAGGTCTCTAGCTAAGATATGGATCGGCCTATTTATGGTGCGCAAGATCAAATTCACGCTCACAGCAGATAATCAGTACGCCGCGCTCGAAAACACTCCTTCGCTCGCCACCGTCTTCGAGCAGGTTCGGAAGGCGATCGGCTATCTGGAAATCGACCCACGCCATCCAAGCCTCCATACGCACGAGTTCACATCCCTGACGGGCCACGGCGGCGAGAAAGTCTTCGAGGCTTACGCCCAAAACAACACTCCCGGCGCTTACCGCATCTTTTGGCACTACGGCCCCGATGAAATCAAGGGTAAGAAACGAGTTCCGGTAGTAACTATCCTTGCGATCACGCCTCACCCTTAGAAAGACCGGCACCGTTTAGCCACTCGCTTGTTGGATTTCATTACCTTGAGCAAGGCAACACTCCGATTTGCTTCCAATGGTAAGATGAAGGCCCCGGGCCCCAGACGGTGTGAGTAGCGCACGCCGGAGGTCGAGAGGTCGAAAACCTATCCCCATCGCCCGCGCGCGAGCGCTCGTGGCTATTCGGCTTTCTCATCGCGCCTGACGCGGTGATCTCGCTGGGCCTGGTGAGCGGCGCGCTTACGTTTCTTTTGCGCAACCAGGGAGTCGATCCCGCGCGCGCGGCCGGCATCTCCGCGTTGATTGCGCTGCCCCATGCCATCTATTTCCTCTGGGGCCCGGTGACGGATTTCTGGATTCGCCGCCGCGCCTGGCTGATTCTTGCGGCTGTGGCCTCGGCCGCGACCACGCTGGCCGCGTTTCACCAGCCCAACCTTGCCACGCGCTGGGCCGTCAGACTGCTCTTCGCCGGCGCGTGCCTCGGCGTGATCGTTCCGGCGGCCTGCGGCGGCATGATGGGGACGCTTACCAGCGAGAGCGCAAGGCGCCGCGCAGGGAGCTTCTACCAGAGCGGATCGCTGACGATCGGCGCGGTGGCGGTGTTCCTGCTGGTTTTCTGCGCCGGGCGTTTGAGCCTCGCCGCGCTGGGCTGGATTGTGGCGGCCTTGATCGCGCTGCCGTCGTTTTTCGCCCTCGCCGCGCCGCCGCAGTCTGTGATCCACGAGCAAGGCGCGCGGGAGACGGCAGTGCGCATCTGGCGCGAATTCAAGTCAACCTTTCTGCGCTGGGAAGCCCTTCCGTATACGCTTCTCATCATCGCGCCGGGCTCGAGCGGCGCGATGATCGGCCTGCTGCCGGCCCTCGCCCGAGACTACGGCGTGAGCGGCGCGCAGGTGGCGTGGATCAACGGGCTGGGCGGCGCGTTGCTGACGACAGCCGGCGCTCTTTCGGCCGCGCTCATCCCGGTTCGCGTGCGCGCGCCTATCGCCTACATTGGCGCCGGCCTCGCGAATGCCGGCACATTGGCCCTGCTCTGCCTCGGGCCGCAGCGGCCGGCCATCTACTTCGCAAGCACCGTGCTTTATCTGGTGACCATCGGCGCCGGCTACGCCCTCTTCACGGGCGTGGAGCTGGAGTTCCTGGGAGCCTCGGGCAAAAGCGGCAGCAGCCGCTATGCGATCATCAACTCGCTGGGCAATCTTCCGGTGGTGTACATGACGTGGCTCGACGGCCGGGGCTACGCGCACTGGGGCCCGCGCGGCATGCCCGCGACGGATGCGCTGGTGAGCGCGGCCGGAGTTTCGCTCCTGCTTGGGCATTTTGTTTTCAGCCGCCGCAAAAGGAATCGATTGTTAGCCCGGAATGAACAAGGAGCGCGCTTTAGCCCCTGAGATCGTCAGTCTGCTAAGTTGCATTTCACACGCGATCCAGAAATGACCTCTCGCGTCGGGCATTCGCTCCTCGGGCGGGACTCACAGGGCGCGGGTCAGGAGACCCGCGCTACAGCCGGCTAGGAAGCCGGCGGTACAGGGCGATTGCTGGACACGAGGCTTCGGGGTTGTAAGAAATGCAGGCTAAGTTGCGGCGAGCCCTGTCGAGGCGGCTTGCTCATGCGCGTGATAGCTGGAGCGGACCAGCGGCCCGGACTCGACGTGGCGGAAGCCTATTCCGAGAGCCTCGGCCTTGAGTTCGGCGAACTCGCGCGGCGTGTAGAGCCGCGCCATGGGCAGGTGGTCGCGCGAGGGGCGCAGGTACTGGCCGATGGTGAGGATGTCGCACCCGGCGCGGACGAGATCGCGGAACACTTCAAGCAGCTCGCGCGTCTCCTCGCCCAGGCCCACCATCACGCCGGACTTTGTGAGGCCTGCCGGCAGCAGCTCTTTCGCGTAGCGCAGCAACTCGAGGGAACGCTCGTAGCGCGCCCCGGAGCGGGCCACGCGATAGAGGCGCGGCACGGTTTCGACGTTGTGATTGAGGACGTCAGGGCGGGCCTCGACCACGGTGCGGATCGCCTCCCGGTCTCCCTGAAAGTCCGGGATCAGCACTTCCACGAGGCAGCCGGGCGCCTGGCGGCGAATCTCCTCAATCACCATGGCGAAGGCCCGCGCGCCGCCGATGAGGTCGTCGTCGCGGTCGACGCTGGTGACGACGGCGTACTTAAGGCCGAGAGCGGCCACGGCCTGAGCCACGCGCCGCGGCTCGTCAAAGTCGATGGGCTCGGGCTTGCCTTTGGGGACCGCGCAGAATCCGCAGCGGCGGGTGCAGTGGTTGCCGAGCATCATGAACGTCGCCGTGCGGTGGTGCCAGCACTCGCCGATGTTGGGGCAATGGGCGCTTTCGCAGACGGTGTGCAGGCCGAGTTGCCGGGCCAGCAACTTCAGGCTGTGATAGTTTTCGCCCACCGGGGCGCGGGCCTTCAGCCACTCCGGCTTGGGGGCGGGGGTGCGGCGCACGGGCTCGATCTGGACGAGGTCCATGGCGTTGGGGTCCATCACGGTTTCATTGTAGAGGCTTTGAAGCCAATTCAAATCTGACCATGGACATATGACTATGGTCAGATTATAATAACTTCGGAGGTTGCAGCCATGCGCGCGGTGAAGGCAGGCGAGTTTAAGGCCAAATGCCTGAAGCTCATAGACGAGGTGGCCGCAACTGGAGAGCCCGTGGTTGTGACCAAGCGCGGCATTCCTAAAGTCTGGGTGGTATTGCCGCAAGACGCCGTGGTGCGCCGGGTCGATGTCGATTCAATCTTCGGCGCGCTGCGCGGACTGGTGACGATTACCGGGGATCCTGACGATCTGGTTGGACCGATCGTTCCCGAGGAAGAGTGGGACCATTTGAAGGACGATTGGTCTCCCTTTCCGGCTGAATGATACTTCTCGACACGCACGTAGTGATCTGGCTGATGAATTCGCCGCGGCGAGTATCGAAGGGCGCGGCAGCAGCCATCGCCGAAGCAGGCGCCGACGGAGAGTTGCCTTGTTTGTCAGTGATTTCGATATATGAGCTGATTTATGCGCAGAGAAGAGGACGCGTGCTGTTACATGAACCGCCCGCGATGCTTGTAGGGAAGATGCGTGCGTGGTTTCATCTGCGGCCCATCACGGAAATCATCGCTGTCGAGGCTGCCGCGCTTCCGGAGTCTTTTCATGGCGACCCGTTCGACCGCATGATCGCTGCTACGGCGATTGCCGAAAACTGCACGCTCATCACTGCGGATGAGAGGATCCTGAATGCCGGCGTTTGCAAAACCCTCTGGTAGGCAAACTCACCTCAGCCGGACGCGCACCTCGGCGCGCACAAGATAGAAGAAGAAAACCAGGTTCAACAGCCCGAGCATCAGGATCAGCGGGTTACGTTCCACTGCATATTGCCAGAAGAGAATGCCCGCCCGGAAGACAAACGCGGCCAGCGCGAGCGCCCACGCCCAGCGCAGCAGCCGCACAAGGCCCAACGCCGCTGCGATGAGCGCCACGGAAAAAATCAGAGCGATGTAGTGCGATTGGCTCTCGACAACGCTTACGATGTTTTGCAAAGCGACCAGCAGCATGAAGATGGCGATGGCAACCAGGCCGGGCAGCAGGCCTTTTTTTTGCGGCTCGCCCTGCGGATCGAGTTCGCCTTCGGAGCTTGATTCCGTCGTCATAGCGTGTGCAGATAGGCCAGCAAGTCGGCCATGTCGCTGTCGTTGAGCGGGGTGGCAGGCATCATTCCGCGCCCGGCGATGGTCGTGCGGGTCAGGCGCTCATCGGTGGGCGGCGCGCCGGAAGGCATCGCCTTGACCTTGGTAATCGCCTGCAATCCCGGACCGTGGAGCGAATGCGTGGTTGTGGGGTAATGGCATTTGGCGCACTTGGCCTGATAAACAGCAGCGCCGCGCGCCTCCTGCGGAGTCCACTCGGAGGAGGGTTTGGAGGGCGGCAGCGAGCGGCAGCCAGCCATCAGCGCCGCGCCCGCCGCGGCTGCAAGCAAAAGAAAGAAAAGAACTCGATGGAATTGCATCTCGTTCAGGATACAGCCTTGGAGTGGCGATACTGCCGCGGGGGTGGTGGATCAGAATGTCTCTCAGGGGCTGAAGCCCCGCCGGATTTTATCACGTTGGCGGCCCGGCTAAAGCCGTGCCCTTGTTACAAGGCCATTCAAGAATGCAAGCAGGCTGTGAAAGTCGCGCGGGCGCTCACTCCGCCGCGGCGATGGCCTCCACAATGCGGTCGATGGCGTGGGCTTCCGAGTCGCTTCCCGGCCGGCGGCCGTCGAGCATGACGGCGAAGGCCAGGGTGCGGCCGCTTGCGCCGGTCAGGTAGCCGGCCAACGCGTTCACCTCGTTGAGGGTTCCGGTCTTGGCCCACATCTTTCCCTTCAGCGGGGTGTCGCGGAAGCGGCTCTCGAGCGTCCCGTCCACGCCGGCCACAGGCAGCGTTTTGCGCCAGGCCTCGCCCCACGACTGATGCGACGCGTAGGCGAGAAGTTTTGTCCAGGCTCGCGGGGCGATGCGGTCATCGGGGCTCATTCCGGAGCCGTCGTAGAGGAAGAAATCGCCGTCGCTGACGCCCGCGTCAACGAGAAATTGCCGCACCACGCGCGAGCCTTGCTCGAAGCTGCCGTCGCTCGCCTCGACCTTGCCCAGCAGGCGCAGCAGCAGCTCGGCGTGCAGGTTCAGGCTCGCCTTGTTGGCGACGGTAATAGCCTGGGCAACCGGGCCGGAGATATGCGCGGCCAGCACGCGCCGCTCCTGAACCGGCGCAACCACCGTGTTCAGGTCGGAGGGATTCAGCTTCACCTCTTGCGCGCGCTCGGCGGCAAAGTCGCCCGTGCCCACAGCAAGCCGGTGCGCCGAAACAGCCGAGCCGGTTACGCCGATGCCGCGGGCTTCAATTGCTTTTGCAAAGGCCGCGGCCGTGAACTGGGCGGGGTCTTCGACGGCCAGCGAGACTTGCAACCCCTCTGCTGGGGCGGTTCCCCAGGCGCGCACCATCAGCGTGCCCGGCTGCCGCTCAATGCCCGGATGGGCGTCCGCTCCCTCGGCCGCCATGGTCATTGAGTTGTCGAGCGTGTAGTAGTCCACGTCTGGCGTCCACTGCGCCGTAGCGGTGGCCGCGCCGGGCTTGCTGGTAAATGAAAGGCCGATGCCGTTGTCGTTAAAGCTGAGCGCGGAGACTCCGGCGCCGTAGCTCCACTGGATGTCGTCCCAGCCCCAGCCCTTGCCGTAAGGCTCATAGAGGAAGTAGCTGTCGTCGCCCACCACGTTGCCGTCGATCTTGCGCACGCCCGACTGCTCCACCTGCTCGGCAATCAGGTCCAGCACATCCATCGCCTTCGGCGCGGGCTGGGCGGGGTTCGAGCCCGGCTCCTGGTAGGGGTAACGGCGCCCGTCCAGGGTGGGATCGCCCACGCCGAGCAGCAGCAAGTTGCCGTGCAGCGTGCCGGAGGAGTCCACGTCCCCGTCCGCCGTCACAAATGTCGTCCATGTGAGCGTAGAGACCGGCAGCAGTCCGAAGGCCGCCGCCGTGGTGGCGAGCTTGGCCGTCGATGCGGGCGGGAAGAGCTGGCCGTCGTTCAGGCTGAAGACCGCATCCCCATTCAAGCTCGTGACGCTGATTCCGATCTGGATGTGGCTCAGCTCCGGCTCGGCAAGGATCTTCCGGATGCGGTCGGCAAGCGAGCCGGTGGCGGGGGCTCGCCTTTCTGCCGCCTGCCCGCGCCCAGTTTGTGCCGCCCCCCGTGCCTGCGCCGGGGCTTGCCCGCTCCACGCCGAGACAAAAACCAGAAGCCCGCCCAGCGCAATCACCGGAATGCGTCGAAAGGCGCTCATGCCCGTGAGTGTAGCAGGGAGCGCGGCGGGAGCCATGCCGGGCAGCAAATCGAACACTAACTTCCGGGGCGCCGCCCAAGGCACCCTAAGCCATCTGACTAACACCGTTGATCGAGTAAATTGCGCACGCTAGTGCGATACTTTGAACATAATCCTGCATTGTTTGCATTCGATCCTGAACGGCCAATTCGCTGCGGAGGTGCTTGATGGCAGATGGGCTCATCATTGACGGGACCCCCGAAGATCTCGATGTCTTCGAATGCCCCAACTGCAAGCAGACGATCGATGTATCCGCAGATGTATGCCGATTCTGCGGCGCCAAAATTGACCATGAGGCGGCGGAAAAGGCAGCCCACCTTCTTGCCGAGGTCGACCAGGCATGCAGCGATGCCGACGTTCTTCGGTACGCGGCGGTGACTGCGTTCCTTTTGCCGGTGGGCATTGTGATCGGGCTTTTACGTAATCCTCGCTTCATTGAGCGCGTTGGATTTCAAAATGTCCTTCTGGGTTTTTGCGTGTTGGTCCTCATCCTGTCGTCTCCATTTCCCATCTGGTCTTTGCGCTGGTGGAGTAAGTGCGCGAATCTCCCGACAGACGACGAGGAGTTCCAGAATGACCGCAAAATGGTGCGGGCGGCGGGACTTATCGGGACCGCCTCATTAGTGACTTTTGGTTCACTCCTGTGCCTGGTTCTCATCCTCAAGGCCACACATGGATAAACTCAAGGGTTGAGCCAAATCCGAATTTGGAGCCTTCCGGCGAACCACATCCTTGGCAACAAAGTTGGAGCGAGGCTTATGAGAACCACAGCAACCTGGCGCCTGCGCACGCGCGCACTCGAGGTGGGCCGGCGCACGCTGGTGATGGGCGTCGTCAACATCACGCCCGACTCGTTCAGCGACGGCGGCGCTTTCCTCGATCCTGACGCTGCTGTGGCCCACGCTCTGAGGCTGCTTGAGGAAGGCGCCGACATTCTCGATTTGGGCGCCGAAAGCACGCGCCCGGGGTCGAGGGCGGGGAGCGCAGATGCGCTCGTCAGCGCCGAAGAGGAGCAGGCGCGCCTCCTGCCTGTTGTCGAAGGGATTCTGCGGGCGCGCCCGGAGGCGATTCTCTCCATCGACACGTACAAGGCCGCCACCGCCCGCGCCGCTTTGGCCGCGGGGGGAGAGATCGTCAACGACGTGAGCGGATTTACGTGGGACCCGGAGCTGTCGCGGGTTTGCGCGGATTTTCGGGCCGGGGTGGTGCTGATGCATACGCGTGGGCGTCCCGGCGAGTGGGCTACCCAACCCGCGCTCGCTCCCGATGCGCTGCTGGCCGAAGTCCGTCGCGGTCTTTCGGCGAGCCTCGTTGTGGCTGCGGCGGCCGGGATTCCTCACGAGGCGTTGGTTCTCGACCCCGGCTACGGCTTCGGCAAGCGCTTCGATGAAAACTACGTGCTGCTCGCTCGCCAGCAGGAGCTGCTCGCGCTTGGCCGGCCGCTGGTTGCCGGCCTCAGCCGCAAATCCTTTCTGGGCGGCACGCTGGCGCCGCTTTATGGCGGAAGCAACGCGCCCACGACCGCCCGCGAACACGCTTCTCTGGCCGCTATGACGGGAGCGATCCTGCACGGAGCCTCCGTCGTACGCGTACACGCCGTTCGCGCGGCAGCAGAGGCCGCACGGATTGCCGATGCGATCGTGGCCGCGGGCGAGTAGCGAGTCAGCGAGTCTTGAGCCAGAGCCTCCACTCCCGGCCATTTGAACTTCCCATTTGCTGGCTCGCTGACTTGCTTCCCGAGATTCCATAGGACGATCTCCCTCCCGCGCCCGAGGGTTTATGATCGAAGTTGGCGCAGATTCAGGTGACTGCGCCTTCGTTTTGCGCGCAAGGCAGGTTGACCGGAGGACCCCCCGGGGGCGTTTGCGCGGAACAAGTCCGACGGGCCGACTCAAAATTCCAGGAAATTCCATGCGAGCCAAGACTGCAGTGGTAGTGGGCGCCCAGTGGGGCGACGAGGGCAAGGGCAAGATTGTGGACGTGCTGAGCGAGCGCTTCAGCGCCGTGGCGCGCTACGCCGGCGGCCACAATGCCGGTCACACGGTCATCATTGGCGGCCAGCGCTTCGTGTTGCAACTTGTTCCCTGCGGAGTGCTCCGCCCGGGATGCAAGGGCGTGATCGGCAATGGCGTGGTTCTGGATCCGATCGCCTTCCTCAAAGAGGTTGCGCGGCTGCGCGAGCTGGGTCTCTGCGTCGACGGGAATTTGTTCGTTTCCAACCGCGCCCAGGTGATTCTGCCATACCACCGCATGATCGAGCTGGCGGCCGAGAGCGCGCCGGGACGGAAGAAGATCGGCACCACCAGCCGTGGCATCGGCCCTGCATATGAAGACAAAATGGCGCGCAGCGGCCTGCGCATGGTGGACCTGCTGAATCCGGCCCTGCTGCGCACGCACATTGAAGCAGCCTGCGGAGAGAAGAACTCGATTGCCCATGCGCTGTTCGGAACCGATCCGCTCGATCCGGAGAAAATGTACGGCGAGTACGCCGAGGCCGCCGAAGAGATGCGGCCTTTTGTGGCCGACACAGGCCGCCTGCTGAGCGCCGTCCTGGCCCAGGGGGGCAGCATCATGTTCGAGGGTGCGCAGGGCACCATGCTCGACATCGACCACGGAACCTATCCATTCGTTACTTCATCGTCGGCAACGGCGGGAGGCGCCTGCACGGGAACCGGACTGGGCCCGACGGCCATCGGCACCGTCATTTCCGTCACCAAAGCTTACGTGACGCGCGTCGGCGAAGGGCCTTTCCCCACCGAAATTCATGACGCGGCGGGTGACCACCTGCGCGCCCGCGGCAACGAGTATGGCGCCGTCACCGGGCGTCCCCGCCGGTGCGGATGGCTGGATATTCCGCTGCTGCGCTACTCGAACCAGATCAACGGCACCGAGTGGCTGGTGGTTACCAAGCTCGATGTGCTCGATGAGCTTGAAGAGATTCCCATCTGCATCGGATATGAGATTGACGGCAAGGTAACCGACGAGATTCCGGCCGATGTGCTCGGCCTCAAAAAAATCCGGCCGCGCTACGCCAAGCTTAAAGGCTGGCGGCAGAGCACCGAAGGAACCACGGAGTTCGACAAGCTGCCCGAGGCAGCGCGCACTTATCTGCGCTTTCAGGAGCGCGAAAGCGGGGCCCGGGTTGGCATGATCTCGACCGGTGCGGACCGCTCAGCCACCATCGTGATGCCCGAATTTGCGCAGGCTCTGGACCAGATTCACAGGTAGAATGAAACCTTGTGGCTTCCCACCCACGTGAAAAAAGGACTTTTGCATGATCAGTTTCATTGTCCGGCTTAAATTTGCGCCAGAGGATCGCGCGATGATGGCTGAAACGGTGCGCCAGTTGGCGGCCGAATCCCGCCATGAAGAGGGTTGCATCACGTACATTCCCCACCAGCAGCAAGAAAATCCCGACCTGGTCGTGATCTATGAGCAATACCGGGACGAGCAGGCCCTGACTGCCCACCGGGAGTCAGAGCACTTCAGAAAGTACGCCGTGAGCGGGCTTTATCAGAAAATGCTCGAACGCACGGTCGAGGTTCTGTCGGCTCTCCTTTGAAATTGCCGCCAGTCCAATTTGCTGCGGGAAGGCAGGAGCCTTTCCAAAAAGCATTGACCTTCGGGCCGTGGCGGGGCTACCATGCGCATACACTCAATGACCAGCGGAAATAGGATAGATTCAATGCATATCCCGCATCAGCCGCGAGTCCGGATGATGGTGGCGTTTCTGGCGCTGGTCCTGGCCGCGACCAGACTTTTGGGCGTCGACCCCAAGCCCCAGCACCACGAAGCCCGGCACGAGATCGACAGGCTTGAGGAAGCCTGGCGCACCGCCGTGCTCCACGCCGACGTCACTGCCCTCAGCTCACTGCTGGCGGACGATTATATGGGCATCACCTCTTCGGGCACGCTGCAAACGAAAGACGAATTGCTTGCCGCTTTTCGCTCCGGCAAGGTCCACTTCACCGTTCTCGATCTTTCTGACCGAAAAATCCGATTCTATGGCGCCACCGCGCTGGTTAACTGCCGCGCCGAGGTCGAGGGGACTAATTCCGAAGGGACGGTCTCAGGCAGTTATCGTTATACGAGGGTCTATATCCGTCAGCCCGGGGGCGCATGGAAGATTGTCAGCTTTGAAGTCAACCATATCCGCTCGCCCGGCGAAAACAAGTGAACTCATGGGCGCCTCGATTTTTCAAAGATGCAGAGGATAGAAGCCTGAGTTGCGCGAATCGAGTTCGTTCGCCCCTCGAATAAAAGCTATGCCGGAATTGCCAGAGGTGGAAACGATTGCTCGCGGCGTCGACGCGCGCGTTAGCGGTCAACGCATCCTGAACGCCTGGTTCTCCACCAGGCCGCAAACCTTCAAGACCCCTGCCCGCCGCCAGGCCAAGGCTCTCGCCGGCCGCGAGATTCTGGCCGTACGGCGTATGGGAAAGCACATCGTTTGCGACCTGGGCCCGAAGCTTGCGGGAGAGCCGGACCGGATAGGCTCTCGATCTGTCCGCGGCGGCGCCTCTTCGCCTGATGCGCAATGGATCGTCCACCTGGGTATGACCGGCCGCCTGCTGGCCACCACCCCCGATGCGCCAGTGGCCGGGCATACACATGCGCGCCTGCGTCTGACGGGAGGCATGGAGCTCCGCTTTGTCGATCCCCGCCGCTTCGGACGGCTCGAATTTCGAGAGCTTGGCCGCTCGCCTGCCTTCGAGCCAAAGGGCGCCGAACCGCTCAGGATAGGCCCGCCGGAGTTCGCCGCTCTTTTTCGCGGCCGGATACTCTCGATCAAGGCTGCCCTCCTGAACCAGTCCCTGCTTTCCGGAGTGGGCAACATCTACGCCGACGAGAGTCTCTTCCGCGCCGGTATCCGCCCCGACCGGCGGGCTGGACAGTTGACGCAGGCCGAGCTCGAGAAGCTCCGTCAGGCACTCCGGCAAGTTCTGCGGCGGGCCATTCGCCTCGGCGGTTCGTCGGTCTCCGACTACGTCGACGCAAGCGGCGCTGACGGCTTCTTCCAGCTCGAGCACCGCGTTTACCAGCGCACGGGAGAGCCCTGCCTCCATTGCGCGACGCCCATCCGGCGGATCGAGCTTGCCGGACGGGGCACTCATTACTGTCCTCGATGCCAGAAATGAATCGCTTTTATGCTTTTTGGGATTTGTACTGGCGTGCTCTCCAGGATTGCAGAGACGACAATGGGCCCAGCGGCAATAAGTGTTTGAATATAAAGGAAGATGAGAACGGAATCAGAATTGCACTTCCCTATGTGCCAGTGATGTTAGGCCGCGCAGGCCAAAGAAGATCAAAGATCTCAGATAGAAGCCTGTGAAGAGCCATATTGATTCGGTTTTGACTTGGAGGCCAGTGACTTAGCGGATTTCAAGGGCCACTCCCGGCGGGAGTGGCCTTTCCGCGTTCAGGGCCTTGCGCGTGAGCGCCTTAAAGGCCGCCGGTATTCAGGACGGAGGGCGTCTCCTTCCGGGCTCCTGAAGCTTCCGGCTCCCACAGTGGCGCTTGCCAGCCGGGTCCCTTCGCTGTAGTATCAGAATTGCCTATCAGGCGGCTGATGCGGGCCACCCCTGACACGGGGGTTGAGCAGGTTCGCCGCCTAGCCAGCAAAATCAGGCCGGCCAGTCCAGTAGAAAGGACCGTGTTCGGCGAGTGCAGGCATAAAAGAGAGGCATCATCTGCGAACAGCGGTTCGATCCTTTTGGTGGAATGGTAGTTTCGACTGGCTGCCGCTTTCAGCGGCAAGGTCATCTTCACTGAGGATGGGTTTCGGAGCTAACGCAACAAAGCGGTAAAGCGCGCCGGGGGGAACCCCTCCGTGCGGGTTAGCTGCAAAGTTGACGGGCAGGGCAGGCGCCCACGCGAGGCAGCCTGGCCCACGGCGCGATGGCCCACAGAAACTGAGCGCAGGAACTGGAAGGCTTGGGCGCGATGCGGCTCAGGTCCTCTTCGGACGGGCCCCCGATGCGTTCCGCGCTGGCGGAACCTGAATAACGAAAGCAACCGAGAAAAAAGCACCAGGAAGCAAAAAAGCATGACGACAGAATCGATGCAGCCTCAGCCAGAGCTGGGGCCCGCAGCGGGAAATGTTCCAGCGCAGCCGCAGGGACATCGCCGCCGCCGCCGGCGGCGCAAGAACAAATCAACTCAGCAGGGCGCAGTTCAGCCCCAGGCCCAGCAGCAGGCGCAGCAGCCTACCCCGCAGTCTGCCCCTCCGGCGCCACCGCCGCCGAGACCGGCGCCGGTACAGCAGCGCGACAGCCGGAAGAAGAAAAAGTTCTTTCAGAAAGCTCAGGCTCCCGCCCAGCAGCCCGGCAACAGCATTGCGCAAGGTGGCCAGGGCAAGCGCCGAGCCAGGCAGAAAGGTCCGCGCGAGTTCGTCGGCCCCATGGACCATCGCTACCGCGCCGCGAACGGCAATGCCTCCGACGGTCCGCCGTCGACGATTCCTGTGGGCGGCAACGGCCGCGGCGGCGCTTACTACGCGGATCCCTACGTGCCCCAACAGGCTCCGGCTGTGCGCGAAAACGCGCCCGTCCGCATCTTCTGTTTCATCGAGGATCTGTTCTTCACGGCCAAGATTATGGAAACGGCGCGCAAGCTCGGCGTCAAAGTGGAGTTCGTCAAGGGCGGCGACAAGGAGACGGTTGCACGGCTGATCGATCTGCCCGAGACAGCCAAACAGATGCTCATGGTCTTCGACCTGAACAATCTGAATGCCAAGCCGATGAGTATGATCCCCAAATTCAAAAGCCGGTACAAGAAGGCGGTTTCCATCATCGGCTTCCTGAACCACCTGCAGGGCGACCTGAAGATGAAGGCTCTCGAGGCCGGCTGCGACACCGTGATGCCGCGATCGGCATTTTCGCAGAGCCTGCCCGTGCTGCTGCGCCGCTATGGGGTGGAAGAAGAAGAGGACGACCACCACGCAAGGCAGCCGATGTAGAGACAGGGAATAGGGCGCGATGCTTATCTTGCTCTCAGGTACTCCGAGGGCGTGACAATGCGCGTTCCCTTGTACGTGTCGAGAGTCAATAAATCTTTGTCGCCTGCAACCAGCAGATCCGCTTTCGCAAGGGTGGCGCACTCCAGAAACATATCGTCGCTGGGATCACGGCATACCTTTACCGTGCCTCGAATCTTTACACGGATGCCACGCGCCAGAGTCGTTTGCAGCGCCGACGTTGCCCGGTGTTGTTCCCAGGAGAACTTTTCCGTCAGGACGCGCACAATCTCCGCGTCAATCTCGTCGCAGGTGGCAATCACGTCTTCGCTCATGGCCTTTTCGAGCGCCAGAGTCGGCGTGCCGCGCCGTTTCGCAAACTGAAGCGCGGAAATCCAGACGTTTGTGTCGATGACGACGATCACCCGTTAGACCGTACCCTGCGGCGGCGCGGCTTTTCAGCACGCACCTCTTGAATGAGCCGTGGCACATCGGCCTCGGTGTAGCCTTTTGGGTTGCGGCCTGCCGCATATTCGCCCAGTTCATCCAGCGTGCGCCGCGCCTGCTGTGCGGAGTATGTGCGGAAGGCTTCACGGAATAGCTCGCTCATAGTGCGGCTGTCCCGCTGAGCCAGCGCCTCCGCCCTTTGTGCAAGTTCGGGCGGCAGGCTGATCGTGTAGACCCTCGATTTCCTTTGAGCAGCAGTGGCCATACCTGAATATTACATTGTAATGGATTCCATTACAACCGATGGGGGGCTGCTCAACTTTTCTCCAGCCGTCCTCCCCGTGAGCAGGCTGCGCCTTAAAGGGCCGGTCCAGCGGTCAGGGAACTCGTAATCCGCCAATTCGCGGGCTTACCGATCCCTGACCCCTGATTGACCCCTGCATTTCTACCCCGGCGGCCAGTGCATCGCGCGCCCGCCCAGCAGGTGTACGTGGAGGTGGTCCACGGTCTGCCCGCCGTCGTTGCCGGTATTCACGACGACGCGGTAGCCCTTGCCGAGTCCTTTTTTGCGCGCAATCTCCGCGGCGGTCAACAGCAGGTGGCCGAGCACGTCGCGCTTGTCCGCGTTCATTTCCGCGAGCGAAGAAATGTGCTCCCGCGGAGCGATCAGCACATGCACCGGAGCCTTGGGATTGATGTCGGCAAAGGCAAAGCTCAGCTCGTCCTGATGGACGGCCGTGGAGGGAATGCTGCCTTCGATGATCTTGCAGAAGATGCAACTCATAGCCCAACCAGTGTAAATGGCAGCGCCGGCGCCGAGGAGGAACTGGAATAGGACAGGCCGGCTTTTCAACTCAACCTAACCACAAACATTCCGGCCCTGTCCTTTTTCAGGTTCTTTGACCTAACCACAAACATTCCGTGCCCCGTCCTTTTCACGTTCTTTGTGAAAAGGGCGGGAAACCACAAAAACCCCACAGGCCGGTCTTTTGTGAGCATCGCCGGTATTGCTGATCCGCACGGGCTGACTTCTGCCAGGCTTCTGCCGATTATGTTCTGGAATTTCCACCATTCGCTGCATCCAATAGAGTTGTAGACTTCTTTGGAGCCTAGAGGAAGGACTCCCCGCGCATGAAAACCATGCAGGCAGTCGTCAAGGCTAAAGCCGCGCCGGGGGTTGAACTGCGCGAGGTGCCGGTCCCCGCTCCCGGACCGGGCCAGGTGCTGGTGCGCGTAGAGGCCGCCAGCGTTTGCGGGACCGATCTGCACATTTACAACTGGGACCCGTGGGCGCAGGGGCGGATTCACCCGCCGCTGATCCCCGGCCACGAGTTCTCGGGCGTAGTAGCCTCGCTGGGACGCGGCGTGACCGCCGTGCGCGAAGGCGACATGGTGAGCGCCGAGATGCACGTGGCCTGCGGCAAATGCCTGCAGTGCCGCACGGGACAAGCCCATGTGTGCCAGCACGTGCGCATCCTGGGCGTAGACGCCGACGGCGCTTTTGCCGGCTACGCGCTCATTCCCGAGACGAACATCTGGAAGCTGACGCCCTCCATCCCCCACGATTACGCCACTCTGCTCGACCCGCTGGGCAACGCCGTGCACACCGTGCTGGCCGGGCCGATCGCCGCCCGCAATGTAGCCGTTACCGGGTGCGGCGCCATCGGCCTGTTCTCAATCGCCGTGGCCCGGGCCTGCGGCGCCGCGCGCGTTTTTGCCATTGAAGTTAACGCGCACCGCCGCCAGGTGGCCGCCAAGATGGGAGCCGATCTGGTTCTCGATCCCGCCGCGGGCGATGCCGCTGAGCGCATCCTGGAAGCCACGGGCGGCACCGGCGCCGACGTGCTGCTGGAAATGTCGGGCCATCCGGACGCGTATCGCCTCGGCTTTCGCGTTTTGCGTTCGGGCGGGCGCGCGTCGCTGCTTGGCATTCCCTCGCGGCCCTTCGAACTCGACGTCGCCCGCGACATTATCTTCAAGGGCGCCGTCGTGCAGGGCATCAACGGCCGCAGGATGTTCGAAACCTGGTTTCAGATGGAGGCGCTGCTGGCTGCCGGCAAGCTCAACCTGGAGCCCGCAATTACTCACCGGCTCAAGCTCAGCGAATTCCATAAGGCGATGGAACTGCTGGAATCGGGCGATGCCATCAAGGTCGTCATGCGGGTGGATTGAGTGCGCCGAGGTGCCAGCCGCGATGTGTACCGCCGGCTTCCCAGCCGGCTGTAGCGCGGGTTTCCAAACCCGCGCTTGATATTCCGCGTGGATTGAGAACTCTGTCTACTGCACCGTAAACGTAATCGACGTGGAATTGAGGTTCGCCGAGACGCCGTTGGTCGATTGCGCGGTGATAAAGATTTTGTAGGTGCCCGCAGGGGTGGGATTATTCACCGGCGGCTTGTCGTGGTGGTAGCGGTAGAGCGGATTGCAGCCCGTGGTTCCCAGCATCGTAATCAGGGCGAGAAAGCCCAGCAACGCCAGCCGGTTCCAGGACTGACCGCGTACGCGCCAGGCCAGGCCGCCTATCCCCAGCAAACCGGGCAACAGCAGCGCCCACACCATTGGGCCGTTCCTTCTCCGGCTTCCAGTTGGAGGACGGGTCCGGGCCGTGCCCGCTGCCTGCGTTTGCAGGCTGAGGTCGCTTGTGACTGCCTCATACTGGCCGGGCACGATCTCCACCTCTGGCGGCGAGAATACGCACGAGGATAGCTCCGGCAACGCCGAGCAGGAGAGCGTAATGAAGGCCGGCGTCGAGCCAAGCCCCTCCACGAAACCCGGCAACGGCGTCACAGTCACGATCGCTGATCCCGTGTCTCCGGCGGTGAGGGTGCTGGAGGGCTGCAGGCTGCTGACGGTTACGGCGTAGGGGACGCTGCACTGCGAACTGATGGAAACGACCTGGGAAGGCGAAGTGCTGCTGCCGAAAACCGCCGACAGCGAATGCGACCCGTTGGCCAGCGCGAAGGTAAAGCTCGCCTGGCCGCTTGAGTTCAGCGTCTGGCTGCCGAGACTCGTTGTGCCGTCTTCGATGGTCACCGTGCCTGACGAACCGGTCACGTTCACCGTCGCCGTGGTCAGCTGGCAGGTCCCGGCGGGGTTCGTCTGGGCGCTGGACGCGCTGGTTGTCACGGCCAAGGTCGGGCTTTGGGCGCCTGCCGCCAGAGCGGACACTGCCAGCGCAATGCCCAGTCCCGCTACGGTTTTCAGCCGCCATCCGCGGCACATCCTGCCTCTCACGCGCACCTTCTCCAATGCGAAAAGAATATCAATTCGCCCAATTCCACTTAGGCCTCATTGTATCCGGCCCGGCCGCCTCCGGGCTACGGGGTAGTGGGTCAGTTTGATCGCGAATTCCCTCAGGGGCTAAAGCCCAGCCTGTTTTTGAAGTTTCTATGTACGGGCTGAAGCCCGTACCCTTCAAACTGACCCATTACCGGCTACGGGGGCCGGCGCGGAAGTGCGCTATCCTTTCTTCCGGAGCGGTTCCAGGGTTCCCATACGCCGAAGCCGTTGCCGTCGAGGGGCCTTCCAGCAGTAGAATGCGCCCTTCGTGGCCCCATGGAACCGCCGCGAGGTGCTCTCATGACCCAAACCGCTTCCCGCCCCCAGCTTGCCCGCCGCGGCGGGCTTGCCCATTTGACCCGCGTGCTCGACGAGCTCCGCGCCAAGGGAACCTACTTTCGGCTGCGCATTCTCGACGACCAGCAGGCCCCCGTCTGCCATTACGACGGCCGCGAAGTCATTAACCTGGCCAGCAACAACTATCTCGGCCTCGCCAACGATCCCCGTCTCATTGAGGCCTCCATTGAGGCGACGCGCAAATTCGGCGTGGGCTCCGGCGCCGTGCGCACCATCGCCGGAACCATGCGCATCCACATGGATCTCGAAGAGAAGATCGCCCGCTTCAAAAACGTCGAGGCCTGCGTGGTCTTCCAGAGCGGATTCACGGCCAATGCCGGCGCCGTCAGCTCCATCCTCGGCAAAGAGGACTTCATTCTCTCCGACGAGCTGAATCACGCCTCCATCATCGACGGCGCGCGCCTGTCGCGTGCCACCATCAAGGTCTTCCGCCACAAAGACGTGGCCCATTGCGAGGAGCTCCTCCAGGAGTTAGAGAAAAACCCGGGCAAGAAGCTCGTCATCACCGACGGCGTCTTCTCCATGGACGGCGACATCGGCGCCGTGGACAAACTCGCAGCTCTGGCGGAAAAATACGGCGCCATCATGATGGTCGACGACGCCCACGCCTCAGGGGTACTCGGCCGCAACGGCCGCGGGTCAGTGGATCATTTCGGCGTGCACGGCAAAGTCGACGTGCAGGTGGGCACGCTTTCAAAGGCCATCGGCGCCCTCGGCGGCTACGTCTGCGGCAGCCGCGACCTTATTGACTACCTTTACCACCGCGCGCGGCCGTTCCTGTTCTCCACCTCGCACCCGCCGTCGGTCGCGGCCACCTGCATCGCGGCCTTCGACATTCTGGAGCAGGAGCCCGAACGCATCGAGCGCCTGTGGGCAAACACGCGCTACTTCCAGGGCGAGCTCGGCCGCGTCGGTTTCAACATCGGCGGCGTCACCACTCCGGCCACGGAAACGCCGATCACGCCGATCATCGTGGGCGAGGGCCGGGCGGCCATGGATTTCTCGAAAGCGCTCTTCGACGAGGGCGTGATGGCTACCGGCATCGCGTTCCCGACAGTCCCGGAGGGGAAGGCACGCATCCGCGCCATCGTTACCAGCGAACATACGCGCGCCCAACTCGACAGGGCTCTCGAAACCATGGAGCGGGTAGCGAAGAAGATCGGAGTTCTACAATAGGCAGGAAAAAGAAGTGAATGGCGGCCTTGAAGGGTACGGGCTTTAGCCCGTACGTTAAGGTTGCGAGAAGAATAGGGGCTTTAGCCCCTGAGGGAATCAGAACCCGGCAAAAGAACGTCTTCCGGAGGCATTGTTAGTCGCCCATGATCGCTCACCTTCGCGGCAAGCTCATCTTCAAGCAGCCCGGCCAGGCCGTCGTCGAGGCGGCCGGAGTCGGCTACGACGTCACCATCTCCGTGCCCACCTTCACGGCCCTGCCACCGGTGGGCCAGGAGGCGGCGCTGCACATCCACACCCAGGTCTCCGATGACCAGATTGCGCTCTTCGGCTTCCTCGACCGCGAAGAGAAACGCCTTTTCGAGCGGCTGATTACGGTTAGCGCAGTGGGACCGAAACTGGCGATCAAAATCCTCAGCGGCCTCTCCGTCGAGCGCGCCATTCAGGCCATTCGCGCGCAGGACCACGCCCAACTGGTCCGCATTCCAGGCGTCGGCAAAAAGCTCGCCGAGCGGCTGGTCGTCGAGCTCAAGGACAAGCTCGACGATTTCGCTGTCGCTCCCGCCCCGCAGGCCGTTGCAGGCCCCGCCGTCGAAGACGTGCTTTCCGCCCTCGTCAATCTTGGCTACCAGCGCGCAGCGGCGGAAAAGGCCATCGAGCAGGCCGTCGCGAAAGAGAAGGCGCTGGCTGGGGATTTCGACGGGCTGTTCCGCGGGGCGCTGAAGGTGATCCGCTAAAAGGCTTGACACCTTATGCGGCATTGCCGCACAATGTATCTATGCCCGTTCTTCTCCCGACCATTGTGGAGACAAGTGTTTTTCGGCGAAAAGCAGAAAAGCTGCTCACGAGCGATGAATATGACGACCTGCTGCTTTATCTTTCGAGGTATTACGCCGTGGGCGATGAAATCCCTGGCACGGGAGGGGTGCGCAAGCTCAGGTATGCAATCGGTGGACGCGGAAAATCAGGCGGAGTGAGAGCGATCTATTACTTCTTCGACGAGGTAAACCCGGTCCTTGCGCTTCTCCTTTACGGGAAAAATGAGCAAGGGAATCTGACGCCGGCGGAAAAGAAACTCGCAACTTCGCTTGCGGCGGCAATGAAGACAGAAGCAAAGGCCAGGAGAGCGAAGCAATGAAACGCAAAAGCATCGGCCCCGAGCTGATTGAATCCATGCAAGAGGCGCTTGCCATCGTTCAAGGCAAAGTCAAGCCAGCCCGCGTTACCACCTTCAAACCGTCCATTGCCTTGGAGATTCGCCAGATCCGCCTCGCCACCGGACTGAGCCGCGCCGAATTCTGCCGGCGCTATGCACTCGACACCCGCGCACTGCAGGACTGGGAGCAAGGCCGCCGCCGCCCCGACCGCGCCGCGCGGGCTTACCTCACTGTCATCGCCCACCGGCCTAAGGCGGTGGAAGAGGCGCTGGCGAGCTGAAGGCGCGGAGATCGAGGTAAATCGGGAGGAGGCAACATTTGGCGTGGCAGGTCGCGATCGTCCTTGATCAACGGGAAAGTCAAGAGACGTTCCACGCAAATCTATTCATCCTTCTTGGGCAAATGCCCGTCTGGGCGATCGCACGATACGATCGTGTGCCCGATGCTGCAGAACTTCGCAAACAATGGGATGGCTGTTGGTACCCCGAGCCTGGTCTTACTGTGGCACTCCCCGTCTACGGCGAAGATCGGATCGCTGAAATCGTCAACCTGATTCCCACAATTCGAGAGCATCACTATCGGATGGCAGCAGTCCGGTTATTTGGAATTGAAGTTTCGAGAGCATTGACTGAAAGTCTTGTTAATTTAGGTTTCTTTCCGGTTTCCGGAACGTCGTGGGACGGGATCGGGTTTGCAAGGCAGCTGTGCGAAATTGAAGATGCCCCAGTTATCCAGTTCAACGCTTCGGAGTGGAAATCCGACAGCGATTTTTTCGATGCGTACTTTAACGCCGTCGGTGCTCCTGTTTGGCACGGAAGAAACCTTGATGCACTCAACGACAGCATCGGCACGGGAGGAATCAACAAACTCGACGTGCCGTATCGCATCGTCGTGCGGAATCCCAGCTCAGCGACCGCGGAGATAAGAGAACTAGTGAAAAACTTCGCAGATCTGATCCAAAGGTTGCAAGCCAATGGTTGCCCAGTGGGAATACAGATCGAGCAATAGCATCGTCATCGCGTTAAACTCCATTTGTCATGGTCGCCAAATCAGAACCTGCTTCTCTGCCCGCCGCCCTCCCTTACTTCCGCCCCGCCGCGCTAACCTTTCTGCGCTCGCTGGCGCGCCACAACGAACGCGAATGGTTCCAGCCGCGGAAGGAGCAGTTCGAGGCCGAGCTGCGGCAGCCCATGCTCGCCCTGATCCGCAAGATCACCGACGCCATGGCCGATTTCGCGCCGGCCTTTGTGCGCCCCGCTGAAAAGTGCATCTTCAGGATCTACCGCGACACGCGCTTCTCGAACGACAAGCGCCCCTACAAAACGCATGTGGCCGCGTGGTGGGTGCATCAGGGACTCGAAAAAACATCCGGCGCGGGCTACTACTTCCACGTCGCCGCGAATGAGGTGATCATCGCCGCCGGGGCCTACATGCCGGAGAAGGAGCAGCTCGCCGAGATTCGCCACTGGCTGCTCGACCACCACGAAGAGTTCCGCAAGCTGCTGAAGCGCCCCGCCGTGCGCCGGGCGTTTGAAGAATTTGAGGGCAATGCGCTGACCCGCCCGCCCAAGGGCTTTCCCTGCGAGCACCCCGCGATGGATCTCGTCCGCTGCCGCCAGTGGGGATTGGCCGCGACCCTGCCCGCGAAGGCGGCGCTCAACAAAGACCTGGCAGCGACGGTCGCTCGCTACTTCCGCATCGCCGCGCCCATTGTCGATGCGCTGAATACGCCGATTGTGGCGGCCGCGCAGCCGAAGAGGAAGGTGCTCTTCGGGCTTCGCTGACAGAGCGCAGATGACAAAACCGCAGGCTGGGTTTGGTGGCCTCCCAGGTCTCAAAATCGAGACCTGGGGCACCCTCATGTCGTGCTGGAACCACTTTCTCCGAATGCGTTGCGCCTATCCGAGCGCCTTGACGTAGGCCGCGGCCTGCTCGCCGGCGATGCGGCCCGAGTTCAGAGCGAAGCCCATGGTGTTGCCCGGCATCAGGAAGACATAGGTATCGCCGTAGATGTCGCAGGCATCGGTGCCCGAAGCAAAGAGCCCGGGGATCGGTTTCCATTTCTTGTCGAGGACCTCGGTCTTGTGGTTGATCTTGATTCCGCCCAGGCTTCCATAGCCTGAAGCGAAGAGCCGCAGGGCATAGAAGGGTGGCTTCCTGCAGGGACGCATGTAACGCTGAAGCTTGAGAAAGAGCTCGTCATAGCCGCGGTCGCAGTCGTGGTTGTACTTCTCGAGCGTGGCTTTGAGCCCGGGCAGGTCCATGCCAGTTTTGGCGGCCAGATCTTCGACTGAATCGGCAATGAAGAAATGCTGGTAGCCGCTCTCGACGACTCTTTTCATCATTTCATCGAAGTTGGCGAAATTCGGCGTCGCCGTAATCATGTTCAGGAAGTCGAGATCGACCTTCATCTCGTTCTTGGTGTTCTCGTCAAAGACGAAGTAGCAGAGACGGTCCTGCTGCCGCGAGACGGCATTGCCCTTGAAGGCGGTATTGCCCTCGGCTTCATTGATGAAGCGCTCGCCTTGCAGGTTGAGCATCAGGTGCGGCTGGCGCATCAACGTCAGCCAGTCCACTTCGCCCCCGATGGTGACGTCGGCCACGTTGTATATGAGTTCAATTCTGATGGGAGTGTCCATGGCGCCCACTTCCCAGGCCATTCTCATGCCGTCGCCCTCGTTGCCGGGAATGCGGAAGGAATGCAGATCCTTGCCCCACTCGTAGCCGGTGTACTTCTTGATCATCTTGGGGTTGTCGCCGCAGCCGCCAGTGGCGACAATGACGGCCTTGGCCTTGACCTGAATCTCTTCGCCCGAACGGTCTTCGGCGACAACTCCGACGATCTTGTCGCCTTCTTTCAGCAACCGCGTTACAGGAGTCTGCAGCAGAAACTGCACGCCCATCTCCTTGGCCTTTTCCGTCATGACCTTCACCATGGTGGCGGACGCTGCTTCGCCCGGCTTGCCGGACTCAGGCATGACAATGTGCCAGGTGGGAAACGAACCGGGGAAATAGGATGCCGGCTCGGAGAACTTGACGCCCAGCTTCATGAGCCACGCAATGGTGTCGCCGGACTTGCTTAAATAAGCCCGCACCAGCTTGCCGTCGGCCTGCCAGTGGACGTAATTCATGAAAACGTTGAAGGCCTCATCCCGGGTTGGCGAGAACTGCTTTGCCCGCGTCAGGGGGCTTTCAATTCCAAGCGGCCCCATGCCCATGTTGGCGGCGCCGCCCGTGGTAGAGCTCTTTTCGAGCGTGATGACTTTCATGCCCAGTTGGGCGGCCGCTACCGATGCGGCCAGTCCGCTCACTCCGGCAGCGACTACAGCAAGATCTGCTTCAAGTTGCTTCATGTTTTTTCCCCTCATCATTCGAAACGATTTCTTTTCGCTCCAGGCTTTGAACTCATAGTATCGCGCCCGCCGGAAGGGCTCGGGTCCGCGAACAGGGACGGCTTGAGAAGGTGCTATCCCGGGTGCCTTCTCAGCGGCGGACGAGGCACCCGGGCCAACCATCTTCATTGGTGGCGCTCGCCCCTCGATGAGGCAAAAAACCGCTAAAAACCCTTAAAAACAGGCGTTTTCCGCAGAAAACAGCTAAAAACCTGTGGAAATCGGGTGTTTTCCCTTGACTTTCCCGCCCAAAAGCCGCATTGTAAGCCTCGGCAGCGTTGATTAGAGCCGCATGAATACAGGGTTTTGTGCATTTCTCCGTTTGCTGGCACTTCCTCCATGCGGTGTGCGATTCGCGCGTAGCCCTGAAATCCGGCAGCCCCGAGGGCGTGCCTACAAGGAGAAATAGAACATGGCAACTGGATTGACCAAAACGGCGCTGGTTCGTCAAATGGCCGAGAAACTGGAACTGACCAACAAGCAGTCGGCTGCCTATCTGGACCTGCTGGCCGAGACTGCCGTCAAGGAAACGAAGAAGAACGGCGTATTCGTGATTCCCGGCATCGGCCGCCTGGTGAAGGCCGACCGTAAAGCGCGCATGGGCCGCAACCCGCAGACCGGCCAGGCCATCAAGATCAAGGCCAAGACCGTTGTGAAGTTCCGCGTGGCCAAGGCCGCCAAGGACGTCATCGCTCCTCCGAAGAAGTAACTTTTCCCGGACAGCGGACACCCCGGGGCAGAAACCAAAGGGAGAGCTCTGCGAGGCTCTCCCTTTGGCGTTTTCACCGACTTGTAGCGCCGGCCTCCCGGCCGGCTGTAACGCGGACGTCCTCGTCCGCGTCCTATTTCGCGAGCCGCGCGACTTCGAGCGACAGCGAGTGAGAGAAACGCTCTACCTAAGCCGCCGTCTCTTCCTTCCGCTTCCCGCCGAAGATTGCTTTCATCACCAGCGACAACCCAAAGCTGAAGATCACGCCCTGGAGCATCAGCAGCCGGTCAAAACGCCAGGCCAGCACAGCCATGGTGAAGAAGAGGCCGATGGGAAAGATCTCTGTGAGCGCGGCCACCAGCCACTGCGGCTTCTGTTCGGCTGGCGGCAGGCAGGCGTGCAGGCTGGGCAGGAGCCGAGGCACTTTGGCGAGATACTCGCGGTAGGGCTCGCCGAGCTTTGCCGAGAGGAACGCTTCTTCGCCCAGAATCAGGCGCAGGAAGTGAATTGTGATGAGGATCAGGGTAACAAGAGCGCCAGTAGGCGGCATGATGAGAGCCATGGCCAGAAACATCAGCCATCCGCCCAGGTAGAGCGGATTGCGCACGTAGCGGTAAGGCCCCGCCGCCACCAGCCCGCCGCCCTGCATTTGGCCGTGATGCACGGTCGCGTAGCCCAGCGAGGCCGCTCCCCACACGCGGAGCCATGCGGCCGCCCCGGCCGCCAGTGCCCCGGCCACAATCACCGTGGAAGCGGCCGCGCTGAAGCTCATGAGACCGGTGTGGAAGAGCTCGAGCGAGAGCCACTCGAGCGTGGAGATTCCTCTCAGCTCCCAAGCGCCAATCGACTTCCATGGCGCCCAGAAGCCAAGAGCGACGATGACGACCTGGATGACCATGCGCAGGCGAAACTCAAGCGCGCTTGCTTTCATTCGGACATTCTCCTGGGCCGCGGCAAAAAGAACCGGCTCCTTCAAGAGTAGCTTTTGGGGCCTCCCGCCCTTGCGCCAGAGAAAAGACGCAAGGACGGGGCACAGAGCTTTTGGTGGGCGAGGAGGCCTATCCAAACATTCCGTGCTGTCCCCTAACTTCGCGTGCCCCGTCCTTTTTCACGTTCTTGTGAAATGGGCGGGGAGCCACAAAACCCAAGCGGCCGGCCGCTCAACCCATCCGCAGACATTCCGTGCCCCGTCCTTTTCGCGTCTCTTCAAGAAAAGGGCGGGAAGGCACAAAACCAACCGGCCCGTTGCGAAGCCCCTTCTACAATAAGTGCATCGTTATGGCCGATTCTGCCGCCACTCCGGATGCTCTTCGCCCCACCCCCGCCCCCGCCGACACCATCGCGGCGGTTTCCACGCCACCCGGCCGCGGCGGCATCGGCATGGTGCGGCTGAGCGGGCCCGACGCGCTGTCGATCGGCGCGCAACTGGTTCGTCTGCGACCTCCGCTGGAGCACGCGCGGGCGCGCCTGGCCGAAGTGTTTGACGAGCCGTCCGCGCCCGGCGCCGAGCCGGCAATCCTTGACGAAGCCGTAGTCACCTTTTTTGCGGCGCCGCACTCCTACACCTCTGAAGACGTGGTTGAAATTGCTGCCCATGGCTCTCCGGTGGTTCTCGACCTGCTGCTGCGGCGAGCGTTGGCACTGGGAGCGCGCCTGGCCGAACCGGGGGAGTTCACGCGCCGCGCCTTTCTCTCCGGCCGTCTCGATCTCACGCAGGCCGAGGCGGTGCGCGACCTGATCGAGGCGCAGACGCTCACCCAGGCCCGCCAGGCCGCCAGCCAGATGGGCGGCGCGCTCAGTCATCGCGTGGCGCCCGTGAAGCAGTCGCTTACCGAGCTTGTGGCGCTGCTCGAAGCCGGCATCGACTTTGCCGAGGACGACCTCGATGTCACTCCGAAAATGGAGATCGCGCGACGGCTTTCAGATCTCGACCCGCCGCTCCGGGCGCTTGAGGCCACCTTCGCGCGCGGCCGCATCGTCCACGACGGGTTGACGCTCGCCATCGTCGGGCGGCCCAACGTGGGCAAGAGCTCGCTGTTCAACCGCCTCGCCGAGCGCGATCGCGCCATCGTCACTGCCACGCCCGGAACTACGCGCGATCTGGTCACGGAGCGGATCTCGCTCGACGGAATTCCATTGGAACTTGTCGACACCGCCGGCCTGCGCGAGGGACGCGAAGAGGCCGAACTGCTCGGCGTCGCCCGCAGCCGCGAAGCCCTGGCCGATGCGGCCCTGGTTCTCATCGTGCTGGACGCGACCGAGCCGCTCAACGACGAGGAACGGCGCCTGCTGGCCGCCGTCGAGGGCCGTCCCGCGCTGGTGGCCGTGAACAAGTGCGACCTGAGGCGCGTGGGCCCCGACATCGATGCCGTTGCCGAGCCTGCGCTCGAAGTTTCCGCACCGCCCGCGCTCTACACTTCCGCGCTCACAGGCGAGGGGATTGCTGCGCTGCGCGAGCGCATTCTGGCTCTTGCCACCGGCGGAGCCGCAGCCGAGCCCGCCATGGTGACCAACCTCCGACAGCACCAGGCTATCAGTACAGCAATATCGGCCCTGGCGGACGCCGCGCGCGCCAACGCATCGTCCATTCCGCACGAAATGATCCTGCTCGACCTTTACCGCGCGCTGTGGGCGCTGGACTCGCTCACCGGCGAGACCACTCCCGACGACATCCTGAACCTGATCTTCTCCTCGTTCTGTATTGGAAAGTGACGTTCTGTGGAAAGTCGGGGGTCTTGTGACCAGTTGGTGGATTTGCTTGTGACCGTAATCCGAGTAAGTGCCTTTGTCAACTGTGAATTTCGTGTGACCGCATTGTGACCAGAATTGAGGGTTGGGCGTGGTCACAGGATGGGCACGGGGGCCCGGCGCGCTTGGCGCGCCGGGCATGGGGGGTGGGTGGTTTTGGGTGCGCCGCTCACTCGCGGCGAACCTTGGACAGCCACGCGCTGAGGCACCAGACTGAGCAGAACCTGACGACAAGGTGCGATGGAACCTTGAGAATGACGGGCCGCTGCACGACGGCCTTGCATGCTTCGCACTTGAACCTGAACTGTGACATTGCTTTTTCTCCTCCTTGCAGGCTGGTCACGGCGCGCGGTCAAGGGCGTAGCGAAGCGGAGTTCATCTCGACCCTTGACGGCGCGCCGTAAGCTTGCAAGGGCGGGAGGAGAAAAACGCGATCGACTTTTCTCTCCCGCGGGTCGGGCCTGTGGCCGCGCGCAGCGCGGCTGCCCCGGTGTGGGCGGTGATTACGTGCCCACCGTGAGGCGCGCCTGAGGGCCGCTAGGCCCGACGCTTGGCGCGCCGAACGGCCCGAGCGGGGCGCAAGGCCGAAGCGAAGCGAAGCCCGGCGCGTCTTTTCGCGCGCCGGGTTTGCCGCAGCGGGGCGCGAGGGCACCGGGCGTGGAGCGGAGCAAGCGAGCGGTGTTAAGCGAGCGGCAGCGAGCGTGGCGAGCGTCTTCCCGGGGCCGGCCCGAGGCGGTCTTTGCGTGGCTCTGCGCTTTGGCTGCGCCTGACGCGCGGCGTGGCTGGCCCGCAGCGGCAGCGAGGACCCGAGCCCGCCGCGCGGCGTAGCGGGGATAAGACACGACCGAGCGCGTGGCGCGGCGAAGGCCACAGCTGCACCGTGGCCTGAGACGGCGCGGTCACGCGCGAGCACCGCTTGGAGGTGTGTGGCGCTGTGACTGCTGGCGCGGGAGCTGGGCTCTTCGCTGGCCGGAGCTGGCGCTGGCGCGTGAGCGCGGCTCTTCCGGAGGTGCAGCGCCCGCCTCGGCGGGTGCTGCGCCGTAGGCGCATGCGGTGGTCCAGCACAGCGCTGGCGTTTCTGCCGTGGCTCGGGCTGCGGCGGATCGCAGCGGCGCGCCGTGGGGCATTTGTGGGGCTTGTTATCGGGTCGTTTCAGGTTTTGGCTGCAAGGATCCTGCTTACAGCTTTGCGCGGGGGAAGATTTGCGCCGTGAAGCCGAGGGCGGCAAGCATGGTCTCGTAGGCGCGGATGGATAGGGTGCGCTTGGCGTGCAGGGTGTTGGAGACGTGGCTTTGTGTGAGGCCGGTCTTGGCGGCGAGGAGCTTGACCGACGTCTCGCCTTTATCGATTTTCCGCTGGGCGACGAGCCGGAGTTGGTCTTGCAGGTTCATGGGCTCCTCGAAAAAAGGCCGGGCCGGTGTGTGGGTGCACCGGCCCGGTTCCAGACTCTTCGCTATGCTCCCTCTGCTTTTTTGGGAGTTTAGCACAGGGCTTGGAGGAGGCTCGTGATTTTTGTGAGGTTCGGGTCTGCGCTGTCGGTGGCTGCGCTCACCAGCAGCAGCGATCTTTGGGCTTCGGTGAGGGCCGCGAGGGCGGCGCTGAGCATCCCTTCGTAGTCGATGTTCCCGCCTGCGGTGCTTTTGGCGAGGGCGAGGGTTGCGGCGGTTGGCGTGGCGTTGCTGGCGGTGTTGGCGTCGGTGATCAGTTGCGTTGACTTTGGCATTCTCGAGGATCCTTTCAGGTTGGGCGCCCTTGGCGCGCTGGTTATTGGTTTGCCCGGATCAGGTAGACTTGCCGGGCGGTGGCGTCGACGACTTCCACGGCTGCTTCGTGCAGGAGTTCGAGGGCGCGCTCGGGGTCGCGGCAGAGGCGCGCGGCGTTGATGGCGCGTAGCGCTTGCAGGGCGGTGCGGTCGGTGAGCTCTCGGCACTTATGCTGCGTTTCGCTGTCCATGGTTCTCCTTTTCTTTCCCCTCGGGCCGCGTGGTCTTTGGGCGGCCTGATTGTTTCGCGGCCCTGAACGTCCCGAGGGCGACTTGTGCGGCGTAGAGTAGTTGGCTGCCGACCTTCCCGTCGAAGATGCCGAGGGTGATGCCTACGGCGATGCAGCCGATGTACTCGCGGATATTGTTGGGGGTGCTGAGCGGGGGCAGCGCGATTTTGAAGGCGATGGCTGCGGCCTCGTGGGCTTCGCTGGCGTCCATGCCTTTGTGGTCTCGCATCTGTAGGAACATGGACAGGTAGTTTTTCTCCGCCTTTTTTGCGGTGATGCTGATTGGGTCGCGGTCGCTCTCCTTGGCTGGCTGCGGCGCGTACGGCTCTGATTGTTCGGGTGATCCTCATGCTGCATTCTCCTTTCTTGTCGGTTGGGCCTCGAGGTCTGAGGCTTCGAGCTCCGCTCCTTCGTCGCCGAGGTACCACATGGTTGTGCTCAGGTTCTTGTGGCTCATGAGGCGCTGGACTTTTCGAACGTCTCGGGTCCGTTCGTAGACGCGCCGGGCGGCGCTGCGGCGTAGGTCATGCAGGGTCCAGCGCGCCGCGATAGCGGCGCGCTGCTTTGCCTGCCGTACGTGGTGGGCGAGTTCTTGGGCGCATTGGAACGTGCGCCGGTAGCTGATGGCTGCGAGCAGGGTCTCCTCTGGTTCTGCGTTGGCGCAGGCCCACAGCAGGGCCTCCTGGAGCCGGTCCGTCATGGGCACGTTGTAGTTGGCTCCTCCTTTGGTTTTTCCTCTGAGGTAACGTTTGTTGAAGTCGCAGTTGCTTTTGGTCATGGTGCTGATCGACCCGGCGCGGAGCCCGGCCTCGTGTGCGAGTAGCAGCGCGAGCCTTCCGGGCGGCGATGCGTGGCGCATGCGCTGCCTCAAACTCGACGGCCGGATACCGTTCGCTCCCTTGGGCCGGGGCGTGGGTTGTGGGGCAGGCCGCACGCCGGCCTGCCCTGCGTCGATCTTCCGCAGGAACGTTCCCAAGTTCGCGATATACGTATAACGGCTCACTGGATTGGTTTTGGTGAAGCTGGCTGCGATGGCTGCAGCGTGATGAGGTTTGACGGCTCGGGGGGTGAGGCCTCCGATTTGCCGGAGAATGGCGTTCCTGAGGGGTTTGTGATTCCAAGCGCCGGTGCCTTTGAGCGTGCGGAGGATCGCTTGGATCGTCTCAGTTTTTTGGCCGTCGCACGCTGCTGAGGGTTTGGCCGGAGTTGCCCCTCGGCTTCGAGTGCGGCCTCCTTTGTCGGGTAGGTTCGGCGTAGGCGGGTTCCGTCGACCAGGCGGATATCGAGTTGCCATGTGTTGCCCCTTTGGCGTACGGGCATTTGTGCCTTTCTTTTGGCCGTTCGTGACCTTCGACTTTCTGCATTGGAAAGTAGCGCGCTTTCAAGCCGGGCCGCGCCCATTGAGAGATCTCAATGGTGCACCACAATGGAGTTTCGCCGCGCAGTGTGTCTTGAAGACCTTAGGCGGACCATCGCCTAAATGAGCTCAAGGCGGGATTTAGGCGGAAAAGCGCCTTAGTTGACTTTAGGCGGAAAACCGCCTAGAATTGATTTAGGCGGAAAAGCGCCTAAACGCCATCGTCGGAGAAAGAGATGGAAACCATTGCTCGCACGCCGCTTCAGCTTGGGAATTCCATTCGAGAGAGACGGCGAAAACTGGGCTTCACCCAGGAACAACTCGCCGCGAAACTCGGAGTACGCCAAAAAACGGTTTCGGCCATAGAAAATGATGGCGCAGGACGGCTCGACACCTTGCTAAGGGCAGTCGGCGCGCTGGATCTTGAACTCGTGATCCGTCCGCGAACCAAAGGTTCCGCAAATGACATTGAGGCGATCTTCTGATGCCGCGCGCGCGTTACGAGCCCCTCAATGTTTATCTCAACAGCCGCCTGGTCGGCCAGCTTCGTCGCGACATTTCAGGAGCCATATCTTTCCACTACGATCCATCATGGTTGGAATGGGAATTCGTTCTGCCGGTCTCGCTTTCCCTTCCTCTTCGTGAACAGGCATACAGCGGCGCTCCTGTAGTCGCGGTCTTTGACAATCTGCTGCCCGACAACGATCATCTGCGGCGTCAGATCGCGGCGCGAACGCACGCGGAAGGGACAGATGCGTACAGCCTTTTGGGGGCGATCGGACACGATTGCGTCGGCGCCCTTCAGTTCTTGCCGCAGAACATCGAACCCGGACCGGCGGGAGCGGTCGAAGGCGATCCAATCAGCGACGACGAAATCGCTTCGATCATCGAAAACCTTGCCGCTGCTCCTCTGGGCATAACGGAAGATGAGAGTTTCAGAATTTCGATCGCCGGCGAGCAAGAGAAGACCGCGTTTCTGAATCGAGATGGGAACTGGTACAAGCCGCGCGGCACGACGGCGACGACTCACATTTTCAAACCGTCCATCGGCAGGCTTCCAAACGGTGTCGACCTCACAAACAGTGTTGAGAATGAGTATTTCTGCCTGAAGGCAATTGCGGCTCTGGGAATTGAAGCTGCCAAACCGCAAATGATAACTTTCGGCAAAAGAAGCGTATTGGTAGTGGAACGATTCGACCGAAGATGGACCGCGGATGGAAGGCTCCTTCGGTTGCCCCAGGAAGATTGCTGCCAGGCGCTTTCCATTTCCCCAACCCGAAAATACCAGTCGGACGGTGGCCCGGGCATCGTGCAAATACTTCAACTGCTTCGTGGCAGCGACGATCCGCTCGCCGATCAGCGTGCCTTTCTGAAGGCGAACATCGTCTTCTGGCTTATGGGTGCAACCGACGGACACGCGAAGAACTTCAGCGTGTTTCTCCGGCCCGGCGGCCGCTTCCGATTGACGCCGCTGTACGACGTGATCTCGGCTCAACCAAGTGTCGATTCAAAACAAGTGCTCTGGAAAAATTTTCGCCTGGCGATGTCCTTCGGAGCCAATCCCCACTACGCGATGAGGCAAGTCGCTCCCCGCCATTTCTTCCAGACTGCAATCCGCGCCGGCATTGGAAAAGACGTCGTGCCCTCGATTGTCGAAGAGCTATGCAGCGATGTTCCGGCGGCTGTTGATCGCGTGAACGCTGAGCTTCCGTCTGGTTTTCCGCGAAAACTGGCCGATTCAATTTCGAACGGAATCAGGCGCCGCCTGCGGCTTCTCGAAACCGGCGATCAAGTAGATGGTTCTGCGCGCTAGCGGCTCGATTCAGGGGAACCGCGCCAGCGCAAAGATGTGAAACGGCCACGCCGTCTCGAGGTCAACATTCCGCAGCCGCTATAATGGGGCATCAAGCAGAAGGCCTGATCTTCATCGACCAGTGAAGTCGAGGTGACACTGATGGCCATCACCCGTCAGACGGAGGAATTGTCCACGCTACCCGGTGCAAATCCAACTGAAAGCGCGGCCGAGGAGGCAGTTGGCCTCTCGGCCATGCGCAAGGCAACGTGGCGGCTGATCCCGATCCTCGGCATCGGCTACGGTTTGGCCTTCATGGACCGCGCTAGCGTGAGCTACGCCGCGCTGGGCATGAATCAGGAACTGCACTTCTCTGAAACCATTTACGGCTTCGGCGCAGGGCTGTTCTTTATAGGCAACGCCATTGCCGAAGTGCCTTCGAATCTTCTTCTGCTCCGCTACGGCGCCAAGCGCATCATGGGCGCCATCATCCTCTTCTGGGGCATTGTGGCCACCGCCATGATGTTTGTGCGCACGCCCACGGAGTTCTACACGCTGCGCCTGCTGCTGGGCCTGGCCGAGGCGGGCTTCTATCCCGGCGTGATTTACTACCTCACCCTCTGGTTCCCGAGGCAGATGCGCGCCCGCGCCGTCAGCCGCTTCTATATCGCGCTGCCCCTCAGCTCTGTTGTCATGGGCTCGCTGGCAGGGTGGCTGATGGGGCTCAGCGGGCGCATGGGCCTTTCCGGCTGGCAGTGGCTCTTCCTTGTCGAAGGCATTCCCGCCATCTTCTTCGCCCCCGTGATACTGTGGTTGCTCCCCGACGGACCCGCCAAAGTCTCCTGGCTCACCGACGGGGAAAAGAACTGGCTCAAGGACAAGCTCCACCGCGACGGCGCGCAGGCCCACCTCGGTCACGAGGCCGGCATCTTGCAAGCCCTGCTCTCCTCGAAAGTGTGGATCGTCGGCCTCTTCTTCTTCTTTGTCGGATTCTGCGCCTACGGGTTCACGCTCTCGGCCCCGTCCATCATCAAGGCCGCCACGCACTGGAGCGTCGGGCTGACCGGCTGGTCGATCGCCCTCTTCAGCCTGCTGGGGGCGGTGGCCATGCTGCTCAACGGAGCCCATTCGGACCGTCATCACGAGCGCCTGCTGCACTGCGCCGTTCCCTGCCTCATCATGGGCGCAGGTTATCTCGGGGCCAGCTATGCCACCCAGCCCTGGCTCCAGGTCGCCTCGCTGGCAGCCAGCATCATCGCCTTCTTCGCGCTGTGGGGGCCGGCTCTGTCCATCCCCATGGAGTTCCTCGCCGGCCGCGCCGCCGCCGCCGGCATCGCCGCCATGAACACCATTGCCATCTTCAGCGGCTTTTTCGGGCCTCTCTGGATGGGCAGGATGAAAGATCTCACCGGCAGCTATAACGCCGGCCTGCGGGGCCTGGTGGTTGCGGCTGTGCTCGCCGCCGTCATCGTCTACGTGCTCGTCCGCAGCCTGTCAAAGCCGCCAGCCGCAGCGGTTCCAGAGTAGATGTAGCCTGAAGGCCCGTTGTCGCTCGCAACCTCAATACAAGGCGGGACAGCTATACAGGATTTGGCGTCGGTACAGACAGGCCTGCCACTTGCGTTTTCGGGGCTGCCATGGGGACAACGCCTTTCGCAATCAGGACGCTCCGGTCTATTCCCTGCAAGAGGTTCCGCATCAGATCATAGGTCTTTTTCTCGTTCTCATCGAAATACCCTGAGTGGACCGCCATGCCACTCAAATCAGGGTTTAGCAGCGTTGAACAGTCGATGTCCCATACGTTGTCCGGTACTGGATACGTTCTGTCGAGGCCGCTCCTGCCCAGTCGGCGCTTGCCGAAATGCTTCAGGCCTGCGGAGGCCCCAAGAACTGAGTCACGTCCCGAATACAGGGCGGTGATCCGATAGGACAGATTCGCGATCCCCTCGCCGTCTCCGTGCTCTACTGCCTCGCCGCTTTTGAAGATGTCGTTGTCGACATCCGCAGCCACCATCAGAACTTCTTGTAACAAGCTGACGAGCAGCGGGCGGTTTTTCTGGGTCCAGGTGTAGTTCATTGCGCACTCCAACACGTAGTTGCCCATGCTGTGCGCGATGACAGAGGTCTTGGCTTTGCACGCCGTCCGGGGATCTTCGCGCGAGTCGGCCTGCTTGACGAGCATCCAGTCATACAACTCTGACAGCACGTCTGACAAGTCCTCGGCAGTCTTTCTTGCCTCGCTTCTGTCGGGGAGATATCCGAGGAGCGAGCCTTTAGAGGGCCAATCGAAGGAGATACACTCGCCAAGGGATGCGTCGCCGCTGAAAAGGTTCCTCGAGACGCGGTCATAAAGGCGAATCGAATCGGCCCAGGCGTTGTTGTAGCCATGTATCAGGAGTGTGACGTGCTTCTGCTTTTCGGGAGCTGTGTCGAGCGGGTGCGGAAAGCTGTCCGCGCTTGCGATCAATGCGCTCTTGAAGTCGTCCCTGGAAACCTGCTTCCAGGATGTCTTGTCGTCGACTGGGGTGGACAAGTCTGATCGTGTCCAAAACGTAAGATCTGCGAAGTTGGTTCCAAAGCCTGAGCCCGATACGTCTCTATTGGTGATCAGCCAATTCACTGAGCGCCTCCTCTCGTCGCGACGAAGGGGAACTGGGGGACGGGAACTGGGGGAAAGACGGGATGTTCCCTTCCATCGATAGTTCTCCGCGGAATCTACACACCGAAAGCATACGCCCGCGACGCGGCGAGACCGCCAACGCGAAAATGAAAGGTAACTGAATCGGAAATAGTCGGGAGTGAGGATTTGATCCTCCGCCCCCCTTCTCGAAGCCGCAGCACTCTGCGCCAAGCGGAAAACTTAAGAGCGCAAAAAAGCTCCGCGCAGACAGAAAGCCTGCTGGATCACACAACTTCTCTGGATGAGATTGCCCGCGCCTCGGGGCGCCTAGATGCCTACGCCGAATTCACTGGCCTGGGCTTCGCCGGCATTGGCGTAGAAGTCGTAGGGCGTGCGGCGGCGGAAGCGGTAACGGCTCCGCAGTTCCGTGCCAAGGTAAATGCCAAGGGCAGCCACCGCCATGCCTGCCGAGAACCACGTCACGACTCGCATCGCATTGAATCCGCATTTTTTGCCCGCTTGGTTTTCATTCGCGGGACTCATGAGCTCGGCTTGCGTAGACATCGCTAAACCTCTTACCAGCGATGATAGCGCAGCTTAATCCCGGGTTGCCCGTGACGGCCCGCACATTCGATAGGGCCTGTTTACTGAAGAGTTTCCAATCGGGAGATCCAGTGCCCGCTTTTCCACATCGGGAAGGAAACTGCTGCGAAATGAATTCCTTGCAAGCTGGCGCAACTCCTCACGCGTGAACCCCTGCACTTTATGGGCCAACAGGTATTCATTCACGAGATCGGAGGCGAAGAAGGCCGGGTCGTCGGAGTTGATGGTCACCAGCAGTCCTGCATCGAAGAGGCGGCGCAATGGGTGCCCGGCAAATGAGGGGCAAATTCCGGTGCGGACATTTGACGTGGGGTTGAGCTCAATCGGCACCGCCCGTTCCTTAAGCTCCTGAACGAGCGCAGCGTCGTAAATGGCCGAAAATGCATGGCCGATGCGCTCCGAGCCGATGGAAAGCGCTTCCCGGATTGCCTCGGGGCCGGTGGATTCGCCGGCATGGTTGGTCAGGCGGAGTCCTGCTGCCCGGGCCTCGGCAAAGAGTTCCCTGAAAGGTTCCGAACCTGCTCGCTGTTCATCCCCGCCCAGCCCGATGCCGATGATGGATGGGTAGCGCGAGCGCATTTCGGCAGCTTTCAGGAAGACCCTCTCGGCCTCCTCAACGGGAAAGTGGCGCACCGCGTCGAAGATCCAGTAGACGGAAAGCCCCAATTCGGCCGCGGCGCGCTGCCGTGCGCGTTCAAGGGCTTCGAAGATCGGCTCGAAGCACGCGGGGTCGTGGTTGCGCCAGCGGTAGATGACGCCCACCGAAATGTAGACCTCGGCGTGAACGACGCCCTGCGCCGAGAGCCCCTGCATCATGCGCCATGCAATCAGTTCGTAGTCCTCGGGCGTCTTAAGCAGGCGGCTGAGAGCCCGGAACGCATTGAGGAAGCCGGCAAAATCTTTGAACTTGTAGATTGCCTCAGCTTGAGCGAGGGTGAGGGGTGTGCCCTCGTGGCGGCGGCTGAGCTCGACGAGCGTCGGAGCAAGAACCGTGCCCTCCAGATGCAGGTGCAGCTCGGCCTTGGGCAGCCGGCGGATAAAGGCTTCGATCTCGCCCATTTCTCAAGTGTAGCGGGCGCAAGCCCTACGCGAACCGAAGGGCTCTTCACCCGCCCATGAACATTCCCCCGTTCACGTCCAGCACGTGCCCGGTGATGTAAGAGGCGGCGTCGGAAGCCAGGAAGGAAACGGCCTGGGCCACGTCTTTCGGTGTTCCCCGCCGCCCCAGAGGAATCGTAGTCATCATCGCGGCGTTCTGCTGTTCGGTGAGCACGGCGGTCATGGGCGTCTCAATGTAGCCCGGCGCCACGGCATTGACGGTAATTCCGCGCGAGCCCACCTCCCGGGCCAGGGAGCGCGTGAAGCCGATGAGCCCCGCCTTCGAAGCCGCGTAGTTCACCTGCCCGGCCTGGCCAGCCCGGCCCACCACGCTGGCGATACTCACGATCCGCCCCCAGCGGTTTTTCAGCATGGCAGGCAGCAGGGCCTGCGTCAGCAGAAAGGCTCCGGTCAGGTTAATGGCGATCACGCTGTCCCAGTCGGCGCGCTTCATGCGCAGCATCAGGGCGTCGCGCGTGATGCCGGCGTTGTTCACGAGGATTTCGACCTTCCCGAACTTCTCCAGAATCGCCTTGGCCCCGGCCTGGATCGACTCCTCGCTGGAGACATTCACGGTGAAAGCGGATGCCTGCGCTCCATTTGCGGCCAGCTCCGCCGCCGTTTCGTTGAGCTTCGCCTCGTTCACATCCGCCAGCGCCAGCGTAGCGCCAGCCGCGGCCAGCTCCTCGGCAATGGCGCGCCCAATTCCCTGAGCCGCTCCCGTAACGAGCGCAATTCGTCCCTGCAAGTCTGCCATGGCTCTCCTTGAAGCGCGCGCTTGAAGACTACCGCTCCGCGCCGTAATCGATTATAAATGGCGAAAAACGCGGCCTTTTGCATACGTTGAGGGGGCGGTTCAGCGAACCTTTTCCTGCTGCCTGCGTCTACCGGTCAGGATCCATTGCATCGCGAAAGGAGCACTTTCATGCGCGTTAGCCGATTCGTCGCCGCTATTTTTGCGGTTGCTTCTGCTTTCGCTGCTGCCCAGCAGCCGCCCGGGGCAGCGAATTCAACCCCGGCCGCGCCCTCGGCGCCGGCCGCGGCGCTCACCATCTACAACGAGAATTTTGCAGTGGCGCGCACCACCATCGCCCTGGATCTTCACGCAGGCCTGAACGAGGTCTCGACCGACGAGGTAACGACTCAACTGGAGCCCGACTCAGTGGTATTGCGCGACCTGACGGGCAAGTCCAGCTTCAGAGTTGCCGAGCAGGACTACGACGCCGCCATCGTCACGCAGGAGTGGCTGTTGAATAAATACGAAGGCAAGGCGATTGACTTTGCGGTGGGAGGGTACGGATTCGCGGAGGGTCATTTTGTGGCCCCGCCAATGGTCCGCGGCACAATCATTCGCGCGCCGCGGCAGCAGGCAGATGCGTACGGGAATTATCAGCAAGCCCAGCCGCTGATTGAGGTCGACGGAAAGATGCAGTTCCAGATGCCGGGAACGCCGTTTTTTCCGGCCTCGACGGATGGCCTTCTGCTGAAACCGACGCTGCGCTGGCAGATCGAATCGGAGAAAGCGCAAAAGCTTACCGCAGAACTGGCGTACATCACCGAGGGGCTGAATTGGGAGGCGACGTACAACGTGGTCACAGGGGCGGAGAGCGCCTCGGGTTCCAAAGCCGCGGCGGAGGAGGAAAAGGCCGATCTGGTCGGATGGGTGACCATCACAAACCGCGCCGGCACAGATTTTCCGCAGGCTCGCATCAAGCTCATGGCAGGCGACGTCGCCAAGATTCAGCCGCGCGCGGGAATGGCAATCAATGGGCGCCAAATCATGATGGCCGAGGCTGTGGCAGTGAGCGGGCAGGTGACCCAAAAGGCGTTTGACGATTACCACCTTTACGACTTGAACCGCACGGTTTCGCTCGCCAATGGCGAGACCAAGCAGATTCAGTTTCTCGAAGCTCTCGGGGTCACCGTCGTCCGCTCATATCTCTACGACGGCGCCGCGACCGAGATCCAGCCCTACGCCAATTACTCCGAACGCTTCGTTCAGGACCAAAACTACGGTCTCAGCTCGTCAAATACCAAGGTCCAGGTTCAGCAGGAGATCAAAAACACAGAATCGAATCGTCTGGGCATTCCCTTGCCCGCCGGCCGCATGCGGCTCTATCGCCGCGATGCTGATGGAGCCATGGAGTTCGTAGGAGAAAGCACCATCGGCCACACTCCTGTCGAGGACACCGTCAAGATCGTCAGTGGGAACGCCTTCGACATCAAAGGCTCACGCCGCCAGACCGACTTTCGCGTCGACACCAGCCGCAGGAATCTTGACGAGAGCTTCGAGGTCAAGCTAACGAACCAGAAGAAGGCGCCAGTCACCGTCCTGGTGAACGAGCGTCTCTATCGCGGCGACAATTGGGAGATCGAAAAGAACTCCGTTGACTACAACAAGCTCGACAGCCAGACCGTTCAATTCCCCGTGCAGGTGCCGGCGCAGGGGGAGGCAACGCTAACGTATACGGTTCATTACACGTGGTAAGGAATGGGAAGACGCCGAATCGCAACCGGCATGGGGGAGAATCCAGCGAGATTCGATCTATTTCAGCCCGAGGGCGAAACGGCCACGGTCACCGGCCGGGCTGCCAGCGCAGGTCTCAGCAGCTCGGCCGGCCACACGTACACAGCCAGCCGCCGCGAGTAGTACAGCACGGGTTCGCAGGCGGGCATCCGCAGTCCGATCGACGCGGGCAGGTCGTTGCGATCGATCTCGGCCTCTGCGTTTTCTATCGGCGATGGCACATGATGAAGATGAGCCCGCACCGGCTCGCCGGCGCGGTTGGTGCTGAATAGCCAGGAGCGCTCGGAAAGAAAGTACTCGAGCGACCCGGGCCTGGGGTCGGCCAGCTTGCTGCTGGGCCCCAATCCGCGATAATGCGCGTTGAAAATGATTGGGCTTGCCGCCAATCGTCTGCGGCTGAAAAAAGCAAACCCCCGCTCGGAGCGCTGTTCCATCCTCATCTCGGCCCAGTGGTAGGGCAGGTGGTAGATCGCTCTTGCGGCCGCGACGACCATCAAGCCACCAGCATCGATCGAGAAACTGTAAATCCCCACAGTACCGGTGAAACGGTCGCGGACATAGGTGCGCAAGTTGAGGTCGGGGAAGCGGCCAAGCCCCGGAAGGTGCGGGATGCCGCGGATCTTGATGCGGTCAAGCCAGAACGGCACCGCGCCCAGCCACGCCGTCCCCTGAAAAACGTCGGCTTCGAGCCACTCGGGCAGCAACGCGGCCATCTCCGATTCGGCAATCGGCCAATGAACAAAAAGAAGGTCGCTCCAGCGCTGGCTCATTGCCCAACGCGCCGGCGGTATAGGCCGTGGTTCGTGCGACGTTCGAATCAGAAACTCGCGCATGCGCCGCTCCAGCGGGCTCTTTTCCCAGTCCCTGGCCTTGCACTCGGGTTGCAGGAGGTATTCATCTGCCAACCCGCGCCGTCCCTATGCCGTATTCTGTTCGCGAGACTACCTTCATGTCCAGTAATTCTTTTCTTCCGCCCGCCGCGAGCAACCAGACCGAGGTTTTTGCCGTCCAGGGAACCGATCCCGAAGTGCTGGCCTTCGCCATGGCCAAGTACTCCCGCTCGGCGCTATCCATGCGCGAGTCGCTCCTCGAGATCAGCAGCCAGAAGGCCTCGCAGTTCCTGAACACCTTCTATTTCCAGTACGGCCACCGCTCCATCGCCGATCTCGCCCACATCGCGTTTGCCATTGAGCGGCTCAGCCTGCTGGCCGCCATCGTGCTGGTTGACGAGACGCGCTGGGACGGCCAGGAGCGCTCCACCCGCTACCAGAACTTCCTCAAGTCCGGCTGGTACCTGCCCGATTTCGGCGACGACTCTGCATCCGCGGCCCTCTACTCCAAAACCATCGAGTCGCTCTTCGGCGCCTACCAGCGCTCGACCGAGGCCGTTCTCAACCTGCTGCGCGACAGAATCTCGCGGCCCGAATCCCTGAAGCAGGACGCCTACGAGCGCACCCTCCGCGCCCGCGCCTTCGACGTGGCCCGCTACCTGCTCCCTCTGGCCACCAATACCTCTCTGGGCCAGATCGTCAGCGCCCGGACGCTGGAAACCCAGGTCGCCCGCCTGCTCTCGCACCCCGCCGCCGAGGTGCGCCTGCTGGGCGAAAAGCTCCGCGATGCCTCCACCGCCCCCACGCTGGTCAAGTACGCCCAGCCCAGTCCCTACCTCATCGAGACCCAGGCCGAGCTCGCGCAGGCGGCGGCGGAGATTCTGGCGCCGCTTTCCTCCACATCCCCGTTCCATCGAACGCCTCTGGCGGTGGATCTGGTCGAGCGCAGCGAAAGCCTCGAAGTCGAGCTCGCCGCCACGCTGCTTTACTCGGCCAGCCACCATCCTTACCGTCAGATTCGCGATCTTGTCGCCGGGCTGCCTGCCGCACAGATTGCGGAGATCGTCGGGCTTGGGCTCCGCCACCGCGGCCGCCACGACGAGGCCCTCCGCCTCTTCCACGCCGGCGCCGCCCTGCGCTTCGACATTCTCATGGACATCGGCGGCTTCCGCGACATGCACCGCCATCGCCGCTGCACGCAGATCATCCAGGGCTTTACCTCGCAGCACGGCTACGAGACCCCCGGCGCCGCCGACTTGCCCGCCGGAACGGACATTCTCGCCGAAGCCGGCATCGACGCCGACTTCCGGCAGTCAATTGAATCCGCGCACGCGGCCGCCGCGCAGATCGCCTCCGGCCCCGCCCCCGAAGCCGCCCAATCGGCCCTCTACCTGCTGCCGCTGGCCACGCGCATCCGCTCGCTTTTCAAGATGGACTTCGCCGAAGCCCAGTACATCACGGAATTGCGCTCGGGCCCCGCCGGCCACTTCAGCTATCGGCGCATCGCCTGGGAGATGTATCTGGCCCTTGAGCGCCAGCACCCCACGCTGGCAAAGCACATCCGGGTGACGGATTTCACCAAGCCGATTGACATTTTGCAGCGGTGATCCCACGAATCGTGGTAGCATTTGTTACTACCAGGGTGCTTTTTATGCCTACTGTCGAGAAACTCAGCATCGCCCTCCCGGCCGCAATGGCGGCGACCGTTCGTCTGGCGGTCGAAGCTGGCGAGTACTCATCGCACAGCGAGGTCATCCGCGACGCGTTGCGCGACTGGACGCACAAGCGCAAGCTGCGCGAACAAAGCCTTGCCGATCTCCGCAAGCGCTGGCAGGAAGCCGTGGCCGACGATTCCGAAGGCCTCCCACCCGGCCCCATCTTCAACCGCCTGAAGAAGAAATACGAGGCCATGAACGAGAGAACGAAAAGATAATGCGCCTGCGCTTGTCCCCGCTCGTGCCGGGGGATTTGGAAGAGATCGCCGATCACATCGCCTTGGACAGTCCCCGCCACGCAGCGCGGCTCCTTGGAACGCTCCACGCCAAAATGAAAGAGATCGCCAGGCAACCGCAACTCTACCGGCTTCGGCCGGAGGTTGGTGCGAATGCGCGGTTAGCCTGCGTCGGCCAGTATGTCATCCTCTTTCGCATCCGCAAAGATGCGGTACGAGTCGAGCGTGTGGTCCACGGCAGCCGCGATCTGGGACCGCTGCTGGATGAAACCGGAAGCTGAGCGCCAGCGTTCCGCGGCAAAAGCTGCATTTGCGCCAGAAGTCGGCACTGGCAAAGCACATCCGCGTGACAAAATTGGGAAAGCTGAAGAAGCGCCCCCGGCTCCCGCATCCTATCCCTAAGAGGAGCCCTTCCCCCATGCAGACCCGCAAACTCGGCCTGAACGGCCCCGAAATCTCTCCCATCGTCCTCGGCGGCAACGTCTTCGGCTGGACCGCCGACGAAGCCGAGAGCTTTCGCATCCTCGACCGCGCCCTCGACCTCGGCATTTTTTCGATCGACACCGCCGACGTCTACTCCAAATGGGCGCCCCGCCACGAAGGCGGCGAGTCAGAGACCGTTCTCGGCAACTGGTTCCGGAAAAGCGGCCGCCGCAACCGCGTGCTGCTGGCCACCAAGGTCGGCATGGAATTGGGCCAGGACAAATCGGGCATGGACTTGAGCGCGCGCTACATCGCCCAGGCCGTCGAAGACTCCCTGCGCCGCCTGCAAACCGACCACGTCGACCTCTACTTTACCCATCACGACGACCCGAAGACGCCCATCGGCGAAACTCTCGAGGCGCTCGACAAGCTCGTGAAGGCCGGCAAGGTGCGCTGGATCGGCGCCTCAAACTATACCGGCGCACGCCTCACGGAAGCCATGAAAACCAGCGCATCGAGCGGCCTCAGCGCCTTTGTCTGCCTGCAGCCCCACTACAACCTCATGGTGCGCAAGGACTTCGAATCCGATTTGCTGCCCGTGGTCGAAAAATACGGCCTGGGAGTCATTACTTATTTCTCGCTCGCCGCCGGCTTCCTTACCGGCAAATACCAGCGCGGAATGGACGTTTCAAATGTGCCCCGCGGCAGGACCGTGGCAAAGTACCTCAACGACAGCGGCTTCGCCATCGTCGACGCGCTGGTTGAGGTCGCCGCCGCGCTTCACTCCACGCCTTCCGCCGTCGCTCTGGCCTGGCTGCTTTCCCGGCCCGGCGTCACCGCGCCCATTGCCAGCGTCACCAAGGTGAGCCAGCTTGACGACCTTGCCGCCGCCGCCCGCCTCCAGCTCGACGCCGCCAGCCTTCAGCGGCTCAACCAGGTCAGCGCCCCGGCCTGAGCGATGCCCGGGCCTCCCGGGGAATGGTTTTGATCCCTGACCCCTGATCTGTCGCTGTGCGAAAATCGAATCTTGCACACGGAAAACAGCTATCGCCTGCTTGTGGTGCGCCTGGGCGCCATGGGCGACATTCTGCACGCGCTTCCCGCCGTGGCCGCGCTCCGAAGGTCGCATCCGGGCTGGGAGATCGGCTGGGTCGTCGAGCCTCGATGGCGAGAGCTGTTAAAAGCAGGGACTGAGGGACTGAGGGACTCAGGGACTGAGGGACTGGGGACTAGGGACTTAGGGACGCTCGGCCCCGCGCAGCCGCTCGTGAACCGGTTGCACTATGCGCCCACGAAAGACTGGCGGCGCCGCCCGCTGAGCCCTCGGACCTTTGCCGCGATCGGCGCTCTCAGCCGCGAGCTTCGCTTCTGCCGCTACGACGCGGTGATCGACCTGCAAGGCGCCATGCGCTCGGCTGTAATCGCGCGCCTCTCCGGTTGCGCGCGCCGCATCGGCGAGCAAAATCCCCGCGAGCGCCCGGCGAGGCTTCTATACTCCGAGCGCATCGCCACGCACGGCGCGCACGTGATCGAGCAGGATTTAGAGCTGGCCTCTGCCGTCGCCGGCGACGCGCTCAATGCAGTGCAGCCTTTGCTGCCCCCATTGTTACCAATCGACCCCGCCGCCGAGCTGTGGTGCGACGCGCTGCTCGACGACGGCGACGGTCCCGTGGCTCTCATCAGTCCGGGCGGCGGATGGGGCGCCAAACGCTGGCCCGCTGAAAGGTATAAAGCAGTGGCGCAGGGCCTGGCCCTCCGCAATTTTCGCGTGCTCGTGAACATCGGCCCCGGCGAGCTCAAGATGGCGCAGGCGATCTGCTCCTCCGGAATCGCCCAGGCCGTCAGTCCTTCGGTCGGCGAACTGATCGCGCTCACCCGGCGCATCGCTTTGTGCATCGCCGGCGACACGGGACCGCTGCATCTGGCTTGCGCGCTCGGCAGGCCCGTGGTGGGCATTTACGGGCCCACCGATCCCAGCCGCAACGGCCCGTACGGAACGCGCTGTCGAGTTCTGCGCAGCCCCGAGAGCCGGCGCGACCACTCGCGCACAGAGCAGACTGAGGCGGGCCTGCTGACCATCGAGCCCGCCGATGTGCTCAGCGCCGCCGAAGAACTGCTGAAAGAAGTGGACTCCCCGAATACTTCCCAGGGAAGGGAGAATGCGCCATGACGCCCCGGCAATTGAGCGGGAATGAGAGCGGCGCCAGCCAGGCCGGTGGGCAGAGCTGGTTGATCCGCTGGCAGCGGGTGGCGCGGCGCATTCGCGTGCCGCTCGGCTTTGTCACTGCGGCTCTCTATCTCTTCGAGCTCTGGCGCCGCCCTCCGCTTCCGGCTGCCGTCGCGCTCAGCCTCCTGCTCGTCGTTCCCGGCCTGGGCCTGCGCGCCTGGGCTGCCGGGTATGTGAAAAAAGACCGCGAGCTCACCCGCACCGGTCCTTACGCGCACACGCGCAATCCGCTGTATCTCGGCTCCATGCTCATGGCCGCCGGATTTGCATTGGCGCTCACGAGCTGGCTGCTGGCGGCTGTGCTCGCCATTGGTTTTGCCGCCATCTACATTCCCGTCATCGCCAGCGAAGAGCGATTCCTGCGCTCTGCCTTTCCTGATTTTGACTCTTACTGCCGCAACGTGCCGCGGCTTTTGTTCCGCTTGACCCCTGCGCCGGCGCCTGAAAACGGCTCCTCTGGCCGGCCTGGCGATAAGGGTCAGGGCTTCTCTTTCGCGCTTTATCTGCGCCATCGCGAGTACAATTCTGCATTAGGGGCGGTGCTCCTCTATCTGAGCTTGCTTTTTTTGCGCCCCGCGCTGGGACTTTTGCTGCATGCGGTGCGGTGAGCGCCTTGCGGCTGGATCGACGAAAAGGAGCCTGCCCGATCTTGAGGACGCACGTATCTCCACAGCGGTTCCACAGTCTCCGTGCCTTTTTAAATGCTGCGAAAGGTGGCATTTCCTTAAGGAAGATGCCACTAGACATCGTGGCTTCGCGAGTCAGCTGCTGTCGAACCGTTGCCTGGGCGCTTCTTTGCGCACTCGTTCTGGCCGCAGCGGCACCGGCCCAGCAGAATACTGCGCTGCCCGCGCCTCATTCTGCGCTCCCCCCGCCTCGCGCCGGCTTCAGCTTTCCTGAAAAGCAGACTCTGACCTACTCCGTTGACTGGCGCGTCTTTCCGGCGGGAACCGCGGTCATCCACTTCGAGCGGCGCGAAGACCGCGAGCGCGTCTCCGCCACCGCCGACACCTCTGGGGCCATCAATCTTCTCTTCCACGTCGACGACCGGTTCCAGTCGGATTTCGATCCCCAGACGGGCTGCAGCTACGACTTCGACAAGCAGACCGTCGAGGGGCGCCGGCAGATCGATTCCACGTTACGGATCGACTACGCCCTGTCCAAAGCTTTCCTCGACGAGCGCAACCTGGTCACCCGCCAGACCCGGCACGTGGAGTGGACCGCCGGCGACTGCCTCACCGATCTGCTCAGCGGAGTCTTCTACGCCGCTTCGCAACCGCTCGAAATCGGGCACAGCTTTGTGATGCCTGTAGCCGACGCTCTGCGCATCGTGCCGGTCACCATGAAAGTAGAAGGCCGCGAGGAAATCAAAACCACGCTCGGCAGCTTCAAGACCATCCGCGTGCAGCCCACCGCCGACGCGGGCGTGGTAAAAAACCGCGGCAACATCTGGATCTGGTACACAGACGATGAGCGCCACCTGCCCGTGCAGATGCGCGCGCGGCTCTTCTGGGGCACGATCACCTTCCGGCTGACGGGCAACGAGGAAAAGTGAGTTCATAGTTCGTAGTTCGTAGTTCACAGTTCGCAGTTCACAGTTCATAGTTCGTATTCACAGTTCACAGTTCGTAGTTCGCTGTTCGCAGTTCACCGCCCCGGCAGCAACGCGTGTGGTCAGTCGCTTGTGATTTGTCATCCTGAGCGAGTCCGCGGAAGAGCGGAGGAGTCAAAGGATCTGCGGTTGCTTTACTGCCATTCTGAACCCGATGAAGGTTGTCATCCTGAGCGAAGCGGTTCACGTTTTTTGTGAACCGCGCAGTCGAAGGATCTGCAGTTGCTTTTCGTTGAGTTTTTCCACGATGGAACCCCTTGACTCCGGTGGCACTGCTGACTCCGCTCCGTCTCTTTCACTTGTTCCCTGTCCCTCGGGTGTAAACTTTTCCTTCGCGCAACAGGTTGTTCCTCCCTGCGCGATGAGGAACCCTATGTTCAAGCCCTTCAATCAAACCTGGGTGCCCCAGGTCCCTCGCATCTGGGGACCTGGGATTGCAAAACTGCTCGCACTTTTCGCCGTTTGTTTTTTCCCCGCGTTGGTCCCGGCCCAAAGTGGCGACAAATCTGCGTCCGTGGCGTCAAAGCGCCCCATGACCTTCGAGGACATGATGCAGATGAAGCGGCTGGGCGAGACAGCCGTTTCGAAGGACGGCAAGTGGCTGGCCTACTCGGTCACCACCGTCGATCTCGAAAAGAATACAAAGACGCCGGAGCTGTGGCTGCAGAAGATCGGGGCGACTCGTGGGAGCGTGCTTCGGCGGAGAATTCCGCGCCCTTCAAGATCGCTGTCGCGCAGCCGGGCGACTCAGGGCCGGAATTTGCTCCCGGCGGAAAGCGGATTCTGTTTCTCTCGGGCCGCGAGGGCGGCCAGCAGATTTGGCTTGCCGATTTCGACCCGGAGACGGGCGCCACGGCGAACGCCCGCAAGCTGACCCGCATCGCCACCGAAGCCGACAAAGCCATCTGGTCGCCTGATGGGAAGTCGATCGTCTTCACCTCGACGGTTTATCCGGATTGCCCGGCAATTACCACCGCGGATTTCGAAACTGGCAACAAATGCAATGCGGACCGCGACGCGGCGCTCAAGGCAGACCCGGTCAAGGCGCAGATCTTCACCCACCTGCTCTACCGGCACTGGGACCACTACACCGGCGACAAGCGCTCGCATATTTTCCTGGTCTCGGTTGAGAGCGGAGCCATGAGGGACTTAAATCCCGGCGACACGCACGACGTTCCTCCCTTTTCGCTCGATGACTCAAGTTGCGGCTGCGCCTTTGCGCCGGACGTGAGGGAGCTGGCGTTTACAGAAAATCTCGACCCCGAGCCGGCGACTTCGACCAGCCCGCAGATTTATACGCTTGACCTGACGGACCCCGCTGCGAAGCCGGTGAAGGTTTCGACTTCGGCAGGCGGAAACTTCAATCCAGCCTATTCGCCCGATGGGAAGTACATCGCGTGGCGGTCGCAAGAGCGGGCGGGGTACGAGAGCGATAAGTTTCGGCTGTTTATGTATGACCGGGCGGGGAGGACGGAATGGGATTTGCTGCCGAAGTTCGATAACTGGATGGATGAGTTCTCTTGGGGAGCGAGTTCTCAGCAGATCGCATTCACTAGCGGTGTTCGCGGAGAGGAGAATATCTATATAGGATCTCCAAGACACGAAACCGCAACCCAAATCACGCGGGACGGAGAATTCAGCAATTTGCATTTGATCGCTAGACCCGATCGACCCGGAATGGTTGAAAAAGGCGGGATAGGCGCCATCATCACCACAAGCATGAAGGTTGATCGTCCTTCTGAAGTGGCTGTCGTCGGTATAGGCGACACTAACGAGACCATAAAGGATCAACCTGGAGTTGAGACCTTTGACGATTCACCAGTCGGCTCCATCACCCACCTCAACGACGCCCTCCTCGCCCAGCTCGATCTGCCCAAGATGGAGTCCTTCTGGTTCACCGCCACAGACGGCACGAAGCTCGAAGGCTTCCTCATCCGACCGCCCGGCTTCGATGCCGCGAAGAAGTATCCGCTAAAGTTCCTCATCCATGGCGGGCCGCAGGGCGCGTGGGGCGACGACTGGAGCTACCGCTGGAATGCGGAACTCTTCGCCGCCAACGGCTACGCGGTGGTGATGATCAATATGCGCGGTTCGACCGGCTACGGGCAGGCGATTGTGGACGGCGTGAACGGCGACTGGGGCGGCAAGCCCTTCACCGACCTGATGACCGGTCTCGACTACGCCGAAGCGCACTATTCCTTCATCGACAAGACGCGCGAGTGCGCGCTGGGGGCTAGCTACGGCGGCTACATGGCCAACTGGATTATGGGCCACACTGACCGCTTCAAATGCATCGTCTCGCACGACGGCATGTTCAACGCCGAATCGGCCTTCGGCACCACCGAAGAAGACTGGTTCAACATCTGGGAGTTCAAAACTCCAGAATCCAAGGGGGGCCACCCGTGGGACTACTATGGCAAGCTCGACAGCGAGAACCCCTACCGCAAGTGGTCGCCGTCGCTCTCGGCCAAAAACTTCAAGACGCCCACGCTGGTGATTCACGGGCAGCTCGACTACCGGCTCGACGTGAGCGAGGGCTTCCAACTCTTCGACACGCTGCAACTGCTGGGCGTGCCGTCGAAGATGCTCTACTTCCCCGACGAGGGCCACTGGGTGCTGAAGCCCAAAGACTCCCAGCTCTGGTGGAAGACGGTGAACGACTGGGTGGATGAGTGGACGGGAAAGTCAGCTTCTAGCCACTAGCTTTCAGCTACTAGCCTTTCGCCCTCATCGCGATGGCCGTATACTCGGGCTATTCGAGCTAGAAGCTAGAGGCTAGGAGCTAGAAGCTGGTTCTTCGTTCCAAATCCGCCAAGCCCCGCGCGCCGCTCGACGAGGCCGGCCTCTTCGACTACGCCGTGAAGGCGCTGGGGCGCCACATGAGGACTGAGGCTGAGTTGAGGCGCATCCTGCATGGGCGCGCCGAGCAGGGCGGCCGCGGAGAAGCGGCGGTGAATGCGGTGGTGCGGCGGTTGAAAGAGATGCGCTACCTCAACGATGCTGCCTTTGCCGAGACCTACGCGCGGCTGCGGCAGGAAAACGACAAGCTGGGCGCGCGGCGGGTGCGCCGCGATCTCGCACAGAAGGGAGTCCGCACCGGATTGATCGCCGAGGCGGTCGATGCGCGCTACTCCGGAGCCGACGAAGAAAAGCTCGCCCGCGAGCACCTGGAGCGGCGGCACATTCAAAAACCGAAAGACGAGCGGGAGATGGCGCGCGTGGCGCGGCGGCTGGTGGCGGCGGGTTTTTCTACCGGGACGGTTTACAAGATTCTGCGCCAGTGGGATGTGCCCGAGGAGGCGCTGACGGCGCTGGACAGCCTGGAGGAAGAATCTTCCTCAGGGGAATAGCTCTCATTTGCAGGCAAGATTCGGAGCGCCCCGCCGGGGCGCAAACGAAAAAGTTCGCTCTCTCCCCAGGGCTTCCGCCCTGGGCTACTTTCGACGCGCCCCTCCGGGGCGGGTGTTACAGCCGCCTACCCTCCGGGACGATGTTGCTGCCGCCCGTTACACTGAAAGAGCCATGCAATTCCGCACGGGAAACGAGATACGAGAGCTGTTTCTGCGCTTTTTCGAGACGAAGGGGCACCGCCGTGTGCATTCTTCCTCGCTGGTGCCGGCCAACGACCCCACGCTGCTGTTTACCAACGCCGGGATGAACCAGTTCAAGGATCTTTTCCTGGCTTTGGAGAAGCGCGACTACACGCGCGCTACCACCTCGCAGAAGTGCGTCAGGGCCGGCGGCAAGCACAACGACCTTGAAAATGTGGGCTTTACCCGCCGCCACCACACCTTTTTCGAGATGCTGGGCAACTTCAGCTTCGGCGACTACTTCAAGCAGGACGCGATCCGTTACGCCTGGGAGCTGGTGACCAGCCCGGAGTGGATGGGGATTCCCAAGGACCGGCTCTACGTAACCATCTTCGAGGGCGATCCGGCAAACGGCGTTCCGCGCGACGACGAGGCCGAGGGCTTCTGGATCGAGGCCGGAGTGCCGAAGGAGCGCATCTACGAGTTCGGCCTGAAGGACAACTTCTGGCAGATGGGCGAGACCGGACCGTGCGGGCCGTGCTCGGAGATCTTCTACGACATGGGCATCGAGGCCGCCGAGACCCCCGGCGTGGATCTGCCTTTTGGAAAGGACGAGGCCCGCTACGTCGAGATCTGGAACCTGGTCTTCATGCAATTTGACCGCTCGGCGGTGAAAGACGCCGCCGGCAACACCGCTTACAAGCTGGCTCCACTGCCCGCCCCGTGCGTGGATACGGGCATGGGCCTGGAGCGAGCAGCGGCCGTGCTGCAGGGCAGGCTCAGCAACTTTGAAACGGACCTGTTTTCGCCGCTGATCGAGCGCGCCGAAGAGCTGACGGGCAAGCGCGTCAGCGAGAAAGCCCTTGAGGAGCAGGGCCGCAGCGCCGACGACGATGCGGCCAGCCTGCGCATCATTGCCGACCACGCTCGCGCGGCTACGTTCCTGATCTCCGACGGAGTGTTGCCCTCGAACGAAGGCCGCGGCTACGTGCTGCGCAAGATTCTCCGCCGGGGCATTCGGCATGGAAGGCTGCTGGGCCAGGAAAAGCCGTTTCTGTTCGAGATGGTTTACGCCGTCCGCGACCAAATGAAGAGCGCCTATCCGGATCTCGTCGATTCGGCGGCGCGCGTGGCGAGGGTGGTGGAGGCAGAGGAGAAGCAATACGCCAGAGTGATCGAAGCCGGTTCAGAGAACCTCGATCTCTCAATCGCGAATGCAAAATTGCGGTTTGAGGCTTTTCCCGAAGATTTACGCTATCGCGCAGAATCTGAGCCGAAACTGCCGGGCGACGAGGCTTTCCATCTTTACGAGACCTTCGGTCTACCCAAGGATTTCATCCAAGACGCGTGCCGAGATGCGGGCGTGAAGTTCGACGATGCCGACTTCGAAGCCGCACGCGCAGAAGAGCAGGCCCGCGCCCGTGCAAGCTGGAAGGGCGGCTCGCAAAAAACCGCCAGCCCCGCCTTCCGCGACCTGCCGAAGACCGCATTCGAGGGCTACCGTCAGCTGCAGTCGAGTGGCTGCGAGGTTCTGGCCATCGTGAAGAGCGGCGTGGGCGTGCCCGCCGCCGCTGCCGGCGACGAGGTCGAGGTCGTTCTCGACCACACCAGCTTCTACGGCGACTCGGGCGGGCAAGTCGGCGATACAGGCTGGCTCACCTCGACCGACGGCAACGAAAACCTCGCCGAGATCACCGGTTGTACGCTCCCGGTGCAGGGCGTGAGGGCGCACAAAGCCGTGCTGAAGGCCCCATTGGCCGTGGGCGACCGCGTGAACACCGTCGTCGACGGCGACCGCCGCAACGCCATCCGCCGCAACCACACCGGCACGCATCTGCTTCATGCAGCTCTGCGCCAGGTGCTGGGAACGCACGTGAAGCAGGCCGGCTCGGCCGTGCACCCGGACCGGCTGCGCTTCGACTTTTCTCACTTCGCGCAGGTGGCCGACGAAGAGCTGGAAGAGATCGAGTCGATTGTCAATAAAGAGGTGCTGGCCAACGCGAAGGTGGAGACTCTCGAAGACGTGCCCATCGACGTGGCCGTGAATGAGCTCGGCGCCATGGCCCTGTTCGGCGAGAAGTACGGCGACGTGGTGAGGGTGGTGCGGCTGGCCGATGGGTTTTCGACAGAATTATGCGGCGGCACGCACACCTCGGCCACGGGCGAGATCGGCCTCATCAAGCTCACCAGCGAGGGCGCGGTTTCTTCAGGCGTGCGCCGCGTTGAGGCGATCAGCGGCATGGGGTCGCTGACGGCCTTCCGCCGTGACTATGAAGTCGGCAAGATGGTCGAGCAGCTCGTGCCTTCGACCGACAATCTGGCCGATGGATTCCGCTTGAGGCTGGCTTCTCAGGAAGACGAGATGAAGCGGCTCCGGCGCGAGCTTGAGGAATTCCGGATGAAGTCCGCCGCCGGAGCTCTGGACGAGGCTGTTTCTCGCGCCCGCGAGGTGAAGGGCGTGAAGGTCATCGTGCACCGCGCCGATTCGCTCGACCGCGGGCAGTTGCGCACGCTGGTCGACAACCTGAAGCAAAAGGCGGGCGAGGCTGTGGTGGTGCTGGCTTCGGCGCAACCCGAGGGCAAGGTGGCCATCATCGCCGGAGTGACGCCAGGCCTTATGAAGCGCATCCAGGCCGGCAAGCTGGTGGGAGCAGTGGCAAAGATCGTCGGCGGATCGGGTGGTGGCAAGCCGGAGATCGCCGAGGCCGGCGGCAAAGATCAGTCGCAGATCGACGCCGCGCTCAGCGCCGCGCCGGGGATTGTCGGCGAGCTGCTAGGGTAAAGTTCCGTGGTCTCCCAGGTCTCAAAATCGAGACCTGGGGCACCCAATTCAGGTTGAACTTGCTCCCCTCGGGCGGAAATTCGTAGTTACTGCAAAGCGATCTGCGCCGACGCCGGCAAGTCGCGCGAGGAACTGCCGAGGAAGATCGTGTAGCTACCGGGAACGAGCCTCTACGACGGTGCACCTCTTCTCAATCGAAGAGGAGGGCGGTGTCAGGGTTGCGCTGGAAAAAGCGGCGTCGAAATGAGAGCTGCTCGCAGCAGAGCACGCACAGACACAGAGGGCCGCTCCCGTCGGAAGCGGCCCTCGTCTCCTGTTTGTTAACGAATGCGGAAGCTATACGCCGCGCCGAAGCTGATGATCGGATAAACCTGCAGCGGGTTCAGATCTTTCTCGTACTTCGCGATCTGGGCGTTAACGTTGCTCTGCGCAATGGCGTTAGTGGCCATATTCACGCACGAGGCGGCGGCGCCGTTGGCTCCATCATCTGCTGAATTGGTGCAACCGTAGCCGGTGATATTCATGCCGAGCGTCGGAACGCCGGTGAAGACAGCTCCCAGCTCAAAGGGAAACGACCAGTGGCCACCCTTGCGCGAGATCATGTTGCCCCAGCCGGTGGTCATGGAGAAGGCCCGCTGATGGGTGTTCAAGCCAAGGTTTGCGTCAAGACCCATGGCGTTGGTTCCAGATTCCGAGTAGTACTTCGTCCCACCCAGCGTGATGCTGTTTCCTGCGTTCATCGTTCCGCTGCCTGTGATGTTGTTGTGGTTGTAGAACGACGCGCCCGGGCTGAGCCGGAAGCCATGACCTGGGAACGGATAGTAGTCCAGCGAGACGCCGGCCTCGGCGAACTTCAAAGTGCCGCTGACATTGGCGCCGTTCGAGCCGTCATTGCCGCCGACCTTGACGTCGTTGACCGTATAAGAAAAGGCATTCCCTGTTCCGCGAAGGTTCAGGTAGCGATTGACGTTGGTGGCCGCCTGCATGTTGATGCCCATCAGTCCAATGCCGCCGCCAACTGCCAGCCGCGAGAAGGGCGCCGACACTGTGGAGCCGCCGGCCCCGCGGATAGGTGAGACTTGGGCGAAAAGAGCGGGAACAATGGCCAGCAGGACGAGCGAGAGAAACAGGGCGATTCGTTTCAAGATTAGCCTCCGGTATTCGTGGTTTTTGCAAAGGGGCCCTGCGCCATTCGCACACCGCTCTTTCGGATGCAGGCTCGGATATCTTCCGAAAAACACCGCATTCCTTGTTGCAGCTTCGTGTACAAAAGGCAGGAGATCATGCTAACAACCCGCCTGACGCGGAGCAAGAGAAAGGACAGGCTCGGAACCACAATCAGTACCTCAATTCCCAATGCGGACCGTGGAATCCGGATTATGGAAACCCACGCGCCCGCTCCTTGCAGCCGGTGTGCCGTAAGCTGGAGTCGTGGGCCCCGAATCAATGGAAGCTGGAGCCATTACCGCTTTGCGGCTGCATTTGTTGCCTTGGTACGAGCGCCACCGGCGCGATCTGCCCTGGCGGCAGAGCCGTGATCCCTATTCAATTTGGGTTTCCGAAGTCATGCTGCAACAGACGCGCGTGGCCGTGGTGATCGACCGCTACCGGGACTTCCTCGCCCGGTTTCCCACTGTCGTTTCTCTTTCGCTGGCCGGGGAGGAGGAGGTGCTCGCGTTGTGGAGCGGGCTGGGTTACTACCGGCGGGCTCGCATGTTGCACAAGACCGCGCAGTTTGTGGCGCGTCACTGCGAAGGCAACCTGCCGGCCACAGCGGCTCAGCTACGCGCCTTGCCCGGTATCGGCTCCTACACGGCGGCGGCTGTGGCCAGCATCGCCTACGGAGAGCGGATAGCGGTTGTGGACGGAAACGTGGAGCGGGTGATTTGCCGCATGGCCGGCTGGGAGGCGGGCAGCCGCATAGGCGGAGGGGCCGCGCTGCGCCGCAAGATAGAGGCGATGGCAGCAGAGCTTGTCGATCCCGCCCGGCCCGGGGACTGGAACCAGGCGATGATGGAACTGGGAGCCGTGGTTTGCACGCCCCGCAATCCGCGTTGCGCCGAATGTCCGGCGGAGCATGATTGCGTGACTCGCGGAGAACACAAGACGGCGCCAAGGGCGCCGATGCTAAGCCGCGAAGCGGGGTATGCGCTCTCGGTGCGGACCGCGCGCAAACGGGCTGGGAAACGGGCGCGCGGGCTTGCCGGCCGCGAGGTACTGCTGGAGCAACGACCGAAAACCGCCGGCGTTATGCCCGGCATGTGGGAGCTGCCGGCTCTCCGCGATCCGCTGGTCCCCGATAGCGAGCTGCGCATGGCTGTGCGCCACTCCATCATGCGGGTCAACTACTACGTGCGCATTCGCACGGTTTTTGAGGATGACGTGACGAGGCTTGCCGTGCGCGGAGGCATGCGCCGATGGGCTCCGCTCAGCCTGGCCAGAACCATGGCTTTGACCGGATTGACCCGCAAGGTGCTCTCGCGTGCCCGCCTGTTGCCTGCCAGACCGCTGGACATGATCGCTCCGGCGCGGCGAGGCGTGGACGCGGGCTGACCCCGCGATATGAAGGGCACCGTTTGCTGGGGAAAAGCCAGCTCATTCGCCGCCGAGGTCCGCGCAACGCTTCCCCTTCCGGATCGGCATCTGCGGAGCTAAGTGATGCATCTAATACCCACCGGTATTTGGAGTCCTTCTTTGCTTGCGTGCAGTACCGCAAGCCAGTTACCGGAATTTTTCTGTACGGAGGGAAATGATGGCAAGTAAGGCAAGCGCGGTTTGGACAGGCTCGCTGATGGAAGGCAAGGGCACAATCTCCACAGCGACAGGCGTGCTGAAAGATGCGAACTACTCCTTTGCTACCCGGTTCCAGGGGGCGGAGAGCGGCACAACCCCGGAAGAGATGATTGCAGCGGCCCACGCAAGCTGTTTTTCGATGGCGCTGGGCGCGCAGCTTGGAGGGGCCGGACTCACGCCCGAGAAGATCGAGACCCAGGCGGCCGTGACGCTGGCCAAGACCGACGGGGGCTTCGGCATTACGCGCATCGCGCTCGTTACCACGGCCAAAGTTCCCGGCGCCAGCAAAGAAGCCTTCGACAAAGCCGCGGCCGACGCCAAAAGCGGATGCCCCATTTCGAAGCTCTTCGCTGGCAATACCGAGATCACCCTCGACGCCAAGCTGGTTTAGTGTATTCCTTCCTGGGCGCGGGCGTATTCGGATCTGGGCGCGCGCATTCAGCCCCGCTCTAGCCTGTTCATTCCTGGCGGCCCGGAACCTGCAGTTCCGGCCGCTACGGGACATCGGTCCGATTTGACACTGTCCTCTGGCCTTTGCGAAACTTTAGATTGCTGCCGGTTCAGCGCAACGCTGAGCCTTGTACACGTGCCGAAGTGGCGGAATTGGCAGACGCGCATGGTTCAGGTCCATGTACTCGCAAGGGTGTGGGGGTTCGAGTCCCTTCTTCGGCACCAGCAGATCACAGTGAACGCATTAGGTAGCTTCCCAGGAAATTCCTCCCAAAATAAGTTCCTCTGGATTTTTGCGTTTTAGCTCTTGAAGAAACCTCGAGTAGCGGTCATTCCGCAATCAGCAGATTTTCCGCGAAGGGCCACTGCGTGTCGATCCACTGCCGAGTGCAGTGAAAGCCGGCCTGGGCGGCAAGGAATGGAACTTCCTCGGCGGAGTATTTATAGCTGCTTTCAGTCCAGATAGACTCTCCCGCCGAAAACTCGACGATCGCCTCCGAGGCAGGAATTCTCACTCGTTGACTCCTCGTGGAACGCAGATGCATTTCGACCCTGCGCTCTTCGTGATTGACTCGCGCTTCGTGGGCAAACTGATTCAGATCGAAGTCGGCGTCGAGCTCACGATTGATGCGGGCAAGCAGGTTGAGATTGAATGCAGCCGTTACGCCCAGCTCATCGTCGTAGGCGCGGATCAACTGCGAGGCGGGCTTTTCCAGGTCCGTTCCCAGCAATAGTGAATCGCCCGGCTGGAGAATGCTACGGAGCGCCGAAAGAAAGTCGATTCCGGCTTCACGGCTGAAGTTGCCGATGGTGCTGCCCAGGAAGAGAACCATGATGTGCTGATGGTGGCGGCGGAGGGCGGCGACTTCAAGCAGGCCGTCAAGGTATTCGCGCTCGAAACCTGTTACGCTGACCGAATCGATGCCGCCAAGTTCACGCTCGCACATCACCAGCGCTGAGTGGGAAATTTCGACGGGATAGTAAGAGGTGCGCTGCATGCCGCTGAGGGCTTCGAGAATCCAGCGCGTCTTCCTGCCGCTGCCGCTGCCGAGTTCCGCCACCGCCACGGGGCCGGGAGCAGTATCGACCATCTCGGCCGCATGGCAGCGCAGCAGGCGTTCATCGGCGCGCGTCAGGCCATACTCCGGCAGATGGCTGATCACTTCAAATAGCGCCGAGCCAATCTCGTCGTAGAAATACTTTGACGGCAGCTCTTTTTGCCCTGCCCTCGTGAGCCCTGCGCGGACGTCCGAGGCAAAGTCATAACTGAGGTTGGTCGAGCTCGCCTGCACGAGCATGAAGTCCCCCTTGTTTTTCGCCAGGATTAGCGGTTGACGCAGCGAAAGCCTGCGTAAACGTATTGGTACTGCGCCTGAAACCAGTTGCGGAATGTTCGCCGCAACATGCATCGCGCGGTCCGGGCTGAACCGCCTTTCATTACGAAATGCTTGCCGTCGAAGAAATTCGCGGAGTATCCGGCGTAAAACGGGAAGGGCTGAAATCCGGGGAAGGGCGCGAAGGTGGTGGAGGTCCATTCCCATCCGTTGCCGAGCATTCCGTCAACGCCGAATGCGCTTTGGCCGCGCGGGAACGCGTTGACGGGAGCGGGATTCCAGCGGTGCAAGTCAAAATTTCCGCGGCTGGCATCGGGCGCCTCATTGCCCCAGGGATAATCTCTCTCGCCTCCACCGGGAACGCCGTAAGCAGCGCGATGCCATTCCGCTTCAGATGGCAACGACTTGCCTGCCCAGCTCGCGTAGGCCGACGCTTCGGCATGGCTGACGTAGACGGGCCAGTCCATGGGCAAAGCGATTTCGCCGAACATGGTGCGATAGCGCCATTGACCATCTGCGTAGCGCCAGAGGACCGGGTGCGAGATGCCATTGGAACTTTTCCAGCGCCAATCGTCATCGCCCCAAAGCAAGCGATTGCCGTAGCCGCCTGCCGACGATGAATTCCAGGTACTGCTGGTTGGTCACTTTGTACCGGTCAATCTCGAATGCGGGAACCTCAACTGTGTGCGCTTCAAATTCGTTGTCCCAGCCAAAGTTTCGGCCGTGGCGCGAAAGGCCGAGAGTGGCTCTGCCGGCAGAGATTGGGACGATGGCCGGGGTGACTGGAGGGCAGTCAGGTTCGCCAGGGTCGGCCTGGGGGAATTTACGGTCGGCCGGCAACTGGTGCAGCATGTAGGCAAGCGTCTCAAGGTGCATGAGACGATGCTCGATGGCCACGTTTAACAACAGCGAAAGATCGCCGCTCTGGCTCGAGCGGGGATCGGCTGTTGCCAGACTTTCGTCAAGCAGCAATCGAGTCCTCGTCACATAGTTTCGGACTTCCCGCAGCGACGGCCAGTCGGACGGCTGATCCGTGGGTAAGCCGCCGCCCACCGGATCGATACCGAAAGCGAAGAGACGATCGAATTCCGGATGAAACGGCTTCAGGCCGAGAGCCCGCTCATGCAGCAGGTTCCAGTCGAATGCCTCAAGATGCCCGATGTAAAAAATGATCCGGTGACGTTCGGCAATGGGCCGGTCGTATATGGCGTGAGGGTGGACCAGCCGGAAGAGATCGTCGCTGAGCGCCCGGGCAGACGAAATTCTCTCCATCAGATCAGGTTCTGCGACAGCAACTTCCTGCACACCGGGCATGCGGCCTCCGTTCTACGGTTGGAGCAAGACAAATCGAATTTGGTTGTCCCTTCAGAGTTCGGTCAGGACGCGATGTACCAGCGCGATCGAAATCGCTCCCTCGCCAACAGCCGAGGCCACGCGCTTTACATTTCCCGCACGAACATCCCCTATGGCGAAGACCCCCGGCAAGCTGGTTTCCAACATTTGCGGGGGGCGTGACAAGGGCCAGGCCGGAGTTCCGTTCGAGTGTCCGTTGGAGCCGACGGCCGCATCCAGGTCGCGGCCGGTAAGAATGAAGCCCTTGTCGTCAAGCGCGAGACAGCCACGCAGCCAGTTGGTGCGCGGAGAAGCTCCCGTCATGACAAAAACGTGGTGAATGGGCTGGTTCCGGCTCTTACCGGTCTGCTTGCTCTGCCATGTGACGCGCTCCAGGTGCCCGTTGCCGTCGAGCGCTGTGATCTCGGTTTGGCAGAGGAGTTCGATCGCGGGATTTTCTTCGATGCGCTGGATCAGGTAACGCGACGCGGTTTCTGCGAGTCCCGCGGAACGGACGAGCATGTAGACCTTGCGCGCGGTTTGCGAGAGGTAGACCGCGGCTTGCCCGGCCGAGTTGCCACCGCCGACGACGATGACGTCTTCGCCCTCGCAGAGTTGGGATTCCATGAAAGTAGCGCCGTAATAGACGCCCTGGCCTTCGAATTTCTGCAGATTTTCGATATTCGGCCTGTTGTATTGCGCGCCTGTGGCAATCACGACGGCGCGGGCCGAGACGCTCTTGCCGTCATCGAGAATGACCTGGTACGGCCTCTGATCGCAGTTCAGTTTCACGATGTCGTGAGCCACCATCATTTGCGCGCCGAATTTCTGGGCTTGATGAAGAGCGCGGCTGGCCAGTTCCTGGCCGGAGATGCCGGTCGGGAACCCAAGATAGTTTTCGATTTTCGAGCTTGAACCGGCCTGGCCGCCCGGGGCTTCGGATTCAATGAGGAGAGAATCGAGCCCTTCGGAAGCTGCATAGACCGCCGCACCGAGTCCGGCCGGCCCCGCACCGACGATGACTAGATCGCGGATGTGAGCTTCGTCGACATTCACGTTCATCTTCAGGCACTCGGCCAGCTTTTGCGTGGTCGGGTTGCGTAAGACTCTGCCGGTGTTGGCGCAGATCACAACCGGGATTTCGCTCAGTTCAATGGAAAAACGGTCCAGAAGTTCCTGCGATTGTTTGTCGGTGTCGAGATCGACGTAGGTCAGAGGGTATCCGTTGCGGCTGAGGAACTCGCGCAGCCGCAGCGTGGCGGCCGAGTGACGCGAGCCGAGCAGAATGACATTGCCCAGATTGTTCGTGATCAGGGCTACGCGCCGCAAAATGAAAGCCCGCATGAAGATCTCGCTAAGCTCGGCATCGCGGCCGATCAAGCCGCGAAGATCTTCGACGCTCATCTCGCAAAATTCACCGGCCTCGGTCACTCGCCCAAGCACGAAACACTGCTGGCCGGCGATCATGTTCACTTCACCGGTGAACTCGCCGGGGCCGTGCGTGATGATGAGCCGTTCTCCCCTGAAGCTGGGCTGGACAATTTCCATGCGCCCGGAAAGCACGGCGAAGAAATGGATGTTCATGTCGCCGGGACTGAACAGGACTTCGCCCGGCTTCACCCTGCGCACTGTACTGGCGGCGCGAACGCGCTCAAGCTGGGAGGGCGTCAGGACGGGAAACGTCTGGGTATTGGCATCAAGCGCGCTGAGTGCGGGCCGGGTGGACATAGGTCCCCTCATCCGAAATCGGATGAGGGTTGGATGAACGGCGCCCGCGCTTTGGTTGTCCGGGCTAAAGCGAAACCAGTGTGACTGTACCCAGAAGCCATACACTCAAGTCGACGCGACCCCGGGGCCCCGACGACAGGTCTTCGTCGTTGGGGTGGGAGCAGCAGGAAGCGGCGACCTTGCACAATCATCAAAAGGGCACACCTACTCTGGTTTCGCTCTAACGTGGCGATGACGAGCTGTCCAGTCAGACAATCAGCCCGCTTTAATCTGCTGAAACGAGGCTGTGTCCGCGGATTTCGCCTGGGGAAAACCCATCGACGTAGCACCAGATCCAGGTCTCTCCGGGCTCAATCGAGCGCATGAGGGGGTGTTTGGAGCGGTGAAAATGCTTGGTGGCGTGCTTGTTCTTTGATGAGTCGCAGCAGCCCACGTTGCCGCACTCCAGGCACAGCCGCAAGTGAACCCAGGTGTCGCCCATCTTCACGCATTCTTCGCAAACGTGCTTGCCGGTGCTGGTGATCCTGACCTGGTCGAGATGGCTGCACTGAGCCATGGCTGGTCCTCCTGTTCAGGTTTGATGCTGCCTGCGGAGGCTGAGAGAGGTGCGGCAAGCCACTGACCACCGGCTCAATTCCGGGCTGAGACTTGCTTTTGGCCTGAGACTACTGGCTAAATCCGGGCAGATCGACACGGCGCGCGATGTGATCCTTGATCGAGTGCGGGTCCCACCATTCCTTGGGATCGATCTGGACACCATCGAGCTGCATGGCGAAGTGGACGTGGTCGCCGCCGGCCATGCCGTATCGCGCCCGGAACCGGGCTCGTTCGGCGATACATTGTGTGACATTTCTGCGGCTGCCAGGCGCTCCTTCCTGCGAAACCGCGAGGATGAACGCCCCAGGAACCTGCACCTCGCCGGAGGCCGGAAGAATCGGTATTGACTTCGGCTCTGTGGGGCGATCCATATCCACTCCGTCCTTGACATTTCCCAGTTGGAGGAATAGGAAAGAGTTGATTCCGCAATCCACATTTGCCAGGGCCCCAATCCTAAGGATGGGAAGGGAGAAGATCGTGAGTCGTTTCGGATCGCTCGTTCAAAGAAGGCAGTTTTTGCTCGGCACCATTGGGTCTACATGCGCGCTGAGCTGTAAGAAGCTGGCGGCGTTTGCTGCCGGGGGCGGCGCAGGCGCGGCGCACAACACTCTGCGCGCCTCAGAGGCGCCGAATGCCCTGGCGCAGGCAGTGGCAGCCGAGAGGGCTTCCCTTGCCGCACTCAACGCGGCGGCAAACAGATGCTCTCATCTGTTATCGCCGCTCAGGATTCGTGACCGCTGGCTGAAGAATCGGATTATGCACACCGTATCGCCTTGCTATTTCCTGCAGGGGCCGGAGAATTACCCGACGGAGATGTACCGGAACCACTACTCCAACATGGCAAAAAACGCAGCCATCGTGAGTGTCAGCACGCATTTCGCGCCGGCGGCGACGGCGACGACGGCATCAACACCAGCAGCGGCGCCGGCATCGACGACGGCATCGACAACGGCAACTGCGCCAGCAGCAGCGGTAGCGGCGCCAGCAGCGGCAGCGGCGTTTCCGCCAGAAATGTCCGGTGAGAGGGCGAACGATCATTATTCGGATAAATCCTGGGATGACACTCCGCAGGTACACAACTATCTCAACGAGATGATCGACGACATTCATTTCCAGGGGGCGCTGATCCTGTTCTCAGGCAACACTGGCAGGAGCGGCGGTGGACCCGGCGGGGGACCCGGAGGCGGTGGGCCGGGCGGCGCCGGCGGTGGAGCACTAGGAGGAGGAGCTCCCGGCGGTGGTGGAGCACAGGCCGGTGGAGCACCAGGTGGAGGCGCCCCTGGCGGCGGCGGCGCGCCTGGCAGCGGTGGCCCGGGTGGCAGCGGCGGTCCCGGTGGAGCGCAAAACGGAGCTCGGGCTGGCGGACCCGGTGGAGCACAGGCTGGTGGTCCCGGCGGTGGCGGGCCCCCCGGAATGCAGGCTCGAACCGATGATGAGATCCTTGCCGATGCCATCCAATACGAGGGCAAGGGCTACGACGTGTATTCGCTTCAGGGAGGCAGCGCGGCTGTCGCTAAGAAAATCCGTGAGAAGACAAACCTCATCCTGATCGGGTCCTATCGCGACCCTGGCCCCAGGAGGCAGATGGGACAGGAGCCTGCTCCTACGCCCCAAGGCACCGCCGCCGAAATACAGTCGGCCGTCGAACAGGCGAAAAAACTGGAAGGCATCGCAGACATCTTCCAGATCAGGGCCGACGAGCATCCGAACGCCTGGTGCCAGGACGAGGGAAGACCGAAAGCTCTGGCTTTTGCCGAGGCCATCAAGAAGGCCGGCGTCAAGATCGTTGTCTGCCCGACCGCCGGCTTCCACGATCCGGTGGAGAACGACGGATTCATTGCCAGCGGCAAGGCGGACATGATCGGCATGACCACGCCCTTATTCGTCGATGCTGAGCTGGTAAGAAAACTCGAGGAGGGCCGGGCCGACGACGTACTGCCCTGCATCGCCTGCAATGACTGCCACGGCATCAGCATGAGCAAACCGCCGTGGTACAGCACATGTGCTCTTAATCCCACGTGGGGCTTGCCTCCCTATCAACTGAAAGGCATTACTCAGCCGAACTTCTCAAAGAAGGTCGCCGTGATTGGCGGCGGTCCGGCCGGAATGAGGGCGGCGCTGATCGCTACGGAGAGAGGCCACAAGGTAACTCTCTACGAGAAGAGCGACGCGCTGGGCGGACAGCAAAAAATCTCCAACGATTCCAAGTACAGATGGACCTACAGGAAGCTCAACGAACACCTCATCTACCAGGTAAAGAAACAGGGAGTCGAGGTGCTGTTGAGCACCAAGGCTACCCCGGAAATGATCAAGGCCAAAGGCTACGACGCTGTGCTGGTGGCGAACGGGGCCGAGACTGTCTTCTCCGAGTGGGAAGCCAAGGGGCAAGCCAACGTATTCAACGTGATGGACGTTTACACCAATAAGAAGGCCCTGGGCAAAAATGTTGTAGTCGTGGGCAGCGGAAAATTCGCCATGGAAGCTGGGCTGAGCATGCTTCTGGACGGACATAAGGTGACCATCCTGGCGCCGAACCAGGATCTGGTTGAGCCCGAGTTGCATGGCGCTCATAACACCATGAACCAGGAAAACATCTACCGGAACAGTGCGGACTGGACTGCCATTATGGGAACCAAGGTGAAGGACATAAACGGTGGAAAGGTGACGTATACCGATTCCTCCGGGCAGGAGCAATCCATTCAGGCCGACAGCGTCGTAATCTGGTCGGGCCTCAAGCCCAGAATGGATGAGGCCGAGAAATTCATCGGCTCGGCAGCTCAAGTCCGTTTCCTCGGCGACGTCACTGGAGGCTGCGGAACGCTTCAAAAGGCCTTCCGTAGCGCGTTTTTCGTAGCGTCTCTGGTGTGAATAGACGCCCTGCGCTTTCTCATTCGAAGGGAGCGCAGGGCGTTTCAAAATCAATTCCGCTCAGGCGAAGCGATCCGGGCCGGAGCCAACCTGAGACAAGGCTTTTCGAAGACAAGGCGACAGAATAGTACGCCGCACTTCGATTTTGACTGGCAATTTTGGTTTCAACCCCCGATGATCTGCTCTGATTACGATCACCTCTATTTGGAGGCTTGCCTTGGGTGCGTGTTCGCTTGAGCCTGGTTGGATTGCGCTACTGAATCGGCCCGCGCAAGTCGCGGAGATTTCGCGCCTTGATTCCGATGTTGCGTTAAGCGCATGGACACGCTCCGGCCTGAAGCGCGCCTTCGATTTTCTTTGCATTCTCGGCTCTCTTCCGATTCTCATTCCTGTTCTGCTGGCCGTGGGACTGGCCGTCCGGCTCACATCCCGGGGCCCGGTGCTGTTTCTGCAGAAGCGCGTGGGGCGCGGCGGCCGCCCTTTCACGATTGTCAAATTCAGGACTCTGCTCACCTGCCGAGGACACGGTAGACAGGCGCATCCCGTGCTGACCACCTCACGCGATCGGCATTTCACTCCCATCGGCCGGCTCCTGCGCTCCACGAAACTCGACGAGCTGCCCCAGCTTCTGCAGGTGCTCACAGGGCAGATGAGCCTTGTGGGTCCGCGTCCCAAGGTTGCGGAGCTCGAGCCCGTGGCTGTGCCCTGCCGCCCCGGAATTACCGGCATGGCCACCATCGTCTTTGCGCGCGAGCAACAGGTTCTGGATTGCATCCCCCGCCAGAAGCTCGCCACCTTTTACAAATCGGTTGTCGGCCCCGCAAAGCGAACTCTCGATGCCGAATACATGACCCGCGCCACCTTCCGCTCGGACCTCAGGCTCATCGCCGCTACCGTTTTTTGCCGTTGGAACAGCGCGCAGATGGAAAGCATCCTGCGGCGGGAAGCGGATGGAGCGGACGATCCGCAATGCACGCTGCTCCCAACCGCAGAACGGAATGCGCCGCTGCCGGGCGCGTGGGGCATGGGTATCGCGGGGCCAGTCTCCGCCAATGAAAGCTCGGTCGCCTGATCCTGGACGGAAGACTGGAAAGAGCTCAATGGAACTCGGATGCCGGCATCAGAGTCTGCGCAGCCGGCGGCAGGCCTCGTCCAGTTCGTGGTCCTTTTTGGCAAAACAGAAGCGCAGCAGATCTTCTCCGCGGCCTGGGCGGAAGAACGCAGACCCTGCCACCGAGGCCACGCCCGTAGCGGCCAGCAGCGCACGGGCTTTTTCCGCGGCCGTGGTGCCCGGCAGGCGCGCGGCCTGGGCCAGCGCATAGTAGGAGCCGGCGGGAACGCCCGGCTCCAGCCCCGCGTCGCGCAAGGCGCTCACCATGCGCTCTCGTTTTTGCTCGTGGTCGGCCGCGACCTGGGTGTAGAAGACGGGCGCGAGCTGCTCGAGACCTGCGGCGGCCCCATGCTGCAGAGCTGAAGGGGCGCAGACGTAGGTGAGGTCGTGAAAATACGCCATGGCCTGCATCCAGCGCGCATCGGCCATCACATAGCCAAGCCGCCAGCCGGTGATTGAGAAAATCTTCGAGAAGCCCGAAATGACAATGGTGCGCTCGCGCATTCCCGGCAAGGTTGCCGGACAAATATGCCGCCGGCCGTCGTAGACGAAGTGCTCGTAGATCTCGTCGGTGATCAGGAAAAGATCGTGTTCGATGGCCAAAGCGGCCACGGCCTCAAGCTCGGCGCGAGAGAAAACCTTCCCGCTCGGATTGGCAGGAGTGTTCACCAAAATAGCGCGGGTGCGTGGCGTGACGGCCGCGCGCAGGGCATCCACGTCGAGCGCCCAGTCCGGCTCGGCCAGCTCCACAGGCACCCACTTGATGCGCAGCGAGTCGAAGGTGTTCACGTGGTAGCCGTAGAAGGGCTCGAAGACCAGCACCTCATCGCCCGGATTGAGCAGCGCCATCGCCGCGGCGTGCAGCCCGGCCGTGGCGCCGCTGGAAACCATCACTTCGCGGTCGGGGTCGTAGTCCAGTCCGTAATCGCGCCGTTGCTTTTGCGCAATGGCCTGGCGAAGCCTGGCGATGCCGTCGCAGCGCGTATAAATATTGTGGCCGTCGCGCATGGCCTGAACGGCGCCCTCTTGCACCACCTCCGGCACCGGCGTGTCGCAAACGCCCTGGGAAAGATTAATGCCGCCCAGGCGCTCACACTCCACGCTCATGGCGCGTATCTCCGACTGGAAGATTTCGGGCGCGAGCAGGCTTAGCGAAAGGCGGGATGCGGAGGATGCGAGATTGTCGTCGTGGCGCGCTGTCGTGTCGGCAGGCATCGAAGAAGCTCCTTGTTTCAATTGTGCCATTGACCGTCGATCGAACTCGCTCAGCGTTTCTCGTGTTGGCACTCCCCGAGTTTTTTCCCAATAGGCGTGCGGGAGCATAAAGTTAAATCAACGGTAATCCCCGTAAGGGGCGCCGTAGAGCTTGCCATGCACGAGCTTTCCATTGCTGCCAGCATTGTGGAGTCGGTAACCGAGGCCGCCTCGGCCCATTCAGGCGCGCGCGTGAAATCGGTGCAGCTTCGCATCGGCGCTCTGGCCGGCGTGGTCGAAGATGCGCTCCAGTTCTGCTGGCAGCTTGCCACGGAGGGAACTCCTCTGGCTGGAGCCGCGCTGGAAATTCGCACGCTGCCCGCGGTGGTGCATTGCGAGCATTGCGGCGCAGACGAGGAACTCCCGGGCGTACAGAGCTTCCGCTGCCCGCGTTGCGGCGAGCCATCAGCCGATCTGCGCCAGGGGCGCGAGCTCGAAATTGAATCCTTCGAAATCGACGACGAGGCGGAGGAAAAGCAATGACCACGCGAATCGTGGAACTGCGGCGGGGAATCCTGAAGAAGAACGACGAACTGGCTGCCCAGTTGCGCCACCGCTACCATGCGGCCGGTGTGCTGGTGCTGAACCTGGTTTCGAGCCCCGGCACCGGCAAAACCACTTTCCTCGAGCGGACGCTGCGCGAGTTGCGAGCGCGCGGCGCGCGGGCCGCTGCTCTGGTGGGCGATCTTGAAACCGACAACGACGCGCGGCGGCTTGCTTCGAGCGGCGCCCCGGTGCGCCAGATCAATACGCACGGCATTTGCCATCTTGACGCGGAGATGATCGGCAAGCACCTGGAGGTCTGGGAGGGCGTCACTCTGGACGCCGTCGATTACCTCTTCATCGAAAACGTCGGCAACCTGGTCTGTCCTTCGAGCTACGATCTCGGCGAAAAGATCCGCGTTGCCCTGCTGAGCGTCACAGAAGGCGAGGACAAGCCGCTCAAATATCCCACCCTCTTCAACTCTGCCGATGCCGCCGTCATCACCAAGATCGATCTGGCAGCCGCCTGCGAATTCAACCGCGACCTCGCTCTTCATAACATCCGCGAGATCCGCCCCGGCATTCGCATCTTCGAAACCAGCGCGAAAACAGGCGCGGGGATGGAAGAGTGGCTGGGGTATTTGGAGGAATCACGATCGGGGAATCTCTGAGAGCGGCGAAGCTCAGAGAGCAGTTTATTAAAGAGAACAGTTTATTGAATCGAGGGTGCCCCCGGTCCCTCGCAGTTGGGGACCGGGGAGGGAACAGGACTTAGACCGTTTTTGGAGTTTTCAGGCCCGTCCCGCGAACTCGCGCGTCTCCGTATACACCCTTACTTTTTCGCCTTGCTGAATGTAAAGCGGAGTCTTAATGGTCAGGCCTGTCTCCAGGCGCGCTGCTTTGGTCACGTTGCCGCTGGTGTCGCCGCGCACACCGGGTTCGGTTTCGACAACGGTCAGCTCCACCTTCTCGGGCAACTCGAGTCCGATCGGGTTTCCGTTGAATTTCTGCAACTGAATCAGGGTGCCCTCCACCAGAAACTCCAGCGCATCGCCCATCATCTGGGTCGAAAGCGTGTGCGTCTCGAAAGTCCCCTGGTCGAGGAAGTAGGAGCCCTCCCCGTCGCTGTAAAGGTATGAGGCTTCGACCTCCTCCAGATCGGGTTCCTTGAAGCGTTCGCCGGCCTTGAAAGTCTTGTCGAAGACGGCCCGCGTGAGCAGGTTGCGCATCTTGAGCCGGACCAGCGTCTGGCCGCCGCGCGCCGTGGGCGTGGAAACTTCCACATCCATGCAGTAATAAGGCGTGTTCTCAAACTCGAAATACATCTTGCGTTTTACGTCGATGGCTTCAATCAGCGCGGCCATAAATCCCTCAAAATGGCAAACTTGGGGTGAGAAGAGTCTGGTGTGATTTCTCTTGTCCCTTGTAAATTATAGGGCCGCGGACGACTTGGACGGCGCTGGCACGCGCATGCCGGTCTCCCGCCCTTGCGCCAGAAAAAAAGCGCAAGGACGGGGCACGGAGCTTTTGGTTTAAGGAGAAATCAATTCGGCGCGCCCCTCCGGGGCGGGATCGCTTAATCACGCAGCCAACTCAACTCACAGCAAGATCGTTCCCAGGCTCGAGTTCTTCTCCATATTTTTGACGGTGAGAGTCTTTGCCTGCCGGCCGCCGGCAGCAATCTCGACGGTGTACTCCTCGCCCGCGGCAAGGGAGTCAAATTTGAAATCGCCGAAAACGTCGGTCGCCGTCTTCCCCACCTCGCGTCCATTGTGGAAGAGGGAAACATCGGCGCCCGCAAGGCACTCCTGGATACAATCCTTCGTGACCGCAACGCTGCCGCCGATAAAGCAGGAGGCATAGCGGTACAGATTCCGGTAGTAGACCCGCGGCTTCGTGTTGAATTCGGGATGCAGGCATTCCAGCTTCTCGGCTTCCACTTTGCACTCGATCGCATCATCGTCGAGTTGCACAACCTCGAGCGCTCCGGTTGGGCAGGCCTGCACGCAGCGCGGCTGCTTCCACCCGTTGTCGAGCAGGTGCGCGCACAAGGTGCACTTCTGCGGGACCTGCTCCGCTTCATTCCACCAGATCAGGCCATAGGGGCAGGATGCAACGAGATCTCGCCGGCCCTTCGCTTTTACGGGGTCGATCAGGACAATTCCATCCGCACGCCGCGTGATCGCGCCATCCGACGCCTTGACGCACGGGGCATTTTCGCAATGCATGCACATCACCGGCATGTAAGCGACATCGATCAGCGGAAACTGCCCGCGTTCAGTGCACTTGACATCGATCCAGCGCTGCCCGTGGCGTGGCTGGGCGGCGGTGTAACCCGGCCAGTCGTTCTCCACGTGCTCGTCTTTGCAGGCCAGAGTGCAGTTGTTGCAGTCGAGGCAGCGGTCTATATCGACGATGATCCGCCAGGTCTTCATGAATGCGCCTCCTCGGCCCTGGGAGTTTCCAGGCCGGCAGCGGAGTCCCATCTGGCCACCTCAATCAGGCATGAACACGGTGACATGGAGTGGGATTTCTCAATGATCATGCGGCTGGGAGTCAGCTGGTTGACGCATCCTCCGCGATCGGCCGACCGCCCCGGCTCCCCCACCGGATCGTAGATCGCCGAAGCTTCGTAGGAGTGCACCATCCCCGGCGGCACGCGCTCCGTCAGTTGCGCGGCGCAGATCACCGTCCCCCGGTCATTAAAAAGTTTGACAAGATCGTTGTCGCGGATGCCGCGCGCGGCGGCATCGCGGCTGTTGATGCGCGCGATCCAGTAATAGTAGCCGTCAATCAGGATGCGATGGTCACGGATGTCGTTAATCGTCGAGTCTTTTCCGTCGCTCTGGGTGTGGAAGGTAAAGCGCGGATGCGGGCTGATCAGGTGCAGGGGGTATTTTGCGTAAAGCTGGGTCGCGTGGGGGCCCTCCCATGCCGGAACGTACTTGAGGATGGGCAGCCGGTCCGGTTCGTCGGGGGAGAATCGCTTGAGGCTCGACGATTCGAATTCCAGCTTGCCGGTTTGCGTTTGCAGCCCATGGCCGAGCTGTTCACTGTAGCTTCCCGGCAGCGGAGAAGGGTCAGGCGTATCTTTAGGGCGGCCTTCGGCAAACCAGCGGTACGAGACGGGATCGCGCATCGCCTCAGTGGGCGCCGGCAGCACGTAGTAGCCCTTCCTCAAAAACTCTTCCCATGAAATTTGCGTCGGCAGATCGGTCGCATCGAAAAAGCGCCGGCACCAGTCAAGTTCATCCGAGCCCTCGGAGAAAAGAAAGCCCAGGCCGAGCCGCTTTGAGATCTCAAGGAAAATCTGAAAGTCCGATTTCGATTCGCCCAGCGGCTCGATGCATTTGTGCTGCAGCACAGCTACGCGGTGATTGCACTGCGTGAATGAGTGGTAGATGTACCCGCTGCAGTTGGCAAATTCGCTGATGTCCCACCGCTCGAAGTTGGTGCATGCGGGCAGAATGATGTCTGCGAATTTGGTTTCTCCTTCCAGCCAGATGGATTGACTGATCACGCACTCCAGCTTGTCGGTGCGGTACATGCGCACGTAGCGGTTGCTGTCGGGCATAGTGCCGAAGTTGGAGCCACCGGTTTTGTAATAGATCTTCACCGGCGAGTGACCGGGGGAAGGGTACTTGAATTTGAAGAACTGGCCTTCAACCGTCCGTGGATCGGTTGGATAGCCTTCGCACTGGCCTTCCATAATGGCTTCGGGAATCTTCAGCCGCGGCACTCGCTGTTGCGCAGTGTTCGTAATCCCTAGTTGCGGCATCCTCTGGAAGAGTTGGCCCGCCATTCCCGTGCCCGCCAGATCGCCTGCCAAGCCGCCTTCCGAGTACCCAGGAAAATAGAACCGCGTGTCCACCGGCGTACCCTGTTGCAGGCAGCCGATATTCACGCCGGGCTTGCCGAGTCCCTGCATGGCCATCAGGCAGACCATTCCCCGTGCCCAGTCGGTTCCTGTAGCGGTTCTGCACGCGGCCCCGAAACCGTTCAATCCGCCGGCAGCCAGGTAGGTGCGCTTCGTGCCCCATGCGCGCGCCAACGCGCGCACATCCTTTGCCGGAACGCCCGTCTCAGCTTCTTGCCATTCCGGGGTCTTTGAAACTCCGTCCTCCTGGCCCAGGACGTATGCTTTCCACTTGTCGAAGCCAACGGTTCGGGTGGCGACGTACTCCTTGTCGTAGAGGCCTTCCGTCATCCACACTTGCGCAATGGCCAGCACCATGGCGCTGTCGCTGCCCGGCTTTGGCGCCAGCCATTTGCCGCCCAGCCACGCCGCCGTGTGGTTGCAATAGGGATCGATGTGCACGCAGGGAATGCCCACATCTTTCAGCCACTGGCGGCGGACCGTGCCTTCGTGCGCGCCGTAGACCCCGCCGGTAGCCTCGGGATCGCACGACCAGAAAACGATCATTTCGGCATTTTGCAGGCAATCCTCGACGGTGCCGTAGGTTTCACCACCGCCATTGTGCCCGCTGTGTCCCCAGTGATGCGCGGCGCCCCAGACCCAGCCTTCCCAGCTGTCGGGGTTGAAAACCACGGTGGTCGAGCCGACGAGATTGAAGAAGCGATTGCGGGCGCTCAACCAGTAGCCAAGATTGCCCCACGTATGATGGGAGCCGCTACTGCTCATGATGGCGCCCGGCCCGTGCTCGCGCTTCACGCGCTGGATTTCTCCGGCAACCAGGTCCAGCGCCTCGTCCCAGCTGATGCGCTCGTAGCCGGAAATGCCGCGGTTTTGCTGGTCGCGTTCGCCGTTGGGATCGAAATCGACTCGCTTCATCGGATACAGTACCCGGTCGGGCGAATAGACCATCGATTTCCAGGCCATGGTGTGCGGGCTGACGGTTGTCTTCCGCGGCGGAGTGAATTTTCTTCCGCGCGCCTCGATTGTCCACGGTTGGGCGTCGCCCGAGTCAAACTCAATCGGCGTGATGCGCAGGATCTTTCCATCTTTCACGTCGACAAAAACCGGCCCTCCGTTGGTGTTGCTCGTATAGCGGCGTTCTCCTCCGTCCAGGACTCTCCCATGCTCGAGCCCCGCTTGCTGGATCCCATTCAGCATCTGCCAGAACCAGACGACGTTTTCATTGGCGCCCTCGGCAGTCATCTGGAAGTTCTTAACCGCATGCAAAAAATCCAACCGGTCGTGCTGGGTCTTCAAGATTCGAGCCGCAAGCTCGGCCGTCTGGAAGGAGAGCGTGATATCGGCGCCCGCATGGTTGCCCTTGCGGGAGTTCACACTTCCGTCACGGAAGAGAAGCAGCCGCCCCTGGGAATCATCGCGCAATTTGACTTGCACGCTCAGGTTCTTCTCTCGCAAAAGGCGGGCAAACGAGGAATCTTTCCCGGCGGCCTGCCGGATCACCTTCTCCAGTGCAAGCAGAACAGGTGACAGTTGCGCTTTGGCTGATGCCATGATTCGCACCCTCTCGGGAATGGCTTTCTCTTTAAGCCTGGTCTATGCATCGACGATACTTGCGTGTTTTCGAAGATGGAAATACTTTTTGGGGACAAATGGTAAGTTGTTCTCTTGCATGAGATATGACGGTATTGCACAGCGGGACAGCTGTCTTGCAATGCAGCCGCAGGCCCGCGACTGCGCCCGGCGAAGGTCCCTCCGCGCAATGGAGTTGTATGCCCCTGCTATTTCTCCATAGCAGGAGTTGCCATGCTATTACGCGCGAATTCACCAGTCGAAAGAAGCATTGAAGAACACAGCCTCTGGAATTCAATGGACTACGACCAGCGGGTTAGTTACAAGAAAGAAACAAGACTTTAGAACTACGCCGAGAGAGGAAACCAGCAGCCTCAGCCCCGCTGCCAGCGGTTTTTGTCCTAACCGCAAGCGAAACCTGAAGCGGGCTGCCCGGGAATTCTCTCTAACTCGATATGAACGATCCTTTCGATCCCCGCAATCGAGCGCCGGTCAGAACATCGAGTCTTGTAAGAAGAAAGCCTGCAAAATCTCAATTTCCTGCCCGTCTGTGGCTTACCCTATGTATTTTCCTTGCCGCCGCATCCGCCGTCTCGGCGCAGGAAACAGTCATCATAGACGCGCAAGGTGCGCGAATGCCTTTCCCGCATTTCTGGGAACAGATGTTCGGCTCCGGGCGGGCGATTCTTTCGCTCCGCGAGAGCTACCGCGACGACCTTCGGGCGGTGAAACAGGTGGCAGATTTTCGCTACGTCCGCTTCCACGCCATCTTCCACGATGAGGTCGGCGTCTACAGCGAAGATGAGCACGGCAATCCCGTTTACGACTTCTCCTACGTCGATCAAATTTACGATGGATTGCTCAAAAACGGAGTGCGGCCTTTTGTCGAGATCGGCTTCATGCCCCGCAAGCTCGCTTTCAATCCCGATGCCCTGCACCCGTTCTGGTACAAGCCCAATGTATCGCCGCCCAAAAGCATGGACCGTTGGGACGACCTCATACGGCACTTTGCGCAGCACCTCGTCGATCGCTATGGCATCGGCGAAGTTTCACAATGGTATTTCGAGGTGTGGAATGAGCCGAACATCGATTTTTGGGGTGGCATTCCCCGCCAGAAATCGTACTTCGATCTCTACGCGCATACGGCGCGCGCTTTGAAAAGCGTCAGCCCTGAGTTGCGCGTAGGCGGTCCCGCGACGGCAGCCGCGGACTGGGTCGGCGATTTTCTGAAGTTCGCCGCCGACAACCAGGTTCCCGTGGACTTCGTCTCCACACACGCCTACGCCGACGATACGGTCGAGAATCTCTTCGGCACAAATGAAGACATTCCCATGGATGAGCGGGTTTGCCGCGCGGCCGCAAAGGTGCAAGGCGAAATCGCCGCCTCGGCTACGCCCCACCTTCCGCTCTTCATCACCGAGTGGAATGTGCAGGGAGAGATGGAAGCGCGCGACATGACCTTCGTCGGGCCGGCGCTGGCCAACACGATACGCCAGTGCGACGGCCTCGTGAGCTCGATGTCGTTCTGGACCTTCTCCGATGTCTTCGAAGAAGGCGGGCCGATTGCGAAGCCTTTTGTCGGCATGTTCGGATTGCGCGCGAAAGGTGGAATCAATAAGCCCAGCTATTATGCGTACGAGCTGCTGCATGAGTTGGGCGCCGAGCGCCTGACCAATCCGTCGCAGGACGTGATCGCCACCGAAAACACGGGCGGAGAGATTGAAGTCGCGGCCTGGAATCTGGTTGATCCTGGCGGGCGCGCGGCTGAAAAAAACATCGACCTCGAGTTCCGGCACACCTCCGCGAGCGCGCGCGTGACGATTCAGCGCGTGGACGACGATCATGGCAATGTCCTCAGGCAATATGCGGCGATGGGCAGCCCGCAGGATCCGACTCCCGCGCAGGTGGAGCAGTTGAATCGCGCCACGGCGCTGCCGCCGCCACAAGAGGACAGGCTCACAAATGGAAGGATCTCCATTCATCTTTCGCCCAACTCGCTTGTGCTGGTCAAAGTGCTGCCCTGACAGCTTTGCGGCCGGCCTGGGGTAGCCTCTGAGCAGGGCCACCAATCGGCGCCACCTCTTTTAGCTGCGCTTTCAGCAGTGCACTGGAACCGCTGGATCAGGGGTTTCGGCGCACTGCTACGTGGCCTTCGACACGTAGGTTTCAAATCCCGCGCCGGCCATGCCTCGCTGCGCCTCGGGGTTCTTCATGAACGTATCCCAGACAAAGCCGGTGCGCAGGTTCTCGGCCATCAGCATCGTGATGCCGGTGTCGATGCCGATCACGTCGCTGTTGTACCAGTCGGTGAGCGGGTTGAAGGCATCTACAAAGCCGTAACGGCACCATGCGTTCGGGTAGTGATCGCGAATGGTCCTGAGGACTCGCAAAGTCGCTTGCGGCTGGAAGGGAAGCGAGCCGCCTGTTGCGGCCGGAACAATGGATCCGTCGATCGGTCCCATGGCCGGCGGTCCTCCCCACACCACGTATCCCCGCGGCGAATCGGACGCCGTAATGCCCCATAACGCATTGCTGTAGTCGACAAACTGCGTGTTCAAATCCACGCAGAAGCGGCGATGCGCTTCGGTTGCAATCGCCGAATTCAGAAAATAGTCCGCATAGTGGTCGCGCTTGCGCCGGAAGTCGAACCACGCCTGCGAGTATTGATGCACGAACAGCGGCGCAAACGAGCCGATATAGCGCATCCCGTCGTATTCGAACGTCGTGCGCTTCCAGGCCACCCACGTGTCTTTAGGCAAGGGATGCGACTGAGAGCCCATGCCCAGCAGATAGATCATCATCAGTTCGCTGTAGAAGTCCCAGCGCGATTGGATAAAACCCAACTCCGGTGTCCAGCCCATCGAGATCAGCCTGGTGTCCTCTGAAAGCCAGGTCCATTCCACGCGATCGAAGATGGCGTGCGCCAGTTCGGCGATTGCGCCGTCGCCGGCAAAGTGCTGCCTGCACGTGAGCACGCCGCAAAGCAGAATCGCCGTATCGACGGACGAAACCTCCGAGTCCCACATTCTTTCGCCTGTATTCAGGTTGGCGAAGTGAAAGAAGAAGCCGCGGTGCGTAGGCAGTTTGTGCCAAAGAAAAGAGAGAGTGCGAACCACCCGCAGGCGCGCGGCCGCATGGCTGATGAAACCGCGCTTGTCGGCGATGCAAATCGCCGTAAGGCCAAAACCTGTAGAAGCTATGCTGGCGGCCAGGGTCGTGTCTTCTCCCCGGACGTTGCAGCGATCCTTGATTAAACCGGTTTGAGGGTTTCCCTGCTCCCAAAAGAAAAGGAAACACGCCCGTTCCAGATCATCAAGCAGCTTGTCGTCCTGCGGAGCAAGCGGCGAGCTCAGAGCCGCATAGGAGGACTCTGCAGCCCCCGGCCGGTCCCACGGCTCCTCGAGCGCGCCCGTATCGGCGAGAGCAACGAACCGTGCCAGCGGCAGCCCCAGGGGAAGGCATGAGAGCTGGCCCAGCACCCTCCGTCGCGATATTCGCCGCGCCCCGTCCAAAGCTCCCCCGCGTCTTAGATGCGGAATTCCAGTCCGAGGTTATTTGAAAAAGCAGCAAATCCATCAAGGGCCGCGTCCAAAGATGGGGAGGGCAAAGCGAAAACCATGACCCGCAGGCGAACAGTCTGGATCGCCATTGCCGCCGGCGCCGCGGCCGTTGTCCTGCTGATCCTTGCGGTGCGTCATTGGAGGCCTCGCTGGTCAGTGATCCAGGGCGCGGTCATCCGAGTCGATTCCGACCCGCGCAAGCGGCAGCCGATCGCCGGGGTCGCGATTACCGTCAGCTACGGCAGCTCAAGGTTAAGTACAGAATCCGACTCGTCGGGGTACTTTCGCATCGCAATTCCCGGCACGGTTTTGCCGGGGCAAACCGTGACGCTCGGGTTCCAGCACCCCGGATACGAACCCCTCGAAATGCCGGTGACCATCCGGTTCCGCTCTTCGCTGCGGGAACTGATCGTAGCCGCCATGACTCCAAAAGCTGGGCAGGCCCGGGAAGGGAATTGAATAGAGGAACGGCCGTATCCAACATTCGCGTCCGATACACGGTGAACTCTGACCATCAAGAAAATGTTGGAAGCGCGGTAAAGACATTCGAAGTGGTTAACCAGGGAAACCTTCCCTGCAACCGCCATCAGACTGCTTGTTCCCCTGACGGACGCTGGAAGGCCTCCAGTAGCTCCATCGAGATCGATGCCGGCGCCGGGAATGAGTTTCGCGACGCCAGAGCCACCTGCATCGCGGGGCCCTGCCCTTTCACCCGAATCGACGCAAACGGGTTTGCTCAGGGTGGCCGGGTGATTAAGGTGACAGCGCTGGACTGGTCTGATACAGCCACTTTTTTGGTGCAGGCCGAGGTCTTTCACACCAGCCTCATTTCTGAAGTGCGCATATCGTATCCGGTGGTGTTTGGCGACGGTTTCAGTTTCACCGTCCCCCCGGACGCGGAAGGTACAAGCCTGATGGCCCAGTTGGGCGGGAATGAAGTTGTCTTTCCGCTGGGCCCCGATCTCGACTTGAGTTGGGCAACCTGCGCCGTCAGGAAGGGAATGAATGCAATGAACTCTATCTATCAATGCGAGCTCAAGCAAGGCTACGAGCTCTGATCGCCTTTCTATCTAAAAGTGCCTGACGGGCCGTGTGGGCTCAACTGGGGGGCGGACGTCTTGCTCCAGTGATCGGCTCACGATCTCCTTCGAGCCGAGACCGATGGCCAGCGACAACGCCAATACGATTCCGCCGAAGAGAATTCCAAAAGCCAGTCCAACGATGGCGCCCCCGATTTGCAGATGCTCAAGGGCCATGGCAACGGCGAGGACCAGCACCAGCCACTTGACGCCCTGGCTCAGGAGGCGTGCGTATTGCAGGTTCATATTGACGGCGCCGATCAAAACGCTGCGGGCAAGGAAGCGCGCCACAATGGTGCCTGCGAGCAGAATCAGGACTGCGCTCACAATATGCGTCAGGTAAGGATAAAGCTCCGCGGCGAAATGCGTGGACGGCGTATATGCCGCATCAAAAGAGGCAATACCCAGCACCAGCCCGAGAAAAATGCCAATCCAGAACACGGCTCGCGAAAGAGCAAGCGAGAGACTTTGCGCCGGCGTCCACCATTGGGTCAGTACCGCCGATGGGTTCGCCCTCATGCGATCGTCGAACCGGAAAAAAACAAGAACCTTGCGTACAATCCAGGCAAAGAAAAAGCCCAGCAGCCCGCAGATTGCCACGGCCAGCAAGAGCGACACCACAGCGGGCAGAAGCGTGGCGATCTCGGTGAGCACGCGAACGAACGAATCGTGCAGCGCTCTCTCGATTTGTTCCCACATGCCGATTCTCCCCTCCTTTCGCGGAGATCAGAGAGTAGAGTGACAAGGCAAACCGAACCCTCGACGGCGCGGATAAACCCCTCTTTCTGATGCGGTTTTCAGCCGACGTAGTTGCCTGGGCCGCCCGTGGCCCCTGATGAAGGATGCCGCGCAGGGGATTCCGCTTTCGCTCGAGCCTGCATCCAACAACATAGTGCGCACTCGGATTAGAGGCTGGTTGATAGCTGCTGCCAATGACCTCTCGATCATTGCTTTAAGAGCAAAAGCTCTTTTCCATTTCGAGAGTGCTCATCGAGCCCCATCGGCTTCGTTCTGAACAGGCTCCGTGGCCATTTCTGACGCGTGCAGTTGATATGAGAATTCTGAGCTGGCGATTAATCACCGCGTTGGTGATCGGAGTGACGTTCGTGTCCCTCGTCTCGTCCTGGCGCGAAACCAGGACCGAGAAGTATGCCTTGCGCGGCGATCTGGAACGAAAGGCCGGCACTTTGGGTGAAAGTCTTGCCGGCACTGCCGAGCTTTATCTGAGCCAGGGAGATCGCACCGGCCTGGAGAACCTGGTCCGGCGCTTCAGCGATCGCGAGCACCTGGTAGGAATCGGCGTATACGAACCGGACGGGACGATGCTCGTTGTTACGCCCGCTCTCATAGCGATGGTTCACGGCGTTCCAAAGGTCCTCACGCGCGCGCTGGAACGCGATCGCGCCGAAAGCGGTTATGCGAGGGAGATTTTCAAGCAGTACTACGATCTGGCCATCCCTCTTCATGGTCAAGACAGGAGCACCATCGGGGGGATCTTGGTGGTGTACGACAGTTCCTATATTCGCGCACAGATCCTTCGCACCTGGACAAGCGTCTTCATCCGTATTGCGATCCAGATCCTCGTCATTGTGGCGCTCACGATCCTGATCGTGCGTTGGAGCCTTACCGGCCCTATTCTGCGCGTGGCGGAATGGGTCAAGGCATTGCGCACGGGCCAGCACTCGCCTCCTCCCGTCTCCAGCGAAATCGACTTCCTGCTGCCCGTTACGCGAGAAGTGGCGCCGCTGGCCAGGAGCATGGAACAGGCGCGCGGCGCTGCAGAAGCCGAAGCGCGGCTGCGGAACGCCAAGGAGTCGGAGTGGACTGCGGCGCGACTGGCCGCCTTTGTGCGCGGCAAGCTGGGCGAAGGCAAGCTCTACGTTGTCTCCAATCGCGAGCCTTATGTACACACGCACAGCAACAACGGCATCGTGGTTTCGGCTCCGGCGAGCGGGCTTGTGGCCGCCCTGGAACCAGTGCTATGCGCCTGCGACGGCACCTGGGTTGCACTTGGCAGCGGGAACGCCGATGCCGAGACCGTGGATTCAAGCGACAGGTTGCGCGTGCCGCCTGGCGAGGCGCGCTATACGCTGCGCCGCGTCTGGCTGAGCCCGGAGGAGGAAGCCGGCTACTATTACGGATTTGCCAATGAAGGCATCTGGCCGCTCTGCCATATTGCCCATACGCGCCCCACATTCCGTGCCTCCGATTGGGAGATGTATCAGCGCGTGAATCGAAAATTCGCCGATGTCCTGATCGAGGAGATAGCCGGCGATGAGCAGCCTCTCGTGCTGGTCCAGGACTACCATTTCACTCTCTTGCCTCGCATGTTGAAGGAGCGCCTGCCGCACGCAAGAGTGGCGATCTTCTGGCACATTCCATGGCCCAATCCGGAATCGTTTGAGATCTGCCCGTGGCAATGCCAGTTGCTGGATGGACTGCTGGGCGCAGACCTGATCGGTTTCCATGTGAGGGCGCACTGCATCAACTTCCTCAACACCGTGAACCACGCGCTGGAGGCCCGGATCGATTGGGAGCATTTCACCGTCAATCGCAACGAGCACCAGTCGCACGTTCTCCCCTTTCCGATCAGCGTGGAGATGAAGGACACTTCCGGGCAGACGGGCAGCAGGAGCGCCGGCGAAGAGCGCAAAACGGCTCTTGAGGAATTGCGCCTGCAGACAGACTGGATTGGGATCGGCGTGGATCGCGCCGATTACACGAAAGGGATCGTCGAGCGCTTTCAGGCCGTCGAATCGTTCCTTGTACGATACCCCGAGTACCAGGGCAGGTTTACATTCATTGAGCTGGCGGCGCCTACGCGCACCCAGATCAAGCGCTACACGGATTTCAAGAGCGAAGTTGAATTCGAGGCCACCCGCATTAACGCCCGTTTCGAGCGCGGCCGATGGAAGCCGATTGTCTTGCTGCTCCGTCAGCACGACCGGGACGAAGTACAGCGTTTTTACCGCATCGCCGATCTTTGCATGGTCACATCGCTGCACGACGGAATGAACCTGGTGGCCAAAGAGTACGTCGCAGCGCAGGAGAAGGAGCAGGGAATGCTAATCCTGAGCCGCTTCACGGGCGCATCGCGCGAGCTGCGCGACGCGATGATCGTGAACCCGTACGACATCGAAGCCACGGGAGAAGCCATCGCTCAGGTACTCAGGATGGATGCCGGCGAGAGATCGGAGCGCATGCGGCGCATGCGTGCCACGGTGAAAGAACACAACATTTACTGGTGGGCCAGCAGCCTCATCGGCGCGCTCTACGAGTTGCGCTTGGGCCCGAGCGGGAACGGGAACCATTCCGAACGAACTTCTGTTGAGAACCATGTCGCAATTTGACGTCTCGGAATTCATGCAGCGATTAAGGGACGCGCCCTCGGCTGCGCTTCTCCTTGACTACGATGGCACGCTTGCACCGTTTCAGGTAGATCGCTTCCACGCGCTTCCTTACTGTGGAATTCTGTCCGCGCTTGAAAGGATCGCCGATTCCGGAAAGACGCGGCTGGCAGTCGTCAGCGGACGTCCGGTGGCAGAGTTGAAATCGCTGCTCGCTCCTTTGCGTGTGGAAATGTGGGGTGCAGGCGGCCTCGAACGGTTGATGCTCGACGGGAGCTTTGAGAAATTTGCGATCGACCGCAACGCTCTGGAGTTGCTCTCTCAGGCACGGGCGAAGATCGCCGAGGCAGGACTGATTTCGATGGCCGAGATCAAGCTGGGGGCCATCGCGATGCACTGGCGTGGGATGCCCGCTGGCAAAGCAGAGCCTGCCGCAGCCTTGATTCGGGAGTTGTGGAAGCCGTTTGCGAACGCGCCCCCGCTACGCCTGCTCGACTTCGACCAGGGGGTGGAGTTGCGCGTCGCGCGCCCCGACAAAGGGGATGCGGTTCGAACCATCGTCGAAGAGATAGGGACTGAGGCGCAGATCGCCTATCTGGGCGATGACTTCACGGATGAGGATGCTTTTCGTGCGCTGAACGGCCGCGGGCTCACGATCCTGGTTCGGCCCGAAGTTCGCGAGACTCTGGCGCAGGCGTGGATCAGGCCTCCCGAGGAACTGATTGCGTTTCTGGAAAGCTGGCTGCATCAAACGAACTGAGTCGAACGGATCTCGCACAGTCTCGACAACTAAGGCGGGCAATAGACTTATGGCTGCGAGAATCGAGGATTACGCGCTCCTGGGCGACTGCGAGACGGCTGCGCTCGTGAATAAAGATGGTTCCATCGACTGGCTCTGCTGGCCTACTTTCTCCTCGGAAGCCTGCTTCTGTGCGTTGCTTGGAACGGAAGAAAATGGCTATTGGCGCATCGGTCCGGCAGATGGCTCCTATACCTCCACGCGTAAGTATCGCGACCACACACTGATCCTTGAGACCACGTTCGAAAGCGATGAAGGCGCAGTCAAGCTCATCGACTTCATGCCGATTCGCGAGCGCTACTCCGATGTCGTGCGCATTGTTGAAGGCCTTCGGGGAAACCTGTCGCTTCGCATGGAGCTGGCCCTGCGGTTCGATTATGGCCGCACGCTTCCCATGGGTTACGGCAATCGAGGATGGCATTCGCGCGGTAGCCGGCCCCAGCTTGGTGATGCTTCACGCATCGGTGCCTGTTCATGGCGAAGACTTCAAAACAGTCGCCGACTTCCGAGTCGACGCAGGCCAACGCATCTGGTTCACGCTGACCTACGGAATCTCTTATGAGCCCGAGCCTGCACCCATCGATGCCTGCCCAGGCTGAGCGAGACACAGAGAACTTCTGGATTCCATGGACCCGCCAGTTGACCTATCGGGGCCGCTACCGCGAAATCGTGGAGCGATCGCTTATCACCCTAAAAGCCATGACCTTTCGGCCTACTGGCGGCCTGGTGGCCGCTATGACTACCTCGTTGCCTGAGCTGATCGGCGGCGTGCGCAATTGGGACTATCGTTATTGCTGGCTTCGCGACACCACCTTATGCCTGCTGGCTCTCGTCAATGCCGGTTATTGCGATGAGGCAACAGCCTGGCAGGATTGGCTGCTGCGCGCGCTGGCGGGCAGTCCCGATCAAGTGCAGATCATGTATGGGCTCAGAGGCGAAAGGCAGCTTATCGAATGGGAGGCGGAATGGCTCCCCAGGCTATGAAAACTCGAGACCGGTACGCGTTGGAAACGCCGCCTCGACGCAGGTGCAGCTCGACATCTATGGTGAAATGCTCGACTGTTTCTACCACGCGCAACGGAGCCTCGCCGTCCACGGCGAGGGCGATTTCCGCGTTCTGGTTCTGCTGCTGGAGCACCTCGAGAAGATCTGGCGTGAGCCCGACGAGGGAATATGGGAAACGCGTGGCGGCCCACAGCAGTTCACCTACTCGAAGATGATGGCCTGGGTCGCCTTCGATCGCGCCGTGAAGATCGCGAAAAACCTGAATTACAAGGCTCCCCTGGCTGAGTGGGAGTTGGTTCGCAACACGATTCATGCAGAGATTTGCAGAAATGCTTACAACCAGGAAAAGAAGTGCTTCGTTCAGTCTTACGGCTCCGGCCAGCTCGATGCGGCGCTGCTTTTGATGCCGCTCGTCGGATTTCTTCCGGGTGATGATCCGCGCGTTCGGGGAACCGTCGAGGCAGTGGAGCGCGAATTGACTGTGGATGGATTCGTCTGGCGGTATGACACGTCGAAAACCAACGACGGGCTCCCACCCGGAGAAGGCGTATTTCTCGCGTGCAGCTTCTGGATGGTGAGCAGCCTTAAGGCAATTGGCCGCGCCGAGGATGCCGGTAGACTGTTCGAGCGCCTTTTGCCCTTGTGCAACGATCTCGGGCTTCTTTCCGAGGAGTACGACCCGAAGACACAACGGCTGCTGGGGAACTTTCCTCAGGCCTTCTCGCACATCGCGCTCGTCAACGCTGCTTTCGACCTGGAGTGCCACACATGCGCACCCGCTAAGTCCACAAAGTCTTGAGGTCTCATCCTGAGCAGTCCGACACGTGCGTCAGACCACTTTCAACAGCATGAGAATGACGACGATCAGAAGAATCAACCCCAGCCCCCCGCTCGGGTAAGGACCCCAGCTGCGGCTATAGGGCCAGGCGGGAATCGCGCCGATCAACAAGAGAACCAGAATAATCAAAAGGATTGTCGTAAGCTGTGCTCCTTAATCTTCAACCGTGCGAATTCTGCGCCGCTCGCGCAATATCGTGCGACATCTCGCTGACGTTAATCCCGTCATGTGCTGCAACTTGCTTTGCCATCTCCAGGTGGGCAGAAATGGTCTTGGCTCCCGACCGCGCTGCGTCTTTCACCACCGGATTGGAACCATCCACTGCCTCTTTATTAAAGTCGTCGAGGTCTTCCCGATGATCTTTCACCATCGCCTGAATATAGGCCTTGTCGAATGACGCGCCGGATAGAAGCCTGAGCTTGGTTGCAAGAGCCTTCTCATCCATCGACGTTCCTGATGTCGGAGTGACCCCAATCTGCTGGGCCACCTGGCTCATCTCTTTCTCCATCCTGGTGTGATCTTCGATCATTTTTTGCGCAAATTGTTTCACCTCGCTGCTGCTGCTCTTTTCCTCTGCGAGTTTCGCCAGGCTAATTTCATCGTTGTTCCCCTCCATCGCCTTCGCGACGAAACGCTTATCGTCATCGCTGGTTGACTGCGATTGCAGGCGGGGCGAAGCAGCCAGAGCCAGAGACATTCCGCACAAACAGGCAAGAGACCGTTGCATTTTCATCTTTGATAACCTCCCCGCTGGCTGCCAGGCTCACTTGCTCCCGGCACTTTGCCCTAGGATGCCTCCCCGATAAAGGCGAGTTGCACATCAAGGGCACTGTGGTTCAAGTTGGAAAGACGCTTGGCCGACGCCGTGATCCGGCACAGCAAAAACGGGTTGCGCAGCACACCGGTAAAGATGAACTGCCAGGGCGTGGGGAAAACCGCTTGCTCGAGAGCCGCATCTGATTAGCCAAGGCAGGGTGTAAGTGCGCATCCCGGAGGCAAAAAATGGCCGGTCGCCCCTATTGGTCCGGGCAGTTCAAAATCTCGCTGGTTTCCTTCGGCATTCAATTGTTTCCGGCCACGGAATCCGCGAGCGGCGTCACCTTTCACCAATTAGACCGGGGCACGGGTCAGAGGATCCGGCATTTGAACGTCACCGGAGACGATAAGCAGCCGGTCGAAAACGCGGAGATCGTGAAGGGCTATGAGTACAGCAAGGGAAAGTACCTTGTGATCGAGCCCGACGAGATTGCGAAAGTGCGAATTCCGACGAAGAATGTGATCGACGTGCAGCAGTTCGTCAATCTTGCCGATTTGTCCCCGGCCTTGTTTGAGAAGCCCTACTTTGTAACTCCCGAGCCTAAACAAGCCGTGGAAGCGTTTGCAGTGGTGCGCAGCTGCCATGAAAGAGACCGGCAAGGCAGCGATCGGCGAAATCGCTTTCGGGGGGCGCGAGCATCTGGTAGCGATCGCCGCTTCCAACGGCGCGGCCGGCATGATGGCGTACATGCTTCGCTATGGAACAGAGCTTCGCAAGAGCGAGGAATACTTTTCACAGATTCCCCAGGTGGAAACGATCGACAAGAAGCAGCTTGCCATGGCCATGCAATTGATTGACGCTTATTCGCGTCCCTTCGATCTCGACGCCTTCCAGGACGACTATGAGGTCGCGCTGCGCGAGCTGATTGAGGCAAAGCAGAAGGACATTCCATTGCCCGCCGAAGAAGAGGCGCCCGAGCCCACCAAGGTGATCAATTTGATGGATGCGCTGCGAGAGAGCGTCTCCAAGGCAAGGCGTCCTGTCGCAAGCGAGCGGCGGCCTGCGCAAAAGGGCCCGGTTCTTGTCGGAGCGGGGAAGCGCAAGGGCAGGGCTGCCTGATACCGTGTCAGTTTGGTTTGGTCATATTCGTTTTGGTCATAAAGGATTGCGTGCCCTACCCGCCGCGTGATGTACTCATACGCGTGTTGTGCTCATAAAGGATTGGGTGCACCACCTTCGCCGTCCGCCGTGGCGGATTTTTTGCGGCCAGGGTGGAGATCTCCTGATTGCGAAAGCAACTCTACATGAGTTCCAAAGCGACAACCCGCGCCGCTGCAGATGCCCCGCCTGCCGAAAGCCCGCTTGCCCGCTATAAGTCAAGACGCGATTTTCAGGTTACGCGTGAGCCGAGCGGCGCCGGGCGTGAACGGCCGCCCGCGTCTGAAGCTCTGCCGTTCGTTGTGCAGAAACACGCGGCCAGGCAACTGCACTACGATTTCAGGCTTGCCTGGGACGGCGTGCTGAAGAGTTGGGCGGTTGCCAAAGGGCCAAGCTATTCCACGAGCGACAAACGGCTCGCCGTACAGGTCGAAGATCATCCTCTCGAGTACGCCAACTTCGAAGGCACGATCCCGCAGGGTCAGTATGGAGGCGGCACCGTGATGGTGTGGGACACGGGCACCTGGACGCCCCGTGGAGATGTAAATCGCGGCTTGAAGGAAGGTAATCTCAAATTCGAATTACACGGAGAAAAACTTCGCGGCAATTGGGCCCTGATTCGTATGCATGGCAGGAATGAAAGGGCGGACAAACCGAATTGGCTGCTGATCAAAGAGAGAGATGAGTTTGCGCGTGAGAGCTCCGAGAAGGCCATCCTTGATGAGGCGCCAAACAGCGCTGTCAGCGGCCGCACCATGGAGGAAATCGCCGCGGCGAAAGACCGCGAGTGGAATTCCAATCGCGGCAATGGAAAGCCGGCGGCGGCGAAGACGGCGGATAGCGTGAAGCGTGGCACGGCTGCGACCGCGGTCCCGCCGCCAAAGCCTCGCGGCCACGTCTCGGATCTGAGCCGGATTCCGCGCGAGCCGTTTCCCGGATTTATTCCGCCGCAGTTGGCGCAATCGGCAGCAGCAACCCCACGCGGCAACGACTGGATACATGAACTGAAGCTGGACGGTTACCGGATTCAAATTCACGTGCGCTCGAGCGAGAAGAATGGCGCCGGCGCTCGGGCCGCGTTGCTACTCACGCGCAAAGGCCTCGACTGGACGCATCGGATGCCGGAGATCGCCAATGCGGCGGCGAAGTTGAAGGTGACGAGCGCGATTGTGGATGGCGAGGCCGTCGCTTTGAACGATCAAGGCGTCAGCAATTTCGCCGATTTGCAAGCCGCCTTTCAGGAAGGACGTCAGAGATTCATTACGTATTTCGCCTTCGACCTGCTGCATCTTGACGGGCACAATCTGCGCGGACTGCCTTTGTCGAAACGCAGGGAGATTCTGGAAGAGTTGATCGGCCGCGCGGGCGAAGGAAATCCCTTGCGCTTCAGCGAGGCCATTTCGGGCGACGGCAAAATAATATTTGATAAGGCTTGCGAGCTCGGCGCCGAGGGCATCGTGTCGAAGCTCGCATCGGCGAAATATTGTTCAGGCCGCAACAGCGCGTGGCTCAAATCGAAGTGCCACCTCGAACAGGAGTTTGTGATCGGCGGGTTTACGCTGCCGTCAAAAGGAACGAAGGGAGTAGGCGCGCTGCTGCTTGGCACCTACGAAAAGGGAAGACTGCGCTATGCGGGCCGGGCAGGCACGGGGTTCACGCAGGCCACGCACCAGTCGCTGCGAGCGAAGCTGGACAAGCTTACGACAAAGGTCTCGCCGCTTGCAGACGTGCCGCGCGATCAGCAGCGCGGCGTCCTTTGGGTAAAACCCGAGTTGGTTGCGCAAGTGGCGTTTTCGACATGGACGCGCGACGACTTCGTACGTCAGGCCGCGTTCAAAGGATTGCGCGAAGACAAGCCGGCGATCGAAGTGATGCGGGAAACTGCGGTCTCTTCGGACCGAAGCGCGCCAGCCTCAACGAAGACGCGCGATAGTGCAACGCCGAAGCCGCAGCCCAACAGACAGCTCACAGCGCCTGGTGCGGCGCCGGCGATCACGCATCCTGAGAAAGTTCTGGACCCCGAGAGCGGGATGACGAAACAGCAGCTTGCCGACTATTACATCGCGGTTGCTGAACATTTGCTTCCCGATATCGTCGACCGGCCACTTAGCATTGTGCGCTGCCCCGACGGCAGCCACAAGCCATGCTTCTTCCAGAAACACGGAGGACTGGGACTTCCCGCCGCAGTAAAGACAGTCGCGGTTAAGGATCGAAAGACCGGCAAGAAGGAGGACTACCTCACTGTCGACTCCACCGACGGTCTGGTTGCTCTCGCTCAGATTGGCGTGCTTGAAATTCATCCCTGGGGCTCTCACAACGAATCTCTGGAAAAGCCCGATCGCATCGTTTTCGACCTCGATCCAGACGCAGCTATTGATTGGAAGGCGCTCGCCGCGACGGCACGCGAGCTGAAGAGCAGGTTAAGCAAAGTAGACCTCAAGAGTTTTTTGAAAAGCACCGGCGGCAAAGGGCTTCATGTAGTTGTTCCGATTCGTCCGCATCATGAATGGCCGGTCATCAAGGAATTTGCGCATCGAATGGTGCTCGACATGGAGCGTGACCAGCCCGACTTGTATGTCACTAAAATGACAAAGTCAACGAGAAAGAACCGCATCTACCTTGACTATCTCCGAAACGACCGCGGATCTACGTCGATAGCAGCGTATTCGCCGCGAGCACGCCCTGGAGCTCCTGTCGCGGCGCCGCTCCAATGGAGCGAATTGGATTCGGAAAGACCGCCGGCTTTTCATGTCACCGATTTTTCAAAATGGAAGACGCGGCTGCGCAAAGATCCCTGGCGCAAGCTCCTCGAGACCGAGCAGCCGTTTCCGATCACTCCAGCCAAGAGCTGATCCCGCCGCTTGAAGAAAAGGGGGCGCTCAAGAATCGAAGGATGTTTTTCGACGGATTTGTCGAGCAGCGAAATGGCTTTATGAGGCCCGATGATTCCGAGGCCCGGCCTCGGCCTGACCTTGAAGAGAAAGGGCGCGTTGCGTTACGCTGCTTGAATTATGCTCTACGATCTCAGTCAACCCGTGTACAACAACGTTCCGCAGTGGCCGCACTTGCCGCCCACTTCGATGACTGTTCCTCAACTTGCGGCAATTGTGGGGGTGAACGTCGAACGTGTCGACCTCTCCACTCACACCGGAACCCACGTCGATGCACCGTACCATTTCTTCCCGGATCTGGAGCCGATCGACAAGCTTCCGCTGGACCATTTTCATGCGCCCTGCATCGCCGTGGATCTGCGGCACAAGCCCGCGGGCAGCGGCATTCTGCCGGTGGACTTCAATGGACTCACTGAGAAGAATGCCAAAGGCGCAATCATCCTGCTCAAGACCGGGTGGGGCGACAAGCGCGCGCTGACTCGGGAGTTCCTTACTGCATGGCCGTACCTCACCGGCGAAGGGGCGCGCTACCTTCTCTCCCTTGGCATCCACGGGGTGGGAATTGAGGGTTTGAGTGTCGGCGGTTTCAACGATCCGGAAAAGGAAGCCGCATCGCACAAGGTGCTGCTGGGCGCCCGGAAGCTGATCGTTGAAGATATTCGAATTCCTGAGCCGCTGTTGGACGGAAAAAGGAGACATTTCGCCGCGTTTCCGATCCTTATCACGGGCGCAGGCGGCGCCTGGGCGCGCGCCATCGCCTGGGACGAGGGTGACATGTCTTGAGCCTGGCGCTTATGTCAGCGTGGCGCTTACTCTTCCGCGGCGAGGGAGTAAGGGCCTCCGCACCGCCGCGCGGCGCACGCCCCGCCCGCTACTGGCTGGGCGGATTGCTGGACCGATTCGTCGTACTCGCACCGCCGAAATATTGAGCGACTGTGTGCAAGAAGGGGTGAGCAGCCTCTGGAGCAGCGACCTCTCCCTTAAGGATTGCCTCGTAATGGTGATCCTTGCCGTAGAACTCCTCCGTGTCATCAGCATTCTGGCTGACGGACACTCCGCTCAGGTCGATGCCCGCGAAGACGCCTCGGCTGCGCGACCAGGTAAGCAGCTCCGCCTTCATCTCGATATCAGTGGAGGCCTGCGCATTTCTGCCCACCGGCCCTGCTGCCGCAGAGGCGTCGCCGCCGATCTTGAATTTGTCCTTCAAAAGGTCCTCAAGCCCCTTGTTGTTGAGCGCGACCAGGACCAGATCCGTCCCTTCACCGCCGATCTGGAAGCCAAACGAGCCCCCAGCCATCCGAATGAATACCGGAGCACTCCATCCATGGCCTGTGCGGCAGGTAACAACTCCCTGTCCGTATTCCCCTCCAACACCGAATGCGCCCTTCACCAGGTTGGGCACAACGGCAACGCACATCGCTTTGCGCGCGATGTCATCGGGGATGGCTTTGTCGGGCGTCGCCATAATCTGCTCGATGACCGTCTTGGCCGAGCCAATGCGGTCGTCCAGCTTCTTGTGGACATCCTCGGCAAACGTGCTCACCGACAATCCAGCTACCGCGAGGAAAATCAAGCACAAACCTACGCAATGAGACAGCCTCAGCTTCATGTTCCACACCTCCAATATGGGCGCCGGCAAAAGCCCGCCTCAAACTTTGATGCGGCTCCCTGCAAATGGGAGGCTCGACGGAACTAACCAGTTTTGGCGACTGCTATCTGATTAAGTGGTGGCCAGGGACGGGGCTCGAGACGGGAACCGCCGACGCCGGCCTTTTCCGGGAGGGCCGCGGGCAATACCACTGCGCTTCGCGCAAAACACCACTGCGCTACGCGCAAAGACAAGAGCGCGGCCTTGGGAAGTCGAGTGAAACTGGATAGTGGTGGCCAGGGACGGGATTGAACCGCCGACGCCGGCCTTTTCAGGGCCGCGCTCTACCACTGAGCTACCTGGCCTCAGTGCTGAGTTGGGAGTTCGAGATCCCGCGCGGGGATCCGCTCGGGCGGGCGGAAAGCTTCAGATTCCACGTGCCGTGCGCTCAAACAACCTTGAGTCAGTATACCAACTCACATGGAGCAGGCCAAACCCGGAATGCCGGCTGGCTGCCAACGCCCGCCAACGAAGGGGGGCACAGCGGGCGAGCCCGGAAACGCGGCTCCCGTTTGGCGTGGAACCCGTATCTGCGGTCTCGATTTCTGGCCTAAACTCATTCCATGGATAACGAGCGCATTCGCGAATTATGCCTGGCGCTTCCGCACGTTGAGGAAACGCTGAACTGGGGCCATCACCTTGTTTACTGGGCCGCCCCGCGCGAGATCGGGGGCAAGATGTTCGCGATGACCGACCTCGAAGGCACGGGCCGGGGCGTGCTATGGTTCCACTGCGGCGAAGAGCGATTCCATGAGCTGCTGGAAACGGAGGGCATCTTTGCCGCGCCGCATCTGGCCCGCGCGCACTGGGTGGCGCTGGAGCATTGGAATACCCTGCGCTCGCGCGAAATCGAAGAAGAGTTGCGCCGCGCGCACGAACTGATCTTCCAGAAGCTTCCCCGGCGAACCAAAGCGGTCCTGGACCTGCCGGAAAAGGAGCGGACGAAGCTCATCAGCGACCGCAAGAAGCTGGCTGGCCAGCGGGCGCGGCAGGAGGAAACCAAGAGGAAGAGCCGCTGACCGCCAGGGAACCGGAGGCGCCATCCCTGCGTAATAAACATCGGATTTCACAGGCAGGGAGGGGATGGTCCCGCCCAGTTCGCCGGCATCCGAGGTACTCGCTCTATGGTGAAGTTTCTCCTGTGGTGCATTCTTCTGGTGCTTTGCTGGCCGCTGGCTCTGTTGGCGCTCATAGCCTACCCGATTTTGTGGCTGCTGCTCCTGCCCTTCCGGCTGGTGGGAATTGCAGTCGGCGGTGTCTTTGACCTGCTGCGGGCGATTCTCTTTTTGCCCTCCCGCGTCCTGCGGGGAATTTGAGCTGATCCAAAGAAATTGACGGCTCTCGCGCATAGCGTCATAATGGTCATACTGGTCGATATGGTTATACTGACCAGCAGGAGCTTTCGGTGGTCACTGAAACTAGCGCCGTCAACTTCCGCCAGAACCTGGGCGAGATGCTGAACCAGGTCCAATACCGCAAAGACAGCATCGTGATCAACAAAGACGGGAAGCCGGTCGCTGCCCTGGTGGACGCGGAACTTTTTGCGAAGATCCGGCGCATGCGCGACCAATTCGACGAACTGAGCGGCCGGATTGCCGCAGCTTATGCGAATGTTCCAGCCGAACAGGGCATGGGTGAGATCGACGAAGTAGTCTCGGCAGTTCGCCACGGCCGATGAGCAATCTGCGCGTCGTCCTCGACACGAATGTTCTTTTGTCCGGCCTTGCCTATCCCGCGAGCGTTCCCGGAAAAATCGTGACTGCCTGGAAACAGGGCGCGATCGATGCTGTTCTTTCGCATTACATTCTCGACGAGGCCGTTCGGGCCCTGCCTCGGATGCCCCGCATCCGCCTTTCGCACGACGAGATCGGAAACCTGGTGAATAGTCTCTTCTTCCTGGCGGAAGTCGTTGAACCCGTCCCGGTCATCGAGGACGCTTTGCGGGACAAAACCGATCTACCTATTCTGGGGACTTTGCTGGCAGCAAACGCCGACTATTTGATTACAGGCGACAAGGACCTGCTGGCCCTCGCCGGCCGTTACCCGATTCTTGCGCCCGCGGAGTTCTGGGCCAGGCACGGAGGGTAAGGCCCCACTCACTCTGGATTCGGAGCACCTCGCCCCGTTGACCAACACCGTTCAGCCGAGTCTTACCGAAAGGTTCCAGGCCCAAAGCCGGGGACAGATCGCGTCGCCCCGAGGGCGGCTCAGGTTTGGTAGGTTTATAGGCATGAGGATAGGCAGAGTTCTTCCCCCGCTGCTTGCAGCCCTTTTTCTTGCGGCATCTCCTTCTACGCATACACAGGCGCCTGACGCCGCCGCTAATAATGCGCAGCAGGCCCGCGCCGCTCTTGACGCCATGGTGAAGGCTCTGGGCGGAGACGCCTGGTTGAATCTCAAGAACGTAATGCTTGAGGGCCACGCGGCGGCGTTCTTCCATGGCCAACCCGACCCGGGCACCACTGAAACCTGGGAGTACCACCAGTGGCCCGACCACGACCGCATTGAGGCCACAAAACACCGCGACGTGGTTGAGTTCTTCGAAGGCCGGAAGGGTTGGGAAGTAACCTACCGCGGAAAGAAAGAGCTGCCTCAGGACCAGGTGGATGACTACCTCCGCCGCCGCGACCACTCCATCGAGACCGCCATCAAGGTCTGGCTGAAGGATCCGAAGACGATCCTCGTTTATGAGGGCCAGCATCTAGCTGAGCGCCACCTGGCCGAGCAGGTCACGCTCATCTCGCCGGAGAACGAAGCCGTGACGATCCTGATGGACGAGCAGACCCACCTGCCGCTGCGCCGGGTCTTTGAGTGGCGCGACCCCGACTACCACGACAAAGACACCGACATTGAGGAGTACGACGATTACCACGTCGTCGACGGCCTCGCCACTCCCTTCACCATCTCGCGCATCAAAAACGACGAGCAGGTGCGCCAATACTACGTGTCCCGCGTCGTCTACAACCAGAGCCTCCCCGACGACTTCTGGGACGTAGACGCCGCCAGCCGGCGCATTAAGAAATAGGCTTCCGAGTTCATCTCCTCTTTGGCGACTCTCACTTGCCCGGGCTTATTTATAATCCAGTGAGCGGAAGCGACCAATCTCGCCCGTCAACTGGAGCGCCAGCATGATCTACGACATCCAGGGCATCCTGGATCTGTTGCCCCACCGTTATCCGTTCCTGCTCATCGACCGGGTTCTCGAATACGAGCGCGGCAAGCGCCTGGTTGCGCTCAAGAACGTCACCATGAACGAGCCCTTTTTCCAGGGCCACTTTCCCGGCTACCCCATCATGCCCGGCGTGCTGGTGGTCGAGGCGATGGCCCAGGCCGGCGCCATCCTGATGATGTCGGAGATCCCCGACCGGCAGAACAAGCTGATCGTCTTCACCGGAATCGACGGCGTCAAATTCCGCCGCGCGATCACGCCGGGCGATCAGATCCGCTTCGAGGTTGAGGTTCTGCACTTCCGCAGCCGCATGGGCAAGATGGCCGGCAAGGCCTATGTAGACGGCAAGCTCGTCTGCGAAGCCACGCTCACCTCCTCGATCGTGCCGCGCGCGAAGGAATCGAAGCCCGAACAGGCGGAAACGGCCCCGGCCGAAGCCGCCCCGGCCTCCAAAGTGGAATCGGTGTGAGCGTCCATCCCAGCGCGGTTGTCGCTCCCGGGGCGCAGGTTCCCGCCTCGTGCACCGTCGGGCCCTTCTCGACCATCGGCCCGGAGGTGGTGCTGGGCGAGGAGTGCAACCTCGTCTCGCACGTGGTCCTCGATGGCCGCACGCGCATCGGCGCCCGCAACACTTTTTACCCCTTCTGTTCCATCGGCGTCGCCCCGCAAGACCTGAAGTACAAAGGCGAGCCCACCCTGACGGAAATCGGCGACGACAACATCATCCGCGAGAGCGTCACCATCAGCCGCGGCACCACCGGCGGCGGCGGCATCACCCGCATCGGCTCAGGCAATCTGCTCATGACCTGCGTCCATATCGGCCACGACAGCGTTGTGGGCAGCCACTGCATTCTGGCCAACGCGGCCACGCTCGCCGGCCATGTCGTCATTGAGGACTACGCCACAGTCGGCGCGTTTTCGCCCGTCCACCAGCATTGCACCGTGGGCAAATACGCCTTCATCGGCGGCGGCACCATCGTCACCCAGGACGTGCTGCCCTTCTCGCTGACTTCCTGCCGGCGCGAAAATAAGGCTTTCGGAATCAATAAAGTAGGGCTTGAGCGGCGGGGATTCACGCCGGAGCGGCTGCATCGCCTCCAGAAGGCCTTCCGCCTGCTTCTGGCCGCAAAAATGAACACCACGCAGGCGCTTGAGAAGATTCATGCGATGGAAGGCGACGACGTGGCGCTGCTGGCCGCCTTCATCGAACGCAGCCACCGCGGAGTGATCAAGTAGCCATGAAGCTCGGCCTCATCGCCGGCAACGGCCGTTTTCCCTTCCTCGTCCTCGACGCGGCCCGTGCCCAGGGCCTCTCGGTCGCCGTCGCCGCCATTCGCGAGGAGACCGACCCGGAGATCGACCGCCGCGCCGCCTCCGACCCGTGCATCTCCGTCCACTGGCTCTCGCTCGGCGAGCTCTCGCGCCTCATCGAGACTTTCCACAAGGAAGGCGTCGAAAGAGCCGTAATGGCCGGTCAGGTAAAGCACAAGCAGATCTTCAGCCATATCCGGCCCGACTGGCGGCTGGCCAAGCTGCTGCTGAACCTCCGCACACGCTCCACCGATGTGCTGCTGGGCGCCGTCGCCAAAGTCCTCGAAGACGAAGGCATCGAGTTGATGAGTTCCACGGCCTTCCTGGAGCCTCTGCTCGCAGTCGAAGGAGTCCTCACCGAGCGCCAACCTGACGAAGAGGAGCGCAAGAACATCGGCTATGGCCTCCAGGTGGCGCGCGCTCTGGCCGGCTTCGACATCGGCCAAACCGTGGTCGTAGCCGCTCAGGCCTGTGTCGCCGTAGAGGCCATGGAGGGCACCGACGCCGCCATCGAGCGCGCCGGACGCCTGATGCAGACGCTCGAAGGCGACGCGTCCACCCTGGAACGCCGCCTCACTGTCGTGAAGGTCGCCAAGCCCAACCAGGATCTGCGCTTCGACGTGCCCGTCATCGGGCTGGCCACCATCGAAGCCATGGTCCGCGCCGGGGCCAGTTGCCTCTCGATCGAGGCAGGGCGTACCCTCTTGTTCGACCGGCCTGCGTTACTCGCCCGTGCCGGCCGGGCGGGAATTGCCATTGTGGCTTCTCCGCGCGATATGCGAAACTGACCCCCGGTACGCCGCTTCCCCTGCGGCCCCGTCGTTCCCAATTGGAGGTCTTCGATGAAGAAACTGCTATTGCTCCTCATCGCCGTGGCGTTCTGTCTGGCCGTTTGGCATTTCCGTCCGGTCCATGCGGCCGATCAGCCCGTCCCTGCCGCCGGCCAGCAAGCGCCGGAATTCACTCTGCCCTCGCAGGACGGAACGCCGATCGCCCTGTCAAGCTATCGGGGCAAATGGGTCGTCCTCTACTTCTATCCCAAAGACATGACCACGGGCTGCACCATCGAGGCCCACAAATTCCAGGACGCTCTGGCCCAGTTCGAGGCCCGCAACGCCGTCATCCTCGGCGTCAGCGTCGACTCAACTGACAGCCACAAGCAGTTCTGCGCCAAAGACGGGCTCACCTTTCACCTACTCTCCGATACGGACCACAAAGTGGTGAGCGCCTACGGTTCGCTCGGCAGCTTCGGCCCCATGACCATCGCCAATCGCAACACATTCCTCATCGACCCGCAAGGCAAGATTGCGCATGTCTGGACCGGCGTGAATCCGGCCAACTCGGCTTCCGACGTGCTGGCCGTGCTCTCGGCGCAGTAGGAGAAGAGGAGCTACTCCTCCTGGCCCCACTACGGACGCCGAAGCCTGGTGACTTTCTTCTTTCAGGATCCTTTTTCGCTCTCCCCCCTTTAACGCAAAAAGTCCGCCGGAGCGGACTTTTTGCTTGCTTCCCGATCATTCAGGGCTTACTTCTTCTTGCCCTTCTTTCCCTTTTTGTCGGCCTTCTTACCCTTCGCCTTTTTCACAGCTTTTTTGTCCGCCTTTTTGGCAGGAGCCTTCTTGACCGCCTTCTTCACGGCCTTCTTGGCTGCAGCCTTTTTGGCCACCTTCTTCGCGGCCTTCTTGGCTGGAGCCTTCTTTGCCGCCTTCTTCACGGCCTTCTTCACCGCCTTCTTGGCCGCCTTCTTGGCCGCCTTCTTCGCAGCCTTTTTCGCAGGAGCTTTCTTGGCCGCCGCCTTTTTGGCGGGGGCTTTCTTGGCGGCCTTCTTGGCAGGCTTGGCCGCCGGCGCTTCCGCGATCACGATGGCCACCTCACCATCAACCTCGTCATCATCCGAAGAAGTCACTACCTCAGCGATTTCGATTTCCTCGTCTTCGCCTTCTTCGGCCTGATCGAGACCCTCTTCCTCGGGCTCCCCCATTGGGTCGCCGTCACTGCTCGCATACATCTTGAACGTGTCTTCCATCCGATGCCTCCAGCGGGTTGCCGCTGTCTCTATTCTCCGATTCCGGCTCCGCACAGCAGCAGCACAAAAGCCCGCCAGCGGAACCACAGTAGCAATACTTGCATGCAGACGAAGCAAAACTCAAGCACTGAATGAAATTGTGGGCAATTTTTTCTATTGACTCGAAGAGGACTTCGATTTCGCTTGAGTTTTTTTTGGACTTCCGCTCTTCGGTGGGGTGGAGTTTTTTGCGCCCGCTTTTTTCGAAGTCGACCCGGAGGCCGTGCCACGGCCGGCGGCTGGCGAGGCGCTGCTTTGCCGGCTGGAGGCCGAGGTCTTTGCACTCGCGCTCTTCGGATTCGAGCCTTTTGCCGATGCGGTTCGCGCTGAACCGCTTTGGCGGCTGCGTGTGGCTTGAGAGGCTGTTACCGGTTCTGCCACATGCAGGCGCCGGCCCGGTTCCACGCGGGTTCCCGCGTCCGTGATCTTGTTCCAGCGGCGCAATTGAGCCAGAGAGACCCCAAAGCGATCGGCGATCGTGATCAGCGTATCGCCCCTTCTCGCGGTGTAAAGACGTGTGCGGGCCAGGGGCGTCGGGGCCAGCGCCACCGGCACCACAAGCGCAGCCACATCCCCGAGAGCGCTGCTCACGCTCAAATGGTTGTCCGCGGCCAGGGCCTCAGGCTTCACGTTGTATTCCCTGGCCACTGAAGCGATCGTGTCTTCCGGTGCCACGGCATGGTAGCGCCAGCTGTTGCGCTTGTCTTCCGGGATGAGGGCTATGCGCTGCTCGAAAAGCGTCTCGGTGCCGGCCGGCAGGTGCAGATCGAAGGAAGACTCCGGCGGCGTGACCAGGCGCAGCAGGCTCGGATTCAGCGCCAAAATCTCGTCGATTGGGGCGCCGACAAGGTCGGAGACCAGGCGCAGGTTCACTGAATAGTTGACCGTCACCGTGTCGGTCAGCACCGGCGGATCGTGCGTGATGTCTTCGAATCCATATTGAGTGGGATGGTTGGCGATGATGATCGCCGCCAGAATCTCCGGAACGTAATTCTGGGTCTCCTTGGGCAGCTCGTGGCGGCCGTATAGCTCCCAGAAATCGGCGTAGCCGGTCTTAACCACGGCCCGCTGCACGTTGCCCGCGCCCCAATCGTAGGCTGCCATGGCCAGATACCAGTCGCCCAGCTGGTCGTAAAGAAACTTCATGTAGCGGGCATAGGCGCGCGTGGATTTTTCAGGATCGAATCGCTCGTCCACATAGGCGCTGCGCGTCAGCCCGTAGTTGCCCGACGGCATGAATTGCCACATCCCGCCCGCGCGGGAGCGGCGATTGACGGCCTGCGGCTGAAATCCGGACTCCGCAACGGCCTGGTAGATCAGGTCCTGGGGCACGCCCTCTTCGGCCAGCACGCGCTGAATCATCGCCAGGTAGCGGCCGGAACGCTGAAACGAGTGCAACAGAGTATTGTGGCCCTTCTGTGTATAGGCGAAAAAGTTGATGAACGCGGCCACATATTGGTTCATCAGCAGCGGCAGATCCGATTTGGTGGTGGCAAGGTCGGCCGTAGCCCTGGCCACCAGGTTAGGATCCACGGTAAAAGTCACGTCCTCGGCCACCTCGGACGGCGCCGGTTCCATTGGGACCACAAAGCCATTGCCCTGCTTGAGCGCCTCCATCTCCAGCCCGTTCACTCCGTCCAGGATGCGGTCGAACTCGTCAGAGAGTGTGCTGTTGGCCCGGAGATCGATGCCGCTCGTGAGCATAAGGTCCACGGCCCGGTCGAACTGAGTCTTGGCTTCAGGCAGGCTTCCGCGCCGGTAATCTGCCTCGCCGGCCGCATAGGCCGCTTCCACCTGCCGGATGAGTTCCTTCACTTTCAGCTCTTCGGCCGAGGGCTGCGGCGGTGCTGGAGCCGGCGCAGGCGCAACCTCCGGGGCGGGCAGTGCGGGCGCCGTGGCCTGCGGGGTCTGGCTGACCGGAGCCTTCTCGGACTGCGAGGGGGTGCATCCGTTCAGCGTGAACGCCACAGGCAGCGTGCAACAGACAAGAACTGGCGCCAGAAATCGGCAGCCGGCGAACCTGTTTTGCACGCCTTGCCACGGTCCTGTTCGGGTCACTTTACGCACTATGCCGATGATAAGCGATGACGACCCGCTCCCGGAAAACTCGGGCAAGTCGCCCTGGAGCTGGCGGAGCGATGTGCGTTCCTCCACGAAAGTGGCTGCCCCGGGTGCCTCGCATTTGGGCACCCGGGATGGAACAGACCTTGGCGGTTCGTTTTTTGCTCTTCCTCGGCAACTAGCAGGTGGCTCAGGTGCCTGGGGGGTCAATTCAACCCCTCTGAAGGTGGTTGGCCCAGGGTGTCACGCTTTGGTCACCCCGAACAGCATGAGCACCGGGGAAAAACGTTGCAGGAGTTTCTGCGTTGCCGGGAAGAGGCGGGTTGAATTTTGTGGCCTCCCAGGTGCCCAAAAGCGAGGCACCCTGGGGCAACCAGCCTGTTGATTGAACAAACTGTATGGCACCCGGGCCACCTGCCAGTGAGGACATAAATGAAGGAGCGCCGAGAAACGTGAGCGCCGGCTTCAGCCATCTTTCAGTTTCCAAAATTCCTCCTTGATAGGGACGTGAACAGTGAACGCCCCGCTGCAAGATGGCGAAACGGATGAGACCGCACTTGAATCAGCCGTCGGCCTGCCCACCATCGACAGCGCGGGCGCAGGTGCTATGGGCAGGAAATCCTCACGGATCGACCACTGCTTCCTGAATTTGTCCTGTTCTCGGATACTGTCGAACTTTTGAATTAACGCTTCCCACGTTTCTTCGAGAAAGCTAGCAGTCTCGCCGATCAACCTGGCATAAAGGGGCTTCGTCTCGATCAGTTGTTCGGCGTTGAGACGCTCCGCCTTCAACCAAGAGAGCTTTATTTCTTTAAGGAATTCTCGCCTCGGCAAGAACTGGCGAGGGGTCTGGATGCCCCGGCCCAGCACCGGATTGTGCAGGATGGTGTCCCGATATTCCTGAACCTCAACAAGCCCGCCCCGTAACTTAGTTGCCTTCTGGCGGCCAGCGAGGCAGCACAATTGATCTTTTCGCAATGGGAGAGAGTTGATGAATACTCCGAAGTCCTGCAGGATTTCCCTTGCGACCCTAATGAACCCAAAGGCGTTGTCGCCGCATGCGTCAAGAAGAGAAAAAACGTCCTCTGGGAACTCGCACTGACCCGACTTTACGCGCTCCGTCGCGCGACCCAAGTAGTAGAACACCGAATAATGGAGCATGGCGAGCTGTTCTTGCCTCGCACTTACATCCGGTCGAATCCGTATCCAGGAGTCTCGGTCTCCCGGAAACGAAGATATGGGGTCGACCCGACGGGTAAGCGGAACGATATACCTACGCCAAAAAACTTCATATGCAGGGAAGTCTGCCGACAGAAGGCTCCAAAGGCGCTGCTCGTGACGGTCTCCAAAATCCGCAAGCTTGAATCCATCGAGATTTTCAAAAGCTCCCACGTCCGCTCCCGGTACTCTCTCCGATGATAAGCTATGCCATGTAGGCCCGCCACGCCTCTGCCGGCCGAAGCCCTTCTACCCCAAGCCTATGGACGCTCGTTTCCTGCGCAACTTCGCCATCATCGCCCACATCGACCACGGAAAGTCGACGCTGAGCGACCGCCTGCTCGAGCTCACCGGTTCGGTGACCGGCCGGGAGATGCAGGCCCAGATTCTGGACGACATGGATCTGGAGCGGGAGCGCGGAATCACCATCAAGGCCCACGCCGTTCGCATGATGTACAAGGCCCACGACGGCCAAACCTACCAGCTTAACCTGATCGATACCCCCGGCCACGTGGACTTCAGCTACGAAGTTTCGCGATCGCTCTCCTCCTGCGAAGGCGCGCTGCTGGTGGTCGACGCCAGCCAGGGCGTCGAGGCCCAGACACTGGCCAACGCCTACCTGGCCATCCACCACGGTCTTGAGATCATTCCGGTCATCAACAAGATCGACCTGCCCTCCGCCGACATTCTGCGCACCCAGGAGGCCATCGAGAAGGCCGTAGGCCTTGACGCAACCGACGCCCTCCCCATCAGCGCCAAAACCGGCCAGGGCGTGGCCGAAGTACTCGAAGCCATCGTTCATCGCCTCCCTCCGCCCACGGGCGACCCCGAGGCCCCGCTCCAGGCGCTCATCTTCGACTCCTGGTTCGACGCCTACCGCGGCGTTATCGTGCTGGTCCGCGTGATGCAGGGAACCCTGCGCAAGGGCCAGCGCATCCGCTTCATGTCGAACGGCAAAACCTACGAGGTGGAGTCGATGGGCGTGCTTTGCCCCAAGCCGGTGGAGATTGCCGCGCTTGCGGCCGGCGAGGTGGGCTTTTTCGCCGCCACCATCAAGAACGTAGGCGATACCAAAATCGGCGACACTGTTACCGACGACGCCCGGCCCGCCGATCACGCTCTGCCCGGCTTCGAAGACATCAAGCCCATGGTGTTTTCCGGCCTCTACACCGTGGACTCGCACGAGCACACGCTTCTGCGCGACGCTCTTGAAAAGCTCCGCCTCAATGACTCCTCCTTCTTCTTTGAGCCGGAGAGCTCGGTGGCGCTCGGCTTCGGCTTCCGCTGCGGCTTTCTGGGCCTGTTGCACATGGAGATCATTCAGGAACGTCTGGAACGCGAGTACGAGCTTGACCTGATCACCACAGCCCCCAGCGTCCGCTATCACATCCAGCTCACCGATGGTTCCGAGCTGCAAGTCGAGAACCCCTCGCGCTGGCCCGAGCCGCAGTCAATCGACTCCATCCGCGAGCCCATCATCACGGCCCGCATCCTCACCAACGAAGAGTACGTAGGCGGCATCTTCAAGCTGGTCGAGGAAAAGCGCGGCAAGCAGTTGAACTTCGAGTATGTGACGCCCACCCGCGTGATGCTGACCTACGAGCTGCCGCTCAATGAGATCGTTCTGGACTTCTACGATCGCCTCAAATCCATCTCCCGCGGTTACGCCTCGCTCGACTACCAGCTCGCCGGCGAATGGGAGTCGCCCATGGTCAAGCTCGACATTCTCGTCTCGGGCGAGCCCGTCGATGCGCTTTCCATCATCGTGCACAGGGACCACGCCTATGAGCGCGGACGCGCCCTGGTTTCGAAGATGCGCGAACTGATCCCCCGCCAGCAGTTCGAAGTCGCCATCCAGGCCGCCATCGGAGCCAAGGTCGTCGCCCGCGAAACCGTCAGCCCGCTGCGCAAGAACGTCCTGGCCAAATGCTACGGCGGCGACATCACCCGCAAGCGCAAGTTGCTGGAAAAACAGAAGGAAGGCAAGAAGCGCATGAAGCGGATCGGCAAGGTCGATATACCGCAGGAGGCTTTCCTGGCGGTTCTGCGCGTGGGTGAGGAGCAAAAGCGGTAACCCAGCCGCCCGAGCACTTGGATGAGGTGATCCCTTTGGTTACCTGCTGTTCATACTGAATTGTGGAAAGTCGCAAGGCGCGCAACCCAGGCCCGGCGGAGCGCAGTGCGGCTGGGGTCCTCTACGTGCCGTCCTATAACGCCAATTATATGAGTTGATTACGAAGGCTACCACAGACTCATCGCCTCGCGTAAGGGGAATATTTCAGTTCTTTTTTGAGACTTTCCAAAAGAAATCCACAAAGTTTTCCACAAAATTCCGCCTTCTTCCCGGAATTTTCTCCTTGTCAAAACCACCGGCTTTTGCTTTGAGTGGCACTTTCAGCAGCTGTTCTGCTGAAAATGAAAAGGCCCCGCGCGAGCAGGGCCTTTTCTCATTCCTCAGCCGTGTGCTATTTGGCTGCCGGTGTTGTCTTCGGCGCCGTCGACGCGGGCGCCGTCGCCTTGGGCGTCGTCGTCTTGGGCGTTGTTGCAGGCGTCGTCTGGCTTGTCGCCGCGGGGGCCGGCACACCCGACTTCACGTTGTAGGCGTCGATAACGGCCTTGGTGATGTTGGTGCCCTGGGTGGCGTACAGCACCGGCGAAGACGTTTCACTCACGTCCAGCACCAGCGTGAATCCCTCCTTCTCGGAGTAAGACTGCATCACGTCGTAGACCTTGGAAGCCAGTGAATTGTAGACCTCCTGAACCTCCTGCTGGAAGTCGCTCTTCGCGTCATCGGAATCGCGTTCCAACTGCTTCTTCTTGGTGTCGAGCGAACTCTGCTTGGCTGCGCGCTCGGCATCGGTCATCTTGCTCGTCGTGTCCGCCAGCTGCTTGGTCAGGCTGTCGATCTCCTCGCTGAGAGTCTTCAGTTGCTGCTGCTTGGGCTCGTACTTCTTCTGCAGGTCGGCGAAGTCGCGCTGTCCTTCGTTGGTTTGAGCCACGGCCAACTGAAAAGCTATGACCGCTACCTTAGCCGGTCCGGCTGGCGCAACCGCGGCTGGCGCGGCGGCAGCAGCAGGGGCGGCTAATGTTTGGGCTGTGGCGCTCAGGGCCAGGCCCGAGGCCAAAATGATGACGAATGCTAGCAAACGCTTCATGCGGATTCAATGCTCCTTCTGCAATTCCCGTGATTTGACGCGAACGGTGCTGCGCTGTAAACGCAAATCACCATTTCCTAAGCTGCATCACGATTCTTTTCAGCGGGAACTCCCCGCCTTGTGGCGGAGACAGAAAAAACACGTGAACAGATACGTCAGTGTGTACCCAAATGGATTATAGAAGCCGGTCCTAAGAGGGTCAAACCGGCAAATCCGGCGGTTTGAACCTGCTGCCGAGGATAGACACGGCCCGGGCTGCGGAGCTTCCTCCGCTTGCCGGGCCTCAATTGGCTCTACTTCTTTTGAACCGGCTGGGGCGCATCGACGATCGGCTGCGTCGCGGGCTGGGAGGCAGGCTGGGCCGATGTCTGCTTGGCCGGCGCCGGAACTCCCGACTCCTGGTTGTAGGCGTCGATTACGGCCTGCGTAATGTCGGTTGAAGGCGTCGCATACAGCACAAATGCGTCTTCCTCCTGGCCGGCGTCGAGCACCAGAGTGTATCCGCGAAGCTGGGCGAAACTCGTCATCACCTGCCCCACCTTCTGCGCCGTAGTGTTCATCATCTGCTGCATCTCGGCCTTGTAGTCGCTCTGCGCGTCTTCGGTGTCGCGGGTCAGTCTCTTTTTCTTCTCTTCCAGTTCCTTGGTCAGGCTGGCGGTTTGGCTATCGCTCAGCTTTGAGCCGTCCTGCAACTGCTTGGTCAGCTTTTCGATCTCGTCGCTCAGCGTTTTTAGCTGCTGCTGCCTGGGCTCGTATTTCTTCACCAGATCGGCATAGTTGCGCTGGAACTCGTTGGTTTGGGCGACCGCCGCTTGAAAGGCTATAACAGCCACCTTCTGCCCTTCAGCAGAGCTGGCCGCGGGTGCGCTCGCAGGCTTCTGGGCGGCGGTAGTCTGTGCCTGAACGCCAAGGGCCCATCCCAGGGCAACCAGGAAGAAAAACATAGACAAACGCTTCATGGGATTCGATTCACTCCTCGGATTTTCCTTTGCTGCGCCGGGTGAACAACCTGTCTGGAGATCGTCCCGCGCTGCACTTCCCGCCCCGCCGGCACGCGCCGCGACGCGGCAGCCCTGTGCTCAACGTGCGTCTCCAGGAACTAAACGGATTATAAAATGAATGGCCGCCGCTGTTCTAGCGGCCAATAGCTTTCCCGTCTCACCGCTCTGCTCCTCAGAAGGTCGTCGAAATACTCAGGCGGAAGGTCTTGCGCGGTTCGCGGAACGTGTATTGCGCGCCATAAGCCTGAATGGCCTGCGCATATGTGTAGTCGCCCGCTCCGCCCGCCGGGAACATGGAGCGTGTAATCAGTTCGGCCGAGCAACTGGACTGCTTGCCGCCTCCGAGCACATTGTTGCAGTACGGAGTCTCGTAGAGCCGCAGCGGGTTGACCGCGTAAAACAGGCGGAAGGGCGCGTTGATGATCGGCATGAGGACTGACAATTCCCCGCCAAGCGACATGCGCGGCACAAAGTTGGTTCCGGCCACAGGATGAATGTTTCTCTGGAAACCTACGTCGGACCCATGAATGTTTGAAAGACAAGTTCCGTCACTGACCGCCTGGCAGCCGTAGAGCGGCGCCAGCAACGAGGCAAAGCCCTCCGGGCTCTGTGCGAGCTGGCTAGGCCTGATGGCCATGTCGATCCCGAAATCGTCGAAGATGGCGAAGGTGAGCGGCCCTACGATGGGAATGCGGTACTCGATGTTCGTCGTAAGATTCGAGTCGCCTCCGATCGAAGCGATTCCGTAAATGGGCAGCGGCACCTGAATACACTGGTTGTCCTGGGGATTGGTGGGGTCGCGGGGAACGCAGGTACCGTCAGGATTCGTCAATTGGAAGTTGACGCGCGTCGGCACGTAACCATAGGGCGTGGCTCCGCGTATGTCGAATCCTCGAACATCCGATTCGCCGCCCGAATAGAAGCGGTTCTGAGGCGGCGCCACATCGCCGCTGATGCCCTGCACGTAACCCAGCTGCGCGCGCAATGCCAGAATGTTGCGCCCGGTGGGGCTGAACGTCAGGTAGTGCATGGGCCGGAAGCTCCGGTAGGAAACCAGGGGCGCGATATAGCGCACGTTGCCCCAAAGCCCCGCCATTTGGAACACCGCCGAGATTTCCTTGCCCGTCCGGGGCCGCACCGTGCTGCTGACCGTATCGTACAAATAGCTGAACGAGACCGAACTGCTCACGATCCCCGCCAGCGCATTCGAGCCCTGGATCCCCGAACGGAACGAGAGCGTCTGGAAGAAGCTCTGCGAGGCCGGGCTGAAGGCCGAAATCGACGACCTTGTGAAGGAGTAAGTCATCCCCAGGCGCTGGAAGTTATGGCGTTTGAGCGGATAGCTGAGGGAGAAATTGAAGCCGTTGGACGTCTGGTTATAGTTCTGCACCAGAGCCTGCTGGGCCGATGTCAGGTTCGCCGCCACGCCTGTGGTGGCCTGGTAATTCTTGGCCGCGTTGTAATCGGTCTTATTGTTGAAGATCTGGAAGCCCATGGAGATCGCCCGGTTCCGGAAATACGGCTGCGTAAATCCGAACAGGAATTGCCGGCTCACGTTGCCAATGTTGCCCTGCAGGCTGAGCGTCTCGCCCAGACCGAGAAAGTTATTGGTCTGGTAGTTGACGCCGAGAAACGCGCCTGACAGACCGCTGACTCCGCCGTTCATGCCGATCGAGTTCTTGCCCTTTTCCTTCACCTTCAGCAGCAGTTCCACGGTTCCCGCGTCCGGGTCCTGGTGCGCCTCGGAATCCTGATCGACCTTGAGCGTCTCGAAGTATTCCAGTTGGTTCAGCCGCAACAGGCTGTACTCCCACAGCTGCGAGTTGTACACCGAGCCCTCGTCCAGAAGCAGTTCCCGGCGGATCACCCGGTCGCGGGTCACGGTGTTGCCCTGGAACTCGATCCGTGAAACGTAGAATTGTTTGCCTTCGTCGATGTCGATCGATAACGATACGGTCTTCCCGTCCTCGCCGAAATGAGGAGTAGGAATGGCTCCGAAGTTGATATAGCCCAGTTGCCCGTAAGCCTTCTTCAGGTTTTCCAGGCCCTTGCCGATCACAGTGGCGTTGAACCAGTCGCCGTCCTTGATGGCGAAGGTCGCACGCAGCGCCTTCACGTTCGTAACCGCCTTGTTGCCGGTAAAGGTGATCGTGCCCAGCCGGTAGCGGGAGCCCTCCTCGATGCCCATCAAAATGTCGATGCGCTTGCCCTTCCGCTGCCGGAACGTAAACCAGTTCAGCCCGCCTTCGTCGTGGATCTGGGTCTTGGGCTCTTCGACTGCTGCGCTGTAGTAGCCTTTGTCGCGGTAGGCTTGCCGCACCCGCTCCGTATCCTCCTCAAGTTTCGAGGAATCGAAGGTGCGCGCAAAAAGATCTTCGAAGATGATCGAGTAGGGAATCCCGACCGGCTTGAGGTTCTTCATCGCACGCCGCAGGTCGAGCGAGCTGATGTGCTCGTTCCCCTGGAACTTGATCCGTCCCACCTTCACCACCGGGCCTTCCTTGACGATGAAGTTGATCTGCACTGACGCCGGCGGAATCGTCTTGATGTCTTCTTTGATGGTGGCGAACTGGTGGCCGTGCTCGGCAAGCATCTCCTTCAGCACCGTCTCGGCGCGCTTGATCCTGGCGGGATTGAACTGGCTTTCAACCGTCAGTCCCACCTTCTCTTTCTTGAAGCGGTCCAGAACGTCGGAGACCGTCACGCTGCTCAAGCCCTTATAGTTGATCTCCCGGATATTGGGCTTTTCGCGTACGAAAATGTCGAGAATGATGCCCTTTTCCGAGTCCTCGCGTTCGAAGCGAAGATCGTCGAAATAGCTCGTGTTCCACAGCGAATTGAAATCTCGCTCGATCGAGATCGGGTCGTATTCGTCTCCGACGTGTGTAAACAACCGGGCCAGGATGGTTTCCTTGGGAATGCGCCGGTTTCCCACCACACGGATTTGGTAGATGGTCTGGGGTGTTCCCGCCTGCGCCGTCTGCGCTTGCGCCGGGGCTGGCGCAACCGCCATCGTCAACGCCAGCGCCATGCACGCAAACACGGCGGCAAGCAGCGTGCGGCGCGTAAAGGCGCGTCCGGCCTTTCCCGTACTGAAGGAATGCGGCGAGCAAAACTGCTGGGTCGTTCCAATTTGCGGCTTCACGGGAGAAATATGCACACCCTCATCGCTCGAAATCTGGCCTTGCCACGAGGAAAGATCGATTATATTGGACCACGGCCATAGTGCCCAACTCACACCTTCCCCAACCGGATTGAAATCCGTGACTTTGCCTCTTTGCGGAGGCGTACACCGCCCCCGGGTCAGGTTCACGGGGAACCCCTCTCAGTCTACCGGAACGGATTGGGTTTGAGCGGCCCTGCCCTCGACTCTTTTGCGTCTCCATCCTTTTCCATCCAGTCCAGGCCGAATTCGAGTGGAGTTCCGGCGGTCCCTGCGTCTTTCGCCTCGGCAGCCTCGTCTGAATCTTAACGGGAACAAATAAATAGCGGACCACGCGTCCTTTCGTGGACTTGTGTTCGCGGCCCTTCATATTGCCGCCTGATTCGCTTACCATGGTGTTTTCAAGATTGAAGCGCGCCGGGAGTTCCTGGGCCGGCGCGTGGAATTTGAGGAACTGGCGTAGCCCTGAGCGCTTCAATTTCGGTTGGCTCCAGGCTGGTGCCGGATTTAGAGGCGGCAGGCTTTGCCGCACGCGATCCGGCTCGGGAGTAAAGAGCATTTATGTGGATAGTCCGACTCGCCTTACGGCGCCCCTACACCTTCATCGTTTTCGCCATCCTGATCCTCTTCCTGGGTGCCTACAGCATTGAAGAAATGCCCGTCGACATCTTCCCCAACATCGACATTCCCGTCATGACCGTGGTCTGGACCTACAACGGGCTCTCCGCGCAGGAGATGTCCACGCGCATGACCTTTGTCAACGAGCGCATCCTTACGACCGTGGTCAACGACGTTGAGCACATCGAGTCGCAATCGCTCAACGGCTTCGCCCTCATCAAGATTTACTTCCAGCCGGGGGTGAATCTCGGCCTGGCGGCCTCCCAGGTCGCCGCCGTCAGCCAGGCTGCCCTCCGCTCCATGCCCCCTGGAACGTTCCCGCCCTTTATCGGCCAGTACAACGCGGCCACCGTTCCCGTTCTGCAGCTCGGCCTTTCCGGGCAGGGCCTGAACGAGCAGCAGCTCTTCGACATCGGCAACAACACCATCCGTCTCGCCCTGGCTACTGTGGAAGGCGCGCAGGCGCCCTTCCCCTACGGCGGAAAACAGCGCCAGCTCATGGCCGATCTCGACCTTCAGGCCCTCCAGGCCCTGGGGCTCTCGCCCGCCGATGTCGTCTCGGCGCTCTCCAGCCAGAACGTCATCGCGCCCTCGGGCACCCTCAAGATCGACAAATTCGAGTACGTCGTCGAAACCAACTCCGCGCCCACGCTCATCGAGCAACTGAACGACATCCCTGTCAAGACCGTCAACGGCGCCGTCATCCGCATCCGCGACGTGGCCCACATCCGCGACGGCTACACGCCGCAAACCAATATTGTTCGCGTGGACGGCCAGCGCGCCGCCACCATGAATATTTTCAAGACGGGTTCGACTTCCACGCTGAAGATCATCGGCGAAGCCCGGCAGATCCTCTCCGGTTCCAGTCTCAAGGGCCAGCTACCTGCTCAGATGCACGTCGACACGGTTACCGACCAGTCGATCTTTGTTCGCAGCGCTGTCAATGGAGTGGTGCGCGAGGCCATCATCGCCGCCTGCCTCACGGCCATCATGATCCTGATCTTCCTCGGCAGCTGGCGCTCCACCATCATCATCGCCATCTCCATTCCGCTTTCCATCCTCACTTCGCTGACCCTGCTTTCACTTCTGGGACAGACCATCAACATCATGACCCTTGGCGGTATGGCGCTGGCCGTCGGCATTCTGGTCGACGATGCCACCGTCGCCATCGAAAACATCAACCGGTTCCTCGAATCCGGACACGAGCTGGAGCAATCCATTCTCGACGGCTCAGCCCAGATCTCCATTCCCGCCCTCGTCTCCACGCTTGCCATCTGCATCGTCTTCGTCCCCATGTTCATGTTGAGCGGCGTGGCGCGCTATCTTTTCGTTCCCATGGCCGAGGCCGTGGTCTTCGCCATGCTGGCCAGCTATTTCCTCTCGCGAACGCTGGTCCCCACCATGGCCAATTACCTGCTCAAGGAGCACGACGACGCAGAAACTGCCCGCCGCCACAGGAGCCGCAACCCCTTCACCCGTTTCCAGACCGCCTTCGAGGCTGGCTTCGCGCGCTTCCGCTTAGGCTACCTCCGCCTGCTCACTTTCTGCGTCGATCACGCCCCCGCCTTTCTCGTCGTCTTTCTCCTGCTGGCCGTGGGCTCGATCGCGGCCCTCGGTCCCTGGCTCGGCCAGGACTTTTTCCCTTCGACCGATGCCGGCCAATTCAAGATTCACGTCCGTGCCCACACCGGCACGCGCATTGAAGAAACCGCTCTGCTCTGCGACCACATCGACGCCACCATCCGCCAGCAGATTCCGGCCAAAGAGATCTCCACCATTGTCGACAACATCGGCGTGCCGTATTCCGGCCTCAATCTTATCTACTCTGTCTCGGCCCCCATCGGCCCCGCCGACGCCGACATTCAGGTGTCGCTGACCGGCGATCACCAGCCTACCCGGGTCTATGTGGAAAAACTCCGCCGAGTCCTTGCCGATCAGTATCCCGGCGTTACCTTCTATGCGATCCCGGTCGACATCGTCTCTCAGATTCTGAGCTTCGGCCTCTCGGCCCCCATCGACATTCAGATCGTGGGGTCCGATCTGTATGGCAATCGCGACCTGGCCGATCGCATCTTCCACGAGGTACGCGAGGTTCCCGGCATCGCCGATGCCCGCATCCATCAGCCATTCAACTATCCCAACTTCACCGTCGCCGTCGACCGCACGCGCGCCAGCGAAATCGGTCTCACCCAGTCCAACGTCGCCCAGAGCATGCTGATTTCCTTGAGCGGCAGTTTCCAGACCAGCCCCAATTATTTCCTCGATCCCCGCACCGGCGTTACCTATAACGTCGCCATCATGGCCCCGCAGTCCCAAATCCCATCGTTGGCCGCATTGAAAAGCCTGCCGGTCACCGGCGCCTCCGCAGGTGCATCGAGCAACTCAGCGCCCACCACCGCAGCACCCGGTTCAGCGCCATCATCCAATTCCGCGGAAGCTTCGACCACCGCGCCTGGCGCGGGCAAGCCCATCCAGACGCTGGGCAATGTAGCTTCCGTCAAGCCCGGAGCCGAGCTCGGCACCGTCAGCCACTACAACGTCCAGAACGTCATCGATGTATATGCCAACGTCGATGGAACCGATCTGGGCACCGTCACGCGGGCCATCGAGAAGATCGTCGCCCGTCACCAGAACGAGCTTCCCAAGGGGTCGCATTTCATCCTGCGCGGCCAGAGCGAGACCATGAACAGCTCCTATATCGGCCTGCTCACCGGCCTGGTGTTCTCCATTCTGCTCGTTTATCTCCTCATCGTTGTCAACTTCCAGTCCTGGCTCGATCCTTTCCTCATCATCTCCGCTCTACCGGCCGCGCTGGCTGGGATCGTCTGGTTTCTCTTCCTCACCAACACCCGCCTCAGCGTCCCGGCCCTCACCGGAGCCATCATGTGCATGGGTGTGGCCACGGCCAACTCCATCCTGGTGGTCAGCTTTGCCCGGGAGCAGCTTGATGTCCTGGTTGGCGACGCCCGCCGCGCCGCCCTCAATGCCGGCTTCGTGCGCCTGCGTCCTGTGCTCATGACCGCGCTGGCCATGATCATCGGCATGGTGCCCATGGCTCTGGGCCTCGGCGACGGCGGCGAGCAGAATGCGCCGCTGGGCCGCGCCGTGATTGGCGGCTTGCTGCTGGCCACCGTAGCCACGCTCTTCTTCGTTCCCAGTTTCTTCTCGCTCGTTCACGGCTTCCTGGAGCGCCGCCGCTCGACTGCCCGGCTCGCTGCAGCCGGCGCAACCCACGGCGCAAACATCGACGCATTCGACGAGTATCCGGAGTAAATTTTCATGACCCACGAATCGCATTCCAGCACGCAATTGGCCCCCGAACCGCAAAGGTCTGCCGGGCAGCAACCCGCCTCCAGCCCAGCTCATGGCCAGCACTTCGCGCCCGAGCAGCAGCCCATCTCCCCGCGCAAGTTCATCGCCGGTGCGGCCATTCTGCTCGTCGTGGCCATTCTCCTCGCCACCTACGGCATTCTGCACCGCATCGAGAACGATCGCGTCCTCGCCGGGTCGACCGCGCAGATGGCGGAGCAGAGGGTAGTCGTCGCCCCGGCAACGCCCGGCGCGCCGCTCAATTCACTGGTGCTGCCCGGCAACGTCACCGCTTTCACTGACTCTCCCATTTATGCGCGCACCCAGGGCTATCTCTCCCACTGGTATTTCGATATCGGCGCCCACGTGAAGAAAGGCGACCTGCTTGCCGAGATCTCGACGCCCGAGCTCGATCGCCAGCTCTCCCAGGCCGAGTCCGAGTTGACCACCGCGCAGGCCAATGCCAACATCGCGCGCATTCAGGCCGAGCGCTATTCAGGTCTCGCCCAATCGAATGCCGTCTCCCGCCAGGACGCCGACAACTACGTCAACCAGGCAGCCGCCACCGCGGCCGCCGTCCATTCCGCCGAGGCCAACGTTCAGCGCCTCAAGGAACTCCAGTCTTTCGAAAAGATCTACGCCCCCTTTGACGGCGTTGTGACTGCCCGCACGGTCGACACCGGCCAGTTGATTGACACCGGCACCGGCAAAGAACTCTTTCACATGCAGGCCCTGCAAACCTTGCGGGTCTACGCATCGGTTCCGCAGGCCTTCTCGCAGAATGTCCACACGGGCGCGAAGATCGACGTGACCTTCCCCGAGCATGCCGGCAAAATTTACCAGGGCACGCTGGTGCGCACCGCTGACGCCATCGACCCCGCCAGCCGCACTCTGCTCATCGAGATCGATCTCAACAATCATTCCGGAGAGCTCATGCCCGGCTCTCTCGCCCAGGTCCAGCTCAAGACCCCCGCCGGCGCGAACACCTTCATCGTCCCCGCTGCTGCGCTCATCTTCCGCAGGCAGGGCCTTCAGGTGGGCACCGTGGTCAACGGGAACGTCGCCCATCTGGCCGCGGTCAAAATCGGCGAAGATGATGGCGCCACCGTACAGATCGCCACCGGCCTTTCGGCCTCCGATCAGGTCATTCAGGATCCTCCCGATTCTCTGGTCGAGGGAGAAAAGGTGATGGTCGTCCAATCCGGCACCCAAGCTGCGGGAGGCAAGTAGTCATGAAAGCCCCTGAGGAGACTTTCAGGAATCAGGAATCTGGGTGCCCCATCCTAACCGCGCCTTTTGCGGTTAGGGTGGGAAGGTATATTCACTCAATGTTTTGTCATCCTGAGCGGAGGTCGCCGCGGCGACCGGAGTCGAAGGATCTGCAGTTGCCTTTTAAAGAACTCTCGATTCACAATCCCAGCCGTTTTCTCCTCGCCGCCTCTCTCATTCCCGCGCTCCTCTTCGCTGCCGGCTGCAAGCCCGTAGGCCCCGACTACAACCGCCCCGCCTTCAGCGCTCCTGCCGCCTACAAGGAGACCGGCGCCTCCTCGGTCGTTCCCCCGTCCGCCCAGTCCGGCATCGCCTGGAGTTCCGCCTCGCCTTCCGACAACATGCTGCGAGGCAAATGGTGGGAGATTTATCAGGACCCGCAACTCAACCAGCTTGAAGAGCGCATCGCTGTCGGCAACGCCCAGTTGCGCCAGGCCACCGAGTCCTACCTGGCCGCCCGCGATCTCGTGGCGGCTGCCCGCGCCAACCTTTACCCGACGGCTTCCGGCGGCATCTCCGCCGGCCGAGGCCGCGCATCCGTCAATGGCCCGGCCGCCAAGCCTGGCGCCTCCACCAGCTCCGATTTTCTGCTCGATTTCCAGGCCTCCTGGGAGCCGGATTTCTGGGGCCGTGTTCGCCGCAGTGTTGAGGCGGCCGGCGCAACAGCCCAGGCCGGCGCTGCCGATGTCGCAGCCGTCGACCTCAGTCTCCACGCCGAGCTGGCCTCCGACTACTTCCAATTGCGCGGCGTCGACTCGCAGATCGCGTTGCTCACCTCCACCGTCGCCGATCTCGAACGTCTCCTTGACCTCACTCAGAAGCGCCTCGCAGGCGGCGTCGCCACGGCTGTGGATGTCGCCCAGGCCCAGACGCAGCTCGATACCGTCCGCGCGCAGTTGGTCGAGCTCGGCGTTCTCCGCGCCCAGTACGAGCACGCCATCGGGACCATTTTGAACACCGATCTCTCCCAATTCTCCATCCCCTCTTCGCCGCTCAACCTCGCGCTGCCCAAGGTGCCCGTCGGTGTTCCCTCCGAACTGCTCGAGCGCCGCCCCGACATCGCCCAGGCCGAGCGCCTCACCGACGCCGCCAATGCTCGCATCGGAATCGCCGTCAGCGCCTTCTATCCCAACATCGGCCTCGGCGGTGAAGGCGGCTTCGAAACTGCGCACCCCGGAACCTGGATTCAGGGACCCAGCTATCTCTGGTCGCTGGGCGCGCAGGCCGCAGAGCTACTCTTCGATGCCGGCCAGCGCCACGCGCTCACCGATTCCGCCCGGCACTCCTACGAAGCCCAGGCCGCCTCCTATCGCGACACCGTATTCCAGGCCTTCGACGACGTCGAGGATCAGCTCTCTACCCTGCGCATCCTCGAATCCGAATCCGGCATCCAGCAGCAGGCCGTCGACGCATCGCAGCACGCCCTCGATCTCTCAAGGCAGCGCTATCAGGGCGGCGTGACGAGTTATCTTGAAGTCCTTACCAACGAGACCACTCTCATCGAAAACCAGCGCGCCGCCATCAGCCTCACGGCGCGCCAGTTCGTCTCCAGCGTGAGCCTTGTTCGCTCTCTCGGCGGCGGCTGGGACCGAACGCAACTGCCCAAATAAACGCAATTACCCAAATAATTGTTCTGTCTTGCAGAAGGCACCGTGCTTTACAGAAGGCACCGTGCCCCGTCCTTCTCGCGATCTTGCGAGAAGAGCGGGAAGGCGCCGGCGCCATTCCCGCCCTGGTAGAGGTATAAATAAGGGGATGACCGTCGAGGAAGTCAGATCGAGGACTACTCCCGTCTTTCGCGAGTTCGGGGTTCGTTACGCAGCCGTCTTTGGCAGCGTGGCTCGGGGTGAGGACCGTCCTGGGAGCGACGTTGACCTTCTCGTCCGTTTGGGCCGTCCCACCGGCATGGTCGGATACATGCGGCTCATCGAAAGCCTCGAAGACTGCCTGGAGCGCAAGGTCGATATGCTCACCGAGCAGAGCATCAACCAGCATCTTCAAACCTACATCGCCCGCGATCTGACCAAGATCTATGAAGGATGATCGCGTTTATCTGGCCCAGATTCTCGATTCGATCGAGAAAGTGCATGAATTCGTCGCCGGCCTGGACAACGCCGCCTTTCTCGAAGACCGCAAAACACAAAGTGCGGTCATCATGCAGCTTGCTTTGATCGGAGAGCTCTCCAAGAGAATCTCGGCTCCAACCAAGTTGCTCATCGATGTTCCGTGGAAGGAGATCGCAGGCTTTCGTGATCGCGCCATTCACGATTATTTTCAGATCGATCTTCAGGTTGCCTGGGACACAATCGCCCTTGATCTCGAGCCACTGGCCCAAGCTGTGCGAGAATACCTCACACACCCTCACGGAAGCGCGTTCAGCAGCGCACCTTAGAGCCTATTCCTTGCCGCTCGCCAGCGAGAACATCGCCCCCTGCGGGTCCTGCGCATTCACGATCCATGCTCCGCCGGGCACCTGCATCGGGCCATTCACGACTTTTCCACCTCCGGCCTTCACCCGTTCAATGGCTCCCTTGATGGAATCGACATTGAAATAGAAATTCCAGCAAGACACAGGGATTTGGGGAGCCTTCTTCATCATGCCGCCGTCGCCCATTTGTTGATGGCCCCCCTCATCGAAGATGCGATAAACACCCGCCGGCCCCATGTCCATATCGTTGACCTTCGTCCACCCGAAGAGCTTGTTGTAAAACGCAAATCCAGCCTCGAGATCGGTTGTGTAGAGCTCGTGCCAGCCAATGGTCCCAGGGGTGGCCGGCGCGGGCCGCTGTGGCGAGGGCATAGCCGGGTGCGGCGTAAAAATTGCTATGGCCGCGCCCTGCGGATCAGACAGCACGGCGAAGCGAAGCATCTCGGGAATATCCGTCGCGGGCTTCCAAAGCTTGCCGCCGGCCTCGACAATCTTCTCCACGTGAGCGTCCACATCGTCAACGTGGATGTAACCGATCCACCCGGTGTGCTGCGGCAGATGCAGCATGCCGGCCATGCCGACCTTCCCGATGTTAAAGGTGGTGTAGGGGGGAGAGCCATCGGCGCCGGGCATCAACTGGGTGCTCCAGCCGATCACTTCGGAATAGAATTTACCGGCGGCTTTCGTATCGCTGGTCATCAGCTCGTACCAGCTGAATCTTCCTTTGGCTGAAAACATGGGGGGAATACTCCTGTTGGAATTGAGCCCGGCGTCCAATGATGTCAGCGTTTTGGCGAATACGTCAAGTTTCCCAGGCCTTCAGCGTTTGGATGGCGTCGAGGTCATGGAGGTTTGCTCCTGGAGGGCGACCGGCGCCCCTTCTAAAATCGTCGCATGCGCCTCTTCATCGGCATTCCTCTCGCCAGCGCCGTCCTCGACGAAATTTCCTCTCTCGTCGCGCGTCTTCGCCCCCGTGCCAGCTCCCTCCGCTGGACTGCCGCCCCCTCCTGGCACGTCACCCTCCAGTTCCTCGGCAACTCCACCTCCGATCAGCTCGCCTGCCTTAAGAAGCGCGTCGCAGAGATCCATCATGAACCCGTTCCCGTCCAACTCCCTGGCATCGGCTTCTTCGAGCGCGCCGGCGTCTTTTATGCCTCCGTCGAGCTCTCGGCAGAGCTCATCTCGCTCCAGCAGAAAGTTCTCGCCGCCACTGCTCTCTGCGGCTATCAGCCTGAAGCGCGCCCCTTCCATCCGCACATCACGCTCGCCCGCGCCAAAGGCCCCGCCGGCTCGCACGATCTCCGCTCTCTCCAATCCACCCTCCGCGCCGAGCCTGCCTTCCCCGCCTTCACCGCTCGCGAATTTCTTCTTTACGAAAGCCATCTCGAGCCCACCGGCGCACGTTACGACGTCTGCGCCCGCTTTCCGCTGACTGATTGACAGTGTTGCGCTTGGCTCTTCGCCGCCCTTGGCGTTATACTGGTCATTCGGCTAAGCCGAAGAGAGAAGTGTGTCTGTGCGCGCCTTTTGCATTTCGCGCCACAAGCCGCTGAAATTTCCGGAGTTGAATCATGGCACAAACTTGTGACATTTGCGGCAAAGGCCCGCAGTACGGCAATAACATCTCCCACGCCCATAACGTGACGCGCCGCCGCTGGAACCCCAACCTTCAAGTCGTCAAAGCCCTGGTGAATGGCGCTGCCAAGCGCCTGCGCGTCTGCACCAGTTGCATTAAGAGCGGCAAAGTCACGAAGGCTGTTTAGTGTAATTCGTTTATTTACATACGTTTACATGGTAGTCTTTGCAAACCTGCCTCGCCCTTCCGGCGGGGCTTTCTTCTGCCCATTGGCCGCCGGTCGCGTTTCACTCTTTCTGCTTATGAAACTCCAGCGAAGTTGAGTTGATGCAGTAGCGCAGCCCCGTCGGCCGCGGCCCGTCCGGGAAGACGTGCCCCAGGTGCCCGCCGCAGCGCGCGCAGGTCACTTCGATCCGCCGCATACCATGGCTCAGATCTTCGTGCTCGTCGATGGCTTTGGAATCAGCCGGAATTGTGAAGCTCGGCCAGCCGCAGCCGGAGTCGAATTTGTCTCCGCTCCCGAACAGCAGCGCCCCGCATCCGGCGCAGTGATAGTTGCCGGTCTCGAAATTCTTCTCGAGCGGCCCGCTGAAGGGCCGTTCCGTTCCCTTCTGCCGAAGTACCCGGTACTGCTCCTCAGTCAGCCGTTCGCGCCACTCCGCATCCGGGCGCACCACTTTTTCGGGCGTCTGGGCCATAGCGACCTCCGTATTGACGGCTTGAAGCGTCGACCGGTCGGGATCCTCAGCGAGCGATTTGCGCTTGTTGGGGTAGTCGATCGGCTGTCTCCTGGCCCCCGCGCCGCGTCTGCCCGCCTGCACAACCGGTCTGAAGTCCGAAAGCTGGCTCCTACTTTCCAGCCAGCAACTCCAGCAGCGTATCGAAGTCTTCCAGCCGCGCATATTCGATGATCACCCGGCCGCGTCCGTTGCGGTCTTCGATCGTCACCTTCATTCCCAGCGTCCGCTGCAAGCGTTCCTGGGCGTCGCGCACATTCGGATCGACAGGTTTCTGCGGTTTCGGCTCCTTTTTCGCCGCCTTCTCCGGGTAAAGCTGCGCCTGGACGTAGTTTTCCGTCTGCCGGACCGACATCGCCTGCGCCACAATCTTCTGCGCCGCCTTCTCAATCTCTTCGGCATGCTCGAAGGCCAGCAGAGCCTTGCCATGGCCAAAGCTGAGCTCGCCGGCCTCCACGCGCGCCTGCACCGACGAAGGCAGCTTCAACATTCGCAGGAAATTGGCCACCGTGGCCCGGTCTTTTCCCGTGCGCTGCGCCATCTGCTCCTGGGTCATGTGGAACTCGCGCGAAAGCCGCTCGAAGGCCCGCGCCTGCTCCATGGGGTTCAGATCTTCGCGCTGAAGATTCTCGACGATGGTCATTTCCATCGCCTGCTCGTCGGAAACCTGCCTGATGATGACCGGGACGGTCTCTTTTTTGGCAAGCTGCGAGGCGCGCCAGCGGCGCTCGCCCGCGATCAGTTGGAAGCGGCCATTGGCCAGGGGGCGCACCAGGATTGGCTGCAATACGCCGTTGGCCGCGATCGAAGCGGCCAGCCCCGCTAGCTGCTCCTCGTCCAGGTGGGAGCGCGTCTGAAATGGATTCCTATCGATTTGGTCCGCCGCGATCTCGCGGGGGCGGCCGCTCTCGTTCTCCGCCGGGGCAGTCTGCGAAGGCTGAATTCGGGGAATAAGGGAATCGAGCCCTTTGCCCAATGCACGTCGTTTTGTATCTGTGGCAACAACACTATTCATGATTCTGGTTCCTGAACCTCGAAGGCGCGGACTAATAGGAGCAGCCAGGGAAGCATTCGGACGGAAGTATTAGCTCCGCCCTGGGGCTGACTCCCCCGCTGTCCTCGAGGGAATTTCAAACTGATTTCTCGCCAGGAATTCGCCCACGAGCTCAAAGTAGGCCTGTGTGCCCCGCGAGCGGGAATCGTAAAGCGCAACCGGCCGGCCGTGGCTCGGAGCCTCGGCAAGCCGGATGTTGCGCGGAATGACGGTTTGATAGAGCCGGTCGCGAAAGTATTCTCGCAGAGTTTCTGTCACCTGCTGGGCCAGATTGGTGCGGTCATCGTACATCGTGAGCAGTACGCCCTCGATCGTCAGGCCTGGATTGAAAGCCGCCCTGACCCTTTCGAGAGTCGAAATCAGCTCAGAGATCCCCTCCAGCGCAAAGTACTCGGCTTGCATGGGAACAATCAGCATCTCGGCCGCGGCCAGCACATTCACCGTGAGAAGGTCGAGCGCGGGCGGACAGTCAAGAACGATCAGGTCAAAGCCGCTCCGGATCTGTTCCAGTCCCCGGCGCAGGCGCAATGCCCGATCCGAGGCTCCTGCCAGCTCGATATTGATCCCGGTGAGGTTTTTTGATCCGGGAAGAATCCAGAGCTGCTCCACACAAGTTGGCAGGATGACCTGTTCGGCCGGCGAATCTCCCATCAGCACTTCATAAAGTGAATGGCGGTTATCGTCCCTCTGGATCCCAAGCCCTGAGGATGCGTTCGCCTGGGCATCGCAATCCACAAGCAGCACCTTCAGGCCTTGAATGGCCAGGCAGGCAGACAGATTGATGGCCGTGGTGGTTTTGCCCACTCCACCCTTCTGATTTACGATCCCCAGGATTCTGGCCATGTGAATCCAGAGTAAAACGGAGTGAAAGGCGGAGGGGGGAGTTGCCTTGTGGAGAACTCGACAAACCTGTGGAAAGCTTCTTGCGGCGGATGGGTCATGTTCGTGCAAACATTTGCAACGCTGAGGGTTCTGGCAGATGACTTCCCAGCCGTCGCTGAGGCGCAAAATCAGCGCTTCGGTGGAAAACTTTCGTCTCCTGGGCTTGGCGGAAGGCAGCTCGCTGAGTCAATTCCAATTTGAAAATCGTCCCGTTTTGGGTCTCGGCTGCCTCTGTTCCACGTGGAACAAATTCCCATCTCGGGATCATTGTTCCACGTGGAACAGCAGTCATTGCTCCCCATGAACTCTCTTGCTGGGGCCGTCTGCGGAGTCGGAACGAAAGCCTTAGAATGATCCAGTCGAATCATTTAATTCGGAGGTCCGCTCGTGGAGTCTCTCTTTACAGTCGTCGACGACGCCATCGGCGTCATTACCATGGACCACGGCAAGGTCAATCCCCTCAGTAAAGTCCTCCTGGACGAGATCACCGCCACCATTCAGTCCATCCAGAGCCAGTCCTCCCCCATCCGCGTCGTCGTCCTGCGCGCAAAAAAAGGCGTGAAGGTCTTTTCCGCCGGCCATGATGTCAACGAGCTTCCCTTGAACGGCCGCGACCCGCTCACCTATAACGATCCACTCCGCCAGGTCGTCCGCGAGATCGAACACTGCCGCCAGCCCGTCATTGCCATGATCGAAGGCTCTGTCTGGGGAGGCGCCTGCGAGCTGGTCATGGGCTGCGACCTCATTGTCGCCGCCACGGATTCGACCTTTGCTGCGACTCCCGCCAAAATCGGCGTTCCCTATAACATTCAGGGCTCGCTGAATTTTCTCAAGGTCACAGATGTCCACCTCCTGAAGGAGATGCTCTTTACAGCCGAGCCAATGTCAGCCGCCCGCATGGAGCTCTGCGGCATCGTAAACCACGTCGTCGAGCGCGACCAGCTCGAAGCCATCACCATGGACCTTGCCCACAGAATCGCCAGCAACTCTCCGCTCGTCCTTCGCGTCCTCAAGGAGCAGATGCGCGTACTCACTAACGCTCACCCGCTCATCCCCGAAACCTATGAGCGGCTCCAGTCCCTGCGCCGCGAAGCCTACGACAGTGAAGACTACCGGGAGGGAATTCAAGCTTTCCTTGATAAGCGGTCCCCGGTCTTCAAAGGGTACTGATCAACAGATGAGCTTCAGCGCCGCCTGCCTAGAGCCAGCAACCGGCTTTCGCTTCCCGGCAGCGGGTTCGGATCGCTCCATAGGAAGCAGGTCCCCGCTGACTCCTTCAGCCGCGCCAGATCGCTGCTCGTTGTCATCAGCGCCAGCCAGCCTCTCGGGCCCACGCTCTTCGCTGCGGCCGCCACCGCCTCCGGCATCCGGTCCACGGCGCGCAGCGTCACGCAATCGAACTGCTCGCCCAGCCTCTCTGCTCTCCCCCCGTGCACCTTTACTGGCACACCCAACGTCCGAACCGCCTCCCGCAGAAACGCAGCCTTCTTCCCCTGGGATTCGGCCAGTGTCACCGCGATTTCGGCCGGCAGAGGGCAATCGGAAGACCAGGGAATCCGGCTCCCGAGCCGTAATCGAGCAGTGTTCGAACCCCTTCCGGAAGCGCTCGCGCGCAGGCAATCGACTCCAGAAAATGCCTTGAAAGAATGCCTTGTTCATCGCGCACAGATGTAAGATTCACCTTGGCTGACCAGCGAAGAATAAGCGAAACATACTCCTCAAACTTCACTGCTCCCTCGGCGTTCAGAGGAGCCAGCCCCGCTTCTTCGAGCAGCAGATTCAGCCGCCTCCCGGCTCCGGATGCCGCCTCCACTTCGCCCCGCGCCACTCAAGCCCTTCCCCGCCGCTCTTCGGCGGCCTTCGTCAGGGCGTCGAAGATCGCCCGGGAAAACTCGCTCTCAGCGTAGGTCCGTTCCGGGTGCCACTGCACACCGACCACAAAATGAGACGGCGAGTCCAGCTCCACTCCTTCAACCACTCCGTCGGCTGGGGAAACCGCGGTCACCAGCAGATTGTCACCGGCCCTGCCAATCGCCTGATGATGGCTTGAATTCACTTGCGGCATATAGCCAATGGCGCCGCGCCTCAGCAGAATTGCAGACGGATGCCTCCCACCCTCTACCTCCGACCGCTTGCCAAACAACGCGTCGGCCTCGTCAAACTGCAATTCCGCATCGCTTTCTTCCGCGCGCGCCGGCGCCTGGCTGAGGTTCTTTTCGGTCTCGCCTATGTATTTCGAGTCGACCGCTGAAAGATCGGCGGGACGCAGTGGTGTGGCCGCCTCGCATTTCGCAGCCATCTCCGCCAGCCTCGACCCGGCTCGAATCTTCACCGCATGGGCCTCTGTCACTTCACGTCCTGGCCGATGATTCACCTGGGTCTTCAGGTCCTGGATCAGCGATCCGCTCCGCCACACATTCAGCGATTGCGCGCCGCCGCAGATGGCCAGAATCGGTTTTTGAAGGTTGAAGGCGTCCTGCAGCAGCAGCTCATCCACGGCCGTCCGCGCCGGGTCGGCCTCTCCGCACTCGGGAATCCGATCTTCGCCATATATTTGCGGGTCGATATCGAATCGGCTGCCTGGCAGCAGAATCCCGTCCACGTCGCGAAGCAGCTTCCCGATCCGTTCCGGGCTCTCGTTGAGAGGCACTACAACGGGCCGTGCCCCAGCCGCCTCAAGCGCATGCAGATAGGGCCTGAGCGAACGCTGGTTGTACTCCTCATCGCTCGAGGTCGGCACCGGAATTGCAATGCGAAGCGCCATGCGATAAGTGTAAGCCGACGAGAACCGTCTGAACCTCGTTCTGGTAACTGGCATCTCGATCCCGGCGATCGCGCTGTCACCCGGCTTCGATTCCGAGCTCTAAATTGAGTGCGAAAGGAAATTAGCGTCCGTGCAGAGCTTGTACAGCGCCGGATGGTCAAAGATGGTGGTATTGATCAGGGCAGAGAGGGCCGCACGGGCATCCAAGAGTTCCTGGACGCGGGTTTCCGGTCCTCCGCTCCAGACGCGCTCGATGTCCTCAGCTACGAGTTTTTCGATGTCCTTTGGGTGCATGGCACCCAGTTCCGCCCTCAAATAGGCAGTGATTCCTTCGAATTCTCCCTTATCCAGCCAGACTCCGTGACATTGCGGGCACCAATCGACAATGATGGAGGATTTGCCGAAAATAACGGAGACCATTTTGGTGGTCTTGCATTTCACGCAGGAGCGGTTGGTCACGAGTGCACTCGTCTTCTCCATGTCTTCAATCTCGTCGTTCAGCCAGCGCATGGAGCCGCCGTTGACTTTGTTCTTCAGTTTTCGCAGCTCGTCTTTGACCAGCCAAATTCCCTTGCACTTCGGGCAGCCTTCAAAGTCCATCGAGAAGATGGAATAATCAAACAGATTTTGCCCACATACAGGACAAATATCGGCGGTATTCTCCTTTTGGACCGCATCCTTGATCGGAGGCACGCCCACGGTGAAGTCCGTCTCAGAGCTTGGCTTTTTGATTCGCTTGTACCAGTAGGGAACGTGGACGTTGTTGACGAAGTCGGAGAAGCCGTGACCCTCGATTGGCCCGTCTTCGGCGAGTACCTTATCGATTAGATTCAGCTCGCCGCCGTCGAGCCAGAAGCCGCCGCAGTTTCTGCAGAGGTGTAGATGAATGTCGTCGGACTCTAGGAATTTCACCTTACTCAGACTGAAGTCGTCGCAACGGGGACACTTCTTTGGCCTCTTCTCGGGTTCGTCGGTCCCGATTTCTTCGCAGTATTCGATGCTTCCGGTAGTTTTGAAGGCCATCTTGTCAAGGTCCCCGGCGTCCAACCAGAGGCTGCCGCATTTATCGCACATGTCATAGGAGATGCTGTCCTTCTTGGTGACGACCTGATTGGTGGTCATTTCGGTACCGCAGTTCAGGCATTTCATTGGAGGACTCCTGTTACGTTTTTGGGGCGGACCTCGGTGGCGTGGGACGGAACTATTGTCCGCGCTGTCGGGTCAAGGTGATCCATTTTAGACAAGGCTGCTACGGCTTCCAATTCTAGCAGGAGGCGAACTACCTATCCTCGCCTTAACCACGCCCACCGACCGGGCGGGTGGCCCGGCCTAAACGGCAGGTAAGTTAGTTCTGACACTACAGGCGGTGCCCCGTCCTAGCTCTGCTAGGGCGGGAACCTCCATCGCCGACGGCGGGTGGCCCGGCCTAAACGTTTTGGCGGTTCATTCTCCCCCTCACTGGGTGCCCCATCCTTCGCCTTTTTTCTGGCGAAGGGTGGGAACCACCATCGCTGACTTCGCCAGCCCCGCTAGCTCCGCTAACTCCGCTTTGCGCATAATTTCGCCCCTTTAGCGCACAATCTCAATAGAGCCTGGTCCCGAGGCCCGGAACCTTCGGACGCCCAAACTGAGAACTAAGAACTGCGAACTAAAAACTGAGATCGCCGCCCATGACCACTGCTGCATACAACTCGGCCCCCGGATCTCCCCTGATCCCTGTTCCCTGTTCCCTGTTTTCTGCACAGTACCCCGAAATGCGATTCGAAATCGCCGCTCCAGGCTTGCACTTCGCAAGTTCATGTTTCGAGCGGTGTAACTGTGCAGCCTTCCCGCCCCAACGGAATCAATCACATACAGCGAAAAACTGCACATTCTCACAGTTCCCGTGAAACTGTGAAACTGTGAAAGACCTTTTAGGGCTGATTCAGGGTCCCCCGGGTCAGAAAACTAGCTGCGGCTCGCAGTGAGCTGGCCTTCCTCACCGCTCTTCGCTTCTCTCGCGTTCAGCCGCTCCTCAATCGCCGCCCTCACCTGCGCCGTCAGCTCCCCCGTCTGGCGCACGGTCATCCCCTTGGTCTCGATCGGTTCGCACGCCGTCAGCGTCAACTCGCCGGGATAGAAATGGCTCGTGTGGATCGGCAGCAGATCGTACACTCCGCTCAGCGCGATCGGCACCAGCGGCACCTGCGCCCGAATCGCCAGGTACGCGGCGCCGGCCTGAAAGTCCTTCAGTTGGCCATCGGGCGTGCGGCTGCCCTCGGGGAAGATGAACAGCGGCATCCTCGCGCGCAGCGCCTTCACGGCCGCCCCCAGGCTCGACTGCGTGGCCCGCGAATTCTCCGTATCAATCGGAATCTGTCCCGAGCGCGCCAGATACCAGCCGATGAACGGCCACCCCCACAGTTCCTTTTTCGCCAGGATGCGGAACGCAAACGGCAGCGTCGCAAAAACCACTGGGATATCCATGTACGAGGTGTGGTTTGAGGCATACACCGCCACTGGATGGCGCGTCAGGTTCTCCATGCCGCGCACTGTCAGCTTCGAGGCCGAAATCCAGACGCAAAGCCGCGCCCACAACTTTGCGATCCGATGCTGCGTCTTCCCCGTCCGGTCCACCAGCGACACAGCCAGTGCCAGCGATGCGCACACCGCGGTCGCCAGGGCAAAGGCCGGCATCTGGATCAGATTGGTTTGCCAGCGATAGAGCCGGGGCATTGGATTAGGTCGATTCGGGCGCTTGCTCATTGCTCGTCTCTCGCTTCTGCTACCAGCAGCGGCCGCACCTCGCCCACCAGGTACACCGAGCCTGACACGACGGCCGTTCCTCCAGCCGCCCTGGCCATTTCAATCGCTTCTTTTGCCGACTCCGCCGCCTTTGCTCGAACGCCCGCGGCCCGCGCTGCATCCATCAGTTCGGCAACCGACGCTCCGCGCGCGCTCTGTATCGGCACAACAATCACCCGGTCGAAAAGCGGAAACAAAATCTGCGCCATTTCAGCTACGGGCTTATCCCGCAGGCAACTGAAGATGAGCGTGCGCGGCGAGTCCTCACGAAAGACGCGCTTCACCCCTGCCCGCAGCGCCCACGCGCCCGCAGGATTGTGCGCCACATCCAGAATCCAATCCACGCCCCATTTCGAGATGCGCTCCAGCCTCCCCGGCCAGCGCGTCTTTCGGATGCCGGCTTCGATGGTCTGAGCTGAAATGGGAAGACCGCAGCGCTCGTTGAGCTCCGCAGCGGCGGCCATGGCCAACGCCAGGTTGCGATGCTGATGGCTCCCTTTCAGCGGCGAATCGATCTCGATCTCCTCGCCCAGTATCTGAACCCGATAGGAGCCCTTCGCGGCTGCTCCTGCCGGCGGCACAAGTGGCGCCTGCGGCACAAAACTCGCCGCGCTCACCACCGTCAATTCCAACTCCATCGCTCGTTCGCCCAGCACCTGGTTCGCCTCCGGATGCTGCGGCAGCGTAATCATCGTCCCACCGCGCCGCAGGATCCCGGCCTTTTCCCGCGCGATGGCAGTGATTGTCGGCCCCAGCCATTCCATGTGGTCGAGCGAGATGTCGGTGACGATTGAAAGCACCGGCTCCACAACATTGGTCGCATCCAGCCGCCCGCCCATCCCCACTTCCAGTACGGCCGCTTTCACTCCCTGCGCGGCAAAGTGCAGGAACGCCATCGCCGTCAGCACTTCGAAGTAGCTGGGGTGCTGCGGCAGTGTACCGGTTCGCAACAGCCGTTCGGCGGCCTCCTCAACTTTGAAGAACTCAACCGCGAAGGCTTCGTCGGCAATCTCGATCCCGTCTACTTTAATTCTTTCGTTCGGCCGCACCAGGTGAGGAGATGTGTACAGCCCCGTACGCACACCCGACTCGCGTCAGGATCGAGGCCAGCGTGGCTGCCGTGGAGCCTTTGCCGTTGGTGCCTGCAATCAGAATGGATTGGAAGCTCGCCTGGGGATTGCCGAGCTCGCCGAGAAGGACACGAATCTCCTCGAGCGAGAACTTGCGCCGCGGCTTCCCCGGCTGCGGCGCAAGTTCGGGCACCATGGCGCTCAATTTGTCGATGGCTTCGGCGTAGGACATGGATAGTTCAGTGTATAGAATCGGGCGGCGCGGCCGCTATCAGCGGTCAGCGAATCAGGGGTCAGCGGGTCAGGGGTCAGCAGTCAGCGAGGCGGCCGGGGCGAGCGCTGCACAGTTTCACAGTTTCACGGGAACTGTGAGACTGTGAGTTTTTGTCTGCAAGCTGCTGATTTTGCTGGGTTGGGATGGGCTTCACAGTTTCGCAGTTTCTTTGATACTGTGCGGATTTTCGATGTAAATTCTTCATTCTATTCAATCGAGAGGGCGTCACAGTTTCGCAGCCCGAAAAATCGGGTTTTGGCGTTTTTCGTCCATTTTTTCGGGTTGCGAAGCGTGGGAAGCCCGCGGCTGGAGCGGCGATTTCGAATCGCATTTCAGGGTACTGTGCAGAAAACAGGGAACAGGGAACAGGGATCAGGGGAGATCCGGGGGCCGAGTTGTGTGCAGTGGTCATGGCTCAGTTCTCAGTTCACAGTTCTCAGTTCTCAGTTCGGGCGTCCGAAGGTTCCGGGCCTCGGGACCGGGCTCTATTGAGATTGTGCGCTGAAAGGCAGTAATGATCTGCAAGACGGGGCGAGCGGAGTTAGCGGGGTTAGCGGGGATAGCGGAGTTAGGAAGGGGGCAGGTCAGCGAATCGGCGGGTCAGCGAGTTGGCGGCGGCCCGGCGAATGGTGAGGTCCGTTTTACGGCGACTCATCGCGATGCTGCATGTCAGGGATCAGGGTCAGCAAGTTGGCGAGTTGGCGGGGCGGCGGGTTGGCGGGGCGGCGGAGTTGGGTGGTCTCCCAGGTGCCCAAATGCGAGGCACCTGGGGCACCCGGCTTTGAACTGAGAACTGCGAACTGTTCCCTGGTCCCTTAGTCCCGCAGCAGCAGCTCCAGTGCGCGGCGGGCGTTTTGGAGGCAGTCGCGGGCTTCGTCTTCTGAGAGGAGGCCCTGGTGGACTGCTCTGCGGCCGGTGTCGTTGACGCGGTTGGCGACGCGGGGAAACTCCGGATCGATGGCGAGCATGCGCAGATTGTTGTTGACCTCGTGGAGCAGCACGCCCAGCGTTGCGGTTTTGCGGTAACGGCTGCGCAGAGGGCCCGCCATTTTGGCCGGCAGCTTTTGCCGCAGCGCCTCTTCTAAGACAGACCGGCACATGACGGCGCAGGCCGTGAAGAGGCCGAGAAAATAGCAGCGCGTGGCCTCGTCTAAATAACGGTCAGCCTCATCGGAGCAGCCCGTGGCCACGACGCACTCGCGCAGATGCGCGGCGCGGGCGACCGCCGGCTCGACCATGCCGAGCAGCTCGAGCGCAAAGGCTGCGCGGAGAAGATCGTTCTGCTGGCCGTCGAGGGCGCGCTGAATCTGGCGCCAGGCCGGCGCTGCCTGGGGATTGCCGGCGCTTTGCAGGTGGGTGAGCGAGGTGAGGCGCTGGCGCGCATTGGCGATGAAGCCCTGGCGCATTTGCTGCGCCATGGTGCGCCAGTCGGCCACAAAGGCGTCGGGATCGCGGCGTAGCGCTCGCGCAGCTCCTGGTAGACGATCTGCGGCAGAACGCGCTCAAGCTCAGTGAAGCGCCCGTTGCGCGCAAGCTCGGCGATGGCCATGCAGAATTCGCGCCCCGGCGCCCCTTCGGAAGACATCTCCATAAGCTGCGCTTCGATGGTGCCGATCTCGATGGCCATCTCTCCTCTCCTCTCCTCTCCCTCCGGGGCTAAAGCCCGCCCGATTTATCGGCTGTTTGCGGCCTTATGCGGGGGTTGAAACCCCCGCCTCCCTCCGCATCGGTTTTTCCGCAAGCCCGTAAAGCCGTGCCCTGGTACAAAGCCTGTTCGCTCTTTGCGGCCCGACTGAAAGCCGTTCCCAGAGCTGAAGCCCGCGCAGAATCGGCCTTATGCGGGGGTTGAAACCCCCGCCTCCCTCCGCATCGGGTTTTTCAGCAGGCCGTAAAATCGTGCCCTGGTACAAAGCCTATGTGCGTTGGCAGGGGCTAAAGCCCGCACGCTTTATCGGTTTGCGGCCCGGCTGAAGTCGTGCCCTGGTACAAAGCCTATGTGCGAGAGCATTTCAGCAAGTTGTGGAGTTGTGCCCTTTCACAGAACAGGTTTAGGAAACAGGCCCTACGAATGAGTCTAGGAAGAAATCGGCCGGCTTTTTCTTTTGGCCGAGCCTTCAGTTTTGTTTTCTGTGCTGGATTGGGAAGCAATCCGCGGGAAGCGAAGAGTTGGGAATACCAGTCTTACCTTTGGGCGTTTTGCCGAGTTGGCAGGGGCTGAAGCCCGCGCAGATTATCGGCCTTATGCGGGGGTTGAAACCCCCGCCTCCCTCCGCATCGGTTTTTCAGCAAGCCGTAAAGCCGCGCCCTGATACAAAACGTGTTTGCAAGAGCATTTTTCATCAAGCTGCAGAGCCGTTGCGGGCTTCGCTTCACTTACGCCGCCTCTGGAAAAACGATCCCTTCGAAGTGCCCGCCATGCTACAGCTTGGCAGCTTTGCCACAGAAACGGCCTTTCGTTCACAGGCGTTTTTGCGCCGCCTGTGCGAACTGTGGGAATATTGGGGCGTTTCAGGCCCTCGCCCGCCCGTATTTCCAGATGTGCTTTTTTCCCGCTCCACGATTTAGAAATCCGCCTGCCTGCTAAGCTGCGGCCCTCAGGGTAGTTCGCTCGGATTCCCACATTTCCTACCTCAACTACGGGTACTGCTGTCTTTATTTGTTCTTTCTCTCTCATTCCCGAGAGAAGCCGTCGAGAGGGATTCCAGCTTTGCTTCGGGGGTGCGCCTCTTTGCCGGCGGCCGCGGGAGGGAAGGGCGGCGATTGCAGCCGTGATTTCGGTAGTGGGTCAGCTTGATCGCGAATCCCCTCAGGGGCTAAAGCCCAGCCTGTTTTTGAAGCCTTATGTACGGGCTGAAGCCCGTACCCTCCAAACTGACCCATTACCCTGATTTCGACCAATTCGCCCAGTTTTTCCACGAGCAGGGGAACTCTGCCGTGAATACAATCAAGGAGAAGAAACGACAGCTACTTTCCTTCGAGTTGCGCGGAGGTTCTCGGCCGGCCGCGAAAAAAACTCTGGGCGGACAAGTGGCTGCGGCCCTGCTATTCCGCGCGAGCCGGCAGGCAGGGAGCAAAGGGGGGCAGCGATGGAAATTACCGTAAGCCGCCAGGATCTGGTGAAGGAACTCACGGCGACCCAAAGCGTGGTGGAGCGTAAAACCACGATCCCGATCCTTTCGAATTTCCTGCTTGAAGCCGAGGGCGAGAGGCTGAACATTACGGCTACCGACCTGGACCAGGCGATCAGGACCAGCGCCGCCGTGAAGGTGAAGAAGCCCGGTTCGTGCACCATTCCCGCGCGCAAGCTGTATGACTACATCAAGCTGCTGCCCGATGGGGAGATTTCCATCAAGATGCTCGAGAACCATTGGGTGCAAATCCGCAGCGGCCGCTCGAACACCAAGATGGTGGGCATGGCTCGCGCCAACTATCCGCAGGTGCCGGAGTTCCCCTCGATCGCCGCCACCAGTATTTCAACAAGCGCGCTGCGCGGCCTGATTGCGCGCACAATTTTTTCGATCTCCAATGAGGAGTCGCGCTACACGCTGAACGGCGCGCTGCTGATCATTAAAGCCGAGTCGCTGGCCATGTGCGCCACCGATGGACATCGGCTGGCATTTGTTGAAAAGCCCAATGAGGTTCTGGAGGGCATCAGCGGCGAAAAGCGCGTGCTGATTCCGCGCAAGGCTCTGCAGGAGCTGCAGCAGTTGCTCTCGACCACGGAGGCCGAGAAGGTGGACTTTGCCGATGACGAACATACGCTGTTTTTCCGCGTCGGCCACCGCATGCTGAGCAGCCGCAAGCTCTCCGGGCAGTTCCCGAACTTCGAAGCCGTGATGCCGCGCGACAACACAAAATCGGCGGTGGTGCGTTCGGCCGAGCTTTCCAGCGCCATTCAGCGCGTGGCCCAGTTTGCCGATGAGCGCTCGGGCGCCATCCGGCTGCGCCTGGAAAGCAACGAGCTCAAGATCAGCGCCAACTCCACCGAATCGGGCGAGAGCGAAGACACCATCGACACGCCCTATTCCGCGGATCCTCTCATGGTGGGCTTCAATTCCGTCTACATCCTCGACTTCCTGAAAGCCCTCGACAATGCAGGCGAGGTGCGGATCGAATTCAAGGACGCGCAGTCGGCCGGCCAGATGCGCCCCGAAGACCCCGACGCCGAATACAAATACCGCTACGTGCTGATGCCGATGCGGATTTGAGGGCGGCCGGCTTTCGCGCTGCTGAATCGAGGCAACAGCAACCCCCAGTGATCGCTTAATCCGGGATGTCGCGTTGGAACTCGCTCACACAGCTCTGCGAGGAACGCGCGGGCCGATGCGGGTGAAGATCTCCCAGGGGATGGTTCCAGCCGAGCGGGCGTGGTCGAAGGCGCTGATTGTCTCGCCGCCCTGCGTGCCCAGCAGCACCACTTCGTCTCCATCCTCGACGCCCTCGATCTCCGTCACGTCGAGGACGGCCTGATCCATGCTGATGCGGCCGACGAGCGGCGCACGCTGGCCGCGGACGAGCAGGTGAAAGCGATTGCCGAGCCTGCGGTCGAGTCCGTCAGCGTAGCCTGCGGCCACAAGCGCCAGGCGCATGGGCTCAGTGGCGACAAAGGTGGCGTTATAGCCCACGGAAGCGCCTGCGGGAACCTCGCGGACGCTTACGACCCGCGACTTCCACTGAAGAACCGGGCGCAGCACCGAACGAGCCTCGGCGAGCCCGGCCGGGGGGGGCGGCGCGAACGGCGGGTTGAATTCGGGGACCAGGCCGTAGAGCGCCAGCCCGGGACGCAAAAGCAATTGCATGCCGTGGCGCGAGGCCAGAGCGGCAATCGTGCGCGACTGGCCGGAGAGCAGGGCAGCCGAATTGCCAACGTTGAGCCACTCGGCATAGAGCCCGAAGGAACCAATCTGGCCGATCGCGCGGTCGAGCAGTTCGAGTTGAGCTGCGGTCTGGCGCCCGTCGGCCTCGTCGGCGGCATAAAGGTGGGTCATCACGGCCTCAAGCCGAAGCGGCGAGCCGGGAGCAAAGCGCTCAAGAACCGGGGAAAGCCTACCGGGCGTCGCTCCCTGGCGGCTCATCCCCGTGTCGATCTCGAGATGCACTGCGAGCGAGCCCGGGTGCAGTCCGGCGCGGCGCGCGGCGGCGATCAGCTCGTCAAGTTGACCCACCTCCCAGGCGACGGGCGTAAGGCGGTGAGTGATCAGATCGCGAGCCTGGCCGGCAAAGACGCCGCCGATGACGAGGATGCGCGGCTCGGGGCAGAGCGCGCGGGCGGCCACACCCTCTTCGACGCTGGTCACACCCAGCCACCGGGCCCCGGCGCGCACCGCTGCCGGCGCGCAGAGCGCGAGCGAGTGGCCGTAAGCGTCGGCCTTCACAATGGCCAGCAGACTTCCCGTGGGCGCGGCCTGCCGCGCAAGGAAGCGGAAGTTCTGCTCGAGCGAGGCAGTGGAGATCTCAGCCCAGCAGGGACGCGATGGCATTTGGGGATCCAAAATTCAGTTTAGCGCGAGAGGCAGCGGGAGAGCGCGGGCGAGGCAGAGAAGAGCGGAACTGCCGCTATCAGGACAAGCCGGACTTCGATTCCTGATCCCTGATCCCCGATCCCTCTGTTTCATCCAGAAACGACTGCAAGATCAGCGTCGCGGCCACCTGGTCCACCACACGCCGGTGCTGCTGCCGCTTGTGTCCGGCCTCGTAGAGGATCCGGTGCGCCTCGTGGGTCGTCAGCCGCTCGTCCCAAAAGTGAATGGGCAGCCCGGTCAACTCGCCGAGTTCGGCGGCGAAGGCATGGACTTTTTCGGTTTGAGGGGTATCGGTGCCGTCCAAGCCGAGAGGGTTGCCGACCACAATTCCCGCCACGGCGAACTTTCGCGCCAGCCGGGCCAGCGAGCGCTGGTCCTCGCGGCGGCTGCTTTTACGCACGAGCGTCAGCACGGGCTGGGCTGTGAGCCCCAGTTCGTCGGAGACGGCCACGCCAACGCGGCGGCTGCCGACGTCGAGGGCGAGGTAGCGGATGGCGCGCGTATCTGGCATCTGGCTCGATCATAAAGGCCGGGGCACGCGGGCTTGGACCGACAATTCCCAACAGCCGTTGCGGAAAAAGCAAAGGTAGTTCATTCCCACATCTCAAAATCGAGATGTGGGGCACCGGGAACCCGGTGCCCGGTCCTCGGCTGAATTTGCCTGCGGCCGTGTTAGCTGATTAGCGGATACGCAGATTTGTGTAAAGCAGGCTATTGGCTGTCGACTAAAGCATAAAGCAAAATCGATTATACTTTACGCATTATATTTGGATGTGATAGACCTGATTGTGAGATGGAACCATTTATTCCACAGGAACTTCCGCTGGAAGAAGTGGCGTGGGAGCCACTGATTCCTCTGATCGGCAAGGCCAATTGGCAGCTCGCCGAGTATAACGGGGTCCTCTCCACGCTGCCGAATCCCGAGTTGCTTCTTGCGCCTCTCACCACGCAAGAGGCGGTCCTTTCCTCCAAAATCGAGGGCACTCAGGCGACTTTGGGTGAAGTGCTCAAATTTGAGGCGGGCCAGGAACCTGAGCAAGAATCGCGCCGACAGGATATTCGCGAGATTATGAACTACCGGCGCGCTCTCCGCGAGGCGGAAGAGGAGTTGAGGACTCGCCCCTTTAGCATCAACCTGCTGCTCCGGCTCCATGCCACGCTCCTGGACAGCGTGCGCGGCAGAAACAAAGCTCGTGGGAGCTTTCGCGTCGAGCAGAATTGGATCGGTGCGCCTGGCAGCAAGGTCGAAGAAGCCCAATTCGTTCCTCCTGCTCCCGGAAAACCGTTGCTCGATGCGCTTTACAACTGGGAAAGCTATTACCACCTTCAGCGTCCGGATACGCTGGTTCAACTGGCGATCATTCATGCGCAATTTGAGATTCTTCACCCGTTTCTCGACGGTAACGGAAGACTGGGGCGCATTCTCATTCCCATATTTCTAAGCGAAAAGGGTCGACTTTCTCAGCCTATCTTTTATATGTCCGCGTACCTGGAAAGCAATCGCGAAAGATATGTAGAACAACTTCGATCTCTGGGCAAGGTTGAAGGCGCCTGGAACCATTGGGTTGAATTCTTTCTAGAAGGATTGATACAACAGGCACAGGACAATGTCGTCAAAGCCCGCGAGATTCACAACCTCTACGAGGAGTTGAAGCGGCAAATCCTCGACCTGACACATTCTCAATATGCGGTTCCGCTGCTTGATAATATGTTCGAGCAACCCATCTTTCGCAGTTCCCATCTCGATAGCAAATCCAACATGCCGAGCAAACCGATGATTATGAACATGCTGGGCAAACTCAAGAAGGATGGCATTCTGAAAACGGTCGCGGAAGGACGTGGTCCTCATGCTCAGGTGTTGGCGCTTGCCAAGCTGGTCAACCTCTGCGAGGGTAGTGACGTAATTTAGGGAGCGTTCCTCAAATTCCGACCCTTGTACACTTGAAGTAGCTCTTCATTTCTCGAGCGTGCCGCAGGAGCCAGCCATGTCGTCCATCATTCTTCCGGCAATTCCCTCCGAGTCGCGGCCCGGGCGCTTTGGCATCTACGGCGGGCGCTACGTGCCGGAGACGCTGATGGCCGCGCTGATGGAGCTCGAGCGCGAATACGAGATCGCCAAAGCCGACGCTGCCTTCCAGGCCGAGCTGAATCTGCTGCTGAAGGATTACGCCGGCCGACCGACGCCGCTCTATTTTGCGCAGAGGCTCACAGAATCGCTCGGCGGCGCCAAAATCTACCTCAAGCGCGAAGACCTGCTGCACACCGGCGCACACAAGATCAATAACGCGCTCGGCCAGGGACTGCTGGCGAAGCGCATGGGCAAGAAGCGCATCATCGCCGAGACCGGCGCCGGCCAGCACGGGGTGGCCTCAGCCACGGTGTGCGCGTTGCTGGGACTCGAATGCGTGGTCTACATGGGCGAGGTGGACATGGCCCGCCAGGAGCTGAACGTGCTGCGCATGCGCCTGCTCGGAGCCGAGGTGCGCGGCGTGGCTTCCGGCTCGCGCACGCTCAAGGACGCCATCAGCGAGGCCATGCGCGACTGGGTCACGAACGTCCGCACCACCTACTACCTGCTGGGCAGCGCGCTGGGCGCGCACCCGTACCCGACCATGGTGCGCGACTTCCAGCGCGTGATCGGCCGCGAAATGAAGGAGCAGATTCTCGAGAAAGAAGGCCGCCTGCCCTCGGCCATCGTGGCCTGCGTGGGCGGGGGCTCGAACGCCATCGGCGCGTTTTACGATTTTCTCGGCGACCGCGAGGTGCGCCTGATCGGCGTGGAAGCCGGCGGATGCGGCACGGAGCTTGGCCAGCACGCGGCCCGCTTCCGCGGAGGATTGCCCGGAGTGCTGCAAGGCACATTCTCTTACGTGCTGCAGAACGAGAACGGCCAGATTGCATCGACGCACTCGGTTTCAGCGGGACTGGATTATGCGTCCATCGGCCCCGAGCACGCCGCGCTGCACGACTCCGGCCGCGCCGAGTACGTCGTCCAGGACGATGCCGCCGCTCTGGACGCGGTGGTGAAGCTGGCCCGCACCGAGGGGATTCTGCCTGCGCTCGAAAGCGCCCACGCCGTGGCCGAGGCTTTGCGAATCGCTCCCACGCTTTCGTCTCGTGAAATACTGGTAGTGAACCTTTCAGGCCGCGGCGACAAGGACATGGGCATTCTGGCCAAGGAGTTGAAGCTGTAGGTCGTTTATCCGTCCCAGGTCTCTCCGCCGAGCGGCGGACGAGACCTGGGGCACCCTAAATTGGAAATTGTGGTTCCCACCCTAACCGCAAAAAACGCGGTTAGGATGGGGCACCCGATCGCCCCACCCTAGGCGTAAAGACAAGACGCGGTTAGGATGGGGCACCCAAGGTTAAGAACTGAGGGACTAGGGACTGAGAACTAAGAACTAATTTCGAACTGTGAACTGATTTCATGCCGATCCGTTTCGATCAAAAACCCGGTCTGGTTGTTTACCTGACGGCCGGCGATCCGAGCCTTGAGGCCACGCGCGCCATTGCGCTTGCCGCCATCGATGCCGGCGCCGAGGTGATCGAGCTTGGCGTGCCTTTCAGCGATCCCCTGGCCGACGGCCCCGTCATCCAGCGCGCCATGGAGCGCGCTCTGGCCCGTGGAACCAGCCTGGGCGATGTAATCGCGCTCGCCCGGCAGATTCGCGCCGAACGGCCGCAGGCCGGCCTGGTCGTCTTCAGCTACCTGAATCCGATTTTGCGTTACGGGCTCGGCCGCTTTGCCCGGGAGGCCGCCTCGGCCGGCGTGGATGGCGTGCTGGCTACCGACATGATTGTCGAAGAGGCGGGCGAATACCTGGCCGAACTGGGCCGCGTGAATCTCGCGCCCATTTTTCTCGCCGCGCCCACCAGTCCCGACGAGCGCCTTGAGGCCATCGCAGCGCACAGCAAGGGTTTTATCTACGCCATCTCCCGCACCGGCATCACGGGCAAACAGCAGAGCCTGACCACCGACGCCGAAGCACTGGTCGAGCGCATACGCCGTTTTTCGGGTTTGGCCGGGGCCGGCCTTCCGGTGGCCGTGGGGTTCGGCATCTCCAACGCGGATCACGTAGCCCAGGTGGGGCAATTCGCGGATGCGGTGGTCGTCGGCAGCGCGATTGTCGAGCTGGTGGAAAGCTCGACTCCGGATGCAGCACCCGGCGCGGTGGCCCGATTTATTCAGGGTCTGCGCCTGCCCCATAAGGCGCTGGCCCGGTGAGAATTTGCAGCTTCTCAGCCTCCAGCTTCTAGCCTCTAGTTTGTTCCTACTGTAGCAAGGCGCAGAAGCTCGCACCCGCGAGAAAAAGCTAGGAGCCAGAAGCTAAAAGCTAGAGGCTGAAATGACCATCGAAGAGTTGCGAATCCGAATCGACGAGCTGGATCTCCAGCTTGTGGCGTTGCTCAACGAGCGGGCCCGCGTGGCGCAGTCCATCGGCCACTTGAAGGCCGCCGCTTCGCTTCCGGTTCACGAACCGGAGCGCGAAAGACTCGTGTACGCCCACGTGCGCGCCTCGAACAAGGGTCCGCTTCCCGATCACGAGCTGACGCACGTGTACGAACGGATTCTCGACGTCATGCGCGCTTTGCAGAAGCACGAGCTGGCATCGGAACAACAGGCCCGCGCCTCCCAACCTGGGAGCGCAGCGGCGGGCCAGGCCGCGGGCGCCGGGGCGCCCGAGACAGGAAACAAAAAATGATTGTCGCCATGCAGGAGCATGCAACCGAAGAAGAGATCTACGCCGTGATGGAGGCGATGGAAGACGCCGGGGTGCACGTGCACCGCACCACCGGCGAGATGCAGACCATTCTGGCTGCCGTGGGCCCCACCGCCGGCCTCGACCTGGCCGTGTTTGAAGTGCTGCCCGGCGTGATGCACGTGCACCGCATCAGCTCGCCCTACAAGCTCGCCGGGCGCGCCTTCCGTCCTCAGGACACGGTGATCGAGTTTCCCAACGGCGCCGCCATGGGAGGCACCCAGGTGGCTTTGATCGCCGGCCCCTGCGCGATCGAAAACCGCGAGCAGATCTTCACCATTGCTGCCGCCGTCAAGGCCGTGGGCGGCCGCTTTCTGCGCGGCGGCGCCTTCAAGCCGCGCAGCTCGCCGTATTCGTTTCAGGGCCTTGGCATCCCCGGCCTCGAGCTGATGCGCGAGGCTGCCGACGCGAACGGCCTCGCCGTTGTCAGCGAGGTGATGGAGATCTCCCAGATCGAGCCCATGCTTCCTTACGTCGACTGCTTCCAGGTGGGCGCGCGCAACATGCAGAACTTCAACCTGCTGCGCGAACTCGGCCAGATTCGCAAGCCGGTTCTGCTCAAGCGCGGCATCGCCGCCACGGTTGAGGAATTGCTGCTGTCGAGCGAGTACATTCTTTCCGGCGGCAACTACGAGGTCATTCTGTGCGAGCGCGGCATCCGCACCTACGAGACCTACACGCGCAACACCATGGACATTTCCGCGATTCCGGTGATTAAAAAGCTCTCGCATCTGCCCATAGTGGCTGACCCCTCGCACGGCACGGGACGGCGGGATATGGTCGCGCCCATGGCCAGGGCATCGGTAGCCGCGGGGGCCGATGCGCTGCTGGTCGAGATTCATCCGAATCCCGACAAAGCCGCCAGCGATGCAGCGCAGACGCTGTCTCTCGAGCAGTTTGAACACCTGGTCCGAGAGCTGCGGGTGATCGCGGAGGCGGTTGGACGCAAGCTGTAAGATTAAGCGAAAAGCAGCGGGGCTAGCGGAGTTAGCCGCGCTTCGCGCGTGATAGCGGAGTTAGGGTCCCGGCGATGGATCGTTCTGTTTTTCTAGCGCCGCTAGCACCGCTAGCTCCGCTTTCTGCTTCGGGTAGGGATTCATGATCACTCGCATCGCTATTTTCGGCACTGGACTACTCGGAGGCTCCGTGGGGCTGGCCCTGCGCGCAGCGGGCTACGAGGGCTCCATCGTGGGAGTCAATCGGGGCGCAGAGCAGGCGCGCGTCGCGCTCGAAATGGGGGCGATCGATTCCATCGCCGCCGATCCGCTCGAGGCTGCGCGGCAGAGCCAGGTGGTCGTGCTCGCCGTTCCGGTTTACGCCACGCTGGATTGGATGGAGCGGCTGGCCGGCGTTCTTGGTCCCGGCCACCTGGTCACCGATGTGGGCAGCACCAAGCGCATGATCTCGGAAGCCGCGGCGCGGCTTTATAACTCGCCGCGGCGAGCGGGCTTTCTCCCCGGTCATCCCATGGCCGGAAAGGAGCGCAGCGGCGCCGCGCTGGCGTCGGCCGATCTGTTTCAAGGGACGGTGTGGCTATTCACCCCTCGGCCGGTCAAACAGGTTTCGTCAGAAGCAAGCGCAGCAGGGGCTGAAGCCCCGTCCTCACTTTGCGACACTAGCGGCCCGGCTGAAGCCGTGCCCTTATTACAAAACAGCGTTCTTTCGAGCGACTTCAGTCGTGCCGAAGGCGATGCAAAAGAAAGAGGGGCTTTAGCCCCTGAGGGCGCTTCCGAAGCCAGCAAAGAACTCATGAGCGAATGGCGCGAGTGGGTCGGGGCCATGGGCTCGCGCGACCTCGATATCGATCCCGTGCGCCACGACGAGATGGTCGCCTGGGTGAGCCATCTGCCGCAGTTCGCCTCAACGGCGCTGAGCGCGCTGCTCGAAGAAGAGATCGGCGAGGCGCCGGAGCTGAAGGACGTGGGCGGCCGGGCCCTGCGCGAGATGACGCGCCTGGGCGCGAGCCCCTACTCCATGTGGCGCGATATCGCCCTCACGAACACCGCCCCGGTGGAAGCCGCCCTGCTGAAGCTGGAGCAGCGGCTGGCCCTCGTGCGCGAGAACCTGCGCACACACATCTTGCGCGAGGAGTTCGACCAGGCCAACCGCTTTCGGCGGAATTGTTAGCTCAGACGAGTTCGGATTCGCTTGAAGAACAACTGCAGATCCTTCGACTCCGTCCGCCTGAGGCGGACTGCGCTCAGGATGACAACTCCGGTTAGTTAAGGACTTAGACTCGCCCGGTCGAGTTCGAATTCTCTTGAGAACAACTGCAGATCCTCGACTCCGTCCGCCTGGGGCGGACTGCGCTCAGGATGACAACTCCAGTTGGTAGTTGTGCTGAGAGCGAAATCGTTTCAGTACCGGTCCTCGAATTCGGGATCCACCGGGTTCTCGAACATCGAAACGTCGCGAGTGACGATCGTCAGCCCCGACGGCGTTACGAAGTAGCGCCGCTTGTCCTCCACCGGATCGAATCCGATCACCGTTCCCTCCGGGATGTGCACATCGCGGTCGATGATGGCCCTCCGGATGCGGCAGTGGCGGCCGATGTTCACATGCGAAAAGATGATGCTCGCGTCAATGTCGCAGTAGGAGTTTACGCGCACGTCCTGGGAGAGAACCGAGTTGTAGACCGATGCGCCGGAGATGATCACGCCTGCGGTGATCATTGAGTTCACCGCCATGCCGCTGCGGCCGGGTTCGCCGAAAACGAATTTGGCCGGCGGGTACTGCCTCATCCGCGTGCGAATGGGCCAGTTCTTGTCGTAAAGATTGAAGATTGGAGAGACCGAGCAGAGATCCATGTTGGCTTCGTAGTAGGCATCCAGAGTTCCCACGTCGCGCCAGTAGAGAGCCTGTTTCTTGTTCTCGTCGACAAAGCTGTAGGCCATCATCCTTACCTTGCCCAGCAGGCCGGGCAGAATATTGTGGCCGAAGTCGTGCTTTGAGTTCTCATCTTCCGCGTCGGCGATCAGAGCCTTCAGCAGCGACTCTGTGTTGAAGATGTAGATCCCCATCGAAGCGTCTACTGCGTCGGGGTTGAACGGAGAACGGAAGGTGGTCGTGGCCGGCTTCTCCTGGAATCCCATCACCTCGCCGCCCTGCGCCACTTCAACGACTCCGAAGCGAGAGACCTCGTCGGGCGAAACCGGCAGCGTGGCCAGCGTCACGTCGGCGCTGGTCTCCTCGTGATAACTGAGCATCCGGCTATAGTCCATCTTGTAAATGTGATCGCCGGAGAGGATGATCACGTGTTTCGGCTGCTCGCTGCCGATGGAGTAAATGTTCTGGTACACCGCATCGGCCGTGCCCATGTACCAGTTGGAGCCCGTGCGCTGCATGGGCGGCAGCATCTCGAAGAATTCCCCCAGCTCCTGGGCCACAATTCCCGTCCAGCCTTCGCGGATGTGCCGGTTCAGGCTCAGGGCCTTGTATTGCGTGAGGATGTAGACCTTGCGCAGCCCGGAGTTGATGCAATTGGAAAGTGTGATGTCAATAATGCGGTAGTGGCCGCCAAAGGGCACCGCAGGCTTGGCGCGGTTCCTCGTCAGCGGGAACAGCCGCTCTCCCGCTCCACCTGCCAGCAACACGCCCAGAGTATCTCTCATGCTCGATCTCCCGCTTTCCTTGCCATTCCGGCGTGGCCCGGCGGCTGGGTAGAGCCGCAATCCGGAACAGCATGCTCGCTTGCGGCACTTCTCCAGCCGCTTGAGGGAACGGTGGAGAATAACACACCTTCATAGGAATTTGGCAAACCCGGGGTAAACATGCAACCGGTCTCGACCATCCTGGGCGCGTGAATAAGAAGTTTGCGCCAGGTTCAGCTGTTGCAGCTTTGGGGCCCTTTTACGGCAAAACCAGCGTTGGTGTGTCTTGTTGGGTTTCTTCGGGGCCGCTGCTCCCTGATGGTCGCAGCGACTTTACCGCCTTGGCTCCGGGATACAGTAACTCTGGTTTTGCTTTCGCGGCGCTTCCCTTACCAGCCCGATTTCCAGTTCGCCTTCTGGGTAGACCGCTTGATCGAAATGAATTTGTACTCGATTCCGGCCGAGATGGCGAAGTTCACGTCGTACTGTGCGTATGTTTGCGAGGTGTACGGAGCGTTGCTGAACGTGTAGTGCGTCATCACCGCATCAGGCGTCACACGAAAGACCCAGTGCTCGGAACGATTGAGATCGAAATGACCGCCGATGATCCCCGCCTGCGCCAACTGATCGTAGTAAAAGTCATATTCCGCAGGGGGTTGTTTCAGCAGGTCCTTCTGAAAATCGCCGTAAACGCCGCCGAACATGGCGTGCGCGATGATCGCCCCGTGCTTGTTGTGCGGCCCCAGCCACTCCGGTCCGCCGGTGAAGAAATACTGCTTCACCATGGCCCCCTTCAGGAACAGGCTGCTGACGCCGGGAACGCTCGTGCCCACGTAGGCGCGCCCCGAGGCCTGAAGGCCCCAGTGCCTTGTCAGCCAGTAAGAGCCCTCAAGGTCAAGGCCGCCAAGATTCGCACCTTCGAGCAGAGTCGGCCCGGCCTTCATGTGATCGTAGGCCATCCCGAGGGAGATGTCGTACCGGTTGTCGTACCGTATCCTGGCCAGAGAGTCGGTGGAAACGTAGGTGCCCGCGCCCGTCGTCTGGCTGGCGGTCGCCGTTTGACTGGTGGTGCCTGTTGTCTGGCTTCCGGTTCCCGTCGTCTGGTTGCCGGTTTGCTGGCTGAAGGCCAGGCTTGCGGCGCACAGGGCCGCAAGGACAGCTATCGAAAGGGCAATTCGTACATTGAGGCGCATCACCCAACAGCTTACAAGACGCGCCCAAGCCCCGACAATGCGGCGTCCTAGGGCTCGCAGCGCTCCGCCTGCCGCGCCCACACCAGGTAGCGCGCCGTTTTCAGGATTTCGATTGCCATTCCTGTCCAATAGGATTCGCTAGCCGGCAGCGGCGCCGCGCGCGTCCGCCACTCGATCCCCGGAGTGCGGCTCCAGATCAGCCCCACCCTGGGCACGTGTGCGGAGTTCGAAATCACCTCGGCCGAGCGCCAGCCATTGGCCTTCATCACCCTCGCCGAATAGCAGGCATTTTCAATGGTGTCACGCGCCTGAGGCTCCAGCAGCACGGCAGATGGGGGAATCCCCTGGGCCTCGGCGGTCCGGGCCATGACCTGCGCCTCGACAAAGCGGTTCTGAACCGCCCCGCCCGTAAAGATGATCCGCGGCGCAACTCCCCGTTCGTACTCCCGCACGGCCTCTGTCACCTCGGAGAGCACCACCGGCGTCGGGTTTCCGTCGGCATCGGCCGGTTGGCCCAGCACCACGATGGCATCGAAGCTGTCGCGGTCCGTGTTTCCGCCCGGGGCGGTCTCCCGTGCCAGCATCGTCCAGCCGAGGACAGCGGCACCCAGAGCCACCGCGGCCATGGCAAGCCGCGTCTTCCAACTGGGGCGGCGTCTGGCAGCCCCCGGTGGCCGGCGCACCGACTTGCTGCCTGCAACCTGCCGCACCTGCCTTTGTGCCCGCGTGCCCGCCGCCTTCACCTTGCGGTTCCCTCCGTCTTTCACCCCACTTCGCTGACTCCGCGCCCCGCGAACTCGCGAAAACGGTACACGGCGAAGTTGATTACTCGCGCGAATCGCGGCTATCGGTTCCTGCACAAACAATGTCCTTGCGCCGTCCCTGCGGGACTCCGTGACAAATTTGTGGAATCTCTTTTTCCCCACGCTGAAGCGCGGGGCTAAGCAACTCCGCGCCTCTGGCGCGTATGTCCGGACATTACTTGTGCAGCCCTCAATAACTTGCTGACTCGCTCGGGTCGTAGGTCCCACCCTTGCGACGAAGAGCGTCGCAAGGATGGGGCACCCAAACGTTGTTTTTTTCTGTAGTCCCCACCCTAGCGACAAAAACAAAGACGTCGCGAAGGTGGGGCACCCCGCTGACCCGCTGCTCTTAAATTCCTGCCACGCCCCAGTCAGAGAATACGATTTCCCCCAGCGCCTTCCGCGTGCGGGGCGACGTCTCCTGCGCGATCCGCTTCTCGTCGCCGAGCGCCTCCGGCTCGCCCTGGTAGCCCAGCGCGATCACCGAGCCCAATACGTACTCTTCGGGAATCCCAAAGAGCTTCCGCGCCGCCTCCTGGTCGAAACCTGCCATCTGGTGCGCCTTGAGCCCCAGCGCATGCGCCTGAAGCACCAGGTAGGCGCTCGCCGCTCCCAGATCGTGCCTCGCGTAGCCATTCGGCACGTTGTTCTGACTGAATAGGGTCTTCGCCGCGCCCAGAATCAGCACAGGAGCCGCCTTCGCCCATGCCTTGTTGCCCTCAACCAGCGCCTCGAAGATCTTCGCGTAGGTTGGGTCTCCGCGTCGGCCCACGAGGAACCGCCACGGCTGCTCGTTGGACGACGACGGCGCCCACCGCGCCGCCTCAAAAACCTTTTTCAGCAGCTCTTCGCTTACGGGCCGCGAATCGAACGACCGCGGGCTCCAGCGCTCGAGGATCACCGGCAGAACGCCTTCCACAGCCGGCGCTCTCTTCAACTTGTCTGCCTCATCGCGAGACAACGCCATAAACCGCAACCTCCTTCAATGGTTCTAGAGCCGCAAAATCCCAACCCGGGCGCGCGCACCCGGTCCATGTGTGGCCCTGTACGCATTATTGGTTCCTGCACAAATCATGTCCTTGCGCCGTCCCTACGGGACTCCGTGACAAACTTGTAGAGTCTCTTTTCCCCACGCTGAAGCGCGGGGCTAACCAACTCTGCGCCTCCGGCGCGTATGTCCGGACGCCCGGGCTGAGGTTGGGAGATCTTCCCACGGCGCCTCCGGCGCGTATATTCGGACAATGCAGTCCTCAATGGCCATCTCCGGCCCGCACTCAGGATTGGATTCCCCCGAAATCGGAAATTGATCTTTCATTCGCTTTGTGGCTCCCGCCCTTTTCACAAAGAACGTGAAAAGGACGGGGCACGGAAGCTTTCTTGCCCGGGCGGCCCGCCCCGCGGCAGGCCGCCTTTTGAGATCTGCAAATGAGGCCCTCAACGGAAAACTGCCGAAAGCCGTTCTCGTTTATGCGAGAGCCTTGGCCGCCTTGCGCATGTCGGCGGGCTCCACGGAGAGCAGCGCTCCGAAGCGGCCGTCTCCCCCCGCGACCGCGTGCAGCGAAACAATGTTGATGCCAGCGCCCGCCAGCCTGGAGGCAATCTCAGCCATCGCGCCCGGAACATCGTCGCCCTTGACCAGGTACGCCTTCTGCTTGGCGCCCAGGGCCACGCCCGCCTTCTTCGCAGCCTGCGCCACTCCCTTTGTCTTCTCGTCTACACAGATAATGATTTCAGCATTTTTGGCGTTCTTGCGGTAGCCAAGCAGCGCGGCCAGACTCACGCCAGCGTCTTTCAAGGCAGTCAGTACGCGAGCGCCCTCGCCGGCCTTGTTCGGTATCATGCCCACGTAATACTCCACCGTTGCGATTTGGTACGGCATTCTCGAGTCTCCTTTGGTTGGTTTTCGCCAGGTCAGAGCATCCGGCTGTTCCGGCACGTCTGACTCAAATGGCGCAGCCCGTGGCAGAGAGCGCAGTATCGCTCCCACTGCCTATCTCGAACTGTAACGCGGCTTTGCCTTGTTGAGTAAACAAAATGCGGCGTGACCACTGAATACTGATTACTGGCCCCTGATCCCTGACCCCTGTTACGGGTACATCCGGTGCAGCATGCGCGGGAAGGGAATCGTCTCGCGCACGTGGTCGAGGCCGCAGATCCAGGCCACCGCCCGCTCAATGCCCATGCCGAAGCCCGAGTGGGGCACCGAGCCGTAGCGGCGCAGGTCGAGGTACCACTCGAAGGCCTCGCGAGGCAGCTTGTGGTCGTCGATGCGCTGGCTGAGCAGCTCGTAGCTCGAGACGCGTTGCGAGCCCCCGATAATCTCGCCGTAGCCCTCGGGCGCCAGCACGTCAACGCAGAGGGCGTAGCGCGGGTCCTTCGGGTCCGGTTCCATGTAAAAGGCCTTCACGTCGGCCGGGTAGCGGTGCACCATCACCGGCCGGTCGAACTGCGAGCTGAGCCAGGTTTCGTCGGGCGAGCCGAAGTCGTTGCCGTATTCGAACGGCGCTTCGAGGTGGCCGTCCTTGTGCGCCTGGTTGAGCATTTCGACGGCCGCATCGTAGCGGAGACGCGGAAAGGGCGGAACGATCTTCGCGAGCTTCTCCGCGTCGCGGCCGATCGTATGCACGTCGGCGGCGCGTTTTTCAGCACGCTTTGGACGATGTGCGAGAGGAAATTCTCGGCCAGCTCCAGCAGCCCGTCGAGATCCATGAAGGCGACCTCCGGCTCGATCATCCAGAACTCGGTCAGGTGGCGGCGGGTCTTGGATTTTTCCGCGCGGAAGGTCGGCCCGAAGCTGTAGACCTTGCCCAGCGCCAGCGCCGTGGATTCGATATAGAGCTGCCCGCTCTGCGTGAGGTAGGCGGGCTCGCCGAAATAGTCGACCGGGAACAGCGTCGAGGTGCCTTCGCAGGCGGCCGGCGTCAGGATGGGCGGATCGGTGCGCGTGAAACCATTGGTATCGAAGTACTCCTGGGCGGCGCGCATGATCTCGGCCCGGATGCGCAGGATGGCCTGCTGGCGAGGGCTACGCACCCACAGGTGCCGCCGCTCCTGCAGGAAGTCCACGCCATGCTCTTTCAGCGTGATGGGGTAAGGATCGGACTCGGGGATGCGCTGCACGACCTCGACGTTTTCGACGTCGAGCTCGAATCCTCCCGGCGCGCGCTTGTCCGCCCGCACCTTTCCGGTGACGATCAGCGACGACTCCTGCGTGAGCCCCTTCAGAGCCTCGAAGACCTCGGGCGCGACACTCTTGACGTGCGCTACCCCCTGGATCGACCCAGTACCGTCGCGAAAGATGGGAAACAGCAGCTTGCCGCTCTCGCGGAGGTTGTAGAGCCAGCCCTTCAACGTGACTGACTGGCCTTCGTGCTGGCCGAGGGTGGCGATGGTGGCCACCGGAGGCTGTGCTGTTTCATTCGTAAGGGTTTCGTCGGGCATTCGAACTTCCTCCCTGGCTCAATCAACTCGAATCCCTAGAATAACGCCGGCCTGCCGGGCAATTTTTCGATTTCGTGGCACCGGAATTGTTTTTGATCTGGACAATAATTCCCTGCTGGAGCGAATCTTAGAGCAGAAGCAGAGAGGCGGCGATGGACAAACTGTCCGAAGTGACCCAGGAGAAAACGCAGAAGACCCAGGCCGATTCGGCGACCGCAGAGCGCTTTATCTCCGAGAAGCGGATTGGAGAGCGCATCCGCAGGCTGCGGTTGAAGAAATCGATGGGCCTGGTGGAGATGGGCAGGCATACGGGCCTTTCGGCCAGCTTTCTTTCGCAACTGGAAACGGGCCGCGTGGTTCCCACCCTGCGGAATCTGGCGCGGATCGCCATGGTCTTCTCCAAGGACCTGTCGTATTTTTTCGAGTCAGAGCCCGCGGCCGTCTTTTGCGTGCACCGCAAAGAGGACCGCGTGCGGCTTCCGCAAACCGGCGTAGAGGTGCCCGCGTACTTCTTCGAAAGCCTCGGCTACCTGGTTGCCGACCGGCAGATGGACCCCTATTTTGCCGAATTTGTTCCGCTCGCGCTGGGCGCCGCTCCCAGGGCGCACGTTCATGCCGGCTCCGAGTTCCTCTTCGTGCTGGAGGGGGAGATGGAAATCGCGCACGGCGGCCAGACGCGCACTCTCGGCAAGGGCGATGCGGCGTACTTCGATGCTTCGACGCCGCACTCCTACCAGTGCGTCGGAGCCGTTCCGGCCGAGGCGATCATCGTGACCATGCAGGGGGGTCAGGCGGCGCGCGGGCAGGGAGGCGCGGCTGGGGTGGTGAGCAGGGGTCAGGGGGCGGGGGTCAGCCGTTAGCTTTCAGCTTTCAGCTCACAGCTCTCAGAAACGCCATACGGCGAATAGGTATCATGTCACCCTATTCCCTGTCACCCTATTCCCCTCCGGCGACGCTGAGCCCAAGTGCTAGAATTTGTGACCATGAGCGAAAGCACGTCAGCGGGATGGGGTTGTCTAGTTTTGCTTGGGTCTCATTGGATGGGGCGGTTATGCCGCATACAACGCGATCCAAGACTCCGATTGGGCACCCCACACAAAAGCCGTTGACGTCTACATGAAGGGCGATTGGCTCGTGGGCGAAAACCGCGAGTGCCAAGGATCACAAAATATTCCGATTAACGGCGAAGAGACGACGGGCATCATTGCCCTTTATTGCCCTTCGGATTATTACAGTGATACGCCCCATAACATCTCAATCAAATTCTTCGGGAAGACAGTTCGATCAGAGCTTTCAACAGCCCCTTATTCACCTAGCCCACAGCCGCATTTTCAGTGGAAATGTTCCCGAAGTTCTGATGGATTCACTTGTTGGGCGTTGAATTAGCCCAGGGATAACTGACGGTCGGTAATGACCCAGCAGTCACGATTCGCTCACGCTGAAACCGGCTGGGTCGCGTATGCTTCCTTGCAAAACGGTTTACCCAAGGTAAAGCCAGCTACACAACTCGCGCGGAAATGTTGAAACTCGACTTGGGGGGCTTATGGTTTGGTTATTAGTGGCGATCATTTGCATTTTTCTCGCAATTAAATTTCGGGGCTTTAGGTACTCGATCTTAGCGATTGCTGGCATTCTTGCTGTGGCAGTCACTCTATATATTGCCCACAATAAGCAAGAAGAGGAGTCCTCAAAGAGCCTTGTACGCCCAGATCAGTTAGTATTCAGCGATCTGGCTATGGGCCCCGAGAGTTTTGGATCATCCTATAAGCTCTCTGGACGCGTGAAGAACAACTCGCCGTACTATGTATTTTTGGTTAAAGCGAAATTCCACATACTCGACTGCGACGCGCAATCACATTGCGATGTTGTAGGTGAGCAAGAGGAGTGGAACATCTGCCCCCTCATTCCTCCTGGACAAGTCAGAGACGTGGACACTTCGATTTATTTCGGCAGTGGGACCAAGATACGAGGGCAATTTCAGTGGAATTACGGGATTACTGAGATTCGGGCCCGTTCCGAACCTTAATGCGGGGAAGTCGAGGAGCTGGGGGCTGGTCCATCCTTTCCATTCAACGATCTCTCCGGGACTGGGTTGCCCCGCCCTTTCGCCTGCTTTCTGGCGAAGGGCGGGAGATCAGCGGGAGCCATAAGCAGACGCTCTTTCTCACGCTTCGCCGCCGTCCACTCTGATTCAATCTCTACGGCGCCTTCCACGCCTGTTGCGTGGTGGACAAAACTTGACCACTTCCAGTCTTCCGGCCTCTCGACCAGCCCGCGCCCTACCGGGTTGCGGTGGATGTAGCGCAGCTTCTCCACCGCTTTCTTTTCACTCCACACCGGAAAATCGTAGTAACGCGCCTGCCAGAAATGCAGACAATTTCTGCTGTTCGCAGCTTGCGGGAAGTGATTTGCTTCAACATCTGCATGACAACCGCAAGCCCACTTCTCTCAGGCTCGCTGATGAGCAGGTGAACGTGGTTGGGCATCACAACATATCCGCTGACAAAGCAGCCATACCAGCGCCGAACCCGCTCCAGTTCCCGTTCAAAGATATCCCTCGCGGAAGCGGCTTCCAGCAACATCTTCCGCTTGTAGCAGCTGAACGTGATGAAGTGAAAGCAACCCTGATGCTGATAACGCTTCAGTTCGGGCATTTGATGAAGATTCTACCTCCCATCTGGCGGCCCAGTGTTACTACTTCCCATCCTGTCGCTCCAAAAGCGGATCGACAAGGATGGGGCATCCGCCAGGGGGAATTTTTGAACGGGTATGGAGCCGGTCTCCCTGTGGCTGCCACTCCCCCCACGGAACAATCCGCCCTAATCCTGCGTAATTGCCGGTATGGGATGCGCGGGTACATTAAGCTGGAGCGTGATGGGGCTGGGGTGGCCTGCCGCGCGGTCTAACTCGGTCACCAGGACCGGAACCGCCAGAGTATCCTCCCCGGTCCCTCCGCCGCGGGCGGACGAGGGACCGGGGGCACCGTCGACGCGGCAGGCCAGCAGAGCAAGCCTGAGCGGAGCCGCGGTTTCAGCCCCCACAGGGCCGGCCGGGAGACTAAGCGGAGCCCCGGGGGGCCGGGTCGTGGAAATGCAGGAGAGAGGACTGGAGATCGATTGGTCCCAGGTCGTCCGCCGCGCCATGGACGGCGACTCGGGCGCGTGGGCCGAGCTGGTCCGGGCGCACCACAAGCGTGTCTACGGGCTGTGCTACCGGTTTACGGGCCAGCCCGCCGATGCCGAGGACCTGACACAGGAAGTTTTCTTGAAGGTCTTTACCAGCCTGCGCAGCTTTGATGCCGGCCGTGGAAGTCTCCAGATCTGGATCACGGCCATGACGCGGAACCTGCTGGTGGACAATTTCCGCCGCACGAAGAACCGGCGAGCGACTTCCTCGCTCGACGACGGTTGGGACGAGAGCGGCGCGCTCAACCCGGCAGAGCGGTTGAAGGCCACCGGCCCTTCGCAGCACGATGTGGCCGCCGGAAGAGAGCTCGAAAAGATGGTTCAGGAGGCCCTGAAGCGGGTGCCTGCGGATCTGCGCGAGGCCGTGATTTTGCGCGACCTTCAGGATATGGATTACAAGGAGATCGCCCAGGTGGTGGGGATCCCCGAGGGAACGGTGAAGTCGCGCATCAGCCGGGGACGGGCGGAACTGGCCCGGCTGCTGGAGCGTACTTACAGGGAGGTGATGTAGCCATGCCGCAGAGCAGAGAAAATACGTCGTGCGTGCGCTGGGAGGCCTTGCTGGCCGACGCCGTGGACGGCGAGATGAGAAGCGGCGACGAGGCCGAATTTGGCGCCCACATGGCCGCCTGCGAGGAGTGTGCGGCGCTGTTCGACGCTGCGCGCAAGGGACGGGAGTGGCTGGAGTTCCTCACAACCGAGCCGGAGATGCCGGCAGGGATGCTGGAGAAGATTCTGGCGCGGACGGGGCCGGGGCATGAAGCGGTTTACCCGGAGGCGGTGGCGGCGGGCGGCATTGGATCGGGCATACCGGAGCCCTGGCAGCGGCCGGGGTTGGGCGGGCTGATCCGGCGCATTGCCGAACCCCGGCTGATGCTGACGGCGGCGATGGCCTTTTTCTCGACCGCGGTGACCTTGAGTTTGATGGCTCCGAGAGTGGCGAACATGATGGCTCCCGCGGTTGCCACAGTGAAAGTCGGCAGCTTGCGTCCGGCGTTGGTCCGGGCCTACGTGGAGCGCCAGTTCGCCGATGCCTCGGTACCGATCGTTCGCTATTACGATCACCTGCAGCTTGTGAACCAGGTGCAATCGACTGTGAAGGAAATCAAGCGTGCGCAAGAGGGCACAGGCGCGGGAGAATCCGCATCACCATCTCAGCAGCCGGCCGGAACCGGAGCCTTGAGAGGAACCCCCAAGCCGAAATCAGGGCCGCGGCGCACCGGCCCGGCGCAACAGGTGGAGGCTGCGGAGGTCGCTCCTGAAGAGATGGATCCCACCCTAGCGACAAAGACAAATACGTCGCGAGGGTGGGGCACCCAGGAAGCTCTAGCGACAAAGACAAATACGTCGCGAGGGTGGGGCGCCCAGGAAGCTCTAGCAACAAAGACAACGACGTCGGAAGGGTGGGGCGCCCAAGTTGCTCTAGCAACAAAGACAACGACGTCGCGAGAGTGGGGCACCAACGAGGAAGCTCTCCTCAGGGGCAATTTGCAGCCCGGGTCGCAGCCTGGGTCGCAGCTTAGGTCACAGCCCGGGCCGCAGCTTGAGCAGATGGGCAGCTCCGCAAAGATGAGAGGGAAAAGGAGCAAGTCATGGATTGCGTAAACCATCCGGGAGTAGGCGCTGCCGCCTACTGCCAGAACTGCGGAAAGCCACTCTGCACCGGCTGCGTGGCTGCGAGCGCGATGCGCCCGGCCTCGCGAGGCTTGATCGCGTGCGACAGCTGCATAGACGCCTGGCAGGCGGCCAGTCCATTCGCTCCGCCCGCTTATGTTCCACCCCCGCCTCGCCCGCACGGCGCGCCGCATCCCGCGGCAGCCGCGGTTCTGGGACTAATTCCGGGCGTAGGCGCGATGTACAACGGCCAGTTCTTCAAAGGTTTGATCCACGTGGTGATCTTCGCGGTGCTGGTGAGCATGACGGACCACTACCCGATCTTCGGCATTTTTATCGCGGCATGGATTCTTTATCAGTCGTTCGAGGCTTACCACACGGCGAGGGCGCGGCTGGAGGGACAGCATCCTCCCGACCCGCTGGGGATCAATGAACTGGGCGGCTGGCTGAACCTGGGCTCGCGGCCATACACTCCGGCGGCGGCAACCGAGACGGGTGCGGTGAATGCCTCGGGCAGCGCCGATGGTCCGGGCACAGCCCCGGGGTTCGGTTCGCAGAGTTTCGCGGGATCGGCGCCCGGCGGGCAGGCTTCGTACCCTCCGCCGCAGGCGCCTCCGCCTTACGGTCCACCTCCGCCCAATGGCCCGCCGCTATCCGGCTCTGGCCCGGTTCCGCCGCCGCCTTACCACTGGCGGCGCAGAGAGCCGGTGGGCGCCATTGTGCTGATCGCGCTTGGAGTTCTCTTCCTCGCCGGGCAGCTCGATTGGCTCTCCGGCAGAGTGTTTGACTTTACCTGGCCGGTGCTGCTGATCGGCCTGGGCGTGTGGCTGATCTTCCGCCATCTGGCGAAACCGCAAGGAGGTCCGAAATGAACCGCTATTTTATGATTCGCCGATTGACGGGACCGCTGGTCCTTCTGCTTCTGGGCGTTGTGGCGCTGTTGCATCAAATGCACATGGCGCGCTGGGGAATCTTCGTTCCTCTTCTGCTGATTCTGCTGGGCGTGATGAAGCTGGCAGAGAGGGCGGCCCTCGAGAGCGATGGCGCCTGGCATCAGGCAGCAGGGCAGCCGCCAACCATCGACGGAAACGGAAACGGAAACGTAATCAACGCAGCCTCGGGAGCGGCTCCGGCCACGCCGGATTCCCCTCATGCGGGAGGTCAATTATGAGCGCACCTCCGAACATGCCCGGCGGCGGAGCGCCGCCTCCTTATCCGCCCCCTTACCCGCCTTATGACCCCAAGACCCAGTGGCGGGTCTACCGCGAGCAGCAGAGGGCCTACTGGCGGGCCAATCGCGATGCATGGAAAGCTCAACAGCACGCATGGAAGGCCCATTACGTCGGAGCTTACGGGCCCCGGGTGCCCTCGCTGGTAGGGCCGCTGCTTCTGGTGGCGATCGGCGTGGTGGGGTTGCTGCTCTATACAGGCCGCATTCCCCCCGAAACCTTCTGGTCATGGTACGGCCACTGGTGGCCGCTTTTGCTGATCGGAGCGGGTGTAATGCTGCTGGGCGAGTGGGCGCTGGACCTGCGCAGGCCCGCGCCAGTGCGGCGCGGCGGCCACTTTGTGGGGCTGATTGTGCTGCTGGCGATTCTGGGCGCCCTGGCCTCGGGATGGCACGGAACGCATCCGTGGTTCAACTGGAACAACGGCGGCGACGACTTTTTCAACTTCAACTCCTTCGGCCTGCCCGAGCACGACAACGATCTGCCTGCGATCGAGAGGCAGCTACCGGCAAAAGCGGCGATTGAAATTGAGAATCCGCGCGGCGATGTGAATGTGACGGCGGGCGACGGCGCGGCAATCTCAGTCCAGGCCCACGAGGTGGCTTTTGCCAGCTCGGAGGACGAGGCCAAAAAAATATACGATGCCGAGGCTCCGCGCGTAACGGTGAGCGGCAGCGCCGTGCTGGTGAAAGGCGAGGGCGACAGCCACGGCCGGGTGAACCTGACGGTCACCGTGCCCCCCGATGCGCAGGTGACGGTGAACGCCGAACGCGGCGATGTGACGGCTGCAGGGCTTGGAGCGGGAATCAGCCTGAGCGCGGCCCACGGCGACACCAGGCTCAATGGAATTACAGGGCCGGTGGTGGTGCACTTCGCCAATGGCAGGCACGATTTCTCGGCCCACCAGATTACAGGCGACCTGACGGCCGACGGCGACGCCAACGATGTGACGCTCTCGAACATTACGGGGCGAATCGCCATGAGCGGAGAGATCTTCGGCGACGTGCACATGGAAGATGCCGCCGGCCCGGTGAAAGTTCACACCTCGGTCACCGATCTCGACGTGGCGTCGCTGCCCGGCGACCTTACGCTGGACTCCGACGACTTGAGAGTGAGTCAGGCGCGGGGCGCGGTTCGCGTCCAGACGCACTCCAAGGACGTGGACCTGAGCCAGATCTACGGGGATACAAGCGTCCAGGATCGCGATGGGCGCATCGCCGTCGAACCGGCGGGCGCCTACGGCGTTGAGGCCAGAAACAGCAAGGGCGACGTGGAGATCACGCTGCCGCCGGAAGCTTCGGCCACCGTGGCCGGGCGCGTGCACAACGGCGATATCGTGACCGATTACGGCCTTGCGGTCTCGGGCGAGCAAGACAAAAACGTCAGCGGGCGCATCGGCGCCGGCGCGGCGCGCATTGCGCTGGACACCAGCGACGGGGATGTACGCATCAAGAAGGGACCCTCCTTCGGCCCGCTGCCAAATCCGGCACAGGCTGCCGAGGCCGCTCCTAAAGTGCCGAAGGCGCCGAATGTGCCGGGCGTGCCCCACCTGAAGAGCTCACAGACGCCACGAGAGGTGACGCAGTAAAAAGCAGCGGAGTTAGCGGAGTTAGCCGCGCTTCGCGCGTGTTAGCGGAGTTGGGAAAAGGCAGCGGAGTTAGCGGAGTTAGATAAAAGCAGCGGAGTTAGCGGAGTTGGCCGCGCTTCGCGCGTGTTAGCGGAGTTGGGAACTGGGTTGCAGGGACAGCCTGACCTGCTTCTAACCCCGCTAGCTCCGCTAACCCCGCTAACTCCGCTTCTCAGGCTCTTCCGGAAAGCGCGCCAAGCTTCGCTGCCACGATCGCAGTTGCCTTTTCAATCACCTCGTCGAGCGACAGGAGAGTCGAATCGAGCAGCACGGCGTCGGGCGCGGGCTTCAGTGGCGAATCCGCCCGGTTCCGGTCTCTCTCATCGCGGGCGCGCAGGTCGCGAGTGACGGTTTCCGGCTGCGCCCCGGCCTTGGCGCCGGTCTGTTTATAGCGGCGCTGGCCTCGCACCTCGGGCGCCGCATCCAGGAAGATCTTCACGTCGGCTTCAGGAAAGACCACCGTTCCGATGTCGCGGCCCTCCATCACTACCCCGCCCGAGGCGGCCAGTTTTTGCTGAAGGCTCACCATCCAGGCCCGGATGGCGGGAAAAACGCTCACCTTCGAGGCCGCTTCAGTGACCGCCCGGCTGCGGATCGAGCCGGTGACATCCTCTCCGTCGAGAAGGACTCGATTTTCCTCTTCGCCCTGTTCCAGCCGGATCGTGGTTTGGGCAGCCAGGCTCTCGAGCCCTTTGCTTTCATTGAGGGGCACGCCGGCCCGCAACGCCTTCAGGGCGAAGGCGCGGTACATGGCGCCGGTTTCCAGTGTCAGCAGGCCGAATTGCCGGGCAAGGAATTTTGCCACCGTGCTCTTTCCGGCGCCGGCCGGGCCGTCGATGGCTACAATCCCGCGGCGCAAGGCCCTTGGCTCACTCATGCCCGCTCATCCGCGCTTCTTCGTCCCTTGACGCGATGAAACGGCCATGCCGCCGCGGTTGCCGTTGCCGTTTTTCGAAGCGCCTGCCGCAACCGTCTTATGACTGAGCGCATTCGTGCCCGCTTTTGCGGCCGCTTTCCTCAGATCCCCATGGCCGTTGTTGCGAGCCTTGCGATAGGCGCCGCTGCCGGACGCGGAGATTCTCCCCGTGATGCTGCGGCTGGCGCCTGGACCGCTTTTGCTCCGGCGGGGGGCCGAAGCGGGCCGCTTTGCCGCTGGCGGCCGTGCGCTCCCATGCCGTGCCGGCGTTGCGCTCGGTCCGCTCCCCGGTCTCTTTCCGGGCTTGCGCTCCTGGTGGCCGGCTGCTGTCCGGCTGAAGCGCGGCCGCTCCGTCGCTCGTTCTGCCGACGCCGGTCTGTTCCTCGTGATCCCCGGCGCGCGGTTCTCGGCCGCAGGCCCAACTGCCGGCCCCGGCGGCGCAGGGGACGGATGGCGCTCCTGGATTTCCTCTTCATGGTCATAGGAGTGCAGGAAGTAAGCCGAGGCCGGCATCGCCGAGCTGGAATAGGTGGTGGGGGCCGGAGCAAACTCAGGCAGCGTGCCGGCCACGTAATAATGAGGCGAGTGCCCCAGCGCGATGGTGTGCACCTGCCGGGTGGCCACCAGGCTGCGAAGCACTTCGCGCACTTTGCTGCGCGCCGTCAGCGGCGCCAGGAACAGTTCCACCTCCTCCATGGTGGCGGCGATCACCGCCTGCAGGTAGATGGAAGCCAGTACGGAAATGGCCGTTACCTGCGAAGTGGAGGCGCCCTCCGCAATGGCCTTCTGAAAGCGCTGCCGGAGCAGTTGCCAGCGGGCCGGCTCACCGGGCGAGGCGAACAGCGGGATCACCCGGAGTTGCTGCCACAGCTCGGTAATGGCCCGAAGCACCGCCGACTCGCTGACCTCCCGCCCCAGGGCGTGCTTCAAGGCAGGAATGGCCGCATCGCCCAACTCCAGAATCTTGTAAGTCTGAATCGCCAAAGGAGAAACCTGCCGCGAACCGGTCAGTTGCGGAGTCCGCCGCCAATCGCGATCGCCCCTGAGAGCGTAGACGTAAGGCAGAACCCAGGCCGCCACCACATAATCGGGCTGTTCGCTGGGTTGACCCTGCAGGTTGAGCCGCACGGCAACCCCGTCGTTCTCCAGCCGCACAAGCAGCGCTTCGGAAGCCGCGATCTGCCTGGCATCCGGGGCGGCGTTCCGCGTTCCGATCACTGCCTCGACAAACGAGGGAGCCACCGAATTGGCGAATTGCTTGCGTGGCAGAAAAAGACACAACCCTGTCTCCTCCAGCCAGGTCCGGGCATCTTCAAAACTCAACTGCTCATGCCCGTTCAGGCGCAGCCTCTCGGCGCGCGACGCTTCCAACTGCTCTAATGTCAAAGAATTACCTCGCTTCCAGGCAGGCGCAACAAAAAATTTGATGAAACGGCAGCGCCCGGCTGCGCCTAGCTCCTGAGAGAAGCACAGCCACCCCCCAAGCCCTTTAAATCCGGTGGAAGGCCCGATCGATCTCTCTCCAAGAATACAGCAAAGCGATAGGACGTCCATGGGGGCAACTGGTTGGATGGCTAGTTTTTGCGAGTTCGGACAGTAACCACCTAATCCGCTCGGGATCGAGAGGCGTATTCACCTTGATGGCCGCGTGGCAGGCCACGGAGGCAGCGACGCGTTCTCTTAGCCATGTAAGTCCTTGATTTGAAGAGATTTTTTCCGGATCGAGAGCGGTCTGCTCGATGATTTCCACCAGAGCCCGCTCCAGTCCCGCGCTTTCAAGTCCGGCGGGAGCCTCTTTGACCGCAATCGTATGTGGGCCAAAGAGTTCCACTTCAAAGCCATTTCGCTGGAGCTCCTCGGCGACCGGCGCAAAGACAGCCATCTGGTCCGGCTTGAGATCCACGAGCAGCGGCATGAGGAGCCGCTGGCGTTCCATCTTTTGGGACTGTCTTTCCCGCAGGATTTTTTCAAAAAGCACTCTTTCGTGTGCAACGTGCTGATCGACGATCCACAGCCCATCCTCGCCCGCGGCCAGAATGAACGACTCCCGGAGCTGGCCCATAGGTCTCAGGTTGGCCAGGCGGTTCAGGTTCGTGGCTGACTGTTCCACTTCGATGAGCGCCGTGGCAGCTACCGTCTCCCGGGCGCCGTTTGCGCCCTGGGCAGGCGGAATGAGCGCCTTTGCCGTCTCTTCCCAGGCGTTCTGGTCGAGCCCCTGCCCGAATCCAAGCCCGAAATCCTGTCCTGTCCAGCCCGGCCCCGCGTCCCCGTTGCCGAAGGGCAGTCGGACAGCAGCAGGTTCGGCCCGCCGGGGAGCGAGCGAAAAGGGCTCGGCAGCCTCGGGCGCGAGGCCGGCAGGGTCCGAATCCGGCAACCCCGCCTCCTGATGCATGGGCTCCAAATTGCGATCCGAGGAGCCGGGCAAAGCCCCCGGAGCTGTTTTGGGAGGCTCATCCCATGGGCTTGGGCCTGCCCGCGGGGGTCCCGGGAGATGCGACGCCGGCGGCGGCATCAGGGAGGGGCTTGCCGAAGGCTCCGAGCCCAGCGAGGCCAGGAAGCCGGCTGCCGGGCGCGCCTTGATCAGGGCATTCCTCAGGCTGTCGCGCACGAAATCGTGAACGTGGCCCTGTTGCCGGAAACGCACCTCGGTCTTCGCGGGGTGAACGTTCACATCCACCTCTTCCGGGGGCATCTCGAGAAAAAGCAGCACCACCGGATAGCTGGTGTGGGGAATCACGTTGCGGTAGGCCTCGGTGATGGCGTGCAGCAGCAGACGGTCGCGGATGAGCCGCTTGTTGACAAAAATGTAAATGGAGTTGCGGTTCAGCTTCTGAAGCTCGGGCTTGGAGTAGAAGCCGGTGAGGCGCAGAGCGCCTGGCTCGCGTTTTGGCTGGTCCGGCAAGCGCTTCCATGGCGGCGGCTCCGGCAGCCCTGCGTGTTCCAGCCGCAGCTCGGCGGCTACGGGCAGAAGCTGCTCCAGCGTCTCCTTGCCGAAGATCTGGTAAATCCGCTCGGCTGTCCGCGCGACAGGAGGCGCCAGCACGATGGTGTGCGAGCTCGAGAGCAGCTCGAAGTGCTTTTCCGGGTGCGCCAGGGCGTAGTGGGTCACCAGCGCCGTCACATGCGCCAGCTCGGTCGATTCGGCACGCAGAAATTTCCTTCGCGCCGGCGTATTGAAGAAGAGATCTCGTACTGCGATCGTCGTTCCCCGCGGCAGAGCTGCATCCTCAACGCTCAAGATTTTGCCGCCGGCAATCTCGACCCGCGTTCCGACGCCGGCAACCGTGCCGTCCTTTTCCTGCGCAGACGCTGTCTCGAGCGTGACCCGCGCCACCGAAGCGATCGAAGGCAGCGCCTCGCCCCGGAAGCCAAGCGTCGAGATCGACAGCAGGTCGTCGGCAGTGCGAAGCTTCGAGGTTGCGTGCCGCTCAAAAGCCAGCAGGGCGTCGTCGCGGCTCATTCCCTCGCCGTCGTCCGTGACGCGGACGAGCCGCCTGCCTCCGGCCTCGACCTCCATCCGGATCCGCTTTGCTCCTGCGTCGAGTGCGTTTTCCAGCAGCTCTTTTGCCACCGAGGCGGGCCGGTCAACCACCTCGCCCGCAGCGATCTGGTTGGCCACCTGGTCGGCAAGTACGCGGATCCGCCCCATCAGGATTTAAGGGTAACGCAATGAGATAGGGAACAGGGGTCAGGGATCGGGGATCAGGGACGGGGGACTGAAGGAATAGGGCCCCAATCCCCGTACAAGCCCGTTTAGGGAAGGACAGGAACCGCTCGTGATGCTTCGATTCCGCGCCCCCGTTCGTTACCGTGGCAAATCCGCTTTTTCGAGCTTTCCGCCGCGCACCATGAAGCGCTCGCCGCGCCAGACGACGGTGTCGCCTGCAAAGCCCGCAGCCCACAGGCCCATGGCCACCAGATCGCGCAGCGGGAGCAGCCACAAATTGGCCAGCACCTGGCGGTCGGCAAGAACAGCGGCGCCCACCGTCATGGCGAGCGCGAGGCGCAGAAAGAAAGCCAGGCCCAGCAGACCCAGGCTGAGCGGGCTGAGTCCGCTGGCGAGCACATTCACGAGGGCCCATCCCAGGCCGTGGGTGAAGATGAGCCCCACGTAGCCCCAGGGGCGCGCGTCGCGCACGGTCCTGAGCCAGCGCAACTGGTGATCGACGAAGCCGCGCCAGCCGTAGGCGGGGATCGAAGTTTCGACAACCTCCGGGCTCAGCTCCACGCGAAAGCCGGCACGAGCCACGCGCGCGCCCATCTCGTAGTCGTCGGCCAGATGATCGACGAGCGCCTCAAGCCCGCCGGCTTTTTCGAGCGCCTCGCGCTTGACGGCCAGCGTCGATCCCAGCCCGTAGCGCAGCCCGCCTTCGATCCACTTTGAAAGCAGAACCCCGGCCTCAAAATCCGTGGCGATGCCCAGGGCCTCGAAGATGGAAGCCAGCCCTCCGTGCGACCGTCCGCGATAGAGAGCAGTGACCAGTCCTACTTGAGGTTGCCCCGGCCGTTCCAGCGCAAAGCAGGCCATGACCCGCTCGAGATAGCGCGGGCCGACGGTGATGTCGGAGTCGTTGATGACGAGAAACTCGGCCCGTGCCAGCCGGGCAAGCTGGATGAGGGTGCTGACCTTGCCGTTGGTTCCCAGCCGCTCAGGGCACTCGACCAGACGAATCGCCCGCTCGGGAAACTCGGCCTGCAACTCGTGAACGGCTCGAACGGCGGGGTCTTCCATCGAGCTCACGCCGAAGAGCAGCTCGTATTGGCCTGCATAGCTCTGCAGGCAATGGCTGCGAAAGGCCTCCATCATGCCGGGGTCGAGCCCCTTGAGCGATTTCAGAAGGCTCACCGGCGGCCCGAAGGCGGGCAACGGCCTGCGGCGGGCAGCGAGAAAAATGCGAGCCGCGATGAGCGCAGCGGCAAAGTAGCCCATCCCGGCCACGGCGAGAATGGTCGTGACGATCTCGATCGCTTGCGCCAGGATGTGCGGCATCACAAAAGCAGTTTACAGTTGTCAGTTCACAGTTCACAGTTCACAGTTCGTAGTTCACAGCTCGAAGCGACCCGGTGAAGCAGGGCCGTTTGTGCGCCAACCCATAATTCTGTGGTCGGCGCTTGCGTTAGAGCAGTTGAGGCAAATTGCTTTCTGGATCGAGGGCAACGAGATAAAAAAACTGAGAACTACGAACTATGAACTGCGAACTGCCTCACTCATAGCGCAGTGCCTCAATCGGATCCAGATTGGCCGCCTTCCAGGCCGGATAGATGCCGAAGACGAGGCCGATGAAACAGGAGACTCCGAAGGCGATCGACACCCATGTGAACGACAGCGCCGCATGGAGGAACGAGACTGCGAAATGCAGGATGAGCGTGAGCAGAGCGCCTGAGAGGATGCCCGAGAGGCCGCCGATCATGCATAGAACGATGGCTTCCAGCGTGAACTGGAGCAGAATCGCTCTGCGGCTTGCGCCCACCGCCTTGCGCACGCCGATCTCGCGCGTGCGCTCGGTGACGCTGACCAGCATGATATTCATCACGCCCACGCCGCCCACCATCAGGCCCACCGAGGAGACGGCGACCATGAAGAGAAACAGCCCGCCGGTGACCTGGTTCCAGAGCCGGGTCAGCGATTCGGGGCTGAAGATGGCGAAGTTGTCGTCCTCGGTGGTGCGCAGGCCGCGGCGCACGCGCATCAATTCACGCACCTCCTCGGTCACCAGGCTCTTGTTGGCCGGGTTGTCATATTTCACCACGATCCAGTAATCGGTGACCTCGGGATGGATCTTGCGAAAGGTCTCGACAGGGAAATAGATGGCGTTGTCTGCCGTGTTGCGCCCGCTGCCGAAGGGCTGCGGCTGCAGATCCATCACGCCGATCACGGTGAAGACGTCGCCGGAACACTCCACCTCCTGGCCTACGGCCGACTGGCCGGGAAAGAGATCCTCGGCGGAATCGTGGCCCAGGATGGCAACATTGGCGGCGCGCTGCTCCTCGGAGGGCGTCCACATGCGTCCTTCCGCGAGATTCACCTCCGCCACCCTTGTTACTTCCGTCGTGGCCCCGTTGAGGATGGTGTTTTCGATCTTGTGCGTGCCGTGCTTGAGTGAAACGCTGCCCAGCCCGGTATTGAAGTCCTGCTTGGTCAGCTCCGGATCTACGGTGATGACGTGCGGCAGGCTGCGCATGGCCACCCCATCCTCGTAGGCAAGCTTTTTGCGGTTCAACTCCTCGGTGGTGGCGCGATGGCCGAAAGGCTCGTAATGGTAGAGCCACAGGTCGTTCGAGCCCAGCGTGTTCACGAAGCGGTCGATGTTCGAGTTGAGGCCGTTGATGGCCGAAGAGATCAGGATCACCGTGGCGACGCCGATCAAAATGCCGAGGATCGTCAGCCCCGAGCGCAGCTTGTTGGCGCGGAGCGTGTCAAGGGCCAGCTTGAGGGATTCCTGGATTTGGCTGACAGCTAACATCTCTGCTCCGAATTTAGCGGTTCTTAGCGAACTGTGAACTACGAACTGTGAACTGTCTTTAAAGCTCCGCTCTCAACGCCGCAATGGGATCGAGCGCCGAGGCCTTGCGGGCTGGGTAGATGCCGAAGAAAAGGCCAACGGCGGTGGCGACGAACAGGCCCAGAAAGACCGACCAGAGCGCGACCGCGGAGGGAAATCCGATCACCACGGTAATCAACTTTGCAAACGTAATGCCGAGCGCTACGCCGAGGATTCCGCCGATGGCCGCCAGAATCGACGATTCAATCAGGAACTGCAGCATGATGTCGCTGCGCCGCGCCCCCACCGCCTTGCGCACGCCGATCTCGCGCGTGCGCTCGGTCACGGTAACCAGCATGATGTTCATGATGACAATGCCGCCTACCACCAACGAGATGGACACGACCGCCACGACCACAGATCCGAAAATGTTGAGAATATTGGCGAGCATGTTGGTAAAGGTGGCGCTGGAGTCGATGGAGAAGGCGTCGCGAGAGCCGGGGCGCAGATGACGCCGCGCTCGCATGATGGCCCGCAGCTCGTCCTCAACCGATTCCATCACCTCGCCGCCGCCGCCCGAGTTCACGTAGATGGTGATGCTCTGGTTGGAGCCATAGGAGGCGAGATAATTCGTCAGCGGAATCGACACCCAGTTGTCGAGGCTGGTGCCCAGCATCTTGCCCTGATGCTCTCCCACGCCGATCACCGTGTAGGGAATGCCGTCCACGCGGATCTCCTTGCCCAGCGGATCGCCCGGGCCGAGCACATTGTCGGCGATGTCCGAGCCGACGATGGCCACCGGGGTGGAGTGCGTGTCCTCGATCTCGGTAAACGGCCGCCCCAGAGAGAGGTCGAGATTCGAAAGCGGAGGCATGGTCCAGGTCCAGCCGCGAATGGTGGTGTCGGTGGCGGAACGCGTCTGGTAAACGATCTTTCCCGTGGTGCTGCGCTGCGCGCCTACTGAAAGGCAGGAGCGGCAAGCGGTGAGAACCGCGCGGTAATCGTCGTAAGTTATGTCGCGCCGCTTCTGGAACTCAATGTATTCGTCGATGGTGTTGACGACCTGGGGCATCTTGCGGATGGTGATCACGGCCGCGCCGTAGCGGTTGATCTTGGAGGCGACAAACTGCTTTGCCCCGTTGGTGAGCGTGACCACCATGATCACGGAGCCCACGCTCATGATGACGCCGATCAGCGTAAGAATGCTGCGCATCTTGTTGGCCCACAGCGACTGCAGCGCCAGCATCACGGCTTCGTAGAAAGACGACATGCCAACCTCTTGGTACGAACGCGCCCGTTCAGCAGTTCCCTCACAGGTTTCAGGTTTCAGGGGTCAGGGTTCAGGTTCCGGCTCGATCTCGCCGTCTTAGCGCGCCGCCCGCTTGCCCCCGCGCCAACTGACCCCAGACCACTGAAACCTGAAACCTGCCTTTTTCACTTTCCCGAACTTCCGAAGCCCTTTGCCGCGCGCGAGGACTCCTCCAGGCTCTCGACCACCTCCACGGCGCCCGTCAGCACGGGGAGGGGAATCATCTGCGCGATCTTCTCGCCGGCCTTCAGTTCCACCGGTTCCCGGCCGAGGTTGGTCATCACCACTAGGATTTCGCCGCGGTAGCCGGCATCGATCACTCCGGCCGTGGTGGCGATTCCCCGCGAGGCCATCGACGAGCGGTCGCGCACCAGCAGCCCCAGGGCGCTGCCGTCGCGCGGGTCCCGCGCCTCCACGGCGATTCCGGTGCGCACTTTCACGGTGGTGTGCGGCTCCAGCCGCGCGCCCTCCAGGGCAAAGAGGTCATAGCCCAGGTCCTCACCCGGGTGCGCCACTTCCGGCGCCCGCGCCCCATCAGCCAATCGTTTCACCCGCAGCATGCTTCGATCCTACTTCACGAGCTCCGCCGCGAGCCTCGCCGGCCCGTTTTGCCCGACGATCTCCACACTTTCGCGCGCTCGCACGGCCCCCGGGTCCCGCCGTGAATTTTTTTTGAAAAAAACCCTTGCATGCGCCGCAAAGGGTATTACATTTAAATGCGATCCATTGTTAAAAACGGCGACCAATGAAGATACCAAACGCCGTTTTCGGAAAGGCGATTGATGGAAGATCTCAAATCCCCGGAATGGTTCCGGGAGCGGCAGGCCAGGTGGTTTTTCGTTGTGTTCTGGCTGGCCGCTCTTTTCGCTGCGCCGCTCGGCGCGCAATCCACCTTCGGCTCCATCCTGGGGACGGTGCGAGACTCGACCAGCGCCGTGGTCGAAGGCGCGCAGGTGACACTCGTCAACACCGGAACCGCCGCCGCCCACACGGCCGTGACCGATTCTACCGGCAGTTATTCCTTCAGGAACATCGACGTCGGCTCCTATCAGCTCACCTTTGGCGCGGCCGGGTTTGAGACCGAGTCGCTGCCCGCCATTGAGTTGACGGCGCGCGAAACCCGGCGCATTGACGCCACGCTCAAGCCCGGCGCCGAAACGCAAACGGTGCTGGTCAGCGACAGCTTCGAGCCGGTGATTACCACCGAGGTTTCGAACCTGGCAGAGACCAAGCTCGGCTCCGAGCTAACCGAGCTGCCCGTCGCCATCTACTCGCGCTCCGCGGGGTCCACAAGCCCCGTCTCCACGCTCACCACCGAGGCGGGCGTGCAGACCGACGACAGCGGCAACCTGGACGTGCTGGGCACGACGGCCGATCTTCTTTCGGTCACCATCGACGGCATCTCCTCGGTGGGCGTCGAGTACTCCGGCCCCGTCAACGAGATGTTCCCCTCCTTCAACTCCATCGAGGAGATTCGCGTCTCGGAGTCGAACAACAACGCCGAATTCTCGGGCGTCGCCGACATCACGACGGTTTCAAAGGCTGGCACCAACAACTTTCATGGCGGCCTCTTCGAGAACAGCGAAAACACGGTCTTCAACTCGAACGATGCCTTCGCCGAGACCAAGCCCCGCATCATCATGAACGACTTTGGGGCTACGCTGGGCGGGCCGCTCGAGATTCCCCGGCTCTACGACGGTCATGACAAGACGTTCTTCTTCGCGAGCTACGAGGGCCTGCGCCTGCCCCGCGAAACGCCCATGGTGCTCAGCGTGCCTTCGGCGGCGATGCGCGAGGGAAATCTGACCAGCTACCTCGAAAGCCAGGGCATTTCCGCGGTCTACAACCCCGATGGAAGCGAGCTGACTTCGACCAACCCCGGCGATCCTCTCTACAACGTCAACGTCCCCGTCGATCCCATCGCCGCCAACGTCATCCAGTACCTCTTCCCCGCGCCCAACTACGGCGATCCCGACTCCTACTCGAACAACTATCAGACCAATTTTCCTTCGCCCATTTCTTCCAACCAGGGCGATATCCGCCTCGACCGGACGATCTCCAATCGCCAGTCGGTGTTTGCGCGCTTCTCGTACAAGAACCGCCAGGTATTGACCGCTCCCTCGGCGGCCTGCACCTTTACCTACTGCGCCGAGGCAGGCAGCCCTCTGCAGGGGGCCTACAACACGCCGGAGATCGACGAAGGCCTGACCTTCGCGCACAATTTCGCCTTCACGCCGCAATTGCTCAACGAATTCCGGGCCGGTTACAACGCCCAGCACACCTCCGAAACCCAGAGCTACTCGACCGCTTCCCTGTTAACCCAGACCGGCTTCAACGTTCCGCAGCCCGACAGCCAGTGGTCGGAAGCGCCCCAGGTGCTCATCAACGGTTTCATGTCCACAGGCGCCGGAAATCCCGGCATGCAGCGCGGCCAGATCGTCCAGGCCCTCGACAACGTGACCTGGACGCGCAAGGACCACTCCCTCAAATTCGGCGTCGACTTCAAGCGGCTGACGGACCACGACGACAACGTCTACGGCAACTACCGCTCGGGCTGGTACGTTTTCGACGGCAGCGCCAGCACGGGGAGTTGCGCAGCAATGCCCTGCGGCGCGGGAACGGCTTACTATTACACCGGCCAAACGGACCCCAACGGCAATCCGGAAACCGCCGGCGAACCGTATTCGAGCTACCTGCTCGGCTACCCGGATTGGACAGAAGTCAGCTCGACAAACAAGTCCACGATGGATGGCCTCGGCACCTCCTGGGCTTTCTTCGCGCAGGACGACTGGAAGGTGAGCCCCTCGCTCACGCTGAACCTGGGCCTGCGCTACGAACTGCACCCGCCGCTGCGCGAGATCAACTCGAACACTGCCACCTTCCTGTCCGACTGGAGCGGAATCGGCAGCGACGGCTCGACAACGGTCAAGGGCGCCGTCGTCGTTCCCAACGCGCAGGCGCTGTCCTTTGAGTCCACGGACTTCGCCAGCTCCATTTCGCCGACACCTGTCCTGACCGCCGCACAGGCCGGAATTCCCTCCGCTTTGCGTTACACGGTGCATACCGATTTTGGCCCGCGCCTCGGCTTTGCCTGGCGGCCGTTCGGCAGCGACAATACCGTTCTCCGGGGCGGCTGGGGACGCTTTCTCGAGACGCCTCTCGGCTTTTCGCTCGTCGCCGGGTGGGCCGTGGACTCCAGCTATCTGGCCACTTACAGCCAGGGCTACCAAGCCGATGGAGTCACGCCGCTGCTCTCGCTCTCTGATGCGTTCAACACAGCCGCCGGCGACGGCAGCGGCACTGCGGACTTCGATTACGCATTCCCTGTCCGCTACAAGACGCCCTCGGTCCAGCAATGGAACCTCACCTTCGAGCAGAATCTCAGCCATAGTTTTGGAGTTCGGCTCTCCTACACAGGCAGCCATGCCGGTAACCTGGAAGCCATGGTCGATCTCAACCAGGTTCCCGCAAATTCCCAGGGCTACGCGCAGGTGGCCGCCAACCGGCCCTTTCCCGATTGGAGCATCATTCAGAGCGTGGCAAATGCGGCCGAGAGCAACTACAACAGCGGCACGGCCGAGGTTTCACGGCACTCCGGCAAGAACCTCACCTTCGACGCCAGCTACACCTTCACCCGCGATCTTTCGAACTCCGAGGGAGCGGTTCCCACAGCCTTGGCTATCGCCGGCGGCAGCTTTCTGACCGACCGCTTCCATCCCCGCCTCGACTACGGCAACGTAATCTACGACCGGCGCCACCGCTTCCTCGCCACCTGGCTCTACGATCTGCCGTTTGGGCTCAACCAGCGCTGGCTTTCCTCCGGCGGCTTCTCGAATATTCTGGCTGGCGGCTGGCAACTGGGCGGAGTGGCGACGCTCCAGAGCGGCCCGTTCCTCACGCCCTACGAGGCCAGCACCGATCCGGCGGGCACCAACATTCTGAACACGGAATCGATCACCCGCGCCGACCTGTCGCCAGGCAAGCGCATCTATTCAGCCCACCGCACTACAACACAATGGCTCGATGCGCCCTGTTCCGATTCAAGCTGCACGACGGGCGATCCCAATTCTGCTTTCTCCGTCCCTGCCGCCAATCGCGGCACCTTCGGCACCGCCGCTGTGGGCAGCGTCGTGGGCCCCGGCACGGCCAACTTTTCACTGTCGCTCAACAAGAGCTACTCGCTGAGCGAGGCGGGCAAGCTTCAATTAGGCGTCGAGGCCGCCAACGTCTTCAACCATCGCAACTACGAGCCGCCCAACATGCAGGTGGACTCGGCCGGCTTCGGATCGATCACCGCGCTGCAGACCGCCGAAGGCGCCGGCCCCCGAAGCCTGGAATTAACAGGCAGAATCACGTTCTAGCGGCTCTGGCTTTCGGCATACCTGCAGTGCTCAACTCGCGGATGAACCGAAGCGCTTAGGTTTCTTATGCAGTCAACGACCTGGCGAGGCCAGGCGCAAATGGGGCGGAGGGGATAACCCTAAGCATGTGGGTTATTGCAATAAGCTGGCGAACTGCTTACTGCAGCTATGTCAAATGGGAGGTTCCGGCAGGGCGGGAATCAAGCCACCACAGCGGCACTGTTCTTCTTCGGCCGGCCGCCCTTGCGTCCATTACGCTTTGCGGCGGCAATCTTTGCGGCGCTTCTCGATTTGCCACCCTCAGCGCCCAGGCGGCTCGCCATCCAGTTCCTCGAGCCGAGAAAGCCCATCAGCAAGCCAGGTAGATAAAGATCGGTACCTATCGCTGGAAAGTGAAGTCCGAAACCCGAAGGCGAAATCTCGACCTTCGACAACTGTGCAGGAGTCGCCTTCTCAAGCCCCTGGGCATCGCGCGGCGAAAAGGAAAGATCGAGCCCGCTGGAGAGCCGGATGAAAATGCGCCGACGGTGGCGATCATAGCTGGCCCTTACCACGTGCGGCGGGGAGGGGTGGAATTCGCGCAGCTTTCCGCGGACCGGCACGAGAGGATTCTAGCATGCACCCAAGCGGTTGGGCTTACCGCCGGTCGCGCTGAGAGTCCTAGCCAGTCGGCTATTCGAAGCGCTTGGGTTGGGTGCGCGCCGGAGTATAATCAGCCCAATCCTCCGGATCGAGAATTCCTTTGCTGCCGTGCAAGTCCGGAGCCAAAGGAGCTAATCAGTGAATCGGACCGTGTCTGCCGTTTTTCTGCCTGCCGCGTTCCTGTCATTTATCCTCTTCTCGGCAATCGCATTTCCCCAGAACCCAGAGCGAGCAACCTTTCAGAGCAACCAAATCGGAATCAATACATTTGTTTCGGGTCCTAAAGGAGACGTTTTCCTCATCCTGAATTCCGATCTATTTCACAACATGGATGCTTCTGGGGATGCGTGGGATCTCGTGGCTCAGAACGTGAAGGCGGTTGCGCTCGATCCTGATAGCGAGAAGATCCTCTACGCGATCTCCACACGAAACACGGTGATGAAGTCGATGGACCAGGGGAAGAACTGGCTGACCCTGAGCACCGGTTCATCGAACCAGAATCTGGCGTATGTTTTCGTGAACCCGGCGAACGCGCAGGAGGTCTTCGTTGGTGGCGCAAGTGGGTTGCTGAAGACAGACAACGCCGGCTTCTCATGGCAGAACACGTCGTTCTCCGGGCCGGTGGCTCAGGTGACCATCAATTCCCTCACGCCGGGCGTGATCTATGTGCTCAGCAACGGAAGTATCTTCGTGTCGAGCGACCGCGGCGCCACCTGGAGAAAATCGGAGGCCGGGTTGCCGTCGGTCCTTGAGAGGAGCGCGGGCCGGACGGCCACTAAACTCACTGCGCCGGTTTCGTTGATTGCCGCCGTCGCCGGCCGGAAGCCTGTCCTGCTGGCGGCCACAGTCGGTAAGGGCGTGTTCCGCAGCGAAGACAACGGCGCCACGTGGATCGCCTCGGGGACTGGCCTCGACCTGGCGGAGAGCTTCCTCGCTGCCTCGGTAGCCAAAGACCGGATCACGCTGGCTTCGAGCAGTTCGCTGTTCCGCTCCGCCGACGGTCTGAGCTGGTCGCGGGTGAAAATTGCATCCGGCGGGAACACGCCGGTTACCTTCCTCGGCGCGATCGACGATCCGCTCAAGAATGGTCTCCTGCTCAATTTCCGTTTTCCCCAGGACGGCGAAATTGAGAATGTAGGGCCGCAGCGCCGAATCGGCTTCCTCGACGAGCAAGGCGTACTGGTGGGCCTGAACTACGGCGTTCTCCAGCACTCCGAGGTCGACGGCGTCTGGACTGCCATAAGCAATGGCAAGCCCGTGCTTTTCGCCGTAACCTTCAACAGCCACGATCTGGACCAGAACGAAAGGTGGCACAGGCCTACGTTTCTTTTCACCTCCAACGACGATGGATATTCTTGGCAGCTCTACGGTGGCCGCCCCTGCGGCAATTTGGCGACCCGCCCGGCGGGCTCGAGTCAGAGCTCTGGGCGTATGGCGGAAGTTCGTGCGTGATGCGAACCACCGACGCCGGACAAACCTGGGATCAGATGCCGGGATTCAATGCCATCTACTCAGGCGGTCAGGTCACGGACTTTAAATTCGATCCAGTTCACCATAACGTGGCTTACTACAGCACGGGAGTAAATGAACGCCACCTGATGCGCTACCAATACAATACTGACACGAAACAGGGGCAGTCGGTGGATCTGAAAACCCAGGCGGTCGCGCTTGTTGTGGACCAGACCAATCCATCGGCAATCTTCACCGCTAAAGCGCAATTGAGCACGGATGGAGGGTGGACATGGACCGACAAGTCGCACGCACTAGCGGCCGCCTGCAAGTGCGATGTTACGACCTACTATGTCGGCCCGGTGAGTCCATTGTCCTTCAGAGGCGGTGACATCCGGTTATTGGTCGCAAATGGAAATAACGCCCTTAACGGCTATCCCGGGGACATTTTCGTCATGCGATCGCAGGACTCGGGCGACTCGTGGAATGTGATCTCCAAGCTCGCGGCATCGGGTCTCCGCGCAGGTCCCTTTGTCAATCCCGACGACTCCCAGAACGCCTTCATCGCGGCTGTCTTTGCGCAGCAGAGCGGTCCCGGCGGCTTCGGTCTTGGCCCGTCTTACAGCGCCACCACCTTGAAAGTGCTTGAAACCTCCGATGGCGGCGCGACCTGGAAAGCAATCCTCACCCGCGCAGCAGTCGGCCAGAATCCGGGCGTAGGCTTTCTGCACGGCGTCGCCCAACTCAAGCAGAATGGCGGCCGAGCGATTCTATTGGCCACGAACGCAGGCCTCCTGCGTTCCGAAGACGAGGGCCGCACTTGGACAAAACTTGGAGGGCTGCAAAGCGAAACAAGGAGCACCGAGGAGGAAACGCAGGGGCCATACCACATTGGCGGGAGGATTTCTGCGCCAAAGGTGTTGTATAGCGTAGACGCGGAATTTACCGACGAGGCTCGACGGGCGCATTATCAAGGGACCTGCATTGTCGGGCTGATCGTGGACGCGGAAGGGAACCCGCAAGATGTCCACATTGTTCGTCCCCTGGATCACGGCCTGAGCGAAAAGGCATTGGAAGCGGTGCGCAAATATCGCTTCACGCCTGCGCTCAAGGACAATATGACGCCTGTTCCAGTTACCATTCAAATCGAGGTCGATTTCAAGCGTTTTTAACCGTCATCCCGATTTCAGCAGCGGTAGCGTGATGCTCCCAGCCTGGTTGGCGCGATGGTGATCGGCATCGAAGTGGTTTCGTTGAATAGAAAGGGAAATGCATATGAGCCGGAACGTAACCGCTCTTTCTGCGTTGCTTGCATTGGTTGCCTTTGGTGGGTGCCGCGCCCGCATGCCGGATGCTTATGGCGTCTATGCCGACACCAACCACGGCCGCCTTGAGTTGAGAGGAGAAGTAATCCAGCGGGTGGGGAATATGATGAGCTTTTTCCCGGGCGTGCCGGGGCCATCGGGACTGGAATGCACAAGCCTGAAGGACTTAATAGTATTCGAAAAGGATGTGGATCCGGGCTCCGTCGAGCTTGTCAAGCTCGATTACCTCAAGGAAGGCTCGCTCACGGGATTTGTCGGCTTCGGCTCTGTCAACACGCCCGTGCGCCTCTGGGTGGCGGACAAGAATCGCATCGAGGTCAATGTGAAACCGGCGGAGGACCACCGGGACATGTATCTCATCGTGCCGCGAACTCAGCTCCCCAATGGCTTCTACGCGTTGAGCATTGGGCGATTCGGCGGCGATGGAATGACTGAGGCCCGGGCGTACGACGTCGTGGTCGGCTCGACTGCCGATTATCCGTCCTACGCAACGGCGGTCGGGGCAATGAAGACCGAGGCGGAAAAACAAGCTCCGTCGCTTCTGGACAAAATGAACGCCATGGCGAACCAGCGCGATTACCGCGATCTGAGCAGCGTCTACCGTCCGAGTGGCCGCACGCTGTCCGACGCCGAGGTGCAGGAGTTCGCCGCCGGCAATCGCACCTGGCTGGAAAGCACTGGGAAGATTCTCAAATCCGAAGTCGTTTCCGTTGAGCCCCTCGACGAAAACCACGCACGATGCTCGGTGCGCACGACTTATGAAAGAATCGGGGTTGAAAACGAAGATGTGGTAATTGGGAAGATCGGCAGCAATGACTACATTACGGAGATGAAGTAAGTCGGCCAGGCTGCGCATTGGCTTCGAGCATCCCTGATCGAAGCACTCGAGAGCGCCTGCAAGCGCAGAGGAGCTATCACTACGATGAGCAGAACCGCCAGCGCCGCGAGCCACGAGCTCACACCGAGGGATGCACCTGGGACACCAGCATTGTTGCCGGTGGTGTGAGCGGTAGCGACGCCAACAAGAAAGCCCCCGGCGCGCGACCGGGGGCTTTGTGTGAGTGGGGGTTGTGAGGTTCTTCAGTTGCTCGACAGCGCGACTCCCGCCGCCTTCTCCTCGGTCGCCTCTTCGGACTTCGAGATGGGGCGGTAGAAGAGCTGGTTCTGGTCGAGGTAGACCTCGAGGAAGGCAGGCCGCTCGGGGAACTGCCCGGCGATCATGGCTTCCGAGAGCGGGTCCTCGATGAACCTTTGCAGGGCGCGGCGCAGCGGGCGAGCTCCGTAGCTGCGGTCGGTCAGCGTCTTTTCGAGAATCCACTTCTTGGCGGTCTCGGCAACCGAGATGGTGATCGACTTCTGCGCCAGGTTGACGTTCAACTGCTGCACCATCAGCTCCACGATCTGCAGCAGGTCGGCGTCGTTGAGCGACTGGAAGAGAATCACTTCGTCGAGCCGGTTGAGGAACTCGGGATTGAAGGTCTTCTTGACCTCCTGCTTCACCAGCTCCTCGACCTTCTCGCTCACCATGTCTTCGCGCTCGCTCTGGAAGCCGAGGCCCTGCCTCTTCTGCAGGTGGCGCGCGCCGATATTCGAGGTCATGATGACAATGGTGTTCTTGAAGTCGATGGTGTTGCCCAGGCCGTCGGTCAACTGCCCGTCTTCGAAGACCTGGAGCAGGATGTTGAAGACATCCGGGTGCGCCTTCTCGATTTCGTCGAGCAGCACGACCGAATACGGCGAGCGCTTGACCCGCTCGGTTAACTGGCCGCCCTCCTCGTAGCCCACGTAGCCGGGAGGCGAACCAATCAGCTTCGACACCGAGTGCTTCTCCATGAACTCCGACATATCGAAGCGGATCAGGGCCTTGTCGCTGCCGAAGAGGAACTGCGCCAGCGTGCGCGCCATCTCCGTCTTGCCCACGCCCGTGGGGCCGAGGAAGAGGAAGCTGCCGATGGGCCGGTTGGGCGATTTCAAGCCTGCACGCGAGCGGCGAATGGCCCGCGCCAGCGCCGAGATTGCCTTTTCCTGCGAAATCACGCGCTTGTGCAACTCTTCTTCCACGCGCAGCAGCTTCTGCGTCTCTTCTTCCTTGATGCTGTTGACGGGAACGCCCGTCCAGCGGCTGACGACGTCTTCAATGTCCTCGCGGCCCACGATGCCGGCCGCCGAGTCGTCAAGGTGGTACTTGTCGCGCAGGGCGCGCAGGTTTTCGCGCTCCTTGCGCTCCTCGTCGGAGTAGAAGCGGGCCTTCTCGAATTCATGGTTGGCGATCGCCGAGTCCATGCGATGGACGATGAACTTGATGCGCTTCTGCACCTCGGTGATCTCTTCGGGCAGCGAGGTCTGGCGCAGCTTGACGCGCGCGCCGGCCTCGTCGATCAGGTCGATGGCCTTGTCGGGCAGGAAGCGGTCGGGGATGTAGCGGCTGGAGTGGGCCACGGCGAACTCCACCGCGGCGTCGGTATAGCTGACGGCGTGGAATTTCTCGTAGCGGTCCTTGATGCCCTGGATGATCTTGATTGCCTCGACCTCGTTGGGCGGCGGAACTTTCACGGCCTGGAAGCGCCGCTCGAGCGAGCGGTCCTTCTCGATCGACTTGCGGTACTCGCCGGGCGTTGTGGAGCCGATGCACTGCACCTCGCCGCGCGAAAGCGCCGGTTTCAGAATATTGGCCGCGTCGAGCGAGCCTTCGGCCGAGCCCGCGCCAACGAGGGTGTGCAGCTCGTCGATGAAGACGATGGAGTTCTGATTCTCCATCAGCTCTTTCATGATGGTCTTGAGCCGCTCTTCAAACTGGCCGCGATACTTGGTTCCGGCCACGATCAGCGATAGGTCAAGCGCCAGAATGCGCTTGTCGGAGAGGAAGCTCGGCACTTCGCCGTCGGCGATGCGCTGCGCCAGCCCCTCGACGATCGCCGTTTTGCCCACGCCCGGCTCGCCGATCAGCACAGGATTGTTCTTGGTGCGCCGGCAGAGAATCTGCACCACGCGCTCCAGTTCGCCTTCGCGCCCCACCAGCGGATCAAGTTGCCCGTCCATGGCCGCCTGGGTCAGGTCGCGGCTGAACTCGGCCAGCAGGCTCGATTCCCGCTGCCGTTGCTGCGCAGGCGGCTTCTCCTGCGTCACCCGCGCAAGCTCATCGCGAATCTGCGCCAGCTTCAGCCCGCGCTCCTGCAGAATCTCGGCGGCAAAGCATTTCTCTTCGCGCAGCAGGCCCAGCAGCAGGTGCTCGGTTCCGATGTGCTTGTGCCCCAGCCTCTCAGCCTCCTCGGCGGCGTAAGCCAGCACCCGTTTGCACTCATTCGACAGCGGCAGGTCCACGCTGGTCGAGACTTTCTCGCGGATGGTGGTATGCGCCTCGATTTGCTTGCGGATCGACTCCACCGAGGCATGCGAGCGCAGGAAGCGGTTGGTCAGAGCCTTGTCTTCGCGCAAAAGGCCAAGGAGCAGATGCTCGGTCTCGATATAGGGCGAGCCGAATTGGCTGGCCTCATACCTGGCAAAGAAGATAACGCGCCTCGCCTTCTCCGTGTAGCGTTCGAACATAAGGACCCCCAATTCCTATTTGATGCAGGGTTTCGGCTGGAACGTACTCCGGCGATGCCGGATCCCTGCCATCAGCGCGCCCTGCTGCTTGAGCCGGCCTCGGACCGGAGCCGTCAGGCACCCATTCGCCGCCGGCGACCTCCGCTTTTTCCAGCCGGCGCTTGCGCGTGCCGGCCAGGGCGTAACCCTTCCGGGCGATCCGCTTGCTTAATAAGACTCGAAAACCGGCGGAACGGTGCAATTTCCTCCGGTCTGCCTGCCATTTCTTCAGCTTGCGGGTTCGATTTTTCCGAGCCCCGCAATTTGGGTCAATTGTCCGTTTTCCAGCCGCAACGCCCGCGTGCAGCGTGCCGCCAGATCCATATTATGGGTCACAAGGATCGACGTCAGTCCGTGGCTTCGGTGCATTCGCTCGATCAATTCAAAGACCATTCCAGCCGTCACCGCGTCCAGATCTCCTGTTGGCTCGTCGGCCAGCAGCAGACGGGGTTGATTTACCAGTGCCCGGGCCAGGGCCACACGCTGCTGCTCGCCGCCCGAAAGCTCGCCGGAGCGATGACTGCCGCGCTCTTCAAGGCCCACTTCACGCAACCAGTTGGCGGCTGTTGCCAGCGCTTCGCGCCTGCTTACGCCGCGCGCAATGAGCGGCAAAGCCACGTTCTCTTCTGCCGTGAACTCGGGCAGAAGGTAGTGAAACTGCCACACATAGCCGATCTCGCGATTGCGGAAGGCCGCCGCCTCTCGCGCGCCAAGGGCGGTCACTTCTTTTGAGCCGCAAAACACCGTCCCCGCGGTTGGCGTATCGAGCGCTCCGAGAATGTGCAACAGAGTGCTCTTTCCCGCGCCCGACTGGCCCACAATGGCCAGCATCTCCCCGGCGGCAACCTCCAGATTCAGCCCCTCGAAGAGCCGCAACTCGCCGCGCGCGGTCCGGTAGCGCTTCGCCAGTCCGGTGATTCTGACCACCGGCTCTCGCGATTCACCCTCCTCAAATTTCCGAGACGGCTGGGGAACGGCCGTGGAGATGGTTGGCATCTTGCCTCGCTGCTCTCCATTTTAAAGCCAGAACGCGGAGTTCATCGTAAAGGCGGATGCAGCCTTGGGCGAAGCAAACTGCGCGCTCTTGTTCCCGTTCCGGACCGGGTCCGTGGCAAGGCTGCTCAAGCCCATTTCTTGCCGAGTTCATCGAGATTCGCTTTGGCAAGATCCTCGGGCGTCATGCAAATCCTGAATTCCACCTCCGCGTTGAAGGTGAGGAACCAAGGTTCGGCCAGCCGGGGGACTTCGGAGGGCTCGTTGATGTTCACGATAAAAACGCCGCCGCGCTTTCCCTCGCGTTCGCTGAAGTAGGCAGCTTCGGGCTTCATCGCCTCCAGAATCTGCTTCATTTTGGAACCCAGGGTTCCATTGCGCACCGCGGCGTTGAAAGATTCAGGAGGAAACTGAACCAGCATCATCATTCGCATGTTGGACCTCTGGCGCCTGGGAATCGGCCTGGGGGCGGCGCCGATTTCCGGACACTACACCACACAAGCGAGCGCTGTCAAAAAGAAGCGTCACGCGGCAACAGTGGATCATCGCCGGCAGGACTCTATCGAAGGTCTCCGCGCTTGGTGTTCTTCTTTGCGCGCGATTGCGAACGAAAACATACATTCGAGGATTGCCTCAAAATTGCCCCAAACGTGATCTCTCTCACAATTTATTTATTGAGAATTCGAGAAATTGTCGCCGTAAGTGATTCTCCTCACAATGCGACCCGAGAAATCGCCCTCATGTGTGATCACCCTCACAATCGATTCCTCCTGCCCGGGAGACAATCCAGTCAACCTCACCAACCCAGTTGGGAAAAAGCACCGGGTGAATTAGCAAAACGATTCGCATCCAGCCGGACACTAGTCGCAACTTGAGTCTGCTTGGAAGCTCACACGGGCACTGGTGCAAGAGGACCGGATCTTCATTCATTTGCTACGTGAAAGCTCGTACTTCAGTGAAGATTCAGGGCCCACAAAGGGGTTGTTTTCTGGGAACCGGTAAACATCGGTTACCGATCTTGCCTGTGCGATTGGGCATGCGTTGCGTTGGCTCTTATGCGGGAGCGGCTTCACGATTCGTGATGCCGATCTTTTCTACGCGGAGCGCTAATACATGAAGCAGGCACGAGTAGTACTTTCCACCTTCCCTCTCTTTGAGAAAGCCCGCTCTAGTAAGAACGCTGAAAATCCGATCGTCTCTCCGAAGGAAAGCCTTGCGGCGCCGAGCCGCGACAGGTTGAGCGTGGCCTTGCTCGCTCTGCTCGTTTCCTTTCTCTCAGTGAATCTGCTGGCGTGCGGGGCAGGAAAGCTTTCCAGCAGTCTTTCGAAAGGCCCTTCCACCTCAAGCGGAACCGGAACAGTTGTGTTGAAATCCCTCAGTTGCGTAAGTGGATCGATGACCGGGGCAGGGACCGATAACTGCACGGCGGCGTTGACCGCGGCGGCTGCGAGCGATGGCCAGGTGGTGAGCCTTTCGAGCAACGATTCGGCCGTGACGGTGCCGTCGTCGGTGACGGTGGCCTCGGGAGCAACCAGCGCCAGCTTTACAGCCAATATCGCGGCGGTAACCACGACGCAGACCGCGACCCTGACGGCGTCGTCCGGAGGAGGGTCGTCAACCTACGGCATCAGTCTGACCGCGGCGGGGGCCATACTCACTCTGCAATCCACAAGCGTGGCGTTTGGCAGCGTGCCGATGAACAGCCCGAGCTACCAGTCGGTTACTTTGACCTCTTCCGGCACAGCTCCGCTCACCATCAGCGCGGGAACGCTGACGGGTACGGGCTTCAGCATGTCGGCGATGAGCTTCCCGATGACGCTGAACCCGGGCCAGACGGCGAAACTGCAGGTGGAGTTCGACCCCGCCGTGACCGGCGCGGCCAGCGGGATGGTGACGCTGACCAGCAATTGCTCAATGGCAGCAACCCAGACGATCAGCTTGAGCGGAACCGGGGCCGCAACCACTGGAGGCGGGGGGACAACTTCGTATGAGGTCAACCTGAGCTGGGACGCGCCAAGCAGTTCACCGGTAGGAGTGACAGGTTACAACATCTATCGGGCGGCGGGCTCGAGCGCCTCGTACCAGCTCGTCAATTCCTCTGCCGACGCATCGACAAGTTATACGGACTCGACGGTCGCAAGCAACACGTCGTACAGCTACTATGTCGAGAGCGTGGATGCGGCGGGCAGCCAGAGCGTGCCGTCGAACGCCTACTCGGTGAGCGTCCCGTAGATCTACACAGTGAGCATTCCGTAAATAGAACGAGACCGGCTCAAGCAGAAAGTTCCCTGCCCCGTCCTTTTCACTGCTCATCGTGAAATGGGCGGGAAGGCACAAAACTCAACCGCCTGGCTTTTCGGGCCTCGCGCCATGCGCCAGAAAAAAGGCGTGGACGGGGAACGGAGCTTTGTTCGCTGGTCCGCATTACGGCTTCGGCAGGGCGGCGGCGTTCAGTTTCGCAATCCGTCCGCCGGGACCGACAACGAAGGGCAGTGAGAGCGCATTCCAGTTGCCGTTGTCGAGCGATTGCCATGTTTTGCCATCGTCGCGGCTCAGGTCGGAGCCATTCGTGCCCGCAGTAATCCAAAGCTTGAGCGATTCGGACCACTGCACGGCGGAGCGGTAGCCGTGGGGCGGGGTGGTGGAGGCGGTCCAATGCTGGCCGCCATCGGCGGTCCAAGCCGCAGTTCCAACAGAGTCACTCGGCTTGGAGTAATCGCCTCCGACAGCGATACCGTTGTAGGCAATAACATTTCGAAAACCAAGAGAAAAGATTCCAGTTGAATCAGTACCACCAGCAATTGGAACACTGACGCCCAAGCATCCGTTGCTGTCAATTCTCATGATGTGCAATTGTCCCGGAGAAATCAGAATACGAGTCCCACTCTTTCCTCCGGTTCCTAGAATGAAACTTTCAAAAGCAGAAACATACACAGAGGAGTTGCTGGCTGCAAAAACAGATTCATCGGGCTTAGCCTGACAGTGGATGAGAGTCGGTTCCCAATCTATCCCCGGACTTAATGCAGTTCCATCTCGCGCGTCAAAATTGCCATGAATCGGATCTCCGATCAGGAGCGTGTAGCCAGGAAGTTTCGTGTCCCCATATGTTTCCCGAGGGCTTACTACAACATCCCAAAATCCATCTTTATCGGGATTCTTAACAATCAGCTTCCACGTCCCACACCCGTCCTCCGTTTTGTACAGCCGGCTCTTATCCCCCGGCCCAGAGGCCATCACGATCGCCGATTTCTCATCCCATGCCTGCACGCCGCGAAAATCGAGCGTCGCGCCGTCCGTGTCGGCGTCGGGAGTCGAGCAACGAGTCCAGTGCGCGCCGCCGTCAATTGTGCGGAGCACAGTGCCTTCGGTTCCACTGGCCCAGGCGACGGTTCCATCGACAGAAAAGATTCCGCGCAGCCCCGCCGTCGTGCCCGACTCCTGCATCGTCCACACCGGGGCGGGAGCGGTCTGTGCCGAAGCATGGATCGCGAAAGATAAAATCAACGGTAATAACTGCACTGCTTTCATGGCTGGCAGTATAACGCGATACGCAAATTTCCCTCAGGGCCTGAAGGCCTTTCGACGTTTGACCGTCTTGCGGCATGGCTGAAGCCATGCCCTTTCAAAGCAAGGCAACTGCGACTACGCGTCATCCTTCCCGCGCCGTAGAATCCAACCATGGCCCGCACAATGGTTCCCCGCCTGGCTGCCCCGGTTTTGGTTTCGCTTCCAGCTTCGCTTGAAGAGCTGAACGCTCAGATCATCACATGCGACAGGTGCCCGCGGCTGCGCGAGTACTGCGCGCATCTCGCGCAGGTGAAGCGCAAAGCTTATGCCGACTGCGAGTACTGGGGCCGGCCCGTGCCTTCCTTTGGCGACCCGAAGGCTCGCGTGCTATCGCTGGGCCTGGCTCCCGGCGCGCACGGATCGAACCGCACGGGGCGGATGTTTACCGGCGACGGGTCGGGAGCTTTCTTCTACCCCGTGCTCCATCGCGCCGGATTCGCCTCGCAACCCACGGCCACCAGCCGCGACGACGGCATGAAGCTCCGTGGTTTGTGGATCAGCGCGGTCGCCCACTGTGCCCCGCCGGCAAACAAGCCCACCACGGAGGAGCTTGCGAACTGCGCCCCGTGGCTCGACCTGGAGATGGACCTGCTGACAGATTTGCGCGTCGTCGTCTGCCTGGGCCGCATCGCCTTTGACGGATTGCTCGCCTGGGCTCGCCGTTCTCCTCGATTGAAAGACACCGCACTGCCACCGCGCTCGCACTTCGTCTTCCGCCACGGCGCTGAATACGACCTCGGCGGCGCGCTCAAGGTCATCGCCAGCTTTCATCCCTCGCTGCAGAACACCAACACCGGCAGGCTCACCCCCGCGATGCTGCTCGAAGTCTTCCGCCGCGCGCGCACCCTGGCTGGACTAAGCTGAAGAGAGACTCAGCTATGAACCAAATGCCGGAGAAGATCTTCGATTACGCGCTCAGCGAAGAGACCGCTCTGCGCCCCGAGCGTCCGCGCGAGCTTTTCGATCACTGGCAGCCGCACATTCTGCTGGAGCGCGCCGCCTACCTGCGCAAGCTGGCGCGGGCGGGCGACGGATCGGCTTCCGAAACCCTGCGCGAATATCCGCAGCACGCGGCCATGCTCTCCTTCCGCGGCCGCAGCGGCGAGGCCGAGGTGCACGAGAAATTCGCCGATCTCTTTTACGTGCTCTCTGGCGAGGCCACGCTCGTAACCGGCGGCACGGTGGCGAAGGCACGCACGGAAGCGCCCGGCGAGACGCGCGGTGAGGCGATCGAGGGCGGAGTGCGCCGTCCGTTGCACCCCGGCGACGTGGCCCACGTTCCCGCAGGACTGGCACACCAGATGATCCTGGCGGGTGACAAAACGCTGACCTGCTTTGTCGTCAAGATTCAGGAGCAGATGTAACTTTCAAGGAGCGAGTCAGCGTCCGAATGAAAATGTTGTGGTCTCCCCGGTCCCTCCGCCGCGGCGGACGAGGGACCGGGGGCATCCATGCTGGTGGCGAGTCAGCGACCGCTCAAGCGGCCGTACCAAGTCGGCAGGTCAGAGGTTTTTTTCAGCAAGCTCGGGAAGCTGTGCCCTTTCAAAACCGAATCGCATCCGGTGCCGCGCCCGCCTCCTCTGGTAGCCTTTTTGTGGAGAATAATTTCTGAGATGGACGCACTGAACAGCGCCAGCCTTGGCGCACGCCGCAACGAGGACATCGCCCTCGACCTGCTTAAATTCATCGCCGCCACGGCCGGAGTGGGCCGTCCGGCTATGCCCTCCACTGGCTTCAGCGGCTCGGCTGCCCCCAAACCCGAGGAGCATGTGAACCAATTGCTCGAGCTCTACGGCCGCTGCCTGAGGGCCGTTGAGGCCCAAGAGCCGGCGAAAGAGGCCTGAAGATCGCGAGCCAGGCAAAAGTGCGCGTCGCCGTCGCGGGAGCCGGGGCCTTCGGCCGCAACCATCTGCGTGTCTATCGCGAGCTTGAGAATACCGGCGCGGGCGTTGTGCTGGCCGCCGTGGTCGAGCCCGATTCCGCGCGTGCCTCTGAGGCCGCGTCGCACTACGGCGTTCCTGTCTTCGCTTCGGTTGAGGAACTGCTCGCCTCCGGCGTGAAGATTGACGCGGCCAGCGTCGCGGTTCCCACCGTCGAGCATCACGCCGTGGCCTCCCAATTGCTCGACGCGGGCATCGATCTTCTGGTGGAAAAGCCGATTGCCGCAAGCCTCGCTCAGGCCGACGACCTGATCGCGCGCGCCGAGCGAGGCAGCCGCATTCTGCAACCGGGGCACCTGGAGCGATTCAACCCCGCCGTGCTGGCCGTCGAACAACGCCTGCGAAGGCCCATGTTTTTTGAGGCGCATCGGCTGAGCGTCTTTACGCCGCGCGCGCTCGACGTCGATGTCGTTCTCGACCTGATGATCCACGATCTCGACATCGTTCTGGTTTTCACAGCCACACCGGTGCGCGAGGTCAGAGCCGTTGGCCTGCCCGTTCTTTCGCCCAGCGTCGACATTGCCAACGTGCGCGTTGAGTTCGAATCCGGCTGCGTGGCCAACTTCACCGCTTCGCGCGTCTCCACCGAGAAGGTGCGCAAGCTGCGCTTCTTTGAGCCGCGCCAGTACGTCTCCATCGACTACGCGCGCCGCGACGTGCTGGTGATCCGCATGGACGACAAAGAGACGACAGCGGAGAAGAGAGATTCCGCCGAGGTGGCGCAAGCGGCCGCGGAGTTTCTGGCTACGGGAAAGTTGGATGCGGCGACCATTCAGGAACTGCTCGCGTCGGGCCGGGTTCCGGCCGCGCTGATGATGAAGATCGCCGCATCCAGGAACGATCCAGAGAAGCTGAAGGAAATTGCCAGGGACCTCGCAAAGAAGCAGGATGGGCCCGCGCCGGGGCTCAGCTTTGTGAAACCTGAAATCGCTCAAGGCGAGCCGCTGCGGCTTGAGATCGAATCGTTTCTTGAATCGGTGCGCACGCGCCGCCCGCCTCATGTAACGGCCCGCCAGGGACGCGCCGCGCTGGAGCTCGCGCTTGAGATTCAATCCACGATGGCCGCTCACGCCCAGCGCGCCGGGCTCGGCGATTTCTTCAAAAGCTAGTTGTCAGTGGACAGTGGTCAGTGATCAGTTGGCCGGCGTTCACTTCTTAGCGGCTGACGGCGAGTCATCTCCGCCCTTGTGCTTCCATGCAATGCCGAGCACGCAGGCACCAATCCACTCTCGTCGTTTCCGGGAACACTTTCTTCGATCGCGGTGTCTATACGAACGCAGTGGTTCCGAATGGGATGAGCGGCGGGCCTTGATGAGCAGGCCTTGACACCGTCTCCCGCGCCCGGGTTGCGCGTGGAGTGCGGATGCGGTTCGCTCGTGAACAGGCTTGAACGCCTCCCGCCCGGCGACCGCTGAATTTGTTCCAGGGAGGCGTGCCATGTTTGAAGATTCTACCTTCGAGTCCACGGGCCGTATCTGCACACGCAGCCGCGAGTGGATGGCTGCGACATTCGCCTTCAACTCCTCCATCCTGCTGGCACTGATTCTGATTCCGCTTTGGCTTACGCAGGCGCTGCCGCGCATCGCCGACGCCTTTTGGATGGAACCTCCGCTGGCGCCTCAACCAGCGTCCGCGACGCCGGTTCGTCCGCGTGGTGCTGTGGTGGTCCAGCCGCAGGGAAACATCATTTTTGCGCCTTCGGTCATTCCCAGGCTGATTCCGCAATTCGGTCCGCCCGAGGTTCTGGGCGATGGCAACCTCGCCCAGTGGGCACAGGACAATTCCAGCGGTTCCGATCCCTTTGCCGGGACAACTTTAAAACCGATCGTGCAGCAGAAACCTGCAGCCCCGGTTCGCGTCACCAGCTCCGTCGTCTCCGGGTTGCTTATACACAAGACGGTGCCCGTTTATCCGCCCATCGCCAGAGCCGCCAGGGTTCAGGGGATGGTTGTGTTAGGGGCCACCATTTCCAAAAGCGGCACGATTGAGAACCTTCACGTCGTAAGCGGCCCGCCAATGCTGGTCGAAGCCGCGCTTGACGCCGTCAGCACCTGGATCTACCGGCCGTATCTTCTGAACGGCCAGCCGGTCGAGGTAGAAACCACGGTCAATGTGAACTTCACTCTCGAATAACCGGGCGGGCCGCGATGGCCCAGGCCTGCTCTACGCGCCGGTAAGCGCGGCGTCCGCCAGTGGCCTTTCAGTTTCCGCCTCTGCATCGGGCTGCGCCGTCAGGCCTGGCATGGAGTCCACAGCGATATGCGCCAGCTCCCAGGCTGAGCGGTCTTTGATAAGGCGCGCCACAAGCGCCGTGTGCATGGCGTGGCCTGCGCGCTCGGCCACTACGCGTCCCTGGATGCGGCGGCTGGCGAGCGCCAGATCTCCGATCAGGTCGAGGATTTTATGGCACACGAACTCGCCCGGGAAGCGCAACGGGCCATTCTCAGGCCCCGCGGCGGTCAGAACGATGGCGTTCTCGGTGCTTGCGCCGCGAATCAGCCCCATGTCGCGCAGCTTTTGCTCGTCGGCCTTGTAGCCGAAGGTGCGGGCCGGCGCGATTGCCGCCCCATAGTTCTCGGCAGCCAGGTCGATCGAGGCGCTCTCCTGCCCAATGGGCGCCGGGAAATCGATGGCATAGCTGATCTGGTAGCCGTCGCCGGGATACACCCCGATGAACCTGTCTCCTTCGCGCACCTCTACGGCTCGCAACACGCGGATGATTTCCCGCCGCCGCCGCTGCACTCGAATGCCCACGCGGAGAAAGGCCTCCACGTAGGGCAGCGCGCTGCCGTCCAGGATCGGCAGTTCCAGATTGTTCAGCTCCACGATGACGTTGTCGACGCCCATTCCGATCAGCGCCGACAAAACGTGCTCTGTGGTCGAGATCAGCACGCCTTGCCGCATCAGACTGGTGGCGTAGCTCACTTTGGCCACATTCCGCGCCGTGGCGGCGATCTCGAAATTGTCGAGATCCGTCCGGCGAAAGACGATCCCTGAACCGGCTGGCGCGGGCAGCATGCGCATCATCACCGGCGCGCCCGAATGCAGCCCCACGCCCTCGAATTCAATCGGAGCAGCAATGGTCTGCTCCATTTGTCTCAACTCGGCCAACAACGGCTCCTGGGATAAAAGGGTTTGCTCTCCATAGATTAGACGCGAAGTGCGAATCTCGTCCTGTGGCATTTTTGCCACACAGTGCATCGAGAAGCGCATGCATGAGGGATTCACGCGGCCGGCTGCTTCCGCCTTTCTTGAAGTTCTCTTGGGCCACACGGAACTCTAGTAGAATCAGGAGCTGGTTCATTGCCGCCGCCCTGAAAGGACACTATGCAGCGAGCCCAAAGCTCTCCCGTTCCCATGCGCGCCCTGCTAGCCGGCGCCCGGCGCAAAGAGGCCGAGCTGATTGCATTCGCCCGCCGGCTGGTGCTTGCCGAATCTCCCTCCGGGGAGAAATCGGCGGTCGATGCCTGCATGGCTCTGGCCGCCGATCGGGCAAAGCAGCTTGGCGCACGGGTTCGCATTCATCGCCAGCGGCAGTTCAGCAACCTGCTCGAAGCCCGCTTTGGACCGCGCACGAAAAGCGCAAGGCAGCAGAATGACCCAAACCTCAAGCCGATTCTTCTGCTCGGGCATCTCGACACCGTCTGGCCGCTCGGAACGCTCCGAACCATGCCAGCCCGAATCCGCGAAGGCAAGCTGCTGGGGCCCGGCGCGTTCGACATGAAGGCCGGCGTGGCCATGGCCTTCAGCGCCCTCGAAATTCTGCTTGAAGCTGAGCTCGTCGGCCCCAAAGCCGGGCGCGAAATCATCCTGCTGCTGGTGAGTGACGAGGAGGTGGGCAGTCCGGTGTCGCGGCCTGTCACCGAGGAACTGGCGCGGCAATGCGCCGCCGTTTATGTGCTGGAGCCGGCGCAGGGGCTCGCTTATAAGACCGCGCGCAAAGGCATGGGCGCCTGGCGCGTCGAGATCTCCGGGGTGGCCGCTCATGCCGGCGTCGATTTCGACAAGGGCGCCAGCTCGATCCGCGAACTCGCCCGCACCATCGAAACCGTCAGCGCATGGACTGATTCCGCGCGCGGCCTGACGGTCAACGCCGGTGTCGTGGCCGGCGGCACGCGAAGCAACGTTGTCGCTGCCCAGGCCTCGGGTCGAAATCGACGCCCGCTTTGCGCGCCGCGCCGAGGGCGCGCGCCTGGAGCGCCGCTTCGCCCGCCTCCGCGCCGCCGACCCACGCTGCACGCTCTCGGTCACCGGCGGCATCAGCCGGCCTCCGATGGAGCGCACCGCGGGAACCGTTCGCCTTTACCAGAGGGCGCGCGCGCTGGCCGCCGAATTAGGATTCGAGCTGCCTGAAGCCTCCACAGGCGGCGTCTCCGACGGCAACTTCACAAGCGCGCTTGGCGTGCCCACGCTCGACGGCATGGGCGCGGTCGGCGAGGGCGCCCATGCTCCGAACGAGCAGGTCGAGCTCGCCCACCTCGCCCCGCGAACCGCCCTCCTTGCCGCCATGCTGATCTAGGGCCTGGTCACGCTACCCGAAGCGTAGTGTGAATAGGCCCTAGCCCCTGCCTGATAAACTCCACGTGAAGACCCCCTTGATTTCCCGGAGACGACCAAGCATGAGAAACCCTGCGACGATCCTTTGGATGGCAGCTCTTACGGTTGCTGCAAGCGCGCAAACCCAGACGAATCCGGCAGCGCCTGCTGTCAGTAAGACCCCTGCGGCGCAAGCGGCCCCGGCGGCGAAACCGGCTCCGGCGGCGGCTACGACCGCGGCTGCCGCCAAAACGGCTTCGACGGCAGCGGCCGCGTCGACGGCTGCCGCTCCTGTCCCGTGGATCAAGCTCCCTCCCGGCGTGCCGAAGGTGACTCATCTTCCCCTCAAGGCGATTCCTTATACGCTCCGGTACGAGGACATCAAGGTCGGCGCCGGCGCCGTGGGAGAGAGCGGCAAAGTCTGGCACATCAAATACACCGGTTGGCGCGCAGCCGACGGGGTCGAGTTCGACTCCTGGGATCAGCACACGCAGGCGGTCGTCGGGAAAGACGGCAAGCCGGAAATGGGCGCCGATGGAAAGCCGAAGATGAGCGATCCGGAACCAATGAGCTTGCAGCAAGGCGTCGGACGCGTCATCTCCGGCTTTGACTACGGGCTTGAGGGAATGAAGGTCGGGGGCAAACGCCGCATCTTCATCCCCTGGCAACTGGCGTATGGCATGCGCAGCGTTCCCGACCGCGCCGGCCATCCCGGCATTCCGGCCAAAGCCGACCTGATTTTCGATGTGGAACTGGTGAGCGTGACCGACGTGCCCGCTGCGCCGGTGCGTCCCGCTGCTACGGGAGTCACGACTCCGGGCGCAACCACCGGGGGCCTCCACATCGTCCCCGCAGAACGGGCAGACCCAGACCCCAGGCACAACGGTTCAGCCCGGCGCTACAATCCACATGGTTCCGCAGAACGGACAGGCGACTCCAACTCAGCCCGGCTCCGCACCGGGCGCCTCCGCTGCTCCCGCCGCGCCCGCTGCTCCTGCCGCCGCGCCTGCTCCGGCAGTTCCGGCTCCGGCCACACCTGCTCCGGCTGCGCCGCCCGCTCCGACAGCCCCCGCCCCGGCGACATCAAATTAAGCTTCTTGAATCTCTGTGCCCCCTCCCTTTTCACGGTTTCATTGTGAAAAGGGCGGGAGGGCACAATGCCAAAAGCTCGGATGTGGCGTACAATGTACGCACAGAGGTTGAAATGCCCGTCGCGAGGAAAAAAGAATATCGGATCCATCTACGTGCTTCGGAGCACGACGCCTCCACGATCCGCAAAGCCGCGGCTTCGACCGGGATCAGTCTGAGCGCTTTCATTCTGGAGAGCGCTTCGGAACGCGCCGAACGCACTCTCGCCGACCAGACGCACTTCGTGTTGACGAGCGCACAGTGGCGCGCTTTCACTGAGGCGCTGGACAGGCCTGCCCGGCGGATTCCGGGCCTGGAAAAGCTTTTGCGGGAGCCTTCCATCCTTGAGCGGGCATGAACCGTACTTCGCGCCGCTATCCAAGGTTGAGCCGCTGGCGCGATCGCACGATGCATCCCAATTCGACTGTGGAGCTCACCCTGCGCTGAATGAATGGCTCAAGCGTTTCGCCTGGGTCAATCAACAGAACGAGACCTCACGCACGTACGTCGTGCACCGAGCCAATCGTGTTGCCGGTTACTATGCGATTGCCGCCGGAAGCCTGCGCCTGGAGGAAGCTCCTGCGCGGGTGGCAAAGGGATTGGCACGGCATCCCGTCCCAATCATCCTGCTTACTCGCCTGGCCGTCGATAAAAGGGAGCAGGGCAGGGGTCTCGGAAAGGCCCTCCTCAAGGATGCATTGATCCGGATTTCAGCCGCCGCCGACATCGTGGGGGCAAGAGCCGTGCTTGTGCACGCCATTGACGACGCTGCGGCAGCATTCTACGAGCATTTCGGATTCGAGCCAACCCCGGCGAACGAATTCCATCTGATGCTGCTCATGAAAGACCTGCGACGAAACCTGCATCCATAGGAGCCTGGCACCTAAAGATTGAACAGTTCCTTCAGCCTGCGGGTCTGCGACCGGCTGACCGGAATCTCGGTCTGCTGCTTGTCGCTCATGCGCAGTTGGTAGCTTGACTTGAACCACGGCACCACTTCGCGGATGTGGTCGATGTTCACAACAAAGCCGCGATGAACCCGCCAGAACTGCCTTGGGTCCAGTTGCTCGAGCAGCTCTTCCAGCGTGCGGCAGCGCGACTGGCCCTCGAAACTGCGCGTCACCACGCGAATCACGCCCTCCTCGATGGCCGCGAAGCAGATCTCCGCCTGGTCCACCAGCAGCATGCGGCTCTGAGTCTGCACCACTACCTTGGCGGCGCGCTCGCTCGCCTGCGAGTCCCTGAGCAGACGCATCAGGGCCTCAAGCTGCGCCTGTGGGGCGCGCATACCCGGAAGAGCCGTGCCGGCTGTTCCGTTGTGCGCCCAGCCGCCCTCTACGCGCGCCCGTGCCCGCTCCACTGCCTCGCGCACGCGGTTGCGGTCGAAGGGCTTCAACAGATAGTCGGCCGCGTTCACCTCGAAGGCCCGCACCGCGTATTGGTCGAAGGCCGTGGCGAAGATGAACTGCGGCAGCGGCGCCTCCTCCTCCTCGCCCTGGCCCTTCGGCGCCCGGCTGCGCTCCACCAGCCGCTCGATCACCGCAAAGCCGTCCATTCCCGGCATCTGCACGTCGAGAAAGACGATGTCAGGATGATGGCGTTCGATCAGCTCCAGTGCCTCGATGCCGTTGGTTCCTTCGCCCACGACCTTCACGTCCTGCTCCGAATCAAGCAGGTACCTGAGCTCTTCGCGGGCCAGTTGTTCGTCGTCGATAATCAGCGCTGAGATCGGCATGCAAACGGAAAGTCCTTGTTATACAGCGGGGGCAGAGGAAATCGAGGTTGCAGAGTCGTCAGCCCTGCTCGCTCAAAACGTGCAGACGTGCCGGAAGGTGGTCCCTGGCCAGCTCATGGCCGCAGCGCGTGCAGAACTGGTCGGTAGCGCGAACGGTCTCAAAGCAGTTGCCGCAACTGGCCGTCAACTGGAAGCCGCATTGCGGGCAGAAGTGGAAGTCACCCTGCACGTGAGTGCCGCAGGTCGGGCAGCACGAAACCTCCGGAAGGCGCAGCAGGAAATAGAGCACCGCTCCGATTCCGCCCGGCATTGCCAGGCACACAACTACCCAGAAGCGCGTGCTCATCCCGCGCCGCGGCGCATCCTTGCTTACGTACCCAACCATCAGGAAATAAAGCGAGGCGAGCAGCCCCCAGGAGAGATTCAGGTAGATGCGAAGCCCCATGGGAGGCAGGTGGGTTCGGTGAGCCGGATCGACAAACCAGAAGTAGTACTCCACAAGCAGAAAGCCTACGCAGGCCGCCACCACCGACCAGTAAGGGATCAGACGCTCCCTTTCCTCTTCATCCACTCGCAAGGATTGCGGTTCGAACATACTTGCCTTCCTCATTGCCGGGGCCTGCAAAAAAGATACAGGCAGCATACACCCACATATTGGGACGGATAAGTGCGGTTTGAAGTTGCCGAAACCTGGATTGCGAGCGCTCGGGGGCGTCTAAATGCCTTAGGAGCCCTTCCGCATCCAGCCGGCCACCAGGACGGCAGCCAGAATCGCAGGGCACAGAACGAAAGCCAGCAGGCTCACCTGGATGACCTCGTCGGTCAGGTGCGCTCCGGCCATCACTTCGTCCGCCAGCCGCCATACCAGAGGCCCGAGCACGAGGATGACCATCAGGATCGCCGCCAGTGCCAAAGCCCGGCCCCGCTTGCCGCCTTTCTTCTGATCCCGCATCACGCCCAGCGACGCCGCCACCACCCGCCGCGTGCGGAAGGCCACATCCCGCTCCCGTCCCGCCTCTTTGCCGGCCAGCGCGGAAAGCAGCGGGGGATTGGCATCCCTCAGGGCGCCGGCCGCGAAACGGGTTTTCTCTGCTTGCTTCACACAACCCCCGCCGGCCGCAGTTGAAGCCTCGCCAGCCTTGGCTTCAGCATCGCCATACCCCGGTACAGCCGTGACTTGATGGTCGAAAGCGGAGTCCGCGTCACCGAGGCCATCTCCTCGAGCGACATATCCTCATAGAATCGCAGAACGAGAACTTCGCGGTAGATCGCCTCAAGGCCAATCAGCGCCGCGGCAATCCTTGCCCTGTCTTCGAGATGCGCCGCATGGTCGAAAGAGCTCGGCTCGACGCCGGCAATCTCCACCGGCAGCAGCCCCTCTTCGCCGCCGGCTCCCTCCATCAACTCTTCCAAACTTGCCAGGGTCCGCTTTCTCTTCTGGTCGATCACCAGGTTGCGCGCTATGGCGAAGAGCCAGGTCTCGAACCGCGCCTTCCCGTTATATTGCGCGCCCCGCACCAGCACCCGCATCCAGACCTCCTGGAACAGGTCCTCGGCCATCTCCTGGCTCCCTGTCAGATAGAGCAGGTAGCGCAGCAGCCGGTGCTGGTAGCGAACAATCAACTGGTCCAGCAGTCCAGCCTCCTGGCGCTTCAACCCCTTTGCCAACGCCAGATTTTCCAGGCTCGCCTGCTCGGCGGCCTCTGAAGACACCGCCTGGCTGAAAAATGGCACTGCGGATGCGAATCTCATTTCATTTGAATGGACGGAATATTCAATCTCAAGATTACCCCCAAGATGCCTCTTCCAGAAACCCGCGCGCTCATTTTGCGCCGGTAGCATTCCCGCGCCGGGCCACCCGCAGCGCCTCCTCCACGGCCTTGGCCGCCCTCCGCTCGCGCGCCTCAGCCGTCTGATAGTAGTGAATCGCAAGAAGATGACGCCGTCTTTGCACCGGAGTCATCGCCTCCCATCCCCGGCGTGCCTCAGGCAGACGCTGAAACGCCAGCCGCAGCACAGGTGGAGGCTCCTTCTCGCCCTCCATCGTCAGCAGCAGCCGCTCGGCCATCGCTTCAGCCCTGGTCCGGCGCGCCGCCTCGGTCTTCGGTTCGCTTACCCAGCCTCCTATCTCCTTCCGCATTGAGTAGCTGAGCCCGTCGTACCACTTCCGCAGCTTGCGATCAGCCTTGAGCGCATCGGCCATCTCCGGCGGAATCTCCGCCACCCGCTCTTCGAAATCCGGCTCCAGCCAGATGCGCACCCGCGCCCCGACCGCCTTCCCCGCCGCCGCCAGCATCTGCTTGTTCACCAGCAGGCAACGTCCTTTGGGAGGACCCGAAAAGAGCGATGTCCGAAACGCGAATCCCTCGATCTCCCCGCGAACCCGCATTCCCTTCCGCTCTGGCCAGGCCTTTGCCGGATCAAAGGGAATCCGCGCAATCACCCAGTTCAGCCGTGTTCCATCCCGCTCCAGCAGAGCGGTAAAAGTCTTCCTGGCAGATGCGGTTCTCATCCTTCCCTTTCAGTTCCTGGAATCCATACCGTTTTCCACCGCAACAAAAACATGCCTGAATTCCCCCAATCTGCGCAAATCTCCCCTCCAGAAACCTCGCAAGTTGAGCCAAAGTGGTGCCAATAGTGGTACCATTATTTAGATGACCTCTTCGAAGAAGACTCTCGAAGCGATGCACCGCAATCCCCGAAACGTTCGCTTCGCCGATCTCTTCAAAGCATGCGCATCGTTTTTTGGTGAGCCCCGCCAGCGCGGGTCCAGCCACGCCGTTTTCAAGACTCCATGGCCGGGCGATCCGCGAGTCAACATCCAGGAAGAAAGAGGAATGGCGAAGGCTTATCAGGTTCGGCAGGTGCTGGCGGCCATCGAAAAGCTGAAAGAGATTGATACCGGCAAGCGGGGTGAATCCGATGACGAAGAAATCTGACCATTACACCTACCGCGTCACCTGGTCCACAGAGGATCGGGAGCACGTCGGCCTCTGCGTGGAATTTCCTTCTCTCTCCTGGCTTGCGGCGACCCCTGAGGACGCTCTGGCCGGTATTCGCCGCGTCGTGCGGAACGTCGTGCGCGAAATGCAAGCCGCGGGTGAACAGGTTCCCGCTCCTCTGGCAGAGAAACACTACAGCGGCGAATTCCGCATCCGTATTCCTCCGGACGTCCACCGCTCGCTTGCGTTGCAGGCAGCGGAGCAGGGCGTAAGCCTGAACCGGCTGGCCAGCGCAAAGCTCTCCTCCTGAGCGGTTCCAGAGTTTAAGCGCACTGTTCGGTTCGGTGAAAGGTGGCGTTCGCCGCGGCGAACGCCAGCTGAGGGTTATGGCTTCGGGGCGCCGCTACTCTGGAACCGCTGTAGCCTGCATAGCGTCTACACTACCTTCATGGAAGTTCTCTACGGCCTGCATCCGGTTGAAGAAGCTCTGCGCGCCGGAAGGCGCCGCTTCGACCAGGTGCTAGTAGCTCGCGAGCGGCAGGACGCGCGCCTTGAAGCCATTGTCGCCGCCTGCCGCCGGAGCGGAGTCCGGGTCGCCGAGCAGCCCCGCGAGCAGTTGACCGCCGTCGCCCGCACTCCCGGCCATCAGGGGGTCGTCGCGCTTGTGCAGGCCCAGGAAACGCTCTCGCTCGAAGACCTTTTTGAGCCGGATCCATCCCGTCCCGCGGCTGCCCGTCTCGTTCTGGCTCTCGACGGCGTTGAGGACCCGCAGAATCTGGGCGCTCTGCTTCGCGTTGCCGATGGAGCCGGCGCAGACGGCGTTTTGCTCACCGAGCGCCGCTCCGCCCCCCTCAGCCCGGCCGCGCTAAAGGCCTCGGCCGGCGCCGCCGAGCACCTTCGCATCGCCCGCGTCGTGAACCTCGTCCGCGCCCTGGAGGAGCTCAAGCAGCACGACCTCTGGATCGCCGGCCTGGACGAGCGCGGCTCCACTGATTATGACCAGTTCGACCTGACCGGAAACGTGGTGCTCGTGATGGGCGGCGAGGGCGCCGGATTGCACGATCTGGTTCGCCGCACCTGCGACCACATTCTGCGCATTCCCATGGCCGGAGGCGTCAGCTCCCTGAACGTTTCCGCTGCCGCGGCGGTAATCCTCTACGAGGCCGCTCGCCAGCGCCGTGCAGCTTCTCGCCCGGCTGCCTCCCCGGCATCCCAACCGCGCCGGCAGAAAGGCCTGGGCTCATGAAGTCTTTTTTCTGCTGTCTTCTTGCCGTGTCCGTGCTGATCTTTGCCACGTTCTTACTGGCCGCGGTCGCGGCCACAGGTCAAACCACGGGTCAATCTCCGGGTCAATCGGCGAATCCAGCACCGAATCAATCGACGGGCTCCGCACCGGCGACGGAACCGGCGCCAGCACAGACCCAGGCCCCGGCCTCGCCCGCGGAACAACCTCACGGTCAGGTCATCTTCTCCCGCTCGACGGATGAAAGCGGGCAGACCACCACCAGCGCGCCTTCGGCCTCCCCGGCTTCAAGCATGCTGCCCGAAGCCGCGCCGGTGGCCACCGACGCCGAACGCCAGGCCGTCACCTTCACGGGCTTCGACATGGACGTCCATCTGAGCGCAGCCGACCAGCACATTGCCGTCCGCGCCGTGGTCACGGTCCGCAACGACGGCGCGGCGCCGCTCCATCTCATCCCGCTCGAAATCTCCTCCTCGCTTAACTGGGATCTGATCCGCGTGGGCGGCCGCTCGGTCGTTTTCTCCGTGGCCACGCTCAACTCCGACGCCGACCACACCGGCCAGTTGCACGAGGCCGCCGTTTCTCTTTCCGAGCCGCTCGCCGCCGGGCAGGCTCTTCAGCTCGACGTAAATTACTCCGGTTCGATCGCAGCCTCGGCGCAGCGCCTGATCGTGATCGGCACCCCCGATGCCGTCGCTCTGCACTCCGATTGGGACGTGATCGGGGAGGATTTCACCGGCCTGCGCGGCTTCGGCAATGTCGTCTGGTATCCGGTTTCGAGCGTTCCGGTCATCCTTGGCGACGGCGCAAGGCTCTTCGACGAAATCGGCGAACAGAAGCTGCGTCTCAGCGGCGCGCAGTTTCGGTTGCGCCTGACCGACGAGTTTCCCCCCGGCCACGAGCCCACCGTGGCGCTGGTCAACGGCCATCCGGTCGAGCTTTCCGTCACCCCCAGCCTGAGTGAGGAGCTGCCCGGCGTCGCCACTGCGTCGGTTGAGAACTCAACACTCGGTTTTGAGGCGCCGAGCCTTTTTGTGGCCGTCAGCGCCCCTGTTCAGGCCACGAACACCACGCTCTGGACCCTTCCCGGGCCGCAGGTCGCCGCCTCGCAATCCTGGATTGAGGCCGCCAAGACGGTCACGCCCTTCCTCCAGGGCTGGCTGAGCCAGAAGCCGCGCACTCAGCTCGCCATCCTCGATTTGCCCGATCCCGAAGACGCTCCTTACGAGACCGGCTCCCTGCTCGTGACCTCCCTCCGCCAGACCTCGTCCCGCCAGGCCGGCGCCGACGAACTGGATCGCGTTCTGGCCCATGCGCTCACGCACGCCTGGGTGGCCTCGCCCCGCGCCTGGCTCTCAGAGGGCGTGGCGTATTTCATGGGAACCCTCTGGCTTGAGAAGCAAAGCGGCCGAACCAGGGCGCTTGAATCTCTGGAAGGCTCGCGCGCCGCCCTGGCGCTGGCTGAGCCGTCGAGTCCCGGCGAAGGCCCCGGCCAGCCTCTCGCCCAGGCCATCTCGCCCGTCTACTACCGCACCAAAGCCGCCTACGTCTTCTGGATGCTCCGCGACCTGGCCGGCGACGAAGCCCTCTCGGCGGCTCTCAGCGCCTACGACCCATCGCAGGACCAGAGCAAAGGCTCCGGGAAGGACGAGAGCAAAGGTTCCGGGAAGGCTCTCGCTCCCTCGTCTTTTGAGAAACTCATCGAGGCCGGCGCACACCGCGACCTCGGCTGGTTTTTCGCCGACTGGGTCGATGCCGACAAGGGCCTTCCCGATCTCGCCATCGACAGCGTCTACCCCACCGCGGCCGAAACTGGAAGCTGGCTTGTCGCGGTGAACGTCTCCAACTCCGGCTACGCCGCGGCCGAGGTCCCCATTACGGTCCGCACAGCCACGGCCTCGGTGGTTCAGCGTGTCCTCATCCCTGCCCGCGGCCAGGCCGTCGAGCGCATTCTCGTTCTGGGCAAGCCTACCGAGGTCCAGCTCAACGATGGAACGGTGCCGGAGACCGAGGCGAGCATTCACGTCACCCGGCTCAACGCCAACGCCGCTTCGCCGGAACCGGCTCCCGCCTCGACGCCGCAGTAGAGCGGAAAACCAAAGGGTCAGATCTGCTCAGGATTCCGTGTCTCAGTTTGGATATCTTTGGGTCCGTCAATTCCGAATGAATCCACGCCGAAGGCGCGTGGGGATGTTAATCAGCCAGCAACGCCGGATAGGCGATAATTCACTCGAAATAAAACAAGAGTGGGCGCTTCGTGGTTAACTCGCCCTCGTCTGCATCAGCTGTTTGAGGGACGGCAAGCCGGGCAACAATGCCAATTCCGGGAACAGTTGCAAAAGCTTCTGTTCAAATTGAATTCGTGCGGGCGCCGCATCGACCTTCAGCAGCTCTCGTTTCCTCGCAGATTGGCGCCTGCGGACTTTGCTCGGCGATTCGACTAAATCGCGCTCGCCATCAGTCGTACCGGTAAACAAGCGTTTTCGCCGCTCCGACGTAACCCACTCGAAAAATGGCTTTATCAATTGGGAATCTTTGCGCAGAGCTTCTTTAGCAATACCGCTGCCTTGAAAGAGCTTTGCATCTAATCCGTCTAGGAATTTTGGCCAAAGTTCCCATTCAGAAAGCTCGCGGCCCAACGCGGTGTAAAAATGTGCAAGGGTCACATCGTAGACAGAAGATGGTTTGCTCAGCGGCTTATAGACGTGCCAAAGCGATTCAAACGACCAGCCTTTCCGGTGGGAACTCATCTCCAGCGCTTTTTCCATTAATCTGCACCCGAGCCGATAACGGCCTCTGAGGTACAGAAGAGGCGCATATCCGAATATCAACTGATGATGTTCCTTGTGAGTCCAATTATGCGCTCCGACCTTGATTCTTTGGCCCATACTTGCCTCCTCCCAAGCTCTCAGCGTGCGCCACATCGCCTCAAAATCATGCCTGTGACCATGAGCTTCCATTTCCCAGAAATAGGTGGAGGCAACGGCTTTTTTCCTCCCAGCTTTTCGGGCAAATCGGCGAATGTCACGGCAAGCCATTAACATGCGGTCGCTTTGACGCGCAAAACTGAGACGAGCAAGAAGTACTTCATACAACCGCTGCGAGTGTTTCGATTTGAGGGGGCCCGCAAACAAGTTGGGTAGACAGGACATTCCGCTCACCGGACGTAAAGATGAATTCGACGCTCATTCAGCATAATCGAGAGGTCCTCGCTTGCATCCTGGGTGTGTTGTCGCCTACCCGACAGTTACTTCGGGGGTAAAACGGATTGCCGCCAACGGCACTTCACAGAATTAGCACAAAAATCTCGGCGTGAATTTCAGGGCTCTTCCGTGCCCCGTCCATTTCTTGAGCCTCATCGTGAAATGGGCGGGAGGGCACAAAGCCAAACGGTTGGGTTTGTGGGCCTCCCGCACTTGCGCTGGAAAAAAGGCGCAAGGACGGACGGTACTTTGGGGCGGCTCCAGGGAGCACCGGGATTGCAGGAAATTTGCTCTTTTTCCGCTAAGCTGAAAACACTCAAAGCGAAATGAATCTGAAGGAAGGCCGTGAGCGCCCTCCTATTTTTTTGGCGCCATCTGCGCGGGCGCTCGGGACTGGCCGCCTGGGAACGGCTTTGACACGAGTCGAAGCCGCACACTGGCGGGCTGAAACAATGGCGGCAGGTCCGGAAAGACCCCGACAGCACAGCCTCTTGAAGCGAACGCGGAACGATGGCCGGAAATGGCAAGAGGAATGGCAACGAAAACACGGAAAGAGAACCAGAAGAGGTCGGACAAAGGAAGCAGCACCAGGCGGGCGGCGGCGAGGACAAGCGCTCCGTCCACGAGAAAGACAGAAACCAGCGCAGATAAAAAAGCGGCGAAGAAAAAACCGGACGGCGAAAACAGCGGCAGATCAAACCTCGGAGAAGCCGGGAGCCGATCTGCTGGAGAACGCAGCGGAAGTGGTGGTCTCAACGCAGTGCGAGGAACTGGCGCGAGGGCTGATGAAAGCCGCGAAAGAAGGCAATGCGAGTTGCGCCAAAATGCTTGTCGAGCTGACCGAGAAAGTCCGAATCCAAAAAGGAGCAAACGCAAAGAAGGGCCGGAGCGCAGCGAATCTGCTGGCCTCGGAGGCCGAATGGACCGGGGTCGAGGAGGCCGGCTCTCAGGCGGGCAGCAGCGCAAACGAAGCGATGACTCAATAGACGGCAACGGCAGACTCCGCCGAGGCGGAGAATGTCGAGGTTGAAACAGACCATCAGGGAAAAATGATGGCTGCGGCGCGGGGGCTTCATCCTCGCTGCTCACTTAAGAGCGGCGGCGATGAAGCCCCCTTTTTGTGTCTGCGTGAGAGCGCGGGATTTCAATGGAGACAACGGGAAAAAATGAACCACTTTCCCCACAGGGATTCACCGTGCATCGAAGAAGGCTTTTCCTTTACGCTGAAGATTCCAGCTTAGAGACGCCTGAGCAGCAGAGGCCCACCGAGGATCCCAATGAGAGAAAAAGCGTACCGCCCCCAGGAAGACATCGCAACGCTGATGCGGCAGTTTGAGCAGGAAGTGAAGCCCGCGCCCGAAATGCCCGGCCCGGAGATTCGCCTGCTGCGCGCGCGGCTGGTCTTCGAAGAGGCCCTTGAGTTCGTCAAGGGCTGCGGTTGCACCGTCACCATGGCGGTTTCGACTGCAGGCAGCCAATCAAATGGAGATGAAAAGGCCGCCGTCATCGATCGCCTCGAAGTTGGGCTTGACTCCGGCGGCACGCCCGACCTCGTCGAATATGTCGATGGCTGCATCGATCAGCTCGTAGTCACCTACGGAGCACTGAACGCTGCCGGCATAAAGGCCGAGCCTGCCTGGGACGAGGTGCAGCGCAGCAACATGAGCAAAGCATGGCCGCATTGCAGCGTCTGCGACGCGGTTCTGGAGCGCAGGAATGGGACGGAGCTCGCGCATCCCGCGGACGCTGCTGCTCATAGCGGCGGCTGGAATCCCATTCTGAAGATTCACAAGCGGCCGGACGGGAAATTCATCAAGTCGCCTACCTATTCGCCTGCCGATTTGAAGCGCGTGATCGAGGAGCAAATTCGCCAGGCAGGTGCCTGATGCGGCGCTTCTTCCCGATGCGCCGGCTGCTCTTCAATGCGCCATCTTTCATTGCGCCATGATGGATTCGTTCCCGAGGATGCGGTAGAGCGTGGAGCGGGAGATCTCCAACTGGCGGGCGGTGCGCAGTTTATTCCCGCGATTCAGGTCGAGAACGTACTGGACGTGCTGGCGAATGATCGCGTCGAGCGAAAGATCGGCGGGGCGCGCCGGGGGCTGGATCTGCGGAATGACACTTTCGGCCTCGGTCGGCAGCGAGAGATCGTCTACGCGGATGACGCCGTCGGCAGTCTCCAGCAGTGCGGCCTCCAGCACCGCGGCAAGCTCGCGCACGTTCCCCGGCCAGGGGTACTGCAGCAGACGGGCGAGCGCGCCGGGCCCCAGGTTGACAGGACGTTGCTGGTAACGGGCGCAGAGGCGGTCCAGCAGAGCCTGAGCCAGCGGGCCGATGTCTTCGCGGCGCTGCCGCAGCGGTGGAACGGCAAAACGGATGGTCGTGAGCCGGAAGGCCAGGTCGGGCAGCAGGAGCCCCTGGCCAACCATCTGTCGCAATGAGCTCTGCGAAGAGGCCAGCAGGACGGCGCGCCCCGGCGGGCGATCCTGCAATGCTTTCAGAACCCCCAGCAAAAGCCCCTGCCCCGGCGGCGCGAGCAAATCCACGCGGTCGAGGTAGATAAAGCCGCCCAGCGTCGCCGGGTCAGCATCGGTGGCCAGCCACTCCCGGGCATCTCTCCGCCGGAAGCTCTCCTTCGCCAGCGGCGACAGCCGGAAGATGTAGCGGGCCAGAGTGTGCTTTCCCGTCCCGTGCTCGCCCTCGATTGTCGCAACCTGCAAGTGCGGCGCCGCCATCTCCGCCTGCATCATGAGCTTGCGCCACGATGCGCTCACCCCCGCTATGCGAACCGGCTGCCAGGCTTCCGGATCCACGCGAACAGGCCCGGTAGCCAAAGGCTGCGTCTGCATTCGAATGGCGCTTTCCATGGATCTCAACGTGCCTCGCCTCTGCGGCCAGTAGAGCTATTCCGGGCCTACGCCGTTTTCATCGGCGCGAAGGTGAAAAGCATGAGTTATCTAAAAAGGTCCCCGAGGGCCTGAAGAGACCTCATCCGGGCAAGCGCAGGCAGCTTCCCCGGGAGGTAATCGAAAGCTGAGCATTTTCGATTCAATTGTCGGCAAATGCACCCGTGCCCCGTCCTTCGCGCGGTCCGCCGCGGCGGACGCGAAGGGCGGGAAACCACGAAAGCCTCCGGGACTGTAAGCAGTCTGACTGAAAATGCGCTACCGGCTGATTCTGAGGGCAAACTGAACCACACGCGGATCGGTCACTGTGCTGGTAATGGTGCCGAATGCAGGATTGCCGAAGCTGCCGTTTGGCTGAGCGAAATTGGCCCGGTTGGGGATGTCGAAGATCTCGGCCCGGAACTCCGCGTCGATTTTTTCGCCGATGCTGGTGTGCTTGATCAGCGCAACATCCAGGTTACGGAAGTCGGGGCCGCGCACTGGATTGCGTGAAGCATTTCCAAGCGTGAATTGAGGAGCCGCCTGAAACGCCAGGATATTGAAAAATTCCGACGGTGTGCGCATTCCGTGGACCAGCGCCGGCGATCCAACCAGGTTAGGACGCTGGAGCACGAATCCGAAGGCGGAGTTGTTATTCGTGGCTTGGGTGACGGTGACGGGCATGCCGGACTGAAACTGCAGAATGGCATCGAGGCGCCAGCCGCCAATCGCTTCCTTAGCCAGCCCCGTAGAGGCGAAGCGGTGGCCTTTGCCGGCCGGCAGATCGTAGACGCCGCTGAAGGCGGTCACATTCGACATGTCGCCGGTGGAGACGTCGCGCTCCAGGCGGGGATTGAAGGTGTCGGCGGCGATAAGGCTGCTGGAGTTGGGCGAAGAAAGCACGGTGGTGGAGAACACCGACGAGGCATCGTCGATCAGCCGCGAGTGCGTGTAGGCCAGCGACAGCTCCAGGCCGTCGGATATGCGCTGCTCAAGCTTGATCTCGCCTGCGTTGTAGTTGGTCTCGCCGCTGTTGTGCCGGTAGGTGGCAACGTTCTGAAAACACTGGTACGGCTTGTCGTACTGGGCGACGGTCATCGTTTTCCCGCCGAGCGAAGTCCACGACGGCGCCACTCCGTAGCACGGGTTGGTTCGTCTTGGCCAGAAGCGAAGCGCCGCCTTGCTGCATCTGTGCCACGGTGAGCTGGTTCAGGTTCGAGTCGGGAATGCCCACGTGCACAATGTGCGAGCCCACATAGGCCACTTCAAGCGAAAGATGGCTTGTAGCTCGCGCTGGATGGCCAGGTTCCATTGCTGCGAGTAACCGGAGCCTGCCGTGCGGTCCACCGTGTAGACGCTCTGCCCCAGCCCGGCATTTGGATTCAACGGAATGGCCGAGACGCTGGGCCCAGTCGAGAGCGCAAAGGGCGAAACGATGCTGTCGGCGGTCTTTTGCGTCACGCTCTGGATGAAGGGGAACTGCGGAATCGTGAAGGGCGTGGTAATGCCCGACTGGTCGATGAAGACGATGCCGTAACCTGCGCGCACCACGGTCCGCGGCGTCAGCAGGTAGGCAAAGCCCACGCGCGGCGCCACATTTGTATAGTGCAGCTGGCGGGCGCTCTTCGGATTGCCGTCAACGCCTACATAGTTCAACTGCTGTGTGGCCAGATTAAAGACCGCTCCCTGGTTGTTCTTTTCGGTCGAAGGGAAGTGCAGCGACCAGCGCGCTCCCAGATTCAGCGTCAGGCGGTTGGTCAGCTTCCAGTCGTCCTGTGCGAAGAATTCGAAGATGTGATCGCGCGGCCGCATGGTGCTGGTCTGCAAGTCGATCTGGAAGGTATCGACCTGGCCAAGCAGAAAGCTGGCAAGGGCGTTGCCGCCCGATGTGCCGGTTCCAGTCAGAGTATCGGTGCCTGTCGTGGTGAAGGCGAACGAGCCGGTGGGATTGGGAGGCGCAATGGCATTCAACTGATACCAGCGCATGTCCATGCCGGCCTTCAGGGTGTGCCGGCCATGAATTTCCGTGGCCGTATCCACCATCTGCCAAACGCCGGTTTGATATTTGGAAAAAGTGCTGGCCGAGGGGCCGAGCTGCTGAATTCCGGTAATGGTGAAGAGCGGCAGCGCGTTGTTAAAGGCGGCGTTGGTGGGAATGCCCGGAATCGCGAGCGCGGTCGATGCAGTATTGCCGAGCGTGGGTCCGGCGACGTTGTTGCTGCGCCGGGTATAGCCCGCGCGAAGGTCGTTGACGAGATGCGCGTTGAAGGTGTGGGTCTCGTTGATGACCGCCTGCTGGCCCACCACGTTCGACAGGCCGGCCACGCCGCCGGTGCCGATCACCGTGCCGGAGATGGCGCCGCTGCCGTCGGGTAGCGGCGTAACCGGCTGCTCCACCTCGTTGTAGTAGGAGTAGCGCCCGAAGGCGCGGTCGCGGCTCTTGGTTGCGCCGTCAATTCGGGCGTCAAGCTGGCTCTGGTGGTCGATGTCGTTGGCCGTCCGCCAATAATTGTTGGCCGCCTTGGTCGTATCCAGCGGCGTGGGGAAGAGCTTGAGCAGTGCTGCCGCCGCTGTATCGAAGGGAATATTGATGGTATCGCTGGGAAACTCGTTGCGCGCGGTGGTGGGCGAGGTGGGGTCGTAGATTTTGGAGACTCCGGAGAAATTGCCCGCTCTTTCGTTATTGGTAGGGACGTTGGAGAAAACCGTGCGGCCGATCAATTGCCGCACGCCCTGAAAATCGCCGAAGAAGAACAGCTTGTCGTGCAGAATGGGAGCGCCCAGCGTGGCGCCGTAGAGATTGCGCCGGTACTCCGGCTTGGCGCCGGTCGGGGCAAAGTAATTCCGTGCGTTCAGGTCCTCGTTGCGGAAGAACTCGTAGAGGCTGCCGTGAAGCTGGTTCGAGCCCGAGCGCGTGGAAATGTTCACCACGCCTCCGTTGAATCGGCCAAACTCGGCGGGAACATTGTTGGCCTCGATAGTGAACTCCTGAATGTCGTCGATGATGGGGAAGAAGGCCACCTGCCCCGGCTCCGGCTGCAGGGCTGAGATTCCGTCGTATAAATATTCATTGGTCCGCGGCCGGCCGCCGTTGATCCTCGGCAGCACCGTGCCTGGCGGCAGCTCCACCCCGGGAGCCAGCGTGGCCAGATTCACGAAGTTCCTGGAGTTGAGGGGAATGGCCACCACCACCGTGCCCTGGATATTGGTCTGGATGTTGCTTGTGGAGGCCTGCAGCAGAGGCGCGTCGGCCGTGACCGTGACGCTCTCCTGGGCAGCGCCCACGGTGAGGCTCAGGTCGGCAGTCACCGTTTCGCCAACCACCACCGTGATCCCTCTGCGCGTAAGGCGCTCAAAGCCTGGCGCCGAGAGATCGATCTGGTAAGTTCCCGGAATGAGATTGACGAAGACGTAGTCTCCCGAGCTGGTAGTGGACGTGGTTTGATGCAGATGGGTCGCATCCGCCGTCAAAGCCACCTGGGCGCCGGCAACGGCGGCTCCGGATGGGTCCATAACCCGTCCACTCAGTACTCCGGCTATCTGGGCAAATGCTGTCGTCGAACCGAATAGAACAAGCAGAGTGGGAATTAAGAAAAGACTGCGCTTCATTGGCTGGCTCTCCTCGAGAGGGGCGTGAAACTCGTTAACCGTGGCCCTGATCGAATCAAAAATTGTGAATGGAAATTGCGGATCGAATCTTGATCGATTTCAGTCGATCTACGCAATTTTGCTTACGAATCAATATTAATACACACAATCTTATTCGATCAAGTGTATAAATTACATTGCAGGTCCATTGTCGCTTTAACGATGAATGACGGCTTATGACCTCGTCGTTTGGCGATAAGGATTCAACGCGGTTTCACTGCGTGGTGAGGAGGCAGTGCCACCACCCTCGCGGCGTCTTTGTCTTTGCCGCCAGGGTGGGAATGATCCCTGACGCCTGAAACCTGACAGCTGAGGTTACGGCCGGATGATCATCACCTCGGTGGCCTTGATCAGGGCCGCAGCCTTGTCGCCCAACTTCAGCTCCAGCTCGCGCGCTGCATCGGCCGTGATGATGGCCGTCACCCGCTGGTCGCCGATGGCAAGAACCACCTTGGCAAGAAGGCCCTCGATCACCACCTCAGCCACCCGTCCCACCAACTGGTTTCGCCCGCTGATGCGGCCACGGGCTGGGTGAGCCTGAGAGCGAGGCAGGAACTCCTCGATCGCCTCCAGCGGGATACGGTGATGGCCGCCGGGAGTCTTTACCGTGCGAATCCGCCCCGCGAGGATCCAGTGTTTCAGGGCGGGATAGCTCATCCCCAGTTTTTCCGCGGCCTGGCGCGGCGTCAGCATGCCCGATTCGGTCATATATAGAGGCAAACACTCCCCTGCTCAGTACTTTACACGCTTTTCCCCGGGACCTTTCGGGTTCCGTGCAATTTGGCAATCCATGCCTCAGGCGCGATGATTTGATTGCCCGGCTCATGCCCGCCCGGGCTTTTGTTCTGAGAGGCCGTTTGAGCCTCCAGCATAGAACCGCTTTCAGCGGCTTTTCCCATTCCTGCAAGGAAGGGTCTTCGGGCGCTCGGATTGTCGCATTCGATAGAAACGACTCGACAACCGTGCACGCGGATTGATAGCCTTCCCGTGGCATTTTCCAACGCATCGCGGCTCGATGCCGGATCCCTTCCTGCTCGATCCCGGGCCGTTTGCGATTTCGCTTTTTAGGTCGGAGGGTTGTTGTGACTTTACAGTTGGACTGTTCTCAATTGAGCTGGGAGGGCGCGAAAGCCCTCCTGAAGCGGCAGTACAAGACAATAATGATGGTGCTGCTGGGCTTGCTGATTCCTGCATTTGCCAGTGCCCAACCGGAAAGCACCGGTGGCGGAGAAGCCAGCCTGGTGCTGCCGGATTTGACGACCGTAAATTTTATGGGCGTGAATGGACACGCGCTGCTGATGTGGGGATTGCTGTTCTGCGTCGGCGGGCTGCTGTTCGGACTAGTGATCTATCAGCAATTGAAGAACCTGCCGGTGCATCGCACCATGCGGGAAATCTCGGAGCTGATTTACGAGACCTGCAAAACGTATCTGGTGACGCAGGGCAAGTTCATTGTTGTGCTCTGGGTTTTCATCGCGGTCATCATCTCGTTGTATTTCGGCGTTCTGGCCCCGGTTCCGGGCAAGTCGATTGCGGTCACCTTGCCGATCATTCTGTTGTTCAGCCTCGTCGGTATCGCGGGCAGCTACGGGGTGGCGTGGTTCGGCATTCGCGTGAACACGTTTGCGAATTCGCGGACGGCCTTCGCGGGCCTTCCCGGCAAGCCGTATCCGGTGTTTGCGATTCCGCTGAAGGCGGGTATGAGCATCGGCATGGCGCTGATCTCGGTCGAGCTGCTCATCATGCTTTTCATCCTCTTGTTTGTTCCCCGCGATTACGCGGGCCCATGCTTCATCGGATTCGCCATCGGCGAATCGCTGGGCGCTGCGGCTCTGCGTATCGCCGGCGGCATCTTCACCAAAATTGCCGACATCGGCTCCGACCTGATGAAGATCGTCTTCAAGATCAAGGAAGACGACGCGCGCAACCCTGGCGTGATTGCCGACTGCACCGGCGACAACGCGGGCGACTCCGTGGGCCCGAGTGCCGACGGTTTTGAAACTTACGGCGTCACCGGCGTGGCCCTGATCACCTTTATTCTGCTGGCGGTCAAGAGCCCCGAGACACAGGTGCAGTTGCTGGTATGGATCTTCGTCATGCGCGTCGCCATGCTGGTTTCGAGCGCCGGCGCGTACTTCCTGAACGGCGCCATCGCCAAGGCCAAGTACGGCCACGCCGACGAGATGAACTTTGAGCATCCATTGACCTCGCTGGTCTGGATCACCTCAATTCTTTCCATCATTCTGACCTTTATCGTTTCGTACCTGATGATCCCCCAACTCGGCGACGGAACGCTGTGGTGGAAGCTGGCTTCGATCATCTCGTGCGGCACCCTGGCTGGCGCCATCATTCCTGAACTCGTGAAGGTCTTCACTTCCACCAGCTCAGCGCACGTGCAGGAAGTAGTTACATCGGCGAAGGAAGGCGGAGCTTCGCTGGGCATTCTTTCAGGATTTGTGGCCGGCAATTTTTCGGCCTACTGGCTGGGATTGTGCATGGTTGCGCTGATGGCGCTGGGCTATTTCTTCAGCACGGGTCTGTCGATGGCGGCATTGATGCTGGCTCCGGCGGTCTTCGCATTCGGCCTGGTAGCTTTCGGCTTCCTGGGCATGGGCCCGGTTACCATCGCCGTCGATTCCTATGGGCCGGTGACCGACAATGCGCAATCGGTCTACGAACTGTCGCTGATCGAAAACGTTCCCGGCATCGAAGCTGAATTGAAGCGGGACTACAACATCGACGTGAAGTTCGAAAAGGCGAAACACCTGCTGGAAGCCAACGACGGATGCGGCAATACCTTCAAGGCTTCGGCCAAACCGGTGCTGATCGGCACCGCCGTGGTGGGCGCCACCACCATGATCTTCTCCATCATCATGGCCCTGACCGGCGGACTGAGCCATGACGTGCAGAACCTCTCTCTGCTGTATGCGCCGTTCATGCTCGGGTTGATCACCGGCGGGGCAACGATCTACTGGTTCACAGGCGCTTCCACGCAGGCGGTCACCACCGGCGCTTACCGCGCGGTGGAATTCATCAAGGCGAACATCAAGCTGGAAGGCGTGGAGAAGGCATCGGTCAGCGACAGCAAGAAAGTGGTGGAAATCTGCACCAGGTACGCGCAGAAGGGCATGTTCAACATCTTTCTCGCCGTCTTCTTTGTGACCCTTGCCTACGCGTTCTTTGAGCCGTTCTTCTTTATCGGCTATCTGATCTCGATTGCCATCTTCGGCCTCTACCAGGCCATCTTCATGGCCAATGCCGGCGGCGCATGGGACAACGCCAAGAAGGTCGTCGAGGTCGATCTGAAGCAGAAGGGAACGCCGCTGCACGACGCCACCGTCATCGGAGACACCGTGGGCGATCCGTTCAAGGACACCTCGTCGGTGGCCATGAACCCGGTGATCAAGTTCTCGACCCTGTTCGGATTACTGGCTGTCGAGCTTGCCGTCACGCTCACCAAGAGCAACCCGGTGCTCGCACACACGCTGGCAGTTCTGTTCTTCCTGGTCTCGGTCACCTTCGTGTGGAGATCGTTCTATGGGATGAGGATTGAGACAAAACCGGGCAACTGATTTTTCTGAACGGCCTGACAAGCCTGAACCAGATTGACGAAAAACGCCGCCCCGCAAAGGGCGGCGTTTTTCCTTTCCACGGTCTCCCTTCCCGCCTTTCAAGTAACGGCGCAATCCCTCTTCATGCTCCAGTTAGTCTTGCCCGTTTACTTTGGTCCAGCTTCCCCTTCATAACGCCGGCTCCCCGCCGCAATTTGCGTATTTATTGTCAGTTTTGAGCTATCCTCCAGCCACTACCATACAAGCCAACGAATCCACTCGTTGACCTGGACTGCCCCTCCAAGACACTACCCATTTGTATCGACTCCATCTCTAAAAGGAGATTTCAGAATGCTTGCCAACGAGAAGAACGGCAATTCGCATCTCTACAAATTCGGCCGGCTGCACCGCACTTACGACCCGCGGGTGCCGCACATGAGCGCCGTGCTGGCGGGCCAGGCTCTCGCTCCGCCGCCGCCTGCGGTGGATTACACAAAAGGCATGCCCGCCAACCTGGGCATGATGCTGAATGGGCCCGATCCCAACAATCCTCCGCTGGCCCGCGATGGACTCGGCGACTGCACCTGCGCCGCCATCTACCACGCCATTCAGGTGTGGACCTTCAACGCCTTCCAAAAGATGGATACCGAACCCGACTCTGACGTGGAGAAACTCTATATCCAGGCTTGCGGTTACAACCCCCGTGTTTCCGGCGGGGGTCCCGGCGGCAACGAGCAGCATGTACTGAAGTATCTTCTGAAGACGGGCGCCCCGACCGGCCCTCAGGGCGCTACCCGGCACAAGATCATCGCCTTTGTTGAGGTGGACCCGCGCAATACCGGCGATGTGAAGCGCGCCATCAACGATTGCGGGTTGGCTTACATCGGTTTCAACGTGCCGGAGAGTCTTCAGCCTTCGAATGCGCCGCCCCCGGCGGTTTGGGACTATCTTCCCAGCCAGTCAAATATTCTGGGCGGCCATGCGGTGATTCTGGCTGGATACGATCCCCACGGCGCGCGCGTCATCTCCTGGGGCCAGCACTACACCATGACCTGGGAGTTCTTTGCTCATTTCGTCGACGAGGTTTACGCCATTGCCGACAGCAACTGGGTGGAACAGACAGGCAAAACCCCCGGCGGTTTGACTCTGGACCAGCTCGAAGCCCAGATGCAGGCCCTGAAATGCAACTGAGGCTCGGGCGAAGGCCTTGATCCCCGCACGCTCCAGCGCAACATCGATCGCGCTGAGTGCTCTTCGACGAGGTGCTGAAAAACCCATGCCGTGCTATCATCCTCAGCGGCGTGACCCAGCGTAACGCCGAGGGACAGAATGAACATCGATTCGAAAGCCTACCGGGTAGCGCCGGACAAAAATGTCGATCTCAGCGAGTGGCCGACAATTGTTGACCCATGTTGCAAGTCGAAGAAGCAGTATAAGGAAGTTCTGTACCAGCACATGGAGAAGCTGAGTTCCCTCCAGAAACTTCTCTACGCATCCCAACGCTATGCAATGCTTTTGATCTTTCAAGGGATGGATGGCGCCGGCAAGGATGGCGCCATCCGCCACGTGATGTCTGGCATAAATCCGGAAGGCTGCATGGTCTATAGTTTCAAGCAGCCGAGCGCCGAGGAACTTGAGCATGATTTTCTCTGGCGCACCACGTTCAGGCTTCCCGAGCGCGGCCGCATCGGCATCTTCAACCGTTCCTATTATGAAGAGGTGCTGGTCGTTCGTGTGCATCCAGAGATTCTTCTGAGCCAGGGGCTGCCCGAAGAGCTGCGCGACGCCAAAGAAATCTGGGACCAGAGGTATGACTCCATCCGGGATTTGGAGAAGCATCTTCATCGCAACGGGACGCGCGTTGTCAAGATCTTCCTCCACCTTTCTCATGAAGAGCAGCGAAAGCGATTCCTTGAGCGCATCGACGAACCAGACAAGAACTGGAAGTTCAGTACCGCCGACATTCAGGAGAGGAAATACTGGAAAGACTACATGAAGGCATACGAGGAATGTTTCAAGGCAACAAGCACTCGTCATGCGCCTTGGTATATCGTCCCCGCCGACGACAAGGAAAACGCACGGCTGATCGTCTCAGAAATCGTTCTGGATGCTCTGGGTGAGCTCAAGTTGGCGTACCCCAAAACCACCGCAAAGAGGCGTCGCGAACTGCGCTCGATCGAAAAGCTGTTGACGAAATAACATCAGGGGCAGGTGGGGGCTGGCCAAGGCCCCGAGGGAGCGAAGCGAGCTTCCCCTCGAAGCTCCTTCGCTCCCTGTCTCCTCAGTCCCCGGTGCCTGACAACTGACCACTGACAACTGAACTTCGGGACTATTGCCGGTCCGAGTTGCCATTCGGCAGGGGAAGTTTCTTCCTCGTTGCCGTGGAGTTCGCCGCCTGATCCTGCCCCACAATTCCGTTGTCTCCCTGGCTGGAGCCGGCCTGTTGCGAGCCCGAGCCGGACGAATTGGACGAATTAGACATGGCTGCGATTTCCGATCCGCGGTATTTGGGTGCGCTGACGTATCCGTGAATGTGGTCCTTGGAGATGTCGTTGATGACGATCTCGACCGGTTGCTGGGTGTCGGGCTGGTAGAACATGGCCGGCTGGTAAAGATTCACGTGCTTCTGCGACATGTCTCGATCGTTCACCAGCAGCGCCAGGTCGGCATACTGGTGCTTGGCATTGGCTTTTCTCAGGCTGATGCTGACCGGGCCCGCGCGATTGAACTGCTTGGATTTCCCGAGGTCGAACTCATAGTAGCTGCGCTCGCCCTTCTTCTCCAGCACCACGAGCTCGTCGTGCGTCATCGCAATGGAGCCGCTCAGCTCCGTCTTGGCATTTGCGAGGTCGCTGCGCGTTCCCTCGATTGCCTTGTCGTGAGCATCGATTCTCTGGCCCTGTGCGTCGAGCTGCGACTGCAGCTTGTCGAAGCGCGGGTCCCGTCCTGCGCGCGCGGTCAGGCCGTGGCCGTTTGCAGCCTGCCTGGAACGAACTGCCGGCGAGGGCTTCGCCGCTGGAGTAGCCGCTGCCGCAGGTTCTGCGGAAGGAGCCGGCGCCGTCGTTTCAGCCTCCGCCGCGGGCGCATTCACCTTCGCCGCTAGGGCATCAATTTGGCTCTTTTCCATACTAAGCTGGGTCGCCATCTGCGCATTCTGAGCGGCCATCGCCTGCGCCGCGTGGCGCTCGTGCACCGCGTAAACAATGCCTGCGCCGGCGATGAGGGCGGCTGCCGCGAAAACCGTGACCTTCTTCACAATCGGCGTAAGCGCCGGGAGCATGGGTTCGAACATGAAAGTCCTCCAGAGATACAACACTCCCCTAGCACGTTCCATTCCTATTTTTTTGAAATCATAAGTGATTGAATGCGCGCCGGTTCCGCTGCGAGATCAAACAGGCGGCAAGGCAAAGAGTTCCTTATGTTCGGTAGTTTTTACTCGGCGGGCTTTCACCGGGCCAGCGAAAACCTTGCATAGCCCACTCATCGTAGGGGCGAATGAAAATAGCCCCGGGTGAAACCCGGGGAACCGGCCCCCCCAAAAACCGCCGTCCTGTAGGGACGGCATGAAGAGGACCGCTCCCCGCCTCAACAGCTCAACCTACCCCCGAAAAGCTAAAAGCTAACAGCTAATAGCTAAAAGCTGTTCTTTTCCGCCTCCAGCAGCTTTCTCTTCCGTTCCACGCCCCAGCGGTAGCCGGTGAGACCGCCATCGGCTCCCACGACGCGATGGCAGGGCACCAGCACGGAGACGCGATTCAGCGCGCAAGCCCGGGCTACCGCGCGCGTCGCGTTCACGTCGCCCAGTTCGCGCGCCAGTTGGCTATAGCTGCGCGTTTCGCCCCGCGGAATGCGCCTCAGCGCCTGCCACACACGCAACTGAAAGGCCGTCCCCCGCAGGTCCAGATCCGGGTCGAGATCCGTTAAAGGCGCGGCGGCATTTCGCTCGCTGCCGTGAACCGAGGCCAGCGCCTGTTCCACCCATCGGGCCAGCCCCGTATCCCTCTTCAGCTCCGCCGCCGGGAACTCCTCGCGCAAGGTTGCTTCGGCTTCGGCCGCGCTTCCAGCCAGCGAAAGCCAGCACAATCCCCGCTCCGTCGCGCCCACGATCATCCAGCCGTAAGGCGAGCGGGCTGAGGTGAAAGCAATGCGCTCGCCGCGCCCTCCTTCTTTGAAACGGCTCGGCGTCATTCCCAGCCCCGATCCCTCCCAGGCTCGGCTCGGCGAACTGAAGCCGGCGTCGTAGATTGCATCTGTCACCGAATCCCCTTTCTTGAGCGCACTGCGCAGCCTGCCGGCGCGCAGCGCACGCTGGTAGGCGAGCGGACTCACGCCCATGGCGCGCTTGAACTGCCTTTGCAGGGTGAACGGACTCATTCCCGCCAGCCGGCCCAGCTCATCAAGGCGCACCGGCCGGCCGGAATTCCGCTCGATGTGCGCGACAACCAAGCCAATTGCGGCACGGCTCAAACCCAGGGCTCCTTTTTCCGCCGCATCTGCCGGCCTGCAACGCTTGCAGGGACGAAACCCCGCAGCCTCGGCTTCGGCGGCCGTCCGGAAAATCCGCACGTTCTCGCGCTTCGGGTTCCGGCTGGCGCATCCCGGGCGGCAAAAGACGCCCGTCGTCGTCACGCCGTAGAAGAAACTCGCGTCGGCGTCGCGCTCGACGAGCTGCTTCCAGGCGGCCTCGGCGTCAACGCGCGGGGCAAGTTCAATGCGTGGAATAGGCGGCCTTTTCATTTCGCTGGCGAATGCGACTTGCGGAATGCTGCTCATGGAAATCATAGTCGCCCATGACGCGGGCCGCGCGCACTCCGGTTCTTGCGTGCAATTCAGTCTTTCTATTGGTCAGATGCTCGGCTGAGCATCCTTCAGGAGGGCTTCCGCTTTTGCCAGGTCCTCCTCCGTGTCCACCCCGACCGTGTCCCTCGGCGCCTCGGCCACGTAGATCGCGATGCCGTTCTCGAGCAGCCGCAACTGCTCCAACTTCTCCAGCTTTTCAAGCGGAGAGGGCGGCAGCGCGGCGAAGCGCTCCAGAGCCTCCCGGCGGTAGGCGTAGATCCCAAGGTGCTTCCGGTAGCCTGTAAATCCTGTCGCGTCGCGGTCGAAAGGGATCGTCGCGCGCGAAAAATACAGCGCCCGCCCATCAAGCGCCGTCACCACTTTCACCGCATTCGGATTCCCGAACTCCTCGGGTGGGCAACGAACGGCGAGCGTGGTGACTTCGACCTCCGGCCTGCTGAAAAGCCTGAGCATGGGCGGGAAAAAATCCGGCGTGAGCGTCGGTTCATCGCCTTGAATGTTGACATATATGTCGGCTTCGATCTGCCGCGCCGCCTGGTGCACCCGGTCTGAGCCGCTGGCGCAATCGGCTGAGGTCATCACGGCCGGAATTCCGCGCTCGCGGCAAACCGCGGCCACTTCATCGGAGTCAGTAGCTACCACGACGGGGTCCATGAGCCCGCTCGCGTTGGCTGCGCGCCACACCCACTCCACCATCGGCCGCCCCGCAATCGGGCGCAGCACTTTGCGGCTCAAGCGCGTCGAGTTGAGGCGCGCGGGAATCACACCGGCAATGCAGATTTTGCTCATTCTCCCCTGCCGCGCTCCCAAAGCTCTCAAGTTCCGAAACCAATGCTCGCCGGATGGTCCACGCTGAGCCTGTCCAGGGTCTGGCCGACACCCGGACTGGAGCTTTTCCACGCTCTAAACAAGCGGCTTGAGACAGGCTCGCACTTGTTCTAGTTGAACTCTGGCCAATTTAGCAGTATTCTAAGATACGCAAACGCGTTTGTCTGCCAGGCAGTATTCCGTGCACACTCCGGCTGGCGGAGAGATGAGTGGGCTCATGGCCCACTTTTTATTTGCGGCAAACGCCGGGGCTCGAACGACAGGGATTTCTTGGGCAGACGCAAAGACCGTATTGAACCGTAAACCCCTTGAAATGAAGACGAACGCGGGTTTTGCATCGGGTCCCCGTCCGATCAGCTATCAGATGGGGGCGAGAGAACGATGGCAGTGAAGCTGGACGAGATTCGGGCGGCGGCCCAGCGGGTGGCCGCTTCGCATGGGCTGGATGTGGTGGAAATCGAATTTGCCGGCCCGGCGAAGGAACGCACCCTCAGGGTTTATCTCGAGAAAAATGCCGAGGGGCGGGCGCGGCTGAAGGCGGAGATCGAGGCAGCCGCAAAAACTGAAAGCGCGGAGCATCTTCCGGAGCGGTTGCGAAAGGGTGGGATCAGCGCCGCGGAAATTGCCCAGCTCTCGGGTGTGACGCATGAAGACCTGGCCGAGTTCAGCCGCGACTTCGGCGTGCTGCTCGACGTCGAGGATCTGGTTCCGGGCGCGGAGTACACGCTGGAAGCGAGTTCGCCGGGGCTGGACCGCAGGCTAAGCAGGGCCGAGGAGTTTGAGAGGTTTTTGGGCTGCCTGGTGAAGGTGCGGACTTTCGAGCCGGTGCGCAACAACCGTCACTGGCAGGGCCGCTTGGTAAAGGCAGATTTTCAGCTCTCACCGACCGCGGCGGAGAGACCTGCGGCGCCTGGTATTTTGTTAGACATTTCGGCCATGAAACAGAACAGCAAGACTCGCAAGGCCGGAGTGGAATCGGTCGAGATTGCGCTGGCCAACATCGAGCTTGCGCAACTGGTTCCGGAGATTTGAAGACAGGGAACAAGGGACCGAGGGAACAAGGGCCAGGGACGGAAAAAACAGAATCAGCCGGTGCGGGAGAGTTGAAGCGCCGCGCGCCGCGAAATTGAGAAATGAGTCAGCAAAGTATGGCCACAAGCGTTTTGTATCAAAGCATTGAACTCCTGAGCTCAGAGAAGGGCATCGATCCGGGCATCGTGGTCGGCGCGGTTGAGGAGGCCATTGCACTGGCCACGCGCAAGTACTACAAGACCCAGGAAAACATGCGCGGCGAGCTGAACAAGGAAACAGGCGAGATCACGGCCTACATCTACAAGACAGTCGTGGCGACCGAGGAAGAGATTGAGGACCCGGTCAACCAGATTACGCTCGAAGAAGCCAATCAGCTGGCTCCCGGCGTGGAGGTGGGCTCGGAGATTCGCATGTACCGCGATACCAGCCCCCTGGGCCGCATCGCGGCGCAACTGGCAAAGCAGATCATCTTCCAGAAAGTGCGCGAGGCCGAGCGCGACACGGTCTTCCAGGAGTACGCACACCGCGAAAAGGAAGTGCTGACGGCGACGGTGAAGCGCGTCGAGGGCCAGGACGTCATCTTCGACCTGGGCAAGGCCGAGGCCCGGTGCCCGCGGCGGGAACAGTCGCGGCTGGAACAATTCACAGTCGGCGAGCGGCTGCGCGTGGTGCTGCTCAAGGTGGACCGCGCGGCCAAAGGGCCTCAGGTGATTGTCTCGCGCGCGGCGCCGGAGCTGGTGCAGAGCCTTTTCCAGTCCGAAGTGCCCGAGATTTACGACAGCACGGTCGTCATCCGCGCCATTGCGCGCGAGGCCGGCGAGCGAACCAAGATCGCCGTGCAGAGCCGGGACAAGGATGTGGATCCGGTGGGCGCCTGCGTGGGCATGAAGGGCATGCGCGTGCAGTCGATTATCCGCGAGCTGCGCGGCGAGAAGATCGACATTATCGAGTACAGCGACGAGATTACGACGTTTGCAGAGAAGGCGCTGCAGCCGGCCAAGGTGAGCCGCGTTTCCATCACAGAGCTCCAGGAAAAGCAGCTCGAGGTGATTGTTGACGATACGCAGTTGTCGCTGGCCATCGGCAAGAAGGGCCAGAACGTGCGGCTGGCGGCCAAGCTGCTGGGCTGGAAAATCGACATCAAGAGCGAGGAAGAGAAGCGCCAGGAAGTCGAACAGCAGATGCAGGGAATGACCGGGGCCCCCGCCACACCCATCGAGCAGGTCAGCGAACTGGGCGACGGAATCATTCAAAAGCTGGTGGCCGCGGGCGTGACCACCGTCGAGGCGCTGGCGGATATGACGCCCGAACAGCTCGAGGAAATCCCCGGAATCGGCGAGAAGACGCTGGAGAAGATCTCGGTGGCCGTTCGCCATTACTTCGGGCAATTTGAAGAGAGCGAAGAAGACCAGCTTCAGGCGCAGGAACCGGCGGAGGAGCCGGCGGAAGAATCTGCGGCTGCCGACACCAATGAAATCTCAGTAGGCGACTCGGAAAAGCCGACGCCCGACGCCGCCGAGGACACGGCGGAAGCCGAGCTGGAAAATGCGGCCGACGTGCTTCAGGAAGCGGAGCAGCTTCGCGCTGCGCAGGCGGAAACGGACGATCTGGAAGCCGCTGATGCCACGAACGAAGCATTCGCAGAAGAACAGGCAGAAGACCAGAACCTGACCGCGGCGGAGCTGGCGGTTGATAACATTCCAGCCGCCGACGAAGACGAAGTCAGGGAACTGGAGACTGAAGAGAACGAACAAGGCGAGAACGGCGAGTAAGATGCAAATCGCCGAACTCATTTTTATCAATCATAGTGAACGATTCAAGAGCGGCCATTGCCATGAGGTAGCTATGAGCGACTAGCGGATTGGGCAGGTGGTGCTTGAAAAGAGGCAGATGAGCAAGGTTCGCATCAATGATCTGGCGCGTGAATTGGAAGTTAAACCGCGCGCAATTCTAGACCTTCTTCCCGAACTCGGCGTGGAGGGTGTCAAGACTCACTCCAGTTCGCTGGAGGGAGACGAGGCGGAAAAGGTACGTGCGCGCTTTGTGCAGGCAGCACGCCCCGCGCCCCATTCGAGCGCCGCGGCTGCTCGTGCTCCGCAAACCATCACGCCGAAGATCGACCTCTCGCACATCTCCAAGCCAGGCGACGTGTTGAAGGCCATTCAGGCCAAGAGGAAAGAAGAAGAGGAAGAAGCGCGCCATGCGCGCATGCCGGTGAAGGCGGCGCCTGCGCAGCCGGCAAGACCTGCCGCTCCGCCTCCGAAAGCTCCGGCTGCACCGGCCGCTGCTGCCCCCGCGCCGCCGGCTTTGGCGCCGGCCCACCCGGCTCCTCGCAAAATTGTCCCGCAGCCGCGTCCTGCGCCGCCCATCGTCGTGGCGCCTCCGGCTGCTCCTGCAATCGCTTCTCACCCGCCCGCTGGGCCGGTTGTGGCCAAGGCCCCACCCCAGGCAGCACGCCCCGTCGTAGTGGTAGCTCCGCCCGCGGCAGTAGTAGCTCTGCACGCTGCAACTGTCGCTGCCAAACCACCGGCGCCGCCGGCCGCGCTCGAGGAAAAGCCGCATCTCGAGGAAAAGCACGCTGTTCACGTTAAGCCGCCCGCTATGGCGGCCGCTTCTGCCGCGGCCCCGGCGGCGAGCGTTCTTGTCGCCGCGCCTGTGGCGCCCACGATCCCTGAGCATGCACCGGCTCCGAGCGTTCCTGCCGCCGAACCCGCCGCCATCGCGGCGCCCGCGCCTGCTGAGGTTGCGGCGCCTGCGCCCCAGGCGGAAGCGGCAGCTCCTGCGGCAGCCGCCGAGCCGCACAAAAGACGCGTCCCGACGGTGCCCGCCCCTCCGGCTGTTCCCGCGCGGCGCATGATTGTTCCCCAGACTGGCCCCCGGCCCGTTTACAAAGCCACTGTTATGCCGCAAGCCGCACCTCCGGCTGGCGCTCACGCAGGTCTCCAGAGAGGCAAGCCAATCTTCGACCGCGGGCCTGCCGGCAGGGTCGGCGCACCGGGACAGCAGCGTATGCCCGGTGGTCCCCCCGGACAATATGCAGGCGGTCCGCGACCCAAACATCCAACGCGCAGCGCGCCTCTAGGGCAGGGAGCCCCAGCGGGGCCGGGCGCTCGCCCCGGATTCGGCGCTCGTCCCGGATTTCCTCCAAGGCCTGGCTTTGGTGCGCGCCCCGGTCCGGGAGGCGCTCCTCCTCCTACCGAAACGCCGCGCCCGCAGCGCGCCGCCTCGCGCGGCCGCGGCCGCGGGCCCCAGCAGTATCCCAAGACTAAAGAAGGCCCGATGAAGGGCTTTGTGCCGCCCCCGCGCTATGGCGGCATGCAGTACGGAAGCAACGAGCCTCTACCGATCACCCGCGAGATTACGGTGACCGAGGGCATCAGCGTAAAGGATCTGGCAGAGAAGCTGGAGATCCGCGCCAAGGATCTGATCGCGACGCTGCTGATGCGCGGCGTTTTCGTCACTGTGAACCAATCACTCGACGCCGAGATGGTCAAGGACGTGGCCGCGAAGTTCGGAGCTGCTGCCAATGTCATCAGCTACGAAGAGGAACTGGCCAACCAGGCCATCGAACAGGTTCTGGAGGCGGAAAACACCGGAGAGCTGGAGGTTCCCCGCGCGCCGGTGGTGACCGTCATGGGACACGTGGACCATGGCAAGACCTCGCTGCTTGACGCCATTCGCGAGACCGATGTGGTGGGCGGCGAGGCGGGCGGCATCACCCAGCACATCGGCGCTTACAAGGTGAAATTCGCCAAAGAAGGATCGCCGGCTTCGGGACGTGAAATAGTCTTCCTCGATACGCCGGGCCACGAGGCCTTCACGCGCATGCGGGCGCGCGGCGCCAAGGTGACCGACATCGTGGTCATCGTGGTGGCCGCAGACGACGGCGTCATGCCGCAAACTCTGGAAGCCATCGACCACGCCAGGGCCGCCGATGTGCCCATCATCGTTGCCGTAAACAAGATCGACAAGCCCGAGGCCAATCCCGAGCGCGTGAAAAAACAGCTCGCCGACCGCGGGCTGATCCCCGAAGAGTGGGCGGCCGGAGCCCAGGGCACGGTCTTCGTCGAGGTTTCGGCCAAGAAGCGCATCAACCTGGACCTGCTGCTCGAAATGATCTGCCTTGTCTCCGATATCAAGGCGCCCAAAGCCACCCCCGGCCGCAAAGCTGTCGGCTCTGTCCTCGAAGCCAAGCTGGATCGCGGACGCGGCGCCGTGGCCACGGTGCTGGTGCAGGACGGAACGCTCAAGCTCAACGAAAGCTACATCGTGGGCAACACCTTCGGCAAAGTGCGCGCCATGTTCGACGATCGTGGACGCGCACTCGAAGAGGCCGGCCCATCAACGCCCGTCGAAGTCCTCGGCCTCGAAGCCATTCCCGACTCCGGCGACACCTTCCTCGTGGTGGCCGACCGCGACAAGGCCAAGGGCATCGCGCAGTACCGCAAGATGAAGGAGCGCGAAGCGCAACTGGCCAAGAGCTCCCGCCTCTCGCTCGAAGGGCTCTCCGAGCAGATTCGCCAGGCCGGCGTCAAAGATCTGGCGCTGATCATCAAGGGCGACGTGACGGGTTCCGTCGAAGTGCTGGCCGACTCGCTCGTCCAGATGTCCACTGAAAAGGTGCGCGTCAAGGTCATCCACTCCGGCGTAGGATCGATCACCGAAAGCGACGTGCTGCTGGCCGCCGCCTCCAATGCCATCATCATCGGCTTCAACGTGCGCCCCGAGCGCAAGGCCGCCGAGCTGGCTACGCAGGAGTCGGTCGACATCCGCCTCCACAACATCATCTACGAGTTGCAGGACGAGATGCGCCTGGCCATGATGGGCCTGCTCGAGCCCACCTTCAGGGAGAACTACCTGGGCAGGGCCGAGGTGCTCAAAGTCTTCCGCATTCCGAAGGTGGGCACCATCGCCGGCTGCTCGGTCCGCGACGGCGTCATACGCCGCGACGCCGAGATCAAGCTTATGCGCGGCGGGGAACAGGTCTTCAAGGGCAAAATCGGATCGCTCAGGCGCGTGAAGGACGATGTCCGCGAAGTCACCAACGGCATGGAGTGCGGCATCGGCATCGCCAACTTCACCGACATCAAGGAAGGCGACCTGATCGAGGCCTTCTCGACCGAGAAGATGGCCGCCGACCTGGGCGCGCTGACCGGGGCAAAGGCGTAAGTCTCAACCAGCACCAGCGAAAAGCCCGCGGCTCTGATCGAGCAGCGGGCTTTTTTTATTTAACGTCTCAACTCGCCTTCCTCTGCTTCTCGGCATCGGTCACTAAAACGACTGGCTCCTGATCCGGAAACGTCGCCACCAGCATCAGATGTCCGCCCATTGCCGCCACGGTTCGCTCCATGGTCGAGAGCCGCGGGTCTCTGCGCTTTTCCAGGCGCGAGATCTGCATCTGCCCGATCCCCAATGCCTCGGCCATCTTCGCCTGGGTAATTTTGCGTCCCTTGCGCACCTCGGCCAGCGTCATGCGCCGCGCCACCCGCGCAAGCAACTCCGCGCCGCGCGCCTCGATGGCTTCGCGTCTCTTCCTGGGGAGTGCCGCCATTACGCTATCTACTGAAACTATTCCGCGCATCATCGTTTCCACCTTGTTCACAGGCTTTCCAAATGTTCCTTGAATCGCCGATCCGCCTTTTCGATCAGCCGCTTGTAGAACGTCTTCTCGCTGACGCCCGATTTATCGCCCGCCACCAGGAGAATCGCCGCTCTTTCCGGATCGAAGGCGAATGCCACTCGCCAGGCGCCTCCGCTCGCCCTGAAACGAAGTTCCTTCATGTTTGCAAAGTCCGAGCCCTTCAGCGTGTCTACCTCCGGCCGGCCCAGCAGCGGCCCATAGACCTCGAGCGGCACGAGGCAAGCAAGTAGTTCATCTTGTACGGCTGCGGGCAGTGCATCGAACTCGGTTTTGAACTTCGGATGAAAGTACGTCTTCCACTTCACAAATCGATTATGCCATAAAAGGCATTATGCCGTACAGAGCATGATCGCGAGCGGACGACACGTTTTCCCAAACCCATCCCCTTCTGCTAGCCTTGCTTGTTTGCGGACTTCCTCCGCAATGAAGAGGTGCATCTATGGCCTTCAAGTTCCAGGGTGTTGACTTCCTCCTTCTTGACCGCTCCCTCACCGAAGAAGAACTGCTCGTCCGCCAGACGGCTCGCGAATTCGTTGAGGAGAATGTCGTCCCCATCATCAACGAGTGTTTCCGCGAGGGGCGCTTCCCCCGCGAGCTGGTGCGCCCCATGGGCGAGCTGGGCTTCTATGGCGCAACCATCGAGGGCTTCGGCTGCGCCGGCATGTCCAATGTCGAATACGGCCTGGTCATGCAGGAGCTGGAGCGCGGCGACAGCGGCCTGCGCAGCTTCGTCAGCGTGCAATCGGCCCTGGTCATGTATCCCATTCACGCCTTCGGCTCCGACGAGCAGAAGAACCTCTGGCTCCCGGCGCTTGCCTCGGGCGAAAAGATCGGCTGCTTCGGGCTGACCGAGCCCGGCTTCGGGTCGAACCCGGGCGGCATGACCACCCGCGCCCGGCGCTCCGGCGACGAATACATCCTCAACGGCGAAAAGATGTGGATCACCTCCGGTACCCTGGCCGATGTGGCCATCGTCTGGGCCAAAGTCGAAAACGAGGACCATCGCGTCCGCGGCTTCCTGGTCGAGACCGACCGCCCCGGCTTTTCCGCCTCAGAGATTCACGGCAAATGGAGCCTGCGCGCGTCGGCCACCAGCAGCCTCTCTCTTCAGGATGTCTATATCCCGGCCTCGAACGTCCTGCCCGGCTCGACCGCCCTCAAGCACGCCCTGATGTGCCTCAACCAGGCGCGCTACGGCATCAGTTGGGGCGCCGTCGGCGCGGCCATGGACTGCTTCTCCACGGCGCTCGAGTACTCGAAAACCAGAAAGCAGTTTCGCAACCAGCCCATCGCGTCGCACCAGCTCGTCCAGGAGAAGCTCGCCTGGATGGCGACCGAAATCTCAAAGGGCCAGCTGCTTGTGCTCCAGGTCGGCCGCCTCAAGGATCAGGGCAAAGCCGGCCACCAGCACATCTCCATGGCCAAGCGGAACAACGTCTGGATGGCTCTGGAGTGCGCCCGGCTGGCCCGCGACGTCCTGGGCGCCAACGGCGTCACCGAGGACTACCCGCTCATGCGCCACTCCATGAACCTCGAATCCGTGAAGACGTATGAGGGCACGCAGGACATTCACACCCTGATCCTTGGCGAATACCTGACGGGGATTGCAGCGTACTGAGGGGCGGGCCGAGAGGCATAGCACCGGAAGGGGCACATGTTCACTTGCTCCCAATTTGGGAACGTGATACCATCAAGAGAATGCGAATCATTGCCCGGTCTACCCTCAACGATTTTGTAAAGAACCGTGTGGAGGCTCGGCTTCGAGAGGGTGTAAAGAAACACCTGGATGCCTGGTATGCCGAAGTTGAAAAGGCATCCTGGAAAAGTCCCGCAGAACTCAAGTCGCAGTTCGGCTCGGCCAGCATCCTATCTGGCGAGAGAGTGGTGTTCAATATCAAGGGTAACGACTATCGCCTGGTCGTCGCCATCAATTACCACTATCAGATTCTGTTGATTATCTGGCTGGGCACGCACAAGGAATACGACAAGATCGACGTTACTAAGATCGCCTTCGAGAAGGAGCGCTATGCAGATTCGTCCAATTCGAACTGAGACCGATCACAATTGGGCAGTCGCCCGAATTGCCGAGCTCATCGGAGCAAAGCCGGACACGGCGGAAGGGGAGGAACTGGACATCCTTGCAACTCTGGTGGATGCCTACGAAGCGAAGCATCACGCCATCGATGCGCCAGACCCGATTACCGCTATCCAGTTTCGCATCGAGCAGCAAGGGCTCACGAGAAAAGACCTCGAGCCACTTATTGGAAGCCGCGCGCGCGTCTCGGAAATCATGACGGGGCGGCGTTCGTTGACCCTGGCAATGATTCGTAGAGTCCAAAACGAACTTGGCATCTCTGCGGATCTGTTAATTGGCGGTCCCCAGAAGAAACGTCCCAGGCCTGTTCATTCGGAAACCGCTTCAATCAGTGCAAAGAAGCGAATTGCGGCCCGCTGATCAGCCAGCCCGCATTTCCCACACTCCGAACTGACTCCACTTGTAGCGCCGGCCTCCCGGCCGGCTGTAGCGCGGACGTCCTCGTCCGCGCATTCAAAACACGCCGGACTCGACGTAGCGGAAGCCCATCCGAAGGGCCTCGGCCTTGAGTTCGGCGAACTTGAGCGGCGGGATCAGTACGTGACCCATTGATCGCGGTGGCGCCTGAGATACCAGCAGGTGTCCAGGCCCATCTGCGGAAACAGCGAGATCGAGCATGGTGTCTCGGCCGAGCCCAGCGAATCGAATTCCTGCTTCTGGCTCTTAAGCGGAATCACGATCAGGCGGTTGACGACGACCGTTGAGCGCGGCTCCCCGTGCAGCCGGAAGACAGCCCAGTCGCCGAAATAAGCGAGGACAAAAAGAGCCGCCGCCACCGCCACCACCCGGAAAAACCAGCGCAACAGAAGTCGAGTGAGCAAGAAACCTTCCTTTCGAATCGAGCGCTCTTTCAGAATACCCGCCCGCCTCAGTGCAACAAGTCAGCGAGTTAGCAAGTCATTCATCCATCGGCGTCGCGGACGGATGAAAGTGTGGTGGCCTCCCCGGTCCCCAAATGCGAGGGACCGGGGGCACCCATGCGGTGGCATCCATGCGGTGACCGGGGGCGCCCATGCGGTGGCCTGGCCAGCGGGGTTCTCCCGCCGCCTACTCCGTCCCTCAGTCCCTATTCCCTATTCCCTATTCCCTCACCTGATCATGAATTGAACCGGTCGGGCCAGCGCCAGCGCGCCACCAGGTACGGTTTGTCCGCTTCAAAGGCCGCGGCCACAGCTTCAACGTGGCGCTCCGCGGGGGTTCCGGCGGCGATGACATTCATGTGGCCGGCAACCCACGCCAGGTAAAGGGGAATCATGGCGCCCAGCAGGTGTCCGCGGTTGATGGTCCGCAGCCGGTGGGCGATCAGGAAGTCGAAGACGATGCGCGCCCAGAGATTGTCGGGCATGCGGAATTCGGCGGCATCGAGAACCGAGCACCGCTTGAGCATCAGCAGGGAGTTGGGCGGCAGAACAAGCGACCAGATCTCCTGCAGGTTTGCCGCAGCCAGGCGAAATGCGCTCACCATGCGCACAACGTCGCCATTTCCATTGGAAGGAGCGGCGGCGGCCGGCGCACGGTAAATCGGAGGCGGCCGCCGCGGACGCTGCCACAGAGCCGCCTTGGCTTCGACGTCGGAAAACAGGGAGCCGGTAATCGACGCCAGAATGGAGTTGACGTCCACATCGGAAGGCTGGGGCAGAGTCCTTGGGCCGACAACGACCTCATCCGTTGAGAATCCGCAAGCGAATGCTTCACTCACGGGCCACACCAGCGCTTCATCCTGGTAGATTGCGGAATTGCGTTCGGCCGCGGCCGCAAGCCGCTGGGCCATGCGCGGCGAAAATGCGAGATCCACCGGCAACGGGAACCGGATGCGCGACGCGAAGACGGCCCGCGTGAGCGGATAGAGAACTGCGGAGTTGATAAGGCCGGCGTGGGGGGACAGCGAATAGTTCGGCACCGCCAAATCAATTTGCGCTGTCAAAACCAGGTCGGCGAGGCTGCGAAGATCGCGCGAACTTAGAGAGTCCGCGGCCGGCCCGAGGAGCAGGATCGCTTTCGCCTGATGATCGAGCCCGTGCCGCGCGGCTGCGATGAAATCGTCGGGCTTTAACATCCAAAGCGGACTCGCCTGCGGCATCCGCACGATGCGCAGTTTGGTCAAAACATCCGCAGGCAGCTCGTTTTGAGTTGCCACCATCATGCTCTCCGCGGGGAAGGCAGCTTCGAGGTTGATCAGAACTCCTTTGAAGTGCTCGGCAGGCATGGCGGTGACATAGACAACCAGATCGGCTGTCGCGGGGTCGGCGATTGCGTCGCGGTCGGAAATCGGATTCGCAGTCGGCATCTCTCGCCGGAAAACTCAGCTGGCCGCCAAAGCTTCCTCAAAAGCTTAGGATGCTGTTTATTGGCACGCGGACCCACGTTGGGCGGTTATTCGACTGGTCCTGCGGCCTGCAACTCAAGCCAGAGAAAGGAGTAGGGAGCCAGTGTCAGCGGGTAATGCCCGTCCCTGATGGGCGGAAACGAAACATAGCCGAGCATCTCGACCGGCTGATAGCCCGCGTAGTTCGAGAGATCCAGCGTAACCGGCTGCGCGAAGCGGCTCAGATTCGCCACGCAGAGCACCGTTTCGCGATATCCGTCGCCATGATCGAGTTCGCGAAGGTAGGCAAGAATTTTTCGGTTTGCAGGATTGAGAAAAGTCAGCGATCCACGGCCAAAGACCTGAAACAGCTTTCGCAGGGCGATCATGTTGCGCGTCCAGTGCAGCAGGCTCGATTGATCGCTCAGCTGCGCCTCCACATTCACTACCTGGTAGCCGTAAATGGGGTCCATCACGACCGGAAGGAAGAGCCGCGCAGGATCGCACTTGGAAAAGCCGGCATTGCGGTCCGATGTCCATTGCATCGGCGTGCGCACGCCATTCCGGTCGCCGAGGTAGATGTTGTCTCCCATGCCGATTTCATCGCCATAATAAAGGATGGGAGTCCCAGGGAAGCTGAATAGCAACGATTTAAGCAGCTCGATGCGGCGGCGATTGTTATCCACCAGCGGAGCCAGCCTGCGGCGGATGCCCACGTTCACGCGCATGCGGGGATCGACGGAATAGGCAAAATACATGTAATCCCGCTCGTCGTCGGTGACCATCTCAAGCGTCAACTCGTCGTGGTTGCGCAGGAACAGGGCCCACTGGCAGTTGTCGGGAATCGGCGGCGTCTGCGCCATGATATCGATGATCGGTTGGCGGTCTTCCTGGCGAAGCGCCATGTAAATGCGCGGCATGAGCGGAAAATGGAAGGCCATGTGGCATTCGTCACCATCGCCAAAATAGGGGCGTACATCGGCTGGCCACTGGTTGGCCTCGGCCAGGATCAGGCGATTTGCATAGTCCGCGTCGATGGCGGCGCGCAGCGTCTTGACGATCCTGTGCGTTTCCGGAAGGTTCTCGCAGGAGGTTCCATCACGCTCGCAGAGATACGGAATGGCGTCGATCCGCAGCGCGTCGACGCCAAGATCGAGCCAGAAGCGCATGGCGTTGAGCACGTCCTCGAGCACCTGCGGATTGTCATAGTTCAGATCGGGCTGGTGCGAAAAGAAGCGGTGCCAGTAATAGGCCTTGGCGGTTTCATCCCAGGCCCAGTTCGATTTCTCCGTGTCGGTGAAGATAATGCGAGCTTGCTTGTATTTATCAGGGGTGTCGGACCAGACGTATCTGTCGCGCTCGGGCGAGCCGGGAGCCGCCAGCCGCGCCGCCTTGAACCAGGGATGCTGATCGCTCGTATGGTTCACCACCAGTTCGATCATGACTTGCATGCCCCGCCGATGAGCCGCATCGAGAAAGGCCTTGAAGTCGTTCAGCGTTCCATACGAAGGATTGACCTCGGTGTAATTGGAGATGTCATAGCCGTCATCGCGCAGCGGAGAAGAAAAGAATGGCAGCAGCCAGATGCAGGTAATGCCCAGGTCTTTCAGGTAATCGAGCCTGCTCAGCAGCCCGGGGAAATCGCCGATGCCGTCGTTATTGGAATCGGCAAATGCGCGCACGTGCAGCTCGTAGATGATCGCGTCTTTATACCACAGCGGATCTGTTGCGCTGGCGATCTTCTTCACTTGTCTCTTCTCCGGACAACTTCAGTCAATCGTCACTGCACCGAGCTCACGCGGAAGATGTGGGCCGGCTGAACTCCGGGCCGCAGCGCAACATAATTTCGATCGCGCCAGACGTATTGCGCGCCGCTCAGCAGGTCATCGACAAGGAGGCTTTCACCGGCCCCGCGGCCGATCTTGGGAATGTCCTGCGCGGCGGGATTGGAGCCCGCGTTCAGTCCGGCTGCCGGCTTCGGAGCCGCGGCGGGCATTGCATCGATCGACAATGAATCGGCCTGGGCCGGATCGGCCTGCGCGGCAATGCGCTTCTTCAGATCGTCGGACCAGGTTCGAAAATGGTCCACCCAGCCGAGCAGGCAGAAGCTCCAGGCGCCGAGTTTGTCCACGCGAAACGTCCCTCTCCACAGATCGTTTCCAAGGGCGTACATGGGCGCAAACCACCATTGCTTGTCGCCCGAATGGCGGTAGAGCAGGCGTGCCGCCACCTCGTCCCTGCCGTCCGCGTAAATGGCGGCTGTTACCGCAACCTCGTCGCCGGCGATGCGGCGAACGGCGTGACGCCCGCCATCGACTTGCGGGCTTACTTCTTCGATGACAACGCGCCTGCGACCATTTGGAGGCTTCATTTGCCATCGACCTCAATAGCGGAAATCACTGACGCAGTTCTGGCGAATCAGGTGAAACAAACGGTGATGCGTACAGACAGAGATTAGCCAGATGGGCTGCAAATCTTAAAGATGCAGAGAGGGGGTGCCGGGTTTGCCAGACGAGGTGAAAGCCGGCCAGTAAATGGTGCGGAGAGGGAATGGAGGATACGGCAGGTACAACCGGGAACGATTCCTGGGGAGACAGGCCGCGCGCATTCCTGAGTCCCGGTTTTAACCTAGATCACGAGCGGGCACACTTGCTTTGCGACTCAAGCCCGATTTCCAAATTGCGCAGAAGCCCTCGTACAGGTATTCTTCCGAAAGAGAATCAGCGAACATTGATCGAGGAACTCAGATCTATGAGTGGCTTGCGGCAGCAGAATTCCAAACTAGTTGCAGGGGGCTCATCCGCTCCGGAGCGGAGTGTCCGCGCACTGGTCGTCTTGTTGGTCGGCGTTGTATTCATCGGCATGGCGCTGCGCATTCACGATTTCGATCCAGGAATTGCGCGAAGCCCCGATGAGGGCACCTATACGAGGCAAGCCGACGTCCTGGTTGCGCAGGGAATGACGGGCATTCAGGAGCTGACGCGCGAACTCGCGGCGAATCCGGTCATGGTTTCGCGTGACCCGCCGCCTACGCGTGTTGGCTTTTTATCGGTGCTGGCCGCCTTCATGCGCCTCACGGGCAATACATCTGCCGTGGCTGGGGCCCTTCTTTCCCTTCTTTGCAGTTTCGCTACGCTTTCCCTTCTTGCATTCACCTCGTATCGCATGCTGTCCGCGCCCGCGGCCGTTGCCGCCACGGTGTTCTACGCCGTTTTTCCATTCGACCTCACGATCTGTCGTCGTGCATGGCAGGACTCATTCATCGCGCTCTGTTCTCTCGCAATCTTCTCGCTCGCTGCTTATGTCTCGCACGCCGAACGCACTCGCCGCCTCACCGCGCTGGCCGCCCTGGCAATCCTCGGAATTCTATTGATCACGACGAAGACGAATGCCGAAATCTTCTTTCTGCTCTGTATGGGTGGGCTCACGGTTCATTTCCTTTTCAAACGCGATCGCCGCGCTGTAATTTATACGGTTTCCACTGCAATTGCGGCTCTATTGGTTAACGTCGCCGTGGAGGATGTCCCGCTGCCAGTTGAAAGTGGCGTGCGGCGGTTAGGTTGATGTTACTACGCCGCCTTTTGGCTGGCGGTCGCAGTCGGGTTGAGGATCGCTTCCAGCGCCCACAGATCGCGGTGTCCCATGATGCGTTTGAAGCGTTTCTCGGTTCTGAGGAACGCCGAAGCCATCCAGCGCAACACCATTCTGCCGTTCTGCCAGTGAGTGACGCGGCGGGTCTGGATGCGGACTCCGGCGTGCGGGCTCTCGATGATGTTGGTGGTGGCCAGACAGCGGTGCAGCGCCGGCGGCAGGTCCAGCCGGTTAATGGTGAAGCACTCCTCCAGACCCTCCAGCAGGCTGGCCGCCGCCTGCGGATACTTCTGGTCCAGCCATGCCGCCAGTTTCTTGATCCGTGCCATGCCTTTGTCGGGGTCCAGTTTCCAGGCTGCCCGCAACAGGCTTTTGACCTGCGGCTTGTCGTCCTTGGGCAGATAGTCGAGCACATTGCGCAGCTTGTGGGCGCGACAGCGTTGCACCGGCTGATGGCTGCCGAAGACGGCGTTGATGGCCGCCCGCAGCGCCTTCGACCCATCGATGACGAAGAGCATTTTGCGCTGGGCATCGACGCCGCGCGCGACGATGTCTTCCAGCAGCTCGGCCACCACGGTGGAGTTTTCCGTGGCGCCCTCGCGAATGCCCAGCACATGCTTGTGGCCCTCGCTGTCCACGCCCACCGCACCGATCATGGTGTAGTCGCCGAAGATGAGTCCGTCGATGTAGATCACCAGCAGTTTCAGCTCGTCGAAACGCCGCCCGAGCAGCGCCTCCACCTCGGCTTCGGAGGCCTCGATCGCCGCCCGGCTCACCGCCGAGCGCGACACGCCCGCCGTCTCCGCCATCTTGGGGATGACTTGCTTGTAGTTGCGCGTGGAAACCCCGTGCAGCAGGATGTCCAGCATGCGCGCGCCCATCGGCGTTGGGTTTTGCATGGCCGCGTAGGCGGGAACTTCCACTTCCTGGCTCCGCCGGCCTTTGCTCCGCAAGCGGGGCCGCTCAACTTCCAACTTGCGGTCGCTCAGAAGCACCTGGCCGGCCTGTCGACCGTAGAAAACCACGTCGCCCGAGCGCCGCTTGCCCTGCTGCTGCGGGCCGCCTGCGGCCTCCATGGCCGAAAGTTGCAACACGGCCTGAATGGCCGCGCGTCCGGTGACGTCGATCAGTTCGTCACAGGCCACCTGGCATTGCTCGATCAGATCCACCATGGGCAACAACGCCTGCCCATTCTTCGCCAGAAAGCGGCCAGCTCCTGCTCGTTGACTTTCCCTTGATTGCGTATCGTATGGTACGTTTTCTTCACGGCGGTTCTCCCTTCAAGGTTTGGCAACCCGATTCTTTCAGAATCAGGCTGAACCGCCGCTCAACTTTCAACTATGGATGGGACATCCTCTCGCCGTGCTGTCGTGGATTCATGGTGGGCTGCACCAAATGATCGTGGTTGAGCGTGAGCTCGCAAAATATTCGGGCCTCAACCCCTCCAACCCTCAAGGCATCAACCCCTACGACATTCAATACGATACCGGACCGGCGTGGATGTTTCCGGCGGCATTTTTCCGGACCTCTCCCGTTGTTGTCCTCGCAGCGCTGACGGGCGCCCTGACAGCGATTTACCGCTGGGTCCGGGCGCGCTCATTCGGGCGCCTCGATCTGACTCTCGGCCTCACTTTGATTTCTTTCTGCATGCCCCTCATCCAGGTGGCAATGCAGCGAGACAACTTTCGCTATACCGCCCCCGTGTACGGCACCATCTGCATGCTGGCCGGACTCGGGGTTGGCGTTATCCTGCCTCTTCTTTTCAGGCTCGTGATCCCGCTGGGCCGGCAAGCCGCCTGGGCCATTCTCGGATTCGTTCTGGTGGTGGCGGCTCTTCGCGACTTTAACTACGCTAGCGACAAGTTTCTCGCGACTGGCTTTCAGGACCTGGCCTTACGGCCTGTCCTTGGGGTTCCACCACTCCCCGCACCGGCCGAGTCTCTTCGTTAATGCGATTGGAGAAACCTCATGTCAGACGAAAGGCAGCTTTCCGCGGCGGGCACTCTTGAGCAGGCCAGTTCACCGGATCCGGTCCGGCGCCGCTCTTTGCGAGACATTGCCACTGCGTCAATTTCCGCATGTGTGATTCTTGCTCTTCCGGTCGCTTACCTTGTCACCTACTACGGCTCCTCCAACCAGGCTTCAGCCGACACGCGAGGGTCCGAAGCTGTTGTACGTTCCGAACCGACGGCGGCCAGCGGCATCAACCTTTCGCTCAGTTATATCCGCACAAACCAACCTGGCCGTGCGCTTCCCATTCTGAATGCTCTGGTTGCCGGGAACCCGAACAATGCCCTGGCCTGGAACGATATCTGCGTTGCGCATAACATGCTGGCGGAGTACCCGCAGGCCGTGAGCGCCTGCAATAAGGCGATTGGCATTGATCCCAACTTTCAGCTGGCCCGCAACAATTTGAGGTGGGCGCAGGACGAGGTGGCCAAAGCGCAAAAATCCGTGGCCGATATGGAACAGAAAGCCCCCGCGGCGCGGACTGCCACGGAGTACATTGCCGAGGGATTGAATCTTCTGCACATCGGCAGCTACGACGATGCGATCAATGCCTGGCGCCGTGCGTTGGCAGTCGACCCGCACAGCGCGCTGGCTGCGAATAATATTGGTGTGGCCTACATGTCGAAGGGAGAGCCGAAAGTGGCGCTAACCTGGTTCCAAAAGGCGCTTGCAAGCGATCCCACGCTGCAGATTGCAAAGAATAACGCGGCGTGGGCGAGCGACGAGATTGCCAAGCAGCAGAAATGAAAATCAGCGCATGCCAGCCCGCGTGCTTGAAGTACTCCGGCCGGAACCCGCGGGCGATCTGCTGCCGCTGATGCGAAAGCCTGCCAAGGTCGCCGGACTTCAGGGGGACCGATCGAAGCCGACAGTCAGAAGTGCTGATCTATCGGGGATACGTTCGGAGGGGAATTGGTGGCGGAGGACGGGATCGAACCGTCGACCTTGGGGTTATGAATCCCACGCTCTAACCATCTGAGCTACTCCGCCTGAAAGGAACCGGACGAGGACCGGCAAGGCCAAGCAGGGGCGCGAACTACGCGCTCTCACTCCATTGATGATACGGGCAGCGTGGATGCACGGTCAAACATGGAATCGCTCATGGAACCGCTGAATGCCCGTTCGGAATTGCCGCTCCTGCCGTGCGATGTCGAAGGCGAACTGATCGCTGAAACAGCGAGCCGGAAGTTCACCGAATCCCGCTCAGATTCATTGTCAGCAGTTGGGCGGGGTCGAGATAGGCGTCCTGCCAGCGCACGGCCCAGTGCAGGTGCGGGCCGGTGACGCGGCCGGTTGCGCCGCTCAGGCCCACGCGGTCGTCCCCCTTCACGTGCTGGCCCTCGCGCACGTCGATGCGGCTCAGGTGCATGGAGATCGTGTAGAGCCCCATGCCGTGGTCGATCACCACGCAGTTGCCTTCGTAGTAGAGCGGCCGCGCCAGCACCACCACGCCGCTGTTGCCCGCGCGGACTTCGGTGCCGGTTGCAGCGCGGAAGTCCATCCCCTTGTGCACGCTTTCGAGCTTTCCGTTGAAGGTGCGGCGCACGCCGAAGCTGTCGGTGGAATGGGCCGCCACCGGACGGTGGAAATTTCCGCTCCAGATCGGCTCCGGAGCGCTTGCGGAAAAAATCTTCTCCTTGAGCGCTTTCTCTGTCTCAATCTGCTTGAGCGCCTCGGGCCCTGGCTGCACAAACTCCGGCGCGACCGAGAGGGTTTCTGTGCGGTAGCGCCCCTCATGAATCTCCACGCTGCGGCTCAGGTCGAGCGCGCCGCCGCTGGTTTGCGCCGTGATGTGGAGCATCGAGGGGCCGGGGGAAGCTTCTACATCGATTCCGGCCAGCGCATACCATGTGCCTGCTTGCTTGCCGCGAAAGAAAGAGAGCTTGCGGCCCATCCACTCGCCGCCAACGGATTGGGCCTCTGGCGCATCCACGCGAACCAGTAGCGGCGATCCGGCGACAACCACAGCCGGCGTAAGCGTGACCGCCGGAGCCTGCGCACGGAGCGCCATTCCAGCCGAAAGACAGGCGAAGGCGGCAGCCCACGCACAAAGACCTCTCATGGAACCAGAATACGGTTTGTGACGAGGCTCGTGCTTCTCCTCCTCTTCCACAAAGAACACGCGAAAGACCGGCCGCGCGGCGCCCTTTGGTATCCTGAGAGCAGATTAACCTAACGTGACAACGCGAATAATTCTTCATTAACCGCGTTATTTCTGTTAGAATTAGCAACCATTCGAGCCCAACCCATTATGGAGGACCCATGAAACTGAACGCAAAGCTGCTCTTGCTTCCCCTATTTGCATTGGCGATGCAGGTGCAGCTTCATTCTCAAGCTACATCGACAGGTACTATCCAGGGCGCGATCACCGATTCATCGCAAGCTGTGATCGTTGGCGCAAAAGTCACCGCAACAAATACCGAAACCAGCGTGAAGCGCACAGTCACGACAGGCGATACCGGCATCTATCTCTTCACCGAATTGCAGCCGGGCCCCTATGCAGTGACTGCAGTCAAAGATGGATTCACAACCGGAGTTGTCAAGGTTGATCTGCTTGTTGGGCAGACCATCACAGGCAACTTCACTCTCAAACCAGGCAAGGTCGAACAGGTTGTCGAAGTCGACGCCACGAATGTGCTGCTTGACGTGACCAACACCAGTGTCAGCCAGCAAGTCACTCCTTCAGAAGTTGAAGAATTGCCCCTGCTGGGCCGCGATGCCGCCAACCTGGCTTACCTCGCCCCCGGCGTTAAACAGGCCGATTCATTCGACCCCACCAAGAACCGCTCCGCGGTACTTTCTGTTAACGGCAACGTCGGCCGCGAAGTCAACATCACCGTCAACGGCATCGACAACAAAGACAGCACCGTCGGCGGCACCGTGATGCAGCTGCCTCTTGAGGGAGTGCAGGAGTTCGTCATCAGCACCGAGCGCTTCTCGGCCGCCAATGGCCGCTCGGAAGGCGCAGCCATCAACATGATCACCAAGTCGGGCACAAACAAGTATCACGGCTCGGCGTTCAGCTATTTCCGCGAGCAGCAGTTCAATGCCGACACGGTCGATCCCTCCGGCAATCACGCCAATCCGCCCTATAGCCGCCAGTTCTTCGGTGGTTCGGCTGGCGGGCCCATTGTCAAGAACAAATTCCTCGGGTTTTTTGCGTACGAGCGTGAGCGCGAAAAGACCAGCATAGCCGAGGATTCCGCGGCGTTTGCAGAACTGACGCTGGCGGCACCGCTCGGCGCGGTTCCAGCCGCGGTTGTTCCGACGCCGTTCTTCGAGAACCGCTACAACGGCCGCCTGGACTACAAGTTCAGCGATAAGGAGTCGGCTTACCTGAGCATTTCGCAACAGTCAAACAATGGGCTGAACGATCAGGAAGACGGCCTTGGCGATCTGAGCGTGGGCAACTTCACCGTCAATCACATGGAAATTGCCAACCTGACCCTCAACTCGGTCTTGACCCCCACTCTGGTGAATGCGTTCACCATCGGCACCCAATACTGGAACAACAATATCAACACCAAGAATCCCAGCGCCCCCTACATCGATTTTCCGTCGGGCGCCTGGATGGGCATGAGCCCCAACGTCTCGCAGCAGTCGTTCCAGCGCAAGTTCCAGTTCAAGGATGACGTCACCAAGAACTACGGCAAGCACACCCTCTCGGGCGGCTTCGACTACGTCTGGGAGCCGCTACTGGGAGGCTTCTTTGCCGCCAATGCCACACTTGAAATGGACTACAACAAGGACGTAGCCGCCATCCTGGCTCTATCCTCAGGGCTTCGACACTCCTGGACTGGTTTCGGGCATGAGCATTTCCGATGGCGATCCAGCCACCAACGTGCCGGGCGGCACCAAGCAGATCGGCATCTACGCCCAAGACGACTGGAAGGTGAATCGCCGCCTGACCCTGAACCTGGGCGTGCGCTGGGATAAGGACGTCAACCTGATCGGCGGCTCGGCGATGGTCCCAGCCAAACCTTCCTCGAACTCGTACAGTTGAAGAGCCCTTACGGCACTCTGCCGCACGACGACAATCTTGACTTCAGTCCGCGCATCGGCTTTTCCTATGACCTGACCGGCGCCGGCAAACACGTTTTGCGCGGCGGCTACGGCCTCTATTACGGCGATGTCTTCCAGAACATTCCTTTGTGGATGGAGCAGATGGCGAACAAGACCGTCTATCAGCAGGCCGATCTCCATCAGCTGGATCCGCCAATGTTCCGGGTCTCAACATTCCGCTGAGCAGCTTTGTGTATTCGGCCGCCAATGTCTCCACCGTCACCAATTCCATTCCTGCCGCAACGGAATATTTGCTGAGCGGTTCGACCGGGCGCACGATGGACCCCAATTACCGCAACCCGCTATCGCAGGAGTTCAACTTCGGCTACCAGTGGCTCGTAGCGCCGAACTGGGTGCTTGAGGCGGACTACACCCACATGCTGGGCCTGCACTCCAACGTCGACGTCAACATCAACTACATCGATCCAGCGACCGGCGTTCGCATAATGGATGCGGCCTACGCCTCGCTGTCGGCCTCAGGGTACTGCCCCGAGGGTTACTGCGAACTGGGCCGTACCATGGATAATCGAGCGATCGGCCGTACCCGTTACGACGGCATGATTATCAGCGTTCGCCACCAGCTCGACAAGCACCTCAGCCTCAACGCCAATTACACCTTATCGCACGCCGTGGGCTACGGGATCGCGTCGGGCGGCAATCCAACCAGCGTCAGCACTTCCGCCTCGAGCTATCACAACTACCCGCACGACCCGCGTCACCCGCTCGCCAAATGGGACTTCGGCCCCACTCCGTACGACGAGCTTCATCACCTGACAATGAGCGGCCAGGCTCTGTTGCCACTGGGAATTGAAGTCGCCCCCATTCTGCAGGCCGGATCGGCCCGTCCCTATGACCTCAACGCTGGATACGACATCCTGGGTCTGGGCAGCGGATATTCCCGCCCGGTGATCGTACCCAACTCCAACCCGACTGCCTACCAGACGTACGCCGATTCGTCTGACGCTTCAGCGGCGCAAGAGTGTCTTGCATTGAGCCAATGCCACATCGTGCCTTACGACACAATGCGCGGATCGCCATTCTTCGAACTTGACGCCCGCATCAGCAAGAACTTCAAGTTCGGCGAAACCCGCCGCCTGCAGATCAGCTTCCAGGGTTTCGACCTCACCAACCACGCCAACTACGCGAACAACTACGTTTACAACATCGGTTCCAGCAGCTTTGGCAAACCTGCCGGATTCGCGAATCCCTCGGGCAACAATACCGCCAAGGCGTTCATTGGCGAGTTCGGAGCCCGTTTCACCTTCTAACCTTCAATTCAAGCGAGCCTGAGACGCCCCCGCACAGCCGGGGGCGTTTCAGTTTCGGCCACCTGCATGAATACCTTGTAACGCAGGCCTGCTGGCTTGCTGTCCCGAGGAATTCCTGGTCCGCATGGCGAGTCAATACACAGGATGTCTCTGGCTGATAAGCGGCCTTCGCTGTTGCACACAAACTACCCGCAAATCTCAACACCTGCATTTACGAGCGTCCAAAAGTTCCTGTTGAACTCGATGTCGCCGTCTTGTATGATGAATTTCCCTAAGATTAAACAGAAAACAACCGGTCCCCATTACAAATCAATCCAACGAGTCCCCGTCATGAGCACTGAGAGATCAACAAAGCTTGCCCTCGAAGCCGAAGTTCGGCAGCTTCGGCAGCGGATCGCTGCGCTCGAGCGGGGCTGGCAGCAGGAGTTCCTTGCGAGCCTTCTCGCCCATGCGCCCTATGGCATCGCTGTCCTCAGAGGGCGTGACTTGCGATATGAGCTGGTCAATCCGACATTTCAGGCAATGGTTGAGCCCGAAACCGAACTCATCGGGCGGCGGTATGGGGAAGTGTTTTCAGAGGCCACAGCCGCCGGCGCAGAGGCCCGGCTCCTCAAGGTGATTGAAACGGGCGAACCCTGGATTCTCGGAGGGTCACAAGCCCCCATCCCGGGAAGACCCGATGCAAGGTGGGCGGGCCAGGTTGTGCCACTGCCCGCAGCGGAAGACGGCGAACCGTGCCTTCTGGCGCTTGTCTGGGATGTGACCAGACAGGTTGCGGCGAATGAGGCCCAGCGCGAAGCCGAGGCGCGCTTCGGTGCTCTGGTGACCGCCACCTCCGATGTCGTTTTTCGAGTGAACGCAAATTCGACAATCCTGCTCTCTCTCGATGGCCGGGGCCTTGTCGACGACACCGACAAACCGACCACGAACTGGCTTGAAAAATACGTTTATCGCGACGACCTGCCGCGCGTGAAAGCGGCGATTGAAGAGGCCCTCCGAACCAAAGATAACTTCGAACTCGAACACCGGACGCTGCACGCGGATGGCGCCGTGGGCTGGGCGCATACCCGGGCGATCCCCATCCAGAATGCAGATGGCGAGGTTTTCGAATGGTTCGGCGCGGCCAGCGATATCACCGAGCGCAAGCAGGCAGAGGAGAGGTCCTCGCAGCATAACAAGATCAATGCGGCGGTGAACCGGATTATCTCGAAGGCGCTGTTGGATATCGACGAGAAAGAGCTGGGCCGCCAGTGCCTGGCCGTAATCGAAGAGGCGACCGAGAGCAAATTTGGCTTCATTCGCGGGATCGACGCCGCGGGGCAGTTTGGCAATATCGCCATTAGCGACGGGGGCTGCGAAACTTGCCGGATAACCGATGCCACCGGCCAGGGAAGGCCCGCTCTCCGCGACGGGATTTGCGGCACCTTCGAGCGAGTGCTTCTGGACGGAAAGGGTTTCTTTGCCAACGATCCTGCTTCGCATCCCGACGGCATTTGCACGCCGGACGGACACCCGTCATTGAAGGCGTTCCTCGGCATGCCCATGGAACATGACGGCAAAACAATTGGCGTGGTCGCCGTTGGCAACCGGGAAGGAGGGTACCGCCAGCAGGACCTGGAGTGCCTGGAGGCCCTGAGTGGAGCCACGGTGCAGGTGCTGATCCGATTGCGAGCGGAGCGCGCTCTTCGCGCCAGCGAGGAGCGGGAGCGGGCGAGAGCGGCCGATATGGCGGCGATTCTGGAGACAGCGCCCGTGGCCATGCTTATTTCCCGTGACCGCAAATGCAGCGTGGTCGTGGGAAACAGCACAGCCTATGAGTTGCTGCGCCTTCCCGCGGGCACTAATTTCTCCAGTGCGGCGCCGGAAGGCCAGGGACAGGCCCATTTTACTGTCATTCGGGATGGCCGCCAGATGCCCATTCGCGATTTACCCATTCGGGTCGCCGCTTCCACCGGGCAGCCGGTTCGGGAGTACGAGTTTGAGATCGCTTTTCCGGATGGCGAGCGCCGTACGCTGGTTGGCGACGCCGTGCCCCTGCTGCGGCTGGACGGCAAGCCCCGCGGAGCCGTGGCGGCGTTTCTCGATATTACCGAGCGCAAGAGAATGGAGAAGGAAGTCGAAAGGCAGAATCAGGCCAAGGACAAGTTCCTCGCCATGCTCGGCCACGAGCTAAGGAATCCACTGGCAGCCATGAACAGCGCGGTGGGGCTGCTTGCCGGCGCGAGCTCCAGGGAGCGCTCCTCGCTGGAAGAGTTGATGGGCCGGCAGATCCAGGTGTTGCGGCGGCTGGTGGACGACCTGCTGGAAATATCACGTATCGAGCAGGGCAGAATTGCGCTACAGAAGGAAGCCGTGGATCTTCTGGATCTGCTGAAAGCGGCGGCTATGGTTGCCCAGTCGGCTATCTCCGGCCGTAAGCAGAAACTGGTCATTCGGCTGCCTTCCGAGCCCGTGCTGTTCCTGGCGGACAGAGTGCGGCTGGAGCAGGTGGTTGCCAACCTGCTCGACAACGCCTCCAAATACACCAAGCAAAGGGGCAGAATTGAGTTGTCCGGCTCCTCAGAGGGCGCCGAGATTGTCATCCGATGCAAAGACAATGGCCACGGCATTCCGCCCGAGATACAGGCGTCCATTTTCGAACCGTTCACGAGAGGGGTGCAAAACGGGGAAAGCTCCCAGGCCGGCCTAGGGATCGGCCTGTCTTTGGTAAAGCGCCTTGTGGAACTGCACGGCGGAACCATCGCGGTGGAAAGCGGCGGACTGGGAACGGGCAGCGAATTCACGGTGAGGCTGCCGTGGGTGAAAGCCCCCGCGGCGGCTCGCCATGCTGGCCCCAAAGAAACCGCGCCACGCTCGCAGCGTTCCCTTTCCATCGCCATCGTTGAAGACAATCCCGACGTGGCCCGCACCCGCGCCATGGGCCTGGAACAGGCTGGGCACAAGGTGGTGCTGTTCGCGAATGCAGCTTCGGCACTGGCGCGCATTCCGCGCCTGAAGCCCGATGCGATGCTGATCGACATCGGTTTGCCGGACATGGACGGATATGAGCTGGCGGCGAAGCTGAGAGAGAAACCGGAGTTGCGGAGAGCGCTGTTTGTCGCCATCTCGGGCTTCAAGCGGCGGCCGCAGACAGGGAAATCCAGCGATGCCTTCGATGACTATCTCGTAAAACCCGTGGGGCTTTCGGAAATACTGGCCGCGCTCGACGGTCATGGGCAGTCGGGGAAGTCTGGATCGAAGGCAAGCGTCGAGGCTCGCGAAGCACCCCCAAAGCGCAAGTCTCTGCGCGTGCTGCTTGTGGAGGACCACGCCGAACTGGCCGAACTGACCGCGAAGATGTTGCGCGGCGAAGGCCTTGAGGTGCGCGTGGCAAACTCGGGCCAGCAAGCTCTGGATGCAGCGTCGAAGTTCCGGCCTCAACTGATCCTGTGCGACCTGCACCTGCCTGACGTGTCTGGCAGAGATGTGATCCGGGCGCTGCGGACGAGCCCGGCCACGCAGAAGGCATACGCGGTGATTCTCACGGCAATGTCCCAGACGGAAGTTCATGCCTACAACCGTTCAGCGAAGGCGCACGGGGTGGATGAGTACGTCGCCAAGCCGTTGACGATCGAAGCCGTGCGCGATCTGCTGCCCCGGGTGAAGGAGCCGCGGAGCGGCACGCCAAAGTGAACCCTTGGCATTGAAGGGTACGGGCTTCGAAAAAAAGCGGGGCTTTAGCCGCTGAGGGAATTCGCGATCAAACTGATCTACCAGCGCACTGAACGCCCAAATTTGCGGCAGTGCTAGACTTGAACTGGTTCCCTATGGCCGTCTCTCACCACTCCGGTTCGCTGCCCGCACTCTCCCACAAAGAAGACGCGATCGAGGCGCGCACTGCGCTGCTGCGCCACGCCGCCCAGGCCGCCCTGGACTACCTGAATCACGAAGACTCCAGGCCGGTAGCTCCAACGCCGGAGGCCATCGAGGCTCTTGCAGCCCTGCAAACACCGCTACCGGAGCATGAATCGAGCGCCGAGGAAGTGTTATCGCTGCTGGAGCAGTATGCTGCGCCGGCTACGGTATGCAAGACCTCAGGGCGCAACTTCGGGTTTGTGAACGGAGGTTGCCTGCCGGCGGCTTTGGCGGCTGCCTGGCAGGTGAGCACGTGGGACCAGAATGCGGCATTTTTCGCGCAGTCCCCGGCCGCCATTACGCTTGAGGAGATTGCGCTGGGCTGGGTGCGCGATCTGCTCGGCCTGCCCGAGGGTTGCGGCGGGGCGGTCGTCACCGGGGCAACCATGGCGAACTTTACCGCTCTTGCCGCAGCGCGCCACACCATTCTGGAACGCGATGGCTGGGACGTGGAATCTGACGGCCTGTTCGGAGCGCCACCGATCACAGTGGTCATGGGGGTTGAGGCCCACGCATCCGTGAACAAGGCCCTGGGCATGCTGGGCATGGGGCGCAATCGGGTGGTCCGCGTTCCGGCCGACGGCCAGGGCCGCATGCGCGCCGACGCCGTGCCCCATCTCGACAACCGCACCATCCTTTGCCTGCAGGCCGGCAACGTGAACACCGGCGCCTTCGACCCTGCCGCTGCAATCTGCCCCGATGCCCGGGAAAGAGGCGCTTGGATTCACGTCGACGGCGCTTTTGGCCTATGGGCTACTGCGTCGCCGGAATACCGTCACCTGACCCACGGCTTTGGACTGGCCGACTCCTGGGCTACCGACGCGCATAAGTGGCCGAATGCAGGCTACGACTGCGGCGTGGCGCTGGTTCGCAACGAGCAAGCGCTGCGCGGGGCCATGGCGATCAAGGCTCCTTATCTTGCGCTGGGCGCGCATCGCGAGCCATCCGATCACAACCCGGAGCTGTCACGCCGCGCGCGCGGGGTTGAGTTATGGGCCGTGCTGCGGGCGCTGGGCCGCGAGGGAGTCGCCCGCATCGTGGAGCGCACTTCGCGTCATGCAAGACGCTTCGCCGAGGGGCTGAAGGCGGCAGGATTCCGTATTCTCAATGACGTAGTCATCAATCAGGTGCTTGTCAGCTTCGGCTCGGCGGAAAAGACCTTGCAAACGATCAGGCGCATTCAGCAGGACGGCACCTGCTGGTGCGGCTCAACCGTCTGGCAGGGCCAGACTGCCATGCGCATCAGCGTCTCCTCCTGGGCCACTCGCGACGAGGACGTGGAGCGCAGCCTTGAGGCGATGATCCGGGCCGCAAAATGATGACATTCCCACAGGTGATTCCTTTGGATCTTCCGAGGGGTTTGCATCCCATCCATTAATTGAACAAAAATTCATTCGGCGTCGATGTATTTGGAAGACATCCAGCGAACCCTTCTGTGATAGTCTGCGTGACACACGAAAGAATTCCATGCACTGTCCTTGTTGTATTCTTGAATCTTCTCGATTCAATCGATGATTCTTTCTTGGACAGGTTCAAAGGTCTTCTTCATTTCATCCGATATTGAATCCAGCCTCTCGGCATCTGCGTCGCGTTTCGTGCCTGGGCCAAACCCTTTTTGGGGCGAGTTCGTATGCCGACTTCGAAGCAGCGCTTGGTGAATATCATTGCGGTCACTTTAATCTTTGCCGCCGCCGGACTCCTGGCGGGCTATTTTTTTGCCTGGAAATTGACGGAATACATCACACGGGGCCATCTCACACAGTATGCAACCCAGATCATGACTGAGGGCGAAGCGTCCGCCGGCGAACTGCGCACAGCTCTCACCGCCTTGGACGCCTCCCAGTTGCCCGCATGCTCCAGTTCCGAGGTCGCCTATTTCCGCGCCCTTATCTTCGAATCCGATTTTCTCAAGGATGCGGGACGAATGAAGGACGACCGCATCCAGTGCTCGGCCGCCACCGGGAAGCCTTCCCCGCTAAACGCTGCCTCCCGGCCGAACTTCACCCAGCAGGACGGCACGGTCATTTACATGAACCCTGCCCCCTACCAGAACACCGGCGTGGCGACCATGGCGCTGGGCCGCGGCGACTTTTTCGTTGTCTATACACCTCTCACGCAGATGTACATGCAGCCCGCGCCCATGCATTTGACGATCACGGACACGGATGCCCCGACTCAAACCCGAGGCCGGCTGCTGGGCGAAGACTTTCAAGCTCCTCCGGAAATACTGGCTACGGAGGGCGAGGGTCGCCTGGGGAGCAGCCTCTACGCAACACGCTGCTCCATCCGCTATTTCCAATGCGCCACGTCCTGGGGTTCTCTACCTGAAGTGGTGACCGCTAACCGGACCCGCTTCAATAGTTGCATTGCGCTTACGGGAATTGCAGGCGGACTGCTTGGCCTGATCTTCTCGCTTCTCTATCGCCGCAACAAGAGCATGGAGCAGCAACTTCGCCGCGCTATCCGCCGCGAAGAGCTGCGCGTGGTGTATCAGCCCATCGTGGATATGGAGGACGGCCGAATTATCGGCGCCGAGGCGCTGGCACGCTGGACCGACGAAGACGGCACATCCGTCGGCCCCGATGTCTTCGTCCGCACCGCCGAGAAGAACGGCTTCGTCGGAGAGCTTACCCGCCTGGTGCTGCGCCACATACTGGACGATTTCGGAAATATGCTCCGCACCCAGCCCGATTTTCGGGTCAGTCTCAACGTATCCGCTGCCGATCTCGCCGATCCGGAATTCCCGGACATGCTCGAACGCACGCTGGCGCGCGCCGAGATCGATCCTGCGTGTCTCACAATCGAGCTTACTGAGAGTTCCACGATGAACCGCGGGGCCGCCATCGAGACCATCCATCTTCTCCGCTGGCGCGGCCACCACATCCATATCGACGATTTTGGCACGGGTTATTCCAGTCTCGCGTATCTCAAAGACCTGTCCGTCGATGCAATCAAGATCGACAAGTCCTTCACGCAAGCCATCGGCACCGAATCGGTCACGGTTTCGATCCTTCCCCAGATCCTCTCTATGGCCGAAACGCTCGATCTCGGCGTCATCGTGGAAGGCGTGGAGACTACCGAACAGGCCAGCTACTTCGCAACCTCATCCCGCCCCATTTCCGCGCAAGGCTGGCTCTACGGACGCCCTCTTGCTCTGGCCGAGTTTCAACGCACTCTCCACGAAAACCGGGCGCGCGTGGCGGAGCCGGCTGCTTGCGCAGCCCTGGTCTGAACTCCCTTGACACCCGCATCGCGGTGAGTAAGGCTGATTGCATGCGCCACGCCAGCAGCAGTGCTGTCCGTATCGACCGCAACCATCCCAACTCGCTCGACAACGCGGCCTGCAATTACATCAATACCCATGGCAAGAACCTCGACGGCGAGCCTCTGGGCAAATACTGGCTGCACGGCCTGGGCCATATGGGCGCCGATGGTAAGCACCGATCTGGACGCCGCGCTGCCCCACACGGCCAAAGAGGTTGAAGCCGCCATGCAGGCGAAGTGAGCAGGGCCAAGAGGCCGGTAACATGGAGGAGAGAGGCACATAGCAGAGCACCAAGATGGACCCGCGTGACCAGATCGATCCTGAGGAGCTTGACGCGCTGGCTCGCGTCTTCAGCGAGCAGTTGCTGGCCTGTCTGGATGAGTGCGCGCGCGGCCGCCACGGATTGTTTTCCGAGTCGGTCGACGAGGAACGGCCCTGGCCCGAGGCCGCACGTCTGCGCGAGCTGGCCGTGGCGCTGCAGGCCGTTTACGCGAACGAGGAGCAGCGCAACGCGCTCGCTGACGAATTTCTCGACCTGTGCACGATGCACGGCGAAAGCCATCCTGGCGAGCGGCGGCTGGCGCGGACGTTTCTCGACCGCATCGAGCGCGGCGAGGTGGGCGCGCCCACTCAGGAGGAAAGGCCGTGGTAGCTCTGCACGCGTTTTTGGCGCTCGCGGCGGGCTTTTGCTCGACGGCGCTTGTGATCGCCGCGGTTGCCGGGCTGGTGCGCGTGCTCGCGCCCAGTTGGGCCGCGCAGCCTAAGCCCGCCCCCGGCTACATCGCCGTCAACCTCTGCGGGTCGTTTCTGGCCGCAGCGGCCGGAGGCTCGGTAACATCCTGGGCCGCGAAGGCCAATCCGTTGCAGCACGTCGAGGTGCTGGCCATCATGCTTCTGGGATTCGCCGCTCTCAGCGCGCTCCAGTCGCGCGGCAAGCTGCCCATCTGGTATCAGCTCCTGCTGGTGGCCATCACGCCCTTCGGCGTGCTGGCCGGGGGGCTGGCGCAATTGCGCGCGTCAGGAGTCCTCTGACGCTCTAGAAACGCACGCCGAAAGTGACTGGAATCAGTTCGGTTGTGCCGAGACCGTTGGCTTGAGTAAGGGGCGGCGTGTGAATGTACGTGTAGCGCGCCTCGGCAAAGAGCTTGGTATGGTTCTCGTTGGTGCCGCCATACCTGCCGCCTCCACCGAGCCGGTGGTAAATGCCTATGCCGCCGTTGGCGCCCCATTGATTCGATGTGAAAGAGGCGACAGTGACATTCACGGAGTAGTAGCCGAAAAAAGGATCGAAGGCAGTCTCGGCTGCGCTGAAGTTTGTCGACTTATGGTAGAAACCCCAGCCGCCAACCAGGTAGGCGCCATTCTTTCCCTTGTTGAGATCGATGACAGGAGAGCCCGTAATCGCGTTGATGTGGGCGTCGCCGCCGGTGATGCCGCCCCCGTTGGCGTCGCTTGCCGCCGCGATGAATGCGCCCGGCAATTTATTGTCCATGAACTGATACTCGAGCAGCCCTGAGACAAATCTGTTGAACCGCAGGCCCGCGCCGACGGTGAAGTTCCCGCCCCATGTGATGTATGGAGCATCGTTGCCAACGGGGGCGTTGGCGCCGCCGCCGGCAACGAACGTCCATTTGCTCATGAGGCTCTGCTTCCGGCCGTACTGCTGGCCGCCGCCTGCTGCCGGCGCCGAGCGCGCGGCAGGCTCAGCCGCCGGATTGACGGGCAGCGCCGCATCAGCTGTTTCGAGGGAACTGGATTCAGCGGCCGCTGAGAAGGCAGGCGCACTGGTTGTTGAGGAAACTGCAACAGATTGCGCATTGGCCTGAGCGAGAGCGATCAATGCGGAAAATCCGAGGATACTGACATTCAGAGTGAGCGACGATTTGTGGGGAAGTGACATTTCTGACCTCCAGAAACAGGCCTATCTCAACTGCATAAGACGCTTAAACGCCCGATTGAGACCAAAGTTGCCTTCAGTAAGGTTGAAATGCAGTGGGATTACAGTCAAATAGTGCCACTTTGTACAAATTGTTCCGCTGTTGTAGTATAGTGTCACATAGAGGGGAGGAACCCATGGAACTTCAGGTGCGGGTTCAGATCGGGGAAAAAGGCCGAATCGTAATTCCTGCGGCCATCCGCGAGGCGATGGGGATTCACGCCGGCGACACGGTGGAACTGCGGTTTGAGGATTACGAACTCAAAGTCTCCACCAGAAGGGCCAGGATCCGCCGCGCCCAGGAGCGCGCGCGCAAGTATATTCCCAAAGGCGTCCTGCTGTCGGAGGAATTAATCGCGAAGCGCCGCGAGGAAGCGAGAAAAGAGCTTGAGTAAGGTTGTGCTGGACGCCTCCGCTATCCTCGCGTCGTTGCTGGAAGAACCGGGCGTGGAAAATCTAACGGATGAAGTTCTCATGGATGCCGTTGCCAGCACGGTTAATCTCGCGGAAGTGCAAACAATACTTGTCAGCCGAGGCTACAATCCAGACGAGGCCTGGGAAGACGCCCTGGATCAGGTCAGCGCCGCCGAGCCATACACAAGTGAGCAGGCCAGGATGGCTGGCAATCTCGTTCGAATCACCGGGAGGTTAGGCCTGTCTCTCGGCGATCGCAGTTGCCTTGCCTTGGGCATCGCGCTCGGGGCCGAGGTTTACACGGCGGATCGTAGCTGGTCGGGCCTCGACCTCGGTGTTCCGATTCACGTCATTCGGTGAACGTCCATCTGCAATCATTCCCAATGAAGACGGCGAAGGCCGGAGCTTGCGCTCCAGCCTCTGCCTAACTCCGCCAGCCCCGCTAGCTCCGCTAACTCCGCTTACCCCTGTATGTCGAACTGCTCGGGCTGAAGCGTGGCATCGCTCTTGGGCAGGATGTTCTTGCCGACCAGTTCCTCGAGCTCGCTCAACCAGCGGCCATTGTTGCCCTTGAGCACTTTGAGGGTCTCCGGGTGCACGCGCAGCATGACGTCGGCGTTCTCGAAGTGCTTTTTCATCTTGCGCATTTCGATGTAGATCTCGTTGCACACGGTCGTCGCGCTCTTGACCATGCCCGTTGCCTGGCAGATTGGGCAGGGAACCGACAGGGTGCGCTCCAGTGACTGCTTGACGCGCTTGCGCGTAATCGCCACGAGACCGAAATCGTTGAACTGCAGAACCTTGGTTGGCGCGCGGTCGCTTTTGAGGGCCTCTTCGAGAGCCGCCATCACCTTGAACCGGTTCTTGCGCTCGTCCATGTCGATGAAGTCGATGACGATGATGCCGCCCAGGTCGCGCAGGCGAATCTGGCGCACAATCTCGGGCACGGCATCGAGGTTGGTCTTCAGAATCGTGTCCTCGAGGCGAGCCGATTTGCCCACATATTTGCCGGTGTTGATGTCGATGGCCACCAGCGCCTCGGTCTGGTTGATCACGATCGAGCCGCCTGATTTCAGCCACACCTTCGAGCGCAGGGCCTTGGAGATCTCATCCTCAATGCCGAAATGCTCAAAGAGCGGAGTTTCCTTGGTGTAGAGCTTGACGCGCCGCACAAGCGAGGGCGAAAAGCGGTTCAGGAAGCGTACGATGCGCTCGTAGTCGTCCTGCGAGTCGACCCAGATGTTGGAGAAGTTGGCGCTGACCTGATCGCGCAGGATGCGCTCTACCAGGGAAAGATCGTGGTAGATCAGCGCCGGCGATTTCGATGAGTCCGACCTCTGCTTGATCTCGTTCCACAGATTCATCAGGAAGCGCAGATCGGAGCGCAGCTCCTCTTCCGAGGCGCCCTCGGCGGCGGTACGCACAATGAAGCCGCCCTGTTGCTGGCCGCGCTCGTGTGTCAGGATTCGCTTCAAGCGGTGGCGCTCCTCATCGGAGGCGATCTTGCGGCTGACGCCTACGTGCGAAACGGTCGGCATAAAGACCAGAAAGCGGCCCGGCAAAGCGATGTGGCTGGTGATGCGCGCGCCTTTCTTCGCGATTGGCTCCTTGGCAATCTGCACCAGGATCTCCTGGCCGGTCTTGAGCAGGTCGCTGATAATAGGCAGCTCGGAGGTCTGTGCCGCGCGCCGGGTCATTCCGCGCCGCCCATCCTGAGGGCTTGCACCGCGCCCCCGGCGCGCCCGGCCTCCGCGCTCCCGCCGGAATGTGGCGCCCGTGCCTGGCGAAGCAGGCGTTTCCTCTTCGCCCTCCTCGGCGTCGGGGCCTTCTTCCCCGCTCTTCTCCTCGAAGGTCCGTTGCATCCGCAGATGCTTCGCAAGAGTCTTTTCCTCCAGGTCGTCGTCCTCGTGCACACTGGGCTTGTGCTGGCGCGTTCGCGGAGAAACGTCAAACTCTTCGCCCTCAATAACTTCTTCCTCAACCAGCCCACGTCCTGGCGCAAAAGCCGAGACCGAGGGCACGGAAGTGGCGAGCGGTTTCGCCTCTTCCTTTTCCTTCTTCTTGCCGAAGCCGAAAAACCTGAAGCCTTGCGGCGCGAGCGGATCTACCCGGTGCGAAGCGAAAGCATCACCTTCCGGCTCTGCTCCCTCTTCGTTCTCACCCTCTTCCTCCTCCCGCAAGGTCGCAGGCAAAGTCGTTGCGGCAGCCTCTTCCGTCTCCTCCTCGTGCTCGGTCCCTGCTTCGGGATCAGCCGGCGAACGATCGGCCGCTTCTTCCACCAGTTCTTCCTCAAGTTCTTCCTCTTCAGAATCCAGAACGGGCGGACCAGCGCCCATCTCCGGATGGGCGAACTCATCTTCAGAAGCCGAAATCTCCTCCGCCTCTTCTACCAAAGTCTCTTCAACGAATTCGTCCCTGCGTGGCTCGAATTTGTCGCTGGCTTCGGTTTGAATCGGCATCTCGTCATCCGCAACGGTTTCAGGCGGAGTCTGGGCGGCAGGCTCGGGCTGCCCTGCCGGAGTGGCCTCCTCAGCCGGCACAGCAGCAGCAGCTTCGAGTTTCCGATCGCCGCGCCGCGAGATCGATTCCCCCGGCAACAGGCCGCTTTCCGGATCCCATTCGAGCGGCGCCTCAATCAGCGTAGAGGGCTTTGAGGTGACGGCCGGGCGCGGCTCGACGTTCTCTGTCCTGAGCTGCGGGGATTCCTCGACGGGCGCACTGCCGTACTTAGAGAGCGATTCCCCGGGCAGAACAAAGGCAGCAGGCTTTTGGCTGCCGCGCGGCGCGGGCGCTTCCTTCGGTGGTTGGGCCCTTTCGGGCCTCTCCTGCCAGGCAGGCGTTCCTTGTGGCTCTCGCTCTTCGATGGCCCCGGCGGCGTGAATCTCGCCGGCCAACTCGTGATCAGCCGGCAGCTCCGGAGCTTGAATGTCCTCTGGCGCGGCTGGTTGTTCAACATCTTCGCTTCCAGTTCCCCGGCCTCCGCGGCGTCGCCTCCGTCCGCGCCAGCGCCGGGCGCTGCCCGCGCTTTCCTGTTCACTGGCGGCAGGGGCGGAGACAGGGACAGCAGCGCTCTGATTCGCATTTGACGGAGCCACGGCAGCGGCCGGAATAGCGGCCTGCGCTTCAGTCTCCGTGATTTCGGTCCAGGCTTCCTGTTGCGGCTCGGGCTGCCGTTTGGGTTCCTGGGTCTTTCTCGTACGCTCAACGGCTTCCTGCCGGCTTTCCCGCTCCGGGACGGCTGGCCGAACAGCCCGCGGAGCCTGACCGGCGCCGCTCGCCGCAGCCTTTTCCAGTTCGTCGGTCTCTTCCTGATCTTCGAGCTCGATAAAGTCGGTCACATACAGGAACGCATCGCGTTCCAGTCCGATGTCGACGAAGGCCGACTGCATTCCGGGGAGAACGCGCGTCACGCGGCCGTTGTAAATGGAACCTGCCAGCGTATATTCGTTTTCACGTTCGTAGTAGATTTCCGCCAGCTGATCGTCTTCTAAAATTGCCAGCCGCGTTTCATGGGGCGTGCTGGATATACAAATTTCCTTTGCCATCTTGCCTTTCCATCCGGCAGAGGGGGCTGCCGTTCCCGCGGCAAGGGATGGTGGCGTGGCGCCAGCAGGCGAGGGGAGGGATGGGCGGAGATGGTGAACCTGCGGAATTCGCCGCTATTCGTTTGCGACGTCTCGCCCCTGGGGGGCGGCGGTCCACTGTTCGATTCCGGCGTCGTACTCTCTTTCACCGGAACCAGGTATTCATGACTCCATCAGCAGAGATTTGGTAGCCACCCACTTGAGTGGGGCCGTCCCGTTTTCGGCCTGCGGTTCTGGACGCGAATTGACCCCGCCGGAGCGTCCTCGCTCACGGCTGCCGCGCCGTCCTTCCCGTCTGCAGCCCGTCGACGGTTTCTTCCCGTCTCTGCTTGCTCATCAACCCAATCCTGCCGGGCCTACGGTCCAACCCGGACCTTGCCGGCTCGAGCATTTCTCCTGCGCTGGCAACCTTGCCGACCTATGGCAACTTTGGCTGGCGCTTCCGAAATGCCAGTGACACTTCAAAGTACCCTCATGCGATCCCCGGCCTCTGCCCGGAAACGCAAGCAGCTAAACTTGTTTTCTTCGCCTCCGGGCTCTGGCCGAGGAAGCTTCAGTTTACGAACCGGCGCATGCGCACGTTCATCGCCACGCCCAGAGCCAGAAACGTAAACAGCACCGAAGATCCTCCGTAACTCATGAGTGGCAAAGGAATTCCGGTGACGGGCATAAACCCTATGACCATGCCGACATTGACCGCGATCTGGAAAGTCAGCACTGCCACAACTCCCATAATAATCAAGGTGCCTGACAGGTCGGCGGCCGTTTGAGCGTTCTGAATCAAACGCATCAATATGAAAAAGTATAGCATCAGCACGACTAACGCGCCTACGAAGCCGTGTTCCTCGCTGAAGGCCGCAAAGATGAAATCCGTGTATGGGATGGGAAGGAAATAACCCTGGGTCTGGCTTCCTTTTTCGGTCCCCTTGCCCCAAATGCCGCCCGAACCGACAGCAATTTTCGACTGGAGAACCTGATAGCCCGCGCCGCGAGGGTCGTTTTCAGGGTTGATAAAGCTCACCAGGCGGGCCTTCTGGTACGACTTGAGAAACTTGCCGCTGGACCAGACGCCACCGACCAGGACGAGGCCCGCTAGCAGCAAGACGATGCTCTGTCGCAGATTGATGCCGCCCAGAAACAATCCAGCGACGAGGATCGGGGTATAGGTCAGAGTGGTTCCCAGGTCAGGCTGCTTGATGACAAACAGCATGGGAAGGCCCACAAGCGCGAACGCCCTGAAGATCTCCTTCCATGTGAGGCTGCGGCCTCCCAGGTTGGCAAAATAGCGCGCCACAACCAGTACCAGCACCAGCTTTACGAATTCGGAGGGCTGCACGAGCAAGGGGCCGGCCTTGATCCAGCGGCGTCCCCCCAACGCTTGGTGGCCGAGGGGCGACAGTACCGCGGCCAAAGCCACAATGCCGATGCCATACGCCCAGGGCGCCCAGTCCAGAATGCGGTGATAGTCAATTTTCGAGAAAATGAACATCACTGCCACGCCGCCCGCGATCCAGAACACCTGCCGAACGCCGAAGCTGGAAAAACGGGTGTGCAGAGTGGCCGAGTGCACCTCCAGGACCGAAACTGCGCAGAGCAGCATCAGGAAGCCAAGCAGCGTCCAGTCGAAATCGCGAAAGCTCAAAAACCGGCGCATCAGCGCAGCCCTTTCTTGAAGCGCGCCAGCGAGGCTTCGAGCCACCATGGCAGTCCGACTTCGCCGCTGGCCAGCGCCTTTGCCGGCGCTGCCCCTCCGGAATCGATGAGGAAATGCCCGCCTTCGAGCGCCGCGCTTTGATTCGTCTTGCTGCTCTGGTTCGCCGCCGGACCTGTTTCACTCCAGAGCGCGCCCATCTCCACCGGTTTCGATCCACTGCCGGCCTGGGTCAGCACGTTGTGGTCGCGAGTCCGCTCCTTGTTTACATAGACAGTGGCCACCTGGGCAGCAAGTCTGGCGGCGTTGGAACCCCAGTCACCGTGCTCCCAGAGCACGGCGATCACGAATTCGGGATTGCGGCGGGGAATGACCCCGACAAACCAGCCATTCGGCCGGGTATCGACTCCTTTGCCCATGCGCGAGATGGCTTCGTGGCTGGCCACCTGCGCCGTTCCGGTCTTGCCGGCGAAGTCGACTCCCTCCAGGTGGGAGGCGCCGGCTGTTCCTCCCTGGGTCGGATCGGTCGCCCCGGCCATGCCGTCGGTGATCGTCTCCCAGGTGGCCGGATCGATGGAAATCGCGGTCTCACCGGAACCCGGAAAGGAGTCCAGAAGTTGCTGACGAAAATCGGCCGGAAGCTGAGACGGGTCGACGACGTGCGGGCGCACAAAGTGCCCACCCGAGGCGATGCCGCTGATGTAGCGCGCCAACTGGATGGGCGTAACCGTCACCGCGCCCTGGCCGATGCCCACCGAGATCGTCTCCCCGGCAAACCACTTCTCGTGGTAGTTCTTCAGCTTCCACTCGGATGAAGGCATCGTTCCGCTGGCCTCGCCGGGCAGGTCGATTCCCGTTTTCTGTCCGAGGCCCACGCTGTGAGCATACTTGGCAATGGTGTCGATACCCAGCCGGTTGGCCAGCGTGTAGTAATAGGTGTCGCACGACCAGGGAATGGCGTGTTGAATGTCGACCACGCCGTGGTGCTTGTCGCAGGCGTAGAAATGGCCGTAGAAAGTCGCGCCGCCGTTGCACACCACCTTCATGTCCTGCGCCACCCCCTCCTCCAATCCAGCCACCGACATGAGAATCTTGAAGGTCGAGCCCGGCGGGAGCTGGTTTTGGATGGCGCGGTTCATGAGCGGATGGTTGGAATCGGTGACGAGCTTATTCCAGTCAGAGCGCGTGATGCGCACGGCGAAGTCGTTGGGATCGTAGCTGGGATGCGAGACCATGGCGAGAATCTCGCCGTTGCGCGGATCCATCGCAATCACGGCGCCCTCGCGATCGCCGAGGGCAAGCTCTGCCGCTTTCTGAATGTCGAGGTCGATGGTCAGCTTCAGGTCCTGGCCGGGCGTAGCGTGCTGGGTGCGCAGAAAGCCCACTTCGCGGCCGTGGCTGTCGACAATCACGTCGCGCGATCCATCCACGCCGCGCAGCAGGGCGTCGTAAGTCTCCTCGATGCCCGCCTTGCCCACCACGTCGCCGGGCTCGTAGTACGCAAACCGGGGATTGTTCAGGTCCTCTTCGCTCACTTCGCCCACATACCCGATCAGGTGGGCGGCAAAGCCGTCGCGCGGGTAGAGGCGGCGCTCCTCGCCCACGGTCTCCAGCTCCGGCAGTTCGTTGCGGTGGGCTTCAACGAAGGCCTGCTCGTCGGCTGTAATGTCCTGCTTGATCGGGATCGGCTGATACACCGGCGCGGTGCGGTATTTCTTCAGGGCGGCGCGAAGCTGATCCTCATCGACGTTGAGGCCGCGGGCGATCAGCGGCAGATCGGCGTCGACATTTTTACTCTGCTCGCGGACCAGGTAGCAGGTCACCGATGGATAGTTGTCGACAATCAGGTGGTTTTCGCGGTCAAAAAGCTTGCCCCGCGGGGCCAGGGTCGGTTCTTTGCGGATGCGGTTCTGCTCGGCGAGCTGGCGGAAGTTGTCGGCGCCCAGCACTTGCAGACGCCACAGGCCTGCACACAAAGTCAGCATGATCAGAAGAATGACGTACTGCACCGCCGTCAACTTGACGGCCGAGAGCTTTTCGCCACGGCTGGTGCTGGGTGTGTCCATCCTACTGCGCTGCTACCAGAATAAGGCCAAATAAGGCCAATTGCGAATAAGGCCCATCGCAGTCCGCTTCCAGAAGCCATAGAATTAGGCAAATGCGCCTTTCGCGCTGTAGCGCCGACCTCCTGGTCGGCTGTAGTGCGGGCCTCCCGGCCCGCACCTCGGGTGAGTGGCGCCGCATGGTAATTCTCTATGACGCTTGCTGTCGTGAATATCGGTCAGTTGGTTACGCTCGCAGGGCCCCCGGAGCCGCGCGTGGGCGCCGGAATGCGCGAGCTTGGGATTGTGCCGGATGGGGCACTGCTGGTCGAAGACGGACGCATTGCCGCCGCGGGGCCGTATGCGGAGCTGAAAGAGAGGATTTCGCGCGGAGCGGAGGTTATAGACGCGAAGGGCGGATGCGTAACCCCGGGATTCGTTGATGCGCACACGCACCTGGTCTTCGCCGGCAACCGCGCGGCGGAGTTTGAGCAGAGGATTGCGGGAGCGACCTACCAGGAGATTGCAGCCTCGGGCGGGGGGATCCTGAGCACCGTGCGCGCCACACGGGCGGCGAGTGAAGACGATCTGCTGGCCCAGGCGCGCCGGCACCGCGACTGGATGCTGCGCGCTGGCACAACCACGATCGAGGCCAAGTCGGGCTACGGCCTGGAGCGCGAGGCGGAGCTGAAGATGCTGCGCGTCATCGCGCGGCTGAATGAGGAGGGCCCGGCCCGCATTGTCCCCACGCTGCTGGGGGCGCACATGATCGCGCCCGAGTTTGCCGACCGGCGCGAGGAGTACGTGCGGCAGGTGGCCGAGGAGATGATTCCGGAAGTTGCCCGGATGAAACTGGCGCGGTATTGCGATGCGTTTGTAGACGATCATGCGCTGACGGTGGAGGAGGCGCGCACGGTCCTGACGGCGGCTCGTAGGCATGGATTGGGGCTGCGCGTGCATGCCGAGCAGTTCCGGCCCGGCACGGGCGCGGCGCTGGCCGCCGAGTTGAAGGCCGCGACTGCAGAGCACCTCGAAGCGGCCGAAGACGACACGCTGGCGCAGTTGCGCGATGCACAAGCGCAGCCGGTGCTGCTGCCGGGCTCGGTTTTTGCGCTGGGGCGGCAACAGTACCCGGCGGCGCGAAGGATGATCGAGCTGGGCCTGGCGGTGGTCGTGGCGACTGACTTCAATCCGGGTTCTTCGCCGGTGGCGTCGATGCCCTTTGTCCTCTCGCTCGCCTGCGTCCAGATGCGCATGACTCCCGCCGAGGCGCTCACGGCAGCGACGGTGAACGCGGCCTTCAGCCTTGGAGTGGGCGGCGAAATCGGTTCGCTGGAAGCAGGCAAGCAGGCCGATTTTCTCGTGCACGAATTCAGCGACTACCGGGAACTGGCCTACTACATCGCTGCCCCGCTCCGGCCGCGCGTCTTCGTCGGGGGCCGGGAGGTAGGATCGGCCCTGGAGGGGCCAGGTGAAATTAGCCCAGGATAAGTTCGCGCCAGCGAACTTGAGTCCTGGGTTGGGCGCATGAATCTGGACCGGAGCCCCGTAGGGGCGGCGCGACAACGCCTATTCCTGCCCCTCCGCGCCCCACTCGCCACTGTCAATACGCACCGCCGCGTCCGGATCAGCCCTGAGCGCCACAAGTAGTTCCTTCGCTGTTCTCCCGCTCCGCGGATCGGTTGCATCTGGCGCGATCTCGGCCAGAGGCGCCAGCACAAAAGCCCGCTCCGAAAGCCGCGGATGTGGAATCTCCAGTCCCGGCTCGCTGATTTGTTGCGCGCCGTAGAGCAGAATGTCGAGGTCCAGCGCACGCGGTCCATTCCGCACTTCGGCTTTGCGGTCGCGGCCGAATTCGCGCTCAATGGCGAGTAGCGACCCAAGTAATTCGCGCGGTTGCATCTCCGTTTCGAGCGCCACCACGGCATTCACGAAGCGCGGCTGATCGGCGACTCCCATGGGCGCTGTGGAATAGAGAGACGAGCGCGCTCGAATCTGCCCCAGCCGCCCGAGCCTTGCCGCGGCGGCAGCAAGCGTAGCCTCGGGGCCGCCGGCCGGGCCGGCAATGTTCGCGCCGAGTCCGATGTAGACCATCTCCAACTCTGCTCACCGCCCTTTAGAGGCTGCGTCGATCCAGACGTTTCACAATCCCCGCAAGCTTTCGGGTCTCCCGCCCTTCGCGCGAAGGGCCGCGCGAAGGACGGGGCGCGGTAGTTTTGTGAACGCTTGAACTGAGAAGGCTCTAAGCCTCTAGAATTCTATCGTGAGCCCCAACTTCCTGTGCATTGCCGAAACCACCGCCGGAGGGCGCCGCGGACGCCTTTGCCTGCCGCACCAGACGGTCGAGACGCCGGTCTTCATGCCCGTCGGCACGGCGGGCACGGTGAAGGCCGTCTCGCAGGACGTGCTCGAATCGCTCGGCGCCGAAATGATTCTGGCCAACACCTACCATCTTTATCTGCGGCCGGGCCACGAAGCGATCCGCCGCATGGGCGGGCTGCACCGGTTCATGAGCTGGGATCGGGCGCTGCTGACCGACTCGGGCGGCTTCCAGGTCTTTTCGCTGAGCGAGCTGCGCAAGGTGACCGCCGATGGAGTCGAGTTCCGCTCGCATCTTGACGGCAGTTCGCACTTTTTCTCTCCCGAGCACTCGATTGACGTACAGATCGCTCTCGGCGCCGACATCGTAATGGCCTTCGACGAGTGCACCGAGTACCCGGCCTCGCGCTCCCGCGCCGAGGAGAGCCTGCGCCTGACCATGGCCTGGGCGCGCCGCTCGCTGGACCATTTCCGCGCCCATTGCCACGAAGTTCCGTGGAAAGAAGTTTCGATAACTGAAGAAACGCGGGTGCCCCAGGTCCCTCGCATTTGGGGACCTGGGAAACCACAGACCTCCCTTCTGAGAGCTGGGATGACGCAGTCCCTCTTCGGCATCGTCCAGGGCGGCATGTATAAGGACCTGCGCCGCGAGTGCGCCGAGCGCCTTGTCGAAATGGAATTTGACGGCTACGCGATCGGCGGACTCAGCGTGGGCGAGCCGCGCGAGCTGACCCTCGAGATGATCGCCGAAGTGCTCCCCGTTCTGCCCGCGGATAAGCCTCGCTACGTAATGGGCGTGGGCTACCCGGACGAGATCGAGCAGTATGCGCGCATGGGCGTGGACATGATGGACTGCGTTCTGCCCACCCGCGCCGCCCGCCACGGGCTGCTCTTTACCAGCGAGGGCCGCGTGAACATCAAGGGGCGCCGCTACGCCGAAGATGACTCACCGCCCGACCCGGCCTGCCATTGCATGGTCTGCCGGCGCTACTCGCGGGCCTACCTGCGCCACCTCATGCAGGCCGGCGAACCGCTCTCAGGCACTTTGAACACAATCCACAATCTGGCGTTCTATCTCCGGACAATGGAGCGCGTGCGCAAATTGCTTGAAGCAGAGTCATCAGCTCCGGCTCTGTGATCACTTCCCGCTGGTCGATGACCTCTGATTACTGACCACTGAACAGGGCTCTTGTGACCTGCTTCTCGATTGCAACTTACAGCGTCGGCGGGGTGCTATTGCCGAGGCCGAGCGTGGAAAGGATTTTGGGGTTTGTCTCCTGAACGGCGAGCAGGTTATGGCAGAGGCTGCAGTCGTTGCTGAGGGTCTGGCCGTTTTTCGCCGTGTGATTGCCGTCGTGGCATCGGAAGCAGCCGGGATAGTCCATGTGCCCGATATTGTTCGGGTACGTTCCCCAGCTGACCTTCAGGTTGGAGAAGACGTTGCGATTGTAAATGGACACAAGTGTCCTGGCCGCATCGTCCACTTTGGCTCTCTGCTTGTTCCAGACTTCGGGGTACTGTGTCCGGTAGAAGTCCGCCAGTCCGCTGGTGATCTTTTGCGCCGCTTCGTCGGGTGTGCGATACGCTGTCTGGATCAGTTGCAATCCTTGCTTGTGAACGAAGGGAAGATCGGGGCTGGGACTGCCGGCAATCATGTAATCGTCGAGCGCCTGCTCGGCCGTCATGAAAATGTGGGTCGCCTGGTTGTGGCAATCCATGCAGTCCATTTCCCGCTCCACGCCTTTGACGGGTCCCGTCCAGGCCGAATCGACAAACTGCGTTACGGAGCCGTCGGAGTTTGGCTTGCTCACCGCGACGATCTTCTGGTTCGTAGAGTCCGTCGCGATATACGTGAAATTATTCAGATGGGCGCCATGGATGCCCGTTTGACGCCGGAGAGAATCGATCCCACCCAGGTGAAGCACAAGCACGGTACGCGAGGGCGTATTGGCTTCGTCATCGCCGAATGCGGTCAACACCAGCATCCGGTCTCCGGCAAAGCGCGCGGGCGTATGGCATTGCTCGCACGTGGCTCGCGCCGGCCGCAGAACATTGAGCGTTGCGGTGATGGGCCTCGGGTAGGTGTTGAATGCCACTTCAATGAGCTGCTTTGTCCCGTTGACCTTTGCCTGAACGTAAGCCTGCATGCCCGCGCCCACGTGGCACTCAACGCAGTCGACATGTGAATGGGGCGACCCCTGATAGGCAGCCCATTGCGGCGCCATCACATGGCAGGATGTACCGCAGAAGCTGGCGGAATCCATGTAGGTGACTCCGCGGTATGTCGCCGTGCTTACGATGGCCAGGTTCACCGCGGTGGCGATCAGGACGACGATCACTCCGTGGCGGAACACCGGATCGCTTAAGTGGATCTCAGGATACTCAGCCGGTATCGTCCCGGCGTTTTTCAGCGCCCGGCGCCGCTGCAACATTCCCAGCGGAATCAGCAGCAGCCCAACGATGAACAGCGCCGGCAGCCCCAGAAAGAAAATAAGGCCGAGGTAGGGATTCCGGAACGTGCCCGTCAACAGGCTCGCGATCCAGTAGAAGATCAGCGTCACGGCCGAAGCCGTTGTCAGGCCGGACCCGATGAGTGTGGTTGGATTGTTTCCGAAGAAGAAGATCGGCTGGAGCCAGCTGCGCCTCAGTCTCTCAAGTCGTTCATTCACAGCGCCGCTCCGAAACTCGCGTCCGAGCTACTTCTTTTCCAGGGTTCGCAGATACGCAACCACGTCGTGAATCTGGGCATCTGAGAGTTTGCCCTTATAGGCGGGCATCTTTCCCTTGCCATTCGTCGTGGAGGCAATCATTTCCGCTTCCGAAAGTTTTGTGAATTCAGGAGCCGCCACCGACGGCGTCTTCATGGCTTTGCCGGCAGGCGTTGCCGCCAGACCGTCCGCGCCGTGGCACATGGCGCATTTCGCTTTGTAATCGGCTTCTCCGCTTTGAGCGAAAGCTCTTGCTTGAGCGAGAACAAGAACCGCCAGTGAAGCAGCCAAAAGCAAGGGTGTCCATTTTCCAGAACGTCGATTCAAAACTTTCCTCCTCAACTGCAAAATCATTTTTAGAATTACACCATACTGCCCCGCACAATTGCCAGCCTGGGGCGCTTTAAAACTCATAGTGAAATCCAAGAGTCACGTTGTTGGCGTGGAAGTCGCGCGGCAGCGTGGCGCCTGCCTTGCCTTCAGTCAAGCCGGTCACAACTCCGATGGTCGCGCAAGACTGGATGTTCATCGTGGTCGTCGTGATAGTCGGGGGCGAGGCTGGCGGAATCCAAGACGGCGGCATAGCGGTCGTGGTGCACAGCGGCGCTCCGGATGGAGTATTCGGCTCGCCGTAGCCGTAATACTCGTAGGCGCCCTTAAAGACCAGCCCCGGATGAAACGCATAGGAGAACTTGATGAAGGGCGATTGGTACTTCGACACCACCATGCCATTCACGTCGCGCGCGTCGTTGAAGAAGCGGCTGCCATTCACGTCGCTGAGGCTGTATCCCACGCTCGAGCTTACTTTCTTGGTCGGATTGTAGGCGAACGCCGCGGAGACGTACTGCGTCGGCAGATCCTCAAAGTCCCGGGCATACCAGGTCGCATACGAGTCGGTGGTCACGCCGGTGGTGGCGTTGGTGCTCGACGTAAGGCAGAAGTTCGGAAGAAGTGAACCTGGACTTGTCTCCGTGGCAGCACCGGCGATTGCCGGAGCCACCGGAGTGGCTGGCGCGGTGGCGCTCGTGAAGCAGACGTTGGTTGCCGAGTAGACATCGCTGTAGGAGTAATTGACGTCGAAGCTGAAGCGATCGCTGGGCGCCAGCACCGCCCCGGCGCTGACGATGCGGCTGTGGTCGATGTGGTTGATGGGCCCGTTGTAGTTATTGTCGCCCTTAGCAACCGCGTCCGCATTGTTGTTGGTGTTGTTGTGGCGCTCGCGATCGCTGAACGATCCGGTGATGGTCGTCCAGCCGTTCGGCTTGAACTGCGTGTGCAGCCTGTATTGCTGGAACTGCCGCTGGGCGATGGAGGTGAAGGCGTTGTCGGCATAACCGGCTTCCACCGTGCCGTTCAGATCCCAGTTCTTGGCCAGACGCAGGCCGGCATTGAAGATTCCGGCATCTTCGTTGATGGTGATCGTTCCCGCAACCGGGTCGCTCACCGCAAGCGGAATCGGGCCCTGGTGGGGAACGCCCTGGCCGATGTTGCGATTCGTGTGCCGGTAGGTGAAGCTAAACCGCGCCTTCGAAGTCGCGTCCCATCCCAGGGTCAGGTAGTTGATCAGATACTCCTGCCCGAAGTAGTTATAGGTCAGTGTGCCGTTGATGCCGTGCGGCAGCGATCCCGTACCCGGGGTCAGCGCCCCGGCGTAGTAAATGGTTTCATTGCCCTTCAAGGTCGAGGTGTCGGCCGGCGTCTGAAGAGTTGCCGGCGCGGGAATGATCGAGTGGCTCGGCTCGTGGGTGCTGGAGTAGGTGATCTGGTCGCCGATGTCGAAGGTCGGCGAAACCTTCCAGATGACTCCAAAGTCGGAGCCGATCACCGTATGCTGGGCTGTGCCGTTTCCGCCCGATGAGATGCCGGAGCGGATGACGCCGTTCAGTCCCTGCGAGTTCTCGTAGTAACTGGGCATATCCAGCCGTCCGCGCGTGTAGCGGACGTCGCCGTTGACGATCAGGTTTTTGACGGCGCTCGTCTCGAAGCGCAGTGTCTGGGTCGGGGTCCAGGTGCGGGTCTTCTCCTGGCGGAAATAGCTGGTAATCACGGCGCAGGCCGGATTGATGATCGGCGGGCCGCCGGGCTTATTTGACGGGCGTGAGGATGGTGTAGTTGGTGATGCTTGTGAAGGCAGTGCCCATGCTGGTGGTGGTACAGGCGGGCGGAGTGGTGGAGGTCACCGTGTTAAAGGGGTATGGAACCAAAGCGGTGTAGTTGCCGAGATAGACAGGGGTCCCGTCCGATTCCTGCAGGTAAAAGCCATTGGGATCGAGCGTGAAGAACGTGTCCATCTTGTAGTGGTTGGCCTGCGATTCGAAGGTGATCTTGGTTTTGGTAGTTGGCTTCCAATCGATCCCTCCCAGATAATCGTCGCTGCCGTTGCGCTGATACTTATTGAGCAGGGCGTTGTACTTCATGCCCATCGGAGTGTAGGAGGGGCTGAGCGTCGGCCCCTCCATGGTGCTGTGGTTGTAGCCCAGGCGCAGGCTGAAGGTGGCAAGCGGCATCAGCGTGAGGTTGCCGTCGCTCATGCGGCGCACGGTGTTGAACATGACCGGCGACCGGTTCACCAGCGGCCATGCCAGCACAGGCACCGGTGTTCCGCTTGGCCACGTTCACGATGAACTGCCCGGAAGGAATATTCGGGTTGGCCAGCAGATCGTAGTTCGAATACGGGCGGTTGCGCCGGAAGACGCCGGAGAACTCGTACACCTTAGCCTTGGATGCGTTAAGCCTGGCGAAGGTGTAGGGGTCGCCGCCGAAGCCGCTGCTGAAGAGGCTGAGGTCGTCGACCACGGTGTTCTTCATTGCCGGGCTGCGCGTGCATCTCGAAGGTCTGATCGAAGAGCCGCGGCCCGGTGTGCTGATTGACGAAGGTATCGTACATATCCCCGCTGCCCACGACATCGGTCATGCGTCCACCGACGTCGACGGATTGGTGGGCGGTATACCCGGTTGGGACAGACATGTTCGAATCCTTAGCGGCCGCCGGGGAAGCGCCCTGGGCCGCTGAGACGCCCACCGCCATAACGAGCAGGGCCGACGCCGCGATTCCGGCGGCGACGCGCGAGCCCACCGGAGAGATTTGACGATGAAGAAGCCGTGAAAACCAGCCGATCATTTCCATAAATGGCCTCACTTCAAAAAACTCGATCCTCTTTAGGACCTGGAACTCACCTGCATTCGAGCGCTGAGGCCGTGCCGCCTGATAGCGGCGCGGCCCCGGCTCCGCTACCTGACAAATGCCTGACTGGCATTGGAACCGTGGATCATGGTGTGGCACGTGACGCAAGGCGTCTCTGAGCTTGAACCCACGTCCAGACCGTGCACGCCGCCAGCCGAAAGCGGGCTGTGGCACTGGTTGCACAGCGTGGCGATCGACGGCATGTTCAGCAGCCGCGGATTCTGTGAGCCGTGCGGCGTATGGCACGTCGTGCAGCCCTCCGCGCGCACCGCTGCATGTTCGAAGACGAACGGGCCGCGCTTGTCAGTGTGGCACTTGGTGCAGATCTGATTCTGGTCCTCGGTGGAGCGCAGATTGTTGGGCAGGAAGGTGCCATGCACGTCGTGGCAGTCAGTGCACTTGACCAGCCCCTCGTTCACCCGGTGATGGATGGGCATATTGAACTGCGCCCTCTGGTCGGCGTGGCACTGGTAGCAGAGCTGCGGCTGCGCCGCCGTCAACAGATCCTCGGGCGTCTTCGATTGGTGCACAGAATGGCAGCTCAGGCAGCTCAGGCCGGCTTTTGCGTGCGGTGAGCGCTCGAAGTTCGGGTGCACGCCGGCATGGCAGCCCAGGCACTTGTCGGTCACCCCGGCCGCCGATGCCGTTTTGAAGCTGAAGATCTTTTTCGCATCGCCGCCGCTGTCGATGTGCGCCTGGCCCGGCCCGTGACAGCTTTCACAGGTCATGCCATTGGCTCCATGTAGATAAACGAGCTTCGAATGAGGGTTTGTGGAAAAACTATTGGCCTCATCGCTATGGCACGTAGCGCAAGCATCCGCGCCGGCATATCCGGCTGCGGTGCTGCCAGGCGTGTTCGCGCCGGGAACCACAGCGGACTGCTGTGCGCCCCCACTTGCCGCGCGCGCCTGCACATCAGCGCTAATGCCCAGAAGACAAACAATCCCAATGCAGAGCAGAGAGTGTCTCATTCCGGAACCTGTGAAGCAAACCCACAGTTCAGGCTTGCCTGGCCTTTCTCAAATTGGGTCGAGCAGCTACTAGCTTTCGTTTTTTCGTACTTGATTTGAAACTCGCGGCGGGTCACGCCGTGGGGGACGCTGAGTGACTTATAACACACGTCAAAATGAAAAAGCAACGGCTTTATTTCTTCCGCTGCTAGGTGGCCTAAAACACATCCGCGTTATGGTATGGTCGGTCAGGTTCGCGAAGGAACCGATCCAGCCCGGCCAGAACCCGCTCCAGAACTCCCCCCCAGCCGCCGGGAGTGGACTGCCGGAAAAGCCGGGCGGTGGGGTACCAGGGAGTGGTTTCCATCTGCTGCATCCAGCGCCAGTCGGCGAGATGCGGCAGCAGAATCCAGACCGGCTTTCCCATGGCGCCGGCAAGATGAGCGATCGAGGTGTCTGAGGAGATGACGAGATCGAGGCCGGCAATCAGGGCGGATGTTTCCGCCAGATCGCGCTCGGCGCTGGAGCCATCCCATAGGCAAACGCCGGCGGGAAGTTCTTCAATTTGTCTGGCGGCCTCGCCCTTCTGGAGGGAAATCCACGAAACGGACCCCATTCGAAGAAGAGGCAAAAGGGTTTTCACGTGCATTGAGCGCTCGCGATCGCCCTTGTAACGGGGATTTCCCGCCCAGCACAGGCCCACGCGAGGTCCGGCGCCCATCTCTTCGAGGAGCATGCGCTTCTCTCGCGCCAGCGCTGGGTCGGCGCCGAGATAAGCGCCCGTCCAGGGCACCGAGTCCACCGTGGTGCGAAAAACCGCGGGAAGACTCATGAGAGGGCACTCGAGTTCGAAAGGCGGTGCGGGCTGGTCAAGCAGCGCAGTCCGTGCAACTCCGGAGCGGACGACGGCGAGCGACCGCAGAAGCCGCTCGGCGGGCTGCTGGACCTGAAGAACGATCCGGCCCCCGCGTGCGGCTACAAGGGCGGCATAGCGGCAGAACTGAATGGTGTCGCCCAGGCCCTGCTCGGCGTGAAGAAGAATGCTCTGGCCTTCGAGGAGTTCACCCTGCCAGCGAGGAACAGCGAAGGTTCGGGGGCTGCGATGGACCTCGCGGAACCGCCAGCGGGCCTCGTATTCGGGCCATCCGCGCTCCCAATCGCCAAGCCGGAGGCGCGTGAGAGCAAGATTGTACCGGGCGCCCTGACTCAGTGGATCGAGCTCGACGCCGCTCTGGTGAGCTTCGAGGGCCTCCTCCATCCGTCCCAGATCGAGCAGCGAGTTCCCGCAGTTCGACGGCGCGCCGCGGCTGCCCAGTGACTGCGCGCGGCGAAAGCACCCGACAGCCTCCTCATAGCGGCCCTCTTTGTGGAGCAGAATGCCCTGCATATTGACGGCTTCGTCGTGATCGGGCTGCCGCGCCAGGGCCCGTCGCAGCCAATCCCAGGCGCCGGGCAGATCGCCCTCGGCGGCGCGGAACTGGCACCAGGCAATATGAGTCTCCACCAGGGAGGGATCCAGCGCGAGCGCCTTGCACAGGTACTCCTCCGCCTCTGAAGGGCGTTTCGCGACTCGCGCCAGAGTGGCCAGGTTGATCCAGCCGGAGACGAGATCGGGCCGCAACTCGACGGCGCGCCGCAGCGCCGCCCATGCCTGCACCTCGCGGCCCTGTTCACGCAGAACGCTACCCAGGTTCATCCACGCGGCTGCAAAGTCAGGCCTTTCCACAAGAGCCCGGCGGTAACGGATCTCGGCATCGCCGAACCGGCCCATGCGGGCCAGAACAAAACCCGAAGCGAACTCGGCTTCCGGCAGGCGCGGACGCAGCGCGAGGGCCTGGTTGTAGCTCGCCAGAGCGCGCTCGAAACGGCACATCATTGCCAGTGCATTCCCGAGGCCCACATGTGCGGCGGCGAGCGCAGGCTGGCGGCAGAGGGCAAATTGAAACTCGGCGGCGGCCTCCTCAGGGGCATCGGCGGCAAGCTTCAGCTCGCCCAGGCCAATGCGTCCCAGGGCGTTCATCCCGTCCAGGCAAAGTGCATTTCGGTAGGCATCTTCGGCCTCGGCAGCGCATCCTGCCGTCTTGAGCGCCTGACCCAGAGCCACCCAGGCGGGAACCATGCGGGGCGCGGCGGCCACGGCCAGTTTGCCCATTTTCACAGCGGTTTTCGTTTGCCGGCCAGCCAGTGCCACCAGGCTCATTCCGGCCAGCGCTTGAGCATCTTGCGGATTGGCAGAAAGGGTGTGCTGGTAGCCGAGTGCAAGCTGGAGGAGGCTGCCCTCATGGAAAGCGGCGCTTTGTTCGGGGACGGAATTTCGAGCAGCTTCCATATTGCGAGCCGTTGCAGCGGCCGTGCGTTCCTATGGCGGTTCCAAACCGCCCCAATAACGGCATACATTTTGAACCTAGTCGAGAGTGTCCCGCGTCTCAATGGGAAGGCGCGCCGCGGAGATGTTTCCGGGGGCAAGCATTCCCATTCGTCGCCGGTTTCCGAATTCGGGAACACCGTGCGAGGCAGAGAGCCGGGTTTTGAGGCCAGGACGGGACGAGTGAGCTCGATCAGCGCTGTGCGAAACGGGGAAACGCTGGAAGAAATCCTGGCCAATTGCATTACGCATGGCCTGGGCGTCGGGCTTGCGATCATCGGCAGCGTGTGGCTGATGGCGACCGGCTCACACGCTCCGGCTCTGGTCAGGCTCAGCTGCACCATTTACGCCATTACTCTGGTTTTGGTTTACCTCTGCTCCACGCTCTACCACGCGCTGGGCAGGACTCGGCTCCGCCACGTCTTTCATGTACTCGACCACGTCGCAATTTACCTTCTGATCGCCGGCACCTACACGCCATTCGCGCTGGTGTCGCTTGGCGGGCGGCCGGGCTGGATGCTGTTTACCGCGGCGTGGACGTTAGCCGCCGTGGGCATGGTGATGAAGGGCGTCGCCATGGAGCACTTTACCAATGGCAGGCTGGCCGTGGCCTCTGTTGCGCTCTATCTCTTTCAAGGCTGGCTGGTGCTTTTTGTCCTGCCGCCGCTGGCGCACTCCCTGGGCTGGCACGGATTGGCATGGCTGGGCGCAGGCGGAGCAGCCTACACGCTGGGGATCGTATTTTTTGCCTTCGATCACGTGCGCTACTTCCATGCCACCTGGCACGTCTTCGTGCTGGCCGGAAGTATGGCCCACTTTTTCGCGGTCACGCTGTACGTTTTGCCCGCCCATTTTTGACCACCTGCCCGGCGCGCGGCTATGATTCGTTTCCGTGAACCAGTCAATTTTTGAAGGCGCCGCATCCCGGCGGAGCGGGCGCTCCACATGAACCGGCAACCAGCGGATCATGCGGGTCTCAGGTTTGCCGCCATCATCGTCAACTACAACGGCGGCACGATGCTCTCTGAGAGCGTCCGCTCCTGCCTGCGCGAGGGGATTCCGCCGGCCCAGATCGTTGTAGTGGACAACGGCAGCCGCGACGGTTCGATCGAAGAGCTTGAAACCCAGATCGCCGGCCTCACGCTGGTTCCGAACTCCTGCAATGCCGGCTTCGCCCGCGCCGTCAACCAGGGAATCCGCCAGGCGCAGGCCGAATTCATCCTTCTGCTCAACAACGACGCCCAGCTTGCAGACGGCGCCCTTTCCGCCTTCGCCGAAGGCTTCGACATGCGGCCCAATCTGGCGATTGCGGGAGCGCGGCTTCTTCATCCCGATGGGCGCCTGCAAAGTTCCTTTGCCCCGCTGCCCTCGGTGGCCGAAGAACTTCTTCCTCCACCGCTTCTCCGGCTCCTTGCGCCGGCTCGATTCCGGCGAAAGACCGCCCAGGCAGAGCCGATGGCCGTCGAGTCCGTTTTCGGTGCATGTCTCTCGGTTCGCGCGGGGATTTTGCCTCGTCTCGGGCTTCTCGACGAGGATTTCTTCTTCTTTTACGAAGAGGTCGAGTGGTGCCAGCGAGCCCGCCGCATGGGCTTTGAAGTCGTGTTCCTTCCCGCGGCCAGGGTGGTGCACGGCTGGGGCGTCACGGCCAATCGCTTCCGAGGCCCGGCGCGCGTCGAGTATCAGCGTTCCAAGCTCACCTTCTTTCGCAAAACGCGCAGCCGGGCTTCGTATCGGGTGGTTTCCTCATTCCTCGTCGTTCGCACGCTCGTCGATGCTCTCGCAGCCACGCTTGCCTGCCTCGCGACCCTCTTCCTGAACAGCCGGCTGCGGAAAAAAGCTGCCACATACTGGGTTCTCCTCTTGTGGCACATTCGCCTCCGCCCAGCGCACTGGGGGCTGCCTGACAAATGCCCGCGTGGCGGGGGCGTTATACGTACGAGCGATCCTGCGCCAACCGCGGGCGCAGATGGATGAAGGGCGATGGCCACTCGCTTCCACCTTTTCGGAGTAGCGCATCTTTCGATTCTTGTCGCCGTTGTGCTCGTGGCGGCGATTCTGACCGCCCTGCAGCGGCGTCTGGGGAAAGAGGCGAGGTGGCTGCGCATGGGCCTTGGAACGGCTCTCATGGCCAATGCCGCCCTCTGGTACGCCTGGCAGGCGAGGCTGGAGCAGCCGATCTTTCCGGATCATCTGCCGCTGGAACTCTGCGATGCAACGCTGCTGCTGGTAGCGATTGTGCTGCTTACGCTCCATCCGCTGCTGTTCGACGTGGCCTACTACACGGCGCTGGGCGGGACGACCATGGCGCTGGTCACGCCGGATCTGTGGGAGCAGTTTCCGTCCGCAGCGACGGTGCAGTTCTTCGTGGCCCATGGGCTGGTGGTGGCCTCGGTGCTCTATCTCGCGTGGTCGGGCCTGGCGCGGCCGCGGCCGGGAAGCGTTGCGCGGGCGATGGCGGCGATCAACATTTATGCTGCCGCGGTGGGCATATTCGACTGGAAATTTGGGACCAACTATATGTACCTGGCTGCAAAGCCGCAAAATGCCTCTTTGCTTGATCTGCTCGGCCCCTGGCCCTGGTACATCGCCGCCGGTGAAGCCGTGGCGCTCGTATTGTTTACGCTGCTCTGGCTGCCCTGGCGGCTGAGGAAGCCCACGAGCTGAGCGCCCTTCTTCCGTTGATGCCGCTGGTTCCCTCCCTTCGGTTTCACCCGAAAGGAGTCTCATCCGCGCTGATAATAGAAGCTGCTCTGGAAGGATCTGCCCCCACTTCCTCTCCGGCAGGTTCTTGCGCCGGGCGGAGTGGAAGCGCTTCCCATGAAGTCGATTCGCATTGTACTGACGCCGACGCGCAGCCGCCCCTTGAATGTCTTCCTGGGGCTGGTGCTGGCGCTGGCATCGCTGCTGGTGCTGTTGGCGCTGGCGACCTACCATCCCACCGACCCTTCGCTGAATACAGCCACGAACGCGGCCGGAACGCACGCCGTGCGCAACTGGATCGGCCTCTTCGGCTCCTATCTGAGCGATCTGCTGTTGCAGGCGCTCGGGCTTACGGCATTCCTGCTGCCTTTGTGGGCCGGCGGAATCGGCTGGAATTGGATGCGTTCGCGCCCCTGCAGCCCGGTTCTGCTGCGCTGGATGGGCGCGCTGCTGGCCCTCACGTTTTTGCCGGCGAGCTTTGGGCTGCTGCCCTGGCATTGGCGCTGGCTCCACGCCTTGCCCGTTGAGGGTGTCGTGGGCCGCTTGATGGCCGGCCTGCTGGTTGGCTACGTGAACATCCAGGGCGCGTGGCTGGTGGCCGGAGCGCTGGCTGCTACAGGGCTTTACTTCGCCTCGGCGATCAGCTTCTGGACAGTTTTCGAAACGGTGACAGAGTACTGGCGGCGCGCCATGGCCATGCTCGAGCGGTGGCGCAACTGGCGAGAGGTGCGCGCCGAACTCAAAGCAGAGAAGAAGGCGCAGCGAGAAGAACGAAGGCTCGGGAGAATTTCAGAGGCGGAAGAGACCGGCGCTGCCGCGAAAGGGATCGGACGTCTTTTCGCACGGCGTCAGAAGGCCGGCGATCTGGAGGAGATTCCGGCGTATCAGAGAATGGAGCCGCTGCGCGGGGCCGAGCCGCAGGCCACAGAGACAGAAACGCGGAGACCCGCCGAGGTGATCCCGCTTGTTCCGCGCCGCGCGAGCATCTGGGAGCGAATGGAGCCCGGTGCGGAGACGCCGGCCACTCCCGCAGCAGCGTTTCCGCAGCCGGCCGCCGTGGCGGCATTCCCGCAGCCGCCGGCCGCCCAGCAGCCTGAGGAAAGGCGTGCCGCCGCGTTATGGCCCGTTCCCGAGCGGCCTGAGCCTGTGCCCTTCCCGCAGCCCGCCGCGGCGGGCGAAATTGCCATCCACGGCCGCGCCGATGCGAAATTGCGCACCGTGGCTGTTGCGCCCAAAGATGTGAGCGGTTTCAAGCTGCCTCCGAGCACGCTGTTGAGCACCGGCGAAGGTCCGCAGAACGTCCGCGAAGAGGCGCTGCGCGAAGAAGCCAAAGTGCTGGTGGAAAAGTGTGGCGAGTTCGACGTGCGCGGCCAGGTTGTGCAAATCAACCCCGGGCCGATGGTCACCACCTACGAGTTCAAGCCCGAGGCCGGCGTGAAGTACTCGCGCGTGACCGGGCTGGCCGACGATCTGTGCCTGGCGATGCGCGCCGAGAGCATTCTGATCGAGCGAATGGCAGGCAAGAGCACCGTGGGCATCCAGGTGCCGAACCACGAGCGCGAAACCATCCACCTGCGCGACGTGATCGAGAGCGAAACCTTCGCCAGGGCGCGTTCGCGGCTGACCGTCGCCATGGGCAAGGACATCAATGGGCGGATCGTGACGGCCGATCTGGGCGCCATGCCTCACATTCTCATCGCCGGCTCCACAGGATCGGGCAAATCGGTGGCCATCAACGCCATGATCATGAGCCTGCTCTACCGCACCACGCCCCACCAGGTGCGGCTGATCCTGGTTGATCCCAAGCGCGTGGAACTGGGCATGTACGAGGGGATTCCGCACCTCTTTACGCCCATCATCACTGAGCCCAAACTGGCGGCCAACGCGCTGCGCAACGCGGTGCGCGAGATGGAGCGGCGGCTGAAGCTGCTGGCCAGCCGCAGCGTGCGCAACATCGAGCAATACAACAAGCTCTTCGAGGGCACCATGCCGTCGCTCTTCGACGAGGGAGAGCCCGAGGAGCCGCTGCCCCTGATCGTGATCATCATCGACGAGCTTTCTGACCTGATGATGCTGGACCGCGCCAATGTCGAGGAGTCGATCACGCGCCTGGCGCAGATGGCGCGGGCCGTGGGCATCCATCTGATCCTGGCCACGCAGCGGCCCAGCGTGGACGTGATCACTGGGCTGATCAAGGCCAACATTCCCACGCGCATCAGCTTCCGCCTGGCCACCAAGGTGGACTCGCGCACGATCCTCGACACCAACGGCGCAGAGGCGTTGCTGGGCCGGGGCGACATGCTCTTTCTGCCCCCGGGAACGAGCCGGCTGATGCGGCTTCACGCTCCTTACGTGAGCGAGAAGGAGACAGCGGCGGTTGTGGATTTCTGGAAGGAGCAGGGAGAGGCCGAATACGTCGAGGGCTTCCTTGAGTCGCCGAAGGATGAGCGGCAAGGCGCGGAAGGGACCCAGACCGAGGAAGACGAAAACGACCCGCTCTATCGACGACGCGGTGCGTCTGGTCTTCGAATTCGGCAAAGCCTCGACGTCGCTTTTGCAGCGGCGGCTGCGGATCGGCTATGGACGCGCCGCGCACCTGATCGACCTGATGGAGCGCGACGGGCTGGTGGGACCGGCCGACGGCTCGCGCCCCCGGGAACTGCTGAAGTCGCCGGGCTGGCTGCACGAGGTTTCGGTAAACGGCGAGTGACGCTGCTCGAGTTGTCACAGTTCACAGTTCACAGTTCGCAGTTCTCAGTTCTCAGTTCGTAGTTAGTAGTTCTGTCCCAGCCAAACCCCGTCCAGGCTCCGCTTGGGCGGGAGGCGATAAGCTGACTCTGTGACCTGGCGGGCTGCCGAAATTCAACCCAAAGCACGACACCGAAACGCGAAGAAAGAGCATCGATGGAAACATTCAGGAAGATCGACTGGAATCGCGCCTGGAGCGAGGACTCCAGAATGCGGAAGAGAGGGCGCGACCCGGAGTTCTGGAACCGCCGCGCGCCTTCCTTTGCCCAGCACGTCGAGGAAGACGACAGAGACGACTACGTAGACACATTCCTCAACGCCATGAATCCGCGGCCGGAGTGGAGCGTTCTGGACGTTGGCTGCGGCCCCGGCACTCTGGCCTGCCCGCTGGCGAAGATGGTCAGCCGGGTAACGGCCATCGATTTTTCCACGAAAATGCTGGAGATCCTGAAGGCTCGCAAAGCCGCCGAAGCGCTCGACAATCTGACTGCGCATCTGGGCGCGATGGGAAGACGACTGGCAGGCTCTCGGCATCGAACGCCACGACGTCGCCATCGCCTCGCGCTCGCTGGGCCTCGACAATCCGTGGGAGATGCTGACCAAGCTGATGCAGTTTGCAAGCCGCAGAGTTTATGTCTCATTTGCGGTTGGCGCCGGGCCGTTCGATCCTCGCGTTTTCAAGGCCGTGGGACGGGAACCGAACTCCAATCCCGATTACATCTACCTCTACAATCTGCTTTACCAGCAAGGCATTTACGCCAACGTGGCGCTGGTAGAGAAGAAGGCGCAGACGTTTGCCGGCGAAGAAGAGGCCGTGGATTCGCTGCGCTGGATGATCGAGAACATCACTCCTTCTGAAGAAGAAGCTCTGCGCCGGTTCGTCGCCGCGCACCTCACACCGGCGGCAGGAAAACGCTGGAAGATTGATGGCGAACGCTCGATGCAATGGGCCGTGCTGTGGTGGAAAACAGACCCGAAGCAATAAGGCTGATTCAGAATCCGCCCCTGGCTTTCCAGGTCATCGTCGTGGGGCAATGAAAGGCAGGGCAGAGATTTCGGCGCAATCGCCTTGTAGCGCCGGCTTCCAGCCGGCTGTACCGGCGGCATCCCTGCCGCCGGTTTAGCAGGGAATTCTGACTAACTAACCTGCCGGGTGCCCCAGGTCTCGACTCTGAGACCTGGGAAGCCACAGACTTCACGCCCACGGTCCTAGGTTGCCGGCTCCAGCGTGAACCTGGCGGCAAGCACCACCAGCGCCACCCACAGCAAATCGGCGCCGAGCAGGTGCACAATCTGCAGCCACACGGGCGCGAGCAGCGCGACGTCAAGCAAGCCGAGCACAAGCTGCGCAGCCAGCAGAAAGAGGATGGCGGCGGAAAGGGCCCGGTTGTCCCAATGGCTCTTTTTGCGCGCGGCGCGCATCAGCATCCAGATGAGCAAAAGACCGGCCAGGAAGGCCAGCGTGGGGTGCGTCCAGCGCCAGCGCACGATCCAGTCGCTCGCGGACGAGAGATCCTGAAGCATCGCCGTGCCCAGCGAACTGGCAGGGAAAAGCGTGTCGCCAAGTGCGGCAAGCGATCCGGTAACGCCCACGATCAGCAGAGAAACAACGCAAACCAGCGCGCCGGCGGGAGCGCGGAGACGGACCTGTGACCGCAAAAACCCCGTGCGTCGGCTGAGCAGGTGAGCCGTGAGCGTGAGCGAGCCAAGCAGCAGCAGCGTATTGGCCAGATGCAGCGCCAGGTACCACGGCCGCAGCGGCGATGTGCTTTGCGCGGTCAGGCCGAGCTTGACGAGCAGGGCTCCGAGAGCCCCCTCAATCACCGTGAAGACCACCGCGGCCGCGGCGGCAATCCGCGCCAGGTGACCGCGCGCCGTGGCGGCAAGGGTGAAGGCAAGCAGGGCAACCACCAGCAGGAATGAGAGCCCGCTCGTAACCCGATGCGTGAACTCGATCATCGTCTCCACGCTCGGCGCGTGCTGCAACACCGTGCCGTTGCACAGCGGCCAGTGGTTGCCGCAGCCCGAGCCCGAGCCGGTGGAGCGCACCAGCCCGCCCCAGAGGATGACAGCGATGAAGTAGCCAAGCACGCCCCAGGCAAAGCGCCGCAGCGCTTCAGAAGGCACGACGGAGGGCACAACAGGAACAGCGACAGGAACTGTAGAGGAAGGCATGGGAAGGAAGCCTCCATTTCGAACGCTATCAGTGTAGTACACGGGGGCAGCGCCTCCCCGCGAGGCTTTGCAGGCTGCGTAAAAAGTCAATCGAAGGGGCTTTGTAACCAGGGCACGGCTTCAGCCGGGCCGTAAAGCCGCAAAAGCACCGCGGGCTCTAGCCCCTGAGGAAGAAGCCCCCCTGCCGCGGCATCAACGCTGATTAGAATAAAACAAAGGCCGTAAAGAAATCGGAAGGGCGGCAGCCAATGTTTCATGCCACAGATGACCTGCGCATTCAATGGATCAAGGTCCTTCTGCCTCCCGTCTTTCTTGAGGAAGAGCTTCCCGAAACAGAGGCTGCGAGCACCACAATCTACGAGGCGCGCCGCGAGATCTCTGAAATCCTCGCCGGCCGCGATCCGCGCCTGCTGGTGCTCGCCGGGCCCTGTTCCATTCACGATCCCAAAGCCGCCCGCGAGTACGCCGGCTTGCTGAAGACGGCCATCGGCGAGCTTTCTGCCGATCTCTGCATCGTGATGCGCGTCTATTTTGAAAAGCCGCGCACGACCATCGGATGGAAGGGCCTTATCAACGACCCCTATCTCGACCACTCTTACAAGGTCAACGACGGGCTGCGCCAGGCCCGCCACCTGCTGCTCGACCTGGCCGAGATGGGCGTTCCCGCCGGCACCGAGTTTCTCGACGTGCTCACGCCCCAGTACACCGCCTGCCTGGTCAGCTGGGGAGCCGTCGGCGCGCGCACCGCCGAAAGCCAGGTTCACCGCCAACTGGTCTCCGGCATCTCCTGCCCGGTGGGCTTCAAAAACGGCACCTCAGGCGACGTGCAGGTGGCCATCGACGCCATTCTTTCCGCCGCCCATCCCCACACCTTTCTCGGCCACACCAAGCACGGCCAGACGGCCATCTTCAACACCAACGGCAATCCCGAATGCCATATCATCCTGCGCGGCGGCAAGCGGTCGACCAATTACTCGGCCGAGGCGGTGGCCGAAACCGCCTCGCGCATGACGCGAGCCGGCCTCGAGCCCCGCATCATGATCGACTGCAGCCACTCGAACTCCGGCAAGGACTACCGCCGCCAGCCCGCCGTCTGCCGCGACGTTGCCGCGCAAATCGCCGCCGGCAACCGCAACATCATGGGCGTCATGATCGAGAGCAACCTCGTCGCCGGCGCGCAGCAGCTCGTCCCCGGCCACCCGCTGGGCAGCCTTGTCTACGGCCAGAGCATCACCGACGGCTGCCTCGACTGGCAGGAGACCTACGTCTTGCTGAAAGAGCTCGCCGCCGCCGTCAGCGCAAGACGCACCCGCTGAATCCGCCGTCAGATGGCGGGGGCGCCAGGAAAGTGAGTTCACCCACTGAACGCGGATGCCCCAGGTCCCGGGGCCCCCACGGACGGATCTTTGTCCGTGGGGTGGAGGTCCCTCGCATTTGGGGACCTGGGAAACCACCCCGCTCCTCCGCCACAAAAAAGCTAATAGCTAGCAGCTAAAAGCTCTTTCTTTGCCCCTGTCATCCCGAGGAGGTCGCCGCGGCGACCGACGAGGGATCCGCAGTTGCATTTTCACAATTTCGGGTGAAACCAGGTTTCGGCCATCGATCAGTGCTCACCGGCGCGCGGATTCATCAAGCCCAGGTCATCACCAGTTTTTTCCGCACGAGCGAAGACGAGCCACGCCGCGCCGCAAGCCACGAGCGCGATGCCAACCCAGGCGCGCGCGGGCGGCCATGCTGGTTCCACCGCGAGCCCCGCGAGGATGGCGAAGAGCGGCGCCAGGAGAAAGCGAGCCGTCATTCGTGAGGCGGCCATGCGGCGCATCAGCCAGAAGAGCAGGAACAGAGCCGGAAGGTCGATCAGCAGCCGCCAGGCAACTTCGGCAAGCGCCGCATCCCATTGCCAGGCCGCATGCGGCATCAAGGCAGCCGCAACGGCGAAACAGATGGCGCTGGCAGCACCGGCCAGTGCAGCCATGGGCAGGGTGGAGCGGCCGGCGAGCTTCTGTGCAATCCCCACAGCGACACAATTTGTGGCCCCGATCGAGAAAGCTGCCGCAAGAAGCGCGCACAACGCCGCTCCCGCGCGAAACGAGCCGGGAACATCGAGGGGAAGAAGTAAAAGAATGCCGGCAACTGCCCCCAGAGCGCCGGCCATAGCGGCTTTTCCCTGTTGTAGCGCGCCGCCCTGTCCGCGTGGTTCCCACGCTCTTCCCTGCAGGTGGGGTTCTAAAACGATCGCGAATATAGGAGTCAGTGAAAAGACGGCAACCCTGTCTAAACTGGAAATCCATCCCTCTGTGCACGTTGCCAGTACGGTCGGAACCACGAAAAGACCCACACCGATGCCGGCACAAGCCCACCCTCGGCGTCCTCGTGGAAACTCCGCGCGGCGCGCCCAAGCAATTGACCCGGCAACGGCCGCGAAAACGCTGAACAGAATCGCCTCGCCAGGCAACGGCGGCAAGGCTTCCGCGCCAGATCGCTGAATCAGGCTCGTGCGCAGCCACGCCCCGGCCCACAACGCAGAAAGCAGCAACAGCCCAAGCGCCGGGGACGCGCTCGTGCGCGGAGCCGGGGACGTGTTCGTGCGTGAAGCCGGAAACGTGCTTGTGCGCGTCCGTTGTGTTCGGCGCAATCCCCGCAATCCCCGCAATCTCCACAATCCCATGGCCTCGATGAGAACACAGGCGAGCGAGCGCCCGCCCTGATCGACAGGGAGGCTGGTCTTCCCACTTGCGGTGGGTGCCCCATCCAAGCCCGCCGCGGCGGGCTTGGGTGGGAACCACCATCGCTGATGATTGGAAAGCTGCTTTCGGGACCGACCCGGAGGGAGCAGGGGCCTTCAGGCCCCTGAAAAGCGGGTTCGGGAACCTTGGCCTTTAGGCCCGGAGGAATGCGACTAGGGATTCACATTCTCATGGTCTTGGGTGGCGCAAAGCGCCATGCCCGACTGCAGTTCCGTTTTCAGGGTCTCGGGCGAAACCTGGCTCCATCTACGCAGAGGCGGCAACAGGCTTTGATCCGGATTGAGGGTCTGGAAGTTGGTCAACACTAGCCGACTCTCCGGTCAACGAGTGACTTGGCGATTTATCGTCGATTGAGAATTTTTTCCAGAATCGTTAGCATCTGGTTTTCCGATGTCACGCCCAAAGCCTTGTTGCGGCTCTATGGCAACTTCTAACTCAATTGCCAGCGCGCTCTAGATCGTCCGAGCTTGCCCGCAAACGCAGCGCCCATGCCACCAATGCACCCGCTGCACCGCTCAAAGGTACGACAGCGGCGTGCCACACGAGCACGTGCGCAGCCTGGAAGTCCGGGCAATGCAGCTCCAGCATCCCAAGGCCGGCTAAGCCGCCAAGTGTGCCCGCGACCAAGCCCGCAGGTACGGGATTCACCGCGAAGCCGCGCCGGAGCAGCAGCCAACCCAACAACGCCGCGGGGAAGGCAAAGAGGAGGCCGGTGAGAAGACAAGCAATACCCGCGGAGAAGAAGTCGCTGGTTCGATAATCGCGGAAAAACAGCGCGAATACACCGACTAAAAGCACACTGACGATCGATAGGAGCGCGCTCGGAGAGACGCGGCGTCGGCTCCCCGGAATCATTTCACTGACGAACCCGCTTCCTGCCATCCAGGCGAAGACGAGCAGGATAGGGAAGATCAGCGCTCGCTCTAACAAGCCCATTTTTTCGATTCCGTAGAATCCCGCCCGAGCTGCGCCCGCCAGAGCAACGGCCGCGCAGATGAGGACCAGGCCGCCCGTCATCAGCCATGTTGGCGGTAGAGGACGAACGGGGCGGAGCGACGGTTTGATCGAGCCCGCGAGACGTTGGAGCGTCTCCGCCTTGAGATGATGCGGAGCTCGTGCCGCCTTCTTCAGGACGTCGTCAATCTCTTCATCTTTCACGACAGTCCACCGCTTTGTCCTTCCTGAACCCCGTTGCGCTCAATGTTTCTCTCAACTTCTTATACGCCCTGTGCACTTTCTGCTTCACCGATCCCACCGTGGAAGACGTGGCCCGGGCTACCTCTTCCAATGACATTCCCGCCACCTTCAACATCTCAATTACTTCGCGTTCGCCCTCAGAAAGCGGCGCCAACAGTGCCGTGAAGCCATCCGACCGGCCGGATTCTGCCGCTACCGGCGCCGCAATCCTGGACATATCTTCCATTGCCTCGTTGGCGGGCAACGGTGCGAATTGATCTTCGATAGTGATCCACGCGAACGCGCCTGGCAATCGCGTAAAACCACGGAAGCACCGGCTCGCCCTGGCGATAGGTGTGCCTCACCTTGTGAATGCGAAGCCAGGTTTCCTGCAGCAGGTCATCCGCATCGGCACGACTCGCCAACTGCGCAAGGAAAAAGCGATGCAGCTGCGGGCTCAGCCGATCTATGAGAGCCGCCGCAGCGTTGAAATCGCCCTGTTGATAGTGGGCCATCAGAATCTCGAGATTGCTGTTTGCGAGCATGCAACGGATCGTCTTCCTTCAATCTTGATCCGTAACAGCAGGTTCGTGCAAGCCGCTTACCGCAATGCCTCGCTGCCCCTGCAGAGCGCTTTCAATGCCGTCTAAGTTTCTTCGCTCGAAAGCGAGCAAAAGTTACGTCGCCGCGTTGAGGTTCTGGATTTGTAAATTCTTGGCGCCTGTGGAAGCAAACCGTAACTTTTTGCCGCTTTAGACCGAATATTGAGCAGTAAAGACGCTCCCCTTCTTCGATGAGCCCTCAAGGCGCGTCATCCAGGCACACTTTCACCACGAATTCAAAGGAGAATCACAATGAAGATCCCAAACGTTCAGAAGTCGGGCCTGTGGCGCTCCGGCATGATGCTGACAGCCATAGGTCTCACCAGTGCACTGACGGCCGCAGCCCAGCAGGAGCGCAGCATACTGGTGCTCACCAGCACGAATAATGCCAGCGGCAACGCTGCCGTTGTATTCAGGCTCGATACCGCAGGGACGCCCTCGCTCTCGCTGCAGGCGAAATTGCCAACGGGCGGCAAAGGCGGCGCCAGCGGGAACGCGGGAATTCTGCAGTTTCAGAACGATCTGGGGGCGGTAGCGAACTACGGATCAAACACCGTCAGCCAGTTGGTGCGGTATAACAATTCCATCGCCATCGGGAAAACGATTGGTCTGGCGAGTGACTGCGTGAAACCCGACTCAGTGGCGTTGACGAAGGAACATCTTTATGTCGTAGGAGCCAATTGCGCCGAGAGTCATTCGTGGCCCTGGGGCTATTTAGACGGACCCGTGGTGGATCTTTCCGATCCTTCGGCTGCGCAGATAGCGGTCGGCAAAAGTTGGGCGGCGGTCACGATGACCTCGGGCTCCGTCCTTCAACTTCCGCTCATCGGAGATGGAGATCTCAACGGGACAAGCACCTCCATTCCGCTGTACAGCTACGCGGACTCAGTTCCACTTGGAGAAGCGTTCTGGGGAGACGTACTGGGTTTCACCCCCGCCCACAGTGAAGAGAACTTTGCCATCGTGAACGATGGGGTTGAATACCCAATACCCGGGACGCCCTTCTCCAGCGGCCAGGCCCCCTGCTGGGTGGCTAAAGGGCCGGGGAGCATCTGGTACACAGGCAACTCCCCTGGTCAAGCGATCTCCATCTTCTTCAGCGACAGCCGGGGCGGAGCCTTCTACAAATCGGTGCCCTTGCCGGGCGTGCCGACCGACATCACAGTATCGCCCGACAATAAATGGCTTGCCGTGATTTATACCTCCGGCGGCGAGGCCTATGTTGCCGTCTACTCCATCGACGGACATGGGGATCTGACGCCCGTGGCCATCTCGAATTCCATCGGGGTCTCTTCCTTTAATGGCGTCGCCATCAGCGAATAGCCAGTTAATCTAACTTCGCCTTGCCCGGCGGGCGCCGCCCGCCGGGCATAACCACGACGGTTGAGACATATCAAAAGCTTGGACAGAACCAAGATCTCCCGCGTAGCAAAGTAGCCTTGCGTAGAATTTCGCCCCTTTAGCGCACAATCTCAATAGAGCTGACTATGCCCGCATCGCTGCCCAACTCGCCCTGTTTCCCGCTGACCGCTCCCCGCTGCTCACGAGAAATTTCTCACAGTACCCTGAAATGCGATTCGAAATCGCCGCTCCAGGCTTGCACTTCGCGAGTTCATTTTTTGGGCGGTGAAACTGTGAAGCCATCCTGACCCAGCAAAATCAGCAGCTTGCAGACGAAATCCGCACAGTTTCACAGTTCCTGTGAAACTGTGTAACTGCGCAGCCTGATCATGGTTCCCGGGTGGCTTTGACAGGCGGCGCAGGGCAGTCCGCCGTCGATGCTTCCAGCGGGAAGAGCCGGCACACTTCATCGCTCCCTTGCTCTTGAGAGCCGCCGAATTTGGCTTTCAGCCAATTCAGTCCGCCTGCCGAGGCCGCGCTCGTTCCCAGAACAATCGCGGAGATGATGCAAAGGGGACACATCGCGTAATCCTCCCTGAGTCTCGCCGAGCCTGCAGTCGATTCTACCCCTTCCTGGCTTCCGCGCCTATCCAGCCAACCCGGCCCGAGCCTGGGCAGCCGAAGCCGGGCAATTATGATGAGGGCAGAACTGCAGCAGGCGCAGCAAGCGAACGAATGCCACCCCGGATCTTCATCTCGGCGGGCGAGGCCAGCGGCGAGCACTACGGCGCGCTGCTGATCGATGCTCTCAAGCGGCGGCTTGCGGCTCAGGGCAAGACAGCGGCGAGCTCTTCGGAATGGGCGGCCAGCGCATGGCCGACGCAGGCCTCGATCCGGTGGTCCGCTCCGAAGAGATGGCCGTGATGGGACTGACCGAGGTTCTGGCCCATCTGCCCCGCGTCTACTCCCGATTCCGCAGGCTGAAGAACGCGATCCGCGAGCGGCGCCCTCAGCTCGCCATCCTCATCGACTTTCCTGAAGTGCACTTCCGGCTTGCCCGTCAGCTTCATCGGCTGGGAGTTCCGGTTCTCTACTTTGTCAGCCCGCAGCTTTGGGCCTGGAAGAAGGGACGTATCCGGCTGGTGCGGAAGTACGTCGACAAAATGCTGGTGATCTTTCCCTTCGAGGAGGCGTTCTACCGCGGCCACGGCGTCGAGGCCGAGTTCGTGGGCCATCCGTTGGCGGAGCTGCCGCCGCCCGCCATCAGCCGCGAGGAGTTTGCGGCGGAAAACGGTCTGGATACCAGCAAGACCTGGATCGCGCTTCTGCCGGGAAGCCGTTTGAGAGAGATCCTCGACCACCTGCCAACGATGCTCGAAGCTGCCCGGGGGCTGGCGCAGCCGCAGCCGCCGATGTCCGGCTCGAATCTGCCCGGCCCGAATCTAGAGTTTCTCGTTCCGCTGGCGCCTACGCTTGACGGCGTTCAGCGGAAGCAGGTGCGGAAGTTGGCGGAAAAGCTCGGGGAAGGACTGCGGCTGAGGCTGGTGGATGACGCGCGAGCCGCGCTCCAGTTCGCCCGGGCCTCGGTTGTCGCCAGCGGCACGGCGACGGTAGAGGCGGCCTTTGCCGGCAATCCTTTTGTGGTCGTCTACCGGGTCTCGCCTCTTACGTGGGCGATCGCCAAACGCGTGGTGAAAGTGCCCCACGTGGCCATGGCCAACCTGATTGCCGGCCGGCGCGTGGCGCCTGAACTCATTCAGAACGACTTTACGGCAGCGAAAATCATCGAACATTTGCGGCCTCTGCTACCCGACGGGACTCCCCGTCAGTCCATGATGAAGGAACTGGTTGCGATCCGGGAGGCGCTCAGGGGGCAGCTATCAGAGAAGGACGACGATAAACAGAGCGCGATAGAACGAGTGGCCGCGGTTGCAATGGAAGTGCTCAGGACGGCTCCCGATGCGCCTGCGGGAAGCGATGCATCCCGGGATGTTCGGGCTTGAACCGGCTTACCCGCAGATATTTCAGCCCTGAAGACAACTGTCACAGAACCAGCAGCGATGCGAAGATGAAAGCTATTGCGAAGATGAAGGCTATGAAGAACGAAAAATCGACTATGCGGCGCGGGCTTTGGACGCCGCCGCGCCGGCGCGGACTTTTGACCTTGCTGGCGGCCGTGCTGCTCTTTGCGGTCCCCGGCCTGGCGCAGCGTACAGAGCGCGCGGCGATGAAGATCTCAGGCTACTCGATCGACGCGGAACTGGACACGACCTCTCACCATCTGACGGCCACGGCGGTTGTCACCTTTACCGCGCCCGCCAACCTGGATGTGGTGAGCTTTGGCTTTCATCCCGCGCTGAAGATTACAAAGATCACCGACGACAGCGGAAAGACGCTTGACGGCGAGCGCACGGCCGACGGCTCGGTTCGGGTGACGGCGGCCACGCCCTTTGTGCAGGGACAAGCCGTGCACTGGACCTTCGCTTACGAAGGGGTGATCACCGGCAATGAAGACGGGCCCATCGAAGGGCTGAAACTGGCGGCCATTGAGGAGCCCATCAGCTATCTGCTTTACGCGGGCCGCTGGTTTCCCACCAATGGCTATCTTACGGACCGCTTCACCGCCGAGATGCACATCCGCGTTCCTCAGGGGATGAGGGTGTTCGCAAGCGGCGGCCAGGGCAAGTCGAAGACCGTTACCCTCGCCAGCGGCAAGCCCGGGGAGCAGTTCGACTTCAAATGGGAAAAGCCGGGATTTCCCGGGACGGTGGTCGCCGGCCGCTATCTGGACGCGGTCTCGACCGGCGGCGGCTATGTGAAAGTCTACGTGACGGTCAGCCACCAGCAAGCCGCCAACCAACTGGCCCAAACCGCGACTCGCGAGTTCGATTTCTTTACCGGAAGCTTCGGGGCGCCGGAAACCAGCCGCCTCAACGTGGTGGAACTGCCTGACGACACGCTGCCGTCTGTTTGGGCGCCGGAGCTGGCAGGTATCCCCGGCTCGCGGGTGGGCGACAAGAGCGGCGTTCGCCTGGTGGCGAACACCATAGCCCACCAGTGGTGGGGCTCCGAGGTAAGCCCTCGCACCCTCAACGACGCCTGGATCACCAATGGCATGTCTCGATACGGCGAACTGATGTACCTGGAACAGGAGAGCGGCAAGAAAGCGCTGGAGTCGGCACTTGAGGACGTCTCGGCCGGAGCGCTGGCCTATGACACGATTCCTCTGTCCAGCGCCGGGCGCCTCAGCGCGTTTTCGCCCGAGTTCCAGTCGATGACCCTTGAGAAGGGCGCCATGATCTTCCATATGCTCCGCGGGGAGATCGGCGAAAAGCTCTTTTTGGCCACTCTCAAGGGGGCGCTCAGCCAGTATGCCGACAATTCGATCAGCGCTGAGAACTTCGAGAAGGTTGCCGATGCACAGACGCAGCAGGAGCTGACTGCCTTCTTTTCCCAGTGGATCGATGGCACGGGAGCTCCTACCTTCACCAACAAATATGCCGTTTACCGGCTGGGGAACAACAAGGGCTTTAGAACAATCGGCGAGATCAACCAGGATCTGGACCTTTTCCGCATGCCCGTGGAGCTGCGCATCGAGACCGAAGGCAAAACCGTGACCAAGAAGATCGAGGTGGTGGGAACCAGTTCGCAGTTCATGGTTGATACGTTTGGCCGCCCCCGGCGCGTCAGCCTCGACCCTGACAACTGGGTCTTGAAGGCATCGCCCGATCTTCAGGTGCGGATCTCGATCCTGAAAGGTCAGCAACTAGCGGCCCAGGGCGACCTGTCAGGGGCGCTCACCGAATACCAGAATGCGCTTAAGGCCAACTCGCAGAGCTCACTGGCGAGCTACCGCATCGCCGAGGTGTACTTTACGCAGCGCAGCTTTCAGGCCAGCGTAAACGCGTACCGCGACGCCCTCCGCGGAGACGGCGAACCCTCATGGACCGAGGTATGGAGCCATATTCAGATCGGCAAGATCTTCGACCTGACCGGCCAGAGAGACAGGGCGGTGAATGAATACAGGCTGGCGGTGCAGACCAACGACAACACCCAGGGCGCCCTGAACGAAGCACGCGCGTATCTGCAAAAGCCCTATACCAAGCCGGACAGCAACTGACCACCGGCATGGCGGACAGATGAATGGCCAGCCTTTCGGCTGGCCATATCTATCTTTGAATCAAATGCTTATCTTTTGTCAGGCCTCTGGCCCAGGGAAAGAACCTGCAAACTAACGGGCGCAAGACCGTTCTCAACCATGGCCAGCTTCTCCGCGGCGGCGTACGAGAGGTCGATGATCCGTCCCTCGTCCACCAGATCGCCACGATCGTTGATCCGGACCACAACCGATTGGCGATTCAGCAGGTTCACAACCCGCACCACGGAACCGAAGGGAAGAGTCGGGGAGCAAGCGGTCATGGCGTACATGTCGAACCGTTCGCCGCTGGCGGTCTTCCGCCCGTTAAATACCTGGCCGTACCAGGAAGCAACGCCTCTGAGCCTGTGGCCTCGAAGCTGCTTTGAGGAAATTTGCGGCGCCAGCGAAGCCGGCGTGGCCTCTGCAGCCGGAGCAGGAGGAGGCATGGTGGCGGCCGGTCTTTGAAGACGCACGTCTGCCTGCACGGTCCCGGTGGCAACGGCAAACAGTAGTGCAGCCAACGCGACAGAAGAGACCACTGCGAGCACACAGACTCGGCCCGGAGTTAGGTTCAAGTAGCGCATTTTCCGCATCTTAGCCATTCCTGTCATTTTACCAAGTGAATACTGCCGCGCAGCCATTATCGAGGCGGACGCCTGCATTTTTGTGGGGAATCAAGTGCCTGGCTGGCTTCGCTTTCGGGGAAGTTGTGTAAGTCTCCAGCCCTGTTCGGCTTAGAGACTACTGCAATTTGATGAGTTTTTCCTGTTTTGGGCTTCGAATTTCTGAAAATTTTCTGAAATAGCCGCGGGGCGGAATGGCTCGAACTCTGCCGGCGGCTTTTGCAGATTAATTCCGCAGTGCTGCTAGCTTGAATCCTGCGGCCGGTTGCCGGTCGAAGAGGAGAAATCAAACATGGATTTGAGCGCTGCGGGTCTGGGTCTACTGAAGAGGTCGGAAGGGTTTCGCTCGCGCACGTACCTCGACTCGGCAGGCAAACCCACGATCGGTTACGGGCACAAGATTCTCGATTCCGAGTCCTTCCCCGACGAGATTGACGAAGCGAAGGCTGAACTGATTCTCCGCGAAGACGTTCGCGTGGCCGAGCAGGCCGTGGAACGGCTGGTCAGGGTCCCGCTCAGCCAGGGCCAGTTTGATGCCCTGGTCGACTTTTGCTTCAACATGGGAGCACGCAGGCTCGCCGCGTCCACACTCCTAGGTGAGCTGAACTCCGGCCGTTACAGCGCCGCTGCGGTTGAACTGCTCCGGTGGGATCATGCCGGGGCCGACGTCAGTGCCGGTCTCAAAGCGCGCCGGGAAGCCGAGTTCCATCTCTGGACTGAAAACGGCCTGCGAAGGAAGACCTAACCCTCCTGCCTTCTTGAAATCTCTGTGACGGCCAGCTTTTCTCCGGCCTTCAGGTAGCCTTTGCGCCGAAACCAGTCCTCCATCGCCTCCCGCAGTAGGTCAAGGGGCACGCGATGGCCCGCCTCGAGCAGACCGTCATCGGCCGGAAGCGTGTCGTCAAAGATCGGGTCGCTGGTAAAGTTGCGCATGGCAAAGCTGTCGAGCCAGCGAAGGGGGCACGGGCGCGGCTCACCCCGTTCGTCAATGCGCTGGATGAGAAGACGGCGGGCGAACATGGATTCACTCTACCGGATTTGCCGTTTACGGAGCCCATCCAGACTGCCTGCACCGGTATAGACTTCCCTCCCGAAGAAATCCAGTCTACCCCGTCACCATCGGACAGGTTTTTACGTCCTACCAGTTAAGCGGCTTCGCCGTTCAGGAACGAAACGCGTGCGCAGGGGTGGGGTCCTGTCTTCCCCGGGACAAGAAGCACTTTGGCGCATAGCGGAGCGGCTCCGTGGCCAGATAAACATTCGAAAGGAAGATATGACTAGGATTCAATCATTGGTTCCTCTGCGCGGACTCCGGTTCCTAACCGTCGTGTTGGCGTTCGCATGCAGTGTTCTCTGGGCTCAGCCCGGTGGCGGTGGCGGAGGTGGAATGCCGGGCGGCGGAGGCGGTATGGGCGGCCCGGGTGGCGGCGGCGGTCCCGATATGATGGGCGGCATGCCGGATATGGACCTGCAATTCTCCTACACGCCCACAGCCAAGAGCGATTTGAAGTCACTCACGAAGAAGCTGAAGCTGAACGACGATCAACAGAGCCAGATAAAGACTATCCTCACCGACCGGGACCAGCAGATCACGGCGCTCGTCAACCAGGCCGCGGCAGCGCGCAAAGCGAGCAGCAGCACTTCCAGCGGGTCGCAGTCGTCCACTCCGGGGACGATGATGGCGGTGTTCACGAAGGAGCGGAGCGTTCGCGAGTCTGCCAACAACAAGATTGAAGAGGTTCTTACCGCCGATCAGATGAAGAAGTTCGAGTCTTGGGTGAAGAACCAATCCCAGACGGAAGGCGGGATGGGTGGTCCCGGCGGCGATATGGGCGGCGGTGGCGGCCCCGGCGGCGGCGGTGGAATGCCAGGCGGTGGCGGTGGCGGCGGCGGCCCCATGTAGCGACACCAAGGCAGGGAAGCAAGGCCGCTCTTACCAGGCGGCGATCACCCTGCCTTATGTTTCCTCATTCCCTTCAGGAAGCCGGCGTTTTACAATCCCCAGGAAGCTTCTGTGGTTTCCCGCCCATCGCGCAAAGAACCGCGCGATGGACGGGGCACGGGCAGTTTTGTTGCGCAGGTAGCTTGGCACGGCAGTTTTGTTGCACAGGTAGCTTTGGGCATGCTTGAATCGGAAAAGCGCTGGTAACTGCGACACGAAGGGGAGGAAAAGCTATGGGCTGGCTGTTGCTTCAGTGGCTCCTCAGCGCCATCGCATTGCTGGTTGTCTCTCGAATCGTGCCGGGATTCCACGTGGCTGGGCTGTGGCCGGCGCTGATCGCCTCGCTGGTGATCGGGCTGCTGAACGCCACGCTGGGTCTTTTCCTTAAAATCGTCACCTTTCCCTTGAGCATTCTCACGCTGGGCATTTTTCTTTTGGTGATCAACGGCATCATGATCCTGATCGCCTCGAGCATCGTGCGCGGCTTTCATGTGAGCGGATTCGCCCCGGCCTTTTGGGGAGCGGTGGTGCTCGCGCTGCTGGGCATGGTGATCCGAGCGCTCAGGAAGAGCGCCTGATTTCCTGGGCGAGAGACTCGATCAATTCTTAGCTGGATCCGGCGGTGCCGCGGCGTTTGTGGTTTTGGTTGCCGCTGAACCTGGCTTCTTTCTAGTGGCCTTCATGCTCTTTCTGCTCTGAGTCTTTACTGGCTTTTTCCCGGCCACAGGAGCATCCGCGGGTTGTGCCAGCACGGGTAGGTTCAGCATCTGCGGGGTGCGGATGGCCCCGGCGTTCGAAAATCCTCCGGTTGCCGGACCGCGGGCAGGAATCACGATGACCTTTGCCGCCTGTTGCCGCTCAACGCGGAAGTACACGCCCCATCCACCGCCAACAACCACAAAGGCAATCGCGGCTGCTGCAGCCATGCGGAGCCAGGGACGATCCGGCTGCAAATGCGTCAGCCAGGCGAGAACCCGGCCGCGCCGCGGGGCCGAGCGCAGGGCCGCGTCGATTCTATCTTCAAGCCCTTCGGGCGCCGGCAGGCTGGCGATCAGCCGCAGAGTCTCCTCGGCGGAGCCGGGAAGAGGTCCATTGTTCAACGGATCGTGAGGGTTTGAATTCATCGCAAACTCCTCGCATGGTCGAGCAGGCCGGCCATCAGGTTCCTCGCGCGGAACAGGCGTGACCGCACGCTGGACTCGGTGATGCCGAGAACCGAAGCGATTTCGACACTCGACAGCTCCTCGAAAGCCGAGAGCTGGAGCACCTGACGCTCCTTGGCGGGCAGCTTTTCCACGCAGCTGAGAACGTGCGCGTGGTGTTGGGCGGCGGCGGCCCGCTCTTCCGCGGAAAGCCCGTTAGAAGGCAGCACGCGCGCCAGTTCGGCCACGTCATCGGTTTCGGGACGGGTTTTCGCGCGCCGCTTGCGGTCAAGCGCGATGTTCCAGACAATGCGGATGAGCCAGACGCGGTGGTTGCGTATTTCGCCCAGGTCATCGCGATGGCGAAGAACGCGCAGAAAGGCCTCCTGCACGGCGTCTTCGGCATCTTGGGAGTTGCGCAGAGCAGAGAAGGCCACGCGATAGAGCGTCGACGCGTACTGGTGCACCAAGGCCGCCAGCGCATCTTCCTGCGCCCGCTCCAGGGTCTCTGGAATCACCGCACTGCGAGGAATTTCCATCCAACCCGCGTAAATTGCCTGACTGGTGCTCACACATCACCAGACGCAGGCGAAAAGTAAAACGCTTATCTTAGAGCATTTTCGGAATTGGCGTAGACTTTTCTGCTGCCGTGAAAGGTGGCATTTTCTTCCACCCCAACGAGCACAAGTCGCTCGCCGGGGACCCCGGAGGAAAATGCCACTTGAGTACGTGGCTTCGGTCCGCAGCAATTCCGAAAATGCTTTGGGCGCGCGCTTACTACTTGGCGGCCAGCTTTTGAGCGGCGATGGAGCCGGCCTCGCCATCCTTGTCGGCATCCTTCACTTTGCTCCAGAGCTTTCGGGCCTCGTCCTGCTTGCCTTCGTCGGCATAAAGGCTGGCCAGGTCAAGCTGCGCCACTGAAGTTGAAACCGTCATCGACGGCTTGCCGGCGAGCGCGTTATATAGTTCGATCGCCTGGCCGTCTCGGGCCGTCTCGTGATAAAGACCTGCAAGCGCGAGCTTGGCGAGGTTGGACATGTCGCGGTTCCAGGAGCCTGCCACGGCCTTCAACTCCGCCTCAGCGGGGCCGGTCTGACCCAGCTCTACATCTGTAACGCCGGCGAAGTAACGGGCCTTGGTTGCCTGCGGCAACCATCTGAAATCGTGCGCTATGGCAACAAATTCCCGGTTGGCCTCTTTTGCGCGCGCCTCCGCGCTTGTGTATTCTCCCTGGGCAGCGGTGGCGCCCGGCTGGACCAATGTGGCCGTGTAGACGTCGAGAGCGGCGCCGAGAGCCCGGTCGGCGGCGGTGGAGCGCACATTCCAGTAGATCGAAGCGCCGAGACAGAGCGCGACGACGACCACAACGCTAACCACCCAGCGCAGAAAATCGCTGCGGTGGCCGCTCAACCAACTGACGCCGCCAGCGGCAGCCTGGGCAAAAGTGTCTTTCTTGAGGGCGTGACGGGTTTTTGTATCCACGGATTTCTTCGCGTCCTTCGTCGATGAACTTGCAGTGCTTCTCCGGGCCGCGCAGCGGCGCCGGGCCGGTGGAGGCTTTTCTCAACCTTCTCAGTCTAGCAGCGCGCGAATGGCAGAGTCCACCCGCTCAAAATTGCTTTTGGCGCCTTGCCCCCGCCCCGCCGGAACGGTAGGCTTGAATGCATGTACGAGGACTTCCACGTCGCGGATCGCTGGAGCGGTGAAGATCTGCACTGCATCTGGAAGGCTACCGTCGTGGCCATCGCCACCCGCCACGCCGATGCCGTCGATTTCCGATTTGACGTCAACGGGCGGCCCGCGTGGATCGCCTTGCCGTCGGCGGCATGGGTCGAACAGAAAAAGCGCACCGGAAAAGTGATCACCGACGCGCTGGCAGTGCAGGTTGCAGGCCGCTATCTGAAGCGGCTGATCGAAGAGGGCCACGATGCGCAACGCGAGCTGTACACGATGACCGTTGCCGAGGTTCTGGGTAACCTGGATGCGGTTGTGACCGAAGCGAAGGCCGAGGGCGCTATCCCCGCCTTGCCGGTCGGCATCTGAGATTGCTCAGCTACGAACCGCCTCAGCCGCGCCTCTTCCCGTCTGTGTTTCCGGGGCGCGAGCCGAAGCTCCCCGGCCGTTTCCCGGCATCTTGTCTCTTGAAATCCGGCCGCCTGCTTCCGAATCCCCCAAACCCGGGGCGACCTGATTGGGGCCCTCGACCAGACTCTCCGCGCGGCGCCGGACGACCACCTCCGAATGCGGGTTTGCCGCCGAAAGATTTGTCCGGCCTGCTGCCCCGGTCTGATGCTGAGCGGCCAGGACCGCTGGTCCACGGCTTGGCCGGAGGCCGGGATTTCAAGAGGGGGCCGGCCTTGGAATCCAGCCGGACCGCTTCCCCGATCCCCCTCGAATCGCCTGCCCGGCTCCGCTCGCTTCTGGAAGAAAGGCTTATCACTGCGCGGCTGGAAGGGACGGCCGGCATCGTCCTGCGCCTACTCCTGCCTTCGCGGCGGAACTCCGGTCTGGCCTGAGGCTTTCCCCCGCGGCGGAAATCGGGCCCGCTTTGGGGTCTGCCTTCGCGCTTAAATTCGGGTCTTCCCTCGCGCCGAAACTCAGGTTTGCCCTCGCGGCGGAATTCGGGCCTGCCGTCGGGTCTGCCCTCGCGCCGAAGCTCAGGTTTACCCTGGGGCTTTCCCTCGCGGCGGAATTCGGGCCTGCGCTCACGTCCGAATTCTGCATTGCTGCGATTGGCTTCGGCAGGCCGAGGTCTTTCAAATCGGGGATGATTCCCCCTCGATTGACCGTTCTCGCGGAACGGAGCTTTGGAGGCGGAATCCGCGCCCCACTGCTTCTGCGGCCTACCGCCGCGATCCTCACGATCAGGCCGGAAGCCTGTTCCCCGGCTCGTATTCCCATCTCGCGGTTTGTCGAAGCCCCGCCTCTGAGGCGTCCGCCTTTGAAAGCGCGACTCCGTGCTGCGACCCACTTCCCTGGGCACCAGGGCCTCGAGCTTCGGAATACGCGGCTTGAGCTTGCCTTCGGCGGTCAACCGGAGCGCGGAGACCTCTTCCGGCGAAAGCTCGCGGAAGCGGCCCGGTTCCAGGTCGAGCACGAGGGGCCCGTAGGCTACGCGGCGAATCTTTTCCACAAAATGGCCTACTTCTCGAAAGATCTTGCGCAGCTCGCGATTGCGGCCCTCGATCAGCGTCACCTCGAACCAGGGATTCTCGCCGGGGCGGATCATGCGAATGCTCGCCGGGGCGGAGCGTACGCGCCCGGAGCCCGGCCGATCCCGCTCGATCTCGATCCCCTGCCGCAGGCGCTGGAGATCTTCCTCCGTGGGCTGGCCGGCGACCTTGACCATATAGACTTTCTCGACTCCGGAGCCTGCGCGGGTGAGCAGGTTGGCCAGTTCGCCGTCGTTGGTCATGATCAGCAGCCCTTCGCTCTGGAAGTCGAGCCGGCCCACGGGATAAAGGCGCTCGTGCATCTTCGCGAAGAAGTCCATCACCGTCGGCCGGTTCTCGGGATCGCTCACCGTGGTCACGTAGCCCTTGGGCTTGTTCAGAACGAAGGTCCGATGGCGCTCAGCGCCGTGGATCAGCTTTCCGTCGACGCGGATATGGTCCCGCAGGGGATCGGCCTTGGTTCCGAGCTGGTTTGCGACCTGCCCATTCACCATAACCCGACCTTCAACGATCATCTCCTCAGCATGGCGGCGGCTGGCGATGCCGGCCTGGGAGAGAATCTTCTGAAGCCTTTCGAGGTTGGCGGCAGAGCGAGCGCCGGCTTCCGCCGGTTCAACTTCTTGCTCCGGCTTCTTCCTCTTCCTCCGGAGCGACTGGGACGGGCTCTGCCGCCTCTTTGCTCTGACGGCGCTTCATGGCGGCAGCGGGTGCGGGCGGGATTTCAGGTTCGATTGCAGGATCTGGAGCAGTGTCCGTTGCCGCGGCGCTCGCGCCGACGGAGATCGCGCTTTCGACCTCCGGAGCGGCCTGCATTTCCAACGCTTCCGGCTTCGCCTTTGTCCGAGTCTTCTTCGGCGCCGTCGCTTTAGCCGCGGTCTCCGCTTTGCTTGCGGTCTTCGCTTTAGTTACAGTCTTCGCTTTAGTTGCAGCCGCGGACTTTTTCGCGGGTGCGGGTTTTGCGATCTTCACTTTCGCCTTTGCGGGCGCGGCTTTGGCGGCACTTGTTGCCGATTTTTTCCCGGCAGCTTTCGGCTTCCCAGTTGCGGCGCGGGCTTTCTTCGGCGCAGCCTTGCTTCGATCGGCCGTCGCGGGGGGCTTCACGTTGGAATCGTCTACCGGCCTTTTACTCATAGGACGTTTCACCTGCCTCCATTGGCTGTTGTTCGCTCTGCTCCGGAGCGTTTCCGGCGCTCTCGTCCAGTTCCAGGCTCAGATTCTCTTCTATAGGTTGCTCGCCGGTCTCGGGCAGCCGCTCGGCCTCTTCGAATTCCAGCGCGGCCATCTTCTCAAACTCTTCCATCGACGGCAGCTCGGAGACATCCTTCAGGCCGAATCGGAGCAGGAACTCGCGTGTTGTCTTGTAGAGAATCGGCCGCCCGATCACCTGTTTGCGGCCGGCGGTGGTGATCAGCTTGCGCGCCAGCAGCGAGCCGAAGACAGCCGAGGAGTCCACTCCGCGAATCTCGTTCACCTCAGGCGAGGTCACCGGCTGCTTGTAGGCGATCACGGCCAGCGTCTCGAGGGCGGGCAGCGAAAGTTTAAGCGGCGGCTTCAGGCTCTTCACAAAGGAGCGCACGGCATCGTGGCACTCCGGCTTGGTGGCCATCCGGTAACCGCCCGCAATTTCGCGAATCTCGATTCCCCGCTCGTCGGCAACATAGTCGTCAATCAGCTCGTCGAGCAACTCGCGCAGCACGGCCTTCACATCGCGGTCGCGCTGGCGCGCCAGGCGGCGGGCCTCCGCTTCAGCGCTCTTCCGAGCATCATCTTCCGGTGAGCCGGTTGCCGGAGCATCGCCCTCCGTCTCCGATTCAGGAGCCGGGGAGCCAGCCGGCTGGACCGGTTTCCACCGAGGGCTGCTTCAAGAAGTATTTCCGCGCCCTGCTCCGCTTCGAGCACAGGAGCGGGGGCGGGCGCTGCCGCCGAACCAGGCGAAAGATCCTCGCCCTCGAGCAGCAGCAAGGATTCCGCCGCAGCTTCGACTGAGTATTCATTTTCTTCGATCTGCGCGGCACGGGCGGCGTCCCGCTCCGACCTCCACGCAAGGGCTTCGTCGGCGAACAGCGCGGCCAACTGGGCCAGCGTAATCGGCTCGTCGGCGGCGTAAATGACTGCTTCCAGCTTTGCTTTGACGCTCATTCTCGAAAGGGCACCAACCGTTATGGTACCGGACGAGGCACACTTCTGCGCATGATGGCATTTCTCGAAAACCGGACCATGAAGAGGGGCGTCCGCCGCGGCAGAGGCCCCTCTGGAACGATTCGAGTCTGGATTAGTGACTAACCTGCCGGAAAAGGTAGTAGAGGCCTCCGGAGAGCAGCGCGGCGGCCGGGAGGGTCAGGACCCAGGCCATCGCGATATTGCGGATGGTGGAGATCTGGAGGCCGCTGCCATTGGCGGCCATGGTGCCGGCCACGCCGGAGCTGAGAACGTGCGTGGTACTGACCGGCAGTCCGAAGTTGTCGGCGGCGGAGATGGTGGCCATGGCTACCAGCTCGGCGCAGGCACCCTGCGCGTAGGTCAGGTGCTCCTTGCCGATCTTCTCGCCGACCGTAACCACGATGCGCTTCCAGCCCACCATGGTTCCCATGCCCAGCGCCAGAGCCACCGCTACCTTCACCCAAGTGGGGATGAACTTGGTCGCCTTGTCGATGGTGGCCTTGTACGCGGTCAGGCTGCTGGTCTCGGCGGCGGTGAAAGCCGGAGTCTTGTTTTTCTCCATCAGCCGGATGGCTTCGCTTACCACGTACATGTCGTTGCGGACGTTGGCCTGCTGGTTGGACGGTACCGATTTGTAGTCCTTATAGACGAGCACATCCCCTTCCAGATCCTTGACCAGCTCTCTCAGCGCCAGGACAGTATCCGGCTTGATCTCCTTGGTGCGGATAAAGTCTGTGGTCTCGCTGCGGGCATCGGCGCCGAGGATGCCATTTCGGTCGACGTGGTTGTTGAGAACGACGCCGGCCTGCTCAGAGGCGGCGATGAACGTCTGTATGTCGTGCCCGGTTACAGCATGGTTGAGCGCATAGGCGGTGGGTACGGTACCGATGAGGATGAGCATGATGAGTCCCATGCCCTTCTGTCCGTCATTGGAGCCGTGCGCGAAGCTGACTCCGGAACAGGTAAAGACCAGCAGGGCGCGTATGGGCCACGGGGGAGGATTGGCGCCCTTTGGAGCTGTAAACAGCACGTCGGCATTGTCGATGACGATCCTGGCGAAAACGGCCACGCAGTACCAGCCGACGATTCCCACCAGAACCATCGTGGCGACGAGGCCAACAGGCGGGTCCCAGGCCGCAAAATTCTTGATGGGCTGCCACACCGCCATCCCCGGCGAGCCAAATAGCCCGAAGACCAGGGGGCGACCCAGAGAAATGCGTAGGCGCCCGGGATTCCGGCGATTACGACCGTGGGAATCAACCACAGGGGCTTTCTGTGGTTTGCATCGAAGAGCACGGCGAAACTCTTGGCCCATTTGGTGAGAATAAACAGCTTGGAGAGCAGCAGCAGCAAAGCGGCAGCGCAGAAGCCGACGACGGGCGAGATGAGCAGCACCTTGAAGACTTTTGTGGCCTGCTCCCAATCCACGCCCGAGGTACCGCTATGAACGTTCATCAGTTGGTTGGCAATGCCCACGCCGATGATGGAGCCGACCATGGTGTGCGAACTCGACGCTGGCAAACCGAACCACCAGGTGCTGAGGTTCCAGATGATGGCGGCGATCAGCAAGGCAAAGACCATGGCGAAGCCGGCGCCGGAACTGACCTGCAAAATGAGCTCGACCGGAAGCAGAGTGATGATGCTGAACGCCACCGCGCCGGAGGAGAGAAGAACGCCGGTCAGGTTGCAAAGTCCGGACCAGACCACGGCAATGTTGGGATCGAGCGAGTGGGTGTAGATCACCGTGGCCACGGCATTAGCCGTATCGTGGAAGCCATTGACGAACTCAAAGCCAAGGGCGATCAACAGGGCAAAAATTAGCAGCAGATAGGGCCAAACGCTGGTGACGGCCACATTCCTGAAGTCCTGGAAGATGCTCACGCCTATGAATCCAAGGCCAATCGCAAGCGCGACAAGAACGACGCCTCCGCTGACGATGGCGTGGGACTTCTTCATCTTCTTGTCCAGCAGTGCCGCGGCAGGTGGACGGCCGCCAGCCACTATTGCGATATCGCCCATGGGAATGCTCCAGGAAGGGAAGTGAGGTTCAGGCCCGCGGTCTGTCGCAAACGGACCAATTGAACCATCGTGGCTGGGGATGGGTGCTGGAATCATGAATGCCAGATGAATTCTTGCCGAATGAAGCGCCGGGCTCCTGGCCCGGAGTCCACAACGAGCGGCTCGTGACTCGTTGGGGTGGTGGAACGGCTGGAGCGCGGGAGTCCTCGTCCGCAAGACCCCGGGATCAACCTCTCTTCTTCTTGAAGCAGTTGCAAAAATCAGGTTTTCAAACAGCTTCCAACAGAAAAAGGCGCCCGAGGCAGCGGGGCGCGTTTGAATCGGCGTCAAATCATAAGGGACTATAGGATGGCGTGGAAGAGGCAGAAGAGCAGCCCGGAGAGCAGTGCCGCGACCGGCAGGGTCAGTACCCAGCCCGCAGCGATGGCGCGAACCGTGGCCCAGCGCAGTCCGCTGCCGTTGGCTGCCATCGTACCGGCCACTCCGGAGCTGAGGATGTGCGTCGTGCTCACCGGCAGGCCGTAGGTGTTGGCGGCGAAAATTGTCGCCATGGTCACCAGTTCGGCGCTGGCGCCCTGCGCATAGCTCAGGTGCTGTTTGCCGATCCTTTCGCCCACGGTGATGACGATGCGCTTCCAACCCACCATCGTTCCCAGGCCCAAGGCCAGCGCTACGGCCACCTTTACCCAGCTGGGAATGAACTTGGTGTTCTGATCGAGCTTGCCCTCGTAGGTCTTCAGCGCCGCAATCTCCCCGGCATTGAAGCCAGTATTCCGGGACTTGTCCAACAGATGCAGAGCGGCGTCAGTCAGGTACATGTCATTGCGCACGGTGGTTTGCTGCTGGGCGGGGATCGACTGCAAAGTTTTGTAGCCGGAGATCTCGCTGTTCAGTTCGCCCACCAGACGGCTCAGAGCCGGAAGTGTCCACTCTTCCAATCGTTTGGTCCTCACGTAACGGGTGATCTCGGCGCGGGCATCGGGATCAGCGGCTGTCGGACTGACATGCTGTTCGAGAATTTGCCCGGCCTGCGCCGAGGCGGCCAGAAAGCTCTGCACTTCCATGGGGCTCAAGGTATGGTTCAGGGCGTAGGCGGTGGGCATGGTTCCGATCAGGATCAGCATGATCAGCCCCATTCCCTTCTGGCCGTCGTTGGAGCCGTGGAAGAAACTGACTCCGGTGCAGGTAAGCATCAGCACGGCGCGGATCGGGAATGGCGGCGGCTCGCCGTTCTTCGGCGCTTCGTAGAGAGCGGGCGATCTGAGCAGCTGTTTAGTGACGTAGAGCAACACTCCGGCCAGTGCAAAACCCAACAAAGGCGAGACGAGCAGGGCTTCGAAAACCTTGATCACCTGGCTCCAGTCCAGGCCGGAAACGCCGCTGCGCAGGTTCATCAGTTGGCTCGCCAGGCCCACGCCGAGAATGGCGCCCACCATCGTGTGAGAGCTCGATGCCGGCAATCCCAGCCGCCATGTCCCGAGGTTCCACAGAATGGCCGCGATCAGCAGCGCGAAGATCATGGAGAAGCCGGAGCCTGAGCTGACCCTTAGAATCACATCCACCGGCAGGAGAGTGATGATCGCGAAGGCCACCGTTCCCGATGAGAACAGCACGCCGGCCAGATTGCAGATTCCCGACCAGACAACCGCAATGTGCGGCTCCATCGAATGCGTATAGATCACCGTCGCCACGGCATTGGCCGTGTCGTGAAAACCGTTGACGAACTCGAATCCCAGTGCGATAAGAAGGGCCGTCGCCAGCAGCACATACGGCCAGACATTGGTCGCTTTCACGCCGTACAGATCCTTCGCGACATGAACCCCGATATATCCCACGCCCGCCAGCAGCGCCGCAAGGAAAACCAAATTTCCGCTCCGGCTCCGCTTTTGGTTCAATTTGCTATCAAGCAGGGATTTCCCAGCAGGCATTGCTTCGACTGCCGTCGCAAGTTCAGCCATCAGAAATTACCGACGCGTTCGGACAGGGTCCGGCCTCGTCTGGTCCTCCAGCAAGAAAACTCCAATTGTTTTTGGGAATAGAAGATGATAGGTCTTTCGAACCAAAAAGAAGAGCGGGATGAACTGGCGTCCATAAAACCCCAACAACCATCTTGAGCGGTTGTTTACCCGGCTTACCTGGGTTGCCATGGCTGGGCAATATTGATTTTACAACGTTTGTTACAGGCAGATGAATTCCGGCGGTTTAGAAAGTGGGAATCGCGGGACAATCGATTGGATTAATTGACGGGATTTGCAAAGGAAGGGAGCCGGGAATCATTTGCTAATGACTTGATTATTCAGCAATTTAGCAAAGGCTGGGGTGAAACACCCCGCCCCTGCGGGATGTGCCGGATCGCCGCTGAGCTATCGCCAGTCGTCCTTTGCGTTTTCCAAGCCCTCGCCCATCAGGGCGTCGAAGGCGGTGTGTTTTTTGACGAAAATCTCGCTGAACTGACGATCCTGGCGGAGCAGAACGGCCTGCAAGCGGACCATCTCAAGCAGCGCCAGGAACATGGCAATCAGCATGCGCTCAGACTGCGTTTGGCTGAGCAGCCTTCGCAGCGCAACAGGCCTGTCATCCATGGTCAGCCGCCGCGCGAGAAAACGGATCATCTGCCCGACCGTGACCGCATCTTCTTCCAGGTCCATCACAGGCCGGTTGCGTGCCCGCTCGAGAACCTCGCGGAAGACGCGCACCAGATCGACGGTATCGGCGGCGATCTCCGGCTCAGCATCGGCCTCTTCGCCGAATTCGCGCAGCCCGGAACGGGTCCACGTGGCCGCCTCAAGCAATTGCTTTTGCTGCAGCATCTGGGCCGCATTCTTGAAGCGCTCGTGCTCAAGCAGGCGCTCGACCAGTTCGTGCCGCGGATCCTCGGCATCGTCGTTGGGTCCGGCCGGATCGCGCGGCAAGAGCATCTTGCTCTTGATGTGGATCAGCAACGCGGCTGTGTAGATGAAGTCGCCGGCCACGTCCATATCGCTGGCCCGCAGGCGGTTCACGTAAGCCAGAAACTGCGCCGTGATCTTTGCGATCGGAATATCGTAGATGTCGATGTCCTGCTTGCGGATCAGGTCGAGCAGAAGATCGAGCGGTCCTTCGTAGATCTGCCCCACGATCACTGAAAAAGGCGACTGCTCCTCGCTCTGGCTTCGCGCCTTCATCGCCGCAGCCACCTTCTCTGCTTTCTTGCGCTGCTCCGCTGAAGGCTCCGCCGGAACGGTCGAATCAACTGGAGCAACCGGCTGCGCGACGGGAGGGAGCGGCTCCGCAACAGACGTCTCAGGCTCAGCAGCAGGCGCCTCTGGCTCCGACGCAGAAGACGCCTCTGGCTCTGCAACAAGTGTTTCAGCTTCCGCGACGGGCGCTTCAGGTTCAGCGACAGGCTCCTCTTTCGAGTGGGGGACAGCGGATGGCGCATCGGTCGACTCTGTTGCCTCGAATTCGGGGAGCTCGGACTCAGGCGATAAAAAGCTGTCGTTGGGGACCTCAGGCTCTGTTTCCGGCTGCGATTCCACCGCCAGCGTCTCCGTTTCGCCGCACTGCGTTTGCAGATCCGGCTCCACTGCTCCTTCACCGTCAATGTTCGTTTCTTCCGCCACTGGTGTCGCTTCGTGTAAAGTGCCTTCAGGTTCGGGAAGTTCTTCAGCCTTTATGGATTCGCCGACGAGAGGCGCATCCTCGGAAGCGGGCTCCGGCTCAGACGCCGAATCTGCTTTTGCCTGCGTCTCCTCGTAGTCAGGCACTGCTTCCATTGTTTCGAGTCTCGCATCCTCCTGCGCAGGTTCTTTCTCCAGAGGTTCGTCCGGCTCCGCTGATTGCGTCAGAAGCACTTCTTCCGGTGCGTCGTCGATCGCCTGGATGGTCGCTGAATCTTCGGAAGTAGGATTCGGGGCTTCCTCCTGCGCGGACTCCATCGCCGACTGCGCAGGCTCCGGCGCATCGGTTTCTTCCGTTGCATCTGGCTCGACGGGCAGTTCCACCGCGCCGGCCGCAGTCTCCGCGGGTGTTTCCTCCGCAGACGGCTCCACTCGAGCTGATTCTCTCCCCTCCGCGTACCCTTCTTCTTCAGGTTGCGCGACGACCGCTTCTTCATGGTGCGGATTGGCGGCTGACTCGGCGATCTCCAGTGCCGGGAGCTGTGCTTCTAGCGGTTCCGGTTCCGGATTCTGCGCAATTTCTGACGCCGAGATCACCGTCGGCTCGTGTGCTGCGGATGGGTTTGCCCCGGCTTGCTGCACATCCACGTTCTCCGCAGCCGCAGCTTCTACGACCTGCTCCTCCGTGACATTGATGTCCGATCCGGGATTGGAGGAAGTCTTATTCAATTGAGATTCTTCTTCTGCTTCGTATTTCTCTGCAATCTGAGGTTCCGCTTCGTTTTGATTCTGAGGCTCCGCAGCAATGCTCGGGGCGCCGGAAGGGTCCGCTTCCACGCCGCTGTTTGAGAGCTCTTCTTCGGTCCCGGACCTGTCTGCCTGGGAACGCCTGAAAAGACCGAATCCCGAGCGGAGGCCGTCTACGGCGCGGCGCAGGACGCGTTGCCACCACGGGGCGATTTTTTCGGCCGTGGGTCTTCCGGCCGTGGGTTTATCGGCCATTGGTCGTTCAGCCATTGGATTCCCTGCGTGGTCGCCCGCGCTTACGGTTTCGCCGGGGTGGTGAGCGTCATCTTCATCGCTGCCCGCACCTCCCGCATTGTCTGCTCGGCGCGGGCGGCAGCGCGATTCGAGCCTTCCTGAATGATCTCAATGACCTGAGACTCGCTATAGGCTGCCCGCCGTTGCTGAATCGGCTCGAGCACGCGCACCAGCCCGTCGGCTGCCCAGCCTTTGCACTCAATGCACCCGATGCCCGCCGAACGGCATCCCTCATACACTTTTGCCATTGTCTCCGGCGTGGAAAAAACCTTGTGCAGATCGCCGACCGGGCACTTGTCGGGATCTCCCTTGTCGGTGCGCCGGACTCGGGCCGGGTCGGTGACCATGGTCTTCAGCTTCTGCCGCACCACCGGCTCGGGATCGGTCAACAGAATGGTGTTTCCGTAACTTTTCGACATCTTGCGGCCGTCAGTGCCGGGGAGCTTGGGCGAGGGCGTCAGCAGCACTTGCGGCTCGGGCAGCACTTCGCCGCCATCGGCTCTCTTGTAGAACTGGTTGAATCGCCGCGCGATCTCCCGGGTCAGCTCCACGTGGGCCTGCTGGTCCTGGCCCACGGGCACGAAGTCAGGCTGATAAAGCAGAATGTCGGCGGCCATGAGTACCGGGTAGCCGAGGAATCCGTAGGTGGTCAGATCCTTGCTGGCCAGGTTCTCCTGCATCTCTTTGTAGCTGGGCACGCGCTCGAGCCATCCGAGCGGCGTGCTCATGCCTACCAGCAGTGCCAGTTCAGCGTGCTCCAGCACTCGGCTCTGCAGAAACAGGACGCTTTTTTGAGGATCGAGTCCGGCGGCCAGGTAATCGAGCATCACCTCCATCGTGTTGGCGGCGATCTGCGAGGTGTCGGCGTAATCGGTTGTCAGAGCGTGCCAATCGGCGATGAAGAAGTAGCAATCATATTGGTCCTGCAGCCTGACCCAGTTGGCCAGGGCGCCCATGTAGTTGCCCAGGTGGAGCTTGCCGGTGGGGCGCATGCCGCTGAGCACGCGCTTCTTTGCCGATGAGGTTACCGTGTCTTCCATAGTGGGTTTCAATTCCGTCCCGATAGGAAAAAATGAAGCCTGCTTCCGGAAAATCGCTGAAGGGCTCATTTCATTGTAGCGGCAGGCGCGGCGGCGGGAGCAGTCTGGAATCAGAGCCTCAACAGTGCCGAGTAAATCAAATTCAGCGAGGGCCAAAGCAGCAGTCGGAGAATGGATCCGCCCACGAAGATCATCAGCAGATAGCTGATCCAGATGGGGATGCGGTCGTACTGCTGCACCGCGCCATAGGGCAGCAGGTTGCGCAGCACGCGGCTGCCGTCAAGCGGCGGGATCGGCAGCAAGTTGAAAAAAAACAGCGACATGTTGATGAGGATGGCCAGAGTGCAGAGCAGAGCCAGGGGGTGAGCCAGCGGAAGAGCGGCAGGATTGAAGGTGGCAATGAGCGAGGCCCGCAAGATCTCTCTGCCGTTTGGCATGGCGACGGTGAAGACTGCGAGCGCGATAGAAGCGATGGCCACCAGGATCAGGTTCGACACAGGCCCCGCCAGCGTCGTCAGGTTGTCGTCGCGAACGATCTTGCGGAAATTGCGGGTGATCACGGGAGTCGGCTTGGCCCAGCCGATCAGGAAGCCGCTGAAAAAATTGAACCCGAAAAAGGGGCCGAAGATGACAAGCGCGGGGAAGAGCAGCGTCCCGATGGGGTCCACATGATACTTGGGATTCAGCGTGATGCGGCCTTGCAAACGGGCCGTCTGGTCGCCAAGCCGCGAGGCCATCCAGGCGTGGGCGCACTCGTGCACACTGAGCGAAAAAATCAGCAGGGCAAACTCAAAGACGGCGATCAGTAAGCTGGTCGGCTGCAAGGCGCACTCCGAGGGAGCGATAAGCTCAGGGTAGCAGGTTGGGCCTCAGGCGCCTTCCGCCCTCGCCCTCACCGGCCGCCCGGGAAGCTGCCGACGATTTCGCCCGGAGCTATGTGCGTTCCGCCCAGCACAATGGCGTGGCTGCCGATACGAACGTGCTCGCCGATCACGGTAGGCAGCAGACGGAGTTGATTGAAATTCTCAGGGCGGTGGTCGTGTGAATAGATGCGCGCGTATGACCCGATGACGGCATGGTTGCCGATCACGATGCCGCCGCTGTCGTCGAGCATGGCGCCCTGACGAACGATGACCCCGTCTCCGATGGAGAGATTGTAACCATAGGTCAGCTCGACCCCGTGATGAAATTTCACGCCTTCGCCCATGCGGGCAAAGATGTGCCGGCCCAGCATGCGGCGGAAGCGCAGACCCAGCCAGTGGTTGAGCCCCACCGGCGAGCGGTCGTACATCTGCCAGAACCAGAGCAGGGGCTTAAGGGCGGCAAATTTTTCCTGATCGACCCCGGTGTAATGGCCGGCCTCCAGAGTCGCGTTCTCAGGATCGAGCGAGAGCGTGAGGACGTTTCCGGGAAGCTCGGAGGTCAGGGCCAGGTTGAGCTTGGTCCCGTGCGGGCGGCCCAGATAGAGCTGGAAGAGTTGGTCGCGCACGATCTCCGCGCGGCGCTCGGCCGAGTGGTGGCGCGTGAACTCTTCGTCCAGGAACTCAATCCAGCGGTTATAGACCTCCTGAGCCTCGGGGGCAGGACGCGGAACGGTATGAACTTCCTGTGCTTGTGCCATCACGATAGAAGATAAAGCAGGGACCAGGGAATAGGGAATGGGGAATAGGGACTGAGGCACTAAAAGACTGAGGGGAAAAGGAATTCGTCGGAATCGTTCTGATCCCTGACCCCTGATCCCGGTCCTACCTCCGAACCTGCGTAACTTTTTTAGCGGCGCGCCGGGCGGAGATGGCGTGCATCTCCTTGCCGATGCTGGACCTGTTGATCGCAATCTGGAGCGCCATATTGATCACATTGCCGGTTCCCCAGTAGAGCGCCAGGCCCGAGGCAAAGTGCAGCATCGTAAAGCCGAAGATGGCCGGCATCATGAAAGCCATCATGCGCCGCTGGGCGGGATCCATGCCCGGCGAAGGCGTGATGTACTGGGTCAGGAACATGGTGAGGATGATCAGGATGGGCAGGATGTAGCGCGGATCGGGCGATGACAGATCGGTGAGCCAGAACCACTGGGCCTGGCGCAATTCGATGGCGTTGTAAAGCACGCGGTAGTAAGCGAAGAAGAGCGGCATCTGCACGAGCAGCGGAAGGCAGCCGCCATACATGTTTACGTTCTCGGCCTTGTAAAGCGCCATCATCTCCGTGTTCATCTCGGCGCGCTTGGGGTCGTTCATCTTCAGGTTGGCGTAGCGCCGCTTGATGGCGTCCACCTTGGGCTGAATGCGCATCATTTTCAGCGACGACCGCATCATCATGAAGCGCGTAGGCAGCATCAGGAGGTTGAAGATGACCGTGACGACGATAATGGCCCAGCCCCAGTTGTAGGCGCCCGGTCCCATGAGGTTGCGCAGGAAACGCAGGGCGAGATAGAGAGGCTTGGCGATCACTGTCATCCAGCCGAACTGGACCAGGGGCTCAAGATTCTGGCCTGAGGCTTTTCCGTCGGCTCCAATGGCGTGAATGGACTTGAGCACGTCCATCGCCTTGGGCCCGGCGAAGAGGCGCAGGTGTGTGTCGCCGGATGTGTCGCCCATGGCGAGCCCGATCACATCCGCGGCAGTCTTCCGGCTGCTGGGATCGCCGAGGTTTGAGGGCAGGTCGATGGTGTTGTGCAGCGTCACCACGGTCGCGCGCTCCGGCGCATCGGGTAGAAAGGCCGCGGCAAAGTAGAGGTCGATGACCGCCGCGTACTCGTAGGGATCGTCGAGCGTCTCATTGCCGCTCACTTTTTTGGCGGCCGAGGAATCCTGTTTGCCGTTAAGCGACCAGGCGAAGTACGAGTATGCGGAGGTGCGCACCTGCGACCGAGTGATGGAGTTGGGAGCAAACTCCTCCATGTCGCCGAGGCCGGCGGGCCACTCAACGAGCGCACGCACCGGCGCGCCGTTGCGCGTCACCCTGGAGTCAATCGAAACCACGTAGCTCGAATCGAAATGGAGGCTCTTCACCACGTCGAGCCCGTTAGCCGCGTAGTGGAAGGTGATGGTGGCGGGAGCTGTAACCCGCGCGGCCGGGGAGGGCGGAGCGCCATTGACGAGCACCTGGTAAAGGACGCCGTTTACCTGCGAGGTGAGCGTTGGTTCATAAGTAAACAGAGACAAAGGGAAGCCAAAACGCGCCGCCATCTGCGGCTGCACCAGATCGAGAGGCTTGCCGGAGGAATCGTTGTACTGCTTCAGTGTCCAGTTCCGGACGAGTGCGCCGCGATTGCTGAGAACGATCCTGTAAAGTCCGTTCTCAACCTCGACTTCCGATTCCATGCTGGCGGTCACGGTAGGCGTCTGCGCCGCGGTTTTCGCCGCAACCTGCGCGGAAGGGGCGGGATTAGCGGGCGCAGGCGTCTGCGTTTGCTGGGTCTGGGTCTGCGTCTGGGGGAGTAGACGTCCCGCTCTGCTTCGATTGGAAGAAGTACTGGTACGCAAGTACGCCCAGCAGCGCGAGAAACGTGAAGATCATCGTGCTGCGCATGTCGCCGCCGCCGCTGCCGCGTGAGCCTTGCGATTGATTTGGATTCTGTATTTCGGGCAATGGATACGTCCTGTCAGTTCAAGAGCGGCAACCACCGGGACCGCCGCTGTTCTTATGGTAATGGTTCGCGGAGAAGAGACCTTGTGCCTTACCTGCCCGCCTGGCGGAAACAGGAGGCACCGGATCCAGGCCCCCGCGCGTAAACGGATGGCAGCGGAGCAGCCGCCAGAGGGCCAGCATGCTTCCGCGCAGCGGCCCGTGCGTGGCGATTGCCACCTGCGCATACTCCGAACAGGTAGGCAGGTATTTGCAGCCTCCGGGAGAAAGCGAGTGCAGCGCAGGCGAAAGCCAGCGGCGGTAAAGCGAGAGAATTGCGAGCAGAAGCCGCGTCATCGTGCAGACCTGGGGGGAGACGGCGGCGCCTGCGGGGCGATTCGCCCCGATCCGGCGCACGCCTGCTCCAGAATACGCACAATCTCGGCCTCCAGTTTCGCAAACTCCATTGTCAGCACTGCTCGCCGCGGATGGAGAATGAGATCGAAGCCCGTGGGCAACAGGTCGACGTGCCGGCGCAGCGCCTCGCGCAGACGCCGCTTGATGCGATTGCGCTCATGAGCCTTTCCCAGCACTTTGCCTACGGTCAATCCTATGCGCGCCCCGCCCAGGCGCGGCCCGGCCGCTTCCCCGGAGTCCGCGGTCGCCTGCGGGGCCAGAAACCAGCTCATGGACGCAGATTGCCTCTTGCGCCCTGCGGCATAGGCGCGCTGAAAATCGCCGTGACGGCGCAAACGCGCACCCTTCAGGCTGTGGCGCTGCGCTGGATGGGAAGGCGAATTCATGGAAAGCGCTGGGCAGGCTCGAACGGGGAAAGCCGGGAAGTTCGGTGACTCCGGAGATCCGGCCGAAAGGGCGAAATGCAGCAGCCTAGTCGCGTACTCCGGCACTCACGCTCACGCGCTTGCGGCCCGCGGCACGGCGGCGGCTCAGAACGGCGGCCCCATTCTTGGTCTTCATGCGCGCCCTGAATCCGTGCTTTTTCACGCGGCTGCGGCGGTTGGGTTGAAATGTGCGCTTGGGCATGTACTCCTCGCTCAAAATCCTTGCAGTCTCAATATCTTTGAGTATATCCCAGGGATGCTTTTTGAATCCAGTCTCGGAGAGCGACAGGCTGCCAGGCCGACCGCGCAGCTGAGCCGAAGGATCTGCCTTGGCAGATTCCCGCATTACGGCAACCCACTTCCGGTTGATGTGATAGGGTATGCATTTTTGTGACTCCGGTAACCTCAACGGTGCTGATTTTCACTCAGCCTTTTTCGACTTTCACCATTCGTGGTGCAACTTTTATCGAGTCCAGAAAAATTGTTAAAGAGAGATTGCAACGAGCCGCAATTGTGCTACTATCGGGACCGTCCGAGAAAAAGGTTTCACCCTCAGTTTTTTGGTTTTTTCATCGCCTCGAGATCAACCGTTCAGGGGCAGACCAGCAGTAAACAGGCGGAACGATCAGCGACGAGAAGCCCGGTCTTCGTGTCGTGCGGAGGCTGTGGGCAAACTGCCGCTGGTAAACAGATCCCGAATTTCCCATATGTGTCGGTAAGGACTTGTACGATGGCTTTTGCAATTTCGACTGCTTCATCGTTGAACCCTTGGCTTCAAATCCTCTCAGCCCTAGAGAAGAAAGTTATTCGCCAGTCGTTTGAGACCTGGCTCAAGCCCACCCGGTATAGCCATGCTGCCGGGCGGACCCTCTATGTGCGCGTCCCCTCGCCGGAGTTCCAGCACATCGGAGATAAATATGGCGATCTGATTCAGGAGGCGATCGACCTCCAGTCGCTCGAATTCGACGACGTGAGTTTCGTGACGGCTGAGGAAGACCCTTCCGTCCCGCCGCAGCGCAGGGACGGGGGCTTCGGTCCGGTTCCCTCTCACGCTCCGACCGCACCGGCGCGCACGCCCGAGCAGGGACGTTTCGATTGGTCGTCTGCGGCGCAGCTCAATTCGCGCTACACCTTCGACGCGTTCGTGATCGGTAACGGCAACCAGTTTGCCCGCGCCGCAGCCCTGGCCGTGGCGGAGAGGCCTTCGCGGGCCTACAACCCACTGTTTCTCTATGGCGGCGTGGGAATGGGCAAAACCCATCTGATGCACGCCATCGGGCACGAGGTCAAACGCCGCCAGCCGAACTCGAGCATTTGCTACGTCTCGGCGGAAAAGTTCACCAACGAGATGATCAACTCCATCCGCAACGATCGCATGACCAGCTTCCGCGACCGTTTCCGGACCGTGGAAGTGCTGCTGATCGACGATATTCAGTTCATCTCGCAGAAGGAGCGCACCCAGGAAGAGTTCTTCCATACCTTCAATGCGTTGCACGAAAGCATGAAGCAGGTGGTCATCGCCTCTGACCGCCCGCCCAAGGAGCTGACCGAAATTGAAGAGCGGCTGCGCTCGCGCTTCGAGTGGGGATTGATCGCCGACATTCAGCCTCCCGATCTGGAGACCAAGGTCGCCATCCTGCTGAAAAAAGCCGAAAGCGAGCAGGTGCAACTGCCCACCGATGTGGCCCTCTTTGTGGCCTCCAACGTGCGCACCAACGTCCGCGAACTGGAAGGAGCGCTGGTGCGGCTGGTCGCATGGTGCCAGCACAACAACATCGAGATCACCCTGGCTTCGGCGCAGCAATGCCTCCGTCAGTTCATCGACATGCAGGTGCGCAAGGTCACCATCGATGCCATCCAGCGCGCCGTAGCCGAGCAGTTCGGCATGCGAGTCAGCGACCTGAAGCAGAAGAACAACTCGCGCAACGTGGTGGTGCCCCGCCAGATCGCCATGTACCTGACCAAGCAGATGACGGAGGCCAGTTTGCCCGAGATCGGCCGACAGTTCGGCAACAAGCATCACACGACGGTGATGCACTCCATTGCGAAGATTGACGAGCAGCGCCGCACCGACAAAGATCTGCACCGCACGCTGAATAAGCTTGAGGACTTGCTGAACGGGTAAACGGTCAGCCGGTCGATGAATATGAATGGGAATACACGAAAGGCCGCACATTGTGCGGCCTTAGCTTTTTTGCTCACCTGCGCGGAATGTCGTTAGGGCGGTCCCGCTCTTATCTCCGCCTGAATCCCCCCGACCTGCCCCCCGGCCTACCCCCCGACCTACCCCCCGACCTGGCTGGCGGCCTGACCGGCTGAGCAACCGGCAGGCTCGTCTTGCCCTCGGGATAGACCACCAGGAAGCGGTCCTGCCCCTCGCCATTCGAAGCCGACTCCACGCCTTCCAGCGAGCGGCAGGCAAGGTGGAGCAGCCTGCGCTCGCGGCTGTTCATCGGAGGAAAGCTGTAAGGCATGCCAGTGCGGCGCACCTTCTCGGCGGCGGTTTCGGCGGCCATGCGCAGTTCCTGCGCGCGCAGCGCCTTGAAGTTACCAGAGTCAAAGCTCACCAGATCGTGCTCGCGCTGGTCTAGGCGGAGCATCTGCGCGGCAATCGTCTCAAGCGCGCGCAGCAGTTCGCCGTTGTGCTGAGTCGTCATGGGCGCGTCGGGTCCGCCCAGCTCCACGTAAATTTCGCGCCCCTCGAGCCCTTCGGGGTCGCGCGCGCCATCACCCGCCGTGATGCGGTACTTCAGGCGCAATCCTCCCAGCCTGTTCAGGTTGTTCATCAATCCGGCAATCTTCTGGGCGGCTTCTTGCAGGTTAGCGATCGGCATAACTGATTAGTATTGCAGAGCCGGACGGGAAATGTGCGGCTTGACAACTCTAATCCTACCTCACCGCCGGCGTAAGGTACTCCGGCCCCACCGGATCGCTCACCGACTCGTCGACAATCCGGTCGATCTCGCGCATGGCTCCGGCATCCAGGTTCCAGCCCATTGCGCCTGCGACGGAATCCAGTTGGCCGGGCCGCTTTGCTCCCCACAGCGCCACCGTCACGCCCCACCGGTCCAGCACCCAGCGCGCCGCCAGTTCGACGAGGGTCTTGCCGTATCGCTCTTTCGCAAAGACGCTCAGCCTCTCCACCGCCGTCATGTACTGGGCGAAACGCTGAGGCTGAAACTTGGGATCCGCGCTGCGGATGTCGCCCGAATCGAACTTCGTCTCGCGCCTGATCCGCCCGCCCAGCATTCCGCGGCAAAGGCTGCTCCAGGTAAGCACGGCCACGCCGTTGGCTGAGCACCACGGCAGCACACGAGCCTCGATGCCGCGCTCGAAGAGGTTGTACGGAACCTGATTGGAGCTCAACGGCGCCTCGCGGCGGAACTCCTCCATCTGCTCCACGCTGAAGTTGCTGACGCCCAGCGCCCGCACTTTGCCCTCGCGCAGGAACTCGCCCATCAGCGCCGCGGTCTCGGCAATCGGAATCTTCGTATCCGGCCAGTGCACCTGGTAGAGGTCGATGAAATCGGTTTCCAGCCGGCGCAGGCTCTCTTCCAGTTCCCGCCGGAGCCGCCGCGAGGTAGAATTTGCGAAAACTCCTTGCTCATTCCATTCCAGCCCCGCTTTGGTGGCGATGTAAAAGGCCTCGCGCCGTCCATGCGCGCGCATCGCTTTGCCGACCATCTCTTCCGCGCGTCCATGCCCGTAGATGGGCGCGGTGTCGATGAGGCAGATGCCCCGCTCGATGGCGCCGAGGCAGGTGGTTACGGCATCCTCTTCGGAGACCGCTCCCCACTCCATTCCCCCAATGGCCCATGTGCCCAGCCCGATCCGCGAAACCTCCGTGCCCGCAATCCTGGCCGTTTCCATGCCTCTGATTCTAAGCTGGGCTTGCGTTTTTTGCCGCCTCCCGGCTCTTGACACGGATTTCCGGCCGTCTTGTACAGCACCGCCTTTCTGCCGGAAAATACAAGAGCGTGCTTTAATCGTCTCTTACGGTAGCTTCAGCCGATCGCGTTCTCGTTTCACCCGGCTGGAGGGAAGATGGTCCGGTTCGATTCAATGCGCTGGCTGCAGGCAGTTGCTCTTTCTGCCGCTCTGATCACCGCACCTGGGACAAATTTCGCTCAGGATTCCGCGCCGGCTCCGGATCAGGTCCCTGCACAGAGTCCTGCTTCGCCCGCTGCTCCGGCTTCGCCTCAGAATGCCGCCCCGGCTGCGGTTCCCTCTCAAGCAGCTCCTTCCCATGAAGCTCAGACACCGCCGGCTCAGCCCACGGTATCTTCGGTTCCGTCCACCCCCGAGGAAATCGGCGACTCGCTCGAGGCTCACCAACGCTACCAGGCAGCCATCGCCGCCTATGCCAAAGACCCGAATCCTTCAGCGCATCTCTGGAACAAGATGGGGATCGCCTATCAGTTGATGTTCAACCTTAAGGACGCCGCCCGCTGCTACAAAGCCTCTCTCAAGCTCAATCCCAACGACGCGCAGGTGATCAACAATCTCGGTACCGTCTACGACTCACTCAGGGAATCTCGCCAGGCCGAGCGTCTCTACCGCAAAGCACTCAAGATCGACCCCAATTCCGCCGTGGTTCTCAAGAATCTGGGGACCAACCTGATGGCGCAAAACAAGATCAACAAGGGCTGGGAAGCTTACAAAAAGGCTCTGGCTATCGATCCAACCATCTTTGAGGAGCGGGGCGGTCCCAGGGTGGAGAACCCAGCCTCAGCCAAGGATCGCGGCGCCATCAACTACTACATGGCTCGCAGTTGCGCCCGCGCCGGACTGAGCGATTGCGCCATCCAGTATCTCCGCCTGGCCCTCGACGAGGGTTACACAACCGCCAAAAAGCTCGAGCACGACAGCGATTTTTCGCCTCTTCGCGGCATTCCCGGCTTCGATGATCTCTTGAAATCGGAACAAAAGGCGCCATAACACGCGGCTTCACGCCCCGGTTTGACGTCTATACCCCCGATGGAGGTTTCTATGAAGTTCCGGGTTCTCTCTATTATTGGCGTTGCTCTTATGCTTGCTGCTTCTTCGCGGGGCCAGGAGCCGGCTCCGACACCATCGGGCCAGCAGCCGGGTGCTGAAACCGGCGGCAGCGGTCAACGCTCAAACCGAGGGGGCTTCGGGTCCGGTGGGGGGACGATGGTGCAGGGCAACGCCGTTATGGGAACAGTCACCGAGGTCGCTGCCGATCACTACACGATCAAGACTGAAGCTGGCGACACGTACACCGTCCGCTTAAGCGCGAACACCAGGATCATCAAGCAGACGGCGGGAATGGGCGGACGGGGCGAAGGCCAGAGCGGGAGACAAGGACAGGGACAACCGCAAGGCCAGGGCTCACAGCAGAATCAGAGTGCAGGCGCCGGTCCGGGGCAAGGCCCGGGATCAAGTCAGGGGCAGGGTCCGGACCGGGTTCCGGACCAGGTCAAAACCGGGGCAGGGTCCGGGACAAGATCAGGCTGCGGGAGGACAGGGCCAATGGCAGGGTCCGGGACAAGATCAGGCTGCGGGAGGACAGGGCCAATGGCAGGGTCCGGGTTCAGGCCCAGGCCAGGGCCAGGGAACAAGAGAGCGCGGCGGTTTTGGCCAGCAACTCAAAGCCTCCGACATCAAGGTGAGTGATTCCCTCATGGTCCGGGGCGATGTCGATGCGAAGGCCAAAACCATTACAGCCCAATTCGTCGTTCAAGTCGATCCTCAACGGGCGGCTGAGCAGCGCCAGCAGCAGGCCGGCTTCGGAACAACCTGGCTGGCGGGCAAGGTCACCGCGGTCGACGGCGTCAAAGTGACGCTTACGGGCTCAGCCGACAATGCGCCGCACACCTTTGTTGCCGACGAGAACACCACCTTCCGCCAACGCCGGGAACCGGTCACGCTGGCCGACATTCAAAGCGGCGATACAGTCCGGGTCGAGGGCGCCCTGAAGGATGGGGTTTTTACCGCAACCGCGGTCACTCTGCAAAGGCAGCAAACGACGCCGAACCTGCCGAGCGCATCAGGGCAACCGAGTGAATCAGGACAACCGGGCGGATTGGGGCCACAATAGCCATTTAGCGCTGCGGAACCCCGAAAAACACCTTCGCAGTTCGCAGTTCTCAGTTCGTAGTTCTCAGTATGTTGCCATCGGGCTGTGTACTGTGAACTACGAACTGGGAGCTATTCCAACTGCTTGATCTTGGTCTCCGCCGGAACCTTGATGACAAACTGATCATTGGTGAGAGGCAGGTTTTCGGTCACCTTCTCCACGGTCATCACGATCTGGTAGTCCTCGAGAGGGCGATTAATAACGATCCTGGTGGGATAGGGCCCGAATCCGAAGTCCTGGTAATTCGCGTACGTGACGTGGGTTTCGGGATTTCCATCACTGTCGTAGACGTCCTGCTCATAGGGCAGAAGATCGTCACGATGAAAGGTGATCTGGCGGACGGTGGTCATTTCGCGGCTGTCCGGTTTGGGCCGCACAATCCTCAGCACATATTCGGGAGTGAACAGCAGGTGCTTTCTGGCAGCATCCTCGACGGTCTCTGAATCTGCCACGACTGAATAATCGTCCGCGGAATCCAGGCCACGCACCACCATCGCATCGAAAAAGAACCCCGGCCGCATGTTCTCGATCTGGCTATCCGATTTCTTCTTGAGCGCGTTAGGGCCCTTGATCGCCAAGCTTCGGGAGGGAATGTAAAGGGTGAAGTTCTTCCCGTCGCTGGCCATGTCGAACATCGTGGTTCCAATCACCGGAACCCTCCCGTAGACGCGCAGCATCTCCGATTTGCGTAGCAGGATGATTCCTCGGAATGTGGTGTAATCCCGCTCCATGCCCTCCTTACTTTTCAGCACGGAGGCCTGGATATCGACGGTGGCGTTTAACGACTCGAGCTTTTCCCATCTCTGATCCAGCTGCGCCACCAGCTCTGCTGCCGTCTCCGTCTCGATCTCGCCGGGCACTTTAGGGATCGGCAGTCTTCGAGTGGTCGAAAGCACAAAGCACCCCGAGAGGATGAGCGGAAGGCTCAGCGCGGCCACGGAAACCAGGCGTCGTACGCTCATCTCGCTCCCGCTTCCTTCTTTGCCCGGCGGTAACCGGCCACATCGCGACGGTGCTCGTCCAGTGTGCTCGAGAACATCGACCGTCCCTGCGGATCGTGGCCGGCGGCAACAAAATACAGGTAGCCGGTTTGGGCGGGTTCCATGGCTGCGCGCAGTGAACGGACGCCCGGGTTCGCCACGGGTCCGGGCGGGAGGCCTGCGTGAAGGTAGGTGTTGTAAGGTGTATTGCGCTGCAGATCGCTCTGGTAGATCGTGCCCCTCCACAGCCCCTCAAGTTCCAGTCCGTAGATCACGGAGGGGTCGGCCATCAACGGCATCTTTTTCTTCAAGCGGTTCTCGTACACGCTGGCCACAAGCGGACGCTCGGCGTCGACTGCCGTCTCTCTTTCCACCAGCGATGCCATCGTCACCACAGTGTGTACATTCTCCTTCAATCCCAATTGCGCAGTCACGGCCCGGAAGCGCCTGACCATGACAGCCACCATCTGGGCGGCGGTGGTTCGGCGAGCAAAGCGGTAGGTGTCCGGGAACAAGTACCCTTCCAGGCTCTTCGCTCCCGGATCGAGATCGGCCACCAGTCCAGCGCATCCCATTGCGGCGTCGAGAAAAGCCTGACGCGGGCCCAATCCGGCCTGCTCTACGCGCGCCGCGATATCGAAAAGGTTCGCTCCCTCCGGAATAATCAGTGCCCTGGTAAAAACATCGCCTCTTGCGATCCGGGCATATACCTCGATCATCGGTGCGGGATGATCAAACCGGTATTCGCCGGCCCGAAGCGTTCCTCCGCGCACCCAGCGCAGCAGATCGAAACCAAACTGGCTGCGCACCACTCCGGCCTGTTCCAGTTGCCGGGCGATCCGCACTGTCGACGACCCGGGCTCCAACTCGACAAAAGTTTCCGCAGAGGGCCCATAGGGCGACCAGACCATCCATGCCCCGATCCCTGCGGCCGCCAGCACTAGAAAAAAGAGGCCCAACAGGACGTTCCCCGCACCGGGACTCTTTCGACTCCTGCTCCGTGCCCTGCGCCTGCCCATTCTTGTGCGATCAACCCCTCTGCTTAAAAGGACGTAAAAACCCGCTGCGCGGGAACCTCTTTTTCGATTGTATCGGTTCGCAGCGGCGAATGACTCCCAGCCGAAAGATTCTACAGTACTTGCCGGCTCCGCTGATTTCCAACTCACCCTGCTAAGCGGGCATTTGCGATGAAGGCAAGCACACGGGCCGCATCCTTCCTCCCCGGAGCGGCTTCAACGCCGCTAACAACATCCACGCCCCACGGGCGGAGCATGCCGATGGCTTCGGCCACGTTTTCCGGGGAAAGGCCGCCAGCCGCGACGAGGGGCTTCCGCGTTTTCGCGTTTTGGAAAAGAGTCTTGCCTGCGAGGGTCCAGTCGTAAGCCTGTCCTGTGCCGCCTACCGCCGCGGCTGTGCGCGAGTCGACGAGGATCGCGTCAACATTGGGATCGGAAAAGCATCGTTCAGGGGCTAAAGCCCCCGCGTTTTCCATTGCGTCTTCGGCCCGACTAAAGTCGTGCCCTGATACAAAACCGGCTTCGCCTGGAGCCCTTTGTGCGTCAAGGTGCACCACGCGCAAAATCCGCAGCTTCGCGCCGAATTTTTCGCGCAGTTCGGCGGCCAGTGCGGGCGGAGCGTCAAAGTGGAGTTGGACACCGGTCAGGCCGGAGCCCTCGACAGTCGAAGCGATCTCGTCGAAGTTCGCGTCAACAAAAACGCCGATCTTCTCGGCGGCTGCTGGAAGATGGGTGACGATTTCGGCAGCCCGCTCGACAGTGACGCGGCGGGGGCTGGGCGCAAAGACGAAGCCCAGAGCGTCGGCGCCGGCTTGGGCGGCCAGTAGCGCATCCTCAGTCGTGGTGTTGCCGCAGATTTTGATCCAGAGGCTCATGATGTTGCCGCGGCCCCGGCCAGCAATTCCGCCAGCGCCGTGCCCGGGTCGGCCTGGCGCATCAGGCTTTCGCCGATCAGGAAGGCGTCGAAGCCGGCCTGGCGAAACAGCACGATGTCGGCCGGCGAACCGATGCCGCTTTCGGCCACTCGCACCACCGACGAAGGAATCCGCCCGGCGAGCGCCAGCGAGGTTTCAAGCGAGACTTCAAAACTGCGCAGATCGCGATTATTGATGCCGATGGCGCTTGCGCCCACTTCGCCCAGGACATCGAGAACGCGATCCAGTTCTTCAGCGGTGTGCACCTCGACGAGGACGTCAAGCGAAAAGCCCTGCGCGACCTGGGCCAAGTGGCGCAGTTCGGGGTCCGAAAGCGCGGCGGCGATGAGCAGAATGGCGTCGGCGCGGTGGGCGCGCGCTTCGACGATCTGGTACTCGTCGACGATGAAGTCCTTGCGCAGGCATGGAAGCGGCGCGGCCGCTGAGGCCAGCTCGAGGTTTCTCAAGCTGCCCTGGAAAAAGGGCTCGTCGGTGAGTACCGAAAGCGCCGCAGCGCCCCCGGCTTTATAGCGGCGGGCAAGCCATGCGGGATCGAAGTCGGCGCGAATCAGCCCCTTCGACGGCGAGGCTTTCTTGATTTCCGCGATGACGGCAGCGCCTGAAGCGGCGCGGCGGCGAAGCGCAGCGGCCCATCCGCGCGGATGGTGCTGCGTTGCCCGGTTTTCGAGTTCGCCCAGCGAGACGCTCTTCTTCGCAGCGGCGACCGTGGAGCGCGTCGCGGCGAGAATCGTGGCCAGTACAGTGTCAGTCTGCGTCGTCATGCTCTCAGGTTGAGTATAAGTGCAATGTGCAAAGGCGGCGACGGCTGGGTTTTATGCCCCGGCTTTCAATGCGGATTCCTCTCTGGCCCGCGCAATCAGCTCCCTTGCAGCTTTGCGCCCCAGCCGAATGCAGTCGGGAACGCCGATGCCGTCGTAAGCGTTGCCGGCAAGCTGGAGGCCCCCAAGCGCAGCGGCGCGCGCCACGATGCGCTCCACACGCTCTCTGTGGCCGACCGTGTACTGCGCCATGGCGCGGGGCCAGCGGGTGATCTGCACGTATTCGGGCTCCAGCTCCGGAGGAACGATGCTGCTGCCGAGAATCTCGCCGAGTTCCCGGCGGACGGTCGAGATCAGTGTCTCGTCGCTCTTTCCTAGCAAGGATTCCTGCCGGATTCCGCCCAGGAAGGCGCGGAGAACAGCCTTGCCGGGAGGCGTGCGGCCGATGAACTTGCGGTGGGCGAAGGTGCAGGCGAGCATGGAGCGGCCTTCCGCGGCGGGAACCAGGAAACCGAAACCGTCGGGGAGGCGGCCCAGCCCGGCCTCATCGTAGACAAGGTTCACGACAATCGACGAAGAGTAGGGAATGGCGCTCAGATCGTCTGCAAGCGCAGGATCGGCGGGGCGAAGCAGGCCGCCGGCGGCCCATGCAGGCGAGGCAATGATTAGCGCATCGTAAGTCTCCATAGCGTAGCCGGACCGGACCCGCCAGCCCTCAGCCGTCTGCTCCAAACCGCTGACAACGCTGTTGAGGCGAACCGAACCTGGGTCGATGCGGGCAGTGAGAGCGTCAACGAGCCGCTGCATTCCGCCGCGCAGGGTCGTGAAGATCGAAGGAGGGGAGCACGGCGACTTGCCGTTGGCTGTGGCGCGGGCGCGGAGGGCGCGATGTGCAGCAAGCACGCCGCGGGTGAGCGAGCCATAGCGGCTTTCCATCTCAACCAGGCGAGGCAGAACGGTGCGGACGCTTAGCTGGGCGGAGTCACCGCCGTAAACGCCGGAAAGGAGCGGATCGGCCAGGCGATCGACCACTTCGGCGCCGAAGTGGCGCTCGACGAAGGCGGCAACGGTCTCGTCGGCAGTGCTGGGCCGGCGCGGAGAGTGCAGCAGCTCCAAGGCCATGCGCACCTTGGTTGAGAAACTGAACAGCGGCGAGAGCGCAGTGGCGAGGAGCTGGGTGGGAACCAGGAACATAAGCCCATCAGGCAGCGCCACGAGGCGATCGCGAACAACAACGCAGGTCTTGCGGCCGGCATCGTTTGAGGGCAGGAGCTCAGAGCCCAGTCCCAGCTCGCGGCAAAGCTCGGCGGCCGCGGGCTTCTCAGTGAGGAACGAATCCGGACCGCGCTCCAGCACCGCTCCGCCAACGATCTCTGAGGCCATCGCCCCACCGAGGCGGCTCCTCGCCTCAAAGAGGGCGTACTCGATGGCGGCGCCGGCGTCGCGGGCCTTCTGGAGCTCGTAAGCTGCGGCAAGCCCCGCAGTTCCTCCGCCGATGACGGCAATTCTCATCCACCAACTCCCTGCCCATTGTACGTTCCGCTGCCGCTTTGCCTTTTGGGGGACTTGGAGTACAACTGCCGTGGAACCGCTATAGAATCTAGACTCAGGTGAGCGGGCCCATGTGGTAACGTCCCATCGTTTTGGAGATACACCATGACCAGCGAGCTGATCCACAGGCTGCAATTTGCCTTCACGGTTACTTTTCACTATCTCTTTCCGCAGCTCACCATGGGGCTGGCGCTGCTGATTGTGGCGCTGAAGACAGTGGCGCTGCGTACGGGCTCGAGCGACTGGGATCACGCGGCGCGCTTCTGGGGACGGGTTTTCGCCATCAATTTTGTCTTCGGCGTGGTCACCGGCATTCCGATGGAGTTCGAGTTCGGAACCAACTGGGCCCGATTCTCGCAGCTTTCGGGCGGCGTCATCGGACAGCCGCTGGCCATGGAAGGCGTTTTCAGTTTCTTCCTCGAGTCGGCGTTCCTGGGTCTTTTTCTTTACGGCGAAGGACGCATCTCGAAACGAATGCACTGGTTCTCTGCTGTGATGGTCTGGCTGGGATCGTGGATCTCGGGGTTCTTCATCATTGTGACCGATGCCTGGATGCAGCATCCGGTGGCCTACAGCCGGCTCCCGGGCGGGCAATTCGAGGTGGTCAGCTTCTGGAAGCTGCTGCTGAATCCCTGGGGGCTGCTGCAGTACGCGCACAACATGACGGGCGCAGTGGTGACGGGCTCGTTCGTGATGGCCGCAGTGGGCGCCTTCTATCTGCTTGCCGGGCAGCACGAAAGCTACGGGCGGATTTTTTTGAGAGTTGGCGTGATTGCTGGCCTGATCTCGTCGCTCGTGATCATCTTTCCCACCGGCGACCTGCACGGCAGGTACGTGGCGCGCAACCAGCCCGCCGCGATTGCGGCAATGGAGGGGCTGTTTCAAACCCGGACGGGCGCGGGAATCGTGCTCCTTGGCCAGCCTAACGAGGAGACGCAGCAGATCGACAATCCCATCGTCGTAAACAGCGTGCTCAGCTATCTGATCTACGGGACGACCAAAGCCGAGGTGAAAGGCCTCGATCAGTTCCCGCGCGACCAGTGGCCGACCGCGCTGCCGCTGCTCTATTACGCCTACCACATCATGGCGGGGCTGGGAACGTGGTTTCTGCTGGTGATGGCGGTGGCCGCGCTGCTGCTGTGGCGCAAGCGGCTCTACGGGGCGCGATGGATCCAATGGGCGCTGCTGTTGAGCTTTCCGCTAACTTACATCGCCAACACGGCCGGTTGGATGACCGCCGAACTAGGACGGCAGCCATGGCTCATCTACGGAATGATGCGGACCAGCGAAGGCTATTCCAACCTGGTTTCGGCCGGCAACGGGCTCTTCACGCTGCTCGGGTTCATGGGCCTCTATGCGCTGCTCGCGCTGCTGTTCACGGTGCTTGTCTATCGCGAGATCAGCCACGGGCCGGAGCCGAGACTGCACGCCGTTGAAACCATAGGAGCCGATTGAGCAACGAACTGTGGACTGTGAACTAAGGACTGTGAACTGACAACTGTGAACTGACAACTGAAATCAGAGGCTCTCGTTATGATGGGTTTCATCTGGTTCTGGCTGGTTGCGGCGATGCTTGCCGGCTACGTGATCCTGGACGGATTCGACCTGGGCGTAGGCGTGCTGCATCTGTTTCTGCCGCGGAATGAGAAGGAGAAGCTAGCGATTCTGTCATCCATTGGCCCGGTCTGGGACGGCAACGAGGTTTGGCTGCTGGCCGGCGGCGGCACGCTCTACTTCGCCTTCCCCCTGCTCTATGCCTCGGCTTTCAGCGGCTTTTATCTTCCGCTGATGATCGTCTTATGGTTGCTGGTCGTGCGCGGCGTGGGCCTGGAACTGCGCAACCACATCGAAGTGGGCGTCTGGCGCTCGCTGCTCGACGGGCTCTTCGGGCTGGCCAGCACCCTGCTCATTGTCTTTTACGGCGCGGCGCTGGCCAATGTGCTGCGCGGAGTTCCGGTTGGCTCCGACGGCTACTTTTTCCTTCCTCTGTGGACCGACTGGCGGCCGGGCGAGCATCCGGGAATCCTCGACTGGTATACGGTGATCGGCGGGGTGACGGCCCTGGCGGCGCTCGCGTTGCACGGTGCGCTGTGGCTTGCCGTCAAGACTTCAGGCGACCTGGGAAGCCGCGCCCGCCGCATCGCGAATCTAGCTTGGATGTTGACGGCGCTGCTTACCGCCGTCAGCCTGATCGCGACCATCAAAGTGCGCCCCGAGAGCCTGAACAATTACGGAATTTACCCCGTTACGCTGGTTGTGCCGGCGGGCGTCGTCCTATCGCTGGCAGGCATCTGGATCTGGAACCACACGGGCCACCCCGTCAAGGCTTTTCTTGCCTCATGCGTCTACCTGTTCCTGATGTTGGCCGGGGCCTGCTGGTCGGTCTATCCCACGCTGCTGCCCGCAACTTCAGGCGCGGAAAACGACATCACGATCGACCGAGCGCTCTCTGGCCAGCACGCGCTGCATGTGGGATTGATCTGGTGGAGCATTGGCATGGCGCTGGCGATCTGCTACGTGGTCTTCGTCTACCGGAACTTCCGGGGCAAGGTGGACCTCGAGCCGGAGGGGCACTGAGCGGGATGCCTGCACAGATTACGCAAACGCGTCGATATTTACGCTAATCGCGCAAAATAAGAAAAGCCGGCTTCAAATCGGCCTTTCGCAGTCCATCAAATTCAACTTCTTCAACTTACTGCTCCCCGACGGCTCTTCCTACCGGAACGCTTCGGCCTGCTGCTCCAGTTCCGGGTCCCAGTTCTTCGGCTGGTAGATGCAGCAGGGCTCTGCGGCGAGAGGGTCTCCGGTGACGGCGTAGGCGCGGGCGCGCGAGCCGCCGCAGATCTCCTTGAACTCGCAGGCGCCGCATTTGCCTTCCAGGCGCGAAGTGTCGCGCAGCGCTTTGAAGATGGGCGAGTTGCGGTAGATCTCCACCAGAGGCGTTTCGCGGATGTTGCCGGCGTGGATGGGCAGAAATCCGCTCGGGTAGACGTTGCCGGTGTGGGAGATGAAGACAAAGCCCTTGCCGTCGTTGACGCGGCGCGTAGCCCAGGCCTGGGTGCGGGTGGCAATGTCAGTAGTAGGCGCGCCGGGCTCGTAATCGGCCTGCGCGCCGGGATGACCGGCTCCGGGATGCCCATGCCCATGGCCCATGCGCCGCTCTTCAAGGTTGTGCTGGAGAAGGTAGCGGCGATAGTGCATCGCCTCGGTGGTCTTGATCTGGAAGTTGGCGCGCTGCGAGAGCTCGTAGATTTTGGCGAAGACCCGCTCGAACTCCTCGCCCGAGAGCAGATCATCCTGCTGGCCGCGGCCGACGGGAACCAGGAAGAATACATTCCACATCACAATGGAGAGCTTTTCGAAGAGATTGCAAAGGCCGTCGAGATCGTGGACGTTGTGGCGGCTGATAGTGGAGTGGACCTGAATGGGAATGCCGGCTTCGTTGGCCCATTCGATGGCCTGGATGGTGCGGGCCCAGGCGCCCGGCAGGCCGCGGAAGGCGTCGTGAATCTCGGGGGTCGAGCCGTCGAGCGAGATGCCGAGCCGGACGACGCCGGCCTCTTTCATTTTGAAGATCGCCTCCCGCGTCAGCAGCGGGGTGGCGCTAGGGGTGACGGCGATCTGGATGCCTTTTTCGGCGGCGTAGCGGATCAGCTCGAAGACGTCCTTGCGCTTCATCGGGTCGCCGCCCGTCAGAACAAAGATCTTCAGCCCCATGGCGGCAACCTGGTCAATAAGGGCCTTGCCTTCTTCAGGAGTCAGCTCTTCAGGATGGGGAAGGGGCTGGGCGGAGGCGCGGCAGTGCTTGCAGGCCAGGTCGCAGGACTGGGTGACCTCCCAGATAGCAAGGAAAGGAGTTTCATCGTAATTGAGCCCGCCGCGGGCGGGAATCGTGTGCATCGGCTTCATATTGACCCTGTTGATCTTGACCTCCATGGATCGCGGCAAGCCCGTCCATCTTGATTGTAAGCCGAGGGAGAAATCCGCGGATTCAACGAGTGTAATTCGGAGATCGGATTCTCGGGGGAAGAGAAACTGAGGGTCTTCATTTCAGGAACTTAATCCCCATTCCTGGGCTGCCGATGACCCCCTCCAGCACAGGAAATTCTCTTGCGTGCGGGAAGGCTCGAGTTGGCGCATAATAGCCTACGTTCAGTTGTGCGGTCCTGCACGGCGGGTCCATGATGATTTTGCTATTGTATGTGGCCGCTTCTGAAGGAGGTTCGCTATGGCATCGATATTGAATCCAGGCTGGAGCAGGCCTTCCACCATTCTCTTCGCCTCCGAGATTCCGACCAACGAAAAGGCTTTCGGCTTTGCGCTCGCGCAGGCCAGAGAGTTCGGCGCCGAGCTCATCCTGTTCCACTCCTATGACACGCTGGTGCTGGCCGCGTCCGAGACATCCGGAGTCCGGTACTACGACTACGCCGCCGCAGCACAGGCCGAAAAACATCATCTGGAGCCTTTGGCGGAAAGGGTCCGCAGTGCTGGGCTTGCCTGTGAGATTGTGGTGCGGCCGGGACTGGCGGCCGACCAGATTCTGGCCTTCGCCAGGGAACGGGCGGTTGATCGTATCGTGATGGGCACGCATTCGCCCGGTCCGATCGGCAAACTGCTGGTGGGGTCGGTGGCAGAAGCCGTGCTGCGTTCGGCAAAGGTGCCGGTGTACATCGTGGGTCCCGAGGTGGTCGACGGCGACTATCGTAATTTCGCCACCCGCACCATTCTGTGCGCCGCCAGCCTGCAAGAAGGCAGTTCAGAGGTGGCCGCGTTTGCCGCCGAGCTTTGCGTGCAGCACCAGGCGCGCCTGATTGTGCAGCATGTGATCCGCCCCCAGGAGCGCGCCGAGATTCTGGCCGGCCGCTCGCTGGACGAACTGGAAGCAGATATGCTGCGTCTCGTCCCTCCAAAGCTGCAGAGCGGGATTTCGATTCAGACGATCGTCGTACCGGGCGACCCCACCGAGGAATTGCTCTATCAGAGCCGGGCACAGGAGGCCGACCTGATCGTGCTGGGCGCGCATGGCGCCTCGGCCTTTGCCGCCATTACACGCCAGGGGGTCGTGTATAAGGTGCTGGCTCACTCCTACTGCCCGGTGATGACGCTTTCACCGGCGGTGTTAGCCGAGTGCGGCTCAAAGGCAGAGAAGAATCGCTCGTCGGAAGCTTACATGGCCGGGATCGTTTAGAGCAGCTTAGCTAGCCACGTTTTGCGCCGGGGACACGTTTTTTCCGCTTTTGCGCAATAGCGCGCCGCAGCGTTCACAAAGGCCGAGGCGGTTCTTCAGATATACTGGCCATAAGCGGGCGTGATTGCGTGCCGCGCCTGCCGGAAGAGGTGCGTCTTCCGCGGAAATAATGGCTCACTGACGCGAGAGGTTCCGCCATCGGAGATTTCCCGATGGCGCGCAGTGGTTCGCGTGCTCCGAAGTCCCCTGGACGCTGCTGCTTGCACCCTATTCCCCTCCTCCTGTATTCTCTGCGGCTCCCATCTGCCGCAACTCTCTTCCGCGCCCATTTGCGAGATTTGCTGGACCGAGTTTCCGGTTCCCGACGGACCATTGTGCGCGCGATGCGGCGACGCGCTGAAGGAGCCTGCGGTGTTGCGAGTCTCCGAGCTTTGCCGGAGATGCCGCCTGGTTCCGCCGGATTTTACGCGCGCCGTTGCCTACGGGCCTTATCAGGGGCGCATGAGAGAGGCGATTCACGCCCTCAAATACGACCGTGTGCGGGGCTCTGCACGGGGATTGGGCAGATTTCTGGCCCTGGCGATTGCACAAATGGCCGCCGAGGCGCCGGCCGAAATGCTCGTCATTCCCGTTCCCCTGCATCGCACGAAGCACGCGCAGCGGGGATTCAATCAGGCCCGATCGCTCGCCCGCGAGGCTTTGAAAGCGCTCGGCAAAACGCATCCCGCATGGCAGTTGCGGCTGGCTTCGAAAACGCTGATGCGGCTGCGCGCCACCGGAAGCCAGGCCGGGTTGACGCCGCGGCAGCGGCGGCTGAACGTGCGTGGAGCGTTTACGGTTTCCGATCCCGCCGCCGTCACCATGCGGCATGTGCTGCTGATCGATGACATCTTCACGACCGGAGCCACGGCGCGGGCGGCCGCGCGCGCTCTCGTGCGGGCCGGGGCGGCGTCTGTCAGGGTAGCTACGCTCGCCCGGGCCACGCGCATGGATTGGACAAAGAACGACAGGGAAGAAATCGCCGACCTCTCGGACGCTGGTTTCGAAGCAGATGCGCCGGGCGGAAATTCACGTACGATTTACGCGGGCTCATCGCGCGCGGAAATACCTTTTTGAGGGGAGAAAACAGAAATGTCGCTGGGCAAGGCCATGATTCACGCGCGCAAGCAGAAAGCCCTGGCCCGGGCTGTGGCAGCGGCCGGCGAACACGCCGCCGCGCCGCACGGCGGGCCTCCGATTCACATCCTGCAGATGCCGGTGCTGGTGCTGAACGCATCTTATGAGCCGATTAATATCTGCGGCGCGCGCCGGGCGCTGGTGCTGGTGCTCAAGGGAATTGCGCGCACGGAGGAGGAGCACGGGCTGATTCTGCATGCCCAGCGCAGCCGCGTCGCCATGCCCTCAGTGATACGGCTGCTTGAATACCGGCGCATTCCCCACCAGACCCGCGCGCTGTCGCGCAAGAACATCCTGTTGCGCGACCGCAACACCTGCCAGTACTGCGGCGAGCCCAAGCCCCCGGGCGATTTGACGCTCGACCATGTGGTACCGCGCTCTCGCGGCGGCAACTCCACCTGGGAGAACCTGGTGGCCTGCTGCCATCCGTGCAACCGGCTCAAGGGAAACCGCCTGCTGAACGAGATCGACGACATGATCCTGCTGCGCGAGCCTCGCCCCTTCTCGCTGCACACCAGCCGGCAGATCATGCGCATGCTGGGCCGCAGCGACGACCGCTGGAGGAAGTACCTGTTTTATTAGGTGACAGGTTACAGGTGACAGGTTTCAGGTGACAGGTTACAGGTTACAGGTGACAGGTGACAGGGGACAGGGGACAGGTTTCAGGTGACAGGGGACAGGGACTAGGGAATAGGGACGAGGGGGGCGGCACAGTCTCACGGTTTCACAGGAGCTGTGGGACTGTGAGGTTTTTGCTGCAAGCGGCTGATTCTATTGACCAAGGGTGGACTTCACAGTTTCACAGAAACTGTGGGACTGTGGGATTTTTTGCTGCAAGCGGCTGATTCTATTGGCTCGGGTGGGCTTCACAGTTTTACAGCCCGAAAAATCGATTTTGGCGTTTTTCGCGCGTTTTTTCGATTTGCGAAGCGCTGGAAGCCGCGGCTGGAGCGGCGATTTCGCACTCTCGGATTGAAAACATGACCGCGCGCAAAAACCATCAAAAAACAGAGCGCGATTCTCAGTTCGAAAGGCCTTGCGTTTCTCAGTTGCAAGGGCCCTGACGCGTGCCTGGCGGGAATCGGATTTGCCGATATGGGCTGTGACATATGGATCGCTCTCTATTTGCCATTGTGCGCCACGGACCGGTAATTCTCTGCAAACGAGAAAGGGCGAGGGAACAGGGAACAGGGATCAGGGGTCAGGGGTCAGGGGTCAGGGATCAGGAATCAGGAATCAGGGGTCAGGGGTCAGCGGGTCAGCGAGTCAGCAAGTCAGCGGGTCAGCGGGTCAGCAAGTCAGCGGGTCAGCGAGTCAGCGGGTCAGCAAGTCAGCAAGTTAGCGGGTCAGCAAGTCAGCGAGTCAGCGGGTCAGCGGGGAATGAGGCGAGACGGATGGAAGCTTTTTTCCGAGTTTTCAGTTTCCAGTTGTCAGTTTTCAGTTGCCGGGATCGGTGATCCGCGAACAGGAGGGGGCGATTCTACGTTGTCTCCGGGTTGGGGCAACCAGGCGCAACCCAAATCCGGGAGCCTGGGGCGTTTTCAAGGACCGCTTCGGCTCTAGTCTGCGCTGAATGGAAACTAGACGGCAATTACCGGGCCGCGCGGATCAGAGCCGTAGCTGATCCACTCTGATCGAAGATGAATACCGGCCCTGTACGCCTCAAGCGGTATGTCACTTTCGGAGATGGCGAGGCACCGTCTCATCTCGATTTCGGGTGGATTACTGGTTGATTTGTCGGTGTAGTTCGATTCGAAAAGCGTATAGATTTTCTCGATTAGCGAGTCGAAATCGGACGGAGCCATCCCTTTTCTATAAACGAGGGAGATGTCAAAGACGTATGACTCGCCCTTGGCGCATTCCTTCTTTCCTGACCCTCGTCGAAAAAGAAAAGAATCGCCAGCGCGTAATGATTGTATTCCTCCATAAGCTTCCAGAAGTCATCTTCGATCTTCTTGAATCGTCTGCCGAACTCCTCTGGCAGTGCTGCCCGCCGGTACCTGGATGAAAGCCAATCGGTCAGTTCGATTAAATTCTCGGGGTTGAGGATATATGGTCGGATAAATTGTTTATCCCAGAGGTCCTTCTTGTAGATTGACTGCTTTGTTGACGCCACGATTCTGATGGGCTGGAGTTTTGCACCCATTGATTCTTGGATTTCAAGGTCAAGCATTCTCGCATTTCGCGTGTGAGCATTCCTGGGGCTCAGCTTATTTATGAGTTCGATCGGTATAATCTCGATTTGTGAATCCGTCTTGGCTGCAGCTTCGATGTCGCAGTCGTGACTTACCACGATAATGAGCGTTTCCTGTGTTGCTTTCTCGGATTTAGTTAATAAACTCGAAGGAAGAAGAGTACGGACAATCCTAATGACGTCGCCCTGTTTTAGCCGAACCTGCCCCCGCTTTTCCTCCCTCGGTTTCTCAGTCGTCGTGCTCATCCAGTAAAGGTACTCCCATTTCCCGAAGTACGGGTAAGCTTCTTTGGTGAGAGGCCAGTATCTCACTCATCATTTTACGCTGGTTCTCCCCTTGCCTGAGCAGTTGAGAAACTTCCTCCGCCCAACCCCGCGCCGATGCACCGGATCGCAGCGATTCAACGAGGGTGAGACCACTTGTATTGCGCCGTCTTGTGAGCATCAGGGCCTGTGATTTGGCGTATGGGGCAAGAACATTTGCGGCTGCAGTGAGATCCTCAAACTTCTCACGATTGAGGTCCGACACAGGACCACCTGACAACCACTTATAAACCGCTTGACGTGAAACTCCGAGCGCGAACGCCAAATCGGAGATCGAAATCGCTAGAACCTTTTGAATGATTCGTATATGTGACGCGAAATTAAACTCAGCGACCTGACCTTCGGTAGAGGCAATTTCATAATAGGGGATCTGGCTTAGGCGTTGGGATGCGCGGGCAAAATCCATCCCCGAAGCTACACCGGTGGGCGCGGAGAGTGCGAGAAGTAACAAAGCCGTTGTCATGCTCGCTGCGGAGAGGCAGCTTCCAGTCGAGGCTGCGCGAATTTGAGACGGGACTTGTGGCGTCTTCGGAACCATTCCTAATTGGTCGAAGTTCAGCACAAGACTCATTGGAACTGCGGTTTCACGAAGAGAGTTTTCGGCCAGCAATGCATATTGCCGCGGGCCGGTCAATGCGGCTGGGTACACACGAGATTGTGCAAAAGTAGGATTGAGCACCGACGCCGAGTATTGTTCCATGGGGATCCTCTATTTCCAGTCCGAGAGCGCGAAATCAGTAATTACTTTGAGAAAGGCATGATCGACACTCTTGTGGAGGCCTTCAAGCGTAGTTCTAACCCTCGAAATGTCCAGTTCGGAGCGGGTCTGTTGGAACGAATCCGTATCAATCGTCGCATGGGGTCCTACGTAACTAGCGAAACGGGGATTGATAGAGATGGGGAACGAAAGCAAATCTGGGGGAAATGCGATCTGGCCCTCCCTCACCAGGACTCTAGATACGGTCGAGGTATCGCCGTCGCGGAACATTGTCTCCGAGAATGAATGTTGTAAGGAGCCTTCAATGGATCTTTGTGACAGGCCAAGAACTTCTGGGATGAAATAGTCTTGAATCTTTGCTCCCTCACGCGACAAAACCGCGTCGAAATAGCGAAGGCCAATTCTCTCTGACGAATCCGGCTTAACCACCTCGTTGATGCGCCCCAGTTGTTTCAGGAATAGGTCGAGAAACCAGTTGAAATCCTGGTAATCAGTTACGAGGAACGTTAGCCCGTTCTGCTCAAGGATAAAGCTTTGGCTGCTGTCTCTGTTCGAGAACACGTAGCCGGGCAAACGCTCAATAGGGATAGGCGGAGGGTTTGATTCCGAGTTGTTAGGTGGCACCACGGAGAGCCCTAATTGGAAGTTGAACCGTTGGGCAAACGCCGGAAAGCCATTTCTGCGAAAATGTTCTTGGATTTCCGAGACATACGTATGCAAGCTGAGAATTGGGCTAAAGCGAACCTGCACAATCACATAAACGACAGGAGCGTTCTTCCACTTTCCCATTTTGGGATTCTCCTACATTGTTTAGACGTTCTCAGTTTACACTTCGGTTGACAAATTGTAAGCAATTTGTAGTAGAAACAGTTTTCTTTTCCTGTCCCTAGAAAAGCTGCTCACGAGTTCCCGAAATGGAATTATCTTTAGATCGCCGACTCCCTCATCGAGGACGCTATTACCCCTCGAATTCGCCATTGCGACGGGGATCCCGGAGTTTGGCGATTCCGGTTGGCTGAGTGCCTGACCGGAGATCACGAAAAGCCGGCGCGCCTACTCCAGGAACTCGCGGACGAAGGGATTTGTGGAGTGGACGAGGTCGTGGAGGGAGCCGTCGAAGATGAGGCGGCCCTCTTCGAGCATGAGGAAGGTGGTGTCGGGGTTGGTTTCGCCTTTGGGCAGGGCGATCATTTCGCCGCGCTCGGGGTCGAAGCGATGCGTGCAGAGCATGAAGGCGTCTTGCAGGCGGGGGGTGACGAGCAGGGCCGGGGTGCGCCGCACGTCGCGCTGCTTGACGATGAGCTCGAGGATGGCGGCGGAGGTAACGGGGTCGAGGCCTCCGGTGGGCGAGTCGTAAAGAATCAACTCGGGCGAGTGGATGAGGGCGCGGGCGATGGCGACCCGGCGCTTCATGCCTCCCGAAAGGCTCGGTGGATAAAAATCGAAGGTTTCTGCGAGGCCGACGAAAGTGAGCGCCTCGCGGACGCGGCTGTCGATCTCTTCGTCGGGTACGTTCTGCTGGACCAGCAGGTAGCCGACGTTATCGCGCACGGTGAGGGAATCGAAGAGGGCGCTCTCCTGAAAGACCATTCCAGTGCGGGCGCGCAAGGGGAAGAGCTCCTGCTCGGGCTTGCGCGCGATCTCTTCGCCGAAGAGCAGGATTTCGCCCTTGTCGGGGCGGAGCAGTCCGTTGACGAGCTTGAGCAGCACGCTCTTGCCGACGCCCGCGGGACCGAGCAGAACGCGGGTCTCAACGGGAGAAACGGAGAAACTGACGCCGTCGAGAACCGGCGGGCCGTCGAAGGCGATGGAGACGTTACGCAGCTCCACCACCGGGCTCGAATCCTGCTGCGCAGGACCCGAGACGGGAGGGCGGAATCGGCGCCGGTGCTCATGAGGGGAAGATGCTCAGCAGCACGTGGGTAATGAGGAAGTCGACGGCGATGATGAGCACGGAAGAATTGACGACGGCCGAAATGGTGGACCGTCCCACGCCTTCCGTGCCGCCGCTGGTTCTCATGCCGTAGAAGCAGCCGATGGAGCCCAGAATATAGCCGAAGAAGAGCGGCTTGACCATTCCCTGAATCACATCGGAATAGTCGAGCTTCTCGTAGACCATGTGGAGGTACTGGGTGGCGTTCTGGTGATTGAGAAAGACGGTGACGGCGGCCCCGCCGAGGATGCCGCAGGCATCGGCCACGATGGTGAGGAAGAAAAGCATGGAGATGGAGGCGAAGATGCGCGGCGTGACCAGCTTGCGCATGGGATCGACGCCCAGGGCGCGCATGGCGTCGATCTGTTCGGTGACCACCATGGAGCCGAGCTCGCTGGCCATCGAGGATGCATTGCGGCCCGAGACCATGACGCCTGTGAGCACAGGGCCGAGTTCGCGAATCATGGTGAGCGCGACAAACTCGCCGGTAACGGCCGTGGCGCCGAAGCGAGCCAGAGAAGCCGACGACTGCAAGGCCAGAACGGCGCCGGTAAAGAAGCCGGAGAGCAGGACGATGGCGGTTGAGCCGACGCCGATAACGTCGCACTGAACGAGGAAATCGGTCAAGTAAATGGGCGGACGGAAGAGATTGAGGAAGGCGCCCCAGGCAAAGATGGAGTACTCCTGGACAGTGAGCAGAACCGATTTGGTGACCCGTTCGATCGGGAGTGTCGCCATCGTGGCCTGCCTGGGGAGCGGATTACGGGAGTAAAGCTGCAGCCGAAAACAGGATAGCGCAAGAGGGTTGATTCAGTTGCCGATGCCGGCTTAGGCCGGTGCACCTGCTGCGGTTGTCAGCCCTGACGATCTCCACTATTCCCTGCCTTTTTTCCGGATCTCGATGTTCAGGCGCTTGATCTTCTGGTTGAGGGTGGAGAGCGGAATGTGGAACTGCTCGGCGGCGTCGGTCTGGTTCCAGTTGCAGCGCTCCAGTTTTTCCACGATGATGCGGCGCTCGATGACTTCGAGGATGTCGAAGAGCGAGGAGTTTGGATTCTCGTCGAGCAGAGCGGTCTGAAAGCTGCGGCCGGTGATGTGGCCGGGGAGAAGATCGGCGCCGATGAGGGGGCCGGAGGAGAGAACGACACCGCGCTCGATGGCGTTTTCAAGCTCGCGCACGTTGCCCGGCCAGTCATAGTCGATGAGGGCGCGAAGGGCGTCGGCAGAGAGGCGTCGCAGCTCGAAGCCGTTTTCGGCGGAGTAAAAATCGAGAAAGTGCTGGGCGAGCAGAGGAATATCCTCGCGGCGGGCGCGCAGGGGGGGCAGGTCGACGGTGATGACGTTGAGGCGATAGAAGAGATCCTCGCGGAAGCGCCCTTCGCGGACCTCCTTACGGAGGTCGATGTTGGTGGCGGCGAGAATGCGGACGTCAACCTGCATTTCATGGATGCCGCCCAACTGCATGAAGCGGCGGTCCTGGAGGACGCGCAGGATCTTTGGCCTGGATGTCCATTCCCATGGTGGCGATTTCGTCGAGGAAGAGCGTGCCCCCGTTGGCCACTTCAAAAAGACCTTTTTTCGATGCGATCGCCGAGGTGAAGGCGCCCTTGACGTGGCCGAAGAGCGTGGATTCGAGCAGCTCCGGCGGCATGGCGCCGGTGTTAATGGGCACGAAGGGCTTGTCGCGCCGCGGTGAATTGGCGTGGATGGCCTTGGCGATGAGTTCCTTGCCGGTGCCGCTCTCTCCCTGAATGAGGACGATGGCGCGGCTGGGCGCGACCTGGGCCACCAGATCGAAGACGCGCAGCATGATATCGCTTTTGCCGACGATGTTGGAGAAGTTGTAGCGCTGCTTGAGGGCGCGCTTGAGCTGAAGATTCTCTTCCTCAGTCCGGCGGCGCGCGACCGCGGAGCGGATGTCGGCCAGCAGCTTTTCGTTATCCCATGGCTTCTGGACAAAGTTCTCAGCTCCGGCGCGGATGGCCTCGACCACATTCTCCACGGTTCCGTAAGCGGTGATCATGATGACCGGCATGTCGGGCTGTCGCTCGCGGATCTGCGGCAACAGTTCGAGACCGCTCTGACCGGGCAGGGCCAGGTCCAGAAGCACCAGGTCGAAATTCTCGGTCTCGAGCTTGCGCAGCCCATCTTCGCCGTCGACAGCCGTGACCACGGAGTAACCCTCGAGCGAAAGCAGGACCTCCAGCGATTCGCGAATGCCAGCCTCGTCATCAATGACCAGAATGGCTGCGGCAAGCGAGTTACCGTTTCCCGGCGAAAAGGAAGCCGAGGTGCTTGCGGTTTGATCTACCTCAGGCATGGACAGTATTCCTCATGATGGGAAACTCAAGATGAAAAGTGGTGCCGGCGCCGACCGCGCTTTCCACGTGGATCTTGCCGGCGTGCTCCTGGATGATGCCGTAGGAAACCGAGAGCCCCAGGCCTGTACCGCGGCGGTCGCCGGGTCTGACAGCGGACTTGGTGGTGAAAAACGGGTCGTAGATGCGCTTGAGATGCTCGGGCGCAATGCCCGAGCCGGAGTCAGAGATTACAGCCTCGACGTGGCCATTGACGAGGGTAGCGATGCGCAGCCGTCCGCCTCCGGGCATGGCGTCTTTGGCATTGAGCAACAAATTGAGAAAGACCTGCTGCAGCTTGCCTGGGTTGCCACTGATGGGAGGCAGTTCGCTCGCCAGCTCGAGGTCGATGAAGATCTGCGTGGTCTTAAACTGGTGCTCAAGCAGCGAAAGCGTATCGCGAATCACCTGGTTGAGATCGGTGGAGCGGAATTCGGTAGTGGAAGTGCGGGAGAAATTGAGCAGACCGTTGGCGATCTCCGCAGCGCGGAAGCTCTGCTGATTAATCTTTTCCAGCACCGGGGCCAACCGCGCATCGCCCCTGAGTTGCTTGGCCAGGATTTGCGCGTAGGAGGAAATCACAGCCAAAGGGGTATTGATCTCGTGGGCTACACCGGCCGCCAAAAGCCCGATGGAACTCAGCTTGTCGGCCTGCGCCAACTGCGCTTCGAGAGTGACCCGGTCAGTGATGTCGTCGACCAGGATGATGCGGCCGACGGGGATGAAGTTGCGAGAAAGCAGCGGAGCGATGGCGATGTTGGCCGTGCGCTGCTCACCGGCGCGGGTGGTAAGGCGGAACTTGTAGAGGTGATATACGCCCTGGTCGCTGCGGAGCCCTTCAAGTGCGTCGATGAATTCAGAAGGGAAAACCGCGCTGAGCAGCTGGCCGATGGCCTCCGCGCGGCTAAGAGCGTACATAGCCTCCATCTGAGCGTTCCAGCTCTCGATGCGGTCCTCGAGATCGACGGCAAAGATCCCCACGTTGATCGACTCGACGATGTTCTCGTTGAACTCCTTGAGCCGCTCGAACTCGGTGATTTTGCTCTCGAGGCGCGCATAGAGGATGGCGTTTTGAAGAGCGATTCCGATGTAGCTGGCCAGAGATTCCAGCAGCTCAACGTCCTCGCTGGACAGGAAGTCGCCGCCCAGGGTGCGCCCCAGGCCGATGACCGCGATTGTGCGCGTGTCGGCGCCGTCCTGCACGCGGCAGGGGAGATAGTAGTTGAGATCGAGCAGGGCGGCAGCGCGTTGTTGCTCCGCGGGCAGATGGAGGGCCTGCTGGGCGTTTTCGAGAAAGATGTGAGAGCGATGGGACGCCGGGGAGAAATCGAGGAAGCCGAGATCCAGCCGGCCGTCGAGGGCTTCTATCTCCGACGGCAGTCCATGCGAAGCGGCAATGTGCAACTCGCCGGGGTCGCGGGCCAGGAAGACTGCCACCCGGGCTACCAGCAGCGTGCGCGGCAGCTGTTCGACGATGGACTCGAGCAAGGCGTCGAGATTGGTTTCCGAACCAAGGCCGCGGCCAAACTCGACGAGGGCCTTGCGATAGTCGTAGCGATGGCGGTCGAAAGTGCGGTCGACCCAGCCCTGAATTCTGCGCTTAAGCGGATCGAAGATGATGACCATGACGATAATGGCCAGCCCTTGGACCCACTCACGCAATGCCTCCGGAGCGCCTTTACGGATCAGCACTGCGCTGAGCGCGATGAAACCGGCATAAGCCCCGAGGATCAGGCCGGTGGCCAGAACGTAGGCGACACTGCGCTTGAAGATCAGGTCGGTATCCATCAACCTGTAGCGCACGATCGCCCAGCTGAAGGTGAGCGGCAAGAAGATCAAAGAAACGCCGGCGATTTCTTCGATGATGTTCGTGCGCAGATCGAGAAGATAGAAAATGGCGTAGAAAGTGAAAGGGACGACTGTCAGCAGAGTCCCGCGCGTGACCCACTTCAACTGTTGGCGCAGCAACGGGGAATCGGCGCGGCGGTAGCTAACGAGGAAAAGCGCTGCGGCCATCACGTAATAGATCGCGTCATAGGCCGTGGAGGTCTGGTTCAGGTGGTGAAGCAGAAGCCCCGTGGCCTGGCGGGTGGTCAACGACCACAGCCAGAAGCCGACAAGGGCGGCCCCAGGTGCGTAGATCAGCGGCAGAAGCCATCCGCGCCGCAGACCTCGGAAGCGCTCCTCGGGAAAGCTGAGGGCGAAATGCAGAAAGAGCGCCGGCTGCAGGGCCTCAGCAACGACATTCGTCCAGAAGACCACCCAGTCGAGAGCGTCCAGTTTCGTGGTGTACTTAAGTCCGTAAAGCGCGAACGAAACCAGGCAGAAAATGTAGAAGTGCCTTGATCGCGGCGCGCCCCAGCGGCGGAACAGAACGTAAAAGCCGATGACAAGGTAAATGAGGCCGATCAGGCGAAGACCGAGGGCAAGACTGCGATCGGAGGGAACGGGAATGACCTTGACGGGCGAGTCGAGCGAAACGCCGCCCCGCGTAATGGTGTAGTCCAGCTGGCCGTAACTCCCGACCCGATAGAGGGCGCGCTCCAGATCGGAGACGTGGGTAACCGGAGTGTCATCGACGGCCGTGAGCAGATCGCCGGCCTGAAGACCGGCGCGCTGGCCGGGCATGGAGGGTAACACCCGTTCGGCCGACAAGCCTCCTGCGGATTCGCGCCACCAGACCCCGTCGTCCGGCTGAGCGAAATGGCGTTCCTCGATGAGATTTAACAGAGCCAACACGAGCAGAGCGGCTGTGGCCAGGGCCAGCAGCGTCGCCTGAACGCGGTTGAAAAGGCTCGTCTCCATGAATCGGTCACACTCAGTACAAGAATAATGGTAGTTGCACGTCGGGTGCCACGTGGCGGCCTAGTGGGCGTTCCATCTGGGCGACCGGACAATTCGTTGAAAATGCAAGTTATATTGACTGCCTTTGTGCCGGAAGGTCATCAAAATCTCTGAGATTCCTCGCCCTCTATGCAAAAAACGGGATTTGGAATCCACGGAGGAAGATTGATCTACCATAATTTGTAGATTGCTGAAGTCAATCGAGTTAACCATCCGTCCCTGTGGTGGCGGCATTCCGTCATTTACCGCAGAGAATGCCTGTGCCAAGTCAACTTAGGAAATCTTTGCCCCTATGAGGCGAGTCCATCGATCACCGGCCCGTGAAATTGCCTAAAAAAGCGCAAGCGGCTTTCCGAAAGGCCCTGGGAAAAGCAACGCATAGGCCTCCGCAACGGACCATTCGGGCTGAGAGCAATTCTTGAATCAAATTGAAGCCCGGGCTGTAAACTCGTTCAGGAGCGGGACGTCTACCTGAATGTGATGGCAGCCGGAACCGCAGTGAATCCGATGACTCTGGAGACGGCGGAAGCGATTGCCGCGCAGGAATTCGCAGGGGTTGTTCAAAAGCACCGGCCGCACATCTTCCGGTTCCTGCTGGCCTCGACGCGGGACGTGGATTTGGCCGAGACGCTGACCCAGGAGTGTTTCCTGAAGGCGCATCGGTACTGGAAAGACTTCCGTGGCGAGTCGAGCGCGATGACCTGGTTGATGCGCATCGCGATCAACCTCGAAAGAGATCATTGGCGGAACAGGCGGGTGCAGTTCTGGCGCCAGACCAAGGCCCATGCGGTGGATCTGGACGAGGCAAGTGAATGGCTGCCCAGCGGAGAGCGCAGCGCCGAGCAGCAGTTGCTGGCGCGGGAACGGGTCGGCCAGGTTTGGAAAGCGGTGGAACAGTTGAGTGCGCGTCAGCGAACTGTCTTTCTGCTTCGGTACGTAGAGGAGCAGGAGCTAAGAGAAATTGCACAGGCCACGGGATTGAGCGAAGGCACGGTAAAAGCACATCTGGCGAGAGCCGTTGGGCGGGTCCGCTCGGAATTAGGGGGCAAGCGATGAGATGGAATGCAAGACAAACCCGGATCGAGGAAGAGCCAAATGAGGCGCGCATGGATCCGGTGCTCAAAGAGGCGCTGAAGGATTTCCGGCTGAGCGTCCATGCATGGAGCGAGGCTGCGATGAACCGGCCGCGAAGGCCAGTTCATACGGCGGTACATACTACGTGGAGAACCGCAGTGTCCTGGGCGATGGGATGTTTGCTCGCAGCAGGAAGCGTGGGAGGCGGGTTGTATGAGCGCCACCACCGGCAGGAAATGGCGCGCCAGACGGCGGCAGAGCAGGCTCGGCAGAGGCAATTGGCGGCCGAGACGGCCGCGGCGGCGAGTACTCGCGAGCAGGATGAGCAGTTGCTGGCAGAGGTCGACAGCGCGGTTTCGCGGCAGGTGCCAAGTGCGATGGAGCCTCTGGCGGAATTGATGGAAGAAACCGGAAACCAGTAAAGGTGGGTCAAACAAGAACCGGAGCTTGCAAAAGAGCTACCAGGAGGAAGCGGATGAGATTGGCAATCGCAGGGGGAATCAAAATTGCGGCAGTGGGAGCATTGATGGCGGCCGCCTTCACATGGGCACAGGCGCCTGGCGGTGCTCAGGGGACTCCCGGATTTGCAGATCGAAGGCCGCCTATGGAACAGGCCATTGGCGGGGAAGATGGAAAGGGAGAGTGGTGGAATAGCCCGAAGACCGTCGAGCAACTGAAGCTGACCGACAGCCAGCGAAAGGCAATGGACACCATTCTCATGGACCATCGCAAGACATTGATCGATTTGAAAGCCAGTTTGGAAAAAGCGGAGCTTGGCATGCAGCCGCTGCTCAGCGCCGACCAGCCGAACGAGAGTCAGGTGCTGGCGCAGATCGATAAGGTGGCGCAGGCGCGTGCCGATCTGGAAAAGGCCAATGCCCGCTTCCTGCTCGGGCTGCGGAGCAAGCTCACGCCGGAGCAGTGGAAGCAGTTGCAGGATCTCCACTCAAACCCCGGACCGGCGTCCCGCGGATGGACACCGGGACAAGGCCAGAATCACGCATACAGGGGAACCCAGAGACCTGGGGCTCAACAGCAACCGCGGCAGGGCCAGGAGAATCAGCCACAGTCCGGTCAACCGGACAGTCAACCGTCAGGCCAACCTGGGCCCCAACAGCCCTCCGGCCAACCTGGCGACCAGCCAGGTCCGCCATCAGACCAACCCGGTGGCCCAGCGCCTTCCGGAACAGGAGACCAGCAGTAGGGAAAGACATTCAGACCGAATCGAAAAGCTTGCAGTGGAGCATTTCGGCGGAGGAGCGAGCGCCCTCCGCCGACTTTTTTTGTCCGGGAGCCGCCGCGGCTTTCCCAGGACATTCTGAGCAGGTGGCATGCGTACTGGACCATCGGGACGGGGCGCCTGGGTGAATCATTGCGGGACAGCCGGGTGGAGCAGGATCGGACACTTGATGCCGTGGATTGGGACAGTGAGTGGACAAGATCCGGACAGGTTGAATCAGATCGCAACATTGCTGACAAAAGACGGCCTCTAAAAAAATGACTAAAGTTATTTCGCGGGACTCCGATGAAGGGGGTGGATGCCAGAAAGCCCCATCCGGAACAGGCGATTCCCGGCAGGTTAGTCGATGAGCCGGGGAAGCGGATGGGAAGAAAGGGCATCGAGCAAAGGAGTTCACTCCCATGGCCCTCGGTGTTTTGAACAACCTGTCTGCAATCTACGCAGAAAACAATCTGAACAACACAAATACCAGTCTTCAGACGGTCTTGCAGCAGTTGTCATCGGGTTCGCGGATCAATTCGGGCGCGGACGACGCGGCAGGGCTTTCGCTGGTTAACGGCCTGGCGGCGAACTCGGCGGCCCTGACCCAGTCAGGGACTAATGCCACGGAAGGCGTAGGCCTGCTGCAGGTAGCCGACGGAGCGCTGTCGCAGGTGACGAGCCTGCTGAATCGCGCGATCACGCTGGCCACCGAAACCTCAAACGGCACGCTCAACACATCGCAGGGATCGGCGGCAAACCAGGAATACCAGTCGATCTTGTCGGAAATTAACAACATTGGGTTGACGACGACCTACAACCAGGTTCAGGTATTTGACGGCAGCCAGGTCGCCATCTACACCGGCGACTCCTCGACGGCGGGCGCTTCAGTCGACGATTTGAACATTCATGTGCTGTCGACCAGCAACCTCGGCGATACGAATGGAGCAATGGCCTACAGCAACGGGCAGAGCAACGTTTTCATCGATCTGTCGAAAAGCGGCAGCGACGCCACATTGAACGATGCTTTCGTAAACGGCACCACGACGCTCGACGTGAGTTACATGGCCACCGGAGCCAACGGCACGGTCACTCCGGAGAGCGCCACCATCAGCGTGGGAGGCGCCACGGGATACGCGGACACCGTGACCGGCCTGATCAGCGCCATCAACAACGCCCAACTCGGATTGACAGCCAGCTTCGGCACGGCCTCGCAAGCCGGCAAGCAGGCCGTCGCGGCGGGCGCAGCCACTGATACCGGCATCCTGATCTCCGGGCCGGGCACTGGCGTGGGCGCGGGCACGACACCTGGCGCCGTGGGCACGCTGGCCATTGCCGGCGCCGGGTCGGCGGCTGGGGATACGCTTTCCGGAACGCTCACCGTGGTCGATTCCAGCGGTGCTGCGCACACACTCACGCTAGGCGGCGCCGGCTACGACAACCTCAGCAATCTGGCGGCCACGATCGACTCTGCCGGCTACGGCATCACGGCGACTTACAGCGCAGCCAACAAGGACATCGTCTTCACTTCGCAAAGCGCCAAAGCGTCGGTGAGTGGAAGCGGCCTGGGTGATGCCAGCGACGTCCTGGGCACGCTCGCATACACAGTTTCAAGCTCTTTCTATACCATCGGTATCTCCAACTCCGGCAACGGCACGGCGGCTCCGGACATTGCCGATGCGGCCACCGGCCAGACGGCGGCCGCCGGATCGACCTTCACGGCCGACCCCAATGGCCAGGGCGGCGTGGCCACTATGAGCTACTCCGACAGCGCGGGCGAGGATCTGAGCGGTACGAGCCTGGACACCCAGGCCAGCGCCCAGACGGCGCTAACCTCGCTGAATCTGGCCATTACGGACATTGCGGCTCTGGACGGCTACATCGGCGCGCAGATCAACACGCTCAACTCCATCAGTCACGTGATGAGCACGCAGCAGGAGAACGTGGTTTCGGCTCAGAACGCAATTCAGGCGACAGACTACGCTTCGGCGACGTCGAACATGTCGAAGTACGAGATTTTGAGCCAGACCGGCATCGCGGCTTTGGCGCAGGCCAACCAGGTGCAGCAGGAAGTGACCAAGCTGCTGCAGTAGGCAGGCAGGTTTCGCAGGACTGAAGTACCTTCAAGACAACCCAGGGACGGGCGGCGGCAGGGCGTAAACCTTGCCGCCCATTTTTTTAGAGGAAAGAAGGATGGCTGAGCGGCCGAACTCTCTCACAACAGGAGCGGCGACCCTGAACTCAAGCCGGATAAGATGGAGTAACTCTGGTTTTGCCGTAGATCCGGTTCAAGCGTGCCCTCCCACCCTGGCGACAAAAACAGACACGTCGCGAGGGTGGGGCACCCGGTGATGGACGCAGGCGAGGAGGCTACCCAGCGATGTACGATCTGCCGGCACTCGAGGCCGAATTGCAGGGAACCATCTTCGCAGGAAGAATGCGCTACCTGTGCAGCACCGGCTCAACCAACGGCGATGCAATGGAAGCAGCTCGCAGCGGCGCGCCGGAGGGGTTGGTTTGCCTGGCCGATGAGCAGACCGCCGGGCGGGGACGCGGCGATCATGGCTGGAGCTCGGCTGCCGGCGAGGGGCTGTACGTGAGCGTGCTTCTGCGTCCCCAGATTCCCGCCAGCCGGCTTGGGCTGCTGCCGCTCGCCGCCGGACTGGCGGCGGCCGAGGCCATCCGCGCTGTAGCAGGCCTGACGGCGGATCTTCGCTGGCCGAACGATCTGCTGATCGGCGACTCAAAGGCGGGCGGAATCCTGGCGGAGGCTCATACAGAGGCAAATGGAGCGGTTTTCGCGGTCGTGGGCATGGGCATTAACGTCCATCAGCGCGAGTTTCCGCCGGGGCTCTCGACGCCTGCGACTTCGCTGGATCTCGCTGCAGGAAGGCGGGTTTCGCGATCGGCCCTGCTCGTGGCCCTGCTAAAATCGCTGGAGCGTGAAACGCGCGCGCTTCAGGCTCCCGAGGCAGCGACATTGATCTTGTCGCGCATCGAGCAAGCTTCAAGCTGGGCCCGGGGACGCAGCGTCGAGGTGCATGGGCCGCAGGCCTGCCACGGCGTAACTGAAGGCCTTGACGAATTCGGCTTTCTGCGGGTCCGCACGGCCACGGGCGTGGTTCAGGTGCGGACCGGAGGCATTCGCGCCGCAGAGACGGAGTAACGACCATGCTTCTAGCTCTCGACGTAGGCAACACCAACACGGTTCTCGGCCTATACCGGATCGACGAAGAGCCTCCGGAGCTGGCGGCGCACTGGCGCGTGACCACGCATCGCGCCCAGACCGTGGACGAGTACGGCGTCTTTTTCGTGAATCTCTTCGAGATGAACGGAATGAAGCCCAGCCAGGTGAGGCATATCATCATCGCCTCTGTGGTGCCTCCCGTCGAGTCCACGCTGCGCGAAGTGTGCGAGACGTATTTTCACGTTGAGCCGCTCTTCGTCGAACCGGGGATCAAAACCGGAATGCCCCTGCTGATCGACAACCCGGCCGAGTTGGGAGCCGACCGGCTGGCCGATTCTGTTGCCGCCTACGAACGCTATGGCGGTCCCTGCATTGTGGTCGATTTCGGCACGGCCACCAACTTCGAAGTGATCTCAGAGCAAGGCGAATATCTGGGCGGCGCCATCGCTCCGGGCCTGGGTCTGAGCGCCGAAGCTCTGTTCACGCGGGCGGCGCGGCTGAGCCGCGTGGACATCAAGGCCCCTGCCAGGGTGATCGGCACCAACACCGTCGCGCACGTGCAAAGCGGCCTCTTCTTCGGTTACGTCGGCCTGGTGGACGGCATTCTTGAGCGCATCCTCGGGGAACTGGGCGCCGCGCCGGACAAACCACCGAAGGTGATCGCCACCGGAGGGCTGGCGCGGCTGATCGCCACCGGCTCACGCTACATCAAGGATGTCGACGACCTGCTCACGCTCGACGGCCTACGCATCCTGTTCGAGCGCAACCGCGCGGCGCGGCCACGCGGCCGGCAGCAGTGAGGCCGGGCCCCTGCCATGCGAAACTACTTCAATTACTTCACGGAGATCGAGGAGCGCTTTCAGAAACGGCGCGGATCGATTCTGCTGCTTTCAACGCTTGATTGGGCGCTGATCGAAATGTGGCGCGAGGCGGGCATTCCGCTGGAAGCGGTGCTGCGCGGCATTGACGCGGCCTTCGACAAATACGAAGCCCGGCAAAAGCACGGCCGCATGCGCAGGATCAACGGGCTGGCATGGTGCTCGCAGGCGGTAATGGATGCTGCTGTTGCGCTCAGCGAGGCCTCGGCGGGCACAGCTCCGGTTGTCTCGGGGCAGGAGTCGGGCTTCGAGGGCGCGCGCGTAGCGGCGCACCTTGAGGCGGCAGCCGCCGCGCTGGACGGAACAAAAATTGCTGCAGAAGCATGCCGGGCGACGGCTTCGCGGCTGCGCGAGCTAGCGGCCGGGGCCAGCGCTTCCGGCCACGAAGCCCGCGGGCCTGCCGAACTTGAGGCCCTGGAGCGCTCGTTGACCGTGCTCGAAGAAAAGCTCTTTGCAACTTTGACCGCGGCAGCTCCAGAGGAGTTGCTGGTGGGCCTGAAGGAACATGCGGCCCGCGAGCTGGCCCCCTATCGCAGCCGCATGGGCGCCGTTCAACTGAGGCAGGTGGAGCGGCAGTTTGTGCAAAAACAACTGCTGGTTCACTACAATTTGCCGAGGCTGAGCCTTTTTTACATGAGCCAGCAATGAAGCCGCCCGCAAAGCCGTCCGCATCTGCTCGGAACCAGGAGCAGCGCCTCCTCGTCGAGATTGAAAAGCCCGTTTACGGCGGAGCATTTCTTGCCCGCGTGGAGGGAAAGGCCATTTTCGTTCCGATTACCCTACCGGGCGAAAAGGCGCTTGTGCGGATCGAGGAAGAGAAGCGCGGCTACGCAGTTGCTGAGGTCGAGGAGATTCTGAAGCCCTCGCCGGAACGCGCCGCGCCACTCTGCCGCCATTTCGGCGCCTGCGGCGGCTGCGATTACCAGCACACCGGCTACGGGGCACAGTTGCGCTTCAAAGAGGCCATTCTGCGCGAGACCCTGGAGCGCGCCGGAGTACGAACGCCCCAGGAGATTTCCATCCTGGCCGCGGAGCCCTGGGCTTATCGCAACCGCATCCGGCTGGCTTTCGACGCAGCCGGCCGCGCTGGCTACCGAGGCCGCCGCTCGCACGCCGTGGTTCCCATTGAGGGGTGCCCGATCGCCGCGCCATTGCTGGTGAAAGCGGCACTTGCGTCCGGGCGGATTCTGCATGAATCTGCTCGTACGTTGAAGCCATCGGAGATTTCGCTCTTCTGCGACGCAAGCGAAACCGCCCTCCTGGCCGGCCTTTCGACGCGAGGCGGCGCGAAGAGAGGCTTTGAGGAATTTGCCGGCGCGCTCAGCCGGGAGATTCCCGCGCTGAAAGGCGTGGACCTCACAGGCGTGGAATCGTCCGGCGAGGGCCGGGCGGGCTCACAACCGCGCTCCCTTGCGCAATGGGGCGAGGCTTCGCTCGTTTACTCCGCGGCGGGTTTCGGCTATCGCGTAGACCAGGGCGGATTTTTTCAGGTGAATCGCTGGCTCGTGGACGCGCTGGTCGAGCGGGTTACGAATGGATTCGGCGGCGCGCTGGCCTGGGATCTCTTCTCAGGAGTCGGGCTCTTTGCGCGCCGGCTCACAGAAAGCTTCGAGCGCGTGGTCGCGGTCGAAGCGGCGCAGGCGGCGATTTACGCGCTCGAAGAGAACTTGAAGGGCACGAACGCGACCGCAGTCAAATCGTCGACTCTCGACTTTCTGCGCCACGCCCGCGCAAAAGAGCGTCCCGGCCCGAAGGAGAGCCCCGGATTGATCGTCGTCGATCCTCCCAGGACAGGCCTTGGAGCCGAGACAACAGCTATACTGGCGGAGATCGCAGCGCCGGCTTTGGTCTATGTCTCATGCGACCCAGCGACCCTGGCCCGCGACTTGCGCGCACTCACAGGCTCCGGCTACGCAATCGAGAGCCTCACGCTTGCCGATCTCTTTCCCCAGACCTTTCACCTCGAAACGGTGGTCCACTTGCGCCGCCGCTGAGAGGGTTGAGAACCAGATAAGAGTTCTTCGTTAGCTGGCGTATGCAGGCTGGATCGACTATGAGCGTGCAGAGTCCCACTCGTCCTTCTTCCGCGGGACTCGGCGATTCTCCGCTCTTCCACGCAGCCTGGCTGTTTGCCCTGGGAATTCTGCTTTCTCGAGCAGTCTGGCTGCGCCCCGGCCTTGTACTCGTTGCGATGGCGCTTCTGGCAATGCTCGGTTGCGTGGCGCTTTGGCGCGCCCGGCGCATCGTCTGGCTGCCGCTCGGCATTCTCTGGATTTTGCTGGGCGCATGGTGCGCGCTGGTCGAGCCGCACCCTGCCCCCGCGCCCGCGCTGGTTGCGCTCTCCGATGGATTGGTCCGCACCGTGGAAGGAACGATCGCCGATGCCGGCCCCGTGCGGAACGAGAGCGAGCAGGACGTCGAGGAATCTGCCAGCACCGCGCCCTCGCAGCGGATCGATCTGCGCGTCAGGAGTCTCGAGGTCGTCAGCGACACAGAAGACCGTCAGGCGCCAATGGAAGGCGGGGTACGGCTCACTGTGCGCTGGCCGCGCGATGCCCACGTTGTGCCTCTGAATTGCGGCGAGACGATTCGCGCCGCCGTCCGCCTGCTGCCTCCGGAGAGCTATCACGATCCCGGCGTCTGGAGCCGCGCCGATTATCTGCTGGACCAGGGCATCACTTCCACGGCAACCGTGAGCTCGAGCGAAGTGGAGAAGCTGGGCGAGCATTCCCGCGCGTCTGCCGCCTGCCGCGTGAAAAACCTGCAACACGAAGCGGCCGAGCGTTTGCTGGCCCTGCCCGCAGCCATGCGCGGCTTGCCCGCAGCGCTGAGGCTGAGCCAGAACGACGCCATCATGCTGGCCGCCATCGTTGCCGGCGACCGCACTTACCTGAGCCATTCGCTGCGTGTGGGCTTCGAGCGCACCGGCTCTTTTCATATGCTGGTGGTCTCGGGCCTTCACCTGGCCATTGTGGCGGGGTGCATCCTGTGGGTGATGCGGCGGCTGCGCGTGCCGCGCGTGCCGGCCACGCTGCTGACGATTCTTGCCTCCTTCGCCTACGCGATCTTTACCGGCTTTGCCGCGCCGGTCCAGCGTTCGTTGTGGATGGTGACAATTTACCTTGTAGGCCGGCTCGCCTATCGCGAACGAAATCCAATGAACACCATCGGCTTTGCCGCGCTTTGCCTGCTGGCCGCGAGTCCGCGCAGCCTGTTCGACTCGAGTCTGCAGATGACGATGCTTGCGGTCCTGTCGATTGCCGGAATCGCAGTTCCCTTGCTCGCGGTAACCGTTCAGCCTTATGTGACTTCAATTCGCGATCTGCGCCTCAAAGCGATTGACGGCAAACTTGCGCCCTCTCTGGCCCAGTACCGCGTGATCATGCGCCAGATCGCGGAACTGCTGGAGAAGATCGCAAACGGATGGGTGGCGTGGAAGCTCTTCCCGTGGGCCGTGCGATCGGTCCTTCGCATTGTCGAGCTCGTAGTAATGGCCTGCGTGGTGGAATTGGCCATGACGCTGCCGATGGCGGTCTATTTCCATCGCATCACCTTGCTGGCTCTGCCGGTGAATATGCTCATCCTGCCGCTGCTTGCGGTGCTGATGCCGGCGGCAATGCTGACGCTCGCCATGCTCCTGGTCTGGCCTGCCGGTGCGCTCGTTCCGGCCACAATCACGGTCCTGGTGCTGCACCTCGGAGTCGGCCTCGTGCATGCGTTTGGTTCGATGGCCTTAGGGGATCTTCGCATCCCGACTCCGCTCGTTTGGCAATCTACGGCTTTCTGCGCGCTGCTGGCGGCGGCAATTCTGCTGGCCCAAATTGGCGCATCGCGCGCAGGCCGTTGGCAGCGCCGGGCTGCATGGGCAGCGCTGGCACTGGCAGCGTTGGCCGCGGTGGCGCCGCGCCCGGTGGTGCGCCCGCGCAACGCGATGCTGATGGAGGCCATCGACGTCGGGCAGGGCGATTCCCTTTTGCTGATCACCCCCGAAGGCAAAACACTGCTGGTAGACGGGGGCGGCTTTGGCGGCGGCCCGCGCCAGCAGGCGCAGGACTTCGACATCGGCGAAGAGGTCGTCTCCGTGGCGCTGTGGTCGCGCGGCATCCGGCACCTTGACGCAGTGGCGCTTACTCATGCCCACTCCGACCACATAAGCGGCTTGTTCGCGGCGCTGCGCAACTTCCACCCCGACGAGCTATGGGTGGGCAACAATCCCCACGTTGCCGTTTACAACGCGCTGCTGGCCGAGGCGGCCGCGCTCCACGTGCAGCTGCGGACGCTCCGGGCCGGGGACGATTTTTCCTTCGGAAGCCAGCCCATTCACGTGCTTGCGCCGCTTGTGGGCTACCAGCCGGGCGCAGAGCCCACGAATAACGACTCTCTGGTGATGCGCATGGGCAGCGGCGCCGCGACCGTAATGCTGGAAGGCGACGCGGAGGCCCCCATCGAGGAGGCGATGCTGAGTGAACAGGGGCTTGAGAGCACGCTCCTCAAGGTGGGCCACCACGGCAGCATCACTTCCACCCGGCCCGCGTTCCTGAGCCGCGTGGCGCCCCGCTGGGCGGTCATCTCCTGCGGCCTGCACAATCGCTACGGGCATCCGCGGCAGGAGGTGCTCGAGGAGCTTCAGTCCGCCCATGTGCGCACGTTCCTCACCGAGACGGAAGGCGCCATTTGCTTCACTCTGGATGGAAAAACAGTGGCGGCACAGCCCGGCTGCGGCTTGCCGGCTTCCCCGTGAGCGACAGAAACGGCAAGATGGCGCGGGCGACTCACGGTTGGTGCGATTGACTGGCCGCCGATCGGCGGGGATCCATCCGGTAGAGAATCAGAAGATTGCGGTCGTCGTTGTCGAAGACCTGGAATCGCGCCGCCTCATCGAGCTGATAAGGAGCAAGCACGGGACGGAAGGGAGGGTCGATCTGGTTCCAGATCAGGTACCACCCTGGCCGGCTGCGCGCGATGAATGTCGCCCGATCTTCCATTCCGAACGCCTCATTGATGGATGGAATCCCCGTCATCATGGAAATCTGCGGGGCGCTGACGCCGAGCAGCAGCGGGTTTCGGCCGCGGTCGGCGCGGATGATCCGGGCGATGGACTGCGCTGCCTGGGCGAACTGATACTGCGGATGAAGCAGGTAGCCGGCGATCGTGGTTCCGTTGGTTACGGCCGCAAATGCAAGCACCGCCGCCAGCAGCCCAGCCGCCCAGCGTGCGCTCTTCAAAAGCCCATCGAGCGCCAGGACTGCGATCCAGACCACCGGCGCCAGCAGGACGAGAAAATATCGCGGAGCGTAATCGTCCTGGCGGGAAAAGATGTAGAACAGAACGCCCGCGATCGCCAGCCATGAAGCGGTGAAGAGTGGGTTCGCCCAGAGCCTTCGCTTCCAGGCCAGCGAAAGGACCAGAACGAGAAGAGCTGCGGGGGCCAACAGGCGGTCGATCCAGAGGCAGTTGAGCAAAACATCGTGGATCTCGGATAGGCTTTGCCCCCATGCGATGTCGGGCATTGAGTTGATGTCGAAGAAATGCCGGTAATCGGCGCCGTAACCGAGAGCGGAGACAATCAGGGAATATGTTTTGACCAATGCGAGTGGGACGGCGACTGCGCCCACGGCCACGCGGAGAAAGCCGGAACGGGTGCGGCCCTGAGCCGACCATGCAACCCAGCAAACGGCGGGAATGAGAACGGCTGAAGTGGTCTTGGTGAGGAGCATGACCGGCGTGAGGAGGACGAGAACCGCCAGCGGCCAAAGGCGGCGCGGCGCGGCATAAGAAGCCGCAAGCAGGAGCAGGCAGAATTCGAAGGCAACAAGTGTGTCAAGGATTGCCAGCCGGCAGAAAACGAAAGCAAAGGGGCTGAGCGCAATCAGCACGACAGCCGAGCAGGCCGCCGGCGGCCGGCCGTAGCGGCGCACCAGCAGATAGACGGCCGGAAGCGTCGCGACGGCGATGGAGACGTTGAGGGCGCGCGCGGCGACGAAGCTGAGTCCCGTGAAGCGGAAGACGAAGCCAACCAGCAGGCTCCAGACGGGCAGAGCCACGGCGGGGTTGAAATCTCCAGCGGCGTACCAGTGCCCGGTGATCTCGTGCACGACGGCGCCGCTTGCGTACCAGCCCTCGTCGGTATATTTCGCCTGATCGTCCATCCATGGCGTATTGTTCGGGAAGTCGGCCGAGAGATGGACGTAGCGAAGAGAGGCAACAGCGAGGACGGCGATCCAGAAGGCGACAAAAAGCCGGCGGCGAACCGGGCTGGAGAAGACGCTATCCCGCAGGCGTCTCGGGGTAGCTATCTCGCTCAGTTGATCTTTTTGCATAGAGCTTAGTGAAACGCGCCGGCTTCCGCCCCTTGAGCGGCGGCGTGAATTGCCAGCAGGTTCTCAAGCAGCGGTTTCAGCAGCCTCAGGTCGAGCGCGTTGGCGCCGTCGGATTTGGCGTTCGCGGGGTCGTCGTGGACCTCGAGAAAAAGCCCGTCGATGCCGGCGGCAACAGCGGCCCGGGCCAGCAGCGGAATGAACTCCGGCTGGCCTCCGCTTACGCCCGAGGCGGCGGAGGGCTGCTGAACCGAGTGCGTGGCGTCGAAAACAACCGGGGCAAGCTTGCGCATGATGGCGAGCGAGCGGAAGTCGACGACAAGGTTGTTGTAGCCGAAGCTGGAACCGCGCTCGGTGAGAAAGACGCGTTCGTTGCCTGTGGAATGGACCTTTTCCACCGGGTAGGTCATGTCCCAGGGAGCGACGAACTGCCCCTTCTTGATGTTAACCGCGCGGCCGGTCTTGCCGACGGCGACGAGCAGGTCGGTCTGGCGGCATAGAAAGGCGGGAATCTGCAGCACATCGACGGCCTGGGCCGCGGCCTCGCAGTGCCCGGGCTCATGCACGTCGGTGAGAACAGGCAGGCCGGTTTCACTGGCGATGCGGCCCAGAATGCGCACCCCATCCTTCAGTCCGGGGCCGCGAAAACTGCGGACACTCGTGCGGTTGGCCTTGTCGTAACTGGCCTTGAAGATGAACGGGATCGCAAGATCGGCAGCGATACGCTGGATCGAGTCGGCCAGGAAGCGCGCGTGGGCTTCGCTTTCAATGACGCAAGGGCCCGCGATGAGGAAAAGACGTCCTGCGCCGACCTGAACGGGACCGATCTCGAATGATGGGGTCACGACAGGATTGTAAGTGACGGGACCAGCGGGAGAAAAAGAAAGGGAAAACCAGAAGATCGGGCCAGGGTGGGTTCAGGCATAAGAAGCAAGCTGTTTCTGGGCAGGAATTGTCAATTTCGATGTTATTTTCCCGTAGAATCGCGCTAAGGACTTCCGTTTGCGTACGCATCTCAGACTCTGGATTGTTGCCTCGGTCGGCCTCACTCTGGTGCAGGTCGCCGCTTCCTGCATGTTGCCGCCGGGCCTGGCGCTCACTGCAGTCGGCGAAATCGCCCGCGGCTTCCAATTGCTGGCACTTCTCCTCGTTTCCATTCAGAACGCAGCTCCAACCCATGGGCGCCTTAGATCGTTCTGGAGCCTCATGGCCCTCTGCTGGCTCTTCTGGTTCATCAGTCAAAGCAGTTGGATCTACTACGGTATCGTTCTTCGAAGCCCCGTTCCAGACCTTTATCTCGGCGATCTTTTGCCCTTTTTGAGGGCCGTGCCGATCCTGGCCGGGTTCATGCTGCGCCCGCATCTGGAGCCATCGGAATTCAGTGCCCGCTTTGGGATTCTCGACTTCTTTCAGCTGATGCTCTGGTGGATCTTCATCTACGTCTACGCGGTCATCTGCTGGCAATATGTGTCGGTCAATCTCCCTGCCTATAACACGAACTACGACAGGCTCTATTTCGCTCAAGAACTGGTCATTGTCTTTGTGCTGGTGTTGCTGGTCTTCCAGAGCACGGGGAAATGGCGCCGCTTCTACGCCTTTTTCGTGGGTGGCTTCGTCATCTGTGGCCTCAGCTTGCAGGCTGCAGACTACGCCCTCGAGGCCAAAACCTATTACAGCGGCGGTTGGCCCGACACGGCCGTTGCAGCTTCACTTGCGTTTTTCATGGTCGTGACGGTGATGGGCCGCGATCTGAAATCTGCGCCCGAGCCCGCGCGCGCGAGCCGATTTGCGGACTGGACTGCGGGCCTGGCCGTGATAGCTGTTCTCTCCCTGCCCGTCATTCTCACCATCGCTGTTCTCGACCAGTCGCTACCGCCGGCCATCCTTCGGTACCGCGTGGCTGTCACGTCCCTCGCCACGCTCGTTATGACGGCCTTGCTTCTGCTCAAGCAGCGCCGGCTGCGTCAGGAACTGCAGCGCGCCAACCTGACCCTTGAAGATGCCGCACTGAACGATCCGCTTACGGGAATCCGCAATCGGCGTTACTTCCAGGCGATGGTGGAGCGCGACGTGGCGCAATCCCTCCGGGAACACTCCTCCCCGCAGGACACACCCCCTCGCGACCTCATCTTCTATATGGTCGATATGGACAACTTCAAGGCGGTCAACGACCTCTTTGGCCACGATGCGGGAGACCGCGTGCTGACCCAGTTGACGCGCCGCCTCGGCTCAACCATTCGCGATTCGGATGTTCTGGTGCGCTGGGGCGGCGAAGAGTTCCTCATTGTTTCACGCGCCGCCGAGCGCAAAAACGCTTCCGCACTCGCCGAGCGCGTGCTTCAAGTCGTAAGAAAGACGCCGTTCCGCATCGACCAAACTCGCCAGATTTCGCTGACCTGCAGTGTAGGCTGGGCCGCATTCCCATGGCTCAAAGACGACCCCAATGCCCTGGGATATAACCAGGTCATCAACCTTGCCGACCAGGCGCTCCAAAAGGCGAAAAACGCCGGCAAGAATTGCGCCCTGGGAATCACTCCTTCGGACGTCGGAAAACAATCCATTTGAGAAGACTCCGGAAGTCCCTCGCAGCTGAGCTGGGCAACGCACGCCAACGAGACAGACGCTCTAAAAAAAACGAGGGGCCTCCGCTCTGGCGGGCCCCCTCGTTTTTATGTGGCCCCACGCTGCTTTAGACAGAGGCCCGGCTGACTTTGACCGGCCTATGCGCCCGGGGCTACCTGCAGCACAATCTTGCCCTTGTATTCACCTGCGGCGATCGGCTTCTCGGCTCCATCCACGATCATGGTCAGTTTTTTGCCGTTCGGCGCCGAAACCTTCGCACCTGAAGAGATTTTCAACCCAGTGAGATAGCAAGTTTTGTCGACAGTCCACGAACTGGTCCCGTCCAGCGTCACAGTTGCGCCGTGCGCCTGGTTCGTTGGAGCATAGGTCTCGTTGACTTCGCCGATCAGGTAGTAGAGGGCCGGCGAATCCTGCATGACGAGCTTTTCGCTATTGTGCCCCACAGCGTGAACATAGGTCGCCGTGGTCACGGCCCCGGTCAGGGAGGCGTGTTCGAGCTTGACGTTCAGGCTGCTCTTGTCAGTTAGAGCGTTGACGAAGTCGCCCTTCAGCGTTGCGTTGCGAATGGTTGTGAATTCGTCGTTGGTGCCGTTGGTCTTGCCGTAGTTGTTCTTCACCGCTGCGCCGCCGCCGGGAGCGCCCATTCCGCCCGGAGCGCCAGCACCACCGGGACTACCCGCGCCGCCACCCGAGGGAGGACCGCCTGCGCCAGGTCCACCCGCGCCACCGGGACCACCAGCGCCCGCACCGCCAGGTCCGCCTGCTCCGCCGCCCTGCTTGTTGGGATCGTCGTTCGGGAACATCTCCAGCAGGATGCCCTTCTTTGAGCTCAGGCTGGCGTTGTCGATGAGAATGTCCGGCGAGCTGCCCTTCAACTGGATCACGGCCTCGTCGGCATTGAGGACGCTGCCCTTGTCGATTGTCAACGTGCCCTTGTTGCCGCCGTGCGACATCACGGCGTTCTTGCCCGAGTTGACCACGCTGGCGTCGGTGAAGACCCCCGAGCCGCCCGACATGATCAGCCCATAGGTGCCCACGTCGAACTTCGTTCCGGAGGAATGCATCATGGAGTTGCCGTCGACGTAGGCGCCGTAGCCGCTCTTCCCGGTTTCGACATGGCATTTGTTGAGGGTGAGCAGAACCTCGGTGACGGCATCGGTGGACATTGCGCCCCACGACTCGGCCTTGATGTGGGAGTTGTTATAGGTCACGGTGGCGCTGCCAACCGCAAGCGTGGCGCGATTGTTGCCAACCAGGCCCAGCATCCAGGGCACTTCCATCATCACGTCGCCGTTGCCGGAGGGGCCTCCGTGGGCCCATGACCACCCATAGTCCTTGGGCAGCGTGCCATTGTGCACTTCGATATCGGCGTTGTTCACGGTAACGGTGGCGTTATCGCCCGCCCAGACCGCGGTCCGGACCGCGCCGGTGTTGTTGATCTTGGCGCCATCTACGCTCACATTCGCGGAGCCGCCGACGTGGATCGTGGCACCGTACCCGGCAAAGTCGTTCTTGCCGTTTCCGGTCATCTGAAACACCGGGTTTTTGATGACGTAGTTCGATTTTCCGGTGACTTCGACACCGCCGAAGATGGGTCCGACAGACGTAACCTTGATGTTGTCGGCCTCGGTGTTGGTCACCGACCCGCCCATCACCGCCGCAGGGACAGATTTCGCCGCCTGGTAGGTTCCATTGTCGACGACAACTGCCGCCAGGTATTTGTAATTCTGCTTGACGCCCATGCCGTCGTAGGGGAGAAGATTCTCCTCGGCAACGGTGAGCACGATCTTGCCCTTGTACGTGCCGGGCTGGAGCGGCGTCTCGACGCCATTGACTGTCATCGTCAGGCTGTGGCCCGCGGGCGCGGCTAAGGTCGCTCCCTGGCCGATGGTCAATTCGGAAAGCGTGGTGGTTGCGGCCACCTCCCATTTGGCGCCTGGATCGACGGCGCGCGTCTGCGCCATCGAGAGCGCCGCAGAGAGCAACAGCGCCAGCGGCGCAAGGCAAATCAGCGATTTCCTGCCAGTAATTCCCTTCATGTAGATACTTCCTTTCCCGTTCAGGCGGAGGATTCAATTTTGGAAGCTATGCAGGCGAATTGTAACGCCCCTGGGATAGGCTGCGAAACCCCATTCTGTAAAGGCAGGAGGCTCTGTTCAGCGATTCTCGTCATGAGCTGGTGGAGTTGTCGCCGTCAACTGCTCGATCCACTCACTCATCCGCCGGTAATGCGACCCTTTCCAGTAGACCCGCCGGCAGCCCGCGCATTCCCTGAAGTCGGTGCACCACTCCAGAACGCCATGCGGAACGCGGTTGCGGATTCCAGCGATCGGCGCCTCCCTGAGGGGCTCATTGCAAACCACGCACCGCGTGAAGGGGCGAATCAACCGGGCCAAATCGAAGCGGCGGACAACCTCCGCGGCCTGGCGACGGCTTGCCGGTCTGCCGCAGCCAATATCCATGAGTCACGGCAGAGTGTTTCAGCACGCCGCGGTCCCTGGTCAGCAAAACGCGCTTCTCACGGGTCGAAATCTCCACCAGTTCCGGGTCGCTGAAGCAATTGGAATACAACGTGCTCGAAGCCGAGCAGGCGCAGATAGCCCGCCAGCCTGCCTAGATGCACGTCGAGCACGAACTTCGGCTCGCGCAGAGGTTGCGGCCTCAAACGCAGGACCGGCGCAATGTCGATCGATTCAAAAACGGGGTAAACGGCCACTTGATCGCCGTCGCGAATCAGGCGCGAGAAATCGGAGGATTCGCCATTGACGAGAACCAGGTCGACCTCGGCATGCGGCACGCCGAGGCTTTCAATCATATCCTTGACCGAGGCCGGGAGGAAGAATTGCTTTTCGATCGTTCGGTATTGGTCGCCGGGCGGCAGATGGTCGTTCAATTCGGCATAGAACCTGAAGCGCGCGCACGCCGGAGCCATGATGCATGCCTCGGCTCCAGTGTAAATCCGATCGCGATTGCAGACTGCGGCCTCGCGCCGCGGTTCAAGGCAGGACCGGCCTGCCCGTCTATTTGACCTTGGAACGGAAGCCTGCGTAGGTCAGGTAGAGGCCAAGAACCAGCGCGATCGCCGCGTAGAAATAGAAGAGCTGCTCGTAGCGGAGGGCGCCAAGGAAAAGATTCTCATGCGACTGAACAGGCAGAAAGAGAAGAGCCAGGCCCTTCAGCAGCGCGATCCAGCCGACAATTGTGACCACCACCGTGAGCGCTCCGCCCCTCCAGAGATTGTGTCCGAGAACCATCGCCAGGCCGATGAGCACTGAGGTCATGCCCACCCACAGGACAGCCGATGGATTGCCGAGGAGCGCCCCTACCGCGTCTAGCGTGGCCTGCCTGTGAATCATCTCGGCGAGACTGCAGACGATGCAGTAGAGGCCGATGAGTCTTGCAAGAAACAAAGTGCGTGCTGTCATGGGAATCCTCACTCGACCCGGGAAGGGGTACGCAAGCATCATAACCCCCGCAAATGCTCCTGGGGCACTGTTTGCTCTCTACCAGCCCACCTGCCGCATGCGCTCCAGGATGATCTCGCTGTAGCGGTCCATGCGCCCGGGCTTTCGTTTTAACGGTGATGGCAGAATAGCGGCGAGGCGCGCCGACTGCTCGCGGCCGGCGCTGCGAGCCGGGATTCCGTACCATACGCGGCAGGCCGATTCTGCGCCATAGATGCCTGGTCCCCACTCGACCAGGTTGAGATAAAGCTCGAGAATGCGCCGCTTGCCGAGGACCAGTTCGGCTACAGGAACGAGCGTGAACTCCGCGCCCTTGCGGAGGATGGAGCGGCTGGTTCCGAAAAAGAGATTCTTCACGAGCTGCTGCGTCAGGGTGGAGGCCCCGCGGATGCGGCCACCTTCCACATCCGCTTCGGCGTCGATCTGGATCTGGTGCCAGTCGAAGCCATGATGCTGGTAAAAGCGCCCGTCCTCGGCGGCGATGACCGCGTGCTGAAGATCGGGCGAAATCTGGCTGAGTGGAACGAATTCGCGGCGCTTTCGATACGGCTTGTGGCTCATCCAGGCCTGCAGGCGGCGCTCCATCTGCACGGCGGTGGTTGGCGGGTCGATCCAGCGCGCGGCAAGAAGCATCAGCGCAGCGAGCAGCCATAAGGAGACTACGCCGGTACCGAACCACAGAAGAACGGAGCGAACGGACAGTCTTCGGCGGAGGGTTTTGACACGTGTGAGAAGGCCGGGGATCACAATTTGAGGGTAATTGGCGGGGTGCAGATGGTGGGGTGACGGTTGTCAGCTCGAGGCGCAGGGGTGCCGTTGGGGTCGCGGAAATAGACGGAAGCCGAAATGAAAGACTCGCAAGTGCCGGAACTGGCTAATCTTCTTCATAAACGCATCAATATGCTATTATGGAAATATGCGTACCACCATCGACATCCCGGACGAAACCTACCGCGGCATCAAGGTGCTTGCGGCAGAGCGTGGCACTACGGTGCGAGACCTGGTGCTTCAGGGTGTGGAACTGGTGCTCCACCAGCCGGCAAGATCGCGTGGTCGGTTCGCAGTGCCGGTCATCCGCTCCAAACGGCCCGGAACGCTGCACCTGACCAACGAGCAGATCGATGAACTCACCGCTTTTTCCTGACGTCAATGTCTGGCTGGCCCTTCACCACCAGATTCACGAGCACCATGAAAAGGCGCTGGCGTGGTTTGAGGGTCTTGAGGTCGAGCGCAGGCTTGTTTTCTGCCGTCAGACGCATATGGGCTTCTTTCGCCTCCTGACGACCGGCGCGGTGATGGGCGATGAAGTCCTCACAAAGCGCCAGTGCTGGACGCTTTACAAACGGTGGATTTCAGGCGGGAAAGCCACTCTGGAGAATGAGCCGGCGAAAATGAGTCTGGCCTTCGAGCAGCGGACCATGACAGACGGTGCCTCACCCAAAGAATGGACGGACGCGTATCTTGCGGCCTTCGCGGAGACAGCAGGAATCCAGTTGGTCACGTTCGACCGCGCGCTGGCGGGAAAGGCGAAGGGGGCGGTGCTGCTGGGGTGAGGGACCGAGGACTAGCCTGGGCGGAGCGGAATGGGATCGAGAAGCGGGAGCGGGGGATGGAAGGGCGTTTAGCGGGGACCTATCCTGTCAGGATACCCACAGAAGTTTTAAAAGCCACACTGGATGAGTGAGTCAGCCTGTCGGTACCAACCTTGATAAAGGGCAACAACGGCTGCTGATATGTATTCCCGAAAGCACCGTCCGCCTTTGGGTCTCGATCTGGCTCTTTTCGTTTACTCACGCGCGACCTTCATATTAGGAACGAACCCGCTGCCGGCATCGTGATGGGCGGGCTGACCGATGGCGTTATAATTGGCTTTCGCAAGACGGCTGATTTCTTGGGATGCCGCGCAGTATTCCGGCAAATCTGGAGGCCGAGAAGATGAACGACCTTACGACGTTGGACCTGTCCCCACCCGTGAAACCCTCTCTTCCAATCGGAATCGACGTGACGATGCTCATTGCCGCTTCGTCTTTTGTTGGGTCGCCCGGTGATATGACGGACCCCAGAGCAAAGGAGAGTTTCACCTCAGTTGCAACCGCCTATTGCAATGGCTCCCCACTCCTGCTCCCATTACCGATAAACCGGGTGGGCAGGGCACCGCTCTTTTATCACCTTTGGGAAAAAAGTGGTGCATTCACCAGCATCCCAGGGGTTGAACTATCGGATGAGCAGTTTAACCGATTGATCAAACAGGGCCGTGCAGATGACTTTGAGAAATATGCCGACGCGTTTCCTGAGGACTTTAGTCGTTGGATCGCATATCAGTTTACATCTTCGCTTTCACATGCCCACGCCGATCGGGCAGACCCTTGGGTACAGCTCCGGTGTCAACCGATCGTGGCAAGGATGATTGAGGAAAAACGATTTCCGAAATTGCGTGCAAGAATAGGCGCTCTCGTAAAGAAAGGCCAACTTGGCTGCCCCGAAGTATATCGAGACCTTCTCCCAGATACGTTCCCAGACCTTCCCCATTTGTGCATCGCGTATGCGATGAGCGTTGTTCTTCGAGGCTTCTCATATGCGATAGCTATAGGATCGCGAGAGGATTCAACTCCTCCTCTTTACTGCCACCACTGGGTTCGCGATCGGATTGTCGGCACGTTCGAGGAAAACGGCATAAGGTGCAACAAGAGCGTCAAGGTGCTCAGACAGTTTCCATGGGGAACCATATTGAGTAGAGTTTTTGACCCGAAGAGGCCGGTCGAGTCGAGGAGTCCTTCAAAGGTGGGAGAGGTCCTTACCGGGATTAGGGAGCAATCTTCCGAAATATCAGATTCTCTCGAAGAGGGGCTGCTCTCTGAAGTCGGAGACGGACTGGAACATGATCGACTCAGCGATGCCGAGGCACAAGTGGCCGACTGGCTGAAAGCGTCAGGAGTTATATTGCGGCGCAAGAATGACGTCAAGTCGCTTATTGGAAGTTGCTTGAAAGAGATCGGAGGTGTCGCGCTCGGTCAAGCCGTCGAGCGACTCGACTCGCCGACTCCTGCACCTGCAATCTTGCTCGGACTGAGTGCCGCTGCGGTGGGGCTAGGAACCGTGGTCGAGAAAGTCACGACTGTGCGGCCATCCTCGTTCATGCGGAGCCTGGATTACAAGGTGCACGTACGATTCTTCCGCAATTCGTTCTGGAGAGTCATGGAGGATCCCAGCATTCGAGAGGCACTGAGAGTCGTGGCATTGGAAATGTGAATCCAGACCACTCATTGCTAGAGCTGAACACGGGCTTAGGCCCGAGAGGTTCCTCAAAAGTCGTAATGAAGTCTCTGACCGAGCGCATCATTGCCGATGCGCTCGCTGAGGACCGATTGGTAACGAAAATGTCGCCCTGGCTTAACTGGAATCGTCTTACGACATTCGTTGTCCGCGGCTTCCGGTCGCTCAGGATGACAATGCGTTGGTGGGCAGCGGGGATTCGATTGCGTCGGATGCAACGCGCGTTATAAGCCGAAAGGCAACCGCAGATCCTTCGCTTCGCTCAGGATGACAGCGTCGTGGTGGTTGCTGGTTCGGAAGTGCCGTTGGCTGAAGAGCGAGCGAGCCGGTTTTTGTAGCTCGCCTTCACAAACTCGCAGAACAGCGGATGCGGCTCCAGTGGCTTCGATTTGAATTCGGGGTGGAACTGGCAGCCGATGAAGTACGGGTGGCCGGGCAGCTCTACGATTTCGACGTAGGTCTGGTCGGGGGTGGTTCCGGAGATGCGCATCCCCGCCCCGGTCAGCAATGCTTCGTATTCGCGGTTGAACTCGTAGCGGTGGCGGTGGCGCTCGCTGATCTCCGTTGCTCCGCCATAGACGCGCGAGGCCAGCGTACCGGGCTGCAGCGAGCAGGTCCATGCCCCCAAACGCATCGTCCCGCCCATCTCTTCGACGCCCAGCAACTCGCGCAGCTTGTAGATGACGCGGTGCGCCGAGGCGGGGTCGAACTCGCTCGAATTCGCATCGCGCAACCCGCAGACGTTGCGCGCGAACTCGATGCAGGCCGTCTGCATGCCGAGGCAGATTCCGAAGTAGGGCACCTGCTTTTCGCGGGCGTAGCGGATGGCGTTGAGCATGCCCTCGATGCCGCGCTTGCCGAAGCCCCCGGGAACGAGGATGCCGTCGTAGCCTTCGAGTTGCGATTCCCAGCTGCGGTCGTTTTCCTTAGGCGACTGCGAGTCCAAATTCGTTTCAAGGCCCTCGGCATCGACCCAGTTGAGGTTGAGCTTGAGGTTCTGCGAGATGGCGCCGTGGGTGAGGGCCTCCTTGAGCGACTTGTAGCTGTCCTCGTAGTCGGTGTACTTGCCGACAATGGCGATGGAGACCTCGTCTATGGGATTGCGCCAGCGCTCGACGAGTTCGACCCAGCGGGTGAGATCGGCCGGGGGCGCCTCGCGGTGCAGGTAGCGGAGAATCAGATCGTCGACGCCCTCCTGCGCGAAGACGATCGGAACCTCATAAATGGAGGGGACAGTGCAGTTGGCGATGACGGCGCGCTCCTCGACGTTGCAAAAGGCGGCGATCTTTTTCTTCAGCTCAAGCGGGAGGCTCTGGTCGGCGCGGCAAAGCAGCACGTCGGCCTGGATGCCGATGGAGAGCAGCTCTTTGACGGAGTGCTGCGTGGGCTTGGTCTTGAGCTCCTGGGCGGCGACGATGAAAGGAACCAGCGTGACGTGGACGAAGACGGTGTTTTCGCGGCCCAGTTCCTGGCGCATCTGGCGGATGGCTTCGAGAAACGGCAGCGATTCGATGTCGCCCACGGTGCCGCCGATCTCGACGATGGTGACGTCGGCTCCGTTGGACGCTACTTTGCGCATGGCGTTCTTGATCTCATTCGTCACGTGGGGAATGACCTGGACGGTCTTGCCGAGGTAGTCGCCGCGGCGCTCCTTCATGATGATCTGTTCGTAGATGCGGCCGGTGGTCCAGTTGTTGTCGCGCGATAGAGGGGCGTGAGTAAAGCGCTCGTAGTGGCCGAGGTCAAGATCGGTTTCGGCTCCATCGTCGGTGACGAAAACCTCGCCATGCTGGAAGGGCGACATGGTGCCCGGGATCGACATTGAGATAGGGATCGAACTTCATCAGGTTCACGCGCAGGCCGCGATTTTCAAGCAGGCAGCCGATGGAGGCCGCCGCCAGGCCCTTGCCTAAACTGGACACGACTCCGCCCGTCACAAAGAGATACTTTGCCGACATCGCAGCACCTTCGTTTTTGAATTGTTCCGATTGGCCGTAAAAGGGGGGCACAATCAAGTATGACAGAGTTCGAGAGGCGAAAAAAGCGGAAATTGCGCGGAGGCGGAGGAAAACCGGGAAGAATGCCGGGGAAAAACCGTGAATCGATGAATGTTGGAGAATGGATGGTTTAAGGGTGGAGGGTGGAACAAGTCTCATAGATGTTGAGAATGATTGATTCCATGAGACTTGAAAGAGCGTAGTTCCATCTTGTCGGACAAGTTCCGGTCCGGCGTTGCGCTGAACCTTTCCATGCAGTGAGGCCCTTCGGGGCAGGGCGCCACGTTGTCGCGAACAACGTAAAGCGCGCCCGATGTGGCATTTCGACTTCTGAAGCACAAGAGGCGAGGCCACAAAAAAGTAGTATGGAAATGAACGTGAAGGCTGCTAGATTGGCTGACAAGGATCGCAAGATGGCAAGAACCTCACTTCTACTGCTCAGCCTCATCTCGATTGCGGCTTGCGTTTGTGCCCAGGCCGGGAGCGCCGCTCCGGCTGCATCGGAGGATGGACAGGCGGTCTCCGAAGCCACTCGCACACAATTACTCAAGCTGGTTCCCGATCCCCTGCCCTCTCAAGCCCGTGCTCTTCAAGCTCCCGTCTTCTACGCGGCGAATCTATGGGAATACATTGACGGCGACGCAGACAAGTTTCAGCTTTATGGGTTGGAAGCAATGCTTCACCAGGAGTTTCAGGCCGGCGGGATCAATGTGAGACTCGACATCTACTCCATGGGAATGCCGGAGAACGCCTTTGGCATTTATGCCCTCGATCGTTCTTCCAAGGGCCGGTTCGTCACCATCGGGACCGAAGGAATTTGCGCCCAGTCCGACGATGGAAGCGCCGCGACGTTGAACTTTTTCCTGGACCGCTATTACGTGAAGCTGATGGGCTTCGGTTCTGGAAGCGATGTGGTTCTCGAAGCCTTTGCCCGCGGCATCGCCAGCCGCATCGGCGTCTCTCCGGGATGGCCGGCAATGCTGTCCAAGCTTCCCAGCGCTCAACGGCTGCCGCACTCCGAGCAATACGTCCTTCGCAACCCTCTGGGCCACGACTATCTCAGTCCCGCCTATTTGGTTAAGTACCAGGCCGATAAAGGCGAGTACTCTTTGGTAGTATCCGTGGCCGCGGACGAAGCGGAGGCATTGCACCGTCTGGAGCTGCTGGAGAAGCATTTTTGCCAAAGCGGCAAATGTGCCGAGGCGCCCGAATACGGCAAGCACGCCATTCGCGGCAGCACGAGTTACGAAGGAGAAATCGTTGGCGGCACCGTGGGCCGCTACCTTGTCCTGATCGTGAATCCGTCCGGGAACGCCAAACAGCTTTTCCAGGAAACCCTGACCCGATTAAAATGACCGACCCAATCAACCCACTCAGCGTGCCGCATAGTTCGCGGTGGTGAAGGAGCAAGCGATGAAGAAGAACAATCCATGGACGCGCCGCGAGTTCATTGCCAAGCCGGCGGCGTTTTTGGCTGCCTCGCAGTTGGCGAATCCCGCTCATTTCCTCTTTGCCGAAGCCGCCGCTCCGGGATTTGCTGCGGGCAGAAAGATTTTGACCCGGACCCTGGGAAGGACAGGCATAAAGGTCCCGCTCATCAGCAGTGGAATGGCTATGGAAGAAAGCATCATTCGCCGGGCTTATGAGTGCGGAGTTCGACTCTTTGAATCCTCCGCCAACTACAAGCAAGGCGGGATGGAGACTTCGCTGGGCAACGCGATCAAGGCGATGGGGGTCCGCAAGGACGTCGTGCTTGCCACCAAATTACTCGAGGAGCCGGAGCGGAAGACCCTCACTTCGGCCCAGGCCGGGAAAATGATGGCCGAGGAATTTGAGGACAGTCTGAAGAATTTACAGACCGATTATGTGGATATTCTGTACCTCCACGGCTCCCACAAGGTGGCCGATGTCTCCATGGAAGGCCCCCTGGAAGTGCTGGTGAAGCTAAAGAAGGAAGGCAAGATTCGGGCCATTGGAATCTCCACGCACAACGCCGCGCCCATCCTGGACGAAGTTGTCCGCGTGGGCGTTCACGACGTTGTCCTCATTCCCTTCAACTGGACCATGGAATCCAATCAGGAGTTGTTCGCCGCCATCGAACGCGCTCACCAGAAGGGCATCGGTCTTGTGGCCATGAAGACCACGTCCGGAGGGTTTCTCAAGCCGGGCGAAAAGCCCGTTTTCATGGCAGCCATGTCTGAGGGGGCGACCCAATCCACCACTCAGTACGAGCCGCCTGCCGGCGGCCCGACACCGAAGGCAGGCTTTGAGACCGGCGCCATGCGTACCGCCATGCTGAAATGGGTCCTGCACCACGATGCCATTGCCACCCTAGTCTCCGGTTTCGCTACCTTCGATCATGTTGAGCAGAATGTCGGCGTTGCCTTCGACATCGCCTATACGGAAGAGGAAAAGAAGATCCTGGCCGACAAGAAATTGATGGCCAGCCTGGAGTACTGCGATCAGTGCAAGCAGTGTCTGCCGACCTGCCCCTACGGAGCGGAGATTCCCGACCTGATGCGGGCCCATATGTACGCATTGCAGTACTATCCCGGAACAGGACGCCCGCACGAGACCCTGGCCTCGATCGCGGCTGGCCAGGGCCTCGACGCCTGCACCAACTGCGAAACCTGCACGGCTGCCTGCGCCAAGACGGTGAATATCCCTCGCAAGATAAGACAGCTTCAGGCCTGGCACGCGTCGGTTCAAGGCTAAGCAGAACAGGGCGGGAAGTCGCCGATCTTCGATCTGGCCCGTATCCATGCCTGTTCTTTCAAAGCAGAGCAGGTTCTGTAACAGGGCACGGCTTCAGCCGGGCCGCAAACGGCTGCACATGAATCGCGTGCTTTAGCCCCCAGGGCACATGTGTTCCTGCCGGCGTTCATGCCACAACGTCGAACGGCCTGAAGAGTCATTGTGCGAAAAGGAGGCGCGGGAGATGGAGCGGGTAGAAGTTCTGAAAGCCGACATTACGCGGCTCGATGTAGATGCGATCGTGAATGCAGCCAACACCTCGTTGCTGGGTGGAGGCGGGGTAGATGGGGCGATTCACCGGGCAGCGGGCCCAGAACTTGTGGCCGAGTGCGAGACGCTGGGTGGATGCCCCACCGGCGAGGCGAAGATCACGCGCGGGTACCGGCTGAAAGCGAAGTGGGTGATCCATGCGGTTGGGCCGGTATGGCGCGGCGGCGGCCACGGCGAAGCGGAGAAACTCGCCGGCTGCTACCGCACAGCCTTTCGCCTGGCGCGCGAGCACGGCGTGAAGACGATTGCCTTCCCGGCCATCAGTTGCGGGGTTTACGGCTATCCGATTCCCGAGGCAGTCGCGATCGCCGTGCGGGAGACGAAGTCGGAATTTGAGCGGAACCCGCAATTGGAGAAGGTGGTCTTTGTCTGCTTTGGAGACGACGTGTACAGCGCCTACGAGCGCGAGGTTGGAAAAGATTTCGCAGCCCGATGACGGCGAGCTAAGAAGTTTGCGGCTTTTTTGACGCTTGCCTGAACTGGTATCGTGAGGGTGCAAGGGAGGAGAGGCAAGTGAGTTCATTGGCAGGAAAAGTTGTGATTGTGACCGGCGGGGCGGGGGCTATCGGGTCGGTGACTTCGGCGATCTTTGCCGGCCGGGGCGCCAAGGTGGTAGTGGCCGACCGCAACGGCGCAGCCGCCGAAGCGCTGGCCGCCGAGATCCGCAGCAAGGGCGGAGTGGCAAAGGCCATGGTTTTCGACCTGGCCGACGAGAAGTCGATCAAGGCTCTGATTGACGCAACGGTGAAGGAGTTCGGCGGACTGGATGTTCTGGTGAATAACGCCGCGGATCTCGCGCCGGAGCTTTATGGACGCGACCGCGACATTGAAACCATGGACGTGGAGTTGTGGGACCGCGTTCACCGGGCCAACCTGCGCGGAACCATGCTGTGCTCAAAGTATGCTCTGCGGGTGATGCCGCGGAACGCCGGCGCCTCGATCGTCAACCTGTCGTCAGACCTGGCCGAAGGCGGCAGCCTGGTGCAGACGGCCTACAGCACATCGAAGGCGGCCATCGTCCAGATGACGCGCTGCATCGCTACCTCGCATGGGCGCGAGGGGATTCGTTGCAACTCCGTCGCGCCCGGGTTGACGCTGACCGCGCACACGCGGGCCGTGATCCCGGCGCCGATTCGCGAACACGTGGAGGGCGAGACGCTCACGCCTGAGCTGGGCGAGCCGGCAGACATCGCGCACATGATCGTATTCCTGGCATCGAGCGAGGCCAAGCACATCACCGGGCAGAATATTCTCGTCGACGGCGGCATGTCGGCGCACTACTCGGGCTTCGCCAAGATGCGCGAAGTGATGAAGCCGCCGAAGTGAGGGGTTAAGGATCAGGTGGGCACGGGCTAAAGCCCGTACCCTTCAATCTCTGTCCCACCCTCGCGACAAAAACAAAGGCGTCGCGAGGCTCCACCCCATGGACGAGGACCTGTCCATGGGGACCCCGGGGTGGGGCAAAGCACTTCTCAAGCTCGGTCACCCTCAATATCTCTCGGAGTCTTCCAGGAAGTGGTACTCGCCATCCAGCACGCCTGAGGCTCGGCCGGCTTCAGCGGCGGCGGGGTCCGAGATGAAAGCGCGCGCTCTGGCCGCATCGCTAACCTGGAACAGGAAAAAAACGTTGTCAGGCTCTTCGACTGCTCGCCAGAGGCTTTTGAGATGCAGGCCCGCGTCGCGATGGGCCTGGGCATGGGAGGCGAAAACGGCCTTCCATCGCGAGAAATCGGATACGTGATTGCGGCACAGGAGATAGGTCATTGTTCTTCCGCCCTCCAGGCTCCCCGAGGACGGGTCCGGGCCATGCTGCCGCGAATCCCGCTTAGACGAACATGTCCTTTTCGGCTGGGGCGCGTGCCGGAGGGGCGTCCCGCTCGCGCACGGGCGAGCGGAGCGACTCGATCACGGCGCGGACTGAGGCCAGCACCCCGGAAATCTGGCGCAAGGGCTTGGATACAGCGTCAGTCACAAAGGCGCCGGCGCGGTCAGCGACGTCGAGGACGGAGGTCGTCATCGAGTCAAGCCGTGCTGCCTGGCGGCGCAGGCGCTCCGCGAGTTCCGTCGCTGTGGCTTGCACGTCGTCGGCCTGGGCTCGAAGCTTGTGAACGATCTCGGTCAGGTCGGCGGCGGCCGCCGCGATTTTGGGACTCAAACGCTTGACCAGATCCTGCGCAGTATTGACGATGGGCGCCACTGAAGCGCGCAGCTCCTCAAATTGCTGGAGTGAGGAGCGCAGCGACTTACGCACCGTGACAACAAGAACGATCAATGCAATGGCTTGTGTCACCATTGCCAAGGCAACCAGAGCTATGAAAGTCAACTCCAGAGTCTGACTATCGGGCATGATGGTTTCGCCCTTTCCAATCGAAGATTCATACTCGGACCGGCGCGTCGCTTACAGCGCGCGCCGAATCCGGTGCGAAGTCCATGGGCCGGTTCGCCTCAGACGAAGCCAACAGTCTCCATCCCGGGTAGAAGAACCGGCCGGCAGGAAGCCTACTCGTCAGTTTTGCCTGCATCGGCGGTGGAAGCTTGATATGCCTGACGGCCCGCATCGACGGCAGCGGAAACACGGCTGGTCTGATCCGCGACCACGCTCTTGCCCTTCTCGACGAACTCCTCCCACTGAGTGCGCCCTCGGTCGATGGCTTCGCGGCCACGATCCACATACTCGGAGACCTGATCCTTGCCCTTTTCCACCAGAGCGCTCATCTGTTCTTTGCTTTTGTCAACGAATGCGTTGACCTCTTCGGCGGCTCGCCGCGTCCGGACCTTCAGATATTCGGCCCCTTCCCGGGCGCCGGTGGCGATATCTTCGCGGGTCTCCCGGCCGCTTTTGGGAGCATAAAGAATGCCAACCACGGCGCCGATTCCCAACCCCGCCAGGAACCAGGCCATACCGTAAGACTTACTTTCTTCAGCCATTGACTCTATACCTCCAGAACCCCTGAGCGTAACAGAATTTGCCCAATCGCCGCAAATTTCACCCTCCGCCGGAATCCATTTCTGCTCCGCGGCCATCGCGGGCGAGAATCTCCATGGGGTGCAGAGCCGGACGCCGGGCAAGCTGCTGTATCTGCTCGCGGCAACTGAACCCGTCGGCGGCAATGATCACTTCAGGGGCCGCAGCCTCCAGCGCCGGCAGCAGCCCGTCGCGCGCGATAGCTTTCGACACTTCAAACTTCCGGCTTTCGAATCCGAAGGGGCCGGCCATGCCGCAGCATCCTGCCTCAATTGACTCGACCTGAGCGCCGGCCTGGCGGAGAAGAGCGATTTCGCTGGCCGGTCCGCCAAACACGGCCTTCTGATGGCAGTGGCCTTGTACCAGGATCCGCGTGCCCGAAAGCCGGCCACTGAGGACCTTGGATGCAAATTCGGGCGCCTGCGCGGCCAGAAAGTCGGCCACAAGCCACGTGTGACGGCTCAGACGCCGGGCGCGCTCGTCGTTGGGAAAAAATTCGAGCAGCTCGTCGCGGAAGACGCTGGCGCAACTCGGCTCCAAGAACAGGAAGGGCAGTCCCGCGTCGATGTGCGGGGCCATGCGATCCAGAACGCGAGTCAGGTAGGAGCGGGCAGCCGCGAGGAAACCGAAGTCGTAGAGCGGGCGGCCACAGCATAGGTGGCCGCGCGGGACCTCGACGAGGAAGCCGGCCTCGGTGAGGAGCGCTTCGGCGGCCGCCAGGGCTTGGGGATGGTAGTAATTGTTCCACGTATCGGGCCAGAGCAGGACCGTGGTGGTTTCCCGGGATCCCTCCGCCGCGGCGGACGAGGGACCCGGGGCACCCAATTTCGTACCCAATTTCGCACCCAATTCCGAGGATTCGTGCGCGTTCTGGAAGCTCTTCGGCGCGAGGCGGGGAAGCTGGCGTTTCTGCGCGATACCGGCGATGCGCTTGACGAGCGGGCTCGACAACCTGCCGGTGAGCAAAGCATTGGTCAGCGCGGGCGTGAACGAGCCGAGGCGGGCAAGGCGGTCGGCAAAGCCGAAGAGGTAATGCTGGAGCGGATGCGGCCGGCCCTTGTAGTGCTGGGCGAGAAACTCCGCTTTGTAGGCCGCCATGTCCACCTGGACGGGGCACTCTGATTTGCAGGCCTTGCAACTGAGGCAGAGGTCAAGCGCCTCATAGACGGCCCGGCTGCGAAAGCCTTCCTTGCGGAGCGCGCCGGCGAGCATCTCCCACAGAAGGCGAGCGCGGCCGCGTGTGGAATGCTGCTCGTCGCCGGTGGCGCGGTAGCTGGGGCACATGACGCCGCCCACGGTGTTCCGGCAGGAGCCGATGCCGACGCAGCGCTCGGTGGCGCGCCGCATGGAGCCTTCGTCCTTCGCAAAGACGAAGTGGGTTTCGAGTTCCTTCGTTTCCTGTGTCTCCCACCCATGCGGTCCTCCGCCTTCGCCGGAGGACTCCATGGAGGGGGCACCCACGTTTGGGGGAGAGTTGGATTGGGCGCCCGGGGGTGGATAGGCTGCGGTGGTTTCCCGGGATCCCTCCGCCGCGGCGGACGAGGGACCCGGGCCACCCAGGTTCGTTTCTGGTCGAAAGGATGGGGCGCCCGCAGAGTCCAAATTACGGGTCCCGGACTCGGGAGGGATGCCGTGGCGCAGGTTTTCGATGGGGTCGTAGACGCGCACCGGGTCAGAGAGTTTCCCGGGATTCATGCGGCCGTCAGGATCCCAGAGGGCCTTGAATTCGCGGAAGGCCTGAACCAGTTCCGGGCCGAACATCTTGGGCAACAGGGCGGCGCGGGCCTGTCCATCGCCGTGCTCGCCGGAGAGCGAACCGCCATGAGCAAGGACCAGATCGGCTGCGCGGTCAATGAACTCACGAAAGCGGCGGATGCCCTCGCGGGAATGGAAGTCGAAGTTGATGCGCAGGTGAACGCAGCCCTGCCCGTAGTGGCCGTACATAGGGCTGCGGTAACCGTATTCTGCCATCAGCGTTGCGAGCGCGCGCAGGTAGGCGCCCAGCCGTTCTGGCGGAACAGCGGCGTCGTCCCAGCCCTCCCAGCCCTCGGGTTCGCCCGGAACAAAAACAGTGGCGCCGAGGGAGGATTCGCGGACGCGCCAGATGCGGGCGGCGTCGGCGGACGAGTAGATGCGGGCTCCTTCGACGGCTGGCCACGATTGCGCGGCTGCGGCGAGGGTTTCGGCCTTGGCCCGCGCCTCGGCAGGCTCCCAGGCGCCCATCTCCACGAGCAGGAAACCGCCGCCGGGGGGAAGGAGCGCGATCTCTTCGCGCGCCAGGCCCTTCTTGCCCAGGAAGCCTGTGAGCATCGAGTCAAAGCCCTCAAGACCGATGGGGCGGTGCTCCAGAATGGCGGGGACGGCGTCGGCGGCCTGGAAGGCATCGGCGAACCCGAGGACGGTGAGGACACGATAGGGCGGGCTGGCGGTCAGGTTCAGCGTGGCAGAGAGAATGCTGGCGCAGGTGCCTTCCGAGCCGACCAGCGCGCGGGCTACATGAAAGCCGCTCTCGGGCAGAAGCTCGTCGAGATTGTAGCCGGAGACGCGCCGCGGAATGCGCGGAAATTTTTGCCGGATTTGGAGAGAGTATGTGTCTCGAATGCGCTTCAGGCCGGAGTAGATCTGGCCGACGCGCCCACCGGAGCGGATGAGGGCTTCGAGCTTTTCCTCACTGGTGCGGCCTACGGTGAGACGCGTGCCGTCGTAGAGCAGAAGATCAAGAGACTCAACGTTATCGACGGCCTTGCCTCCCATGAGGCCGTGAACGCCGCAACTGTTGTTGCCCAGAATGCCGCCCAGAGTGCATCGGGAGTGAGTGGCGGGGTCGGGCGCATAGGTCAGGTGATGCACTTCCGCGGCGTCGCGAAGGCGGTCGAGAACAATGCCGGGCTGTACTCGGGCCAAGCGGGCCTCGGGATCGATCCCGAGCAGGACATTCATATAGCGCGAGTAGTCGAAGACCACGGCCACATTGACGCACTGTCCGCTGAGGCTGGTGCCGGCGCCGCGCGGCAAAACGGCGGCTCCGGTCTGGCGGCAGGCGGCAAGAGCGGCTTCCACATCGGCAACATCGCGGGGGCAAATGACGCCGACGGGGAGCTGGCGGTAGTTCGAGGCGTCGGAGGCATAGAGGGCGCGGCGGCCAAGGTCGAAACGGACAAGATCGGAAGGAATTGGGCTGCGAAGGGATTTTTTCAGCAGGGCTTCGAGCTCGCGGTGGGCCGAGAAGCGTTCATGCGCGAGCGGCGGCTGAGTGGCGATGATGGAGAAAGGTGAATTGCCCACGCCTTGATGGTAGCGCGCTCAGGGCCAAGTGCCAGGAGCCTGTGAGAAGGCTGTGGTGGTTTCCCGGGTCCCCAAATGCGAGGGACCCGGGGCACCCAAATTTCGTGGTTGGTTCAGGAACCAAGAAGCACCGCGCTACCGCCCCGCGGCTATCGACCCGGAGTCAGCGCGGCTACCGCCCGGGCCACTCTTCGACGACGATGCCCAGGTCGTTAAGCTGCTGGATGGCGGCTTCAACGTTGCGGCGAGCCAGGGGCCGGTCTTTAGGAGCGGTTGCGGACGACTCGGCGACAGCGATCACGCGGCCGTAGCGCCACGAGCCGGCAGGAATGGCGGTGACTGCCTGAGCGAGATCGGAGAGACGGATCTGCATTTCCTGGCGGCGAGCGGCTTCGGGGCGCAGCAAGCCTCCTTCGCCCGCGCCTGCATTTGTGTCGGGAAGCAGGATGCGAAGCGTGAGCATGTCGGGGCCGACAGAAAGAAAGGGGTTGGCCCAAGCCGAAGGCTCGCGAACGCCAGCGTAGAGGCTCTTGGTGGGGAGGGGGATTTGGCCGAGCTGGGCGCGCTCGCTGTCGAGTTGAGTGGCTGTGGCCTGAGCCTGATGTTCGGCGTTGACGGCGTTCTGTGCGACGCCCGCGACAGTCTTCTGGGCAATGTCCTTCACGCCTTCGACGGCCTTTTCTTCCTTTCGGCAGGCGGTGACAACAAGCGGCAAAAGCAGAGCGAAAGCGAGAAATCCGCGGATTGGGCGGCGCTTTCGCGAAGGTATACGCATACTTCAAGGATAGCAGGAGCGATGCTGGGCCGTGCTGAGTGCTGATGATCACCGCCCGGGGGCACGCGATTTGAGTACTCTGCCGTTGCCGGATGACGGAGGGTATATGAGCGTGCGTGTGGTGGCCATTGTAGGCAGCTATCGCAGGGGCGGGATTACCGATCAGGCGGTCGATGCGGTTCTTGAAGGAGCCAGAGAAAACGGCGCGAAAACGGAAACACTGCGCCTGACCGAGAAGCACGTGGAGTTCTGCACCAATTGCCGGAAGTGTATGGAACCGCCGGGCGAGGAGCGTGGCAAGTGCGTGCAGCAAGACGATCTGGAGCCGATGTTGGCCGAAATTGAAGCCGCCGATGCCGTCGTTCTGGCTTCGCCCGTCAACGATTACAACGTGACGGCGATCTTCCGCAGGTTCATGGAGCGGCTGGTGGGCTATGCATACTGGCCCTGGGGGCAAAATGCGCCCGCAGGACGCAGCAAAAAACAGCCGCGCAGGGCCGGGTTGATTTCGTCGGCGGCGATGCCGGGATTTTTCATTCCGCTGGCCACCGGTGCGCCGCGGGCGTTGCGCTTGACTGCAAAGCTGTTGGGGGCAGAGCGTGCAGGCAGCCTGTGGATCGGACTGGCTGCGCATGAGCCGCGGCAGCAACTCTCCAGACGCGTGCGCGAGCGTGCGCGGAGGCTGGGGCGGAGGCTCGCGGGTAGGGCGGGAAGCTGAGAACTTGTTGGAGAATCGAAGGGAGCTTCCGAGTAGGCGACAAACGCTCGCAACCGATGTGCTGGAGAATGTGAGCATAGGGAAGTGTTCTCTGACAGCGTGTTCCATCAAGCGAATCACATGATTGGGGGCAGTCAATGCACGTATCTAGATTCGTCGGCTGGGTCACGACGATCCTGCTGTTGGTTTTACCCAATCCGACAGAAGCCCGATTAGTCTCAATGCTCAGCTATCAAGAAATGCTTGCGAAGTCTGATCTCGTGGTGATTGCCGACCCGACGAGCAAAACGACAGATACCAAAGAAGTGGCATTCCTTCCAGGAATCTCGCGGCTTGAGAAGGACGGGAGGCAAAGCGGCATCAAGTCGATTGGCGTAGAAACTGTATTCGCCGTGTCTGCCGTTCTCAAAGGAGACGCGAGTTTGAAGCGATTCACGCTTCATCATTATCGCGAAGCGCAATCCGGGGGGGGCGAATTGAACGGCCCGCTTTTAGTTCGTTTTGATCCGTCAGACGCATCGAAACGCAGTTCCCATTTTCTTTTTTTCGTCCGCGAACGAGATGGGCGCTTCGCTCCAATCGGCGGCCAGACTGACCCCGGCATGAAGGCGATAAGCCCAATCCCATTCGAGTGGCACCGGTAATTTAGGCTCCGAGCGAATCACCGGCTATCCGTAAGTGACGAATAAGCAGGGGCTAAAGCCCGCGTTGAGTTTGTGCCGCCTGCGGCCCGGCTAAAGCCGAGCCCTTGTTACAAGGCCCATTCGATTGATTTTTCCGCAGACATCAAAGCCCTATTGGTTCTGCGGGTTCTAGTTGCGCACCAGGAGCTTATCCGCGAATGGCGTTTAATGTAGATCTGTTCTCCAGAGCGGTGCTGTGCGTGTACGAGTCGCTTCTGGCGGCTAGGAAGCCGCCAGTACAGCCGGTTAGGAAACCGGCGCTACAAATTGCCGGGCGCTACGATTTGCGGACAGTTTCTTTGCGGGGATCAGCAGGTTCCTATGCAGGAATCAGGGCGTGGGCGATCGAGTCAAGCACGCCGTTCAGGAAGGTAACCGACTCGGGAGCTGAATAGCGGCGACCGATTTCAAGCGCCTCGTTGATGACGATGGGAAAGGGCGTGGAGCGGAAGGCGAGCATCTCGGCGACGGCCATGCGGAGGAGATTGCGATCGACGGCGGGCATGCGCTCCAGCCGCCAGTGGCGGGAGTGCTCTGCAATGAGCTCGTCGATGCGGGGCTGGCGTTCTATGGCTGCGCGGAAGATGTCTTCGGCAAAGCCGCGGACCTTGAGATCGACCTCGTCGGCGGCCTTCCAGAACGTGGCCTCCACCTGATCGGGCGTTTGACGCCCGATGTCGGCCTGGTAGAGCATCTGCATGGCCAGCTCGCGCGCTTTGCGCCGGGTCGCGGTGGTCAAGCAGGGCCACCTTGCGAAGGCCGACTTGGAGCGCCGATCCTGCGGCAAAGGCTGACCATTTCAATGGCGGCGCAGCCAGCCTCGAAGCCTTTGTTGCCGGCCTTGATGCCGGCTCGATTGAGGGCCTGTTCGAGGGTCTCGCAGGTGAGAACGCCGAAACTGTGCGGAATGCCGGTTTCCTGCTGCGACTGACCGATGCCGCGGGCTACCTCGTTATAAATTGCCTCGTAGTGAGCGGTTTCGCCGCGCAGCAGGCAGCCGAGAGCGACGATCCCGTCCACGCGGCGCAGGTTGGCGACGGTCCGCGCAGCACCGGGAATTTCCCATGCGCCGGGAACGCGGACGACGTCGATGTCGGCGCGCGAGGCGCCTGAGCGCACGAGAGCGTCGAGCGCGCCTTCGAGCAGGCGCTCGGTGATCACCCCATTCCAGCGCGAGACAACGATCGCGAACTTCATGCCTGCGGCGGAGAGGTCTCCTTCAAGGGCAACCGGCTTGCCCTTTGCTGGATCGGCCCATGCCCAGAAACTGAACCGAAAACCAGGCTCAGGCTCGACGGTGAAAAGGCGGGACTTCCAGTTCGTCTCTTCGACAGGCGCCAGGCGCTTGACAGCCTCATCGCCGCCTTCGGCGCGCAACCAGGATTCGGCGGCCTGGTAGACGGAATCGAGCGACGTAACTTCTACCATGACATCGGCGACGGGGGGAAATGTGCCATCGACGAATTCGAGATTACCGAGCGGCGCGAGGAAGGAGGCGCCGCGCGAGTCCTGCTCCTGCCAGCCCTTCCCCAAAGCAAAGCCGAGTGCCGCAAAGAAGCGGCTTAGACGTTCATAAGACTCAGGATTGCCGGCAGGGCGTAGAAAGGAGATGCCTTTGATCATGAATCGATTGTATCTTGCGGGGATTAGAGAACAGATGCGTGAGGCTTCCCACATTTCGGGCGCCCCTACGGGGCTGAGTCCGAATTGCGTGCCGACCCAGGACTCAAGTTCGCTGACGCGAACTTGTCCTGGGCTAACTTCGCCGGCCCCTCCGGGGCCGCTTTCGCAGCGCGGCTATGTGATTGAGCGCGGCTTGACGGTGACGACCGTAGCGGGAACGACAGTTCCAGAGCCTGTATACGTACAGCCCTGATCGAGGCCGCCGGACGAAACCGGTGTGCAGGCGGGCAGATTGGGCGTGATCTGCTGCGTGTCGGTGAGAGTCTTCATGTTGATCGTGTGAAGCAGATTGTCGCCCGCCGTGGAAACGAAAAAGAGAGTGTCATCAGGGCTGAAGGTGCCGGCCAGGGGCGCAGTACTCGTTGTGCTCGGGGCGCTTCCATTCATCAGAGTGACGTCGCCTGTTGTTCCAGCGGCGCCTGGAGCCGTGACGTAGAAGGGCAGCAGGTTGTTCGCCGCGGCGCTCGCCTGAGGGGTGTAAGTGATGAAAGAGGTGCTTGACGCGGGCGAGGGGACAATCTTATTGACCGCCGCAGCGGCTGTGACGCCGGGGAGCGTAATCGATGATCCGAGGATTGTTGCACCCGTGGAGAGCGCGGAAATGGTTCCGGAATTAGCGCCTGGGCATTGTGTGGTGGGGATGGTAACGCCGATGTCGGAGAGCGAAATGCTTCCGCCGTTAGCTATCGCGCCGAGCATGTGCTTGCCATCGGCGGTGGCGGCCAGGACGTCGGTGTCGACATTCACGTCGTCGCCCTGAGGATAGTAAGTCAGAGCGCTCCCCACCGTGCCGGCCGGGCACCAGGTGCGGGAAACAGTCGGATTTCCCGCCAGGTAAGCGCCCACGCTCGGGATGGTAACAGCGACACTCTCGAATGGAGCCACAGGGGCCAGGTTCACTCCCGGCTGCGCGGGCAAATTTTGCGCGCCGGTAAAAGCAGCGGCGCAGGCAGAGCCCGCTGCGCAGCTCGTCCAGCCGGTGTTCGAGTTGTAGACGTAGAAAGTGTTGCTGTGATTGCCGCCCAGCGAGGCGCTGTCCACGATATAAAGTGTTTTGGAATCCGGAGTCCAGGCCGCGGCAGCGCCCACGCCGCTGAAGGTAGTAGAGGCGCCAGTTGTGACGTTGTAGAGATAGAACACCTGGCGAGACTGGTCATTGATCAGCAGTTGCGAATTGTTGGGCGCGACGGCCAGGACTACGCCCGGGGCCGAAGTGTCCTGCTTGGAGAGCGCGTTCGCGCCTGTACTGACGACCATAAGCTCGCGCTGCGACCCGAAGTAGAGGTTGTTGCCGGTCTGGTCCATCACCATCGAGTTGGGGACGTAGGGCAGGCGCACGTTAGAAGCGGGTGTGCCTGTGAGCATGTCGAGGGTGACGAAGTACTGCGATTGCCCCGGGGCAGCAATCCACACGTATTCGCTGTCGGTACCCGGCACAACGATCGGAAGCGAATTGGAGGTGATCGAAAGGCCGGTTCCGTTTGCGCCGAGTTGGTTGATCGGCGCCGGATTGCAAGTTGAGGGCTGGCAGATCGCAAAGATGGAAGCCTGGCCCGGAAAGCTGGTATTGACCGCGCCGCCGGGGGAGGCGGAAATGTCGATGGGATTGGTCGACTGGTAGTCGAGCGACAGGCCTGTAATCGCGTTGTTGTTGGTGTCGATTACGGATGTTGTAAGGTTCTGCGTTACGCCCTGGGTCACCGTGACCGGCCCAGTCGAATTGCCGTTCAGAGAAATCGCAATCGAGGCTGGCGGGCACGTGGAAAAGTACCCGGCCGAGGAGCCGGAACCGGCGATGGAGGCGGTGATCACGGTCGTGCCGGGCTGTTGGGCGGTGATCTGGTTGGTGGTGGAGTTGATGGTGGCCACCGCCGGCGTGCCGACCGCAAAAGACAGGGTGCCGATGGAGGCTGAGCAGGCGGGAATGGCACTGGGCGACGTGATGCCGGCAGGCAGCGGGCAAGCCAAAATGGGCGAGCCTGCTGTGGTGACCGATGCCGGAGCGCACAGCAAGCGCTGGGTCTGATCGCTTGCCGCATAGCAAGCCTGCGCGTCAAGTGGTGCCGATTGCGTTTGCGACAGGCAACTCGTCGGTCCCGCCAGACTGACCGACGTGACCGGCGCATGCACGAAAACCTGGACGGGGTTGGAAACCACCGAATTAATGGTTGCAGTAATGTAGGCCGAGGCATAGGGAAGGCCGCCCGTAGAGGGCAACGGATTGGGCGGTCTGCAGGTCGTGTAGTCGGCGATGCCGCCTCCCGTATTGCGGTTCCAGGTGCCGGCGCACATGCTGCCGGTGGGAGAAATATCCACCAGTTGGTTATTTGTGGTGCCGTACAGGTACTGTCCGGAGGTGGTCGCCGAGGTGCCCTGGCAGGTCTGAGCAGTGGGGCTCGCGATCTGTTTGGTCTGTCCGTAGGCGAGGGAGATCCCGCCGATCTGCGGCGTCAGAGTCAAAGAGGCGACATCGGTGACCTTTGGACCGTAGCCCGCGCCGTTGCAATAATTCTCTTGCGGATTGCGTGTGCAGCCGGAGAGGGAAATCACCCCCGCCGGAATGGCCAGGCACAAAAAACAGACAAGCGTGAGAAAACGCCGCATGTATCCTCCCCGCTCCGCCCTGAGGCGCGGAACGGTCAATATGAGTCCCTCGAGTGAGTCAGGTTTCAGCCCCCGCCCGCCGCGAAAGGCGAGCCTGTTGGCCTGTTACCGCACCACCACTTCCCTGGGCGACAAGTGCCGCGGTCGCCTGGGTGGATCATGTGAAGAACTCCAAAGAAAGTGTAACAGGGCGACGCCGCTCCTGGGGGGAGGCGCCGGGCCCTCCCGCGCATGTCTTCCGGGCGCATCCGCTTGATACACTGACCACGCAAGGTGTTGCGACGGAGGACCTTCATGGTCGAGATCCTGCCCTCCATCCTTTCTGCCGATTTTGCCCGCCTGGGTGAACAGGTGGCGGCGGCCCAGCGTGGCGGCGGCTCGGCGATCCACGTGGATGTGATGGATGGCCATTTCGTTCCCAACATCACGATCGGTCCCCCGGTTGTCGCCAGCCTGCGCAAGATCACTCGCTTGCCTCTGGACTGCCACCTGATGATTGAAAACCCCAATCAGTTCATTCCGGCTTTTGCCGAAGCCGGCGCCGACTGGTTGAGCGTTCATTACGAGGCCTGCCCTCACCTGCATCGCTCGCTGGAAATGATCCTGAGCTGCGGCATGAAACCCGGCGTGGTCGTGAACCCCGCCACGCCCATCGAGCTCGTCGAGGAAGTCCTGCCCATGGTCCACCATGTGCTCATCATGAGCGTAAATCCGGGTTTTGGAGGCCAGCGGTTCATCCCGTTTTCGCTGGGCAAGATTCGCCGCCTGGCCCGGTTGCGCGCCGACCGGGGCCTGGCATTTAAAATTGAGGTTGATGGGGGCGTGGCTCACGATACAGTTGCGTCCATTGTCAAAGCAGGAGGGGAGCTGCTGGTGGCCGGCAATGCCGTGTTCGGCTCAGGGGAACCGGAACGCGATGCGCGTGTTTTGCTTGAAGCCGCGCGCCGGGCCGAGTCCGTTCCGGCGGCCTGAAAGAGCCAGACCCGCAAGAGTAGAATGTTCCTCGACGATGCGTCGAAGTCTATGTTCTATGGTTCTATGTTCCTATGTATTGACCGGCGGAGAGACCGCGCATGGCGGGTCCGCTAAAGGGGTTGTATGAACCGGTTGTCGTTCAAAATCGCAGCCTGCGCACTGGCGCTTGTGCTTGCCGGCGGGGTTTCGGCCCATGCCCGCGAAAAGCAAAAGAAAAATAAGAAGGGCTATGACCTGAGCGCCAATCCGCTGGGCAATGTGAAATCCACGCAGCCCGACAAGGTGCTCTACGACAAAGCCATGACGGCCTTGAAGAAAGGCCGCTACGACGTGGCCAGGCTCGATCTCCAGACCCTGCTCAACACCTATCCCGACTCCGAGTACCGCATGCGCGCCAAGCTTTCGGTAGGCGACACGTGGTTCAAAGAAGGCGGCTCGGCGGCGCTTACCCAGGCTGAGGCCGAATACAAGGACTTCATCACCTTCTTTCCTACCGCCCCTGAGGCCGCCGAGGCCCAGATGAAGGTGGCCGACATCTATTACGAGCAGATGGAAAAGCCCGACCGCGACTACACCAACGCGCAGCGCGCCGAAGAAGAGTACCGGAACATGCTCAATCAGTTCCCCGACTCCACGCTGATTCCGCGCGCCAAGCAAAAGCTGCGCGATGTGCAGGAAGTTTTGGCCGAGCGCGAGTACCAGATTGGAAGCTACTACGAAGACAAAGAGGACTTCTCGGCGGCCATCGCGCGTCTCCAGACCGTTTCCGACACTTACCCGCTCTATTCCAAAAGCGACCAGGTTCTTCTCGGGATCGGCGATTCTTATGCCGGCCAGGCGCATTCGATTCAGATGAATGCCGCGATGCCGGCCGCGGTGAAGGAGCGTCTCCACGCCGTCTATGAGGACAAGGCTGCCGCGGCTTACGGCAAAGTCGTCTCGCGCTACCCCATGGCGCCCCACGTAGAGGATGCCCGCGACCGGCTGGTGGCCATGAACCGGTCCGTTCCCGAGCCCTCTCAGGCTTCTATTGCAGAAAGCGATGCCGAAGAGCGCAGCCGCCAGGCCTTGCATTTCACCGACAAGACTCTTGGCCTGATCAAGCACGGGCCAACCGTGGTTGAGGCTGTCCACGTCGGCGAACCTTCCGGCGAGGACCCGGCGCGCACCCTGGCCCCCGACGTCAACAAGCAGAACGTTCAGATCTTCAAGGATGCAATCAACGCCGGCAAGCCGCCTGAGGCCGCCGCAGCCGCCACGCCTACCACGGTGAATGAGCCTCCGCGTAGCGACCGCCCCTCCGAGGCGCCGGTTGAGATGACGCCGACCGCGGGAGGAACCGGGGTGGGCGTTTCGATCGTAAGCGCACCGAATGGAAGCGGCGGCGAAGCAACTCCGGCCGCGGCAAGCCCCGAGGCGGCGGCAGTGCCGGGCGTGAACCCTGTGGGCCCTGCCAACACAACTTTGCCCGAAGCCGAAAAACCGGCCAGCCCCCCCGAGCAGGTGAACGATATCAGCAAGCCGCCGACGCAAACCGCGGCCGCCGAGCAGGCGAAGAAACCCAAGGCTAACCTGAACGACGAGTCCAGCAGCAAGAAGAAAAAGAAGAAGGGTCTGGGCAAGATCAACCCCTTCTGATCTCTTCAAATCACCCTGGCAGAAAAGATACAACGGGCGCGGCCAAAGGCCGCGCCCGAATGGTTTCGGTGAAGCCGCTTTACGTAGGCATGATGTGCAGCAGGAAGCCCCGTGCCCCATGCTTCGCGCGGTCCGCCGCGTCGGACGCGAAGGGCGGGAGACCACTGAAGACTTTAAGAAGTCTGACCGAAATGCACTACGTAGGCGTACGCAGTAACAGGTAGCCGCCCACCAGGGCGAAGAGCACGTCCGACGACCAGGCCGCCATGGCCGCAGGCAGATAGTTCACGTCTCCCATGGCCCCAAAGAGCCCATCCATGACCCAATAGGCCAGAGCGACGCCAATGGCTATCGCTACCCCTGTAACCGAGCCTCTCCTTCCTGTGGAGAGCGCAAAAGGTATAGCCAGCAAGGCCATGACCACCGCGACCAGCGGATAAGCCAGCTTGTGCCACAGGGCCACGCGCAGCCGCATAGTGTCAAAGCCGCTCTGGCGAAGATCGCGGATGTAGGCGTCAAGCTGGCCGAAGTTCATCTCCTGCGATTCCAGGGCTTCTTTCTTGAAGTAGTCGGGCAGCTCGTGAAATTCCGCGAATTCGCTTTTTACGAACGGCTGGTAGGCGGCAACATCCGCTCCGTCGATTTGCCGCACCCATCCATTCTCGAAGTCCCATGAGCCGGCGCCCGCGTCCCAGGCTGCGCGCGCGGCAAAGATTCGCCGGGTGAGCGAAAACGTCGAAGGGTCGAATTCGAAGATGGAAAGGTTGGCAAACTCATCGCGGTCCGGGTCGAAGAACTCATAGTTGAAGATCCGGCCCGGCTCGCCCGGCCGCTGCTGGCCGAAGATCCACTTCTGCTCAGGATGCAGAAATGTCTGGGGCGGCCGGCCCTTGATGACGGCGCGCAGCGCCTCCTGCCGCCGGTTGGCCTGCGGCAGGTAGTACTCGTCGAACAGGAACAAGGCCAACGCCAGGATGGCGGCGATGGAAACGATGGGAACGACCAGCCGGTAGAGACTGATACCTGTGGCCTTGATGGCGACGATCTCGCTGTTGCGGTTGAGCACCGCGAATGTAACCAGCGCGGCAACCAACACCGCCAGAGGCGCGATCTGGTAGAGCATGCTCGGCGTCAGGTTCACAAGATAGGCGCCCACAATGCCCAGCGCGATGTGGTTGCGCAGAATGTCGCCTACCAGATCGAAGAAGGTGAAAACCAGCATCAGCAGCACAAAGCCGGCCAGCACCAGCAAGAACATGTTCAGGAACTCGCGCACCACGTATCCGTCGAGAATGCGCGGAAAGGCATTGCGCGGGCGCCGCGCGGTCGTTACCCCGAAGGGCCGCGGATGAAACCTGTCGGCCCATTCGTTCAGCCGGACCTTTTTCGCTTTTCTCCCCAGCCGCTCGAGAGGCCTCCGTGTTGCCAGGCTCGTGATTGCGGCCAGTATCCGTCCTCCACTCGCCATCTGCCACAGCAGGAAGATTCCGGCCGATGCGAAAAGCAGATTGGCCGACCAGACCGCGAAAAAGGTGTTCAGCTTGTTTTGCCGCCCCAGCGCGATTCCCGTCGAAGAGAGGAAGTAATAGACGAAGACCAGCACGATCGTCAAAACGAAGCCCGAGCTCTTGCCCCCGCGCCGCGAGGCCACGCCCAGCGGCACGCCTACCAGCATCAGCACCAGGCAGGCTGCGGGAAAGGAGAAACGGCTGTGCAGTTCGATGAGGAAGCGCCTGCCGTCCGGACTGGTCTTGAGCGTATGGATGCGTTCGACGAGCGCGCTCATCGGCATGGCGTAGATCGCCGTATCCAGCCTGCCCAGGTGCACGTCGCTCTGCGAACTCAGCGAAAGCGGCAGATCGGTGGTCGAGAAGGTGGAGATGCTGTAGCGGTCCGGCTGCCCCGCCACGGTTTCGTGCCGCGCCCCGTCGCGCAGCCGCATCAGCAACAGCTGTGAGTTGTCGCTGACTACGGTGGCGGAGGCCGCCGTGGTGATGAGCGGATTCGCCGGGTCGGTAACGTCGGCCATGAAGACCTGCCGCCAGTTCGCGGCCCCCGTCCCGGCCCGTACGTCCCCCACGTAGAGCACGAAGTTGCGGAAGTCCTCGTAGAAGACCCGGGGCTGAATTTCGTAGGAGGCCTGCGAGGACTCGATCGATTGCTCCATTTCGAGGATTGCCCGGTTGGCCCGAGGCGCCAGGTAAAGCGAGTTCGCCAGCCCCAGCAGCGTCCCCGTGACGGCCACAATTGCCGAGACGCGAACAAAGTAGCCAATTCCCAATCCCGAGGCGCGTATGGCGATCACTTCGCTGTCGGCGGCCAGCCGGCTCAGCCCCAGCAGAATGCCCACCAGCACCGACATGGGGATGGTCACCTTGAAGAGATTGGGCAAGGTGAAAAGAAAGATTTCCGCCACGTTGGCCAGCGTTGAGCTGTTGCGCACCACAACTTCCAGGATGTGCGGCAACTGCGGGACGAAGAGAATGAAGGTGAACAGGGCGCATCCGATCAGCGCGTAGGAGAGAATCTCGCCGAGGATGTAGCGGGTAAGGATGCGCACGGAAAGTCCCGTGGTTAGTTTAGCGTGTTTGGGGCAGGCGGAGTTGAGGATGGAACCGGGCGAAATGATTGCGAGCGCATCACAGCTTCTTGAGTGCGCGCTCGCAATCGTGTTGAGCCAGGAAATCTTCCTTACACCTGAGAGGCGAGGAAGAAGGCCTGGCGTTGAACCTTTTGCACCGTTCCGCCCTTGGTTGTGCAATCGCCGATAAACAAGACCTGGGCTGCGGTGCCGATGTACTTCTCCGCCTCGTCGACTCTCGGCTTCATTCCCGACCAGATGACGAAGCTGTCGGCCTGGAGGGTCTTTTCGGCGCCCTTGGAATCGGCGTAAGTTACCGTATTTCCCTTGATGCTCTTGATCTTGGTATCGAGCTCAAAGTTGATGTTGGGATGGCATTCCAAAATCGCCAACTGGTCCATCATGTTGTGGGGACCGATATACTTTCGTTCGATCAGGTCCTTTGTCGGGCAAAGAATCATGACCTTGTGCCCGTCCTTGGCCATGCCGATGGCGGCTTCCGTGCTGTAGAACCCTTCGCCAACGACCACGATGCTCTTCCCGAGGGCAGACTTGTTGGTGTAAGAGTCCATCAGATTGAAGATATTGGCGGCGCCTGCGCTCTCCCATTCCGAGAAAACAGGCTGGGCGCCGTTGGCCACCAGCACCGAGTCGTATCCCTTGGATTTGATTAGCTCCGGTGTAGCTCGGGTGTTTAACAGCACCTCGACTCCGTGTTTGTTCACCTGGTGGATGAGATAGTCCTTGAATTTCCTGTGATTCCACTTCCACTGGGTGGAATCGGTGAACTGCATGTGCCCGCCGAGTGCCTTGTCCCTCTCGTACAGGGTTACACTGTGTCCTCTTTCGGATGCGATGATGGCCGCTCTCATGCCGGCCACGCCGCCTCCGATGACCGCGACCTTCTTCTTAGCCGTCGGCTTAGGAATGTTCTGCAACTTATATGCCGGCGTCGCCCACTTCGGGTTCACGGTGCAGACATCGTACCAGGGCCCATCGCTTCTGCTGACCCCGTGGCAGTTATGGCACTGGATGCAGGGCAGAATATCGTCCAGCCTGCCTTCTGCGGCCTTTTTGACAAATTCGGGATCGGCGAAGAAAGGCGTGCTCATCCCAACCATGTCCGTCAGGCCGGCGGCGATGAATTGGTCGTTCTGCGCGGCGTCGTGGAATCCGGCGCTGGGGCAGAGAATTGTCTTGATGGCCGCCTTCTTCAGGGCCTCCGCATAGTAGAGGTTGAACGGTTTGTCCGGGTCCTGGATGAAGCTGTTGGGATGTTCGCAACGGCGGTCTCTGATCCAGAGGATGTCGACAAGGCCCTCGAGCTTTCTTGCGTCCTCGATCGCCTCCTCGAGATCGTCCTTCGAAGGCTTGTTCTCGTTGGTGATCCCCGGAGTTCGCTTGGCAGATTGCCACAGCTGGCCTCCGAAGCCGTCGTCCCAGGGATGCGGTGGGGTCGTGTCTTCGGGAGTCGAGGGGTGCATTTCACCGAGGTGCGTCATCAGGATCAGGTTCGTCGAGTTGCGCACGGCCTCCACCGCCTCCTTGTTGGCCGTACTGAGGTCATACACGTCGTAACCTTGCGCCTCAATATCCTTTGCATCATCTACGATCTCTTTCACGGTGCGAGTATCCGGCTTTTGTGCTCCTCCCGGTCCGCCGCCGGGCATGCCGCCTCCCCCTGGCACGCCGCCGCCCTGACCGCCTGATGCGCCCTGGGGCATTCCGCCGGGCGCAGCGCCCTGGCCGCCGCTTGCGGACCGCATACTCTGATCGTTTGTCCCGTTAAAGCGCGAGCTGCCGGCGCTCGTTCCGAGATTGCCGGCATAACGAACCAGCGCGCCCTCGATGTGCATGTCGTCGATCATCCGGTTCAGGTAGTTGTGCACCGGCGGAATATCTTCCCAGATGTGATCGGAATAATGGAGCATGCCGCTCATGGGACTGTTTGCACCGGTGTAGTCGATGGGATACGAGGGCGCAAAATGCGTATCCAGCGAAACGATCGCGGCGTTTTTCGCCATGTCGGAATGATGGTTTCTGAATGCGTCTGTGGGGTAATTCTCCGGCCCCTGCATGGAGTGCGGCGGAGCCTGCGTATGCAGAATCCTGTTTTTCAGAATTACGTTCCTGATCCGGAGCGGCGATAGAAGATAAGGGCATTTGTTGATTGCGGAGGTGGCCGCGGCCGCCGAGGCTGCCTGAGCTTCCATGGCAGCCGATCCGTTGGTTGGAACTGCGCCGCTTGCAACAGCAAACGCCGCCAGCTTCTTGCAGGTCAGCGCACATGTGGAACCCATGGCGCCAAGTAGAAATTGCCTTCTTTTTACAAGCGATGTGATGAGGCTCATGCCTTCTCCTCCCGCTGCAACCTTTCTTGTAATTTGGTTGGCGCCACAATTCTACGCCCGCCTATTGAGTGGTCGGGAAAGATTTTTCCAGGCAGGATTTCCATGGCCCTTGAAGGGCATGCGCGGGTCAGGAGACCCACACTACAGCCGGTTTGGAAACCGGCGCTCCTGGCCTGTTTCTAAATTCCCGCGTTTGCTATTCTTCGGCAGCGGCGGCCATGGCTGCCTTTTCCCACGGCTTGGGGCGCCTGTTGCACTGGAGGACTTTCTTGCGGAGGCGCAGAGACTTGGGCGTGACCTCGACGAACTCGTCGTCGGCGATGAACTCGATGGACTGCTCGAGATTCAGCGTAGTGTAAGGGACGAGGCGGATGGCATCGTCGGCCGTAGAGGCGCGCATGTTGGTGAGCTTCTTTTCGCGCACCACGTTGACGTCGATGTCCTTGTCGCGCGAATGTTCGCCGACGATCATGCCCTCGTAAACATCGATGCCCGGGCCGAGAAAGAGGCGTCCGCGTTCCTGCAGGCCGTTCAGGGCGTAGGTGGTCGTCAGGCCCTGGCGGTCAGCGACAATGGCTCCGGTGGGACGCTGGGGAATCTCGCCCTGGTAGGGGATGTAGCCGTCGAAGAGCGAATTCATCACAATCGTTCCGCGGGTTTCGGTGAGCATCTCCGAGCGGAGGCCGATAAGGCCGCGGCTGGGAACGCGGAACTCCAGGCGGACGCGGCCCGAGCCGTGATTGTGCATTTTCGTCATTTCGCCCTTGCGGGGCCCGAGTTTTTCAATGACCACGCCGGTGTGGCGATCGGGAACGTCGATGGTGAGATGCTCGACCGGCTCCATGCGCACCCCGTCGACAACTTTGGTGACGATCTCGGGACGGCCGGCCATCAGCTCATAACCTTCGCGGCGCATCATCTCGATGAGAATCGCCAGTTGTAGTTCGCCGCGGCCCATGACCTTGAAGGCGTCGGGCGAGCCGGTTTCCTCAACGCGGATGGAGACGTTGGTGAGCAGTTCCTTTTCGAGGCGCTCGCGCAGATTGCGGCTGGTGACGTACTGGCCTTCGCGGCCGGCGAAGGGCGAGGTGTTCACGTTGAACTGAATGGCGATGGTGGGCTCGTCGATGATGATCAGAGGCAGCGGCGCGGGATTCTCGACGCTGGTGATGGTTTCGCCGATGGTGATGCCCTCGATGCCGGCGACGGCCACGATGTCGCCCATGGTGGTCTCTTCAATCTCGGTGCGCTTGAGGCCGGAGAAGGTGAAGAGCTTGGTGATCTTTGTCTTGTAGAGCGAGTGGTCGCGGCGCGAGATGTTGACCTCGTCACCTACGTGCAGAGTGCCCTGAATTACGCGGCAGATGGCGATGCGGCCGAAGTAGTCGGAGTAATCGAGGTTGGTGACCAGAATCTGTAGCGTGGCTTCCGGGTCGCCGGTGGCTTCGGGGATGGTGTTGACGATGGTGCGGAAAAGCGGCTGCAGATCTGTGCCCGGAACGGCAAGATCGAGTGTGGCCGTGCCGGCCTTGGAAACCGTATAGAGCACGGGGAATTCGAGCTGGTGCTCTTCCGCATCGAGATCGATGAAGAGGTCGTAAATTTCGTCGAGGACTTCCTGCGGGCGCGCGTCGGGCCGGTCGATCTTGTTGATGACGACGATGGGCGGAAGTTTTGCTTCGAGGGCCTTGGACAATACGTACCGCGTCTGCGGCAGAGGGCCTTCAGCGGCATCGACGAGCAACATGACGCCGTCAACCATCTTCAGCGCACGCTCCACCTCGCCGCCGAAGTCGGCGTGGCCGGGCGTGTCGACAATATTGATTTTGCCGCCGTCGTAGTTGATGGCCGTATTCTTGGCGAGAATGGTGATGCCCCGCTCGCGCTCCAGCTCGTTCGAGTCCATCACCCGCTCAGCCACCTGTTCGTTGGCGCGGAAGGTTCCGGCCTGGCGCAGCATGGCGTCGACCAGCGTGGTTTTGCCGTGGTCGACATGGGCGATGATGGCGATATTGCGGATCGTCTGGGTCACAGGGCGAATTTCCTTCTAGTGGACCGGTAATTTCCTTCGGTCGGGCCGGTGGATGGGGTCGCGGGGTAATGCACTGCAACAAGCTGGCCTTGCGCAGTGCAGCGCTTGCTCTTATTTTATCAGCGACGCGGAGAAAGACGATTCTTGCGAATGGCCCGCCTACGCGTGATTTACGCGACCCAGCGGCGATTGGCGATCATCGTTCAAGCGGGCGGGTGCGGTTGTGCAGTTGCTCAAGCGCGTCGCAGGCTGCGCGGACGCCGTCCTCGCGTTCCATTTGCCGTGCCACGCCTTGAGCGCGGCGGTCGAGGCGCGGCTGGGCGAGCATGGCTTCCAATTTGCGCGCCACGCGCAGGGGCGTGTAACGCGCGCGCTGAATCACTTGCGCCACCTTGAGCCTCTTCATGCGGCGCGCGTTATCGGGCTGGTCGTGCGAGTACGGCATGATGAGCATGGGCTTGCCGGCGCGCAGGCACTGGGCCGTGGTTCCCACGCCGCCCTGGTGCACCACCATGCGTGAGCGCGGGAAAAGGTCCGAGTATGGCGCATACTCGGCCACGCAGATCGAATCGGGCAGCAGCGTGCGGGGCTTGTTGCGTGGATCGTTGCCGATGAGCAGCACGGCGCGTTGCCCCATGCGGATAGCGGCCCGCGCCGAAAGCTCGTAAAAGCGTCCGGCTGCCAGCACCGCGGCCGAGCCCAGCGTGAAGACCAGGGGAGGCTCGCCCTGCGATAGAAATTCCTCAATTTTGGGCGGCAGTTTCGTGATGCCCACGTCGCCGTCGTAAAAGCAGAAGCCGGTGATGAGCGTGTTTGGCGGCCAGTCCTTCTGCTCCACCCCCAGCACGCGCGAAAAGAGCGCCAGCACGAGATGCGGCGAGTGCTTTCCATCAAAGATGGGATTGGGGCCTTTAGGGAGTCCCAGCTCGCGGCGAAGCTCATAGATCGGCTCAGGCCATTTTCGGGTGACGAAGCGGGCCACACGGCGGATGACGCGGCCCATGCCGGGCACCGTGCGGTCGGCGCGCGCCAGGCGCGGATAAGGCGGCAGCACCGGAGGGTCATAGGCCGAAAAAAACGAGAAAGGCGCAAGTACGTAGCTGGCCCAGGGAATTCCGGTGGCGTCGGCCACGATGGGGCCGGCGTAGTTGAGCTCGCCTAGCAGCATGAGGTCGGCGCGGGCGGGTCGCGTGGCCGCGTCGAGCAGGTCTTCGTAGGTCTGGCGCAGCACGGGGAAGAGGAATTCCCGCAGACCCCGCTCGGTTCCCTTCTTCACGTCGTAAATCATCTCGACCAGGATGGTGTTTGCGGGGTCGATGTCGGGACGGACGGGATGGAATTCCAGGCCCAGAGGCTCGATTTTGGGACGGTAGACCTCGGGCAGCGCCATGACGGGCGTGTGCCCGCGCCGCCTGAGCTCAAGAGCAATGGCGATTAGCGGGTGCGTGTCGCCGTAGGTACCGATATTCGAAAGAACGATCCGCAACTTCAGGCCCTTCTTCTGTGTCTATGTCTATGAGAGTAATGCATTGGACTGTCGCGGTTCGTCGTCAGTCCGGTTAATCCTTCGATAAATGACACTTTGGGGTAAAGGGGCCCCAGCGGAATGCCCATTCTGGGGATACTCTTCTGTATTGCTGTTCTGGTGTTAGTTGCCGCTTCGATGTACGCCGATTCCAAGTGGCGGAAATGGATGGCGCAGCGGCGGAAGGAACGCGGCGGCGACGCGAAAGGATAGAATGGCAGCCACTGACGGGTGTAGCGCGCCTTCTTTTCTGCCAGTTACAATGGCTGCAGGGAGCCGTCCAATCGACATGCAATGTTCGACTGCTGTTTCATTCCCCATTCAACGCAATCTTAGGGCCGGTTTGCTGGCCGGACTTGCGGCGTTAGTTTTTATTGCAGCCACCGCGCACGCCCAGTTCAGCGCTCCGGCAACCACGCAGGTGAAGGATACCTCGGCGCTGCATCCGCCGGCAGGCGCGCGGGTCGCCATTGTAGAATTCGCGGACCTGGAGTGCCCGGATTGCGGTCGCGCCAACCCGGTGCTCAAAGACGCTGTCGCAAAGTACAACATTCCCCTGATTCGCCATGACTTTCCGCTGTCTTACCACACGTGGGCTTTTGAGGCTGCCGTCGATGCGCGCTGGTTCGACGCTAAAAGCAAGCAGCTCGGGGAGGAGTACCGAGACGCGGTATTTGCCAATTCGTCCTCTTTCTACCAGAACGTCGAGGGATTCCGCCAATTCACGCAGAAATTTGAGCAGAGCCATGGCATCGCCCTGCCTTTTGCCGTCGATCCCCAAGGCAAACTGACCGCCGAGGTCAAGGCCGACTACGAACTCGGGCAGCGCGTCGGAATAGAGCACACGCCGACGATCTGGGTGGTGACTTCCAACAGCAAAGGCGCTCCCTACATCGAAATCACCGACCGCAGCAAGCTATACCAGATCATCGACCAGGCGCTGGCCGACACCAAGCCTTCCGAGACCAAGCATTCCGACGCCAAGCGTTAGGGACAGATCGCGGATCTAAACTCCCAGCGCAAGCGCGGGATCGGCGCTCAGCGCTGCCGGGGCGAATTCGTGCGCCAGGAACTTTGGCCAGGCGGCGGCGGCGATCATGGCGGCATTGTCAGTGGAAAGCGCCGGAGCGGGGAAACCGACGCGCATGCCGCGGCGCGCGGCTTCAGCGGTAAAGCGGGCGCGCAGTTCGCTGTTGGCAGCTACGCCGCCGGTCACAAGGATGCGTTTCGCGCCCAGGGATTCGGCTGCGGCAAAGGTCTTTTTCAGGAGATCGCCTACCACTGCATGCTGAAAGCTGGCAATCAGGTCGAGCGTAGCCTGCGAGCAGAGGGCGAGGGCCGCCTCCCGGGTCATCGGGGGATGGAAATCGGCCAGCACCCGGTCAACCCGCGCCACGGCTTCCTTGCGCATCCCGTGCAGCTCCACATAGCGCAGCACCGCGGTTTTGATTCCGGAAAATGAAAAGAGAAAGCGCGGATTGAGCCGGGCAATGGGCGCTGTGGTTGCCGCTTTGGTGCGGGGAGGCTTGCCGCCAAGATGGGCCTTGGTTTTGATCTGCGCGAAAGAGAAGGGCACAGCCCGCGGATTGCCATGCCGGGCAAGCGCATCGATCCATGGGCCGCCGGGGTAGCCCAGCCCGAGCAGCTTGGCGACTTTATCGCAGGCCTCGCCGGCGGCATCATCCAGGGTGCGGCCAACGAGACGGTAATGCCAAGCGCCATCGGCAGGCCGGGCCAGGTAGAGATGCGTGTGGCCGCCGGAGACAACCAGGGCCAGAGCGGGCTCCGAAGCGGGGTCTCCGTGAGAGCCTATTTCCGGGCCGGTGGAAGATTCCCGTTCCTGCAAAAGCACGGCGTGGATGTGGCCTTCGAGATGGTTCACGGCGACGAGCGGCAGTTGGCGCGCGAAGGCGAGGGCCTTGGCGTAGGTGATGCCGACCAGCAGGGCTCCGGCCAGCCCCGGGCCGCTGGTTACGGCGACGGCGTCCAGGTCGTCAAAGGTGGCCCCGGCCCGCTCCAGCGCGGCGCGCACCACGGGGACGATGGCGCGCAGATGCTCGCGGCTGGCCAGCTCCGGCACCACGCCGCCATAGCGCGCATGGGTCGCGATCTGCGAGGCGACGACTGAAGACAGCGTGCGGGCGCCGCGCTCGACCACAGCCGCCGCTGTCTCGTCGCATGAGCTTTCAATGCCGAGGATGAGGCCGCGGGACATGCTTTTAGTTTAGTGGCTCGTCGGAAGGGCCTTGGGGGCCGTGTATTTATGAGGCCCGGCAGCCACGGCAACAGCCTGAGAATTGGACGAGAATAGATGCAGCCGTGATCGGGAACCAGGGACAATTCGAAGCAGCGCGGCAAATCGCGGAGAAGCTGCGCGAGGCAGGTTACGAGGCGTATCTTGCCGGCGGCTGCGTGCGCGATCTGCTGCTCAGGCGCGAGCCGGTGGACTATGACGTGGCCACCAGCGCCACGCCCGACGTGGTTCTCGATCTTTTTCCGCGCACATTTGCCGTGGGCGCACACTTCGGAGTGGTCCTGGTGGCTCCTGAGCAGGCCCCATCGGCTGAGAGCGATTCTTCTGACGGGCAGGCCCAGGAAAAACCGGTCGAGGTCGCGACTTTCCGGTCCGACGGCGCCTACTCCGACGGTCGCCATCCCGACGAGGTGCGGTATACGCGCCTAGCCGAGGAGGACGTCGAGCGGCGGGACTTCACGATCAACGGGCTGTTGCTGGACGCGGCGAAGCTGGAGCACTTGACAGAGTTTGGATCCCAGACAGGCCGTGAAAAAGCAACTGCAGATCCTTCGACTCCGGTCGCCATGGCGACCTCCGCTCAGGATGACAAAGCCAATGTTGCTGGAATTGCTTTGCGCTCAGCGGTCATCGATCACGTAGGCGGGCTCGCCGATCTCGATGCCGGCATTGTGCGCGCTATTGGGCGGCCGGAGCTGCGTTTCGAAGAAGACCGCCTTCGGATGCTGCGCGCGGTGCGCTTTGCGGCGCGATTCGGATTCGAGATCGAGAGCGGTACCAAGGCGGCGATCCGGGCTCTGGCCCATCGCATCGTGTCGGTCAGCCGGGAGCGGGTGCGCGACGAGCTCACGAAGATGCTCACCGAGGGCCAGGCGCGCCGGGCTTTCGAGTTGCTCGATGAAACGGGGCTGCTCCACGAGGTGCTGCCGGAAATCGAGCGCATGAAGGGCGTGGAGCAGCCGCCGCAATTCCATCCCGAGGGAGACGTCTGGATTCACACGCTTCTTCTGTTGGAGCAACTTGAGCCGGGCTGCTCGATGACGCTCGCCTGGGGCGCGCTGCTGCACGATGTAGGCAAGCCGTCAACTTTCCGCCGCGGGCCGGACCGCATCCGTTTCGACGGCCACGTGGAGGTGGGCTCGGCGATTGCGGCCGGAATCTGCCGGCGCTTCCGCTTCTCGAACGATGAAACCCGCGAGGTGCTGGCGCTGGTCGACAACCACATGCGCTTTATGGATGCCGGACGGATGAAGGACTCGACGCTCAAGCGGTTCTTCCGGCTGGATCGCTTCGAGGAGCATCTGGAACTGCACCGCATGGACTGCATGGCCGCCAGCGGCAATCTGGACCATTGGAATTTTGTGCGCGAACGGCGCGAGCAGATGCCCGAAGAGGCGGTCCGGCCGCGCCTGCTGATTACAGGCAGGGAACTGATCGCGGCCGGTTACAAGCCCGGGCCGGCTTTTCACGAAATGCTGCGCGCCGCCGAGGACGCGCAGCTCGAAGGGGCCGTTCAGACGGCGGAAGAAGCGCTGAGGCTGATCCGGGATCGATTTGGCGAGGGCGGGGAGGGGTAATCCCAACGAACGGGCGAAGAGACGCCAAGGGGAAGAGTAGGCGGTGATAAAGCAAAATGCGGAATCTGGTGGCATCCCCGGTCCCCAAATGCGAGGGACCGGGGGCACCCAATCCTGTACGGGGTCGCATCTGTCGGGGCCGGGGCCACCCGCCGGGGAAAACTAATCCGAAGAAGCAGCCGGGCAACGGTCCGTGCCGTCTTCGCTGCAAATAAAAAAGGACCGCGATCCCATGGGAGATTGCGGTCCTTCGCGAAAAAATGGAAACTCGGAACCGATGGCCGCTTTACCCCTTCGCGATCGCGAAGCGGCGGTTGATTTCCTCCCAGTTCACGACGTTCCACCACGTGGCCAGGTAATCGGCGCGGCGGTTCTGGTACTTCAGGTAGTAGGTGTGCTCCCACACGTCGTTGAGCAGGATCGGATAAAGCCCCTGCGAGGCCGGCGAATCCTGGTTGTTCATGCTGATCACCTTCAGCTTGCCGTCCTGGAAGATCAGCCAGCCATAGCCGGAGCCGAATTGCTTGGCCGCGGTTTCGTTGAAGGTCTTCTTGAAGGCCTCGTAGTCGCCAAAATCGGCAGTGATCTGCTTGGCAATAGCGCCCGTGGGGTTGCCGCCGATTCCTGAGGTTCCCGGTTTTCCCATCAGGGTCCAGTAGATGTTGTGGTTGGCGACGCCGCCGCCTTGATTGCGCACACCGGTGCGGATCTCCTCGGGGACTGCGGAGAGATTGGCGATCAGGTCGTCAACCGGTTTGGCGGCCAGATCCGGATGGCTGGCCAAAAGGGCGTTCAGATTGTTCACGTAAGTCTGGTGGTGTTTGTCGTGGTGCAGGTGCAGGGTCTCGGTGTCAATGTAAGGCTCAAGTGCCGAATAATCGTATGGAAGCGGTGCCAGTTCATAGGCCATAAGTCGATCTCCTTTTTTGGTGCGTTGGGGGTTAAAGCGGTCTCGCAGATGCTGAGCCCTCAAGCCGCTGATACCGCGTGGCATTTTTCCTTTGCCACTTTATGCCGGAAAGGGCGCGAAATCGTGAAACCGCTCTGATTCGAAGTCCGTTGCGGGGCAACGGGAACGTGTTCGGGGGACGAGCCAGAATGCTGCTTGCTCTTTTGGGCGGCAAAATGGCCTTGTAGTCAGAGAGATGCAGCAAGCGGGGCGGAAGGTTCAAGGAAAACGGTGGAAACTCTCTCGAAACAGGGAATTTGCGGCCTGGCGCCGGGATTCCGGGCTCTACCATGCGGCCGGCGCTGTTTCCTGCGAGTTCCATTCAGGTCTTCCATAATGGGGGCTGCCCCGCGCCAGCCTGCCGGATTTCTTGCCGTATCCCGCCTTTCGCAGGTTTGAAATTTTTCTGGGTTATGCTCTGGTTAGGACGTTGGGGTGAAGTCCATCCATTCATGTTCGGGATACGCATAGAGGGCTGGGAGATCGGGTCCGGCGCGGTCGTGATTGCATTGCTGGGAGCAGCCGTGCTCTGGTGGCGGCTGCGCAAGCGGCCCACCGCCGACGAACTGGAGCGCGCCCGGCGCGACTTTCTGGTTCAATCGGGAAGGATTGTGGACGGGACGGTCCTCGATATTCACGACTTCGAAGCGGACAATGGACGCTCTCAGACCATGTTGCTCTACAACTACCGCGTGGCCGGCGTCGATTACGAATGTTCCCAGGACATCGGCGCCCTGCGCAGCGCCGCAGAGGTTGCGGAAATCCAGCTGGGCTTTCCCTGCTCCATTCGTTACCAGCCGGGAAATCCGCAAAACAGCATCGTGATCGCCGAGACATGGAGCGGCCTGCGCTCCGGGCATTCGAGGGTCCCGAGTCGCCGGATCTGAGCCATCCGGACCCGTATAGGGCCGCAAAGCTCGTTGCCCGCCGCGTGCCAAATCCCGGATATACTTCGAACATGCACATGCATGCGGCGCCGGGCCGCGGCAACGCAAAGCGCACCACGGTCGTGCTGCGGATTTCGCTGGCCGCTACGCTGGCGTACGTCGTGGTCACCTTTGTGGCCGGCCTGCGCGCCCATTCCCTGGCTCTGCTGTCGGAATCGGGCCATAACGTATCCGACTTCCTCGCTCTGCTGCTCAGCTTTGCCGCCGTCTACTTCCAGTCCCGCCCCGCCGACCAGTTCAGGACCTTCGGTTATCAGCGGACCGGGGTGCTGGCCGCCTTCATCAATGCTGCGACACTCATCGCCATTGCCTGCTGGATCGCGGTCGAGGCGGTGCACCGGCTTTCCAGTCCCGTCGTGGTGCAGCCACGGTTGATGATGGCGGTGGCCGCCGCCGGCGTGGTGATGAATGGCGTGATTGCCGCCCTTCTGTGGGGAGTGGCGCGCGACGTTAACCTGCGCTCGGCCTTCCTCCACATGGCTGGCGACACGCTCTCCACGGCGGCCGTGATTGCCGGTGGCGCCGGCATTCTGCTGTTCCATCAGAACTGGATCGATCCAGTCCTGTCATTACTGATCGCCGCGCTCATCTTCTGGTCGAGCTTCGGAATCGTACGCGAAACGCTGTGTATCCTGCTTGAAAGCACGCCGCGGGGCGTCTCTCTGGCCGCGATGCGTTCGGCGATGGAGTCGGTCGAGGGAGTCATTGACGTCCATGACCTGCATGTATGGAGCCTTGGCTCCCATTCGAGCGCCCTGGCCTGTCACGTCACCATCGCGGACATCCCTCCTTCGGAGAGCGCGGCCATCCTGGCCCGGCTCAACTGTCTGCTCCTGGAGCGGTTTCACATTGGCCACTCGACCGTCCAGTTTGAGCACATTGGCTGCGGCGAGCTGGAGGGCTGTGTCGCGCCGCTGAGCGATCTGAGCCACAATCCGGGCCACAGCCACAGCCAATAGTCATAGCCACGGCCACTCGCGCGCATAGCCTCTTCGGTCCGATGCGGTTTTGTCGTCGCTTCCGAGTTGATGTAGAACGGAATGAAGGAGGGTGACCGTGATCCGCGTCGTTCCGCCAGTTTGCGAGTCTCCCGGAGTCAAAGGTGAAACGCTTTCTTGCCGCGCCGGCGCTCGCCCTTTCTCTTCTGCTTGCAGCACAGGCGCGCTCCGGGGTGGATCCGCGCGCTTCCCAAGACTCGTCTGGCTTGGAAGCATTGGCCGGCGAGTACACGAACTCTGACGAACCGGCTACGCCGCTAAGCTTCTATCCGCAAAACGGCAAGCTCGTGGTTGAGTCCGAGCGCCTTGTGCCCGCTGAGCTGAAGCAGGTTTCCTCCACAGAGTTTGCGACCGAAAGCCCCAAGACCAGCTTCCAATTCACGCTCGACAATGCCGGGCGCGGCGCAAGTGTGACCCTTTCAGGCGAGCCTCGCTCCCTCTACCAGCGCACCGGCGAAGCAGTCCATCATCTTTTCCACGACTACCGGCGTTCGGAGGCGATGATCCCCATGCGGGACGGCATCAGGCTGCATGCCGTGATTCTCATTCCTGCCGACATCGTCGCTCAGCTTCCGTTTCTCATCGAGCGCACGCCCTACGGCGTGGATCGCACAGGCCGGGCGGAGTTGTTTGCCGCGCGTCCTGAGCTGGCTCGCGCAGGCTACATTTTTGTCGCTGAGGACATCCGCGGCCGCTACAAAAGCCAGGGCAAGTTCTCGATGATGCGCCCGCTGGCCAATCACACTGACTCGAAAGCCACCGACGAGAGCACCGACGCCTATGACACCGTGGCCTGGCTGCTGGCGAACGTGCCCGGCAACAACGGCCGCGCCGGCTTCATCGGCACCAGCTACGATGGTTTCCTGGCAGCGGAAGCCGGCATCGATCCCCACCCGGCCGTCAAGGCCATCTCGCCGCAGGCGCCCATGATCGACACCTGGCTCGGCGATGACTTCTTTCACAACGGCGCCTTCCGCCAGAGCTACGGATATGACTACGTTCTCTCCATGGAATCGAGCAAGGGAGATACGGAGGTCAGTTACGGGAAAGACAAGGCCGGCGACGCTGCCGACGGTTTCAACTTTTTTCTTTCCCGCGGCTCCTTCGTGGAGGATGTGAAGAAATCCGGCTCCCGGTTGCTGCCCACCTGGAAGCACTTCTTCGACGATCCCGCGTACGACCTTTTCTGGCAAAACCGCGGCGTGGAAAACACATTCAACCGGATCGCCGTTCCCACCCTGACCGTCGGAGGCTATTACGACCAGGAAGACATGTGGGGCCCGCAGGAACTTTACGAAAAGCTGGAGCCTCACGACACGAAGGCCGAGAACTTTCTGGTTCTCGGCCCCTGGCGGCATGGGTCGTGGTCGTCCTCATCGGCGCGGCTGGGAAGTGTCAACTACGGCGAGCCGATCGGGAAGGAGTATCGCGAACGGATCGAAGCGCCCTTTTTCGCGCACTACCTGAAGGGCGAGGAAGCGGATTCGAAGAATCCATTCGCATCGCTCTCGTCGGGTTCCGATTCAAACCCGGTCACGCGCACAATCGCGGACACCGTCAGCTTTCAATCCGGTTCCAACAAATGGAGGCTTTACTCCCAATTCCCGCCCGCCTCCACCCACATCACGAAGCTTTTTCTCGAAGGCCAGGGTCAGCTCGGCTGGAGCGCCCCAACCGCGAAATCCGCCACGAGCTACAACAGCGATCCCGCCGCCCCGGTTCCCTACCGGCATCGCCCCATCCAGCCCACTTACTCGCCCGGCTCCGAGTGGTACAACTGGCTCACCGAGGATCAACGCTTCGTCACCGGCCGCAAAGACGTTGCTGTGTGGAAGCTCCCCGCGCTCCATGAGGACCTGACCGTCACCGGCGAGGCCGTGGCCGACATTTTTGCCTCCACCACCGGCTCGGACGGCGATCTGGTGGTCAAGCTCATTGACCAGTATCCTGACGACGATCCCGACCCGAAGATGCGCGGCTACGAGCTGATGACCAACGCCGAAATCTTCCGCGGCCGCTACCTTTGGAGCTTTGAGCGCTCCACCGCGCTCGTCCCCGGCTCGGTTTACGAATTTAAATTTTCGCTTCACGACGTGGACCATGTCTTCAAGGCCGGCCATACCCTGGTGGTCGAAGTGCAAAGCACCTGGTTTCCGCTTTACGACCGCAATCCGCAGACCTTTGTGCCCAACATCATGAAGGCCAGGCCTGGCGATTATCGCGCCGCCATTATCACCATTTACTCGGACCCGGCGCACGCGTCCAGCCTGCTGCTGCCGGTCGCAGGCGATGGGAAGGAACAGCAATCGACCGCGTCGCTTCCAGTTTCAAGCCAGTCGCGGTAATTCATCGTTCATCTCTGACCAGCCCGGTTTCAAACGGACCTGCCCCGCCGTGGTACTTTGTCGCTATGAACGCCCGACATTTATTCGTTCCGACCTTTTTGCTGCTGATTCTCTGCATCCCTGCTCTGGCGCAGGGCCCCAGGCCCGGCCCTGCCCCATCGGCCGGTGGCGGGCTGTTCGTCGATCCCGGCCAGTTGCATCTCGATTACGTCCTCCTGCCGCCCCCGCCTTCGGATAAGAACTCCGAAGCCGAGAAGGCCGATCTGGCCGAGCTGCATCGCATCGAACAGGCGCGCACCCCTGCCCAGGTGGCCGCGGCTCAGACCGACGAACGGGAGTTGGACATTTTTGTTTACAGCACCGTGCTGGGCGAAAAATTCAGCGCGGGGAGCCTCCCGCTTACTGCCGCGCTCTCCGAGGGTGTCCATCGCGAGGCCTCTGCCGCCATTGGCCCGCTCAAAGACTATTTCCGCCGCCCCCGCCCCTATCAGGTCGATTCCACGCTGCATCCCGTTTGCGGCACTGTGACCCAGCCCAACTCTTATCCCAGCGGACACGCCATCATCGGCTACCTGGAGGCCTTTACCCTGGCCGAGATGGTCCCCGAAAAGCGGAAAGGGATTCTGGAGCGGGCCGACGACTATGCCCACAATCGCGAGGTCTGCGGCGTACACTACCCCACCGACGTGACCTCCGGCAAGGAAGCCGCCTACGCGGTCTTCGGCGAAATGATGACCTCGGCCGAGTTCCAGAAGGAGCTGGCTGCCGCGCGGACCGAGATGCGGAAAGCGCTGGGGCTGAAATAGGTTGCATTCTTAACGGTGGTGACGAATGGGGCCGATCATCCTCTTATGCGGATTACCTTTCGACTTGACGAAGACCTGCTAAGGCGCGCACGTCAATGGGCGAAAATGACGGGGACAACGCTCAATCAGTACCTGCGCGAGTACCTCGAAAAGATCGCGTCTGGAGAGATCGAGCCAGAGCCCGCCCGCAGCGCGCCAAAGCCGACCAGTCAACCGTCGAAGAGTAAGCCGAAACTGCGCTAAAATAGAAAGCATCATGGTGCTCCACCTCCCCGTTCCGGCCCTTCTCTAGCGGCGCCCGCCGCAACGATTCTCTCTGCCTTTTCCAAAGTCCTGACCAAACCCACTCAACGCGCAGGCCGGCGCGTAATGTACCGTGCCATGAGGTCCCATGATTGACCGGCTGGAACAGATGGAGCAGCGTTACAACGACCTGCAGGCGCAGTTCGCGCTGCCCGAGGTCCTGAGCGACCACGAGAGATACCAGAAGACCGCCAAGCTGCTGCGCGAGATCGAAACCCCGGTGGAAAAATACCGCGTGCTGAAGCAGGTGAGCCAGGGCCTGGCCGATGCGCGCCAGATGCTCGCGGAAACGGATGCCGATCTGCGCGCCATGGCCGCCGATGAGATTGCCGCTTTGGAGCCGCGCGCCGCTGCGCTCGAAGAGGAACTGAAGATCCTTCTGCTGCCCAAAGATCCTAACGACGAGAAGAACGTGATCCTCGAGATCCGCGCCGGCACCGGCGGAGACGAGGCGTCGCTTTTCGCCGCCGAGGTCTTCCGCATGTACACGCGCTTCGCCGAACAAAAGCGCTGGAAGGTCGAGGTACTCTCGCTGTCGGAATCGGGCATTGGCGGATACAAGGAAGTGATCGCCATCATCGAGGGCGAGCGGGTTTACTCGCAACTCAAGTGGGAGTCAGGCGTGCACCGCGTTCAGCGCGTTCCCGCGACCGAGCAGCAGGGGCGCGTGCACACTTCGGCGATCACCGTGGCCGTGCTGCCCGAAGCCGAGGAGGTCGACATCAAGATCGAACTCAAGGACATTCGCATCGACACCTTTTGCTCCTCCGGGCCGGGTGGGCAATCGGTCAACACCACCTACTCCGCCGTGCGCATCACCCACCTGCCTACGGGCACCGTGGTCAGCTGCCAGGACGAAAAATCGCAGCTCAAGAACCGCGACAAGGGCATGCGCGTTCTGCGCTCCCGGCTCTACGAGATGGAGATGGAAAAGCAGAACGCCGAGCTCGCCAAGGAACGAAAGTCCATGGTCGGCTCGGGCGATCGCAGCGAAAAAATCCGCACCTACAACTTTCCGCAGAACCGGCTCACCGACCATCGCATCGGCCTTACGCTGCACCAGCTCGACCTGGTGATGGACGGCCGCCTGCAGGCCATCGTCGACGCGCTGATTGCTTATTACCAGGCGGAGGCGTTGAAGGGCGACACGACGCAGGCGGCGTGATGACGCTGGCCCAATGGCTTGCCGCAAGCGAGGCGCGTTTGCGCGCCGGCCCGCATCCGGAGCGCGCGCGCTTCGATGCGGGAACGCTGCTGCTTTACGCCATCGGCCACGAGCGGGCCTGGCTGCTGACTCATCCCGATGAGGAACTTGGCGAAAGCGATCGGCGAACCGCCGGCAGAGCTTCTCGATCGCCGCCTTCGTGGGCGAGCCCATCCAGTACATCACTGGAGAGGCGGAGTTCTACGGCTTGCCCTTCCACGTCAATCGCGAGGTGCTCATTCCCCGGCCCGAGACCGAGCACGTAGTGGAAGAAGTGCTTGAATTGGCCTCGCCATTTCACCCAGCCACGCATTGTGGATGTGGGAACCGGCTCGGGAGCGATTGCCGTTGCGCTGGCGGATCGTCTCGGCCACGCGCGCATCACGGCCATCGACTGTTCTATCGCTGCACTCGAAGTGGCGCGCGCCAATGCCCGGCGCAATGGCGTCGCCGCGAAGGTGCGTTTTCTTGCCGGCGACCTGCTCGCGCCCGTCGCAGCGGAGTAGTTCGAAATCGTCGTCTCCAACCCGCCTTATGTGCCCGAGAGCGATCGGGCCTTGCTCGCAGTCGAGGTGCGTGACTTCGAGCCGCCCGAGGCGCTGTTTGCAGCAGGCGACGGGCTGGCAGTGTTTCGCCGGCTGATTCCTCAGGCTCGCGAGATGCTGGTTCCCGGCGGATGGATGGTGATGGAAATCGGCCAGGGCCAGGCGGAGGCCTTGCGCGCTCTGCTCGCCGATGCGGGATACGAGGAGATCAGCTTCACGCCCGATCTGCAGGGGATTCCGCGGGTGGCAGCGGCGCGGCGGGTCTGACAGCTCGAGTTCGCTAACCGTGTACCGGCTCCTGGAGACCATCACGAAGCGCGGCCCGTCTGATTCAGCTCTTTGTAAAAGCCCAGATCGCGGCTGGTCAGGCTTTTCGCGATGTAGGAGATCTGCCCGAAGTGCTGTCCGAAATGCTCGACCACGTGATAGATAGCCTCAAGGCCTCGCAGCTTGTAGCCTTGAATTTCATACTGCGCCAGCAAATCTTCGGTTGTCAGCCGGGCCAGAACGTCGCAGGCCTGTTGAACGGTCGCACCCAACCGCTCCATCAGGACGGACTTGGGCAGCGGCCCCTCTTCGCTGAATTCGAGAGGTCGGTTCCGCAGATCTTCCTGCCGGGCGAACGAAGTCAGCAGCCATTGGCGCACGTTGCCGTTGAGGTGCAGGAGTAGATTGCCGATGCTGTTGCTGGCGTCGTTGGGCCGCCACCAGATTTGCTGCTCGCTGAGCAGTTCCACGCACTGCTTCAGGCGCGGCCAGTACTGCTCCAGCAATTGCCTGCGCGAAAAATCCAAAAACAATGCCGAAAGATCTACATCGCTCGCCATGGGATATGCTCCTCCGGGGATCACTGAAATCGTCTGACTCAAAGCCAGGCTTCCTGAACCCCTTCCCTCAGGGGCTAAAGCCCGCGACTTTCGGCGCTGTTACGGCACGGCTGAAGCCGTGCCCTTTCAAGCCCGGTGTGGAACAGAAACAGCGTCCAGGGTTTCTAGATCAACTCGTAGCCCGCGAACCAGTAGCCGATCTCAAAGGCCGCGGTTTCCTCCGCATCCGAGCCATGAATCGCATTCTCCTGAATGGAAGCGCCAAAGAGCTTGCGGATTGTTCCCACTTCTGCATTCGCAGGATTTGTGGCGCCCATCAGCTTGCGCAGGTCGGCGATGGCGTTTTCTTTTTCGAGAACCATCGGCACGAGCGGTCCCGAAGACATGTATTCGCACAGGCCGGCGAAAAAAGGCCTGTCCTTGTGCACAGCATAAAACCCCTCGGCCTGCGACTTGGTAATGCGCTGCCGGCGAAGAGCGACGATCTTGAATCCAGCTTTTTCGATTTCGCCCAGGATGGCTCCGGTGTGTCCATTGCGGACGGCGTCTGGCTTGATGATGCTCAGGGTGCGTTGCGGCACTTGCTTTCTGCTCCTTAGGGGCCCTATCCATTCTATGTCGGAAAGGCTGGGTGTCGCGGAAACCCCCCCGTTTGATAAAGTGGCGGCATGTTCGGCCTTTGGTCCCTCCCGCGCTTTTGCTGTTTCGCTGCCTGCCTGATTGCCGCCGCCGCGCCCGCCTTCTGCCAGGCCGGGAATGCCGCCACGGCCCCGGCCACGCCGGAGTTGCGCGTCTTCGATTCCTCGCTGATCGACACTTCCGTGGATCCCTGCGAGAACTTCTACCGCTTCAGTTGCAACGGGTGGTTGAAGCGCAACCCGCTGCCTGCCGACCAGACTACCTACGACCGATTCACAGAGCTGTACGAACAAACCCGGCTTCACCTGAAAGAGATTCTGGAGGCCGCGTCAGCTCCTTCCCCCGGGCGCGCACTGAACGAGCAGAAAATTGGTGACGAATACTCGAGCTGCATGGACACGGCCGCGATCGACAAGCTGGGGCTCGAGCCGCTTCAACCCGAACTGGATCGGATCGCGGCGCTCACCAGCGCTGCCCAACTGCCCGCCCTGCTGGCGCACCTCCACGCCATCGGCGTGGATGCTTTTTTCAGCCTCGGCACTAACCAGGATTTTGCGGACTCGAGCCGGGAGATCAGCTTCTACGGCTCGGGGGGACTGGGACTGCCTGAGCGCGACTATTACACGCGCACCGACGACGTTTCCGTGAAGCAGCGGCAGCAGTACGTGGATCACGTGCACAACATCTTTCTGCTGGCGGGCGAATCGGAGGAAAAGGCTGCCCGCGATGCCCGGACCGTGCTCACCATCGAAACGCGGCTGGCGAAGGCCTCGCTCACGATTACCGAACAGCGCGACCCGCAAAATCTGAATCACCCTACCGACGAAGCGGGAATGAAGGCTATGCTGACGCATTTCCGGCTGGCGGATTACCTTGCCGCAGCCAAGGCGCCTTCCAACGGCAAGGTCAACGATGCCGAGCCTAAGTTCATGGCGGAGTTCAACTCGCTGGCAGCCGGCACGCCCATCGATCAGATTCGGACCTATCTGCGCTGGCACCTGCTTCATTCCTTTGCCGGAACCGCATTGCCTGAAAGCTTTGACGCCGAGAACTGGAACTTCTATGGACATATTCTGAACGGCGCCGAAAAGCAGCAGGAGCGCTGGAAGCGATGCACCAGCCGAGTCGACGACGAGCTGGGAGAGGCTCTGGGCCAGGTCTACGTGGAAAAGTACTTTCCTCCTGCCGAAAAACAGCGCACGCTCGAATTGACCAGGACCATTGAGGAAGCGTTGGGGCGGGACATCGACGGGCTCGACTGGATGAGTGCTGAAACCAAGGCACGCGCCAAGGAAAAGCTGGCCGCGGTGATGAACAAGGTCGGCTACCCGGACAAATGGCGCGACTATACAAAGCTGGAGATTGTGCGCGGCGACAACCTGGGCAATGCCACGCGGGCTCGCGCGTTCGAGGTTGCGCGCCAATTGGCCAAGATCGGCAAGCCGGTAGACAAGGGCGAATGGCAGATGACGCCGCCCACCGTGAACGCCTACTACGATCCGCAGATGAACAATGTGAATTTTCCAGCCGGCATCCTGCAGCCGCCCCTGTTCAGCGACAAGGAGGACGACGCCGCCAATTATGGCGATACCGGCTCGACGATTGGCCATGAGTTGACCCATGGCTTCGACGATGAAGGCCGTCAATTCGATAAGGACGGCAACCTGAAAAACTGGTGGACGGCAACAGACGAGAAGGGTTTCGATGATCGCTCCCAGTGCGTGGTGAACCAGTACGACGCGATCGAGGCGGTTCCCGGCGTGCACCTGAACGGGAAACTCACGCTGGGCGAAAACCTGGCCGACCTGGGCGGGCTCCGGCTGGCCTGGCTGGCCTGGCTCGACAAGGCTGAGGCCGCGCACCTCGATATGAGCGCGAAGACCGACGGCTACACGCCCGAACAGCGATTCTGGATCGCCTATGCCCAGCAATGGTGCGCGCAGACGCGCCCCGAGCGGCTGCGGACGCAGGCTCAGACAGATCCTCACGCGCCCAACGAGTACAGGACAAATTCCGTTTTGCAGGATCTGCCCGAGTTCGGCAAAAGCTTTAGCTGCAAAAAGACGGACAAGATGGTGAGTGAGAAACCGTGCCGGGTGTGGTAAGTATGAGCTTCTAGCTTCTAGCTCCTAGCTTTTAGCTCTTTTCGCCGCGAATCCGGAACATGGGCTTCCTGAAACGATCAACCTTGCTTCTGCTTGATCTGCTCGAGCAATTTTTCGAGATCCATGCCCACTAGTTCATCGGCTATGGCCTGCGCGATAGCGGCAGCGCGATCTTCCGCCTCTTTCGTCATGATTGATTCTGAGATGCCCGTCTCCTCGACAACTAACTGGGTCAGCAGCAGCATCGACTCAACGATGTCGCCCTTCGCATCGAGCTCCGAATACTTCCGATGCGCTTCATTGATCCGCTCGACGAATTCGTCGGCGATCTTCTTCATCTGCTCTTCGGGAAACCCCGTAAAATAGGCGGCGGCCGAAGCGCGAAAGATGGTGGGCGTGAGATAGTTCAGCAGTTCCTCCAGCTGTTCATCGCCGATGTGACCGTAAAGCCTGCGCTCGGTCATGTGGGCGAAAAAGAAGAGGAACTCGGCAAAGACATAAACCTCCTTCTGGAGGCGCATCTGCTGTTTCTTTGCCACAATCCACGGCTTGACCATGTCGCGGCAACGCGTCGAGGCGCGGATCACTGCGGCGGCGAAAGGGTAATACGGACTGTCTTCGCTGCTGCCTTTGACCAGGTGTTCCGGCCGAGCATGTACTCCGGAGGCGGCGTTGTCATTCGTCGAATTGTTGTGGTCGGGCACAGATACTCCTGGATCCAAGCTGTCGATGCTCTTTCAGAAATCTTCAGATTTCATTTTAAGGCCGACAGGTTCAGTTCTCACCAGGTCTCAAGCGCCGGAACCGCCTCTCGCGTCGCGCCTCTATGATGAGATTATGGCCTCTCTGAAGGAATTGCTAAGGCCCCTGGCGGAAGACGGCGCGGCCCTCACCCGGCCGCAGGCGGCCGATGCTCTGGAACAGATTCTGGCCGGCGAGGCGCCCGAGGTGGAAGCTGCGGCGCTTCTGGCCGTTCTCGCCACGCGCGGTGAGCAGGCCCCCGAGCTGGCCGGCTTTGTCGACGTGATGCGCCGGAACGCCACGCCCATGCCTTTCACCGACGTCGAGCGCGAGCAGTTAGTCGATTGCGTGGGAACGGGCGGCGGAGGGCCGCAGACGTTCAACATCTCCTGCGGCGCTGCCCTGGTAGCCGCTGCCGCCGGGGCGCGCGTGGCCAAGCACGGCAACCGCGCCGTCACTTCGCGCTGCGGCGCTGCCGATGTGCTTGAGTCGCTGGGCGTGCCGATCGAAATGAGCCCGGAACTGGCAGTGGAGTGCCTGCGCGAGACAGGATTCGTCTTTCTCTTCGCGCCGCTCTATCACCCGGCCATGAAAGCCCTCGCTCCCCTGCGCCGCGCCCTTGGGTTCAGGACCATCTTCAACCTCGTCGGTCCGCTTACCAACCCCGCCGAGGCACGCACGCAGGTGGTCGGGGTTCTTGCGCCCAGCCGCGTTCTGCTTGTGGGCCGGGCGTTGAAGGAACTTGGGTCCAAGCGAGCATTTGTCGTCCACGGCTCCGACGGCATCGACGAGCTGACCACCACCGGAGAGTCGGTGGTATGCCGCGTGGAACAGTCGGAAACTGGAGAAACGGCCCTCAGGGCGGCGCGCGTCACGCCGGAGATGGCTGGTTTGCCCCGCGCCACGCTGGATCAATTCACTGGCGGCGACGTGGCTTTGAACGCGTCTCTGCTCTACGATGTGCTCACCGGCATTCCCGGCGCGCGGCGCGACATTGTGCTGCTGAATGCCGCTGCCACGCTGGTGGCGGCGGGAATGGCCGGCGACCTGAAGCAGGGTGTTCAGATGGGCGCGGAAGCTATCGACTCGGGCCAGGCCGCGGCCACGCTGGAAAAGCTAAGGCGCTTCGGAAGAAGCGCCTTAGCAAAACCCAATTAGATTTGTTTCATTCGCTGGATCACGCGAACCGATCAGGACTCCGATGCGCGCTTATTCAGATTCCTGGTGAGAACCTTCTCGACAACAAGCTCCACTTCGGAGAGGAAGAAGCGGTTGGCGGGCTGCTGGACGGCGACCTGTGTGCCGGGATTGCCCAGAGCGGACGCGATCTCGTTCCACCGATATATGGCGGAACCGGCGGGCATAACGATGGGCTTGCGGGCCGTTTCGGGCAGAGCGCAATAGGCGACCCATATTCCCAGCGACACGAGGATGACCGACTCATAGGCGAATTGCAGGGGAGTGGTCAAACCGGCGCGCAGGTTAGCGAACAGCGCCATAATTAAATCGTTCGCCGACATGAAGCCGAGGGCTAATGCCATGCCAAACGCAAGGTCCTTGATCGAAAGCCGAATAGCGTTCATGAACAAACACAAGAATGCCAGCAGACACAATTCCAAGACGCTTACGGAGCGCATCAACCCGATTGCAATCGCCGGGATGACGAGAATCCCCTTTTCTGCCAAAGAAACGGTGGAGAAGGTCACGATCAGGGAGGCGACCACAGCCCAGCGGAAGATCACCATGCCGAATCTCTTGAGTCCCGGAAGGTCCGCAAGCGCGGAGCGAAGGACTTCAGCGCAAATGAAGAAAAGCAAAACCGCGCTGGCGATATAGGAGGACCAGTATGCGAAGAAGTAGACCGGGAAGAAAATTCTCCCCCAGGGCTGGGCCTGGATGAGAAGCGTGATGAGCAGAATCGGCGCGGTACCGAGGCGGAGAGCCAGGTAGTAGCTGACTGCCGGGAACTGGCGCTGGAGGTTCTTGCGCCAGAAGATAAAAGCGACCGTAGCCCACAGGAGAAATTCCGTAAGGCTCAGAACGGACATTCCGAAATTTAGGGTCATAAATGCACGCCCTCTATTCTGAGAGTTTTCTCAGAATAGCGCCACTTACCCTAAATCTCAATAGAATTGAGGCTTAGCCGCCTGCCACTTTTGCGTTATACGCTTGGTTCAGCGGACTTGATTGCAGCCGGGCATGTAGGGTCCGCAAAGCGGAACCGGGAAGCCGTCCGTGGACGCCAGGTGATTCGGAACAACCACGTGGTTCGATTTCGGCGCAAGAGCCAAAGCAGCGGTGCCAGCAACGACGACGAAGAGAGCGAAAAAGCGGATAACGGATTTCATCAGAGGTAACCCCTTTCAAGTTTTCAGAGTCTTTCTACAGTGAGAATAATAGACCAAAAATCTAAACAAGTCCATCTTTTTCATGAATAATACGTCGGTAATCAGTATGGTTACCTAAGTAATTATCTGAAAGGCTGAATTTGCGAAGAAAAAGAGAAGATATAAGGCCTCAAGGCAAACAGCCGGCAGACCCTTCCGACGTGATAAAATTTACCTGTGCACGCGAGCGTAAAGCCCACTTCTTCCTAGCGGTTATGGCTCACTCCAGGCACGCAATAGAAAGGGTGCGGGGGTGACTGCGATTTTGCTGGATCCCTGTGCGATTGCGGCTCCGAGGCGGCTCAGAGCCCCTTGGCGGCAGGACTCAAGATAGTAACGTCCAACGAAGGCACTAGGGTACCGCGAACACTGGCAGGTAACCGCCAGTCCTGAGAAGGGACACTTATGGCGACGGATCTGATCGGCGACATTTCCCCGTCCACCGAGAACGGCAGCTACACCGGCGAGAACATCAAGGTGCTGGAGGGGCTTGAGGCGGTGCGCCTGCGGCCCGCCATGTACATTGGCTCGACCGGGGAAATGGGTCTGCACCATCTTGTCTACGAGGTGGTGGACAACTCCGTCGATGAGGCCCTGGCCGGATACGCGAAGAAGGTCGACGTAACGATCCACGTGGACAACTCCATCACCGTGGTCGACGACGGGCGCGGCATTCCGGTGGACATGATGGATCTGGCCGGCGGCGAGCGCATGCCGGCTGTGCAGGTAGTTTTGACCAAGCTGCATTCAGGCGGCAAATTCGATTCTTCTTCGTACAAAGTCTCCGGCGGACTGCACGGCGTAGGCGTAAGCTGCGTCAACGCTCTGTCGCAGGAGTTCAATGTGGAGATCTGGCGTGACGGCCACACCTGGGAGATGGATTTCAGTTGCGGCATTCCGGTCGGCGAGTTACGCAAGGCGGGGACCAGTAAGCGGCGCGGAACACGAGTGCACTTTCTGCCGGACAAATCGATCTTCGCCACAACCGAATTCAACTACGACACGCTGGCGCAACGGCTGCGAGAGATGGCCTTCCTGAACAAGGGCCTTGAGATCACGCTCACCGACGAGCGCACAGCGGACTCCAAGACGGGCGAGGCGCGGCGCGCCGAGTTCCGTTATGCGGGCGGGATCGCGGAGTTCGTTCGCCACCTGAACCGCGGCAAGGCAGTGCTGCATGACAAGCCGATCTTGATGGAGGCTTCGCGGGACGGCGTGGAGATCGAGATCGCGCTCCAGTACAACGACACCTATTCGGAGACGGTGTTCAGCTTTGCCAACAACATCAATACGGTCGATGGCGGCTCGCACCTTTCCGGTTTCCGCACTTCGCTGACCCGGACCATCAACTATATAGGCCAGCAGATGGGCCTCTTCAAAGACGTGAAGGAGAACCTGAGCGGCGACGATGTGCGCGAGGGGCTGGTGGCGGTGGTCAGCGTCAAGCTGCCGCAGCCGCAGTTCGAGGGCCAGACCAAGGGCAAATTGAACTCCGACATCGCCGGCACCGTGCAGGCCTTTGTCAACGAACGGTTGGGAATGTTTCTGGAACAGAATCCTCCGGTCGCGCGCAAGATCATCAACAAAGCCATCGAGGCCTCGCGAGCGCGCGAGGCGGCGCGCCGGGCCCGCGACCTGACTCGGCGCAAGGGGGCGCTGGATGGGGGCGGGCTGCCGGGCAAGCTGGCCGACTGCTCGGAACGCAGTCCGGAGCGCTGCGAGCTGTACCTGGTGGAGGGCGAGAGCGCGGGCGGAACCGCCAAGCAGGGCCGGGACCGCAGGTTCCAGGCCATTTTGCCGCTGCGGGGCAAGATCCTGAATGTGGAGAAGGCGCGCTACGACAAGATGCTGGGCCACGAAGAAATCCGCGCCATGATCACCGCCCTCGGCTGCGGCATCGGCAAGGACGATTTCGACGCGGCCAAAATCCGCTACGGCAAGATCATTTTGATGACCGATGCCGACGTGGACGGCTCGCACATCCGAACGCTGCTGCTGACATTTTTCTTCCGCCACATGACGGAGCTGATCAAGCGCGATCACATCTACATCGCACAGCCCCCACTCTACAAAATCAAGAAGGGCCGCTTCGAGCAGTACATCAAAGACGACCGGGAGTTCATGCGTGTGATGGTGCGCCGCGCCTCGGAAGGAATGATTGTTCGGCACGGGGAGGCGGCCGGCCGCATTGAGGGCGCCGATCTGGCGCGCTTTATCTCCACGCTGAACGAGTACCTGGGTTTCGTGGAGAAGGTCGACAAACGAATCCGCAACGAGCGACTTACAGAGCTGGTGGCGCGCGCTGAGCTGACGCATCGCTCCGACTTCGCCTCAAAGTACGGCAGCGAGATTCCCGAGAAGATTTCCGCATTGCATGCGCAACTTGTCGAGCTCGCCGATGAATTCCAGTTCAAAGTGGCCGAGCCGGTCGAGGACGACGAGCACCACACCTGGTCGATCTGCTTTACCCCTGCCCAGGGCGTCCCACGGTGCATCGACTGGACGTTGGCCTCCAGCCCCGAGTTCCGTCAGATGATGTCGAAGTACACGCTGATCAAGGAATACCTTGAGCCGCCGTTCCTGATCGAGTACTCGGCGAAAACTACGCCTGGCCGCACCGAGGAGGAAAGTGAAGATCAGGAGGGCGCGCAGAGCGAAGCGAAGGTTCCAAAGCGCGCTTCCCGCATTCCGCGGGAGCCGGTCGAGAAACAGACCGCGCGCGAGCTCTTTGCTTTTATCGTGGAAGAGGGCAAGAAGGATTACCAGGTGCAGCGCTACAAAGGACTGGGCGAGATGACCAGCACGCAGTTGTGGGAGACGACCATGGACCCCGAGCGGCGCACGCTGCTCTCCGTCAAGCTCGAAGACTACACAGAAACCGACGCCATCTTCACCACGCTGATGGGGGAGGACGTGGAATCCCGCCGCAAGTTCATCGAGGACAACGCGCTGGACGTAAAGAACCTCGACATCTGATCTCCATAGACCATCCCGAGGATAGAGTTCATCCTATATATAGAGTGCATCCTATATTCCCGTTAAGGCCCGGAATATGCTCTTCCCGCGGAGATGCTGCTGGCCTTCCGCACCGAACGAAGTCCAAAGCGCGCCGGCAACTCCCGCGGAGCTGGAGGGAGAGCAGCCAGCGCGCGCTGCCGGGAAGACTGGCACGGGAGGCTCACTGCCGCGCTTCCTTTGGAGTACTCAGCGGCCGTGTGCTATATTTTTCAAGAGGCAAGAGAGATTGATCTCGCCCGGGAACCGTGCGGCATCAACCTTCGCTGCGCCTCGTCCGCCCTCTCAGGGACGCGTAGCTCAACTGGCAGAGCATTCGGCTCTTAACCGACAGGTTGAAGGTTCGATTCCTTCCGCGTCCACCATCTAGTCTAGAATCAACGACTTACAATACAAGACGCCGTCAGTTTCTTCGAATTTCCCCGCAAACTCGCTGATTATTGCCCGGCAAAGACACGGGAGAGGATTCTCCTCGTGCGCAGACTCCGGTGCAGATCGGCGCAGTTCTCTGAACGCAAAATGCCGTGTGTCCTTCTAAGCTCGAAAGTGGTCGGAGAGTTTCGGGGATGCCGGAAGAGTACCCTTCAATGAGCCCGTCTAATTCTCCCGTGTCCTTTCGCAGGCGGCGCAAAACCAGAATCCCAAGCGCCAACGACACTGGCGCAGCCTGGGGCGGGCCGTTTACCGGACGCTCTGCCGGCTCCAGTCCATCGGAATATCGGCGAGCAGGGCTTGGAGAGTCAGGTCAGTATTGATGCGGAGGATTGACTCCGTGCTGGCGGGGCTCAGGAAGGCAAGCGGGAAGATCTTTTTCGCCCACGATCCGTCGGCGCCGTCGCGGCGGGCGAGGGTGTAGAGAGAAGCCGCCTTGCCATCCGCGATCTGCTGGCGCCAGAGTTGGGCTTGAGCTAAGGCTCTGAGGATGGATCGGCGGCTCCTGCCGTTGGCCAGTTGACCATCGCCAACGATGAGACGCAAGGCGCGGCCGTGCTGGACGTGGCGGAAAGGGCAGGTTATTGAAACGATCGTCGCGAATTTTTCGGTAGATGATGGACCTTGGCCGGTTGAATCAACACCGATGAGATTTTGGATCAGCAGAGACAAGCGCAGTAGAACCTCGATGTGGTCGGAATGAATAACAACGCGGTCGATGACGGCCTTGAGGAACCGCTCGCGATCCGGGGCAGAGCGCTTGTTCCAGCTAGTGGCGGCTTTGTTCGCCTGATCCATGACAGCCGTGTAGAAGCCGATCGTTGGATCAGTGTCTGCATTGAGCAGGTTTGTCCGCAGCAGGTCAAGCAGTTCTTTAGGTGTGCGCAGCAGATCCACGATACGTTCGATGACAGCTTTTTCGATATCGGGAGCGGGAATGCGCGCAGGCATGTTGGAGCTACCATTCTTTCGGATCACAGCCTGTGACGTGTAGTAGCGGTAGCGGCGGCCGTACTTCGTGGCGTGCGAGGGCGAGTAGCGCGTGCCGTTCGAGTCGAAGATCACGCCAGTGAAGAGGCTGGATTTTGTGGAACGCGCTTTTCGCCTATCGCCATTGAGATTCTCATCGAGCAGTGCCTGTGCCTTGTCCCAGGTCTCGCCGTCGATGATGGCAGCGTGTTCGCCTCGGTATGTCTCCTTCTTGTGCCGGACGAGGCCGATGTAATGCGAGTTGTGCAGCATCGTGTAAAGCGGACCGCGCATAATGTTGTTGCCGAGTCGGCTGCGTACGTTGTTCTCACGCAGCCATTCCTCGAGGCGGAGCACGCTGCCCAGACGCAGAAACTCGCGGAAGATCAAGCGCACCGTGGTAGCTTCTGGCTCATTGACGAGCGAGTTTGCGATCGCGCACCTCGTAGCCAAGCGCAACGCTCCCTCCCATCCACATGCCCTTCTTCTTCGAGGCGGCAATCTTGTCGCGGATGCGTTCGCTGGTCACTTCGCGCTCGAACTGAGCGAAGGAAAGCAGCACGTTGAGCGTCAGCCGGCCCATCGAAGTGGTGGTGTTGAACTGCTGCGTGACCGAGACGAAGCTGACGCCATGCTTGTCGAATTGCTCGATGATCTTGGCGAAATCGGCCAGGGATCGCGTCAGGCGGTCGACCTTGTAGACCACGACCACATTGATCTTATTGGCCTGGATGTCGTCCATGATTTGTTTGAGCGCCGGCCGCTCCATGTTGCCGCCGGAGAAGCCACCGTCGTCGTAATGCGTGGAGATCGTCTGCCAGCCCTCGTGTTGCTGGCTTTTCACATAGGCCTCACCAGCCTCACGTTGAGCTTTAAGCGAGTTGAAGGACTGCTCCAGCCCCTCGTCAGTGGACTTGCGGGTGTAAATGGCACAGCGAATTCGTGGAGTCATGCGGTCGCCTCCTTTGCCTTACGCTTTTGCCCGAAGAAGGCCGGACCGGACCATTTGGCGCCGGTGATGACTTTGGCGATTTCCGTCAGGCTGCGGTAGCTTGAACCTTCGTATTCGTAGCCCGCATCAAGCACTGTGACCTCATGCAGTTTGCCGTTGTATTCGCGTACATAGCGCGTGCCGACTTTAGGTCGGCTTGCAAGTTTGACCTCACTGGCATTGCTCCCAACCAGCTCTCGCAGCAAGCGAGCGGTGGACTCTTTCAAGCCTCCAAAGGCTTTTTCTTGGATGCTGTAGCCGAGAATCGGCACCATCACTTCGCGCCGCAGAACGGGGCTTGGCTCCTGGCCGAAAAGCTCCTTCCAAAGCTGCTGCAGATCTATCCGGTTCATCGCAGGCAACTGGGCCAGTTGCCGATCAACTGCCTGCTGCCTCGTAGGTTTCAGCTTGGTTAAGCAATGCCAACGGGAAGATCTTCTTCACGTAGGCGTAGTTGATCTTTCCCCGGGCGGGCGATTTCGGGCAGGCCGGTGACTGTTCACCGCGGTACGCGGCAGATCGGTGGTACTCGCATCGAGATTGAGCACTCGCAGGGCGACCGCATCATCCTCGACGCCGGGCGTCCTCTGGATGCCCCGGAGTGCACGACCGGCCTACTGCCGGCATCGCTTGGTCGACTTGCATTTTCATCTCCCCTTTCCTTTTCCGTTTGCGATAAAGCCTTCTGAAGTTTCCGGATTGCGCGCGCGAGCAGGTGTTGACGGAGTTAACTGTGATGCCCAAATGATGCGCAATTTCTCGATACTTCATTGCCTCGAGCCTGAGCAACAGCACCTCTTCCTCGCGAGGGGAGAACTTCTTCTTCTCCGCCGTCTATTCACACCGTCGGTCCTCTATCGGCCCTAGGGCGGTATCGTTCGCTAGGCGTCTTCCAGGAACGGAAGAAGTCGAGCGGATTCTGTGTGCCGATGAACTCTCGAGCGAGTTGGAGGCGTTCGAGTGCCTGTCCTCGTTGTTCTTCGGGCAGCGTGCCCGCTCGCTCTTCAACGGATTTGAAGAACTGCTCAATGCTTACGACCGCCGCCCAGGATTTGATCACCTGTTCCAGTTGCTCACGGCTCTCCTTGATGGAGCGTGCGATTTGCCGTTGATCCTCTTCTCGTTCCCATCTCGCGTGCTGTTCTTCCAGCTCTTGCCGCCTCGCCTCTGCCCTTTGCTCCGCCTCGATAATCTCCTTGCGCGCCTGCTCGGTAGAATTCTCAATCGACCGAACAATCTTCGCGATGTCTTGAGTCAGCGTTCGTGCCCGGTTTCCTGAAACGACACCGACCAGGAAACATCTCGATAGGGAGAATAGACCACGAGTCGAAGACGGCTACAAGGGATGTGTTGCGTTGTCGTCCAGGTGTGATCCGCATAGGCTCGCGACATCTTGTGCGGTTTGTAATCGGACTCGTGGATGTATTTACCGTTTGCGTAACGCATCAAGACCGCTTCTGTCATCTCGATGATCGCCAACCCGAACGGAACTGTGCCGACGTACACAACAGTTGGGCGCGAAGGCGCCCACAGGTGGTTGTCGTAATGGTGTTCTTTAGACTCTGGGATTTCCTCGTGCTCATCAATGTGGTGCCGCGAGAAGGGCTCGTTTGAAGGCGCAAAGCACACGCGGTGGCCGGCAGATTCAAAGGCGTTGAATAGATCGTTTGCAAAGGCGAGCGCCTTATCATGCCCTGCGGCCGACGCGGTTACGTCAACTAAATGCCGCTTGTAAGGCCGAAGCAATTGCCCCTCTTCAATTTTGTAGCCAGTTTCATAGTGCTGCTTTGCGCCTTGGATGAGGCCATGAATGCCTGTGACCGGACGACGCACTTTCGGTTGCGCCTGGCTCAGGTGTAGCGGTAATGGCGCGGGCTTGAGGCACAGGTGGATCGCCCTCTTGTGACCAGAACAATTCATCGCCCGGCAGTGCCTCCGGTAGTGTTGGTCGCGCCGGCGCCTTCCCGACTTCCAGCTTTGCCCAATACCCCCTGGGTGGCCTGGGAACACGAAGAAGCGCGCAAATACGGGCCAAGTAGCTCCCCGAGACCGAGAACTTCTTTGCTGCCTTCGTCATGGGCATCGACCAGACGAGGTCGTACAGCCCTTCTCTTGGAATCATATCCGTCCCTCTAGGCAAACCCTATTCGGACCCCAAGACAATATCGAGCCAAGCTGCTTTTGAGATTGCGAAAGCCAGAGGTTCGCTATCGAGTCTCTTGAGTGAGCTTCACGCCTGCCAAATCACGCTCGGGGGAGGCTTGACCAACGAAATCTCCAGTTTGGATTGGTGCGAAAATCTGAGGCGCCTCAAACAATGCCAATCTCCGATTATCAGCCGTTGAGAAAGCCATTTTCGCCCCAAAACAGGCATTCCGGCCCTTGTCCGAACGCACCTCGGTCTGAAGAAGCAGACTCCCGGTGGGCGTGCGGCGGAAACGAATCCGCGCGCCTCGTGCCGGATCGTTTCCTCTCCGAGAGTGGGCGGGCTGCACCATCGCTACAAACTCGCGGCTTGAGCCTACCGAAACAATCATCGAGCAAAGGTGCACACGCGCCTGCAGGATCAGTGAGCCTGCCGCAGCATCCAAGCCCGTTTATGACCCGCCTGCCATGCCTTTACTCTGCTCTGCCTACTTCGTTGGCTTCCTTTTCGCCGTTTTCACAACCCCTCTTTACGGTTAAAAACACGCCGGTTTATTGCGCGGTGGGGTTTTGGCGAGGGACAGCGGGAGGCCGACCTGTGTAGAGAAAGGGATGAGTTCTCGGATCGTGCCGATGCGGGGATAGAATAAAGCAGTCTTTTCAACACCGGATTCGAAAACGTTATGAGAAAAGCTTGCGAGTATTTCAGAATCGGTCAAGTAGCGCAGCTAGTTGGTGTCAGCCGTTCATGTCTGCGCAAGTGGGAGAAGCTTGGATTATTCAAAGCTCTGCGTACCGAGGGAGGCTATCGACTCTATTCGCGCGACACGGTTGCGTATCTAAAGCGGATTAAACATCTGCGGAAGGCGAAACACGTAAACATAGCCGGAATTCGATTATGCGAACAGCGAGGTATGGAGACGATCCCGTCGTTGCGCGAAGATTTGCTGCCTGAAGTTCCTGCGCGGCTAGAGAGCCTCCGGCGAGAATTTGGCCTCTCGCTGACCGAGGTATCCAAGAAAATCGGCAGGTCTAGCGGTTTTTTGGCGGCGGTCGAGCAAGGCAGCAGGGCAATACCTTTTGCGACCATGGCGAAACTTGCCAAGGTATACAGAACAAATGTGCTGTCCTTCTTTAATATCGGCGCCGAACATGCAAAGCTCGTGCGTCGCAAGGATCGCCGCATCCTTAATTCGGGGCCGGCAATTCAAATGGAACTGCTGGCAGTTGGGACAACCTTGATGGAGCCGCACTTAATGCGCATTGCGCCGCGGACCGCCAGCGGAGGGTCCTATTGCCATGAGGGCGAAGAGTTTTTGTATCTCTTGGAGGGCAAACTCGAGCTATGGCTCGATGAAATCGAACGCTATTTGCTTGGACCGGGCGATGCCCTCTATTTCAAGAGCACCCAGGCGCATCGATGGTGCACCCTGACAGACCACGAGTGCCTGGTCTTGTGGATAAATGCCCCCCTCACCTTCTGAAACCTGAATGAATGAGATTGACGGCGGTGAAGGATGGCCGAAGTTGGACGCTCGGCTACAGCTACTGCCGCTTGAACATTGGGAGTCGCGCTTTTGGCGTTGTCAACGAGATCGCAGAATTTCTGAAGATGGAATTCTTACGTCTCGGTGGCATGGAACTGTAAAAGCGTTGCTTGGTCACCAAGCGCATGCCGCCAAACCCCAAGGGACCTTCCTCTTGCTTGCGTTGGACAAACCTTGCACGAAGTGTATAAGGTTGCGACTACACGGCGCAGCGAGATTATGGCACCTAACTCACTATACAACTTATACTTAGCTGCTTCCTGCCGCTTGGCCTTCTCGTGGGGATAAAATCCCGTTGACACTAACTTGTGGAGAGAATATCCAGGTAACGGCGTGAATGCGTCGATTTGACAAGTGGCCTATTTTCAGGAGGGCAAGAAATGATGATGTTCGAGATGCTCAGAAGAGGGCCGGGGATGAAGATTTTCTGTCGGCATGCGATGTGCTCTTTCACTCTGGGAATCGCTACGTTTCTGCTGCTGTTTTCGCCAGTTTCGAAGGCGCAGGTGATCACGGGCGACATTCTTGGCACCGTGACTGATCCTACCGGGGCAGTAATTCCCAATGCCAACGTCACAGTTCGCAACACTGGCACCTCCGATAGTCGCACGGCCACCACCAGCGAAAGCGGTAGTTACATTTTCAACCTGTTGCCAGTGGGCAACTACTCGCTTAAGGTCCAGGCACCGGGTTTCAGTGCTTATGAAGTCAAAGACATTGCTTTGTCCGCAGGGGATCGGGCAAGACTGGACGTCAAGCTGACCACCGGGAATGTTTCGGAGACGGTCGAGGTTCAGGCGCAGGCGATCGGCTTACAGACTGACACTTCCACCATCGGAACCCTGCTCACTGCCCAGAATGTTGCAGATCTGCCGCTGAATGGCCGCAACATTTTCAATCTTGTCCAACTTTCGGCGGGCGTGACCCAAGGCTTGTCAACTTCCTGGGGCAGCGGTGTGGTGGCCGATGACCGGCGTCAGACCTCGGCGTTTTCAGCAAACGGGCAAAGCGCCATGTTCAACAATAATTTGATTGACGGCATGGACAACAACGGGCGCTACATCGGAGTCGTCATTATCCGTCCATCGATCGACGGCATCCAAGAGGTCAAGGTTCTCACCAGCCAGTATCCGGCGGAAATTGGCCGGACGGGCGGGGGCGTAGTCGATGTGATTACCAAGTCCGGAACGAACGGTTTTCACGGCTCCGTCTACGAATTCCTCCGCAATAACGCCTTCGATGCGCGGGATTACTTTGCCACCACCGGAAACAAGCCGGAGTTGAGGCAAAACCAATTTGGCGGCAGCCTTGGCGGTCCCATCAAGAAAAACAAAACGTTCTTCTTTGCCGACTACGAAGCGCTGCGAATAGTGGCAGGACTTACCCTAACGGCTACAGTTCCTACTCTTGCCGAAGAGACCACGATCGGAGATTTTTCCGATATAGGAGGTCCCGTGATTCCTGCCGGCCAAATTAATCAGATCGGCAAAGAATACTTCCAGATGTATCCGGCCCCGAATGTTACTGGACAGAGTTATAACTTCCAGAGCGCACCGAACAAAACGCAGTTCGCCACCACCTTCGATGGACGCGTGGACCATCACTTCTCAGGCAGCGATTCGCTATTTGGGCGTTACACCTTTAATGACACGACTACCTTTATTCCTGGGACCTTGCCGGCCAAGACCATTCAGACGGCCTCCGGTTCGGAATCAATCCAACCCGGCGGAGCCAGTGGGTGGGGACTCAATGCCACGCCGGGCACAGCGAAACAGCGTCAGCAGGGTCTCGGTTTGGACTACTTACATATCTACCGCCCCACCCTATTGCTGGAGCTGAAAGCGGGCTATTTGCGTAACGCTAACGACGCCGGTACTCTGAACGGAAAGAATGCCGCTACCGAACTTGGTTTTCCCTGCAACTCGGTGAGCTGTATCAACAGCACCGACAATGTTACCGGGATCCCGGTACTAAGCTTCCTTACCGGCAATTATGCGAGTCTTGGCGAGTTCGCTTTCACTCCTGTCATTACCATCGAAAACGCGTTTCAGTACAACGCTTCCTTGACCTGGACAAAGAACGCTCACAGTCTCAAGGCCGGAGTGGTCTTAATTCGCCGGCAAATGCACAGCTTCCAAAGCATGCAGGGTGCAGGCTCCTTCTCTTTCGACGGCGGGGCGATGCTGAACGGCGAGCCGACAGGAAATGCTCTTGCCGATCTTCTACTAGGCGACGCGTTGGCAGAGGGCCGAAACAATTCGCTGGAAGAATACAATTACCGGACCTGGGAACCGAGTGCGTATGTTCAGGACGACTGGCGCGTCACGAAGAACCTGACGCTCAATCTCGGAGTTCGCTACGACATCTTTACGCCCTTTACGGAAACCAAAGGTTACATATCGAACTTCGATCCCAGGGTAAATCTGCTGGTGTCTCCTTCTCTGCCCGGCGACCAACACAGCAATGCTGCCGCGAATGTGTCGACCAGCTACAGGGACCTGGCGCCGCGGATTGGCTTTTCGGATTCGCTGGGTCACGGGGTGGTGCTTCGGGGAGGCTTTGGCCTGACCTTCTTTCCCACGACATATGACGAGACTGCGATGATGAAAAATGCTCCTTACAATTTCTCGTATGGATGCGGTGAGGCTCCTTTTGCTTCCACCCCGTGTGCGGGACAATTTGCCTCTGAAACCAGCGGCCGCGCCCTTCTGGCTGCCGGCCTGCCAGCGCCCTCCATCAATCTTTCAACCGCCAATCCAGAGAACTATGGTGACCAGGCGATAGCTGCCGTTGACATCCACGGTCGCAACAGTTATATCGAGCAACTCAGTCTTCAAATGCAGAAGGAGTTGGGTGGTAGTCTGCTGACGATTGGCTATCTCGGTAATCTTGGGCGTGATCTCGCGTTTCACGGAAATATTAACCAGCCGTCGTGTGCCAGTTGTAACTATCAGATTCCAAGCTTGCCCGGCGCGAACATTTCGCCGGTAGCATCCCAAGGCACGTCGGAGTATCACGCTTTGGAAGCTACGTTTGTACGTCGCCTCAGGAACGGACTAACCTTCACGGCAAACTATACCTGGTCGCACCTCATCGATAATGCGGGATCCTATACGGAGGGCGAAGAAGGATCGATGGAATGCATCATCGGACCCTGTCCGGTCGACAACTTTGCCAACGCTGCCGCGCCCAAATTCACCAAAGGATGGCAGCAGTATGACTGGGGCAACGGCGATCTGGACATACGTCATCGCGTCACGGGAATGCTCGACTACAAGTTGCCGTTCGGCAAGTCGTCAAATCATCTGTTTGACAAGTTGGTGAGGGACTGGGCGGTTAATCTGGCCACTAGCTGGCAGACGGGACAGCCCTTTACGGTCTTGAATGCAATCGCAGTGAGCGGGGTGCCTGGCCTGATGGCGGACCGTCCCGACGTGATCGGGTCGGCGAATCTCTCCCACCGTTCCCCTACCGAGTGGTTCAACACCTCGGCGTTCCAGATGCAAACGGCCAACACCTTTGGCAACGAGCGCCGCAATCAATACTACGGTCCGCACCTGGGAAAGGCGGATATATCCTTGTCCCGGGAGATTGCATTCTTCGAGGCCATGCGGTTGCAGTTCCGCGCCGAGTCCTTCAATTTCACCAACACACCGGGCCTTTCCTATCCGAATGACACTATCTTTGGTTACGATTCCAATGGTGTTGCCACAAGTGCGGGCTCCTTCGGAGCCATTACGGCAACATCTCTTAACGCAGCTCCGCGTGAGCTCCAGTTCGCGCTCAAGCTCATATTCTAGTATTGGTTGCCCGTTCTCGGGGCCGCATACCTTGGCACGGGGAACGGGCAACACACCTCTCAGTTGCCATGAACCAGAGCATCTGGTTTGAGGCTCGCATCCAAGAGCAATGCGAAGAACGGGAACAAAAAGGAGATGCTTGATGACTAAGCACGTCAGTCCGGCCCTGGAGACCGAATTGGCCGCTATTGAGGCCACATTCACCGAATATATATCAGCTTGGAAAGCCGCCGATGCCGCACGCATTGCAAGTCTTTACTGCGATGATGCGGTCTTTCTTCCTGCGAATCACTCTGCTGAAACTAGTCGGCCGGCGATCATGAAGATCAATAAGAATTTCTTCGCCGAATTTACCCCCGGCAGCTTTGAAATTTCCATGGAGGACAGGATACTTGCTGGAGACTGGGCCTTTGAGCGTGGAACATACCAGTTTACGGCGATGCCCAACGACGGTGGTCAATTGGTCGCTGATCGAGGGAGATATGTGGTCATATTGCAGCGACAAGCTGACGGTTCGTGGAGATGGCTCTGGGACATGGAAAACAGTGATGGTTTGCCGGCATCTCCGAAACCGATGAACAAGAAATTGGAGAAGCGCGATTCACAATAGCAGCGGGGTCAGGAATATGGCTGACTCCGGTTGTTTGTTGTTGAGACCAGTATCTACGATCCTATCCGCACGACAGAGACAGGAAGGCTTTGCCGGAGTTCTTTGCAGTGCCGGAAATGTTACCTATAGTTATGCGTTGTGCGAGGTGAAAGGGACCTTAACCGAAAGTATTTTCCAGGCCGTGTTGGTTCTGAAAGAGGAGTGATATGACTGGAGCAAGTCAGGACGTGCAGGGGCATCAAAGATTCAAAATGTTCATCGGCGGCGACTGGGTGGAGGGCAGCAGCGAAGCCCTGTTACCCGTCTACGATCCGTCGACGGAAGAGGTCATGGCGTGGGTGCCGGAGGGAAGAGCCGAAGATGTGGACCGCGCGGTTACCGCCGCCAGGAGCGCCTTTGATGACGGTCCCTGGAGCCAAACGACGGCGGCGGAGCGCGGACGCCTACTGCTTCGCTTGGCCGAGAAGATCCGCCAGAACTCCGCCGCGCTTGCCGAGCTAGAGTCGCGTAACTCGGGCAAGCCGATTGTAGAGGCTGAATTCGACATTGCCGATGTTGCGACCTGTTTCGAATACTACGGCGGACTTGCCAACAAGGTTCTCGGCCAAGTCAACCCGGTGCCAGACAACGCCCTCAGCTTCACTCTACGCGAACCGATGGGCGTCGCCGGGCTGATCGTCCCGTGGAATTATCCATTGCTCATGGCGGCATGGAAGCTCGCACCCGCGCTGGCAGCTGGCTGTTCGTGCGTACTGAAGTCCTCCAAGCATACTCCTCTCACGGCGCTGGAAATTGCGAAGTGGTTCGAGGAGGTTGGTCTTCCTAGGGGCGTGGTCAACATCGTCACAGGAACGGGGCGGGGGGTTGGTGTGCCACTCACCGCGCATCCCGGTGTGGACAAGATCGCATTTACCGGCAGCTCCGAGGTGGGAAAGACCATCCTGAAATCCGCTGCCAATTCGGTTAAGCGCGTCACTATGGAACTCGGGGGCAAGTCGCCCAACATCTTTTTCGCCGATGCCGATTTTGAGGCCGCCATCGATGGCGCACTGTTCGGTGTCTTTATCAACCAGGGCGAGGTGTGCTCGGCCGGAAGCCGCATCCTCGTCGAGTGTTCGATTTACGGCAAGTTCGTAGAAGCCATGACCGAGAAGGCCAAACGGATCAAACTGGGAGCGCCTCTGGATCGCGGCACGAAGATGGGACCGCTGGTTAGCAAGGAGCAGTACGACCGTGTGCGCTCTTATCAGGAAGTTGGCAAGAAAGAGGCGAAGCTGGCCATCGGGGGTGGCCGTTCGCCTTCGATTGCCAAAGGATACTATGTCGAGCCGACCATCTTCTACGACGTTGACAATGGTTCCCGTATCGCCCGGGAGGAAATTTTTGGCCCCGTTGCCTGCGTCATTCCGTTCGAAGGCGAGCAGCAGGCTGTTGCGATTGCCAACGACACCCCCTTCGGACTGGCCGCAGCTGTCTGGACGCGTGACATATTCAAGGCCTTCCGCACGATCCGGAAGATTCGCGCGGGTATCGTCTGGGTCAACCACATGCAGCCCACATATGTGGAAGCCCCCTGGGGCGGCTTCAAGCAATCCGGATTCGGCCGCGAGTTGGGTCCCTGGGGATGGAAGAGTACCTGGAAACCAAACAGGTTCATGTCAATCTGAACGAACAGCCCATCGGGTGGTACGAATGAACTCAGTCAAGGTAAATACCCCCATCCCCGGTCCCCGGACGCTGGAGTTGAATCGGCGGCGCGAAGCGGCAGTCCCTCGCGGCGTTTCACAAAACTATCCAGTCTACGTTTCAGAAGCGGAGGGGGCGCTGCTCGAAGACGTGGACGGAAATGTCTTCATAGATTTCACGGGCGGTATCGGAGTCGTCAACGCGGGTCACCGCGCACCCCTCGTGGTTGAAGCTGTTAAGCGTCAGGCCGACCATTTTCTGCATACCTGCTTTCAGGTAGTCGCCTACGAGAGTTTCATTAAACTGGCTGAACAACTGAACGAGTTGACCCCCGGAACGTTCGCGAAGAAAACCTTCTTTGTGAACAGCGGCGCTGAAGCAGTCGAGAATGCTGTCAAGATTGCGTGCTGCCACACCAAACGGTCCTCCGTGATCTGTTTTCAAGATGCTTTCCACGGACGTACGTCGCTAACGATGGCGCTCACGGGCAAGCCCAAGCCGTACAAGGCGGGGTTTGGTCCGTTTCCGGGCAATGTTTACCGCATTCCGTTCGCCAACTGTTATCGCTGTTCCTATGGACGCAAGTGCGGCAACTGTGATCTGGTCTGCGCCGAAGCGTTGGAAGACACCTTCGTCCGTCAGGTTGCAGCGGAGTCAGTGGCCGCGGTACTGGTCGAACCCGTACAGGGCGAAGGCGGCTTATCGTTCCGCCCCGAGGATTTCTGCCGCGTTTGCAGGAAATCTGCAGGCGTCACGGGATCGTTTTCATCGTCGATGAGCCGCAGACCGGCTTTGCGCGCACCGGAGCGATGTTCGCGTCGGAACGCCTGGGAATAGAGCCGGATATCATTACCAGCGCGAAAGCGCTGGGCGGCGGACTGCTATCGCCGCAATCACCGGCCGGGTGGAAATCATGGATAGCCCCTTTCCCGGTGCTATTGGTGGAACCTTTGGAGGCAATCCGCTCTCCTGTGAGGCTGCCCTGGCCACCATCGCCGTCATACATCGCGACAATTTGTCAGCCCGCGCCAATCTGCTCGGCGAAAGGTTTCGGGTCTGCGCCGCCATGTGGCAATCGCGCTGGCCACAAGTCGGCGACGTCCGCGGCCTTGGTGCAATGCAGGCATTCGAACTGGTAAAAACTCGAGAAAAGCGCGAGCCCGATGGCGAGATGACGAAGAAGGTTATCTCTTATTGTTACGAACACGGCTTGCTGACGTTGAGTGCAGGGCCCTATGGCAACGTGTTGCGGTTGCTGATGCCGTTGTCCATTACTGACGGCCAATTTGACGAGGCGTTGGGAATCATCGAATCCGCCCTGGAGTCCGTTCTGGGGTAAGGAAACCGAGAAAGAAGGTAAGAACCACCAAATGTTGCTTGACGAAACCATGACACCCATCGCGTACCCCATGTACATCGGCGGCAAGGCCGTACGCGGTGCACGATCGATCCCGGTCGTGCTCCCCTTCGACGGTGCGGTGTTGGGAACCATTTACCTCGCCGAGCCGCAGCACGTCGAAGCGGCAGTCGCGGCCGCCTGTGACGCGGCTCCCGTCATGCGCGCCATGTCCCTCGATGAGCGTGCTTCCATTCTGCGGGGCGCCGCGGAATCCATGATGAAGCAGCGCGAGGAGTTCGCGCTGCTCGTCAGCTCGGAGACGGGTAAGCCCATTCGTGAAGCATGGACCGAAATGGAACGTGCCGCTGCAACTTTGGCCTTCTCCTCGGAAGAGGCGCATCGCCTTCACGGCGAGATCGTACCGATGGACGCGGCGCCCGGCGGCAAGGGGCGATGGGGCATGACGGTACGTGAACCGCGAGGTGTTATCGAAGCCATCACCCCGTTTAACTTCCCGTTAAATCTCGCCACGCACAAGATCGGACCCGCGCTGGCGGGAGGCAATGCCATCGTGCTCAAACCGTCCTCGGCGACCGCGCTCAGCAGCCTCAGACTAGCCGAAGTCTTTGTTGATTGTGGGCTGCCTGCGGGCGCACTCAACGTCATAACGGGAGCGGGTGGCACAGCCGGTGCTGCGCTGGTGCACGATCCACGCGTGGCTATGATCACCTTTACCGGCAGCCCGGAAGTGGGAATCGGGATTCGCCGTGATGCGGGGCTCAGGCCCGTCACCCTGGAACTGGGATCGAACTCGGCCGTGATTATTGAAGCGGATGCCAATTTGGAAGAGGCGGTACCGCGATGCCGCACCGGCGCCTTCGCCAACTCCGGACAGGTGTGCATTTCCTTGCAGCGCATCTTTGTCCAACAACGAATCGCGCCGGAGTTCATCGAACGCTTTCTGACGGATCCCGAAAGCTGGTCATCGGACATCCGCACGATCCCGAAACTGAGATCAGCTCGCTCATCAGCGAGAACGAAGCTAAGCGGGTCGAGACTTGGATTCAGGAGGCCGTTGCCAGGGGCGCGAAGTTGTCGCCAGGCGGCAAGCGCAAAGATGCCACGGTCGAACCCACCGTCCTCGGCGATGTCTCCGACAGAGAGAAGGTCTCGTGCCGCGAAATCTTTGGCCCAGTCGTCTGCATTTACGAATACGCCGATCTCGGCGAAGCGATCGAAAGGGTCAACCGCTCGGATTATGGACTGCAGGGGGAGGGACGGCCCAGACATCTTCGGATCTTCTCAAAGCCTTCCGCGCAGCACGCGAAATTCACGTCGGCGGTTTCATGATCAACGATGTACCACAGTTTCGGCGTGGACCAAATGCCTTACGGCGGCGTGAAATTGAGCGGACTCGGACGTGAAGGCCCCAAATACGCGATCGAAGAGATGACTGAGAGCAAGCTGATTTGCTGGAAGGTATAGCGCGGCAATGGGGGTGGGGGTGCCAAGACACGATTGGAAACGGCTTTGTTCAGGTTGATAGTTCCCGGTTTTCGGTTGTATCTTCCGGAAGTCCGGAACTTCCCGCCGATGAGCGTATCACTGATGCTTGAAAACTCCTACGCCAATCAATATTTCCGAAAGGTGATGAATGCCCGCATGAAACGAATTTTGAGCAAGACCGCAATCTTGATAATCCTGGGTCTCATGACGGCTTTCTCTGCATGGTCCGAGACCACTCTATGGATTTCCGATCCTGCCAATACAACTTCTTTGTTTGTGATCAA
>CAWETV010000003.1:0-379877 GCA_963812095.1 uncultured Acidobacteriota bacterium | reverse complement strand
TGAATGGGCGGCCTTGACGGCGGGGTCCGAGGGGCGGATTTGACGGGCGGGTTTGACGTGCAAGTTTGACGAATTGCGCCCTACCGGTGACAATAGAAAAGTTGCCCCCTCCGATGTGGGCCTGTGGCGCAGTTTGGGAGCGCGCTTCCATGGCATGGAAGAGGTCGTCGGTTCGATCCCGACCAGGTCCACCAATTAAATCAATCATTTAGAAGCTCCCTCCCTTCCTCGACTTTGTCGCATTCTTGTCGCAAATTCCAAAACCACTCCGCGAACCGGCTTCGGAGTGCCCGCCGTTTCCGCTGACGCGGATGCGATTTTCGCCGGCGCTCTGCTCTTTGCCTGCTTGGTTGGGCCGGTCCGTCGCGGATGGCTTTGATCCCCACGTGCCGGTGCCGCTCAACTCGTCGTGAATCGAGTTCACCGTCGAACGAACCCCATCTTCAAGGGACTGCATATAGACATCCGTGGTGGTGGCCAGTCGAGAGTGGCGCATCATTCCCTGGATGTCCTTGACGTGGCCCATGTCCTTGGCCAGCGTCGCCATCGTGCGGCGAATGACCTGGAACGTCAGTTTCGGCAGTTCCATCTCCCTCGCCAGCTTGTGCAGCACCCGGTTGCGGTAGTTACTCGAATCGATGAACCCGCCGTTGCGTCCCGGAAAGATGAACGCATCGGGCGAATCCGCGGTCGGTCCATGCCAGTTCTTCTTGTGCTGCTGTTCTTCCCGGCACTGCTTGCGCCATGCCTGGAGTTCTTCCGCCAGTTGTTTGGCAATCGGGATCTTCGTGAGACTTCCCTTGGTCTTGCCCCAGGGACGGATCTTCCCCTTGTAGGCCGTCTCCTTGATCTCGATCTGGCAGAGTTCTGGATCGAAGCAACTCCACCTCAGCCCAAACAGTTCGCCCGGCCGCAGGGCATTGGACATATCGAGCTTGAGCACAATCCAGTCCCGAAGAGGAAGCCTGGACAAGGCAGCCCGGAGCTGGTCCCATGTGAGCGTTGTTTTGTCGGTTTCCTTCAGTTCCGAAGGAACTTTGATCGAGCGCGCGGGGTCTTTGGGAAGGAAGTCCTGTTCGACCGCCTCCGCGAAGATAGCCCGCATGTACGCTCTGGCTTGCAACACTCTGTCTCTGGACCGTGTTTTGGCCATCTGATTGAGGTGGGTCTGGAGATCGAGTTTGTCGATGTTTTCGAGCCGAACATCCTCGAAAGCATCGACGAGATCGGCCTGGATGAGATACTTCTTCGTCTTGGCCGTCTCCTCTTTCCAGTCCGCCTCCTTCAGCGGCAGGTAGCGGTTATGGACAAACCAGCCGAAGGTGACGCTGCCGTTCTTGACAACCCCATCTTCCGTGATCTGCCCCGTCAGCCTCTTGATTTCGAGTTCCAACTTCTCGCGCGCCTCGTACTTGGTCATCTCGGTTTTCAGTCCGAGCGCGACCGGAGTGGAGACGGTTTTAGGTTCCCTTGTTTTTGGATCAATGACCGTCCGGCGGAAGTATCCGTACCACTTCTTTCCGCGGACTGACACCCATCCCTTCTGGTGCGATTTACCCATCGGTTCCTCGTATTTCTGTGTGGGAGGAAAAACGGGTCACCTCCATTTTACCGGCGTTTCCGCCGTAAATGGGAGGCCCGTTCCCGTTCCTTCAGGAACTCTTCGATTCCGCTCGCCCGGTAGCGCAGCGCGCCGTCACTCATACGAATGACGGGCAGATAGGGCCATCTCCGGGAAGAATGATCCCAGACCCAATCCTTGCTGACCTTCAATTTGAGGGCGACATCCTCGGCGGTCAGCAGCAGATCGACCGCCTCCTGCATTGTTGGCATTGAACCCATAAAGGCGTACCTCCATCGGCCCTGTCATGCTCCTGAAATCCGCGGTGCTCTCGAGCCCACGGGCGCTCGCTTTGCTGCCAACAGATTGGTTTGGCACAGGTCCCGCCGTCCAATGAAAAGTAGGAAAAGCGTTATGCACGTTGGGCATAACGAGCAACTTCACCAAATTTGTGCAACCGGTTTTCCGAGCTGCATCGAACATGAATCCGGGCGTTTGGCCTCCCAAACGCGAATTTGATGTAACTTGCCGTCCTGCCCAGGTCTCATCTCGGAGGATTGCAATGGTGCTACCAGAAATTCGATTGCTGCAAGCCGCGATAGTCTTGGCGGAAGAACTCAACTTCTCCCGAGCAGCCGAACGGCTGCGCATCGACCAATCGACACTGAGCAGACGAATCATGGAATTGGAAGCGATGGTCGGATTGCGCCTGTTCGAGCGCAATCATCAAACTTGTCGAGTTGACCGAACCCGGCCGCCATTTTGTGCAGGAAGCCCGCCATGCCTTGCTGCACGCCGAACGCGCGGTATTGACGCAACAGCGGCGTCGCGCGGAGCCGACGAGGTTCTCAATTTCGGAAAGTCCGCTTACACCGATCCGTTTCTGGTTACGACGCTTTTGTCGGTTCAGCTTCCGCTATATCCCGGCCTGAAGATCAAGCAGTGGAGCAATTACTCGCACGAACTCGCGCATCAGGTCGCTGTGGGGAAGCTGGACATGGCGTTGGTCACGGCCGTTCCCGACACGCCCAAGCTCAGCCTCCTGATGGTTGCCGACGCTCCGCTCTACATTGCCTTGTCGAGAGATCATCCCGCTGAGAGGCAAAAAAGAGCTTCGACTCGAGGATTTAGCGCGCATGACTGGATTCTTCCCGCGCCGCACGTCAATCCGCATTTTCATGAATGATCCAGAGGGTCGCATCGAGAAAGGGTTACCGCTCGCGATTCATCACGTCATGACCGCCGAGGAAGCGTCCGAACTGATTTTGGCGCACAAGGGGTGGCGTTCTTGACTCGCGGTGGAGCTTGGCGCATTGCCCGCGACGGAGTCACGATGCGGCCTCTGGCGGAGGAGCGCCTCCGGCTGGTGACGAAGCTGGCGACACGTGCCGACAACAAATCCCGCCTGGTGAGTGAATTTGTCCGCGCCGCCGGACGAAAATTGACGAGCACACGTCCGGCGCAGCAGGCCCGCCTGCCTTTAGCGGGATGAAAGCCTGTCTGGAGGACAGCCGTTGCCAGCGGTGCGACCTTCCTCTTCCCGTATCACTACATTGAGGGGACCTTCGAGCCCGCACTTCGGGCATAAATAGATGCCCGAAGTGAGCGCCCTGCTTTCGTATTCTTCTCTTCGGAATGCGCTTCCGCAATGGACGCATACATGGAAGTGGTTGAGGTCTGGTTCGTGTTCATCTGAATCGCTCACGGCTGTACTCCTTGTCTCCTGCTCGAAATCGCGCAGGTAAGTGCTGCCTCCGCAGGTACATAGCGGAGAACACTAGATTGTATCCCCGCACCGCCGCTCGCCGTAGCGAAACGACCTGGCGATGGCAGAACAAAAGTGAGACGTGCAGACATGGACTTCCGGTGACCACGCCCATCGTCCTGATCGCACGAAAGTACCAGTACGATCTGAGCGATTCAGTGCCCGCAAGTGCGCGGGCGGCTACGGGTAGGAAGTCCGGCCCGTCGGGTGGGTCAAACGATGGCCTTCCGCCACTGGCGAAACAGTGAAAGGTAGGGAGGACCAGCGTCGAGCAAGCGGGAACAATGCCGTTCCCTACCCGACTCCCGGTGAAGGTACTGTGGCTCTGATTGGCGTAATCTGCTTACATGCCTGAGTTTGAGTACGACGCCTTTCTTTCGCATGCTTCAGAGGACAAATCGACCTTCGTCGAGCCGTTGGCACATGAACTGTCCAAACTAGGTCTCAAGGTTTGGTACGACAGATTCAGCCTACGTGTGGGCGACAGCTTGCACGACTCCATCGAACTCGGCCTGTCAAACTCTCGCTACGGCGTCGTTGTGTTCAGTCCTGCGTTTTTCGCGAAGAATTGGACGAGAGCAGAGTTGAATGGACTGTTCGCACGCGAAATGGACGGGCACAAGGTAATCCTCCCAATCTGGCATCAACTTTGCCGGGCAGATGTACTCAAGGTTTTGCCGATCATGGCGGACAAAGTTGCTCTCCAGAGCGGCGATGGTGTTGTATCGGTCGCGAAGTCGCTGGTGGAAGTCATTCGTCCCGAGCTATTGGCCATTCAAACCAGTTCGGACGCCGCGGTGATGGCTGGGAAGAGGCTCGCAGAGGCGGTGAATCGAGATCATCCCGGTTACGAAATACGTGTCACAATGGGGCCATCCATCTCCATTACGAATCCGGGACCGAAGCTGGAGGGTGCCATAGCTTCGATCTTCCAAGATGGCGCACGCGCCGACATCCTAGTGAGTGACCCGGAAGAATTAGATCAGCCGCCACAGATGAAGCTCAGCTTCTCAAGTGCTGGCTTGGAGAAGTTGAAGGAAGGAGTCAGGACAGGGAAAGCGCAGAGCCTGATCTCGGGCGAATTCCGGTTCGGCGGCAGTTCGATTCCCTTGATGCCGCCAGCGGAAACTATCGACGGTGGACGTCTCGAAATCATTCCGAGTGTCGCGCGGGTGCCAGAGCAAGACGTTCGGCTTGAGGTAGATACTCTGGCCGGAGTGCTTCGGGTTCCTGTGATGAAGCTCAGGGTTTTGCGGGCAGGCATGGAGGAGATCGAATTTCGGCTACACCATCCTGCGCAGCCATTCCAGATAGGCTTCGTCCTAAGCCTCAGACCTGGAGCAGAACCTCAGGACTTCAACCTCTCGACTTCGTTTTCATCATTTGATTTCTCACGTATCGACAACGGCGTTAAGTTTATCGATGGTCTGATGGCAGGCGGTGAGCTTCGGATCTTCAACCTCACAACGGATCGCATTTTCTTACGAGCCGGTCTGTCCCAGGAGCCAGATTGGATGCCACGGGGATTGGCTACGCTAATCGGAATGGTCGCGTCGATTGAACGGTATTTCAGTGTCTCGATTCCATGGCCGTCCCGAATCCCCGACGAGGAGATAGACAAGGCTCACATCTTGGACTGTTTGATTTCGGGCGAGGAATTCGGAACCAATCTAAATCTCACTGCTATGTGCCCCAAGAACCCGCATTTGAGCCTACAAGCTGAGAGTTGGAAGAATGGCCCGGTCATTCTGTTTTTCGAGTCACTCGACCCCAATAAGGTGTCGCCTCTGTTCGGAGTTCCGATCTTCTGTACCGGCCTGGGGCATGTATACCGAGCAGACCGCTCCGGTCGATGTCGATGCAGCGGTGAAGGCTGTGGAGGCGGCTCCCGAGGGCAGTCCCGTTGCGATACCGATGCACGGCTTGACACCGACATACTGTGCGGTTCAAGTCCTCGCTAGGTCCGAATGCGTTTGCCGCGTGCCCCGAAGCTGACAATGACACTCTAGCGTCACAGCGCGCGCGCCAAGAAATGGCGCGTCTGCCCGTCGGGTGGGTCAAACGACGGCCTTCCGCCTCTGGCGGAAGCACAAGGAAGGGTGGGAAGACGGGCCTAAACGAAAGAATGCGGAGCCCTCGACTTTCAGGCTCCGCACGGGAATTGAGTTGATGGTTTATGCGGCGGCCTTCTTGTTGGTCCTCACGCTCGGCTTCGATGCGGACTTCTTCGCTTCCTTTGCCTTCTCCTTGGCCGCAAACTCCTGCTTGACCTTGGCGGCAAGAGCATCGGTGTCCACCTTGTAGGCCGCGGCCGCATCCCGCAAAACCTGCGACGGAGTTGCCGCGCGAAGCCGACAGCAGAATGACAGACTCGACCACGGCGCGGCCAAGTGCTCCTTCGTCGGAACGGCGGAGGAATGCTGCATACAGCTTGGCGATGGAGTCTGTCTTTCGCTTTCTTGATGCCATGTTGCCGCGCCAGAATCGCGATGCGGTTTTCGTCGAGCAGATTCGCAAGACGTTCGGCAACAAACAAGAGGTCGCGCTTGGTCAGCCGTACCGGGACTGCCGCGCCGATTGCGGACAGAACGCGCACTCCGGTTGCGTTGGCGATGGCTTCCTCCTTGCGCCGCTTCTCCTGCTCGGCCTTCCATTGCGCATCGTTCGTTGCCCGCGCTGGTTGCCTTCTTGGGATGGTGGACGGGGCAGTCGGGATTGACGCAGACCTTCTGAATTGTTCCCACGTCGCTGCCTTCGGTGATGATGGCCTCGGTCGCGTACTTGCACACCTTGAACTCCGGGCGCGTGGCCTCGTCCTTCGACTTCGGCTTGTCGTCGCGAATCGCGGTGTACTTGTTGCGCGGCAGAACCGGGCTGCCTTCCTTCTGCGTCCCGTAGGCGGTGCTGATTTGGACAAGCTGCGGCTTGGCTGCAATCACCTTTGCCACGTGCGCTGCCACCTTCGATTGATAGCAGGCGGGATCGGTGCATCGGTCGCCCTGCCTTCCGAGGTCGTCGCCGAACAGCAGCTTGTTGTGTCCGGTGCGCTTCGGGCAGTCGCCGCAACTGCCCGCTGCCGGAACAAGCTGAGCATCGCGCTTGTCAAAGGGCGCGTCTTTCAGGACAAGCAAGACGTTGTTTCAATCCAGAATTGCAGATTGCGCAGGGGAAGCAGAACCCGCGTCGGTTTCTGCTCGCCGTTGTAGACTTCCTTGAAGCACGCCGAGAGCGCCGCTTTCTGTTGCTCGGCGGGCAGCTTCGCCAACAAGAGCGCATGGCCCACGCCGATTTCGTTGGCGTAGAACGCTTCCACGGCGGCGGGAATAAGCTCGGTCAATTTCAATCTGGAGCGACGAACGAGGGTTGCTTGCCAACGCGAGCGGCAATCTGTTCGATGCTGTACTTCGGCTCCTCCAGATTGAGCAATGCGCGGAATCCTTCGGCCTCCTCCATCGGGTGAATTTCGGCGCGAATCAGGTTTTCGACAAGCTGTGCTTCCAAGACCTCCGCATCGGAAAGGTGGACGATGCGGACAGGCACGGTTGCAGCTTCGGCCAATTGCGCGGCGCGATAGCGCCGCGCTCCGGCCACGATCTCGAAGCTATTCTCGGCGAGTGGCCGAACGAGCAAGGGCGACAATACTCCCTGTGTGCGGATACTGGCGGCAAGTTCTTTCAAAGCCGCATCGTCAAATACGCGGCGCGGATTGGTCTTGGATTCGTTGAGCAACGCAAGCGGAAGGTCGCGGTACTCGGTGGCGTTGAGAACTGTGTTTTCCATGGCAAGCTCCTTTCGAGCGGTTGAAGGGTGAAGGCACGCGGAGCGGAGACACCGTCGGGCGTGGTCCGCTCCACAGGGAGCGGACTAGCCGCGAACTAGGAGTTTCGGTTGAAGCTGCGGGAAATCCGCATTTACCGAACCGCTTTCAAGTGCGGCATCCTCTGCGAGAATGGCTCCGAGGATCACGGCAGAGGTGCGCTGAATGACTTCGAGGCTCTCGGCCAGAAGCGCCGCGTTTCCGGCGTACATCTGGATGTAGTCGGAAGAGGCGGTTCCGATTTCAAGGCCGATTGCTTGACCGACGATAAAGGCGACTGCCTCGGCTTCGGTCTCGCGCACGGTGGCGGTCGTCATGGTGCGGCGTTCGGTCTTATGCAAGAGTTCATGCGCCGTTTCATGAACCAGCGTTGTGAATTCCTGGGCCTGAGACTGACCGGGCAAAAGGGCAATTCTGCCGCCGTAACTGACGCCAAGCGCGGGAGCAATTCGCTCGTTGAATTCGAGCGCGATATTCTGCGCATTCAAGGAAAGCAATCAGCCGTTCCCGGTGTGCGCCGACTTCGCCGCTGATGTTGTGCTCAAACTCGGGAAGCTCTGCGCCTTCGGTTTGCGCCACGTCGAACACGTAGACGGCGCGAAAGCCGATCAGCATTGGCGCGGGTTTCGTATCCTGATTCGGCGTGTATTCCTGTTCTGCCGCATCTTTCCTGCGCCGCTTTGCGATCATGGGCGCGAGAATCTGAATTCCTTTTTCGCCTTTCTTGACGAAGCGGCCAAGCTCCTTCCATGTGTGAAAGCCAGCAACGCGGGTTGCGGTTGGGCGTTGGCGAGCGATGGCAAGAATGTTGCCAAAGCTGTACTGGTGAAAACGCGCCATTGCGGCAAGGTAGGCGGTTAGCGTCTCGCTCTTGCCTGCTTCAAGCTGCTGGATCAGGAAGTCAACGGCCTGCTTGATGAGTTGTTGTGCGGGGTTCTCGCGTTCGGTGGTGCGCTGCTGGTAGGGTGATTCGCTCGTGTGCGGAGCGCCGCATTTTTCCTGTGCGGCGCGGTGTTGTTGGCGGTTGCTGCTGCGTTGGCGTAAGGCATGGTGTGTGCTCTCCTCGTGGCCGCGTGGGCCGGATTTGAAGGAGGGCGTCTGCCTCAAACCAAATTTCTTTGTTTGAGTGCCCCCGCTTCATGGCTTTTGCAACGGGCGGGGGCGGGAAGGTTCAGTCAAGGGCGCGCGGTCTTTGCGCGTTCACTCGCAGCGCAGCGGAGACCCTTGACGGGTTCTTCCCGCCCATGCGAGACCGTTGCCTGAAGCGGGGGCACGTGAACGAAGAAGAAATTAGGTCCTTATCGATTGCTTCTGACTTGTGATGACAGATCTGAAAATTGCACGGGAATAATGAAAAGCAACAAAAATGTCCACGCCGATCTTGTTCGACGTGGGCAGGTTCTAGAACTGGTTGCATAAATGCCTCAAGGCGATGATCAGGCAAGCACAATGAAAAAAGCCCTGAAACACGGTGATAATGCGGTCATATCGGACCTGGATGCGACGGAAATTCTGCAGCCAGGCGTTGGTGCGTTCGATTTTCCAGCGTTTCCTGTAGCGTCGCAGCTTGCGTTTGTCCTCAAAGCGCCGGTTGCGAATGTTCTTGCGGTAGGGAACAATCAACTCCGTTCCACGCTGATGAAATCGCTTGCGCAGGGCGTCGGAATCGTAGCCGCGATCGGCAATAACCCGCTTGAGATGGAGCGCGGCCGGCCTCGCCCTTGACGCGGAACCTTCACCGCTGCGAGCGTGCTTTCGGCCAGCCTGCACTCGGCCAGTTGCGCGGACGCAAGTTGCGCTCCGACAGGTATGCCGTTGCCGTCGACCACCACCATGCACTCGTACCTTTCCCACGACGGGTTTTGCCGACTGCCGAGCCCCCTTTTTGGCCGTGACAAAGGTGGCGTCCAGAAAGGCTTCTTCCCAATCCAGTAGCCGGCGCTGGTCCAACATCGACAACAGCTTGCGCCAAGCCCTTTGCCATACGCCTTGTTCCTCCCAGCTACGCAATCGACGCCAACAGGTCGAGCCATCCGGGTACTGCTCGGGCATGTCGCGCCATCGTGCTCCAGTACGCAGAACCCACAGAATGCCTTCTACGCACCTCGGTTAGCAGCCCAAGGCCTTCCCCGACCATCCTTGCGACGCTTGGGTTCAGGAAACAACGGCTCCAAAATCCTCCATTGCTCCTCGCTTAACAACTCCGGCCGCTTCTTCATAGAAGCAGTTCAACAATCAACCTGCCCCAGGCATAAGTCCCTACCTTGAGGCCGACCATTTATCTACCAGTTCTAGCTCAATATTCGCTGGGAAGATGGATGACCTGATTGACGAAGTAGAGCATCAAGTTGAAAAGTGGGAAGTCCGTATACGGAATCGACTGCGAATACACGACGTTGTTATTTCCATCTTCGCAATACACGGTTGCGCTGCGATCCATGTTGACCAAGAGCTTCCATACCTGAAACTCCTCCGCTTTACAGTGCCTCGCGCTGTGAGATGGCAATGATGTCCAGGAGCCAATAAGCGCCACCTTCTTCTGCGACGAATTGTGCTCCGTCTGTATACAGCACTTCAGGATTGATGCTGTGGCGATACCAGTTCTCAGATCCGGTGAACTGACGGAGTTGGGAAGCGAATCGTGTTGCCGAGTTCGTCATGCTGTACCTCTCATGTTGAAGTGGCCCCTGGCGGGGGCGCAAAGAGGCACAGGCCGCTGGGAAAGCGCGGCAGTCATAGCTTTTTGGGGGGACCGCGCAAAGCGTGGGGGAGCCAAAACAGCGTCATTGACGGCAAGCGAAAGCGGCTATCGTGCGCTCTCCCCGCCATGATTGGCAGGCCACGTGTGAGGGACAGCTAACCGGCAATCACCGCTAACCGCAGCCAGTCTCGGCGGTCTTCTTGCGGAACCAATCGACCATCCCACGCAATTCACGAAGCTATTCTCGTCATCTTCGGATTCTTCGTCGTACCCATTTTCATTTTCGCCACTCAGGGCCTTCTTGCCCATCGCGCTTTCCACAAGGCCGAGAAGCGATGCCTTCCGACTTTCATAAAATCCGTCGAATTCATCTTCACGGAGGTATCTCGGCTCGATACAGTGTGATTTCAGGATGGCATTCATTCCTCTTGTCGTCGAGTTGCACGGCTTTGGTACCTTGGAGGGTTTCAAGATACTCCGATGGAGCACTCCCGCCGATCTTTCTATCGCCTTGTAGGAAATAGCGGTTTTGTTGACGATGGAGTTGAACACCTTCTGGGCTATTCCTTCCTGAATGCACCATTTCTTCGGAAAGATATGGTGAATATCGACACCTTTTTCGTTTCTGTCAAGTTCAACCATTTTGGCTTTCCAGAAGAAATCCTTCGCGCCGCCGTGCTGGAGTAGAACATAGAGCCCGCGGTAAGCAGCGGAAGTTCTGCTCCGCATTGTGTCCAGGCGGCTTGCTTGGAACCCGGCGTCGCTGACGGTCGTCGGAGCTGGCTCAATTTCATCATCCAGCCAGTTCATGAGGCCTTGAAGGTCGAGCGCGATCCGGGTCTCGATTGCGCTCCCATACAGTTCGCCAAATACCCCGCACCAATACCAGCGACTGAGCTTGTCCTGCATCTGCGGCTCAAGCCATCTATCGCCTGAATGAGTCAGAGTCGCCGCCAGGGGTACTAACTGAGAACGATAGGGCAAGAACCTTGGATCGTGGAACCCAAGATGACGAAGGAATTGTTCCGTCTCGAAGAATCCGGCAACCAGCTTGTCAGCCCACTTCTCGTATGCGCAAAGTGGCATTGAGAGAATGTGCTCACGCTTGGCGCTAACTGGCGTAACCGATTTACCAGTTTTGCCTGCCTTGATGTCCTCTTGCTGCCTCTCGTAGGTGTGAAGCAGGCTGATCCCTTGGAGGAAATCAGTGTTCTGAATGTCCTTCAGAAGAGGCTTAGCAGCAAGCTTCGCTTGGCGCCCTTTCTCCGCCCCTTGCCCAAACCAGTCCTTGCGAAGGTTGAAGCCGTCGGCCGCATACGTCGCAGTGACCAGTTCGAACACCGACAACTGAACCCCGCCGGTGTTCACCTTTTCGAAGACAAGGCACACAGCTTCTTTCGAAGTTCCCTTCTTTAATTCGATGATCGGAACCTGATACGACCGGAATTCGTTGAGGATCATTTTCCGGAATTCCATGTAGCGTCCAAATAGTTCTGGGCGCATTGCCATCAGCCCTTCTTCCCATTCGTCGAAACCATAATTTGGCTACATGGGAAGCAGAAATTGTCATACTCCTTTTCCGGACTGCTAGGTCGAGCACAATGTCGCGATCAAAGTTCTTCCGGATAATCTTATCTTCGGGCACTCTGACGACCAAGTCGTCCAGGGTAGGGGCCCCGGAGAGAACCTTTTCGATATTGAAATAATAGTGACACTTGATCTCGCGCTTGTTTGAGTCTTTCGTGGTGACCGGAGTCGTCAGTTTAAGCACCTGCGTCAGTGACGTCAGACGTTGCTGCCCATCCAATATCAGGCGCTCGGCATGATTTCCGTTAGGTACGGCAATCCCCTCAACAGGCCTAACTTGAAAGCGAGCTTCACCGCCGTTTTCAAGCAGCATTACAGCGCCGATGGGGAACGAACGCGCGATGCTGATGAGGAGGGAGCGGATATGTTCGTCGTCCCAAACCCAACCGCGCTGAAAATCGGGCAGTTGGAGTTTACCGTCCGCGATTTCGTTAAGCAGATCCTTGAGACTCGTCTTACCAGAATCAAATGCCGACATTCGCGTTCACCTCGATCATATTGGGACAGATTTGGAACCTTCACTTTCAAGCGCGTCTACGAATGAGCAAGGCTTCCGAAAGTTCGGTTGATCTGAACTACATCATGGGGGATCAACGAGTAACGCCATGGCTTATCGCTGACACTGGTTGCGCGTTCACACCACTGGATTGCAGCTTTTGCCTTCTTCTGCACCTTGGAATCATCAACCTCGCTTGCCCTCTTGATCTCGCAGAGTAAACGCTCGCCTTTTGTCTCGACGATGAAGTCCGGGTTGTAGTTGTCTTCTTCGGCATATTGAATCTTCAGTAGATCCTTGGGCGGCTTGAGCCACTTCACGACATCCTTATCGTCTTCAAGGATCGTGGCAAAGCGTCTTTCTGGATCGGAATCAAACTTCACTGCTGGATACAGGCACTTCGCGAATCCGCCGAAGACCATGCTGCGAATGTACAGCTTATCTTCCACCGGCTGCCGGAAGTTTCGTGCGTCTTTCCGACTTCGACCTCCGCGCTGCTGGAACTGAGCCGCTGGAATCCTCTTGACACCGTGACCTGATATTCCGTTGCCTTTTCAACGTAGTGCTGGTTCATCTGTGTGTGAATGAGGCGCACAAGCTCGCTCTGGTGATACTGGAGGACATTCCGAACATCCTCCTCGTTCGACAGGTACGACTGATATGCCGGACAAGCTGGCCAGCGAGCTTGTAGAGCAGACTGCGCATGTTCGTCGTAGCTGATGTCGTCCTTGATCGATCAGGCCGCGGACGATGTAGTCCTTCAAGCTTCGGCTCATGGACCACTCCATCGCCACTGACGATCCGGAATCGCTGATTGTCCGTGAGGCGCTGTATCAGCAGATCCTTTGCGACTGGCGGGTAGTGAACGCTGCTGCAATCAAGGTCGAAGTCCTTGTAGCCAACAGTGACCTCGCCCGAAGGAACAACCGTGATGCAGCGGAATGTCGATCGTGTTCTCGACATACGCGTTGGTCGTTGTGCTCACGATTGCTGAAACATCCACCGGTTCAACAATGCCCGCCAAGTCTCCCTGAACTGGCCGAATCTCTTCGATGACCTTGGCGACAATCTTCTGCTGAACATCGGGAGCCTTCAGATCGCCGAGCGCCGAAGCCGCTCAAATTCGCGGTGAATCACCTGAAGAGTTGCCTCGGCAACCCTCGCTCCGGCTCCGTAGCAAAGAGTGGCTTCTGAGCTGCGACGGAGTGCCTGCGCATCATCACCGGGTTGGCGGCGGCGCAATGCCAAGCACCGACAGAATCGTCGGAGTAATCGTCACAGCCTCGTCGGCGTATCGGGAATGTCCCGCCCGATGACGACGCCGGTGCGAATGATCGATTCGGGATCGTTGGCCTCATCAATGATCTCCTGGAACCGGTCGTGGGACACGATGGTCAGCCGATCCACGGCGGCAACGCCGGTTCGCTTTCCATAGGCAGCCGCAGGCCACGGCCGATGGATTGCTCCACCAGCGTCTTCGAGTTGGCCGCGCGCAGCGGAACGATCGTGTAGAGGTTGGTTACGTCCCAGCCCTCTTTCAGCATGTTGACGTGGATCACGATCTCGGTCGGGTTGTCCGGGTCTTCCACGGTGAGCAGCTGCTGGACGGTCTCGTCCTTTTCCTCGCCGCTCTGGTTCGAGTGAACCGTGATGACCTGCCCTTGTACCGGCCGCCGAAGAAGTCGTCGGCCTCGATCGTCTTCAGCAGCTCGTTGGCGTGGGTCGTGTCCTTGGCCACCACCAGCATGAACGGCTTGACAGCGGCTTGTCGTTTTCGCGGGCGTAGACGTCCAGCTGGACCTTGGTGTCCTCGTGGATGCGGATGCCGTCCTCCAGCTTCAGCTTCTCCAGCCCGCCTTCGTCGTAGTTCTCCGCGTCGGAAGTTCTCGCGGGTGGCGACGGCCGGTTCCTTGACGAAGCCGTCGTTCAGGGCTGCGGACAGCGGATAGCTGTAGATGACGTTCTTGAACGGCTCGGCCTTGCCGCCCGTCTCGATCTGGGGCGTGGCCGTCAGTTCCAGGCCGAGAATCGGCTTCAGTTCGTTGATGGCCCGCACGCCGGCCTATGCCCGATAGCGGTGCGATTCGTCCATCAGGAGAACCAGGTCGTCCAGCTTCGACAGATACTCGAAGTAGCTTTCGCCGATGTACTCCTCAGCCGCTTGATGCGCGGGGCCTTGTCGCCACGCACCTCGGAGTTGATCTTCGAGATGTTGAAGATGTTGATGTGGATCGGCCGTCGTCGCCGAACGAGCGATCGCTGCCCGGCGCGAACGCCGCGGCCGCTTTCGTAGTTGTCGCCGGTGATGATCTCCGGCGGATTGATGGCGAACTCGGCGATGCCCTGAAGACATACTTCGGCGTGTTCGGCGTGAAGTCGGCAATCAGCTTGTTGTAGATCGTCAGGTTCGGGGCCAGCACGAAGAAATGGCGGATGCCCTCGGCCTGGTTCAGGTAGGCGATGAACGCGCCCATCAGCCGGGTCTTGCCGACGCCGGTCGCCAGGGCGAAGCAGAGCGACGGGAAGTCGCGCTCGAAGTCCGTGACGGTGGGAAACTCCGACTGTGATCGCCTGCAGCGCCTGTGCCGCGTCGGTGTCCTTGGTCAAGCGGAAGGATCTCGCAGACGCGGTCGAGAATCTCCAGCGATTCCCGTTGCGGCGGGCGCAGGCTCAGGCGGTTGGCGATGGCGTTGACGTGCTGCATGTTCATTCCGCACCTCCTCGCGTCGCAAACAGTGCTAGGCATTGTCTCGGTTCGCGCTCGCGCGCTTGCGCGCGTGCTTCGGCGTCCGGTGCCTGCGGACGCCGGCAGCGCGGGCTCCGGTTCCGGCGCGCTGCGGCAGGTTGGCGATGTTCAGGCTGTAGTCGTCCTGGCCCCACTCGCACTTGTGCAGCACGGCTTGCGGAATCTTCTTGACCGTCAGGTTCGGGAAAGCGTCCAGCCTTGCCACGGAAGGCCGCGCAGCAGACCAGCAGCGAACGCTTCTCGCCGACCTCTTCGCTCAACTTTGCCAGATTGCTCGCGGGTGAGCGTCTGCGTGGTGACATAGATGAAGTCCGTTTCCGTCGAATGGCCGTGCTGCCAATAGAGTATCGCTGGGGGCATAGGTGAAGCCCTCCATCTTGCACATGGCCTCGGCCAGCATGGCGGCGTTGTATTGCTTGCTGATGACCCAGATTGCCGAAGCTGTCCTTCTTCGAGCAGTGAGGGGGCGAGCTGGTAAGTAGCGGAATCCGCCGCCGCCCTTCCATCCGACTGCCTCGGTGATGCCGCCGGGATCTTCGCCGTCGATGACCTTCTTCAGCCGCGGAATGATGTGCGTGTGGCAATGCTCCCCAAGTTCAACCATGATCCAGCGGCGGCCCATCTTGTGAGCGACCGCACCAGTTGTGCCGGAACCTGCAAAGGAATCCAGGACCAGTCACCGGGGTTTGTAGCGATATGAAAGACACGCTGAATCAAGCCTTCGGGCTTTGGTGTCGCAAACAGGTCAACGTCTGGCGAAGTAATTGCAGTATGGACTCTTCTTGGCGCTCATCGTGTCGTTGCCGACCTCCGATGCCTGCGCCAAATCGTTTCAGGAGCAAGTCCTGTCTTCGACCTCCGACAGGAATCTCTTAATACTCGGAATGCGTCGTCACCATCTCTCCCCAACCAGATATTCGCAGCCTTCATCTCCGTAGCTTCATCTTCTCCTGCGTGAAAACGCCAGCAGCGGCCCTTCGGCGGGGCAATCTTCTCGTCCCGATGGAGCGGATCTCCAACGGGATAAAACTGCTTCGAGTTCCATGTTCGCTGCTTCAGTCATCGTCGACTGACTGCCATGGCCCGCGGGGATCGTTGTCGGGATTCTTGTACCGAGACAGAACGTCATCACTTAGGCCAAGCGGGTTCCGGATTTGCTCGAGATCTCGGCTTCCATTTGGCATACACAAGAATGTGGTCGTGGTCTGAAGGAGAAGACGCTGACGATTCTCTCGGCGACGTACGTTTCTCCCAAATGATGTGTGCGACGAAATTTGCTCGTCCGAATACTTCATCGCACAGCACTTTAAGATAATGTGCTCTCATTGTCATCGATCGTGATCCAGAAGCGAACCATCATCCGACAAGCAATCGACGGATCAGTTCCAAACGGTCGCGCATCAGTGAGAGCCAGAGCGAGTGCTCCACACCATCGTCGTAATGTGTGAAAGCAGAGCCGGTGTTGTAGGGCGGATCGATAAAGCGCACTTCACCTTGCCCGCGAACTCCTGCTCCAGCGCCTTGAGCGCGAGCAGATTGTCGCCGAAAATCAGCCGAGTTGTCGAAGATGTCCTGTCCCGTGATCGCGCGCTTCGCGTGGTAGCTCTTCTCCTGGTCCTCCAGCAAAATGCGCGGCTCCAGTTGCGGCCGGTTCTCCTTGCCAATCCATGTCAATTCAAGCTTTTGCTTTTGAATCATTTTGCTCAGTGTCCGTTCATTGTCTCGTGATCAGCATTTCTGAAATGGCGACAGAAGTGAAGCAGGTCAATCCGCCAATTTTCTGAAGAATGGGAATCGGCGAACCACATTGATATTCGTCAGAAGCCTTCGCACCTGCCCTGTCTTTTGCGACCCTCGCTGGTCGAGGAAGTCGCTTGCGGCTTTGTGGTTGTGAGAGCCAGGCATCAAGAGCCGATATCGAAATGTGCGAGTCGCTACCTTAACAAATATTCCTATTGGTCGGCCTTTTGAAGGGTAGGCCAAATTGGCACCAGCCTCAAGTTCAAAGCGATAGTTGTGGCTTTTCACAGAGACGCTAGGGCGCACCTCCTGTGCGCCCGGTGTTCCATCGGAATCAATGTGCGTGAGCATAACTCTTTGAGTCCGTCCTGGCGTCGCGCCAAAAAAGCTTCTAAACGTTCCCATGTCAAAGTTCGCTTGATTCCACCGACTACCGCTCCTGGGAATTTCAGCGATCGGCACCTCGGTGCTCTTTCCTTTGGGACGGCCAACTGAGACGGTTCCATCATCGGCTTCGATCAAGACCTCCCGCTGCCGAGACGTTAAACGACTGCGTTTCTTTTCGTTCTCTTTGGCCTTTCTTCTCACATCCGGGTGGTCTAACGGTAACAATTTGGCCGAGTGAAATCTGGTCCATGCCTTCCAGAGTTCATCTGACAGCAGTAAGTCGGCACGAGAAATACTGGCGACAGAGAACGCTTCGTAATTTCCGCGCAGTCCGCCGGGGGTTAGATTTCCTGACCCGACAAGACAAATGCCGCGAGAAGAATGCCTAAACCAGCACATTTTCGGATGGAATATAGTGCCTGACACCGACCCTAAAAAAGCACGTGGTTTCAGATTCTGGTGAATATCTGTGAGTTCCAAGAGTCTGTCCAGAGCTTTCAAATCGGTGATTGCATCGATGCCAATCACAAGATCGAACGGAGCTCGTGCGAGGAACTTCACAAAATCATGATCTTGAAACAACAGATTTATTCCACCCGCTGAAGCAAAGGCAAAAGCTCCAACACCGCTCAAGGCGTTCTTTGAAGCTGCAATGACTTCCTCGATCAGGTATCGAGATTCGGACCATTCGGGGTCCTGAATACAAATACTCCCCGCCGAGTGATTCCATCTGTTTTGCCATTGTTTCCCCTTATTTAGTCGCACAACGAACATCAGCACTAGCAGGAGCTGATTATTCTTGCCAATCCACGTCAATTGCAATTCCTGTTCGTTGTTCATGCAGCAGCACCCTTCGCGGCAGCCTCGGCCTCAGGAATCCCCATCATCATGTTGTAATGCGGTAGCTGCCCGGTCTTTTCGAAGATTCTCTTAAACACTTCGAGGTAGGCGCCGACCATAGCGTCATCAACAGAAACGAACAGATCGTCGTGAGCGTTGTGCGATCCGTCATTAACCCAGGACGCCAACGACTTGCATATCAACTTCTCTTTCCCGTCAAAGTACGAGCACAGTGTGTCGGGATCAATCCCGCCCAGAATCTTGAAATAGTTCTCCAGTATCCGGCGCAGCGTGTTTTGGATTGTCAGCTTCGAGCGGTCAGCTCTCCGAACTTCGGACCAGAGAAGTTCGTACGAGGTCTTGATCGGATTTACCTCATGCCTTTCGGCCTTTGAAAGCAGGTCAGGCTTTCGAATTACCCAGAACGTCTCTTCTTTCAATTTGCCGTTGTTCCGCTTGGGGTTGAACGTTATTTCCTTATGGAAGTAAACGTTGTGTGTGAGCACAAAGACTTGCTTGATATGCCCCACCGCAGCCCGGACATCGTCGAGGAGTCCTTTGATGAGGCTGCTGACCACGAACAGAATGTCGCTGTCGAGGCTTGAGACCGGATCATCGATTACAACTACGCGGTCCGTCGTGATTCCCGAATCGCTTTCGCTCCCCTTGAGTAGATGATAAAAGTAAAGGAACGTGATGAATGTCCTTTCGCCTTCGCTCAACGTTTCCTTCGCGTCTTTTCCATCCGTCCGCACGACCTTGTAGCACTTTCCGTTAGCCGTCATGGCCAATGAGAAACCGCGGAATCCGAACGATTTTAACAAGCCGTTGATTGCATTGATCGTTGGCTGAATGCTGGTTGTGCTCTTTTCAAGAGATCGAAGTTCCGCTTCCTTCTTTAGCTTGTCGGTGTTAGAGTCTCCGATCTTCTTCTTTATTCCTTCGATGGCCTTGGTCAACGCGTCTTTCTTGGTGTCGTATACCGCAAGGGCAGCCGTGAGTTCGACCTCAACAATGTATTTCCATGCCTGAGCGGTGAGCGTTGCTCGTTCACGCGCTAGGTTCTTTACCATGGTGTTATGAGTCGTGACCTGCGTATTTGCTGCATCGACGATGGCGGCGATTGATGCCAGGACGTTAGCGACTGACTCCAAATCGACGAGCTGGCTAGGCTCCTTCTTCTTTTGCGCAAGCCGCTGCTTATTCACAGTAATCCTGGAATCGAAGAGGGCTTTTTCCGCCTTGAGCTTTTCTACGTCGAGAAAGCGCGATGGCAATGCGATAACCGCCGCCAATTGCTGTTGCACGCGATCCGCGTCGGTAGAGTAGTCGCCGACCAGCTTCTCAATAGCCTTGCTGTCTGCCACGAAGGCTTCATCGAAATACTCGTTCAGACTCTTTGCGAAGCCCTCGGTCGTGCTCTGCTGACAAAATGGGCAGACGTTCTCATTGGCCTCGTAAAATGTCTTTCCTTCGCGTACCCAGTCGCTGTTGTTCAATTTCTTGATCATCGCGGCGATATCAACATCGTCCTTCCCGATCACCCTCTTCTTAAGAACGGCGTTGGATTCGTGCGCAACCAGCGCGGCACCGTCGATGGGCTTGACGGTTTGCTCCTCTGTTGGGTCTGAACCGAACAGCGTATTCGCTTTGGTGATTAGTTCGGAGAGTTGGAGGACGCTCGCCTTGTTCGTGGTTCGTTCTTGGAGCACCTTGGCCTTGAACTTGTCTTTACTGTTAAGAAAGCCGCTAAGTGGGCCAGCCAAGGTGGACTCGTGCTTCTTTTTCTGCTCCCAGATTTGTTCTTTTACGGATTCTTCTAAAGCCGCCAGCTCGCCATTCTTGCCGCCTGTGCCGTTGTCTCCTTGTAGATTCACATTCAGAGCGGCAATAGCCTTTGTCAATGCGTCGATTTCGTTCTTCGTGTCTTCGATTTTCTTCAAGGTATCTGCTTGCATTTCGCCAAGAGTGAAGATGCCCTTGATTTCCGTGGACTCACTGAAATTCTTCGTTACGAAATCCCTGTTGTAGACAAGCACCTGCTGTGGCGTGGAGCCACCCCACGTGACGCTACACTCCGCGAAACGCAGGTCGCTGGGAGTCGCAAGCAACCTCGATAATGTCGTTTTCCCAGAGCCATTTGGCCCATAGAAATAGTTGAACGTGGAAAGGCTGTCCATTACCTCTGGCGTCTCCCCAAATGTCGCGACTTTTGCAATCTGAATTTTCTCGATCATCGTGCTCTCTTTCAGACGACATCAATGTGAGACCTCTACCCGACCAAATCTGCCCCGGCCGCCAGTGCCCTGAGTTCCAGCCCTTCAATCTCTTGAAGAGACTTGCCCGCTATACCCTGCAAATCTCCATACATTCCAACTGTTGATCCCATTACGCGTTCGATTTGCTCCTGCCGCTTAGCCCACTGCTTTGTGATAACCTTGCGCTCTTTGTCGAGATCGTCCTGCATAGACGAGAACGCCTCTACTATTGCCTCAACCCGCTGGCGGAAGCGAGGACCCGTGAGGTACTGGTAGACCATTTCGGCCTTCGTCTGCTGGCCTTCATTGATGAGCCGGGCATTGTTGACTTCGATCAGGGTATTGCGCAACATCATTGCGATTGGCGCAATGGCGCGCGGATGAGCAACCCATACTCCCTCGATGAATTCGAAAGTTTCCACGCCTTCAGGAAGAATCTGCGAGATAAGAATCGAAATTTCAGCTTTTGCCGCGCGTTGATCGTCTCGCAGCTTCGCAAGCCAGCCATTGCTCCAATTCTTTGTGCGTTTCGATTCCCACAGAATCGTTCCGGCCAAGACGCCGCCCGGGCTGAACACTCGCTGTAGAGTGTCGCCTCCGAACTCCCCTTTGGGAACAGGGTCAATTGTGTCGTAGGGGAACTTTGCACGAAGCAAGTTCTCCAGCGCAAGTTCCTGAACTTCGCCCTGGGTTTGCTGTGACCCCTGTTCGGCTTTTCTTTGCAGCTCTTCAATTGTGCGCTGCATGGAGGCAATCTTCTGATCTCGTTCCGCAACTTTGAGCCGCTCGTTTTCTTCGGCTTCCTTCTTGGCCTGTGTGCGTACTTCGGTGAGATTGTTCTGAACTCGTCTCTCCACGGTCAATTCAAGCTCACGTTTCGCATCGTCAAGCTCGCGCTGCTTTCTGAGTAGCTCTGCCTGTTCTTTCTGTGCTTCGGCTAGCTTGCGGTTGTTCTCAGTGAGGACTTCCTTGAGCCCATCGACTTCGCGGTTCTTTGCTTCCATTTCCGATGCGCTGGCCAGCTTAGCCTTCTTAGCTTCTTCCGCGATAATCCGCGCCCGTTCGGTCCGCGAGTTGCTCGGCAACCTGGTCGGCGACCTGCTGGTCGAGAGTGCGCTTCGCGTCAGCGACCTTCTTCTCTTTCTCGTGGAGGGCTTCTTCGCGCTGCTCGATCTCTTTGTCTTTTTGAGACAACTTCCCCTCGTATTGCTTGCGCGTTGCCTCAAGCAGAGGAGCGGCGAGCGATTCGGTAAGAGGAATTTCGGCCTTGCATTTCGGGCAGATGATTGTAGGTTCCGCGATTGTGCTCATGTCAGGCTCCAGCGAATGCGAAAAAGTAAACTTTCTTTTTGTCCCTTGGTCATGCGTGCTTCGATGTCAGCGATAAGAGCGTCCCGCTTGTCCTCGACTTGATCTTGTGCGACAAAGAGGTCTTTCCGCCTTTGATTGCGCGTGGATTGGAGCGTCTTGAGCGCACGCTGATGAACGAGTTTGTCTTCGAGCGTGGCGGCCGCCGCAGATGTGCGCTTGGTTTCTCGAATCTGCAAGTCGAGATCCTTGATCTCTTGCTCCAGACCAAACTTCAGGTCTTCGCTCCATCGATCGAGCTTGCTCGTCTCCTGGTCAAGCCAGCTATTATTGCGGAGGCCGATCTCAGCAAGGATGCGTTCTTTTTGCGCTTGGAGTTGCTCATCGAGCGCGGACAGGCACAGGCAACACTGACTGGCCCATTTCGGCGGCAAGATCGAAGAGCCGCATACAAGCATTCGCGTCCATCGGCTCGCCGCTGTCTTGTACACCGGAAAAGAGAATATGTTCCTCTGCTTCAAAGGATTCCACCGTGAACTTGGAGCAGACCAACCATCCGGTTGGCCGATGTGCGACTCAAGGCTTGAAAAGCGCTTTCCGCTCTTGGTGAGGTCGAAACGTAGTTCGACGGGCGGCGTTTCGAGACTGAGGCATCGATCAAGGACACGCTGCGCGAGCTGATGGCCTACTCGATAGGTGTTCGCATCCTCCACATTTCGGCCCATCCGATAGGGACCGGGATGAATGGAGTCCTCGGGAAACGGGTTGCGCTCAAGCCGGAAGCTAAATCCAGAATTGTCGAAACGCGCATATGGTTGGAGAAAGAAGAAGGTCGTCTTCCAAAGCATTCTCCTCGAAGCGGTTGCGGGAATTGCCGACCTCAACTCGAACTTTCTCGATGACTTCCTGGTCGAAGTTGTTGAGCAACTGCTCTTGCGCGATGGAACGCGCTTGCGAGACTTCCGACTCCAGTTCCTTTTGCAAGGCGTCGAACTCGAATTCGATTTGTTCAGGTGTACGGCATTGCTGGTAGATGGCAACAATGCGCTTCTCGAAGTCCACTCCCGATTGAATTGAGCCGAGGACTTCATCGGATGCGCCAAAGACACCATCGAAGAGTTGGAACTTCTGAGCGAGAATCTGGTAGATGCGAACATCCGCCGCGTTGGCCCGGTTCAAGAAGTTGACGACCACGACATCATACTTCTGCCCGTAACGATGGCAGCGCCCGATGCGCTGTTCGATGCGCTGCGGATTCCACGGCATATCGTAGTTGACAACCAGGTTGCAGAACTGGAGGTTGATTCCCTCCGCTGCCGCCTCGGTGGCGATCATGATCCTTGCTTCATCCCTGAAATATTCCACAAGGGCGGCGCGTTTGTCTGCCGTAGGTGAACCTGTTACACGGTCCGTTCCCTGATGCCGCCCCAGCCAATTCCGGTAAATTTCATTGCTTTTTGGATCGCTGTTCGTGCCATTGAACAGAACGATCTTTCCCGAAAACTCCGAAGCAGCTTCGAGAAGCCGGAGAAGATATTCCTGTGTCCGTCGAGACTCGGTAAAGATGATTGCCTTCTGTTGCAGAGCCCCGTTCTGGTGATCGGCGCGAGCTTGGGTGGCGGCCTCAAATCCTTTCCGGAGAGCACTCAGTAGGACTTCGCCCTTGGAATTCTTCTGAATGCTCTTAGCGAGTTCATGGAACTCGCGGAGTTTCATCTTCTCGGCGCGAAGCTCCTCCCGTTGCTCGGGAGATAGTTGCTGCAGAGTTCCAACCGGAGGAGCATTTTCATCAGGCTCGTCTTCCAGCCATTCATCTTCGATTTCCGGAAGTGATTCGAAATTGTCGCCGAGACTTTCAGGCAGAGGTGTGTCGAGAGCAGTTTGGGCCTTCTCGATGGCTTCGAGCTTGTCCGCCAGCCCGAGCAACGTATCGGAGATAGCATAGGTGGACGATGCCAGCAGCTTGCGCAGAATGAGCGTCATCAATTGGCGTTGGCTGGCAGGAAGAGCGTACAGACGTGGGGATTGCAGATATTCCGATACCAGGGTGTACAACCGCTGCTCGGCATCGCTAGGAATAAACTCCTGCACGAGCGCGTGGCGGTTGGTATAGCTGATATAGGGGAGAACCTGCCGACGGAGCGTGCGCTGGCAAATTGGACGGATGCGGTCCCGGAGCGCCCGATAGTCGTCCGCTGAACTCATTCGTGAAAACTGGCTGCGGAAGCTCCTCAAATCCCCGAAGGTGTACTCGTCGACGAAGCTGACCAGACCGTAAAGCTCCAGTAGGGAATTCTGCAGTGGAGTGGCGGTGAGCAATGTCTTCGGTCGGTCGGCGATTGCGATCTTGATGGCGTTCGCGATCTTATTGCTCGCCTTATATACATTGCGAAGACGATGCGCTTCGTCGATGACCACGAGATCCCAAGGAGTCTGTCGTACATAAGCATCCTTGGTCCTGGCAAACTGGAAAGAGCAGAGGACAATCCTCGGCTGGTCAAATGGATTCAGGTTCCCGCGCTTGATCTCTTCGTTGAATGTTTTAGTTTCGAGGATCGCGGATTGCAGGAAAAACTTGTCAGCAAGCTCCTGGGCCCACTGCTTTCGGAGATTCGCAGGGCAGATGACGAGCAGATGGCGCCGGCGCTCTGCCCAACGTTGGGAGAGCAGGATTCCAGCTTCGATTGTTTTGCCAAGACCTACTTCATCGGCGAGAATAGCTCCGCGGGAAAGCGGGGACCGGAACGCAAAAAGTGCGGCTTCAACCTGATGCGGATTGAGGTCAACTTGGGCGTCCGCAAGAGCCGATGTGAGACTATCAACCGACGCGGAACTGGAACGCTTGGTCAGTTCGTGAGCAAAATACCGGGCATGATAAGGCGTCAGTTCCATTTGCCGTGCAACGTGCAGAAACGCAATGAGTTACACCATCTGCTCCATCTACAAAGCAGAAGGAAACATCTGCACAAGCCCTTCAAAATTAAAGAATCCACGTGCTCACCATGATAAATGACGGGCAGCCGCACAGGTGGAAAAACAGAGATCCGGGACAAAAATGAGAGGTGGCACGCGCCGATTCCGTTCACGGAGTCAATGCAATCCCCATCGCCGGGGAACCGGATACTGGCTGGGCGATCTCCAATGCCGAACTTTTTGAGACATCGGCGCTGAGTTGCGTTCCGAGTTTGGCGAGATCATCGGTAAAGACAGTGGCTTCCTGGCTGGCGCGGGAGACGGAGACGTAGCCGAAGCGAGAATTGAGCAAGTCCGGATGGACGCCGGTGTCGGCGTTCACGAGGACGCGCTCGGCGGTGAGGCCCTGCGAGCTGTGGCTGGTGACGGCGTAGCCGTGGTCAAAGTGGCGATGCTCAGCCGGATCGAACTCGATCTTTCGGCCTGAGTCGAGGCGGGCCGAAACGCGGCCATCTGTCCGCAATTGAATCGATCACGGCAAGATCTCGGTTGGCGACGCCGAGCGCTTTGTCAGGCGCCGTGAACTGAATGCGGTCGCCTCGGGAAAACTGCTGTTCCGCCTCCCGATAGACGCTGACGCCTTGCAGGCGGCGGGGATCGTAGGTGTGCTGTTCCCCATTCTGCTTTTCGACGGTAAGCAGATTCTCCTTCGGATCGACGGCGACCACGCGGGCATATTCCCCCCGCTCGATCCCTGCCTCCTGGCTTCCGCGCGCATAGCGCAAAACATCGCCGCGCTCATAGCGGGACGCCCACGGCGTTCCGCGCCGGTCAGTTCCTGACGGGCAATGAGTATCCGAAGTTGGCGGTCCTCGGTGCCCGACGGTTCCTTTTGCCTGCAACTTCTGACGGACAGCGTCATTGATCGCCCGGCGCGAAGCGTTGTCGGGCGAAACGATCAGTGTCCGCTCGGGATTGGCCGCATATTCTTGGGCAATCGCCTGGATGCGCTCGGCCGGATCGGCAATCTCGCGAATGCGCCCCTGCCTCTGAAGCAACTCTATGCCAGTGGCCATCTCGCCGCGGGCGAAGTGTTCGACAGCGGCTTTCAGTTCCGGGTTCTGTTGGCGCACGATCTGGTCAAGCCGCACGGTTCTCATGCCGGCTTCGACCAGTTGCTCGAAGGGCTTTCCGGCTTCGACACCTTGATGTTGGCGCGTGTCGCCGACGAAGAGAACGCGGTCGGCGGGAGCCGATCTTGGCAAGGAACTCGCGAACCTGTTTGGTGCTGGCAAGGCTCGATTCGTCGAGCATATATAGATGCGGCGCTCGTGCACCGGCGTTCGGCTGATTTCCGCGCGTAAGAAATCGCTGCAAGGTATCGGCTGGATACACCAGCCTCCCGGAGTTGGCGCGCGGCACGGGAGGTCGGCGCAAACCCTTCGACGGTGTAGCCGTTCTGTTCGGCGGCATCTCGAATCGCGGATAGAACGGTGGTCTTGCCGACTCCGGCATAGCCCTGGAGTCCCTTGTACGCGGTCTCGGGAGATGAGCACTTCCTCGATGGCTCGACGCTGGCCAGTATTCAGGTGTTGAGTATGATTCTGTGTGTGCGACAGCCTGCTCAATTGGCGCAATCTGAGAGAGCCTGCCCCTGACCATCTGTGCATAGTGCGAACAACTTCGCGCTCGTTCGCAAGGACCTGTCGAGTAGTGAAGCGGCGGCCAGAGGAGTGCTTCGGTCCGATCAATCTCCTGGAACTCACCTGCGTCCGCGACGAATTTCGAAGTTGGCTCGAATCTCCCCGTGGCGAATCATCCCCCATGCCGCGCCGAAGCGCATCGCGGAAGATTGCCGCGCTCGTCGCCCACGGCTTCGCGCTCGAAGATCTTGTCGCGCGCCCATGTGACGGCTTCCTGAGTACGCGTTTCGGGATTGCTCCGGAGGTCTAGACCGACTGTTGAGCCCACGGGCACGGGCTTCGGCAACGACGTGGTTTGCCTGGTTGCCGAATTCGGCGGCGAGTCGCCGATGGGCCGCAAACACCTCGGCAGGCGTAAGAATCTGCTTCTTGTCGCGAGTCGAATGCGCCGCAATCTGTGCCGACTCATGGCCCTCGAATCCGTTGCGCTCCATATAGGCGCGTATCTGTTGGCTGCGCGGGCTGGAGGCGTCCAGGTACTCTCGCGTGTAGCCCTTGATCTCCGGTGCGCCGCTGCGGCCAGTCTCGATCTCGTAGCCAAGATTGCGCAAGCCGGAACATCAATTCCGACTGATAGACAGCCGTGGCGAACTGCTGCGACTCGAAGAGACTTCGTGGCTGGAGAGCGCGCGCAGATCCGTCCGCGCGCTCGGTGATATTGAAGATTACTGCGTGCGTGTGGAGTTGCGGTGCGGCGTAGCCGTCCACCGGGCGGGCTGTATCGTGCTCGAACTTGGCGGCAATAAATTGCCCTGTTGTTTCCGCCGGATGATTGCCGCCAATCCTCGCCTGGGTGTATCGCTCCAGCTCAGTCAAAGCCGCAGTCACGGCCTCGCGGTGAGCCATCCGCACCCGCTCGTCGCCGCCAACCAGCGCAGTCAAGGAAACGGATTTTGGGGCAGAAAATGTAGCATCCCAGCCCGCGCGATGCTCGACTGAGGTGATTGTCTTTCCGTCGCTGTTCGTGTACTGGTGCGCTTGGCGATGCTGGACGAGTTGGTCACCGCTGGCCGGATTTTGTCCTTCCGAGAGCCGCGCAAATTCCGCAGCCCCGACAGAACCTGAGAGTCCGAATTTGGTCGCAAGTTGTCCCTGCCACTCGCCCTGTTACGTCCTGTCCTCGACTCCAGTAGCTCTGATCGGGAGAAGTGAACTCCTTGGCGTGATAGGTCTGTGCCTGCGCCGCGGCCAATGGCTTTGAAATGGTCAGCATGGGGTCGCTTCAGCCTCGCATAATAAGGTTCTGTTGTTCGTCGGGATCGTGACTCGCACGCCTGGCTCCGGTTCAAGTTGCTGTGAAGCCGGAGATGGATTGGTTGGTGGTTGTGTGGCGTCGGCGGAGTCTGTTTCAACTCCATCGCCGCTGGTTCCGCGTGTGCCACTGCGCTTGCGAGTTGGATCAAAAGGCAACTGCTCGTCGGGCCGCTCGCGCCGCTCGAAGCCCTTCGCAATTTTCGGCATATCGAAGTACGGGAAAGAGAAACGGGTCACATAATTCTGATACTTCATGTAAGCGTGCAAGTCCGGAAGGCCGGAGATTTCCGACTCCAGAACGAGTGGTTCGACCTGCCGGTCGAGCGCGAAGTTACGCCCCGAGCGCGTGCCGTCGAAGTGGGTCTCGCGTAGTCGCTCGACCTCGACTTTGCCGATGAACTTCGAGACCCATTCGCCGGCATTCGGCTCCTTGGTCGTAAGCCAAACGCTGGTCGCGGGCTGCGAAAGCATCACTTCGGCGAGATGGCCGTACAGGTATTCGAGCTGCGCCTTGCCCTGAAAGCCGAGCACGACCGGGTTGCGGCTCTTGCGTGCCTCGGTGATCGCCGTATGAAGCTGCGGCAGCTTCTGCAAACTCGCCAACTCATCGATGACAAACCAGACCCGCTTCTGCGCCTCGGTTGGTTCGTTCAACAGGCGCAAGAACGAGCCAATCGATCCATAAACTCTGAAGCGGGCGAAGCGCTTCGCGCTCTGCCGGAAGCGATGTAAGAAACAGCCATCCTTCGCGTTTCTCGGCCCACTCGGTTGCGGTCCATTTTCCGGTGGCTTCGTTCCTTCTTGGGAAGCAGGCGCAGACTGTCGGCAACCAAGCCGAGCGAGGCGAGTACACCGGCTCGCTGCTGATATGCGTGCTCGGTCGATAAGGTGCGCGTGCTCTGTGCCTTTGAGCCTCCGGTCGATCTCGTCGGGATTCGACATCCACTGCACCAATTCGTCTGGAGTCGGTCCATAGGCCATCAGAAAAGCAAAGATTTTCTGCGGCGACTCGATGAAGAATTCGCCCTTCTTGTCCTGTGGTGGCTGGAAAAAAGAGACGGCCAGCGCTTTGGCTTCCGAGCGGCTGCGCAGTTCCTCGGACGGCCCCCAATAGGGGCAGCGTTTGTCCAGTGGATTGAGAATCACGTCGCCGCGGCTGGGATCGTAAAACCGCTTCACATACTCGCGCGCCGGATCATAGACGATGGCCGAATCGCCTCGGCTGCGCACCTGGCGAAGCAGTTGAAACATGAGCGCCGATTTGCCTGCGCCGGTGTCGCCGATGATCTGAATGTGCTGGGCCTCGGCGCGTGCGGGTATGCGGAGCATCTTGCGCATATGGTCGGTCTTGAAACCAGCGCCGTCGCCCTTCACGACGCGATTAAACTGGCGCGGCGTCAACATCTCCGGCCCCTTCAAACGTCGTCCATAACGAAGCTGCTTTTGCCGCTCAACATCCTTCCAGACCGCAAGCGGGAGAAGGCGTAAGAAACACGACCGCGCCGCCGATCAGCGGTGGCCGAAAGAACTCAAGCAGGCGAGCCTTTTTATAAACAACCTCCATGAGAAAGTCCCGCAACCGAGCATCTACGAAGCTGCGTCGAGGTCCGCGAAACATCAAGGATATAGCCCCGCTGGAGTGCACTTGGCGAGAGCGTGAGCGGAATCGTTCCGCCGTCAGCTTCTCCGTGTTCTGCCGAGCGATCACATCCTCGTTCATTGCGGGCCTCGGCGCGAAGCTTTCCGCCTGCGACGAAGAGCACGCGATAGACGCTTTGGTGTGTCTTGCTGAACGCGCCGATGATGGAAGTTCGCTCATAGATCGGCAGGTAGTAGCGTTCGAGCGGTGTGGCCCCGAAGCGAATCCAGGCGCACACAAATACGAAAGTCATGACTGCGGAAAGAAGCCACCGCACTGTAGAGGTAAATCGGGATCTGGTAAGGCCAGACGATCGTTTCCTTGCGTCCCCAGATGGTCTTTGTCATGGCGTTTACCTCTTGCGTTCCGCGGCGACTCTGTCCGCCAGATCGTGCTTTGCGGTGCTGATTTCGTCCAGCAACTTGTCGAAGATTTCGGGAGATAGCTTCTGGCCTGCGGCAAGCGGGCGAAGTACGTTGACCAGCAGCAGTCGAACGCCAAGAATTTCTGCAAGCGACGGATCGGAGACGGGCTTCGCATGCAGCTCGCGCAAGATCACCTCACGCATCCATTCGCTGCGGGCAACGCCCCGTGCCGTTGCCATCTCATCGAGTAGTTGCGCTTCTTCCTTCGTCAACTTGAGGCAACACGTGCGTATCGCGAAAAATCGTCTTGTTGCGAGGCTTTGTTGTTGCGCGTTTTGAGTCAAGTAACGACATATTCGGGTGCTCCAAGCCGGTATACCTGGGTATACCGGCGTCAGCGTAATTCCTTTGGATCGTGCAGGTTTACCTTGGTATACCTGCACGACCCTTTCAGGGGTGGAGTGTCAAAATTCTCCCGGTGCGAAGCACCGTCGTGGCTTCCGGTACGGGATCGGAAGGCGATTCATGCCTTCGATCCCCGCACAGATTCGCCCGATTCGACCACCGATGACGGCTTCCTTTGGGGCTGGCTCAGCAGCCTCGATTGCGGGCACGCGACGAACCCGCAATGTGGGCGTAATGCGCCGCGCTTCGGGCGACTTCAGGAACTCCTGAAAGTCGCGGTCTTTCGAGAAGACATAGGCAAGCGCCTGCTCCATGACTTCATCGGCTGAAGCGTGAATGAACGCGGCGTACTGATCGACCTGCAAAGCGGTCGCGTCGGTCAACCGAACCGATGCGCTGATGTAACGGGTTTGTACGACTTCAAGCAGTGGCATAGCAGTTCTCCTTGTGCTGCGGAATCAGGCCATCTTTTGACGGACAATCATGCGTTGCGCGGTCATCGCAATTTCCTGCGCACGGGCCGAACAAACTGCTGTCTGGAATCTCGAAGCGCCGCCGCACTTCGAGCATGGTGATTATGTCGTCGATGCAAACGCCTTCGGCAAGCCAAAGGCGAGCCGAAGCCATATCGACGGTGCGTTGTGCGTAGTAGAGAGGATTGGGCTTGTCGGAGCGGCGCAAAGCCAGCTCCCGCGTCAGCTTTGCGGCGTCCTTTCCGCGCGGAAGCTCGCTCAATAGTCCATGCCCAATCGTCTTCGGAATGCGAGTGTTTCGCGGGCGGCGATTTCCGTGCGTGATCGTCGTAACCGGAGCAGCGGTGAGATGCGGCAATGTCATCAAGCCGGAAATCATCGGGACCATAGGTCCTATTGCTCGGGTATTCGACCGTGACGAGGTGAGCGGGAGAATACTTCTGATTGAAGAATCCCGGCAGCCGCAGAACCCGGTTCCGGTCGGTGCAAGCCGGATCGCCGCCAAAGGCAATGGCGAGCCGCTTGAGCATTTCTTCCTGAGTGCTCGAAGTCAAAGCCTGCGACGCGCCAAAGCACCTGATATCTCCCCGGAAGATGTCGACGATAATTGCGGTCGGAGCAGGAACCCGATCCGATGCCCGCAGCGCAGCGAGCCGCGCATCGCCGTCAATATCAATGTCGATGTAAAGATGGCGGACCGAAGCGACGAATTCCTTGGTGCGCTTGCGGCTGCCGGGAAGAAGTGGATTGGCAGAAAGCATAGATGTTCGCGCCAGCTCGATTCTGATGGTCGAGCCATGCCATATAGCGCGACTGAAGCACCTGTTCGACTGTGACTATGCGCTGCTGTGGTCGGGAGCCGTTATCACGGCGCAATAGAAGCGCAATCGTCTCGCTGAAGGCGAAAGAACGGGTCAGGAAGTCTGGTTGCGATCCGATTCATTTGCCACCTCGTTCAGAACGCGATTCCATTGGCGGTTTGCAGACGGAAAGCCCGGCTGAGCCGGGCTTCAGCCGTGGTTAGAAGTGCGAAGCCTATGCGGCCTCGTCCTCGGAGGGAATCTCCTCCTCGAACTGCTCCTCGGCGGCGGCCTTCTCCGCGTGGTCGAGCTTGAGGATGGAAGTACGCGAATGCTGTCGGTACGCACCGGCTTCTTGGCCTTCTTGGGCGTGTACTCGGTGTGGCGAATCTCGCCCTCGACCTGTACGTGCGCGCCCTTCTTGAGCGTGGCCGCGAACTCGCCGAACTTGCCGAAGACGATGCAGCGATGCCATTCGGTATGCGAGACGTATTCGCCGGACTCTTTGTCCTTGTAGGAGGTCTTGGTGGCGATAGAGAACGTGGTGAACTTCTGGTTGTTCTTGCCGGTGCGAACTTCAGCATCGTTGCCGAGGAAGCCCATGAGGGTCGCTTTGTTCTGATACATGATCGTGTCTCCGTTTTTGAATTCCCGATCTGCTCGGGTCACACCTGGGCGAAGCCATGCGAGTGGGCGCGACTCCCAAGTGCCAAGTCGTGCATTCTGGAGCAGGGGCCCAGACCTGCTCTGGGAGAGGAGTCCGGAAAGCAGAACGGCGCCGTGCCGCCGGGCGTCGCATAGGCCCCGAAGCAGTGACCGAGCAAGTGACGGAATGGAATCGGGGAGACACGCCGATCAGAACAATCCGACTGTTCGCTTCCTGACGATGCCATCGACCGGCAAACCAGATCCACTTCCGCATCACCCGACCTCTGGACAAAGAGCCGCATCTCGCAGCTTCCATCGTTCGTCTTTCGGTTCGGCGCGGCCACGCTCAAGCGCGCACGACACGGGTGAGGTTCTGTTCATCGCATCCTGCCCAAGAAGCTGATTCATAGCCGTGCCTCCGATCCGCCGATTCCGTCCTTCAACTCACGCCGCAGCCGCAGAGGATGCCCGATAGATTTCCTCCGTCTCGAAGGACTGCTCGGCATGGCTATAGCCCTTCACGGTGATTAGCTCGCGCACCCGGCGTCGGCCCATGGAATCGCGTTCGCAATAGAGAACGAAATCGACTGCCTTTCCGGTCTGCGACCGGATGAATTGCTGGTTCAGATTTGTCCGCGCACTGAGAGCCATATCCGCCAGCCGTGTCGAGCGCATCGAGCGCGGAATCCGCGTGCAGAGTCGAGAGTGTTCCGCCGTGGCCGGTGTTCATCGCCTGAAGCAGGTCATAGCCGCATTCGTCGCGGATTTCGCCCATGATGATGCGGTCGGGACGATGACGGAGAGCCGCGGCCACAAGCTGGCTCGGAGTGACGGCAACCTGGCCAGGAATCGCTGCGACGGCCTCCCAGCGAACGGCGTTGGGATGGGCGATCTTCAGCTCGGCTGGTTGTTCGATCACAATCAGCCGTTCATGGAGCGGAACATGATCGAGCAGCGCTTTCATCAGGGTTGTCTTGCCTGATCCGGTTCCGCCTGCGATGATGCCGTTCTTGCGGGTCGGCAATCAGCTCCACGACCGCATCCCGCACATGGGCGGGAAGAGCTTCCCGATGACACCAGTTCATCGGAGGTGAACCAGCGGTTGAATTTGCGAACCGTTAGCGTCGGGCCACAGAGCGATGAAGGAGAGCCGACGACGGCCACACGCGAGCCATCCGGCAACCGCGTATTGAGAATCGGATTCTGGCTCGTAAGGTCCTGGCCGAGAATGCGCGCGACGCGCTCAATGGCAGCCTGAAGCCGGTCGTTGGTGTATGGCGAGCGAAGCATGATCCGTTCGACCACACCATCGCGATCAGCGAAGACGCCGGTTGTCCCATTGATCATCAAATCGGAGATCGACGGGTCAAGCAGCAGCGCGCGCAATTCCTCGGGAAAGAACGGCAGAATCAGTTCGTAGCTCATCGCGTTGCTCCTGTGGCTCGTCCGGGCTGCTGGACTCGGTGCTCCCGGCGCAATGGGTTCGACGGAGACGCGGTTTTCGTGAAACTCGGTGATGGTCAAACCCAGCGGATTGATGAACTCGTATTGCGGATAAACCCTCGACTGGTCGCTCACCTGTTTCGGGATTGAGATAGTAGGTGATACTCAGCAGCCAATGCTCAGTCCGTCGGCTCGTGGGAATTCTGCGCGGAGTAGAATCGATCGAGGGTCATCAATGCCGTTCCGCGAGCAATCGGCGCGCCTTGGACGGTCTCCTCCGACATGGACGTGATGGTCACGTTCTGCACTTGCACATCGCTCGATTCGATCTGTCCGGCAATGACCTGGGAGACGAGGTGATTCCGGTTGTCATCGGCCATCAAACGCGAAGCCAGAGACTGCGAAAGGAAGTAGTAGTTGAGCGGATATTTCTTCGCAATCACGTCGCGATTGATCGTGTAGCGATAGTTCGCCCAATCGTTCAGATAGGTTCGCACTTCGCCTTCACGCGGGCTGTAGTTCAGATCCGAATACTGGATCGCTTGCGCCCTGCCCATCTCGTCGATCCGGATGTATCGATTGGTCGATCGGGCGGCGCGCTAAAGCGAGATTCATGCCCAGCGAAGCGAGCAGCACTACCGTTCCACAGGCGAGAATGAATCGGTAGGCTTTCCGCTCGGCATAGTGCGAGGCATAGACCTCGTTGCCGATCTGATCCATGAGCAGAGCTTGCTCCGGCGTCAACATGTGGGGCTTCAATGGGCTACTGTGTGTGTGGACATGGGGAGAATGGCTCCTTTCATTTACGGCGTGGAACACGACGAAGGCATAGATCAATCCGGCGGCGAGAATGCCGGTTAAGAAAATCAGCAGCACAGGAATATACCAACGAGGCCGAACTGCAAGTTTGCCTGTGCGTCAGAATCGCCAACCAGAACCATTTCCTCACTATCCACCTCCAGTCTATCGCGAGCAGTACTGCTCCGCCGCCGACGGCGCTTGGGGCATGCCGATGCCATTCCCGCCGCTCCGCCGAATATCGCCTGCGTCATGCTCGGGATAAAGAGCATGTTGATGATGAAAGCGATGAAGACCATCGTGCAGGGAATGAGATTTGCCAGCCACATCTCCATCGAATAGTTGCCGTTGAATGTCTGCTGGATAAAGGTGTTCATGAATCCGCCCCAAACGAAGATGAAAGCGGCGGCCACGGCGCGGATCATGGCGAAACCGATCAACACATCAAGAAAGTGAAAGAACTTGGCCCGGAATGTCTGAGTCATCAGCAACGGAATGAAGACCGGCCCGAAGAGAGCGGTCACGCCATATAGGATGAACGAACTGCAATTGATGAGAAACAAAATCGCCGACGCGATGCCCAATAGTCCCTGCACGTAGAAGTAGCAGAGGATCTGCATGGGAGCCATGAGCGATGGCATAGCCGTGCCATCTCCGGCGGTCTTGAGCAGTTGCAGCAGATTGTCCAATGAACTCTGGTCAAAGGCCGCCACCATTGCCTGGGCGATGTAGGAAAAGAAATGGTTGATACCAAAGCTTGCGCCGGGAAACGGATTGACCCAGTAGTTGATCAGCAGGCAGCACACGAATAAGCCGCAACAGAAAGTGAGTCAGATCGCCGGCGCGGACAGGATGCGTGTGGAAGCGCAACGTCATGCCCGACGTGTTCCAGTTGACGACCATGCTGATGAGCGTGAACAGCGCGATGCAGCTCAACTCGATGAGTCCAAGCTGAGTCAATGCGCCGCCATTCTGCGTCGTCAGATTCGTCAGATTGTTGGTGAACTGATAGAGCCAATCCACGCCGGAACTTGCGCTCGGCAATGCCTGGGCCAATAGTGCCGGGGAGATCATCGTTTACCTCTCAACTTGAATATGAGGACGGCGCTGGCGGAAATGCCATTGCCGCCTGAGTCAGCTCGCTTGCTCAGTTCACGGCAGATAGGTCTGCCAGGTGTTGCTTTCTCTGACGGCATTCACGTTGTTTGATCGTTCGTTGCTGCTGAACGAAGGCCGCGGTATTCAGGTCAATTGCAGCCGCGTTCCGGCGTTCCATGTTGGCGACGGCCATCTGCGCGGCAAGGCAGGACTGCAAGAGTGCCCTGCGTCTGCATTTCGGCCATCTTCTGGGCTTCGGCGGCATTCAGCAGGTTCAACTGCTGAACTTCGCTGTTGCTCGCATCCGATCCATCCAGTTCGTCGGCGGCCAAGCGTGCTTACTGCCGTTGCGTTCTGTGTCCGCGCCGCCCGGTACTGGCCTACAGCAGTGAGGCAATCCGGCGAGATGGCATCGGACGCCTCGATCATGGCAAGCTGTGAGAATTGTGCGCTGCCCAATGTCTGGCTCTGCAAGATAGCTGCTCGTACTGCTACTGATGGGCACCGTTGCCGCCGTCCACGCGGTCGAAGACGCGGTGGGCGAGTTGGTGTTGAGAGCCGTCGTCATCCCGTTGGTCTCGCCAAACAGATTCTTCACGTTGGTGTTCTTCAATGCAGTCAATGTCGCCTGCCATTGCTGCTTGAAGGAGAAGTGGGTGACGTTGTTCTTGATCGTGTTGTACTGCATTTGGAGTGTGGTGAACTGCTGCACCAGACTTGCGTAGCTGGTCGGATCGAAGACAATGTCTCCGATTCCGAACAGAGCGAAGCCGGGCGTAGCGGTCAAAAGCAAGGCAGAACCGGCGATAAGCCATTTGCGGTGTTTCTTGATGTGGGACGGCATCAGTACCTCCTCGATTGGTTGAAGGGTTATAGGCATTGCGGGCAGGTCGGATCAAACCTGTCCAGGGTGAAACATTTGCCGTGTGCGAAGGGCCAGACGTGGCTTGGAAGCTCGCGACCTCTGCGCAGTGATTCTCGGCAAAAGATCCAAGCGGTAGGCGTTCCAGTGCCAGCTGCCTCTGCGCCCTCGCAGGGCGCGCGACGAATATGCAGCACCGAGCGCCAGTCACGCATGGCTTCAGCAACGTCTAGTCGGACGACTTTGGGATTGCATGACGCATGCCGCTTTCATCCGTGCGTCGTGATCCGCATTACAAGCGTTGGGTCCATGCGGTGTTCCGCATAGGACGGAATGAGAATGTCGCGACCGATATAAACGCGGGCGCGAGAGCCTTCTTTGAGCGTGATAACCGGAAGGCGGTTCAGAAAGTGATTGAGCACCTGCTCGCCTTCAGCGGCAGTTTGGGCGGAGATTCCATTGCGAATCTGCGTTGATGGATCGAGAACGCTGCCGTTGTTGCCGATCTGAGCGAGACCGCCAAGTCCGCCGATGGCCGCCGCAGCGCCAAAGGCCATCAGGTATCCGTGATCGACCTTGGTGGCAAGCCCGGTCGTGCCCAACGGATCAAGACCAATGTACTTGTCGAAGTCGAGCGAAAAACCATCCGGGCAAACGGCGCGGTGAAAGGTAACGAACATCTTCCGCTGCTGGGCGTTGCCCACGCTCTGCACGGTGCCGATGAGCCTTGTTCCTTGCGGCATCAGGAGCTGCTGGTGATCATGCGAGTAGTAGTCGGTCGTCAGCATGACCAAAATCGGCCCGCTGAAACCGCCGTCGATATGGTTTGTAACGACGCCTTCGAGAACCGTGCCCTCGAATATCCGGTAGAGACGGCCCTGATACTGGTCGAACGGATAGGGTGCCATTGGATCGGTCTTGGCGCTCGCGCGTCCTGTGCGGACTCTCTCCCGCGCGTTGCCGCATCCGTCGTTGTGGCCGGCGAGCTGACTTCTTTCGGCTCGGCGGAAGCTCCAGCGTCTTTCGGATTCGCGGTGGCGGCGGCTGTTTCGCCGGTGTGTGCAAAGTCAATCGCCACCGTGCCGCTGTTGATGGCATCCTGTTTCTGCTTCTCACGGGCGAGCGCCTTCTGTTTCGCTTCAGCCTGCGCCTCGGAGACATTCGAGGTCCGCTGCGGAGCATTGGGACTGCTTCCGTAGATTGCATCCCGCTGCGCCGCGGTCATCGGCGCAGCACTGGCAGATTCTGGTCCGGGAGCGGCTTCGGCGGCCTGAAGCTGCTGCATCGCTGCGGCCAACTGCTGTTGGCGCTGCCGATCCTCGGCATCTTGCTTGCGCCTGCAATCGCTGCTGGGTCTCGAAGTTCGACACCTGTTGCGCATTGGGCGACACCGGGCGCATTGGCAGCGCGCTTACCGGAGCAGCCTTCTTGTTGCCCCTCACGAGGCTTGACACGTTGGCAAGACCGATCAAGCCGAGGATCACCACAAGCGCAATGACAACGGGCATACCTTTACGCACGGGCACCTTCGCCTCCGGCTGCTCGGGAACGGTTGCAGGCGGTAATTGCATTCTGTTCGGTCATGGCTACTTCGTGCCTCCCACACGGTGGAACTCAACCTTCTGCTTGCCGATGGCGAGATAGCCGTGCTCCAACTGTTTGGGCACGGTATAAAGTCCCGCATTGAAATCGAAGTTGATGAGCGAGCCTTTGCCGTCCTTCAACTCATAGAGGGCCGGAGTCTCCTGGAACTCTCCGCGCAGATAGGTGAACTTGTCGTCCCGCCAGATTTGCTGGAGGCCGAGTTCCTTGCCTTTCCGCGCGTCCCATGCGTAATCGAAGTGAAGCGAGCCGGGATACTCGCTACGGAACTGCTCGGTCTTCGCTTTGCTCGGCTTTGAGTTCGGCGGCCTGGGCCGCCTTCGCGCAGCTGTCTCCTGTTTCGCCTTTTCCAGTTCCGCAACCGGCACAAAGACGGGAAGCTGCGCTAACCGGTCTTTGGCAGCCTGGTCGCCTGGACTGAGGAAGACTTTGGAGTCGAAGTGGGGATCGGCGTCATTCGAAACCTCGGTCAACTGCAGCGTGTACTCGTTGCCGTGGTCGGAGACGATGTGAATGTCAGTCGCTCCGTTGGCCACCTTCGGCTTGACGCTGATGAACCGCGAGGCCACATGGCCGCCGTCGAAGATCCATGCGACCGTGTCGCCGGCAAAGACACTGGCGACTTTCTCCTCAGCAGGCAGCACGATGAGTGTCGATTGGAGTAGCCCGGCACGAATCTGAGGCGGCGTCGCCGCCTCAGAGACCATCGACCGTGCGCGGTGCGCTTGGCTGAAGTGGATGAGAATCGGCGGCATGCAGTGTGTTTGATGGCCAGCATCAGGCCAAGGCCGATGGCAACAGGTATAGAGGCGGTCTCATGGCGTTCGTGTCCTTTCTTGAGTGAAATGTGGTTACTCGATCTCGCCCTGGGCAAAGCGCGTGATGCCGTCGGTGAGTCCGTATTTGGCAATCAACTTTGTCCGCCGCACGCGGTCTTTTGGTTTGGTTGAGAAGGCCGCATAACTGCGGCTGTCGAGATTGAGTGTGATAACCTTGGTCAAACCGTCGCGGCGAATGTAGAGTGCTTCGCGGTCGCTGCAAGCTCTCGAACAAGGCGATCTGCTGGTCGTTCATCTTGAACAGCTCGGCATATCGCTGACGATTGAAGGTGGCGTCTTTCAGAAACAGAAACGATGTGCAGGAATTCACGATGGAATCGGCATTCGCTCCGAGATCCTCTGCCGACTGGCCGATCATGGTGACGCCGCCCAGATTCTTGCGCACGGTCTTGATCGAGGCCAGCGCTCCTTCGAGCAACTGCCGGTTCTTCATCGAGGAGAAGATCTCTTCGATCAGGATGTGCTTGGGAACGCCGAGATTGGCGGGGTTGTAGAGCACATCGTTGATGCGCCGGAGCAGCCACACCATCAGAGGCTCGATCAGATCGGCATTCTGCTCGTTGTTGATTCCCTGGAAATCGAAGCACTGCAGACGGGAGAAGCGAGAGCCTGTCCTCGACGTTATCGAAGATGGCGTTGTAAACGCCTTTGCCAACCCATTTCGCGAGATACCGATCCAGCTTCTTCGGCAGGAAGAGATTCGAGAGACGGCGATTCTCCGCATCGAGCAGGTACATATCCCGGACGGCTTTGTGGATTACGTCATCGTCTTCCGGCTCCAGTTCCGCGCCGCCATTGGTCAACAGCAGCTTGACGAAGGAATAGAGAAACGTGATATTGCTCTCGGTCGGCTCCAGTGCAAATGGATTGACGCGCGGGCCGTCTTTGCCGATGCGGTCCACTCGCCCGCCATAGAGTTCCACGACACTTTCGTAGCTGCCGCCTATGTCGAAGATGTAGGTGAACCCGCCATACTTCTGCTCGTGGGCGATGGCCAGATTGCCGTGTACGGATTTGCCTGTGCCGGTTGGCCCGAGGATGAGCATGACCCGCACGCCGTCCACGTAGGCATCCTGGAAGAACGGCGTCCGCGTGCGCGTCTCGAAGACGTTCAGGTACTCGTTGTCGAGGTCTTCCGAGTAGCGATGGCCCAGATGCGGAGCGAAGACAGAAGACAATCGCGCATGGTGATCCTCCGCCAGCCACATCGGAAAGACATTGAACTTGTCGTTGCCGGGGAACATGGCATAGAACGCCGACAGATTTCCGAGTGTCTCTTCCATGACCTGCGCCCGCGCATCGACGAAGGCTCGATGCACGGCTGGCGCGATGCCGCGCAATTCATCCACGCTGCGTGCGGCCACAAGGAAGCGAAGCGAGAACTCGCCCTGCGCCTTCTTGTCGAGCGAACGAATGACTTCGCCGAGGTCATCGACCTGCGTATTGGCGGCGCGCGCTCCGGCTCCGGTATCAAGCGACGCGAAATCCCGTCCGCTCATCACGCGCGTCAGCACTCCAACTTTGAAGAACGAGATGAACTTCTCCTGCGCATCGATCTCGCTGCGCGCCGCGGCCGTGGACTTCGGCCGCCAAGTCGTGCACAGCACGCTGTCGCAGTCGAGCGTCGTAGCCCCGAGAACAGGCAGGGCCGCGATGCTTCCGGTGTTGTTTTGAGCGAGAACATCTGGACGTATCTGCGCCCGATTGTGAGGTGGTCGCTGTGCCACTCAACTGGACTCTTCACGATCTGGCGGTCCACGCCGTTGTCGCTTAGCAGATCATCCGTTGCCGGCCCATTCTTCGAGGTTGAACAGATAGCTGAAGAACTGATAGACCTCATTCTTCTCAAGCAACTTCAATCCGAGTGAACTGCCGAGATGTCCTTCGAGCAGGGCCGCCATCTTCTCAAGATTGGCCAGCATCCGAGTGGTGTCGGCAGCATGTTCCTTCGGGCTTCGCGCGAAGTGCAGCCACCTTCGGCGGTTCCAACGTCAGGCACCAATGAAGATCAATGCGGCGAAAGCTCGCCGTCTTTTCAAGAAACGCCAATCGGTCGTCCACGAAGACCTGTGTGACCGGATTGGCATAGTGCTGCTTTCCTCGGAAGGTCGAAGCCGGACATTACGCGCGTGTACTGATAGAGGCATGATCCTTCCGGCAGTCCGCGGAGCGCGCCTTCAATCGAGCGCATCTGCGCCTCAAGCTCCTGGTCGGTCAGTCCCTCTTCGTCAATGCCGGCGAGCGAAAACAGGCATCCATAGCCGCCGCCCTTCAGGGCGAAGATGCGGTCGTTGACGAAGCGGCTGATCGGAATGATCGAGCACGCGGCTCCGGCCTTGGCGAACCACGGCGTGTATTTCTGCTGCTCAGTGTTTGCGCGGGTCATAGTAGGACCTCTGGCTCAGACTCAATCCCCAAAGCTCGAACATCTTCGGGTGTTTGCGGACGATCAGCCATGCCGCGCCGATCATCATCGGGAAAGCTGATAACCGCAACCATTCGGAACCCAACGAGGAAAACCGTTACGCAGACGAATAGGATCGTCATCCACGCTGCGAGGTCGAGGCCCAGCTTGGCTCTCGGCCGATTCAGCGCCTGATTGATTGGTAACGGTTCTCCTCGTTTGGTCATGGCCGCCACCTACTGCATCGTCTGGCCGGTGAGCGAGCCAATCCAGCCGGCGCCCCAGCCGAGCACTGCGGCGCCGAAGAGCGCGCCGAACAGTCCCGGAATCGCGTCCTGAAAGCGCCCGCTCATCATCCGGATTCCGGCGAAGATCAGACCGCCGAAGCAGATGACTGCGCCCGCATAGATGGCGAAGGTCTTGAAGGTGGTCATCAGCGTGGTTGCGCCCGGAGAAGTCCATCGTTCCCTGGGCATGGGCCACGCCCGTCAGAGAAAGCGCAAGAAGGGTGGGAGCCATCGTGCGGATGGCCGGAAGAAGGGTGGATTTTAGGAAGGGTTGTGCCCGGCGGAATGCCGGACGGAACAGGCAGCCGATTGCGACTCGCATCGGATCGGAAGAGACGGCGGAATCGATTCACTTTGCACCTCCGCTGACCTGGGGGTCAGCTCATGGCGCAAAGTTAGGGCGGAACGCGTCTGCCGCGTCCAATGAATTCCATGCAGACGCGTTATGCCATTTAGGCATAACGACCGCTTTGGCGTCGCTCGGATTCGCCTAGACTTCGTAGTTCTGGAGGACTTCGGGCGTTCCGACTGCCGCCTTTATATAAGGCTGCTTTCACGTCGGGGCGGATGCTGAGTCAGCAGGAAAAGCTGGTGCCGTCCGTCAACTTGATCTCGACATTGGTTCCGTCGCCCGTGTCCCGGTGGATGCGAAAGGTTTGAATCGTCTTGCCCGCAAGTTCCGGGCACTCGATGTAGTTGTCCTGCATGAACTCTGACCTCAGTTCGATTAGAATCGCACTCGCGACGGCCCGTTGTCAGGCGTAATTCGGTGCAATTCTTATCCGCGCGGCATCCGTGATTCGTCTCGGAAGTCCGGCTGGAACCTACATCGGTCCCAATCGCACGTCTTCCGAGACAATATCACACTCATCGTGTGTAGACTCATAGTGGTCTAAACTCAAGCATAGGAGTGTGGCCACACGCTCCGTTAAGTCTCGATTTGGCTACCAGGTTGCGGCAACTCCGCGACGAGCGGGGCTATTCCCAGGAAGAGCTGGCCGAACGAGCCGGGCCTGCATCGCAACTACGTCGGCGGAGTGGAGCGTGGCGAACGGAATGTTGCGCTGGAGAACATCGTCAAGCTGGCGAAGGCCCTTTCCGTCAAGCCTGGCGATCTGTTTGCGGATTTCTCTTGATCTAGCGTGATGGGCATAGGCCTGTTTCTCTGTGCGCAATTGCTGCGCCGTCACTTGTCATGGAAAAGATCGCGGAGGGCAGGGGTGTATATCTGTGATCGGAAAGTCAAAGTCGTCACCGGTGCCAAGAGCCAAACCGTAAATATCTGCGCGAACACCAATATATTGGGGCAGTATGACTATATTGTTCGTCTCAGACCTCCGTTTATTTCACCAGAAGCCCTGGCTCTAAAGAACTTCGACACAATCGTTGAGCTGGTGCGTTTTCTAGAGCGGAGTCATGGGGGGCTGATCGAACGGGCACCGACGACGACGTCTATTTCATCTGCCCGATTGAGTTCCACCCCTGATCAGCCAATCGCAATTACTGCCGGGTTTCGCGCTTGGCGGGACGCATGGGATCGCCTGGGAAATCACGGGCGAGTGGATGAGGTGGTGGAACTGTGGAATACTCCAGTGCCTGATCCTTGGATGCGTTCCGAGACGGATACTCCGTTGCGTCTTCTCTCTGGTGAACGTTATACACGCAAAAACCTGCTTGGCGGTCGCCGGGGCGAGCACGTTATAGAGCACGAGATTCTGGTACGCTGCTTCTCTTCTGTTACCTGTTTAGATCAGCCTTTGCTGGACGGCGTCAACGCATTTCCCTTTGTGAAGGATAGTTCAGGTGGACGCAATGGCGATGTTGAGGCTGACCTTGTTATCTTGGCGGCACGCTGGAATCCGCCCGCGTCTTCGTTTGGGATGTGAAGGTCACGGATGGAGATCCTTGGAAGGCGCTCGTGCAGAACCTTCGTCAACTGCGGCTCTTTCAATCTAATCCCGTTTGTGCCTCATTTTTCCGTCGTCGCGGCTCAACTGCGAACGTAGTCGAGATATGCGGCGGCGTGATCGCCCCGGAGACTTATTACACGGGTTCAGCCAGCCGGTCCGATAGCCTCCAAAGGGCGCTCGCTCTTTCCAGAGCCATATCCAAGGCTCCGAACCATATCAAGGCCGAATTGCTCGTCTGGGATCAATCTGTAGCACGAATTTCCCGTCACAATTGCTATGACCTTCGTTCTGGAGATGCCTGGACGTCATAATCTGCGTGAAACCATCGAGCAAGAGCAGGTTGATTGGGCAAAGCAAAAAGGAATCGTTCTCGGTCCACCGCCCGATTCACCCACAAGCAGGGTTTGCGGTTATGTTAAGAGACTCGAAGACAACCTCTTTGAACCGCTGGCAAATTCTATACAACAGCAATTCATCGCGGGTAAAGGCGGCGAGCTCAACCCTCCGGACGCAAAAAGCGGAAAGATGTATGCTGTCTACTCGTCGTCCGCGCTTTGTGTGAACTTATTTCAGCGCGCGACTGCATCTCTGGGCTCAGAAACGTTCCACCCTTCGCTAGAGTCCGTGTTAACCGCACTCGGATTGCCCCGCGCCAACGCTTTCAAAATTGAGTTTGAAGCACGTAATGAGGTTAACCCGAATTTCACTACGGCACCCCACTTGGACGTTCAGATTTCCTTCGCGGATGGCAAATGGCGCCGCGCAGGTATCGAGGCGAAATTTTGCGAGCCATATGGGAGTGAAAGGCCTAGTGGCTTGATGACTGTTTATCTCAAGCAGAAAAGACTCTGGCTCGATTGGCCCAACTTGTTTGCATTTGCCCAAAGACTCAGCCCCGACGATTCCACTCACTTGCATCTTCACGCGGCGCAACTGATAAAGCATTTGCTTGGATTGAGGAACCAGTGTGGCCTCGACTTTGTGCTTGTGTACTTGTGGTTTGATGTGCCCGGTGAAAGTGCCGCCCTGTGTCACCGTCATGAGATTCAGCATTTCGGCGAGGTTTTGAAACGAAATGGTATTCCATTCCACGCGCCGACCTACCAAGAGGTTTTTGCGAGGCTACGAGCATCGGAAGGCGATTCCCCTAGCCCGTATTTGAGGTACATGATTGAACGCTATTTCACGAACCTTGCGGCTGACTAATCCGGTTTTTGCGAATCGCAGGCAGAGTCTCGGAAGGGCCGCAAAAGTATGCTTCTCTCTTGCCTAGGGTGAACGGGGCTGTCGCATCCTTACCTAAGCAGAGGTCCTATTGATGAAGCAGAATTTCGCCGCAATCATTCTCGGCGGTACTGGGCAAGTCGGTGGTGCAGCCGTCGCGGAGCTGCTGGCAATTCCGGAATGCCGGGAAGTGGTGATGGTCACCAGAAAGCCCATTGCGGCGCGATCGCGGGTGCGCAACGTCGTTCTTGATACCGGCGCTACTGACTTTGCCGAGCGCACTGCCGCCATTGCCCGCGAAGTCTTAAGCCAAGGTCCCGCCAGCGCCGTGAGCTGTGTGGGTGTCGGTTCCGGATCGATGCGCTGGAGCGAAGAAGAATTGAAACGACTTGAACTCGGCGTCGTCGGCGCCTTTGCGCGTGGCTGCCATGATGCCGGAATCGCCCAGTTTTGCCTGCTTTCTGCGGCAGGAAGCACAGCCCGCAGCCGGTTTCGCTATGTCCGCGTAATGGGCATGAAGGAAGACACCGTGCGCAACATCGGTTTTACCCGCCTCGCCATCTTTCGTCCCGGCATCATTGTCAGGCAACGCTCATACCCCGGCCTGGATCGGTTGGTTGGGAAGCCTTGTGCCTGGGCCGTTTGGCAATATCGATCAGCGAATTCTCGGTCGCTCAATCGCCGCAGAGATAGCTTTGCACAGTCGAGAGGCTGGCTAAGTTTTCCGCGACAATGCTGCCATGAAAAAACTCGCAGGCGCAGGGCCTATAGCTGGCCTCACTACGAAAGTTATTTAGTTTCAGTTATATACCTCGACATACCATCGTTTCCTAATTGCGAATACAAACATAAAGGAATATTTTCCTTTACAATCACATTCGCAATCGGGAAAATGAATCCATGGAAGTGCCGTCTACAACAGAGAACAAAGTCGCTGGAGCACTGCGCGGCCAGATCCCTGTGCGGGCGCTTCCAGGTGTGTCGATCACAAATGTTGAGATGAACCCGGAGCAGCTCTTCGACATTAGCTTTGATCTTCTTTCCGGACCCAATCAGATTCGAGTGCTGGGAGAAGTTAAACCCAATTTCTCGCCGCGCATGCTCGAAGAAATCGGCCCGTGGATACGAAGGCTGAAGTTGTTGCGTCCCGATGTTGCTGTCGCTGTGATTGCACCGCAACTGTCTGCCCAGGCTCAGGCGTTCTGCATCGAGAATGGAATCGACTTCCTCGACTTGGCGGGCAATATTTTTATCAACGTTCCGGGCAAATTCACGTTGCAGCGAAACGGTATGCGCACCAGTGGTGAACCCATCGCTCAATCCGAAAGCGCGCGCACCGTCAATGTCTTCTCTGGCCGTTTCTCCCGTGTTCTGCGGGTCCTCTTACAGCAGCCTCGGTCATGGAGCGTCAGCGAGATCGCACGAGAACTTGAAAACGAGAGCGCGAAATTTCGGAAGCGATTTTCCGATACGGATGTCGACTTCACAATCAGCCAAGGATCTGTATCGAAGGTGATCTCCGGTCTTGAAGAACAACTCGGAGTCCGGCGTCGAGGAACTGCGATAGTCGTCCCGAACCAGCCCGACTGCTTCAGCAATGGGCGGAGAAATACAAGGAACGATACCGCTGGCGGTTGAAAAGTTCGTTCACAACAGCTAATCCGTTTGGGAAAGACTTGGGAAGCTATTGCTAACGGGATCACCCCCATGATTTCAGGTCCGTACGCGTTCACGGGAGCGATTGCAGCGACGACCGATGCTCCATTCGTTGACATCGATACAGTCGATGTATTTGTCCTCGGTGGAGAAATCAGCACACTTCGCGATATCAAGTCGAGAGCGCCCATTGATGCCACTCTCGGCACCAGTGGCGACATTGGCTATGGCGGCGGCTCCGGTTCCGGCGCTGGTTTCGCGGACGGTAGTGGGTATGGCTCCGGAATACAACCGAAACTGCGCTTCATCACGCCTTACGATGCTGGCGTGTTCATGTACGCGAAGCAGGTCGGAACGGTGCCAGTCGTCTCGCCTGTGCAATCCTACCTGGATCTCTATGCCCGTGGAGGTCGTGATTTGAAGCAGGCAGAATACCTGCTCGATAGTGTTCTTCAGCCACAATGGAGCCGCGCATGATTCCGGAACCTCAGAGGACATATTTGCTGGAGCTACTGCATGCGCTGGGACCAGCGTCGGCGACTTCGTTGTTGCCGGCGCGCAGGCGATGAAATTCATGGTGGAGCGGGCACGCGCGACCAAGGACATCGACTTTGTCCTCGATGTGGTGAGACTCCGTGGCGAGCCATTACAGCTGAGCACCCAATTGCTGCAACTGGGATATCGGGTCGTCGATGGCTCCCGCAACTTCCAGTTCGAAAAACCGATTCCCAATAGTGTTGAAACCATGCGGATCGAATTCATGGCGCCGGAAGAATTCAAGCGCGAGAAGGACTTTCGCGTGGATATTCAGAATGGCGTTCATGCTCGCGCCTGCATCGGCGGTGGTATTGCCGTTGCCGAGTCAGAGGTCCATCAGCTCGCAGGTAGGCTGCCAGACGGCTCAGAATTCACTGCATCCTCCGAGTGACGAAGCCACATGCGCTGGTCATGCTGAAGCTCTTGGCACTTGACGATCGCTATCGCAACATCCGGGTCCAGCGGAAGCCCGGCATGATCGAGAAGAAGCACGCACTCATGCCGCAGATATTGTGGCGATCTCTCGGCCCAATTGGATCTTGCAGGATTCAGGAAAGCATTTCATCGCCAGTTTCATCTCGACACCGAACTGGGCAAACGGGTAACGGAAATCCTCCGCCAATACTTCAGTGAGGATGTCTCACCCGGACTGTTGGTCTACGAGGAATTTCTCGTGGCTGACAGGCCACTTGATCGTGATGCGAGACGCGAAGTAGCCGACGAATTGGAACGAGCACATCGCTGATGAGAGATTTATTGATCGAATAGATCGCCGGGAGTCCAGCGCATCTCGCGTTTTGCACGCTAGCATCGCAAATGTTCCTGTGCATTTTAGGCGTTGTGGAAGAGCAGTTTGGGAGTCTTCCTTGGCACGAGTTGAGACTAGTTTTCCCGCTCCCGCCCGCCTCAACACGAACCGTTCATGGTGAAGGCATCCTTAAGCGCTGATTACACTGGCGTTTACGCTTGCAAAATTGTTCTGCAGGTACTTTGATTGAAATTACCCAAAGCGAGGCGACAACTTGGATATCAAAACTGCGGTCGATCGCGGCACTGAGGCTGTCAAGAACACTGGAAGACAACTTCTGGATGGCTACAAAGGCGCAATGGACAAGGTGACGGGTGCCGAAATCGCTCGCGATATGGAAGAGGTCCAAAGCGAGATGGAAGCTGTCTACTCGGCTATGGTCATCCGTGTACTCGCTCTTGAAGAAGCCCTTGATTGGCAGAACCGAGAATCAGACAGGCTGAAAAGCGCGCGCGATTCGCCGTGGGCATCGCGATCACGGCTGCGATGGCTGCAATCATAGCCGTCGCTGTCGCGGTGTTGAAATGAACTCCGTCTTGGAGCAGTTTGTAAGCCAGACTCGCGAGCGATTTGGAGTCCCGAAAAAGCATTGGCGTGAAGTCCTGTTTCCACGGCTCTCCGATCAGGAATGGCTGGACAGTGCGACGCTGGCCGGAACCTCGCTTGCGGATATTCTGCATGCGATAAGTTCAGGGGGCCTTACCGAGGCGGATATCGACCCGCAGGTGCTCGAAGCCTTCCATTTGCAATTTCCGCATGTTGGCAATTTTGTCGAATTCGTTCAGGCCCATGAAGATCCCGAAGAACTGAGAGGTATTTTTTCGGGTCTCGAAGGGAAAATTGTTTGAGCTACAACACGTCGAGTATTTGAATCACGGGAATTTACCTACCGGCTACGTAGCGAGACTGGCGGAGAGCTCAGTCCAGCCAGGCTATGACATCGTCATTGAGGGACCGGACCACGATCACGTCCAACTATTGCAGGATAAGGCAAGTTCTTCTGTCGATCTGATTCGGACAGCTCTGACCAGATACCCGACCATCGACATCTATGTTCCCCATCAGGCCGCGCTCGATTTGCAAGATGCAGGGCTTCACGGCCATGTCTTCGATCGCGGCATTGACGGGGACGCGCTGCATCAGAAAACGCAAGCCGCTATCACCGCAGCGGACCATGTGGACGGCTACCATTTCCCTTGGCTCGGTGAAGCTTTGGTTGTGGTGACTGAAGGCTATTACCTGCATCAAGGCAAGACTAATTCCTTGCAGTTCGGTAAAAGAACCTGGCGACGCGGCTCCCGTCTTTTTGGCTCTCACCTTATTGGACACGCTGCGGCGCTTGCTACCGGCCATCCCGCCGTACACGCAATCAGCGTCCCGGTCCGTTGGACATTCGCACGATGGGATCGTTCCCGCGACTTTACGGCGGCCACCCAAAGTCGTCTCAGGCGGATTCGAACTATTTCAGAATCGTTATTAGACCACCCGCAGAATCGCAGCAGATAGCTCGCGCTCTCGCGGTCGCCTCCGCATTAACCTCACGTATTCTGGGATAAGGGCCCCGCTGAAATGAGATCACCAGTCGAGCAACTTGAGTTTGACTCCGTACAGTCCGCTTGCGATGTAATCGACGGCTCCGCAAACTCTTCGCGATGCTCTATCAGAACTTTGAGAGATGCGGGCGACCAGGAACATATCCTGCGAAATATGAAAGTCGAAGCGGGCGTATTCCTGTCGCTCAACCGTAAGTACCGCAAAAGCAGTGTCGATTTCCATACGTTCGCCCAAAACGTCTGCATCCCGAACGCAGTGGTGCGGGCAGTGATGGAAGGCTCTAAAGGCATTCAGCGGTTGTACCGGCATCAGGAGGCAGCGATAGAAGCAATTCTTGCTGAGCGCCACACTGTTGTCGCAACCGGAACCGGAAGCGGGGAAGACAGAGTCGTTCCTCATCCCGATCCTCTCGCACTGCCGCGCGACTCCGCCCTGCGAAGGAATCAAGGCGATACTCATCTACCCGATGAACTCACTGGCGATTGACCAGTTGAAGCGCATTTGCGCAGTGGCAAAAGGTTGCGACGTCAAGGTCGGTTTGTACGTCGGCAAGGAACAGCAGGAAGCCCTCGCCACGGAGGAGCTGAATGCCCCCGACAAATTCGGAGATATGCTGACGGATCGGCAGCAGATGGCCGAGCACCCACCGGATGTCGTTATTACAAATTATGCGATGCTCGATCGCGTGCTTACCTCTCGAAAGCATTTTCCGCTAGTCGAGAAGTCGGTGAACACACTGCGCTACATCGTGCTTGACGAGTTACACACGTATAGGGGCAGCCGCGCGGCCGATTTGTCGTTCCTGCTAAGACGGCTGCGGCACCTATGCGCAGGACAAGCTAAGCCACCCGTAATAGTTGGTTGTAGTGCGACATTGGCAGACTTCGACGGACCACTTGCGGAAGAGTTGAAGCTTTATATCAACGAACTTCTGGCAGTCCATGATTTCGTATCTATACAGCCAACATTTGAATCAGATGAGCCTTGGGATAGCGTTGAAGATATCTTCCTGCCCCCGGATCTTTTGGGCTTGTCGCCTGTGATAAGAGATCAACTCCGTGATGGTCTGCAATTGGTAGAGCGGCTAACTGGGCGGCGCATGAGTCCGCTGTCACTCATACCAAAAGGAAATGGCAAAGAAAGCTCCGTCGCGGCGTCTCTGAGGAGCACGGCGGTGTTTCGGCTGATTGCCGAACGTTTGCGCGAGTCGTGCGCTAGCCTCGCTGAATTGGAAGATGCTATTCGAATCAGCTTCCCGGCAGTGGGTGAACACGCAAGAGATCTGCTTCGCTGCTACCTTACAGTAATCGCGTTCGCGAATCACTTCCGAGATGAGACCCCGCCCCTACTGGACTTCCGAGTGCATATGTTCTTGCGTGAACTTGGTGGCCGATTAAAGATGTGCATCTTTTGTCGCTCGTATCATCCGGGAGAAGAAGACCATTGTCCCGATTGCGGCGCACCACACCTGTTCTTTGTCTACGGTCGGTCGCCCCGAATGGCGATTGCACAGGTGAGGGATAAGCGACTATCTCCCTCACTTAGCGCTCGGAAGGAAGGCGCCAAGCGTGATTACTTCGTACTCATTGATACAGAGGGGGGGGGGCAGCGGGGCAACGGTTTCATCTTGGGTCGCCAAACTCCGACGGGTTCCTGCTTTCGCCGGATGCTTCCGGCGACGTGTCGCTAGAGTTATTCGAAGAAGGGGGGAAAATACCACGTCACGCATTTGTTCCGCTGACCTCTGGCCTGGAGAAGGACCCCTATTTAGCAAGTGTAATGGTGGAGATGCAGAGATGCAGGCGGGGTGCGCGCTCCAAGCTTCTTGCATTTCACAACAGTCGGCAGAAAGCTGCGCGGCAAACTCTAGCTTTGCGCGATACCCTCATCAGTCGCTTTTTTGAAGAGTTCACTCGGCTCGCCACGCCAGCTGACGGGCTTCCGGTTGATAGGGGCTGCGAGATACTCGCGGAATGCCTGGAAACCCACCTTAAGAACTCGGTTATTCCCGAGCAGACGAGCCGAGCGATTCAGGCTGATTTTCCAGTCTGGTTTCACCGCACGCTTCTGTCGGGAGCTTTTGGGATTCAGGACCTTCGCCTAGATGGCGCTTTTGGTGGCTGCCCTGAGCTTGCTGGTACGACGTGGAACGAATTGGAACAGCAGGTCCTCGGGATCTTTCTCGGTGAACGGGCCATTCACGACCTGAAGCACAGTGCTGTTTGTCCGCGACACTACATCACCGTGTGCCTACGAAGGGCCATAACCGGAACACGCATCCATTGCCAACCCCTCTCAAACTCCAGCGACCTTGGATTTCGACCTGTATCTCTTGGCGAACGGGGTGCTACCTATTCGGACTTGATCCAGAAGATTGGCCATTCGAGGATTGAAGAGATCGTAGAGCGGCTGTGCAAATCAGGCATCGCCGTTCGCTCTACTACCGCGACGGATGTTTCCACCTATGCGCTGAATCCTACCCGGCTTACCTTAATGCCCGGGGCATCCGAGTATCGCGACTTCCAGACATTGTTTGCTGATTTCTATCTACCCTGCGATTTGCACAGCTCCGAAATCAGTGCCGAACGTAGAAGGCAGGTCGAGACTGAGTTTGACGCTGGAGCGCTGCAGGTACTCATTGCAACTTCCACTCTCGAAATGGGGGTTGACATCTCAGACCTGGCGAAAGTTCTCATGATCGGCGTGCCGCCCTCTGATTCGAGCTACGTGCAACGAGCCGGTCGCGCTGGAAGAGGTGCGGACCGCAACGCGATTGTGGCCACGCTTTGCATGAACTCGCGCCCCCGCGACAACTACTACTTTCACAACCCCAAACAGTTGATTGAGCCAAGAATTGCGCCGCCCAGCTTCGATCCGCGCGGGGACGGAGTCTGGAAGCGTCACGTCAATGCCATTGTGACCGGTGCGGACAGCGATCGAATTCAATACTGCGCGACCACCTGGCCGCAGGTTTCTGCAGAGAGGACCGCAGCGGCGCTAAGCGTTCTCCCGGAGCACTTTCCAGTCGCGCAGTACCTGAAAGAAGACTTTCAGTCGGAATTGGAGAGAGCGGCGTCGCAACAACTGTCGCACAATGATCTCTACCGCAATGGTTTCCTGCCGCGATGGGGTTTTCGCTCAGACATGGTGCGAATCGTCGATGAAGAAGGCGAAAAGCTGTCTGAGTACACTCCTGAATACGCGTACCAGAAGTTGATACCAGGACAGCGCACCTGGGTCAGCGGAGACGAATGGATCGTGACCACACATGGGAGACAGATCATTCCGCAGCATCCGTCTGGCATACGCCAATACGAACAGGTTGTCCTGAAACGAAATGTGATGGATGCCGAACCCGAAAAGGACGACGAATACGCTAAATCCGAACGGTACTTCCATACTTCGCAGCCATTTGTCACACTACAATCTCCCATTCACGTTTGTGTTGATCCTAATTGCGAGATCCTACTCGTCCATCGCATGACGGAGCCGCAGACCAAAGCGGACATTCAAAGCGATGCCGCGCCGCAATCCTACGAACGTGGGTACGTATTAACGCGGCAGGCGCTGATATTCCGTTATCCGACCGTGCTTTTCCACGGCGGCAAACTCAAAGGGGCGCTCGCTGCCGTCAACTCAGCGCTGGTCAAGTTACTACGTTTGGATGCAGACGAGCTCTCTATAATGGACGACATTCGGCCAGTTGGCAGTAACGAGGACAACTTCTCATACGTAGCATTCTATGACGGGTCGGGAGATGGGGTGTTCGTTGCCGAACGCGCCATACGCCTCTTGCCACAAGCCATCCTGGAGGCTGCTTCGCACCTGGAAGAATGTGAATTCGCACGCGGCTGCCCCGACTGTCTACGGGGATTCACGACACAATTCCTCGCAATGGATTGCACGCGCGACAACGCTCTCGAAGTATGTAGGTTTTTATCAGGCAATTCCTACCTAAAACTTGAGTTCGCGGATCTAGCGGGACAAGCGCAGGATGAGCCCGAACAAGTCCTACGAGTGACAACTCGGGGCAGCGATATTGAAGTCAGGATAGCGCCGTCGGTGTGGACTGGACGAATGCCTTGTGATGGCGGGAACGTGAACGGTAACGTCTTCCGGCTCATTTCCGAAGCACTAGGTCAGCTTAAGCCGGGGACAAAAAGCGTAGGTATTTACTGTTCAGGTTTTCCCTGGGTGGTAAACGCGCTGAATGGCTGCGGGGGTATTGACAAAGGCCTGGCGGCGTTTAATCGCTGCATGTTTGAATTGCTTCGTTTCGATTCGTATAAGGCGTACAAGGGGTAGCGCATGGTATTGGTGCAGACGGGAAGAACATTTCAGCAAAGAAAGCCGAATGCAGCAGAGGAAGAAATAGCCTCTTTTCTCAATCGACTTCCTGAAGAGAAATACAAGGCCTTTCGCGAATTCTCAATTGACGCACAAATCTCGGAGAGCATGAAGGGTTTTCGCAAGAAACGTCCAGATTTTATCGTTGTCGGACCAGACATCGGAATCGTCGCAATCGAAGTGAAGAACTGGAATATTCTCCGAAACCAATACCGTTGGATTGACCAGGAAACGGTGGAGATCTTGGTGCCAGGACAACCGGCGGAGCCCGCCGACAACCCTGAGCGTCAGCGCGATGCGTATGAGCGCGCCCTCATCGATTTGGTTGGTCAGAAATTTGACATCTACGTTGACGCGTTGCTCGCATTTCCAACCTGTTCGCGCACTGATTTTCTGAATAAGCTCTCAGAGCCATTGGCCGTAGCTTGCCCTGGAAGCAAGTATCTTTTCAATTTGTCGAAGATGTTGTTTCGTGAAGATATCGAACGCTATCGGTCCTCGCCTGAAGAGTTACTGCACAAAGTGGTTCGCGCAGACCGCCGCTCGCGCGGCTGCACTCCGGCACAGGTAGCAATGGCGTGGACGAGCTCTTGCCTCAAGAACTTCGTGTCGGCGGCATGGACGATACTCCGCAGAAGTGCAGCGAATTCCGTTGCCTCTCGGAGGAACAGATCGCCTGGGTGCTCAATCAGAAAAAGAGACGATACTCAAGAATGTCTTGCTGGACATCGCTGGCAGCGGCAAGACTAATGCTCTTGTCTCGAAAGCGGTGCACTTGTTGAATACCGCTCCGGCGGGAGGATACCTCGGATTCTCCTCACGACCTACAGCGACAATCTCGCGACGAATATTAAGTGCCAGTTCGAGCAAAAGCTCGGGCAGAACGTCAACAGGCAGTCCGAGCGGCAGTGTGAATTGCGAGCATGCCCGAGCTGATAGCGAGTTTGGTCGAGAATCTGCATGGTTCGCAACGTGATTCCACGATGTAGCCGAAGACTATGAAACGTTCTGCAAAGAACTTGTTGTGGAGGACATCGAAAAAGGAACGCCAATACCGTGTATGGATTTCGACTGGGTATTGATCGATGAGGTACAGGATTTCGACAACACTTATCTCGCGATGCTTCGTCACTTCGCGGGACATGGAAAGTTTTTTGCTGTCGGCGACGTTGCCCAGCGTATCCATGACCGTCACTGCATCTGAAGTACTAGGTATTCTCCGTGACGCTGCCTTGCCAAAATCGTATCGTATGTATCGAACGCCCCGGTACATCGCCGAACTGGCACGCCAGATTCTGACGGGGTCAGATCACGGCGTTATGCAGGAACTGGATAGCGCAAAGTACGACCTCAAACACCTTGAATCCAGGAATCCCTTCCCTTATGTGGCGACGCTCTGGCCCGCAAACGAAATGACTACGGACCTCACCCAAAGAATCTGCGACCTACAGGGCAGCGGCGTCATGCGCTCTGACATCATGGTTATCGCCTCGACGCGGCGGATATCCAGTATCACTGCGGCACTTCGCAACACGAATATCCCTGTGCAAGATCGAGAAATCTCCCGTGGAGAGTTCGTTACTGTGGTCGATTTCGAACACGCAAAAGGCTTGGAGCGAAAGGAAGTGCTTATTTGCGGAGTTGAAGATCTGCCGGTCCGCACCTCGCTCTCTTTGGCAGGAAAGGCGGAAGTGGAGTGTGCTCGCCTTGAATCTTTCTCGCGCCGAAAGCTTTTTGTGGCGCTCACCGCACGCTGCAGAACGTAACCGTATTCTACGAGGATCCAAGCGCCCCGTTGGTATCGGAATTGATCGAGGCAAATGCGGTAATCACAAAGCGGAGAGGCGCCCGTGCCGGACGATAAGAAGCTTCAACACCGGGCGGCGGAGATTGTCGCAGTTCTTGTGGCGGAAGGATGGCCAGCGAGGGTGCGGCCATCTGCCCTGAACTCGCGCCAGATACAGGCAAAAATCCATCTTGAGTTACCACTACGAGCGTATACGCTAGACCTTTATTACCGTCCGAAGAAGGACGAGTTCACGCTGTACTGCACAAACGGAGATGAAACCTTAGATGCCGTTCTCGTGCCATTGTCCATACGATGGCCGGGGATGAAGATGTCATTGCCGACGAAGACAACGGCAATCGATGCGTCCTGCTCTAACGAGCCTGCATTATTTGCAGTGGACCAACTACGGCAAATCTGTCAACAGTACGGCGTGCGGATCGACAAAGAAAAGGTTGGAGGCGGAGGCCATTCCAGTGTGCTGACAGTTGAGGCGCATTGGGGAGGCCAGTCCACGAAGGCTACCGTCTCTGCCCGCGACTTTCAAGAGATTCATTTCTCGGTATTCAAGGGTACCGCGTCGGAATTTTCAGCCTTGCTGGAAGACCTTTGGGCAATATCTCGCACGAGGCGTACTTCGGAGTCTGCGCTCTCTCGTCTCAGCGGGTTGCTTGCTGAGCTTGCGCCATATAGGCATTGTCGCCTAGATTTACTGCCGCTCCTTATGCCACTGAGGGCTGCCGTCCCCGATCAGGAGTTGCCTGATGTGCCATATCGGTTTGATTTTGACAAATTAGAAGGAAAGTACCGCGAGATAACGGAGAACAAGAAATGACTGCATTTTTGGAAATGCGACAACAGGTACAGACTCTTGTAAAAGCAGAACAGTATTCTCAAGCCTTACCGATTGCACAGAAACTCTGGGACGATGGTCAACCTAGGGACAAGTGGGACGGATTCAACTTGGCAAAATGCCTGCGCAAGACGGGTCAGTCTGAGGCGGCCCTAGCTGCCTGCCAATCGGTTCGATCACTCGATAGCCATTTTGCGGCCATTGACAATCTTGAAGGCTGGTGTGAATACGATATTCACATCAAGCCGCTTCAAAATGCGGGCGACACTCCAGAGGAAGAAGGCGACGAGGCTAATACCGGAATTGATCAGGCAATTGCAGCCGTGGACCGATTTCTCGCATTGACGAGGCAAGAGAAATTCTCGCCTTTCACTTGGGTGGTGCTGACGATTAGCAAGCTGTTGGTGGCATCTGGAGGGGAAGAAAAAGCTCGGCAGGCGCTTTCCTATCTCGACCGCCTAAACCCGCAACTACTTGAAGCTCCGAAGCCTTCGCCGTTCCTCAAGCCAAAGGAAGGAGCGGTTTCAGCGAGCGAGAGCGAGACATATGCACTTCGCCGCTGTAAAGCCCTCCTTTATGCGGCGAATTTGCGAAGTGTATCGATTTTGCCAATTCAGAATTGGTGGCGTTTCCCACTCGGATGGGAGCCTATGATATTTGGCTCTCATATTACCGAGCAAGGGCGTTTGGATCTTCGGAACAAACGGATGCCGCGTGTAAGGAATTGCGCCGGTTAGTCAGCATGAAACCGGAATGGTACATGGAGCATCTGATCGCCGAAATGGAATTTCAGCAAGGGAATGTGGAGCAGTCGTGGTTATCTTGCGTGAAGGCCAGTACCATGACTGGAAAGCCGGGGGCAAAGGTCAAGCTTTTCATTCTCATGGCGAGAGTTTTGGATGCAAAGGGTGATCGTGACTGCGCACGTAAACACTTGCTGCTCCATATCGCGCTGCAAAAAGAGGTCGGTGGCAGGACTCGCGAGGATGTGCGCGAGCTGGCTACATCCCACCAAATTGAATCTACCTGGAGAAGAAATTCGAGGTGCAGCCTTCGTCGGCGTACATGCGCGAACTGCGACCGTTCTGGGGTCAACAAATGGCTGGCGGCCGTCCTAAGATCTCTCGGGCGGGTAAAATCCTTACTTGATGACAGAGCGGGTTTCATTAAGACAGACGACGGAACTGATATCTATTTTCAGTTGCGAGATTTTGAAGGACCGCGCTCGGCACTCGCTCCAGGAACCAAAGTCAGTTTCACTATCGTCGACAGCTTTGATCGAAAGAAGGGCAAGGCCTCCAGTCGTGCCGAGGTGGTTCGCACTGAGTAAAGTCTGATGATTCCCATCACGCTATTGCACGCTAACATTCCAAACGTTAACGTGCATTTTTATAAAGAAGTGCTCGGGCTGGTCCCACACGGCCAGCCCTTCGGCCCGTAGCTAAAAAGTTTGTCGCATTTTTGTCGCAAATACCGCCCAGAGGGCCGTTTTTGCCGGTTGTGCCGGTTCGTAAGTGCTGTACCGTCTATAACTTACGATTTCTGTGCATTTCATGGCATGGAAGAGGTCGTCGGTTCGATCCCGACCAGGTCCACCAAATCAAATCAATAACTTAGCTGACCTTCCGGTTTCCTTCCGCTTCTCCTCCAACCCAAGATTCAACCCAAGGGTTTATTGAACCACAGCAGAGGTTAGCTTGATGGCGTTCAAGAACTTCTCCTGAGCGGCCATCTGGGCCGAATTGACGCGGTGTGTGTAGATTGCCGTTGTACCAGGGTTGGCGTGCCGCATCATGCTCTGGATTAGTGGCAGACTCACTTCTTTGGAAGCCAGGAAAGTCGCGAAGGAGTGACGCAAATTGTGCCACCCGAAGCGGCCCCGATAGCCTTCAGGAATCACACCCGCTTTGACCGCAGCCGGCCGAAGATAATCTTGTCCGGCAGTGCTGGCGGTGCGTGGATTCTTCCCTTTGGATCGATTCGAAGCGAAGACCCAGTCCGATTCCCCGGTGTATCGAGATTCCCGACGCCACGCTTGTAGCGCCTCGCTCAACGCTGTATGCAAGGCAACCTGCGTCATGCCGCTCTCGGTCTTACCGCCCGTCTCTTTGCCTTTCGACCAACCACGTCTGATATTGATTTGGCCCTTTTGCCAGTCAATGTCAGACCATTTCAACCCGAAAGCTTCTTCGGGTCTCAAAGCGGTTGCAGCATGCAAGAGAGCGAGCGTCCATTCAAGGAGTGTATCCGGGTTATCCAGCTCCTTCAGGATCACGATCATCTGTTCCGGCGTGACCACCGCGGCTTCATAATTCGAACCAGATTCACTTCGAGCCAGAAGCACCGGATTGGTGGGCCTGCCGTCGTTGCCGACGGCAGCTGGGATGAGTTCGTGATGCTGAGCCAGAGGGACGCACCCCGTACGCGTGGGATACGCTCAAGGCATTCTGGATGCTGTACTTCAAAGCGGCGGGAGCGGAATTGGTTTCCTATTCGGAGGAGGCGAGAGGCGAAAGATACTGATCTTTGGTGAAGGGCGCCCGTCCACAAGTATCATCAAACCTGCACAACGTCGCGTGCACAGGCCCTGTATCCAGCAGGGCAGAACCAAGAGAAGTTAGTAAAGTGCCGCCGTAGGCGGCCCCTGAGGGGAGATTGCATTGCTTCAAGGTGCCGGTAGTTCTCGGCAGCCCGGCCGAAGCGCGTTGGAAGGAAGAACTCTACGCTTTCCTGACCTGATGTGGCTTCTGTCCCTGCTGATTTGCACGCTCGTAGTGGCGGTGGCGTTCTTGTACGTCGACGTGCCGATAGCCCATCGCGTCGATGGGATTTTGGTGTCGGCTGAAAGCATGGCATCGGTATTTGCAAGTGTCGTTCTTCTGGGTGTCGAAGCGGCAGTTGCGCTGGCGCTGGTTATCATTCGGATCACGCGCGGACATCTATCGCCTTTTCGTGAGGCGGCCGCGCTAGCGTGTCTGACCTCCATCTGTGCTTTTGCAATCAACGACAGCATGCTGAAGCTCTTTTTCGGGGTACCGAATCCTGCGGCCGTGTTGCACGGAACCCAACATGCTTTCAATCTCCTAAGCGGCTCTTCTAACAGCAGCTTTCCCTCAGGCCACATGGTTCTCGCCGGCGCCTTCGCCGGTGTTTTCATGCGGCTCTATCGAACCAGTATCTTGCGGTTTTCCGCGCTGCTGCTCATTGTGGCGGTGCTGCTGATCGCGGGTAACTGGCATTTCGTCAGCGATGTAATCGCCGGAACAATTGTCGGCGTCTCGGCAGGCATTCTGGCCGGTGAGGTCTGGCTCGCCCATTCAAAATAGGGCGTTACGCCACTCGCAGTTCTGCGCTTGCACGCATGACCGCAAGTGACGCGAGCCTTGCAGAAGAGGCACACGTGCTCGCCGGCAAACCGCGAGCTATGGGTTCAGTCGTCAGATTAGTATCTGTAAACGCCCCAGCCTCCGGGTTCTCCCCGGCTACCCATTAGGCGGTCGGCCATGGGATTCATGCCGGCTTACGAGGTGTTACCGAGACTGCGTCCACCCCGAGGGTCAGGCGCCCGCCTCGTCGCTGGAGCCGCTCCGCAGTGGTCCCGCGAGCGTGTAGGTGTTGATGAGGACGCCGGAGGACGCGGCTTTCGTGCCAGTAAGCGAGCCAAAATCCTGAACGCAGCACCATGGCTGCTCGCCGGATGCCGTCAGCTCACCATGGGTACATAAGCAGCTGCCAACTGCCCCTCCTGCTGTACCATGGCGGTTGCGGACTTTTCTCTCTATGGAGCCCCTCATGCAACAAGCCTTGCAAGGTCTGGAACCGACGTCCATTTGGAAACACTTTGACCGCATCGCGGCGATCCCCCGCGCCTCGACCAAGGAAGCAGCAATCAGACAGTATGTACTCGACGAGGCCGCTCGCCTCGGCCTTAGGGCCACGCAGGATGCGGTTGGCAACGTGGTGGTGAGCAAGTCCGCCCATCCCGGGCGCGAATCCGGCACCCCCGCGCTACTGCAGGGCCACCTCGACATGGTCTGCGAGAAGAACGAGGGCACGCCCTTCAATTTCGATACCGACGGCATCCGCATCGTGCGCAACGGCGACTGGCTGAAGGCCGACGGGACCACACTTGGCTCGGACAACGGCGTCGGCGTTGCCTCCGCCCTGGCCGTGATGGAGAGCGCCGCCATCAAGCACGGCCCACTTGAGTTCGTCTTCACGATTGACGAAGAAACCGGCCTGACCGGCGCGTCCGAGTTCCCCGGCGGCGTACTCAAGTCGAAGTATTTTCTCAACCTCGATGGCGAAGAAAAAGGCACGCTCTGCATCGGCTGCGCCGGCGGCATACTGACCAAGGCACGCCGCAGCGTCTCCACGCAGGCGCCGGTGGCCACGGCGGCGTGGCGCATCAAGGTCAGCGGCCTGCGGGGCGGCCACTCCGGCGTGGACATCCACCTCGGCCGCGGCAACGCCGTCCGCATTCTTGGCGCCACCCTGCAGGCGGTGATCGGCGAGTTGCCGGCCGAACTGGCTGATCTGAAGGGCGGCAGCGCGCAGAACGCCATCCCGCGCGAGGCGTCCGCGGTCATCGCGCTTGCGCCGGATCACAAAGGCCAGCTGAGCCAGATCGTCGCACGCTGCGAGAACGAGCAGCGACTCGACCTTGGCGCCTTTGACCCGGACCTCGCCATCACCGTGGAGAAGGCCGAGCTGCCACCGAGGGTGATGGCCGAGCACGATGCCCGCCGCGTAGCGGACCTGCTCGCTTGCCTGCATCACGGAGTGCTCGCCATGAGTCCCGATGTCCCCGGCTTGGTGCAGAACTCCACTAACCTGGCTACACTCTCGCTGGGCGGCGACCTGGTCGAGATCGTCACCAGCCAGCGCAGCGCCATTGAGAGCAGCAAGCAGGCAGCGGCGAACCTGGTGGCCACAGCATGCAATCTTGCAGGTTTTGAGACTGAGCACAGCGGCAACTATCCGGGATGGAAGCCAGAACCCGAAAGCGAGATTGTCCGCAAGCTGCAGGAGGTGAACAAGAAGCTTTACGGCGAACCCGCGAAGCTGGTGATCATGCACGCAGGCCTGGAGTGTGGCGTGATCGGCGAAAAATATCCCGGCATGCAGATGGTGAGCTTCGGCCCACAGATCGAGAATCCGCATAGCCCAAATGAGCGCGTTCAGATATCGTCCGTTGAGCCCTTCTGGCAGTACCTCTGCGCGGTGCTGGAGGCGATATAGCCGCGACCCGGAGATCGGCCGGCTCTACTTGGCATCGGCTTAGTCTGTTTTAGAAGGATGAGAATCGAAGACTCAACTTCGGCCATTTTTCCGGCAAGCCAAAGATAAATTTATGAGCGCTGAAACCGTCGATCGGACCGAACCCGCATTGATGGATGCGGCTGCGGCCGAACGCCGATGGCGAGGCCGATTCCAGAAAATGTCAAAACCTTGCGGATTCCAGTTACCATACCGACTTTCGAAGAGTAATCCTGGAGAAAACTTGTAACAAGCAGACACTAAGTCAGTTACTCAGACCTTTACTCTCCTAATTGCATTGGCTACGGGATTCTGGCTGGAGTGAATTCTGCCGCACAGCAGGGCGAATTGCGCTACCAACACCGTCGCAGTACCCGGCACGGCCTCTGCGCTGCAGACGAGTAGGGTAATGCACAAATAGTAACTGACGAACAGGCGGTTGACGAGTCGGTCATACAACCGGAACCCGCCCGAATAGGCTGACCTGATGAATCCGCAGTGAGGTCCGTTTGTTGGTAAGAAGTAGGCCTCACTCCGGAAGGGACTGGTTCCTGAGTTTTGATCCCGACCGCCGGGAACATCACCCCGATCCACTATGGCGCAGCGCGATGAAGATTTACGCGTGGCCGCATACAATTGATCCAAACATTCTGTGCGCGAATCAGTTAATCTCAACGGATTCGCTTGCCATGATGAGGGATCTAACGCTTGTCCACTCCGAGCCGGCAAGGAGAAATTCCTATGCAAAGACGATTTTCGATCGGTTTATTCCTGGCGATTCTGGCGCTGGCCGCCTCCATTGGCCGGGCCCAGGCGCCCGAGGATTCAAAGCCCGCTTCTACCAATGTGAGCGGGGCCCAATATCCGCGCGTTTCCTCCGACGGACGGGTTACGTTCCGGGTGAAGGCCCCCGATGCGCAAAAACTTTCCATCCTGCCGCTGAGCGGAATGCCCGAAAACAACGGCATCAACGGGCTCGGCAAAGGACCTTATGAAATGACGAAGGACAGCCAGGGATTCTGGACGGTAACCACGCCGCCGGCGGTTCCCGGACTCCACTATTACTCCGTGGTCATCGACGGCGTCGAAGTCGACGACCCTTCGAGTGAGACGTTTTACGGCGCGAACCACGAGATGAGCATGGTGGAGGTGCCCGATCCGAACGCCGATTTCTATCTTCCCAAGGATGTGCCCCTTGGCCAGGTGCGCATCTTCTGGCATTTCTCGAAAATCACTGGCCAATGGCGCCGGGTGTTCGTCTACACTCCGCCAGGCTACGACACTCATCCGCAGCAGCGCTACCCCGTTCTCTACCTCCGCCACGGCGGGGGCGAGGATGAGACCGGCTGGACCAAACAGGGCCACGTCAGCTTCATCATGGACAACCTAATCGCCGCCGGCAAAGCTAAGCCGATGATCGTGGTGATGGGAAGCGGCTACGCGACCTCCGCGACACCGGCGAGCAACCCTCAAGCCGGCACCGGAAATCCCCTGCGGCCCTCGCCAGAGGCGGGGAATGCGCTCATGGACGTGACCATCAAGGAACTGATCCCCGCGATTGACGCCAATTTCCGCACCATCGCCGACCGAGATCACCGCGCAATGGCGGGCCTGTCGATGGGCAGTATCCAGACGTTGTCGATCGGGTTGCACAATCTCGACACCTTCTCCGCCCTTGGCGTCTTCAGCCGTCCGCCCATCGACAACTTCGATGTGAAGACAATTTATGGAGGCGTGATGGCCGACTCTGCCGCCTTCAACAAGAAGCTGCATCTGTTCTGGTGGGGCGCCGGTACCGCCGAAGCCGGCATCTACAACTCGCTGAAAGCCACTCGAGCTTCTTTCGACATGGCGGGTATCCAATACACCTATGTCGAGTATCCCAGTCTTGCTCACGAATGGCAGATCTGGCGCAGGAACCTCTATGACTTCGCGCCCAAGCTCTTCCAATGGTAAGAAACCGCCCGCCCGCGGGGAACGCGACAGTCCTCGTGGGCGGAACGGCTCACCCGGCGGCTTGAATCGTGCAGCCCCCTCGGCAGTTTGGCAAAAGGAGAGAACGGTGAGATTACAAGCTAAAACCGCACTCATTACGGGCGCCGGGAGAGGAATTGGAAAGGCCACCGTCCTGCGCTTAGCACAGGAAGGCGCTGATATCGTTGCCGCCGATCTCGACCTTTCAGAGGCCGAAGAAACAGCTGTAGCCGCCAGGAAACTGGGCAGAAAGGCTATCGCCATTGCTGGCGACCTTTCAAGACCCGAGGAAGTCTATGCAATGGTCGACAAAGCCATCGATGCTTTCGGCGGCGTCCAGATCCTGGTCAACAATGCAGGCGTTGGCAAAGTTCCCACCCCCACTAGCTTTGAATTAACGGACATGGATGCCTGGGACAAGGTCATGGCAATTAACGTGAGATCGGTCTTCCAAGGGTGTCAGCGCGCGGCCAAGTGGATGGCTGACCATGGCGGCGGAAAGATCGTCAACGTGGCTTCTCAGACCGGCATCGCTGGCGTGCCCAACATCAACGCCTATGGTCCCTCCAAGGCGGCCGTCATCAACATGACCCGCTCACTGGCCGTGGAGTGGGCCAAGCACAAGATCAACGTTAATTGCGTGGCCCCCTGCTGGACTCGCACGCCCCGCTTTGAGGATGGCATCCGGCGCGGTTTCATCTCCATGGAAGGCGTGCAAAAGCGATGTCCCATGGGACGGCCGGCAGAGCCTGAAGAAATCGCAGCGGCCATTCTCTTCCTGGCGTCGGACGATGCCAACTTTGTTACCGGAGTGACCCTCCCCGTCGACGGCGGGTGGCTCGCTTACGGATATCAATCCGTGTAGGCATTCGCGCAACAGACTCAGAGTAGGCGCCGCCAACTCTGGGCCTGTGTCAAGGGCGGAGTAAATGCTGGGGCCGCCGCCTTGTCTCACTAACAAGAGACATAAGGCGCATAGCGGTTCGCAAGCAAGGCAAGGCACTCAAGGACGGAAGCACATGGGTAGACCTTGGCACGGACAGTTCAACCCGAATGTCGACTGCTGCCGGGGAACCACGATGTGGTGTTCTCCGCAGATGGTCGCCAAACCGTCAATGACCAGTTAAGTAATAGCCCGCCATGGATTCTGAACCCACGACCCGGAGTGGGCCGGAGATTCCGTCTCCTGACATGCAAAATCCTCCGCTTTCAGCCCGGCGCACAGGATCAGTCCTCGAAAACGCCCCAGGCTCCGGGAGCCTCTTCGGACCCCAGCCCGGCGGGAGGGCACGAGATTCGAGTCGCCTTGCCGACTTGAACGAAGCCGCTGCGGCGGCGGACGCTTCCGCGTGCGGCTGATCCAGCTTTTGCGGCTACCGGGGTAGTTTGGGACGCAGAGAAGGAGGATTCTCTGTGAACCAACTACGTCAGCTCATGCTTGAGGAGTTGCGCCGCCGCAACTTCGCCGATACAACTATCCGCACGTACATGCACGGCGTGACGCACTTCAGTCGGTACTTCCGGCGCTCACCCGATCAGCTTGGCCCGGAGGACATTCGCAAGTACCAGGCGATGCTGTTCACCAAGTTGAAGTACAGCCCGAACACCGTCATCCTGCGGCTGGCATCGCTGCGTTTCTTCTATATTCATGTATTGAAGCGCAACTGGAGCATCGCCGAGACGCCCTATCCGAAGAAGCGGCGTCACCTTCCAGGGGTACTCAGTCAAGAAGAAGTTGCGCGGCTGATTGGGGCTGCGGATACACCTTTTCATCGCATCCTGCTGATGACGATGTATGCCACAGGAGCACGCCGCGCCGAAGCTGCCCACCTGAAGGTAGGCGACATCGACAGCCAACGGATGGTGGTGCATATCCACGAGGGCAAGGGTGGTAGGGACCGCGATGTCATGCTCAGCCCGAGGCTGCTCGAGGAGCTGCGCATCTACTGGCGCGGTCTCCGGCGCAAGCCGAAGGAGTGGCTCTTTCCCGGCAACCGCTGGCACACATCGAGTCACCCCGTGACCACCAAGGTCTTATGGAGTGCCTGCCAGATCGCCGCCCAACGCGCCGGCCTCGATAACAGGCGCATCCATCCCCACACCTTGAGGCATTGTTTCGCCACACACCTGCTCGAAGCCGGCGCCGACCTGCGCACCATTCAGATCCTGCTTGGCCATCGCGATCTCGAAGTCACTACCGTCTACCTGCATCTGTCTCAACGGCATCTCAGCGCGACCGCTAGCCCGCTCGATGCTCTCACTCTCTTTTCCCAGGGAGGACAGCAGCACAGTTGAAGAATCGGCCTCTCCTGGAGATGGCCGACATTGTTCGCTGTGCTGGACAGACATTTGTGGAACACAGCCGCAGGTGGTTCAACTGGCAACACCAGAAGGTGTTGCTGGCTATCGCGCGCTGCCGCACTGCTGCGCTGGGCGGGCATCGCGACCGTTGCATCGGCTGCGGACATACGACCAGGATCTCCTACAACTCGTGCAGAAATAGACATTGCCCTCGCTGCCAGGGCAACGCGCGCCTACGCTGGCTCCAGGCGCGCGAACGGGAACTGCTGCCCACTCGCTATGTCCATGCCGTCTTCACTCTGCCGCGGGAACTGGCTCCGCTCGCGCTGCAGAACAAGCGGCTGATCTACAACATCCTCTTTCATGCCAGCGCCGACACGCTGCTTGAAGTCGCCCGCGATCCACGGCATCTCGGAGCTGAGATCGGTTTCTTCAGTGTGCTCCATAGCTGGAATCAGCGGCTCCAGTTCCATCCTCATGTCCACTGTGTACTGGCCGCCGGCGGCCTCGCTCCGGATCACACCAGATGGATCTCCGCCCGGCGCTCCTTCTTCCTGCCCATCGGCGTGCTCAGCCGCGTCTTCCGCGGCAAGTTCGTCGCCGCACTTCGCAACGCTTTCCAGCAGGGTGAGCTTCAGTTCCACGGTAATCTTCTGCCGCTTGCCCAACCCCGCGCCTTCGCGGCCTGGGTGCGAGTGCTGTTCCGCCACGACTGGGTCGTCTACGCCAAGCGGCCATTTGGAGGACCGGAACATGTGCTGCGCTATCTCGGCGCTTACACCCACCGCGTCGCCATCTCCAACTCCAGACTCGTCGCCCTCTCCGGCGGCAACGTCACCTTCCGATGGCGCGACTCGGCCCACGGCAACAAGAAAAGGCTCATGACTCTGCCTGTTGATGAGTTCCTGCGCTGCTTCCTGCTCCATCTGCTGCCGCCGGGCTTCGTCCGCATCCGGAACTTCGGCTTCCTCGCCAACCGCAACCGCGCCGCGCTGCTGCCGCTCTGCCTGCGACTGCTCGGCGGATCACCGGAAAACACCACTGCGCCGGCACTACCGCCCACCGAGCAGACTCACTCACTCTGGAACTGTCCAGTCTGCGGCGGAACTATGCGCGTCGTCGAACGGTTTTCCGCCGCGCAACTCCTGCTTCGCTCTCCACCTCAGCCGGAACGCTGCGCCGCATGAACCACAGTTCCCATCCTCGACCTCGAACCATGCTTCGGCGTGCATGCAGATCTCTTGTCTCATCGGCTCCAACAAGGCGCACCGGAAGCCTCTGTGAGCTTCATCAAAAGCCTCCGCGCAGAAATTCGCAGCCCAGCATACCCCTCCAAACCGAAGACCTTACCCCGCGCTGCCCCGGTCTTTACCCTTTGCACCCGTTCAGCCCCATTCAAAGTACATAGCCCTTTATGAGGGCGGCTTCCTTCAAGTCGCTGTATCAGAAGCGCCCCGCCTGGAGATCGCCCTCCCGCGCACTCATCCGGGGCGGGGCGCTCCAGATACAGCACTAAGACTTTGCGGTAGCAATCTCCGGTCAACGAGTGACTTGGCGATTTACAAACAATGAACCTGAAGTTTGGTTTGCCAAAACCAATGGCAACTGAATCTCCGGGAAGTGTTCCGCTGCTCCAATATCTACTTGTCCAGTTGGAACATCTTCGACGCAAATTCCTGCAGGTTAATCCGCCACAAATCCCAATCGTGGGCGTAGTCGTGCTTTTCCACCCAAAGGTATTTCACTCTCTTTCCGTCAAAGACCTTGCGGATGGCTTGCTCCGTTTCGACCAGGCCTTCGGCGTCTCCAACCCCGAAATAGAACAGGTGCAGACGGCCGCTCACATTGGGGCCGAGCGTGGGCACAAGCTCTTCGAACCTCACCGGATTGATGGTGTGGCCGACTTCAGGACTGCGGCGCAAGGCGACATCCGCCGGCATGGGAATATTCACCCAGAAATCCTCCGGCACATCCGGCCAGCCTGGGCTGAATGCGCCTAGCCACGAGAACTTGTCCAGGTTGTCCATGGAGACGATGATGGATTCTCCGGCGCCTCCCGACTGGCCGGCAATAGCGCGATGGTCCCGATCTGCCTTGGTGCGGTAGATCTTGTCGATGAACGGAACGATTTCCTCGACGAGACTGGTCTGAAACATCACTCTGCCGTTCCGTCCGGCACCAGGCTGCCCTTGACCGACCGGACCAGCACCAGGCTGGCCAGGTTGTCGGTTCTGGGCAATTGGCAAGGTTGCGTCTTTGATCGAGTAGCCCACAACCATATTGGCGCCGTTGGGCATGACCACGATCGATGGAACCATCTTGCCCTGAGCAATGAGGTTATCGAAGATCTGAGGCGCGCGGGCTGTTTCAGACCAGGTCACCTCATCGGCGTCGCCTCCATGGAGCAGGTACAAAACCGGATAGCGAAGCGTTGAAGTCTCATAACCGGGCGGCGTATAGACGACCATGCGGCGCGAATCTCCATAGATATTAGAGTCAAACCACACCTTGCTCACCGTGCCGTGAGGTACATTGCTCATCTCATAATTGGCAGAGCCTGCGCCGTGAATAAAAAGCGTGTGGGATTCCATCGCCAGGCCATCGACGTTGAAGTTATAGGTGTAGATTTCAGGCGCCAGAGGTCCAACCGTAATCGACCATACGCCCTTATCGTCCCTGGTCATCGGCAGGCTTCCGTAACCTCTCGCTTGCGGTCCCAACCCCCCCGGAATAATCGGATAGGCGGCGCTCAGCTTTACGCTGGCAGCGGTTGGAGCATTGATGCTAAAAGTGACCTTACCATCCGGTTGCACGACGGCAGCCCCCGCTGCACCGCGTCCTCCAAATCCTCCATTCGGCGGACCTACTTGAGGCGCCTGTCCCGCTGGTCCCACGGCCGGAGCCTGGTTCTGTTGGCACAGCGCCATCGCACAAAAAACCATTATGGGCGCTAGCAAAGCAAATCGGAACGTCATGATTTCTCCTTCATGTGCCAATAGAGGCATGCCGACGAGTGGCAAACTCTGGATCAAGACTTGGTTTTCAAGCCGCTGTCTGACACCGTCGTTGACGGAATCAGGGCCGAATTTTTGCGATCCGGGATGAAGCACTGGCTACTTCGGCGAACTACTTTTTGTCGTCGGTGACCAGCTTGCCGTTCTCCACGCGGTAGAACTTCTGATTGTCCGGGCCAATGAGAGTTGTCGCTTCGGTATTGAATACCTGTGGCAACGTGACGGGCGATTTTACCGACTCAAAATTGACCGCATCCAGTGGATCGCCGGTTCCCATGAAGTGGGCAATGTTCGGGTACGCGTAGATGGGGCGCGTGGCCAGCGTCTTCTCTGGAGGTTCGGCATAGGGGTTGCTTGGAGGTCCCGCCATGTGAATCTGAGCAGAAGCACCGGGCTTCTGGTTCGGGCCACCAAGACCGCCCTCGGCGCACCACTCGCCGAGCTTACATACCGCCGCTGGCGGACAAATCGACCCCTAGGCATAGGACAACATGATCAAAAGCGGTAATTTCACTTTTTGTGAAATTGCCTTTTTTCGGCGCCGGTGTCGCTTGAAAAAGGCAAACTGGGCTGTAGTGTCAAGTTTCCGATTGCTCGTCAGATAAGTTTAGTGCTCCCCTGGTGACCTGCCCCGATTTTCTCAGCCAGCGACAGCTGGAGTTTCTCGCTCAGTGCGCTCCGCCGCCCGCGCGCGCCCGCTGCACCGCCAACTGGCTCACCAGCTCACTCTGCTTCACCATCTGGGCCACTCCAAAGCCTTTTTCCGCCAAGGCTCCAGTGGGGCACGCCTTCACGCACTTGCCGCACGTGGTACAGTTCTTTGCCTGGCCCCAGTCGTCCTTCAGGTCGCTCACGATCCGCGAGTAGATTCCCCGCGAGGCCACATCCCACACGTTCGCTCCCTCCACCTCTGCGCACACCCGCACGCAACGCGTACACAGGATGCACCGGTTGTGGTCCAGCACAAAGCGCGGGTGGCTCATGTCCACTGTCAGCCGGGGGTTGTTGTATCTGTAGCGCACGTGCGTGATCCCAAGTGTCTGCGCCAGCGACTGCAGCTCGCAGTGTCCGTTGGAGACGCACGACGAGCAGATGTGGTTCCGCTCGATGAGCAGCAGCTCCACGGCCATGCGCCGGTACTCGGTCAGCCTGGCCGAGGAGGTCACGATCGACATCCCCTCCTGCACCGGCGTCGTACAGGACGGCAGCACGCGGTCCGTTCCTGCCAGTTCCACGATGCATACCCGGCAGGATCCCACTGCGCTCAGCCCTTTCAGGTAGCAGAGCGTGGGGATCTTCTTCCCGTTGGCGAGGGCCGCTTCCAGGATCGTATCGCCCTCGTGTGCGGTCACCAGTTCCCCATCGATTCGAACTGAAATCGTCTCGTTCGCCAACGCCTTGCTCCTTTCCTCTCTTACCATGGCCTTAATGATGTGCGCTGGTCGGAACCCGCAAGTCGCAGCGCAGGCAGCGCTGGCACTCCTCCAGAGCCTCTTCCCTGCTCAGTCCCGTTACCACTTCCTGCTGCGAGCGCGCCCGCGTCTTCGCTGCGATGGACCGGCCCTCGTGCCGCCGGCTCAGGCTCGGCTCGCCCGGGGCCTGCCGACTGTACTCGAACTCCGGAAAGAGTCTCTCCCAGCGCCCGCCGCCCATCAGCCGCTCGTCGATCGCGCGCGCGGCCTGTTTGCCGCCGCTCATCGCGTTCGACATATTTGAGGCGCCCGTGATCACGTCGCCTCCCGCGTAGAATCCGGGCCGGCTCGTCTCCAACGTAAAGCGGTCCACCACCAGCGTCCCTTCCTCCTTCAGCTCCAATCCCGAAGCGCGGCAGAAATCCAGGTCGAAGGTCTCTCCCACGGCCAGAATCACGCTATCGCACTCGAACCGCTGCACCTCGTCGGTGGGAATCGGCTTCCGCCGTCCCGACTTGTCGTACTCTCCCAACCGTGTCTTTACAAGCTCGATCGCCTCTACCCGTTCGTAAACGCTGCCGATGATCCGGTGCGGCGCAGCCAAATATACGATCCGCACTCCTTCGTCCTCTGCCGCCTGAATTTCCTCTTCGATGGCCGGCATGTCCTTGCGCTCGCGCCGGTAGAAGATCGTCACCTGCGCGCCCATCCGCAGTGCCGTGCGCGCCGAGTCAATGGCCGCATTTCCGCCGCCTATCACTGCTACTCGCGCGCCGATTGACTTCCTCTCACCCCGGGCCACCGACTCCAGGAAGGGCAACGCCGGAGTCACGTTCTTCAGTTCGGTCCCCGGCAGGTAAAGCCACGATTCCTTCCACGTCCCGATCGACAGAAACACCGCATCGTAGCTCGCCGCCAGGTCGTTGAGCGGCAGATCGAAGGCCACCCGTGCGCCGAAGATCATCTTCACGCCCACGCCCTCGATCAGGTCCAGTTCGCGCTGCAGCACGGCCTTCGGCAATCGATACTCGGGAATGGCAAAGCGTAGCATTCCTCCTGCCTCGCTCCGCTCCTCGAAGACCGTCACCTGGTGACCCAACATGGCCAGGTAGAAGGCTGCCGTCAGCCCCGTCGGTCCCGCTCCGGCCACCGCCACTCGATGCCCGGTGGGCTCCAGCTTCCGCCGCACGATGCGTTCGGCTATCCCCTCGTAGAGCTTTGACTGGTATACCGCGTCGGCAATGAACCGGTGCACTTCGCGCATGTTCACTATTTCGTCGAACGATTGGCGGCGGCAGCGCGTGTCGCACGGATGCTGGCAGACCCTGCCCGTCGACGCGGGCAGGGGATTGTCCATGACCACTGATTCGAAAGCATCCTCCAGCCGTCCCTCCTGGTAAAGCTCCAGGAATCGCGGGATGTTCATCCTCAGCGGGCAGCTGTTCTCGCAGGGCGAAAGCGCCAGCTCCTGGCAGACTCCCGCCCGGCATCGATGCGCAAAAATGTGATCCTCGTATTCCTGCCTGAAGTGCCGTAGCGTGGTCAGCACCGGGTTCGGCGCCGACTGGCCCAGCGCGCACAGCGAGCACGCCCGGATCATCCGTCCCAGATCGTCGAGCAGCGTAAAATGCTCCGCCCGGCCGTGCCCCGCAGTAATCGCATTCAGCATGCGGAGCATCTTGTTCAACCCCACGCGGCAGGGCACGCACTTGCCGCACGACTCCGAATGCGTGAATTCGACGAAGTACCGCGCCACATCCACCATGCAGTTGTCTTCGTCCATCACCACCATGCCGCCGGAACCCATGATCGACCCGATCTGCGCCAGGTTTTCGTAATCCACCGGCGTATCCAGCATCTCAACAGGAATGCAGCCGCCCGAGGGGCCTCCCGTCTGCACCGCCTTCACGTGGCGTCCTTCTACGGCCCCTTCTCCGATGTCGTAGATGATGCTCCTGAGCGGCGTCCCCAGAGGCATCTCCACTAATCCCGTGTTCCTCACCTTGCCCACCAGCGAGAAGACCTTGGTCCCCGGGCTCTTCACGCTGCCCGTCTCGGCAAACCATCCGGCTCCGCGCATCACGATGGGTGCGATGTTGTACCAGGTCTCCACATTGTTGATGTTGGTCGGCCTGCCCCACAATCCCTTCTGCGCCGGGAACGGCGGCCGCGGGCGCGGACGCCCCGCATAGCCTTCCAGCGAGGCGATCAGCGCCGTCTCTTCCCCGCAGACAAAGGCTCCCGCCCCCTGCACCAGTTGAATATTGAAGTTGTATCCCCGGTCCAGAATGTTGGCGCCCAGCAGTCCGTACTCCCGCGCCTGCTCGATCGCCCGGTTCAGCCGCGTCACCGCCAGCGGGTACTCGGCGCGCACGTAGATGATTCCTTCCGTCGCTCCGGTCACGTAGCCGCCGATAATCATCCCCTCCAGCAGCGAGTGCGGATCGCCCTCGATCTCGTTGCGGTTCATATAAGCGCCCGGATCGCCCTCGTCCGCGTTGCACACGATGTACTTCACGTCCGACTTCGCCTTGGCCAGAAAATCCCACTTGTTTCCAGTCAGGAATCCGGCGCCTCCACGGCCGCGCAGCCGCGCTGCCTTTACCTGTTCGATCACCGACTCCGCCCGTCCGTCGATCAGTACTTTGTAGAGAGCCTGGTAGCCGCCCACCGCGATGTACTCTTCGATGTCCGACGGGTTGATCAGACCGCAGTTACGCAGAACGATCTTCTTCTGCCCCATGAAAAACGGCACTGCATTCCATGGCGCCATCTCAGGGTAGCCCTGCGCATAGCGCAGCGTCGCCGTGATGTGGTCCCACTCTTCGATCTTGCAATAAATCAGATCCGCGGGCAGCGTCCCGGTCGAAACTCCCTCCAGAATCCGCCCCGTGTCGCTGGCCTGCACCTTCTTCAGAATGACGAGTGGATTGCCCGGAATCCTCACCCCCACTAGCGGCTCCTGAAAGCATGCCCCGAAGCAGCCCACCGGGGCCAGCACTACATCCAACCCGCCGCGCTGGATCGACTCGTTCAGCGCGTGATACAACTCTTCGGCGCCGTTGCCTCGCCCGCAGGTTCCCATTCCCACCGTCACTCGCGGCACACCTGGCAGCAGCTTGGCCAGCCCCGCTTCCCGCACGGCGCTGAAGGCTCCAATGTCCTGTATGCGCGCCATCACTTCCTCCCTTGCTTCAACGTCCCGATCTCCCGCTGCAAGGTGCGCTCGTTCACGTGGCTCAGTATGTGGTGATTTACCTCTACCACCGGGGCCAGCGCACACTGGCCGAAACAGGCCACCGTGCGCACCGTAAATTTCTGGTCCGCGGTCGTCAGTGCCAGCTTGTCGGCTTCGGTCGTTACGCTCGGCTCCGGCTCGCTCAGTCCAAGGTCCAGGCAGAGATTATCCAGCAGGTCCCGTGAACCCCGAGTGTGGCAGGCCGTCCCGCGGCAGACACAGATCACGTTGTCGCCCTGCGGGTCAAGGTTGAAGAGCGCATAGAAGCTCGCCGCGCTGTAGATCCGCGATGGCGGCACGCCCGTTTGCTCAGCGATATAGCGGAGCACCCCCATCGAGAGGTATTTATGCGCATTGGCTGCCTGCACCTCTTCCAGAATGCCCAGCAGCGCGCCGGGGTGGGCGCAGTATTTGCCAATGGCCTGATCTATCTGCAGTTTTTCGCGCGTATCCAGATCCACATCGCCCACGCTCTGCATCTCTCCTTCTTCCCGGCCCTCGCGTCTTCTGGTCTTCGGCCTGGCCTCTCTGTTCTCTTCTCCGTTTTTCTCGCTCGGCTCCCTCCGCGAAATGGTTCTTCCACATTCCGCCGGGCGTCCCCGGATCCCGCGTTTCGCAACGCCGCCCATGGCGCATTTCTCCGAGCAGCCGCCATGTGCATGGGCACACTTTACTTTCGGCTTCTTCCTGTGGAGAGGAAGCGGGGAAAAATCGAAATTCACACACTCGCCGGATGCTTTTTTCGCTTCCGGCGGAAGGAACCCAGAGCCACAAGGAGAGTCACTACCCCCTGGCTTCTCTCCAAAGAGACGTCGTCTGAAACTCTGATCCAAATTTTCGTATGGGGATGTGTCCCAGGTCACAACGGCCTGTAATCCTTACCCGCCGCCTTCCGGATGGCCTGCCCGAAGTTTCGACCTCGGCTTCCGACGCCTCGACCACGCGGCATCGCGGCATAGGCGGGGATCTGAACCTCCTGACAGGCAGCCCCTCGCGTGCGCAAGTGCTGCTGTCCCACTTCCAACTTGCGGTCGCTGAGCATCACCTGGCCCGATTGCTGGCCATGGAAGACCACTGTCAACTCCTGCTGGTTCGCTTTTCCCTACTTGCCTATCGTGTGGTTGCTTCTCTTCACGGCGGTTCTTCCTTTCAAAGGATTTGGCAACCCGATTTTTTCAGAAACGGGCTGAAACGCCGCTCAACTTTCGACTACTGCCGGGGCACCCTCGGATTCCTATCCCCACAAGGCAAGCCGAGAAAACGCGCCTACGGGCATCCTGGCGCGAGATTTTCTTGCTTTTTGGGGAGAATTGGTTGGAAGTTTTTGTTTTGTTAGCGATCATCCGACTCATGGCCCCAAATCCCCTTGACAACAGCTCCGGAGTGTGCCTAATTTTGATGCACTGTTCTTTTGCGGCATCGAACACCGTGATCGCCCAACATCTATGATCGCGTCCGTGGCTGTATGCGGGGGCGCATCCTGGAGAATGCCGAAAGGGGAAGCGATGGGTTCATGCAATCACCAGTGGTCTATACGCAACGCCCGGCACGGTTATTGTGTCGAAGAGGGCTGCTTTGAGTGCGGTGCTCGCCTTTCGTTCTTCTCTGCCGAGCCCAGGCCTCCGAAGGAGGAGTACCAGGAGGGGCGCCACTTCTGGGCCTATAGGGGCAGCTTTCAGACGGTGAAATTCGATTTGCAGTGCCGTACCTGTGGGCGGACTGTCGACCTCAATGATGTGAATGGGCTGATGTTGTCTGAGTGCACGGACCGCGACTGTCAGGTCGGAGCGCTCGTGCGCCAGCAGGGCCCTGACTCCCTGGTCTACGTGGCGGTGTGCCCAGACACCTCCCATCCCACCGGCAAATGCGTGAGCAGCGAGGGCGTCGAGGCCCTCAACCAGTACTTTAATGCGAGGCTGGCGCCTATCGGCAGGAAGGTCACCGTCGTACCCTGCAAGCTCTGCAACAGCATCGACAAGTGCAGGGGCACGAGCATTGTCGATGTCGGTCTGACGGAAATACAGTGATGCACCGCGCAGCAGACGCCTCGCTGTGCTTGGCACCAATCGAGGAGGAAGCACGATGACGGTTTCCGAACTTGTACAGAAAACCGGACTCACAGTGATCAACGAATACAAGGATAGAGAGATCGAAAGTGTCTACATCTCCGACATGGTCTCAGACCTGATTGCGTCGGCGAAACCCAGCAGCGTGGTGATCACGCTGCAAACGCACAAAAGCTTGATCGCCGCGGCCAACCTTGCGGGGGCAGCGATGATCGTGATCGTCAATGGTCGCAAGCCGAGTGAAGATGTGGTGGCGCTAGCCAACAGGACAGGGATCGGACTTTTCAGCTACGATCTGGACTCCTGGGCGTTTGCAAAGAAACTCGTCCATCTCGGGATCGAATGACCTTGCAGCGGGCATGGGGCGTGACCCGCCGTACTGCGGAGCGACAGGCATGCGACTGGAGACGCTTCGGGATCTTCTCAAGTGCGAGGTGCTGACCGGGGCTGAAGATCTCGATACAGAAATCGAAACGGCCATTGCTGCAGACGCTATGAGCGCCGTGCTTGCCTGTCCCCATCTTCGCGGGCTATTGATCACGGGATTGACCAACATCCATTCGGTGAGAACAGCGCAGGTGGTGAGTTTGCCCGCAATCATGTACGTGCGAGGCAGCCGGCCGACGGAAGCGACGATCAGGCTGGCTCGCGACAACAAAACGGTCTTGCTTTCGACCAAGCTCGGCATGTTTGAGTCCTGCGGAATTCTGTTCGATCACGGCATCCGGGGCGGGAACTAATGTGACCGAAGAACTCCTCAAAAGGACCTTCCAAATAGAAGGGGGGGATTTCGCGAACGCCGGAGAGCAGTCCGCCGAAGTCACGATGATCCTCAAGGATCTCGATGTCGACCCGGGCATCGTCCTGCGAGTTGGAGTCGTGGCCTTCGAAGCGGAGATGAATGTTGTGATGTATGCGCACCGCGCAACCCTGACGTTCGTGCTGACAGACCAGGAGATCGCGGTGGATATAGACGACGATGGACCCGGAATCCCCGATATCGAGTTGGCCATGCAGCCAGGCTACTCCACGGCTTCCGACGAGATGCGCGAGATGGGATTCGGTTACGGCCTAGGGCTTCCGAACATCAAGAAGAACTCCGACATCTTTTCCTTGCAGTCCGAAGTCGGGAAAGGCACGAGGGTTCACTCGATAATCCGGCTGGCGCAGTATGGATGAACTCACCCACGGATTCCGAATCGATCAAGAGAAGTGCCAGGGTTGCCTCTCCTGCATGAGGGTGTGTCCGACCCACGCGATCCGAGTGAAGAACGCAAAGGCGCAATGCCGATCCGATACCTGCATCGACTGCGGCTCCTGCCTCACGGCGTGCACCAACGCTGCTATCTGCGCGACGACGACTTCGGTCAAAGACCTCAGCCGATTCAAATTCAAGGTCGCAGTACCTTCTCCCATCCTGTTCGGCCAGTTCCCGACACGGATCACGCCCGTGCAGATCGTCGATGGATTGCTGGCGTTTGGATTCGACGAGGTCTGGGATTATTCGGCCGACATCGAATTGGTTGCTCGCGCAATCCAGCAGTACGTGGACCAGTGGACAGGCCCCAAGCCGCTCATCTCCATATCCTGTCCCGTTGTGGTGCGCCTGCTGCAGGTGTCGTACCCGGCCATGGTCGAGCAAATCATCCCCATTCTCCCCGCGCGCGAAATCGCCGGCCGCGAAGTGAAGCGGCGTTTTTCAGTACGGTTCGACCTGCACGAGGATCAAATCGCGGCCTTCTACATCACGCCTTGCCAGGCCAAGATCATTTCCATTCTTCAGCCAGCCACGGGCGTTGGGAGCAATCTGGATGGCGCACTGAGTTTCAACGAGGTCTACAATGCCATCCTCGCCTGCGCAAATCTCAAGAGGGGCGATACGGCCGAGAGTTCCCGGCCTGCATTCATCCGCAACTCCGGTCTCCTGAGGCAGCACGGTCTTGACGGTATCGACGAGGGCATAGGCCGCGTGGTTGAGGAACATCGCTACCTGCGGGTGACCGGCCTGTCCAACACGATTCAGGTCCTGAACGACATCGAAAAGGGCAAGCTGCGAAACGTGGACTTCCTCGATGCGTACAGCTGCTGGAACGGTTGCGTCGGCGGGAACCTCACTGTCGCGAATGTGTATGTCGCGGGGGCCAGGTTGCGTTCTCTGGCGGGGACCCTGCCGGAGATGGACGCTGTGACGAAAGAGGAAGTCGAAAGGCGCTTTCCTACGGAAGACTACCTGCGGCCGTTTCCTACGGAAGACTTCTTTCTCAAGGCGCCGATTCGGCCACGTCCCCTCCCAGGAACGGCAGACAGTCTGAAGCAGAGAGTCCATATGCGGCAGATAGCAGAGGACGTGATGGCAACCCTGCCTGGCCTCGACTGCGGCCTCTGCGGGGCTCCGACATGCAGGGAGTTGGCGAGAGATGTGAGCATCGGCGAAGCCGGTAAGGACAACTGTGTGTTACTTTCCAACCGCCGTCTGGAGGACCTTCGACGAGTCTATGTTCGCGGCGCAGTCTAGACTATCTGCCGCGGGTGTGCGTGTTTTGGATTGACAACAGCAACAAGATCAAGCGTGGAGGCCACGACGATGGGAGCGGAAAATCAGAACCTGCAGATGGTGTTGGGAGAGTTTCCCGCTGAGAAGGGGAGTCTGATTCCAATTCTGCAGAGAGTGCAGGCGCGCGAGGGGTACATCTCACCGCAAGCAGCCTGGGAGATTTCCCAGGTCCTGCGGCTGACCGAGAGTCAGGTGTATGGGGTTGCGTCGTTCTACTCCCAGTTCCGTTTCACCCCGCCGGGACGGCATCGCTTCACCGTGTGTCTGGGAACGGCCTGCCACGTGCGCGGCGGCCAGGCGCTGCTCGACACGCTGAGGCTCCGGCTGGGCATCCGGGAGGGCGAGACGACGCCGGACCGGGAGTTCGAGCTCAACCGGGTGGCCTGCCTGGGGTGCTGCGCGCTGGCCCCGGTGGTGAAGGTGGACGATCGCGTTCATGCGCAAGTGGGCGTCCTGAAACTCCGTGAGTTGGTGGATGAACATCATGACTAGGCTTGATGAGAGACGAGCCGTCGCGCTCGAAAGTTGGCGGGCTTTCGAAGACAACGCCCTGCCCATGGTCCTGATCGGGGCCGGCTCCTGCGGGCTTGCCGCAGGCGCCGCGGAAGTCCGGCAATCCGTCGAGGCGACGCTGGCAGACCTGAATGTAGAGGCCAGGATCGTAGAGGTCGGCTGCATTGGTCCCTGCTATCTGGAGCCGCTGATGGACGTGAAGCTTCCCGGCAAGCCCCGGATAAGTTACGGGAATGTCACGGCCAAGAGGGTCGATTCGATTCTGAGGTATTTCTTCGTCGAGGGGAAGGTTCCGAGGGAACATGTCATCGGTCATTTCGGCGAGGAAGGGGCTGTCGATTCGATCCCGCGGTTCTTCGATCACCCCATGCTGAAGCCCCAGGTGCGCCTTGTTCTCCGGAACTGCGGCATCATCGACCCCGACGACCTGGATCACTATCTTGCCCGCGATGGCTACCGGGCACTGGAGATGGCCCTCCGGCGTCCCTGGCAGGAAACGCTCGACGTAATACAGCGTTCCGGCCTCCGCGGGCGCGGGGGCGCGGGTTTCCCGACCTGGAGGAAGTGGCAGGCATGCCGGGAGAACGAGAGCGATCAGAGATACATGATCTGCAACGCAGACGAAGGGGACCCGGGCGCATTCATGAATCGCTCCCTGATCGAGGGCGATCCGCACGCGGTTCTTGAAGGACTGCTCATTGCCGGGTACACCATCGGAGCGTCCAAAGGTTACATCTATATCCGCGCCGAGTATCCACTGGCCGTGGCGCGGCTGAAGAGTTCGATCGAGCAGATACGTGAGCTCGGACTGCTCGGACACAACATCCTTGGCTCAGGCTTCGACTTCGATATCACGATCAAAGAGGGCGCAGGCGCCTTTGTCTGCGGCGAGGAAACGTCCCTGATCGCCTCCATTGAGGGTGAGCGCGGCATGCCCAGGAGCCGGCCGCCCTTCCCGGCACAGAAGGGGTTGTGGGGCAAGCCCACCATCATCAACAATACTGAAACCCTGGGCACGGTTCCGAATATCGTCCGCAACGGCCCGGAGTGGTATGCCTCCTACGGTACCGAGACCAGCAAAGGGACGAAAACTTTCTCGCTGGTGGGGCGAGTGAGGCGTACAGGCCTCATCGAGGTGCCATTGGGTACAACGCTTCGCCAGATTGTCTTCGACATCGGCGGCGGCGTTTTCAAACCCTTCAAGGCCGTCCAGACCGGGGGGCCCTCGGGCGGGTGTCTTTCGGAAGAGTTCCTGGACACGCCCATCGACTACGAGTCGCTCACCAAGGCGGGGTCGATCATGGGTTCGGGCGGAATGATCGTCCTCGGCGAGGACTCCTGCGTGGTGGATCTGGCGAAGTATTTTCTCAATTTCACGCAGAGAGAGTCCTGCGGCAAGTGCGTGCCCTGCCGCGTGGGCACCCGGCACCTTGCCAACATCCTGGACAAGGTGACCAAGGGCACGGCCAGTATCTCCGACATCGACAGGCTGGAAGCTTTGGGCCAGGCAATCAAGGGCGCCGCGCTGTGCGCCCTGGGCAACACCGCCCCGAACCCTGTGCTCTCGACGTTGAAGTACTTCCGCAGCGAATACCTGGCACATGTTCGCGAACGGCGCTGTCCGGCGGGCCTCTGCCGCGAGTTGGTCGAGTATCGCGTGGTTCCGGGGAAGTGCACCGGCTGCCGGCAGTGCGTAAAGGTGTGCCCATCGGGAGCTATCACCGGACCGCGGTCGGAGGCGCACAACATTGACAAGAGCAAGTGCATTAAGTGCCGCGCCTGCTATGAGATTTGCCGCTTCGATGCCATCGCGGGCGACGCCATCATCATCACTTCCGGCGGCCAGCCGGCCTGATCAGGGGGTCTTATGCCTCAAGACGAAACAATTGACGGGCAGCAGGTAATGGACCTGCGCTGTACCTGCCTCGAGGAAGAGGTGCAGGAATGAGACTGACCATTGACGGCGCCGAGCTGTCCGCCCGCGAGGGCTCCTCCGTTCTCGAGGTGGCACTGGAGAACGACATCTACGTCCCCCACCTCTGTTCGCACCCCGATCTGACGCCATACGGAGGATGCCGGATGTGCCTTGTCGAGGTGGAGGGTATGCGCGGTTGTCCCCCTGCGTGCACCACGCAGGCGCGTGAGGGCATGGTGGTTTATACGAAAACCGACGCCGTCCTGACCACGCGGCGCGAGATCCTGCAGCTCATACTGAGCGAACATCCGTCCTCGTGCCTGATTTGCACGGAGTCCGCGGAATGTACATCCTATCAGGGCACGATCCGCAAAGTTGGCGTCACGACGGGGTGCCGGTACTGCCCCAAGGACGGCGTCTGCGAGTTGCAGGCCGTAGCCAAGAGTCTGGGCGTTACCGAACTCACTCTGCCCAACATCTACCGCGACCAGCCGGTGGAGAACGGCGAAGAGTTCTACGACCGTGACTACAACCTCTGCATCTTCTGCGCCCGCTGCGTGCGTGTGTGCCAGGAACACCGCCAGGCGGCCGTGCTGTCATTGCGCCAGCGGGGCCCCCTCACCACCATCGGTCCTGCCTTCCAAATGTCGCACTACGAGGCCGGCTGTGAGTTCTGCGGCGCCTGCGTATCGGTGTGCCCGACAGGCGCGCTGTCGGGGAAGGGGCGTAAGTGGGCGGGAGCGGCCGAGCGGCTGGCGCCCTCGGTGTGCATGCTCTGCAGCCAGCAGTGCGACATCCAGGCCGAGGTGGTCAAGGACCACGTTGTAGGCACGCTGCCGCCCGGTGACCCGCGAATTGCAGGCGGTGAGTTGTGCGTGAAGGGGCGCTTCTGCCTGGCCGATCTGGCAAACCACCCCGACCGGCTCACGGTCCCGACTGTGCAGACGGCAGACGGCTGCGAGGAAGTGGACTGGGAGAGAGCCACGGCCGCGGTCGCTGAAAAACTCAGCGGGATCCCGGGCAACAGGATCGCGATCTATGTCTCGCCTGCCTTGCTGCTCGAAGACCTGGTTACATTGCGGCGGCTGGCGGATAAGGTGCTCCATACGGATCATGTGACCACAACGGCTATTCCGCCTGGATCGGGCGAGTTGCTCGGACGGTCGTTTGCTTCGCCCGGCCTGGATGCGCTCTCCTCGTCGGACTGCATTGTGTCGCTTTTCTTCAACGGCAACTACGGTTACGCGCCTGCAACGCTCGCTATCAAGCGCGCCGCCAACAAAGGCGCGCACTACTTCCAGATTGGCTGGCTCGCTGATCCAACTTCGCGGTTCGCCACCCGGCGCATCACGCCGACGTCGGGCCAGGAGGCAGCGCTGATGCGCAACCTCGTCAAGGCTGTATCAGAGCATACGAGCGACGATGCGGATCTGTCCGAACTTGCTGAAGCGCTGCACGCGGCCGGCCGGACGACCTTCCTGCTGGGCATGGGCATCGCCCATTTGCCGCAGGCAGCCGAGTTGCTTGCAGCAATCGACAAAATGGTCGAGCAGAAGCGCGCTGTGGTCGTGGTGCCGCATCCCCACGGCAACCTGTTGGGTTTGCTGGCAGCGCTCAGGCCAAAACCCAGGGAGGACGTGGAACTCCTGGTGCGCGACGGGAAAATCGACGCGCTTTGGATCATCGGAGAGAGCCCCTTCGAGAAGCGACCGCCCGTCAATGTCGTCATCTACCAGAACACGTTCCCGCCTCCGGAAGAGCTCGCGGCCGACATCGTGCTACCCGCGGCTTCGTGGTGCGAGGTCACCGGCTCACTTGCGGCTCCGGACGAACAGTGGCGGCTTAAGGCCGTGCATGCGGCTGTGGGGCCTCCCGGCCTGGCGCGCCAGGATTGGGAGATCTTCGCCAAAGTTGCGGAGGCCATGGGCGCCCAGAAGATCGGCTCGCCGTCGGCTCATGATGTGAACGCTCTGGCGAAGGATGCAGAGAAGGCTGCAGCGGCGCTCCTGGTGGACGGCCATGCCCATGTGGCGCCTCCGGCGGCTGAGGAGGCGGCACGGTATGTGCTCGTGCGCGAGACAAATCCTCACCGCTTCCGCGGCCTGAGCCTCGCTGAATATATAGAGGACATGGCCCGGCTGGCGCCGGAGGAGGCGTTGTTCGTGAACCCGCTGGACGCAGAGGAGTTGGGCGTACACGAGGGCGATTCTCTGACCATAAACGTCGATGGCCAGAGCCAGCCGTATCCCGTACACATCGATCGCAAGGTCGCGCCGGCGCTCATGTACCTGCTTTCGTCTTCGGGCGACGATAGGGTCAGCCCCGTTCGCATGGAGGTGCGCTGATGTTCAAGATCGTCAAGCTGGAACGAGTGGTTCCCAACGTCCACCTCATGGAGGTGGAGGCTCCCGAAGTGGCCGAACAGATGCAGCCCGGCCAGTTTGTCATCGTGCGTTGTGCCGAGGGAGGCGAACGAATCCCGCTCTCCGTCGCCGACTGGGATCGCAAAGCCGGTACGGTGACTCTCGTCTTCCTGGAAGTTGGAGTGTCGACGGGCAAGCTGGCGCGGCTCAAGGCGGGAGACAGCATTCCCACGCTGGCCGGGCCGCTCGGCAACCCGACGGTTATTGCCAGCAAGGGGCAGGTGCTATGCGTAGCCGGCTGTTACGGCATCGGCTCCATGTTCCCGATCGTGCGCGCCCTGCATGAGGCGGGCGGCGCAGAGGTCACGGTGGTGCTGGAGGCGCGCGCCGGGTTCCTTCTGTATTGGGAGGACCGCATGAGCGCCCTGGCGAAGCGCGTCTTTACGATTACCCGCGACGGCAGTTCGGGACAACGGGGACATGTGACCAGCGTGCCGGAGATGCTGCGCCAAACCGGCATCACACCCAGCCAGGTGATCGTCAATGGATGCACATTCCTCATGTCGCAGACCTCCAAGACGCTGGGCGGCCTGGGGGTGCCGGTCACGGTGAGTCTGAATCCGATCATGATTGACGGCACGGGCATGTGCGGCGTCTGCCGGGTGAGCGTTGGCGGCAAGATGAAGTTCGCCTGCGTAGACGGGCCGGATTTCGATGGCCGCGAGGTCGACTGGACGGAACTGCTGGCCCGCCGCAAGCAATACATGGATGAAGAGGCCTACCTGTGTCACCGGGCCTCGAGCGCGAGAGGGGTCTGACCATGGCCGAGAAAAAGAAGCTGGACCTGGAACGGCGGGAGATGCCCAAGCAGGCGCCGCACATCCGCCGGCACAACTTCCGCGAGGTGGCTCATGGCTACACGGCTGAGCTGGCGATGGCCGAAGCTCAGCGCTGCCTTGTGTGCAAGAAGCCCCCGTGTATCATAGGCTGCCCTGTTGACAACGACATTCCGGGCTTCGTGCAGCGGATCGCCGAAGGAGATTTCTCCGGCGCGATCCGCAAGCTGAAGGAGACCAACAGCCTGCCCGCCATATGCGGCCGCGTATGCCCGCAAGAAACACAATGCGAGGTGAAGTGCAACCTGGAAAAAAAGAAAGCGCCCATGGCGATCGGCCGTCTGGAGCGCTTTGCCGCGGACTGGGAGGCAACGCAGGACCAGGTAGAGATGCCTGAGATGCGGCCTCCTACCGGCAAGAAGGTCGCGGTAGTCGGCTCGGGTCCGGCTGGAGTCACTGTGGCCGGCGACCTGGCCAAGCTCGGCCATAAGGTGGTGATGTACGAAGCCCTCCACGAACCGGGAGGCGTGCTCACTTATGGCATCCCCGAGTTCCGGTTGCCCAAACAGGTCGTGCGGCGGGAAATCGACTACATCCGCAAGCTCGGCGTGGAGGTGGTCTGCAATTATGTCGTGGGCCGGACAAAGACGATGGAGCAGTTGCTCAAAAGCTATGACGCCATTTTCCTGGGGACTGGAGCGGGCCTGCCGTGGTTTCTTAACATCCCCGGTGAGAATCTGTGCGGCGTCTACTCTGCCAACGAGTACCTCACACGCATGAACCTCATGCGCGGATTTGACTACCCGAAATCCTCAATACCCATCAAGCGACACCGGCGCGTGGCCGTGGTCGGAGGCGGCAACGTGGCCATGGACTCCGCCCGCACCGCCGTGCGCCTGGGCGCCGAGGAGGTCTACATCATCTACCGCCGCTCCCAGCATGAGCTCCCCGCACGCCATGAGGAGGCGGAGAACGCCGAGGAGGAGGGCGTGATCTTCAAATACCTCACTCTTCCAGTGCGCCTGATCGGCAACGAGGATGGCTGGTTGAAGGAGATCGAGTGCGTGCGCATCGAGCTGGGCGAGCCCGATGCTTCCGGCCGGCGCAAGCCCGTCGAGGTTCCAGGCTCGGAGTTCCGGATGCCGATGGATGCGGTCGTCGTGGCACTCGGCAACAGCCCCAACCCGCTCATCCCCAGTTGCACGCCTGAGCTTAAGGTCACCGAGAAAGGCACGATTTTCGTGAGCGACTTCGCTACAGGCAAGACTTCCATGGACAGGGTCTGGGCAGGGGGAGACGTGGCCACGGGCGCAGCCACGGTCATCATGGCCATGGGTGCGGGGCGCGTGGCAGCTCGATCGATCCACGAGTATTTGACGAGTGAGAAGCTGGCCAGCCCCACGTCGGAGGTCACGAGCAGCTAGAGCACTTTCAGGGTTACTGTAGGCCACTGCCGGCCCGGGTAGGCCACTGCTTCAGCAGCGCCGATCAGGGCATGGAAAAATGCGGGTTTAGAGACTGCCCGAGAACCACGATCTCGGAGTCGCGGTGGACAGTGCATCCCAGCCGATCAGGACCTGAGCGGATGGTGGCGGTCATCGGCGGAGGGCCGGCAGGCATGAAGGCGGCTCTGGTTGCCGCCGAAAGAGGCCATAGAGTCACCATTTACGAGAAAGGCCCCGCACTGGGCGGGCTGATGCGGCACTCGGACTACTCGCCTTACAAGTGGCCCATCAAAGACTTGAAGGATTACCAGATCAGTCATCTGAAAACCGCCGGCGTCGAGATCGTGCTGAACACGCAGGCCACCCCCGAGACGATCAAGGCGAAAGGCTACGATACGATCCTGGTGGGTATCGGATCGGATCCGATCATTCCGAAGATTCCGGGCGTAGATGGAGCCAAAGTCCACAACGTCGTGGATGCCTACAGCAAAGAAAAATCGATGGGCAAGAACGTGGTCGTGGTCGGCGGCGGGGAAACCGCGGCAGACATTGGGATCTTCCTGGCCAAGGCCGGCCACAACGCGACTATGCTGACAAGCGAAAGAGAGTTGATTGTGGAAGACCGGCCTCACTATCCGGGAACGATGATCGATGCCTATCAGGACTTGAAGAACTTCAGCGTGATCACCGAGGGCACGGCGCGCGCCATTTCGATGGGGAGCGTAAGCTACGCCGACAGCGCGGGCAATGAGAAGTCGGTTCCTGCCGACGACGTAGTCGTGTTTGCGGGCTTCAAAACGAAGAAGGATGAGGCCCTGAAGTTCTACGGCTCAGCGAAACAGTTCTTTACCGTCGGCGATTGCAGCGAGAAAGGCAGCAGCATCCAGAGGTGCATGCGCAGCGCCTACTTTGCTGCGTCGGAGGTGTAAGGCGAAAAGGAGAAGCGAGCGGTTGAGCGGTGCGGGGATCGATTCCAGCATCGCTCTGCCACCGGGCAACAAGCGCGTCCAAGCGGTTCCAGAGTTTATGTGCCCTTGTGGCTTCGTGAGGGTGTTTTCTTAAGGAAAAACGCCACTTGAGGAACTTGGCTTTGAAGCGCAGCTGCGCCGGTCCGTTTTTTGCTTGTGCACATAGCTGACGCGAATCCGAGCCGCGTCGCCCAACCACGCCTGATGACCCAATCTAGCCAGCAAGCCCAGAAACCACTAACTGTTTCCGCAGGCTTCTACGCCTACCAGCGCCGACCGGTCATGCTTCACAGAGCCGCTGTGGAAGTGGATAGTGCGCCGTAAGCAGGACTGCACAGTCAATGTCAACGGTTCTGATTGGGGTCCAATAAGGGTCCAATACCGATTCCTTAGGGTTCTTAGCGGGGGTTTTTGAGTGCTATCCACGTTCTCTAACTCGTTGAAAATACGTTCATTCTCGCCCTCATAACCCAAAAATCGCAGGTTCAAATCCCGTCACCACAACCCATTCGGCTACACAAAACAAAGAAGCTTTTTGAAGGCCGCTTATTGCGGCCTTAGTTCGGACGAAGATCCGTGAAACGTAGTCCGGCATTCCGCTGGATGGCAAATCCAACCGAGAAGACGTCAAAATCAGCGTAAGCCTTTTTAAATGAATGAATGGCGTATTGTTGGGGCCAACCCAAGCTCCAACCCAAGTTCCCGTTGGCGTTCCACGTACTTTCAAGTACTTACAAGTGCTTGGCAGTTCCCGAACCATGTTGTAAGTCATTGATTTCGTTAGCATAACCTCTATGGCATGGAAGAGGTCGTCGGTTCGAACCCGACCAGGTCCACCAAATTCCCTTCACTATTTCCGCTTTCCTGACCGATTCATCCTTTGGGGTCCTTCGCTGCGTTCAGGATTTCGCCTGCGGGCTCAGACGCCCGCAAGACGGCTCAAGTTCGAACCCGACCAGGTCCACCAAATTCCCATCACTATTTCCGCCTTCCTGACCGATTCATCCTTTGGGTCCTTCGCTGCGCTCAGGATTTCGCCTGCGGGCTCAGACACCCGCAAGACGGCTCAAGTTCGAACCCGACCAGGTCCACCAAATCAAATCAATGACCTCCCGGTTTTCCTCCGCTCCTCCTCCTCCAACCCAAGATTCAACACAAGGGTTTATTGAACCGCAGCAGACGTCAGCTTGATGGCGTTCAAGAACTTCTCCTGAGCGGACATTTGGGCCGAATTGACGCGGCCTGTCAGCTTCGACAGCAAAGAGCCTGAGCTCGAGATTTCATTGGCTGATGGCGCCGGCCCGGCAGGCGCCACGGGTGCAGGGCGACAACCGTCGTCCTGCCGCTTTGTTCTGGCCCGGAACCGGACTCTTTGACCGCGTCTTTGCCCAGATTCGCGAACATCCGGCCCTGCCGGCCCGTAAGCCCTGCCGGCCCGTAAATAGACCCACTCCTCCACAATTCCCACAACCGCGCACCGGAATTGCACCGCTTCTGCGGCTTGCAGGCCCCTGCCGGCGGGGCTAGGCTGAAATTGGGAGGGACTGCCAGGGGGGGGCATTTGTCCCGCAAAGCGGAACTTTCGCGAGGCTGGGTAGGTCATTTTGCACAGGTTCTGAGGCAGGTTTCGGGGTCCCAAACCCGTGCTAATCCGGCCTTTTGGGAGCTTTCCACAGGCAAATGGCCGGGGTTGCGCAGGCAGATGCGGCAATCGACAGCAAAATACAAGATATAGTGGTTTTCTGTTGACATGCCCCATAGACAGCGGTATGTTTTCATCTGCGCCTTTTTAACGGACTGTAATGAATCGCGGTTGGGCGCACCGCCGGAAAACCATCGGAATAGCTCATTTCCCTCGGTCAATCTTCAGTTCCCGGTCTTCCGTTCGTTTCTTTTTAACGTACTCATGACCGTCCCTCCGAACGAGTTACGCCGGAGCGAGGCTGGTTTTCATCTGATTTGTTGCCCACAGGAGGTTCCATGCGAGAGATCGATCTTCAGAGCGCGACGTTGACCTATCAGGCCCCCCGCACCCGGCCCGGGCTTACCTTTGCCCGCCGCTTCTCTACCGAAGGCGTTTCGCCCTACGACGAGCTTTCCTGGGAGCGGCGCACGGCTTCCATCACCGATGCCAAGGGCAACACGATCTTCGAGCAGAAGGACGTGGAGGTGCCGGTTGACTGGTCGATGACCGCGACCAACATTGTGGCCTCGAAATACCTGCACGGCCGCCTCGGCGCCCCAGAGCGGGAATCGGGGGTGCGGCAACTGGTGTCGCGCGTGGCCGAGACCATTCGCGACTGGGGACTGGCCGGCGGCTACTTCGCCACGCTTGAAGATGGCAACATCTTCCACGAGGAGCTGGTCCACCTGCTGCTGACGCAGAAGGCTTCCTTCAACTCGCCCGTCTGGTTCAACGTGGGCTGCGACCGGCTGGAGCCCGATGCCAAGGGCCAGAACTGGCACTGGAACCCCCGCACCGGCTCGGTGGTGTACGGCGCCTCGGGCTATCACAATCCCCAGTGCTCGGCCTGCTTCATCAATTCCGTTGAAGATTCGATGGAAGGCATCATGGACCTGGCGCGCACGGAGGCTCTGTTGTTCAAGTACGGCTCCGGCACCGGGACCAATTTCAGCTCTCTGCGCTCCAGCAAGGAGGCCGTCACCGGCGGCGGCACGGCCAGCGGCCCGCTGAGCTTCATGCGCGGCCTCGACGCCTTCGCCGGAGTCATCAAGAGCGGCGGCAAAACCCGGCGCGCGGCCAAAATGGCCATCCTGAACGCCGATCACCCCGACATCGTGGAGTTCATCGAGTGCAAGGCCTCAGAGGAGGCCAAGGCCTTCACGCTCGTCAGCGCCGGCTACGACGGCTCGGGCCCGGATTCAGAGGCCTACTCGTCGATCTTCTACCAGAACGCCAACAACTCCGTGCGGGTCAGCGATGAATTCATGCACGCCTACGAGTCCGATGGCGAATACCAGACCCGCAGGGTGAAAGACCACCAGCCCGTCGCTACTTACAAGGCAGGCGACATCATGCGCAGGATCGCCGACGCCACCTGGAAGTGCGGAGATCCTGGCATGCAGTTCGACACGACCATCAATAAATGGCACACGTGCAAGAACAGCGCCCGCATCAATGCCTCCAATCCCTGCTCCGAGTACATGTTCCTTGACAACTCGGCCTGCAACCTGGCGAGCTTCAATCTGCTCAAGTTCGTGAACGCGGCGGGCATCTTCGACATTCAGGCCTTCCGCCACGCCATATCCGTGCTGATCACGGCCATGGAGATTCTGGTAGACAATTCCGGCTACCCCACTGAGAAGATCGCGCGCAACTCTCACGACTATCGGCCGCTGGGCCTTGGTTACGCGAACCTGGGCGCGTTGCTGATGGCCTTCGGCCTGCCCTACGACTCCGCGGCCGGCCGTGACCTGGCAGGGGCGCTGACGGCGATCCTGTGCGGGCAGGCTTACCTGCAGTCCTCAATCCTTGCCGCCTATTGTCCGCCGGTGGGCTCGGCCACTCCGCTCACCGCGCAGGTGGAGCGCGAGGGCGGCGCCGCCCCCGGCTTCTACGTCAACCGCGAGCCCTTCCTCGACGTGATCCGCATGCATCGCGCCGAGGTGAACAACCTGGGCCGCTCGCGCGCCGCCGCGGCGGCCGGCGAGCCGTTCTCGGTGCCCCAGCTCGACGCTCTCATCGACGCCAGCCGCGAGTGCTGGGATACGGCACTCGTCGAAGGTGAGCGTCACGGCTACCGCAACGCCCAGACCACCGTGCTGGCGCCCACCGGAACCATCGGCTTCATGATGGACTGCGACACCACCGGCATTGAGCCCGACCTGGCTCTGGTGAAGTTCAAGAAACTTGTCGGCGGCGGCATGATCAAGATCGTCAACAACACCGTACCCGCGGCGCTGTTCAAGCTCGGCTACTCCGACGACGAGGTCAACGCCATCGTCAGCTATGTCGATGCCACCGGAACCATCGAGGGAGCCCCCGGCATCAAGCCCGAGCACCTGCCGGTCTTCGACTGCAGCTTCAAGCCGGCCAAGGGCACCCGCTCCATCCACTACATGGGCCACATTAAGATGATGGCCGCCGCGCAGCCCTTTATCTCCGGCGCCATCTCGAAGACGGTGAACCTGCCGCAGGAGGCCACCGTAGAAGATGTCGCGCTGGCCTACGCCGAGTCCTGGCGCCAGGGCCTGAAGGCCATCGCCATTTATCGCGATGGCTCCAAGGGAACCCAGCCGCTCAACACCAGCATGGACGCGAAACGCGAGCCCTCGGCAATCGATCTTGCGGCCGGGCGCGTGCTCGCTCAGATTGCGGCTCTGGAGCCTCCAGCGGAATCGGACCTGGCGGCGCTCGAAGCCAGAACCAGCGACAAGCTCGAGCTTCCCGCCGGCCTCGTTGCTGCCGCAGCCTCGGCCTTCCAGTCGTCCCTTGACGAGATCGCCCGCGCCGCCGCGGTTCCGCTGCTGGCGCCGAAGCCTGTTGAAGAGGCCGCGGCGCCCGGCCAGGATCAGGGCCGTCCTCCGCGCGCCGTCCGCCACCGCCTGCCGGCGGAGCGCGCCTCCGTCACCCACAAGTTCTCCATCGCCGGCCACGAGGGCTACATCACCGTGGGCCTCTACCCCAGCGGAGAACCCGGCGAGATCTTCATCCGCATGGCCAAGGAGGGCTCCACGGTCAGCGGCCTTATGGACGCCTTCGCCACTGCCATCTCGCTTGCCCTGCAGCACGGCGTTCAGCTCAGGGTGCTATGCGAAAAGTTCGCGCACACCCGCTTCGAGCCTTCGGGCTGGACCGGCAACGAGCAGATCGGCTACGCCAAGAGCCTGATGGACTACATCTTCCGCTGGCTCCATCTGCGCTTTCTTTCCGGCGAGCAGTTGACGCTCTTTGCCGGCCTGATTCCGCAGGCCCCCCAGCTACCGGTCTCACCCAGCCTGCTGCCGGAAAACGAGCCTGAGCCGAACCAGGCCAGGCAATTGGCCCGCAAGGCCGAAGAGGTTGCCAGGCGCCTCAGCCAACTGGGTGGTTCCGCGCATGCCGATGCTGCCCACGGGTCGGATCCCGGCAGCCGGGGCATCTATCACGCGGCTGACGCGATGCGCGAAATGTACGATATGGGCGACGCGCCCAGTTGCGGCACCTGCGGCGCCATCATGGTCCGCAATGGGAGCTGCTACCGCTGCATGAGCTGCGGCTCAACAAGCGGATGCAGCTAGCAACAATGCTTTGGGGTGCTTGAAACATGTGTGGGTTGACGCATAAAGTGAAAGTTGTACCCCATAAAGTGAAAGTTGGTACCCCATAAAATGAAAGTCGCACATTCTTAAAGATTTGAGGATCATTCGGCCGGGGCGGAGAAGAACTAGGGCGGTCCCGGCCGAAAAAACATGCATAACCTGCACCACCTGCATAAATCATTTAGTTTCAGTGCACAACGGGCAATGTAGGTTGTTCTCATCCTGCTCCAAACCTGCACCACCGTACACGGCGGCAAGTTCATGGACCCGCGTCATGGTGGCCAGATCCATCACCAAGCCTCTGCCGGCCTTGCCGAGCCGGCGGGTTGAAAGGCCGATCTTTTTCAAGCTGTGCCCGATCTCAAAAAGGATGTCTGGATAGTGGCTCTTGGCCTGCCCGTCGAGAAAATATACGACCTTGCATGGCTGCTCATGGAAGCTCGTCACATCCGGATTGCAATCGAGGAGGCGGAAGGCGTTGAGCTCATTTTCGGACTCCCACTCGAGCATCCGCCTCATCTTCAAGATGGGTACTTACCCTTGGGACGGACAGACGAGCGCGACACAATTCTGCGGGAGCGCAGTTGCCCTGGCCCTGGGAACACAATGTTACAGATCGCTGTGCTCCAGCCGGCCTGCTGAACCTCGGTGGAATAGGTATAGCGAAGGCATGGCCGGTTCCATGCCCTTAGACCTGCACTGCAACCCAGTAGGCGCTGCGAGTTGCGGTGAGGATTCTGCCGTTGGTGCCGGTGCAGTCGCCGACGAGACGGACTTCGCCAGCCGCGCCGGCGAAACTGGCCGCCTCCTCCTGTCTTGGCTTCGGCGGGTTACCGAAGACAATGCTGTCGGCCTGGATAGACTGCACGTTGCCGTCCTTGTCCTTGTAAGTTACCTTCCCTCCGGTAATGTCCGTCACCGTTGTGTTCAGGGTGTATTTGAAGTTCGGATGGCTGCGATAGATGGTCGTCTGGGCAGTCACATTGTGGGCTCCAATGTCCCCCTTGCCGAACATCGCATCGCCGGCCAGCACCATAACTTTGTGTCCGTCCAGGCACATAGAGATGGCGGCCTCCACGCCTAGCTTTCCGGAGCCGATTACGACCACATTTTCTCCCAGGCTCTTCTTCCTGGAGTAGCACGTCTCCAGGTCGAAGACGTTAGCGGCATCGGCGCCGTTCATCTGGGGCTTGACAATTTCTGAGCCGACGGCAACCAGGACCGTGTCATAGCCGCCTGCCGCGATCATCTCCTTCGTGGCCTTGGTATTGAGCTTCACCTCGATGCCGTTCTTCTTTACCATGTGGATCAGGTAATCCTTGTAGTTCTTGTAGGTCCAGACCCATTGAGAGTGATCCGTGTGTGCCTGCTGCCCACCCAGCACGGCTTCCTTCTCGTACAGGGTTACCTTGTGCCCTCTCTCGGTAAGGACCAGGGCGGCTTTCATGCCGGCAGGTCCGCCACCGATCACGGCAACGTTCTTCTTCTTGCGCGGCGCTGCCTCGGCGAAGGCGAGCATATGGGGCGAATGTCCCCACGTCGGGTTGACGCTGCATCTTGAGATATGAGGTCCCTTTGCCATGCTCTCCGAATGGCAATTCTGGCACATGAGGCAGGGCGCTACCTCGTCGGCCTGCCCCGCGGACACCTTCTTGATCAGATCTTCATCTGCGAAGAAGGGCCTGGTCATGGCAACCATGTCGGTTACGCCCTTGGCGATATACATGTCGTTCATCAACGGATGGTGCATGCCGCTACCGATGCAAGTAACGATCTTCAGGCCGGCCTTCTTCATGGCCTGGGCATAGTAGTAGGAGGCTCCCTCCTGGTATCCACCGGTTTCCCAGCTGGCGCCGGCGCTGCCGCCGCTCCGCATCAGGTAAATGTCGGCAATGCCCTCGTACTTTCTTGCTGCTTCGACAGCCTCCTCGATTTGGGCCGCAGTCGGCTTCACCGGAGTGCCCATCGAGGGATACTTGCCGCCGCCAGGGCCACCCCCTAAACCTCCGTGACCCTCTATAACAACGAGTAGATTGGTTGCCTCCCGCACGGCCTTCGCCTCTTCGACTGAGCGGGCGGGATAGAGATCGTAACCGAGGTCCTCTTTATCCTTCGCGTCCTTCACGACTTCGGCAATGCTCTTCCCGACGCCGATTCCTGGTAGGGGGCCGGATGGACCGCTGGGAACGCCTGGCAAACCATAACCACCAGCCGCACCGCCTGTTCCCGCCTGCTCACCGGAGCTGCCGGCTCCGCCCGGCTGACTACCTTGGGCCGCTCGGCCAGAACCCCCGGTGATCTTCGAAGTAGCCGAGCCCTCGCCGTTCACATCGCCGCCGACAACTGTATCTCCAGCGTCCCCGGTATTATCACCGAGTAAAACCAGGGCACCTTCGTAATGCATATCGTCCATCATCCGCTCCCAGTAATTCCAGGTGGGCGGAATGTTTTCCCACTTGTTGGTAGAAATATGTTCCCAACTCCACAAGTCCGGATCTTCCAGCCTGCCATGGTACGTTTTGGGATACTTTCCGAAGGACGTTATCAAGGTGACAACGGCAGCATTTCTGGCGATCGACGCGAAATGTCTGCGGAAGATATCGGCGGGATAGTTTTCCGGTCCCTGGAAAGTGAACAGACCGGCTACGGTGTAATAAATCCTGTTCTTCAAAACCTTGTCCCGGATCTTGAGCGGAGACAGCAGATTTGGACAACCCTTGCCTGCTATTCCGAGAATGGCAGACGTAGCTTCAGCCGGCTCGCTCTGCGCCGCCGCCGATGCCGCAGCAGCCTGTGCAGCGGCAGCTTCGAAGCCCGCTAGTTTTTTGCACGTTAATGCACAGGTGGAGGCAACACCGGCGGCAAGAAATTGCCGTCTTCCGATTAGCGTCTTAATTAGACTCATGGCGAGAAATCTCCTTGTTCGTTCTCAACTTTTGTGGTTGCCCGCTGCGCGGTCTTTTTCGGAACGTCCCAAATGCCATTGCTGTGGCGAACTCACGTGACGCTCTTATCCTCTTTTCGGTAGTTTCACCGTGGCAAAGCCTTCCTCCACAATATACTTATCAAGGGTTTCGGCCCACCATGTCAGGTCGACAAAGTGTTCCTTATCTTTTTCGTATTTGTCAAAGACGTAGGCTTTGCAGATGATAAAGTCGCCTTCCATGCCGTGGCAGTCGGCGCGTTTGCCTTTTAGATATGGAACCTTCTCCATATAAGGAAACTTGTCAAACAGCGCAGGCCGTTGAGGATACGGAGGGACTACATAGCTCGGATAACCAGCCGGCGCCGCCATAATGTCCCATGCGAACCGATGCAGCCAGCCCTGATCCCCCATCCAGTTGAAAAGCATGCCCGCTGCCCATTTCGCACAGACGGAATTCTGCACCACCGCGCGTCCGTCTCTGTGCGCCAGTTCCGGAACACCGCCCAATTCCGTCGTGCTGGCGCCTGCAGCGGGCTTTTTCTCCACGTATTGCGGCAGGACATAGATGCCGTACTTGTTCTTCTTCATTGTGGCGAAGGTCTTGGGGTCCAGAACATTGTGCTTCTGGTCGGTCGACAACTTGCTGCTCATCAAAATGTCCGACTGCACCTCGGATACAATCGGTCCCACGCCTCTGGGGGTCGGTTCATCTCCGACCTTTACGTCATCCCAATACAAAACTTCCTGGCCGCGAATTTTCTCGTTCTTCCATATCTTCAGAATCTCTTCCCAGTCTTTATCTGTGTACTGATGGCGCGGACGAAAAAACCACCACTCAGGGCTTTCCCACCGGTTAACTCCGCCCGTAAATCTCTTTGCCGGGTCTGTGTGCCGGCGATAAGTCTCCTTCACCATTTGGGAGCCTTCTGCTACGAGTTCACCCTTTTGGTTAAAGGCCCTGCCGGTGCCGCTGATCGCATAGGTGCGATAATGGCTGCCTGCCGCAGGGGTGATGTCAAAGCAATCCTGTCTGTCGAGCACGCTAAATAGCGTGTCGCCTTCATAGACCGGCTTGTGAAAGATATAGCTGACATTCAGATCGCTTATCAGCATATAATCGCCAAGTCCGGAGGGCACATGCGGCCAGCCCCCGACCTCGATGATGAAGGGAAATGCAATCAGATCGCCGTATTTTGTGTTCTTTGCATAATTCCTGTCAGTAAACAACGGGTTGCTTTCCCCGTAGGCATCCGCGGCCGACTTCATCTGCTCGAGGCTGATCTTCGCTGACGCCTTTTCATCCTTAAGCCCTTCTAGTGCCCTGTCTTCCCGCCTCACCACTCCGGGCGTGCCGGCGAGTTTGCCACTGATCAGGTCGTTAATGTTGATATCTCCCCTGTTATTGATCTGATCGAGACTTGCTTGCATTTCCTTCAGGCTTTTCGCGATCTCCGGGTCGTCCTCTACGCCTGGATAATAGACCTCCCAGTCGTCACAATCCAAGTTGTCATCCCAGACTTTCTGTTTCGCTTGTGGCGTCTGCTGTGCGCCCCCAGCCCCCTGGGGCGTCCCTTGCTGCCCCTCTGCCGCCCATGACTTCTTTGAAAGACCTAGGCCTAAAGCTGCTGCGCCTTGACCTAATAGTCCAACGAAGCTTCTTCTGTTCCATCCGGACATGATCTTTTTCTCCTTCCGCGCTTCATCAATTCATTCATATGTGAGAACGACCCGGCAGAGCCGGGGGAACTCCCCGCTACCACTAGGCCTGGCTGTAGCTCACGCGGCATCTCACCGCCGCCTGCCTGCGCCAAGTTCTTTGTGGCGCGAACGGCGGTCACGACTCTGCCACATACTTTCCTGCCAGCCAGCCATGGGTCATGGCCATGCCAATGGAATTGCCGGCTACCGGTGTGGTGTAAGCTGGGCCGTAACGCCCGCCTAGCGTGTTGCCCGCAACATACAGGCCCTTGATCGGTTTGCTCGACTTATCCAAAACACGCAATTTGCTATCGGCAACCATGCCGGCCAGAGTGACGAGGCCAAATCCTGGCGTGCCACCCAACTGGCCCACACAGCCATAGAAGGGAGGCTCGTCGATGGAAATCATGGCCTTGGCATCCTTGCCGAAGTCGGTATCGTCTCCCTTGCGGCAAAGACTGTTGTATCGCTTGATGGATTCGAGGAAGGCCTGGACAAGGTCGCCTTGATAGCCCAGGTAGCCTGCAAGCTCTTCAAGGGTGCGGGCTCCGTAAACAGTTCCGCCTTCGCGTTCCGCGACCGTTAATCCCCGAACCTTGGCTCCTTTTGCTCCCGCGGCCAGCACCTCGGCCATATCCTCCTCCATGTCGGTGAGCCATTCCTTGCGGCCGAAGTTCGGCCCGCCGTGCTCCAGGCCAGCAACAAGAATGCTCTTCAGATACTTCTTGTCGGTGACCACGCAGGCCGGTCCGGCAGGCTGGCGTGACGAGGCCGATACGACCAGCGGGACTGCGGCCTCGTTGACCCAGCGCTCTGCCACGGAGTTGAGCTGAAGCATGGGTGTCGATCCCCACGGACCCGAGACTCCGCCACCTCCACTCATGCAGCCGCGCGGCGAAGGCTCGATCATTCCACCAGCCCAGCAGCACATTTTGTGTCCTGCCCCGTCGCGCACGACAGAAACTCCCATGGAAACCCGAGGACCGCTGGGACCGCTGGCCCCTCGACTGCTGCCGGCGGCGCCGCCGGGTCCGCTGCCGCGGGAGGCGCTGGGACGCGAACCCCCGGAGCCATTCCTGGTTTGGCCGTTCCGCTCCAGAATCTCTGCCGTCTCGCCAATGAGGTCCCAGCACATCTCCCGATTGCTCGTAAAGTCGCCTGTTGCCACGATCACGCCTTTGCGGGCAATGAACTTGATATAACTGCTGCCGGATTTATCCTTGGCGATGGCGCCGGTGACAGCTCCGCTCGCATCCTGCGTAAGCACAACCGCTTTGTGCTCGTAGTACCACTGGGCTCCATTGTCGACTGTCTTCAGCGCGGTGTATTTTACAAACCAGCGGAGCACGCTGATAAAGGGCGAAACCTCCCGGCGCAGCACAGGGCCCTGAAACATCGCCGTGCAGGGCCAAGTTTTGTAGCCGCCGAGCACGATCGGATAATCTTTCCCCGAACGGTCCTTCTGTATTTGGTTGTGGAGATACTTCTCATCCATGATGTCGGAGAAATCATAGGTTTCCGTCACACCGTCGCTGTACTTGAACTGCACGGCGCTGTCGTCTGCTTTCCGCTTCGCCTCGTAGCTTTCATAAATCTCGGCCATGCGGTCGAACATGAGCCCGGAGTTCTCCACGAACTGGCGAATAATTTCTGGGTTGCAGCGGCCGGCAGACCGCTTCACAAACTCAAGGGTGATTTCGCCAGTATCGTAAGGGCCGTATCCGCGCTTGATCAGCCACTTGGAGTTGAAATGGCCGATGTCTTCGCCCACTCTGTGCCAGTAGTCGTTGGCGAATCCTGCCTCGTCCTGCGGCTCGACGACGGCGACTTTCACGCCCTTGTCGGAGGCTCCCAGGGCCGCCAGCACGCCGGCGTGCCCACCACCCAGCACCAGAACGTCGACTTCAACGGTCTTGGCGATCTGCGAATTCAGGATGACGGGAGGCGTTCCCAGCCAGTCTCGATCGCCGACGTAACCGGTAAGGTGGCCGCTCGCAGCAGCGGCTGCAGCGGCTTCCGGTGCTTGAGCCTGGACGGCGTTCGCCTTCGAGTCGGCAATCAGACCGGCGCCGACCAGCGCTGCCGTGCCTTTGAAAAATACCCGGCGGGAAACTTCCCCCTGTTCGTTCTTTATTTCGTCAGAAGCACTCATCTTACTCTCCCATGAATAGTTCTCCGGGACGAGCCCGGGCCCTGCGAGCGATCAGGACGCGTGAAATTTCTCCACCTTGCAGGCGGTGTAGCAGTAGCTCGCTTCGTCGTTGTCGTTGAGCACGAAGCGCGGCGCGTTCGTGTTCAAGTAGATGGGGTGATCGAAGCCGACCTGGTTGAGCGGCACCAGGCGCCGGAATTTCCCCGCGGCCTCGTATTTCTCGATGATTTTTACGAAGGGGTGGCTGGGCGTCATGCGCATCCTCGCGTGCCTCTCAATCAGGTTGGGAATGGAGACGGCGTCGTGCGGGCAGATGCACCAGCAGACGTCGCAGCCCTCGCAGTTGGTGTGAACTTTGGGTGGCCGCGTAGAGAAATCAATGCAGTTCATCGGGCAGTGATCCACGCAGAGCGTACATTGCGGATAGGTGCACTTGCTCATGTCGTACTCGTGTGTGGATGCTGGCTTACCTTGCTCATGGGCGAGCGCGTCATAGACGCACACCCGCTCGCACAGGCTGCAATTGATACAGGCCTCTTTGATCGCCAGCTGCGGACCGGCCGCATACCCAGGTGTTGCCAGAGAGAGATCGATGGCGTCGACGGGACAGGCGAAGATGCAGGCGTCGCAGCGAGGATAGATGCATTTCTTCATGTCGATCTGGGGTAAGCGTCTTGCCATCGGTCCGGGGCTGTTTCCTGCCGGCGGTCCGCCAGCAGGGCCTGCGGCCGCCCCACCCGCGCCGCCCGGTCGTCCAGATCCTCCCGCCGCCGCTGGCTCCCCGCCCGGTTTGGCTGTCGCCTCTCTTTTGGGGGCGCCGGCTGCTGCGGCCTGGCCGCGCGCGCGGTAGCCGGTATCGCCAAACGAGGCCATGGCAGTCGGCGTTGCTGCGGCCTGAGTTGCATCCGCTGCTGTATACGGCTTTGAGCCCGGGATCTGAATCTTCGCTGTGGCCGCAATCGCTGCATCGACGCCATCGCCATAGGCCGACCCGGTCTTTGCACGGGGCCCATGCTGCGCTTCCGGCAGGTCGTGGCGAATCCAGAGTGGATCGACCTCCAAACCCTGGGGAATCTCCGGTAATACACTACTCTCGCCGGCAAGATAGCGCTGTGCCCGGTCGGCCATTTCGCCGCCGAAGGCCTCCGCTTGCGCCAGGTCGATCGAGTCCGGGTGCCCGTCCGTCAGGTACGGCTTGGGCATATGCAATACGTGGAAAACGCTGCCGTACCAGTCGTTCCAGCCGATGATGGTCATCTTCTTCTTTACCACCGACTGGCCCAGCGAGTCGAAGAAACCGATCGGGTCCGAACCATGAGAGCAGAAAAGGAAGACGGGTTTGCCCTCCATTACCGGCATCCGCTGCACAAATAGCTTAAGATTGGCCGTCTCGCGGAAGTACCAGATCGGCCCGCCCAGCCCGATCACATCGTACTCGGCCATCTTCTTCGGATCGGCCTTTTTGATCTTCAAAAGATCACAGCTCATCGTCTGGCTGAGGCCCTTGCAGATGGCCTTGGCCACTTTGAACGTGCTGCCCGTTGCCGAATAGTACACGATCGCCGCCTTAAGCCGGCGCGGCGCACCAGGGGAAGCGATCTCTGCAGCCTGGGTATTGATTCCGCGGATAAAGATCGCTCCTAGAGGCCCCAAAAAACTTCTTAGCCCTCCAACAACTGCGGTGCCGGCCATTGCGGACAAGAAATGCCGTCTTTTTACGGGAACACGAGACAATTTCATTGGAACTCCATGATGCGGATGATAAGAGATTCGATGAGACTCACAGTTCTCTCCTCTGTAAAAGGTTCCCCGACAGCCCGTTCTTTTGCTGGGATTGAACGGGTCCCCAGGTCCCGTTTCCGGGACCTGGGGCAGGTAAGGAGCTAGTAAATCAGCTTCAGTCCGAACTGGAAGGTGCGTGGATTATAGGAGCCGGCTGTGCTAGTGATGGCGCCAAATCCACCAGCTGTTGTAGCCAAAGAGCCAGCTGTATTCCCTGTGTAAGCAGTGATTGCAGTCGTGCCGCCTCCGCCGGGGCCACCGGGGCCACCGCCGCCAGGAGGCGGAGGACCGCCGCCGCTGCTGCCCAGGCTAAGATTGACCGTGTTGGTGAAGTTGAAGGCCTCAGCGCGGAATTGCAGTTTGAATCCTTCCAGTAGCGAGAAGGTCTTGCCCAGGCTCAGGTCGGCATCGCGCACCCTTGGCCCCTGGACATCGTTGAACTTCGCATTGCCAAGCAAGCCGCTGGTCTGAAGTGCGAAAGCATTAGGGTTGATCCAGTTGGAAAGCGATTGATTTGCGGGCTTCGTGGATACGCCTGGAACCTTATTGGGAAATTCGGACCCCTTGGCGCCCATCCCGATTGTGGTGGCATTCAGGAGCCCGGACCCATTTTGGCTGCTCGTTACCTGCTGCCACGGCCCTGTCTGCCAGCTCCCGGTGCCGTTCAGCGCCCATCCCTTCGCCGCTGCGCCGGCTATGCCTTGCAGGCTCTTACCGAAGGGAATGTTGTAACTCACCATGCCCGCCAGGACATGGCTGGTGCTGCCAGTGTAGTTGTACTGTGTCCAGCCGTTGAGCAGAATCGGGGTGCCGCTGCCGTTGTCCATCGGGCAGCCGGCGACGGGGCACTCGCTGACGCCGGTGCCCTGGGCCTCGCTGCGCGCCCAGGTGTAATTCACGCTGGCGCTCAACCCATTCGTGAGGTGCCGCTCATAGGTGGCTTCGCCGGCCTCCCAAGCGGAATTACCGCCGCTGATCTGTTCGGCAAGCGTGACATTTGTCATCCAGGGAGCGGATTGGGTGGCCAATGGGAAAATACCGGCATGATAATTCGCTCCGCTGATTGGCTGATTGATGTTTTGCATCGAAGTTTGACGGCGCCCCAGGTTGCCCACGAATCCTGCGGTTACGATGTTGTTTCCAATCTGCTTTTGCAGTTGCAGGTTGAATTGTTCAAGGTAGCCGGGCTTGAAGTTGGGCATGACGAAGGTAGACGATTGCAACGAGGACGAGTAGTTGTAGGGATTCGTCGCCAGGGTAGCATCGTAGGTGGGGCGAGGATACGAGCCCGCGGTAGTGAGTTGATATCCGCCATCGGGCGTCGCGGTGGGGTAGTTGCTGCCACCTTCACCACATGACGCCTGCGGTCCGTATCCTGGAGCGTTGCATGCCGTGGCCCAGATATAGGGGGCGTTCACCAATAGGTATTGGAACGTCCCAGCTTGCATTCCGGAGTTCGACGGGTAATAGCTAAGTCCAAATCCGCCCCTGAGCACCGCGTCTTTGAGCCACTTGCTGTTGCCAAACGAATAGGCAAACCCAATGCGAGGCGCAATATCTCCGAAATCGGTCGCCACGCCGCCGGTCGGACCGGATTTGTTGGGACCCAGCAGGTTAGGCGACACAACCAGGTCGGTGTTCGGGTTGAAGTTCGAAATGTTTCCGTCCCGGTCGGTCATGGGCGCGTAAATATCGTAGCGCACGCCCAGGTTGAGCGTAAGCGCCTTGGTGGCGCGCCAGTCATCCTGGATGTATGCCGACGGCGTCCAAATGCGGCCGCGGTGTTCGGCCATCGTTACGTCTCCATTCAAGCCCACATACTCGCCTTGCAGTATGTCCGAGAGAACATTTCCCGTGTAATTTGCCGAGCTGTAGAGAAACAGGCCGCTGCTCAGCTGACCCTCGACCTGCCGGCGAATCAACCCGATTCCCGTCTTGATCGAATGGCTTTTCCTGTTCAAAGTCAGCGAAGCATTGTACTGAAATGTGTTCTCTATAAAGAACGTTCCGACGTTGTCGCCGTTGTAGCCGTAGTTCGCCTGGGGCGAGGCATCTCCATACGTGCCCACTGTGTGCTGACCCTGGAGCATTGGCATGCCCTTGAGGGTGTAGCAGTAGTCCGTGGAGCACTGATACCCGAGGAGATTCATCCAATACGTCGAGGCGCCGGCCGATTGCGAGTCCTGGTTCGCCCGCAGGTACCCGGCCTTGGCTTCGAAAAGAGTCTTGGGGCTGAAGATGTGCACGTAGTCGAGCGCCATGTCGTTTTGGCCGATCGGGTTGAGTGAAACATTGGCCCACGTTTGCGAATTGCCGGGCAGGATGTGCGCCGCCGGAAAGGTCGACGGTTGAGTGGTATTGGTCTCGTTGTGCGAAAAACGTCCGAAGAGCGTGTTCCTGTCGTTGAAATGATAGTCAACGCGCCCGTCGTAAGTGGTCGCATTCTGAACGGTATTCGTCGCGCCGTAATAGTTGTATGTGTTACCGCACAATCCGTTGGATTGCGCAGTACAGCTGGCGAGCGGCTCGGGCATCGACAACAAAATCGCGAGCCCCAGGGGGGACACTTGACTTGCGGGTACGGTGATATTGTGGGTGCTGGGGTCGCCGGCGAGGGAAGACTGAAACGGATCGTTAATTACGATGGAACCGGTCATTCCTCCCTGAACGTATTGCTGAATCGATTGATATTCAGCCTCATTCGGCGCCAGGGCCTGACCGATACCGCCTTTGATCTGGCGCCATCCCTGGTAATCGGCAAAGAAGAAGGCTTTATTCTTGAGAATCGGGCCGCCCAGGCTGCCCCCAAATTGGTTCTGGCGCAGTTCGGTCTTGCTCTTGGGCGTGCCGGGAGCTTCCCACGCATAGGCATCGAAATCGTCGTTGCGCATGAATTCGAAGGCCGTGCCATGGAACTTGTTTGTCCCCGACTTGGTAATCAGGTTGGCGATGCCGCCGCCGGTGCGGCTGTACTCGGCCGAATAGTTGCTGGTCTCCACCTGGACTTCCTGCAGGGCGTCCAGTGAAGGCTCGACGGCGACCGTGCCAAAAGTCTGCATGTTGTTGTCCATGCCGTCGATCATGTTGTTGTTGAATAAGGCACTTTGTCCATTTGCCGAGAAGGTCATCACCGGACGCATATCCGAGGGGTTGCCGCTGGCGCCGCTCTGGCTTGTGCCCGGTTGCAGGCCGATCAGGCTATAGTAATTTCGGCCATTGGTCGGCATGTCATCGAGTGTATCGGTGCTCATCACCGCGTTGATGTCGGAAGAGTCGGTCTGCAACACGGCCGCGGCCGATGCCTCCACCTGAACTGTCTCTACCTGGCTGCCGACGTCCAGCTTGGCGCTGACACGGACACGCTGGCCGGCGGTCAACACCAGATTGGCCACATTGAAGGTCTTGAACCCTTTGGCTTCGACCGTCACCTTCATGGTGCCGATCTGCACATTGGAGAAGACAAATTCGCCTAATTGGTTGGTGTTCAGGGAACTGGCGATGCCGGTCCCGGTGTTGAGAAGCGTGACTTTGGCACCCGGCACAACCGCACCGGTGCTGTCGGTGACCGCGCCGAGCACGTCCCCCGTAACCAACTGCGCACGCAGCTGACCCGGGGACAGCAGGACAAACAGCGCGAGCAACGCGCTCGCCGCCGCAAACAATTTGAAAACCGGGCCGCCGCCAGTGGCGCGCAGCCCGGGTTTTCTCAGCATGTCTTGCATTTGAAGCCTCCCCGATAAGAAGAGTCGTTGGAAGGGTGCATCCGCTTGACTCGGGCACACCCCGGAGTTTTGAAACCGGGGCGACGACTATTCAGCGGTCGTTTGCATCAAGAAACGCCCCTCCTACGTTTGTTTCTGTTTCAATTCCCCACCCGAACTCTCGCTAGCGATATCTCGTCTGGACCACACAATCGATTGAGAGATACCTTAGCGAACCTCAATAAGTGGCCAAATTTTGTTGCGCAGCAAGGTAGGCGACTTTGCAAGACTTCACAAGTGGTGACAGGTGACGCACAGGTTTAACACAGTGTTGTTGATCCCTAAGGGAAATTACGATAGGGACACGCCGGACTCGTAGCGCAATCGAAGTTGATCGACTCCATATGTGCGGCGTTGAGACGGGGAATGGGGAACGCCGATCGCAACCAAAGGAATCTCACCTTTGAGAATAGCCATGCGCGGAGAGAAGGCTTCCTCGGATTGCAAGTCGGGAACCAGATCGACTTGCTGGGCGAACAGCGAGGCTCCCGGAAAGAGGTTCGCAACAAAGTACGCTGTCGTTTTTCGTCTAGAGCACGGCGGACGAGGAAACCGGACCACGGTACATCACTGTACGTGACCCGTTAAGACTTGTTAACGGCTGGAATATCATTTATGGTTTCCCCGAATCAAAGCATTTTCTCTGACAGCAGATTCGGCGATGCAAAATCCTGCCGATTCCGACGAGCGGAAAGGGTGAACGCCGGTCGTCCTGGCGAGGTGCGAGAACGAAGCTCTGTGCTTCGGGGGTCTGTCCTCACGATGCCATTGGAACCACCCCTACCTCTTTACACATCGGTGAAGGGTCGGGTGCGTTCACGAGCACGCCTATGGGAGCCGGCTATGGACCTGGAGGAGGGGGGCCGGTCACCGGCTGAAGGGCCGGGGGGCAGAGGAACGCCTGCTGGACCCGGCGGTGGCGGAGGGATGCCCGCCATGGGCGGCGGCATGATGGCCGGCAGCAAACCGAGGTTCCGGGCACTACTTAAGGACACTCAATGCGTCAAAGGCCATATCGTCGATCTAAAGCTTTGTCCTCGTGTCCCGATGAATCCGAAGTTTTGGTTCTATCACGTCGACGAGTCCTAACAACGCGTGACAGTGACGACACGGTGAACCACAATCGACCCAAACCGGTGATCGCTGCCGGCTCTGCTTCGCTCCGCGCCGCACGTGGCGGAGATTCCTTCAACGCTGGTTCTATGTGTCTTGTATTATGTGTCTTGTATATTGATTGGCAGAGTCCCAGGGCAGGGGACGAAGGAAGGCTATGCGGATTGCCCTATGACAGCAGGGATACCTAAACGGCCTCTGGAAAGAAGCGAAATAGATAGAGAAGCGGTGCTTGCGCAGTTGGAGAGAATTGTGGAGCACCCGGCATTTCGGGGCAGTGTGCGATCAGCCAGGTTTCTCAGATATGTTGTCGAGCACTGGCTTGAGGAAGAGCATCATGGGGAGCTGCTTAAAGAGCGAACCCTGGGCGTGGCATTGTTCGGCCTTAATCCGGGGTACGATACGGCTCAGACAACAATCGTACGAAATACGGCGGTCGATGTTCGCAAGCGCCTATACATGTATTATCACGAGTCCGATCGCGCAGGCGAAATCCAAATTGCGCTGCCTGTCGGATCGTATATCCCGCAAATCTATCTTGCCGAGCAAAAATCTCAAGAAGCAGAGACAGCGGCCGCTGAGTTCCAGGTTGAGCACGCGGAACAGAACGACAGTTATCCTGATGCGACTTCGCTAGTTCCTCCGGTGACTCCCAAGCTACCCGATCGGCGCTGGGTTGTTTTTCTTAGTCTTACAGTGCTGGTCGCGGTTGCAGCAGGCGCTCTCGGGGGAATCATGATCGGGCGGCACAGGAGTGCTCAGTCAGTGAGCAACCAGGGGGACTTGCGCATTCTCAATCTCTTTTGGCAGCCGGTATTGGCTGCCACACCCCCAGATCCGGTCATTCTGGTTTGCGTGGGACAAATGCCGGAAGCCGTTAGTGGTCAGCAGGTTACACCGATCGGGAACGCTTTTGCGATCGCTGCCATCATACAACTCCTTGATCTTGAAGGAGCCAAATTTCGAATAGGTGTTGCAAACTCGGTCACTCAGGAACAGATGCGCTTGTCTACCGTGATTTTGATTGGTGGAATAGACAATCCGTTGACGTTGTATGAGCAAAACAGCATGCGCTTTCGCATTGCCACAGCTCCGGGTTCTAACGGAACTGTGTGGATCGAGGACCGCGATCACCCGGAAAAAAGGGAATGGTCCCTCTCTCCTCCATCACCGAACTCCGAGGCCCTGGCTGATTATGCAATTCTAGCCCGATTCAAGGATCCGGGCACGGGTCAATGGAGGGTTTTCGCAGGCGGTCTGGATGGTGTCGGGACTGATAGCGCTTCGGAGATTCTTGCCGTTCCGAACAGCATGCAGGAGGTGACTAAGCAGTTGCCTGCCGGCTGGACATCCAAGAATGTCGAAATGGTTATTAAAGTGAGTCTTGTCAATGGCAGGCCCGGCTATGCTCAACTGGTGGCCTACGATATCCGGTGATTGATACGCGGACCAGCGCAGTATAGAATTGCGCTCTCGCAGATCGATGCGGCATCCGAGCCAAGCTTTATAGCCTGAATGCGAGACGCGCTTTCTTCCCCCAAAACGTTGCGCGATGGGGAATCCTCCTTCGAATCAGAGAAATATGCAGGGCGTCACCGTGGCATACATGTCTCGCACCGTGTGAGACTTGACTTCTTGTTGCGCATCGTTACAAATCTCCACCATTGAATCAGTCAGTTTCTTTTTTGGGTTTCAAAATACTTGCGGTCAATGACCGGCGGGTAAGGGTTCTCTGCTAGAGCCGACCTTGATTGCCTTCAAAAAAAAGGTTGCGCTTTCCAAGAGGAAGCGCGCGCTTTCAGCTTATTCAGGCAGGGGCCGCGTATGAGCGGCCACCGTTTGAATGGTTAACGAATGATCCGCCTCGGTCAAGCATACGGATCGTTTCAACATCACAGGGAGGCTATTTTATGCGAGAGATTAAAGGCAGGAACACTGGCCGGCATGGTGGCGCAGCCACCCTTGTCAAAGTCCTGGCCGGCGCCAGTGTCGCAATTTTGGCATTGCTTGTTCTGCTGCTGCCCGGCTCGGTCCGGGCGCAGTTTACAGGTGCCGATGTGCTCGGTACGGTCACCGACCCAATGGGCGCGGTCGTACCCGGCGCCACGGTCACCGTCAAGAACTCCGGTACGGGAATCACCCACACGACTAAAACCGGCACGACAGGTGAGTACCTGTTCAACGCGCTGCAGATCGGCGCCTACGAGGTCACGATCGAGGCCAAGGGGTTCCGCAAGTTTGTGGCCACGAACATCACCCTGACGGCCGGCGACCGCGCCCGCGTGGATGCCAAAATGACCGTCGGACAAGCCAGCGAAACGGTGAGCGTTTCTGCGGAGGCCGCGGCTGCCCTGCAGACTGACACATCGACCGTTGGCACGGAGATCCCATCCACCAACATCCAGGATGTGCCGCTCAGCGGCCGCAACCTCACCGATTTGATTCTGATGACGGCCGGCGTTCAGACCTCGGTCATGGGCTCAAAGCTCAACAACGGCTGCCAGACGACGTCGCAGAATGGCCGGGCTACCCCAGACGACTGCCGGGCATCTTCCGGCTACGTCGTCAACGGCCAGAGCGACCTGAACCAGAACAACACGCTCGACGGCATGGACAATAACGACCGCCACATTGGCGCAGTGGAAGTCAAGCCCTCCATCGATGCCATCGAGGAAGTGAAGGTCCAGACCAGCCTGTATTCGGCCGAGTCGGGCCGCACCGCCGGCGGCGTGGTGCAGATCATCACCAAGTCCGGATCGAACAGCTTCAGAGGTTCGGCCTACGAGTATCTGCGCAACGATATGTTCGACGCCGCGACGACCTGGTCCCAGAGCGCCAAGCCCAAGCTCCGCCAGCACCAGTTCGGCGGCACCATCGGCGGCCCCATTTTCAAGAACAAGACCTTCTTCTTTGCCGATTACGAGGGCATGCGCATCCACAGCAGCACGTCGCAGACCAACAACCAGGTGCCCACTCCGGCGCTGATTACGGCCGTTGAGGCAGGCAACATAGCCGGGATCAATGCGGAGCTGGCATCCATTCCCGCCCTTTACGGTGAAGTGGGTAGCTTCGGGGTTGTGCCGGCCGGCTCCACAATCGATCCGGTGGCGAAAAACCTCTTTCAGTTGTTTCCCACGACCACGGGCGGAAAATGCACCGTCGGCTTTTACTGCGGGAATGTGCCCAGAACTCAAACCTCCAATACCGCCGATCTCCGCATTGACCAGCACTTCAACGATAGGAACACCCTCTACGGACGTTACTCCTACAACCTGACCGAAACCACTAACGCAGGGAACCTCCCCGCGTCCAAGGTCAATGGGACCGTATTCACGCCGGGCGGCTCCTATTCCCAACAGCCGGAGGACAACCTCTCGCTGGATTTCACGCACATCTTCAATCCCAACCTGGTGCTGGATCTGAAAGCAGGCTACACCTATAGCAGGAACTTCGGCGCGGCCAGCGACCCGTTGAACGACGCCTCAACCCTGGGGTTCACTTGCGGCGGCGCCGCCTGTCCCGCAGTTACCGCCGCTTCCGACTATCGTAGCGGCTTGCCCGGCATCTCGGGTATCGGCTCGGTTAGCAGCAATGGCGGCGGCGGACCCGGCGGACCCGGCGGAGGCGGAGGCTGGAGTGTCAGCGAGCAGGGAAATATTCCCCTGCTGGTTCGCAATCACGTCCACCAATTCGTCGGCTCGTTGACCTGGACCAAGGGCACGCAAAACATCAAGTTCGGCGCCACCTTGATCGACCGCCAGCTCATCGAATCGCAGTCAGAGAACATGTATGGCACCATCGGCTTCGCGGACGGACAGGGCCCAGGGGCCAACACGGCTACCGTAAACTTCCTTTTGGGCCAGGCCAGCAGCAAGGCACAAAGTTTCGTAGCGGTGCAACAGCACCTGCGCACTTTCGAGCCCAGCGCCTATTTCCAGGACGACTGGCGCGTGATGCCCAAGCTGACGTTGAACCTGGGCGTCCGCTACGACCTGTATACGCCCTACACGGAAGAGGACGGCTACCTCTCCAACTTCGATCCGAGCACCGTGTATACGAATAACGGCATCACGTACACCGGCGTGCTGGTTTCTCCCGACCTGCTGGGGGCTCAGCATAGCAACAAGTACGCCAACGTGCCGGTCGATTTTCACGACTTCCAGCCGCGCCTCGGCTTTGCCTATTCGCTGCCTCAGGACGGGTTTCTCCGCAACATGGTGCTGCGGGGCGGCTTCGGCATGAGCTACTACCCGAGCACGGTGGGAATGTACACCACTACGATGAATGCTCCGTTCTCTTACTCCCTCACTTGCGGGGCGGGAGGTGGTCCAGGCAGCACGGCAACTCCGTTTGGAGTAGCGAACACCACGTGCTCGAATGTGACCGCATCTCTGGACGCGGGTTTTCCGATTCCCAATACGGGCGCGTCCGCTGTGCAGGCCAAGGCCACGGATCCCACTCAATACGCCAGCGAAGGCAACATGTACAGCACCTCTAACAAACTCAAGACCAGCTACCAGTATCAGTACAGCCTGCAGGCCCAGAAGGACTGGCGTTCCAACATCATTACCGTTGGCTATGTGGGCAATTTAGGGCGCCACCTGGCCAACTTCGGGTATGGAAACACAGCGGTGGACAGCTTGAAGTACAATCCGGCCAACAACTTCGGCGTTCCCTTCTACGATTTGAGCAATTACACGTGCGCAAGTCCCGGCACGTGCACCGTCAACAGTCCCGACATCACCGCCGTGTCGGCGGCGTCTCTGAGTAGTTTTTTCAGCAATGACTCGTCGGACTACAACGCCATGCAGGCCAGCTTCCTGCGCCGCTCGTCGTCGGGCCTGACCACCTCCATCAACTACACCTACGCGCACCTGATGAACAACGAGGCCCTGGTCGGCGAAGGCGCCGGCCTGAACCCCATCTGCTGGACCTCCGGATGCCGCGTGGACAATGGATCGGGCTCCGCGGCAACCGCCAAGATCGAGGACCAGGGGCAGTACGACTGGGGCAATGGCGATCTGGACATGCGCCATCGCGTCTCCGGCGTGCTCACCTACCAGATGCCCTTCGCCAGAAACTCCCACGGCATTCTGAACGCGGTGGCCGGCGGCTGGACGGCTAACCTGATAGGCACCCTGCAGACGGGTATGCACTACACCGCGAGCGCAATGGCCGGGCCCCCCGGCGGCGGCGGCGGTGGTGGCGGCGGCCCTGCGGTCGGTGGTACCAGCTGTTATTCTCCCTACCAACTCGCTTCCAACCCGCTCCTGCAGAACCCCAGTTGGTGCCCGACCGCATGGACCGGCATCAACAACGATGCGCGGCCTAACATGATCTGCGATCCTGACAAATCCACGAAAGGCGGCTGGCACCGTTCCATCAACGAGTACTTCAACCCGAACTGCCTGGTCCTACAGCAATACGGTACCTTTGGCTCCGAGCGCCGTGGCCAGCTTGTCGCTCCCGGCATGAAGCGGGCCGACCTCTCCATGATCAAGGAGTTCAACCTGCACGAGAACTACAAGCTGCAAGTCCGCATGGAGGGCTTCAATATCACCAATACTCCCTCCTACGGCGAGCCCAGCTTCTCGACGGGGTGCAGTGCCTTCGACGCCAGCGGCGCGAACAATTGCACCGCCCAAACCCTGGCTGCGGACCTGACCGCTGCCGGCACCAGCACTCTGCCGGTCCTGGGCAACCCCGGCGCCTGCATCACCCAACGCACATCGACGACTGGCGGTGGTGGCCCCCCCGGCAGCGGCGCTGTTGCCTGCATTTCCAACATCCAAAGCATCAACCGCCAATTCCAGTTCGCACTGAAACTCACCTTTTAACTGTTATGTTTCAGCTCTGTCACGTCACAGTTGCCCTCACAGCCTCAACGGTTGTGAGGGCAACCTAAACATTGAGATTTTTCGTGTCGGCGTCACGACTCAGAAAGACGCCGGAAGACTCGTTTCAAGATTCAAGGAGCTGAAAAGGAACGTGGTCGGGAACATTTCGTCAATCAGAGAAACGGGTAAGCGTCACCGTGACGCACAGTCACGCGCACCGTGTAACACTTGACGACCCTTCGAGTGGGCCGATAAAAGGCTGCTATCAACCAAATGAGTCTGTCTCGATTCTCCTGACACTCTCCGGTGCACCCCGCGATGCGAGCATTCAGTGATGCCGTCATGGCGGCGAGGAATCGTGTCGTGGTCGAGAACGAGCGGTCGAACGGTTGAGTTTTGCGGTTTGAGAACACTCCCCGGATTCCTGTCCGGGGCTAGGAGCAGGAGTGAAGATGAATTTGTCTCGCGTTCCCGTCAAGAGGCGGCATTTTTTATCTGCCATGATCGGCACTGCAACCGTTGGCGGATTGGGAAGAGCTTTGGGGCCTCTCGGAGCGCTCTTTCTCCGCGGAACCAATGCCCGGGCTGAAGCAGCTCCCCCAGGCGGGCCGCGGCGGCTCAGGGCTGCCATTGTCTACTATTCGGCCACAGGCAGCACGCTCAAGGCGGCCAAAGCGATCCATCGCGGCCTGAGCGAGGTCATGGACTGCGATCTGTTTCCCATCAAAAAGGCCAACCCCAAGGCAATGGCGAAGTACGACCTGATCGGGCTGGGCGGGCCCATCTGGTATTCGCGCGAAACGGCGAATCTGAAGCTGTTTGTGCATAACATGCCCAAGATGCAAGGCAAAATGGCCTTTCTGTTCTGCACCCACGGCACGGGTCCTGACGGATTCATGTGGTCATTTTCGCAAACTGTTGTGAAACGAGGCCTAACCATCATTGGCTGGAGCGATTGGTACGGCAGCGTGTTTCACGTTCTGCATCAGCCCAAGCCCTACCACACAGATGGCCATCCCGACGCAACGGACCTCGCAGACGCTGAGGCTTTTGGCCACATGATCGGCGAGAAGGCCGAGAAGATCGCCGCAGGCGACGGCAGCCTGATTCCGGACCTTCCGACCAGCGGATCTCTATGGCTTTACCACGGGATGGGTCTGAATGGCGGCGGCGGTGGGATGCCAGGCGGTGGCGGCCCCGGCGGGGGCGGCTCTGCGGCGAGTTCCAGTGCCGGTGCTGGCGGCGCCGCGGGCGCGATGAGATTGCCGGCGGCGGGTGCCGCGGCGGCGGGCGCAGCCGCGATGAGCGCATCGCCTTCCCCCGGTGGAGGACGGCCGGCGGCAGGCGGCGCGCCCGGAGGTGCAGGGCCGGGCGGCGGACAGATGGCCGGAGGTCCTCCCGGAGGAGGCGGACCAGGCGGGCGACAGATGGCCGGCGGTGCTCCCGGAGGCGGGGGACCGGGCGGCCAGCGCGCTGCATCGACCTCTGCCCCAAGGCATACGCAGGCCAAAGCAGTGGCGGGCGCGGCTGGCGCTGCCGGACCGGGCGGTGGCCCCGGCGGACCCGGAGGCGGAGCGCCGCCGGGCATGGGAGGTCCGGCCGTCTCGACCAAGCTGCCTGAGTTCGATATGACGAAGTGCGTTTATCCGCGCTGCAACGCCTGCGAGGATATGTGCCCCGTCAACGCTATCGATTTCTCCATTGCCGCTCCCGGAAGGCTTGTTGGCGGCGACTCGATGCTGGTCAAGAAGGCCTGTATCAGTTGTTCTTTGTGCGAGCGCGTCTGCATTTACGACGGCGTAGTTCAGGGTGACAACGGTCCCCGTCCCAAGACCAGCCACGCCATCGACATGAAGAAGTGCACTTACCCGAAATGCAAACTGTGCCTCGACAATTGTCCGCAGAACGCCATTGACTTCTCTTATAACCCGCCGCTCTTCCATCACGATTGCGAGGGTTGCGATATGTGCTACTGCGTTTGTCCCACCGGGGCCGTTTCGATTCCGAATATAGCGATCTCCCAGTTGGCCATGGCGAATCGCGGACCGGCGGGAGCGAAAGGGGGCAAGACAGCGGGACCTGCAATGATGAATGGCGGAGCAGTCGGCGATAGCGCTGCATTTCTGCCTGAAAACATCGCCTTGCGAGCCCAGGGCGTCAGCCCCCACAGCGACCAGTTCCGGCGCCTTGTGCCGCTGGATAAGGTAGGCTACGACCATATCATCCTTGACAACCTGAACAAGCCCCTGATCATCGTCGACCCGGAAAACGGGAATACGACCTATTGCTCTACGCCATGCAAAGTCTAGGCGCGTGAAAAGGAATGGAAACCGATGGCTAAAAAGAAAACTTCACTGCCCGTAAGGCTGCGCCGGCTAACGCAGACAGTATTTCTCGTTTTCCTTCTCTACCTGTTTGTGCAGACGGCATTTCACCCCGGCAATGTCGCCGGAAAGCATTTGACCTTTTTCTTCGATATCGATCCTCTGGTGCTGATCACTGTATGGCTGGGCGGCCACGCCGCCGCCGCGGCTCTTCTGTTTTCGTTGATCACGCTGGCCGTCACTTTCGTCTTCGGACGCTGGTTCTGCGGCTGGATCTGCCCCTTTGGTGCGCTGCACAATCTGTTATCGAGCTGGCGGGGCGGAAAACGCAAGCAGAAGGTGGAGACGGGCGGCTATTCCATTTGGCAGACCAGCAAGTATTACGTTCTGCTGGCGGTGCTTGTAGCCGCGCTGTTGGGCGCTAACATCGCCGGATGGCTTGACCCGTTCTCGTTTTTCTATCGCTCCATGACCATGGCCGTCTTTCCTGCCATCAATGCCGGGCTCGAGCACTTTTTCGGCTGGATTTACCAGGTAGATCCGGGAGTAGGCAAGCTGCGTCTGACGCTCGTAAGTGAGCCGATCTATCGTGCATTGAAGTACTACTTTCTCACGGTCGGGCAGCCGCACTATTTTTGGAGCATGCTGCTGGGCGTGTTGTTCGGCCTGGTGGCGCTGCTGAACTTCTACCGGGCGCGCTTCTGGTGCAAATACATCTGCCCGCTGGGCGCGCTGCTGGGAGTGGTAGGCAAGAATCCCGTTCTGCGCCTCGTGGTCGATCCGAATCTTTGCAAAAACTGCAATGAGTGCGTGACGGAGTGCCAGGGCGGAGCCAATCCGAACGGCCCGGGAAACTGGAAACCGTCGGAATGCATGTTCTGCTGGAACTGCAAGAAAAGCTGTGCGTCGCATGCCTTGACATTCAAATCCTCGCTCCAAGGCAGGCAATTGGTGAAAATCGCGCCGAAGAAGAGCGGCGAGTTGGTGGGGGTGCACGAAGATGAGTAACGGAATTTGGCATTGGCTGAAGAATTACGGTGCGCCCGCTAAGGAAGAGGGACTAAACCTCAACCGGCGCAAACTGCTGACCACGGGGATTGTCGCGGCCGGAGGAGCGTGCCTTTTCCACGCGCAGCCGGCGGCGGGAAAGCAGGCAACCAATCCGGCGTACCTGCGGCCGCCCGGGGCCGTGGCGGAAGACGATTTTCTGTCTAAGTGCATCCGCTGTGGGGAGTGCATGAAGGTGTGCCCCACCAACGCGGCCCAGCCAGCGATGTGGGAGTCGGGCCTGGAAGGAATGTGGACGCCGTTGTTGAAGCTGCGGCTGGGTTATTGCGAGTACCGCTGCACGATGTGCACGCAGATATGTCCAACCGGGGCGTTGCAGAAACTCGACCTCGCGGCAAAGCAGAAAACCAAGCTGGGGCTGGCTGTCGTGGACCGCAATCGGTGCCTGCCGATCGCCGAAGGGAAACCGTGCACCATGTGCCGGGAACAGTGTCCGCTAACGGACAAGGCAATTACGTTAACGGAAGCGCAGGTTACGGTGGGGAGCAATACGCTCACCCTGCAACAGCCGCAGGTGAATCCCAAACTGTGCATCGGCTGCGGAATTTGCGAAAACAAGTGCCCGGTTCAAGGGCAGGCGGCGATCCGCGTTACCGCCATTGAACGCGTGTGAAGACCGGCCGGAGTTTGGTTTCATACCGTGCCGGTTCGGATAGCAGGTCCAACAATTCTCGACTAAAGGAAGGATTGAAACGGAAATGAAGAGACTTTGGATTTTGGCAATTTCTTTCACCCTTCTTTGCGCTCTTTCGGTTTCTGCTCAAAGCGCCCCCGGCGGCGCGCCCCCCGCAGGGGCGCCGGCAGCCGGTGGTCCAGGTGGGCCAGGCGGCGGTTCGGGCGGCGGAGTGCCTGGGAACGAGACTATTGACGATCAATTGAAGAGCCTTACAACCCAGCTTGGTCTTTCAAAATCTCAGCAAGACTCGGCGCGCACGATTCTGGAAGAGAAGCAGAAACTTATTCTCGGCGTCCGGGAGAAATACCCTGTCGCAAAGCCTGGTTCGCCTCCCAGCCAGGAAGGCATCGCGGCGATGACCCAGGCGATGACAACCGTGCACAACAAGATGCTCGGCATACTCAATGAAGATCAGAAGAAGAAATACGATGCGAGCGATGCGATAACACCGGCACCGGGGAAACCGTAGTTTTGCCTCCATCGAGAGTTGTTGCGGCTGGCGCAAGCACCGGCAGCGCCAGGGAGAAACGAAGCAAGTTTTGCGAAGCCAGGCGGTCGGCCTCTCTCTCTCCGCCGCCGCCGGCTTCTTTTCGCATTTTTATCGTTGCCTGCGCGGAACGGCACGGCCATGCGCGCTGATTGTATTTCGAGAGGACCGGTCACGCGGGCCTCCGCAAAGGCGGAGTTTAACTGAAAACATGAAATCGGGATCGGAAAGAGGGAAACCTTGAAAGGAGAAAGTGCAATGTCTTTGAGCAGGAGAGTTTTTATCAAGCGTGTGGGCCAGGGCGCGGCGGTTGTGAGTTTGGGCGGCGCCGGGCTTTTTGGTAAAACATGGGCCCTCGGGGCGGATCATGAAGTGCAGCAGGCGGGAGATACATGGGATTGGAGTGCATGGGAGTTTTACTATCCCGGCAAATACGATGCCGCCGATGCAAAGCTCCTGGCCGATTTCAAGGCCGAGCTGGACAAGATCAACAACCGCGGAGAAATCAAGATCAGCGATCTGGTAAGCGGCAAGCTTAAGAACGTGCCGGGAATAGGCGGCGGCGGACCAGGAGCGGGTAAAGTTACTTACGACAGCATGGTCAAAATGGCGAAGCAATGCTGCCTGGGCGACAATCCATTTTTCACCGACAGGGACTATGCAAAGAAGGGACCGTTCGGCGCTCTTACCGCTGTGCCTCTCTGGTGCTCCCTTGAGATCATGCCGGCCATGCCCAAGTCCAAAGGGCTTGCCGACTACCTGGTCGTCAACGATCTGTGTCACACCATGAATTACTACAAGCCCTTTTACGAGGGCGACACCCTGACAGTCGTTACCGACGGTCAATATTTTGAGGATACGACCCCTGCGACGGGCAGCCACTACCGCACCTTTGTCATGAAAGGCTGGGGCCGGGTCTTCAACCAGAAGGGCGAGCTGGTGGCAGAGGGCGCCAGCATGACCAACGAGAGCTATCGCCGTCATAAAGACCCGGCGAAGAGGAATAAGACCGGGGCGCACGCCTGGGAGAGCCCTGACTGGTGGCTTCGCAAGGCCCATCAGTATACCGATGCTGACTACGAGACCATGAAGGGCTATTGGAAAAAGGAAAGCTCCAGGGGCGCAAAGCCGCTCTACTGGGACGATGTAAAGATTGGGGACGAGCCGATTCCTACCCTGACGGGCCCGGTAATTGTGAGCGGCGAAATGGCAGCCGAGCTTTCTCAGGACGTTCTCAACACCAAGAAGAATGTTCTGGACCCGAGTATCTTCTCTAAGATGACGAAGAACCAGCAGGGCATTTATGTTCTGCCTGAAAGCATGCAGACCAAGGAATCAGCGGGTGGCCCTCCCGGAGGCGGTCCACCACAGGGTGGCGATATGTCCGCGGCAAGGGCGGTGGCGGCTCGCCCGGAGGTGGCGGCCCTCCCGGCGGCGGTGGTGCTCCCAGCGGTGGTGCAGGCGCTCCCGGAGCCCAGAAGGGCGGCGGAATCGAGAAGGTGGAGAGAGGCGTCAATGCTTTCGAAACCGATATCAACGAGCAGATCAAGGACACGGACGGGCGCGCGGTCTTCTGGAACGTGATGGTGCACAGATGGGTAGGAGGCATGCTGTACGACTGGATGGGCGATCAGGGCTGGCTCGAGAGGATCGGCAGGGACATGATGGATGCGCCTCCGGGCGCCTCGCCCAAGAATGTCAACTACACAGACCCCAAAGGTTCGACTTATATTCCGAGCATTGCTCAAAAGAACTTTCCGGTCTTGTTCGACAAATACCCCTATCTGGACAAGGTTCCGTACATGAAGGGGAAACGGGCTAACTGGCACGGCCTTTCAGGCGATGCCGCCATTGCCAAGGCCTATGTCTTTGACAAATACGAAAAGAACAACGAGCACTTTGTGGATCTGATCTGGTGGGTTGAAACGCTTGATAAAGATCTCATCCTCGAAGGCTATGCTACGGTGAAACTGCCGAAGAAAGCGTAGATAAAAGAGCATCGACAATGCGCGTTTCCGCCGTGGGCTTCTGCGGAAACGCGCACAGGAGGTGGGCTGTGAGTTTGACCAATTCGTTGTTCAAAAGAAGAGAGTTTCTTCTCGCCGCCGCGGGGTCCACGTGCGCCTTGACTTGCAAGACGCTTCCGGCTTTTGCCGGCGCCGATGGGGCAGGTGGTTCTGCAGCTCAGAATGCCCCGGTTGCAACGCCGGCAAATGAGAAACCCTCTGCCACTGGCGTTGTGGGTGCCTATTCTGATCGATACAGGCATCTTTTGTCTCCGCTCAGAATCGGGAACGTCGTTCTGAAGAACAGAATGACGCAGTCCGACAGTTTTCCGCGCTATCTCGCGGGCCTGGAGACTTATCCCACCGAAGCGATCATCGACCACTACGCAGGCGTCGCTAAGCATGGCGCTGCGATTGTCATGTGCTTCGGGGTGTCCTCGGCCGAAAAACCTAAAGGTGGAGCGCCCGCGGGAGGGAAGCCTCCGGCAGAAGAACCTCAAGCCGCGGTGCGGAAGGGGCTTGAAGCAATCAAGTACGGCGAGATGGACCACACGGCGCAGTGGGACCGCGAAAGTGTCACTACACAGCACTATCTCAGCCAAATGGTCGACGCCATTCACTACTACGGGTCGAAAGCAGCCGTCGGAATCGGCGCCGGTGCTGCGCAGGGATACACGATCAGTAAAGTGAGTCTCAATCCTGGACCCGCTGGGGCGCCAGGGCAGCTCTCTTACGACGGGAAAGAGATTCCGGAAGAAGAGATACAGAAGATGTGCGAGGAGGCGGCCGCTCAGGCGCTGTATTACAAGGCCCTGGGCTTCGACATGGTGAATTTCCACATGTCGTATCAGATGAGCATCCTGTCGCACTCATTGTCCTCGATTCTGAACGTCAGGACCGACAAGTACGGCGGCAGCCTGGAGAATCGCGCTCGCCTGCCGCTGGAAGTGTTCCAGGCTGTCAAAAAGGCCTGTGGGCAGGATTTCCTTGTTGGGGCGCATCTCAGCGGCGAGGATAAGAGCGGAGGCTATAGCCCGCAGGATGCCGCTGAATTTGCAAAGGTCTGGGCAGGCGCGCTGGACATCCTTGTGGTCAGGGGAAAGGACGAGATTGCTGCTCATCCGAGTAGCTACAGTCTGGCGGAAGGCGAATCCCCAATCCTGGGTTACGCGGAGACGATCAAGAGAGGCAAAGGCGATGCCAGGATCGTTATATCGGCGAACGGCGGATTCCAGGACTTGGATTTCAACGAGGCGGCTATCGCAGACGGCAAGGTCGATCTGATCACTATGGCGAGGGCCTGGATTGCCGATCCCGATTACGGCATAAAGGCATATGAAGGGCGAGGCGAGGATGTGGCGCCATGTCTCCGGTGCGCCGATTGCCATGGACTGGACAATGGGCCCTTTTACCAGTCCTGCAGCGTAAACCCAAAGTTCGGCATTGCCCACAAACTTAACTTGATGATCGATCCACCTAAAGGGTCGCTGAAGGTCGCGGTCATTGGAGGCGGCCCGGCAGGGATGAAGGCTGCCGTCACGGCCGCGGAACGCGGACATAAGGTGGTCTTATATGAAAGGAGCGCCCTACTGGGCGGCCAGTTAAGGTTTACCGACCTTTGCTCGTTTAAATGGCCCTATAGGGACCATAAGGACTACCTTATCCGTCAGGTGAAAAAGACCGGTGTGGAAGTGCATTTGAGTTCGAATGCCACTCCCGAGACGATCAAGGCGGGGGCGTACGATGCGGTCATCCTTGCCATCGGGGCAGAGCCCTATATCCCAGATGACATTCCTGGCGCGAAAGGCAACGTGTATGCGCCTATCTTTGTCTACGGCAACGAACAAACGATGGGTAAGAACGTCGTTGTGATCGGCGGCGATCAGATCGGCACGGACACGGCGATGCATCTTGCGCAAAAGGGCAAGAATGTGACCGTGCTGACGACAGAAAAGTCCTTGGCAAGCGATGCAAACGGCGCCGTTCGTTGGGGATTGGAAAGCCTCTATGCGTCACTTAAGGCGCAGGGCACATTCAGCTACGTCACAGAGGTCACAGTCAAGAGCATTTCAAAAGACGAAGTGACCTTTGTAGATTCGAGCGGCGCCGAGAAGTCGATCCCTGCGGACAGTGTGGTGCTTTATGCCGGACGCAAGCCGAGGCAAGAGGAGGCGATGAAGTTTGCCGGTTCCGCCAAGCGGTTCTTTGTCGTGGGCGACTGCAAGATTCCTGGCATCATAAAGGGCCACTGGGACGGCAATATGGCAACCAGCATACGCAGTGGCTTTGCGGCCGGATCAGAGATATGATCGCCTTATCGCCTAATTCCGCTCGCCAGTTTGACGAGAATGCCAGAGTATCTGACGGGAGTCATAGTGCTGAGCGGCTTCGAAGCCGGATCCGATGGGGCTGTGTTTTGAGATCATTCGAACCGTATTCACCAACATTCGAACCGAAAGAGGACACTTGGACAGCTCTTTCAATGTGGCGATTTCCTTTTCAAATGCAAGACCGGAGGAAACAGGAAAGATGAAAACCGCGGTGCTCGTTATGAGTGTGGCAGCAATGGCGCTGCTGGCGTTTGTCCTGTTGCCGATGAGTTTCGCGGCAGAGGGCGGTTCAAAATCCGTGGCGCCCGGCGCCAATTGGCAGGTGGAGAAGACGACGGCGCTTTCCGAACTGAACGTGGGCGAGGGGGCCAGCATCACCGCTCCAACGGGGCATAGCCTGACCATGACCGTGGATGGCGTGCAGACGGACATCGAACCGGGCACTTATCACGGCAAGATTGTGCTCACGGTTGCCGATGCGATTGGCCTGAAGGCCAACTCTCCAATGCAGCCTTCGAGCGGGCCCGGGGAATTCAAGGCCGCCATTTTTGTGAATGACGGCAAGTATGTGCCCTCGAAATCGGTTCCAGCCGCTGTGGTGAGCGGCGAAGTTACAGACACGCGAGCAAAGAACATCAAGATCACCTCGAAAGGCGAGATGTTCAACGGCGTCATCGTAGCCGGCGACTCCAAGTACACACTCGATAACCCTGACATCTATACAGAGGGCATGGGCGGAAGCGATATGACCGGCTGGGGAGCGGGTGTCATGGCCACAGGCAAGGCCGACCTTACGATCAATCATGCCCATATCGTCACCAAGGGCGTGATCCGCAATGCCATCTTTGTGGGCGGCGACAGCACGGTGCACGTCAACGACTCGACGATCGAGGCTTATACCGGCGCCACCCCGATGAACCTCCCGGTCGAAAAGGGCCCGGGCGCCGCGATTGGCGCCAGCAGTTACGAGGCGCCGTGGGTGCTGGGCGTGATGGGCAACGTCCGCGCCACGAATGTCGTTGAAAACGGCACCGTGTACTACAACAACTCCCACATCAAGTCGCAAGGCTGGGGCGCGCTCTCCACCGACGGACCGACTCACATTCGGATGTACGTGACCAACTCGACCATCGAAACCGCGGAAAGCGGCTACGGCGCTTTCACCATCGGCGACTGCCTCGATACTTTCAGCCACGATACGTTTAACGTTGCCGACGTGGGAGTGATTGTTACCGGCTACGGATCAGCTTACATCACCGACGGCACCGTGATGAACTCGCGGCGCTTCGGGTTTTTGATGCACACCAACGACGGCAAGTTCGGCACCGTGAAGATCGACAAGGGCAGCGAGATCAACAGCCGCTCCGCGACCTTCATGATCAAGGGACGCGGCGTGAAGATCGACGTGGACAATGCCAGGCTCAACCCCGGAAACGGCATCCTGATCGACGCCGTACCCAACGACGATCCGCTTGTCGGCGGCTACGGCACCCGGGCGACGGTTGACGCGATGCTGGACGGGACGCCTGGCTCCGAGAAGATCAGCCGCGGAGGGGGAGGCGGCCCTCCCGGTGGTGCACCTGGCGGCGCTCCGGGCAGCGCTCCTGGTGGCGCTTCTGGTGGTGCTCCCGGCAGCGCTCCCGGTGGTGGAGCTTCCGGCAGCGCGGCTGGGGGCTGGATGAGTGGCGCTAGCGGCGGTGGCGGCGCTGGTGGCGGCGGCGGAGCTCCTGGCGGCCTCGATTACGATGACTCCGGAGGCAGGATGAGTGGCCCGGTTCTGGCTACGTTCAAGGATGTCAATCTTCTCGGAGATATTGTCAACGCCCGCACCAATCAGGGTGGCATGGAGATTAGGTTACAGAATTCCTCGCTTCACGGAGCGATCACCACGGCCGTTGCCGAGGCAGCCTCACATAAGAAAGTAGTTAAAAAGCTGTACTTCATGGTTAGCGAAATGAAAAATGTCTACCAGCCGACCAGGGAGAAGTACGGCCTCAAGGTTTCTCTCGACGGCTCGTCGAAGTGGACGATCGACCAGACCTCGTATCTGACCGGCCTTGACCTCGCCGAAGGAGCAACCATGATCACTCCCGGTGGTTTCAGCCTGAAGATGACCGTCGATGGCGTCGAAAAGCCAATACAGGCCGGTTCTTACACGGGCAAGATCGTGCTCTCTGTAACTCCGGAGGGATAATTTTCCGCAAAGAAGCAGGCTGATCCTCAAGAACCGTTAACAGAATGTAAGACAAATGGCCGGCCCGCACAGCGGACCGGCCACGAAGTTTTTGACACACATATTCCACAGGGGACGACTTATTTCACTTTATGCAAGGTGATCCGGAAAACTCTACGACGCCTTCAAAATCAACGTGCCGCAACTGGCCAGCTTATATGTCCCGCTCTGGCCGGCAACGGCGGTGATTGTAACTCCGGCTGGCGCGTCGATCTGAGAAACCTCGACGTCACCGATGAGGGTTACGTTGGAATCGGCAGTGGCCGTCCACCTGCTGAGGCGGTTCATCTTGATCGAAGCGTCCTTGATGGCGCCTTTGAGCGTGGTCGCCTCAAGATAAACCGTCATGCCGCGGTTTTCCTTGTCGTCATGGAGGATGTCGCCCACAGCGTCCATGTTTCTGAAGGTGGCGTGGATCCCGTAGACCTTCTCCTTAGGTTTAGCGGCGGCGGCGGCGTTGGGATCGACACTGACAGCCGACTTCAACAGCACGCCAGCGCCGGACTTGATCTTGGCGCCATCGACCAGGATTTCAGCGTTGGCGCTCTTGACCAGAATTGCAGCTTTCCTGGTTTCGATCTCGCCACCGATGACTTTCAGCCCGCCCATCTCGCTGGCACTGCCTACATTGTGAATGAGCGCAAAGTAGGAGCCGCACTTGGCCTTGGGCTCGGTGAAGGTAATGTCAGATTCGCCGGCCATAATGCCCGCCATGTCTGCCACGTCGAGGTTGCAGCGGTTCAACACGCAATGGCATCCGCCGTCCGCGTAAGTTCCGTAGCCGGAGGTGAGGGTCTTTACGGTGCAGTCGTTGGCCTCGAGATAGACGTATCCATCGGAGGTGTCGGTCGACAGCGCCGCCCAGCCTTCGGCGATGATGGTCGAGTAGTAAAAGTAGCTCGAGGAGTTGCTGAGCGTGATGTGCGTGCGGCAGTTGCCATCGATCTCAAGCTGCGTCTTCTGACCGCTAGAGGCGAAGTCGGGCTTGAAGGGAACGCCGCTGGTCTTCAGCGTGGAGTTGTAGACCTTGAGAATGCCATGATTCTGCGCCGCGGTGGCGGCGCGCCACTTGCCTGTGGTGGTGATGGTGCAATTGCGGATCACCAGCGTTGCGTAGTCTTCGGCCGAGGCGCCGGTATTGGGTCCGCCCAGGCCCATCGAGGCGTTGCCATCCAATTCGATGGTGGCGTCGGCAAGTACGTACTCAGTGCCGATGCCTGTGGTAAAGACTCCGCCCACCTCCGCCGTTTTTGAGCTGATTTTTGCGCCCTTGGAATACTGGTCAGTAACTTTGCCTTCGCTGACGGCGCTGGGCGACGACTTATCCTCCGCATGTCTTCCGTCTTCTACATAGATTGCCGGAGTGGCTTTGGCAATCGCGCCGGGCATGCCGCCGTCCGGAATACCAGAGTCAGCGAGGCTGCGCGCGCCGGGTCCACCCGCGCCTCCCGGGGCTGCACCACCAGGTCCGCCCGCGCCGCCTGTGCCGCCCGGAGCCCCTCCTCCAGAAGCGCCAGCTTCACCCGGTGCGCCACCGCCGGGGCCTCCGGCGCCGCCGCCCGGCATGCCGCCGCCTCCGCCGGGCGCCCCGCCGCCCATCATCCCCGCAGGCGGCCATTGAGCCGGCGTATGCACGGGCTTCTCCACGGTAAGACCCTCGATGGTCGTGGACTGATTCGCGCCGCAGCCCGATGCGGCTGCGTGTTCGGCAGCCTTCGCAGCGGGCGCCAACGCCAGCGTAGACGCCGCTCCGCCGGCAATCAGAAACTGCCTTCTCCCTAAAAGGGATTCAATGCCTTTCATCTCTTACTCTCCTTACTTCAACTTGTTGCATTCAAGCATGAACGGGAGCTTAGTTACTTTTGTCCCGCGGACGACCATGCCGATTGAGTCGCATTTCAAGCCGGCTCACTTCATGGAAGGAGCATTTCCAGCAGGCCCACCCGGCGGTGTTCCGCCCCCTCCGGCCTGCGAAGGCCCCGCGTCGCCCTTGGTACCACTCTCATCAATGACAAACTGAATCGTGGCATGACCGCCTGCAGGATTGATATTCGGCGAAACGGACAGATTTGCTCCGTGAGAGCGGTAGTAGGTGATCAGACGATCCAGCGCGCCCTTGATGAGGTCCGAGCTCATCGGGTCACCGGCTTTGAGGGAGACGGCTTTTAGAAGTTCGGCATCGGTGAACTTGGTGTTTCCCTTAAAACTGACCGCGCCTACAACAACTTTCGAATCCCCGCCCGACTGCGGTGAGCCGCCTGGGCCGCCCGATCCACCTGACGGCGGTCCGCCCCGGCCCCCCGCAGGTGCTCCGGAGGGCGCCTGCGCGGCAACGCTCAATGCCAATATCGCGAATGAGGCTATGAAAAGAAGAATCCATGATTTCTTCGTCATGTGATCTGAACCTCCACTGTGGAATGGTTTGGGTGGGTTGTGTCCGTGGCTGGCCGTGCCGATCTCGATGACCCGAGACACGCAAACTTTTTTGTTGTCAGGCCTCTGGGTTTCCGAAGAGCTGTTCTCTCAGCAACAACCCAGATTCTCTGTGCAAATCGCTAAATGGTTCTGGATTTCAGGGGAAGCCTAAATGGGAGACATTCAATCTGTAAAGTGCGTGACCGTTACGCCACGGTGACAACACGGGGGATGCTGCCTGCTTTTTCAAGAAATGGCGGCTGGAATGATCCGGTCATCGATAACGCCAAGTGCGTTTACCCGCGATGCACAGCCTGTATCGACAACTGCGTGGCGAACGCTATTGACCTCTCTGTCATGGGATCGGCAGCCGCAGTTTCCAACTCGCCGGTGCTCGTTAAAGGCTGCCTGCATTGCTCGCCTGCAAATTGCATAAGAAGTTGTGCCTACGACGCTATAACTTATGAGCAAACGCAGCAAGTTCATGTGATCGACATGAAGAAATGCACTTACCCCAAGTGTACTCTATGCGTAGATCACTGTCCGATGCATACGATCGACTTCACTCACAATCCCCCTATGTTTCACAAGAATTGCGAGGGCTGCGACGTGTGCTACATGCTCTGTCCCACTCAGGCGCTCGATATTACCAATTTTGCTGTCAAGGGCGGAGTAAAAGGAAACCACTGTGGCGGAGTAAAAGGGAGCCAATAGCGGGCTGTGATGGGGTATTTCGGGGGAGGAGGGGCGCCGGAGCGTAGCGAAGGCGGCCCTCCTCCCCCGAGGCGCGTTTTGGCGGGGGAGTCCGGCGGGGGCAAGCAAGAGTCAAATCCCCGAGGAGTGGATCATGCTCGTTTGCGGCGGCTTTGCTTGAGGCGGTAGGAGTCTGCGTTCATCTCCAGGATGTGGACGTGGTGGGTGATGCGATCGAGCAGTGCGCCGGTGAGCCGTTCGGAGCCGAAGATCTCGGTCCATTCGTCGAAGGGCAGGTTGCTGGTGATCAGCGTCGAGGCGCGCTCGTAGAGTCGGTCAAGAAGGGCATGGCCTTCAAAGCGGAAACCATCACTGGAAGGCAAATGCCCACGCGTTTGAATTCAAACAGAAGGTTGTACCTCTGTCCCACGCTCATAGAACTGAGACCGAAGATTGCCCGCCAAATGCAGCGATATGCTTTGGCAGCGCACGCGCCGTCGGGCAATTCGACTATAGCCTGATCCTTCAATAAGTGACTGACTATAAATATCTTATAATCATCTCAGGACGGAGCTTGGTGAAAATTTCACCTTATGCGTAAATTGGCGGCGAAACTTTCACCTTATGGGGTCAGAGACTTTCACTATATGGGGGTTCGAAGCCAGGAAATGATTGAAAAATAAGGATCGGAGCTTTCACTTTATACGTCAACCCACAAACATGTGTGGGTTGACGCATAAAGTGAAAGTTGTACCCCATAAAGTGAAAGTTGATACCCCATAAAATGAAAGTCGCACATTCTTAAAGAGTTGATGGTTTTTCGGCCGGGGCGGAGAAGAACTAGGGCGGTCCCGGCCGAAAAAGCATGCATAACCTGCACCACCTGCATAAATCATTTAGTTTCAGTGCACAACGGGCAATGTGGGTTGTTCTCATCCTGCTCCAAACCTGCACCACCTACACTGCTGCAAGTTCATGGAGGCGCGCAACGGTGGTCGAATTCATCACCAGGCCTCTGCCGGCCTTACCAAGCCGGCGGGTGGCCAGGCCGACTCTTTTCAGCCTGTGCCCGATCGTCTCGGCGCTGTAGTTGAGGCGTTCTCCTCGAGGAGATCATAGAGACCGCCGCATATGTAAAGGAGCGCGCCGGCAGAGATGTTCATGTCGTCACGATCATCATTCATCCATGAACCTGCCCTTTTGGATTAGCCACTTGTCGATGTAGTCGAAGAGTGTTTTCTGCGTATCCCCGTACTGGCCGGGGGTTCTCTCGCATTGAGTGCAAGTGGAGAACCCATGGCTGGCGCCTTCAACGAACGCGATTGTCTTATCGGCGCTCTTGGCGTTCTTATAATTGAGCTCAGCCGACAGGTATTCATAAGAGCCGGTCATCCCCATTGTCAGCAGCGGAACCTTGATGCCCATCACATTGCCGGGCGCATTGGCATAACTCGACGACCAGTCAATGCCGCGAACGCAATCTTCGCCGTATGCAAAATCATCGGTTACCCGAATTGCATAAGTGTTGAGGAATTCACGGACGGGATATTGCTGTCCTCCTCCTCCAGGGCCGGCAAATCCGCCTGGGCCGCCCTGACCACCCGGTCCCTGTTGTTGACCCGCCTGACCCTGACCCGGCCCGCTTTGTTCTCCCTGGCCGCCCTGTCCCCCCTGGTTGCTCTGAGTGCCAGGTCTTCCCATGCCCATTCCAGCCACCGGGCGCACCGAGTAGATGATCTGGACGGTGATAGATCCGTCGGGGTGCAAAAGTGGCCAGGCGTTGCGCGTATGAGACAGGAGGTGAGTGTCAACGGACTCAAGCTTGGTGCCCATTCCGCCCGGCATCGAGAACAGATCGTTGTCATGGCTGCCGGTCTTGTCCGCGCTGATGACCGCCCATTTGGCGAGGGCATCCTGGATCATCCGATTCATCTTCTTGCCGATCTGGGCCTGATATCTGCGGAGAAACTCGTCGCTGTACTTTGCCCCGCCGGCGCTATACCCGTTCTGCGCGCTGCGCGGATCCAGGTCCGGCGTCACCTCATCTGTCATGGATGGACTCATGCCGAACAACAAATTGGAAATTCCATCTCCCCAGTGCGCATCGAGCAACATAATCCCATCGGCCGGAGGCAGGCCCGCAAGGCTATCGGAGCACTTGATGATCTTCTCCGGTCCCTGGCACGCCCTGAGCCCGTTCTCGGCGATGTTCTGGTAAGTCGACATCAGCATTCCTCCCCCGCTGTGGCCAAGAAGAACGATCTTCTTTACTCCCGGATATCTGCGGAGATATTCCACGCCGAGTTTGGCGTCCAGAATCTTTCTGTCGATGCCGTCTTTATTCGTGGCGCCGCCGACGGAGTTATTGGCGCACAGCACACGATAGCCGCGTTTGGATAGTTCTGTGCAGGCTGGGAAATGCAAGTAGTCTACTCCGGAATGCATCACGAAGACAGCAATGTGACTTTTGTCGGTTAGGGTGATCGGCTCATAGAGTATGGCAGGAACCTTATCGGCGAGCTGCACAGGGGTCGTCTTGATCTCCTGGTCTTGGGCCCTCACAGAGCGAGCAGTGCAAACTCCGAATGACAGAATTGCCGCAATTATCAAGAGCTTTCTTCTTTTCTTCATTCCAGCTATCTCCTTCCAGACTTCTTCACATGACGGATTATTGCAGAACAATTCGCATTCCTATCTTTGCTGCTGGACGCTGCGTCTTGTGGAACTATTGCGCTGCATCCCACACCGCTAAGTAACTCTTCATCATCTTCTGGAACTCATCGTCGATGGCGCGATTGGTGCATCCCTGCTTATCGGATTGCAGGTGGCCGAGGCTGTTGGGAATCATCGTCACCAGCATGTTCTGGTCAAAGAGTGAATCATGTCTGAACTGCAACCCGATCTCGGCTGCGGGATCGCCGTTGATCCCCGCGATGGCGATATCGTTCACCATCAACAGTTGCAGCGGAATCGTCAGCGTACGGTTCTGCGCGGTAGCTGCCTGCCCCCCGCCCTTTTCTGCGGCCGGCTGTTCTCCCGGCCCGCCGGTTGCCGATGTGCCTTGATTCTGCCCGCCGTTGCCTTGCCCTGCACCCGGAGCGGCGTCCTGCTGGGGAACCTGCGGGACGCGCTGCGGAGCGGGGCAGGTCACCGAACTTCTCGCAGCCCAAAGAACGACTCGGCCGCTCGTGCTCTGTATCGCTTTCGCCACACGCACAACCTCTGCTCCCAGCAGGCGCGACTGCGCGTCCAGAAGCGTCCATCCGGCCGACCCAAAATTGTGAGCTTCATAGGGCGGAGTCGATCTGGACGTTAACAAGGGAGCCTGGTCTCCTCCTGCGCTTACCGCCCATAACGCTACGGACCCCGGAAAATGGTCTTCCACGTATCTCTGTGTCCAGCCTGCCAGGTCGCTGGTGAGTTGCACCTTCCCATCATCCGTTCCCGACTCCACCATCACGATCGAGTGAACCGCATAGCTTGTATAGACCGCAATCGGTTCGCCGCTCGGCTTGGTCAGCAACAGCACAGTCACCGTCTTATCCGACGCGCCGTTCCGGTCGTTCCGGTTGGTGTTTACCTCCGCCCTCCCGGTTCCGAAGCCTATCCGCGCCGGCTGCAGATTGGCGTTGGCCTCCCGAGCCGCCTCGATCATTCCCTTTTTCATGATCGCGATCGCCGGCGATTCCTGGGTCATTTCAGTCCTCCCCGGCCTGGGACCGGTATTGTGGAGGGAGCTGTCGTCGTGCGAAGGGTTCAGTATTACGTTCTCCGGTGGAATCTGGAGTGCAGCGGCGATGTCCTCGAGCAGCCCGTCTTCCTGCCAGTCCAGAATGTCCACGCCTATGATGGCCAATTTCGTCTTGCCGTTATCCAGCACCAGCGCCCGCGCGTAAATCGGATCGTGTGCTTTCTCGAAGCTTCCGAATGGCTGCGCAGTCTTGAGAGGGAACATCTCCTTCGGCGGCGTAACGTCCACCCTTGCCGCTCCAGCGCGCAGGCTGCCCATCTGGGCCGGACAGACTGCGGAAGGTAGCAATAGACCGATTCCTGTCAAAAAGTGAAGCAGCTGCCGTATTCTCATCTCTCAAATCCTCTCAACATTTCGCTGCATAATCATCTGTTGAGGCCGCGTTGAACCCTCATTTCACAGACGATTCACCATTTCGAAGACGCCCCGAGGCAGGATGCGTAACTCTCCCACCGCTCAGATCTGTTCTCGGAGTGGATAGCGACGGGCTCTTAGGGCTATTAACGAGCCCGGGCGCGCATGAGAAAGAAAAGATGCCCCAATGATGCATCACGCTCAAACACGTCTAGCGGAGTTTTCCCGGGCAGGGCGCCGGGCCACGGACTAGCCATCGACCTGTACAGGTGATTGAGACCGATCGCCTGGCGAAGTTCAGGTGAAGGGCAAGGCGCAGAAGCGCGCCTTGCCCAAGGAATTGTGGGATTAGAAGTTGATGCGCAGCGAGAGCTGCACCAAGCGCGGCTGGTTATCGTCGCCCAGAATCTGGCCGAACGTATTCGATCCGAGCCTTGAGTCCGGCTGCGCAAACTGTTTGCGGTTGAAGATGTTGAAGAATTCGGAGCGGAACTGAATGTTAATCCGTTCCGTGACAGCGGTCGATTTCAGAGCCGCGAAGTCGAAGTTGTCAATGCCTTGCGCAAAGACGCTCCGATCGACGCGCGGCTCGCTGCCGAAGGTGAAGTCCGCAGGTTGCGACCAACAGCCTTGGGAAATGACATTGCCGTTGGAAGTCACAGTGTTGGTGTTGTTAAACCACCCTGCGATGCGTGCATTGCCTTTATAGGAAGTTGCTTTGTTGCATCCGGCCGTGTAATTCGGACGCAGCGAGCCAATGCCGAAGGAGCCCAGATCGTTGTTCTGGCCTGGGCCATGGTTGATGGTGCTGTCCTGGAACGGGACATGGAAGCCGTGCTGGAAGGTGGTGATGCCATTAACGCCCCAGCCGGAGATTACGTGGCCAGTTACGCCGGTTGCGCCATTGCCCCACTTCTCTCCCTTGCCAAACGGCAGGTTGAGGACGTAACTGAAGACGGCGCGAAGCGGAACGTCGTAGCTGGTCGGTGCGCGCTCTCCGCCATTCCGGCCCAGATTATCGTAGTCCTGGATGCCTCCGGAGCCGCCGCCCTGGGAGTTTGGGCCCTGGGTTCCGTCTTCCAGCATTCCGTGGCCAGAGTCGGTGTTGCCAATCATCTTCGACCAAGTGAAGTTGCCCATCAGGATTCCACCGGCGCCAAAGCGCTTTTCGCCCTTCAGCAGCATGCCGTGATAGATGGTCTGGGTGTTGAAGGCCAGTGAATCGCTCACGCCGCCGTAGAAGGGGTATGGCCGCACGCACTGGCCCACCTCGAGTTGCGGATTGAACCCACCCCCCCAGCAAGTTCCCGGAGCCGTAAGACTCTGCCCGGCATAGGCTCCGGAAAGCACCACGCCAGAGCTGTCATAAGAGCCGTCGGGAATCTGGTTGAGCTGGCTACTGGATGCGGGAGCGTGAATCTCGGCCGCGCCCACGTAGCTGAGGTCGAGCACCAGGTTGCCCTTGAACTGGCGGCTGACGGCCAGGTTCCACTGCTGGGCATACGGGAACTTCTGATTGGGAACCGGACCGTTGAGCCCCTGGTGCAGGTTCTCATACAGTCCCAGAGTCCCGAGAATGTTGCTGGTTACATTTTGGGGCCAGTTTGACGAAAACACGGACGGTTGGATGATCGGGTTGCTGGCGCTGAAGCAGTTGTACATCAGCTCCGTGGCAATCGGAACCGTTGCGTTTCCTGCGGGGCCGCAAAATGTGTACTGCGAGATCAGCGAACCATTCTCCGGGAACGCTCCGGTGGAGGAATCGTTAGGCAGGAAGGTGAGGCCATATCCGGCGCGTGCGGTATTGTTGTTGCCCAGGCGGTAAGCAAAGCCCACACGAGGCGAAAACAGATTGTGTTTGACGTCGAGCGACGACCGGCCGGGGAAAAGCGAGGAGTGGACCACGGCCAGCGTCCCCGGGGTGCCGTAGTAGGGATCCGTCGCCGTCGGCAGCAGCACGTCGTTCCAGTCATGCCTGGTGTAGATGCCGCCCGGCAGCTCCCACCGCACGCCCAGGTTGAGGGTCAGACTGCGGGTCGCCTGCCAGTTGTCGTTCACGTAATAGCCCTGGTAGTAGTTGTACGCGGCGACGCCCGCCTGGATGTTGAGAGTGGAGGCCTGGAAGGGGTTGTTGCCGCCCGCCTCGTAACCCAGCAGGAAGTCAGCATATTTGTCGCCGGTGAAGTTGCCCCCGAAATTGAATTGTCCGGAGTTGCCTTCGGGCGAGTTGTTGTCTTCCATGCGGCGAAGATCGGCGCCGACCTTTACGTTGTGATGACCAAAGATGCGAATCAGGCTGGCCGAGATTGCGTAGGTGTTATAGAAGTCGTCCTGAACCGAATTGACGCGGTTGAAGCCGTAGTAGTTAACGCCCGGCCCCCCCAGGTTCATGATCGGAATTTCATGAACGGGGAATGAGCTGCTCAGCAGGTTCAGGTAGCTGTTGCTGGGAAAGACGCTGTAGCTCATCCCCAGGCTGCCCGGCGTACTGCTCTCGTCATTGTCGCGCAGGAAGCTGAGGCGCACATCGAGAACCGTCGAGGGCGAAAAGGTGTAGGTATCGCCCAGCACCACTTGTTGGGTAATGTTGGCGCTGTGGGCGTTTTCGGTCCTCCAGCCGTCGTGGTCGTTGAATATACTAAAGCCCTTGTCTGTGAGCGTCCAGTACGTGTAACGGCCGAAGATGCGCTGCTTCTCGCTCAGGGCATAGTCGATGCGCCCGCCGTACTGGTTCTGCTTGTCGGGGGTGGGCGGAGCGGCGTAGTAGTTGCCATTCGGCGATCCGGTCAAATTCGGCGCAGGATAGTACTGGCGCATGAGCTTGGCCAGCGGGTCGCCACAGCTGCCGCTCCAGAGATTGGTGATCGTCCAGGATCCGGGATTCGCTGTCGTGCTGATATTGCAGTTGCCCAGCGGATCGGTAATGGGGTCTGGAAACACTCCGTTCTGTACTCCGCCGCTGGTGGCGCTGTCCGCATCGCCGGTAGGCACAAATGTCGTGTTCACCTGAGCGGTCGTGGACTGGAATCCCTCCCAGTTGAAGTGATAGAAGGCCTTGTTTTTCTTGATCGGTCCACCCACGGCCACGCCGTACTGGTTCTGGATCCATTTCAGAGGTTTGTTGGGCAGGCCCGCCTCGAGCTCATCGAGCTTGTTCCACCAGTCGTTGGCGTTCAGGTCAGTATTGCGAAGGTACTCGTAGATTGAACCATGAATGCTGTTGCTTCCGCTTTTTGTAGCCATGTTGATGACGCCGCCGCCGTACCGGCCGAATTCGGCTGATACGTTGCTGGAAGAAACGTTGAACTCCTGCACGGCATCCTGAGTCGGCACCAGAGAGGTAATATTGCCGCCCGTGAAGTTGCCTCCCATCACGTTCACCGGGGCACCATCGACATACATCGCGCTCTGACCGGCCAGCGTTCCGCCGATCTGGTAGTTGCCCCAGCCCACGATCATGGTATGACCGGCGCCCTGGTTGGCCCCGGTCCCACCCTCGGTGGAACCCTGGGGGACGACGCCGGCGGCAAGCGCGATCAGGTTCATGGTGTTGCGGCCGTTGAGCGGCATCTCCTGCACCGTCGTGCCCTCGATCTCCTGGCTAACGGAGCTGGAGTCGGTCTGCAGTTGAGGCGCCTGCGTGCTCACCTCAACCGTTTCTGTGGCTGCGCCCACCTGCAGGGACACGTCGAGACGGGCCGTCGCGTCGACTGCCACATCGAGCCGATCACGCACGAAGTGCTTGAAGTCCTTGCCCTGGAAATCGACCTTGTAGACGGCAGGCACCAGGTTCACAAACCGGTAGTTGCCCGATGCATCCGTTTTATTGGTCCGGGCTTCGTTGGTTGCCAGGTCTGTGGCAGTGACGGTTACACCTGGAACGACCGCGCCCGAAGCGTCTGTCACGGTTCCCACGATCGATCCATAGAATGTTTGCGCAGGAAGCTGCGAAGGCAGCAGGGCAGCAATTGCCGCCAGAGCCGCCAGAGCAACCCAAATTTTCACTAGCCTGTGGAGCATGTTCATTGTTCCTCCTACATCTGTTTCCTATTTGGGACCCGGAAACGCCGTCTTCCAGAAGGCGATCCCGTCGAGTTTGTCCACGAGCCGGTCGTCCTGATGGCCGACGCCAGACGCAATCTTGAACTGGTGTTCGATCTCGAGCGAGAGCAATCGCTCGTGGAATTGTTGAAGGGCTGTCAGGAGGGGGTCCTGATCGCCGACGTAAAGACGGATGGTCTGGTGGCCTCGGACCGCGTTAGCGTTCGTCTTGACGATATTGGCCGGGCCGACTTTTTCGTAGTAGACAGGGTCGTTTCCGAAAGGCTCGGTGACGATGTTAGGTTCGCTCTTGAACTCCGTAATGCTCGGCGCCAAGCCGGAGACGATGGAAAAGAGGCTGGGATATTTGAACCCCAGCCGGAAGCTTCCGTATCCACCCATGGAGAACCCTTCGATAGCGCGGTACTCGCGTTGTGCCAGGGTTCGATAATGCGAATCAACGTAGGGGATAAGGTCCTTGATGATTACGTCTTCGAGAGGACGCGTGCCGTCTTTCGAATTGATGTAGCGCACATCCGGTAGCGCCTGGAGGCCGACAACGATAAGCGCCGGAATTTGGCCGGCGCGAATTGCAGCATCCATGCGTGAGATTTGCGTTTGTGCGGAGAGTTGATTGCCGCCGCCGCCGTGGAGCCAGTAGAGCACGGGGTACCGCTTGGATCCGGATGTCTCGTAATCGGGAGGGAGATACACCAGGATGCTCGCCTGGGTGTCGGGCCCGCGAGCCGGGGTTGGATAGAGGACGTAGTGAGTTCCATTCGGCTCGGACTTATCGGGACAGATCCATTCGTTGCCGCGGTCTTGCCGGCTGCTTGTGCCCGGGCCGCCTCCCCGCCGTTCACCCTGCTGCGGACCGGCCTGACCGGCCTGGCCGGGTTGCTCATGCCTGTTGGAGTTCTGTGCTTGCGCGCTGAGGATCTTCGCGAACAGGACGAGAACAGCGGCGAGGCTCATCGCAACGAGAAAAAGATGAAAGCGAGTGCGAGGAGACATTCGTGTGCTCCTTATGACCGGCTGTGAGCAGGATGGACTTATAGATCACCCCACAGGCCACATCACTGCTCACGCGCTGGTTGTGCCAAATTGATGAGACAGTACATCAGAAACCTGAGGAATCCATTAGGAATACAGGATTATTTCTGCGCCTAATGGAAAGCACTTAGAATCAATTAGCTACACGGTCGGGATGCGCCACTTTGGTAGGGCGTGGCGACCCAGGCCGATGCGCCGGCAGGAAGAATGACGCTGCTGCTTGGCTGGAATGGGTATTAAATATGACCGGATACTAAGGCTTCCTTAAGGATCTGATGCAAAATTGGAATCAGCTAAATGGGGATAACTCATGACGCGGCTTTTGCTGGTCGAAGATGACAAGAATCTAGCCAAGTACGTCCGCAAGGGACTTGAGGAGGTGGGCTACGATGTATCGGTCTGCTTTGATGGCGCCTCGGGGCTGAGGGCCGCGGAAACATCCAGCTTCAACCTGGTCATTCTGGACATCATGCTTCCGTATATGGATGGAATCCAGGTGACGAAACGGATGCGGCTGGAAAAGATCTGTGTTCCGATCCTTGTGCTGACAGGACGTGATGCACCGCAAGACATTGTACGCGGCCTGGATGCAGGAGCAGACGATTACCTGACCAAGCCTTTCTCATTCGAAGTGCTGCTGGCGAGGATTCGTGCCCGGTTGCGGCCGAGTCGCGATGAAGTATCGAACGTCTTCCGCTTTGCCGACCTTACGATGGACACGACGCGGCACGAAACATGGCGAGGAATGCGCAAGTTGAGCCTGACGCCTACGGAGTTCTTAATCATGGAATGCCTGATGCGCTGCGCTGGTCGCCTGGCCACGCGGGGGCGCATAACGGATGCAGTTTGGGGGGATCGGGGCACAAGTGACAACAATATCGACGTCTTTATCCAATGCTTGCGGCAAAAGGTGGAACCGCCGGGGAGCAAGAGGCTGATTTACACAGAGCGGGGGCTCGGCTACCGTCTTATGGATGGCGCATGATTCATTTTTCCTCCATACGATTCCGCATTGCAGTCTGGTACTTCTTGACTGCCGCGCCCATCGTGGCAGGTCTGGCGATCGGAAGCTGGTTCGCCATGCGCGCCAGCATGTACTACGGCATCGACAACGAGATTTATCGCCAATCGATGCTGGTTCGTCAGTTCATTGAAAATAAGGGAGACGACGCAATCATCGAGTTGCAGCAAGATGCCCGTCATGGCAGCGAGATTCCATTGGCCGGTGGCCTTTTCCAAATCTACGACGCGAACCGTAAGCTGCTCTTTGAAACGCCAGAGCTAGCCCGCCATCATGCATCGCTTCCACCACCGGAGTTTTTGCACGATCGACCCATTTTTGGGGATTCAGCTTCCAGCGGAGACCGTGTTCGACTGGGCACTTGGTTCAGGGAGATCAATGGCAAGCAGTTCCTGATCCAGGCCGCCCAGCCACTTCGCGAATTTGACCAGTCCTTGTCAGTTTTCTCGCAGGTGCTTTGGGTTGTTGTCCCGGTGCTTCTTTTGTCGCTGGCCGCGGCAGGATTCTGGCTCAGCGGCCGCGCCATGACGCCGGTGGAACAGATCAACCGCGAAGCCCGAGCTATCGGCCCGGAAAATTTGACCGCACGGCTCTCTGTGCCCGAACCGGAAGATGAGCTGCGCACATTGTCAGAAACGCTCAACGCCATGCTGGAGCGAATAGAATCCTCTATGAATCAGGTGACTCAATTCACCGCCGATGCATCGCATGAACTGCGCGCGCCGTTTGCGCTCATACAATCTGCCGCTGAATACCTGCTGCGCAGGGAACGCAGCCGTGAGGAAACGGTGGAGGCTCTGCAGGAGATTCTGCAGGAGGTGAAGCAAACATCCAGTCTTGTTGATCGTCTGCTTAAGCTGGCACGCAGCGACTCCGGCCATAACCCGCTGCTGGCGGTTCCGCTGGATCTTACCTCGCTGCTTACAGAAGTCGCCGAGAACGCACGATCGCTGGCCGAGAATAAGCAGATTGATTTCACCTCTCATCTGGATGGCCCCCCTACGCCCGTTATGGGCGATGAGATCTCACTACGCGAGCTGTTCCTGATCCTGCTCGAAAATGCTGTCAAATACACGCCAAAAGGAGGCGCTGTGGACCTGATTCTGATTCGCGACACAGGGCAGGCGACGATTGAAGTACGGGACACAGGGATCGGGATTGCATCTGAGGATCTGCCGCGCGTATTCGATCGCTTCTGGAGGGCAGACAAGGCTCGATCGCGAGAGATGGGGGGAGTGGGTCTTGGCCTTTCGATTGCCAAGTGGATCGTCGATCAGAGTCGCGGAACGATCCGCGTGGAGTCCGAATTAGGCCGCGGATCGAACTTTGTCGTCCACCTGCCTGCGTCATCCTCTTTTTTGGCTACCTAACGAGACTGCCCCGGCAGATTTGCGAGCGGCGAAACCGTGCGGCAATCCAGCCCGCGATTCGACATCTCGGTGCAGGCGGAGTGATTCATAAAATTCCCATCAGTGTGCATGACCAGGATCGAGATACGGCTCTTCTCGCCGGGCGCGACCGGATCGTAGAGGTACGCTCCACCTGCAATCTGGACAAAACTTCTGAGCATTGCTCATCATTCCATGCGGCATTGGGTAGTACCCTCGAATCCCGCGCAGCATGGATCACCGAGTTTCTGGAATTACATTCCTGGTCGATGAACAAGATACCGCTCATGAACTGAATCCTAATGCGCTGCCTGCCAAATGGATTGATAGCTCTTTTCCATTTTCACGTAGGCGTCGATCATGGCCGGCTCGACGTCCGCGGGAATGCGAGTATTGCCGGCATTGCTGTGTATCCAGGCCACCATGAAGGTGCGAGGGAAAATCGAATCGCGCTTCAGGTGCTGCGCAGACTCGATGAGCACATCCGATCCGGCGCCGGTGATGGCAATATCGTTGATCATGATCAGCGCGATCGGAATCTTGATTGTCTCGCCGCCCATTATCGGAGCCGGTCCGCCGCCTGGCCCAGCAGAACCTGGTTGCCCACCTTGGCCTGGTTGACCGGACTGAGACAATTGGGCGGGCGGGCCGGCTTGACCGGGTTGGCCTTGTTGAGGGGGTGGGCCGGGAGCGATGCACTTCTGGCGGGAGCAGGTCAACTCGGTATGGGCTCCCCACAGTACAGCGCTGCTCTCCGTAGTCTGGATATTGCGGGCCACGCGGACGATCTCTTCGCCCAGACGACTCCCCTGTGCGGCGAGAGTCGCCCAGCCGGCGGCGCCAATCTCACGGGCGTCGGGCGGGCTGGGGCTGTAGTTGATTTCACCGGCAGGACGCTGGGTCCCGGTGGCGCTCATATTCCAGAGAGCTACAGCGCCTTTGAATTGATCTTCGACATAATTCGATGTGGCGCCGGCCAGGTCGGCCGAGATCTCCGGCCTTCCCTCCCTGGTGAGAGCACGAAACATCACGACCGGATGCGCAGCATAGCTACTGTAGACGGCAATCGGTTCGCCCGAGGGCTTGGTGACAAGCAGCACCGACACGATTTTGTCAGGGGGCCAATCGGGGTGGTTTGTATCGATGGCGGCACTACCTGTACCAAGACCGATCCGCGCCAGCTGTAAATTGACGTTGGCCTGGCGCGCGGCCTCAACGATGCCCCGCTTGAGTATTGCGGCATACGGAGTTTCCGTACTGCGCCCGTTCGACCGGCTCTCGGCCCACGGAGTATTGTGATCGCGCGTTTCGAGCAGGAGCACGTTGGCGGTGGGAATCTTCAACTCGTCGGAGACTTCCTTTACGAGTTCTTCGCTGGACGAAATCCCCGACGAATCGGCGGTGATCATCGCTACTTTCGTCGAACCGTTGTCGAGCACCAGGGCGCGCGCCCACAGCGGATCGTGCACATCGATGAATTCGCCTCCGTTAATGAAGGGAATCGGGTCTACCAAAGGGAACAAATCCGGCGTGGGCGAAATGTCTACCTTGGCAGCTCCGGCGCGAAGGCTGCCCATCTGCGCCGGGCAAAACGCCGCCAGCAGCAGCAATCCAACGGCCGCAATGCCTTCCATTATGGATCGTGTTTTCATAATTACCTTCTCGCTCTCTGGCAAAGGAGCGTTGCCATTGGTTTTAGTCAGTAACTCCGGTGGGGATTACCTTCTGGTTTCCTTTCGCGGAAGTTCGTAAAGTTCTGAATTGTCATTCAACGCGAAGGTCGTCTGCCGTAACGGTCAACCTGATTCGAGAGCATCCCCGCCGTGCTGCACTCGTGACGGTGTGCGGCGTGGTATCAGCTCTGCCGCACATTTCAAGATCAGATGCTACTTCGAAGCTCTGAAGATTCCCGGCGCAAAGTCCACAAGCACTTTCCGTCAAAAACTCCAGTCATGACCACCATCCTGCTCTTCCCAGAGATACTTAACACCCTTCTCATCAAGGATCTTTCTGGCTTCAACCCAAGATTCCACGAGACCGTCGTAGTTTCCGTCAGTGAGGTAGAGGAGGAGCGTCCGGCGGTTGTCTACTTCTCCGCTGCCTGCCAGACCGGCATGTAGCTCTTCTCCATTTGCTGGAAGGCGCCGACCATGGCCGGTTCAGCACATCCCGGTTTGAGCCGGTTGGTTATTGCCTTCTCCGAAGGCAGCAGGTACGCCTTGTCCGTGGGAATATAGCCCACGCGGTTGGGCAGCATGGTGACCATGAACGTGCGGTCGAAGAGCGAGTCGTGCTTGACGTGTTCTCCGATCTCAGTGAAGACCTCGCCGGAGACACCGGCGATGGCGATGTCGTTGACCATGAGGAGCTGGAGAGGAATGGTGACCGGGTCGCCGTCGATCATCTTCACGTGCGCGGGCGCAAGGTAACCGGCCTGCGGAACGCCAGGCTGGGCTGGTTCGGCGCGCTTCTGGCCGGGGCAGGTAACGGAGGTCTGAGCGCCCCAAAAGACGACTTTGCCCGCCGTGTTCTGAATGTTCTTGGAGACGCGCACGATCTCTTCTCCGACACGGCGGGCCTCCACGTCGAGAATGGCCCAGCCGTTGGGGCCTTCGTCAACGACGTCAGGCGCATCCTGGTTGTAGTTGGCCATGAAGAGCGGATTCTGGTCGCCGGCCGCGGCCATGGTCCACAAGGCTACGGCTCCCTTGAAGTTGTCTTCCACGTATTTGGAGGCGGCTCCGCCGAGGTCGCCGGTGACCTGGACTTGGCCGTCTTTCGTATGGGTGCGAAACATCACGACCGAGTGCACCGCGTAGTTGGCGTAGATGGCGATGGGCTCGCCAGAGGGCTTGGTGACCAGCAGGACGGCTACGGTTTTGTCAGAAGGCCCATCGGGATTATAGCCCATGTGATAGCCTTCGCCGATCTTCTCGTCGCGGTTGGTGTTGACGTAAGCCTTCCCGGTACCGAAACCGATGCGGGCCGGCTGCAGATTGGCGTTGGCCTCGCGGGCGGCTTCAACGATGCCCTTCTTGAGAATCTCGAAGTAGGGATTTTTCGCCGTGGCGTTCAAACCGAATCCGCCGGCGCCCGGCGGAGCGTTGTGATCGTGTGTTGCGCTGAGGAACAGATTTGTCACGGGAATCTTGAGCTCGTCCGTGACGGCTTTGACCAACTCGTCGCCGAAGTCCAGTTGAATGATGTCGACGCTGATCAGAGCGAGCTTGGTCGAGCCATTGTCGAGTACCAGCGCGCGGGCAAAGAGCGGATCGTGCAGGCTCCCGTAAGTCTGCATGCTGTTGAGCGGGAACATGTCGCCTGGGGGCGAGATGTCCACTTTGGCAGCTCCGGCGCGCAGACTGTCCATCTGCGCCGGGCAAACCGCCGCCAGCAGCAAGCCAGCTGCAGCAAGACACTGCATTGTGAATCGCATTTTCATTTCTAATCAACTCGCTTTCTTCTTTTCGCGGGAGCGTGGCCCCTGATTCCTATTCAGGGACCACGCTGCCGAAAACGCTGCATTGCCATGAAAGAACTACTGCGCCGCCTTCCACACCGGAAGGTAGCTGTTCATCATCTTCTGGAACTCGCTGTCGATTGCCTGATTGAGACATCCCTTATCCGATTGCACGTGGCCGGCCTTGTTCGGAACCAGCGACACGATCATGGTCCGGTCGAAGAGCGAGTCTTGCTTGACCTGCAACCCGATCTCGACTCCGGTATCCCCGTAGATCCCCGCGATGGCGATGTCGTTCACCATTAGCAACTGCAGCGGAATCGTCATCGGAGAGCTGTCAGCGGGTTTGAAGGGGATCGCCACCTGGCCCGGTAATCCGGCCAGTGCCGAGGGGGTCTGACTTTGCCCTTGAGCCTGTCCTCCGGCCTGTGAAGGGCCCTGCTGTGCAGGGCAGGTCACCGAACTTTTCGTGGTCCACAGAACGGCTTGGCTACTCGTATTCTGAATCGTTTTGGCCACGCGTACAAACTCCGCGCCCAGCCGGCGCGCCTGCGCGTCCAAAAGCGCCCAACCGGCCGAACCTTCGTTGTGATCCTCTTCGCCCTGGCCGGCTCTGGATGTGAACAAAGGCGACTGGTCCAAGCCGGAGCCTAAACCCCACACCGAGACTGCGCCGGGGAAGTGGTCTTCGACGTACTTCGACGTCCATCCGGCCAGGTCGCTGCTCATGTACACCTTCCCGTCATCCATCACCGACCGGTACATCACGATCGAGTGCACCGCGTAGCTGGTGTAGAACGCGATCGGTTCGCCCGTCGGCTCGGTCAACGCCAACACCGACACCGTCTTATCCGAAGGTCCGTCGGGATTGTTCCCCTGCATGTTCACGTTGGCGTTGCCCGTGCCGTATCCGACCCGAGCGGGCTGCAAGCTGGCGTTGGCCTCCCTCACTGCCTCGATCACACCTTTCCGCATAATCGCGAATGAGGGGGTATCCTGGTTAGGCTCCTTGCCGACGGAGTTCGCCAAGTTATAGCTGATTAGAAAAGAGGTATTGTCGTGCGGGACGTTCAGCAGCACATGATCCGAGGGAATCCTTAATTCGTCGGCCACGTCCTTTTGCAGGCCGTTGTCGATCATAAGGTCCAGAAGATCCAGAACCACGATGGCCACTTTCGTATTGCCATTGTCGAGCACCAGCGCCCGCGCGTAGATCGGATCGTGCGCGCCGCTGAAGAGCAACGTGTTTTGGAGAGGAAACATCTCCTTGGGGGGAGTGATGTCCACTCTGGCCGCTCCGGCGCGCAGGCTGCCCATCTGCGCCGGGCAAACCGTAATCATTAGCAGAAGCGCCGCTGCTACACCACTTGGAAATAGGAACCGAATCTTCATTTCTCATCCCTTACTGGCCATGTTCAGAGCGTTCCAGCGCCTTCCGCCAGCAGCTCCAGTCATGATTTCCCGGCCCACCGGAGCGCCGTTACTCCATGCGACTCATCAGATCCGACGGTACTTCAACGGGCCTATTGCCGCTCCCTGAATGCCTTCCCGCAGGCGGAAACGGATTTGTAGTTGAATTCCTTTCCGGTGCCACACGGCATAGGGCGGTTCATGAGGAATTCTGGTTTGCCCACTTTAACTAGCTGACTAAGGAGTGTCGTGTAACTGCTTCAACTGAGCTTCAATTGCGGCCACGACCGCCTCGGCGGAGCCGCGGACATAGAACGAATTGGGACTTCCATTTATTCCGTGATCGTATGCGCCCATGTCTTGCAAGCTGCCGTTTGATCCCTCGACCATCCCCACGAAGATGGTCTGAGGGAAGGGCGATCCGGTTCGAATCTGTGCTCCAGTGGTTGCGTTCAGCTCGTGCTTGGTCCCAACGATAACGACATCGCCGATCTGCAACAGGACATAAGGAATGGCTACCTTTTGCCCGGTTGGAGCAATTGGACCATCCGGTTGTTGGCGAGCCTGAGTCCCGACTTCAACGCTTTGCCGCACCAGGCGCAGCCTGGTGGGAGCCGCCGAGGTTTTGATCGATTCATTGACGCGGACTGCGTCGCTGCCAAGCCGCTCGCCAATCAGATCCACCAAAGTGAAACCCGCTTCATGAATATCGACGCGCGACGAGTTGCCGTCCTTGTCGTAGACAGAACGAACGGCCGTGAAAAGGGGTTGCTGGTCGTTGGCCGCGCCCATCAGAAAGAATGCCGTGGCGCTGGAGCCGTATTGTGTTTCCAGATAGTGCCGTGCCACTCCGATCAGATCGCCCGAAATCAGATCTCCGCCCGATTCCGTCCTGGAACGCTCCATCACAGCAGGCCGCACCGCATAATCCATCAGCCAGGCCAGTGGTTTGCCATCGAGAGAACTGAACCGGATCAGGGCGAGTGACGGGTCCGTGAAGCCTTCGTCATTCAAGCCCTCGAAGCCATTCGCCCAGCCTTTGGGAGTCAACAGATCCGAACTGATATTGACCCGGCTGGTGCCGAGCCCGAAGCCCACTTGCACAGGCTGCAGCGTTGCGACAGCTTTTATTGCTGCGGCCTCGACAGCATCATCGACGGCCTTTGCGTAGGCCTTTGCATTGGCGATCTGAGCTGCTGTGGGCGGCGTACGTCCACCCGGATTCTGCTGTCCGGGAGGTGGGCCAAGAGCAGCGCCGGGAGCATTGCCATGAGACTCGGGAGTCATGGCGAGGACACCGGTAGTGGTTATATGAAGCGCAGCGGTGTCGTGGGTGCAAATCACAAGCACATTCTCTGTCTTGATGCCGGCTACCTTGCTCAGAATCGCCTTCCAACCGACGATGGACGGGTCTTGAATGGAGGGCGTATCCACGGTAAGGAGTGCAATTCGCTGGGTGCCGTCATCGAGAAGCAGAACGCGGGCAGAAACCGAATCGTGCTGCCCGGTAAACTCTGCGACAGGAAACATACTGGGCGAAGTCTGAATATCAGATTGCCCAGCTCCGGCTTTGAAGGTCTGGGCGATGATTGTGCCGCCTGACGCCACGAGAACCAGCACAGCCACCCGTGCCCAATGAGTAAAGCACATAGTGTTCCTTTCTAGGACCCGTTGGAGTTGAAGGGACTAAGAATGTTCGAACCCCCGCCTTTTCAACCAGTGCAGCTCAAAAAACGGCATCGAAATTCGAGCAAATGGTGAATCATCTGCGAAGGATTGCCCAACCTGTGCGTGCGGGTGGGCCGTAAGCGCGAGTGCTCGCAAAATCTGCGCACAGCGTTTGCGAATTTGCCTAGCATATCGATGCGCGCGGGCTGTACAGCGAGCAAGCAAGCCGATCCCCACGTTTGTTCTGTCGTGCAATAGTGCGCCTGCTTTCTGCCGCGTATATCCCAAATGAGGGCAAGGCGCAAAGATGCGCCTTGCCCTTGGAGGTGCGTGTTAGAAGTTTACACGCAAAGAGAACTGCACAAGGCGAGGATTGTTGGCAGTCTGGAAAATCTTTCCGATGTAAGGGGTGAAGAACGGCGGGCCGCCGGTCTGGCCTACCGTTGTCCCCGGAAGCGCGAACTGGATGCGGTTGAAGATGTTGAAAAACTCGGCGCGGAACTGCACGTTGGTTCCCTCGGTGACTTTGGTAGTTTTCATCGCCGAGAGGTCGAAGTTGTCGATGCCCTGGGCGAACATGTTGGGCTCGACGCGCGGCTCGTTGCCCGGCGTCCAGTCGTCGGGCTGCGACCAGCAGGTGGTGTTGAACTGCGGAGTATTGGCGATGACGCGGGCGGCATACGACCCGGTTACTCCGCTGTACTTGCTGCACCCGGGCGTGTATATCGGCCGCTGTGTGCCAAAACCGAAGGAGCCGAGGTCCGAGTTGGTCAGGCCGGTCTGGTCAGAGAACGCCAGGTGGAAACCTCTCTGGAAGGTTGTGATGCCGTTGACGCCCCATCCGGAGATAATTCCGCCGAGAACGCCGGTTGCGTCCTTACCCCACATCTGTCCCTTGCCAAAAGGCAGGTTGAGAATGTAGCTGATCACCGCGCGTTGCGGAACGTCGTAGGTCAACACCGAGCGTTCGGCCTTCAGGTTGTCGTAGTCCTGGATGCCGGCTGCTCCGCCACCGCCTCCGGGTCCGGAGACGACATTCTCCTCCAGGAAGCCGCCCTTGCTGGAGTCGGTATTGCCGATGGTCTTGGACCATGTAAAGTTGCCCATGATCGTGCCGCCGGAGTGGAAGCGCTTTTCCGCTTTGAACTGCATGGCGTGATAGAGCGAACCGGCGTTATAGCCAAACGAGTCACTCACGTTGCCGTACCACGGGAAGGGCCGTGCGCACTGGCCAGCCGTAATACCCGGCTGGTTCGCAAGCATAGCCGCGGTGCAGTTGTACATGTTGGCCGGGGTCGCTGGTTGAGTCAGAGATGCCTGCGTCGTGCTGCTCGCACCCAGCCAGATCGAATCGGGAATTTGGTTGAAGTTCGAGCCCAGCGCGGGCAAGTGGGTTCCCTTTGAGCCGGCATAGCCCAGCTCCAACATGAGATCGCCCTTCAGTTGGTGGCTAATGGAGAGATTCCACTGTTGCACGTACGGGGTCTTCTGCTGGGGAACCGGACCATTGAGCGAATTGCTCGTGTTGCCGATATAGCCCAAATACGTTACCAGGGCGCCGCCATTCAACGCACCCTTGGGCGGCAGGACGACGGCACCGGGACCGCTCGCGCTGGTGTTAAAGCAGTTGTACATCAACTGATTGGCGATTGGAACATAATAGGTGCTGCCTCCGCCGGGACCCCCGGGACCCCCGGGACCACCGGGACCACCACCTCCTCCTACTGAGTTCGAGCTGCCGCAGTAAGAGTTCGCGCTGGTGACAGGCGACTGACCGCCGCTGCCAACGCTATCAAGCGCCAGGTAAGAGATGCCGTAGCCACCGCGTACGGCCGAATTGTTGCCGACACGGTAGGCAAATCCGAGCCGTGGCGCAATCTCGTTGTGTTTCACGTTGATGTCCGATGTGTCTCCATACAGGGAAGAGCCAGGCAGCGCCAGAACGCCTGTCACCGAAGTGCCTGGTGACGGCGCGCCGGAGCCTTCCGTCCATTGATAGCCGGGCAGCAGCACAGTGTTCCAGTTGTGCTTGGTATAGAGGCCGCCGGGCAACTCGTAGCGCAGGCCGGCAGTGATGGTGAGCCGGCGGGTGGCGTTCCAACTGTCGGTCAAGTAGTAGGCCTGGTAGTAGTTGTAGACTGTGACCGGCTGTACGACCTGGAGCGATCCGCCGCCGCCGAAGCCCTGGCCATATTTGATATAGCCCAGCAGGAAATCGGTCCACGCATCGCCGGTAAACGCGCCGCTGAAGTTGAAGCTGCCTGAGTTTCCGCCACCGATTGCAGTGTCCTGCATCAGGCGCACTTCGGTTCCGATCTTGATGTTGTGATTTCCCAGAACCCTGATCAGGCTGGCGTCGAGGGCGTAAGTGTTAAATATGTTTCCGTTGTAAAAGCCCATTCGACCCAGGTTATCGAAGCTGTAAGATGACCCCGGACCGCCAATGCCGTATGTCGGCAGTATGTGGACGTTCATCAGGTTGGAAACGGTTTGATAGTAGGTGTCCGGGAATTTACTCGGATCCGTGCCATAGCTGGCTGGCAAGCTATCCCAGTCAATATGCCGCAGGTAGCTGAGCGTCACATTGAGCACCGTCGAGGGCGAGAATGTGTAGGTGTCACCCAACACTGTCTGCTGTGATTTGCTGTCGGTAGCCGCGTTTTGCGTCAGCCAGCCGCCGTTGTCGCCTACCAGTGACTGACCGGTATCCTTCAGACTCCAGTAGGTGTAGCGGGCGAAGAGGCGCTGCTTCGAACTCAGCACGTAATCGCCGCGGCCGTTGTACTGGTTCTGGGCGTCTGCGGTCGGGGGCGTAGTGACGTAGTTGTAGGCGCCCCCACCCCCGCTGTAGCCGGGCGTCGGCGACGGGTAATAGCTCTTAATCAACGCGGCCATCTTGTCGCCGCAACCGGGGTTACCGAGACCATTAATCTGGGTTCCGCCCGAACCATCGGGTACGAATGAGCAGGTGCTAAATCCAGCGCCAGTGTATGTGTTGCCATTTACAGTGAATAGTGCCGCACCGGGATCGTAGATATTCAACGACGGAATGTCTCCATTTTGCTCGGCCACCGTCGGCACAAGACCCGGTTGCGACGAGGATGTCACGGCGTGGAAGCCCTCCCACGTGAAGTGGTAAAAGAGCTTGTCCTTCTTCACCGGGCCGCCTACTGCAACGCCGTACTGATTCTGGTTCCATTTCAGCGGCTTGTTGGGCAGGCCCTGCTGCAACTCGGCCTGCTTGTTGAAGAACTCGTTGGCATTGAAGAAGCTGTTTCTCAGATACTCGTAGGCTGAGCCGGTAAGGCGGTTGGATCCGCCCTTGGAGGCCATGTTCACCACGGCGCCGCCATTGCGTCCGAAGTCGGCGGTCATGCTGTTGGTGGCGACATTGAACTCCTGCACCGCATCCTGGGTCATGATCATGGCCACATTATTGCCACCCAGAGTGTTATTCGGGGCGCCGTCGAGGTAGACAGAGCTCTCGCCGGCCAGGCTGCCGCCGATCTGGTAGTTGTTCCAGCCCTGCCAGTTGGTATGGCCGGAGTTGCCCTGGTTCATGCCGCTATCACCCATGGTCGAGCCCTGGGGGACAACTCCCGCGGCCAGCGCAATCAGGTTCATCGAGTTGCGGCCGTTGAGCGGCATCTCGTCCACCGTTGCGCCCTCGACTTCTGTTGAAAGCGTGCCGGAATCGGTCTGCAGCAGAGGCGCCTGTGCGGTCACCTGCACCGTTTCGCTGGCGGCGCCCACCTGCAGCGAGACATCGATGCGCACTGTGGCGCCCACGGCCACCGTCACCGGCTGGCGCTCGAAGCGCTTGAAGTTGGCCTTTTCCGCATCTACCTTATAGTTCGCGGGCGGCAGGTTGACAACACTGTAATTTCCGGATGCGTCCGCCTTGGCTGCATGCTTTTCGCCGGTCGCCAGGTCGGTAACCGTCACGGTAGCTCCGACAACGACCGCGCCCGACGAATCGCTTACGGTTCCGATGATGGAGCCGTACACTGTTTGCGCGCGGAGCGCTGTCGGCTGCAGAGCAGCGATTGCCATTAGTCCTGCCAGCGCGATCCAAAGTCCCGCATGGATGTGGAACTTTTTCATCATGTCCTCCTGATATTGTCAGTCGTTTGCGTTTGTTCGTTGATTGCTTTGCCTGTCTTCCCGATGTACTCAGATCTGTGGACACCAGAGGTCGCTACCCGCGTCCACCATCCGATAAGCCGAAGCGCTGCATCGGAAGTCAGATACGCATCTGTCTACGCGCCGCCACGGTACTCCTCCAGTGCGCTATTCCGCCTGCCAGAATGGCCTGCTCGAAATGACTTGCTACAGAGGCGCCCGAATTCTTATCGCCCTCGTTCCAGGCAAGCCTTTTCATTTTGTTGGTGCAAAACTAAGGCCAATCGAAAATTATGGCTAGGTATCGTACCGTAAAGTTGCATTAACTATCTACTTATCATCAAGTTAATCCTATTAATCCTAAAGTTAATCTTAAAACTGCGATTCGTGCCCCACCCGGTATCGTACCTCCCCTGCGAAGAATTCTTCTCACTGAGAAGAAGACGGCTATAATGCGGTGTACAGCTCAGTCTGAAACAACTTCGCAATGGCCGAGGGGCAGCATGTCGCATGCTGAAGGAACCGATCAGGGGGCAGTTAGAACCCTCAGCACCGAATGGACTGACGACCAGCGGGCCTGTGTTGTCAAGGAATTGAACCTTCTCCTCGCCGATCAGTTATTCAAGAACAGCAAACGCTGCACCGTCCTTTTGCGCGCGGTGGTAGAGCGGGCATTAGCCGGAGATTATGAGGCGATCAAAGAGCGAATACTTGCTGTAGAGATATTTGGCCGGCACCCGGGCTATGACGCCAGCGCCGATCCGATCGTGCGCATGACCGCGAACGAGATCCGTAAGAGATTGGCGCAATACTATCAACAATCTGACCGCCATGGTAATGTCAGGATCGACCTCCATCCTGGCTCCTACGCGCCAGTGTTTTCTCTGCACGAAACCAAACCCGACAAGGATCCTGCTTCCCATCGCGTCAACGAAGCATCGCCCTCGCCCGAGGAAGTGATTCCGGATTCACCTCTCCACCCGCCGGCTGCTCCGCCACCGCGCAGGCTGCGAGTGAAGATGATCTTGACCGTGTTCGGTCTGCTTGCCGCTGCCGTAGCTGTAGCCGTGTCCGCTTGGCGCGTCACGGCGGCAGACGATCTGCTGAAGCTCTTCTGGGACCCGGTATTGAAATCACCGAATCCAGCACTGCTATGCATGGGCGAATTGCGCCCTTTGCCAAACGACCCCCAGAACGGTTCTACGCCGGCCACATCGGGGTCATCTCGAATAACCGAGTCAAACAGCGGCACCGCCAACAGGGCGGCAGTCGTTGTGCTGGACGATGCTGTCTCACTGACGAATATTTCCGGCTTGCTGCTCATCGAGGGGAAACCTTTCAACATCTATCCTGAATCCGACACAACGTATGGGTATCTGCAAAAAGGGCCGGTGATTCTGCTCGGAGCCTTTGATAATGACTGGACGATGCACTTCACCCGCTCCATGCGCTATTACTTTACCGAAAATCAAGATGGCTACCAATATATTGCGGACTTGAAGAACCCCGAAGCGCGGCTCGGCTTGAAATTGAAAGGGGCCAATCGGCCGCAGGACTTTGCTCGAGTGCCCCGGCAGGATTATGCCCTGGTGGGAAGGCTCCTGGAACCGGAGACTAAACAGCCGATCATCATCGTCGCCGGCATTACGGCTTCGGCAACTCTGGCCGCGAGCAAGTTTGTTACCGATCGCAAGCTCATGAGTGATTTTTTGAAATCGGCGCCCCACAATTGGCAGAACAAGAACATAGAGATCGTGTTTAGCGCCAATGTCATTGCGAACCAGCCCGGCCCCGCGCACGTGATGGCGAGCGCGTTCTGGTAAGAACCGCCTTGGATTCCATCTTTCAGGAGCGTAGATCAGGAACGGACCAGGGAACATTTACTGGAGCTGGAAGTCGGATGGGCTGAAGCAGGTTCCACACAAAAGAGCGGAAAGAGAAGTATTTGAAGGTTTTTCACAGTGCCACCCAAGGTTCAGGGTCTAATCCGGATGATCGGATCGCGCTCAGAGACACCATTCCGAAGATCGCACTGCGGAACGGCTGGGCTCAATCGCTTCGATAGGAGGACACCTTCGCCAGGGCCGCTTCCAATTCCGCATCGAATCCATAAATATCGTCGAAAAAATAGGTTCGTCCGCTCTCGTCGGTCGCCACAGTACCATACACGATCAGCACTGGTATCGGCTTCGCCAGATAGACAGTAACGTTGTCGCTTTTCCCATTCATTGCGGCCTTCACTCGCTCGAGGTTCCAGCCGGGGTTGTTGCGCAGCACCCAGGCCACCAGATCAGCCGGATCCTGTACGCGCATGCAGCCATGGCTGAGATCGCGGCGCGAGAGCGCGAAGAGTTGAGGCGCATCCGTGCCGTGCAGATACACGTTGTCCGGGTTAGGAAAGATGATCTTCACCAGGCCCAGCGCATTTTTTGGCCCCGGTTTCTGCCGAACCCGGTACCGGCCGGCTCGCAACCCGGCAAGCACCTCGTCCGAGACCGCGCCATCGGTAACTACGCGACCCTCGCCGGCCACCACTTCTAAGTTATTCTTCGCAATGTAACTTCGGTCGCGCTCGATGTGCGGCACTGTCTCTGCTCTTTGAATTGAGGGTGGCACCTCCCAGTAGGGGCGAAAGATGACATATTTGATTTCATTCTGGAACACCGGAGTACGATGGTGGTAGGCCTTCCCTACAATAATGTTTTTGAGAAGCACCACATGGCCGGTGTTGTCATAAGCCCGCAGCTTGAACTCGGGCAGATTGATCACCACTGGGGGCTGCGGAAAAGAATGTGACACCCAGCGCCATCGTTCCAGCGTCAGCTCGATCTGGCGCACACGGTGACTGGGCGGGGTGTTCAGATCGTTGACCACCGCCGCACTCAACTTGCCGTCTGCGGCGAGACCATGGCGCAACTGGTATTGCTTCACAGCCTCGACCAGCGCGCTCTGATACGTCCCGGAGTTTGTGTCCACTTGCGCGTCGGCAGGCAGGTCACCGATCAGGCGCAGCAACGCGGCAAGCCGAGAAACATTCGGGTATGCCTGACCCGGCAGGACAGGCTTTCGCGGCACGGGCAAAAGCTCTCCGCTATCCTCCTTCACCTTCGCGCTCACCCGATGCAGAGCCTCCAGTGTCCTCCAGTACCCGGGCCACGGTGGTTCCGCCGCTCTTATTTCTGCCGCCGGATCCGCTGCATTTTCCAGCTTTTCATGAAGAAACTGCTCCAGCTCGAGCTTCCCGCTATCCACTTCGAGTCCGTAGCCCAATGTCTTCGGATTCACCCGGCCCACATTGAGAGCCCGCACATATCGCATCAACGACACCGTCAGCGCCACGTCAAACTTTGCCAGGTCCGCGCCGACAGGTGACGTTTTCAGCTTGCTTAGTCGCTCACCCCAGCGCGAGGCGTCGTAATCCTCGGGGGCCAGGCCCTTGTCGGCAGCCTGCTGAAACATCCCGATATAAGCCAATGCCTGAGGGGTGGGTCGTCCATTGCTCGTCCAGGCTGGCGCGTAGTCCGATGAGTCGTAGAAGGCCTTCACTTCAGCCTGGTACTGGTGAAAATCCGGCCATCGAAGGTCCACATCATGCCCGGAACTGACGATCGCGCGCAGCGCAGCCTGCCCTTCGGCATTCGACTGCGCTGCGCCGCCATTTACAACAGTCCCGTTCCGTCCCATCGCGGCGCAATCTTTGCCCCGGCAGCCGATTCCCGCCGCCGATGCCACGAGGCTTAGGAGGATAATCAGTTTCAGTGAGATCCTTACCTGGTTCCTCCGCATTTGCGCCGAGACAAAGCCGTCGGGTGAGGTCATCTGCGTCTCCCGGTACAATCATTATTAGAAGTGAGTTCCCGCCGGTCGTTTTTCGGGGGCGGCGTTAGAAGAAAACAATGAGATCGTTTTTGCATTTCGTGCTCCTTTCTGCTCTGGTCGTTCCGTCCGCGACATGCCAGTCGATCGCCAAATCGACGGACAACCAATCCGATCTTCAGTACAGCCTTCGTCTCTTCCACACCCACACCAACGAGCGCATCGATATTGTCTATCGCCGGGGCGACACTTACGAGCCCAACGCTCTCGAGAAGCTCGACTACTTTCTGCGCGATTGGCGCACCGGCCAAGTTCATCACTACGACCCTCGCGTCTTCGACCTGCTGCACGATCTGCTTGCTTCAATCGGCAGGCCCGACGGCGAAATCAATGTGATCTGCGGCTATCGCACACCGCAAACCAACGAAATTCTCCGCACCCGTCGTGCTCACACCGGTGTCGCCATGCACAGCCTCCACATGCAGGCCGAAGCCATCGACATCCGCCTGCCCGGTCTTTCAACGGCCCGCCTTCGTGACGCCGCTCTCGAACTGCACCGCGGCGGTGTTGGTTACTACCCAGCCTCCGGCTTTGTTCATGTCGACGTGGGCCGCGTCCGCCACTGGTAACGAGCGCCGGATGCGAGGCGTTCAAGCGTGAAAACCGGTTCGCCGCGCGTCGGCCCATTTCCCGTCGACAATCCTACACAATCTACCCCCGCTACAAGTGTTGCTTCGCGATCGCTTCGATCTCCGGCTCTGTCAGCGCTGAGAGATCGGCGGCCTCGGTGGCAATCACCTGCGGGAAGATTGTTGAATGATGGGTCTTCAGGTACTCCACCAGAAAATCCAGAGCGCTGCTTTTGCCCGTGCCGTGGCCGATGAGAACGATTTCCTTCGCGGGTTTCAGATCCTCTGCGATCTCTTCATAAAAGGAAGTTTCCTCGGGAACACGTTGCCCCTCATAATGTGCTTCCTTGCGGTGGATCAAGTGGCGATGAAATCCATGCGGATCGTATGGTTTCATCGAATCTTCGCGTTCAGGCCGGAAGCCGCCCGGGTCCTTGTAGATCCGCGCCAAGTGATGATCGATCACCACAACAATACGCCCGGCAGGCGCCGATTTTTTCGGGGCCGCGCCAGCTCCAGCTTCGTGAAGAAACCGCCGCAAACGCGACACTTCATCGACTCCTAGGCTGTGGGAATGGGGGCGTTTGAAGAACGCACGCTGCGAGCCGACCACGAACTCAACCTCATTACCCTCGTGCGGCTGGACTTTACCCAACTTCCCCATGAGTTCGATAACTTCGTTCCAGCTCAGATTGCGCGGGAGCTTACCGGCCAGCAGGCTCGCCAAAAGCATCCCCTGTCTGTGTTGAAGATGATCGGTCATTCCTTTCACTCTTTCCTTGTGAAACCAGCGGAACTACTATCCTTCGCATTTAAGAATGCACCGTTGTTGCCAATCCTAAGTTCTTGAAAACGCCCCGAATTACTGTCAACTGCTACTTCGTGGGGAGTCGTTGCTCCAGACTTGCGGCCAGTTGATCGATGCAGTCCTGAACAGCGTGATTCATTCCCGCTACGACTGAGTCCACGGTGCTCTTTTCAACATTGAATGTCGCAGACGCATCGCCGGTCCACTCGGTGGAGCCGGTTCGCAGATTGACAAGTTCGGCCGAAATCTCCGCTTTGACTCGAACCGGGCCGTTGTAGTCAACCTCTTCAAGCCGTTCGAGCCGTCCCGTCATCAGATAATCCTGTTCATTGCGGCCGTCGTATCTTTTGACGATGGAAAACAGCTGCCGGGAACGGAGAGAACCGATCATGGCCGCAGTGATGCTATCAGCGGGATCGGCCGCCCATCGTTGATATTCGTAATAACCGATCTCTTCGGGGGACTGCCGGTACACGATCCTTCCCTGGCGGAGATACGGTGGGGCGGCGAACTGGCTCACAGCAACTGAGGCGACAAACGGCTTGCCGCTCGCCGCGCCTGACAATGCCGGAGCAGTCTCCAGCGCGTAATAGTGCGTACGCGGGACTCTGCCACAGGCGGCCATCAGAAGCGCCGCCGCACAAACGCTTAACTTCGCAAGGTTCCGCATCAGTGTGCCCCCGTCGTCGCAGGAACTTTCCGTCCCTTCGGCTGCTTGATCCGAACCAGGCTCCAGGGGCGCTCTTTCACCGATTCCGTAAGCTCATTCAGGTTGTCGGTAATCGAGCGCAGGTTCTCAAGCGTGTAGGTCAGGTCCTGGTCCTTGGCGCGCATCGACGCCTGCAGATCGGAAAGCGTCTTTCTCATCTCGACAAGGTCTGCCTGACCCGGCTCGCGAAGTGCAGTGATCGTTGCGTCCGCATTGGAAACAGTCTGGTTCAAGTTGTCGACGGTTGGGCCGACCTTGGTCATCACGGCGTTCGCATTCGTAGTCAGGCTCAGCATCTGGTCGCTGATCTGGTCAATCTTCGGCGGCTGTGCGCGTCATCATCGTATCCGCGTTTGCGAGAACACTCGCGATGTGCTGCTGGTTCGTCTTGTCTGTGATCTCGTTCAGGTTTGCCAACAGCTTCCGCGCATCGCCGGTAATGTTGTCCATGTCTGTGTGCGCAGAATCAAGCAGAGATGTGCGCCGAATCGGCCACGGCCACAATCTTGCGTTGAGCGTCATCGACACTGATCGTTTCCTGTGAAGCAACCACGCTGCCGGCCGGCAAGCGCGGTGCATCGTTCGATCCGGTAGTGATCGAAACCACGGGGTTGGTCACCAGGGTTACCGATTCGAGCCGGGCGATGGATTTGGCATTCATGGGCGTGCCCTAGCTTCACGTCGAACAGAATCTCGATGCGCGTAGGGTCCTGCGGGTCCGGATGAACTGCCGTTACTGTGCCCACCGTGATCCCCCCGAACAGAACATCTGCCCCCGGCTCCAGCCCGCCCGCATAGCGCAGGTATGTCTTGTAGGAAACGCGCGCCCCCTTGATTTGAGCGCTGCTCACCTTGTAGACCGTGATCAGAAGGATTGCCGCGCACAGGATGACGAAGGCTCCGACTTTGGCTTCGGTTTTCATTGTTTCGCTCCTGCTAATCCGGCCAACTCGGAGAAGGTGATCCCGAGCGGCCGCGCTTTCCGCGATGGGGTCGGCGACCCGGTCAAGCAACTGGCGTATGCGCGGATGAGTGCTTGCCTTGAATGCTTCCTTGCTTTCCACTGCGATGAGCGAGCCGCGGTACAGCATCGCAATCCGATCGGCGATCTTAAAGGCGCTCGCCAGTTCGTGCGACACAACCATGATCGTCATATGAAATGCGTGTTTCAGGAAGAGGATCAGGTCATCCAGCCCGGCGGCGACGATCGGATCCAGCCCCGCCGACGGTTCGTCGAAGATCAGGATCTCCGGATCGAGCGCAGTGGCGCGGGCAACCGCCGCGCGCTTCTTCATGCCCCCCGAAAGTTCCTGCGGCATCAGGTCAATCGCCTCGCCCAGGCCCACGGCCGCCAGCTTCATGTAGGTCATGATTTCGATGATCGAATCGGATAGCGTGGTCAGTTCGTGAAGGGGAAGGCCGACGTTCTCCCTGATCGACATCGAATTGAACAAGGCAGCTTCCTGGAATGCCACCCCCATCGTGGACCGGATCGCTTTCAATTCCTTCCCGGGAGCAGCGATTGAATATCCACTCCCCGCACCCGGACGGTGCCTGAGGTTGGCTGTTCGAGCCCGATGATGTTCCGCATCATTGTTGTCTTCCCGGGCCGCTGCCGCCGAGCAGAACCATGATCTCGCCCTGTTCGATGTTCAGGTTCACGTTATCCAGCACGCGGTTCGATCCATAGTCGACCGTCAAGCCTTCGACCGATATCATCGTTTCCGCCATGGACTAATCCTTGCGCACCAGGTAAAAAATCGCGGTAAAGAATACGTCCGCCAGGATCACCAGAAATGTCGACCGCACCACCGCAGAGGTGGTTGAGCGTCCCACTGCATCCGGGCCTCCTCGCACCCTGAAGCCTTCCATGCAGCCAACATTCACAATGATGGCTGCGAAAATCACGCTCTTCAGCAATCCAGTGAATACATCGCGCATGTCGATGGAATTGAAGATGTAGCGCAGATACATGGGCAGCGTAATCTTGGTGCTGATGTACATGAAGCCGGCCCCCGCCAGGATGCCGGCTGTGTTGCTCACGATCGTCAGGCATGGAATCGCGATGCATGCTGCCACGTACTTCGGGGTCAGTACCATCTCGATTGGATCGAGGGCCATGGTCTTGAGCGCGTCGATCTCGCTCGTCACCACCATGGTTCCAATTTCGGCCGAGAATGCCGATCCCGACCGGCCGCACACGATCAGGGCCGTCAGAAGCGGGCCCACTTCGCGCGTAAACCCAATGGCCACAACGTCCATTACATACTGCAGCGCTCCAAACTTCCGTAGTTCCGATCCGGCCTGCATTGCCAGGATGAACCCTGCGCAGATCGACATGACGGCCACGATGGGCACGCCCTCTACGCCAATCGCCACCATCTGGCGTATCGCCGCTCCCCATCGCCCGCGTTTCCCCAGCACCGGCAGCGCGCGGGGCGATGCGCGCAATCCCGACCAGAACTGGATCGTGAGCCCCCCACGTAGGCAAGACCGTTGATCACTCTCTCTCCGATCGCTTCCAGCACATTCATCGGATTGGCTCCTGCCCCTCGATGTCGAAGAGCCGATCGAGGTGCGTGATTTCGAGAAGGTATCGGGGCTGATCCTGAATCGCGTTGAGGACAAGCCGCGTGCCCTGCTTGCGCGCCTTGCCCGCAGCCTCCAAAAGTGTGGCCAGCCCGGAAGTATCGATGTAGGAAACCCCGGACAAGTCCACCGAGAGTTTCGCCGGCTTCTTACGTAAGGCATTCGCCAGCGCTGAACTCATTTCGCCCGATTTCTCGACGGTGATCCGGCCGTGAATCGCAATACTGTCACCTTTCCCCGCGCCTTCACCAGTGGTGTCGATATCGCCAGACATTTCGCGCGTTACCTTAGCGGAGTCTTTCGCCGAGCCCATGCACGCGTATGCCACATGCCTCGCAAAGAATCCATTGGATCTGAAGCAATGCAAAGGCCAGCACTAAGTTATTGAAGAAATTGGAATGCAGGCGGTCCAAAAACTGTTGCTCTTCGCGAATTCGTGAGAATTTCGCGAGAGTGAAGCCGCGCCTGGCTCATCCTGAAGTACAGAATGGCGAAACGATCGACAAAGTGGTCAATTACTCTGAGCGCACTGATGATCGCAGCCGGAGTGGTTGCGGTTGGGCTCAACTGCAGAGTGGATTCTGCGAAAGACTGCCATTCCTGTTGTCGCCGTCGGAACTTATCGCTCCTTGAGGGACTTGGCTCGGACCGGTCCGACTCGTATTCTCTATGCCGCTGATCTGGGCGACGTGTCATTCCGAAGTCTCGCATCCGCTCGCTCGGTTTCATCGCGTACCTCGCGAAATCGCGAGAGGTCCGTGAATTTACGATGCATTCTACCCTTTATTTTGCGTCACTTAGCAATTGGCGATAGAAGTGCTTCGACGGTGTTCAGGGACAAGAATGTCGGGAATCGTGCAGCCATGGTCTAGGGGCATTCTCCACCCGGTTACCCGCCGACGCGCGCTTGCTCACCGCGCGTGACCTTTATGTGCAACAAGTTGCATTGACGGGTGAATCACTTCCCAGCGCCAAGGCGGCATCCGCAGAGCCGGCTTCGACCAAAGCGGATGCTGCCAATATGGTTTTTCTTGGCACTTCGGTCGTGAGTGGAATGGCAACCGCGGAAGTTATCGCGACGGGCGCGCAGACGACCTTTGGCGACATTGCAAACCGCAAACCATAGGACGGTGCGGAGCCGCAAGATGCGAGCATGCGGAATCGCCGGAAAGTTCTTGGAGGAAAACACAATGGCCTTATCAAAGGAAACGCATCTTCACCGCATGGGCCAGATCGCTGAAGTATTGTCTCAGCATGGCCTCGGTTCGCTGTATAGCGCGCTGGGTTTGCAGCGCTTCACAGTGACTACGAAGCCGCCCTCGGAACATGCGGCCGCAGCGACTCCTCCCGAGCACCTGCGGATGGCGCTCGAAGAGCTGGGCGCGACATTTGTCAAATTGGGGCAACTGCTATCGACACGCGCCGATCTGTTGCCACCGGAATATCTGGCCGAGTTGAGCAAGCTGCAGGATTCGGTGCCGCCAGTCCCAACTGGACAGATTGAGCATCTGCTTGTGAAAGAACTCGGCAAGCCCATCGATGCCGCGTTCGCAAGCTTCGATCCGAAGCCTCTCGCCGCAGCCTCCATCGGACAAACCCACCTTGCGACGCGCAAGGATCATGTTCACGTTGTGGTCAAAGTGCAGCGCCCCGGCGTGGCCGAACAGGTCGAGGAGGATCTAGAGATTCTGCGAAACCTTGCCGCGGCCGCAAGCCAGCATTGGGAGGCGGGCAAACAGTACGACTTGATCGGGCTCGAGGAAGAATTCGAGCAGACCATTCGCGAGGAGCTCGACTATTCGCACGAAGCTCGCAATGCCGAGCGCTTTGCCGCCAATTTCAAAGGCGATGAAAGCGTGCATATTCCGCGTGTCTTTTGGGATACTTCGACAGCGCGGGTGCTCACCCTCGAGCGCATTTCGGGGATTAAGGTAAACGATCAGGCAAAGCTCCATCGAGCGCACATCGACCGTGCAGCGCTCGCTCAGCGCGGCGCGCAGATCGTCATGAAGATGATCTTTGAAGACGGCTTCTTCCATGCCGACCTGCATCCCGGCAATCTTTTTGTCGAACACGGGGGACGCGTGGCGCTCATCGATTTCGGCATGGCCGGCACTCTGGACGAGCGCACGAGCGATTGTCTCTCCGACTTGATCATTGCCATCGGCAATCGGGACTTCGATCAACTCACGGAAGTGTTTCTCGAACTCGGGCGGAGCACGAAGCCCGTCGACCGGAACGCGCTGCAGCTTGACCTCGAGCATCTTATCAAGCCGTCATTCGGCAAAGAGCTTAAGGAAATCAAACTGGCTCCGCTGCTGAACGGCGCATTCGCCACACTCCGCAGGCACTATCTCCACCTGCCGGCAGACCTCACATTATTGTTGCGGTCGGTGATCATGGCGGAAGGCATGGGCGCGAGCCTCGATCCTACCTTCGATCTGATGACCGTAATCAAGCCCTACGCGGAGCGCATGACTGAACGCCAGTATTCACCCTCGCGCTGGCTCGGCAAGCTGGGTCCGGCGAGTATGGAGATGGCCCGATTGAGCGTTGCCCTGCCGCAGCAGATGCGGCGGGTGCTGGGCGACATCGAGCGCGGGAATTTTGCAATCGGATTGCGCGCAGAGAGCTTAGAGCCGTTTGCGCTTCGTCTGGAAAATCTGGCGAACCGCCTGGTCCTGAGCATTCTGGCTGGCGCTTTCATCGTCGGCTCGGCCGTTCTGTTGTCGTTCTATCATCCTCAGGGCTGGGAACGATGGGCTGGACAGTTATTGAGATTCGGCTTTCTGATCGCTACCGCGCTAAGTCTCTATCTGGCTTGGAGAATCGCTCGCTCTCGCAAAAAATGAGTTTGCTGCTCCTGATTGTTGCCTTCTGCCTTGTCAAACAACCACCGGCCTTGGCTGTTGCAAGGCCTTTTTTGTCATCGCGCCGGCGCTCACCATTCAGAAGAGTGATCCAGTGATGCCCTGCGACGACGTCCGCTGGAATCTCTGACCATCGAGTCACGAACTGGTCGCCACCGATGAGCTCAACGATGAAAACGGCAAAGTTGATGCCGATGATTGCCGTTGAGGCGACCGGGAAGCTTACAGGCCGCCGAGACTCGTCCGCCAATGGGATCATTCCACCCATGCGCGCCTCTTGTTCGATGATTTCAACAAAGCTGAATTTGAAACCAATCTTACCCCTTTTTCAGGCGCCGAAGATGGCCGTGATTACACATTCCGGCAAAGTCGGGCACAGCCTTTCAGCCGGCCGGGTCTCTTCGAGGGTTCTTCGCCGCCGCTTGATCGGCGGCATCGTGCTCAGAGCTGCTCGGTGATAGAAGCCGAAGCGAAGCGAGGCGGTTCTCACTCTGTTCAAAAGTGGTGAGCGCAGTTTCCCGCGCAAGGCCACGACCTGGTCGCGACCCTGACGCTCTGTGAGCGCGGCGAAACTGCGCAGGGCCCGTTCTTCAAGCTGCTTTCAGGAAATCCTCGACAGCAGCTTTCAAGTCTTTGTTAAAAGCTTTGGCATCTGTGGTCAGTTCCTTCTCGAAATCCTTGATTTCATGATTGACCGCATCTGTCAGAACCTTGTGCAGTTTCGACTTGCCGACCACAATCAGGGTTGCCGTGCTCGCCTGGAGCGTATCCCCGATTTGCTTCAGATCGGAGTGCGACATTCCTGCCCAGAAATGTCCGATCAGAGAACCGATGACCGCGCCGGCCGCCAATTCCCATACCAGGTACGGCGGGAAGAAGATGCCAACCAGGGCCCCCACTGCCAAACCGCTCAACGCCCCGTACTGAGTTGGTTTTTCGGTTGCATGGATCTTCACATGTCCGTCAGCGTCTTTGCTGACAACCGCCGCATCGTACACTCCGATTACGCCGTCGCGGTAAAGGTGTTTTACCGCCGCATAATCCGCGTTCGCGTCGTCGAGACTTGCATAACTCGCGACGTACAAGACAACCGTCTCGTTCTTCTCATTTGGTTTCATATACTTTCCTCCCTAAGAGCTGGTGATAGCTCAACCAATGGTTTGTCCGCCGCGCCAGTACTTCTGCATTACTGGCCTTTGGCGGAGAGTTAACCTGCTATCGTTCCCGACCGCAGGCGCTGTCTGTTCGTGGTCGCGGCCATGTTCGGAACTTGAACTTGCCCGTGCCAAATGCTCACTCATCATCATCTTTCCCGGTGTTCTTGACCCGCCACCGGCGGGGGAATTCTGCGCGCAGTTGCATGCCTACTGTCTCTGGCGGTGGCCGGTCTGCCCTGGAGTTTTTGTGTCCTCACATCCTGCGGAGTCCAATCGCGATGCCTATCCAGCCGATCCCACTGGCGAAGAGATAGATTCCGACGAAGAAGCCTATCGCCCAAAGCCCGGCGAGAGGCCATTGCGCTAGCAACAGCCCACCCAAGACCATCGACAAGACTCCCCGGGCGACATGCCAACCCCAACCCTGCAGATGGAACCACAGGGAGGCGACGATTTCATACACACCTCCCGCAAGAAAGAACAGTGACATCACGAAGGTCGCAACTTCAGCGCTGATCAGCGGTCTGGTAATGAAAAGAGTTCCGGTAAGCAGCAGGAGAACCGCTGCAAGCAGGTGCAGGAAGAATCCTGCCCAATGCCCAACCATGAACGATTCGATGAACTCGATCGCTCCGCCGAAAATCAGCAGCCATCCGAAAAAGAACATGGACGCAACTGTCGTGGAAAATGACCGGATCATTGCGGCAAGTCCCAGAAGCGCGAGCACGATGCCAAAGGCCAGAAACCAACCCCAATGGTGAACCATCTCGCGGGTCATTTGAAATGTTGCGAAAGTGATCGAATCTGACATGGTCGTTCCTCCCTCTAGTCAATGGATGCCAGGCAAGAGACTCCCCGTGCGGCGGTCCACAAAGACGCCACGTTAGCGCATTGAGTGCGCGTGTGTTTTGGTTTCGACGTCTTTGACCGCTTTTTCGAATTCCGCGACCAGGGACTCGACTTGCTTCTTTGCATGCTCCAAGTTGAGGTCGCCCGACTTCCGGAGTTCTTCGAGCTTCTGGCGAAGCTGAATCCTCCGCGATGCGAGCTCGGCAATCGCCTTGATCTCTGCAGTGGCCTTTGCAGTCTCGGCTCGCGCCTTGAGTGTGTCGAGCTTGGACTCGATGGTTTTGATCCTCGCTTCCAGCATGTCGTGGATCGCTTCTTTCGTTGCTTTGGCTTCAACGCTCATTTTGATACTCCTTTCGGTTTCTGTTTCTTCCACGTTGTCGGCTCCCGAGCGAGGCTCGTTGGAATACTCCTGAGGAGTCCGAATGGCATAAAGTCGCTCCCAGAAAGCACGTTTGGCGGCCGACACGGACTCCCCGATTTCGCCTATCACAGCCTTCGCTCCTCAGATTGCGTTTCGATAATCCCTGGCGCAGAGACTGCTGCTGGTTCTATATGTGGATCTCCGCCGCTTTCTTCTGCATGATCGTTGACTTTGCTTTGAGCAGCTCGGCCTTGGCCTTCGCCTCGCGCCCGGCCGCTGCTCGCTGCTGCTCGGACTTCTCAAGGTGAGCTTTGATTTTGGCATCGAGCTGATCGATTTTTGCCTGCAACTTCGCTTTGCGATCGGCGCTGGCCTTCGCTTGCTCGGCCTTCATTTGCGCCATATCGGCCTTCATGGCCGCAACGTCTGCTTCGTGAAGCGTATGCTTGACGTCGGACAACGCCCGCCGGAACACTTTCCCTCCGACGGCCTCCATGGACTGATCAAGCGGGGTCGTCCAGTCTTCACTGATCTCCGCAACCAGTGCATACATGCCCGGCAATAACTCCCTTGACGCATCGTCAACGAAGTCGACGTCGATTCCCGCGGACCTTGTGTCTGCGATCGTCCCGGTCAACAGGCCAACAGAGGCGCCGACCGCCAGTCCGACGGGTCCGCCCAAAAGACCGATTAGGGCTCCCAGTGAGGTACCTGCAAGCACGCCCAGGCCCCATTGATCATTGCTTTCCTTCACTGTGATTGAGCCGTTCGCATTCTTCACGATCACCGCGTCGGCGTATACCGCGATGCTGCCTTCGCCGTCCAGTTGGGCAAGAGCCCGCTTTCCCGCATAGGCCTTGTCTTCGGTATCGAATGCAACAACTAACATTCTGTCCATAGCCGTAAACTCCTTGAGAATTTGACTTCCGCCCTATCTATGCACTTCCCTCGCCAACCAGTAAACGTATGAAAACACTGCGATGGACAAGTCACGAATTTGCGGTTTGTTCGTGATTTCGCGAAGTGCGCGACCAGAATTCCAGGTGGAGTGGCCTTTCCGCACCAGGCAGTGGCGTCCAAGTTCTCTCAGGATTGGATTGTTCCCGCAGCGCAAGCCCCTTGCCGGGAACGACTGGTAATCTAGTGCATTAAACGCTTGGCTTCGGCGTCAATCAATAGCGAGAATGCAGCGGCAATTGCGCCGGACTGACCTATTGCTTCGACTTGCCGTTGGCAAAAATACAAAATGGTACGGTAATTGCTGCTCTCCGCTCGTGGCGACGAAAAATCACACGCCGAGCCAAGCCGCAAAGGCCCAGGCCCAAGCGCAAGCTGACGCTGAGGCCGCGGTCCAGGCTAGAGAACAAGCTGAACAAGCTCGGAAAGCGCAAGCAAATGCGGATGCGGCCAAGCTAGCCGCCGAAACGCAGGCTCGGCAGGCGCAGGTGCAGGCAGCCCAGGCCGGAAAAAGAAAAAGCGGTCATGCGAGCCAGACTCCAGGAAGAATTGAGCACGGTTCTCCAGACACGCGATTCCGCTCGCGGGCTGATCATGAACATGTCGGATGTTCTCTTCGAGTTCGGCAAGTACACTTTGAAGCCCGAGGCGCGTGAGAAGCTGGCCAAAGTTTCGGGGATTTTGCTTTCGTTTCCGGGGCTCACCCTCGAGGTCGATGGTTACACGGACAATGTCGGAAGTGACGAATTCAACCAAAAGCTTTCCGGGGAACGCGCCGACGCTGTTCGCGATTATCTGACATCGCAGGGAGTTTCACCCGATTCAATCGTCACAAAAGGCTTCGGAAAAGACAACCCTGTCGCCTCCAACGGCACATCTGAAGGACGACAAGAGAACCGCCGAGTTGAGCTGGTCGTATCGGGTGACGCGATCTGAGCCCCAAAATGCCCGAGATGGAACGGGACCTCCGCGCGATTTGAGGCCGTCTGCGCTTCCTCCGTCAAGTCAGAAATTGATCATTTGCTGTCCTTTTCGGTGATACCTTTGACAGTTGGCCTTGAGAATTTGTGTTCAGGGAGCCTTTATGGGAGCGATGGTCGCAGGGAAGCTGGCCGAACCCTCGATGCTGGTGAATGTGCCGAGACTGGTAACTGCCTATTACACGGAGATCCCTGACCCTTCCGTGCCGGAACAGCGGGTCGCCTTCGGCACCTCGGGGCATCGTGGGTCGGCATTCGACAAAGCCTTCAATGAATGGCACATCCTCGCCATCAGCCAGGCTATTTGCCTGTATCGAGCGCAACAAGAAATCGATGGACCGCTGTTTCTTGGGATGGACACACATGCGCTTTCGGTGCCAGCCCACGCAAGTGCGCTTGAGGTGCTGGCAGCCAACGGGGTGAACGTCATGATCGCAGAGGGTGATGAATACACGCCGACCCCTGCTATTTCCCACGCGATTCTCACTTACAACCGGGGGCGCAACAACGGGCTCGCTGACGGGATAGTGATCACACCGTCCCATAATCCGCCTCCCGATGGCGGCTTCAAATACAACCCCGCCAACGGCGGGCCGGCGGATTTCGCGGTCACCAGCTGGATCGAGGCGAAGGCGAACGAGTTTCTCGAAACGGGCCTTCAGGGAGTGAAGAGGTTTCCCTTCGAGAAAGCTCTTCGCGCATCCACGACACACCGGCACGACTACCTCGATGCCTACACCAGCGACCTCGGCAATGTGATCGACATGGAAGTGATTCGCGACGCGAAGATCAGCATGGGAGTCGATCCTCTCGGCGGTGCGGGGGTCCACTATTGGGGTCCGATTGCCGACCGCTACGGATTGAATCTGACCGTCGTGAATGATGCCGTTGATCCGACCTTTCGCTTTATGACAGTCGATTGGGACGGCCAGATCCGCATGGACCCATCCTCGCCCTACGCGATGCAGCGGTTGATCGGCCTGAAAGATCGTTTCGAAATTGCCTTCGCGTGCGACACGGACCATGATCGTCACGGAATTGTCACCAGAAGCGCGGGTCTAATGCCCCCTAACCACTACCTTGCGGTAGCAATCGACTACCTCTTCCAGCATCGTCCAAATTGGCGCAAAGAAGCGGCGGTGGGTAAAACCGTGGTAAGCAGCCAGATGATCGACCGGGTCACCGCGAAGCTTGGCCGCAAGCTCTACGAAGTTCCGGTTGGATTCAAGTGGTTCGTCGATGGCCTGTTCGATGGCTCGCTGGGTTTTGGTGGCGAGGAGAGCGCGGGCGCGTCATTCGTTCGTCTGGATGGCAGCGCGTGGACGACGGACAAGGATGGCATCATACCCTCTTTGCTGGCGGCGGAGATCACGGCGCGAATGGGCCGCGATCCCGGCGAGATCTACGGCGAACTGACGAGCCAGTTTGGTGCGCCTGTATATGACCGGGTTGAGGCGCCGGCTACTCCGGAGCAAAAGGCCGTACTGGCGAAACTCTCGCCGCAACAGGTTCGGTCCACGGATCTGGCCGGCGAGAAGATCGAGACCGTTCTCACGCGCGCGCCGGGTAACGGGGCTCCCATCGGCGGCTTGAAGGTGATTGCGCCGAGCGGGTGGTTCGCAGCGCGTCCGTCAGGCACTGAGAATATCTACAAGATCTATGCGGAAAGCTTCCGTGGAGCCGATCATCTGCACCGCATTTTGGAGGAAGCGCAGGCGATCGTTAGCGACACTTTGGCGGCGGTACCAAAACCATAGGAGGACTCATGAGCGACGAGGCTCGCGTCAGCCACCCGATGTACAACCTTCTGTCCACGGAAATCGAGGGATTCGAATCCCTGGCGGAGCTTGCCCTGAATCTGCGCTGGTCGTGGAATCACGCCACCGATGAAGTGTGGCGGCAGCTTGATCCCAAGCTCTGGGAGATCACGCATAATCCCTGGGTGGTCCTGCAAACGGTCTCGCGCGACCGGATCGAGCGCGTGTTGGCCGACGCCGCTTTTCGCAAGAATCTCGAGGCTTGGGTGCAGGCCAGGCGGGATGTGCTGTCGGCGCCAGCATGGTTTCAGAAGAATCATGCGCAGAGTCCCCTGACGCGCGCTGCGTACTTCAGCTTGGAATTCATGGTGAGCGAAGCTTTGCCCATCTACTCGGGCGGGCTCGGAAATGTGGCCGGTGATCAGCTTAAAGCCGCCAGCGATATGGGTGTGCCCGTCGTCGGGGTGGGCCTGCTCTACCAGCAGGGCTATTTTCGCCAGGAGATCGACAAGAACGGGGCGCAAGAAGCCCTTTATCCATATAACGATCCAGGACAGCTGCCGATCGCGCCGCTGCGCCAACCGAACGGAGAGTGGTTACGGCTGGAAATCGCGTTGCCGGGATACTCGGTCTGGTTGCGCGCCTGGCAGGTCCAGGTGGGCAGGGTGAAGCTTTACCTTTTGGACAGTAATGACGCAGCGAACCTTCCTGTTGACCGGGGGATCACCAGCGAACTATACGGGGGCGGGCAGGATTTGCGCCTCGAACAGGAGCTGCTCCTCGGGATCGGCGGATGGCGGCTGCTGCGCGCACTCGGCATACAGCCGGAGATCTGCCATCTGAATGAAGGGCACGCAGCATTCGCTGTCCTGGAACGTGCCCGCAACTTCATGGAGGAGACTGGTCAGCCCTTCGAAGTGGCGCTGGCGGTTACCCGAGCGGGCAATCTCTTCACCACCCACACGGCCGTGGCCGCCGGCTTCGACCGTTTCGATCCTTCGCTCATCGAGGGACACTTGAGGGGGTATGCCGAAAAGGAGCTCGGCATCGCGTTTCAAGATTTGCTGGCACTGGGCCGCGAGAACCCGGTTGACTCGTCGGAGCTTTTTAGCATGGCGCATTTGGCCATCCGCGGGAGTGGCGCAGTGAATGGCGTAAGCCGCTTGCACGGGGAGGTCAGCCGGCGCCTCTTTCAGCCGCTGTTTCCGCGCTGGCCGGCGGACGAAGTCCCCATCGGACACGTGACCAACGGAGTTCACGTGCCCACCTGGGACTCGGCCCCGGCCGATGATCTTTGGACAGCAGCCTGTGGCAAGGAACGCTGGCTGGGGACTGCGAAAGACCTGGAAAAAGATATTCGCCAAATTCCTGACGCCACGCTCTGGCAATTTCGGACAGCCGCCACCAAGTCTTTTGTCGAGTATGTTCGAGATCGATTGTCGCTGGACATGGAGATAAGACACGCGCCCCCCGAGGAAGTCGAAGCAGCGAAGCATCTCTTTGATCCCAACGCCCTGACGCTGGGCTTTGCTCGCCGCTTTGCAACCTACAAGCGACCGAACTTACTGCTCCACGATCCGGCGCGGCTGGTCCGTCTCTTGACCGATCCGCAGCGGCCCGTGCAACTCCTCATCGCCGGCAAGGCGCATCCTGCGGACCAGGCGGGACAGGACCTGATTCGGGAATGGATGCATTTCATTTGGCAGCCCGAGGCCCGTCCCCATGTGATCTTCCTCAGCGACTACGACATGCTCATGACCGAGCGGCTGGTGCAGGGCGTGGACGTCTGGATCAACACGCCGCGGCGGCCCTGGGAAGCCTGCGGGACGAGCGGCATGAAGGTGCTGGTCAATGGCGGCCTCAATCTCTCGGAGTTGGATGGCTGGTGGGCGGAGGCCTATTCGCCGGAGGTCGGCTGGGCGTTAGGGGACGGCCGGGAACATGGCGACGATCCGGCCTGGGACAGTGCTGAAGCCGAAGCACTTTATGACCTGCTTGAACGGGAAGTGATTCCCGAGTTTTATGCCCGCGACGCGCAAGGTATCCCTACAGCCTGGGTAGCGCGGATGCGGAATAGCATGGCGAGCTTGACGCCGCGCTTTTCTGCGAACCGCGCCGTGGGCGAATACACCGATCACCACTACCTTCCGGCTGCAGCCGCCTACCGCAGGCGTGCTGCCAACAAAGGCGCAGCCGGCAAGACCATCGCCGATTGGGAACATGCTCTGAAAGAGAAATGGGCAACTCTTCGCTTTGGCGAAGTGAAGGTAGAAACAAATGCGGTCCAGCACATTTTTGAGGCCGAGGTGTTTCTCAATGGCCTCGACCCGAACGCCGTGCGTGTCGAGCTGTATGCTGACGGGATCGATGGCAGTAGCCCGATTCGAGAGGAGATGACGCGCGTCCGCCAATTGACAGGTGCTGACAGCGGCCACGCTTATGTTGCCCAGGTGCCTGCGACACGTCCGCCTACTGACTATACAGCGCGAGTAATACCGCGCTGCGATGGTGTTGCAGTGCCACTGGAAAACGCGCAAGTCCTGTGGCAGCGGTGATCCAGTTGAGGAAAGGAAAGGCGGGACTCCGTCCGCTTTGTTCGCACCGCTAGCTTATGGTCGCGAAATCGCGGCTCAAGGGGCCTCGCGCTGAAACCGTAGAACCCCATCCTTATGGCACTAACTAACTAAAACATTTTGTCTTAGCCGACTGTTTTCCCAACACAATTCTTTGGCCCCCGAATTGCATTTTCAAATGTGTCACGGCGAAGGGAGCTGAAGGCCGAGGCCAAGTGCGCCTGGATTGTAGCGTCGCGGTTGGGTATTCGCTCGCGAAGATGTCGGCGCGTGAAGGTGATGGTTCCAAGTTTCTTCTCGAAACTTCAAGCTTATTGGCCTGGAGCAAGTGAAGAAAAGGGAACGCTTTCAGACTCTTGGTACTTGATCCCGGCGCTTCTTGTGTCACAACGTCGACGATAAACATGTTTCACCAACCCAATTCCTTAAGGAGGAATCTCAATGAAGACCAATACAGAACTGCAACGGGATGTCATGGACGAACTTGAATTCGAACCCAGTGTCAATGCCGCGAACATCGGCGTGACTGCCAAGAATGGCATCGTCACGCTTACCGGCAAAGTCAGCAGCTATGCCGAAAAATATGCGGCCGCAGAGGCTGCCGAGCGGGTCATCGGAGTTAAGGCGGTGACCGATGAGATGAAGGTGGACCTGCCTTCATTCCATAAGCGTGACGACGAGGACATCGCACAGGCAGCGGTGAATGCCCTCCAATGGCATGTATTCATTCCGGAAAAGGCCATCAAGGTGAAAGTCAACAATGGTTGGGTGACGCTCGAAGGGACGGTCGATTACAAATTTCAGCGGACGGCCGCCGAAGATGCAGTTCAGAACCTGCTGGGAGTAACGGGCGTCAGCAATTTGATCGCGCTGAAGACCGTGGTCGCCGCTTCGGACGTCAAGTTGAAAATCGAGAACGCATTGAGTCGCGCCGCCGAACTGGACGGCGAGCACATCAATGTCGAAGTCACCGGGAGCAAAGTGACTCTCAAAGGCAACGTCAGCTCCTGGGCGGAGCGCGATGAGGCTGAGAGAGCGGCTTGGTCTGCCCCGGGCGTCTGGATGGTCGACGACCAACTCGTGATTGCGGCCTAAACGGGAGTGCGATCAGTACCTCGAGGTTGTTCTTAATTCGGGAGGGTACGCGGCGCCCGGCAGGCTGAATTGCGCCCATCTGAAACGATTGTCTGCTTGGTGTAATTGGCCAGATGCCCCAAGTCGGCGTCAGGTGACGCGGTCCCTCCCTCCGCAAAGGGTTCAAAGAAGATGCGGGAAGTTTTGCCCGGCGCGACTTGGAATCAGTGATGGTGTGGGTCAAGGTCCGTTGTCGTACTGCGTACGTTCATAGTACGTACGGCATGCGAACGGCCCTCTCTTAACTCGGACTCTTCTTTGGTTTTGTGTTCCTTGCAACCTTTTGCGCGCACAAAAAAGCACAAGCAGTATCCCCAGGCAGATTGGCGAACACTGACCCACATTCGGGGAGTAATCCGTGGAGAACCTGTAAAGAGTAGAAACTCCGAGTGCAAGATCGTCGACGACCTCAACAGCGAGAAGAACGCAGCCTCTGCTGGCGGAGTTGCCGGGGGAGCGGCCGGTGATCAGGCAGGACGACCGGGAGGCGGAATGGAGGCGGCTCCTCTAACGGCAGACTGGGGGATGCATAGGACTTTGTTAGTTATGCGCCGGCTGTATTTCCGCGTCGATGCCGGCCGGTTCCAGCCTTGGCACCATCAGATGGATGATGAGCAGGCCCAGCGGATAGGCGATCGAGGCCATGACGAAAATCAGCAGATAACTGCCGGTCTTGCTGACGACTTGTCCGGTGAGAAAAAGAATCAGCATGCTGCCAAGTGAGCTGAGCATAATGGCAAATCCGGTAACGGAGCCCACCACGCGCCGCGGGAACATATCGCCCGGCAGGCTCATGGCGTTTGCCGACCATGCCTGATGCGCCGAAGCCGCGAGGGTGATCAGCGCGGTGGCAACCCACAGACTACTGGTCAACGAAGAGAAGAAGACCGGCACCACGGCCAAAGCGCAAATCAAGAGCGTAATCTTGCGGGCCTTGTTCACTGTCCAGCCCCATTGCATGAATTTGCCGGCCAGCCAGCCGCCGGCGATCGAGCCCACCGAGGCCACGATGTAGATAACCATGATCATGTACTTGCGGTCGTTGGGCGATAAACCAAATTTGCGGTGGAAGAAGTCCGCCGCGCCGAAAAGATAAAACCACCAGAAGCCGTCGGTCAGGAATTTGCAAGCCGAAAAGGCCCAGGTCTGGCGGTAGCGCAGTAGCTGTCTCCAGGGCACCTTAGTCACCGCTTCAGCGCCGTCGGAGTGAATGTGATCGAGTTCGGCCTTGCTTACTTTTGGGTGCTCGCTAGGTTTGCGATAGATCGAGAGCCATGCGACGATCCAAAGCACGTCGAGAAGGATGCCAGGAAGAAAGGCTCCGCGCCAGCCGACCACCTTGCCACCGATGGTGAATGTGGCCAGCCCAGCCAACAGCAAGGGCAGCAGCCACGGGGCCAGCAGGCCGCCCAGATTCGAGCCGGAATTGAAGATGCCGGTCGCCAAGGCGCGCTCGCGTTTGGGGAACCACTCGGCGGTGGTCTTGATGGCGCCCGGAAAGTTCGCTCCCTGTCCCAGGCTGAGCAAAGCAGTGCAGATGAAGAATCCGTAGACGGGATTGCCAAACAGCGAATTGCCGATCTCGGGCGCAATCGACTGCGACAGGGAGGCCAAAGCCCAGAATGCGCAGGCTCCGGCAAAGCCCCAGCGCAGGCCGAGCAGGTCCATCAGACGGCCCATCAGCATGGTGCTAACCGCGTAGGCGATGGAGAAGATCATCTGGATGTCCCAGTAATCGGCGTCCCATTTCTTCTGGGCGATTTGCTCGCGGACAAGTTGTCGGCACTCTGGGCATGAACGGATGTCCTGGCCGGCGAATGGCTTCGACAGGAGCGGAAGCAATTCTCTCGAATGCAGGCTCCAGTACGGCGCTATCTGCGCTTCCGGAACCCGGTCGGCCAGGTGGAGGTATTTGGTCATCTCCGGCTTGAGATTGCCGAAGACGCTGCGATCAATGTAGTTGGCCGTGGTCACCCAGAACAGCAACGCGCAGATCACCCAGCGCATATGACTGGTACCGGGCCTTGCGATGCGCTTTTCGGCTTCCAGCGACATGGCTGAGAATAGAAATCCCCTTCGAATCCAAGGGCAGACCTCCAACCAACAAGCAAGCTTTGGAATGTGGTCATTATAAGCGCGCTTAATTGTTTTGCAAGGCGCGCCCCTTGCAGTCACATGAATTCCTGGCCAGGGCGCTTTGTCCTTCGATCAGCGCGATGGACCACCGGAGCCTCGCGGTTTTCAGTCCGATGGCTTGCGGAATTGGCTGTGATATCAGGCCCTTGCGGCCAAACAACAGGAGCGCAAGAGCCGTCCCGATGCGCCACAGAGGATGATTCCTAATCATTAGCCATTCTTATAAATCCAGAAGAAATATATATTGGACATATAAATCTTGAAAGGTCTAGCGTTAAAACGCCATAAAACTACAGCTCAATGGCGTCTTCTGCATCTTTGGAGGTGCGTGAAATGAAAGAAGTACAGTGCAAACTTACGCTAAGTCTTGTCATACTCACCGCGTTCGTGGTGGCAATGCTGGCGCTGCCGACACCACTGCATGCCCAAAGCACCTACGGCTCTATCGTAGGAACGGTGACCGACACCTCGGGGGCAGCCATCCCGGATGCAGCGGTCACCATTACCGATATCGGAACCGGTGAAGCACATGCGACGAAGTCGGATGCATCCGGCAACTTCAGCGTCGTGAACCTGCTTCCTGCCACATACAAGGTGGAGGTGCAGAAGTCCGGCTTCAAGCGCAATCTCCGCGCGCACATGGACGTAGCCGTCGGAGCCACCGTCCGTGCTGACACCGTATTGCAGATCGGCGCGGTCAGCGAGACTGTGCAGGTAACCTCCGCAGCGCCGCTGCTGCAGACCGACTCCAGTACAGTGAATCAGGAGATCGAAGGCGCCCAGGTGGAGGAGATGCCGCTGAACGGCCGCAACACCATGAACCTTCTGGCGCTTTCTGCCGGCGTGGTGCCGCAGGGCTCCACGTCGGGCGGCACGGGCCAGAACCAGAATGGCAGCGGCCATACCAATCCCTCCGGCTGGGGATGGTACCAGATCGGCGGCACCCTGGCGGGCGAGAGTGCGACCTATGTCGATGGGGCTCCCAATAACGTACTTGGCGGCAACGCCGTGGGCCTGGTGATGTCTCAGGATGCGGTGCAGGAGTTCAACGTGGCCACCAACAACGTCTCCGCGGACTACGGCCGTTTTGGCGGCGGCGTGGTGAATATGGCATCGAAGAGCGGAACCAACAAAATCAATGGTTCGGTCTACGAGTATCTCCGCAATGCCTTTTTCAACGCCAATGACTACTTCGTCAAGCTGAACGAGTTGACGGCTCCGGTGCCGGAGCCCAACAAGCCGGTGAAATACAACCAGAACCAGTACGGCGCTGCTGGCGGCGGGCCGATCAAGAAGGACAAGGCCTTCTTCCACTTCGCGTGGGAGGGTTTCAAGTCCGAGACGGGTCAGGGGCAACCAACCAGTGTGCCGACCACAGATATGCAGAACGGCATATTCACTAATGCGATTACCCTTCCTGAGGGGAGTACCTGCGGTCTCGATACATCAACCGAAGGCGTATGGAAAATCACCGGTCTCGGAACTGCCGGTTGTGGCGATCCCATGGCAGCGATCATGAAGGATTACTATCCAGGACCGAACGCCACGCCTTCCGCAGGGAACGGATTCAACAACTATTACTCTGTTCCTTTGGCAAAAGACAATCAGAACCAGTACAATGCGCGCGTCGACTACGCGCTGAGCAGCAAGCAGCGCCTCTTCGGCCGCTACACCTACTGGACCTTGAAGGACAACGGCGAGAACGTACTGGGCAACCACGACGGCTGGTTGACGGAAAATGCGCATAGCGAAAACTATTCGCACCAGGCCGTGCTGGGCGATACCTACACCTTCTCGTCCAATATGGTTCTCGATGTCCGTCTCAGCTACCTGAGGCAGTACTCGCCGAACAGCCTTCCCGCCAGCCTGGGAACAGATCCCTCCAAGTTCCCCAATTCCTACTATCCATCCCTGGCCAACCAGATGAATGTCCATATTATCCCGGTGTTCGGCTGGGGGCAGGGAGCTATCCATGGCCTGTGGGGTGTAGGCAGAGCGGCTAATTATGGTATCGACCACTTCAACACCTACAGCCTTGGCGCCAGCCTGATTCGCATCGTGGGCAACCACAGCGTCAAAGTCGGCGCCGAAATTCGGCGCATGGAAGATAGCGGGATCGGCAGCGGAAACTCCGGCAGCTTCACCTTTACCGGTCAAACCACCGGTGACGAATGGGCCGACTTCCTGCTGGGTTATTCAGCGGGCGGCATGTGCTTTGGCGGTGGGCCGCCTCATCCTTGCTCGTATGTCAGCACTGGCGCGGAAACGGGAGCCTACAGCTACTACCAGGGCTACTATGTGACCGATACCTGGAACGCGACTCGCAAGCTGACCGTCAACCTGGGTCTCCGTTACGAGCTGCCTGGTGGCATTTACGAGAAGCACGATCTAGCCACCGTGATGCTGCCAACGAGCAGCAATGTAACGATGGCCCTGGTCAACTCCTCGGGCTATAGCAGCAGATCGACGATCGACGTCAAGCACGACCTGTTTGCGCCCCGCGTCGGCTTTGCCTACCGTTTGTTCAACGATACAGCGGTGCGCGGTGGCTACGGCGTATCCTACCTGCCGATTGATATTGCATCCGGTGTCATGCCGGCCCAGTCGGGAGTTAATTCGAACTCGACCTGGTGTGATCCGGGCGCGCTGATGGCCAACTGCTTTAGCTCAATCCACCAGCCTTCCCTCCGTACTTTGAACGGGGCAGACCTGATACAAAATGGCCAACCCTCCGGCCCGGATCCCCATCAGAAGTACCCATATGTCCAGCAGTGGAACCTCGCTGTCAGCCGCCAGATGAAGGGCGACTTCATGGTGGATTTGGGCTATGTTGGATCCAAGGGAACGCACATGCCCGCGCAGAGCAGTGATCTGAACCAGGTTCCCGACAGCGCCCTCAATACCGATCCTGGAGGTTGCGGGAATATGGCGGACTCAAGCAATTGCGTCCGGCCTTATCCGAATTACGGCAATGTCTCGGACTCGCTTGCCTTCAACACTGACACCATCTATCACGCGCTGCAGGTCAAAGGCGAAAAGCGTTTCAAATCCGGCGGCACGTTGATGGCCAACTACAGCTGGGGCAAGACGATCGGCAACACTGACTCCGGCTCCCCCTGGCTGGAATACGGCCCCATGAATGGCGGAATGGGTGGCGCTGGCGGATACCAGGACTACAACAATATGAAAGCCGAGCGCTCGGTGCTGGCCTACGACGTTCCGCAGCGCGCGGTGGTCAGCTATGTGATGAGCCTGCCCTTCGGCAAAGGTCAGACGTGGGGCAAGGATGCAACCGGCGTTCTGGGCGGAGTGATCTCCGGATGGGGCGTCAACGGCATCACCACCTTCCAGCATGGCTTCCATCTTTCGTTGTCGGATAATGACAATACAAATCTGAATCGATATGGCGCCGGCGGTCTGCGTCCGAATGTTGTACCTGGTTGCAACAAGAAGTCGCCCTTGTCAGGGAACGCCCGCATAGGGGAGTGGTTTAACACCGAATGCTTCCAGGGCGTTACCGACGGCTGGTCATTCGGCAACGAGCCGCGTGTCGATTCCAACCTCTTCGCGCAGGGCATCGACAACTTCGACTTCTCGGCGATGAAGACGACTAACGTCACCGAGGGGATCAATGTGCAGTTCCGCGCCGAATTTTTCAACCTCTTTAACCGCAAGCAACTTGCGCCTCCATTGACGTCAGTCAATGGTCATCCCCCTATAGGCACGATCGTAGCCGATGCCAACCAGCCGCGCCTGGTGCAGTTCTCGCTGCGCTTGAACTTCTAACCGTTTCACTACCGGCAGAGCGGAATGCCGCTCTACTCCAACCGGCGGGGCGCTTGAAAAGGCGCCCCGCTTTCTGCAAGCGAAGAACATTTGGAGCGAATGGAAAGGATGCGAACGATGAGGCCGTGTCGTCTTCCGCATGGTGCAGCGAAGCTGCTCCGGCAGCAGGAACATTCCAGAGTTTGGTTTGCTGTTGGTGTTCTCTGCGTTTTTCTAGCCGCCTCTGCCTCAGGCCAGACAGGGAAGCATGTAAGCTGCGAGAGTCTGGCAAGTCTGGCGCTGCCTAATGCCACCATTACCATGGCGCAACCGGTGGCAGCCGGCGAGTTCCAAATGCCGGGCCAAAGCGGGGCAGCACCCTCACCAACTCAGGCAGCGCAGGCCCAGCCCACAACGGCCGGGGCCCCGGCACAAGCCGCCGCATCTGCTACCAGTCCTCCTCCGGGTCTCACCCCGGCGATTTCTCCCAGTCAGGGGCCGAATCCTGCCTTTTGCCGCGTCGCCGCTACGCTGAAGCCCAGCAGTGATTCCGAGATCAGGATCGAAGTCTGGCTTCCTGTGGAGGGTTGGAACGGGAAGTTTCTGGGCGTGGCCAACACGGGCTGGGCCGGAAGCATCATGTACAGCGGGCTGCTCAACGGAATTCAACGCGGTTTCGCCGCGGGCAGCACTGACAGCGGACACACGAGCGCTCAAGGACAGCCGAATGGCTCCTTCATTCCCGGCCATCCGGACAAGTTCATCGACTACGGATACAGAGCCATCCACGAGATGACGGTCAGCTCCAAGGCCGTCGTGAAGGCCTACTACGGCGTGGCGCCCAGATACTCCCTGTTTACGGGCTGCTCGCTGGGCGGCATGCAGGCGCTGCAGGAGGCCTATCGCTACCCCGCCGATTATGAGGGCATTGTGGCCGGTGCGCCCGCCAACCCCATGACGCTCTTTAACGCCACGCAGTTGTGGCCCTTTATGCAGATCCTCCACGATCCGGCAAAGGCCATTCCGGCGGCAAAGTTCACCGTGGTTCACGAGGCCGCGATCAAGGCCTGCGCCTCTGCGGTAGGGCTCAAGCAGGGCTTCATCGACGATCCCGAGCGCTGCCGCTTTGATCCCGGTGTGCTGCTCTGCAAAGGCGTCGACGCTGCTGACTGCCTCACAGCTCCGCAGGTCGAATTGATGCGGGAGATCTACGCCGGGCCCGTGAATCCGAAGACTAAAGCTTCCATCTTCCCGGGACCGGCGCCGGGAGCTGAACTGCAACTGGGCACGTACACCGGTGTCCAGCCCATGCAGAATGCGCTCAATCTTTATCGCTTCGCCGTATACCAGGATCCCAACTGGGACTGGAAAACGATGGACTACGACAGCTCTATTGCATTGGCGAAGAAGAACGCCGATCCCATCATGCGCGCAGGTTCAGATCTGTCGCCGTTCATCCATCGCGGCGGCAAGCTGATGATCTACATCGGATGGACGGACTATCACAACCCCAACGAGGTCATTCAATATTACAAAGCCGTGCTGAAGAACGCAGGCAAAGAGGAGGGCGCTCGCTCGGTACGCCTGTTTACGATTCCCGGCATGGATCATTGCTATGGAGGCGCGGGCTGCGACACCTTCGACAAGCTGGGCACCATCGACCAGTGGGTGGAGACCGGAAAGGCTCCGGAGACCATTCCTGCCTCGAAGGTGGAGGATGGTGTGACGGTTCGCACCAGCCCGCTCTGTGCGTATCCGAAGCGGGCCAAGTACGAGGGCACTGGTGACATCGACAAGGCGGAGAGCTTTAGCTGCGCGCAGCAGTAACGCCTAGTGCGCGACTTCTTCCACGCAGTTCCAAAAGTTCTTCACGAGTGGCGATTCGACCTCTTTACTGCGTATTGCATACAGATTCATGTAGGAAACGTCATGCGACAACGTTTTGTACACTACGCCACGGACCCTCAATCGCCGCAGCGATTCGGGAATCAGAGCGATGCCTAAATTGCCCGCCACCAGACAAACCGCCGTCTCTGCCAAACGAATGGGAAGGACGTGCTTGGGCACAAATCCAGCGCGATGGCAGGCCTGCATGATTTCCTCGTGAATCCCGTGCAGCAAGCCTCGCGGCGGGAGCAGGAATCGCTCTTCGGAGAGGTGCTTGAGATCAACGGTCCGGCGGCCTGCAGCGGGATGTTTTTCCGGCAGTGCCACAATCATCGTCTCCTGCGCAAGGTGCCGGCATACCAAAGATGGCAGCGAGCTGGAGACGCTTGTAAAGCCCACTGCGATCTTCTTTTCCTCAAGAGCCTCCAATTGCGACCTGGGATCCAGTTCGTGCAGGCTCACATCGGCACTAGGATACCGGCTGCAAAACAGCTCCAGCAACTTCGGCAAAATGATCACCGCGGCAGTGGTAACGAATCCAATGCTGATGTGGCCGCCTTCTCCGTGTTCAACCTGTCTGGCATCGGAAGCGGCCTCGACCGTCTCCCGCAGAGCTGCTTGAGCACGAACACGAAAAGCAGCTCCCGCCGGTGTCAACTGCACGCGGCGATTTGTACGTTCCAACAGCTTGACGCCAATCTCCTCCTCCAGCATCCGGATCTGCTGGCTCAATGCCGGTTGAGAAACATGCAGGGCCACCGCGGCGCTGGTAAAGTGCATCCTTTCTGCAACCGCAAGGAAGTATTTGAGTTGGCGAATTTCCATGACGATTCGATTATAAGCCAGACGAATCAATCCAAAAGAAACTAGTATTGGAACTTTCCCTGATCGCAGCCTAACATTTCCAAAGATAAGGATCAGGGCCTGTCGTTTGTTTTGCGAGAAATCCTGCTGAAGCGGGAACTCGTGGAGAGACAGGCGCGTCAGTTCGTGTTCTGCAAACGCTTTTGAATCATGTACTCGGGATCGGGCGCATCGCAGGCACACTGGACGCACGGTCGCAGGCGAGGCGGAATACCGGAATGCTCGCACGCGCGAAAGGGTGGACCGAGAGATGGAAACACAGGCATGGAGCGAAATCAAGGTTTACGGTCGGGACGAAGTACTGCTGGATATCGAACGGCGGGCCTTCGAGAATGCTCAGCGGGTTGTCGACGATGTAAGAACCGTAATGAACGATTTCGAGGTGGATATCTTCCGTCTGATTCTTGGGATTGGCAAGGTGTACGGCATGGACAAGGCCTACGAGATCATGAGCGACACGGTGGTAGAGAAGCGGATGCGCTGCCTCGATCAAATGTGGGACAGCCTGGAGTTGACCGGAACCGACGTGGAGAAGGGCTATCAGATGTATCTCGCCTACCTGAAGGCCAACGATGATGGCGTGGTAGTGGTCGAGAAGACCGACAGGAAGATCGTTTTCCAGCGCAGGGAGTACATCACTGCCATCTCGCACACCTGCAAAACGCTGGGACTGGATATCATCGAAGTGCAGAACAAGATCTACGCCCGGGCCACCGACTTCCAGTTGGCTCGCATCAACCCCAGGCTGCACCATGAGATCTTGGGCTACGAGCTGGGCTGGTATACAGAAGCGATCGAGCTGCGCTGATTGATGACCAAGGGTGAGAAATTTCAGCGTGCGCGGACAGGGAAGCCGCTAAAGAATCAATTCAGTGACGTAAGTGACCATTCGCAGCCTGGATCGCGACGAAAAGGAATGAGGGCATGGAGAGATTGAAGGCCCTTCACAGATGGGTCGGGATTGCGATCGCGATCGTTTTGATCTATCTCAGCATTACGGGATTGATGATCCAGACTATCGACCTGAAGCTCGTCTTTCAACATGTGGAGCAGGTTGATCCGGACATACGGGGGATACTGGAGCGGCAGGGAGGAGAATTCAAGATTCTCGCTGCGGCAGACAAAACTGCGCAGGCAATGCCCGCCGCTCTGGACATGGGTGCTGCGCTGCAGGGGGTCGTGAAGTCTGCACGCGCCGCGCTGGGCAGCGCTGGGCTGCGCTTCGTCGAACTTCGAATGCTCGACGGCAAGCTGGTCGGCAACGTGCAAACCGCCCAGTGGAACGCCAGCTTCGATGGCGTAACCGGCGCACTGTTGAATCATTCTCCGGCGCTACCTCTCGCGCCGGTGACTTCCATCGACAGGCTGCGTTACCGGATCAAGGAGTTTCACCGCATGACGGTCTACGGCAACTGGGCGCTGTGGATCAACATGATTGCCGGGCTTGCGCTCTTCGTCATGATCATCTCCGGTGTCACCCTTTACCTCAGGATGTGGAGTGAGCGCAAGAAACAGGGGCTCTTCAGTTTCATCTGGGTTGGCGGCCAGGGTAAGCAGGACGACTGGAAGCGCGCAGTCCATCGCTGGGTCGGACTCTCAGCAGCCATCTTCCTCCTTGTTGCTGCATTCAGCGGCGAGTGGCTGGCCTATGAGAGCCTGGTCTTTGGCAACCGGATGCAAAATGCCATGCAGCAACGCCGTGCCGCCATCGGTCTCAATGGCCCAGGTTCCAGCAGTGCCGGTGGTCCGAATGGTCCCGGCGCCAACGCTCTCGGAGGCAATGGGAACAGCTTGGGCCAATCGCTCAATGACGCCGACATTCCTGCAATGCTCGATATGACACTGAATGCGGAACGGCAGGCAACGAACGGCGCTCCCATCAAGGCGGTACGGATCCGAGCCTTCAACAACAGCCAGCAAGGAGTAGTGATCGCAGGCGAAGGCAACGATACGAAACAATTTTCGTTCAACGCGAAGACCGGTGTAACCAGTGAACAATGATCCCCTGGCCGGCGGCCCGGGATTCCCGTTTGGCTGGGATGCGCATCAGACCGGGAAAGCCGTGCATCGTGGAAGCTACTTTGGCCTGTGGGCGCGATTTCTCGATCTGTTTGCGGGACTCTCGTTGTTCTATCTCAGCATCAACGGAATCGTGCTCTACATCGACTGCCGGAAAAATCGCAGACATGACATGAAAGCAATGCTGATAGCGAGTTGACTCTGCGGTAAGATTCGAGGCTGTTGCCAGGGCTTTCGATTGCAACATATCGCTATGGCAAGCTGCAACCGGCACAGGTCTGACGAGAAAGGTGACTAAGTCATGATGAAGCGCTTCGATGCGGGCGGCAAGGTTGTGATGAGCCGTCCGCTTTGCGCATATCCGAAGATCGCCTAGTACAAGGGGACGGGCGACATAACCAGCGCGGAGAACTTTTGCTGTGCCGAGCTTAAAACCAAGCGGGAAACAATCCGGCTCAAAACCGAATTACAGAAATGGAGCAAGGGGAGGTTGTCAATGTCCTTTAAGATGCAACTGAATAATGTTTATACCATCGACTCGCACATGTTCGAATACTCCCATTATGCGTCATGCTTTCTGATCGAGGGAAAAGAACTCGCCATGGTCGATACCGGCATGCCCGAGCATCTGAACGATGTTTTGGCGGAAATCAAGTCATGCAACTTCAATGTCGAGGACATCACCCATATCTTTGTAACCCATTGCGAGCATCCCGACCACTCCGGCAATGTTGCTCCCCTCCTTGAACTAGCTCCTAAAGCCAAAGCCTATTGCAGTCCCGTCGGTAAGAAGAATCTGCTTGATCCCGGCATCCAGGCCCGCGAGCGCATCAAGACGCTGCCTCCGGAGATGGCTGCCCGCTTCGTGATTCCCAAGCCGACTCCCGAAGAGAAGATCGTCTGCGTCGAAGACGGCCAGATATTCGATCTGGGTGACGATGTGAAACTGAAGGTCAAGATCATCCCTTTCCATCAGCCCAGCGGCCTGGTTCTCTACGATTTGAAAAACAACGGCCTCTTCGGCAACGATCTCACCGGCAACTACTTTGCCGATTGCGGATATCACATTCCCCTGCATCCGCCGGGTTCGCAGTTCTTTTTGGAGTACGAATATCTCAAGGAGATCGTTAAGGATCCGCCCGCCCACCTGTACATGGGCCACTTCGGCATCATCGAGGATGCTCCGCCGCACTTCCGCATGACCCTGGAGCACATGGAATGGATGATCGCGCAGGGTGAGAAGTGCCTGGCCGAAGGCCATCCGGAGAAACTTGCCGACGTCATCCGCGAACGGAACCTTAAGTCGGCCGAGAATCTTTTGAAGAGAGGCGATCAAAAACTTTACGATTACGCCACCAAGGAGCACATTCCACCCCAGGCGCAGACCTTTGCCAATATCTTCTTGAATAAGTACGCACATTGAATGGTACGGGCGTGGAGGTTTGCGCCAGTACCTCGGACGAAAAGCCGCGCGCGGTTCCAATGGGCGCAATGTCGTGATTGAGCGTAACCCGATGACAAAGCTTCTTCCATTCTTCAAAGTGGCCCGGGTAGTCCCGGAGGCTCGAGCGGTTCTGGCGGCCCGGGTAGTCCGAATGGACAAGGCGGTCCAGGGACCGCGGGGGTCCCAAGGGACTGGCTATTTCAAACAAGAGATTTCCAGCCGTGATTGCGTATATGGCGCGCTACACCGGCAATGGCGATTCGAACGACGCTCGGAACTATCAGCCGGTGAAGGTCCTCGAGACGCTGCCTATGGTCTTCAATACCGAGGCGACCAAGCTCATTTGACGGGACAACCAGAAGTTCTATCACGCAGAGAACGGACAACTTGTGGAAGACAAGAAGTAACGGGCGAATCTGGTTCCTTTCTCTTCGCTCGTTCGAAATTCGCCGCCCCGGATGAGCGATGCCAGGGTACATGTTGAGGAGATTAGTCCATGAAGATACGAATTGCTCTTTTGCTCACGGTCGTTGCACTGTTCTGGAGCATGCCCACCTTTAGTCAGTCCTCCGCGTCTGCTGCTTCGTGCGAAAGCCTGGCCAAGCTGACGTTGCCGAATACGACGATCACCATAGCTCAAGTGGTTCAGCCTGGTGAGTTCAAAATGCCGGCCCAGCAGGGAATGGTCGGTCCTCCTCAAGGGGCTCAGGGTGGTTCCGGAGGACAAGGCGGACCTAGCGGCGCCGGTGCTCAAGGTGCTGCAGGCGGCCAAGGTGGAACCGGTGGTCAGGTCGCTGCTGGTGGCCAGGGCGGATCTGGAGGTCAGCAGGCGGGACCACAAGCGACTGGCGGTCCCGGTGGCGGCGGACAGCAGCAAGTCGACGCCAGCAAGATGCCGGTCTTCTGCCGTGTGGCGGCCACCATCAAGCCCACCAGCGACTCGAACATCAAGATCGAAGTATGGCTTCCTGTCTCTGGCTGGAACGGCAAGTTCTATGCCGTTGGCAACAGCGGATGGGGCGGATCGATTCCTTACCGCGGCATGGTGGAGGGAATCACGGCGAATTATGCAACGGCGGGCACCGATACCGGTCATGACGTCGGCAACGCAACGTTCATTCCCGGTCACCCGGAGAAGTTCATCGACTACGGGTACCGCGCCGATCACGAAATGACGCTGCGCGCCAAGGAGATCATCAAGGCTTACCTCAAGAGCGATCCTAAGTACTCCTACTGGATCGGCTGCTCGCTGGGCGGCATGGAGGCCCTGGTTGAAGCAGATCGGTACCCGGCAGACTACGACGGCATCATCGCCGGTGCGCCAATGAACCCGATGTCGATGTTCAACGCGGAACAGATCTGGAACGGTTGGCTGGCTCTCAAATTTCCTGACGCCATCATTCCCGCTGCCAAGTTTGCCGTGATGCACGAGGCGGTGATGAAAGCCTGCGCCACGCCCATCGGCCAGAAGCAGGGCTTCGTCGAGGATCCGGGCAGTTGCAAGTGGGATCCGGCTTCGCTGCTGTGCAAGAACGGCGACGCACCCGATTGCCTGACCGCCGCGCAGGTTCAGACGGCGCACAAGATCTACGAGGGACCGGTAAATCCACGTACCGGCGAGCACATCTTCCCCGGAATTCCGCTCGGTCTCGAAGGAGAGTTGGCCCAGAGAGGCATGGGCGGGGAATCGACTATCGCCACCAACCTTTACCGGTACGCCGTCTACCAGGACCCGAACTGGGACTGGACGACGATGGACTACGACACAGCGATCACCAAGGCAAGGCAGGTTGTGGATCCGGTGATGCGCGCCGGCACAAACCTGGACGCATTCCTCAACCGCGGCGGCAAGCTGCTGATGCATGGCGGCTGGGCCGAGATGCGCAACGGCAGCGAGTTGGCTCAGTACTACCAGGACGTAATGAAGAACGCCGGCCAGAGCAAGGTTGATCAGGTGCGACTCTTCCTGATTCCGGGCATGGGTCACTGTGGCGGCGGCAATGGTCCCAATCAGTTCGACAAGTTGGTCACGCTCGATACATGGGTGACGACGGGCAAGGCTCCCGACGAGATCGTGATGTCAAAGACCAGCGGCGCTCAGGTTGTCCGTACGCGTCCCGCCTGCGCGTGGCCGGCTGTCGCCACCTACAAGGGCACGGGCAGCGAAGACGATGCCGGCAGTTACACCTGCAAGAAGCTGCAGTAACGCCGTGCGTGACCACATGACAGCCTGCAGCCGGTTGAACCGAGGCCGGCTGCAACCGTGCAGGGAACTATCGTGCTGCGTTATGGCACCTGACTATCAAACGCGAGGAAGGTACAAAAGGATGAGGACTTACAGCGGAACCTTGGCCACTATCTGCATGGCAGCTGTGCTGGTCTTCGCCGGTGCCGCGCAGTCCTTCACCCAGCAGGCGCAACCCGCCGCCGGGAAAGTAAATCTGCAGATGCCTGCCGATGAAGTTTTGCTGGATATGGTGGTGCACGACAACGCGAACAAGCCGGTTCTTGACCTGAAACCGGAGGATCTGAAAGTTACCGACAACGATCAGCCCGTGGTGTTGAGCCAACTTCGCCTGGTAAGCGGCAAACAGCAGGACGAGCCGCTGATCACCCTTCTCTTCAACCGGCCGGGCTTTCAGAGCGGCAAGTCAGAGGAGGACGCCCGGCAGGCTGGGAAGAGTATGCGCGAAGCGGCATCCAGACTGCTGAAGCAGTTCTCCGATAGCGGATTTCGGTTTTCGGTCATGGATGTGTGGGGGCGGCTGCAACTGCAGCAGGAGTTCACTGGCGATCGCAAGGCCATTGAAAAGGCGGTGACCGCGGCCGTGGATCCCGGTCAATACGGAGTCCCTGTCGGGCTGAACGCAGCGGAAACGAGGGTGGGCCAGATCCTCCAGACGGGCCATGAAACGTCGGGAGCAGCGGTAAGCGCGCGGGACGATGGCTCTGGACCAATCGATCAGCGACGCCGTGGTGGAATCGAGCACCATCTATAACCAACTGCATGGCTCTCCGCAGGCCTGGCCGGCCTGCTGTCGCTGGCCGAGGCCGAGCGCCCCATCATGGGACGCAAAGCGATTGTCTATTTCACCACCATCAGCGACCTGCTTAGCACAGCTCCGAATCAACCGGTCAAGGAATATTCGCCGGAGGTGAAGTCTGCGATCCAGTCGATCGTCGGCGCCGCCAACCGGGCAGGCGTCAGCATCTATATCGTTCACATGGACGACCGGAAATCGCAGTCTATGGGTGCGGTTCTCAATAACTACAGCGCTGTCAGCCTGGGGTCATCCAATGCAGGTCCACCAGGAGGCAAGAATGGTACTACCAGCACCCACGACCAGGCCGTTGCCGGACAGTTTGCAAGCGCCTCGGAATTCCAGTTGATCGATTCCAGGCAGTCGGAGGCGAGTCCCTTGCCGGGCACCGTGGATTCCCTTGTTAGAGGCACTGGAGGCTACTCCTTCAGTGAGGTGGATGGTTTTTCGGCGGTTGTTAAAGAGCTCATGAACGACCTGACAACCTACTACGAGGCTGCGTTTGCGCCTCCCTCAGGCAAGCAAGACGGCACTTTTCATACAGTCAACCTCACGCCGGTGCGTTCGGGGTTGAAGATTCGTGCCCGGTCGGGCTATCTGGCCGTGCCCTGAGTGGTGATCGTGGTTCGGTGCTGAGCAAGCAGCAGGAGACAGACCGCCGGCCAAAGGAATAACCGGCGCCATGGTGCGGTCGAAGGGATTTTCTGAAAGGGCTACCAATGAAGTGTTCTCGCATTCATCTGTCAACGCAAGAGCCGGGCAATCCTTTAAAGCGTGTGATCGGGGCTGGCATTCTGGGATTTTGCTTGAGCGTGACAGCTTTGGGCCAATCCGGCAAGCCGGTTACCTGCGAGGCTCTAGCCAAGCTGGACTTGGCGGAGGCGACCATTACCATGGCGCAGGTGGTGCGGCCGATGGAATTTAAACTGCCGGCACAGACCGGTGGCGGACCGGGCGGTCAGGGCGCTCAAGGCGGTCCGACTGGTGCTGGCGCCGCCGGAGGTCCGGGAGCGGCTGGTGGTCAGGGCGGCCCTCCTGCCGGGGGAGGCGGGGGCATGGCGCTGGCCCCGTATGATCCGAAGGACACCACCAACCACGTCTCGTTTTGCCGTGTGGCGGCTACGCTGAAGCCGAGCGGCGACTCCAACATCAAGATCGAGGTGTGGATGCCGCTCCAGGGCTGGAACGGGAAGATGATGGGCGCCGGGGATTTTGGATGGGCCGGCTCGATCATGTACGGCGGCCTGCTGATCGGTTTGGAGCATGGCTTTACGACAGTGAGCACCGACACGGGGCACGACAACTCGCAAGGGAACGGCGCGTTCGCGCTGGGGCATCCTGACAAGATGGTTGATTACGGATGGCGAGCCGCGCATTTGATGACCGTCAACGCGAAGCAATTCATCAAGGCGTTCTACGGCCAGGCGCCGAAGCATGCGTACTGGTGGGGCTGCTCGCTGGGCGGCCAGATGGGGCTGACGGAGATCCAGCGCTTCCCCGAGGATTACGACGGCGCCATCATCGGCGCGCCTGCAAGCCCGATCGTGGAGCTAAATGCCGAACAGATCTGGCCATCGCTTGTGGTGGCGCAAGACCCGGCGCGCCAGCTCACCCGCGCCAAGGCCGCAATGCTGCACCAGGCGGTGATGGATGCCTGCGACGAGCTGGACGGGGCGAAGGATAACGAACTCGAGAACCCCATGGCCTGCCACTTTGATCCCGCGACGCTGCTGTGCAAGGGAGAGGACAACGACAAATGCCTGACGGCCGCACAGGTTGAGTTTGTGCAGATGCTTTATCAGGGACCGGTCAATCCGCAAACCGGAGAGAGCCTGTTTCCAGGGGCCGCTCCGGGAACGGAAGCGAACTTTGGCGGGTATTCGGCTACCAATGCGATGGGAGTGGCCACAGCGCTGTTCAAGTACATGATCTTTCAGGACCCTGACTGGGACTGGAAGACGCTGGACATGGTGAAGGACGTGGCCTACGGCCGCGCGGTGCTTCGGACCATCAATGAGGCCGACAATCCCAATATCAAGCCCTTCTTCGATCGCGGCGGCAAGGTGCTGTGGTATCACGGCTGGATGGACGGAACCAACCCGATGGAGAGCGTGAAATACCTGAATGCCGTGAAGAAAACGGTGGGCGAGGCGGTGACAAATGAGCACGTGCGGCTGTTTACCATGCCCGGCATGGGGCACTGTTCCGGCGGCAGCGGATGCGACGTCTTTGACAAGCTGGCGGAGATCGACAAGTGGGTGGAGACCGGCAGGGCGCCAGATCGCATCGTCGCCTCCAAAGTGAGCGGCGGCAAGGTCATTCGGACACATCCGCTTTGCGCCTACCCGACGGTGGCCAAATACAAGGGTACGGGCAGCACGGATGACGCAGAGAACTTTGTTTGCGGGAAGTGAAATTCTCGCAGAAGCAGCTGGAACGGACCTGTTAATCAAATAGTTTCCGAGTTGCCGGCCGCAAAGCGAGACAATGATGCCGGGAGCGCGTCAGCTGACAAATGCAGCAAAGAAGGAGCTGTAAATCATGAATGCAAAAAGATCGAGAAGGGATTTTCTAAAGGACGTCACGCTAAGTACAGGCGGAGTTGCAGCTGTGGGCGTGCTGGGTGCAAGTCAAGCAGCCGCTGCTGAGCCGGGCCAAAGTAGTGCTTCCTCTAAGAGCGTTGAGCGCGTTACCAGGGAACTGCCCATCCCGGATACATACGAGGCCGACCGGCCGAAGCAGACCGAATACAGCGTCGACGTTCTGGTTATCGGGGGCGGCTACGCCGGCGTCAATGCCGCCTATGCAGCGAAACAGGCCGGCAGGAACGTGATGCTCGTCGACAAGGGGCGCCCCGGCTACTCCGGCCAGTCGCCCTGGCCTGGCACCTTCAACTTTTTCGACCCCGAGCTGGGTGACGACGCCCAGACCTACAGGGAATCGATTCGTTACGGCTCCGAGTACATTGGCAACCTGGATTGGTATGACGTCTGGGTCAAGGAATCCAAGGCCATGTACGAGCGCATCAAGAGCTGGGGCTGTCTGGATATGTACCCCAGAATGGTTGAAACCAAGTATTTCGCCACGCGCGATTATTACGGGTACCGCGACAACGTGGTCAAGGATCATGAGCGGCGACCGAAGTTCATCCAGATGCTGGACAAGAATGAGATTCCGTGGCTGCAGCATGTGATGATCACCAGCGTGATCGTTCAGGATGGTAAGTGTGTGGGCGCCGTCGGTTTCCAGTTCACCACCGGCGCCGAAATAACAGTTCACGCCAAAGCCGTCGTCATGGCCATGGGCAACGGCTGCATCATTCCCACCGGCCATCCCATCGGCGACAACACCTTCGATGGGGAATACATTGCCTATAACCTTGGCCTGCCCATCGGCGGCAAGGAGTTCGAGGACTTTCACACCCATCAGTCCTTCGCTCCCGGCAACAACTGGATTGGCTCCGACGCGCGTTATTTCGATCCGAACTTTCTGTGCGGCGGCGCCACGACGCTGGATTCTGTCAAGCGTGCCAAGCAACAGTGCGATAACAATCTCCTGAAAACCGCTGCCAGCCCGGAGGGCCTCAAGTACATCGACACCGTGACCATTTCCCATCAAGTACCCGCCAGAGGCGGCGCCGGATCTCCCAATTACGGAAAGGATCCGAAAGAGGTCCGCATGGGCAAGGCGATCAGCCCCTACGTGCAGTTTGACGCGCCGGGCGCGGCTGTCGGCATGTGCATGCACCTGACCAGCGGCGTCTTCTGCGGCATGGACGACAAGGAAGGTTATACCGGCATCCCCGGCCTCTACGTGGCCGGCGACGGTTCGCATTGGACAGGCCCCGGCGGCGGCAACTACCCCATGGGCAACGGCTTCACATCCTGCTTCGTGTCGATTGAGGGCGACCATGCAGGAAAGGCTGCCGCAGCCCACGCAGGCACCGTCTCTTTGATCAAAATCTTCGACGAGAACATCGCTAAGGCCAAAGCGGAGATCGAGCAGCCTCTGAAGCTCGACAAGGGCTTCAGCCCTACCTGGGCCCGCGACGTGCTGCAGGGCATCATGGCGCCCTACTGGGTGATCAAGAATAAGTCCGAGGCCTCGCTCAAGGCCGCTCTGACGCATGTGGAGTACATGCGCGAGCACGTTGCGCCCCGCCTGTTGGCGCGCAACAGCCATGGCCTGCGCCTGTGCCACGAGATGAAGCACAAAATCAACGCCTGCGAACTGAAACTCCGCGCCAGCCTGGCTCGAACCGAGAGCCGCGGCTCGCATTTCCGCGAGGACTACCCGAAGCGCGACGACTCCCAGTTCCTGAAGATCAGTGTCCAGAAGAAGGATGCCAGCGGAAAGCCCGCGCTGAGCTTCGAGCCCGTGAAAAAAGAATGGACGGCAGCCGGAGCGCCCGCCGATCTTAAGCTGTGAAAGGATCTATAGACCATGGCCATTGAAAGATACGATCTAAATGCGTGCATAGGCTGCAGGAACTGCATCAATATTTGCCCGATGGACGTGTTCCGCTTTTCTGAAGACGCTAATAAGTCCATCATTGCCTACCCTGAAAATTGCCAGGCCTGCGGCATGTGTTATTACTCCTGCCTGGGCGGCTCACTGCAACTCTCGCTTCAGAGCCACATGTTCCCGATCGTGCCCATGAGCGCCACGCACGGCATCGACGCCAACCACTTCATCAATGCCTCGCCCGCCCTGACCAACATCGAAGAGCGCCTGGGAAAAACCGGCGAGTACGCATCGGAGCCGAAGGATGCGATCCCAAGTGATCTGCAGAACCAGGGACAGGGAGGCTACGGCGGCCCGGCAGAGTTTGTAAGGCCGGCAGGACAGGGAGGGCCTGGAGCGCCATCGAACGGGGGGTCCGGAGGACAGCAGAACGCACAGCCAGCGCAAAGGTTTTGAGCTTTTCCTGGCCAGGCTTGGGACTGCGGTGGGGCGGCGCGTTCCGGTGTTCTTCTCCGCCATACTTCGCTGATGGACTAAGCATGTCCCGTCCTTCCGCTCCGTCTGCTCAAGTCATGATCGGAATGGGATCTTGCCCCTTTCGCTTCTGGCATTCGGAGGGGGTGTTCTATTACTCCATGAAGGAACGGGAGCAAGTTATGACGGCACGGCAGATCTATCCGGACTTCTTGCATGAATTCGCCTGCAAGCGCGAAGAGTGCCGCCGCACCTGCTGCCGCGACTGGGAGATCCGCCTGACAAAAGAGGAATTCGAGGCATCGAGGGGCGGCAAGCTAAGTTCGGAATGCCGCGCTTTTGCAGAAGATAACCTGCGACGTAATCCAGTAAGCCAGATGGACGAAGATTATGCGCTCTGTTTGATGCGGCCTGACGGCTTCTGCTCGTTTCTCACCGGGGAGGGCCTTTGCGGATGGAAAAAGCTGCGCGGCGAAGGCCTGTGTGCGGCTTGCGACAATTTTCCAAACACTTATATCTTCTTCGGCCATGACGAATACATCTTCCCCTCGTTATCGTGCGAGGCGATCGTCGAACTGCTGCTGCGCAAGGCAGACCCCATCCGTCTGGTCAGTGAGAGCAAATTACTAACAAGAAATTACTACCACGCCAGGATTGAGAAGAGGAACTTTGAAAGAAGGCCGCTCCTGGAACTGTATCCGGAGCTTATCCAATGGGGACTTGCCATCTTGGAGGATCGCCGCTTTCCCCTTGACGACCGGATGGTGCTGCTGGCCCATGCGATGAGCCTGATTGATTGGGTGGAGAGAAACGGGCGAGTCGCGGAACTCCCGGGTTCCATGGACAGGTTCCTGCAAATGGAGAACCTGGAGCAGGTTCTGCACAAATATGACAAATACTCGATTGGGCCGAAAGCGCTTCTGACCGTGAACGGAGACACTTTCGTCCGCTTTATCAATTTGTCGCCCTACCAGGAACGTGCGAGGCGTGTTTTGGACGGGCTGGGCATCGAAGTTGAAGAAGCGGAAGAGAACGGGCAATTCCAGTGCAGGCTGAAGCCGATCGACACGCTGATCTATCGAGACCGCAAGCAAAAACTCGCCAACTTCCTCGGTGAAAACAAAACGCTCCTCGAGCATGTCATGGTCTGCCAGTATCTGCGCAGCATGATGCCTGTCACCGAACCAAATGTTTGGGACAACTTTAAGTTCTTCAACGTCTGCTACGCGCTCCTTAAGGGGAGCCTGCTCGGCAGCTTCGACAACGCACCGGGCGACGCCGAACTGGCCAACGCCATCGTCGTGATCCACCGCATGTTCATCCACAATTACGATACGTATCACGACACTCTCGAGTATCTTAATGCGATACAACTTACCGACCTGATGTCGATGGTCGCTTTCGCCAAAGGATAACCGCAACAAAGGAGAAGAATCATGCGGAATCGAATCATATCGTGTGTGGTTGTTTCAGTGCTGGGGTTATTCGCGGCGGCGTGCTGGGCCCAGCCTGCGGGCCAGGTTGCTGCCCAGGCTCCGAGCGATTGCAAGCCCGCGTCCACGAACGTGGGCAATGCTCAGTATCCGTGCATCCACGCGGATGGGAGCGTTACTTTTCGAGTCAGGGCGCCGTTGGCGCAAAAGGTGGAGATTGAGCCGAGCGTAGGTCGAGCCGATAACGACGGCATCAGCGGCCTGGGGGCAGGGCCTTACGCGATGACCAAGGACGCCGATGGCAACTGGACTGCGACCACGCCTCCGGCTCGTCCCGGCCTGCACGAATACAGTCTAGACATCGACGGTCTCAAGGTGGCCGACCCCAATACCGAGATCGTTGACATCTTTGGCGGACGGTTCAGCGCGGTCGAGGTGCCGGACCCGAGCTTTGATGCCGTCCAGATCAAGGATGTTCCTCACGGGCAGGTTCGGGAGATATGGTATTTCTCCAATGTCACCAATAAGTGGCGAAATTCTTTCGTTTACACGCCGCCCGATTACGATGCGAGCCCGAGCAAGCGCTATCCGGTTCTGTACCTGATGCATGGCGGCGGCGAGGATCAGACCGATTGGGTGAAAGAGGGTCACGCCAACTTTATCCTTGATAACCTGATCGCGACGGGCAAGGCCAAGCCGATGCTTATTGTGATGGATACCTTTAGCGCCGTGAGGGCGGTGCCGCTGCCGAATGCAGAGGCGCCGCATCAGGCCCCGGGTGGAGGTCCTGCGCGGCCTGAGCCAAATACGGCCATCGAGGAGGTCTTCGTCAAGGAGGTTCTCCCTTACATCGACTCCCACTTCCGCACCATCGCCGATGGCGACCACCGGGCCATCGCCGGTCTATCCGGAGGGAGTAACTTTGCACTGACCGTGGGCGGCTACAACATTGACAAGTTCTCCTACATCGGCCTTTTCAGCCGCGCTCCTTACTCGGAATTCGATCTGAAGACGGCGTTCAATGGCGAATTCACAAGGCCAGACGAGTTCAACAAGAAGGTCCATCTCTTTTATTGGAATACCGGCACGGCTGAGCCAGGTATCTTCAATTATGCCCACACTACGACTGACGCCCTGAACAAAATGGGCATTAAGACGGTTCTGGTAGAAGTACCCGGCACGGTTCACGAATGGGCGACCTGGCGCAGGGCGCTTAATGACTTTGCGCCGCGGCTGTTCTAAAGCGAACCTCAAGGCAGGATGAACTGTTTTCTTCTTTATCGCAAGTCTTGTACACATAGGCTCGCGGATTTCGTCAGACTTTATGTAACTTCCCAACACTCTTCAGGAGCGCTTCATGATCAAGTTTCACGCACCTCGATTGTTCTTCGGATTTCTCTGTGCCGCGGCTCTGGCCGGCGGCGTCGCTGTCGCGCCGGTATTCCTGCAGGCGCAGCAGCAGCCTTATCATGTTGTCGCCAAGTGGAAGATCGGAGGCAGCAACCGCTGGGATTACCTGAGCGTCGATCCGGCGAGTCATCGTCTTTTCATTTCCCACGGTACCAAGGTGGATGTGGTTGATACCTCCACAGGCAAGGTCGTCGGCTCCGTTGGCGGCCTTCAGGGATCCCACGGCATCGGCTACGACGCCACAGGCAAGTACGGCTACATCTCCGACGGCAGCGGAGTGGTCGTATTCGATCGCGGCACCCTTGCCAAGGTAACAACCGTTGCGGTGGGCGGCGCCGATGGAATTACTTACGAGCCTGTGACCAAGACGATCTGGACATTCAACCGTGGCTCCGGTGGCGCCACTGCTACGGCCGTCGATACGACCACGCAAAAGCTGGTCACGACCGTCCCCACGGCCCGGAGCCTTGAGGCTGCGGCCGTTGACGGCAAGGGCAACGTATACGGCAACCTTGAAGGCGATATTCTCCGCATCGACGCAAAGATCGGAAAGATTACGGCGCAGTGGAAGACCGGCTGCGAGGATGCTTCCGGACTGGCCGTCGACACGGAAGGAAACCGCATCTTCCAGGCCTGCGACGGCAAGAAGATGTACGTGGTTGACATTAACTCCGGCAAGGTTCTCGCCACCTCCGAAATCGGCGACGGCCCCGACAGCGCCGGTTGGAGCGCCAAGTACCATTTGGCCTTCGCCTCCACGCGCGACGGCCTGCTCTCCGTGGTCGACGCCAATAAGGCCGGCTATCCTACCATCGAAAAGCTGCCGACCATGTCCGGCGCGCGCACCATGACTTACGACCCGGCTTCGGACCGCGTGTATACGATCTCAGCCGAAAAGGACCCGAATGCGAAGGTGCAACAACAGGGCCCGCCCCAGGGTGGACCGCCGCAGGGTCAGGGCCAGGGTGGACCGCAATCCGGACAGCAGGGTCCCCCGCAGGGCCCCAGTGGGCAAGGTGGACCCAGCGGTCAGGGCGGACCACAAGGTGGCCCTGGTGGGCCGGGCGGTACTTCTCCCTATCTTGCTGACACCCTTACAGTGATCGTGATTGGCCGCTGAACTCAAGCGGGCGCAGACATTCCATCGGGAACCTTACGGCCCAGTTGTTGGAGCTCGCTGAGTATCTCCAGCGACTGGGCGAATCTTTCGGCAAACCGCGGCATTCTCGGAGTTTTTATCTCCTTGCCGAGGCGTGCTCGGGGCAATGGATTCGATTTCCAATCCTCAGACCATTGCCCGTCCTGAAAGGAAATAGGCTTGCAGCACACGCCTCCCAGCTTATTTCTCGTCGTCGATAAACCGCCCCTTCTGGCTCAGCCATTTGTCGACATAGTCGTAGAGAGTCTTGACCGTGTCACCGTATTGGCCAGGAGTCTTTTCGCATTGAGCGCACGGGGTGAACGTATGGGTGGCCCCTTCCACAAACGCGATCGTCTTGTCGGCGCTTTTGGCATTCTGATAAACGAGTTCTTCCGACAGGTATTCATAGGAGCCCGTCATTCCCATCGTGAGCAATGGAACCTTTATGCCTTTCACATTGCCGGGCGCACAAGCGTAGTTTGACGACCAGTCGATGCCGCGAACGGAATCCTCGCCATATCCAAAATCATCAGTTACACGGATTGCATACGTGTTGAGGAACTCACGGAGCGGGTACTGCCCCTGCCTGCCGGGCCCGCCCTGCCCGCCAGGACCGCCCTGGCCGCCTGCAAAACGAACCGAGTAAACGACCTGCGTCGTAATTGACCCGTCAGAATGCAAGAGCGGCCAGGCGTTGTGTGTGTGCGATAGAAGCCGAGGATCCAGCGACCAAAGCCGGGTGCCGGATCCGGGCACAGAAAATAAATCGTTGTCGCGGCTGCCGCTTTTGTCCGCATTAGCGGCCGCGTATTTGGCGAGCGCATCCTGAATCAACTGATTCATCATTTTCCCGACCGAGGCCTGGTACTTATGAAGAAATTCCTCGCTGTACTTCGATCCCTTGGCATCGTACCCATTCCTGGGGTTGTATGGATCCAGGTCCGCATTCACCACTGCTCCGTTTGCAACGGATGGATTCCACGCAAACAATTCGTTAACTACAGCATCTCCATAGTGCGCATCGAATAACATAATTGCATCGGCCGGGGGCATATCCGCCAGACTGTCGGAGCATTTGATGATCTTCTCCGGCCCCTGGCAGGCTTTCAGTCCGTTCTCGGCGATGTTCTGGTAAGCGGACATCAGCATTCCTCCTCCGCTGTGTCCAAAAAGTACGATTTTCCGGACTCCGGGGTATGCGCGGAGATATGCGACGCCCAACTTAACGTCCAGAAGTTTCTTATCGATGCCTTCCTTATTGTTGGCGCTCCATGTGGAGTTTCCGGCGCATAGCACGCGATAGCCGCGCTTGGATAGCTCCGTGCAAGCGGAAAAATGTAAATACCCCCCGGTGGGATGCAGCACTAACACAGCAATTTGACTCTTATCACCGGGAGCGGCCGGCTCATACAGGATGGCTTGCGCCGTATCGGAAAGCTGAATTGAGGTAGTTTTGATCTCCAGGTTTTGCGCCATCGACGGAAGAACAAACAATGCGCCGAATGACATCATCACTGCAAATATCAGGAACATGCTATTTCTTCTCATGTTTTCATTTCTCCCGAGGTCTCAGAGAATTACTACCGGAACAAAGTGGTTCCAGGTTCCGTTCGCAAAGCCGCCGCCAATCACCACAACGTCGCAACGGTATTCCGTCGCTTGCGGTTTCTCAGCTGCCACGAGAATCGGCAACTCTTTCGTGATTCGCTCCGCAGGTGACGCGTCCTTTCTCACTCCCGCAGCTTTGGCGCCCGCGCTTTCTGAGAGGCTGAAGCCCAGACCCGCCGCCAATGTTCCCTGTCCGGCGGTTTTCAGAAATGCTCTTCTGGTGGCAACCTTTGTGTTTCCCCAACCGGAGGCGCTGCATACGGAACGCCCTTGAAACTTTTCACGTCGCCCTTTGCGCTCTGAACTCCGCTCACCGCCCCGCTGTCGATCTTCACGGACTGCGGAAGCTGCGCGGAACAGAGTGGAACGATGCCGGCGGCCAGAAACGCCAAACACAACAGGGCCAGTGGCCCCATGGCGGATACCTTTCTCATTCCCTTGGACATAGGAAAGATTTTTTCCCTTCTTTTCAAGCAATAAACCAGTTGTGCAGGCAAGGCGGCACATGTACTCCATACCCACAGGTGACCCTCTGGAAACTCAGCTTTCCCATGGTATAGTTGCCAAATCATCCTATTCCCATCGCGAGGTAAAGCCTCCATGAGACTTCCGTCTACCGTAGCTGCGGCTGTTTTGGCCATAATCTCTATTACCACCATCACAGCTCAATCCCAGCCAGCTCGACAAGGCAATGCAGCTTATCCCGGGGGCGAAAAGATATGGACCACCGTTCCCATCCACACTGCCGTATTGCCAAAAGACGCCACCATGCAACAGCTGGCTGACATCATGACTGAGTGGAGGGCTGCAATCGGAGGTCACTGCATCACCTGCCACACCGTCACCACGGACCCCAAGAATCTGAATGCCATGGGCAACCCTGAGATCATGCCTTACGACGATGCCCTGTCGGCTTACAAAGCGTCCGCGCAGATGTATCTGTTGACCGGAGCGATCAACAAAAAGTTGATCGCTTCGAATATGGCTCCGGTCACGTGCGGCACTTGTCATCGCGGCAAACTCAAGCCGGAGGCATTTGTGATTCCCACAACCCAGGTGCCATCCTCGTTGCCGGCAACTCAAATTCCCTCGAAGCAACTGACTCCGGCGCAGCAAGCAGCTCCGGCGCAGCCGCAACATCCATAACCTAAAACTCCCAATGTCAGAGCAGAAGATGGGTAGCGCGTCACCAGTTTCACGCTGAAACATCTTCAGTATGGTCCGGCCAGCTGTATGAAAACGACGCTTCCGGTCCCTATGACGAGCATGATTCAAACCGGTTCTAGTCCTTAACACACCTGATTGCGTAGCCGTAAATCTTCTGTGCTTCTTTGTAAGTCTTTTGTGCCGGTGTCTTCTGCGCCTCTCTTTGCTGCATGTCTGCCTTCTGTGCATCTGTCATTTGGGGCATGGGCGCACCTGGTCCACCTGGTCCGCCTGGCCCACCGGGGCCGCCCATGGACATCGGCATCTTGCCCACATTGGCTACGTCCTCGGTGAAGTTAATGCCGGCAGCGATCGCAGGATCGTTACTGCTTGCTTCATCCGAAGTCCAGAACATGGCTGTATCGTGGGCATTGCAGAAGTAAGTGGTGTTTCCAACGCCAACAGGACACTGCGCTTTCAGCACTCGCTGGCCGGTAGAAACAACCTCGAACCCATACTTATCTTTCGGCATCATATTATCGGGATCCGTGTTGGTCTTCCATTTGAAGTTGTCGTCCTTGGAATAGTACATCAGCGTCGCGGCCTCATTTTCCTTACCTTGCTCCTTGTCCACAACGGCTAGAAGCGTATCCCATTCCGCCGAACCGGGGATATGCCAGCCGCTGGGACAAACGCCCTGCACCTTCCCCTTAAGAGTCGCCGCCTTGGTGTTGAAGCTGTAATTGAGCCCCATAGCCTCAGCCCACTGGTAGAGGGCGGCGCAGTCGCTCCCCATGTCGTAGAGACAGTATTTTTCGCCCGGCTGCGTTTGATCTTCGTTGCCAGGCACCATCGTTCCATAATCCAGGTTCTCGGCCATCCATATCTGGGTCCCGATTTTCACATATCGGTAGACGCGAGTGTTCCTCGTATCGCAGAACTCGAGCCGCGGCTCGAAGTGCTTGGCGCCGCAGATTCCGATTTCGTGCGACGCATGCTGTTCGTCCGGCGGCGGAATGATCCCTGCGCGTGTGCCGCTCTGCGTCCCGGATGCATGCTGTGCCTGCCCGAAGGAGAAAGAAGCGAACAGCAGCGAGAAGAAGAGAACAAAGCCTAACGAAAGAATGAAATTGTTCCGCGTTGGGGTCCTCTTGATGGAATTCATCATCTTCGACCTTTCATTTTGCCGAACTACCTCTTAATGCGGCCCCGGCCACTCATTTGCTCTGGCTGAAAATCCAGTCCCTTAAACCTTGTAACGAATAACCGATCCGCCACGTATATGCATGATTGTTGACGGCATCATCGGAGACGCCCGGCGGCACAACTGTCCCCTTTTTCAGAACCGTGTATTTGATGCTGCTACCTTCCTTGATCATGCCGCTGACGTAAGATGCAAATTGAAAAGCATTTGCCTGACCGTTCCATATAGCTTTGCTGATGCTCGCCCCCGCCGCCTTGAGGCTATTCATGCCTGCTTCCATGCTGGGATAAGACTGAGTGTCACCTTCGGAAACCACAATCCACATCCTGTTCTTCGATAACTTCGAAATCTTGGCCTTATCATAGTCAGGCGAAAAAAGCAGCGCCGCGGCAAACATATCGGGGCGGTCCGACATCATCTTCATCGCCGCTCTGGCGCCTTCTCCTTGCCCAGTCAGATAAATCCGGTTCTTATCGATGTTTGGGATCTTCTCTAGCAGATAATCCATTGTGGCTAGAACGCTCTGATATTGATTCTCAGTCCGGCCTTGGGGACCCTGCCGCTCTACCGGTTCAAGATTCTCATTCACAAGAGGCTCCCCGAATGCAGGCACAATGACAATGGACTCATGCCTTGCCTGCTCCTTCTTGTCAGCCCAAATGACGCCGCCAAGTCCCTGAATCAATACGTCTGCATGACGGCCATGTCCCTCGTGGTTGCCCGTCAGGAACACAATAGCTGGATATGTTTTGGCAGCATCGTAATCTCGAGGAAAGTAAATATTGTATTTCGCCCTGCGGCCATCGGCGCCATTGTAGTCGGCCTTCATGAAACCATCGACGATCAGATTCCTGCAGTACTCATTATCCTTCGCGCTGGAACCAGCGGTGATTGTCATCCCGTCGGTCGCGGCTATACTTCCCACCTGAGTAACAGATACGGTCTTCCCGTTTCCGCCGTGCGCTGAAGACTTTAGAGTCGCGGGATGCGCCGACGGATCCCACGATATATTCCCGACCTTGGTTACCACCTCGGAATTCAAGGTCAGAGTTTCTTTTTCGCTTGCTGCGCTTGGACCGGAGCTCGCAGGCCCCTGCCCCGGAGCCATGGGTCCCTGCCTTGGGCTCATCGCTCCTGGACCTAAATTCGCGGACTGCGCGCCTGTGCCCGTGAAAACTGGTATTACATAATCCGTCGAAAGCTCCAGGATGACATATTGGCCATTCAGTCCTCTTTTATCGGTCTTCTCCCCGTCGGTACTGGTATAGACCTTAGTGATCTTCTGTCCGGGCACTTCCGTTGTAACCGTGTACGCCGATGGAGAAAGCGATGCATCGCTGATGTTCTTGTCATATTTGACCGCAACAGCCGAGACCTTCCAGCCGTCCGCAAACACCTCGGTGATTGCAACGACGCTTGCTATATGAGCATCGGCGCTTTCCGACTTGGTAGATGACGCAGTCTCCGATACGCCAGCGCCGCTCATCGACGCCTCAAAGGAACTGGCCGCCGCTGAATATGCGTACGTTCCCAGCGCACCGAATAGAATCGTCAACGCAATGGATGAAAATCTCTTGGTCTTCATGATCACGCCTCCTTACGAGAAGTTCGTTTTTTAATGTGCCGAGCATCAGGCTAGTCTCACCAGGTTTAGTGATGATTGTTCTGCAGGATCCAAAAACTCACTATCGCGCAGTCGACTTCTCCTGGGAAAAGAGCCAGTCCCTCACGGCCGTAATCGAGTATGCGACCTTCCATGTCTGCATGTGCTCATTGTCCGGCGCGTGACCTACGGGTAAAGTCGTGCCCTTGAGAAACGTCGTGTACTTGATATTATTGCCTTCTGCAATCATCTTCATAGCTTCGGCCGACAGTTCGGCATCGCTCTGGCGGGCATTCCACGTAGCCTTGCTGATCTTTGCCCCCCCTTTTTCCCAGACTTCTACCGATGCATTCATGCCCGGAAAAGCTCTCGTGTCTCCTTCGGAAACGATGATCCACATTTGATTGTGAACCAGCACGGAGGTAAGCTGCGCGTCACGTTGGCCGGCGACCAGCATCGATGCTGCGAACAGGTCAGGATACTTGATCATGATGGCAAGAGACATCATGCAACCAAACGATTGGCCGGTGGTATATATCCTGTTCTTATCCACGCTGTATTGGCTGGTGACGGAGTTCAACAGGTGCACGACGGTATCGGCCGTGGTATTTCCGGTGGCGCCTTCTGTACCGAAGCCGGCGCCAAAGGCGGGCGCCAGCACAAAGGCCTCGTGCTTTGCCTGCTCAGCCGGCGTGGCCCAAATGACAGCGCCCAGCCCCTGGGTTAGAGTTCTGGTGGTTCCGGCGCCGGTTACGCTCGCGTCGTGCATAAACAGCACCAGAGGATACGGCTTATTCCTGTTGTAATTCCTGGGAATGTAGAGGTTATAAGGCAGACTCATCCCGGTCGCCGGATCCTTGAATGTAAACTGCTTGAAATCATCGGCGATCAGATTGATGGTTTTGTTGTTCTCGAATGCCGTTTGGTCTCCAGGATATTTTTCGTTCGTGGCGGTCGTGACCTCTCCAACCTGGGCCACGGAAGCCTTTGCGGGCTTTTGCGTTGCCCCGCCCATGCCCATCGGCTGACGGGCCCCTGCTCCATTTGCCTGCCCATTGGGAGAAGCGCCGGGGCCACCTTGTCCTGTTTGTGCACCTGGCCCACCGGGTCCGCCTTGTCCACCCGGTCCGCCTGGGCCGCCGCCGCTTCCCGGACCCCCAGAATAGACAGCAGCGGTCGCATCGTCTGGCGAAAGCTCGATCACGACATACCGTCCGTTGACGCTTTGCGACGCCTTGGCAGGTGCGTTGTTGGCGTAGACTTTTGTGATCGTCCTGCCGGTGACCGAAAAGGCCGCCGGAGAGAGCTTTGATTGATCGATGTCTTTGTCGTATTCGATGGCTATAGCGGTAAACTTCTCTCCATCTCCGAAGACCTCGCCGATGGCGGTTGCGCTCTTTATGTGCTTGTTCTTCGCGGCCGGTCCGTCGGCGCTCGCGCTATTCGCGCTTTGCCCCATTGCCGAAGACGCCATGACGATGGCTAACGCACAACATGCCGCTAAGATTAAAGACACTCTTTTCACTTTCATTTCCTCTTTTCGAGTTGGTCCGGAGTCGCCACGGAACACAGATTCTGCGGAATAAACCTAGATAACCGCCATGACGATCTTTCCTTTATAGGCTCCCGGGGATATCTTCGTTTTCACGCCATCGACGGTCATCGTCAGGGTCTTGCTGCTGGGGGCAACGATCGTTGCGCCATCGTCGATCGTGAGCGAAGTCAAATACGATGTCCCGGTCACCGTCCAGACACTGTTCTTGTCAAATGAAACGATCACACCGTTGTTCACCGTTTCGCGTGCAGTTTGCGTTATCGCACTAAGTTCCAGGCAGTTGATGTAATCAATAACCGTCACGCCTTCCCTATAAGCGGCGACGGCTGCGCTGATAACACCTTTGACCTTGGCATTCACAAACTTGATTTCGAGGTTCTTCGGCTCCTGCAGGTCATCAAAGGAACGAACATTCTGCTTGCTGGCCGCGACGGGCATAAAAGAAGAAGCGGCAGCCATGGCATCGAGGATCTCCTTGGGATAGCCAGGTATGCGCCCAGAGACAACTTTTGCTGCGTTCTTATTACAATTGGCTTTCAGGTTGGTGGTGGAGTTGTAGAAGTGCCCGGCCACCTCGGTATTGGCAACGGTCATAAAGATATCCTCTTCAGGATGCGCCGTCGTCAGATCGCGACCCGGAATTGGCCCATCGATTTGCCCGACGGGCACAATGAATTCCTGGTATATCTTTTCGTCGGGCGCGTCACTGTCCATAAGCTGCAAAATAACGCCGTTGCCCGGCTTCATCACCGCATTGTTTATGCTGATCGAGGCCGAACCAGCTCCCTTAACCACGAACACGGAGGAGTCCGTATTGAAAATGGCTTTGTCGATCTTAAGATCACTGCTTAAGACGTTAAACATCATGACGCCATAGAGCGTGGAATTGATGACTGTGCCGCCCTTGATTTCAGCGTCGCTTTTGCTCGTGTTGCCGCTTATGATGAGTGGATAGCCCTGGGCATTCACGGTGCAATGGTCGTAAGAGATAAGACAATCGTCGCCGATGGAAAATCCGCCGTAGCCTCGCGATCGGGGACCAGTAAGCTCAATGGTGCTGTCTTTGACATACATACGGAGGCGGGTTCCGCCGTCGTGGCCCAAAACGCCCCATCCGTTGCCGCTGATATGGCAGTTATTGTAATAACTGGTAGCATTGTCGCAGGCAAATGTGACGCGGTTGCTTCCTTTAAAACCGTGCGTCCAAGTTGGAAACATATAATCCGTGGCCGGGCTATCGTTCGATATCCGGCAGTTATTGAAGGTCGCTACACCGTTTCCACAGACATTGACGGCAGTTCTCGTTACACCGCTGATTTTTATAGTGGAGTTGTCGACCGTGACCTTGGAGTTGCCACTACAGTAGATCCCCGCGCCTTCGCCAACGAATTCGTTGCGGCTCATGCCTTCGAATTCGATCCTGGCTCCCTCGATTGTGTATTCACTGTTGCCGGCAACAATGATGCCGTTGAATGAGTCTTCACAGCCCATGATGGAGACGCCAATCGCGGCACTGTCGCTCACCTTGCCGCCGCGGACAATGGCCGGGACAGATTTCTCTTGAACGTACTTGCCGTCCTTCACGAAAATAGCAGCACGGTATTCTTTCGGCTTGCCGGTCGCCATCATGCCGACCGGCAACATGGTCAATCTGTCAGCGATCGTGAGAAAGATATCGCCCTTATAAGTGCCCGGCTTGATGGCCGTCCCGACGCCCTCGACCGTCATGGTTAAACTCTTGCCTTCGGGCGCGGTCAGCGATGCCCCTTCCCCAATCTTCAGATAGCGCAAGGCTCCGCTTTCCATTACGACCCAAACGCCCTTCTCGACGATCTTTTCTTTGTTGGCCGGAACAGGCCCGTCGTCGGTGACTTGAGGTGCAGGTGGTTGGCTGCTTGGCTGGGCAAGCGCGCGGTTGCGCAGCAAGCCGGCTGTTGCCGCGGTCAGGGCCGCACCGCTGGTGCCCGCCAAAAACCCGCGGCGTGACACCCCTTCGTGCTTTTCAGCCGCATCAATATGCAGACTGTTCTTGTCTTCCCTTTCCATTCTTCGCCCCTTAATTCACTGATAGGCTCAAACCCACCCACTGCAGAGGCGTCTTAAGTTTCCGCCGTGAAAAACCGGATCGCCGACGGTGAGACGGCTTCAAAAACCTTCCCGGTAGAGGTCAGCGAGCCATCTTCATGCACAGCGAGGGTCGTGATGTCTCCGGAGAGCATGTTGCCGGAGAGCAGGAACCGCCGGTCGGGAGAGAGGGCGAGTCCCCGAGGCATTTTCCCGCCGCAATTAACTAACTGCTTGACGGCCGGCAGGCCATTCTCGTCCAGATTGCATACCACGATCAGATTCAGGCCGCAGAGGGTGCAGTACAAGTGTTTTCCGTTGGGGTGCACCAGAATATCCTGCGCACCGACCGGCTTGCCATCCACAATGCCGGGATCTTCCGGCAGTAGAAACAGCTTTTTGATAAGGTCCAGTTTTCCGGTCTTCTCGTCGTAATGAAAACTGTTGATGCCGGCGTAGTTTTCGTTATTTGCATAGTAAACCGGAAGCGTGGGATGGAAGGCGGCATAGCGCGGGAAGCAGGCAACTTCCTCCGCGTACCATGTGTCCAGATGGAGAAGCTTGCCGTTTTCGCGATCGATTCGATAGGTGTGAATTCTGTCCATCCCCTTGTCGCAAACGGCGAGCATCTCTCCGCTCGGAGCGGCGACAACGGAATGCAGACGGGAAATGACTTCCACCCACTGGATATGGCCAGAGACCGGATCAATGTTCACTTGAGCGCGAGGGTTCTTTCCGCCGGAGCCTTGCGTGATGGAGACATCGCAGATCTCCCCCAGGCTGCCGTCCTCGTTGATGCGAAACATGGCCAGGCCTGTATCGCAAAACAGCACCTCATTGCCGTAGCTTCCGTCCGGACGCTTGCGGATTTGTGTTACATGAAATGGATCGGAGCAGTGGCACGCCACCAGATACTTCCCGGATTTGTCCATGCAGAGATACGACGGCTCGGGGGAAAGGGATTCCTTCTCATTGACCAGAGTCAGTGTTCCGGTCGCCGCGTCAATGCGAAAAGCCATCACGTAGCCGCCGCCGCCGATCTCCCCGCGACGCTCGCCGCGTTCATCAACGGCATAGAGCATCCTATGGGCGGCATCCAGACAGAGTTGGCCCGCCGCCACATCCGGACGAACTGTTTCCATCAGCTTCAAGTCGCCATTTTCAGCGCAATACTCGAAAATGGAGATGCCTTTCCCTTTTTGAGGTTTTGGCTGGAAGCTCCAGTTACCAACATAGGCAAATATTTTTTCGGGCATATTTGTTCTCGTCATTCTTCGAATCACGATCATCGACGCTTGCGGCGGCCGCCGGCCGGCTCAGTACTGCTTCATGAGGTCGGTAAGGCCGTTTACGATCGTGGTTTCTCCGCATCCTTTCTGAAGGGTCGATCCGACAGCCTCCTGGGTTCCCAGGTCGAAGGAGGCGTCGTCGGGAATGTAACCTGCTCTGCCGTTGACCAGCGTGACCATCATGGTATTGGCGAAGGGTGACCTCTGGCGCATCTCCCAATAGATCTTCGTGTAGACTTCAGCCGATACCTGGGTCAGCGCGATCTTATCGATCATCAGTACGCCCAACCGAAAACTGACTGGCCCGGTCGCTTCCACGGTGAGCGGCCCATCGGGATGGGGTCCGGTGATTGCTTTCTTCCCCGGGCAGGTATAGGTCTTATCCGCGGCCCAGAGCCTGATCTTCGAGTTTGTATCCTTGATGCTATTGGCGACGCGGACGACCTCTTTGCCGAGGGTCTGGCCGAGATCGTCGACCGCTTTGAAAACCTGTTGCGAATCGGAGCCGTCGGTCGAGATCACCGGATGCTGATCGCCGGCCGCGCCGCTCGTCCATAGCGCCACAATCTTGCCGCCATAGGCCTGCTCGACGTAGCGCGAGGTTGCTCCAGGCAGATCGGCAGAGAGCAGGCTGTTTCCGGAGCCGACCACGGTGGCGTGAACGCTATAGTTGATGAACAGGGCGAGCGGCTCGCCGGTGAGGCTTTCAAACTTCAGCACCCATACGGTCTTGTCCGACGGACCGCTGGGATTGACGCCAAAGCCGTAGCCGCCGTGGCCATCGGGCACATCGCGATTGACATTGATGTCGGCTGTTCCAGAGCCCACGCCGACTCTGGCCGGCTGCAAGTTGGCCTTGGCCTGCTTGATCCCCGCCACAAGATCGTCCGAGACCTTGGCGAGGAATGCCGCGCCGCCAGGGCCGGCTTTGCGCTGTCCTTCAGCGTTGATCAGGCTCCACATCGGCGTGCTGTGGGCATGCGAGGCGGCAAGAATAATGTTGGCTGCCGGAATGCCGGTCTCTTTGGCGATACGCGCCACAAGCGACGAAGCATCGGTCAGCTCGACCGTGTCGATGGCCACAAGAGCCGCCGAAGTCACGCCATTGTCGATGACGATGATGCGCGCATAGGTTCTGTCGTGAACGCCTGTGAAGGAAACCTCCCAAAGCGTGGTCACCCTGGAAGGGTCTGAAGGCGTAATGTCCACCTTTGCGGTACCAACGCGCAAAGCATCCTTAACTTCACCCCGGGCTTCCACCATTCCAATTCCCGCCAGGAAAAAAAAGAGACATAGCGCTCGGATTCGCATTCCCACTTTCATTTGCTTCTCCTCTTCCAGTACGCATCATCTCAATACAACTCGTGGCTGCCAAATAACGAATGCGCGCCAATGCCGCGCCTGCCACCGAATCAAGTCCGCGCGAGCTCCTCAGCCAGGGCGCATGCGCTCGCTGCTTTGCGCGTCATATATAGAGCCACAGCCAGTCCCGCAACCACCAGTCCAGCCAGGATCAGAGCTTGTGGAAGGCGAAGCGGCAGATAGAAGAGCGCAATCCCTCCCACCATCGCCAGCGACCCGATCAGCCGGTCCGCAATCTCCCGCTCCCTGAAGAACAGCCATCCGGCGAGAACCGTCAGTACTATGCCCGCGCGCTTGATGCAATTGGTGATGACAACCGGCAAAAACATCACGGCGACGAACTGCGTGAGCGTCATCGACGCATCCAGCAACCCGCAAAGCATGGCCCATCCGGGCTTTTGCCGCAGGACCTGTTTGACGGGAGCGCGCAGCACGCCGCACAAAATCGAGAATGCGACCAATGTTCCCGCGCCGTAATAAAAGACGGCGGTCAGGGCATCGCTCATTAGAATCAGCTGCTTTTCTATCGGAGTAAAGACCGCGGCGATCAGCACCGACAGCAACATGTAACGGCTGCCTTTTTCCCTGACGATGGCTTCGATCGGAGCCTTCCAGCTGACCGCAAAGAGTTTGCGATGCATCAGCACTCCACCGATTACGATCAGGCCTATCCCGATGAGCCCGATCACGGTAGGCATCTCGCCCAGAACCAGGTACCCGGCAATCAGCACGGTGATCGGTGCAAAGGCGGTAAATGGTACGCATAGCGAGATCGGCGATACCTTCAATGCCAGGCTGTTCAGGAATTGCGACCAGACGACCAGAACCACCTCGATCAGCAGATAGATGCCGAACGCCAGCTGGGGACGAACCGAAAGACTTGTAATTCCAAATAGATTGCAATCCGGCTTCCGCGCGATGGATCCCGGGAATAAATCTTCGAGCAACAGGCGATTGGCATACCTGCGCACTTCGCCGCGTGGGTTCTTCCCAAGCACTCGCAGCGTTTCAGCGGATAGTGAAACACCTGCAAAGTCGCGCGGGTTGTAGAGAAGATCTCCTCCAAGGATGCGGTTGCCGCTAAAATCTGCCCTTAGTGCCTTTGAAAGCTCCGCATCATTCGCGCCACCGCCGGAATCCGCAAGCAGTTTCCCGGTAGTCTCCGACAAACTGCCGGCAATCCTCCGCATAGCGGGGTTGGCGGGATTTCTCAATTGCTCTGCCAATGCGGGAATGTTGGTAAGGTCCCCAGGCGCCAGTGCCGCAGGACTATGAATCAAGGGGGGCGAACCCCGCAGGGCGAGCGCCAGCAGGACCACAGCGAATACCGGCACCGCAAACGCCCGTATCCAAAAGACCGCGGCAACTACGTTTTGGCCCTCGACCACCTTTTTGTTGGCGACCTGCCCGATCGCCAGAAACACGGCAACGGCGGCGGCGAAGATAAGACCGATCGGCGAAAGATTCATACGTGCAGTTCCTGGCCTGGCGTTGTCCTTCTTTCAAGAACCGGCTGCCGCGCTGCCGGAGCCATTTTGCCCTCAGTTGCCGCCATCGGCATTAATCTTCATCGTCCGGCTTGTCTTTGTATTGGGCATAGAGGTCGGGAAGGAACCTGCTCAACTGTTGCGCCTCGACGGTGGAGTGGATAATGACCTTTTTCAGATATTCCTCGCAGAGCATCGAGGCCGGCGTGGTCTCGTCCCTTACCACCTTGCCGTCCTTCACGCCCCAGCCGATCCACTCGCGCGTGCATTTTTCCATGATCCCCAGAGGGCTCTTGCGCGAAAGCGTCAGGCACAGATGCGTGCCGGGAGTCTGTACGTTAGGCGGTTCCACCTCATGGAAGGACTCATAAGCGCAGTCAACCCAGCACCCGGCTGCCTTCAGCGCCTGCTCCCGTTCATCGGTGAGGCCATACTCCTTGATATTGATCGCATGCCGGACGGTGTAGACCGGCTCCTCACCCTGCCCGAGGTCGAGCGTCTCGACTGTGTAGACGCCGCCCCACTTGTCTTTTCCGTTGAGGAAACCGTGGTCGTAATGGTCGGCCGGATTCCAGATCTTGTACTTCAGGTTGCCCTTGTTCTTCGGCATGCCCTTGGTGTGCACGTTCAACCAGCGGAACCACCAGGAAAGCATTTGCGGCGTGCAGTTGGGATAGACCGTGTAAACCGCCAGGTAGCCCGTGCCGTCCGGCATCATGCAATAACCGTATTCGACCTGCTGATAGCCCTCGGGCTGGAGCAGGTCTAAAAAGTTGTCCGCCGGGATCGCCTTTTTCGGATCGACCGGTCCGGCGTCGAGAATCTGTTGCTCGCGCGGTCCTGGGGGAGCCAGCGGCAGGTCGTAATACTTCGCCAAAGGAAGCTGTTTCTCTTCCGGAGTAAGTTCGGGCCGCCGCCTTGCAATCATCGTTTCCCCTTTGCGGGCTCGCGGTTCAGAATCGTGGTCTAGCTGCCGGCACACCACCGCGCCCAGAGTGGTCCGAGAGCGACTATTACAAAGATCACAGACGTCCGTCTAGTGCCGTACTGTACCGTCATCATAAGTTTATTTGGATGAGCGGGTTGCGACAATCATGTCGAAGCAGTTTCCGCGGTGGGATCCAGTGCGAGGAATTGCGATTCGGAGACCGACGGGCGATATACTTTGAAGAAGTCAGGAATAAATAGCAAGCCGGCACCGGGGGACCGCGAATGTGTTGAATCGTCGCTCCAATGAAAAGGAAGAGCAGCACGGCTGGAGCGACGTGCAGCGCGCTATGGTGGCGGAGGAATTGGATTTCATCCTCGGCCACCCTGCCTTCAAGGGCAGTAAACGCTGCGTCGAGCTATTGCGCTATCTGGTTCGCCACGCCGAGCCTGGCAGCGAGGACGGATTCAAGGAACGTGCGCTGGGCATCGAAGTCTTTGGCCGCAACCCGAATTACGACGTGAATTCCGATCCCATCGTGCGCAGAACCGCGAATGAGATTCGTAAGCGGCTGGCGCAGTGTTATCAGGAAGCGGATCGCCCGCACGAGGTGAAGATTGGCCTGGAGCGGGGCGGCTATCTCCCTCATATTGAGTTTGCCTCGGAGAACGGCTGCCAGGAATCGGCACCGACGGAAAAATCACCAGTCCTACTCGAACAGATCAAACCGCAGGAGCACGTCGTTGAGAGCTCCGCAACCGGCTTTGGGGCATTCTTAAGGGTTCTCCGCGGCAATTGGATACTGGGCGTCGTCGTCGTGGTCCTCCTGATCGCCGGCGGCATCCTTGGAGCTCGCTACCAAGCTCTTCGCTCTCCGGAGTTCCGGGTGTGGAAGCCGCTGCTGGACTCGGGCAAAGTGATCAATCTGTGCGTATCCGACGGCAATCCCTACGAAGAAGATTCAGGAAACCGCACATCACAGACGAACGGCAAGATCACGTCGAGTCAGGCACTTTCCGTCCCGGCGACGAACGCTCGCGCTCGAAGCACGCCCGTGGCGGACGAAAAGGCCGCCCACGCTATCGTTGCTCGAATCCTGCAATTCAAAAGAGAGACAAACCTGAGGCCGTCTTCGGAGCTAACGCCGGGCGACTTCCGCCATGGGGCGTGGGTGCTGATCGGAGGGGTGAACAATCCCTGGGTTCCGATCTTGCTTTCCAGTCTGCGGTATAGCATCCAGATCGATCCCGTAACCATGGACAGATGGGTCCAGGATGCGCAAAACCCCTTGAGGCGGGATTGGAAGATCCCCGGTCGGCAGCAGGCCATCAGCAATTTCGCCGATTATGCGCTGGTGACGCGCTATTTTGACGCGGAGACAAGCCAATGGACGATGGCGGTTTGCGGTCTTGGCGCCGCCGGCACTGAGGCCGCGAGCGAATTGCTCACCGATCCGGCCTTCGAAAAGCTTCTTCCCGCCGGCATCGATTCCAAAGGGAATTTCCAGATTGTTCTTCGAACCTCGGTCGTGAATGGAAGGACAGGCCCTTTTCAAGTGCTTGCATATTATCTTTGGTAGTAATTTTCCAACCCTTTTGATTCACCCCCTCTTTCATCTCAAGCAGCAAAGCTGACTGCTTCCTGGTCTTCCGTGTCTCACAACCTCCGCCCGCCTTTCTTCGGCGCGCGTCTGGTCGGCATCCGCCGGGCAGAGTCTGCCTCGGTGCCTTGATCCTTTTGAAATCAATGCCTTTAATAATGACCGTACTGTACGCCACTAGACGAGAAGATGATGACTCCCTAATATGAGGAGCCATTCATGCTTTTCCGGGAACGGCGCGGATCTTTGGTCGCCCGCATTTTCATCGGGGCTGTGGTCCATGCTTTTCCGCGATAGTTTTCCAATCCGGAGGAGGCGCTCGGCGTTTCCGCCAGGAAGGCTGCACGGGGTTTACGGAAGGCAACTTGAAAAGAGGTGAATCATGCGGGAAGATGTCGAAAACAATCAAATGAACGACGCCACGAGCGAACATGAGGGGCCTTCCCGCCGAGCCTTCCTGTCAGGAACCGGCTGCCTGGCCCTGACGGCGGCGACGGCCGGCCTGTTGAATCACCGAGCCTTGAGCCAGCCCAGCGGAGCGCCGGTGGACGAACGCTCCAAAGGGGAGACGGCATCTCGGCAAAAATCGGACTCTACCCCCACGTCAAAACGTCTGAAGTATCCGCATCTTCTATCGCCCTTCAAGATTGGCAAGCGCGTTTTGAAAAACCGGATGATCGGCACGGCAAGCTCACCTCATTTTCTGGTAGGACCCGACGCCTATCCGAATGACGCGATCATTTACTACTACGGCAACAAGGCGCGGGCGGGCGCTTCGCTGATCGTACTGTCGCAGCCCTTCGGCATTCATCCCACAAACGAAGAAGATGCGCTGAAGATCCGTTCGGCGCAGCCCAACCGGGTGAACCCCGATCATGGTTCGGATTCCGGTCACTTTCCGGCATGGGATCTGGCCAATACTGGCACGCAGAATATGCTCTCCCAGTTGACCGAGGCCGTGCATTTCTACGGCTCTTTGTGTCTTTGGAAACCCAAGATCGAGACGCCGTCAGGATATGAGGTAAGCCCAGGCAACGCCACCGAAATTGTCTTGAACACTGACAAGGTGGGCGCTTTTGGAACTGCGGCTTTCGGTGGCGGTTCGGCGGAGGGCGCAGCGAAAGAGATTACCGCCGCCATGCTGCAAGAGATCGTGGAGAATACCGCGCTTCAGGCGGCGCTCGCCAAAGAGGTGGGCTTTGATGGCGTGTTCCTGCATTGCTCTTACCGCGCGCCGCTCACGGCCATGCTGCTTTCTCCACTCACCAACCGGAGAACGGATCAGTACGGCGGCAGTCTGGAGAACCGCGCCCGTTTCATCATCGAAGTGGCCGACGCCATCAAAAAGAGATGCGGCCAGGATCACTTCATCATGGCCTCGATGAGCGGCTGCGAACCGAATGGGGGCTACACGCTCGAGGATGGCGCGGCTTTCGCCAGAATGTTCACCGGGCGTATCGACCTGCTGGACCTGAAGGGAGATCCCGGAGAAAGAGACTCGGCTCCCACCAATTTCATCCTGGAGCACACGCCCTTTCTCTACATGACGGAAGCGTACAAGAAGGCCGGCGTGACGATTCCACTGGTCAGCGACGGAGGCTTCACGAATCTGAACTGGGCCGAAGAAGCCATTTCGTCCGGTAAAACCGACGCCGTCGGAATCTCCAGAGCTTTTATCACCACACCCGAACTCGGACTCCTGGCCGAAGAGGGCCGGAATGAAGATGTCGTGCCCTGCGTCCGTTGCAACGCCTGCCACGGCAACGGCTTCTTCAAGCCCTGGAACAGCACCTGCGCGGTCAATCCTACCTGGGGATTGGAACACAAGCTTGAGCGGATGATCTCGCCTGCACGAGACAAAAAGAAGGTAGCAGTCATCGGGGGCGGGCCGGCCGGACTGGAGGCCGCATTGGTCGCCTCCCGGAGAGGACACGCGGTTACCTTGTATGAAAAAGCCGACAGCCTGGGTGGGGTTTTCAAAACCATCGAGAACGTCTCCTTCAAATGGCCGCATAAGGACTTCATGGATTATCTCGTTCGCCAGATCGGCAAGTCCGGTGTGAAGGTGCGCCTGAATACCGAGGCCGATCCTGCCATGATCGGCAAAGAACGATATGACGCCGTGCTGGTGGCGATTGGCGCCGATCCGCTGGTTCCCGAAATTCCCGGCGTCAAAAACAAGAACGTCATCTACGCCATCGACGTGTACGGCAAGGAAAACACTCTGGCCAGAGACGTGGTGATCGTTGGCGGCGGACAAACGGGCACCGAAACAGGCATCCATCTGGCGGAGAAGGGCCATCGCGTCACTGTTCTTGAATCGTCGAAGGTGCTGGCCCGCGACGCCAGCATACGCGTCCACTTCTATTCCGCGTTGCAGAATGCCTGGGAGCAGCAGCCGAACTTCAAATCCATTCTCGAAGCCACATGCAACGGGATTACCGCCGATGGCGTGACCTACATCGACACTGACGGCAAGCAGCATTCGATCCAGGCCGACAGCGTAGTCATCGCAGCGGGCATAAAACCCAAAACGGATCAGGCCTTCAAATTCCATGAGGCCGGGACCCGCTTTTACATGATTGGAGATTGCGCGCAAGGCGCCGGCGTGGAGCTTGCGGATTTGCAAACCGCCATGCGCTCGGCGTTCAGCATTGCTTCCACGCTTTGATCCTTTTTGAATTGAGGGCCCGCTTTCAAAGTCAGAAGTGAAGCCTGGCTCCAAGGGGCGAAGGAGATTTCGGACTAACTGGCGATTGCAGCAATTTTTCGAGCAGCCCAGCATGAGTTTGGGCAAGGAGAAAATATGGGTCTGGCCGTTTCTGGAATCAATAACAAGATGGCCATGAGCCATGTGCGCTGGATCGTTGTCGCGCTTCTCTTCTGGGTCAGCATGTCCAACTTCCTGGACCGGTCGGTCTTTGGAAATCTCGCCCCGGAGATGCCGAAATACCTTCATTTAGCGGATCGCGTCGAGCCCGCCGCCGTGGATCAGTATTGGAAGGCGCACGCCGCCGAAGTGCAAAGCGGCGCCGGCGTGAGCCAGCAGCAGGCTGCCCGCGACCGAGTGGCCATGGCAAAGGCGCAGACATATATCAAATCTCAGATCGCCAGGAATTCGTGGGGTGAATGGTATTGGAATATCAACACTGCTTTCAGCGCAGCTTACGCTCTGAGCATGTTGTTCATGGGCCGCCTCATGGACGTCTGGGGGTTGCGCTGGGGCTTCGCCACGGCAATTACAATCTGGATGCTGGCCGAGTTTCTGCACGCAGCGGCTCCTGAGATCGGCGGCATCTTCGGGAGTGCAATCGCAGGTTTCTTGATTTGCCGAATATTGCTAGGGTTGGGCGAGGGCGGCGTTTCTCCGGCAGTCAACAAAGCCATCGCCGAGTGGTTCCCGAAGAAAGAGCGCGCTCTCGCCGTGGGAATCGCCGCGGGCGCCTCCTCGATCGGCGGCGTGCTGGCGCCGTGGCTGCTGCCCGCGCTGCTGGCGCTCTTTTCCTCGGTGACGATCGCCGGCGTGGTTCTTGGCTGGCGCGGATTGTTCGTACTTACCGGCGCCGTCGATATCCTGTTGCTCATCATCTGGGTAATCTTCTACCGGGATCCGGCCCATCGCTCCGGTGTGAATCAGGCGGAACTGGCCTACATTCAAAGCGACTCCGCGGTGGAATCAAAGGTGAAGATTCCCTGGCGCAAGCTGGTGCCGCACCGGCAGACCTGGGCCTTCATCTGCGCCAAGGCGTTGACCGATGGTTTCTGGTGGTTCTATCTCTTCGGCTCGCCTGACTTCTTCGCTAGAAAATTCAACCTCGGCCCCATCGACCGCCAGTACATGGTGGTCACGATCTATCTCGTTTCGGCCGTGGGCGCCGTGATCGGCGGTTGGCTCACTGGTCGATTCATGCAACTCGGATGGTCGATCAACCTGGCCCGCAAGGCCACGATGTGCGCCTGCGCGCTGGCGGCCGTGCCGGTCTTCTACGCCGCTCTCACCAGCCGGAGATGGGTCGCCGTTGCGCTGATCGCGCTGGCCGCATCGGCTCATCAGGCATGGGGGGCGAACATCATGTGCCTGCCCGGCGATATGTTTCCCAAGCGGACGGTCGGCTCGCTCACCGGCATCGCCGGCGTGTGCTCGACCACCGTCGGCATGTTGCTGATGTTCCTGATCGGCCAGGTGGTGAGTCATACGGGCTCCTATCTTTCTATCTTCTGCATGGCCAGTGCGGCCTATCCGCTCGCTCTTTTGTGCTCGCACCTGCTGGCCCCGAGGCTGGAGCAGGCACATGTCGAGGAGGAAGAAGACCAGGACGCTTTGCAATCCTCGTTGTGGTCTTTTGAAGGGCGCATCGGCAGAGGACAGTTCTGGATTCGCACCATCGCGACCGGCTTGATCATTGCAGTTGCAGCCTGGCTTCTTCGCGCCATGATGACGGTGACCGCCGTCAAGGGCTTGGCCATCCTCCTCAGCCTTCTATTCGGCATTGCGGCGTTCTTCTTTTGTTTGGCGACACAGATCAAACGCTGGCACGACCTCTGCCGGAGTGGATGGATGGCTTTGTGGAATTTGACCATTGTTTTTATCCCGATTGCGATTGTCTGGCTTGGATTCATCTCTGGCGAAGGCTGGTCGAAAGAGGACGGAACAAAGCCGGCGCATTGACCTGTCTGGAAAGTGCTGGATCGATGAGCCAAATCCTCGAATCGCGACGCCGGCGCATATGTTTGCCAGGGTACCCTTACAGCACTTCCGTGGCATACTCAAAGCAGAACAATCAGCGTTCTTCGCGATTCAGAGCAACGCCAAGGGCGGAGCACATCCAGGGACCGCCGCATACAATAGGGGGAAATAAACACGCCATGTCATTGCTGATTACAAAGGAAACGACGATCTACTACCAATATGACGCTGTGCCGCAGCGGCCCGTGCTCATGCTGTCTAACTCGCTCGGCACGGATGTCTCCATGTGGGATTTACAGGTTGCAAAGTTCAGCGAACATTTTTCGCTGCTTCGATACGACAGCCGCGGGCACGGCCAATCCGCGGTCTCTTCCGGCCCTTACACAATGGAACAACTGGGCCGCGATGTTCTTACGCTTCTCGACGGGTTGGAGCTGAGCCGGGTCCACTTCTGCGGACTTTCCATGGGCGGCATGGTGGGTCAATGGCTCGGGGTACATGCGCCGGAGCGGCTCATGTCACTGGTGCTCGCAGACACGGCAGCCAAATGCGGCGATGAGGGCTTTTGGAACGGGCACATCCAGACTGCACTGCGGGACGGGATGAGCGCTGTAGTTCCGGGCTTCGTGGGAGACTGGTTTACCGAGGCGTTTCGAACCAGGCACCCTGACGAAGTGGAGCGCATCGCCGCAGTGTTCCGGTCGGTAAGCCCTGAGGGATTCGCAGCGTGCTGCGCCGCCATTCGCGACATGGACCAGAGAGGAGACGTGGCGAAGATTTGCACACCCACGATGGTTGCTTACGGGAAATACGATCCTGCTACGACACCGAGCGAGGCAAAGTTTCTTCTCAATGCGATTGCCGGGTCCGAAGAACTTCAACTGGAAGCGGCGCACCTGACGAACATCGAAGCGCCAGATGAATTTACAAAGGGCGTCACGGATTTTCTCCTTCGCCACGGATAAAGCGCTGCAAAGCGGTGTAGAGACATAAGAGGGACGAATGCCGGCGACAAGCAGAGGGTGAGAGCTTTCGCCGACCGGGACAGGATTCGTGGCAGAATCATTCGAGCAAAGAGAGGCGGCGCCAGAGCGTATTTGTTCTGGCGCTCTTTCGCGCGCGCTGATAACATGATGGGCATTCGAACAACTTATGACTAACGCAGTCCGCAGGGAACGCGGCAGGCGTTATGGCAGTTCAGCGGAGAGAATCCCCAATGGCAAGACGGGTTTTTCAAAACCGGTGGTGGGTAGTCCTGGGTTCGTTGATTTCAGGGATCGTCGGCGCCGGCACGATCATGGTATTTGCCACGAGTGTCTACCTGAAACCGGTGACGGATGAGTTGCACATCGGCCGTGGCGTCTTTTCCTCGGCCACCGGACTGGCCATCGTTGTCATGTCGGTAACGACTCCGTTGCTGGGACGCATGATCGACCGCTACGGAATGCGCGTGGTCATGCTGCCGATGATCGCGTTCTTCGCGCTTGCCACGGCGGGACTTTCGTTGTTGACGGCGTCGGTCGGCGTGCTGATGCTGCTGTTCGCAATTCAGGGCTTCTTTGCCAGCGTGCAGACGCCCACGGGATATTCCAAGATGATCACGGCGCGCTTCGACGACCGGCGCGGCCTGGCGCTGGGATTTGCGCTGGCCGGCCAGGGAGTTGGAACCATCTTTGTGCCGCAGTACGCGCGATTGCTGATGCAGCATTATGGTTGGCGAATAGGTTACGCCGGCCTGGGGGTGGCCATTCTGGTTCTCGCCTTTCTTCCCGTGGCGGTGCTTTTTGCCGAGCCGGAGGAGATGAAGCGAGAGCGGGAGATGGCGATGACGGGAGGCGCGGCGGACGACTCCGCATTGCCCGGAATCACCCTGGCCGAGGCGCTGCGCAATCCCAGGTACTGGCTGCTGACGGTTTCGATCTTCCTGTCGCTGACGGTGACCAATGGGGTGCTGATGCACACCGTGCCGATGCTCACAGACCGCGGAATCTCCATGAAGTTGGCAGTGGCCGCGATGTCCATCAGCGGTTTTGCGATGACTGTGGGGCGGCTGATTTCCGGCTATCTGCTGGACAAGATTTTTGCGGTCTATATCGCCATTTTCTTCCAGGTGCTGCCCATGATCGGCCTCGGCATGCTGATCTCCGGCGCGGCCGGATCGTGGCCGCTGGTCGCCATTGTCTTCATGGGCTTTTTAGTAGGAGTTGAGTTCGACCTGATGGCGTTCATCCTCAGCCGCTACTTCGGGATTCGGTCGTTCGGGGTGCTGTATGGATTCATGCTCATGTTTGTGGAACTGGCCAATGCCGCCGGAACGCTGCTGATGGGCTGGTGCTTCCAGTTGATGCACTCCTATGTACCCATGCTGTACGCCTTTGAAGTGTTCCTGGCGATTGCCATCCTTCTGATCTCGCGCATGGGGCCATATCGCTTTCCGGCGCCTGGCAGCCAGCAATCCACGAAACAGGCTGACGCGGTCAGTGCGTAGACAAAAAGAGGGAAAAAATGCACCAACCTGCGCCAAAGGTTTTTGTTTACCAACAGACCTTACATCCGTTGGCGCAGTCCGAGTTCCGAACACTCATCCCTAGACCAGTTGCGAGGCAGGCATCTATCAATTTCAATTGATCTTATATAGTTCAATATCACCAACGTTGATATCGCGGCTGACATCGATCTCATTGATGCGACGAGCCTGGTAGCCATGCTCTTCTAATAACAGGGAGTAAGTTCCCGGCTCGAGACGCTCAAACCAGAAATCGCCAAAATCGTCTGTCGACACGCTGACCTTGGCGCCGTCAGCTCTTGTTAACGTAACCTTACAGCCCTCGAGACATTCGTCGTCCGCAGGATCGTATGCGGCGCCGGCCACAAAATACTTGTTGAGCAGGCCCTTGTAGTAAACCCGGGATTGCGTGCCGCACTCGGGCTTGAGCAGCTCGGCTCCATCCATGTAGTCCTTCAGTTCTGTTTCTTCCCCAAACCGTAGAGCATCTGTGGGGCACGCATCCACGCAGCGCGGCTCCTTCCAGCCATCGTCGAGCAAATGCGCGCAAAATGTGCATTTCTGAGAGATATTCAGCTCGTTGTTGAAGTAAATCACATCATATGGACAGGCTCTTGCGCACTCACGATCGCTTGTGCACTTATCCGGGTCAATGATGACGAGTCCGTCATCGCGCTTATAGATAGCCTTGCTTGCGCAGGCAGGAATGCAAGGAGCGGCGTCACAATGCTGGCAGATGTCGAGCATGTACCGCACCCGCACTTTGGGCACCGATCCCTGCACCACGTCCGTCACCTTTATCCAAAATTGGCCGATCTCCGGCTGAGGCCTGGCAATCGGCGCCCAGTCGTTGTCCACATGCTCATCTTTACAGGCGATCTGGCAACAACGGCAGCCGTTGCATCGGTCGATATCGATTAGCAGGGTTTTCATTGGGCTCCCTTTTCGTCGGCGAGAACTCTCTCGAACCTGAGCCCCGAGGCGCGGTCGATGGGGCGGCTGAACGCTTCGGGATATTGCCGCTTCAACTCCTCCAGATTCGCCCGCTCCACCTGAACCAGGAATCCGTTGGTAACCATCCCGCCTGAGGCTTTTCGGGAAGTCCGGTTATGCGGAGTCAAGGTGTTGATCGCTCCTCCGCGGTCGATCTTGCCGACCACGATGGGATCGTAGCGCGCACCGTGGTCCACATAAACGACCCCGGGCATAATCCGTTCGGTGACATAGGCCCCGCATAATGCTTCGCCGCGCTCGTTGAAGCCCTTGACAATATCTCCGTTGGCAATTCCCCGCGCTTCGGCGTCGCGAGGATGGATCCACATCGGCTCGTAGTGGTAGCCGTCCGGTCCGATGACCTTGGAAGTGGGTATTTCGTGAAACCAGCTAACATCGTCCAACTGCGCGTGCATCCGCCATTTGGGATGGTTGGACATACACAGCAATGGGTAGATCCCGGCGCGCTCTCCACCCAGGCGTTCATCGTGTAGCGCAGTCTTCTCAATCCACTTGGGAATCGGCGGCCGCTCCTCGTCATCCGGAAAATGTTTCAATAAGCCTGAGGATTCGATCTCGATCTTACCCGACGGCGTTTGAATCGGGTATTTGTCGGGGTCCTCGTAGAATTGCAATAGTCCGGCAGGCCATTTTCCCCATTCGGGATCCGTAGGCGAAGGGAAATACTGTTTATCTTTCAGCTCTTCCCAGCTAACCAGATCGGATACGCCCGACGTCTTCCAGCCGTGCTGTATTCTCTGGTCTTCGCTCATACCCTTTGTGTATTTTTCTTTTACTCCGAGGCGATCGGCGATTTCAACCACAATCTCCCAGTCGCTCTTGGTTTCCCCAATAGGCTCGATGCACTGCTTTTCCAGATACAGCAGATCGTATTGGTAGCTGATGGAATCCGTGCTGATATCATTCTCTTCAAACTTCGTGTTCACCGGCAGCAGCAAGTCGGCAAAAAGGCAATCGTTTTCCATCCAGGGATGCTGGACCACGAAAAATTCGATGGACTCATGCCGGTAAGCTTCAGCATCGCGATTGGAGTCGTTCCAGCAGGTCATTAGGCAGGGGGTGTCGCTCCAGATCATGTGGATGGGCGAGCATCCCGGCGCCGGATAGACATATTTCTTGAATTGATCTTCTACAGAATACTGCTGATGGGCACTGCCATAGATTTCAAAATGCCCGTCCAGGATCGCATCGTGGACCATGGTTTTGGGAATGATTTGCTTCGGTATGGGCAGGAACAAATTGTACCCTGTGTAAGCCGGTCCTACGAATGGCACCTTTTTAGCCTGCGGCATAGGCGAACGGCATACCCGTCCTGTGGAGTTTTCAACCAGAAACGCACCCGAGATCATGTTGGCCTGGTGGACGCCGGGCTTCCCCAGTCCCTGCATGGCAAGCAAGATAACTTCCAGCCGTGCCGGCTCGGTTGAGTAGGCGCCCGCGGATCATGGGACCGCCTAAGCAGTGCACGATAGAGGTCGTGGTTTTTGCAAACCTCCGCGCCAATGCCTTGATTGTGCGGGCGGGCACGCCGGTTTGTCTCCGCCGCCCAGGCAGGGGTTTTGGGGACGCCGTCCTCTTCGCCCAGGACATAGGCTTTGAACTTTTCAAATCCAATGGTGTGGGTCTTCAGATATTCCTTGTCGTAGGTGCCGCTGACAATCCAATAGTAGGCAATGGCCAGTTGCAGCGCGGCGTCGGTATTGGGCCGGATCGGTATCCATTTGTCAGCGTGCACGGCCGCGCCGTAATTCAAATCCGGGCAGATGTAGATCTGTTTGATACCCAGACTGGTCAGATGGTAGCTGTAGCGGCTCATCAGCACCGAACCGAAGCCCCAATTGGTCGTCTCCGGATCGCAGCCCCACATGAGTGTCGTTTCCGTATTCTTTAGTATGTCGGGAAAGACGTTGCAGTTATAGGGCCATTGAAGTCCCACTGGCTCCATCCCCCATATGTGCTTGGCGCCCCAATACCATCCTTCCCAACTGTCGGGGTTTCGAACCTGAAGCGTAAAACCGCCCAACATGTCCAGCAGCATGGCATGGGCGCCGTGCACGCCATGCACAATCTTGGTTTCGCCATGGCCGTCGCATTGGGCCAGCACTGCTTCCTTGCCGTATTTCGCCCAGATCCGCCGAAGTTCCTTGACAACGATTTCCAGAGCCTCATCCCAGGAGATACGTTCGTATTTGCTGATGCCGCGATTCTGGGGGTTCCGCTCGCCATCGGGATCCCAATCCACGCGCTTGAGGGGGTAGGGTATACGGTTGGGTGAATAGACTCGCTTTTTATATGCCATGCCAAATGGCGCCAGGAGCGTTTTGGGGGCAGGTTGAAATGTATTTCCACGCGCTTCGATCTTCCAGGGTTTGTATTCTTCCGGGGAATACTGCCAGTCGTAGTGCAGGGGGCGAATGCGAAGCAACTTTCCGTCTTTGACATCCACGCAAGCCACATGTGAGCCACAGCCGCAGGCGCTCAAACCAGTCCCTTTGATGAAGGTCTCTCCTCTGGTATCAAGCTTGGCGCCTTTTTCCATAAACCTCTAGACCTCAGACATCAGGTAGATCGTCCCGGAGAGCACCGCGAAACGATTTGTCACCTTCGCGGAATATCGTAAAACAGCCGGCCGGCCAGCATCATTGCAGTTTTTTTCAATACCTTAATATTTTCGGGATCGCTTATCTTGTTGACCCGGGCTCCCGGGACGCAGATAGATAAGGCGGCGACAGGTTTCTTTTGATGATTGAAAACGGCAACGGAAACCGTATGAACATAGGGATTGGCTTCGGCATGATCATAGGCAATCCCGCGTAGCCTTATTTCCTCAAGCTGCTTTCTGAATACATCCGGATCAGTAATCGTATTTTCTGTAATCTTCTTAAAATCTCCGTTGATCATACTCTCTGTAAACTCGTGGTCAGAAAACGCCAGAATCACCTTCGCTCCTGCAGCTACATGCATGGGAACCGACTCTGGAAAAGTCACGCTGAGAGGTGGAGGACCCACTGCCGCACAAACCACATTTACATGGCCGGCAGCAGCCAGCGTCTCCAAACATGCGCTTTCTCCCACACTGTCCCGCAGGTAATCAACATACCGCTGCCCCAATTGGGCCAGCCGCTCATTTTGCGATACTTCAACGGCCAGCCCCAAAAGCGCCGACATTCTGCCCAGTGTGTACTTCTGGGTTTCTTCATCCTGCTGAAGCAACTCGTAATGAGTCAGCACTCGCGCCAAACGGCTAACTGTCGATTTGTTCATTCCCAGTTTTGCGCTCAGTTCCTGATTTCCCACCATCTTATTGTCTGGAACAAACGACAGAAGAATACCGATGGCCTTTTGTACGGAACTGTACTCAAGGACCTTCATTTCTGTAAATCCGCTCTTCCCGGCACTAAGTCGGCGTTTGGTCGTGTTCTTCATGTCGAATAGAAAACCCCGTAATCTCTCCGGTGAATTCAGTGAATACGGCGCGATTGATACTCTGGAGCTTAAACTATTGCCTGCATCAAGCGCGAACCGTAACCCGCTCCTTATTCAGGCCGGAATCAGCGACATTCGGTCATTCCCGCGGAAAAGCTGCCACACAATCTCATTCCTTTGTGAATTGAGGCCGGTCACTTTGAAAGTCGGCAGCGATCTTGTCAAAATTGTGTCGCGTGCTCAGCAACTGTACCGAATACATTTCAGCAAGGACATGAACGCGCTCATCGTCCTGCAGTGAACGCTTCCACGGGCGCATGGCAATCTCATGCATCAAGCGGCGGACTGACCGTTCTGTCTTCATGATATGCCTTGCAATCTCATTGGCGCGGTCGATGATCTTATCGCGTTCGACGATCTCGTGGATAAGGCCCCACTCCAGCGCGGTTTTGGCGTCGATCTTCGGTTCCATGTATGCCATATAGGTCGCGCGCTTGACTCCGAGGCAGGTACGGAGCGAGAAGTTCATGCCGTCACCGGGAACGATGTTATGAGAAAAGTGGGCGTCGGAAAAATAGAAGTCTGGGACGCTGATGGTAATGTCCGACATCAAAGCGAACTCGTAGTGCTGCCCAATACCGTTAATGGCTGCGATGGTCGGAATTTCGATGTCGTTGATGAAGTTCTCGACAAAATTCATGGTGTCGGGAATGTTGACATCGTATTTAATGTCCGGCGTGGGGGAGTCTTCGATCTCATCAAAGGATGAAGGATCGCTCTTTTGACACAGCCAGTAGGGATCCTGGCAAGTAAGAATCATCACCTCATTCTTCTTATCGTGACCTATGGCCGTCCAAAGATGGCCGTAAGCGTGCTGCGTTTGGTAGCTCCAAACTACCGGGCCGCCTTTCCAATGGAGGCGCACGAAAAGAATCCCATCGTCCGTGCGGCTCATATGGGCGAAATCCTTGAATCGCTCGCTGTACTCCTCAAAGGTCTCTACGTGAATCCATGGTTGCAGGGCCATAAAGACTTCCTCCTTCTTCGTTTCATGCAGATAAATTGCATATGGTCTTCAAGGACGCATATCGAATCGCGCAATCAGCGGCACCGTTACACGCGGCAAATCTACGAGGCGTTCGTGTCTTTTAGTTGTTGTTTCATGATCTGCTTCTTCAATAATTCAATCTTCTTGAATGCATCCTCGTCCTGCAAGGCCTTGTATTGAACCTTGCCGCTTTCCTTCTCCACCACTGTTTTGCATTTCGCTCCACATGTGGGGCAGTTTTCGATTTTGCTCATTTCTTGATTTCTCCCTCGCTGAAGCATAGTGATTTAGACGACCCCTCAGACAGAGCCGCCGGTTATTACCATCCAAGCATCTGCGTGTTGCCTAATACTAAACAGATGTTGCGTATCTATAAACTACCGCCAAATTGAGTCCATTGTCAAGTGGTTCGTAATCTTCGTACCTGGCTGTGGAGGCATCACTCCAGGCGACAGAGAAAGGAACCAGAAAAGTGGAAGAGGTAGGAAGAATGGAGGCAAGACGCTTTTGGCCGCAGCAGCAGCGGTGGAGACGCTTTCTCATCGCTACAGGCAGGACTGGGCGCGGGTCCAGGCGCGGTGGTTTTGCTTCTGGCCCTTGAGGGCCAGAAGCAAAGTGGCCATGCCGGTTACAGCTCAGCGAACTGGATGTAAACCGGGTTCTGAACCGGGAGCTGCGCCAGCAGCGTTAGGGCGCCGGTCTCCTGATTGACGGCGTAGGTGCTGAGCACATCCGCCGGACGATCCGGAACCATCAGGAACGAACCGTCGGGCGAGAGCGTCATGCAACGCGTTGCATTAGCGGGATCGTTCGGACACTTGCTGACCGAAATATTTCCGCACTTCTTGAGGTGGCCGTCCGGAGAGATGCTGAACCAGACGACCGTGTCTTCGCCACGGTTGTTCATGTACACGAAGCGGCCGTTCGGGAGGATTTGCAGGGTTGCAGTTTCGTTGCGTCCCGTGTAGCCCGAAAGGGTGGACTGCTTGTCGATGAACTTCAGCACGCCGGCTTTCGGCGTCGAAGTCGAACGACCAAAGTTCGGAAGAGAACTCGCAGGTCATGAACATACGGCCCGTGTTCTTGTCGAAGGCGGCATGCCGCGGACCGGTGCCCAGCGGGCACTGGTAGATGGAGGCCAGCACCAGCCTGTCGCCGCCGAGACGGTAAACATAGATCCGCTCGCCGGCCTTTTCGCAGACGACCAAGTACTTGCCCGATGGATCGACCACGACGATGTGCGTGTGAGGGCTGGCCTGAGCATGCCCGCCGCCCTGCGGTGAGCTGTTCGGGTCTTGGCCATGACCGGTGAGCCGATCCACGTCCGTAGCTTCACCGATCGAGCCATCCGCGTTCAACGGGTACTGGACAACCGTCGAGTCGTCGTAGACGAACGAGTTCACCCACTTGCCGTCCGCGGTTTCGATCACCTTGATCACGTGATCGAAGAAGCCGTGGTTCGCGGTGAATAGGTGCTTCTCTTCCGGACCGACGCAGACAGAGGCCGGGTTGGCGCCGATAGCCGGCTGTTTGTTCAGCAGGGTCAGAGCGCCGGTCTGCTTGTCCACGCGGAACGACATGACGGTGGAAGCCGGCCTTTTCGGGCCGCGGCCGTCAGTCTTCCGCTCGTCGACCGCGTACAGCGTTCCCGACTTCGGCGCGTAGGCCAAAAAGCCCGCGCGCTTCGGCATCCCTTCAGAGCCGCCCTCCAGCGGGGTGATCTTCGCCCCATCCTTGCTCACTTCGAAGACGGAGATGCCCCCGCCGGAAAAGTCAGCGATGTGGTTGCGCCCGACATAGGCAATCAGCTTGCTCATGCGATTTCTCCTCTTGATACCGAATTCGGAACGTTTGAAGTGGATTCAATGCGCGAGCGCCATTTGCCGGAGCGAACGGCGCTCGAGAGCATCTATGCATTCACCAATTCCGGAACCGGCTTGGGCTTTGCAGGCACGCCCGGCAAGCCGGGGTACTTGGCGGCGATCTCAGCCAAACGCGGATCGTCCAGGCAGCAGAGGTAGCCGTTATCCCAGACCGTCGTGCCACCGACAACCATGGTCTGGTTGCGGATGTCGCCGGTGATGTGCGGATAGTAGTTGTACTTCTCGTTGCCCGGCGCCGAACCGATGTGCCAGTGAACGTTGCTGGTGTGCGAGTGGTCCACGATGCGGCGGTAATCCGCGTTCGCACACTCTTCTTCGGTCACACTGGCGTTCGGGTGGATGCCGAAGTGGAAGGTGTCGAACTTCCACATGCCGTCGCCCACCTTGGTCTCCATCACTTTCAGGAAGCGACTCAGAGCATCGGCCTCAGCGCCGCCCGAGATCTTGACCATGCGACTGTCCTTGACGTCGACGCGGATCGGGGACTGCCACGACGACTTGATGCCGATGTAGCGTGCCCACCACGGAAGCATGCAGTTGAAGCAGAAGACGCCGTTGACGTCCTGGGTATTGATGGGGGGATGCACCCACTCGGGGTACGGAATGTAGTGGCTCGCATCTCTGCGCCAGGAGTTATAAGGCATACCGGGGATGCCGGCGCGCTTCCTCGGTTCCAGAGTGACGCCTTCAAGGTCCGTACCGTTCGGATCCGTCATCTTGAACTTCTGTGGCGGGTTCATAAACGGGTCGGAGCTGATGTGACGGACCATGCAGACCAGTTCGTGCGGCGTCTGCGCCCACTTGCTCATCAGCATGCTCGCAGTGACCGGGAACATGCGGACATACCAGGTCTTGCAAACTTCCAGGTAATTGCGGAACTCGGCCACCTCTTCGACAACCAGATCGGTGGTCAGGTTGATGAGCACATCGGCGTCGGTCATAGCGCCCTTGACGACAGGGGAGAAGCGCCACTCGTGCACCTTGGCCTGGTAGTCGACCCAGAGGATCGAAACATTGGCGCCGCGCGAAGTGCAAACCGTCTTGATCCAGTCCACGGCCGTCTCGTCGCACCAGTTGTCGCTGCCATAGAGGCCATCGCTGCTGGCCAGAATTACAACCTCCATGTCTGGCTTGACCTGGATGTCGTGGTCGACCAGCTGGATGAGCGAGTTCATTGCTGCCTTGGGAATTCCTAGTTGACTCATGATTCTTATTCCTCCTGTAGGTATGTCCGCCCGCGCGGAACCACAAGCGTTGCGAGCATTGAATTGTGCATCCTTGACTTTCCCTGCGGAGGCTCCCACCTTTTTGCAGTGTGCGCAAAGGAAAAATGCGGGCGCCGCGTCTCTGAATCGGCCTGCCTCCAAGGTGAAGGCGAGGGTTCTGGACACGCTGGGTGTGAAGAACTCTCGTCGATGGACGAGCCATCCCACACATCTACAGATTTAAGCCCCAAGTGGGAACGACCCGGTGTGACGATCATCACATTCCATCCTGACTTTTTGCGAATTCGTTACCCGAATAAATAAAGAAAGAACGGTTCCTATGATGAGCAACGGCGCCTCGATGATAAGGTTGGCTTTCATCCAGCCGTAATGTTCCAGCATCGCCCCGAAGATCGGCGATCCCAGGCACTGGCCGAGATTCTGGCTGAACTGAAGCACGACCATGGCCATGGTTGCTCCCATAGCCGTCCGGCCCATGATCAGCGGCGCAATGGGGCGAGCGGCTCCTCCGCCCTCTCCGCCTGCTGCTCCCTGAATAATGATGAAGGCCCACACGCAAGGAATGGCGTAAGGACCGGTCACAAACATGAAAAACACGCTGACCAGCACGAAGAACATCATCGACACGACAACATAGCGCTTGTTGTCGGGACTAAACCAATCACTAATTAAGCCGGACAGAGGAGCGGAGACTAAGGAGATGACCATGTTGATGCTGGTGATGGTTCCCGCTACTTGAGGACTGAAGCCCAGCACACTTGCAAGAAAGGTATTGTAGAAGGTATTGGCGATACCGAGGGTGCAGAAGTTGAAGAGAAAGAACACGGCGCCCAAAATCCAGATATGCCGGTTCTTGAGGTACTTGAGGCTCTGGCCGAAAGACCCTTCGATGTGCATATCTCCAGATTCGCCTTCGGGAAGTTCGAAAACGATGGCGAAGAGGATAAAGGCGGCCAGGCAAAGAATGCCACATAGATTGAACACCGCCTTAAAGCCCATCTTCCCGGCAATTCTCGGAGCCAGGTTGAACATGAACACGATCCCGAAGGGGACCCAGGTCGCCCAGATTCCGAGCGCTCGGCCGCGGACTTGTGGCGGAAACCAGATGGAGACGCACGCCGGCGCGGCCACGCCGATGAGGCCAATTCCGACGCCCTCAACCATACGGCTGATCATCAGGATTGTCAGGGAAGATGTAGAGGCTCCCCACACCGATCCAACGCCGAGACAAGCTACGGAAAGGAGCACTGTGTTCTTCAGTCCCAGCCTGCGGCAGATGAAGGCCGCAGGGAAGGCCAGGACCACGCCGATGATCGACATGGAACTCATCAGATAGCCGAATGTAACTGGGCTCATGTGATAAGCGGGAAAAAGCCATTGCGCCAGAGCTGGAATCTTGAACTGGACCATGGGCGCCATGATGCTCGCGAAATAAGTGACGGCAAGGATCGCCCACGCTCTTCCGGAAGCCTTCTTCTCCTGGATAACTGAAGAATTGGTGCTCACTGTCCCCCTTTCACCAGGCCACACCTTGCAAGAAGAGGCACTCGACTGGCTCGCGTTGGAACGAGAACCGGATTGAGCGCCATGGGTTAACGGAATGCCAGAGTGCGTGTCGATCAACCGGCTACCGCGGTTTCGCGACCTGGCTTCCTTGTGGCGCCCAGATGCCCAGGCAACCCGGAGACGCGCACTCCGGGGTTCCCGGCAATCCGAACGGCAGTGCAACGATCACCGCTCCCGTCGTGGGGTCGGAAGCGATCGAGTGCGCCGCTCCGAGGGCTGTTAGCCCGTTCGTATTGTCTACAACATATTCCAGGAATTTGATCGATGACGCATCCAAGCCGGTGCCCGCATCGGCGACACCAAAGCCGGAGTTGTCATAGGTGAATTGGCAGGCCGCCATATATTCGTTCAGTGTAGGGTTATACCAGACCTCGTCGCACAGGGGCCCAAAATACGGACCGGCCAAAACCGGAACCATTTGCGGGAAGCTGGCCAGCACGGTTCCTTTTGTTGCACCATCCAGAGAAACAACCTGCGGACCGGTATCCGAGCTGCAGCCCAGGAACGCTTCCTTTCCATCCGGCCCAAGCGCCAAGCCGCTTGGCATGCATCCGTCGGTAAGCGGAATCTTGTCGACGACCTGATACGTTGTGGGGTCGATCGCGGCGATGACACCACTGGTATCCATTGGCCCGTCTTGAGGAACCGCGAGGTAAAAGAGTTTCTCCGCCGAGCTGTACGCGGATTGTTCGATTCCATCCACGGCATCCGGCGCGCTGTTTGACCCGTCAAAGGGTATCTGCGCGACTACCTCTTTCGTGGTTGTCGAGATCAGACTGATAAAGGGCGCAGTCGGTGTGCCGGCGTTCGGATTGGTCACCAAGGACGAATCTTCCTCGGGGTTGGTCACCAGCACCAGGTGATCGTCGGAGTCGTAGGACAATTCGTCGGCTTCGAAGCAACCGTTGGTATAGATCGGGGTGACCGCCTGGGTGCTCAGATTGATCACCTTGACGCTGCTGTTGCACGCGTCGTTTGAGTAGGCAATCGTAGGTCCAAAGGGGTAGGCATTCATATACGTATAGGGGCTGCCGTCCGCCGCCCATACTTCTGTGCCGCCGATCACAGTCACACCGTTGGGGCCGCCCTCATAGGGATGATTCGAATCCGGACCTTGGGGGTCGATCGTCGGATCACTGATGCTGACGCTGCCCGCAAAGGCGCCCATACCCAGGAAGGATGCCGTTGTGGGGCCCGAGGGGGTGGTTAAGGTATTCAGGTCGAGCGTCACGACTGCCCCATACTGCGCCGCACCGAGGTAATACGTGTGCGTAGTGGCATCCACCCAGCTGATGTCGAAGCCTATCAGCGGAAGCGGTTGGGCGGGACTTCCTGCCAGCGGAAGGCTCGCCGATCCCACATAGGTAAATGGAGCGTCCTTTTCTCCAATGACCGGAACTGAGGACCCGGCGAACGTAGCAGTTTTCGTGGTGCATCCTGTCAAACCGAGTGTTGAAAGGATGACCGTCACGCAACAGAGAGCAAAGAGCCTTTTCATTACCTCCTCCAATCTTGATCTTGAGAGACCTGCCTCTTCATAAACGTCAGCCTCGGGTCAACTTCCCCCGCTCAAAAGAGCAGCTTCAAGGCAAACTGCACCTGTCGCGGCGTCGCCTGGGGAATCGTCGAGCTGATGACGCCGAACTGCGGATCCCCGAAGCCATTGTCCGGCGGGTTGAAGCTCGGTGTATTCGTCAGGTTGAACGATTCGGCCCGGAACTGCAGCTTCAGGTCCTCGTGGATCGTGAACAGCTTCAGCAAAGAGAAGTTGAGCGCCTGGTCATTCGGAGCGTAGATTTGATTCTTTCTCTCATTGCCGAGCGTGGCCATAGCCTGCGTGGCAAAAGACGAGGCGTTGAGGTACATTGCTGGGCTCGCATTGGCTGCCTTGGCCTTGCCGATAAGGTTGGGACGGCTCGGGAGGTTGGTGAACCCGTCATACGTTCCGCCGGGGTCCGCGGCATTCTGAGTGTTCTCCACCGTGAAGGGTAGCCCCGTTTGATAGGAGTAGAGCCCGTTCACTGTCCAGCCCTTGACCAGAACGGCCCCCATTCCGGTCAATTTGCTTCCGAAGGGTAGATCGTATCCAAGCGTGAAGGCGAACCGGTTCCGAACATCGAGTTCGGAGTTGCCATAGTCGTACACTTCCCAGCTTTTGCCGATTGTAAAGTCCGAGCCAATAGTGGTGTTGCCGGGAATGTTGATGTGGCACGCCCCGATGCAGGAAAAGCGATCGGGATTGGGAATGTTGCCCGGGCTCTCGCCGTTGGAACTGATGTTGGCCAAAGCGTGCGCCCACGTGTAATTGGCATTGGCCGAAAGCCCCTTCGCCAACCTTCTCTCCAGCGTAACCTGCAGCGCGTTGTAGTTGGAGACGCCCGCGCTCACGCCGGTGGAGAGGATTGTGCTGCTGGGTAGGGAGGCAATGGGATTCGGCGCGGCCGGAACCAGAACATTATTATTGGCGTCGGTAACAGCCCCGTAGGCCGGCTGATTCAGATTGGGATAACCCACCAGATGACGTCCCTCATTCCCAACGTAGCCGATCCCGAACACGTTGCCCTTGTAGTCCTTTTGCACCTGCAGGCTGTACTGCATGATGTATGTGGGCTTGAAGTTGAAATCCATCGCATAGAGCATCTGGCCGGCATAGTCGGCGGAGTTCGCCAACTGCGGCGCGGTCATTTGCGACTGCATGGGAGTCGGCTCGGCGCCCAAGGCATAGTTCACGCCCGTAAAGAACAGGTTGCCCGGTATGTAGCTCACTCCGCCTGCGTATGGGGTTCCAAGGCAGGGCAGCGCGAACGGCGGGCTCACAAAGCCGCATATAAAAGATGAGGAATAGGGAGGATTCTTGTAGAAGGACTGAAGGGTGAAGTTGCCAGGGAAGTAGCTCATGCCGAATCCGCCCCGGACCACCGTGCCATGTCCCATGTCGACAGCGAATCCGACACGCGGCGCAACATCTGCGTAATCGGTCTTCACTCCGGCGGTTGCATTCGACTTATTGTTTCCCGTGAGTGCAGGCCCTACAATCAGGCCCTTGCTGAAGTCGAAGTTCGTCATTGCATTGTTGTGGGCCGTGTAGGGAGTGAAGATATCGTAGCGCACGCCCAGATTCAGCGTGATCTTGCGGGTGATGCGCCAGTCGTCCTGTACGTAGACAGAAGGCTCCCAGGTACGAAACTCGGAAGCCACCAGACCGGTCATTCGTTCGATGGATTCGGCCTGGCCCATGACAAGATCTGCAAGCGGACCTGAATGCAGATACTCATAGGTTCCCAGTCCGAGGATGATTTTGGACGCGGCGCCCACCATGAAGCCCGCGCCCCTTGGGAACGTGCTCTGATCGTTCGACGCCTGGCGGCGAATGAAACCTCCTCCGACCTTGATGATGTGATTGGCCGGAGAATAGACGATGTCGGCCATGTACTGGAAGGAATTATCCAGTTCGAATTCTGGTTGGAAGGCGGTGTCGCCGAGACCCGTGAAACCATTGCCGAGGATGAACGAGGGAAGGCCGTCGGTCTGGGGCAGTCCGGCCACATTTACGCCCGCGTACCCCATGGCCTCCGCAGGAGAAAGACCGTCGTTGGCCGAACGCGACGCGGTTTGGTTGCGCATGTATCCGGCCTTCAACTCGCCGATCAGCTTCCCGCTGAAGATGTGTGTCAGGGTCAGGCCCAACTGCATCTGCCGCTCGGCAGATTTACCGGCAAATTCGGCGTTGGCCGATCCGAAGGTGCCCGCTCCGGGCTCAACCCCGCTCACGTTGCCGATTGTCACCAGCGGAAATGTTCCGGGAAGAAACGTATTCACGTTGTTGAACGAGTAGCGGCCGTAGAGAGAGGTGTTGCCGGAGAAATGATGGTCGATGCGAACGTCGAAGAGGTCGGTATTCTGGGTGAAGTTTGGTGTGTAAATGAAGTTGTTGAAGAAGTGCGATGACGGGTTATTAGGCTCCGGATACATCCGGAAATAAGCCAGGCCGATGGCGCTCATCTGCGAGGCAGGAACCAGATAGTCGGATGCAGGCCAAAAAGGATTGTTATCGATCGCCGCCTGGTCGGAAAAGTCGCAGCCGGTTGCCATGCTGCAGTTCTGCTGATCGTAAACTGTTGGCACAGTCGAGATTAAGGTTTCCCCAGCCACCTGGCGGAAGCCTTCATAGTCGGAGAAGAAGAAGGTCTTATCCTTCCTGATCGGTCCGCCCACGCTGCCGCCGTACTGATTCTGACGCAGTTCCGATTTCTTGCCGGGGATTCCGAAGTAATTCTCCGCATCGAAGATGTCGTTGCGGAGATACTCATAGAGCGAGCCGTGAACCGTGTTGGCCCCTGCCTTGGTGATGATGTCGACCACTCCGCCGGCCGAACGGCCTACCTCCGCCGTGTACAGGCCGGTCTCGACCTTGACCTCCTGGATGGCATCGGGGGATGGACGCACGCCGATGACTCCGATCAGGCGATCGTTGTTGTCGAAGCCGTCGATCATATTGTTGTTGGCCTGGTCGGTCTGGCCGTTGGCCGAGTACGATGAGGTCTCGCGGTGGTCGTCGGGCTTGGTGCCGGCGCCAAAGGCCCCACCCAGGCCGGGTGTCACGCCCGCCTGCACCTGGACCAGGTTGATGAAGTTGCGGCCGTTCAGCGGCAGATCCTGTACCTGCGTGTTTTCCACCAGGCCTCCGACCGTGGAACTGTCGGTTTGCAATGCCGGTGCCAGGCTCGTGACGGTGACCGTTTCGCTGGTTCCACCCGTTTGCAGTTGCGCATCCACGCGAACGCGGTCGCCCGCGGAAAGGGTCACGCTGGGCACGGCAAACCGTTTGAATCCGGCAGCCTCTACCTTGACGGAATAGCTGCCTACCTGCAGCAGACTGAATGCGTACTCGCCCACACTATTCGACTGCGCGGTACGCACCTGCCCTGTTCCCGTATTTGTAGCGGTGAGTCTTGCGTTGGGGATCACCGCGCCGGTCGTGTCGGTGACTGTGCCAACAATGTCCGCTGTATTTGACTGCGCCACGGCGAGCAGAGCCGCACAGAGGAACAGTGCGGCGGCTGCCAAGCATTTGTCGAAATAGATCTTATTTAGACGCATTACTCCTGGCTCCTTTAAGGCGAGGTGAGAGCAACCTACAAAATTGCGTGGACAAACGTTAGTCAATTTTGTATTCCCCTGTCAACTACTTTTAAATCCAGTTTTTTTAGGAAATTTTAAGTTAGTCATCTTCTGAGGTCATCTTCTGAGCAAATACAGCGGCCGCGGCTCAATCTAAACGGCTATGGCTTTAGGGAGATTTAAGGTTTCTTCCGTACCCTTATCACAATGAAGTTGAAGCAGGAGATCCCTGCTGCAACCACCTGCGGTCAGATATATATGGAGTTTGCGTCTCGGATTGAGACGGGGCTTCGGCCAGAGATTAAAATGGAAACTCTGGCTCAGTTATGCCGGATAGATGTCACTTTTGAAATCTTCCGATAGGGGGTATTACCGATGATCATCGACATCAACGTGCACCACCTTCCCGAAGACCTGTTTACCAACGAAAAGGTGCTGGATGGTTTTCTGAGCACGGCTCCGCGTTCGTTTGGAGAAATCGCCTCATTGGGCACGGTTGCAAGCGGCAAAAAGCAGCTTATTCTTGAGAAGCCCAAAGGCTATCAGAACCTCAATTATGTCGAAGGCGACTATTCGCTGGAAGCCAAGCTGAAGGCGATGGATGAGGCCGGTGTGGACAAGGCCATCTTGCGCGTTCCGGTGTGGCAGGAGTGGTTGCGCCTCGATACCTGCAAGATCGTCAACGACAACGCCGCCGACATGTGCAAGCGCTCCAACGGCCGACTCTATGCCAACGCGTGTATACCACCATGGGGCGGCAAGGAGAATCTCTACGAGCTTGAGCGTTGCATCAAGGGCCTGGGCATGGTCGGTGTGCAGATGGCTTGCCACTACGGGCAGCTTTACCTGGATGACGAGGCATTCAAGCCCTACCTGAAGGTCTTGAATGTGACGAACGTGCCCGTCGTCGTGCATCACACCCCGTTGCCCGTGTACTGGCAGTCGATCTACGAGTACACCAATCTGCGCCGCGAATTAGGCCGCATTATCGATCAGGCCACGGCCGTGGGCCGCGAGCTGTTCAGTAACATGTTCGAGGAGTTCCCCAACCTCAAGTTCATCCACACCATGTTCGGCGGGAACTGGTTCGCCGCCCAGGAGTTGTTGACCCCGCACGCTTCGCATAAGAAAGAAGAAATGAGCCGGCTGAACACCGACATGGGTGATAAGATCCGGGGCTACTTGAAAAACAATCTCTTCTGGGACATGAGCCATCCTCATTCCTGGGGCAAGGCGCAGGTGGAAAGCGCCATCAAGATTTGCGGCGCAGACCATGTTCTGTTCGGCAGCTCGTTCCCGGTCTTCCTCGGGTGGATGTCGCAGGGCACGGCCTTCCTCAAGACACTGGACATTAGCAACGAAGAGCGCGAGTTGGTCACGAACTGCAATGCCCGCCGCCTCTTCAAGCTCGATTAGCCAGGCCCTCAGCGGGTCTTTGTTTGCGCCACTGCTGGTGCCTTGTGCGATCGTTTCGCGCTGGTATATTGTGAGCACATCCGTTTTGGAGAGGACTCGGGCGCGAGGGCGATTTTGACCCGCAGCTGGCGCCGATTCGAAGGAGATTACTCCAGGCCGATCATTTCTAAGGGCACGAATCAGGAGAAACAGATGACCTCAGTATTGCAACGGACAGGTTCTAGAATTGCGGTCATTTACTGTCTAGCCGTAATGGCCGCCATGACGGTGAGCGAGCCGGTAACCGTGCTTAGCTCCATAGGCAGAGAGTTTCATCCCGGCAATGCCGCCCTGATCGGCCTGGTCATGTCGCTGCCGTCGCTGGTCGTCGTGCTGGGTGCGCTCGCCTCCGGAGCAGTTGTCGACCGGCTCGGCGATCGTCCTGTCATTTATACCGGCGTCATCATCACAGTCCTCGCCGATCTCGGCGTGACGCTGGCCCCAACGCTCAAACTCGTATTGGCGGCGCGCCTGCTGGGGGGCATCGGCTATGCGCTGGCGGCCGTGGCCACAGTCACAATCCTGATGCGTATCACCAGCGGCAAGCAGCGCACCACGGCTCTGGCCCTGTGGTCGACAACCATTCCGGTCAGCTTCATCATTCCGTTTCTGGCTGCCGGCACGGCGGACAAGCAGGGAGGATGGCGCGCGGCTTTCGTCGACCATGCCGTGCTGACGGTGATTGTCCTTCTTTTGGCATTCTTCAGCCTGCCCAAGCCGGATCGCAGCGCAGTCAAGTCCTCGCGCTTCGCGGGCCTTTGGACAGTGCTAAAGACTCCATGGCCCTACCTGCTGGGCACCTCGAATGCAGCCAACGCCCTGCGGCAGACGGGTATTGTCGCCGTGCTCGTCGTCTATCTGGCTCACCGTTACGGGGTGAGAGAGAGCGGCGTTGGGCATATGAATGCCATCTTCATGGCCATCAGTGGCGCAGGCGGCTTGCTGATTGGCCGCCTGCTGAATCGCGGCGTACCTGCCTGGATAATCGGAGTCATCGGCAACGTGTTGAGCATCGTTCCGGTGGCGCTGATCTTCGGGGCGCCGCTCGGATACTGGGGATCGATCGCGGCGGCCTGGGTATTCGCCTTCGGCTGCGGATTGCTGACCGGCATGTGGGCCCTGGTGCCGAGCTGCTCGCCGTCGCCCGCCAGCATGGGCGTCACCAACGGGCTTGTAACGCAATTGATTATGGTCGGCGTGCTTCTGGGCTCGCCTTTGACTTTCTGGGCAAATTCGAAACCCGGCCCTGCCGCCATGCAGATTCTCAACGTCGTTACTGTACTCATTAACCTGGCCTTCGGCCTGCCGGTCTGGTTCCGTGGCGTAGTCACGCCGCACTCCGCACCTCAGGTCGCGGTGGAGGTGAAGTAACGATCCCTACCAGGTTTGCGGGCATCTGGCGTCTGGAGTAGGCTATGTGCCAAGGCGGCTCCGCAGTTGCTGCGGCGCAAGGTCATTGCACCTTCGTGACGTCAGAATTGGCGCTAAAAATGTAGAGACGCTCGAGTCCTATCGCAGGAACCTGGCATGTCTCTAAATCCTTAGGACGTTGGTAGGAGCGTATATGGGCGAACTGACGAATCGCAATTCTTCTCAGCAAGGTGTTGCGGCATCGGCAGCTCCGGTGGCCGGAACCCAGGCAGCAACGGGTTCCCATACGTTCCCACAGCCTGGCCCCGCTGCCTCGCATTCCTACAGCGCCGTGGCTTCTGACAATGCCGTTCCTCAAGCCGCCGCTGTCGCGATCTCTGATTTGCTCGATCACGGCTTGTATGTCAGGACCGGGCACAGGGTTCTCCTGGTCGCTCACGTAGATGGTCTGTACGGAGGCGACAACCTCGTCGATCGCGACGCGATTCGCTGGATCGGCCAGGCTCTTCAGGACCGCGGCGCGATTCCAGAGGTACTCTGGCTGGATGGGCAGATGCGAATCTTTGAATGGGAGTTTCCAGAAGCGATTCGCGCGGCCATGGAGCGCAACGACCGGGCGATCTTTCACACTTTCGATCTGGAGGTGGAAGAGGTTCTCGAATTCCGGAAATTCCTGGCCGAGTATAAGAAGACTCCGTCGGCGCCCGGCATCAACACCACCGTGGTGCGGAACTTTGCCACCACAGCACCGCTTCTGTGTAGTGCCTGGGCGCAAACTCCGCAGGAATTGCTCAGCGAGATCCGGCAGCGAGCCGGGCTGCGCATTCAGGAGTGCGTTGGACAGAAGTGGGAGATGACCGAGCCCCTCGGCACGCACCTGACCGGCGTCCTTCTTCCATCGCGCGTCTTCCGGTATGGCTCCAGGCGCGAGGAAAGGACATTGAATCCCTGGCCGGAATGGATCGTCCCGCCCATCGCGGTGGGCGAAGTGTCCGGTGTCTTTGTCTACGATCGCACCTTGAGCTGGTGGTCGCGATACATCGGCATTCCACCTTTCTTCGACAAGCCCATTCAGCTTACGATCCACGAGGGCAAGATCGTTGCCATCGATGGAGGCGCCGAGGCCGAAGCGTTGCGCCGCTTCCTGAAAGAGCTCGAAGGCCGAGCCGGCGAGGGTGTATACAATTTCGACACTCTGCATTTCGGGGTGCATCCGCAAGCTCATGTCTCGCCCCAACAATGCCCCAGCCCCCTGTACCGGCGCCTGGTGGAACATTGTCATGCTTCGTGCCTGCACGTGCACGTAGGATCTCCAAAGTCAACGCCCAGCTTTCCCTATATGGTTCACATTACTGGCGACGTACTTCAGCCCACCTTCCGCATCGGAGACACGCAGATCCACGACAACGGCCGTCTGGCAGTTCTCGACGACCCGGCCGTCGTTGCCGTAGCTGAGCGCTACCCCGGAAGACCCGGCCTGGCTCCAGAGTTGTGTCGTGGATGATTTCGGCAAGCAAAGGCCATCTACGAACCTGATATCTATTCGAAGGCGCCGTTTTACCGCGCAAAACCTCTCCTTCCCGCCGCTCAAGCGGCAGCCAGGTGGGCCGCGATCCGCCCGTCCCGTCTCGGGGAATGGTCTTTCTATCTGTTCAAGTCGCTGATAAAACAATGGCTATCCGTGGGATAGGCTGTGGCGCCTGAGAATCCGCAGGGGTGCGAAAAAACCTTTCCAGGGGGTTGGACCGCGTGCTAGCATGTAGCTGACTATCCGTTCGGTCACTTCATTAGCCTATGATTGCGCAGGCCGTTGAATTCGGAATCGGACTTCGGAAGAGGTCCAAAGGACCCGCTGTGGTGCGCGACAAAGAAGCGACTCTTGCCGCCATTCTTGCTGCTGCGGAGATTGAATTTGCGCGTTACGGGTTGCCCGGGGCCCGGGTTGCCGAAATCGCAAAGAGCGCAGGGGTGACCAAGGGACTCATTTTTCATTACTTCGAAAGCAAAGAGCACCTGTTTGAAACGGTTTTATTCAAGGCAAGCGAGCCGATGCGGGAAATGTTTGCCCAGATCGAAGCATCCGACGTCTCGCCCGCCGAAATGCTTCGCCTCATACTCGAACGCTTTTTGCTTGCGCACATGGAACATCCGCTTGCGCATCTGCTGTTTACATTGGAAAGCATCCAGAACAGCGGGGAACATTATCGAAAGCTGAAGCTTGGTTCACTTTTTTCGACGTTAGAACGCGTGCTTGCGAAGGGAATCAAGCAAGGATGTTTTTGCAAGCTCGATACAACGCACACCGCCATCAACATTGCCGGCCTGTGCACGTATTACTACATCGCTGTGAATTTGAATCCCGATCCCGGCCTGAGAAGCAACCCATATGACAAGAACAGGTTGGCACGCCATGCACGGGAAGTGATGCGCTTCGTTGAGGCCAGCACGGCAGTTGTGAAGGAGTGAGAACGCCGTCGAGATACAGCCGGCTCTTTGCGTCGGATGGATTTACAGATAGAGCAGTCGGGAATTGCTAACAACAATTGACCAAATGGATAGTCAGTAACATTAAGCGGGAGAGTATCTGCGACGAAGAGATCATTTTGGGAGCGGAGAACAAGTTATGGGTGAAACCATCATGCCTTTGTTGAAAGTGCTTCTGATCGACAGCGACCGGGAGTTCGTTGACGCTGTGTGCAGAGGTCTCGAGCGGGAGTGTTGCAATGTCAAGGTGTGCTTCGACGGCGGTACCGGTTTGCGTTGCGCGGCGGAACACGCTTTCGATGTGGTTCTTCTGGGCGCAGTGCTGCCCGCTGTGAACGGATTTGAGGTTACGAAGCGGCTCAGGTTGATGCGCATCACGACGCCTATTTTGATGATGGCGGAGCGGGCGGTAGCAGAAGACGCCGTCAGAGCTTTAGATGCAGGGGCCGACGACTACCTGCCGAAGTCCTTCGGCTTTGAGCTTGTGCGCGCGCACATCCGCGCGCGAACCCGCTCGCATGCCGGGCAGACTGCGGCACGCCTGCGCTTTGCGGATCTCTTTCTCGATGCCGACAAGCACCAGGTCGTGCGAGGCGGCCAGAGGCTGGATCTGACGCGAACCGAGTTTTTCATCCTCGAGCGCTTAATGTACGCAGCAGGCCGGGTAGTCACGCGCAACCAGATCATCGAGTCGGTCTGGGGCGACCGGAGCGTGAGTGAAAACAACCTCTACGTTTTTATGGGCTTTCTGCGCGCGAAGGTGGATCGCCCCGGCCTGCCGCGGCTTCTGCATACTGAGCGCGGCTTGGGATACAGCCTGCGGGAATGCGCGGCCTGAAGGGGTAATTTACTCCCATCCTTCCGTGCGGCGCCAGGTTGAACGGGAGAGCGGAGCCGAGGAAACTCTGATTTGTTCATCGGTTTTTGGAATCGAGGGCATGAATGCAGATCATTGACGATGTTCAGGTGCACCGGATGGGCTTATGGTCGCCGGGTCCGGGATGCCATGGCGGATGTGGAGCCAAGATTTACATCAAGGATGGGAAATTCCTAAAGGTGGAGGGCGATGAAGATCACCCGTATCACCAGGGCAGATTATGCCCGCGCGCGCTGGCACTCAGGCAGTACATCCATCATCCCGACCGGCTTCGGTTTCCTCAGAAGCGCATCGGCGAAAGAGGCGAGAACAAATGGCAGCGCATCTCGTGGGACGAGGCGCTGGATACATGCGAACAGCGGCTGCGCGAAATCCGCGACAAATACGGCGCCGAGTCCATGATCTTTGGCCAGGGAACCGGGCGCGACTCCGGCGGGCCGATCATCTTTCTTGCCTATGCCTACGGCAGTCCCAACTGGACCCTCTTTGGACTGTCGGGTATTGCCTGTTTCACACCCCGCCTGGCCTCCTGCTTCCAGGTCATGGGCGATATGACTTTCCCCGATGCGGCGCAGTTCTTCCCTGACCGCTATAACGATCCGGAGTGGAAGTGCCCGGAAGTGGTCGTCAGCTGGGCCCGCAACCTGCAGGGCAGCCAGTGCGCCGACCACTACTTCAGCGGCCACTACGTCATCGACATGATGAAACGCGGCGCCAAGCTGATCGTGATCGATCCGATCAACGGCTGGGAAGCTGGGCGCGCCGAGCTCTGGCTGCGCATCCGTCCGGGTACCGACGGCGCTCTGGCGTTGGGCATGATCAAAGTCATCATTGAGGAGAACCTGTACGACAAGGATTTCGTCGCGAAGTGGACTTACGGCTTCGACAAGCTCAAAGAGCGCGTCAGCGAGCTCACGCTGGACGATATCGAGCAGATCACCTGGGTTCCCAAGGACAAAATCATCAAGGCTGCCCGCATGTACGCCGCCGCCAAGCCGGCGACGATGCGATTCGGCCAACCACTGGACTCGAATGCCGAGGCAGTGGCCACAGTTCACGCTCTTGCCTCTCTCTGGGCTCTGACCGGCAACATCGACAACCCCGGCGGCAACATCATCACCCGGCCACCCTACGGCGTCACCGTCTACCCGTACTCCACCGAAGAAGTCATTCAGCTCTACGGCCAGGAGTTTGTCAACAAGATGAACCGGAAGCGCATCGGCGCCGACAAGTATCCGCTGGTGAAAAACTTCCGCTCCTGGGCGATGTCCGACGACATACTCGATCAAATGGAAACCGGCAAGCCTTATCCGATCAAGGGCCTGTGGTGCCAGACCAACAACTTCATCGCCGGCACGGCACAGGATCCGCGGCGGCACTATGAGGCGGTGCGCAAGCTTGAGTTCAATGTCGTGGTCGATACCTTCATGACCCCGACGGCGCAGTTGATCGCCGATATCGTATTGCCGGCTGCGGCGATTACGGAGAAGGACTCGGCCTTCACTACCGGCGTGCCCTGCAACCCGATCTACAAGGTTGCCTCTACCGACGAAGCGCGTATGGACTGGGAGATCAACTTCGAGCTGGCCAGGCGTCTGAACCCGCAAGCCGTGCCGTGGCCGAACGTCCGCGCCCTGTTCGATCAGCGTTTGTCGATCACCGGCCACTCCTTCGACTCGCTCGTCAAGGCCGGCTACGTGATGGCTCCCAAGGGCGACGCAACCATGCCCTACAAACGCCACGAGAAGGGTCTGCTGCGCCCCGACGGGAAGCCCGGCTTCCGTACGCCTTCGGGCAAGTTCGAATTCTACAGTCAGAAATTCGAGGAGTACGGCCTGGATCCGCTGCCCTATCACGAAGAGCCGATCGAGAGCCCCATCCGGACACCTGAGATCTACAAAGAGTACCCGCTGATCCTGATCACCGGACGTCGCGTCGGCGTCATGTTCCACTCCGAGCACCGGCAGATTCCGTGGCTGCGCGAAATCAATCCAGATCCCACCATTGAGATTCATCCCGAGACCGCAGAGAAGTACGGCATCAGGAATGGTGACTGGGTTTTAATCGAAGGCACTTACGGCAAGGCCAAGCGCAAGGCAAAATTGACTCCCATCATCCATCCGCAGATGGTTGTGGCGCAGCATGGCTGGTGGCTGCCTGAAACAAATGGAGCCGGCCCGAATTCCTACAAAGTCTGGGATATCAACGTGAATCAACTGATCCCGATGGGGCACAACAGCAAGTCCGGCTTTGGCGGTGCATTTACCAAGACCATGCTGTGCCGTATCTCCAAGGTCAAGGAAGGGGAGGAAGTCACTTATGCCTAGAACTGGACTGATGATCGATTACGACTACTGCACCGGCTGCCACTCCTGCGAGGTGGCCTGCAAGCAGGAGCACAACTACCCCGCGGGCAAAGGCGGCATTCATCTTGTCGAGATCATGACCGAACTCCCGGAAAAGACGCTGCGGATTGATTACATCCCCTTTACCACGGCTTACTGCGACCTCTGCGGGGCGCGAACATCCAAAGGCGAGCTGCCTGCCTGCGTCAAGCACTGCCAATCTTCCACCATGTATTTCGGAACTCTTCCCGAGCTCGCGAAATTGATGGAGGACAAGCCTCATTGCGTCCTGTTCACGCCAAGGTAGGAACACAAGGCCAGGGCGCACTACCGAATCGCCGGGGAAAAAAGCCCGGCGACTTGATTTTGGCGCGGATCGCATTCAGGGTCGCAAGATTGAACGGCCGGATAGCAAAAAGTCCTTGACAACAGGCTGCATTTGGGCCTATAAAATGTTTATAAATACGAAACACTAGTTTAGAAATGGGCAACAAGAACGGGTCAGCCATGCTCCGGCAGGCTTGCAAAATCAGTCCTAGGGCGGAGGTTCCATGAGTGAAAAGATATTGACCAGTTGTACGGTCGGCGGGGCAACATTCGTGCACGTAAAAGATGGCAGGATTACTAAAATCCGTCCCATCGTCTTTGACGAATCCGACGCACCGGCATGGAGCATAGAGGCGAGAGGCAAGGTATTCACGCCTCCCCGTCAAACAACGATGGGTTCTTACATCGTGACCCAGAAGGCCAGGATCTATTCGGAAAATCGAATCAAATACCCGATGAAACGGGTGGACTTCGACCCCAACGGCAATCGAAATCCGCAGAATCGCGGTAAGTCGGGTTATGTGCGCATCAGTTGGGACGAAGCGTTCGACCTGCTTGAATCCGAGATCAAGCGCATTCGCGCCACCTACGGTCCGGCCGCGATTACCGGATCGACCGGCTCGCACGCCGACTTCGGCCTGCTGCAGTACAAGATGGGTCCCTTCGGCCGCTTCTGGAACATGCTGGGATACTCGCAGTTGATGGATAACCCGGATAGCTGGGAGGGCTGGCACTGGGGCGCGACCCACGCGTGGGGCTATTACTGGAAGCTGGGCGTCAGCGACAACTTCGACATGCTCGAAGAGGCAATGAAGCACACCGAGCTGCTGGTTTTCTGGGGTGTGGATCCGAACACCTCGGCCGGCGGCTACAACGGCCAGGACGGCACCCGGTGGCGCTTATGGTGCAAGGAACTGGGCATGAAGATGGTCTTCATCGACCCGTGGTGCAACTTCACGGCCGGCACCTGGGGCGACAAGTGGATCGCTCCTCGCCCGGCGACCGACTGCGCGATGGCCGAGGCCATCGCCTGGGTCTGGATCACCGAGGATACTTACGATCACGAGTTTGTAGAGAAAAAGACCCTCGGCTTCGAGGAGTTCAAGAAGCACATCCTCGGAGAGGAAGAAGGCGGTTTTGCCCGCACGCCCGAGTGGGCAGCGAAGATCTGCGAGGTGAACGCGCGCGACATCTACGCACTGGCTCGCGAATGGGCTCAAAAGAAGACGATGCTGTGCACGGCTTCCATCTATGGCGTATCGGGCGCCTGCCGGCAGCCATATGCCACGGAATGGGCCCGCCTGATGGTGCTGTTGATGGCCATGAAGGGGCTGGGCAAGGATGGCTGCAACACCTGGGGAGGCGCTTCGATGGCTCCCCCGGTGGACTTCAGCTTCCGCATGTTCGGCTACTCGGACAACGGCTGGGATACCTTCGGCCTGGTGGCCAAGGAGACGGCCCAAAACACGGTGCGGCAAAAGACCTACCGTTTGTTGCTGCCCGAATGCGTGATGAACGAAAAGACCGAGTGGATTGGCGAAGGCTTCTGCGGCCAGTCGCTCGATCAGCAGCGCACTCCACAGGTCTGCCCGCAGCCCAAGGAGAACGGCGGCGCACCGATCAAAATGATCTACCGCCAGGGCGGTTCGTACATTTCCACCATGACCGACACCAACCGCTGGCCGCGGATGTTCCAGCACTCGAACCTCGAGTTCGCCGTGACCGCCGACATTCACTGGCAATCCGAGACCAGGTTCGATGACCTCATTTTGCCCATCTGCTCAGGATTCGAGAAGGAAGATATCTGCGAACTGGGCGCGCCGGGCGGTTATGGCTCCTACGATATGGGCGCCAACTTCCGCGTCTGCATCTACATGAAGAAGTGCATCGAGCCGTTGTGGGAGTCGAAGTCGGACTACGACATTTACTGCGAACTCTGTAAGCGCCTGGGCTTCTACGACAGGTTCACCGAAGGCAATTCGATCCAGGACTGGATCCGCAAGGTCTTCGACAAGTCGTCGCTGCCCGAACACATCACTTTCGAGGATTTCAAGAACAAGGGCTACTACGTTGTGCCGCCGCCGCCGGAGGACCGCAAGCGGGCAGTCTCGAACAAGTGGTACTACGAGGATCGCGAGTGCGACGTTCCGGACAGCAAGAATCCACAGATTGGGACCGCGCGCGGGAAGATGATGGGCACGCCCTCGGGCAAGATCGAGTTCGTGTCGACATTTTTGGCAAAGTACTTCCCAGACGACAAGGAACGCCCGGTGATGCCCACCTACCTGGAGCCGTGGGAGGGCAAGTACTCTGAGAACGCCGGGAAGTATCCGCTGGTGATGATGACGCCGCACATGCGGTTCTCCTATCACACCCACCACGACAACAAGTCGCCGTGGCTGGATGAGATTCCTGCTCACCGCATCGTGAAGGACGGCTACGCCTACTGGCCGATCCGCATCAACCACGCGGACGCCGAGAAGCGCGGCATCAAGAATGGCGATCATCGATCAAGGTTTACAACGACCGCGGCGCCATTCTGGGCGTGGCGTGGCTGACTCGAGCGCATAAAGGAAGGCAATGTTCTGGCCTATCAAGCGGGTGCGAAGTACGATCCGCTCGAGCCGGGCAAGCCGGGCAGCATCGATCGAGGCGGCTGCGTCAACCTGTTGACGCCGTCGCGCATGGTATCGAAGAATGCGCCGGGCATGGCCTGCAACTCGGTCAACGTCGAAATCGAGCGGTGGGAGGCGTAAGATGCCGAAGAGATATGGGATGGTCATTGACGTAGCCAAGTGCAGCGGCTGCTATGCCTGCTTCCTGGCCTGCAAGGACGAGAACTGCGGCGAGGAGTTTCCAGGGTACACCGTGGCGCAACCCATGACCGGCCAGCACTGGATCAATCTGGTGGAAGTGGAAAGAGGGACCTACCCCAAGGTCAAGCTGAATCACATTCCGGTCACCTGCAGCCAATGCGATAACCCGGCCTGCCTTACAGCCGCGGAAAATGGCGCGGTGTATCGCAGGGATGACGGCATCGTGATGATCGATCCGGCGAAGGCTGTCGATCAGAAGCAAATTGTGAACGCCTGCCCGTACCGGGCCATCTTCTGGAACGAAGAGAAGAAAGTGGCGCAGAAATGCGACCTGTGCGCCCACCTGCTGGACCAGGGCTACAAGAGGCCCCGCTGCGTGGAGATGTGCCCGACAGGCTGCCTGACCTTCGGCGATCTGAACGACCCCAACAGCGAAGTCGCGAAATTGGTAGCCGAAAAGAATCCGTATGCGCGGCATCCGGAGTTCGAACTGGGCGACAAGGTTCTCTACCTCAACATCCCGCGCAAGTTCGTGGCCGGCACGGTGGTTTACAAGGAGTCCGACCAGTGCGCCAGGAACATCACCGTGACACTGAAGGGCAAGGGCGTCGAGAAGAGTTACGTGACGGACGCATTCGGCGACTTCTGGTTCGAGGATCTGAATAGCAAAGAGAATTACACAGTGGAAATATCACATGCCGGGTACAAGAAGATCAGCCTCAATGTTCACACCTACAGCGATGTGAACGTCGGCGACCTGTTCCTGGAAAAGACCGCTTGATACATAGTTGTTCCGTTCTACTGGGAGAAAGGTAAGTCCATCAATGGCCGGTATCATCTCTTTTGGCGCGCACATTCCAGTTCATCGCCTGTCCAGGGCTGTCATGGGTCAAAGCTGGGAATCGCGCGGCTTGCCCGGCGAGCGCGCGGTGGCCAGTTACGACGAAGACAGCCTGACGATGGCCGTGGCGGCAGCCAGAAACTGCCTCAAGCATTTTGCGCGGGAAAAAGATCGACGCCCTGTACTTTGCCACCACGACCGCTCCCTACCTGGAGAAACAGAGCGCGGCCTTGATGGCGGCGGTTCTATCGCTGCCGCGAAGAGACCCAGACGCTGGACTTCGGCAACAGCCTGCGGTGCGGGACGAGCGCCATCAGCGCGGCTCTGAACGCCATCAACAGCGGCGCTGCCGGGACGGTTCTGGTTGTGGCCTCCGATCTTCGCATCTTCCCGCCCAAAAGTGCGCAGGAGATGACCAACGGAGACGGCGCGGTCGCCTTCCTTCTCGGCAAGGAGGATGTGATCGCCGAGATCGACTGGTTCGATTCCTATACCGATGAGATCCAGGACGTGTGGCGCATGCAGGGCGAGAAGTTCATCCGCCAGGCCGAAGAGCGCTTCGTGCAGGATCTGGGCTATGCCCGCGTGGTGCGCAACTCGGTCGGCAAGTCGCTGAAGAAGCGCGGCGCGGCAGGCGACAAATACGCAAAGTTCTGCGGCAACTTCGCCGATCCCAAGTCCATCGGGCGGCTCGTCGCCAAGTTCGGCTTCAATCCCGAAACGCAGGTTGATGGCGCGTTGAACCAGAGCGTCGGCGACACGGGCGCCGCCATGGCGCTGATGAATGCTGCCCTTGCGCTGGAGAATGCCTGTGCCGGCCAGTCAATTCTGGTGGCGGCCTACGGAAACGGATGCGATGTCCTGAGTATCCGTGCCACGGAAAAGATCGCCGGCTTCCCGTTTGCCCGCAAAATCAGCGACCAGATCCAACAGAAGATCATGATGAGCAGCTACAGCAAGTACCTTATCTGGCGCGGATTGATCGACGTGGCGCAGACTCCGCGGCCGCCTCTGGTGGAGCGCCAGCCGACGCCGCCGGCGCAGTGGCGAGAAGTCAAGTGGGAGCTGACGCTCTCCGGCACCAGATGCCAGGAGTGCGGTACGCCTCAATATCCGCCGCAAAGAGTCTGCATGATCTGCAAGGCCAAGGACAAGATGGACCGTTACTGCTTCAACCGCGTTCCGGCCAAGGTCACCACGTTCTCCAACGACTACATTATGGAAACGCTGGATTCTCCGGTGACGACGACGGTTGTGGACTTCGAAGGCGGCGGCCGCATGATCTGCGACATGACCGATCGCAAGCTCGAAGAGGTCGTGGTGGGAATGGACGTTGAAATGACCTTCCGGAAGCTCTACACGGTCGGCGGTATCCACAACTACTGGTGGAAGTGTACGCCGGTGCGAAAGTAGGGGCAGATCAGCATGGAAAGCATCAAGAATAAAGTCGCGATTGTCGGAATGGGCTGCGTCAAGTTCGGAGAGAACTTCGACCAGAGCATCGACGACATGTTGATCGATGCCGCTTATGAGGCTTACGCCGATGCCGGAATCGAGCCGGAGGACATTCAGGCGGCATGGTTCGGCAATCTCTGGAGCGGGCATACCGGCCAGATCCTGGCGACGCCGCTGAAACTCTCCTACATTCCCGTGACTCACGTAGAAAACGCCTGTGCGACGGGCTCCGAAGCGCTTCGTGGCGCTTGTTACGCCGTGGCGGCCGGCGCGTGCGACATCGCCCTGGCCATTGGCGTGGAAAAGCTGAAGGACACCGGCTACATGGGCCTGCCGCAGACCAGGCCCAATGCAACCTGGAGCTACCGGCTTTCATCCATGACGGCTCCTGCCGGCTTTGCCTTGATGGCGACCCGCTACTTTGCCAAGAACGGCTTGAGCCTTGAAGAAGGCAAGAAGTTACTGGCCCAGATCGCCGTCAAGAACCACTACAACGGCTCGCTGAGCCCGAAAGCGCAATTCCAGAAGGAGATTACGCTGGAGCAGGCATTGAAGGCTCCGATGGTCTCTTACCCGCTCGGCCTGTTCGATTGCTGTCCCGTGAGCGACGGGGCCGCAGCGGCCATCGTAGTCCGCGCGGACATGGCCAAGTCGTTCCGTCCCGACCCGATCTACGTGAAGGCGCTGCAGATTTCGCCAGGGGCCGCGCGAGGGCTTCATGAACCCGGCTTACGACTACGCGCACGTCGAGGAGACTCGCCGCGCCGGCGCCGCCGCATATGCCGAGGCCGGCATCAAGGACCCGGCCAAAGAGATCAGCTGCGCCGAGGTGCACGATTGTTTCACCATCACCGAGTTGACGATCATGGAGGATCTGCAGTTCAGCAAAGAAGGCAAGGCTGCTGAAGACATCGCCGCCGGCCGTTACTCGCTGAAAGGAGATCTACCGGTCAACACCGACGGCGGGCTAAAGTGTTTCGGACATCCGATCGGGGCAACCGGCCTGCGGATGATGTACGAGGTGTACAAGCAGTTGCAGGGCAAGGCGGAGAAGCGGCAGGTCAAGAACCCGACCATCGGACTGACCCACAACCAGGGCGGCGAACCCGGAGCTGCGGTTGTCAGTGTTGCGATCGTTGGAAACGAGAAGTAGCCGGGCGAAGCTAGCTCAGCCTGCGCTAGAGCAGAAAAGCCATGATTGGCCTAACAACATGAGTTTGGTGAATCCCGAGATGAGCGAACAAATTCTTACGCAATGCACGGTGGGCGGGCCTGTAAAGGTTCATGTCGAAAACGGAAAGATTACAAAGATACGCCCCATTGTCTTCGACGATAAGGTGGATGCACCATCATGGCATATTCAGGCCCGGGGAATGGATTTCACTCCTCCGCGTAAGACCACTCTGAATGCATACGCGGTTCCCGAAAGAACCCGCGTCTACTCTGAGAACCGGATCAAGTATCCGATGCAGCGCAAGTCCTTCGATCCGAACGGCGAGAGGAATCCGCAGAACCGCGGCAAGGATGAATACGTTCGCATCAGCTGGGACGAGGCCATTGATATCGTCTCCTCCGAGATGAAGCGGATCCGCGCGCAGTACGGCAAGGCGGCCATCACCGCCATGACCTCGTCGCATCACAACTGGGGATTCCTGCATTACAAGATGGGGCCCTTCGGCAGGTTCTTCAATCTCATCGGTTACAGCGCCATGTTCGACAATCCCGACAGCTGGGAAGGCTGGCAGTGGGGCTCTATCCACTCCTGGGGATTCCATTGGCGGCTAGGTCACAACGAGCCCTTCGGGCAGTTGGAAGACGCGCTCAAGAATACCGAGCAAATCATCTACTGGGCCGTCGATCCCAACTCCACCTCCTACATGTATGGCGGCCAGGACGTCTCCATCTGGAAGTACTGGTTCAAGAAGTTGGGGATTCAGTCGGTGTTTATCGATCCCTACTGCAACGCGGGCGCAGCTATCTGGGCGGATAAGTGGATTGCTCCACGGCCCGGCACCGATGCTGCTCTGGCTGAAGCCATCGCCTATGTCTGGATTAAGGAAGGCACCTACGACAAGTGGTTTATAGAAAACCGCACCGAGGGATTTGAAGCCTTCCGCGCCCACATCATGGGCGAGACAGACGGCATGGCCACGCACGCCCGAATGGGCAGCCAAAGAGTGCGATCTGCCGGTGCACACCATCGTTTCGCTGGCAAGGCAATGGGCCTCCAAGAAGACCATGCTCTCAGTGGGTACCATCCACGGCGCCACCGGCGCTGCCCGCGCTGCCTACGGCACCGAGTGGGCCAGGTTGTGCGTGCTGCTGATGGCCATGCAGGGCATGGGCAAGCCCGGCGTCAACTGCTGGGGCGGTGCATCCAGCGGCCCGCCATTTGATTTCGGCTTCAACTTTCCCGGGATACTCCGCCAACGGATGGGACGCCTTTGGGCTTGTCGCCAATAAGTCGTACTTTCCCCATGGCAACCCGGTTACGCAGAACGCTCTACCGCCTGCTGCTCCCGGAAACGATTCTCAATGGGTCGGTATCCTGGACCGGCGAGGGCTTCTGCGGAGAGAACATACAGCAGCAATTCAATAAATTCACCTGTCCGGAGGAAGGCCCCAACGGCGCGCCGATCAAGATGATCTATCGCCATGGCGGCTCCTACATCAGCACCATGTGCGACACCAACAAGTGGGTCAGGATGTACCAGAGCCCCAACCTCGATTTCGTCGTCATGCAGGACTGCCACTGGCAGAGCGAGACGAAATTCGGAGACATCCTGCTGCCGGCATCCACTAACTTCGAGCACTCCGACATCTCGGAGTGGAACAGCGCCGGCGGCTACGGCCATTACGAGATGAGCCATAACCACCGCGTGATCATCTACCAGCACAAGTGCATCGAGCCGCTCTGGGAGTCCAAGCCCGACTACGACATCTACACCATGCTGGCGGAAAAGCTCGGCGTCAAAGACGAGTACACCGAAGGCAACTCGTATGAAGACTGGGAAAGAAAAGTCTTCGCGATTTCGGATATGCCGAAGCACATGACCTTCGAGGAGTTCAAAGAGAAGGGCTATTTCGTGGTTCCATCCCGGCCGGATGACAAGGATAGTCCTGTGGCCATGCGGTGGTTCTACGAAGGCCGGCCTTGCGATACTCCGGACCGCCTGAATCCCAGGCTGGGGACCGATGAGGCCCATCTGCTGGGAACGCCAAGCGGGAAAGTGGAATATGTCTCCAGAAGCCTCACGGCATTCGATGCGAACGATAAAGAGCGGCCGCCTATGCCCAGATATATTCCGTCGTGGGAAGGGCACAGGAGCAAGCTGGCCCAAAAGTATCCGCTTCAGCTGATCACGCCGCATCCGAAGTATTCCTACCACACGCACAACGACAACAAGACTCGCTGGATCGACCGTATCCCCCAGCATCGAATTGAGAAGAACGGCTATACCTGGTGGCCGGTAAGAATTAGTCCGCAGGACGCGGCCGCTCGCGGCATCAAGCATCTGGATATCGTCAAGGTTCATAACGACAGGGCGGGTGTTTTGTGCATCGCCTATGTCACGGAACGTATTCGTCCGGGTACCGTCCACTCGTATGAAAGCGGCGCAAAATACGATCCGCTCGAGCCGGGCAAGGCGGGAAGCATCGATCGCGGAGGATGCATGAACCTTTTGACCTCGGGCAGAATGTTGTCCAAGAACGTTCCGGGGATGGCCAGTAATTCATGTCTCGTTGAAATATCGAAATGGGAGCAATAATCATGCGCTACGGAATGATCATCAAGAGCGATCAATGTATCGGCTGTTACAACTGCTTTCTGACCTGCCAGGACGAGTTTTGCGGCAACGCATACGAGGGCTACGCAGCAGCCGCTCCCATGGAAGGGCATAATTGGATTCGTGTCACGGAGGTCGAAAGAGGGCAGTTCCCCCGGGTCAAAATGTCCTACATACCCGTAACCTGCATGCACTGTGAAGATGCGCCCTGCATCGCTGCGGCGGAGAACGATGCTGTCTACCGCCGCCCCGATGGCATCGTGGTTATCGATCCGGAGAAGGCTGCCGGCCAGAAGCAACTCGTCAGCTCCTGCCCATACCGGGTGATCGAGTGGAATGAACAGGCGCAGCTCGCTCAAAAGTGCAATATGTGCGCGCATGCACTCGATAAAGGGGAAAAAGAGCCGCGGTGTGTCGAGTCCTGCCCGACGAACGCCATCGTATTCGGCGACCTGGATGATGCCAGCAAGCGAAATCTCGGAACTCCTGAAGCAAGGCGCAACCGAAACGCTGCGTCCGGAACTTGGCCTGAAAGAGAAAGTGCGCTACATCGGGCTGCCCAAGCGCTTTGTCGCCGGTACAGTGGTGCTGAAGGACAAGCAGGAGGGCGCGTATGACGCGCAAGTCGAGTTATACAACAAGCAAGGGTCGAAGACAACCCAAACCAACCCCTATGGCGACTTTGAATTTGAAGGCCTGGAGGCCAACCAGTCTTATTCCCTGAAAATCAGCCTGCCAGGTTACAAGGGAAAGACGCTGCGATGTACAACCGCTGCGGATACCCACGTAGGAGAAATTTTTCTCAGCCCGCAGGTATAACTAAAGGCCAGCCCCTCTCAGGAAAGGAAGATTTCGATGGCAAGTGCCACTGTGGCAACCAGCAACCGAACGACATTAGACAGGATGATCGATCCTCAATCCATTGTTGTCGTCGGCGCCAGCAATCATAAAAGCAAGCCGGGCGGCTGCGTGACTCGAAACGTCAGGAGCTCGTTTGCCGGCGACTTGTATTTGGTCAATCAAAACGCCGAAGTGATCGACGGCATGCAGTCGGTTGCCAACGTTGAGGATCTGCCCGACGGTATCGATATGGGCATTATTGCCATCCCTGCAAAGGGCGTCTACGAGCAGATGCGGAAGCTGAGCGCGAAGAACTGCAAGACGATTATGGTGCTGACGGCCGGCTTTGGCGAGACCGACGAACAAGGCAAAGCGGAAGAGCAGCGGCTGGTGGAGTTGGCCAATAGAGAAGGCATCACCATGATCGGCCCCAACGTCGTCGGTATCGTCACTCCGAACTACTACGGCAAGTTTGCCGGTATTCTGCCCCACTTGAAGAAGGGATCGATCGATGTAGTTAGCGCTTCCGGCGCCACCATTGACTGGGTGATGGAACAGGCGGATCTGCGAGGTCTGAAGCTGGAGAGCGTTTTCAGTATGGGCAACTCGGCCCAGACCTCGGTGGAAGACGTGGTCGAGATGCTCGATGAGCATTACTGCGAAACCGACGCCAAGGTAAAGATGATTTACATGGAGGGTATCAAGGAGCCTGGCAAGCTGCTCAAGCACGCGCGCAGTCTTTCGGAAAAGGGTTGCATTCTGGTGGGTGTCAAGTCGGGTGTCTCCGAGCAGGGCAGTCGCGCCGCGGCCAGCCACACCGGCGCCATGGCTACCTCAGATACGGTGGTGCAGGCGCTCTTCGAAAAGTGCGGAATTATCCGTGTACGCAGCAAGTACGAGCTTGTCGAGATCGGCTGCGTCCTGGAAGGGCTGCATGATAGCACCAATATCAAGAGGATCTGCGCCATTACTGATGCCGGTGGCCCCGGCGTCATGCTGACCGATGAGCTGAGCAAGTACGGAATAGCGCTGCCCCCACTGAGCGAAAAGTCGCGCAAACGGATCGCCGAAGTGATTCCTGCCTTCGGGTCGGCAGTGAATCCCGTCGATTGCCTGCCCACACAGACCGGCGCTCAGATCGCGAGCATCATCAGAATCCTGAACGAAGAGAAGGAAGAGATTGACGCCATTGTCGTGATGACCGGCAACTCGATGCTTGCCGATAAATGGGAGTGCTACAGCGCAATTATCCATGCCATGGAAGAGTCTCCGATTCCCGTGCTGCCTGTGCTCAGCTCCGTTACGACGGCCAAGGAACTGCTGGAGCGCTTCAAAGCGACAGGCAAAGCCCATTTTGTCGACGAAGTTCTGCTCGGCGCGGCTCTGGGTCAGATCGTAACCCGCAAGCCGCTTTACAAGGCGGAAACGCAAATCGTCAACTACGATCGCAAGAGGCTGGCCCAGTTGCTCAAAGGCCGTGAAGGCGTCATTCCGCCTGGGGTTTGTGATGAACTGCTCGATGCCGCCGGCTTCAAGCGTCCGCAGAGCATTGTGGTCAAGAGCAAAGCCGAGATCAAGGAAATCGCCAGGAACATTCAATGGCCGGTGGTGGTAAAGGTCATTGGTCCCTTGCACAAGAGCGACGTCGGCGGGGTCATGGTCGGAGTGAAGACCGTAGAGGCGCTGGAAGCCGCCTGGGACAAGATGGAAAGGATCCCGCAGTTTGACGGCATCCTCATCCAGCAGATGGTCATGGGCACGGAAGTGATCCTCGGCGCCAAGAAGGAAGAGGGCTATGGCCACCTGGTCATGTTCGGCCTGGGTGGCATCTTCACCGAGGTTCTCAAGGACAGCCAGTTTTCTCTTGCGCCGTTAGGACTCGCGGAAAGCGAGGCGCTGGTCCGCAGCATCCGGTCCGTCAAGATACTGGAAGGCGCCAGAGGACAAAAGGGCATGAGCATTCCGGTGCTGGCCGATTACCTGGTGCGCCTGGGCCGGTTGGTCTCCGATTTCCCGCAGATCTCTGAAGTCGATTTCAATCCGGTCAAGGGCGAGGATCAGAATCTCTTTGTCGTTGACTGCAGGATCATCATTTGAACAAGAGAGCGGCTCTGAACGACCGTGATGGATCGGAAAGGAAGTGGATATGGCCTCTGGATTGCCGACAATCAGCCAATTGTTTAGTCTTAGCGGAAAATCAGCACTGGTCACGGGTGGAACCGGCTCACTCGGCAGCATCGCGGCTAAGGCGCTCGCCGGAGCCGGAGCCCAGGTAACTTTGGCCGGCAGCAACCAGTCAAAGCTGGACGAAATCGTCAAAGAGATTAACGGCGCCGGCGGAAAGGCCCGCGGTGTCAATCTGCGCCCCGACTCGGAAGCAAATGTGGAAGCCATGGTCAATGGCGTTGTCGAAGCGCAGGGCGGCATTGACATTCTGATGGTCGCCTCGGGATTCAACAAGCCGGGCGGCGTGCAGCAGCAGACCATGGCCGAGTTCGACTCGGTGCAAGATGCCAACGTCCGCCAGACTTACATGATTTCGAAGGTCGTGGCCCTCAGGATGAAGGAGCAGGGCAAGGGAGGCAAGATTATTGTTACCTCCTCGGTCCGCGGCGTCGTGGCCACCAACAACTCGGTCGGTTACTGCACCTCCAAGGCTGCCACAGACATGTTGGTCAAGTGCTTCTGCACGGAGTTCGGTCCTTTCGGCATCAAGGTGAACGCCATCGCTCCGGCGCTGTTCCGCTCGCCGCTTACCTCCTGGCTCTATGAGGACACCGAGCGCGCCAACATGGTCCGCAAGAGCATCATTTCACGCCTGCCGCTGGGCCGCCTCGGCGAACCCGACGACTTCACCGGATCGGTCGTCTTCCTGGCCTCGGCGGCCTCGGACTACGTCAGCGGCCACATCCTCTACGTGGATGGCGGTTTCACCATCGACTAAGTCCATTTTTGGCGATGGTAATAACCTGACAGCGACATTCTGGTTGAAATCTGTCCTCCTCGGAGAGGATCGCAATGGTTATCAAAGTTGAAGTTCCGAAACAATGGTTTTTTGAAAGAGGGAAACCCCATGGGTAAAGAAATTCAAACGGTTGCCGTAATCGGCACCGGGGTCATGGGCGTGGGAATTGCCCAGGGCTTTGCGGAAGCGGGGCTGGCTGTCAAGATGATTGCTCGCCGCCAGGAGTCGCTGGACCAGGGCATGTCACTGGTCAAAGCGAACTTGGCATTATTCAAAGAGTTCAATCTGCTGAAGGAGCCGTCCGAAGCAATTCAGGCGCGGATTGAACCGATCGTCGCCAACAACCAGGCCGCAGCGTGCGAGGGCGTCGATTTTATCCTGGAGACGATCCAGGAGATCTACGACGCGAAGCGCGTGATCTTCGAAGCGCTGGACAGCCTTCCAGCCGACGTGCTGATCGCCAGCAACACCGGAAGCATGACGATGGACAAGCTGACCGAAGGCCTGAAAACGCAGAAGAGAATGCTGGGCGTGCACTATTTCAACCCGGCCCACATCATTCCCGCTGTCGAGATCCACAAGAACGCGAAGACCACTCAGGAGGCCGTCGATCGCACCAGGCAGCTCATGCTCAAGGCCGGCAAAAAGCCCGTGGTCGTGATGAAGTCGCTGCCCGGCTTCATCATCAACCGCCTGACCGGCGCCATGGAGCGCGAGATCGACAACTTACTCGACGAGGGCGTAGTGACGCCGCAAGATCTGGATATAGCGGTAAAGGCCAGTTACGGCTTCCGCCTCTCCTGCATGGGCCCGATGGAGGCCGAGGATATGATTGGCCTGGACACGGCCGCCCGAGTATCAGGCAATGTTTACAAGGCGCTCAGCAACCGCACCGAGCCCTCGCCCGAACTGCTTGAGAAGGTCAGTCGCGGCGAGCTCGGAATCAAGTCCGGCAAAGGCTGGTACGACTATTCCGGCCAAACCCGCGAACAAGTGAACGACAAAATCAACCGGCGCCTGCTGAAGCAACTGGCTCTTTTCCGGTCGGTTGAAAATTAACCGGGCCGCACCTCTGCGAGATAAGGAGAGACATACTTATGAAAACGATTATTACTGCTGCTTTGACAGGCTCCATAACGCCCAAATCCAAGAACCCCAATATCCCCTGCACTCCCAAAGAGATCGCTGAGGATGCCATCAAATGCTGGAAGGCCGGCGCCGCCATCGTGCACCTGCACATGCGTGATGATGACTTCCGCGGTTCCATGGACAAGACGCGTTTTGCTGAAACCTGCAAGATCATTCGCGGCGAAAGCGATGTCGTCTTCAATCTGACCTCATCCGGCGAAATTAACGTGCCGTTTGAGCGCCGCATGGAGCACATTGCCGAGATCAAGCCTGAACTGGCTACCTTTGATGCGGGCTCCATCAATGTCCTGCCCGACGGTATCTTTGACAATACCGCAGCCTTCCTGACCAAGCTTGGCAATTTGTTGAATGAGAATAATATCAAGGCGGAAGTGGAAGTCATGGATCTGGGTATGATCGCGGCGTCCGAGTATTACCTCCACAAGGGCATTCTGAAGGCTCCCGTTCACTATCAATTCGTGTTGGGTTTCTTCAGCGGCGCGCCCGCCACTCCGGAGAACCTCGCATACATGCGCGGCAAGCTGCCCGCGGGCTCCACTTGGTCGGCCTTCGGCGTCGGTACTGCGCATATGCCGCTCCTTTATACGGCGATCGCTATGAACGGCCATGTTCGCGTCGGTCTGGAAGACAACGTCATGTATGGTCCCGGTCAACTGGCTACCAATCTTGCTCTGGTCGAGCGCGCCGGCCGCGTCGATTCGCGAGTTCGGCAACGAAGTCGCCACTCCCGCCGATGCCCGCCAGATCCTCGGTCTGCGCGGCCTGTAGGCAAGGACTGAGAGCCCGGAGTTGGCGTTATTCCAGCTCCGGAGAGCCCGCAGGCTTGAGTTCAAACCATGCTCTTTGGGAGTCCACGCGCCGACGGTTTTTGACGGTAGCTCAATTCTTTATTAAGTTTATGATTATAAACATCTTATTATTCTATAGCTTGGCGATAATTTCACACCCGACACTGCGTTAAACCTGTACGCCACCTGTCACGGCTTGTGAATCATCCAAAGATCGCTTACGCTGAGAGAGCAAAATCAAGCGCCAATCTGGACCGCGGACCGCGTGACGCAGGGCCTTGCCGATTTAGACCCAGACGCAGAGCGGGGCAGGTCTAACAACTCTCGACTGTAGGAAGGAATGGAACAGAAATGAAGAGATTTTGGATTTTGGCAATTTCATTCACCCTTCTTTGTGCTCTTTCGGTTTCTGCTCAAAGCGCCCCCGGCGGCGCGCCCCCCGCAGGGGCGCCGGCAGCCGGTGGTCCAGGCGGGCCAGGCGGCGGTTCGGGCGGCGGAGTGCCTGGGAACGAGAGTATTGACGATCAATTAAAGAGCCTTACAACCCAGCTTGGTCTTTCAAAATCTCAGCAAGACTCGGCGCGCACGATTCTGGAAGAGAAGCAGAAACTTATTCTCGGCGTCCGGGAGAAATACCCTGTCGCAAAGCCTGGTTCGCCTCCCAGCCAGGAAGGCATCGCGGCGATGACCCAGGCGATGACAACCGTGCACAACAAGATGCTCGGCATACTCAATGAAGATCAGAAGAAGAAATACGATGCGAGCGATGCGATCACACCGGCACCGGGGAAACCGTAGTTTTGCCTCCATCGGGAGTTGTTGCGGCTGGCGCAAGCACCGGCAGCGCCAGGGAGAAACGAAGCAATTTTGCGAAGCCAGGCGGTCGGCCTCTCTCTCTCCGCCGCCGCCGGCTTCTTTTCGCATTTTTATCTTGCCTGCGCGGAACGGCACGGCCATGCGCGCTGATTGTATTTCGAGAGGACCGGTCACGCGAGCCGCCGCAAAGGCGGAGTTTAACTGAAAACATGAAATCGGGATTGGAAAGAGGGAAACCTTGAAAGGAGAAAGTGCAATGTCCTCATTGAGCAGGAGAGTTTTTATCAAGCGTGTGGGCCAGGGCGCGGCGGTTGTGAGTTTGGGCGGCGCCGGGCTTTTTGGTAAAACATGGGCCCTCGGAGCGGATCATGAAGTGCAGCAGGCGGGAGATACATGGGATTGGAGTGCATGGGAGTTTTACTATCCCGGTAAGTACGATGCCGCCGATGCAAAGCTCCTGGCCGATTTCAAGGCCGAGCTGGACAAGATCAACAACCGCGGAGAAATCAAGATCAGCGATTTGGTAAGCGGCAAGCTCAAGAACGCGCCGGGAATAGGCGGCGGCGGACCAGGAGCGGGTAAAGTTACTTACGACAGCATGGTCAAAATGGCGAAGCAATGCTGCCTGGGCGACAATCCATTTTTCACCGACAGGGACTATGCAAAGAAGGGACCGTTCGGCGCTCTTACCGCTGTGCCTCTCTGGTGCTCCCTTGAGATCATGCCCGCCATGCCCAAGTCCAAAGGGCTTGCCGACTACCTGGTCGTCAACGATCTGTGTCACACCATGAATTACTACAAGCCCTTTTACGAGGGCGACACCCTGACAGTCGTGACCGACGGTCAATATTTTGAGGATACGACTCCTGCGACGGGCAGCCACTACCGCACCTTTGTCATGAAAGGCTGGGGCCGGGTCTTCAACCAGAAGGGCGAGCTGGTGGCGGAAGGCGCCAGCATGACGAACGAGAGCTATCGCCGTCATAAAGATGCGGCGAAGAGGAATAAGAGCGGGGCGCATGCATGGGAGAGCCCTGACTGGTGGCTTCGCAAGGCCCACGCATATACCGATGCTGACTACGAGACGATGAAGGTCTACTGGAAAAAGGAAACCTCCAGAGGCGCGACTCCTCTTTATTGGGACGATGTAAAGATTGGAGACGAGCCGATTCCGACCCTGACGGGCCCGGTAATTGTGAGCGGCGAGATGGCAACTGACCTTTCTCAGGACGTTCTCAACACCAAGAAGAACATTCTGGACCCCAGCATCTTTTCTAAGATGACAAAGAATCAGCAGGGCATTTATGTTCTGCCGGAAAGCATGCAGACTAAAGAATCAGCGGGTGGTCCTCCCGGAGGTGGTCCGCCACAGGGTGGCGATATGTCCGCCGCAGGTGGCCCTCCCGGAGGCGGTCCACCACAGGGTGGCGATATGTCCGCGGCAGGCGGCCCTCCCGGCGGCGGTGGTGCTCCCAGCGGTGGTGCAGGCGCTCCCGGAGCCCAGAAGGGCGGCGGAATCGAGAAGGTGGAGAGAGGCGTCAATGCTTTCGAAACCGATATCAACGAGCAGATCAAGGACACGGACGGGCGCGCGGTGTTCTGGAACGTGATGGTGCACAGATGGGTAGCAGGCATGCTGTACGACTGGATGGGCGATCAGGGCTGGCTCCAGAGGATCGGCAGGGACATGATGGATGCGCCTCCGGGCGCCTCGCCCAAGAATGTCAACTACACAGACCCCAAAGGTTCGACTTATATTCCGAGCATTGCTCAAAAGAACTTTCCGGTCTTGTTCGACAAATACCCCTATCTGGACAAGGTTCCGTACATGAAGGGGAAACGGGCTAACTGGCACGGCCTTTCAGGCGATGCCGCCATTGCCAAGGCCTATGTCTTCGATAAATACGAAAAGAACAACGAGCACTTTGCGGATCTGATCTGGTGGGTTGAAACGCTTGATAAAGATCTCATCCTGGAAGGCTATGCAACCGTGAAACTACCCAAGCGAGCGTAGGCCAGCGGATTGCTGCCAAATGCTTCGGCGGGGGACGCGTCACCTCGGGTGCGCGTCCCTTTTGCCACTCACTTTTTCCTGAACGGCCAGCATAGCCACACCCACCGCCCGCTCCGCCGCCTTGCTGGCGGCTACCGGGTCCTTGCGGTAGAGCGCCTTGAACAGGTCCTTCTGCGCCTTCAGTGCCAGCGCGATCGTCGTTGCTGAGCGAAAGGTATAAAGCAGCGTGGTCCTGAACGGCACTCGGATCGTCGCGTTCAGATTGATCAGCAGCGGATTGTGGCTGGCCGCGATTACCGCGTTGAAGAACTCCCAGTCCTGGTCGACGGTGGCCTCAAGCGGAGCGTCGTGGGGCAGCGCCTCCCGGCTCATCAGGCGGCGCGCGATCTCGTCCAGCTCTTCCTGCGTGGCGCGCACTGCCGCAAATCCTGAAGCCGTAGGCTCGATTGCCAGCCGCACCTCGCACAAGTCCATCAGGAAACGGGCATCCGGCTTGAGTTCCGCCTGCCAGGTAAGAATGTCTGAGTCCAACAGCTTCCACGCTGCTCGCGGCGTCGACCGCGTGCCCGTCCGCGGCCGCATCTCCACCAATCCCTTGTCTACCAGGACCTTCATCGCCTCGCGGATGACAGTCCTGCTCACCCCGAGCTGCGCGCACAGATCGCTCTCTTTCGGAAACGCGATTTGTTCCGATCGCCGCTCGGCCTCCAGGATGCGGATCGCCAGCTCTTTAGTGATGGCGCCATGGAGTCTGGTGCGTACGGCCGGGCTGGGAAACGGTACTTGCATGCGGAAGTTCCCTGCGAGGATCATACTATCCGCGTCTCGGTGCGGCAGCAGGCAGGCAGCATGCGCGGCATCGGCCGCGCAAGCCCTCCCCCCAGGCTTAAGCTGATGCCGGCTGCAGCCAGCCCTTGGCCAGCCGCACTGCCCTCTGCGCGTCGGCGCCCCAGTCGTCGGCGCCCACTACGCGGCACACATTGCCGTCCACCGGGCCCCCGCCGATCATCACCCGCACCTTCTCGCGCATGCCCGCCGCCTGCAGCGCCAGCACCGTAGCACGCATCGAATCGAAGGCCAGCGTCAGCAGTCCTGACATGCCCAACACCGTCGCCCCACTCTGCTCCAGCGCCGCGATGAACTTCTCCGGCGCCACGTCCACGCCCAGGTCGATCACCTCAAAGTTCGCCGACTTGAGCATGTTCACCACAATGTCCTTTCCGATGTCGTGGATGTCGCCCTTGACGGTTCCAAAGACGATCTTGCCCGCGCTCGCTGCGCCACCGGACTTCAGTTCTGGTTCCAGGATGGCCCCGACCTGCTTGAAGATCTCGCCCGACATCATCAGGTCCGAAACAAAATAGTCCTGGCACTCGAAGCGTTTTCCCACCTCCGACATGCCCTCCTGGCAGGCCTTCAGCACCTCAAAGGCCGGGACCTTGGCAGCCAGCGCATCCTTCACGAGCTGCAAGGCGAGATCCTCATTCAAATCCGCCAGCGCGTTCTTGATTTCTTCCAAACCGGGCATCTCGTCCTCCTTCGTCTCCACAAAAGAATACTGGCGCTCAAGCCGCACGTCGCCCTCAGCCCGCCTTGAACGGCGCCGCCGCCGCAGCCATCACCGGCTTCTTCTCATCCTGTTTGCGTTCTTCCAGTTTCGGTCCGATCTTTCCCGCACGATAGGCGCGGTTGTACTGTGCGCAGTGCCGGTCCTTGCCCAGCACCGCATTCGACGCATACAGCGTTTCCATCAGGCCGCGGTCAGTCGGATCGACGATCGCCGAGTCAAGCCCGGCCTCGATCGCCAGCGTCAGGAACGCCCGGTTCAGCAGCGTTCGCGCAGGAAGCCCAAAGGACACATTGCTGAGACCCGCCGTGAGGTGCGTCTTGGGGTACTCGGCCAGAATGGCGTGCATGGTGGCCAACGTGGTCAGGCAGGCGTTGCTTTCGGTCCCTACCGACATCACGAGCGGATCCATATATACCTTTTCGTCCGCCACGCCGGCCTTTCGCGTCTCGTCGAAGAGCCTTCGCACAATCGCCATGCGCCCCTCGCACGTGGGCGCAATCGTGTTTCCGTCCAGCGCCAACGCCAGCACGCGGCAGCCATGCTCGGCCACTATCGGCAGCACGTTGCGCAGCCGGTGTTCCTCTGCGCTGATCGAGTTGATGATTGGCGTCTGCCGCGTGACCTTCAGCCCTTCGAGCAGCGCCTTTGGGTTGGGGCTGTCCAGGCACAGTGGCTTATCTACAACATCCTGCACCGTGTGGATCAGCCACACCATGTCTTCCGGCTCCCGCTCCGGGGCGGTACCTGCATTGATGTCCAGTGCTTCGGCGCCCGCCTCCACCTGCGAAACGGCCAGCCTGCGGATGTGGTCGGCGTCGCGCTCCAGCACGGCTTTATTCACCAGCTTGCGCGTGCCGTTGATCTTTTCTCCGATAATCAGCATGGTTCAATCCTAAGCATCTTCTCTTGTGTCCTTCTTCGGCTTCCTGCGCGCAACAGTCTCAATGCCTTCCTTGCCGGCGGAGTGGTCGCGCCCCAGGTAGAAGTTCAACCACGAGGAAGTTTGATAGAGTTCGTAATTGACCGGTGGAACGGCATGCGAGCCCAGAGCATCTTCGGCTCCGTGGCTCTTCAGCCTCTCGTAGGCCCGCACGTAGACGCACTGGCGTTCGCCGGGATGCTTTTCGCAAGCGCCCATGTAGCTTCCTCCGCAGGGGCCATTGCGCTGGTTCTTCGGGCACTGGCTCTGTGGGCACAGGTACGCCGTGTCAAACAAGGCGCAGTCGCCGCAGTGCATGCAGTTATTGGTTATGCTCTTCACAATCTGCTCGAATTTCGTGTAAGCTCCCTCCAGCGCCGAGCCGTCCACTGCTTTCGCAACGGCCCCCATGGGCCTGAAGAAGATTCCCTTGCGCTTGAACATCGCGGCGTGCAGAGCCCGCATTGCCTGGTATGCAAGGCCTGCCCGCCCGCGCTTGCCTCGCACCGCAAGCGCCTGGCGATTCAATCCCGTCTCCGGGTCGCGCTCAAAGTAGTACCAGCCGTCCTTCTGCGGGTAGTCGAACGCTCGTACCAGTTCCTGCCAATTCGCCGCCAGCTCTTCGCCTCGTCCCGTCACGTACTCAAAATCGCTCAGCGTCATGCCCATCCCGGAGATGTGCGCGCCCGCGAATCCCATCCCCTTCAGCATCGCGTACATTCTGGCCCCGCGCTCGTTGCGCGCCGACCGGCCCTTGTCGGGTTCGACTGCCTCTCTCTCGATCTCGGCCATCAACTTGTCCGGGACCACGCATCCGGCCACGCCGTTTGCGTGCATCAGCCTGGCGGCCGTCCGCGTCAGCAGATAGATATTGCCCACCACGGGAATTCCGTCGCCGCCCAACAGCCTCACCATCATCAGCAGTTCCTGGAATTTCCGCGCGTCGTAGCCCACCTGCGAGACCACAAACTGCGCCCCAGCCTCGAGCTTCTTCTTCAGCTTGTAGTACTGGCCCATTTGCTCGGCTTCGAGAGCCTTGAAGGGGCTGGCCACCACTCCGGCGAAAAAATGCGCCGGTTTCAGCCGCATCATTCCTTTTGGCGCTGCCACCTCCCGGCCCTGGTTCAATTCCTGAACCAGCCCCAGCAGCGTGACTGCATCCAGGTCGAAGACCGGCTTTGCCTCTCCCTGGTAGCCGGCCTTCGGGTAGTCGCCGGTCATCACCAGCAGATTCCTCACCCCTGCCCGCTCCAAACCGTACAGCAGACTCTCCAGCTCATTGCGGTTTTTGTCCTTGCAGGTCAGGTGAACCAGCGGCTCGATTCCCAGCCGCACGATCTCAGCGCCAAGCATTTCGCCTGAAAGGGCGGGATTTCCGCCTGGATTGTCGGTGATCGTCAGCGCGTTTACGCGGCCTGCCGCGGCTGCCTTCTCCGCCGTATCCAGCAGATTCTCCTGGGCCTTCTCGTGCGCTCCCCGGCCCGAAACCAGCTCCCAGGTCACACTGAAGATCGCCGCGTCTCTGAGCGAGCGCTCATAGAGGCCCGTTGCAGGCTGGCCTTGTTCCCCCGTCTTCACCAGTTCCAACATTGGGGGCCCTTTCCGGAAATCGCTCGACAATTTTCCCTCTTGCGCAAGCTATCATATCATATTATCATTAATCGGCAATCAAATTTCTTCTTCTCTCAATCGGGATCGCAAAGGGGATCGAGTCATGGCATTGGGTTCGCTGAGTGTTTTCACGGAACAGCCTCCGCCTCTCGCAGTATCTTCTGCGGCCAGGCACCGCGCGCAAAAGCCCTCCGCAGTTCCCAGCGACCTTGAGATCGCCCAGGCCGCGGTTCCCACGCCCATCGCGCAGATCGCTGCTGAAGCCGGTATCCTGGCTGACGAGCTTGAGCTTTACGGCAACACCAAGGCCAAGGTGCGCCTGAATATCCTCGATCGCCTCCGCCGCAGGCCCTCCGGCAAGTACGTCGTGGTTACAGCCATCACTCCCACGCCACTCGGCGAGGGCAAAACCACCACCACCGTCGGCCTCAGCCAGGCCCTCGGCATGCATCTCGGCAAGCGGGTATTTACCTGCGTCCGCCAGCCCAGCCAGGGACCCACCTTCGGCATCAAGGGCGGCGCCGCCGGTGGCGGCTACAGCCAGATCATCCCCATGGAGGATTTCAACCTCCACCTCACCGGCGATATTCACGCCATCACTGCCGCCAACAACCTGCTGGCCGCGGCGATCGACGCTCGCTTGCTGCATGAAAGGGAACAGACCGGCGAGAGCCTCTTCGATAGGCTCTGCCCCAAGGCAAAGGATGGAAGCCGCCGCTTCACCCCGGTCATGTTCCGGCGCCTCAGGAAGCTCGGCATTGACAAGTCCGACCCCAACGAGCTCACGCCTGAGGAGCGCGTCCGTTTCGCCCGCCTCGACATTGATCCCGCGACCATTACCTGGCGCCGCGTTCTCGACACCAACGACCGTTTGCTCCGCGGCATCACCATCGGGCAAGGTTCTGAGGAAAAGGGAATGACCCGCTCCACCGGCTTCGATATCGCCGTGGCCAGCGAAATCATGGCCATCCTCGCCCTCACCACCAGTCTTGCCGACATGCGCGAGCGGCTCGGCCGCATGGTCATCGGCAACGACCGCAACGGCGACCCTGTCACCGCCGACGATCTGGGCGTGGGCGGCGCCCTGGCCGTCCTCATGAAGGACGCCATCATGCCCACCCTCATGCAGACCATCGAAGGGACCCCGGCCTTCGTCCACGCCGGCCCCTTCGCCAACATCGCCCACGGCAACTCCTCCATCCTCGCCGACCAGATCGCCCTCAAGCTCGTCGGCAGGGATGGCTACGTGCTCACTGAGGCCGGATTCGGAGCCGACATGGGCTTTGAGAAGTTCTGCGACATCAAGTGCCGCGAAAGCGGCCTGGTTCCCGACTGCGCCGTGCTGGTGGCCACCATCCGCGCCCTCAAAATGCATGGCGGCGGACCCAAAGTCGTCGCCGGCCAGCCCCTCTCCGCCGTTTATACCGATGAGAATCTCGATCTGCTCGAGGCCGGCTGCTCCAACCTCGTCAAGCACATTCAGAATGTGCTCAAATTCGGCATTCCGGTGGTGGTCGCCATCAACCGTTTCAGTGCCGATACCGATGCCGAGGTGGAACTCGTGCACCGCATCGCCATCGCCGCCGGCGCCCATGACGCAGTCTTGAGCAATCACTGGGCCGAAGGAGGAGCCGGCGCAGAGGCTCTCGCCGAAGCCGTGATTGAGGCTTGCTCCAGCCCCGCCAGTTTCCACTACCTCTATCCCGACGAGGCTTCCATCAAGGAAAAGATCGAGTGCATCGTCCGCGAAATGTACGGCGGCGCCGGCGTCGAGTACCTGCCCGAGGCCGAGAAGAAGATCGAACTCTACACCCGCCAGGGATTTGACCGCCTGCCTGTTTGCATGGCAAAGACTCACCTGAGCCTCAGCCATGACCCGGCTCTCAAGGGCGCGCCCACTGGCTTTATTGTGCCTGTCCGCGACGTTTGTGTCAGCGCCGGCGCCGGGTTCGTCTATCCGCTCCTCGGCAAAATGAGCACCATGCCCGGCCTCTCCACACGTCCCGGCTTTTACGAGATCGATCTCGACCCCCGCACCGGGCGCGTCATCGGCCTCTCGTAGATCCCGCTTTTTGCTCCGCATGTCGGCGCCGGCATAGAGCGGGTCGCCGGTGACTGGGCGCAGACCTTCGTAGTTGGTGAAGAAGAAGGTCTCAACCTTCTGCAATTGTTGTACGCGGAGAAGCGAAAATAGACAGCATCGCGCCGCGGGAGCGGCTCATGCGTTCAACATGTTAACATCCGAGCGGACAACGACCCTGAGTCGAGGCCGCCGCCGCAAGGCATTTGCCGCCTGGGAGCGCTGTAACCTGGTCCAGCGGTCCTGGAATGAGGCGCAATGTCTGGAGGAATTCGCGCTTATGAATCGAAATCTGAAACCGATGCTGGAGAGAATCGCGAACGGAGAGGTTCTCATTTCGGACGGGGCCATGGGGACATTTCTGTACGCCCATGGCCTGAGCCGCTGGGAATGCCCTGAATCCTGGTGCATTTCGCATCCCAATGTAGTCAAGGGAATCGCCGCTGAGTATGTTGCGGCCGGCTCCGATATCGTGGAAACCAACTCATTCGGTGGAAACTCCTTTCGACTGGGGTGGTATGGCCTGGCCGATAGAGTGCGCGAGTTCAACCTGGCGGCAGCGGCGCTGGCGCGCGAAGCGATGGGAAATAACGGCTATGTTGCCGCATCGATCGGTCCCACGGGACAGTTCGTGGAAAGCGAAGGCGGAAAGGCTTCTCCTGAGCAGCTCTACGACAGCTTTGCAGAGCAGATCGTGATCCTGGCCGATGGCGGCGTTGATGCGTTTTGCATTGAAACTATGTCCTCGGTTATTGAGGCTACCCAGGCCATTCGCGCCGCAAAAGAGAACACCCGTCTTCCGGTCCTTTGTACCTTCACGTTGGAACACACGCCCAATGGCTTTTTCACCACAAAGGGAGTTTCGCCGGAACGTGCAGCCATCGAAGCCGCAGAGGCCGGAGCCGATATTGTCGGAGCCAACTGCGGGAACGGCATTGAGAATATGATCCCCATCACGCGCCGCATGCGCGCCGCTTTGCCCGGAGTTCCTATCCTCATTCAAGCCAACGCCGACGTACCGATCCTCAAAGACGGCAAGACCATCTTCAAGGCAACCCCGGAGTACATGGCCTTGATGGTCGAAGAGCTGATCAGGGCAGGCGCGAATATCATCGGCGGCTGTTGCGGTACAACACCGGATCATATCGCGGCTATCGCGAGGGTGGCTCGGAACTTCCTTACCATGCAGGGGCTTTGGAGTCTTTAGCAAACTCGACGACCGGGCTGGGTCTCATCGGGCCGCAACTCGTAATAGGCCGTGATGAGCTTGGGGACGTCCAGAAGAATGGATGGGTCAGCCGGCTTGCCGGCAGCAGGACTAATTTCCACACGCCACCTCGCAGTCATTCATCAGTAGAATAGCGCTGGATCGCGCTTCGAGCCGAAAGCCGGCCGGTCGTTGACTCTGCTTGCGAAGCGACCTGATTCTAGGCGTGAACCTGCAATTTGCTCGAGGCTCGGTACGCCTGCTCGAAACCGCTGATCGACCTTTCGATCTGATCCAGCGGAATGGTGAGCGAAAGGCGGATGTACCCGGAGGTGCCAAAGCCTGCGCCGGGAACCGCGAGCACGCCGAATTCGGCGAGGATGCGCACAAAGGCGAGATCGTCGGGAATGGGCGTCTTCAAGAAGACGTAGAACGAGCCCTCGGGCGGGGTGATGTCGTAGCCAATGACCTTGAGCGCGGAGCAGAGGACATTGCGCTTGTGCTCGTAGGGCGCGATGTCGACGGTTATGTCGGCCGTTTCGCGGATCACCCACTGCCAGATCGCCGGAGCGTTGATAAAGCCCAGTGTGCGATTCGCAAAGGCGCAGGCGCCTCGCAGTTCCACCCGGTCCTCGAGGCGGGGAGAGAGAGCCAGGTAGCCGATGCGCTCGCCGGCCATGCCCATGGACTTCGACCAGGAGTTGCAGATGGCCGTGGGGCCGATGAACGATGCGACTTCTGGCTGCCGTTTGCCGTCGAAGACGTAGGCCTTGTACGGCTCGTCGCTGAGGACGACGATGGGCCGGCCAATGCGGGCCAGCATCTGGTCAAGCTCGCGCAGCACGCGCTCCGGGTAGATGCGCCCGCTGGGGTTATTCGGCGAGTTCAGGATCAGGGCACGGGTGCGCGGCGTGATGGCCGCCTCAATCTTCTCCACGTCGGGCAGGAATGCGTCATCGGTGGGAACCAGAACCATGCGCCCGCTGTGATTCGTGATGTAGAACTGGTACTCGGGGAAGAACGGCGTGAGCACGATAACCTCATCGCCGGGATCGAGAATCGACTTGAGAATTACGTTGCAGGCCCCGGCCGCGCCCACCGTCATAAAGACGTCTTCGGCCGTGAACTCGAGCCCGGTTTCGCGCTGCAACTTGAGGGCGATGGTCTCGCGCACCGCCGGATAGCCGGGATTGGGCATGTACCCGTGCGAGCCGGGAATGTTGCGGGCCACAACGCGGCGCAACGCCTCAAGCACTTCTGCCGGAGGCTCGACGTCGGGGTTGCCCAGTGAAAAATCGAAGATCTTGTCGGCGCCGCGCTCGCGCTTCAAGCGCACGCCCTCCTCGAACATGCGGCGGATCCAGGAGGCGTTTTCGAGTTGCTGCTGAAGGGCGCGGGAAACAGGCATAGTCAGGCTCTCTACTTAAGAATTTCTTCGCTGGTAAAAACATTGATGCCGGCCGCCTGCAGGCAGGCGATGGCGGCATCCGGGTCGGCGAAGCGGAAGAGAAGAATGGCGCTGTCCGCGCGGAAGCGCGGAAAAGCGTACATATATTCGATATTCATGCCGCAATCGTCCAGAGCGGAAAGCACGCGGGCCAGGCCGCCGGGATGATCGGCAACTTCTACGGCCAGCACCTCGGTGACTTTGACGGTGAATCCGCCCTCCTCGAGAATCGCCGCGGCCTTCTGCCAATCGGAAACGATCATGCGCAGAATGCCGTACTGCTGCGTCTCGGCCACCACCAGGGCGCGGATATCGATGCCCTTCTCGGCGAGCAGGCATATGGGGGCGGCGATGTGCCCCTTCTTGTTCTCGGCAAACAACGAAACTTGCTTGATCTTCATGATGTCCGCCTGTCGATGACGCGTTTGGCTTTGCCCTCGCTGCGTTCGATCGAGTGCGCCTCGACCAGCGTCACCTGGACACGAATTCCCAGCACGCGGTCAAGCGCGCCCTGCAGGCGCTGGTTCAGCTCCTGCAGCGCTCCGATCTTGTCCTCGAACATCTGCGAGGTCACCTCGACCTTCACTTCCAACTGGTCCAGGCCGTGTTCTCGGGTGAGGAAAATCTGGTAATGCGGCAGCGTGCCTTCCACCTGAAGCAACGCCGTTTCAATTTGCGAGGGAAAGACGTTGACGCCGCGAATGATCAGCATATCGTCGCTGCGGCGGCCGATGCGGTCAATTCTTCGAATTGTCCGGCCGCAATCGCAACGGCCGGGCAAAATCGCCGTGATGTCGCGCGTGCGGTAACGGATCATGGGCATGGCCTGCTTGGCCAGAGTGGTCAGCACCAGTTCGCCGGTCTCGCCGTCGGGCAGCGGTTCGCCGGTTTCCGGATGGATGACCTCCGGGTAGAAGAGATCTTCGTAGATGTGCAGGCCCTGGTGGCGGCGGCATTCGCAGCCCACGCCCGGCCCGATGATCTCCGATAGCCCATAAATGTCGAACGCTTCCACGCCGCTCGTGCTTTCGATCACCTGGCGCATGGACTCACTCCATGGCTCGGCGCCGAAAACACCCGCGCGAATGGGCAACTGCTTCATGTCGATGCCCATCTCGCCGGCGCGTTCGATCAGATGGATGAAATAGCTGGGCGTGCAGCAGATCGCCGTCACGCCGAAATCTTTCAAGAGCATGATCTGGCGCTCGGCGTGGCCCACCGAGGCAGGCACCACCGCCGCACCCAGGCTCTCGGCGCCATAGTGCGCGCCCAGGCCGCCGGTAAACAGGCCGTAGCCGTAGCCCACTTGAATGATGTCTCCACGATGCAGGCCGCAACCCGCAAGACATCGGGCAACCGACGACGTCCAGACGTCCACATCTTCCTGCGTGTAGGCAACCACGATCGGCTTGCCGGTGGTTCCGCTGGAGGCGTGCAGGCGAACTACATCCTTCATGGGACTGGCGAACAGACCGAACGGATAGGTGTCGCGAAGATCGCTTTTCTGGCTGAATGGCATCCGGGCGATGTCATCGAGAGACCGGATGCTGGCCGGGGTCAGCCCGCGCTCCTCCATGCGCTCGCGGAAGAGCTTGACGTGACTCCAGGAACGCTCCACCACGGTCAGCAAACGATAGAACTGCAGAGCGCGCAGTTCAGCCTCCGGAGTGTAGTCCGGCGCGCTGACCGGATGACAATTGTCGATGCTGGTTTCAAGCCCCGTAATCATTACCGGCTCTCGCTTTCGCATTTTTCAAGCGCAACCTTCTCATTCGGCGCCCATTGCGCCTTGCCGCCCAACGCCGCAAAGGTCTCCAGGATTTCTGTCGAAGGCGTGCCGGCATATCCGGTGCCGAGCGTCACTCCCGCATCAAGCGCGGCCAGAGCCACCGCCTCGTCGCCGTTCAGCAGGGAAGGGCATTATTCCGTGAAAGTTCAGTCAAGAGAAAATCCGGACTTCAAGGCGTTTTCTTGAGTGTAAGCGATCCCGGTCTAGCGCGCCAATCGGTGGGCGTCACTCGCCCGGCTTGCCCCCATGCCTGCCTTTGACTGAATCAAAACCGCTTTTTGCCCCCCGCCTCTGTTACGATTTCCCTTGATCCTGGATCGTCAATTGGTTTGATCTCCTGACCGATCGGGGTCTATGGTCTGCGCCGGGTCACCCCGTCGAGGGTTGCACCGGTCCAGGCGAGGAAAGTGAGGAGCAGGCTGTGGCCAAAAGCGTCAATAAAGTCTTTCTTCTTGGCAATGTGGGCAAGGACCCGGAGATTCGTTCCACCCCCTCGGGCACCATGGTGGCGACCTTTGGACTGGCCACCAGCGAGCGGCAAAAGGACCAGCAGGGCAACTGGCAGGACAAAACCGAGTGGCACAACCTGGTCGCCTTCGGCCGCACCGCCGAAATCATCCGCGACTACGTGAAGAAGGGCTCCAAGCTTTTCGTAGAAGGCCGGATCCAGACCCGCAACTATGAGGACAAGGAGCACGCCGGCCGCAAGATCTACCGCACCGAGATCATCGTGAACGACATCTCGCTGCTTTCGGCGCGCGACGAGAACTCTCCTCGTTCCACCGGTTCTGCTGCCAGTTTCGACCAGCGCCAGCCCGCCGGAGCCGACGACGTGGCCCAGACCGAGATCACCGACGACGATATTCCGTTCTGAAAAAGGGAATCAGGGGGCAGGGATCAGGGACCAGGGATCAGGGACCAGGGATCGGGGACCAAGACAGGGAACCGAAGTTCCGTGCCCCGTCCTTTTCACGTTCTTTGTGAAAAGGGCGGGAAACCACCAGGCCCACCCCAACCACGACCACAAAACCTTCCTTATGCGAAAAGGGCGGGAAACCACAAAGCCCAACCCGATCCAAGCCACAAGTCGCCCTTTCGCGTCTCGTGAGAAAAAGGGGGGGAGCCCGCTGGTTTTGACCCCGTGCCGAGACGCAAGCATCCCCAACAGGCCGCGCCTTCCGTCATCTATAATGGCAATGTCGCATCGAGCGAACACATGCGCGCTGGAAAGTCGCCATAGGGGTGGTTTTTTGCCCTTGTTCTGGCGTTTGGGCCATCGAGCCCACCCGCGCTAGAGAGTCGAAGGTCGAAATCCATCCATGATTCGTTTCCTGCAAAAAGACAGCCGCGTGGTGAAGGCTTTCTTCGTCGTGATCATTGCCGCTGCCTCCATAGGCATGGTGGTTTACCTGATTCCCGGCCTGACCGGCCTGGGCTCCACCTCTGCCGGCGCCTACGCAACGGTCTATTCCCACTGGTGGAACAGGATTTTCTCTTCCGGCGAAACCGTCACCCTGTCGCATGTTGAGGACGTGGCGCGCACCCAACTGGAGGAGCGGAGCCCCCAGTACGCCCAGAATCCCATGATCCTGCGCTTTTACGAGCAGCAGATCGGCCGGCAGTTGGTCCAGCAGCAGGTGCTTCTGGTTGAGGCCAACCGGCTTGGCATCCGCGCCACCGACGACGATGTGCTCCATTACCTGCAATCCGGCGCCAACGGAGAGGTTCTCTATCCCAACGGCAGGTTCATCGGCCAGGATGCCTATGCGCAGCTCATCTCCGAGCGGCTCCATGAGTCGGTGCGAGACTTCGAGCAGGGCGTTAAGGACAGCATCGCGGTTACCCGCCTGCAATCGATGGTCACGGCCGGAGTCACTGTGGGCGACCAGGAGGTGCGCGACACTTACCGCAAGCAGAACATCAAGGTGAAGTTCGACTACGCGGTGATCTCCTCCGACGAACTGCGCAAGAGCATCAATCCCTCTGACACCGATCTCGAGGCGTTCTTCAAGAAGAATGCGGCGCGCTATGCCGAGGCCGTGCCCGAGCAGCGCCAGATCAGCTACGTCGCCTTCACGCCCTCCGACGTTCCTGGCGGGCTGCAGCAGCCTACGCAGCAGCAGATCGAGCAGTACTACCAGGAGCACCAGTCCGATTACCAGGCGCCGGAACAGGCCCGCTCCCGCCACATCCTCATCAAGGTGGCGGCCAACGCCGACCCGAAGACCGACGCCGCGGCCAAGGCCAAGGCCGAGTCGATCCTCAAGCAGCTTCAGGCCGGCGGAAGCTGGACAGAGCTTGCCAAAAAGTACTCCGAAGACCCCGGCAGCAAGGACACGGGCGGTGAGCTGGGCTTCGCCAAGCGCGGGCAGATGGTTACGGAGTTCGACAATGCCCTCTTCACGCAGAAGATCGGCGACATCGAAATCGTGAAGAGCCAGTACGGCTACCACATCATCCAGGTCGAAGAGCGGCAAACGGCTCACCTGCAGCCACTCAACGACGTGCTGCCCACGATCCAGGCCACGCTGGTGCGCCAGAAGTCTGCCCTGGCACAGCAGAACTACGCTCAGCAGCTCACCTCCGAGGCTGTCAAAGACGGTCTCCAAAAGACCGCCGCAGCGCATCATCTGCAGCTCGTTACCACCCAGCCGGTCGCCCAGGACGGCGTGATTCCGGGCCTCGCCGACAGCACGCAGGTGCTCAAGCTGGCCTTCGCAGCCAAACAGGGCGGCGCGCCACAGTCGGCCGCTACCGGAGAAGGGTACGCCATCTTCCAGGTCACGGGTGTTTCGGCCGCGCATGCCCCCACCTTCGCTGACTGGAAGTCGCATGTTCTCGACGACTACCGCACGGAGCAATTGCCGGCCCTGCTCAGCCAGAAAACCAAGGAACTCGCCGACAAGGCCAAAGAGTTGAAGGATCTGGCCAAGGCCGCCAAGCTTGAAAATGCAACCGTCAAGACCAGCGACCTGCTGGGCGAGACCGGTCAGGCGCCGGATCTGGGCCAGTTGAACCAGGTGGCGCCGCAACTGTTCGATCTCAACCCCGGCGACTTCAGCGGTCCTATCGTCACCCAGCGCACGGGCGTGGTGGTAAAGCTCCTCGACAAGCAGGTGCCTACAGCCGACGAAATCCAAAAGAACTTCGACTCGACCCGCGATTCCATACTCCAGGAGCGGCGCACCGAGTCCTTCGACCTCTTCGCCAATGGCGTCTGGAACAGCTTCCTCAAGAAGAAGCTGATTCAGATGAATACCAAGGCGCTGGAATCGCAGGAAAGCGGCATGTAACGCGCCACCAGTGCGGGAAGAATAAGTGGCCGCGGAGCTTCCTGAGTTCCGCGGCCAAAGTTCTTTCAGCGCGCCTTCAAGGCAGCGACTTTCCCCGATCGGCAGGAACCAGAATGCTTTCCACGCGAATAGGAGGGACCAACCTTAGGGTTCCTCATATCCTTGACTCGGGTTTTCGAAACAAGTGGAGCTCGAAATGAAGTTCAGATGAATGGTCCCGGTGGGGCCGTTACGCTGCTTCGCAATGATGATTTCAGAATCGGCTTGCTCGGAAGCGGTCTTGTTCTCATCGCGATTGTAATAGGACTCGCGGTGTATGAAGGCCACGACATCGGCGTCCTGCTCAATCGAGCCCGATTCGCGCAGATCGCTCAAAAGCGGCCGTTTGTCTTCGCCCCGCCGCTCGCTGGCGCGCGAAAGCTGCGAGAGCGCCACGACCGGCACCTGCAGCTCCTTGGCCAGCGCCTTCAGTCCGCGGGTAATCGCGGAAACCTCCTGCACGCGGTTTTCGTATCGCCTGCCGCCGGCCGAGGGCAGCGTGGCCGACATCAACTGCAAATAATCCACCACCACCAGGTCGAGCCCCTTGTTCTGCTTGAGCCGCCGCGCTTTGGCGCGCATCTCCGAGAGCGTAATGCCGGCCGAGTCATCGATGAAGATTTTTGTCTCGATGAGCTTTCCAAGTGCGTCTTGCAGTTTCTTGAGGTCCTCGCCGAAAATCGCTCCCTTCTGCAGCATTCGCTGGTTGACCCTGGCTTGTGACGCCAGCATACGCCGCAGCAGGGACTCCCGGCTCATCTCAAGACTGAAGACGGCAACTACTGCGTTTTCGTGAATCGCGGCATTTTCTGCGATATTGATGGCCAAGGCCGTCTTGCCCATTGACGGCCGGGCGGCGATGATGACCAGCTCGCCCTTCTGCAGGCCGCTAGTCATTTCATCAAATTTGTAGAAACTGGTGGCAAGGCCTGTTACATCTCGGCCTTGCTTGTAGAGGTTGTCGATTGACCCGAAGGAGTTGCGCACGATCTGGTCCAGCGGCTCCAAACCGTACGAGATTCCCTTTTCGCTCACCTCCAGCAGTTGCGATTCGGCCGCGCCCAGCACCTCCAGCGCAGGCTCGCTCTGGTCGGCGGCGCGCGCAATGGCCGCCGAGCAGATCAGCATCAACCGCCGCAGCAGGCTTTTATCCTTGACGATCCGGATGTAGTCCTCGATCACCGGCCGGCGCGGCAGACCCTCGGTGAGTGATGCGAGGTAGGCCACCCCGCCCACAGACTCAACCTCCTTCGAGCGGGCCAGTTCGTTCGCGAGCGTCACAATGTCCACGGCTCGCCCGCTGTCGATCAGCTCACCCATGCGCAGAAAGATTCGCCGGTGCGAGTCGAGCGAAAAATCGTCGGGCTGCAGCAGTTCCGCAGCCTCGGCGTGAGCTGCGTTATCCAGCAGGATCGCGCCCAGGATCGTCTTTTCGGCGTCGGTGTTGGCCGGCAGTCCGGCTTCCCGAGTGAGATCGGGGATGGTGGCCATAGGAGAGAGTGTAGGGGAGAACCTGCGGCAGCGAAATGTTCAAGACCTGTTCAAAATAGAGGAAATCTGGAAATCCATAAATTTGAGAAGCTTATGGGCAAAGTTTTCTCTTGCTGCGATGTTCCGGTTTCCCTCGCCGCGCCTCCACGAGCACGGCGAGCGAGAGGTTCGATCATTTCAGCGCCACAACAATGGCGCCCGTATAGCTCTTTCCAGGCTCAATCTGCGTCTGCTTGCCATCGACCATCATCGAGACGCTATGGCTCTCTGTGGCGCTGACCGAAGCGTCGGCGGAAAGCGTCAATTTGGTCAGATACGACGTGCCGGTCACGGTCCACTTGGAGCCGTTGGTCAATGAAACGACCACGCCATTATTGATGGCCTCGTGCACCGTATTGTTTACTACGCCAAAGATCTCGAAGTCTTTGGTCATGTAAATGGTCGACTTGACGTGATGCGCTTCAGTAGAGGAGATCACTCCTTTGATGCGGGTATTGTCGAAGGTGAGGACCATGTTCCGCGCTCCTGGCGTAGAGCTTCCTCCGGGAGGGCCGCCGGCCGCAGGCGAGTCACCCGCAGGCAAGACAGCTCCGCCGCCTGGAGCCCCGCCACCCGGAGCGCCGCCGCCGGGCATGGAACTGGCCACATAAGTCCAACCGGTGGAGTTATAGAAGTCGCCTGCGAGATCGATGTTGGAAAAAGTCGCCGCCGCCGCGTCCTTGGGCGACGTAAGGTCGAACTTCGGATTCTTCACGGGCGCTGTGGTGGGGTCGATCCAAGGCTTGGTGAAGACTCCGGCGGGCATTTGCGGGCCGGGATCGTCGTCGTCCATCACCTGCATGATGACTCCGTTTTTGGGATTCAAATGGGCGCCTTTGGAGCCATCCACATTGATGGTGGCCTCCGCTCCCTTGTCGAGAAAGGTCGCCTTTTCGGAGTTGATCACCGTGCCGCCATTCACGTTGACCGTGCCGCCGCCGGCCATCATAAGGCCGAATTCTCGTGAGTTGATGGTCGTATGCCTCGCCGGCAGCGCCTTGAGCTCCTCAGCGGTGAGCCCGAGCTTGAGGTCGGTATTCAGTTTCGCGACCGCCTCGGTGGCGCTGTCGCCATAGGTGATCACGCCGCTTCTTACCACCACGGCGTACGAGCCCACGTTCAACTCGCAACCCAGGAACCTCTCCGTGGGATCGCCGATGGCATAGGAGCCATAGCCTCCGTCATGGCCGATTTCCAGCTTGCTGTCGATCGCCGTCATCACCGTATTCATGCCGGAATCGACAGAGAGATCGCCCCAGCCCTCGGAGTAAACCGAGGTGTTGATATAGGCAGCATGCGTGCTCGTGCCCATAAGATTGGTGGCCCGCACATTGCCGACGAAAGCTCCCCTCGAGTTGACGATATTCACCGTAGTCTCGTAGTCGGAGGGCAGCACTCCGTCCATCGTGTGGATGGAAGAGTTTTTGACGATCACATCGCTGCCGCCGTCGGCAATCACTGCCGTGCGGACCCCGCCCTTCGTCTTGATATCCGCGCCATCGAGGACCAGCCGCGTCTCTCTTCCAATCCCGACAATCGCCGCCCCGTCGCCGGCAAAATCGCTACGGCCGTTGCCGTCGAAGTCGATTTTGATGTTCTTGAGCGTGTAATTGCCGCCGGCCACGTAGATGCCGTTGAATGCCTCGCCGGTTGAGCGGATCTGGAGATCCTTGATCTCAAAGGGGGTGGGCTTGCCGGTCACCGCCGCCAGCACCGACTTCGAAGCCACGATGCCGGTCCCGTCCAGGTAAAGAGCCTGGCGCAGAGGGAAGGTGAGGGTTTGAAGCTTTACCGGATTGGTTTGAGCTACGGTGAGCACAACGTCGCCGCGGTAGGTGCCGGCCACAAATCCCGTGTCGACTCCGTAGGTCGTCAGCAGCTTCTGCCCGGTTTCGACCCCATTTACAGTCAGCGTGAGGCTTGAGCCTTCGGGCGCCTTCAGGACCGCGCCCTCCCCAATCGTCAGTGCCTTCAGCTTGGTCGTTTGCTGAACAACATAGGTCGATCCTGCCGCCACCGTCAGTTCGCCGGCATTCTGCTGCGCAGCGCCTGGTGCAGGCGCCGAAATCAAAAGCATGAGTGCAATAGCAAGGCTTGCCATTCTGGAAACCCTGAGAATCGAGATCATGATCGTACTCCTATCTTCGAAAAGCAGATTGACGGGGACGTGGGCAGCCGCGTTCATTCCAGGCGAACAGATGTTCAGTGCTGCTAAAACGTCTGCTTTTCAGGCGCCGAATTATATCGTTTCGCTAATGGGACCTGCAACGAACTGATTCCAGAGAGCTCAAGGCCCGCACTGGCGTGGGTGCCCCCGGTCCCTCGCGTTTGGGGACCGGGGATGCCAACACAGTTCCATCCACCGCGGGTCCGCAACGCCGATGCCTTGCTGACTTGCTAACTCGCTGACCTGCCACAAATGGCCGGCCCCGGCGGAGTTTCCCGCCGGGGCCGTCGTTCTCTCCCCTTCGGCCGCAGGGCCTTCGGGGGTCATAGCATTCGGCAAAAGGACCTGTAAGCCGAATTCTGTCGTAGTGCGGTCATTCCTCTAGGCGCCGCGTTGCCGCGGACGCTCATCAGCGACCTACCCGGAGGTTCCGGCAAGAACTGAAAGCCGCCTTGGCGCATCGGGCCAATGCGCAACCGCGAGCCTGGCTTTTGGCCCGCGTCTCCCTCCCTATTTGGTCTTGCTCCGTGTGGGGTTTACCCTGCCGCAGCCATTACTGCCTGCGCGGTGCGCTCTTACCGCACCTTTTCACCCTTACCCCGGCGCGGAATCCAAGCCGGAAGGGCGAACCCTCCCGGAGGCTTCCGGGTGGCCCACGGCGGTAAAGCCGAGGGGTAGCCGAGGCGGTATTTTTTCTGTGGCACTGGCCGTCCGCGGGTCTTCTCAAACCCACGTCCCGGACGTTATCCGGCACACTACCCTGCGGAGTTCGGACTTTCCTCCCCCGGACGACGCGGAGTTGCCTCCGTGCGCCCGGCAGCGACCGCCCGGTCCTCCTGCCAGGGTTTAGTGTAGCGTGAAATTCGATCGACCAGCGGACAAATCCTTTTGAATCGGCGTCCTGCGGTGAACCATCCATTGCCTGCGGGGATGTTCCACTCTTCTCATAACCGCAGGCCGGACAGCACATCCCCGAATCGCGAAGGAAGGCAAGCCATGAAGATTGTCACGATGATCGCCCGTTACCTGCTGGGGCTCATGTTTCTCGTATTCGGCTCCAACATGTTCCTCCATTTCATTCCCATGGGGCAGATGCCGGCAGGGCTTGCCGGACAATTTACGGCCGCTCTGTTTGCCGCGCACTACTTTTACGTGGTGGGCGCGATTATGGTCGTCTCCGGGATTCTATTTCTGGTGAACCGGTTTGTGGGACTGGGGCTTACGCTGCTGGCTCCTGTGCTGTTCAACATCCTTCTCTTTCATCTCCTGATGAACCCGGGCGGTATTGGGATGGGCGCCTTTGCAACGTTACTTTGGCTGCTCGTCGCCTGGGAGCATCGGATCGTGTTCGCCAGGCTGTTTGCGGCGCGACTCGAGGAATAAACGTGCCCCGATGAACATAGAAGGCGGCTGGCTACAATCAGGGTAGCGATGATTCAATACGTCTATCTCGGCCGCGTCGCCTACGATGAGGCCCTGCGCCTGCAGGAAGAGCTCGTCGAGTTGCGCCGCGCCGACCGGATCGCGAACACGCTTTTGCTGCTCGAGCACCCTCCCGTGCTCACCCTGGGCCGGAACGCGAACCGCACCAACATTCTCGCGTCCGATGAACTGCTGCGCAGCCGTGGCGTGACCCTCCACCAGATCAACCGCGGCGGCGACGTCACCTTCCACGGGCCGGGCCAGCTCGTCGGCTACCCCATCTTCGATCTGCGAGCGCTCGTCAGGCCCCAAGGCGGCCGCATGGGCCCGGTCGACTTCGTTCGCCTGATGGAAGAGGCTCTGATCCGCCTCTGCGCGCAATATGGCGTTCACGCCGGGCGCATCCCGGGCCTGACGGGAGTCTGGTGCGGAGGCACTGAGAATCCTCCGGCTGGCACGAGTTCCAGCGGTCCCGCAAGCCTCAGCCCTTCGGGCGCGAGCGGATCGGCGTCGGCAGCAGCGAGCCCTTCTATGGCGAGCCTTAATTCGCTCCAAAACCTAAAAAAGATCGCCGCCATCGGGATTCACGTCTCGCGCGGCATCACCTCGCACGGATTCGCCTTCAATCTCTCCACCGATCTCGCCGGCTTCTCGCTCATCCATCCCTGCGGCATCACGGGCTGCCCGGTCACGAGCCTTACGCTTGAACTCCCGGACCCGGTCGCAGCGCCCACGCTCGAATCCCTCGCCCAGGAGGCCGCGCGCCAGTTCGGGGTTGTCTTCCGGCAGCCGGTGATTGCGCTTGAAAGCCTCGCTGCTCTGCGCGCCGCAGTCGTTTCGTCAGGCGCGCCCGAAGCTGGTCCCGCGCAGGCGCCCGCGGCTGCGGCTCCCAGATTCCCAGCCCCCGAATTCCCCGCTGAGGACACGCCGCTTCAGATTCCGCCCGAACTCGAGCGCCTGCGCGGTGCACCCGGGCGTCCTTCCCGCGCCTGATTGTGGAGTTTGCGCTGTCATCCTGACGCTGACCCGGAACGCAAGTGAAGGGGAAGCGGAAGGATCTGCGTTTGCTTTTGGGGCACGATGCGGACCAGACTACAAGTCCCGATCGGAACAACAACCCCAGATCCCTCACTTTGTTCGGGATGACAACCGTTTGCAGATCTGTTCAACCCGCCGCCGACGGGCGGTTTATAATCCGGCTGGACCCTTGGCGCGTACCGCGCTCCCCTGCTGTCGAACAAAATTGGGAGATTTGATAGATGCCGATTGACGTGGTCATGCCCCAGATGGGCGAATCGATCATGGAAGGCACGATCACCCGCTGGCTGAAGCAGCCGGGCGATCGGGTCGAAAAAGATGAGCCTCTCTTCGAGATCTCGACCGACAAGGTCGACGCCGAGATCCCTTCGACGGCCGCAGGCATTCTCGCAGAGATCCGCTTCCCTGTGGGATCGACCGTAACCGTGAACACAGTGGTCGCCGTCATCGCCACCTCCGATTCAGCCCCGGCTGTTGCGCCCAGCGCCTCGCCCGTTGCGGCGCCTGCCGCGCCCGTTCCCGCGCCCACCGTTCCGGCCCCGCCAATGGCCGCCCCCCCGGTTCGCGCTGCCGCGCCTTCTCCACAAACTCCGCCCCAAAGCAATTTTCCGCGCGCCACCCCCTCAGTTGCTGCCGCGCCTGCGCCTGAGCCCGCCCGCCGCATCCGCTCTTCGCCGCTGGTGCGCCGCATGGCCCGGGAGCACGGAGTCGATTTGGCCAATGTGCCCGGAAGCGGATCGGCCGGCCGCATTACCCGTGACGACATCCAGCGCCACCTGAGCCAACCCGCCGCGGCTCAGCCTTCCGCGGCGCGACCCGCCCGACCGGCTGCTCGGCCCCCCTTGCCGAACCCTGCCGATCTGCCTGCCGAGCCCGTTCCGCTCACCCGCATGAGGGCGATCATTGCCCAGCGCATGAGCGAAAGCAAGGCTATCAGCCCGCACGCTCATCTCGTCTACCGCGTGGACATGTCCCGGATCGTGCGGCAGCGCGAGCGCGAGCGGACACGCTTCGAAAGCCGTCACGGCGTAAAGCTCACCTATATGCCTTACGTCGCCACCGCCGCCATCGAGGCTCTGCGCCGGTTTCCCATCGTGAATGCATCACTTCAGGAGAGCGCGATCCATTACCACCGCAACATCCATCTGGGCATCGCGGTGGCGCTCGAGTGGGGACTGATCGTTCCGGTGGTGACGAGCGCCGAGCAGCGCACGTTCGCCGATCTCGCCCGCTCCATTGCCGACCTGGCCGAGCGCGCCCGCTCCAGGAAACTGCAGCCCGACGAGGCCTTCGGTTCCACCTTCACGCTCACCAACTCCGGTGTCTTTGGCGACGAGTTCGGCACGCCCGTCATCAACCAGCCCGAGTCGGCGATCATGGCCATCGGCAGCCTGCGCAAGGAGCCCGTTGTGCTCACCGACGCAGAAGGCAACGACACGATTGCGATTCGATCGATGCAGCATTTCTGCCTCGGCTTCGATCACCGCCTCATCGACGGCGCCGACGCCGGCAAATTCATGGCCGACTTCAAGCAGACGCTCGAATCCTGGGACCGCGAGATTGTGTGAAAGCGGGCCCGAAGTTTGTCGCGCTCGATGGAGATCATTTCTCCGCGGCCCAGGGATCGTAGGTTCCCACGCTCCACGAGTGTCCTTCCGGATCGAGCACGGTAAACTCGCGGCTTCCGTAGGGAGTCTCCTCGATGGGCCGGATCATCCGGGCTCCCGCCGCCTGCGCCCGCGCATAGACAGCATCCGCGTCGGCCACAACCAGGTAGACATTGCGCGTCTCCAGCCCGCCGGTCTCCTCGGGTGTTTTAAAACGGCGAGAGTACTCATCGTCCTTTTGCGAGCCCAGCATGATCATGCCGCTGTCCAGTGCAAGCTGCGCGTGGCCGATGGTGCCGTTCGGCCCTTCATAAACCGTATGCCGCTCGAAACCGAGGACTCTGGTCAGCCATTCGATTGCCGCCGGCGCATCTTTGTAGCGCATGGCGGGGATAACACAGCTTCCCGATCGATCCATGGGGGAGACCTCTGCGGCCAGAGTACCCTCAACCTCAGGCAAAAGGCAATTTCCCTACGCCTGCTGTATCCTTGGTCGCATGGCCTTGCCCGCTCGCGACCGGGAACTGGTTCAGATTGTCAATGCCTCGCTGGCCGAGGCCGCGCGAAAGGCCGGCGAACGGCTCGCCTGCCGGCCCGGATGCACCGAATGCTGCCGCGGGGTCTTCTCGATCGATGCTCTCGATGCACAACGGCTCGCCGCCGGCATGGAGCAGCTTCGTGCAGCGCAGCCTGCTGTTGCCGCCGCAATCGAAGCCCGCGCCCGTGAATGGATCGCTGCCCACGCCGCAGCCTTTCCCGGCGATCCGCAAACGGGATTGCTGGGCGCGACGGAAGCGGATCAAGCGCGCTTCGACGAGTTTGCCGAATCGGCTCCCGACACCTTCTGCCCGGCTCTCGATCAGGCGACGGGTCAGTGCACGGTCTATGAGTGGCGGCCCATGATATGCCGGCTCTTCGGCCCTCCCACGCGGTTCGAGCCAGGCGGCCCGCTCGGCATCTGCGTGTTGTGCTTCAAGGGCGCTTCTGACGAGGAAATTGCTGCCTGCGAGATGGAGGTGCCGCGAAGCCTTCACGAGCAGATTCTTGGCGAGCTTTCAGACGGCAGAGAAACTGTGGTGGCGTATGCGCTGTTGAATCGACCTGCCTGAGAATGACACGGGCCGGGCTAACGAGCGCCGCGCTGGGCGAGGCCGTCCGCCGCCCGCGTATAATGGACATTCGAGAAGTTTTTTACTTCAGCGGCAGGCGTTTGCCCGCTCCCCGCTTCGGATTCCCAATGCCTGAACATATCAAAAAGCAGCTTCTGGCCGAGATCAAGCAACTCGAATACGAGCTCACGACCGAACTGCCCGCCGAGATCAAGAAGGCACGGGCAATGGGCGATCTCTCAGAGAATGCCGAGTACCACATGGCCAAGCAGCGCCAGGAGTTCGTGAACGCGCGGCTGGGGCAGTTGAAGAGGCGCATGGGAGAGCTTTCGCTTGTGAATCTGGCGAACATTCCCCGCGACAAAGCCGGCTTCGGCTCGACGGTGGTGGTTTACGACTCTGCGAAAGACGAAGAGATCGTTTACCGGCTGGTGACCAGCGAGGAGTCGGACGTGGCCAAGGGGCTGATTTCGACCACTTCGCCGATCGGGCGCGGGCTGGTGGGCAAGCGCGTGGGCGACGTGGCCACCATCGTGACGCCCAATGGCAAGCGCGAGCTGGAGATTCTGAAGCTGACGACGGTTCACGACGAAGTCGGCGACGACGAGGCAGATGAAACCGAGGCCAACGGGGCCGCGTAACGGAAAGAACTAGCTGCTGGCTTCTAGCCCCTGGCTTCTAGCTCTTTCGACGGCGAGGCAATGAACATTTTCCTGGCCAAGGAATAGGCTAGGAGCTAGAAGCTAGGAGCTGGAAGCTTCAATGACCTGGACGAGCGCATTCGGAAGTGCCTGCGGATGGCTGCTGGACCGCATTGTTTACGGCCTGGCGCTGACCCGCATTTCGCCTAATGCACTCACATTCATCGGGCTGGTCATCAACATCGCCGCGGCCTTCCTCTTCGGCCATGCCAATTCGCTCAATAACGGGCGGATGTTCTTTTATGCCGGTCTGGTGATCTTCGGCGGCGGCATCTTCGACATGGTCGATGGCCGCGTTGCCCGGCGAACCAACAAGGTGACGGTCTTCGGCTCGTTTTTTGACTCGGTGATTGACCGCTACTCCGACGTGGTGCTCTTTTTCGGTCTGCTGGTCTACTACGGGCGCATCAACCGCTTCCGCTACGTGGTGCTCGTGGCGTTTGTCATGGTGACCTCGCTGATGGTCAGCTACACGCGGGCGCGCGCTGAGGCGCTGATCGGCCAGTGCAAGGTGGGCTTCATGGAGCGGCCGGAGCGCATCGTGCTCATCCTGATCGGCGCGCTCTTCAACTGGGCGGGCGCCATGGCTCCTGTGCTGTGGCTGCTGGCCGTGCTCTCAACCATCACAGTCATCCATCGCATCATGTATACCCATCAGAAGACCAGGTACCTGGCGCCGCTGGGGTAGAGTCCGCAAAAGTCCCAGAGGAAAATCTCCGCTGCGGTTCAGCAGTTGGTCACGCTCGCCAGGGAGCGCGCTACGGTTTCCACTGTTTCAGGAAGTCCGTCACCGCCGACGATTGCATCCTGCGCATGGCTTCGAACTCGCCGCTCTTCTGGCTATAAAGCAACTTGCCGTTCTCGCTCAGCACGGCCAGAGCCGGCACGCCCTTTTCCAAAGGGACGTCGTATTGCTTTGCAAGTTCCAGGTTGGCGTCGACTCTTCCAATATTTACGTGGACGACGACGAAGTTGGCCGCGAGAATCGGCGCGTTGGTCGAGTCGTGGAAGTAGATGTCCAGAGCCTGACAGTCTCCGCACCAGTTGCCGCCGAAATCGAGCAGAACCCTCTTGTGGCTGGCGGCGGCGGTTTTCAACGCGGCGGCCAGATCGGCGCGTGCCTGTTCAGGCGCAGGATAGATTTCGCGCTCGGCGGCCCGCGCATTCACGGCGGCCAGCGCGAACAGGGCGATCATAATAAGCGGTTTCAAGAGGCAACCTCCACTGCTGCCAGTCTGACACAAACCGACGCCCGGATTCCAGCATGCACGCTGGCCGGGCCACCTTCATGGATGCCCCCGGTCCCTCGCATTTGGGGACCGGGGAAAACCACCGCAGTTTCATTCGCCACGGGTCCGCATTGCCTGCTGCCCCGCCGGCCCGCTGACTCGCTGACCTGCTTTTCGCCGGCTGGACTTCAATCGCTTTTCCGGACGCCTCCGGGCATATAATCTGAAGCTTGCATGGCGAATTCTTCGGACCTGCGGAAGCACCTGGAATCGGCGATCTATCCAGACCTCTCAAGCATGATGGAGGGGTATGCGCACGCTGCCGTAGAACTGGGCAGGAGCCAGTTCGGTCTGAAACTCGACTTCAGTTCGGAGTCGGTGGACAGCCTCGACGAGATCCTGGTGCAGGTGGGCGAAAGCCCCGAACTGGATCTGGAATTCGAGGTGCGCTTGTGGGGCAGTTACCTGGGCGAGGTCCTGCGCAGGCGTTACGCCGGCAGCTGGGAGATGGCTCCTTATCCCGGCGGCCCGGACGCGGTTCCCGCTGTTGAAGTGCGCGGTTCCCGGACGTTTCCCCTGATGAAGGTTTTCCGCCGGCTCACCGAGGGCAGCGAAGCGGATCTCAGGAGCTTTTTCACAACGGTTACCGAGCGTCTGGGCAATCCCTCCTGGGTGAACTGACGAGTTCGGGCTTTGGTTTCAGAGCTTTGCTTCTAGCGTCGGCGCCGGCGAATCATCGAGTAGAGCGTTCTGCCTTGGGAGCGGGTTCTGTGCGACAATAATCGTGTAAGGACGCGCCGTCTGAGGCGCGCGGAGGGTAATGCAATGTTTGGTGATCTGTTACAGCCGACGCATCTGATGATTCTGGCCATCGTCTTGTTGGTGCTTTTTGGTGGTAAGAAAATTCCGGAGCTGGGCCGCGGCCTTGGTGAGGGGTTGAGGGGCTTTCGTGATGGTCTGAAAGGCCTTACGGGGGATTCTGCTTCCCCGGCGCAAAGCGCTCAGCAGACCGCGGCTCCTGCGCCGCCGCCTGCGGCGCCCGTGGAGCAACCCAAGGTTTAAGGCTTGCCTGCTCCACTGGCGGGGTGCATTCTCCGCTTGCAGAAGCGGCGCGAATGCAACGGCAGCACGGCTTCTATTCGGATCAATGCAAAAGGCCCGAGCGAAGGCGCGGGCCTTTTTTGCGTTTAAACATATTCCCGGAGTTGGCGCAATTACAGGCTGAGCAGCGCCACGGCAGCCACTGCAAGCGCCATGCCGCTTGTCTGGCGGCGCGTTGGCCGCTCGCGGAGCAAAGCCGAGGCTAGCAGGATGGTCACCGCGGGATAGAGCGAGCAGGTGACAGCGACGGCATCGAGCCTTCCAATTTGCGAAGCGACAATATAAACGGCGACGCCGGTCGAATCGAGCAGCCCAGCAGGCAAGCCAAACTGCCAATAGCGGCCCCAGGGACGGCGAGGCCGCCAAAATAACAAAACCAGCAACAGTGCCGCCGCGCCCGCGGCGCGAGTCAGGGTCATCGTCCACCAAACGCCGCCGGCTCCGGCAATTTTCATCAGGATCAACTGCGTGCCGAAGCCCACTCCCGCCACGGCTGCCAGGGCCAGCGATGAGGTTTGCGGTCCTGCCGTTTTTTCCGCGATGCCTTTTGCCGGAACGCTCGTAATCAGCCAGATTGCGGCCAGTCCGGCTGCGAGCCCCGCTCCGTTCACCGCCGAAGGCAGTCCATTGTGCAAAAGCGAAAAGGCGACAGGCACCACGGCTGTCAGCAGGCCCGTGATGGCCGCACTCGACCCCATTGAGCCCATCGCCAGCGCACGGTAGAAGAGCGCGAGCGCAAGAGAGCCGATCACGCCGCCAACCATGGCGCAGATGGCGGAGTGCATCCCGGGAGGGCGGAGCCGCAGACCCACGCAGAGTGCAGCCAGTAAGACGAGAGCGGCGACCTGGCCGGAAATCACAATCAGCAGAGAGGGAGATCGGCGCGAGCCGAGGCCGCCGACAAAATCGGAGCCGCCCCACGAAGCAGCAGAAATAAAGCCCAGGCCGGCCGAGACTGCGGAACCGTTCATGTCAGATCCTGCAAGCACTCGTACCGTGTCTGTTTGAGTTGGTAACTAAAAATTCGGTGCCCCACCCTCGCCGTCCGCCGCGCCGAATTTTTGCGCCCAGGGCGGGGAGAAAACTCGCCACGGCCTGGGTTGGCGGGGACGTGAGCCGGGTCTTCCCCAATCAACAGGCAAGGATCGAACATGTGGAGACCCTGGCCCTACTTGTAGCTCTGCGCGGACGGGTAATAACCGGGCTTGGCGATGACATCGAGATTGGAACGGTCGACGCGAACGTCGATCTTGCGGAACTTGCCATCGTAGATCGACTCGTGGCTCAGGTAGCCGAGCGTGTATTGCGTGCGCGCTTGCTCGGCGATGGCCGCGTAGCTCTTTTCGATGCCGTTGACCCCGCTCTCCGCGTCCAGAGTGCCTCCGGTAGCCGTCGAGTACTTGTAGAGAATGTTGTCGTACATCTGGAAGGGCAGGTGGAAACGGCTGATGTAGCCCTCGCCCCAGCGGGCCGATTCGCCCACCAGTGTGCCGTCGACGGTGATCTCGTTGGTCTGCAGGTACCGCACCACCTCTTTCCAGGTGGCCTTGCTGCCGTATTCCTTCCCGTCGGAGACAACGTAGATAACGCGGCGGCGCGCGATGGGCTTGTTCGGCCGGGAAGCAAGCTCCTTGGCGGCAGCCAGGATAGCGTCGTTTAGGGTGTGAATCTCCTTCGGAATCGTGACGAATGTCTGGTTCCCGGCCGAGCGCCCAGGCTGCAGGTTGGGATCGACGCAGTTGCCGTTCTGGACAATGGGGCAGCCGGCAAATGGACCGCTGTTGACGGGCACCTGCATGTCGGCACCGGTGGCCTTGGTCATAGCCAGCACGGCAGGCAGCCGGGCGCTTTGCGCGCCGGTGAAACCCTGGGTCCGATTCTGGGCGCCATTGGTGTAGGTAAATACCGCGACTTCGTCATAGGGAGTCAGCGCGCCCTGAATCGCGCCGAGAGAATCGTTGACCTTGGCCATCACGTCGGAGGTCACGCTCTGGTCGATCACAAAGGCGACAGAAAGTGGAAATGGATCGACTGTGAAAAGGCGCAACTGCTCGCGGGTATTGTTCTCATAAATGCTGAAATCCCGCCAGGTGAGGCCAGCTACCAGTTTGCCTTTTGCGTCCTTCACCGTGACCGGAACCTCGACGAAGTTCACGTTCAGCACAAAGCGCGTGGTTGCGGCCACTCCCTCTCCGCCCTCGATCCCCTCGGGGGGCGTGGTCTGCACTTCGTTTTTCGGTTCTGCCGCGGGCGGCTGCGTGCTCGGCGCGGCGGGTTGCTGCGTCGCTGCCGGCGCGGCCGTAGACGAACTTGAGGTGCTGTCCGTGCCGGCGCCCATGCCCGGCGTGATCGGGCCGCTGGTGCCTTCCAGCGATGGTGCCGCCTGAGGCGTCGGAGCGTCGGGAACAGGAGTTTGCTGCTGGGCCCGAGCCGTCGGGCGCCCGTTCCCGCCTGCCGCCAGAAGAGCGGCCAGAGCGAATGGCGTCAACCAGAACTTCACCACAGTCCTCCCGGCAATCGCCCAGCCCAAAACGGCCCGGCGGCACTGCCACATCGGGCCTTCTATTTGATAGGCCCGACCCTGTCAGAGTATCAGACGCACGAAAGAGATCGCGGGTTTGGCGTGTCCCGCCTCCGGGGTCCATAAAGCGCACTGCTGCAATTCGGTGATATGCTTTCGTCGGGCAACGGTTCCCGTCTAAGTTGTCAGGATGCGCAATCTTCCCACCATCATCGCTGTGGCCCTGTGTTTGGGCTGGTTTTCTCAAGTGGGCCAGGCCCAGCTTGCGCCTTCGCCCGATGCTCCCCCCGTCAGCACCGCGCCGCCCGTCGCCGAAGAAGCGCCGGTAGCCACGTTGAAAATGAACGTGAACCTTGTCGATCTGTTCTTTACCGTAAAGGACAAGAATGGCAATCTGGTCCCCCACCTGACCAAAGCAGACTGCACGGTTGCAGAGGACAAGGTTCCGCAGACGCTGAAGAGCTTCGTAGCCGAGTCCGATCTTCCGCTGACGCTGGGCATTCTGCTCGATACCTCGGGCAGCCAGCAGCGGGTGCTGCCGCTCGAACAGGACGCCGGCAGCCAATTCCTCGATCATGTCCTGCGGGCCAAAGATGAGGCATTCCTCGTCTCTTTCGATGTCAACGTAGATCTTCTGCAGGACTTCACCAACAGCCCTCGTCAGTTGAGCCGGGCAATGAGTAAGGCCGAGATCAATACCGCCGGAGGCAACGGAGCGGGGGGGATTCCGGGCGCGGGCGGGGGCACTGTCCCAACGGTCGGCGACCCCAAGGGCACGCTGCTTTACGACGCCATCTACCTGGCCGCAAACGAGAAGCTCAATCAGGAGACCGGGCGCAAGGCGATGATCGTCCTGACCGACGGCGAAGATGAAGGTAGCAAGACCAAGATCGGCGAGGCCATCGCCGCTGCCCAGAAATCGAACATCATCGTCTACGTCATCCTGATCGCCGACCGCGCTTTCTACGGCGGCTTTGGCTACTCGGGCTACTCGGCCGCCAAGCGCATCAGCGATGAGACCGGAGGCAGGCTGATCGACGTGGGCAACAATGGAGAGAAGCTGCGCGCGGCCTTCGACCAGATCCAGGACGAACTTCGAACGCAGTATGTAGCCAGCTACACATCGAACAATACGAAGCTTGACGGCACCTTCCGCCGCATCGCAGTCGAGTGCGGAGAAGGCAGCAAGGTGCAGGTGCGCAAAGGTTATTACGCGCTGACTTCCGGAAGATAGAAGCAGGCAGGCGGCATCCCGCTCCCCGGGGATTACCTACGTTCACAAGGCCGTAATCTGGCGTTAATTTCCCCTATTCGTTAACTTCGGCAAAGGCGAGAAAAACTTGAGCCCTATTTCAGAAAGTTTTGACTGAAGTTCTCCCCGGTCTGGTTAGAGGTGCTGCATGGCCATCGACAAATGCCCCGCCAAAGAGGGCTTCGAAATCAGCCCCCGCTTTCGCCGCACGATCGAAGAGCGGATCCTTCGCCTCGAAGGCGACGCCGACTTCGACGAAAAGCAGATCGAAAGACTCAATGAAATCGACCACATCCGCCGCCAGTTGCGTTTGGTGGCCGCCCAGCGTGCCGAAGCCCTGCGCATGCGCCTCTTTCTCGATCGCGCAAAGACCCGACTTCCCCGACCGATGATTGCTCTCTAAAAGAGACCTGCGAACAGGTCAGGCGCAAGGGCTGGCTCTGACTCGATTTCAGCACGCACCGATCTTGTTGCAAACGGACAGCTTTTCCTGCTGCGATGCACATTCTTTCAACAGGCATTCACATCTTTAACCTGCGGTAAATGTTCACACTGGCCGATTTCCACACACAACAGTGCTCAGCGGGTCTCTCTCTTCGCCTGAAATTCCCTCTTTTCACGAAGCTCCGCAGCCCCTACTCTTCGAATTCGTCGCACAAGAATATCAAAACACTGCTCCTAAGCCGGCCATCTGGAACACAGCGATTCGGGATTGACCGGTTGAACCGCAAAACCGGAGCGGTATTAAGCCTTAGGGCCTAAGGGGAGGGCTGCAACCAATGAGCATCAGTGGTTCGGCATCCCGGTCTTGCAGTTGCCGTTTGGGGATTTTTGTCAACAAAACCGCTTTTTTATGGGCCCCGCAACGCAGACAGCACATCCGCCGGCAGACCGGTGGAAGAGTTTCCGGAAGAGTGCGCAGAAAGACTGATGCAAGGAGCGATCCCAAATCATGCGGCCTAAGAAAGTAATTCTCTGCGTAGACGACAGCGAACAGGAGCTGTCGGTTCTTAAGTTCATGCTGACGACCAACGGGTACCGTGCCCTGGCAGCCGCCAATGCCCAGGAGGCTATCAGTATCCTTGCGGCGGTGCAGGTTGACTTGGCGCTGGTGGGTTTCACCACGCAGCCCTCGCATGGAAAACCTCTGGTCGAACGGATGAAACGAATGGCGGTTCATGTGCCGGTCCTCCTGCTTGGCGATCCGGTTGCGCAGGGCGTCGAAATTCACACGGCAGACGCCTTTCTGGCGCGAAAGAGTTGCTCGGCGCAGCAGTTGCTGGAACGTGTAAAGGTGATGAGCGCTCGCAAGCGGGGTCCGCGCAAGGGCTCGCAGCGGGTGATGGTGGCCGAGCTGGCGGCCGCTTCCTGAAAAGAACAATGGAACAGGGCTAGGGCAGGGAAACGAGACCAGTTCCGGGCAGGTCCTTCCCTCGTCCCTGTTCCCGCATTCGCGCCGCCGCAATTCTCTTCGGTTCCGTGACCGTCATCTCCATTCCCATCGCCCGTCCGCTCTGCGCTCTAACCCAAAGGGCTACTTGACGGCGGAGCCCGCCCATGGCCATACTCCCGAATGGGCCCAATGCCGAAGCAAGTGAACAGCTGAGGCGAAAGCAGGACATAATGGACCTCGTTCTGATCCGCCTTCTTTTTGTTATTCTCCTGGCGGTGGTTTGTTATTTTCTTCGCCCTTTCGGGATTCAACCCGGATGGGCAGCGGCGTTGGTTGGCGCGGCGTCGGCGGGCGCGGTTATTGTCTTTGAAATCCGGGTGAGGTCTCTCACTCTGCGCAGGCTCATTGGCGCGGTAGCGGGCAGCATTCTGGGCATTTTTGGCGCAGCGCTTTTCTGTCTGGTCCTGCGCTGGGCGCCGATCTCCCGGACTGATTCCGCTGTTTTGCAGATCTTCGTCCTTCTGCTGATGACCTATGTGGGCTTGCTCGTGGGCGCGAGCAAGGGGGATTTGCTGAACCCGGCGGCTCTCGGCTTGTTCCTTACTTCCGACAAGCCCTCTCGCCGCGCCGCAAAAGTCCTTGACACCAGTGTCATTATCGACGGCCGCATCGCCGACATTGCCGAGGCCGGTTTTCTCGACGGCATGATCGTAGTCCCGGAGTTCGTCCTTCGCGAGCTCCAGACGGTCGCCGATTCCACTGACAGTTCCAAGCGCCAGCGCGGCCGCCGCGGGCTTGACATGCTGCAGCGAATGCAGTCCAACGCTGCCGTCCAGGTTCACATCGTTCCCGACGATTTCCCTGCCATTCGCGAGGTCGACCTGAAGTTGCTGGAGCTTGCCAAGAAGTGGGAAGCCAAAGTGGTGACCAACGACTTCAACCTGAACAAGGTCGCCCGCCTGCACCACGTCGAAGTGCTGAACATCAATGACCTGGCAAATGCGCTGAAGCCCGTTGTCCTGCCCGGCGAACGCATGGGCGTGCTCATCCTCAAGGAGGGCAAGGAGTACAACCAGGGCGTCGGTTATCTCGACGACGGCACCATGGTGGTTGTCGATCATGCGCGACGGCTGATCGGCAGGAACGTGGAGATCGCCGTCACCAGCGTTCTGCAAACGGCCAGCGGCAAGATGATCTTCGGCAAGCTCGACGAGAACGGCCGCGCCGCCATTGAAGGCGCTGAGAGCGCCCGGTAGAGATCGCCTTCCGGACGAGTGATAGATGCGATGCCTGTTCTAAGCGCAGACCTGCAGGCGATCGAATGTCCCTGCACGAAGCGGAAGTGCCCACGGCACGGCTACTGCGATGCATGCCGCGAATTCCATCGCAACGCCAAGCGGCCGCGCCCGCCCTATTGCGAAAGGAAGCGAAACTGGCTGCAGCGGCTCTTCGCCAGGAAGCTTGCATCACCGCATTGATGCGCTTCGCCTGCCCCGCGTCAGCTCCCCGGCCCGGGGAGCCGACTCAAGTTTGCGGCGCGATGGAAACCAACTGCGGCGGTTTCCGCTCAGGGACAGTTATTGCCCGCCCGAAGCGCCCATGGACGCGGCTTCCCGCTTTGGGCTCCAGAAATCGGGGTTCGCCTTGACCCATTCGTCGCGCGGATAGCTCTGGCGCGGGTTGATCTCGAAAAGCTCGCTATCGCTGCGGTCGATCGTATCGGCCACCATTTCCGAGAACTTCTTCATGCCCTCTTCGCCCATGGCGCTCTGGAACATCTTATCTTCCGCGTAGCCCTTGTCGATGTCGGCCATCGACTTGTCTGCACTGATGACGATATACGTATCGCCATCGCCGCCATAAGCCAGGTCGAACGTAGCCCAGTTGGCGCTGGTGCCGGCCTTCTTGTGCGCGTCCATCACCATGGCGACCAGATCGTGCCACTCTTTCCGGTGGCCGGGCTTGATGCGAAAGCTCGTGATCTCGAAATAGCGGACAAACGAAAGGTCACCGTTGGGCCGGTAGCTCAGGTCCTCGTCATAAGAGAGCACGCCCGCATCCGTCGACTCCAGCAGGTCGCCGTCGGTCATGCTGGCCAGATCGATCGTGGCCGACAGGGAAGCGTTCTTGTTCATGGCATCGCTGTCCTTCTGCCATGCGTCGAAGGAATCGTATGCGGTCATGTAAAGGGCGCGGCTTTTGCCCGAGAGCGAGTTCAGGGCGATGTAGTGCGTGGGCCACTTGGCGCTCTTCATGGCCTGCACAAAGTGGCTCTCCGAGTTGTCGTGGATGGCGCCCGCCCTGCCGGGCTTGATGTACTCCCGGAAAACCTGAATGACTTTCGGCATCTGCATCTGTTGCGTGGCTTGCGCCGCGGTCAGTGTGCTTCCGGCTGCCGCGAGAGACAGTCCCAGCAAAATGGGGCTGACAATCTTCATGGGGAAAACCTCCTTGATGTACCGGGGGGCTTGCACACTGGGGAAGGGAAAGCCCAGGAAAAGTTGGGGAAGATGCAGGCACACCGGCTGAGAACGATTATTCCCCAAGCAGCCTGACCTGTAAAGTAAATCACTCAATAATAAGTGAACTTAGCTCCTCCCCGCCTCTCGCAGAGGACTCGATCACTTACCAACTAATCCGAACGGGCTACTTAGCAAGACCGATGACGCGAAGATAAGCGCCTGACAGGATAAAAACTCAATGAAAGATGCCCTGACGCAAATTCTGGCGTCCGCTGGTGCGCACGCTTTTCTTCTCAAGCAGCCTGCCGCGCTCAAAGAGAACCATGCTGTCGTAAAAGTGCATGGAAAGTGTCGAGCGGGTAAACTCCGTCGGCGGAAGTTCTCCCCGGCTCCAATCGGCGTTCAGCTCATCGATCAATCCCTTGCAGAGCTCGATAAATGTCCCCTCGCGTTTCACTCCCCCGCCGAATTCGCTCCAATAGGCTGTATGCAGGTCCTCCACGATGTAAACGCCGTCGCCTGCCGTACGGGAGTAAAGAAACTTGAAGGTTTCAATTACATCGCTCATCCGATGGCTTCCATCGTCCAGCACAATATTGGGCGTGCCGAACTCATCGAGAACCTTTGCAAGGTGGGAGAGGTCCGACTGGCTTCCGATCCGGAATGCAATCTGATCCTCCTCGAATTTTTTGCACTCCGGATTAATATCGATGCTGACAATTTGAGCGTAAGGGCCGAGATACTGCTTCCACATCTGCGCGGAGCCGCCTCTTCCGGAGCCGATCTCGAGAAATAAAACCGGGCGGTTTACGAAACGTTGAAGATGCGCTTCGTAAGCGGGAAAGTAATGCGTCCACTTGTCAATCGAGCGGTGCTTGTTATTCAGAAACTGCGACCAGAGAGTCACCTTATCCCCCAGCATCGAATCCATGAATGAAACGGCGGGCTTCGACGAGCGCGCAATCCCTCTTCCATCCGGCATGCCTTGAAAATCCTAGAATACTCCTGTGGCGGGGCGGAAGTGCTTCGCAAAATTCGATGTTGAGACACGACGCCCGGGGGCTACGCCCACTCAACGGAGCAAGTTTGCGGCATGGAGCGCAATTATGCGAGATTGAAGGCTGGCAGAGAGGCTCAGCAGCGCCAGGGACCAGGGACCCGCCACGAAGTTGCCGCAGAAAGGCCGCCATGAAGAAAGTTTCCCGCCAGCCAAGCCCCCAACCTGATTTCGACCAGGCTCTCGAGCATCTGCGCGCCCACTCCTTCGAGGTTGCACCCTTCGCCGCGCTGCCTGGCTCTGTGCTGGCAAGCAAGGATGGAGTTGGAGCGGTGCTTGCGGCCGGCGGCGATGCCGGGGTCGCGGTCGTCCATGGGCCTGGGACGCTGATTTGCGGCGAACTGGCGCGGCTCGTCGATCGCGGCTACCAGAAATTTTTGAAAACTTCTCAGGGCGAGCTGCCCGCTACCGCTGCGCAATTGCACGCTATTCATAATTTCGGCGAAGAGCTCAGGCAAATCACAGGCGCGGCCAGCCTGTACAACGAGGCGTTGGGCACCACCAGCGATCTCTACGTATACGACCGCCTCGAAGGCCGCGAGGAGCCGGAAGCAGCCAGGAGCAGCCAGACAGCCACTGACCCGTGAGCGCCTCGCTGATCTCCCAACTCAAAAGCTCGAACGGAATGCCCGCCACCTGAATCCCCTTCGGCCCACCGGTGCAAAATCGAAAGTCGCAGCTGCGCGAACCCCGCCCCGGAAGGGGCGCGCCGAAATTAGCCCAGGGCGGAAGCCCTGGGAATATCGATGAATAAAGATGAATAGCCCCGTAGGGGCGACAGAACCCCGTCGCCTCACTGTGCCGCGGCGATCGCTGCAAAGGTGAGGTCGTCGCCCGCGCCGGGATGGCTCTGCCGCCACACGTCGAAAAGCCGGCCGTAGCTGAGCGTGATGTAGCGCGAGGGGTCTACTCCAAGCCGGGCGGCGGCTTGGTCGATCCACTCGGGCGAGCCTTCGAGCTCAGCGTAGTTGCCGATGGGCGTTTCATCGACCACGCAGTGGCCTTCGCCGTCCGTCCACTCGGTGCGCCATTTTTCGTACCGGAACGCAGCCACCAGGCCCAGCGAAAGAAAGATCTCCGCCAGGGCGTCTCCATCCGCAACCTCGGTTTCGGTCTCGACGCGATGCTTGTGGCGATCTTCTGAGGGACCGTTCAGAGGCAGGCGTTTGTACGTGACGGTCGAGCGCCCGGCGTAGTCGCGGATGCGAAGGATCTCCGTCCGGGCGCGCAACTGGCGGTCCGGCGTGTCGTAGAGGATGTTAGCCTCGAAGCTGCGCGGGGTGGCTACGTGGAAGCCGGACGCTGTCAGACGCTCGCTCAGGCCCGCCAGGTCGTCGACGCGGAATTTGATCTCGGTTTCGACCGCCATCATTATTTGCGAGTATAAGGCCGCTGGCGGGCAGTCAACATCTCACCCTTCCCCCATTGGGTGCCCCAGGTCCCTCGCATTTGGGGACCTGGGAGACAACCACAATCCATTCGGGCTCCGGGGAAGCTGGTCTCAAAGCGGTGGGCACCCCACCGTCGTAGTAGAATTGTTTCCCTGTGGCCTGCGGACTTTCGAAACACGGGGCGCTTTCAATCCTGTGGTTCCTGCTTGGGGGGAGAGTTTTTCTAAACGGATTCCGAAAGCGTAAAGCTAAAGCATCAAGGGTCAAGTAACCCCATCACGAAAGATGGGTGCCCCAGGTCTCGTTTTTGAGACCTGGGAAACCACCTCGGCCCAACCTGCCGGTGTAAGTTTTCCCATGAGCAGGCGACAATAAGAAAGTGAAAACTCTTCGACTGACCATCGACCCGGCGGAACTGGGAAGCGCCCGCGCCGGCGAGGCGCTGGACCGCGCCGCCGCGATCCTGCGCAGCGGAGGCACGGTGGCGTTTCCCACCGAGACTGTCTATGGGCTTGGGGCCAACGCGCTTGATGCTGCGGCGGTCGAGCGTATCTTTACGGCCAAGGAGCGGCCCTCCTGGGATCCGGTAATCGTGCACATCTCGGATCGGGCGATGCTCGAAGGGCTGGTTGCCGAAGTGCCGGAAAGGGCTCTCCGGCTGATGGAGAAGTTCTGGCCCGGACCGCTGACGCTGCTGCTCAAGCGGACCGAGGCGGTTCCCTCCGTGGTAACCGCGGGATTGCCGCAGGTGGGTGTGCGCATGCCTTCCCATCCCGTGGCTATGGAGCTGATTCGCCGCGCGGGCGTGCCCATTGCCGCGCCCAGCGCCAATCGCTTCGGCCATACCAGCCCCACCACGGCCGCGCATGTGCTCGACGACCTCGACGGCCGCATCGACGCCGTACTCGATGCCGGGCCGGCCGCGCATGGTGTGGAATCGACGGTGCTCGATCCCAACCGCAGCCCGATGGTGATCTACCGCCCCGGCGCGGTGACGAATGTCCAGATTCGAGACACTGCCGGACCCGTTGAGCTTTATCGTCCCGATGGAAGTGCTGACGAGCTCCCGCCCGAGGCTTTGCCCTCGCCCGGCGTCGGCATTCGCCACTATGCTCCGCGGGCGCGCGTCGTGCTGGTGGAGGCGCCGCTTGAGAAGCTCAGCTCAATGCTCGCCGAAGCCGCTGCCGGATTCGCCGGAAAGCGGATCGGAATCATGCTTCCTGTGGAACTGGAAGCGCCCCCAGCGCTCGCCGGGGCCTCGGTTTACCCGTGGGGAAAGTGGAGTTCGCTTGAGGAACTCGCCCAGCGCCTCTATGCCGGGCTGAGGGAGCTCGACGGCCGGCAGTGCGAAGTGATCTTCTGCCCCATGCCGCCCGCTTTGGGCGTTGGCGCGGCAATACGCGACCGCCTGAGCAAGGCGGCGCGGAGCTGAAAAACCAATCACTGAATGTGGGAGCTAGGTGCTTTACTGGCCGGAGTCGCCCACCTTGTACATGTACTTGATTGCGGATTTATAGATCAGTGTTTTTCCGCGTCCGCGCACCTTGAGCGAATTGCGGTCGTACCACTCGATGCAGCCTTCCACGCGTTCGCCGTCCTCGAGAACCACAACCATGGGTGTCCGCGACTGAATTTGCTTTTGCAGATAAAACATCTCCGCGCTGTGGTTGGCAGGCTCCATTTGAAGCTCCTGTGAAGGAAAGCGGAACGGCGCGGAAAGAGGCAGGGGCCCGCGGCTAAATGGGCGCGCAGAACTGCGCGGCCCGGTACGATTGCGGCTCGCAGGTATCGCAGGCGAAAGACTCATGGAAAGCGATCCCCTCTCTTAAATAAGATCTGGGCGCAAAAGCCTGCCTCGCCCCAGGCGACAGGGGCGGCCGCCTGCTGACTTCAAGGCGCCTGCCGCGTTCCCGGATGCGCTCAGGAAGGCAGATTGTCCCTCTTGCGGGGAGTATCGACAAGAGTACACCATTAAGACGGAATTGCCCACTGCGTTTTGTTGGCCCATTGCTATGCTTCTGCATGAAAGATGCTTGGCTTTAGGCGGCGGTTGCTCTTTTCCAAGGGGCGCAGGGAAGAAACTTAGAGCAAAACCAGAGTTGGTGTGACCTGTTGAGTCTCTTCAAGGGTCGCTGCTCCCTGCTGGTCGCTGCGACTGTGCTGCTGTGGCTTCGGGATACAGTAACTCTGGTTTTGCTGCAGCAGCCGCTTCTCAGCTGCGTTCCAGGCTCGTGGCCATTGCGTCCAGCGAGAGCGAACGGAGCAGGTTCCGGCGCATCCCCTGCTCCACCTGCACCAGGGCTCGCGCAGCGCCATCCAACCACTCGATCGTCACTCCCTGAGCCATCCGCTCCAGTTCCGGGGCCAGATCGACGTTGCGAAGGAATGCGGGCGTGCCGGCGGCGGTCAGAAGCAGATCTTCCAGCAGACTGCCTAGAACGCGCAGCAGATTCAGCGTCTTTTCCTGGCCTTCGGCGCCGGCGCGGTAGGCTTCGGTGGCGCGGAAAAGTCCCGAATAGTCCCCCTCGCCTAGCGCCGTGCGCAGCAGAATCAGGGCGTCCTGCCGGCTGAGGAGCCATCGATCGAGGTCGAAGCCGAGAGCGCGGCCCACGGCGCCTTCTGCCAGCCGCGCTGCCAGGGCGCGGTCCTGCGGCTTGAGCTCCGGGCGGCGGCCGGCAAGCAGCGTTTCCAGCTCCTCTGTGGGCAGAGCGCCGAGCCGGTAGATCACTGCCCGGGAGCGGATGGTGGGTAGCAGCTCCTGCGGATTTTCGGTGAGCAGGATCAGCGAGGCGTAGTCAGGGGGCTCCTCGAGCACTTTGAGCAGGCTGTTCGCGGCCTCTTTCATGAAGGCCGACGAGGTGAAAATTGTCACCGAGCGCCGCGCTTCGATCGGGGGCCGGCGGTAGGCGGCATGGATTACGTACGCCACCTGGCCCAGCTTGATCAGCATCTGCGGCGGGTCGGGGGGAATGATAAGCATGTCCGGGTGCGTCTGCACCAGGATGCGCGTCTCGCGCTTGTCGGTCTCGCGCAGATCCTCGCGGGCGGCCACCGCCGCGTCAATGAGCTCGTCGAGCTTGCCGGCTTCGCCAATGCGCACGCAATTCGAGCAGGCCCCGCAGAAGTCGGGCAAATCGTTGTTTCGGGGCGGGTTCAGGCAGTTTACCGCCTGCGCAAGCATCAGAGCCAACGTATACTTGCCCGCGCCGCGCGGTCCGGCTAGAATGAGCGAATGCGGAAAACGAGCGGCTGCGATTGACTCCCGCAGCCGTGTGACCGTGGCCTGATTGCCTAGGAACTCATTGAAGCCCACGGATGTAGCCTACTTCATTTTCCCCCGGCGTGCAGCAGCATTGCTGCTTCAACTGGCCGCCTGGCGGGGCGAGTTTAAAGGGTGGATGTTTTGGGGTGGACTGCCTTTTCATTCTTCCGTTTCTCTTGCGGCCGGGTTCGCTGTTGGCTCACACGCGCCTCTCCCCGTAGAAGCGGATCGGGCCCGGTTTGTGACGAACCGGTGTTCAGGTAGCCGGCTCCCCCGAACCGGAGAAGGTGTGCCGCCGTTTTCCAACATTGTGGACCAATGAGACTCGGAACGATCAGCTGCGTGTTGACTCTGGCATGGCTCGCCGGGCGCCCTTTTCAGCTACAGGGCCAGCAAGAGCCCCAGGCGAAGGCGCTCCGCGCATCCGAGCCCGCACCGGAAATTGCTGCGGCATTCCATGCCGGGAGTCAGCGCGTTCCCCTGTTGAGCGAGCCCTTGCGCCTTTCCGACTTTGAAGGCATGGAGCCAAAGCCGGAGCTCCGGGAGAAACTGCTCAAAATTTCCGGCTTCATCCAGAACGCTCCTCAGGACGGACATCCGGCCACAGAAGAGACCGAAGTCTGGACCGGATATACGCACAGCGCGATCTACTTTGTGTTTATCTGTCACGACCGGCATCCGGAGCTGATCCGCAGCCACCTGGCTCGGCGCGAAAACATCCTGAAGGACGACTGGGCCGGAGTGATCCTGGATCCCTTTGAAGACCGCCGAAAAGGCGTGCTCTTCGAGGTCAATCCGGCAGGCGTGCAAGCCGACGCGGCGTGGACCGACAACGCCTCCAACACCTCGGATTATAGTTACGATCAGGTCTGGGACTCCGACGCACGCATCACGCCGCAAGGCTGGATGGCCTTGATTGCTATTCCGTTCCGCAGTCTTCGCTTCCGCTCCGGCTCGGATTGGGGCGTGGTCTTCGGCCGCAACTTTCCCCGCAACAGCGAGACGGACCTCTGGCCGCGCGTTGCCGCCGGCGTCAGCGGCGTTCTGAGCCAGGAAGGGGCCCTCAGCGGCATTGAGGGAGTCACCGGCTCCCATAACGTGCAGATCGATCCCTACACGCTCGGCCAGAACGAACGCACCATTCAAACCCAGGATCCGCTGAATCCCTACTGGAGCTCGCGGCGACAGGAGGCCACCGCCGGCGGCGAATTCAAGGCCATCCTCAAAGACCGCATCGTCATCGATGCCACGGTCAACCCCGATTTCAGCGATGTCGAATCCGATCAGCCGCAGTTCACCGTGGACCAGCGATTTCCGGTCTACTTTCCCGAGTTGCGGCCTTTTTTCCTTGAGAATGCCAACTATTTCACCACCCCCATCAATCTGCTTTACACGCGCACCATCGAGCATCCGGAGTACGGGGCGCGCGTCACGGGCAAGCTGGGAAACACAAATGCCGGCCTTCTCGCCGTGGACGACCGCGCCCCGGGCGAGACCGTGGCGCGGGGAGATCCCCTGTACAGCAAACGCGCCCGCATCATTGTGGGCCGCCTCTCACAGGATCTCGGCAAGGGCTCCAGCCTCGGCCTCATCTACGCCGGGGAGGAGTTCGCCGGAGGCTGGAATCGCGTCGGAGGAATCGACTTCACGGCGCGCATGAACGACCACTGGACCGCCACCGGCCAATGGGTGGAAAGCTCGACCCGCGGAGACGCCGGCAGCGGTTCGCCGCCGGCATACTCGGCGGGACCTGCCGAGTCATTTCAAATCAACCGCAACGGCCATTCTTTTTATCTCGAAGACGATTACCAGGACGTCAGTACCGGCTTTCAGACCCAGCCCGGTTTTATTCAGAGCGCAAATATTCGCTCCGATCATACCCACTCGCACTATCAATGGTTTCCAAGTCACAGAACCGTGCAAAGCTACGGATTGGAAGCCGATCAGCAGATTGCCTTCGATCACCTTGGCAACCGCGTTTATCGTTATATCAACGCCGATCCATACGTCACGCTTCCCGGCAACACCATCCTCGCTCCCTTCGTCGGCCAGAACTCCGATACCGTCGGTCCGCAGGACAATTACCCTCTCCCACAGAATCGGAACTTCAGCGAGAACTTCGCTGGCTTTGTCGCCCGCGGAGCGCCGTGGGCGCCGCTGAACTTTAATTTTCAGGCCTTCAGCGGCTCCAACGTGAACTACTATCCCGTCTCCGGCGGTGTGCCTTTTTTGATGCGCCAGCAGCAGGTGACGGCGCTCTTCACGCTGCAACCGTTCAGGCGGCTCACTGACGACAACACCTACCTGCTCGATCGCGACCATGCCGCGAAGGGAGGCGCGCTGGTCTACGAGTCGCAGACGTTTCGCGCCAAGGTGAATTACCAGTTCACCCGTGCGCTATCGGCGCGCGTCATCGCCGAGTACGATTCCACGCTGGCCAATCCCGCGCTGACCTCGCTCCAGCGCACCAGGCAGGTGGCCAGCCAGGCGCTGCTGACCTGGATGCCGCATCCCGGCACCACGATCTACGCCGGCTACAGCAACGACATGCAGAACCTCGACCGCTCGCTTTGCAATCGGCTCTCGACCGGCGCCTGCGACCCGGACAACACGCTGGCCCCCCGCGCTCCGCAATTGCTGAACGACGGCAAGCAGATCTTCATCAAAGCCTCGTATCTGCTCCGCTTTTGATTGGCCGCATGTAGATTTTCGTGACGACGGCGTCAGGGCCGGGCATTGACCTTCCTGTAGAGAGCGGGCGCCAATTGCACCACCGGCAGATCCAGCTCATGCAGCGTCTCTGCATGTCCCATGAAAAGATAGCCGCCCGGCCGCAGACATCTCGTCAGTTTCTCGAGAATCCTTTGCTGCGTGAGCCGGTCGAAATAGATCATCACATTACGGCAGAAGATGGCGTCGAATTTGTCAAAGATCCCGTACTCGGAATCAATGAAATTGAGGCGGCGGAACTCGACGAGACGGCGCAACTCGGGCACTACCCGTACCCTCCGGGAGCCGGGCTCGCGCCCCCGCATCAGGTACCGGACCTTCAGCCTCTGAGGCACCGGTTCCACTGCCTCGGTAGAGTAGATTCCGAGTTTCGCCTCCTCCAGCACAACGGTCGAGATATCAGTGGCTAAAATCCTGAACGAGAACCCTGGGTTCGCCAGCCCAAACTCGTTCAATACCATCGCCAGCGTGTAGGGCTCTTCCCCGGTAGAGCAACCCGCGCTCCATGCGAGCAGCGGCCTTCGGCTTCCGCCCGACCGAGCCCGCTCAGGGAGAAACCGGGAGGTAAGGAATTCAAAATGCTTCGGCTCGCGGAAGAAATCGGTTTTATTCGTCGTGACCACATTGATCAGGTGCACGAGCTCTTCTTTGAGGCCGCGATCGGAGAACAGATAGGCGCAGTAGTCGCGATACGAATCCATCGCAAGCGCCTTCAGGCGCTGGCGGATGCGGCCCTCGAGCATCACTTTCCTTGACGAACCAAGGGCGATGCCCGCCTCGCCGTAGATGAGGCCGCGGAGCCGCGTGTAGTCACTGGCCGAAATGGTCTCGTCGTGATCCATCAGTGGAAGCACGGGGCGGCGCTGGGCCGCCCCATGCGTTTTCAAGCAGCCGCCTCGAGCAGCGGCTTGCCTGTTTCCTGAGTGCGCACCGTAGCCAGCTCTTCAGCCGAGAAGACGCGGTCAATGTCGAGGATCATGATGAACTGCGAGTCGCGCTTGCCCATGCCCCGGATAAAATCCGTGCGAAGGTGGGCGCCAATGCGCGGCGCCGGCTCAATCTGTTCAGGTTCCAGATCGATGACCTCTTCCACCGAGTCGGCCAATGCGCCGATCACGATCGGCTCCGAATCGAGCAGAACCTCAACGACGACGATGCAGGTATTGCGCGTGTCCTGGGTCTTCGCCATTCCGAAGCAAAGCCGCAGGTCGACTACAGGAACCACGCTTCCCCGCAGGTTGATCACCCCGGCCATGAATTCCGGCGTTCGGGGGATGGCGGTAATGGGCGTGAGATCGAGCACCTCTCTCACCTTGGCCACGTCGGTGGCAAAGACCTCGTTGCCAAGCTTGAATGTGAGATATTGCCGCGTCTCAGTGATTTCGCTGACGCTCATACGTAAACTCCTTTCGAATCCTGAAGACTTGGGGCGAAGCCCGTTGGCTTGAGCTTCGCCCGCGCGGTCAGTAGCGCTCGAATTCTGCGTCCTGATCATCGTGCTTTTCGGTCATGCGCAGGCTTACGCCGGACTTTGGCGCGGCCTTGGCAGCCGCGGGCGTGCCGTGCGCGCCGGGTTTGACGTGCTTTGCCGAAGCGGCCGCCGCCAGCTTCGCCGGCCGCGCTGCCCCTCCGCGCCGGCCAACAGCGCCTTCCTCATCTCCGGTATGGAAGAAGGAAAGCGCGCTCACCAGCTGTTCGCTCTGGCCGGTCAGCTCCTCGGTTGTCGATGCCATCTCCTCTGAGGCCGACGCGTTCTGCTGGATGACCTGCTCCAGTTGCTGCAGAGCCTTGTTGATTTGCTCGGCTCCGGTGTCCTGCTCCTTTGAAGCCGCGGAGATCTCCTGCACCAATTCCGCCGTGCGCTGAATGTCGGGTACCAGTTTTTCGAGCATCTCGCCGGATTTCTCCGACGACCTTGAGCGTGGTCGCCGAGAGCTGGTTGATTTCTCCAGCCGCTTTCTGGCTGCGCTCGGCAAGCTTGCGGACTTCGGCCGCCACCACGGCGAATCCCTTGCCGTGCTCGCCGGCGCGTGCTGCTTCGATGGCCGCGTTCAGGGCCAGCAGGTTGGTCTGGCGCGCAATCTCTTCGATGATGGAGATCTTGTTCGCAATCTCCTTCATCGCCGCCACTGCTTCGAGCACGCTCTTGCCGCTCTCCTGCGCGTCCTTGGCGCTCTTGTTGGCGATCTTGTCGGTCTGTTGCGCATTGTCGGCATTCTGCTTGATGTTCGAGACCATTTCTTCCATCGAAGAAGAAGCTTCTTCAGCCGCGGCCGCCTGCGCGCTTGCGCCCTTGGAGACCTGGACAGAAGCGGTGGAGATGGATTGGCTGGCCGCCGCTACCTCTCCGGCGATGGAACGGATATCGGAAACGGTGCGCGTAAGGCCGCCGACCATCGCCGACAGGGCCTGCATCAGTTTGTCTTGCGCCGACCGTTCGCGGAGATCGACCGTGAGATTGCCATTCGAAATCTCTTCGGCCGCGTCGGTTATCTCGTTCATGGCCGCGATCAGTCTGTTTATGCTGTCCTTCAAGGTGTTGAAATCGCCATGCCGGGCATCGGTAATCTGCGCTGGGATTTCTCCCTTGCTGATCTGCGCCACCATCTCGGCGGCATGATTCAGCGGGGTGATCAACGCGTCCAGTATGTTGTTGATGCCCTGCACGATCTTGCGGTATTCGCCCTGATGCTTGGATGCGTCGGCGCGCGTGGCCAGCTTGCCCTCCACAGCCGCTTTCACCAGGGTGTCAATATCGTCTGTCAAAGCTTTGAGGTTTTCCATCAGTCCAATTAACGATGGCACCAGTATGTCGGTCTCGGAACGTCGTCCGATCTTGCGATATTCGTCCAACTCGCCCAACTCTCCTTGCGAGATGTTCCTGACCGTGCTGGCAACATGCATGACCCTGGTCCGTACGAGATTGACGGCTTCGCCTAAGCTGGCGAAGACGCCTATGTATTTGCCCTCAACCTTCCTGGTGTAATCGTTGAGCGCCATCCGCTGCAGTACTTCGTTGGCCTCCATCAAGCCGCCGAGGCCGTCGATGCAAGCATTGAGATTATTCTTCAGAACGTTGAAGTCACCGCTGTACGTAGCGGTGATCTTGGATGGAATCGAGCCTTTCGCAATCTGGTCGACGTAGCTTGAGGCTACGTTCAGCGGAGCCACAAGAGCGTCCAGCAATTCATTGACGCCCTGGATCATCTCCCGGTGCATCCCGTTGAACAAGGTGGCCTTGCCGCGCTCGCTCAGCCGGCCCTCCTTGGCCGCGTCAACGAGGCACATAATCTCCTGCAGCACGAGTTCGAGTTCGTCTTCCTGGCCTGCCTTTTTTCCGGCCCGCGCTTGGCGGACCTCCACGACAGGACTGTTCCCGACATGTCCGTTGCCGCCGCCATTCAGGCGCCGGCCTCCAACCACCGTCGCTGTTCCCATAAGTCGCTTCTCCTCTTCCGAAATTTTTCTCCGCTTGATCCGTGGAATTCCGGCCTGCCCTCAACGGTGAGCCGTCTTATGATCCCGCAGGAGCATGAGAGGTTACCCGTTCGCCTGTACATTTGCGCTGGCGCACTGTCCAACGCTGCCGCTGTTTCCAAATGCCTTGAAACTTACGCTGTCTGCCTGCCGCTTGCCGCAGAACACCGGATTGCGGCCTCCACTGCCGCTCTCATCGGCGCGCACCACGTCCTGAATCAACCGCTCGGGATCGAGAATCAGAGCTACGGTTCCGTTCCCGAGGATGGTTGCGCCGGAAACCTCCTGCACCTGGCGGTAAAATCGCCCAAGACTCTTGATCACTGCCTGGCAGTTGCCCACAACCTGGTCGACGACAAACCCGAACCGGCCTTCCGCCGTTTCCACCAGCATGATCTGTTCGATCTCCGGCCGGCTTGACCGCATCCTGAAGTGCTCGCGCAGCCGGATGAAGGGGATGATCTTCCCGCGTACATTCGCCAGGTGCTTGCCATTGGCCCGTGCTACGTCTTCGCGCGTCAGCTCAATGCATTCGAGCGTGCTGGCGAGCGGCAGCACAAACCAGGCATCGCCCACGGCCACCAGAAGGCCGTCAATGATGGCCATGGTCAGCGGCAGGCGCAGCGTGACGCGCGTTCCCTGCCCGGGCTTGCTCGTCACCTCCACGTCGCCGCGCAGGCTTTCCACCCGCTGGCGCACCACATCCATACCAACGCCGCGGCCGGAGACATCGGTGACCTGCGCGGCAGTGGAGAAACCGGGCTGGAAAATGAGCGCGTAGATCTGGCTCTCGGTCAGCTCCGCGCCTGCTGAGATGAGCCCGCGCTCGATGGCGCGCCGGCGCACGGCTTCAGAGTCGATGCCCCGGCCGTCGTCTTCCACCCCCACCAGCACGCTGGCTCCCGAGTGCCTCGCCGACAGGCGGATGGTCGCCGCCGGGGGCTTTCCGCCGGCTGCGCGGAGATCGGCCGGCTCGATGCCGTGATCCATGCTGTTGCGGATGAGGTGCATCAGCGGATCGCCCAACTGCTCGATAACCGTCTTGTCCAGTTCGGTGTCGGCGCCCTCGATGGCGAGTTCCACATCCTTCCCGAGATCGCGTGCCAGGTCGTGCACCAGCCGCCGGAACTTCTCGAACGTGCCGCGGATGGGCATCATGCGAATGTTCATTGAGCTGCCGCGGAGCGCCGAAGTGAGCCGCTCGATCTCCTCTGAGACCGCTGTCGTCTCGGCGTCGTCACGCCGGGCCGCAAGTTCGCTGAGGTGCGCCTGCACCGTCACCAGCTCTCCCACCAGGTCGACAAACTGATCGAGCTTGGCGGCCGGCACGCGGAGGCTCGAAACGTTTTCCGGTTTGTCGTAGCTGCGGCGGCCGGGCGAGGTACTGCTGCGTTGCTCGTCGAGAGCGTTCGCTGCAACCTCGGCTTTAGAGGCAAGCGCCGTCTCGGCGGCGGCCTCCAGAGGATCGCCGAGGGGCTCGATGCTCAGCTCGCACGTGTCTTCGACAAAGATGAAGACATCGCGTATGGCTTCCTGACCCGCTCCCGTACCAAGCTCCATCTCCCAGCGGACGTAGCATCGCTCCGCATCGAGTTCTTCGAGCGGCGGGACGGCATCCATCACCGCTCTCACTTGAACATTGCCCAGTTGGCCGAGCTCGCGCACGAGCAGCAGCGGATTGGCGCCGAAGCGCATCAGATCGGGTCCCGGGGCGAACCGGATCCGCCAGTGCTGCATCTCCCCGGCCGGGTCTGGCCGCTCGACCGGCGCCGCTTCGCTCTTTGTCGTTACCGGCGCATCGGGTTCTTCCATGCCTGCAAGCCGGCCGACGCTGTCAAGAATGTGCCACGCCGCGGAGTCGGCGGGCAGCGCGCCAGCCGTACCCTCGTTCAGCATGATTGCGATCTGATCAAGGGCCGCCAGCGTCAGGTCGATCAGCTCGGCGCAGGCTTCAAGACGCCCGTTGCGCACCAGGTCGAATGCGCTCTCGAGACGGTGAGTAAAGGCAGCCAGCTGTTCGAATCCGAACATGGCGCCTGAGCCCTTGATGGTGTGCAGGCCCCGAAAGATGCGCCCGATCGTTTCCGCGTTGCCGCGGTCTTCATTCAGTTCCAGCAGCGCGGCCTCGAGATCGGCAAGAATCTCTCGGGCTTCTTCACGAAAGCTCTGCTTGAACAGCTCTGCGTTACCGGAATCTGCCTGTAACATGGCCAACAAACCAATCTTGTTTCTGTTCAGGCGCCTCCGGCCCGGATTTTCGGCTCGGGCCCGGACGCTCATCTCACGCGAAGATTCCCAGTTCTTCCATCCCAAGTTCCGCCAACTGGCGTTTGATGGCCTCCGCCGGCTCCCCGCTCACCGCGAAATCCGCGCCCAATTGCCCGGCGGCTCGTTTGGCGGCCCACAGCAGTTGCAATGCGGTCACATCCAGATCGCATACGCCGCCAGTCATCACCTGAATTTCTTTTCCGCTTTGCAGCGCTTTCAAAAGTGCATCCTTCAGTTCGCCGGCGCAGGCGATGTCGATCTCCCCCGCCAGGTCGAGAACGCACGCTTCGCCGCCGCAGCTCAGCGAGACGTTGACGGCCTGCCGCGCGCCGTTGAGAAGCTCGACTTGTTGCGATTCAGACAATGCCGCCACTCTCCAGTTCCGGCTTGGGTTCCCGTGCTTTTTTCCCCCGGAGCCAACGCCGCCACGCGCTGATGCTGCGGTGGTTATCGGCAATGCCGGAGCAATCAATATGTAGAAAGTTCGGCGATTCGATGAGAATTCTCACAGGAAACAAGCGGGGCGGATGCGCTTTGGAGGCCGTGACCGGAACTTCGCCTCTAAAACAACTCGATTGCTGGCCCGGCTGGCGTGGCCGGTGTTTCGCAGCCCGCCGCGGCAAGATGCGTATTCGTCTGGCTGGCCATGCGGTACCGGCCCAGTTGCGCATCGAGCATGCTCTTGAAGGTGCGATCAAGCTCGCCTTCCCACTTGGCATCGTCCTGCTTCTCGGCCAGCACCAGCACATGCTCGCGCATCTCCTCCAGCGCCTCCTGCACGTGGCCCAGCCTCTGCCGCATCACGTCCTGAAACTGAATGTGGCCCAGCGCATCGGAAAGCCGGCTCACGATCTCTTCGTAGCCCGATTCCACTTCGGCGATCACACTCAGCAGCAATTTGCTGTTCCCTTCGAACTCTTGTTGCATGGCGTCGAGATCTTTGACCAGGTGACTCATGGCGGCGCCCATCTCATGCTCCTTCAGTGCCGCCTGCGCTCCCTCGAGCTCCACCGCCACGCTTTTGCAGGTGCCGTTGATCTTGTTCGCGATCTCCGACGCCGCATTGGTCGACAGCACGGCAAGCTTTCGCACCTCCATTGCCACCACGGAGAATCCCCGGCCGGCGCTCCCGGCTCGCGCGGCCTCAATCTCGGCATTCAAGGCCAGCAGATTCGTCTGTTGCGCAATCGACGTGATCACCTTGATGAGCGGAGTCAACGCGCAAACTCCACCCGCCAGGCTCCGGATGCGCTCTAGGTTCGATCGCATCTCATCCAACTGCATGTTCTGTTGCATGTGAAGAGCGGCAATGATCTCTCGATTGCTGTTGACCCTGGCACGAGTCGCCTCAGTCAGTTTTTTCCCGCTTTCGACCGAGAGCGCAATGTGCTCCCTCTCCCGATTCGATCGGTCGATCAGGCGGCTCATCTGCTCGATCGCCGCCACCACCTCCCGTTCTGACTCCGCCAGCGAATCCCCGATGTGCTCGCGCAGCACGTCGGTGTAGCACGCGCAATCGTGCGCTTCGCGCTGCAGCACCTTGCGCATCGCGAAGATGCGCGACATGTCGCTGAAATTCAGCTCGCCGAGGGCCCACATTTCGGCCACTGCCCGGCGCGCCTCCGCGTAATTGCTCCAGCGGTAGGCCGCCCCCGGAACCAGAATCAGGAGGAGCAGCACTCCTCCGCGAATCCGGTACGGAGCCAGGCCCGGGCCGGCAAAGTCACAGAGCAAAATCCAGAACACGCCTAAAAGGAAGAGCCTTGTCAGTGACTCAAGAGCCATCCGCCTGCGGATCCGCCTGAGCCGGGATTCGGCGCCGCTGGAGACCACCTTCAGGTTCGGCCCTGCCGGTTCCATCCACGCTTCGGGCCCTGCTCCGGGCTCATTGCGCAATTCTGTTTCCGATGGCGCCATTGCGTTACGCTCCCGGCAGCACTTTTCTGATGACCGTTATCAGGTCGTTGCCCGACACCGGCTTTACCAGCCACCCCGTCGCCCCGGCCAGCTTGCCCTCGTTCTTCTTCGCCAGCTCGCTTTCGGTTGTAAGCGTCAGAATCGGGATGAACCTCAAGCCGGGCATTGCCCGCACGCTCCGAATCAACTCGAATCCGGTCATCACCGGCATATTGATGTCGGTCAGAATAAGGTCCGGCTTGAATCCGTTCTGCAATTTTTCCAGAGCCTCTCGTCCATTGCCGGCGGTTTCGGCCTTGAATCCATTTAAGGAGAGAGTTGTCTTCAGGCTCATCAACATGGTGGTGGAGTCGTCGACAACCAGAACTGTCTTCGCCATGCCGGTCCCCTTTGGCCCCCATTCCCTTATCGGCGGCGTTTCCCGTCGCCTTTATCGAAACCTCAGCGCAATCATTCATATGGATTGCGTTCGCCCCCCGCCTGTCGAATGCCGGTCCGCCCTGGGAACCGGGCGGGTGTACACTTTCATCGGCCGTGCCCGATCAAAATATGAAAGCTTGGGCGTGAAGCGGTTCCGCCGTCTCCCGTCCATCTGCGCCCAAGTTGGATATGGGGCGATCTGTACGGATGCCGTTCACACTCCAAGGAGGCAATGCGATGCGTCGAAGAGAGTTCTTGCGCGCTGCGGCGATGGCTGCCGCGGCCGGAGCCACATCGGTCTTCTCAACAGCCGCGCCAGGCCGGGAGCCGGAGCACGTCGCAGCCAAGCCGCTGGGCAAGATCGCGCTTGAGGAGCACTTCCTGACTCCCGACTTCATGGAGTACTTCGCCGAGACCTACCAGAACATCAATCCAAAACTCATCAAAATGGCCCCTGAAGCATTGATGGACTTCGGCGAGCGGCGGCTGAAAACGATGGATGAAAACCACGTCGAACTTTCAGTGCTGGGGCTGGCGGGACCAGGCGTACAGAAGGAAAAGGACGCGGCCGTTGCCGAGCGCAAGGCGAAAGCTGTAAACGACCTCCTGGCCGGCGAAATTCAGAAGCGGGCCGGCCGCTACGGAGGTCTCGCGCACCTGGCCATGCAAAAACCGGCCGAGGCCGCCGCGGAGCTGGAGCGCTGCATCAATGAACTGGGTTTTCAGGGAGCCATGATCAACGGCCAGACCAACGGCGAGTATCTCGATCTGGACAAATACTCGGTGTTCTGGGAACGCGCTGCGGCGCTGGAGGCGCCCATCTACCTCCATCCCGGCAATCCTGTCGATCACCCGGCCGTCTATGCCGGCCACGACGAGCTGTGGGGAGCGGTGTGCAGCTGGACCTTTGAGACCGCCGCGCACGCACTGCGGCTGGTCTTTGCCGGTGTCTTCGAGCGCTACCCCAAGGCGAAGCTCATCCTCGGCCATGGCGGGGAAACGCTGCCTTTCAGCTTGTGGCGCTTTGACAGCCGCTGGACGGTCTGCAACAACGGCGGCCGCGAGATGGTCCAGCCGCCCTCGTTCTACATCCGGCGCAACATCGCCGTGACCACATCGGGCATGTGCTCGGAAAACTCGCTGCGCTGCATGCTTGAGGCGATGGGCGACGAGAACGTGATGTTCTCCATCGATTATCCCTTTGAGAAAACCGATCTGGCGGCGCAGTTCATCGAGTCCGCCAAAATCACCGAGGCCCAGCGCGTGCAGGTGGCTTCAGCCAATGCCAGGCGCATCCTGCACCTTGAGCGGCGCGTGAAAGCGGCTGCAGCCTGAGAGCGCGGTGAGTTGTTCTTTTTCCGTCGCGGGAGAATGGATGCGGGTGCCCCATCCTTCGAGCGTTTTTTGCTCGAAGGGTGGGAACCGCGCGCCGCGCAGGAGCGATTCGCTGAAAGCTGGGTGCCGGGGAACCACAACGCGATCATCGCCGCAGAAAAGCTGACAGCTAAGAGCTAATAGCTAACGGCTGCTTTTCCGCCCCATCCCCGCCACGCTGAACTGCGCTCCCGCGAACAGGATCAGCCCTGAAATGTATCCCCAGAAGAGCAGCCCGACCGAGACATAAAAAAGCCCATAGAGCTTGCTCAGCTCCAGATGCGGCAGTACGGCTTCGAAGATGTACTTCGCCGTCAGCCAGACCACGCCCGTAACCACCGCCGTGCGCATCACCGGCCACGGCGAAATCCTGCGGTTCGGCAGAAGCCAGTAAATGGAAAAGAAAAACAGGATCGAGGCCACCGCCGTTGTGGCCGCCAGCAGAACGAAACTCGTTCCCTGGTAGGTAAAGTTCAGCACAACATCGACGATCTTGATGTTCGTCTGGTGAACCAGAATGAATCTCAGCACCTGGCGCGCCCAGGCGTTCATCACCACGCTGCCCATTCCCAGCACCACCATCAGCAGCGCCAGCCCGAAGGCCACAGTCTGGTTCATCAGGTAGTTCCGGCTCTTGGCCACGCCCCACGCCTGGTTCAGCGCGACTTCCAAAGGCAGGAAAATCCCCGTGCAGGCCACCACGATCATCACCAGCGAGAAGGCCTGCACGCCGTGCCGCGATGACAAAGCAGCCGCCTCGGCAAGGTTGGTGGCCACAAACTGCTGGTTCGACGGGAAAAAGTATCGCACCATGTCGCCGATCACGCTGGCCATCATCGGCGAATGAAAAACTGAACCGGCCAGCGTATACAGCAGCACGATGAACGGAATGAACGACAGAATCGCGTTGGCCGCCACGCTGAAGGCAAAGGTATGCACCTCGCTGTCCAGCAGATAGCGGATCAGCGCCACGCCACTCTGCCGCCAGCGGTACCATTTCGATTCTGCAGGCCGCTCGGCCGTTGGCGCCTCGGCAGATTCCGCCACCGTCCCGCCATCGACGGCGGGGCTCAATTCTTCGACCACAACTTTTCCCTCTTCACTTCGTTGCGTCTTTCGCACGGAGGATGCTGCTTTAAGGATAATCCCTTGGCACGCGCGTCACGCTGTACGCATAATCGCCGACGCGCAGGCCGCCGGTTTTAAGTGGCAGCTCTATGCCCCCGCCTTTCGAATTTTTTTGAAAGCGCCGGCTTTAAATGCAACTCCGTGCCCCGTCCTTTCGACTTCTTTTTGTCGAGAGGGCGGGAGACCTCAGCCGCAGCTCGGCCACGATGATCTACGCAGCCGGCCCAGCGCCCATCGCGCCGCCGTGCGCAGGCCCTCGTCGGCGGCTGCGGCCCACTCCTCGAGTTTTGGCGCAAATTGGGCCAGGCCGCTGTTGCCCATGGCAATCGCCACATTCCGCTTGAGGCCCTTGAATCCCGCCCTTCGCACCGGCGAGCCGTTGAACAGGTGGTCGAACGACTTCTCGTCGAGTGAAGCCCAGCCATTCCAGCGCGGGATTCACCAGCTCGGGCCGCGGCGCGAGCTCGGGGTCAACCGTCGGGTGCCCCATCCTTTCCGCGTTGTTTGCGGAAAGGGTGGGATAGCACCAATCCTTCCTGTCGCGCAGCGTTCTTGCATTCCACGGGCACACATCCTGGCAGATGTCGCACCCGAAAACCTGCCGGCCCATCTCCTCCATCAGTTCTGCGGCGATGGGCGCCTTGTGCTCGATCGTCAGGTAAGAAATGCATCGCCGCGCATCCATCTCGTAGGGAGCAACCAGCGCTCCCGTCGGGCAGGCTTCGATGCAGCGCGTGCACGAGCCGCAGCGGTCGGGAACTTCCATCCCAACCCGCGAACCCGCTAACTCGCTGACTTGCTGACTCGCTAACTCGCTGACTTGCTGCCCCGCTGACTCGCTGACTCCGAGCGACGTAACCAGCACCGCGAAAACCCAAATGACCCCAGCTCGGGGATGAATTACGCAGGTGTTCTTGCCCGTCCAGCCCAGCCCCGCGGCTACGGCTAACGACCGCTCGACAACCGGCCCGGTATCCACGTAAGCTCGCGATTGAAATTCGCCGCACTCGCCCCGCAATTTTTCATCGAGCAAGCGCAGCCGCTTCACGAGCACGCGGTGATAATCGCTTGGGCCTGCGCGCGCCATCGGAATTCGTCCTGCTCGTACCCGCATAGCGCGCAATCCATGCCGCTCCTGGATCGCTCGCCCCCGTCGACCGCGGATCGATCGACCGCGGTCCTCCACTGTCGTACGCAGCCCAGCACACGACCGCCGACCGCGCCCAGGGAAACGGCCGTCTTACCCGCGCCCGCACCAGTTCACCTGCCTCATTGCGCCGCTCGAGGTACTGCATCGAACCGGCGCGCCCCGCCGCGATCCACTGCTCAAAGCGCGCCGCATCGCGCTCCTCGTTCGCATGCGGCAGCACCGCCACGCCCGCATCTGTAAAGCCTGCTTCGAGCGCCAGCGTCCGCACCCGCTCCCGGCTCAGCACCCCAGGAGTTCTAAGCGCTTCTGCCCGCGCGGAAATGGGTTTTCTCTCATGCACTGACATTTTCCTCGCCGATGGAACCGGGCGCGCCGCTCTTCCGTATACCCATTCAGCAGTTTTTCATCGGAAGCGGCGGCAAGCAAATCCAGTGCCTGCGAAAGAGAATGTAACCGAATCGCCCTTCCCCGCCGTCCATCTAATTAGAAGTAACAACAGACCCGGGCCGGAAGAACGGCTAGAGCGCTCCGGAATCGGGCTTTCCCCCGGAGGAGTTTTATGAAGAACTTTATTTTTTATCGTGCGTCGATCTGCCCAGGTCATCAGGCTGGCGCGCAATGCCGTCTTAAGAGATTGGTGCGGGGCAACGAAAGACAATTGGTCGACCGGCTCATGCCGCTCGTGCGCTCGCGCTCGCTTGTGCTTGACCTGAATGCGGTTGAGCTCATCGACGCTGCCGGCGTCTCGGCCCTTATTGACCTCTATCGCGGCGCCCGCGAGGCCGGGCAGCGCTTTACAGTCGTGAATCCGCATCCCCATGTCGCCCAGGTCCTTGCGCTGCTGGGCCTCGAAAAAGTCCTCATGTCTCAGAATGCGGATCTCATGCCGCATTTCGGCCTTCGGGCGGTTCCAAACGCCGCCTGAGGGCCGCACGGCTCCCGAGCACACTTCCCCTTCGAGCAACGAGTACCTCCGTCGACGCCTGCGGCGCAGATTTCCGTTCTCTTTTGGGGTGTAAAGGGGAGCGATCCGCCGAATAGGATCCCATACGTTTAGAGGGGCTCACCCCATTTTGCTTTCCCGCGGCGCTCGCCTACAATAGTGTCCGACTCCCTTGGGGCGGCGAATCGAGGGCCAAACTGCATAGGCGAAAGCCGCTCGGGACGTTATTTCTGGTTGTGACACACGAATCCCCGCACGCAGGCGCACGTCTGGACGAGCGTTCTTTTGCAGTCCGATCTTCGCGTGTGTGTGCGCGAAGAAGCGTCGAACATTTTGCATTTCGTCAACCTTGCAGTTTGACCGCCGCAACAAACACATAGTTGGAGGATTTGATTCCATGGCTCAGGGTGTAATGGAACAGGCGCTCGCCGAGGCGGGCACGACTTCAAACAACGTTCAATACGTCTACTTTTTTGGCGCCGGCAAGGCCGACGGCAACGGCAAGATGAAGGACGAACTCGGTGGAAAGGGAGCCGGCCTGGCGGAGATGACCAATGCGGGCCTGCCTGTTCCTCCGGGGTTCACCATCCAGACCGAGGCCTGCCGCGAGTACATGCGCGGCGCTCTCAATCCACGCATCGACGCCGACATGCGCGCCGCGCTCAAACGGCTCGAGGAGTTGCAGGGCCAGAAGCTGGGCGCGGGCAAAAATCCCTTGCTGGTCAGCGTCCGCTCCGGCGCCAAGTTTTCCATGCCCGGCATGATGGACACCATCCTCAACCTCGGCCTCAACGACGAGGCTGTCGAGGCCCTGGCAGTTCTCAGCAACAATCCGCGTTTTGCCTACGATTCCTACCGCCGCCTCATTCAGATGTTCGGCGACGTCGTTCTCGACGTCCCCAAGAAGAAGTTCGAGCACATCTTCGACGGCGTAAAGGCGAAAAAGAAGGTGAAGTTCGACTACGAGTTGCAGCCCGATGCGCTGAAAGAGATCATCGCCGAATACAAGAAGCTTGTGAAGAAAGAGACGGGCAAGGAGTTCCCGCAGGATCCCGCCCAGCAGCTCGTGATGGCTCGCGACGCCGTCTTCCGCAGCTGGCAGAACGATCGCGCCAAGACCTATCGCCGCATCAACCACATCGATGACTGGCTCGGCACCGCCGTCAACGTCCAGTGCATGGTCTTCGGCAACCTCGGCGAGAACTCCGGCACTGGCGTCGGCTTCACCCGCAACCCCGCCACCGGCGAGAAGGTCTTCTTTGGCGAGTACCTGATGAACGCGCAAGGCGAAGACGTCGTCAGCGGCGTGCGCACGCCCATGCACATCAGCGAGCTCGAGCGCGCCATGCCCGAAGTCTACGAGCAGTTGCGCACCATCACCACGCGCCTCGAAAAGCACTACCGCGACATACAGGACTTCGAGTTCACCATTCAGGATGGCAAGCTCTACATGCTGCAGACGCGCAACGGCAAGCGCACGGGTCTCGCCGCCGTCCGTGTGGCCATTGACATGGTCGACGAGGGCCTGATCACGCAGGAAGAGGCCGTCTTCCGCGTAGAGCCCAACCAGCTTTACGACTTTCTGGTTCCGCGCCTGGTCGAAAAGGGCGAAAAGATCGAGGTCCTCGCCACCGGCCTGCCCGCATCGCCGGGCGCAGCCGTCGGCCAGATCGTCTTCACCGCCGAAGAGGCCGTCAAAGTTCACCAGAAGGGACTTTACAAGAGTGTCATTCTGGTCCGCGGCGAAACCACGCCTGAAGATATCGCCGGCATGGAAGTCGCATCCGGCATTCTCACCTCCCGCGGCGGCATGACCTCTCACGCCGCTGTCGTCACCCGGGGCATGGGCAAGTGCTGCGTGGCCGGCGCAGGCGACTGTACCGTCGACGAGGCCAAAAAGGAGCTCCGCGTCAAGGGCAAAACCTTCAAGCAGGGCGACTGGATCTCACTCGACGGCACCAGCGGCCGCGTGATCGCGGGCCAGCTCAAGACCATCCCCGCGCAGCCTGACGATCCCGATCTCGTCAAGTACATGAGCTGGGTCGATCCTGTCCGCCGCCTCCAGGTCTGGGCCAACGCCGACATCCCGCGCGACGCCAAAAACGCCCGCGCCTTCGGCGCTCAAGGCATCGGCCTCTGCCGCACCGAGCACATGTTCTTCGCCGAGGACCGCATCGGCCACATGCGCGCCATGATCCTGGCCGACAACGAGAAGGATCGCCGGGCAGCTTTGAAAAAACTGCTCCCCATGCAGCGCTCCGATTTCGCCGGCCTCTTCAAGGCCATGGAAGCGCTGCCCGTCGTCATCCGCACCATCGATCCGCCGCTGCATGAGTTCCTGCCCAAGCGCGAAGATCTGCTCGTGCAGATCGCGCGTCTGGAAGAGACGAAACCGAGATCGCCCAAGCTGAAGGAACTACGCACGCTCCTGGCGCGCGTGGAAGAGCTGCACGAGCAGAATCCCATGCTCGGCCTGCGCGGCTGCCGCCTGGGCATCACCTTCCCTGAGATCACCGAGATGCAGGCCCGCGCCATCCTCGAAGCCGCCGTTCAGGTCAAGTCCAAGGGAGGCGATCCGCATCCCGAGATCATGATCCCGCTGGTCGGCTCCGTCGAGGAGATGCGCAACCAGGCCGCCATCGTTCGCCGCGTCGCCGACGAAGTGATCGCGGAGAAGGGCGTCAAGGTCGATTACAAGGTCGGCACCATGATCGAGATTCCTCGCGCCGCCCTGACCGCCGACCAGATCGCCGAAGAGGCCGAGTTCTTCTCGTTCGGCACCAACGACCTCACCCAGACCACCTTCGGCATCTCGCGCGACGACATCAACAACTTCCTGCCCGCTTATCTCAAGCTCGGCATCTTCAAGCAGGATCCCTTCGCCACTCTCGATCAGGTTGGCGTGGGGCAATTGGTGAAGTTCGCCGTGGAGAAGGGCCGCAAGACCCGCCCCAACCTCAAAATCGGTATCTGCGGCGAGCACGGCGGCGATCCGGAAAGCGTCAAGTTCTGCCACCGCATCGGCCTGAACTACGTCTCCTGCTCGCCCTTCCGGCTGCTCACGGCTCGCCTTGCGGCAGCCCAAGCGGCTCTCGAAGAGAAGTCCGCCTCAACTCACAGCATGAAGTAGGGCTCAACTGCATACGTTCCGTGCCCCGTCCATTTCACGGTCTCATCGTGAAATGGGCGGGAAACCACAAAACTCAATCCGCCGGGTGCCCCAGGTCCCTCGCATTTGGGGACTTGGGAAGCAGAGGACAAGGGGCGCGCCCACCAGCCGCGCCCCAATTTGTTTTTCCGTTATTCTGAATACAACCCATGTCCATCACCTCTCAATCACCCACCCCACCCCATCCCGCCATTTTTACGGCTGGCGTCTGCTCGCCTTTCTCTGGGCGCTCTATTTCCTGAACATGGGCGTCCCGCTTTACGGCGGCGCGGTCATCAACACCTACATGCTCCGCGAGATCGCCATGCCGCGCAGCATCTTCGGGCTCGGCTTCGCGCTGGAATCTTTCTTCCTCGGCATTCTCTCCGTGGCCGTCGCCGCTTCCATCCATCGCTGGGGCATCCGCGTCACGTTCACTCTGGGCTCCGCCATGCTGCTGCTCGGCTCCCTGTGGATGGCTCTCTTTGCCACGCAGCCCTGGCAATATCTCGTCGGCTTTGGCGTCCTGGTCGGCTCGGGAGCCAGCTTTTCCACGATCGTTCCCGTCACCACCACCATCACCCGCTGGTTCCGCCGTTATCGCGGCCGCGCCATGTCCATCGCCATGACCGCCTCCGGAACTGCCGGCTTCATCACGGCGCCGCTGATGAACAAGCTGATGGTCCGCACCGGCGGCAACTGGCGCCTGGCCTGGTGGATCGTCGCCGCCGTCGCTGTCATTGCCGTCCTTCTGGTCTGGCTGGGAGTCCGCGAGCACCCTGAAGACCTCGGCCAGTTGCCCGACGGAAGCCATCGCGAACAGATCCTCTCTGATCCCTCCGCCCACCGCAGCGAAACCCACTGGACCCTCGGCGAAGCCGCCCGCCACCTCTCCTTCTGGATGCTCTTCATCTCGACCGTCGCCTGCCACTATCCCTTCAACTTCTTCACCGCCCACTGGCTGCTGCACCTCACGGGCCTCGGTATCCCTACCTCCAGCGCCGCTCTGGCTATGAGCTTCTTCACCATCGGCATCATGTCCGGCAGTCTGCTGGGCGGCGTACTGGCAGACAAGCTCCCTGCACGCTTCGCCTGCGGAACCGGCCTTTCCTTTTACGCCATCGGCTCGTTTCTGGCCACGCAGCTCTCGGCAAGCTCGCTCCCCCTCGCCTTTCTCACCGCCTTGCTCTACGGAATGGGCTTCGGATGCACTTTTGTCTGCCTCAACACGGTGGTGGGCAATTTCTTCGGCTCCAAATCCTACGCCCGGATCAACGGGACGATGTTCCTGCTCTCCACCATCGTCTGTACTTTCTCGGCCTTCCTCGGCGGCCGCATCTTCGACATCTGGAAGAGCTACAATCCGGCCTTTGTGCTCAACATCGTGATCGTGATCATCGGCATCTGCGCTCTTTCGCTTGCCCACCCGCCCGTGCACGAAAAGGAAGATATCGTCTCTGTCGGCTGAAATTCTGCGCGGTAGCGATCGGAGAATGGAACATCCAGAGTAGGCTGTCATCCTGAGCGACCGAAGTGCGCCCAAGCGCACGCAGGGAGTCGAAGGATCTGCAGTTGCTTTTCAGTTGCATTTCTCGAGGGGGACGCGAAGTGGACGGGAGATCTGGGTCCAGTTTCCCGCAAAGCGCACACCCGGGAGAGTTCGCAAGCTAAGATAACAGCAGGGAAATCTCCCGCCATGAATTCACGCTTCTTCCGACTGCTTCTATCCGTTTTGTTTCTGGCTGCTGTGTCATGCGCGGCGCAGACGCCCAACATACCGCATCTCTACGAGCCGCAACTACCCGCCCCCGGCGATGCCGACGCGCGCCATTTCGCCAATGGCGCTGAGATGCTTGGCGACATCACCTACGAAACCATCCTGGGCTACAGGCCGCTGAAACTCGACCTCTATCTCCCCTCGGCCAAATTGCCGGCCCAGTCGCTGCCGCTTGTGGTCTGGGTGCATGGAGGAGGATGGGAACAAGGCAATCCGCGCGTGGATTGGACCTATGGCGATTGGACCCAGGTTCTTGCCCGGCTTTCCGCGCGAGGCTACGTGGTGGCGGGCGTTACTTACAGGTTCTCGAGCGAGGCCAAGTTTCCGGCGCAGATCGACGACGTTCACGCCGCCCTGAAATTTTTGCGGAAGAATGCCGCGCGCTGGGGCATCGATCCCAACCGGGTCTACATCTGGGGACTCTCGGCCGGCGGACATCTGGCGGCGCTGGCCGGAACCGAGAGTGCCGGTCTGGCGGCGGAGGAACGCGTACAGGGCGTAGTGGACTGGTTCGGGCCAAGCGATTTCACAGGCTTCGACACCAAAGGGCCCAACAACACAATCGGCACGTTTCTTGGCTGCCCCGAATCCGGTTGCTCGCAGGAAACGCTGCGCAAGGTCAGCCCGGTGACTTATATTTCGGCGCAGGCTCCGCCCACGCTGATCATGCAGGGCGACAAGGATTCGCTTGTTCCCCTTGCACAGGGCCAGGAGCTTTACGATCGTTTGCACGCGGCCGGAGTTTCGGTCAAGTTCCTGCACTTCCCCGGCCAGCAGCACGGCTTTGTCGGCGCCACAGCCGACGAGTTGCAGCAGGATCTGGAAACAGTCTTTGCGTTCTTCGACCAGCTCTCCCGGCCCTCGAAGCCCTGAGGAATTCCTGATTGGTTCTTTCGCCGCAGGATTCGAGCACAATGCTCCGTGCCCCGTCCATTTCACAGCATCATCGTGAAATGGGCGGGAACCCACAAAACTCAATCAGCCTCTTGATGAACCACAGGCCTGGTAAACCATAAAATTGAATCAGAAGGTGCCGGGTGCCCCATGTCCCGATTTTGGGACATGGGAGCCACAAAAGTGAATCAGCCGGGTGCCCAGCCTTGCACTTTGTCGGGGTGCCCCACCCTCGCGACGTATTTGTTTTTGTCGCTAGGGTGGGGAACCAATGTAGAAGGAGTCTCCCATGATCGCCATCGCATCCGATCACGCCGCTTACTCGTTCAAAGAAGAGATCAAGACCTGGCTCGCCGAGAAGGGCGTTGAAACCCGCGACTTCGGCTGTTTCAGCTCAGAGCGCGCCGACTATCCCGATTTCGGCTTCGCTGCCGCCGAGGCCGTCGCGCGCGGCGAATGCGAGCTCGGCATTCTCTTCTGCGGCACGGGCATCGGCATGGCCATCACCGCCAACAAGGTCCGCGGCATCCGCGCTGCTGTCTGCACCGAGCCCTGTTCGGCACGCCTCTCGCGCCAGCACAACAACGCCAACATTCTCGCCATGGGCGCCCGCATCATCGGTCCCGAGCTCGCCAAAATGATCGTCGAGACCTGGCTCAGCGCATCCTTCGAGGGCGGCCGCCACGCAGCTCGCATTGCCAAGATCTCGGCCTACGAAGAGCAGCACGCTCTTCAATAAGCTTGCAGGCTCATTTCCATAAGTTATGAGCCGATTCCTCTCGCTTATATCCCTCTAAAATAGAGGGTTTGGTCAGATTGAAGACCGCGCGGAGTCCAATCCCTATCCGGCATACCCTGATCGCAAATAAGTATGGATGATTGTTGTGTGATCGTTGTCGGGTATCTATATAATATTCACAGGCAATCCCAATTGGAAGCGTTGGAAGCTCGCCCGATCGAAGCTTTGCCCGACGCAGAGTGCGAGCTCAAGATCAAAGAGACTGCCGTACGACATCTCAAACGCGTTCAGATGCGTTTTTTTCGAATTCAGGAAATCACTTTCCTGCAATTTTCCACGGGGAAGGCGTTAGGCAATGTTTTACCCTGATGCGGCTACCTGGGATTTGACGCCATCCGGTAGCTTAACAATTTCAATTTCAGGAAATGTCAAGAGAGGTAGAAACAAATGACCACGCCGAATATCGTAAACGATCCCTATTCGGGGCTGCAGTTCGTAGAGCTGAGTCATGAGTGGGACCAACGGGCGCCTTCGTATCCCGGGCAGGCCGACATCAAGATGGTGCGCGGTGTTAAGCACTCGCAACACGGTGTGCTGGCCTGGCGCATCGTCACCGTCATGCACACGGGCACGCACATGAACTCGCCCCTTCACATGGTCCAGAAAGGGGCCGACCTGGCCGACCTGTCGCCCGATCATTTCTTCGGCAACGGCGCCGTGCTTGACCTGCCCAAGAAGAATTGGGAAAACATCACCGCCGCCGATCTGGAGAATGCCAAGCCTGCCGTCAGGGAAGGCGACATTGTTGTCATCAACACCGGCTGGCACCACAAGTACTCCGACGGTCTGGAATACTACGGCGAAGCGCCCGGCCTGACCAAGGACGCAGCCGAGTGGCTGGTCGCCAAGAAGGTCAAGATGGTCGCCATGGACACGCCCCACATCGATCACCCCCTGGCTACCTCCATGGCTCCGCATCGCGGCGGTCCGAATATGAAGCGCCTCGTCGCTGCATACTCCGCGGCGACCGGCCTGGACTGGAAGAAGGAGCATGGCGAGTGGAACGTGGCTCACAAGACCCTGCTCAGCGCCGGCATTCCCACTATCGAGCAGGTGGGCGGCGACGTCGATCTGGTCAAGGGCAAGCGCGTGACGCTGGCCGCCACGCCCTGGAAGTTCGAAAAAGGCGATGCCTGCCAGGTACGTTTGGTGGCCATGTTTGATCCCACCGGGAAATGCCGCATTGAGCGGGGCAACTAGTCAGCCGCGAAGAAGCGAAAGGAATCAGAAAATGAGTTTAAAGGTTTACGACCTCACGCATACATTCAAGCAGTTCATGCCGGAGTGGCCCTCGAGCCCCAGCGTGAACATCGACGTTGACAAGTTCCACGCCCGCGACGGCATTTGGCAGGTCCAGTGGGAAGGCATCATGCACCGCTGCACGCACATGGACGCTCCCCTGCACGTCACTGAAAACACGCCTACCATCAACGACTATCCGCTCTGGCGGCTGTTCGGCACCGGCGTCTGCATCTCCCTTCCCATGGAAAAGTGGGGCGTCATCACTCCTGAGCTCCTGGAGAACGCGTGCCCGAAGATCCAGGAAGGCGATATCGTCGTCATCAACACCGGCTACCACAAAAAGTGGGCCGATACCGACGAGTACTTCGGCCACGGCCCCGGCGCCTGCAAGGAAGCAGCCGAGTGGTTCGTGCAGAAGAAGGTGAAGATGGTGGCCTACGGCTGCCAGGCCAACGATCACCCCATCGCCACCAAGCTGGTCAACCACGGCCTTGGACCGACGCACCCTTGGCTGATCGATGAATACAAAGCGGAGAAGGGCATCGATCCGCTGGCCGACTTCCCGCTGTGGGAGCCGGCGCACAAGACCCTGATGGTCAAGGGCGGCATCCCCGGCATCGAGAACGCGGGCGACGACTTTGGCGACATGGACGCGGTCACCGGAAAGCGCTGCACCTTCATGTGCTTCCCGTGGCGCTGGCCCGGCGGCGACGGCTGCATCGTGCGGCTGCTGGCAATTGTCGACACCGACGGCAGCTTCCGCTTCGAAACCGGCAAGTAAACCAAGGCCGGCCAAACCGGCAAACAAATCCAAGGCCCGCAGGACGAGGAACACCTCGCCCTTCGGGCCGTTTTCTGTGCCGTCGTTCTACTGGTGCACTCCCGTGCCCCATCCATCGCGGAGCGATGGGTGGGAGACCACCACTGTTCCCTCGCCGGGTGCCCTAGGTTCGAGGTCCACGCGGAAATGTCCCTCGTCCGTGGAGTGGAGAACTCGATTTTGAGACCTGGGAAACCACCTCGTTTTATCAACCCAATCCCCGCCAACTTGCTAACTCGCTAGGTGCGCGTAGCGCACGCTAACTCGCTGTCTTTGTCTCAAGACCGCAGGTGTCTTTGAACCAGCACCAAAGACACCTCGCCAGTCGTTGCCAGGCAGCTCGCCCGCTGCTGACGGGCGTTGGCAGGCCGGTCGCCTTGGCCTTGCCCGGCTGTGCCAATGCCCCGGCGCGCTCCAGCATGCCCGGTATGACCGGATTACAATGGAGCTTGGCTTCATCGGCCTTTCCGCGGGAAACCTAACGTTCTGTTTGCGTTGGGATTACCTCACGGCTCGAGAACGAAGCGCTGGCACATTTGACGGGCGACTCAAGGAGCATCATGGACCTCCGCTACCTTCGATTCTTCATTGCCGTGGCTGAGGAAATGAACGTTACGCGCGCCGCCGAACGGCTGCATACCGTCCAGCCTTCGGTAAGCCGCCAGATCCATCGACTCGAAGAGATTGTTGGCACGCCTCTTTTTCACCGCGAGCGGCACAGGCTTGATCTCACCGAAGCCGGCTCCGTCTTCCTGAAAGAGTCGCGCGCCATCCTCGAGCAGGTGAACCACGCCATCGCCCTGGCCCGCCAAACCGCGCGAACCAACGCCACGCGCGTGTCGATCGGTTTTATTCTCGGCACTGAAAGTCCCATCTTCCACCGGCTGGTTCCTACCCTGCGCGAGCGCTATCCTGAGATGCAGCTTTCTTACCGTTCCTTGTCGGAACCTCAGTTGATCGACGCCCTTGAGAACAGAACCATCAATGCCGCCTTTTGCGCCGGGCCCATCGACCACCCTTCCATCGCCACCGAGTGCATCCTGCGCCAGAAACTGGTCGTCGTGCTCCCCACGGACCATCCCCTGGCCAAGCTCAAACGAATTCCCATCGCGCGCCTGGCCGAGCTTCCATTGGTGATGCCCTCGCCAACCACTTCACCGAATTATCTGGCCTTCATCAACCAGATTGCTCGAACGGCAGGGGTCCAGTTCAAGAGCTGGATTGAGCACGACAACGTTCTGGCCGCCCTGAATTCCGTTGTGCTCGGAGCCGGCGCCTGCCTGATTCCCGACTATCAGAAGGGCTATCTTCCCACCCGTCTCATTGCCCGCTCGCTGGATGTCGAACCGCAGCCCACCGTGGATCTGCTGGTGGCTTACCGCAAAGACGACAAGCTCCCCGGGCTGGCCAGTTTCCTGTCGGTGGTGCGGGAGTGCATGGGATTCCCCGCCCCCGCCAGCGAAAAGACCGCGAGTCCCCACCCAGCACGGCAAAAGGCAGAGAAGGTCGGTAACCATGCCTGACCCCAACCAACTTTCGCAGATCGAAGAAGTCCAGGAGATGCAGGCCAGGCTCGACCTGTTTCAAAGCGTGCTCGACGCCTCCGCCGAAGGACTGAGTTTTATCAGCCCGGACGGAATCATTCTTTATGTCAATCAGAGCTTTGAAGCCATCCACGGCGTCAAAGCGGCCGACGTCGTCGGGCGGCACGTCACTGACGTGGTCAAAAACACGCGCATGGATATCGTGGCCAAAACCCAGCTTCCGGAGGAAACCGAATTCCTGATTGACGGCTCCCACCGCTACATTGTCAGCCGCATTCCCGTCTACCGCCAGGGCCGCATGATCGGCGTTCTTGGGAAAATCGACTTTCCCGACCTGGATAAGGTGAAAGAGCTCGCTAACAAGGTCGAGCGTCTTGAGGCTCAGCTCAAGTACTACCGCGCCCATCCGCGTCATGGCCCCGGCGCCCGCTACACTGCCGAAGACATCGTCGCCGTTTCCCCGCGCTCGGCCGAGGCCAAGGCCACCGCCATGCGCGTGGCGCCCACGCATTCCACGGTGCTGCTGCTGGGCGAAAGCGGCGTCGGCAAGGAAGTCTACGCCCACGCCATTCATTCCCTCAGCCTGCGCGCTCCGGGGCCTTTTGTGCGCGTCAACTGTTCGGCGATCGTCGAAAGCCTCTTCGAGTCGGAGCTTTTCGGCTACGAAGAGGGCGCCTTCACGGGAGCAAAGAAAGGCGGCAACCAGGGCAAATTCGAGATGGCCAACCTCGGCACCATCTTCCTCGACGAAATCGCCGACATGCCTCTGCAGGCCCAGGCCAAGCTTCTGCGCGTGCTGCAGGAACAGGAAATTGAAAAACTCGGCGCCGGCCAGCAGATCAAAGTCGATGTCCGCATCATCGCGGCCACCAATCAGGATTTGGCGAAACTCGTTGCCGAAGGCCGCTTCCGCAAGGACCTGTTCTTCCGCATCAACGTCATTCCCATCACCATTCCGCCCATCCGCGAGCGCCGCGAAGACATTCCCTCCCTGGTGGCCACGTTCTGGGAGGAGCTGGCGAACAAGCACGGCATCTCTTACAAGAAGCTGCGCGACGATGCGCTGGACCTGATGTGCAACTACGATTGGCCCGGCAACGTCCGCGAGATGCGCAACATCATCGAGCGCGCCCTGGTCGTGATTCGAGAAGGCACCATCACGCCCGAGCACCTGCGCATATTGATTCTGGGCGGAGCGCCGGCCGAAGACGACACCGCCGTCGAAAACTGCGATCTGGCCGCCATGGTCGCGGCGGTCGAGCGGCGCTCCATCGCCACGGCGCTGGCCCGCGCGAATAATAATCGCGCGCAGGCCGCTAAACTGCTCGGCATCAGCCGCCCTCTGCTCTACAAGAAGCTCCACATCTACGGAATCGAGTAGAAGTGGAAGCCCACATGTTGAAAGCGTTCGTTGACGACAGCGGAAGCGGGGGTGATTCTCCGTGGTATGTTTTGGCCGGATATTTAGCTACCGCAGAGGCATGGGACGAATTTGATGGACAATGGAGAAAGGTTTTGGATGGTCCCCCGAAGTTGGATTACTTCAAATCCAGCGAAGCGGAAAGCCTGCGCACAGAAGGGCAGTGGGGCGGAATCTCAAAGGAAGAAAGAAACGCGCGCATTGACTCTTTGATCGGCGTAATTCATAGCCACGCGTCTTGCGCATTTCATTTGCGCATGAAGCAAAATGATTATGACGAAGTAGTCAAGCCCTATATTCCTCCAAGGTGGGATAATCCATATTTTTTCCTGTTTATAGGACTAATTGCTTCCGCAACCAGCATTGAAAAATACGCTGGAGCCGGTCAGCCGATTGACTTCATATTTGATTCTTCCGACAGGAAGCGCATTCAAAATCCATCATTGCAGCTCTATAGCCAATGTTCTGATTTCCCCCAATTTGGAAAGCGAGTGCATAACATTGAATACCAAGATGAAAAACTGTTCTTACCGCTTTAGGCCGCGGATTTGTTGGCATGGCAGATTCGGCGGAGATGTTGTGTAGAAGGAGATCTTCGATCTCACTTTGAAATGGCGCTTCATGCGCCCTCTTGGCCCCCATTCGAGCATGTAATCAGCCGCGATCAACTCCAGAACTACAGCGAAATCATGGACAGGAACGCTAAAGAGAACTGGCGGCTAATGGGCTACCCGGAGCACATGCGCAAATGGAAAAGGCCAGAAGTATAGTCAGTCAGGTATATTCTTACCCATCCTACGCGAAGCGTAAGGGGTGGGAGAAGCGCTGATCCGCGCCGTAGGCGCAATGTTGGTTAGCCCAGCGCTTCAGCGCTGGGAATGCAGGCGACAAATGATTGCCGGAGTCCCGTAGGGACGGCGCAAAAAAGCGGGGCATCTCGCCCCGCTTCACCTTTGCGCGACTCCTCGCCGCTAACCTACTCCCTCTTGAAGCTAAGCGGGATTCCAAACTGAAACCAAAATGCATTCCCGCGCGGCTTGTTCTGGACCAGCATGTCGTGGTCCCACTTGACGACGATTGCGCCGTGCTTGCCTAAGGGGAAGGTCACCTGAGGCCCAAGGTCCAGCGCCCGGCCCTTATAGCCGACGCTTTGCGTTCCGTCGGCGTTCATGGTCACCACGGGCACGCCGTGCAGCGTGTCGCTCGTGGTCTGCTTGTAGAAATACCCCACCAGGCCGAAACTCATTTTGTGCCCGGGAATCTCCTGCTGCGCCCCGTACTGCCAGAAAAATTCGTTGCCGCTGTGGTAGTGCGTCGCGTGATCCGGGTTGTCGATCGTGTAGTCGAAGCGCGACATGATGTTCTGGCTGCCCTTGTGTGGGACAAGCGTGAAGGCAAACCCGGGAGTGAAAGCGTAGTTGTTCTGCCCGATATTCATCGCCTTGCTGCTGTCGTAGCCGGTCGCCGGCGTCTCGAACTGCAGATCGTAGTACCAGTACGCGATTCCCTTGTGGTTAGTGATCGACACCGGAACGATATTGACGTTTGACACGTCGAAGCGGCTGGTTTTTCCGTCCGGAAGGCGCAGTTGCTGATAGAGAACCGGCACGGCGGCCCAGCTTCCCAGATCGCCCAAAGGCGTCTTCACGCCCCAGTTGTAGGCCACCTTCCCGGCCACCGCGAAGACGCGAAGCTTGAAGTCGGGAATTCCGTTGGGGTGGCCCTTGGCGTCATCCAGTTCATTGGCGGAATAGAAGCAGGTGTACTCGTAGAACATCCACTTGTGCGGATGAGGCACGGCCGCGGCCGTGGCATACGACTCCGCCCCAACCGGCCAGATGGCGCCGCCATTTTCCGTCGCGCCCGCAACCGAACAAAGGCAGAACACTGCCAGAATGAGAAAACGACCGCGCAATACCTTCATAAACCGCCTCTCAATCTTCCGCCGGATATAAAAACGGGCCACTCGAAAAATGATCGAGCAGCCCGTCGCGAGCGGTTCCACAGGTGCTGCATGTCAAAGCCACTTTCCTCAAGTGGCATTTTCCTTAAGAAAATGCCACCTTTCACGCAATCCGAAAGGGCACGGGCACTGTGGAACCGCTCTAAAAACGGTTCTTACCGGGCAACATAGTCGCCGGCCACGTAGCGCGGCGGAATCGTCGGGATCTGCAGGTACGAGTCGTACTTGCCGCCCGAGTGGATTACGTGCTCGCCCTTGTTGTCGGTCTCCCAACTGAAGGGCTCGAACCATCCCTCGCGGATATAGTGGCCCGAAACCTGGACCTCGATCTGCTCGCCCTTGTGGAACATGCGCGCGTGCGGGTAGATCTCGATGTCCACAGGCACGATCTCGCCCGGAGAGAGCTTCTCGTCCTTCGTGTGCGCCTGCACGGGCTGATACTTCGTCGAGAGCTTGGGATCGAGCAGCCGGCGCGAAACGCGCATCTTGCCCCAGGCGCCCGGGTGCGGCTCGCCCAGCACATTGGCCGGAACCCACTCGCCCTCCGCGCTCAGCTTGCGGATGGCGATGAACAGGTCCATGTCGTTGTGGCCCTTCGCTTCGACCCAAAGGCGAAGCGACATGTAACCGGTGATCTCCGTGTCCCAGTCGAACTTTACGCGGAAGGCCGCCTTGCCCGTCTCGCCCTCGTAGCCGATGCTCGACTCGTTGGCCACCGGCGTCCAGCTCATGGCCTCGTTGCCGGCGTCGATGTAGAGCTTCTTGTACTGGGTGCGGGCCAGCGGGAACTCCTTCTCGGCGCGGCGCATCTGGAAGTCGCAATCGTAGCCGTCCATGATCTCCAGGCGCAGCCGCGGCGTCAGCTCCCAGCCGTTGCGGATGTCTTTCAGATACCGGTCGTAGAACCGCTTCAAGTCCTCAAGGTTCTGCGGATCGTAGGTGTCGGGCCACTCGAAGTCGCGGTGCGCCCTCATCCACTTCTTGGGCGACTTGCACTTGCGGAAGGCTTCAAATGAGCCGCGCAGGTGCATGTGATGCCAGCAGGCTGTGTAGTAAACCGGAATTTGATCTTGTCCCACGCCGGAATCTTGTCCTTCCAGTAGCCGTTCATGAAGGGATACTTCACGGCCATGGCGCTGTTGTCGTCTACGTAGCCTGAGCCGACCAGCGAACCGGCGATGAAGCTGTTGAAGCCCAGCGAGGGAATGCCGCCCTCGTAGAGCGACTCGCGGAACAGGTCGCCCGTGCCCTCCCAGGGCGCAATGCAGACCAGATGCGGTGGCTGCTCGGCGGCGATGCGGTACTGCACCATGCCCACGCCCGAGTTGCCGAACATGCCCACCTTGCCGTTCGACCAATGCTGCTCGGCAAGCCACTCGATGAAATCGTAGCCATCGCGCGCGTCCTGGGTGCCGAACATGTTGATGTCGCCCTCGGACCGGCACACGCCCCGCGGATCGGGATTCACGATGGCGTAGCCCTGGTAGCACCAGTAGGCCGGATCGGCCGACTCGAACTTGGCCAGCCGCGACACTGTGCCCGGCGGCACGCCCATCGCCTGCCACTCGTGGTTCTCCTGCTGCCGCTTGCCGAAGTAGCTCCAGTTGACAATCGCAGGAACATCCATCGCGCCCACCGGGCGGAAGATGTCGGTATAGATCGTAGTGCCGTCGCGCAGCTTCATCGGCACGTCCTGCTCGCACAGAATGCCGGGCGCTGCGATGTAAGTGCGTTGGTTCAGGGCAGGCGCATAACCGAATGCGGAAATATCCGCTGACTCGCCTGCCTCTTCGGGCGACTTGGGCTCGCGCGCCCGGCGGTAGATTACTTCAACCTCTTCGCCGCCATAAATCTCTTTCACCAGCTTGATGTCAGCCGTCATTGTTCCAGCCATAATCCTCATTCCCTTCTTTTGCGACTACTCTGTACCGCCGGCCTCCTGGCCTGCTGTAGCGCGGGCGTCCTCGCCCGCGCTTCTCGGCCACTACCCTGCGGCAACGCCCCTGCTTGCTACTCGCTCAGACCCGCCACGAATTCGGCCGCCTCGCCGAAGGTCTTCTTGCGGCGGAATTCCATGAACGGGATCGTAATGTCGTACTCTTCCTCGAGCACGGAGATGATCTGAACGTAGTTGACTGACTTCGCCTTCAGATCCTCGACAAACCGCGTCTCCGCGCTGTAGCTGCTCGGGTCCACCTTGAACAGTTCGGCGGCCCGCGTGATGATTCTCTCTAAAACCTCGTTGCTTTCAGCCATTGCTGCTTGCTCCTTCATTAGTTCGGAGAGTCAGGAAATAGAGAGCTCAGGCAGTCCCTATTCCCTGATTCCCTGACCCCTATCCCTGATTCCCTGTCTCTTACGCCGCCAGCATCTTGTTGAAGCGGTGAGCCACCATGGCATCGCCATGGAAGCGCAGCACGCCCGTGTTCCACATTGCCGTCATCGGGTTAAACTTCTTTTTCGACTCCTCATAAACCGTCGGGAACGGCCCGATGGTGGTCAGCGTAGCCTCTTCGTTCTCGCCCTCGAACGGGCCCGATGGCTCGCCTTCCTCGATCACGATGTACCAATGGCCGTCGTTGCTGGCAGAAAAATCCCAGCCCATTACCCAGCTAATGCCGGCAAACAGATCGGACTTCTCCTGGATCTTCGCCACGATCCCTTCCAGGAACTCTTTCGGTGTAACTTCAGCTTCACTCACGAAATTCTCTCCTTGAATCTCCAAACTCTACGAACTCTCCGTGCCCCGTCCTTCGCCCGAGCGAAGGGCGGGAAACCACCCCACTCCCGTGCCCCGTCCTTTTCGCGCTTTGCGAAAAGGGCGGGAAGCCCATAAGGTCCACGACCCTACTTCTCGAACCCCGTCCAGACCGGAACTCCGGTATAAACCTTGGGCGTTTCCTCGCCATTCAAAACCCGGATGGCGCCGGCAGCCATCGCTTCCATCTCGCCCTCGCCGGGATAGACCTTCACTGGAGCGATGAACTTGACCATCTCGGTGACCTTCTCCACCAGGTACTTCGAGTGCGCAATACCGCCGGTCAAAATCACGCCGTCCACCTTGCCGTGCAGCACCGCCGCATAGGCCCCGATGAACTTGCCGATCTGGTAGATCATGGCGTCGAAAACAACTTTCGCGTAGGCGTTGCCTTCTTCTATCATGCGGGTCACGTCGCGCGCGTCGCTGGTGCCCAGGTGGTCCACCAGGCCGCCGTCCTTGCCCATCAGATCGAGCATCTGGCGCTGCGTGTACTGGCCGCTGAAGCACTTGTCGATCACAGCCTTCACCGGCATGGCGCCGCAGCGGGTCGGAGCCATCGGCCCATCGCCCTGCACCGCGTCGCTGGTGTCGATCATGCGGCCCTGCTTGTGCGCCGCGAGCGAAAATCCGCCGCCCAGGTGCGCGACCACGAAGTTGCATTCCTCGTATTTCTTGCCCAGCTCCTGGGCGTAGCGGCGTGCCACTTCCTTATGATTCAGCGGATGGCCGCGGTTCTCGCGGAAGACGTTCTTCCAGCCCGTCATGCGCGCCGACACTTCCATCTCGTCCACGTCGGGCGGATTCACCGCCAGCGCCAGGCCGCCGTACTGCTGCGCAAATTGATAGGCCAGCACATTGCCCAGCGTATTGGGGTGCTTAATGGTGTATCCGACCGTTGAGTGCTCCAGCAGCTTGCCCTCGATCTTGTAAGTCCCGCCCACCAGGCCCACCAGGCCGCCGCCGGCGCTGACAAATGCGTCCACCCCTTCAAGCGAGTAGTTCTGCTTGGCCAGCTCAGCCAAAATCGTCTCCTTGCGGTAGGGGAGCTGGTCGATGATCTCCTTGAAGCCCTTCAGCTGTGCGGCTTCGTGGGTCACGTTGACAGAAAACAACATCTTGTCGTTCTCGAACGCCGCGATCTTCGTCGAGGTCGAGCCGGGAAACAGCGTAAATATCTTGTAGACCTTTTCCATAAATGCTTCCGTTGTTCTCCGTTTTCCTAAATCGCTTACCGTATGCCCCGGCCGACGGGATGAATCTTGTAACTGACCCCTGGCCCCTGACCCCTGATCTCTGTTCTCTGTTCAAGCCTGCTTCTTGCTCATGCCCTCGGCCAGCACAATCACGTTCGTGGCCGCGCCGATAATCTGTTCTACCGAGTGCCCGCGCGAGAGGTCGGTGATCGGCTTGGCGAAGCCTTGCAGCAAAGGCCCGAAGGCGTCGGCATGGCCGAAGATCTGTACCAGCTTCACGCCGATATTGCCTGCGTTCAGTTCGGGGAAGATCAGAATGTTGGCCTTGCCCGCAACCTCGCTCGGCTCCTTCAGCTTGCGCGCAGCTACCGCGGGGACAATCGCCGTGTCTACCTGGAACTCGCCGTCGATCTTCAAATCCGGCCGCCGCTGGCGGGCGATTCCCACCGCCTCGGCCACCCGCTCTGACTTCTCGTGCACGCCCGAGCCCTTGGTCGAGAACGAAAGCATCGCCACGCGCGGCTCGATATCCAGCAGCGCAGCCGTCGTATCGGCGGTGGCGATGGCGATGTCGGCCAGTTCTGCCGCCGTCGGGTCCACCACCACGGCGCAATCGGCGTGCACCAGCAGATTGCCGTCAGGGCCTTCCCAGCCGGGAATCGACCAGACTCCCCAGCTTGAGATCGTCTCCATCCCCTCCTGCATGCCGATCAGGTTCTGCGCAGCCAGAATCACCTCGGCAGTAGTGTGCACCAGCCCGGCCACCGTGCAGTCGGCCTCGCCGATCGCCTCCAGCATCGCGGCGTAATTCAGCGGCACGCGCGCCTGGCGCTTGAGCGACTTGGCGGAATGCATCTGACTGACCTTGAGATAGCGCTCGATCGTTCCATCGACAGCTGCTTCGTCGGTATTGTCGGGAATCCGGATTCCTTCAAGCGAAACGCCCAGGCTCTGCGCAAATTCCGTGATCGTCTCCGGTTTGCCCACCAGGATTGGGAACCCAATGCCGAGATTGAGCAGCTCGCGCGCCGTGCGCAGAATCCGCTCCTCCTGGGATCTCGGGGAAGACCACCTTCTTGGGGTGCGCCTTGGCCTTGTTCCGCAGATATTGTTTAACGTCGATGCCCATCGCACACTCTCTCTTGACGGCCTGCAGCCTGTTCGGCAGGCGCACACAATTTTCCCCTGAAATCCATTTCATTTTAAGTCAACCTATGGGACCCGAAGGAAATACTTTGTTTGAATGGCGCGCTGCTTCGGCGGCATCGCGGACGCTAGCCCCAACTGTATGTTTCCTTTGGAGATAGGCTCCGCAGCGGCGATCGGCGGAAGGTTCTGCTCAACTGGCGGCAGGCGCCAATCACGATCCAAAGTGAAACTCCCTTCCCCTTTCCGTATTTGACTGCCCAAAACAAGTCCCCTCTCCAGTCGTTTCAGTTCGACCGTCCGCTAGACTGGCCCAAAAAAGAGGGAATCTCGATGCTTCTCGTGGCGCGTCATCCGGCTGAAATCGAAGAACAAAAGCAATGGCTGCAAAGCAGCTCCCGGCTCTCCTTGGAGGAGATCGCAGAAGATCCACGGGCGCCTATCCGGGGAGTCGCGCTGGCTCTGATTCTCTCCGGCATTCTCTGGGCAGGGTTGATTCTTACGGCTCGCGAAATATGCGCCTTGTGCCGCTGAAACCAGATGCGCTCAGATTTGTCCCGAACCCAATCGCTTTCAACCTGAGCCGGTAACCCCTCCCCCGAATGGCGCCGGGTGCCGGCCTCCTGGACTGGTGGTCGCCCAACCCCGCCATCGCCATCTTCGTGCTGATTCCGCTTGCTTACTTCTGGCCCGACCCAAAGGTGCATCCTGCGAGCGAATGAAAATCTCGTGGCTAGTCCCATCGTTGCTGCGCTATAATCCGGCCGCTGTCAGAGCCTGTGTGTGCAACTGCTTCAAGAGATCGGAGCGAAAACAATGGGACAGATGATCGGAAGAAGAGAGTTCGTCGGGAAGGCGGCTTCGGTCGCCATGGCTCCCCTGGTGCTGGGGGACCTCGGGATGGCCCGCGAAGGCAACGTTTATTCCTTGGGACTTCCGGGAGCGGCATTCAATGCCATCAGGATCGGCGAGAAATACCAGGTCCCCACATTTTCCAGGGAAGAATACGAGCGAAGGTGGCGCGCGCTTCAGCAATTGATGGAGGCTAGGGGCATCGACTGTCTGCTGGTTATAAATCCATTCGATCTGCGCTATGTTGCCAACGTGTTCGGCGGGAGATTTGATGAAGAAGATTACCCCTGTCTCATCCCGCGAAAGGGCGCCCCTTCTCTGTTCATTCCATGGAGTGAATTGTACTTCTACATGCAGGATATCTCCCCGGTTCCGGAAATCGTTTCGGCTTCCGACGCCGTCGCAAAAGCAGCAAAGAAGATAAAGGATCTGGGGCTGGAGAAGGGCACAATAGGTATCGATTCGTTAGGCGCAATCCGGTACAGCAGTTACGCCCTGTTGGCAAAAGAGCTGCCTGAAGCCAGGTTTGTAGAAGCCAGCGAAATGCTGGTGGAGTGCTGGCAAGTTAAAAGTGAGGCGGAGCTCGAATGTTTCCGAAAGTCGCATGAGAACGGGGAAAAAGCTTTTCGGGTAATGGTAGATACAGCTAAGCCGGGCGTAACTGACAGAGAAGTATTAGGCGCCGCATTCGGGACCATCATATCGGCTGGTTCCGGTTGGGACAATCGCATCCTGCATAACATCTCCCATTGGCCTGAAACTCGCCAGGCGAATGCTAATTATCCTTATTACATGGGGGTGACCGAACGTAAGCTGCAACAAGGCGATATCATCAATTGGGAATTCTATACGAGTTATGCTGGATATACTTCGGACGTTTGCTTGCCAATTTCTATCGGTAAGCCGAACCCCGACTTTGTGGAAAGATATGAAATCTGCAAAGAAATGATTCGTATTGCCCGGGAAATGCTCCGTCCCGGGCATACGAAAGAAGAAATAGATGCCAAAGTAACGGAATTCTGTTCCTCGAAATTGAAGCCCGGGGAAAAGGCTTCAATTGATTTCAAAAACTTCTGTCCTGTTCCCAATCGGCCGGGCAGCACTCTCAAGACGGTTCAACCCGGGATGGTGATTGCAATTGTTCCAATTACCACATGGAATAAGGGGCCGAGGCATATCTGTGCAGAGACCTTCGTCACTACGAATGGTGAGCCCCAGCGGATCGGCAACCTGCCACTCGAAATTGCAGTGGTCTGATTGGAATCTCGGGAGATTAGCTCTAGCACTAACGCAGGGTGCCCCAGGTCTCGATCTTGAGACCTGGGAAAACACCTGCCTGTCTGTCGTGCTCTGTCGCGGTCTCAGTAGTCGCCCCAGAACTTCACCGGCGTCATCACCAGCCGCAGGTTGCACCGCAGGCAGCGGCCGGCTTCGGCGTGAGCAGCCTCTTCGTCGAAGCCGTTGTCGATGATCTGGAAGTTATGCGTCCGCTCGTGCGCATCTGCCATGCACGGCTGGTGGCGCGGCAGCTCGGCGAATCCCGAGTCCACCTTGCCCAGCCACTGATCCCACACAACGTCGGGAGCCAGCTTCTCCTCGATGTTTCCCTTGCCGCCCAGGTACTTGTCCACAGCCGTGACCGTCTTGCGCGCCGAGGCGATGGCCTGAATCACCGACGCCGTGCCAATCACCGCGTCGCCGGCGGCAAAGACCCCATCCTTGCTGGTCTCGAGCGAATAATCGTCCACCTCGATCATGCCCCGGTCCGTGAGGTCGATGTCGAAGTCCTCCGGCACCTCCGGCTTCTGGCCCACGGCGAAGATCACCGTATCGGCCTCGATCACGTGATCGGAGTCCGGCACAAAATCGACCTTCAGTCTCCCCTCTTCGAAGGCGAATGAAGCCACATCGCGGCATTCCACTCCGGTCACGTGCCCATTCTCGCTCGCGATCTTTGTGAACCCCTGCGAGGTGTGCAGCACCACGCCTTCTTCGAGCCCTTCCTCGATCTCGTCCGGCGCCGAGAGCATCTTGTCCCTCGGCTCCAGGCACGCGATATGAACGTCGCCTGCGCCCAGCCTAATCGCCACGCGCGCGCAATCGAAGGCCACGTTGCCGCCGCCGATCACCACCAGCCGCTTGCCGATCTTGTCGGGCTTTCCCAGTCTCACGTTGCGCAAAAATCCTACCGCGTCGTAGACCTCAGGCAGATCCTTGCCGGGAATCGGCAGCCGTCCGCCCTTGTGAGCGCCTGTAGCCACCACCACGGCGTCGAACTCCTCATCGTCGATCAGATTGTCCAGCGACTCGATCTTCTTCCCCGTGCGAAACTCCACGCCCAGCTCGCGGATATCTTCAACTTCGCTTTCGACCACTTCGCGCGGCAGCCTGTACTCGGGAATGCCGTAGCGCAGCATGCCTCCGGCTTCGGGCAGCGCCTCGTGGACCACCACCTCATGGCCCAGTTTTGCCAGGTAATAGGCCGCCGTCAGCCCGGCCGGCCCTGCGCCCACTACGGCCACGCGCTTGCCTGTCGCCTTGTCGTGGCGCGCCTTCTGCTTCCACAGCTTTTCCGGATCGTGCTCGATGGCGAACCGCTTCAGGTTGCGCAGCGAAAGGGGATTGTGGCCGACCGCCACGCGCTTGCAGGCGCTCTCGCACGGGTGCGCGCAGATGTAGCCCAGCACCAGCGGCAGCGGCACCTTCTCGCGAATCGAGGCCGCCGCGTCGGCGTATCGTCCCTCGCCCACCAGGCGCACGTACTTCGCCGTATCGATCTCCGCCGGGCAGTTGGCGCGGCACGGCAGCAGCGCGTCCCTGCGCTTTTTGCCGTGCACCAGCTCCGGCTTGTCCATAATGGCGCCCGTCGGGCAAACCTCCACGCACGCCCCGCAGAAGCGGCAGCCCGCCTCCACCCACGATTTGCCCACTTCGATGCCCGCGCTGTTTTCTTCTCCGCGCGAAACGAACTTCAGCACATCGGCCCCGCGCAGCTCGTCGCAGGCCCGCACGCAGCGGCCGCAGTTCACGCAGCGCGCAAAATCGTAGTTGAACAGCGGATGCGTGGCGTCCATCGGAATGTACTTGAGCCGGCGGCGCACGCTCAGGTGCTCGCTGGTTCCCAGGAACTGTTTCAGCGATTGCAGTTCGCAGTTCAGGTACTTTGTGCAGGTGCTGCACTCCTCCGGGTGGTCCGAGAGCAGCAGTTCCATCGCCATTTGCCGCAGCTCGCCCAGGCGCGGCGTCTTGGTCTCGACCTCCATGCCTTCGGTTGCCGGCAGATGGCACGAGGCCGGGTAGCCTTCCACGCCCTTCACCTCGACCAGGCACAGCCGGCAGGCGCCCGCCGGTTTCAGGTCGGGATGATCGCAGAGATGTGGAACGTAAATCCCGGCGTCCAGGGCCGCGTTCAGTACTGTCGTTCCCTCTTTCACCTCGACTTGCTTGCCGTCAATCGTTAGCCGGATCATTGCGCCACCTTCTCTCCGGCGGCCACGCCCGCCATATGGCAGACCCCTGCGGGACATCGCCTCTCGTTCGCGTGGGCCTCGAATTCACCGCGGAAATGCTTCAGCGTCGTCAGCACCGCTTCCGTCGCGTTGCGGCCGTTGGCGCACATCGCCCCGTCTTTCATCACGCCGGCGATCTCCTTAAGCAGGCCGAGGTCCGACGCCTGGCCCCGCCCCTTCGTCAAATCGCCCAGCACATCCTGAAGCTGCCGTGTTCCCTCGCGGCCGAACGTGCACTTGCCGCACACGCCCCTGTGGCCGGCGGCGGCCGATTGCCGAGCCAGTTCCACCGCGCAGGCATTGCCGGCGGCGGCAAACAGCGTGCCCGAGATCAACGTGCATCCGGCTTTCAGCAACTCCTCGCCCTCAAACGCCACCTCAAGCCCGCCTGCGGGAATCCAGCCTCCCGAGGGCCCTCCAATCTGAATGGCCTTCAGCTCCTGACCGGCCAGCGGTCCCCCGGCGATCTCTTCCACGATCTGCTTCAGCGAAATGCCAACCGGAACCTCCACGCAGCCGGTGCGCATCAGATTGCCGGCAAGCTGGACAATTCTCGTTTGCGCGAATCCTTCCGCGCCGCCCGCGCCGAAGACCGCAGGCACCAGCGCCAGCGCCTCCACATCCGCAACGGTTGCGGGCTTTCCGTTGAGTCCCTCCTGCTCCGGGGAGGGCGGGCGAACCCGCGCCTGCGCCGGCGTCCGCCCTTCCAACGCGGACAGCAGAATCGTGACTTCCGCCGCGGACAGCCGCCGCGGAACGTCGCCAATCTCGATTTCGCAGCTGAAATCCGTCCCGAGAATCCCTTCACCCACAAGCCCCGCGGCGCGAATCGCGTCGAGTGCAAGGCTCGTGCGGCGCATCGCGGCGCTTGAGCCCGGGTCGATGCAAACAATGGCCCGGTTGGCCCCGGCTGCATAGGCCGCAATCAGAACTCCTTCCAGCACCGCGTGCGGATCGCCCTCCAGCAGCATTTCGTAGGGTCCGCTCTTCTCGTAGCCCCAGGCCGCATCGGCCACCACGGTTCGCTGGCCGGTTGCGGCAAACCGGCAGTCTCGCCAGCTTTGCCCCAACGGCGCATTCGTTCCCCGCGCGCGCAGCCCAGCCTTCTCCACGGCCTCGATCGTGGCCTCGGGCCCAAGCTCGAGCGCCCGCTCCAGCCCCGCGTAGGCGCCATGCGCCAGCGCGTCGTTCAGGTCTTCCGGATCGATCGCGCCCACGTTGCGCGCGGCCATGCGCCGCTGCGCGGAAAAGAACGGCAGGCTTTTGAGTGCCGGGAGTTCACCGGTGGCCTCATCGGCGGCAAACGCCACGTCAAGCCGCTGCTCTGCTCCATCGGCCAGGCCCGCTATCAGTTCGGTGGCCAGGGCCGGCGTCACGTTCGCGTAGTAGACACGCGGGCCTCCCGGCTTTTGAATCGCCACCACCGGCTCGGCCTCGCGCCACGCCAGCGCCCCCACCGCCGTGATCCGCGCATCGATCCCGCGCCGTGCAATCTCGGCGGCAATCGCTTCTGCCACAGCCGTCACTCCCGCTGCGGCACCCTGAGTTCCTGTGCCGATCGAGATCCACGCCGTTCGCCGGCTATCGACCTCCGCCTGCGCCTGCTGTCGAAGTTCATTTAAGTTCGTCATTTTTGCTCGGCCGTCCTTGACCGGTCTGGGAAGATCCGCCTCAATTTGGCCCAATCCGTCCCATTTCTAAACTAGAGAATCTACTCCTGATAATAAGTGATTTAGATCACTCTGCCGCTATGGGATTTTTGGAATTCAGACCTCTGCGCGGTCGATGAAGACTCCTTCGGCCGCTTCTCACATTTTTTTCGGACGATTTGGCGTGCATACGCAAATCAAATGCAGTTGTCATCCCGAACGTAGTGAGGGATCTGCGGCTGCTTTTCAAACTCCGCTTGGGCTGGTCGCGAGTTCGTCGCGCAACGAAAAAAACCGGGGTCCCCAGCGACAGCTTTCGTCTCTGGGTGACCCCGGTCTCTAATGCCTAATGCCTAATGCCTATTTGCCTTACGCGTTCTTCGGATAAATCCCCATCATCTGTCCCTTGACGCGCGTCAGGCCAAGCAGAACGTCCATGTAGGGCGTTTCCACTCCCACCAGCTTAGCGATCTCGCGGGGAGCAGTCAGCAGGGCGTCGATCTCAAGGGCCTTCTTGGCTTCCACGTCCTGCAGCATCGAGGTTTTGAAGGCGCCCATCTTGCGCGTCTTGGCATTGCGAGCCTCGGCCGTATCGGTGATGACGCAGCCGATCTTGGCGCCCACCGCGCCGGCCTCGTTCATGATCTTGACGCAGAAATCCGCCGTCAGCGGATCGTCGATGATCACATCCGTCGTGGCGCCCGTGATAGCCGAGATCGGATTGTGCGTCATGTTGCCGAACAGCTTGAACCAGATATCCTTCTGGATCGACGGCGAAACGTTGACCTCGAACCCCGCCGCGGTCAGCATCTCGCAAAGTTTGTTGACGCGACCGGAGACGGTGTTGTTGGGCTCGCCGATGGTCAGCGAGTTGCCGCTCACGTGGTTCACCACGCCGATCTCAACCAGGCTGCAGGAAAGGTTGATGACGCAGCCGACCACGCGATCGGCGGGAACGCCCTTGCCGATCGAGCCATCGGGATCGACCGATTTCAACTGCGTGCCGGCCAGCTTGCCGCCAAACCCCTCGAAGAACCACCATGGCACGCCGTTCATCGCCGTCATGATGATCGTGTCCGGCCCGATCAGCGCGCCGATCTTCTGGGCAACGAACTTCAGCGTCGGCCCTTTCACGGCCACAATGATCAAGTCCTGCACTCCCAGCTCGGCCGGCTCGCTCGATGCCTTCACCTGCGCCGAGTACATTTCGCCGCCCGATTGCACCTTCAGGCCGTTGGCCTTGATCGCCGCCAGCGGCGCGCCCACTTCCACCACGCTCACCTCGGCGCCCTTGTTTGCCAGGCGCACGCCCATCAGCCCGCCGATGGCGCCGGCTCCATAAAGACAGATTTTCATTTTGCATATCTCCGTTGGCCGCGGCTCGCTTGGAACCGAGGCCCGTTCTTAATCCGGCTCGAAAGAGTGCCGCTATGAGTGTCCCATCCAAACCGCGCTCTTTGCGGTTTGGGTGGGAAAGCAGAAACTCATCCTCTCGGGCCGGATCAATGTTCTTATCCCTGCGACTTGACGTACGCCGCCGCGGTTTCGGCCGCCATGCGCCCGCTGGTCATTGCGAAGCCCATGGTGTTGCCCGGAAGCTGGAAGACATACGTGTCGCCGTAGATGTCGCAGGCGTCGGTTCCGCATGCGAACAGGCCGGGAATGGGATTCCAGCTCTTGTCCAGAACTTCGGTCTTCGAGTTGATCTTGATGCCGCCGAGTGAGCCGTAGCCGGCCGGATAGATCGCGATCGCGTAATAGGGCCCCTTCGCCACCGGGCGCAGGAAGCGCTTCGCCTTGATGAAGACCTCGTCGTAGCCGTGTTCGCAGTAGCCGTTGTACTCCTTCACGGTCGCCTTCAGGCCCGCCGCGTCGATCCTGGTCTTCGCCGCCAGCTCATCCAGCGTGTCCGCCTTGTGGAAGTGCGGATAGCCGCTCGCCAGCACCTTCTCGATCATCTCGTCGATTTGGGCCAGGCACGGAATCTGGATCACCAGGTTGATGTAATCCAGATAAGTCTTCATCGAATCCTTGATCGCCTCGTCGAACACCAGGTAGGCGGTGCGTTCCTTCTGCAGCGCAATGGCATTGCCCTTGAAGCTGTCGTTGCCCTCGCCCTCGTTCATAAAGCGCTCGCCCTGCAAATTCACCATCAGGTGCGGCTGGTGGAACAGCGGCAGCCACTCCAGCCCCAGGCCCATCGGGTCGGCCACGCCAAAGCTGATTTCCATGTGAATGTTCGACTGCATGGCGCCTGCTTCCCAGGCCATGCGCAGCCCGTCGCCCGCCAGGCCCGGAATCGCGAAAGTGTGCAGGTCCTTGCCCCAGTCAAAGCCCGTGAACTTCTTGATCATTTTCGGATTGTCGCCAAATCCGCCCGTCGCCACAATCACGGCCTTGGCCTTCACTGTGATCTCTTCGCCAGAGCGGTCCTCGGCCACAACGCCCACAACCTTGCCGCCTTCTTTAATCAGGCTCTTTACCGGCGTCTGCAGCATCAGCTTCACGCCCATGTCCTTGGCCTTCTGCGTCATGATCTTGAACATCGTGGCGGCGGCCGTCGGTCCCGGATGCCCCGATTCCGGCATCACAATGTGCCAGGTCGGAAACGATCCCGGAAAGTACGATGCCGGCTCTGAGAAGGTCACTCCCAGATCCATCAGCCACTGGATGGTGTCGCCCGACTTGTTCAGGTGGGCGCGCACCAGCCGCCCATCGGCCTGCCAGTGCACGTAATTCATGAAAATGTTAAAAGCTTCGTCCTGCGTGGGCTGGAACTGCTTCGCCCTCGTCATGGGACTTTCAATGCCCAGCGGCCCCATGCCCATGTTGGCTGCGCCGCCTGTGGTGGAGCTCTTTTCAAAAGTGATGACTTTCAGCCCGAGCTGGGCTGCCTGACAAGACGCCGCCAGTCCGCTGGCGCCGGCAGCCACAATTACGAGATCCGCTTCAAGATTTGCCATGGATTAATCCTTGCTTCGCCCCGGGAACTCTCGCCCCGCGAGCAAATTTCGTTGGTTTGGAGTCGACTTGAGGATATTCTCTCAACCTCATCCCCTTCAAGGGAATTGATTCTGCAAACACTCGCTATCCGTTAAATCGTTCCCCTCGCGGCGGCCGCACTTGGATCCCGGAGGTCGTCCTCAGGGGCTTTCGAAGGCAGCGAGCAGCATCCTGGGTTCCAGAAGTCGCTTGTTCGTTGCCACTGTGATTTTGGCCTGTTTCCCGCTCAGCCCACCATCACTTGCCAGGTAAGCGGACAGAACTCCGCCAATCGGGCAAAGTCCCTCGCATTCGCGGTCAGCACCGTAATCCCGGCTCGCGTGGCGCTGGCCGCGATCAGGGCATCGTTGGTCAGCCGGGCTCTCCCGATCCGTTCGTAGCCGTATTTCTGCCCCACTTTTGCCAGAATCCTGCCTGCCGCAGTCCAGTCGCTCAGATTGGGAACCAGAATCCTGCCCGCACGTTCGAAATCCCGCTCAAGCTTCTCCACGATGCGCTGATCCTGTGCGCTCGCCCCAGCATAGAGTTCCTCGAGCACAACGGCGCTAAGCCAGAGCGGCGTCTGGCGAGCCCACCGCTCGAATGCGAGAGAGCCCTCCCCGCCTTGCCGCAGCGCGTCAATGTAAGCTGACGAATCGAAGAGAACCGGCATTCGTTACTCTTTTGCCGTGCTGAAGACGTCGCGGATCGCGATGCCGCTGCGCAAGAACCGCCGATTGGCTTCGGCTGTAATCCGGTTGCGCTCGTGTTCCAGTATGGCCAGATCAAGCGCGCGCTCCACGGTTTCCGTCTCGGTCGCCGCGTCGAGCGCCTTCTGCGCCCGTTTCAGCTTTCCGGCGTCGAGCCGGAAGTGCTTGTGAAGGATGTGCTGGCTGGCTGCGCCCATGGCGGGGTTCCCTCTGAGTTCAGCATAACACGGATGTGTACAAATCTGTGATTTATGAACATCGCTTCCGCGGGCAAGCGCTGAAAGCTGCCTTGGGGTTGCTCGCCGCCCTTACCGCTTCGGCGCGAACTCGCTCCGGTGCCGGCTATAGAGGAAGTAGATAAACAGTCCGATGACCAGCCAGATCACGAAGCGGAACCAGGTGATGATGGGCAGCCCGGCCATCAGCAGGAAGCAGAAGACGACGCTGAGCACGGGAATCACCGGGCCGAACGGAACCCTGAAGCCCCGCCGCCGCTCCGGCTCGCGGATGCGCAGCACGATCACCCCGATCGAGACCAGAACGAAAGCGAACAGCGTTCCGATGTTCGAAAGGTCGGCCAGCGTGCCGATGTCGAACAGCCCCGAAGGAACGGCGACCACGAAACCCGCCACCCATGTAGAGAACGCCGGTGTGCGGTAAATCGGGTGGACATTCGAAAACACGCGGGGCAGCAGCCCGTCGCGCGACATCGAGAACCACACCCGCGACTGGCCAAGCTGGTAGACGAGCAGCGACGAGATCATGCCCATCATCGCCCCAAACAGCACCACCAGCCGGATCCAGTGCAGCGGGTGGCCGCCGGGCAGCAGGGAAAGCTTCTTGAGCGCATTCACCACCGGCGCGGCGTCGCCCACCATCGATTGCCACGGCACCAGGCCTGTCAGGCAGACGGCGACGGCGACATAAAGGATGGTGCAGACGACCAGCGTGGCAATGATGCCGATGGGCAGGTCGCGCTGCGGATTGCGGCACTCCTCGGCGGCCGTAGAAACGGAATCGAAGCCGATGTAAGTGAAGAAGATGATCGACCCGCCCGTCAGCACTCCCGACCAGCCATTGGGCATATACGGGTGCCAGTAAGAGGGATGAAGATAGCCCAGGACGGCAAAAATGAAGATCAGCAGACAGATTAGCTTCAGGCCGACCATGGCGTTGTTCGCCTCGGCCGACTCGCGAATGCCGCGCACCAGCAGCACGGTCAACACCAGAACGATGAGAAAGGCCGGAATATTGAAGCCGATGTGCCAGCCGGGGTGGTAGATCCAGTTGCCGGCCAGGTCCTGCAGCCCGCCGGGCAAATAGGCTGGCGAGAGCAAGGTGGCGGAGGGATGAAGGCCGAACCAGTCGAAGGCATCGACAATGTGGGCGGCAAATCCCACGCTGACCGTCATGTTCGAGCCTGCGTACTCCAGAATCAGATCCCAGCCGATAATCCAGGCGACGATCTCGCCCAGGGTGGCATAAGTGTACGTGTAGGCCGAGCCGGCGATGGGAATCATCGAGGCAAGCTCGGCATAGCAAAGGCCCGTCAAGGCGCAGACGATCGCCACCAGCACCATGGACAAAGCGATCGCGGGACCGGCGCCGGGACGCCCGGCCAGTGCGGTGTGGGTAATGATGTAGCTGGCCAGCGGCGTGTTCACCATGCTGGAGGTATCGAACTGCTCGCCGGCGATGGCCGTGCCGATGACGGTGAAGATTCCCGAGCCGATGACGGCGCCGATGCCGAGAGCGGTCAGCGACCACGGCCCAAGGGTCTTTTTAAGGGCGTGCTCGGGCTCATCCGAGTCGCGGATCAGCTTGTCAATCGACTTGCGGGCTAGCAGTTGACTTCGCAGCTCGGTTCTCCTAACAGGGATCAGGTGTCAGGGATCAGCGGTCAGGGATCATGGATCAGGGATCAGGGATCAAAGAAGACAAACGCGCCGACGCCTCTGCGGCACGGCCTGACCCCTGAAACCTGATCCCTGACCCCTGTCTTTACCGCTTCGACTGGCCGCGGATCATCTTCTTCACTTTTCTCTTCTTTTCGCCGCGGGGAGTGGTGCGCTTGGCCTTGGGCGCGGCCTTTTTGCGCGCTGCCCGCTTCACTTTCTTGCGTTCCTGCGTATCCTCAATCTTCTTTGTATCGGCCACCTGGTTCCTCTCTGGTCGGTGCGGGAATCGCCTTTGTGGAATCGCTTCAGGGCTCTCCGCAGATTGTGTCGTAAAGCCTTAATGTTAACAGGGATTGAGCCGGAGCCGGAAGGCGGCGGGGGATAAAGGCGGAAGGCGGAATCGAGGTTGGTCCGACTCAGGGCTTCCACCCAGAGGGCAGGCGCCAGCAGGGAGGAGAGAAGGCTCAGGAGGAAAAGGCGTCCAATAAGGACGGGCGGGCGGTGATCCGCTTGCTTGGCACACCCTACCCATGCGCTGTCATCTCTATGCGCTGTCATCCTGAGTCCGCCGCGGCGGACGAAAGCCTGTCCGCCACGGTGGGGATCTGCGGTTGTTCTTCGTTATCTCCGAATAGCCGGTGAGACGGCCGCTTAGGCGATTCCGCACCCCCACTCCACCGATGTCATCCTGAACGCAGTGAAGGATCTGCATGTGTTCTTTGCGTCACAGCCTGGGATTTGTGATTTGGCTACCATGCCGCCATGCATGAAGGTAGCTATTTCACCTACATCATGGCTAGCCGCAGCCGCACGTTGTACGTTGGTGTAACCGGTGACCTTCGAAAACGAGTCTTTGAGCATAAGTGGAAGGAGCACGACGGCCTCACTGCCCGGTACAACTGCGATCGGCTGATTTGGTTTGAGAGTTTCCAGCAAGTGCAGAAAGCCACTGAGCGAGAGAAGGAACTGAAGGGCTGGCGGCGCTCGAAAAAGGTCGCCCTCATTGAGTCGATGAACCCGGGCTGGATCGACTTGAGCCGCGAATGGTACGACCTGGAGCCGGCCGATTATCAAAGAGCGTTGGATCGGATGAACTCCTGAAGAGCAAATGCAGATCCTTCACTGCGCTGCACTCCGTTCAGGATGACAACTGCCCGGGGGAACGGTGGCGCTGCGCGAGCCATCACCGGAGGGAGCGAAATGGGAGCGAAAGAGCGTTCGGCCCCCGCCCCGTATCGAGGCGATAAAATGCCTGTATGACCGACCGCATGTCTCTCTCTCTTGCCCAGGCAGACCCCCAAGTTGCCGCCGCCCTTGACCAGGAAACCCTCCGCCAGCATGAAGGGCTGGAGATGATCGCCAGCGAGAACTTCGTTTCCGAGGCGGTTCTGGAGGCCGCAGGCAGCGTTTTCACCAATAAATATGCCGAGGGCTATCCTGGGCGCCGCTACTACGGCGGCTGCGAGTATGCCGACATCGTGGAAAACCTGGCTCGGGATCGGGCGCGGCAACTGTTCGGCGGCGATCACGTCAACGTGCAGCCGCACTCCGGCTCGCAGGCCAACGCTTCGGCCTACGCGGCGGTGTTGCAGCCGGGAGACACGATTCTCGGCCTCGACCTCTCGCACGGCGGCCACCTGACGCACGGCCACAAGCTGAGCTTCAGCGGCAAGCTCTACCGCACCACCTTCTACCACGTGCGCAAAGACACCGAGCAGCTCGACTACGACGAGATGGAAGAAACGGCGTTGCGTGAAAAGCCCAAGGTGATCATGGGCGGAGCCAGCGCCTATCCGCGCCTATGGGATTTCGCGCGCATGCGCTCCATCGCCGACAAGGTGGGAGCGATCTTCATCTTCGACATGGCTCACATCGCCGGACTGGTCGCCGCGGACGTTCATCCCTCGCCGGTGCCGCACGCGCAGATCACCACCACCACGACGCATAAGACGCTGCGGGGCCCAAGGGCGGGATTGATCATCTGCACCAGGGATCTTGCGGCGGCGATCGACAAAACAGTCTTTCCGGGCCAGCAGGGCGGGCCGCTGGTGCACATTATTGCCGCCAAGGCCGTGGCCTTCGGCGAAGCCCTCAGGCCGGAGTTCAAGACGTATGCGGCGCAGATCGTGGCCAATGCCAAAGTCCTTGCCGAAGGCTTGCAGGCCGCGGGCTACCGGCTCGTCTCCGGCGGCACGGACAATCACCTGATGCTGGTCGACGTTTTCGAGAAGGGAATCCTCGGTTCCGAAGCCGAGTCGGCGCTGGGCAAAGCGGGCATCACGGTCAACAAGAACTCGATTCCGTGGGACACGAATCCGCCGCTCAAGCCTTCGGGCATCCGCATAGGCACTCCGGCGCTGACCACGCGGGGAATGAAAGAGCCTGAGATGCGGCAGATTGCAAAGTGGATTGCCAAGGCGCTCGAAGTGCGCAGCGACGACGCGGCGCTTGAGCGCATTCGCAATGAGGTGGCCGAGATGGCCAACCGGTTCCCGCTGTATGCATGGCGGCGGACAGCGGCGCCCGTAGTCGCCTGATCGTCATAAAGGTGGGGTGATTGCGATCACGCCCGCGCTAAGAAACCAACGCATAGAATCTAAACGGGGTAATCGCGATGTCACGCGTAATTGAAATTACAGAACTAGCGCTTCGAGACGCCCACCAGAGTCTGCTGGCCACGCGCATGGCCCTCGACGACATGATTCCGGCCTGCGAGGATCTCGACAATGCCGGCTACTGGTCGGTGGAGTGCTGGGGGGGCGCAACCTACGATTCCTGCATTCGTTTTCTGAATGAAGATCCGTGGGAACGGCTGCGCACATTCCGCAAGCTGATGCCCAAAACCCGCCTGCAGATGCTTCTTCGCGGCCAGAACCTGCTCGGTTATCGCCATTATGAAGACGGGGTGGTGGAGCGGTTCGTGGAAAAGTCAGCGGAAAACGGCATGGACGTTTTCCGCGTCTTCGATGCGCTCAACGACGTGCGCAATCTCCAAACCAGCATCGCCGCCGTGAAGCGGACCGGCAAGCACGCCCAGGGCACCATCTGCTACACCATCAGCCCTCTGCACACGGTTGAGGCCCTCGCCGAAACCGCCGAGCAACTGAAGGAGATGGGCTGCGACTCGATCTGCATCAAAGACATGGCCGCTCTGCTGAAACCGCAGCCTGCCTACGATCTGGTGAAAGGCATTAAACAGCGCTGCGGGCAGGATACGCTGGTTCACGTTCATGTTCATGCCACCACCGGCGTGACCATGGTGAGCCTGATGAAGGCCATTGAAGCAGGCTGCGACATCGTCGACACTTCGGTCAGCTCGCTCTCGCTTGGGCCGGGCCACAATCCCACCGAAAGCCTGGTGGAGATGCTGGAAGGCACCGGCTACGAGACCCGCGTCGACCTCGAACGCGTGAAGAGCGCTTCGAATTACTTTGCCACCGTCCGTCCCCGCTATCGCGAATTCTTCAGCGAGAACGTCGGCGTGGACACGGCAATCTTTGAGAGCCAGATTCCGGGCGGCATGATCTCAAATATGGAGAGCCAGCTCAGGGGTCAGGGCGCCAGCGACCGCTTGCAGGACGTCCTCGAAGAGGTGCCGCGAGTGCGCAAGGACTCGGGATATCCGCCTCTGGTCACACCCACCAGCCAGATCGTGGGATCGCAGGCGGTCTTCAACATCCTCATGGGCAAATACAAGGTGCTGACCGGCGAGTTTTCCGACCTCATGCTGGGCTACTACGGCGCCACCATCGGCCCCAAGGATCCCGAGGTCCTGAAGCTGGCCGAGGCCTCTGCGAAGAAGCCGGTAATTACCTGCCGTCCCGCCGATTTGCTGGCTCCCGAGTGGGACACCCTGAGCGCGACGGCAAAGGCCCTGGAGGGCAGCAACGGATCGGACGAAGATGTGCTGACCTACGCCATGTTCCCCCAGGTTGCGCCCAAATTCCTCAAAACGCGCAGCGAGGGACGCAAAAACGTGGGTAAAGATCCCGCGTCCGCCAAAGCGGCCGAGCCGAAAGCTCCACAGCCTGCGGCGGGCGGTGCGAAACCGGCGCTCGCCGCCACGGTGAACTACGTGATCACGCTGAACGGAAAAGAGCATCGAGTATCTGTATCCCCGGAAAAATAATGGGGCCCGTTGTCACAACGAGAAATCCAGGAGCAAGGATGGCTACGCAAGATCAGGGCGCAAAGCAAAAAACCATGAGTGACAGGATCGCCGAGCTTGTCGCCAAACGCAGCGCGGTGGAGCTGGGCGGAGGAAAGGAACGCATCGATGCTCAGCACGCCGCCGGGAAGTTGACGGCGCGGGAGCGGATCGCCAAGCTCACTGACCGGGAAAGCTTCGAAGAGATTGGGCTGTTCGCACGTCACCGCGCGACCCTTTTCGGCATGGCCAACAAGGAACTCCCTGCCGATGGCGTGGTCACAGGAAGCGCCACGGTCGACGGCCGTTTGGTTCATCTCGCCAGCCAGGATTTTACCGTGGCTGGCGGGGCCGCGGGCGAGTTGCATAGCGACAAGATCGCGTACATGATGAGCCTCTCGCTCAAGACAGGCAGTCCGTTCATCTTCATCAACGACTCCGGCGGCGCGCGCGTGCAGGAGGGCATTGACAGTCTGGCAGGGTACGGGCGCGTTTTTTACAGCAACGTGCTCCTGTCGGGTGCGGTGCCCCAGATTTCCCTGATCTGCGGCCCATGTGCCGGCGGAGCGGCTTACAGCCCCGCCCTCACGGATTTCATCATCATGAGCATGCACGGCAGGATGTTCATCACCGGTCCTCAGGTCATCAAACAGGTCACGGGCGAAGATGTCACCGCCGAGGCGCTCGGCGGCCCCGATGCGCAGATGAACAAATCCGGCGTCGTTCACCTTGTCGCCCAGAACGACGAAGAGGCGATGCTGCTGTGCCGCAGGTTGCTCAGCTTCCTGCCTTCCAACAACCTTGAGGATCCGCCGCGGGCGCCTTTCAGCGGACGCGTCCGCCCCGACACGGAGATGAATAACCTTGTCCCGGCGGACAACAAAGTAGGCTATGACGTGCGTGGGGTGATCCATCGGGTGGTGGATCATCAGGATTTTCTTGAGATTCAGCCGGGCTTTGCGCCGAATATCGTCATTGGCTTCGGGCGTCTGCAGGGCCGGCCGATAGGAATCATCGCCAACCAGCCAAACGTCAAAGCCGGCGTGCTTGACATTGATGCTTCTGACAAAGCGGCGCGCTTTGTCCGCTTCTGCAATGCCTTCAACATTCCTCTGGTGACCTTTGTCGACGTTCCCGGATTCCTTCCCGGCATCGAGCAGGAGTACGGCGGGATTATCCGGCACGGGGCCAAGATGCTTTTTGCTTACTCCGCGGCCACGGTTCCCAAGCTCACCGTGATTCTGCGCAAGGCCTATGGCGGCTCCTACCTGGCGATGTGCTCCAGGGACCTCGGAGCCGATCGGGTTCTGGCCTGGCCGACGGCCGAGGTTGCGGTGATGGGAGCCGAAGGCGCCGCAAAAATCGTGTTCCGGAACGAGATCGAGGCCGCTGAGGACAAAGTTGCTCGTTTTCACGAGATGACCACCGAGTATCGCGAGGCCTTTTCCAACCCCTATGTGGCGGCAGGCAGGCTTCTGGTCGACGAGGTCATTGAGCCCGCCGATACCCGGAAGGCTCTTGCTACGGCGCTTGAAAGACTGCACGCCAAGCGCGAAATGCGTCCTCAGAAGAAGCACGGATTGATTCCACTATAGGCGGGGAACAGCGCGTGAAACAGAATCTGGAACAGTTGATTGAGGCTCTGGCCGAACGGCAGCAAGCGGCCGATCGCCGCCTGAGCGAACTTGCCGCGCTGGTCGAGGCTCTCGAGTCCCGAATCGCGAATTTGACCCGCGTTACGTCGCCTGTCGCCTCGCCGGCAGCGGCTCAGGCCAGGGCGGCGCAAGCTGCGCCCGCGATTCCGGCCAAGGCGGAAGTCACTCCGGAGATGATCGTGCTCCTGGCCGCGGCCGCCACAGCATATCTCGGGAAGAATGTCCGCGTTCGTTCGGCCAAGATGCTGCAATCGCCCTACGAAATCGTCAATCCATGGGCGCAACACGGACGTGTGATGATTCAGGTCTCTCACAGTCTGCGCGGCAGACAATAAATATTAAGAGAACTCGTTTGAGGAAAGGAAGATCAGTTGAAGCTCCAGATCGGAATCGACGGCAACACCTACGAGGTGGAAGTTGAGATCACCGAGGACGACGAGGCCCCTCACCAGTCGTTTTACGGGTCGTATCCAATCGTTCCCTCGACGGTGCATTCAGCGCCTGCTCCGGCAGCTCCGGCAAAATCTCCGGCTCCCGGGGCGGCAAGCGGCGACGAGGATAAGCTCTGCCGCAGTCCGATAGCCGGCATCGTGATACGAACCAATGTGGCGCCCGGACAAAAGATCGTGGAGAACGATCTGATCATGGTCATCGAGGCCATGAAGATGGAAACCAATGTGACCGCGCAATGCTCGGGAACCGTGAAAAGCGTGAAAGTGGCGCCGGGCGAGCCGGTGAAGGCGCAGCAGGTTCTGATCGAGTTTGATTGATTCCCGCCTTGCGGCGGACGGGCCGCTTTCGAGGCCGGTGGACCTGGTTTGAGAATGCGGATTGAAAAGGTACCCGTGCCCCATCCTTCATGCGGTTCGCCGAGGCGGGCGCCAAGGGCGGAAACCACGGAAGCTTCTGGGGAAAGTGCGGAGGACAATTTGCAGGACGAACTGAAAGAAGTTCCCGGAATCCTGTTTGTAGATCACGTGGCCATCTCGGTGAAGCGCGGCGAGCTGGAGGGTAATGTAAACGCCTACGAACTGCTGGGCTTCAAGGTGAAGCATCGCGAAGACGTTCTGGGCGGCGATCAGGTTCGCGAGGTGCTGCTCGAAATCGGAGATGGCCCGAACCTCATTCAACTGCTCGAGCCGCTGAGCGAGGACTCGCCGGTGCAGAAGACAATGGACCGCAACGGCGGCCGTGGCGGGCTGGCGCACATCGGCTTCCGCGTGAAGAGCGCAAGCCAGGCCTTCGGCGCGATGCAGGCGGCCGGCTTCAAACTGATCGACAAGGCGCCACGCCCGGGCTCGCGCGGCACCACCGTCTTTTTTGTTCATCCTAAATCGAGGGCGGAGTTTCCCTTCGGATTCCTGATCGAAATCGTTGAAGCACCTGATGGCGAGTGAGAATATGGCCAACAGCAATCTACTTGAAGAGTTCCCGCCGGTTACCACACAGGCGTGGGAAGATGCCATTGCCAAAGATCTGAAGGGCGCCGACTACGACAAGAAGCTGATTTGGCGAACGGTCGCGGGCATGGCCGCCCGGCCCTACTACCGGGCTGAAGATACAGCCGGTCTGGATTGGGCGCGCACTACCCCCGGCGCCTTCCCCTACGTGCGCGGAACGCGCGCCGAGGCTGGCTGGAGGATTCGCGAAGTCATCGATCTTCCCGATGCCCTTGCGGCCAATCGCGCCGCCCGCGCCGCAGTGGCCGCCGGCGCTGAGGAGATCTCTTTCGGCAAGATCACGGTCGGCAACGTCTCGGACGTAGCCATTCTTCTAACGGACCTCGATTCGGTTCCGGTGCTCCTCGCTTGCCCTGACGGGCGGTTCATGCGGCGTCTGCTGGCGCATCTCGTCAACACAAAACGCACCGCGCCGGTTGCCACCACTTTCGAGCCCCTCTCCGATATTGATTGCGCGGTACAGACGGCTCTATCCGCTCCGCCCGGCATGACGCCCTTCATGATCAACGATGCGCGGCTTGAAGATGCCTACGCTACCGCGGCCCAGGAGATCGGCTTCGCCCTGGCGAATGGGGTGGACTATATGGCCGCCATGACCGAGCGCGGGGTCAATGCCGCGCGCGCCGCGTCTCTGGTTCACTTCGGCTTCGGCATCGGCGCCAACTTCTTCTTCGAGATCGCCAAGCTGCGCGCACTGCGCATGTTGTGGGCGCGGGTGGTAGAGAGCTTCGGCGCGCCTGCGGAAGCCTGCAAGGCCCGCATTGCCGCGCGCACCGCCCGCTGGAACAAGACCGCCTACGATCCGCACATGAACGTACTTCGCGCCGCTACCGAGGCCATGGCCGCGGTGCTGGGTGGCGCGGACTCGGTCTCTGTGGCCGCCTTCGACGAATGCTACCGCCGCCCGGACGAGGCCAGCCGGCGCCTGGCGCGCAACACGCAAATCCTCCTCAAGCACGAAGCAATGTTGGGGCAGGTGGCCGATCCCGGCGGCGGCGCCTACGCGATTGAGGCGATCACAGATTACCTCGCCCAAGAGGGCTGGAAGATTATGCAGGAGGTTGAAAGCCGCGGCGGCTATCGTCAGGCCAAGGAGTGGATCGGCGAGAAGATTGAGCAATCGATCACCGGCCGCGAGAGCAGGGTGGCCGATCGGAGCCGAGTATTCGTCGGCACCAACCAGTTCGCCAACCCAGCCGAACGCGCTCTGGAACGCATTGAGCCCGTGCGCTTCGCCGCGGGCCGGCGCGCAACCCGCTTCTATGAGGAGCTGCGGCTGCGAACCGAGCGGTCGGGCAAGACGCCGCGGATTCTGCTGGCCGAGATCGGCGACACAAAGATGCGCGCAGCCCGCTCCAACTTCGCCGCCAACTTCTTCGCCTGTGCCGGATTTGCTGTTCCGGTGCAGCGCTTCGCGAACGCCGGAGAGATCGCAGCCGCCGAAGGCGATGCCATCGTGCTCTGCAGTTCCGACCGGGAATACGCGGCGCTGGTTGCCGAGCTGATTCCCAGGCTGAAGGCGGCCGGCCGCGCCACGCCGGTGATCGTCGCCGGCAATCCTGAGAACGCCGAAGAACTGAGGGCTGCCGGAGTCGCCGATTTCGTTCATGTAAAAAGCAAGCCGCTTGAGGTGCTCGCCGAATGGCAGAAGCGGCTTGGGGTGAGGGAGTAACCATGCGGCCGGACTTTACGAAAATCGACTGGAAATCTCTGCCGTCGGATGCGCTGCCGGCCACACCCGAGGAGCGCCTCTCGCCCGAGCACATTCCTATCAAAAGTTTTTACGCTCCGCAGGATCTCGACGGGCTCGAGCATTTGAACTACGCGGCTGGCATTCCGCCCTTTTTGCGCGGGCCTTACAGCACCATGTACACCATGCAGCCGTGGACGATCCGGCAATACGCCGGCTTTTCGACGGCCGAAGAGTCGAATGCCTTCTACCGCCGCAACCTTGCGGCAGGACAGAAGGGGCTCTCCGTGGCCTTCGACCTGGCCACCCACCGCGGCTACGACTCCGACCACGAGCGCGTAACCGGCGACGTGGGCAAAGCGGGCGTGGCCATCGACTCCATCCTCGACATGAAGGTGCTCTTCGACAGGATTCCGCTGGGCGAGATGTCGGTTTCAATGACCATGAACGGGGCAGTGCTGCCGATCATGGCTTTTTACATCGTCGCCGCCGAGGAACAGGGCGTTCCCACGGAAAAGCTCAGCGGCACCATCCAGAACGACATCCTCAAAGAGTTCATGGTCCGCAACACTTACATCTATCCGCCCGCCGGGTCAATGCGGATCATCGGCGACATCTTCCGCTACTGCGCAGCGAACATGCCGAAGTTCAACTGCATCAGCGTGAGCGGCTACCACATGCAGGAGGCGGGCGCGACGGCGGAGATCGAGCTGGCCTACACGCTGGCCGACGGATTGGAATACCTGCGCGCCGGCGTTGGCGCCGGGCTGAGCGTTGACGATTTCGCGCCCCGCATCTCTTTCTTCTGGGGCGTGGGAATGAACCCCTTCACCGAGATCGCCAAAATGCGCGCCGGACGCCTGCTGTGGGCCAAGCTGGTCAAAGGATTCAATCCGAAAAATTCCAAGTCGCTGGCTCTCCGAGCGCACTCTCAAACCTCGGGATGGAGCCTTACAGCGCAGGACCCCTACAACAACGTGGTGCGCACGTGCGTTGAGGCTTTGGCGGCGGCCCTCGGCCATACGCAGTCGCTGCACACCAACGCGCTCGACGAGGCGCTTGCCCTGCCCACGGATTTCTCTGCCCGCATCGCGCGCAACACGCAGATCTACCTGCAGCAGGAGACCGGCATTACGCATCTGGTCGACCCGTGGGGCGGCTCTTACTACGTCGAAAGGCTGACCCACGATCTAATGCACAAGGCCTGGGGTCTGATCGAGGAGATTGAGCGCCTGGGCGGCATGGCGGCAGCGATTGAAACCGGAATCCCCAAGATGCGCATCGAGGAGGCGGCCGCGCGCCGCCAGGCCTGCATCGACTCCGGCAAAGACATCATCGTGGGCGTCAACGCCTACCGCGCGTCAGAGGAGCCGGAAATTCCCGTTCTCGACATCGACAATGATGCCGTGCGCGCCGCCCAGATGCGCCGCCTTGAGCAGTTGAAGCGGGAGCGCAACAACGAAGCCGTGCGCGAACAACTGGAGCGCCTTGAGAGATCCGCCGCCTTCGGCGGGGGCAATCTTCTGGAGCTGGCCGTAGAGGCGGCGCGCAGGCGGGCCACTCTTGGCGAGATTTCGATGGCGCTTGAGAAAGTGTGGGGACGCTACGAAGCCACGACCCGCATCATTGCCGGCGTTTATTCGTCGATTTCGGGCGGCAGAGACGAGTTCCGCAAGGCGCAGTCGATGGTGGAGGAGTTCGAGCGCGAAGAGGGACGCAGGCCCCGCATCCTGGTGGCGAAGATGGGCCAGGACGGCCACGACCGCGGATCCAAGGTCATTGCAACGGCCTTTGCCGACATCGGTTTCGATGTCGATATCGGGCCCCTCTTCCAGACGCCGCGCGAAGTGGCGCGCTATGCAGCCGAGAGCGATGTGCACGCCGTAGGCGTTTCCTCGCTGGCCGCAGGACACAAAACCCTGGTGCCGCAATTGATCAAGGAGCTGAAGGACCTGGGCCGCGAGGATATCCTTGTGGTCGCCGGCGGAGTCATCCCGCCGCAGGACTACGAATTTCTCTATCAGGCGGGAGTGGTGGGAATTTTCGGGCCGGGAACAGTGATCCCGGTGGCTGCGCAGCACATTCTGAACTCCCTGACCACGAGCCCGGCCGAAGCGCGAGGCTGATTGGCAGAAGCGAATCAAAGCGCGACGCCGCAGAGGCTCCCGTCGGGGACATTGGAAAAGCCTCGCAGACCGGCGGCGCCTCGGCGAAGGCGCCTCAGTCTCGATGAGTACACCGCGGGTATTTCCTCTGGAGACCGTACCATTCTGGCGCGGGCTATCACCCTGATTGAAAGCTCGCGCCCCGCCGATCGGGAACTCGCTGAACAAATTCTCGAGACGTGCAAAGCACACAGAAACGACTCGATTCGCGTCGGCATCACGGGTCCCGGAGGAGCTGGCAAAAGCTCCCTGATCGAGACGCTCGGCCTTTATCTGGTTCGGGAAAGAAAGCAGAAGGTGGCCGTTCTGGCCTTCGATCCCTCCAGTCAGCTTTCCGGCGGCAGCATCCTCGGCGACAGAACTCGAATGACGTCGCTGGCCGGCGAAGAGATGGCTTTCATCCGGCCCTCGCCTTCGCGCGGCTCCTTTGGCGGAGTTGGCCAGCGGACGCGGGAGGCCGTACTGCTTTGCGAAGCGGCTGGCTACCGCAACATTCTTGTTGAAACGGTGGGCGCGGGGCAATCCGAGACGGCCGTGCGTGAGACCGTGGACTGCATGGTCCTGGTTGCACTCGCAAATGCGGGTGACGAGTTGCAGGGCGTGAAACGAGGCGTGATGGAGCTGACCGACCTGGTCGTGATCAACAAGGCCGACGGCAACAATATCGATGCTGCGGAGCGGGCGCGCAGCGTGGCCCAGAACGCACTGCACTTCTTCCCGGCATCGCCCTCCGGATGGACGCCGCGCGCCATCACCTGCTCGGCCAAAACCGGCAAGGGCATGGACGAGCTTTGGAACGCGGTCCTGGAGTTCATCGATCTGGCCAGGAACAATGGCTGGCTGATGCGCGCGCGCCGCAGGCAAAGGCGCTTCTGGATGCGCGAGATGATCGAGCAGGAGCTGACGCGGCGCTTCGAGTCGCACCCGCTGGTGCGCCAGCAGCAGGCGGAACTCGAGCGGCTCGTTTCCGAAGGCAAGATCACTCCTTTCCTGGCTGCACGGTCCTTGTTGAGGACCTACTTCGGGTCACCGGCGGAAACAGCCTACCCCAAGGCCCAGAGGCCCGGCGCCGGCAGGCAAACCGACAGCTAGGTTTGATGAGCAAGTGGTGCGGGTATCTTTGAAAGACACGATTTCACAACCTGCTGAAAAACGTTTTGTAAAAGGGCATGGCTTCAGCCAGGCCGTAAACTAGCGAGCTGAAAAACGTTTTGTAAAAGGGCATGGCTTCAGCCAGGCCGTAAACTAGCGAAAAGGATGGGCGGGCTTCAGCCCCTGCCAGCTCGGCATCATCTCCTGAACCTTCCCCGGCCCGCTTTGGAGACGAACATGCCTGAAACCAGAAAAGAAACCGACAGCCTCGGCGCCATCGAAGTCCCGGCAGACAAGCTCTGGGGCGCACAGACACAGAGATCGCTCGAACATTTCACCATCGGCAGGGAACTGATGCCGCGCGAGATGATCCCGGCCTACGCGATTGTGAAGAAGGCAGCCGCGATTGCGAATCACGAGGGCGGGCAGCTGGGCGGCGACGAGTTCAGGCTGATCGCGCAGGCTTGCGACGAAATTCTCGCCGGCCGCCACAATGAGATGTTTCCACTGCACGTGTGGATGAGCGGCAGCGGCACGCAGTTCAACATGAACGTGAACGAAGTGATTTCGAACCGCTGCTGCCAGCTCGCCGGAACGCCCCTGGGGAGCAAGTCGCCCGTCCACCCCAACGATCATGTGAACATGTCGCAGTCGTCGAACGATACGTTTCCAACGGCAATGTGCATCGCGGCCGCCGTAAACGTGAGCGAGCGGCTCGCGCCGGCGCTCGCGGCCCTGCGCGACGCCATCCATGAAAAGGCCCGGGCCTGGGCCGAGATCGTAAAGATCGGCCGCACCCACATGCAGGACGCAATCCCCATGACACTGGGCCAGGAATGGTCAGGCTATGCGGCCATGCTGACAGACGACCTGGAACGGCTCGAGGCTGCGCTTGGCGGCGTCTACCAGCTCGCGCTGGGTGGCACAGCGGTGGGAACGGGCCTGAACGCAGCGCCGGGCTTTGCCGAAGCGGCAGCCGCCGGGATTGCAAAACTCACGGGGCTGCCCTTTCGGAGCGCCCCCAACAAGTTCGCGGCGCAGGGCGCTCACGATGCGCTGGTGCAGCTTTCGGGCACGCTGCGCACGGTCGCGGTTTCACTCTACAAGATCGCCAACGACATTCGCCTGCTGTCGTGCGGGCCGCGTGCCGGATTCGCTGAATTGTTGATACCGGCCAATGAGCCCGGATCTTCGATCATGCCGGGCAAAGCGAATCCCACGCAGTGCGAGGCGCTCACCATGATCGCCGTGCAGGTGATGGCCAACGATGTCGCGGTTGGCTTCGGAGGCGCCGGGGGCTATCTCGAAATGAATGTTTACAAGCCGCTGATGATCTCCTCGATCGCTCAGTCGATCGCTATCCTGGCTGATGGCTGCACCAATTTCCGCAAATTTCTGATCGAGGGCACGAAGCCGAATCTGAAAAGGATCAAGGAATACGTTGACGGCTCGCTGATGCTCGTCACCGCTCTCGCGCCGCTGATCGGTCATGACAAGGCCTCTGAAGTCGCGCACTACGCCGAGGAGAATGAGTGCACGCTCAAAACTGCTGCCGTAAAGCTGGGCTTCATTACTGAAGAGGAATTCGACCGCATCGCCGATCCGCGAAAAATGGCGAACCCCTGAATCGCAACCGGAGCCGCCACTTGAGTGCGAGGCTTCGGACTGCAGTCATTCCGAAAATAATGTAGGGCCGAGGTCTTCCTGCGGAAGCGCGGCGAGGGAGTGAAGCCGCGATCGCGTGGCCAATCATTGACGACCGTCGCTGTTTGCGAGTTTGGTGCCCATCCTTGTTCTCTCACGCGGGAGCGGATCGCGAGGATGGGCACGTGCAGGGTTTCGTTGCGGAAGCGATGGACTATTTCTTCAGCGTGCGCACGTAAGCGATTACGGCAGCCACATCCTGAGAGGGAAGACGATGCAGGTAACCGGACTCCTCGATTTCGACCGGGGGCATGTTCTTGGTGCCCGAGGAGATGATCGCTTGCAACTCGGCATCCGACTTGGATTGAACCTGGTCCGAGTTCAGCCTGGGAATTGTGACGCCCATATAATGATCCGCGTTGGAATCGCCCTTGCCATCTTCGCCGTGGCACCGGGCGCAGGTGTGTTGGTAGGCAACTTTACCTGAGACCTGGCCGCTGGCGGGTAAATCGGAAAAGGTGAGGAAGGCGCGGGTGTGCCCTTTGGGAACGCTATAAACGAGAGCCGCTTCGCCATCCTGCATCCAAATCTCTGAGAGCACATGATTCCCGCCGGTATTGTCGAAGACGAGGGAGCCCTCTTTTAGAAAGCGATTCGGCCCGCTGAGCCGGGAGAGGATCAACTGCCTGGTCGTACCGTTCGCGCGGGATTCCAGGGTGACAAAATCAGCGGTCTTCGAGATGGAAATGGTGTAGGTTCCGGCCGGCAGCGGTGTCTTGGTTGCAGGGACGGTGAAGGAATAGGGGATCTCCACCACCTGTTGTATCTGCGCCCGCCCCTGGACCGGAACGCAGGCAAGGGCAGCGGCCACAAGGCAGGTGGAAAGCACTGTGGCTGATTCAAATCGTTTCGTGGCTGGTTTCATACCGAATTTCTCCATTCATCGGTGGATGCGGGTGGAAATTCCGGCTACCCGGGCAGGCTGGCTAGGCGGTGTGTCGAGGAGAAGTTGTCCTATGTGGTGAGGGGAAGCTGTCCCGGGCGGCGCAGATGAACTGCCGGGATACTATTTCTTGGGGAACCGGGGCAAAAAGAGATTCAATGAGCGAGCGAATACGTCAGGGCTTTTTTATACCACGTCCTCACAACGGTATACAACGTACCGGCACATGATATTTCCGCAGCAGTAGTGCATATGGGCTATACACATCGGTGAAGGCATTCCGCCACGGCAGCGTCCGATCTGTGGGGTGGATCAGGACTCTTGCGCGCCGGCGCCACGCCTGAATGCGCGGCGCCGGTCGCAACTTCTCCTGTCAGTCCATCAGCCGCACAACATGGTTGACGATAATGAGGTCCTCGGCCGGCGGGATAACGCGAACCGTCACCGGCGAGTTGGCCGCGGAGATCGTTGCCAACCCGCGCACGTTGTTGCGCTCAGCATCGAGAACGATGCCCAGGCAGCCCAGGCCGGCGCAGATTTCGCCACGCGAGTCGATGTCGTTTTCACCGATTCCTCCGGTGAAGACCAGCATGTCCAGGCCGCCCAGCTCGGCCACAAAGCTGCCGATCCAGCGCGCGATGGTCCAGTTGAACTTGTCCACGGCCAGCCGTGCCTTGGCATTGCCGGCGTTGATGGCGTCGCGCAGGTCGCGCATGTCGTTGGAGAGCTCGCTGATGCCCAGCAGGCCTGACTTCTTGCTGACAATCGTCTCCAGCTTTTCAGCGGCTTCGCGCGCGTTGTTGGTGGTTTTATCGATCTGTTTCAGGATGTAGATCATGATCCCGGGATCGATGTCGCCTGTGCGCGTCCCGCTGATGATGCCGCTGGAAGGAGTCAATGCCATCGATGTGTCCAGGCACTGCCCGTCGAGAATGGCGGAGATCGACGCGCCGTTGCCGAGGTGGGCGACGATCAGGCGGCGCGGCACTTGGGGCTGCAACTGGTAAACGATCGACTCATAGGAGATGCCGTGATAGCCGTAGCGGCGCACCCCCATGGCCACGTACTCCTCCGGAATGGGCATGCGCGAGGCGACTTCCGGAATGGTGCGATGGAAGTAGGTGTCGAGCACGGCGAAGTTGGGAATGCCCGGGAAAAGCTTGAGGGCCTCGCGCATGATGTAAACGGCGATGGGCGTGTGCAGCGGCGCCAGCTCCTGGTAGCTTTCGAGCTCATCGATAAATGCAGGCGTAATGAGCTGGTTTTCCCTCACGGTGGGACCGCCACAGACGGTGCGGTGTCCGATCGCCGCCGGCTTCGGGTATTTCCCGGAATGGAGCGCGTCGGCGACAAGCTTGAAAGCCACTGCGCGGGTCGGAACCGAGGGAGTTTCATCGACAACTTTCTTTCCCGCTGCGTTCTTGATCCAGAACTTGCCGAGGTCGGTGCCGATGCCGTCGACTGCGCCCTCAATCAGGCGGGTGCGCTGTCCGTCGCCGGCCTCGTAGACGGAGAATTTGATAGAAGAGGAACCGCTGTTCAGAACTAGTACGGGTAATGACGGCATGAAAATGACCTTTCCGGATTGAGCTCCGCGGCAAAGCGGGCAGGTTGGCAAGTCGGCAGGTTGGCAAAGCAGCAGATTATCAAGTCGGCGCTGCCATGGCGAAATGATCAGCTGGTCAGCGGCCAGCGCCAGTTCTTGATCTCCGGAAGGTCGTCGCCGTTTTCGGCTACATAGAGCCGGTGGCGCTGAATGGCCTCGGAGTACCATTGTTCGGCCGATTCGAGCTGCGGCTTGAGCCGCGCCACGCGCCGAAAGGCGTCAAGCGCTAGCTGGAAGCGGTCGATGTTATTGAGAACGCACATGTCAAATGGCGTGGTGGTCGTGCCTTCCTCCTTGTAGCCGCGCACGTGCAGCCCGTCGTGGTTGTGGCGGCGGTAGGTAAGGCGGTGAATGAGCGACGGATAGCCGTGGAAAGCAAAGACCACGGGTACGCCGGGCGGAAAGATGGCGTCGTATTCCTCGTCGGGCAATCCGTGCGGATGTTCGGACTGAGGCTGGAGGGCCATCAGATCGACGACATTCACCACGCGGATGCGCAAATCGGGAGCCCGCTCGCGCAGAAGGGTGACGGCGGCCAGCGCCTCCATGGTGGGCACGTCGCCTGAGCATGCCATCACCACTTCGGGATCGCCCGCATCGTTCGACGCCCAGGGCCAGATGCCGAGGCCTGTGGTGCAGTGGGCAACGGCCTCATTCATGTTGAGCCACTGCGGAGCGGGCTGCTTGCCGGCCACGATGAGATTGATGTAGTGGCGGCTGCGAAGGCAGTGGTCGGCCACCGAGAGCAGGGTGTTCGCGTCCGGCGGCAGGTAGATGCGCACCACATCGGCCTTCTTGTTGGCCAAATGATCCATGAAGCCAGGGTCCTGGTGCGAGAAGCCATTGTGATCCTGCCGCCAGACGAGCGAGCTCAGCAGGTAGTTGAGCGAGGCGATAGGCTTGCGCCAGGGAATCTCGCGCGTAGTCTTCAACCACTTGGCGTGCTGATTGGCCATCGAGTCGATGATGTGGATGAAAGCTTCGTAGCAGGAGAAGAAACCGTGGCGGCCTGTGAGCAGGTAGCCTTCGAGCCAGCCCTGGCACATGTGCTCGCTCAGGATCTCCATCACGCGGCCGGTGGGCGAAAGGTCCTCGTCGACGGGCAGCGTTTCGGCCATCCAGGCCTTGCCGGTTCCCGTGATCACGTCGCCGATGCGATTCGAGGCCGTCTCGTCGGGGCCGAAGACGCGGAAGTTCTTCTCTGCTTTGTTGGCTTCCATCACGGCGTGCAGCATCCGGCCCAGCACGCGCGTTGACTCCACGTCGACCTGTCCGCGCAGGCCTGTAGTGACGGCGAACGAGCGGAAATCCGGTATCACAAGCGGCTTCAGCAGCAGCCCGCCGTTGGCGTGCGCATTCATGCCCATGCGCAGGCGCCCCTTGGGAGCGATCTCGGCCAGATCCGCGCGCAGATGGCCCTTCTCGTCGAACAGTTCCTCGGGCTTATAGCTGCGCATCCACTCTTCGAGCAGGCGCAGATGATCGGGCTTTTCGAACAGCTCGCTAAGTGGCACCTGGTGCGCGCGCCATGTGTTTTCCACCGGCTTGCCATCCACGAACTTCGGGCCCGTCCAGCCCTTGGGCGTGCGCAGGATCAGCATGGGCCACGCGGGTCTGCCCGTCGAGCCCTCTTCCCGGGCCGCCTTCTGCAGGTCTGCGATGCGATCGAAGATCCGGTCAAAGAGCGCGGCCCCCTGCTGGTGCATCGTAGCCGGGTCGTCGCCTTCGAGCGTATACGGCTCGTAGCCGTAGCCGCGCATCAGGCTTTCAAGCTCGGCATGCGGAATGCGCGCCAGCACCGTGGGATTGGCGATCTTGTAACCGTTCAAATGAAGAATGGGCAGAACGGCGCCGTCGGTGGCCGGGTTGAGGAATTTGTTTGAGTGCCAGCTTGTGGCCAGCGGCCCGGTTTCGGCCTCGCCGTCGCCCACTACGCAGGCCACGGTCAGGCCGGGATTGTCGAACGCCGCTCCGTAGGCATGCACAAGCGAGTAGCCGAGTTCGCCGCCTTCGTGGATGGAGCCGGGCGTCTCCGGCGCCACATGGCTGGGAATGCCGTAGGGCCAGCTGAACTGGCGGAAGAGGCGCTTGATCCCATCTCGATCTCGCTCGACGTACGGATAAATTTCGGAATAGGAGCCTTCGAGGTAGGTGTTGGCCACGATTCCCGGGCCGCCGTGGCCGGGGCCGATGACGTAGATCATGTTCAGGCCGCGCTCGCGTATCAGGCGGTTCCAGTGCACATATAGAAAATTGAGACCGGGGGTGGTCCCCCAATGGCCAAGCAGCCGCGGTTTTACATCGTCCAGAGTCAGCGGCCTCTCAAGCAGAGGGTTGTCTTTGAGGTAGATCTGCCCCACCGACAGGTAGTTTGCAGCACGCCAGTAAGCGTCCATTTTGGCCAGCATCTCGGGCGAGAGCGGGCCGTCCCCGGAGTGAGAATTCTTGCTTTCGGTCATCGCAGACCTCGCAAAAGGGGGATTTTTTTGCGTGCACTTTCAAGGCTAACAGCCGTGAGATACACGAAGAGTGATTCGAATCACAAAAGGCCTATGAAATCGCGCAGAATATGGGACTTGGCCTTGATGTTGATGAGCCGGATCGGCTCCTCCCGGCCCCGGCAAAAACCTCGACGCCCGCGGCCGCCCATAACTTCGATCAAAAATACCGTTTGAGTTTCAGAATCTGCGACTCGAAGCCGTACCACAGGGCAGAGGCAACGGCAGTCGTGGCCACAAGGCGGAATGCAACCACGGCCAGGTTGCCCGCCGTGCCGTAGGCGTCCATCCGGCGATCGAACCACCCGAAATAAATGAAGACGGCGATGTGGCTCATATAGAGCCCATAGCTGATGCGGCCGTAGAAGGCCAGCGGTCCGCGGCGTAGAGCGGCGGCCGCTGCATTGCGCGCGCCGGTTGAGGCAATCACCATGAGCATCGCTCCGGCAAAGGCCACGGCCAGGGCGGAATCGAGTAAGGAGGTTCCGCCGGCGATGGTGGCGGCCGAGGCCGTACCCAGCACCAGGCCGGCAAGGCCGATCCAGAACCAGGCGCGGCGGCCGATGGGGAGGGTATGAAAGGCGAGAGCGAGAAGACTGCCCAGGGCGATGCCATCCAGCTTGATGAGCGTATGTGTCGGCAGCCCCCAAAGCCATTTCGGATTCAGATAGCGCACCAGCGGCGAGCCGGCGACGGCCGCAATCAAAACGGCTGCCAGCATCCACGGCCGCCGCAGCCAGCGTACCAGGGGAGCCCAGACAAAGTAGTACTGCTCCTCGATGGCCAGCGCCCAGGTGGGGCCGATGGCGGGCGGCAGCGAAAGGTGAAAGAGATTCTGCACGCAGAACAGATAGGCCAGCCAGGGAGCCGTGCGGATCGCATCCCAAACCGATGGGCCGATGAACCAGGGCGCGTTGAGGTAGACCACAACGAGCAGCAGGATGTAAACCGGCCAGATGCGCAGAGCGCGGCGGGCATGAAAGTTGTGAAAGTACCGCGGGCGGTCGCGCGCTGCCAGCAGATTCGAGGTGATAAGAAACCCGCTGAGAACGAAGAACAGAACCACGCCCGTCCAACCCCACAGCGAGGCCGGGTAGAACCAGGTGCCCACAAAACGAGGCTGGCAATGGTAGAGAACCACTGCAAGGATGGCAAGGCCGCGCAGGCCGTCAAGCTCGGGGATGTAAGCGGGCAGCCAGGACGGGCGTTGGACGGGCGCGGCGGGCGAACACATTCCCTGCCGCGCTTGGCCTGTTATCCCTCTTTTAGCAGACCCACCAGAATCCAACCGCCAACTCCCAGCATGATAGTCATGACCTCGATCGCTTGATAACGGCCGGTGTCGAACTGGACGAAATCACTCGCAAAGGATTGGAACCTGGACCAGAACCGTTCGAGCGTGTCTGGAATTGCGAGCCACCCCGCCACCAGAATCAGCGCCAGGATAGCTGTCCTGCGAAGGCGCACTTCAGCGTAGCTTACGCTCATAGGACCCTCCTTGATGAACGTACTTCCTCCATCACCAAGGCTGGTCTTCATTTGCTCAAGAGAGCGATAAACAGCAAGTGCAGCAGTCGTCGAGCCGCAATTTCGGAGCCCCGCTCCTATTTTCCTATACTCTAATCCCGAAAAGTGAAACCTGAAACCTTACTTTCGTCATCACCCCGCCGCCAGTTGCCGGGCGCGTTCGGTGGCGCGCATCACGGCCTTGATGAGCGTCACGCGCAGGCCGCCTTCCTCCAGCTCCAGAATGCCATCCACGGTGCACCCGGCCGGAGTCGTGACAGCGTCTTTCAGCAGCGCCGGATGATAGCCGGTTTCCAGAACCATCTTCGCCGCGCCGTAGGTTGTCTGCGCCGCCAGTTGCGTAGCCACGTCGCGAGGTAATCCCACCTTCACGCCGGCCTCGGCCAGAGCTTCGATAATGATGTAGATGTAGGCCGGACCGGAGCCCGAAAGGCCCGTCACGGCGTCCATGTGCTTCTCGTCCACCACCACGCTGCGGCCCACGGTTTCGAAGATGCGGTGAGCGAGCTCCATCTGCGCCGGTGTCACGAATTTCCCGCGGCACAGCGCAGCCACGCCGGCTCCCAGCGCTGAAGGCGTATTGGGCATGGCGCGGATCACCCCGATCGGAACGCCGGCCGCCTCTTCAATGTCGCTCGTCTTCACCGACGCGGCGATCGAAATGATGGTCTTGTCTTTGGTCAGCACGCGGCGGATCTCGGCAATCACGTCGGGAACCTGGAAGGGCTTTACGCCGATGATGATCAGGTCGGCATGGCGAACCGCGTCCAGGTTGCTGGTGCCCACGTCCACGCCCCACTGCGTGCTCAGCGCCAGGGCCTTCTCAGGGTGGGCCACGGTGGCGTGAATCTGCCCCGCGCCAAATAGATTCTGCTTGAGCAGAGCCTGCAGAAGAATTCCGCCCATTTTGCCGGCGCCCAGCACGGCGACGCGAACTTTGGGCAATTGTGCGGGTACTTCGGTGGCTTCCACGGCGATTTCCGGCATCTGATTCTTCCTGTCTCCCGGCGGTCCGGCAAGAGTTTCACTTTCTCGCAATCTTTGTCCAAGCCCCGACGGACCAGCGAAAACAGTCCTTCCGGCCAGGCACCTGCCGCCCGCAGTCAATGGCAATGTCGTTACTGATTCAGAATACTCGCACCGGCAGCCACGATGCACGAAGCCGTCTATTTCCGGCCAGCCGGGCCATTGTATGTATCGCCGGCTCCCCAGTGTGTATCGCCGGCTTCCCAGCCTCGCGCCCTTGTAGCGCCGACCTCCTGGTCGGCTGTAACGTGGGTCTCCCGACCCACGTTCAATGATTCCGCTTAAGGCGCGAAAGCTTGACGCAACCAGGGCACTTCGGGGCGATGTGAGAAAAAATACTCTTGCGATCACGCTTTGTGTCAGGACACGACTTCACAGGCTGCGGAAAAACTCAGTCGAACGGGCCTTGTAAGAAGGGCACGGCTTTAGCCGGGCCGTAAGTGGCTGAAAAAGACGAGCGGGCTTCAGCCCCTGCCAACTCGAACAAGCTTTGTATCAGGGCACGACTTCACAGGCTGCGGAAAAACTCAGTCGAACGGGCTTTGTAAGAAGGGCACGGCTTTAGCCGGGCCGTAAGTGGCTGAAAAAGACGAGCGGGCTTCAGCCCCTGCTGGGTGCCCCATCCTACGCGAAGCGTAGGGTGGGAGCCACCGCACGCTCTTGCTAGCTCCTATTCGCCACAATGCGCATGGAAATGTCCGCGGCGGGGGCCGAGTGCGTCAGCGCGCCGGCGCTGATAAAGTCAACCCCGGCCTCGGCGTAGGCGCGAATATTTTCGAGTACGATTCCGCCCGAGGCCTCGATGGGGATCTGCCGCCCGTCCTCCCTATGAATCCGCTCGACGCAACCCTTCACTTCTTCGGGGCTCATGTTGTCGAGCAGGACCGACTCGGCGCCTGCGCCCAGAGCCTCTTCGAGCTCCTCGCGGCTGCGCACCTCCACCTGCACGCGCAGGGAGCCGGGGCGGCCGGAAAGAGCGCTTGTGACGGCGCGGCCGACGCCGCCGCCCAGCGCGATGTGATTGTTCTTGATGAGAATGCCGGTCGAGAGATCGAGGCGGTGATTCGTTCCGCCTCCGCAGGCCACCGCATACTTTTCAAGGATTCTCATGCCGGGCAGCGTCTTGCGCGTGTCGAGAACCCGCGCGCCGGTGCCTTCAATCGCATCAACGTAGCGGCGGGTTGCAGTGGCAATGCCGCTCAGGTGCTGCATCAGGTTCAGAATGACGCGCTCGCAACTCAGCAGCGCCTGCGCCCTGTGACGGATGGTAACCAACACCTGCCCGTCGCGCGCGCGTACGCCGTCCGCGATTCCCGGCGAGACGATGACCTCGAACGGGGCTTGCGGCCCGGGTCGCCTGTCAAAGAGGAGCCGGGCAAAAATCCTGAAAAAGTGCGGCACCGCGGGCAGGCCTGCGACGATAAGGTCCTGGCGCGCGAGAATCGTGGCCGTAGCGCCGAGATCGGGGTCGACTGTCAGCCGGGTGGTGACGTCGTTCGTGGCCTGATCCTCGATGAGGGCCTGTTCCAACAATGCTTCGATGCTGTGACTTGTCCAATCCATAACAGTGGTCAGTGATCAGTGGTCAGTTTACTAGCCTGAGCGGAGGCGCAGCGGGGTGCTTGTGCCGGATGACTTCACAAACCAAGGAAACCACGCAAAGCCTCGTCGACCTTCCGCATCGTCTTCCTGTCCACCGCGCCAATTCGCTCGCCCAGTTTGAGCCGTGGCACAGTTGTAGCCTTGTCCACCATGATCTGCGAACGATGGCGGAGTCCTGTGGCCTCTTCCGCCTCAACCGTGACGCGAAAGAGGAGCGCATCGTGCAATTCGCTGGTCAGCGGCAGCACAATCACTGACGGGTGCAGATCGAAGGCGTCAGACTGCGCCACCAGGGCCGGCCGGGGCTTGCCGTAGTCGCCGGAGACCGCCACTGTCACCAGGTCGCCGCGCTTCATCTTGAGCCCGCCCGGTCTTCGTCCCCAAGCGAGCTAACATCCTGGATCCAGCGCATCACCTCCGCTTCGTCCTCTGAAGCGGCAATCAACTGGGACTGACGGCGCGCCTCGGCGGCAAAGCGCCGCTTCCGGCACGCTTCCACGTAACTCTGCATCAGCGAACGCAAGACTTCGGCGGCGGGTCGGTTCTCACCCTCCGCTTCAGCCTGGAACTCCGCCTTCAGGCCGGCGTCCAGCCGTAAATTGAAGCTCGATTCCTGGTTTCGGACGGTATTTGGCGCCATAATTTACTCCACAATCAAAGTATAATTGCATTTTGTAAGTACAACAAGTATATACCAAACGCAAACAGACCAATCGAAGATCTCCAGCACGGACAGCGCTTCGGAAGTCTCCAGGTCCGGAACCCCTTCCTCCGAATTCGCGCCCGACCCAAGGCTGTCATCCCGACGACCCTGAGCGTAGCGATGGGGAAGGGGAGGAGGGATATGCCCTGAAAATTGTCAGCAAAGAATGGCAGACCACGATCCCGGCTAACTTGCTAACTCGCCATGTGTGCGTAGCACACGCCAACTTGCTGTCTTTGTCTCAGGCATTTTCATGGTCTCGGGCGGAAACCCCACTCCAGGAATGACTGCGGTTGCTTTTCGCTTGCTTTGGTAGCGCGGCGGGTGCCCCATCCTTTCGCCGCTTCTGGCGAAAGGGTGGGAAACCACAAAGCTCGAGCCACTGAGGATGGGTGCCCCAGGTCCCTCGCCCTTGGGGACCTGGGAGACCACAAAATTCAACTCGAGGTTTTTGTTGTCATCCCGAACGCAATGAGGGATCTGCGGTTGCTTCTCGTCACGCTTCAGCACCGCCAGCGCGGTCCGGCGGGTGGCGCACCCAAAGCATTTTGAGTCACCCTTTCGGAAGCGCCTCCAGCCCAGCGCGCGCCTTTTCCAGCAGCAGCCTCGTCTCGGCCTCCTGTTTCTTCAATCCTTCCACCACGCTGGCCGGCGCCTTGGCCAGAAAGCTCTCGTTGCCCAGTTGGCGTTCGGCGGTGGCAAGACCCTTTTCCAATTTAGCAATTTCCTTGGTCAGCCGTTCGCGTTCGGCGGCGACGTCCACCTTCTTCTCGTAGACAACCGCAAGGTCAAAGGCGGGGGTGTGATGCTTTGACAGTCCTGCCGTGATTTGATCGACGAAACGGATCTCGCTCACGCGGGCCATCCGCTCGACAATCTCTCGATTCTCTTCAACGATCCTGCGCGAAGCCGCGTCGGTGCGGACTTCGACGGGCACGACCGCCTTCTCTTCAACCCCGGCTTCCTTGCGGAGGGCGCGAATTTCAGCGATCAGGCTCTGCAAGAACTCCATCTGCTCAAAGATCGGATCGCTGGCTTTTGCATTTGCCTCCGGCTTCGGGAAACGGCTGAGGGCCACCGATTTTGCCGGAGGCTCGCCATCGTACACTGCCTGCCACAACTCCTCGGTGAGGAACGGCATGAACGGGGAGAGCAGGCGCAGCGAGGCTTCAAATACGAGCACCAGCACGCCCAATGCGCCAAAGGCCTCGATATTGCCCTCGATTGCTTTCTTTTCCTCCTCCGTTGGCTCTCTCCGATTCATCTCTTCGAACGACGGAGCCGGCGAAAAATTCAGCCGCAGCTTCACCATCTCCAGATACCAGTCGCAGAAGCTGCCCCAGAAGAACTGATAGATTTCGCTGGCCGCTTCGTCAAACCGGTAATTCTCGAGGGCATCGTTCACTCGCCCGGCCGTTTTGCTGAGCGAGGCGACGATCCAGCGGTCCTCCATTGCGACGCCTTCTTTGCCGAGGATGGGGAGGTTCAGGAAGCCGTTCCGAGCTTGATAATCGCGGAAGATCTGGAAAGGGGTCTCAATCCCAACCTCCGCCGCCTTGTCCACGTTCATGAAAATAAACCGCGCCGCGTTCCAGATCTTGTTGGCGAAGGCGCGGTAGCCCTCGGTGCGCGCCACGTTGAACGCAATGTCGGTGCCGGGCGAAGCCATGGAGGCCAGCGTGAATCTGACTGCATCCGTCCCATACTGCTTCACAATCTCGATCGGGTCGATCACGTTGCCCTTGGTCTTGGACATCTTTTCGCGGTTGGCGTCGCGAACCAGCGCGTGAATGTAGACCTCGCGAAATGGCACTGAATCTTTGAGCTCGCGTTTCGATCCGCCGGGCAGCGGCACGTCTTTCGCAAACCAGCAGCCCATCATCATCATCCGCGCCACCCAGAAAAAGAGAATGTCGAAGCCGGTGACAAGGAGCGAAGTCGGGTAAAAGGCGTCGAAATCCGCCCGCGTCCCCGCTGTCAGTTTCGGCCAGCCGAAAACAGAGACCGGCAGCAGCCCCGACGAGAACCATGTATCGAGAACGTCGTTCTCCTGCGAAAGCTGATCCGACCCGCAGTGGGCGCAGGCTGTGGGGTCCGGCCTCGGGGTTGGATCTTCCAAAGTGGAAGGCTCGGGCACGGTGATCTTGTGGCACGCCGCGCAGTGCCACGCCGGAATGCGATGGCCCCACCAGAGCTGGCGGCTGAAATGCACCAGTCGTGGATGTTCTCCATCCAGTTCAGGTAGGTCTTGGTGTACATCTCCGGCGTGAAGGTGGTATGGCTCTCTTTCACAGCGGCGATGGCCAGTTCCGCCATCGAAGCTCCGCCGTCGTTCGGAGCTTTATTCACCGCAACGAACCACTGCGTCGACAAGCCGCGGCTCCACAACGGCCTTGCAGCGGTCGCAATGGCCAACGTTATTGGTGTAATCCTTCACCGCCGCCAGCAGCCCTTGCGCTTCGAGGTCGGCAACGATGTGCTTGCGCGCCACGTAGCGATCCTGGCCGGCATAGGCGCCGCCCGCATCGTTGATGTGGGCGCGGTCGTCCATCACGTTGATCGACGGCAGGTGGTGGCGCTCGCCGATGGCGAAGTCGTTCGGATCGTGCGCCGGCGTCACCTTGACCGCGCCGGTGCCGAACTCGCGGCTGACCCACTCGTCCAGGACGATAGGGATTTCGCGATTCATCAGCGGCAGGTGGACTTTCTTGCCGTGCAGATGCGTGAAGCGCTCGTCCTCGGGATGAATGGCGACCGCGGTGTCGCCGAGCATCGTCTCCGGCCGCGTGGTGGCGACGGTGATGTACTGCCCAGAATCTTGTCCGAAGCTGTCCAGTACGGGGTACCGGATCTCCCACAGATGGCCCTTCTGCTCGGCGTGGACCACTTCAAGATCGCTGATGGCCGTCTGGCAGCGCGGGCACCAATTCACGATGTAGGCGCCGCGGTAGATGAGCCCCTGATGATAGAGACGGACAAATGCTTCGCGGACCGCGGCCGAGAGGCGCTCGTCCATCGTGAAGAACTCGCGGCTCCAGTCGACCGAGGCGCCCAGCCGCTTCATCTGGTCGAGAATTGCGCCGCCGTAATGCTGCCTCCACTCCCAGACGCGCTCGATGAATTTTTCTCTCCCCATTTGCTGGCGGGAACCGCCGTCCGCAAGCACCTGGCGCTCGACCATCATCTGCGTGGCGATGCCGGCGTGATCGGTGCCGGGAATCCACAGCGCAACCTGTCTGCTCATGCGCCGCCAGCGGGTCAGGATGTCCATCTCCGTTTGGTTGAGCATGTGGCCCATGTGCAGACGTCCGGTGACATTGGGCGGCGGAAGCAGGATCGTGAAGGCCTGCCCGCCCGGGGACTGGCCATCCGGACCTTCGCTTTGGAGAGGCTCAGCGGGAGTGGGGACGGAGAAGAGTTCTTCACGGACCCAGTAGGCAGCCCAGTGATCTTCAATGGCGGCCGGGTCGTAGGCTTTTGGCAATTCGTGGGGCATGAGGTCGCTTTTGCGGACTCCCTGGTTGAGAGGTAAACTTCCTTGATCCGAAGCATTTTACGCGGCAGAAATCCATCCTAACTTTAGCAGATGCGGGATTCGGGAACCCGCAGAATCCCCGCGCACTTGCTCGCCGCGCACCTCAGGGTACGATCCGCTCCATCTGTTCCAGAAGGTCGCGCAGAATCGCGCCCACTTCGAGGCTCGACGTCAGCGAGTTGAGTGAGAAGACTTTTTTGAGACCGCGAAGATCGCGGTTCTCTACCCGCCTATGTGAACCATGGAACGCGACGGCTTGAGGAATCCGGGCTCCCCGATGTGATGGCGGGCCTCTTTCAATTGAATGGCGCGCAGGATAAAGGCGCGCAGTTGCTCATCGTCGGCGCCGGAGCGCGCCAGCCCCTCGAGCTCGTGCTCCATCTGCGAGAAGAGGCAGGTGCGAATTTTGCCGTCGGAGGTAAGGCGCACGCGGCTGCAGGCCCCGCAAAATGCCTGGCTGACGGGAGCGATGATGCCGATCGACGCCGCCGCCATCCGCAAAGCCGTAGCGCCGTGCGGTCTCGCTCGGATCGCGCGGAGGAATTTCAACCAGCGGCTGAACGCGCACGATGCGCTCCACCACTTCCTTCAGAGGAACAACGATCTCCGGCGACCAGAGGCGGCCCTCCTCCAGCGGCATGAATTCAATAAACCGCACCTCGACCTGCTCGTCGCGAGCAAAGCGGACGAACCCCTCGATCTGGTCGTCGTTGAAGCCGCGCAACAGCACGCAGTTGATCTTCAGCGGAGTGAGTCCGGCGCGGCGGGCGGCGCGTACGCCTTCGAGAACGGCTTTATGGCTGCCAGGCACGCGGGTGATGCGCTCGAAGACAGCAGGATCGACCGCATCCATGCTCACCGTAACCCGGTCGAGGCCTGCCGCCTTGAGTGGGGCGGCGAGCGAATCAAGCAAGTGGCCGTTGGTGGTCACGGCCAGCTCGAGCGCAGCGCCCGCCGGCGTGCGCATCGCAGCCAGCTTGCCAACCATTTCCACGATGCCGCGGCGCAGCAGCGGCTCGCCGCCGGTCAGCCGCACCTTGGTGATGCCGAGCTCGACGAAGACCCGGATCAGGCGCAAATACTCGTCGATGCTCAGCTCCGCATACTGCGCGCCCAGCTCTCCCGTGCGGCAGTAGACGCAGCGGTAATTACACCGGTCTGTGATCGAGACGCGCAGATCGCGAATCGCTCTTCCGTGACTGTCAGTCAGCGAGGGGAGCTTGCTTGTAGAAGCGGATGTTGGGGAAGAAGCCATACTGAGCCCGAATGGTGACGGCCGCCGAAACGTGTAGCGCCGGAAACCTGTAGCGCCGGCCTCCCGGCCGGCTGTGGCGTGGACCTCCTGGTCCACGCCCTCGAATTAGCACCGCGACCGCAGGGTTTCGTCACCTTGGCCACGGACTTTGGGTGCCCCAGGTCCCGATTTTGGGACCTGGGAGACCACAATCGCTTCAAGGTCACGGCGTTAATCGATACGCGGCGTGCCGCGGCGCAGAACCAGCCCCGCGATTCCGAAACAGGCGATCAACACGACCGCAATTGCGAAGTAATAAGCCATCGGGTGGGCCCACCCCGGCGAATACTTCAGATCCTGACCGACCCAGAGCAGAAGAACCACGGCGATGGTCGCGAACTGCCCGGCGATGACCAGGAAGGTGTGTCCCAGGTCGCGCCGCTTGTCCAGGGTCTCTACCTGGTCAGGAGTGAGATTGCGCTCTTCGAGGGGAAGAAGGGGATTTGCCATAAGCGTCCTCATCAGTTGCGAACCGCCCTCGGATCAACCTCCGGCGGCCGCGCTCCTACCCATCGATTGAATCACAGGCCGCGAGCAAACGCCAGTTTCGGCGGCGGGCAAGCGAACCAGTTTGGATTTCCACAGAAGGCGCGCGGCTGTCATCCTGAGTCCGCGACAGCGGGCGAAGGATCTGCGGTTGCTTCTTCGTTATCTCCGGCTGGCCTGCCACTCTCCCCGAGCCTAGATTCTCACCAGCAGTGACGGCGGGTGGCCTGGTGCCGGGGAAGTGAGATCAACCACTGAAGATGGTTGCCCCAGGTGCCTCGCACTTGGGCACCTGGGAAACCACGGACCTCAACCGGCTACTGCTCCGGATACCCGACCGACTGCACGTAGAGCGCCGTGTGATCGGCGGGAATGTTCAGGGCCGTGGCGATGGTGGCAAGGTCCTGGTCGCTGTGAATGGTGTAGAACCATGCGGCCAGCTTTTCAGAGGCGGCGTAGAGAAAGACGTTCTGCGCGATGAAGCCGGTGTCCACCTGCTCCCACTTGTCGTCCTTGGCTGGCCCGGCGTAAACAATGGTCGCAGCCGCATGTTCGGCTCCCGCGCCGGTCTTAGAGCGCTGATCGCCGGAAGCGGTGGGGACAAGTTTGTTGTGCTCGCCGTCGTAGGTGTAGACGCCCTGGGCGAGGACCACGTAGAGCTGAACGTCCTGGGTGTTCATGGCCGAAGGAGCGGTGCGGCCGGTTTTGGGTGCTGCCGCCTCCCGTTTTGCCACGGCAGCCAGGGTGGCCGCTTTTTCCTCGGCAGACATGGTGGCCGGAAAGACCGGCGTATGCGCCGGCAATGTAGCTCGGTTGACGCCGAAAGCCGCCCACAGCAGGTTCGACAGCGTCTGCATGGGCAGGGCCTGATCTTTGAAGGCGCGAGTTGTCTTGCGGTTTTGGAGCGCCTGCATCAGCGGCATGCCGCCGGTGGTCTGCGGGGCAGGGAGCGAAATGGCCTGCAAGCCGGCCGGCGCAGTGGGGGCGCTCTGGGCGAAAGCGACGACAGAGGCGGCGGTGAAAACGGTGACGGCCAGGGCAGCAACGCCGGCCTGCAAAGCGAAATTGCGCATGGATTCCTCCTCAAGGAACCGCGGCTTTGCACGCCTGCCTCCGAAGGCGCGCCGATCAAGGGGAAGAAGACTGGTACGATTCGCGTCCGGGCCGGCCGCTTGAACAGCTTGCTAAAAAATGCTCCTGCGAACGCGCTCTGTATCAGGGCACGACTTCAGTCGGGCCGAAAACAGTTTGACAAAGCTGGCGGGCTTTGCCCCTGCCAACTCGGAATCTCGTTAGCAGCCGAGTGAAAAGACATCTTCAGCAAGCTGTGATGCCGCGCGGCGCACCCGATGCGGCGAAAAATCAATTCACAGGACGGAAATCAGTCTACAAGAAATGCCAGCGATTGAAGCATAGTAATCTCAAATGGCTTGCGGCAGCGGACATTCACGCAGGCGAGCTTGTCGTCGCGCCGCACCATGTAAGACTGGGCTTTGGCAAACCGTGCGCGGTCGCGCTCGTCTGCCCCGCGCGGAAGCTGGGCCCGCTTGCGCCGCACCACCCACGTGACCTTGTACTCGGCGGCCTGACCGCACTTCGGGCAGGTGAGCAGGTGCGGCCGCTGCTCGGTGGTCTCGGTGAAAAAGTCGCGCTCGTCCATCCTCGAACCCCTCCGGAACCGCGCCTCATTCCCGGCGCAAAGCTGCTCCCTTTCCGGACCGCTTGCCCCGACCTTTGACTGTCGACCGGTCCCGGGCGCTTTCGCGCAAGGGAGAATCTACTTCATACTAATCCTCGGGAGGGATTCGGTGGCGAAACGCAAGCCAGCACGGTTTTCAGCGGCCAAGGCGGTCAAGGCCAACGCCCGCGAAAGAGTGGGCCAGCCGAAGCCGTCCCGGGTGGTCGCAAGCGCTCCGAAAACGGGCCGCGGAGCCAAATACAAGACCAGGCCCGAGGACTTGATCGAAAAGGAGAATTAGGCATGGCAAAGGCAGTTGGAGTGGGAGGCGTCTTTCTGAAGGCCCGGGACCCGCAGATTCTTGCCCGCTGGTATGCGGCGCATCTCGGAATTCCCGAGCAGGATGGAGGCTCATTGGCCTTCGATGGCCCCGAATCGGCCGGCACAACGGTGTTCGCGCATTTCCCGGCAGACACGCCGTACTTCGGCGAGCGGTCGCAACAGGCGATGGTGAACTTCCGGGTGGACGATCTCGAGGAGCTTCTCACGCAATTGTCGGCCGCGGGCGTGCGGATCGATCCGCAAAAGGAAAATCATGCGTACGGCAAGTTCGCATGGATCTGGGATCCGGAAGGCAATCGGGTCGAGCTGTGGCAGCCGGCGTAAGACGCTCCCCACCCAGGCGTAAGACGCTTTCGCCCGACGTAGGACGCTTCGCTTCGCGCCGTCCGACGCCGGTCATACGCTGTAAGACGGCCGTAAGACACGCCCTGAATTGGCCGTAAGACAAATGATTGGCAGTAAGACAGATTCACTCGCACTCTCACCGCACAGACGCGAAACTCGCGCCCCCATGACCGCTATCTCAGGAAGTCGATCCGCCGCGATCTACTCAGTCCCTATTCCCTTCGTCCCTCAGTCCCTCAGTCCCTATTCCCTATTCCCTTCGTCCCCCAGTCCCTTTTGCAAATAATTTCCTCCTTTTGGCGCACAATCGGAATAGAAAACGGTCTGCGGCCCGGATCTTCGGGCGCGGCACAACTGCGAACTGTGAACTAAGAACTAAGAACTGTGAACTAAGAACTGAGAACTGCGAACTGAGAACTGAGAACTGACTATGCCCGGCATCGCTGTCCAATTCGCTGCCCTTTATCCCGCTGGCCACTCCCACTGCTCACGCAAAATTTCTCACAGTACACCGAAATGCGATTCGAAATCGCCGCTCCAGGCTTGCACTTCGCGAGTTCATTTTTCGGGCCGTGAAACTGTGCAACCATCTTGACCAAGCAAAATCAACAACTTGCAGACAAAAACTGCGCAGTCTCACAGTTCCCGTGAAACTGTGTAACTGTGCACGCCCCCTCAGTCCCTATTCCCATTCCCTATTCCCTATTCCCTATTGCCTATTGCCTATTCCCTATTCCCTCGTCTGCGACTCCTGCACGCTATAAGGCCCCGGCAACGTGGGAGCGCCGGTTTCCTGTCCGCTTTTCGGCTGGGCCGCCGCCGCTGCCGTGCGGTTTGAAAACAGGCGGAACTGCACCACAAGATCCAGGAGCACGGGGACTGGCTTTCCGTCCTTGATGGCTGGTTCGAAGGATGCCTTGCGAATCGCTTCGACGGCGTTCTCGTCGAGCCCGAAGCCGATGGGCCGGCCCACGGCGACCTCGCCTGGCTTGCCGTCGGCGCCCACCACCACGTGGTAAAGCGCCATCCCGGCCACGCCATTGTTCTGCGCAAACTGGTTTGAGGGCGGCTCGAAGTTGGTCACCAGGCGCGCCTTCACATCGACGGCGCTCTGGCGCAAGACGGCCGGGTCGGCGGGCCGGTAATCGGATTTGGCCGCGGAGGCCTGATAGTAGAGCTTCCAGAAGTCGGGCATGGCGGCCATCATGCGCGCATCCAGGCCCTGGGCGAAGATGCGGTCCAGCGCCTCTCTGAGCGCGGCTGCGGGGTGGACCGGCGAAGTGGTAGCGCTCCCGCTCTTCAGGCCGGCCGACGGTGAACCCACTGAAGGCGCACTGGAATCTGCTGCAGCCGCCAAGGAAGAGGCCGGCGCTGTGGTCGGGCTGGGCGCGGAGGTTACATCAGTCGCGTGTTTGGAATGGGGCGCGGTTTTGCCCTTCTCCTTTTTGGGCTTCACCACGGCTTCCCGTTCGATCGTGATCCGGACCACTTTCTTTTTAGGTGTGATGCGCACGCGGTCGACGGCCTTGGCTGGGTCTTCGTAAGGCATGGCGCCGAGAAAGTGCAGGCCGTAGCGCGTTCCCTCGAGCACAACCTTGCGCTTCGCCAGGCGAACCCTGCTGATCTCGATGCCGCTGAGCGTGTACGAGCCTTTGGCCGAGCGGCTGATCAGCACTCCATGCTGGTTGAAGCTCAGCGAGTCGTCCAGATAGCCCTCGCGCAGGTAGAGCGCTTTGCCCACCAGCAACTGCTTGAGCTTGTCCTCGGTGAAATCACCTGCCCCGGCCGCACCGAACGGCTGATCGGGCGCTGACGGCGAAGCACTCTGCTGTTGGGCGTCAGCAGGCGCCGGAGATGCGTCCTGCGCTGCCGCCGGCCGGCAAACAGCCAGCAACAGAACGGTGAGAGCGAACCACGCAATTTCCGGCGACGCACAAATCACGCGGCGCTGAGGTCGAGCTCGGGGCAGGGACATAGGTTGGGCCTTTGATCGACACTTTAGCAGGGTTGCGTGGCCCTGCGGCAAAAAGTGACAAAAATATCAAAGGCGCGATGACGCAGGCAACGCCTTTGGGCCGAGGCGGTCCTACGGCGTCTTACCGCGTCTTACGAGCGCCCATCTGCCAGATCATCTTGCGAAAAAGCCCCAGAATCCGGCGCGTGTCGCGGCTCGTCAGCGCAAGGCGGCGCAGCAACAGGCGCAAATCGTGCTGGTTGGCCGCGCGCATCCCGGCCGGCGAGTAGCGCGCCGCCTGCATCGCCTCCTCGATCACTTCAGCAAGGCGCTCGAGTTCGGCTGCTGTGGCCTTAGAGTCCTCGCCGCGCTCTTTCTGGTCGCGGAAAGACTCAATAGGAGAAGCCTCGTAACAGGGCGCAGCTTTAGCCGGGTGTTCCACCCTCGCGACGTCTTTATTCTCGTCGTAGAAAGACTCAATCGAAGGAGCCTCGTAACAGGGCTCGGCTTGAGTCGGGCCGCTTATTCCCGATTCAAGCAACGAGGGCTTCAGCCCCTGCGCCACAGACCTACGCCCTGTGAGTTCGTAGAGGCAGACGGCAACCGCCTGGCCCAGGTTCATCGAGGGTTGGCGGGGTTGGGTGGGGATTTCGACGAGCATGTGGCAGAGCGAGAAGTCCCGGCGCGTCAGGCCGTGCTTTTCCGGCCCGAAAACGAGGGCCACCCGGCCGCCGCGGGCGAGTTCCTCTGCCACGCGCGCGCTCAACTCTGGCAACGGCACGGCACTCTGTTCGGCCGTGCGGCGAGCAAGCGTTCCGGTACCGATCACCAGGGTCGCACCGGCCACGGCCTCTTCCAGGGACGACGCGATCTCGGCATTCCGGAGCAGTTCTTCGGAGCCGACCGCCGATTTGGCCTCGCGCCAGCGGGGCTCGTACGGAGCGACGACAGCCAGCCGCGAGAGTCCGAAGTTGGCCATGGCCCGCGCCGCCGCTCCTATATTGAGGGGATTCCGCGGCCGCACGAGGACGACTTTGATGTCTTTGGCGCGGGCGGATTGGGCGTCGAATGGCAAAGAACGATTGTACCGGGACAGGGAACAGCTCTTAGTTCAAAGCCTCCCAAGCAGTGTCTGGGATGTCCCCGGTCTCGGGATCAGTTCTCAGTTCATAGTTCGCAGTTTTGGGACGTAGAGCAAGGAGTTTGTTTTCAATGGCATGGATGTGAGTGCGAGGGCGGAGGGGTGTTCGAACCATGAGCTAACGCGATGGTAGGGCCTATTTCATTACTAACCGGCCTCCGCGTCCACTTGTGTCAGCGGCGAGGAAATCTCCTTCGCCATCTTCCCATCCAGAGCCGGGATGCTGTGCCCGTGCGGATCGACAGTTGGATTCCCAAGCTTGGCGGCGATACGCTCCTCGAAGCGTTCCGAGATAAAGTGCTCCAACCGCTCCGCTTCTTCATGAACTTCTTCCAGGGGGTAATCGAGCACGTTATAGAGAAAGGTCTCGATTAGCCGGTGATGACGCAGGACTTCGAGAGCGCGCCTCTTTCCCGCCCTTGACAGTCGCGCACCGTGATGGCGCTCGTACTTGACCAGCGGCGTGGGCAAAGTCGCGAGCTTTTGCAGCATATTGGTTACCGATGCCGGAGCCACCCCTAGCCGGTCAGCCAGCGCCGTGCTGGTCGCGCGCTGCTCCTCTGGCCCTCCCAGGGCGAGAATGGCCTTCAGATAATCGTCGACCGACTCGGAATGCGGGTTGGGCTGGCGGCGTGCTGTCATGTTTGGACCTGCTTTCAAAACTTGACTCTTTTCCGATTTTAGGCGAATCTAAAATTTAGGCAAGCCTAAATTTGCTGTTTGCCGGTCTTTCATCCCGATTTCCGTACGTGAGCGGCTGTGGCTCGGCGGAGGCCCCTTTACTGACAACCGGAGGTCTGTATGACACGCAACCGAACCGCGAAGATTCTCGTCCTGGCCTCGCTGTTAACTATAGTTAACCATGTTTGTTTGTTAGCGCAAAGCGGCACCGCCGCCGCGATTTCCGGCACTGTGGCCGATTCCAGCGGTGCCGTGCTGCCGGGCGCGACGGTCACCCTGACCTTCGTCAACAGCGGGGCGGAACGCAAAGCAAGCACCGGGCCGGAAGGGGGGTTCCTTTTCCTGCAACTTAGCACCGGGGATTATCGCGTGACGGTCGATGCGGCAGGATTCGCCAGCAAGTCGCAGCAGATCACCTATCAGGGCGTTCCCATTCGTATGAACGTGACGCTGGCGACCGCCGCCGTCATGACCGAGGTGATGGTCAGTGCCACGAACGATGATCCCATCGAGCCCGCGCATGTGGATATCGCACCCCAGCAGATCGACCAGATGCCGACCGAGAGTGTCAGTTCGCCCTTCAGCTCACTGATTACTATGACAACTCCCGGTGCAGCCGCCGATTCGAACGGCTCGTTTCATCCGCTCGGAGACCACGCCGAAGCGTCGTTCGTCGTCGATGGGCAGCCGATCACCGATCAGCAGAGCCGCACCTTTTCAACCCAAGTCTCGTTGAATGCACTGCAATCCATTGAAGTGCGCGAAGGAGCGCCGGGCGCGGACGTCGGTGACAAGACCAGTATGGTGATTGTCGTCCAGACCAGGTCCGGTCTCGATCAGCGTTCGCCGCACGGCGCACTTGCATTCGGCCGCAGCTCCTTTGCCACCTCCACGGGGAGCGGGAGCCTGGGCTTCGGAACCCCGAAGTTCGGCTCCTTTACCGCCCTCGACGCATTGAACAGCGGGCGCTTTCTCGATACCCCCGAGCTTACTGCTCTTCACGCCCACGGCAACGCTGAAAACTTAATCGAGCGGTTCGACTACAAGGCGACCGACAAGACCAGCCTGCAGCTCAATACCAGCCTGAGCCGCTCATGGTTTCAGACGCCGAACACCTTCGACCAGGATGCGCTCGGGCAGAACCAGCGCCAGACGGTCGTGAGCTTCAATGTAGCCCCGCAGATGCTGCATACCTTGAATGCCCATTCCTTCAACCAGACAAACCTGTGGGTGCGGCAGGACAAGATCCGCTACCGCCCCTCAGGCAACATTTTTTCGGACACCCCGGCTTATCTTCAGCAGGCGCGGCGGCTGACCAATGCGGGGCTTCGTGACGAGCTCACCTACAACCAGGGGCGTCACAACGCGATCGGCGGGATCGAGTTCAAGCACACCTTTCTGGCGGAACAGTTTGCCACCGGCCTCACCGATCCCACCTACAACAGCCCGTGTCTGGGTGCGGACGGCGCTCCGTCATCCGACACTGGAGTGAACGAGCCTTCGCTGTGTACCGCGGCAGGACTAACACCTAACAGCGCCTTTCTGCCCGGGCTCCTCAACATCGATCTAACGCGTGGTGGCAGCATCTACGCCTTTCAGGGATCGACCGATATTAAGCAGGTGGCACTCTTCGGACAGGACTTCGTCAAGTTTGGGAACTTCACCGCCGACCTCGGCCTGCGCTTCGACAAGTACAACGGTCTTGCAGGAAATCATGGCGTCCAGCCGCGTGTCGGCTTGATCTACAGCGCATCCCAGCTGAAGACGGGCTTCCACCTTGACTATTCGCGCGTATTCATTACGCCATACAACGAGAACCTGATCGTAGCCAGCTCTGCCGGTCCAGGATCGATCTCGGCTGCGCTAGGAGCGGCGGATTCCGCGATCCTCAACACCGGGCATCGCAACCAGTTCAACGTTGGTTTTGAGAGCGCTTTCTCTCACTTCTCTCTGAGTGGCGAGTATCTCTGGAAGTTCACATACGGCGCCTATGACTTCGACGTCCTGCTCAATAGCCCACTGACCTTCCCGACACAGTTCCGGAAGTCGAAGATCGACGGGGCATTAGTGCGGCTCACGCTCAACCCGATACACGGCGTCAATGGCTTATTCACTATCAGCCACGAGCGCTCACGCCTTTTCGGCCCGGAGCTTGGGGGCATCAGCTTCAGCGCTCCTTACAGCAATGTCGCCAGACCAGACCATGACGAGGGACTGGCGATGAACCTCAACCTCCGTTACCAGTTCGGTCACCGTGGTCCTTGGGTCAACAGCTCCTACCGCTACGACGGAGGGCTCGTGTCCGTCGCTACGCCGGATATTGCGACAGCGCTCCAACTCACTGGCGACGAGCAGCAGCAGATGGGACTGCATTGCGGATCGGTCTCTGCAACGGTATCGGCGCCCCTGAGGTCCTGCACCGGAGCGATCAGCGCCACGCGCATACGCATTCCGGCTCCAGGCACGGAGAACGACGACCGCAATCCGCCACGTATCGCGGTACGCAATACGGTCGACCTCTCTGCCGGATACGACAATCTGATCCACCACGAAAATCAGAGCCTTGGCATCCGGGCGGAAGTCGTCAATCTCAACAACACCAAGGCGCTCTATAACTTTCTCTCGACCTTCTCCGGAACCCACTTCCTGACGACGCGCGCCGTCACGGTGGGACTTCGTTATGAGTTTTAAGATGGGAGCACCAAGAAGTCGGGAGGCGGGCAGCTCGAGAATGGAATCCAGTTAGGACTTCTGAACTCTCTGGAAATCTAGACTCCGATACACTATCGGCTATCGTCTAACTCGTTTGTAAACAATGACATAATGTTGAAGAAGAGGGGTGTTGAGAATTCTGCTTTTGGCCGCCTTGCTTTCCCATTCACCCTATGCTAATCTTGTTTAGTTGGTTAGGAGCAGTGGAGCTTCCCGGCGGCCGTGTGGCCTGCCCGTTAGGGATGTGGGAGGCTGGTTCGTTGGGCCGGGTGAGGCATGAGCCCCCGAGAGCCCCTGTAGGGAATCCCACAGAGAACAAACACCCATTGCAAGTCCGGGGAGAAGCTTTCCCGTGAGTCCGCCGAGGCGGACTCAGGCGCTTTATGTGCCGGCAGATCTTTTTCAGTTTGCGCGCGGCGAGTTTTAAGGCGAAGCCGGCATGCGAATGTGTGCCTGGCGAGTTAGGCGAAAGCGTTTCTAAGAAGACAGCTTTCGACTGGTTTTCAGACGTATCAGGGTGATGAACAAGCGGCTAAAAAAAGACGAATTTTGCCGCTTGACACTAGAGCGTTACTCCGATATGTTTGGAAGGTTCGCGCAAAAACGCCGGTAACGCTTTTCCAATGCGAAAAACCGGTGCGCGCAACACAAGTTCGAGGACGCTTCGGATCGTAAGATTCGAAGCCTCGATCCAAAAGGCCCCGCTCAGGCGGAACGCTGCATGGATCTTTGACAATTGGTTGAACGTGCCAGTCGTGAGATGCGATCAGGTTTGGTCGGATCGGTCTCACAGGTAAGGTGCCCAGCGCAGAG
>CAWETV010000002.1:0-153643 GCA_963812095.1 uncultured Acidobacteriota bacterium | reverse complement strand
AGGCTGAAGCCATGACCACAAGGGTTGCCACATTTCCGTTGCGGCTACCGGTTTCAATGAAGGCTGCTCTGGAGAAGATTGCCGCGCGGGACGGGACCAGCATGAACCAGTTTCTGGTGATTGCGGCGGCGGAAAAAATCTCCGCCATGGAGACCGAGCGATTCTTTGCCGAGCGCCGCGCCCGCGCCAACGACGAGGAATTTCTGCGCATCCTCAATCGCAAGGGCGGCGAGCCGCCCGCCCCGGCCAGAGGACTCGCTCGACTGACGCGCGCAGGGCAAGGGGCAGTCACGCAGAGAAGTCGATCACTACAACCTCGTCCCCTAACTCATCGCTGAAAGGGTTCTGGCCAACGCCAAGCGGCCCGTGGACGAAGAGGAAGAATAACGACCAGCGCGATCTGTGCAGCAACAATCCCTCTGAACTATCAAGTCGCGCCAGTCACGCTCGCGGGGAAAACTTTAGTGCCTGGTAAATCGCTAGCCGAAGATATAGTTAAGACAGCCATGGCTTCATTCTTTCGCTCCACAGTAGGTGGGTTTCCTTCTCCCTCTTCCGAGGGCGAAATCCTCTCTCGCCTGTCTTTTAGCCATGCAAAGCGGGGATTTACATCCCTATTCGCAGACCAGACCCTGACCTGCCCCCGGAAAACTCTACCAATTGAAATTGGAGTTCTCTCGTAATCTGAACGGGAGGACAGTATGAAGAAGAGCCGTTACACGGAAGAGCAAATCATCGGGATATCTGAAGCAGCACGAGGCTGGGGTGAAGACGGCGGATGTGTGCCGTGAGCATGGGATCAGCGCGGCGACGTTCTACGGCTGGAAGTCGAAGTTCGGCGGCATGGACGTGAGCGAGGCGCAGCGGCTGCAGGCGCTGGAAGATGAGAACCGGCGGTTGAAGCTGCTGGTGGCGGAGCTGAGCCTGCACGGCGAAGCGCTGAAGGGCGTGATCCGAAAAAACGGCTGGAGCTTGCCGGTCTAAGAGGCGATGTTGCGTTCGTTCAGGCCGAGCATGGGCTGAGCGAGCGCACGGCCTGCAAGCTGCTGGGAGTGGAGCGATCGAGCTATCGGTATGAGCCGCGGCCAGACCGTAACGCGGAGTTGCGAGAGGCGCTGGTGAAGCTGGCACGGCAGAAGCCGCGCTATGGCTATCGCCGGTTGCACGCGCTGCTGAGCCGTCGCGGATATGAGGTGAACGTGAAGCGTGTCTACCGGCTGTACGTCGAGGAGCGGCTGATGGTGCGGCGCAAGAGGCGCAAGCATCTGGTGCGGGATCGCGCCGAAGAGCCTCGTCTGCTGCGGCCCAATCAGGAGTGGGCGATGGACTTCATCGTCGATGGGCTGGCGACCGGGCGGATGGTGCGCATCCTGAGCGTGGTGGATGCCTACACGCGCGAGTGCCTGGCGCTTGAGGCCGACACCAGCCTGGGCTCGGGCCGCGTGACGCGCGTGCTGGAGCGGCTGATCGACGAGCGTGGCCGCCCGGAAAACCTGCGCTCGGACAACGGCCCGGAGTTCACCTCGCGCCGGATGCTGGGCTGGGCCGAGGACTGGAAGGTCGGACTGGTGCACATCCAGCCGGGCCGGCCCATGCAGAACGGCCATGTCGAGAGCTTCCACGGCCGGCTGCGCGACGAGTGCCTGAACGCAACCTGGTTCCGCACGCTGAACGATGTGCGCCGCACGCTCGACGCCTGGCGCCAGGAGTACAACTGCGAGCGGCCGCACAGCTCGCTCGCCTATCGAACGCCGCGGGAGTTCGCCGCATCCCAGGGCTATGGAGAAGTGGAAAGCAAAGAACGCTTCCCACTTCCCCACAGCCCCTGCTACGACTACGAGCTATACTCGCAGTCAAACCAAAACCGGGAATCTCCAGTTATGGCTGGATGAGAAAAACGGGGCAGGTCACCGGTGCGCAATCTGCAATTCTGGATTGAGTCGAATGTTCTGCTCATTCTCAAAGATGCGCCGTTCGATAAGCGCGACGCGCAGCTTATCCCTACGGCGGGCAGTTGTGCCGACTGCCCGAAGCGCACCGGACATAACAAACTTCTGTTTGGCGACGACCTCGGCAGACAGGGCGACCGTTGCACCGACCCGCTTTGCTATCAATCCAAACTCACCGCGCACGTATCAAAGACCGTTGCCGCCAAGCCCGAGCTTGTGCAAATCAGCACCGCCTACGGCACGCAGAAGGAAGGCAGTCCGGTTTTGCCGCGCAACAAGTACACCGCGATCCGAGATGACAAGCCGAAGTCGAAGGAAGAGGCCCAGCGTCCCGGAGTTCAAGGTGTGCAAGTTTGCCACCGATGCCATTGTCACCGAGGGTAGCGAGGTTGGGACGGTTCACAAGGTCTGCGCGAATCCCGATTGCCCGATCCATCACCCGAAGAAGGCCAGCAGCGCAGGCGCCAGCGATGCGCAGTTCAAGGCCGAGCAGGAAAAGCGCCGCCGCGAGGAAGCCATCGCCAACGCAACTGGTTTGCGTGTGCTGTCGGCTATTGGCGGGAGCGGTCCCGGTGCGGCTGGTGAAACGTGACCTCCTGTTTGTGGCCGAGCGCATGGTAAGCCTGCTCGACGAGAACCGCGTCGCGATTCTTGCTAGGCAGCACGGCATCAAGAAGACCAAAGAGAACGAATCCATCGGCAAACCCTTCATGGTCTTTCTTCGCCGGGCCGAAGAAAGCACTCTGGGCCGTACCGTGGTCGAGGCCGCAATCTTGCTTACGGCTTCGCGAGGCAACGCTTCGCAAGCATTGCGCGACGCGGCCACAGCCTACAAGGTGGACACCGAGGCGATTTCCGCAAGGTCAAGCAGGAGTTCGCGGAGAAGGAGAAGGCAAAGGCCACGAAGAAAGCCGCACCCAAGGCGCAACCGAAAACCGCCAAGAAAGCGGCAGCGGCATAACCGCCCAATCAACTGAAAGCGCTTTTGCGGAGCCAGCGAGATCGGCTCCGCGTTCTTTTGCCCGGCTGCCCGTTTTCCCACCCTCATTCGCGCTCCCGCCGCAGCGGGAGGACATTGGCCGCCCACCCAACGGGCAGCGCGCATCTCAGAATGCGCGCTTTTTATCAGGAGCAGATCGTTTGACCCTATTCGACTTCTGCGATCGGGGAAATCGGCGTCATCAAAATCTAGTCGCTTCTTGACTGCGCCCAGTACTTTCGCGCTCCTATCCTTCAGGAACGTCAAAAACCGCCGGTAATCGAGCATTTCGCGATCTATCATTGCGCGCTGCATTTCTTTATCGCTGACATTCGCGAAGAAATCGTGCGGATGCCTATCGCTCTTATTCTGGTTCTTGCCTTTTGCAAGAATCCAGAAATTACCAAAGTGATTAATCTCAGACTCCTCGTACCCTTTTTTCCGCAGTTCAGCCCGAGGGAAAATATGGTTACCTGGCCCGCATTACGTTCATAGTGCGTTTTATTGCTGCTCAGGTTTTGCAGAACATGCAACGTTAGAGCGATATTCATTTTCAACAACCGCTCATCAAAGCCTGTTACAGATTCCCAATACTTAACCCACCACACTGCTCGGTCAAATGGAAAGCTGTAGTCTTTCTTCTCTGCGCGTGGTGTCAACTCACGGCGGATAAACGTCCATAGCCGGCTGTCCGCATATCTTGAAAATGGATGAGCAAATGCGAACAAGTAGAGGCTCTTTCGGAAAACTTCGATTTGGCCTGTCGGCACTTCATGTTTCGGGGCATGGAATAGGTAGTAGACAAAGGGGACGAGTGTCGTTTGCCCGCCAAGCAAACTGCTGCTTGAGCACCAGCATTCCCGAGATACAGAATCCACCACCGAGCGGATTGCATCGCAGCACGCTTGAAAATTCCGTCTTAGTTTTTCAACATTGTCTTTTCTGCGAAGCTGATCGAGATCGAATTTTGTCCCCAATCCCGATACAGCAAAGGCATCGAATGACAAAGTCCGTGTCCAGGTCGAACGAATTTCCTTCTTTGATTGGCGAACGAATTCGGGCAAGCTTTCCGCAGACTCTCGCCAGTTGAGCTTCAGCATGCTGAAGATGAGGTCTGATCGGCTTAATGGCGTCCCCTCACGGTTCACTCGGACAAAAATCTCTAGCACATCCGCTTCTGATTTTCTGTCTGGGTTGTCGCCAGGGAGATCCTCATCAATAATCGACACTTTGAGGATGTTCGAGTTCTTGGTTAAAACCTCGTCGAAACGCCCCATGTTCTCGCTGAGGCGTGTTTCATCGTCCTCGCCCAGTGTCACCTGTTCCGCAATCTTCTTTTCGAGCGTCTTACGTTCTCTCACGCCTGCTGCGAATAAATCAGCCACTCTAACGAAATACTGAGCACCGCCGTTTTTTGACTCGACAACCTCGCCCTTGTGCTCCGCCATACGTTTCTGCCATTCGTCGAACTCCTGTTTGTCTAAGAATTGAAAATGGTATTTCTCTTCCGCTAGGTTGTCCGACTCCCGCCCGCTGAGCACATCGAAATAGAGCGATTTCCCCTCGTATGCGCCGTACAGAGCTATATAGAGCGATTGCAAACGTTGCTGACCGTCCAGAACTAGCTTCAGCTTCCTCTTCTTCTTGTTTTCCTTGAAATCGTGAACTTGCCCTTCTCGGAAGGACTCGTCAAACTTCCTGTATTGGAGATCAAAGTATGTCTCCCACAGAAGCGCGATACCTATGGGGTATCCCCGCATGATGGAATCAAGCAATCGCAGAACCTTTTCTTCCGGCCAGACAAAATCGCGCTGAATCGCAGGCAGCACAATTTCTTCATTCTTGATCTGATTCAAGAGATTGATGATGCTCATCTTGCGTCCTTTTTGGGGAACTCTTCTGCGCTTGATTAGAAGCGACAGCGGGTAGTTGTGTCAACGTAGTGCGACTGGCCGCTATCGCTCGGTCTATCAGATAGATCGCAGCGGACACAGCCGTTGTCTGCTTTCGATTTCAACATGGTGGCGTGTACAACTTCCCTACGCGCAAGCAGAAGACCCACTGTGGCGCGCCGGATGCCCTCGGAGCCTCTTACAAAGACAGCGGAAGTTTTCCTTGTTCGGCGACGGGAGGTCTGTTCAGCTTCCTGCCGACGGCGCGCACAAACTCACTGACGAGCCTCGATTTGTTGTCGGAACGCGCTACCAGGCTGGTTACGATTTTTAGGCGCTCCTCCGCCAGCGGTCGCATGATGATGCCATCTTGCGCAATCCTTGATGCGTCGTGTCGGGTCAGAAAGGCAACGCCTTCATACGCCACAATCAGCTCCGTTGCCTCTTCGGCGGTCATCACCTGATGCAGGTCGGCAGCCCGGACTCCCTTCTCTGACGCAACCGTCTGAATTGCTCCGAAAAGAACAGGGTTGACATGTGGAGCCAGAACAATCCACGCGCAGTCGCTCATCTCTTCGAGATGGAGTATTTCCTGTTTTGCCAGGCGGTGCTCCTGCTGAAGAGCGATATACATGGAGCTTTCGGCAAGGGTCATCATGCTGAGCTTGGGCGTGTCGGTTATTGCAGAGACGAGCGCCATATCCAGCTTGCCGGCGGCGACCTGCCGCGCCAGTTCGTGTGAATAGTTGCTCCAGAGTTTCAACTTCAGGCGAGGATACAGCGGAAGTTGGATCGACAGGATCGTGGCAATCAGGTGCCGATCAATGTAGGCCGATCTGCCAATGTTGAGGATTTCGTCTGTTCCGCGCTCGGCGGCTGCGGCGCTTGTTAAGGCGCGTTCAGCGTGCAGAATGGCGGTCCGCGCTTCTTCCACAAAATGACGGCCCGCCTCGGTAAGTTGCACATCGTGATGGTTGCGCACGAAGAGCCGTAGCTTGATCTGATCCTCCAGATCGTGAATCTGCTTGCTCAGCGTCGATTGATCGATGCGCAGAAGCTCGGCAGCTCTGGAGAAGTTCAATTCTTCAGCCAGAACGACCGCCGCCCGTAAGAAACGAATTTCCGGAAGCACCATGGCTATCCTCCGGGGAAACGAGTAGGACAGCAAGTTGTTGTCGCGGATAAACTACACGGCACTCTATTACAGACATGATCGCACCGCAATGGCCGTACGTACAGAACCATCTTAATTGCAGCCGTAACTTTGGTGTTATGACGAAACGGCATAACCGGCTTCCAACTTTTCATTGGACGGCGGCTCCACGTGCGGCCAATCTCCTTGTGACAGGTAGAACTTTCGGGGCTTTTGACAGGAATAGGCATGAAATGGACTGACGCGCCTTGCAGGGAACGGAGCCTGTGAAATCCCGCTTTCCCGGAGAGTCGCGAATTTCCGGCGCACGCCAGCGCTGATGGAGGTCGCCTTTATGGGGTCCATGTCAACGACGATGCGGGAGGCGGACGATCTGCTGTTGACCGCCGAGGAGGTCGCCCTCATGTTGAAGGTCAGCAAGGATTGGGTCTGGGATCATTCTTCGCGGAGATTGCCCTATCTGCCCGTCATTCGCATGAGCGACGGTGCGCTGCGCTACCGCGCCAGCGGGATTGAAGAGTTTCTTCAAGAGCGCGAACGGGCCTCCACTTTTAGGCGGAAACGCCGGTAAAATAGGGATGGCCCGCTTGTTCCTCCCACACAGAATTCGAGGAATCAATGGGAAACATCGCATCAGAAAGGATGGGTTCGTCTTCGCGGGAAAGAAGTGGTATGGATACTTCCGCAGAACGGAGCTGGACCCGAAAACGAATCAATCGAAACTCAGCGTCGCGCAGGTCATCCTTGGAATGAAGTCGGAGATGTCGAAGTATGAGGCCAGGGAGAAGCTGGAGCGCGAGATCATAGAGGCTTGGCGGCCAGATCCACGGGCGACCAATCCGTTGTCAACGGCTGCGGTCACTTTCGAGTGGTTCGTCAACAACCGCTACCTGCCGCTGAAAGAGGCGGACTGGAGAGAGGAGACGGCCAAGGTGAAGAAACATCTCATCCAAACCGATCTCGTCGATACTTTTGGCGAAGCACGCCTTGAGAACATCGACAAATTCTCTCTACAGACACATCTCAATCGGCTGGCGCAAACCCGTTCGCGTGACCGCGTGTTGCAGGTCCGGGCGTATTTGCAGGCCATCTTTGCCGAGGCTGTTGATCAGGACTTCATCGGAAAAGATCCTGCACGCACGATCAAGGTTCCGGCGCATCTGAAAGAGACCGACAAGACCGTACTCAACTGGGATCAGTTGCGGGCTGTTTTGTCGCGGCTCGAACGCACGTGACCGGATTTTGCTTGAACTCGAAATGACCAATGCGCTTCGGCCCAGTGAGTTGTTCGGGCTGAAGTGGAAGTGCTTCGATCCGGCAACTCTTCGATCAAGATCGAAGAGACCACCTACAAGGGGAAGATTCGCCCCTGGGGCAAGACCAAGGGAAGTCTGACGACGATCCCGATTGCCTCCGAATTGGCGGAAGAACTCCAGGCATGGCGCAAGCAGTGCCAGGAAGAGCAGCGGCAAAAGAAGCATTGGCATGGACCTACCGCAAACGATCCCGAGGGATTCATCTTTCCGGGACGTAACGGCGGGTTCATCGATTCGAGCAACTACCGCAAGCGCGTTCTGCACAAGTATGCCGAGGAACTGGAACTGCCGAAACTGACGTTCCAGGTAATTCGGCGCACCATCGCCACGCTCGCACGAAAAAAGGGCGACGTGAAGGATGTGCAGGGCGTGATGCGCCACTCGCGAACGGCCACGACGACGGATGTCTACATGCAGCAACTTCCAGAGGGCGTCCGGGCGACGGTGAACTCCATTCATCAGGAACTGACGCGAAAAAGCGGCGGGAATGGCGATGGGGACCGGGAACTTCAAAACCATCTGCGAAGACAGGCCAGAGTTCTGAGCTTCAGTACGAGGAGCCGTGCGACAGGTTGCTCATAGAAAAGGGAGAAGCGCAAAGCAGTTTTTGCAGGCCGTTGAAAATTTGCTGCCAAAATGCTGCCAAGCTGGAAGGGAAGTGAAGTTGCTCTAAGTTATTGATTTAATTGGTGGACCTGGTCGGGATCGAACCGACGACCTCTTCCATGCCATGGAAGCGCGCTCCCAACTGCGCCACAGGCCCACTCGGACGGGAAAGCAACATTCCTATTTTCACCGCCAAGGCCCCTTTCGTCAAACTTGCACGTCAAACCCGCCCGTCAAATCCGCCCCTCGGACCCCGCCGTCAAGGCCGCCCATTCATGCCGGAGTCGCAGCGATTCCCTGGCTGCTTTCGTCGCCGCCCTTCGGATCCTGCTTCGCTTCACTCGTGCGATTTATCTCACGCTGACATGACCGTCCCAGTTGCCGATATCCTCACAAAGAGGGAGTGATTTGCGTCACACATTACGCCGAGTGGATGCCGGATAATCAAGAGAAAGCAAGCGCTTGAGAGAACGGCCGGCCTTACCCAGGCGGATTGCGCTGCCTTGTAGGCTGTCAGGTTCGCTCTGCGCTCGAATCGGAGACCCGCGCCTATGTACAGAATTCTCGAAGCTCGCGATGTGGGCTTTAAAATGCGCCAGTTTGTCATTCAAGCACCGCGCATTGCCTCGAATTACCGCCCAGGCCAGTTCGTCATTCTCCGCATCCACGAGAAGGGCGAGCGCATTCCGCTTACCATCAAGACTTCCGATCCGGCTGCCGGCACCATCACCATCGTTGTGCAGTCCATCGGCAAGACCACCTCGTTGCTCAACTGCCTCGAGACCGGCGACTCAGTCCTTGATATTGCCGGGCCTCTCGGCCACCCCTCCGAAATTGAAAACTTCGGAACCGTGGCCATTCTGGCCGGCAGCGTTGGAACGGCCATGGCTCTGCCCACCGCCAACGCTCTCAAGAAAGCCGGAAATCAGGTCGTCTTTATCGAGGGCGCCCGCAACAAAGACATGGTGATCTTCGAAGACGAAGTGCGCGCGGCCTCCACTGAGGCTTACATCATGACCGACGATGGCACTTACGGTGAGCAGGGAGTGGTAACGAAAAAGCTCAACGAGCTGGTCGCCGCCGGGCGCAAGATCGATTTTGTCGTCGCCGTCGGGCCCATTCCCATGATGCGCGCCGTGGCCCAGGTCACGAAGCCGCTCGGCATCCGCACCATGGTCAGCCTCAACTCCATCATGCTCGACGGCACAGGCATGTGCGGCGGCTGTCGCGTGCTGCTCGGTACGGAAAGCAAGTTTGCCTGTGTTGACGGCCCCGAGTTCGATGCCTCGCTGGTCAACTTCGAGGTTCTCATGCAGCGCAACGCCATGTACCGCGAGAAGGAAGGCGCCTCTCTGCGCGAATTTGAAGCCCACAAGGACGAAGAGATTGCCCAGCTCCGCGCCGACCTCGCCGCCCGCGAAGCCTGGGAAGTTGGTCCTTCGGCGCCCGTAACCGCTGCTGCGCAAAAGGAGGCTAACCATGCCTGATCACAATCCCGTTCCCGTCAAAGAGCGGATGAAGATTCCGCGCGTTCTGATGCCGGAGCAGGAACCGCTGGTCCGCGCAGGCAACTTCAAGGAAGTCAATCTCGGCCTCCAACCCGCTGCCGCGCTCCAGGAGGCGCAGCGCTGCATCGCATGCGCAAAGCCAGGCTGCATTGCGCAGTGCCCGGTCGGCGTGAATATCCGCGCAGTCGTCGATCTCATCTGTTCGGGCGACTTCCTGGCAGCCGCCTCCAAAATGCGCGAAGACAACGCTCTGCCCGCCATCACCGGCCGCGTCTGCCCTCAGGAAAACCAGTGCGAGGGCGGCTGTCTGCTCGGCAAGCGCGGCGCGTCTGTGGCCATCGGCAATCTTGAGCGCTTCATCGCCGACTACGAGCGTTCCTCCGGCAAGCTTGGCCTGCCACCGATCGCTCCGGCCACCGGAAAATCCGTCGCCATCGTCGGCAGCGGCCCCGCGGGCCTTTCCGCCGCCGGCGACCTCATCCAGAAGGGCCATCGCGTGCGCGTCTTCGAGGCACTGCACGAGCTCGGCGGCGTTCTCGTCTACGGCATTCCCGAATTCCGCCTGCCCAAGGCCATTGTCAAAGAGGAGATCTCCAATCTCCGCCGTCTTGGTGTTCAATTCGAGACCAACGTCATCGTCGGCAAAAGCGTCACCATCGAGCAGCTCATGCGCAACGAAGGCTTCGACGCCGTCTTTGTCGCCACGGGCGCGGGTCTGCCGCAGTTCCTTGATATTCCCGGCGAGCACCTCAATGGCGTCTATTCCGCCAATGAGTTCCTCACCCGCATCAACCTCATGCGCGCCTACCTGCCCGACGACTTCGACCAGCCCGTTTACGACTGCCGCAATAAGGATGTTGTGGTCGTCGGCGGCGGCAACGTAGCCATGGACGCCGTGCGCACCTCCAAGCGCCTGGGCGCGAGCAAGGCCACCCTCGTCTACCGCCGTTCCGAGGTTGAAATGCCGGCCCGCCGTGAAGAGGTTCACCACGCCAAACAGGAGGGCATCGAATTTCAGCTCCTCACCAACCCCATTGAGTTGCTGGGCGACGAAAAGGGCTGGCTCACCGGCATGAAATGCGTCCGCATGGAGCTTGGCGAGCCCGATGAGAAGGGACGCCGCCGCCCCGTCGAAGTCGAGGGCTCGGAGTTCATCATTCCTTGCAGCGTGGCCATCATCGGCGTCGGCACCACGGCCAACCCGCTCATCCAGAGCACCACGCCCGATCTCGGGGTCACCAAGCGCAACTACATCATCGCCGACCCCGAGACCATGCGCACCACCAAGAAGGGCGTCTTCGCCGGCGGCGACATCGTGACCGGCGCGGCCACCGTCATCCTCGCCATGGGCGCCGGCCGCAAAGCCGCCGCCTCCATCAACGCAATACCTCACCAACGGCGTCTGGGAACACTAACCCAGGAAGCTTCCGTGCCCCGTCCATTTCACGGTTTCATCGTGAAATGGGCGGGAACCACAGAACCTCTTCGGCGGCGTGTGCCCCATCCTAACCGCATTTTTTGCGGTTAGGGTGGGACGGCTAAGGCAAGGGGGGATCGGCCATCACTGGCCGATCCCCCTTCGCATCGCCCATCAGGTCCGCCTTACTGTACTGTCAACCAAATGCTTCCGAACTCGTCATCACCCCTGCTTCCCGCGAAGGCGATAAATAACGCCCGCGTTCCACATCATCTCGTCAAGTCCGGGATTGCTGGGAACCACGAAGCCATTGGAAAAGTGATAGTCGCTGAACCCCGCGCGGAGATCCATGCGGCCGTTCAACCGAAGCTGGAATCCGACGCTCTGATGCAGACTGAAGTTCACGTAGGAAGCGTATTGCGAGAGCGATTTCTGCGTGAATGCAATCGCTCCGCCTTTGGCGGCGTAGTAAAACTTCAAAGGCTTGTCATCTCTCCACAGCAGGCGAACCCCGATCGGCGCGATCCCCATCCCAGGCACGTTGGTGAACGTCTTGCTGCGTCGATTTCCCCAAACGTCGGTCTTGCTCGGCTGCTTCAGAATCACGACGGGCAGAATCTCGGCTGCGTAGTCCAAGCGCGCTCCGATAAATCGCCCCCAGGAGTTTCGGTCGTACTCGACGCCTGCCAGGTGCAGATAGCTCCACCAGGTATTGCCGAAGATGTGGATATGGCCAAACGAGTTGAGATCTTCAAAGTAGAGCTCGCTTGCCGGCGGCGTGCGCGCGACGCTGCGCCCTTCGCTTGCGACCCGGGTTCAAGCGTGGAGTCCAGACGATTCCCGCCGACATGCGGCCGAAATAAGTGGGAAGCCCGGGAACCCGGTAGGGAAGCATGGTCTTCATGCTCTGGACGAGCGCAAAGTTCGTGTACTGGAATCCGCCTTCAACGCGAAGCGCAAAATGCCTGTTGATCGGCGTGTCCGCTCCGCCGCCCAGAAAGCTCGTAAAGGAAGCGGTTCCTCCCGGCATCGCCTGAGGTCCCCAGTAGCGGTTCAGTCCGCACTCTCCCGCAAGCGCCTCGGCAAAGAGCCGCTCCTTCCCGATCGCATGCTCGTACTGGCCGCCTCCCATGATGAAGATGGCGTGTTGCTGGGCGCCCTGATTCGTTCCTGTGAAGCGCGAAACATCCAGCTTGAAGCGCAGATTGATGCCATGCGGGAAAGGCGGCAGCGGCATCCCAGCCCTGAAGAGGTTGGCGGGCTCCCGGAACCCCATTGAACGAGTTGGAAAAGTAGGAGTATCCGCCTGACAGTTGAATCGGCGCCGTGACCTCGGATTGCGGATGCAATCGCGCAGGGCAGAAAAGCACCATGGCGAGGACTACCAAAGACAGCGAGCAGATTTTCGTCATCTCGAATCGGCCTTACCTTTCGACTGCTACAGCCAGGGTCTTCCCGCGGCTCCATCCGGGAAAACCAAATCCTGTCGAAAGGCTGGCCCGATCCCGGCGCTATAATCCCGTCTCTCTGGAAGCGCTATGTTCTATGTTCCCTGCCACTAATTATCCCATCGGCATCCTGATCCCCTTTTCCCTCGCCGTTTCCTTTGCCAGCTCGTAACCCGCGTCGGCGTGCCGCACCACGCCAAGGCCCGGATCGTTGGTCAGCACGCGCTCGATCTTTCGCGCCGCCATCGCGGTTCCGTCGGCCACCGTCACCTGGCCGGCGTGCAGGCTGTAGCCGATTCCCACACCCCCTCCGTGGTGGAAGCTCACCCACGTTGCGCCGCTCGCCGTATTCACCAGAGCATTCAGAATCGGCCAGTCGGCCACGGCATCCGATCCGTCCAGCATCTTCTCCGTCTCGCGGTAGGGGCTGGCCACCGAGCCCGCGTCCAGGTGGTCGCGTCCCATCGCGATGGGCGCTGAGATTTCGCCCTTCCGCACCAGTTCGTTGATGGCCTCGCCCATCCGCGCCCGCTCGCCGTATCCCAGCCAGCAGATTCGCGCCGGCAAACCCTGGAACGCAAACCGCCCGCGCGCCAGCCTCATCCATCGCTGCATGATCTCGTTCTCAGGGAACAGCTCAAGCGCCAGCTCGTCAGTCCGGTCGATGTCTTTGGGATCACCCGAGAGCGCCACCCACCGGAACGGCCCCTGCCCGGTGCAGAACAGCGGTCGTATGTACTCCGGCACGAAGCCCGGAATCCGGAATGCCTCCGCGCAGCCCGCATCGAAGGCGAACCGCCGGATGTTGTTTCCATAGTCGAAGGCCACCGCTCCAGCCTTCTGCAGCGCCAGCATGGCATCCACATGCTCGACCATCGTCGCCGTCGAGCGGCGCACGTACTCCTTGGGATCGCTGCTGCGAAGTTCTGCCGCTTCGGCGAGCGCCAGCCCCTGCGGAATGTAGCCGTTCAGCGGATCGTGCGCGCTCGTCTGGTCGGTCACCACGTCCACCTCGACGCCGCGCCGCGCAATTTCGGGCAGCACGTCGCCGCAGTTGCCTACCAGCCCCACGCTCAAGGGCTGTCCCTCGCGCCGCGCCGCCTCGCACAACTCCAGCGCCTCGTCGAGATGGGTGCACATGCGGTCGCAGTAGCGCGTCTTCACGCGGCGCTCGATGCGGCTCGGGTCCACGTCAATCGCCAGCACCACCCCGCCGTTCAGCGTCACCGCCAGCGGCTGAGCCCCGCCCATGCCGCCCACGCCGCCCGTCACCACCAGCCGCCCTTTCAGCGATCCGGATGCGCCCGCCTGAGCAAAGTGCTTCTCCGCAAGCGCCGCAAAGGTCTGGAAGGTTCCCTGCAGGATTCCCTGCGTGCCGATGTAGATCCAGCTTCCCGCAGTCATCTGCCCGTACATCATCAGGCCCTTGCGGTCCAGCTCTTCGAAGTGCTCCCACGTGGCCCACTTGCCCACGAGGTTCGAGTTGGCGATCAGCACCCGCGGCGCCTCATCATGCGTCTTCATCACCGCCACGGGCTTGCCGCTCTGCACCAGCAGCGTCTCGTCCATCTCAAGCCGTTCCAGCTCGCGGACGATCGCGTGGTAGCACTCCCAGTTCCGCGCGGCCTTGCCTTTGCCGCCATAGACCACCAGGTCCGCCGGCCTCTCCGCGTTCTCCGGATCGAGATTGTTCATCAGGCAGCGCAGCACCGCCTCCTGCTGCCAGCCCTTGCACCGCAGCGTGGTCCCTCTCGGCGCCCGAATCACCGTCTCCATTCCCGTCGCCATGCGCTCCTCCCGCGGCAGAATTCGTTCTTTTTCGCCAAGATGAGCATACTCCTGGCCGGGCGTCGGCAAATCTCAGGCCGTTGGTTCCACGAATATCAACGCCGCTGGTTCCACCACAAATCTCCCGTGCCCCGTCCTTCGCTCCTGCGAAGGGCGGGAGGCCGCCTCACTCCCCCCGCCACCGACAAGCTGAAAGCTGACAACGGTCACGCCGCAGATAAGAAATCTGACCTCCACCGCTCCCTGCTATCCTCATCAAGCAGCCATTGACCCACAGCAGCGCTCGCCATTCGCCCATGACTTCTCGCACCGCCCCGCGCCACGCTCCCCGCTACTTGCCCCGCGAGCACGGGGCCACGGCCATGCTGCTTGCCCCCATCGTCTGCGCCGCCATTCTGCTTCGCACCTGGCGATGGGCTGAGCTTGCTACGCTCACCGCGGCATTTTCTGCTATGGCCGCCAAGGACCCCCTCGTCCTTCTCTTCCGCCAACGCTTCGTCTGGCGTCAACGCCGTCCTGAATCTGCCGCGGCACTGCGCTGGTTCTGCGGCTGGAGCCTTATCTTTGTCGCGAGCGCTCTCGTCATTGTCGCCGTGTGGCCCGTTCGTGCTCTTCTCGCGATGAGTCTCGGCATCGCCGCCTACTCGGCGCTCGCCATCTTCGTCAACGTCACCAATCGCCAACGCTCCACGCTCTTTCAGATCGCCAGCGCCGCCGCGCTCACCTCCACCTCGCTGGCCACGTCGCTTTCCGGCATCTCCGCCGTCGCTCCCTGGTGCTGGTGGCTCTGGATTCTCCTCGCGCTTCAGGCCGCCGCCGGCATCCTCGTCGTCCACGCCCGCCTCGATGCTCGCATTGCTCTTCGCTCGCCTTCGGCCTCGGCTGCCCGCTCTCGCCGCGCGGCTCACCTGGCCGTCGTTGCGCTCGCCGCCACGGCATTGGCGGCCCTCTTCCTCCGCCTGCCCATCCTCGCCGTCGCGCTTCTTTTTGCCGCCTTCGGCTACTTCTACGACCTCCGCCGCCAGCGCGACCCCGCTTATCTCCAGATGCCGCTCACACTCGTCGGCCTGCGAGCGCTCGCGCTCTCCTCTGTTTACGCCGCCCTCCTCATCCTTGCCCTCTGGTAGACCTCACCCGGCGGCAACACACTGCCAGAGGGTCCTCTCAAAAGGGATGGATGAATTGGAAACCTCTTTAACCGGACCGCAGGCCTGGAGACGTCAGGAAGCGCCCGTAACTCTGGGTTCGTCTTGACGGGATGCAGCCTCCGCGGCGCGGCGTCTCCTCTGCCGGCGGCCATACTGGAGCCCGTTCAGCTCCGCGCCGAGCAGCACGCTGAAGCTGGTGATGTAGAGCCAGACGAGCGTGGCGATGCCGGTGCCGAAAGAGCCGTAGAGCAGAGAATAATTCGCCACCCGCGTGACATAAAAGCCATAGGCGAGAGTCGCGGGAAACCAGATCAGCGTGCCCGTAACGGCGCCGGGCGCCATTCGCGTCCAGTGTTCCTTGTGCCGCGTTCCAAAGTGATAGAGCGCCGACATTACCGCGGCGCTGGTGATCAGCGCCACCAGCCAACGCACCATGCGCCAGAAGAAGATGACGATATGGCGCAACTCGTGGCGGGCGTTGGCGATCATCCAGTGCTCGATCCCTTGGCCAAAGACGATGGCCAGAGTCGCCACCGCAAGAGGCACAAGCGCGATGGGAACCAGAAGCAGAGCGCGCAGACGACGTGTCCAGAAACCCCACTCATCCGGGGGCAGCCCGTAAGCGCGGCGAAACCCCTCCATCAGCGAGAGCATCACGCCGAGCCCGGCAAAAAGGCTCAGGCAGGTAGCCGACACCATCAGCGGACCGGTCACCACGCGCCGGCTGAGAACGTAGGACTGGATCAGATCCAGGGTGTCGGCGGGGAGGAATTGCTCGAATGTGCCCCGCATCTCCCCGGACAGCGTCGTTCCCTCGTGCACAAGCGACAGCAGCACGGTTCCCACCAGCATCGCCGGAAAGAGCATCAACATCCCGGAGTAGGCCGCGGCCTTGGCCAGGTTGATCAGGTCATCTTCCAACGACCGGGCGATCAACCGTTGCACTGTTTTGAAAAACCTTCTCATCGCCGTCTCAGGAAAGAGTATTCGATTCGACCGCCTTGCGGCGATGGAGCGGCTGCGGGGCGAACTTCACCGCGCTCTTTTTCGCGCGATAAAGACACCCTGTCCATTGCTGTCCACCGTTAAAAACCCGCCGGCAATCGAATAGTCGCGCCATGGCGAGCGGCAGCGCGTGAGAGATGCGGACTAGCATTTCGGGTGGGGATTCTTGAAATCAAGCTCGATGGGCAGCCAGTCCGACATGCGCTTGGCATCGATCTCCTCATCGTCAGCCGTGGGAGTGATCGACGAACGGACCAGCACCACCTTGGCCTTGATCTTCCCCTTCATGCAGTACGACCCGAGAAGGGTCGCGAGCCCTTGATCGGCCGATTTGATCGTATCGGCGGGAAGCGTACCTTCGGTGCCGGAGATGTCGAACGGAGCCAGAATGATCTGGTTCAGCACCGTCTGATTCTGCTTGGCTCCCGAGGGGTCGAACCACACCACGAGGCTGGCTCTCCGCTCCACATAGTTGGGATTGGCCGTGTACTTGATGGCCGGAATGGTGATGCCGGCCGGGTTCGGCTTGGCCGGCGCCGTGTCAAACGCGAGCTTGTACGGGAACGACGGCGCTTTGGGCTGAGCCGCGGTGCTCGCAGCCTTGTTCCCCTGGTTTCCACACCCTGCCAGAAACACCAGCCCGACGATTGCAAACAGAATGCCCTTTCTCACAAGTCACACTCCCGGTTGGAATGGAATGACGAGCCAGAATACCACTTCCGAGGCTTGGTGGAATACGGTTTTGAATGGCTCGCTGAAAGCAGAAGGGCAGCCGTGTTGGGGCTGCCCTTCGCTAACTTGCTGACTCGCTGACTTGCTGCTCGCCGACTCGCTACTCCGCCGCCGCTTCCACAGCCTTGGTCTGCGACACCGTCCACTCCGGCGCGCCCACCTTGAAGCGCGCAAACCGCCGCACCGTGATGTTCTCGCCCAGCTTGCCCACCTTCTGCGCGATCAATTCCTTAATGCTGACGGCCTGGTCCTTGATGAAGGGCTGCTCGAGCAGGCAGACTTCTTCGTAAAACTTGCTCATCTTGCCCTCGACGATCTTTTCGATCACCGGCGCGGGCTTGCCGGTGGCGGCGGCCTGGGCGCGGTAGATCTCCTTCTCGCGCTCCAGATCCTCGGCGGTCACGTCTTCGCGCTTCACATAGCGGGGATCGGAGGCCGCGATGTGCATGGCCACTTCCTTGAGCAGTTCCTGGAAGTCCGGCGTGCGGGCCACAAAGTCGCTCTCGCAGTTCAGCTCCAACACCACGCCGATCTTGCCTCCGGCGTGAATATAGGAGCCGACGGCACCCTCGTTCGTGGTACGCGCGGCCTTCTTCTGCGCCGAGGCCATACCCCGCTTGCGCAGCACCACGAAGGCCTCTTCCATGTTGCCTTTCGTCTCCTGCAGAGCCTTCAGGCAGTCGCCCATAGGCGCGCCCGACTTCTCGCGCAATTCCTTCACCAGCTTGGCATCGATTTTCTCGCTCACAGTCATCTCTCTTTTCCGTTTGATTGGACTCGTTCTCTATCGTGGCGCCTCGCGCCGTATCCGCTCCGGTCGTCCCGCGCTCTTGGCGGCACAAGAAAAGCGTGGCACACCCTTCGCGCGGCCACGCTTCGCTCAACTATGCGCACCGCAATGCGCGAATAAGATTAGAACCCTTCGGCGGCCTCGGCCTCTTCCAGGGAGGTGACCGCGGCCGGAGCCTTGCGGACTCCGACGCCCAGCGCAGCCACGAAGCCTTCGACATCGTCCTCGGCCGGTGCGGCTTCTGCCGCTTGCCCGCCGGCTTCCACCATTGCCTCGGGCATCTCCTCGAAGGCCTTGTCGCCCACCAGGTTCACGCCTTCGGCCGCCGAATCGGCGATCTTCGAAGTGAACAGCCGGATGGCGCGCAGCGCGTCGTCGTTGCCCGGGATCACGTAATCCACCACGGTCGGGTCACAGTTGGTGTCCACCACGGCCACCACCGGAATGCCCAGCTTGCGGGCTTCCTTCACCGCGATCGCCTCGTTGTTCGAGTCCACCACGAAGACCGCATCCGGCAGCCGCTTCATGGTCTTGATGCCGGCAAGGTTTGCCTGCAGGTGCTTGCGCTCCCGTTCCAGGCGGATCACTTCCTTCTTGGTCAGCAGTTCGTAGCGGCCGTCCACGGCCATCTCATCCAGTTCCTGAAGGCGCTTCACCGACTTCTGCACCGTCACCCAGTTGGTCAGCAGCCCGCCCAGCCAGCGCTGGTTGATATAGGGCATGCCCGCCCGGGTGGCCTCTTCTGCCACGGCATCCTGCGCCTGGCGCTTGGTGCCAACAAACAGAATTGTTTTGCCGCCCGAACACAGTTCGGTGACGAACTTCGACGCATCCTTGAACAGCTTCAGCGTCTTTTGCAGGTCGATGATGTAAATTCCATTGCGCTCGCCGAAGATGTACTCCTTCATCTTTGGGTTCCAGCGCTTGGTCTGATGCCCGAAGTGGACTCCCGCTTCGAGCAGTTCCTTCATGGTGATGGTGGCCAATGGTCCTCCTTTGTGGACTGCATTCCGGCTCGGCCGGAATTGATGCCCCTTGCGGGGAGATTTGAAAAGCAGTGGTCAGTTGTCAGTGATCAGTTGTCAGAAGCCCGAATCACCCGGCAAAACTGAGAACTGAGAACTGCCAACTGACAACTCGCAAGCGCTAGCGCTTGCTGAACTGGAACCGCTTTCTTGCGCCCTTCTGCCCGTACTTCTTGCGTTCCTTCTGGCGCGCATCGCGAGTCATCAGGCCCTCGGCCTTAAGCAGCTTGCGCAGCTCAGGGTTGAACTCAATCAAGGCGCGGGCAATGCCCATCTTCACCGCGTCGGCCTGCGCACTCACGCCGCCGCCGCGCACGGTGGTCAGCACGTCGAAGCTTGACGCCAAATCGGCCACGACCAGCGTCCGCTTGGCCGAGACGCGCTGTTGTTCGGTCACGAAATACTCGTCGAAGGCCTTCTCGTTGACCTTCCACTCGCCTGTGCCGGGACGCAGAAACACGCGCGCGATCGCCGACTTGCGCCGCCCCGTCCCGTAATACTGCACCAGATCCGCCATTCGTTTTTAGCTCCTAGCTTCTAGCCTCTAGCTTCTAGCTCTTTTCGTACGTGCGCCAATCTTCTCGGCTTTCCCCGGACGCTTGCTCCTGCAATCAAAAATCTAGGAGCTTAGAAGCTAGCAGCTAGTAGCTGCTTTTACGCAATCTTCATTTCCACCGGCTGCTGCGCCTGGTGGGGATGCTTGTCGCCGCGATAGACCTTCAGCTTCGATGCCATCGACCGGCCCATTTTCGTCTTGGGCAGCATGCCCTTGATCGCTTCTTCCAGGACCTTTTCCGGCTTGCGGCTGATCAGGCGCGTGAATGACTCCTCGCGCAGACCGCCCGGAAATCCCGTGTAGCGCCGGTACACCTTCTTCTCCGACTTCAGGCCGGTCAGGCGGACCTTTTCAGCGTTGATCACGATCACGTGATCGCCCATATCGATATACGGCAAGTAGCTGGGATTCAGCTTGCCGCTCAGCACACTTGCGGCTTTTGTAGCCAGCCGGCCCAGGGTCTCTCCCGAGGCGTCCATCACGTACCACTTGCGGCTGATGTCCTTGCCGCTCGGAACAAAAGTTGTCATCGCACTCCGCCTTACCTGAAGCTGACCGGATGCGCCGAAATCCGCTCTCCGGAAAGCCAAAAAATCATAGACCCGCGCAAAACGCGCAAGGGCCTGGAATCCACCCACTGCCAAACAAATCCTGTTCGGGTGAGGATTGCGCGCGCGCCTTCACACTCAGGGCTAGGCCCCTTGTTTCTACCCGGCGGCCGAAAACTTGCTCCGGCACATCCTGGCCTGCCGGGCGGTCGGGAATACACACACCCTCGCCCCGGCGCAACTCGCGCAAGGATTTCAGATTACTCGATTTTACCCCCCTAAGTCAACGAATCTTCTGCCCCGTTTTCGAACGGTGCCAGGTCGCTGAGGCGCGCAGACCGGGAGGCCCTGTCTTACACATGGCTGGTGCGCCGCATGCTAAGATCGAGCCGACTCGACCCGGGGGTGAAGAGGTCTCCCTTTGCATTTACGCACACGCAAGATGGCAGCGGCCGGCATTGTAGCTACCGGCATTATCTTCATATTTGCCGTATATTCCTTCACTCTGAGCGACAAGAACGCCGCCGGCCGCGACTTCATCAGTTACTGGGCGGCCGGCCGGCTCGTCGCCCAGGGCCAGAATCCCTATGGCGCGGAGGCAGCGCGCAATCTGGAACTGGCAGCCGGACGCGATCCCGCCGTTCCTGTGCTGCTGATGCGCAACCCGCCTCTGGCCCTCTTTCTGGTTGCTTCTCTCGGGCATTTGAGCCCTAAAGCCGGCCTCATCCTCTGGCTCCTGGCGCTCCAGAGCATGGTTGCTCTCTCGATCTGGCTGATCTGGCGGCTCAATGGCAAGCCGCACAGCCCCTTTCATCTTCTGGGCTTTGTATTTCCCCCGGTGCTGGTTTGCTACATGGCCGGCCAGTTCGGCGTCTTTCTGCTCCTCGGCGTCGTGCTTTTCCTGTATTTTCACCGTACTCGCCCTATGGCTGCCGGCGCGGCGCTGCTGTTCTGCGCGCTCAAGCCGCACCTCTTTCTTCCATTCGGCCTGGCCGTACTGATCTGGATCTTCAGCCGACGGAAATTCGCCGTTCTCGCCGGATTCCTCCTGGCCGTCGTGGCCAGTTGCGCCCTGGCTTGGAGCCTTGATTCGCATGCCTGGCAGCAGTACTTCTACATGATCCGCCATGGCGGAGCGCTCAACGAGGCCGCGCCCACGGTAAGCGCGGCTCTGCGTTTAGCTCTGCCTTCGCACCCGGCCTGGTCGCAATACGCGCTCGAATTGCTGGCCGCAGCCTGGGCAGCCTGGTATTACTGGCGCCATCGCCTCTCCTGGGACTGGATGGATCACGGCCTGTTGCTGTTTCTGGTGGGCTGTGTTTGCACGCCCTATGGCTTTTTCACCGACGAGTCGCTCCTGTTGCCGGCGATCCTGGCGGGCGCCTGTGCGGCCGAAAAGGCGCATCGCCCCATCTGGCCGCTCGGGGTTTTCGCCGGAGCGGCGCTGCTTGAAGTTGTGCTGGGAGCGGAAATCACTTCCTGGGCATTTGTCTGGACGCCGCTGGCGTGGCTTGCGTGGTTTCTCTTCTCAACTGGGCGAATGAGTCTCCGGCGACGACTGCCTGCGATTCCCGCGTGAGGCCGGCGACCTAAGAGCAGAGAATCCCTCCGGCGGTTGCAACAAGTGAACGTCCGCACAGCGGGCAGGATCTCCCGGGTCCTGCATCCAGAACCCAGGGAATCCACAAACCCAAGCCTTCCCGCCGTGCCTGCCCAGCTAAGACAGAGTTAAGAGCAAAGAGCTAATAGCTAAAGGCTGGCCGCTCGCGGCTGGCAGCTATCCGCTGCCTGCTCTGGACCGGCTGTTTCTCTCCTACCGACCTCACCCGGAACCGCTTCATCTGGATCGACAGGGTCCGCTCGATCTTGCTCAATTCCTTGCGCTCGGCCGGGGCGGTGAAGGTGGATGCTACGCCTTTGGCATCCATGCGCCCGGTGCGGCCGACGCGGTGCACAAAGTCCTCGGCCTCCCTGGGCATGTCGAAATTGACCACGTGGGCGATGTTGGCCACGTCGATGCCGCGGGCGGCCACGTCGGTCGCCACCAGCACGCGGTGACGGCCCTCGGTAAAGCTGCGCAGGGCGGCATTGCGCTGCGACTGCGAGCGGTCGCCGTGAATCTGCGTAGCCGAGTGGCCGTTGCGCGTCAGGCGCCTTGCCACGCGGTCGGCGCCATGCTTGGTGCGCACAAAAACCAGGAAGCGGCCCTTCTCGGCGTCCAGCAGGTGCTCAAGCAGCTCCTGTTTGTTCTCAGGAGCCACCTCAAAGGCGCGCAGAGCCACGTTCTCCGTGGGTTTGAGCACCGACCCGATCTCGATGCGGACCGGCTGGTTGAGATATTTGCGCGCCACTTCCTTCACATCGCCTTCCAGCGTGGCCGAGTAGCAGAGGGTCTGGCGCACGGCCGGCAGCGTGGCCGCAATGCGGGCGATCGAGGGCTGGAAGCCCATGTCGAGCATCCGGTCCACTTCGTCCAGCACAAGGACCTTGACCGCGCCCAGGCGCACCAGCTTGCGCTGGAGGTAATCTTCCAGACGGCCGGGCGTGGCCACAATCAGCTTGGCGCCGCGGCGAATGGCATCGAGTTGCGCATGTTCGGCCATGCCGCCCACCACCAGGGCCACGGTCTGCGTATCGTTGAGGCGGATGGCGCGGAATGCCTGCTCCACCTGCATGGCCAGCTCGCGCGTAGGCAGCAGGATGAGGGCGTGTGCAGCCGGTCCGCGGCACTCGGCCATCTGCAGCATCTCCGCAATGGGGATGAGGAAGCTGAGCGTCTTGCCGGTTCCGGTCTGCGCGGTGGCCAGTACGTCGCGGCCTTCCATTGCGGGCGGAATGGCGCCGGACTGCACCGGCGTCGGGGTTACAAAATTGTTGGCGTTGAGCCGCGCCATAAGGGCGGGCGAAAGATTGAAATCGGAAAATTGAGTTGTCAAAAGACTTTCATTTCTGAATCCCGGGAGCCTCTTCTTTCCCTTGAGGCTTGCGACCGGGACCGGGCCTGTGGCGCGCGCACGAATCCTGCCAGGGCGCGAGCCCACTATCGATATATGCGTAAGAGAGAACCTGAATCGTCCCTGGGACTGGCGAAGCTGGCTTTGGGATGCCTGCACGCCCGGAGCTGACCCACGCAACTGGTGCCGCCGGAGAGGCTCATTGCCGGTCCGGCTCCTCTCCCGTTCTTCCCCGGTGCGTGCCGATCCATTCTAGGAAGGGCACACAGGCTGGCTACGGCCTGCCGACACATTCTCCGGGCAGGAGAGGTTACGCTGTAGGGTTTTGGGGAAATCTGTAAAAGGCAGAGATGCCTGGTTGAAGGGCAAACCGCCGCTCACGGCCAAATCACTGAGCGCAAATCCATTGTAGCACGGATGGGGTTCCAGAAGATGCACATGCTCGGGCATGACGACGTAGCCGGTGGCGCACCCGAGTTTTTCATCTTCAAACTCTCATCATCATGGGTGCCCCATCCTTCCGCGTAGTTTGCGGAAGGGTGGGAACCACGAACCTCAACCGTCTTTTTCCGTGTAACGGAGATCTTCCGGTAGTCGATTTCCTCGGCGGGTGGCGCACCCGAGTTTTTCATCTTCACACTCTCATTGCCGCCTTTGAGCGCAATTTGCACCGGCACGTTCATTTGGAGAACGGCCTGCCCTTTTTCTGCATCGAACCTTATCAAGGCGCTCAGAGGAAGCTCTGAGCTGCCGGAGGGCCCCGGTCATTGCCGCTTGGTCGGGGGATCGAGCCAGACCGGGGCGCCTCGCTGCCGGCGCTTGACCGCTGGCGACTTAATGCACTACCGCTCCGCCGGCGGCGCCCCCGGCATCACCACCAGTGCCCGGCAGCGGTGCTTGTCGGCCGCGCTCCAGGTCAGCGGCATCTCGCTTTCCATGTAGGCGCAATCACCCGCTTCCAGCACTTCGCTCATTCCGCCGGCGTCAAGCCGAAGCCGTCCCTCGATCACATACACCAGGCAGTTGGTCTCCCGGAAGCTGTCCGTCGCCACCGCGCTCGATCCCGCGGGAAGCTCGATCATCTGTGCCTGGAGCCTGGAGTCCGCCCCCCCCGCGATCAGAGGAATCATCTTCACCGGCTCCGGGCCGCGTCCGTTCCCTTGCAGGTGCGCCTTCCGGGTGATCGACAATGTGTGCCGCGCCGGCTCGGCGAAAAAGTAGCTCATCCCAATTCCGTAGACTCGGCTGATGGCGGCCAACGTGGGCAATGTGGGGATCATGCGGTCAGTCTCGAGCTTCGAGAGCAGTGCCGTTGAGAGCCCCGTTTCGGCAGCCAGCCGGGAAAGCGTCAGGCGCTTTTGCGTGCGCAGTGCGCGCAGCTTCTGGCCGATGCAATAAGGTTCCAGCGACCACTGTGCATAGGAGGCAACCTTGACCATTGTGCATTTCCTTACGCAAGGATTTGAGTCTGCAACTCAAGTCTACGCCGAAGCCTGCAAACAAGCTCCTGAAAAGCCTCACTTCGCTCCGCGGTGCTCATTTCCATGCCGCGGTCCCCGCCCGGTCAGTCTCGCTTTTTTTTGAGCGGCAGCCCATTCCCCCGTGCTTCTGCAGTAATCCTCTTTCCCGGGGGGGGGAACTTCACTGATTACCCCCGAGGGGAAAAACCCCGAGAATTTCCTTTCGCTCCGCCCCAGAAGGCGATAATGGGTAAACCAACCTCTGGACTAATGGCTCAAAGAAGCGCGGCTTCAGAGGAGAGTAACTGACTTTTACCCCGGGTTGTAATTGCCTCGGGCTTCTTTGCCGTGCCGGAACTTCTGTTGCCTGGTTTCTATCCGTTTCCGGTGCTGACTGGGGAAGCACGAAGAAACGCGTTGGTTCTGATGACGAACAGGTCCGCGGCGGGCCAGCTTGCCCCGTCGAATTTAAGCTATTCCTTCGGGCCCTTCCGGTTGGAAGCAAACGGAGTTCTCGTGAGGGGGGAGACGTTGATTCGTCTTCCTGCACGCGAACTTTCGGTGTTGCGTCTGCTCCTGGCCCGCCCTGGTCAGGTCATTGCACCGTACCAGTTTGTGCAGGCCGCAGGCGAACATCTCCGGCTCCGCGCCGAGGAGCTCCCGGACTGCATCGCCCGTTTGCGCATGCGCCTGGCTCCGGAAGAATGCATCCAAACCGTCTATAAACGAGGGTATCGTTTCATGGTTAAGGTACGCACTTCCCGTCTGGGCTCTTCAACTTCCATGCCCGGGCTTGCCATTCTCCCCTTCGAATTAGGTCACGGCATTCCCGAGTATCTTGGCCCTGCTATCGCCGAGCAGACTTTTATCCGGCTGGCCAGCATCAGACCCGATTTCGTTTCCCTGCTTCCTCTGGACTCTGTTTTCACCCTTGCCCTCCGCGGCGACAGCGCGGTGGAAATCGGCCGCAAGATCCACGCCGACCTGGTGCTGAGCGGCAGTCTGCACAGCCTCCCGTCCCAATATCGCATTCGCGCACAGATGACGCGGCCCTCTGACGGCAGCCAACTTTGGGTCGAGGACTTGCTCATTGACCAGGACCGCTTGCCCGACCTCGATACGGAGCTGGCTTCCCGGCTTGCCTTCCGCCTGGCTGGAGCGAGTCTTTCCATCTCCGCGGCCTCGGCCGATGAGCAGCAAAACGCTCCTGTTCGCGGCGAGGCCTTTTACCAGTACCTCCGGGCTCATCACGAGTGGCAGACGCTTCAGCGCCACCGCATGCAGGACGGCCTTCGGGACCTCCTCCAAGTCGTTGAAACTGATCCGACGCTTCTGGCCGCGCGCGTCGATCTGGCAAATCTCTGCGTCGCCCAGGCCTTATACGGCTTTATGTCGCCCACAATGGCCGCCGAGACGGCGCGCGCGGCCACCCAATCGATCCCGAGAGGCGATCCCCGCGCCGAGTCCAGCTTGCCCGCTTTGGGATGGATCAGCTTCCATTTCGACCGCAACCTCCCCACCGCCCTTCGCCTTTTTTCTCTCTCCGAACACGTGCCTCACGACCCATGGGTCACGCGCGCGCGGGTCATGCTCGCGTTGAGCCGGCACCGCTTCGAAGAGGCGCTTCAATTGCTGGATGCGGGCATCCAGATCGATCCCTATTCACCCTGGCTGCAAGCGCGCCGGGCCTGGGCGCTCCATCTCGCCGGCAGGGCGGAAGAAAGCCTCGAACAAGCTCGTAATGCGCTCCTTCTCTTTCCAGATCACGAAGGGGCTCAAATGTACTCCATCATCGTCCTCGCCTTCAACGGCCAGACCTCGCGGGCAGTTTCCATGGCAGCCGATCTGGGCCAGCGGCTGCCCTACTTCGATCTCGGCACCTCGGCTCAAGCCTATGCGCTGGCCTGTGCCGGCCACAATGAAGAGGCGCAGGCCATCCTCGAGCGTCTGCAGTGGCTCAGCCGCGAACGCTACGTGCTGAACACCTTCACGCCGGCTGTGTATGTAGCCCTTGGCGACCATGAATCCGCTCTCCGCGAGTTGCGCATTTCGGCCGAAGCGCGCTGCCCGTGGTTTTTCCAGACCCTGGCCGATCCGCGCCTCAAGCCCCTCTCGGGCGAGAAAGCCTTCCGGGCCATGCTCGACGAGCTGGCCGCCTTCGAAAAAGAAGCCGCCGCGGAAGGGGATTCCCAAGGCGAGGAGCAGTTCTTCGCTCCAACCGATTGAAGTTCCGCCTCAGATTGACCCGGACCTCCCGCCGGAGCGAGCGGCGGGGGTTGGGGGTTCCACAGCCGCTTCGATGCCCGTCGGTTGACCCGGCGCTCTACCACTCGTATCTTTAGATAGGACATATGAGACCTTCCCCTAACTCATGGCGCATTGGAATCGCCGCCCTGGTGATTCTCGGCACGATTGGCTGGCTGGCTTACTCCGGCTACAGCTCCAGCAAAAGCTACTATGTGACCATTGCCGAGCTGGGTGGTTTGGGCGACAAGGCCTACCACAACCAGCTTCGCGTGGAAGGATTCGTCAAGCCCGGATCGATTGAGCAGAACGGAACCCATGTGGATTTCGTTCTCAATGAGTTTGAAAGCCATACGCCCAATGCGGCGAAGGGCCGCGTCCTCAAGGTGAGCTACAAGGGCGCCGAGCCTCCCCCGGACACATTCAAGGACGATTCGCAAGCCTTGGCCGAGGGCACCTTCGGGCGTGACGGCGTCTTTCATGCCACGGCGCTGCAGGCCAAGTGCGCCAGCAAGTATGCGCCCACGCAGCCGGGCGCTGCGCCGGCCACAAGCCCGTCCACCGTGCGGCCGGCCACTGCCCAGGGGGCCGCTCCGGCTGCCAACTCCACATACAATTAGTGCCGCGCCAGTGTGATTTGGTAGATATGAAGTAGTGCCCATCCTTGCCTCGCGTTTGTTTTTGCGTTGGCGCCGTGTCAGGGTAACGATGAATTGGTGCCCCACCCTCGCCGTCCGCCGCGGCGGATTTTTGCGGCCAGGGTGGGGATCTCGAAATTACGAAAGCACTCGAATGAACGCTCAAGCCGAGGCCGAATCTTCCGCCCTTTCCGCCCGGCTCGACCAGGTTTCGAAGCTCTTTGGCTCCTTCGCTGCTCTGCGCCAGGTTTCGCTCGATTTTGATCCCGGCCGCTGCTACGTTTTGCTGGGCGAAAACGGCGCCGGCAAATCCACGTTGTTGCGCATCCTCGCCGGACTGCTCAGGCCCGGTTTCGGCTCAGTGCGCGTCTTCCTGGGCCCCGGCGGGCGCGGGCTGGAACCGCAGGCCGCGCGGGCTCGCATTGGGTACATGAGCCACGCCTCCATGCTCTATGACGAGCTTACGGCTCAGGAGAACCTGCGCTACTTCGCCGGCCTCTATCCCGGCCGTGAGTGCCTGTCGCCCGCCGAATCCCTTCGCCAGGTGGGCCTCGATCCGGGTCTCGACCGCCACGTCGGCCAGTACTCGCAAGGCATGCGCCAGCGCGCCTCTCTGGCTCGCGTGCTGATGACGAGTCCCGATCTGCTCCTGCTCGACGAGCCTTTCTCCAACATGGACGCCGACAGTGCCCGCCAGATGATCGAGCTGCTCGCCGGCTTCCGTCACTTCAGCCGCACCATCGTCCTCGCCACCCACCAGCGCGACCTGGCTGCCCCCATCGCCGACTTCTTTGTGACCCTCCACGCCGGGCGCCTGGTGAGCGTCGAACCGGGCGGCGTCCCGGGGTCCCCTCGGACAGGTCCGGGTCCGTGGGGTGAGGAATCCGGAGGACGCACGCAATGAAGACCAACGGCGCGCGCTTGCTCGAATCCCTCGGCATCGCCTTTGAGCTCATCGAGTATGAAGTCGATCCCGATGACCTCTCCGCCATCGCCGTCGCCAAAAAGATCGACATGTCCGCCGAGCAGGTCTTCAAGACCTTGCTGACCACTGGGGGGCCGAATTCCTACGTCTTCGCCGTCATCCCCGGCGATGCCGAGCTCGATTTCAAAAAGCTTGCCCGCGCAGCAGGCCTGCGCAAGGCCGAGATGGTTCCGCTCAAAGACGTGCAGCCGCTCACCGGCTACATTCGCGGCGGCGTCACCGTCTTCGGCTCGAAAAAGCCCTTCCCGGTCTTCCTCGATGAGACGGCGATCCTCTTCGACCGCATCAGCGTCTCGGCCGGAACGCAGGGGACACAGATCGTGCTCCCTCCCGACGACTACCTCCGCGCCATCCGCGCCATTGGCGCTCCGGTCGAGGTCGCCGGTCTGACCAAGGACACTCACCCTCCGGAGGGCCGCTTATGACCCGCGCTTTCCGAGCTTACACAAGCACAAACATGAGTGCCCCAGGTCCCTCGCATTTGGGGACCTGGGAAAACATGACGGGTGCCCCAGGTCTCGATTTTGAGACCTGGGAAAGCACGAAAAACATGGGTGCCCCAGGTCCCTCGCATTTGGGGACCTGGCAAAACATGATGGGTGCCCCAGGTCTCGATTTTGAGACCTGGGAAAGCACGAAAAACATGGGTGCCCCAGGTCCCTCGCATTCTGACACCTGGCAAAACATGATGGGTGCCCCAGGTCTCGATTTTGAGACCTGGGAAAGCACGAAAAACATGGGTGCCCCAGGTCCCTCGCATTTGGGGACCTGGGAATGCAAGAAACTCGACCGGCCCAATTTCGATGAAAGCAGGGAGTGTTCATGACCCGCGCCCTCTGGTTCCATCTGGCCAAGGACCTCCGCATCGAGTGGCGCTCGAAAGAGGCCATCAACTCCATGCTTTTTTTCGCGCTGCTGGTCGTAGTGCTGTTCTCGCTGGCCTTCGACCCCCGCGGAGCCTTCTCGCGCGAGATCGCCGGCGGCGTGCTCTGCGTGGCCACGCTCTTTGCCTCGGTCACCGCGCTCAACCAGGCCTGGGCGCGCGAAATCCGCCATCAGGTCCTCGACGCGCAGCGCATGGCCCCCAGCCCCGGCGCCGAAATGTTTCTCGCCAAGGTCATCGCCAACTTCCTCTTCGTCTCCATTGTGCAAATCATTCTCGCCCCGGTCTTTCTGGTTTTTTACAACCTGCGCGTCGCGGGCAATCCGTGGCAATTGCTGCTGGTGCTGCCGTTGGGAACCTGGGCTCTGGTGGCCAACGGCACTTTCTTCGCAGCGCTCTCCATCCGCAGCCGCAACCGCGAACTGCTACTGCCGCTGATTCTCTTTCCCATCTTCATGCCCGCCCTGCTCGCCATGGTGCTTGCCACCGGCTCCATCCTCACCGGCGACAGCGACCCCACGCTCTGGATCAAGCTGCTGACCGGCTACGACATCATCTTCACCACGACCAGCCTGCTGCTCTTCGAAGTCGTTCTCCACGCGGAGTAGCTTTCTGACCCCTGACCCCTGATCCCTGTTTCCCCCCGCCCCGTCGTACACTGGAATCGTTGATTCAGGGTTCCCCGATGAAAAAACTCGTCTTCGGATTCCTCGCCGCCGTCACGGTTCTTCTCATGTTCTGGGGCTATTACCAGGCCATCTACGCCGCCCCCGACGAGCAGACCATGCACGAGGTCCAGCGCATCTTTTACTACCACGTGCCCTCGGCCATGGTGGCTTTCCTGTTCTTCGCCATCAATCTGGCCGGCTCCGTCTGCTTTCTCGCCTTCCGCCGCAACCGGCCAAACTGGGCTCAGGTTTCTGACGCGTGGGCGCTCGCCGGAGCCGAGGTCGGCGTTGTCTTCTGCACTGTCGTGCTCATTACCGGCCCCTTGTGGGCCCGCCGCGCCTGGGGCATCTGGTGGACGTGGGACGCGCGGCTGACCACCACCCTGATCCTGTGGCTGATCTACGTCAGCTATCTGCTGCTGCGCCGCTTTGCCGCCGGGTCTGAGCTGCAGACGCTGGCCGCCGTGCTGGGTATCTTCGGCGCCCTCGATGTTCCCATTGTTTACATGTCAAACCGCTGGTGGCGCACGCAGCATCCGGCGCCGGTATTCGGCGGCGGGCCGGATTCCGGCATCAAGGACCCCCGCATGCTGGCCGCCTTTGGCTGGAACGTGCTCGCCTGGCTTGCATGGGGCCTGCTCATCCTTGCAATTCGCTTCCAGGTCGAGCGTCGCGCCCAGCGCATCGCCGCCCAGGAAGCCCTGACCGCTCTCACTGAGCGTTAATTCCGGCCTCGTCCGCCGTAGAGCTTGAAGATGAAAAAAAATTCGTTCAGCCTCCTGCTCGTTCTCGTTGCCTTGGCGCTCGCCATCTGCTTCTGGCGTTGGGATCAGGCGGGTCTCGGCCAAATGGACGCTGCCGAGCGTCTCAACCACGAGTTCACGGTGGCCGCCTACGCCATTACATGGCTCATTCAGTTGGGCTATCTTGCCCTGTTAGGCCGGAGATGGCTCTCGATGAAGCGCCCACAGGACCGCTAGACTCGACGACTGCGCCCAGATGTGCAAGGGAGCCATCCTTCCTTGGGGTACCCTCGGGTACGTTACTGAATCCATGCGGTTTGTTACTTTTGTTGGAGGGCCGGCGTTCGCTTCGTTGTATTGATATTCTTGGTTCCTGCGGTTCATGATCTCTGTGTGGGCTCAGTCAAACCGCCGCAAGGAATCGATCTCCGCGGGCTAGCTCCCGCCGGCAGTTTGACCGAGGCCGAATAACGGGTTCATCGACCCCAGATCTGCGTAGCACCTTTCTCCCAGATCTCAACGCCTGGACAAGCCCTTCCGAAGAGGCTTTCCAGGCGTTCAGTTTTTTGCACCTGCCTTCTCGCACAGCACCAGCCTCCGCCGCGCGTTTATGATGCATGGAGTGCCCATTCCTGACCGCTCTCGTGCAATGATTCCGAGGATTCAACCCGCGCTTTGCCTCGCCATTCTTCTCGCCATTACCCTTGCTCTGGCAGGCTGCCGCACCCACGACTTCCCTCAATACCCGGCCAACTATCGCGAGTACGTCTACGTCACCAATGGCTCAAGCGGCACCGTTACAGTTCTCGACGCCGTCAATCTCCGGCTCGACCGCGAGTTCGCCATCGGCCCCAATCCCGTTGCCGTGGCCGCCAGTCCGACGCGCAACGAGGTCTACGCAATCATTTCCGGGCCCACGGGCGGGAATGGCACACTCGCGGTCATTGACGCCGAGCGCAACGCGGTCTCCGCGGTCATTCCACTTCATCGCCAGCCGGTTTCGATCGATGTGGCTCCCGAAGGCGCCCTTGCTTACGTCGCCAACTCCGGCTCGAATTCGATCTCGGTCATCGACCTCAAAGCCCGCCGCGAAATTGCGCAGGTTGGAACGGACAGGGAACCGGTGGCGGCCCGTCTTTCGCCCGACGGCAATACAATAGTGGTCGCCAACCGCGGCGCCGGCTCGGTCACCCTCGTCGATCCTGTCTCGCACCGCGTTCGGGCCGCCTTTGAGGGTTGCCCCGGGGCTGCCGGGGCGGTGATTCTGCCCGATTCTTCGCGGGCTTTCGTTCCCTGCTCCTCAGGCCATCAGGTGATGGCCCTTTCCCTTTCTCACATTTCCTCGCCCCGCTTGGCCCCCACGGGTTCCGACAGCCTCATGGCCCTGATGGACGTGGGCCAGGGGCCGGTCCAACTGGCGCTCAAACCTGACGGAGGCGAGCTTTTCGTCTCCAACTCGCTCTCCGATACCATCTCGGAAGTAGTCACCGGCACGGCCGACGTCGGCGGCGCATACGCAATCGGCGAGTTCCCCGTGGCGGGCCTGGTCTCGCGCGACAACGCCCTGCTCTACGTAGCCAATCAGAAATCGCAGGACGTCACCCTCTACTCCATCGACGACGGCAAGCGCGCCGGCTCGGTGCGCGTTGGCGATGGCCCGTCGGCGATGGCCTTCTCCTCGGCCGGCAATCTTCTCTTCGTGGTGGACTCCCGCTCCGGCGATGTCGCCGTGGTGCGCACTGCCACGGGCTCGCTTTTCACGTTATTGCCCGCCGGCCGCGGCCCCAATGCCATCGCCGTGAAATCGTTCACGCTGAAGTAGGCGAACTACAGTTTCGACGGGATCACAGGAATTAAAGCATTTTCGGAATTACTGCAGACCGGAGCCACGGGCTCAAGTGGCATTTTCCTCAAGAAAATGCCACCCTTCACGGCAGCAAAATAGTTTACGCCAATTCCGAAAATGCTCTAGCAAGTGCGAATCGTATTTGCCGGGAAAGACTGGCCTAAGGGAGCATCTATCGGCCGACCGTGCTGCCCAACAGGACCTTCAGGATGCCTGTGAGAAGCATCGCGGGCGTAGGCGGGCAGCCGGGGATGTAACCGTCCACGGGAATCACCGCATCCACTGCGCCGCTGATTGCATAACTGCCTTGAAAGATGCCTCCAGAGCAACCGCAGGCGCCGACGGCAACCACCAGCTTTGGCGATGGCGTCGCCTCATAGGTGTTTCGCAACGCTTCTTCCATGTTGCGCGTTACAGGACCGGTGACCAGCAGCATGTCAGCATGCTTGGGCGATGCCACGAAGTGAATGCCGAAGCGCTCGAGATCGTAGTAAGGGCTGGTGAGCGCGCCGATTTCTGCCTCGCATCCGTTGCATGAGCCCGCATCGACCTGGCGGATATTCAGGGCGCGCCCTAGCAGGGAGCGGATCTGCCTGCCTGCGGCGTCCAGGGCTGCATCCTCTGAGGTGATTTCACTCCCCGTCTCCACGTTCCAGCGGCGAATGAGCGCAGAGCGCGCAACGCCGCAGGGAACGCCCGATGCCGCGGCTCGTAATGCTCCGCCGCCCGCCTCGATGCAGCGGCCGCAGCCTGTGCACTTGCCGTAATCCAGCAGGAGCTGACGAAGACCGTCCTGCTCTTCCAGCCATAGGGCCTGCACAGGGCAAGCTGCCGCCGCCTGGCTGGCTGCTTCGATGTTCAGCCGTCCGGCAACCACTTCCGGCATGCGGCTGCCTGTGCAGTCGCCGAGCAGTTGCTCAAGCGGCAGAAGCACGGTTTTGCCGGCCAGGCTTTGTGCGGCTACGTCGAAAATCATCGGTCACATCCGGAGTAGGAAAGGTTGAAGCTTTTATTAATCAATGGAAAGTCGGCAATGATGTTGCCCGGCATGGCGAGCGGAAGAGCAGGCCAGTTCTGGAACGAGGGTGATTTGATGTGGCAACGACGGATACGGCCTTCGCGCACGCGCAGGTAGTAGAGCAATTCTCCGCGCGGAGACTCGACCGCCGAAAAGCCTTCGGCGCTTGCCTGCCAGGGAACCGTAATTGCAACGGCCCCCGAGGGCATCTCTTTGATAGCCTTTGTAATCAGGAGCGCGGAGATTGCGGTCTCCTCGGTGCGGATGCGCGCGCGAGCCATCACATCGCCAGCGCTATGGGACGGAACATCGACAGTGACAGTGCGGTAGTGGCCATAAGGATGATCGCGTCGGACATCGGTTCGCAGCCCGCTGGCGCGCGCCACCGGACCGACAACGCATAGGGCGCGCGCCTCGTTCTTTTTGAGAATCCCCGTGGTTTCAAAGCGATTCTGCACGGATGGCGTATCGAGGCATTTCTGCGCCAGTTCTGCAAAGTCCTGTGCTGTTTCAGCGACACACTCCGCGAGCGAAAGCAATCCTTCGGCCGGCAGGTCGCGGCGCATTCCGCCGGGCCGGCAGAGCCCTCGCCAGAAGCGAGTACCGGTCACGCGGGCGGAGGCCCGCAGCAACGATTCCTTGAGCCGTGCCGTGTAAGCAGCGGGCACGCTGAAGGCGACGTCGCCGCAAAGCGCGCCGAAATCGCCCATGTGAGCCAGCATTCTTTCTAGTTCGAGGCCAATCATCCGCAGGGCGCGGCCGCGCGGCGGAACGGAAATCCCGAAGGCATTCTCGACAGCCTGGCAATAGGCCACCGCATGCGCAAAGCTATTGTCGCCGGAGACCGATTCGGCCAGCATCGTGCCATCCGGGACCTGCCTGCCTTCCATCATCGCCTCAACGCCTTTGTGCGTGTAGAAGTGACGCAGTTCGAGGTGCAGCACGGTGTCGCCCACGACGCTGAAGCGGAAATGGCCGGGCTCGATGATGCCGGCGTGCACCGGCCCGACCGGAACCTCGCAAACGCCTTCGCCCTCGACCTTCAGAAAGCGGTATTCGCGCGAGAGCGGCGCCTTTAAGAGGCCTGGACGCGGATGAACTCCCTCAGGCCAGCCCTCATGAAACACCAGCGGCTGCAGATTCGGATGGCCCTCAATCTCGACGCCGTAGAGATCGTGCAACTCGCGCTCGTACCATGCGGCTGCCGGAACGATGTCCGTGGCCGAAGGGAGCGCGCCATAGACATGGCCGCTGAAAAGCCGATATTCCCGTCTGTCCACATCGAGAAGGTAATGCGCGCGAAGCGGCCCATCGTCATCGATGCTGCCGAAGATGGAAACCAGCCGGGAGTTGCCGGCCTTCAAGAAGCGCCAGGGCCTCGTGCAATGCCGCTTGAGGCTTCTGGAAGAACGGATCAGCGCGCTCATTGCAGCACCGCCATTGCGTTGTGCAGCATGGAGGTGAAGACCGGCGGAATGTGCAAGCCCGAGAACCAGCAGGCAAACTCCGCAGACGCACATGGCTGCGGCTTCCGAAGCCACGTATTTTTATGCCTCCGCGCGAGACCCGGGGCTCGCCGCTCAACATGCGCTGGCAGATGGAAAAAGCAGCGCTCCGAAGCCGATGGAAAATGCAACCAGCATGAGCACGGCCAGCAGGTAATGACTTCCGGTGAAGGCGGACGATGAGAATGGCAAACTCACTGATGAAAAGACCGAAAGGCGGCAGGCCGGCAAGCGCAACGCCGCCTACGACCAGCACAATGCTGGTGTAAGGCAGCACGCGCGCCATGCCGCGAATGCGGTCGATGCGAAGCGTGCCGAAGGTATCGCGGACCTTGCCGGTGGTAAAAAACAACAGCGTCTTGGCCAGCGAGTGATTGAAGGCGTGCAGCAGCGCGCCAAACAGGCCCAGCGGACCTCCAATGCCCACGCCCAGGGCAACGATTCCCATGTGCTCGATGCTGCTGTAGGCCAGCAGGCGCTTCAGGTCGCGCTGCACGATCATCAGGAAGACGGCGGCGACCAGAGAAAGGCAGCCAAAGGCCAGCAGCAACGTGTGGCTGAAGCCGCTGCCGATGGCATGGGAGGTGATGGCTTCGAGGCGCAGCAAGGCATACATGGCGCAGTTCAACAGCACCGCCGAAAGCATGGCGCTGATGGGGGCGGGAGCTTCAGCGTGGGCATCGGGCAGCCAACTGTGCATGGGCACAAAACCGATCTTGGTGCCGTAGCCGACGACAACGAAGACGAAGGCCAGCTTGAGCAGGTCGCGTGCCGCGTTCAGGCCCGGCGAGGCAGCCATCAGCGCCGTCCAGTCGAGCGCGGCAGATCGGCGGGAACGCCGCCGCGCACGGCCGCCAGATAAAGCGCGATGGTTCCGAATAGGGCGAATGCAATTCCCACCGTGCACATGATCAGGTACTTCCAGCCGGCTTCCACCGCGCCCTCGGTGTTGTAGAAGCCGACCAGCAGGGCCGAAGCGAGAGTCGTGCCCTCGATGGCGATCCAGAGCACGCCCAGATTGGACGACAGGTAGGCGGCCAGCAAGGTGAACAGAAACAGGAACACCAGCGCGTAAAACCAGCGCGGCGAAGAGAAACGTCCCGCCCGGAACATGGCGCAGATACCCGGCCGAGTAGACCAGCACGACGGCGAATATGAGCCCGAGATTGATCAGGAAGAACAAGAGTGAGACCATCGGCGCGGAGGTAGCGGCCCTGCTCAGCACGCCATCTGCGCGCAGTTTCCATGCGCAGTTAGCCAGCAGCAGCACCTCAGCGGCTCCGACGCCGAGAGCGGCCCGGACGGCCGCCCTTGCAGTACGTGAAGGCAAGCAGCAGGAATGCCGAAGCCAGACGGAAACAGTAATGTGAAGCCACAGTATCATTCGCTCAGCCCCTCAACCGCCGCAGCTTGGAGACATCCACGTGCTCGAAGGTCTCGCGGATGCGGAACACGAAGACCCCCATCAGCAGCACGCACATCAGCAGATCGAAGAAGATGCCCATCTCGATGACAAGCGGCATGCCGAAAGTCGTGGTCAGCGCCGCCAGAAAGATTCCGTTCTCCAGCACCAGCAGCCCGATCACCTGCATCAGAGCTTTCTTCCGGCTGACCATGAGAAAGCCGCCGGTAAGCACAATGGCCGTGGCCGCGGCCAGCATTTCGGAATCGAGCGCGAAGGCCCGCGCGTAGGGCTGGACCACCGGCAAAGGCCAGCAGCGATGAGGCCGGAGGCAATAAAGACAGATTGCGCCGGAGTGGTGGAGGCATGCCACGGCCGGCGGAACCTTGAGACTGCTCGCGGTATGCGCAGCAGCGCGTAAGGGATCGCCAGCACCTTGACCAGCAAACACCACGGCGGCAACCACGAAGAGCCTCGCCGGAATGACGCATGATAGGCCAGAGCCACAATCTGCGCGGTGATCACCGCGCACTGCACTGCGAAGAGTATGATGCATGTGGAGATCCGCTTTGCCGCGGCGATCAGCAGCACAGTGATGAACAGGAACACAGCCGACGATGCCAGTGTCTTAGCCGCCGCGAATTCAACCAGTCCCATCTCTACCTCTTGAAGGCAGTGAACACCACCGCCAGAATCGATGCTGCAGTTGCCATGCCCAGAAATTCCGGCACCAGGTACATGCGCAGCTTGGCCACGCTGCTTTCCAGCACCGCCAGCGCCATGGCCAGCAACTGCCATCTTGAGCACGACGCCGCCAGCCTGGCAATTGCCAGCGCGGGAACAGAAGCGCTCGCAGCCATGCCCCACGGAACGAAACAGCGCCACCAGAAGCGACATCATGAGATTCAGCTTGATGGCGCTCGCCCACTCGATCAGCGCCAGGCTCGGGCCCGGAGTACTCCAGCACCATGGCTTCGTGAATCATCGTGAGTTCCAGGTGCGTGGTGGGATTGTCGACCGGAATGCGGCCGGTTTCCGCGATGGTGACCAGAACCAGAGCCGCGCAGGCAAAGGCATGCACCGGCGAAAGTTCGAAAGGAAGCCGCGCCGGCCGTCCACTGCACAATGGTCGGCGATGCTCGTGCCATGCGCGACAATCGCAACCGCAACCAAGCCCAGCAGCAGCGGAGCTTCGGCGAGCGTCGAGACCAGCGCTTCGCGGCTCGCCCCCATGCCTCCGAAGGAACTGCCGCCATCCATGGCTCCCAGAACAAGAAAGAACCGGCCCAGCGCCAGCAAATAGACCAGCAGAATGATGTCTCCCTGATTGCCGAGCAGAGCCGATGGGCGTAACACCGGCACAAAGGCCGCGGCGGCCACAGTCGCCGCACACAGGACGACCGGACAGAGCCGGAAAATCGCGGAAGCGGTAGGCGGAACCAGGTCTTCCTTCCGGAAGAGCTTCCAGATCTCGGAATAAGGACGAAAGATACTTGCCCCCCGGCGATTCTGGATGCGCGCCTTGATTCGCGCCACCACGCCGCGCAACAGCGGAGCGGCGCCGATGAGCACGAGAAACTGGCACCAGGTCAACAGCCGTCGTCATGAGAACCTCATGTAAATCAGCGCAGCGATCAGCGCCAGGAACATGTACAGCAGATAGACCTGAATGTTGCCCGTCTGCATGCGGCGAAGCCATTTGGCGGTGGCCACAATCCCGTTCACAGCCGGACGGTAAAGCGAACGCTCAAATGAAGTGGTCCTCACCGAGCTGTAGGAGATCGAAGACGGGAAAAACGGCTTGTCCGGCGGCTGAATCTCGAGCCTGCGATCCGGCTTGTAGACCCGCTCGAAGACCTTGCGCAGCGGTTCGGAAAACGAAGTCGAAGTGTATTGCATGCGGCTGTCGAGGCCCGGCATTCCGCACGCCCAGGTGGGCGTGGTGCGCCGAGCCCTCGGAATGAGCAGACCCACAACGACAACCGCCGCCACGAACACGGCGACCCACGGAATGAACTGAAAGAGCATGCCCGCCGCCGCCGGCACAATGGCGCCGGGAATCAATTGCTGCGCAATGCCGCCGGCCAGCCCCAGCACCAGCGAAGGCGCGACTCCGATGGCGATGCAGGCGGCTGCCAGCAGCGCCATGCCGGTTTGCATTGCCCACGGAACCTCGCGCGCGTGCTCGGCTTCCGCACTGCGAGGCCGGCCCAGAAAAGCCACGCTGTACACTTTGGCGAAGCACGCGGCGGCCAGCCCTCCCACCAGCGCCAGCACTCCGGCCGAAAGCGGCAGAATGATAGCCGCTGCCACGTCGGTCAATTCCCCGCCGGCGAGAAAGCTGCGGAAGGTGAGCCATTCGCTGATGAAGCCGTTGAACAACGGCAATCCCACAATCGAGCAGCATGCGACCAGAAAAACGATTCCCGTCACGCGCATGTTGCGGAATAATCCGCCCAGCTCTTCCAAATCCTGGGTATGCGTGGCGTCGGTGATGGCGCCGGCTCCCAGAAACAACAGGCTCTTGAACAGTGCATGGTTAAGCGAGTGCAGCAAAGCGCCCGTGAGCGCCAGCGCGGCCCACCCCGGAGCACCCTGCGCGTTAAAGATCATGGCCGCGCCCATGCCCAGGTAAATGATCCCGATGTTCTCTACGCTGTGATAGGCGAGCAGACGCTTCAGATCGTGCTCGGAGATGGCATAAAGTACGCCCAGCAGGGCGGAAACCGCGCCCGCTGCCAACACCAGGTAGCCCCACCACGCAGGACCGCCGGTGCCCAGCAGATCGAAGGCGAATCGAATAAAGCCATAAACAGCGGTCTTCAGCATCACTCCCGACATCAGCGCCGAGACCGGGCTGGGTGCGATGGGATGAGCCTTGGGAAGCCACAAATGCAGCGGAACAATTCCGGCCTTGACACCGAAGCCGGCAAAGGCCAGCAGGAAAATCGCCGCTCTTGCTCCCGCCGTCATGAAAGGCGCGCCGGCGCGCATTGAGGCGAAATCGAGATTCGCTGCGTGGGGCAGGAATCCCAGGAAAGCAGCGATGACGGCAGCCGTGCCGGCATGCATCATAAGCAGGTAGATGTAGATGTTGCGGCGCCGTTCGCCGTCGTATCCGTCAATCGCGACCAGGCCTGCCGAAAACAGCGTCATCAGTTCCCAGCCGAAGAGAAAGGCAAAGGCCGTCGAGGCCGTCACCACCAGCACCATGGAAAGCAGGAAAAGCGGCAGCAATGCCCAGAGCCAGTGCCGTCTTGCGCCCGAATAATGCCGCTCCACGTAAGAAGCGGAAAACAGCGCCACGGGCGCGCCGGCTGCCGAAAGCAGCAACAGAAACCATGCGCTCAACCGGTCCAGAGCCAAAGCAAACGGATAGGGAGCCAGCCAGGTCAGGTCAAGGGAAACGCTGCTCCCACCCAGCAGCGTCTCTATTGCTGCACCCCCGCCGGACCCAAGCGCGGCCATCAGAAAAATCGCGGGCAGATAGCGGGCTTTCTTCCATCGTGCCAGGGCCATAGTCAATACCGGCACCGCCAGGAGCAAGACCAGGCACGAATTGAACAACAGGTTGATCATGAAATGACTCAGATGATTGGATCACCGGTCCGCATGCCGACCGATGTTGGCCTTACCGATGCCGGTTTTTTGAGCAGCTCGCCGGGAAATGCGAAACCCGGGCTCATGTTCTGGCTGCCGTTTTCAGTTGTGCCAGCAGGTCGCGCACGTCGATCAGTTGGTTGTTGAAGATCTTCCGGGCGACGTCGAGCAGACGAAAGATCTCCGCATCCCGCACGGAATAGTACACATTCTGCCCTTCTTTGCGCCCGACGACGATGTTGCTCTTGCGCAACACTGCCAGTTGCTGCGAAAGCGTGGTCTGCTCCACCCCCAACCGGACGCTCAGTTCGTTCACGCCGACTTCGCCACCGCGCAGGGCATCAAGGGTCTTGATTCGCAGGGGATGCGAAAGCGCTTTGAAGAATTCCGAGGTGAAGTGTGAAAGTTCTGGCATGCGAATATATAAATATTAACATATAACTGCACCCGCGGCCAGTTGAGCTTCTCTCTCATGCTGTCCCAATCTCTGGAAATTAAAAGCGCAAAGGCCATCCTCATCGGATGGCCTTCGCTGACTTGCTGACTTGCTAACTCGCTGACCTGCTAGCCCACTACCGGCAGCCCGGCCAGCGCCATGGCGATCTCCTCGGCCGGATACTCGAAGTTCTCGAGCTTTCCGGCGTGGTAGTCGATGTAGGACTGCATGTCGAAGTGCCCGTGACCGCTGAGGCTGAAGAGAATGGTGCGCTTCTTCCCTTCGGCCTTGGCTTCCAGAGCCTGCCGGATCGATTCCGCAATGGCGTGATTGGCTTCGGGTGCGGGGATGATCCCCTCGGCGCGGGCGAACTGCACTCCGGCGGCGAAGGCGTCGAGCTGCTGAACCGTTGTAGCTTCGGCCAGCCCGAGATCGATCACATGCGAAACCAGCGGCGCCATGCCGTGATAGCGCAATCCGCCGGCGTGAATGCCAGGAGGAACAAAGGTGCTGCCCAGCGTATGCATCTTCACGAGCGGCGTCAGGTGGCTGGTGTCGCCAAAATCGTAAGTGAACTGTCCCTTGGTGAGCGAGGGGCAGGCCGCAGGCTCCACGGCCACCACGCGCGGGTTGCACTTGCCCTTGATCTTCTGGCCCACGAACGGGAAAACCAGCCCTGCGAAGTTCGACCCGCCGCCGGTGCAGCCCACGAGCACGTCGGGTTCTTCGCCGGCCATGGCCATCTGCTCCATCGCCTCCTGCCCGATGATGGTCTGGTGCAACAGCACGTGATTGAGCACGCTGCCCAGCGCATACTTGGTGTTCGGGTCTTTGGCGGCGACTTCCACGGCCTCTGAGATCGCGATCCCGAGCGAGCCTCTGGAGTCAGGATGCACGGCCAGGATCGCCCGGCCGCTGTCGGTTTCATTGCTGGGACTGGCCGTCACCGAAGCGCCGAAGGTTTCCATCAGCGCGCGGCGGTAGGGCTTTTGGTCGTAGCTCACGCGCACCATGAAGACCCTGCACTCGAGGCCGAGGAAGGCACAGGCCATTGAAAGCGCGGACCCCCATTGTCCGGCGCCGGTTTCGGTCGACAGGTGCGTGACGCCTTCCTGCTTGTTGTACCAGGCCTGGGGCAAAGCCGTATTCAGCTTGTGCGAGCCGGCGGGGCTCACGCCCTCATATTTGTAGTAGATGTGCGCAGGCGTATCCAGCGCCTTCTCCAGGCGCCGCGCGCGGATGAGCGGCGAGGGCCGCCACTGCGCGTAAATCTGCCGCACTTCTTTGGGAATCTCAATCTCCCGCTCCTGGCTGACTTCCTGCAGGATCAGCCCCATGGGAAAGATCGGCGCCAGATCGTCGGGGCCGATGGGCTTGAGCGTGCCGGGATGCAAGGGCGGCGCCAGGGGCTTGGGAAGGTCCGGCTGAATGTTGTACCAGACACGTGGAATGCGGTCCTGCGGCAGTAGGTACTGAATTGTATCCATGCAAAGATTTTATCGCGCAAAGCGGGACAGAGGTCAAAAAGCGACGAAGGCGGCCAGCCGCCGGGCTCACGGCACGGAAGTTATGGCCACCGCCACGGTCCTTGTGATTTGCATCACAGCCGGCACCCCTAAATCATTCTTATTCTGTCATTAATTCACCCAGGAAGGTCCAATTATGCCAGGAATCGCAGTTGAGAATGAAACGACCATCAACAATCTGCTCGCCGCCTACGAGGGCGAGTCGAATGCCAGCGCCAAATACAACGCCTTCGCCACGAAAGCCGATGCCGAAGGCTACCACGGAGCGGCCAGCCTCTTCAGGGCAGCCTCGCGCGCCGAAGCCATTCATGCTGCCAATCACGCCAGGGTCATCGCGCAGTTGGGCGGCGAGGCCAAATGCACCCTTTACGCCGCCGAAGTAAAGAGCACGCTCGAGAATCTTAAAGCCGCGTGCGAAGGCGAGCTCTACGAAGTCAACACCATGTATCCGGGCTTCATTGAAGAAGCCAAAGCAAGCGGGAACACGGCCGCCGTCCGCACCATGACCGGCGCGATGGAAGCCGAAAAGACCCATGCCCGCCTCTACGGCGAAGCCATTGCCCTGGTGGAAGCCGGGAAGAAGGACTCCTGGGTGGGCGCCGCGCGCGAATTCTATGTCTGTCCGGTTTGCGGTTACACCTCGGAGACTCCGGATGAGCATGAGCGCTGCCCGATTTGCAACGTTCTTTGGGAGAAGTTCGAGACCATCCGCTAAAGTTTTTCAAGTGCTGACGAAACTACCCGTGCCCCATCCTTCGCGAAGCGAAGGGTGGGAAACACGCAAGCCCGTGCTGGGCTTCCCGCCGCGCGACAGCATCCTTACGGCTCATCCTTATATATGTAGATCTCGGCCTTGCCGCCTTCAGCCTGCCGGGCGCGAAACATGCCGGATGTATTAAAGCTCCAGGCCATCTGTCCGTCGGGAGCAATGGCGATGACTCCGCCATCTCCGCGCAAAGCCTCGAGTTCCTTGTGGATCACTTCGTCGGCGGCCTGTTGCAGCTTCATGCCTTTGTACTGGACCAGCGCGCAGACCTCGCGCGCCACAGTAAGCCGGATGAAAAACTCGCCCGTGCCGGTGGCCGATACAGCGCACGACGCATTCGATGCGTAAGTGCCGGCCCCGATGATTGGCGAATCGCCCACACGGCCCCAGCGCTTGGCCTGCGTGCCGCCTGTCGAAGTTCCGGCAGCGATATTGCCTTGGTGGTCGCGCGCCACCACGCCCACGGTTCCGAATTCGTGCGCATCCACGGTCTCGAATTTGGAAATGGGCTCCTGCGGCGGCGCCGGCGCTCCGGCCGGGCGCTGCGGAACCGGGCGGCCCTCCTTTTCGAGTTGCTTCACCAGTGCCTGCCAGCGTTTCTCCGTAAAGAAGAAACTCGGGTCCACCTGCTCGAGGCCGGCCTGCACGCTGAAGGCATCGGCGCCTGCGCCCACCAGCATCACATGAGGCGACTTCTCCATCACAGCGCGCGCCAGACTGATCGGATGACGGGTTCGCGTCACCTCCGCAACGGCTCCTGCCTTCAGGTTCGAACCGTCCATGATGGCCGCATCGAGCTCGTTTTTTCCGTCGGCGGTGAAGACCGCTCCACGGCCCGCGTTGAAAAGCGGATCGTCTTCCATCACCCGGATCACGGCTTCCACAGCGTCAAGCGCCGAGCCGCCGCCGCTAAGAACCTTTGTTCCCGCTTCCAGGGCATGCGCCAGAGAATCACGGTAGGCGGCCTCGCTCTTCGCATCCATGCTGCTGCGCTCGACGGCGCCTGCTCCGCCATGGAGCACAATCTCCCAGTGGGGTTTTGCAGCGTTCTGTGCGGCTGCAATCGCTGCCGTCATCATCATGGCTCCAACAACCGTATTTCGGATGGTCCTCATCGCCGACACCTCCGGCAGGAATTCACGGCGCTTCCGCTTGCCTGGTTTGCGCCGTTTCGTTTTTTTCGAGCCGCGCCGCCCTGCTCGCGAAAGCTTTCGTTCCTACTCCAGGCACCCCGCAATGACCGCCAACGCGGCCAGCGCCGCGGTTTCCACGCGCAGGATGCGTGGACCCAGCGAAACAGCGCGCCACCCGTTGGCGTCGAAGAGCGCTTCCTCGGCCGGCGCCCACCCACCTTCGGGTCCGACGGCGATTTCGAAGGCGGGCATCTCGGTCGCGGCAGACGCCAGAACTTCCCCGACGGCGTGGCGGAGCGTAGTCGTGCGTTCCTGCTCGGCCAGCACAATGCGCGTCGAATTGGAGAACGCTCGCACCCTGGCAGCGAGCGGAACGGGGTCGTCAATCAGGGGCACATCGCTTCGGCGCGCCTGTTGAGCCGCCTCGTGTGCGATGCGCCTCCAGCGCGAGGCGCGCTTCTGCGCCGCCTGGGCCAGGTGCTTTTCAGTCCGCTGCGCGATCACCGGCGCTATGGCGGCGGCGCCCAGCTCTGTGGCCTTCTCGATTGCCCACTCCATCCGGTCAAATTTAAAGACGGCAAGCACCAACGTCAGCGGCAGTGCCGGATCGGCCTGAACCTCGGCGATCAGGTTGAACCGCACCTCGGCGGCAGAAATAGCCGCCACTTCGGCGTGAAAGACGCGGCCACCGGCAACCACATCGGCCTCGCTGCCTGGCTGAACGCGCAACACCCGCGCCAGATGCTCTGCGGGACCACCGGTCAAGGTCGCGGTCGCGTCGTCCCAATGTTCGGCAATCCAGCGGCGACGTGTCATCGTCTCCTCCTGTCAATGAGTCTATAGCGGTTTCGGAATTACTGTGTCCGGAGGCCACTCCAGCCGAGTGGCTTTTTCCCTTAAGAAAAAGCCACCTTTCACGGCGGTCAAATACGGCTACATCCATTCCGAAACCGCTCGAATCCCGCTCGCAGAAACATTAAGGGGGCGCTCTTGAGCGCCCCCTTAGCGTTGCCTTTGGTTGGTCGATCCGCTACTTTTTCTTGGCGGCCTTTTTCACGGCCTTCTTGGCGGCCTTCTTCGCGGGTGCCTTCTTGGCTGCTTTCTTGGTTGCCATTTTGCCTATTCTCCCTTTCGATGGGTTGCATCGATTTCTGCAATTCGTAAATTGCAGTTGATGAATGTATAGAATTGTGTTTCATCGATGTCAAGAAAAAAACGACAGGGAAGTGGAAAAAAGAGCAACAATTTTTTCTGCTTCGGACCGGGACAGGCATGAAAAGGGAGCTCCGCTGGATCGCTATCGCGTTCTTTATTGCCGCGGAGCACTTCTCGGAAATCGCAAATCACCTTGTCAATCGCGCCTTTCAAGCATATTCGGCGCCAGGGCCACAGGCCGGAGGCAGCCGTAGCGAGCGAGTTTGCATGGAGCTTTGCGGTCAGCGCACGGTCAGCGCGCGCTCCAAAAATATTTTTGTCGGAGCTTGCGCTTCTGCGCGGCTGGATAGAAATGCCGGCCCTGAGAGGCGGCTCGGCCTGGCCGCCGCGGCGCGTGACGGAAGCGGCTAATCGAGGAATGCCCTTCACGGCGGGATCATGATTCCTGGAAGTCCGTCCTGCAGAACTCACCTTCTCCGGTTCCGCGCACCTCACGAATCACCCGGTGCCCAAATCACGCCGGCATCGTCTAAGAGGCATGAAGCTGTCGGCTCCCCTCCGGCGGCAAATGTGCCGCTTATTTCCTGCTCCTGATGAGCAGTCGAGTCCAACCGCCGATACATCCAGGGCAGAACAGCACCGCTTTCACCGTGCAGCGGCATTGGCGCGATGGAAGAGATCGCTTTCCCAATGGCTCCGCGCAGGGGCCGTCAGCGCACCGTTGCTCTGGTTTTCCCTGCCCGCGCTCGCCTCTCTCGGCGCAAACGTCAGCTCTGTTGAATCCGATCGCGCCAGGATGAATGCCAGCACCAAGGCGATGCCGAATGACGGTTACGAAATCCGCGAGATGGAGGCGCCCGGCGGCACTGTGGTGGACGAGTACGTCTCGCCCGAGGGCACGGTGTTTGCCGTGACATGGCACGGTCAATTTCCTCCCCCGATGGAGCAGATTCTTGGAAGCTACTTCCTCGAGTACACCGCGGCTCTCCAGGCACAGCCGAAAAACTACGGGCATCGCCCGCTCAACATTAAGGAACCGGGACTGGTGGTCGAGACCGGAGGCCATATGCGGGCTCACTTCGGTCGCGCGTACATCCCGGACCTGCTTCCCCAGGGAATGACAGTCAACCAGATTCAATGATCGATCTCGTGGATCGATCGGCGGGAGTTTGCCGTGCGCGCAGTGTTTTTATCGATTTTCCTGTTGGGCCTGATCGTGATTGCTGGTTGCGGTGGGGGCACCGCCACCAGCGCCATGAGCACCTCCACTTCTGGCGGATCCGGAAGTGGCTCCAACGTGCTCGCAATTGCCGTTAATGGCGGGCCGACGGCAAACCAGGCGAACGGTTCCATCTACCAGAACGCCGCTTTTGCCTCGGCGACGGTCTGTGCCCCGGGAAGCACTTCGGGTTGCGTCACGATCAACAATCTGCTCGTCGACACCGGCTCGCCGGGTCTCCGCATATTTCAATCCGAGGTTTCTTCTCTTAATCTTCCCGCCGCCAAAGCGGCGAACGGCTCGGCGGCCTACGACTGTGTGTCCTTTGTGGATGGTTCCTTTTTGTGGGGGCAAGTGCAGAAGGCCGACTTGACGTTAGGAGGGGAAACCGCCTCCGGCGTTCCCATTCAGGTGATCAGCAGTTCCACCTCCAACGTTCCCTCCACCTGCTCCAACGGCAGCACGAACAACCTGAATTCAGCAGCTCTTCTTGGGGCCAACGGCATTCTCGGTGTCGGCGTCGAGCCTACCGATTGCTTCTTAGCCGGCGCCAGCGCCTGCGATCCATCGTCGGGGCTCGGCAGCGCGCCGTTTCCCGCCTATTACACGTGCAGCGGCAGCACGTGCACTCCTGCTTTCGTGGCACTGGCCAGTCAGGTCACGAATCCCGTGGCCCTTTTTGCGGCGGATAACAACGGCGTCATCGTGGATTTGCCGTCCGCATCCGGCAGTGCGGGAACGTTGAGCGGCTCTTTGATCTTCGGCATCGGTACGGAATCCAACAACCAGCTTCCCTCAAGCGCGAGCGTCTTTACGCTGGCTTGCGACAATTTCACGACCGTCTTCGATGGTCAGACTTTCGGCATTACGAATGCCGTGACCTGCGCCGGCCCAGGCAGCTTTATTGACAGCGGCTCCAACGCCCTCTACTTCCCCAATGTGCCGAATCTTACCGAGTGCTCGTCGAACACACCGGCCGGCGATCTCTCCGGGTTCTATTGCCCGGCGACGACGCAGAGCTTGTCAGCCACGAATGAGGGAAACGACGGAGTATCGAAACCGGCCAGCTTCAGCGTCGCGAATGCCGAAAATCTTTTGACCAATTCGGCTACCGCATTCGATCCGGTTCAGCCCACGCTCGGCGGCCTCAATCCTTTGGGCTTTGGCTTTGACTGGGGACTGCCGTTTTTCTATGGGGTCAAGATCTACAACGCCATCGATGGCCAAAGCGTGCCCTCCGCAGCGCCGGCCGCCCCCTGGTGGGCGTATTGATTTCCTGCCTCAGGAGTGGGAATCGTTGCGGGTCGAATGCGGGCCCCCGGGATAGGGACCTGGATCATCATCGAGGAAAGAACCTTGAAGATCGGATGAACTACCCTTCAACTGCCTGAGCCGGGCGGAGATATTGACGGCTACTTCCTTCAACTCCGGCAAATGCCGGCTGACGACTTCCTCGGCGGTCATGACGGAAAAGAACCAGGTAAGAGCGAGGCTGGCAATCACGCGGTCATCATCGAAAATGGGTACGGCAATGGTGGCCGAACCCTTCGAATCGGCAGGGACCCGGAGCCCATAGCCTTGCTTCTTCGTCTCGTTTAGAATCTTGCGGGTTTCTTTTTCGTTCTTTGCTAACTGATCCTCCGGATCATCCGACTTGCGGACAATCTGAAGGATAATTTCCTGTTCCTGGGGCGCAACAAAAGCCAGATATGCCCTGCCGTGCGCGCGATTGATCATGCTGGGATGCAGTCCAATGACGGTATGTGCCAGTGTCCATGGAGAGTTCACATTGGTGCTGTAGCGTATGACCATCGAATCGCGCCTGAAGACGGCGATGGAGAGCGGCCATTTGATCTTCCTGGTCAGCGACTCCATAATCGGCGCGGAGGCCTCGATGATGAGCGGATCGTGATGGTAGCCGTGACTGAGGGTGTTGACCCCCGCGGTGAGATAGTAGTTGCCATATTGCGCCGACTGGCTCACAATCTGCTTCGCTTCAAAAGTGCGCAGCAGGCGAACCAGCGTCGGCTTGGGGAGACCTGTCTGGCGATGGAGGCTATCCAGTGTCGACACAGCCTGCCCGTTCAGCGCCTGCAACAACTCAATGGCGCGCTCAACAGAGCGAATCAGGGTAGGCTGCTTTCTCGTCTTTTCAGTTGTACGAGGAATGGTCATTCCTTTCCATTCGATAGCACTAAGTGATCGTCCCCAGGATTCCGACAAATTCTACCAACTCCTGTTGTTCTTTGCAGCGCCCCGGGGCCTTTCATCCATCCATGGTTCGTCCGCGCAAGCGCTTCGGAAAAATGCCTGGCAGCGTATCAGCACCGCCAGGCCAAGAACCATGGAGTGAGACATCCTTAGAATGTGAGCCTGAGGGCGTAATTTACATATGTTCCTGGCGCCGTCAAGCGATTCATCAGACAGTCACTTATGCCAGGGAAGAAATCACTTCCCCCTCAAAGTTGAGGTAATTTCGATGTGGTTAGCGTAGCCCTCATGGCAAGGCCTGTACACTCTATTGTTCCGATGAGCAGCCATCGGTTACATAGATTCTCGCACTCGGTTGTTCGGAGCGGATGAGAGCAAATATGAATCTGACTGCAACCGATGATCAAGAGATTCTGTCGCTTTTCGCGCTTCGGCTTTTCGAACCCCCGACGGCTGCGGCGGGCCTCAATTCCCGAGCCGGATGGCGGTGTCTTCGCGGGCACGCCACATGGGTTTTCGCCAGCCGAAAAGTGGGCGGAATGCGCTTGAAGGCCAATCCTCTCATCGGCGACACTGGCTGTGCCGATGCGCATGCTCGTTCTGCTTGAGACGGGTTTTGTCCCCGCGACGCCGGCGCGCTTAACATCGGTCTTCAACCGAAGCGATCGATCCGGCGGCCTGGTCAGCGCAGAAGCTCTTCGGAATTTGAAATCGATCTATGCACAATGGAGCAGCTCAATGAGCGACAGCGATAATAACCGGTCTCAACTGCCCATCAAAGATGGCTTGTTCGCGACTCCTCTTACCCCCCTCGAAAATGTCAGGCTTGCAGGGAGCAAGTGCGATGACTGCCGGGAAGTGGCTCTTGGCACAGTCACGAGCTGCCCCAACTGCGCGGGCACAAGCATGAAGCCGGTCACGCTGGCAGGCGAAGGAACTCTATGGACGTACACCGTCATCAGGAGCCGTCCGCCCGGCGACTTTAAAGGCCCCTCGCCTTTTGAACCGTTCGGAGAGGGTCTCGTGGAATTGCCCGACGGGATTCGCGTTCTGTCTCCGCTTGCGGGCAAGGTCGATAGCTTTTTCATCGGAATGAAGATGAAGTTCGAAGCTCACAAGCTCTATCAGAATGCTGACGGCGCCGATGTGATCGCGTTCCGGTTCGCCGCTCGAGAGGAGGCGTGAACCCATGACCAATATCTGCATTGTCGGCGCCGGGATGCACAATTTTGGCCGCTTTGGCGACAAGCCTGCCGCCGAGATCGGCCGTGACGCGGCAAAAATGGCCATGGCCGACGCAGGCGTAGGCTGGCGCGATATTCAGGCGGCCTATGTTTCCACCATGTATCTGCCGGCAACCTCGGGCGCGCGGTTTCTAAGGCCGCTGGGAGGCACGGGAATCCCCATTTGCGACATTGAAGCGGCGTGCGCCAGCGGCGGCGTGGCCGTGCGGCAGGCCGTGATGGCCCTGCAATCGGGCGCATACGATCTGATTCTTGTGCTGGGCGTGGAAAAAATGCCCAGGGGCTTCATGGATCCCCTGATGTTGTACGAACGCTGGCAGGTGGAAATGGGCATGTCCACGAATCCCAGCTACTGGTCGATGCGCGCGCGCAGGCACATGCTCGAATACGGCACAACCGAGGAGCAGATTGCGAAGGTGGCCTATAAGAACCACAAGAACAGCGTGCACAATCCCTATGCGATGTACCGCAAGCCGTTCTCGATGGAAGAGATCCTCAACTCGGCGCTGGTTTGCGATCCGATCCGGCTGCTGGAAATCTGCGCGCCCAATGAAGGCGCGGCCGCTGTAGTGCTTGCCACCGAGAAAAAGGCGCGGCAGCTCTCATCCAAACCGGTTTATGTGGCCGCATCCGTGCATTCCATCGCGCAATATTCGGCCGATTTTCGCGTTCCGGCTGACAGCATGAGCGCGGTGATTGAAAATCCTGGACCGACCGAAGTCACCGCACGCAAGGCCTATGAGGCCGCGGGCATCGGTCCGGACGACGTCAGTTGCTTTGAAGTGCAGGACACCGACGCCTTTTGCGAACTGGAAATCTACGAGCAACTGGGCCTGTGTCCTCTTGGCGAAGCCGGGCGTCTGATCGACGAGGGCGTGACGGATATGAGCGGAAAGTATCCGGTCAACGCCAGCGGAGGCATCATCTGCAAGGGCGAGCCGGTGGGCGCATCGCACCTGGGGCAAATCGTCGAACTGGTCTGGCAGTTGAGAGGCCAGTCGAACGGCAGGCAGGTTCCGGGAGCGAAAGTGGGCCTGGGGCACGTACTCGGCGCCGGGGGCAACTGCGCGGTGACCATCCTCAGGAATTAGCCGGCACCGGCCGCCTGAGGTGTATGAGGAAGGATATGACGACCGAAACAACAAACCAGCCTCCGGTGACCTGTCATCGCGAAGACGCCGGTACCGCCGTGGTGACAATCAACCGTCCCGCGCGGCGCAACGCGCTCAATCTCGAGGTGAAGCGATTGCTCACCGAGCGGATTGAAGAGCTCTCGGCGGATGACTCGGTGAGAGCCATCATCATAACCGGCGCCGATCGCGTTTTCGTGGGCGGCACCGACGTGGGCGAGATGGCGTCGATGACGCCTACAGATCACACGCTGCTGGGGACAGAGGTTGTCTTCACGGCGTTGAGGCGATGCCCCAAGCTCATGATTGCGGCCGTCGAAGGCTATGCGTTGGGCGGCGGATGCGAGCTTGCGATGGTCTGCGATATGATCATCGCCGGCGAAGGCGCGCGATTTGCCCAGCCGGAGATCAGGGTGGGCATCATGCCCGGCGCTGGCGGCACGCAGCGCCTTGTAGCGGCCATCGGCAGATACCGGGCCATGAAGATGATGCTCACCGGCGAGCCGCTTTCAGCACCGGAGGCTTTTGCAGCCGGTCTGCTTACTGAAGTCGTGCCCGACGGCAACGCGCTTCAGCGATCCATTGAGCTTGCTCGCACCATCTCGACCATGCCGCCTCTGGCGGTGCGCGCCATTAAAGAGGTGGTATTGCTCGGGATGAACGCTCCATTTGAAGTTGCACTTTCGTTCGAGCGCAAAGTCTTTCAGCTTCTCTTTGATACGGCGGACCAGAAAGAGGGGATGCGCGCCTTTCTTGAAAAACGATCGCCTAATTACAATGGAAGATAGCGGCGCGTTGTTCCCTCAAAGTAACTTGGATTTGTTGAAGGACGTAAAGTAAGTCAATCAGGAGAGTAATTTATGCCGGGCCCTCTTTCTCATATTCGTGTTTTGGATCTCAGCCGCGTTCTGGCGGGACCGTGGACAGGTCAGCTTCTGGCCGACCTGGGCGCCGACGTCATCAAGGTCGAACGTCCCGTTGTAGGAGACGATACCCGGAGCTGGGGTCCTCCCTTTCTCAAGAACCCCGACGGAACCGACTCCAATAACGCCGCATATTATCTGGCCATGAACCGCGGCAAGCGTTCCATCACCCTCGATTTGAGCAAAGCCGAGGACCAGCAGGTGGTGCGCGAGCTGGCCCGCCGTTCCGACATTCTGCTGGAGAACTATAAATTTGGCACCCTCGCCAGATTCGGTCTCTCCTATGATGACTTGAAGGCCGTGAATCCCCGCCTGATCTATTGCTCTATAACCGGTTTTGGCCAGACGGGGCCCAAGCGGGATGTGGCCGCCTACGATTTCATGATGCAGGCCATGGGCGGGCTGATGAGCGTGACAGGCGAGCGCGACGGGCTGCCCGGCGCCGGACCGCAGAAAGTGGGCCTTCCTATCGTCGACCTGATGACCGGCATGTACGCCGGAGTGGCGGTGTTGGCCGCACTGGCGCGCAGGTCGGAGACAGGCCAGGGCGATTACATCGATATCGGCATGCTCGATGTCTTAGTCGCCACCCTGTCCAATCAGGCCATGAACTACCTTATCTCCGGCAAGACTCCAGTGCGGCGCGGCAACCGGCATCCCAATATTCAGCCCCAGGATGTGTTCGCAACCCGCAACGGATTTATGGCCCTCGCAGTTGGAAATGACGGCCAGTTTGTAAAACTTTGCGATGTGATTGGAAAGCCCGAATGGGCGCGCGATGTCAACTTTGCCACTAATGCCGCGCGCGTGCGCAATGAATCGACCCTGACGCCTTTGCTCAAAAGCATCTTCGCCGCAAAGGACACAAGCGAGTGGATGGAACTGCTGGAAGCCGCGGGTGTTCCCTCCGGACCGATCAACACCATTCCGGATGTATTCAATGAACCTCAGGTTGTCGATCGGCAGATGAAGATCGAGCTGGATCATCCAGTGCCAGAGTCAGGAAAAGTGCCTCTGGTGGCCAGCCCCATGCGCTTCCGCGAGTCGCCACTTTCGTTCAGGCAGAGCCCGCCCACGCTGGGCCAGCATACTGAAGAGATCCTGCGCGAACTGGGGTTGAAAGAAGAAGTGAAAGCATAATCCCTGGGGGTTGCACGCAGAACAATGAAGTAGGAGCAGCGCTTGCCACGCATTCCATTGGTTTCGCCCGATACCTTGACCGACGATCAGCGGCGCGTCTACGAGCGCATCGTGGCAGGCCCGCGCAAAGGCATCGTGGGGCCATTGCGGGCGGCGCTGCACATCCCCGAGCTCGCCGATCGCTGGGCGCAATTTGGCGAGTTGATGAGGTTCCGCACCGCCATTCCGGCGCGCCTGAGCGAGATCGCAATTCTGGTGACGGCTCGCCGCTGGAATAGCCAGGTGGAGTGGCACTTCCACTCTCAGTCCGCCGGCAAGGCAGGGGTTTCTGAAGCTGCCATCGAAGCGATCCGGGCATGCGCGGCCGCCTGTCTTCGATACTCCCGTCGAATCCGCGGTCTACGAGTTTGCCCGCCAGATGCAGGAGTTAGGGCAGGTATCGGAAGACACATACGCTCAAGTCTGGCGCGATCTCGGGGTTGCCGGAGTCGTCGAGCTGACAGCCGTCATCGGCTACTACACCATGGTTTCAATGACGCTGAACGCCCACGAAATTCCGGTGCCGGAAGGCGCCGAGGAACCTCTGCAACCTGTTTCCAGTGAAGGAAGCGCTGGCTCAACCAGGTTCAGCGGCCTGACGCATCTTTCACCGGCTTGCGACCGAGCGCCCGGAGAGCACTAATGCAAACGCCGGCAACTTCGCCCATTGAGACCGTGGCGCCGCGCATGCCGTCGGCGCCCGTGAATGCGCTTCCTCCGGGAGCTTGCGACTCCCACACTCATGTCTTCGGTCCCTACGACAGATTTCCGTTTATAACTCCACCAAGTTATCCGCCTCCTCTGGCCCCCTATGAATTGCACAGAGAGATGCTGGACTTGATCGGCGCCGAGCGCGGGGTTCTTGTGCAGCCGGCCCCGTATGGAACAGATGCGAGCGCCATCGCAGATGCGCTGCGCCGCAGTCAGGGCAGGCTTCGGGGGATTGTTGTCGCGACGGCCGAGATCACTGACGCTGAATTCAGCGATTTGCACGAGGCCGGAGTTCGCGGGCTCCGATTCAACGAGATGATCGACTACGGGACAGGCAAGCCCTATAAAGGCAGCGTGGGCGCGGATCAGTTGAGATTGCTTGCTTCGCGCATGAAGGATCACGGCTGGCACGCCCAGCTATGGGCAAGCTGCGCCGATTGTGTCCGGCTGACCCGGGAGTTCGCAACGGATGAATTGCCGCTGGTAATCGAGCACATGAGCGCCTTCAGCGTGGAGCGTGGAACCGCGGATCCGGCTTTCAAGGAACTGCTCTCGCTGTTGAGAGAGGGACGGATCTGGGTGAAGCTTTCTCTTTGCCGCGTCTCAAAGGCGCGGCCCGATTACCCCGACCTGCGCCCTTTCCACGACCTGCTGATTGAAGCAAATGCATCGCGTCTTCTCTGGGCTTCCGATTGGCCATTTGTCCGCATGGGAGAGGCGTCGCCTGACGTTGGTTATCTCGCCGATCTTTTTTATTCGTGGGTTGGCGACGCTGAAATCGCGCATCGAATCCTCGTCGAAAATCCGGCTGAGTTATACGGTTTTGAAAACGAGCGTACGTCCGGCACGAGTTGAGCAGGTCTTGCTCGGGGGTTGCAGTTTATGCCGATCACTTACGAACTGGTCAAATCGGTAAGCAAAGAGCTCTACGCACGGTCGCTGACGCATGTTCCGAACGATACAGTTCAGGCGCTCCGTAATGCGAAGGAGAAAGAAACCAGCGCGGTTGGTCAAAGCACCCTTCTTCATATCATCGAGAGTGCCGAAGCAGCCGCAGCCAGAAATCATTATGTCTGTTCGGATTCCGGCCTTCCCGCCTACTTTGTGAAGATCGGGACGAAAGTTCAGCTTGATGGCAATATTCGTCAGGCCTTCACAGACGGCTTTGACGAATTCACCCAAAGCGCCGAGCCGCCTATACTGACCCACATTACCAACCCGTTGACGCTGGAGCGCGGCTACAAAGGCAAGGACGTTCCCATCGTCACTTACGACCTGATCGATGGCGCGGATTACGTGGAGATCACCTGTGCCCCGAAGGGATTGGGCGCCGGGCTGTGGGCGGCGATGGAAGTCTTCAGCTACCCATCCCTTGCGGTGATCGAAAAGTTTGTCCTCGATACAGTCGTCCGGGCGGGCTCGCGCACCTGTCCTCCGGTGGTGATCGGCGTTGGCATCGGCGGCACGTTCGACTACGCCGCCAAGATCGCCAAGAAAGCCACGCTGCGGCCCGTTGGGGAACAGAGCCCTGAGCCGATCGTCTCTGCCATGGAGGAACGTCTGCTGAAAGCGGTAAATAAGACCGGCTTCGGCCCCATGGGAACTGGCGGCGATACGACCGCTCTGGCAGTCAATGTTGAATACGCCGCCGGCCATGGCTTTACGCCGGTCGCGGTCTGCTTCAGTTGCTGGATTAATCGCCGCACGCGGGCGCGCATCTACAACAACGGTGAAGTGGTTCAGCTCGGATCGTGAGGAATGGTGGGGGAAATGCCGCGCACACACAGACTGAAGCTCCCGTTAACCGAAGAGGCAGTGAGATCGCTCTCCCTTGGAGATACTGTCTATCTCGATGGAGAGATCGTTCTGGCCGGGACAGGCATTCCCGCGCATGAGCGAATCTTGAGTTATCTGGATTCCGGCAAGCCGCTGCCCATCGATTTGCAGGGCGCGGCCATCTTTCATTTCGGCAGTTATAGCAGGCTGGTGAACGGCGCTTACGAAGTGCTTTACATGAACCCCACCACCAGTTCCCGATTTAACCCCTATATGCCCAGAATCATCAGGAGCTTTGGCTTGAGGGCGGTTGGCGGAAAGGGCGGCTTCGATGCACCAACGGCGCAGGCCATGAAAGAGACGGGCTGCGTCTATCTTTCCTACCTTGGCGGGGGGTGCACGATCCTTTCCGAATCCATCAAGAAGGTCCTGGCGGTTGCGTGGGACGATTTCATTTTTCAGTACAGAATGGTCAAGCTGCTTGTTGAAGGCTTTGGACCGGGAACGGTCGGCATTGATGCCAATGGCAACAGTCTTTATGAGATTCTGAGCGAAAGTGCGGAGGCAAAACTCCCTCAGATACTCAAGGAAACTGACCGCGATCGTGCCGGCGCGCCTGAAAGCAGCACGGATCGGGCGGTAAATGAATAAGTGGCTGGGTCCGCGAATTGAATCGCTGCCTGGGCTGCAAATGCTCTAACAGGAGAACAACGATGCCGCACCTCATCATTGAATATACGAGCAATCTCGCTGACAAAATCGATATCGACCGCTTTGTCGAGGCGCTCCACAAGGTTGCTGCCGAGATGCCGGAGATCCCGATGGAAGGCCTCAGAACTCGCGCCATCGAGCATACTCGCTATCGTGTTGCCGATGGGCATCCTGCGAATGCTTTTGTACACGTGGTACTCCGCTTGCGCCCGGGGCGCGCTCCAGAAGTCAAGCGCAGCATTGGAGACAGGCTCTTTGCAGCCGTCACCGAGTATCTCGCTCCCGTGTGCGCATCCAGCCCCTTGGGCATCACGATGGAATTGCAGGACATTGACGTAGAGTACCGCTACCTTCAGAGTAACCTCGGGGAGTATGTGAAGAAACGCATGCTGGCGGCAACCGAAGGGTAAATGTGAGCAGGAAGATCGACTGCCTGCGGTCACAAGTTTAATCAGGAGATGCCCCATGTCAGCGCGAAAGGTTCAACCTGTCGATGCAATCCAATTAGTCAATCTGCTTGGCAGCCGCCTGTTGTTGAGAGACGCGGAGGGATATGAAGCAGCCCGGCAGAATGCTGTATGGCGCGGCAACAAGCCGAAACGGTACCCGGAAGCGATCGTAACCGCGGAAAGCGATAAGGACGTCATCGCGGCCGTAAAACTGGCGAAAGCCAGAGGATGGCAAATCACGGTGCGCTCCCGCGGCCATAGCTGGAGCGCCTCCCACGTGCGCGACGGCGCACTGCTGGTTGACCTGTCACGGATGGACCCGATCGAGTACAATCCTGCCGACCAGACGGTAATTATCGGCCCTTCCGTCAAGGGCAGGGTTCTGAATCGTGAGTTGGCCAAGTACGGGCGTATGTTCCCCGGCGGGCATCATGAGTCGGTGGGCGTTGGCGGCTTTGTGCTGGCCGGCGGCTTTGGATGGAACTGCAGGCAACTGGGTAATGGATGCCAGCAGATTCTCGAGTTTGACATGGTCACGCCGGACGGCGAACTCATACATGTCGACGACACACATCACACCGATTACATGTGGGCTGTGCGCGGCTCTGGCCCCGGATTCTTCGGCGTGGTTACGCGCTTCAGAATGAAGACTTACCCGATCCCCAAAGTCATGCGGAGAACCGGCTATGTCTTTGACGTCAGGGATGTGGGCCCTCTCGTGGCCTGGGCGGCCTCTGTTGCCAAGAAGGTGCCGCGTACTCTCGAGATGTTCATTTCATCCTTTAAAGACGAGAAGGGAACCCGCGCCATTCTGACAGGAATTGCGTTCACGGAATCCGAACAAGAGGCGCTCGAAGCGCTCGCCATCATGAACACATGTCCCATTCTCGATCGCGCCATCAAAAAGAACGTTGCGGTGCCATTCACGCTGGAACAGGGCTATGATGCCGCAACTTCGTCAGATCCGGCGGGAAAGCGCTTTGCTGTAGACAACATATACATTGACGCCTCCCCTGAGGTGATTGCGGAGCGCATACCCCGGCTTTTCCTCACCCTACCCACCAACGATTCGCATATCTACTGGCTCAACTGGGGACCTTGCCGGCCATTGCCGGATATGGCGCTGTCAGTGCAGTCGGACATCTTTCTCGCCGCCTATGCCCTCTGGGACAATGAGGCCGACGATGAAGCCATGGAGAGATGGCCTGTCGATTTCTTCAAGAGCGTGGACGACATATCGGCGGGAGCGCAAATGAACGATGAAAACCTGAGGGACCATCCTGCTCGTTACCTGAGCGAGGAAGCTGAAAAGCGGCTTGAAGAACTGCGCGCAAAGTACGATCCGGAGCACTTGTTCGCGTCCTACCTGCGTTCAGGGCGCTCGTAATTTGGAAAGTTCTCCCAACCCATTGCGAGGATACGGAGGCTGAACCGATTCCGCGGGACGGGCGGAGCCTTCGCATCTGGGCGCTTAGAGTGTCCGCGGGTCGAATTGACGGCCTCTGAGGCGGAGCATGCGATGCCGGATGCGGCACGGGAGATAGGAAATCTTCGGTTCCGCCTTTGAGAATCAGTTTCGGCATGGTATGGTGTTGCGGTACCCGAATGTGAGGTTGAAATGGATACGAACACAATCATCGCTGCGATAGATGAGGAAATCGAGCAGCTTCAGAGAGCTCGCGCGCTTTTATCTGGTGCTGACAGCGCAGCGCCTGCAATGAAGCCGCACTTCCAGCCAGCAGGCCTAAGAGGCGGAGGCGGAGATTGAGCTCCGAAGCCCGGAAACGCATTGCCGATGCACAGAAGAAGCGCTGGGCAGCGGTAAAGGCGGCAAAAGCAGCGAAAAAACCGAGCGCTGCGAAGAAGGTGAATAAGAAAGCTTCCGCTAAGAAAGCGGCTATCAGGAAGCCGGCAGGTAAGAAACTCGCCAAGAAAGCTCCTGCCAGGAAGGCCGCGGTCGCAAAGAAGGCTCCGGCGAAGGCTGGGAGAGCCGCGGCAGCCAGGAAAGCGATTTCTGTTCCCGCTCAGGCGGCCGGCGCCGCAGTCCCGGAAGCCGTCGCGTCCTAGAGCATTTCTCCTTCGGGTGTATCCCGAAGCCTCGACCCTTGAGTTCGAGATTTCCTCAAGAAATTTCGAACCTTGCACTCCGCCTGAGAAGGCTGCGTTCGAAGGAGAAATGCCGTAAATACCGCCAGAAGAGAGTTCCCGGATTCAGCTCAGCCGGGGTGTCTTTTATGATGCTGTTCCCCTGCTCGGTACAGCCCTTACCATCATCGCATTGCCATGCAATCTGAGAGGGTGGCGCCCCACCCTCGGGGTCCCCATGGACAGGTCTTCGTCCATGGGGTGGACCCTCGCCGCGTTTATGCCTTTGCGGCCAGGGTGGGGAATGCACCTGCCGCTGCGTGTTCTGCGCAAGGCGCATCCAACCCCGTGGGGCGTGTTGCGCCACCCGGTTGAAGCTTCCAGGAGATAAGGGAGGCGGATGCATGCGCAGGTTCGCGCGCGGGCTCGCGTGGGTAGCCGTTGTTCTTGCCAGTGCGGGCAGCAAGGCCCAGCAGCCCGGTGAAATCGTGGAGCAGGCAGTAAAAACGGAGCTGGCCGCCGACGCCGCGGATCACTCTTTGTGGCTCTATTACGACACCGATCGCAAATCAGGGATCGAAGTGGTGCAGTGGGCGGCGCAAACGCGCGAAGGAGAGTTGGACCGGGTCTTGCAGCAGGGCGGCCTTCGATTGCCTCCCTCGCAACAGCGCAGCAGGATGGACCGTTTTATCCGTGACTCCGGGGCTCAGATCAAACAACGCCGAAACGGCCTGGAAGATGACAAGCGGGCCAGGCAGATGCTGACGATGCTGCCCAACGCCTTCATCTGGACAAAGACCAAACAAGACGGGACATCGACACAACTGCACTTCCGGCCCAACCCCGGCTTCCGTCCGCCGACCTGGGAGGCGCGCGTTTTTGCGGCGATGGAGGGCGATATGGTTGTGGACAACGCGGAGCATCGCATCGCCAGCCTGAAGGGAAAGCTCGTCAATAATGTGAAATTCGGCTGGGGAGTGCTGGGCGAGCTGAAGCAGGGCGGAGGCTTCGATGTGGAGCGGCGCCAGCTCGGTGGCGGCATATGGCAAATTACCGAGACGCACGTCCATATCCAGGGACACGCGATGGTCTTCCATAGCATTTCCGAAGAGGAAGACGAGGTGAAGTCGAAATTCGAGGAGCTGCCCTCGGATATCAGCCTCGAGGGTGCCGAGCAGAAGCTGATGAAAATGCCGTAAGTGCGGCGCGGCGCGCGCTCGCTTATCGAAGAACGATGTTAGGGTTCGGATCCTAGTGAGGGCACGCGCAGTCTCCTCCTCCGTAGAACCTCCGGAAAATCCTTCCATGATCGTCGGCACTCCTCCCTTGGCGTGAGCCTCATCACTGCCGCGTCTGACATTACCGAACAACTCTCATGTCGAGAAACATTCGTGACCGAAGTCACGGAAAAAGGAGAGTCCTGATTGTCAGATAGACAAACACCGAAGTTGTAAATCGATGGAAAATGAGGCCTTGGACGATGCCCGTCTTCGCTGATGTCGGAAAGGAAAAGCGGCTCTCGCCGCTTTCTGCCTCCACGAAGGCTGCCTGGATCGCCGGCACTGTCGCCTTGGGCCTGGGCGCCGCGGTTCTGCTCAGCACGAATGCGCTGAGAGGCCGGTGGTCGCAGAACTACGATCCTACCGGCCAATGGCTCCTCTCTGCCCTGCTTGCCGCAGCGCCCATTGTCGTGGTGCTGGGCTCTCTGGCCATCCTGAGGTTCAAAGCTTATGTTGCCGCCGTTGCAGGCCTGATCACGGCTCTTGCGGTTGCAATTGCGGTCTTCCACATGCCGGTGCGCATGGCGCTGACCGCGGCGGCCTTCGGCGCCGGCTACGGGCTCTTTCCCATCTGCTGGATCATTCTTCCCGTCCTCTTTCTTTGCCGGATGATGGTTGAGACCGGGTGGGCTAAGGCGCTGCACGACAGTCTGGTAAACATCAGCGAAGATAGCCGGCTGCAGTTGCTGATCATTGCCTTCATTTTCGGAGCGTTCATTGAAGGCGCGGCCGGATTGGGCGCGCCGGTGGCCGCCTGCGGCGCCATCCTGATCAGTCTCGGCTTCCGCCCGCTGCAGGCCGCGGGCCTTTCGATGATCGCCGACACTGCCCCCGTAGCCTTTGGCGCACTTGGTCTTCCCATCCTGGCGCTAGCCAACGTTACGGGACTGGGTACCGCACCGCTTGCCGCGACCGTATCTCACATTCTGTTGCCATTCTGCGTGCTGGTGCCGTTCTGGGTGGTGTGGGCCTTTGCCGGCTTCCGCGCCACGCTCGAGGTCTGGCCGCCGATTCTGCTGGCCGGCGTCTTTTTCGCGGTGACGCAGATGATCGTGGCGGAATCGAGCGGCCCCACGCTCGTGGCAATGACCGCGTCCACGTTCACACTCGTTGTGCTGCTCGCCTTCCTTCAATTCTGGCAGCCAAAGCGGGTTCTCGATGCCGAATTGAGGGACATCACCGATGAGGCGCGCCGCAGGCGCGGACACAGCGCGGTCGCGGTCTTCAAGGCTTGGCTGCCCTGGATCATCTTCGCCGTCTTGAGCTTCGTCTGGGGCATTCCCCAGATTTCCCGGATGCTCAACCTGGTTACGGTTTCGTTTCCTGTCGCGGGGTTGCACAACGTTATCCTGCGCACTTCGCCCGTTGCGGCAAAGCATCTCGGCTGAGGCCGCGGTGTTCCAACTGAACTGGGCCGCCTCGCCGGGCACGGCCATCCTGGTTGCGGCGATCATCGCCGGAGCCTTTATGGGAGTCGGTCCAAAGTCCATGGGCCGGATCTTCGTCAAGACGGCGATCAACATGCGGTCGATGGCCGCCATTTTTGCCGCGATGCTCGCCATCGGTTCCATCACGCGATACTGCGGCATGGATGTGACCATGGGCCTGGCCTTCGCTCACACCGGCGTCCTGTACCCGTTCTTTGGCGCGTTGATCGGCTGGCTGGGAGTTGCAAGCACTGGCTCCAACACCGTGTCCAATATGCTTTTCGGCAGTCTGCAAACCGTAACTGCCAACCAACTCGGCTTGCCCACCACGCTGATGGCCTCGGCGAACGCCGCCGGAGGCGTGATGGGCAAGATCATTAACGCGCAAACGATCGTGACGGCTAGCGCGGCGACCCAGAGCGAAGGCCAGGAAGGCAGCATCCTGCGCTCCGTCTTCTTTCACGCGCTGGCCCTGGCAGCACTGGTGGGAGTTTTTGTAGTCCTTATTGCGTATGTGTGGCCATTTACCGCGCTGGTGGCGCACTAGGGCCGTGACTCGGTCTGTAATCGAGCCACAAAACCTGGTTGCCCCAAGTCTCGATTTTTGGACCTTAATCTGGGAACTGTGAACTGTGAACTGAACTGTGAAATACGAACTGTGAACTGTGAACTACGAACTGGGAACTGTGAACTACGAACTGTGAACTGTGAACTGAAATCAGGACCGGAACCTATGACGAACGGCTTGCTGGGACAGGATCGGGATGAACAACGACTCTCGCGGCGCGCATTCATGCAGTTTTGCGCAGGTGTCGCCGCAACACTGGGTCTCGCTCTCGGCGAAGGAAAGGTCATCGCTCAGGCGATCCTGAGCAATCGCCGGCCTCCGGTGATCTGGCTGCATTTTGCCGAGTGCACCGGCTGCACCGAATCCATGTTGCGCGCTGAGCATCCCGCTCTCGACCAGTTGCTACTCGAGCTGATCTCACTGGATTATCATGAGACGCTGTTTGCGGGCGCGGGCTATCAGGCCGAAGAGGCAAGAGACGCCTCCATGGCGGCGAACTACGGAAAGTACGTTCTGGTGGTGGAGGGCGCCATTCCCACCGCCGACAACGGCATCTACTGCAAGGTCGGCGGAAAGACGGCACTGGAGATTGTCGAGGAAGTGCTCGGAGGGCGCGGCGGCGGTCATCGCTCTGGGCTCGTGCGCGGCGTGGGGCGGAATGCCGTCGACCGGCCCCAATCCGACCGGATGCACCGGCGTGGGAGCGATCCTCGGCAAGCCGGTCGTGAACATCCCGGGCTGTCCTCCGAATCCTTACAATTTCCTCTCCACGGTCATTCATTACATCACCTACGGACGCCTGCCCGAGCTCGATGCCCAGGGCCGCCCGAAGTTCGCCTATGGCAGGCTGATTCACGAGAACTGCGAGCGCCGCCCCCATTTCGATGCAGGCCGTTTCGCGCAGCAATTTGGCGATGACGGACATCGGCAGGGATGGTGCCTCTACAAGCTGGGTTGCAAAGGCCCTGAAACTTACGCTAATTGTCCATCGATTCTGTTTTGCGACGCAGGCAGCGGCAGTTGGCCGGTGGGAGTCGGGCATCCGTGCATTGGCTGCACGGAAAAGGGGATCGGATTTGAGAAGCCGATTCACGCCCTTGCCGATCTTAAGTTCGTTGCGCCGATCGCCAACTCGTCCCGCATTGTTGAACCGCAAGGGAACGGCATTAACGTCGTCACAGCAGCAGTAGCGGCAGGTGTGGCAGGCGCATTGATTGGAGCCGCAGCCGTGAAAGCAACCCAGCTCAGCAATGACCCCCACTCCGATCGGGAGCACTCGCCGGGAACGAAGGAGAAGCCGTGAGCATCTCCAGAAGAGCGTTTTTGCAGGGCACGGCCCTCACCGGAGCGGCTGCATCGGTCGTGACCGCGAAGGCTGCGTCTGCACGGGAGCCGGAAGCGAAGGTTGTGCCCACGAATGCGCCGGGCATGCTGTTCGATTCGACGCTGTGTGTCGGCTGCAAGGCCTGCATGACGGCATGTCGCGAGGCCAATGGCACGCACGCTGAAATCACGACAAAAGACGCGCTGTGGGACGCGCCTCTCGATCTCTCAGCCAATACATTGACAGTGATCAAAGCCTGGTCGAATGGCGCCGCAGAGCACAAGGATCAAGAGACGGATGGATACGCGTTCGTAAAGAAGTCCTGCCTTCACTGCCTTGAGCCGGCGTGCGTTTCGGTTTGTCCGGTGAGCGCCATGACCAAGGATGCCAACACCGGAGTGGTGCACTATAACCCAAAAGCATGCATCGGATGCCGTTATTGCGTGGCGGCCTGCCCATTTGGCGTTCCTCGATTCGAGTTCGATAAGTCGATCGCGCGCCTGAACAAGTGCCAGCTGTGCGAATCGAGAAGAGCCGAGGGAAAGATCACCGCATGCGCAGAGGTTTGCCCAACGGGGGCAACGCTCTTTGGGACAGTGAGTGAGCTTGCCGCCGAAGCCGATCGCCGCCATCGGCTGAAGCCCGGCGAGCTTGCCTATTATCCGCGCCGCACCGTGAACTCGGGTGATGTGCACCAGAAGCAGGCGCCTCAATATCAGCCGCGCACTTATGGGGTCAGCGAGGTTGGGGGAACGCAAGTTCGGCTTCTTTCCGCGGTTTCTTACGACAAACTTGGCTATCCGGCTCTGCCGGACAAACCGTTCATAGAAACTTCGGAAGAGATCCAGCACTCGCTCTACAAGGGAATGATTGCCCCGGCTGTCCTTTTTGGAATACTGCTGGTTCTGGTGAAGAGAGCGCATGATCATAGCTCCCGGAACGCTCATGATCTGGAAGGGAAAGACGAGAGATGAAAGCCAGAGCCCTTGGCGGTCCGCTCATCACTCCTACGACGATTGCGCTCATCGCCATGTGCGTGCTGATGGCCGTCATTCTGCTGGTGCGGTTTGTTTTCGGCCTTGGCGCCGTCACCAACCTCAATAACGGCTATCCGTGGGGGATCTGGCTGGCGTACGACGTGGCCGCAGGCACTGCGGTGGCGTGCGGCGGTTTTGCTTTGGCGCTGGTGACCTATGCGCTGAATCATGGGCAGTATTCCCCCATCATGCGCCCCGCGGTTTTGGCCAGCATGTTCGGCTATGCCATGGGCGGTTTCAGCGTGCTCGTCGATATCAGCCGCTGGTGGAACTTCTGGCACATTCTCTGGCCGACCTACTTCAACCTCAATTCTGTGATGATCGAAGTGGCGCTTTGCATCAGCGCATACACCATGATCCTCATCATCGAGTTCGCCCCGGCCCTGGTGGAAAAAGCGGTGGAGTGGACCGGACAACGCAACGAAAACCTGCACGGACTCACTCTGAAGGTTGAAAAGGTGCTGAACCGAATCCTCATCGTCATCGTCGCTGTGGGCATGACCTTGCCGACAATGCACCAGTCTTCTCTCGGCACCCTTCTGATTCCATTCGGCGCGACTATGAGTCCGCTGTGGAATACGCCCATGCTGCCGTTCCTTTTTCTCATGACAGCCCTGTGCCTCGGCTACGCGATGGTGATCTTTGAGTCGACGCTCGTATCCGACCGCTTTTCGCGGCCTTCGCACGCCGAAATTCTGGGGCAACTGGCCAAATTCATGATGGGGACGATTGCCGCCTTCCTCATTGTCCGCATCGCGGATGTCATCGTTCGCGGCAAGGTGCAATTGATCTTCACCTCCGGCGTGCTTGGGCTGCTCTTCGTCATTGAGTGCCTGCTGTTCGGCGTCGCCCTCTACGTGCTGTGGCCCAAGGAACGCAGGATGACTCCGAGACATCAGTTCGGTGCTGCAGTGTTCATCGTGTTCGGAGGCGTGCTGTATCGAATGGACAGTTATATTGTTTCCTACCACCGTCCGGGATGGAGCTATTTCCCGTCGGTTCCGGAAATGCTCATCAGTTTCGGCATCATCGCGGTGGAGGTGCTCGGCTATGTGCTGCTCATCAAGTTCCTTCCCATCTTGCATGACGTCGATCACAGTCATGAACGCAGCAACCCCTCAAATCCATCAACCTGCCCGCCCTCAAAGGCTCTTGGGGCTGCGGGGGAGCTATAGAGAGGTGTAGGCTTGTCGCAAAGAATCACGATTGACCCCATCACCCGCATTGAAGGCCACCTTCGCATCGATCTGGAAGTCGAGAATGGACGGATCGCGCGTTCCTGGTCCTCGGGCCAGATGTGGCGCGGCATCGAAAAGATCGTCGAAGACCGCGACCCCAGGGATGCGTGGGCCATCGTGCAGCGCATCTGCGGCGTATGCACAACCGTACATGCCATCGCCTCGGTGCGCGCTGTTGAGAATGCTCTCGAACTGGAGGTTCCTGTCAACGCGCAGTACATCCGCAACATGATTCTGTGCGCGCACACGCTCCACGACCACATCGTTCATTTCTATCAACTGTCGGCGCTCGACTGGGTTGATGTGGTGAGCGCCGCAAAAGCCGATCCCCTGAAGGCCGCGCGCTTTGGCGAGTCGATCAGCGAGTGGGATGGCAACAGCCTGGCCGCGCTTGAGGCCACGCAGCAAAGGCTGAAGAGCTTTCTGGCCTCGGGACAACTGGGCATCTTCAGCAACGGATACTGGGGACACCCCGCCATGAAGCTCTCGCCTGAGGTGAATCTGCTGGCTGTCCATCACTATTTGCAGGCGCTTGAGGTGCAGCGCTGGGCGAACAAGATCGTTGCCACGCTGGGCTCCAAGACTCCCCATATTCAGAATCTGGCGGTTGGCGGCGTCAGCAATGCGATTGCCACCGATAGCGAAGGTGTACTGACCATCGAGCGGCTATCGCAGGTGAAAGAGTACATCGACAAACTGTATTCCTTCGTTTTCAACTGCTACTTCGTTGACGTGGCGGCCATCGCCGGCTCCTATGCCGATTGGTTTTCGATCGGCGCCGGCGTCAATGACTTTCTCTCCTCTCCTGATCTGCCCACCGATTCCTCCGGAACGAAGTTCATGACGCCTGGGGGCTATACGCCGGGAGGGGAAGCCAGCGCATTCCGTCCCATCAGGTCATTCGGCGACAGCCTGCTCGCCGACAATGTCGCCGAGGAGGTAAAGCACTCCTGGTACACCTACAAGCACGGTGACAGGCCTCTTAAACCGTGGAACGGCGAAACCACCCCGCACTACACGGATTTCCAGGACGAGGGAAAGTACAGTTGGGTGAAATCGCCAACTTTCATGGGCAAGCCTGCCCAGGTTGGCCCTATCGCCGCTGTTCATGCGGGTATCGCTGAAAGGCACGAAGCCACGGCAAAGTACACTCAATCGATGCTGAACCGGGTGCGCTCGCTTACCGGTCATGAAATTGCTCCTGCCCGGTTGAATTCGACGATGGGCCGCCATGCGGCACGGGCCATTCGTGCCTGCGTCGCATACGAGGCTCTCGGCAAGAACTGGCAAATGCTGATGGACAATATCGGACGGGGAGACAAAGAGACCTTCAACGAACCGGTGTTTCCGGCCGGAGAGTGTCAAGGCGTTGGCCAGGTGGAAGCACCTCGCGGCCTTCTCTCCCATTGGATCGTCTTCGATAACCAGCGGATCAGGAACTATCAGGCCGTGGTGCCGTCCACCTGGTTGTCCGCGCCCAGGAACTCGAATGACGAGCCTTCCAGCTATGAGGTGGCCTTGAACGGATCTGCTATAGCCGATCCCGCGCGTCCGCTCGAGCCGCTGCGCACCATCCATTCCTTTGATCCGTGCCTGGCCTGTGCTGTGCACCTGACGGATATCGGAAATCGGAAAACCATTGTAGTAGATGCTCTGTGAACGGCATGAATTTGCCATCGCAACGTGGAGCAAGCGGCGCCGGGGGCGCCGCCTCGCGGATACTCGTTTTAGGCATTGGCAATCTTCTGATGCAGGATGAAGGAGTCGGCGTCCATGCCGTGCAGCGGCTCAGATCGAAATTTCATTGTGCCCGGGAACGTTGAGCTGATTGACGGCGGCACCTCAGGCTTCGATTTGCTTCCCGTGATCGAAGATGCGGAGCACCTGATCGTCATCGATGCGCTTCGATGCGATCGTGAGCCGGGAACCGTCGTCGTACTTAGAGATGAAGAAGTGCCGGCCTTTTTCCAGACAAAGCTGTCGCCCCACCAGGTCGGCCTGGCAGATGTACTCGCGATGCTCTCCTTCAAGGGGACCGCTCCGGCATCGGTGACGCTACTGGGTGTGGTTCCCGGCGAAATGGCCTTGGGAATGGAACTGTCTCCGGTTGTCAGTCACTCAATGGACCAGTTGATAGCAACAGTGGTTGATGAACTCGCTCGCTTCGGCGTGAGATGCGCGCCCGATCTACGGCTTCGTTCTTGTAAACCAGGTTGACTCAACCGTAAGCTCTGGCCCACCTCTTGAGACGAAGAGCAGGTCAATAGCCGCCAAACTCCCTTGTAGCGTCGAGCCAGACCTTGATCAGATCCGGACGGCATCCTTCCATCTCACCGATATCGGTGCTCATGATGAAGCCGCCGCCTTTGCCCACAACCTCGCAAACCTTCCTTGTGTGCGCGCGAATCTCCTCTGCTGAAGCGCCGAAAAGCATGGAAACGGGCATGCCGCCGACGATGCACATGGTGTCGCCCAGCACTTCCTTCACCTTGAAGAGATCGCTGCTTTGAAAAAGCCCTACGGTTTTTCCTTTGGGCAGCTCGGCCAGATACTGCAGCCGCTGATCCCATGTGCCTTCCCAAATCACGACCGGCGTAATTTCCGCCGCGATCAACTCCAGCAACAACCGCTTCAACTGAGGCCAGTAGAACCGCTCGAAAACCGGCAGTGACATGAAGCCATCCGAGCCGCGATGCAGGGGAGCAATGGCAAAGGGCATATGCCGAGCCTTGCAGGTTGCTATCGTGGTCTCTAGTTGAATCGGAATGACTTTTTCCTGGGCAGCCAGCAGCTTTTCAGGGCAGCGGCGGATGTCGAGAAAGATGCCCCTCATGCCGCGCAGCGTATCGCTCATGAAATCGAACGGCGCCGAGACATGCCCGCCCGAGAAAAACGGCGTGAACGGATAGCCGGCTTCCGCCATGGCTCTGAACCATGGCGATATGACCTTGGATGGCCTTCCCCTGCGCCTGGGCGCCCTGCACGAGAGCCTCGAGCGCGGCGGCCAGCGGAGGCATGTTCAACATGGGCAGATAGTCAGCCATGCCGTAATAGCCCAGCAGCGCCATCCCCAGCCGCGGAAGCATCTCCAGGGCTTTCAAACTCGTGAATACGCGGGGAAGATATTTGCGGATCGCCCAATCGGCGGGGTCCTCCAGGAAGGCATCGTAATCCTCCGCCTTCATGAATTCGGCTTCCTGATACTGGAAGGACTCGTTCTCTCCCCGGCCATATCCGGGCCACTTTGTCATCTGGTCGCCCAGGAAGCGGCTCATGCCCGGTCCGCCTGGAAAGCGCTCAACCGCGTCGGGTTGAAATCGGTCTGCGGAGGCAGCTTCAATGCACGCCAACGCCGCCGGCGTGTTTTCGTACATCTCCAGGCGGGTGATGCCTCCGAAATCCGCCAGCAGATGCCCGAGCATCAGGAAGATCGGAATGCGGTCCGGTTGCCTCAAATGCATGGCGTCGTCGAGCCGTTTGGAGCGCTCGGCGTAAAGCTGCTGAGGGGTCATGCCTTGATCTTCGGCTGAGGCTGTTGGAATCGAGCTCATAAGAATTCCTTTCCCAAAGTCTATGTCACTTCACTCCATTTGCGGCGAAAGCAAAGAGCGGCGAGGTGCGGGGAGCGAATTGCCGGAAAGGCGATTCGAATGCCGCATAGTGTGATCATAGTATGATTGAGGGCAAGTTTCACTGTGCCGGAAGAGGCATAATCGATTCGAGCGCTCCGTCAACACGATCCGAGCGCCTCAGCAACACCGGAAAGGATGATTCCCATGGAAAGCGCGGTTACGGAAGCCAGGCCAGCCCCGGAGACGATGACGCCGGAAGAGAGACTGAACGCATCGATTGCGCTCGAACCCGTGGACCGGATTGCCTGCTCCCTGTTCGTGCAGGGCTATGCAGCCAGGTTTGCGGGAGTGACGCAAGCCAAGTTCTTCAATGACGTGGAGCTGGCCATGCAGTGCTTTGACCAGATGAAAGCTGCCTATCCTTTGTGGGACGTGATCCGCTCCTCCTACGCCGATCTCGGCTACAGCCCGTCGCTGCGCAATCGCTGGTTTCAGAAGGTCGCCCTGCCGGGTGAGGAACTGCCCGAGGACGTTTCATACCAAATTCATGAGGAAGCGCTCGTCACCCAGGAGGAACTCCGGGCCGTCAAGAAGACGGGCATGATCAAGTACATGCAGACGGTGACGAAACGGATCCGTCCGGATAAGGGCCTGATTCACTTCCTCATCTGGCAGATGCGGCGCAACAGGATCGCGAAGCGCGACATTGCGGCAGCCAAAAAGCGGGGACAAGCGTTTTATTACGGTGGAACTCTCGCCATTCCTTTCGAAATGTTCTCCATGACCCGCGGCCTGAACGACTTCACCAAGGACATGTACCGCATGAAGGATGAGTTGGCCGAGATCCTGTGGGCGATTCAAGACGATAGCGTCAAAATGGCGGTGAATGAGTGCAAGGTCTCGGGGGTGAAGCGCGTCTTCGTAGTGGGTTGCCGCTGCGGAACAGCGTTCCTCAATAAAAAGCAGTTTGAAACGTATTCCTGGCCGTTTTTGAAGGATGGAGCTTTGAAGTTGATCGCGGCAGGTCTCACGCCCGTTTTTCACCTCGATACGGACTGGGGACGCGCGCTCGAATACTTCCTCGAGTTGCCCAAGGGAAAATGCGTCGATTGAAACCGACGGGGAGACCGAGCCTGTTCCGCGCCAAGGAGGTCCTCGGCGGCCATACGTGTCTGGCGGGCGACGTTCCGCCTGCTCTGCTGACAGTGGGCGGCGCGGCGGAGGTGGATGAACATTGCCGGAAACTGATTGAGGTTGTTGGCAAGGGCGGCGGATTCATCCTCAGCAACGGATGCACAATGCCTCCGGACTCAAAGCACGAGAATGTGAAGGCCCTGATCGATTCAGTGGGGAAGTACGGCAGGAATTAGAGCGTTTCACTTTGGAATCTGTGTTGGGGCGGCATTTCCAGAATGCGATCCGGCACTGGCTGCTCAAGAAAGGCCGATCACCCGCCCTGTTCGCGTGTCAATGTCGATTTCATAGAAGCCGGGGCGACTCGATAATCCGGGCATGGTGCTCATCTTGCCGAGCAACGGATAAAGGAATCCGGAGCCAACGCTGGCGCGAACGTCTCTTATGGGCACAATGAAGCCTGTGGGCACGCCCTTCAATTCGGGGTCATGGCTGAGGCTGTATTGGGTCTTGGCCATGCAGATAGGGAGCTTGTCGAATCCCTGACGGGTATAGATTTCGATTTTCTTCTCTGCTTCGGGCGAGTACTCAACCCCCGCGGCGCCGTACATTTCGGTCGCGATGCACTCGATCTTTTCCTTGATGGAAGCTTCGACCGGATAAAGAAAGTGAAATTCATTCAGCTTGCCGCAGGCCTGAATCACGGCTTCGCCGAGCGCCTCGGCGCCGGCCCCGCCCTCGGCCCAATGGTCGGCGGTGACAGCGTCGTCGGCGCCCGCCTCGAGAGCAACGCGGCGCACCAGTTCGATTTCAGGTTCGGTGTCGGTGCTGAACCGGTTTACAGCCACCACCACTGGAACGCCGAATTTGTGCACGTTTTCGATTTGCTTGACGAGATTTGCGCAGCCTCTTTCCAGCAGTTCGAGATTTTTTTCCGTGTAAGCTCCGGCGAGCTGTTTGCCGGCGACGACTTTGGGGCCGCCACCATGCATTTTCAACGCGCGAACGGTGGCCACCAGTACAGCGCAGTTGGGGACAAGTCCGCTTTCGCGGCATTTGATATCGCAGAATTTTTCAAAACCCATGTCGGCGCCGAACCCGGCTTCGGTGATCACGAAGCCTTCTTTGCCAACCAATTTCAGTGCGATCACATCTGCCAGGATGGAGGAATTGCCGTGCGCGATGTTCGCGAACGGACCGGCATGCACAAATGCCGGGGTACCCTCCAGGGTCTGCATGAGGGTGGGCATAATGGCGTCCTTCATCAGCACCGTAAGCGCGCCCCCCACGCCCAGGTCGTCGGCAGTTACAGGGCGTCCCAGGCGATCGTTGCCAATGACCATGCGTCCCAGCCGTTCCCGCATATCCGCCAGGCTCGTGGTCAGCGCCAGAACAGCCGTAATCTCGCTGGCTACGGCGATGTCGAAGCCCGTCACGCGCGTCATACCCTTTTCTTCCGCGCCCTGGCCGATGGTAATGCCCCGAAGCGGGCGATCATTGGTGTCGGTCACGCGTCGCCAGGTAATGGTGTCGGGGTCAATGTCGAGCCGCGCGAAGCGGGAGCGTTCTTCCAGCGTGAGATCGTTGGGGTCTCCCTTATCGATTCCCAGCTTGTTGAGGCGCCGGAGCATGACCGGAGTGAAGCGGCGAGAGCCGTTTTTCGACGACGGGCAGAGCCTGTCAAAGAGAACTTCGTCGCTGACGATTTCACGCTCGTGCAGAATGCGTGCGTCGATTGCCGCCGCCAGCAGATTGTTCGCTGCCGTGATGGCATGAATGTCGCCGGTGAGGTGAAGATTGATGTCCTCCATGGGGATGATCTGGCTGTATCCGCCGCCGGCAGCTCCACCTTTGATCCCGAAGGTCGGTCCCATGCTCGGCTGGCGCACGCACGTGAATACTTTTCTGCCCAGGTGCGCCCCAAGCGCCTGACTCAGCCCGATGGTCGTGGTGGTTTTGCCTTCTCCCAGGGGAGTGGGCGTGATGGCGGTTACCACCACATACTTGCCGCCCGGAAGACGTTTCAGCCGGTTGAGAATCGAGAGGCGCACCTTGGCCATGGTGTTTCCATAGAGCTCAAGCTCATGGGTAAGAATGCCGGCCTCATGCGCAATATGGCCAATGGGAATGGGCATCGCAGCCTGCGCGATCTCTAGATCGCTTGGAACCGCCGCCACCTTCTTCTCCCGGATTTGCGCGCCCCTTCCGATTGGCGACACTGCTTCCGTCATTCCAGCTACCACCTCAAGTGTTCTTATTTACCTATTCAGCGTACCGGAGCCGCGCTTGCAGATACAAATATGCCGTGCAATCGCGAAGCCGGCTCGGACAAGCGCGAGATGTCGGGGGTCAGCCTTTCTGATTCCGCAATGCAGACTTATGCGCCGCAATCATCCCGAAGACCAGCACAAAGCCGGCCAGCGCGGCCAGACTCTGCATGATCAGGCTGGTGTGGTAACTGTGCTGACTTTTGATGGTAAGGCCGGCCACGAACAGTCCCACCGCGCCGCCGAAGGTGCCGATGCCTTGCCAGACGCCGGTGGTGATACCGACAACCTGCGGAGCGAAGGATCGAGCGATGAAATAGTAAATCGAGAAAATGGTGAACTGAGGACCGAATCCCGCCAGAATCAGCACGATCTCAAGCGCCGGAACATGGCCGATGACCGCCGGAAAGGTTAGCAGGTAGACAAAAACGCACATGAAGGCGAAGCCCATCAGGAAGACAGGCTTCGTATTGCCCATGAATACCTTGTCGAGCAGAAGCCCGGCGAACAAGGGGCCGACGATTCCGGCCAGCAGGGTAACGCCGAGCATCAATTGTGCCGAGGTCATATCGCCGTAGCCAGCGCCAATTGGTTTGTCAGCTGCCAGATAGGTCGGGGTGAGGCTGTAGAGGCACTGCATTCCCCAGTTCGCCATGAAGGCCACCAGAGCACCGAAGAATGTGAGACGGGAAAGGAGCGCGCGCTTGACGGTCGCTTTGTCCGGTCCGCCGTGTGCGGCAAGAGCCGGCTTGGGAAGGAATGACAGCAGCAGCGCGAAGGCGAACGTAACCCAGCCGAAAATGGAAAGCACCGCGTTCATCGCCTGCCAGCTGCTTACGTGGCCTAATACGGCCGGGCCCAGCAGCACGCCGGCGGCGCTGCCCACCGCCACCGAGGCGCTCATCAGGCCGCCGGCCAGCCCTTTCTGATGCTCGGGGAACCAGAGGCCGATGATCGGGCCCATGGCCGGGAACATGAATCCCGCCGCGCAGCCTTCGATAAAACGCGCCACCGCCAGGCCGGCGCCGGAGTGGCCGATCCACGGCATCAGCGCCATAGGCACCGCCGCGCAAAGAGCGCCCATCATAATTCCCGCGATCACGCCGAACTTGTCGCAGACCACGCCACCGAGCAGCAGCAAGACCAGAAATGCGGCGAAGAGAAAGGTGGTCATCGCCAGGTTGGTAGCCGTGCCCAGATCGAGGTTCAGGCTGGCGGCCACTTGCGGCAGCACCGGAGTGATGGAGAGGTTGTCGACCTGCAAACTGATATAGCCGAGAATGGCTGCGATCAAAACCAGCCAGCGGAAGCTGGAAGCCTGCGCGGAAACTGTCACTTGGCAACACCTCTATGAAGTTAATCAGAAGATAGTTCACGTGCCCCTGCGCTGCCTAGCGATCAGCCCGATGAGAAAAGTGAGCGGCGGGCGAAATGAGCAGCAAAGCCGGGCTGGGCTGCCAGGTTGAGGTAATGCGACCGGCGGGCGAGCTGGCAGGCGAGCCGGCGCGCACTCAAGCAGACCAGCATGCGGCGGACGCCGGCTCCAGCGGCGTTGCCAACCTGGACGATCCGGCTGCTTGAAACCGCTGGCAAGAGCCCGATCCGTGCTGCCGCTTCGAGATCGAGAAACTTGCCGAATGCGCCGGCGACGACGTACCGCTCGATTTCGTCCTCATGCACCCCCGCAGCCTTGAGCAGCATGTCGATTCCCGTGCGAACAGCGGCCTTGGCAAGCTGGATCGCACGGACGTCGTTCTGCGTGAAGACGATGGGAAGACCGCCGTCGCCGGCGTCAAGCAGGAGCTCTCGCTCGCCCTCCCGCTCCCGCACCAGCGGATGTCTGAGTTCGAGTCGTCCGCGATGGTTGACCGCTCCTTCGCGCAGCATCTCCGACAGCAGGGATACAACCCCCGTGCCGCAAATCCCTGCCGGTTCGCTGCCGCCAATGGTCTCGAGCGTGAGTCGTCCGTCGTCGAAACGAACTTGCGATATCGCCCCCGGAGCGGCGCGCATTCCGCAACTCAGCACGCCGCCCTCGAATGCGGGGCCTGAGGCACAGGAAACGCTATGCAGCTCGCCGTTCGCAAAGAGTGAAATCTCGGTATTCGTGCCGATGTCGATCGTCATCCACGGGCTTGGCGGGGGATCGGCGAACACTTCCAGCAAAGCTGCCGCATGGTCGCTGCCAATGAAGGCGGCGATGTTGGGGCCGAAGTACAGCCAGGCTCCGGGCGCAAAAGAAAGTCCCAGCGCGGAGGCGGGATGCTCTGTTGCATCGAGAGTGTGGGGCCGGTAAGGCGCATGGGCCAGGCTGGCCAGCGGCGAGCCCAGCAATAAATGCTGCATCACCGAGTTCCCCGCCAAGGCCACTTCAGCCACTCGGTCGGGCCTTCCCTGAGTGAGACGATCGGCCAGCCCTGTGATGGCCTCGACGGCAAGCCGCTGCATCTGGTGCAAGCCCTCGGGGTGATCAAGCGCATAGGCCATCCGCCCGATCACATCTGCGCTGTAAGCCGACTGGGGATTTTCTACGGTTGCGGCGCCCAGCACCTGGCCTGTCGCAAGGTCGACAAGGGCGCCGGCGATCGACGTGGTGCCCAGATCGACAGCCAACCCCAGAGCGTCGCCGGCAACTGGTCCCACTCGCTGGCCGCCCCTCCGCCAGAATCCCGGTTCGCTATCAGCAACCAGGACTGGCTCTTCGATGGGCAGAGTCTTCGGTCCTTCGTCGTTCGCATAGGAGACCAGCTCAACCTGCGCCCGCTCAGGAAGGTAAACCGTGCACGGGCCTGTCAGGTGAGCCTGGCAGGCTTTTCTCCACCCCGCCTCCAGTTCTTGTTCCGTGAAGACGGCGCGATCCGACTGCGTCGATTCCGGCACCGCGCCCTCGATGCGAACGGCGCAGGAACGGCAGCGGCCCCGGCCGCCGCAGTCGGCAGCAATGCGAACGCCGTTCTGCCGCGAAGTCTCAATCAGCCGGGCTCCCCGGGTTGCGGTGACCCGCTGCCCCGTGGGAAGGAAAGTGACGGTGAAAACCGTCTCATCATGGGATTGGTTCTCACACATCGCAATTTGAGGCCGGAAAAAAAAGGAACGGCCGCCGCATCATGCAGCCGGCTGCAGCCACTGTTTGGCCAGCTTGACGGCTTTTTGCGCATCGCTGCCCCAGTCGTCGGCTCCCACGGCTTTGCAAACATTGCCGTCTACAGGTCCTCCGCCGACCATGATCCGTACCTTGTCGCGCAGCCCGGCGGCGGCAACTGCTTTAACCGTCTCCTTCATGGAGTCGAAAGCCAGAGTCAGCAAGCCGGACATTCCCAGCACTGTTGCCCCACTTTCTTTTAGTGCGGCCACGAAGCTATCGGCGGGCACATCCACGCCCAGATCGAGCACCTCGAATCCCGAGGATTTGAGCATATTGACGACGATGTCCTTGCCGATGTCGTGAATATCGCCGTGGACGGTGCCCATGACCACCTTGCCCAGTTGCCCCTTGCTGCCGGTGGCGAGCAGCGGATCGAGGATGGCTGCAGCCTGCTTGAAGATTTCTCCTGACATGATGAGGTCGGAAACAAAGTAGTCGCAGCTTTCGAAGCGCCTTCCGATCTCCTCCATTCCCTGCTGGCATGCATGCAATATGCTCTCGGGCGGTGTATTGTCCTCAACCGCCTTGCGCACCAGAGCCAGCGTTTCATCCTCGTTCAGATCCGCCAGTGCGGTTGTGATCTCTTCAAGCCCGCTCATCGATTCCTCCAAAATGCCGGTCGTGGACTGCTGCCACTCCGCGCCTGCTTTTGCAGCGCCTCCACGTGTCCCGAGCCAGCCAAAGCGCCAATACAAACTATCATAATATGAATCAGTGATTCCCGGCGCGCACATCGGCCGGCTACAGATCCGTAAAGTGGCGTAATTCCAGGATTTCACCCGGCTGCGTCACTACAAATCCTTCGTCCCATTTGCCAGCCATCATACGGCTTAGCCACTCGGTTGTACCAGTGATCTCTTCATAGCGGAGCCGGAAGCGCGTAGCCATGGCCTGCGCATATTCCCGGTCGGAGTCCGGATTTGCGGCGTGCGCGGTGCGAATGTACACCAGGCGGGTATAGTGCCTCATCATGGTGTCGAGCAGCTTTTCGGCGCGTTCTTTTCCGTAACGGGCTACGCTGCGCTCGTACTCTTCAGTGAGCATCGAAGCGCCATCGCCAATGTAGCCCCGGGTCAGGAAGTAGGTCCCGGGCTCGCGAGCCAGCAAATCGAGGCGCGCTTTGCGGGAGCCGAGGAAAAGCTCGATGCAATCGTCTGTTTTCGGGACCACCAGGCGGGATTTGTGCGCCACCAACCCGACCACCGCCTTCGAGCAAAGCCCGTAACCGAGAAAGATCGGATCGAACTTGCCGTCGGCTGCGTCGATCGCCTGCTGAAGACGCTCGCGAAGTCTTTCCGGATGAACGTGCAGGCTGATATCCAGCGCCTCGGTCTCCATCGGTTCGGGGAGCAAGGGAAGAAGTTCCTCGATCATGACCTTGCACGCGATCAGCTTCGGGGGCAATCTGGAGGTCATTGGATCTGCCGGGGTGGCGGGAGTTCTGCATAGGCAAACAGTATTCTGCTCTCCAAAACAGAATATCGTAGCTGGGCTCGCGGTCGGCATTCTGTTGTCCTACAATGTCGTGAAGGACGATTCGAAAAGGACGAAAATGACGGAATCCGAAAAGAAGAAGCCGATGCTGGAACGAGTCGCCCGTGGGGAGATCCTCATTTCCGACGGAGCCATGGGGACCTTCCTGCATGCTCGGGGGTTGGGCCTCAGGGAATGCCCGGAATCCTGGTGCATCTCGCATCCAGAGGTCGTCAGGGAGATTGCCGCGGCGTATATCGTGGCAGGGTCCGACATTGTGGAAACGAATTCCTTCGGGGGCAACTCCTTTCGACTGGAGTCCCATCACCTGGCCGATAAAGTGCATGAGTTTAACTTCGCCGCCGCGGCGCTCGCTCGCGAGGCGACGGGCGGCAAAGGCTATGTGGCGGCATCGGTGGGCCCAACAGCTCAATTCGTCAAAGGGGAAGGCGGAAAAATCTCCCCCGAGCAGCTCTATGACAGCTTTCGAGAACAGGTGATCGCTCTGGCCGAGGGCGGCGCCGACGCGCTGTGCATTGAAACCATGGCTTCGCTCGCAGAAGCTACGCAGGCCATACGGGCCGCAAAAGAGAACACGCGTTTGCCCGTCATTTGCACTTTCACTTTCGACGCGAAATCCAAAGGCTTCTTCACCATGATGGGCGTAACGCCCGCAAGGGCGGCCACTGGGGCTGTGGCGGCTGGGGCCGATATTGTCGGAGCGAATTGCGGAAACGGCATCGACAATATGATTGAAATCGCCCGGCAGATGCGCGCCGCCGTCCCCGGCGCCCCGATTCTCATTCAAGCCAACGCCGGCTTGCCGACAATTGAGGACGGCAGGACGGTCTTCAAGGAAACTCCCGAGTATATGGCGTCAAGAGTTGAAGATCTGATCAGAGCGGGCGCGACTATCATCGGCGGATGCTGTGGCACTACGCCGGACCATATCGCCGCCATCGCAAAGGCTGCGCGGCAAACGCTCTAAGATAGGGAAACGCGCCGGCCGCCTTTGGCCAATGCGACTCAAGTTACATCTGGGGCGCCCAGATGTTCTTGTCCGTCAGAATCTGACGATTGTGGCATAATGAGTACAAATATCAATTGTCGGGATATTCCGGTGAAGAGAACGAAATCATGGCTTGCGCTTCTGCTGCTTCTGCATGCAATGGTGCATCCGCTTCTGCATGAGGCGCCGTTGCGGGCCATGGCATCCGGCTCCGGTCGACTACCGGCAGCCATCGCCGGGGATCATTCTCATTCGCATGAATGCGATCTCTGTCTTACCGCGAGCAGCATTGTCCCGACGGTCGAGTTTCATATCCCCACGCAGTGCGACTTCTCGTCGCCTGCTGCGACGTGCCCGGAATCCGGAGTCTTAGGAGGCGTCCGCGTTCAACTCTCCACCCGCGCTCCTCCCACCTGCTGATCTGTCCCTTCAATTCTTCATTTGAGAATTCTGTTTCGCCATTGGCGCGCCTTCGCAGGTCCGTCTGGGAAAGTTTATTTCCGAAGGACATCTTAGGCTCGGCTCACGCCCCTGATTCGGGCGTGGCAACGGCGTCTGCACTCACGGGTTAGTGCACATCAGAAAAGAGGATAAATCGATGTCTCGCGTTTTTATACTACTTTTAGCAATCTTCGGAACGATGAGTCTGTTTGCGCAGTCTGTAGGCACTGCGGGAACGATTCAAGGCACGGTTCTCGACCCCAGCGGTGCCGTGGTCCAATCGGCAAGCGTCACTCTGAGCAACGACTTCATGAACTACAACGTCAGATCCACCACGGACGAAAAGGGGCAATTCTACTTTTCCAATATTCCTCCCGGCACCTACCACCTGATTGTGACCACGGCATCGTTCGCACTCTCTCATCAGGACGTTACGGTTCGCTCCAAGGTGCCGATGAGCGTTCAGGTCAAGCTCCAACTCAAAGGGCAGTCGGAGACAGTGAACGTGAACGCCGAAGCCCCGACTGTAGACGACACGGTGGTTTCGCATGTGGAAATCGATTCCGGCATCTTCTCCAAATTGCCGACGATCTCCGTGGTGTCGGGGCTGAGCGACATTATTACGCTGGGCACCCCGGGCGTAGTCGCGGATTCGAATGGGTTCTTTCACTCGCTGGGAGATCACGCCCAGATGTCAATGTCGGTAGACAATCAGCCCATCGCCGATCAGCAAGGGAATATCTACTCCACACAACTGCCGCCGAACGCGGTACAGTCGGTGGAAGTGATCTACGGCATCACTCCCGCTGAGTATGGCGACAAGACCAGCCTCGTGGTCAACACCACCACCCAATCCGGCCTGGGCGGTCCCATGCACGGCAGTCTCTCGACTCAGTATGGTTCCTTTGGCACTGGGGGTGGAAACGGAACTCTGGGCTTTGGGAATCGGAAAGCCGGAAACTTCACTGCATTGAACGTGATCCGATCCGGACGGTTCCTCGATACGCCCGAATATCAGACCTTTCACGGAATTGGCAACAGCGCGAACATTTTCAACCGGTCTGATTACCGGCCCACCAACGTCGACACGATTCATCTGAATCTTCTCTATGCGCGCAATTGGTTTCAGGTTCCCAACTCCATTGACCAGCAGACATCGGGACAGGACCAGCGTATGCAAGTCGAATCCTTCAACATCGCCCCCGGCTGGGTTCGCGTCATCAATAACACGATGGTTTTGACCGTGAACCCGTATATCCGCCGGGATCAGGTTGGGTACTATCCGAGTGCTTCGGATTTTGCCGACCAACCCGCCACGGTCCGGCAGGACCGCACGCTGACCAACTTCGGCATCAAGCCGGACTTGGCATACGTCAGGGGAAGGCACAACGCCAAGGCCGGTATTCAGGTCATCCAGACGAATCTGATGGAGAATTTTCATCTGGGGGTGACCGACCCGACCTTCAATCCCGTTTGCCTGACCAGCACCGGCGATCCCGTGCTGGACCCCACCATCACCGACCCATCGGTATGTGTTGCCGACGGATACCAGCCGAATCCGAACCTTGCGGTTGGACTCGTGGCTTTCGATCTTACGCGCGGCGGCACAATGTTCCACTTCAACCAAGGGGCGCATATCAAAGAACAGGCTGCCTACGTGGAAGACGCGATTACGCTGAAGCAGTTCATCCTGAACCTGGGCGGGCGCTTTGATCGTTATGACGGCATGAGCCACGCAGTGCTGTGGGAGCCTCGCGTTGGAATCTCCTACCACATTGCACCGTCCAACACAGTTTTGCGACTGGGATACTCGAAGAGCCTGGAGACTCCTCTCAACGAGAATCTAGTCCTCTCCAGCAATACCGGCCAGGGTGGTCTGGCCAAAAATGTCTTCGGAGCCGCGGGAAGCGTTCCTATTCAATCAGGCAGGCGCAACCAGTTCATTGCAGGCTTCGAACAGGGAATAGGCTCGCTCTTCCTCCTGAATGGCGACTACTCATGGAAATTCACGCGCCATGCGTATGATCTGGACACACTTTTCAACACCGCCATCATCTTTCCCATCGAATGGCGGAAGTCGAAGATGGACGGATTCTCGATCAAGCTGGGTATGAAGGAAACCAAGGGGGTCACTGCGTTTGCAACCCTGGGGCATACACGCGCCAGGGTCTTTGGGCCTGAGACCGGCGGCCTTATCTTCAACTCCACCAATCTTCCGTCCGACGCCGTGGTGCGAATCGATCACGACCAGGCGCTGCAAAGCACAACCCACTTTCAGTATCAGCTCCCCAAGCGCCTGCCCTGGGCCGCGTTCACCTGGAGATACGATAGCGGCATCGTGGCCTCCGCGACCCCCGATCTGGCCAGTTTGCTCGCTCTCACGCCCAACCAGCAACAAACCGTAGGCTTCTATTGCGGAAGCCAGACAGCGACGATTGCCAACCCCATCACAACTTGCAATTCGACCAATTACGGAACGGAATTCGTGAATATTCCGGCAACAGGGACCGAAAACGACGATCACAATCCAGCCCGTATTAAGCCCCGCAATGTTTTGGATCTGGCCGTCGGCTCAGATAATCTCTTCCACGCCGACAAGGTACGCTGGACGGCCCGCTTCAGCGTCTTGAACCTGACCAACAAAACGGCGATGTATAACTTTCTGTCCACCTGCAGCGGGACGCATTTCTTGCCTCCCAGAGCGCTCCGGGCCGAATTGGGGGTTACGTTTTGACGAATTGAATACCGCATCCGGTGGTGCAACTTAGATAGTGCTACCTTTGCTGACAGCCTCGTCCGAGCAAGTTCGGACGGGGTTGTCGTGCGTGAGGCGGCGAATCGCCGGTTACCTCATCGAGAGCGGCCCAGAATCCGCATCCCCTGCTCGGCCGCGTTCAGGTCCGCCTGCGCCTGGCCCTGCTCAAATGCGGTGCTCATTGGAATACCGGCAGCAATGCCGCTGCCGCTTGACAGGCAAGCCGCGGCGCCAAAGCAACCCCTCTGATCTTCGCGCGCTTCGGGTTCTTCGATCGAATCGCCCGCCATGCGTTTCTGCATCTACATCGCGCTCATTTTCAAATAGCGCCTGAGATCCGGAGCCGTTCTCCACAACATTGCAAGCGCCACCAGGCCGATTGCGATCCAAGCCGCATTCTTCATGGGAGTCCTCCCTGGGTTGAGGCGGCGAAATCGGCCGCCGTGTTGATGAGTCTCACTGTCAGTTCCCGAATCATGCTAACGGCTTCAGGGATTCGAGCGGCTGCCTCCGGCGACAGTCCCATGCGCCCCCCATCGTCCGCGCCGAAACTCGCCGGCTCGCAGCCAACAATATAGATTTCCGCGCTCACCCGTCCCAGCGAACCAGCCATCGCCACCACGCTCGCCGCGTCCATGCTGTGAGGGTCGAGCGCCGTCGCGGCAAGGTTTGCCGCGGCTTCCTCCGGTTGCAGCAGGTAAAGCGTGCCCGGCGCGCCGCCGCGCGTGATAGCATCCACCAGAACCACGGCCCGCCATGGGCGAAGCAAAGAGTACGCCAGATCGATTGCGCGTATGCCGTAATCTCTCACCTCAACTCCAGTCGGCATTTCGCACGCGGCGAGCGCCTGCGCTACATGGAACCCGAAGCCATCGTCGCCGAGGAATATGTTGCCTATGCACGCGACAAGAACTTCCGGGTTCATGGCTCCTCCCTGGGCAGCGGCTCAATCTCCTCGGGCGTGAAGAAGAAGCGATGTGCCGCCTGCCGCATCAGCCCCATGTCTTTGCCAGGATCGTCATCGAGAACCACTGCGAGTTGAACTCTCCCCTCAAAGTCCTGCTCGATAGCTTCAACAAATGCGCGTTTGCCGCTCATGGCCATGTCGAGGATGTCAGCCTGACGAGCGGGTCGCAGGCGCACCGGGTCGCCGCGGCACACATCCACGCCGGAGATGCGCACGGATTCGAGCGGCGGGTGCTCTTCAAATGGATTCCACTGATCGATGCGCGCGTGCGCCTGGCTGGATAGATTCGGTTCCGCCGGGCAAAGCCCGCGCACCGCCCCGTGCAGTTTGAGCAGGTGCTCGCCAGGAAGAATTTCTGTTCGGTCGAGAATGGCTGCGGCGCAGGGGTCACCGCCCCGGATTTCTTCCTTTTCCTTGTCGGAGAGCGTCAGGAGACGAAGAGCCAGCATTTCGTCGATCTCGGTAGAATCGAAGAAATCGCCCGAGCTTTCCGGCGCAATATGGGGGTAGTCATAGAGGATGATCGGCGAGCAGAGCATGAAGGAACAGCTTCCGGCCTGGCCTGTGAGTACGGGAAAAACTCCCCGGTTCACGCATCGGGCGGCTTCGGCCTCGTACTCCGGCGGCGGCTCGAGCAGCGAGATGAAGAGGCCGCCCTCGACGCCCAGCAAAAGATGCGCGGAGACGCACGCAGCCTGCTGTACCGCGGCGCAGCCAACGGAAGTGGCATCGGGAGCGCCGCAATCGATCGCCTCCGTCTCCAGGGGCGTTTCGTTTTCAAAAACCGATTGCACGCGCCAAAGGCCATCGCGCAACCGTTCGGAACGCATGCTGAGCCGCGTTCTGAGCGGGAGGTTCGCGGGCGGTGAAGCGTTGAATGCAGAAACATTCATAATGAATTCGCGGCCGTCGATGAGATCCTCGAGTCGAGTGCTTTCTGTCGCTTGCGAACGCGGCAGGCCACGGCTCCATTGGTCCGGCCATTCTTCAGCAGAAGGAACAAGCTGGAGAAAGCGCACGCATGCTTCCACGCGAACCTCGGCACTGCCGGCGATCAGCACCTCAGCTTGAAATGAGAATGCCTCGGGCGGCGATTGGCGTCGGGCAAACGCCTGCGGGAATAAGGTGCCGAAGTTCCAGCGGCGGCGATTCTTAAGAGACGAGCTGCGATAGGGGTAGAGAAGGTATCCCTCGTAGAGCACTGCGTTGGCGAGCTTTTCAACCGGCGAGAAGTTCATCGCGCCAACTCCCTCTGCCGGGCAGTGGAATCGCTCTCCTCGGCGCGCTCGGCCTCGTTCATCAAATCCTGAAGCAGGCGATCGAAATCCTTGATTCCGCGGGCGAGGCGAAGCCGGTAGAGGCGATTGAAGGTTTCCTCGGGAACCCGAAGCCACGCCGAGTCACCGTAATGCGCGGCGATTGCTTGCTTCCAGACAGCAACAGGAAGCGAAAAGCGCGCTTCGCGGTCCCAGGGAATCCGCGCGATCTCGAGAGCGCCGCTGGGCCCTGCGTAAAACACTGACCCACTGAAGAGAATGGATGCACTGACGCTCCCCTCATCGAGACCGTAAAAATATTTTGTCGCCGCAATGTCGAAGTCCATGCTGCAGGGAAGCGACAGGCCAACGGTGGTCTCACCCGTAAAAGCGGGAACATGCATGGAAAGATGAGTCCACACGAGTGGAGTCATGCTACGCGCCCACTGTTCCCGCACGCCGAAAAGCTCGAACAGCCTCGTCTCTTCAAGCGCGCTATAGGAGCGGCCAAGCGGTTGAATGCGAACCTGGCAGTTGAGCCCGATGGAGCGTATGGTCTCGTCTGCCGGCGCATTTGCGATATGTAGGCGAGCGAGGATCGTGGGCACAGCGGCCGATTGTGCCGAAGCCACTTCACCGATGCGAAATGTAAGGTCAGGCATGGCATTCCTGCGGCTTGCGCCCGGGCCTGCACGCAGCGCGCTGCTGTAGCTCATCAAAGAAGCCGGCGACCGCCGACCACACCGCCACCCCGCCCGAGAGGCCCTGCCAATTGCGGCGAATCAGCCCCGCGAGGCGGAAGCACTCATCGATGGGCATGAGAAAGTAGGCGTGATTCGCCCCGGTTCTGTTAACCAGAAGCGCTTCAACTTCAGGCTCCATGCCAGACAAAACTGGATGGGCCGCGAATCGCTCCCCACATCGGCCGACGGAGATAAGCGACTCGACAATGCCGGCGGGCCCGGGATAAAAGGCTGCGATCCGCTCCGCGGAGTCGCGCACAAAAAAGACGAGTTCGATGGGAAGCGTCAGCTCATTCCACTCCGCGTCGGAAAATGCGAAGTCGTCCAGCCGGACGATGCGCTCGGGAACGCGCAGATATCGCGCGCCCTGCCGGCCTGGAAACAGCACGGCGCAAGCGCGGCAGGAGCAGGAGATGCGGCGGGTTTCAGGCTCCAGCAAATGGGGGTGCTCGGCCTCCAGCGCCGCCCCGCACAGGTCGCAACGCTCAATGGCGGGCGCCGCGCGCGTGAATTTGCGCAGCGCGTCAAGGCTTGAAATGCCTGCTTCGCTATTTGTGCCCGCTTCGCTCGTTTTCATTGCGTGCCTTCATGCGGGCGGAAGATGCGGCATGCGCGGATCGATGGGTTCGCGGTCGCGCGCGTTGATGCCCGTGGAACTGCGGGCTGTGGGAATCTCCTTCTCGCGCCCCGGCTCTTTGCTCTTGCGCGCCCAATCCTCTCCGCGATTTGTGCCCGGGGTGTGAGAGGGCGCATCCGGCGTTGTATGCTGCAGTGCCATGCTTCCTCCTGTCGCAATCGGTTAGCGCACTTGCAAGGTGACAAGATCTGAATGAGGCGCGGCGGCCGCCTCTTCAGCGATGACCGCAACCACTTCGGGCGCCGCACCATAGATGGCTTGCTCGACCGTGGACTTCATGGTCTGCGCGGAGCCGGAACAATGCCCGCAAGCACCGCTCAGGCGCAGGCGAACGGTGCCGTCTGCGATCTCGACCAGTTCCACATTGCCGCCGTGCGACTTGAGATAGGGACGCACTGAATCGAGAGCGGCGCGGACCCGCGTCTCCATCGCTTCAGGGTGAATACCATGGAGCGAAAGCACGCCCGAGACAAGTTCGTCCGTTGAGACACGGTCGAGCTCTTCCTGGCCGCCGGGCAAATCGGTCATCGCCTCAAGGATGCGCTCCAGGGCTACGCCGTGCAGCTCGATCACGGCCTGCAACAGCTCTTTAGCCACGGCGCGCATGGCGGGATCGCCGCTGCCCTCGACGCGCGCGATCAATTCCTCGATGCGATCTGTGCGCCGGGAGAACTCGCGCGAGGCCATCACTTGTTCTCCTGCGCACCGAACATGGGAACGTGGCGCGCTTCCAGCAGCTTGGTCTCGCCCTGGTACATGTGAACTCCGCAAGGCAGGCAGGGATCGAAGCTGCGCACGGCACGCATAATATCGATGCCCTTGAATTTATCGGGCGGATTCTCCTCGAAGATGGGCGTGTTTTGAACAGCGTCCTCGTACGGCCCGGGCGTCCCGTAAATGTCGCGGGGACTCGCGTTCCAGGGGGTTGGCGGGTAGGGGTGATAATTGGCGATCTTGCCCTCGCGAATCACCACGTGATGCGACAACACGCCGCGCACGGCCTCATGGAACCCGCACCCGATGCCTTCCTCCGGAACGGTGAATTCACTCCAGGTCTTGCTGTGTCCGGCGAGCACCTCCTTGAGCGCCTTCTCATAGAAGTGGTAGGCGCAGGCCGCGGCGTAAGCCTGGAAATACGTGCGGGCGCGGTCGCGCTCAATGGCATTCGACCACTTCGGAATCTTCCACTCGAATTCCGCTTCCGGCTTCAGCATGGTCTTCGGCAGGCGGATCTTCACACTATGGCCGGTTGACTCGACGTATCCGATCTTGACCAGCCCCGCGAGCGCCGTGGCCCAGAGCCGCGCAATGGGACCGCCGCCCGTATCCAGAGCCAGGTGGTCGCCTGTGCGCGAATCGTACCAGCGTGGCGACATGACCCAGGTGTACTTTCCGCCGAAGTCGCGCTTCTGTGGGCGCGGAAGGGTGGTCTGGTTCCACGGGTGATTGCGGTCGATGGGATTCCCCAGCGGATCTTTACTGACGAAGGTCTCCGCGCTTTCCCAGGAATCGTAAAACGAACTGCCGAGCAGGATGCGAATTCCCAGGTTGATATCGACCAGGCTGGTCGTGACCAACTGGCCGTCGACCACCACGCCCGGGGTGACGAACATGGCGCGGCCCCAATCAGCCATTTTTGTGTAGGTGTAGTCGCAGACGTCGGGGTTGTTAAAGGAGCCCCAGCACCCAAGCAGGATGCGGCGCTGCCCCACCTTCTCATAGCCCGGCATGGCTTCGTAGATAAAGTCGAACAGATCGTCGTGGAGAGGTACGACGCGCTTCATGAACTCCGCATATTTCGCCAGGCGTACGGCAAAATCATTCAAAACCTGCACCGTGGCGGGCGTTCCAATGCCACCCGGATACAGCGTGGAAGGATGCACGTGGCGTCCTTCCATCAGGCAGAACATCTCGCGCGTCATGCGGCTCATCTGCAGGGTTTCAAGGTAGAACCCGCCGGTGAACGGATTGAGCGCCGTCATGATATCGGCAATGGTGCGGAAGCCGTGCTTGCCGGCGTTCGGGGCTTTGGTGTGCTGCGCTTTTTCCCACACCCCCGGGTTCGTTTCCTTCACCATGTTTTCGCAAAAATCCACGCCCACCAGGTTGTCCTGGTAAAGGCAGTGATCGAACATGTATTCGGCGGCCTCGCCCAGGTTGATCAGCCATTCACCGGTAGGCGGGGGCTTTACGCCGAAGGCCATGTTCTGCGCGTAGGTGGCGCAGGTGGCGTGGTTGTCGCCGCAAATGCCGCAAATGCGGCTGGTGATAAAGTGCGCGTCCCGCGGATCTTTGCCTTTCATGAAAACCGAGTAGCCGCGGAAAATCGACGACGTGCTGTAGCACTCAGCCACTTCGCGGTTTTCGAAGTCGATTTTCGTGAAGATTCCGAGGCTGCCCACGATTCGCGTGATCGGATCCCAGTTCATTTCCACCAGATTGCGCCGGGCTCCGCTAGTCTCTCTCGAAGGTAGGACTGTGGTTGCCATAAGTTCCTCGCTTGGTCAGGCCGTAGTTTGAGACGCGCTCAAATCGCCACGCGCTCAAATCGCCTTGCTGTAGCCGAGCGTGCGGCGGCTTGCGCTGGCTGTCGGCGGTCCGGCGGCACCGTTGCCGCCGTTGCCGCCGTTGCCACCGTTGATTGGCTCGCGCCGGTAGCCGGTCGTCAGCTCGTTGCCGCCGTGGCGCCACTTGGGTTCCTTGTTCACCGTCGCATTGGTGATTTCGCGCAGGCCGCGCATCATCTTTCCGTAATTGCTTGATCCAGCCGTTGAAACGCGGGCGCCCGGCGGCTCGTCCATGAAGGGCATGAATTTATCGGGGAAACCCGGCATGGTGCAGCCGATGCAGATGCCGCCGACGTTGGGGCAGCCGCCAATGCCGCGCATCCAGCCGCGCTTGGCTACGTTGCAGTTGACCACCGGACCCCAGCAGCCGAGCTTGACCAGGCACTTTGGCGAGCCGTACTCGTGCGCGAAATCTCCCTGCTCGTAATATCCGGCGCGATCGCAGCCTTCATGGACCGTTTTGCCAAACAGCCATGTCGGCCGCCGTTGCGCATCGAGGGGAATCATGGGAGCCAGTCCCGCGATCTGATAGAGGAGATACAGCAGCGTCTCGGTAAAATTGTCCGGTTGAACCGGGCAGCCGGGCACATTCACCACCGGCAATCCGGCTTTCGAGCGCCAGTTCCAGCCCAGGTAGTCGGCCAGCCCCATGCAGCCGGTGGGATTTCCCGCCATTGCATGGATCCCGCCATAGGTAGCGCAGGTGCCGATGGCCACCACGGCGAGCGCCTTGGGAGCGAGCCGGTCGATCCACTCACAGGTGGTGATGGGCTGGCCGGTGTGAGGGTCTGTCCCCATCGCCGCCCAGTAGCCTTCACTTTTCACGCGCTCGTTGGGAATCGACCCTTCCACCACGAGCACGAACGGCTCCAGGCGCCCGGCGTGCGCCTCATGAAAGAACTCCATGAACTTGTCGCCCACCTCCACCGCCAGAACGGGATTGTGCAGGTGGACCTTGGGAAGCCCGGGAATCGCTCCAAGCAGCACATCTTCAATGCTTGGCTGCTCGGCGGCTGTCACTGAGACGGAATCTCCATCGCAGCTCAGACCGGCTGTAATCCACAGGATGTGCACTTCGGAGATGGGTTTTGACGCTGAACTTGCGGCCCTTGTAGTGGAAGCCATGATGCTCCTCCCGTGCTCAACAGTTCGGCAAACTCCGCATTCACAGCTGCATCAGCTGAAGCGCTGAAGCCGCTCGGAACATCGCCGCACTGAGTTAGTGAAATCGGGAAAGCCCCCTGCGGCAATAGATGATGATTTCGCGCCGAAGGGATGCCTCGCCCTGCGGAAGAGATCTGGCGGTGCGGATGAAGTCAGCAGATCCGGGGGAGCTGTTCGCCGAAAAGCACATCGACGACGCGGGCGCCTCCGACGGCTGTCTTCATCAGCACCGTGCCTTTGGGGTGGTCGAGGACCTCGCCGATCACCCTGCTTTCCCTGCCCAGCGGGTGCCGTTGCATGGCCGCAAGCACGCGCTCGGCAATCTCCGGGGCAACGATCGCGACGAGCTTGCCCTCGTTGGCCACATAGATCGGATCGAGCCCCAGGATTTCGCAGGCTCCCCGCACCTCGTCGCGCACGGGAATATCCAGCTCGCGCATCATGATCCCCACGCCCGAACGGCCCGCGATTTCATGCAGCACAGTCGCGACGCCGCCGCGCGTGGGATCGCGCATCACGCGGATGCCTTCGAGATTTCCTGCGGATTCCGCTTCATCGAGCACTGCGCGGACAAGTCCATGGAGCGCCGCGCAATCGCTGCGCAAGGGACTGTCGAACTCCAGGCCCTCTCTTTGCGACAGAATCGTCATTCCGTGGTCGCCGATGGTGCCGCTGAGCAGAATCTTGTCTCCGGCACGCGCCCGATCGGCGGAAAGCCGCGTCGGCCGATCCACAAGCCCGATGCCGGTCGTGGTGATAAAAACTTTGTCCGCCTTGCCGCGGTTCACAACCTTGGTATCGCCGGTGACGAGCTCGACGCCGGCGTCGCGCGCGGCAGCAGCCATGGAATCCGCCACGCGAGCCAGTTCGTCGGCGGGCAGGCCTTCTTCAAGAATGAACGCAGCCGCAAGATACAGCGGTTTGGCCCCGCCCACCGCAAGGTCGTTGATGGTGCCGTTGATCGCAAGCGCGCCGATGTCTCCGCCGGGGAAAAAGATCGGCGTTACCACGAAGGAATCGGTGGTAAAGGCCAGGCGAGCGCCATGGATCTCAAGCATCGCCTGATCGTCGAGTCTGTCGAGAATCGGATTGCGGAATCGGCTCAGAAACACCTTGTCGATGAGTTCGGCGGTCAGCTTGCCGCCGCTACCGTGGCCTAACACAATGTTCGGATGATCGAAGACAGGCAGCGGACAGGAGCCGAGCAGGCTGGCATTCACGGCACTTTCTTCGCGTTCTTCCACTTTGCTGCTCATTTCTCGCTCCTGCCGATGCTGACCAAATCCGCGTTTTTGAGATGGCGGCCATACGCGTAGTAAGCCGCGCATGCGCCTTCCGCCGAGACCATGGTCGCCCCCAGCGGATGCTGAGGCGTGCACTCGGTACCGAATGCGGGGCAATCATGCGGCTTCTTCAGCCCTTGCAAAATTTGACCGGCGATGCAAACAGCAGGCTCCTGTGTGTCGATGGCTTCCACGCTGAAGCGGAGCTCGGCATCCAACCCGCGGAATTCATCGCTCAAACGGAGGCCGCTCGAGGGAATCGACCCTACGCCCCGCCACTTGCGGTCGCTGACCGTAAAGACGTTGGCAATCAGCTCCTGCGCTGGAAGATTGCCTCCCCGGTCGAGCACTCGGGAGTATTGGTTCTCAACCTCAGCGCGGCCCAGTTCCAGTTGCTCCACCACCATCAGCACGCCTTCGAGAATGTCGAGCGGCTCAAAGCCGCACACCACGATCGGCACATGGAATCGCGCGGTGAGCGGTTCGTATTCCCTGTAACCGACCACCGTGCAGACGTGACCAGGCCCGAGGAACCCCTGCACCCGATTCCCGGGCGAGCTGAGGATCGCCTCGATGGCCGGTGGCACCAGCACATGGGAAACCAGCAGCGAGACGTTATCGAGCCCCATCTGCCGGGCCTGCCACGCGAGCATGGCGTTGGCGGGAGCCGTGGTTTCGAACCCGATTGCGAAGAACACCACCTGCCTGGCGGGATTTGCCTTCGCAATCCGGATGCAGTCGAGTGGCGAGTAGACCACGCGCACATCGGCGCCGAGAGACTTGATGCTGAACAGATCGCCGTCCGAGCCCGGGACGCGCAGCATATCGCCGAAAGAGCAGAAGATGACATCGGGCCGGCGCGCGATGGCATGCGCCTTGTCGATCATTTCCAGGGGCGTGACGCATACCGGGCATCCCGGCCCGTGGACCAGCTCGATGCCTGACGGCAGCAGTTGGTCGATGCCGTTTTTAACAATGGAATGCGTCTGCCCGCCGCAGATCTCCATGATGACCCATGGTTTGGTTTGAATGCGGCAAATGCGATCCACGACTCTGGCGGCAATTGTGCCGTCACGATATTCGTCAAGGTATTTCATGATGCGTCCCCCGCCTGGTCGCCGATTTCGGGGACCTCAAGCTCGGAAAGCTGATCCAGGTCGGCGAGGGCCTGATAGGTGCGCTGGGCCTCCGCCTCATCAAGCCGGCTGATCGCAAACCCTACGTGCACAAGGACGTAATCGCCCACCTCGGTTTCAGGGACATAGTTCAGGCACGCCTCGCGCGAGATGCCGCCGAACTGCACCCTGGCCATATGGATGCCGTCGCGCGTAAAGACATCGGAGACCTTGCCGGGAATCGCCAGACACATCTTTGCCCCCCGCCTCATCGCCCCGCGATGGAATGGTGCGTTAGATGCTGGCATTTGCGATCTAGGTTTTCTGGTCCGATTCCGGAACCGGCCTTGGGTGTCTTGGTCCCGGAACAAAGTTGAACGATCTTTTCAGATTTTGACAAGCCGTTACAAAAAACGGCTTGACACCTCAATTTCCCGATGTTACATATGTCAACCATCTGAAAAAACGGAACATCCTTTGTGCCCAGGCGTTGTGCCCTGCCTGATCGTCCGCGCACTTGGGAACAGGCATTCAGTAAGGGTGTCACCGGGGGCCATTGCTTATTGCAGCGGGTAACTCCGCCCGCTGCCAAGGTTGAAGTCTGCAAAATTCTGGAAAAGAGGGGGGACCAATGAACCATGAGAGGCAATGTCGCAGCTTCATGCGACTCAGGGTATTGCCGGGTTTAGGACTAGCAATGCTGACATTGCTGGTTTTCCTGCTGCCGGGCAAACTCTGCGCGCAGCAATCCGTTTCCGCCAGCATTCTGGGAACCGTTACCGACCAATCGGGCGCTGTGGTACCGAGCGCTCAAATCACAGTCAAGAACATTGGTACGGGAATCACGAATGCGGCCAAGTCCGACGACAAAGGCGAATACCTGGTCCAATACCTGCAAATCGGCAACTACGAAGTGACGGTCGATGCCAAGGGCTTTAAGAAATTCGTGGCCAAGAACATCGCCCTCACCGCAGGCGACCACGCCCGCGTAGACGCCAAGATGACGCTCGGCGCCGCCAATGAAACCGTCACCGTCTCCGCCATTGCGGCTCCGGCGCTGCAAACCGATACGTCCACGGTGAGCTCCGAGATTCCGTCCACCAACATTCAGGACGTGCCGCTGAGCGGCCGCAACCTCACCGACCTGGTGCTGATGACGGCCGGCGTGCAAACCACAATCTTCGACTCCAAGCTCGACAACGGCTGCCAGGCCACGAAGGCGAATGGCAACATGATGTCTCCGGACGACTGCCGCATGGGTTCGGGCTACGTGGTCAACGGCGAGAGCGACCTGAACCAGAATAACCAGCTCGACGGCATGGACAACAACGACCGCCACATCGGCGACGTTGAGGTCAAGCCCTCCATCGACGCCATCGAGGAAGTGAAGGTCCAGACCAGCCTCTATTCGGCCGATACGGGCCGCACCTCCGGCGGCGTGGTGCAGATCGTCACCAAGTCGGGCAGCAACTTATTCAAGGGCTCGATGTACGAGTACCTGCGCAACGATGCCTTCGATGCCTGGACCACGTGGGCTACCACCAAACCCGCGCTTCGCCAGAACCAGTTCGGCGCCACCTTTGGCGGGCCCATCATCAAGAACAAAACCTTCTTCTTCGCCGATTACGAGGGTCTCCGCATCAGCCAGACGACTCCGCCGCAAGGTTCGGGCACGCAGATTCCCGATCAACCCGTGCTGACGGCGATTGCAGGCGGCAGCATCACGGACATCAACACGGCATTGGCAGCCGACGGCTTAGGGCAGCTTCCCGCCGGCGCCACCATCGATCCGGTGGCCAAGAACATCATTGCATTGTTCCCGTCGGGGAAATACAACACCTGCACGGCTCTCGGCAGCGCACCCACCTGCTACTACAAGGGAAATACGCCCAGGACGCAGAACGCCAACACCGCCGATATCCGCATCGACCAGCACATCAACGACAAAAACACCCTCTACGGCCGGTACTCCTACAACCTGACCAACACCTTCAACGGGGGCACCTTCCCCGCGGCGACGGTGAATGGGGGTGTCTTCAACGTAGGCGGCACCAGTGCCGTTCAGCCTGAGGACAACATCTCGCTGGATTACACCCACATTTTCAAGCCCAACCTGATTCTGGATCTGAAGGCCGGCTACACCTACAGCAAGAACTTCGCTGCGCCCAACGACCCGCTGAATGACCAGACTCTTCTTGGCTTCGATTGCGGCGCGGGCGTCGCCTGCCCACCCAACACCTCATCCACGCTGGCCCGCGCAGGGCTGCCCAGCATCAGCTGCATCGGCCCTGTGAGTACTGGCGGTGGCGGCGGCGGCCCTCCGGGCGGCGGCGGCACTCCCTGTAATGACAGCGGCGCCTGGAACGGCATTGGCGAAAGCGGGTGGGTTCCCGATCTGATTCGCAACCATGTCCACCAGTACAATGCCTCGCTCACCTGGACCAAGGGCACGCAGAACATCAAGTTCGGCGTCACCCTGATCGACCGCCAATTGATTGGCGGGCAGGAGGGGAGCGCTTTTGGCTCCATCTCGTTCATGTCCGGGTCCGTATGCCCGGATGTCAACGGTGGCAACGCCATCGCAACTTCAACCGTCGCTTTCCTGATGGGCTGCGCCGCGGCTAAATCACGCAACTTCCAAGCGGTAAATCCGCACTTTCGCACCTACGAACCCAGCGCCTATATCCAGGACGATTGGCGCGTTCTGCCCAAGCTGACACTGAACCTTGGCGTCCGCTACGACCTGTACACGCCCTATTCGGATGAGGACGGATTCATCTCCAACTTCGATCCGGCGGCAGTGGATACCTATAGCGACGTCACCTATACCGGCGTCCTGGTCTCTCCCGACCTGCTGGGCGCGCAGCACAGCGACAAATACGGAAACGTGCCGCTCGACATGCACGACGTGCAGCCGCGCTTCGGCTTTGCCTGGTCGCTGCCGCAGAACATGGTGCTGCGTGGCGGCTTCGGCATGAGCTACTACCCGGGGACTTTTGGACCGCAATCCATGCCCGTGAATCCGCCGTTCACCTACTCCCTGAGTTGCGCGGTCAGCTATGCCGGCTCTACCTCCACTGTGTACGGGACTGCCAACAGCATGTGCTCGAACGTCGACGATACCCTCGACGGCGGATTCCCGATTCCCAATACAGGCTCGTCCTCCGTCGTGCTCACAGCCACGGATCCAGCCATGTATTCCTCCCTTGGAAACTTCAACAACACCGACACCCACCTGAAGACCAGCGCCATGTACCAGTACAGCATGCAAGGGCAGAAGGACTGGCGCGGCAACATCATTACCGTTGGCTATGTGGGCAACCTGGGACGCCACCTGGCCCAAATGCAAAACGAGAACGAGACATCTGACAGCGGGGCGTACTTCGCGTGGAACGGGGCGAATACAGGCGGCCCCAACTACATGAACCCGCTCACCAACAAAAGCGAGCCGTTCGGCTATCCCTTCGCCGATTTGAACAACTACACATGTACCACTCCCGGTCAATGCACCGTCAATAGCCCCGACATCTCCTCCATCGCGTCGGCGGGTCTGGGCGTGATCAACTCCGTGGCGGTCTCGGACTACAACGGGCTGCAGGCCAGCTTCCTGCGCCGTTCGTCCGCGGGCCTGACCACCTCCATCAACTACACCTGGGCGCACACCATGACCAACGGCCTGCTGCTCAACGAAAACAATGGCAACGATCCTACCTGCACAAACTACGGATGCCGGTTGGACAATGGCTCGGGCTCGGCGGCCACCGCGAAAATGGTGGGCGAGGGGCAGATCCAGTGGGGAAACAGCGCGCTGGACTTGCGCCATCGCGTGGCCGGCGTGGTCACCTACCAGTTGCCCTTCGCAAGAAATACTCACGGGATCGTGCACGGAGTGGCCGCGGGCTGGACGGGTAACCTGATGGGCACCTTGCAGACCGGTATGCACTATTCAGTGACGACAAGCGGCAAAGGCGGCGGTCCCGGCGGTCCTCCAGGCGGCGGTGGTCCCGGCGGTCCGCCAAGTGGCGGCACAAGTTGCATGACTCCCGATCAATTGGCCATTGCTCCCCCGGGGACGTCCAATCCAAGTTGGTGTCCGACCACCTGGTCCGGTGTCAGCAGCGACGAAGCGCCCAACCTGGTCGCGGGCTGCGACACGAAGAAAAGGCCCGCGGGCATGAGCGAGCTCGATGAGTACTTCAACCTGGACTGCTATAAGCTGCAGCAGTTCGGAACCTACGGCAACTCGCGCCTGGGCCAATTGGCTGGCCCCGGAATGTTCCGGGCCGATATCTCCATGATCAAGGAGTTCAACCTGCACGAGAACTACAAGCTGCAACTCCGAATGGAGGGCTTCAATATCACCAACCATCCCAACTACAGCGAGCCCAACTCGAGCGTCGGATGCTCGAATTACTTTGCTAACGCGCCACAAAACTGCGGCGCCCAAGCCCTGTACTCTGCGGCCGGAAGCTTGAGTGGTGGATTGCCGCTGGTTCCCTCCGTTCAATCCTGCGAAGCTTCGCGCACCGGAGTGAGCGCCGGTGGACCCCCGGGTGGCGGCCCTATCGCCTGCATCACCAGTACCCAGGGCCCGAACCGCCAATTCCAGTTCGCTCTGAAGCTGAGCTTCTGAGGGCGAGTCAACCCGTTCGGCGCAAGCTGAACTGCACATTTGTAACGATCAAAACTGCCCGGCGGCGCTCCGCTGCCGGGCAGTTTCATATGCTCGCCTATTCAATATCCGAGCTGAATGCCGAGATCGGAGAGCCGAGACAATCGTATCCTTGTTACAAATTGTGACTTGACTGAGGTCGGTTTTGTTGCCCACTATGTCAACCATCTGAAAAAACGGAACATCCTTTGTGCTCAGGCGTTGTGCCCTGCCTGATCGCCGCGCACTTGGGAACAGGCAGTCAGTAAGGATGTCACCGGGGGCCATTGCTTATTGCAGCGGCTAACTTCGCCCGCTGCCAGGATCGAATCCGCAAAACTCTGGAAAAGAGGGATGAACCATGAATCAAGAGAGGCAATGTCGCAGCTTTATGCGACTCAGGGCCTTGCCGGGGGTAGGACTGACAATGCTGGCATTGCTGGCAATGCTGGCCTTCCTGCTGCCGGGCATGGCAAGAGCGCAACAGGGCGTTTCCGCCAACATTCTGGGAACCGTCACCGATCAGTCGGGCGCTGTCATTCCGGGCGCTCAAATCATCGTCAAGAACCTTGGCACGGGGATCACGAATACGGCCAAGTCTGACGATAGAGGCGAATACCTCGTCCAGTACCTGCAGATCGGCAACTACGAGGTGACGATCGATGCCAAGGGCTTTAAGAAATTTCTGGTCAAGAACATAGCCCTCACCGCAGGCGACCGCGCTCGCGTGGACGCCAAAATGACCCTTGGCTCCGCTACTGAAACCGTTACCGTCTCGGAGGTGGCGGCGCCCGCGCTGCAAACCGATTCTTCGACGATCGGCTCCGAGATTCCGTCCACCAACATTCAGGACGTCCCGCTCAATGGCCGCAACCTCACCGACCTGGTGCTGATGTCGGCCGGCGTGCAGAACTCGACGGCCGGCTCCGCCTTGAGCAATGGCTGCCAGAACAAATACGGCAATACGGCCCTGATGGGTTCGCCTGACGACTGCCGCCAATCTTCCGCTTATGTTGTCAACGGCGAGAGCGAAACTTACCAGAACAACCAGCTCGACGGCATGGACAACAACGACCGCCACATCGGCGCCATTGAGGTCAAGCCCTCCATCGACGCCATTGAGGAAGTCAAGGTCCAGACCGGCCTCTATTCGGCTGAGAGCGGCCGCACCTCCGGCGGCCTGGTGCAGATTGTCACCAAATCGGGCACCAACAACTTCAGGGGCTCGGCCTACGAGTACCTGCGCAACGATATGTTCGACGCCAACACGACCTGGGCAGCCACAAGTTACGTCTTGAATGGCAAAACGCTCCCGCTCCACAAGACAGAGTTGCGCCAAAACCAGTTCGGCGTCACTTTCGGCGGTCCCATCTTCAAGAACAAGACCTTCTTCTTCGCCGATTACGAAGGCCTGCGTAATATCACCGGCCAATCGAACGCCAACAACCAGGCGCCCTTTCCGCAGTTGTTGTCGGATATCAAGGCAAACGATGTGAGCGCCGTTGATGCCGACTTGACGGCCGAGGGACTTGAAGGAACAGAGACTCTCGCCAGCCTGGGTGTCACCAGTCTTGATCCGGTGGCACGAACGCTGATGACCCTGTTCCCGACGAGTCCTACTTATTGCGGCACCTCTACGTGTTACTACAACATGAATCCGGCCAGAAGGCAGAATTCAGACACCGGTGATTTTCGTGTTGACCAGCACTTCAACGACAAAAACACCATGTTTGGGCGCTTCTCCTATAACAAGACTGAAACTACCAACCCCGGCACCTTTGCCCCTTTCTCCACAACCATCCAGAGCCAGAAGTTCGCGCCGGGCGGTTTGTATTCCGAGCAGCCCGAAATCAATATCTCGCTCGATTACACCCACATCTACAAGCCCAATTTGATTCTGGATCTGAAGGCCGGCTTTACATACGCCAAGCAGGCGGCTACGCCTACCGATCCGTTGCAGGCTGCCTCCCTGCTTGGTTTCGACTGCGGTACGAACACTACATGTCCGCCCAACGTCGCAGGCGCGCTCTTCCGCAGCGGCATGCCCGATATCAACGGTCTCGGGGGCAGCGGCGGCGGCCCAGGCGGCGGCGGCTGGATGCTTTCAGACGCCTCCTGGTTTGAAATTATGCGCGACGATACCCACCAGTACTCGGGATCGCTTACCTGGACTCATGGCACGCAGAACCTCAAATTCGGCGTCTCCCTGATCGATCGCTTAATGTCGGGAGCTGAGGCAAACAGAATCTTTGGAGCCATGACCTTCAATGCTTTGACCACCGGCGGTGGCGGCGGTGGCGGTGGCGGCGGTGGCGGTGGCTGGCGGTGGCGGTGGTGGCGGCGGCGGCGGTGGTGGCGGCGGCGGCGGTAGCACCACGCTTCTTTCCTCTACCCAGGAATTCCTGATGGGCAATGCCGCTATGAAAAGCCGCAGCTTCCAGGCGGTGGATCAGCACCTGCGCTCCTACGAGCCCAGCGCCTATATCCAGGATGATTGGCGCGTCATGCCCAAACTCACCCTGAACCTGGGCGTCCGCTACGACCTGTATACGCCTTATACGGAAGAAAACGGCTACATCTCCAACTTCAATCCGGAGACGGTATATACCTCTGGCGGAACCAACTACACTGGCGTGCTGGTATCTCCCGCCTTGCTGGGCGCTCAGCACAGCAACAAGTACGCCGACGTGAGGGTCGATACTCACGACATCCAGCCGCGCATCGGCTTTGCTTATACGATGCCGCGGAACATGGTGGTGCGCGGCGGCTTCGGCATGAGCTACTATCCGAGCACGGAAGGGCCGAACGCCAGTTCGGCGAACGCGCCCTTTACCTATGGCGCCACTTGCGGCACCGGCACCGCTGGCGGCCCCAGCCCGGTTACTGCCACTCCTTATGGGCAAAAAGTGTGTGCGGATTACACCGCTCCACTGGACGATGGATTCCCGAATCCGAACACTAGCGCGAGCTATATGCTGGCCGAAGCCACTGATCCGACGCTTTACGCCTCCGAAGGCAGCATCAACAGCACCGATCCTCATCTGAAGACCAGTTATGTCTACCAGTACAGTCTGCAAGCGCAGAAGGACTGGCGCTCCAACATCTTCACCGTGGGCTACGTGGGCAACCTGACACGCCATATAGCCAATTACGAGAGCGGGAACCAGGCGGTAGACAGCACGAAGTATAACCCTGCCAGTAACTTTGGCATGCCGTTCTACGATCTGAACAACTACACATGCGTAGACAGCAGCGGCCCCCCCGGTTCTACCGAACCATGCCCCAACAACGACCCCAACACTCCCGACCTCTACCAGGTGTCGTCGGCATCTCTGATGACGTTTGATGACCATTCGGTGGCGGAGTACAACGCATTGCAGGCAACCTTCCTGCGCCGCTCGTCCGCTGGCCTGACCACCTCCATCAACTACACCTACTCGCACATGCTGAGCAATGCCTACCAGGGCGGCGGCGGCGGCAATGTCGATTGCACCCGATTCGGATGCAGAGTAGACGATGGAAAGGGCACACCGGCGGCCAGCGCTCCGCAGGAAGGCCCCCGGCAGTACGATTGGGGCAACGGCGGTATGGATTTGCGCCATCGTCTCTCCGGCGTGCTCACCTACCAGATACCTCTCGCCAGGAACTCTCACGGCATTCTTCACGGAGTGGCCGCGGGCTGGACAGGTAACCTCATGGGCACCTGGCAGACGGGCACATTCTTCAACCTTGGCGCGGGGCTCGGCGGCCCTCCTGGCGGCGGCGGCAACACCGGCTCTGCGGTCGGAGGAACCAGCTGCCTCTCGCCTTACCAAATCTTGAGCGGCGGCGGATCGCAGCCAAGCTGGTGCCCCACAACCTGGAGCGGTCTCAGCGGAGAGGAACGGCCGAGCGTCGTTCCGGGCTGCAATCCGAACAAAGGCAGGGCAGGCTTCCAGCGCTCCACTTTAGAGTGGTTCGACCCGTCCTGCTTCCAGCTTCAAACCTACGGCACCTACGGCGACGCGCACAGCAATCAAGTGATTGGTCCAGGCATGAAGCGCGCAGACATCTCGGTGAACAAGACCTTTGATCTCCATGAGAACTACAAGCTGCAGTTACGCATGGAGGGGTTCAACATCACAAACACGCCTTTCTATGCCAACCCCAACAAAAACATCTCTTGCGGCAATTACACTACAACTCCGAACGGCTCAACCTATGCCTGGCAGGAGTTTGAAACCACCTCCAACAACTGCTCCTACCTTGACGAGGCTGCCGGGATGACGAGCGCCGGCGCTCTCTACATTTCGCCCACAACCACCGGTGCGAGTCCTTCAGACACCTCCAACGGTTGCGCAAGCACACGCAATTTCATATCGTCCGTCAGCGGCGGCGGAGGCGGCGGCCCAGGGGGCGGCCCAAGCTATCCAGGCTGCATTCAGACCGTTCAGGGTGACAACCGCTCATTCCAATTCGCCCTCAGGCTGACCTTCTGAGGCGAGTCAACCCGCTTGGCGGGGCCTCTCTGGCCCGCCAACCTCAACCAGAGCCCGGCAGCTTCGCTGCCGGGCTTTTCTTTTCGTTCGCATTCGTCTGAAGCAAAATAGGTGCCCACCCCGGGGTCCCCATGGACAGGTCTTCGTCCATGGGGTGGAGCCTCGCCGCGCCTTTGTTCCTGCGGCTAGGGTGGGGAGGCTTGCCAGAAACTCGAACCGGAAAAAGCAAGGCCCGGCTCGCGCCGGGCCTCACACTGCTCACTGACAACTGTGAACTGAGAACTGCGAACTAAGAACTGTGAACTGTCCTCACTCCGCCGCCATCTCCTCGGCTTCGCCCTCCTGCCGCATCATTTCGAGCTCCCTCTCTTCAGCCTCGCGCTCAGCCGTCACTTCCTGCTGTACGCGCTGCGCCGCCTCTTCCAGCTCCGGTGAGAGCTGCACGTTGCGGTAGTACTCGAGACCGGTGCCGGCCGGAATCAGCCGCCCCACGATCACGTTCTCCTTGAGACCCCGCAGGTTGTCCACCGCGCCGTTGATTGAGGCCTCGGTGAGAACGCGCGTCGTCTCCTGGAAGCTGGCCGCGGAGATAAAGCTGTCGGTCGAAAGCGATGCCTTGGTGATGCCCAGAAGCAGCGGCCGTCCGATTGCCGAGCGGCCTCCGTTGGTCAGCACGCGCTCATTCTCCTCGCGGAAGCGGAAGCGGTCCACCTGCTGTTCCAGCAGGAAGTTCGTGTCTCCCACCTCCTCGATGCGCACCCAGCGCAGCATCTGCCGCACGATGACCTCGATGTGCTTGTCGCTGATGGCCACACCCTGCAGCCGGTAGACCTCCTGGATTTCGTTCACCAGGTAAGCCTGCAGTTCCTTCTCGCCCAGCACGGCCAGAATGTCGTGCGGGTTCAGCGGCCCGTCCATCAGCGGATCGCCGGCGCGCAGCCGTTCGCCCTCCTGAACGTTCACGTGAATGCCGCGCGGCACGGAGTACTCTTTCTCTTCGCCGTTGTCGGCCGTAATGTAAATCTTGCGCTGGCCCTTGGACACTTCGCCGAAACGTACCACGCCGTCGATCTCGCTGATGATCGCGGTCTCCCGCGGCTTGCGCGCCTCGAACAGCTCTACCACGCGCGGCAAACCGCCCGTAATGTCCTTGGTGCGCGTCGATTCCTTGGGAATCTTGGCCAGCACGTCGCCCGGACCGATTTCGTCGCCGTCCTGCACCATCATGTGCGCGCCGCGAGGAAGCAGGTAACGCTTGTGCTCCTTCGAGTTCTTTACCAACACTGCCGGCTGCCGCTTCTCATCGGGAGAATCGGCGACCACCCAGCGCGACAGGCCCGTCACTTCGTCCACTTCCTCGTTCAGGGTGATGCCTTCCTGCAGGTCCTTGAACTGTACCGTGCCGCCGATCTCGGTCAGGATGGCGTAGGTGTACGGGTCCCACTCGGCCAGCACATCGCCCAATTTCACCGGAGAGCCGTCCCTCACCTTCAATCGCGCTCCGTAAACCACCTGGTAGCGCTCTTTTTCACGTCCGCGGTCGTCCACAATGGCGATCGACCCGGAGCGGTTCATCGCCACAAGTGCGCCTTCCGTTGCCGCAACCGTATTTTCCCTGCTCTCCACCGTGTTCAGGTTCACGAAGCGCACGAAACCGTTGTTCTTGGCGTCGAGGCGGCTGCGGTCGGCCACGCGGCTTGCTGTTCCGCCCACGTGGAAGGTCCGCATGGTCAACTGCGTGCCCGGCTCGCCGATCGACTGCGCCGCAATCACGCCGCAGGTCTCGCCCAGTTCCACCATGCGTCCCGAGCCCAGGTTGCGGCCGTAGCAAAGCGCGCACACGCCGCGCCGCGATTCGCAAGTCAGCACCGAGCGGATCTTCACCCGCTCCACGCCCGCGCCCTGGATCGCCGAAGCAATGTCCTCGTCGATTTGCTGGTTTACTTCCACCACCACGTTGCCGTCGTAGTCCTTGATCCGCTCCAGCGATACGCGCCCGATGATGCGGTCCCGCAGCGGCTCGATGATCTCGCCCGACTCCACGATCGAGCCGACGTAAATCCCTTCCACTGTCCCGCAATCGTATTCGGTCACGATGACGTCCTGGGCCACGTCCACCAGCCGCCGCGTCAGGTAGCCCGAGTCGGCCGTCTTCAGCGCCGTGTCGGCTAGTCCCTTGCGCGCTCCGTGCGTGGAGATGAAGTACTCCAGCACCGTCAGCCCCTCGCGGAAGTTCGCTGTGATGGGCGTCTCGATGACCTCGCCCGAAGGCTTGGCCATCAGCCCGCGCATCCCCGAAAGCTGCCGGATCTGCTGTTTCGAACCGCGCGCGCCGGAGTCGGCCATGATGTAGATCGGGTTCATCGCCCCCTCTTCATCGGCCCGCTTCATGTTCGAGAACATCTCGTCGGCCACCTCGTCGGTCACCGTCGACCACATCTGGATCACCTTGTTCGAGCGCTCGCCGTTGGTGATGGCGCCGTCCATGTACTGCTTCTGGACTTCGATCACCTTCTTGTCGGCCTCTTCCACCACCCTGTACTTGCTTTGCGGGATCACCATGTCGTCCAGGCCCACCGAGAGCCCCGACCGCGTGGCGTAATGGAAGCCCAGCGACTTGATCCGGTCCAGCATTCCCACCGTGGTTTCCAGACCCATGTTCTGGTTGCAGAAGTTCACCAGAGCCCCGATGCCCTTCTTCTTCAGCAGGCCGTTGATGTACGGCATCCCCGCCGGCAGCGCGTCGTTCAGGATCACGCGCCCCACCGTCGTCGAAATGTATTCCCGGTTGAAATCCACTGCCTCGGTGTGGGTCAGGTCCTGGTCGTCGTAGGCTGTGGCCATATCCAGCACCTTGCCCGTGTAGCGCAGACGGATGGGCGAAAGCGTTTCCACCTCGCCGGCTTCCAGCGCCATCAGCACCTCTTCGGTGTTGGCGAAAACCCGGCCCTCGCCCTTGCCGCCGTGCTTGGCCTTGGTCAGGTAGTAAAGCCCCAGCACCATGTCCTGTGTCGGCACCGTGATCGGCTGGCCCGAGGCCGGCGAAAGAATGTTGTGCGAAGCCAGCATCAGCACGCTCGCCTCGATCTGGGCCTCAGGAGAGAGCGGAATGTGCACCGCCATCTGGTCGCCGTCGAAGTCCGCATTGAAGGCCGTGCACACCAGCGGATGGATCTTGATCGCCTTGCCTTCTACCAGCACCGGCTCGAAGGCCTGAATGCCCAGCCGATGCAGCGTGGGAGCGCGGTTGAGCAGCACCGGATGATCCTTGATCACCTCTTCCAGAATGTCCCACACCACCGGTTCCTGCATTTCCACCATTTCCTTGGCCTGCTTGATGGTCGTGCATTGGCCAGTCTGTTCCAGGCGGTGATAGATGAAGGGCTTGAACAGCTCCAGCGCCATCTTCTTCGGCAATCCGCACTGGTGCAGCTTCAGCTCCGGGCCCACCACGATCACCGAGCGGCCCGAATAATCCACGCGCTTGCCCAGCAGATTCTGCCGGAAGCGGCCCTGCTTGCCCTTCAGCGTGTCCGAGAGCGACTTCAACGGCCGGTTGTTGGCCCCGCGCAGCACGCGGCCGCGGCGGCCGTTATCGAACAGCGCATCGACGGCCTCCTGCAACATGCGCTTCTCGTTGCGCACGATCACTTCCGGCGCGTGCAGGTCCATCAGCTTCTTCAGGCGGTTGTTGCGGTTGATCACGCGGCGGTAGAGGTCGTTCAGATCCGAAGTCGCGAAACGCCCGCCGTCCAGCGGCACCAGAGGCCTTAGCTCTGGCGGAATCACCGGCAGAACGTCCAGGATCATCCACTGCGGCTTGTTGGCCGACTTGCGGAATGCCTCCACCACCTTCAGCCGCTTGGCATACTTCAGCTTCTTCTGCGCCGAGCTTTCGGTTTTCATCCGCTCGCGCAGCTCCGCCCCCAGCTCTTCTATGTTCACGCGCTTCAGCAGTTCCTTGATGGCCTCGGCGCCCATCATTGCTTTGAAGCCCGAGGGCCGGAACTGCTGGTCCAGTTCGCGATAGCGGTTCTCGTCCTTGATGATCTCCCGCTCCCGCACTGGCGCGTCGCCCGCATCCACCACCACGTACGACTCGAAGTACAGAATTCCTTCCAGGTCGCGCAGCGAAATGTCCAGCAGGTGCCCGATTCTCGAGGGCAGTCCCTTGAAGAACCACACGTGGGAACAGGGAGACGCCAGCTCGATGTGCCCCATGCGCTCGCGCCGCACCTTGCTTACCGTCACTTCCACGCCGCACTTGTCGCAGATCACGCCGCGGTGCTTCATGCGCTTGTACTTGCCGCACAGGCACTCCCAGTCCGTGACCGGCCCGAAGATGCGCGCGCAGAACAGTCCATCGCGCTCCGGCTTGAAAGTGCGGTAGTTGATCGTCTCCGGCTTGGTGACCTCGCCGTGCGACCACGAGCGGATCTTCTCCGGAGAGGCGAGCATGATGCGGATAGCGTCGAAATCGGTGATCGGGCTGGTTAGCTCAAATGGGTTCGTTCGGAACAAGGCGACCCTCCCTGGCAAAGCCCTGTCGGCTCTGCCGCAGCGTTTCCCGGGATTCCATTGATGGGGCTCTTCCTTCCCGGGTAGCGGCGCTCGCCGCTTTCAAGAAGAACCCAAAACACAGTGGTCAGTGATCAGGGGTCACGAGACCGGCTGATCCCTGAACCCTGAAACCTGATCCCTCGTTTCTAATCCGCCACCGCCGCCACTTCCTGCACCGGCGCTTTGTGTGCGATATCGAGGCGTTTAATCAGCTCCACATCCAGGCACAGTGACTGCAGTTCCCGGATCAGCACGTTAAACGACTCGGGCACGCCCGGCTCCATGGCCGTCTCGCCCTTCACGATGGCTTCGTAAATCTTCGTTCGTCCGTAAACGTCGTCGGACTTCGCGGTCAGCAGTTCCTGCAGGATGTAGGCCGCGCCGTAAGCCTCCAGCGCCCATACCTCCATCTCTCCGAAGCGCTGCCCGCCGAACTGTGCCTTGCCGCCCAGCGGTTGCTGCGTGATCAGCGAGTAGGGCCCGATCGACCGCGCGTGAATCTTGTCGTCCACCAGGTGCGAAAGCTTCAGCATGTAGATGTAGCCAACCGTCACCGGCTGTTCGAACTGCCTCGCCGGTCATGCCGTCGTAGAGCACCGATTTGCCCGAAGACGGCAGCCCTGCCGACGCAAGAAGTTTCTTGATCTCGTCTTCCCGCGCCCCGTCGAAGACCGCGGTTCCGAACCAGATCCCCTTCTCCATTCCTGCCGACACGCGCTCGAGCGTCTCGTCGTCCATTTCTTCCAGTTGGTTCAGCACTGCCGTCGCGGCGAACTCTCTCCTCGTCATTTCGCGGATCGAGGCTGCATCGCTGCTGGCGTTCACAATCGCTGCGATCTTCTTGCCCAGTGCGTGCGCGGCCCATCCCAGATGCGTCTCCAGGATCTGCCCCACATTCATACGCGAAGGCACGCCCAGCGGGTTCAGCACAATCTCCACCGGCGTTCCGTCGGGCAGGTACGGCATGTCTTCCTCAGGAAGAATGCGCGCGATCACGCCCTTGTTCCCGTGACGTCCGGCCATCTTGTCGCCCACGCTCAGCTTGCGCTTCATGGCCACGTAGACCTTCACCAGCTTGATCACTCCCGGCGGCAGCTCGTCGCCTTTTTGCAGCTTGGCCACCTTGTCGTTCGTGATCTTGCGCAGCACTTCGATCTGCCGCGAGGTCATCTCTTCGATCTCGTCGATCTGCTCGTTCACCCGCGGGTCTTTGTTGGCGTAGCGGATGCGCTTGAGGTTCTTGGTCGAGATGCGCTCGATCGTATCCCGGTCGAGCATCGTGCCCTTGGTCAGCAACCGCTTGTTGGTGCGCTCGTCATGCAGATCGGCAAGCACCTCTTTGTTGCCCAGAATTCCATCCAGCCGCTTCAGGCGCTCGTCTGTCAGAATTCTGATTTCGTCGCCCAGGTTCTTTTCGAGCTTCGATACATACTCGGCCTCGATCTGCTTGGCGCGCTCGTCCTTCTCCTGTCCCTTGCGGCTGAAGATGCGCACGTCCACCACCGTGCCCTCGATCCCCGGCGGGCAGGTCAGTGAGGCGTCGCGAACGTCCCCGGCCTTTTCGCCGAAGATCGCCCTCAACAGCTTTTCTTCCGGCGTCAGTTGCGTCTCGCCCTTGGGCGTCACCTTGCCCACCAGGATGTCGCCGTGCCCGATCTGCGCCCCGATGCGGATGATTCCGCTTTCGTCCAGGTCCCTGAGCGCGTGCTCGCTCACGTTGGGAATGTCCCGCGTGATCTCTTCGGGGCCAAGCTTGGTGTCGCGCGCCTCGATCTCGAACTCCTCGATGTGAACGCTGGTGTAATAGTCTTCCTTCACCAGCCGCTCGCTGATCAGGATCGCGTCCTCGAAGTTGTACCCGCGCCATGGCATGAAGGCCACCAGCACGTTCCGGCCCAGCGCCAGTTCTCCGTGCTCGGTGCACGGTCCGTCGGCGATCACCTGCCCCTTCACCACTCGCTCGCCCTGCAGCACAACCGGCTTCTGGTTGATGCAGGTGTTCTGGTTGGAGCGCTTGAATTTGATCAGCTGATAAATGTCCGACCCCACCTCGCGCGAAAGTTGCGTGGGATGATGCTCGCCCTCCACGCGCACAATGATGCGCTCGGAATCCACCGAATCCACGATCCCGTTGCGCTTGGCCAGGATCACGGCTCCGGAATCCCGCGCCGTCACGCCCTCCATCCCCGTGCCCACCAGCGGCGCTTCGGCCGCCAGCAGAGGAACCGACTGCCGCTGCATGTTGGCGCCCATCAGCGCGCGGTTGGCGTCGTCGTGCTCCAGGAACGGCACCAGCGAAGCGGCTACCGAAACCAGCTGCTTCGGGCTGACGTCGATGTAATCCACGTCGCCCCGGTTCACCAGCACGAAGTTCCCCTGACGGCGGGCGTTCACCAGGTCCTCGGTGATCTCGCCCTTGTCGTTGAACTCGATATTGGCCTGCGCGATGGTGTGACGGTCCTCTTCCCACGCGGAAAGATAGAAGCTGAAGGGAATTGAATCGATCTGCCGCTTCCCCGCCTTCTTCAGATTGGCGTTCAGCCGATGCCACTCTTCCTTCTCAATGCGGTCGCCCACGCGCAGTCCGCTTTCGCCGGCGTTGACGATCTCAACGTAATCCAGAATCCGCGAGTCCTTCACCCTGCGATAGGGCGACTCGATGAATCCGTATTCGTTGATGCGCGCAAAACAGCTTAGTGAGCTGATCAGTCCGATGTTCGGGCCTTCCGGCGTCTCGATGGGGCAGATGCGCCCGTAGTGCGTCGGGTGCACGTCGCGCACCTCGAACCCTGCCCGTTCCCGGCTCAATCCGCCCGGTCCCAGGGCCGACAGACGCCGCTTGTGCGTGATTTCCGACAGCGGATTCGTCTGATCCATGAATTGCGAGAGCTGCGAGGAGCCGAAGAACTCGCGAATGGCAGCCATCACCGGCTTGGCGTTGATCAGGTCGTGCGGCATGGCCGTGTTCAGCTCCTGATACACGCTCATCTTTTCCTTGATGGCCCGCTCCATGCGCACCAGCCCGATGCGGAACTGGTTCTCCATCAACTCGCCCACCGCCCGCACGCGCCGGTTGCCCAGGTGGTCGATATCGTCCACCATGCCCACGTTCCTGCGCAGCTTCAGCAGGTAGCGGATGGTGTCTGTAAAGTCGCCCGAGTCCAGCGTGCGCCGGTCCAGCGGTCCCGGCTTTTTGTAACCCGTATCCTTCTGCGCCTTTTCTTCCTGCTCGCGCAGCCACCAGGCCGGCGCATAATCCTGGTTCTCGTACAGCTTGATGTTGGCCTTCAGCCGGCCCACGCGCGAAAAATCGTACTTGCGCGGATCGTAGAACATTCCCTCGAACAGCGCCGTCGCCGTGTCCAGCGTCGGCGGATCGCCCGGCCGCAGCTTGCGGTAGATCTCGATCAGCGCCTCTTCCGGCTTGTGGATCGAGTCGCGCTTCAGCGTGTTCGAGATGATGTTGCCCATGTCGTCGCGGTCCGGGAAAAAGACCTCGAAGCTCGCCGCGCCCGAAGCCAGAACTTTGTGCAGCCGGTCGGCAGTTAGCTCCACGTTGGCTTCCACCACCACTTCGCCTGTCGCCGTGTCTACCACGTCGGCCGCCGTCATCGTTCCGTCCAGCTCGGCCGCTTCCACCTCGAGCTTTGCAATCCCTGCCGCGCGCAGGCTCTTCAGCGAGTGCGCAGTAATTTTGCGGCCCGAGTGCACGATCTCCTCGCCCTTGTGCACCACTGCATGCGCCGCCTTGGCTCCGATCAGGTGCGTCGCGTTGCCGCGTCCTTCCTCGGGTACCGTCCAGAAGATCTTGCCCTCTTCCACCTGCATCCGGTCCACAACGTAGAAGGTCTTCAGAATCTCCTCGTCCGAACGCAGCCCCAGCGCGCGCAGAAAGATCGTTCCCAGGAACTTGCGCTTGCGGTCGATGCGCACGTACAAGGTGTTCTTCTGGTCGTACTCGAACTCCACCCACGAGCCGCGGTAGGGAATGATCTTGCCCAGAAAGTAGGTGCGGTTGTTGGCCGTCTCAAAGAACACGCCCGGCGAGCGGTGCAACTGGCTGACGATCACGCGCTCGGTCCCGTTCACAATAAACGTCCCGTTGGGCGTCATCAGCGGAATGTCGCCGAAGAAGACTTCCTGCTCCTTGATGTCGCGTACCGTCTTGTTGCCCGTCTCCGGATCCTTGTCGTAGATGGTCAACCGCACGGTCACCTTCAGGGGCGCAGAGAAGGTCATGCCCCGCTCTTCGCACTCCTGCTGGTCATATTTCAGTTGCAGGCTCACCGGGTCGCCGCACTTGTTGCAGAAATCCGGCGTGTTTTTGTTGTAAGTGCCGCACTTCGGGCACAGCACGTCACCGGGCAGGAACGGATCGGTAATCACCATCGCCCCGCAGTGGATGCAGGCCGTCCGCAGGTGGTGCAGTCCCTTCAGGTGACCGCACTTGCACTCCCAGTTGCCGATCGAGTAGTCTACAAAGTCCAGTTGCGAGATGCCCCGGAAATCCGTAATCGGAAATACCGACACGAACACCGATTGGAGGCCCGAGTCGTCCCGCTCATTGGGCAACTTGTCCATCTGCAGGAAACGCTCGTAGCTGCGCCGTTGCACTTCAATCAGATTTGGAATTTGGGTAGCTGTAGGAATTTTGGAAAAATCGAGCCGTTTGCGGATCGCGCGCTTATCGTTGGGCATGTGTACTCCTGAGAACTCGTCTCTGCGGCGCCCCGGCAGGCGTCGGGCCTCCGCCCGAGTCTCACCGGCGGCGGCCGTTGCTACGCTGATCATTCAGATATTCCCGGACTGGCGACCTCGTTGAGCCAATCCGTTCATCGTGTGTGCCCGGCTGACGTTAGGTTTGGACCCGTTAACGCCCGGGACTCGTTCTGGTCAGGCAGGTGCGCGAATGGCTGCCCGCTTGCCGCCTCCGTTGCGGCTGTGCTGGGTTTCGTGGCAGGACAAGCAACGCTAGAGATCTTTGAATGCCGAGGGGTACCCGCCTCGCGGGTGAAATTCGTTTTGTGTCCCTGGGTCGCGCCCGGCTGTCGCCGGGCTGCATGATTCGCCAGACACAAACAGCCCGTAAGGACGCAGCTCCCTACGAGCGCGGCTCATCGCCAGTGCCACCCTCCGGATTCTCTTTTACTGTTTGCCGATCCCAAATCGTCGCTTTGCCGCTCGCCAGCCACTCGAACTGCGTCAACAAGCTCTCACCTGACCCTCAAGCGCCTGCTGACTCAAAAGCACTTCTACAGAACTTCACTCGCCTGCGGCCCTGGCCCTGACCGCACGCGGACGCCTGTGTGCTCCCTTACATCTGTCTCCGGTTTTGAATCTTTTGAAGTGCGGTTTTCGCCTGCCGGCCCCCTGGAGCAGACCCGAACCGGCCGGCGGACACGCCACTCTTTATGGTAGCGCGTTCCGGCCGCCCGTGCAAGCATTCCGGTAACCAAACTGGTCACTTGATCTCGACTGTAGCAATCCCTTCAAACTTCTTTTTGATGGCCTCGGCCTCTTCCTTAGTCGCATTTTCTTTCAGCGGCTTCGGAGCGCCGTCCACCAGGTCCTTGGCTTCCTTCAGACCGAGCGAGGTGATTTCGCGTACGGCCTTGATGGTGTTGATCTTATTCGCTCCGAAGTCCTTCAGGATCACTTGGAACTCCGTCTGCTCCTCGACTGCCGGGGCAGCTGCCGCGCCTCCGCCGGCAACCATCACCGGGGCTGCCGCAGCCGCCGAAACGCCAAGCCTCTCTTCTAGCTTCTTCACCAGAGCCGCCGCTTCCAGCAGGCTCAACGAAACAATCTGTTCTTCCAACTGCGCCAGATCCGCCATTTTCTTCTCCATTCAAAAATCAAATTTCGTTCTGCTTCGTACTGCGGCAGCCGGACCGGTTCAAGAAGGTTTCCGATGCGCCAGACCTGCGCCCCTTCCGCCGTCCCACCGCCAAAATCCTAAAAGCAGCCTTTAGCTGCTAGCTTCTAGCCCCTGGCTCCTTCGCCGAAGCCGTCCGCCTCCGTTCCAGCAGGAAAAAGCTAGAAGCTAGAGGCTAGAAGCTGGAAGCTCGCGGCCGTCAGGCCGCGGCAAACTTTTCCTTCTCTACGCCCTGGTTCAGAACCACTGCCAGGTCGCGTCCGCTTGCGTTGATTACCGTCGCCAGCCGCTGTGCTGGAGCATTGATCAGGTAGAGCAGCTTCGCGAAGATCTCTTCCTTGCCGGGCATCGTCGCCAGCGCCTTCACGTCGGCCACATTCAGCAGCGCGCCGTCCACGATACCCAGTTTGAACTGGAACTCGGCCTGATTTTCGCCCGCCCACTTGGCAAAGACCTTCGCCAGGGCCACAGGGTCTCCGGCTGTGAAGGCCACAGAGTTCACGCCCTTCAGCCCCTTCAGCGCCGCTTCCACGCTGGTGCCTTTGCCCGAGATCGGGGCCAGCTTGTTCTTCACCACGCGGTACTTGCCGCCGGCCTCGCGGATCACCTTTCTCAGTTGGTAATCCTTGGCCACGGTCAACTTGTTGAACGTTCCGATGATCGCCGTCGTCGAGCCCTCAAGCTCCTTGGCCAGCGACTGCACCTTCACCTTTTTCTTTGCCTTCGTAATCGCCATTGTCTTCGCTCCGCTCGAAACAGGGGTCAGGGATCAGGGATCAGGGAACAGGAGCTAGCCTCTTCCCGAAACTCAACCTGCTTCCTTTCCTCTGCTCCTCCTGTTCCCGCGCCCCATCGAGACGCTCACATAAAAACTCGTTGATTGCTCCGCGAAACTTTTCTCAGGTTTCAGGAACTGACGGGCCAGTAAACTGACTATTCCCTATTCCCTAGTCCCTAGTCCCTAGTCCCTGCTTTTCTACTTCTTCCCCGCCGCCTCAACCACAGCCTGATCCAGCGGCACGCCCGGGCCCATCGACGAGCTCAGCGTCACGCTCTTCACGTATTTGCCCTTGGCCGCCGGGGGCTTGGCGCGCACAATCGACGTGATCACGGTGGTCGCGTTGTCGATCAGCTTTTGCGGCTCGAAGCTCAGCTTGCCCACAGGCACGTGCACCAGGCTCGTCTTATCGGCGCGGAACTCCACCTTGCCGGCCTTGATCTCGCGCACCGCCGCGGCCACGTCCATGGTCACGGTTCCGGTCTTGGGATTGGGCATCAGACCTTTGGGTCCGAGGATCTTGCCCAGCCGTCCCACGACCTTCATCATGTCGGGCGTCGCGATCAGCGCGTCGAAGGCGGTCCATTGTTCCTTCTGGATCCTCTCCACCATCTCCTCGCCGCCCACGAAATCGGCGCCGGCTTCAGTAGCTTCCTTTTGGCGGTCGCCCGTCGCGATCACGGCCACGGTCTTGGTCTTGCCCAGCCCGTGCGGCAGCACCACCGTACCGCGAACCATCTGGTCGGCATGGCGCGTATCCACGCCCAGACGCAGCGTCAGGTCCACGGTCTCATCGAATTTTGCGAATTTTACCTGCTTCAGCAGGCTTACGGCATCGGGCAGCGCATAGCCAGGTTTTGTGACGGCTGCGCGCGCCTTGACAATATTCTTGCCAGCTTTAGCCATTCATCCCTCGTCTCCCACCGCCTCTGCCAGCCCCTTGCCGGGGAACCTGCCGCTAACCTCGGGGGCAACGCTGTTTCAGTCGCCTCGCCTAAGCCAGCCTTGGAATCAGGTTCAAAAGCCGTGGTGCAATTGACGGCGCAGAGCTTCCCCTGCGCACATTCATAAATCATAACGGATTGGGTCTGCGGATTGCAAATGGCTGGTTGCTATGGCATTGGCGGGTGTCCCATCCTACGCGACGCGTAGGGTGGGAACCACCGAACTCCATCCGTGCGGACTCGCAGCTCTGGGATAGCCTCGACTCCGATCAGCTTCCCTTGACCGCCGCGCAACAGGCCGAACTCGACCGTCGCCTTGCGACCCTCGATCAGGACCGTCGCCAGGGCATCACCTGGGCAGCCTTTACGGCCGAAATTGAATCCTGACCCCTCTTGACATGTGTACACATTTGTGTTGACATAATTCCGTACGATGGCCGCAAGAGAACTCGAGTTCGAGTGGGACGAAGCCAAAGCCCAAACCAACCTTGAAAAGCATGGCGTCTCGTTCCTGACGGCGGCTGCCATCTTCTCGAATGAAAGACTGGAACGAATCGATGACCGTGAGGATTACGGCGAGGTCCGCTGGATCGCCCTGGGTCGGGCAGAAACCGAGGTGTATCGTGTCGTCTATACGTGGCGCAGAGAAAACCCTGTCCGCATCATCAGCGCCCAGAGGGCGAACAGGCGTGAAGAAGAAATCTACTACCGTGAGATATTCCCTTAGCGAAATCCAGGCGATCCGCCAGCGCGGCGAAGACCCCACTCGGCCCGGCGCCCCCGAAGCCGAGTCCCTCGGCAAAGACTTTTGGAAATCCGCCCGCGTCGTTCTGCCTCCAGGCAAAACTAGCGTCCATCTTCGCCTCGACCGCGACGTTGTCGAGTGGTTCCGGGCGCGCGGCAAGGGTCACCTGACGCGAATGAACGCCGTTCTGCGCTCCTACGTCGATGCACAAAAGCGCAGCGCCTGAGCCTCGGTCCCGCTCCAGGTGGACGGCGAGGGGGCGAGAAGACGGTTATTCAATTCAGTCACCTGCCCCGTCCACCGCCCAGCGCTCCCTCGCCCCACCCTTCCCGCCCCCCTCCTGCTCCAAAAGCCCCTCACATCAGGATTTAGTGAGGCAAATCACTCTGCTACCACTCATTCCTTGCTAAACTTGTTGCAGTTTTGTCCCGATGAGGCAAAAGAGGGCTCGTTGCCCTCTTCCAGCCGGACCGGGGCTTGAACGATTTGACCCCAGACCCGCGCCATCGGTGCGGCGGAGCAGCGGGGAAGGCAGCCAAGCGATGCAATCGACGTCGAACCACCGTTTTGCGCGTGAGACTTTCGTAAATTGGGGCGTTATCGCCTATTTCTCCATGGAAATCGCCATCCGGCCCGAAATGCCCACCTACTCCGGCGGCCTCGGCGTTCTGGCGGGCGACACGCTGCGTTCGGCGGCCGACCTGAGCGTGCAGCTTGCGGCCTTCACGCTGCTGCACCGCAAGGGCTATTTCCGGCAGTACCTGAACGCGGACGGGGTGCAGACCGAAGACGTGCAGCCATGGAATCCCGCGGATTTCTGCACGGAGATGCCGGAGCGGGTGACAGTTCCCATCGAGGACCGCGTGGTGATGGTGCGCGCCTGGCGCTACGACATGGTGGGCGTCTCCGGCCACACCCTGCCCATTTTCCTGCTTGACACCGATCTGCCTGAGAACTCGGGCTGGGACCGCGGCCTCACCGATCATCTTTACGGCGGCGACACCAACTACCGCCTCCAGCAGGAAATTGTGCTGGGCATGGGCGGCGTGCGCATGGCCAACGCTCTCGGCCTCACCGTGAATGTCTTTCACATGAACGAAGGCCACGCGGCGCTGCTGACCATGGCGCTGCTCGAGCGGCAGATGGGCGGGGGGCCGCTGGGCGCCTACACTGAGGCCGACATCGAAAGAGTGCGCCAGAGGTGCGTTTTTACTACGCACACTCCGGTCCCGGCAGGCCACGACCGGTTCTCTACCGAGCAGTCGATCCGCATCCTGGGCGGCGAGCGCACGGCACGGCTGGAGCGGCTCGGCTGTTTCCGCGACGGGCTGCTGAACATGACGCTGCTGGCGCTGCGCTTTTCGCGCTATGCCAACGGCGTGGCCCTGCAGCACGCCAAGATTTCGCGCCAGATGTTCCCCGAGTACCAGATCGACATGATCACCAACGGCGTGCACGCCCCCACCTGGATCTCAAAGCCGGTGCAGAAGGTACTGGACGAGGAAATTCCGCAGTGGCGGCGCGACAATCTCTTCCTGCGCAACGCCATCGATCTGCCTGAGATGAAAATACTGGATGCCCACGCCTGCGCCAAGCAGACGCTGATGGCCGAGGTGGCTTCGCGCACCAAAATCGTGCTCGATCCGAAGGTGCTCACGCTGGGGTTTGCGCGCCGTGTAGCCACTTACAAGCGCGCCGGCCTGCTGTTTTCCGACCCCAATCGCCTGCTGGAGCTCGCTAAATCGGCCGGAGGGATGCAAATCCTCTACGCCGGCAAAGCCCACCCGCAGGATGAGCCGGGCAAGGCGCTGATCAGGCAGGTATTCGAAGAGGCGGCTCATACCGCAGGCGGCGTGCTGCGCATCATCTATCTCGAAGACTATGAATGGAACCTCGCTGCGCTCTTGACGGCGGGCGTGGATGTCTGGGTAAACACGCCGCGCCGGCCCTACGAAGCCTCGGGCACAAGCGGCATGAAGGCCGCCCTCAACGGCGTGCCTAGCCTGTCGATTCTCGACGGCTGGTGGATCGAGGGCTGCATCGAGGGCGTCACGGGATGGGCCATCGAAGACGGCGCCAATGACGACGAAGAGGCGAACTCGCTCTATCTAAAGCTGGAAAAAGCCGTGATCCCGCTTTACCTGGATGCGCCTGAGAAGTGGGCGCGCCTGATGCGCACTACGCTGGCCCTCACCGGCTCCTACTTCAACACCTATCGCATGGTCAAGCAGTACGCGCGCAACGCTTACTATCCGGGAAAAATGCAGATCGCCGAGTCCGTCCGTGAAGAGGAAGAGAGCTACGCGGACTGAAGTCGAATGCAGCAGCCGCTCGATGAAAATGCCCCCGTCGCTGTCATTCTGAGACAAGGTCGCCCGCCACGGCGGGCGGCTGAAGATGAAGAATCTGCCCTGAAAATTCGCTGCCATTAGACCCAGAGTTGTCATCCCGAGGAGGTCGCCGCGGCGACCGACGAGGGATCCGCGGTTGCATTTTCTTGGGTTTCGCGTGAAACCCCGTTTCACTGGCTCACATGCCAGCTTCTCCTCGAAGGATCAACTGGAATCTCGTGGCCGCTCTGGAGTGACTTAATCCCCCGCCGCCCCCTCCAACTCCGCGCCAATCCGGCGCAGCTTCATCACTCTCCACTGCAGCTTGTCGAAGAACAGATAAACCACCGGAGTAGTGAACAGCGTCATCGCCTGGCAAACCATCAGTCCTCCGACAATCGCAATGCCCAAAGGCTTGCGCAACTCGGAGCCGACGCCCATGCCGATGGCCAGCGGCAGCCCGCCGAAAGTTGCGGCAAAGGTCGTCATCATGATCGGCCGGAAGCGCAGCAGCGCTGCCTGGTAGATGGCTTCGGTGGCCGGAACCCCCCGCTCGCGCTGGGCCTGAAGCGCAAAATCGATCATGATAATGGCGTTCTTCTTGACCAGGCCAATGAGCAGGATGACTCCAATCAGCGCGATGATGCTCAATTCGGTTCCGGTCAGCAGCAGGGCCAGGAATGCGCCGCATCCTGCCGGGGGAAGGGTAGAGAGAATGGTGAGCGGATGAATGAGGCTCTCGTACAGGATGCCCAGCACAATATAGACGGCGATAACGGCGGCGGCGATCAGCCAGGGTTCGTTGCGGATCGCGTCCTGGTATACCTGCGCGACCCCCTGGAAGCTGGCCTGAATCGTCTGAGGCATGCTCATATCGCGCTCGGCTTTTTCGAGCGCCGTAACGGCGTCGCCCAGGGCCACGTTCGGAGCCAGATTGAATGAGATGGTGACGGCCGGGTACTGGCCCTGGTGGTTCACCTGAAGCAGGGTGCGCTGGTTATCGTAATGGGCGATCGCCGATAGCGGAACCATGGCCCCGGTCGACGATTTCAGGTAAATCCCATCGAGCGCATCCGGACTGAGCTGGTATTTAGGATCGACCTCCATCACCACGTAGTACTGGTTGAGGGAGGTGTACATGGTGGAGACCTGTTCCTGGCCAAAGGCGTCGTACAGAACCTGATCGATGGCCGCCGCCGAAATACCCAGGCGCGAGGCCGTGTCGCGGTCGATTACCAGATTCGTGGCCAGACCCTGGCTCTGCTGGTCGCTGCTCACATCGCGCAACTGGGGCAACTGGCGGGCGCGGGCAACCATCTTCGGCGCCCAGGTATTCAACTCAGTGAGACTCTCGTCCGAGAGCGTGTACTGGTACTGGGCTGAGGCCTGGCGCGCGCCGATCTGGATGTCCTGCTGCGACTGCAGGTAAAGAGTGGCTCCTGGCACGCTTGTCAGCCTGCCCCGCAGCCGGTTCACTACATTGTCGGCGGACACGCGCCCGGGCCGCTCGTTGAGTGGCTTGAGTGCGATAAACAGGCGGCCCACGTTCGAGCTGCCGCCACCGGGTCCACCGCCGCCCACAAAGGCCGTCACGTTCTGCACGGCCGGGTCGTCGAGTGTCATCTGGGCAAGCTGTTTCTGTTTGGAGGCCATCGCCTCAAAGCTGATGTCCTCCGCGCCCCTGGTCTGCCCGCCCAGCCGCCCCGTGTCCTGCTGGGGGAAGAGACCCTTGGGCATAATGATGTAAAGATAGACGCTCAGTATCACCGCACTAACGGCGACTCCCAGCGTGATCCATTGGTGGCGCAACACCCAGCGCAAACCGGCGGCATACTCGGAATGCAACCACTTGAAGCCCCGATCCGTGGCGCGGTAGATCCGCCCGTGGTGCACCTCGTCGCGCGACTTCAGAAATTTGGCGCACAGCATCGGCGTCGTGGTCAGCGAGATCAGCATCGAGCAGGCGATGGCCACGCTCAATGTGACGGCGAACTCGCGGAACAGCTTGCCCACGATCCCGCCCATCAACAGGATGGGGGTGAAGACCGCGATCAGCGAGATGCTCATCGAAATCACCGTGAAGCCGATCTCTTTCGATCCCTTCATCGCTGCCTCGTAAGGCTTCATGCCCATTTCCAGGTAGCGCGTGATGTTCTCGATCACCACGATGGCATCGTCGACCACAAAGCCTGTCGAAATCGTCAGCGCCATCAGCGAAAAGTTGTCGATGCTGTAGCCCGCCAGGTACATCACCCCAAAGGTTCCCACCAGCGACATCGGCACGGCCACCGAGGGGATAATGGTGGCCCACACCTCGCGCAAAAACAGAAAGACCACCAGCACCACAAGCAGCACGCTGATCAGCAGCGCGATTTCGACGTCGCGCACGCCGGCGCGGATCGTGGTTGTGCGGTCCATCACAACGCCAATGTCGATGGTGGGCGAGATGGCGGCTTTCAGGTGAGGCATCTCGGCCATCACGTTATCCACGGCCTCGATGATATTGGCGCCGGGAATCTTGAAGACGATCAGCAGGATCGCGTCCTGGAGCTTTCCCCGGGGGCCCTTGGCGGGGTTGGTGCCCGAAACGCCGGCAGTGAGGATGTTGGCGACACTGTCGTTGACCTCGCCCAGGTCGCCGATGCGCACCGGGGCGCCGGTCTTCGGGTTGTAGCCGGCGATGATCGGCGCATAATCTTTCGCTTTATAAATCTGGTCGTTGTCGACAATCGCCCAGCGGCGAGTCGCATCCTGAAGAGCCCCCTTGGGCCGGTTGGCATTGGCGCTGTTCAGCGCCTTCCGTACCGCCTCCAGGCCGATGCCGTTGCTTCCCAGTTGCATGGGATTGAGTTCCACGCGCACCGAGGGGCTGGCGCTGCCCCCCACAAACACCTGCCCCACGCCCCCGATCTGCGATAACTTCTGCGCCAGAATCGAATCCGCCACGTCGTAGATCTGCGCCTTCGTCATCACGTCCGAGGTCAGGGCCAGAATCAGGATGGGCGCCTCGGAGGGATTGGCCTTGCGGTAGCTGGGATTCTGCGGAAGGTAAGACGGCAACTGGCTGCGCGCCGCATTGATGGAAGCCTGCACATCGCGCGCTGCCGCGTTGATGTCGCGGTTGATATCGAACTGCATGCTGACCGAGGCCGCTCCCAGAGAGCTCGACGAGGTCATCTGGTTGATGCCCGCGATCCGGCCAAACTGGCGCTCCAGCGGCGTGGCCACTGCGGACGCCATGGTCTCCGGGTTGGCCCCCGGCAAACCGGCGCTGACGCTGATCACCGGCATGTCCACGTTGGGCAATGGAGCCACCGGCAGCACCGAGTATGCCACCGCGCCGGCCAGCAGCATCGCCAGCGAGAGCAGCGTTGTGGCCACCGGGCGCTCGATGAAGGGTGCGGAAAGATGCATCGTTCAGATCCCCTTAGTCGGCGCTCACGGCCTCAGGCTGCGACCGTGCGGCAATCTTGCCCCGGTTCATGCGATGGGCCAGTTTGTCGAAGTAGAGATAGACGACCGGCGTGGTGAAAAGAGTGAGCATCTGCGAGAAGATCAGGCCTCCGACGATGGCCACGCCCAGCGGCATGCGCAGTTCGGCGCCCACGCCTCCGCCCAGGGCCAGTGGCAATCCGCCCAGCAGCGCCGCCATCGTCGTCATGATGATGGGCCGGAAGCGCAGCAGACACGCCTGGAAAATCGCCTCTTCGGCGCTCTTGCCCTCCTCGCGCTCCGCCTGCAGGGCAAAGTCGATCATCATAATCGCGTTCTTCTGTACGATGCCGATCAGAAGGATGATGCCGATCAGCGCAATCACGCTGAAGTCCGTCCCGGTCATGATCAGGGCCAGCAGCGCGCCCACCCCCGCCGACGGCAGCGTGGAGATGATGGTGATGGGGTGAATGTAGCTCTCGTAGAGCACCCCGAGCACGATGTAGACCGTGATCAGAGCCGCAAGGATCAGCAGCGGCTCGTTGACCAGTGAGGTTTGGAACGCCGCCGCCGTGCCCTGGAAACTGGCATTGATCGATGCCGGCATCTGAATCTTCTGCTCCACCGCCTGCACGGTTTTGACCGCGTCGCCGAGGGACTTGTTCTGCGCCACGTTAAAGCTCACGATCGTCGACGGAAACTGGCCCAGATGCCCTATCGATAATTGCTCGTGCGACTGCTCCCAGTGCGCCAGCATGCTCAGCGGCACCTCGGTACCGCTGGCGGAGCGGACGTAGAGCTTCGAAAGAGTCTCTGGATCGGTTTGATAGTTGTGCCCGACCTCCATCACCACGTGGTATTGGTTCAGCTGCGTGAAGATGGTGGAGACCTGCCGCTGGCCGAAGGCGTCGTAGAGCGTGTTGTCGATGTCGGCCATGGCGATCCCGAGGCGCGCCGCGGTATCCCGGTCGATCACCAGTTGCGCGGCCAGCCCCTGGTCTTGCAGGTCGCTGGCCACGTCGGTAAGAGATTTCTCCTTGCCCAGCTCGCTGACCAGCTTGCGCGTATAGGTGGCCAGCTCTGTAGCGTCGGGATCCTCAAGCGCGTACTGGAACTGCGTCCGGCTCACACGGTCCTCAACGGTCAGGTCCTGCAGCGGCTGAAGGAAAAGCTGAATGCCCTCGACACCTCCCACTTTGGGCTGCATGCGGCGGATGATCTCGCTTGACGTGAGCTTTCGCTCCTCCAGCGGCTTCAGGGTGATCTGAATGCGCCCCGAGTTCAGCGTCGTATTGGTGCCGTCCACGCCGATAAACGAAGAGATGTTATCGACGGCCGGGTCCGCGAGAAGAATATCGACCAGTTTCTGCTGCCGTTCGGCCATCGACGTGAAGCTGACCGTCTGCGGCGCTTCGGAGATGCCGAGAATCACGCCCGTGTCCTGCACCGGGAAGAAACCCTTTGGGACCTTGACGTAAAGAAAGACGGTGAGCACGAAGGTGGAAATGGTGACCAGCAGCGTGATGAAGCGGTAACGGAGAATGACCCTGAGCCCGCGCCCGTAGGCGGCAATGATGGAATTGAAGACCTTCTCCGACCAGTAGTAAAAGCGGGTCTGCTTCGCCGTCGCCTTCTCCTGCAGAATGCGCGAGCACATCATCGGCGTAAGCGTCAGCGACACGACCGCCGAAACCAGAATGGTGACTGCCAGGGTGATGGCGAATTCCCGGAAAAGCCGCCCCACCACATCGCTCATGAACAGCAGCGGAATCAGCACAGCGATCAGCGAAACCGTCAGCGACATGATGGTGAAGCCGATCTGCGCGCTCCCTTTGAGCGCCGCCTGCATCGGGCTCATCCCCTCCTCGATGAAGCGGGAGATGTTCTCGATCATCACGATGGCATCGTCGACCACAAAACCGGTCGAGATGGTCAGCGCCATCAGCGTGAGGTTGTTGAGCGAGTAGCCCAGCAGGTACATGATCCCGAAGGCGCCCACAATCGACAGTGGCACGGCCACTGAAGGAATGATGGTGGCGGCCAGGTTGCGCAGGAACAGGAAGATCACCATCACCACCAGGGCGATGGTGAGCCCCAGCTCGAATTCCACGTCCCTGACCGAAGCGCGGATCGTCGTGGTGCGGTCGGTCAGCACGTGCACCTGAACCGATGCCGGCAGCGCCTGCTGCAGCGTCGGCAGCAGCTTTTTGATGCTGTCCACGACCTTGATGATGTTGTAGCCGGGCTGGCGCTGGATGTTGACGATCACCGCCGGCTGGCGGTCCATCCAGGCCGCCTGCTGCGAATTCTCGGCGGCGTCCACAATCACGGCCACGTCGGAAGCGCGCACCGGCGCGCCGTCGCGGTAGGCGATAATCACCGGCTTGTAGTCGCCGCTCGACAGAAGCTGGTCGTTGGCGCCGATGGTGTACGACTGGCGCGAGCCGTTCAGCGAGCCCTTGGCCTGATCCACGTTGGCGTTGGAAAGCGCGGTACGCAGATCCTCCAGGCTCAGGCCGTAGGCCGCCAGTTGCGCCGGATTGGCCTGCACCCGCACCGAAGGCTTCTGCCCGCCCGCGATTGAAACCATGCCCACGCCGGTCACCTGAGAGATTTTCTGCGCCAGGTTGGTGTCGGCTGCGTCTTCAATCTGGTCCAGCACCAGCGTGTCCGAAGTCAGCGCCAGCGTCAGAATGGGCGCGTCGGCCGGATTCACCTTGCTGTAGATCGGCGGATTGGGAAGGTCCTGGGGCAGGAAGCTGTTGGCCGCGTTGATGGCCGCCTGCACCTCCTGCTCGGCCACGTCGATGCTCTCGTCCAGGTCGAACTCCAGCGTGATCACCGAGCCTCCGCCGGAACTGACCGAAGTCATCTGCTTCAGGCCGGGCATCTGGCCAAACTGCCGCTCCATCGGCGCTGTCACTGAAGATGCCATCACCTGCGGCCCCGCGCCCGGATAGAACGTGAGCACCTGGATGATCGGGTAATCCACCTCCGGCAGCGCCGAAACAGGCAACTGCAAATAGGCCACGAACCCAGCGAGCAGAATCGCCGCCATCAGCAGCGAAGTTGCCACCGGACGCAGGATGAACGGCCGGGATGGGTTCAGGCTCACTGCTTATCTCCCCGATTGTGATCAGACCCGCCCGGCCCGCCTTGCCCTTTGCTCTGGCCCGCGCCTGCTCCGCCGGACTGCTGCTTCGCGCCGGAGGCTCCAAAGACCCCCGTGGACGCATCCGCAGTTCCCGCACTCTGGCCGGCAGACGAGGTTGAGCTTTGTCGAGCCTCCGAGGCAGTCACCAGCGCGCCGTCTTTCAGCCGGTCCACGCCGTCGGTCACCACCTTCTCGCCGGCCGTTACGCCGCTATCCAGGATCGTCACCTGTCCCTGCGCCAGGACCACTTTCACAAACTGCATCTTGGCCGCGAGCTTGCCATCTTCATTCTTGCTTGCCGTCCAAACGTACGTTCCCTTCACCCCGCTCTGCACTGCCGCCGAGGGCACCACCAGCGCGGCCGGCCGGTTTTCCATCTGCAGATGAATGTTCACGAACTGGTTCGGAAACAGCAGGTTTTTTTCATTGCTGAATACTGCCTTCAGCCGGTCGGTGCCGGTCGTCGTATCGATCTGGTTGTCAGCAGTGAGCAACTTGCCCGAACTCAGCTTTTGCGTATCGCCCTGGTCGAAGGCATCCACCGCCAGCTGCTTGTCCGCCGCCAGCTTCTGCAGCACCTGCGGCAACTCATTCTCCGGCAATGTGAAATTTACCGCGATCGGCTGGAACTGATTGATCACCACAAGATTGGTGGTGTTGGCCGTAATGATGTTGCCGGGGTCCACCAGCCGCAGGCCGATTTTTCCCGTGATCGGCGATTGGATCGAGCACCAGCTCAATTGCAGCGCCGCAGTCTCGATCGCGGCTTTGTCTGCCTCGATGGCGCCCTGGTACTGGCCGACCGCGGCCTCGTCGGCGTCCACTGTCTCCTTTGAAACCACCCCCGCCTCGTAGAGCGCCTTGTAGCGCGCGTATTCGGCCTGAGCGTTCTTCTGGAGCGCCTGGTCGTGCGCCAACGTGCCCTTGGCCTGATCAAGCGCCGCCTGGTAAGGCCTGGGATCGATCTCCAGGATTGTCTCGCCCGCGCGTACCAGCTGCCCCTCAGTGAATTTCACCGGCATCAGCTCCCCGCTCACCCTCGCCTTCACCGTCACGCTCATGTAGGGGATCACCGTGCCCAGGGCGCTCAAATAGATCGGCATCGGCTGCTGCTCCACGGTGGCCACCTGCACCGGAATCGGCCGGTTTGCCAGGGCCGCGGCCTGGCTCGCGCTGGTGGCTGCGGTTTGCTGCTGATTCTGGTGAATCCGCCAGATCACCACGCCTACCAGGCACGCAAGAATAAGATAAATAAGCAGGCGGACCCAGGTTTTCTTCTTGTGGGCTGGCTCTTGATGATAAGAATCGATGACGGCGGCATTCGGTTCAGGAGAGTATTCGCTGGGCATGTTCGCGTTTCCTGTCGTTTGAGCTTTCTCGAGCGCACCACGGAGGCGCGCGCCCTTGCATTACGGACCGGGCGGGCCGGAAATCCGCGGTTTACTTCTTTATTGACGAGCGCACCGCCCCGAAAGGTTGCGTCACACCACCCGTCCCAGGTCCGGCGCTCAGGCTCGTAAAGGAGTACAACCCATCATAAATCCGCAGGGCGCTGCCCGCCGACCCGCCGCCTTGCCACCATTTCGCTGACTTGCCACTTCGTCCTCGTCACCATAGAGGGGTGCCCCATCCTAACCGCGTACCGGGGTCCCCACGAACAGGTCCTCGTTCGTGGGGTGGTTGGGCGGTTAGGGTGGGAACCACCATGGCGACCCGCCAACTTGCCAACTCGCCAACCTCCGCGCAGCGGACGCCAACTCGCCAAATCTAAACCCGCTGACCCGCTGACTTGCTGACGTGCTGACCCGCTGACCCGCCGGGTGCCCCATCCTAACCGCGTACCGGGGTCCCCACGAACAGGTCCTCGTTCGTGGGGTGGTTGGGCGGTTAGGGTGGGAACCACCATGGCGACCCGCCAACTTGCCAACTCGCCAACCTCCGCGCAGCGGACGCCAACTCGCCAAATCTAAACCCGCTGACCCGCTGACGTGCAGACTTTCTGACCCGCTGACTCGTATCATTCCGCTATGGACCTTGCGGCGATCCAATCTGCTCTTGTTGAGGCCAGAGTCGACGGCTGGCTCTTTTACGACCACCACCATCGCGATCCCATCGCGACGAGCATCCTCGGGCTCGACGAGAAGGCTCTCGTAACCCGCCGCTGGTACTATTTGATCCCGGCCCAGGGCGAGCCGCGCAAGCTCGTCCACCGCATCGAGCAGGGACGCCTCGACTCCCTCCCCGGCTCCCGGGCCCTCTACTCCAGTTGGCAGGAGCTCCACGCCGGCCTTGCCTTTATGCTGGCCGGAGCCCAGCGCCTGGCCATGCAGTACTCGCCCGACAACGACATTCTTTATGTCTCCATGGTCGACGCCGGCACCGTCGAGTTTCTCCGCTCCCTCGGCAAGCAGATCGTCACTTCCGCCGACCTCGTCGCCCGCTTTGAAGCCGTCCTCACCGCCGAGCAGGCCGCCAGCCACTTCGCCGCCCAGAAAATCATCGACTCCATCGTCGCCGAAGCCTGGCAGGAAGTCGCCCGCCGCCTTCGCCCCTCCTCCGGCACTCCCGCCGGCATCACCGAGTACGAGCTGATGCTCTGGCTCGGCGAGGCCATGCGCCGCGAAGGGCTCACCTTTGACAGCGGTCCCGATGTCAGCGTCAACGCCAATACTTCGGATTCGCACTACGAGCCTACGGCGGCCCAATCGGCGCCCGTCCGCGAGGGCGACTTTCTGCTTATCGATATATGGGGCCGCGTCGACCGCCCCGGCACGGTTTTCTACGACATTACCTGGACCGCCGTCGTAGGCCGTGAACCCTCGGCCCGCGAACTCGCCGTCTTCTCGACCGTCACCCGGGCCCGTGACGCGGCCATCGCCGCCGTCGAGCAGGCCTTCGCCGCCGGCCGGCCCATCCGCGGCTTCGAGGCCGACGACGCCGCCCGCAAGGTCATCCGCGCCGCCGGCCTCGCCGATTTCTTCACCCACCGCACCGGCCACAACATCGGCCGCGAGCTCCACGGCGCCGGAGCCCATCTTGACAACCTCGAAACCCACGACCAGCGCCTGCTGCTCCCCAACACTTGCTTCTCGGTCGAGCCCGGCGTCTACCTGCCCGAGTTCGGCATCCGCAGCGAAGTCGACATGATGACCGCCCTAGGCCGCGCCTGGGTCACCGGCCGCATCCAGCGCGAGCTGGTGAGAATCTAGCTCTGTACCGCCGGCTTCCTAGCCGGCTGTACCGCGGGCTTCCCAGCCCGCGGAAGGTGCGATGCCCTGATCGCCAATAGGCGTCCCCGCCCGCGTGGCTCACGGCCGCACTACACTGGAACACACGGAGGCACCCGTGAAGAGCCACACCGAATACCTCGTCTTTGAAACCCGCAACCGGCGCGAGATGGTGCACATCACCGATCAGGTCGAGCAGATCGTCGGCCGCAGCGGCGTCCGCGACGGCCTCTGCTTTGTCTCGCCCATGCACATCACCGCCGCCGTCTACGTCAACGACGACGAAAGCGGCCTCATCGAAGACATCGGCAAATGGCTCGAGCAGCTGGCCCCCGCCAACCCCGACTACAAGCACCACCGCACGGGCGAAGACAACGGCGACGCCCACCTCAAGTCTCTTCTCCTGCACCACGAGACCACCCTGCCGGTCACCAACGGCCGCCTCGACCTCGGCCCCTGGCAGCGCGTCTTTTACGCCGAATTCGACGGCCGCCGCCGCAAGCGCGTCATCGTCAAAGTCCTCGGCGTCGAGTAAGCGCCCGCTCGATGCCGGTTCTCTCCGCGCTCTTTGCCGCAAAGGTGAGAGCGTCCGCCGCCAACCGAATTCGCCGGGGAGTCTCAACAGGCGACAGAGACATCCGCATCGTCTCCTCTGGGCGAGGAAACCGCGAAGATTGGGCGCCCGCCGCAAAAAATCCAGATTTCATCGATTCGCCGGTCCACTGTGCGTGGAATTGCGGCTATCATACAGGCATAGCATCCACCACAAGCGAATCCACGCCTCGCAGCGTGTTCTCAGGTTTGACGCCAGGTGAATCCATCCGCCGGCGCCGCTGAAACACAGGGGCATTGTTGAATCCGGCCAGAGCGGGGGTGGAGTGTATTCGCGCAAGAGGATGCCACCGAAACGAGGAACAACCCGATGCAACATCGCCGCCTGACAGCCGCCCCTGTAAAAACCATCTTTCGCGCCATTGTTCTCCTGCTCGTGGCCGGAAGCGCAACCCTGGCCTGCGCCACGGAAAAGGGCGGAACCGCTTGGCCACTGGGCGCGGAATCGTACGCATCCGCCTCCTCGGCGCCGCGCGCGGGCGTGACGCAGTTTCTCGAGTACACCGTCTTCTTCGACTATGGCCAGATGAACGACGGCAAGGGCCAGAATTCCGGAGCCGCCTTCAAGGGCCGTGCCTTCGCCATAGCGGGCAAGCTCAAGCACAACTGGGGCGTCAAGGTCCTGGGCGGCGAGTGGGGCAGCTACCTGTCCATTCCGATTGTCGACAAGTTCGCCACGCTGGGAACTACCGACTACGTCAAGTCGGACATCTCCAACCTGAACCTCTGCCCCATAGCCATTTACAACCACAAAGGCAACTGGCACTGGTACTACGAAGTCCAGGTGGAAACGCCGGGCACCGGCTATCAGCCTGGCGCGGCGCTGAACATCGGGCAGCACAACTTTACGCTGACTCCCGCCGCGGGCATCACGTACACGCCGCAGAAGGGCCTCTGGAACCTCTCCTCGCGCTTCGACTACTCCATTAACGGGCCCGATCACGCCACTGACTACCATTCGGGCAACGAGGCCTTCTGGCAGTACGGCTTCATGCGCAAGTTCTCCGCCAAGCACCGCGTTTCGGTCGGCCCATGGGGCTATTACTACCGGCAGACCACCAACGACAAAAAGGCCGGCGCGGTTGTGGTCACCCATAACGCCGACGGCTCCACTGAGTACGGCTATCGCGGCCGCGAATTCGACATAGGCCCGCAACTGCAAGTTCCCTTCGGCAAGCTGGGCGCAATCTGCATCAAGTGGGGCCACGGAACCGTCGTCGAGAACCGCCCGGCAGGCAACTCCTTCTGGTTCCAGTTCGGAATCCCCTTCAGCTACCTGCACCATACTGAGTCGGAAAAATAAACTAGATTCACTCCGGTCCCGCCCTTCAAGCAAACGGCGCGCGGAGGGCGGGGCAACGATGGAGATAGGCGGCTTGCCCAGGTGCCCTCATTCCGCCACTATCTCTGGGTGCCCCAGGTCTCGACTTTGAGACCTGGGAAACCACTGCTGTCCCCCGGCCCGCAGGATGTATTCTTGCCGATATGACGAAAGGGCTTGTCCGCTACCAGCAAAGCGGCGACTTTCATTTCCTCACCTGTTGCTTTCACCGCCACGCCTACGAGACCTGGGGCACCCATCTGTGGTGCTGGAACCATCATCCCCGAAACCTGCGCCACCCGCACCACTCGCTGACCTGCTGACTCGCTGTCTCACGGGTGCCCCATCCTACGCGAAGCGTAGGGTCGGAGTCCCTCAGTCCCTTGTTCCCTGACCGCTGACCACCGATCCCTGACCACTGACCACTGTTGCGGGGTCCCCAGGCCAAGGGAGCGAAGCGAGTCCCCCCACAAACGATGGCTGCCCCGGGCGCCTCGTCCGCCGCGGCAGAGGCACCCGGGAAAGCACAGACTTCACCCAGGCAATCTTTTCGATTTGTCATCCTGAGCGACCCTTCAACCCGTCCCCAGGGAGCCCCTTAGTTACTTGAAGCGCCCGCCTTCTCGGCTAGGAGCTTCTCAATGTTCGCTACGTACTTAGCTCTTACACCACTGTCAAATTCCGCACTGGCTGCCGATGTAAATCCAGTCTCAACCGCATGGACAAGACCGTCTTTTCCGATAAAGAATGTAGTCGGCCACGCATTCAGATTCACGGCCTGAGGAAGTTTTTCGTTGACTTCCTGCGCACTTCCCGCGATCAGATAGGTATACTCGATCCCGTATTGCTTAATAAAGGCGTGCAAGCGGGCAAGAGACTTTAACTGCGCAGGTTCGTATTCAAAGTCGAGCGCTACAATTTCGACTCCTCTCGATCGGTACTTGCGGTAGAGTTCGGCGAGATAGGGGGCCTCATCGTGACAGTTAGGGCACCAACTACCGGTAATATTCACCAGGACGACCTTGCCCTTGAATTGAGGATCCGTATTGGACACTATCCTGCCATTCAAGTCCGGGAAACTGAACTTTAAAGGCTGTTTCAGATCTTTTACAGAGGTGTGTGCGCTGAAGTCGTCCGGCTGAGGCATATGTTTTGCCTGTGCAACTGTTGCCCGGAACGCTGTTAGCTTCCCAGATTTGCGATCATGAACATCTGTGGACCGAAGTCCTTCGACGTGGGTGTGCGTTCCATAAATTGTAAGATCGAGAGACCCGTCTGTAGAAGGGATAATTTCAACGATAGAGGCACGCACATCTCCGAAGTGACTAAGTACAAATTTCCCGTCCTGATAACTTCCTGCCAGCGTTCCCATGTCTCCGTCCACGCGAAGAATCGTCCCGGAAACATTTGGCCCCGTCTGCTTTAACACGAGCCGGAAGGCATGTTCGCCCTTACTGCTCTCGGCTGGAACGATCCACTCTCCAGAAATGTCGGGGGCAGCCACCTTTGAGGGGTTCTGGTTCACGTGAAGCCTGAGCTCGAATGGATAGGCGAAGCTGCCGTCATCACCGCTATAAGTTCCCTTTAAAGCTCCATCCTGCAAAGTCGCATTGAGTATGGTAGCGCTGTGCGCAAACTTCAGCGTAATGGAATTGCTGCTAGCTAGACCTTCAGTGGAAGGATCGCTTCGGGCCGCGCCATTCATAAATGCACCTACTACATGATCCCCAGAACCTGAAATATCAAGATGCACGGGGACGGTTATGGTACCGGCAAACCACCTGGCGTCGGTCACTTGTGCTGTTCCATCCCAGAGGCCCGTGACGCCTTGTGCCGCGGCCGTGGATACAAACAGAAGCAGGAACAAGAACCGATGAATGAGCTTCATGAGAAATACTCCTTTTATGTTTTGGAATCGCGAGGTCCACTTCGCGCTTCATTTCAGTAGCTTCGATTGGCGGGTGGCCCAGATCCCCTACCTTATCCTAACCACATCGGGTGGGTGCCCCAGGTCCGGATCTTCGGACCTGGGAGACCCGGAAGCCGGTTGCCGCCACGGTCTCGATTCCGAAACTAGTCGCCCTGCAAGTTGTTACTTTTGGGGTTTGAATGGTTGGCCTTTGCGGACTTCCCGACTTGAAGGGGGTGCCGGCAGAGTCACTCCCGGCCGGCGCTGCCCAGGCGGCAGCAGTTGCGCCCAGCAGATTTGGCGGCATAAAGCGCGCGGTCTACCTCGCATAAAATCTCTTCGAGGGGCCGTGTATCCGAAGGATGGCTGACAGAAACGCCCAAGCTCATGGTAATGGGAATAGGTCCGTGCGTTGTGCGGACGGGGAATCCTCCGATGGCTTTGCGAATCTCCTCGGCCCGACCCACCGCCTTTTCCACCGCGCAATTGTTCAGAACCACGAGGAACTCCTCGCCGCCGTAGCGTCCGACAAAGTCGTAGGAGCGGACCGATCCGAGCATCCGCCGCGCAACCTCGCGAAGCACTTGGTCGCCCACGATGTGCCCATAGGTGTCGTTAACCAGCTTGAAGTGGTCAAGGTCGCCGAGCGCGATGCTAATGGAACTCTTACCGCGCCGCTTGCGGTTCAACTCGCTGGCCAGCAGTTCGAGAATTGTCCCGCGATTGAGGAGCGATGTGAGCGAGTCGTGTGTAGCTCTATAGCGCATATCCTCGCGCGCCTCAAGCAGGTTGTCTTCGAGTTCGAGAATGCGCATGCCAGTATGCAGGCGGGCTTTCAGTTCTCCGGGATCGAAGGGCTTGGTAAGGTAATCGTCGGCGCCGGACTCCAGGCCTTCTACGATGTCCTCTTTGGAGCTTTTTGAGGTCAGAAGCACGAGATAGACATGGCTCTGGCTGCGCTTCCGGCGTACCGTGCGACAGACGGCCGGCCCATCGAGTTGGGGCATGACCCAGTCAAGGAGCGCGAGACGCGGACCATCCAGACGGCACAGTTCCTCTGCCGCCTTACGGCCATCGCTGACCGCGGTGACTTCGTATCCCGCACGCTCGAGAGTTTTCTCGAGCATGCGGAGCGAGACCGCTTCGTCGTCGGCGATCAAGATCTTCATGGCTCCCCACCCGCAATAAATGTACCCACAGCCGCCAGCATCCCTGTTTCTTCCCCGTCGAAGGCAGCCATGGCCTGCTGGATTTCGCGCTCATCTCCGGCGCGTGCCGCCGCCTCGACATTGGCGGCTAGCGCAGCCCCATGTTTGATTGACAGGCTGGCCAGCACTCCTCTCAGCGCGTGCGCAGCCTTTTCCACCTGGCGCGGATCGCCAGATTGGACCGCGTTGTGCAGGGCATCCCGGAGCCTCGGAAAATCCTCCTGGAAAAGCGCGAACAGCTCCCTCAGCAGCTCGCTGTCATTTTCGATACGAGCCAGCAGCTCAGGCATATTCACGTATTGTTCGAGTGATGCGTGCTCTGGATTCGTCATGGCCGCACCTCTTTCGGCGCTAAGGCTGGAGCCTCGCGGGGGAAGCGTGTGCTTCCACTCGTCTTGCCACACAGGTCTGGAGCAGCGCATCCAGTTCCTCGGGGCGAATTGGCTTGGCAAGATAGCCGTCCATGCCCGCCGCTATACACCGATCCTGGTCGCCCTTCACGGCATACGCAGTAAGGGCCACAATTTGATGGTGGGCGCCGGTTCCTTTTTCGCGCTCGCGAATCAACATGGTCGCCGCAATCCCGTCGAGCAGCGGCATCTGCACATCCATCAGTACCAAATCGAAGGAAGAGCGTTCAAGCAGGTCGACTGCCGCCTGTCCGTTGCCCACTACCGTGACCCTATGTCCGCGCTTTTGAAGCAGGCGTGCGGCCAGGCGCTGGTTGATCGCGTTGTCTTCCGCCACCAATACTTCCAGAGCGGTATCAGGCGCAACGGCGCGGCGTTCCACGGGGGGAGCGGCCACTCTTGAGGCGCCGGAGTGCAGCCCCCGTCTATCCAACGCGCGGATGATGGCATCGCGCAATTCATTCTGGCGAACCGGCTTGGTGAGGGATGCTGAGAGGCCGAGTTGATGGCATCGCGCCATGTCTCCGCGGCTGCCGGCGGAACTGAGCATCATGATAGTGGCTGTAGCCAGGCTCGGCGTTTCCCGAATCTGTTCCACCAAGGTGAACCCGTCCATGTTGGGCATATGCATGTCGGTCAGAATCAGTTGATAGGCATTACCCGACGCGAGCGCGGAGTTGAGTTCATCGAGCGCCTTCTGGCCACTCTCCACGCAGACAGCATGCATGCCCCAGCGGATCAGGAGCCGTTCGAGGATGCGGCGGTTGGTCTGGTTGTCGTCCACCACCAGCACGCGGGCGCCGCGAAGTTGTCCATCAGGCAACCCGGCCTGCGTCTGCGAAGCCGGGGTGCCGCCCACGCCTACCCGGACCGTAAAGTGAAACTCGCTGCCCGTTCCGGGTTCGCTCTCCACCCAGATTTTTCCGTCCATCATCTCGATCAGCCGCGACGTGATGGTGAGGCCAAGCCCGGTTCCCCCGAACTCGCGGGTGGTGGATGCGTCGGCCTGGGCAAAGGCGTCGAAGATCAATGCCTGCTTTTCTTTGGGAATTCCGATGCCTGTGTCGGACACGGTGAAATGGAGAATTCTGTCGCCACCATCCTCCCGCTCGACTTCAACGGCCAGCACCACCTGGCCCTCTGAGGTGAACTTAATGGCGTTGCCCACCAAATTGAAGAGGACTTGGCGCAGACGCGTAAAATCGCTGCGAATGATTGTGGGCAACTCCGGCGCGATGTCGCAGAGCAACTCGAGTCCCTTCTCTTCAGCGCGAAGTACGAGCGTTCTCAACGTGGTCTCGATGCACTCTCTGACATCGAAGTCGATCAACTCCAGTTCGACTTTGCCTGCCTCGATCTTAGAAAAATCGAGAATGTCGTTGATCACGTTGAGCAGAGATTCGGCTGAAATCTTCACCGTCTCAAGATACTCGCGCTGTTCGGGAGTCAGTCCGGTATCGAGCGCCAGCTCGGTCATGCCGATGACGCCGTTGAGAGGGGTGCGGATTTCGTGGCTCATATTGGCCAGGAACACGCTTTTGGCCTGGCTGGCAGCCTCGGCCTGGATGCGCGCATTGACCATCTCCGCTTCGATCTGCTTTTGGGCCGAGATGTCGCAGCTAATCCCGATCACGCCAATGATGCTGCCATCCTCCTCGCGGTAGGGCACCTTCGTCGTCAGGATCCACCGCTTTCTCCCGTCGGGCTCCTCGACATACTCCGGCTTGCTGACCATCTCCTCCCCGGTGCGCATGACGGCCTGATCGTCGTTGAAGAACTCCGTGGCTTTTTCTTTGGGCAAGATAGAGAAGTCGTCGTGTCCAATGATGTTTCCGTTGGGCGCGACGGCCAAAGTAAGTGCATGCTTCCGCAACTGCCGGTTGGCCATGAGGAAGCGGCTTTGCCTGTCCTTGACGTAGATGGGATCGGGCAGGCTGTCGATGACCGTGCGCAGCATGCGCAGCTCTTCCTCGTTCGCGATCTGCTGCGTGCGCCAGGCCCGCACCACGGCCGTATACCGGCGGACGAGAAGATACCCCAGCCACGCAAGGAATAGATACAAAGCCAGGGCGATGAGCACGGACCTGCCGGCGGAGAGATGAGCAAATACAAACTGGGCCAGCAGGATAGAAGCTGCGATGGCGGCTGCGGCCAGAATCGCCGCTTCTATCCCAATACGCTTCGCGTTCGCGCCCGACCCCGGTTCTGCCTTCCCCTGGCGCGCGGAGTCTTCCTCACTTTGCATCGGAGCAACGCCCCCATCGTTCGGCCCATGACTTCGGCACCAAAATAAACAATTCTCACAATGCCCGTATGCGGAAATGGTAGCAGCAAATCATACGCGTGGAACCGAATGGATTCGAGCCTTTCCGCGGGTACCTTAATGATTACCTAGGATCGGCCCCGGTATTTTGAACCACATTGAAAGTTGGTCCTCGGCTCGTCGGGGAGACCTGGGGAAACCTGGGAACGGAACGTTCCGCGCCTTTGCAGAAAATTACCCGCTCCTGGCGCACAATGGCAAATAGAGAGCGATCCGCATGTCAGAGCCCATATCGGCAAATCCGACTCCCGTCAGGCACGGCGGCCGGCACACCCGAGTTTTTTATCTTCATTCTCCCGTCATCGTGGGTGCCCCATCCTTCGCGTCTTTGCGAAGGGTGGGAACCACAAAACTCAACCGTCCTTTTCCGTGTAACGGAGATCTTCAACTGACAATCGCTCCCCGTTTTTTGACGGTTTTTTCGTGCGGTGCGTTTTCAATTCGAAGTGCGAAATCGCCGCTCCAGCCGCGGCTTTCCACGCTTCGCAATTCGAAAAAATGCGCGAAAAACCTCAAAATCGCCAATTTTTCGGGCGGTGAAACTGTGCAGCCCATCTTTCCCAACGGAATCAATGACTTATAGATAAAAAACGCACAGTCTCACAGTTTCTGTGAAACTGTGCAACTGTGCAATCAGGGTTGAAAGAAATCGACAAAATCAATCGAGATTCAACAGTTTCTTCGGATTCCTCTTCAGCATGACCTCGATCTCGCATCCTTCAATGCCCATGCACATCAGCTTCGATACGAAGTCCTTGATGCCGACGGCCGGCAGCGGGAACGGAGCAGCCGGCTGGCCCAGATCGGTGACCAGAACGACCCTTTCCGGGCCAACCAGGCGGATCAGTTCGGTGGTCACATCCATCCCCTCGGGCTCTGCCAGGGCATAGGCGGCGATGAGCTCGATGAATGCCCCTTTGTCAGCCATCTCCAGCACGTCTTCCTTGCTATAGCCGAGTATTTGCGGGTGATCGACAACGATCTTTTTCACGCCCTGGCGCTTTGCCTCGTCAATGAGCAGGCGGGCCTCGTCTACGGTTACATGTCCCGTTCCGAGGACGATATCTGCTTTGGCGATGAGGTTGCAAATTTCCTTCACCTCGTTCAACAGGGCGCCATCCTTGTCCACGAGCTTTAACGGAATTTCCTCGTAGAGAGGATTCATCGGGACGGGGATGCCGACAATATGAGACATCCCCTTCTTGGCTCTTTCCTTTGCTCGTTCCACATGTCGCTCAGCCGACACGGTGGGCATCCAGATCACTTTAGCTCCGCTGCGAATGGCAGCATCCACCGCGTGAGGGCAAAGCCCGCCGACGGAGTTATTCAGAGCGATGGCCCCGTATGCCGTTGTACGCGCCCCCTTGAAGATGTACTCGTTGATAAATTGAGCCCGCTGAGTCGACATAAAATACTGGTCTTTGATGACCATGGCCAGCAGGCCCAACTCCGAATATGCCTGGATCGCTTCGACGTCATTGATCGATCTCGGCACCAGCGACGGGCCTGTATGCACGTGCATGTCACAGGCGCCGTTCAGCAACTCCATCACCCGATCCATTTCCGTTCCCTCTGTTTCATGTGTGCCAGCAAAGGCGCTAGCGGGTTGCAGAAGCCATGAGTTCGTCCGATTTCGCCCGCAACTCCGGCAAGCCGATGATCTGGCGGTATTCATCGCCGGTCGCCACTTCGCGTCCTAACAACTCCGCCAGTGTCTTGTACGACTGGAAGGTGGCGGCATTGTTAGTCAGCAGCTCCTCGCGGTGCGGCCACTTCCAGACCGTGTCCTCAAGGCCGATGCGAATATGGAGGCCGAGCAGCATGGCCAACGTCGCCAGATAACTGGATGGTCGCCCGGCGGCGCAAATCGAAATAATCGAGCTCGAGTCGATGTCGTAGATGAAATTGACGAAGCGCATGATAGCCTCGATCATCTGTTTCGGACTGTGCATGGCGCTTCCGCCAGGAAGGGCGGGCAGGATCAGCCAGTTGTAGGGTTTCTCGAGCAGCCCGGTGCGGATCAGGTAACGGTAAGCATTATCGAGATCGCCATCGGTATAGACGGCGATCTGCGGCTTGACGCCGAAATCCTGGCACAGGCGCGTCTTCTCAATCATCACGTGCGGTGGTTTGAACAGCACCGCGTCTCCGCCGTACTGCGCCGTGGCGTTGATGGGGGTGACTTCAAGGAAGCGGTCCCTCAGCATCCCCGTCATCTTTTCCCATTCGCCATCCAGGAAGGGGACCATGCAACCGTCGAAGACAATGCCGGGGTAGTCGCGCTTGAGGGGATCCATCACCTGATGGAAGAGATCCGGATCGAGCACGCTGTACCCGGCCTCGTCGCGCACGTGAATGTGGAGGCTCGAAGGCCCGAGCTCCGCCGTTTCTTTGGCGGACTGGTAAATTTCCTGCGGGGTCACGGGCTGGTTGGGATTGACCCGCTTGCTGTGCAGCGCTCCTGTAATCGCCGCGGAGATGATCACCTTGCGGGGAATCTTCCAGGCAGGCTGGATCTCCACGCTGGGGTCGGCATAAACGGTGTGAAACGGATCGACAATTTCGGGGAAGCCGAAGGGAATCGTGACCGCCTTAAACTCTCCCTTTTTCTTCCACTCTTCAATGAATTCCCAGTTGACTTTGTTGCTCATACTCCACTTCCCTCTTCTATGTGGTTTGGCCGAATTACAGATCGTGAAACTCCATCCTTGCGATCACGTCTTCCTGAAGTTCAGGACTGAGCTCGACAAAATAAGAGCTGTAGGTTGCCACGCGGACCAGAAGGTCGCGATACTTGCCGGGATCTTTCTGCGCGGCGCGCAGCGTTTCGGTGTCAACGATGTTGAACTGCACGAGAAAGCCTCCGGTCTCGCAGAACGTGCGAACCAGTGAAACGAATTTCTTCAGGCTTGTCTGATCCTTCAGCGCGCCCGGGCTGAAGCGCATATTGAGCACGGAACCGTTGGTGAAGTTTTCGTGGGTGAGCTTCGCGACCGAGCGCATGGTGGCCACCGGACCCAGAACGTTGCGTCCCTGATAGGGAGAAATACCTCCCTCGGACAAGGGCAGCCCGGATTTGCGGCCATCGGGCAGCGCGCCCACACCGGCTCCGAGGGGCACATTCGCAGTGACCGCGGCGGCCGCAATATTCAGCTTGACCCCGCGGGCGCCGGGAATTCTGGCGACCTGCTCATGGGCATGGGCCAGAACCTCATCGACAATCCTGTCGACGTAATCGTCGTCGTTGCCGAACTTCGGCGCGCGCGAAAGAGCGTGCAGCACCTGATCGCAACCCTCGAAATTGCGCTCCAGTGCCGATCAGCAATTGGCCCATGGTGATTTTCTTCTCTTCAAAGACTGTCTTCTTGATAGCGGCCAGCGAATCCCCGACGTTCGGCGCCCCGGCGATAGAGACCGCGAGCCGGGCATAAGGAGAAGTTCCGCCATCGCCCACATCGAGACCCTTTTCCACCGGGCCGTGGAAGAGGCTCGATAAAAACGGAGTCGGAGCAAACTCAGCGTACACGTCCTTGTCGGTGTTCTTGTAGAGAACGGCTACAGGAAGCAGGGCCTCCACCTGCTTCTTGTACGCCTCGAGCACCTGTTCGTAGGAAGTGAAGTTCGCCGCGTCGCCCGTTTTTGGCCCGATCTGCTCTCCGCTCAGGCGCGACCTGCCGTCATTGAGCGCGAGCTCCAGCATCAGGGGAAGGTTGAACATGCCGCCGGGGCCATCCAGGGAATATCCCGGGACCGTTGGACTGTTGCATCCGGTGATCGCGTAATCGCGCGCATGCTCGACGGGATAGCCGTCGGCCACCATGAGACCGATGGAGGTTTCATCGCTGATGAACTTGAATTTTCCCTTCAGCAATCTGGCAGTGTCGCACGCCTTCGTGACGAATGCCTCAGGCGTCAGCGAATGGATGCGAATGCACAGATCGTTTTGCGACATGGCCACGTCCAGATCGGCTTCGACGAACAGGTAAGAGAGATCATTTACCGCATCGTTGCCTTCCCGCGTCAAGCCTCCCAGCGTAAAGTTGATGACCTGGGGAAAGCCATTGAAGGCGATGGCGGTCATCTCATCGGTGACCGTGACGACGGAGTTGACCTTGACGTACAGCAAGTCGATCAAGGTGCGGGCTTCTTCCGGGGTGATACGGCCCTGCTTAAGGTCCTCCCGATAGAACGGGTAAAGATATTGATCCGGCCGCCCGAAGCTCATGCCGTATCCCCAACCTTCGAGCATCAGAATGAGCCAGATGAAATAAGCAGACTGCAGGGCCTCGAAAAAGTTACGGGCGGGAAGGCCCGGAACCTGCGAGCAGGCCGCGGCAATTCTCTCGAGCTCCCCTCTTCGCCGATCGTCGGATTCCGTAGCGGCAAGCTCCCGGGCTAGGCGTGCATATCTAGCCGCGAAGCGCGGCGCCGCATCGAGAGCCATCCAGGCCGCCTGCAGGAACTCTCGTTGCGAGCGGCATCCAGGATCTGACGCGTCCAGGGCGTTGAGCCTTTCCGCAATCTCCCGCTGAATGCCGATTGTCCCTTTCGCAAGGACCATGGCGAAATCGACCGAGAGATGGCCGGCGTAGTGCCCGTTGGCGCAGAAGGAACCGCCTCCGATCGCCCCGTCGTACATATGCTTCAATTCAGCTTCAGGTATCCTTGCCCGCCACAGATCGAACAGCGATTTTCCCTGCCAATACGGAAGAAGCTTGCGGATGGTTGCCTGCTCATCGGCTGAAATGGGAGCGAATGTGTCCCTTTGACGGGTAGAGACGGAATCCATTTCGTTCAGGAGCCATCCTGCATTGACTTCGGGCAGGATAGCGGCGCCGCGCTGCTTGGCCGTCGCATTGCCCACGATCAATTCGTCGGGGTCGATGCGGATCGAGACGTTGCTCAGCACTTCCGCCAGGGCTTTGGCCTTCCGGATCACGTAAGGCTCTCCCTCGGTCTTCTTGTAGGACTCCGTCATGAACCAGGCCCGCTCGGTACAAACTGCCGGCGCCGCCCGCATAGCCCGCGCGAGCCGTTTCACTCTTGGATCGCAACCTGTTTCAACAAGCTCCATAGTTCCTCCTTCGGCGCCGATGACGATCAGCCTCCCAACTGGGTTTGAAGACCATAAGATTCCAGAATCTGCTGGATTCCGGCAAGCTCATCCGCCCCCTGCGCCGCCAGCGACGGCAGCGGATAGGGCCGGCCGAGTTGCGTGTACTTGATTGTTCCAAACTGGTGATAGGAGAGGAGGTGGATCTTTTCGATGCTCTTGTACCGGCTCAGGAACCGGGCAGCTTCAACGATGTTCTCGCGCGAGTCATTGAATCCGGGGATAAGAGGCATGCGGATAATAATCGGCCGGCCCATCTCTCCTAGCCGAGCGAGATTTTTCAGAATGATCCTGTTGGAGACTCCGGTATGCCGCCGATGGTCTTCCTCGTTCACGCCTTTCACGTCGAAGAGCAGCAGGTCGGCTTCCTCCAGGATTTGGCGGCCCAGTTTTGTCGCTGTATATCCGCATGTATCGATCGCCACGTGGATTCCGTCAGCCTGACACCGTTTCATGAGTTCATAGGTAAACCGCGGCTGAAGAGTCGGTTCCCCTCCTCCAATCGAGACTCCCCCTCCGGAACGTTTGTAGTATTCCCGGTCCTTGGCGACGATGCGATGAACTTCATCCACGGTCATGGTCTCGCCGAAGGTTTCCAGGGCTCCGGTATAGCAGGCCTCGACGCACTTCCCGCAATTGGTGCATAGCTCCCGGTCGATCGCAATCTTCTTTTCGCCGCTCTGGGAAGAGATTGCGATGGCGCGCGGCGGGCAAACGCTCAGGCAGTTGCCGCAAAAGTTGCACCGGGAAAGAGTCGCCTTCAGCTCGGGTGTTTTCTCCTGGCCTTCCGGATTGCAGCACCATAGGCACCGCAACGGGCAACCCTTGAGGAAGACAGTCGTCCTGATGCCGTGACCGTCCACGAAGGACCCGTGGATGATATGGAATACTTCGCCCGTGATCGCTTTGGTCATCACGCTTCCGCCACCGCTTTAGTTGCCGCCGGTCACCCAGGAATTCCTTTTCTTCAGCCCAGGCGCCGATGCCGCATTGCAAGTCAACGCCGGACGAACTTCTGAACCGCTCTGCCCCGGCGATCGGCCAGGCCATACGCTTTGGCCACTTCTCCCACATAGATGGAGCCGGCCGAATCCACTGCGATGCCGTGCGGCGCCAGAAGAACGGCTTTCTGCTTGTCCGGTTCGCTATCGCGGAACCGCAGCAGGATTTTGCCGTTCCGATCGAGAATTGTGATCCGCCGCTTCAATTCGGCTACGTAGACGTTCTCTTCCCCGTCGATAAATATGTCGCAGGGCCAGTCGAAGTCGATCCATTGATCCAGAAATCTGCCTTGCTTGTCGAAAATCTGGAGGCGGTCATTCTGCCGGTCGGCAACCCAGACACGTTCCTGCTTATCTATCCAGACCGCGTGGGGCACACGAAATTGCCCCGGGCCGCGTCCGGGTTCGCCCCAGGAGAATTTCAGCGTCCCGTCGGGAGCGAAGACGTGGATTCGGGCGTTGCCATATCCGTCGGAGACGTAAAAATCTCCCCACGGCGCGACAAACGCGTTTGTGGGCATATTGAAGGGCGGGCCCCCACGGATGGTGTCCAGGTTCTCGATGAAATCGACACTCGACTCCGGCGTCCAGCTCTTGTAGCCGGTATCTGACGGCTGTCCCTTTTGACCAAGCTCGAAAATGCACTTGCCGTCACGGCTGAATTTGGAAACCGTGTGCCCGTCCGCGTCGATACAAAACAAGGAGCCATCGAGCCCCAGACGGCCCCCATGGATATTGGTAAACACCCCTTTGCCCCAGGCGTTGAGCCGGGTGCCGTTGCGGTCGCACTCCACCACAGGGTAAGTGCCCCGGGTAATCAAAAACAGCCTGTCGGCGGAATCGACGGCGATGCTGCAGACGTCATTGAACACCTCGTCATCCGGCAGCTTTGCCCACTCCTCCACCAGTTCATACGTGTATGCACCAGCGCCTATCAACATCGTCGAGCCCCCCTCAAAGTGCGTTCCCGGGCAACGCCGGAATCCATGAAGTCTCGCGCAGTTTGAAGCGGGAATGGGCTTTGTTTTGGCAAAACGCAAGACGATCTCGCGGATGCATTGCCCAATCTTGCGCTGTGGCGGCAGTAATCCACCCGGTCGCGGCTTCAGCCTTCGCACTTTCGGTAAAGTCAGCCTAGCCGCCGCCGCAGGGCTTGTACAGTCTATTGTTCTGATCAGACATATTTGCGGCGCTTATAGGTCGCTGCTAGATCTGTAGCGCGATCTCTCGAATGGTCTTACGCAGCCATTCCACGCCCGCGTCACTGGTTTTGTGGCGAAACCATTGCATCCGCTCAAGCGATTTCGGAAACTCCACCGGGGGCTTCAGAATTCGCAGGGGGAACAGCTTTGCCTGCTCCTCGGCCGTTCGCCGGAGCACCGTCGCGATGCGGTTTGTGCCGCACACCAGCTTCGGCAACATGCACAGGTCCGGAACGACAACTTCTTTTCTTCGCGTGATTCCAAAACCGCGCAAATGTTCATCCCAAGGTCCGCCCAGGGCAGAACAAACATGGCCCAGATTCTTGTATTGCTCCACCGTAAGCTGTCGCCCAACGAGCCGGTTTTTTGACCAGGCCACACAAACTATCTTGTCCTCCAATGCCGGCTCGCTCGGCAAGTCGCTGACGCACCAGGGCTCCGGCACAATCAACAAGTCCAGATCCTGTTCGTCCCGAATCTTCTCGCGATACTTTGCGCTCAGCCGCCGCATGTCAAACTGAACATGCGGGGCATTGGTGTGGCAATGCTCCAGCAGGCGCGGCAGGAATATGTCTACCACGTAATCGGTGGCCATGATGACGAATTTGCGGCTGGAGGTAGCCGGCGAAAACTTCTCTCTGGCTGCGGCCACCTTTTCTGCGTACATCAAGGCCTCGTGCACGGGATCGACCAGCGACTCAGCGAGGGGGGTTAAAACCATCCTCCGGCCCCCTACCTTCACCAGCAGATCGTCCTCGAAATGCTCCCGCAGCCGGGCCAGCGCCAGGCTTAACGCCGGTTGCGTGATGTGCACCCGATGGGCCGCCAGGGAGACGCTCTTCTCGGTGAGAAGTGCATCCATGTAGACCAGCAGATTCAGATCGAAATCGAATAAGCGCACTCCAGCCCCCTTCAGCGGGAACATCCAGCCCTGTTCAGAGTCTATAAGCACCGCAAATGAGTGTCATTAGAAGGATAGAGTTCACATCCCTTTTCGCAAAGGTTAAACTCGTCCCATCAGTACTCCTGAGCAAAAAGAACGAGCAGCGCATGTGTGTTCGCGGCAGGCGAATGCCCGATCCGGCGAACTCAGATCATCGCAAGGCACGGCTGTTCCATAAAGCGCCCGCGTCAAAACCAAAAAGGAGATCACAATCATGTCTTCAACAAAAGCAAACTGGAACGAGATCAAGGGAACTCCGGTGTTAGGCCACGGCAAAATGAGCGATGGCGTCCGCAAGATATTTACCGGCCGTCAGGTCATGGTGGTGATCAACGAAATTGAACCGCTGGAGACGCCTGAGGTCGCCACGCACAGCCATCCGCATGAGCAGATCATTTGCATCGTGAGTGGAACCGGGATCGTTAAAGTCGGCGACGAAACCTTCGAGACAGGCCCCGGAGACATGTTCCTCTGTCCCCCGAATGTGCCCCATGGGCTGATCGTTACGGGCACGGAAAAGATGCTGAATCTGGACGTGTTCTCGCCCATCCGGGAAGACTTCCTGAAGTAGATCCGCTCCCCTGACAGCGCGAGTCCAAGTGCGACCTCTTCAGGCGGTCGCGCATTCGGATTCTGTTTGACGAAACCGCAGAACGCAGAAAAAGGAGCTTCAAAATGACACGGATGCTACGACTCTCGGCCGCAATTCTCGGCGTTCTCGCCTTCCAGGGCGGACAATCCCATGCCGCGGACAAACTGCCATTCGAGCTTTTTGATACGCACACGCACTTTGTCTCCGACGATTTTCAGCGCTATCCGTTGTCGTCGCAATCTCCCGGAGGGCAGGCGCCACAGGGAGGGCAACAGCAGGCAGGCCCCGGAGGCCAACAGGCCGGAACCGGAGGACAGCAACAGGGGCCTCCAGGAGGACAACAGCAGGCAAGCCCGGGAGGGCAGCAGGGCGCTTCCAGCGTGCCCGCGCGCTACCGCAACGGCACGACAAGCGCTGAGAAGATCTTCAGCTGGTGGGACGCCAATGGCGTGGAAGCTGGAGTTGGGGTTCAGTACCGGAGCGCCTACGGAACGAACAACGCCTATCTCCTTGATGTCGCCGACAAGAATCCGAATCGCGTAGTCCCGGTGGTGATTCTCGACGCCTCCGATCCGGCGACCCCGGACCAGCTTCGCAGCCTCGTCAAGACGCACGGGGTCTCCGGCATTCGGCTGACCGGCCCCGGCAATACCACGCAGTGGCTCGATTCCGACGCGGCTCAGAATACATGGGCGGTCGCCAATGAACTGGGGCTCGCGGTGGTGCTGATGTCTACCCCACCCGGAGCCCCCAAGGCAGGGGAAGCCATTCCGGCTTCGGCATTGGTTCTCGGGCATGTGGCCCAGCTTGCGGATAAGTACCCCAACGTCAAGATCGTGCTCGATCATCTGGGATGGCCGGCTCAAGAGGGTGCGCCTGATTACGGTTTCACCGCCGCGCACCTCGCATTGAAGGCGCACCGCAACGTCTATTACAAGTTCACAACCATCAACCTCGACCGGCTCTCCGAGGCGAAGCTCTCGGCCCCGGATTTCGTGCGCCATGCCGTCAATCTCTACGGCGCCGACCATATTATGTGGGGTTCCGACATTGGGAATTCCTCCGGGACGTACGATGACATGGTCAGCCGCGCCGTTGCCGCCACCGCGAAGCTGAGCCCCAGCGAGCAGAAGCAGTTGCTCAGCGACACCGGGCGCAGTGTATTTATTCGCGGCGGGCGCGCGGCGGCAGCAACTGCAAACCCCGGCCGCGGCGCCGCGCCGGCAACCGCAGCCTCGGCGAACGACAATCCATGCGGAGAGGCTGTGGTCGGCGGCAGCATTCCGACGGCTACAGCGGGACCGGATCTGGACTACGCGCTCAAGCTGGCCCAGACCACGATAGCCATCTGCGGCAAGCAGGGGTACAAAGTGGGCGTAACCGTCGTCGATTCGGCGGGTGGAGCGAAAGTGACGCTGGTGGCCGACGGCTCCGGTGTCAGGCCTTCGACCACAGTACGCAAGGCCTGCACCGCCGCGTACTTTCAGATGCCCACGTCGGAACTTGAGGCGAAGATAAAAACCGACTCCGCTCTGGCCGCCCGGGTTGCAGCGGGTTCGGGCTTCATTGCCCATACGGGGGCGATTCCCCTGATGTCGGGCTCGAAAGTGATCGGCGGCATAGGAGTAAGCGGCGCGCCCAGCCATGAAATCGACGACGACTGCGCAAAGAAAGCGATCGAGGCTTTGAAAAGCGAGATGCACTGATGCAGCACAGAAGTTCTAAGCGGTGGAAGGAGCTTGCACCAAATGAGACTCTGTCGCTCACCATCCGCGGAAACAAGCTGCTCTACGACTACAACCAGTAGTTTCGAGGGGGATTTCGTGAAGATTGTTTGCTTTCAAGATAAGCAAGTCCAGAAGTGGGGAATCATCGAAGGGGATATCGTTCGGGGCATTACGGGAAGTCCCTTTGACCGGTTTTCCGGCCCGGGCGGCGCCTACGAGTACGACGGGAGCGCCAGCCCGCTGGAGCGGCTACAACTGCTTCCGCCTTGCCTTCCCTCGAAGATCGTATGCGTAGGGTTGAACCACTGGTCCATGGTCACCAAAGAAATGACCCCGCACGAGATTCCCATGATTTTTCTCAAGCCGACAACCGCCGTGATCGCCACAAATGAAAGCATTGCCTTTCCCGCGGCCTTCAACAACGTTGGATTTGAAGGCGAACTGGCCGTAGTGATTGGCCGCGCCGCAAAGGACGTGCCGAAGGAAAAGGCAAAGGAATATATCCTGGGCTACACCTGCCACAACGACGTATCCGACTACGACGCGATACGGGGGGACGGCATCAGCATGACCCGCGGCAAGGCCCGGGACACATTTGCCCCTCTCGGCCCGTGCATCGTAACGGATATCGACCCGGGCAATCTGAAACTGGAATCTTTTCTGAACGGCAAAATCACGCAGTCAGGCTCAACATGCGACCTGATTCACGATGTTCCCAGCCTGCTCAGCTTCATGTCAGGCATCATGACTTTGCTGCCGGGAGACGTCATATCAACCGGTACGCCCAAGAAAAGCAACGACCGGTTAAAGAACGGCGACATGATCGAGATCGTGATCGAAGGCATCGGAACGCTGAGGAATTCCGTAGTGCAGCGCTGACTTTAGAGCAGTCTTGAAGGAACGCATCGGACCTCCGCCATCGAAATCTGCTCGAAGGCACGTAGCCAGGAGGGCGCCTTTCCTTCTTACCTGGATTCCTCCGGGCAACCCGAGGTGAGATGCCGGGTATCGTTCCAGAGCCCGACCGCGGGCTCCGATGGGCCGTGCTCGTAAGTCAGCATGCTGATGCTTGCGGCGGCCAGCAGGAAAAACCGAGCTGCCTGCGGCTCCAGTTCCAGCCAGCGCGCCGCCAGCACGCGAAGGAAGTGCCCGCTCGAGAACAGCAGAACCGCGCCGCGGATGGATCGAACGCGGCTCACAACGCGGTCCGCTCTGGCTCCGATTTGGTCAAACGATTCTCCCCCCGGAAATCCATCGCGGAACATTTCCCAGCCCGGCCGCATGGCGCGAATGTCCGTGGTCCGGAGGCCTTCATACTCCCCGTAGTCCCATTCGACCAGGTCTGGGTCCACTTCCGCCCTTGACCCAAAACCGGCCAGTTCGCAGGTTTGCCGCGCGCGCAGCAAGGGGCTGGTAAACACGCGGGCAAATTCCAGCCCCCGCAGCGGCCTTGCGAGCTGGCGGGCGCTCGATTCTCCGAGTTTTGTCAGGGGGAGATCGGTACGCCCTGTATGTTGTCCGGTAATGGACCAGGCGGTTTCGCCATGCCGGACAAGGTAGACGTTCTGGGGTGTTTCCATAGGCGGTCTTCCTCCAAAAATTGTCTTCGATACCGGTCTGCTGAACAGTTTAACCGTCAGCACACAAACGGGTAAGGACCATTCTTTTGCTTTAGATGGCTGCATCAGTTTCCAGGCTCGCGAATTCAGAATTCAAATCGGGTTCGAAATCATGCGCGGTGCGGCCAGGCTGCCCTTGTCAGCACGATTGCAACTCATGGTAAGATGTGCGTACCTGCTTTGGACGTCGAGCGCCGCTTGAGAGGCCGCGCAAGACGAAGCGAGGAGCAGGCGCGCACTTCGAACGAACGCGGAGTGTACGGCAATTCGGTCAAAAGGCCCGCGATTCCCGGCGGGGTGTGCCGCGCGTTTCCAGTTCGGCAAGCGAAGATCTCTGAACACAGTTCGATCCAGAAGCCAGTTCGATCCTGGCTGTCAGTAAGTTTTGCTCGTGCGCAGTGCGTCTGCCGGCAAGCTCCGCGGCGACGCGGACGAATGTTCGTTTTCCCCTTCGACACAAACGATACAACATTGCCTGCCGCACTGAGGCCCTCAACGAAGACGCGACGATCACTCGCGTTTGAGTGCACCCTGCAGGCCGCTACCACGAGAGGAGAATTGCATGAAATCGACGACGATGGAAGCTCAAGCCATACGCATGGATAAACGGACCGGAGCACTCGCGCCCGACGCAGTGATGGAAATTTCAAAAAACCTTCGGGTCCTGCTGGCAGACGTTTTTGCCCTGTACGTGAAAACCAAGGGCTTTCACTGGCATATCACAGGCAGGCACTTCCGCGATTATCACCTGATGCTGGACGAGCAGGCAGAGCAGATCTTCGCGATGACTGACGATATTGCAGAACGCGGGCGGAAGATCGGCGGTACGACGTTGCATTCAATCGCTGATGTCGCCCAGCACAAGCGCCTTTCCGACGAAACGAATGCAGTCTCGGCTGAAGGCATGCTCTCGATCCTTGCGGCGGATAACTCGCAACTGCTCGCAAATCTTCGCCGTTCGCATGAGCTCTGCTCGCAACATAACGACTTCGCCACCACCAGCATGATTGAAATCTGGATGGATCAGACAGAGCGCCGGGTATGGTTTTTGAATTCAACTTTGGAACCAGACCAGGCCCACAAAGAGCCTGCGAAATGAGATCTTCCCTTGAATAGCCTGCGTTAAGTCGAAGGGCGATCCCGTGCAAAGCAGCACAAAAGGAAAAGGAGGAACCTATGCCATACGTCAAGATTGGGAAAGAGAACTCTGCCGACATCGAGCTCTATTACGAAGATCATGGCTCGGGCAGGCCGGTGGTATTGATTCACGGATACCCGTTGAGCGGCAGCTCCTGGGAAAAGCAGGAGTCGGTGTTGCTGGATGAGGGATATCGAGTCATCACTTACGACCGCCGAGGCTTCGGCAGGTCCAGCCAGCCAACGGCCGGCTACAACTACGATACCTTCGCAGCAGATCTGCGCAAGCTGATCGAGCGGCTTAAGCTGCAGGACATGACTCTGGTGGGCTTTTCGATGGGCGGCGGCGAAATCGCGCGCTACTTCGGAAGATATGGCTCGAAGGGAGTCAGCATGGCAGTGTTCATCAGCAGCGTGCCTCCATTCCTGCTGAAGACTGCCGACAACCCCGAAGGCGTGGACGCCGGCGTGTTTGAGGGCATCGAGAAAGCTGTGGCCTCGGACCGGTACGCATTCTTCACCGGGTTCTTCAGGGACTTCTACAACGCCGATCTGCTGCTGGGCAAGCGCGTCAGCGAACAGGTGATGCAAGCCAGTTGGAACATCGCTGCGGAGGCGTCGGCAACGGCAAGCTTGGCCTGCGTTCCAGCCTGGCATGAGGACTTTCGGCAGGATTTGACCCGCATTGACGTGCCAACTCTTGTCATTCATGGCGACGAAGACCGTATCGTACCGTTCGCGGCGGCTGGGGAACGCACAGCGAAACTGGTCAAAGGGGCTCAATTGCATGTGGTCAAGGGAGGCCCGCACTGCATCATCTGGACGCACGCAGATGAGGTCAACTCCGAACTGATGCGATTCGTTGCCGAGCATGCCGTCCACGCCAGACGCGAAGCGGCGTAAACAGTTGAGGAAATTCACGAGACTCTAAACTCGCGATGGCATCATATAACCGGAAGGACGCGTGCGTCCCCCGGTTGGTTTGGACTCATTCTGTTTTCAGTGCCGCGGAAGCCTGCTGCGTGGACTTTCAACACAAAGAGCAGGCGAAATCTGCGCGATCGCGGGAAGCCGCGACCGGGAATCCGCATGAGTGTCCGGCCAGAAGCTGAAGATGCGGGCCTTTGATCGCATCAGGCCGGAGTTCGCCCCGTGAAGTTCGAAAGCCGCATGCTGCGTCGCAGGACCGCCGTTATCGCAGCGGCATTTCTGTTTCCTGCTGTCTGCTCCTGGGCTCAGAACGAAGGCACGGCCGCCGCGGCCATCGCCCCGAATGCCGTTCAAATCGTGCAGGCGCTCGAATTGCACGACCAGGGGCAGGCAAAGACGTTGGAGCACTACCGCGCACTTCGGCACTACGAGATCGAGTACCGGGGCTTCTTCAAGGACATCACGGCACAAATGGACGTGGAGTTCGAGTACGACTCTGCTTCAGGGAAGACTTTTCGAGTCGTCTCCGAGAGCGGCTCGCACATGCTTTGCGAACGGGTTCTCAAGCGGGCCATCGACAGCGAAAGGGAGGCCTTTCAGGATCGGAACGCCAATGCGCTGTCGGCGGCGAACTACAAGTTTCAGTTGCTTGGCAGCGAATCTCTGGATGGCCGTCCATCCTACGTGTTACAGGTAGACCCGTTGTCAACCAACTCCTTTCTCTATCGTGGGAAGATCTGGGTCGACGCTGCGGATTTTGCCGTTTCAAAGCTGGATGTGCAGCCCGCCCAGAATCCCTCCGTCTGGATTTCGCAGACGCTGATCCATCACAGCAATTCGAGGATTGGAAGCTTTTGGCTCCCACAGGAGAATCAAAGCGTAACAAAGGTTCGCATCGGCGGAAGAGCTGTGATGACGATCCATTATGGGCCTTATCAGATTCCGCAATCGCAATCGGCACAAGCCGCCGGCGAGACAGTCGCAAGCCGCGCAGCTTTAGCCAGATAGCCGCAAATAGAGGTCAGCGGACAAACTCTATCGTTCACAAGCCGCTCGCGAGGCCATCTCGAATGCCTAAAAGGGGAGTGAGCGCAATCAAGAAAGCTGAACAACCAAAAGGTGGTCCTTCAACAGGCGCCTGACGAGCGACGAGTCGCCGCTCTTGAGGCGCACCACGGCACGGCCTTCGCGAGCCCGCCCGATCATCAGTGCTTGGATCTCGTCCTGCGTGACCAGCTTTACGCCGCAGCGCTTGCCCACGTTTACGATCTCGGCCGTCTGCGGAGCCAGCGCCAGAATGGCCGCAGGAACCAGATCGGGGGAAATTCAACGACGACGACGTGAGAAATCTCGTATCGTGTTGATTTTAGGAATGTATGGTGGTGGATGCAGTCTCCTGAGAACCCGTCTCCAGATCCAAATTCCCGATATCAGGGAATTTTACAGGGATTTTTGTGACTTCACGCCGGGCATTCAGTCACGAACCCGCGCATTTTCATCTAGATAGACCAAAATTAAGGCGAGCGGAACAGGGAATTCTAAATGCCTTATCAGGGAATTTAATTCCCTGTTCCCCTATGGATTCAGGATCGAAATTCTTTCACAACCCCCAAATCTTTGAGTTCGCTTGACTCTTTTGCCCCGCCAGAGCGGCAATGGGCTGGGTTGATAGGAGCCCAGTCCGTTGGCACCGAAAAAGACCGCCAAACCTACCGCCGCCCAACAGCAGGAGATTGAGGCGCAGCTCAAAAAGCTGCCGACGATGGAACGCTCGGAGCTGCAATGCCTATGGCAGAAGCTGTTCCAATGCCCGCCGAGCGAAAAGCTCCGGCGCCAAATGCTGGTACCCATTCTCGCTTATCGCATTCAGGAGCTGGCCTTCGGCGGGCTCAAGGAATCCACGCTCAAGCGCCTGCACGAGCTTGCCAAGGATCACGCCAACGGCAAAAGTCCGTCGTCCAGGCGAATGATTCGGCCAAAGATCGGCACGCGCTATCGTGCGCGAGTACGACGGCAAGCTGCACGAGGTCACCGTGCTCGAAGACCGGCTACGAGTACGACGGCCAGACCTACCGCAGCCTGACCGAGATCGCCAAGGTCATCACCGGAACCAAGTGGTCCGGGCCGGCTTTCTTCGGTCTACAAGCGGCCAGGGAAGGAGCGAAGCTATGAACTCACCGCATCCGCTGCGCCATCTACACGCGCAAATCCTCCGAAGAAGGTCTGGAGCAATCCTTCAACTCGCTCGACGCCCAGCGCGAAGCCTGCGAGGCCTACGTCAAAAGCCAGCAGCACGAGGGCTGGCAGGCCATCGCCACGCACTACGACGATGGCGGTTTCTCCGGCGGCAACATGGACCGGCCCGCGTTGAAGCAGCTGATGGCCGACATCCACGCCGGCAAGGTCAATGTCGTCGTGGTTTACAAGGTTGACCGCCTGACCCGCTCGCTCGCAGACTTCGCCAAACTCGTCGAGCAATTCGACAAGCTCGGCGTCAGCTTTGTTTCGGTCACGCAGCAGTTCAATACCACCACATCGATGGGCCGACTCACGCTCAATGTGCTTGCTCTCCTTCGCGCAATTTGAGCGCGAGGTCACCGGCGAGCGCATCCGCGACAAGATTGCCGCCTCAAAGAAGAAGGGCATGTGGATGGGCGGCGACCGTGCCGCTCGGCTATACCGCCAGCGATCGCAAACTCGTGCTCAACGAAGCGGAAGCCGCGACGGTGCGAACGATCTTCAATGAGTTTCTGCGCCTCGGCAGCGTGCACCGCCTTGCGGACTGGTTGCGCGAGAACAACATTGTCAGCCGCGGCGGCAACTACTTCTTCCGCGGCCCGCTCTACACGATGCTGCGCAACCCACACTATATCGGCCTGATCAAACACAAGAAAGAAACATACCCGGGCGAGCATCCGGCCATCATCGATCGTGAAACCTGGGACAAAGTGCAGGCGCTGCTCGACGAGAACATCCAGGGAGGCAAGCGCAAACCACGGACCACCAAGAAAGCGTTCTCACCGGCATCTCTTCGACGCCGACGGCACGCTCTACACGCCGACCCATTCGTCAACAAAAACGGCCGGCGCTATCGCTACTACACCTCGCAGACGGTCATCAAGAAAACCGAAAAGATCGAAGTGCCGGCGCGTATCCCTGCGCCAGATCTCGAATCTGCCGTCACAGACCGAATTTTGAACCTGCTGCGCGATCCGGAGGACCTACTCGCTGCGATCCGCAACGACGTCCAGGATCTCGCCAACGTACCAGCCGGTTTCTTCACCCAGATCGCCGCCTGCTCGGCATCCTTCGCCACAATTTGGCGATCTCGATCAGGCCCTGATCGCGAGCAGTTCCTGCGCCAAGTCATCGACCGCGCCATCATCCACCCCACGCGAGTCGAGATCCGCATCTGCGTGCCGAAGCTCATCCAACAACTCACCGGGAGCGACGCTTCCTTCACTGGCGGCCCAGCCAACCAGAAGCAGGCTCTTCCGTTCTACGTGCCGCCCATTGCCACGATCGACTGCCCGTTCCGTCATGTGCCTCAACGTCGTGCATTGCGCCTGATTGTCGGGAGCAAACAGATCACGACCGATTCGAACCGCCAGGCTATTCTCAAAGCCATCGCCCGCGCCCGCCGATGGTACGAGCAGATTATCGCCGGCGAAGTCACCGGCTTGCCCGACATCGCCCGCCGGGAAAAAATCAACTACGCCTACGTGAAGAAGATCTTCCCGTTGGCATTGCTCAGTCCTATGCGCGTCGAGGAAATCTTTGGAGGGCATGATTCTACGAATTCTCTTGACGGCCTGCGCGCCGATATTTCTATGCAATGGCACACACCTCTGGTAGTGCAGGTCTAAGATCGATTACGAGAACGGCGTTTATCGGTCCCTATCCTCGCGTCCCGGTTAGAATCAAATCTCAGACCTCTTCCGTGTCAAGGACTCTATTCATCCTACGTTCAACAACTTACAGGACGCTCGAGACTGCCGAACAGCGCCCAAGAACGGCTAAGACGAGATTTGAGCAGGTGATTTTACAGGTGAGCGCCGGCAGCGGGCAGTACCCCGTCGATGCCGAGACGCAGGCGATCGGAATCCGCGATCTGGCTGACATCTTGGCCGTGCTCAGAAATTGATTGAGGATCGGGGAGGCACCCAGGGAGTGGTCGCGCACAGCTCGCTGTGAACGCCTTCAGCCTGGTTCTCTTCAGCCGAACTGATCGAACCCACCTGTAGATAGGTGTGGTCTTTTTGATTCAGTCCTCTACGGGGTGCTGAAGGTGTTTGAGAGGATAACGGCGAACAGAACTACCAGACCTCAACGGCCTGCACCTTGGCAGGACCGTGGTGTCCATTGCCGACCAAGGTCGAGATCACGGCTTCCATGTTCTTTGAGGTCCAATCTGTTGGTGCCCGTTTCCTAAGCTGGTTAATGTCTTTTGGATCCGGCGGAATCGACAGCCGCACTAATCACATTCTTGCCGAGTCCAGCCACCAAGACTGTCCATTGTCCCGAGTTGGGATCGATATAACGGGCGATAATACCATACTCTTCTGTGCGCTGGGACGCAGGTACTGCCATGTTCAGGTACCAGTCTTGCTGTGAAGGATTCTTGCGGTCTTCAACTCTCAGAACATTCGATTTCGGATCGCGTACAAGATGGAAACGCATCGTACTCATATCTGTTTCTGTTAAAGCCCAATGGTTATCGAAACCGCCGACGATAATCATCGGTCCCAGCCGTAAATCCTCCCAACTGATTGAGCTTGCGCTTTTTTAGTTCAAAGGCCCTTCCTTGCCCACCGATGAACCCGGTGAGGCGGGCTGTGGCAATTGCATCTGCAAGTGACGGGTCATCCCAAGCATTTCCGGATCCCCCGGTCTCGGAATCCGGATCCTTGATGCAGATCAGAATCGGAGTAGTTTGCGCAAGGATCGGCCGCCAAAAACGGGTAAGCGCATCTCCCATGGGCACGAAAGTTCCTGATGCCGTCACCAGTGTTTTGTGACGATTACCTGAGTATCCCAGGTTCCAGAAAGTAATCGAAGCCGCTATTAAGACGAAGGCCGTCACCATCGCAAAGAATGGAATCCGTCGTTTTGTCGCTGGAAAATGGTCCTCGGACAGACCGTGAACAGGCACCCGGCTTTCCAGAGAGGGAAGAACGGATTCAAATTCGGGTGGGAGTGTTGCGGGGAAGTGGAAGTCGGGCATATCGGAAGAGCCTGGCGGAAGTTCGAATCTGGACCTCGTGTTCATGCCCCAATTCGTGATAATACTGAGCAATTCGTTTGCGAACATCGATTGCCGTCGTCCGCACGACTGAATCCTGGCCCGTGTCATAGGCCGCATCGCGGCCGAATACCTCAATTCCTATCGTTCGCTCCTTGAGCCGTTCATGATTCTGTTGGATGCTGTGCTCGACGACGTACTGAAGGAAGTTGTGACACCGCGAACTGTTCTTGAAAACGGATGGCCTAACAGTCGCTCCAACTGGCGGCGAACCGCAAGCTTCTCCTTTTCCGTCAGCGACGCAGCACCATTCATGCACTGTGACATCTCTCGCACCTTCCCATCATGGCCCCAGTCAGAATTTGACCATTCTAGTCTGGCACTGCGGCGGAGTCCACAAAGAAATCTTTCTCCCAGACCTCGTCACATCTATCACATTACGCATAAGTTACAGATTGATACACTTCGTGCCGGCAGACCCACATCAACCAGGGGCGCTGAGTTTGTTAAGGCAAGCTTTTCGGTGTTCTCAACTGTTCTCTACGGTTGAGACTTGTAAATCGCAGGCACGCAGGGTAAATTTCACGGCGAATTCAGCTACTGAGCTCATTTGGAGGTGAAGGATGCTAGACGTGCGTGGACGAGATGCTATTTGCATCATTGTACTTGCTTTCTTGGCGATGTCGGCCCCCTTGTTGCTCCGGGCACAAATGGCTACGGCAGACGTGTTGGGTACAGTGACCGATGCTACTGGCGCGGTTGGCGGGTGCCAAGGTAACGATTCGTAACATTGGCACGAATGCTGCAACTACCGTGCGACAGTGCCGGCGAATACCTTTTCACAAAATTACAGATCGGCACCTATAAGCTGACAGTCGAGGCCAATGGATTCAAAACCTTCGCTACGACCGGATTGACCTGGCGGTCGGCGAACGGGCTCGTATGGATGCCAAGCTGGAAGTGGGCAGCCAGGTGGAAACAGTCGAGGTGGCGGCGACAGCGGCCGTGGAACTGCAGTCGGATACGTCCGAATCAGTTCGCTGATTCCCGCCAAGGCGGTTTCGGAAATGCCGACCAATGGCCGCAATTATTACGATCTGATGAACTCGAACCAGGCACGATTCCGCCCCGGAAACGACGATCCAACGGACGCCCGTCCGGTCATGGCCTTCTCGGCGAATGGAATGAGTACCAGTACAACAATAACATGATCGACGGCCTGGATAACAACGAGCGCAGCCTCGGTGAGGTCGCCGTTGAGCCTTCGCTCGATGCCCTGGAGGAAGTCAAGGTTGAGACGAATATGTATTCGGCAGAA
>CAWETV010000001.1:0-1414221 GCA_963812095.1 uncultured Acidobacteriota bacterium | reverse complement strand
TGTTCTTCACCGGTTAGACGTGGGCCATGAATCTTCAACGGGTCAAATGCCTGGATTCGGGTAAGCTCTTCTTGTGAACGCAGGTCGTCACCCTTGCTATGTGCTGAGAAGCGGTGCGTATTCAGGATCAAGCATCCCGGCCTGACTTCTAACGGACGTGCTGGACGGCCTCCCGTGCAGTGGAACTAATTTCCATAACGTCCGCAGTATTACACTCCCAGACCGGCATGCCAACAGCGGTAAATCGTCCGGCATCGACCCTGCCACGCCTTTTTCCACCGGCGTAGTTTGAGCGTAACCGTTATTTTCAAGCACGAACAGGATGGGGAGTTTCCACAATGCTGCGATATTGAGGCTCTCGTAAAGAACGCCTTCCCCAAGCGTTCCATCGCCCAGGAAATACCAACGTGATTTTTCCGGTTCCGCGGGCTTTCTCTGCCAGTGCCATGCCGGTTGCCACCGGAACAATACCACCCTGAATTCCGTTCGAGTAAAAATTCCTCCACTGGATATGCTGACTACCGCCGCGCCCTCCACCAATCCGGTGGACTTGCCCATCAACTCAGCCGCCAGGCGATATGGTTCCCCACCATAAGCCAGGAAATGCCCATGACAGCGATGGTTGCTGAACACCACATCGTCTGGGTCAGTTACGGAAAAAATTCCGGCTGCATCGGCTTCCTGTCCAATATATGTATGGGTGGTGCCGACCAATTTTCCGGCGCTGAACTCAGCCAGCAAACGCTCTTCAAATCGACGGATGAGCAGCATGGTTTTGTAGAGAGCAAAATTGTTATCCATGACGGGCACATTATAACGCAAGGGATAATATAAGTCTGAGATTATTGTATGGTTATGCGCAATATCAATGGACATTTCACACCCTTCCGCTTGCCCCATGGTATAATGCCGAGATTATGAGCCCGGAAACAGCATCTACCAAACTATGTCCCACATGCGGCACACGCCTGACAGAAAACGCCACCCGCTGCGTAGTTTGTGGCAGTGAATTCAGTGCCACGCCTAAGCCAAAAGCAAAATCCGAGAAAGCCGTACAGGGGGCACGTATGCCAGAAGTGACACTAAGCCTACCAGTTGCATTGGCTGTACTGGCTGGTTTTCTGGTAATTGGCGCAGCGCGTATACTTCACCCTGCAAGGAACGCACCAAATCCAAGCACCTACCGCCATTCCCAGTCCAACCATCACAGCCACCCTTACCTTCACTCCCACTGATACGCTTATACCAACGGACACCCCTACGCTGACCCCTCTACCGCCAGCGAATATACCGTTCATGCAGGCGACAGCTGCGGCGCCATTGCCAGCCTGTATAATTCCTCTATGTCCGCGATAATCTCCCTGAACAACCTGAATAGCACATGCACAAACCTGGCGATTGGTCAGAAGATCAAAGTTCCACTTCCCACGCCAACCCAGCTTCCCCCTCCCCGCACCCTGGAACCAGCCGCGGCGACCCAGGCCGCGTGTGAAACTGTAAAATATACGGTCCAGGCAAACGACACTCTAAGCACCATTGCGATGAATTATGGTGTTTCGATACCAGCCATTAAAGATTTCAATGGTCTGAGCACAGACAGTGTTTTTGTGGACCAAACTTAATAATCCCATTGTGCATGCGCGCGGCCACACCCGGCCCATCTCCAACACCAACTACACCTCCTCCCTATCAGGCGCCCAATCTGCTTTTGCCAGCTGACGGCGCACCGTTTACCCTTACAAACGATACCATAACGCTCCAATGGGCGTCCATCGGCACATTGCGCGATAACGAATTGTATCAGATTACTGTTGAGGATGTAACTTCCGGGACGGGCCGCAAGCTGGTGGCATATGCAACCGATACCAAGTATATTGTGCCGGTTACCTCCTCCGCCCTCAGGATAGCATGTCACACGTAATGCGCTGGTCGGTAGTCACTGTCCGGCAAACTGGCACCGATGACCAGGGTAACCCCATCTGGTCCATTGCCGGGGCAGCCAGCCTGGAACGGTGCTCAAGCGCACAACGAGGCATCGGGAACGATTATTCCTCAAATGCGCGATGAGTAATTGAAGGCAATTTGCCTCAAACGCACAAAAAAAACGAGGCATCGGGATCGATAATTCCTCAAATGCGTGACGAGGAATTTGAAGCAATTTGCCTCAAACGCACATTGAGGCAATGGGAACGATCTTTCCTCAACTAGGCAACGCACAACCGAAACTATCCTCACCTCTCATCGTCTTCTTCCAGCCATAAAAATGCCCTGGCCGAAGCCAGGGCTCGTCAGCGACCACCGGAGTCTCATCGGACAGCCGATGCAACCTTGTGCAGTTCTGTGCTGTTCTCGGTGTGTTTGGTGAAGACAATGTAGATCTTCGTATCGGCCGGCACCGATACCACCACACGGCTGTTCGAGTTCAGGCTCATGATCTCCGTATCGCCGGCCGTTCCGATATTCTCAGCCAGCCGCTCCCGCAGCATGTCGCTTTCGGAAAACGCGGCGCTTGAATTGTTACCGGCCACCTCGGCAAGCACGGAGCCGATCCCTGACGCGGCTCGAACGAGGAAGTTTTTGCCGGTGTTCTTTCCATAGACACTGCCTTTGATTGGCCCGAGATCGAGTCCTGTGCCCACGGCTTCGATCTTCTCTCTGGCGCCGTCCAGCAATTCGACCTCGTCGAACTTCACGCTGACCAGCCCGCTGCGATCTGCTTGTTGAAGCGATCCATAGACGCGCGCACCGGCAGGTATAACGATTCTGTCGCCGATCGCGTAGGTGTACTCGACCACGGCCACAACCGGCGTCAGCACCGCGCTTGAGATCTGCGTTTCGAGTTTCGCCTCGATACGTGTTCCAGGTGTGAGTTCCAACTGCGGCGTCGCGTCGTCACCGGCGCTCGTATTTGAAAGTGTCCCGGTTGAACTTTGCGTCACGCTTCGCACAAAGACGAGCGATGGCTCCTTCAATGTGTTTTGCTGCTGGCTCTGCGAAGTAGGTTGGCTCGATGTGTTGCCATAAGGTGCCGGATCTTCCCACTTCTGTTGTGTCTCTTCGAATGTCGGCACGCTGGCCAGCGTTCGCCCGGCTCGTGGTTTTGCCGTAGCAGGCTTCTCGGTGGCATCTGAATTCGATTTTGGCGCCGTTTGACCTGTCAGTGCGCGCGTCCGCCGGATGTCGCCGGGGCCAAGTTGGCCAGCCGCATTGTCCGGCGCCGCGGTACGTACGGTGTCCATAACAGGCGTAACGCTCCCCTTGGCTGGCTTCGTTTCGGTCTGCTTCTGTTGCTGTGCTTGCGGCTTGACCGCAATCTGTTTCTTGGGCGTTTTGCCCGCAATTGCCGTAAAGATGAAGAAGAGAACCGCAACTGCAAGCCCGCCGCCAAGAAGAAGCAGTTTTCCTTTGCTCAATCCTTCCGAGCTGCTTTTGTTTGCCCGCGTCGCAAATGCTGACGAGCCTTTCGCAGGCTGTTCTTGCTCGATCCCGACTCCTTGAGATACGTTCTGCTCCGCAGCGCCTTCCACTGGAGCAGTCGAGCCAATGGTGCTGTTTCCGATGCTGTCGTTGATGCTCATAGTCGATTGCCCCTTTCTACGGGTTGTCGGATGAAATTGGTGGAGTGAACGGAAGCCGGATCAGAATCGGCCGGTCGACCTGATCCGCTTGCGCTATCTGGAGAAAGAGTTGTTCGGTGGACTCTTTGAAATTGGGCCGGTCGAAGACGACCACGCCGTCGGCGCGCGCCCCCGGTTCGAGACGCGTCGTGCTGAGCTTGTAATCGCGTATCTCCATCTGATCGGAGAGAATGCCCTTGCTTTTCTTCGACTTCTTTTTGTCCGGTTTGCGCCCGGCGATCTGAATCTGTGGGGGCACAATCTCGACCGAGGCATCCGAGTTGTTGAAGATCGAGTAAGCGACCACTGTCTCGTTCTTCCACTGCCGGACACCGCCGACCGATGTTTCGATCTGCCGGCCCTCCCACTTCGTCCACTCAGGAGCATTGATCTGCGCCTGTTGCGCGAACACTTCGTCGATAGCCGACCTGGGCGCATCGCCGGAGCTGGATGATCGCTCAGCGGCGCGCGAACTCGTCTTCCGCTCCTGGCCTTTGTCCGTGGTCTTCTGCGCTATCGGTCCAGGCGTATCGCCAGCAACCAGGAAACTGCGCGACGTACGGTACTCGATCAGGAAGTCAACCGGTGGCGTGTCGCTTGCGGCGCTCGCGCCCGCGCTGATCAACTCGATCGTCACGTGTTGGCCGGATTTGGTTGCGATCAGCAGATTCGATTGCGCCGGTTCCTTGGTGATGGGTTTGACGTAGACGTACTGCGGCTCGCCCTCGTTGTGTTCGGCCTTGAATGCACCCGGACTGCCCAGAATCACGGAAGTGACATCCTCGGGCATCCGGATCGACGACTCGAACTCCGGGCGCAGATGCAGGATCGTCACCTCTCTCGGATCAATCGTGAGCGTGGCGACCCGCGCAGGCACAGCGTGATCCGCTGCAACGCTCGGCAGTGGAAGCAACATCACCGCCAGGAACACTTCGAAATGTCTCATCGCTTCTACCTCCTTCGCGCACCTGTCGATGCGTGTTTGCGCATCGTGTATCTCAGCCGAACGGCCTCGACGTAGGCCACGACATCCGGGTTGTTGTAGTTCAATCGCTTCTCTGGCAATCCAGCGATCGCCCGCGTAGTAGGCGGCCGACACCAGCCTCATGTCGCCATGAAACTCCCACATCAGCGCCGTGACGTAGCGAGTGCCCGCCGCGATATTTTCTTCCACGTCGAATGGATGATTGGCTCCGTAACGCCGCGCCGTCGCCGGCATCAGTTGCATCAGCCCCATCGCGCCCTTGTCCGAAACGGCGCGTGGATTCCAGCGCGATTCAACGTCGATCAACGCGGCGATCAATTCCGGCGAAACCCGATAGTGAGCCGCGTACCGGCGCACGCATCGTTCCGCCTGAGATGCGTCCGGCTGCGCGCGAGCGCAGGGCAGCGTGGCAAAGAACAGAAGAACGAGCGGAAGGATACTCCTCGTCATTCCGTCGCCTCCGGAACCGTGAGCCTGGCGGCGAAACGCGCGCCATCGTCGAGCAGGCTCTTGAACCCTTCGCGCAAAAGCAGGTGACGCCGGTCCTTTTCCGTCTTTGCCAGGAACGGCAGCAGCACGTCGCGCAGGTCTTCCGTCACGTGATCCGTGCCAAGCAACCGAAGTGCGTTGGCGAAGTCGATCATCTCCGAGACCGACGGCGGCTTTTCGAGGGAATAATTGCGGAACGAAAGCGCAATGCCCGCCATTTCTTGATGGAATTTCTCGTCTGCGTCGGGCGTGCGGCTGGCGATGATCTCCGCCTCGCGGGCTGGCGTCGGATGCTCGACGCGCACATAGAGGCTGCGCCGGCGAATGGGATCTCCCAACCGGCGCTCCTCGTTGCTGGTCAGCACGACGAAGGGAATGCTCTTTGCTTCGACCGTGCCGAACTCAGGGATCGACAACTGCCAGGCAGAAAGGATCTCAAGCAACATGGCCTCGAAACCCTCGTCCACCTTGTCCAATTCGTCAATCAAGCAGAACGCACGGCCGCTCGCATTCAAGCGCGCGCATCAGCGGACCCGCCCGGAAGAAGTCGCGCCCTTTGAGGCTCGCCTGCACGCTCTGCCAGTCCGCGTGCTCGCCGCGCGCGAACTCCATATAGAGCCGCTGCAGCCCCTCGTCGAACTTCCCGATGGCCTGGTCCTCGGTCACGCCGCGATAGCACTGCAGCCGCTCGATATGCGTCCCCGCGGCTTTCGCGACCGATACGGCCAACTGCGTCTTGCCCGATCCCGCAGGCCCTTCGAGCAGTAACGGTTTCTGCATCCTGGCCGCCAGGAAGACGACCTTCGTCATCACCGGATCGATGAAGTAGCCGGTTGTCTTCAGCCGGCTCGTCAAATCTTCGTAGGACTCAAACATGCAGATGCCTCCACGAATGCAGTTGGAGGATCAATTAAGATCAAAACTCGGTCAAATTCGCGAACGATCAGGCCCGCCGGAGAACTTGGCGAATTGTCAATTTCTGGAGCACGCGGTTTGCAGGGAATCAATTGATTCCCTGCAAACGGCGGTGTACACGTTGCGCGATTCGTTCAGGAATCCGTATTGAGGTGTAACCCCGCTTGGCTCTGGTCCGTTGGCGAGAGAGCCTGATCACTCCCGGTTCCTGGCTGAAAAGCCGCCGTATGGTGTTTTCGCTGAAGAACCAGAGCTTCGCCAATTCCGACACGGTGTAATGCCTTTCAAGAGCGGGAACACCAAACGCGGTCTGCTGGCCAGGAGCCAGAGATGCACTTTCCAGTTGTGGCTGAAGTTCCATATCGCACCTCCCATGTTGTGCAGGCTGTACAAAAAATGCGTGGCCGATTCCGGCGGGAACAGGACACGCCGCGGTCGGCTTTCAACCCGCGAGAGTCACTTGTAGCCCCGACTCCGGATTCGGTCAAATTGTCTATTGAATGAATGGAAGCGCTGAACCGGCATTCCTTATGCTGTGGCTTTCGACTTCCTGTCGGAGTGGATCAGCTGCCAGCCCGTTCGATTCACCGGACGCGAGGAAACGGTAGGGGGGCTTTCTGGCCCCTTTCCGGTTGGTGTACCAACCTTCCAGGCGTTGCGAACACTTGCCTGCAGCTGAATCTGCCTGGCCTTCACGAAGGGCGCGTAGCTCTTTTCCGTGATCTTCACCGACGCGTGGCCGAGCAAGAGCGAAACCTGATCGATGGGTACGCCGGCGAGCAGCATCTCCACCGCAAACGTGTCGCGGAACATGTGGGGATGGCATCGCTTTCTCTCGCCGTCGGCTGTTCTGATATCCGCCGATTTGAATAGACGGCGATAACTCCGTTGCCAATCGGCAACAGCGCTTTTCGGATCTCCATTGCCGCTCCAGAAGAAGTAGCGGGGATTCGGCTTGGGGCCGGGTGGAATGTCTTCGAGCGCTTCCACTACGTGCGGGGGGAGCGGCACATAGACAGGTGTCCCGGTCTTTGCCTGATAGAGCAGAAGGCTATCGCCATTGAGGCGATGCCGTTCGAGAGTCACCGCATCGCGGATGCGTAGCCCGCTCCAACGCATCAGCAGGGTCATGGTGCGAAGCCTCAGTCTGATTCGCCTTTACATCTCCGCCTCCGCGATCGCCCCGGCGGATGTAGGTTGCGGCGATGATCCGCTCGAATTCGTCAGGTGGGAAGTAGTCGGTCGGGATCTGCACGACCTTGATCTTCCCGAGACCGATGGCGGGGTTCTCGGTCAGGTAGCGCCGCCGCACGCAGGCCCAGAAGAACCCAATCACGCGGCTCTGCTTTTTCTGCTTGGCGAGGGGACCGTCTTCCCAGGTGTTGCGGAAGTTCAGCAGAGCGTCCAGGTCCAGTTCATCCAGGTATTCGATCCCCTCGATGCGCGTCCAGGCAAGAAACTGCTTGCGGAAGATGGTGGTGAGCTTGGTGAGTGTAGCGGGCGCCACACCGCGGCTTATCGCGTCGGCCAGGTAGGCTTTGACCGCAGCCTCCACCGTTACCCGCGGCTTTCTCGGCCGTTCGGGATCTGCAATTGGCGGCGGTGCCGGTGCGGCAACAATGTCCGGGACAGGCACTGTAAGCGGACGACTGGCCGACACAAGTCCCTCGCTGAGCTGACGGCGAAGTTCTTCAGCTTCTTCCCAACGGTGGGTCCGAGCGCTCTGGCGAATGAATTTGCCGTCGAGCGATCCCCATATCCACTTGGGGCAGCCGCAGCGACGCCAGGTTTTGTCGTCGGCATTCTTACAGTCTGGATGGTGGCGGGTATAGACGGAAAGCATGAGCACCCCGACTTCAGCGAGATTCTGCTCGAATCGCTGAATTGGGGCAACTTTTCGAAGGCGACTGTACAGTGACTGTACAGTTTGGCCTCGATTTTTCCGTCCGAACCTGTAAGCTTATGAAATAAAACGGCTTAAAGTTGGTGGAGGCGGCGGGAGTCGAACCCGCGTCCGAAATCGTAGTCAGCCAGGAGACTCCATGCTCAGTCCGTTCCGGATTGGTTTCGCCCGACAGCGCTCAGAGCGGACAAGATGCGCCGCAGGCTAGTCCGATTGATCTCGCTTCAGCCGCCCGGACCGAGCCGCTTCAGCCAGCCTATTGAATGACGTCCGCTCACCGCCCACAGGCAAAGCGGTGGAAGACGGCTGCTTAGTTAATTAAGCAGCAAGTGCCAGTTCTTGGTTGGCAACTTTTGTTTTGCAGGCGATTACGGGTGCCCACACCCCGGCATGCCTCCTTGCCGCATTCGATCCCGTCGAAACCGTGACGCCCCCACTTCAAGCGGCATTCTTTTGGATGAGACGTGAATGCCTGCGGGCGCAACTCGGAGCCAACCGGCTCGTGCTGCAGTCCTTATTCTACGCTGGATCTAGTGCTGGTGCTCTGAGTTCGCGATTCCGCCTGTGCGGTGCGGGGGAGGCCCAGTCTGGCGGCTAGGAAGCCGCCAGTACTGCCGGTCAGGAGACCGGCGGTACAAAAAAGAGCAGCTTACTGCTTCTGGAGGTCGATCTTCTCGTACTCATGCCGCGCAATCCCGGCGCGAATCTGGGCCGGCGTCCAGCCCAGCTTCGTCTTCTCGTAGGCGTAAAACCCTTCGGCGGCGCAAACGTCGCACTGCGTCGAGTGCGTGGTTTCGTAGCAACTGCGCAGGCTGGTGTGTCCCAAAGCGCGGTCGCAGCGGCAGTTGCACGGCAACTGGTAGAGGATGTCCCCGATCTTGATAGCCACCTGGTAAACGTGCACCTGCCACGGATACCGGAAATCCGGCCCCTTCAATTGCGCGCCCGAGAGAATCGGCGCCAGCCTGGTCATCTTCAGCGGGGCAGAAGGGTGGTAGGCCGGAACGTCGTCGGCCGGATTGTTGAACTGTGCGTAACTCGCAGCGGTAAGCGCGAAGACCGCCAGTCCGAACGCCCAGCGGCTCAGAATCGGATGGACCGGATGCTTCATCTTCCCTCTCAACCTTCATTCTATCGCGAATCGATTTTGCCGTGCTCCCCCTTCGGGTCCTGGGGGCCGGCCCGCTGATCTTCGGTCGGTCCGATCGCGGAGCCCAGAACTGTGGCTGCCACGATGACGGCAATGGTGGCGAGAGAGGCGGCAATGGGCAGCTTGAACCAGGGCGAAGCGAGCATCTGGAGCGCGATGAAAGCTAATAGAACGGCGAGGCCGAGATGCAGACGGCGAAGCCGCGAAAGCAGGGCTGCCACGACGAAATAAAGCGATCGCAGGCCCAGAATGGCCGCGACGTTGGAGGTGTAAACGACAAAGGGATTGTGGCTGACGGCGAGCACTGCCGGAACGGAGTCGGTGGCGAAGATCAGGTCCGCGCCCTCGACCGCCAAAATCACCCAGAAGAGCGGCACGATTCCCGTGGACGAGCCCGGGGCGGACCGCAAATGCCGGACCCATCCTGGCAGCGCGGCATGGGCCGAGCCGCCGGCGAACATCCGCCAGGCGGCATAGAGCAGGAACAATCCGAACACCCACGTGACCCAGGCGAAGCGGTTGAGCAGTGTGACGCCGGCGGCGATGAAGATTGCGCGCAGAACGATGGCGCCGCCAATTCCCCACGCGAGAGCTTTGTGCTGGCGGGCAGGGTCGACGCCGAAGCTCCGAAACAGGACGAGGAAGACGACCAGATTGTCGAGACTGAGCGAGCCCTCAATCGTATAGCCGGCGGCGAACTCAAGTGCCGTCTGGCGGCCGTAGGCCATCGCTATCCATGCGTCGAAAAGTGCGGCCACCAGCACCAGAAGGGCGGTCCACACGATGGCCAGGCGCGCAGAGCGGCGGAAGCGAGTGGCCAAAGCCGCGTCGGCGGCGAGCAACGCCACCACTGCCGCGTGAAAGCCCACCCACCACTGCCAGGTTGCGCCCCAAATCATAGTTTGAATGCTAACAAAACAGCGGAGTTAGCGGGGTTAGCGGAGCTAGCGAGTGAGCGAGGCGGCGAGTCTGCGATTTGAGGCGTCCCGGGAGCGATCAGCGCAGCCTTCCGGCGCAGCCGGGCATCCAGTAACTAGTGGCGGCGCGCGCATGCGGCTGCCGATGGGAGTGGCATGAACGAAATCGGGGAGCAGAGAACGGAAAAAGCCGGGGCGGTTCGCAGGGCGCCGCCGCGAGTCGTAATCGTGGGCGGAGGGTTCGCAGGGATTCACGCGGCCCTCTCGCTCAAGCGGCTGCCCGTAGAGGTGACTGTCGTTGACCGCCGCAATCATCACCTTTTTCAACCTCTGCTCTATCAAGTGGCCCTGGCGGTTCTGTCAGGGTCCGACATTGCGCAGCCGATCCGCAGCATTTTGCGCCGCCAGCAGAACGCGCAGGTCCTGATGGACGAGGTGACGGGGATCGACACTTCCGCGCACGAGGTGAAGCTGGCAAGCGGGGCGCGGCTCGGCTACGAGTACCTGGTGCTGGCGCCGGGAGCTACGCACTCCTACTTTGGACACGACGAATGGTGTGAGTTGGCGCCCGGGCTGAAGACGCTTGAGGACGCGGTGGAGATCCGGCGGAGGGTGCTGCTGGCTTTTGAATTGGCCGAGCGCCAGATGGTCGAGCAGGGCGAGCATAGGCCGCTCGACTTTGTGATCATCGGCGGCGGACCGACAGGCGTGGAACTGGCCGGGGCCATTACCGACATTGCCCAACTTTACATGCGTCACGATTTCAGGCATATCGATCCTTCCAAAAGCCGCGTGCTGCTGCTCGACGGAGGGCCGCGCGTGCTGGCGGCTTATCCCGAAGAGCTTTCTGCGAAGGCTGAGGAAGCCCTCAGAAAACTTGGCGTGGAGGTGCGTAAGCATACGCAGGTTACCGGAGTGGGTCCTGGCTGGGTGCAGGCAAAGGGGCCGGAAGGAGAAGTTCGCATCGAGGCGGTAGTGACCCTCTGGGCCGCTGGCGTCCAGGCCTCGCCGCTGGGCAAGATGCTGGGCGCGCCGCCCCAGGTGAATTTCGACCATAAGGGTTGCGTTTTCGTCGACGACCGGTTGAATCCACCGGAGATGAAAGAAGTCTTCGTGCTTGGGGACCTGGCGCATATCGAGCAGGATGGGCGACAAGTGCCCGGGGTGGCGCAGCCGGCGATGCAGATGGGCGACCACGTGGGACGGATGATCGCAGCCGATCTGGCAGGACGGCCGCGGGCGCCTTTTCGCTACTTCGATAAAGGCGACATGGCGACGATCGGGCGCAATGCCGCGGTTGCGAGGGTCGAGTGGCCGTTTCACGCGCGGCTCAGCGGGTTCCCGGCCTGGGTAACGTGGCTCACGGTGCACATCTTTTTCCTGATCGGCTTCCGGAACCGGCTCTCGGTCTTTGCGGCATGGGTTTGGACGTACTTCACCTTCGTCGGAGGGGCGAGGATTATCTCGGGGGACAAGGGCTTGCCTGGGTGGAAGGAGAAGGCCGGGTCCAATCGCGGGGCAGAGGCTGCGGACTGAATCGGATCGTAGTCTGCCCGTCCGTCGTAAACTGGAAAGGACATGCTCGATCTCTCCTTCGTCCGCACCAATCTGGAATTGGTGGAAGAAAAATTGCGTGCCCGGGGCGCTGACCCGGCGGCGCTGCTGGGTGATTTTCGCACCCTGGACGTGAGCCGGCGCAACGCCATCACGACTGCCGAGCAGCTGAAGGCGCGGCGCAATGAGCTGAGCCAGCAGGTGGGCGCGTTGAAGAAGGCCGGCCAGGACGCGACGGCGCTGATGGATGAGACTCGCGCCCTCAAGGAGCAACTGGAAGAGCTGGACAAGGCGGCTGCTGCGCTGGACGACGAGATGCGTAGGGCGCTCTCGCGGGTTCCTAACCTCACGCGCGACGAAGTTCCCACGGGAACTTCCGAGTCCGACAATAAAGTGGTCAAGACCTGGGGCGAGAAGAAGAAGTTCGATTTCACACCAAAACCGCACTGGGAGATCGGCGAAGCGCTGGGGATTCTCGATCTCGAACGGGCGGCTAAGCTGAGCGGAGCCCGTTTTGCCGTTTACATGGGAGCGGGTGCGCGGCTGGAGCGGGCGCTGATCAGCTTCATGCTCGACCTGCACACCCAGAAGCACGGCTATCGCGAAGTTCTGCCGCCGTTCATGGTCAATTCCAAGTCGCTTTTCGGAACGGGACAGTTGCCCAAGTTTGCCGACGATCTTTTCCGCTGCTCTGACGCGGATGCTGAAGGTGCTGCGCGCGGCGAATTTCGCGACAATGATCACTGGCTGATCCCGACGGCGGAAGTTCCGGTGACGAATCTCTACCGCGACGAGATTCTCGACGACGCAAAGCTGCCGATTTCGCTCACCGCCTACACGCCGTGCTTCCGGGCCGAGGCGGGAGCGGCGGGCAAAGACACGCGCGGCATCATCCGCCAGCATCAGTTTCAGAAGGTCGAACTGGTGAAGTTTACGCGGCCCGAGGAGTCGGACGCCCTGCACGAGCGGTTGACGCGCGACGCCGAAGAGATTCTGGAGGCGCTGGAACTGCCTTACCGGCGCGTCCTGCTCTGCACGGGCGACACGGGATTTTCCTCGGCGAAGACCTACGACCTCGAGGTGTGGCTGCCGGGACAGGGGCTTTACCGCGAGATCTCGTCCTGTTCGAACTTCGAGAGCTTTCAGGCGCGGCGGGCGAACATCCGCTACCGGCCGTCGTCAAAAGCCAGGCCCGAGTTTGTGCACACGCTGAACGGCAGCGGGCTGGCCGTGGGACGCACCTGGCTGGCGCTTCTCGAAAACTATCAGCAGGCGGATGGAAGCGTGCTGATTCCCGAAGCTCTGAGGCCAACCATGGGCGGGCTGGAGCGGATTCGGAGCGAGTCATGATGGAGCAAACCGGGGGCGCGCCGCTGGTGGCCAGGCGCGGCCCGAAAGAGATTTTGAAGAGCTACTTCTTCTGGACCTATGAGCGCGGAAACCTGCACTACGACATCCTGGTCACGCTGATCCTGTTGTTTATCTTCATTACGCCACACTTGTGGAACTACGGTGACACGCCACCGGTGATCGCCGGGCCCTCCCATTCGATGCAGGTGAGCGGCGACGGCGGGCGAGGGCTGATTGTCACCGTCATTGCTTCCGACGTAAAAGTGCCGGCGGGAGCCCCGGATGCGCAGGTAAAGAAAGCACTGCGCGAGGCCATCGAACCGGTAACCGGCGACGCGGTCTTCGTAAATCGCTGGGAGATGGTGACCGACGCTCAGGGGAATCTCTGCTGGAAGGTCTGGGCGCACCGGTGAGGGATTCCGCCCCCCGCCGCTGCGGGGCGTGGTTTTTCATCCAACCATCATGAGAAAAGGAAGTGGAATGCAGGTAAGAAAAAAGATGGGAGCCGCGGTACTTGTTGCACTCGCGCTATGGGGAACGCGAGCGGCCAGCGCGGCCGACACACTGGAGTCGGTTCTGGCAAAGCTGGACCGGGCGGCGGATAATTTTCACTCCACATCTGCGGAGTTTGAATTTGACAGCGTGCAGAGCTACCCGGTTCCCGACACGGAAAAGCAGACTGGCACGGTCTACTACGAGCGCAGCGGCGGCGCTTTCCGCATGGGCATTCACATTCGCGAGGTGGAAGGCAAACCGGCTCCGAAGGTGGTTGTAGCCAAGGCGGAAAGATCCAGATGTACGATCCGATGATCAACCAGGTGACGACGCTGACCAAGCTGAGCCAGTACGAAAGCTGGCTTATGCTGGGCTTCGGCGCCAGCGGCAAAGACCTGAAGGAAAAGTGGGAGATCAAGTACCTGGGCAAAGAAACCATCGGCGGGGTGAGCACCGACAAGCTGGAGATGGTCCCCAAGGACCAGGAGATCAGGAGCAAGCTGCCCAAAGTGACCGTCTGGATGGACTCGGATCGCGGCGTGAGCCTGAAGCAGCATTTTGATGAAGGCGACGGAATGTACAGAGATGCTATTTACTCCAACATCAAAATGAATCAGTCGCTGCCGGCCGATGCCTTCTCCTTCAAAACCAATAAATCGACAACCAACGTTACCAAGTAGAGCGGCGCTTTATCTTCTGGAGAACCCAGGGAAAAGCCCTCTTCGCGCAATCGCCTTGTAGCGCCGGCCTTCCGGCCGGGTCGCCGCGGCGACCGTGGGTCTCCTGACCCACGCCCTGTAATTCCGCCCTGGACGCGAATGCCCGACGCGATGGCTCAGTGGTAGGTGCCGCATTCTCGCGTCGCGGCAAGCATAGCCTCCACATTGGCGCGCGGAGCGTTATAAGGGATATCGCACCCGGAGTTCATGACCAGGCCGGTCGGGCCGAGATCGCGAATGAGTTCCTTCACGTACTGATACACCGCTTCAGGCGTGCCTGCGGCAAGCAAGGCCGGCGGCACATCGCCAAGAAATGCCATGTGATCTCCCAGGATTTGCTTGGCCCGGCGGATGTCTGTTGAGCCGTCGAGCGAGAGTACGCATCCCTTTGGGAACTCAAGAAAGCGGTGGATGTCCCGATCCCAATTCTGGTCGAAGTGCAAAACACAAACGATGCCTGCCTCTCGCAGCCTGGTCAGCATATCCAGATAGTAGGGGAAGACAAATTTGTCCCAGATGCGTGGATTCACCAGCGCACTGGCAGCGCGCCAGCCGCCCACCCAGCAACCCTTGAGGCCGCAGGCATTGGTCACATGGATGGCGAGGTCGATCCAGTAGGGCTGCGCGACATCCAGGGCTGCCTTCACTCTGTCAGGCATGCGATAACAATCCGAAAAGAACCTGGGCATGGTGCGCGCCCCGCACAGAGCTTCAAAGGGAATCTCAGTGACCATTGAGACGAGAGCCGTGTAGCCACGCTTGTGGTAACGCTCCGGAGTTGAAGCAAAGTTCTCAGCCATCCATGCGTTTTGCTTTTCGAGCAGGTCGGGCTGATGAACCTTGCTGTAGATCTTCGCAGCAAACGCATCCCAGCCTTTGCTGACGATCAAGTCGTAATCCTCGACCGTCATGTTCTCTTCTTCCTGCACCTGCCATAGCGCGTCGTCAGGCAACTGACGGCCCGGGACCCGCACCTTGCAGAACCACTGGTTGGTGAGGTGGCAGGGCATGAGCCCGCACATCATGGTGTTGATTCCTTCAATATCGTTGAAGGAGTCGAGGGCATCAAGGGTCACTTCGAGCGCAGCATCAGGGTCGGTGCAGAAAGTCGAGAACGGCATCCCCATCGAATGAGGAGCCCACGCAGGGCCGGAAAACAAGAAGGGAATACGGTCAACCGGTTCGTAGTTCAGCGCGCGGCGCAGGCGCGCATCGCGTTCACGCCAAAGCTCAAGATTGCTATCTTCCATAGGACACTCCAAAGCTCACGAAAACGTTGAGCTATATTTCAGATTGCGGCGCCAGAAAGCCAGAGCCACCCCGCCAAAGGCGCAGAGAAAGGGGAAAAACTCCAGCGTGTACCTCGTCTCCGGTCCGGCTACCGAGGCCAGCAGCGCGCATCGCAGCACGAAGTAGGCGGCGAAAGCCAACCAGAGCCGCGGGCGCAGCCAGAGTCCGGCGAATCCAAGCAAAAAATAAAATGCGTTGAGTCCGGCATACGCCCAACTGAAGAGGGTCTCGGTGTGGTGATGGCTCCAGACCCACCAGTCGAGATCGATGGGCAGGTCTTCGACGCGGGGGCGCAAAAGCATATCGGCCACGCGCCCAAGCGGCAGCCCCACGTACGTGCGCAAAAGGTGGGCGGCGGCGCGCTCACGGGCTAAAGCGGCAAAGCGCGCGTCGATCTCCGGCGTGAGTTGCATCCCCGAACGGTTATAGTCGTCTGCCAGAGCCGCGGTAGCGGCGTACTGCCCGGGCGAATCGAATGCGCGGGAGGGAAGTTTTGCTATATCGAGCCTTTCGCCTTCGACGCTCCAGTAGATGTCGTAAGTGGAGGTGAAATCCAGGCTCCAGGTCTTCACCCAGCTCTCCCAGCCGAGGTGTGGGTCCTCGCCGGGGTCGTTGGCCAGCCGCGGGGCAAGCGGCTGGAAGACATGGAAGACGTGCCAGTTGCGGAGCGTCCAGGCGGCAAACGGAGCGAGAGCGAGCAGCGCGCAGACCAGAGCTATACGCGACAGCTTGCGCCGGGCAAGGTCGCTGCCCGGCAAGCCCCAAACGAGCGCCGGCGCCAATGCCACGGCGGCCAGCGCACCGTCAGGACGCAGCAGCGCAGCGGCCGTGACGGCAAAGGTGAACAACAGCGCGGCGGGCCAGCCGGGCCGTTCGCGGAAGCGCGCTGCGGCCCAGGCGGCCAGCGCCAGGGTGAAGAGCGTGGGCGCTTCAGTGAGAGCGATGCCCGAGTAGGCGGCGGTAAAGGGGCACAGGGCAGAAAGCCAGAGAGCCGACATGGCTGCGCCGCGGCCGAGGGCGGCGGGCGCAATGCGGCGGGCAAAATCGGCGACCAGCAGGCAAGCGGCGAGATCCAGAACGATCTGAATGCAGCCGGCGGCGAAGTAGTTTTCCATGCCAAAGAGGCGGAAGCTGAGGGCAAGGAAGAGCGGATAGCCGGGCAACCGGATGAGAGTCGGATCGAGCCCGCCGCCGGGGGCCGTAAAAGCGTAGCGGCCATGGAGAAGCAGGTTTTTCGCCAGATCGCCGTAGACCAGCGAATCGCCGTTCACCTGATAGAGTTGCCGGAAAAGCCAGAGGCGCAGAACGAGACCCGCGAGAACAGCAACGATTCCGGCAATCCGGTACCCTGCTCCGCAGCGAGCACCCGTGGAGGGAGCCAGGCTGCGGGAGTGCGGGGCGTTCGGGGTCGTTCGGCTCATAGCATTGTTTATAAGGCATTTTCCACCCTGGCGGTTGAAAGTGCACAGGCAGAGCATGCCAGGGAATGAGCGCGGCCCCTGCGCGGCATGAGATCCGGTGCGGACCGCCTCTCGGGCATGCCTTTCCAGGCGGATGCGCTGCCCGCTGCGCGAACCGCATTCGCGTAGACTAGACAATGAGTTCCGCTTTTTTTGAGCGGAAGGGCTGACGATGCCAGACCGGCAAATTTTCTATGACCCCGCCAGAAAACGCTGGAAGCGGCTGCGCCGCATTCTGGACGTTACGGCGGTCGTGTCAACCCTGGTGCTGGCGCTGTTCATCTTTAGCGTGTTGCGCAACCAGGCTCTGCCAGAGCTGCTGCTGCCCATTGCCCGGCACAATTACAAAGCGCTGCCCGACCGGCAGGCAGCCCTCCGCACGGCCAAGGGTCAACGCCCCACTCGGCGGAAGACCGAGCGGAAGCCCTCGGATATTCCTCTGAACACCGGCGAGGGTTTGCGCGCCGCCTACTACGTGCAAGATAACGCAGCCAGCTATTCGTCGCTCAAGGAGCACGTGCACCAGATCGATCTACTGATTCCTCAGTGGTTGCACGTAGATGCTCCCGACGGCGTGCTGATGGCGATGAGCGGAGACAACCTGCACGCCTATGCCCTGATCCAGGGCGGTACGGTGCACGATCCCGACGACGAGAACAAAGTCAAGCGGGTGATCCAGGCGGCCCGGGAGGACACGGAAATCTTTCCGCAGCTCAACAATTACAACCCGCTCAAACAAAGTTGGGACCCAGGGGTGGGCGACGTATTGGCCGACCCCGGCAAAAGTGCCGCGCTGATCCAGCAGATTGTGCGCTTTTTGAGCGCTTACCCTGCCTACCGCGGGCTGTCGCTGGACGTCGAAACCCTTACCGACCAACAGGAAGACGCCTACATTGCCTTCGTGGAGAAGCTGTATGCGGCCCTGCATCCAAGGAACCTGCGGCTCTACGTGAACACCCAGGTATCCGCAACGGACGACGAATTGCGGGCGGTGGCCGCCAACTCCGACGGCATTTTGCTGATGAACTACGACGAGCACCAGATCGAGAGCAATCCGGGACCGATCGCCAGCCAGACGTGGTTCGTGGGCAATCTGCAGCGGGTTTTAAAGCTCGTACCCAAGGAGAAGCTGATCTGCTCGCTGGGCAACTACGGTTACGACTGGGCGCTGACGATTCCCGACCCCAAAGACCGCCGGCACCCGAAGCCGCGGGTCGTGAACACCGATAGTTTGTCGGTTTCCGACGCCTGGCAGCGGGCCTCAGACGCCGATGCGGACCTCGATCTGGATTACGACACCCTGAATCCGCACTTCGAGTACATCGACGAGGACGCGAATCAGCGCCATGTGGTCTGGTTTTTAGACGGCGTGACGGTGCTCAACGAGATGCGCGCGGCGCGCGATCTGGGTATCCAGACCTTCGCACTGTGGAGGCTTGGCGAGGAAGACAATTCTCTGTGGAGCATCTGGGACAAACCCAAAGCGGCTGAGTCGCTGCAGGCGCTGGGAACCGTGGAACCCGGCCACGACGTGGACACCGAGGGCGATGGCGACATTCTTCGCATAACCGGGCTGCCGCAGCCGGGGCGTCGCACGGTGGAGGTGGACACCGACGAGCCGGATCCGCGCAAGAAACTGATCGTCGATGAGCACATGGATGCTTACCCGCGCACCTATACCGTCGAACAGTACGGCTACCACCCCGACGAGCTCGCACTCACGTTCGACGACGGCCCAGACGCCAAATGGACCCCGAAAATCCTCGACATCCTCAAGCAGAAACAGGTCAAGGGCACTTTCTTCCTGATCGGCAACGCGGGCGCCGATCACGTAGGCCTTATGCAGCGGATCTTGCGCGAGGGCAACGAGATTGGCAGCCACACCTATACGCATCCCGACATCAGCGAAATTCCGCAGCGCCAGGTGGACCTGGAAATCAATATCACCGAGCGCCTGTTCGAGAGCAAGCTGGGAATCCAGCCGCTCTACTTCCGCCCGCCCTACGACAACGACGAGGAACCGGAAACCGACGACCAGGCCGCTCCGGTGGAGCGCATACAGCAGGACGGGCTCACGATCATCGGCAGCAAAATCGATACCAACGACTGGAACGAGAACCCGCGCAAAACGCCCCAGGAGATGGTGGATTCGGTGCTTGCCCAGTTGCAGACGATGAAGACCAAGCCGCAGTTCCGCGGCTCCATCATCTTGCTTCACGACGGCGGCGGTGACCGCTCAGCCACGGTGGCCGCCCTGCCAACCATCATCGATGCTCTGCGCGCCCACGGTTACAAACTGGTGCCGGTCTCCGCGCTTATGGGCAAAACCACCGCGCAGGTCATGCCGCCGCTCAGCTTCTGGCAACGCGTGCGCACCATTCCCGATTCCATCGCCTTTTCCACGCTGGATGTCGTCGGCAATTTCATCGTGCTCGTTTTCTTCATTGGCGACGTTCTTATGAGCGCGCGGCTGGTGCTGGTGGGCCTCTTCGCGGTCATTGATCGGCTGCGCAAACCGCACAGCGCGGCCTCGCCGGGCTACAACCCGCGCGTGGCGGTGCTCATCCCGGCCTACAACGAAGAAACGGTCATCGTGCGCACCATTCGCTCGGTGCTGAACTCCGACTACCGCAACCTGCGCGTGATCGTGGTCGACGACGGCTCGAAGGACCGCACTGCAGAGGTGGCGCGCGAGGCCTACGCCGCGGAGATCGCCCAGGGGCGGGTCGAAATCTACAGCAAGCAAAACGAGGGCAAAGCGGCGGCACTCAACTATGCCCTGAAACGGACGACGGAGGAGATCTATTTAGGAATCGACGCCGACACCATCATCGCCCCAGACGCCATCTCGAAATTGATTCCTCACTTTGAGGACGCGCGCATCGGCGCCATGGCCGGCAATGCCAAGGTGGGAAACCGTGTGAATCTCTGGACCCGCTGGCAGGCCCTGGAGTACATCACCAGCCAGAACTTCGAGCGGCGCGCGCTGGATCTCTTCCACGTGGTCACGGTGGTGCCGGGCGCCATCGGGGCCTGGCGCACGCCTGCGGTGAAGGCGGTGGGAGGCTACCCGCTCAATACGGTGGCCGAAGACGCCGACCTGACCATGAACCTGCTCGAGCACGGGCTGCGCGTCGACTATGAGGACCGCGCGCTGGCCTTCACCGAGGCCCCCATTGACGCGCGCGGCCTCATGCGGCAGCGCTTCCGCTGGTCATTCGGAATTCTGCAGGCGGTGTCGAAGCACCGCAAGGCCTTTGTGCGCAACAAGGCGATGGGACTGTTCGCGCTGCCCAACATTCTCATCTTCCAGATGCTGCTGCCGCTGGTCTCGCCCTTCATTGACATCATGTTCGCGGCCGGCGTGATCAACTACTTTATCGACCGCCACTATCACCCGGCCTCCGCCTCGGCGGCCAGCTTCGAAAAGCTCGTGGCTTACTTCCTCACCTTCCTGCTGATCGACTTCATTACCTCGTCGGTGGCCTTTTCCCTCGAGCGACGCCATCCGGCCAGCAAAGGCGACGGGTGGCTGCTCTTCCACATCTGGCTGCAGCGCTTCGCCTACCGGCAGGTTTTCTCGATCGTGCTCTTCAAGACGCTCAAGCGGGCCGTCGATGGAAAGCCCTTCAACTGGGACAAGATCGAGCGCACAGCCAAGATGAGCAAGAATACCGACGTGCTGATGGAGACGCGCTGAGGGGCGATTTGCCTCGCTCAGTGCCGTCCTGAGCCGCTTTCGTGCTCACGTCATAGATTCGCTGTCATCCTGAGCGGAGGTCGCCGCGGCGACCGGAGTCGAAGGATCTGCAGTTGTTCTTCTGCGAAATTCAGAGAAACTGCGGTCGAAAGATCGGCGACTTCGAGAGGGAGAGCTTTCTCAAAAGCCCTGAAGCGAAATCCTGGGCGCGCGGTCACCGCTACCAAAGCTTGAAGTTCACCTCTACTATGACCATGACTGGAACGGGCTCTCCGTCTCTCATCGCCGGCTTGAATCGATAGCGACTCACAGCAACGAGGGCATTCTGGTCCAGGCCAGGGTCAAGACTTTTGACGACTCGCAAGTTCTGGGGCATGCCTTGCCGATCGACAATCAGAGAAATATTGCAGACTCCGTTGATCTTCGCTTTTCGCGCTGCATCGGTGTAGGTTGCCTCGGGAGTAGTAAGAGGAACAGGCGCTTTGGTCCTGCCCCCCACATGGGCCAAGTTGGAATTGGCGATCGCGGAATCAATGTTGGGATTGGAAATCCCTGAATCAATCCAGTCAACGGCGCCGATGGCCAGCACCGCCCCATCCGGCTCACTTGCCAGAGCGGCCAACTCCTGTTCCGGCGCCGATCGCAGCTTCAGGGCGTACGTCTTGTCGCCTGCATCTCCCTTCGACTCGACGAAACACGATTGGAGCTTGACGTGCAATGACTCCGCAACCACGACAGGCTTTCCATCGCGGATTCCGGGTTTGAATTGATCGGCGCCGGCAATACGAAGCGCAAACTTGTCGAGATCCGTTCCAAGCGGGTGAAGAAACATGATGTTCCGCGGCCGCCCGGTTTCATCAACAAGCAAGGAAAGTTCGACTGTTCCGTCGACCTTTTCTTTACACTTTTCAACGGTCAGCGGAGGAAGATTCAAAGGGAGAAGTTCAGGCGCGGTTACATCCGGGCCGGCCGAATAGACTTTCACACTCTTCAGTTGCGCATCTAACTGAGGTTGAGGATTGGAAGGACTGACCTGCCGGCCGCAGGCAAGCCCGGCGGCAAGCGCGAGGCAGAGTGCGATCTTACAAGTTCGGCACATTGCTCCCTCTTCTTATGCGAAAGAACGATTTTAGCCGACAATCCCCAGCTCCCTCAGCAAAAACGCGTAATCAAACGCGATCTCCTTCAAGTAGTCGTATCGCCCGCTGGCGCCGCCGTGGCCGGCCTCCATATTGGTCACCAGCAGCAGCCGGTTTGCGTCAGTCTTCAGCGTGCGCAACCTGGCCACGTACTTGGCCGGCTCCCAGTACATCACCTGGCTGTCGTAAAGCGATGTGCGGATGAGCATGGCCGGATAAGCAGCCGCGCGGAGATTGTCGTAAGGCGAGTAGCTGAGCATGTAGCGGAAGTATTTTTCCTGATTGGGATCGCCCCACTCCTCGTACTCGGGAACGGTAAGCGGCAGCGAGGCGTCGAGCATGGTGTTCATCACGTCGACAAAGGGCACATGGCTGAGAACTGCGCGAAAAAGCTCGGGGCGCATATTCGCGACGGCGCCCATCAGCAGGCCGCCGGCCGAGCCGCCCTCGGCAGCCACGCGCGCGGGATCTCCGTAGCGCGCAGCCGTCAGGTGCTCGACGCAGGCGATGAAGTCGGTAAAGCTGTTTCGCTTCGAGAGCATCTTGCCCGCGTCATGCCAGGGCTTGCCCAGGTCGCCGCCGCCGCGGACGTGGGCGTAGGCCATCACCATGCCGCGGTCGAGAAGGCTCAGCCGGTTGGAACTGAAGCCGAGCGGAAGCGAATAGCCGTATGACCCGTAGCCATAGACGTAGAGAGGGTTCGGTGCGGGACTGGAGTCCGGCGCTACCGCCCCCGTTCCCCGCTCCCTGGAAAACTTGTCTTTGCGATAGACGAGTGAGACGGGAATCTTGACGCCGTCCGCTGCCGTTGCATGGATGCGCTCGCTTGCGTAGAGCGCGCGATCGAAACCGCCGGGGATTTCCAACTGCTTGAGCAGAGTCGAGGCGCCGATGCGCGTGTCGTACTCGTAAACCGAGCTGGGCGTAACCAGCGACTGGTAGGCGTAGCGGAAGGTCGCGCTGTCGAAAATCCGATTGACGTGGGGATAGGCCGAATAAGCAGGCTCGGGAAAGACGATTTCGCCGGCGGGCGTTGCTACAGGCGCCTCGCCGGAGAAATTCCACAAACGCAGCCGCGGCAGCCCGTCTTCGCGCTCGCAGGCGATGAAATAGCCGGCGAAGAGATCGACCTCTTCAAGCATCACGCCGCCGCGGTGGGCGATGATCTCGGTCCAGTTCCCGCGGCCGGGCGAGGCCACGGGCGCCGCAACAAGCCGAAAATTGCGGCCGCGGTCGTTCGTGCGGATGAACCAGAAGCCGTTGCGGTGGTCGATCGAGTACTCGTGCTCGTCCTCACGCGCGGCAATCAGGGCGAATTCGCCGTGGGGTTGGTCAGCAGCCAGCACGCGCGACTCGCTCGCGGTGTGGCTCGCCGATTCCAGAACCAGGTAGCGGCCGTCGCGCGTGCGCCCGGCACCGACATTGAAGCGCTCGTCGTCGTCCTGGTAAATGAGCGCATCTTCGGAGTGCGCGCCCAGTGCATGCCGCCAAAGCTGGAACTGGCGCTTCTGCTGCTCGTCCTCGACGGTGTAAAAAAGCGTGCGCCGGCCGCCGCCGGCCGCGCTGCCCGCTTCAGGATCGGCGGCCCAGACGACGGAGCCCACGCGCTCGACCTCGCCGGGCAGAATTTCGCCGGTCTCGAGGTTTTTGATGTGCAGCGTGTACTGGCGGAAACCGGTGGTGTCGGTGGTGTAGGCCAGGTACCGGCCGTCGTCGGTGACGTCCATCGCGCCGAGGGCGAAGAAAGCGTGCCCCTTCGCCATCTCGTTGCCGTCAAGGAGAACCTCTTCGGGCGCATCCGGGCCGGGCCCGTCGGCAGTTCCGCTCTTGCGGCAGTGGATCCCGTACTGCAGGCCCTCCTCGGTGCGGGTGTAGTACCAGTAACTGCCATCGCGGTAAGGCACGGAAACGTCAGTCTGCTTGATGTGCGAGAGCATCTCCTCGTAGAGCTTCTCCCGAAGCCGGGCCAGCGGCGCCATCTCCGCTTCGGCGTAGGCGTTTTCCGCTTCGAGATAGGCCGCGACCTCGGGATTCTGTTTGTCGCGGAGCCATGCGTAGTCGTCGGTGAGCGTTACGCCGTGAAGATGGGTTTCGGTGCGGTGCCGGCGGGCGATGGGAGGTGCGGGAAGCGAAGCCGAAGTCGAAGTCATCTCTACAAGTGTAATGGCCCGTAGAATCCCGATATAGTAAAGTGAACGGCCCAGAAGAGCGAAATGGAGAGTAGGAATGAAGGCCCCGGCAACTGGAAACGGCACCAAGGTGATGTCTGCGATGCGCGCTCGCGCGCAATTCGGGAAACTGCTCGATTACGTAGCAAAAGAGCGACAGTCAGTTGTGATTGAAAAGCGTGGCACGCCCAGAGCGGTATTGATGAGCCTGCAGGATTACATTCGGCTGACGGCCCCGGATCCGGAGATTCTTCTCATCGGCGGCCAGGAGTTGCGCCGCAAGGGAACGGATAAGCTGGGCGAGCGCCAAATCGAGCGGATCATCGGAACTGTGCCTGCGGACAAGAAGAGACCAAAACGCTAGCAGCTTGTGGCCGGCCCGTCCATACAAACGCCAAATACGTCCTCAAGCAGCCGTAAAGTGCCGGGAACTTCCATCCGCCCGCTTGCGTACAATGAGAAGGGAATGAAAGACCAGCACCGCGGACGTTGGATCGCTTTTCTGCTGCCCCTGGCGGCGCTCGCCGCCTTTCTTGCCGTCCCCGTCCAGGCCGAGCGGGTTGAGGACCTGCCCAAGCCCACCGATTACGTCAGCGATTTTGCCCACGTGCTTTCGCCGCAGACGATTGCGCAACTGGACGCGCTCTGCGCAGAGCTGGACCACTCGCAGGCCAACGCGCAGATCGCGGTCGTCACAGTCCAGGATCTGAACGGCGAGGACGCGGCCGAATACGCCAACGAGCTTGAAGACAGGTGGAAGATCGGCAAGAAAGGCTCAGACAAGGGCGTACTGGTCCTGCTGGCCGTAAACGATCACAAGTACCGGATCGACGTGGGCTACGGGCTGGAAGGGATTCTGCCCGACGGCAAGGTGGGCGACATCGGCCGCGAAATGGTGCCGCACCTCAGGGCCGGCGACTACGATGGCGCGGTGACGCTGGCGGTTGGCGAAGTCGCCCAGACCATCGCCGCCGACGCCGGCATCACGCTGAACAACGCCGTCCAGGAGACGCCGTCGGATTTGCCCTCGCATCACAGCCTGGGGATCGAAAAATTGATTCTCCTTCTAGTGCTGCTGTTCTTCTTCGGCGGCGGATCCATCTTGCGCATGCTGCTGGGATGGGGATTGTTCTTTGGCGGCTGGGGAAGCGGCGGGCGCGGATCGGGGATGGGTGGAGGCGGCTGGAGCAGCGGCGGTGGCGGCGGCGGCGGAGGTTTTGGCGGCTTCAGCGGCGGCGGCTTTGGCGGCGGCGGAGCAGGCGGGAGCTGGTAAGACAGGGAACAGGGAATAGGGACTAGGAATAGGGAACAGGGACTAGGGGACGAACCAGTGCGAGCTAGAAGCTGATAGCTGAAAGCTGAAAGCTGACAGCTAGCAAGTTTTGCGAAGGAGCGACAAACGATGAGCCGTGGACTCGTGATTACATTGGTGGTGGTGGCGGTGCTGGTGTTGGCAGTGCTGCTGGTTTTTGGCAGCTACGTGAGCGCCCGCAACCAGATGGTGGCCAAAGACCAGGATGTGAAGGCGGCCTGGTCGGAGGTCTCCGTGCAAATGCAAAGGCGCGCCGACCTGATCCCCAACCTGGTGGAGACGGTCAAGGGATTTACCAAGGAGGAGAGTACGGTCTTTGGCGACATTGCCAACGCGCGCGCCGGAATGCTGAATGCGCAGGGCCCGGCAGCCAAGATCGCGGCTAACAATCAGCTCGACGGGGCCATCGGGCGGCTGCTGCTGCTCACGGAAAACTATCCGCAACTGCGCTCCAGCGACCAGTTCATGCGCCTGCAGGACGAGCTTGCCGGGACTGAGAACCGCATCGGCGTGGCCCGCAAGCGGTACAACGACTCGCTCAAGGACTACAACACCTTCGTGCAGCAGTTCCCGAACAACATATGGGCGGGGATGGCCGGCTTCCAGGTGAATAACGCGTATTTCGAGGCCAGCCCGGCGGCGCAGCAGGTGCCGAACGTGAAGTTCTAGTAGCCCGCAAACCACATCTGGCGGCTTGGAAGCCGCCAGTACAGCCGGTCAGGAGACCGGCGCTACCTGTCCCAGCCAGTCGGGAGACCGGCGCTACAGCTCCCGCCGCAAAGACAGCAAGGGCCATTCCGCGCGGGGCAGAATGGCCCTTCATCGTTCCGGTCCTGTCGACAGAGCCGGCCGGGGTCTACTTGAAGAAGCCGATGGCCGTAGCCTCGTCGTCGTAAATGTCGAAGACGGTATACAGCTTGGTCAGCTGCAGCAGGTCGTGGACCTTGCGCGTGAGCTTCAGCAGCTTCAGGGTGGCCCCCTGGTTTTTGGAGGTAGTATAGGCGCTGACCAGCTCGCCCAGGCCCGAACTGTCGATGTAGTCCACTTCGGCGAGGTTGAGCAGGATGCGCTTTTTGCCCTTGCTGACCAGGTCTCGAACGGTGTCGCGCAACTGGACGCTGCCCTCGCCCAGCGTAATCCGGCCAGTCAGGTCGACCACTGCAACGCCGTCCACTTCACGGGTAGCCATCGAAAGTGCCACGTGAATTCCTCCTTATTCCTCCATTTGGTTATAACATGGTGCGCCAGCGGGTTAGCAAGCAGCCGCCGGGGCGTGCAACCCAGAGCTAGTGGGGTCTCCCCGATGGGCTGAGGTGCTTGATGAGCGTGACTTCGGTTCCGGGGTGGGTTTGCCGGAAGCGCACTTCGTCCATAAAAGAGCGGATGAGAAAAATGCCTCTCCCTGAGCCGCGGAGAAGGTTCTCGGGGGCCAGCGGATCGGGCAGAGAGGCGGGGTCAAGGCCCTTTCCCTGATCGGCGACGATGAAAATGAGCGAGGAACCGGTGTTTTCCATCGTGAAATCGACGTGCAGGGCTGGATCGTACTCGTTACCGTGCAGGACGGCGTTGACAAGCGCCTCGCGGATCGCCATGCCAATGCCGAAGCGCTCATCCTCGGAAAGACCGGCTTGAGCGGCCAGCGCTGTGGCTGCCGCCTCCCCCTGGTTGACGCTTTCCATGGTGGAGGCGAGCCGCAGGGTGCGCCGTTCTGTCGAAGAGCCGCTCACAAAAAATGCATCCGCCTCATGGACACAAGAAAGCCCCTCGCGCCGAAAGGGCTAAAAGGCAGTTTCATGGCTGGAGGGAGTTGTGTCAAGCTGGAAGAGATTTGGGCTGCAGTACACCGCACCAAGGGAATACACTGAGGCGTCCGACCTTATGCATACTCGCCAGACAACCCGGGTGAGCCTGACCGCGCTGCTGGGCACGCCAGTGACCGATGCCCAGGGCCGCCTGCGCGGACGGCTGAAAGACATTGCCGTGGCCACGGGCCCTGATGCGGGCAAGGTGGCGGGACTGGTCTTGAAGACGAAGTCGGGGCTGGCCATCGTCCCTTCGCACGAGGTGATGGAAACCCCTGCCGGCACTTTGGAGCTGCGTACACCCTCGGCCATGGAGCCGCTCCAAGACCACGGCAATTACCTGTATCTGCAGCAGGACCTGATGGACCGGCAGATCATCGATGTCAACGGCCACAAGGTAGTGCGCGTCAACGACGTGGACCTGGAATGGATGGGCAAGGGGGCGGCGCACCTGCTGCGCGTGGCCGAAGTCGAAATCGGGCTGCGGGGAGCCTTCCGCCGGGTCTTCAAGGGGGTTCTTCCACGGACGAGGCTGGAATCGCTTTCGCGCCGCCTCTCCGCCCACGCCATTCCCTGGAAGTTTGTGGATGTAATCGAGGTCGATCCTGCCCGCCGCGTGAAACTGCGCATTGAATACGAGCGTCTGGCCGAAATTCATCCCTCGGACCTCGCCGATATTCTAGAGGACCTGGCCCCGGCCGAGCGCGAAGCCGTCTTTTCTTCTCTCGACGAAGAGGTTGCGGCTGAGACGCTGGAAGAAGTCGAGCCCAGGCTGCAGAAGGCACTGCTCGAAAAACTCGACGAAGAGCGGATTGCCGACATCGTGGAGGAGATGGATCCCGGTGCGGCGGCCGACCTGCTGGCCGAGCTGCCCGAGGAGCAGTCGGAAGCGATTCTCGAGGAGATGGAGCCGGAGGAGCGCCAGGAGGTCGAAGAACTGCTCGAGTTCGACGAGGACTCGGCCGCCGGCTGCATGACCACCGACTTCGTCCATCTTGGCATGGAGGCAACCGTAGGCCAGGCCGTTGAAGCCCTGCGCAGCTTCGACGGCGACCCGGATCAACTGACCGAGATCTACTTGCTCGACGATAAGCGCGTTCTTCAGGGCGTCATTCCGCTGGCTCGGCTGGTGATGGCTCTTCCCGAGACGCGATTGAACGTGCTGTCCGAATCCCAGGTGATCTCCTGCGATGTCGAGATTCACCGGAATGAGCTGGCCGAACTTTTTGACAAATACAACCTGCACGAAGTGGCTGTGGTCGATGCGCAGAAGCGCATGGTGGGCGTGGTGCACGCCGACCAGGTGATCAGCTTCCTCAGGGAAAAAATGTAGCTTCAACAAGCTTAAGAACTCTGGCTTTGGCCCTCTTCCGGGCTTCGCATTCTCGCCCCCGGCCTGTTATGGTCAGGGGAGAGTACTTCAGGTACTTCAATCAGCAATATCCAGCACACAATGAATCCTCCATAGGAATCCGCGAATATGTGGAAGCGTTGGCGAATCCGGCTTCTTCTGGTTCTGGCCGTTCTCGGACCCGGATTCATAACCGCTAACGTGGATAACGACTCGGGCGGGATTTTCACCTACTCGCAGGCCGGCGCCCAGTACGGCTACACGCTGCTGTGGACCACGATACCCGTCTTGATCGCCCTGATCGTGGTGCAGGAGATGTGCTCGCGCATGGGGGTGGTCACCGGCAAGGGGCTGAGCGACCTCATCCGCGAGGAGTTCGGCCTCCGGCTCACCTTCATCCTGATGGTGCTGCTGGTGGTGGTCAACTACACCAACGTGGTCACCGAGTTCATCGGCATCGCCGGCTCGATGCACCTGTTTCACGTCTCCAAATTCATCAGCGTGCCCATTTGCGCCTTTCTGGTGTGGGCGCTGGTGCTGCGGGGCGACTACAAGAGCACCGAAAAGGTCTTCCTCGTCGCCTCGATGGTCTATCTCACTTACATCTTCACCGGCGTGCTGGCTAAGCCCGACTGGCACGAGGCGATACGGGCCACCATCATGCTGCCCTCGCAGTCGGTGTGGCGCGATAAGTCGTACATCTACATGGTCGTGGGCATCGTGGGCACCACGATTGCTCCCTGGATGCAGTTCTACCTGCAGTCGTCGATCGTGGAGAAGGGCATTCCCGTTAAGGAGTACGCGACTTCACGCCTCGATGTGATCGTGGGCAGCGTCTTCGCAATTATTATCGCGTGGTTCATCGTAGTGGCCTGCGCGGCTACCCTCTACGTACACGGCATGGGCGCCATCCAGGTGGCGGCCGACGCCGCCGAGGCCATGCGCCCGCTGGCCGGCGACTACGCCTTCCTGCTCTTCGCCTTCGGCCTCTTCAACGCCTCGTTTTTCGCTGGGTCCATCCTGCCGCTCTCAACGGCCTACACGGTCTGTGAAGGCCTGGGTTTCGAGTCGGGCGTAGATAAAAGCTTCAAAGAGGCTCCCCTTTTTTACTGGCTCTACACGCTGCTGATTGTGGGCGGAGGGGCGACCGTGCTGCTGCTGCCGGACTCGCAACTGATCAACGTGGCCATTCTCTCGCAGGTGCTGAACGGCGTTTTGCTGCCGGTGATCATCATCCTGATGCTGATGCTCATCAACCGCAGCGACCTGATGGGCAAGTACAAAAACTCGCGGCTGTGGAACTGGATCGCCTGGGGCACCAGCATCATCGTGATCGGCATGACGCTGGTGATGCTGTGGGGCATGATGCCGGGGCATTGAGTTCAAGTAGCGCCGAGTTCAAGTAGCGCCGAGTTCGAGTAGCGCCGGTCTCCAGACCGGCTGTCGTGCGGGCGTCCACGCCCGCACCCCTCCCTTCCAGCGTAAAATTCTCTCTTATGGCCAAGCCAGACGCCCCACCCCAGCCCGCGCCCGCAGCCGCCGTGCAAGGTGTGATCGAACCGCGCTTCGGAGAAGTGCGCATTCGCCAGCGCGGTCGCCTTCCCCACTGGGAGAAGGACTCAGGCCTGTACTTCGTTACCTTCCATCTAGCTGACTCCTTGCCGAGGGAGGTACTGAAAAAGCTGACGGAGCGTCAGCGCATTCTGGACGCGGCGAAGCATTCCGGCGCGCATCTGCTGCCGAGCCAAAAAGTGATGCTGGCGGAATACCGTCCGGCGAAAATCGAAGAACACTTCGATCGCGGCGCAGGCGCCTGTCACCTGCGCGATCCGCGAATCGGGGAATTGTTGGCCCATGCGCTACGCTTCTGGGATGGAGAGCGGTATCGGCTTGTGGCGTGGTGTATCATGCCCAATCACGTGCATGTGGTTTGCAGATTGCTGCCGGGACAGGAATTGAGCGTGGTGCTGCGAAGCTGGAAATCTTACACTGCAAGAAAGTCCAACGAGATCCTCGGCCGTTGCGGCGTCTTCTGGCAGCGCGAATACTATGACCGATTGATCCGTAATCAGGACGAGTTGGAGCGTGCTCTTCGGTACGTGGTAAGCAATCCGGAGCGGGCGGGGTTGAAGGACTGGAAGTGGGTTTGGTGCGCGGGCGTGGACGCCCGCGCGACAGCCGGTCTGGAGACCGGCGCTACCAATCTGGGGGGCGGCGACCCTTGAGAGCCGAAGATCAGGCCGCTGGCCGCCTGAACTGGATCGCCTGGTGCACCAGCATCATCGTGATCGGCGTGACGCTGGTGATGCTGTGGGGCATGATGCCGAAAAACAGCTTTTAGCTATTAGCTCTTAGCTTTTAGCTCCCGGCTTTCAGCTTCAAACCTCGTCGCAGAATCTTCCGCGAAACGCAACGGAACCAATCGGCATGTGCACCAAAGCGTCGAATGCAACAATCAAGCTAGAAGCTGGTAGCTAACAGCTAATAGCCGTTTTTCAAATGAATGCCCTCGTTTTCACGTTCGTGGTAGTGGCCGTCTCGGCCGTTGCCGGATTCCTGGGCGCGCTCACCGGCCTGGGCGGCGGGGTGGTCGTCATCCCGGCTCTCACGCTGGCTCTCGGCGTGGACATGAAGATCGCCATGGGCGCCTCCCTGGTTTCCGTCATCGCCACCTCTTCGGGAGCAGCCGCCGCCTACGTGCGCGAGGGCTTCTCCAACATCCGCATCGGCATGTTTCTTGAGATTGCCACCACCATTGGCGCGGTTGTGGGGGCGTTTTTCGCAGGCCGGTTCAGCACCCACGTGCTGGCCGTGATCTTCGGCCTGGTGCTCATCCAGTCGGCATGGCAGACCGTTGCCCGCGGTCACGCCGCGTCCGGGCCCATCGCCAGTGACAAGCTTGCGACCCGGCTTCGCCTGGGCGGCGAGTATCCGCTCGACGGGCGCAAGCAGCCGTACGGCGTGCACAACGTGCCGGCGGGCTTCGGCATCATGTTCGGCGCGGGAGCGCTCTCCGGCCTGCTCGGCATCGGTTCGGGCGCGGTCAAGGTGATCGCCATGGATCGCGTCATGGGGATTCCGTTCAAAGTTTCCACCACCACCAGCAACTTCATGATCGGGGTGACGGCAGCGGCCAGCGCCGGACTCTACCTGAGCCACGGCTACATCGATCCGCGGGTCGCCATGCCGGTGATGCTGGGCGTGCTCGGCGGCGCGTTCCTTGGCTCGAGAGCCTTGGTTCACGCGCCGGTGCGCACGCTGCGCATCGTCTTTGCGGTAGTCATCGCGGCGCTGGCCATCGAGATGATCGTCAGCGGCATTGGCGGGAAGGTCTGAGAAACAGGGAATAGGGACTGGGGAATAGGGACTAAGGGACTAAGGGACTAAGGGACTGACAAGGGACTGAGGGACTAGGAAGCAAACGAGCGACGAATGAATGAGCGACGAATGAACGACAAACGGCTCGAAGCGATGATCGGCAAGCTGCTGCAGGCCGGAGTGCTGCTGGCGGCGGCCATCGTCTTCGTTGGCGGCGTGGCGTATCTCGTTCAGCATGCGAATACGAAGATCGATTTCCGCCACTTCGCCGCTCGCCCCGGCGCCCCGCGGACCTTCCGGGCGGTCTTCCACTCCGCCGCCGCCTTTGAGAGCGAAGGGCTGATCGAGCTGGGCCTTCTTCTGCTGATCGCCACGCCGGTGGCGCGCGTGGCAATGGCCGTGGTGGGTTTCTTCCTGGAACGAGACTGGCTCTATGTTACCGTCAGCGCCATTGTGCTGCTGGTCCTGGTCTTCAGCCTGATGCGTGCGGTGTGAGTGGATAGGCAACAGGGATCAGGGACCCGTGGTCAGTGATCAGGTTGTCACTTCTCAGATCGGAAATACCTCAATAAGCTGTCGGGCGCCGGCGTGGACGGCGTGATCTGGGAGGAAAGCGAAATGGAAAAGGGACCGAGCTTTATAGACCGGGGTTTGAATGTACCGCCAAGTGTGAGCATGTGCGTGCCAGGGTAATTCTGACCGCCCTGCATCGTGTTCGGTGGTGCGAGGCTTCGCTCTGCGGTGGGGCCGGGCTGCAGAAACGAAGGTTGGAAGAACGTTGTTACACGATCCCGATAAGGAGCCGAAGAAGACAACGGCAGAGCAACCGGCCCGACCAAGGGTTTCTTGGGCGGTACCCGAAACAAATTCAAATCTTCGCGCGGATGCGTAGACGGCGTGAAGGGGAACGGGTTAGTTGGAAGCGGATCAGGGGTGGAATGAAATGCCACGTCCCCATTGAGGTCAAAATGGAAATGCGCCCCCTGCCCCCACAAGTTGTTGCTATCGGTATGGAAGTCAAAACGGGTGCGGTCAGTCTGCGCAGGCGCATGGTTTTGTGATGGGGAATTCTGAGGGACGGTAATGGCTGGAAGCAGGACAAATAGAGAGATTGCACAAGGCGTTGTTATTATGGTCCGCATAACATAACACCCCCACATTCAAGACAACAATACACAAACATGACGTTGGCGTCAGCGATTGTTGGTTACTTGGGTAATGCCTGTTGATTACGTACGTAATGATGCGCGTTCTCGTGCCTGTCGAGCAGATGCACGCAGCCTGGGGAGCCGACCGTTGTCTTCAGAGCAAAATATTTATTGAGAGGTCATGAGAAGCGCCCATGGCATCAGGAGAACCTACAGCAGCTTTCCCGCGGCGAGGTCCTGAACGAGCGTGAGGTCGGCGGCGAGGAACTCGTAGCTGGGAAGCTCTTCGAGGCCGACCCAGCGGACTTCGTGGTAGATCTGGTTGTCGATTTCGCCGCTGAATGCGCGGACCGCGAAGAACTGCAGATCGACGGCGCCCCCGTGGCGATAGTGGTGGCGGATGCGGGTGACGGCGGGGCCGATTTCGGCCTGAATGCCAAGCTCCTCGGCCAGCTCCCGGCGGAGGGCCTGCTGCGGGCTTTCGCCCTGCTCGATCTTGCCCCCGGGAAACTCCCACCGTCCGGCCATGGGCTGATCCTGGCGGCGTTGGCCGATAAGGACGCGGCCATCGCGGACGATGAGTCCTGCAGCCACAAACCGGAGCGCGGGCCCGGGAGAATGCCGTTTGAGGTTGGCCTCTTCCACATATTCAGTGTAAATGAAACAAAACAGGGAGCAGGGAACAGGGAATAGGGAATAGGGAATAGGGAATAGGGAATAGGGACTGAGGGGCGGTAGAGCAGCAAGCCAGCGAGTCAGCAAGTCAGCAAGCCAGATTGGGATCGGGCGAGGTGGTTTCCCACCCTTTCCGCTGAAGAACGCGGAAAGGACGGGGCACGGAAATGACGGGGCTCGCTATTCGCCGCCGACCGAGGCGTCAAGCCCTTGAGCCGCGGAGGGGCGGAACCAGCTCCAGCCTCTTTGCGCGGCAGCCTCGATGAGCGCCGGCGAGGGGTTGACCGGGAAGGGGCAGCGAGCCATCTCGAGCATGGCGAGGTCGTGGATAGAGTTGCCGAAGACGGCATCGGGCGCAGGGATGCCCGCGCGGCGCAGCACAACCGCCTTCTCCTCGTCGGTGGGGACCTGAATGAGCCGGTCTGTAATCACGCCGTTTTCAGTGTGCACGGCGGCGGCCAGAATGCGCTCTTCGGGAATGGGGAAGTGACGAAGCCCTTCGGCGATGACCCAGCGATTCGTGGAGCTGACGGCCCACAGTTCGACTCCGGCGTCAGCCAGAGCGGCGGTGAGAGAGGCCATCTCGGGGAAGATGCGGGCGCGGACGAATTCTTCAAAATAGCGGCGGGCGGCGGAGCGGAGCTCGTTCTCGCGCAGGCCGGCGTACATCTGCACCATTTCACCGCAGACGGCCAGCTCGCTGACCCCGCCGGCAAGATAGGCGCGGTAACGCGTGTTGACCCACTCGATGGTCGAACGGGAGACCAGTCCCTGCTCAAGCGACCAGGCCATGAAGCCGTAACCGGCATCGCCGCTCCACAGAGTGCCGTCGCAGTCGAAAACGGCCACTTTGGGCCGGCTTTCAAGCACCTGCCGCTGAAACTCTTCGGCGGTCAATTGGGGAGGCATAAATCCGGCGCTGGTCAAGCTTTCCTCATTCGTTTCTGAATCCTTCATGCTTCTCCATTTTCTCAAACGGGAGCGCGCAGATCATGAAGGTTTGAAGAGAAACGGCCCCATTCCTGCGATGACAAGCAGTTTTCAACGGTTTTGTTGCCGATGTTGATCCCTTGTTCAAGGAGGTTCAATGCAGCGCGCGGCCCCGCGCAGCACCCCCGCGGACAAGGATAATCGGGAGTGTGAATGCCGGGCGCAATCCCGCTCTGCTGAAGGAGTTTCACGCGTATCTGCGCGTGGAGAAAGGGCTGCGCCCGCTGACTTGCGAGGCCTACCTCAGCGACCTGAAGACCTTTGCGGAGTTTCTGGAGGGGCGCAACGGGGTGCTGGCGCTGGCAACGGAAGCCGACGTGGCGGGATTGCTGGAGCATCTGCGCATGCATGGGATCGACTCGCGATCGGCAGCGCGCAAGCTGAGCTGCCTGCGTGGCTTTTATAAGTGGCTGCTGCTGGATGGCCGAATCGAACACGATCCCACGGTAAACATCGACTCGCCCAAGGCGTGGAAGGTGTTGCCGAAATCGCTGACCGAGTCGGAGGTTGAGGGAATGCTCGACCGGGCCGAGGCCGCCGCGTCGGCGCCGCAGGCGCGAGCCACGGCGCTTAGGGACCGCGCCATTCTGGAACTGCTGTATGGCGGCGGGTTGCGGGTTTCTGAGGTGACCTCGCTCTCAACCGGCGATCTGAGACTCGACGTGGGGCGCGTGCAGGTGCGCGGCAAGGGCGACAAGGAGCGGATTGTGCCGCTGGGCCGGCAAGCCGTGGAAGCTTTGGAGACCTATTTGTGCGAAGGCAGGCCGCATCTTGACAGAATCAGCTCTGGCCGGCGGAAGCCCACCGGGCGCGGGGAAGTGAACCGGCAGGAGCGGTCGCGGCTGTTTCTTTCGCTGCGCGGAGCGCCGCTGACGCGCCAGTGGGTTTGGAAAGTGGTGAAGGCCGCAAACAGCGAAGCCAGCCCGCACCGGCTGCGCCATAGCTGCGCCACGCACATGGTGGAGCACGGCGCAGACCTGCGCAGCGTGCAAACCCTGCTGGGACATGCCGATATTTCCACGACCCAGGTCTACACGCACCTGGCGCTGGGGCGGCTGAAGGCCGTGCACCGGCAGTTTCACCCGCGTGCAGTGTTGAAAGCCGCCGCGCCGGAAGAAAAGATGGAAGACGCAGACGAAAAGTGCTCCAGCCCGGCTGAGGAGGCCAAATGAGCGCGGCGGCGGGAGCGGCTCTAAAGTCCGGCACGGGGGAAGAAGCGCCTGCGGCAGAAACGCCCGCAACAGAAGAAACAACCATCGGCGCGCTGGTGGCAGACTTTCTTCGAGTGCTTGCGAACGAGCGGGGCGCCAGCGCGCACACGCTGCGCGCCTACCGGCGGGAGCTCGAAGGCTTTGCCGCCTGGATTGCGAAACGCGGCGACGGATTGCGAGTGGATGCGATCGAGCACACGTTGATCCGCGCCTTCCTGGGCACACTTTACGAACGGGGGCTCTCGCGGGCGTCGGCGGCGCGGGCGCTGGCGGCCATCCGAAGCTGGTTCAAATGGCTGGCGCGCACAGGACGAATCAATAAGAACGCGGCTTCGCTGGTGGCGACGCCCCGGCTGCCGAAGCATTTGCCGCGCGTGCCCTCCATCGAGCAGATGAACCGCGTGGTGGACTCGGTAGGTGACGATGCGGCAAGCTGGCCGGCCCGCGAGCGGGCAATTCTCGAGCTGCTGTATGGGTGCGGCATTCGAAATGCGGAGCTGACGGGGCTGAATCTCAACGACATTCACTGGGCCAACGAGGCGATCCTGGTGCGCGGCAAGGGCCAGAAGCAGCGTTACGTCCCGCTGGGAGATGCGGCGGCGGGGGCGGTGCGCGCCTATCTAGCCGAGCGGGCGGCGCGGCTGCAGGCGGCTGGATGCCGTCATGCGGCGGCTCCGAAGGCTTTGTTCCTGAATTTGCGCCTGCGCGGCCTCACGCAACCGGGGGGCGAGGCGAGGCTGACGACGCGCAGCGTGGGGCGGATTGTGAAACGTGTCGCCATCCTGCGCGGGCTCTCCTCTGACGTGCATCCGCACACGCTGCGCCACGCCTTCGGCACGCATCTGCTCGAGGAAGGCGCGGACCTGCGCGCCATTCAGGAATTGCTCGGCCACGAGCGCCTGTCGACGACGCAGCGCTACACGCAACTGACTACGGCGCAACTCGAGAAGGTCTACGATCGGACGCACCCGAGGGCGAGGTAGCGCAGGCCAATCCCGATGCGCTGACCGTGTCAAAATATGAATGGCACAGTGAGAGTTCCCAATCCAATTGCGGATCAGCAACCCGAGAAGAAAGGCCGCCGACGCTCTGACGGAGTAAAGGCCGGTGTTTCCTTTGCGAACGCTACGGGTGTGTCGAAGCCCCGCCAGGGATGGGCCGAGGCCAGCAAGAAGCTTGCGGCTGCGGGCGATGACAAACTGGTCTGGCCCGATTTTGCAAATGAAGAGGACGCTCTGATTTCCTGGTGAGCAGCGCTGCCCTTAGAAGCTCACTTTCCGCTGCGGGTACCAGGTGAGCTGGATGTTCGTGTTGGTGACCGACTGACGGCCGGGCAGATAGATGGGTGCGGTCCAGTGCTCATCGGTGAAGCTGGCGTCGATTTCGAAGTTCGCGCCGATGCGCTTCACAACCTGCACGCCAATGTCGGCCAGCGTAGTGCCCCCGGGAACGGCGCAGGGCGAAGCGACGGAGCAACCCGTGCCCGTGGTGGTCAACACGGTCGACCCGGGAATGAAGTCCTTGACGGCTTTCTGCGCGCGCGCATTGAACTGAATCCACTCGTTGCCGCTCAGATGCCAGGTGAGCCAGGCCTGGCCGCCTTTGTCCTCGCGTCCGATCCAGTCGCCGAAGATTTGTCCCTGATTGGTGTAGCCCTGCCGCTCGATATACTCCCAGTACATAAAGTGGCCAAACTTCCGTGCATTGGAGGCAGCCGGATCGGTGGAAGCGGACTCGACGCGGAGGTCGAGGCGGGGGATTCCGGGGAAGTGACTCAAATAAATTCCGGGCCGCCAGGCAGCGCGGCGGGGAGCATCGGCGGGCGATACGTCGTCGTGCACTTCTCCGTCCGCGTAAAGCGTGAGCCACTTGCGCACGAAGGGCAGGCGGTAGGAGAAGTCGACGGCGCCGAAACGGGCGCCCGGATCGTCGCGGCCCTCCTTGACACCACCGGTAGGGCTCGAAGTGCTGAAAAAGCTCCTCAGGAAAGTGTGGAGGTTGACCGGGGAGTGGCCCTCGCCTCCAAACAGAGCCGTACGCTCGAAGCCGAATTCAAGGTTCTCGGTGGGGCGAAAGCTGATCTTCTCCAGATGCACCCATGGATTCCCCGGGTTGATCACGTTGGGCTGGTTGGTAGAGCCGGGCGTATAAGCCGGATTGGTCATCAGGGTGTGGCCGCGAAGCTCGCCGATCAGAAACTCGTAACGGAAGGGCCCGGTGAGGCGGGAAAGCAGGGGAATGTGCAGGGGCTCAATGCGATTGATGTGAAAGGCGTAGATATTCTGGGCGTTGTTGGAGTACGCGAAGGCTCCGCCCTCGCCCGGGCCCATCCACTCGTCCTGCTTGCCGAAGGAGATGACATGGTTGAGCACCTGGCCGGAGACATAGGCCTCAAGGAAACGGCCGGTTGTCGCGGTGCCGATCGGCCCCATGGGGATGGTGGACTGGCTGTATGGGGTGGCCGTGTTCGGAATGTAGAAACTTGTCAAATCAACGGCGGAGAGTGCCTGTCCCATCGCCGTTGAGTAGCCGGGGGCCGAAGGCGCGCCCTGAAACTCGCCGCGCAGGTAGAGCTCGAAGCGGCCCACACCGGCATAGCCACTGGCGCCGCTGTAATTGTTGAAGCCGTTTTCGAAAGGCCTGCCGTAATCGTTAATGACTGTCGACCCCAGGTGGAAGCTGTCGCGCAATGGAGTGCCGGAAATGCCGCGGGCCACGGTGTAAACCGACTCAACGCGGGTGTTGCCCTGATGGTTCCTGCAGGGGCCCTGCACGTCGCCGAGAATGAAGCGGGTAACGGCGTCGTAGATCGAACGCGCCTGGCCGGCGGAGGGGTCGCCATCCTCCTCCGCATCGTCAATGCGGGGGCTGGCCTGCTCGAGCATGCCTTCGACGCTGGCTCGCGTCCAGGGCCGCAGGCCGAGGAAGACGTCGTCGAGATAGCCCAGGGAATAGAGACGCAGCATGGAGGGGTAAACCCAGCTGTCGACAGGGATGAAAGGCGAGCCAATTTTGGAAGGCTCGCAAACCGAAGCGACGTTACCGCCCGCTTGCGGGCTTTTTCCCGATGACGCGGGTTGCTCGCCAAGCAGAGCAGAAGCTGCTATCGGCAGCAGTCCGGCGAGCATGACGAGCCAGTACAGCCGAAAAGGGGCCCATGCGCGTTCATCACGGTTCATATTTTCCCACTTTATCATTCCATCACGCTCCATCCCCGGGGCGAAAGCGGCCCGCCTCCAGGGCGGGTCCGGGAATGGGAAATCGGAGTTTCAACTTGCGGCGGTCACAGAAAGGGCTGCTTCCAACTCGCGGGAATAGCGGCGGGCGAGCTTTGCCGCCCATCCATCGGAGATTAGCTTCCTGCCGGCGAGGTAGCGCTCCATCTTCTTGAGAGGGCAGGAACGCTGACCCTCCATCTGCGCAAAAGGCGAGGGCAGGCATTGAATGAGGGTGGGCCCGCTGCCGCGGCGGGCGTGGGCGATGGCCTCGCAGGCTACGCGATAGACACCCACGGCATCGTGGCTGTCAACAGCTATGGCGGGGAAACCGGGATTTGACGGGCGAACGGCCGCCATCCGTTCCGCAGCAGGCCGGGAGCCGTGCGCGACCAGAAGCAATGGCAGCCGTTCGGCGCCGGCCTGATAGAGAAGAGCGCGGGCCGCGGGCCGGCTGAGCTCGTGAGCAGAGCAAAAGAAGGCGGTGACGCGGTTTTTTTGCTTGCGTGCCTGTTCAAGAGCGAAGCCGAGCGCTGCCTGAAAGGGAAGTGAAGGCGCATTTTCAGACAGCTTGAGAGCAAGCGGGGTTCCCTTGGGCGGTCTCGTCCGTATCAGTGACGGGACGAGGCAGTGCCGCGAGGGAGCCATCAAATCGCGAGCGCCCAGCGCGATGGTCACAGCGGCTACGGCGCCTTCCTGGCCGCGCGCGGAGGCGTAGCGGGCGCGGAGCCCATTTTGCCGCGACCTGCCGAGCAGATGCTCGTCCAGAACGCGGGCCCTGAGCATCGCGTCATAGAGAGAGAGGAGCGTCTTTCGCGAGACGAGGGAAAATTCGCTGCCGTTGGTTGAAGCGGAGGCGGGTGCGGGTTCGATCGTGTGAATCATCGGGACGGAACGCAGAAAATTCGAGGGACTCCGCGATTGTAAATGGGAAGGGCCTGGAAGGAAGAGTGGACACACTTCGCCGCCCGAGTCAGCGCTAATTAGCGGGGTAGCGGAGCCGGTTGCGCCTGCGGCTCACGGAGCAAGAGTCATCTGCGTCCAGCTTCCCACTTCACCCGCCTTTTCCGGTGTGTAATTGGGATCGTCGGTGGTGCGGTAGTTGCCGAAGCCGTCGGTAAAGTGATACTGCCCCTGGTTGGAGAGCTGCACGGTGCCGCCGGTGCTGGGATCGTTGACAGTGTCGACGCCGCGAATCAGGTCGTCCCAGTGGTCGGCAGCGCTGCGCGCGCCCCCATCGCGCAGATAGCTGTCGTCAACCCCGCCGCTGTTGCGAAAGGCCTCTTCCTGCTTGTCAAAGTTTGCCTGGAATGCTGCCTGTTGCTGCATGGTCTGCTGCATGATTGCCTGAGCCGCGCGCAGTTGATCCCAGCCTTGTTTCATTTTCTGGTTAAAGTCGGCCATCATCTTGTCGTTGATGGCCTTTGAGAGCCGGACCCATTCCGGATTCACATAGAGGGACTTGGCAATGGCGCAAAACATGGGCGTGAGCTTGTCCAGCGTGCCGGCGGGTGCGCGAAAACTCTGCAGGTCCCGAAAGCCCCAATTCGTCTGTTGCAGCGCCCCTGCGGCCATTTGGGTCTGACCTACGCTCACCGCGTCAGTGCCCTGTTTGGAGATGTAGTAAACACCATAGAAAGCCTCCTCGACCGGTTTGCCGTCAAGGTCGTAGCCGATCTTGATGGCGACGCCATGATCGCCGGGCCAGGGATCAAGCTTCAGGGCCTTCGCCAGGTCGGGCAGGTCCTGCTGCCCAAGCCATTTGAGATTCTTGACATCGGGGCGAGTCATCTGGATAAACTTCGCCATGGCCTGCATCGCAGGCATCGGTGCGGCGGAGATGGCGCCAGTGGGCAGCCGGTCGCCAGGCTTGGTGGTGTTTTTAACGTATTGCCGGTATTGGGGCGCTACGTCGACGATCTCCGCGCGGAACAATGGATATTGGAAATAGGCCTCTGCATTGTCGGGATTCTCGGCATGCGCGGAAGAAATCAAGGGGTTCTCGATCCAGTCATAGTGCCACTCGACCGCGCCGTCGAAGTTCCACTTCTCGGGTACGTGAAGGGTTGCGGCGCGCATCCCGTTATGGCTTTTATCCGGGATGATGCGCTCGGTCAACTTTTCTCCGTCGATCATGATCGGTTTGTCTGCCGGAGTGGCTCCGGCTTTAGATGCAGGCGCCGGTTTGGACTGGGAGGCCGCGGCCGGAGCGCTTGGCGCAGCGCCGGAGCCGGGCGACGGAGCCGGGGCAGGAACAGCGCCTGGCGCGGGACTACTATTTGGTTTCGCAGGCAGACCCGCAGCCTGTCTGCACTGGTCGGAGAGTGAATCCTTGTGCTCCTTGAGGCAGGCCAGGATGCGGCCCCCGCCCGATTGCACTCCAGCGCATAGCTTCTGCGCATCGCCTGCGCAGGCGGCTTGAATTGCAGCAAGTGACGGCTGATTATTCGCTTGCGCATAGATGGGCGCAGTGGCGGCACAGACAACGAGCAGCAGCGGCAAACCTCTCATATCAATCCTCACCCCAGGATTGGATTGAAAAAACCCGTATAACTATGCAGAAATTGTCACCACGGCCCTGGCGGCTGGTGGCCCGGCTCCCTGGAAACAACATCTGCCACAATACCGGTTGCTCCGGGCGCCCAAGGCGAGGCGCCTGCACTTCAAGCCGGCCGCCAGGTCGCCGCAGTGAAAATTTCCAGCCGCCCCGGTGATAGCATCGAGGAGACGATGCAAACAAAAACCTTGAAGATTATTCCCCTGGGCGGTCTCGGCGAGTTCGGCATGAACTGCCTCGCTCTCCGTTGGGAAGACGACATTGTTGTGATCGACGCCGGGATGATGTTTCCGGAGTCGGAACTGCTGGGCGTCGACGTCGTCGTTCCCGATATCACCTACCTGATCGAGAACAAACAGCACGTGCGCGGCATTGTGCTCACCCATGCGCACGAGGACCACATCGGCGCATTGCCATGGATCCTGAACGAGATCAAGGTGCCGGTCTACGGTACCGAGTTCACGCTTGCCTATGTTGAGGGTAAGCTCGAAGAGCACGGATTGCTGGACGAGACCGAGCTGGTCGAGATCGTGCCCCGGCAAAAGCTCACCATCGGGCCGTTCACCATCGAGCCCATCCACGTGACCCACTCGCTGGCCGACGCCGTTTCGCTGGCCATCGAAACGCCGGTAGGGGTGGTGATCCACACCGGCGACTTCAAGATCGACCTGGCGCCGCTCGACGACAAGGCCTTCGATCTGCACACCTTCGCCGAGTACGGCAAGCGCGGGGTGCTGGCTCTGCTGCAGGACTCGACCAACGTGGAGCACCGCGGCTACACGCCCAGTGAGAGGGCCGTCATTCCGCGCCTGGACGAGATCTTTTCCCAGACCAAGAAGAAGCTTTTCTTCAGTTGCTTTGCCTCGTCGATCTATCGCATCCGCATCGCATTGGACCTGGCGCGCCGCCACGGCCGCAAGGTGGCGGTGGTCGGCCGCTCCATGCTCGATTCAACCGAAATCGCCGAGGACCTTGGCTACATCGAAGTGCCGCCGGGACTGGTGATCAACCCATCGCAAATCCGCGAACTGCCGCCGGAACAGGTGATGGTGCTGATCTCGGGCACGCAGGGCGAGCCCATGAGCGCGCTGAGCAGGGCGGCGGTGGACAACCACAAGCACGCTCGCATCGAGCATGGCGACACAGTCGTGCTCAGCTCCAGGATCATCCCGGGCAACGAAAAGGCGATTTACCGGGTCATCGACCACCTCTACCGGCGCGAAGCCAACGTGATCTACAACGATGGTCAGCACGGGCTGATTCACGTCAGCGGCCACGGCAGCCAGGATGAGATGCGGCTGCTGACCAATCTGGTGCGGCCCAAGTTCTTCATCCCCATCCACGGCGATTACCGCTACCTGCGCCGGCATGCGGAGCTGGCCATGGAGACCGGGGCCGTGGAACACGCCATGGTCATCGAGGACGGCGACGTGCTGGAGCTCGCCGCCGACGATGCGCGCAAGCGCGACAAGGTCACGGCCGGACGAATCCTGATCGATTCCGGTTCGTCGATCGACGTTGTTGAAGATCTGGTGATCCGCGACCGGCGCATTCTTTCCGAGGACGGCGTGGTGCTGGCCGTGTTGGCCATCAACAAGCGCACCGGTAAAGTCGAGCGGCCGCCGGAGGTGATCATGCGCGGCTTCGGAGGCGCCGACATCACCGAGGAGGCGCGCGAATCGGTGCTGAAGACGCTGGACGGCCTGAGCACGGAACAGAAATCGGACTACGGCATGGTCAATGAGAAAGTGCGCGTGGAACTGAAGCGGCTGATCCAAAAGACCACGGGCCGCAGGCCCATGATCATGCCGGTCATTCTGGAGATATGAAGGCAGCGGAGTTAGCGCGCTGCATTTGCGAATTGGGCCAAACTCCTAGACATCCCCGGTCCCCAAAAGCGAGGGACCGGGGGCAACCCCGCCGGGGGGCACCCTGAGCCTCACGCGCTTATGGAATTTGCGCCTGCAAGAGCCCTGTCGCGTGCAGTCGGCCTGACGTCTGCCGGAGGGATCTTCGGCGCAGCGATCACCGCAGAGGGTATGAGGCCCGCGGACCTCTCTTCTGCCATGTCGTGCACCAGCGACCGCCTGCGGATAAACACATCGCCCAGCTCAAGCCTGCCATTTCCCTCGAAGTCGAGATAGCTGGTGCGGCATTTCGTGCACAGCTCCTGTGCGTGCACAGAAAGGCTGGGCGCGACAAGCACCGGGGTCGCATCCGCGACACGGCTGGGCGAATCGCCACGCAGCTCATCGAGTGCGGCAGCGACATCCCGCAGCTGGCCCCCGGCCCTGACTTTGCAGGCGAGCAATTTTTTATGGCCGAGCACACCGACATGCGCCAGCATGTCGATTTCTCCGTCTGCTCCCGGCTTGCCGAGATCGATGTCGAGCAGTTTCACCGAAGAAGACAACCCGAGCAGCGCTCCCAGCGCCTGAGCTGCCTGCGCGCCAAGGGATCGGCTTAAAATTGTGTTTTCCATGAGAAACTCCCCTGCTGCCCGGCGGCGCAGCAGTCCCTGTCAATTTGTGTCTAACTCGGTGTCGCGTCTACTTACGCAGCTTGCGTCGTTGCCAACCCGCGGGAGGCGGGCGGGACGCTCTTCACGGACTTCGCACCCGCCGGCTCGAGCCGGAATATGTTGGTCCCGTCGGGTGTCATTGTCCAGGGCGTCGCCATTTGATTGAGCTGCTTGGCCTCAAGCCACGCGCACAGTCGAGGATCGTGAATGTCGCCGTCGCCCTGCCAGAACTCGGGCGCCAGGGGGCACATGATTTGCAGGTGGCCCAGCCGTAATTCGATGTATGAAGTCCGCTCTTGAAGAAATTGCCGCACGTTTTGCACGCCCATGCGCAACCCGGTCACTTTCCGCCCTTTGCACTGAGATTCGACAACCATGATGCACCCTTCGAAGGTTAACCAGTTTAAATTTCTGTAGCTTTACTGTGTTAAGAAAGGGGGCCCTGCCTCCGCCATTCTCGACGGGGCAACTACGCGCTCACTCAGGATTGATTGAATAGTGATCCCGATCACATTAACTGTCAATAGAGAAAGAAAAGCGCAACAAGTTGCTCGGTTGAAGTGGAAGCCGGCTCAAGAACGGGGCAAGCAGCTTGAAACTTCGGGGGAAGCCGCAAGAAAATCTGGGGAAGCCGCGTTTTTGACCAAGGCAACCGGCTCAGGTAAATCCCTTATGAAAGGGGAGTCTGCGCACTTGAAGCGCAATCTTAGTGATTTGCTTCTTACGCCGCGATACTTGTTGGTCCCCTTCCATTATGCAATCTCCAGCGCGGACCCGCAACCAGTGAAAGCTGAGACTGCTGTAGGGGAAATCCTACAGCCGGTATGCTTCAGAGAACCCTCCGGCCGGCTGCCGGGGCGGCCTTGGTAAATCGGAATCAGGGGATTGCCCGGCGCAGGCAGGAGTGCCTAAGCCGGTCACTGCGCACGGCGCGAGGGCTCGTCAGAGTAGATCTGGCCGTCGCGGATGTGAACGACGCGATGGGCGAAAGCAGTATTAATGCCTCAATAGCTGGGTCTTGGCTGGCCGCAGCCTTACGCGATCTCCAACAACTTTCTGAGAGATGGCGCTAGGACGGCAGAGCGAATGACCCGCGCGACGGAGATCGCCGGCCAGCACCGGCTGGAAAGCCGGTTTTATGCGCTGTGAGCCTGCTTAAGAGAGAGCGTGGCTGCCGCAGGCCTGGATGCAACCGGAGGAAAACGGTCAAGCGGCCGGGCAGTCGATTGCGGCAGAGATCGCCTGCGAATGAAAAGTTCGCCGATCTCCAGGCGCGCATTGCCCTCGAAGTCGAGGTAGCCCGTGCCGCACTGCGAGCAAAGCTCCCGCGTACGCGGGGAAAACGAGGGAGTGATCAGCAGCGGCGTGACAGCGGCATCGACTGAAGATGCATATTCACGCAGCGCCTTGAGCGAAGCCCGAATGCAGCGCACATCGCCTTTGCAGGAGATTTTGCAGACAAGTGTACGGCTGTGGCCGAGGAGGCGGATCAAGGCAACGAAGTCGACCGATCCGGCAGAGTCTGGTTCGGCCATGCGAATCTCGCTGATTTGAATGGCCGAACTTTGACGCAGGAGGCCCTTGAGCGCTTCTTCGGCTCGGCCTTCCAACTCAATGTCTGGATCACTGGGCCTCATGGGGGTCCTCCTTTCCCGTCCAACGACGTTCGATGTCGGCTGTCGGGACCTGAGTTCGACGCCCTGCCCGACGACTGCTCGACCCGCAAGGTCAACCGGAAGCGACCGCTTATGCGGCCTGCCTCCAGATGAAAGAGACTACTCTGTCTTTCCTCTGCACCGTGCGGCAAACGGATTCGACCTTGAATGTACCTATTCCTTCCGGAATCAGCTCCCATTGAAGATCGGAATCAGGGTGCAGGTATCCGAATTGGCGGGCTTCAAGCCATTCGCACAGACGAGGATCGCCGATGACCGGCGCCCCCCGCCAAAAGTCGGGCGGCAATTGGCAGTCTATGCATAAATGGCCGATGTGCAATTCGACCATGGAGCCGTATTTGGGAAAATAAAGCTGGACATCGGATGCGTCCAGTCGTAGGCCGGTAATTTTGTGGCCCTTCCACTGAGCTTCGACCACCATACCCTACCTCCATACAACGCTGAGTGAGCCCGTACGGAACCCGTCCAGGACCTGGCCTGACGGAAGAAGCGCTTAAAAAGATCTGCAAGAAGAGTGCTCGACTGCGCAAATTGGAAGAGGGGACACGAACGTTAATTCTAACGTGGGTATAGAGCCGGCTCGTTGGATTTGTCAATGTGGAAATTCAAAAAAAATCGCGAAAACACTGGACAAGAACGCCGGTTACTCCGATCGGCGTAAGCACGGTGGGATGAAGTCTCAGGAAGCACGGCGCGAGGGCTCGTCAGAGTAGATCTGGCCGTCGCGGATGTGAACCACGCGATGGGCGAACGCGGCGATGTCAGGTTCGTGCGTGACCAGAACAATGGTGTTGCCTTCAGCGTGGAGTTGATCGAAAAGAGCCATGATTTCGAGGCCGGTCTTGGAGTCCAGGTTACCGGTGGGCTCATCGGCCAGGATGATCGAAGGGTGGTTCACCAGCGCGCGGGCGACGGCGACTCGCTGCCGCTGCCCCCCGGATAGCTCATTGGGGTTGTGCAGGATGCGGTCTGCCAGGCCTACGTCGACCAGAGCCTGGCGGGCGCGCTCCAGTCTCTCGTGCGAGGGAACGCCGCTGTAGATCAAGGGCAGCTCCACATTGTGCAGGGATGTGGCCCGCGCCAGCAGGTTGAAGGTCTGGAAGACAAAGCCGATCTCCCGGTTGCGGATGCGGGCTAATTGATCGTCGTCGAGTTCGCTGACCAGTTGCCCGTTCAGCCAGTAGCTACCCTTGGTGGGGGTATCGAGGCAGCCGATCAGGTTCATTAGGGTGGATTTGCCGGAGCCGGAAGGGCCCATGATCGCAACGTACTCGTTGTGGCTTATGCGCAGGCTGACGCCGCGGAGGGCCTGGACCTGCTCGCTGCCCATGTCGTAGGTGCGCCACAGGTCCTCGACGACGATGACGTCACCGTCGAGTGCCGGGGAGGGTACAGCCGCTTCATGAGTGCCGTTGCCTTTCATTGCCATGCGTAATTCATCCTATGACAAAACCAGAGCTCCTGTGTCGTTTCTGGCTTGCGTTCAGCTCAGGACCCGCTCTCCGTGGCGGAAATGACCGGTTTTGCCTTATCGCGCTTCAGCAGGGAGCCGTTTTTGAGGTCGCGCAGCGTTTTATACGGGCCGGTGACGATCTCCTGATCCTGGTTCAGGCCGGAAAGCACTTCAATTTCCGTGGCCCCTGTGATGCCTGTCGTGACGGGCACGAACTTGGCCCGCAATCTCCCGTGCTTGTCTTTTTCGGCCGTAAAGACGCCCTGGACGAGACTGGACTCGGAAGAGACCGGCGAGGGCGAAGCGGCCTGAACCTTCCCGCTCTGCTGAAGATCGGTGGCCGGGTCATGGAGGGTGAGAGCCTGAATGGGCAGCACGAGCACAGAGGGCTTGCGCGCAGTCGTCATTTTGGCAGTGCACGAAAGGCCCGGTCGCAGCTCGACGGTGGGCGCGTCGAGCGTGATCACAACCTTGAAGTCCTTGGCCTCTTCGGTTCCGCTGGTGGATTGCGAGGTGGCGATGCCCGTGGAGCGCAGCAGCGCCTGATCTCCAACCAGCGTCACGTGTCCTTTGAAGACCTTTCCCGGCATGGCGTCCACGGTGACGTCGGCGGACTGCCCGATCTGCACGTTGACGATGTCGGTTTCATCCACCTTGACCTCGGCGGTGACCACGCTCAAGTCAGCCAGCGTCATCAGCGTGGAGCCCTCGGCGTTCTGAATGCCCACCACCACGGTTTCACCCTCGCGGACCGGGAGATTGGTCACGATGCCGTCGAAGGGAGCGCTGGAAACCGTCTTGTCGAGCGCGTCCTGGTTAGAGCGCAGTGTGGCCTGCTGCATCTGGAGATGACCGCGGGCGGACTCTGTATTGGCTTTGGCCTGGTTCAACTGCGCCAGGGCCTGATCCACGTCGGCCACGTCCAGGTCGTATGCGGCTTTTTTGGCCTCATAGTCCTGCCTGGCCATAATGCCGTCCTTGTAAAGGGCCTGGGCGCGCTCCCAGTCGAGCCGCTTCTGTTCAAGGTCAGCTTTTGCGTGCTCGACGTTGGCTTCGGAGGTCTTTTCCGCCGCAACAAAGCTGGCGATGTCGGTTTTGGCGGCCTCAATCGTGGCCTTCTGAGCTTCGACGCTGGCCTGGGGCTGAGTGTTCTCGACGGTGGCCAGCACCTGCCCCTTGTTCACGTGATCGCCCTCCTTCACGTAGAGGTGGGTGATGCGGCCGAAGGACGTGGCGCCCACGTTCACGTAGGTTTTGGGCTTGATCTGGCCCGTGCCGCTAACAACGCTCGTCAGGTCCTGGCGGACAACCTTGGCTGTGTACACCTTGGTAAAGCCGGATTGCTGCCTCACCACCATGACAGTGACAAGCACCGCCGCTATGACGATCGCGAGACCGATGAGAAGGGGTTTCTTCATGAACGGACCTGTTCCAATTTTCTCTCGTATTGGACGTACGCAAACATGGTCAGTTTGGTTCAGATAAGATTCGCCGCAACCCGCACGGAATGCTGGACCGGAAAGTCCCGAAACGAGCCTTCTGCGCCCGACAGCCGTCCAAACGGACACAAAAATCTGCCGGCGGGCAGAAAGTGCCGGTATCTTCCCCGATTGTACGTTCGGCAGGTGACAATCGCGCAAAAGAAGCGTCCAAAGGACGTTATGGGGCGCATTCGGGCCACCTTGCTCAGCCCATTCCAGGCTCGTAGAATAGGAGCATCGCAGGAGTTCATCGATGTGGAATGGCAGTAGTGTGTTTTTCTTCGTTCTGGGTGCGAGCGTGTGCTGCGCTTCGCCCGGAATTTTGCGAGCCCAGCAGACCGGCGCGGCGCCGGCAGCCAGCCAGCCCCAGGCCGGCGCGAAACCAGCGGCCAGCGAGCAGCAGGTCGAACCCGCCGCCACCCAGGACCAGCAGGAAGCCGATCCTCTGAAGCGGCAACGGTCTGACAAGGAACGCGCTGCGGCCCAAAAAGCGCTGCGGCAGGAGCTGAAGGGCACCTACAAGACCTGGCTGAACGACGAGGTTCCCTACATCATCACCGATGAGGAACGCAAAGCCTTCATGAACCTCAGCAACGATGAAGAGCGTGACGCGTTCATTGAGAATTTCTGGCTCAGGAGGAACCCGAATCCGGATTCGCCCGAGAACGAGTTTCGCGAAGAGCATTACCGGCGTATCGCCTATGCGAACGAACACTTTGCGGCCGGCAAACCGGGATGGAAGACCGATCGCGGCCGGATCTACATAGCCTGGGGCCCCGCTGACAGCATCGATTCGCACCCCTCGGGCGGCATTTATGACCGCCCGGTGGAAGAAGGCGGCGGCACCACCAGCACTTTTCCCTTCGAAACCTGGCATTACCGGTATCTCGACGGAGTCGGCGAGAACATCGATATCGAGTTTGTGGACACATGCCAGTGCAATGATTACCACTTCACCATCGACCGCAGCGAAAAGGATGCCCTTCTGCATGTGCCCGGCGCCGGACTGACCATGGATGAACAGATGGGCAAGTCTTCCCAGAAGGACCGCTTTACGCAGGGCGGACTCGAGACCCTGGGAAAGGGACCGGCGTCGCAGTCACAGCAGGCCAAGGAGTTTGACCGCATCGAACTTGCGGCAAAGCTCTTCACGCCGCCGCCCATCGAGTTCAAGGACCTGGACGCCTTCATCTCCGAGCACAAGTTGCTCGCCGGACCGGTCTTTCCCTTTGACGTGCGGACTGATTTCGTCAAGGTGACCGCGGGGATGGACATGGTGCCGATCACCATCCAGATTCGAAACCGGGATATTACCTTCCAGACAAAGGATGGCGTCTCCAGAGGCGTCGTGAACATCATGGGTAAGGTGACCACGATGACTCACAAGACCGTGCAAACCTTCGAGGACACGGTCGAGGTGACGCAGCCGGCTGAGTTGCTGAGTGGCGCGCTGGAGCGCAAGTCGATTTACTGGAAGGCTTTGCCCCTGCTTCCAGGGATGTACCGGCTGGATATCGTCCTCACGGACTCCAACAACAAGGATCATGTCGGGATCTTCGGGCGGGGGATCGAAGTACCGACCTTCCAGGAGGAGAAGCTCGGTACCTCTTCGCTGATTCTGGCCGACGAGATGTACCCGGTTTCTTCGCGCGAGATTGGAGCCGGAAACTTCATCATCGGCAACACATTTGTGCGCCCGCGGGTCAGCACAAACCCTGCTACGCCGGTGAGTTTCAAGCGCAGCCAGAGCCTGAACTTCTGGTTGCAGATCTACAACCTTGGCATTGACGAGGTCACAAAGAGCAACCAGGCGACTGTAACCTACGAGATTGTGGATGCTGCTTCAGGAGCGGTCATTTTGCAGAAGCAGATCGACTCCAAGGAGCTTGGGGCGCATAGCGACGAACTGACCGTTGAGAAGTCGCTGCCCATGGCCGGCCTGCAGCCGGGCAAGTACAAAGTGAACGTGAAAGTGAACGACGCCATCTCAAAGCAGGAGATTGCCCAGTCGGCTCCTTTTGTGGTCGAATAAAAAGCTGATTTACTCCGCCCCGCGGTGCATATATAGTGGTCAGTATCCCGCGCGGAAGAGAACGAAGATGACGGGAATGCAGGCGGGGTAAAACCGCTGGGGTTCGATTCATTCAGGAGCAAGGTCAGAGACGCGGGCAGAATCAGGCCCGACGAATGAGACTCAGGACCAAACTCGCTTGCTTCGCCTTGGTGGTGGCGCTCGGATGGGCGCCGCTTGCCGCGGCTGTCACCGCATCCGTCTCCGGTTGCGTGCGTGACTCCGCGGGGGTGCCGCAAATGGGCGCCCGAGTTCAGTTGCTGCATCTCGACCTGAGCGTTGCAGCCACCACCGAAACCGACATCCAGGGCCGCTACAAGATCGCCTCCGTCATTCCGGGCCGCTACTCAATCAAGGTGATTGCGGAGTCGTACCTTCCTTCGCTGAGAGAGAACGTTCGGGTTCGCGCCGAAACGATAGTGAACCTCACGCTGAACACTCTGCTGGAAGCCATGCAGTGGCTGCCGGCCAAAGCCGATGCTCAGAATAGCCAGAACGACGACTGGGCATGGACCTTGCGCGCCGCCGCCAACCGGCCCCTTTTGCGCTGGCTCGAGGATGGGCCGCTCGTGGTGGTCTCCGAGGGCTCCGGCACGCGCCCGAAGTTGAAGGCGCGCTTGATGGCAACCGGCCAGGCAGGTACTTTCGGCGAAAGCGGCGAGCGGTTCTCGGCGGTTGTGGAAGACACGCCGAACGATAGCAGGGAACTGCTGGCGCGGGTGGATTTCGACCCTGAAACCGACGCGGGAATGGAGTCGAGCCTGGGGTTCCGGCAGGACCTGGGACTGGCAGGCTCAGTGCAATCCGTGGCGGCGGTGGCCATTCATCCCGAAATAGGGAGCGGCCCAGGTCAGGGCGCCGGCCAGGGGCTCGAGGAAGCCGCGTTGAGCAACTCTGAGACGATGCGGTTCGGCGAGGCTCTGGAGGCCGAAGCAGGCTCAACCTTGTTGGCGGCCCGGCTCGGGGGAGCCGGCGCTCAATCGTTGAGCTCCGCTATGCCCTTTGCGGGCGCCGAATGGCGCCGGAACACGATCACAGTCAGCTACCGGATGGCCACCGCCATGCCGCAGGGCGAGCAGACGAGTGGGACGGCGGACAACCGCTGGCTGCCTCGGCTTGCCGAAGGCGATGGCAGGTTGCGGGTGGAGCGCGGCCTTCACCAGGAGATCGGATGGGAGCGGCACACTGACAACTCGGGAGTCTCCATTCTCATCTACCAGGACCGCATCGAGAACCCGGTGATCGAGGCGGCCGGCCGAGATCTCTGCCGGCACGGAAGGCGCGGCGCTTTTTGACCCCGCCAGCGGTCTGCTGCGCGCCGCTGGGCCCGGCTACCGGGCCGAGGGCGTAGCGGCAAGCGTGGAGCACGGTCTTCCTGGCGGCAACCGCATGCGGCTGAGCTACGCAAGCGGAAGCGCGCTGGCGATCCCGCCCGCTCCGGCCGGCGAACAGCTTCGGGCACTGATTGCTTCCGCTCGTCCGCGGCCTGCTCAGGCTTGCTCCATTACGCTCTCCGGCATCCTTGAGGGCACCCACACGCGCTGGCAGGCGAGCTATAGCTGGCAGCCGGAGGATACGGTGACCGAGGTGGCTGGGTTCACCGCGGGCCCGCCACCCCATCTGCACATGAACCTGCGGCAGCCGCTCGCCGGCCGCGACGGGTCGGTGGGCATCGATGCGCTGCTCAACGTGGAAAACATGCTGGCCCAGGGTTACCGCCCCTTCGTCATGCCCGACGGCTCGCTGGCCATCTTCTCGCAAAACCAGCGCAGCTTCTCCACGGGGCTGGCGATTACCTTCTGAGATTTTTCTTTCCACGCGAATTCGCCACCGGCCTATCCCCCCCAAATTAGTCCCCAAATGCGAGGGACCGGGGCCACCCTCAGCGTGATTTAGATTCGACATCGAGATCGTGGCCGCCCGCCTACGGGGACTCTTCCGATGCAGCGACCGCAATCTGAGACTGGGTAAACTGAAAATCCAGGAGCCACGTGCTGGGGGCGGCGAGGCCGTTCACCCGTGCGGGTGTGAACTTCCAGTTCTCGGCTGCGCGGAGGGCCTGGTTGGCGAAATAGCGGCTCGGGCCCGGCGAGTCGATGGAAGCTTGAGAGACATTTCCATCCGCGTTGACCTCGACGCGAATTGCCACGTTGACGTGGCCTCGAATGGTGTCCATGATCTGCCCTGGTATTTCGGGCAGGGCCTGGTGCGCAACCGATCCCTTTTGGACGCCGCTTTTTGGGGGGGCGGCCGATGGCGCGGGCGTCGACGCCGGCGCCGCCGTTGGCCCTGTAGATGGCGCGGGACGAGTTGCCGCAGGCGGTGCTGCCGCGGCGGCTGGCTCAGCAACGGATGCGGGAGCGGTGGCCGCAGGCGACGCCGGCGCAGTGGCTGGCTCAGCAACGGAAGCAGCGCTCGGCTTGGGAACTGAAGGTTGAGGCCGGGCTGCCGCCGGCCGAGACACCGAAGGCTGAGGCGCGGGTGCAGAGGATGAAGGCGTCAAGTTCCAACCAAATTTAAAGGCGGCAATTGCGATCAACAGGACGAGGACTGCCCCGGCAAGGATGACTGCGCGGGGTTTGTAAGACGGCTTGGCGATAGTTGGCTCGGCGGAGGTTGGTTCGGCGGGCCGTTCCTCAGTTTGGCCGGGATCGAGGCGCGCCTTGATGCCGGCAATGGTCGAGCGGCGCGCCGGGTCAACTTGCAGACATTCACGCGCGATGGTGAAGAAGGGCTCGGGGATGGTGGCCGGCACTTCCGGCTCACCGCCCTCCGAACTGTCCCAAACAGGCGGTTGCTGGGTGAGGGCTTCGACCAGAAGGGTGCCGAGCGACCAGATGTCGGCCGCCGGAGTCAGATTGCCTGCGCCGGCTTCCGGTGCATCGTAGATGCTGCGCGTAGAAGAGCGCCAGCCGAAGTCCGGCGAAAGCTTCAGATGGTCGTCGACAACCATGATGTTGGTTGGCCGCAGATGACCGTGCGCGAGAGAGAGCTCATGAAGATAGGAAAGAGCATCCAAAATCGGGCCGAGCATCTCCCGGGCTTCCTCGGGCGTGAGGGGACGCTGGGCCAGGACCTGGGAGAGGATTTCATCGGCATACTCGGTTACGACATAGAGCAGAACTTCGCCGTTAACGTCGATGCTCGCGGCATGAAAAAGCGGCATCAGGTGAGGGTGAGAGAGCGTCCTGGCTACGTCCCAATAAGCGCTGGTGGCTCGTGCGTCGACAGATGCGAACGGGAAGATCTTGATGGCGGCTTTCTTCGCCGGGCCATCGTCGAGCTCGGTTAAATAGGCAGTGCTCCATTCCGACCCCCCTAATTGACGGAGAAGCGGGAATCTTCCACCGATGACGCGCCCGACAGAAACGGCGCCAGAAAAGGTCGAATTCATGCGGACTCCATTCTAGCCGCATTGAGGATGCGCAGCCAGGCAAGAATTACGCGTTGGTGACTAAGGTACCAAGCGTGCAACTGGGAGCTGGTCAGCGGGTTAGCGAATCAGCCCCCCTCAGACTTGACCCCAACTGCGGGTGGCCACGATCCCGATGCCGAACCTAAATCACGCTGAGAGTGCCCCCGGTCCCTCGCCTTTGGGGACCTGGGTGGTACAGATCTCACCCATCCTCCGAACCGGGTGCCCCAGGTCTCGATTTTGAGACCTGGGAAGCGCCGTCTCTCCTCTGATAGCAGAAGCCTGCTTGCAGAAAATTAACCGCTCCCGGCGCACAATCTCAATAGAGCTGACTATGCCGGCATCGCTGTCCAATTCGCCCCGCTTCCCGCTGACCACCCCCAGTTCTCACGAGAAATTTCTCACAGTACACCGAAATGCGATTCGAAATCGCCGCTCCAGGCTTGCACTTCGCGAGTTCATTTTTCGGACAGTGCAACTGTGCAACCACTTCGATTCAATAGAATCAATAAATTAAATTGAAAATCTGCACAGTTGCACAGTTCCTGTGAAACTGTGAAACTGTGCAGCCCCTGCCGCAGCTGCAGCGCGGGCCTGGCGAAGCCGCTCCGAGTCCTGATTCTCCTTCAACTTGCAGTTTCCCGGGGATTCGGAAAATAATCACAGCACGGCGTTTTCCCCGAGGTCCATCCCTGCCCGCGGCGCCGGAGGCAGGGAATCAGAGCAACGAAATACGGGCCCCCGTAACGGCAGGAGGCCGCCATGAGCGGAGTGCGTGTGCTTGTAGGAACGCGCAAGGGCGCGTTCGTGTTGACATCGGGCGGCAAGCGGAAGAACTGGCGGGTGAGCGGGCCGTTCTTTGCCGGCTGGGAGATCTACCACATGAAGGGCTCTCCCGTTGACCCGAACAGGATTTACGTTTCGCAGACAAGCGGTTGGTTCGGGCAGTTGCTGCAGCGCTCCGACGACGGCGGCAAGAGCTGGCGCCAGCCCGGATTGCCGGATCAGGGTCTGCCGGCGCCGGGACCGCCCACGGCGCTGCCCAACCGGTTCGCCTACGACACATCGGCGGAGACCGGAAAGCCGCTGACCACGCACCAGTGGTACGACGGCACCCAGCACCCATGGGAGTTCAAGCGCGTCTGGCATCTGGAGCCCTCTCTGACCGATCCCAATACGGTTTACGCCGGCGTGGAAGACGCGGCCTTGTTTCGCTCAACAGACGGCGGCGAGAACTGGCATGAGCTCGCCGGCCTGCGCGGCCACAGCAGCGGCCCGCAATGGACGCCGGGCGCGGGCGGCATGGGGCTCCATACGATCATCCTCGATCCATCCAATCCTGGACGGATTTACATAGCCATCTCCGCGGCCGGGGCCTTCCGCACCGACGACGGCGGCACGACGTGGAAGCCCATCAACAAGGGGTTGGTTTCGAATACCATGCCCAATCCGACAGCGGAGGTGGGCCACTGCGTGCACCACATCGCCATGCATCCCGCGCGGCCCGGCGTGCTGTTCATGCAGAAGCACTGGGACGTGATGCGAAGCGACGACGCAGGCGAAAGCTGGCGCGAGGTGAGCGGCAACCTGCCTACCGACTTCGGATTCGCGATTGACGTGCACGCTCACGAGCCCGAGACGATTTACGTGGCGCCGATCAAGAGCGACTCGGAGCATTTTCCCCTCGACGGCAAATTGCGCATCTATCGCAGCCGCACCGGCGGCAACGAGTGGGAATCGCTGGGCAAAGGACTGCCGGAAAAAGACTGCTTCGTGAATGTGCTGCGCGACGCCATGGCCGTGGATACGCTGGACGACTGCGGCATCTATTTCGGGACCACAGGCGGGCAGGTGTACGTTTCGGCCGACAGCGGCGAAAGCTGGAGAGCCATTGTCCACGATCTTCCGGCGGTGTTGTCGGTGGAAGTGCAGACGCTGAAGTAAGACAGAGAACAGAGAACAGAGAACAGAGATCAGAGATCAGGGATCAGGGATCAGGGATCAGGGAACAGGGGCTAGGGACTAGGGACTAAGGGACTGAGGGGCTGAGGGGGAGTGCGGCAGATGAGCGAGGTGCTGGTGTCGCTGCCCTACCACTTGCGCAACCTGGCGCGGGTGGAGGGCGAGGTGAGGCTTGAAGTTCCGCCGCCGGTCACGGTGGGTGCGGTGCTGAATGCCCTCGAGACTAGCTATCCTGCGCTGCGCGGAACGATCCGCGAGTACTCGAACGGGAAGCGGCGGGCGTTTCTGAGGTTTTTTGCCTGCCAGGAAGACTGGTCGCTCGAACCCGCCGACAAGGAGCTGCCGCAGGCCGTGGCAGAGGGCCGTGAGCCGTTGCTGATCATCGGAGCCATCGCGGGCGGGTAACTCTTGGCCGCCTCTTTCGTCAGGTTCCCCTCTTATTGCAATAGCCTGCGCCGGCTTGGGAGCATTCCCGAATCGAGGTGGATGGCACGCCCCGCAGTGCCTTGACACAACGGGCCGCTGCCTTGATGCTAAACATTCGGCTCTTTTCAGGGGTGCATGTGCCCGACGCCGGAACCAGAAGGAGTCAGTACTTGCGAGTTCGCGTCTTCTATCACGACAAATGCTTCGACGGAGCTTGCTCTGCCTCGCTGTTTACGCGCTTTCACCGCGAACGGATCGCGCCAGGAGCCGTGTACGAATACGAGGGGCTGGTGCACCGTGCCGGCGCTCTCTTTGACGAAGACCATTTTACCGGCGATGAAAATGCCATTGTGGACTTCAAGTACTCGGCTTCGCCGCAGGTCACGTGGTGGTTCGACCACCATCAGTCAGCCTTTCTGACGCCCGAAGATCACCAGGACTTCCTGAACTGCCAGCAGAATCCCGCCTGCGCTTCGCGCAAGTTCTTCGACCCCAGCTTTACCTCATGCACCAGCTTTGTGGCCCACATCGCGGCCAGCCGCTTCGGATTTGATGCCGCGCCGGTAGCCGAGTTGGTCCACTGGGCCGACATCGTGGACGGGGCAAGGTACGAGAGCCCGGAGGCAGCCGTGGAAATGGCGGCGCCGGCAATGAAGCTGACGCAGGTGATCGAGTCTTCGCAGGACCCCGACTTTATACCGAAGCTGATTCCGCTGCTGACAGAAATGCCTCTGGCCGAGGTGCTGGCCCAGCCGTTTGTCGCCGGCCTTCTGCCGCCGCTGCTGGAGCGGCATCGCAATGCGCTGGACCTGATCCGCAGCCGCGCCGAAGAGCGCGACGGCACAATCTTCTTCGACATCTCGGACCGGCAGATGGAAGGCTACAACAAATTCATCGCCTATTATCTGCATCCGCAGGCGGCCTACTCAGTCGGGCTTTCGAAGTCGAGCTTCCGCACCAAGGTGGCCGTGGGTTCGAACCCCTGGACCAAGGCCGACCCCGCGAAAATGGCCAACCTGGCAGAAATCTGCGAACGATACGGCGGAGGAGGACACGCGCGCGTGGGGGCCATCAGCTTTCCATCCGACCAGGCGGAAAAGGCGCGCGAAGCGGCCTGCGAAATTGTGGCTGAGTTACGAGCAAAGAACCCCCTTTGAGGGCCCCTTCCATTTGCCGGTTTCTCTTCGTTACGGCGTCCCGGAGCGGGCGACCAGCCAAAGGAAGACTGCTGCCAGGAAGTGGAGGAGCGCAAGCTGGCCGATGACGGCGCGCAAGTTCACACGCCCCTTGAGAATGGACTTGATGAAAACTGCCTCGATGGGGAACTGGCCATAAAGGGCAAGCTGCCCGGCGGCGGCCCTGACATCGGAACCGAGCAACAGTTGCTTGCAGTTGACCAGCGATACAGCCGGCAGAAAAATCCAAGTGCCCCAGGGATCAAACAAGGCCGCCAGATCACGCAGCCAGGGAGCGAAGCAAGCCAGGACGAGGCCCGCAGCCAAGGGCCATTTCCGCATCAGATTCTGCCGAGAGTGCTCGCGGGCCTCCTGTAGGCGCCTCGTGCGAGCAGACAATCGGATTTCGAGAGCCCGTGCCTCTTCCTGGCGCTTAAAAACGTCTAAATCACTCTCTAACGCCGGCTTGCTCATTGGAGTCAATCCTACGGTTCTTATTAAGCCTGGGCTGCAAGGTTTCATTGCCAGGTGCCGGTCCTGTAACTAACCATCCTGGTTCGCCTGCCGATCTGGCGGAAAGGGCGGTTGCATAGAAATCCTCAAAAACATTCCAGCCCGGCACTGCAACGAGCGTTGCGATGTCGGGCTGGAGGTGGAAAAAATGTTTGCGTTCGTGTCTTACCGCGCGGCCGGCACTGCTGCCGCCTCAGTCGTCTTCAGGAAGCTCTGCCGAGCCTTGAACAGCAAGACGACCAGAACGAAGCCGATCACAGCGACAAAGGACTGGATCGTCAACGTCATGTTATAGGTGCCGGTGGCCTTGATGGAGGCGCCGGCTATGTAGGTGCCCAACACGCCGCCGAAGCTGCCGATGCCGCCCCACAGGCCAGACATTCTGCCGATGATCTGCGGCTGGTAGGAGATGGCGATCAGGAAATAGATCGTCGGGAAGACAAACATCACCCCGTAGCCGCAGATGATGAGAACGATTTCCAGTGTGGCGATGTTGCCGGTGACCCACGAGGCCATCAACAGGTACAGCGTGACGGCCAACAGGGCAAAGCCGAGCAACATCAGATTCTTCGCGCTGCCCTTAAAGAGCTTTTCCATCAGCAAGGTGCCCAGGAATGGGCCGGTGACGCCGCCCAGCAGGGTGACGCCCAGCATCAGATTGCTGGCAGTCAGTTCGCCGTAGCCCAGACCCAGCGGGTGATTCGCACCCAGATAGGTCGCAGTCAGGCTGTAGATGCACTGCATGGAATAGGCCGCAATGAAGAACGTGCAGATGCCAAAGATCGTGAAGGGGTGGAGGACGGCCTTTTTGAAGATGGAAGCGCCCGAAGCATCGGCCTTCGGAGGCGCCGCCTTCGGCATCTTGGAGTTGTAAGCGAAGAAGCCGATCACCGTCAGAATCAAGGCGATCCAGAGGTAGATGGAGATGCCGGCGGACATCGAGCGCCAATCGCCCATAGACTTGTTGAGGAGTGCGCCGACCACCGGTCCAAGGGCGCTGCCCACGGCCACCGACGAGTTCAGCAGAGCGTTGGCAATACTCTTCTGTCTATCCGGGAAAAGCGCCCCGACGATCATAGGCGAGCACGGGAAGATAAGTCCGGACGACAGGCCTTGTATGACGCGGGCGATGCACAGGCCGGTCGTCGAGACTCCAAAGACGTGCATCAGAGAGGCTGGAACCGCCAAACAGAGCAGTCCGAGAATCAACGAGACAAAAACGCCAAATTTGTCGCAGATATAGCCGCCGCCCAGAACCCAGAGGACGCACCCGGAAATCAGGAACGACGTGAACAAAAGCAGCGCGGCTGTGCCGGGATCGACGCCCAGGCTTCCGGCGATGGCCGGAACCAATGGCGCCACGGACAGGTTAACCAATTGCATGCCGATCAACCCGAGAACCCCCAGGATCAAAATGATCCAGCGGAATCCGGGGTAGTTCTTCGATTCACTCATAGTTTCTCCTCATGTAGCCGAAGCATCCGCGCGCTGCGACAGCCTGGAACCGCACGCCGCGCACCGCGTGGCCTGGGGCTGCTTTCCCAGCCGGTTTCCGCACGAAGCGGGATGATTTGTTGGCTCACAGAAGTGTACTACAAGGAATGCGCAGTTCGGAACGATACTTCTTATGCCTGCCGACGATACCAAAGAGGCAGTTTGCCCGCGTTGCCCTGCAACAACATGCAGCCGCCGAAACCGTTCAATGTATTCCTTCAGGCGGGGCGGCGTTCCGGGGCTGCTTTTTAAAGAGCCAGCAGGCGCAGGCGCAGACCAACGACAAGACCGCGGTCCAGCGGAAGATGTCCATGTAAGCCATCAGAGCGGATTGCTGTTCCAGCAGCCGGTAAAGCAGGCCGAGCGAGCCGGGGCGCGCCGAAGCGGGGCCGAGCTGGCGGCCCAGGTAGCCAGTGACAATGGCGGTTTTCTGCTGCAGGATCGCCGACGAAGGGGTTAAATAGGCCCCAAGGTCGCTCTGGTGCAGGGCCGCGCGGCGGAGCAGCGCGGTGGTGGCCATGGAGATGCCCACCGAGCCGCCAACATTGCGCAGCATGTTCGACAGGCCGGTGGCGTTGCCCATCTCCTGGCGGGGAATGGTGGCCACCATCATGGTCGCCATGGGGATGAAGACGAGGCTGAGGGCAAAACCGGTGACGATGATAGGAATCAGCAGGGTGAAGGGGCCGATTTCGAGATTGAGAGAACTAAAAATGAGCGCGCATGCGGTGAAGCCCAGAAAGCCGATCGTCATCAGCTTGCGGCCGTCGAAACGGGAGGCGAGAAAGCCTGCCATCGGGGAGCCGATGACCGCGCCCAGCCCCCGCGGGCCCACCACCAGCCCCGCCCAAAAGGCCGTATAACCCAACACCTCCTGGTAGTAAAGGGGCAGAATGGCAACGATGATGTAGATGCACATGCCGAGCATGGTGATCAGGATGCAGCCGGTGCGAAAGTTGCGATCCTTGAGGACGTGCAGATCGACCAGTCCTCTGGGGTGAGACCAGGAGTGCCAGATCCAGAGGAGCAATGCGACCACCAAGGCTGTGACAGCCCAGCGGACCCATGTGGCGCCGAACCAGTCGTCTTCCTGGCCCTTGTCGAGAACAATCTGCAGGCAGCCCATCCAGACGGCAAGCAATCCGAAGCCGATGCCGTCGAAGGGGTTCCTGGGAGCGTGCTTGATATAAGGTGGGTCGTGGATGAAGCGGCCGATCAAAATCGCCGCCAGAATGCCGAAGGGAATATTGATGTAGAAGGCGTAGCGCCAACTGAAGGTGTCGGTGAGCCAGCCGCCTAGGGTGGGGCCGATGACCGGGGCCAGCACGATTCCCAGTCCGTACGCCGCCATCGAGGCCGAGCGCTTTGACAACGGAAAGCTTTCCAGCAGAATCGACTGCGAGAGAGGCTGCAGCGCTCCTCCGCCCGCGCCCTGCAACACGCGGGCCAGCAGAATGATGGAGAGCGAGGGCGCGGCACCGCAGAAAAAAGAAGCGATAGTGAAGACAGCCACGCAGATCAGGAGGAAGCGCTTCCGGCCGAAGCGGAAGGCGAACCAATTCGCGGCGGGAAGAATCACCGCGTTAGCGACCAGGTAGCTGGTCAGCACCCATGTCGCCTCAGAGGTGGAGGCCGAAAGCGACCCGGCGATATAGGGCAGCGCCACTGACGCGATGGCCGTGTCCAGGATCTCCATGAAAGTAGGGAGCATGACAGCCAAGGTCACCAGCCAGGGGTTTACGCCCTGAGTGAGCGGATAACGGGCTCGGGCTGCAGCGGTGGTCATCTGGGAGAATTTTCAGGGTAAATGATCGGGCGGGGAGAATGCCAAAGCCCTGTCTGTGGCAACTGTCACGGCCCACCGGCTGACGCCGGGACCGGCATGCTCCCCAAGGACAGAATGGCGATCACTTTCTCTCAGATTTAATGCGTAATTGTCAAATAAAGTTGACACAGATTCACTCAATCATGCATCTTATAAAGCGAACAGTATTTTCTCAAAAGGCAGGGTGGCAATTATGGCGAAGATGATTGGGATTGACCTGGGCACGACGAATTCGTGCGTGGCGGTTCTGGAGGGCGGAGAGCCCAAAGTGATTCCAAATGAGGAGGGTACGCGCACAACGCCCTCGATTGTGGGCTTCTCGAGAAGCGGTGAGCGGCTCGTTGGGCAGGTGGCAAAGCGGCAGGCGATCACCAATCCGGAGAACACGATCTTTTCGATCAAGCGCTTTATGGGCAGGCGCTACAACGAAGTAACCGACGAGATGAAGATGGTGCCCTTCAAAGTGGTGCAGCAGGGCGATCACGTGGCCGTGGTGGCGCAGGGCAAGGAGTACACGCCGCCGGAGATTTCGGCGATGATCCTGCAGAAGCTGAAGAAGAGCGCCGAGGCCTATTTGGGCGAGACGGTCACTGAGGCCGTGATTACCGTGCCGGCATATTTTAACGACGCCCAGCGGCAGGCCACCAAGGACGCAGGCAAGATTGCCGGCCTGGACGTAAAGCGCATTGTGAATGAGCCGACCGCGGCCGCGCTGGCCTATGGGCTCGATAAGAAGAAGGACGAGACGATCGCCGTCTACGATTTCGGCGGCGGCACCTTCGACATTTCGATTCTCGAAGTGGGCGAGGGCGTGATCGAAGTGAAGGCGACCAACGGCGACACCCATCTGGGCGGCGATAACCTGGACCAGCGCATCGTGGACTGGCTGATTGCCGAATTCAAGCAGGAGCACGGCCTCGATCTGACCTCGAAGGGCAACGAAATGGCCCTGCAGCGCCTGAAGGACGCCGCAGAAAAGGCCAAGATCGAGCTGTCGACGACGGTCGAGACCGAGATCAACCTGCCGTTCATCACGGCCGATGCCTCGGGCCCGAAGCACATGGTGCGCAAACTGACCCGCGCCAAGCTCGAGCAGATGGTCGAGGACCTGGTCGAGCGCTCCATCGAGCCTTGCAAGAAGTGCCTCTCCGATGCGGGCGTCAAGACCAGCGATATCGATGAGGTGGTGCTGGTGGGCGGCCAGACGCGCATGCCCCGCATTCAGGAGCTGGTGAAGAAGCTTTTCGGCAGGGAGCCGCATCGCGGGGTGAATCCCGACGAGGTAGTGGCCATAGGCGCGGCCGTGCAGGCCGGGGTGCTGGCGGGCGAGGTGAAGGACCTTCTGCTGCTCGACGTGACTCCGTTGACGCTGTCGATCGAAACGCTGGGCGGCGTGGCCACGACCATGATTCCGCGCAACACCACGATCCCGACCAAAAAGACCGAGACCTTCTCGACCGCGGCCGACAACCAGACCGAAGTCGAGGTGCATGTGCTGCAGGGCGAGCGCCCGCTGGCCGCGCAAAACCGCACCCTGGGCAAGTTCAAGCTGGGCGGCATCATGCCGGCGCCGCGCGGGATTCCGCAGATCGAGGTCACCTTCGACATCGACGCCAACGGCATCCTGAACGTGACCGCGAAGGACAACGCCACCGGCAAGGACACGCGCATCACCATCACTTCGAGCTCGGGCCTGAGCAAGGAAGAAGTGGAGAAGATGGCCAAAGAGGCCGATGCCCACGCCGTGGAGGACAAGGAGCAGCGCGAGCACATCGAGATCCACAACCAGCTCGACTCGATGGTCTACAACATCGAAAAGATGCTCAAGGAGAGCGGCGAAAAGGTGGCTGCCGCGGACAAGAGCGACGTGGAAGCGGCGCTGGCCGAGGCGAAGAAGGTTCTCGAAGGCACGGCGAAAACCGCGGAGATCAAGGCCGCGCACGAAAAGCTGACCCACGCCAGCCACAAGCTGGCCGAGGCCGTGTACAAGGCGACTTCGGCGGAGGCGGCGGGAGCCGCGCCGGGCGGAGCTGCGCCGGGTGGGGCTTCGGATGCGGGTGCAGCCGGCGGCAAGAAGGAAGGGGAAGTGATCGACGCCGAGTACATGGATGTGGACGAGAAGAAGAACTAGCCGTTCAGGCGGCGCCGCTCTTCGGGGCGGAAAAACTTCGGGGTGGGCTGTCAACGCCCACCCCGATTCGTAGTGCTCAGTTCCGCAGGCGTTGTCATCTTGAGCGAGCTAAGCGAGTTGAAGGATCTGAGGTTGTTCTTTCATTGCAATCAAAGGCTCCAATGACGATCGCAGGCAACGCCATCGCGGTAGATAATCAAATGCGGCGCGCCGAAAAGAAGGGAAATCCGGCGGGAGTTGCGAAGAAGCGGCCGAAGATCGAGCGGTTTGACGTTGCAGCATAATGGGGAATGAAGATTAGAAGCTCTTTGGCCTGAATCAGCGCAAAGAGCGATCGGATTGCACGGAAACAACCATGGCCACGACGACCAACAAGGACTATTACGCGACGCTCGGAGTGAAGAAGACGGCCACGCCGGAGGAGATTCGCAAGGCCTTCCGCAAAGCTGCGCGCAAGTACCACCCTGACGTGAATCCCAATGACAAGCGGGCCGAAGAGAAGTTCAAGGAAATTTCCGAAGCCAACGACGTGCTGAGCGACGAGAAGAAGCGGAAGGTCTACGACCAGCTCGGCTTCTACTCAGACAACATCGACCCGGCTGCGGCCGAGGCGTATGCAAGGCAGCAGCAGGCCGGGGGCGGGCGCGGGCCGGTGGATTTCGGCGGCTTCGATTTTTCGGGCTTCAGCGGGGACTTCGGCCATCATCAGCAGGGCGCCGAAACAGGACAATCGGGCTGGGGCAGTTTCAAGGACATTTTTTCCGGAATCTTCTCCGGATCTCAGCATCAGCAGCAGCATCCGCACGGACCGCAACCGGGATCGGACCTTGAGTACCAGGCGACGGTCGACTTCTGGACGGCGATTCGGGGGGGTCAGGCGCGCATCCAGATCAACCGGCAGGAGAGCTGCCCCACCTGCCACGGCCAGGCGCATACCGGCGGCACCATTCAATGCCCCGAGTGCCACGGCACGGGCCAGGTGACGCAGATGGGCGGGCGGATGAAGTTCAACATCACCTGCCCCCGCTGCAACGGAACGGGGCACACTTCGAACGATTGCGCGACCTGCCACGGCGAAGGTACGGTGAGCCGGTCGGAGACGGTGGAATTCCGCATCAAGGCGGGCACGCGCGACGGCCAGCGGATCCGGCTGCAGGGCAAGGGAAACGCCGGGGTCAACGGCGGGCCTGCGGGCGATCTGTTCCTGATTGTGCGCACCGGCACGCATCCAGTCTTCAAGCGGGCCGGGGACGACATTCTGCTGACAGTGCCGGTGACGGTGGCCGAGGCCTCGCTGGGCGCCAAAGTCGATGTGCCCACAATTGATGGGCGCGCTCAACTGAAGATTCCTCCCGGCACGCAGAGCGGGCAGAAGCTCAGGATGCGCGAGCGGGGCGTCGAAAGCGCGCAGAGCCCCGGCCAGCGCGGCGACGAGATCGTGACCGTGGAAGTGACTGTGCCGCACCTCAACGACGAGCGCAGCCGCGAGATCATGCGCGAGCTGGCACGGTTGAACCCGGTGGACCCGAGGAAGACTCTCTTTGATAAGCTGTGAGCGAACAGGCAACAAGTTGGCGCAAGCGGTGTGTTGATGAAAGATGATCGGGAACGAAGAGAGCAGGAAGAAACAGGCGGTGTTGAGTTTGAATGGCATCCTGCCAAAGCAGCTGAGAACCTCAAGAAGCACAAGGTCTCTTTTGATGAGGCAAAGACGATATTCGGCGATAAGGACCACCTTGAGGTGCCCGATCGCGAGCACAGCTTCGATGAGTTTCGCTATTTAGCTATCGGCCGGTCGAGACAAGGGCGCATTTTGACGTTGGTCTTTGCCGAGCGTGGATTCAAATTACGGTTAATCAGCGCCAGAATCGCTGAACCCTGGGAAAGGAGGGAGTATGAAAACGCAAATGAGTAAAGGCGAACAGGAACTACGAAACAGGTTCGATTTTTCGAAGGCGGTTCGTGGAAGACACTCCGAACGATACGCCAAGGGCCATACTGTGACCCTCCTTACCGGTGAACCGGAAATGAATGACCCGCTTATACCAGGCGAGAGCGATTCTCAGTTGGTTGAGATTGCCGGCAAACACTTGCTGATATCACGATTGGTTGCTGCGGGGCTTGAAGTTGCCGAGCCCTTGCGGGACAAGGGAATCGACCTGATCGTTTACCGGGATGAGAATGAATTCAACGCACGTCCCGTGCAGATGAAGGCTTCAACTCAGGAGTCATTCTCTCTTGACCGCAAATACGAAAAGGTTCCGAATCTCCTGATTGCTTATGTTTGGAATGTGAATGCCGGGGACAAAGGAGAAGTCTACCTTCTCAGCTTCAAAGAAGCACTGAAAGTGATGGATGAGAAGGGATACTCCAAGACAGATTCGTGGACCAAGAACGGCTATTACTTTGTGCGCAGTGCTGGTAAGCAGCTCAAAGAGCTTTTGAAGCCGTACCGGATGCAAACACTAAACTGGCGAGATAAGCTTCTGGCAGTTGGTTAACGGATTTCAGATGGCTGCGAAACGAAAGAGCAAGGGCGCATACATGATCTCGGCGGTGGCCGAGATGTACGAGATCCACCCGCAGACCCTTCGGCTCTACGAGCGCGAGGGGCTGCTGAAGCCTTCGCGCACCGAAGGCAACACCAGGCTCTATACCGACGAGGACCTGGAGCGGCTGGAGTTCATCCTGAACCTGGCCCGCGACCTGGGAGTGAACATCGCCGGCATCGCCATCATCCTGCAGATGCGCGAACGGATGGAAGAAATGAACCGGCAGATGCAAAGTTTCGTGGAGTACGTGCGGAGCGAAATGCTCTCGCGCTTTCAGCAGGCGGCGCCGCCGAGCTCGGCCGGCGCAATCGTGCCGCTGCGCAAGCCTATTGCGCCGCCGCGGGCGGCATCGGCGCGCAGGCCGTGAGCTTGCGCTGGCCTCTAGGGCCTGTCAATTCTTCAATTCCTCGATATTTACGATTCTTCCTTCGCGGTCGCGCATGCGGACCTTGCCGTCTTCGGCGAGCTCGAAGCGGCCGTTTCTCCAGCTAATCCGGCGCTTGATGTAGCTGGCTGCCCACACCGCAAAGCCGAGCGCGTCGCGGACGGCGTAGAGCCAGGGAAGGCGCAGGCACACGGGATCGCGGACCACGCCCCAGCCAATCACGAGCGACTCGATGACGCGGTTGACCACCGACCAGGCGAGCACGGCCGCGCCCAACCAGGGATGGCCGAGTATCAGGCCTGCGATCAGCGCGAGAATGCCATAAGGAACGGCGAAAACCAGTCCCGTACCGAGGTGGCCGAGCGGCCTCGAGCGCCGCGTTCCGGCGGCCCAGCGCAACTGGTGCTGCCACATGCGGCTGAAGCTCATGGGCGGTACCACGTGCGAGATGATGTGCCGGGAGAGAACCACTTCGAATTTTTTAGCGGCGATGAAATTGCCGATGACGAAATCGTTGGAAAAGTACTCGCCCACGGCGCGGTAGCCCCCAATGGCGTCTAGAGCGTCGCGGCGGACGACGATGGTGGGGCCGAGGCCGAACTTCATCCCCTCCATCCAGTTCGCAATCAAGACGCCGGCCGTCATTTCCACGCTCATGCCGATGGCATTCATGAGCGACCAGAATCCGCCCGTGCTCAGGCCCCGGTAGACACAGGTCAGCATTCCGGTGGAGCGGTGAAGCAGGGGCGGAACCACCTGGCGAAGATAATCCGGGCTGACGATCACGTCGCTGTCGCTGGTGACCAGAATCGTGCCGCGCGCCTTTTCGGCCATGCGGAAGTAGGAATAGGCCGGCGGATTGGGCCACGGGGGCTCGCCGTTCGCCAGAAAAATGACCTCCCGGCCGGGATGCCTGGCCGCTACCGCGCGGGCTAGCAAAAGAGCCGGATCGTCGCCGCTGTCGGCCGCAAACAGAATCTCGTAATCCGGGTAGTCCTGCATGAAGAAGCTTTCGATGTTCTCTTCAAGCTGCGGCTCCATGCCGTGGAGCGGCTTGAGGACCGAGACGAAGGGGAGCTGCTCGTCGCTGAGCGCTGACTCAAATGCCTTCTGCCCACGGGCAATCAAGTGGAAGCGGCGCGCCCCGACGATGGCGAGAACGAGGAAGACGGTGGAGGATAGCGTGCCGATGGCGGCAACAGCGGCGATGAGGATTCCAAGCAAATGCATAGGGCTGACGGTGTCTCTCCTTTTATCGTAGCCCTTCGTAACCAACCCATGAGGACCATTTTCGCGCCGCCCCTACGGGCCTGCGGTCCGAACCAGGCACTCAACCCAGGACTGCGTCCGCTGACGCGAACTTGTCCTGGGCTAACTTCGACTGGCCCCTATCGGGCCTTTTCGAAGGTGATCAACTAGCGCTTGCCTTCGGAATCCTGCGCGGCGATGATGTGGGCGGCAGCCAGCAGATCGTTACAGGTAAAGTCGGGCACAGCGGGGTAGCGCTGGTCTCGGCCGCCCATGCCTGTGCGGAGCAGGATGGAGCGCATACCGCAGTCGTTTGCCAACTGAATGTCGCCGGTGCGGTCTCCGATCACCCAGCTTCGCTCGATGTCGAGATTCAGTTCTATCTCCGCCTGGCGCACCATGCCCGGGCGCGGCTTGCGGCAGTCGCACGCGAACTTCAGCTCGGCGCGCTCGCCTTCGAAGCCCTTGTCAGGGTGATGCGGGCAGAGGTAAATGCCGTCGATGAATGCTCCTTCGCGGGCGAGCTCAATTTCCATCCGGTCGTGGATGCGGTTCACGTCGGCAAGCGAGCAGTCGCCGCGCGCAATCACCGGCTGATTGGTGACGACGGCGATGCGGTAGCCGGCGTCGCGCAGGATGCGAATGGCCTCGGCGGCGCCTGGGATCAGCCGGAAGCCCTCGGGCCAGCTCAAAAACGGAATCTCCTCATTGATGGTGCCGTCGCGATCGAGGAAGACGGCCGGCCGGGCGATGTCGAGGCTGGAGGCGGCGATTTTGCCGCTCGCGAGGTCGCGTTCCACGCGGTCAAGCCGCTCCGGGGTTCCCGCGTCTTTGATGTACTCCGGGCTGCGATAGCCGTGGAGATGAACGCCGCGCTCGACCAGGACGGGAAAAACGTGCTTGGCGAAGTCGAGGGGGGCGGCGGGCGTTTTGAAGCCTGCGAGCGCGGATGCCTTCATCACGTAAAGAGCGGCATTCACGCGGTTCGGCAGCACCGCTCCTTGCGGGTGCGGATAACCGTGGATGGCGATCACTCGGCCGTGCTCATCGGTCTCTACAAGGTCCGAGTCCCAGGGGTGGTCGTTCGGATGCAGCAAAAGAGTGGCCTGAGCGCCGCTGGCGGCATGTGCCGCGCAAAGGCGCCTCAAATCCACATTGACCATGGTGTCGCCGTAAAGAACGATGAACTCCGGCGGGAGCTTGGCCAGTGAAGCGATGACGGCGCCGGCTGTCCCCAGCGGAGCGGGCTCGTCGATGCAGACGATCTCGAGACCCCAACGGGAACCGTCGCCGCAAAACGCACGAATGGCCTCGGCCCCATGACCGCAGAGCAGCGTAGCGCGCCGGACGCCGTGACGGGCAAGCAGTTCGAATTGATGCGCGAGCAGGGGCTTGCCGCCGATGGGAACAAGCGATTTAGGCAGGCCGCCGGTGCGCGCCGCCAAGCGCGTCCCCTTGCCCCCGGCCAGGATGACTACTTCCACGCTGTCGCCTTTCAAAGCCCCGACGCGGGCAATGCTTCCTCGTTGTCGCGCTCGGCATCGAGTGTGGTCGGGTTGTAGAAGATGATTTTGCTGCCTTCGCTTTCAAAGCGGAAGGGGATGCGGCGCAACTGCCGGAGCGAATGCCTGACGGCGGGCTGGCGCTCGGCAGGCACATAGAGAAGCAGGAAACCGCCGCCGCCCGCGCCCAGAATCTTGCCGCCGATGGCGCCGGCCGCGCGGGCCGCCTCATACCAGGCATCGATCTCCGGGCTGGTGATGCCATTGGTCAGGCCGCGCTTGAGCATCCAGCTCTCGTGCAAAATCTCGCCCACGCCGTCGGGGTTGCCGTTCTCCAGCTCGTGACGCACGGCGTGAGCGTGGGCAACGATGGCTTGCATCTTCTCAATGGCGGCGCGCTCCTGGCCGAGAACGCGCGTTTGCTCCTTGAGAATGTCGCCGGCGCTGCGCGTGATTCCCGTGTAGAACATCATCAGATTGTGCTGGAGCTTTTCAATGGTCGTTGTCCGGCAGATGAGCGGCTCGACCTTGACCGTCCCGTCGGGGTGGAAGTGGTACATGCGGAGATCGCCGAAGGCGGCGGCGAACTGGTCCTGCTTGCCGATGGGATCGCCGCAGAGATCGATCTCGACATGGCAGGCCTGCTCGGCCAGCAACTGCGGAGCCGCATGGCGGCCCTGGAAAGCATAGAGACCGTTGAGCAGGCCGACCGTAAACGAACTCGAAGAGCCCAGGCCGCTGCCTCTCGACGGAATGTCTGCGTGGCTGGTGATCTCAATGCCGCTGCGTGGACCCAACAGATTGAGGCAATGGCGCACGATGGGATGCTGAATCTCATCCACGCGGTCGACTTCCTCGGTGCGCGAGTAGCCGATGCGGATGCGGCGGTCGAACTTTTGCTGGAGCGTGAGGTAAACGTACTTGTCGATGGTGACGCTGATGACGGCGCCGCCATGCTCGTGGTAGAAGCTTTCGATGTCGCTTCCACCTCCGGCGAAGCTCAGGCGACAGGGTGTCTTGCTGATGATCATTTAGTTTGCCGCCCTGGCGGCGACGGATTCTTCGGCCGCGCGCTTCAGTTCGACCACGGCGTGAATGAGCGCGGTGTGCGCCACCTCCACAATCCCATACTGATTGACCGCGATGTGGAAGTTGACCTCGCCCATCTTGCGGAGCGGGTTTTCCTGGCTGAAACCGCTCAGGGTGACAATACGGCAGCCCTTCGCAAGAGCGGCATCGACCGCCTTGAGGATATTCTTCGATGTACCGGAGCTCGAAATGGCGAAAAGCACATCGCCCGCGCGGGCGTGAAAATCGATTTGGCGGGAGAAAACTTCTTCGTAGCCGAAGTCGTTGCCGAGGCAGGTGAGAGCGGCGCCGTCGTTGAAGCAGACGGCCGGCAGGCCGCCGTTTTTGCTGAAATCGATGGCCATGTGGCTGGCGATGGCGGCCGAACCGCCATTGCCGATGAAGATCTGCTTGGAGCCCGCCTGGGCCGCGGTTACAGCCATCTCCAGAGTGCGCACGTAAGCCTCGTCGCGCGTGAGCTTTTCCCCGCGCGCGTCGGTGCAGCCCACCGATTCCAGCGCGTTGTGGAGATCTCTGAAATAGGCTTCAATGTACCCGGTCAATCGATTCTTCCCCGCTCAGGCTAGTGTATCAATGTGCGCGGCAGAGGGACGAGGAGGAAAGATGGTGGCGAGCGGCTTAAACCCGCGGCAAGCCGGAAGGCTTACGGCAGCGGCCGGTCGGTCCAGAGCGCCTTATCGGCGAGGGACTGAACGGGATAGAGACGGCCGGCCAGCAACTGCTCGGCCTTGGTCTGGTTCGCGTCCTGAGCGAAGAGCCACTTGCGGTTGCCGGTTCCCCAGATGTGCGAAAGCTCGTCCTCGCTGATGTCGATTCTTGGCGCGTCGGGGTAGCAGGAGCCCCACAGCAACGTGGAACCCTCCCCGTGCTGGCCGCATTGAGGGACGACGATCAGCGTGAGTCCCCGCAAAAAGCCATGCGTGTAGAAGATCACCGAAGAGCCGTCGGATTGGTCTCCGTCGATGATGAAGGTGTCGGCGGGCGAGCCCTTCTGCTTGATGGTTTCGGCCATCTTCTCGGAGCTGAGCATGGGGCTGAAGCGCACAAAGGCAATGTGTGCGGCGATGAGGAAAACCGAAAAGGTGAGGGCCAAAGTGACTGTCGCGGCTAGATGACGGCTGCGCAGGCGGAGAATCCAGCTCGCGGCCGGGCCGACGAGCAATGCGATTGCGGCCAGCGCCGCGGGCAGCCGCAGCGCTGCGAATGAGGCTCCCGTAAGATCGAACAGGTGCGACATGGAGAGCGTGTAGTCTCCGACGCCGCGGTGAGCCAGCAGTGTCCCGATGTCGTCGACGTAGGGCAGTTGGCGCGAGGTCCACAGGCCCCAGAAAAGAACCAGCGCGGCGGCGACGCCGATGACGGTCAGTACGGCATGGGCTCCGGTCAGCCAGGCAGTGGAAACGAGCGGCTTGCCCCCATCGTTTGCCTTGCCTTCTTCAATCTCAGCCACCACGCCGGCGATCAGCATGAACAGCGGCGGCCACACAGGAAACGTGTAGTACTCCTGGTTTGTCGAGATCGAGAAGAACAGAAGTGTCCAGGCCGTGAACAGGCCGAGCAGCCAGATGGTGCGAGCGCGGAAGCGCAGGCAGGACGCAAGATCATTGCTGCCGGGCTGAGCCGGCGCGGGGCTGGAATCGGCGCCCAGGGTGGCTTTGTCGCGAATGAATTCCAGCCAGCGGTGGCGGGTCTTCCATGCGAGAGCGAACGCGGCGGGCAGAAAGATGCTCCACGGGAATAGCCAGGCCAGATGGGCCAGCCAGTAAACGGCCGCCGGCATTTTGTTGTAGTCGTGCGGGTAGCGCAGGTTGAAGAAGCGCAGCACGTGTTCGTTGATGAAGTAGAAGTAGAAAAAGCCGTGCACGTTGCCGAAGGTGGGGTGGTTGCCCACCGCATGTCCCTGATCGGGATTTGCCAATCCGCAAAGTATGTGCCAGGGAGCGGCAATCAGAAGAAAGAGCACAAGGCCCGTGGCGGGCTTGTACTCGCGCCAGCGGCGCCACTGGCCGGTGAGCCAGAGGTAGGGAATAGCCGCGCCCAGAAAGAAGACGGGAGCGATCAGGCCCTTGGTCATCAGGGCCAGCGCCACGCCGGCCCAGCACCAGTAAAAGCGGTTGGGCCGGTCCATCTCCAGGCCCGTAATCAGCCCGTACAAAGCGGCCAAAAGAAATAGCGCGAGAATGGCTTCGGGAATGATAAAGCGCGTGTAAATGAAGGGTCCGATCGAGACCAGCACGCCGAGTGCGGCGTAAAGCCCGGCGCGGCCGCCCCAGGCGCGGCGCGTCCAGAGCCATGCCAGCCAGGCCAGCGCCAGCATGGCCAGAGCGTTGGGCAGGTGAGTGGTAAAGGAGTTCTCCTTCCCGGTGACGCGGTAAATGAGTGCGACGGTCCAGTAGGGAAGAGGCGGCTTTTCAATGTAGCGGAAGCCGTCGATGCGGGGCGAAATCCAGTCGCCGGTGTCGGCGATGTACTGTGCGGCCTCGGCGTGGGCCGAGTCCACGTCGTCCATCAGCGGCGGCGAAGGAAGAGAGGCGAGATATACAGCGGCGAAGATGATCGCAAGAAGAATCCATGCGGCAAAGGTAGACGGGGCCTTGGCAGGGCGGTCGAATGTTTGGGTCTTTTCGCTCATTAGGCTTCTGACTGTCCTTCAAAGAATAGCAGTCGAACGACGTTGTCCTCATGCGAGCCCGAGGCTCACGTCCCGGGCTAAATGAGGCCTTTTGCCGGATCTGACGAAATGTGCAGGCGACATTCCGCGTTACCGGCGAATCCTCGATTGCCAGGCGCAATCCTGGCTTTCGCGGTGAATTTATTTCCCCCGAAAGTGCAGAAGAAAAAAGGCTTGACTTTTCCAAATGGAACAGTTAAGTTACCGGCGAAACTCGAAAAATCACCCGGTTGGAGTTTGTTCTCGAGTACGCAGGGATCAACGGAAGCTCCGACCAGGGTCCAGGGCCAACTTTGGGAAGTGGATCGTGCTCGATCCATGCCGCATGATCCTTGCGCGCTTTTTCCATTAGTTGAACACCAGGAGGAGTTTCGCCATGTTTCGCCTCGAGTTCATTCGCCGTTCTTCCTTGCTCTCAGGCTGTCTTGTTCTGTATGCCCTTGCGGGATGCCTGGTTGTGCTCATGGGCCTGCTTGCCGCGCCGCCGGCCGAGGCTCAGACCGTTACTACGACGATCTCCGACCCCTGCCCTTTTTGCGGGATATCCTCAAGCGGCATGGTCCTCGACCCCGGCACCGACCAGATTCTCGTTGCCGGCGGCGGTTCGAATAGCTATGTCTGGGTCGATGGCACGAACAACACTTCCTATCAAAGCTATATATTCAACGGAGCCTCCACCAACGGCGGCGTGGCCGTCAACCCGGTCACTCACAAGTTCTACGAGTTGATTTCCATTTCTGGCTATGCGCCCCGGCTCCTGGTCTATAACTCCTCAACCGGCAATTTACAGCAGTGTCACGGTCAGCGGCGCAAACTACAACTACCTGGCCGTCAATCCTGACACCAACACGATTTACGTGTCTGGAACCAATAGTCTCCTGGTGATTAACGGCGCGACGAATGCCATCACCACTACCATCTCCCTCCCGAATGCCTCCTATAACCTGGCTGTCAACCCCGTTACCAACCAAATCTATGTAAGCGACCGGTCCGGCAACATCACGGTGGTCGACGGCGCGTCCAATACTGTGGTCACTACGGTCGCTGTGGGCACTTACCCCTTCGCCATTGCCGTCAACCCGGTCACAAACCTGATCTACGTTGCGAATCTGAACAACCCCGGGGTTATCCCCGGCTCGGTCTCGGTGATTGACGGCGCGACGAATCAAGTCGTCGCCACGATCACCGATCCCAACGCCTCTTATCCCTGGGCCCTGGCGGTCAACCCCGTCACCAACATGGTCTATATGACCAACAACAACTCCGGCACGGTCTCGGTCATCGACGGCGCAACCAATACCTTAGTCACCTCGATTACCGCCGGCAACGCCCCCCGCGCTATGGCCATCGATTCCATCAACAACAAGATCTATGTGGCCATCCAAAGCAGCAGCAACAATGTCATGGTGATTGACGGCGCCACGAACAATACCGTTACGCTTACGGTCGGGTTTGTCCCCGGTCCACTGGCCCTCGACCCTGTCACCGATAAAATTTATACGGCGAGCTTTTCTGGCGGCAAGGTTGCGGTGATTGACGGCGCTACGAATTCTCGACCACGGTTAGCGACTCGAATGCCACTCAACCCCATCCAAATAGCCGCCAACCCGGTTACCAGACCAGATCTATGTGGCCAACACAGACAGCAACAACGTCACGGTCATCAACGGGGCAACGAATGCGGTCGCGGCCACAGTCAGCGCTGGAGCCAGCCCCACAGCCGTGGGCGTCAATCCCATGACCAATAGCATTTACGTGGCCAATGGGGACAGCAACAACGTTACGGTGATTGACGGCGCCAGCAATTCTGTCACAACAACGGTTAAGGATCCCAACGCCAATGACCCCCTCGAGGTCGCAGTCAATCCTGTTACGGACACCATCTACGTGGCAAATGCGGACAGTCAGAACGTAACGGTGATTAACGGCGCCACGAATGCTGTCACGACGACGGTCACCGATCCCAATGCCAGTACTGGCATCCTGCGCAGCATTGCCGTCAACCCGGCCACGAACAAGATCTACGTGGCCAATGGGAGCAGCAACAACGTCACGGTGATTGATGGCGCAACCAACTCCACCACTACGGTCACCGATAGCAACGCCACCTACGCACTGGCTGTGGCTGTCAACCCCGTCACCAATATGACCTATGTGATCAATCAGGGAAGCGACAACCTGACGGTGATCAATGGTACGACAGTAAACACCACCCTTAGCTTGCTCTCCGGCGAGCAGCCCAGCGTGATAGCTGTCAACCCCATCAGCAACAAAATCTATGTGGGCTATTCGACCAGCGGCTCCATCACGGTGATTAACGCCGCCTTAAGCAATGCGATGACCACAATCACCAACGCAAACGCCAGCTACACCACAGGCCTGGCCATCAACACCAACACGAACAAGATCTACGTGACTGACGGGAATCAGAACATCGTTACGGTGATTGACGGCGCCACCAACACCTTTACCACGGTCAGCACGGGGACGGACCCCGATTGCGGTGGCCGTCGACCCTGTCACCGGCACCATCTACGTGGCCAATTGGGCCAGCAACAACGTTACGGCGATCACCGAGCAGCAGGTGTCGACGATACCGCTCCAGGCAAGCATTACCCCGGTCACCGGCAATGCCACCGGCTTGACGCCTGCCTTTACATTTACGGCTTCGAGCAGCTTCGCCCCTACGGCCCCGACGCCGGACAATCTCCTCTTCGCTGTGGACACCTGGCAAGGGCCCTGGCAGGCAGCAACATTGCAGAGCGGCCAAACGTACTCAGGCACTCTGGGGACGCTCCAGCCAGGCTTTCACATCCTCTACGCTTATGACACCGATAGCCAGGCGGCGACTTCCACCCAAGGCGCGCAAGTGGGGTTCCTGATGAGCAACATTGCCGCTTATGGTTTTGTCGCCTCAGCTGCTCCTGTTCAAGCCGGTCAACCCACCATTAACTGGAGCCCGACGACGCCCATCACCTATGGCGCGGCGCTGGGATCGGGCGATTTTGCCGCTACGGCTACTTACGGCGGCAACGACATCAGCGCCGACGGCACCTTCGCCTATACCGTGGGTTCGTTGACCGGCGCCACGGCCACGGCTGCTACGATCCTGCCCGGCGGCAGCAATCAGCTTTGCGTGCAGTGGACGCCCTCGTCGGATTACTCGTCGCAGTACAACTCGGCGTCGCTGTGCCAGACGATCGCGGTGAATGCCGCATCCACCACCATCAGCTGGACTCCGTCGTCGACCAACATCATCGCCTCCACGGGGCCGACAACCGGTCAACTGGATGCTTTGGCAATGGCCGGCACAACGAACGTGAGCGCTGACGGCACAATGACGTACTACCTTACGACCGTTGGCGGAATTGTAGTTAGTGCGGGCTCCACGCTTGACTTGGGTCCGGTCACGATCTGCTCGCAGTGGGCGCCATCGTCCGGTTACACGTTGGACTACACCGGCTCTTCAGCCTGCCAGAACTTCACGGTCATCAACACGCAACCGACGACCACAGCGGTCACCTCGAACGCCAACCCGGTGTTTTTGACGAACTCCGTCACCTTGACGGCCACGGTGAGTCCGACCACAGGCAGCGTCGTGCCCACCGGATTGGTGACTTTCTATGACGGGTCGACCTCGATCGGCACGGGAACGCTGAGCGCGTCCGGCAGCGGGGCCTCGGCCATCGCCACGCTCACCACAGCCAGCCTGTCCGCCGGTTCGCACTCAATTACCGCCCAGTATCCCGGCGACACGAGCAACCAGGGTTCGTCCAACACGACCGCGTTTGCCGAGGTGGTGGTAGACTTCTCGATCGCGGCCACCGGTTCGTCGTCGGCCACCATCGAGCCTGGCAGAACGGCTACTTTCACCTTTACGGTGGCTCCGGTTTCGCCCGCTACCACCTTCCCGGCGGCGATCGCGTTGACCGCCGCAGGCTTGCCCACCGGCGCCACCGCGAGCCTCACTCCCACGTCGATCGCGGCCAACGCGGGCTCAACCACGGTGACGATGACGGTAACCACGCCCATCACCACGCTGTCGCGCAACCTGCCGCCGCAATCGCCGGCACAGGGCGCGAGATGGCCGCTGATGGCCGTGGCGCTGCTGCTGCTGCCGCTTGCCGGCAAGTTCCGCCGCGCCGGCCGCAGGCTGAGCCGCATGCTCTCAATCCTGCTGCTCTTGGCAGCAGGACTCACGGCCGCGGCGGTGTTGAGCGGCTGCGGCGGCATCGCCTCCGGCTACTTCGGCCAGGCGCCGGCAACGTCCAGCATCGCGGTCACCGGCGCCTCCGGCTTATTGAATCACACAGCCAGCGTTTCACTCACGGTTGAGTAACGAAATCAAGGAGAAGAGCGAGATGAAAAATATTCTGCCTGTCTGTGCAACGATGGCGATAATTTTGGGAGCATTGGCGCTGCCTGCCTCCGGACAATCCTCTTCCGGTGGCGTGGGGCCTACGGCGCGCGCTTCAGCGAACGGCTTCGATGTCGCCCTCAACTTTACCTACAAGGTGGCCAAGATCTCGGAGACGACGTCCCGTTTTGTGTTGCCGGGTGGATCGGTCGATGCAGCATACGACCTCGGCGGCAAGGCCAGAGGCCTGAGCCTGGTGGCAGAAGTGAACGGCGAGTCGAAGTCTGCCATTGAGCCGAACGTCGGCCTTACGCAATTCGCGGTGCTGGGAGGGGCGCGTTACACCCTCCATCTGGCCAACCAGAACCCTCATAGCGTAGACCTCTATGGCGAGGTTCTGGGCGGAGGCGTCTTCGCCTCTAACAGTCTCTTTCCCGGACCATCGAGCACCAGTAGCAGCGCCAACAGCGGCGCTCTGCAGGCCGGGGGCGGCATAAACATTCGCCTTACCCACTGCATCTCGCTGCGCCTGCTAGGAGCGGACTTCCTCATGACGCAATTGCCCAACGTGGCCAACAACCGGCAATACGACCTGCGTTTCTCCAACGGCGTAGTCTTCCGTTTCTGAGATCGGAGCAATCGGCGCCGTGAACACTTTGGTCTAAGCGACATATGGCGACTCTCAGCGCATGTCAACGCCGGTCGTGTATCTTGACCGCAGAGACAAATCTCTGCTGAAGGACGGACCGGACCAAACCATGCGTACTCTTGCCGCGGTGGACGTTGGATCGAACTCGTGCCGGCTGAAGATCGCCCGGGTCGTGGCGCACGATCTGAGGACCATCTTCGAGGATCGCGAGGTGACGCGGCTGGGGGCGAGCGTCTTTGAGTCGGGAATCATCTCGCCCGAGGCCATGGCCGTGACACTGCGGGCGCTGAAGCGCTTTCAGCGGGCGGTACAGGCGCAGGGGGTAGATCAGATTCGCGTGGTGGCCACTTCGGCGGTGCGCGACGCGCGCAACGGGCCGGCCTTTCAGGCATGGGTCAAAGCCGAGACGGGCTGGAACATGGAGATCATCTCCGGCCTGGAAGAGGGCCGGCTGATCCACCTGGGTGTGACCCATGGCGAAAAAAAAGCGGCCGGCCGGGTGCTGCTCGTGGACCTTGGCGGGGGAAGCTGCGAACTGACGCTCTCAGAACACAAGCGCATCCGGGAGACGATTAGCCTGCCGCTCGGCGCGGTGCGGTTGACCGAGGAGTTCCTGGGCGAGGATCCGGCGCCGCCTGACGGGCTCAAGCGGATGCGGCGCTTCATTCGTCGCGAGATGGGGCGCGTGCTGCGCAGAATCCCTGCCGAGTCCGCGCCGCAAATGATCGCAACCTCAGGAACCGCCGCGGCGCTGGCCGCGGCCTGCTCGCCCGGCGGAAAAAACGGCGGAGCCGCTGTGGCAAGAGCGGCAAAGTCCGGCACGGGCGCGTTGCCAGGCCTGAGCGGGCTTGCGCCCACCCCGGCGGTGCACAAGCTGGCCGGCCGGCTGGCCCACATGACGCTGCCGCAGCGCGAGGCGGTGCCGGGCATCGGACCGCGGCGCGCGGAGATCATTGTGGCCGGGGCCGAGGTTTTCTCCGAACTGCTGGAGAGCTTCCACCTGTGCGGCTTCCGCTACTCTCCGCTGGGGCTGCGCGACGGCATTCTGGAGCAGATGCTGGCCGCCCAGGACGCGCGCGCCGCCGTACATCGCGAGTTCGAGCACGAGCGGTGGGAAAGTGTGCTGGCCACGGCGCGGCGCTACGGCGTCGATCCTCGGCGAGCCGAGCCGGTGCGAGCGCACGCTCTCGAGTTGTTCCGCGAATTGAAGACGCTGCACCAGCTTCCAGCTGAATACGAAAGCTGGCTGGCGGCGGCGGCCATGCTATCCGACACGGGCAAATTCATCAATCACCAGGGTCATCATCGGCACACGCAATACGTCATCTCCAGCTCGGAGATTTACGGCTATACGCAATCGCAGCGAACCATCATCTCGGCCATCGCGCGCTACCTGGGCAAGAGCTGGCCGCAGCCAGGCGACCGCGCCCTGCGCAATCTGCCTGCCGAGGAGCATCCGCACGTGCGCAAGGCAGTGGTGCTGCTGCGGCTGGCTGTGGCGCTGAACCAGGACCGCGCCTCCGATGTGCTGAAGATCAGGGTCCGTGTCTACCCCAGACGGGTGGGGTTGGTGATACGGCCGGGGAGAACGGGCGCGGAACTGGAGCTGTGGTCGGTGCGCAAGGAGGCGAATTACTTCCGGGAGGTCTTCGGCCGGGAGCTTTTCTGCGTGCTGGGATAGAAGGAGCGGACCATGCGCGGATCGATGAGCCACTGCAGCCGCGGCGGATGGTGCTCAAGATCGACGCGGGCGATCGAGCCTTTGCGCATGCGGACGGAAACAGGGCCGTTGCCGGTAATCAGGCGGCCCAGAAATTGAAAAGCGTTGGGATTGTGCCCCACGGCGAGAATACCGTCGTGGCCGGCATACTTTGTCAGCATGTCCTGCAAGTCGGAGAAGCTGGCATTCGGGCTCAGCGCCTCGCTGATTTCAACTTTGGCGTCGTAGCCGAGTTCGGTGCCCACGAACTGCGCCGTCTGCAGGGCGCGCTTGAGGGGACTTGAGACGATCAGATCCACCTGCGCGCCCAGAGCGATGAGAGCGCGAGCCATCAGAATGCACTGCTGCTTGCCTTCCTTGACGAGGCCTCGTTTGGAATCCAGCAGCGGATTGCCCCGGAAGGTTCCGGCGTCAGCATGACGCATGAGATAGAGGATCATTGGCAGTCGATTCAGACGAATGATTTTAACATGGATTTAACACGTTCAGCCGGAAGGTGGGACGGCGATCAGAGCTTCGATGGCCCGATTGAGCTTCGACCCGTCCGTGGGGGCCCCGGGATTGGGCAGCCGGCTTTCAGGGGAGAATTCATCTTGTCCAGAACCTGGGCCAGCACCCGTCCCCCAGATGCTTCCGTGGTTTCCCGCCCTTGCGCCAGCAAAAAAGCGCAAGGACGGGGCACGGGGCTTGTTTTTGAGGTCTTTACGTTCACGCTGAAGCGCGTACCCTTTCAATACCCCGCTTCTGTCGCCCCTACGGGGCTAAGGGAGTCTTGCTACTCTCCTCTCCCAGGACTGCGCTTCGCTTGTCCTGGGCTAACATCTCGCGTGGGCCCCTCCGGGGCCGGTTTCATCCGGCGGCGACCATTCCCTTCTTCTTCGGCGGGAGCCGTTTCCTCGCGGGTCGCGCAGGCACAGGCGCCGCCCCGGTCCCCAAAGGCGAGGGACCGGGGGCACCCTCGTTGGGCGCCGGGCGCGTGGGCGGGGGCGTGGCGCGCGACGCGGCGGCGGGCGGCTTCGGGATGGCGTCGAGACTCGCTTTGCCCTCGGCCAGTTGCATGAGGAATTCCTGGCTGGAGAAGGCGGGAGCGTCTTTGAGCAGTTGGCCGGCCCTGATGTAGCTGCCGTCGGGCTGCTGGAGGCGGGCCTTGAGTGTGTCGGCGAGGTAAGCGGGCAGGATTTCGTCGCGGAGACGCGCGACCGCGGCCGGGTCGTAGACGGGAAAGACGACCTCGCAGCGTTCGAAGAGGTTGCGCGCCATCCAGTCGGCAGAGCCAGTGTAATATTCGTCGTTGCCACCATTGGCGAAGTAGAAGATGCGCGAGTGCTCCAGGAAGCGGCCGACGATGGAGCGGACCCTGATTCTCTCCGAGAGGCCCCTGACGCCGGGCCGCGCGATGGAGAGGCCGCGCACGATGAGGTCGATTTCGACGCCGCTCCGCGAGGCCTCGTAAAGGGCTTCGATGACGGAAGGCTCGAGCAGCGAGTTCATCTTGGCGATGATGCGCGCCGGACGTCCCGCAAGGGCGTGCTCCTGCTCGCGGCGGATGAGGCGCAGGAAGCTCTCGGCCATGGTGAGCGGGGCCACAAGCAGAGGGCTGTAGTCGTCAAGCTCGGCGTGGGCGGTGAGGTAATTGAAGACCCGGTGGACGCGTTCGGTGATCGTGGGCTCGGCCGTAAGCAGGCTCAGGTCGGTGTAGAAGCGGGCGGTGTCGGGGTTGTAGTTGCCGGTTCCGAGATGGCAATAGCGGCGGGTCTGGCCGTCTTCGTCGCGGCGCACCAGCATGGCCAGCTTGCAGTGGGTCTTGAGACCGACGACGCCGTGAAAGACCTGCACGCCGGCATCTTCCATGGCGCGCGCCCAGCGAATGTTCGAGGCCTCGTCGAAACGGGCCATCAGCTCCACGACCAGCGTGGCCTCTTTGCTGGCCCCGGCCTCGGTAAGCGCCTGGAAGACGGGCGAGTCGTGGCTGGTGCGGTAGAGAGTCTGCTTCATGGAAACCACGGCCGGGTCCTGAGCGCCGCTGCGGATAAATTCGACCACCGGATCGTAGCCGTCGTAGGGGTGGTGGAGCAGAATGTCGTGGCGGCGCAGCTCGTCGAAGATGTTTGAAGAGCCGCGGCTGAGCACCAGGGCCTTGGGCGTGAAGGGCTGGTACTTCAAATCGGCGCGGGCTACGTCGTCGTGCAGGAACATCACGCGCGCAAGGTTCACGGGCCCGTCGCAGTGGAGGACCTCGCTGGGCTCCAGTTTGAAGTTGACCCTGAGGCGCTCGACGATCTCCGGGTCGGCGCCCGCCTCAATTTCGAGCCGCACGGCGTCGCCCTTGCGGCGGTTATGGAGTTCGACACGGATGGTCTCCAGCAGGGAGCGCGCTTCTTCCTCCTCGAAGTAGAGGTTGGAGTTGCGCGTGACGCGGAATGCGGCATGGGCCACGAGCTCATAGCCGCGGTACATGCCCGCGAGATGCTGAACGATGAGGTCCTGCAGGAGCAGGTAATCGAAATGGCCCTCGGCCGAGGGCATGCGGATAAAGCGCGGCAGAGCACGGGGAACTGTGACGACCCCGAGCACCTGCGGGCCGGATCTGCGCCGCTTGGCGCGCAGCAGCAGCGCCAGGCAGAGAGCCTTGTTCAGCACTCGCGGAAAGGGATGGGCCGGATCGATGGAGACGGGCGTGAGCAGCGGATCGATTTCGCGCTGAAAGTACGAGATGGCGTAGGCCTGGGCCTCGCCGGAGAGCTCCTGCCAGTCGAGCAGGCGGACGCCCTGGCGGCGCAACTCGGGCAGCAGTTTCTCGTTCCAGCAACGGTACTGATTGGCGACGAAGGCGTGAATGTCGGCAGTGAGAATGTCGAGGGACTCGCGGGGAGTAAGGCCGTCATAGCCTGGGTCGCGATTGCCGTCTTCGATGCGCTGCACCAGGCCGGCCTGGCGGATCTCCACGTACTCGTCGAGGTTGGAGCCGGTGATGGCCAGGAACTTGACCCGTTCCAGAAGAGGATTCGAGCCGTCCTCGGCCTCCTCGAGGACACGCCGGTTGAACTCCATCCAGGAATGGTCCCGGGCGTTGAAAAGAGGCTGCTTGTGTGAAGTTCTGGCCATGTTCGAAGTCCGTGCGCCGTCTTGAAAGTCTATCGCGTTTTCGCGGCGAACGGAATGTAAAGTCTTCGATTGCAACAAAGAGGCATTCAAAAAGGGAAGAGGTATAGCGTAGGAGCCGTATGAAGTGCCTCAAAAAATGTGTTCATGACAGACTCCTGCCGGGAGGGTCATGAGACAGGTGTAGTATGGACTGAATTCCATCCCCAACGAGAAGGTTGCGAGGTGCGAAAGGAGGGCTGACGCGATGAAGAAGAAAGGGCTCGTATTTTTTGTGCCGTTGCTGATCCTCGTGTTGGCCGGCGTGGTTTGCTATGCGCAAGCCAACGGGGGCGGGACGCTGGGGGCGTCGCCCGCAAAACTCACCGCCGCTGACACGCAGTTTCTAACCGATCAATGCAAGATCGTGCAGCCGGATGTCGATGCAATTCCCAAGCTTTCTGCGGATACGCAGCAGAACCTGCTGTCACTCATTTCCCGAAGGGATTGCGCGCTGCTTCAACCCTTCGTCGCGTCGCGGAGCTACTTCAGGAAGCTCGAGGGCAACAAAGAGATACCACTGCCGCCCGTCGGATGGAGTGTCAAGTACCTGACCGAAATTGAGTACCAGCAGTACCTGGATATATTGAATAATGCGCCCTGGTAAAAGGGCCGTTGAAGGGATCGGCGAGGCGGCTTGAACTGCCGCCGGTTAGGTCCAACCGTGTTCGCAGCCTACAGCGTTTGGGCAGGTTTGTGTGCACTACAAGCATTTGCCGGATTGACTCTCGGGGCCGCTGTGAAAGGATAGAAGAAAGGGGCCGGTGGTTCCGGCCCTGAGGAGATTGTTCGATGGCACAAGGCTCAAGCCCGCAAGGCGGCAGCACAATTCCCCCTACCACCGCACGCGAGGAGGCGGAGGCCGAGACGCGGGCCAACGATGTTCTCGACATGATCGCGGCCGGATTATATGGGCTGGCCTCCATGCTGGTGGGCGAGGGCGAAGAGAGCGCAGAAGTGGTGGAGAAGGCGGTGGCCAACGCCGAACTTGATTGCATCTGCAGTGTGGAGCAGGCCCGGAAAAACGGCTACAAGGCGCTGGCGCAAGCGGCAATTGAAGTCATCGAGCTGAGGCGGCCGGGAAGTCTTGCGGCCCCGGAAGGGATCAAGACCGACGATGTTTGCATTGAGGAAGACGAACTGGAGTCAACCGGCATCACCGGCGAGGAACTTGTACGGATGATGGCCGGGCCGGAACGCGGCCGCGTGCGCCAGTGGCTGGAAAAGCTTCCCGTGGTGCAGAGGACGGTGTTTGTGCTGCGCGGCGTAGGCGGGTTGAGCACGGCGGAGACAGCCGATCTGCTGCAGGCGAGCGGTGCGCCAGGCGCCGCAGGTTGGAGCCGCGAAGCCGTGACGGAGATTTTCCGGCTGGGACTTTGCTCGCTGGCCTCGCAATTGCTGCATGCCCGCGGCGAGAAGTGAGGGCGCAACGCAAGGGGAAAGTTCCGGTTTGGCGGTCATCTGCCCGGAAAGGCAATGAATCATCCTCTGAGCCGGTGTCCTCGGCACTTTTCGATATCTGCGGTGTCTAAATGTATTAAGTCTCCCAATCCATGGGATGGGCCTCGCGCGGAACTCCTTGACCAACAGGGTGAAGGTCGTGCAAGGTCTCTGCCATCCGGAATGGAGTTAGCGATGCCGCGTCCGAATGTGCATTTTTCGAACTTTATTGTTCTTTCTGCCGGCCTCTTAGCCTTTCAGGCGGGAACTTCTCAAAGTCCCGAGACGGTTCCTCAACATTCGCTAACTGCGGCAGTAGAGGCAAACCGCGCGTCGCTCGTGCTGGAATTGGATCGAGCCATCCTTGTGCTGAAGCGAGGACTAACGGAACATTGGCCAACACGCGATGAGTATCTCACCGCATTTGAGAAGACGCCGGGCACGGACTCGACCGGTCGACCAGTGACGGATGCAAAGAAACATGTCAAATGTGCAATTGATGCCCACCTGCCAACTTATCGGATATGGGATGAGGTAGGGCATGAGGGGCCTTCCGTTGAAGTTGCGGCGCAGCGTACGATAATCGAGTTCACAAAACGGCGAAACGAAGCAGAGCAAGCGAAAACATCTCAAGGAGTCGAGTTTCGGCTACCGCCCTGCGTCCTCCCAGCGCCACAGAGGGTCGCAGTCTCCGCTGGCGTGGCTGTGAGCCTGCTCAAGACCAAGATCGATCCCGTCTATTCGGCCGAGGCACTCAAGAATCATGTCTCCGGCACGGTGGTTCTTCATGCCACTATCAGTACCACGGGCGGCGTGGAAGCACTCCACGTTCTCGGCGGACCCGCTTCGCTGCAGCAAGCTGCGCTGGACGCTGTCCTGCAATGGACCTACCGGCCGTACCTGCTGAACAACGTGCCGGTCGAAGTCGAGACAACCATCAACGTTGTCTTCCCGCCAAGTCGTTAGCTGCGGGCCCTGTCGGTTAGAGATCCTGAAGTGCTTGAGTCGCGACGCCCTTGCTGAAATCACGGAGGGGATTGCTAGTGTATTGTCGCCAATGCGGAAGCGTCGGCACCTGGAAGTCCCAGAAGCAACCGCGTCTCCCCCAATCCGCGCCCCGATTCGATACACTGGAATGAGGGGCTTGTTGCTCCTTGTGTATCCGGTTTCTTAACCGCCATTTTTCGTTCATCTCAAGCGGGCTGCAGGTCAGGCAAGGATCGACTTTGACCGAATCTTCAAATAGGAGCTCATTCCGTATCAGCGGGCGTCTCATCCTGAGCGCGGCGGCGCTGGCATTTTCGGCTGTAGGAGCGCACGCGCAGCGCGCTATCCAGACCCCCACAGCTCCGCAAGTGGCCAATCCTTTTCAGGGCAGCGTAGCGGCGGGGCCGGCACAGGCTCAGGCCGTCAATATAACTCTCGATGACGCCGTCCAGCGCGGGTTGAAGACCAATCTCGGAGTGCTGCTGAGCGGCGCCCAGACGGCTGCTGCGCGTGGCGAGCGGCTGAGCGAGTTGCAGGCCTTGTTGCCGTCGGTAGACGCCAGCGCCAGGGAGGACGTGCTGCAAGTGGATCTGGCCGCCCAGGGCTTTCGCATCAAGGGATTCCCGGTTGTGCTCGGGCCCTTCAGCTACACGGACGTACGGGCCTATTTGAACTGGTCGCTGGTGGATGTGGCTTCGCTGCGCAACTACCTGGCAGCGCGCCACAACTTCCAGGCGGCGCAATTGACGGCCGAGGACGCCCGCGACCTGGTGGTGCTGACGGTGGGCAATGCCTATCTGCTGGCGCTGGCCGACGAGGCGCGCGTGACGAGCGTCGAAGCGCAATTGGCCACGGCCAAAGTTTCGCTGGATCAGGCGGTGGCCAATCACGAGGCGGGCACGGCCCCTCTGCTGGACGAGCTGCGGGCGCGCGTCGATTACCAGACGCAGCAACAGCAGCTCATCGTGGCACAAAACGCCCTGGAGAAGGACAAGCTGGCCCTCGCGCGCACCATCGGGCTGCCGCTCGACCAGAAGTTCAATCTCGCCGAAAAGACGCCCTATGCGGTCTTTGACCAACCCGATGTGGAAAAGGCGATTCAGGAAGCCAGGGCCAATCGCAAGGACCTGGCGGCGCTGGAGGAGCAGACCAAAGCGGCCGAAGAGCAACGCAAGGCCGCAACGGCCGACCGGCTGCCTACGCTCACTTTTTCGGGCGACTACGGCGATATCGGCAGCACGCTGGGCCATTCGCACGGAACCGGCGATGCCACGGGCGCGTTGACGGCGCCGCTGTTTGATGAGTTTGCGTTGCGGGGCGAGGCCGAGATGGCCCAGGCGCAACTGGATACGGCGCGGGACCAGGTGAGCGACAGGAACGCCCAGGTAGAGGCCGACGTTCGGGATGCGCTGCTGGATATTACCTCGGCTCAGAAACTGGTGGAAACAGCGCGGTCGAGCGTGGAACTGGCCGGCGAAGCACTGAAGGAAGCACAGGAGCGGTATGCCAACGGAGTGAGCGACAACCTGGCCGTGAGCCAGGCGCTGCAATCGGTGGCGCAGGCCAATGAGCAGTACGTGGCCAGCCTCTACCGGCACAACATGGCCAAGCTCAGCCTGGCGCGCGCGCTGGGGGCAGGGCAGAGCTACAGGGATTATCTGAAGCAAAGCCAGTAAGACGGCGGGGGCAGGCGAGCGAAAGAGCCGCTCGGCGCCGGGCAAAACGCGGAATGTACCGCAAGAGGAGCAAAACGGGCTTTGACCCAGGAGGGAAGTCATCGTGGCGGACAGTTATCCAACACCGGCCGAAACGGCGCAAGACGTCGAGCCTGAGCAGCCGCAAACGGGCCGCAGGATCCTTTTTGCGGTGGTGATCGTGGTTGTGGTTCTGGCGGCGCTCGGAGTCTGGTGGCGCTCCACTTTCAGCGAGAACACCGACGACGCGCAGGTCAACGGCCACCTGATCCAGATCAGCTCGCGCATTGCCGGGCAAGTGGCCAAGGTTTACGTGGAAGAGAACCAGTTGGTGAAGAAGGGCGACCCGATCGCCGATCTGGACCCCAGTGACTACGAAGTGGCAGTGGAAAATGCCGAGGCCCAGCTGGCCAGCGCCAAAGCCAATGCCGCGGCAGCCACCGTGAACGTGCCCATCGTGACTGTAAACACGGGCAGCAATTTGCGCTCGGCCGATGCCGACCTGGCCGGAACACAGGCGGGACTGTCAGGGGCGGAAAAGCAACTGGACGCAGCGCGGGCGCGCGTGGCGCAGGCGCAGGCCAACGCCACCAGGGCGGCGGCCGACCTTGAGCGCTACAAGCCGCTGGTGGAAAAAGACGTGATCAGCAAGCAGCAGTACGACGCGGCCGTGGCCTCAGCCGCTGCCACCAAGGCTGAGCTGACCGGCGCCCAGGCCAGCCAGCAGGCTGCCGAGGATGCCGTGCGCCAGGCCCGCGAGCGCCAAACCCAGGCCGAGGCGCAGCTGAAGTCTGCCCAGACCGGTCCGCAACAGGTGGAAGCGCAGAGCGCCCGCGCCAAGCAGGCCGAAGCCCAGGTGCAGCAGGCGCAGGCGCAGCTCGATATGGCCAAATTGAACCTGAGCTATACGAAGATTTACGCTCCGGTGGCGGGAATCGTCACGCGCAAGAGCGTGGAGGTCGATCAGAACGTCTCGGCGGGGCAGAGCCTGATGACCCTGGTATCGCTTGAAGATCTGTGGGTAACGGCCAACTTCAAGGAGACCCAGTTGCGCCGCATGCATGCCGGGCAGACGGTGGTGATTGCGGTCGATTCGACGGGCAAGAACTATTCGGGCCGCGTGACGCAGATCGGCGGAGCGACCGGCTCGGTGCTCTCGCTCTTCCCGCCGGAAAATGCCACCGGCAACTACGTCAAGGTGGTGCAGCGGGTTCCGGTGCGCATCGATTTCACCGACCTGGCCAAGGAAGATCCGAATCATGAGCTGCGCCCGGGGTTGAGCGTGGAGCCGAAGGTGAGCGTGAAGTAAGGGATCAGGGAACAGGGATCAGGGAATAGGGAACAGGGATCGGCTATCGCGAAGCCGGGGCCTTGACTTTCTGCCGTTTCCCCAAAGCCTCTTCGATTTCAACAATAATCTCCGTGGCCGCCTGCTTTGGATTCGGAGCACCGGTAATCGGCCTTCCGACGACGAGATAATCGGCGCCCGCCTCGATTGCCTGTCCCGGTGTCATAGTGCGCTTTTGATCGTCTGTGCCGTAGCCGCCGGGGCGAATGCCGGGCGTGACGACGACGAGGCTTTTCCCCACGCGATCTCTGATCATGGCCACTTCCCGCCCAGAGGCGATTACGCCGTCGCATCCCCACTTCACTGCCTGCGCAGCGCGATGCAGCACCAGTTCCTCTACCGAGCAGGGGAAACCCATCTCCTTGAGATCCTCGGCGTCCAGGCTCGTGAGCACCGTGACGGCAAAAACCTTCATCTCGCTCACAGCCCGGCCGCGCACGGCCGCCTGAATGATGGAGCTATTGCCATGAACGGTGAGAAAGCTCACGCCGATCTTCGATGCCTGTGAGACCGCCCGCTCAACTGTCGCTTCGATATCGAAATACTTGTAGTCGAGGAAGACCTTCTTCCCGTTCGCGATGAGCGCGCGAATGAATTCGTTTGTGCCGGGGTCGAGCTGCAAGCCCAAGCCGATCTTGAAGAAATTCGCGATCCCGTTCAGTTCGGCGACCAGGCGCTTCGCCTGTTCAAGGGTGTCGAAATCCAGAGCGACAATCAGCCGATCGGAAGCATTCATGAGACTTGCGGCTCCTCGGGCGATTATACCAATGGTCAGAGTTTTCCATTCCCGGGGGGCCTTTGTGGTTTCCCGCCCATCGCGTCCGCCGCGGCGGACCGCGCGATGGACGGGGCACGGGACTCTGTTTGGACGGGCACGGGGCTTTGTTCTTGGCGCTTCTCTGCGCGTCCCGGCGGAGTTGCCGCGATAGGGGAGCGTCCGTTTGTATTAGAATTTGCCGGAACACGAAAAGCCGTCTGGCAGCTCCTCCAAAAAATGACGTCAGGTGTTTCAGGGCGGCTGCACAAGAGCATGCGCGCGGCGGAAACCGTGCGTGGGCCTGGAGGCCCACGCGACAGCCGACCGGGAGGTCGGCGCTACATGGCCGCTTAACCACCAAGGAGGGTAACCATGAACGGAAAGGGAATCGATCCCAGAGTCATCTCGCGCAGAAGTCTGCTGGCGGGGACGGCTGCCGCACTAGCCGCCGGAGCTGCCGCCGATCTTGTGCCCGATGCCCGGGCAGAAGCAAGCGGCGCCGCAGTTGCTCAAGAGAAACCCCAGGCTCCGGCCAGGACCGTCAACCTGTCGACAGACATCTGCGTGATCGGCGGGGCGGGGGCAGGGCTTATCGCGGCGGCGACCGCTGTGGAGGCTGGCGTAAAGAACGTCATCGTCCTCGAAAGGATGAAAGACACCGGCGGGACCACGAACGTGGGAGTGGCCGGGCAGTTCTCGGTTGCAAGCCCGGTGCAGAAGCGGCTTGGAATCGACCTCTCTGTCGACGATATGTACAAGCACCACATGGACATGATGACGTGGAACTGCAACGCAAAACTGGTTCGCAACTGGTACACCACCACCGGGACCGTCATCGACTGGCTGGAGAAAAAAGGGGTCGAGTTCGGCGAGGTTACATCTTTCTGTCACGAAAGACTCTACAAGACCTACCACATGGCAAAGGAAGGCATGCTGGGCAAGGCAGTTGTGGCCGCCATGTTGAAGTACCTGAAGGAAAACGGAGTTGAAGTCCGCACAGAAACAAGGGCTACCAAGCTACTTACGAACAGTAAAGGGAATGTTACGGGAGTTGTTGCCGCGCACGGCGACGAAGAGCTGAGAATCTCGGCCAAAGCAGTCATCATAGGCACAGGCTCCATATCGGGCAGCGACAAGCTGAAGGCCAGGTTTTATCCGGGCGAGGATATGTCCAATGTCCATATCATGGGCAATCTGGCCTGGGCCACGGGCGACGGTCTGATTATGGCCGAGGAGATAGGCGCGGCCTCGACCCACATATCAACACTATTCATCGGTCCTCACGGGCACAATACCAACGAAAGCGTGGGAACCCTGATGAGGCGTCCCAATCTGATCAAAGTTAACAAGCTTGGATACCGCTTTACCGACGAAGCAATCGGAGTGACGAGAAATTTCTATCCCTGGATGAATTGCCTGGCGCTGGACAAGCAGCCGGATAAGGTCTGCTATGTACTTATCGATGAGGAAACCTTACGGCGCTTCCAGAAAGAGAAAAAGAACTACGCCATTTTTGAGGCCATGGGCGGTCCAAACTGGCTCGCCGACCTCGATAAAGGTATTCCCGAGGAAGTGGCGAAAGGCAGAGCCAAGATCGGCAACTCGTGGGAAGAAATCGCCGAGTACATCGGCTGCGATCCCGAGGTGCTGAAGGATACGATCGCGAGATACAACAGCTACTGCGAAAATAAGTATGATGCCGAGTTACTCAAGGATCCCGAGTATCTTCTTCCACTCAAAACCCCTCCCTACTATGCCATGCAGGGATACTCAGGCATCGATACATGCATTGGCGGCCTGCGCGCAAACCATAACCTTGAGGTGGTGGATAAAAAAGACTGGCCGATCAAAGGCCTTTACGCGGCCGGCGTGGTTGTGGGGAACTGGGCCAGCATCGGCTATAGTCCATTCGGCTCGGAATTCAGCTTCACCACATTTTCGGGATATGCGGCAGGAAAGAATGCGGCGAAGTATGTGCTGAGCAAAGCGTGACCAGCTTTTGTGGTTTCCCGCCCATCGCGTCCGCCACGGCGGACCGCGCGATGGACGGGGCACGGGACTGCGCGATGGACGGGGCACGGGTAGTTCATGCGGGTTGTTCGTATGGGTAGTTTGTGCAGGTAGCTCCGCCGCCTATTTCATTACATAGGGTAGAAAGACCGTCCCCACCTCCCCGGTGGAGTTATCGCGGACGGCGAACTTTACCTCATATTTGCCCGGAGCCAGATCGATTACCTCTCGAATCCTCAACCCGGTCTTTTTGAAGGAATCCAGCCTGTCGGTATTCAATTTGACCGAAATCGAGTGCCCGCTCTGGTTTACCGCTTTGCCGCTCTTGCTGTCGAAGGCCACGCCCACAACCTCGAGGTCCAGGGAATTGGGCGCGGCGCTGTCGAGGACGAAGTTGTCCGCCGGCATGGTGAGCAAGAAAGAGGCAATCCGTTTCGGGCTCTGTTTGCCGCTCTGAACCACCTGGACTCCTCCGGCCTGGGTGTCGTCCATAGCGCGCACCCGCAGGCGCACCCCGGTATACGCGATGGGCGACATCACTGCCTCGTTGAGCTGCTTCAGGCGGGCAGAGGGCTTCTCGTCGGCGGGAGAAGGAATGTAAAAACCTTCGCGTGCCCGAATGTGCGCTCCGCTCTGGTCCACCTTGACCTTGAGCTTGTGCCATCCGGGCTTCCGGTTTTCGTCCTGCAGGTAGAAGCCGAGCATGTAGTAAGTGCGCGAGTCGTCGACCGCGTCTTCAAAACACTTCTGCAGGCCATTGGAATCAACGCATGCCTTGCCGCCGGTGGCGCTGGCTACCGAGCGCATGGTCTCCTGCTGCTCCATGTGCCTGTCGTAGCGAATGGGCGACGAATACCTTCCGCGAGTCGGCGGACCGCCCGATGAACCCGTCGCTGAGCCGAGCGTGATGGATTGATTCTCCGCCGAGAAGGTGTCGTTGACCAGTCCCTGGGCGTCGATCGGGTAGACGGCCACGTTGGCCGAGATCAGGGTTCGCCAGGTTTTTTCGTACTCTTCCGCCATGTCCATCCCCATGCGGCCGAACGACTGAGGATCGTCGATCATGAAGGGAAAACCGCCCGAGGCCCAGATCAGGGTCTTGCGCCCCGGGACGGCCTTGTAGGCCTGGGCGATCTGGTTGAAGGCCGCCAGGGTGGTCCGCGTGGCGTCGCGCTGGTAGAAGGCTGCGATGATGGCGTCGGTGTCCTGCAGGAATTGGGCCACGCTGGCGGCGGTGCTGGAGGAAGAGGAAGAGGACGAGGACGAGGACGAGAAGAGGACGACGACGACGATGAGGAGGACGACGATGAGGAGGTCAACGCCACCTCATTGGCGTCCGCAGTAGCCTGCGACAGGCTCATATCGGTTGCCGTGTACTGGCCGCTTAACTGCTTCAGGGCTGCGATCAGCACCGAGGCGTCGGTGGTAAACGGGTGCAACTGGTGCAGGCCGGTGGAGTTGAGCCCGAACAGCGCCGTGGGCTCGTCGCGCGTAATCTGCTTCGACAGGTAGTCGATGAGCGCCTTCTTGGCTTCAGCCTGGCGCATGAAGGGCGTGTTCAGCATATCGAGTACGATGATCGTCACCCGCCACTCGTGCGAGCGGTCCAGGGCGAAGTTCGACACCTCGCCGGGAGTGGCCGGCTTCTCCTCTTTGGGGGCCTGGTTGTCGGTGGTGATTTCTTCAAAAATCGAGATCTTTTGATCTTTGCCGTCCTGTTCCAGATGAAATGCGTTCTGGTTCAGGCCCATGATGGCCTGGTTCTTTTTGCCGGTGAGAACCACCGGGACCAGCACCAGGTCGCTGCGGCTCACGATACTGGTCGCAGGCGCTTCCTGGGCGGCGGAGGCCGCGTCAATGATCGTATCCGCCTGGGAGGCGGAGCCCGTGGCCGGCTGTTGCGCATTGCCGGCCTGCGCGCTCAGTAGAGCGAAGAACCATATGGCCGGAGCCAAACGACGAAATGACATAGCGATCCTTTTTTCGAGTCTCAAGAATTCTTGCGCTCCAGGAGCGCGAACCCACGCTGCCGCCGGTAAACCGCAGAAAACGACTGGAGTAAGCTTGACGAGTGTCAATTATATAGACGGCGAATGACGGAATTGGGTAACGCGCAGGAGAGGCGACTCTCAGGGATTTTGCTTTCTCCGCATGAGTGCGCGAAGGGTATAGTCGCCCTAGCCGCGAGGGTGGGCACCCGGCTGGTTGGACTTTCGCAGAGATAGCGTACCTGCAGAGATAGCGTACCTGTAGACCGTGCTTCCCACCCTGGCGGCAAAAATCCGCCGCGGCGGACGGCGAGGGCGGGCGCCCAGCAGCCGGCAAACTGTCTCCAGACTGCCTTTCGCTATAAGCTATAAACTGTTATTGGGAATCAGAAGTTTGTTGAAAGGCAACTGCAGATCCTTCGACTCCGTCCGCCTGAGGCGGACTTCGCTCAGGATGACAATCTGAGTTGGCGACGAACTTTCGAGGCAAAACACCGGGTTTAAACCGCAATGAAGAAAGACGCCATTCACGACTCGAAGGAAAATTACCTGAAGGCGATCCTTGAGGCGGAAGCCGAGGGGCGCGAGGTGATCCCTGCCCTGCTGGCGCATTGGCTCGAGGTTTCGGCTCCGGCGGTGACCATGGCGCTGAAACGGCTGAAACGCGATGGATTGGTCGTGGTGGGCGCTGACGGAATCGTGCGCCTGACTGCGGCCGGGCGCGAGACAGCCTACCACACGGCCCTGCGCCACCACCTCATCGAGCGCATGCTGAGCGAAATCTTCGGCATGGAAGGCCACGAGATCCACGAAGAGGCGGAACGGCTGGAACATGCCGTTTCGCCGGTCTTCGAGGCGAAACTTCGTGAAAAGCTGGGCGAAACAGGCGCCTGCCCCCATGGGAATGCGGTGCTGCCGGTGAGCCCGGAAGAACGCAGGCGCAGGGGCGAGATGCCGCTGACAGAAGCTACCGAGGGCGAGAACTACACCGTGGTGAGCCTTCAGGAGCGCGATCCCCACCTTCTCGAACTTCTGGATCGGGCCGGCGTCCAGCCCCAAAAGGACTTGAGCGTCACGAGCCAGAATTACGATCAAACAGTTTCGATTGAGATGGATACAGGAAATCCTACCCTGGGGAAGCCGGCTGCGGAAGCGGTCTGGCTCCGTCCTAAAACGGTAAAGAAGCACAATTAAAAAATTTATTAACTATAGTTAAGCTGTGGCATCCTATGGCCAGGTGATTCCTTCACCACCTTCGATCAGGAGCGGCCATGGCAGCGCAAACCATCACTGTTCCAGCGATTCCCGCACCAGCATTCGGTGAATCCTCTCTACCAGAGATTCACGCCAGTGTGCGGGTTTCCCGCTCCTCTTCAACTTGACGGCGCCTGCTGGCCTTTATCGGCCGCTAAATCGTCACCTGCCCTATGCTGTTGCCGCTTCAGTAGCCCCTGAGACGCTATAATTTCGTCGGGCCAGATCGTTCGAATTGAATGGGGGAAGCCTCCCAAAGTGAACGACGCTATTGATCCGCGTGAAACGGCCCCAATATACGACGGCAACATTTCCGGCGAGCCTGTCGAAATCCCACAGCAAACGGCTGACTGTTCAGCCGCATCCGACGAAGAACCGCTCCACGAGAATCGCGCCGCCACGGCTGTCGACGAACCCGGGCCTGAGGAACATCTCACCAAAGCCAACCTCAGGCGTCTCGTTGTCCTGGGAGCCGTCTTTTTCGCGGCGATCATTCTGATCGCTTTTGCGATCCATTCGCGTAGCAAACCCCAGCTTGCGGTTATGGCCAACGATCTCGGATCGCAGATGAGCGGTTCTGCCGGGATTGGGGGCCGGCTGATCGTGCAGTGGAAAGACAGTGCGTCGTACCGGCTGATCGTCGATCCGCTGGACTCGGCCGACCTGCCGGCATTTGAAGACTTCGCCGGCAACCTTCCGCATGCCATTATTTTTGCGATCACCCTCAAAGATTCGAGCGGCGGCGTGGCCTGTCAGAAGCAGATCGTTCTCACGTCCTCAACGGCCCCCGGCAGCTCAGGCCAGCCGCAGAATTCTAACGCGCTGGCCACCGCAACCGGAGACACCGCACAAGGCGTGACGAACAAGGACGGAAAGATCGCAGAATTGATTCTCTCCGGTCCTCTTCCTTGCCAGCCCGATCGATTCCAGCAGCTCGCTGCATGGGAATTCTCGACCGATTTTCCGCCTCTCTCCGAGCAAAAAGCCTTATTCAACCAGCGGAAAGCCTCACTTAAGCCGAAATCCGGTTCCCTCTCAAAGGGCCGAGGTCATTGGCAGTTCGCAACCGTCAAGTCTTTTCCGGCCCCTATAGAAGGCGACGATGCGGTGGTCAGCGATAATCCGTCCAAGAATCTCATCTCCACCAGCGGTGGCCGGACGTTCGTCTTAGGCACCGATCTGCGGAAAGGCACCTTCAGTTGGCGGTCCCTTCCCGGGCGAATTCACTATCGCTGCGAGAAGAACGGAACGTGCACCCTGACAAGCACTGAATCCGGGGCCGCTGTCAGCGCCCGCCTGATGCAATGAGTTTTCATTTGGTCCCAGGCTGAGTTCACCTGGCCGGGGTAACAGGAAGCGGCATCTAGCAAGACACTGGCAACCTTGGCATCCATTACTCGGCGGCGGCAGTCGTGTCGTACCATGAATGCCATGCAGATTCTCTCCGCAGCCGAGATGCAAACCTGCGACCGCACCACAAGCGAGCGCTTCGGAGTTCCGTCGCTCTCTCTTATGCACGCGGCCGCGAGCGCCGTGGCGGCCTTTGCGCGGGCTGAGTTTTCGGACGCGCGCCGGGTAACCGTTTTGTGCGGACGCGGCAATAATGGCGGCGACGGCATGATGACCGCGCGGCTGCTTTCCCTGGCCGGTCTTGACGTTTCGACGATTCTGCTGGGCGCGCCGGAGGCTCTGGCCGGCGACGCGGCCGAGGCGTGGAAAGATCTCGTGGAAGGCCCAGTCAGGATGCGCGTGCATGTGGCGCAATCGGCTGCCGAACTGGAGCGGTACAGGGGCGCGGCAGGAGCCGATCTGATCGTCGATGCAATTCTGGGGACCGGATTCAAGCCGCCCATGAAGGGGATTGCCCTCGATGCGCTTGCATGGCTGGGCTCAAGCCGGACACCGGTGCTGGCTGTCGATCTGCCTTCAGGCTGGCCTGCCGATTCGACCAGCGCGACGATCGATGGCCCCGTCTTTCCGGCCGACGCGGTGATTACATTTACCGCGCCGAAACCAGCGCACGTCTTCGGACAGTTGACGCGCGGATGGCGCGATCCGGTGGTGGTGGCGCCGATCGGATCGCCCGATGCGGCGGTTGATTCCACTCTTGGATTGGAATGGGCGGGTTCCTCGTTCACCCTGGTGCAGAGCTCTCGCGCGGCCGCGGCTCACAAGGGCGACTTCGGCCACGTGCTGGTGGTGGGTGGCAGCTTCGGCGCGGCAGGGGGAAAGGCCGGCGCGCCGGCCATGGCGGCCCTGGCCGCGCTTCGCGCCGGAGCGGGGCTGGTGACGGCGGCCGTTCCCGAACCTGCTCTGACAGCGGTGAGCTCGGTGGCGCCGGAACTGATGACCTGGCCTCTCAAAGCAAATTGCGACGGCTGCATTACGGCGGAAAATCTCACCCGTGATTCGCTGGAAGCGCTCACGGCCGGAAAGACTGTATTGGCCATCGGGCCGGGAATGGGAGAGGCATCCGACACCGCGGAGTTCCTGAAAACCCTGCTCGAAGTCACCACGATGCCGCTGGTCATGGATGCCGATGCGCTCAATCTTCTCGCCGGTCACCAGGAGTTGATGACGCGGGTCGCGGAGATGGCAAAAGCGGGGCGTTCCGTGGTGCTGACGCCGCATCCGGGCGAAATGGCGCGCCTGGCAGGAGTTTCTACCGCCGAGGTCCAGGCGAACCGCCTGGAGACGGCGCGCTGCTTTGCCGAGCAGACGGGCGTTACGCTCGTGCTCAAGGGAGCGCGCACGCTCATTGTCCACCCCGGGGGGCAGGTGGCCGTTAATACCACGGGAAATCCCGCCATGGCCAAGGGCGGCAGCGGCGACACGCTGACGGGGCTGATCGCGGGGCTGATGGCACAGTATCCGGCTGATGCCGGGCGGGCAGTGGAGGCCGCGGTTTATCTGCATGGGCTGGCAGGCGACATGGCGGTGCGCGCTTCCGGCGAACACACCCTGCTCGCCACCGACTGCCTGCGTTGGCTGCCGCGGGCGTTCCGTTTTCGTTCGAACCGCGGAACGGGGTATTTTTGGATCAAGGGACAGCCGGTGAAAGGGCCGTGGCCCGAGTTCCGAGAGGGCAGAAAATGAGCGATGCCAGTGCTGCCGGGCAGACGAGGATCTGGGAGTTCACTACCACGAGCGGCGCCGATACCGTCGAGGCCGGCCGCAAGCTGGCGCGGTTGCTCAGACCTCCGCAATTGCTCGTGCTGCGCGGGGACCTTGGCACCGGCAAGACCACGCTGGTGAAGGGAATCGCGGAAGCGCTGAATGCGGCTGAACGCGACGAGGTCACCAGTCCCACTTTCACGCTCGTCCATGAATACCTGGGCGCGATCGACGGCCAGCCGGTGAAGCTTTACCACATCGATGTCTACCGGCTGGAGGGCGAGCGGCAACTGGAAACGCTGGGGCTGGACGAACTGCTGACGGAGGATGCGCTGGTTCTGGTGGAGTGGGGCGAAAAATTCAAGAGCATTCGCAAGAGAGCGACGGGAGAGATTGCGATCGAGACTGCGGGCGGCGATTCCCGAAAGATTACCGTCAAGCTCGAATCTATCGAGTCCTAAGCCTCTGACCGCATAAATTTGTGCCTCCCACCCTAGGCGCAAAGACAAAGGCGCGCCGAGGGTGGGGCACCCAGACTCGTACAAAACCATGCGGTCAAGGACCCAGGAACTGAATTCTACCGGCAGCCGTATGGAACTCTTTTGGGAGGTTTCCGTGCGATTCATTCGTCTGTATGTTGTTGCCGCAGCCGTTTTGGCGTTCACTGCCTTGAGTTTTCTCACCGCTTCCGCCCAGGCCAAGCCGCACATCTTCCAGCGCCCGGCACTGAGCAAGAATTTGATCGCATTTGGCTACGCGGGTGATCTGTGGACCGTGCCCCGCGAAGGCGGGCACGCCGTGCGCATGACCAAAGGGAGCGGCATCGAGACCGCGCCGGTCTTTTCACCCGACGGCGGCACCATCGCGTTTGCCGGCGATTACGACGGCAACATCGGCGTCTTCACCATTCCCTCGACGGGTGGCATTCCCCATCGCGTCACGTATCATCCGGCCGGCAGCGTGGCCGTGGGCTGGACGAGCGACGGCAAGCAGATTCTCTTCCGCTCGGTGCGCGACTCGTCGTCTACTCGCTACACGCAGCTCTTCACGATTCCCGCGCAGGGCGGGATCGCCACGCGGCTGCCGCTTCCCATGGCTTACCAGGGGCAGTATTCACCCGATGGAAGCCAGATCGCCTACCAGCCGCTGGCTCCGGCTTTTGGCTTCAGCTACACCTCGTTTGTGGCCTGGGGAAACTACCACGGCGGCCTGGCCGCGACCATCTGGATCACCACGCTCCCGGGGCTCGACTCGGTGGAGATTCCGCACGAGACAGCGGCGGATTTTTCGCCCGTCTGGGTGGGTAAGTCGGTCTATTTTCTCTCCGGACGCAAGGGCCGCATCGGCATCTTCCGCTACGACACTCAGATGCGCGCGGTTACAGAGGCGCTTCACAATGACGGGCCGGACATTCGCACGCTTTCCGGCGACGGCTCAACGCTGATTTACGACCAACTGGGCGAGATATACCTTTTCGACACGGCGACCGGGCAAAGCCGCAAAGTGCCGATCGAGATCGACTCGGATTTTCCCGAGGTGCGGCCGAGAATCGATAACGTGGCCGACCAGGTGAAGAGCGGATCGATCTCAACCACCGGCCTGCGCGCGGCCTTCGAGGCCCACGGCGAGATTTTCACGGTGCCAGCCAAGGAAGGCCCCACGCGCGATATTACCAACACGCCGGGCGTGATGGAGCGCGCGCCGGCATGGTCGCCCGACGGCCAGTCGATTGCCTACTTCTCCGACGAGTCGGGCCTGTACGCGCTGCACGTGGCGCCGCAGACAGGCGACGCAGTGGCCGGCGCTGCGGCGGTGAAGAAGTTTCCGCTGGCGAAAGAGCCGGCCTACTACTTCAATCCGGAGTGGTCGCCGGATTCCAAGCGCATCGTCTTCCAGGACAACCGGCTGAACATGTATATGCTCGACACGACCACAGGCAAGCTGGCCACGGTGGGCGAACAGGACATCTACGCGGGATTCTGGACGGGGAGCAACAACTACAGTTGGTCGGCGGATTCGAAATGGATCGCCTATTCGCACACCATGGCGAACCATGAGCATGCGATCTTCCTCTACTCGGTGGAGGCGGGCAAATCCACGCAGGTGACAAGCGAGATGGCCGACTCGACCGTGCCGGCCTTCGACCGCGACGGCAAGTACCTCTACTTTACGGCCAGCACGAACGATAGCCCCACCACCGGCGGCATCGACATGACGGCCGATCTCTACCAGCCCGTTTCGAACATCTACGCCATGGTGCTGGCCGCCGATCAGGCTTCGCCGCTGGCTCCGGAGCTGTACGACGAGAAGGCTCCATCCGCCGAGAAGAGCGAAAACAAGAGCGATGAGAGCGGCCAGAAGAGCGCCGAGGAAAAGAAGAGCGCAGGCGGTGAGGAGAAGAAGACCTCAGGCGGCGAGGAAAAGAAAAGCGAGAAGGGCGGCGAAACAAAGAATGGCACGCAGGCACCGGCGAAGGGAGGAGACGAAAAGGCGGAAGGCGAAAAGGAATCCGAGCCCAAGCCGGTAAAGATCGATCTGGACGGGATTCAGTCGCGCATTGTGGCGCTGCCGCTGCCCGCGCGCAATTACATCGGCCTCAATGCGGGGCTGAAGGACAGCATCTACTTCCTTGAGGTTCCCAGCTCCGACCCGTTTTACGAGGGCGGATGGACGCTGAACCGCTGGACGCTCGAGGACCGCAAGACGGAGAAACTGGCAGAAAACGTGAAGAGCTTCGATCTCTCGGCCGACGGCAAGAAGATGCTGCTGGAGATCGCAAGCCATCCCGCGGATGCAGACGGGGACGAGGACGGGGGAGGCGGACCAACGTCGTGGTTCATCGCGGCAGCCGATGCCCCCGTGAAGCCGGGCGAAGGGAAGCTCAACTTCGGCGAGATGAAGGCGCGCGTGGACCCGCACGCGGAGTGGGAGCAGATGTATCACGAGGTGTGGCGCATCGAGCGGGCTTACTTCTACGATCCCAGTTTCCACGGGACCGACACAACAGCCGACGAGAAGCGGCTGGAGCCCTATGTGGCTTCGATCGTCTCGCGGGCCGATCTGAATTACCTCTTCCAGGAGATGCTGAGCGCCTTCTCCGTGGGCCACATGCGCGGCCACGGCGGCGAGATTCCCGAGGCAAAGAAAGTTCCCGGCGGACTGCTGGGCGCCGACTACGAGATCAAAGACAACCACTACTGCATCGCGAAGATTTACACGGGCGGAGAGTTCAATCCCCGCGTGAAGGCGCCGCTCGCGCAGCCGGGGCTGAACGTGGCGGTGGGCGACTGCATTCTGGCCATCAACGGGCAGGAGCTGACGGCCGCCCAGGACATTCAGGAATTGCTTGAAGACACGGCGGGCCAGGTGACGAGCCTGCGCGTGGCTGGCGCCGACGGCAAGAACCCCCGCAACATCTCGGTGACGCCGGTGGCGAGCGAAGCGCAACTGCGCAATATCGATTGGATCGAGGCCAACCGCAAGAAGGTGGACGAGCTCTCAGGAGGCAAGCTGGGCTACGTCTATCTGCCCGACACGGAAAAAGGAGGCTTCATCAATTTCAACCGTTACTACCTTGCGCAGACCGACAAGCAGGGCGTGGTGGTTGACGAGCGATTCAACTCGGGCGGGCAGGTCGCCGATTACTTCATCGAAGTAATGAGCCGGAAACTTGAGTCCTACTGGACGCCCCGCTACGGCGTGGTCGAGAGCTCTCCTACCATGGCCATTTATGGCCCCAAAGTGATGCTCGCCAATGAATTTTCGGGCTCGGGCGGCGACGCGCTGCCGTGGCTCTTCAAAGAGGCGAAGCTGGGGCCGGTGGTAGGCAAGCGTACCTGGGGCGGGCTGGTGGGAATCGGCGAAGTTCCAGCGCTGATGGACGGCGGCGAAGTGACGGCGCCGAGCGTGGCCTTCTTCTCGCCCAAAGGCGATTGGGACGTGGAAAATCACGGAGTCGATCCGGATTACGTGGTCGAGCAGGACCCGAAAGCGGTGAGCGAGGGGCACGATCCGCAATTGGAGAAGGCGGTTTCGCTGGCGATGGAGGAGCTCAAAAAGAATCCGTCGGAGCAGCCGAAGAAGCCGGCATACCCGAATTACCACAAGTGAGGCACGCGCGTGCGCGCGCGGGCGGAGCGAAGAAACACGAGTGGATGCGGCTTCCCATAACAGATGCGAAGGTCCATGCGGTGAACCGCGCTCGCATCGCAATAGCATCTCGCGCGCGGTTGCGTGGCTGCAGGGTGTCACGCTTGCGTGGATGGCGGCCGAGTGCGGCGTTTCGCTGTACGCGGCGGCCCGCGCGCACAGCGTGGCGCTGCTCGCCTTCGGCTCCGACAGCCTGATCGAGCTGCTCTCGGCGGCCGTCGTTCTGCTGCAATTTGTGCCGCAGTTTCCGCTCAGCAAGGGTCGCGCGGACCGGTGCGCGGGGGCGCTGCTGTTCCTGTTGGCGGCGGTCGTCATCGCGATGGCCTTTTGGAACTGGAGAGCGCCGGTTTCTATAAGCCCTCCGGGTATCGCCATTACGGCGCTTGCTCTCGTCGCCATGCCGATTCTGGCGGGGCTCAAGCGACGCGAGGCGCGGAGGCTCGGAAACACGGCTCTTGCAGCCGACGCTACGCAGTCCGCCATGTGCGCTTATCTCGCGGCGGTCACGCTGACCGGCCTGGCAATCAACGCGCTATGGCATTTGGCATGGATTGACCCGGCTGCGGCGCTGACGGGAGTACCGATTCTGATTGTGGAAGGGCGCAGGACGTGGCGCGGAGAGGGATGCGGCTGCGGTCAGCCGCCATACCAGTGTCAATAGCCCATGATGTTGTAGCCGCAGTCGACGTAGAGAACTTCGCCCGTCACGGCGCTCGCCAGGTTGCTCGAGAGAAACAAAGCCGCACCGCCCACTTCAAGCTGATCGACATTGCGGCCGAGCGGAGCGCGCTCGGCGTGCGCCTTTAGCATCTCGCCGAGAGAGCCGACGCCGCGCGCGGCCAGCGTCCTGATGGGACCGGCGGAGATGGCGTTCACGCGAATGTTTTTTGGGCCGAGATTCGAAGCCAGGTAGCGGACCGTGGCCTCCAGAGCCGCCTTGGCCACGCCCATCACGTTGTAGTGGGGGACGACTTTTTCAGCGCCAAAGTAAGTGAGGGTGACGATGGAGCCGCCCTCGGTCATGAGCGGAGCAGCGCCGCGCGCCAGGGCAACAAGCGAGTAGACACTGACGTCGTGGGCGACGCGGAAGCCCTCGCGCGAGGTGGCCACGAATTCACCGCGCAGGTCTTCGGCGGGCGCGTAGGCCACGGCGTGAATGAGAATGTCGAGGCGGCTGTACTTCTGCTTGAGCGTGGCGAAGAGCGCATCGATTTCCTGGTCGCTGGAGACATCGCATTGAAAGCCCGCCGCGCCTGGCAGCTCCTGAATGAGTTCCACGGCCTCGGCCTTCATGCGGTCGTTCTGGTAGCAGATGGCGAGCTGCGCGCCGGCCTGGTGCAGCCGCTGGGCGATGCCCCAGGCGATGGAGCGCTTGTTAGCCAACCCGAAGACCACGGCTGTCTTGCCCGTGAGATCGATCATGCTGCTGCTGTTCCTCCGGGGTCCGCGGCAGGCTTGGAAGCGATCACGACCTGGAACCTCAAGGGGAAGTGCGGACCCGCAACTGCAAGAATACCAAAGCGCTGGTCAGCGGTTTACTTCAGCCCCAGCCGCATCAGAACGGCGTTTTCCGCAGGACGGCTGTAGTAGTTCGGGCGCAGGCCGGTCTCGGCGAAGCCGAGGGCTCGGTAGAGGGCCAGCGCAGGCTGGTTGGAAGCGCGCACTTCCAAGTAGATTTCGCGAACGCCGGCGCGGCGCAGTTCGGACGTGAGAGACGCGAAGAGCCGGAGCGCAAGGCCGCGGCGGCGGTACGGCGCGGAAGTGCCGATCATTTCCAATTCCGCTTCAGGAGGCTCACAGGCCGCGATCGCTGCGATGGCAAATCCCGCGAGAGCCCCGGAGGCGGAATCTGACGCAACGAGCGCAACGCGCAGCGGCGAAACGGAAGAATCGAGGGCGCGAGCAAAAGCGGCGATCGGCCAGACGGGCGCGCGCTCGAGGGCTCCTGCCAGTGTAACGACCTCGTCGAGGTCGGCCTCGCGCATCGGCCGGGTTTCGAACTCCGGCGCGTTTGGATTTTCATTTGTCCACCGGCGTTGCGGACCCGTTGTGGATGAAACTGTGGTGGTTTCCCCGCGTCCCTCCGCCGCGGCGGACGAGGGACCGGGGGCACCCATACTGGTGGCTTGGCCAGGGCGTTTCTTTCCAGCGGGGGCACCCATGCTGGCGACGGGGTGTTTCTTTTCAGCGGGCGCGTTCATGGCTTCGATGGCTCGGGTGGTCCGAAGATTTCCGCGTCTGACCGGCGCAAATAATGGCCGTCGAGCGTTTCCACGTTGGCGAATTCTCCCCGCTCGACGCGCGGAGCCGCGAGGGCAAGCGCATCGGCAGCGGTGGGGGCGGGGACGCGAGCGATTTCGGCCGCGGGCCAGGCGGTTTGGACAAGCGCCGCGGCGGCCTCGTCGCAGGTGGCGATGCGCGCGGGCGGGGGATCGACGGCTGCGAGCTCGTCCCGGCCAGCCAGCATTTCGCGAGGTTCTTCCGCCGGATCGGCGAGGCGCAAAAAGACTTCGTGGCGATGGGCGTCGAGAGCCGAGCAGGGAACACCGGCTTTCGCGGCCAACACCTCGAGACGCGAGACGGCGGCGACGGGGAGGCCCGCGCCTTCGGCCAGCCCCTTGGCCGCGCTCAGACCCACGCGCACGCCCGTAAAGCTGCCAGGGCCGCTGACGACCACGATGGCCCGGAGCTGCCGGAGCGAAACTTTAGCCTGTTCGAGCAGTTCCTGGATGGCAGCCACGAGCGTGGCCGAGTAGGTGCGCCCCGCTAGCTCTTTCTGGCCGAGAATTTCGACGCTTCGGTTCGCAACGCGGCCCAGCGCCACCGAGCCCGCGGGGCCGCAGGTGTCGATGGCGAGGAGAAGCGAGTCAGGATGATGTGCCGAGTCGTCCATTGTGCGCCCCAGCAGCCCGTGGCAAAAATCCAAACCGGGTTGAGAGCTTTCCTCAGGGGCTAAAGCCCACTGATTGTTGGCGTTATCGGCACGGCTAAAGCCGTGCCCTTTCAAAACTTGCGCCGCCCCTACAGGGCTTCTCGCCTCGGTTTACTGCCCTCCCCACGCTAAAGCGCGGGGCTAACGACCGTTGCGCCTATGGCGCGTCTGCCATGACTAAAGTCGGGCCCTGTTACAAAATCTGCGCGCAGATGCATATTTCAGCGAGATGCTACACCGCCGCCAGCGCCTGGTCGAGGTCGGCGATCAGGTCGTCCTTGTCTTCAATGCCGACCGAGAGGCGGATGCGGCCCTCGTTGATGCCCATGGAGCGGCGCACCTCTTCCGAGACGGAGCCGTGCGTGGTGGTGCCAGAGTGGGAGGCCAGCGACTCGACGCCGCCCAGCGATTCGGCGTTGAGGAAGATCTTGATCGCCTTGAGGAATCGCTCCGCCTCGTCGCGCGACCTCAGCTCGAAGCTCATCATGGAGCCGAAGCCTTTTTGCTGGCGGAGGGCAAGATCGTACTGCGGATGGCTCTTGAGGCCGGGGTAAGCGAGCTTGCTCACCTTCGGGTGCGTGGAGAGGAACCCGGCCACCGCGCGGCCGTTTTCCTCATGCTGCTGAATGCGCAAAGGCAAGGTGCGGATGCCGCGCAGAACGAGGAAGCACTCGAAGGGCGACATCACGCCGCCGGCCGCTTTCTGCACCAGCAAGAAGCGATCTTTGTGCTCGGGCCGGGTGCCGATGAGTGCGCCGCCGAGCCCGTCGGAGTGGCCGTTGAGGTATTTGGTAGTTGAGTGCATCACGATGTCGGCCCCGAGTTCGATGGGGCTCTGCAGGACGGGCGAAAGGAAAGTATTGTCCACGCTCACCTCCACGCCGCGAGCGTGGGCAATTTTGCTTACGCCGGCGATATCGGTGAGCACCATGAGCGGGTTCGAGGGGGTTTCGATGTGCACGAGCTTCGTATTGGGCTTTATGGCCGCTTCGACGAGAGCGAGGTTGCTGGTGTCGACATACTCGATCTCGATGCCGTAGCCCGAGACGATCTGGTTGAAGAGGCGGACGGTGCCGGCGTAGACGTCGCGGGAGCAGACGGCGTGGTCGCCCGTGCGCAGCATGGCGACGAGCGCCCAGATGGCCGCCATGCCGGAGGCAAAGGCATGGCCGCTCGTGCCGCCTTCAAGCGCGGCCAGGGCCATCTCCAGCCGGTCTCGCGTGGGATTGCCGGCGCGGGAGTAATCCCAGCCGCGATCGGAGCCGATACCGGTGAGCTCAAAGGTGGAAGAGAGATAAACGGGCACGTTGACGGCGCCCGTCAGCGGGTCAGGATGCTGGCCGGCGTGAACGGCGAGAGTGGAGTATTTGTATGGGGGCATGGGAAAGCTGTCAGCTCCTAGCTTCTAGCTTCTAGCTTATCGTGTGAGGTGAGTGGGGGGCACATTGCTACGCGCATTTGATGGTTGGCGCCCGCAGCTTGACTGCAATTTGCATTGGGTCGAATCCCGGATAGATCAGGCGCAAATAGTAGACCTTTCCTTCCTTGCCTTGGAAAGGCAAATGGCCCTTCGCATCTGCGATTTTTGAGGCTACAAGAGTTCTGTGTGCAGTCTCCCTGCAGGTTGTTCCAGAAAGCCATCCGCGATCGTCTTGGCCGACTCCGGCTGGGTAGCGCAGCCTTGCTCACCAGCACGCCTTATATCGCTCCGGACGACAGCTCAAATCATCCATGACAGGCTGCAAGGGCAAGAGGCTTCGCAATTATGACCAACTCGTACTGCGCATTTGCAATCGGCGCCAGAAAAATCCGGGTTTCCCGCCCTGCGCCAAGAAAAGGCAATAAGAGGGACGTGGCTTCATCGCTTTCCTTCGCGGTGAATTCCTGTGCAAGGACGGGGCCGCGGGTGCATTTGTCGGCAAGCGGCGGGCACGGGTGCATTTAAATTAGCTCAGGATGACAGCTTGAATAATTTGCGAATGCAATGCGACTAATTCCCCGCGTTCGAGCTCTGGCGGGATTCGTGCACGGCCGGGTAGTAGCCGGTGCGCGTGCGGACGGTGAGCTTGCCCGTGCCCTTCGGCTGGGCGACGACCTGGACGCTGCGGAAACCGGCGATGCTGGAGGACTTGGTGGAGCGGTAGCCGAGCGTGTACTGGCTGCGGATGTCGCGGGCCACCTCCGCGGCGATCTGGTCGATATCCTCCATGGATTTGGGAAAGAAGGCCATGCCTCCGGTTTCGCTCGAGAGCAGATCGAGCGCCCGGCGTGCGTTGCGCACTTCGCTGTGGCTCATCTCGTCGCCGAACAGCAGGCCGATGGAGTAGATGACCGGCCCCGACAACTGCTGGACGCGGCGGATGGTTTGCTCCAGGGTCAGCGTAGAGGCGTTGTCTTCGCCGTCGGTGACGACAACGAGGACCTGCTTGGGGCGTTTGGCCTCGGCTGCCAGCTTGTCTGCCGAGGCCACCACCGCATCGTAGAGGGCCGTGCCGCCGCGGGAATCAATATGCGAAAGGCCCTCGCGAAGCTTGCTCACGTCGGATGTGAGGTCCTGGTCGATGAAGGCCTCGTCGGAGAAGTTGACCACGAAGGCCTCGTCCTGGGGGTTTGAGGCCAGCACCAGGTCCAGGGCGCTCTTGTTTACCGAGGGCCGCTTGCGGTACATGGAGCCGGAGTTGTCGATGATCAATCCCATGGAAACGGGAAGGTCAGTGTGCTGGAAGCTGAGCAGCGTCTGCTTTACACCGTCCTCGTAGACAGTGAAGTCATCTTTCTTGAGGTCCTGTACCAGCCGGTTGCCTTCGAGCACGGTGGCATTGAGCACCACCTCCTCGACATTTGCGCGGAGAGTGTAACCTTCATTGGTTTTCGTCAGCTCTCCGGCGGCCAAACCGGTATCGTCGGGCGAGCGGACGGGGTCCCGGTCTTCGTTGAGGGATGGGGCCTGGGAACCTGCCGGAGGAGAAGACACGGCAGGAGTTGACTGCGGCGCCGCGAAGGCCAAAGCTGCCTGAAGCAGGGCCGCAGCGAGAATTGTATTACTGCATAGGCGCATAGTAGCCGGAACGGGCATAGACCGTGAGTGGAGGCAATCCCGGTGGCGGACTCACCTTCACCTTTACTTTACGCCACTTGCCGTCGCGGTTCATGTCCTTGGGATAGTATCCGAGGACGTACTGATTGCGAAGCTCGGTGGAGATTTTTTCCGCGATGTCGCTCATCTCGTCCACATCGTCGACACGGAACAAGCGCCCGCCCGTCTCGTTGCTTATCGCGTCAAGGAGCATGGGCCCCATGCGCTCTTCTGTGGTGGGGGCGTCGGGATCGAAGATGCCTATGGAGTAGATTTCAACGCTCGACTCGCGCACCCGGGAGCGCACCTCGCCTTCGGTGTAGCGGGAATTGTTGTCGCCTCCGTCGGAAACCACCAGCAAGGCCTTGCGCTCATGCCGCGCCTCCTTCATCTTGGCTACGCCGTAATAGATCGCATCCAGCAGGGCGGTGCGTTTGCCGGCATGGACCGTGGCCAATCGGGCTTCGATTTCATCCGTTGAACTGGTGAAATCCTCGATCAGTTCCGGCCGGTCATTAAAGCCAATGACAAAAAAATCGTCTTCGGGATTGGCGGTCCGGACGAACTGCAGGATTGCGTTCTTGGCTCGCGTCAGCTTGGATGTCATTGAGCCGGAGAGATCGAAGACGATGCCGATCGAGACAGGCGCGTCTTCGGTTGCAAAGCTGGTGATCTTCTGCTCGGAGTTGTTTTCGTAAAGCTGGAAATCCTGCTGCTCCAGGCCGGTAACGAGGCGATTGAGCGGATCGGTAATGGTAATCGGCACCAGGACCATATCCACATTCATCCGGATCATTGACCCGGGACGGACGCGGAGGGCGTCGCTGCCGGCGGAAGCGGGCGCTTCGGCTCCCTTGGGAGCACCCTCATCAGCCGGAGCGGAACTGCTCGCCGGCGGAGCGACGTGTACCGTGCTCAGCGGGTCTTCCTGGGCTGCAAGCGGCGAGACGCTCGCCGCCACAAGCCACGCTGCCGCAATCGCACTGGCGAGCAGCCCGCGGCGAAGAAGATGCGGGATGGCGCGCCGCCCGGAGACCTCGTGATGGGAATGGCCGTTCTTCATGGCAGACAACCGCTGTAGAACGCGATATTAGCACGGCTGGTCACGCCGCGCCGATTTCGCCCGCGTTCAAGCTTCGCGAATCCGTCAGCGCACGCGGGCTGCGATACAATCGAGCCTAAGCGTTTTTGGCGCCTCTCAATTACGATGAAGCACACCGCGCCGACGCTCCAGAATCTATCGAATCGAACGGGAGCACGACCTTTTTCATGGCCCGCATATATCCTTTTCGCGCCTGGCGTTACAATTCATCGGCGGTTCGGCTGGAGGACGTGGCCACCCAGCCTTACGACAAGATTTCGCCGGCCATGCAACAAGCGTATTACCAGCGCAGCCCCTATAACCTGGTGCGCATCATTCTCGGCCTGCCTGAACTGTTTGACGCCGATGGGGGTGAAAACGTCTATACGCGCGCTGCCCGGGATTTCCGGGCCTGGCGGGAAGAGGGCATCCTCGTTCAGGAGAAAGACCCCTGTGTTTTCGCCTATAGCCAGCGCTTCAAGGATCCGGTGACCGGGGGGGCAAAGGAACGCCGGGGCTTTATCGCCCTGGGCAAGCTTCACGAATATTCAGAGCAGGTGGTTTTCCGTCATGAGCACACGCTCTCAAAGCCGAAAAGCGACCGGCTGAACCTGCTGCGGGCTACGCGCGCCCACTTCGGGCAGATCTTCATGCTCTACTCTGACCCGGCGGGCAGCGTGGAGAAGATTCTTTACGAGGGCGCCGGACCGGCGGAGTCCGAGGTGAGCGACGAATACGGTGTGGCGCACAGGTTGTGGCGCATCAGCGATCCGGCGGCAATCCGGCTGCTGGCCACCGCCATGGCCGACAAGAGGCTGATCATCGCCGACGGCCACCACCGCTATGAGACAGCGCTGAACTACATGAAGGAATGCGCGCGGCCGTCCGCGCTCGCCAGTGAATTCGGTTCGACGCATCTGCCCCGGCCGCCCTACCCCGAGTCCGCCACGATGATGACGTTCGTGAACATGGATTCCGATGGGCTGGTGATTCTGCCCACGCACCGGGTTGTCCACAGCCTGAATGGGTTCGCCCCAGCCGATTTTCTCAAGGCCGCCGGGAGATACTTTGCCGTCGAACCACTCCCCGAGGCCGATGCCGAGAGCTGCATGGCGAAACTCGGGGCGCAAAAGGGAGTCGCCTTTGCGGCGGTCACCAAGGCAGGCGCGTTTCTGCTGCGCTCGAATTCCTACGCTTCAGACTCGCTTCTGGCCGGTCTGCCGGAACGCCAACGGCAGCTCGATCTGACGCATCTGCACACGGTACTGCTCGGGCACATTCTGGGCTTGAGTGCCGAAATGGTGAGCCAGCAGACGAACATTCGATACCTGCGCGATGCCGCCGAGGCAGTAGAGCAGGTTCGCAGCGGCGAGGCCGATGTCGCTTTCCTCACAAATCCGGTGACCATGGAACAGCTTCGTGAGGTGGCCTTCGCCGGAGAAGTGATGCCGCAGAAGTCCACCGATTTTTTCCCGAAACTGCTGAGCGGCCTGACCATCTATGGGCTGGACTAAGCCGAGGCCGGGGAGAATTCCGCGGATTGCTGCCGCGGTTCTTCAGGCGGCGCTTGGCCTGCTCCTGATGGCACAGTCGCCTGCGCCCGCACGCTTCGTCGTGGTCCTCGATGCAGGCCACGGCGGCGATGACCCGGGGGGCCGGCTGGAAGACAAAAGCGGGAAAGTTACGGAAGAGAAGGTCTGGACCCTGGCGCTCAGCGAGCGGCTCCGCTCATTGCTTGCGGCGCGAGGCATTGCGGTGGTGACGACGCGCGCGGGCGACACAGCAGTGAGCCCGGACCGCCGCGCAGAGGTCGCTGGGCAAGCCAAAGCGCAGGCCTGCCTGAGCCTTCATGCCACAATGAGCGGGACTGGCGTTCACTTGTATACCTCCTCTCTGGCTGAGGCTGCGGCCGGCAGCCCCACCTCGCCGATTCCCTGGAAGACGGCGCAGGCATCCTGGGTAGAACAGAGCGTGGCCTTGGCCGGGGTACTGGACAGCGCGCTTGCCCACGCGGGAATTCCCGTTATCGCGGGCCGAACGGCGCTGCCCGACCTCGACAGCATGGCCTGTCCGGCGGTGGCACTTGAAATGGCGCCTTTGGCAGCCGCTGATCACGAGCAGGGGAACAGTCCGGCGGATGCCGAATACCAGGCGCGCGTGGCCGAAGCCCTGGCGGCGGCGGTAGTGGAGTGGCGCGCAGAGGAGCGCAAGCAGTGATCCGCCGCTATCAGGTTGTAATTTTCGTGTTTCTGCTTGTGGCCTCGCTGGCCATGACCGCCGCATTGTGGCACTTGCGCGACCGTGCCCATAGACGCCTGCTCGAGAGCGAGAACACCGCTCCCACGCAGGCTCCGGAAGTGGCCCCGCCCGAAGCGGCGACACTCGAAGTGGCCAGCGATGCCGACAGCTCCATCACGCCGCGTGTCCTTGAACTGCCGCTGCCCGAAAGCCCTGGGGCACGCGCCCGCGCGGTGCTAGGCAAACTGCTGGACCTGTATGCGGCTCCCGGCTCCCGCCATCCGGTTCCCGGCGGCGCCGGCTCAGTGAGCCAGGTTTTTCTTCTTCCCGCGGCGCCCACCGCGGCTTCCGCGCCGGCGGGATCCGAGCCGGCCGGCTCACGCGCAGGCGCGACGCCCTCCGCGGACGAAACGGCGGTGGTGAACCTGACAGCAGCCTTCGTGGCGGGCCATCCCTCGGGGATCGAGACCGAGACTCTGACCGTGTTGTCGATCTGCGCCACTCTCAACGCCAACCAGCCGCGGATCAAAAAAGTAAGGTTTCTGGTGGACGGCAAACTGCGCGCCACACTGGCCGGTCATGTGGACCTGACGCGGACCTATCTGGCCGGAGAGGCTGTGCCGGCGGCCGCAGGCGGGCAGCCGTGATGTTCCGGCGGCTCTTCCGGTCGCACGAATAAGTTCTGTCAGTTTCGTGGCTCCCAGGTCTCAGAATCGAGACCTGGGGCACCCGAATGCGACGCAAATCAAGGGGCTGGAAATCTGGAGTACCCGGCTAGCCGGGACGCAAGCTGCCGGCAGAGGCTACTCTAGAAAAGATGACTCCCTCGATCGGTGTTTTCGACTCCGGCTTTGGCGGCCTTACGGTTCTGCGCGCGCTTGTGGAACGGCTGCCGGGAGCGAGATATTCTTTTCTGGGCGATACGGCCAGGCTTCCTTACGGCTCCAAGTCGCGGCGCACCATCGCCCGTTACGCTGCGCAGAGCGCGCAGTTCCTGGTGAACGAGCAGGGAGCAGAGTTGCTCGTAATCGCCTGCAACACGGCCAGCGCGCTGGCTCTCGACGCCATTCAAGAGGCGGTGACAGTTCCCGTGCTGGGTGTGATCGAGCCGGGCGCCGAGGCTGCCCGCGCCGCCAGCGCGAACGGAGACGTGCTGGTGATCGCTACAGACGCCACGGTGCAGAGCCATGCATACTCGGCCGCTTGCGCGATGCGTGGGATGCGTGCCCTGGAAAAGGCCTGCCCCTTGCTGGTTCCGCTGGTTGAGGAGGGCTGGACCGACCACCCGGTGACCGACGAGGTGATCCGCATTTACCTGGAGGAGCTTCGCGCCGAAGCTGCGGCAGCGGGCATGCGGGCCGATACGCTGATCCTTGGCTGCACGCATTATCCGCTGCTGCGGGAGATGATCGAGAAGGCGGTACGGCCCGGAATGAAGGTGATCGACTCGGCCGAATCCACGGCTCAGGCCACGGCGCGGCTCTTTCCAGGCCGGGTCGACGGCAGGACCCCCGGCTGCGACCCGGCTGCCGGCTATCCTCCTGAGACCGCCCGCGCGACTGAAATTCGGTGCTTTGCCACCGACTCTGTGGAGAAGTTTGAGCGGCTCGGCTCGCGTTTTCTGGGGCGGCCGGTGGGAGCAGTCGAACTGATCGACCTGGGCGGCTGAGAAGCGGTTCAGCTTAGAATCGCCCGATGAAGGCTGCGGAATGCCGATGAAAGAGTAAACGCCGGCTTGCCGGTGATTCAGATGAATTTGGGAAGGCGCCTTGTGACTTTGAACGCTTCAGGGCAGAAACAAATCAACCCTTCACCTGGCTCCGTTGCTCCTGCTAGACTCCCCGCAATGCGTTTTCGCATCGCGCAAGCACGGCTCGATCAACTCACCCGCCCGATCCGTCGCGTCTTCCAATACCCCACCCGCAGCTGGATCCGCGAGATGCCGCGGTCGAAGCGCATAGCCACATGGGCCGGGTATTTGCTCCAGGGAGCCGCCATCTATTTCCTCTGGTCGCGGTCTCTGGTGTGGCCTGTCATGTGGCCGCGGAATCAGAGCGTAGTCTTTCTCATTGCGCTTGTCATGTACGTCGCAGGCTCCGCGCTGATGAACGCAATGCTCAATTCGGAATTTGCCCGCAAGACGCAACTGGAAGCCGACCAGATTGCCGCGCGCCAGATTCAGCAGACGCTCACTCCGGGTCAGGTCGATGCGGTTCCGGGCTACGAGGTGGAGACGTTTTACAAGCCGTTGCAGGAAGTGGGCGGCGACTACTTCGACGTGATCGAGCTTGCCGGGGGGCGAACGCTCTTCGCGGTGGCCGATGTGTCGGGAAAGGGCATGCCGGCGGCGCTATTGGCCGCGAACATACAAGCCTTGGTCAGAAGCATCGCTGAGGCTGGCGCAAATCCCCTGGAGATGGCCCGGCAGATGAACAAGCATCTGAGCCGGTATACTCCCCCCGATCGTTTTGCGACGGCGGCGTTTGTTCAGCTGGATCGCAACAACGGCGAATTAACCTATGTGAACGCCGGTCACAACGCCCCGGTTCTTTTCGGCCTCGGATCTCAAAAATCTTTGGACGCCACCGGCTTGCCGCTTGGACTCTTTTCCGACGCGGCGTACGAGGCCGGCACAGTTCTTCTCCCTCCCGGCGGAGCCCTCCTTCTCTTCACCGATGGACTTACCGATTCAATTCCAGGCGAACATGCCGAGGACCGATTGCGCGATGCTCTGGCAGATGTTTCCGCGGAAACGATGCCTCTCCTAAAATCGTTGGTTGACCCCCATTTCAACGAGGATGACATTACGATCCTGCTGGTAAAGCGAAATGCCGGAGCACCTGCTCAGAGCGGCTCTCGGTAAGGCCGCTGCCGCCGCTCAAGCGCCAAGGGCGAACGGCCCTCCCAAAATAGACCGTTTTCGTCCGCTTTCCGTCTGATCCTGCAAGGGTTAGGTATCCAGACGGCCGTTTTCCCACAAAGTTACGTGACTTTCGCTCTTTTTCTCTCTTGCGGTTCCTAGGCCAAGGGCGATATACGTTAATATTCCGTTACGAAAAAGCGGCTCCCACAGCTTCCAACGGGCCGCAGCTCCGGAGGTGCTTGATGGATGAAGTAAAGGATGCCACGCTGGGCGGGGAGATTGCTCGTCTTCACGCCGAACACCGTCGCTACGCTCAGCGGTTGGAAGAATTGCTTCAAAAGCCCTATCTCTCAGAGGAAGAACAATTGGAGGAAGTGCGGCTGAAGAAGCTGAAGCTGCACGCCAAGGATCTGATTTTCGCGCTGGAGCGGCGTTCGCCCGCTGTAGCCTAACCCCGGCAGGAGTCTTTGCCGGACAACCGGGCCCACTGGAAACAGGGCGCGCCATGCTCCCGGGGCGAGCAGCCCAAGCGGCTGCTGCTGCGTGAAACCACCGTATAATCTTGTAAACGATGGTTCGCGACGGCTACATGTACGGAGCAGGTTTGCTGCTGGCCGCGGTAGTTTTGCGGTGGGCGACAGGCGGCTGGGGCTGGAGCGTGGTTCCGCTCCTGCTGGCCGCTTTTTTCTTGTGGTTTTTCCGCGATCCCGAGCGCGACATTCCCGGCGGGAACGGTCTAATCGTATCGCCCGGCGACGGACTTGTGACCGAAATCGCCCAGATTCGGACAGCGGACGGGCCGCGGCAGCGGATCAGTATCTTCCTGAGTGTTTTCGACGTGCATGTGAACCGGGCGCCCATCGGCGGTGTTCTGACTCAGGTGCGCTATAGCAAGGGCGAATTCCTGAACGCCATGAATCCAGATTCGGCCGGCCGCAATGAGCAGAACGTGGCAACAGTGCGCGGCGAGGGCGCCGACGCGGGTCTCGAAGTGACCTTCAAACAAATTGCCGGGCTGCTGGCACGGCGGATCGTCTTCAACTCCAGAGAAGGCGAGACGGTGCTGCGCGGCCAGCGAGTGGGTCTGATCAAGTTCGGCTCCCGGGTGGATGTGCTGGTGCCGCCAGAAGCGGTGCTGCAGGTGAAGAAAGGCCAGCGGGTCAAGGGCGGCGCCAGCGTGCTCGCATCGACGTGCACAGGCAATGACTTTCCGGCAATGCCCACTCCCAGAGGAGAAGGCGCGTGAGCAACCATCCTTATGACCCGTCTATGCCCCGTGCTCGCAAGCGTGCGCGGCTGCAGCGCGGCATGTTTCTGCTGCCGTCCCTGTTCACGATGGTCAGCGTCGCCGCGGGATACTTCGCCATCACAGAGACCATCAAAGCCATCGGAGACGTGGGCAACGCGGCCTTTCACCTGGATCTGGCGGCCATCGCCATCATCATTGCAATTCCCTTCGATGCTCTCGACGGCCGCATCGCCCGCATGACCAACACCGCCACGGAGTTCGGAAAAGAACTGGATTCGCTGGCCGACGCCATCACCTTCGGCGTGGCGCCCAGCCTGCTGGCGCTGATTTGGGGATTCCATTTTCTGCCCGTCACGTTCAATTCAGAGATCCATCAGCACCTGCTGCAGGCGGGCGCCTTCGTCTGCTTTCTGTTCCTGGTCGGCGGCATATCGCGGCTGGCGCGATTCAACATCAGCCACGACGCACAGCCCCGCAATCCCGGCCGTCCTGGACGAAAGTATTTTGTCGGCATGCCGATTCCGGCCGCGGCCGGGATCATTGCTTCCACGGTCCATTTCTTCAACGCCTACCCGGTCGAGGAATGGTGGGTTGCCGTCAGTTGGCTCATCCTGGTGGGAGTCTGCGGTTTCCTGATGGTGAGCACCTGGCGGTTCTGGTCGGCCAAGGAAATCAATCTTACGCGCCGCCGGCCCTTCCAGCTCTTCCTGCTGCTGCCGGTCGTGGGATACATCGTCGTGCGCTATTCACGGGGGGTTCTGTTCTTCCTGGCGCTGGTGTACATGTTCTCCGGAATCTGGGCGCGAGCGGCATACTCATGGTCGCGCCGCCGCCGTCATCGCGCGTTGACAGCGCCGTCGGCACTCGCAGCTCATGCTCCCGGTACCGATGCCGCGCCCGGGACAGCATCCGATGCCCCGAGCGACCCCGCAAGTGGCGCCCAGAGCCGCTCAACTTCCGAAGGATGGACCCGCGTCTAGACTAGCTCCGCAGAAAGGAATCGCCGTGTACAAGATCGCCATTGCCGGAGCGTCGTCGCTGCTGGGCCGGGAGCTTAAGGACTGTCTTTCGGAATCGCCGTTTGCATCCGCGACCTTTGCGCTGCTCGACGAGGAAGAGGCGCAGGGCCAGTTGGATCAGGTAGGCGACGAGGTGACGTTTATCCAAACGATTACCGCGGAGGCCTTCGAGCGTGCCGACTTCACCTTCTTCTGCGGCTCGGAGCGGATGGCGCAGAGTCATTGGCGCCAGGCGCTGCGGGCGGGATCCACTGTGCTGGACCTGACGGGCGCTCTCGACCAGGAGACAGGCGTGCTTGTGTGCGCCCCCTGGCTGGGCACCGATCTGGGCACCGTGGATTTGTTCACGCCAGCGGTGGTTCCCGGTCACCCTGCAGCTGTGGCTCTGGCCTTGCTGCTGCGACGGCTGCATTTGGCTGCGCCTCTTCATTCTGCCGCCGCCACGGTTCTCTTGCCGGCAAGTGAATTCGGCCGCCACGCGTTGGACGAGCTGCACCAACAAACAGTGAACCTGCTCAGCTTTCAGGCTCTGCCGCGTGCCGTTTACGATGCGCAGGCGGCCTTTAACCTGCTTGGCGGCCTGGGCGAAGCGGCCAAAGTGAATCTGGCAGCCGTTGAGACGCGCATCCGGCGCCATTACGACGCATTGACCAGCTGGCGTGGGCCTGCGCTCGCGCTCCAGGTGCTCCTCGCGCCCGTCTTCCACGGTGTGGCCTTTTCCATTGCCGCAGAGCTTGAGAAGCCTGCCGAACTTTCCGTCCTCGAGGAGGCGCTGAACGGCGAGCACGTGGATCTCGTGCTCGAAGACACGGATTCTCCTTCGAATCTGGCCGCCACGGGGCAAAGCGACCTTCTGGTTCGCCTGCGGCCGGAAGAGACGTCTCGCAACTCGAGCCAGATCAGGCGATTCTGGCTCTGGGCAACGGCCGACAATCTGCGCCTGAACGCCCAGAATGCCGTGGCTAGCGCAGCGGATTTGCGTCGAATACGGCCCCAGGGGACGGTGCAGTAAACGAACCTGCCCAAGGCACGAGTCTTTGCCTGGGATGACTGCATTTGATGCATTTGAAAATGAGGTTTCGCACTAGACGTTCGCTTCCGGCCGGGTAGAGCTACAATTCCGAGCGGGGAGGAATGCGATGAAATTCGACGTAAAAGCGCTGGCCTTGGCGTGTGCAATTCTTTGGGGCGCCGCCGTGATGGTCGTTGCTTTGGTCAATCTTGCACTGGGAGGGTATGGGCAGCATTTCCTTGAGTTGCTTTCATCCTTCTATCCCGGCTATCACGCGGCCCATAGCATCGGGCAGGTTATCCTGGTCACGATCTACGCTCTCTTCGATGGATTGATCGGCGGCCTGGTTTTTGGGTGGCTCTATAACTGTTTTGTAAAGACAGCGCGATAAGGGCACACGGCGATGGAATCGGCGACGGTGCGCAATCTCTGCCGATGCCGCAAGATCCATGAAGCTGAAAGCCCCCCGCCAGCGAGGCGGAGGGCCTTCAGAACCTGCGATGGATCATAAAAATATAAGCCGAGGCTTCAGACCTGCGACGCCACAAAAAACGCATTGCGAAATGCCTTTTGAAGCGTTCCGCAAGTGCCGGTGCAGTCGCCGATGAAAAGGACCTCGTCGGCCGAGCCGATGAACTTCTCGGCCTCATCCAATCTGGGCTTGAGACCCGACCAGATCACGATGCTGTCAGCCTGTACGGAGTTCTCCTTGCCCGCCGGATCGGTATAAGTCACCTTTCCTCCGGTGATGTCCTTCACCTTGGTTTCCAGAACATAACTAAAGTCAGGACTGTTTTTAAAGATCCTTTCCTGGTTCCTCATATTGTGGGGGCCTTCCAGTTCAGGCTCTATCAGATCCTTGCCGGGCGCCAGCATCGAAACCTTGTGCCCGTCTTTGAGCATGCTGACCGCTGCTTCGACGGCGAATTTCCCTCCGCCTATGACAACGATATTCTTGCCCAGGGCCTTCTTGTTGGTATACGTGTCCATCAGATTGAACACATTGGCTTTTCCCTGGCTCTCCCACTCGGAAAAGACGGTCGCGGCTCCGTTGGCGACCAGCACCGTGTCGTAGCCCTTTGCCTTGACCATTTCCGGAGTAGCCCTGGTACTCAACACCACCTCGATTCCCTGCTTTTTCACCTGGTACGCGAGATAGTCTTTGAGTTTCCTGTAAGTCCACCTCCATTGGCTATAGTCCGATATCTTTTGCTGCCCGCCCAGGGCATCGCTCCTCTCGTAAATCGTTACCTTGTGACCTCTTTCCTGAGCGATAAGCGCCGCCTTCATCCCCGCCGGACCGCCGCCAATAACGGCCACGCTCTTTGAGACCTTCGGCTGCGTGATGCTCTTAAGGTGATAAGGCGCCAGACCCCACGTGGGGTTGACTGCGCAGGTGCTGTACCATGGCCGGCTCGTCATGCTAATGCCGTGACAATCCCCACATCCTATGCATTGAAGTACATCGTCGGCTCTGCCCTCTTTCAGCTTCCTGACCAGTTCCCCATCGGCGAAAAAGGGCGTTGTCATGCCGATCATGTCGGTCTTGCCACTGGCGATAAATTCGTCGTTTTCCACCGGATCATGGAACCCGGAGCTGGGGCATGTGATGACTTTAATGCCTGCTTTCTTAATCGCCTCGGCATAAGCCAGAGCTTTGGGCCGGCCTTCGTCCTGGATCCAGGCATTTGGATGGCCGTCAATCCTGATCCAGAGGATGTCAATCAGGCCTTCGAGTTTTCTGGCCTGTTTCACGGCATCGTCCAGCTCGGCGGCTGTGGGTTGAGGCGGTAAGGCCACCTCCTGCTCCCTCGGGGTATTGAAGCGCCCTAACACGATAAGGTTTGTTTCAGCCTTGATTCGCTTTACCGCTTCCAGGCTGGGTGTCCGCAACGTATATACGTCATAACCCTTCTTCTCATAGTCCTTTGCTTCGGCCAGAATTTCCTCATCGGTTTGGGGCTTTCCTTCGCCGCGCGCTCGTGCCATGGCTGCTTCATTGGGGCTTCCGTCCGGGTTCAGGGTCGCTGGGCTCAAGTCGCCTGTATTGCCTCCGAACAGTATGAGGGAACCCTGGTAATGGATGTCGTCGATCATCTCGTTGACATAGTTGTAGACCAGGGGCGTGTCATCCCATGTTCGATCCGAATAATGGTAAAAGGCGTTGTCCTTATCGAGGTCCTCTTTCACGTCGAATCGATTCGCCGGCGGCTGGTAATGGGTGTTGATCGTCACAATGCCGGCATTTTTAGCCATGTTCGAATAATGATTTCGATACAACTCCGAGGGGAAATTCTCCGGCCCCTGCATGAAGTACGTGGGAGCTACGGTGTGCAAAATTCTGTTCTTCAGCACCCGGTCTCGGATGCGGAGCGGTGATAAGAGATGAGGACACCTGTTGCCCGCAACCTTCAGAGCAGGAGATGAGGCTATCTCGGATGCCATTACGGCATGGAGGGCATTCTTCGATGCGCTTGCGCCATCTGGCCGAGCGAAAGCCGCAAGCTTGCTGCACGTCAAGGCGCACGTGGAACCTACTGCGCCAAGAAGAAGTTTTCTTCTTTCAATCAACGATTTGGTTAAACTCATGAGCCTCTCCTGTCTGCTTGCTTGTGATACAGATCCGCGTGCGTGGTTTTTTGAACAGAATGTCCAACTCTATTTAGGGGACGCCGCAATACTACACATGCGTGCCGTCTTCGTCAATCCATTCGCAGCGATGACGCCGCAGCATGCTGCTTCGCAGGCTGGAGCTGTTTGCCAACCGGCGCAGCTTACGTAATTCTGTAGTTAGAAGTTATAGAAATTAAGACGTTTGTCTTATCCTGCGCAGCGCATCCAAAGCTGCTCCGTGTAGCTGTCGGTCATGCCGGCTATGTAATCGGCGACGGTGCGCGCCAGGCCCTCGGCGGGGATCTTGGCCTGATGATCCTCGGGCAGCAGGGCCGGCGAACTCATGAGCGCGTCAAAAAGCGCCTGCACCACTTTTTCGGCGTGCCGGTGAGCTTCTTCCATTTCGGCTGAGTTGTAAAGGTTGGCGTACAGGAATTTCTTTTGGACGGCGCGCTCGGCCTCCATGACAGGGCTGTGGCGGACGAGCCTGCGTGGCGCGCGGCGAATCTCGTCGAGAGTGGTCACGCCGAAGGCGGCGACCTGTCGTGGCACTTCCTGAATCAGGTCGGTCACCATCGCATCGAGCATCCGCCGGACGGCGTCGTAGACGGCGAGCTTGGGTGCGGCCCCGGGGTGATCCTGAAGTGCGGCTTGGTAAAACCGGCCGAAAAGCGGGACCCCCGTGCGCACTTCGTCAAGCGCAAGAATTCCGGAGTCGAGTCCGTCGTCGAGATCGGCGGTCAGGTAGGCGATCTCGTCGGTCAGGTCGATCAGTTGCGCTTCGAGCGGGGGGAAGAGGCCGGGGAAGAACTCGGCCAGCTCGGGGTATTCGGCTTCTGCGTAATCGCGCGAATGTTTGACGATGCCCTCGCGTACGCCCAGCGTGAGGTTGAGGCCGGGGAAGGACGGATAGCGCTCCTCGAACCAGGTGACGATGCGCAGTGCATGCAAGTTATGGTCGAAGCTCAGACCATGGTTCCGAAGGGCGCGATCCAGCGCTTCTTCGCCGGCATGTCCAAACGGCGGATGGCCAAGATCGTGCGACAGAGCCAATGCTTCCGCCAGCTCCTCGTTCAAGCCAAGGGCCCGGGCGAGCGTGCGCGAGATCTGGGCAACTTCGAGGGTGTGAGTCAAACGGCTGCGGAAGTGATCGGAGGGAGCATCGGAGGCGCGGCGGGCGAAGACCTGCGTCTTTCCGGCCAGGCGCCGGAAGGCGCGGGCGTGCAGGATGCGGGCCGCGTCACGCGCGAAGGGGGGACGGTAAGCGTGGGGCGGCTCCGGGTAGGCGCGACGAGCAAGACTGCTCTCCACGCCCCCGCTAACGGCAATTTTGGGCGGCAGCGGAGTCAGAGACTGGGAATGGCTGTTCAAGGTCTTCCTGCCTTCGCGGTTCCAGTCTCGTTATATCGCAAGCGGTCGCGGAGCGGCGATGGGCGATCTCCGTTTCTCGTTGCGCGAGGCTCCAAGATGAACACCCCGGGGATCATTTTTGCGCCGCCCCGCGGATCTCCGCCCCGAATCCAACTAGTAAAAACCCGGGGTCCTGGCAATGAAAATAGATCACGATAAACGTCCCATATTGAGTGGTTTGCAAGGGAATGTGACGATCGCCTTTTGAGGGTCCCGGTATCAAAGCCGATGAAAAAATGTGTTGACCTCCTGTCCGGGCCGTTGTAAAGTCAAATCAGCTATCTAACATGGGTCGCGGTGAGTTTTTTCACTGCACGCAGCCCATGGGTCACTCTCCGTTTCCAATTTTGAGCAGAGGCTCGCCCAAAGGTGGCCCTGTGTCCCAGTTGATGCAGGAACGGAAAAGCTGATCCGCGGTCTCCCAAACTGGTAAAGCGCTATCGCCTTCATTGAATTGGTGCTTGGGCCGCGCACAATGGTGAGCAACGATTTTATGAACTGGACGCGCATTTTGTGCGTCTAAGACTTGGAAGTCAACACAAAGGGCGGCCTACCCACCAACCGCCCCCCGATTGCACCACGGCGCCAAGAAGTGCCGCCTGGGGATCGGCAATCATAAGGAGAAAACTGCAATGCGTTCCGATTTAGTATTTGGGGCACTTTCTCATGTCTCCAACCGTTATCAGCTTTGTCAGCTCGCGAGCAAGGCTACCCGCAAGCTGCACAAGCCGAATACTCGTCTTCAGGACACAACGAACGACGTCCTGTACCGTTTTCGCAAGGCCCCTCCTGGCACAATAGCGGCTGCAGAAGCGCCGGACACCCAGGTTGAGGAACGTCGCCGCGCGGCCTGAGGGCTTAACATTAAGCATCCATCGGCAACAGAGGGGAGCGGAAAAGTGGAAATGGACCGCTCCCACGGAAAGTCAGCGTAAACCCTTCACCAGGGACCCCGTTCGGTTGTTAACGCCAAAGACCCTTTCGCGGCCGGCGAAAGGTGAGTTTTTCCGACGTCACCCTTCGCTGAATCCCACTTCCTCCACGTACTCCCACTAACATCCCGCCTTATCGCAGGTGACCATGACCATTGCCGAACTGAAAGAAAAGAACATTACTGAACTGAGCCGCATTGCCCGCACGCTTGAGATTCCGGGCGCCAGCGGCCTGCGCAAGCAGGACCTGATCTTCAAGATCCTCCAGGCGCAGAGCGAAAAGGAGGGCCACATCTTCGCCGAGGGTGTCCTGGAGATCCTCCCCGACGGCTATGGCTTTCTGCGCTCGCCCGACTACAACTATCTGCCCGGCCCGGACGACATCTACGTCTCCCCTTCGCAGATCCGCAAATTCGACCTGAAAACGGGCGACTCGATCTCGGGCAATGTGCGGCCGCCGCACGAGGGCGAAAAGTACTTCGCCCTGGTCAAGATCGAGGCCATCAACTTCGAGTCTCCCGAGGAGACGCGCAACAAGATTCTCTTCGACAACCTCACGCCTCTCTATCCGCTGGAGCGCGTAAAGATGGAGACCGTGCGCGAAGGCATCAGCGGCCGGGTCATGGATCTGCTCACGCCGGTCGGCAAGGGCCAGCGCGGGCTGATTGTCGCTCCGCCCCGCACCGGCAAGACCATGCTGTTGCAGTCGATCGCCAACTCGGTGACGACCAATCACCCCGAGGTGGTCCTCATCGTGCTGCTTATCGACGAGCGCCCCGAGGAAGTCACCGACATGCAGCGCTCGGTCAAGGGCGAGGTCATCAGCTCCACCTTTGACGAGCCCGCCGCCCGCCACGTGCAGGTGGCCGAGATGGTCATCGAAAAGGCCAAGCGCCTGGTGGAGCACAAGCGCGACGTGGTCATTCTGCTCGACTCGATTACGCGCCTGGCACGCGCCTACAACACCATCGTTCCGCCTTCGGGCAAGGTTCTGTCGGGCGGCGTCGACTCGAACGCCTTGCAGCGGCCCAAGCGCTTTTTCGGCGCCGCGCGCAACATCGAGGAAGGCGGCTCGCTGACGATCATCGCTACGGCCCTGGTCGATACCGGCTCGCGCATGGACGAGGTCATCTTCGAGGAGTTCAAGGGCACCGGGAACATGGAAATCATTCTCGACCGCAAGCTTGTGGACAAGCGCGTCTTCCCGGCCATCGACATTCAGCGCTCCGGCACGCGAAAGGAAGAGCTGCTCATCCCCAAGGAGGATCTGCAGCGCGTCTTCGTCCTGCGGCGCGTGCTGAATCCGCTGTCGCCGGTCGAAGCCATGGAACTGCTGATCACCCGCCTGGAAAAGGCCCGCAACAACAACGAATTCCTGGCCAACATGAACCAGCTGTAATCCAGGTGGTGCAAGAGCGAAGGCCGGGGCGATCGCCCCGGCCTTTGCTCGCTTTTGCCCCAGCCGCACCTTCAGCGCTTGCGCCAGGGCGGGAGCATTGCGCCTACACCCGAGACGCCACGATGAATGCGTTGCGGGTGGTAGTTATGATTCTGCCGTTCTGGCCGTTGCAGTCGCCCAGGACGCGAACTTCGGGCGCAGAGCCCATGAAGCTAGCCGCCTCCTCGGCTCTGGGCCTGAGTCCGTCCCACAGCACAATGCTGTCGGCCTGGATCGACTGCGTAGCGCCGTCCTTGTCCTTGTAAGTCACCTTCCCCCCATTCATGTCGGTGACCGTGGTATGCAGGAAATACGTGAAATTCGGAAGGCTCTTATAGACCTTGGTTTGTGCGGTCACCGTGCCGGGGCCGATATCGGCCGGGCTATACATCTCGCCAGTGGGCGACAGCACGGTTACCTGGTGGCCGTCCATGGCCATGGATAGCGCCGCCTCGACGCCCAGTTTCCCGGTGCCAACCAACACCACGCGTTGCCCCAGCGCCTTTTTGTTGCTGTAACAGGTGAGGATGTCGAAAACGTTACTGGCGTCCGCACCGCTGAGCTTGGACTTGACAGGCTCGGAACCGACTGCCGCCAGCACCGTGTCGAAGCCCGCGGATTTGATCATCGCCGGGGTGGCCCCGGTGTTCAGTTTGACCTCGACGCCGAGCTTTTTCGTCATATGGATCAGGTAATCCTTGTAGTTCTTGTAGGTCCAGACCCAGGTCGAGTCGTCAGTGTGCTTCTGCTGGCCGCCCAGCGCCGCTTCCTTCTCATAGAGGGTCACCTTGTGCCCTCTCTCGGCGGCAATAATCGCAGCCTTCATGCCGGCTGGTCCGCCACCGATCACGGCCACCTTCTTCTTCATCAGCGGCGGCTCGATGCTTCGGAGTTTATACGCCGTTGTCCCCCACTGCGGGTTGACGTCACACCTTGAGAAATGGGGTCCGTTGGTCATGCTTTCTGCGTCGCAGTTGTGGCACTGGTTGCATCGCACAACCTCATCCGCCCGGCCGGCCGAAACCTTGCTGACCAGATCCGGATCGGCAATCAATGGTCTTGTCATGGCGACCATATCCGTGATTCCCTTGGCGATATACGCGTCATTCATGACTGGATCGTGTAATCCTGTGCCGATGCAGATATTGATCTTGACGCCGGCCTTCTTGATGGCCTCGGCGATGTAATAAGCAGCTCCCTCTTCGTATTTCGAAGTCTCCCAGCTCCCACCAGCAGTACCGCCGCCTTTCATAAAGAAAATGTCAGCCACGCCCTCAAGCTTCCTGGCTGTCTCAACAGCCTTCTCTATCACAGGGCTGGCAGGCTTGACCGTGCCACCCAGCGAGGGGTAGGTCGCGACGGGGACGCCGTACGGCGCAATCAGAATCAGGTTTGTCGCGTTCCTGACGGCCTGCGCCGCCTGGGGATCGGTGTTGACGAGCAAATACACATCGTACCCGAGGCTCGCTTTATCCTTGGCGTCATCTACGATCTCCTCGACGCTGGTAAAGGGCTTGGCCCCAGGCGCATCGATTCCGGCCCCGCGGCCGTTGGGCAAGCCGGCACTGTTCGGCTTGCTGCCGTACTGAACCAGGCCTCCTTTTCCGTCCTCGGCGGACACATCTCCGGTCACCACAGCATCTCCTACGTCGCCGGTATTGGCGCCAAACACAGCCAGCGAGCCTTCGCTGTGGATATCCTCCAGCATCCGTTCCACATAATTCCAAGTCGGTGGGATGTCCTCCCACTTGTTGTTGGAGATATGTTCCCAACTCCACATATCCGGATTCTCTTTCCGCGAATGATAGGTCTTCGGATATTTCCCGAACATTGTCATCACCGTGACGATCGCGGCATTCTTGGCAACATTCGAATAGTGATTCCGATACGCCTCGCTGGGATAATTCTCCGGCCCCTGCATCGCAAAAAGACCGGAGACCGTGTACATGATCCTGTTCTTCAGCACTTTGTCGCGAATGGCGATAGGCGCCAAAAGATGCGGACAACTGTTGCCGGCCGTCTTGATGATGCCGGCCGCAGCGGCCTGCTCGGCAGCCATTGCCGCAGCGGGCTCAAGCCCCGCGACCTTCTTGCAGGTCAATGCGCACGTGGATGCAACACCGGCAGCCAGGAACTCCCGTCTGCCCATCAGAGTCTTTATAAAGCTCATGGAATCTCCTTCCCCGCGCGCGCTCCTGGCTTCGATTTTGCCTTCGCGCCGGTTTGCGACATCAAAACGGATGCTTGAAGTCCGGCACAAATATAACAGCTGCCGCTGCGTCGGGAAACCGGCTCCGTGAAGGACTGCTGCTGTATGTGACGGGTTGGGGATTTGCTCCCATGCACGCCCCGATGTCATTCTCGAAGCATGAGGAATCGTGAGCTTCTCGCAGTTGTTGCTGGACTCTTCTTTGCCAGCGCCCTCCCCTGCGCGGCGCAGGACCGCGGCTACTGGCGGGCGGCCAGCACCAACGCCAACGCTATCACCGGCGACATCGCCATCTCCGAGTTGAAGCTGACGATCGACTTGACGACCTATCCGCTGGCACAGATCCGGACGCTTTCGACCGCCGAGGTCGCGGCTGCCTTCGATGCCGATGTGAACGTAGGCGGCAACGGCACGCTTTACCGGCTACGCGTGCCGGCGGCCACGCGCTTTCTGCACAAAAACACGCTCTGCGGCACAGAAGACACGGAATGGATGGCCACCTTCGTCTCCGGCCGCAACCTTTATGTCGCGTTTTTCTCCGGGACAGATGCGCCGGTTTTCACCGTCGATGCGCTGGCCAATTCCTACGAGCTCTGCGGCACATTCACTTACGCGCGCTGAAAACGAGAAGGCCGCCGATACCGGCGGCCCTGGCTCGCAAATAGAGTTACCCAGTTTGTCTGTTTCTCACTCGGTGGGCCACTCATAGGGGAAGAACTTGCCGGCTTCATCTGCGCTCAGTTGCACGCCCAGCGATTCGGCGGCCTTGGCCATCACCGGATCGCGGCCGGTGGCCAGGTCGGCCGCCGTGGGCAGCGCCAGCGTGTCAGGCGTGACGCCCACGTGTTCCAGGCTCTTGCCGTCAGTCATGACCAGGTTGGCCTCCGTAATCGAGGCGCCGTAAAAGGCCACCGTTTCGGTGCCTTGCTTGTGGCCAAAGTGCCTTGCCTCCATCACCGCGCCAGCGCTCAGGTCGCCGATGACGGTGCCGCGTTTTTCGAGTTGAATGACCCGCGCAAAGAGCTCCGAGCACGATGCCGATCTACTGTCGATCAGGACCACCAGTTTGCCGGAAAAGCCGTTTTTGAATGAATCGGACTCCACGGGCTTGGTTGTTTTCCTGGTGACACGGTCGAAGATTTTCTTTTTATCTTCGAGCACTCCTGAAAGAAGGGCCTTGAGCGTCTCCTCGTAGCCGCCCGAATTCCCGCGCAGATCGAGGATGACTGCATTGTGGTCGCGCATTTTACCGATCATGGAATCGATTTGCTCATAGGAAAATTCAAAAGCTGGAAACTGAACGATCATCAGTTCTTTGCCCTTTTCCATATAGCGGATGCGATCGGCGTGCTCCTGATTTTCCATTTGGCGGTAGTAATCGGCGATCCCTTCCGAAGTGGTCAAATCCCGGATCGCGGTGAGCTGGCGCATTTTGGCCTCCACGTCGAGCTTGCGCTCGACGCCGTCCGGTGAGCGGAGGTCCAGTTCGAGTTCCGGCTGGGGACGCAGCGTATTGAAGACGTATTGCATCTGCCAGAAGTTCTGGCGCGTGGGCGCATAGCCATTCACAGAGAGAACTTCGTCGCCCGGCTTCACTCCTTTTTTCTCCGCGTCGGTGCCCGGACGGACGCGCATTACATAGCAGCGATCGCCGATCATGCGCATATGAAAGCCGTATGCAAGCACGTAGGGCCGCGACGGCGGCAGAAAGAACGTATGGGTGTCATTGAAACTGTTCAGAGCCGAGGCGATGGCGGAAAGCGCCCGGTTCATCGAGTCTGCCTTTTCGATTTTTTCCTTGGCCTCGCTCACCTTGGCGTCCCAGTCGAGACCATTTAGCTTCGGGTCGTAGTAGTTCTTCTTGACGTCGTCAGCAAGGTATTGGAGCATCTCCTGCGCCTGGCCGCGCTGGTAGGAGGTGATGGTTTGCGGATGGCAGAACCGGGCCATCGAGCACAAGACAAGGCAGCAGAGGACAAAGCGGAGAACCGAACTCCGGCCTTGGCCCCGCATTCCTTCTACTTGCTTCCAGAAGCGCAGCGAATCGAACATGCCTTCTCCTTTCAAGGGGGGAGGAGCAGTACGCCGGTCAGGGGTTATAAGCTGAATTACACTGATCTTAACTCACAGGGCAATTGGTTTTTGCAACACTTTTCCGTCAGGGTTTTCACTCGGCACACAACGGAATATGCGCCGGCTCCGGCAACCAGTGCCGCACAGGCATTCTTACGCCGCGACGGACGGTGTCAACGGCGTGGGCGGCGCTGGCTTTGGGCGGGCGCAATCACCATCGACCCGCCTTTCCCGCTCCTCGCAATCGTTACCCATCGTGACAAAAGGAAATGCGAAGAAAATTTGCCGTCAGTTATACTTGAGCCACAAGACAATGTTTGCCGCAGAGGTCCGGCCTTGTTGGAGCGGCTCGCGGCTGAAAGCACCCTCTTGGGTGCTTCACTATGACGGAAATTGAAGCGTCAGGGATTGTAGAGCGGTTGCTGCCAGGCGTGCATCGCTGCGCCGTTCCAGAAAGAAATTGAAAATGCAGAAGCGATTCATATCTTGTTTCAGTCTCACTGTGTTCCTCGCAATGACTTGTTCCGCCGTTGGGCAGACTCCGGCCGTTCAAACAGGCTCTGTTGCCGGCATCATCCAGGATGCTCGGGGAGCGGCTGTGGAAGGCGCCCAGATCATCGCGTTTCAGGTCAGTAGCGAACCGGCCGGAGAGACCGACTCCGACAAAGCGGGCGCATACACGCTGGCTCTGGCGCCGGGAAGATACACGGTCAGGGTTTCCGCAAATGGCTTCAAGACCTCGGTGGTTGAGAATGCCGTCGTCAGCGCCGGCGATGCCCTGGAGATCAACCTGAATCTCTCGCCGGGATTGCCTGCCGAGGCGGTAGCCGTCGATTGGCAATCTCTGGCGAGTGGAAGCACGGCACTGAAAGCTGAAAGGCAAGCCACCAATCCTTCCGTGAAGGAGCTTCCGCTGTCGACGCGCAACTACACGCAGGCTACAGGTCTCGCGACAGGAGCCTCGAGCCAGGTGGCCAATGCCACGGCCATCGGCATGAACACGCAGGGCGTGCAGGTGGGCAGCGCTTCGACGAACAGTTACTTGATGGACGGGGCTCCGATCTCGGCGTCGGCTGGGGGAGCTGAATCGCCGGGGATTCCGAATCCGGATGCCATCGCCGCCAACAGCATGGAGTCGTGGAGCTACGCGGCCGGTCCGCAGCGCTACGCCGGCGCCAACATCAGCGTGACCACCAAATCGGGAACCGACAGCTTTCATGGGACAGCGTTCGAATTCCTGCGCAACGACATCTTCAATGCCAACGACTACTTCAACAAGCAAAACGGCAATCCCGAACCCGTGCTGAAGCAGAACCAGTTCGGATTCACGCTGGGCGGGCCGGTGCTCAAGGAACGGGCCTATTTCTTTGGTTCCTACCAGGGAACGCGGCAAAGCAATGGATTCACGATGAGCGGGTATTCCAGCGTCTGGCTTGCCCCGCTGCCTACTACACGCACGGCGGCGGAGTTGGGAGCGGCGTTCTGCCCCGCCAATCACGTCGGCGACCCTAATTATGGCAAATTCCAAACTATCTACGGCGGAGTCGAGGTCGCCTGCGACGGATCGAATATCAATCCGGTTGCAGTCAACATTTTGAATTTGAAGCGCGCCGATGGCAGCTATCTTATTCCGGGGTCGACGAACGGCACCTTCCAGTCGGCCTCGTACAGCGATCCCGCCACATTCCGGGAAGACCAGATCCTGTTCAATACCGACTACGTTTTGACCGCGAAAGAAAAGCTCATGGAGCGGTTTTTCTACGCGCGCGACCCGCAAACCGAGAACTTCACGGGCCCCGGCGCTTTGCCGGGAAGCCCATCGACGAACGTGACCGGGAATCTCTACGGGGCGGTCAAACTGGCTTCCACACTGAGCCCCATGCTGGCGAACGAGTTGCGCGTCAGCGGCCAGCACAATCTTGTCGCGGACAAGCCGAATGTTCCCTATACAAACAGCGACGTGGGCATCACCTCGGTGGTTCCCTCGATCGACCAGCTCGATTCCATCTATGTTTCAGGTCTATTCGGCATCGGCGGCAGCGGCACATGGGATCACTACAGCGTGAATCAGTATCAGGCGGCGGACATGGTCTCCTGGACGCACGGCAAGCAGTCGATCCGGGTCGGCGTCGAGGTGGAACGCAGGCAGTGGAATGAAAACATCCTGGGCGGCGCGATCGGCTGGATGGTGACGCAGAGCATCGGAGATTTTCTAGTGGGCCTTCCCGGATGCCCTCCCACGGACGCCGCCTGCCTCTGCAACCCCTCTGGTAATGACGAGGCATCCTGCGCAACCGCGGATCTCGGTTATGTGAATGGAGTACCAACATATAACGGAACCTCCGATAGCAGCATCTTCGGCAGCCAGGGCAACAATGGAGGGCCGGCCGATGTGACGGGCCCCGGCGGAATCTTTCATGGCTTCCGTTTCAGCGATACCTCCGCCTATGTTCAGGACAACTTCAAGCTTCTGACCCGCCTGACTGTCAATGTGGGAGCCCGCTGGGACTATTTTGGGCTGCCTACAGACAGCACGGGCAATATGACGAACTTCTGGCCCAGCATAGCCGGCGAATGGACAGGAATCCCCTCAAAGCCGGATCTGGGCTTCGTGGTGCCAGCTAACTTCCAGGAAACGCTGCCCAGCGGGGGCGGCATCACCCGCCATACGAACAATACGCTTCTTCCCACGCACGCGCCGCGGGCTAATGTTGTCCCGCGTCTCGGTCTCGCCTGGCAGCCTACCAACAAAGACAGTTTCGTTGTGCGGGGCGGTTACGGCCTGTTCTATGATCGTCCCGACTCCGGGATACTGTCTGGGCAAAGCACCGCCCAGGCTCCCTACGCGATTCCGGTGGGAGGAGGGGCCGGCGCAAATTATCTGGCCTCCCTCGCCGTGCCGTTCCCCGCTGCCCTCGCCTATTCCGACCCCACCGTGAGCCGGTGGCCAGCCCGCTCGGCCGACTTTACACAAATGACCAGTTCCAATTTGAACGCGATGATGGTGGATGAAGGCTTCTCCACGCCGTTGACGCAGAAATGGAACCTGGAGATTGAACAGCATCTGCCGCTGGGGTTGACGCTGCAGGCAGGCTACGCCGGAGCGCATTCGATCCATCTCTTCGATTCAGGCCGCCACATCAACGAGCCGGCGCTGGCCAGCACAGAGGGCCCGGTGAATGGACTCACCGTCAATACCCAGGGAAATGCCTCGTTGCGGGTGCCGTATCTCGGTTTTTCGCCTAGCGGCCTGGCCGCTTACCAGACGCAGGCCAGCGCCAAGTACAACGCGCTCCAGGTGACGCTCATGGAGCGGGCCTCCAACGGCCTGCACGCGCAAGCGGCCTATGGGTTCAGCAAGACGCTTTCCAATCTCGGCGGCGGCATGATAGGTCCCGGCGGTATGAACGCCATGAACAGCAACGACCCGCTCGACGCTAAGCAACAATACGGGCCGTCGATGACCGCCCCGCAACGACTGGCGATGAATTACGGATGGGATTTCCCGTGGAAGGGATCCGGCCTCACGGGGAAAGTGCTGAGTGGGTGGGGGATCTCCGGCATGACGATCATTCAGTCGGGCTCGCCGATGTCGGTGAACGATAGTCACGGCGGCACCATTTACGGCAGCGCGGGTATCTCTCGTGCCCAGTTCTGCCCAGGGATGGGGCCACGCAACGCGGGCACATCGGGAAGCGTGAGAGACAGGCTTAACGGCTACTTCAACCTGAATGCGTTTGCCGACACTTCGGCGACGAGCGGCAGCACCACCTGCACCATGCCGCAGATCGGCGATGGAACAGGGTACGGCAACACGGGCGTGGGCATCCTGCTAGGCCCAGGCCAGAACAACACCGACGTCTCGGTGAGCAGGAAGTTCACCATCAAGGATTCGAATCTGCAATTCCGCGCGGAATTCTTCAACGCTTTTAACCACGAGCAATTCTCCACGCCGGACTCGAGCACGACAGATTTTGGCTTCGGCGTGATTCATCAATCCTCGGTCAATCCGCGGCTGGTCCAACTGGCGCTGAAATACTCCTTCTGAACACGGGAAATCCGGCGAGGCACGGTCTGGAGATGTGCCTCCCCTTTTTTCCAAATCCAGCCATCTGATAAGATGGAAGTGTCACGCGTGGGGCTGTAGCTCAGCTGGGAGAGCGCCTCGTTCGCAACGAGGAGGCCAGCGGTTCGATCCCGCTCAGCTCCACCAAGCCTCCCCCTTTTCCAAGCATTCGTTTGCAGGTCCTTCCCCTTCACTGCGTTCAGGGTCAGGATTTCGCCTGCGGGCCCAGACGCCCGCAAGACGGCTCAAGTTCGATCCCGCTCAGCTCCACCAAGCCTCCCCCTTTTCCAAGCATTCGTTTGCAGGTCCTTCCCCTTCACTGCGTTCAGGGTCAGGATTTCGCCTGCGGGCCCAGACGCCCGCAAGACGGCTCAAGTTCGATCCCGCTCAGCTCCACCAAGCCTCCCCCTTTTTCCAAGCATTCGTTTGCAGGTCCTTCCCCTTCACTGCGTTCAGGGTCAGGATTTCGCCTGCGGGCCCAGACGCCCGCAAGACGGCTCAAGTTCGATCCCGGTCAGCTCCACCAGTCTTCCCCTTTTTCCAAGCATTCGTTTGGAGGTCCTTCCCCTTCACTGCGTTCAGGGTCAGGATTTCGCCTGCGGGCTCAGACGCCCGCAAGACGGCTCAAGTTCGATCCCGGTCAGCTCCACCAACTTCCCCTTTTTTCTCTTCCCAATCATGAGAAACGGCGGCGCTGCCGGCCTGCTCCGGCCCCGCCAGGTAACGCACTGGCGAGCATTTCTCGGGGCGAGCCCCGCGCCTGCCCCATCATTCTGTAAAATAAGCCTTGATTCTTGATGAGCGAGGACGAGCGAAAATGGCGGTTTCAATTATGGCCGGAATTCCGGCGCTCAAGGAACTCAATGCCGATCTGCGGCGGAGAATGGATCAGTCAGTGGCCGATTTCCAGGCCAACCTTGCCTCGGCGCGAACGGGCCGGGCGACCGTGCACATGCTCGACCAGGTGAAGGTGGACTATTACGGAACGCAAACGCCCATCAGCCAGCTTGCGCAGCTTTCCGCGCCCGAGCCGCAGTTGATCGTGGTCTCGCCCTGGGACCCGACCGTCCTGAAAGAGATGGAAAAGGCGATCCAGTCGGCCGATCTCGGCTTCAACCCCATTTCCGACGGCAAGGTGCTGCGCATCCCCGTGCCTGCCATGACCGAGGAACGGCGGCGCGAGGTGGTCAAGCATATCAATCGAGTCCTGGAGGAGCACCGTACGGCAGTGCGCAACGTGCGCCGCGACGGCAACGAAGCTCTCAAAAAGCTGGCCAAGGAGAAGAAGGTCAGCGAGGACGACGAGAAGCGGGCGATGGAAGAAGTGCAGAAGATGACCGACGAAGAGATCCGGCGCATGGAAGAGATGTGCCGCAAGAAGGAAGCCGAAGTGATGCAGGTGTGAGTAGCTTCTATCGATAAATCTCGCGACGATGCCCGATCGACACAGCAAGAATCACCAGTTCCTGGTCGCGAATCTCGCAGATGATCCGGTAATCGCCGACGCGATAGCGCCAGAATTCGCCTAGTTCCGACCCGTGTAGTGCTGCTCCGATGCTGCGTGGATCGTCGAGCGGGGAAATACGACCGCTAAGAAATGACACAATTCGCCTGGCAACTGTTTTATCGAGTTTCTTCAGGTCTTTGAGGGCTCCTGCTTCGTACTCAATCCGCCAGGCCAAGCTCGCGCTCCACTTCTTCCGTGGTGTAGGTGCGGCTGCGGCCGGCGCGCAACTCAATCAGGCGCTGCTCGGCGATGTAAAGATCCTCCAGATCCTGCAGATGCTCCTCGATTGCTTTTGTAACGTAAAAGGTCTTGGTGCGCCCTGTGCGCCTGGCAAGCTTCTCAAGCCGCGAAGAGAGCTCATTTGTAAGCCGGATCGAAATGGAGGACATGACCCACCTCTGCTGTATTACAAGTATCGCACATATGCGATTCGATTGAAATCTGCTATCTCTTCGCCCTTCGGTAAAACGGCAGCGGCACCTGCTTTGCCCGGACTTTGTTGCCGCGCACATCCACCAGCACGTCCTCGCCGCTGGCGGCCACGGCGGCGGGAACCAGCGCCATGGCGATGTTGGTTTTGAGGAACGGCGCCGGCGAGCCGGAGGTCACCTGGCCGATCACTTGTCCAAAAAGTGAGAGCACGGAGTGCCCGTCGCGGGCGATGCCGCGCTCGATCATCTCCAGGCCCACGAGCTTGCGCTTCGGACCGCCTTCGGCCTGCACCGCCAGCAACGCATCACGCCCAATAAAAAAGCCCTTGTCGAGCTTGAGCCAGTGCTCGAGACCGGCTTCGAAAACGTTGATCTCCTCGGAGATTTCGTGGCCGTAGAGGCTCATGCCGGCCTCAAGCCGCAGCGTGTTCCTGGCTCCCAGCCCGCAGGGCCGGATGCTGAACTCCGCGCCCGCTTCGAGCAGCGCGTTCCACAGCCTGGCTGCTTCCTCCGAGGGCAGGTAAAGCTCAAAGCCGTCCTCGCCGGAGTAGCCGGTGCGCGCGATCATCACGCCTGGAATGCCCGCGACCTCGCCCCACGCGAAGTGATAGTTACGGATCGCGGCCAGATCCACCTGCGTGAGCTTTTGCACGGTTTCCTGCGCCCTGGGGCCCTGCACGGCGAGCTGCGAATACCAGCTTGACTCGTCGCTCACGTCCAGAACGCGATCACGCAATTCCTCGGGAACCCAGACTAAAAGGCGCGCGCGCAACTGCTCGCGAATCCAGGCAAGATCCTTGTCTTTGGTTCCGGCATTGACCACAAGGAGATAATCTCTCTCCGAAATGCGGTGAACGAGAATGTCGTCGACAAAGGTCCCTCGCGGCGTGAGCAATGCGGAGTAGTGCGCCTGCCCGTCGGCGAGCTTTGCCGCATCGTTCATCGCCATCTGCTGGATGGCGCCGAGAGCGCCCAGCCCGCGGAAGCGAATCTGGCCCATGTGCGAAACGTCGAAGAGGCCTACCGAGGTGCGCACGGCCATGTGCTCGGCTATAAGGCCCGCGCCGGGGCCGGGATACTCCACCGGCATCTCCCAGCCGCCGAAGTCGACCATTTTGGCGCCGAGCGCGCGGTGGGTCGCGTTGAGGGCGGTCATTTTGAGCGGAAGCGGAGGATCGCTGGCGGACATAGGCACCTCGTCGGAACGATTTGCGGCGCACTGTTTACGATAGGGAGCAGGGGCGACGAGGTCAAACGGGACGCCGGGTTGAGCAGAAACGCCGTGTATGCTGCAAACAGAAAGGCAATGAGCATGAACCGTGCACGAGGTGTTGTGCTGCTGGCGGCCGGCGCATTGGCGCTATGGAAGGGGTGGATGATCCATCGCGGGCAGATGGCGGTGGCGGCCTACGTGCTGGGCGTGCTGGCGCTGGCACTGAGCATCTGGCACCTGACACGCAGGGCGGCTCCGCCGAGAACCTGACCGGAGCCTGTACCTTTTCAGGCCCCTGCCTCGCGCGCAAGAGATATAATTCCGCCAACTACTGCTATGGAATTTCTTGGTTCGCTTCTAATTCTGGCAGCATTCGTTGTCATCGTTTTGCCCATCGTGGCGATTACGACGGCCAACTCGCGCGCCCGCGAGCTGCGCGCGGAAATGGCTCATTTGGTGAGTCGCATCTACGACCTGGAAATCCAGGTGCGCCGGCTCTTGAGCGGGCATAGCGAAGCTGCCGAACCGGCCCCGGCGCAGCCGGGTCAAGCGGCTCCCGCTGCTTCTTCAGAAGCGCCGTGGCTGCCGGGGCAGACTCCAGCCCCGGTGCCCTCGTTTGCGGGTGCTGCGCCGCAGCCGGAATCTCATGCGCCGCCCGCGACGGCACGTCCCCCGGCGGCGCAACCGCCGGATTCGATTGAGCCGCCCGCTTTTCGGACCCTCGAGGAGGCTGCGACCATTGATTCTGAATCGCTCGAGAGCCGCATCGGTTCGCGGTGGTTCAATCGCATCGGCATCCTTGCGGTGCTCATCGGCGTGGCGTGGTTCCTCAAGCTGGCTTTCGACAATCACTGGATCGGTCCGCTGGGCCGGGTGCTCATCGGGCTGGTGGCCGGCGCCGCGCTGATTGCATGGTCAGAGCGCTTCAAGAGGCGCGGATTCGCGGTCTTCTCCTATTCACTGAAGGCGATCGGGAGCGGCACGCTCTATCTCTCACTGTGGGCTGCTTATGAGCTGTACTCGCTGGTGCCCGCGGCGGTTGCTTTTACGGCCATGATCGCAGTGACGGCATTCAATGGATTTATGGCATGGATCCAGGACGCCGAACTGCTCGCGCTTTACGCCATCGCCGGGGCCTTGAGCACGCCGCTGCTGGTTTCAACGGGCGGCAATCACGAAGTGGCGCTCTTTACCTACCTGCTGATGCTCGACGTGGCAGTGCTTATCCTGGTGGCATTGCGGCCATGGTCCCGCCTGCTCTTTGCCGCCTTTGCAGGCACGGTGCTCTTCATCTGCGGCTGGTGGTCAGAGTTCTACACGCAGGCACAAGCTCCGCGGACAGCGTTCTTCCTGTGCTGTTTCTTCCTGCTCTTTGCTCTTGCGCCGCGCCTTGTAAAAGCGCCGCTCGATGCAGAAGGGTCCTTCGAGGGCTGGGACGGGCTGGCGCTGGTGGCGCTGCCCGTGGCCAACGCGGCCCTGGGCTTCCTGGGCTTTTACTCGCTGCTCGTTCCCGCAACGGCCGATTTGTACGGCCCATGGATCGCGGTGGCATTTGCGGCGTTTTATCTGCTGCTCAATCGGATTTCCGAACGCGGCATTCTGCGGGCGGGGCCTGCACTGCTCACTTCACTCCATCTTTCTGCAGCCATCGTTTTTCTAACGATCGCCATTCCGCTGAAGACGCACGGCCGGTGGATGACGATCGGCTGGCTGGCAGAGGGCGCGGCGCTGCTGTGGCTGGCCGGCCGCGTGCGGTCGCTGCTGGTGAGAGCCTTTGCGCTGATCTGCCTGGCGCTGGGGCTGGGCGCAGTGCTGCTCAATAACCCGCCCGCGTCCGTTCGGCCCATCTTTAACGAGCGCTTCGCAACTTACTGCGTGGCGATTGCCGCCTTTGCCTTCATGGCCTGGCTGGCGCTCCACTCGCAGGACGAGCAGGAGCCCCATCCAATCCTGCACTGGCCCAACCTGGCTGCTGCCGGCGTGCTGATTGTGAATGTGCTGATCCTTGTGGCCTTCAGTTGGGAGATTCACAGTTACTGGTGGGGGCTGCGGTGGCATGGATCTTACGCCCTGACGCACGACTACCGGATGTGGGCGCAATTTAGCTACTCGGCTTTCTTCATGCTCTTCGGCGCCGCGCTGCTTGCCGTTGGGTTTCACCGGCGCTCCGCGTTTTTGCGCTGGCAGGGGCTCATCCTGCTGGCCGCCACCATTGCCAAGGTGTTTCTTTCGGATGTAAGCGAGCTGAGCCGCGGATTCCGCATTCTCAGCTTTATCGGCCTGGGCGCGTTGCTGTTGTGCGTGAGCTATGTTTACCAGCGCGACTGGCTCAATCTGCGCGGCCGAAAGGAAGTGAAGCCGTGAAGTGGATCGCAGCACTGGCGCTGCTCCTGTTTGCTGCTCCCCAGCCGGAGATTCGTTACTTCCATTACCAGCGGCCGGTTACGCAACAGGCAGCATCAGCCGGGCAGGCCTGCATGGCAATCGACCCGGGCGTCTTTGCCCATGCGAATGCGGGACTCGCCGATCTGCGCCTCTACCAAGGCTCGGTGGAGACACCCTACGATCTGCGGAGGGCGGCGGCAGAAATTACGGCCGGCCGGAGCATTTCCCCGCTGAACCTGGGCAGAACCAGCGGCCAGACGAGCTTCGATGCGCCCATGCCCACAGGCAGCTACAGCGATGTGCAACTCGACATTCAGGGGCATGATTTTCTGGCGGCGGTAACGGTCACGGGAACCCAGGAACAGACCAGCGCCGTCCGCACCCGCATCGGCTCCTTCACGATCTTCGATCTGACCCGGCAGAAGCTGGGACGCAGCACCGTTCTTCATCTGCCGCAGTCGGACTTCCGCTTTTTGCATTTCCAGATCGCAGGCCCCATCGCTCCGGAGAGCGTAAGCGGGCTCACGGTGACGCAAGCGCCTGCCGCTCCGCCGAAATATCTCACAGTTGCCGAGACGGCCACGGGCCAGCGCAAGAATCACAATTCGATCTTCACGTTCACCGTGCCCGCAAAGACGCCCGTCGATCGCGTGCTGTTTTTGCCGGGCGCGCAGCCGGCGGCTTTCAGCCGCGACGTCATCGTCAGCGTTTTGCCGGTCGCCCGGCCCGCGGCCGGCGAATCAGCCGAGCCGCCCCGGCCCGTCACCGCTTCGGGCAGCATCCTGCGCGTTCATACCGTGCAGGATGGCAGGCGGATTGACGAGGAGAACCTGGCCGTGGCCGCGCCCTCGGTTGTTCTCGATGGTCCGGCCGTGTGGACGGTGACGGTCGAAAACGGCGATGACGCGCCGATCCCGTTCGATGCGATCCGGCTCGAAATGGCGGAGCGCGATCTGTGCTTCGATGCAAATGCCGGCAGCGCCTACACGCTTTACTACGGCGACTCGGGGCTTGGGGCTCCGCAGTATGACTACGCCAGGTTGTTCGCGGCGCAGCCCCATCCGGCAGAGGCCATTTTGGGCGCGGAAGCGGCAAACCTTGCTTATCAGCCCCGGCCGGACGAGCGCCCCTTCACGGAGAAGCATCCGGGGCTGCTGTGGGCCGCTCTGGTGCTGGTGATCGCGCTGCTGGGGGCCGTGGCGTTCCGCTCTGTGAAGGGAGCGCAGGCCAGATCGACCTGACGAGGAAAGGAAACACGAAGTGAAAGCTGTTCTGCGAATCAGATACGCACTCGTTGTTGCGGCCTGTGCCTGGCAAGCACTCCTTCTCTCTTCCTCTCTCTGTGGCCAAAACGCGTCGACTGCCGGAGAGCGGGTAGACACACGTCTTACGGAGACGACCGAGGAGGCCATCTCCGAGAGCCGCCCAGGAGGGCCTGATGGGAGGGTCTTAGTAGGATACGAATCTTTTGTGGGCTCGCTTCACCAGGATTACCTGGACGATCAGAAGGCACTTGCCGATGGAAAAGTGCCTGACAATCATCGTTGGCGGAATCTTGGCATTCGTGAAGACGAAGAACAGTCCGTGCGTTCCCTTGCTTTCGATGCATGGAACCGGCTGGATGAATGGTGGAAGTATTGCCTCCCAATCTGGAAGAAGCCCCATCATCGAGGAGACCCACCGCCGGGGGATGAAGCCAAGCCTTGCTCCGGGGAAAATGGACAGAAGAATCTGATCATCGATCGGGAGTTTATCCTGAGTGTGAAGCAGGCGCTAGGCGAGGAAGCTTTTAAGAAAGTGGATGGGATTGTGCGCTCAGATTTTATGACTACACCAGATCAAACACCTATACGAGATGCAAACTCCAAGAGCGATTCCGGCGGCACGACAGCTCCCGAGGTGCAGAAGTGACCTGGGCCCGCCCGGCGCATCATTTTCGGCGGGCGCGCCAGAAGGAGCTGAGGCCCAGATAGATGAACATGGCCGCAACCAGCGCCTCTACGCCGAAGTGCCAGCGAGTGACGCCTTGAAGGCCGGCGTGCCAAGCCTTCCACAGAAAGGGAACAAAGGCGATTCCCAGAAGCAGAAAAAAGGCGCCCGTGACTTCCAGGAACAGGATGCCCCCCAGGCGGGTAAAAAGCTTGAAAAAGTCCCCCATGCCGCGGGCGGCGCCCCTCGAAGCCCTGGCGGCGACTTGGCCGGCCGAGCGCGCGGCTGTCGCAGCGGTCGCACCAGACCCAGTTCCCCACGAGCGGGATTGGGGCGATTTCTGTTGCCCGGCCATCCGCTGTTCTGCAATGCGCCCGGCAACCCGCAGCCCGGTGCCCAGCGCTCGCCCTATTTTCTGTGCTCTCATTCCGTTTATGATGTTAGCAGCGACCCCTCTTTGTGCAGAATGCGTGAGCCGACAGCCTCTGCCTGCATCAAATGGGAAGAGAGAATCGCTGACCCGGCCAGCGCTCATTCTCAATTTCGTTGCCGGCTCTGGAGGTGCCTCTTGACAAGCCGTTTACGCGAACTGATCCAACAATTAGGCGAGGCCATCCATGAGTCCGTCATTGAGAGCGAGCAGATTGCCGGAGTGGTGCAGGACATCCGCCAGCACGGTTTCGATGTGCTGCTTATGCTGGAAGCCACGATCGGGCTCAACGAGGTCACCGGCAAGTCCGAGACCGGCGGCGCCGAAGCCGGCGGCGGCGAGAAGTCGTTCACCAAGAGCGACATCAGCTTCCTGCGATCCTTGCGCATCTCCGTTGAAGGCGAAGACGGCGGGCAAGCTTAAGCCCGTACCCTTCAAGCTGGAAGCCCGTACCCTTCAAACTGACCCGCTACGCCGCATTGCTACTATTTGACGGCGACTGGAGAACCGGCATAAGGCTGCCCGGCCGATTCCTTCAGGAAAATCTCAACAAAATCCAGATAATTCTGGGCGAATTCCACGATCAGGGCGCGGTCTTTGTCGCCCAATTCGCGGCGCTGCTTTGCGGGCACGCCGGCCCACAGGGTGCGTGGCGGAACGATCGTGCCCTCCGGAACCACAGCCCCGGCGGCGATGATCGAACCCGTTCCGACGCGGCAACCGTTCAGGACACGGGAGCCCATGCCGATGATGACCTCATCTTCGACGATGCAGCCGTGGACGGTGGCGTTGTGACCGATTGTTACCCAGTCGCCCACGATCACGGGGAACTTGAAACGCTGGCCGTGGAGCACGGCGCAGTCCTGGATGTTGGAGCAGGCCCCGACCCGAATGAAGTTCACGTCGCCGCGCACGACGGCGTTCATCCAGACTGAGGACCTCTCGCCCAGCACGACGTCGCCCAGAATCTGAGCCGAAGGGTCAATATAGCAGCTTGCCGGAATCTTGGGCAGGGTACCTTGGAAGGGGCGAATCAAATCTAGAGACCTCCGCAAAAACACGCCTTAAGAAAAGTGTAAACGACCGGTCGCCTGGTTGCGGGAGCGGCAAAAGCGGGAGTTCAAAAACCCGACGGGCTTTGTAGTCCAGAATTGACTCGAATCGTCTAAACCGTAGATGGGAACTGTGGATTTTGGGGCTCCTAAGCTATAGTAGTAAGTGAGTTGCATTGTTTCGCAGGTTGGGAGGTGAGGCTATTGGCGGAGGTTCGCGTACAGGAAGGCGAGCCGCTGGAAAATGCGTTGCGCCGCTTCAAGCGGAAGGTCCAGCAGGAGGACATCATCAAGGAAGTCAAGCGTCACTCCTACTACCTGAAACCTGGGGAGAAGAAGCGCGTTAAAGCGGCACTCGCGCGCAAGCGGAATCGCAAGAAAGCTCGCAAAGAGCAGGACTAACTCCCAACGCAGTTTTGTACACGGCGCCCGGATCTTTCGGATGAGGGAAAGGGCGGGCGCCGCTGAACGTGCGACAATTCGTTACATCTCGATTTTTCATCTCGCTGTATGATTTAGTCTTGCCCTGGTATGGGGTGAATGCAGTAAAGCCGCACCTTACGGTGTGGCCCGGGCCCTTGTAGAACGAAAGCAAGAACAGGGAACCGGGAACGGCAGCTGGTCATGCGTTCAGCCGATTTCGGCGTTTTCCTGTCGGGGAAGCCGGAATGGAATACACAGATAGAATCCTCAAGTGCGTCGACTGCGGAGCAGAGTTTGTGTTCACGGCGGGCGAGCAGCTCTTCTTCCAGGATAAGCAATTCAAGAACGATCCCAAGCGCTGCAAACAGTGCAAGGCCAAACGCGCCCGCGTAGGCCCCAGAGTGCGGCCGGAGACCCGGACGACGTGCTCCCAGTGCGGGGTCGAAACCACAGTGCCCTTCAAGCCGACCCAGGGCAGGCCGGTGTTATGCCGCCCCTGTTTCCAGAAGCACCAAGGAAAGCCTCAGGAGGCGACGGCGGTGACTGTCAACTAGCCAGGCTCACCCGGTCCCGCGGCAAAGACCTGAGGAGATCTACAGCAAAATCAGTGGGCTACGACTTTTTCTTCAGTGCGCGATGACCGATGTCGCGTCGGTAGTACATTCCCTCAAACCGAATCTCAGCCAGGGCATGGTAAGCGCTGCTGAGGGCCTGCGCCAGTGTCTCGGCCGCGGCCGTTACGCCCAGCACGCGCCCGCCGGAGGTGAGCAGTTGCCCGTCCTGGAGCGACGTGCCCGCGTGAAAGACTTGAACGCCGGGAATGCGGCCGGCCGCCTCAAGGCCCGTGATCGGCAAGCCGGTTTTGTAGCTGCCCGGGTAACCGGCGGAGCTCGAGACGACGCAGGCTGAAGCCCCTGGCGACCAGCGCAGCTGCAGACTGTCGAGCCGTCCTTCGATGCAGGCCTCAAGGGCCTCGACGAGATCGGATTCCATGCGCATGAGGATGGCTTGCGTCTCAGGATCGCCGAAGCGGGCATTGAACTCCAGCACCTGCGGACCGCGCGCGGTCATCATCAGCCCGCAGTAGAGGACGCCGGTGAATGGCGCGCCTTCCTCGGCCATGCCGCGGATTGTTGGTTGGGCGATGTGATGCAGGACCCAGTCGGTCATCTGAGGATCGAGCAGGTTGTCGGTGGAGTAGACGCCCATGCCGCCCGTGTTGGGGCCGGTGTCGCCTTCGCCGATTCGTTTGTGGTCCTGGCAGGGAACGAGAGGGATGACGCTGCTGCCGTCGGCGAGACAGAGAAAGCTCACCTCGTCTCCTTCAAGGAACTCTTCGACCACGACCTGGCCTTCCGCGACGCCCAGCAGAGCGCCGCTGAAAAGGTCCTGTGCGGCCTCCGCAGCGGTATGGCGCGAAGGGCAGATGATGACTCCCTTTCCGGCCGCCAGCCCATCGGCTTTGACCACAATGGGCGGATGAAAGACCCCGACGGCCTTTTCCGCCTCGGCCGGGCTCGAGCAGATGGCGAAGTTCGCGGTGGGAATCTTATGGCGCTGCAGGAACTGCTTGGCGAAGCCCTTGCTGGTTTCGAGCATCGCCGCCTGCCGCGTGGGGCCGAAGACACTTGAGCCTCGCTGCTGAAGCGCGTCCACGATTCCCAGCGAGAGCGGCAGCTCGGGACCGACAATGGTCAAGCCGGGCTGCTCGGCTTCGGCAAGATGCACCATGTCGTCGAGGCTTTTCAAGTCGACTGGGACGCAGCGGGCCGCCTGCGCCATTCCGCCATTGCCGGGCGCGCATACGACTTCAGTAACGCGAGGACTGCGCTTGACCGCCCAGGCCAGCGCGTGCTCGCGCCCACCGGAACCAAGGATCAGGACTTTCATAACGTCAGCACCCCAGTGATTTTATCCAAAGCCAGAAAAACTAATGGTCGGCAATCGGGGCAGGGGAAGTCAAACGGGAGGCGCGGCGGCAGGGGAGTCGGGTTCCTTATACTGAGGCGTGGCGAGTCGCTACGAGCGGCACAGAGGGGGATCGGAAGACATTCCATGGCCGACCGGCGCATAAAACCGTATTTAGAGCAGGTTGCAGCGCGCGAACGGCGCGAACGGCAGCACCAGCTCTACCGGCGCAATCAGGCGATCGGATTGCTCCTGGTGGCCGCGGCCATCTGCGTATGGTGGCTCTTCCGCACCAAACCAGGATGGGTCTTTCCCCCGGGCTGGTGGCGGTGGTAGTAGAGACAGGGAATAGGGAAATAGGGAATAGGGAACAGGGACTGAGGGACTGAGGGACTGAGGGATCAGCAATCAGAACAGTTCGATGCAGCGCAAACCGATGGGCTCGTGGTCGTGAGGAGCTGAGTGAGTAGTTCGTCGATTTCAAACTCGCCCGAGCCACTCGCCGTCGTTCTCCTCGGCCCTACCGGCAGCGGCAAGACCGCTCTCTCGCTTGCGCTCGCGGTGCGCTTCCACGGCGAGATTGTCAGTTGCGACTCTGTGGCCGTTTATCGCGGCATGGAGCTGGGCACGGCGAAGCCGACGCTCGAAGAGCGGGCGCGGGTGCGACACCACCTGATCGATGTGGCCGAGCCGGACCAGCCTTTCACGGCGGGCGATTACAGCCGGAGGTCGCGCGCGGCGCTCAGAGAGATTGCAGGGCGCGGGCACCTGCCGATCGTGACGGGAGGAACGGGCCTCTACCTGCGCGCGCTTACCGAAGGGCTCTTCGCCGGACCGGAGCGGCAGGAGGATTTACGCGAGCGGCTGCGGGCGAGCGCGGAAAAGCGCGGCGGAGAGTGGCTGCACCGGCTGCTGCGCAGACTGGACGCGGCGACGGCAGAACGGATTCATGCGAACGACACGGCGAAGCTGATCCGGGCGATTGAGATTTGCCTGGCCGGGCGCAAGCCGATGTCGGAACAGATGGCACGCGATCCGCTGACCGGCTTCCGGCTGCTGCGCATCGGGCTCAACCCGCCGCGGGAGGCCCTTTACCGGCGGCTCAACGAGCGCTGCGCGGAAATGTTCGCGGCCGGCCTCGTGGAGGAGACGCGAATGCTGCTGGCGCGCTACGGGCCGGTGAAAGCGCTCGATTCGCTGGGATATCGCCAGGCACTTCGCGTGCTGCGGGAGTCTTGGAGTAGTGAAGAGGCACTACGCGCCGCGCAGCAGGGCCATCGCAACTACGCCAAGCGGCAGATGACGTGGTTCCGGCGCGAGCCGGAGGTGCGCTGGATCGAGGGGTTCGGCGATGAGGCAGAAACGGTGAGGCTGGCAGCGGATTGGATCGAGGAACTCAGTTAGAAGTGTCAGGCCTGATTCACAACACTCATACCTTCCTCACCCTTTCTTTGTGGAACCGCCGCAAATGCTAGGCGAATCCAGAACCCAAGCGCGCCAACAAACGAAATCACGAAAAGAGCGATCAAAGTGACAATGTACGCCGACACAGCAAAGCCATATCGGAAGTCAGGCAATCGCAGGTAAAGAACCGCAATCCCAATAGCGTTGCCAATTAGGCTGAGGCAAAAGCTTGACGCCAAATACTTCAAAATTCTGAGGGGTCCTCCGAAATGGGAAGGCTTGGCGAGCGCTGAAGCATAAAGCGCACCCCAGAAAACGCTGAGCTGAAACGCGGGTCTGGCAAGGGCGTGAGATTCGAACTCGACGCCCCAATGGGTCTCACCGTGATAAACCCAATGCCGGATTCCGGCAACAAACAGGCGATAGAAAAGCCAACTCAGAGTGATGTAAGTGAACATGCCAGCGAGCCAAATTGCGGCAATGCGAACCCATCGCAGCTTTACGTTCACGAATCCTCCTCTGCCCGGTAGTTTCAAGCATAGAACGAATTTGTCCTGCATAGAGAAGAATGATTTGCAAGCGATTTAGACTAATTCCATGAGTGCGGCGCTCGAAACCGGTGCGCGCCGGATCGGAGTTCCACTTGGAAGACACAATCTTTGACTTGGCGGTGGTGGGCGGCGGGCCGGCCGGTTATACGGCGGCGATTCGCGCGGCTCAATTCGGTCTCGAAGACCGCGCTCGTCGATGCCCGCCCGAAGCTGGGCGGAACCTGCTTGCACGTGGGCTGCATTCCGACCAAGGCGCTGCTCTTCAACGCCGAGCTGTGGGATCACCTGAAACATGCGGAAGAGTACGGCATCGCCGGTATCGGCGCGCCTCAACTCGACTGGGCGGCGGTGCTCAGGCGCAAGGACGCGATTATTGCCAGGCACGTCAAGGGACTCGAGTTCCTGATGAAGAAGCACAAGATCGCGGTTGTCGCGGGCCGGGGCAAATTGACTGGTTCGGCGAATCACCCCAGCGACATGGACCCGTCGCTGGGGACCCCGGCGAAAGACGGCGTGCATACGATCGCGGTTACGGGCGAGGGCGGCGCGGCCAGCGAGGTGAAGGCGAGGAATGTGATTCTGGCGACGGGCTCGGAGGCGAAGCTGCTGCCGGGGCTGAAGGCCGACGATCGCATTCTGACCAACATTGAAATTCTGTCGATCGCAGCGCCGCCGAAGTCGCTGATCGTAATCGGAGCGGGCGCGGTGGGCGTCGAGTTCGGCTCGCTCTTCCGCAGCTTCGGCGCCGAGGTCACCATCCTCGAGTTTCTGCCGCGCATTGTGCCGGTCGAGGACGAGGATGTGTCGAAGGAGCTGACGCGGCTGTTCAAAAAGCGCGGCATCGACGTGAACACCGGGGCGCGGGTGGAAAAGGTGGAGCGCAGCAGCGAAGGCGTGAAGGTCACTTATACCGATCAGAACGGCAAGCAGCAGACGAAGGAGGCCGAAAAATTGCTGATCGCTGTGGGACGGGCGCCGCAGACTGAAGGTCTGGGCCTGGAGAGCACGCGCGTGGAACTGGAGCGCGGTTTTGTGAAAGTGAATGAAGCGCAGGAGACGGCGGAGCCGGGGGTTTTTGCCATAGGCGACATCGTGGCCGGGCTGCCGCAGCTTGCCCATGTGGGCGCGATGAGCGGCATGGTGGCGGCGGCCAAAATCGCCGGCCGCGCGTTCAGGGCCGTGCGCCGCGACCGCATTCCGGCTTGCACCTACACGGAGCCGCAGATCGGCAGCGTGGGCCTGACGGAGGCGCAGGCCAAAGAGAAGGGCTACGAGGTGAAGGTGGGCAAGTTCCCCTTTGCCGGCAACTCCAAGGCGACGATTGTAGGCAGCCACGACGGCTTTGTGAAGATTGTGGCCGACAAAAAATACGGCGAAATCCTGGGCGTGCACATCCTGGGCCCGCAGGCGACGGAGCTGGTGGCCGAGGCCGTTGCGGTTCTGGAGCTGGAAGGCACGGTCGAGGAGATGATGTCCGTCATCCATGCGCACCCGACGCTGGGAGAGGCGATGCTCGACGCCTACGCTGCGGTGGAGGGGATGGCGATTAACGCGTGAGGCTGCGTCAGCGAGGTTGGCGCCGGTTCTCTCCGGTCACAGCATGAGCTGCCAGTAGCCGACGTCGATCCAGCGGCCGAATTTGTAGCCGGTTTCCTTGAAATGGGCCACCTGGCGAAATCCGAACTTCTGAAGCAGCGTCACGCTGGCTTCATTCGGAAGCGATACGCCGCCCATGACGCAGTGAAACTGACGAGCGCGCAGTTCTGCGAGAAGAGCCTCCACGAGTGCGGAGCCGATGCCCCTCCCGGTAGCCGAAGGATGCAGGTAGACTCCCGCTTCGGTGGAATAGCGATAGGCCGCCCGCTCTCTCCACGGGCGGCCGTAGGCGTAGCCCAGCACCCTGCCGTCTTCTTCCCACACGAGCCACGGAAACGCCCGCGCCGTCTCTATCACTCTCTGTCGCATCTCGCCGGGAGTGACGGGAACCTCTTCAAACGTGGCAGGCGAATTGAGGATGTAGTAGTTGTAGATCTCGGCAATGAAAGAGGAGTCGTCGCGAGTTACATGGCGAAGCATGGCGGCCTCCGCTAGCCTGAGGAATCGGAGTTCGCTAAAAGAACAACTGCAGATCCTTCGACTCCGATAGGCGCGAGGAACGCGCCCATCTTCGCTCAGGATGACGCTTCAGTGGCTCTACGGACTTTCGATCCGGGACGTTAGAGTTTCTTCCGATCCCTCACAGTTCCGTCGACTGGCTTGCCACCAGATCCTTCGCTTTGGCGATGAACGCGTCCAGCGGCATCGAGCTCTGCTCCTGCTTGCCGCGGGTGCGCACGTTCACTTGTCCGGCGGACTCTTCCTTGTCGCCGAATACGAGGATGTAGGGCGTCTTTTGCAGCGCGAAGTCGCGGATCTTCGAGTTCATCTTTTCGTTTCGCAGGTCCACTTCAACGCGCAGGCCGGCGTCTTTCAATGCGTTTTCTATTTTTTCCGCGTAGGGGGCGTGGCGCTCGCTGATGGGCACGAGGCCCACCTGCACGGGAGCCAGCCAGAGCGGGAAAGCGCCGGCGTAGTGCTCGATGAGCACGCCGAAGAAGCGCTCGACCGACCCGAAGAGAGCGCGGTGGACCATGACGGGCTGATGGCGCTCGCCGTCCTCGCCCACGTATTCGAGCTCAAAGCGGGCGGGAAGGTTGAAGTCGAACTGCACGGTCGAAAGTTGCCAGAGGCGGCCGAGCACATCGACCAGCTTGACGTCGATTTTGGGGCCGTAGAAGGCGGCTTCGCCGGGGATGGTTTTGTAAGCGATGCCCTTGCGATTGAGAGCGCGCTCGAGCGAGCCGACGGCGAGAGCCCAGTTCTCGTCAGAGCCGGCGTAGTGGGCACGGTCGTTGGGGTCCCAGGTGGAAAGCTCGACCTTGAATTCATTGAAGCCGAAGGTCTTCAGCACTGCTTCAGCAAAGTCGATGCAGGCCACGACCTCGTCTTCGATCTGGCCTGGGGTGCAGAAGATGTGGGCGTCGTCCTGCGTGAAGCCGCGCACGCGCAGCAAGCCGTGCATGGTGCCTGAGCGCTCGTACCGGTAGACGTTGCCCAGCTCCGCGAGGCGCACCGGCAGGTCGCGGTAGCTCTTGGGCGAGTTGCGGTAGATGAGAATGTGGCCGGGGCAGTTCATGGGCTTGAGGCGGTATTCGGCGTCGTCAAGCTCCATGGGGGCGTACATGTTGCCGGCGTAGAAGCCTTCGTGGCCGCTGGTGCGCCACAGGTCGCGGCGCATCACGTGGGGCGTGAACACAAGCTGATAGCCGCGGCGGAGGCACTCCTCGCGCATCCAGTCTTCCATCGCCTTGCGGACGATGCCGCCCTTGGGATGCCAGAAGACGAGTCCGGCGCCGGCCAGGTCTTGAATGCTGAAGAGGTCGAGCTGCTTGCCCAGAACGCGATGGTCGCGGCGCGCGGCCTCTTCGAGGCGGGCGAAGTGTTCGTCCATTTCTTTCTTCGAGAAGAAGGCGGTGCCGTAGATGCGCTGCAGTTGCGGATTCTTTTCGTCGCCGAGCCAGTAAGCGCCGGCAAGATTCGTCACTTTGAAGGCCTTCACGCGGCCAGTGGAAGGCACATGGGGGCCGCGGCAGAAGTCGACAAACTTGCCGTTGCGGTAGAAGCTGACCTCTTCGCCTGGCTGAGTGAACTTCGCGACAAAGTGGGTCTTCATGAAGTCGCCGTCGCGCTCAAATTCAGCCAACGCCTGCTCGCGGGGCTCGGATTCGCGAACGAAGGGCTCGTTGCGCGCGACGACCTCGGCCATCTTGGCTTCGATGGCGGCAAGGTCCTCGGGGGTGAAGGGCCTGGGGCGATAAAAGTCGTAGAAGAAGCCGGAATCCGTTGCCGGGCCGTGGCCGAGCTTTGTGTCAGGAAAGAGCTCGAGAACCGCGGTAGCCAGCACATGCGCAGCCGAGTGGCGCAGCACCTTGATGGCGTCGGGATCGCTTTCCTTAATGAGTTCGAGGCGCGTCGACACGGTGAGAGGCGCGGTGAGATCGACCAGGCGCGGGGCTGCGCTGTCGCCGGCTGCATACATGGCGGCTTCGCCGGAGTCGTCCTCCGGCTTGGCGGCCGCAACTCCATTGACCGGAGTAAGGCGCGCGGCGACCGAGGCTGCGGCAAGGCGCGGCGAAATCGAGTTGGCAATGTCCAGCGGCGACGTGCCCGCGGGCACCTCGCGAATGGCCCCGTCGGGCAGATGTACGGCGATAGTCTGCGTGCTCATAATGGCTTGATTCCCATGGCGCTGTGCCCTGATGAGCAGGCACGGCCTTCATCTTGAGGATAGAAGGCGAAAGGGCGCTAGTGCAAAACCAGAGTGGACGAAAGTCGAGCAACCGAAGGCGCGGGTACCGCTTGAGTATCGCCCCGCCAGCGCTGCGGGACCGCAGGCACTGGATTTGAGGCGACCATTGCAGAGAATTCGTTTTTTTGATGGGCTGAATCTTTGGCGGCGGTTCCGGTATAAGTTGCAGACAACCGCGCAACTTCGCCGTCAATGAGGAATCCATCAAAGTGAGGAAGAATGCAATGCGCTGGATTGAGCTTTTGATTTGCCTCGCGATTTGTTTTGCCGTGGCAGGGGTGGGCGCGCGATGGACGGCTGGCGAAGTCAACGGTTGGTACCGGACGCTGGCCCGACCGGCCATTTCTCCGCCCAACTGGGTCTTTGGGCCGGTATGGACCCTGCTCTATGCGCTGATGGCCGTGGCCGGATGGAGGGTATGGCTGGCTGCGCCGGGACCAGCGCGTAACTGGGGGCTGGTGCTCTTCGTCGTGCAACTGGCCCTGAATCTCGCCTGGTCGTGGATCTTCTTTTCCCAGCACGCGATCGGGGCGGCTTTTGCTGAGGTCCTCGCGCTGTGGGCAGCGATTGGGGCGACCACGATTGTGTTTGCCTGCTCAACGCCCACAGCGGCATGGCTGATGGCGCCTTACTGGGCGTGGGTCAGTTTTGCGTCAATTCTCAACGGGGCTATCTGGCGGCTGAACTGAGGACGTGACCTGCAAACTGCTGTCGACTGCTGTTGTTCGGATAGTAGCCAACTCGGGAGTAGCTCCCCAAAAGCAACAGCAGATCCTTCACTCCGGCCGCGGCGGCGACCTCCGTTCAGGATGACAGCGCAGGGGGTTAGCCGAGGCATTAGAAGCTCGCCGAATCCAATGCCTCTGGCTTTGCCGGAAGGATGTTTATTTCGCGGTCTTTTCCTCGTGGTACTCGGTCTCGGTGTTAATCGCCCAGATGTTGTCCTTGGACGTGACGCCGCCGACGATGTTTTCGACCGCGGTCATGGCGGTGAGCATGGAGTGATCCTGGTTGTTGTACTTGTGCATGCCATTGCGGCCCACGAGGAAGAGGTTTTCGAAGCCGTCGAGGTAGTCGCGGACAACGGAGAAGCGCGGGTAGCTCCCGAAGTAGGCGGGGTAGGTCTTGGGCACGCGGACAACGTGGGAATCTTCGACGTCGGCAGCCCGCAAGATGCCGATCCGTTCGATCTCCTCGACCGCGAGCCGAGTCATTTCATCGTCGGAGGATTTCCACATCGGGTCTGTGTCGTTGCAGAAGTACTCGAGCCCGATCCAGGTCTTTTTGGGGTCGGCAACGAGATAAGGGCTCCAGTTGTTGAAAATCTGAAGACGGCCGACGCTGACCTCCGGCTCCTGGACGTAGATCCAGTTGTCTCTGAGTTCGGAGCCGTCCTTTTCCGTGACGGTGAGCCTGGAAACCAGAAGTCCGACGGTGATGAAGTCGCGATAAACGAGGCCTTCGCTGACTTCGACGACTTCGGGGGGCACCCGGCCGCTCATAGCGCGAATCAAGTCGCGCACGGGCATGGTCGAGAAGAAATGATCCCCGCGGAATGAAGTGCGCCGGCCGGATGCGTCAACGCCTTCGACGCCCACCACGCGTTTACCTTCGGTAAGGACGCGGTTGACAGTCATGCCAAGGTGGACTTCGCCTCCGCCCGCCCGGATTTGCTCGGCGGCATGCTCCCAGAGCTGGCCGGGACCGAGCTTCGGGTAAAGAAAGCGCTCGATCAGCGAGGTTTCGGTCTGTTTCTGCGCGATATCGCCGGCGCGGCGGCTTGCAAAAACCTTGCGGAGAAAGTGCAGGGCCACGCCCTTGAGTGAGAGACCTTTGATGCGCTGCGCGCCCCATTCGGCGCTGATCTGGCGGCAGGGAACACCCCAGACTTTTTCAGTGTACGACTCGAAGAACGTGCGGTAGAGCTGGCGGCCGAAACGGTTGATGAGAAAATCTTCAAGCGAATGCTCCTGGCGGCGGGGCATGAGCGAGGCGCGAAGATAACTGAAGCCGCAACGCGCAGTGCGCAGCAGGCCCAGATTCCGGAAGGTTGCCGCCGTCAGGCGAATCGGATAGTCGAAAAACCGGCGCAGGAAGTAGATGCGGCTTTTGCGCTGGCGCACCAGCATCACCAGGTCGTCGTTTTGCGGATCGGGTCCTCGTTCGCTCTCAGGGATCGAGCGTTCGTTGCCCTGGTAGCGAAGGCTTCCATCGGGAGGCGCGCCGCCCTCCACGGGCATCATCTCGAGCCACCATTGCATCACCCGGTCAGATTTTGAGAAAAAGCGGTGGCCGCCGATGTCCATACGGTTGCCCTTGTAGCGTACGGTTCGCGAAATGCCGCCGATGGCCTGGGTAGCTTCAAGGACGATGGGCCGGATGCCCGATGCGCGCTGGAGCTCGATGGCGGCGGTGAGTCCCGCCGGACCGGCGCCGATGATAATGGCTGTGCCTTGCTTCATAGGCTTGACGCGCCGCAATCCACCCTGACCGCGGAGGGTGCGGCTGAGGATCGCAGCGACATAAGACGCGAAAAAGGGCTGGTATTTGGCCAGCCCTCTTCGTTTTCAGCTAGATTCTGCCAGAATCCGGCCGGTTAGGGGAATTAGAGCGGCTGCACGTCGGCAGCCTGCCATCCCTTTGGGCCTTTTACGACGTTAAACTGCACGGCTTGGCCTTCCTGCAAACTCTTGAAGCCACTTGAGTTGATGGCAGAGTAGTGCACGAATACATCCTCGCCGTTCTGGCGCGAAATGAAGCCGAAGCCCTTCGCGTCATTAAACCACTTCACGGTACCTTGTTCCATACTTGTTCGAATTTCCTGGGATTGAATTGCGCTGGAGGAATCGGAGCGAACACTGGCAGATTCTTGCTTGGTTGGGCGAATTGCTGCACACGCCCGAATCGGTTCTAACGCTGCAGACAGTGTACCACTCCTTGGCTCGCAAATTCTATCCCCGTCCCGGTATTCGGTTTCCGACTTTGACACCTGGCAGGGCAGATCTGGCACATTCCAGGAAAGATATAAAGCATCTCAGCGAAAGACCGGCCGCCAGATCGCTCGAACGAGGCGCGCCGGCAGCGGTTCAGACGCCTGCTCGCGCTTTGTATACTGGGGGAGTTCACCATGATCCACGACCCCGTACCAGGCCTGCTCAGCCAGGCCACCGAATTGCTTGAAACTGAACTCCTGCGCTCGGGCACTGTGGCGGATTTTCCGCCCGATCCCGATGCGGACGAGGGCGCGATGGCCCGAGTGCTCGAGGAGACGGCCCGCCGCCTGGCGGATAACTATCCCTACTTTCACCCGCTTTACGCCGGCCAGATGCTCAAGCCGCCGCATCCGCTGGCGCGGGCAGCCTATGCGCTGGCGATGACCATCAATCCGAACAACCACGCCCGCGACGGCGGCCGGGCCAGTTCGGAGATGGAGATCGAAGCGGTGCGCGAGATCGCCGCGATCTTCGGCTGGACAGAGTATGTGGGACACCTGACTTCCGGCGGCACGTTCGCCAATCTGGAGGCGCTGTGGGTCTGCGGCCAGGTGGCGCAGGGCCAGGGCGGCAAGTCTAGGATTCTCGGTTCCGAACAGGCCCACTACACCCACCGGCGCATTTCAGCCGTGCTGCGGCTTGACTACGGGGAAGTGGCGGCCGACACCAGCGGCGCGATGGATCTGGACGCCCTCGAGGTGGAGTTGCGCAAAGGCGACGTGAGCGCCGTGGTGGCTACCCTGGGAACCACCGCCATGGGCGCCGTCGATCCGCTGGACGGGATTCTGGAGCTGAAGAAACGTTATGACTTCAGGGTGCACGTGGATGGCGCCTACGGCGGCTACTTCCGCCTGATTTCCGACACGCTCGATGAGCGGGCGCGGCGAGCTTATGCAGCGCTCGGGGATGCCGACTCGATCGTCGTCGACCCGCACAAGCATGGGCTGCAGCCCTACGGATGCGGCTGCGTGCTCTTCCGCGACCCGGCTGTGGGGCGCTTCTACAAGCACGATTCGCCCTATACCTATTTCACATCGAAGGAATTGCATCTGGGCGAGATCAGCCTGGAGTGTTCGCGGGCAGGAGCAGCGGCTGTGGCGCTTTGGGCCACACACAGGCTTTTGCCGCCGGTCCCCGGCGGGGCCTTTGCAGGCCGTCTTGCCGCGGGACGCCGCGCGGCCCTGGAACTGGACCGCCGATTGCGCGCGGACGATCGCTTCGAGCCGTTGGTGGCAGGCGGGCCGGAGCTGGACATTGTGGTTTGGAAGATGAAGGCCGGGACGGCGGAAGAGGCATCACGCCGCGCGCAGCATGTTTTTGACGCCTGCGCCGCTCAGGGCCTGCACCTGGCCCTTGCGCAAATGCCGGCTGAGTGGTTTCATCCCGGCTCCGGAGCGGGCGCCGTCGCGTGCCTCCGCTCCGTACTGATGAAGCCGGAACACGAGCAGTGGATCGATCGCATCTGGGAGCGTCTGGTGGCTGCCTGCGCCGGGGGATAATACTGGCTGCTAAAGTCATGCCCCCGCACAAGCGCCCGTGATGCAGCCGGTTCCGTAGCTTTCCCGCCGTTGCTATGCGGCGGGACCGGCCGCTGCTCTCTGGGCTGCCTCCCCGGGATTCACCAGGTCGCGCAGCTCCTTGGAAGGCTTGAAGTAGGGAACCTTCTTGGCCGGGACCTCGACACGCGCCCCGGTCTTGGGATTGCGGCCGATGCGCGGATTGCGCTGGCGGATCCGGAACGAGCCGAAGCCGCGAATCTCGATCTTGTCTCCGCTCTGCAGTGCTCCAATCACGGAACCGAAGATGGTCTCCACGATCACCTCGCCATCGCGGCGGGTGAGATCCCCAAGGCCGGTTACCCTTTCTACCAGATCAGCCTTCGTCATATCTGCCTTAACCTCCGCTCACTCACTATTCGGATTCTGCCCATCCGGGCCGAAAAATGCAAGCCCTTGGCTGAAATTATCCTTTCAGCATCAGCAATTTGCCCTCTCCCGCGGGGAAGACGGCCACTGTTTCCTTCCGTGCCGGGTGCATATATGATGAACTGAGCCCTCCAGGAGCTTGGGGTCCCCAGACGCACAGGCATGCGCCGCGGGGCAGCATCCGAAGCAGACCTGACCCGGCCATGCGCATGAGCCATCCGCAGTACAGCATCGTCATTCCGGCCTACAACGAGGCCGCGCGCATCCTGGTCACTCTGGAAGCGGTGGTTGAGTGCGTCCGCCGCCGCGGCTGGTTTGCCGAAATCATCGTGGTCGACGACGGCTCGCACGATCGCACAGCCGAAATCGTCAGAGTCTTTGCCGCCTCCGCGCCCGAGGTCCGGCTGTTGCAGAATGCCGTGAACCGGGGCAAAGGTTACAGCGTGCGCAGGGGAATGCTTGAGGCCGTTGGCGATATCGTTCTTTTCACCGATGCCGATCTTTCCGCTCCCCTGGAAGAGGCTGAGGGACTCTTCGACGCGATTGCCGGAGGAGCCGACATTGCCATCGGCTCGCGGTGGCTCGAACGGGCCCGCCAGACCATCCGCCAGCCGTTCTACCGCCGGTTCTTCGGCCGCTGCTTCAATGGCGTGACCCGCGCCATCATGGGCCTTCCCTATGCCGATACCCAGTGCGGTTTCAAGGCCTTCACGCGCGCCGCGGCCCAGGGCGTCTTTCCGCTGCAGACGATCGAGCGCTGGGGCTTCGATCCGGAGATTCTCTTCATCGCCCTCAAGCACGGCTACCGCATCGCGGAAATCCCCGTGAGCTGGGCGCACGACGAGCGCACGCGCATGAGCTACCTCCGCGACGGCATGCGAATGCTCCAAGACATCGCCATCGTCCGCTGGAACGCTCTTGTTGGCCGGTACTCGAAGCCCGTCGAGGGAATCCCCAGCGAGGGACTGATCAAATAGCAGGGACCATGACCAGGCCGCGACAAGCCAGCCCCGCGCCGTGGTAGCGGGCGGCGGGATGGCGAAACCACGGACATCTGCCCTTCAGCGCTTGCAACCCCATCCCCCGGAAAAGCGTAGACTCAGAACAGGGCGGTGGAATTCTTGGATCGCACTCCCAACATGAGCCAGCCAAATCTCAACGCACTCGCTTGCGCGGCTCGTGTATATGCGCAGATGAGTCGCTTTTTGTTGATGCTGACCACTGTCGTGTTGATTGCCTCGCCGCTGACGCAGCGTATTTGGACATGGGATCGTTTTCTGCACGGCGGTCAGGACTTTGAGTCGGGCGCACTCATGATACTGATCGTGCTATCCCTGGTACTGCTGCTTGGTCAACATTGCAAGCATAGTGTGGAACATCTTCTCGCTGCCTGTTCTCTGTTCCCATTCATCTGTGACGACCGCCTGTTGGCCAGAACTGCTCCAGGCGGGGCGGTCACGGCTTTTCGCGGCGCGCGCGCGCCTATTCCATTTTCAGGCAACCTTCCTCTTCTGATCTGATCTCTCACCTCTGCAAGCGTTCATGTGGATGGCTCGCACAGAGCCGCCCTGGGCCAGTTGTTCGCCACTCAGTTCCACTGCGTTTGACGCGGAGAGATTATGAAGAAATCAGAAGTTCTGCATGCCTGGGCCAGGATCCTGGCCGGCCGCGCACCCTCACTTTCGATCGAGATTACAAAAGAGTGTCCCTTGCGGTGCCCGGGATGCTACGCCTTCGACGCCGCGCATCTTGGAGGCGCAACTCAACTGCGCGAACTCTCCGACTTCAAGGGCGATGAACTCGTCCAGAGAGTGCTCGCGCTGATCGATGAACACAGGCCACTCCATGTCTCCTTAGTGGGCGGCGATCCGCTGGTTCGCTATCGAGAACTCGAATTGCTGTTGCCGCAGATTGAACGCCGAGGTGTGCATACCCAGGTCGTCACCAGCGCTTTCAGAGGGATTCCGAGCGCCTGGAAGGATCACAAGAAACTGAATGTCGTGGTTTCGGTCGATGGCCTGCAACCGGAACACGACGCCCGGCGCAAACCTGCGACGTATGAGCGCATCCTCAAGAACATCGAGGGCGCCAGAGTAACCATCCACTGCACCATCACGTCGCAAATGGTGGGGCGCGCCGGCTACCTCGGCGAATTCCTCGGCTTTTGGACCGGCAGGCCAGAGGTCGCAAAGGTGTGGTTCAGCATTTTTACTCCCCAGCGCGGCGCCACCGATCGGGAGATCCTGACAGCTTCGCAAAGAGCTTCTACCATCGCCGATCTGCGGCAATTGCGGCTGAAGTATCCCACCCTGGAGATGCCGGAATCACTCCTTCGGGAGATGGAGCGTCCGCCTGAGAGCCCCGACAAATGCATCTTTGCGAGAACTACAAAGACCATTTCCGCAGACCTCAGGACGCCGATTACGCCCTGCCAGTTCGGAGGAAACCCTGACTGCGAACAGTGTGGCTGCGTCGCTTCGATGGGATTGGCCGCTGTCGGTCACCACCGCGTGCTGGGAAAGCTCACTGCCGGACACCTCTTCATGGCTTCGGATCGCTTAGGGAAAGGATGGAGGAGTCTCTGCAGGACTCTCTCACGCCAGCCCCGAAGTTTAGGCAGAACTTCCCCATTCAAAATCCTTCAGTCTTAGTCCCCTGGTTCCTCAGCCCTTTAGTCCCTATTTCCGCTTCTTCGCCGGCTTCGCTTTGCCGGCTTCCGCCCCGAGCGGTTGGCACTCTGGGAGCATCTCCCGATCGTCCTATCGCCGCAGGAAGAGAATCCTGTCTGTCCAGTCCCAGGCGCGTGTTTGCTTCACTAATGCCGCGAGAGCTTTGACCAGCGCTCCAATGTCTGCGGGCGAAATGGTCTTTTCGTCCACGAAGATCACGCCGGCATGGGAATGAGCCTCTTCCGCCCATCGTTTGAGCAGAGGCGGAATGGTTAGCCTGTCGTAGGTGACAAGCGTCAACCCCTGAACAAAAGCCTCCTGCAGGCACACAGAATCATCCTGTCCGAGAAAGTTCCCGCCTTCCCATTCGGCCAGGCCGCGGATCGCGAGCCCGGAGATGCGGCGGCGCAGGGCCGCCGCAACTACCGGTGAGATGTGCTCATCCAGGAGAAGCTTCAGCATGTCAGCGCTTCGCGGCTTTCCCGGCGACGAACTCGATGGACTGGGGCAGCATGCGCTTGATCGATGTGAAGCCGGCGGCGTCGTTTTCCGCCAGTGCCTCGCTGATCTCGCCGGCAAATGCCTCGGCATAGTTGGCCGCTGCCTGCACCCTGGTCAGCGGCCAGCGCAGGTGCTTTGCCACCGCCTGGAGATTGTCCTTATAGCTGCGGCAAAGCAGCATGACTTCCCATACGGCCAGGCTGCTGCCCTGGATGTATGCCTGCCGGCCTATCGTCGAGTCGCGAAAATCAATAAAGGCAAATTCCGAGCGCCGCAGGCCTTCCTCAACCAGACGCGCGCTTGCATCGCTGGGGGTCCACCCATGGCGATTCGCCATCCGCTTCAGCCGCTTTCCGCTGGCTGCCGGCAGACGCATGCTGATGACCGTGGATTGGGTTGCGCTCAAGGCAGGCGCCTCCTGCGTGTAACTTATGTAAGCATTGTAACACATTCTTTCTGCGCGGGGCCAGGAGGCCCCCGCCACAGCACACTTCCGGCTGAGGGCGTGCAGACGGGGAAGTCGTTTCGCGATGCCTTCTGCAGGTGGCCGGTTTTAAACATCGAGCGAGTACGCTCTATCCGGCGAACCCCTCGGAGGTCGAGCTGAGCGGTTCGTTTCCGATGTCCGGGTGCAGGAGTGGGCCGGAATCGGACTTTGTCAATCGGTGAGAGAAGCTCCATCGCGCTTCGGCCCATCGGGCCGTGTAGGCCAGGTTAAAGGCAGTGTCCACCAGAGCTGGACGGGGGAGGCTCGCAACCGCTTCAAGACGCTTGAAAAAGAATAGAACCGCTGATTCGCGTATCGGAACCCCGCCAGCAGCTCTTCGGGCTTCATCTGTTGAGGTTGGAATACGGCATCGGTACGCCCATTGTACTTTCGCCAGTCGCGAGTCAAGAGGCGCCCTTCGGCATCAAGCCGCTGAAAGAGCGGCGTGCCCGGATAGGGCGTGAGAATATTGAACGTTGCGTTTTGAACGCCGGTCTGTTCGAGAAAATCGACGGTCTGCTCGAAGACCGCCGGAGTGTCATGGTCAAAGCCAAAGACAATCCCCGCCTGGACGGCGATACCGTGCGCGTGAATGCGGCCGACTGCCCGCGCATAGCTCTCGACGCGGTTGAATCCTTTACGCACCTCATCCATGCTTGCCTGGCTCACGGATTCCAATCCCAGGAACAGTTGCTTGCAGCCGCTTTCGGCTGCCGCTTCCAGGAGTTCATCGTCGCCGGCGATTTGAACGGTCGCCTGGCTGCTCCACCACTTTCGAAAGGGCGCGATGGCCTTAAACAATTCCTTCGCGTACTGCCTGTCCGCGGCGATGTTCTCGTCCCAGAAGATGATTCGCTTCCCAGGGAAGGAAGCGTATTCGGCCGCAACCTCCGCAGCAGGCCGCTTTCGGAAACCGCTGCGGTACAGGAGCGGGATGGCACAGAAATCGCAGCAGTTGGGGCATCCCCTGGTGGCGAACAAAACGCCGCTGGTAAAGTCTCTCCGGTGATACAGCGATTTGCGCGCCATGGGAATGCCGGCGAGAGATGATGGGCCAGCCTGCTGGTACACGCGGCGATAAGCTCCCGCGGCAAAACCCTGGAGAAACTCCTCCCACAGGCCTTCTGCTTCTCCTACGAAGACTGCGTCGGCGTGCCGGGCGGCTTCTTCGGGCAACAAGGTCACGTGAGGACCGCCCATTACCACACATGCGCCGCGCGATCTAAATCGAGAGGCAAGAGAATAGGCGTGATAGGCGCTTGGCGTGTGAAACGTGATGCCCACAACATCGGGTCGAATGCTCCAGTCGATCGCCTCGGCCTCCTCATCCACGTGGGAAACCTGCCAGTCCGCAGGAGCCCCCGCAGCCAGATACGGCATGGTGATCTGCTGGAAATTCAAGAAACGCGGCCTGCGCGCTCTTCGGATTTCGGCGGATGAGGCGGTAATCAGGAGGAGTTCAGGCATGGCTCCCAGCGGAGGTCAGAGTACTGCCTTACCCCCTTACTTCCTTTTCTTTCCCGCCTTCGCTTTGGCGGCTTCCGCCTTTGCCTTGCCGGCTTCCGTCTTCGCCTCATGCGTAATGGGGATTGGCCCCATGTCCGGGCCGATGCGCTTTACGCTGGTGTCGATCATCTCGTACTGGATGGTTCGCGGCGAGACGGGCCGCGTGACTCCGGTGGCGGCATCGGTGGCGACGCCGCTGTCGCCTGCAAGTTGAAAGCTGAAGGCCGGAACGCTGAGCTGGCCGGCGGTGGCCGTGAAGACGCGGGCGGGCAGGTAGCCCTCGATCGGGTGCAGCCGGAATCCGGTCTCGTAGCGGTGGTGGGACCGGCTCCAGGTGAAGACCCGCACCTGGTCGAAATCGAAGCCCAGCCCCGATTTGGGCGGCGCCATCAGCGTCAGGTATTCGGGGACGACGTGGTCCGGCGTGTTCGCCTCGGGATCTGAGACCTTCGCCAGCACGTAAGCTCCCACGAATCGCTGGCCCTCCGCGTAGGCTTCAATTTCTTCGGGCACGTCCACGTCGAGCCGGCTGGAGAGCAGCCACCCGGTGTGGCCCTGGGAGTCGCGCGCCAGCCACCAGTCCTCCAGAATCACCTCGGGCGCTGCCGCGGCGCCCTGAGCCGGCGCATTGGTTGCAGCGGATGGCTTCCCGGCCTGAGCTGCCGGGGCCGAAGTTTTTGGGGCTGCCGCCGGGGATTTCGGCGCCGTTGCCGCGGGCAGCGAACCCTGCACCGCCGTCTTTGCCGCGCTGGCTTTTGCCAGCAGCTCCACTTTTGAGGCGCCGGTGAGCAGATAGAAGTGCTCGGTCTCGCGGCCCGGCGTCAGGTGCAGGTAAACGTCGTCGCGCAGCACCGCGGTAGCCGCTGCCGGATCTTGCTTGTGGGCAGTGGCCAATTGCGTAAAGGCGTCGTAGGTCTTCGCGTCGATGACCGCATGCTCCTCGATCCAGCCCACCTCTTTTTTCTGGGTCTGAACCTTGAGGAAGCGCCGTCCCTGCTCCAGCACTTCAAGCGGCTGGCCGTTCGACACCAGGGCCACGCGGTCGCTCACCGCAGCCACGCGGTCGTGCAGATAGGTTTGCCGTGCATTCACCCAGACGGTCTCATGCGCTTCGTGATGGAAACGCGCGCAGCCGCAGGCCAGCGCGAAGAAGACGATCGCCAGCGCCGCCGCGAGCCGCCCGGCGTGGAAGCTGGGGCCGGCCGTCTGGTAGACAGTCAGCAGTTTTGGATAAGAGAGGGACACCGCTATACAGAGTTCGACTTGAGCATAGCACTTTGAGGGATCAGGGAGCGGGTTCAGGGAACAAGGGACGAGGGGAGCGTTACAGTCTCACAGTTTCACAGAAACTGTGAGACTGTGGAGATTTTGGCTGTAAGCAATTGATTTCATGGGATCGGGTGGGCTTCACAGTTTCACCGCCCGAAAAATGAACTCGCGAAATGCAGGCCTGGAGCGGCGATTTCGAATCGCATTTCGGGGTACTGTGAGAAATTTTGCGTGAGCAGCTGGGGGTGTGGTCAGCGGGAAATGGGCGAATTGGACTGCGATGCCGGGCATAGTCAGCTCCATTTCGATTGTGCGCTAAAGGGGCGAAATTGTGCGCAAAGCAGGCGAGCGGGGCAGCAACGGAGGTTCCCACCCAAGCTGCGCTTGGATGGGGCACCCAGTGTCGTGGGTGAGCCAGCTTTCCAACCGTTCAGGCCCGGGATTGGCGATGGAGGTTCCCACCCAAGCTGCGCTTGGATGGGGCACCCAGTGTCGTGGGTGAGCCAGCTTTCCAACCGTTTAGGCCCGGGATTGGCGATGGAGGTTCCCACCCAAGCTGCGCTTGGATGGGGCACCCAGTTGGCGGACTGCCGGCATTTTACGGAGCGGCGGCGATGGCGACGGCCCCGACGGGGTCGGTTCCGGTGGCACCGGTGAACACGGACGTGAGTGCGCCCGAATTCATTGTGTAAGCCTCAAGGTCGGGACTACCGGCAAAGTCCACCGCGAGCAGGAAGCTGGCTGTGGAGTCCTCGGCCAGGCCCAGTTGGCCGGTGGGCCCCGCCGCGACAGTGCCAATGGATGTGAGCGAGGTGGTTGAGACCGAGAAACCGGTGACGTTATCGGTGGAACTGCCGCTGACCGACCGGTTGGCGACATAGACGTAGTTGCCGTCCGCGGTGGGCAGGATGGAAGACGGTCCCGCTCCTCCAGTTGCGTAGGGGGAGCCGGAGATCTCGGTGGCGCCGCCGGCGGAGATGGTGTAGACGCAGAGCCCTCCGGGTTGGTTGGACGAAGGTAGCGCATCGGACTCGCCCACATACAGCAGCCGATTGCTCGGGTCCACGGCTATGGCATTGGCGCCGCCCGAGGAGTTCACCAGGTTGAGTTGCAAGGTGCCTCCGAAGGGATTGGCGTTGGCGGGGTCAAACTGAACCAGCTCAACGCCGCCGGAACCCAGGGCTACGAAGACGTAACAATCGTTGCACGAACTGGAATCGTTGGGAGAGATGGCCAACTGGACCGGTGTGGAAGCGGAGAGGCCGCCGGAAAGGGTTTGCTCGCTTTCGCCGGCGGTTGCCAGCACGCCGGTACTGGAGTTGATGGCAATGGCGGCGAGCTGGGACGAGCCGGAGATGGCTTCGACCAGCCAGGAGTTGGTGGCGTCAACCTTCATGGTCGAGGCTGGATCCGACGAGATGGTCAAGCCGCCGTTGCCCAGGGTCAGCGCGCCGCCCGATCCGATGGTGTAGAGATAGATGCCGCCTTCCGTGCTGACGTAGAGGAAGCTGCCGTTGGGAGCCACGGCGATGGCGTAAGGAACCGGCGCAGGCAAGGTTAAAGCGCCGATCGTATGCAGTTGGCCCGAGGAGATGGTCGCGGCGACGATCTGGTCGGTGGTCTGGTTGAGCACGTAAAACACGCCGCTAGTGCCGGAGCTGGAACTGCAACTGCCTGAGCCCACCACAACGCATACGGTTGTGTCCTCCGCAGTGTTGCCCGAAACGCCGGTAACCTTAACCTGGTAGGCTCCGGCAGTCGTCGAGGCGGTCGTGGTCGCGGTCAGCGCGGCGGTTTCCGCGGTGTCGCTGCTGATGGACACCGAAGTCGGAGACAGGCTGCAGGTAGTGGGGCTGGACGCGCTGGAAGGCTCACTGGTGATCGAGCAGCTGAGGGAAACCGTCCCGGTGAAGGAGCTCGATGGCGTCACGGTGATGGTGGAGTTGCCGGTTGAACCGGGCGCCACGGTAATGTTGCCGCTGTTGGAGAGCGTAAAGCTGGCGCCCCCGCCGCCGGGCGCCTGCCAGAAGTCTCCGCACCCGGTGAGAAAAATCGCCGCAACCAGTCCCATTGACGCCCAGCACGTGAATCTCATTGCGGTCCCTCTCTTTGCTTGCAGGTTCCTGGTAAAAGACGCGCGCTTCGATTTTGCCGCTCCGCAGCCTGTCCCCAGAGTATCGCTTCGGCGCCGGCTCTGTCGCTTGTCTTGGCGCAAGTCCGCTGATCTTGGGCGCCGTTTGCTGCCGGCACACTGCCCGCTGAATTTGTCTACTGACGAGACGCGGAGCCGTGCGGAATCGCTTGCCGATCACGCCGGGAATGCGCCGGGAGGGGGCCGGCAGCGAAATCGCGGCCACAGAACAGCCTGAAAGGATACAATGGTGCCAATCCGAAACCCAGGTTGGAAGGAGTAGCTCGTTTGATGGTTTCCTTCCTTGCATTCGCCGGTGCGGCCCGCGCGCCAAAGGCCGGGCAGTTGCGTCTCCTCGCACGCGGCGCGTTGCTGGCCGCTTGCCTTTGTGTTGCCGCCGCGTCTCTGCCAGCGCAGGCCAGCGATGCGCAGGCGTCGTCCGCGGCGCAAATCGATCAAGCGACGCGAGACCGCCTGCTCAAGCTTGCCGCCGATCCCATGCCGTCGCAAGCGCAGCCTCAAGGCAAGCCTGTTTTTTATGCCGACAATCTCTGGGAGTACATCGACGGCGCCGCCGACCCGTTTCTGCTCTATGGCCTGAAGGCGATGCTTCACCAGGAGTACAAAGCCGGGCCGGCTGGCGTGACCGTGGACATTTACTGGATGGGCAATCTGGAGAACGCATTCGGCATCTACGCCACCGAACGCTCCGCCAAGGCGAACTTTTTGGGCGTAGGGACAGAGGGCTACAGCGGCCGGTCCGACGACGGCACCTCGACCTCGCTGAATTTCTTTCTCGACAGCTACTACGTGAAGCTGATGGGCTTCGGCGCGGGCAGCGACTCGGTGCTCGAAGCCTTTGCCGGGACGATCGCCACCCGCATCGGCGCCGCTCCCGCGTGGCCGGCGATGCTGGCGCGCCTTCCCGCCGAGCATCGCATTTCCCACACCGAGCTTTACGTGCTCCAGAACCCGCTGGGCCACGATTATCTCAGCCCGGGCTACTCGATCCAGTACCAGGCTGACAAAGACCCGAGCACGCTGGTCGTCTCTGTGGCCGGCGACGAGGCTGAAGCGCTGAGCCGGCTCGATCTCCTCGACAAACATCTGCGCAAGGATGGGCAGTGCGCTGCCGCTCCCGATTTGGGGACGCACGCCATCATTGGCCGCACCTCGTACGAAGGCGAAATTGCGGCTGCCGTCTCGGGCCGCTATCTGGTTCTGATGGTCAACCCTTCCGGGAGCGCGAAAGAGATCTTCCGGAAGGCTCTGGCCCAACTGAAATAGGCGGCTGAAGGCCGCTTGAAACTGCCTGCGCCGGCGAGAAGCGCGCAGCAGCGATAGGAGGAAACGATGAGAAATCCGACAAGAAGAGATTTTGTGGTCATGCCGGCAGCCCTGTGGGCCGCCTCGCAACTTTCACCTGCGGGCCTCCTCTTTGCTGAACCCGTGGCGGCGCCGGCAAAGGGCAAGCTGATCACCCGGCAACTGGGCAAGACCGGCATTACCATTCCCGTGGTCAGCATGGGCGATCCGAGCGAAGATGCCCCCGGGATCATTCGCCGCGCCTATGAATCCGGCGTCCGCTACTTCGATACGGCAGCCGACTACCAGGAAGGCAAAAACGAAGTCCTGCTCGGCAATGGCCTGAAGGCGCTGAACGCGCGCAAGGATGTAGTGATCGGCACCAAGGTGCTGGCCTCGCAGCAGCGTACTGGCCTGAACTCAGACCAGGCCGGCAAGCTCTTTGCCGAGATCTTCGAGAAGAGCCTCAAGAATCTCCAGACCGATTACGTCGATGTCCTCTATTTTCACCAGGTCGACGATCCGAAGGACGTTTCGATGGAAGGCCCCTTGAAGGTGATGCAGGACCTGAAGAAGCAGGGCAAGGTTCGCGCCATCGGCGTCTCCATGCACACCGCCGAGCCGGTGCTGGCCGAGGTGGTGCGGCTGGGCGTTCACGATGCGGTTCTCTTCCCGTTTAACCTCTCCATCGGCGCCGATCCCAAGCTGATGGCGGCCATGGAGGCCGCGCATAAGAAGGGAATCGGCATCATCGCAATGAAGACCACGGCCGGCAACATGGGAGCTCCCGGCGGTGGTGGCGGAGCGCCAGGCGGCGGCGCGGCTCCTGGTGGAGCGGGCGGGGCAGGTGGTCCCGGCGGTGCTGGAGCGCAGGCAGGCGGACCGGGCGGCGGTGCTCCCTCTGGCGGAGGCGGCCCGGAAGGTCCCAGCGGAAGCCGCGAGAAGGCAGTCACGGGCGTCACGCGCACGGCTCTGCTCAAGTGGGTCTTGCAGCACGAGTCCGTTACCAGTCTGATCTCAGCCTTTGGCACGTACGATCATCTCGACCAGAACATGGCGGTGGCTTACGATCTGGCCTTCACCGATGAGGAGAGAAAGATCATCAGCGACAAGAAGCTGACGGCGAGCCTCGAGTTCTGCCACCAGTGCAGGCAGTGCGTGGCAACCTGCCCGCAGCGCGCCGAGATTCCCACGCTGATGCGCACCCACATGTACGCCTTCAACTACTATCCCGGCACCGGCCATCCGCACGAAACGCTGGCCTCGATTCCGGCGGGACGTGGCCTTGAGGCATGCGCGAACTGCACAACCTGCAAGGCCTCCTGCGCCTGGTCGGTCAACATTCCGCGCAAAATTGCCCAGCTTCAGGGCTGGAGGCAGTCGGTCTAGGGGAAGTCGATTGAACCAATTCTCCGCGGCCCGTCTTCATGGGGAAGATGGGCCGTGGCGTCTCTGGTCTGCCGGGCGCCCCTTGTCCCGATTCCGGGAGCTGGAAGCAAACCTGCCCGTGCGTCCGAGCCGCGTTGTGGAAACGGGAAAGGAACCGAGACTTGAAAAGACACTTGAGCTTGCCGACGGTCATTGCGTCTTCTCTGTTGTGCTTTTCCGCGTGTCATCATCAGGACGGCGCGAACAACAAAGGCGCGGTTGGCACCCCCTATCCCGTGGTCGTCAAGACGATCGATCATCTCGAAGTTCAGTACCGTCCTCAGCCACCTCTCGACGCGCCGGGAAGCAACTTTCCGGGCTTCAAGCCAGGCGAGACCGTGCTGCACAAGGGATACAAATATCAGCCGGGCCGTCTTGCGCTAAAGCAGGATATGATCTTCGACCGCGACGTTGCTATAAAAATGCGCGACGGGGTCACCCTTTACGCCGATGTTTACCGGCCAGTGGGGAAGGGGAAAGTTCCGGCCATCATTTGTTATGGCGCGGACGGAAAGGGCTCGCATACTACGCAGCCCACCAGCGCGTGGCCAGACGCCGCCGCTGCTGCGACGGCGGCAACCGCGGCCGAAAATGCTCGAACGAAGCAGGAGATCCGCTTCATTCCTGTCGGGTCGATTGCGTCGAAGATTACCTCCGGCCTGGAGCCGCACCTGGCTCTGGATCCCGCACAGTGGGTTCCCGAGGGATATGCGATCGTCAATGTCGATGAGCGGGGAGTGTTCATGTCCGGCGGCGATCTGGATTTCTTTGGGCCGCAGATGGCCAGGGACGGCTATGATGTGGTCGAGTTTATCGCTCAGCAGGATTGGTCGAGCGGAAAAGTGGCGCTGGCCGGGGCCATGTGGGACGCCATGACGCAATGGACCATCGCAGCGGAACGGCCACCGCATCTGGCCGCGATAGCGCCCTGGGACGCGGGCGACAATATCTACCGCGATGAATTCGTTCGCGATGGCATTCAAAGGGAAGCCAGCACTGTTACGCCAAAGGCGCCCAGCACCGGCCTCGTGGAAGATATGGGCGCGATGGCATATAAGTACCCGCTGATGAACGCCTACTGGGAAAGCAAGATTGCGGACCTGGGCAAGATCGACATCCCCACTTACCTGGAAGTCAGTTACACCACGCAGCACACGCGCGGAGGCATCGAGGCTTTCAACCAGATCGCAACGAATGACAAATGGCTGTGGGTTCGCAACAGCCAGGAATACACGGACATGTACGAGCCGAAGGTCCGCGCGGACATGAAACGCTTCTTCGACCGCTATTTGAAGGGGAAAGAAAACGGTTGGGAGAAGACTCCGAGGGTGCGGCTTGCGGTGATCGATCCGGGCGGCTCCGACATTGTCGACCGGGCAGAGAACGAGATGCCGCTCGCCCGCGAGCTGCCGCGCGCTTTGTACCTCGATGCGGAGTCAGGCGGGCTTGACCCAGCCCCGGCGCAAAAGGAGAGCAAAGTCAGCTATCAAGCCGATGACGGGAAGGGGAAGGCAGTCTTTACGATTCCGTTCGATAAGGAGACGGAGATCACCGGGTTCATCAAATTGCGCCTGTGGGTAGAGGTTGACGGCGCCAACGATATGGATCTGTTCGCCATGGTCTCAAAGCTCGATGCCAGCGGCAAGCCTCTAACGCAAGAGAACAGCGAGCACCCGTATTGGGAGTCGGACGGCAGGCTGCGCGCCTCAGAGCGGCGGCTCGACGAGAAGGCATCGACGCCTCTTCAGCCTGTTCACACCCACAGGGTTATCGAACCAATTAAGGCGGGCGAAATCGTGCCGGTGGAGATTCAGATCTGGCCCATGGGGATGATCTTCCATCCGGGCCAGCAATTGCAGCTTTCCATCGCCGGCTACGACCTGTCGGCGCCGGGCAGGGGACACGACAGGCCCATCCCCCACGCGCAGAACAAGGGGAACCATATCCTTCACACGGGGGGAAAATACGACTCCTATCTGCTGGTGCCGGTTATCCCGCCTAAGGTTTCGCACGCAATTGCGGCAGCAGCGGGGAAGTAAGGGGAACACAAGAACGATGCACAGGAAACCGGTCAACTCCGTACCAAGCCGTAGCCGCGTGCTTGCTGGATGTATACTCGCAGCCGCCTGCGGGTTGCTGCTTGCTGCGCCGAGCGCATGCGTGGGCGCGTCCGGGCCCGAGTTCGCTTATGTCGGCGCGTACACGACGCCTCAAAGAGCGGGGAACAACATCAATCCCAACGGACTTTCGGTCTTCCGGCTCGATCCGGTAACAGGCGCGCTGTCGCTGGTTCAGGAGGTGCGGAGCGCCAATCCATCGTGGGCCGTGCTCGATCCCTCGCGCCGTTTTCTGTATGTGACCAACGAAATTGACAATTACGAGGGAAAGAAAAGCGGCTCGGCCGAGGCTTACGCGATCGACCCGAAGACCGGGATGATTCACCTGCTCAATCGCCAGTCACTGAATAGTCCCATCCCCTCCCAAGTTGCCATCGACCCGACGGGGCGCCATCTGGTTGTCTCCAGCTTCATCGGCGGTGAATATATCGTCATGCCGATCGGGGCCGACGGACGCCTCGGCCCGGTCAGCGGCCACGTCTTGAGCGCCCCCGGAGGCTCGCCCCAGCAAGAATCGCGTCCTCACTCTGTTGTCTTCGACCCGGCCGGCCGCTTCATCGCCACGGCCAACATCGCCACCGACAAGATCCAAATTTATCGCCTCACCGGAGGGGATCTCGAGCGCGTCAGCGAAGCGTCGCTGCCTGCAGGCACAGGCCCACGCCACATCGCCTTCGACCTGAGCGGCAAGCGGCTGTACGTCGTCAGCCAGCCTGCTGCGACGGTGACGGTATTTGCGTTCGAACCGGCCACTGGGCAAATCGGAAAAGTGCTGCAGACGATTTCGACTGTGCCCGGCGACTACAAAGGCGAGCGAGAAGGGGCTGAAATCGCGGTGCATCCGTCCGGCAAGTTCCTCTACGCATCGACCCGCGAACCCAACAGCATCGCCGGCTATCGCATCGATCCATCGACCGGCTTGCTTTCTGTGATTGGATTCGCCACCCAAGGCATTAGTACGCCGCGCAATTTCGCTTTCGACCCGAGCGGCAAGTGGCTCTACGTGGAGAACCAGACGGGCGATAACATTGTGCAGTTCGAAATCAATCCCGGCACCGGCCAATTGAAGCCAACAGGGCGGATCACGCCGGAGATTGCTCCGGTCGTGATGCTGTTCAGAGTGGCAGATTAGATTGGCGGCTTGCCCGCGACGTCACTTTTCGGCGCACAGGGCCCCGATCAGCGCAAGAAAACCCGACGCGAGTCAGCGTTTTCACCTGTAAATGTGAGACGCAGTCCGCAGACGGTGAACGCGAGGACCCTGCCGTGAGTCATCCGCCAAGCGAGAAGATCACGTTCACGGTTGTTTCAACCTCTACAGGTTCGTTGTTGAGTTCGTACGGCTTATAACGCCAGGTTCGCACGGCATCGACGGCGGCCTGCCGCAGAACTTCTGGCCCGCTTACAGCTTGTAAATCCCGAATCGTTCCGTCCTTTGAAATCGTTGCGTGTACCTCAACCGTGCCGGATAAGCGAGCCGCTTTAGCAGCAGGCGGATAGACAGGCGGCGTCTTGTGAATCAGCATTCCGGTCGCGACGCCGGATGAAATGACGGGCGGTTTTTGAGGCGCAGCTTTAACTACGGGCTGTGAGTGTCCGTTGAAGACGTTGGCCGCGTCCTGGGTGGCCATCCCATCCGAACCAGCCGCGTCAAGCCCCCCAGACGGAAGCGAACTGTCTGGATCCTTTGTTGAGTCCCGCGTAATGATGCTCCGGGCAGCGAGTTGATCGTTCATCATTCTCACCTGGGTTTCCTTGGCCGCTTGTGCCGAAGCCGTTCCGTCCGTCTCGTGAGACGGCTGCCCATCCGACGTCTGCTGGGCTGTGTTGCTGGCCGCCGGCTGGACCTGAGTCGACATTTGACCAGCCGCCGGCTTCGGGGGAGTTGTCTCCAGGGAGTTACTGGCCGCTGGCTGCGGTTCAACAGACCGATTGGCTGCGGCCTTGGCTCCGTGATGGCTCCAGATCAAAAGGGAGAGCGCAATCAGAATTGCGCAGCCGGCCGCAGCTGGAACGATCACCCGCATCTTTCTTGACGGTTGCTCTTTTTGCGCAACTTCCGGATTCTTTTCGAAAAACATTTCGACGAGAACCTTGTCAGCTTCGCGCATCTCGTTTGCCGTGAGTTCGCGCACGGTTTGCGCTCCCCCCGTTGCACCGAGGCCTGGCCGGTCCTGCTCCACGGAAAAGTCAGTCTGCGAATCGCTCGGCTCATCGAGCAGAGTCCGCAGCAAAGAATCGATCTCTGCGGCGGGCGTGCTCAGATCCGTATTCCTGAGACGCGAGGAATATGCCGAGGATGTCTCGTGGGAGCCGGGTTGTCCAGGCGGTTTTGGGGACTTGTAAGGAATATAAGAGTCTTCCCCTTGATTCGAGCCGCCGGGCAAACGCGAACGGGAACCTTCTCCATCCCATTCAGCGAAATCTTCAGGAAGCGTCTCAGGCAGCAGCGGAGCTATTTCTTTTGGAGATGCCATTTGCCGTCCTCTCCTTTCTCATAGACAGCGCCTTTGTATATGCGCGTCTCATGTGTATTTACCGTGGCGGCAGTATAGCTGTCACTCACTTTCACCAGTGCGGAATCAAGGGCGGAACCGGCTGGGGCAGGGGCCGACGGAGATGGTGCTTCACCGGCTGGGGCAGGGGCCGACAGATTGGGTGCTTCACCAGCTGCCGCTGACAAAGAAGCAATTTCAGATGACCTTTCGACCTCAAGCTCGACTGTGGCCTGCACAGTCGCGTATTTTTTCGTCTCCGCCGGGATGAAAAATGCGGAAAGGATATATCTGCCGGGCGCGAGTATATGGCCCGCAGAGGGAACGTAGACAAATGTCCCAGGAAGAGATGCCGTGGCATTCAACTGGGCGGCGTTCAATGCCGTTCCGTAGGAAATGGCAGAAGGGACTGGCCAGATGACTGCAGGTGATAACTTCTCGACAACTGTTATGGGCACAACCGCATGTTCGGTTTTGTAATTCAAAGTATCTGTCGGAGTAAAAGTTGCTGAGATATCGTGCATTCCCGGCCCAAGCACCTCGCCTGCGGTATGCGAATAAGCGAAGGATCCGTGAACGTTCGCCGTGGCGTTAAGTTGAGCGGCAGTCAGGGGGGTACCCTGGGCAATCGGATCCGGCGCTCTCCAGTCGATGGAAGGGCGTGCCTTGGCGACCCTCAGTGATACGGTGGTTTCCGCTGCAGAGTAGGTCAAAGGATCTTCGGGCGTAAATATCGCGGACAGAGGGTGTTCTCCAGCGGCAAGCAACGCCCCCGAACCAGGTTTGTACTCAAATATTCCCGGGATTGAGGCCGTGGCGCACAGCTGCGCAGCACTGAGCGGCGTGCCGTACGTAATCGGATCCGGTATCGGAAATCCGATGGAAGGCGTTTCCCTGCCCACAGTCAGCGATATAATGGCGCGAGCTCTGGTGTACCTGGCCTCGTCCGCAGGGGTGAAGGTTACCGAGATCGTATGCGTCCCTGTCGCGAGCACCTCACCTGCCGCCGGAGAATAGTTGAATTTTCCAGGTACCGAGGCCGAAGCATTTAGCTGCTTCTCGTCTAATGCAGTGCCGGGAGGGATGTCGGATGGTGCTTGCCAGGTAAGAACCGGAGTTGCTTTCCTCACAACAATTGAATTAGCGATCTGCAGCGGAGCTTCGCCGTTGGATTCAGCGGGAGTGAATGTGACCCACAAGGTGTGCGTTCCAACAGGCAGAACATAGCCCAAACCGGGTGTGTAAACAAATGTTCCCGCGACCGCTGCTGAGGCGTTGAGCTGGTCGGAGGTGAGTTTCTCACCGTAGCGAATCGGATCCAGTGCCGGCCAATCGATACTCGCAGAGTTGCCTGAATCGTCCATAGACGAGTCCTTGACGTGCTGAAGTTCATCATTACCGGAGACCACGAGGGTAACACTTCGAATGAGACTACTGACGTTCAAATCATCCTTCTCATCTTTTGGAAAGGCGCGTAAAAGGGAACTTGCCATCTCCGCGCTGATGCGCGAAAGGTGCTCTTTTGAAGTCACGGCGTCGCCGCCCTGGAGCGCGCGCACGGCGTTTTGATCATCGGGAATCTTCCACCGTACCGGTTTGCCAAGAGCCTGGCTGAGAATGTCGTCGCTCGCTTCGAGGAAGCGAGGCTCCGCCCGGTTGATTACGATCTCCAGGTTCGGCGAGCCCTGCATGAAAAACTGCGAAATCAGGCGATTTGAATTGCGCAACTCGGAGATGCCAGTCTGTGTGACCAGATAAATCGTAGAGGCATATTTGAAGAGAGCCTCAGCCGCTGCGTCAATCCTCGATCCCAGGTCCACGATCACATAATCGAATCCGCTCCGCGCGACTGCGATGAGCTTGTTGATGGCATCGTTGGAAACCTCAAGCTCGGGAACCTTGGTTGGAGCCGCCAGCAGGAATACTCCTGACCAATGTTTGCACAGGAGACTCTGAAGAAGCGTTGAATCCAGCCGGTCGATATTCCGGAGGGCGTCCTCGGTGGAGTAATCCGCGGCAATCCCCAGGCACAGTGCAGCATCTCCGATAGGAAGAGCGAGGTCGATGAGCAGGATTTTCTGATCGCGTTCGCGGGCCAGAGCAATGGCAACATTGCTGGCGACCGTCGTAACGCCGCACCCTCCCTTTGCGCCGACAAGAACGAGCAACTTGCCCGGACCCCTCGTGGGTTGAGCCCAATCGCCGCCGTCATGGTTCGTGTCGAGTTTTGGTGATGCGTTGGTTGAATTCACAGAATTGAGTACTCCTTGAGGCTCTCACTGTCCTTCTGCTTAATTTAGCAAGCTGACAGTCCGTCGGGGGAGCGAAACTCAAAAATCTCTTTTGTCTTGAACAACCTGCGACAATGCCCTTCAAAGCTTCACGCCCACGGTAGTTTAACTAAAGAGAGTCGCATACACGATAGTAACGACATATTGGTAGTTTTGAGAACCCAAGGTGTTCGTCTTTACATTACTAAAGTGCAGCCGCAACCGATTCCAGACACAGCATTGCACTCGTTCTGCCATGGCATCACACTAGCGGGCGCTCGTCGAGCGAAAGCACCCAAACGAGCTCGAATGTGTCCTCAGAAAGAAGAGGCCCAGGCTGTATGGCTGATTTTTAGTGGGAAATGGTAGGCACGACTGGACTCGAACCAGCGACCTCTTCCGTGTCAAGGAAGCGCTCTAACCAACTGAGCTACGCGCCTGCACCGCGGCATGTTTACCACTGCATTCTATCAGGGTGCCGCAGCAGCGTGAAAGACGCCTCTGCCGGGCGCGGGGGCGATGCTGTACCATCGTTGGGGACCCGAGGCCTGCTTTCCGGATCAGCTTAGGGGCACGCGAACCGCCCGGGAGGAAGGGAAACGCCGTGTTCCGCGGTTCCGCGAACAGGGCAAAGCAGGCGCGCCGGAGAGGCGCAGGGCCGTTGGGCATTTCGCCACATATGCCATGAGCCAAGTCGCGCATCCGCCACTCAATCGAATCCGTTCCGCTCCCAATCTGCTCACGCTGGCTCGCATTTGCCTGGCGCCGTTTTTGGTAGCCGCCATTTTGGAGGGCCATTACACGCTGAGCTTCGTGTTGTTCGTAGCCGCGGGCCTGACGGACGCTCTCGATGGTCTTTTGGCGCGTTGGCTCAAGCAGCGCTCCGTGCTGGGCCAGTATCTGGACCCGGTAGCCGACAAGCTCCTGCTGAGCACGCTGTTCCTCGTGCTCCTCTATAAAGGGCAGATTCCGGTCACGGTGGGCGTTCTGGTTTTCGGGCGCGATCTTGGCATTCTGCTGGTGTCGGCGATACTCTACGCGGCCGTGGGGCGCCGGGAGTTCAAGCCGAGCATTTTCGGCAAAGCCAACACGCTGGCCCAGATCGCCGCAGTTGCGGCGGTGCTGCTCAACCAGTTGACGGCCGCTCACTGGGTTGCGCTGGTGCGCATGTGGGCGTTGAGGGCGACCATCGTGCTCACCGTGATCTCCGGGCTGCATTATGCCTGGGTGGTCTCGCGCCGCGCAGGCGCCGCGGCGGGGAATGGAGCCGGCAGCCGCTGAAGTCAGGGGTCAGGGAACAGGGATCAGGGATCATCCGAAAAGACATTTCATGCACAAATCCCGTTCCATTTCAGTCCGTCTATGAACTGCAACGGAGGGCGGCACTGCTCGTGCCGGCCTCTTCCCGCGTATACTTTTCCGCAGGCATCCGCAAAGGCATCTTATGGACCCGTCTAGTCTTCTGTCTTCGAGCTCATCGCTGAACGCGGTCATACTGTTGCTGACCATTGTTCTGGCTTTCGTCGGCTACCTTGTCACTTTTCTGACCAACCGCGTGATGGCGCGCCATGCCGACCGGCTGCGCCTGGTTAACCAGCGCATCAACGAGTTTTACGGACCGCTCTACGTCGCCACTGTGGCCGGCAACATCGCGTACAAGTCGCTGCTCAAGAAGCAGGGCAAGACCCAGTGCCACCCCATCCGCGACGAGGACCTCAAGGAGTGGATGCTCTGGGTGAGAACGATTTTCATGCCCCTCAACGACACTCGCGAGGAGATCATCATCGAGAACGCTCACCTGATTGTCGAGGAGCAGATGCCACAGTGCCTGCTTGACTTTGTGACTCACGTGGTGGGCTACAAGGCGCTGATCGCCAAGTGGGCCGACGGGGATTACTCCGAGCGCCGCTCGATGATCGGCTGGCCTCCGCAGTTCGACATTTATGTCGAGCGCTCCTACGCCGCCCTCAAGGCCGAGCAGACCCGCCTGCTGCACACCGCCATCTCGCGGGCGTGGAGCCGGATGTTCGCGCGCAAGCAGAAATAAGCATCGCCGGTGCTGGAATGTTTGCACAGTTGCACGGTTTCACAGGAACTGTGAAACTGTGCAGATTTTTGCTGTAAGCCACTGATTTTATTGAGTTGAGGTGGCTGCACAGTTGCACTGCCCAAAAAATGAACTCACGAAGTGCAAGCCTGGAGCGGCGATTTCGAATCGCATTTCGGTGTACTGTGCAGAAATTTTGCGTGAGCAGTGGGGGCGTGGCCAGCGGGAAATGGGCGAATTGGACTGCGATGCCGGGCATAGGTCAGTTCTCAGTTCTTAGTTCACAGTTCGCAGTTGTACGGTGCCCGAAAATCCGGGCCGCAAACCGTTTTCTATTCCGATTGTGCGCTAAAGGGGCGAAATTGTACGCAAGACAGGGGCCGGGGATTAGGGGAAGCGGGGCTGGCGGAGTCAGTTGGAGAGACCGCTGGATTCTCCAATCAGGGGTCGGTGCAGTCAATGGGATCGTGGCCACCCGCCGTTCGAGATGACAACGACCTCCTGTTGAGTTTCTTGGTCTCCCAGGTCCCCAAAGGCGAGGGACCTCCACCCCACGGACAAAGACCCGTCCGTGGGGGCCCCGGGACCTGGGGCAGCCATTCTCAGTGGTTCAACTCACTTCCTCGGACCTGGATCGTGGCACCCGCCGTTCGAGATGACAGCGACCTCCCGTTGAGTTTCTTGGTCTCCCAGGTCCCCAAAGGCGAGGGACCTGGGGCAACCATTCTCAGTGGTTCAACTCACTTCCCCCGGACCTGGGCCAGCATCCGACCCGCCAAACAGTTGTCAGTTGTCAGGGAACAGGGACTACACGTTTGGCGAGTTAGCGTCCGCTCAAGCGGACGTTGGCAAGTTAGCGAGTTAGCGGGCCGGTGACAGCGCGTGCCGATGTGCTCTCCCACCCAAGCCCGCCGCGGCGGGCTTGGATGGGGCACCCATCGTTGTGGCTGGTTGAGATTGCAAAAACCAAGGGTGCGCCACCCGCCCGCTCGCGCCCGACCATCCGGGGAGGCCGATGGAAGATCATGTCGCGGCCAGCCGAGCGAAGCGTACAATTGTGCCATTTCCCGGTAAAGCCTTATTTGACGCCGGAACCGGCGGTTTTATGAGGGTGCATCCAAGGAGCGAGCCATGAAGAAGAGCAATCCCACCCCGTGGACCCGGAGGGAATTCATCGCCAAACCGGCGGCGTTCCTGGCTGCCTCGCGACTTTTGCGGCCTTCCGATCTTCTTTCAGCCGAAACTGCTCCAGCGGCAGGCGCGAAAAAGATCATCACCCGCACCCTGGGAAAGACCGGCATCTCGGTTCCCATCATCAGCATGGGAGATCCGGGAAGCAATGCTCCTGGTCTCATCCGGCGATCCTATGAGATCGGCATTCGCCACTTCGATACCGCCTCAACCTATCAGGAAGGAAAGAGTGAAACTCAGCTGGGCCAGACGATCAAGGAGATGGGCGTCCGCAAGGACGTGATTATCGGCACGAAGATTGCCATCATGGAGCAGGGGCAACCCCTGAACTCAGTCCAGGCTGCCAAGAACCTGAAGGAAACCTTCGAGGTCAGCCTGAAGCGCTTGCAAACAGACTACGTCGACATCCTTTACCTCTTTCATGTCGACGACGAAGCCGCTCTCGCCATGGAAGGACCGCTGCAGGTCTTGGCGGACCTGAAAAAGCAGGGCCGTACCCGGGCCACCGCGGTTTCCTTCCACCGGACCGAACCGATGTTGAATGAAGTGCTGCGTCTGGGAGGCTTCGATATCGTCCTCGTCCCGTTCAACTGGCCCATGGCCTCGGATGAGGGATTGCTCAGCACCATCAATCGCGCTCACCAGGCAGGCATCGGCATTGTAGCCATGAAGGCCATGGCGGGAGGTGTAAAAAAGAGGGGCGAACAATCGCCAGGTTTTGCCGGGGCTATGCGCACCGCCCTGCAGAAATGGGTTTTGCGCAACGAAGCTTTTGCTACGCTCCTCTCCTCTTTCGGCACCTTCGAACACATTGAAGAAAACTTCAGCGTGGCCTACGACCTGACATATACCGAGGAGGAAAAGAAGGTCCTGGCCGACAAGAATGTGATGGCCGAGCTGGAGTTCTGCCGTCACTGCGGCAAATGTGCGGCGACGTGCCCGAACGAAGCGGCGATTCCAACCCTGATGCGGGCCCACATGTACGCCCTGCGGTACTACCCCGGAACCGGCCATCCACACGAAGCCCTGGCGACGATCCCCGCAGGCCGGGGACTGGAAGCCTGTTCCCGCTGCGAAAGCTGCACGGCATCGTGCGCCTGGACGGTCAACATCCCTCGCAAGATCGCGCAGCTTCAGGAGTGGCGCAGATCGGCTTAAGCGCGGGCGGCTGCTCATCCTGGGGACGCCAAAGCAGGGCTCTTCGTGCGCTATCATCCTGACTACCTTGAGCGCAGCGAAAGGGAAGGATCTGCGGTTGGCTTTAATGTGACTTCCGGATTGCCGACCACGCGCCCAGCGCGCAAGGCGGAGGCCTTTATTTGTAGAATTAGTGTCCAACGTCCTGGCACGCTAGGGATGCTTCGATGCGAATTTCTTGGCCCAAATTCGTTACGCCTTTTTTTCGATTCGCGTCAAAGGCGAGAAATCGTCACCGCGATTTGAGCCCTGTCATGGATTTAACTTTCAGGCAACGGCCACAAGGCGTCAACTGGCTTGATCGAACTCCCGGCCAACCTCGCCGGCCTGGAGTCTATGCGACTTGGCCAGGGCAGCAACCGTACCTCCGCACACGGTCCGAGATTTTAACTGTTCCGCGCTCCGAAATCCCGGCCCTGACAATTACTGCAAACGCAGGAAGCGTCTCCGTCTCAGGATCAGGACAGCCTGACTGGTCGCTGCACTTCTTCGCGCATGGCGATGGCAGCAGCGAGACTGAAGCGCTCGATCGCGCGCGGCGGTTCTCATTTGCCCGCATAGGAAGCACAATCTTTCTGGATGGTCCCGGGCGTGAACCCCGGCGTGAGGCTGGGGGGCAACTGGAGGTGAAAGCCCCGGCCAATGCGCACATTTCTGTGCTGGGTTCATCTGCGTCGGTTCAAGTCTGTGACATGAGCGGTCCAGTCTGGGTGGGCGCCATGAATGGACGCGCCAAGATTTTGAACACCACCGGCACCGTGGCAGCTTCCGGTTTCATTGTCGATTTTGCCAGCTCAGCAGGCATCGTCACGCTGAGCGCGGGAGCAGAAATCAACGTGAAGTTCACAGCTGTTCGTTTTGACGGTACCATGGCCGCTTGGACGCCAGGGGTGGTTCGCATCCTTGTCCCTCGCAGCTTCCAAACCGCGTTTCAGGCCGTCGTGAGTCGACCGAGGGACTTTGTATGCCGAACGGAGTTCCGCAAAAAGATCAAGCATGAACGGCGCGGCGCGCTGCACGTGTTTACCTATGAGGGTGACGGCAGTTCGCCCCCCGAAAAAATACACCTGAGGTCCGAGCACGGTACCGTTGTCATCGACGATGCAGTCTCAGAACGGGAAGGAGCCCGCGAATTTCGTCAAAGCTCATTTGGGGATTACACATGAATTCCCGCCTAACCGGAGATGCTGAAAAAGCAACTGCAGATCCTTCGACTCCGCGCCGCATGCGGCGCTCCGCTCAGGATGACAGCTCTGGGGAATAGGCTGAAGCGGTTCCTCACCGGCTAACCGGAGAGAACGAAAAGCAACTGCAGATCCTTCGACTCCGCGCCGCATGCGGCGCTCTGCTCAGGATGACAGCTCTGGGGAATAGGCTGAAGCGGTTCCTCACCGGCTAACCGGAGAGAACGAAAAGCAACCGCAGATCCTTCGTCGGCTGACTCGGACTCAGGATGACAGCTGCGCCGGGGCGCTCCCTGCGCGAGCCACCGGCTGTTCGGAAGGCGAAAATAGCTCCGCGGGATTTTGTAGCGCCGCTCTCCGGAGCGGCTATCGTGCGGATGTTCTGACCCGCGCACATCGCATCTGGCGGCTTGGAAGCCGCCAGTACAGCCGGTCAGGAGACCGGCGCTACAATTTGCGGATCGTCCCTTAGCTAGACTTTTTGCGTGCGCTGGACCGTGCGGACGCCATTGACGCGGCGCAGGTCCATGACCATGCGGTTGAGGTGGCCTACGTCCTCGGCATCGACAACAAATTCGATCGAGGCCTCGGCTTCTTCGGTCTGGCGGATGTCGACACTGCGAATGTTGGTGTTCTGGTCGGAGATGACGGCGGTCAGTTCCTTCAACATCCCGGTGCGGTCGTCGCAGAAGACGGTGATCTTGACCGGGTAGCGCTGTTCCTTGGCATCGGCGCCGGCGCGGGCCCATTCCACGGCGATGCGGCGGTCGCTCTCGTAGAGCAGATTCTGCACGTTGGGACAGTTGCGGGCGTGAACCGCGACGCCCTTGCCGCGAGTTACGTAGCCCACGATAGCCTCGCCGCGAATGGGGTTGCAGCAGCGGGCGCGATAAACCAGCAGATCGTTCTGGCCCTCGACCTGGAGAGAGTCAGAACCGCTCAAGTGGAGCTTGCGGACGGCCTCGCTCATGGCGGCTTCGCTGCCAGGCCTGGCCTCTGGAGCGGCTTCTTCCTCGCCCGTGCCGGCGTAGTCGGGCGCGAGCTTGTTCAGGATCTGATGGGCTGTGTGCTTGCCCTGGCCGAGGGTGGCCAGCAGATCGGCTGCCGTAGCCACGCCATATTCGCTCGCGATGCGGCCAAGATCGGTGTCGCCGATGAGGCTCAGGGGAACCTTGAACTTGCGGGCATGGCGCTCCAGCAGCTTGCGGCCGATCTCGACCGCACGGCGGCGCTGGTCTTCGTTGAGCCAGTGCTTGATTTTGTTGCGGGCGCGGGGGCTCTTGACGAAGGTGAGCCAGTCGCGGCTGGGATGGTGGTCCTTTTGCGTGACGATTTCGACGATGTCGCCGGTGCGAAGCTTGGTCCGCAAGGGCACCATGCGGCCGTTGATCTTGCCGCCCACGCAGGTGTTTCCCACCTCTGTGTGGATGGAGTAGGCGAAATCGACCGGAGTTCCGCCGGCGGGAACCACGACGACCTTCCCCTTGGGCGTGAAGGTGTACACCTCGTCGGGGTAGAGGTCCATCTTCAGGCTGGAGAGGAATTCGTTGGGGTCGGTCATCTCCTTCTGCCACTCGACAAGCTGGCGAATCCAGTTGAGGCGCTCCTCGTCGCGGGCATCGATGGGGCTGCCGGACGCCTTGTACTTCCAGTGCGCGGCGATGCCCTCCTCGGCGATGCGGTGCATCTCCTCGGTACGAATCTGGACTTCAAACTGATGACCGGCGGCGCTCATCACCGTGGTGTGCAGGGACTGGTAGCGGTTGGCGCGGGGCATGGCGATGAAGTCCTTGATGCGGCCGGGCACCGGGCGCCAGAGCGTGTGAATGAGACCGAAGACGGCGTAACAGGAGGCCACATCCTGGGTAATGACTCGAACGGCGAGCAGGTCGTAGACCTGGTCGAAGTTGACCTTGGTGCGCTCGATCTTCTGATGGATGGAATAAAGGCGCTTGATGCGCCACTCCACGCGGGCCTTTACGTCGTGCTCGCGGAACTGCTCGGCGAGCATGTCCTCGACGCTGCGCAGGAACTGCTCACCCTCGGTGCGGCGGGCCTCGACGGCGGCGCCGACCTGCTCGTAGCTGACCGGATCGGTGTAGCGAAATGCGAGGTCTTCAAGCTCGCCGCGGACCTTTCCCATGCCCAGACGATGAGCCAGCGGAGCGTAGATCTCCATGGTTTCGCGCGCGATGGCCTCGCGGCGATCGGGCGCCAGATGCTGCAGGGTGCGCATGTTGTGCAGGCGGTCAGCGAGCTTGATGAGCACGACGCGCACGTCACTGACCATGGCCAGCAGCATCTTGCGCACGTTTTCGGCCTGCCGGTCTTCGCGATTGGCGAACTGAATCTTGTCGATCTTGGTGACGCCTTCGACGATGTGGGCAACCTGGTCGCCGAAGCCGGCGGCGATCTCTTCGCTGGTGGCGGGGGTGTCTTCGACTGCGTCGTGCAGCAGGGCGCCTGCTATGGCGGTGGCGTCAAGTTTCATTTCCGCGAGGACCTCGGCCACCTGGAGGGGATGAATAATGTAAGGCTCGCCGGAGGCGCGCACCTGGCCTTCGTGATGCTTGACGCAAAACTCCCACGCTTTGCGGATCAGCTTGGTGTCGTCGGTTGGGCGGTTGGCATGGACCTGGCGAAGAAGGGCCTCAAAACGCTCGCCGATGGGCTTGGTGTTTTGCGGTTTTTCGTTCGGCGGACGGGCAGGGATCGACACTCCCGCAGCGGCAGGAGTGGGCCCGACGGAGATTTCTGCCGGTGAGGACTGCCGGACAGTCGCCATGACTCATTATAGGCCCGTTACAGCTTGAGGATGTGAAGGCGGGATGTCTATCCCTTGTTAAGATGAACCAGATGCAGACGCGGAGGAACACCATGGCGAAAGCGCGCACGGCAAAGAAAATCGACCGGGAAGGCGCGGCGGCAGCCACCACGGCGGGTTACGGAGCCGTGGTAAGCAGAAGGGCAGCCGACCACCTGCGCGCCGGCCACGTGTGGGTCTACGCTTCGGATGTCGAGTCTCTCTGCCTGCCCGAGGGCGCAGCGGGCAAGCCTCCCGCGCTGTTGCCGGTGGCCGACGGGCGAGGCATTCTGCTGGGGACAGCTCTCTACAGTCCCGCTTCGCAAATCGCGCTGCGCATGGTTTCGCGAGAAGCGCTCGATGAGAGCCAGTGGCTGGATCTGCTGGAAGCGAGGCTGCGAAAGGCGATCGCGAGGCGCAGACCCCTGCTCGACGATGAAAACGACGCCTGCCGGCTCTGCTTCAGCGAGGCCGATGAACTTCCCGGGGTGATCGCGGACAAGTACGGCCCTATCGTGATTCTTCAGCTCCTCGCCCGGGGACTGGATACGGGCGGCGCACGCGAGCGGTGCGTCAGCGCGATCCGGGACGAAGTGAAGCCGAAGGCGATCTGGGAGAGGCCCGACCCGCGCGTACGTGAGTTGGAAGGGCTCACCGCTCCTCCCCCCGAGGCCCTCTGGCGTGCGGGTAGGGGAAAGGCGCTGGAGAGCAGGGAATTCCGGCTGAATGGGCTCGCTTTTCAATTCAACGCCAACGCGGGTCAGAAGACAGGGGCGTTTCTGGACCAGCGGACGAACTACGCAGCGGCGCGGGAGTGGGCGCGCCGGTTGGGGAAGACAGCCCGGGCGCTCGACGTTTGCTGCTACCAGGGCGGTTTCGCACTTCACCTGGCCCAGGTGTGCCGGGCCGTGACGGGCATTGACGCGTCCAGAGCGTCGCTTGAAGTCGCGGAGCGGAATCTCGCGGCCAACCGGGCGCGGATACAGGCCGAGGTGGAGTGGGTCGAGGGGGACGCATTCGCGGTGCTGCGCGACTGGTCGGATGCCGGCGAACAATTTGATGCCATCGTGCTCGACCCGCCGGCCTTCGCCAAGACGCGGCGGGCCGTCGAGGGAGCGCTGCGCGGCTATAAAGAGCTGAACCTGCGCGCGTTGAAGATGCTCTCGCCCGGGGGGCTGCTGATTACCTGCTCCTGCTCGCATCACGTGGGGTGGGCGGAACTGGAAGCGGCAGTGGCCGCGGCGGCCTGCGATGCGGGCCGCAGAGTGCGGCTTCTGGAGAGAAGGGGCGCGGCGGAGGACCATCCAGTCGTGATCAATCTGCCGGAAACCGAGTACCTGAAGTGCCTGGTGCTCGAAGCCGAGTAGAGCGATTCGGCTTTCCCATTCCCGGCGGCTGGGGTCAAGTTTCCGGCCTGCTCCATTTTTCCCACATCGAATCTTTATTTCGCTCGTCTTATCCTTTATAGTGGGCCGGAGACCGGAGACCTATGAAGACATTCACTCTGGATGAGGCACAGTCCCTTTTGCCGCTGGTGCAGTCGCTGCTGAAGCGAGCCATTGAAGGCAAGCGCGCCGCCGAAGAGATGGAAGGCGGCCTGCAGGAACTGTTGCGGAAGATCTATCTCTCGGGCGGGATGCGGGTGGATTCGGCGGCGCTGGCAGGGCAGAAGGCCGAGTTGGAAAGAAATGTGAAGCTGGCGCGAGAAAGCCTCGCCGAGATCGACGCGATCGGCGTGCAGGTGAAGGATTTGGAAACGGGACTGCTGGACTTCCCATGCCGGGTCGACGACCAGGTGGTGCTGCTTTGCTGGAGGATGGGTGAGCCCGCCATCGAACACTGGCACACCACGGACTCCGGACTCCAGGGGCGCCAGCCCGTCGACGAGCGCTTCCGGCGTAAGCTTTCGGGGTTCAAGCCGAATTAGGTGGAGGGGAGCTGCCGTTTATCACATAACGGTATAGCATTTCTCATCTCACAAGCTGCGAATCCCTGACCCTTGTTGAAGCATCTTATGGGTACAGATTCCTGTGAGCCAACTCACTCAGAACGCAAGCTCTTCTTTTCATCTTCGCGGCCTGCAAGGCCGTGAAAAACAGATTCATAGAACCGCATAAGGAGTATTCATGCTGACAGTAGGAGAAAAGTTCCCCGCCTTCGAGTTGACCGCCGTTGTGGACACGGATCAGAAAAAGGCCTTTCAGACCGTGACCGAAGCAAGTTATCCGGACAAGTGGAAGGTTTATTTCTTCTGGCCCAAGGATTTCACCTTCGTGTGCCCCACCGAGATTGCGGCGTTTGGGAAGATGAACAAGCAGTTTGCCGAGCGCGACACCCAACTGCTGGGCGGCAGCACCGATTCAGACTTTGTGCACCTGGCCTGGCGCAACCACCACGCCGACTTGAAGAATCTGCCCTATCCGATGCTGTCCGACATCAAACGCGATCTCTCCGAGCAACTCGGAATCCTGGACCTGAAGGCCGGCGTCTGCCTGCGCGCCACGTTCATTGTGGATACGAAGAACATCATTCGCTTTGTCTCAGTGAACGATCTTTCGGTGGGGCGGAATCCCGAGGAGGTGCTGCGCGTGCTGGATGCTCTGCAGACCGAAGAACTGTGCCCCTGCAACTGGCACAAGGGCGAGGAAACGCTGAAGGTTTAGCGAGGCTTCCCCTGCCCGCTTCGCGATTGACGAAGAGCCCGGCGCCAAAGCCCGGGCTCTTTTTGCATTGGGCTCTTTTTGCATTGCTGGAGAGCCGCGCCGACCGTCCTGATTCTGCCTGGCTCACGGCATACCGGACAGGGCGCGGACGAGGACGTCCGCGCTACAGCGGGCTGGGAAGCCCGCGGTACAAGTGGAGTCAGTCTGGAGTGTGAGGAATGCGGGCTAGTTGAACGTCAGCAGCACCACCTCGGAAGAAGTTCCGACGCGCATGGGAGGACCCCAGGTCCCGGCGCCGGTGGAGGTTAAGACCTGCAGCGCGCCGAAGCGGTGCAGACCCCTCGTGAAGGGGCCGAAGATGCGCCTCGTGATCCAGGTGAAAGGGAAAAGCTGCCCCCCGTGGGTGTGGCCCGAGAGCTGCAGGCTCACACCGGCCTTCTCAACGATCGGCAGCCGGGTCGGCGAGTGGTTGAGCAGGATGGAGGGCTGCGTTGGATCCAGCTTCAGCCCCTCGAGAAAGGCGCGCACCCGGATAGGATTGGTCGAGTCACTGAACGAGAAACCAATGATGTCGACTCCCTCGACGTTCACCCGTTCGTTGTCCAACACCTTGAAGCCTGCCTGCGCCGCCGCCTCGAGATAGGGGGCGGGATCGCCGAACTCCTCGTGATTGCCGGCAGAAAAGTAGATTCCCAGAGGCGCGGGAATGTCCTTTAGAGGCGCCAGCAGCCGATCGAGGCCGATGTGGGTGCCGTCGAAGAGGTCGCCGGGCAAAAAGACAATCTCCGGATTGAGCCTGCGCGCCAGCGCCGCAATTCGTCGCGCGAAACGGGCTCCGTTGATGCTGCCAAGATGCAAATCGGTCATCAGCAAGGCGCGGCGTCCGCGCCAGGCGGCGGGCAGGTTCGGCAGCGAGATCGAAAGGCGGCGGACGTGAATGATGCGCGTGTTGATCAGGCCGAAGATCGCGGCCGCCGCTGCTGCTCCGAAGAGCACGGCGACGATGGCATGGGGCGGGTCATTGGTTCCGTCCGCCAGCCGGAAGAGGCGCAGAACCAGCCACGCCGGCCAGCAGAGGCAGGCCGCCCAGAAGAGATAGTTCAGAAAGCCCAGCCAGACGGATGCGGCAATGTAGAAGAGCGTGACCACGCCATTCGAAAAGCGGTGGCTTAGCAGGACCGCGGGAACAAAGCTGAAAGCCAGCACCAGAGACACAGCCAACAGCAGCATCTGTGCCCCGACGCTCAGCCCGGGCCAGAAGGCGATCCAAGTGAAATAGAGGAACCAGTGAGCGAGAAGCAGGAGCAGTTGGATGGCGCCAATGGCAAACACCGGCCAGGCCTTCAATCGCTCACCCCCTGCCTTAATGATGGCACGGACCGCCCCGCCGCTTCTGATTTCCGCTTCAGGCCGTTGTGCGTGAAACACCTCTACGTAGCAACCTATCAACCTTGCAGCATGGATAAAAATTCAATTGAATCTCGATGGTGTTGCGGCTTCCGCTCGATTCCTTCCTAATCCTCCTCCTCGTCCTCAATCCACGTCATCATGTTGCGTTTATAAGGCAGGTAGACGGGCTCCCAGATGTAATCCCGGATTCTCTGATCGAAACCATCAGCATTGGGAAGAGGAGACAGCCCTTCGGCAATCGCCTGCCTGCCGACAGCTTCGGCCACCACCAGGCTCACGCTGCGCGAATCGGCGATGGGCGGCAGCAGCGGCGCGTTGGGGTCAGTGCGCGCCGGCGAGAGGGAGGCCAGAGTCCGCGCCGCGGCCATGATCATGGTGTCGGTTACGCGGCTCGCGTGCGAGACCAGAGTGCCCAGCGCCAGCCCCGGAAAGATGAACGAGTTGTTGACCTGGGAGATGCGGATTGTGCGTCCTCCGATCTCGACCGGCGCGAAGGGGCTTCCAGTGCCCACCAGAGCGCGTCCTTCGGTCCAGCGCAGCAAGTCGCCGGCTGTGGCTTCGCATTTCGACGTCGGATTCGAGAGCGGAAGGATCACAGGGCGTGGAGTACTGCGCGCCATCTCGCGCACAATCTCCTCGGTGAAGGCCCCGGGCTGCATGCTGGCGCCCACCAGAACGGTCGGCTTTACGTTACACACAACGTCGAGCAGGTTGATCTGGCCCGAGCCGGACGCCGAAAGCTTCCATGCTGCGACATCTTCGGGCTTGCGCGCCAGGTGCGACTGGCGGGGGCGTATCCCTTCGCCGCCCTCCACCATCAGGCCGTTGCGGTTGAAGCAATAAAATCGCGACAGAGCCTGTTGACGGCTGAGTCCGGCCTGCTGCATGGCGGCCGCCAGCATTTCCACGATCCCGATTCCGGCCGACCCCGATCCGAACATCACGATCTTGTGTTCTTCCAGAGGAATTCCAGTAGCGTTCACTGCAGCCAGCAGCGCTCCCACCATCACCGCTGCAGTTCCTTGAATATCGTCGTTGAAGGTGCAGAGCCTATTGCGGTAGCGCTCGAGCAGCCGCGACGCGTTGTTTCCGGCAAAGTCTTCCCACTGGAGCAGAATGCGAGGCCACCGGCGCTCGACGGCCGAAACGAAGGCCTCGATAAAATCGTCGTACTCCTGGCCGCGCACGCGCGGATGCTGCCAGCCGACGTAGATCGGGTCGTTGAGCAGCGCCTCGTTGTCGGTTCCCACATCCAGCAGCACGGGCAGGCAATGTTCCGGGGGAATGCCGCCCAGCGCGGTGTAGAGGGCCATTTTGCCGATGGGAATACCCATTCCGCCCGCGCCCTGATCGCCGAGGCCCAAAATCCGCTCGCCGTCGGAGACCACAATGCAGCGAACATCCTCCAGCCGCCGGTCGGCCACAATCCGCTCAATGCGATCCTTGTTCGGGTAACTGAGGAACAGCCCGCGCTGCTTGCGCCAGACCTCGCTGAAGCGCTGGCAGCCTTCGCCCACAGCCGGCGTGTAGACAACCGGCAGCATCTCCTCGATGTGATGCTGGATCAGAGCATAGAAGAGAGTCTCGGTCGAATCCTGCAGCCCGCGCATGAAATTGTACTTGGAAAAGGGACTGCTGATTTTGTCGAATACTCGCTTGCGGCGCTCGCACTGGTATTCCAGGTTGCCCATCTGAGGCGGCAGCAATCCGTGCAGACAGAATGCATCGCGTTCCTCTTCAGTGAAGGCGGTGCCTTTATTCAGCCGGGGGTTATTCAACAGCTCGATGCCCCAAATGCGCGTGCGAATGATCTTCTTCTTCGAGGTACCGAGGGGCGTGGGGGGAGGAGTGTCCATGAATGTCTCCTTGCGCATGATGAGATCCTTCCTCCTTCATACCACATGCTGGTATTACAGAATGTGAACGGCGCCACTGCTAATGGACAGCTGGCTGTAGCTCCTGCGCAAGACCCTGTAGCCGCGCGCCTGCCGCCGCACAGTCCGTGCGTGAAACAATCTTTTTCATGGGCGGCTCTCAAGACAACGCGCTCGGCATTTACATCTCCGTTCCCTTCTGCCGCTCCAAGTGCACCTATTGCAACTTCGCGTCCGGAGTCTATCCGGCCGGCGCTCATGAGCCTTATATCGGCCGGATCGTCGCCGACCTTCACGCCGCTCGCGGTTGGGCAGGGCGCATCGGGGCTGAGCTTCCTCGCCGCGTCGATTCCGTTTACCTGGGCGGCGGAACGCCCCCGCTTCTTGCGCCGGCTCTTTTGGAGCGTCTCCTTGCCGAGATGCGCGCCGCCTTCGACTTCGAGCCGGGCGCCGAGATTACCGTGGAGTGCGCGCCGGGTCAGCTCAGTGAGGAGACGCTCGCCGCGTTGGGCGCCGCAGGAGTGAATCGCGTGAGCCTGGGCGTACAGTCCTTTGTCGATCGGGAGGCGCGGGCGACGGGGCGGCTCCATTCGCGGGCCATAGTCGAGAAGGAGATCGCGCGGCTGCGGCAGGCGGGCATTTCCAATGTCAATGTGGACCTGATTGCGGGGCTTCCCGGACAGACTTCTGCTTCATGGGAAGACTCGATCGAGGCCCTCGTTTCAAGCGGCGTTCCCCACGCCAGCGTTTACATGCTCGAGGTCGATGAAGACTCGCGGCTGGGCCGCGAAGTGCTTGCAGGCGGCGCTCGTTACGGAGCGGCTCTGGTGCCCGGCGACGATGCCATCGCGCGCATGTATGAGCGCGCTATCGAGCGCTTGGACGCAGCCGGAATCCGCCAGTACGAAATTTCCAACTTCGCCCGAGAGGGCTTCCGCTCCGGACATAATTTGAAATATTGGCGCCGCCGCCCGTATCTCGGCCTCGGGCTCGATGCTTCGTCGATGCTGAGAGCCGCGCCTTCCGAAGAGACTGAGGCTGGACCGCTTCCCGTCGTGCGCACAACAACGACTAGCGATTTGAAGGCGTGGCTCGCTGGAAACGCTGAGGTGGAACTTGCTGGAACGGCTGCCATGGAGATCGACTGGCTCGACCGGAGCCGTCAGCATGAGGAAGCGTGGTTTCTCGGGTTGCGGCTCAATGAAGGGGTTGCGGTCACGGAGATGGAGCGCGAGTTCGGGAGCGAGCTGGTGGCACCGGCAGTAGAGACGGCAGCGCGTCTGGCCTGCGATGGGCTTCTTGGATTCGATGGCGCGCGCGCGCGCCTGACGCCGAGGGGACGGCTGCTCTCGAACGAGGTCTTTCAGGAATTTCTCAGGACCGAGCCCGAATCGCAATCGATTTAAGAACTTTTTGAAAAAGTAACTCAGTCCAGAGAATTTCGTCCTCAGGGGCTATTGGTTCCTGGATAAATCATGTCCTTGCGCCGTCCCTACGGGACTCCGTGACAAACATGTGGAATCTCTTTTCCCCACGCTGAAGCGCGGGGCTAACCAACTCTGCGCCTCCGGCGCGTATGTCCGGACATTACTTATGCAGCCCTCAATAAAGCCCAATTGGTTCTGCGCTTCCTGCCGCCGAAAAACTTGCCCCTGTCTAAAACACCGCCAGCTCCTCGCAAGAGGCTGGAGAAAGGCAAACTACGGGCGCCAGAGCCTGCGACTCATCATTGAAACACCGGATCGATTCCGGACCGGCCTCGCGCGCCCGCTTCAGGGCCTCTTCGGCTTCGCGCAGCACGACCACTGGCGAACGCCCCAGGCTGGAGGCGATTCCGAAGCAGGCAGTGAGGCGAATCGACTCGCTGCCGAGGGAAAACGGAGCGCTGAAGGTCTCAGCCACGAGCCGCTCGGCAAAATGTACCGCGTTCTCTCTGGAGCAGCCGGGCAGCGCCACCAGGAACTGATCTTTGCCGGGCCGCCCCAAAAGGTCGTAGCTGCGCAGCTGACGCCTGACGCGCGCCGCCACCCGGAGTTGCAGTTCGTCGCAGACGGTCATTCCGAGCCGCGAATCCCAATGGCGCAAGTCGTCCATGTAGAACAGTACAAGGCAGAGCGGGCTCTTCAGCCGCTGCACCCTGTCGGTCTCGCGAAAGAGCAGCGAAAGCATTGCCTCGCGGTTGTAGGCGCCGGTCAGCGAATCACGCCGGGCCTTTTCGGTTGTCTCGTCCTTTATCGTCTCCAACTGCCTGGCCTGCCAGTGCGCCCGCATCGCCAGCTCGATGCGGATCTGCCAGAAGCCGGCTTCGGCCGAGCGCAGCAACACGTCGTCCACCAGTCCCGCCCGCAACCTCTCGACCCACACATCGGTCAAAGTGTCCAAAATTGGGACAATCGGAAAGGTCTGCCCCTTTGGCGACAAGCGAACCTGGTCGAGCAAATGGCTCATCTCCATGCCGGGCAGGTGCGCGTCGAGCAGGGCCAGTTTCGGCGCATCCGCGCTCTTGATCGCTTCCAGAGCAGCCTGTGCCGAAAGCACGACCTTGACTCTTGCCCCAAACGAAGCCAGCACTGGTTCCAGAGCCGCGCGCAAAGGCGGCTCGTGGCTGGCGAGCAGATAAGTTGGTGGCTCTGCTGAGCGCATCCCGGATTCCCTCCATGAGGGAAGAATCGGCCGGGATTAGAAATTGTTTAGCCTGTAGTGAGGCTTTTCCAAGATGTGGAGGTTTTTTTTAAGTGGCCTCAAATGACCTTTGATTGGCTTGCACCTGCGCATCGTCCGCTACACCTGTTTCTTCACCAATGTTGACGTGCTAACCCCGCCAACATGGTGCCCTCAGAACCTCGCCGTTAGATGGAAACCGACTGACCTCCCTCGGCCGGTCACCGGTTCCACCTGGCCCATCCACATGCCGGCCATAAAGTTGTCCATATTGACACCGCCCAACGGCGGCTCATACAGCCGGTTACTCAGGTTGTCGGCCTCGACGCTTGCCTCGAGCGCTCCTTTGCGATAGCCGGCGTGCGCGCTGACCAGCGTATAGCCCGGCGTGAGGGGCTCGAAGCGCCGCGGATCGACGTTGCGCTTGCGGTCGACAGCTTCCAGGCTCAATCCGCCTGTGAAGCCGCGCGTCTCTTCTTCGAAACTCACGCGCGCATTCAGCGGCATCATGTGGTAGAGCGGGGTCGAGCTGTCGGTGCGCTCGCCGTGCAGCCACGAGCCCACGGCGGTCAGCGTGCCCGTGCCCGCGCGGCCCGCGTTCCACAGCTCTGTGCTGGCGGAGAGATCGCCGCCGTAGGTGCGCGCCGAGTGGTTCGCAAACTGGAGCAGCGCGAAGGTGCTCATGCTGCCGAAGGTGTTGGTGGCCAGCGTGTCCACGTCGATATAGTTTTCTATTTCGGTAAGATAGGGCGAGGCCTTGATCTCCCAAATACGCGCGCCACGTCCCAGCAGGCGAGCGGAGCCGGTCACTGTATTCGCCGTCTCCGGCTTCAGCGCTACGTTGCCCACGTAGTAGTTTCCGTCGCCGAACCAGCCGATCATGCCGCTGGCCATCCAGTTGGTTGACCACGCGTAGCGCTCGTAGAGGCTGGGGGCGCGGTTCTTGCGCGCATAGCCAAACTCGAAGGTGCTTCCCGCATTCGGCACCCATTTGGCCTGCGCCGTCACGTCGATCATCGGGTCGGTGTGCGCGCGATTGAGCGCGTTGAAGGCAGCGGCGTCCATCGAGTACATCATGGTGGCGGAATACCCCTCGACCGGCCCGGCGTTGGTCCACACCGTGTCGTTGCGCGCGCCCAGGAGCGTCGTCCACGCCGCGTTCCACCGGCTCGCCAGTTCCGCGTAGGTTCCCAGCCGCGTGCGCGTCCCGTCATTGACGTTCACGAAGGTATTCGGCCCCATGTAGGGCGCGGTTCCGGCTACCGCGGGCCAGGTGTCGTCCAAGCGGAAGTAGTTCAGCTCGTTGCCGGCGCGCAGCGTGTGCCGGGCGCCCAGCGGCAACTCCAGCTTCACGCCGTAGCCTGCATTCCGCCCGTGCGTATTCATCGGCATGATCATCGGCATGGGGAAGGCCGATTTGTCGTGCCCGACATTCATCGAGTGCCAGGTCCCTTGCCAAAAGGCCTGGGCATCGATCGAGCCCTGCTCCATTGACTTGCGGTAGCGCGCCCGCACCCGCTCGGCGTAGTTGCGCACCATGTCCATCTGCGCGTTCACAAAGCCTTCGTAGGGAGTGTGGTCCAGCTCTGCTTCCACCGTCGCCAGGCTGTTCTTGCCCTCTGCGGCCAGCGTCACCACGTGTTCTGTGCTCTCGGCATAGGTCGAGGTCACCTTGTGTCCGGCGCCGTCGGTGTAGTCGCTGTTGGTCCGCCATGAACCTGTGTAGCCGATGGCAAAGTGCTCAGTCGCGGCCCAATCTGTCACCGATCCGCCGTACTCCTCGCCATTCGACCGGTAATAGCCCGTCGCCGTACCCTGCTCGTAGGCTCGCTGCTGCGCGGTAGCGAAGATGGGCGCCGTTCCCTCCACCACGATTGTCCCGCTCAGGCTGTCGCCGCCCTGGCTCACCGGCGTGATGCCCGCCAGCACCGTCACCGCGGCGGCCTGCGCCGGAGCCGCGTAGCTCATGGGCGGATTCATGTGGTTGGGGCAGGAAGATTCCGCTGTGGCGCCGTTCACAACGATCTTCGTGCGCTCGTCGCCCAGCCCGTGCAGGAAAGGAACCCCGGCCAGCGCTCCGCTCTCGCGCAGGCTCACGCCTGCCGAATCGGCTGCGATCTCGGCCGCGTTGCGGCTGCGCGCCTGCTCGCCCGCGCTCACCGTGCGCCGCGCGTCCTGCTCGTTCTGCGCCTCCACTTCGATCTCCGTCCGCGCCGGGGAAATGCGCAGCGTGACGTCGGCAGCCGTCTCCTTGCCGGCCGCTACCGCAATGCCCCGGATGGCGGCGATCTCGAAGCCCGAGACGGCGACGGTCGCCTCGTAGCGGCCCGCTTCGAGACCCTCGAACGAGTAGCGCCCTTCGGCATTCGTCTCGCGGTTCGATGTTGCCCCCGATGCAAGGCTTTTCACCGCGACTTTGGCTCCGCGCACCACGGCGCCCACTGGGTCGCGCACCACGCCCGCGATACTGCCCGTCTGTTTGCCCGGGCTCTGCTGCGCGCACATCGACCCTGTCTGCACGATGAGGCAGATTGCCGCCAGGACAAGCGGCCAAACCATGCGTTTCATCTCGATTCCTTTCGCTTGAGTGAAGACAACGACGCACAGCACGGCGCTGAAGACACCGCCGCCGGCCAAATTGCGAAGAGTGTTGTTGTGATCAGGCGAAAAGAGCGGGAGGTCCGCGTTTAGAGCGGCTCAGCAGAATCGACAGTTGCTGCCGGGCCAGCATTTCGGCGGCGCGCACCGGATTTCCGGCGACGGTTGCATAGAACGCTGCTGCCGGCTTCGTCCACGACCAGGCCGAGTGCGCCGCCGTCAGACCTGTTTGCTTGCAGGGGCACCGCTCCGAGACAGTGGTCACCCCCAGGCTGCTCAGTTGCGCGAGCATCTGCATCATCATGCAGTGGTGATGCTTGCCGTGGCGGCGGCAGCAGGCAGGAAGGCCGGCGTCACTGGTCGCAGGAAAAATCGGCGCTGCCAACAGGTAGCCGAACAGGACAAGCAGGGAAATGGCTATGGCGCGTCGCATGGGGAAGGGCCTGATAAGTACGATAACAGAATTGCCGCGACGCGCCCCGGGCTCAGAACAATGGTCATTCCGGGCGGCGAGATCGGGTTCTACGGGCAGGCCATCTTTGCTCGTTACCACCCTATAGCATTTTCGGGAATCGTGTAGACCGGAATTTTGTTGGTATCCCACCCATTCCGCAGAAAAGCGCGGAATGGATGGGGCACGGAAGTCTACACTAAATCCAAAAATGCGCTAATCCACGAAATCCACCTGCGGCGCGATGGGAATCAAGCCCCGCTCGTGGCCCAGCTCCAACAGCTTGCGGATCGCTTCCCGCCCGTCGGCCCCGTAATCCATGGTCCGCTCGTTGACATACATGCTTACGAAGCGGCTCGCCAGGCGGGTGTCAAGGTCGCGCGCGAATTGCATCGCGTATTCGAGCGCCTGTTCGCGATGATCCAGAGCGTGGCGGATTGAATCGCGCAGCGCTTTGGAGACGATCTTGTGCGTCTCCTCGCCCAGCGAGCGGCGAATGGCATTGCCACCCAGCGGCAGCATCAATCCCGTGGTCTCGCTCCACCAAGCGCCAAGGTCGATCACCTTCTGGAGCCCGCTCGCTCCGTAGGTGAGCTGCCCCTCATGAATGATCAGCCCCGCTTCCACCCTGCCCGCCTGGATCTCGGGGATGATCTGGTCGAAGGGAACCACCACGGTTTCCAGTTCCGGATTGAAGATCTTCAGCGCCAGATAGGCCGTGGTCAGCGTGCCCGGAATGGCGACGGTGATCTTGCCCAGCTCCTGAGGCGTCATGGCGCGGCTTGAGACCACCATCGGCCCGTAGCCTTCTCCCACGCTGCCACCGCAGCCCATCAGCATGTAGTTCTGCTGGACGTAAGGGTAGGCGTGAAAGCTGATGGCGCTCACGTCGTAGAATGCTTCGTCCTGCGCCCGCCGATTCAGCGTCTCAATGTCAGTGAGCGTATGCGTAAAGCGGTAGCCCGGCACGCGGATTTTGTTGGTGGCGAGCCCATAAAACATGAACGCGTCGTCGGAATCCGGACTGTGAGCGATCGTGATCTCGACGGTTCCGTTTTTTGCAGACTCGTTCTGCTGGCTTTTTCTCACTGGGCAACCAATCCTTTCCTGCGAGGGAAACAATCAATCAATTAGACGCCTCGCGCCCCGCGGAGGCGTCTTGCGCCGCGGATCTTCTCAGGTGTCAAGGGCCCGGCTCTACAGCGATCTCTTTGGCTGCTTCCGAAGCCTCACGCGCATTTTCACGCAGCAATCTACGCTGCTGAAGAATGTGCCAAGCCACTGCTGCTGCTGCCAGCAGAAGCACGCACAGCGAAACCAATAGGGCGAATACTAACCAACGCATGGGTCAACTGCCTCAGAATACCAGAGTGGTTGCGCTGCGCGCAGCGCCCGCGCGCGTACCTGCCTAGCCTTTCTCTAGACTCGCCTCAATCCAATCGAGATACGCCCTGTTGCCCCGTTCGACTTCAAGCACGAGAAACTCCGGCGTCTCGTAGTTGTGCAACTCCTTGAGCCTTGCCTCCAGCGCCTCGACCTTCTCCGCGGTGGTCTTGAGCACAACGAGCGTCTCGGCCGCCGTCTCGATGCGCCCTTCCCAGTGGAAGATCGACTCGGCACCGGGCAGCAGGGTCGCGCAGGCCGCCAGCCGCTCCTCAACCAGCGCGCGCGCCATGCGCCGGGCATCTTCGGCCGTGGCCGCCGTGGTGAGTGCAATGCGGGCATGGAGTGTTTTGCTCATCTGGCGTTGCCCCCTTGTCGATAAGCTTTCTGCTGAATCATAGCGCGCCTGAGAACAACTGAACGCAAGGCTCGCAAGTGGCGCAGCCCGCTTGCCGGGTATCAGGCGGCTGGGTCAGTATGGACTTGCGGCCCCATTTCTTCGCATCTCTAGAATGGAGATCTCTTGTGAGCGTTATCAAATTCGGAACCTCGGGCTGGCGGGCCGTTGTGGCCGATGAATTCACGCTGGCCAACATCCGCCTGGCCGTGGCCGGCATCGCTGCCTACGTGAAGACCCAGCCCGCGCCCCACCGCGTTCTTCCACCCCAGGAAGCAAAGACCGCTTCCTGGGGACCCCGGGTGCTCATCGGGCGCGATCCCCGCTTCCTGGGCGAGAGCTTTGTGGAGGAAGCCGCGCGCGTGCTGGCTGCGGCCGGCGTGACGCCGATCGTGATTCCCGAAGCCGCGCCGACGCCCGCCATCGCCTATGCCGTGCGGACGCTCAAGACCTCCGGCGCCATCAACTTTACCGCTTCGCACAATCCTCCCGAGTACAACGGCATCAAGTTTTCGACGCCCGACGGCGCGCCCGCCCTGCCCGAAGTGACGAGCCAGATCGAAGCGCAAATCGCCGCGCTGGAAGCTGCCGGCCCCGGATCGTTCGCCAAGCCGGCGGCGACCTCCACGAAGGATTTTGAGACCGCCGATGTGAAGCCTGCCTTTCTCAAGCGCCTGGCCGAGCTCGTGGATCTCAAGGCCATTGCCAAATCCGGAATCAAGATTGTCTACGATCCGTTCTGGGGCGCGGGACGCGGCTACGCCAGCGATCTTCTCCGCGAGGCCGGCGTCCAGGTGGAGACCGTCCACGACTACCGCGATGTTCTTTTCGGCGGCCACGCGCCGGAGCCTGATGACCATCTGCTCGGCGACGCCAAAGAGAAGATGAAACAAACCGGCGCGGCTCTGGCTATCGCCACGGACGGGGACGCCGATCGCTTCGGCGTTGTGGACGGCGACGGCACGTTCATGCAGCCCAACTACATCATCGCTCTGCTGTTCAACTACCTGGTTGAAACTCGCGGCTGGCGCAACGGCGTGGCGAAAAGCGTGGCGACCACGAATCTCGTCAATGCCCTGGCAGAGCACCACAAGGTTCCGCTCTACGAAACTCCCGTGGGCTTCAAATACATCGGCGAACTGATCAATGAAGATAAGATCGCGATCGGCGGCGAGGAATCGGCGGGGCTGACCATTCGCGGCCACGTGCCGGAGAAGGACGGCATTCTGGCGGGCCTGCTCGCGGCCGAGATGGTGGCCACCCGCGGCATGAGCCTGGGCGAGCTGCTGCGTGAGCTCTTTGCCAAAGTTGGTTCCTATTATCCGGTGCGCGAGAACTTCCGCTTGACCCCGGAGATCAAAGCCGCGTTCACTGAGAAGTTGAAGGCCGATCCCACGGAACTCGGCGGCAGGCGGGTGAAACAGGTGGTCCGCACCGACGGGCTGAAGCTCATCCTCGAAGACGGCTCCTGGGTGTGCTACCGGCTCTCTGGCACCGAGCCTGTGGTTCGCGCCTATACCGAAGCCCGCAGCGAGCACGACATGGAGGCTCTGCGCACGGCGTCGGAGAAGTTTGTGTTGTCGTAGGGTCGATAGCATCCTGAGCGACGCATGGCGTTTCCGGCCATGCGGAGTCGAAGGATCTGCGGTTCGGTTTTTTAGGCAACGAGTCCCGGTTGAAGGATGCGCTGGAGCATGCAGAAAGAAATATCGATGTTCGCCCCGAAAGAGCCCGAGAATCCCCCGCTTCCGGCCGCGCCGCTATCGCGGCGTCAACGCCTGCTCAACTGGGCGCAGCGCATCTGGCGCCCGGCGGGAACGGCCGTTGCCATCCTGCTGGCGCTGCTGCTGACCTGGCACGTGATTCACGGCAAGCACGGCCTCTCATTCTGGCAGCAGAAGCGCGCCGAGGACCGCGCCCTCGAAAACGAGATCCGCGAACTCCAGCAGGAAAACGGGACGCTGCGCACCCGCATCGAGCAACTCAAGTCGGACCCCGAGGCCATCGAGCAGGAGGCGCGCAAGAGGTTCCACTACGCGCGGCCCGGCGAGGTCATCTACACGCTGCCGGCTGAGCCGTCCGCGCACTCAGCGAAATAATTTTCACGCGCCGCGATAAGCCGGTTCACAATTTCACGACTCAATGTGTCGTCTTTCCGTGCCGTTCAGACGTCTGTTCTGACAGGGCGCTATGTGCAGGGAGACCCCCGCATCCCGCGCCACGAACCAAAAGATCAGGAGAGAGCTCATGATCAAAAAACTTGCGCTGGCAACTTTGCTTTTCGCCTTTCCCTCCGTCACCGCGCTGGCCGCCGACTTCAGCGGCAAATGGTCAGCCGATGTTCAGGGACGCAACGGCACGCAGACCATCACCTTTAACTTCAAGGTGGACGGCTCAACCCTCACCGGCACGGTCACCACGATGCGTGGCGACGCAAATATCAGCAACGGCAAAATCGATGGCGACAACATCTCCTTTGACGTTGTCTCGACCATGGACAACAACACGATGACCCAGACCTACAAGGGAACGGCCCAGGCAGATGGCACCATCAAGTTCACGCGCGCGATGAGCGGCGGCGGCATGGGTGGCGGCGGCGGAGCGCCTGGTGGCGGTGGAGCGCCTGGTGGCGGTGGAGCGCCTGGCGGCGGAGCACCTGGCGGCGGTGGAGCGCCTGGCTGGCGGCGGGGCGCCCGGCAGCGGTGGAGCGCCTGCGGCTGGTGGCGGAGCACCTGGCGGCGGTGGCGGCGGCTCGCGCGAATTCATAGCCAAGAGAGTTACCCAGTAGCCCTGCGCCAGCGTCGTAAGATTTTCGTCGCGGAATCAGGGAGCGCATAATAGGGTGGACTACGCCAGTTGGAGGCCGAGTCCATCCTATGCTCCATTTCGCTTTTGTGCGCCCTCTCCGGCAGGTAGCCGGAGTTTGCCTTTTCGCGCTCTCAGCTCTCTTGCTGTTGCCGTCCGCGCTGCTCCGCGCCCAGACCTTCGATGCCACTTTGCTGCGCCAGCCAACCGATTTGGGCGGTGTGTGGCTGGTCAAAATCGGGCGACGACCCCTCATTTGCCCGAGCCGATCTGGGACGAATCCCAGTGGACGCGCGTGGACACGGCCCGTTCGCTGAAGGAGTACTTTCCTGCGGCGCGCAACTCCGTGGTGTGGTACCGGCTGCACGTAGAAGTGGCGCCGAACGAGACAGGGCTCGCGCTGGAGGAGTACAACCTCTCGAGCGCGTACGAGATTTACGTGAACGGGCAGAGACTGTTCGCGAACGGCAGCGTCTCACCCTACCGCCCGTACTCATATTCGGCGCGCATCGTCCGCCGCATCCCCGATTCGCTGATCGCCACGGGCTCGCTCGTGATTGCCATGCGAGTGTACGTTTCCGCCAATGAATGGGTCGTCGGCTTCCCCGGCTATTATCCCTACAATCTCGTGATCGGGCAGGAAACGGCGCTTAGCGATCACGTCTGGCTGACCACAATCGGCGACCATCTGCTCCAGTGGTTCTACCAGTTCGCCGGTTTGGGGCTGGGGATTGTTGCGCTGGCGCTCTTCATGGCGCAGCGGCAGCAGCGCGGGTATTTGCTGATTTTCCTGCTCTTCCTGGTCTCGGCGTTGCAGGCGCCGCTGCAATTTTATTTGCTGTTCCACAATCTTCCCGCGTGGTCTGACTACATCAACGGCTGCTTTCAAATCGCTAACCTCGTCATTTTGACCCTGATGTTCCTGGCCTTCCTGCGCATACCATTGAAGCGCTCGCTGCAGGTCATACTGGTCATTTCCGCGGCGGGATTTCTCTTTGCATCGTGGCAAACGGCCAGCGGCACCGGTTCGTCAATTGGCACGCTTTTGAGCCAGGTGCCGGAAGACACCGTGCTTGCGTGGATCTTGCCCATCCTGCTGATCGTGCACTGGCGGCGCGGCAATCAGGAGGCGGGCATTCTGCTCGTTCCCGCTCTCGTGAACAGCCTGTCTATCTATATTCAGCTCGGCATTTTTCTCGTCAGCAGGGTGCCCGCACTGGCAGCTCCCTCGTTCCGTTTCCAGCAGGCGGTTTTTAACTGGACGGTCGGGCCCTTCACCATCAACATCTCCGGCATCGCCGGTTGCCTGTTCATTCTCTCGCTGGCGGTGATCCTCGTGCTGCGCTCCGCTCGCGTTGCCCGGCAGCAGGCGGATCTTGAAGCGGAGATGGCCGCGGCGCGCGAGGTGCAGAAGATTATTCTGCCGGAGCAGATTGGGCGTGTGCCGGGATTTTCTGTTGAAACCGCTTACGTGCCGGATCAGCAGGTAGGAGGCGATTTCTTTCAGATCCTGCCGGCTCCGGAGGACTCCCTGCTGTTGGTGATTGGCGATGTGGCCGGCAAGGGATTGCCGGCTGCGATGCTGGTCTCGGTCCTGGTGGGCGCTATTCGCGGCGTGGCCGAGTACACCTCGGAACCCGCGGAACTGCTGGCAAGCCTGAACCAGCGGCTCGCGGGGCGCGCGGGCGGGAATCTGGCGACAGCGCTGGCGGCGAGGTTATTTCCTGACGGCTCGGTTGCGCTGGCCAACGCGGGACATTGTCTCCCTATCTTGACGGCCGCGAAGTGGAGACCCCGGGGGCCTTGCCACTGGGCGCAAAATCGGACACGCGCTATGAAACCACTCGCTTCCAGTTGCCGCTGGGCAGCCGCCTTACGTTCTATTCCGACGGGATTGTTGAAGCCAGGAATCCCCTGGGCGAGATGTTCGGCTTTGAGCGAGGCCGCGAAATCTCCATGCAGCCGGTAGCGGCGATCGTGGAAGAGGCAAAGCGGTTCGGGCAGCATGACGATATGACCGTCATTGCCATCACTCGGGAGGCATCCGGTGCGCAGGATGCGTCGCGGAGGCAAAGGCTGGCGGCTGGGGTGGCGGCGGTGGCGGATTAAGCGGCCGGGCGTGCGCCGCCCCTCAGGGCAGGAAGCTGCTACGCCGCGCGGCCGATGGGCCTGATGGGTGGCAGCTTTTTCTTCTTTGCCTGGGCCAGGTCGTGGTTGGACTGCATATCGTGCCAGAACGAGTCGTGTGTTCCCAAGAGCATCCCAAGCCGCAGGGACATCTCCGGCGACACGCCTTTGCCGCCGTTCAGAATCCCCGAGAGCGTGGCGCGAGAGACGTGCAGCCTGCTGGCAGCCTCGGTCACCGTGAGCCCTTCCAGGTACTCGCGGAGCACCAAACCCGGGTGCGGCGGATTGAACATTTCCGTAGCCATGCCGTCAATCTCCGTGGTAGTCGCAGTAGTCAACCAGGACAGCGTCTTCGCTTTCGAAAGTGAATGTCAGGCGCCAGTTTGCGTTGACCGAAATTGCCCAGTGGCCTTCAAGATTTCCTTTGAGCTTGTGGAGTTTCCAGGGCGCCCTCGACAAATCCATAGCGCTTTTGGCCACATCCAAGGCGGCCAATTGAGCGTAGAGCTTGGAAGCGTGCGCCGGTTGAATGCCGGCCTTGCTTCCGGTCTTAAAAAACTTCTCCAAGCCTGGATGCCGGAACGACCTGATCACAATCGTACTGTAAACTGTCGATTGACAATTGTCAAAGCCTGTTCTGAAGGGCCTTACGCCATCGCCGTGCGAGCTACGTTGTGCAGGCCGCGGGCTTCGATCTCGAATTCCCTCATTTTGTATTTCTGGATCTTGCCAGAGAGCGTGGCCGGGAATTCGGTGACGAAGCGGACGTACGCGGGAATTTTGTAGTAGGCGATCTGGCCTTCGCAGAACTGCCGGATTTCCTCCTCGCTCGCGTCCTCGCACGGCTTGAGCCGGACCCAGGCCACCACGATCTCGCCCAGACGCGCGTCGGGGATGCCGATGACCTGCACCTCGCCCACTTTGGGATGGGTATAGAGGAACTCCTCGACTTCGCGCGGATAAATGTTCTCGCCGCCGCGGATGATTACGTCGCGCGAGCGGCCAGTGATGTGGATGCAGCCGTCCTCGCGCATGACTCCTAAATCTCCTGTGCGCAGCCAGCCGTCGGGTTGGATCACCTGGGCGGTGGCCTCGGGATCGCCGTCGTAGCCCTTCATCAGCGCGTATCCGCGAACGCAAACTTCGCCCTGCTGGTTGCAGGGCACCGTCTCCAGGCCGTCGTCGAGCGAGGCGATCTTTATCTCGGTCTGGGGCATGGCCCGGCCCACGGTCTTGACGCGAATCTCGATCGTGTCGCCCGCATCGCTCATGGTGACTACGGGCGAGGTTTCCGTTTGCCCGTAAGCGATCACCAGCTCACCGATGTGCATGTCGCCCAGCACGCGCTTCATCAGTTCCACGGGGCAGGGAGCGCCGCTCATCATGCCGGTGCGCAGGCTGGTCATGTCGTAGGTCGAAAAGTCGTCGAGCGCAAATTCGGCCACGTACATGGCGGGGACGCCGTAGACGCTTGTAGCGCGCTCCTCGTGCACCGCTTTGAGCGTGGCGCGCGGGTCGAAGGTCCAGTTGGGCAGGATGATGGCGGCGCCGGAATTGACCGCGCTCATGGTGCCGATGACGCAGCCGTAGCAGTGGAAGAGCGGCACGGGGACAACGATTTTGTCCTGCTCAGTGTAATGAAATCCTGCGGCGAGGAACTGCCCGTTGTTGACCACGTTGTTGTGAGTGAGCTGCACGCCCTTGGGCAGGCCCGTGGTGCCGCTTGTGTACTGGATATTGGCCACGTCATCGGGGGCTACGTAATCCGGCAGCCGGCCCTCGGCGTCGAGCAGCGCGGGCCACTCGGGCGAGTCGAAGTAGATGGTGTGCTCGAGCGCGAGGTCAAGCCCGTGCCGCGCGCGGCCGAGGATCTCCTCGTAGTCGGCGTGCTTGTCTTTGTGCCACAGGAAGAGCGCCTTCATGCGCGAGCGCGTGAGAGTAAACCCGAGCTCGTGGGAGCGATAGGCGGGATTGATGTTGACCAGCGCCGCCCCGGCCCGCGCGCAGCCCATGTGCATCATGATCCACTCGGCGCAGTTGGTTGACCAGATGCCAACGCGGTCACCGCGCCGGATGCCCAGCGCCCAAAGCCCGCGCGCCACGCGGTCGGCCTCACGGCTCAGTTCGGCCCAGGTTAGCCTTGTCCCCTGATGACGGCTGACGAGGGCCGGATTCTCAGGGAAGCGGCTCGTGGTCCGCTCCAACAGTTGACCGATTGTCAGGTTCAGCAGAGGGAGATCGGCTCCCCGTGCGTAGCTCAGGGTCAGGTTCTCTTCAATGGGCATGATTTGGACTCGATGGCAAGTTTACACCTTGGGAGTGCTGGCTTTGCAGTGATGGGTAGCGATTCAGTTTGTGTCGGTGGGACGGGCGAAAAAGAGTCTGCTGCTATTTCCAGATGTCCGCACCGAAGATGAATCCCAGCAAACACATTGCGCCTAAAAGTGCGCCGAGAAGCAACTGCAGATCCTTCGTCCCCTTCCCCTTCACTCCGTTCAGGGTCAGGGTCCTCAGGATGACAATGCGCGGGAGGAGCGGCAGCGGTGGCGGCGCGGCCAACACGTGGCTGCCGTTAGATTGCGATTATTTTGCGTTTAAACTGCGGGTAAAATGCGATTATTTCAAGCGCAGGAAGCTCAAAAGTTGCGCGGACTGGGAAGTCCGCGCTACGGCCGGCTGGGAAGCCGGCGGTACACTTCAGGCTCACGGCGCGGCCGAATATGGCACTTGCGCTCCCGCGGCATTTGCCAGAGTTCGGGCGGCCCGATCCAATGCCTCGGTGAGCAGCGCCAGCTGCCAGGCGGCGAGCTGAGCATCGCCCGCGTCAATTGCCTCGCTCACCCCGGGCAGCACAACCGCCGCGTAGCCTGTGGTCTTGCCGGGGGCGTAGATCAAATGGCGGTACCATGGACGGCCGGGCAGGCCGGCTTCGTCGAGAAATGCGCTCTCGGTCCGGCGAAGGGCCTGGTCGAGTATAGCCTCGTTGCCGGTGGGCGCGGACTGCCGGGCATAGGCACGGCTCGCGGCTGCGGCGAAACGCCCGGCGGCAGCGTCGGAGGCATCGAAGTCCAGCCCTGCCAGTTTTGCCTCGAGCGCCTTGTGCCGGGCCGCCTGCAAATAGGTCTGGACGATGCGCGCGTAAGCCACGTAATCGAGGGGAAGGACGTCGGCATCCGCCATGCGCAGCACCTCGAGCCCGAAGATTCGCGCCATTTGCTGCAGGTAAATGAAATGCGGGTCGGCGTTGTGGACGTACCAGGCATAGTCGTCGAAGGCCGAGTGGTAGACGCCGTAAGCCCCCTCCGAGCCGATGTCGGCCGAGGGCACGCCTGCGTGCTCCAGAAAAGGCGTGAAGTCGGAGCCCGAACCAAGCGATCCTACGCGGGCCCCCTCGTCGGCGCCGGCTGGGGCATTGGCTGCGTCGTGGGCCCTTTGCTCGCCGGGATCGTTGCTCCACTGCTGGTAGACAGTGCCGCCTATGGGGCTGGAGATCGACCGGGTGAGATCGCGAATGAACTGCCGCAATGACGGAACCGCGGCAGCATAGAAATTCGGCCCGGAGACGGCGACGTCCACGTTGAAGTAGGCGACGGCATGTTCCATTGCACGGGCGTTCTGCTCCACCCATTCGGTGGATCCGATCAAACCTTCCTCCTCTGCGTCCCAACTGCAGAACAGAAGGGTTCGCCGGGGTTTCCATCCCGCGCGCAGAAGCGCTCCAATCCCATGCGCGGCCTCCAGCATCGCCGCTGTACCGCTGCCGGGGTCGACGGTTCCGTAGACCCATGCATCGCGATGATTGCCGGCGATTACCCATTCATCGGGATAAAGCGAGCCGCGCACTTTGCCGATCACATCCCAGATCACCCGCCTCTGGTTGTCCTGCTTCAGCAGAAGCCTTACACGGGCGCCGCCAGGGCCCAGCCTGTAGCGCGCCGGCAACCCGCCCTGCCAGTTTTCCGGCGCGAGCGGCCCGTCCATGGCCGCAAGAATGGGCGCGGCGTCGTGGGCGCTGATGGGAATGGAGACGATGCCCGGCTGATCGCCGGATTGCAGCGCCGAAACGCGCGCCGAATCGGGCAGGTCCAATGTCGAAGCTACGCCCGGTGTCTCCGGGTCGCCCGGATACTGGGAAAGATACTGAACCGAGCCGCGCTGGACCCCGGTATCGGGCCGCCAGGGACCAAGCGGCCATGCGTCGCCTTTGCCCTCGCCGTCGTCGGAGGGGTCGGAGTAGATCAGGACTCCGGCGGCTCCGTGCTGCTCGGCGAGGCGCACCTTGACGCCGCGGAAGTTCGAGCCGTACCGGACCAGAACGATCTTGCCGTGCAGGTCAATGTGTTCGGCGGCAAGATGGTCAAAGTCCTCAGGCCGCCCGTAGTTGGCGTAGACGACGTCGCCGGTCACATCGCCCGAGGCCGAAGAGGCGTTGAACGGAGTTCCAACGCGGGGATTGTCCGCTGCCTTGTCTCCCTCCACGTGCTCTGGAGTGGGGCCGTCCAGGAGGAGCCGTCCCGCTGAGTTCCAGGCCTGCACGCGCAGTTCCGTGGGCCGGCTCAGGAGCACGCGATAGGGAACGATCTCTGTCTCGAGTCCTGCTTCGCGAAATTTGCCGGCGACATACTCGGCCGTGGTGCGATCCTCCGGCGTCGCGGCCATGTGAGGCTCGGCCGATAACGTCTTGAGATGCTCCCCGGCCAGCCGTGCGCTGGGCACGGCCAGGAATTTAGCCTCGATTTTCTGTTCGGCCTGGAAGTCCCGGTAACCGAAAACCGCGGTGGGAGGAGCGGCGGACTGTGCGCCCAGAGAGCTCGCTGCAAGCAGCAAAGCCGGCCAGAACCCCTGCGCTAAGCGAAGGCCCATTCTCACTTGTCCTTTGCGAGTACGATCGCCTCTTCCATCAATCATAGGATCCGGGGCTCGAGGCAGGCTGCAACGATTCTAGACGGGCGGGGAGGGCGCGGCGAATATGCAGACCGCATGCCGGGCGCAGACGGGCAATGGCCGGTCCTGCCCTTATGAACGCGCCTGCCCTTTTCAGCCCGAAGAAACGATACGCGTGCCATTGCCCGGCCCGTGGCTGCTCGTCAGGCCACCGGTTGCGTGCAATGAGCGCATCGCCGCGCTGCCATCGGAATCTCGCTCAAGCACTCCGGGCAGATCTTGGTCGCGGGCGGGGCTTCGGGCACCGGGCCCTTCATTCTGGCCATCAGCTTGTTGGCCGGGAGAACGATGAAGAAATAGACCGCGACCGCAACCAGCAGGAAGCTGATGATGGCGTTCAGGAAGTTTCCGATCATGATCGTTCCGTAGTGGATGCCGCTGAAATCCGGCTTGCCGAAGATCATGCCGATGAAGGGGGTGAGCACGTCTTTTACCAGTGAAGTGACGACGGCTCCAAAGGCAACGCCCATGATCACGCCGATCGCCAAGTCAAGAACATTGCCGCGCAGAATGAAATCCCGAAAACCCTTGAGCATTCCTTTCCTCCTGTCGTACGAGGCGCGTGCATAGCCCTGGGGAACCTGGCGCCGCGATTGACTCTGCTTTATCCTACACGGAAACCTGAATGAGACGACAAGGTTGAGGCGGCCTGGCTTTGATTGCGACCTTTACAGATAGACCCATAGAAACAGCACCATGACAAGAATCATCAATTCGGAGTAGAGCAGAATAACTACTCCGGCGTGATAGAAACTCCACCGCCTCCTGAGGCAGCGCGCTGTTTCGATCATCGCCCAGGCGACGACGGGTATGACCGCTGCCTGCCAACGCGAGGGGTGCGGAGAATCCGGGGCAGGGAAGCCGGCCAGACGCAGGCTCAGCGCGAAGCCGCCCAGCGCCAGAACGAGCGCGCGCGCGAGCGAGCATTGGCGCAGGCGGAAAATGGAGGAACGCGGAAGCACGACTTTGTCAGTGTAGAGGCTTCTCTTCTGCCTGCGCCGACCGGCGTCTACCAAATCCGGCGGACACCGAATTGGTCCAGTTGCTCGTCGTTGCTCACCAAAGGCAGATCTTCGTGAATGGCCTGCGAAGCTAACATGCGATCGAAGGGATCTTTATGCGCTGCGGTCATCCTTCCTGCCCGGAGCGCGTGTTCCGGCGAGATCGATAGCAGTACGTACCCAGCCGAGGTCACCTGCGCAATGAAATCCTCCGCGAGAACTCCTGCAGACGGCAGCTTGCCAAGCCGGTATTTCGTCGCGATCTCCCATGCCGATGCTGCGGAAACCAGAACTTCATTTCGAGGAGACTGGATCACTTTCCGGGCGCGGCTGGACAAGAGGTGTTTTTGATAGGCAGCCCAGATCAGAGCATGCGTGTCGAGCAGGACTCTCATTCACCGTCGCCGTTCCAAAGCCGAAGTTCCTCGTCTGGCAGTGGATCGAAAAACTCGGGACCCATGCCGCCCTGGCCCTCGAGAAAACCGAGGCGCCGGCCGGCCCGGACGGGGTTGACAGGCACCAGGCGGACGACCGGCTTTCGCTCACGCCCCGAGGTGATCTGCACGTCCTCGCCATTGAGAGCACGCTGCACCAGTCTGGAAAGGTGAGTTTTAGCTTCGAAAATCGTTGCGGAGTGCACAGTTGTATCCTGCTAAGTTAGCTTAGCTAATTTAGCTTGTCACGTCAAGAAGCGTATGCAGCGCCTCTGAGTACGGCGCGCGCAAGACGCCGCGCTCGGTCACGATGGCCGTCACGTAGCGGGACGGGGTCACGTCAAAGGCGGGATTGCGAATGGCGACTCCGTGCGGAGTTAGTTGCCGACCTCCGTGGTGCGTGACTTCCGCGGCCGGGCGTTCCTCGATGGGGATCGCCTCGCCGGTGGCAGTGGCCATATCGATCGTGGACCACGGAGCAGCCACGTAGAACGGGATTCCATGTTCTTTGGCGAGAATGGCCACGTTATAAGTCCCGATCTTGTTGGCGACGTCGCCGTTGGCTGCGATGCGGTCTGCGCCCAGAACGACGGCGCGGATCAGTCCCTGCCGCATGAGGCTTGCGGCCATGTTGTCGCAAATCACGGTGGTTGGAATGCCGTCGGCCATCAGCTCCCAGGCGGTCAGCCTGGCTCCCTGCAGAAAGGGGCGGGTCTCGTCGGCATAGACGTGGATGCGCTTGCCTTGCTCAATGGCTGCCCGGATCACGCCCAGCGCGGTTCCGTAGCCGCAGGTGGCCAGCGCCCCGGCGTTGCAGTGGGTGAGCACGCCGCCTTCATCGGGCAGCAGAGCCCCGCCATGAGCTCCCATGGCCCGGCAGGCCGCGATGTCTTCTTCGTACATGTCGTTGGCTTCGGCGAGGAGCTTCTGCTTGACGTCTTCGAGCTCGGTTCCGGCGGCTGCAAGCCGGGCAAAGAGCCGCTTCATGCGATCGATCGCCCAGAAGAGATTCACTGCCGTGGGCCGCGTGGCCGCCAGGCGGGCGCAGTTACGCTCAAACTCGGGAGCAAACTGGGCGGTGGTTCCGGCCTTGGTCTTTTGTGCGCCCAGGGCCACGCCGTAGGCGGCCGAGACGCCGATTGCGGGAGCGCCGCGCACCACCATGGTTTCGATGACTCGCGCCACCTCCTCGACGGTGGTGGCGGTGACGTAGGTCTCTTCGAGAGGAAGCCTGGTTTGATCGATGAAGCGGACACCGTCAGGCGTCCAGGTGAGCGTGGGAATCATGCTCCTCTAGTGTAATTGCCGCGCCGCCGTGAATATGTGCTGGAGAAAGACCATCCCTCAGGGCCTGAGCATTTCAATGAAGAGGAAAACTGGCGATGCGAGCTTGGCAGGGGCTGAAGCCCTGCTCTCATTTTGAGCCCCTTGCGGCCCGGCTAAAGCCGTGCCCTTATTACAAGACCGCCTGCGCCTTCTGGACTCACCACTTGGCAGGGGCTGAAGCCCTGCTTTCATTTTGATTCCCTTACGGCCCGGCTAAAGCCGTGCCCTTATTACAAGACCGCCTGCGCCTTCTGGACTCACCACTTGGCAGGGGCTGAAGCCCTGCTCCCATTTTGAGCCCCTTGCGGCCCGGCTAAAGCCGTGCCCTTATTACAAGACCGCCTGCGCCTGCGTAAATTGGTCCTTAGCAGCTTGCTCGAAAAGTCACACTGCTCGGCTTTGTTGCGAGTAGCCAAACTTCAGGGGCTGAAGCCCTGCTCTCATTTTGATCCCCTTACGGCCCGGCTAAAGCCGTGCCCTTATTACAAGACCGCCTGCGCCTTCTGGACTCACCACTTGGCAGGGGCTGAAGCCCTGCTCCCATTTTGATCCCCTTGCGGCCCGGCTGAAGCCGTGCCCTTATTACAAGACCGCCTGCGCCTGCGTAAATTGGTCCTTAGCAGCTTGCTCGAAAAGTCACACTGCTCGGCTTTGTTGCGAGTAGCCAAACTTCAGGGGCTGAAGCCCGCTTCCATTTTGATTCCCTTACGGCCCGGCTGAAGCCGTGCCCTTATTACAAGACGGCCTGCGCCATCTGGACTCAACGCTTGGCAGGGGCTGAAGCCCTGCTCTCATTTTGAGCCCCTTTCGGCCCGGCTGAAGCCGTGCCCTTATTACAAGACGGCCTGCGCCATCTGGACTCACCCTCCCGCCGCTCGGGTACATTGATTGTTGGACTCTAAGCAAACTTGAAGGAGCCGATTGTGCCCGTACTTGCCCCGGTCGACTGGCTGATGCTTGCCCTTGACCTCTTCTTTGTGCTGGCCATAGTCCTGGCGGTCAGGCCTTACGTCTGCACTGCCAGCGACTATCTCGAGGCGGGCCGCTCGCTGCCGGGCTGGATCAGCGCCATGGCTTTTGCCGCCATCGGCCTTGGCGGGCTGGCGATCGCCGGAGGGTTCTACGGCTCGAGGTACGGCCTGCGGGGGATTTGCATTTATCTCTCTGGGCGCCATTCCGGCCATGATTTTTACCGGCCTGGTTCTTGTGCCCCGTTACTACGCGTCCGGCGCGCGCACGGTGCCGGAGTTTCTCGCCCTCCGCTTCGATGAGAAGACGCGCATTCTCGCCGCGGCTCTGTTTGTGCTGGCTTCAGTGACCGGCGTCGCCGAAAGCTTCAGAATTGTGGCAGACGCCTGCAAGACTTTGCGCGTCTTTGCCCTCGTAACAGGCTCCATGGGCCTGCCAGCGCGCTGGGATTTCCTTCCCGTCGTGGTCGTTCCCGCCGCGGTCGTGCTTGCGACCTTGCTTCTGGGCGGGCTTCGCGGAGCCATGTCCGTGATCGCGCTCCAGTTTCTCGTTCTGACGGCTGGTTTTGCTCCCGTGGCGATTCTGGGCGTGATGAAGGCAGGCTGGGGCGGGCTGAAATCCGCCGCATCGGGGGCCGTGCCTCTGTGGAACTGGGGCGCGGGCGCCGGAACGGGCGCGGGCGGCTTGCTGCTGGCCTTTCTGATGGGAGTGGTTTCTTTCGCCTGGTTGGGGTCGAACTTCACCGTGCTGCAAACGGTTTTCGCTGCCAAGAATGCCCGCGCCGCCCGTCGCGCGCCTCTGATCGCCGCTGGAATCTGGCTGGTGATCTCCGCGCTGCTCATCCTTCCGGGGATGGCCGCGGTTGGGCTGCCCACGCCGCACACCTCTACAGTGGTGCGCGAGGAGAACGGGTCGATATTTCACGAGATCACCGTCGTCTCTCCTGCCGCCGAGGCCGGGCGCGGAGTGGTTCCCGCCTTTACCGATCCGGCCACCGGCCAGCCGCTAAGGAACTCTGACGGGTCGAGCCTTCTCGACTACGCGAAGGCCACGCCCAGTTTGATCGCCGCCGTCCTACCCATGGGCCTGCTGGGATTGGCTCTAGCGGCATTGCTGGCCGGGCTGATCTCCACGGCTACGGCGGGGATCGCCGCCGCCTGCGCGGTGTTCACACGCGATCTCTACCAGGCACATCTCGGCAGAGCCGCCGACGACCGCCATCTGCTTGCTGTGGCCCGCTGGGCCGCGGTGGCCGTCACGCTGATCGCCGGCGGGGCAGCTTGCGCCGCGCTACACGCCGGCACGAAGATGGGAGATCCTCTCGGGTCGTGGGCTATTATCCTGGGTCGCTTGTCCGCGCCGCTCTTCGTCACGGTTCTCATGGCTATGTTCTGGAAGCGCGCCAGCGGGACCGGCGCTTTTGCAGGTCTGGTGGCGGGAATGGTTGTTATCGAGTTGCCCGCATGGGTCCCGGCCATTCCGGTTCTGCGCGGTTTATGGCTCGGCCTGATTGGGCGGCATCACGGCGGAGGACTCGCGATGGCCTTCTGCGCGACGCTCGCGGCCTTTGCCATACATTTCGCCGTGACGGCGCTGGCAAGCCGGCCGAGCGAGGCCGGGCCGCAATCTGCCGCGCTGGCGAAGGCGCCGGAAGCCGCAGCCATGCGCCTGAAGACCGATCTGCGCACTCCGATGGGAATGATGTTCGCCTTCGCCGGGGCCATTCTCACCGCTTTTGGGCTGGCGACGCGGGAGAACGCCGCCACTTATCAGAAGAGCCTCGGAATCGACGGCAATCTGTGGTGGGGGATCGTGGTGCTGCTTCTCGGCATCGTGCTGGTGCAACTCGGGCGACGTGGACAGATGCGGATTGAGAAAGGCAGGGAGTAGGGAATAGGGAACAGGGAATAGGGAACAGGGAATAGGGAATAGGGAATAGGGAATAGGGATCAGGGATCAGGGATCAGGGTTCAGGGATCAGGGGAGAGTTCGCCGAAGAGCAACTGCAGTCATGCATGAAACGGGGCTTCACCCGAAACTATGAAAATACAACCGCAGCTCCCTCGTCGGTCGCCGCGGCGACCTCCTCGGGATGACAACTCCTGGGGGCGGCGCCTGAGGCGGTGAATGAGCTGTGTGGAACCCTCGCGTGGGCAGGCCGGAGATTCCGTGACCCGGCCTGCCTCCCCACGACGCGCGCGAACGATGCGCTAAAGGTTCTTCAAGTACGCAGCGGCAAAGGTGCCGGCGCAATATCCTGAAAGAAATGCCGGGCCAAGTCCGCCGCATGGAGAGCTCTTGCCCTTGAAGATGTCGGCGCTGTTCGTTTCAGCGGCCATCATCATGGGGGTGGCGTTTCGGCTTGACGCGGCGCCAGCACCGCTTTGAGCCCCGCCCGGAGCACCAGCAGCAGGAGGACCAGCCTGGCCGCCGGCGCCCGGAGCGCCTCCACCAGGAGCAGCCCCGCCCGGAGCACCACCGCGCGGACCTCCGCCGCCCGGCGCACCAAAGCCACCAGCGTCAGCTCCCGAAGAAGCCGACATGGCCTGTGCCAGGTCTCTGGAAAGTGAGGTACGGGTTGCCTTTTCCTCTTCGCTCCAGTTGCCCTGACTTTGGCTGCCGATGATGAACCCGCCGAAGATGGTGCAGCCGTCCCCGGAGGCCCACAATCCCGGCATGACTTCTCCCTTCGCATTCAGGACCTGGAACCTGGAATTCACGCAAATTCCATTCCTTCCTTTTGTGCTCTGGCTCCAGCGATTGCCGAAGATCGCGTAAAACGGAGCCTTTTTGATCGGCTTGAGATTTTGCGCGGATTTGCCAAAGTCCAGGTCTTTGCCGGTTTCGCAGAATTTGTTGTACTTCTCAATGGTTGCGACAAGAGTGCCCGGATCAACCTTCATCTTGAGGGCCAGTTCCACAAGACTATCGGCTTTTTTTGTGTGATTGCCGGCGGCGCCGGCGTCGTCCATGGCGGCTTCGTACTCAAGATCTTCTTTCATTGAAGTCTTGGAGCTCTGGCCCGGCATCATCATGCCGCTCGGATGCAGTACTGCGTAATCCACGATGTCGCTGTCGACAATCGCAATTCCTACGCCTTCGCGCTGATCGCCGATATAGCCATCGCTGGAGCCGCTCCCCATGGCGCTTTCATTCTTCCAGCGCTTGCCGTCCAGATTGATCATGCAGCAGTTTCCTGAGGTGAGTGCCAGGAGGCTGATCTTCCAGGGATGACGCATAAAGCCATCACCAAAAAATCCGCCCGGGAAGGACAGGCTTCTAATGGTCGGGTCGATGTAGGCGCCTGCCTCTTCAGCGGCAGTAATGCAATCCCCGGTCAGATAGGGCGGGCAAAGGGAATGCATGACTCCGCCGCCACTGAACTGCCTGGGGTAGTACTTCCTGAGCATTTCCTTGTTGGCGCCAAATCCGCCGGCAGAGATAATGCAGGCCTTGAAGTTGACCACTAATTGCCCGTCGCTGGTATCTGCTACCACGGCCGATACCTTTCCCTTTTCGTCCTTGAGAAACTTCCTGGCCCGGGTTTCCGTAAGCAGCGTAATCCCCACCTTGTAACAGCGCTCACTCAGATGATCGACAACCCACGACCCCATTCTGCCGGGTCCGATGGTCTGGTCGGGCAGATCCACATACTTTCCGTAACGCTCCTGGTTGATAATCCTGCCTACTCCGCCCATCGGTGCCTGTTCCCCGGCCTTGGAAACGTGAAACATTTTCTCGGCCTCTGCCTGGGTCGTAGCCTCCACAAGCCAGTCGAAGAACTGCCCCGAGAGATCCTGAGGATTTTCGTTGACCTCGACTCCCGCATCCTTCTGCCACTTTGAATCCTGGATCGGCCCCGACTCTCCCATGCCGCTGGCGAAATAGGTGCAGCCGGCAGGCTTTTTGGCCTTTTCAAGAACAATCACCTTTTTCCCTGTGAGGTCAAAGGCCCGGTTCGCGGCAACCAGTCCCGAGCCCCCGGCGCCCAGCACGAGCAAATCGCATTCCATGATTTTCGTAATCATCTTCTCGTCCTCCATCTCGTAACTAGTTCAGATTTCCGTCTCAGAAATCATGGAAAGGGGGCAATTCTCGAAACATGTGCCACAGTGCACGCATATGCCCTGGTCGATTTCGTTTCCGGTGTTGCCGAAGTGAATCGCCTTGGCTGGACACAAGCTCATGCACGTATGGCATCCCACGCATCCGTGGCCTATGAAGTAGACCTTGGTGCCTTTGGCGAGTTTGGCATCGTTTGGCTTGGTTTCGGCCGCTCTCACTGATTCTGCGGCGCCCAACAGCAATGGCGTTGCAATGGCGGCAGAACTCACGACCATAAATTTTCGTCTGCCTAAGTTAGAGCTTTTTCCAGCCATGATTACTCCTTCCTAAAACCGCGCGTTCTTGAACTTCTCAGGTTCCCAGGAGGCGTGCGCTCATCGGCGCACACCCCGGGGACAATGCTCCATTTACAACGACCTACTTATTTGCTACAACGACCTACTTATTTGCATTCGCCCACTCGTTCTCGTCGACGTAGCTGAAGGTATCGCTGAAAGTTTTATAAGGCTCAGGAGGACGCGGAACGAGCCGGGGAACCGTATCCGCGCCCCACTCCTTGTAAGTGTCCTGTTTGGGGTTGAAAGGATTCGCAGGCATGCCCGCCGGCCCGCCGGGAGCACCGCCACCGGGCGCCGACTCCTTGCCCACCTTTTCGGCTTTCTTTGGCGCTCCGCCCGGTGCGCCCTGTTGCGCCCGGCCCAGCTTGTCCGCCCGGTCCACCTTGCTTGCCGCGTTGTTGCCAGCGGAGAAAGCCGTGTCCGTATAGATGTGCATGTGCCAGATCTTCCACTGCCCATCCTCATTCACAAAATCCACGCCGTACCGTTCCAGCATCCAGTTGCCATTTGGATATGCGCCCACGACGCCAACCGTGTACCAGATGCCTTTGGCCGTCTGGCGATCTTCGGCAACCTGGATCACCGGCGACAATTGCGGATGCCAGGCCGCCGCTCCCTTGGCACTCTGCGGGTCAACATGCACGCCGTAGTACTTCTGAATTGCATCTCTGCCCTTCACGAAGCCCCCGTTCTGGGCCCAGACGCAATCGGCGCGCTTCGACCATGCCTTTTCCATCTCGACGTCGTTCATGCTGGACGCGTGATACCAGAAGTGCAGCGACATGGTGTTCACGATGGCCTGATAGTCGGCGGCCTTTTGTGCAAGCTTGTAGGCGTCGTTGCTCGAACAACCCACCATCGCCAGCAGGCTGCCGGCGGCCAGGCAGGCAGTAATCAGTGAAGCCGTTAAAACCCTCCTGCTTGTCATACCCTCTCCTTGCTTGTTTCCCTGGTCAGGTTCTCTTTCGTTCATTCGTTCGTCCACCATCTGGAGGCAGCAGCGGACCCAAGGATTACGCGCCCGGCACAACCCGGAGTTCGATCTTGCCCGAGTAGCTGCCGGCCTTGATGGCGGTGGGCGCGCCGTTGACCAGCAGCGTGATCCTGGATCCTTCGGCGGCTGCAATCGCCGCGCCGTTGGCCAGGGTCAGGCTGGTCAGGTACGAGGTTTTTGTCACAACCCATTTGGAGCCGGCATCGAGCGAGAGTTTGAGCCCGTACTTGTCCGTTGCCGGTCCCAGGGTGTTCTTTATGTTGCCAACCTCGCGGTAGGTCTCCTTCGTCGCTTCCTGGCCGGAGGCCGGTGAAGCCGTTCCCAGCGAAATGGCGCCGGTCAGCGTGACCTTCTCCAGCGAGACGATCATGTCGCCCTTGCCCTTCATCGCGTGGACGAGATCGCCGGCAAGGTTCGCATTCCTGATGGTTGCCACAACATCACCGCTGAATGAGGCACCTTCAGGACCGGACATGGCGCCTGCCGCCGGCATGCCGCCGCCACCGGGAGCACCGCCGGGAGCAGCACCAGGACCACCAGGGGCTCCGCCACCGGGTGCGCCACCGCCGGGACCGCCAGGGGCAGCACCACCCGGACCTGCACCAGCACCACCAGGAGCACCGCCACCGCCGCCGGGCATGCCGCCGCCACCCTTGGCCATCGCGGCCATGATCGGATCGTCGTTATCCATCGATTCGAGAATGATGCCGTTCTCCGAGCGGATCAGGGCATCGTCGATCACCACATTTCCACCCCGGCCCTTGATCTCGATGGCGGCCAGTTTGGTCAGAAAGACGCTTCCCTTGTCGATGGTGAGCGTGCTGCCGCCCGTGCCCTGGTGCATGAAGACGCCGTACTTGCCGGAGTGAACCTGGGTCTGCTGGGTGAATAGGCCCGAGCCGTTGCCTCCCATTACCAGGGCCACATCGGCGACGTTGAAGACGGTGTGGGCGAAGGTGTCGATCGCATCGCCATTGGCATAGGCGCCGTAGCCGCTGCCGATCGTTTCGATCACGCTATCGATCACGTGCATGCGGGTAGGGCCGCCGCCGTCGCTCGACAACGCTCCCCATCCGTGCGCGCGGAGGTGGAGGCGGTTGTAGTACACCGTGCCGGTATCGATCAGGTTGGTGGAGCGCTGGGCGCCGATCATGCCCAGGCCGTAAGGAATCTCCTTCATCTGGTCGGTGGCGATCGAGAACTGGTAATCGGCGGGCAGCTTGCCGCCCCAGGTCTCGATATTGGCGTCGTTCATGACAACCGTGCTGTTGCCGCCCACCCAGACCGCGGTGCGCACCGCGCCGCGCGTCACGATCTTGGCGTTGTTAACGGTCAGTTTGGCGTCTCCACTGGCCATCACCGCCGCGCCGAAACCGGCAAAGTCATTGCCGCCGGCGCCGTTCATCTCGATCGTCGGATTGTCGACGGTATAGGTCGAATCTCCGGTCACGAAGATGCCGTTGAATTTGTCGCCCAGCGAGGTGATATTGAGGTTGGAGGCCGAGCTGTTGGTGATCGTGGCGCCTTCGGTTGCCGAGGGCACCGACTGGTCCGCTACAACGGCGCCGTTATTGACGTAGAGCGCCGCCCGGAAGGGATAGGGATCCTTCACGCCCTGGTAGGGGATGAGAATCTCCTTTGTCGGCGTCAGGACGACATCTTTCTGGTAGTAGCCTGAGTCGATCTGCGTCTCGATGCCGTCCACGGTCATCGTGAGGCTGTAGCCTTTGGGCGCTGCCAGCCTGGCGCCCTCTGCAATCACGAGCCGATCAAGATGCGTTGTGTGGTCCACAACCCAGGTGCTTCCGGCTGCGACCGTCTTGATGGAATCCTGGCTCCGCGCCGGCAGAGCGGCGAGCGCGGCTATGGCTGCGAATGCGCCCAGGAGTAGCACTCTCCCGGCATTTCTGACTCTGAAATTCATTTTTCCCTCCGGCGCTGGTTGGCGAGCACTCAAGCAGAATCAACATCTGAAAAGTGCAATTGTTTTCCAGAATGGTCTGGGGCTGCGCACGCTCATGATAAACCTGTCAGGGCAGCGCCGCCTCGCCTAAATCACTTCCGTTATTTGCCCTGGCCCGGCCCGCCCGAACCACCTGGCCCAGGCCCGCCGCCGGGCTCAGAGCCGTGATTCGCAAGTTGGGCCCTTAGTTTGGCCACCGTGATGTAGCCGTCGCCGTTGGTGTCGAGGCCCGCCGGGGCGGGACCTTTGGTGAGCTCTTTGGCGGTAACGCAATCTCTCACCGCAGCCTGGCCTTCGAGTATCGAGTAGGTGCCTTCGGGCAGGCCGGCGGCGACCCAGGCTTGCTTGTGAATGCAGCCATCGTGCCTGGTGTCAAGCTCGGCGATCAGCTTGTCAGATTTGTAGTAAACCATCCCGGAGGGCGCCGAGCCGCCCTGACCGCCGCCCGGCGCGCCTTGAGGAGCGCCGCCAGTGCTGGCCTGACCACCAGGTCCACCCTGGCCGCCGGCAGGAGCTGGGCTGGGAGCAGCGGGAGTTTGCGTCGAAGCGCTGGCAGGCTTCACGCTCGAAATGAGCTTGCCGGGTCCGCTCTTCCACTTGCCGATGGCCTTCAGTTCGTCGAGCGAGATCGTGCCGTCGCAGTTGGCGTCCGCGCCGTTGGGGAGGGTGTGCATCACCATGTCGTAGAGCGTCAGATAGCCGTTCTTCTGGACGCGAGGAATCTCCATGTACTCGGCCCAGATCGCTTCGGGCGCTCCGGCGGCCGTCCATTGCGCATGCGTGATCTTGTCGGAATGTGTTGTGTCGATGGCGTAAAAGGCCGGCGAGGGATCGCTGATGCCGCCATCGGGGTAAGGCGCGCACTTGCCGGGAGCGTCGGTAGGATAAGTTCCCGCTGCCAGCGCCTCGCGGGGAGCGGTAGGGGAGGGAGGAGTGGGCGAACTGCTGCCGCCCGCGCCGCCGCCGGGACCGCCAGGTCCACCCGGACCACCTGAGCCGCCTTGGGGAGGAGCGCCGCCGGCTTGTCCACCAGGAGCTCCGCCGGGAGCAGTTCCACCACCCGGGCCACCCGGGCCGCCCGCGCCGCCGCCAGGAGCCGACTTCTTGGTGGCGAGAAAGTCGTCGAGTGTGAAATAGCCTTTGCACGCCGTGTCGACGCCGCCCGGAGGCGAATCGGTGAGGAAGTCGAAGAGAGTGACGTAGCCGTGCTTCTTCACGAGCGCCTTGCCTTGGAAGGCGTTCCAGGAAGGCTCGGGCGCTTCAGCTTTCTGCCACTGCTCGTGCGTCGCCTTGCCATCGTGATTGACGTTGATGCCCCGGAAGAGCGGGGTGGGATCGCCCAGAGTTCCATCCGGGTAGGGCGGGCATTTAGCCGTGCTGGACTGGGCTGACAGGCTGACCGCAACAGCACAGAGACCAAAGATCGTCACAATTCGATGTATCCGCATTTCTGCCTCCTATTCACTTGCCAGGACTTGTGATTGACTTTCATCGATCTCCCGCGAGCGGCGCATCGCACGCCCGCAGGAGACCGACGCAGAGTCGAATTACTGTTTCTTTAACGTCGCCAGAGCGTTGGCATACTCGTCGGGGTCGGCGTAGCTGAAGGTCTCGCTGAAGGTCTTGTAGGGAACCGGAGGCCTGGGAACCATAAGCTGAATGGTGTCCTTGCTCAGTTCCTTGTAGCCGATCTTGGCAGAGTAGCTCGGCGTGAGCGCTTCGGCGCTGAGACAGAGGCCGGGAGCAGCCATACGTCCGCCGTTCGGACATGTGCCCTCGCCGCCCTGACCCCCCTTTGCGCCGCCTGGACCACCAGGAGCGCCCGCCGGGGCTCCAGCCTTGGTCATGCTTTCAGGACCAAAGTGTTCCGCCTTGACCTGCCCGCCCTTGGCCGCGCCGGGAGCTGCTCCGGGAGCGCCGCCACCGGGAGCGCCGCCGCCTGGTCCGCCAGCGCCCAGGTCCTTGCCCATGGGATCGGCGAAATCGGAGTAGACGTGCAGATGCCAGATCTTCCACACGCCGTCCTCGCGGATGAAGTCGACGCCATAGCGCTCCCACATCCACTGGCCCGATTCGTTTGACCCGACCATGCCGGGGGTGTAAAAGATGCCCTTGGCAGTCTGCCGGTCCTGGGCGACGACGACCACGGCCGTAGTTACGGTATGCATTTGAAAATGACCGGCGGTGACGCTCTTGTCCTTGATAGGAGCGCCATAGGACTCCTTGACCCTGTCCAGGCCCAGCCAGAAGCCGCTGTTCTGCGCCCATACGACATCCTTCGCCTTTTGAGCCCAGATATCATTCACTTCCTGATCGTTCATGAATGCCGAGTGATACCAGGCGTGCAGGCTCATCAGGTTTTCGCAGTCAAGCCGGTCTTGCGCATACTCTCCGGCGAGGTCTTTCTGCTGCTGGCAGCCGGTAAGTAAGGCCATTGCAAAAGCTGCAAGGCATACTACAAGTTTTCCATTCCAATTTCGCATTATTTTAGCTCCCAAAGATTCTGGTTGTGGGCGCAGGGCCCGGGTTGCAATAGGTTGCCAATCAACCGCGCTGCCGATCTTCGGCAGGGGCTATTGGCGTGCGTAGTGAATCAAAATGTTGCCGTGATAGGAGCCGGCCTGAATCGGAGTCTGCGCTCCATCGACAGTCATGGTCAGTCGCGCGCCCGCGCCGGCCTTAACCGTTGCACCGCCGGAGATGGTCAGGGCTGTGAGCGTGCTGTCACCGGTTACGGTCCAGGATGAACCGCTCGCCAAATTCAGCTCGACTCCGTGCGCAGTTTTGTAGCCGCTCGGATCGATGATGTACTTCTCCATTCCCTTCGTTTTGCAAAGCGCATTCCAGGTTTCGACGGTGCCGCTGACGATCTTTCCTGTCAACGAAGTTTCGGCGAGGATAAGATGCATATCCCGCTGGTAATCCTCGTTCAGAATGTCTCCCTCCGCCTTCATGCCCGTCATCTTCACCTGCACGCCGGGATAGATTGTGCCGTCGGGAACCTTGGTCATGAAGCCGGTGTCGTTGTTGATAACGGTATGGACCAGCGCACCCGTTCCGTTCTTGTCTGGGTTGAGCGTAACCTTGTCCAGATCGATCGTGGCGTTCGCGCTTTTGATCACGATGACCGAGCCGGCCTGATGATCGATGTAAGCTTGCTGCTCGGGGGAGTAATCAAGCTTCTTATTGAGACTCAGATCGGTGGCCAGCGTGCTTCCGTGAAGCGAGATTGGAGCTGAATGAAGCGGCAGTTCCTCTTTGCTGTAGCCTTTGTAGCCCCAGTAAGGAGGGAGGCTGACCGTGTGGATCATCAGCGCGTTGCGGCCGCCGGTAATCTTCGAGCCGATGCTCTTGTCGCTCCACGGGCCTTTATCCGTGGCGGTTAGTTGTGCTGCCAGCGCGCTATTCGCTTCGCCGTCTCCGATGGTGCCAATTGTAACTTTGCCGTAAGTTCCGCTGATGACTCCGATCTCGGCGGAATCGATTTTTGTGCCGAAGAGGTAGACGTTGCAGAACAGATCGGAATAAGTTCCGTAGCCGCCGTCCATGGTTCTTGCTTTGGTTCCGTAAGCATAGAGGGCCAGTTCCTTCTGGCCCGGCGCGGTCACAGGCCTGGCGGCGTCGGTCGAAAGCGCGGCCCAGTTTCTGGAGTTGACTTTGGAGTTGACGTAAAACGATTGCGCCTGGCCCAGAGTGAGCGTGGTGCGCATGCTGCCCCCAACGAGCAGTCCTCCGGGAGGGCCCGAAAGCGGCTTGGTTTCGGCCGAAGTATCTCCGTCAATGCGCGAATTGCGCACGATAAGCGTGGAATCGTTTGTGTCCTGAACCGCCGTGCCGCCCAGGAAAAAGATGCGGTAGGCATCGAGGGTTTTGCTTCCGCTGTCGACACCAGCCGATGCGTTGTGCAGCACCCTGGGGATCATGCCGCTTCCGTCGCTCAGGCGCAGGGCGTTGGCTATCATTTGGGCGGCGAGGTCGCGGGTGATTGGCTGCGACAGATCCATTCCCTCGATGCCTTGCGAAAGATCATGCTGTTTCAGCGCGGCGGAAATGCCGCTCTCTCCGCTTGCACTTTTCACGCCGAGGGCGGCGAGCAACGCGGAGGCGGTTTCATATCCGGTGACGGATTTGTTTGTGGCGGCAGCGGATTGCAATAGGCCCTTCTGCACGCCATAGGCAATGTAATCCTTTGGTGCGCTGCCTTCCAACAGTTTTGTGGAAAGCACGACAGCTTTGGCGAGTTCTTGTACAGTCAAAATCTGCTGCGGACAGAATTGCTTTTCCTGTGAGCAGCCGCCCATCAGCCCGAAGTCGTAGACCGTGTCGACGGCGTCTTTATGCGCGGCCTTGTCGTAGTCGGCGAAGGCCAGTTTTGCCGCGCTGGAGACAGGCGCCTGCTGCATGGCCGCGGCGCCCATGTTGCCATCACCGCCCGGCCCGCCGGGTCCGCCTTCGCCACCCGGCCCACCTGGACCGCCAGGGCCGCCTTGACCACCGGGAGCGCCGCTGGGAGCACCGGCCGCTCCCGGCGCGTTCTGGCCGTCAGCTTGGCTCCATGCAGTACCTGCCAATCCGATGCAGATTGCGAAGACTGCCACGATACGAACTGTCAATCCTCCAAAATTAACGGAGGAGCGATTGCAGAAGTTCTTATTTCTTACTGCCGATAAGTTCATTACTTTGTCAGCGTCCTTCATCTGTAAGTGGCTGTGACCCGCCTGAGGTCGCGGACCTAAGCGGTAGGTTTGTTATTTCGTTGCTACCTGGAGCACTATCTTGCCCTGATAACTTCCTGCGACGGCGGGTTTCTTAAGTCCATCGACCGTCATCGTCACGGTCGAGCCCGCGGGAGCGGCGATTGAACTTCCGTCGCCGATCGTTAGCCCGGTCAGATAAGAAGTCCTGGTGACAATCCACCGGCTGCCCGACTGGAGCGCAACTGTGGCCCCGTGCGAATCGTTGGTCTGCGCGCAGGTTTCCTTCTCATCGCCGATCAGGTCATGGAGTTCGCTCGAATCCTGCATGACCAGCTTTTCGCCGTGCGGGCCGACGCCATGCTCACCCCTGGCCGTACAGATGGCGCCAATGACGGTGGCCTTCTCAAAGGTCAGGTTCATGGCGCTCTGCGAGGTCAGAGAGTTATAGAAGTCGCCCTTCAGCGTGACGTTGCGGAAGGTGGCGCTCAGATCCTGATTGCCATCGCCGCCCGGACCGGCGCCCATCGGACTTGCGCCTCCGGCAGGAGCCGCACCGCCGGGACCACCCGGACCGCCAGCGCCGGGTGCGCCACCGCCTGGGGCGCCCGCTCCGGGCCCGCCTGCGCCCGGTGCTCCGGGCTGAGGCGCACCGCCGCCGGCTCCGGAAGGCGGCGCACCGCCGCCACCCGCGGGCTTGTTCGGATCGTCGTTTGCCATCAACTGCAGGATGATGCCGTTCTTCGAATTCAGTGTGGCGTTATCGACGAGGATCGATGGGGTGCTGCTCTTGAACTGGAAGACGGCCTTTTCCGTGTTGAAGACGCTGCCCTTGTCGACCGTAAGGCTTCCGCTGTGGCCGCCGTGGGCCATCACGCCCACATTGCGCGAGTTCACGACCGAGCCTGAGGTGAATTCACCGCTGCCGCCGCTGAGGATCAGTGCATACGAGGCGACATCGAAGCGGGTGCCGATGGAGTGAACCTCGGACTGTCCGTCGGCGAAGGAGCCGTAGCCGCTGTCAATCACTTCGACATGGCAGTTGGTGAGATAGATTTTCCCCTGGCGGATGGCGTCAGTCGACATGGCGCCCCAGGCCTGTGCCTTGATGTGCGTATTGTTGTAGCGGGCAATGCCGTTGCCGGTGACGATGGTGGAGCGATTGTTGCCCACGATGCCGAGCATCCAGGGCACCTCCATCATCACAGTGCCTGAGCCATCGGGCCCTTTTACAAAAGACCAACCATAGTCTTTGGGCAGCACGCCGCTGCGGGTCTCGATCTCCGAATCGTTGACAACGATCTCGGCATCGTCGCCCACCCAGATCGCGCCGCGCACAGCTCCGATATTGAGGATGTTGGCGTGATTGACGGTGACGTGCGAGGAGCCGCCGACGCGGATGGCCGCGCCAAGGCCGGCGAAATCGTTTTTGCCGTTGCCGGTCAGCCGGATCGTGGGATTGTCGATCGTGTAATCGGATTTGCCGCCAACGATAATACCGTTGAACTTCTCGGCATTCGAGGTGATGCTGACGTTATCGGCCGACCGGTCGGTGATCTTGCCGCTCTTCACGGCCGAGGCCACGGATTGCTGCGGATGGTAGACACCGTCATTGACGTAAATCGCCTGCCGGTATTTGAAATCCGAGGTCATGTTCATCTCGTCGAAGTGAATCACGAGGTCTTTGGCGGGAGTCAGCACCACGTCGCCCTTGTAGCTGCCGGGTGCGATCGAGGTTTCCACGCCGTTAACGGTAAGCGTCAGGCTGTACCCCGCCGGCGCGGTCACGGTTGCGCCGTCGCTTATCGTCAGTTCCGAAAGCGGGGTGGCTTTCTCCACCACCCATTGCGTACCCGCCGCAACTGTTTTCGTTTCACTCAGGGCAGCGGCGGGCGCCAGCGCAAGCGCGAACAGAGCGCATGCGGCCAGGCCGGCTTTGCATAAGACGGATTTCATTCTGGATTGCTCCATTGGTTTGAAAGCCAGGCTGAGGCTGAGGCGATGCCCTGGATCGAATGATTTCCGATCCAGGGCACGTTTCAGTTATTCGGTTGCGAAACCTCCTGCTAGTAAGAAAAGGTCTCGCTGAAGGTGTAGTAAGGCTCAGGAAATTTGGGATCGATGGTGAGCACCGCGGTTGGGCTCCAGTGGAAGTGGTCGGGAGCCTTGCCGGCATACTTCATTCCTCCGTCGCCGCCGCCACCCGGAGGTCCGCCCTGCCCACCGGCAGCGCCGCCGCCCGGACCCGCTTGTCCGCCGGGTCCGCCCTGGCCTCCGGGCGCACCGCCAGCACCGCCCTGCGGAGGACCGCCGCCGCCCGGGCCGCCTTGACCCTGGGCATTGGCTTCAACGGGGCCTTGATCCATCAGGTTGACCAGGTGCCAGATCTTCCACTTTCCGTCTTCCTTGATGAAATCGACGCCGTATTTTTCCCACATCCAGCCGGTACCGACCGAGGTCTTGCCGCTGGAATCAACTTCGCCGCGCACCGACTGGCCGATTGAGTACCAGAGGCCTTTCGCGGTCTTGCCGTCGAGAGCCACTTCGATCACGGGCGTCTCCTGGGTGTGCATCACGTACTCGGCGCCGGCGCCGACATTTTCCGGAACGTCCTTGACTGACGGAACCTTCTTGCTGAGCTCCGCGAGCGTTTGTTTTTCGCCTTGCAGATGGACCGTGCAATAGTCGAGCTTGATCATCTCGATCCCCTGCATGACGTTGCCGGAAAGGGTCCAGGTTGCGGTTTTGGCATAGGGCCCGTTTTCGGATACCCAGATGTCCGTCAGTTCTTCGCAGTGTTTGCCGGCCTGGTGATAAAACGCGTGCTTGCTGAAGGTGTTCTGGACCTCGAGCATGGCCAGCGCCCGCTCGCCATCCGAGATCACCGGCCGTCCTTTAGCGATTGACTGCTGAGCGTGCGCGCCGCTGACGGCCAGCGCCGCCAGCAATGCGCCAAGTGCTATCCACGATGGAATTCTCCAGTTCATCATTCGTTCCTCCATTGCGTAATGGTTGAAGAAGACGGTTAACGCACATTCTGCTCGCGTGCGCGACTAATAAGAAAAAGTATCCTCAAGGTGACAGTAGGGAACAGGAGGCGGCGGATTCAGCGGATTGTTGTCGACCTTGGGATCATACGACTTGTGAAAGACAGTAGGCGTAAAATACTGTTCCAATCCCGGCCGCGCCGTAGTCACGCCTCCCTGGCGCCCCGTATCGATAGCGTTCTGCACCCAGTTCTTTTCGTAAGGCGTGTCGAAATCGTTATAGACGTGGAAGTGCCAGATCTTCCAGTCGCCGTCTTCCTTCACGAAATCGATGCCGTAGCGCTCGAACGACCAACCCGCCTCCCCCTTACCGTCATGCATGCCCGAGGTCCAGCCGATGGTGTACCAAAAGGCTTTGGCGGTCTTGCCATCGCCGGCGATTTCGATGATGGGTGTGGTGAGGGTGCGAAAACTGAAATTGCCGCTCTGAGCGCCGCCCCCGCCCGGGGGTCCGCCCGCCGGAGCGCCTGCAGGAGGTCCGCCTGCCTGAGCGCCTTCCGAAGGTGCACCTGGTGAAGCTGCTGCTGGAACCCCGGCGCCCATCCACGCGCTTGCCTTCGTGCCGTACAACTTTTTGATGACTTCGATGTCGCCCTTGTAAATGCCGGCATTCTCGGCGAAAGTGACGCCGGGAGTCTTGTGCGCCCAGATCAGTTCTATCTCCTTGTCGTGATCTCCGCCGGGTGAGCCGTAGAACTGATGGAAGCCCATCGTGTTCTGCACCGCCTGGACGTCGATCGCCTTTTGCGCCTTCTGCTCGGCGGTCATCGGCTTGCCGCAGGCCATATCGCTTGCCCTCGCCACGGGGGCAAGCAAGCCAGCGGCGATTATGCCTGCAACGAAGATCGCACTCTTAATATGCAGTTTCATCTTCCCTCCTTTGCGATTTAGAGGTCATGTCCTCTGTTAGCTACGCGCTCCGATTCAAACCGGCGGCTCTGTGCGGTTTCCGGAGCTTTGTGAGCCATTCGAAATGACTAAGGTCTACTTCCTGTCGTGTGCGGGGTTCTGGTCTTCGGGCAGCGGGTTTGAAGGATCAGGAGCGCAGCCCGGACCGGGACATTCAAAGGCAATGTTTTTGGTAAAGTTGATGAATTCTTCCAACGTGATCTTTCCGTCGTGGTTGGCATCCAGTGCATCCGGCGCGTCCATATCTTCAAGTTGAGCCTGCGTGACATACTGCTCGTCGCTTTTCTTGTACTTGGTCAGCTCGGTGAATTGCTTGTCCTTCAGCCCGGCTGCGTCCCATTCATCGCGGGTGATCTTTCCATCGTGCTTCTTGTCGATAGCTGCAAAGAGTGGCGAGTAATCCACCTTCTTCCCGTTGTGTTTGTGGGGAGCAGCGGGGCTTTGAGTTGGAGTGCCGCCTTGTGAAGGCGAACTATTCAGAGGTTTTGCTTCCTGCGCTGCAACCGAAGCAGCCAATGCAACCAGCAATGCGCCGAAAGCTATCCACGATGCAATCTTCCAGTTCATCTTTACTTCCTCCATCGCCGTGACGGCTGCCTTCGCGTACGAGGCTATTCCGAGAGTTGGCCCAGATCGTAATCGATCTGCTTCAACCGGGATTTGCTTGTGCACTGCCACCGGCTCCCCACGGACGGTTGCCGTCCGTGGGGCGATCCGGTTGTTGCTCGGTACAGCGCGGTTATTTATTCCAGGGAGCGTTGTACTGGTTGTTGCTGTCGTATGGGCCGTAGCTGAAGGTTTCGCTGAACGTGTAGTACGGCGCGGGGAATTTGGGAGTGATCAGGTTCTTGCGGTCCGGGCTCCAGCTCGGGTACTTGTAGGGATTCTGGAGCATGCCGCCTTTGGCGATATCCTCGGCGGTCATCCGCTCGCCCTTTTCGACATTGGAGTTCGGAGCGCCGGCAGCACCGCCAGCCGGAGCACCTGCTGCACCGCCGCCCTGGGGACCACCACCTCCACCGGCAGGAGGAGCGCCCGCGCCGCCGCCAGGAGCGCCACCTGGTCCACCGGCCTGTTCAGCCGATGCCGTGCCCTTGCCCAGACGCTCAGTCATCGATGTCGGGAACTGCGGAACGAAGTCATAGTACATGCCCAGGTGCCAGATCTTCCATTTGCCGTCTTCCTTGACGAAGTCGGCCGCGTACTTTTCCCAGAAGAACATGCTGCCCACGGTAACGGCGTCGCCGCTCACGTGCGGGGTGAGTCCGAGGCCCGGCGAATACCAGATACCCTTGGCGGTCTTGCCGTCCCCGGCCACTTCGATGACCGGCGTGGTGGAGGTGTGCATGGCAAACTCGCCGCCGATGTTGGAAGTCTTGGCGTCCATGCCGGCCAACTCGGGATAGACCTTCTTCAGTTCCTCAAAGGCCTTCTCCTTGTCCGACTGGTGGCCTTCGCCATAGTTCTTGCGCACCGTGGCCACGCCCTGCATCACCCATCCGGGCGAGAAGAAGCAGGCCGTCTTGGCGAACTCGCCGTTGGGGCTGACCCAGAGAGCGTCCACCTCTTCGAGGTTCATGCCGGCGGCATGATAGTACTCGTGTTCGCTCATCACGTTCTGCACCTGCCAGGAAGCTAGCGCGCGCTCACCGTCGCTGATCGGTTGGTGCTTGGCGGCGCCTTGTGCATACGCCGAGCCTGTGCCTACTGCGCTGACCAGCGCTGCCGCAAGCAATGTGCTAAAAGCTGAAGTTAGTGGTTTTTTCCAGTTCATTCTTTGTTTCTCCTTGGTAATACCGGTTGATGAAATTTCGTGGCTGAATCTCCCACAAAGCTGGCGGCGGAATCAGCGGATTGTTGTTGATCTTCGGATCATACGACTTGTGAAAGACTGTTGGCGTGGAATATTCTTCCAGCCCCTGCCGCGCCGTAGTCACGCCTCCCTGACGCCCGTATCGATAGCATTCTGCACCCAGTTCTTTTCGTAAAGCGTGTCGAAATCGCTGTACACTTGGAAATGGCAGGACTTCCAGTCTCTTCAAGGCAACGAGCGGCGACCAAGCATGAGTATTGAATACTTTTGTACGGGACGGGCTCAGGCCCGTCCCGCGGTTGAAGAGTGGTTAGAATTCGATGCGCCCATCAAATCCGATGATGCGCGGCGGATAGGTTGAGCTGCCATAGGCGCCCACCCCGGTGTTCGGCGCGCCGGTGCTGCTCAGGCTCTCAGTCTGATACCAGGGGACGATCGTGGGGGGCTGGCCAGGGCCGCTCTGGCCGAGGTTCGAGAACGTCAATGAATTGCTGACGCCGGTAAATTGCGGATGGTTGAAGACGTTGGAAGCCGTAACCTCAATTCTTATCTTGCGACGGCTATCGCCGCCCAAAGGAAACGACTTGCGAACGGCGGCGTCCCAGTTCTGTTGGCCGGGACCGATCACGTTGGTGTTGTTGGGAGCATTGCCCAGAGTGCCTGGCGCTGCCACTGTATACGCGTTGGGATTGAATTTCAGACCACCGCTCGTCTGGTGGGGATTGCCGATCAGATCGCAGCGCGCCGACTCGTCGGAAGAGCCCGTCTGGTCAAAGCTGACTCCGCCGGCGAAGCCGCAGCTCACAGCGATAGCGCTGCCGCTGGCGACCTTGGTAATGCCGGAAAGCGACCAATTGTCCGTGACCGCTCCCAATATTTTCAAACCGGCTGTGTCGCCTAATTTCTTGGAGAGACTCGGCACGTTATACGCCCAGTTGACCGTCAGGTATGAGCCGGCAGGCCCGCCGCCATAATTCCGCTGCAAGTTTTCAGCGGGGGTGAGCAAGGGATCGACAGCGCTCAATGAAAGCTGCTTGGACAAGGTATATGCCGCGCCGATCATGATGCCATTGGAGAAGCGGCGTTGCAGGGTGGATTGCAATGACTGGTAATTGTTGCGGCCGACGAAATCCGTCATATAGACGCCTTCATAGCCCTGATACTGGCGCTTCATATCGTACTGAGGGGTTTTGCAATTGAATGCCGCGTTGGGGTAATAGGCGCCGGCATCCTGAGTACCCGGTGCAGTGCTGAAACAACTCCACAAGGGAACGGCGTTGGTGTTGACCGAGAGTGGGCTATTTTGGGTCCAGGCGCCTACATAGGAGACATCGAGGACGAAATTGTGTCCGAGGCTCTGCTGCACGCCGAAGCTGCCGTTCAGCGCTTGGGTGTTGCCGGATTTCCCTTCCCAGTTATAAGTCGTGCTCGGGCCGATGGGGCTTACCGCGCTTGAGAGGGAGGAGAATGTGCTCCATCCCAGGTTGACTGAGCCGAGGACCGGGGCCTGGCCGGCCATGGTGCCGCCGGCGCTGCCGATGAAGGTCTGACCGGTTTCACGGTTGGCGAACATTCCGAAGCCGCCTCGAACCGCCGTCTTGCCATTGCCGAATAGATCCAGCGCAAAGCCGAGGCGCGGGGTGATGGTGAGCCATTTGGTGGTGTAGGTGTTCAACGGAAGGCCGTTGGTGCCAACCCTGACCATGCCGTTGTCGTACACGGTCGCACCATTTGCGACGCTGAAGCAGGTTGTGCCTCCGCCGTTGCAGGAGAGCGTGCCCGCCACGGGATCAATGACAGGAGCGTTGGCGGCCGAATAGTCGGCAGGATTGAAGTACGCTTCTTCCTTGTTGGCATCCGTGTAAGGAGAGAGATGGTAGAAGCGCACGCCGGCATCCAGGGTCAATCGCCGGTTAACGCGCCAGTTGTCCTGGGCGTACCATTCGACGTTCCAGTAATTCACATCGCCTACGGTGCGTCCATTGCTCTGCGAGAATGTCTGAAAGTGTCCCATGTAGGCGTTGGCAAAACCGTCGCCCGCATCGAGTACGTTCGCATTCGGGGCAGAGCCGCTCGTTCCGAAGCCGTAGGAGCCGTTGTACTGTTGAACGCCCGCCTGGGCCCGGTTCTGCTTCTCAACATAAAGTCCGGCCTTCAAACTGTGGGGGCCGATCGCCTTGCTCAGGTTGTCGGTGACGGTCCAGATGTTCTGGGCATCGGCAATATCCCACAGGAAGGGATGGAAGTTCGGCGTATTACAGGGAGTCGTCGTGCAACTGCCACCACCACCGCCTCCTCCTCCCGGAGGTCCGCCACCGCCTCCCGGAGGTCCGCCGCCGCCCGGAGGTCCACCCGGACCGCCGCCGCTACTTCCATAAGTATGGTTCGGCATCACATCCTGATATCCGTTGACTGCGGTGTTGAAATCGATGGAGTAGGACAATGGCAAGTTGACGAGCGAGCTTGCCGCCGACGATGGATTCAGTGCAGACCATCCCCACTCATTCCAGTCTTTGCCGATTGTCAGCTCGTTGACCATGGTCGGATTGATGGCCCAGGTCACGTTGCCGGCATAACCATGCCCGGGGTTGGTAGAGAAGATCGGCCAAACATCCTGCGTAGACTGCATGTTGTGCTTGGTTTGAGTATCCGTGTCCTGAATCCAACGGAAATAGGCGCTGAGATTGGACTTCAGGTTGGTGTCGATACGGATCATGTCGTTGCGCCGGGGATGCGCGCCGGAAGTACCCGAGCTATACCAGTTGTCCTGGTTGGTTGGGGTAGGAGTAACGCCATACTTTGAGAGGTTGGCTGTGCTGTTATCCCAACTCAGAAGCGATTGGCCGCTTGTATTGATGTAGCCGGTGATATTGCAGGTGTCGGCTGACGGAACGCGGGTCGCCTCGCAACCTGGAATCACGGTGCGGACACCCTCGTTGTTGTAGTAGATCGGAACGGGGTTCCACGAGCCATTGGCGAAGAGGACGTCGTTGCTGAAATCGCCGTTGACTTCGTCTGTCGTGGGAAACGTGGCATAACCCGGAGGGTTGGTATTTGGAACCAGTTGCCGGGTATATTCCTGGCTGCCGAAGAAGAAGAGCCTGTTCTTTTCCTTATTGAATTTGCCGGGGATGTAAATCGGGCCGCCCAAACTCCAACCCGCAACATTACTCCGGTCCGGGCTTTTGGCCGCATTGGTGTAATCGTTGGACCAGGTGTTGGCTTCCATATCCTCGTGCCGGTGACTGTACCAGCCGGAACCGTGAAAAGCGCTGCTGCCGCCCTTGGTGATGACAGTAATGGAGGCACCCGAATTGCGGCCGAACTCTGCCTGGTAATTCGAGGTCAGCACCTTCAGCTCCTGAATCGAGTCGATATTAGGCTCGTAGTGCAGGTACTGAAGGGTGGTGTCGAGGGCCGGAACGCCGTCGACCGTGTAGTTGATGTGCCCGAGGTCTGCGCCATTGATGGTGACGCCCGAGAGCGCCTGAGAGGAGGTAACTTCTCTGCCCGTAGAATTGCCGCCGCCGCCGGCGCTGGCCGATTGGTTATCTACCAGCCCTGGGACGAAGTCCAGGAGGGCGACCATGTCGCGGCCGCGAATTTCCTGATTTTCCACCGTTTTGGAGTCTACAACGGCTGAAACTTCGCTGGTGGAAGTCTGCAGCGGCGTAACTGCCGCGCTCACCTCAACCTGCTCAGTGGTGGCGCCGACCTGAAGTTGAATGTTGCCCAGGTCGCGGGTCTCGCTTCCGACCAGAACGATCTCTTTCTGGGTGTAGCTCTTGAACCCCTTCGCCTGGACGCTCAGTTTGTAGGTTCCCGGCGGCAGTTCAGAGAACTGGATCAGCCCGTGTGCACTGGTCTTTCCGCTGCGCTCTGATCCGGTTCCTACATTCAGCAGTTTCACATCGGCGCCGGCAACCAGGGCATTGGTGGCGTCGACAACGGTACCTTGCAAGGCGCTGGATACATTCTGCCCTCTCAGCCCCATGTTCCAAGAGGCAAAGAGCAGCAGGAGAAGCAGCGATAAAGAAGTGCGTCGCATCGATTCCTCCTTATTTGCGAACAAGCGAAATTGCTGTTCAGCGGTTTATGGTTGACTGACTTCGTGCGGCTCTTCTGATCAGCTTGTTGCCGCTGCGAATATGGATTGGCAATCGTCAGGTGGCCCAGTGCAGCGGACGGGCTACTCGTTCTCGTCCGCATAGCTCCAGGTTTCGCTGAAGGTTTTGTAAGGCTCCGGCGGCCGAGGCACCAAGCGAGGAGACACTCCCTTGGCCCACCCCTGGTAGGGGGTCTTGTAGTAGTAGTCCCAGTTGGGTTGGCCCGGCGCCGGTCCCTGCTGCTGTTGGCCGCCGTTTGCAGCCGTGACTTCGCCGGTTCCGATCTTCTCCTTGCCGCCCTGAATCTGAGGAGCGCCCTGGCCTTTCGGTGGCGCACCTTTTCCGCCGCTCTTCTTGTTGTCGCTGGGAGGCGGTCCGCCCATGCCCCCCTGGTCGCCGATGGTCCCTCCCAGAGGCGCGGCCCAGTCGGTGTAGACCTTCATGTGCCAGACCTTCCACTGACCGTCTTCGCGGACGAAGTCGACGCCGTACTTTTCCCACATCCAGCCGGCATTGGGCTTGCCCTCGCCTGGGATTTTGCCGCCCAGCCCGGGCGTATACCAGACGCCCTTGGCCGTCTGGCGATCCGCGGCGATTTCCACCACTCCGCTGGTGATCGTGTGCCAGACGTATCCGCCTGTCGTGGTATCCGGCGTGGCCTTCTGGCCGTAATACTGCTTAATGTGGTCCATGCCCTTCCAGTAGCCCGACTGCTGGGCCCAGATCACGTCAGGCCGGTTGGACCAGATCTTTTCCAATTCCACGTCATTCTGCATGGCGGCGTGGTACCAGGCATGCAAGCTCATCAGCCGGTTGCAGTCGGCAATGTCTGCGGCCCGGAGAGCGGCTTTTTCCGCCTCATTGTTCCTGCAGGCAGTCACCCCCAGCAGGCCGAAGGCTGCCAATGAGGCGAGAATCCCCAGGCATACGCGCCGGACCTGCCGGCAACCCGGCAAAAAAGAACTCGACCTGTTTCCGTTCGTTCCAGTATTGGGCATCCGAAACTCCTCCTAGTTTTTTGGCGTCAGGCCAGGGGCCGTTCGCCTCAATTACACTGCGGACCGCTTCATTCGCATCTTCCCGGCGCGTGGTTCTGGCCGCTACAATCGTAAGCATCTCTGAATAAAGGACAAATCGTGATTCCCCGCTCAGAAGCGAATGAAGCGCACCACAGTCTTGCGAAAGGAACTTGGGTTGCTTTATACTGCCCGCCTGCACAATGCTCAAGAGATTTAACCGGTCAGAATGGGACAGAAACGGGCAAAAACGGACATCGGTGCCGCAATGACGGCTTTGACCACGAGCTGTCAGGTATTGGGGCCTGAGCCATGAATCCCTCTCAATCTCAATTGCGGCTGGACTCATGGAAGGAGATCTCCCAATACCTCAAAAAAGACGAGCGAACGGTCCGGCGCTGGGAACTGGAACGCAATCTGCCCGTCCATCGCACTCCGGGGGGCAAGCGGAGTGGTGTCTTTGCGTATACGGAGGAACTGGACCAGTGGCTGCGGGCGGACGGTTCGGATCTGCGCAATGAATTCCGAGAGGCCGCGGTTGCGGTACTAGACCAAGGGGAAAGTGCCAATGAAGAGCAACACGGTGACGCGGATGGTGGACGTCGCCGCTTACTGCTTTTCATCGCCGCAGCGATTGTGCTGCTTGCTGCCGTGTTCGGCCTCGGTTACCGGATTGCTCACTCCCGCATGGCGACGGGTGACGTCTCCCTCCAGCAGTTGACCTTTCAGCACGGCCTTGTGCGCGCCGCGCGCTTTCGCCCCGACGGCCGCAACATTGTCTATGCGGCTGCCTGGCGTGGATCTTCTCTGGGGCTTTATGAAGCTTCTCTTGACCGCCCGGAGTCGGGCACGATTTCCGTACCCACTCCCAAGAGCCCTCAAGTCGGAGCTTCTGGCCGTTTCTTCTTCCTCGAAGCTGGCCTTGTTGCTGAATCCGCATTTTCGCCACGAAGCACAGATGGGAATGCTGGCTGTACAAGGCTTGTATGAAAGCCGTCCTGAGACCGTTTTCGACAGTGTATCGTCGGCGGACTGGTCTTCAGATGGCTCCACTCTGGCTTACACCATCTACGACGAAAAAGACGGCCCCTCGATCCACGCCTACTCCCCGCAGCGGCACGAGGATCATCTCATCTATCCAGAGAAAAACGCTCCTTCGGGCTGGTTTGCCGGCATTCGCTATTCTCCCAAAGGCGATTTGCTGGCCTTTGAGCGCCACCGGACGGATGGACAGGGATACGTTGTCATTCTCGATCTCAGGAAGAAGACGACGAAAACCTCGGGGCTCTACAGCGATCTGGCAGGACTGGCATGGAGGCCGGACGGCCGGGAGGTCTGGTTCACCGCAGCTCCATCCGGCAACTTGCGGAGCCTCCGGGCCATGGACACCGCCGGCCGCGAACGCCTGGTTTACGCTGCCCCGGACCAATTGACCTTGCAGGACATCTCAAAGAACGGCGATCTGCTGGTTTCGCGCAATCTCGATTCCTCCTCAATTTATCTAGGCCATCTGCGCGGCCAGACCGAGAGTTCAGAGGTGCCCGGCCTCAACTGGCCGTTGCTGGGGGACCTTTCGAACGACGGAAAGCAGATCGTCTACGAAGAGAGCGGCAGCGCTTTTCCCCGCCCCGCTTTGTATATTCGTTCCTCCGCTGACTCTCAAATCAAGCCGCTGGGGGAGGCAAAGCTCAGCGCCTCAATTTCGCCCGACGGTTCCGCGGTGCTGGCGCTTACCAATGAGACCTGCTCTCGCGTGGTCATGTTTGCTCCGGATCAGCCCTCGCGGATTCTCACCGGCTCCGATCTTTGCGTCTCCTCGGTGAGCTGGCTGCCCAGCGGACAGAAATTTGTCTTTGTCGGCGGTGGCCGGGAACAGCCCAGCCGCTGTTATGTTCAATCGGTCGACGGAGGCGTTTTGAAGCCGTTGTCGATTGGGGAGAATGCCCGCTGCGGGCTGGTATCGCCCGACGGCAAGTACGTCCTGGCCAGCTACGGAGATAGCTATTACAAAGTTCCTGTCGACCAGTCCGCTGCCCCGGTCAAGGCAAACTATCCGGCGCATTTTGTGCCGGTTCGCTGGATCGCCGGCGATCGCATCGATGCGATTGATGAGAACGGAGTTTCCGAGATTGTCACCATCGATATCGCAAGCGGCGAGATTGTTGGGAAAGAGCCGATCCAGTTGCCCTCCGATGTGGAGAGTGTTTCGTTTCTCAAGATCGGCGCAGACGGCAATACTTATGCCTTCAGCGGGACCAAACGCTCCTCGGATCTATTCATCATCAAGGGATTGCGATAAGCGGAAATGCTTCGGCAGGGTCCAAAGACAAGTGCGGGACCGCCGTTGAGCAGCGGTCCCGCACCTGGTTTGGGATGAATTAGAACAGCAGCTTCATGGCGAACTGCCACTGCCTGGGGTTGCCGACTGTTGTGGTAATCGCGCCGAATGTCCCTTGCCCACTCGTGCCGTTGGGATTACCGAAATTCGGCGTGTTGGTGATGTTGAAGCACTCCGCACGGAACTGACCCGTCAAATGCTCGAGGATGGGAAAACTCTTATCCATCGAGAGGTCGACGTCGCGCGTGGAGGGCCCAACCACCTGGTTCACATGCTCGGTTCCATAGGTGCCAAGCGTTTGGTCTTGCCAAGCAGCGCCTGCACACTTGGGTCGCTGAGGGACCTGCCTTGAGGGCAGGTTTTACTATTGAACCACTCGTTGACGGTTGGATGGGAAAGCTTGGGGTCAGCAACCTCGTTGGGGCGATCAGTATTCACACCAGAAATGTTAAGCTGCGACCCTGAGGTTACTGTAAGAGAGCTGCCGGTCTGCCAGAAACCGATTCCGTTGAACTTCCAGCCCTTTGCCACTACGCCTGCCGCGCCCTTGAGGTTCTTTCCGAACGGAAGTTCGTAGCCCGCGTTAACTGCAAACCTTTGAGCTGGGCGTCCTCCGTATTCGAGGTCTGAATATCGTGCTTCTTCATCGGGGATGTTATCGCCTCCTGAATTGGCCAGGAGATGTCCCCAGATGTAGTTTGCGCCCATATGAAGTCCCTGGGCAAAGCGGCGATCGTAAACCAGTTGCATCGCGTTGTAGGAGGAGATCGAGCCGTTATGCAGGAAGGCAATCACCGTGATATTCGGCAGCTCGCCAACCGATGTGGGAGGTGGTGACCCGGGAGGCCCTCCACCCGCCATGTATCCATAAACGGGCTCGGCTGTCGGATTGCCGGCTCCCGGAGCAGCGCCCCAGTCGAGGTTGTCGGCGCGGAACATATGGCGGCCGAAGCTGCCCACCCAGGCAGCGGTCACCGTATTGGATCCAAACTGCCTCTGCAAGGCCAGGTTGCCCATTTCAGCGTACTGATTTTTGAAGTTGGGGTCCTTTGCGGAGACGGAGTTAATGTTTGGGTTACTCGCAAAAGCGTCTGCCTGGGCGTCTGTCACCGGTACAGGCTGGATTGGTCCTTGATCGATACATCCCTGCAGATTGGTTTGGGGCGCGGGAGGGGTTGCTGGATTTGCATAGCAATACGTCGGTCCTGGATTCCCAAAGGGGAACGCCTGTGTAACGGTCAACGCGGACTGAGGATTGTAGTTCTGCAAGATGCTCGCCGGCGATCCGGAGCCGATGGCGATCATGCCGGTGTCCGGCGTAAAGTACGCCGTTCCAAAGGCGCCGCGCAGCACCGTTTTGTTGTCCCATGAATAGGCAAAGCCGACGCGTGGCTGAATGTCCTTGTAGTCGGTTTTTACGCCGATGGTCGGACTTTGGGCTCCAGTGGCCCAGCAACTCGAACCATCCGTTAGAACTGAGGTGGCAGAGGCATTGAGACAACTGGTAAGGAAATTGTCATAGTGCCCGTGCGCTTCAGTGAAGGGCGTGTAGATGTCGTAACGGACGCCCAGGTTCAAGGTCAGCTTACTGTTTACGCGCCAGTTGTCGAGCGCATAAACGCTTGGCTCCCAGGTGCGGTAACCGGCCTTGTAGTAGTTGTCGCCGCGAATCTCGAGGAATGGATTGCCACTGAGGAAATTCTCCCTGTCATCGGCATAGGGTAGCGCACCGCACGGTGGGGGTGCGTGAGGGTTATCTGCGCCGCATTGCAGGAAGAAGCCTGCGACGATGCTGTCCTGCCAGGCATTGGTCTGGCGCCGGATCAGGCCCGCGCCGACTTTGAAGTCGTGGGAGCCATGTGTATAGGTCACAGAGCCCGCATACTGGAAGGTATTGTTGACATCGATGACCGGCAAGGCATTGGGGGATCCGATCAGCGCGTTCCATGCGCTGAAGGGACCTCCTACGGACGGCATCCCACCGCTCAGATCGAGCGAGGTGCTCCAGCCGGCTGTGGTGGCTGCGCCGTTGTTGTAATCCCAGGGCAGGGATTGGATATTGATGCGCGTATAGCCGGCCTTGAGGTCCATCAGCAGATTCTGATTGAAGATGTGAACCTCATCGAGCTGAAGGCCATAGGTGTTGGTGAAAGCGGGACCGGAAAAGCCGGTGCCGTTACCGCCGGGATAGATCCCTTCAAAGGGCGTATCTGCCGAGGAGTAAGTACCATTGGCGATCGTAGCCGCGGTGATCTGGGGATATTCATTGGGCAAGACCGTCTTCGTCGGATCGTACTCATAGCGGCCGAAGAGAAGGTCCTTGCTGCCGATGTGCTGATCGATGCGGACGTCCAGGTTGCTTAGGTTCTGCGTCTCCGGAGGATTCGCTATAAAGTTATTTGTCCCGTTGCCGCCCGCCGCCGGGCCGTAATTGGGCTTGGGGAACATGAGGAAATAGTTCTTCATGATGGGGTCGATGTCGGCGGCCGGCACTATACATGCGGAATGATCGGTAGGCGTGCAGAGAGCCTGAAAAGGATTAGTGGCAACGGTGGCCACGTCAGAAAGGTCCAGATCGCCGTTGGTCACCATCTCCTGTTCCTCGGCCAGCGTGGGCCCCGAGATTGGAACCGAGGGAATCCCCTGGACGAGGCGATACTGCTCGTAATCGACGAAGAAGAAGGTCTTGTTCTTGCCGTTATAGAGTTTTGGAATCCAGACCGCGCCGCCCAGGCTGCCGCCGTAGTAGTTCAGGCGAAGCTCTGGCTTGGAGATGGCGAAATAGTCATAGGCGTCGAAGATGTCGTTTCTAAAGAACTCGTAGAGGGAGCCATGATAGCTGTTCGTGCCGGCCTTGGTGATGGTGTTGACCACGGCACCGGAGGCGCGGCCATACTCGGCGCTGTAGGAGCTGGTATCGACCTTAACTTCCTCAACGCTGTCGGTGGATGGCCGGAGGCCATCGAGGCCGAGAGTGCGCTCGTTGTTGTCGAAGCCATCGACCATTTCGTTGTTCAATCCGCCGTTGGCGGCGGCGATGTCAAAGGAGGGACGCCGGTCATTTGGGGAGCTCCCGTTTTGCGCGTACATGATGCCGGGCTGAGCTTGAATGGCGGCCTCAAGGCTGCGCCCGTTCAGGGGCAGGTCGGCGACGGCGCTTTCATCAACCGTGCTGGTCACTTCCGAGCTGTCGGTCTGCATCGCGGCAGCCTGGCCGGTGACTTCGACTGTTTCCGTTACCGCACCGGTTTCAAGCTTAGCGTCGTAGCGGTCGCGGTCGCCGGTGGAGAGCGGCAAGCCGGGAGCTATGTAAGTCTTGAATCCCTTCATCTCCACAGTTAGAGCGTAGGTGCCATTGGGCAGCGTGCTGAACGTGTACTCACCCTTTTCGTTGGTAATAGCAGTTCGTAAAGCCGCGGTGCCCTGGTTTTTAACCGTCACCTTGGCGCCAACGACCACTGCGCCGCTGGAATCGGTCACCGTGCCCAGAATGTCGCCTGTACCAACCTGTGCATGCAGGCTGGCAACGCCGGCGCCCAGCCACATCAGCAGCATGGCTGCGATGGCTAGCGCCGCATAGGTCCAATTCCGGCCGGGCGCGCTACGGCCGGCTGGAACGTCGTAATGGTGATTTTTCATATTTGTTTCTCTCCTCAATTGGTTCATCTTTCGTCCTTTTTTCCACGGTTGAAGCTGCGTCGGTTTTGACTTGTTTTTTTGTTCTTTCGGCAGCATGCAACGAACGATTGCCGCAGAGTTTCTTCAGCGTTTGTGCAATGTCCCAGGCCCTCTTGCCGAGTCGGATCATCGCGGCCCTCCAAGGCCAAAAGGGCAAATGGAGAAACGGCGCGGATGACTCGTTCTCGTCGAGACGCCCGGGTTTTGTTAGAGGTTTTTAATAGGCTCCGGCTGCCGGCGTGGCAGCCTCAGAGGTACTCCTTGGCCCAGACTTGATAGGGAATCTGACCACGATTGTAATACCACAATGACACTTTGTGACATTCAGCTCAATAGACAAGATCGGTCATGAAAGGACAGGAGCGGGAAATGACGGGCGTCCGCTGCACAACGATCGGCTAAACCCAAATAATCAGTCAGTTTCCTGCTACACGGCGAGTTTTCCAGGGGCCGGACGAACGGACCCTGGAACCCATGGGGCTGACCGAGCGACAGCCCCGCGTCAGGCGTTGCTCAGGTATTTTGCGATGCTGGCTGCAGCGGCAACGCCTTGGCATAGCCCCGACATCCCTCCGCCTGCGCGCGCTGTGAAATTGCCGAAGAGAGAGGCGCCGCCTGGCATGCCGCCTCCGCCACCCGGTCCGCCGGGCTGGGCGGCGCCTGTCTTGGCTGAGTACTCCGTGGTGCAATCGCCGCCCGCATAAAGGCCCGGCATCACATTGCCCTGAGCGTCAAGGACCTCGTGATTCACGGTGACAATGATTCCTCCGTGCGTGCACTGCTTGAAGCGCTGCCCAAAGATGGCGTAAAAAGGACCGTTCTTAATCGGCATCGGAGATGCGGCGCCCTGGAAGAAGTGGCTGTAGAACTTGTTGGCCGGAGCACCCGGAGTGTCCGGCGTTGCCGCCGCCCGATCCCCGCCCGCTGTCACCTCCTCGTTGTATGCCTTCACCGTGGCAAGGAGAGCGAGGGGATCAATTTTTATTTTCAACGCCAGATCGACCAGCGAATCCGCCTTGGTGATGTGCTGGCCATAGCCCCATTTTTCGTCGACTGCGACCTCTTCTTCCACGGCCTCTCTCCAGTGGTTTTTGGCGAGTTCGTGCTCATAGGCTTCTCCAATCACCTCCGCGGCCGTCTCAGCGGCTTTTTCCATGACGTCCTGACCGGCGATGCTGTACACCATGGGATCGGCCGACTCGCTGCCGGCGCCGTGCCCGCCCGGCTCGGCTACGCGCTTGCCATCCAGATTCACCTGCAACTGCATTACGCTGGCCCGCGCCATATTCACCACCGTATAGGAATAGGGATGATGAATCGGTCCCTGGACATTGGGCCATGCGTTCTTCAGGTCGACCCCAGCGCCGATCTCCTGGGCGAACTCGATCCAATCCCCCGTCAAAGACGGCGGATTAAGGTTGTGCATCGGTATGTTGTTAAAGACCTTCGGCCAAATCTCCTGACACTTCTTGTCATTGGCCCCGAAACCGCCCGCAGCGATGAAGCACGCCTTGAAGTTCACCTGCAGCTCGCCGTCGCTGGTCTCGGCGACGACAGCCGTAACCTTGCCGCTTGCATCCTTGATGAATTTCTTTGCTCTGGTTTCGGTGAGCACAGGAATATTCATCTTCTTGCAGCATTCCATCATTTTGTCGACGATATACGTCCCCCACCAGCCGGGCCCGATGGACGCATCGTCCAAATCCTTGTACTTATCGACGCGCCTCGGCATGTCCAAGCCGAACTTCGAGGCAACCGGCATCTTGGTTTCTCCGAGCTTGAAGTACTTCTTCGCATCCTCCTCTCCTTTGGAGACCAGAAAATCGAAGAACTGCCCGGAGATATCCTGAGGCTCCTTTGGCTGCGCTCCCGCATTCCTCTGCCACGTCGAATCGTTGATCATCGGGCCATGGCCAAAGTAGCTGGCGCCGCCCGGTCTTTTAGCCTTTTCCAGCACGATCACCTTCTTGCCCGGAAGAAGGTCGGCCGCCCTCACGGCGCAGATGGAGCCAATGCCGCCGGCGCCTATCACAACCAAATCGCAATCCATCATCTTTGCAGCCATAAAACGTCCTCCTTCCAGGATTCAGAGCTTGATTTCTTCGATCACGCTGATGGGGCATTCGTTATAGCAGGTCCCGCATTGATTGCACTTGTCCTGATCGATCTCCATCTTGCGCACGCCGAAGTAGACGGCCTTTTGAGGGCAGAAGATCTTGCACGCATGGCAGCCGATGCATTTCCTGGTAATGTAGTAGATCTTGTCCTTGTTCGCCTTCTTTGCCGTGGCCGCTGCCGCCGCCGCCGGTCCCGCCAGATTCAGAAGCGCCGGCGTCACGATTGCCGCCGAACCGGCAACCATGAAATCTCGTCTGCTATGATTGCGAATCTGTTCACTCATCACAATTCTTCCCTGTTCCTTTCTGTTCAAATCGCAGCCGCTCTCAAGATTTTGGGCAGTATCACTGTAGCAGTGACTTCCTCACAATGTCCTTGTGGAAGGCCTTGGCGCCACCAGCAAAAGACTCGCACAACTTTACCCTCTTGCGGGATCGGTTCTGGTTATAAATGTCAGATCGGCCGGTTTCAAGCGGTATGAACGGTCGCCAGGGGACAGGAAGGGACAATGCCGGGCAAGAGGAGCCTGTTCCAAAGTCCCACACGCAGAGCGTAAATTCACCGGCGACGGCGTGCGAAACCAAGTCCATTCACCCAGGGGCCGCTGCGCTTTCCTCGCCCGAATAAGCGGCCCGTCGGCTAGGCTTGCAGAGCGCTAAGTTTGGGTGCGGGAGCGACGGGATTTTCAGCTATTGATATGGCCAACAGTTCGAATTTACGTATCTTGCTGATTCTATTGTCGTATTTAGATAACAATGTCGTATGTTAGTGACGCAATTATTTTTATTGACAGGATGTGATGAAGCGCACTACCGTCAGGCAGCAGAATAAATCCATATAACGTCTGACATTGTCATACGCCAATGATTGTCCAGTCGGTAAATCGCGCCCTCGGCATTCTGTCCCTATTTGGCTCGACAGGCACGTTTTTGGGGATCAGCGAGATCGCCGCAGCCATGAAACTTAACAAGGGCACGGTGTGGGGTCTGGTGACCACGCTCGAACAGGACAGGTTTCTGCGCCAGGACCCGGAGACACACAAATATACTGTGGGGCCAAGACTGTTTGAGTTGGGCATGGTGTACGCCGGAAGCCTCGAAATCAACGCGCAGTCGTCGCGCCAAGTGCAGCAACTGGCCAACCGCACAGGACTCAACGCGCGAGTGGGGGTATTCGAGGGAGGCATGGTGCTCACCACGCTGATGGCCCTGCCCAAGTCGCACGATTCGCTTTCGCACCAGATCGGTCCTCGGATTCCGGCGTATTGTTCGGGGCTGGGCAAGGCGATGCTGGCCTATCTCCCGCCCGATGAATTGAACGAGTACCTGCGCACTACTAATATGGTCCGGCATACACCGAACACGATCGTGGATCAGAAACTCCTGTTGCAGGACCTGGAAGAGACCCGGGAACGAGGGTACTCGATCAATCGCGAAGAGATGATCACCGGCGTGGCCGCGCTGGGAACGCCCGTGTTTTCGCACAAGCGGCGCCTGGCCGGGGCGATCAGCGTTTCGCATTCTTCCAAAATTCTGCTGGGCGAGCGCTGCGAGGGCTTCGTCCGGGAACTATTGTCGACCGCTTCGGAAATTGCCCGCTCGATGGGCTATTACCTGAGCACGGAAAACATGCAGGCGGGCAGTCCCTTGTGGTCGCGCCCGCCAGCGAGCAAGAACCGCCGCGCGCTTTCTATCGCCGGCGGCTAGGGACAAATTCGAAGAGAGAAATATCGTTTCCGGCGTGCTCAGACCGTTCCGGGTTTTTCAAAGAGAGCCGCAAGGGAAAATGGAGAGTCAACGATGAGATGGGGAATGGTGATTGATCTTACGAAATGCATGCGCTGTCATGGCTGCGTTGCTGCTTGCAGAGTTGAGCATTTTCTTCCGCTGCGAGTCACCTGGGTCAAGTTGATCGCCAGCGAAACCGAGGATGGAGGAGTGGTGGACGTAACCACATTCCCGGTGCGCTGCAACCAATGTAAAGATGCGCCGTGTGTGGACGCGTGCCCGACCGGAGCCAGCCAGCAAAGGGAAGACGGCATCGTCTTTATCGATGCCGACAAGTGCATCGGTTGCCGGTACTGCGTCGTAGCTTGCCCTTATCAGAACCGGAGCTTCCTGTCGAAGGAAAAGGATCCCGGGTATTTCCCCGGCTATCCCAAGACCCGCTTCGAGAAGATGGGCGAGAAGCTGTATCCGCACCAAACCGGCACAACCATGAAGTGCAATTTCTGCATGGAGAGAATCGACGCCGGCACGGAAAAGGGACTCAAGCCCGGCATCGACCGGGACGCGTCGCCGGCCTGCGTGAACACCTGCCAGGCGCGCGCCCTCACCTTCGGCGACCTGGACGATCCGGAAAGCAACGTCTCCCAGCTCATCAGGGAACGCAATGGATTTGTGCTCCAGGAGGAGTACGGGACCGATCCCTCAGTCTGGTACATCGACGGCCATATAGGCGGCAAATCCAATATCGCTCCCGATTGGGCCATGACCGGCAGTCATATGCCCAATTTAAGCAGCCAGGAAAAGAGAGCGCGCGAAATATTCGGACGCGCGAAGAAACAAGAGGAGAAGTGACCATGGCCAAAGTAGTTCGACAAACGGCGCGTCAGTGGATTGTGACCCATGAGTGGATGGTCAACCCCATGCAGCAGACCGAGTGGATCGAGGGGCAGGGGCTGCTCATCTGGCTGGCTGAGGTCTTTTCAAGCTTAGGCACCGGGCTTTACATCGTATCTCTGTTCGCGAGCAGCTGGTCACCTACCATTGCCTGGTGGGGCGCTCTCGGAGGCTGGATCATCGTAGTTGGCCTCAAACTCCCCCTGCACTTTCTATACCTTGGAAGGCCCTGGCGCTTCTGGCGGGCGATGCCTCCTTTCACCAAGGCTTGGAGAACTTCCTGGATTGCCAGGGGGACGTTCTTCTCAGTGGTGTTCAGCGGCCTCGGCGTATGCCAGTTGGCGACCAGTTGGCTGGTGATGCATGGCAGCCCCATCGGCGCCCTCGATGTCTTCGTAAAGGTGCTGGCCGGGTTCTTCTGCCTGCTGACCGGAATCTACTGCGGATTTGCGATGAGCTACTGCAAGAGCCTTCCGTTCTGGAATACAGGCCTTTTGCCCATCGTCATCACGAATGCGGGTATCGCAGATGGACTGGCCTTGTTGATTGGCGTGGGGATGATTGCGGGCGGCGTCAATACCGCGCCTCTTGAGAGTGTCACGCGGATTCTGCTGCTTGCCAATGTGCTTCTTATCTTCAGCTACATCCTGAACGGCTTCTATCGATCCACCACCGGGTGGTTTTCGTCCCGGCAACTGATGGCAGGCAGTGCAGCTTTGCCCTTCTGGATCGCAACCATCTTGCTGGGCACCGTTGTTCCTATGGCGATCTCTCTGCAGACGCTCCTGGTCGGCGGCGACACCTCGGCCGTGTTGATGATTGTCGCTGTCGCCGCGCACACCTGCGGCGCTTTCGGATTGAAGTACTGCATTCTGAAGGTCGGATACTACGAACCGATTCTGCCCAAGGCAAAAATCCTTGGAAAGCATGTGTGAGGGAGAAAACCATGAGCAAAAAAGAAATCGTCACGAGCGAAAAGAAAGTAGTTCTGACAACGTGTAAAAGCTGCCATGGCGGATGCGGTGTGCGAGTGACCGTTCAGGATGGCGTCCCGATTCATATTGAGGGCAACCCGGACTCCCTCACCCGGGGAACGATGTGCGCCAAGGGGCTCTCGAGCATTCAGCACATCGATAATCCCTATCGAATTCAATATCCGATCAAACGGGCCGGCGCCAGGGGAGAAGGCAAGTGGCAGCGCATCAGCTGGGATGAGGCGCTGGGCACGATCGAAGCCAAGATCAAGGAAGCCCAGGTCCAATACGGCCCGGAGACGATCGCCATCTCCCAGGGAACCGGCCGCGGCTATAACCGGTACACGCACCGTTTAGCCAGATCCCTGGGAACGGCTAACGTGATCACTCCTGGATACGTGTGCCACAGTCCACGGCTTGGGCTCTACGGCCTGGTCACCGGCTACGGACGGCTTTATTGCGACTATCACGGCTGGGGCGGCGAGTTCCCGAAGACCCAGATCATGTGGGCCAAGCAACTGGAGATTTCCAGCGCCGACTCGGAGATGTGCAACTGGTTCATCCACTCGCTCGACTACTGCAAGAATCTGATCGTCATCGACCCGCGGACCACGGCCTACGCCAGCCGCGCCACGCTGCACCTGCAGCCCCGGCCGGGCTCCGACTGCGCCCTGGCGATGGGCATGATGAACGTGATCTTCAAGGAAGAGCTTTGGGACAAGGAATTCGTCAATAACTGGACTTATGGATTCGAGGAGCTGCGGGAGAGAGTGGCTCCGTTTACTCCCGAGAAGGTCTCCGAGCTTACCTGGGTGCCGAAGGACAAGATCGTCAAGGCGGCCAGGATGTTCGCCATCGATACGCCGGGCTGCATTCAGGTGGGCAGTTCGCTGGAACGGCAGGCCAACTGCGGCCACACGCTGAGGGCGATCACCTGCCTGATGGGAATGGCCGGCAACATCGAGCGGCCGGGCAGCATGGTCAGTTGGGTTCTGCCCGATACGGGGTTGATCGAAGACGTTTTCCTCGAGATTCCGCTGACCGATGAAATGAAGAGCAAGATCATCGGCATCGATCGCTTCAAGCTGGGCGCCGCCAGAACCTGCAACCCGGACACGATGGTCAAGGCGATTCTCTCCGGCAAGGCCCCGATTCACGTGTGGCTCAGCGTGGGAGGCCAGCAGATCGTGCACATGGCCAACACCAAGGAGGTGGCCGCGGCCATTGAAAAGACGCCCTTCCTGGTCCACGTGGACCTGTTCATGGGGCCCATGGCAGAGATCTCCGACATTGTTCTGCCCGCGGCCCACTGGCTGGAACTGGACGATATCTACGACATGCACCCCCGCTTCTTCATCTCCGCCCACAACAAGGTGGTCGATCCGCCCGGCGAGGCGCAGTCGGATGCCTGGATCTTCAACGAAATCGGCAAACGCTGCGCACCCCAATATTGGTTCGATACCGTCAAGGAACTTCTCGACTACGAGGTGCGCAGAGGCAACGACGGCACCATGAAGTGGAAGGAATTCAGCGAAAAGATTGTGAGCGGCTGCTGGGGCAAGGATCAGGTCTATTACAAGTACAAGACCGATTACTGGAGAGAGGGCGGCGGTTTCCCGACTGCAACCGGCAAGTTCGAATTCAAATCGAAGAGGCTGGAGGAATTGGGGTACGACGGCCTGCCGGTGTTCAGGGAACCGGGGGAGAGCCCCTACAGCACTCCCGATCTCGCCAAGGAATATCCCCTGGTGATGAGCAGCGGCTTCCGTCAACCCTTCTATTTCCTCGGCCAGTACCGGAATATTCCATGGCTGAGAAGCTTCATGGAGTATCCCACTGCCCAGCTCCATCCCGATACGGGCGCCAAGTATGGAATCAAGGACGGCGACTGGATCTGGATCGAATCGCCGCGCGGACGCATCCGGCAAAAGGCCAGGCTCTTCCCGGGCATTCTGCGGGGAGTTCTGATGACCACCGCCAACTGGTTCTATCCCGAGGAGGGGGCCAAAGGCTATCACGGAATCTTCCTCTCAAATCCCAATGTGCTGACAAGCAACGACCATCTGGATCCGATGTACGGATCTCCGGACCTTACCTGCCTGTTGTGCAAGGCCTGGCCCTGCAAGCCTGAAGAATTGCAGGAGGAGGTCTTCCACACCGAAGAGATGGGTTTTGTACCTCAATTCACGCCCTAGCCGTGGTGTTTCGGCACGATCGTTCGGGATGTGTTTTGGACTCTTAACTACGTAACCGCGGCTTGGACGCCTTGCCCCAGTGCTGACGAGCGTCCGGCTTCAAGTTCCTCGAAGGAGAGTAAGCAATATGTCAGACGAAAAAATGAAAAAAGTCGACGTGAAGCCGGACAAGACGGTGTTGAAGTCCCTTGCTCTGGGTGGTCTGCTCGGCGGCGGCGGCGAAGTCATGGTCGATGTCAAGGACGGCAAAGCGGTTCGAATCAGGCCGTTCAAATACGACTGGAAATACGATTCCAAGAATTTCAACCCGTGGACGATCAAAAGGAACGGGGAGTCGCTGTCACCGCTGATGAAAGCGCTGCCCGGCACCTTCTCGCTGGCCTACAAGAAGAGAACCTTTTCATCCAACCGCATCAAGTATCCTCTCATCCGCGTTGACTGGGACCCCAAGGGCGAGCGCAATCCCCAGAACCGCGGCAAGAGCAAGTACCGCCGCGCCTCATGGGAAGAGGCGACCAACGTCATCGCCGACGAAGTGAGGCGCATTCACAAAGAGTACGGCCCGCTTGCCATTCTGGCGCAGGGCGACGGACACGGCGAATGCAAGACGATTCACACCCCGCACGGGCACCAGGCCCGGTTGCTGGAAATGATGGGCGGCTTTACCCAGCAGGTAAGACAGCCGGATAGCTGGGAAGGCTGGTACTGGGGATCGAAGCACGTCTGGGGCCAGGGCTTCCAGGGCATGATGTCGCCGGCGGCGAATGTGCTGAAGGATATCTCGGAGCACTCCGAGATGGTTCTGTTCTGGGGCGGCGATCCGGAGACCACTCCGTGGGGCTTCACAGGCCAGTATGCCACCCGCATCTGCTACTTCTGGACGCAGGCCGGAATCAAGCAGATTTATATCTGCCCCGAGTTGAATTACGGCGCCGCGGTGCACGCGGACAAGTGGATCCCGGTATTGCCCAATACCGACGCCGCGCTGCAGCTTGCCATCATTTACACGTGGGTGAAGGAAGGCACGTGGGATAAGGAATATGTCAAGACCCACGCGGTTGGGATGGAATACATCGAGAACTATGTGCTGGGCAAGGATGACGGCGTTCCCAAGTCGCCCAAGTGGGCATATGGGAAGTGCGGCGTGCCGCCATGGACGATCAAGGCCCTGGCCAGGGAGTTCGCAAAGAAGGTGACATCCATCGTCCACTACTTCGGCGGCTCGTTCATCAGAGGTCCTTTCTCGCACGAGCCGGGCCGTCTGGAATGCATTCTGCTCGGCATGCAGGGACTCGGCGGTCCCGGCGTGCACCAATGGCAGATCTCCTACTTCGGCATGCCGAGGGCCGAAGGACTGAAGAGCATCCGTTTCTTCAATCCGGACTTGAGCGAGCGCCTGAAGAAGCCCTGCCGCACCACCATTGATGCATGGGGCCCGCAGCTGATCCCGAAGACGCTGATTCAGGACGCCATTCTGAAACCGCCCCTTGTCTTTTTCGGAAACGGCGGACAGGAAGGCCTGACGGAAGACCAGTTCATCCGGTACACCTATCCCAATGAAAAAGACGGCGCCCTGATCCACATGATCTGGACAGATACGCCCTGCCGTATTACCTGCTGGAACCATGGCAACTGGACGATCGACGCCTTCCAGCACGATTCGATCGAATGCATCGTCGCCCAGCATCCGTGGCTGGAAAACGAGTGCATCTACGCCGATATCATCCTGCCGGCCAACACCACGCTGGAGGTGGAAGACATCGTCACCAACACCCGCCAGGGACCGCACTTCCAGAGCGTCACCCTGCAGGAGCAGGCCATCCATCCCATCGGCGAATCGAAGAGCGATTACGAGATCGTTCTGGCCATCGCAGACAAACTGGGATACGGAGAACAGTTCTCAGAGGGTAAGACGACCCTGGACCTGCAAAGAGAATGCTTCGAGACCATGGATATGGCGAAGCTGATTTCGTGGGATGAATTCTACGAAAAGAAGTACTACGTTTACGCTGTCGCCAAGGATTGGGAATGCGATACGCCGGGCTTCAGAAAGTTCTATCAGGACCCGGACAACAATCCGCTGCAGACTCCCTCGGGCAAGCTGGAGTTCTACTCAGAGCGGCTGGCCAAGCACTTCCCGGACGACAAGGAGCGGCCGCCCTATCCCAAGTGGATCGAGCGGGGCGAAACCCACGACGAGCGTCTATCCAGCGAACGGGCGGCGATGTTCCCGCTGCTGTGCATGTCAAACCACGGACGGTGGCGCACCCACGCCCAGGGAGACGACATCTCCTGGACGCGTGAGATCGTCACCTGCAAAGTGCTGGCGTCGGACGGCTACCGGTACGAACCTGTCTGGATGAATCCCAAGGACGCTGCCGCGCGCGGAATCAAGGACGGCGACATTGTCAAAGTCTTGAACGAGAGAGGCGTGGTTCTATGCGGAGCGCGCGTATGGGAGCGCATGATGCCCCGCGTTTGCTACGTCGACCACGGCGCACGGCACGATCCCATCATCAACGATGTCGATCGCGGCGGCGCGATCAACACCATCGCCCCGAACGGTATTACCTCAAGGAACGCCGTCGGCCAGGCCACCAGCGGCTATCTGGTCGATGTGCAGAAGGTAACCGAAGGGGATTATCAGAAATGGCGCGCGATGGATCCTGAATCGTTCGACGACGCTTTCAGTCGCGATTACGATCCCGGGTACGGTCAGCGCTTTAACGGCTGGGTTGAAGGAGGCATGGAATGAAAGCCTTTGTAATCGATGTAGGAATTTGTAATGGCTGCTACAGCTGCCAGATTGCCTGTAAGGACGAGCATGTTGGCAACGATTGGTCTCCAATTGCCAAGCCTCAACCCGATACCGGCCAGTTCTGGCTGAAACTGAACGAGTACATCTGCGGGACTGTGCCCAAGGTGAAGATGCACTTTGTCCCGCTGATGTGCCAGCACTGCGACAATGCGCCATGCATCCCGGCTTGCCCGATCGAGGGCGCGCTTTACAAGAGAGAAGATGGCCTGGTCATCATCGACTCAGTGAAGTGCACCGGCTGCCAGGCGTGCGAGGACGCATGCCCGTATGGCGTGATTTACTTTAACGAGAGCCTGAACATAGCTCAAAAATGCACCGGCTGCGCTCACCTGCTGGACGGCGGCGAATGGAAGATACCCCGTTGCGCCGATCAGTGCCCAACAGAGGCGTTGAAGTTCGGCGAGGAATCGGAGTTCAAGGATCTGATCGCCCAAGCCGAGATTCTGAAGCCGGAAGCGGGGACAGCACCGCGGGTGTATTATCTGAATATACCCAAGAAATTCATCGCAGGGACCGTGTATGACCCCGTCGAGGAAGAGGTCGTCATTGGAGCGAACTGCGTGCTGAAGGGACCCAAGGGCGACGTAACAACAGTTGCGACGGACGTGTGGGGCGACTTCTGGTTCCAGGGCCTGGCTGATGGCGAGTATGACTTGACCATTCAAGCCAATGGGTACGCCGCCAAGTCCTTCCTGAAGGTGAGTACGGCGAAGGATGTTAACCTGGGCGACGTTCCGCTGGCCAAAGGCTAGAACTGGCTAGAAGTTAAAAATGAATATCCGCCTGGCTCGCACCAATTTGTGGTGAGTCAGGCGGATATCAATCTACGATGCAAGCGTGAAATTCATCACGCAAAGGAGAGTCCAAAGTGGAGCAGGAGTTTTTCACTTTGACGGGCGGAGGCCCGCTGTCGGTGTATGTGAAGGACGGCAAGGTGGTTCGCGTCCGTCCGATGCAGGTTCCCCAGGAGGAGTACAAGCCGTGGACGATCGAGGCGGGAGGCAAGAAGTACTCTCCGCCCCGCGCGCTGCGCATAGCCCCTTACGTGCATGCGGAACGGAACCGGCTGGAATCGAAGAATCGCATCCTCTATCCGATGAAGCGGGTGGACTTCGATCCCAAGGGCGAGCGCAATCCGCAGAACCGCGGCAAGTCGCGGCTATGAGCGCATCAGCTGGGATGAGGCGCTCGATATCGTCGCCGGCGAATTCAAGCGCGTGATCGAGACCTATGGAAATTCCGCGCTGAGCGGTATCACCTCGTCGCACCACAACTGGGGAATCGTGGGCTACAAGATGGGCCCCTTCCACCGCTTCATGAATATGCTGCACTACACGCCGGTGCTGGACAACCCGGATAGCTGGGAAGGCTGGCACTGGGGCGCGACGCACACCTACGGCTTCCACTGGCGGCTGGGCATGCCGCCGCAGTTCGATTTGCTGGAAGACGGCCTGCAGAACACCGAGATGATCGTCTTCTGGTCGAACGATCCGGATTCGACGCGCGGCACTTACAGCGGGCAGGAGTCGGCGATCTGGCGGGTGTGGCTGAAGGAGAAGGGAATCAAGACGGTTTTCATCGATCCTTTCTACAACTACACGAATGCGTCGATGGACGGCACGTGGCTGCCGGTACGCCCCGGGGGCGGCGGTGACACGGCTTTGGCGATGGCTATCGCTTACGTGTGGATCACCGAGGGAATTTACGACAAGAAGTACATCGAGGAAAAGACGTTCGGTTTCGACCAGTTCAAGGCCTACATCCTGGGCGAAGTGGACGACAAACTCCCCAAGACGCCTGAGTGGGCGGAAAAGGAATCGGGGATTCCGGCGCGCAAGATTGTGGCGCTGGCCCGCGAGTGGGCATCGAAGCGCACCAGCGTGAGCTGCGGCAGCCGCGGCGGCGAGGGCTCAGCCTGCCGCACGGCCTACGGCACCGAGTGGGCGCGCATGATGGTTCTGCTGATGGCCATGCAGGGACTGGGCAAGCCGGGCATCAACATCTGGGGCACCACGATGGGCTCTCCGGCCGACCACAGCATCTGGTTCCCGGCCTACGCGGAGCCGCGCGGGCAGATGGGCCGCTCGCCCATTGCCAAGCAGACCCTGGCACTGCAGAACAAGACCAAGCAGCGCCTGTTCCGGCTTACGCTCCCTGACGCCGTGCTCAACGGCAAAGAAGAATTCTGGGGCGATGGCTTCTGCGGCCGGACGCTGGAACAGCAGTTCATTCACAACACTTATCCGATGCCGGGCGAGTCGAAGGTGAAGCTGTTCTACCGCTACGGCGGCTCGTTCATGGGCACCATGAGCGACACCAACAAGTGGGTGAAGATGTACCAGAGCCCCGAGCTGGAGTTCGTGGTGATGCAGGATTGCTGGTACGGAAGCGAGTCAATCTTCCCCGATGTGATTCTGCCCGCCTGCACGGGCCTTGAGCGGGCCGACATCGGTGAGTGGGCGGCCTGCGGCGGCTATACCACCAATGCGCACATCGGCAACAACTATCGCGTGATTGTGCGCGAGCAGAAGGCGCTGGAGCCGATGGGCGAGTCGAAATCGGACTACGAAATTCTCTCGCTGATCGCCGAGCGGCTGGGCATGAAGGAAGAGTTCACCGAGGGCAATACGGAAGACGACTGGGCGCGGAAGTTCTACGAGTCCTCCGATCTCGCCAAGACGCTCTCCTGGGAAGATTTCGAAAAGAAGGGCTACCACATCATTCCCTGTCCGGACATGAAGGACTACAAGCGGGCGCCTGGGCTGCGCTGGTTCGCCGAGAACCGGGTTGACGATACGGCAGACACGGGCAACCCGCGGCGGAACACCGACCGCGCCGATCAGCTCGGAACGTACACGGGCAAGATCGAATTTGCCTCTGAGAGCCTGCGGCAGAATATGCCCGACGACGAGGAGCGGCCGGTTGTACCGCACTGGATTCCGTCGTGGGAGGGCTATAAGACGGGGCCGTACGACAAGTATCCGCTGCAGATCACGATGCCGCACCCGCGCTTCAGCTTCCACACGCACTACGACAACCACAGCTCGTGGCTGAACCAGATTCCGCTGCACCGCGTGAAGAAGGACGGCTACTACTGGTGGCCGGCGCGCATTCATCCCGACGACGCGGCGGCGCGCGGCGTCAAGGACGGCGACATCGTGGAGCTTTACAACGACCGCGCTTCGGTGCTTTGCATCGCTGAAGTCACGTGGCGCGTTCCGCAGGGAGTGCTGCACAGCTACGGCTGCACGGCCCGCTACGATCCGCTGGAGCCTGGCACGCCGGGTTCTACTGACAAGGGCGGCTGCGTCAACTTGCTGACATCGTCCCGGATGCTGTCGAAGCATGCGCCGGGCATGACGCCCAACTCGTGCCTCTGCGAGTTGAGAAAGTGGAGGGGATAGAGATGCCAAGATACGCAATTACTGTGGATGCAACGCGCTGTACAGGCTGCTACTCCTGCTTTCTGGCCTGCAAAGACGAGTTCGTGGGCAACGATTATGCGCCGCTTTCGGCCTCACAGCCCGACGAGGCGCCGGCCTGGATGCGCATCGAAGAGAAGACCCACGGCTCAGCCAGCAAGGTGAAGGTGGACTACACCGTGGTCATGTGCCAGCACTGCCAGGAAGCGCCGTGCATGGAGGCCTCGGATGCCGTCTATCGCCGCCCGGACGGAATCGTGATCGTCGATCCGGTGAAGGCCAAGGGCAAAAAGGAGCTCGTGGATTCCTGCCCCTACGGAATGATTTTCTGGAACGAGGAGCTGGGACTGGCGCAGAAATGCACCCTATGCGCGCAGATGATCGATGCAGGCGAGAAAACCACGCGCTGCGTTGAGACCTGCCCGAACCAGGCGCTGGCCTTTGGCGATCTGGACGATGCCAACAGCGCGGTCTCGAAAGCCATGCAGGAAAAACCGGGCTACGAGAGCCTGCGGCCCGAACTGGGGACAAATCCGCTGGTTCAGTACTACAGCCTTCCCAAGCCTTTTATCGCCGGCGAAGTGCTGCTGGCGGGCAAAGAGGGCGAGTGCGCGAAGGGCGTGAAGGTTACGCTCGAGCCTAAGGCCGGCGGCGCGGCGATCACAGCCGAGACCGACTTTCTGGGCGACTTCGAGTTCAAAGGCCTGGCCGTGGGCGGCGAATATACGCTCCGCGCCGAGTGCAAGGGCTACGCCGCGAGGGAACTCGCGGTGCGAACCGACGACAGCGTGAACGTGGGCGAAGTGGTGCTGAGCGCAAGCTAACCTTAACGCGAAATTGTAAGTCTCAAAAATGCGGGGGCGTGAGGCCGGAGTTGATCAAGTCCGGTCTTGCTGCCCCCGCTCTTTCTGCGCCAGGTCCATTTGTCTCGCCGGCCCGCCGCCCGCGAGAGATGCGCGCTAGGCGCGGTACCGTTGCCGCAACTCCGCGGCGGGACGCGGCTGGATGAAAGAAGCCAGCAACACTGCGCCAATGCCTACCAGGAATATTCCGTCGAATGTGCCCGCTCCGCCGATGGATGCGACCGTCGCGCCCATGTCGCGGACTTTGCCGAGGTTGAGCAGGTCTGCGCCGATCAGGGTTCCAAGGCTCCCTGCAATGTAGGCCAGAGGCGCCGCACGCGCCCGTGAAAGCACAAGCGCAACCAGCACGGCAACGATGGGAGGGATGAAAATCGGCACGGTGACGCCCCCGGGCACTGTACGGGCAAGCTTATGCACAACCAGCGCAACCGCTGCGACGGCGATCAGGCCCGGGCCCAATAGCCGGTTCTTGATGGTCAGGTAAATCGACAGGATGATGGGAATCAGCGCGCCGCCCACATTGATGGCGAGATCGGTTGCGGGCACCTCGCGGACCTCTGGCACCACACTGCGCCTGCCGGAGGAGTGGACCACTTTGCTGGACACCACCCGCTTGGGCGGGAGTTGCGCGATGGGGATATTGATGGAGCTGCCCAGGAGAGTGAGGAGCAGGATGGCCAGGATGTAGCGTGGCGGAATGCCCATGCGCGCGTAGGCGTACTTGAGAATCTTAAGTTCGACCAGCAGTACCAGAATCGCGAAGAGGCCAAAAAAGGCCAGCAGAAATGGCCACGCGAGGGGGAAATAGTGCATCCTCAAAAACGGCATGGGGCGCTCCCGGGTTCTCCGAGCCTAGTGTACAGGTTCTCTGGGGATAAGGGCTCGGATGCCGCTATCGCGGGCGGGCATACTGATAGAGCCAGAAATCGTTCCATGCATACTGAATCCACCACAGCGCGGCATGGAAGAAGGAAAGGCGCGAGAAATCTCGATACAGCCGCCACGCGTTCACTGCGCCCATCAGCTTGTTCGCCGACCGGCTATTCGGAGAAAGCCGGTAACGCGCCAGATCGAGCGGAAGACGGTGGCCCACATAGCCCCTCCGAATCAGGCTCAGCCAGAGGCAGAAATCCTCCGCTCGGTAGGGGCGCTTGAGATTTGGGAAGCGGAAATCGGAAATCTTGTGCCGGTCGAGAACCACCGTGAGGCAGCCGGTGCCGCGCCGCGTGTGCAAGCTCCGCATATTCAGCTCTTCGGGGCCCTTCACCAGCGCACCCACCTGCTTGCCGTCATGCGAGATGTGGCGGTAGTCGTGATAGATGAACTCATGGCCATGCTCCTGCATCCAGCCGAGCGAGCGGCTGAGCTTTTCCGGATGCCAGAGATCGTCGGCGTCGAGAAAGGCGATATACCGTCCCCGGGCGGCGTCGAGCGCAAGGTTGCGCGCCTGCGGGGAGCCAATATTCCGGCGCATGCGCAGAATACGAATGCGCGGATCGCGCGCTGCCGCGGCTTCAAGCAAGCGGCAGGAATCATCCGTGGACCCGTCGTCGACGAGGATATGTTCCCAATCCTTGAGAGTCTGGGCGGCAACGGATTCGAGGGTTTCGCTCAACCAGCGGCCCGCATTGTAGACCGGCGTAATAATCGAGACGAGCGGCCGGTTGCCAGATTCGGCCGCCGGCGAAACGTCCAAACCCGGTTGACCGTCCCCCGGGGCCACTCCAATACCTTCCGGTCTGTGCAATCCAGCGCGGGGGGACGTAGCGCGTGCGAAGAAAGGCACGGTAGAAGAACGCGCGAAAGCATGAGGGAGCCAGGCGGACCGGGCTGCGCGCAACGATGTTGCGCAGACAATCGAGAGTCGTGATCAGACCGATCCTGCGCAAAAGAAACTGTACGCTGATTTCCCGCCGCATGTAGCCCCAGCCGCCTCGCCGCTCCTGCATGCCGTTCCCGCAGCGGGCGTAAACCATGGGTTCGACCAGGTTGCACAGCCGGGCGCCGGCCACGAGCATCCTCGCCCAGAGATGGTAATCTTCGAAGCCGTGGCAGGGCTGATAGCTGCCCGCGGCCATGACCGATTCCCTGCGAAACATCACAGTCTGGTGATTGAGCGGCGTGCGCATGCGCGCGATTCGAAGCAGTTCCTTACCGTGGGCCGGCAGCCGGCGCACCGAGTGAGGAGCCATCCAGTCGCTGTCAAACTCGGCAACGGCGCTGCCCACGACGTCGACTTCGGGCTGCTCCTCGAGAAACTGCAATTGGCGCTCGAAGCGCTCCGGCGCGCAGACGTCATCAGTGTCCATTCGCGCCACAAGCTCGCTGCGGCAGGCTGCCAGGCCCAGGCGCAGCGCCGCGCCCAGGCCCATATTGGAAGGCAGGCGAACCGAACGAATCGAGAGCCTGACGCGAAAATGCTCGATCACCTGGCGCAACTCATCCCCAATCGGCCCGTCCTCCACGAGCACGAGCTCTTCGGCAGGACGCGTCTGCGCGGAGAGGCTTTCCAGGCACTCGCGCAGGAAGGCAGGGGACTCTTTGGCGTACACGGACATCAGCACCGAGAGCTTCATTGCTTCTCCTCAGGTCTCACATCGGCCGGCGGCGCGGCCGAAGCAACTCTCCCGCACGTAGCGGTGAACCCACAAGACAAATACAAGAGCAAGGGTCGCGGCCATCAGCGACGGGATGCGCTCGAATACATAACCGAGGTTGCCGCGCGGGGCAAGCAATGCGCGGGTCAGACATTCCGCCCAAATTCCGGAAAAGAGCGACCGTCTCCTGGTCCAGCGCACAAAACTTCTGCAACTGAAGCCGAACAGGGCCGAGCCCGCATAAACGGCAAACAGGCCTCCCGTGAGGTAGAGCTCGAGAAGATAGTTCGATCCGGTTCCTGCGGCGGTGCCTTGAAAGGACGCGGGATCGTTGTTGGTGAGGATGCGCTCGACCGTGGCAGGCATATTTTTGAGGCCGCCGCTGTCGATCGTGCAAACGCCCAGAAAGCTGTAGGGAACAACCTTCGCGGTGAGAGAGATGAGCAACGGAGGACAACCGGGCTCGTAGCTGAGATCGGTGTTGTTCTGGAAAAGCCCGAGAATATCGCTGTTCATGAAGAGCTGCAGCTCGCCGTCCGTGCCCATCACGGCATCGCCGCGAGTGATAGCTGGAACGAAGATGATGAACAAACCCGCGATGGCCAGTGATGCGATGCGCTTGAGCGTAAGGCGGATCCAGCCACGGCCTACGGCGATGATCAGCAACGGCACGACGGCCTGCGCGAGGATAAAGCGGGCCCCGTGCAGCGAAATGATCAGGCGCGGGAGGGTGAGAAGAAGGGAGGCGATACCCAGGCGGCGGCGTCCGAGACGGCCGGGATCTGCCGCGCTGATCGACAGAAAGCCGAAGAAAAGATGCGAATAGAGCAGTACTTGGAAAGGCCTCGGTATGGGGTCCGACGAACCATAATCGACTTTCGCATTGGTCAGAAACAACTGCACGGCCACAAGCAGCGCAGGAAAGAACAAGGCGACTGTGACCCGATAGGAGAAATCGGCGCAAGAGTCGAGAACTCCGTCGGAGAACCACCGGGCGCCGCTGCCCTGCCTGGGAATGAGATAGGCCGCGAAAAAGCAGAGAAAAGCGACGACGCTGATGACGAGGGTTGAGTCGTCGACGCTGTCGGAAAGATGAAAGACGGTGCGAAACAGAGTGCTGCGAAGCCACCAGAAGAGGAAGCAGGCGAAGGCAAAGGCCGCGAGAAAAAGCCATTTGCCGTGCTCAGGCTCAGGCGCGGCGCCGGCATCTGCCGGAACCGTTGCTGCCCGCGCCGCCACGGTTGATCGCCCGGGCAGAATGCGGTCATGCATGCAGCGCCTCCGCCAACTCCGCGTGCGCAGGAAAGGAACTGGCGTCGAGATCCAAATAAGCTCGCGCAACGGCGCACGGTGCATAGGAGCTGAGATCGACGGCAGGAGGTCTGAATTGAAGAGCCCTGCGAAGCGCGTTCACGACCGGTTCGTGGCCCGTTCCCGAATAGAGATGAACTGCTCTGCCGATCTCGTCCGGCGCGATCTCGAGACCGCCTCCGCAGGCAGGCATAACCACCGCGCAACCCTGGCTCAGCGCCTCGAGGTAACTGATGCCGAGCGCCTCCGTCTCGCAACCGGAGACAAAAACGCGGGCGCGGCTCAGCAAGCGGAGCAGTTGGGCGTGCGAAAGCAGGCCGGCGAATTCGATGCGAGGCTCCTCGGCCGCAACGGCTTCGACCATGGGGCGAAGCACACCATCGCCGGCGATGACTGCACGCAGGCCGGGCGACTCGCGAACCAGAGCAAGAAGCGCGGGCAGAATGCGGTCAAGGCCCTTGACGGGATGCAGCCGGCCCGCAAAAACGATGGTGTCGCGCGCGCGCCAATCGCTGGGGCCGGCATTGAAAAACAGATTGCTCAGCGGGTTGTGAATCACCGCGTCCACGCGGAAATTGAAGATGGTGCGCAGGTGCGTGGCCACGTAGTGCGATACCGCAACCAGCCGTGAGCTCCTGTTGGCCAGACAGTAGGAACCGGCGATTCCCAGAGTCTTGATCCATCCCTGCGCGTCGGGGCGCGGAAAGCCGTGCGCCACGCAGATGGCGCGCCGGGCCATGGGCGCGGCGAAGATTGCCGAGAGGCTCAGGATCTTCAGCACACGGGGATCGCGGAGTTGGCCCAAACAACCTTGCACCCGCCCGGGAGCCATGATGCGGGCGTCGATCCCGAGGCCCGCAAAGCCGGAGCAAAGCGCCTCGGCGAAGCTCGACACGCCTCCGGTATCATTGCCGCCCGTGATCAGAACCTTCGTTGGAAGCCGATCGTACATGCCTGTTCTCTGGCCGGAACCCATTTGCCTGCGGGGCGCGGTTCCGAAGTTTCGGGGTTCAATCAGCCGAAAAGCAGAAGTCGTGCGTTTCTGCTTCGACAAGACCATTGCTCACCCATCGTCTGACGTCGTCGGGCAGCACGGGGGTTCGAGCTCGGTCGAGCTTGCGGCATTTGTAGCCGTGCTCCCAGAAGAGCTGGAAAGTTTCGCTGAAGTTCGGGTTCGTGCCCCCGGGGATGACCTCGTCGCGAAGCAGAATTTCCACCAGCCATGTAGGCTTCGGAGCCAGATCGAGCGTTTTTTCCGCGCCGGCGAGGACCTCAAGCTCGAAGCCTTCGACGTCGAGCTTGATCAGCGGCTTCATGCCGCGGAAGCGGCCGGCCACGACCGTATCGAGAGTGGTGAGCGGAACCAGAGTGAAACGCGATTCGCGGGCCTGCGCCCAGCCCGGCACAAAGGAGGCGATCCCGCCGTAGCCGTAGATGCGGCCGAGCCCCGGGCGGCGCGCCAGTCCCATAGGAAAGACCTCTACGGCGCGGAATCCGTTTTCCCAGAGGTTGCGGTAAAGATAGTTCAGATTGCGCGCGGACGGCTCGAATGCCAGGACCGGCTTTCCGCGGCTGGCGGCCAGGCATGAGTACATGCCGACGTTGGCTCCGATGTCGGCCACCACGTCGTGAGTCTCGGTCATGGCAAGAAAAGCAGCGATCTCATCGGCTTCCCATCCTTCGACGGCCATCGTCGGATCGCCCGACAGCGTGAAACCGTAGGCCGTCTGCCGGGCGCGGCCGCGAATTGCGGTGTCGCGCAGCAAGCGGTACGACCGTCCAAGCGGCGGCGCAAATGTGTCAACGGCCCTTCGACATCTCGATAGAAGCATCTCTAACTCCTTGAAGCGCCTTCGCGGGCGAAATTGGGGCACATAGGCAAGCTGGCGGTCAGATAGCCACGGCGCGCGCGTACGAAAACTGAGAGAGACCAGGGCAGAGCCAGCCCCGCGGTTGCGGCCATGTAGCTGAGCGCCGCGCCGGCATTGCCCCACTCGGGAGCCGTGAGCGCGATCAAAAGCAGGCTCGCCGCCGCTGCGGTCAGTGACTGTAAAAGGAATGGCTCGGATTTGAAAGAGCGCAGGAAGGTGGCCAAACCCTGAATGGCGCAGTTGGCTCCGGCAGCCGCGGCCAGCAAGGCAAAAGCGGCCGGGCTGACCAGACGCGCGGCCAGCCGGGGAGCGACCCAGGGCAATAAAACCGAGCCTGTGCAGGCCGCTGCGGCGAAGGCAGTGAAGACGGCCAGCGACTGGCTCCATGTGCGGCGGAAGAGGAGATCGAGTTGCTCGAAGGCGCGCCGCGCGATCATGTTGCCGAAGGGTGCGGACTTGGTCGAGGTCCAGGCCAGCGCCAGCGTTGTCATGTAGCCGGTGATGCTCAGCGACATGCCCAACTGGCCCGCTTCTACCGGGCCGCGCAGCGCGAACAAAATGGGGATGAAGACCTGAACGGTAAAGTAGGAACACATGGAGCTGATGGCAATGCGCCACTGGAAGGGCCACACCTCGCGCTGCCACTCAATGGATGCAAACGGCGCCCGGTGGCGCACGAGGCCGGCCAGCAAATGCCTGTGCCGGGCGACAAAGAGCAGGCCAATCGCAAAGTAGCCGACGAGGACCATCGCCGGCGAGTAAAGGCCATGACCCAGAATCAAAGCTGCCCAGCCCAGTGCAGCGGAGGCCCCAGCCTGGCGCAGCCGCATTGCGGCCACTGCGCGCACCTGGCCGCAACCTTCCAAAAAGGCGTAAAGAGGAGTGCACCAGAGGCTGAGCGACGAGGCGATCACCGCGGCCAGCCACGGGCCCTGCCATGCGACCTGGTTCTGGCCGGCATGGCGCGAGAAGAAGAAAACTCCCACCGGCGCAAGCAGAGCGGCCATGGCTGCAGCCGCCACGGTGTACCAGCCTACGCTGAGCCGCAGCGCCGAGGCCAGCCGCGCATGCGCCGCGGCATTGCCACGCACCTCGCCGCACGAAGAGATTGTCAGATGCACGGCCTCATGCGCCGCCAGTTGCAGCACCACAACGGAGAATCCCAGCTCGAAGACAATCTGCAGCGAGACCAGGCTCAGCAGGGTGTAGTAGTAGCCCTGTTCGATGGGCGAAAGAAAGCGGACGATGAGCAGCACGGTGCCCACGCTGCCAGCGATGCTCACTGACTTGGCGAGAAACGTGAAGATCACGGCTCCGTCCATGCCCAGGGCCCGAAGTGCCTTCATGCCGCTTCTCCCGCCAGAAACTGTTCGACAGCCGACTTCCACGATCCGCAGAGGCGGCGATGGCGGAGCGCAATCGATGCCGCCTCCGCAATCCAGGCCGCGGCGAGCATGAGCGGCAGAGCCAGAAGCAGCGCGCCCGCAGTGACCCAAAGCATGATGTGGTAAGCCGGACGGTCCGGCACAGCCGCCGGATCGACTACCTGAATCAGCGGCCCCTGGCGGGCCTCTTCCACGCGCGCCGCTTCATACTGGCGCGTGAGCAGTTCGTACATCGCTTCGCGGTACTTCACTTCGCGCAGTGCACGCGTGTAATCCAGACCGGCCTGGGTGATCTTCCCCTTGCCGGAGACGAGGTCGCCCGCTCCGTTATCGCTGTCCACATCCATCGCGGACAACTGGCTCTCAAGGCCCTTCAATTCCTGCTCGGCGCGTATCAGGTCCGGGTTCTGGCCGGCGGCAAATTCGCGCATGGCGCGGATCTCCACTTGCTTGGAAGCCACCTGGGCGCGGAGCATGGCCGCCGAAGCGATCATGGCGCGCGATTGCCCGTCGATTTCCAGCACGCCGGTGCGCTGCTGGGCATCTTTCAGGTTCTCCTCAGCCACTGCGAGGCTGGCGCGCGCCCCCGCCTGTTCCTTTTCAAAAAAGAGCCGCCGTTGCGAGGCTTCCGTCACCGCCATAGAGGCGGTCAGATGTTCGTACTCTTCGAGCCATCCGCGAGCCAGTTCGGCAGCACGGCGCGGATCGCGATCGGAAACCGAGATCCGGATCAGGCCGTCTTTCAGCCCGTTATCGATCTTGGTCATCCGCTCCCAGCGCTTCCGCGTAGTTGAAAGAAACCGCTTGTGGTACTCCTCGCGGAGATGAAAGCGCGCCACCATCGCGTCTTCAAGGGTTTGGCTCTTCAGCAGTGAGACCTGAAGATCGTTCGGGTTCTTGATGCTCAAGCCTCCGCTGAGCGCCCCCGCAGCACCAACGCTCCCGAGTTGGCTCATCAGCGCGGCGCTGGAGGAGGAATTTTGCTGGGGAGGCATAATGAGAACCGTCGAAGTGTAGAGGTTCGGCAGCAGTACGGCCAGGGCCAGCGAAAGCGCGAGGAGCGCCATCATGGCCCCGAATGCCGCGCTCCGCTGGCGCCACGCGAGCTGAGCCCACAGCCGGATGACGGTGTTGCGCTGCGCTGCAACGTCTGAGACGGGCGGATGAACTTCCGTGCCCACAAATCGTCTCCTTTCTTTCGACGGCTTCGAGTCCCGCCAGAAATCACACTTGGACCTGAAAGCTGGGCACAGATTACCGGAGAAACAAAATCTCGCCAGCAGCGAATTGGTATTCGAAAGCAGGCGACATTCGGTAATGGGAAAGCTCTCGTGAAGCGTCCAAAATTGGGAAAGGCACATGAGCGGCGTGTATTTTTCAACACAGTTCAGGGCTCTTCTGCAAGAAGAATGGAGCCTGTATGAGAAACCATTCACTTGTCTGCATGCGCCCGGCCCGGCGGCTCGCATTCGGATTTGTCCTTGCCGCCGTGCTCGCCGTTTCTGCTCCCCAATCGCAGGCCCAGTGCGATTCCGATGAGGACTCGCTCGACTGCCAGTTACCGAACCAGGCCGGGGCTACGACCGAGAGCCAGCAGGATGCGGCTGTCTTCAGCCTTTCCGGGCCGGAACAGAAGCAGCCTCGGGCCGATGCGTCCAATGACGCGACTGCGGTTGGCAGCCTTAGTGCGGGCTCAGGCTATACGGAGCGTTCCTCGCTGAGCGCAGGCAGCTCTACCGGACGTGGAGCTAAGCTTCCCACTGAGCCGCTGACGGAGTTCGAACGCTTTGTCTCCGCCACGACCGGCGAGTCACTGAGCATCTTCGGCGAAAAATACTTTACCGCCCAGGTCACATTCGGTCCGGTAAACAACGCTCCTGCTCCGACAGACTTGCTGCTGGCAGCCGACGACGAATTGAAGATCCGTATCTGGGGCCAGGTGAACTTTAGCGCCGACGTTCGCGTCGGCCGCGACGGAGAGATCTATCTTCCCAAGGTCGGCGCTCTGCATGTGGCGGGGCTGACGGTGGCCGAGACCCAGCAACACCTGCGCGAAGCAATGGAGAGGATCTACCGCAACTTCGAGCTCACAGTCGACCTGGGCCAGATGCACTCCATTCAGATTTATGTGACCGGGATGGCGCGGCAGCCGGGCGAGTACACGGTGAGCGCGCTCTGCACCCTTGTCGATGCTGTGTTCTTAAGCGGCGGGCCCTCATCGTCAGGATCGATGCGGCATGTTCTGCTCAAGCGCGGGGGACAGGTGCTGACCGATCTCGACCTTTACGATCTGCTTGTGAAGGGAGACAAGACGGGTGACCGGCAACTCATGGCGGGAGATGTTCTTTACATTCCTGCTGCCGGGGCGCAGGTGGCGCTGCTCGGCAGCGTGCGCCAGCCGGCCATCTACGAGTTGCGCGGCGAAGAGACGATCAATGGCCTGATTGCTTTTGCCGGGGGCAAAACCGCCATGGCCGCCGGCTCGCATATCACGGTTGACCGCATCGAAGATCACTCCCGGCGCAGTGCCTTCGAGATCAAGGATGACGCCGAGGGACTGAGCACTGGACTTGCCGATGGCGACATCGTTCGCATCGATCCGATCGCGTCAAATTATCGTGACACGGTCACGCTGCGCGGAGCCGTGGCGAACCCGGGACACTTTCGCTGGTCGGCCGGGATGCGCCTGAGTGATCTGATTCCGGACCGCGACTCGCTGGTGACGCGCGGATACTGGTGGCATCGGACGCAGCTCGGCATGCCGGCGCCGGAGTTCACTTCGGCAAGCGGCGAGCCGCCTTCGGCCGGGCTCACATCGAAGGCCGCAAGCCTCGGGACGAATCCGCTGGCCGCGGAGATGACGGCATCTTCCGCATTGTCCGTTCCGGGTCAGCAGACCGATTGGGATTACGCGGTCATCGAGAGACTCGATCCGGCCACCATGACCACTTCGTTGATTTCCTTCAACCTGGGAAAGCTTGTGTTCGAGCACGACCGCACGCAGGACCTCGCCGTTCAGGCGGGCGATGTGGTCACCATCTTCTCGCAGGATGACATTCATCTGCCTGCCGATCGCAAGACAAAGTACGTGCGGCTGGAAGGCGAAGTTGTGAATGCGGGCGTTTACAGCGTGGCGCCGGGAGAGACGCTGCGCTCGCTGGTGGCGCGCGCCGGCGGACTCACCGCCAAGGCTTATCTCTATGGTGCTGAGTTTACCCGGGAGAGTACGCGCGTGCTCGAGCAGCAGCGGCTCGACGAATACGAGCAGAGTCTCGAGCACCAATTGCAGCGCAGCGAGGCGAAATCGCCGGCCTCGAGCAGCGGCGCGGCTACGGTCCAGAATCTGATGAAACAAGTGCGTCAGTTGCGTGCCACCGGCAGGATTGTTCTCTCTTTTTCTCCCTCCAGCCACAGTGTTAACGACTTGCCTGAGATCGCACTTGAAGATGGAGACAAACTGCTGATCCCGCCGCGGCCTGCGACGGTACAGGTGATCGGGGCCGTGTTCAATCAGAATGCCTTCCTCTGCACGGAGAAGGCGAAGGTGGGCGACTATCTAAAGCTGGCTGGAGGACCCATCCGGGAAGCCGATCAGCGGCAGATCTTTGTCTTGCGCGCGGACGGCTCGGTTGTGCACCGGCAAGGCAATGGCACGATTTTCGATCCGTCCAATCTGAACAATGTGCGCCTTTATGCAGGCGACACCGTCGTGGTGCCGGAAAAGGCCGTGCGGCCGAAAGGGATGATCGCGCTCATGGAATTGTCGCAGTGGGCATCTGAGATGTCGCTCGGCGCGGCGTCGGCCGAGGTTCTGAAGTAAGGAAGAACCGAGCGGACCTCAAAGAAACTCCCGCCTGAATGGAATGCTTTTGGCCCCAAGCGCGCCTTGGCCCGCAGATGGGCGCCACGCATCGCCGGGGTCCGCTTGCCCCGGTACACAGTTTCGATCGCCGTGAATTCGCTGCAACGAGAAAGTTATTTCGGGAACGGGTCCATTCCGGCACGGTGCAGGAGATTTCTCTGCGGCTTCCTCCGCCTGAATACGCCGGAACTGAGCGATGTTTTTTGTAGTAACGGAATCGCAGCAGAGTGTGCCACCAGACCGCCAGTTGCTCCTTGCGCGGGAAACGTGCTGCGTTTTGTCCGCTTATCTATCTATCCCGAGGTTGATTGATGCAAGAGTCAGGCCATGTTGAGGGCGGGCTGACGGCCCCCCCGGTTATCTCTCTTCCGATTCCCGCATTCGCATTCAGGGTCCCGGCACGCAGGCAAGCTTATACCGCACCAATCGCCAGCTCGTGGACTGCCTCATGGCAAAAACGTGCTCTTGATCTTGCTGTCTCTTTCATGGCGCTTGCAGTTTTTGCCTTGCCTATGGCGCTCATCGCAGTCGTCGTCCGGCTGTCTTCGCCGGGACCGGCCTTCTTCGTTCAAAAGCGTGTAGGACGCGGAGGGGTGCTGTTTTCCATTTACAAATTCCGCAGCATGAGGGTCTATTCCGGCATGGGGCCCGGCGCAGGGCCTGGGCTGACCCGTAGCGGCGACAGCCGCGTAACGGCCGTGGGCCGCCTGCTGCGCAAGTTGAAGCTTGACGAACTTCCGCAGCTTTACAACGTCCTGCGCGGCGATATGAGTCTTATCGGGCCAAGGCCCAAGCTGCCAAAGTATACCGAAGCTCATGCAATGCCGTTCCGGCCCGGCGTTACCGGTGCTGCCACCCTCGCATTCCGCAACGAAGAGGAGCTGTTGAGCCACGTCCATCCGGCGCAGCTGGACGATTTTTACGACCGGTTTATCCGGCCCGCGAAGACGAAGATCGATCTCGAGTACATGGCTCGCGCGACGTTCTTTTCCGATCTGCGCGTGATCAAATCGACGTTTCTTGCGTGCATGGCGCCGTCTGCCCATCCGGCGGTTGCCCTCGGCGATTTGTCAGGAGCCGATCCCGCCATGTCCTTTCAATCGATGAATTAGGAACTGCGCAGGAACACTTCATCCGAAGAACCGTCTACTGATCGGGCCGGTTCCGTCTAGAGCGAAACCAGAGCAGGTGTGCCCTTTTGATGACTGTGCAGGGTCGCCGCTCCCTGCTGCTCCCACCCCAATGAGCATAAATCGCTCATTGGGGACCCCGGGGGTCGCGTCGATTTGAGTGATGTGGCTTCTGGGTACAGTCACTCTGGTTTCGCTATAGCCCGCCTGCCGATCTGCTCTGAATACCCCATTTGTGCGCACCGAGTGGGCCATTGCGCACATTGTGGCCGGCGGTGCTGTTCCGATGGCCCGGATATGCATCTAACGTCTCCAGAGCTGCGCGGGAGGCGGCGCGTGGATGGTGTCTTCAGTTTTGGAAACAAGTTGCTGCGTCGTGGGCGGCGGGCCGGCGGGCATGATGCTTGGCTATCTGCTGGCGCGCCAGGGCATCGAGGTAAGGGTGCTCGAACAGCATCGGGACTTCTTCCGCGATTTTCGCGGCGACACGGTGCACCCATCCACCCTGGAAGTGCTGGGGGAACTCGGTCTTCTTGAGGAGTTCCTCAGGTTGCCCCATCAGAAAGTGGAGTCAGTTGGAGTCGTCATCGGAGATTCCACTTTCGAGGTTGCCGACTTCCGTCACGTTCCCGCGCGGTGCAAGTTCGTTGCGCTCATGCCCCAGTGGGATTTCCTGAGCTTCCTTTCAAGCCACGCAAAGGACTTCCCAGCCTTTCAACTGCTGATGGAGCACGAAGTGATTGACCTGCTGAAAGAGGGCAGGCGCATCGCCGGCGTTGTGGCCCGGAATGACGGGCAAGAGGTGAAGATCCGTGCGGATCTCGTAGTGGGCTGCGACGGGCGGCATTCCATAACGCGCCGGGCCGCCGGACTGGAAGTCATCGAGCATGGTGTGCCGATTGACGTTCTGTGGTTTCAGATCAGCCGCAGGCCGGACGACCCGTCTCAGGTGCTCGGCAATGTCAACTTCGGGCTGGCGCTGATCCTCATCGACCGCTCGGATTATTTCCAGGCGGGCCTGATTATCCCCAAAGGCTCGTATTCCGGCCTTCAGACGCTCGGCATCGAGGCGTTCCGGGCCGCCATTCTTCAAATTGCTCCCTGGCTAGGCGAACGAGTGAGCGAAGTGCGCGACTGGGGGCAGATCAAAATCCTCACTGTCCGGATCAACCGGCTGCGGAACTGGCACCTGCCCGGACTGCTGTGCATCGGAGACGCGGCCCATGCCATGTCGCCCGCAGGCGGAGTGGGAATTAACCTCGCGATTCAGGACGCCGTGGCTGCGGCCCGCATGTTGGCGGGACCTCTGAAGGAGAAAAGACTCTCTGAGGCGGATCTGGCAGCGGTCCAGAAGCGCCGCGTATATCCCACTCGGGTTACGCAGGCCATGCAGCTGGCAGCACATCGCGGCATCGCCCGCGTTTTTGAAAGCGCCGGAGCCATTCATGCACCCTGGCAAATAAGAGCCGCGCAACGAATTCCCGGCATTCACCGGGCGCTGGGTTACGCGGTCGGGGTGGGTGCGCGCCCGGAACACGTGCAGGAGCCGATGCACGAGAAGCGGCGGGGTGCGCGTCTGGCCAAATTCATCAGCGCGGGAATCGGGATAGCCGCCGGGGCTGTGGCCTGCGGGTGGGCAACGTGGAAGATATGGGGCAATGCCGCGGCAAGCAACTCGCGGAAGCGGGGAAGTCTGCCAACAGCCGAAGATCTGGCAGGGCCCCTGTTTAATTGATTGACGGGGGCTCATGCGCATTCGTGCGAATGCGGTTTCCACCCTGCGCTGCGCGTAGGATGGGGCACCCGCGCGAATGCGGTTCCCGCCTATGCTGCGCGTAGGAGGGGGCACCCGCTATCACTGTATGTCTTTGATTCCGTAGGCAATTTTTCAGAATTCACTCTGTTCGCACCCCTTCATCATTCGGGACAGAGGGCGACCCGTGTGTTCCAGATCACGGCGAGAAAAAGGGGTTCCGGATTATTTTCGATCTATGGTTATCGATATGAATTTATCGAATCCAGACTCTCCCCGTCCCCGCTCGCTTGCGCCTGTTCCGCAACCTTGCCTTGGCAGGCTGCCCCAGTACCACCATTACCTCACGGAATTGAATGTGCGCGGTATCGGCCGGGTATCCTGCAGCAGGATCGGCGCCGAATTAAACCTTGTCCCGGTGCAGGTGCGCAAGGACCTGCAGTACACGGGGATCATCGGCAGGCCCAAGACCGGCTACTCGGTCCCGGAACTTATCCATGCAATTGAGTCCTTCCTGGGCTGGAACAACGTGAACGAGGCTTTTCTGGCCGGAGTGGGCAATCTGGGCACCGCGCTGCTCGGCCATCAACGCTTCACGCGCTTCGGACTCGAGATTGTAGCGGCCTTCGACTCCGACCCGGCCAGGGTCGACCAATGGGTCCATGGAAAAGCGGTGCTGGCGCTCAGCAGACTCGCCGACCTGGCCCAGCGCATGAGCATTCACCTCGGCATTATCACCACTCCCGCTGAGGCGGCGCAGGCGGTAGCCGATGAGATGGTGCGAGGCGGCATTCAGGCCATCTGGAATTTTGCGCCGGTGCGGCTCAGGGTTCCGGACAACGTGATTGTGCGCAGCGAAGATCTTTACTCTTCGCTGGCAGCGTTGTCGTGGAAGCTGGCGGAGCGCTTCGGCACGACCCTTCAGGCAAGGAGAGAAATGGCCGATGCGGTCAGTGTCTAATGCGGCTGAAGGTGCAAGGCGAGCCCAGTTTGACCGGCAGCTCAAAAACGATTGACGAGTTTATACGAAAGACAACGGCCCGGGACACGTTGAAACGAGTAAAAGTCCTGGCAGGAGATGAAATGCTTAAAGAATCCGGCGTCGAAGCCGCAAAACAGGTAGCGGATTTCATAAATCATCAGGAGGTAGAGCAGATTCTGGCCCGGAGCGCGCCCCCTGCGCCCTCCCGGGTCCGCGAACTGCTCGTGAAAGCACGGGAGCTGAATGGCCTGGCGATCGATGAAGTGGCCAGCCTGTCGTTCGTCAAGGATCCCGAGTTGCTGGATGAAATCTTCACCACGGCGAAGAAGATCAAGGAAGAAATTTACGGTTCGCGGCTGGTGCTCTTCGCGCCGCTTTACATCTCCAACCGCTGTTCGAACGAGTGCACCTATTGCGCCTTCCGCGCCACCAATAAGGAGCTGAAGCGGCGCACCCTCACCCAGCAGGAGATCGCCGAGGAGACGCGGATCATCATTGGACAGGGGCACAAGCGGATTCTGATGGTGGCCGGCGAGGCGTACCCGCAGGGGTTCCAATACATTCTCGACAGCATCGCGACCATTTATGCCACCAAGGTGGGCAACGGCGAGATCCGGCGCGTGAACGTGAACCTGGCGCCGCAGAGCGTCGATGTGTTCCGGCAACTGAAACAGGCCGGCATCGGAACCTTCCAGCTTTTCCAGGAAACCTACCACCGGCCTACCTACGCTGCGGTGCACCTGAAGGGCCGCAAGCGCGACTACGACTGGCGTACCACGGCCTTCGACCGCGCCATGGAGGCCGGCATCGACGACATCGGCATGGGCGCGCTCTTCGGCCTTTACGACTGGCGCTTCGAGATGCTCTCCATGATGCAGCAGATCCGGCACCTCGATAAGAGATTCGGCGTGGGGCCGCACACCATCAGTTTCCCGCGCATCGAGCCCGCGTGCGGCTCCGAACTGGCTTCAAATCCGCCCCATGCTCTCAGCGACGAAGATTTCTTCAAGCTCATTGCCATCATGCGGCTGGCCATTCCCTACACGGGCATGATCATGTCTACGCGCGAAAACCCCGAAGTGCGCCGCGCCACCCTGGCTCTGGGTATCTCGCAGATCTCGGCCGGCAGCCGCACCGATCCGGGCGGCTACAAGAACGACGAGACCGATCTCCAAGGCGGCCAGTTCTCGCAAGGCGACCACCGCTCCACGGAAGAGGTGGTGCAGGATGTGATCGCGCTCGGCTACATGCCCTCATTCTGCACCGCCTGCTATCGCCTGGGGCGCACGGGCCACGATTTCATGGACCTCGCCAAGCCGGGAGAGATCAAGTATCACTGCCACCCAAACGCCATGTCCACATTTCTTGAGTATCTTTGCGACTACGCCAGCCCGCAGGCTAAAGCAGCCGGCGAAAAACTGATTTCCATGGAGCTCTCGCGGATGGACGGGCAGCAGACTGCATCTACGCTGCCCATGCTCAACCAGGTCCGGCGCGGAGAGCGCGACATCTTTATGTAATCTGAAAGTAAGCTTGGGAGAACATCATGATTCGTGCCACGCAAAAAGGATTCCGGCTTCACATTGGAATTTTCGGACGGCGCAACGTGGGCAAATCGAGCCTGCTGAACGCCATTACGCGCCAGAGCGTCTCCATTGTCTCAGAGATCGCCGGCACTACCACCGACCCGGTTGAGAAGCCGATGGAACTGTTGCCGATCGGTCCGGTTCTGTTTGTCGACACCGCCGGCGTAGACGACGAAGGCGCCCTGGGCGCGCAGCGCGTGGAGAAGACGCGCCAGGTGATCGCCCGCTCCGACGTGGGCGTGCTGGTGGTCGATGCCGGCCAGTGGGGACCTTACGAAGAGAAGCTGCTGGCCGAGTTGGAGGCACAGGCGACTCCGGCGCTGATTGCCTTCAACAAATCCGATCTGGGCGTGCCGGACGACGATCTGAAGGCACGGCTGGACGGCGATCGGATTCCGTACCTGGAAGTCTCAGCGACCACCGGCCTTGGCGTGGAAGAGTTCCGCCATCGTCTGGCCGAGATTGCTCCGGCTGAGCCGGCGGAGTCGCCGATCGTGCTGCGCGATCTGGTCGGACCGGATCAGACGGCTGTGCTTGTGATGCCGATCGACAAAGAAGCCCCCAAGGGCCGCATCAAGCAGCTCCAGGTACAGTCGATCCGCGATCTGCTGGACGATAATGCCTCGTGCATGGTGGTGCAGGACAGCGGCCTGCCGCGCGTGCTGAACAATCTGAAGACGCCCCCGCGCATCGTGGTCACCGATGCGCAGGTCTTCGACAAGGTGGCTCAGATGACGCCGGAATCGATTCCGCTTACTGCGTTTTCGATCCTTTTCTCGCGGCTCAAGGGCGACCTTGTAGAGCAGGCCCGCGCCGCGGCGGTTATCGATACGCTCAAGCCCGGCGACCGCGTACTGATCGCCGAGTCCTGCTCGCACCACCCGATCGAGGACGATATCGGGCGCGTCAAGATTCCGCGCCTGCTGGAGCGCCGCGTGGGCGGCAAGCTGGAATTCTCGTGGACCAAGGGCCGCGAGTTTCCTTCCGACCTGAAACCCTACAAGCTCATCATTCACTGCGGCGCCTGCATGTGGAACCGCCGCGAGATGATGAGCCGCATTCGCGAGTGCCGCAGCCAGCTGACGCCCATCACGAACTACGGAGTGGCGATTGCACACCTGATGGGCAACCTGGAGCGGGCTCTGGAGCCATTCCCCGAAGCGCTTAAAGCTTTCAGGGAAGCGCGCGTGGAGCAGGCAGCGGCGGCGATCTATGCCGGCGTGCATGAAGAAGCGCTGCAAAGGGTGAACTAGCTAGCGCCGATTCTGCTTCCGTGGTTTCCCAGGTCTCTCCGCCGCGGCGGACGAGACCTGGGGCACCCATGTTAGTAGATCCTTAGACGGTCAGGGACTTTGCATTGCATGGCGGCATTGACTAAAGCCGAGATTCTTGAATGGCTGAGGGAGAACCGGCCTTCACGCCTTCAGGAGCTTTATGCCTATGCGGACCGCGTGCGCCGCGAGCATGTGGGCGACGCTGTGCACCTGCGGGGCTTGATCGAAATCTCGAACCACTGCCAGCGCCAGTGCATGTACTGCGGCCTGCGGCGGGCCAATCGCGATGTTGTGCGCTACCGGATGCGGCGCGAGGAGATTCTTGACTGCGCGCGGCAGGCCGAAGCGCTGGGCTACGGAACGGTGGTCATCCAGGCCGGCGAAGATGATGCGCTGACCGCCGACTGGGTCGCCGGCATCGTGCGCTGGATCAAGAGCGAAACCCCGCTGGCCGTCACGCTCAGCCTGGGCGAGCGCAGCCTTCAGGAACTGGAGCTTTGGCGGGGGGCAGGAGCGGACCGCTACCTGCTGCGCTTCGAAACTTCCGATGAGCAGCTCTACCGCGTCATTCATCCCGCGTGCGCGCAGGGCAGCCCAAACCGCATCGCGATGCTGCGCCAGATCAAGCAGCTTGGCTATGAGGCCGGCGGCGGCGTGATGGTGGGCATCCCCGGCCAGTCTTATGAATGCCTGGCGCGCGACATTCTCACCTTTGCCGAACTCGATCTCGACATGATCGGTATCGGCCCATTCATTGCGCATCCGGGTACGCCGCTCGGCGCCGGAACGCTGCGCCCTCCGATTGAGGCCGGCGATCAGGTCCCGGCCGGCGAAGAGATGGTTTACAAGATGGTGGCACTGGCGCGCATTGCGTGCCCGACGGCGAATATTCCCAGTACGACGGCTCTTGCCACCATCAACAAGACGCACGGCCGCAAGCAGGGCCTGCTGGTGGGCGCGAATGTGGTGATGCCCAACGTGACGCCGCTCGAGTACCGGCGCCTTTACGAGATTTATCCTGCCAAAGCCTGCATCGACGAAACGGCAAAGGATTGCCAGGCATGCCTGAATGGGCAGATCCGCTCGCTGGGCCGCTTTCCAGCCTCGGGTCCCGGCGGTAGAAGCCGGCAAAATTCGTTGTGCGCCGCGGTCACGCTCGACCCGTGGGCGGCCGCCGGCGAGAACAACTCTAGCCATCTGGTCCAGTTGCAGTTGGAGTGAGGGAAAAGAAGTGAGCACGTCTCCTGAGCACGAAGAAATCGTTGTTTGTCTCGGCAGTTCCTGCTATGCGCGCGGCAACGCCGAGCATCTCGCTGCCATTCAGGAGTATCTGAAGAGCCGCGGCCTGGAAGCCTCCGTCCGCATCAGCGGTCATCTTTGCGAGGACCGGTGCAAGCAGGGCCCCAACGTGATCATCGGCGGCCAGATGCATCACGAGGTGACGGCGCGCGGGCTTCGCGATCTGCTGCAGCGCCTGGGCACGCCGGCGGGAGGCGAACATGGCGAAGACTAACGCTATCTACACGCAACAGCGCGAGTGCCAGGACTGCCACAAGTGCATCCGCGCCTGCCCGGTGAAGGCGATCTGCGTCGAGGACGGCTACACCCGCATCGTTGCTGAGTCGTGCATCCAGTGCGGGAACTGCATTCTCGTCTGCCCCCACAACGCCAAGCGCGTGCGCGATGACCTGCCGGAGGCCAAAGCGCTGCTGGCCAGCGGACGCAGGGTCATCGCATCGCTGGCGCCTTCCTTCGTGGCGCAGTATGCCGGATTGCGCCCCGGCCAGTTGATTCATGCGCTGCGCGGCCTGGGCTTTTTCGCGGTCTCAGAGACCGCGCTGGGAGCTCAGCAGGTTTCGGCCGGCACGCACGCGCTGATGCGCGACGGTGAAAAGCAAGTCTGGGTTTCGTCGGCCTGCCCGGTAGTGGTCGATTACATCGCCAAGTACCGGCCCGATTGCCAGCCCAACATCACCGGGCTGCTTTCGCCGCTGCTGACGCATTGCAAGATGCTGCGCTCCCGCTACGGCAACGAGATCGGAATCGTCTTTATCGGCCCCTGCATCGCAAAGAAGAAAGAAGCCGAGAATCATCCCGAGCTGCTCGACGTCGTGCTCACCTTCGAGGATTTCGAGCGCTGGCTGGGAGAGGAAAATATTCATCTTGCCGAGATTGATGAAACGCCTGAAGACCGCTTTGAGCCCGAGCAGGCGCAGGAAGGCGCTCTTTACCCCATCGAGGGCGGAATGTTTCCCGGGATCAGCGCCAACGGCGAAGTGGATGGCTCGCGCATCATGGCCTTTTCAGGCATCGCCAACGTCGATCAGGCGCTCAAAGGCATCGCGGAGTGGAAACCCGAGCACAGCATCCTGCTGGAGCTCACGGCCTGCGCGGGCGCCTGCATCAATGGCCCCAAGGCCGCTCACAACAGTTCTGTGGCGCGGCGCCGCTACAGCGTGGCGCAATACGCCAGGCCCGCCGATACGCTGCCGCGTCCCGTTTCGGTGCCGATGGAACGCGCCTATCCAGCCACGCCGGTTGAGAGGGGCGGCTACAGTGAGGCGCAGATTCGCGATGCCCTGCGCCTGGTTGGCAAATACTCGGCAGAAGACGAGCTGAACTGCGGCGGCTGCGGCTACGAGTCGTGCCGCGACTTTGCCCGCGCCCTGCTGGCACGGAATGCCGAGCGCATGATGTGCGCCACCTATACTCGCAAGCTGGCCCAGAAAAAAGCCAACGCTCTGCTGCAGAAAATGCCGTCCGCAGTGGTGATTGTCGACGAGCAGCTTCGCATCATCGAATGCAACACCCACTTCGTCCGGCTGTTTTCCGACGACGCCGTGCAGCCCAAGGAACTGGAGGGCAGCCTGCTGGGCGCCGTCATCCCGTTCTCGCATCTCTTCCGCCGCGTTCTTGAGTCCGGCGAAGACATTGTGGGCCACGACATCCGCTTCCGGCGCATTATCCTCAATGCCAGCATCTTCACCATCGAACCGCACTCGGTGCTGTGCGGAATTCTGCAGGACATCACGCAGCCGATCTTCCAGAAGGAGCAGATCATCGCCCGCGCTCACGAGGTGATCCAAAAGAACCTCAACACCGTCCAGCAGATTGCCTACCTGCTGGGCGAAAACGCGGCCGACTCGGAGATTATTCTCAATTCCATCGTGCGCTCCTTCAGCCCGGAAGATGTGGAGGAACTCGATTCCGGAGGCGGCGGTGATTAACGGCGAGAGCTTCATCGAGATCGAGTCCTGCCAGAAGGCAAAGCGAGGCCAGTTGATCTCCGGCGACGTTTTTCTCTCGGAGAAGGTAAAGGCCGACGGGCGCATCGTCTCGGTGCTGTCCGACGGCCTGGGAAGCGGCGTCAAGGCCAGCGTGCTGGCCTCCATGACGGCCGCCATGGCCCTGAAGTACATCGCCAGCGACCTGGACTTCCGCCGTTCCGCCGAGATCATCATGGACACGCTGCCCATTTGCAGCGAGCGCAAGATCAGCTACTCCACGTTTACCGTCGTCGATCTTGCCACTGGCGGCCAGGCGCGCATTATCGAGCACGACAATCCGCCGTTCCTGCTCATCCGCCCGGGCAGGGAAAAGCCGATTAACAACACCGAAATCCGCCTCAAACGCTGGCAGGAGCGCGTCATCCGTTTTTCCACCTTCGACGTGCAGCGCGAGGACCGTATCGTCTTCTTCTCCGACGGTATTACCCAGGCCGGTATGGGCGATTTCCGCACGCCGCTCGGCTGGGGCATGCGCAACGTGGAGGATTTCGTCCGCTGGCAGATCGGCAGGAACTCCCAGATTTCGGCGCGCGATCTGTCAAGATGCGTGGTGGACAAAGCCGAGGAGATCGACGGGCTCACCGCCAAGGACGACATCACCTGCGCGGTGATCTATATCCGCAGTCCGCGGCAACTGCTGGTGATGACCGGAGCCCCCTTCAACCGTGTCCATGACCAGGATCTGGCGCGCATGGCGGAGCTGACTCCGGGCCGAAAGGTGATCTGCGGGGGAACCACTGCGAACATCATCTCCCGTTTGCTGCAACGCGAGGTCCAGGTCGATTTGCGGCAGCCCGCCGGCGGCAAAATCCCTCCCGCGGCCAGGATGAAAGGCTTTGATCTGGTCACGGAGGGCACGCTGACCCTTGGTGAAGTGTCGCGTCTGCTGGAGGAGGGATCGGCTCAGCAGGAGGGCAACGCCAATGCCGCCACCAGACTCGTCAACCTGCTGCTCGACAGCGATATCGTGAAGTTCGTTGTGGGCACCAGGATCAACGAAGCTCACCAGGACCCCAACATTCCGATCGATCTGGACCTGCGGCGTAACATCGTTCGCCGCATCGGACAGAACCTGGAGTCACGGCACCGGAAGCAGGTACACATCCAGTATCTTTGAACCCGCCAGATAGAAATTAAACCCTTGACATCGCGAAGCGCCTGGCTGTTTCCTTAAAGTACTGAAATCCTTTTCTCTCCAGAGGGGACCCTCCCAGAGGCCGTCTCCCTGTGTTGTGCCAATGAGGAGCAGCAACAGCGGAGCCGGGCCGGCGGAACGGCGGAAGTTTCTCCCCTCGTCACCTCCCGCGCAGCCGGGCCAAAGCGCTGAGCTGTCCTCGATCGCCTCTCATCAGGCGAAGCATCTCTCGAGGAGAAGCTCGTGCACAAGCGCGGCCTGGATGTCGTCTCTTCCTTGTTGTTACTCGCCTGCTCTCTGCTTGTCCTGGGCATTTTCGCGCTTGGCGAGGTCTTGCGCAGGGCGCCGGCTTGGCTGAGGCGCGATAGCTCGAGCGCATGCGAGCCCCCCGGGGCCTTTGCCGTGCATTCGGCCGGCGAATTTGATTTTTATCGCGCCCTTGAGGCCTATGAGAAGCTCATTGATGCCCAAGGCGCCGCGAGGCAGGCATGAACCACGCCGCTCTGCTCATTCCCACACTTGACCGGCTGGGCGGCGCCGAGCGGCAGGTTATGCTGCTGGCGCGGGGGCTCAGCGGCCGGGGATGGCGCGTGAGCGTGGTGGCGCTCTCCGGCAACGGCGGCGCGGCGGCAGAAGAGCTGAAAGACTGCGGCGTCGGTTTCTTAAGTCTGGGCATGCGCAAGGGGCTGGCCGATCCGCGAGGCTGGATCCGTTTCCATCGCTGGTTGCGCGAGGCCAAGCCCGACGTGGTTCATGCCCATCTGCCTCATGCAGCGTGGCTGGCGCGCTGGTCGCGTATCGCCGCCCCTGTGCCGGTCTTTCTTGATACTCTGCACAGTTCCTCGGTCGGCGGGCTGGGCCGCCGTTTTGGCTATCGCTTGAGCCGCCGGCTGCCCCACCACGTTACGGCAGTGAGCCACGCCGTGGCAGAATCCCATCTGCGTGCGGGGATGGTCAACCCCGCGGCGCTCTCCATCGTGCCCAACGGCGTCGATACTTCCATTTGGAAACCCGATGCTGCTGCGCGCGCAGCGGCGCGCCAAGAGCTTGGGATCGGAGATGAATTCCTGTGGATCGCGGCCGGGCGTCTAAAGCCGGTGAAGGATTTCGCGACGCTCGTGGCCGCCATGGCTCGTCTGCCTGGCGCCGCGCAACTGCTGATTGCCGGTGATGGCCCGCTGAGGAGCGAACTCGAGCGGCAAGCCGAGTCGTCGGGTCTCCACAGCCGCGTACGCTTTCTGGGCTTCCAACCGAAGCTCCTCCGCTGGATGCAGGCCGCCGATGCTTTTGTGCTCTCTTCACATTGGGAAGGCCTTCCTATGGCCCTGCTCGAAGCCGCCTCCTGCGCGCTACCTGCTGTGGCCACGGATGTACCAGGCGTGAGCGAGGTGATCGAACCGGAAGCGAAAGGCGTTCTCGTCCCGCCGCGCGATCCATCCGCGCTCGCCGAAGCCATGCGTCAGATGATGCGAATGCCGCTTGCCGAGCGCCTCCGCATGGGCTGGCGCGCCCGCCAGCTCGCAATTGCGCACTTCGATCTAGAGACGGTGCTCGACCGCTGGGAGGAACTCTATCGAAGCCTTTTGCAGAACGCAGGGACGAGGCTGGTTCGTCGGTCTGATGCGGTTTCCAGGCAGGCTCCGAATTGCGTGGCCGGAAAAAGCTGACCCGCTACCAGAAGCTAACTCTGGCAGCGGGTCTCGAAGAGCGCTATGCGCAGCCGATCTGTTGATCAGACCTGCGAAGCCATGAAGAAGGCCTGGCGCTGGGTCTTCTGCACGGTGCCGGCCTTGCCGGTGCAGTCGCCCATGAATAGTACCTGAGCTGCCGAACCGACAAACTTCTCGGCATCATCGACTCTCGGTTTCATTCCCGACCAGATGACGAAGCTGTCGGCCTGCAGGGTCTTTTCCGCGCCCTTTGCATCGGCATAAGTGATCGTGTTCCCCTTGATGCTCTTAACTTTGGTCTCAAGTTCAAAGTCGAGGTTGGGATGGTTTTGCAGAATTTGTATCTGGTTCATCATGTTGTGGGAGCCGATATACTTCAGCTCGATGAGGTCTTTTGACGGGCAGAGAATCATTACCTTGTGTCCGTCCTTGGCCATGCCGATGGCGGCTTCGGTGCTGTACATCCCTTCGCCGACCACGACGATAGACTTCCCGAGAGCAGACTTGTTGCTGTAAGCGTCCATCAGATTGAAGATGTTGGCAGCGCCCGCAGTCTCCCACTCGGAGAAGGTGGGCTGGGCGCCGTTGGCCACCAGCACCGTGTCATACCCCTTGGCCTTGAGCGCATCCGGAGTGGCCTTGGTATTCAGCAATACCTCGACTCCGTGCTTACTCACCTGATTGATGAGATAGTCCTTGAACTTCCTGTAAGTCCATTTCCACTGGGTGTAATCGGTGAACTGCATGTGCCCGCCGAGCACCTTGTCCCTCTCATAGAGAGTTACCTTGTGGCCTCTTTCGGAAGCGACAATGGCTGCTCTCATGCCGGCCACGCCGCCACCGATGACGGCAACATTCTTTTTGGCTGTGGGAGCGGCGATGTTCTGCAACTTATAGGCCGGAGTTGCCCACTTAGGACTTACGGTGCAGGTGTCGTACCAAGGCCCGTCGGTGCGGCTTATTCCATGGCAGTTATGGCACTGGATGCAAGGCAGAATGTCATCCAGCCTGCCTTCGGACACCTTCTTTATGTACTCAGGATCGGCGAAGAACGGCGTGGCCATGCCGACCATGTCCGTAATGCCGCTGGCGATGAACTCGTCGTTCTGCGCGGCATCGTGGAAGCCGGCGCTGGGGCAGACGAGAACCTTGATGCCGGCCTTCTTGATGGCCTCTGCATAGTAAAGGTTGAACGGCTTGTCAGGATTCTGCGTGAAGCTGTTGGGATGCTCGTCATGGCCGTCACGGAGCCATACGATGTCGGTCAGGCCCTCCAGCTTTCTGGCGGTTTCTACCGCCTGCTCGAGTTCGTCCCTGGTGGGCTTATTGTCGCCAAGCCCCGGTGAAGACGCGCCGAATGGCCAGTCCAGGTCAGAGCCCTCATAGACCCAGTTGTGCAAATTCGTTGTGGGTCCAGTGGCGCCCATTTGTTGCCCTTGAGAACCGACCCTCATCTTGGTCATCAAGATAAGATTCGTAGCGTTGCGTACCGCTTCCACCGCTTCCGGTTTCGTTGAGCTCAATTCATATACGTCGTAGCCCTGGGACTCGATGTCTTTCGCATCGTCAACGATTTCCTTCACGGTGCGGGTGTCCTGCCTTTGTCCAGGTCCGCCAGGTCCTCCCTGACCGCCTCCGCGACGGCCTGCTCCGCCGGCTTGCGCGCCGGCTGCGCCCTGAGGGGCTCCGCCCTGACCACCTGCAGCGCCTTGCGGTTGACCACCGCCGCCCGGTCCACCTGCTCCGCCGGGTCCACCGCCTTGAGCGCCAGCCGCGCCTTGAGGCCCTCCTGCTCCGGGGCCACCTGGGCCTCCTGCTCCACCGGGCGCGCCGCCCTGAGCATTTGCCGCTCCGCCGGGTGCCCCGCCGCCGCCGCCAGGCCCTCCACCCGTACCGCCGCCGTAAAAGACGAGAGCGCCTTCGATGTGAATGTCGTCGATCATCCGGTTCAGATAGTTATGTACGGGCGGAATGTCTTGCCAGATATGATCCGAGAAATGGTCCGTGCGGTTATGGGTGTCCTTTTGATCGCCGTACTGGATTGGATAAGACGCAAAATGCGTATCGAGCGAAACGATCGCAGCGTTCTTCGCCATGTTGGAATAGTGATTCCTATAGGCGTCGGCAGGGTAATTCTCCGGCCCCTGCATGGAGTGCGGCGGAGAAATCGTATGCATGATCCTGTTCTTCAGGATGACGTTTCTGATCCTGAGCGGCGAAAGGAGATGAGGGCATCTATTGCCGGCGGCATTGGCTGCGGCGGCAGAGGCTGCCTGGGCTTCTGCGACAGGGCTGCCGGCTGCGGCTGCGCCGTTCGAAACCGCAAACGCTGCCAGTTTTTTGCAGCTCAGCGCGCACGTGGAACCCACGGCGCCAAGTAAGAACTGCCTTCTTTTTACAAGTGATGTGATAAGACTCAAGAACGATTCCTCCCAGTGCAACCTCGTTTGTAACTTGGCTTGTGATCATTTTACGCCCTTGCAGACTAGGGAGACACTTAGAAAGCTTCGTAAATAAGTAACTATGTGTAACTGGGTGTAACTTACTGCAGGACAAAGCCGTTTAGGCTCAATTAGGATTACCGCGAACGCTCGATCAAACCCTTCCACGCTCGTGACGCCTGGATGCGCCATAACATCCGTTTTTCCCGCAGAGTTTCCAAAAAGCCTGCAGAAGCGGCGGGATACTCCTTCAGAACGCGCTCGACCGATGTGAATTGCCCGGCATGCACGCGCAGAAAGTCGCGCAACCGGTCCACCTGCACGTGTTCGATGGTGTTCGGGTGCAGGCAGATGGTCCAAAGCCCATTGCGCATCGGCATAGGCGCCCAAAGCTGCTGTGGAATCCAGACCAGCCCGCCGCGAAGAACCGGCGCGCGCGCGAATCCGTCGGAAAGCACGCTCATGCCTTCCTGGCGCAGCGCCGCGAGCGTGTTCCGGTCGAAGCTATGCCAGGGCGCCGACCATAGCTGTGGGCTCAGCCCGCGATCGCGGAGCAACTTCAGCCCCTGGCGAATCCAATCGCGCTGGGTTTCAAAAGCGATGCCGGCAAACTCGGATGCGTGATTGAGCGGCAAGAGCGCGCCGGAGCGGCTGTTTCTGACATGCCGATACCCATGCAGTGCAATCGCCGCGCCACCGCGCTCCAACTTGCGCATCTCGTCCCAAAACCCTGGCTGAGGCGGCGAAACTTCGAGCGATGGGTCACGGTTATCGGGAACAACGGCGAGGATCGGCTTCAGAGCGAACTCCTCGATCAGGACTGCGCACTGCCGCCAGCGTTCGGCCGAAACGGTGGGGCAGAGATCGTCAAACCGCAAAAGGTATTGGGCCGTTTCCCGAACTCTCATCAAGGCTCCATGCTTTCAACCGCCCCGCTCTGCTGCTCTGCCAGAGCGGCTCTCGACAGTACCACGCGGGCCCAGTAACGGAGGAAAAAGAATGTGCTTACTGACCACAGCGAGGTGGCCAGCGCGATCCCGGCCACCCCCAGCCACCGCATCAGGATCAGGTTGAGCACCACGTCCAATCCCAGATTTACCACTCCGCACCAGAGAACCAGATCGGTGCGGAGCATGGCAACCAGAAACCGGTAGTAGACCCGGCTGACCACAAAGAACGGAATCTGAATGGCATACATGGCGAGGACCTGGGCGACCACGGCGGTATCGGCGGGGGAGAAGGCGCCGTGCTGGTAAGTAAGCCGCACGATCGCGTGCGATGCGGCGATGAGCAGCACGGCAACGGGCGCCGAAACGGCCGCGGTGCGCCGGACCCATGTGCGCAGCATCTGGCGGCATCCGGCCCAGTCGCGGTGGGCTATGCTGCGCGAGAAGTAGGGAACCATCGCCGTCGAGATCGCCCCGGCCGCCAGCGTCAGCACCACGCTCACGAAGCGATTGGCATAAACGAGCGCCGATACGCTGCCCGCGGCCAGCATCGCGGCCATGGATTGATCCACCAGCAGGCCGCCCGAGGCCACCACGCCGCTAAGCAGCACCGGCCCGTACTGGCGACCGACCGTTCGCGTGGCCTCGTTCATCCCGTACCAGCGCAGGCGGAAGCGGTAGCCATTCCGGACCATCATCCAAATCATCAGCAGGGCGTGAAGCAGCGAGCCGGCCAGCGTGGACCAGACCATCGCCCAAATGCCCAGCCGGGAACCCAGCGTGAGCACCCCTGCCAGGATCGAGGCTGAAATCACCATCGGCGCCAGCGCCGGCAGCGCGAAACGGTCCAGAGTATTTACGACGGCGGTGCAGTTCGTGGCGACGCCGGTGATCACAACCACCGGCAACAGAGCATAAAAGAGCCGGATGGAAAGATCGAGTTTGGGGGCAGGGAAGTGCGACGCGATCAGCGGGAAGAACCCCTGCGCGGCGAGGGCCATTGCGGCGGACGCCGCGGCGAGCAGCAGACACATCCAAAGCATGGTGCTAGAAAGCAATTGCTGCGCCTGCCCGTGGCCCTCCGTCTCGCGCACGCGCACCAGAGTCGGCACTAATGCCTGGTTCATCGACTCGGAGATCAGGTTCACCAGCAGGCCCGGAATCAGCGCAGCGGCCAGAAAGGCGTCCATCGCGTCCGTGCGCGCGTAAACGCCGGCGACCGCGATCTCTTTGCAAGCGGCGGCAGCCTTGACCACGACTCCGGCGGCGCTGACCGAAAGCGCGGCGCGCAGGATGCGGCGATGAATGGTGGGATCGCCAATCGTGCGGGAAACCCGGCTTGTGGTTTGCAAGGGCGTCGGCATGGCGCGACTCGCCAGATCAAGGGAAAAAACTACAAACAATCCGTGTACACATCGCTGACTATCGGATCGGAAATCGCCGCAGCTAAATATAGATTGGCCGTAAGTCTCTGATGTAATCTTCGTTCGGCCTCTCCAAAATGAAAGTGCTCACAAAATCCGTGAAAGGTTCGAGGAAAGGGTATTTTTCGCATTTGGCCCATGGCGGTTTCGTGTATTGCGGCGGCGATTCAATCACTGATTTCCGCCATCCGTTCGCATTCTCATACCATTGCTCGGAGAGCCGATGCCATCCATGGCGGAAGCGGGTCGCCGGATGCAGGAAAGTCTTCTGTCCCGGCGCGGGCTGCGGAAAACCTCCCTCCACGGCCTTGTAGCTGAAGAATCTGGTTAGCCCGGGTTGACGCATCACTTCCCTGGCGTGCACGTCAAGGAACCAACGTTCACCTTCATCGACGGATACGCCGTCTGGATACTTGAAGAGAATAAGCCAGCGAAGAATTGTCTTCTCGTACATGGTCCAATCGGACCCAAGGAAATCTTCGGTCGGCGCCGCCGGAACGATGCATGCGGCCACGTCCATTGGCGCCGGCTCCGGTGTCTTGGAAAGCGATCCGGTTTCGAAAGTGCCGCCGGACGAGGGCACGATGAGAACCGTAGCCTCATGTACGTGATAGTTGTAGTATCCGTATGCTTCGGCCCCGGGCGGGGCGGGAACGGCCCGGAAATTCACATAGCGCGCCACTTCGGGTTTACGCATGACCTCCTGGGCGTGGTAGCGCCAGAACCATCGCTCTACGGCCGGCATATCGTTCCAGTCGCGCAGATTATGGATCACGTATGACTTTTGCCATTGCATTGCCGCATTCACCTCCCAACCTGCCGTTCGATCCATGAAAAGAGTCACTCCATTTTATTCGCAACGCGGCCGGGGAAAAGCAATTGCTTTAGAAACGAACTCTAACACTTTCGCCGCCCGGGCCTAAGACTTTTACAGATTGCATTGATGCTTCGGCCGGCTCCGGGAAGCACGCAGCAAGTTCCTGCGGTTGTTCTTCGGCAAGACGGCCGGCGAAGGCGATCAGCGCGAACAGCAGCCATGTGGAGCGGTTCTCTTCCACCGTGGCCGTCAGAGAGGTCACGCCCCAGGTCGCAAGCGCCGTGGCCAGCGCCAGGCGCAACGTCCCGCGAGTCCGCAGCACCGCCGCGATCGCCAGAAAGACGATGAGCGAGGCCAGAAGGAGCGCGCAGAGCCCGCCGCTCACGGCCACGGAAAGCGCCGTGTTGTGCGCCGTATCGATGGAAGAGAGACCCGCGGCGCTTGTGAACGAGCCCGCCCCGCTTCCCACAACCGGCGCCCTCGCAAAGGCGTGCCAGCCGGCCGACCAGATATTCAACCGCTGATTCAGGTTCCCGCTCTGCAACTGCTCGGGGATGGTAGACAGCCGCTCCCATGTTCCGCTGGGGACGATCAGCCAGATGGCAGCCGCCAATGGCGGCAGCGCCAGAGCGCCCGCGAGCGCTGCCTTTGGTTTCGCGCGCACCAGCAGAATCGCGCAACCGGCGAGCGCTACCGCGGCGGCCAGAAAGCCTCCGCGCGAGGCGGTCAACAACACGGCCAGCAGCCCCAGCGGCAGATAGCCCAGTGCCAGCACACGTTCCGCCCAGCGCAATTTGCCTGTCGCAACGAGCAGCGCCGCCAGGGGAAATCCGAGATCGAGAAATCGGGCGATGTCATTGGGATCCTGCCCGTAAGCGGCAAAACGGATTCGCGCCTCAGCGACGGCCTGCGCCGAACTGAAGTTGGCCAGCGTGAGAATAGCCAGGACCCAGGACCCCGCCACGGCTGCCTGCAAAAGAGTGCGAAGATCGGCGGGGTCTTCGGCGAATTCCCACACAAGCCAGACGGTCATCAATTCCTGGAAATAGCTGCGCAGCTTTACCAGCGTGGCGGCCGGGTCGATTGTCCAAAAGTACGTGCAGCAGATCCACAGGTAAAACACAAGCACAATCCACTGCATCGCGCCCGGCCTTCGCACGCGTCCAGCCTGCAGGACCGCGGGAACCGCCGCCAGAAGCAACGCCAGACCGGCGATGCGGGCCACGTTGCCCCAGGGCTCGCCCAGATCGAGAGAGTACTCCCATGGAATCGCAAAGGCGAAGACCACCAGCAGCATCCATGCGACGCGCCGCATCGGCTTAGTACCATCTCCGCGAGGTTTCGTGGCTTCCCAGGTCCCCAAATGCGAGGGATCTCCACCCCACGGACGAAGACCTGTCCGTGGGGACCCCGGACCTGGGGCACCCGGGTTTTGGGACTAACCTATAGACCGTCATCGTTCCAGTGCCACTGCGTTGTTGTTGTCGTGGTGCTACTGTGTTGTCGTTGTCGTGCTTGTACTACTGCCGGTACCACTTGTGGTCGTGGTGCTGACGGAGGTTGAGGTTGTCTTCGGAACGCGCCATTGAGAATAGACCAGGCCGCCGTAGATGGCCACGCCGATGGCGGACTGGATCGCCGACTCCTCGGCGCGGTTTAGCAGGTTCTTGGCCGTCGAATCCGGAACGTAGAGAATGTCGCGGTCCTGGATCAACTGGTCGGGATCCTGACCTTGCAGCAGGCGCTTCAGGTTGAGCGCGGTCAGCGTTCGGCCGCCCTTCTGCTCGCGAATCAGCAAGGCTTTGCCCAGCGCCGCGTTCTGCGAGGGTCCCCAGGCCAGCGAGATCGCCTGAACGATCGTAAGCCCCTGCGCCGGATCCACCGGGAAGCCCCCGGGGCGAATCACGTCGCCCACAACGTACACCAGCCCTGCCCGGCTTACCTGCACAGTGTCGCCGGCACTCAACTCCGGGTTATGATCCGCCGTCGTATCGGTTCCGGCCGGATCGAGAACCACCGGGTGCGGAGTCTTCGGATCGTCCACGTGATAAATGTTCACCAGCCGGCCCGCGCTCGCGGACACGCCCTGTGCCGCGGAGATCAGATCGAGCAACCGGTGGTGCATCGTAAAGGGGTAGACGCCGGGCCGGGCCACCTCGCCCAGCACGCTTACGTCCTGGCCGGCGTAGGCCGTCACGAGCACCGAAACCAGCGGGTGCAGCAAAATTCCCTTCGTTGCCAATTGGGTTTCAATGGCCCGCGCCGCGGATTGCTGGTCCATTCCGCCCAGGTTGATCGCGCCGATCATCGGCAGGGTCACGGTGCCGTCCGCGGCTACCTGTGCGGTAGTGCGAAACTCCGCCGTGTGAAATTCGCTGACCTCCAGAACGTCTCCGGGGCCGAGTGGCGCCGGCAAAGGCGTGGCTGGCTGTGCAGTGGATTGCGGGGAAGGTCCGGCTTGAGCAGCCCCCTGCGCGCCATTCCACACCGCCGGAGCCTGCTTCGCATTGGGCTGGCTGCGATTGTCCTGCGAGGTGGTAGGCTTGGACACGCCCGACGGGAGTCCGGAGGTCGAGGGGGTAGGAGCCTGCGAACGCGCCAGGGCGCCGGCAGTAACGGCAAGTAGCGCCAACGTTAAGACTTTTGCACCAGAAGCAGAGAAAGAATCCATGATAAGTGCGCCTCCCGCCGCCAACCACAACCCGGCGAAGAAAGTAATGGCCATATAAAGCGGCAAATCGGGCGCAACCGGCTTTGCGGGTGGACGCGCCGGGTCCACAACCGCAAGATCCGATCCCGGAATGCCCGCTGCCAGTCCCGCTCCCTCCACCTTCTCCAGCATGCGCATATACAGCTCGCGGCTCGCGGCTGCCTCCTCGCGCATCACCGCGTACTGCGTGGCTGCCTGGTTTTGCTTCATCCCCTCGCCGGTCAGTCCTTCAAGAGTTTTCCGCACCATCTGTTCGCGATCAGCGGAAGTTTGCCACCGGCTGCGGAATCGCTCCACGAGCGCAGCGTCTTCGGCAGCCTTCTGCCGCTCCAGGTCCTCGAGTTGGTGGCCGATCTCTACCACGCGGGGAAAATTCGGCCCGTGCTCGGCGCTCAACTGCGCACCCTCCAGCTCCAGATCGCTGCGGCGGGCGCGAATCTGCTCAAGCAACTTGGCGTCGAGGCCGCCGTTTTCAGCCTGCAGAGCGGAATCGGAGGCCAGAACCAGCTCCGGATCGCTCTCACTGGCGGCATGGTACTCTGCTTCGCGCAGAATGCGTTCCGTCGATGCCGCCGCCAGTTCCCGGCCCAGCTGGTCGATCTCTTCCAGAGTGGAATTGTGCGCGGTGTCGCCGGAGATGCCGCTGGGCAGCGTCTGGGGCGTGTTCAGCAGGCCGTGCTCGGTCTGGAAGGCGATCAGCCGCTCGACGTCCGCGTCGACGCGGGCTTTCAGATCCTTCAGTTGCCCGGCAAGCCATCCGGTAGCCTCGGTCGTAGCTTCCACCTGGGAATCTGTACTCTGCTCGCCATAGGTCCGGATCAGCGCGTTGACCACCTCGGCCGAGAGAGCGGCATCGCGGCACCGGAAACGAATCTCCACAAGCAGCGTGGAGGGCACGGACTGGACGTGCAACCGCGACGCAAACCGCTCCAGCAGCCAGGCCTGCGCCGCGGCCGAAGGCGCCTCGGGACGGTAATCGGGGAAGCGCCGCGCGAAGCTGCCCCGGAAGCCCGGGGCCTGGTAGAGCTTCAGCTCGGTAATCACCTTCCATGCGAGCTGCTCGCTGCGCAGAACCCCGGCAACGGTCTCCAGAGCGGTCGGGGCAGAGAAGACGGAAGCGGTAGCAAGGCTCTCGGCGCTTTGACTGGTTAGCGACGTGGCCGGCGACGTGCGCAGCCTGACCCTGGCCCTGGCTTCATACTGGTTGGGAGCGACGAGGCAGTAGAGAAGGCACAGCAGCAGCAATCCGCCTTCCGTGGTGAGGATCAGGCGGCGGCGACGCTTGATCGTCCGCCAAAGCGCACGCAACGACACGCTGGAATCGTGGCGGCTCACCTCTGCCGCTGCCGGCGCAGGCGGTGTGTCGACCCGAAGTTCTGAGGTGTTCGGCAAGGAATGAAGTCCTCACTCCATTCAGAACTGAGGAACTGTTGCAAACAGAAGGGATCGCTCATGTGACCCACCGGGGCGGAGCACTTTACGGCCTTCTCAATGGAATTGCTCTGGACTGCTCTGATTTCCGACAGTTTCTTCCTGCGAGGTGATCTTCGTCAATAGCTAACATCACAAATGGAAATCTGCGATAAGGAACCCGAGGCGGATCGATCCGGATTGCACGCCGACCCTGCTGCACGCCTCAGGCCCCGCCGCCCCGGTACCACTCGACCGTGCGGCGCAGCCCCTGCTCGAAGCCGACTGACGGCTCGTAGCCCAGCAACCGCCGCGCAAGGCCGATCTCGGCCAGGGAGTGGCGAATGTCGCCCTGCCGCGGCGCGGCGTAGGCTGGTTTGCCCTTGTAGCCGGTGAGCGGGCAAAGCGCGGCGAAAACCTGGTTTAGAGTTACGCGTCTGCCGGTGGCCACATTCATCACCCTGCCCGAAACCTTTTCGGCCGATGCTGCCGCGGCCAGCAGGTTGGCGCGGACCACATTCTCGATAAAGGTAAAGTCGCGGCTTTGCTCGCCGTCGCCGAAGATCGTGGGCTGCTGGCCCGCGAGCATTTTGCGGCAAAAGATCGCCATCACGCCCGAATAATCCGAGTGGGGGTCCTGGTGCGGCCCGAAGACGTTGAAATAGCGCAGCACAACCGTCTCCAGCCCGTAGACGCGGGTGAAGGCGCGCATGTACTGCTCGCCCGCCAGCTTGGCCACGGCATAGGGGCTCGATGGGATCGGGCAGCATCTCTTCGTGCTTGGGCAGCGTGGGCGAGTCGCCATAGGCGGAAGAGGAGCCGGCGTAAATCACCCTCCGCACCCCGGCCTCCCGCGCCGCCACGAGCAGATTCAGAGTCGCATTCACGCAGTGGGCATTGGTGAGGAGCGGATCGGCCACCGAGCGGGGCACCGAAGCCAGCGCCGCCTCCTGAAAGACAACCTCCACGCCCGCGCAAGCCCTCTTGCAGGCCGCCGGGTCAGTCAGGTCTCCTTCGATGAACTCCATTGCCTCAAGCCCGGCGAGGTTTTCGCGCTTGCCGGCGAGGAAGTTGTCGATGCCGCGGACCTCGTCGCCGCGCGCCAAAAGCGCCGCCGCAATCGAGCGGCCGATGAACCCCGCCGCTCCGGTGACAAGAAACTTTGTCACGCTACCCCCCGAGGAAGAACTCGAACAAAAGGCCGTCCCGGAACTCAAAATGCTCTTCTACCCGCAGACTCCCGGGGGAAGAGAGGGACGTTAGCGGCCTCAACTGTGACTGCCTACCAGAATAGTCGAAGACGCAGGAGTCAAAATTCCCTGCGCAAGAGCAGGACGTCGCAGGATTGTTTGAATTTTCCCTTTTGGGATGGGTTAACCAAAAAGCAACTGACGGTTTGGCGGCCTGGGGAACCGGCTACGGGGAAGCCTGGGGGCAAGGATACTCCGACCCCGCGAGGTTGAAAAGCAGGCGAGACTCCGGCCGGGGGTTTTCGTGTATTGTAAGTGCGGTGCTTATGTCGCCTTTTCCCCTGCATTTGGCCTCGCCCGGGCGCTTTTCCCTGGCTGAGGCGCTTCTTTTCGTTGCCCTGGCCGCACTCTCGATTGGCCTCTTCTGGCGCCGTTTTTCCGTCGTGCTCGCGAAGATTCTCGCCTCGAAAAAGGACCCCGATTTTCATCTCTTCCCCATTGGTCCGCGCATTCGCGACTTCGTCTGGGAGGTCCTTCTTCAAGCTAAGGTGATTCGTCAGCGCCCGTTGCCCGGCCTCGCCCACGCCCTGGTCTTCTGGGCCTTCTGCGCCTTCGCTCTGGTTACGCTCAACCATTGCGCTGAGGCCCTGGGGATTGGCTTCCTCTCGCCGAGCGGAACCGTGGGCCGCTGGTACTTCTACCTGGCCGCTCTCTTTGCCGTTGCCTGTGCTGTCGGTATCGCGGCCCTGGCGGTCCGGCGCTTTCTTGTCCGGCCGCGCTGGCTCGGCGAGAAGCTTTCCTGGGAGTCCGGCCTGATCGCCCTGCTGATCTTTGTCCTGATGGTCACCTACCTGGCGAGTTTTTTCGTCGCCGACGCGACGGCCGCCGCCCGCATCCTATGGTGGACGCACACGCTGGCGCTGCTCGTTTTTCTCCCCATCATTCCCCACACGAAGCACCTGCACCTGGTTCTGAGCCCGGTCACGGTCTTTCTTTCGCGGGGCGGCTTCAGCTACATTCCGCCGCTTGCGGGCGATGAGGACTTCGGCCTCGTGGCCGGCACGGACCTGACGCGCCTGGTCAGCCTGCAGGCTTATTCGTGCGTTGAGTGCGGCCGCTGCACGGAGCACTGCCCGGCCAGCAACACCGGGAAGATCCTTAACCCCAAGGAAGTCATTCTCGGCGTGCGCAGCTACTTGAACGACCTCGGCCCCGAGTCTCAGGAGCCACTGCTCGGCAAGTACAATTCTCAGGAGGCAGTGTTTCAATGCACCACCTGCGGCGCCTGCGAGTTCCAGTGCCCGGTGGGCATTGAGCACTTGCCCATCCTCATCGGCCTGCGCCGCGGAGCGGTGAACACGGGCGCATGGGAAGACGACTACGGCTCAAAATTCTTCCTCGCTCTCGAGCGCGGCTCGAATGCCCTGGGAATGAGCGCCTCCGAGCGCGACAAGTTCATCGAGAAACAAAAGCTGCCCATCTTCGACGGAACTCAGGAATACTGTTTGTGGCTCGGCTGCATGGGCGCCTACGATCCCCGCGGCCGGGAGATTGTCACGGCCCTGGTGCGCGTGCTTCGCCACCTCGGCGTCAGCTTCGGGGTGCTGCGCAAGGAAAAGTGCACCGGCGATGCCGCCCGCCGCCTCGGCAACGATCTCCTCTTCCAGCAACTGGCGGAGTCGAATCTCGAGGCGCTGGCCCAAGCCAAAGTGAAAAAGATGCTAAGCATTTGCCCCCACTGCGTCCGCACCATCCAGGAGGACTGGAAGGAGTACGGAAGGCCGCCCTCGATCGAGCACCACAGCGAGTTCCTGGCGCGACATTTGGACAGATTACCGATGGAAGGCTTTAAGCGCGGGCTTGGAAGCCCGCGCGACAGCCGGTCTGGAGACCGGCGCTACAAGGAAGTCGTCTTCCATGACCCCTGCTATCTGGGCCGCTATCGCGGGATCTATGACGAGCCGCGCGCCGTCGCTGCTTTGGCAGGCAGCCTCGTCGAGGCCCCACGCCATCGCGAGCGGGGCTTCTGCTGCGGCGCCGGAGGCGGACAGGTGTTTCTGGGCGAGGAGAAGGGCGAGCGCGTCAGCCACGCCCGGGCAGCCGAACTGGCCGCCACGGGAGCCGCTACAGTGGCCGCTGCCTGCCCCTTCTGCAATACGATGTTGCAGGATGCATTTTCGGCACAAGGCGCGGGAGCGCCGCAGTTGCTGGACATTGCGCAGATCGCGGCGCGAAGCCTGCCGGTCCCCAGCCCTTAGTCCTTCAGTCCCTTGCTTCTTCCTCTCCCTCCATCGCATCAAGTTAAGATGAACAAGGTTGCAAGCCTATGAAGATTGCCGTTGCCATCAAACAAGTTCCCGACCGCGACTCGCAGGTTCGCATCGGCCCCTCGGGGCGCTGGATCGATGAAGCGGACCTGCAGTACGCCATGAACGAGCCCGATGCCTACGCGCTCGAAGAGGCCCTGCTGCTCAAGGAAAAGCACGGAGGCGAGGTAATCGCCGTCTGCGCCGGTCCTGAGCGCGTGGCCATTACGCTTCGGGAAGCTCTGGCCAAGGGCGCCGACCGCGCCATCCACGTGGTCTCGGACGATCTGGCCGGCCGAGACGCGCTCGGTGTGGCGCGCCTGCTCGCCGAAGCCATTCGGCCTGAGAATCCCGACCTCGTGCTCACCGGCCTGCAATCGGAAGACCTCGGGTTGGGCCAGACCGGAGTCATCATGGCCGAGCTGCTCGGACTGCCTCACTCCACGCTGATTCTGCAAGTGGAGAAGACTGAAACCGGCCTCAAAGTGAAGCGCGAGCTCGAAGAGGGCTGGTTCCAGTGGATCGAATTGCCCACGCCGGCGCTGCTCACCATCCAGTCCGGGGGCAACAAACTGCGCTATGCCACGCTGCTGGGGATCAAGCGCGCCAAGACCAAGGAAGTCCGCATGGTCGCCGCCGCCGATCTCGGCGCCGAAACCCCGCCCACGGTGCTCCTGGAACGGGTGGCCCTACCGCAAAAACAGAAGTCGACGCAGTTCCTCTCCGGCAGTCCCAAAGAGGCGGCCGCGGCGTTGATTGAAAAACTCAAATTCGAGGTGCGAGTGCTATGAGCGGCGTACTGGTGGTTCTTGAAGTGCGCGGGGGCCGCATCGGCCGCCCCGGTTGGGAGGCGGCGGCCGCCGCCCGTCAGTTGGCCAGCCAGGATTCAATCGTCGCCGCCGTGCTGGGCGCCCAGACCGAGGCTCTGGCAGCCGAAGCTGCCGCCGGGACCTTCGCAAAAGTCTTCCGCGTGGAGCATCCGCTGCTCGCGCAGTACACCGCCGACGGCTTCAAGCTCGCCCTGGAGCAGTTGATCCGCGTTGAAGCGCCCGAGTTCGTCGTCTTTCCCCATACCTACCAGGTGCGCGATTACGCTCCCGCGCTGGCCGCGCGATTCGGTCGATCCCTGGTGAGCGACGTGGTGGGCATCGAGTCCGGCCCGGTCTTCCTGCGCCAGCTTATGCAGGGCCGCCTCGCAGGCGCTTACCGGCCGCAGAACGGCGGTCCTTGCTTCGTCTCCGTGCAGGCCGGTTCCTTCCGCGCCGAATCGCCTGAGGCCCAAGCCGGCGGATCGGCCACGGTCGCCGTTTTCGCACCGGTTCTGAGCGCGGAGCAGATTCGCACCCGCCCTTCGGAGCCTTTCCGCGGCTCCGCCAAGGGAGTCGATCTCGGCGCGGCGCAGCGCATCGTCAGCGTCGGACGCGGCATCAGGGACGCAGCCAATATCCCCATCGCCCAGGAGCTTGCCTCTGCACTGGGAGCGGAGATCGCTGCTTCGCGCCCCATTTGCGATCTCGGCTGGTTGCCCATGGAGCGCCAGGTAGGCAGCTCCGGGCAAACCGTCGCGCCCAAGCTCTACCTCGCCGCCGGCATCTCGGGAGCCATTCAGCATCTGGTGGGCATCAAGGGCTCGCAGTGCATTGTTGCCATCAACAAGGACCCGGAAGCGCCCATCTTCGAAGTTGCCGACTACGGCATTGTTGGCGACCTTTTTGAGATTCTGCCCGCGATTACCGAGGCGGTCAAATCCGCAGGCTGAAAGGCCTGACGATAAGATGGGATTTCAAGCAGCATGAACGCAAAACCAGTGTCGGTGTGGCGCGAAGCCGCAGACTCGAGTCGACGCGACCGACAGGGAGCGGCGACCCTGAACTGAAGCCAGAGATGACGCTGTAACTCTGGTTTTGCCGAAGAAAGCGATTTGAATGAACGGCGGGGCAAACAAAGGGGCAGGGAAGAAGCACGGCATCTATCTGGCCGGCTTCAGCGGAACGGGCAAGTCCACTATTGCCCGGCTGATTGCCGGAAAGATGGGCTGTCCCGCTTTTGACCTCGACCAGTTGATCGTCGAGGCGAGCGGCATGCCGATTCCGTTGATCTTCGAGCGGGAAGGCGAAGAAGGATTCCGCCGCCGCGAATCGGAGGCTCTGCGCACGGTCTCCGGCGAGGAAGCGTTTGTCGTCGCCACCGGCGGCGGAGCCGTCCTTCGCGAAGAGAACCGCCGGTTGATGTCCGCTCATGGCTGGATCGTCTGTCTTGAGGGCCTTCCCGAGACGCTGTACGCGCGCTTGCAAGCTCAGCTTGAAAATGAGGGCGGACCCGAAGCGGTTCGCCCCTTGCTCGATGCAGAAGACCCGCTGGAAAAGCTGCGCACCCTGAAGCAGAGCCGGCAGCACCTCTACGCCCTGGCCGACTGGACCGTGCACACCGACCGGCTGACGCCCGAGCAGGTGGCGGCCGAAGTCGTCCGCGCTGTGGACCTGCTGGAAAGTTCCAGCAGGTAAAGCACTGTCCCGGGTCTGTCGCTTGACCTCTGTCGCGTGGGGCATTCGCGCCACAAGTGGAATCGCAGAGCGTGGGTCGAGGAGACCCACGCTACAGCCGGCCGGGAGGCCGGCGCTACAGGCGATCGCGCGCACTTTGGCGTTTTGAGAAATGCAGAAACCCTATGGCGTAGCTGGAGTGGGAGCCTGGGCCGGCGCAGCGGCGGAAACAGAAGCAAGAGAGGGCTGGCTCTTGCTCTTCAGATCAGCGTCTGAAGGGAGCTGGCTCAAATCCCATCCGCCGCCGAGAGCCGCTATCAACTGGACGGCAGTGGTCATCTGCTGGGTTTGAAGCTGGGTGAGCATCTGTTGATTCTGGAAGAGGGTGTTCTGCGCAGTCAGGACATTCAGGAAAGGATCGACGCCGGTCTTGTACCGAATCACGGCCAGCTTCGCGGTCTGGCCGGCGGAGTCAACGGCGAGTTTCTGGCGGCCGATCTGGTCGGCCAACTGGCGGCTGGTGACCAGGTAGTCTTCCACTTCCTTGAAGGCGGTGAGAACCGTTTCGCGATAGCCCGCCACGCTGGCCTCGTACTGCGCGTGGTACTGGCGGATAGCGGCTTTGTAGGCACCGCCATTGAAGATGGTCTCGTTTAGCGAGGGCGAGAGCGACCAGTACCGGTTGTCGATATTGACGAGGTTGGTCCAGGTCGGGCTCTGAGTGCCTCCTCCGATGCCTATGGACACGTTGGGGAAAAATGCGGCTTTGCCGATGCCGAGCAAGGCGTTCTGCTGGGCCACTGCGCGCTCGGCTGCGGCGATGTCGGGGCGACGCTCGAGCAATAGCGAAGGGACGCCGGTGGGAATGGCAGGCAGCGTGGCCGCGGAAGAGTTGGCGGCGATCGAAAACGAGCTGGCCAACTGGCCGGTGAGCAGGGCGATGGCGTGCTCGAACTGGGCGCGCGCGGTGGCCACCGCGACCGCATTGGCCTCGGCAGAGCGCAGGTTGGTTTCGGCGTTGGTGACGTCTTCCTGGGAGTAGATGCCAACCTTGTAAAGCGACTGGGTCAGCTTCAGGGTCTGGCTGTAGCTGTCCAAAGTGGCGTCATAGAGCTTTTGGAGGGCATCCTGGCCGCGCAGCTCAAAGTAGTACTCGGCGAGACTGGACTGCTCGCTCAGCTGCATGTTGGCGAGGTCGGCGGCGCTGACCTGGGCTGAGGCGGATGCCTCCTTGATCTGGCTGCGGATGCGGCCCCAGAGATCGGGCTGCCATTGAATGCTCACCGGCAACTGCAGCATAGTCGTGGTTCTGGCAATGCCCGGAGCTGTAGTAGTGCTCTGCAATGCGGGCGTCCGCCCGCGCTGGCCCGAAGCGCCTATGCCGATTGTGGGCCAGAGCATGGCGCGCGCCTCGGCCACCTGGGCGCGGGCCGCCATGTAGTTCTGATACGACTGGACGATGGTCTGATTGTCGACGTTGAGCTTTTCCTCAAGCGCATTCAGATCCGGGTCCTGGAAGATCTCCCACCATTTGCCGCGCAGCATCTGGTCCTGCGGATTGGCCTGCTTCCAGCCTTCGGCCTGGGCCAGGTCGCTGCCCGGCTGATTCTCTTTGTAAGCCGGCGGGGCCGAGGCCGAGGGACGCACGTACTTGGGTCCGACCTGGCAGCCCGAGAGGGCGGCTGCGGCTATCGAGAGCAGAAGCAGGCGGCGGCAGCACGCGGACCCGCGTACCGTGGAGGCGCAGCGGTCAATAAAGAATGAGGGGGAGAAGGAAGGAATCATAGAGCCTCCTGTGGCAGGATGGGCAATGGGGAAGAGGCACGCCTGCGGAACAGGCGAAACCGCATCCGGTCGAGAAACAAATAGACCACGGGAGTGGTGTAGAGAGTGAGCACCTGGCTCACGGCCAAGCCGCCCATAATGGTGAGACCCAGCGGGCGGCGCAGTTCCGCGCCAACACCTGTGCCAAGGGCCAGCGGCAAGGCGCCAAAAAACGCCGAGGCCGAGGTCATGAGAATGGGACGGAAGCGGAGCTTGCAGGCCTGCTGGATCGCCTCGGCTGTGTCCATGCCCTTGTCGCGCTCCGCTTGCAGCGCGAAGTTGATCATCATGATGGCGTTCTTCATGACCAGGCCGACCAGCAGCACCATGCCGATCACGGAGATCACATTGAGGTCGGAATTGAACAGGACCAGCGTAATGGTGGCCCCCAGCGTGGCCGAGGGCAGGGTGGAAAGGATGGTGATGGGGTGGATAAGGCTCTCGTAGAGCATGCCCAGGACGATATAGATGGCGATGATGGAGACGGCGACCAAAGGCAATATGCTGCCCATTGAACGTTGAAATTCGTTGGCGGTGCCGGAAAAAGCGCCATGCACTGACTTGGGAATGTTCAACGTGTTTTCAGTGGCGTGTATATCTTCGGTAGCCTGGCCAAGCGTGACTCCGGGCGCCAGATTGAAAGAGATGGTGGAAGAAGGATAAAGGCCGGTGTGACTCACCTGCATGGGGCCGGTGCGCATTTTGTAGGTGCTGACGACGGCGAGGGGAATGGAGCCATTGCTGCCCTCGACGAAGGTGTCGTTGAGCGTATCCGGGCCCGTCGTGAACTTAGGCGCGGCCTCAAGCACCACATGGTACTGGTTCAGCGTCTTGTAGATGGTGGAAACGTCGGCCTGCGAAAACGAGTCGTTGAGGGTGTTGTCGACGTCAGATGGAGTAATTCCCAGGCGGGCCGCGGTGTCGCGGTCGTAAGTGAGATAGGTCTGCAGGGCGCCGGCCTGCATGTCGCTGTTGACGTCGGTGATGGAGGGAAGGTTTTTCATCTCGCGCTGCAGCACCGGAACCCACTTGCGGAGGTCGTCGGGAGTATCGGCCTGCAGGGTGTACTGATACGTGGAGTTGGACGAGCGGCCACCCACGCGGAAGTCCTGCCCGGCCATCAGGAAGACCTGACCCTCCTTGAGCGTGGCGAGCTTGGGCCGGAGCCGGTTGACAACGTCGCTGGAACTGGCGTCGCGCTGGTTACGGGGCTTGAGGGAGATGAACATCATGGCGTTAGCACCGCCGCCGAACATGCTGCCCCCGGCCGAACCCATCACGTTCGCGATGGCGGGATCTTTCAAGACGATGGTCTCGGCGCGCTTCAAGGCCCCGTCCATCTTCTCGAATGAGGAGTCCTGGGACCCCTGCAGGCCGCCCATGATCATGCCGTTGTCTTCTGTCGGGAAAAGGCCCTTGGAAATGCGCGTGAGATAGACAACGTTGAGAGCGATGGTGACAAGAAACACAAGCAGGACCAGCGCCGAGTGATCGCGGACCACCCAGCGCAGGCTAACTTCGTAAGCGTCCACCAGCCGTTGGAACTGCTTCCCTATAAAGCGGTGGAGGAAGCCGTGCCGCTCGCTCCGGCTGAAGCCTCTGCGGAAAAGCTGCGAGCACAACATGGGAGTCGCCGTGAGCGACAGCACCATGGATATGAAGATGGACATCGAGAGCGTGACGGCGAATTCGCGGAAGAGGCGCCCCACCACGCCGCCCATCAAGAGAATGGGAATGAACACCGCCACCAGGGAGATGCTCATGGAGACCACCGTGAAGCCGACCTCGCTGACGCCCTTGAAAACAGCCGCCTTCACCGGCATTCCGCCCTCGATATAGCGCACGATGTTCTCCATGACCACAATGGCGTCGTCGATGACAAAACCGGTACATATGGTGAGCGCCATCAGGGAGAGATTGTCGAGCGAATAGCCCAGCAGGTACATGGCGGCAAAGGTGCCGATCAGCGAGACCGGAACAGCGACACCGGGAATGATGGTGGCCCGCCAACTGCGGAGGAAAACGAAGACCACCAGGATCACGAGGATGACGGCGATGATCAACGTGCGCTCGACATCGCGCAGCGAAGCCCGGATGGTGGTGGACATGTCGAGCACGATTTCGAGCTTCATTCCTTTGGGAATCGAGGCCTGCAGGACCGGAAGCTCATTGCGGATGGCGTCGACGGTCTCAACGATATTGGCGCCGGCCTGTTTGTAGACCATCATCTGGACCGAAGGCACGCCGTTCAGGTAACCGGCGGAGAGGCGATTCTCCTGCGAATCGGTCACGTCGGCCACGTCGCTCAGGCGCACCGCAGCGCCGTTCCGGGTGGCGATGATCAGCGGCCGGTAGTCAACGGCCTTGGAAATCTGGTCGTTGACGGTGATGTAGCTGACGGTCTGTCCGTCGGAGAGGCTGCCCGTCGGCGAGTGGGCATTCTGCTGTTGCAAAAAGCTGGCTACCTGGCTGAGCGAGATGCCGTAGTGTTCCAGTTGCAGGGGATTGATTTCGACGCGCACGGCGGGCAGCGCGCCGCCTCCCACCGATACCTGGCCGACGCCGGGAAGTTGCGAAAGGCGCTGGGCTAGAATTGTCGAGACCGTGTCGTACCTTGCGCCTTGATCGTAAGTCTGCGAGGCTACGCCGATGATGCAGATGGGAGACTCGGCCGAGTTCATCTTGCGGTAGGAAGGGTTGGAAGGCATGCCTGTGGGCAGGTAATTGCGGGCCTGGCTGATGGCGGCCTGCACCTCGCGCGCGGCGGCGTTGATGTTGCGGCTCAGACTGAACTGCAAGTTGATGCTGGTTGACCCGGTCGAGCTGTTCGAAGTCATCTCCGTGATGCCGGCGATGTGCCCGAGCTGGCGCTCCAGCGGAGTGGCCACCGAAGTGGCCATGACTTCCGGATTGGCTCCGGGCAGGCTGGCATTCACATTGATGGTGGGCGAGTCGGCTGAGGGCAACGATGCAACCGGCAGCACCGTGAAGGCGATGGCGCCGGCAATGGCCACGGCCGCGGTCAGCAGCGTGGTGGCGATCGGCCTTTGAACGGCGATGACGGAGAGCTTCATGCCTCCGTTCCCCCTGCCATGGCCATCTCCGCCTCGGGAGCTGCGCTGCGGCGGAAACGGCGGCCCAGGCGATCGAACCAGATGTAGATGATGGGCGTGGTGTAGAGCGTGAGGGCCTGGCTTACCAGCAGTCCGCCGACCATGGCGATGCCCAGAGGACGCCGCAACTCGGCGCCGATGCCGCGCCCCATGGCCAGAGGCAGTCCGCCGAAGAGCGCCGCCAGCGTGGTCATGATGATGGGACGGAAGCGCAGCAGCGAGGCCTTGTAAATGGCCTCACGAGGAGGCAGGCCCTCGTCGCGCTCGGCCTCAAGGGCGAAGTCGACCATCAAGATGCCGTTCTTCTGCACGATGCCGATGAGCAGAATGATGCCGATGATGCCCACGATGCCCAGATCCTGGCCAAGAACCCAGAGCGCCAGCAGCGCGCCCACGCCCGCCGAAGGCAACGTGGAAAGAATCGTGAGCGGATGGATGAAGCTCTCGTAAAGCACGCCGAGCACGATGTAGACGGTGAGCATGGCGGCCAGCAGCAAGAAGCCCTCGTTGTTGAGCGAGTTGGCGTAGGAAGCGGCGGTGCCCTGGAAGCGGGTCTGCACGCTGGCAGGAACGCCAAGGCTGCTGACGGCCTTGTCGACGGCAGTTACCGCCTGGCTCAGATGGGTATCCCCGCGCCAGATTGAACGAGACCGTAACCACCGGGAACTGGGCCTGGTGATTGATGGTGAGCGGTGCGCGGGCCGCAGTGATGGTGGTGAAGGCGCTCAGAGGCACAGGCGTCGAAGTGCTGGCAGAGGACGAAGACGAACCGCCCCCCCCGCCGCCTGAGATCCCGCCGCCGGCGGCAGTGCGGGAACCAGAGCCGCCGCCAACCGCAGTGGTCACGCCTCCCCCGGACTGAAGAACCGTGCCGCTGGGCGAGGAACGTCCGCCCGATGCGGCACTGATGGAGCCGGACGCCGCGCGCCTGCACGCCGCCCGCCGGAGCGGAACCGACGCCGCTGGTGGAAGAAGCGGTGAGCAGCGATCCGCCGCCTCCTCCGCCCCCGCCGCCTGCTCGACGAACGAACCGGAGCTTCCCTGCGCCTGCAGATAGATGTCCCCCAGCCGGTCGGCGCTGGTCTGATAGCTCGGCGCAGCTTCCAGAATCACGTGATAGAGGTTGGTCTGCGTGTAGAGCGTGGAGACCTGGCGCTGGCCGAAGGCGTCGTAAAGGGCGTCGTCGATGTTCTGCGGCGAGATGCCCATGCGCGAAGCGGTTTCGCGGTCAATCTGCACGTTCACCGCGTTTCCATTTGGCAACTGGTCGGTGACCACGTCTTCGAGTTGCGGCAAGGTGCGCAGTTTGTCGACGATCTTCGTGGTCCAGGTGTCGAGCTCGTTCTCGTCGGTGTCCTGGATTGTGTATTGGAACTGCGTGCGGCTGACGCGATCCTCTACGGTGAGGTCCTGGACGGGCTGCAGATAGGCCTTGATGCCGGTGATGCTGTTCATGCTCGTGCGCAGGCGGCGCATGACAACCAAGGCGCTGTCGCGCTGGGCGAGCGGCTTCAGGTTGATCTGCATGCGGCCGCTATTGAGCGTGATGTTGGTGCCGTCAATCCCGATGAATGAAGAGAGAGATTCGACGGCGGGATCGGCCAGAGCAACCCGGGCCAGTGTCTGCTGGCGCTGGGCCATGGCATCGAAGCTTGTGGCCTCGGGCGCCTGGGTAATCACCTGGAGGAGGCCGGTGTCCTGGATGGGGAAAAATCCCTTGGGAATGTAAACGTAAAGCAGCCCCACGGTGACGACCGTGGCCAGCACCACGAAGAGCATCATGCCCTGGCGATTGAGCACCCAGCCGAGCGTGCGCCCGTAGAAGGAGATGATGCTGTTGAAGCAGCGCTCTGACCAGCGATAGATGGCCTTCTGCTGGGACGGCGGCGTGTAGCGCAGCAGGCGCGAGCACATCATGGGCGTAAGAATCAGCGAAACGGACGCAGAGATGAGAATGGTGACGGCGAGAGTGATGGCGAACTCGCGGAACAGCCGGCCCGTGATGTCGCCCATGAAGAGCAGCGGGATGAGAACGGCCACCAGCGAGAGAGTGAGCGAGACGATGGTGAACCCGATCTCGCCCGATCCCTTGAGCGCCGCCTCCATGGGCGACATGCCCTCTTCGAGAAAACGCGAGATGTTCTCGATCATTACGATGGCGTCGTCAACCACGAAGCCGGTGGCGATCGTGAAGGCCATCAAGGTGAGGTTGTTGAGGCTGAAGTCGCGAAGGTACATCACTGCGAAGGTTCCGATGAGCGAAAGCGGCACCGCGACCGAGGGAATGATGGTGGCGCGCCAACTGCGCAGGAACAGAAAGATCACCATGACCACCAGGCCGATGGTCAGGGCCAGCTCGAACTCGACGTCCTCCACCGAGGCCCGGATGGTGACGGTGCGGTCAGTGAGCAGGTTCACCTTCACTGAGGCCGGCATGCTGCTCTCGAGTTGGGGAAGAACAGCCTTGACCTCATCGACCACCTTGATCGTATTGGCGGTCGACTGGCGCTGGATATTGACGATGATGGCCGGAGTCTGGTCCATCCAGGCGGCCAGCTTGGAGTTCTCCACCCCATCGCTGATCTGGGCCACGTCGCTGAGCATGATCGGGGAGCCGTTCCGGTAGGCCAGGACGACCTGCTTGTAGGCGTCGCCGGAGTTCAACTGATCGTTGGCGTCGAGCGTGAAAGACTGCTGGGGGCCGTTGAGCGTGCCCTTGGCCCCGTTAACGCTGGTCGAAGAGATGGCGCTGCGGATCTGATCCAGCGAGAGCCCGTAAGAGGCCAGCGCGGCCGGGTTGGCCTGGATGAGAATGGCCGGTTTCTGGCCGCCCTGAATCGTCACCAGTCCAACTCCGCTCAATTGCGAGATCTTCGGCGCGAGGCGCGTGTCGGCCAGGTCCTGGACCTTGGAAAGCGACAGCGATTTGGAGGTGAGGGCGAGCGTGAGCACCGGGGCGTCGGCGGGATTGGTCTTGCTATAGATGGGCGGCGTGGGCAGATTGTTGGGCAGGTAAGCGTTGGCAGAGTTGAGCGCCGCCTGTACCTCCTGCTCGGCAACATCGATGTCCTCGTTGAGCACGAACTGCAGCACGATCACCGAGGCGCCGCCCGAGGAGGTCGAAGCCATCTGCGAAAGGCCGGGGATCTGGCCCAGTTGCTTTTCCAGGGGGCCGGTCACGGTGGAGGCCATGACCGCGGCGCTGGCGCCTGGATAGAGGGTTTGCACCTGGATGGTCGGGTAGTTGACCTCAGGCAGGGCGGAGACGGGAAGCTGCAGGTAGGCCACACAGCCCACGAGCAGCACGGCCACCATGAGCAGCACAGTGGCGATAGGTCGCCGTATGAATGGCTGGGAGATATTCATTTATCGCGATCCCGGCCCCTGAGCTGGCCCCGATCCTGATTGATGCGCTGGTTTCGCGGCTTGCGCCGAACCTGAGCCCGCCGCCTGGCCATGTGCCGGCGCGGCTGCTGGCGATGCGGCGCGAGAGCCAAGGCCGGCGCCGGCGATCGTGACCTGGGCTCCGTCTTCAACGCGGTCGAAGTTGCTGGTGATGATTTGGTCCCCGGCTTGCAGGCCTTGAACCGCCGACTGGCTCTGCTCCGAGTTGACCAACGCGATGTTCTGAATAGAGGCGATGTTGCTATTGCGGATCCTGTAAACAAATGCCTGCTGGCCGTTGTACTGGATGGCCACGGTGGGGATCAGAATGGCGTTCTGGAGCGTGTCTACCCGCAGGCGGGCATTCACGAACTGGTTCGGGAAGAGCGCGCCGGTGGGATTGCCGAACACGGCGCGCAGTTTCACCGTCCCCGTGGTGGTATCGACGGCGTTGTCGAGCGTCAGCAGCGTTCCCGTGGTCAGCTTGTTGGACTCTGCGCGATCATAAAGATCGACCTTCAGGGTTTCTCCCGTTGCCACCCGCTTCTGCACCTGGAGCACGCGGTCCTCGGGGATCGAGAAGACCACGGTGATGGGATTCAGTTGGGTGATGACGGCGATGGTGCTCGACGAGCCCGAAAAGATGGTATTGCCGGAATCAATGAGGCGCAGGCCGATGCGTCCTGAGATGGGCGCGGCGATGCGGCAATAGCCAAGCTGGATCTTGTCGTACTCGATGGAGCCCTCGTCGTTCTCGACCGTACCCTCGTACTGTTTGACGGTCTGTTCCTCGTCGAAAACTGTCTGCTGGGCGAGGGCGTTTTCCTTGAGCGCGTCCTGATAACGCTTCAGGTCCGTTCGGGCCTGCTCGAGAGCCGCCTGATCGCGCATGAGCGTGCCCTGGGCCTGTTTCAGTTGGGCTTCGTAGGGCTGAGGGTCGATCTCGGCGAGCAACTGTCCCTTTTCCACCATCTGCCCCTCGCGGTAGTTGACTGAGAGCACACGGCCGCTCACCAAGCTGTAGACGTTGACCGTGTTCTGAGGGGTAACCGTTCCCAGCGCATCCAGATAGATGTCCATGGACCCGACCGCAGCGCTGGCGACATTGACTTCCGCGTTCCCGTTATTGCCGAAGCGGCTGGGGTTCAAATCCTGCGTGGACTGGGTGCGGTGAAGGAGCGGCAGCAGAAGAGCCACGCACACCAACAGCACAAGAGCCCAGGCAAGCACGTGCTTCTTCTTTCGCGGGGTCGCGGCCGGTTGCAACGTAGCGGTCGTTTGATCTGTTTCAATCATGTGGTTCCTTTTCCGAGGGCGATAAAACGGTCTTCCAGTGCGGGAGCCCGCGATTCTGAAATCTGCCCGCGGCGCCCATTGCCATCACACGCGCAGCTCTCTGGTCCGAGCCAGATGCTGGAGGCAAACTGGGATTCAACTCTATTTTTTCAGACGAGACCGCTTCAGCGCGAGTCAGTCATCTTTTGTAATGATTTGTCATCGGTTGCCGCCTGGGAGCGAAGAAGAGCAGAATGGACATAAGCTTCAGTGGTAGCTTGATGGCATGGAAAATGCACCGAACCGGCAGGGCGGGGAAACCGCTCTGCTTATTGATGACGATGTTGCGCTCTGCGAGATGCTGCAGGAATATCTCGGCAAGCATGGATGGAACGTAAGGACTGCTCACAGCGGCACTTCTGGAATCCAGGAAGCGCAGCAGTCGCCTGTGGACCTGATCGTGTTGGACGTGATGCTGCCGGATCTGGACGGTTACGAGGTGCTCCGCAGACTGCAACCAACGGTGCGGTCCGGGGTTCTGATGCTGACGGCCCGGGGCGAGGAGATCGACCGTATTGTGGGACTTGAGATGGGGGCCGACGATTATCTCGCCAAGCCCTTTAATCCGCGGGAATTGCTGGCACGCATGCGGGCCATCGCCCGCCGCTCCTCGCGGAGCGAGGGCACGGCGCGGACCGGCGAACGGTTCGCGGTGGCGGGGTTCAACGTTGATCCGGCCAGCCGCGCCATCAGCTTCCGCTCGGTTCCGATCGATCTTACCGACCTGGAGTTTACCCTTCTCCAGCTGTTCTTAAAGCGTCCCTTCCAGGTGATCGGCAGAGAGGAAATCTGCGAGCAGGTATTCGAGCGGCCCTTCCGCCCCACGGATCGCAGCCCCGACATGCTTGTCAGCCGGCTGCGGCGCAAGCTTGAGGCGCTGGAGGGATTTTGCGGGAGCATCAAGGCGGTGCGTTCCAGCGGATATTTGTTTGCGCCTGAAGGCCAGAGAGAGGACTGAGCGTGCGCAGCTTTTTCGTACAGATTTTTCTTTCATTCTGGATCGCAACCATCCTCATCTTTGCCGTGGCCGCGTTCACCAGTCCTCGCGTTCGCGAGCCTTCAGGGAGCGTCTCCGAAGCTTTATCGTCTTCGACGACAGCGGCCGCGCACGTGATGGCGGCCGAATACGAACATGGTGGCTGTAAGGATCTCGGCGGTCTGCCCCGCGAATTTACTCTGCTTAACGCCAGCGGCGATGGGCTTTGCGGCCCTCCTATTCCGCCGCAACTAAAATCATTTGCCTTGGAAAGCCTCAACGCCCGGCAAGCGACGACCAGGCGCATCGGATCGAGTTGGGTGTGTGCGATCGCATTGCGCCAGAGCAACGGGGCCACCTTGATTGTGGTCCACGCCATTCCCGAGGGCTTCAGGCGCTGGTGGCCAACGCTGCCTCCCAGTGCGCTGCCGATCTCTGTCCTGGTGACATTCCTCTTTGCTTATCTGATCACACGTCCCATCCGCGCGCTCAGCCTTGCCATTCGCAAATTCACCGCGGGCGACATGGCGGTGCGCGTGCCTGTGCATGGCCCGCCGTGGAGCGGGATAGGCGGCGCGGATGTGCGTACGCTGATGGACGATTTCAACAAGATGGCCGATCGCATTCAGGACCTGATGCACTCGCAGAAGGTGCTGGTGCGCGACATTTCGCACGAACTCAGGTCGCCGCTGGCGCGCCTTCGCCTGGCGTTGGAGCTGGCGCGCGAGGACCCCGCCCATGCCGGTATGCAACTGGACCGGGTGGAGCATGAGGCCGACAGGCTCAATGCCGTGATCGGCGAAACGCTCACGCTCTCGCTGATAGAGTCCTCGCAGGACCTGCTTCATGCCAAGCAATTCTCACTGACCAGCCTTTTCGACGATCTGATGCCCGATATGCGATTCGAGGCCGAGGCGCGTCACATGCATCTCAAATTCAGCCCGGCCCCGGAGCCGATCACGATTGCCGGTTATCCGGAGCTGATGAGAAGAGCGCTTGAGAACGTGCTGCGGAACGCCATCCGCTACAGCCCTCCCGAGGGACTGGTGGAAGTTGAAATCCAAGTGCAGCAGTCGCGCAATGGTGATTCCGGCTCGACAAAAACGGCCGAAATCCGCATCGCCGATCACGGTCCCGGGGTGCCAGAGGCGAGCCTCAACAAGATCTTCGGGCCGTTTTTCCGCGTCGATGCATCAAGGCAGGAATCCACAGGCGGATTTGGCGTGGGACTGGCCATTGCGGAGCGCAGCATTCATTTGCACGGGGGCGCAATTCGCGCCGAGAACCGCCGCGAAGGCGGATTGCTGATTCGTATTCGCATTCCGGTCTCGAACAACCGTCCTTCCTAGCAGCGGAATTCGGATCTGTGGCGCCGGCTCTGACGAGGCCTTTGGTTTCGCCAGCGCAATCATCCCGGACCTCGTTTATTTGCAATCACCGGGCGGCACGTGTTTCAATCGTGTTAACTGAAACAGGGGTGCTCCGCGAAACGTGGGGCTGAGAGATACCCTCGAACCCGATCCGGATAATACCGGCGTGGGAAGTTTTCCTTTCCGAGCGGCCTTCCTTCTCCCATCCCATTGAATCCCCGTTGCACTCCCTTGTGATCCGAGGTGGGGTCCCGATGTTCTTCGCCCGTTTTTTGACTTTTCCTTCCCCTCTGGCATACCGCATTCTCACTTGCGCGCTGCCTGCTTTGGCGCTGGCGACGGGAACCGGCTCTCTATCACAATCTTCCGCACCGGCTGCGCAGGCTGCAGCTTCTGCTTCGCAACTGCCTGCGCAGGCTACGGCAGGCGCGCCGCGACTGCCACGCGTCAACACCACGGTGGTGGTGCGGGGCGAGGTGAACAGCGATTATCTGCCCGAGAGCGTCGCCGTTGGCTCGATCGAGAGCGAGCCTCTCCTTGAGACGCCGCTTTCGGCCACGGTGGTCAAGCGCGATTTGCTCTCGAACCAGGTGGCGCGCCTGCTTACCGACGTGGTGAAGAACGACGCCGCGATTGGCGACGATTACGCGCCTGTAGGTTACTATTCGGATTTCGAAATCCGCGGATTCCCGATCGATCTGGCCACGGGTCTCGAAATCGACGGGTTGACCATCGCCGGCGAACAGGATGTGCCGCTGGAAAACAAGGAACGTGTGGAGTTCCTGAAAGGACTGGCGGGGATCGAGAGCGGGGTGGCCTCGGGCGGCGGCCTGATCGACTACGTGACCAAGCAGCCTGCTCCGATTATGGCGTTCGATCTTGCCACCGACCAACGCGGCACCGCCTATGGAGCAGCCGACCTGGGGCATCTGTTCGGCAGCCGCAAGCAGGTGGGCGCGCGGCTGAATCTGGCGGCGGAACGCATTGTGCCTTACATGAACGGCACCGACGGCTGGCGCGCGATGGGAGCGGGCGCAGCCGACTGGAAGATCGACCGGCGTGCCACGCTGAAAACAGATTTCGAGTACCAGCACAAGACGGAGGCCGACGGCAGCGGCTACCAGTTGCTGGGCGGCGCCACGCTGCCCGATCTGAATCGCATCTATGCTTCGACGATGCTCGGCCAGCAGGCATGGGCGCCCCCCGATACCTTCGACACCTACAACACCGGCGCGCGGCTCGACTACGACCTGAAGTCCTCATGGCACGCCTTTGTGGCGGCCGGACTGAGCCACTCGCTGATTCAGGACAATGTGATCTACGCCTACGGCACGCCCTACGATGCAAATGGAAACGTCGCCTGCCCAGGTGCGCTGGATGCGCCGGCTTATTTCTTCTGTCCGGCGGCGCAGGGAGTGAGCGACGGCGGTGACTACGGAATTTACGACTACCGCGACCCGAACGAGTTGCGCATCGACGCGCAGGCAGAGGCGATGGTGGCCGGAAGCTTTAAAACAGGACCGCTCACGCACAACCTCGCGGCCGGCGCGGAGCTCTTTCGCCGCAGCGTCGAAATGCCGGGTTTTTTTACGGCCGATCATCCCGTCTCAGCCGACGGCGTGGACGGAGCGGTTTACGCTTACATCGGATCTGAGAACATCTACCAGCCAAATGCTTCCTTCGGGCCTGCGGAGAACGCTTCCGGCGCGCTTCTGGAGGCAGGTCCGCGCCGGCTCTGGGAAGACGATCACCAGTCGTCCGCATTGATTGAGGATCGCGTGCAACTGCCCGGCCGCATTCAACTCATCGCGGGCGGCCGCTACGATTCGCTCCGGGACCATAACGATTCCGCCTACGCATCGTGTACCGATGCCGGCTCTCTGGCAACAGCCGCAACCTCGACTCCTGCCGAAAATCCCTGCGCCTTTGAGCCGACAGTCAAGTCTGTCTGGCTGCCGCAGTACGCGGCCACTTTCAATCCCGCGGAGAAACTAACTCTTTACGCCAACTATGGCGTGCTGCTCTCGCTGGGGCCCGAGGGGCCATGGTGGGTCGACAACTCCGCCCAGTTTCTGGCGCCGTTTTTCACGCGGCAGGCGGAGATCGGCGCGAAATACGAGCCGGCCGAGAGAATCCTGCTGACAGCCGCGTACTTCCACATGCGCGCGCCATTCTTCTATCCAAAAGCGATTCAGGCGCCCGAAGGCCCTTGCTCAGCGAGCGAGTTCACGGCGCCCGGCGACCTGTGCTTTGAGCAACAGGGCCATGAGACGCACGACGGGCTGGAGCTGAATGCCGAGGGCAAGGCCGCGAAATGGCTGCGGCTAACGGGCTCGGCGGCGGCCATCCGCGCCATCTCCAGCGATACGGGCACGCCTTCTTACGACAATAGGCAGGTGCTGAACGTGCCGCACCTGCACACAACGCTCTTTGCCGACGTGGCCATTCCGCACGCTCAGGGCCTGTTCCTGATGCCCGGCTGGAGCTACACCGGGCGCAAAGAAGCCGCGCGCGACGACACGGTAAGCGTGGCCGGCTACAACCTGTTTAACCTTGGCCTTCGTTACACCCCCGGCGGCGAACAGCAGCACCTGACCTTCCGCCTCTACGCCGACAACATCACCCGCAAGCGCTACTGGAGCGACACCGGCGGCAGCCTTGGCGACACCTTCCTCTGGCTCGGCGCGCCGCCCACCGTGAGGCTATCCGCGCATTACACCTTCTAGCTCCTAGCCTCTAGCCTCTAGCTGCTAGCTCTGGCCGCGCGAGATTGAGGAGACGCCGCCGGTATCAGCAGGATGGAGCTAGAAGCTAGGAGCTAGAGGCTGGAAACCTGAAAATGATCTCGAACGCCAAAGTTCACGGAATGGACGGCACGCTGGTCGAGCCAGACTGGGCTCCGCTCACGCTCGAAGAGCTGCGCGCGCTCTTTGTCCACTTTCCCGCGCTGGGTGAGCCGGTCCAGATCCTCTCGCACAGCCCGCGTCCGTTTTCCGCGGCGGGCGTAGTGGAAGCGCGGACCGGCAAGGTTTTCGTCAAGCGCCATCATCGATCCGTTCGCGACCGCGAGGGCCTGCTCGAAGAGCACAGCTTTCTGCTGCATCTGCTCTCTCGCGGAGTTGCGGTTCCGCGCGTTCTGGAGTCTGCCGCGGGCGAAACAGCCATCGAAATGGGCGAGTGGACCTACGAGGCGCATGAAGTTCCTGAAGGCGTGGATCTTTACCGCGATGCAATCTCCTGGACGCCATTCTTCACCGCCGATCACGCGTATGCGGCGGGCGTTGCTCTTGCCAGGTTGCATCAGGCATCGCGCGGTTTCGCCGCGCAGCGCCGCGCGCCGCGTCCATTGGTTGCCAGCTTCACCATCTTCGCGGCAGAGAACCCCGCCGCGGAGTTAGAGAATTATTTGGCCGCGCGCCCCGCGCTCGCCGGCCACGATGCGGTGCGTGGATGCGCCGCGCGGGCTCTGCAATTGCTGGCGCCCTTCCACGCCGAGTTGAAGCCGGTGCTGGCTGCGCTACCATCGCTCTGGACGCACAACGACCTGCACGCCTCGAATCTGTTCTGGAGCGAGGAGAGCGGCGCAGCGCGGGCTACGGCCGTCATTGACTTCGGCCTTGCCGATCGCACCTGCGCCGTGCACGATCTCGCCCACGCCATCGAGCGCAACATTGTGGAGTGGCTCGTGCTGGTGAACCATCCCACCCAGCCCGAAAACGTTCCCGTGCACTTCGACCACCTGCGCGCGCTGCTTGACGGCTACCAATCAGTCCGGCCGCTCACGCCCGAAGAGGCTGCGGCGCTGGCCCCGATGACGGCCCTTTGCCACGCCGAGTTTGCGCTCACCGAGGCGGATTATTATCTTGGGGCCCTGCACTCGGAAGAAAAAGCCCGCGTGGCTTACGACGACTACCTCGTCGGACATGCATGGTGGTTCCACTCGGGCTGTGGCCGCGAACTGCTCGAGGCGATTGCGGATTACACCGCGACAGGCAGTGAGGCCACCGAACGATGAACGCAACGGCTCTTCTTCTCTACCTTGCTTCGCACGGCCTCGAACTGGCCGGCATGGCAACCACCATTCTCGGCATCTGGCTGACCACGCGGCGGCTGCTGATCTGCTGGCCCGTGGTTCTGATTGCAGACTTTCTCTACCTTGCGGTCTTCTACCAGGCGCGTCTCTTTTCCGACGCGCTGCTGCAGGTTTTCTTCGTCGTCTTCACGGTCTACGGATGGTGGCACTGGTGGCGCGGCATGCGCAACGAGGGAGAGGTGCGCGTGGTTCCGCTGCCGGTTCGCGCCGCGGCCGTTGCGCTCGCAGTGGGCGCGGCCGGGTCCGTGCTGCTGGGCTGGCTCATGATGAGGGTCGGCGCCGCATTGCCGCGTCTGGATGCGACGCTGGCCAGCTACTCACTCGTGGCCACCTGGTGGCAGGCGCGCAAGCACACCGCCAACTGGTGGCTGTGGATCGCGGTCGATCTTGTCTACGTCGGCGAGTACCTTTACAAATCCCTGGCCGCTACGGCGCTGCTCTACGCGGGTCTTGTGCTGCTGGCGGCGCTTGGATTGCGCGACTGGCGGCGTGCAGCCGCGGCAGTGGCTGCCTGAAGTGACCGAATCGTCTTAGATCGAAATCAGAGCAGGTGTGCCCGTTACCGGCGAATCCATGAGGTTCGCGGCGCCCCTCTGGGGCGCGGACCCATTTGATTTGCTGCTTTTCCCAGGGCTTCCGCCCTGGGCTAAGCTCGATCCGCCCCTCCGGGGCGGTCGTCTGGGTACAGTCACTCTGATTTCGCTCTAGATCGCGGCCTGCACCACGTTGCGCAGCGGCTCCCCGGCGATGTAGCGTCTCAGTTCTTCCGCTGCAACGCGCAACGCCCGCGGCGTAAATTGCGGCGTGGATGCGGCGACGTGAGGCGTGAGAAGCAAGTTAGGGCAGCTCCACAGCGGGTGCCCCAGGGGCAGCGGTTCGGGATCAGTGACATCCAGCGCGGCGCGGATGCGCCCTGCCTGGAGCGCCTCGACCAGCGCGTCAGTTTCTACGATAGGCCCGCGCGCAGCATTGACCAGCAACGCCCCCTGCCGCAGAAGCGCAAGCTGGCGGCTTCCAATCAGTCCCTTGCTCTCAGGCGTATACGGCAGAATCAGCACCAAAATGTCGGCTCGAGGCAGCAAGCTTTCCAACTCACCGGCGGCATGCACCTCGGGCTGGCTGCGCGCCGTGCGCGCCACGCGCAGAAGCTCCACGGAGAAAGGAGCAAGCATCCGCTCAATCTCCTTGCCTATCTCGCCGTATCCCACCAGCACCACGGTTTTGCCGGTCAACTCCTCCAGCATAACGGGCGGGTGGAACGCTCTCGCGTCCCCTGTGCTGACGGCATAACGTTGGCTCGCCTCGAAGCGCCGCTTCCACACGCCTTCGCGCTGGACCTCAAGGTAAAACGGAAAGTACTTGAGCAGGGCAAGGATTGCCGCCAACGTCCACTCCGCGGTGGAGACATTGTGCGCGCCGCGCGCATTGCAGATGGTGACGTGCGGGCCCACGGTCCCGGGAATCCACTCCGTGCCGGCCAGCAGCGAAATCACCAGCTTTACGCCGCGCAGGTGGGGCCAGGCGCGCTGGGCACGCACAGGGAACGGATCGGGAATCCAAACGTCGATCTCGATCTCGCTCTCCGGCTTTTCCGGCACGGGGACCAGTTCGACGCCCTCGGGAAAATCGCGAAGCAATTGGGCGGAGATAACGGAAGGGTATCCTACTCGCAGCATGAGGTTTCGGCCCTGCGGTTCGCGGGCTCCTCCGCTCTCATGCTAACCGACACACCGCTTTGACATCCAATCAACGCCTGGCGAAAAATGCGCGTAGCGCCTCGACGCAGGCTTCAATCTTCTCCGGCTCCGTGGCGTAACAGAAGCGCAGGTGGCCTTCGCCCTCCGGCCCGCTGAAAATTCCCGGAATGGTGGAGATATGAGCTTCATCGAGCAGAATTCGCGACGCCTCAAGGCTGCTCTTGTGAATCTTCTCTGCATTCGGGAATGCATAGAAGGCGCCCGCCGGCGGAGCGCAGGTCAGGCCCACTTCATTCAGGCCCGCCACCAGCAGATCGCGCCGCATGCGGTAGGCTTCGCGCAGCGCCACGAGTTCCGACTCGGGCATGCGCAGCCCCGCGACCATTCCGTACTGCACCGGCGTGACGATGCCGTTGGTAGAGTAGAGCACGACCTTGCGGAAAGCTTCCATGAACGGCTCTTTGGCGACGTTGTAGCCGGCGCGCAGCCCGGTCATGGCGTAGGTTTTCGAGAAGGTGAAGCAGGTGATGGTGCGTTCGGCCATGCCGGGCAATGATGCGATGGAGACATGCTCGCCCTCGTAGACCAGGTCCTCATATGCCTCGTCGGCCACCACAATCAGGTCGCGCTCCAGGCAGAATGCCGCGGTTGCTTCGGTCTCCGCGCGCGTAAAGACCGCGCCGCTCGGGTTCTGCGGCGTGTTCCAGTAGATAGCGCGGGTCCGTGGCGTTGAGTATTTCGCAAGCGTCTTCTGGAAGCCCTCGCACCGCGCCTCTTCGGTCGGAACCAGGACCATGCGCGCCTCAGAGCAGCCGATCATGCCCTCGATGGAGGTCCAGAACGGAGAAAAGACCAGGACCTCATCGCCGGGGTCGAGCGCAGTGACAAAGGCTACGTAGAGACCCTGCGATCCGCCCGAAGTTCCGATGATCTCGTCGGCGGTGGCAGGAATGCCGTTCTTGCGCGCCAGCTTTTCCACCAGAAGCTGCCGCCATTCGATAATTCCTGAGGAATTCGTATAGCGCGTTCGGTTCTCAGCCAAGGCTTTGATGATCTCGTACTTGATGATTTCCGGGGTCTCGTTGAATGGCTCGCCGCCGTGCATGGCGTGTACGGGAACGCCTTGCAATTGAAGATTCATGACCTGGTTGCGAACCTTCACAAGGTCTGAAAAGACGACCCCTTCCATCCTTTTTGCCACCCTGACTCCACTTTGCCGCGCCATCATGCTCTCGTCTCCTGATCAAAAAATCTTGCTTGAAAATTGGTCCTTTTTAGAATATCTGTTCGGACCGGCGCCCGGGCAGCTATTTGTCCGCGGTCGTCACACCTTCAGCAAATCGGTGTAAACGGCCATGCCGGCTACGCAATCCACGTTCATCGCATGGAGTTCGTCGATCTCCTCCTGGCTGCGGATACCGCCCGCCACGATGAGCTGGCGCTGAGTGAGCCTGCGCAGGCGCGCGGCCACAGGAGTAGGAAAGCCCTGCATCATGCCCTCGCCGTCCACGTGCGTGTAGAGAAAGGCGGAGGCGTAGGCTTCAAGCTGCGGAATCGCCTCATCGGGCGTGAGCTCGACCTGAGCCTTCCAGCCCTTCACAGCGATGCGGCCGTTTTTGGTGTCGATGCCGGCGACAATATGATCTAATCCCACAGCTTCCGCAAGGCCCGCCGCGAAATCCGTATTGACCTTTCCTTCCGATGAAAAGAAGGCCGAGCCGATGATGACCCGCTGTGCCCCCGCGGCCAGCACCTGGCGCGCTCGATCGATGGAGTGGATGCCGCCGCCAACCTGCACGGGCAGGCGCTTGGCAATCTGCTCGACGAGCGCGGAGTTGTCGCCTTGCCGCATGGCGGCGTCGAGGTCGATCAACTGCACCAGCGGAAAGCGCGAGAACTTTTCGATCCAGTACTCGAAGTCGTCGAAAGCCAGGCGGAGTTTTTCGCCGCGAACAAGCTGGACGATGCGGCCGCCCATCAGATCAATGGAAGGAATCAGCATGGAAGCCTCACGGAGACGCCGGATTGCGCCAGCTCTTCCTTGAGCGAACGCGAAGTGGAAACGGCGAAATGAAAGATGCTGGCTGCAAGCGCTGCATGGGCCTTGCCGCGGCCGAAAACGTCCGCAAAGTGCGCTACGGTGCCCGCGCCGCCCGAGGCAATCACGGGAATGCCGACGGCCTCGCTGACTGCGGCGGTCAGTTCGCAGTCGAAGCCCGTGCGCGTGCCGTCGCAATCCATCGAAGTGAGCAGAATCTCGCCCGCTCCGCGATCTTCGGCCTCGCGCGCCCACTCGACCACGCGGCGTCCGATGAACTTCCGTCCGCCCTGAACGAAGACCTGCGCATCGCGGACCGGGTCGGCAGCTTCGGGGTCGCGGCGCGCGTCAATCGCCACTACGACGGCCTGTGCCCCAAAGGTTGCTCCAATCGTAGTAATCAAGGTGGGATCGGCCAGAGCGGCGGAGTTGATGCTGACTTTATCGGCGCCGGCCTCGAAGACCTGCTCGGCGTCGCGCGCCGAGCGAATGCCGCCGCCGACGCAAAAGGGCACAAATAGCTCGCGCGCCGTGCGGCGCACCGTGTCGTACAGCGTCTGCCGGCCCTCATGCGTGGCCGTAATGTCGAGCAGCACGATCTCGTCGGCGCCTTCGCGGGCATGGCGTGCCGCCTGCGTGGCCGGATCGCCCGCATCGATGAGGTCGACAAACTGCACGCCTTTCACGACGCGGCCGGCGTGCACGTCAAGGCAGGCGATGATGCGCTTGGTCAGCATTGGCCCTCCGTTGCGCTGCGGGCGAGAAAATTCGAAAGGATCTTCAGCCCCGTTGCGCCAGATTTTTCCGGATGGAACTGCACGCCCATCACATTCGCGCGCTCGACGGCGGCGGCGAAGGGCTCGATATAGTGCGTGACAGCCGCAGTGTCGGCTGTAACCGGGCCCTTGTAGGAGTGCGTGAAGTAAACGTACTCTCCGGGCTCGACGCCTGCGAAGAGCCGCGAGCCGGGGCGGAGTTCGAGCGAATTCCACCCAACGTGCGGGACTTTTTCCTGGCCTTCGGGGAAGCGCGTGCAGGATTCGGCGAAGCAGCCGAGACCAGCTTGATTTGGAGCTTCGGTCGAGCCGGAGTAGAGCCATTGCATTCCCACACAGATGCCGAGAAAAGGCACGCCGCGCGCAATGGCCGCGCGAATGGCGCCGGTCAAGCCTGTTGCGTCCAGGCGCTCGGTGGCCTGGAAATGGCCGACACCGGGCAAAACGATGCGCTCGGCGGATTCGACCGGCGCCAGGTCGCCGTCGGTGACCACAGGCTCCGCGCCCAGGTGGCGCAGCGCCTTGAGCACCGAGGTGAGATTGCCGGCTTTGTAATCGATTACCGTTACGCGCATGAAAACCTCAAGAGCAAGTCAGCAAGTTAGCGGAGTTAGCGGTGCCGGCGGAGTTAGCGGAGTCATTGAAGACGATCACAGCAGTCCCTTCGTGCTCGGCAGCATTTCGCCCAGTTGTTTGTCGCGTGAGCAGGCTACGCGAAGGGCACGACCGAAGGCCTTGAAGACCGCCTCTATTTTGTGGTGATTGGAGCGGCCGTACATCACCTTGACGTGCACGTTGGCGCGGGCGCCGCGGGCGAAGCCCTCGAAGAAGTCGGGCACTAGTTCCGTTTGCAAATCGCCCACCAGCCGCGTGCGCACCTTCGTGTCAACTGCGAAAGCTGCGCGGCCGCTCAGGTCCACGGCGGCCACGGCCAGCGTCTCGTCCATCGGCATCACGAAGTAGCCGGCGCGCAGAATGCCGCGCTTGTCGCCGAGGGCGCGCGCGAAGGCCTCGCCCAGCGCAATTCCCACATCTTCGACGGTGTGGTGCTGATCGACATCGAGATCGCCTTTGCAGGCAAGGTCAAGGTCAAACGCGCCGTGGCGCGCGAAGAGTTCCAGCATGTGATCGAGGAAGCGGATGCCGGTGGAGACCTTGTACCGGCCCTGCCCTTCGATCGTGAGCAGGATCGTAATCTGCGTCTCGGTGGTTTTGCGGTCGATGGCGGCGGAGCGTGCTTTGCGCAGACGATCTGGTTTTGGTTTTGTAGTCATCGTTCGATCCTTGTGGGGCCCGTTTTGTGCTTCGTTCCGTTCATCGAAGAGCAACCGCAGATCCTTCGCATCCCTCCGCTGCCGCTTCGGTCGCTCAGGATGACAAATCAGGGGGATTTCCCAACTCCCATCTGCGCGAGCGCTTCGTTCATCACCAGGGCCGCCTTGCGCATCTGCTCGCGTGTGCCGATCGTGATGCGCACGCGGCCGTCGCAGCCGGGATCGCTCGAACGGTCCCGCACCAGAACGCCCGCATCCCTCATGTGGCGCACAAACTCCGCGTGGCGGGGGCCGATTTCGACAAGGATGAAGTTCGCCCGGCTGGGCCAGCGGCGCAGGCCGGCTGCGTCAAGCGCGGTCTCGAACTCCCGGCGCGCGGCAAGCACTTCGTTGACGTAGTTGTTGAGGTACGCTTCATCTTTGAGGGCCGCAGGCAGACAGGCCAGCGCGAGCAAATTCACGCTATAAGGCGAGAGCACGCGGCGTACCCAGCGCATGAGTTCGGCTGGGCCGGCAAGGAGGCCCAGGCGCAGCCCCGCCAGCCCGTAGGCCTTGGAAAACGTGCGAGCCACCATGAGATTCGGGACGAGACTCGGGATTGGGCCGACGAGGTCCATCACCGTTTCGCCGTGGAAGTGAAAGTAGGCCTCGTCCACAAGCACGACGGCTTGCGGCGCGCGGCGCGCGAGCTCCAAAAGTTGTTCGCGCGTGGCCACCGTGCCGGAAGGGCTGTTGGGGTTGGCGACTGCGATGACTTTTGTTTGCGGCGTGATGGCCTCGATCAGACGCTCGAAGGGAAACCTCAAATCGTCGGCGGCTTGCACGGTGACGACTTTCGCATCGGTGGCGGAGGCGTAAATTTCGTACATCGTGTAAGTGGGAACGGGCACGAGCACTTCGTCGCCTTGCTCGAGAAAAGTCTCGAAGAGCACGTGGATGGCCTCATCGACCCCGTTCGTCAGCGCCACCTGCCTGGGCCCGAGGCCAAGAACCTCGGCCACGAGAGCTTCGACCGATTCGCGTTCCGGGTAGCGTGTGAGCGCGCCGGCGCTGACCGCGGCAAGAGCCTCAAGGACTTTCGGCGAACAGGCCAGCGTGTTCTCGTTGAAGTCCAGGCGCAGCGCGTCGCGGTTGCCGAGGGGAGGGTGGTATTCCTTCATGGCCTCGACGCGCGCGCGCGGCGCGGGAGACACAATAGTAGGCGATTTAGTCACAAGTTACTCCTGCGAGAAAAAGCTCCAAGAGATTGGTGTATCCCACCCTGTCGACAAGAAGAAGTCGACAGGATGGGGCACGGAGACTACGTGCAAAGGCTCTCATCGGGCGCTCCTTTTGCCAAAGCGAGTGCGGATCGCTTCAGCGTGGCCGAAAAGACCTTCGGCGTCGGCAAGCAGCGCCGCTTTCGGCCCGAGAGAGCGAAGGCCGGCGGCCGTGTATTCCTGCACGGTGATGAGCTTGACGAAATCGTTCACGCTGAGTCCGCCGCGCACGCGCGCCATGCCACCTGTGGGCAGTGTGTGATTGGGCCCTGAGATGTAGTCGCCCATGGGCTGCGCCGACCATCGGCCGACAAAGACGGAGCCGGCGTTTCGAACCCACTCGAGATCGGAGGCCGAGTCCACGGTGAGGTGCTCGGGTGCGAGGCGATTCGTGATTTCGCGCGCTTCTTCCGCGCCTGCGGCGACAATTACGAGGCCGTTGCGATCGAGTGACTCGCGAGCCACGGCATTGGATCGGCAGCGCAGTTTGGCTTCAGCGATCGTTGCGCGGGCGAGCTCTGCATTGGTGGTAACGAAAACGGCGAGCGCCTCGGGGTCGTGCTCGGCCTGGGCAACCAGGTCGGCTGCGATGCCGGCCGGAACGCCGCGGTCGCTGGTGACGACGATCTCCGTCGGCCCGGCGAGCATATCGATCGCGCAATCGAAGGCCACCAAGCGCTTGGCCGCGGTAACGTAGGAATTGCCCGGACCGACGATTTTGTCGACGCGAGAAATGGACGTACTCCCGTAGGCCAGCGCGGCGATTGCGTGCGCTCCGCCGATCCGGTAGAACTCCGTGATGCCGAGCATGTGCGCCGCGGCCAGCGTCTCCGGAGCCGGCTTCGGTGAAACCACCACAATGCGCTCCACTCCTGCCACCTGCGCGGGAATGACGGTCATCAGCAGTGTGGAAGGCAGCGGATGACGGCCGCTGGGCACGTAACAGCCAACCTCGTCGAGCGGGCGCACGACCTGGCCAGTCGTCAGGCCCGGAACGGGCGATGCGCTCCACGATTTCGGAAGCTGACGCTTTGCGAAGGTGCGAATCTGTGCGGCGGCGTCGGAAAGAGCGCCGCGCAGCGCCGGATCGATCGACTTCCATGCCTCGGCCATCTCCTCTGGAGATACGCGCAGAGCTTCGGGGCCGGGAAGGCCGTCGAATTGCTTTGCGTAACCCAGCAGTGCGCGGTCTCCGCGCCGGCGCACATCGTTTACGATGCGGCGCACCGCCGGCAGAATGCCGTCAAGCGCCGCGCCGCCTCGCTGCTCGAGAGCAGCCAGGATCTTCGCGGTTTCGGCTGCGGCTTTTCCCTTGGTCCGGATCAGTTTCATTTCTTGCTTCCTGAATTGCGTTCTCTCAGGGGCTAATGCCCCCATTGATGTGGTGGCTAAATTGGCACGACTAAACAGGCTGCTGAAAAACTCCGAATAGGGAGCAAAAGTGACGATTCAGACTTAGCAGGGGCTGAAGCCCGCTCTCATTTTGAGCCACTTACGGCCCGGCTGAAGCCGTGCCCTGATTACAAAACCGCCTCCGATGGAGTTTTTCCGCAACCTCTAAAGCCGTGCCCTGATACAAAGCCATTTCGGTTCTGGCGCGATCCACTGCGGAAAATCGCGCCCTTCCCGCAAATCGCAACCTACAGCACCACCTTGTTCAGCGGATACTCGACGATGCCAGCGCCGCCGGCCGTCTTCAGGCGCGGGATCACGTCACGGGCGATGCGTTCCTCGAGGATGGTGTTGACGGCGACCCAGTCAGGATCGCTCAGATGCGAGATGGTGGGCGAATTGAGCGCGGGCAGCACGGCCAGCACGGCGTCGAGATCGGCGCGGCGCACATTCAGCATCAGGCCCACCTGCGCCTGCGCGTCAATGGCTCCGCGCAGCATGGTGGCGATCTGATCGATCTTCTGTTTCTTCCAGGGATCGGCCACCGCGCCTTTGCTAGCGATCAGGTGGGTTTCGCTTTCCATCACCGTGTCGATGATCTTCAGGCGGTTGGCCTTCAGGGAGCTACCGGTCTCTGTCACTTCCACAATAGCGTCGGCGAGCATGGGCGGCTTGACTTCGGTGGCGCCCCAGCTGAACTCAACCTTCACGTTGATGCCCTTGGAAGCGAAGTAACGCTTTGTGACTTCAACCAGCTCGGTGGCGACGATCTTGCCCTCGAGATCTTCGGCCTTCTCAAAGCCGCTTGCCTCTGGAACCGCCAGCACCCAGCGCACTTTGCGGCGGCTCTGCTTGGCGTAGGTGAGCGAGGTAACGCTCTCCACGTCGAGGCCGCTCTCGACGACCCAGTCGATGCCGGTCAGGCCTGCGTCGAGGACGCCATGGTCCACGTAGCGCGCCATCTCCTGCGCGCGAATGAGCATACACTCGATTTCCGCGTCGTCAATGGAGGGGAAGTAGGAGCGGCCGTCGGCGTAGATGTTCCATCCGGCGCGTTTGAAGAGGGCAACAGTCGCTTCCTGCAGACTGCCCTTTGGAATTCCCAGCCGAAGTTTGTTAGCCACGGGCCACCTCCGCATTCGTGTTCAGCGCCAGGGGGCGCGTAAAGCAGCTCACCGTGCCCTCGTGGCAGACCAGGCCGTCGCCCTCTACCTCCACGCGGAACAGAAGCGTGTCGTTGTCGCAATCGGTCGAAGCCGAGACGATGCGCAGCCGGTTGCCGCTGGTCTCGCCCTTCATCCACAGTTTTTGCCGGGTGCGGCTCCAGAAGGTGACGAAGCCGGTTTCCATGGTTTTCGCGTAGCTGACCGGGTTCAGAAAGCCCAGCATCAGCACCGCGCCGGTGCGCGCGTCCTGCACGATGCCGGGCACCAGTCCATCCATCTTGTCAAAGTCGATTCCTGCTTGCATCTCGCTCATCTTGTCCTGATCTTATTTGGAATTTTGTACTGATTGTGCCCGGGTTTCTCCCGCACAGCAAAAAGCCCGCCAGCGGGATTCGCCGGCGGGCTTCATTTCTTTTCGATCTCTCTGGCCTCTCAGTTCAGGCCATAGCAGTCCGCCGGCATGGAGTTTCCATGATGATGGTGATATCCGTGATGGCGGTGGCTCTGCATCTACTTCCTAAACTAAAGGGCGGCGTGGCCCAATGTCAAATCTTTTTCTTGCCGAAGGTTGACCAGTGGCCCGAAAATGGAGCCGTGCGAAAAGCTCTGCGATTCACGACGGCCCTGGCGCTGGGGTGCGCTCTCTGGGCCGGCGCTGCACCGGCCCGGAGCTCGCCGGCGCAGTACGGCGATCGCGACACGACCCGCGCCCATAAGACCTCGGACAAGGCCCCTGCCCCCGAAGCGCGCGTCGACATCAACCACGCCACCCTGGAAGAACTTGTGAAGGTGCCGGGCATGACCGAAACCTGGGCTCGGCGTATCGTCCGTTTCCGGCCCTACCGGACGAAAGACGACCTGCTCGACAAGGGCATTGTGACCAGCCGGGTGTACGACCGGATCAAGGACTTCATCATTGCGCACCGGGATGTGCAGCAATAGCGGTGGTGGTTTCCCAGGTCCCAAAATCGGGACCTGGGGCACCCAGGTTCAGTTGTCAGCGAGCCAGCAGGTCAGCCCCTTGCGCATCGGCCTCTCCCTGGTCGAGCACAACCGGGTCTCCGCGCTTCAGCAGCCGGCTCAGAATCACGTAGAGCACGGGAATGAACACCAGATTGAGCATGGTGGAGAGCAGCATGCCTCCGACGATGGTTGTGCCCACGGAGCGGCGGCCCACGGCGCCGGCGCCGCTGGCGAAGACCAGAGGCAATACGCCCAGGATGAATGCAAAAGAGGTCATCAAAATGGGACGCAGGCGCAGTTCCGCCCCTTCAATGGCCGCCTCCACGATGCTCCGGCCCTTGCGGCGCAACTGCTCGGCGAACTCGACGATCAGAATTGAGTTTTTGGCCGAGAGGCCGATGAGCATCACCAGCCCGATCTGGCAATAGACGTCGTCCGACATGCCGCGCAGCCAGACCAGGCCGAGCGCGCCCAGCACCGCCATAGGCACGGCCAGCAGAATGATGAATGGCAGCGCGAAGCTCTCGTACTGCGCCGAAAGAGTCAGGTAGACAACTAGGATTCCGAGCCCAAAGATGAGCAGAGTCTTTCCGGCCGACTCGATCTCTTCGAGCGACATTCCTGTCCACTCGTAGCCCATGTCGGGCATCATCTGCTGTTTCGCCACCTCGCCCATGGCAGTAATTGCCTGGCCGGTGCTGTAACCCGAAGCAGGCGAGCCGTCGATCTCGACTGTGCGATAGAGATCGTAGTGGGAAATCACCGGCGGCCCGGCGCTCTGCGCCACGGTAGCCAGATTATCCAGCGGCACCATCTGGCCGCTGTCGGAGCGCACGTAGAAGTTATGCAGATCCTGCGCGCCCATGCGGTATTGCTGATCGGCCTGCACATAGACGCGGTAGGTGCGGTTGTTGAAGTCGAAGTCATTGACGTACTCGGAGCCCATAAAGACGCCCAGGGTGGTGGTGATCTGCGACAGCGGCACGCCCAGTGCCTTGGCCTTTTCGCGGTCGATGGTCACCTGCACCTGGGGATCGTTGGCTGTGAACGTTGTCATCAGGCCGGTAACGTCCTTGCGCGCATTGCCGGCCGCCACGATCTTGCGGGCGGTGCTTTCCAGTTCGGTGAGCGTATGGGTGCCGCGATCCTGCAGCATGAACTCGAATCCGCCGTAAGTGCCCAGGCCCCAAACAGCAGGCGGCTGGAACGCGTAGACGGTGCCCCCGTTTGGCGCCAGCGCCAGCGCGCCCAGCTTGGGCGAAAGATCGGCAAGAACGTCGGTGACCGAGTGCCCTTTGCCGCGGCGCTGGTCAGACGGCTTCAGACTGACAAACATCATGCCGGCATTCGATGCGCTGCCGGAAAAGCTGAAGCCGGCGACGACAAAGGAGCCTTGCACGTCGGGATTGGTGGCGCAGATGCCAGTGGCGGCAGAAGCAAGGTTGGTTGTATAGGTCAGCGACGAGCCCGGGGGCGCCTGCAGGATGACCAGGAACATGCTCTGATCTTCCTGCGGTATGAAGGCGGTTGGAACGCGGTTGTAGATCCAGATCGTCGCGCTCAGTCCCGCGATAAACAGCACCAGAAGGACGTAGCGCAGGCGCATCGCCAAGTGGACGGTCCTGACGTAGGCCCCGGTGATCAAATCGACGGATCTGTCGGCCGAGTGAATGCAGGCGGCAAAAACGCGCGAGACCAGGCGAATGTGCAGAAAGTCCATCTGGCGCGGGCGCGCCTCTTCTCCGCGCAGAAAAAGGGCCGAGAGGGCCGGCGAGAGCGTGAGCGCGTTGAAAGCCGAGATGGCAATGGCACAGGCAATAGTAAGTGAGAATTGCCGGTAGAGAATGCCCGTGGTGCCTGGGAAGAAGGAAACCGGCACGAACACGGCGATCAGCACAAGAGAGGTGGCGATCACAGCACTCGTCACTTCACCCATGGCCCGCGAAGTGGCTTCGCGGGGCTTGGAGTGCTCCATGTGCATGTGGCGTTGCACATTCTCGATGACCACGATGGCGTCGTCGACCACCAGGCCGGTGGCCAGAGTGATGCCGAACAGCGTGAGCGAGTTGATGGAGAAGTTGAAGACCTTGATAAAGGCAAAAGTGCCGATGAGCGAAACCGGAATGGTGACGGCGGGAATAATGGTGGCGCGCCAGTCAAGCAGGAAGAGAAAGATCACCAGGATGACGATGGCAATCGCTTCGCCCAGCGTCACCAGCACCTCGTGGATGGAATCGTGCACTGCCGTCGTTGTGTCAAAGGCAACAGCCCACTCCAGGCCGGGAGGGAAGCTCTTGGAAAGCTCGGCCAGCTTTGCCTTTACCTTGGTGTCCACCTCAAGGGCATTAGCGGTCGACAACTGTTCCACGCCGATGCCATCCGCCTGCCTGCCGTTGTATACGAGGTTGGAACTGTAATCCTCGGCGCCGACCTCGGCCCGGCCTACGTCCTTGAGCAGAACCAGGCCGCCGGGAGAGTTCTTCACGATAATTTTTTCGAACTCCTCGGGCGATGTCAGGCGGCCCAGCACCCGCACAGGAATCTGGTAGGACTGCCTGGGATCTGCCGGGGGCTGCCCCAATTGTCCGGCAGGGATCTCCACGTTCTGCTCGTTGAGCGCGTTCACGACGTCCCCTGCCGTAAGCCCGCGTGCCGCCAGTCGCACAGGATCCAGCCATAGCCGCATGGCATAGCGGCGCTCGCCGAAGATCATGACGTCGCCGACGCCCGGCACGCGCTTGACGGCGTCTTTCACGTAGACGTCGAGGTAGTTGGAGATGAACTCGTCGGAATAGCGGCCGTCGCGGGTGAAAAACCCTGCCCCGAGCACGAAGTTGGTGGAGCTTTTCGAAACCGTTATGCCTGTGGAGGTCACGGCCGCAGGCAGCCGGCCCTGAGCGCTGGAGACGCGGTTCTGTACGTCCACGGCGGCGATGTCGAGATCGTAGCCGGAGTTGAATACAACGCTGATGTCGCTGCCGCCGAAGTTGTTGCTCGACGAAGTAACATAGCGCATCCCCTCGACGCCGTTGATGGCTTCTTCCAGGGGAATGGTCACTGCCTTTTCGACGGTTTCTGCATTGGCGCCGAGATAGTTGCAGCTCACGCCGATGGTCGGCGGCATCAGCTGCGGATACATGGAGACCGGCAAATTGGGAATGCAGATCGCGCCCGCCAGAATGATCAGCAACGCACAGACCGTGGCAAACACCGGGCGGTGAATAAAGAAATCGACAAACAATGCTGGCCTTCCTTCCCGTTTATCGAGCAACTTGAATCGATCCGGCAATTGAAGCGGGCTTGCGGCGCCCGACGCGATCCGGTGATTTGTTCCCGCCGCGGCGGCGCCTGCAGCGCCCTACCGGCCGGGCAGAATCATTACCGGCTCGTTGTTGACGAGGTATTGAATGCCGGTTACGATCACGCGGTCGCCGGGCTTCAATCCCGAGGTCACCGCATAGGTATTGCCCGTGGAATCGCCCAGCGTAACCGGAGCTTCGCGCGCGAAGGTGTGGCCGTTTGCATCCTGCGCCACGAAAACGAAGCTCTGCCCGCCCAGCCGCTTCACGGCCAGCACCGGGACCACCGCCATTGGCGCCGTGCTCCACACGATCCGCGCCTTGATCAACTGCGCCGTGCGTAACTCTGTTAACGGGGAGTGTACCGGCGCCTTTACCAGAATTCCCTGCAGTGTCGTGTCCACCTCGGGTGAAACAAAACCGATGCTGGTCTTTTCCAGCAGTTTTCCGGACGTGTCGATCAGATCCACTTGCAGTCCCTGGCGCACCTGTGCCGATCGATCGGCGGGAACGTAGATGTAGGCTTCCAGATCCTTGCCTTCATCTACCGTAGTCAGCGTCGGAACCGGGTTCACCGGCGAGGCATAATCGCCCACGTGCACGGGTATGTCGCCCACCACGCCGTCGAAAGGCGCGCGGATGGTGTAGTAGCGGAGTTGCTCCTCCTGCGTTTTTCGCAACTGGACCGCCGACTCGTAATCGGCCTTCGCGTTTTGATAAGCCTGCTGCGCCTGTTCGTAGGCGTCGCGGCTGGTCACGCCCGCCTCGAAGAGCTTGCGCTGCCGTTCCACCTCGACGGCGTTGTAGTCGTAGAGGGCCTTTTTCTGGTTTTCGGTGGCGCGTTGCGCCTCTACGGTTGCCTCCTGCTGCCGCGGGTCGATCTTTATCAGTTCCTGGCCCTCGCGAACGTGATCGCCGGAGCGAACCGGAATCTCGGTGATCATGCCGCTCACCATGGGAATGATGGTGGCCGAGCGCCGGGACTTGATCGTCGCCATGTACTCGCTTGCCTGCTCAACCGGCTGCAGGGCGATGGTGGCCGCTTGCACGGGCAAGCCCTGCATGCCGCCTGCCGCGCCCGCCGCGCCCGCCGCGCCCGCTGCTGCAGAAGTTTTATGGCAGCCGCAAGCCAGCACTCCAATCCAGAACACAAAAACCAGACTACAGATGAGTTTCAATGCGCTCTTCCTCGTTCCCAACTGCTCAAAATTTTGCAGCGTGCCGAGCTGCCGGCCCGGATGCCGGGCGTTGTGCCCGGTTCAGGCGCCGCGCGTCCTCTGCGGGGTAATCCCGTTGCCTGTTCCCTGCAATTCTTCAAAGGGATTCCACACAACCGCAAGACCCGTCGATGCAGTTCACACTCTCTCAGGAGTCTCGAGCCAGGCAGCTATCTCAAAAAGTATAGCCGCTCTCCTCTCCCGGACGCCTTTCCACGCCCTGCGTCGCTGACTTGCTGGGTTGCTGGCTTGCTTGCTGCTCCGTCGTCCCTCAGTCCCTCAACCTCAGTCCCTGCTCCCCGTCGCCATCTTTGACACCCCTCCGCTCAAGTTGATAGCCTTGGCCTAAGGCGATTTGTGCCCGTAAAGGGTGCGTTCGCCTTCCAACCCAAAGCGTCCCCGTCGTCTAGCCCGGCCCAGGACACCGCCCTTTCACGGCGATAACACGGGTTCAAATCCCGTCGGGGACGCCAACATAGCTTAAGTGTGCCCCGAAAGGGGCATTTTGTTTTTGCATGATAAGCGGAACGTCGTCTGATCCTGCTGCAATACGCACGTCGAGAGTCTGTGCGCTACGTGCACACCGCAAATGAGCAGCAGGTGCGTTGAAGACTGCCCACCAAAGCAAATCCCACGGACAGGTCTCTGCCCGTGGGATGCTCCCGGCTGCTTCTCGCCCGAGAAGAATGCTCTAGAACGTAATGGTCGGGCCGAATTCCTCGCGTATGTCGTTCCACTCCCGGGAATGAACTCCCCGGAAGAGCGGGAGAGTCAGTTCAGGGTTGGCGTGCGTGGTGTAGAGCGACTGTTCGAAGACGAAGGTCGTCCATTTGTTCATCTTGTAATTGAGCGTGCCCACGGCCATGGTGCTGTAACGGCGCGTTCCGTCCGCCTGGATGAGATCGCGCGTCTTGGCCTGATCGACGCCATACAGGCCCAGGATGGACCAGCCTGAGTTGCGGCCGGATGGATTGGCGTTGAAGAGCCGCGAGAGAGGGAGTCCCAACTGCGCAAAGCCGCCCGAGGCGCGAACCGGACGCTCGGGAGCGACAACCTGTTGCCCGCCGGCGGTGGTGCCCAGAACAATGTTGGAAGCGCCATCCATTGAAGCAACTGTGGCGGTGCTGGTAAGACCATGGGTGTCGTTGAAGAAAGAGTAGAGCTGACCGCCGAAGAACCAGCGCAGATCGGCGCCGCTGTACACCTTTCCTGTGAGCGTGAACCAGCGCGTGGGCAGTTGCCATTCGCCGTCCCAGCCGTCTTGCTTGCTGCTGGCAACCACGCCCCTGGCAAACGTGGAAGCGTAAGCGGGAGCGGAGGTGGCGATCGCCGCAGCCAGAACCGTGGCGGTGCGCTTGCCGTTGAAGCCGCTGAAGATGATTTGCGCCGGAGCCACGCCTGTCGCGTGGTCAAGTTGCCACTGGCCTACGATGCGCCCCTGGATCTCGGGACGATTCGCATCCGGACCCTGGCGCTCGCCGTAGCCAAGCTCGTTGGAGATATTGGCGGCGCTGGGAGGGAGCCCCGACGACGGAAGATCGAGGGCAATCTCCGGCGTGATGGCGAGACTCTTGAATTTGTGGGTATAGGCAAAGCGCATCTGAGGATCGCGTTCCCAGAGCCCGCCGAATCCGATGCCAACGCCGGTTATCTCGGTAATGTTGGGCAAAGTGGAAGCGCCGAAAATCGTCCAGTCCTGTCCGAAGAGAGCGGAGACAGTATTCGATGAGTTCGGGTGGTAATCGAGCCTGGCCCAGGCCAGCCGGATCGAGGGGTTGCTGGAGCGCATCGAGGAGATGTTGCGATTGTCAGAGCGGTTGAAGTTGCCTTCGAAGTCACCTTCGATCTTGCCTGTAATTGCCCATTTTGCGCTTGGGTCATACCAGTCGAAGTTCATGCCGAAGCGCGTGGAACGCGCCTTGATGTGAAACTCAGGAGCGCCGTCGGGTCCAGTATCGGTGAGGAATCCGGGAAGCGGAAAATCGTCTCCGCCGGGGGAAGAACTGTCTTCGACCCCTGTGACTTTGATAAATCCGTAGGGCGTGAGGCCGACTCCGTTGATCTTGAGGGGTGGATTCGCATCGTTATGATCCACGCCGCCGACCGGCAGAGTGCGAAGCGGCGTGAGAGCCGCATTCACCGCAGCGGCGGCAGGCGGTTTTACGGCCGCGCTCGCCGACGGAGCCGGAGCGGGCGCTGCGGCCTGGGCGGACTTCACAACGAAGCTCTTTGCCTCTTGATTCAGCCGGTCAACGGCAGATGCTGTCTCGCTGACAGCCTGCTGTTGGGCAGAAGCCGCAGCCTGGGCCTTATCCGCCGTGGCTTGCGCTTCAGAGGCTTTCGTCTGAGCTTCGGAGGCCTTTTCCTGAGCGTCAGATGCTGTACGCAGGGCATCCTTCAGTTGGGTGTCTTTATCGGCAAGGTCATTCTTCAAGCCGCTGATCTGGCCGGCTTGCTCTTCCAACTGCTGGCGCAGCGCCTGAACCTGTTCCTGTATCGTTGGCCCCTTGGGAGCCCTGGCCCTCTGGGTGGTGGTGTGCTTTTTCGCCGGTGGATTCGTGTCGCTGGCGTAGGCATAGGAAGCGACGAGGCTGACGGCCAAAATCACCGTGCCAGCCGCTTTCAATTTGAGATTCATTGGCCTTCTCATCCTCTCATTTCGTTTCATGAAATCAACTCGAGTTCAAAGTGCGGTCAGGCGCACGTTTTCCGACTGTATGCGCGCGGCGCCGGAGCAAAAATTCAAGGGAAATTCAATCGATTTAACTGAATAATAACAAAACCGCCCATTCGCCCGTGCTCACGCGAGGTGATTTAAATCTCTCAATCTGATACGGGCGCGGATGCCCGCAGAACTCGGGCGAGCTCTCAGCAACTCTCACCGTCCCGCGCTGAGCAGGTTGGCAAACAAACGATAGGCTCCCGGCACCAGTTCGGGGAACTGACGGTAGAGCGCGTAGGCGACATAGATGTAGGTGCCCTTGCCGGGATGCGTCACGAGAAGGCCTCCGCGTTGAGGGTCCTGGCCGGGGTCGGCAGTCTCGGTGAGGGCTGTGTACCCGGAGTCCCAGTGGTCGAGGAAGCCGTGGCCGCGCTCTTCGATCCATCCGTCGAAATCGGCAGTGGTGATGCGGTTGGGCTGGTTAAGGAGAGGATTTTCCGGCGCGAGCAGCTTGACCGCAGCCGTCTCGTCGACGACGCGCTCGGTCATGCGGCCCATCTCGAGAGAGAGCGGGGCGGGGAAGGTTGAGCTCTGGTACTGAACGATAAGCGTTCCGCCCTGCTCGACGAAGGCGTTGAAGCGCGCCTGAGCCGCCGTCAGCTCCGGCCGCGTGGAGTAGGCGCGGATGCCGATGACGATCACGTTCCATGCGGAAAGGTCGGCCGAGGCGATCTCCGATGTGCTGAGCAGGTGAGGAGTCACGCCGAGCGCCTCAATGGCGGCGGGGACTTCGTCGCCCGAACCCATGATGTAGGCCACGCGGAGCCCGGCCGATAGGCTGACATCGACTTTGCGGCTCTGGAGCACCGATGGTGTGTAGAGATTGTAGGGGCGCAGGCCGGTGTAGCCGACGCTGCGCCATCCGGTGCGATAACTCTTGCCTCCGGAGCGGGCGACGGCGGTAAGACGATAGACGCCGTCTGCCCGGGCCGCGGCCGGTGTGACGGAGAAAACCAGCGGTTCTGTGTCGCCGCCGCCTGTGAGATGAAAGGCGATTTCGGATGGATCGGAACGCCAGCCCTCGGGCAGCTCCAGCGAAACCGATCCCTCGGCCGCTGCCTCGGCATGCACAGTGACCCGGACGGGCAACGGGGAGCCATCGAGCGGCAGAATCCGCGCCTGCGGCTCGACACTCACGCCAATGGCAGGCGTGACCACCAGCGGCGTGAAGACTCCGCCTTCGCCGGTGGCGGGCTGAAGAGTCTGGACGACCTGTCCTACGCGGATGGGTACCCCGTCGAAGGCGAACTCGGCCCACGCGGCCAGGGGCCAGGGCGCAAAGGAGCGCTCGCGCCACTCGGGATGCGATAAATCGTAGGTTGGCTGCTCAACGGAGGCGCGATGAAAGTAGGCTTGCGTGGGCTCGGCATCGGCTGAGACCGTCACGCGGAAGTTCCGGTCGGCAGAGAGCGAGGTGGCATCCGGCTGCCCGCCTTCGCCGCCGCCCTCTTCCGCCTTCCATGCGGAGCCGCTGGCGCTTTCCAGCCAAACGCGGCTGAGTTGCACGTCGGAAAAGGCCTTGGCTGTGTGCACGCGCACGCGCAGCTCCTCGCCGGGCGCGACACTCTCGGAAGATTCTTCAACTTGACCCTCTACCAAGGAACCGCTCTGCGAACCGCCGCCGGCTTCTGAGCGAACGGCTGCGAGATCGAGGCCAAGCAGATCGGCAAGCGCGCGCTGGAATTGCTCAATCTTCGCGTCGAGCTCGAATTCGAGATCGGACTTAGCTTCGGCGCTGAGGCTGCTAGAGCGGACCTGCGCTCCAAGTTCCAGCGTGCGGCGGTAAATCGGAACAAGGTTGCGGGCCGCGGCTTCGTCTTTTACGTCGCCGGTGGCAACGGTGAACTGACCAAAGCTGTCCTGAATCTCTTTGAGGCCAGTAGTGAGCCACGCAGGCGGAGCGCCGGGAACGAGTTTTGCCAAGCCCTCGATGCTGGTGTCGATGGAAACCTTCGCGTTCCGAAAGAGGCTGTCAGGCTTTGTGGCCGCAGCGCCAGCAGCAGGCGCGGCGGCAGGCGCCGCCGCCCACAGATGATAGCTCGACGTAGACGGCCCGCCCCCCGGTGGTCCGCCGCCCATTCCCGGATTGTTGCCGAACTGCGACTTTTGCTGGCTCTTGCCTGTGCGGGCCAGCTGCGAGTAGCTTTCGCCCAGCACAGGGTCTGTACTGCCCACGGCAACGGTTACGTCGGCCGAGAGAGACCCTGTTATCCATTCGCCGGTCAAATAATTACGGAAGCCTGCCGCCGCCCATTTGCCGGTGGCGTAGTCGAACATCTGCCCATTCTGGATGGGCGCAAAAGGAATATCCGAGTAGATGGCCAGCGCCTGCCACGGCTCAAGTCCGTTCTTGAGTTGCTCGGGAAAGACCTTGGGATCGGCGGCAGCCTTGAAGGCCTCCTGCGCGATCTCGCCGGATACCTGGTGGTGGCCGTGGCCGTCGGTGATGCCGCCGACAAAAGTGGAAACAATGATCTGCGGCCGCACGCGGCGCACAGCAAGCACAGCGTCGTAGAGAACGCGGTCATGAGTCCACTTCGCGAACGACTCTTCCTGCGTCTTCGAAAATCCGAAGTCGACCTCCGTGCCCCAGAGCTGGCTCGATCCGTAGTATTCGTCCGACTTCAGCAGCTCATTGGTGCGGATCAGTCCGAGCGCGTCGTCCAGGTCGCCGGACATGACGTTCTGGCCGCCTTCGCCGCGGTTGAGTGTAAGCAACGTCACCTGTGCGCCCATGCCGCGCGAAAGATAAGTGAGCAGCCCGCCGTCCTCGTCGTCGGGATGGGCGGTGATCATCAGCATGCTGGCGGTAGTGCCAAGCCGGCGCAGGGTCTGCGCGAGATCGGCCTTCCCGCGGTCTTCGGCGAGAGGGGTTGGGTTGTCGTTCGCCTCCACGACGGGGAGAGTGAAGGTCTGCCGGGGCGAGGGGGCCTGCTGCCGAGTGGAAGACTGCGCGGCGAGCGGGAAGGGAAATGCGGCGAGCAGAAGCAGGCCGGCCAGGGCCGCAAAGGCGGATGCGCGACACAACTACGGATGGGAAAAGACATACTCCCCGCCAGTGTACAATCCCTTGAGCAGTTCGACCTTATGTCCCAACCATTTTCCGCTTCCGGAACCCTCGAGCGCCGCATCGGCCTTCGCGCGGCGGTACTCTTCAATTTGCTGGAGATGATCGGCGTGGGGCCGTTCATTACTCTGCCACTGGTGATTGCCGCGGCGGGCTTCCGGCTCTCGATCTGGGCGTGGATTGTGGGCGCGGGAATCGCCGTAGCCGACGGGCTGGTGTGGGCTGAGCTGGGCGCGGCCTTTCCGCGGGCCGGCGGATCGTATGCCTTTCTGCGCGAGATCTATGGCACCGAGGGCGCAGGGAACTGGCTGAGTTTTCTCTTCGTCTGGCAGTTGAGCTTTTCGGCCCCGCTTTCCATCGCCTCGGGCTGCATCGGCCTGGCAAGTTTTCTGGCCTGGTTCTGGCCGGGGCTGAATGCAGCGCCCATTGCGGCGCTGCCCGCGGTGCACTGGACGAGTTTTGCTGCCGCTACGGCCTGCCTGGCGGTAACGGCGCTGCTCTACCGCAACATCAGTTCCGTAGCGCGCATGGCGTGGGTGCTGTTTGCGGGCGTGATGGCGGCCATCGCAGGCGTCATCGTCTCGGGCCTGGCGCACGCATCGGCAATGGGAGGCTGGCACATGCCGCCCGAGGCGGGAGCGATCGCGCCCATCAGCGGCCTGGCACAGGGGACGCTGCTGGCGACTTACTGCTACTGGGGCTACTACAACATCTGTTTTCTGGGCAGCGAAGTGCGCCGGCCGGAGCGCACCATTCCGCGGGCGATTCTGATCTCTGTGGCGCTGGTGGCCGCGTTTTACCTGGCCATGAACCTGGCCGTGCTGCCCTCGCTCGGCGGAGCCGGGGCGCATGCCGCCGCGTCGGCCGCGCTGCGCGTGCAGATGGTTGCGGATCTCGCCCGCTCGGCGCTGGGCCCCTGGGCTGGAGCGGTGATTGCAGCGCTCATTGTATGGACCGCGTTCGCCAGCGTTTTCTCGCTGCTGCTGGGCTACTCGCGCGTGCCTTACGCCGCAGCGCGCGACGGTAACTACTTCCGTTTCCTGGCCGCTGTGCACCCAAAGCACCACATTCCGCACCGCTCGCTGGTGGCTCTGGGGCTGGTGGCCTGCTGCTTCTGCTTCTTTTCTCTCGCCCAGGTGATCACGTTTCTTGTGGTCACGCGCATCCTGCTGCAATTCTCGCTGCAGCATGTGGGCGTGATCTGGCTGCGCGTGCGCCGGCCCGATCTCGTCCGCCCCTTCCGCATTCCTCTCTTCCCACTCCCGCCGATCATCGCCATGGCCGGCTTTGTCTTCATGCTCGTGAACCGGGCTCATGCGCTGGCGGGATTGGAGGTGGCTGCGGGCATCGGACTTTCGGGGACAGCGATTTATATGGTCCGGGCGAGGTTGGCTGGAAATTGGCCGTTTGCGCGGCCCGGCTGATTTCGGAAGCACTTAGGCCGCCATCGAGCCGGGCAGTTGAAAAACAAGCTTGACAATCCGACCATTATTAGATATATCTGTTTTTATGATATATCGAATGACAGTCGAAATGAACGAAGCGAGCGAAGCGCGGGGTGGCGCGCCGATTCCTATCGGAGACCTGCTCGCATTGCGGGAACACGGACACCGACACCACGGTCACGGACGCCACGGTGAGGGCCACCACGGTTCCGGACGCCAGAAGGTCCATGGTCAATCGCATGGCGGGGGACGGCCTCTTCGCATTCCACCCGGGATTGAGGCCGGAGGTGGAGAAAGAACTGCGCCGGCGGTTACGCCGGAGTCTACCGGCATTTGCACTAAGAACTGCCCTGAGTGCAGGAATGACGTCTGCTTGAAGACCGGCAGGCCCAGACAGAGGAGGACAGAGTGAGAGGTTGGCAGGGTCGCCATGGCAAGCCAGGGGCAGGAGATCGCGCAGAGGGGCGTGGCTCGAAGCATATGCACGGCCAGGGCCGCGGGAAACGGCTGTTCGGACATGGCGATATACGGCTTGTTCTCCTCTCACTGCTGAGCGAAAAGCCCTCTTATGGCTATGAGTTGATCAAGGCCATTGAAGAGCGGCTCAGCGGGGCCTACGTTCCCAGTCCCGGCCTCGTTTATCCGACGCTGACCCTGTTGGAGGAGATGGGCTACATCTCGGCAGAGACCAACGAGGAAGGCAAGAAGTTCTTTTCTGTGACACCGCAGGGAAAGGCATTCCTGAAAGTCAGCAAACCGGTGGTGAAAACAATCTTCGACAGAATGTCGGATGCGGCCGAGTGTCAGAAACGCAGCGAAAATCCGCAACTGGTGCGCGCCATCGAGAATCTGAAGCTTGCCCTGAAACTGAGGAGCAGTGCTGGCGAGTTGACTCAAGAGCAAATTCGTACCATCGCCAGCACGCTTGACGAGGCCGCGCGAACCATCGAAGCCTGCTAAATGCCGGCGCGGCAGTGCGGGCCTCAGGAGTCACACTTTTTTGTGACAATCGGACCTTCCGGGTAGTCAAATGACTAACGCCGCACCTTCGCGGCAGAGGTTCCCTCATGCTTATCGGCAAACCGCCCGACATTCTCTCTTCGGAGATCACGTCGCACAGTGCCTACAAGGAATTCCTGAACCGAAGGCGATTCCTGAAAGGCGCGGCAGCGGCCGGCGCGGTGCTGGGAGCCGAGAGGATTGCTGAGTTGCTCGAACCGGGACGTCGCGTTCTGGCCGGGACGAAACTCCAGACGGTGCAGAGCCCGCTGACGACGACCGGCGAGCAGTTGACCAGCCTCGAGGACATTACCCACTACAACAACTTCTACGAGTTCGGCGTGAACAAAGACGAGCCCGCCAAGAACTCGGGCGGGCTGCCCACACGGCCGTGGACGGTCAAAGTCGAGGGCCTCGTGAAGACGCCGCGCACCTTTGGCATCGACGATCTGCTGAAGCTGCGTCCGCTCGAGGATCGTGTTTACCGCCATCGCTGCGTAGAGGCCTGGAGCATGGTCATTCCGTGGGTGGGCTATTCGCTTTCCGAGTTCCTCAAGCAGTGCGAACCGCTCGGGAGCGCGAAATACGTGCAGTTCCTCTCCTATTACGACAGCAAGGTTGAGAAATGGGCTGACCAGAGCGACATCCGCTGGCCCTACTCCGAGGGACTGCGCATGGACGAGGCCATGCATCCGCTCACGCTGCTCACCTTCGGACTCTACGGCGATACGCTACCCAACCAGGACGGCGCGCCGGTGCGCGTTGTGGTGCCGTGGAAGTATGGATTCAAATCGGCCAAGTCGATTGTGACGGTGCGCTTTGTGGACAAGATACCGCCGACGACGTGGAACGACCAGGCCGCGAGTGAGTACGGCTTTTATTCCAACGTAAACCCCAACGTGGATCACCCGCGCTGGAGCCAGAAGACGGAGCGGAGGATCGGACAGCCTTTCTACGCGCAGCGGAAGGCGACGCTGATGTTTAACGGCTATGCAGTCCAGGTAGCCTCTCTTTACGCAGGGATGGATCTGAAGAAGAATTTTTGAGGCGGTGGTCGGTGGGAATAGGGAATAGGGGATAGGGGATAGGGGAACGCTTCAATTGCGCATTCGAATGTTCCCGGACCCTGCCCGCTCCTTTGACTCCGCTAACTCCGCTAACTCCGCTAACCTGCTGACTCGGTGACTCATGAAACGCTCGACTTTGATTCTCATCAAAACGCTCGTCTGGATCGCGTGCCTTGCACCGTTCGCGCGCCTGGTATGGGGCGCGGTCTCGAACCAGCTCGGTCCCGACCCAACGGCGGCGATCGCCTTTGCGACCGGCCTTGCCACTTTGCGGCTGCTGGCGATTACGCTGGCCATTACGCCCGTGCGCAAGCTCTGGCCGCGCCTGAACTGGCTGATTCGATTTCGCCGCCTTGTGGGACTGTTTGCGTTCTTCTACGGAACCCTGCACATGCTGACGTATGTGGCGCTCTACTCGGGCTTCAACGTGCAGGCAATGGCCGCCGACATCGCCAAACGGCGCTTCATCACCATGGGCGTGGCGGCGTATCTCTTGCTCTTGCCATTGGCTCTCACTTCGACCACATGGGCGATCCGCAAGATGGGCGGAAAGCGATGGAATCGCCTGCACAAGCTGATCTACGCGGCGATCGCCTGCGGAGTGATTCACTACTGGTGGCAGGTGAAGCCGGGCGTGCGCACGCCGGCGGCGATGACCGTTGTGGTTGCCTTGCTGTTGGCAGCCCGGCCCGTGCTGGCGTGGAGAGAGCGGCGCAAAAAGCAACGAGCCGCGGCGAAATTGCCGGAAGGCGCGGGCGCGAATGCATCCATGATAAAATAAAGGGTTTACTGGCGGGAAGTCCGGGCAGCCGAGCTTCAGGGATGGTCCGAGTCCTGGTCTTTGAAAGCACCCTTTCGCTTGGCGCATGCATCTTATGAGACAGACACGTCTGTTGTCTGCGGTCTCCCCCTGTTTTATCGATTTCAACTAAGATCGGGCCTCCAAAATCGGCCTTAAAGATTGGCCCCAATCTCGCTTTCGGGGGTGCACGCTTCTTCCTTCAGTTGCCGGACTTTTGAAGTGTGGTTATTCGAGGTCAGATGAACTTCGTCTCGCTCATACAGGAGGTTCGCGAAAGAGGTTACTGGACGCCCAGGCGGCTGGGCCCCATTGTATGGTCAATTGCCAGCAATTTGCGAGGCCAGATCGAGTTACTTCGCATCTTCTCCCTCCCCGCTTTCAGGAGCCTCGTTCTTCTCGACCCGGTCGTTCCGTTCCGCCATCACAACCCGAAATTTCTCTTTCGCGGACTCAATTCGAATGCGCGTGCAACGAGCATGCTGCATCACTACCGGTTTTTCACTTCCCGCTTGCCGAATCGTCTCCTTCATCAATCCGGCAAGTGGGAGATACCTGTCATGGAAGATCGGAAAGACGGCAGGGAGTTCGCCGTGACTCTCGGCCTGCCCGAGAAAGACTCGGTGTGGGAAGGGGAAGCCCTTCTTCGGTTGCGGGTAGATGGTGCGCCGGTCTACGAACTTCAGTTCACAATCGTCCCCGGATGGGTGCTCAATTCGGAGCAGCAGGACGTTGTCTTCGTTCTGCGCATTCAAGGAATGAAGGGATGCTTCGAACTGGTGAAGGCCACCAGCAAGGCATTCGGCTATGTCGGGCCGCCTTTGCTCCTCGTTAGCGCCTTGCAGGGAATCGCCTCAGCGTGGGGAATTCGCGAGATGGCATGCATCTCAGCCAGGAGCCAATACTGCAATCGGAAGTTCCACAGCGACGACGAAGAATGGTTGGCTCTCAGCAGGCGAGTTTACGACGAATTCATCTCTGAGCTTGGCGCCACGCGCGTCTCCGCCGATTTCTTCTCCCTTTCTTTTCCGATCGAGGGCAAGCCGATAGAAGCCGTTGTCACCAGGCACCGAGCCGCCGCACGCAAGAAGCGTGCCGTGCGGCTCGAGATTTCCGACCGCGTCTACCAGACGATTTCCGAAGCCGCCTAGAAGCTTTTAGCTTTTAGCTATTTGCTATTAGTTCGTCTGTGGCCGAGGGGAGTGCCGTGGTTTCCCGCCTTTCGCTGCGGCGAAGGATGGGGCATGGGAGTGCAGTGGGGGAACCAGCTTTTGAACCGTTTAGGCCGGGTCAGCGATGGGGGTTCCCACCCAAGCTGCGCTTGGATGGGGCACCCAGTGCAGTGCAATGAAGTCGTGCCCTGATACAGAGCCGGCCAGCAAGAGCAGTTTTCAGCAAGCTCTTCAGTCGAAGGGCAGCAAGCTGTTCAGTCGAAGGGCGGCAAGTTCTTCAGTCGAAGGGCAGCAAGCTCTTCAGTCGAAGGGCAGCAAGGCCTGCGCCACCGGGGAGAAGCTCTTGCGGTGAAGGGGCGTGGGGCCGAGGCGCGCCAGCGCTTCAAGATGCGCGGCTACGCAATAGCCCTTGTGCTGCGCGAGGCCGTAGCCGGGGTACTGGCTGTCGAACTCGACGAGCATGCGGTCGCGGTGGACCTTGGCGAGAACGCTGGCGGCTGCGATGGAGAGGCTTTTTCCGTCGCCATCCACTACGGGCTGCTGCGGGCAGGGCCAGTCGATGGTGTCGAGGCCATCGATGAGCAGATAGTCGGGGCTCGGCGCCAGTTGCTCTACGGCGCAGCGCATGGCCAGAAGCGAGGCGCGTCGGATGTTGATGCGGTCGATAGTCTCCACATCGACGGCCGCGACAGCCCAGGCGACGGCTCGGGAGCGAATTTCAATTTCGAATTCGCAGCGCTGCTTTTCCGTGAGCTTTTTGGAATCGGTGAGGCCGCGCAGGCGAAAGCGATCGGGAAGAACGACCGCGGCGGCGACTACGGGGCCGAACATGGGTCCGCGGCCGACCTCATCGAGGCCGGCGATGCGCAGCGCGCCCTCGCGTTGCGCCGCTCTTTCCAGCACGAATCCGCAGACTGCCTTACGGGCCATGGGTTGAGTATACAAATCATGTCTCGCGATTCAGGTCGATTGGTCGAGGCTCATTTCTCTGCCGAAGCGCACATCGACGCCCATTCTGCTCAGTCCCTGCAGAATGCGTTTCGCCTCAGATGCATCGATGCCTGCGAACACCCTCCACGATTTACCGCGAACTTCAGCTCGGATCCCATAAAGCTTGCCGCCCCTTCCGCTCTGAACCACGCCATAACGGGCTTGGGAGACCTCCGACGGTAATGCGGATTGCACTTTCCAGCGATCGCCAAGACTCCAGAAAGCGATCTTCGCAATCGTAAATGTCGAATGATCACAGTGGAGGCGGTCGCCGGAGGGAAACAGGCCCCGAACCCCCACGACAAAGATCGATCCGAAAGTAATGAGGATCAGCACGATGCCAGCAATGTTCATGTACAGCAAATCGACGTGCTCTCTGACGAGCACGGGATGGTTGAGGATGAATGTCAGAAGGCCAGAATTCTTTCCATGGCCGAAGATTGCTTTATACGACAAAAGCAATGCCAGTCCACACATGAACAGGCCCAGAGCGATGCGCTGCCCGGTGGAACTGTCATCGTCCCAACTCGCATCGACAGCGTCGTCCGTGACTTGAATCCTGAAGCTATCCTGTCCCATAAGATTGTCAGGATTATAACGCGATCCCTTTACGGTGGATTGCTGCAATCGCAGCGGTTTCCTCAATAAACAACAACCCCGGCCGGAGCCGGGGTCGATGGGGTTGGGATAGGAGGGCTTCGCTTAGGCGCGGACTTTGCCCGTTACGCGGTCGATCTCCTTCAGACGGGCGGCCTTGCCGCGCAATCCGCGGATGTAGAAGAGCTTGGCGCGGCGGACCTTGTAGCTGCGGATCTTCTCGACCTTGTCGACGACTTTGGAGTTGAAGGGGAAGATGCGCTCGACGCCCTGGCCGAAGCTCATCTTGCGAACGGTGAAGGTGCCCTGGGGGCCGCGATTGATGGCGATGACCAGACCTTCAAAGGCCTGGAGACGTTCTTTGTCGCCTTCTTTGATCTTCACCTGCACGCGAACCTGGTCGCCGGGAACGAACGCGGGCAGGTCGGTGCGCTTCAGCTTATCGGCAAGGCGCTGCATTATGGGATGGATGGACATAGGCTTTTCCTGGGATCAGATTCAGAACCTTCAGTTTATCAGAGGAAGGGCCTCTTCGACGAATCAGGCGGATAGCTGGAGACATTACGGAAGCGAATACACCTTTCTGCCCAGATCCGCGCGATCGGCTTGCGCCAGCTAGACGCGCTGCGCCCCGCCGCGGGTCAAGCGAGAGTGCAAGGCCATCTCCCCTTCGTCTCTTTCGTCCATGGTCAGGAAGCCGGGAGAAACGGGGCCGGCGATTGCACGAAAACCATCAAAATCTCATAAGGGATACAGCCAACCATGTTTTGTAAAACTTTGTAAACAAAGTAACCTAAAAGCGGACCTATTTGGTCCAATTAAGCGGCGACACTCATCGCCAGGAGGTTAGAAATGCGACATATATTGGCAAGCAGCTTACTGCTTTCCTCGCTGCTCTTCCCCGCAGCGGCAAAAGCCAGCAATTCCATGGACGGCGCCGCTACTACCACAACCCCTGTCCAGGTGAGCACCGGGGTTATCGCCCCAGTTCTTATCGGCTCCCCCAGCCTTAAGCTCCCTGCAAGCTATCCCTCCGAAGACTTTCCGGCTGGATATCTGCTGGGCGTCACTCTCACCGTAGACGAAAACGGTCAACCACAAAACATCCGGGTGGTCAACTCGTACGACGCCTTTCTGGATGCATATGTCTTGAACGCCGTGCGGCAGTTCCGCTTCCGCCCTGCCACGCTCGACAACCAAACCGTTCCCGTCGATCTGACCCTCAACGTCGAGGTCGAACGTTGATCCACTCCTCCGCATTTCGGGGATGCCCGCCTTCCCCTGCGCGGCATCCCCATTTGCGCCTCATGATCTGCGCCCGCACCTTCACGGGTGCGCTATCCTTTCGAAGATGGACGAGAAACGGGAATTCATGCGGCATGTGCTGGCGGCGCTGGCCTACCGCTCGACGCGGGCACTGGAAGGCGCGCCGGCGGAGTTTGGCAACTTTGACGGAGCCGGCAGGAAGCCTTTGGAGATTCTGGCGCACATGGGCGACCTTTTCGACTGGGCGCTGAGCATGGCCGAAGGCAAGCAGCGTTGGAAGGATTCGAAGCCGCTGGACTGGCCTGCCGAACAGAAGCGCTTTTTTGCCGCCCTCGCGGCATTCGACGCCTACCTTGCTTCCGGCGCAGAGATTCATGCCTCGATGGAACGGCTGATGCAGGGCCCTGTTGCCGACGCGCTGACTCATGCAGGGCAACTGGCGATGCTGCGGCGCCTGGCGGGATGTGCCATGCCGGGCGAGAATTACTACGTGGCCGATATAGCCGTAGGGCGTGTGGGGCTCGATCAGGCGGCGCCGGTGAAAAAGTTCTAGGGACTGAGGGACTAAGGGACTGAGGGACTAGAAACCTGGGAATAGGGAATAGGGAACAGGGAACAGGGATCACGGATCAGGGAACTGCCGGCGCAGCGCGTCGAGGAGCCGACGGTCTTCGGGGCTGAGCGAGGCGAGTTCCAGCAGATCGGGGCGATTCACAAGGGTCTTGCGAAGTTGCTGCTCGCGGCGCCAGCGGCGAATCTGCTGGTGGTCGCCGTTCACCAGGGTTTCTGGAACGCGGAGGCCCATGAACTCCGGCGGCCGGGTGTAGTGCGGATAGTCCAGCAGGCCGCCGGAACCGTGCTGCGAGCGGGGCACGCCCTCCAGATCCACGTCGATTTCGGCGTCGGGGGCGCCGAAGCTCTCGAATTCGCCTGAGGCCTGGTTGCCGAGGACGCCGGGGATAAGGCGAACGACAGCGTCGGCCACGACAGCAGCGGCCAGCTCGCCCCCGGAGAGCACGTAATCGCCGATCGAGAGCTCCATGTCGCAGAAGAGTTGATTGACGCGCTCGTCAACGCCCTCGTAGCGGCCGCAGAGGAGGACGATCCGGTCGAGACGGAGCCAGTTCGCGAGCCACCGGCTGAGTAAAGGGGCGGCCCTGCGCCGAGAGAAGAATGACGCGGGTGCGAGCCTTGCTTTCAGGGGCTGAAGCCCCTCCTTCATTTTGCGGTGTGTCTTCGGCCCGACTGAAGTCGGGCCCTGTTACAAGACCCTGCTGAGTTACAAGGCCCTGGTGAGCGGAGTCGGTTTGCCCGTCGGCAGAACTGGAATCGGGCCCTGTTGCAGGAGCCTGCCGAGCGGAGTCGGTTTGCCCGTTGGCAGACTTAGGCGCAATTCCCAGCGACGCCAGCGCCTCAGCCAGCGGCTCAGGCTTTAGCACCATCCCCTCGCCGCCGCCGAAGGGACGGTCGTCGACGGTGCGATGGCGATCGTGGGTAAAGTTGCGCAGATCGTGAATGGCGATTCGGACGAGTCCATCGGCCTGGGCGCGGCGCACGATGCCGTGCTCGAAGATGCCCTGGAAAAATCCCGGGAAGATGGTCACGATCTCAAAGCGCATACCTACCGATGATAAGAGCCCTGCGCGATGCAGACAAAATAGAGCCGCCGGCGAGGGGGACAAAAAGAAGCAGGCAGAATGGAGCGGACAGGACGGACGAAACCGATGGCCGTGGGACCGCTTGCCGCGGATGGAGGATTCATCCGGAAAAGGGTGGCTTGGAACGGGGTATAATGGCGGCGCATTCGTCCTATAATTCTGGCAACTGATATGACTGAGATTGAAGCAATGCTGAAACGATGGCAAAAGGCGGGCGCACTGAGCGCCGAGGCTGCAGAACGCATCCTGGCACTGGAGCGGGGCTCAGGCGGCGAGGCAGGCTCGGGCGGGTTGGGCTGGATGGGGCTGGCTGCTTTCGTGCTGGGCGCGATTCTGCTGGCTTGCGGCGTAGTGCTGTTCTTTTCCACGCACTGGGACCGGTTCAGTCCGGGGGCGCAGTACGCGGTGGTGCTGGCGATGGTAGCCGTTCTGCACCTGGCAGGCGGGCTGGCCAGGGAGCATGCGCGCGGGCTTTCAATGGCGCTGCACGCGGCAGGAACTGTGGCGGCAGGAGCCGCGATCGCCGTAGTCGGCCAGATCTTCAACATCGAGGAGCACTGGCCGGCGGCGGTGCTGGTGTGGGCGCTGGCGGCGCTGGCGGGCTGGCTGCTGGTGCGCGACCAGGCGCAGCAGACGCTGGCATTGCTGCTTGTGCCGGCGTGGTTGCTGAGCGAAATCGCGTATGCGAGCGAAGGCCGGATCGGCCAAAACGTTTACCTGGGACGGGCGCTGCTGATGGCGGCGGCGCTTTATTTGCTGGTTTACTTTCCCGGCTGGCGGCGCAATGCCGTGCGTTGGATTTTGTTTGGCGTGAGCACCGGGGCGGCTGTGGCTGGAATTGGAATGATGGCCCGGGGATGGGTATCGCGGACGGCAGACCAGAGATTCCTGAGCTTCGGGACGGCGTTCTGGGCGTGGGCGCTGATCGCTGCTGTGCCGCTGGTGCTGGCCGCATTCAAGAGACACAAGGGGCTGATGGCGACGGCGATTTCGCTGGTAGTGGCAATTGCGCTGCCGTGGTGCCACCGCACGTGGATCGAGAACAGGCATTACGGGGCGAACTCGGGGACCACGACGCGCGACGAGCCGAGCTGGGCGGCGTATCTGCTGGTGGCAGCCTTCGCAGCCTTCGTCTGCTGGTGGGGCGCGCGGCAGGCTCAGAAGGCGCTGATCAACCTGGGCATCGTGGGCTTTGCCGTGGTGGTGGCGTGGTTCTACTTCAGCGACGTTTTCGGCGCGATGGGCCGCTCGCTGGGGCTCATGGGCATGGGCGTGCTCTTTCTGGCAGGAGGATGGGCGCTCGAAAAACTGCGGCGGCGAATTCTGGCAACCATGCCTCACGAGCCGGCTGCGGTGGCGGGGCTTGAGGCAAAGGGCCGGGAGGTGGCGCAATGAGGCTGGGTGGAATCAAGCTGGCCGGGGTTTCAGTGGCGCTGGCCGTTGTGCAAGTGGCGCTGGTCTCAACGGTTGCGGCGAAGTACCTCTATGAGCGGTGGACCAGCCCCAGAGCCTGGACGCGAGCGGCGGCCAGTGTAACCGATGAAGCCGGACAGGCGATGCGAGGCCGCTACCTGTGGCTGCAATTGACGGTGAATGGCTGCGAGAGCACGCTGCCTTCGGCCAAGCTGGCCGAGTTCCCGCGCGATTACAATGGCGCGGTCAAAAAAGGCGATTATGCGTTGCGGGCTGGGCAGACGTGGGCCTTCGACGCGCGGCTGAAGGTGGATGGCAACAAGCTGATCGCCGTGCGGCCCGAGGGAAGCGAAGACACAAGGGGCGCGGTTCCGGTGCTGACCGCGCCCGGAGAGCCCTGCGACGAGATGCGTCTTGAGCGGCGCGTGGATTTCTATCTTCCCGAGAGCGCGCAGAGCCCGTTGCCGCTCAAGGCCGGCGAGGAGCTTTGGGTTGAGGTGACGGTGCCGAAGAAAGGCGCGCCGCGGCCGATGCAGTTGGCCGTGAAGGGGAACGGGCAGTGGAAGCCGCTGGCGTTTGAGTAGCGACGCGCTTGTGTAGATCCCATTCATGTGTTGTAAAAAGGGCACGGCTTCAGCCGGGCCGAACGTGCGTGCTTGCTATATCACTCGGGCTTCACAGGTTGCGGGAAGGGCGAATGTGATGAAGGAGGAAGAAGCAGGGGCTAAAGCCCTATTGATTTTGCGCTACTTGCGGCCCGGCTAAAGCCGTGCCCTTGTTACAAAGCCTGCTCGATTGATTTTTTCCGCGACCTGTTCAGCCCCTGTTGCAATTTCATGGACAAATGATCTTCTTACTCGTGATCTTCTTCTTACTCGTGATCTTCTTACTCGCAGTCGAGTCCCGTTGTTCCTTCCGGCGCCAGGACCCCTCCGCCCGAAAGCTCGTACACCCTGCTCGGATCGGCGCCGGAGGGAGAGTTCTGCGCGGCGGCAAAGAAGATGGACCCTGAATAGAAGACGCAGCGGCCACCGGCGTCGATGTTCAGGACAGTCGAGCCGCCGACCGCGACACCTGCGATGTTGTGGAGATGAACCGTCGCAGGCGGTGTCCACGGCGCCTCGGGGTCGAGCACGAGATTGGTCACGCGAGCCGCGCCGGAGGATTCGGAGAGAGCCGGCAGGGATGAGCCTGAGCCTGACGCAGCCGTCACCGTAAGGGTGATGGCGCTGGATGAGCTGGAGGCATAAGTACTGTCGCCCCCATAAGTAGCCGTCAGAGATTCGGTTCCCGCAGAGGCAAAAGATACGTTGAGAGTTGCCGTGCCCGAGCTGAGCGCCGCAGTCCCGATGGAGGAGCTGTTGGCGTAAAAGGTGACGGTGCCTGTGGCCGCGCTGGGCGAAACCGTGGCGGTGAGAGTCACGGTGGCGCCGGCGGAAACCGTGGAATTCAAAAGCGGCGAGAGCGTGGTCGTGGTGGCGATGCCGCTGGTACCGGTGCCGGTACCGATGGGGGCCTTCCAGAAATCGCCGCATCCGGCGAGAAGAAACGCAAGCAAAGAGGCCAAGCCAGCCAAAGGGATTGCCGCCACGGGATGTATTCGCTTCACGGTTGCCTGCCTGTTCTTGTTGCCTCAAAGGAACTATTTTCTGCGAGCGGTGTACCAGGGCTGATCGCTCTCCTGATAAGAATATGCCTTCGGCCGGGGTTTACGGCGATGTTCCCCACCCTAGCGACAAGAACAAAAGCGTCGCGAGGGTGGGGCACCATTCAGACGCGGAAATCCGGCTGGGCGCTCTTGAGACTTGCGAGTCGAGTCTCATGGCCGAGGCTTATGACTCAGGGGGCATTCAAGTCGACGAGCCCCTCCGGCAGCTCCATCTCTACGCGGCGGGCGTCGAGATCGATGCGGCGCAGGTAGCTTTTGGCAAAGGGGATGAGGACTTCGCCACCCGAACGAGAGCGCACGACCAGCAGTGCGATGGGGCCGGATTCGCGGTCCACGTCTTCAATCACGCCCACTTCAGCGGGTCTGCCGCCGGATTTGCCTGCCCCGGCAAGATCGACCAGCGTACAGCCGATGAGGTCGCCGATGTAGGCTTCGTCGTCGCCGAGGGCGGCCCGCTGAGAGCGGGGGATGGCGACCACCAGTCCGGTGAGGGTCTCGGCAGCGGAAATCGAATCGACACCGGCAAAGTGGAGTACGACGCCTCCCTTGTGCAGCCAGTGATGGAGGAGCTCGACGGGGCGCGGCTCGGCGTGCGCAATGGCAGCGGCAGGCAATTTCGTGTGAGGGGTATTTGGGTCCGCGGTTCCGGGGGCATCAGGCGCGAGCAGCCACAAGTCGCGCCGCTGGGAGAATTTCTCAGGGAAGTCGGTGAGCAAGTGAGAGAAGACCTCGCCCTTGCGTCCCTGCGGGCGGCGGATCTGGGCGAGCCAGACCCATTGGCCGGTTGGTTCGCTGCCGGTCCCAGTTCCGCCAGTCATCGCCTGGTCCCCGCGAAGCGGCCTTTTGGGCGGAGGAGGAGGCACGGGCCGGCGGGCGAGCTAGATCTCTTCATCCTCTTCCAGGATGTCGAGCGTGTAGCGATGATGCAGCTTCATGCTTACCGCGCCGAGAATGGTCCGTACTGAACGGGCAGTGCGGCCCTGTTTGCCAATGACCTTGCCCACGTCCTGGGGGGCCACCCGAAGCCTGAGAATGGTGCTCTCCTCGCGGTTCACCGAGTCCACCTCGACTGCCGCCGGTTCATCTACCAAGGCCCGCGCGATCTCGCGGACCAGTTCATCCACAGCGACCGAATCTAGCGTCATGATCGTGCCCCTAACCATCCGCTTCCTGAATCTGGCAATGCTGACCCGTGCGCGCATATTAACAGCACAAGCCCATCGCCGCAAGCCATCTTGAATTTCCTTTTCTTTTTTTTAGCCTTCAGGCGCCCGCGCCAGGTTTCAGACAGGAGCTTGCCCAAGTGAGCGCGTCCGCCCCAGTGCGGGAGGCTCCAGAAAGCACCCACCCACACCGGTTCCGGTAACGATAGCCGCGCCAACTGGGGAAAAAAGCCGGATCAGGCTGCGGCGGGGTCTGAAGCGGGGGTGGGGGCTTCCGCCGCGGGGGCGCCGGCAGGGGCCTCAACCGGGGCGGCCTGCGGCTCCACGGCGGGGGCGGCAGCGGACGCCTTGGTCACCAACTTGGCAACGATGGTGGACATTTGCGCGCCCACGCCGCGCCAGTAGGCGATGCGATCGAGCTTCAGGTTCACGCTGGCCGGATTTGTGCGGGGGTTATAGGTGCCGACGACCTCGATCGAACGGCCATTGCGGGCGCGGTCCTTCTCGATGACCACGACCCGGTAGTAAGGCTGCTTACGGGCGCCGACGCGCGCCAAACGAATCATTACCACGGCGATAGGGTTCCTTTCAAAAATCCTCAGCTTGATTGCGGTCCCGGCGTTCCGGCCCGGCAAGCTCGGGCCCGCGGGTGGCAATCCCGGCGGTCTGGGTTGGCGGAGGCCCCGAAGGTCAACCGCGCCCATCAAAAAGGCCAGGCAAAGTGCCCGGCCACGCAGGTCACAACACCTAAGTATCGCCGAAGGCGGGGCTTTGAAGCAAATCGGGGCGCGAGACTGAGGCCCCAGAGACGGGCGAATCTGAGGGCAATGGCTGCAGCAGCAGCAAATGACAATTGCCAGCGAATTCCAGGCTGTGACAGAATGAGGCCATGAAAGGGAACGAAAAAGTACTTGAGCAACTGAATCGTGCGCTCCGCGAGGAGCTGACCGCCATCAATCAATACTTTGTCCACTCCGAAATGGACGAGAACTGGGGCTACGAGCGACTGGCCAAAAGCTTGAAGAAGCTCTCCATCGGAGAGATGAAGCACGCCGAGACTCTCATCGAGCGGATCCTGTTTCTGGATGGAAGCCCGCACATGGAGCCCCTGGCGCTTACTGTCGGCAAGACGGTGAAGGAAGCGCTTGAAAATGACGAGAAGCTCGAACTCGGCGCCGTGAAGATGTACAACGAGGCGGCGAGGATTGCCACCGAGCAGGGAGACCACGGTTCACGCGACCTGTTCGTCAAGATCCTGAGAGACGAAGAGGTTCATGTGGATTTCTTTGAAGCCCAGTTGCACGAGATCGGCGAGATGGGCTACGAGCGCTATCTTTCTACCCAGAACAAGGAAGAATAGCGCGGTTTCGGAACGGGCATCACTATTTCCGGTCAGCTTCCCCTGTGCAAAGGGCCACTTTGCTAAGTGGCTCCGGGGCCTAGCAACCTTGCAATCGCCGCAGCCGCGCAGTTCCAGGCGGCCGCGGTCCGCGCCGGGTCTCGGAGCGCGCAGAGTGGGTGTGTCTGCCCTTGCCGCAGGCCATTGCACAACCAGAGCTACCGTGTCACCGAAGCCGCACTGGCAAAGTCGCTGCGGCCTCGGTACGCGGCGCCGGCCCTCGCCGTCCGCCGCGGCGGATTCTTGCGGCCAGGGTGGGGGCGCCCTGGTCCTGCTTTACTTGCGCAGCGCTTTGAGCACCCAGGCCATGTTCGCCCCCAGGGTCTTCATGGTCTGAATGCCTTCCGTGTCTCTTTCAACGTCGCCGGGCTCGAGGCCGACCCCGATGTTCCAGTACGAAGAGCCGGGCACGACCATTTCGGTGATGAAGAAGAAGTGGTTGAGAGTGTCGAAGACGTGAATGCCGCCGGCGCGGCGCACGGCGACGACCGCTGCGCCCACTTTGCGCCGGAAGATTCCCCCGTTGGCCCGGGAAACAAGACAGGCGCGGTCGATCAGAGCCTTGATTTCCGGCGAGACGTCGGAGACGTAGGTGGGTGAGCCGAGAAGAATGCCGTCGGCCTGCTCCATTTTCTCGATGTAGACGTTGCCCATGTCGCCGGTCTGGCTGCAGCGGTGGTCTTTGCGGCGGGAGCACTCGCGGCAGCTCAGGCAGCCATGAATCGGGGTCCCGCTCATCTCGACGAGTTCAGTTTCGATTCCTTCGGCCTCTAATTGTTTCAGAACATGACGGAGCAGGATGGAGGTGTTGCCGTTCTTGCGGGCGCTGCCGTTGAAGGCGACCACGCGCAAGGGAACTTCGTTGCGAGCTTCGTTCATTGCGAGCCTTTCTGTTCAGATTCGCGCCCTCCGGAGGAGCGCTGTTCCGGGCAGGCGGATGCCGCATCGCGAGCCGGTCCGGGGGGCATCTCGCCGGTCATGGCGTAGTAGATCACGCCGGCGGTCCTGTTCTCGTCGGGGCAGGAGCGCACCATCAACTCGTAAAGTTGGAAACTGCCCCAGTGTTTTCCGAAGTGCTGGTGCAGGTATTTGGCCCGAATCTCATCGATGGCGCGGATACGCTGTTCGACATTGGCGTCGGCGCCGGCCGGCGTCCGCGCGCAGATGCGGTTTACGCGCTCCTTCATGGGAGCGTAGATAAAGGCGTGGAAGACATCGGAACGGCGTTCCAGGATGCACTGCGAGCCGCGGCCGACGATGACGCAGTTGCCTTCCGCATACGCCTCCTCGACGATCTTGCGGGTGAGTTCGGTCATCAAGCGGGCATCGAAGATGTCGGTATCTCTGAGCGGCTGGCCGAGGGCTGTGGCCACGCTGCGAATGGCATCTTCGTTGATGCGGCGCAGCCAGGAGCCGACGCGTTCGTCGTAATGGCTCACCACGCGCGCGTCCACTTTGGCGCGCTGGGCGATCGCGTTGATGATCTCTCTGTCGAGAAGCTTCCATCCCAGCCAGCCGGCAACGATGGTGGCGATGCGCAGACCCCCGCTGCCGAACTCCCTTGAAATTGTAAGCACCTTGTATTTCAAGTGTTCTCCTTTGAAGAAACGTGAAACCAAACGGGCCTGACCCAAGAAAATGATATGCCGCCCGGCCGATGCCGCGAGTGCGGGCGGACACAAAGACAGGGAACAGGGATCAGGTGTCAGGGGTCAGGGACTAAGGGACTAAGTTTGAAACTGGGTTTCGCCCGAGACCCAAGAAAATGCAACTGCGGATCCCTCGTCCCCTTCCCCTTCACTCAAGTTCAGGGTCAGGGTCCTCGGGATGACAACTCTGGGGCGAATGCGGCCAAGAGAGGCGCAGCTAAAGGGAGAAGCGAACAGCAAGCTACAATGGAAATGTAGAGAATTCCTCCGATTCCTGAACGCTTGCACGCTCCGCGTTTCAAAAGGGCACAGCTTTAGCTGCGCCATAGACTGAGCAGAAGATGCGCGGCCACTGAGGGATGAGTGTCCGCCCGCGGATCCCTTGAGGCGAGACCGTTCGCACCGGCGAAAGATCAAAGGAGCCGCGCCGGAAGGCCCGATGAGCACAGCCGTCCTAAAACCGAGCCCGGCCGACGCGCATGCTGCATGGCGGCCCTCGGTCAATCCATGGCTGGTGGCCGTTTCGGTGATGTGCGCTACCTTCATGGTGGTGCTGGACTCGTCAATCGCCAACGTGGCGCTGCCGCACATTGCGGGCAATCTATCGGCCACGACCGATGAATCGACCTGGGTGCTGACCAGTTATCTGGTGGCCAATGCGATTATGTTGCCGGCGTCGGGATGGATCTCGCGGCGCATCGGGCGCAAGCGGCTGCTGATGATCTCGATTCTGATTTTTACCGCGGCGTCGATCCTCTGCGGGTTGGCGCTGAACATGCCCATGCTGATTGTGGCGCGGGTGCTGCAGGGGGCAGGCGGCGGGGGTATGCAGCCGCTGGCGCAGTCGATCATTCTGGAGAGCTTTCCGCCGATAGAGCACGGCAAGGCGATGGCCGCTTACGGGGTGGGAGTGGTGGTGGCGCCGATCATCGGGCCGACACTGGGCGGCTGGATCACCGACGGCTACTCCTGGCGGTGGATCTTCTACATCAACCTGCCTGTTGGCCTGCTGGCGCTCTACATGGTGAATCTCTACCTGGAAGACCCGCCGTACCTGAGGCAGAAAGTCCGCGGGGCCATCGACACGCTGGGCTTCGGGCTGATGGCCTTGTGGCTGGGCAGCCTGCAGTTGCTGCTCGATAAAGGGCAGGAGGCGGACTGGTTTGGGACGGTGTGGATCCGCTGGACCGCCGCGATCACGACCGTCGCCTGCCTGCTTTTTATCGTGAGGGAGTTGCGCTGCGGCGAGCCCATTGTGCAACTGCGCGTGCTGCGGAACCGGAACTTCTGCGTGGGTACGGCGATCACCTGTCTTTTCGGGATTATGCTTTACGGCTCAACCGCCATGCTGCCGCTCTTCCTTCAGACCGTGCTGGGCTACTCTGCGCTGGACAGCGGGCTGGCGGTGAGCCCGCGCGGGCTGGGCGCGCTCGTTGCCATGGTGCTGGTAGGAATGCTGGCCAGCCGCATCGACAACCGTGTTCTGCTGGGCTTCGGCATGGCCACCTTCGGCCTCTCAACTCTGATGTTCAGCCGGGTCAGCCTGGGGACTTCGATGCAGTCGGTGGTGGTTCCGAATATCATCAACGGCTTCGGCAGCGGATTTATTTTCGTTCCGCTGACTACCCTGACCATGGGCCTTCTGCACAGGGAGGAGATGGGCAACGGGGCCGGCATCTACAACCTGATGCGCAACATCGGAGGCAGCGTGGGCATCGCCGGCCTGGTGGCCTTGCTGGTGCGCGGTTCGCAAGCGCACCAGCAGTACCTGGGGGCGCACCTGACAGCGGGCAACCCAACGGCATTGTCGGCGCTTGCGGGCCTCGCAGCCCACTACCACACCTGGGGCAGCGACACGATCGATGCGCACCGCATGGCCATGGGATCGATTTACGGCAGCATGCAGCGGCAGGCGGCGGTACTCTCCTATGCCGACAACTTCCGCCTGATGGGTTATCTTTCGCTGGCTTGCATTCCGCTGTTGTTTCTGATGGTGAAGCCAAAACAGGGCAAAAAGGAGCGGGTGGAATTCGTGGGCGAGTGAGCTGGGGCTAAAACGATGTCCGTTCTCGAGCAAAGTCGTTGAAAGCACGATTGCAGATTTGTCGACGGCTCAAATCGATGCGCGCATCCGAAAAGCAACCGCAGGCCCACATGAAACTGGGTTTCACCCGAAACCATGAAAATGCAACTGCAGATCCCTCGTCCCCTTCCCCTTCACTCAAGTTCAGGGTCAGGGTCCTCGGGATGACAACTCTGGGGCGAATGCTGCGAACTTGCAGGGCAGATCCTTCGACTCCGTCCGCTGCGGCGGACTTCGCTCAGAATGACAACTCGTGGGGAGTCAACTAGAGGGATGCCCGCACCAGCAGGCAGGTGATGTTATCGCGGCCGCCGGCCTCGTTCGCTCGGTCGATCAGGCTCCTGCACAGCTCGTCGAGGGGCCGGTCTTCGTTGAGGAGCGACTCGATTTCTGCATCGGAAAGCTCGTTCGTCAAACCGTCGGAGCAGAGCAGGAAAAGATCGCCGGGCTCCGGATCGAGCTCGAAGACGTCGGGGTAGAGATCGCCGCTGGTGCCCAGCGCGCGGGTGATGACGTTGCGCATGGGCGAGTAGCGGGCCTCCTCTTTGGTCATGCGGCCCAGGCGGACCTGTTCGTCAACCAGAGAGTGATCGAGAGTGATCTGGCGAAGCTGCCGGCCGCGAACGAGATAGCCCCGGCTGTCGCCGATGTTGAGAAACCATGCCTGGGGGCCGGCGCAAAGCAGCGCCACAAGCGTGGTGCCCATGCCGGCGAAGCTGGGATTCTGCTCGGCACGGCGATAAACGGCGTCGTTCGCGGCCATGATGGCCTCTTCGGCTGCCTGCTCGGCGGCCTCGGGAGAGGGCCATGGCCGATCATGCGCGGAGAAGCTCCGCAGCATCTCCTCGACAGCCTGAGAGCTGGCCACCTCGCCCGCTGCCGCGCCGCCCATGCCGTCGCAGACGACGAAGATGCCGAGATCCACCTGCAACCCGAAGGCGTCCTCGTTGGATTCGCGCTTGCGGCCGCGGTCAGAGAGCGCCTGAGCGGAATAACGAAGCGCTGAGTCCACGAAAGTCCTCCGTTTCGACAGTTTACACAGGCGGGGGAGCGAAGCAGGCGGCGGCCCGGCGGAGCCTTCAGTGGCCGGGCTCGGGGGTGGCGATCAAGGGCAAGGGTGGCGGCGCGGGCAGGTCGAAGACCTGGACAGCCCCGGCGTTGATGACGGCCACACGGCGCGCCGATGGAGAAAACGCGACGTTGCCCCCGACGTCGAGGACGGGCGAGGCAGGCGTTTCCAGCACGACTTCGCCCGTAGCCGCATCGAAGACTCGGACTGCCTGGCCCTTAATGTCTTCCGTGTCCAGGGGGTTGAAAGCGGTAACGGCGCGAGGCGCCTCGAGCGTCTCCCGCGCCAAACGCAAGCCGTTGGGAGCCATGACGAGTAAGGGCCAGACCTCCGCGGCCGAGGCAAGATCGTCCCACAGCGTATGGCCGCCGGTGGTGATTGCCAGCAGGCGGTCCCCGCCATCTGAGGAGCAGGCGGTGACCAGAGCTACATCTTCCGAGATGAACTCCCCGGCGGGCGCGCAACTGGAGCGGATGCTCGCTGAGGATTTTGCTGCCGCCCGAAAAACCGCTGAGGCTCACCACCCATTCGTCGCCTTTGCCGGAAAGGTCTTCAAGGTAGCCTGCGGAGTTGATGGCCAGTTGCGTCAACTGCCGAACGCGATGCACGAATTCCACCTCTCCGGAACTGCGGTTGAGGACACGGAGGACAAGATCGGGTTCGCCGCTTGCCGGCTGATTCTCCTGGCTGGAATCGTCAGAGTCTTTTGAGGAGCCGGTCTCCGCGGAGGCGGAATGCGCGCCCGCAGCAGCGGTTTTCACCGGCTCGCGGGAGTTTGTGAGAAGAAGCTGCTCGGAGGGGCTCAAGCGGAGGGAGAGCAGCGAACCGGGAAACTTCAGGAACGGCTTCAACGCGAGCGAGGCGTCGCCGATCTGGAGCTCGTTGTTGTCCCGCAGCAGGAAGTGGCCGCCGGCGAGCATCCAGAGATAGCGCGAGCGGTCGTGCAGGGTCCAGAGGGCCTGGGCCTCCACCGCTCCGGTGCTGATGCGCAGAACCACGGCGCGAATCTGCCGCTCGTCTTCTTCACCGGACTTGCGGCGCAACAGGCCCGGAACGCGAAAGGTGAACAAGAGCCGGTCTTCGTCAAGGAAATCGAGCGAGGCTATGCTGTTGCGCTGGCCGAGATAGAGTGGCCCGGGGGCGGAGAAGCCGATAGGCTCGACGGGAATGGAAAAAGCGGGCGAAAGCGAGGGTTTGGAGGGGAAATGGGTGGAAAGCACGCGCTCACGCACGGTTCGCTCAGGCTCAGGCGCCGGTGGAAGGCTCTTCTGCGCGTGCGCTGCAAGAACCGTTATCATGCCTGCCGCCAGCATTCCAAGGCGCATGCGCCGGCAGAAACCTGAGAGCTTCCCGATCATTGGGGCCTGTCAACGCTACCTGGGATGGCGGCGACGGGAGCCAATTTTGCCCAGGTCGAGGAGCGAGGAGAGAACTGTAGTCGACCTACTGGAGCGACGAGCGACGTGGGGATGGGGGAAATTGGCCCCGTCCCTTCGGGCTGCGGCGAAAATCCGCTCACACTTCGTTGTCGTCCTCGCCTTGGAATAGCCAAAGTCTTCGTCCTCCGCCTCGTCTGAGTGGATTTTCGCACGCAGCGCCATCCACCCCAGGTAGTGTTAACAGGCCCATTTTATTCTCGCCTAACCGGGCGGCTTCAGGGCAGTGATGTGGGGCAATGATGCGAACGGGCGGCATATGCGAAAGTGGAAAGAGAAGAAGCAGAAGACTTCAGGCCGATGAACGCGTCGCAGCAGGAACATGCATTGTCAGCGATCAAAACTCTGCACACTGCCATTTGGGCGGTGATGGTGGCGTGTATCCTGACCATCCCGTGGGCCGCCTGGGTGCATCGTTTCCGCCTGGCTGCGGCGCTTTCCGCGGTTGTGTGGCTGGAGTGCGGCCTGCTGGCGATCAACAGGGGAAGATGCCCCATAACCAACGTGGCAGCGCGATACACAGCGGACCGTGAGCCCAATTTCGATATTTACCTTCCGGTTTGGCTGGCGCGGTGGAACAAAGAGATCTTTGGGACGCTTTTCGCAATCGGCGAGATCGCTTTGCTCGTTCTGTGGCTCCGGCTCAAGATGTGATGCGGCGGCGGAGCCTGGCTGCGAGTGCAAGCATGGGAGTGGATGATCTTGGATAACGAAACACGGCAGGCGGGCGTCAGCGGTTTTTGGGCTACGGCGCCTGCGCGCTGGCGTCGACGCTGTGGGGAACAGGATTCTACTGGGGCCGGCTGGCGCTGGATGAGATGAGCGTGGAGCACATGGTGCTCTACCGTTTTCTCTTTGCCTCGCTGGGCATCATGCCGGTCCTGGTGCGAAACCGGGCGCGCTTCCGCGCCGCAGAGATGCGCCTGCTGATCCTTTCGGCGGCCTTTGGCGTGCCCATCCAGTTCCTGCTCCAATTTCACGGACTGGCCCGGAGCACGGTGAGTCATGCGTCGCTGATGGTGGGGGCGATCCCCGTGATGCTGGGAGTAGCCGCGGTCGTCTTTGCCGGCGAACGGTTGGACTGGTTCGGTTGGGTGGCGCTGTGCGCCTCCACGGCGGGCGCGGCGCTGGTGACGCTGGGCGGCAGCCACGCGGCTGGGACGGGGCGCGAGACGCCGACGCTCGCGGGCGACCTTCTGGTGTTTCTTTCGCTTTGGGTGGCGCTGGCCTGGATACTTTTCAGCAAAAAGCTGATGGAGACCCACAGCCCGCCGGTGGTCACGGCCTACACGATTCTGGCAGGAACGGGAATGCTGATCGCCTGGGTTCTGGGACCGTGGATTCTGTCGCCGCTCACGCACCAGCACGTGGAGGGGCTGCCCTTTGCCCACGTGAGCGCGACCGCCTGGACGGCGCTTGCGATCAGCGGCGTGTTCTGCACGGCCACCACAACCCTCTTGTGGAACTGGGGCATCCATCACGTTCCCGCCTCGCGGGCCGGAGTTTTTCTCAACATCGAACCGGTGCTGGGCGCGGTTCTGGGGGTGGTTCTGCTGGGAGAACACCTGGGTCCCTACGCGTGGGCGGGCGGAGCGCTGATTCTGGGCGCGGCCGTGGCGCTAACAACGCGCGAACACTCGCCGCCCGAGCCGGAAGTGATACTGGAGTGAATCTGAGGGAATAGGGAATAGGGAATAGGGGACAGGGACTGGGGGAGTAAGCGACTGAGGGACTGAGAACGAATTCCGAATCTGTTGTAGCATCGTTTGTCAGGAACCAGCATCAGTGTTTGCATGGAGCAGACAGCTGCTTTGCCTCCAACGCGAGACCAGGTTCCACTGAAACCAAGCCACCGGCGCGAGATCATGGAGATCGCGCTGGCCTACGGGATGATCCTGCTGGTGATCTGGACACCGCCTCCCTGGCAAAAGCTGCTTTGGTACACAGCCGTCGCGGTCATCACCGCCCTGATAGCGCTTCGATTCGAAAGCTGGAATGCGATGGGAGTGCGCTGGGCGAACCTGCTGCGCTCGTCGTGGGTGGTAGCGGTGGCGCTGGCCGTAGCGGCGGCGATTCTCGTGGCGGCGGCGCGATTCCATACGCTGCGCCTGCCGCAGCCTTTCCACGTTGTGGACCGGTACGCGGGCTACGCCTTGTGGGCGTGCGCACAGCAACTCCTGCTGCAGGGCTTTTTCCTGACGCGCATTCTGCGCGTGGTGAAACCAGGGCAAGCGGTCCTGGCTGCGACTATCCTGTTTGCGGTCGCCCATCTGCCCAACCCGCTGCTCGTTCCGCTCACTCTGCTTTGGGGGCTCACAGCCTGCCTGCATTTTGTCCGCTACCGCAACCTCATCCCGCTGGCGGTGGCGCACGCGATTCTAGGCATTGTGCTGACCATGACCCTGCCAGGCCCGGAACATCGCGCCATGCGCGTGGGGCTGGGCTATCTGCGGCTTTCCGACGCGTCAGCGCGTTCAGCAGCACCTGTGAGCGGTGCCCTAGCGCAGCCATAGCGACCAGAGCGCGTCCACTGTGGCGTGGGTAACGGCCGAGGCTGCCACGCGGCGATTGCGCCGCCAGGCGCGGCCGTAAAAAACTCCCGCCAGAGCGGCCAGCAGCACATAGCGCCAGTTGAAGTGAGCGGCGCGCTTGTTGAAATGCGACAGGCCGAAGAGAGCCGCCGTGACAAAGAGCGCGGGCAGGCGCCCGAGGCGGCGCTCGAGCAGATTCTGCACCCACCCGCGGAAGAACAGCTCTTCGGGGACAGCGATGAAGAAGAAGGTGAAGATCCAGGCAAAGGCGATGTGCCCGGCGCCAGGCCACCTTGCGTGAAGATGCAGAAAGCCGAGGGCCAACCCGAGCACCAGCGCGACGGGCGCGTACCAGAGGACCTCCCGGAGCCCCGTGGCCACGTCGGACCCTTGGAGGCGGAGGTCGAAGCCGACGCCGTCGAGGCGGCGGACGGCGAGAAATGCATAGAGGCCGGAGTCCAAAAGCAGGATCTTGCCGTAAATCGCCAGATGCGGTGGCCAGGCCGGCTCAAACCAGCGCAGATCGACCGCCAGGCCGAGCACGGCGAGAGAGAGAAGATCGGTCCAGCAGGTCAAGCCGATCAAGCCCGCATGCCCGGCGGAGGCGGAGGATCTCTCCCGGCCCACCAAAACCGCCAGAGCGACCGGAAGGCCGGCATAGAGCACGAGCCAGGGCCAGTGGAAGATTCCCGCCCCGATGGAGACCAGGAGGTAGGGGATTGCGAGCAGAGCGGGCGCCAGGAACCTCGCCCACACGGGCAGCGAACCGGAGAAGCGGCTAAAGGCTGCAGGGAAGAACGCGGCCCCCAGGTAGGGAGCCAGCAGAAGCAGTGCGGCGATCACGTTGGGTGGAGTGACAAAGCTTTCCGGCGCCATAGGCTCATCTCTATTGTGCGCCAGTTGGCGGGGGCAGGGAGCGGGAGTGGTGAGGCGGCCTGACGGGGCTTCGAGGCGCGCCACGTTTTTGCGAGGAGCCCGAATTACGGTTGGGCAGGAAGTTGTTAAGGAGCCGGCGGAGAAGGCCGATATGCCTGATAGGGAGGATCACGTAATGCTTCTGACCTGGGGACCGGAGTACTCCGTCGGAGTGCCGGCGATCGACAGCCAGCACAAGGCGCTGTTCGGCATGTTGAACGAACTACATGACGCGATGCTGACGGGGCGGGGACCGCAAATGACCCGCTCGTTGCTGAAGAGGCTGGTGGAGTACACGAGGGACCACTTCACTGCCGAGGAGAAAGCGATGAGCGCTGTGGGGTACCCGAAGCTGGGGAAACACCGGGCCGAGCACGAGGCGCTGACCCGGAAGGTGCAGGAATACGTGGTGCGGCTGGAGAGTTGCGAGACCGCGATCAACCTGCATCTGCTGAATTTTTTGCGCGAGTGGCTCAGCAAGCACATCCGGCAGACGGACAAGGAGTATGGCCCCTGGGTCAGCGGCAAGCGAGAGGCGCTGATGGGGCGCAGCGCGGCCTGATTCGGGCGGCGGGCCTGTTAACACTACCTGGGACTTTCGCTCGCAGCGCCATCCACCCCAGGTAGCGTTAACAGGCCCTAGGACGAGACTTCCTCAACCGCCGGCAGAATGCCAAGCTCCATGAAGACCGGGCGCATTTCGCGCTTCACGGCGGGAAGCCGGGTGGCAAACCAGAGGCCGCCGGCCAGCACCATCAGGCCATTCAGCATAACCGTCCATTGCGGGCCGACGATGGTATGCACCGAGCCGTGCAGCATGAATGTCCACGACGGCAGCGTGCTGGCCATGGTTCCTGCCAGCAGGCTGCCAAAGGGCGCCATTCCCATAAACGCCATCGTGTAGTAGCTCATCACGCGGCCCCGCATGTCTTCGGGCACCAGGGTCTGAACCATAGTGTTGCTGGCCGCCATGCCCTGCATCATCCCCATGCCCGCAAAAAGCACCAGGAGCATCGAGAGCCATGTGATCTGCGAAAGGCCGAATCCGATCAGGCTGAGGCCGAAAAGAATCGCCGCGAGAGGGATCATGCGGATCAGTCCGCGCACGGTCTTGCGTACGGCCAGCGAAAAGGCGGAGATGAGCGCGCCCACGCCCGAGGCACCCATGAGAAAGCCGAGCAGATGCGGGCCGCCATGCAGAACGCGGTCAGCGAAGATCGGCATCAGCACCATGTACGGCATGCCCATGAGACTGACCAGGGCAAAGAGCAGAAGAATGGTGCGGATGGGCAGGAAGCCGGTGACGTAACTCCAGCCATCCTTCAATTCTGTCCAGGCAGAGGTGTGTGTGCTACGGAGCGGCTGAGAGGCGAGGCGCATGGCCACAAGCGAAACGATCACGGCAATGTAGCTGACGCCATCGATGAAAAAGCACCACCCCTCGCTGGTGGCGGCGATGATGAAACCGGCAATCGACGGGCCCACGAGGCGCGCCATATTCACCATCGAGGAGTTGATGGCGATGGCGTTGCCAAGATCGGCGCGGTCCTCGACCATCTGCACCAGGAATGATTGGCGGCCGGGCATGTCGAAGGCATTGACTGCGCCCTGCAGGATGCTGAGGCCAAGTATCCAGTGGATCGTGATGTGGCCGGAGAGCGTGAGTGCGGCCAGGGCGAAAGACTGGACCATGAGGATGGTTTGCGTCCAGACGAGCACCCGCCTGCGGTTGAGCCTGTCGACCCAGACGCCGGCAAATGGCGCGAGAAGAAAGGTGGGAATCTGACCGGCGAAGCTGACCGTGCCGAGCAGCAGAGCAGAATGCGTGAGCCGGTAGACCAGCCAGGCAGTGGCCACGCGGGTCATCCAGGTGCCGATCAGCGAGATGCTTTGCCCGGCGAAGAAGAGCCGGAAATTGCGATGGCGCAGAGCGCGCCAGGCGTGGGAGATGCCGCTCTCCGGTTGCGGCGCGGAAGCCCGCGAAGGGCCAGATCGGGAAGGGGGCAATCCGGCGCCGGAGTTGAGGTTGGTCTCGGTCAAAGAAAAATTCTCACGGGTTCTGCCCCCAGAGACCGGCGCAGAGGACTCTCTCTACTTTAATCGGGTTTGCCGGCGAGGCCAAAAAAGTTCACAGTTCGTAGTTCACAGTTCGCAGTTCACAGTTCATTTCGGCTGGAATGCTGGACGAATCAATCTTCTCTGATAAGGCCCTTCGCCCACGCAAGCGACAAAAACCGAACCCCGGCGAGGTGGTTTCCCGCCCATTCCGCAAAGAGCGCGGAATGGACGGGGCACGGGACGACGTTTGGGGTCGGAAGGTCAGCGATTCGAGCAGCCGCAGGCCTTGAAAGCTCCGGGGCTCTGGTGACTGAGAGTGCAGACAAAAGCCGGCCAGACGGGCCGCAGCATGGAGAGATCTCCGCCGACAAAATAATTCGCAAGGTAGGCCCGGCTCGTGTCTCCTTGAGCCGCACCGTCGCGGGCGAAGCCGGAAATCAATTGCGAAACTGCTGCCGCGTTGAACGCCTTCTCGTGGTAGCTCTTCGCGTAGTCGTACTCTTCGCTCCAGGCGCCGTCGCCGGAAGCATCTGCTGCGGCGATCACCCGGTAGTCGACAAGCTCGGCCGTGGCGGCATCCACCTGGGCGACGGTGAAGGATGGTTTGTTGCCGTTGATGGGTGAGATGGAAGGAACTAGTTTGACGGCGACGGGTCCGGGCTTGACGGCGACAGGGCCGGGTGTGTGCCCGTGAACAGGCGTGGCTGCTCCGGTTGAAGAAGGTTGCACCGAAGCTTCTGGCTCAAGCAGATGAATCTCGTCCATGTGGGTATGGCCGAAGAGGGCCAGCGCAATTACGTCGCTCGATTCGGTCAGCGCCTGTGCGAGCGCCTCGGTAGAGAGAAAGGAGACCGGAGATTCGCCGCCGCAGGGATCGGCAAGGCTGGCGAGAGAGGCGTAAGCATCGATGCCGGGCGGAATGTGGCCCATGACCCAGACTTTTTGCCTTTTCGCGCGCGCCTCGGCCAGTTGGCTGCGCAGCCAGGCGATCTCGTCGGCCGCGGCCTGGGGATCGGGCTTGCCGGAGCACGCCGAATAGCGCTTGGAGAGGAAAATGTCGTTCAGCACAATGAGGCGGCCGTTGGCGATGGGCGCGGGAAGCGGAACGCTGTAATCGCCCTCGGCAGCAAAGCTTTCGAGAGCGGCATCGCGGGAGTCGCCGGCAAAATTCTGAGCGATCAGACGGCCGGTGGCGGCGAGAAAATCGCCGTGGGCGTCAAGCCGGTAGTCGCCGCAGTCGGAATCGTTGTTTCCCAGCGCGGTATAGACGGGCGCGCCCGGGATGATGCCGATTGCCTCGCCAATCACAAACTGAATGGTCTTGCCGACAAATTCGCGAAGGGCGGCGGGCGAGGAGCCAGGCAAAATGGCATTGAATTTGCACGAAAAGGAATGGGCTATCAGATCGCCGCTCACGGCGACAAACTTCGCCCCGCCGGCCGCGCTTCGCATGGCCCGAATCGCAGACTGGAAGAGCGGCCACGAGGTGTCTTCGCCGCGGGCCTGGCACGTCTGCTCGAGCGCGGCGAATCGCGCCTCGCGATCAGCCGAGGCCGGAGAAGCCAGAATCGACTCCCACTCGCTCGCCGGGGCCGCTGCCAGCTTTGCGACGTTTTCCGGGTCCCAGAAGGGATCGAAGTGAATATCGCTGACGAGCAGCGCAGGGATGGCGGGGGACGGCTTTTTGACCTGAGGTTTGGTCTGCCGCGCTGTGTGGACCGTCTGTGCCTGCGCAGGCGGTGAGGCGTTGAGAATCGAGAAGCCCAGGGCGATGACAGACAGAGAAACCGCGAGCAGGAGCCGCGCGAGGAGTCGTGCATGGTTCTGCCGTTTCATAGGGCCTCGGGAAGGGATGCGCGCGGCGGGGCCTCGAGCCAGAGCTGAAGGTCCCGCAGGTGCCAGTGGGTTGTCCCCTTAGGTTCCTTGAAAAACTACTGCAGATCCTTCGACTCCGTTCGGCCAATCAACCGGCCGAACTCCGCTCAGGATGACAGCGACTTCATGAGGCGAACTTATGGGACTTCATGAAGCGAATCTACCGGGACAGGACGCTAGGCAACGCGATCAATCGTCACCGACTCCAGAACGACAGGCTTGTTCGGCTTGTCCTGCGAGTTGCGGGCAACCATGGAAATCTTGACGACGACATCCTGGCCCTCGACGACTTCGCCAAAGATGGTGTGATTGCCGGTGAGCCAGGGCGTAGGAGCCACGGTGATGAAGAACTGGCTGCCGTTGGTGCCCGGGCCCGAGTTGGCCATCGCCAGCTTTCCGGGCTTGTCGAACTTGTGCGGAGAGCCTTTGGTCTCGTCTTCGAAACGGTAGCCGGGACCGCCCATGCCGTTGCCGGCCGGGTCGCCGCCCTGAATCATGAAGTTGGGGATGACACGGTGGAAGATGGTGCCGTCGTAGAGTTTGTCTTTCGATTTGGCGCGGGTCGCCGGGTGCATCCACTCGCGCGCGCCTTCCGCAAGCTCGATGAAGTTCTTGACAGTGACGGGCGCATCGGCCTCGAAAAGGCGCACGGTGATTTTGCCTTCGCTGGTTCCGAAGACGGCGTAAGTTCCTGGTGCAAGTGCCATGGGATCTCCTGGGTTTTAGGGCGCGATGCCCTTCTCAAGTCCATTGTTTCATGCTGGCGGCATGGGTCTGGCGGTTGCGCCCGCGCCGCGCCGAAGATCGATCGAAAGAAAGACTGGCCCCGAATCCTCTGACCGAATTCGGGGCCCGGATACTGAAAGCGGCCGCGTTACTTCGCCGGAGCGGCGGGCAGCGGCTGCCCCTCCTTAACGATCGTCACTTTCTGCAGCACAACAGGTGTGTTCGGTTTGTCGCTCGCATTGCGCGGCACGCGGGCGATGGCCTTGACCACCGCTACGCTTGCATCGTCGCACTGGCCGAAGAGCGTGTAATGCTGGTTGAGCGAGGCGTAGCCCGCTTCCGTGATGAAGAACTGGCTGCCGTTGGTGTTGGGGCCGGAGTTGGCCATGGCCAGCCGACCGGGGCGATCAAAGTTGAGCTTCGGATCGAATTCGTCCTTGAATTTATAGCCGGGACCGCCCATTCCGGTACCTGTAGGATCGCCGCCCTGAATCATGAAACTGGGAATCACGCGGTGGAAGATGGTGCCGTCGAAGTAAGGCTTTCCACTCTGCACCATGCCGGTCTTCGGGCTGGTCCAGTCCTTTGTGCCCTGGGCCAGGCCGATGAAATTGGCAACGGCTATGGGAGCCTGCTTTTGATAAAGCTGGCAGGTGATGCGGCCCATCGAAGTGTCCATGACAACCGTCGGGCCGTCGGGTTTTACATCCTGCGCAAAGAGAGCGGAGGACTGCAGGGCGACCGCGGGCAAAAGGGCCAGCGACGCCAGGGCAGGGAGCAGATGCGAAGCATGTAGTTTCATCACCATTCGAGGGTAAAACATCGCGCGAGGGGGTGTACAGAGAGGAGGGAGCAGGGAACAGGGAATAGGGAAAGGGAATAGGGAATAGGGAACAGGGACCAGGGAACAGGGAATAGGGAATAAGGACCAGGGAACAAGGGACTAAGGAACTGAGGGTCTGAGGGACTGAACGCAATTAACCACAACTTTTTGATCGAAAGCGGGGTCTAATTCTTAGTACGCCGGCTTATCCCCACATCAAGGCCGATTCCTGCGCAAGAGAGACCTTCATGGAGCTTGTGAAACGCGTTTTCGCGGCGGTGCTCTGCTGCAACCTGAGCCTTCCGGCATCGCAGGTGCTCGGCGAGCCAGCTCCCGAAGGCCAGTCCGCGGAGAAAACATCGCACAGGCCCGAATATCAGTCGGGCCAGTTGCGCGGCGACCAGCGAATCCTGCACGCCTTGAACCGCTTTACATTTGGACCGCGGCCGGGCGACCTTGAGGCGGTGCGCGCAATAGGGCTGGAGCAGTGGTTCGACCAGCAATTGCACCCAGAAGCTCTCGATGAGAGCCTGCTGAACGAAAAGCTGGCGCGCTTCCCGGCCATGCAATGGACGACGCAAGAGCTTTTCCATCGTCTGCCGACGGGTCCCATCATCCGCCAGGCGATGAACGGCAAGGCGCCGGTTCCGGAGAGCGGCGCGCTGCACGCGGTTTACGAGAACCAGATCTACCGGGCCGAGATGCGCCAGGCAAAGAAGCAGGCTGAGGCCCAGGTGGCGACAGTTGTGGCGGCTCAGGCGGCGACTTCTGTGGCTCAGGCGGCAACGGCTGGAGCGGCTCAGGCGCCCAGTGCTCCGGGGGCGGGCGAGATGAGCAGCGCGGCAGCGATGGAGCCCGAGTCGGGATCAACGGCATCGATGGGAATGAGCCAGCCGGCAGCCGGACGGAGCGTTGCGGAGCCTGAGAAGGCGATGGAAAGCGGGAGGGCCGCCGATGAACAGCCGCTTGCCGACGAATCGCTGATTGCAGGTGTACTGGCTCTCCCGCCCGAGCAGCGCATAGCGCGGCTGGTAAAGATGGAGCCGCAGCAATTCGAGGCGTTCGTGAAGACGCTGAGGCCTGGGCAACGCGCCGCGTTGACGGCCAACCTGAATCCGGATCAAAAAGAAACGCTGGGCGCGCTTGAGAATCCCCAGCAACTGTTGGTCAACGAGCTGTTCGCTGAGCGGCTCACGCGCGACATCGACGCGAATGCGCAGCTTCAGGAGGTGATGACCGACTTCTGGCTCAATCACTTCAATGTCTATCTGCGCAAGAATGAGATGGCCCCGGCTTATCTGGTGAGCTACGAACGGGACGTGGTGCGCCCTCTGGCGCTGGGCAAGTTCGAGGATTTGCTGGAAGCGGTGGCGCATAGCCCGGAGATGATGCTGTACCTGGACAATGCCAGCAGCATAGGACCGGATTCGATGGCTGCGGAGCGCGCCGAGGTAGCCAAGGCGCGGCGGCCGGGCAAGAAAGCGGCGCCGGAGGGGCTGAACGAAAATTATGCGCGGGAGTTGATGGAACTGCACACCCTGGGGGTAGATGGCGGGTACACGCAGGCCGACGTCACCCAGGTGGCCCGGGTGCTCACCGGCTGGGGTGTCGAACAGCCCGCGCGGGGCGGCGGCTTCGTCTTCCAGCCCGAGCGCCACGAGCCCGGAACAAAGCACGTTCTTGGCGCGAAGATCAAGGAAAACGGGGAGATGGAGGGGCGCGAACTGTTGCACCTGCTGGTCACGCAGCCGGCGACGGCGCGATTCCTGTCGCGCAAGCTGGCGGAACGCTTTGTGAGTGACGATCCACCTCAAGCACTCATCGACCGCATGGCGCAGAGCTACATGGCTTCGGGGGGCGACATCTCGGCGGTCCTGAAGACGCTTTTCCACTCTCCGGAGTTCTGGTCGCCGGGGGTTTATCAGGCCAAGGTAAAGACGCCGCTCGAATTCGTGGTCTCGGCGGTGCGGGCGAGCGGCGCTACGGTCGACAACTACCAACCGCTGGCGAATGCGCTGAACAAGATGGGCATGCCGCTCTTTGGATGCATTCCGCCCACGGGCTACCACTGGGATGCCGCGACGTGGGTTTCGACGGCCGCGATGGTAGACCGGATGAACTTTGCCATGGCCCTGGCGAGCAACAGGCTACCGGGCATTAACGTCACCTGGGTGCTGCAATCGGCGGCGCAAGGCGGCGCCAATGCGGGCGGCGCGCCGGACCCCCAGGAAGAAGAGACCCGGCTTGAGTCACTTCTTGCGCCGGACGGGGTGAGCGCAACGACCCGGGAAGCGATTTTGAAACCCTTCACCGTACAAACTGAAGACAAGGATGAGACGTCGCCGCCTGTTGCATCAATGACGACAGCAGTGGGGCGTGGGAAGAGCGCGAACCCATTGGAGCAGCAAGACCAGACACTGGCCGGAATGCTGCTGGGCTCGCCGGAGTTTCAGCGCCGGTGAGTTTTCCGTGGGGCAGCGCTAAGTGCCGTGCGCAAGAGGGCATTCGGGGACGAACAGGACGGGATTGAGAGGAGACTTCAGATGCCGATGAATCGCCGATTCTTTCTCCACAACGGAGCGCTTGCCATCGCGGGCACGGCAGCCATCCCGGGCTTTCTGTTGCGCTCGGTGCTGGCCGAGAGCGCGGGCGCCGAAAAGCGCCGCATTGTGACCATTTTTCAGCGCGGCGCGGCAGACGGTCTCAACGTGGTGGTTCCGTTCCGGGAGAAGAACTACTACGCCATGCGCCCCTCGATCGCGATTCCGCAAAACCAGGTGCTGGATCTGAACGGCTTTTTCGGTCTGCACCCGTCGCTCGAGGTCATCAGGCCGCTGTACGACCAGGGGCATCTGGCCGTGGTGCACGCGGCAGGCTCGCCCGACAGCTCGCGCTCGCACTTCGACGCACAGGACTACATGGAGTCGGGCACGCCCGGCGTGAAGAGCACGGACGATGGGTGGCTGAACCGAGCCCTCCAGGCCGAGGACATTGCCGCTCGCCGCGAGCACACCGCCTTTCGCGCCGTCGCCTTGAACGCGGAGGTGCCGCGCACGCTGGCCGGAAAGATTCCGGCCGTTGCGCTGAACGATGTGGGCGGATTCACCGTCGGCCCTCGGAATGGGGATCTCTCGCCGGCGGCAAGCGCCTTTGAGTCGATGTACGCCGACAGCGGAGACCGCATTCTGCACCAGGCGGGCGAGGAGACATTTGAGGCAGTGCGAATGCTGCGAGCCGCCGATCTGGCACAGTATGCTCCCGCTGCCGGCGTCGAATACCCGAAAAGCGATTTCGGCAACAAGATGCGCCAGATCGCGCAACTGCTGAAGTCGAATCTGGGCGTCGAGGCTGCCTTTACCGACGTGGCGGGATGGGACACGCACCAGAACCAGGGCGGAGTGGACGGCCAGCTTTCCAACCGGCTGCGCGATTTCGCCGAGAGCATCGCCGCCTTCTGGCGCGACCTGGGCGACGGCGCCGAGAACGTGACGCTGGTGACGATGTCGGAGTTCGGGCGCACGGCCCGCGAAAACGGTACAGGCGGCACCGACCATGGCCATGCGAATGCGATGTTCGTACTGGGCGCAGGCGTGAAAGGCGGCAAAGTTTACGGCCGCTGGCCGGGCCTTGAGAACGAACAGCTCAACGAAGGCCGCGATCTGGCGCTGACCACCGATTACAGGGCCGTGCTTGCGGAGATCGTGACTCAGACGCTGGCCGCAAAAAATCTGGAAATGGTTTTCCCGGGCGCGGGTCTGAAGCCGAGCCGCTTCCTGGGGCTGGTCTAGGGACGAGGGAATAGGGAGTAGGGACTGAGGGACTGAGGGACTGATAAGGGACTGAGAGACTGAGGGCGGAGGGACACCGAATTGCTGGTATAAATGGGAAGGTGGATTTTTCCCCAACTCTCCACTTCCCAGGAAGTCAAAAAAATGAGCCTCACTCGCCGCCAGTTTCTCATGCGCGCCGGCAGGGTGGGCGGCTATGGAGCCGCCTTCGTCCTGGCGCAGTCTCTTGGCTTGCTGCCCATTCCTGAAGCGGCTGCAGACGACCTCTTCGCCTTGTGAACGGCCGCGGAACTCGTGTCGTGATTCTGGCGGCGGCATCGCGGGGCTCGTTGCCGCCTACGAGTTGGGCAAGGCCGGGTGGGCCTGCACTCTGCTCGAAGCGCGTCAACGCCCTGGCGGCCGCAACTGGAGCATCCGCAACGGCACCGCGGTGGAATTCGCCGATGGCACAAGCCAAAGCTGCGCCTGGGATTCGGAACATTACTTCAACGCCGGGCCAGCGCGCCTGCCCTCGACGCACCGCACCATGCTCGGCTACCAGCAGCTGGGCGTTGCGCTCGAAGTCGAAATCACCCTCGCGCAGCGCGTTGATGCAGAGCGAAAAGCTCAACGGCGGAAGCCGGTGGAGCAGCGCCGCGCTGTTTACGACACCCGGGGCCACTTCAGGAACTGCTGGCCAAGTGCGTCCATAAGGGCTCGCTCGACCAGGAGATGGACGCAGACGACCGCGAACGGTTGCTCGTCTTTCTTCTCGATATACGGCGATCTGAATCCTGATTTCCTCTACCGCGGCAGCGAACGTTCAGGCGTGAAGGTCCCCGCCTTTGCCGATCTGGCGCCGATGGCTCCCAACGATCCACTTCTCTTGAGAGCCGCTGACTGGTACGGCATGCTTCGAAGGTTCTTGAACCACTTCCAGCTGGCGGAGATTGTGTAGCTTCCCGCCGGCAGGTCGAAACAGGCGCGGCCCGGCCATCACTCTCTGCGGGACCGCTTGTCGAGGGGCTGACCTCAATTCTGCCTCCAGGGATCGCTGCTCCCGTACCGTCATGGACTTGGACGCCCAATCGGCACTGGGAATCGGGTCGAGCTGCATGTGGACCGGAAAGGATATCGCCAAGGATGGCGGCAATGCGTTCAGCGGCCATAGGAAGATTCTGCGTCCGTCGACCTGTCAACTCAAGCGACAACAGATGCGGTGACGAAGTTTACAGACGAGCAACCGCAGATCCTTCGCTGCGGTTTGGCTCGAGATCGAGCCAAACCTTGCTTAGGTGCAGTTCAAGCGCGGTAGAGGAGTTCGCGCCCCGAAATCGGAATTAAGAAAGGTTATTTGCAGCCGCCTTGCACTTGGCCATGATCGCGGAGTGCAGGCGGTCGCGCAGCCCCGAGGGCAACTCGTAGATTTCGTGCGAGCGGTAAATCTCGATGGTTTTGCGGGTGGTGTTGAAGATGACCTGGCAGTGGCTGCAGCGGTTCAGGTGGCCGTCAATCTCTGTGCGCACGTCGCCCGCGAGGCTGCCGTCAATAAGGTCGTCGAGAAGCGCGAGGAATTCCTTACAGGTCACTTTTCACCCCCATCTTCCGCCGGGGCGCCGGCCCGTTTCTTCCTGCGATCTGTTCTCTTGCCGAAATAACGGCTCAGACGTTCGCGCAATTGCAGCCGTGCCCGCAGAAGCCGCGATTTGACGGCGGGCACGCTCAGACCTAGCGTCTCGGCGGTCTCTTCGGTCGAGAGACCCTCGACGTCGCGCAGAACGAAAACAATACGAAAGCCCTGCGGCAATCCCTGAATGGTCCTGCGCAGAATACCCGCCAGCTCCGCCTGGTTGTAGTTCTGCTCCGGGTCGGGAGCCCAGTCGGCAATGTCCCGCGGTACGCCGCCCTCTTCGGTCTCCACATCCTCGTCGATCGAGACCATCCTGCCGGAACGGCGCCTTCGCAGGCGCATCAAGCTTTCGTTGACAGCAATTCGCACCAGCCATGTGTAGAACTTCGCATTCCCCTGGAATTGGTCGAGTTTCTCGTAAGCTTTTAAGAACGCGTCCTGCACCACGTCTTCGGCGTCTTCGCGGTTCTGCGTGATATGCTGCGCAATCCGGAAAACCTGCCGCTCGTACTTGCGGACCAGCGTGTCGTAAGCCGCAACATCTCCACCGCGGACCCGTTCCACCAGGGCCACGTCAGGATGCTGCTCTCTATCTCCTGCTATAGGTTGGATGGTTGTCATGTGGGTTGGTTGCGAAAATTCCCGCTTTCCTCGGGGAAGCCTTGTTGCTGCCGGTAAAGAAGAGTGTAACGGACACCGGCAAGGAGTATCAAACAGGTAGGGCAGAAAGGGCCCGTAGATCGATTCTTGTCCCAGTGCCCCGATTGGTTCCCGGCTCCTCGCGCTGCGGGCAGAACGGAATAGAGTGAAGACATGGTCTTATCCTCCCCTTCATCCCCGTCGCGGCGGGCGTCGCGATGGCTGGTGGTGGTGCTTTTGGCGCTGACGGCATTCGCTCCCGCGGCGGGCCAGTCTCCCGCAGACGGAAAATCGAGCGCCGCAACCGGAAAATCCGAGACTGGCTCCGCCAGCCAGGCGAAAAAGACAAAGAAATCGAAGAAAGCAAAGAAGAAAGCGGCTCGGTCCGGCGCCGGCAGCCGGGCGGCGCGGGCGGCACGGACAGCGAGTATCCGGCGGGCCTTTGTGGCCTCTACCGAGCTGCGCCCCATGGCTCAGCAACTGGCCACCTTGCGCACCCCGGAGGCATTTGCCGGCGTGGCGGCTTATGCGCGCCGCAATAGCGGCGAAGCCGCGGCGGCGGCCTACCTGGCGCTCGGCCACGCCTACCTGCTTGACCATCGTTACGCCGACGCCGTTACAAACTTGCGCCTTTCCCGGCAAGCCGGCGGGGAACTGGCCGACTATGCCGATTTCCTCTCAGCCGAAGCAAGCCAAAGCGCCGGCGAAAATCAAGCGGCAGAGGCCATGGTGCACGGATTCGCCGACCGGTACCCGGACAGCATCTTTAACAAGCGGGTTCCTGAACTGGAGGCCGAGGTTTTGCTGGCTCTCGGCAGGCCTAAAGACGCGCGCGCTGCCCTGGCTGCCAATGAAGAGACCGAGGCGGCCGAGCGGCCCGGCTTTAAGTTGGCTGAGGGACAGGTGGCGCTTGCGCTGGGCGAGACAGAGGCAGCCGAACGGATCTTCAAAAGCCTGCTCCTCGAACATCCCCTCAGCGATCAGGCACAGACGGCGTTCGCTCGCTTGAAGCAGATGGGGGCCGAGAGCGCGCTGAGCGTGGCGGAGTTGCGAAGCCTGGCCGATGCCTACTACGATGCCGGGCGCTACGGCGATGCCGGCGAACAATATCGCGCGCTTGAGCGCACGCCAGGACTCAGCGAAAGCGCCCGCAATGGCTTTGCCGTGGCCGAGGCTGCCTGCGATTTGAAACTGAAGCGCCTGACAGCCGCAAGAGCCGAAGCGCTACCCGATACCAACGATGAAAACGGCGCGCGCCGGCTCGAGTTGCTGATGGAGCTGGCAAGAGACCGGGACAGCACCGACGATCAGCGGCGGATTGTGACCGAAATGGAAACGCGCTTTCCGCGCAGTCCCTGGCTGGAAGAAGCGCTCTTCTCCAGCGGCAACATGTATCTGCTGCGGCGCGACTACGCTTCAGCAACCGAGTATTATCTGGACCTCGCGACTCGCTTCCCCGAATACAAAAAGGCGGCGGCTGCCCATTGGCGCGCCGGGTGGCTGGATTATCGGCAGGCCAACTACTCTGAGGCCGCGCGCATCTTCGACGAGCAGATTCGCCTTTTTCCCTCAGCCACCGAGAGCGTCTCGGCCCTCTACTGGAGAGGAAGGCTGCACGAGACTCTGGACCACAATACCGCAATGGCGGCGGCCGATTACCGTCTGATCCTGCGCTCTTACCCGCATTATTTTTATGCGCAGATGGCGCGAGAGCGGCTCGCCGCTCTTGGCAATACCGTGCCGGCAGAGGAACCGCAGCCGGACCATTCTCAGCCGGTGCCGCAGCCGCAACTGGTGGAGAGTTTTCCCGAGGCCAGCCCGCACCTGGCCAAGGCAAGACTGCTTGCCAACGTAGGGCTGAACGAATACATTGCCGACGAGATCAAGGCTGATCCTGACGCTTCCTCGTCCGGCTCGCTCGCCGAGGCGCAGATTTACTCCTCGTATGGCGAAACCTCCCTCGCCCTGCGCGCACTCAAACGCGCGCTGCCCAACTCAGCCTCAGCCTCCTTGCAGGCCATCCCGCTCGTCTACTGGAAGATCCTCTTTCCCGAGGCCTGGTGGGAGACGATCCAGTCCGAGTCGGCAAAGAATCATCTCGATCCTTTCCTGGTCGCGTCACTGATCCGGCAGGAGTCGGAATTCAATCCCATGGCGATCTCCGGCGCCAACGCCTACGGGCTCATGCAACTGCTGCCTTCAGTGGGCAGAAAGATGGCGCGCGAAGAGAACATGGAGCATTTTGAGACCTTCCAACTCCTGAATCCCGAGGTCAACATCCGGCTTGGGACCCGGTACCTGAAGCAGATGCTCGACCGTTTCGGCGGCGTCGAGGCGTACGCCCTGGCTGCTTACAACGCAGGTGACACGCGCGTTGTGGACTGGCAGGCAGCCGGCCCGTATCAGGGTCTCGACGAGTTTGTGGAGTCGATACCATTTACCGAGACAAGAGAGTACGTGCAGGCGATTCTTCGCAACAAGGAAATGTACCAGGCGATTGACGCAATCGACCATGCACAGGCCAGCGGAGCTGCGCAGCCGTCGTCGCGATAGGCGCGGACCATCTCGTGGGATGGGAATCCTCGTAGTCACTCCCATTCATCGCTTCCCGGTTGACGCAAACGCACGTTCTTGGCAACACTGTTTGCTACTGGAAGCTCCGGCCACCATTCGCAACCCGCAATTGTTTTGAGAGCAGGGCCGGGTAAAAAGAAACTCCCTCGGTACCATCAGCCAGCTTGGAGGCAACGATGTCAGCCGAATTGCAGTTTCTCGAAGAATGGATTCCCGAAAGAATGGACCCAGGCACAATCTTCATGCTGGAGAATCGATCCAGGCTGGGGCATGCCCAGAACCCCTATGTTGCCGTGATGTCGTGCCCGCGATGCGGAACAGTGGGCCTGATTACCCGGCGGCAACTCCACGGCATCGAGGCGATGATCTGCGGCGGCGAGGCCTGCTCCGCTGAATACCGGCTCGATGGAGAGGATATCCGCTTTCGCTCCGTGCAGTAGCGGGTTCGGGTGCGCCGCGAAAACCGCGAAAATGCCGTAAACTGGAGATACCGGTGCGGTTTCCTGGCCCTCTCGATGGGGCAGCGGTGACCGGGTGCCGAAGCAGCCCGAGAAGATCGCTTCTGCTAGGGCTGCCGCGAGTGCCCGAAGCAGGCTGGAAGCGCAGGCCTAGAAAAGCGGAGAGGTGGCAGAGCCCGGTTGAATGCACCTGACTCGAAATCAGGCATACTCGTAAGGGTATCGGGGGTTCGAATCCCTCCCTCTCCGCCATTAAGCCTTCCATAAGGCATCCTAACAAGTCCAATCCAAAGCAAATAATCACACTGAAAACAAATAATTTATTGCTTTATCTCGTCCTATTTAGCTACTATGGAAGCCAACCACTAAGTTGTGGGTATATCTGTGGGTACATACCCACGTCAAGCTGTGGGTACATTGCTTGGAGGTGGTTTCCATGAGGCTAACAGACACTCAGATTAAGCGAATCAAGCCGAACGCAAAGCCGCGTAAGATCAGTGATGGCAGGCGGGCTGTTCCTGTGGGTCACGCCTTCGGGTGGCAGAATTTGGCGCTGGACGTATCGGTTTGAAGGGCAAGGCCAAGCTCATGACCTTCGGGAAGCTACCCCGACGTTCCTCTCTTGCTGGCCAGAGACCGCCACGCCAAGGCGCGCAAGTTGTTGGCAACAGGCGTAGACCCAATGGCAGAGCGCAAAGCCGAAAAGGCGGCAACAGAGAATTCCTTTCAAAGCGTAGCTCGGCTCTGGCTGGCTCACTGGCAGGACGGCAAGAGTCCGCGCCATGTGGACTATGTGAAGCGCCGCATGGACACCGATATTCTTCCCTGCCTGGGCGCGCGGCCTATCGCTGCAATTGAAGCCCCGGAACTAGTGAACATGGTCAAGGCCATTGTGATGCGCGGCGCACGGGACATTGCCAAACGCGCATTGGAGACGACCGGACAGATGTTCCGATACGCGATTGCTCACGGATACACGACGCGGAATCCCGCCGCTGAAATCCGCCCCAGTGACATTCTGCCGTCCAAACGCAAGGTAAACTATGCCCGCGTGGATGCGAAGGAACTGTCTTCTCTGCTGAAAGCTATTGAGGTTTACCAAGGCAAGCCCGTAACGCGGCTGGCCATCAAGGCGATGGCGCTCACTTTTGTGCGCACCAGCGAATTGATCGGGGCGAAGTGGGCGGAGTTTGACCTGGATGCGGCGCGATGGGATATTCCGTCAGAACGAATGAAGATGAGAACGCCGCATATCGTCCCGCTGTCAAAACAAGCGATCGAGGTACTGGAATTGCTCCGCACCTTGACCGGCGAGAGTGAGTGGCTCTTCCCTGGTGATCGAAACGCGGCCAAGCCCATGAGCAACATTACGATTCTCAAGGCGTTGGAGCGCATGGGCTACAAGGGACGCATGACCGGGCACGGCTTCCGTGGACTGGCTTCGACGATCTTGCATGAGCAGGGCTATAACCATGAGCACATCGAATTGCAGCTTGCCCACGCGCCCCGCAACGCTGTCAGCGCGGCTTACAACCACGCGCTCTACCTGGAGCCACGGGCAAGAATGATGCAGGGCTGGGCCGACTATCTGGAGCAAACCCAGCGCAGCGGCAAGGTGCTATCGTTTCGCGGCTCTGCGGCCTAGCAAATGGCGTTACTGCGGAGGCGTAACGCCAGCGCCTGCGCTCTGCCATTTTCTGACCACGGCTTCCGCGATTTCGTCCGCGCACGGCTGCTTTGATGGCTGGGTCGAACCCAATTCCCGAATAATCTCTCCCTGCCTGTCAGTCGCCACGGAACCATAGCTAAGGAAGGTTGTTAGCACCTGCTCATGCCCCAGATTCTGGCTCCATGCCTTGAACTCTTCGGGGGTCTTGCAGACATCTTGACCAAGCCGCACCAGCGTGTTCCGTAGGCTGTGCGGATGGAAATAGGGCAACCCCGAGCGCTCGAACGCCTCGCGGAAGATTGTCCGAATTGGCGTGGCTGTGCTCCAGTGCGCCCTTTCAAATCCCGCCGCCTCAAACCGGTGCGTCTCCCCTAACGCGACGCGCGTTGCCGGAAACAGCGGATCGTCATTGCCCCACAGCTTCTCTTCCCTCAGAAATCGCACCCAGTCCGCCACGATCTCCCGGACGCCATCACCCACAGGGAAAAAGTAGGTTGTAAACGTCTTGCTGAATTTCGTCTTCACTTCGCGTGCATCCTGCTGGACGCAACTTTCTCTCAGGTCCACATGCTTCAGCTTCAGGGAAGCGATGGCCGCATCTCGCGCGCCGGTTAAGAGCGTAAAGGCCACCAAAGCGCGGTTCCGGCGCTCAATCTCATTCCCCCTCGGCATCGTCTCAATCACGCGCTTCACCTGCTCCAGCGTCGGAACCTTCCGCGAGGTGTGTGCCGTGGCGATCCGCGCGTCGTTGCTCGACAGGTTGAAGTAGTCCGTATCGGAATGCTGAATGCGGCTCTTGTAGCCTGGCTGATCTGCCAGCCAGAAAAAGAACTGCCGCAGTTGGGTGAGCGTGGCGTGTACCGTCGCCTTGCTCAGTTTCTCCCCGGACCTCTGCCCCGTTTGCTCGGCCAGATGCCTCTTAAACGCGACCGCTTGCTCATGGTGGAAGGTCTGAAAGCTCTTGTGCCGGTTCCACTCCTCAAACCGGCTCAGCGCCTTGGCGGTGGCGTCCACGGTCGCCTCGCTGCATTGCTTAGCCTCTTTCAACCAACCGAAATACCGTCGCTTGATTCGCTCGTTTTCCGGGTTGTGTTTCGTCATGGTTTCTCACCCTTGGTTGAAGTCACTGTTTACGATGGAGGAATCAATGTCACTTACACGTCGCTCTGCCTCCGAAAACGTGATGTCCAAATTTCCCTGAATTTCGACCAACTTTGCCCCGCTTGCGCGCCGGTAGATCATCCCATCGCAGTCCGGACAGATGCCGATTAGGTTTCCTAAAGTCGCTGTAGTCGGCTGGTACTCCGCCATATCACCGGCGGGCCGCTTGGGTGCGCGGCATCGCACACAGTAGACCTCACCCGGCTTGCATGGCCGCTTGTTCTTTCGTCCGGCGGGCCTTGAGATATGCGGCCAGATCGCGGCCAAGAATCAGGATGGGGCGCTTGCCGTCGCAGGTTGGCAGTCCGGCCTTCACCCAGGCGCGCACTGTATTCTTGTGCTTACCGAACAGGCGAGCAACCTCTTCCACCGTGTAGCTGCGATGGATTTTCACCAGCCGATGATTGGGGCGGCGCTTGCGCATGGCGGTGACCGTCCTATGCCGCAACCTTGCGGGCCGCTTCCAGTTGCGTAACCAACTTGCGAATCTCCGCGTCCGGCCTTCCAGCGATCCGTGCGGCATTCAACGCCGCTACCTCATGCGTGGGCCAACCAACGGCGCGCCCGCCCAGGCTCACCGGATGCATAAAGACACCGTGCGCAATTCGCAAATACAGTGTGCTGCGCGAAAGGCCGGTTGCCGTCTTGACGGCAGGAAGCCGCAATATGCTATGGGTCATCTTCAAACCTCTCTGAGCGATTCAGGACTGCTCAAGACACACCCTAGCTGTGCGCATTGGGCGATGAAAGCCCACTGTCGGCCCCGCTCGACTCCGCATTTTCGGCGCTTTTCTGGTGTTGGGGAAGGAAACCAGCCGCATCACAGAGGCGGCAATTTGGTCGTTGCCTCCGCGAAACGCCGCTAAATACAAGGTGATTTCGGGCGGCAATCTGGGCGAAAAAATTCCGCCCAACTTTTTTATCGCTTCATGCTTTTGCGGATCGTTTCTGCGCTTCGCCTCTGGACAATGTCCATCTTGGCAATCCGCTTGCGAATACCACACGTCTGACATCCCAGGGTGGCTTTGCTTCAGCGCCCGGTACTCTTTCCGCCAGCTTTCATGCAGGGCCTGCGTCTTCAGCTTGCGAGCTTCGCGCCGGGCAACATTGGGGGTATAGCGGGGATCGTTCGCAGTCGCCACATCCACCAGTTGCCGGATCGCTCCACCTTCTACGGAATAGCCTTCCGGCCCGATAGCGCACGACCTCCGCCAGCGGGACGGCATTTTGCCCGGTCACCAGTTCCAGGCAGGTACTGCTACCCGGTTGACCAAGACTTCACAAAACGTTCGAAAAGCCGCTTTCGAGGCCCGATTTTGGTGCTTGCCTTCGATTTGGAGTCATTTGAATGGCGGGCTGAGCTAAGCATTGAGAAACAACGGACTCTCCCGCTAAATTCCGGCTTTGGCGAGAATTCTCACCCCGGGCGTAATTCCCTGTGCTAGAATTTGTTCCAAGTTTTAAACCCCAAGGAAGCAGTCTTCAGGGCCCTCGTAACCGGCGGCTCTCCGTGCTAATTGCACGGCAGCCACCGAGAGCTGAAGGAACGGGAGCGTCGGCTTCCCCCAAGCCGCGCAATTGTTCGCAACTGGACAGGCCGGAATCCCTTCGGACTCCGCGCTAGAGAGCTGTGCAAATTCGCCAGGTCAAGTGAATCTTGAGGTGCCTCTATGGCGCAGATTCCTCCCCGCCGCTTGTCTTCCAGGCCACGCCTGAGATACAAGTCTGTGTCGAGGCGACGATCGCCAATGGGCCTTTATGGCCCTATCTGGAAACTTTCTAAAAATGAAATGTGGAAATGTCCGAGCAGCCGTCTACGGCTGTGCGAAGGCATTTCCAAGCCAGGTTGCGCCAGCTAACGAGGTGTAAGGTCATGTTCGCAAGTTTGCAAGTTCTGCGTCTTCGGGTCCTGCTCGTGGCGGGACTCATCGCGGCAACGTCGGTATCGGTTCGTCAGGTGGCGAATGCCCAAACCACTGCCGCAAATGAATGGACCTGGATGGGCGGTAGCAACACGGCAGAACCAGCCCGGAGTCTACGGCACGTTGGGCATGCCCGCTGCCGGAAACATTCCCGGAAGCCGCACATCGCGCTTCGAGTTGGACCGACAGCAGCGGCAATTTCTGGCTCTTTGGGGGCGACGGCTTCGATGCCAACGGCAATAGGGCTATCTCAACGACCTTTGGGAGTTCAATCCTTCCACGAACGAATGGACCTGGATGGGCGGAAGCAGCACGGTCGGTAGCAATGGCGCCAAGCTGGAGTATATCGGCACTTTGGGAACGCCTGCCGCCGGAAACATCCCCGGAGGCCGCTATGGCGCTTCGAGCTGGACCGACAGCAGCGGCAATCTCTGGCTCTTTGGGGGCTCTGGCTTCGATGTCAACGGCAATCTGGGCGATCTCAACGACCTTTGGGAGTTCAATCCTTCACGAACGAATGGACCTGGATGGGCGGAAGCAGCACACGGCAAAGGCCAGCCACGGAGTGTACGGCACGTTGGGAACGCCGGCCGCCGGAAACATCCCCGGAGGCCGCCAGCTGGGCTTCAAGCTGGACCGACAGCAGCGGCAATTTCTGGCTCTTTGGGGGCTATGGCATTGATGCGAACGGCAGACTTGGGCTACCTCAACGACCTTTGGGAGTTCAATCCTTCCACGAACGAATGGACATGGATGGGCGGAAGCAGCACGATCAGCTGCAATACGGAGTGTGCGGCCAGCCCGGAGTGTACGGCACGTTGGGAACGCCTGCTGCCGGAAACATCCCCGGAGGCCGCTATCGGCTCCGTAAGCTGGACCGATAGCAGCGGCAATCTCTGGCTCTTTGGGGGCTTTGGGTGTGATTCCGAACGGCATCCCGGCTATCTCAACGACCTTTGGGAGTTCAATCCTTCCACGAACGAATGGGCGTGGATGGGCGGAAGCAGCACGGTATGGCTATGGCGGTCAGCCTGGAGTGTACGGCACGTTGGGCATGTCCGGCTGCCGGAAATATCCCCGCAAGCCGCGAGCGCTATCCGAGCTTGGACCGACAGCAGCGGCAATCTCTGGCTCTTTGGGGGCGATGGCTTCGATGCCAACGGCAATTCTGGCTATCTCAACGACCTTTGGGAGTTCAATCCTTCCACCAACGAATGGACCTGGATGGGCGGAAGCAGCACGGTGCCGATCTCTGGTGAGAGCCAGCCCGGAGTGTACGGAACCCTGGGAACGCCTGCTGCCGGAAACACCCCCGGAGGCCGGAACTGAGGCCGCCAGTTGGACCGACAGGAGCGGTAATTTCTGGCTCTTTGGAGGCGTGGCTTTCGATGCCGGCCAATTATCAATCTGGCGATCTCAACGACCTTTGGAAATATCAGCTTTCGCGACCATCTACCGGCAGCCGCCACGCCAACCTTCAGTGTGCCACCAGGGACCTACACCTCGACGCAAACGGTGACGATCTCCGATGCGACGGCGGGGCGACCATCTATTACACCACCAACGGAACCACGCCGACTCCGAGTTCGACTGTGTACAGCGGTCCGATCACCGTCTCGTCGACAGAAACGATCGAGGCGATCGCAATGGCGAACGGCTATTCCACCAGCGCCGTAGTCAACTGCCGCATACACGATCAACTTACCGGTGACCGCCACGCCAACCTTTTCAGTCTGCGGCTGGAACCTACTCCTCACCGCACACGGTGACCATCTCCGATGCGACGCCCGGAGCGACTATCTACTACACCACCAACGGTGACGACGCCGACAACCTCGTTCCACCACATACACGGGCCCGATCACGTGTCTCTTCGTCAGAGACGCTGGAGGCGATCGCAACGAGTCAGCAGGCTACCCCAAAAGCGCCGTGGCAACCGCTGCCTACACCATCGCACTGGGAACTGAGCCAAACGAATGGGTGTGGATGGGCGGAAGCAGCACGATCACCGTACAGAAGGCTGGACGAACTGCGGCCAGCCTGGAGTGTACGGCACGTTGGGTGTTCCTGCCGCCGGAAACACTCCTGGAAACCGCGGCAGCGCTTCGACCTGGACCGACAGCAGCGGCCATCTCTGGCTCTTTGGGGGATATGGCGAACGATATCAACCTCAGCGACAATGGTGGCATCTCAACGACCTATGGAAATTCAATCCTTCGACTAACGAATGGGCGTGGATGGGCGGAAGCAGCACGGTCGGTAGCAATGGAGGCCAGCCCGGCGTGTATGGCACGTTGGGAACGCCTGCTGCCGGAAACATCCCCGGAGGCCGCTATGGCGCTTCGAGCTGGACCGACAGCAGCGGCAATCTCTGGCTCTTTGGCGGCGATGGCTACGATGCCAACGGCAATTGTGGGCTATCTCAACGACCTTTGGGAGTTCAATCCTTCCACGAACGAATGGACATGGATGGGCGGAAGCAGCACGGTCGGCAGCAATGGCGGCCAATCCGGCGTCTACGGCACGTTAGGTACCCCTGCCGCCGGAAACATCCCCGGAGGCCGCGAGCAGGCTATCGAGCTGGACCGACAGCAGCGGCAATTTCTGGCTCTTTGGCGGCGAGGGCTTCGATGCCAACGGCAATTCTGGCGATCTCAACGACCTCTGGGAGTTTAATCCTTCCACGAACATGTGGGTCTGGATGAGCGGGAGCAGTGCGGTCGGTAGCAATGGCAGTCAGCCCGGAGTGTATGGCACGTTGGGAACGCCTGCTGCCGGAAACATTCCCGGAGGCCGCACGATGGCTTCGAGCTGGACCGACAGCAACGGAAATTTCTGGCTCTTCGGGGGCTTTGGCGACGACGCCAACGATACTGCGGGATACCTCAACGACCTCTGGGAGTTCAATCCTTCCACCGAATGAATGGGTCTGGATGGGCGGTAGCAATACGGTCCCCGGGTCATGCATGGACAGTCCGGGGTATACGGCACTTTGGGAACGCCTGCCGCCGGAAATATCCCCGGTGGCCGGGCAGGCGCTGTCAGCTTGGACCGACAGCAGCGGCAATTTCTGGCTCTTTGGGGGCTTTGGCTACGATGCCGACGGACATGCAAGACTGGCTCAACGACCTTTGGGAGTTCAATCCTTCCACAGACGAATGGACATGGATGGGCGGAAGCAGCACGGAGTTCTGCTATGGTTGCGAGCCCGGAGTGTACGGCACGTTGGGTGTTCCTGCCCCAGGAAACATCCCCGCAGGCCGCGAGTGGGCTTCGGGTTGGACCGACAGGAGTGGCAATTTCTGGCTCTTTGGGGGGACGCCCCGAACGACCTGTGGGAGTATCAGCCGCCCGCAACCCCAATGGTGACGGTGATACCCTCGAAATCAAGCATAACCGCCGCCCAGCCATTGACGGTGACCGTTGCCGTCAGCGGCACGCCGACGCCGACCGGTTCGGTGACGCTGACCAGCGGCAGCTACACATCGGCGGCCACGACATTGAGCGGCGGGAGCGCAACGATCAATATTCCGGCCGGATCGCTAGCCACAGGCAGCGACACGTTGACAGCCAGCTATACGCCCGACTCCAATAGTTCCTCGATCTACAACTCAGCCTCGGGCAAATCCACGACGGTGAAGGTAACTCTGGCATCGCAGACCATCACCTTTGCAACGATCCCCGACGCAAAAGGTAGGGACGCCGCTGACGCTTTCGGTCACGGCCAGCTCCGGTCTGGCGGTCAGCTTCACCTCGACAACTCCCGGCATCTGCACAGTCTCCGGCGCGACGGCAACATTCGTCGCCTTGGGCACCTGCAGCATCGATGCAAACCAGCCCGGCAACAGCACCTATGCAGCGGCACCGCAGGTTGTGCGGAGTTTCACGGTCACGGGCGTAGCTCAAACCATCACCTTTGCGACGATTCCGACGCAAAAAGTGGGGACGCCGCTGACGCTTTCGGCCACGGCCAGCTCCGGTCTGGCGGTCAGCTTCACCTCTACGACCCCCGGCATCTGCACGGTCTCTGGCACCACGGCCACATTCGTCGCCTCGGGGACCTGCAGCATCGATGCAAACCAGCCCGGCGACAGCACCTACGCGGCGGCAGCGCAGGTAGTGCGGAGCTTTACGGTCACGGGCGTAGCCCAGACCATCACCTTTGCGACGATTCCGGCGCAGAAGGTGGGGACACCGCTGACGCTTTCGGCCACGGCCAGTTCCGGCCTGGCGGTCAACTTCACTTCAATAACCCCCGGCATCTGCACGGTCTCCGACGGGAAGGCCACATTCGTCGCCTCGGGCACGTGCAGCATCGATGCAAACCAGCCCGGCGACAGCACCTACGCTGCGGCCACGCAGGTTGCGCGGGGTTTCACCGTTACGGGCGTAGCGCAGACCATCACCTTTGCGACGATTCCAGCGCAGAAGGTGGGGACACCGCTGACGCTTTCGGCCACGGCCAGTTCCGGCCTGGCGGTCAACTTCACCTCGACAACTCCGGGCATCTGCACCCTCTCCGGCGCGACGGCCACCTTCGTTGCCTCGGGGACCTGCAGCATCGATGCAAACCAGCCCGGCAACAGCACCTATGCTGCGGCAGCGCAGGTGGTAAGGAGCTTCGCCGTCAGCGGCGGGGCCCCGGCCGGCATAGCGCAAACTATCACCTTTGCGACGATTCCGGCGCAAAAGGTAGGCACGCCGCTGACTCTTTCGGCTACAGCCAGCTCCGGTCTGGCGGTCAGCTTCACCTCGACAACTCCGGGCATCTGCACGGTCTCCGGCACCACGGCCACATTCGTCGCCTCGGGGGCCTGCAGCATCGATGCAAACCAGCCCGGCAACAGCACCTATGCTGCGGCAGCGCAGGTAGTGCGGAGCTTTACCGTCACGGGCGTAGCGCAGACCATCACCTTTGCGACGATCCCGGCGCAAAAGGTGGGGACGCCGCTGATGCTCTCGGCCACGGCCAGTTCCGGTCTGTCGGTCAGCTTCACCTCGACAACTCCGGGCATCTGCACGGTCTCTGGCACCACGGCCACATTCGTCGCCTCGGGGACCTGCAGCATCGATGCGAGCCAGCCCGGTAACAGCACCTATGCTGCGGCAGCGCAGGTAGTGCGGAGCTTTACCGTCACGGGAGTAGCTCAGACCATCACCTTTGCGACGATCCCGGCGCAAAAGGTGGGGACGCCGCTGATGCTCTCGGCCACGGCCAGTTCCGGTCTGGCGGTCAGCTTCACCTCGACAACTCCGGGCATCTGCACCCTCTCCGGCGCGACGGCCACATTCGTCGCCTCGGGGACCTGCAGCATCGATGCGAGCCAGCCCGGTAACAGCACCTATGCTGCGGCAGCGCAGGTAGTGCGGAGCTTTACCGTCACGGGAGTAGCGCAGACCATCACCTTTGCGACGATCCCGGCGCAAAAGGTGGGCACGCCGCTGATGCTCTCGGCCACAGCCAGCTCCGGTCTGGCGGTCAGCTTCACCTCGACAACTCCGGGCATCTGCACCCTCTCCGGCGCCACGGCCACATTCGTCGCCTCGGGGACCTGCAGCATCGATGCAAACCAGCCCGGCAACAGCACCTATGCTGCGGCAGCGCAGGTGGTAAGGAGCTTCGCCGTCAAAGAGTAGCCTGCGTCTAGGCGCGGCGGCGGCGGCGATCATCTCGAATTGGTCTTCGTCTACCTGGCCGTTTATATCCTGCTCACTCTCGCCGGCGGCGGCGCCTTCAGCTTGGATCGCATCTTCGGAAAAGTGAAATAGGAGTATACAGGCAGCCCAGCCATCCCCAAATGTCGTTTTGAACTCAGCCAGCTCACCAGATCCGAGCGGCCCAAGGATGCTTCTCCGCTACAAGGCGCAGGGATGGGTTCATATTCGCAGATAGAGTGCCACCCAACTTTCTTATCGCTTCATGTGTTTGCGGATGGTTTCTGCGCTTCGCCCGTGGGCAATGCCCTTCTTGGCGATCTGTTGCGCATACCAAACGTCGGACATCTCAGGGCGGCGTTTCTTCAGCGCCCGATACTCTTTCCGCCAGCTTTCATAATGGGCTTGCGTATCCAGCTTGCGAGCTTCGCGCCGGGCAACATTGGGGGTATAGCGGGGATCGTTCGCAGTCGCCACATCCACCAGTTGCCGGATGGCTTCGCAGTTCACTGAAAAGCCGTCCGCGCCGAACCGCACAATCTCGGCCAATGGAACGGCATTTTGCCCGGTCACCAGCTCCAATGCCCCGTTTACTTTCAGGCACACCATCTGCCTGCGCCTCTTGCCCGTCACAAGGCCAAGCTCCCACAGCCCGGCACTGGCCTTTCGCTGGCTGCCAGTCCGCACGCCAAGGCTCTGCGCAACAAACGCGCCCACGGCTTCCGCGCCGCAACGCCACTGCCTCAACCGCTCGGCTGCCACAGCCACCCGGTTGATGTCATCCCGCTTGTCGCAAACAACAAACGAAGCCGCTGCCCCGGCCCCGGCATGGGGAGTATGCACCGGCATCGTGCATTCTTGTTCACAGCCCGGACATACCACGCTGACAGCCGGACTCGCGCCGCTCGCGGGACGCTCGCACGGGTTTCGTGCTTGAGCTTGTAGAGAACGGTTTGCAGCAGACTGCGCCCTCCGCCATTGCATGGGGCAGCCGCTCGCGGGACGCTCGCACAAGATTTGTGCTGAAGCAAGAACCTCTTCGCTATTCCCTCTCCCCCATTTATCGATGAGACAGGACCTAAACAGGGGCAGGGAACTCCTCACCGGCCGTATTTGCCCATCAGCTCCCCTTGTGCCAGCACGTGCCCCTGCATCGCTTGTTCCAGTTGCTTTCTGCTCGCTCCCGCCTTCAGGTCGAGCTTTCGATTGAGAGCATAAAGCTTGAAGAAGTAGCGGTGGGGCTTTCCCGCAGGCGGGCACGGGCCCCCGTAGCCGATGCGCCCGAAATCGTTCCTGCCCTGGCGGGCGCCGTCGCCCAGGGTCTCGTTTTTCGGCACGCCCTTCGCCAACCCGGTGCTTTGCGCCGGGATATTCCAGATGAGCCAATGCGTCCATGTGCCGGCCGGGGCGTCGGGGTCGTCGGCTATCAAAGCGAACGACTGCACCCCGGCAGGAGCACCCGACCAGGCCAACTCGGGCGAGGCGTCGGCATCGTCGCAGGTGTAAATCTTAGGAATTGTGCCGCCCGGTGAGAACGCTGTCGTCGTAATCGCAAGGGACATGGTTTTGCCTCCCGCATTGGCGGCCGCATTTTGGGATGGGCCTGTTTCGCCGGAGCTTAGTGCAGCGTGACAGGCGAACACAGGCAAAAGCAGCACGCTGATCAGAAGATTCTCTTTCATGACTTCTCTTCCATTGCAAGCATACGGCCGGCGCGGGAGATGCGCCATTCGCGCTCGAACCTTGCCGTCTCGCCGGGACGCGACGCCGGGTAGGCCGCAGCAGTAATAATTATGATGAACCAAGCCTTTAATCTCCTCAGGAGGAAACGCGATGAAGCGGTATCGCTGGTTGCCGAGCGCAATTGTCATCTTGGCGGTTTGCCTGTCTTGCACTTATTTAAAACCTGCCGAAAACTCCGACGAATCGAAGATGGTCAAGGAGATTGCCTTCGGAGTCATGGAGAACGGACCGAGCGAAGCCGCCATCGAGAGGGAATACCTCGAGCATCACGGGCCGTCGATTACCGCTATGTCGGGAGCCTTTATGGTGAAGTACCGGTTATGGCTCCCTTATGAGCCGCCCGCCGACGCTGTTAAGGATTTCGGGGCGGTTAGAGGGCGCTACGCGGAGCTCTGGTACCCCAGCAAGGAAAAGTACCTCAATCGGCCGAACCTAAAATTTGCACCCAACGCCCAGGCGGGCGATCAGAAGGGCAGTGCCCCCGCCGCCCCGGCCGCGCAGACCAGGCAAACCGACGCCAATAAACCCGTCGGCGCCGTTCCCTGGGTGGAGACACGGCCTGAGAAACGCGTCGTCGCGATGGTTCCCGGGCTCCCGACAGAGACCTTCCTCGACAAAGTGACCGAATGGGACAAGGCCACGGCGATCCGGTGGATCGTCGCCATGCGCTATCCCGACAACGTCTCCGTTGAGGACGGGGAGAAGTGGTTCCTGAATGTCCATGCCAAGGAGGCCATCAAGCAGCCCGGACTGATCAAGTTTGTCAGCTACCGCGTCATCGACGAGATGTCCGATGCAGGCCCCGTCAAGATGACAAAGTGGGTCAGGATCAACGAGTACTGGTATGAAAACTTCGCCGCCTGGCGCAAGGCGGTGATCGAATCTCCTCCGCGCTACACGGCGCCCTCCTGGGGAGGAAGATATCCCTTCGTCGAAGTCGAGAGCACGTTTATTCCTTACGTGCACTATGTCGATTTCCTGCACCAGAAGAACGGCTACGAGGTCACGGAGAAGTAGTCGATCGATTCAAGTGTCGAAAAGCGGGGCGGCCACGCGTTGAGTACGGTGGTTTCCCAGGCGCCTCCGCCACGGCGGACGAGGCACCTGGGGCACCCGGCGGCTCCGCCGCGGCGACGCGGAAGGTGAGAGACACGGAAGCTTTGGAACTGTAAACAGCGGCACCCCATTCCAAGCGCAATCCGAAGGAATTGCGCTTAGGGTGGGACGCGATCGCAGAGGACCTCCGGCGGTCAGGCTAAGCGATTGAAAGACCCTTGAGCTCGCCGATCTTCCGGGCGATATTCACCGAGTTCGCGCAGCGGGCGCTGCATGTATCGCAGTTCGCGCAGGCATCCAGCCCTTTGCCCTTCGGAATGGAAGCAAGGGTGTATGCGGCCTTCTCCGGATCGCGGTATTGCAGCGCATACATGTGGCTGCGCATCAGCGTTGGAATATCGGCCCTCAGTTCACACCCGGAACGGCACGATCCGCATTGCTGGCAGAACTCCAATGCGCTGACAGTCTTCTCACTGGCAAGGAACTTTTTCTCGGAATCCGTATACGCCAGGTCGTAGGCAACCGAAAAGTTCTGCTCAAGCTGATCGAAGTTGCCGTAATTCGTAACCGCAGTCGCGATCGACTCGTGCTGCAGCACCCACTTGATAAGCGCGGTCGGATTCGTGACCGTAGCAGACTGCGGACCTCCGCCCGGTCCCTGACCACCGCTCGGGGGACCACCCTGTCCACCGCCCTGTCCCGGGCCTCCTCCCGGCGGCCCCTGCGCGCCGCCCTGACCACCGCCTTGCTGGGCCGCCTTGTCCGCCGGCCTGCATGGGGGCCACCTTCCCCCGCCCGCGGACCACCTCCCGGCGCCCCCTGCGTTCCGCCAGGACGCCCGCCGCCCGGCCCACCGCCCCCCGGCATTCCACCGCCGGCCAGACTCTTAAAGGCAACGAGCCCGATTCCCTTCTTATGAGCGGCATCCATGGCCGCCAGCAGCCCGCTATTCGAAGCCATGGTGCGGTTGATGCTGATCATCGCCACGTCATGGACGCCCAGCTCGGTCATCGCCGTCAGGACCTCCTGTTGCCCTGAGTGCGACGAAACTCCGATGAAGCGCGCCTTGCCCGACTTCTTCATCGCCGTCAGCGCTTCCAGAACGCCGTCCTGTTTCACGCTTTCGGCCGTAGAGGCGGCATGAAGCATCACGACGTCCAGATAGTCGAATCCCATGCGCTTCAGGCTGCTGTCGAGAGACTCCAGCATGGCATCTTTCAGTTGCGCCGAGGTCATCCCCGCCGAGTTCTGGCGCATCGCCATTGGCAGCTCCAACTTGGTGGCGATCAGCACCTTGTCCCTGACTCCCATCTCCTTGAACGCGCTGCTGAGCGTGGTGTCATTCTGTCCCCGCTCGAAGCCAGCGGCTGAATCGAAATAGCGCACGCCCATCTCGTAGGATCGCTTGATGAGAGCGGCCACCTGGGTAGCGCCGGCGCTGACGACCGGCAGCGAGATCCCGGTTTTCCCAAGCGGTCTCGTGATCGGCTTCCGCGCCTGGGCAGCCGGCGCAGCGGCGCTCACCTGTTCGGCGAACAGGAATCCCGGTCTCTTCAACAGTTGAGCGGCGGCGAACCATGTCAGGGGCCTGGTTACAAACTCCCTGCGATTCCACGGATTATGTTTCATCGGATCCTCCTCCGCGAACCTCTCGACGGCGATAGACACATCGCCGCAACTGAGGTCAGCGGCATCCTTTCTTGGGGCCTGCGGTGCGGGAATTATCCCACCCATGGTCGGGAAAATCAATAAGAAAGCGATAGGCAATCGTGCCGGAGTTCCACGGACAGGTCTTTGTCCCGGCAGCGCTCTCCCGCCGGCCCTGCCAACTTCGCTGATTCCGCGGCCCGTGGTTGCATGGAACTGGGTGCGCGCAGAGAAAGGCCCTCCCCGCAGACTTCTGCCGGGAGGGCCGGATTCGGGCCTCTGGAGCGGTTCCGGAAGAGCAGCAACTTTGGAACCCGCCCCAGGTCTCAATCTGCTATCGCCTATTTAGCCTTCACAGTGATGGACTTCGGCACACCCGGCGCGGCCGCCCATTTTGTTTGGTCGCCTGCCTGAGTCGCTACGATCGTGCAGGTGCCGGGGGCCAGGTACGAAATCGTGAAACCCGACGCGGTTTCGCCCGTGACGGTGCATATAGTCGTGAGCGAGTTCACGCTCACTGGCAGGCCTGAGCTGGCGGTAGCCACAAACGTGCTTGGTCCGGCCGTGGTTCCCTGGGTTGCACTGCCGCCAACATACTGCTGAACCGTCGGCAATTGCAGCGTAATGGTCTGCGGATTCAGCGCCACAGTGATGGTTTTGGAAGCCGTCGCGGCCGCGTATTGTGAGTTGCCGGGCACACTGGCATTGATCACGCAGCTTCCGGTAGCACTGTAACTGACGGAGTTGCCGTTGACCGTGCAGTTGGTTGAGGTCGTGCTGAATGTTGCCACCTGATTGGAGGTATCCGTAGCCGAGAGCGTTGCCGATGCGCCGGCATACTGCGTGCCGGAGGGTGTCACGGTCATGGTGATGGTCTGTGGATTCAGCGCCACAGTGATGGTTTTGGAAGCGGTTGCGGCCGCGTATTGCAAGTTGGCCGGCACGCTCGCATTGATCACGCAGCTTCCGGCAGCACTGTAGTTGACTGAGTTGCCGTTGACCGTGCAGTTGGTTGAGGTCGTGCTGAATGTTGCCACCTGATTGGAGGTATCCGTAGCCGAGAGCGTTGCCGATGCGCCGGCATACTGCGTGCCGGAGGGTGTCACGGTTATGGTGATGGCCTGCGGTTGGCCGGCGACCGTAAAGGGCGCGCTGGTCTGGCTGAGCACCACGGGTAAATTCGCTGCCGGATTAAGCGCCAACGAAGCCGTTAGCGAATCGCTTCCGGGGGTCTCGATGATCAGGTTGCTAAATGTGGCCGAGCCCGCATTCAGACCCACTGACGTCGTGCTGCTGGCGTCGAACGCGCCGTTTGCGTCGGTCATTTGGATCGTGCCGGCGGCGTAGGCCGCTGTCTTGCCGCTTTCGCTCAGGGTCACCACCGGCGCCGGGGTAATGGCCTTGCCCACGGCTGCCGATATCGACTTGGGCGTGAGCGCCAGCGAGTAGTTGGTCTGCACCGCGCCCGCGTCCACGCAGGGAGCCGTCTTGGAATAGCCCGGATAGCTTGTGTTGGTGTTGGGCAGGCCGCGCTCGTCCTTCGTCGCGGTCGCCGGAATGTTTGCGATAAGTCCGGCGCAGATCGCCGGGCTGCCGGGCAGCGGAATCATGGTCTGAATGGAGCCGCCGTAGTTGCCCAGCGGCGCCAGATCGATCGGCGTGGTGTTGACCGCGTTGCCGTTGAAATAACCCACCACGTTGCCGCCGGCGTCGCTGTAGCCGCCGTCGATGTCATCCGCGATGCCGCCAGCGTTGTTGCCTGAGACAATGCTGTTGGCCAGCGTCAGCGTGCCGTAATTGGCGATGGCGCCGCCGCTGGAGCCGGCGGAATTGCCGGAGAAAGTGCTGTCGCTCACCCTCAGGCTGCCGCCACCATCATTCATGATGGCGCCGCCAAGTCCAAGGCCGCTCGCGGAATTGCTGGAGAATGTGCTGTTGACCACGGTCAGAGTGCCGGCGTTGTAGATGCAGCCGCCATAGTTGCTGTAGCCGATGGAGTGGTTGCCCGAGAAGGTGCTATTGCTCACGGTCAGCCTGCCGCTCGAGCTGTTCTCGATGCAGGCGCCGTCGTTGTTGTACGAGTAAGTGGAATTGCCGGAGAAGGTGCTGCTCGAAATGCTCAGTGCGCCCTGATTGAAAACCGCGCTGCCAACCGCATGCTGAAGCGTCAAGTTCGCGATGGAGACGCCGGTTACGCCGCTCGCAACTGTAAAAATCTGCGAAGCGCCGGCGCCGTCAATGGTCACCAGGTTCTGAAGCGATGCGCCGCTGCCCGTGGTAAGGCCGGTGATGGTGGTATTCGGCGGAATGGTCAGCATGCCGTTGGCAAGCGCGATCGTATTAGCCGCCGCGAACACCGTCGGGTCGAACGTGATCGTCCCCTCTCCAGCGTTCTGTGCCGCCGCCAGCGCGTCGCGCAGAGTGCATGTTCCCGCTTTGGTCGCCGTCGGATTGGGGGTGCAATCGCTCGCCCCCGCTCCGCTGTCGCCGCTGCTATTCACCACGAAGTGCGGCACCGTCTGGATAATGATGTTCCTCTCGGGAACTACGACGATTGCTGCCGTCGCGGTGGTGGCTGTGATGTAGCGCGTTCCCGGGTTGGCAAAGGTCACCGAAACCTGAGCAGAACGGTCGATCGTGACCTGGGCGGGGTTGATCGTCGCCTTTGGATCGTTACTGCCGATGGTCGCGATTACGCTCGTCGGACTCAGGTTGCCGTATTTGTCTAAAACCGATACTGTGGCATCGGCCGGTACGCCCACCCACCAAGTCGCCGGATAGCCGCTGACCACCATGAGCACAGGAGCCAGCGCTGCAACGTTCTGCGTAGCAGCGCTGCTGGTCACCGCATTGTTCGCCGTGAGGTAGGCATGGTAGGTATAGGTTCCGGAAAGCAACAATACCTGGGGAATGAAGGCGGCCGTGCCGTTGACGGCAGCCACTATGTAGGAACGCGGCGTGTAGCCGTTCGGGCCGGTTACGTTGAGCGTGATGCTGCCGGTTGCGGAGGTGATCGGGATGCCGTCCACCGATTCCATCGTGACCTTCACGGTTTGTAGCGCCCCGGCGTCAACTGTCGATGCGGGCGGCTTCGTAAAGGCAAGCTGCGTCACTGTCGCGGCATCGATGATGAAGCTGTTGCTTTCCTGCGGTTTCGTCCCGTTGACCTGCGCGCTCATGCTATAAGTGTTTGCGGTGCTCACGCTGAGACCGGATAGCGTCACCAGGTTGTCGGTTGGGACGCCCGCGGTCTTCACGACGCTGGTGGTTGAGGCCCCATGCGTTGGCTTCAGCGGCGAGCCCGTATAAGGCGACGGATAGCCCGTGAGCCACCAGCTCACCGGGATACCGCCTGCGCCATCCACGGCGCCCGTGAGTGCGTTGGTCTCCTGAACCTGGATCGACGTAGCGGGTGTAAGCGTTTGGCCGACCACTCCGTTGGGGACCTTGAACGCGATGCCGGTGTAATTCGTCTGCACGGCACCAAGGTCGATTGCTCCATCGCACTGCGGATCCGTAGGGAACCCGCGCTCGTCCGTGGTCATGCCCGCCGGCAGAAGCGACGCCGAGCCCTGGCAGAGGATGCTCGCCGTGCCCGGCAGCGGCATCATTACCTGGACCGAGGCCGTCGCCGGAGTGTAGGCCAGCGAGCCGAGGATTTGACTGACCTTGCTCATGCCTGTGGGCAGGCCGATGAGATCGCTGCTCTCGGCAGGCGCGACGGCTGTTCCGCAGTCGGCATAGCCGACGTCTTTGAAGTTGCTCAGCCCCGTAGCCGAGTTGCCGGCCACGATGCTGTTATTGATAGCCGAAGTTGCACCTGCGCAATAGGTGTTGATGCCTCCGCCCGAGCCCGCCTTTGCTGTATTGCCGACGACAGTGCTGTTGTCGACCGTGAGCGTGCTGAAGGAGAAGATCGCGCCTCCGTCACTCGCCGAGGTATTGCCGGTGAACGTGCTGTTGACAACGGTTGCCGTTGCCACGCAGCAGTTAAAGAACGCGCCTCCGTAGTTCCCCGACGTGTTTCCCGAAAAGTTGCTGTCAAGGATGTTGATGGTTCCCGCGTTCACGATGGCGCCGCCGGAGATGTTCTGAGACTGGTTGCCCGCGAATACGTCGTTCTGCACTGTGAGCGTGCCTTGGTTGGCGATCGCTCCGCCTCCATGGTTGGGCTGGCCCCCTGAGCTTTGCAGGCCGTTGGCAAAGGTAATCCCTTCCACATAGCCCGTTGCAGCGGATGCAAACTGCAGAATGCTGCCTACGTTCGTGTCGCCATCGCCGGAGACGGTCAGCAGATTTGCGCCCGGCCCGATCAGGTTTAGCGTGCCTGTAATCGTCGGCAGCGGAAGATCGCCGGCAGATCCCAACCCCAGCACAATCGTCCCCGGCGTCGCGACCGCCTTCGTTCCGGATACGAACAGCGAGGGCGCAAAGTCGACGTCGGCGTAGCCGGCGGTATTGGCCTGTGTGATCGCGTCGCGCAGCGAGCAGAGGTTCGTTGCTGTCTCGGTCCCGTCAGTGCAGCTCGTGGCGTCCACTGTATTCAGCGAGTCTACAAGGGTGTCGATGACCGAGTAATTGGTCTGCACCGCGCCTGCGTCTACGTACCCGCTCGGGCAGGTAGACGGGCTCAAAGGCCAGCCGCGCTGGTCGGTGGTCGTGCCGGAGGGCACATTGCTCAAAAGACCCGCGCAAATCGCCGCGCTGCCCGGCAGCGGAAGCATGGTTTGCGTCGGCCCGCCGTAGTTGCCCAGCGGCGCCAATTGGATGGCCGCAGGGGGGGCCGAAGGAAGACCGCTGGCGTAGCCCACCACGTTGCCGCCGTCATCGCTGTAGTTTCCCCAGACGGAGCTCACGTCGTTGTAGGAGGTCCCCGAGGAGATCACGATCGTGTTCCAGCTGACGATCGAGTTGGTCATCGTCAAGGTGCCGCCGTCATCCGCGTAGATGCCGCCGCCGCCATAGGGTGTTCCTCCGCGATTGCCGGTCACGGTGCTGCCGGTTACCGACGCACTGCCGCCATGGAAGAAGTAGATTCCGCCGCCGCCCCCCCCGTTCGCGGAGTTGTTGAATAGGGTGCTGTCGACCACTACCAGTGGGCCAGTGCTGGAAAGGGCGCCTCCCGCCCAACCGGCGATGTTATTGGAGAAAGTACTATGGGTAACCGTCGCCTGGCCGAGGTTGACAATGCCCCCACCGTCGCCCCCGGTGGAGTTATTAGTAAAGGTGCAATTCGTGACAGTCAGGGTTGCGGAACTGTCATTGTAGATCCCGCCGCCCCGGGAGGTTGCCACATTGTTCAGGAACGTGGAGTTACTCACCGCCAGTTGGCCGCTGCTATAGATCCCGCCGCCCCCGGTCCCGGCATTCGACCCATTGGCGAGGGTCAGGCCGGAGATCGTCGCGTTCGCGCCGGCCTCGATTTGAAACAACAAGTACGAACCTGCGCCCGACACGGTAAGCTGGCTGGCGCCGGGCCCCGTAATCGTCATATTGGCGCTAATCTGTGGCAGGGCGCTGGTCAGCGTGATCGTGCCGGTCACGGTGAATTCGATGGTGTCGCCCGAATCGGCGTTGGCCGCGGTGATCGCGTCGCGCAGGGTACACGGCGTACTGCTCCCCGGCGCGCAGTTGGCCGCAACTCCGGTCGCATCGTCCGCCGTCGTGCTCACGGTCCGCGTAAAGGAAACGGGCCTCGCGTGCGCAAGCCCACCGCCCAGCAGGCACACGGCCGCGATCGCCACCAACGCCCTCAGCAGGCTCTTCGCCACTGGGCGATTCAGCTTGATTTGGGAAGAAATGACGGAAGGCAAGAAGGCGGAAAGATTGAAACCAAGACTCGACGACATCGCAGACGCTCCACCGCAACTCCGCTAAATTCGCGGCGAGAGGCGCATGGCTTCGTCGGCATAGACATCTTTCCACGCGTATCGCTCCGCCGTGTTACAGGCCGAATGGAGCTGTCGGGATTTCCCTTCCGTTATATCGGGAAGGCAACAAACGCGTCTTTGGAAAACCGCACATGCTCAAGTGCGCTGGTGACCGAATAAGGAAACATATTGATCCGCTCCCGTCTTGAAACTGACCGCAATCACTGCCTCCAAATGGGCTTGCGCTTTTCAAGAAAGGCGGCGATGCCCTCGGCGAAATCCGGGCTGCGGCGCGCATGCGTGCCGGCTTCGACGGCGGCCTCAAGAGCGGCGTCGAGCCAGGGCTTGTGCATCGCCCGCAGCAACCGCTTCGTTTCGCGCAGGGATTGAGGACTGTTCTGAAGGAGCGTGGAGGCAAGCGCGCCCGCTCGCTCGCCGACGAGCTCGCTCGAGACGATTTCGTTGATCAGCCCGATTCGCAGGGCCTCGGCTGCGTCAATCGTGCGCCCGGTAAGGAGGAGATCGCTCGAATGCCTGCCGCCGACTTGCAATTCGAGGAAGGCCGAGACGATTGCGGGAAGAAACCCGATGCGCACTTCGGTGAATCCGAAGGTGGCGTCAGGCGCGGCAATGGCAAAATCGCAGACGGCGGCCAGGCCGGCTCCGCCGGCGATCGCCGGTCCGCGCACGGCGGCGATGGTGGGAATGGGAACCTCCCACAGAGTGCGGAAGAGGCGGGCGATTCGCTCGGAGTCGGCGCGCTCGGAAGACGCCGAGCCTTCACGCATGGCCTTGAGCGCGGCGAGATCGAGACCTGAGCAGAAGGCCTGGCCTGCGCCTGTAAGCACAAGAACTCTGCAATGGCCTGAACCGGCCGCCTCGAAGGCCGAGGTCAGCTCGGTCTGCATCACGGGAGTCATGGCGTTTCGGCGCTCGGGGCGGTTGAGAGTGATGGTGTCGACCGGACCGTCGCTGGAAATCTGAATCGTGGAGTAGTTCATGCTTTCTCCAAATTACGGCAAAGCGGAGGCGTGATGCGTGTCCGTCCGATGGTCCTGAAGTTCCGCGGCTTCCCAGGTCTCAAAATCGAGACCTGGGGCACCCAGACAGGGGTTGGTTACCACGCAGGGATTGGTGCTTTCCAAGTCCCCAAATGCGAGGGACCTGGGGCACCCAAGTTTTGTGGCTGGATCATGAACCCGCAAACTTATGGCCCTGGTGGAGAGTAGCAGTTTCGGCAATCTCCGCGCTGGCGTCAAGGAGGCGACTGGTCAATTTGATTGCCGGAAGCGCCGCGCCGCGCTCGGATAAGACGGCGAGCAGAACCTCAGTGGGAATGTTGCCGACGAGGCTGTCCTGGGCGAAAGGGCATCCGCCGAGGCCGCCGATGGCCGAATCGAAGCGGCGGCAACCCGCATCGTAGGCCGCGAGAATGTGCGCGGCGGCCCGGTCGCGGCGGGCGTGAAGGTGAACGCCGAATTCGACTTCGGGAGTTGCGGCCTTGACACTGGAAACGACCTCGGCGATCTGGGCCGGGGTGGCAACTCCGACCGTGTCAGCCAGCGAGATCTGGCGAATTCCGGCGTCGGCCAGGCGCCCACAAGCTTCCATGACCGCCTCGGCGCTCCAAGGCTCGCCATAAGGATTGCCAAAGGCCATGGAGAGATAAGCCACAGTCTCAAGGGAGGCGGCGCGGGCCGAGGCCGCAATGGCGCGAACGACGGCCAGGGACTCTCCCGGCGACTGATTCTGATTGCGGCGGAGGAACCCGGGCGAGATCGAATAAGGAAAGCCCAGAGCGCCGACAGCGCCGGTGCGGATGGCGCGGTCGGCTCCTCTGGTGTTGACCACGATGCCGAGAATTTCGACCCCTGGGGCCGGCCCAAGCAGCTCAAGCACAAGCTCGGAATCGGCCATTTGCGGAACGGCGGCGGGGGATACAAAGCTGACCGCGTCAATGTGCGTGAATCCGGCGCCGATGAGCTGGCGGAGATAAGCGGCCTTCGCCTCGGCGGGAATCTGCACGGGCAGGGCCTGCCAGGCATCCCGGGGGCATTCGACGATCTTGACCAGTGCGGGCATCGCTGAAATTATCCGCGGGAGGGATGGAGCTTGAGGATTTCGCGTGCAATCACCATGCGCTGAATCTCGCTGGTGCCCTCGCCGATAGTGCACACCTTCACATCGCGATAATACTTCTCCACGGGGTAGTCCTTGATGAAGCCGTAACCGCCGAAAAGCTGCACGGCCTCATTGCAAATCTTCACGGCCGTCTCGCTCGCGTAGAGCTTGGCCATGGAGGATTCGCGGGTGACTTTGCGGCCTGCTTCTTTCAGGACGGCGGCGCGAAGCGTGAGCAGACGGGCTGCGTCCAGCTCGGTGGCCATGTCGGCAATCTTCCATTGTGTGCCCTGAAACTCGGCGATGGCCTTGCCGAACTGCCGCCGCTCCTTGACGTATTTGAGAGCAGCATCCAGAGCGCCTCGCGCAATGCCCAGAGCCATGGCGGCGATGGAGATTCTGCCCCCATCGAGAATGCGCATGGCGTCGATGAATCCCTCACCCTCGGCGCCGAGCAGGTTTTCCGCCGGGACCTCGCATTCTTCGAAAATCAGTTCGCTGGTGTCGCTGGCGCGGAGGCCGAGCTTGTTTTCCTTCCTGCCGGGGCGGAATCCCTTCGTGCCTTTCTCCACGATGAACGCAGAAAGACCGTGCGTGCCCACGCCTTTTTCGGTGACCGCGATAACGACAACCACGTCGGCATAGCGGCCGTTGGTGATGAAGGTCTTAGTTCCGTTGAGAATGTAGCGGTCGCCCTTGCGGACAGCGGTTGTGCGTGCGCCGCCGGCGTCGGAGCCGGAACCGGGCTCGGTGAGCGCCCAGGCGGCCAGCCACTCGCCACTGGCGAGCAGAGGAACGTACTTGCGGCGCTGCTCTTCCGTTCCGGCGATAAAAATATGGTTTGTGCCGAGCGAGTTGTGGGCGGCGACGGTGATGCCAATGGAGCCGTCGACAGCGGAAAGCTCCTCGACGGCCTGCACGTAATCCACATAGCCGAGGCCCGCGCCGCCGTACTCGGGCGGGATGATCACGCCGAGAAGGCCGAGCCGGCCCAGTTGGCGAATGGCATCCAGCGGGAACTCGGCCGCTTCATCCCAGGCGGAAACATTGGGGGCAAGTTCGCGGGCGGCAAAGGCTCGAATCTCGCGGCGGAGCTGTTTCTGCTCCTCGGTGGGAACAAAAGGCTGCAGGCTGACGGCTGATTCGAGTTCGACTTTCATTCTCAGGCTCCTTCGCGGGGAATTTCGAATGCCTTTCTTTCCCAGTTGTCAGTTATCAGTTGTCAGTTTTCAGCATGGCTGAAACGGGGGCTGAAAACTGATCGGTGACAACCGGCAACTGATAACTGACAACTGACAACTTGGTGGCCTCCTTCACGTTTGCAGAACTCCGGGGTTGAATCGCGGCGCATCGGGATTCAGAGCGCAGACCTCCAGAGCGGCAATCAGCACGTCGCGGGTCTTCGCGGGGTCGATGATCGCATCGATCCACAGGCGGGCGGCGCCGTAGCGCGGATCGGCCTGCCGGTCGTAGTCGGCGCGAATCTCCTCGTGGATGGCGGCGCGCTCGGCTGCGGAAAGCACTTTGCCTTCGCGCTCAAGCTGGCGGGCTCGGACTTCGGCCAGTGTGGCGGCTGCGGAAGCACCGCTCATGACGGCGTAGCGGGCCGAGGGCCAGGCGAAAAGAAAGCGGGGATCGTACGCCTTGCCGCACATGGCGTAATGGCCGGCCCCAAAGCTGCCACCAACAATCACTGAGATCTTGGGGACGACGCTGGTGCTCACCGCCGAAACCATCTTGGCGCCGGCGCGAATGATGCCGGACCACTCGGCGTCCTTTCCGACCATGAAGCCGTTGACGTCGTGGAGAAAGACAAGGGGGATGAGGCTCTGATTGCAGTCCATGATGAAGCGGGCAGCCTTTTGCGCGCCTTCGGTATAGATGACGCCGCCCACTTCGATCCGCGATGCCCCCGCCGCGGGTCCCATGGAGACGGTCTGGGCCTGATTGGTCTTCTGATTGGCCACGATGCCCACGGCATGTCCGCCGATCCAGGCGTATCCGCAAAGGACGGTGCGGCCGAATTCGGCCTTGTACTCGTCGAATTCTCCCCGATCGACGATGCGAGCGATGATGTCGCGCATGTCGTAGACGTTGCTGGTCCCGGGCGCGGGGTCGAGCAGGGAGTAAACGTCATCGGCGGGGAAAGAAGGCGCATCGCGAACAGAATCAAATCTGCGGCGGCGAAAGATCTCTTTGGGAGGCTCTACTGCGGGGCGCGCGCCGATTTTGTCGACCAAAGAACGCAGGCGCGCGATGCAGAGGTGGTCATTGGGCTCTTTGAAATCCACGGTTCCGGAGATGGCCGCGTGCATCGAGGCGCCGCCCAGCTCCTCGGGACCGGTTTTTTGCCCGATGGCCGCCTGCACCAGCGACGGACCTGCGAGAAAAAGGCCGGAGCCCTCGGTCATGAGCACGGTGTCGGTCATGACGGGCAGGTAGGCGCCGCCGGCGACGCACATGCCCATGATTGCCGTGATCTGTGGAATGCCCATGGCGCTCATGACCGCGTTGTTGCGGAAGATGCGGCCGAAGTCGTCCGTATCGGGGAAGACGTCTTCCTGCAAAGGGAGGAAGACGCCGGCCGAGTCAACCAGGTAAATCGTAGGAATGCGGTTCTCCATGGCGATCGTCTGCGCGCGGAGAACCTTCTTGGCGGTCATAGGGAAGAAGGCGCCTGCTTTCACCGTGGCGTCGTTGGCGACGATCATGCAGAGGCGGCCGGCAATGCGCCCGATGCCGGTGACGACGCCGGCGCCGGGCGCGCCTCCGTATTCGGCGTACATGCCGTGCGCGGCCCACAGGCCGAGCTCGAGGAACTCGGAATTCTGATCGAGCAGTAGGCTGAGGCGTTCGCGGGCCGTCAGCCGGCCTTTGGCGTGCTGCGCCTCGATCGCCTGCTCTCCGCCGCCGGCTCGGATCGAGTCCTCCTCAACGTGCACGGTGTCCAGCAGCTCAACCATTGCCGAGCGGTTCGCAGCGGCGCGGGAGGAGCCGGAATCGAAGTCTGACTGCAGGCGATTGTCGAATTTCAGGTCCGTAGCGCTCATATCGTTCACGGCCGATCAAGAGTGGCTCAGGGGCGGGCAGTTGGAGAGGCGCGAAAACGAAGGTGACTATGAACCCTGTCCAAACCACTTCTAAATAAGTAGATGCAGGAAAGAGAGTTCCGGCGCACTCGCTCGAGCCTTTACTCGCTCGAAGGCACTTGTCCTTGCGCTTTTTCACTGGCGCACGGGGAGGGGGCGAAAATCTGACCGATGGGCTTTGTGGTTCCCGCCCATTTCACAAAGAACGTGAAATGGACGGGGCACGGAGCTTTGTGGTGGGGTCGGGTTGGGTTTTGTGGTTTCCCGCCCATTTCACAAAGAACGTGAAATGGACGGGGCACGGAGCTTTTGTGGGAGATTCGGGATGTTCATCGCTTCGAGAACTCCGGAGTCGGCGTGTTGAAGCGCTTCTTCAACCCTTGCCAGCATTCGAAGTACTCATGCTGCCGGATGCGGGAGTTCATGGCGAATTCCGTGGGACGAACGGGGAGCTGGGTCTCAAACATGAAGGCCAGCGTATTGCCCAGGAACTGCGGGGTGAGATCGGCCGTGGAGGCGCGCTCGAAGGTCTCGGCGTCAGGGCCATGGCCGGCCATGCAGTTGTGGAGGCTGGCTCCGCCGGGCACGAAGCCTTCGGCCTTGGCGTCGTAAGCGCCGAAGATAAGGCCCATGAATTCGTTCATCAGGTTGCGGTGGAACCAGGGCGGGCGGAAGGTGCGCTCGGCGACCATCCAGCGGGGAGGGAAGATGGCAAAGTCGCAGTTGGCCGTGCCGGCAACGGCGGAGGGCGATGTGAGCACGGTGTAGATAGAGGGGTCGGGGTGGTCGAAGGAGACGGTATTGATGCAGTTGAAGCACGAAAGGTCATAGACCAGGGGCGCGTAGCTGCCGTGCCAGGCGACCACATCGAGCGGCGAGTGATCGATGGACGCATGCCAGAGGCGGCCAAGGTACTTGGTTACGAGCTCGAACTCGCCGTCGACGTCTTCAAAGGCCGCAACCGGGGCGCGGAAGTCCCGGGGGTTGGCAAGGCCGTTGGCGCCGATGGGGCCGAGCTCAGGCAGGCGGAAGGCAAGGCCGTAGTTTTCGCAGATGTAGCCGCGCGCCTGTGCGTCGAGCAGCTCGACTCGGAATTTGAGGCCGCGAGGGATAAGGCAGATCTCGCCGGGCGAAGCTTCAATCATGCCGAGTTCGGTGGCCAGGCGCAGCGCCCCCAGTTGAGGAACAATCAGCATCTCTCCGTCAGAGTTGGAAAAGAAGCGGCCGCGCATGGGCGCATTGGCTGCGTAGAGATGGATCGCGACACCGGTCTGCAAGGCCGGATCGCCGCTGCCACCGAAGGTGACAATGCCGGCGAGGAAATCTGTTTCCTCTGTGGGAAGAGGCAGCGGGTCCCAGCGGAACTGGTTGGGGGGCGCAGGAACCTGAGTGAATGGGCCGCTGCGGAACAACTGCGCCTGGGGCATTTCTTCGTAGGGCCGATGCGTAACCGAAGGCCGGATGCGGTAGGTCCAGGTGCGGCGATTCACCGCGCGCGGAGCTGTGAATGGCGTGCCGCTGAATTGCTCGGTATAGAGGCCGAGCGGATGTTGTTGCGGAGCGTTTTGGCCCACCGGCAGAGCGCCTGATACCGCCTCGGTGGCAAATTCATTTCCGAAACCGGATTGATAGCGGACTCCATTCGACATCGATTTCATCTCCGACTTTGTTTTCAAAGCAGGCCGCAGCTAAGGCGTTCTTCCGCCTCCTCGAGGGCCTCGTAAATCTGCTCGAAGCTTTCTATGGCAAAGAGCAGGTGGTGAATCTCGTCGACCTTGACGGGGGTGGCGAGGACTTCGTCGAGCGAGAAATCGTGAATGGCGCAACCGCCCTCGATAATGTTTCTGGCTTCGCCCAGGGAACTGATTGTGCCGCTGCCGTAAAGCTTGATTTTGCCCTTCTGGCGAATGACGCCGAACTCAACCGTGTACCAGAAAAGGCGCCCAAGCCGCTCGAGAATGGCCTGATCGGAGATCGAAGCGCAAAGCTGGCCGTAGCGCGCGAGGAAATCGGCAAAGACGGCGTGCGAGTGCATGGGGACGTGGCCGAAAACATCGTGGAATATGTCGGGCTCGGGCGTGTAGTCAAGCGAATCGCGGCTGCGCAACCATGTTGTGGTCGGAAAACTGCGGTGAGCGAGCATTTCAAAAAACGCCGGAGCAGGCAGAAAACCGCTCACAGGCGTTGAGCTCCATCCGGTGCGGGGCATAAGCCGGGCGGTGATAGAGGAGAGGCGGGGAATACGGTCGGCCCCCAGGCCGATGATCTTCATGCCGCTCAGGTATTCGCGGGCGGCGTGCCGCTCAATTCCGGGAAGAGCGCGCGAGAACAACTCCGCCCACACCGCGTGCTGTTCATCGGTGTAGGCGGCGTAGTTCTGCTCGATCAGAAAAGGCGCCGCGACGGTCAGGGTACTGGTACTCATTGCTGCACCCTCCTCACAGATTTCCGCGGGCCTGCTGCTCGCGCTCGATGGCTTCAAACAAGGCTTTGAAGTTGCCTTTGCCGAAGCTGCGGCTGCCTTTGCGCTGGATGATTTCGAAGAACAGCGTAGGGCGGTCCTCGACCGGGCGCGTGAAGATCTGCAGCATATAGCCCTCATTGTCGCGATCGACGAGAACGCCGAGCTCTTCCAGTTGCTCGATGGGCTCGTCGATCTTGCCAACCCGGGACTGCAGCTCGGCGTAGTAATTGTGGGGCACGCGGAGGAACTCAACCCCCTGGTCGCGGAGCTTGCCGACGGTCGAGAGAATGTCGTTGGTGGCCATGGCGATGTGCTGCACGCCGGGGCCGGGATAGAAATCCAGGTACTCCTCGATCTGCGATTTCTTCTTGCCCACAGCCGGCTCATTGATGGGGAATTTCACATAGCCGTTTCCGTTCGCCATCACTTTCGACATCAGCGCCGAGTACTCGGTGGAGATGTCCTTGTCGTCAAAGTGCTGATAGAGAGAGAAACCCATCACACGCCGGTAGAACTCGACCCACTCATTCATCTGGCCCCAACCGACGTTGCCTACACAATGATCGACGTGGAGCAGACCCACGGGACGCGCGACGGAATCGGAGGGAATGGCAATATAACCGGGCAAAAAGGGCCCGTTGTATGCGCTACGCTCCACAAAGGAATGGATCGTGTCTCCGTAGGCCTGAATGCTGGCGACCACGGCCATGCCCTGGGCATCGCCGAGGACCTGGGGCTCGGAGACGCTCTGAGCGCCGCGGCTTGTGGTTTCGCGCCAGGCCTGGCGGGCGTCGTCGACCCAGAGCGCGATGGCGCGGACGCCGTCGCCGTGCCGATGAATATGATCGGCGATGGGGTGATCGCTGCGCAACGGCGTCGTAAGCACGAACCGGATTTTGCCCTGCTGGACGACGTAAGAGGCCCGATCGCGCTGGCCGGTCTCGGGTCCGGAGTAGGCGACAAGCGACATGCCGAATGCAGCGCGGTAAAAATAAGCGGCCTGACGGGCATTGCCGACGTAAAACTCAATGTGATCCGTTCCGCGGATGGGGAGAAAGTCCTTTTCAGGCGCGGCTGGCTCGGCGACAGCCTGAGGGGAATGGGTGGGTGCACTCATGCAATAACCTCCTGGGCCGGGAGTGGTTGGGGCGGGGAAGCCCTGGTCCCGGCGTCAGCGATCTCGCAACTTCCGCAAGTTGGATGCGCTCAGGTCGGCAGGCGGTGCCAGGGAAATGCCTGCCGCCGATCAGCGGTCCAGACTCGTTTTCAGGCCTTTTCAGGCACGAAGCGTTGAAACCGCCGCTTGTGGGTAGCATAGGTCGGTTGGGGCGGCGAGAAAAGGGAGCTTGAAAGTCTATAAAGCTCCGCACCCTAACAAAATTAGGCATAATGATCTAAGTTCCTAAGAATGGATGGCGAATGACGCATAGAGTCAATCCGAAGACAGTCGAGCTGGACGCCGTGGCCTGGAAGATTCTTGAGAGCCTTCAGGAGAACGCGCGCCAGACCTTTACCGAACTGGGGCGGAAGGTGGGACTTTCCACGCCGGCCGTAGCCGAGAGGGTGCGCAAACTGGAAGAGGCCGGCGTCATCCAGGGCTACCACGCCTCTCTTGACCTTCCCAAGCTGGGAGTCCCGATCCGCATCCTGGTCCGGCTGACGATTCATGGGGGCGACCCGCAGGTGCAGCGCACCGTAGCCGCGGTGAAGGAGATGGCTGAAATCAGCCGCTGCCACCGGATCACAGGCGCGGAATCATTCATCATCGAGGCCGATGTGGTTTCGATCCGGCACATGGAGGCGCTGATCGACAAGCTCTCGACGCTGGGCGCAACTTCGACTTCGACGGTGCTCTCCTCGCCGGTGGAGCGGCGCCGCTACCGTGCCGCTCAGATCGCAGCCTTCGACATATATCTCTGATTGCCGGCCGGGCCTGCCGGCGGCCGCCACCAACGGCGGCAAGTAGACTAGTCGCATGACGAAGCGAATCGGAATTCACCTGGGGACCAAGGGCGGTGCATCGAGCGCCGTGGAGCGGGCACGGGAGATTGGGGCCAACACCCTTCAGATTTTTTCTTCGAGCCCGCGCATGTGGTACGCGCCGAAGATCGATCCCAGGCAGGCCGAGCGCATGCGGGCGCTGCGCGCCGAGTTCGACGTGGGGCCGCTGGTCATCCACACCAATTACCTGGTCAACGTGAGCAGCCAGACGGAGGAGATCCGCGAGAAGAGCATCAAGGCGTTTCACGGCGAAATCGAGCGGGCGCTCGTGCTGGGGGCCGAATACCTGGTGCTGCATCCCGGCTCGTGGAGGGGAATGACGCGCGACGAGGGCCTGAAACTGGCGGCCGACTCGATCGAGCGGGCCATCGATGGGCTGCCGTGGCAGGGCAAGCCTTTCGAAATCCTCATCGAGAACACGGCCGGAGCGGAGTTCTCGCTTGGCGGGAGTTTCGAGCAGGTGGCCGAGCTGGTCGCGCTGTTGCGGAATCATGCCCCGGTCAACGTCTGCCTCGATACCTGCCACTGCCACGTGGCCGGCTACGACTTGGTGAGTGCCGAAGGCTACGAAGAAACGGTGCGCAAGGCGGCAGAGACCATCGGTCTGGAGTCGGTGCGGGTGTGGCATTGCAACGACGCCAAGGCGGCGCGTGGCTCAAAACTCGACCGGCACGAACACATCGGGAAGGGAACGATGGGGCTGGAGCCCTTCCGGCGGCTGCTGAACGATGCGCGCTTCGCGCATTGCGCGTTTATCGCCGAGACGCCGATGGATGAGCCGGAGGACGACGAGCGGGATGTGAAGGCGCTGAGGGAGTTGGTTATCTAGCGAAGTGTCGCTTGATTCGCGGGTAGCATTTTGCTACCATCAGCGTATGAGCCAACCCGTCAAATTGTCGGATTCGCTGGTGCTTGACGCCCGCCTGGCCGGTGAGGCGCAGCAGAGGTCGATCGCTGGCCAGGTGGAGTTTTGGGCCAGGCTCGGGCGCAGCTTGGAACTCCTGTTGGAGGGCAAGAAGGCCCTGGAGCTTTCTCGCGCATCTGCTTCTGTCTCCCTATCGGAGCTGTTGGATGTAGTCGACACCCCTAAAGGCAGGGAAATGTTCAGGGTTTACCTTGAGAGCGAGCCTTTTCCGCACTACGAATCGCATCCTACGAGTCCGGATCTGCTGGTGAGGATTGATGCGGATGGCACGCGAACCGCAGGGCGATTTGTTGACCGTGTTTTCACGCCCGATGAAGCGCCCCATCGTAGATCCGCAGTCCGCCCAGCCCGATCGAGAGTCCCTGGCGCCGCCGGCAGCGCGGCTAAGAAATCGGTTCGCAGGCGCCGGGTGGCTTGAAAATGGACGACATTCTCAGCCGCAGACCGATTGTTGTTGCGCTGGCTGGGCCAAATGGAGCGGGGAAGAGTTCTTTCTATCGAGCCTATCTTCAGCAGTCCGGACTTCGCTTTGTAAATGCCGACGTACTGGCCATGGAACTGGGCATCGATGCTTACAAGGCTGCCCAGGCGGCGGACGATGTGCGCCGCCAACTTGTGGCCACGCGACAGAGCTTCATCTTTGAGACGGTGTTCTCCGATCCCGTCGGAGACAAGCTCAGCTTCCTCAAAGAAGCTGAGCAAGCGGGCTACACGGCGCTCTTGTTGTTCATCGGAATACCGACGGCGCAGTTTTCCGAGATGAGGGTTTCCATACGGGTCTCGAAGGGCGGCCACGATGTGCCCAGGGACAAACTGGAAGAACGATTTCCGCGCATTCTCGAAAATCTGAGGAAGTCTCTCGTCCGTCTTCCGAATGTGCGCGTCTACGACAACTGCAGCATGAAGCGTCCTTACCGATTGGTGTTGAAGTTGCAGGATGGCTCGGGCATGAAGCTGCATCCACCCATCCCTAACTGGCTTCGCCCGCTGCTGCCTGCGAAATGATTGAGCGCCGCGTCCGTTTAAACTGAAGAGTGATGACGGAAGAGAAAGAACTGCGCTACGATCCGGCGGCCATCGAGGCCAAATGGCAGCAGCGGTGGGCGGCCGACCCAAAACTTTATGCGGCCGAACCGGCTACGAGTGAAAAGCCCAAATACTACGTGCTGGAAATGTTGCCTTATCCCAGCGGCCAGTTGCACATGGGCCACGTGCGCAACTACTCCATTGGCGACGCGCTGGCGCGGCACATGTGGATGCGCGGCTACAACGTGCTCCACCCCATGGGCTGGGATGCCTTCGGTTTGCCGGCGGAAAACGCGGCGCTTAAAAACAACACGCCTCCTCGCGAGTGGACGCTGGCGAACATCGCCGCCATGAAACGGCAGATGCAGCGGCTGGGCCTGGGCTACGACTGGGCCACCGAAGTGACCACCTGCCTGCCCGATTACTACCGCTGGAACCAGTGGTTCTTTCTGCGGATGTACGAGAAAGGGCTGGTCTACCGCAAGAAGAGCAAGGTGAACTGGTGCCCGGAGTGCGCTACGGTGCTGGCCAACGAACAGGTGGTGGACGGCTGCTGCTGGCGGCACGAGGAGACCAAAGTCGAGCTGCGCGATCTGGAGCAGTGGTTTCTGCGCATCACCGCCTACGCCCAGGAGTTGCTCGACGGGCTCGACAAGCTCGACGGCTGGCCCGAAAAGGTCCGCATCATGCAGCGCAACTGGATCGGCCGCAGCGAGGGGACGGAGGTGGATTTCTTCCTGGAAGATGGCAGCGCGGGAAACGCAGATCCTTCGACTCCGGTCGCAGCGGCGACCTCCGCTCAGGATGACAGAGTTGGGAGAATTCGCGTCTTCACCACGCGCGTGGACACGATTTTCGGCGCGACCAGCGTGCAACTGGCGCCGGAGCACCCGGTGGCGAAGGCTTTTTGCGCGGCAGATTCCGGGCTGAAGGCAAAAGTCGACGAGCTGATCGAGGAGCAGAAGCGGGCGCGCGAGGCCGGCGACGTGGGCGCGATCGAGAAGCACGGCGTGCCGACCGGGCGTTTCGCGTTGAATCCTTACAACGGCGAGCGCGTGCCCATCTGGGTGGCGAACTACATCCTGATGGACTACGGAACGGGCGCCATCATGAGCGTTCCCGGCCACGACGAGCGCGATTTCGAATTCGCCCAGAAGTACGGCATCGAGATTCGCCGGGTGATCGCGCCGCTTGTGGAGACAGAAGCGAATAAAGACCTGCCTTTTCTCTCCGAAGATGGCGTGCTGGTGAACTCGGGCAAGTACAGCGGGTTGAGATGTGAGGAAGCCCAGAAACAACTGCAGGAAGTGGCTGCATGCAATGCTTTCGGCGAGGCGGCCATCACGTATCGTCTGAAGGATTGGGGCGTAAGCCGGCAGCGCTACTGGGGCACGCCGATTCCGATGATCCACTGCGGGCGGTGCGGCCTGGTTCAGGTGCCCGACGATCAGTTGCCGGTGGTGCTGCCAGCGCAGGTGGAAATCACCCAGCAGGGCGGCTCGCCGCTGGGCCGAGTGCCAGGGTTTGTGAACACGACCTGCCCGAAGTGCGGCGGCCCGGCGCGCCGCGAAACCGACACCATGGACACGTTCGTCGACTCGAGCTGGTACTTCTACCGCTACACGGACGCGAAGAACGACACGAAGCCTTTTGAGCCGGCCACGGCGCAGTACTGGTTCCCCATCGACCAGTACATCGGCGGCGTGGAGCACGCTATTCTGCACCTGATCTACTCACGCTTCTGGACGCGCATGATGCGCGACCTGAAGCTGATCAAAAACGACGAGCCGGCCGAACGGCTGTTTACCCAGGGCATGGTCATCAAGGACGGGGCCAAGATGTCAAAGTCGAAGGGCAACGTGGTTTCGCCCGACGATATGGTGGCCCGCTACGGCGCCGACGCCACGCGCATGTATGCCCTGTTTGCCGCGCCGCCGGACCGCGACCTCGATTGGCAGGAAGACGGAGTCGCTGGCGTGAGCCGCTTCCTGGGGCGCGTCTGGCGGCTGGTGGCGAAACATTCGGAGGCTGTCCGCGATGATGGTTCCCACCCTTTCCGCACAGAACGCGGAAAGGATGGGGCACCCAGCTTCGGTGGGGCACCCTGTTCCGCATCCGCACCCACTGCTCTGGAACAAAAGCTGCTGCGCAAGCTGCACCAGACCATTGCCAAAATCACCCATGACTTTGAGGGCCGCTGGCACTTCAATACCTGCGTGGCGGCGATCATGGAACTAGTGAACGAGATGCAGGCCGCCGACGCGCAACTGGAGGGGGGCGAGGTTTCGCCGGCCGTGCTCGGCGAGCTGTTGCGCACGCTTGTGCTGCTGCTCAGCCCCCTTGCGCCGTTTGTGGCCGCCGAATTGTGGGAGGCTTTGGGCGAGCAAGGCGCCGTTCTGCGCGCTCCGTGGCCCAAGAGCGATCCCGAACTCGCCAAAGAAGACGAGATCGAGATTCCGGTGCAGATCAACGGCAAGCTGACAACGGTGGTGCGTGTGGCGGCCGGGGCTGAGGCGAAAGCCATTGAGGCAGCGGCGCTGGCCGACGAAAAGGTGCGAGCGCGCACTGCAGGCAAGGCCGTCGCCAAAGTGATCGTTGTGCCGGGAAGGGCCGTGAACCTGGTGGTGAAGTAATATGCAGGCGCCAGTGCGCGGGACGCAGTCGGTGGTCGGGCAGATGGGGTGGGCCTTTGCCCGGCCCTCCGTGACAGCGATCGAGATCGCATGGCGCTGGCTGTTCGGAATTCCATTCTTGTGGGTTTGCGTGCACGAATTGATGCAGATCCTCGCTCGTTTTCCTCTTGAGGAATCCGGCTTGCACTTGAGCGGCCTGGCGAATCCCTGGCTGGCGGCGCAGCAGCTTGTCAGTGTGTGGCAGTTCTATGCGCCTCCGGTAGCGGCGCTGCTGCGGTGGCTGCTGCCTTTGTCGGCTGCGGCCTGGATCGTGATCTCAGCGATTGGACGCAATCTCGTTTTGCTCGGCATGGCCAGCGAGAGCGGAGATTTCAAGATACGCTTTCGGCCGCTGGGGATGATTGTGATGCAGGCGGCGTGGCTGGGGCTGCTGGCGGCGACGCTGTGGGGGTGGTGGCGCTCCATCCAATGGGCGGCGGCGACGCACATTACGCTCGATGCGGAACCCGACCTGGTCGGTTACTTCATGTGGGCCATCTTTTTATCGCTGGCGTTCTTTACGGCCTGGGCGCTGGTGAGCTGGTTTGTTTCCATTGCGCCGCTGCTCATGTTGCTTGAAAATCGTTCCGCGTTCAGCGCACTTGTTCAGAGCCTGAACCTTGGGAAGGAATTTACGGGCAAGCTCGTTGAGATCAACCTCGTGATGGGAATCGTAAAGCTGGCGCTGATCGTGTTCGCCATGGTGATTTCCGCAGCACCGCTGCCGTTCAGCGACCAGCTCGGCGACAGTGCGCTGCACATGGTGTGGGCGGCAGCAACCATCTTTTATCTGGTCGCCAACGATTACTTCCACGTTGTGCGGCTGAAGGGATTTGTGGAGTTCTGGCGCGTCTTCAGGGGTTCGCAGACCGGAAGCCAGATGATTGCATGATGGCAAACTCCATTGTTCAACCAGGCCGCGCCCACGGCATCCTAGCCGGGGAATGGAATGGAGACTCTGAGGCTAAGGTTCAGATTATCAAGGCGGTTCGGTCGAGTAGCTTGCCGTGATGTACATTATGTGGTACAAGTGTACTAAGTAAGGTGCAGGATGACGGAAAGCGCGCAGACCCACAAGATCCCGTTGATCTTCTTTCGTTCGGAGCAGGGAGCAGAGCCGGTCAGGGAGTGGCTGCAGGGACTGCCGGAGGCCGAGCGGCAGGCGATAGGAAGAGACTTGTTGCGAGCGCAATGGCGGTGGCCAGTCGGCATGCCGCTATGCCGTCCATTAGGAACGGGGCTGTGGGAGATTCGCACAGACCTGCCAACGAAACGGACAGCACGCGTGCTGATCTGCCTTTATCGCGGGCACCTGGTGGCGCTGCATGGATTCATCAAGAAGACCCGAACTACGCCGGTGGACGATTTGGCATTGGCGCGCAGGCGTCAGAAGGAGTTGGAGCGATGAGTAAGAGACATATGGGATCGAGCATCGACGATTTTCTCAAAGAAGAAGGGATATTTGAAGAAGCGCAGGCCCAGGCGATCAAGGAGGTTGTTGCGTGGCAGCTTGCCGAGGCGATGAAGAAACAAAAGATTTCAAAGAACAAGATGGCCACGTTGCTGAAGACCAGCCGCAGCCAGGTTGACAGGCTGCTCGACCCGAAGAACGACATCACGCTTTCAAGCTTGCAAAGGGCCGCGGCGATGGTTGGCCGCAGGGTTTCAATCGAGCTGGTCTAACGGAGCTATCGCTGGAACGGCTTTATAGGTGGTTTAGCGAGAAGGGCAATCTAACGCTGAAGACTACGCTGGCGGCGATGAAGGCGCTGGGGGTTCAGTTGACGACGAAGACTGAAAAGGCGGCCTGAGGGAAGGTCGACAATCGCACAGGTTCTTGGTCTCCCACTCTTGCCGCGATGAAACTGCGGCGGAGATAGGGACCCGCATTTGCGGCTGGTTTACGGGCGGATCACGCCTAGGCAGTCAGTACCCAATGGCCATAAGCATCTGGATCAACTGGCTTGTTGCCCCAAAACCTCATCCGCATATCTTTGCGGACCGAGAAGTCCTGATATTTTGCGACCAACCCGGACGGGGGCCTCCCATCGGCTTGCAGGGGCTTGTCATATACCCTAAATTGCACCTCACGAAGTTTGAGCTCTTTCCAGGCATGAAGATCAAGGCCGGCTGATCTTATCGAGAACGGTGCGCGGAGATGAATATCGCCAATTGCACGGAGTATCTCATCGTTTTCACCCTCGATGACCCAGGGCGCACTATATGCGAAAAGCTGGTATGACAACGTCAAATATCGAACCTTAGTATATCCAAGCAGATCATGCACCCTTCCCGGCGAATTTTTCTCCAGAAGCACCGCAATTTCGTCTATGTGGAGCCGCTCGAAATCCTGGAGTGCTACAGCCCAATCCCCTGGGATGCTCGGTTTCTCCGGTGTATCTCGGAATTGCCGAAGTTCGGATAGGGAACATTCGCACAAATGCTCGATTTCCTGTGTCAGAACCTTCCCGTTTTTCCGATATTGCCTGAGCGCTTCACGACCACTTGCCATGCAACGCATCACGTGCATTCCTGGTAGCTGGCTTGCCTGGCGGCCCGGTTTTATCAATTGAGGAAATGACTTCCAAGGCCGCATGTGGGTCATCAGAACACATGCGCCATAGGTCATTGAGGGCGAATTCGATGAGTTCTTTCTCGATTGGAGCCTCAGCCACACGTTCTTCATCCGCCGGATTCGCCTCGTAGTGTGTGCAAGAATCATCCTCGAGATCAGGCGTCGCGCCGCCGCTGCGGCAGGGGGTTGAGGCGGCCAACGAAAGCCCGCAATTTCTGCAGAACTTATCGAACGGCGACACTGTCTTACCGCAACCCGGGCAGAACAGACAGCTTTCATCCATGACTTATCTATCCTCCGCAGAAACCGCAGAGAACTCGGCTGCGCCTACGCATGCCTTTAGGTCGTAGCCCACGCAGGGTTCCAACGTCGATTTCATCTGACGCTTTTCGCCCTACTTCTTTCCCATCTTGTAGAGGCAAAGTTTACAAACGGAGTCCTTGCTGCAGCTGCTCTTGTCGTGAACAAAATTACCGCAAATCTTGCACCTTGATCCCCCCTCAAACATGCCAAAATCCTTGTTGCAAACAACGCATTTGGCCATTTCACATCCCTCCTTTACGTTTCCGACTTCTCAAAATACCCCCCAAACCCAGGTACACGCGGTTTTGCACATCCCCGGTTGAATGCGGGAAAATTCAAGAGGAATCGTGTAATGAGATTCGCCTGCACTGGTGCTTTTGTCAAGCCGCTGCGGCGTTGTGAGTCCGGTATGTGACTTCCGGACCGCGCATCCGAAAGATCCCCGCCGGTCCTCAGCTTCTCGTCTATCCGTTTTTATTCACTGCCCTTGCCACTTCTCGCCGCACCCCATTGAACTTGCGCGTCAAAGAGAATTCCTTCGGCGCACAATCGAACTTCTCTAATTAATTGTGCTTGCCCTTCCACTCTTCGTAGGGTCCCTGAAAATCCTCAATCCCGCCGTCATGAAAAACCCACAACCGCGTCGCGACTTCGTCGATGAGATCGTGGTCGTGGGTGACCAGCAGGACCGTTCCCTCGTAGCGCTGCAGCGCGATGTTGAGCGCGTTGATGGCTTCGAGGTCGAGGTGGTTGGTGGGCTCGTCGAAGATGAGAATGTTGGGCTTGGTGAGAATGAGTTTGCAAAAGGCCAGCCGCGCCTGCTCGCCGCCCGACAGCGCCTGCGTTTGCTTGGCGCCTTCTTCGCCGCTGAAGAGCATCTGGCCGAGAATCCCGCGGATGTCTTCGATATGGGCGTCGGGCTTCCACTGGTGCAGCCACTCGGCGATGGACAGGCCGGGCGCGATCGTCGAGCCCACGTCTTGCGGGAAGTAGCCGACCTGGGCTTCATGGCCCCACGTGACCGAGCCTGCATCGAGTGTGAAAGCCGGGTCGGCGAGGCCTTCGTAATTCGCGAGCAGGCTCTTCAGCAACGTGGTCTTGCCCGCGCCGTTGCGGCCCATCAGGCAGACCTTTTCGCCACGCATCAGTTTGGCGGTAAAGTTGTCAATCACCTTCAACTCGCCGTAGCTCTTGTTCAGATGCTTGAATTCCAACACGTGCTTGCCGCTGGGCCGGTTCTGGTCGAAGCGGATGTAAGGGCGCTGAATGTTGGAGCGGGAGAGTACGTTGAGCTGCAGCCGCTCCACCTCCTTGCGGCGGCTGGTGACCTGCGAGGAGCGCGTGCCGGCGGAGAAGCGGGCGATGAACTCGTTGAGCTGTGCGATCTTCTTTTCGCGCTGGGCGTTTTCCGATTCCAGCCTCGAGCGGATTTGCGTCTTGGCCATCACCATCTCGTCGTAGCCGCCGGTGTAAGTGATGATCGACTGGTAATCGATGTCTGCGGTGTGGGTGGTGACGGAGTTCAGAAAGTGCCGGTCATGGCTGATAGCGATCAGGGTGCCGTTGTAGCTGGCCAGGAAGTCCTGCAGCCAGTGAATGGAGTCGAGATCGAGATAGTTCGTGGGCTCGTCGAGCAGCAGCGCCTGCGGCTTGCCGAACAGAGCCTGGGCCAGCAGGATGCGCATCTTCTGGCCGCCCTGCAGTTCGCCCATGCGGCGGCAGTGCAGCGGCTCAGGAATGTCCAGCCCGTCAAGCAGAATAGCGGCGTCGCTTTCGGCTGTGTAGCCGTCCTCGTCGCCAATCACTCCTTCGAGCTCGCCCAGGCGCATCCCGTCCTCGTCGGTCATTTCGGGTTTCTCGTAGATGTGGTCGCGCTCTTCGAGAGCCGCCCACAAGGGCTTATTGCCCATAATCACGGTGTCGATCACGCGGTAAGCGTCAAAGGCGAACTGGTCCTGGCGCAGCACGCCCACCTTGCGCGGCCGCACCACGACGCCCTTCTGCGGCTCCATCTCTCCGGAGAGAATCTTCATGAAGGTCGATTTGCCGGCGCCGTTCGGCCCGGTGAGCCCGTAGCGGCGGCCGGGGATAAAGGTCGTCGTGACCTCGTCGAAGAGGATTCTGCCGCCGTATTGCATGGAAATGTCGTTGACGCTGATCATTTCGAGTGAAGTTCCTTGCTGCTGTTGCGGGCCGCTGAAACGCGCGGCTCGTTGGCCGGTTCTCTTCTGGGTTGAGTGAGGTGGAAGACCGCTCATTTTGAGCAGCCTCTATGGGAATCTTCGCTCTTTCAGTTTCTCATGAGCGGCAGGCTTATCAGCCGAGTGCCCGCTAAAGGATTCAGAGTGAATGCTGAACGAGGTCACCCGCTGATCGGGCTTCGAGATCGCTCTTCCGCCTCTCGTCTCTTTGCTTGTGCGATGGGATATAGCTGCGATTGGAAATAAAGAAAGGAAAAGAAGTAGGTCATGAATCCATTCAATTCCAACCCATATGGTTCGCGCTGATTGTAGTGTTTGAGGAGGTCCGAGCGGATGAGATAGATCGTCGAGATCCCGAGAATGAGGGATCCAAGTCTGAGTACCGATTCGATGTCTTGCTCAGGGATCGACGGGTTCTTGTGTAGACCAATCAGCGCGTAGGAAAGCTCCACCACCACGTACACGTCGCACCAAAATGAGCTGCGCGTCTCGGGATCGAGACTTCGAATCCACAGGCAGAACCGGAAGGCCCAGGCGTTGAGAACAAGGCTGTTGAGTAGCCCCTGATACGCGGGTGGTGCCAGAACCAGGAACATAATTGACAACGCGATCCAGGAGACGAGCAGCACGAACCAATGGACCCGAGGCGGTGGTGGATACTCGACTCGTGGCAGAAAACCCTGGGAAGGAGCTTGCATATTCACTCGATCAAAAGATACCAAGAAGTTTAACGAACCCATCCAGCTCGATCAACTGCCGTCCTTCGGGCGCGGGGTCGAGTTCCGCGTGCTCCAGCACCCATGTGTCCTTATGAAATAGGAAAACCGCGTTCAGGCCGGCGGCCAGCGCGGGGTTGATGTCGCTTTTGGGGCTGTTGCCGATCATCCAACTCTTGCTCGGTTCCAGTTGATGGCGGCGCAGAACTTCGAGGTAAGTGGCGGGGTCTTTTTCAGCCACGATCTCGACCGCTGAAAAGTAGCGGGCGAGCCCCGAGCGAGCGAGTTTGTCAGCCTGCTCGGCGTGGTCGCCCTTGGTCATCAGAATGAGCCAATGCCGGCCGGCGAGGGCGGTCAGGGTCTCCTCCACTCCGGGCAGCAGCTCGATCTCGTGGCCGGCGATGGAGCGGGAAAAGCTCGCGACCTGTTCGATCTTCTCATCCGTAACCTGGCCGGGGCTGAGCCGCTGGAAGCAATCGACCAACGACCGTGTGAAGCTCGAAAGGCCGTAGCCGTGCGTCAGAATGTTTTCGCGCTCCGCCGAGTTCAGCGTTTCGCGGACTTCGGCCGGCGAGATCTCCCGGTGGTCCAGATAGCCGACGAAGGCGGCAATGGCCCGCTCGAAATAGACGTTGTTTTCCCAAAGCGTGTCGTCGGCGTCAATCAGCAGCGCAAGACCGGCCGGAAAGCGGGGCATACTTCGATGGTAGGGGGTGAACACGCTGCGGCTCAAGGGTTTGCTCTCAGTTGTTGCGCCATTGTGAAAATTCTGTGAATTCCACGTAAATCCCTTTCTTTCGCCACCTGTTAAACTCCTCGTAACAATCGCCAAGGACAATAGAAGTCGAAAGAACTCAAAAGGGAGCGTACTGTGAAGAAGACTTTACTCGTAGTTGCGTTGTGCATTTGCGCCTTGGGAGCGGCCCAGGCCCAGAAACTCACTGGAGCGGGAGCCACATTCCCCTATCCGATCTATTCCAAATGGTTCTCCGAGTACAGCGCGGCACATCCCGGGGTCGAAGTGAACTACCAGTCCATCGGCTCGGGCGGCGGCATTCGCCAGGTCACGGCCGGGCTAGTGGATTTCGGCGCTTCCGACATGCCCATGAACGACGACCAGTTGTCGGCCTCCAAGGTCAAGCTCATCCACATCCCCACCGTTCTCGGCGCCGTCGTGCCCATCTTCAACGTCCCCGGCGTCACGGATTTGCACCTCAGCCCCGACGTTCTGGCCGACATTTATCTGAACAAGACCACCTCCTGGTCCGATGCGCGCATCGCCAAAGACAATCCCGGCGTCAAGCTGCCTGACCAGAAGATCATTGTGGTGCACCGCTCCGATGGCAGCGGCACCAGCTTCATCTTTACCGACTACTTGAGCAAGATCAGCAAAGAGTGGGCCAACGGTCCGGGCTCCGGCACTTCTCCGAACTGGCCCGTGGGCGTGGGCGGAAAAGGCAACGAGGGCGTGGCCGGACTGGTGCGGCAGATTCCCGGCGCCATCGGCTACGTGGAGCTGATCTATGCGCTGCAAAATAAGATCGACTACGCTGCGGTGCGCAACTCTGCCGGCAACTGGGTAAAAGGCTCCATCGAGGGAGTAACGGAAGCCGCCGCCAGCGTGAAGAATATGCCGGCCGACTATCGCGTCTCAATCACCAATGCGCCCGGCGCCAATGCCTACCCGATCTCCAGCTTCACCTACTTGCTGATTCCCACGCAGCCTTCCGACGCGGCCAAGGAAAAGGTCATCAAGGACATGCTGAACTGGATTGTGAAATCCGGCGAAAGCGAAGCAGCGTCGCTATCCTATGCTCCGCTGCCCTCCGCGTTGGCCGAAAAAGTGCTGAAGACCGTCTATGCGCTGAAGTAAGGAACTCTCGAGCGAGAACGGGGCCGGGGCTGCAAATCAGCCGCCGGCCTCATTCATTTGCGTCCCGGTTTTTGCCCGGCGGTCGCCTGCCTCTTCGCTCGCCCTGTTTCACTGGTTTCTGTCGGAGCCGTTTGCACATCAGGAACTCGGTAATTCCTTCGGCCATGAAATCCGGCAGTTCTCCGGTCTTCTGGTAGCCGTGCCGCTCGTAGAGACGCCTGGCACGCTCGTTGAACGAGGCCACGCACAGAAATGCGCGACGCGCCGAGCCAAACTCACGCTCGGCAAATTCGATCAGTGCGCTGCCAATTCCGGAGCTGCGAGACTCCTCTGCCACCGCAATGGCCGCAATGTAGGGCGCCCCGAGGAATCCCCGCGGGTGAATCAGGAGAAAGCCCGCAGTCTTTTCCCGATCCGCGATGTAGAGAGCGCTGCCATGCCAGTTAAGAACGCCGCGGCACCACTCTTCTGTGCTGCCGTACCTCTTCCAGGGATCGTTCGAAGCCATCAGGCGCGCGCACCAGTCGAACTCGAATTCCACGGCGGGCCGGATGACAACTTGCAAAGTCACTCTTCCCCCAGGGCGTCCTGAAATTTCTCCAGACGCATTCTCAGAAAGGATAGCCGCGAAGGTTAAGAAGCGGAAACTGGCCTCAGCACAACAGCCGTGGCCGGCTCAATTTAACGCCGTCCAGCCGGCCCAGCAGCGTGACGGCAATGCGCTCGGGATCGAAAAGGCGGCAGGCCATCGACTGCACCTGGGAAGCGTCTACCTGCTCTACGCGGGCGATGATCTCGTCGGCGGTGAAGAACTGGCGGAAATACATCTCCTGGCGGGCAAGGTTGGCCATGCGCGCATTGGAGCTCTCGAGGCCAAGCAGGATGTTGCCTTTGAGCTGGTCCTTGGCGCGTTTCAGTTCTTCCGGTGCGAGGGGCGTCTCCTTCAAGCTGCGAAACTCGGCCAGAATCAGGTCAACCACCTGGATCGCCTTGCCCGCCGAGGTGCCCGCAAAGACGCAAAGCGCCCCGGCATCGCGGTAGGGGCTCAGGTCGGAGTAGATCGAGTAAGCCAGGCCGCGCTCCTCGCGGATGGTCTGGAACAGCCGCGAGCTCATACCGCCGCCCAGAACGGTGTTGAGGATCAGCGCGGCATAACGGTTTTCATCGGTGATGTGCGGGCCGGGCACGCCCATGCAAACCTGCACCTGCTCAAGCGCCTTCTTGTTGCGCAGGATGATGCGCGCGCTGGGATGGGGCGCCGAAAGCTCGTTGAGCGTCTCTCCGCTGGCAAGGGAGGAAAACTTCTCCGCCACGTCGGCAACAAAGCGGTCGTGATCCAGAAGCCCGGCAGCGGAGAAGATCATGTTGCCGGCATGGAAGCGCCCGCCATGGTAGTCGAACAGTTGCTGGCGGTTGAGGCGGGTTATGGTGTCGACGGTGCCCAGGATGGGCTTGCCCAGCGGATGTCCCTTCCAGAAGCTCTGCGTGAAGATCTCCTGCACCAGCACGTCGGGATTGTCCTCGTCGATCTTGATCTCTTCCAGAATCACGCCCCGCTCGCGCTCGATGTCCGGTGGCGCGAACACCGGGTTCATCACCAGGTCCGTCAGCACGTCCAGCGCTATGGGCACATGGTCGGCGAGCGATTTTACGTTGAAGCAGATCGTCTCCTTGCTGGTAAAGGCGTCGAGGTTGCCACCGATCGAGTCCATCTCGCGGGCGATCGCCAGCGAGTTGCGCGAACGGGTGCCTTTGAAGAGCATGTGCTCCACAAAATGCGAGATGCCGTTGATCTCTGGGGTCTCGCAGCGGGAGCCGGATTTGATCCACACGCCCATCGCTACCGAGCGTAGATGGTCCATGCGCTCGGTCAGCACAATCAGCCCGTTGGGCAGCACGGTGCGGCGAAGGTTGCGTTCCGTCGTCAAAGGTGGCTCCTGCCGATTCGATTGTAGGTCAATCTGCCTGAAGGTCAATCTACCTGTAGGTCAATTTGCGTGTAGGTCAATTTGCGTCCGGGAGCGGGCTCTCTCCGCGGAGGGGAGGAAATGCTCTATTCTGGGCAAGCGAGTGGCTTCCGATGCAAGCAAATTCGTTTCGTTTGACTCGGCCGGTGTCCCAAACGGAAGCCGGGGGACCCTCTTTGGATTGGATGCGCGAGAACTGGCCCGGACTGTGGAGAAATTCGGCGAGCCGGCCTGGCGAGGACGGCAACTGGCTGAAGCCATCTACCGCCAGTGGCTTACCGAGCTCGACGAGATCGCGACACTGGCGAAGCCGCTGCGGACGCTTTTGAAAAGAGAGGGCTTCGAGGTGGGCCGGCCCCGGATCGGGCAGGTCTTTTCTGCCCGCGACGGCACCGAGCGCTACCTGATCGAGTGCCGGAATGCGGAAGCCGCCGCGCAGACTGTGGAGGCCGTCTGGATGCCGGAAGGCGACGGCGGCGAGGCAGGCGAAGAGGAGGAGAAAGAAGCGGCAGAGCCGGAGAATGCTTCGGAGCCTGATTCGGAAGGATCCTCCCGTGCCCCGTCCTTTCGCCGGCCCTTGGGCGAAAGGGCGGGAAACCAGGAACCTCAACGCGACTGGACCCGCGCTACCCTCTGCGTTTCCAGCCAGATCGGTTGCGCCGTCAACTGTCGCTTCTGCCTGACGGCCCGCCTCGGCCTGCAGCGGAACCTTACGGCGGGCGAGATCGCCGGCCAGGTGGTCGAGGTCTTCGCACGCCACGGGGTCCGGGTGGGCCGCGACCGCGCGAACCTTGTCTTCATGGGCATGGGCGAACCCTTCCTGAACTACGACGCCTTCATGAAAGCCGTCCGCCTGCTCGTCGAAGAGGTGGGCCTGAGCCCGCGCCGTATGACGGTTTCGACCTCGGGCATCGTTCCGGGCATCGAACGCTTTGCCACCGAACCTGACGCCGTGCGGCCGAGGCTCGCCATCAGCCTGAATGCGCCCAGCGATCCGGTCCGCAGTCAAATCATGCCGGTCAACCGCAAATGGCCGATCGCTGAAGTTCTGAAGGCCGTAAAGAAAGTCCCGCTGCGCGCGCATGAACGCATGACGTTCGAGTACGTTCTTTTGGGCGGAGTAACAGACAGGCCCGTGGACGCAGCCCAAGTTGCTCGGCTCATTCGCCGGACAGGGTTGCCGGCCAAGATGAACCTGATCGCATGGAATCCGGGGCCCGGAATCGAATATGCGACGCCCGCTCCCGAAGCCGTCGAGGCCTTCCGCGCGGCGCTCGGCGCGGCAGGCATCCCGGCCTACATCCGCCGCCCGCGCGGGCGGGAGATTTATGCGGCGTGCGGGCAGTTGAAGAGGACGGTGGAAGGGTAGGGAACAGGGACAAAGGGACTGAGGGAACAGGAATCAAGTGCGCTCGCCGGGGCTCCAAGGGATTTCTCTTACACTTCCAGAGGCGATTTCCCGCCGGACAAATCGGACTGGAAGCCGTGCTGACGCGGCGATGCCATTTGAAAGCATCTTTGCCTGGCGCGCGTTGAGACGATCCCCGGTCTCGACCTTTAATTCGCGATCGCGTCCATTCGCGGAACGAAGAAGTATTCGAAATCCTTTTGGGTAATCCTTTCGATCGGAAAGGGACCAGGGGTAAGTGTCCTGGCTGCCACGACAGATCAGGATCTCGCTCGCCTCGTCTCCAATCGAAATGGCAATGGAGGGCTCTAACTGGCGCATGAAAAGATTCGGAGTAAAGATGACTTCTTTGGACGTAAATTGCACGCGCCCTCGCAGTTTTCGCGGCTGGATAGCCACGACGAGGGGCATGGCCCATAGGAGCATGCCCCAAATCCAAAGAAACCAGAAGAGCGAGTTTTCTTGCAGCGGCACAGAGCAGAAAAAGATCGCATAATTGAACGCGACAAGCCCGAACAACATGACTCGAGCGGCCAATGGGTAAGTGATGAAATAGCAATATGAGCCACCGGATTGTGCTGAATCCGTCACGTTCATCTAATGCGGCCTGAGGACTTGCAGGGTCTTTGGGAGATGGATACAGCTTACGCCGCTCGGGTCACGACTTCCAGGTTTCAAAAACAACTGCAGATCCTTCGACTCCGTCCGCCAAAGGCCGACTCCGCTCAGGATGACAGCTTTGTGCCTGCTCAGCTTTGTGCCTGCTCAGGATGATAGCGCGACGTCAGGATGACTACGGCTGGCGACCCAGTCCTATTTCGCCGCCGGCGTCTGCAAAGGCTTGACGCTGCCGCAGTCCGCGCCTTTGTAGGTCGCGTTCGCCTGCGTGGTCATGTCGATGGGTTGAGAGTTGCCGCCCGCGTTCATGGTGCCGGTCATGTGCATGGTGGTGTTAGTGGTGTTGCCGCCATTCGACCACTTGGAGACGATGTTGCCGGTGGCGTTCATATCTCCGGTGCACTTGATATCCGCGCTCATGCCGTCCGATTTCGTGACGAGATTGGTCAACTGGCAATTGCCGCGCTGCGGCTGGGCTGTTGGGCCGCCGTATTTGTCGATCTGGTCCTGCGTGACGCAGACCTGGGTGACGATGGCGCCGCCCATGCCCTGCGGCATGCTGACGCCGGCCGGCAGCTTGACCCCTGCGGGCAACTGCGGCATCTGCATTTGCTGGCCGCCCATGCTCATCTGCGTTGAGTACTCCCAGAGGCCTGCCTTGGGCTTGGCCTGCGCCCCTGCATTCACCGCCGCCAACAGCAAACAGGCCGCCGCCATCCATGCAACCATCGATATGACCCGTGACATGATCTCTCCTCTTTCGCCGGATCAGGCCGGCGAAGCCCAATGTACACGGGCGACGCGGGGGTTGGAAAGAGGAATCTTTCAGGACCTGAGTGGCAGGGGCTGAAGCCCGCCAAAGTTCTACAGCGTCGACCGGCCCGGCTAAAGCCGTGCCCTTTTACAAGACGTGGCCCGACTAAAGTTGTGACCTGTTTGGATCCGTGGTGGTCTCCCGGTCCCTCCGCCGCGGCGGACGAGGGATCTGGGGCATCCAGTGATCATGGCCACAAGGCTGTCCGAATTCAGACTCTTCGTGCGGCAGACCGGGCCAGATCGAGCAGCGCCTCCGTAACCTGGCCCGAAGAATGGCGGACGACATTCTCCTCGCTGGCGAAGTGGCCGGCTATGCAACGGACGCCGAGCGCTTCCACCCGATCCAGGTCCGCGATGATCGGCGAGGCGCCCTCGGCGGCGTAGCGGGCCAGAGTTTCGGGCGAGAAGGGGGCAGTGTTCACAAGAGCGTAGTCGAAGATCGGCGAGCGTGTGTGCTCGTAGATGCGCTCGATATGTTCTGAGGCGGTCAGGTTCAGGCTTTCGTTGGCCTGGGTCATCAGGTTGCAGATGTAGACGCGCAGGCCTCGGGCCGCAGCCAGGGCGGCGGGAATTCCCGCGACCAGAAGATTGGTAATCAGCGAGGTGTAGAGCGAGCCCGGCCCTACGGTGATCAGATCCGCGCGCTCGATGGCATCCAGCGTCTCGGGAAGGGACGGGGGCGAGGGCGGATCGAGGGTCAGCTCGACGATGCGGCGGCGGCTGGCGGTGATCTTGGTCTCGCCGCGAACCTCGGAGCCGTCGTCCATGCGCGCGACCAGGGTGGTGTTCGAATTGGTGGCCGGGTAGATGCGGCCGCGCGTGGAGAGAATCTTCGAGGAAAGCTGGATGGCCTGGGCGAAGTCGCCGGTGATCTCAGTGAGAGCGGCGACAAAGAGATTGCCGAAATTGTGGCCTTTGAGCGCATTGCCGCCTCGGAAGCGATGGCCGAAGATCCTGACCAGCAGATCCTCCTCCTCGCTGAGCGCCACCATGCAGTTGCGCAGGTCGCCGGGGGGCAGCATATTGAAATCCCTGCGCAGCCGGCCCGAGGATCCGCCGTCGTCTGTGACGGTGACAACGGCGGCCAAATCGGCAATCTCGCAGCCGCGCGGGTCTTCAGCGTTGCACCCGCCCACATGGTGGCGCAAGCCGCGCAGCAGCGTGGACAGGCCCGTGCCTCCGCCGATGGCTACAACGCGGAAGGAACGAGCAGGCACAGCGTCAGCGGGGACGAGGGGGACCATTGGCGGCCATTCTCCGTGGGGGAGGGTAGATCAATTTCAAAACGCGCTACGGAATCTCAGGATACAGCAGCTCGGTAAAGCGGGGATCGTCGACCATATTCTGGAAGTCGTTGTCGACGCGGGCCTGGAGCCGGTTGCGAGGATTCAGTTCGATGGCGCGGGCCAGGTTGTCGAGGCAACCCTGGGCCTGGCTGGTCATGGCGTCGAGCGCGGCCAGTCCATAGAAAGCAAAATCGGCGTCGGGCCAGGCGGCGAGTATGCCCTGAAATTGTTCTCGAGCGTCCTCATAATATCCGGAGTTGAGCAGAGAAATGGCGTAGTCGTACTGCTCTTCCGGGGTGAAAAACTGCAGGACGGGCTTCTCCACCTGGCGGCGGCAGCTGGCTATGTACATCCGGCAACGCTCCTGGATTTCGGCAGGAGCATCGGCCAGCTGTTTTTCGAAAGCAGCCAGCGCCTTCTCGTACTTGCCCTGCTGCAGCAGTTGAACGGCCACCTGGTACTGATGGAGTGCAGCTCCCGATGGTCCGTTGGATTTGCCGGCTGCGGGCGACAATTTATTTCGGCTGGGCACCGCGGAACTAGCCTCGTGCGTCATGATTTTTTTTGAAATACAACCTCCGTGCCGAATTCCCCGATCCGTGGCCGGGAATTCTGGGCCGGGAAACACAAAACTGCTCGCCCCTCTTTATACCCATTGGCCCATGGTCCGTCAAATGGGGCGCATTCGAGGCGGGCCCTCAGCGCTCCCGAGAAGCCCCGGACCCGCGATAAATGACGGGGTTGAGGGATGGGTCATTATACATCTTGAGCTGACGGTAAAGCTTGAAGCGGCGGCTCCCGGCAAGGGTTTCGCGCCACAGAGCATCGAGGCAGGCAGCGAGATCCGCGCGCTGATTTTCGAGAATCGCCAGCCGTTCAAAATTGCGTTGAGCATGGCCGGGCGGGGCCTCGTCGCGTTCGGCCTCCTCGCGGGTGTGGTAGATCTTCAGGGCCAGAATCGAAAGCCGGTCAATGATCAGACCCGGCGATTCGGAGTTCAGAGGCGCCTGCGGGTCGAGCAAACCGCGGGGCTCAAGCCACGCAAGCAAAAAACAGTCCACTTCCTCGGCAAGGTCGTTGCGGAGCTGATTCGTCCGGTCGATGCGGCGCTTCACGGCCGCCAGCTCCGCATCGGTTGCGCCGGGCGTGCGCGCCTCGTCTTCAATGTGCCAGAGGTCGAAGTTGGCGCGATGCTGACGCTCGACGAGGGAGAGCCACTCGCGGGGGGCGCGAGACGCGAGAGATGCTTCCGCAGCGTCAGAACCTCCTGGAAGAGAGGCCTCCGCGTTCTGGTGCCACGCGCTGGTTCGCTGGTCGTGCAGATCGACGATCTCTTCTGCTGAAAGCATGGCTTTAATCGATGGTAGCGCCTTGCCCCGCAGAGGCCAAACCATGCCCGCGGGACAGTATAGGCGCGGCGGCAATGAGAAGGGGTGGCTCAGATCGGAGGTGTGGTGAGCTCGCTGGGACTCGAACCCAGGACCCACGCCTTAAAAGGGCGTTGCTCTACCATCTGAGCTACGAGCTCTCACCGATTGTGCCGTCTTTAAGTTTACCTTACCCAAGCCATCGCGAGGCGGCTGGCGAAGGTGTGACGCGGCGTGTACCTCGGGCATCGCAAAACGCTTCAGCTGGGGTGGCCGGGAATCGTCGCTCAAGTACACTGCGTTTCCGGGATAGCCGCGTGCGGTGCGCCTGGCGAGCCTGATTCCGAAGCAGGCGCACGACCAGATGGACGAGGCGCTGAACCGGCACGGGGTGCCGCTGACTCTGTCGCAGATCAAGCCCGAGAACCTGGAAGAGCTGATCGATCACCTCGAAGACCTGACCGTGGACGTGGACGGCAAGGACGGCAACGCGACCAAGGTGAAGGTGTTTTGCGAGTGAGACAGGGAATGAGGGACTGAGAGGCTGGCGCTCACACCCGCCGCAGGGCCTTCTGCATGGGCACGATCTGGACAGTGACGTCCCGGACCTCAGAGAGGAAGCGGTTGAGGATGGAGCCGTGCAGGAGGATGTCCCAGCGAGAGCGGGCCGACTGGCCGAAGACGACGTGGGAGATATTCTCCTGCTGGGCGAAGCGGATAAGGGCGTTGGAGACATTGCGGTCCGAGAGGTCGACGACCTGGGCGCCGAGGCCGCGGGCCATGCGACGGTACTCCTCGACGCGGTGGAAGGCTTCGGGGTCGTCGTGGCCCTTGTCGTCGGGGCGGGTGACGTAGACGGCGTACCAGTTGGTGGCCAGCCGGCCGGCGATGCGCGCGCCCACGCGGATGAGGCGCTCGGTGCCGGGCCGCGAACTGAGACAGACCATTACTTTTTCAGGGATGGGGGCCTGTTCGAGGCCCTGATTGCGGCGGTACTCTGAGGCGCGGCTCGAAACCTGCTCGGCCGTGGTGCGCAGCGAGAGCTCGCGCAGCATGTTGAGGTTGCCCTTGCGGAAGAAGTTGGCCAGCGACTGCTCCACCTTTTCGGGCGCGTAGATCTTGCCCTGGCGCAGGCGGTTGCGCAGCTCTTCCACGGTGATGTCGATGTTGATCACTTCATCGGCACGCTTGAAAAAGCTGTCGGGAACGGTCTCGCGGATGGTGGTGTTGGCGGAGCGGGCAACGGCGTCGTTGAGGGTCTCAAGATGCTGGATGTTGACGGCGGTCCAGACGTTGATGCCGGCCGCGAGCAATTCAAAAACGTCCTCGTATCGCTTGCGGTGGCGGCATCCCGGGACATTGGTGTGGGCCAGCTCATCGACCAGGACAGTGTCGGGATGACGGGCGAGGATGGCGTCGAGATCCATCTCTTTGAGCTCGACGCCGCGATAGGGAATCACGCGCAGGGGAACGACTTCGAGATCGCGGACGAGGTCAGCGGTCTCCTTGCGCCCGTGCGGCTCAATGAGGCCGATCACGATGTCGAGCTTGTCCTGATGGAAAGCCAGGTAAGCATCGTTCAGCATGTGGTAGGTTTTGCCAACGCCGGGGGCTGCACCGAGATAGATGCGCAGCCTGGCAGGCTCCTCCTGGTGTTCGAGCTTGATCTCGGCCATGCTCAGCCTGCCTCCACCGGATGTCGGACTTCACTGACCGTGGCCACGGGCAGCGTGAAACGGAAGGTAGAGCCGTGGCCAAGGCGGCTTTCGACGGCGATCTGGCCACCTTGGGCCTCGACCAGCCTGCGCACCAGCGCCAGCCCCAGACCTGTGCCGCGCTCAGAGAAGGGATTGAAGCGGTCGAAGATCTTGCTAAGACGCTCGGCCTCGATGCCACGGCCGGTGTCTCGCACCGTGAATTGCACGTAGTTCTTGATCTCTTCGGCGGCCAGCAGAATCTCTCCCTCGGGCGGCGTGAAGCGAAGGGCGTTGGAGATGAGATTGTCGAGGATAGACAGCAGCGCGCGCCGGTCGGCCTTGACGGTGGCCAGATCGGCGTAGGCGCTGATTTCGATGCGAACATTTTTCTGGGCGGCTTCGTCGATGTAACGGTCCCGGGCCTGTGTAAGCACAGGCAGCGGGCGCAACTGCTCGGTTTTGAGCTCGCGCTTGCCGCTGTCCAGCTCGGCTACCTCGATGAGATCGGACATGAGGTCGTTGAGCTGCTCAGTCTCGTTGGAGGCGGTGGCCACCAGTTCGGCCTGGAGGGGGAGCAGCACGCCGCCGTAGCCCTGGCTAAGCGCATAAAGCCCGCGGCGCAGTTGCAGCAGGGGGCCGCGCAGCTTGCTGCTGGCAACAGAGAGAAACTGCGTCTTGAAGCGATCAATGTCCTGGAGGCTGGTGACATCCTCGAGGGTGGTGACGGCGCCCAGCAGCCGGCCTTCGGAGTCGCGCATGGGCGTGGCGCGCAGCCGGAAGGAGCGCTGCTGGTCGCCGATGCGCATGGGCAGCACCGAGGCGTCGCCTTCGGCGGCCACAGGCTTCTGCATGGAAACGGCATCGCGTACTGCGTCGAGGATCTTGGCTCCGCCGGGGGTGTCGGCCAGGGCCATGCGGTCTGTGGGGGCCTTGCCCAGCAACTCGGCGGCGGCCTGGTTCAGCTTGAGCACGTGGCCTTTGCCGTCGGTGACGATGATGGGCTCGAAGATCGATTGCAGCACGGCGTCAGAGAGCTGGAACTCCATCTGGCGGCGGCCGGCTTCGGTGTCGCGGAACTCGCGCAGCTGAATCGCGATGCGGCTCAGGTCAGAGGCCAGCGCGCCAAAGGTGTCGCGGCCCTTCCACTTCACGCGATGGTCGAGATTTCCCTCGGCGATGCGGTGAGCGTCGCGGGCGAGGCGGCGGATGGGCTGAAGCACGAGGAAAACGGTGGCGATCTCAACCAGCAGCGCGGAAGCGATCAGAACGTAGGCCAGCGTGCTCTTGCCGGAGGCGGCCCATGCGGCATGGGAGACCGTCACCAGCCCCACGATCAGACAGGCCAGGACTGCACAGCCGAGGATCAACCGCTGGGTGAAATTCATGATGACCCGATCTCCGCGCGAGCGAGGGGTGACCTTTCCATTCTCGCGGAAATCCCCTCTGCGCGCAAAGCCCCCCGGCGCGAGTATTTCATTCGGCGCCGTCAGAGAGCCGGCGGAGCCAGGGTGAAGACCGAAACAAGCAGGAAACCAGGAAAAGAGCTTTTTCTTGAAGTTTCGCCGGGGGCGGCTCCGCGAAACTCCAGTTGTGCAGTCGCGGAGGTCATTTGGCGTGCCGGTGACGCGCTCCTATACTGGTTTGAGATTCTCTAGCTCGACGAAAAAACAACTGCAGATCCTTCGACTGCGGTCGCGGCGGCGACCTTCGCTCAGGATGACAGCGCAGTCAGTGGGCGAGCTTTCGGCTCAGAACGATAGGATCATTCAAGATGCAGACCGTTTCCCGAGATTCATGCTATATGGCGGCAGAGGCACAAGCCAAGCCGGAAGAAGAGCCGGACGTGGAGAAGTGCGCGCTCAAGCTGGGGCTGGTGATCCCGACGCTTAATGAGGCTGGGAACATCGGCGGGCTGCTCGGCCACGTGCGTTCCGTGCTGGACGGGGAGAAGATTCCTTTTGAAATTGTCGTCGTCGATGACGATTCAAAGGACGGAACCGGCGAGGTGGTTTCAGCCGTTTCCCGCCAGGACCCGCGCGTGCGTTTGATCGTGCGCAAAGGGGAGAAGGGCCTGTCGGGAGCGGTGATCGACGGCTGGGCAGCGAGCAGCGCCGAGGTGCTGGGCGTAATGGATGCGGACTTGCAGCATCCGCCGGAGATGCTGCCGGCGCTCTATAGGGCCGTGCGCGAGGGCAAGGACATGGCGATCGGCAGCCGCTACACGGCCGGCGGCGGGGTCGGCGAGTGGAATTTTTTCAGGAAGCTGCTTTCCACAGCGGCCATCTGGGCCACGCTGCCGGTGCAGCACGCGGGCGCGCGAGCCAGGGACCCGATGTCGGGCTTTTTCATGATCCGCCGGGAGTGTCTAGAGGGCGTGCGGTTGCAGCGTGAGGGGTTCAAGTTGCTGCTCGACGTGCTGGTGCGGGGGCGCGTTCGGTCGATCCGGGAGGTCCCGATTGCCTTCGGCGCGCGTTCCCAGGGAGCGAGCAAGGCCAATTTCAATGTGGGTTGGGACTACGCGCGGCTGCTGATGAAGCTGTATGCGTGGAGATGCGGCATCGGGCGGTGAAGCGGACCGCTCTCCGAAGAAAGTTCTGTGGCCTCCCAGGTGCCCAGGTGCGAGGCACCTGGGGCACCCACCGACGGTGCTGGAACGAACGAACATCCCCGAGACCTGATCCATCAGCGCAACAACAGCAGCAATCCGCCCGCGCAAAGCACCATCCCTGAGCCAGCGCGCAGCGTGAAGCTTTCACGATAGAGGAAAGTACCGAGTGCGAGCAGCACGAGAGCTGTCAGGCTGTTACAGACAAAGGATGTGATATTCAGCTTGAGTCCAGCGCGGTAGCCGATCAGGTAGCCGGATTCGATTGCCACCAGGGCCAAAGCCAAAGCAATCGTTGTCCAATTCACGCGATGCAATTGCTCGATGGAGAGCCCCTGCCGGGCGACGAAGAGCCCCAGGCAAACGAGCGACGCCAGCGCGAACGAAATGCACAGGGCCAGAAAGGGATCGACTGTTGCCGGTGTTGTCTTCTGGCACACGTGGTATAAAACACTGCCGCCGACGACCATGAGCAGAGGCAGAATCGTCATGCCGTTGTTTTCCATCAGGAACTTCCCTTCAGGTTGTTGGTTCCATCATGCAACATCAGGTAATCCTTCTGGCCATCGACGCCAACCGTGAAAATCTGCGTTCCGGCGATTTCAAAACCCCATCTTTTGTAAAAAGAAATGGCGCGATCGTTGCCGGAGAAAACGGTGAGCCAAAGGGGGCCTTGCGATCCATCTGCCGCGATCGCCAGAACTTCTTTTTTGATCGCCAGCACTTCTTTCATCAACGCGCCGGCTACGCCGCGTCCATGGTACGCAGTGTCGATGTAGAACTTCCGCAATTCAAGCCTGGCGAGAGAGTGAATGTGGGATGGCGCATCAGCATGCGCGATGAGAGCATAGCCCGCAAGCTTGCCGGTTACCCTTACGACCAGAATCACAATGCTGTCGTCTTCGATCATCGCGCGAAATCGCTCTGGCGTTAATTCCTTGTTGATGTATTCTGCCAGGTCCTCCGGGGTGGTATTCGCGGGGCAGCCAAGCGGAAAGAGCGCAGCAGACAAGCGAGAGAGCGCCGGTGCGTCGCTGGCCGTGGCCCGGCAAATCTGTACTTCGAGGTGATTCATTCAGTGCCTGTAGACGTCGTCTGTACCGCGGTCTAAGCTATCAGCAGAATAATCGTTGGCAGGGCTACCGGGGGGAGCAAGGCCAAGCCAGAGCGGCGTCATCCGCCCACTTCCCGCCCTAACGAGTCAGGACGGGGCACCCGCTGACTGAGAGCGACAGCGTTCGGGGTGACGGAGCCGTGAATTGAGTTTTGTGGTTTCCCAGGTCTCAAAATCGAGACCTGGGGCACCCAGCGGGTTGCTGGTTGACCTTCCCACCCTACGCTTCGCGTAGGATGGGGCACCCGGCAGAATAATCGTTGGCAGGGCAACAGAGCACCGGGGGTAACGCATGAGCGGCGCGGGCGATTTCGAGGTTAGCAGGCGAACGGTTCTAAAGACCATCGCCGGGGCAACGATGGGTGTGGGTGCTGCGTCATTGAGCCTTCCCACGGCCATGACGCAGGACGCGCAACATCCGGCCGGCAAAGATGAAGCCGCCAAGGATGGAATCGAGGTGATCGTCGCCAAGCCCAAGGCGTTGGACGATGCCGCCTGCCAGTACTCCGGATTTTCACCAGGCGTCGAAGTCATTGAAGAGGGTATCCGCTGGGAGCGCGACGTGGCGGTCAAGATGCGCGACGGTGTGACCATCTACGTCGATATCTACCGGCCAGAGGGCGCGAACCTGCCCGCCATTATTGCCTACGGCAAAGACAAACAGCCGCAGGAGCGCGAAATCCACGGCGTGCCGAAGCATGGCGGCTCGGAGTGGGGCCTGGTCGAGGTATCTAAATACGCCCAGTTCGAAGGTCCCGATCCGCTTTACTGGTGCAAGCACGGCTACGCTGTCGTGAATACCGATTACCGCGGTTCCTGGAAATCGGAAGGTGTTGCCCAGTTGTATGGAACACAAGGCGGGCGGGACTGCCACGACCTGATCGAGTGGCTCGCCGTGCGGGACTGGAGTAACGGTAAGGTCACCATGTCCGGCAACTCACAACGGGCCACATGGCAGTGGGTTACGGCGGCGGAGCAGCCGCCGCACCTGGCCGCCATCGCTCCATGGGAGGGTTGGACGGACTTCTACCGCCAGATCCTATGCCCAGGCGGAATCCCGGAGGTCGCTATCCGCGGCGGCATGATCAAGAACTGGTGCGGCGGCGAGGGCGTGGAAGACGTGATTGGCATGATCCACAAGTATCCGCTGATGAATGCCTACTGGGAAGACAAGATCGCCCGCCTGGATCAAATCAAGGTTCCCGCCTACATCACGGCCAACTTCAAGCATTGGCATCTGCTCGGCAGCCTTGAGGCTTTCCGGACGATCCCGGTAAAAGACAAGTGGCTCCGCGTAATCAACAACCAGGAATGGCCTGACTATTACTCGCTGCCGCAGATGGAGGAGTTGAGGCGCTTCTTCGATTTCTACCTCAAAGGCGAAAAGAACGATTGGGAGTTAACGCCACGCGTGCGCCTCTCGGTTCTGGACCCCGGCGGGCTCGACGAGATCAACCGCCCCGAAAATGAGTGGCCGTTGGCGCGGACCCGGTACGAGAAACTCTATCTCGATGCTTCCAACGGCACGCTTTCGCCCCAGCCTGGCAAGACGGCGTCGCAAACCCGCTACGACGCTCAGAACGGACAGGCGAACTTCGTCATCAGGTTCGACAAAACCACGGAACTGACCGGTTATTTCAAGCTGCGCCTGTGGGTAGAGGCCGATGGGGCCGACGATCTGGATTTCTTCGTCTACGTTCAGAAGCTCGATCGGCAAGGCGAATTCCTTCCCAGCATGATCCTGGGCCATCCGCATCCCGGCGCTCAAGGCTGGCTGCGCGTCTCCCATCGCGAGCTCGACCCCGCTCGTTCCACGGCCTCGGAACCGTACTTGACCCACCGGCGCCTGCAACCGTTGCGCGCCGGAGAGATTGTGCCCGTCGAGATCGGCATCTGGCCTACCGGCATGGTCTGGCGTCCGGGCCAGCAGTTGCGAGTGGTGGTGGCAGGTCATTTCATGAGAGAGCCGACGTGGTTCGAACCGTTTAAATACGAGACGATCAGCCGGGGAACCTGCATTATCCACGCAGGAGGCAAGTACGACTCGCACCTTCTCGTACCGAGTATCCCATCGGCATAGCGAGCAGCGGGACGCTCTGAGGCCGCCGAAGCTCGGCTGCATCACGCGCCTGTAGCTGATCGAGCGGTCTAGGAAGAGGGCAGATCGATCGCAATCCCCTCGGGCAGGTTGTCTCCGACGTCCGAAGGAGTGATTCCCAGGGCGCAATTCTTGCCGGCGTTTTTCGCCTTTTGGAGCGCCTGGTCGGCAAGGTTGATGACCTGGTTATATCCCAGGGCATTGGGGTCGTCTTTGAGCCATGGGAATGCGGCCCAGCCTACACTGCAGGTCAGCGAAATCTGGCGAGTTTGGTCGATGCGGAACGGCGTCTTTCTTACGACTTGAAGCACGCGCTCGGCGAGTGCGGAAGCGTTTTTGCGCTCGGCGGCGCGTGAAACAATGAGGAACTCTTCGCCGCCCCAGCGCACCAGAACATCCGAATCGCGAATGGTTGAGCCGAGGCGGCGCGTCAACTGGGTCAGCACGCGGTCTCCCGCATCGTGGCCAAAGAGGTCGTTGACCGCCTTGAAGTTGTCCATATCGACCATATAGAAGATGAGGTCGCGAGGGAGTGTGTCCTGCGGGGAGGAGTGTTCCCGGAGGGATTGCGCCACGTCGCGCTCCACCATCGCCTGGAAGTAACGCCGATTGCGGATTCCCGTAAGCGGATCGTTCAGTGCGGCATCTTCAAGGGTCAGGTTGGCGCGCTGCAGTTCCTGACGCAGCCGGCGCTGCTTGAGCAGAAGCAAGGCCGTCATGACGAGCGTGGCGAGGGACGTGACAGCCACGCGGTACCGAAGGATGGCCGGCGGTAGCGACTGATTGAGAGCAGCATTGGTGAGAATGACGGGCAAGGAGAGAACAGCTATCACGGCCAGGCGCGCAGTCCAGTCGGCAAATCGACTCTCTTGCGCAGGCTCGGGCGCAGATTTCAGATCGCGGCCCATCACCGTTATGACCATGAAAAACGCAAACGAGGCTGAAACGGCCGCGCCGAGCCAACTGCCGCTGTAGTAGGCGTTGGTTTCGAGGGCATAGTTTCCAGCCTGCAAGGTGAGGCCGCAAAAGACGAAACCAACCCCGAATAAGGCGTAGAAGCGGCGCCATTTCCCCGTGCTCTCGAAGACCAGCAACAACAACACGACGATGGTGGCCACCGCCCCGGCGATATTGAGGCGGTCGTAGTTCGTGTTATAGGCAGGGAGATTGACCGACACATATTGCCAGCAGATGACCGCGTAGACGTAGATGAAGATCCACCAGAGCATCAGCTGAAAGAAGTCGAGAATCCCAAAGCGGACACTGAATTCCGATGGTTCCAGATGCGGGCGCAGCAGGAACCCGGCCAGGAGCGGCACGGCTCTCAAAAAGGGGAAAAGATCGCCGAGATAAAGATCTGGAATGGGGCTTCGAAGAACGATATCGTGGAAGAGCCAACTACTTTGATTGATGAACCAGAAAAGCCAGCAAAGCGCCTGGAGAATCCAGAACGATCTAACCCGGCTGCGGGATGCAGCTGCATTCTGAATCGAAGCGGCGATCAGGCCTATCAGTTGGAGGCCTGGCACGATATCGCTAACCGCAGTAAGCGCGAAGCCTCGCGGCAACATGCAGGAAGCGAGGACCTGCACCAGGGTGAGGCCCGCCGAGGCAACAATCCAGAGTCTGAGATGCGTACGCAAACGGAGGTCCTTAGCGCGATTTTACGGGAAAATCATATCGAAATTGACAATTCCTGCACAGAAACAGCCTGTGGACTACTTATTTAGCAAAACCGCACCTATTGTGCGGGAAGCAGGGAGCGGAGCAGCAGAAATGCGCCTACGCCCAGGAAAAAGACCAGGGCCATGCGGATGCCGGGCTCGCGGTTGACCTCGGGGACGAGATCGGTGGCGCCGACATAAATGGCGACTCCGGCTGCGACGGGCAGTCCGAAGTTCACCCAACGGGGCACAAGTTCGATGACGAGCACCCCGGCCAGCGTGGCCGCGGCCAGAATCACTGCGGACCAAAGCGCTGCGGAGCGGCTGCGGCCGCTGGCCAGCATGACGCTGGCCATGGTGAAGCCCTCGGGCGCCTTGTGCAGCAGGATGGCCAGAAAGATGAGCCAGCCCAGCCAGCCCGCGAGAACAAAACCAGAGCCGATGGCCACGCCGTCGAACAGGGCGTGCACGGTCAGACCCCCGAGCACCGAGTAGCCCGTGCGCGCGGAGACGAACTCACCGCTGTGGGTTTCTTCGCCGTAGTGGAAGTGGGCGTTGATGGTGTGCTCCAGCAGATGCATCACGCAGTAACCGGCCATAACCAGGACGGCGCCGAAGCGCGGATTCAGCTTCATGCCCTCGGGGGCCATTTCGAGCAGGGCGGTGGCCATCAGGAAGCCAGCGCCGAGGGCGACGAAGTAGCGCAGATAACGCTCCACCCCGCGGGCCCGCACCAGCACCCATCCGCCGGCCACGTCGGCCAGGGCGGCAATGGTTCCGAGAATAATTGAGAGTTTGAGCATTTCGAGTTATCTTTCCCAGGTCCCAAAAGCGGGACCTGGGGCACCGCTGTTTCCTGGTCCCTGATCCCTGACCCCTGTTCCCTCGTTTTATCCGCTGTGGCGGATGTGGAGCACGTCGCCGTCCTGCACGATGTATTCCTTGCCTTCGATACGGAGCGTGCCGCGGGTCCGCGCGACGGCCTCCGAGCCGGCATCGAGCAGGTTATCCCAGCGGATGGTTTCGGCACGGATGAAGTGATGCTCGAGGTCGGTGTGGATGGCTCCGGCCGCCTGCGGGGCCTTTGAGCCTACGGGAACCGTCCAGGCGCGGCACTCGTCCTCGCCGGCAGTGAAGAAGCTGATGAGGCCGAGCAGTTCGTAGCTCTTGCGGATGAGCCGGGCGAGACCGCTTTCGCCCAGGCCATAGCTTTCAAGGAAATCCGCCGCTTCGGTGTCGTCCATCTCAGAAAGCTCTGCCTCCACCTTTCCGCAGATCGCGGTGGCGCCTGCGTTTGGGCGGCTGGCCGGGCCTTCGATGCCGTAGCGCTTTGCGGCGGCCTCGAGATCGACGCCGAGCGACGAGCTTTCGCCGATGTTCAGCACATAGAGGATTGGCTTTTGCGACAAAAACATGAAGCCCTTGATGAGCTTTTTTTCTTCGGGCGTCATGTCGAGCTCGCGCAGGGGCACTTCCTTTTCGATCGATTCCTTTGAGCGGAGAAGCAAGGCCTGCTCGCGCTCGAGCTCAGTGGTGCGGGCCTTCTTCAGGTCCTTTTCGACGCGCTCCAGGCGCTTTTCGATCTGCCCGAGATCGCTGACCATCAGGTCGAATTCGACGTTCTTGATGTCGCGCAGCGGGTCGATGGGGCCGACGTGGGGGATGGCCTCGTCCTCGAATGCGCGGAGCACGTGGATGAGCGCGTCCACGTTGCGCAGGTTGGTGAGGAAGGCGGTTTCCTTCAGCGCTTCCTGGCCGATGGCGGCCACGTCGACGTATTCGACCGAGGCATAGGTGGTCTTCTTTGGCACGTAGAGCGCGGAGAGCTTGTCCAGGCGCTCGTCGGGAACGCGCGCCACCCCGATGTGCGCCTCGCGGGGATTGGAGCGGCCGTGCTCCACCACTTTAGCGTGGGTGAGGATTTTGAAAAGTGAGGTCTTGCCCACCTGCGGCAGGCCAATGATTCCGGTTTTCATAGGCTTCGAACAGCGGCCGCACGACAGCAGAGATTATGCGTTCGGGGGCCTCTTCGATGATACAGGACGTTCGGACGGCGGCCGGGAATCACCTAGCGGCCCGGTGGGTCAAGGAATTGGGGGTTGCCGGATTAGCAGGTTAGCGTCCGCTTTGCGGACCTTGGCAAGTTAGCAAGTTCGCAGGTCAGGAGCATCTTTGAAGCCGTGCCCTTTCAAAACTGAGCGTTACTCGATGACCTCAGGTCAGGCCCGGGAGGTCTCCGCGCGCGCGACCAACACAACCGTCACCAGGCCGAACAGCAGAACGGCCTCTTCGACGATTTCGCTGCGGCGATGCAGGCTGTTGAAGTGAGCCGTGAGGGGATTGGAAGCGTCCGTCGTGTCAATGGCGCCGCCGGCGGCGATGCGGTCGCGCTCCATGGCGGGAATGATGCCGTGCTGCGAGTAGACCGTGAAGGCGATCATCACGACCAAAAGGATCATGGGGGCTAGCGCCGGGCGCGGCTTGTAGACGCCGAACCAGGGAGCCAGAGCCAGGGCAGCCAGAGCAATCATTCCCGAGACCAGTCCCATTCCGTGCAGAATGCGGAGCAGGTGGCCCACGATGGAGCCGGCGGTGTGCGTGTCGGGCATGAGAGTCGAGAAGGTAACGGCGGCGGTGATGGGAAAGAAAATCTCCGCGCCCAGCCATACCAGCAGCGCGAGATAGAGGATGGTGCGAAGGAGGGTCTTCATATCAGGTTTCAGGTTACAGGTTACAGGTTTCAGGTTACAGGTGACAGGTTACAGGTGACAGGTTTCAGGTTTCAGGTGACAGGCGCATTTGCGCAGCTTCGGCGTAGACCGCGCCGTACTCGAGGGCCGGGCCTTGCCAGCTATGGTCCTGCGCCATGCCATTGCGCATCAGCCGCTCCCATTTTTCCCGATCGGTGAATGCCTCCAGAGCGCGGTCGATTTCGGCCAGCAGATCCTTCGGGTCGTAGCCTTCGAATTTGAATCCGGTGCCCGTGCCCTGGCCCAAGTCCCACTCCTCGATGGTGTCGTCGAGGCCCCCGGTGGCGCGTACGATGGGGACCGTTCCGTATTTGAGCGAGTAGATCTGGCTCAGGCCGCAGGGCTCGTAGCGCGAAGGCATCAGGAAGAGATCGGCGCCGGCCTCTATCTTGTGCGCCAGAGCATTGTCGTAGCGCACCTGGACGGCGACGTTTCCGGGGCTGGTTTGCGCCCAGTTTCTGAAGAATCTTTCCCAGCGAGGCTCGCCGGTTCCCAGCGCCACCACGGCCAGGTCCCGCGAAGCGATCTGGGGGGCGATTTGCGCCACGATATCGAAGCCCTTCTGAGGAGCAAAGCGGGAGACAATGCCGATGACCGGCGTTGTTTGAGGCAAGTGGCCGAGGCCGAAGGCGCGCAGCAGATCGGCGCGGCACGCCCGCTTGCCGTCGAGATTCTCCGGCCCGTAGCGCGCAACCAGATGACCGTCGGTGGCCGGGTTCCACTCCGTGTAGTCCACGCCGTTCAGGATCCCGCGCAGATCGGCGGCACGGCCCAACAGAGTCCCGTCCAGCCCCTCGCCGAACTCGGGGGTTTGAATTTCCTGGGCGTACTTACGGCTGACGGTGGTGATCTTGTCGGAAAAGACGATGCCGCCCTTTAGGAAATTGAAGTCGTTGAAGTGCTCGACCTTGTCCATGGTGAAGACGTCCCAAGGGAAAAGGAGCTCTTCGGTGGTTTTTGGGGGGAAGGCTCCTTGGTAGGCGGCATTGTGGATGGTGAGCACCGTTGCGGCGCGGGAGAGCACGGGATCGGCGGCATAGACGGTGCGCAGGTAGACGGGGATGAGGGCCGCCTGCCAGTCGTGGAGGTGGAAAACGTCGGGCACGCCGAGCTGTTTTGAGGCTTCCAGCACTGCCCGGCAGAAGAGGGCGAAGCGCTCGGCATTGTCGGGATAGCCGCTGCCTGGGGGGCCGTACAACTGCGGCCGCTGGAAGAGCTCCGGACAATCAACAAAGTAGTGCCGTACTCCTTCGCGCAACCCGCCGTCCACGATTCCGGCGAACCGGTTGTAGTAACGGAAAGGGATGGTAAGCGAGCGCACGGCGTAGGCCGGTTCGGCGCGGAGGTGAGACCGGACCTGGGTATAAAGCGGCAGGAACACCGAAACCTGGTGGCCCAACCGGACCAACTCCCGGGGCAGGGCCCCCACTACGTCGGCCAAGCCGCCGGTCTTAGCGAAGGGAACGCATTCGGAAGCCGCAAAAACGACGCGCAAGGCCTAACTCCTTCTGTTCCTTACCCCTGCAATTCATCTTCTGTTCCATGATGGAACGTGATACTTGACCAGGCGGAATCCGTCTAAACTGAGAGAGACCCTCGGCGCTCATCTGAATCCGGCCGCGGATCGGAAATTGCGTCCAGCTTATCATTTCAGCGCTGGGAGCATCCGAAACCCGCGTTCATGCCGCATTATGGAGCACGGCCGCAACTTCAGGTTACCGACGGTGTTTCTGGGTTAAACGTAATCTCTTGGCGTTCGTGTTACTCCAGAGGTTTTTTACGGCTTCTTTATGATTTACAGGTTACAAATTTCTTATCATTCAACGGTGGCGTTCTTATGATTCACGGGAAGAAAATCGCCGTCGTCATGCCGGCGTACAACGCCGAGAAGACGCTCGAGAAAACGGTAAGCGAGCTGCCGGAGGAAGTCGACATTCGAATTCTCGTCGATGACTCCAGCCGGGACAGCACGGTGGCGCTTGCCCAGCGGCTGGGGCTTGTCACCTTTGTACACGACGCGAACTATGGCTATGGGCGCAACCAGCAGACCTGCTACCGCGAGGCGCTGGCGGCCGGCGCCGATATCGTCGTCATGGTGCACCCCGATTATCAATACGAGCCGCAACTGGCCACGGCCATGGCGGGGATGATCGCGAGCGGCGTTTACGACATGGTGCTGGCCTCGCGCATTCTGGGCGGCGGAGCATTGCGCGGCGGCATGCCACGTTACAAGTACTACGCCAACCGGTTCCTGACCGCTTTTCAGAATCTGTTTTTGCGCGTAAAGCTGTCGGAGTATCACACAGGCTATCGCGCCTTTTCCCGCGAGCTGTTGGAAGCCCTGCCGCTGCTGGAAAACTCGGATGATTTCGTCTTCGACAACCAGATGATTGCGCAGGCGGTGATGTTCGGCTTTCGCATCGGCGAGATCTCCTGCCCCACCAAGTATTTCAGCGAGGCTTCGTCGATCAATTTCCGGCGCAGTGTCACCTACGGGCTGGGAGTGATGCAGACGACAGCCGGATTTGTAGCCCATAAGCTGGGCCTGACCCGAATACGCAGGTTCGATGCGGCGGGGAGGAATGTGCACCAGCACTACGACTCCAAGTACGCCGGAAGCGCACGATGAACCGGCGCCGAGGATGAAAGATTCCTTGTTTGCCCCGACCAGCAGCACCTGATCCTAGCGTTCACCCGGCGGGCCTTTCATGAATACAAAATTCGAAGTGACCCCGGAGGCTCAAGAGGCGGCCCAAGTCTGCCTGGATTCGGCAACTGATCCCTCCCATGCTGGTTGCCTTCGCGATCCGGATGATCGTGGTGGTCTTCTACTATCGCCAGTTGCCTGATGCGGACAAGTTCTACGAGCAGTTTGGCTGGGAGGTGGGCTGGGTGGCGCGCTCGCTCGCCAGCGGCCATGGATTTGCTTCGCCATTTTTCAACACCAGCGCGCCCACGGCGATGGTGGCGCCGTTGTATACCGTGGTGCTTTCCGGGGTGTTTCGGCTTTTCGGGATTTACTCGCTCACCTCTGCATTCGTCATTCTTTCCATCAATAGTCTGTTTTCCTCGCTCACGTGTATCCCCGTGTATTTCAGCGCCAAGCATTCTCTGGGATTGAGGGGGGGGCGGTTCGCGAGCTGGCTCTGGGCGCTGTACCCGCTTGCCATCTATTTCTCCGCCTGCCGGGTCTGGGACTACTCGCTGACCTCGCTGCTTTTTGCCACATGCTTCTGCATCGTCCAGCGTATTCATAAATCATCAAAGTGGATCGAATGGCTCGGCTTCGGCTTGTTATACGGGATTACGGCGAACTCGAATCCTGCCGTGCTGTCCTGCTTGCCATTTCTGCTGATCCTGGCGTTGTGGAAACGGGCAAAATCGAATGGAAGATGGCTGCTTTACGGCGCGCTCACCTGCGTTGGGGTGCTCGCTGCTCTGGCGCCGTGGACCGTACGGAACTATCGGGTACTCCATGTGTTGTGCCCGATCCGCGACAACTACTGGTCCAACGTTTACGCCGGCAACATTCAGGACAATATGCCGGACAGGTATCCTTTCTTTCGCGACGGCGAGCCGGGATCCGATGCCGCCGAGATGCAGAAATTCGTATCGATGGGAGAGACGGGTTTTTTTGAAAATCGGCACGTGATGGTTGCCGCCTTTATCCGCGATAACCCATGGTCTGTCGGGATTGCATCTTTGCGGCGGCTCATCATGTATTGGACGGGATACTGGAGCTTTTCAAGCAATTATCTGCGGAGCGAGCCTACCGAGTTGCCCCTGATGTTCATGCTTGTCGTTGTAACCGTGTTGATGCTGCGCGGCATTGTTCGTTTTTTACGTGAGAATGCCGTCGAAGCTCTCCCCTATCTGATCTTGATCACGGTGTTCCCGCTGACATACTATCTGACGCTTGCCCTGATGGATTACCGCCAGCCGATCGAGCCGGCGATCGTCGTTCTGATCGTTGCAGGCGCGTTTCCACTAAAGAACATGCGGCCGAAGGCATGGATCGGCGCTGAGCAGGCGCAGGCTCGACGTTTGGGTGAGCGCCATCATTTTCGGAATGCGCTTTGCGTCAAAGCGAAGGAATTGACGTCTGGAGTGGTTTCTTGAGCACACTATCATGGCAAGATATAGATCCCTGCGGCAAGACGTGCCCGCTGTGCGGCGGGAAACTCAATCTTCGCTTGCGCGACGTGGAAAATCCAGGCACGGGCAATTTTGACGTCATGCGTTGTGAGGGTTGCGGGTTAGGGATAACAGACCCAATGCCTGGCGACCTTTCGCCCTACTACGAGAATTACCACGGGGGAAGGCACGGCGCGAGTGCCGTGCGCTGCAACAAAAGAAGAATCTCAGTCCTGGCTGGCTTCACGTCTGCGAGGAAGCCGGGATCGCTGCTCGATATAGGCTGCGGCGACGGAGGCTTCCTGCTTGCGGCCCGGAAGGGCGGGTGGCGAGTTCTCGGAACGGAACTGAACCCCTTCCCAGCCCGGCATAGAGGCATTGATGTCGTCAAGGATATTGGCGAGATCCCTGAGGGCTCCCTGTTCGACTGCATCACGTTCTGGCACAGCCTGGAACATTTGCGCGACCCGTTGAAAATTCTTAAGAGCGTTCGCAGGCGTCTTGCTCCCAAGGGTGTCTTGCTCGTTGCAGTCCCAAATTTCGATGGCATCCAAGCCAGGCTGTTTGGGCGGAGATGGTTTCATCTCGACGTGCCCCGGCATCTGTATCACTACAACAAAACTTCTCTGTCGGGCCTATTGCATGCCACAGGTTTTCGCCCCGCTTGGTGGAGGCACCAGGAGTTGGAATACGACCTGATTGGGTGGCCTCAGAGCGCATTGAATTGTCTTCTGCCCACGCCGAATGTGTTCTTGGATGTGTTGATGGGGCGTACCCCTGCCTGCAGCGCCGCCGAGAAGCTTGCGAGTGTTGCAGCCGGCGCAATCCTCACGGCGTTCGCCGTGCCGCTGGTGGCGATGGGATCTTTTATCAATCGTGGCGCAACTCTTATAGTGGCAGCGCGACCGAGCGAGGCGCCGGGTTCCTGCTGAACGGATGAACGCAGACCGAGCCGTGTTCGGGCAGTGCCTTGAGCTGGTGGTGGGCTGCCCTATTTTTGCACTTCCACCCCGCGCCAGAAGGCGACGTAGCCCTTGATCCTGCGCGCTATTGGCTGGGGATCGGGATAGTAGAAGGCGGCGTCCTGGTTATCCTGCCCGTCGATCACCAGCGTCAAATAACGGGCCTGGCCCCTTTTGGGGTGCGTGGAGGTGGTGGAACTGGTCCGGAAATAGTCGCGCTTCAGGCTGCTCTCCGGGAAGTACACCTCGCCGTCAAATTCTTCTGTTTTCTCGCTTTCGGCAATGACTCTGCCGTTCCAAATGGCTCGCGCCATGACTCGATCCTTACCCAGCCTTTCGATTCTCTCCCCGCCTTGCCGTGGGCTGAGGGGTGAGGGGCGACAGAGCTAACAGCCGGCCTCGCTGTCCCACTTCCGCTTGTCGGCGGGCTCGGAGGCAGAGATATCCGCCGGCCCGCCCGGGTTAACGGCTGATCCCTATCATGACTCCCGCTGCCGCCCTTCGACAAGAATTTTCGAAGCTGCGAGCGCCGGCGGGCTACCGCGGGGCTGCGGCCAGCCTCTCCCGGACGCCATTGACGGCCTTCAAGGTCATCTCGTAGCGCTGGGCGGCGGCCGAATAGCGGTTCACCAGTTCGCTGGTCTTCATAAGGAAGCCTGGATTTTTCGCCCGGATCTCGTCGAGGAATGGCGCAAACTTGGCCAGCACGAAGAAGCCCTCCCCGTTGCTATCGATAAACAAGTCCGAAGAAACCGCGCCGTGCAGCACCAGGGCAGCGGCCATCTCCCAGTAGCTCGTCACCTGACGCAGAAAGGCGTTGTGGGGGTCGGCCATGTTCTCTGCGACGGCAAGAAACTCGGCCGCGTTCTTAGGCCAGAACTGGCCGATCCAGGCGCGCGCCTGCCGCATCACGGCTTCGGTGCGCAGTTCATAAAGCTTCAAAATAATCTCGGCATCGGCCGGGGTGGCCAGCATCCGTTCCATCGAGTCTTCCTCCGGTGCTCATGGTATCGTATCGCCGGAAAGCTGGCGAACAGATTTCGAAAGCCCTCTCAGCCAGTCACGCCGGCTGTCATTCCCTCGGCTGCGGACTTCTCTGCGACCGGCCCGTGGGTTTCGGCTGTGGGCTTGGGAGGAGGGTCGCCGATGCGCTTGGAGTAGGTGCAGTGAACTGTGCCTGCCTCGGACGGGGGCGTGGTTTTTTTGCCGCGCCTGCGGGTTGTGGATTCTTCCTCGGCAGACTTCTTCTTGTTCGGACACTCCAGATAGACTCCTGTACGAAGTGTCTTTTCCATCAGCCAGGGGCTCCCGCACTGTGGGCACTTCTTCGCAACCGGCTTGTAGTTCGACGTGAAATCGCACTTGGGATAGTTCGTGCAGCCCCAGAAAAGATTGCCGCGGCGAGCCTTGCGTTCCACCACGCCCCCTTCGCCGCACTTCGGGCATTTCAACCCTTCGATCAGGTTCTGCTTGACGTATTTGCATTTGGGGTAGCCGGAGCAGGAGACAAACTCACCGTAAGCGCCCTGGCGAAGCACGAGGGGCTTGCCGCATTCCGGACAATCTTCGCCGGTAGGCTCCGGCGGCTTCTGCTGCTGTTTCTGGCTGAGCTTCCGGAAGGTCTTGCAGGGCGGATCGGCATTGTAATCCGGGCATGCCATGAAGGGTCCGAAGAGGCCGCGCCGCATCACCATGACCTTGCCGCAGTTTTCGCAATACTCCTCGGTATCGCCTGCCTCCTGAGCCTCGGGCGTGTTCAGGTCGGGCTTGGCGGCGATGTTCTCCTTGGTGAAGGTGCAGCTTGAGGGGTCCTTCTTGTTGTAGGTCGAGCAGGCGTAGAACGTGCCGAACTTGCCCCACCTGAGCACCAGCGGCGCGCCGCACAGGTCGCACTTCTCGCTTGTGCTCTGCTCCAGCTTCTTGATGTTTTCCATCTTCTTTCCGGCGTCCTTCAGTTCCTTCTCAAAGTAGCCGTAAAAGCCGTTCAGAAGATCGGTCCACTTCTCCTTGCCTTCTTCGATGTCGTCCAGTTCCTCTTCAAGGCGCGCGGTGTACTTTGTGTCGAAGATGTAAGGAAAATTCTTGACCAGCAGCTTGCAAACCACCACGCCGATCTCGGTGGGATAGAAGCGGCCGCGCGAGCCGCCGTGCTTGACCACGTATTCGCGGTCCTGAATGGTGCTGATGATCGAAGCGTAGGTGGAAGGCCGGCCGATGCCGCGCTCTTCCAGTTCCTTGACCAGCGAAGCCTCGTTGTATCGCGGCGGCGGCTGGGTGAAGTGGTCCTCAGGTAAGAGTTCGTCCAGCCTCAGGGTGCTGACGCCATCCAGGCTGGGGAGTCTTCCTGACGAATCGTCGTCCTCGTCCTTCTTCTCCTCTTCAGCCTCGTAGAGCTTGAGGAATCCGTCGAAGCGAACCACCTTGCCACTCGCGCGGAAATCGTATTTCTTTCCGGTCTTCGCCGATGCGGCGATGATGTTGGCCGTCGTGATGTCGTAGACGGCGGGGACCATCTGCGAGGCCACGAAGCGCTTCCAGATGAGCGTGTAGAGCTTGAGTTGTTCGTTGCTCAGGTAGCGGGCGATCGACTCCGGAGTGCGCGAAGCGTCGGTGGGCCGAATGGCCTCGTGAGCGTCCTGCGCGTCAGATTTGCCCTTGTAAAGAATTGGCGATTCGGGCAGGTATTCGCGTCCCAGTTGCCCGGCGACCCACTGCCGCGCCGCTTCGATAGCTTCCGGCGCCACGCGAGGGGAATCGGTGCGCATATAGGTGATCAGACCGGTGGTTCCTTCATCACCCAGGTCCACGCCCTCGTAAAGGCGCTGCGCCACGCCCATGGTACGGCGCACATTAAAGCCCAGCCTGTTTGCGGCGTCGCGCTGCAACTGACTCGTGATGAACGGAGGCAGAGGCCTGCGCTGCTGCTCGCGAGCCTGGACGGAGGAGATGGTCCAGCTTGCGTTTTGAAGGTCGGCCAGCACACCATCGGCTGCCTCTTTGCCGGCCAGAGAACTGGAGATGAACAGGTCCTTTCCGTCCTTGTCCTGGCCGTTGGGCACTCGCGAGGGCACACCGTCGATGCCGATGAACCGAGCCTTGAACTTTGCGTCATCCTGCTGCCTGGGGTGCAGGATGGCGTCGATGGTCCAGTACTCCACGGGCTGAAAGGCCGCGATCTCGGCCTCGCGCTCTACGATCAGCCGCAGGGCCACGGTCTGCACACGCCCGGCCGAGAGGCCGCGGCGCACTTTGTCCCAAAGAAGCGGCGAGATCTGGTAGCCCACCAGACGGTCGAGCACTCGGCGGGTCTGCTGCGCATCTACCAGATTCTGGTCGATGTCGCGGGCATGCTGAAAGGCGTCCTGCACTGCCTTCTTTGTGATCTCGTTGAAGGTGACGCGGCGGATCTTCTTTCTCTCTTTTGCGTCTTTGCCCAATTGCAACGCCAGGTGGTAGGCGATGGCCTCGCCTTCGCGGTCCGGGTCGGGCGCCAGATAGATGTCGTCGGCCTTCAGAGCAAGTTTCTTGAGCTGATCGACGACCTTTTCCTTGCCCGGCGAAACCACCAGCTTCGGCACGAAGGTACGCTTCTTCAACTCGACACCCAGATCGTTTTTGGGCAGGTCCATGATATGGCCGATCGATGCGCGCACATCGAATCCCTTGCCCAGATACTTCTCGATCGTTCTCGCCTTGGCGGGCGACTCAACGATCACCAATGACTTGCCTGTTGCCATCCCGGTTTTCAAAGCCTCTTTTACCCGTCAGGCCTGTTGGACTCTCCGAAAGGCCCGTGGTTATATTTCGATTTTTTGCACAACTACCCGCACCGATTTATCTCGGGCTCAAAAAATTGCCTACAAAGTCAGCACCCTAACACGGAACACCACCGGATTTCCACTCGCGGGAACTCGGTTTCGCGCTTTTGGAATGCGTTTCGCATTGATCCTGAGCGTCTTGAGCTTTGTTTTTACATCGTCCTGACGTAGTTTTTCCCGGGCAATTGGCGAATGCGGCCCGCCATCTCCAGCTCAAAAAGCGCGGTAAAGACCTCCGAGGAGGTCAGTTGCATCTCGACGAGCTCCAGCAGCTCGTCGATGTGCGTGCTCTGGTCGGCTCTCAAAACTTCGAGCACGATGGCTTCCTGAGGCCGGAGCACGGGATCAGGCAATAGAGATGCGGTGGAGGGCGATCTGGATGCAGCCGGCGCGGCCGACTCAAGTTCGATGCGCACCTGCGAGGGCAGTTCTTCCCAGACGTCTTCCCATGTGGCTACCAGTTTGGCGCCCTGTTTAATCAACGTGTTCGGCGTCCAGGAGCCCTTGTTGGTCACATTGCCCGGCACTGCAAATAAATCCCGGTTCTGCTCCATGGCGCAGCGGGCCGTCACGCGCGTTCCGGAATTCTCTCCGGCCTCCACCACCAGAACCCCCACGCTGACTCCGCTGAGGATCCGGTTGCGGCGGGGAAAATTCTGTGGCGCCGGAAAGGTCCCCATCGGGAGTTCGCTCACAATCGCTCCGCCGCTGGAGAGAATCTCTTCGGCGAGCTTCTTGTTTTCCTTCGGATAGACAACGTCGATTCCCGTTCCCCAAACGGCCAGCGTGGGCATGCGGGCCGCCAGCGCCCCCTTGTGGGCGCAGGAGTCGATGCCCCGGGCCATTCCGCTGACGATCAGCAGATTCCTCGCCGCCAGGTCGCGCGCCAGCATTTCCGCGATGCCCGCGCCGTATGGAGTGGGGTGCCGCGTTCCGACAATCGCCATGGAAGGCCTGGCCAGCAGCCGAACGTCGCCGCGCACCCACAGCACTGGCGGGGGATCGTAAATCTCGCGAAGCCGCTCGGGATACTCCGGGCAGGTGAAGCTGACAATCGTGGCGTCCTGCTCGCGGACGCGCGCCCACTCGGCTTCAGCCGCGCTGCGCCCCTTGCCTTCAAAGAGGAACTGCGCCGCCTCTGCCGGGAAACGCAGGCCCTCGAGAGCGGTAAGCGAAAGCGTAAACAGTTGCGCCGGGGTATCGAGCTGCTCGACGGCCTCCAGAATCCGCCTGGGCCCGAGGCCAGGAGTCAGTGCCAGCGCCAGCCAAGCCAACCGGTCGTCATCGAGCGCGATCAGCTGCCCGGTTTGAGTTTCTGCCATTTGTTATGCCCGCTCAACTGTCCGAATTTTGTACACTTCTGTCTGAAGTTCGTACAGCTTCTGCCCGAATTTCGTACACTTCGATTTTCTCCGCAAGAAACCCGAGCCTCACTGGAAGGAATTGCGCTCAAGTTATCGTGCCCGGGCGGCTATGTCAAGCGATCCACGGCGCTTTGGCTTCATCTTCTACAATGCATAGGGACTGAAAATGAGCCTGAGCCCTCGTACGGATTCCTGCCTGCGTATCGCCGCCATTGACTTCCTGAACCCTGCGCCGTTGATGTGGGATTTCGAGCATCCACCGCTCGATGCCGCTCTGGCGCGCCGCTACCGGATCGACCGGATGGCGCCTTCCGAGTGCGCCGCCCGGCTCATCGACGGAACGGCGGATCTGGGTCTGATCCCCATTGCCGCGCTCGCTTCGGCGCCCCAACTCAGGGTTCTGCCTGGTTGCACCATCGCCTCGAAGGCGCGCGTGCGTTCGCTGATCCTTGTTCGCCGCGCCGGCCAGCCGTTGAGAGAAATCCGCTCCGTGGCCGCGGACACGGCCAGTCGGACGACCATCGCCTACACTCGCATTCTTTTTCACAAGTGGGGCAACCCGGCAGCGGCATTCGTACCATTTGCCGCCCATCTGGACCGTATGCTCGATGAGGCCGACGCCGCCGTGGTCATCGGCGATCCTGCGCTGCTGGCGCTGGAAGACCGCGCCGACCGTATGGCCCGCACTGGGGAGGAGCTGGCCTATCACGACATCGCCCAAGAGTGGATTTCGCTGACCGGCCTGCCTTACATCTCGGCGGTGTGGGCGGCTTCGCCGGACTGCCCGCTCGACGAAGGAATCGCGAACGACTTCATCCAGTCGCGCATTCACGGGTGCCAGAACGTTGAGGCGCTTGTGGCCGAGTGGTCGAAGCGCCTGCCGATTCCCGCCGATACGATTCGCGCTTATCTCACGACCAACATTCATTACGCGCTCGACGAGGAATGCATCGAAGGCATGCAGGGGTTCTTCCGAATGGCGGCAGAGGCGGGCGTGCTGCCGAAGGCGAACGTCGAGCTGCCCGAGCCGGGAATTTGAGGCGGATGGGCTTCGATTCGAATTGCGAAACGCCACCGGCGGACTCAACGCTCATCCCATGAAATTGTCGCCGTAAGGGGCTGCGAATCTCTTTTCCCAGGCGCCGTTCTTCTTCAGCTGGCGATCCCAGAAGAACTGCACAAGCCCAAGCCGGACCGCAAGCGCAAGGAGAGCGGCTGAGAAGGCGGAGAATCTTTCGATGCCCGCGACTGCCCGCAGTTCTGTCTCGTGAAAGCGGCCCTCGCCGGCGAACTGGCGGCCCAGCGCGCGCAAGTTCTGCCACAGCTTGCGGTTCGCTTTGCGGGGCATATGCGCCATCGCTTCTCCAGCGCCGCGGACAATTGTGCCGGCGTAAGGCGATCCGAGACGGCGCGCCAGCTTTTCGAAGTAGCGTTCGATCCTGCGCGAGTGCAGGGCTTCGGGAAACCCCGACTGGACGAGAAAACCCAACACCGGATTCCGGCCTCCGTTTTCGGCGGCGCCCACGTAGGGCGCCAGAGACTCAAAGTAAGATTTCACCAGTCCGGGCATGGCGTCGGTGTAGAGAGGTGTTCCGACAAGGATAGCGTCGGCAGATGCGAACGCTGCGGTGGCACGCGCGAAATCCGCCGCTTTGGCCAGATGAAGAATCTCGGGCGTGCCCGATCCTGCTTCCACGCAGCCTTCGGCGATAAGGGCCAGCATCCTCATAGTGTTCGAGCGCTCGCCCCTGGGCGATCCGTTAAGCAGCAGCAAGGAGCTCATCGGCCACCTCCGACGCGGAGCTGTTAAGACGAATCATCTGTTCATTAAGTTCGAGGATCGCCGGTTTCGCGCCCTGCGTCCATCCGGTGTTTATGCCGCTATCGAGAAGCATTCCGTTTGCGGCAATAAAGACGAGGCGGGATTTCAGGTTGCGGGCCGTGCGGCCCCAGATGGCTACCGTAATCTCGATGTCTTCGGCATCCGTCTGCGGCCCTGCGCCGAGAATCAGGCCGAAGTGGGGATAGCGAGCATAGCGCGGCCGATGGTGAACCTCCGCGCCCTGCATTGCGAAATACGGATGGAGGAGCGGAATCAACTGGTCTGTGGCCCGCTTGAGCAATGCCGATGTAAATCCCATAAGGACAGGCGCGGCCATCAGCACCAGATCGGAGGCGATCACCGTGCGGCAGACGAGGGCGCTGTCGTCCTTCTTGGTGCACTCGCCCGGCGTCTTGACCCAGCAGCCAAAACAACCGGAGCAGCCTTTCAGGTTGAGCGCTCTCAAGTCGAGTTTGGTCACCGTTTGACGAGCCGCCCGCAGTTGCTCGGCGATCTGGCAAACGTAGCCCTCGAAGGACGATCCGATTTCCGGTTCTCCGTTGAGAATCGCGATCTTCATGGGTTGGCTCCTTCCCCGCAGTAATTCTACGGTGTAGAAATAGATGCTTTCTCATTCAACGGTGTAGAATGAATTTGTCAAGAAGTATTCCGCGGCCCCGGCACACGAGCGGCATTCCGCCACGGGGCCGTTCCAGGAGCCGTGCAATCCTCACAGCCGTTTCGCGGGATCTAACGGCGGAACTCAGGAGGATAAACAAATTGCCATCCACAAGAACCCCTGGCCGTGCCGCCAGTCGTCGCCATGCGGGCGTGCCACGCCGGCGGCGCGCCACTCCGGCCCTGCGCCGGGCCGCGATCGTCACTGCTGCCTTGGCCTTGGTAGACCGGCACGGTCTCAAGGCGCTCTCCATGCGCCGGCTGGCGGCCGATTTGGGCGTGGATCCAATGGCGATCTACTACTACATTCCCAACAAACAGGCCCTGCTGGACGCCATTGTCGAAGCGGTGATGGCCGAGATCGACCTTTCTGTAGACGACCCCGCGGATCCGCCCGAAAAAAGAATACTGCGCGCCGCTTGCAGCTATCGGGACGTTCTGCTGGCGCATGTCAACGCACTCCCCATCCTTCTGGGGCATGGACCGGCGACACAGGCCGCCCTGCGGCCGGTGGAACTGCTTCTTCGAATACTTCGCGAAGCAGGACTGCCGCCCGCGAAGTCCCTGGCCGGCATGAATGCCATAGCCGCGGCTGTGCGCGGAGCGGCGGGGATGATGCTGACCCATGAAGACGCTGCAAAGCCCAGCCCGGCGCACCGCGAGGGCACGGCCTGGAACCTTCCCGCGGGTGAGTTTCCCCATTTGCTTGAGGCCGCTCCCTACGCTCACGAGTTCCTGTCGAGCGGTTTCGAGTTTGGCATTCGCGCGCTGGCGCGCGGGCTGCTGGCCGAAACGCAGAGGAAACGGCGCAAGTGAACTGTACAGGCGAAAGGCCGCAAAATTGTCTGGCTCGTAAACTGCCCAAGGCGAACGTCATACTGCCCGAGCCGGTAGCTTGAGGCAACGGCGGCTTGCCCGAATCGGACAAGCTGTCTCAGGCGGAGAAGTCAAAGCCGGAGAGAATTCCGGTAAGATTGGCTGTTAAGGGCTGCGTGGTTCCCCGGAAAGACAAACCGAACGCCTGACGTCCATTTATCTGCTCAACAAAACCCATCTGGCGAGAAAACCGGAAAGGCAAAGGTGATTTTATGTACAAAGCGAAAGCATACTCGGCTACCAGCGCAACATCGCCGCTTGCCTCCACCACGATCGCGCGGCGCGATCCGACCGACACTGACGTGCAAATCGAAATTCTGTTCTGCGGCGTCTGCCACTCCGATCTCCACCAGGTTCGCAACGAGTGGAGCGGCGCTATGCCGACGGTCTACCCCTGCGTTCCCGGCCATGAAATTGTGGGGCGCGTAACCAAGGTCGGCTCGGCGGTAAAGAAGTTCAAGGCCGGCGACCTGGGCTCTGTAGGGTGCCTGGTTGATTCCGACGGCTCCTGCGCGGCGTGCAAGGCAGGCATGGAGCAGTTCTGCCCGGGCGCGGTTTTCACTTACAACTCGCCCGACAAGCACATGGACGGGAAAGTGACCTACGGCGGCTATTCGGACAGCGTGGTCGTGGATGAGCGATTTGTGTTGCGCGTGCCTTCAAACTTGAGCCTTGCCGGAGCGGCGCCGCTGCTCTGCGCCGGCATCACCACCTACTCGCCCATGCGCCACTGGGGCGCCGCGAAGGGCAAGAAGGTGGGCATTGTCGGCTTGGGCGGGCTGGGCCACATGGGGGTGAAGTTTGCACACGCGTTTGGCGCGCACACCATAGTTTTTACGACCTCACCCAGCAAGAAAGAGGATGCGCTTCGCCTGGGCGCCGACGAAGTGGTTCTTTCCACGGACGCGAGCCAGATGAAGAAACATGCCGGCAGCTTCGACCTCATTCTCGATGCCGTCTCCGCGCGGCACGACATCAATGCCTACCTCCAGCAGTTGCGCATTGACGGCAACATGACCATCGTCGGCGTTCCTGTGAAGCCGCACGAATTGAACGCGCTCAGCCTGATCTTCGGGCGCCACAGCCTCTCCGGCTCGCTGATCGGGGGCATTCCCGAGACGCAGGAGATGCTCGATTTCTGCGGCAAGCACAACATCACATCCGACGTCGAGGTGATCCCGATTCAGAAGATCAACGAGGCCTACGAGAGGATGCTGAAGTCCGACGTGAAATACCGCTTCTCGATCGACATGGCTTCGTTGAAATCCGAGTAGGGCTGGGTGGCATACAGCAAGGAGAATGACCATGGAAAAACGTGAGTTAGGGAAGAGCGGCCTGGAAGTCTCCGCGCTGGGGCTTGGCTGCATGGGAATGAGCTTTTCCTACGGAGATCCACATGACACGAAAGAGATGATCGCCCTGATTCGCGCGGCCGTCGATCGCGGCGTCACATTCTTCGACACCGCGGAGGTCTACGGCCCATTCACGAACGAGAATCTTCTGGGCGAGGCGCTGGAGCCCGTGCGCAATCAAGTGGTGATTGCCACCAAGTTCGGCTTCAACCTGCATCCCGATGGAAGTCCGGGCTGGCAGGGCGTGAACAGCCGTCCGGAGCGCATCAGGCAGGTTGCCGACGCCTCGCTGAAGCGGCTCAGGACCGGCGTGATCGATCTTTTCTATCAGCACCGGGTTGATCCCGATGTGCCCATCGAGGAGGTTGCGGGAGCGGTGAAGGATCTGATCCGTGCGGGCAAGGTGCGGCACTTTGGTTTGTCGGAAGCGGGCGCGCAAACGATCCGCCGCGCTCATGCCGTGCAGCCGGTGACAGCGCTGCAAAGCGAATACTCGATCTGGTGGCGAAGGCGGCTTGAGGCGGAGATCCTGCCCACGCTGGAAGAACTCGGGATCGGCCTTGTCCCTTACAGCCCACTGGGCAAGGGCTTTCTGGCGGGCAAGATCGACGAAAAGACCGAACTCAAGAGCAACGATTTCCGCAGCACTCTGCCGCGCTACACGCCGGAGGCGCGCAAGTTGAATCGGCCGATCGTCGATCTTCTGAGCCGGATCGCCGGACGGAAGAACGCGACCCCGGCACAGATTGCTCTGGCATGGATTCTGGCGCAGAAGCCGTGGATCGTCCCTATTCCGGGCACGACCAAACTGCAACGTCTCGACGAAAACCTCGGAGCGCTCTCGGTGGAGTTGACGGCGGATGAGTTGCGCGAAATTGACACCGCCAGCCGGGAGATCGCGATCGAAGGCAATCGCTACCCGGAGCACCTGGAGAAGATGACTGGGCTGTGATTAGGGATTAGGGAACAGGGAATAGGGAATAGGGAATAGAGAGTAAGGGACTGAGGACTTCAGCGAGGAGAATGGATGATGGAGATCAAGCGGGTTGGAACTCGGCCTTCGGCCAAGGGGCCGGAGGAGTATTTCACAGGTTCGGTGCGTATCGACATGCTGGTTGAGGCGCCCGGTCCGGCGCGCGTTTCCGGCGCCCATGTCACGTTCGAGCCTGGCGCGCGCACGCACTGGCATGCGCATCCTCTCGGTCAGACGCTGATTGTGACGTCCGGCTGCGGCAGGGTTCAGCGCTGGGGCGGACCCGCAGAGGAGATTCGACCCGGCGATGTGGTCTGGTTTGCGCCGGGCGAAAAGCACTGGCACGGAGCAGCGCCGGAGACGGCGATGACGCACATCGCCATCCAGGAGAAGCTCGACGGCAAAGCCGCGGAGTGGATGGAGCCGGTGAGCGAAGAACAGTATCGGGGCTGAGCAGAGAGCGCAGCCGCGCAATGAGCCCACTCCGCAACAACCAACAAACGGCAACAAAAGACGCGCAGGAGTGGGCCTCATTGTCAGGACGAACGCAGCGTTCGATAGCCGGCGCGGCGCCGATCAAGTGTTTTTCCGCCGGGTTGTGCAGACGGCGAGGGGAAATTTCTAAAGTGAACGATCAAGAACGGGTTTTGCTTTCATGCGTTGACGACGATTGAGCGCCGCTCATTGCCTCTTTCGGCAGTTCAACGACACCGAGTTGCGCCATCATGGTCGCCAGGTTCCAGTTTGCATACTCTTCGGCAATCTTGTCTCCCTCGATCCGGTAGATCGAAGTGCCGTTGACGGTGCACTTGCGGTTGGTGGGTTGCATGCTGAGGAACGGTCCTCGTTGCGTCCCGCGAGCCGTCCAGTGAATCACGACCTCGTCGCGCTCGGCGATGGTGTCATCGATGGTGAAATTGAGATCGGGAAACGCCTTGCGGCATTGCTCGATGTGGTTTTTGACGTTTTGAATTCCGGCGTTCAGGTTGGGGAAGACCGGATCGTGGAATCGCACACGCTCCGTGAGGAATTCGGAGGCCGTGTTCACGTTCCCTTTGTTCCAGCACTCTTCCACGAACCTATGGACAATTTTCTTGTTCTGGTCTGAGCTTTGAGTCTGTTGGGGCATCGTCCACCCTCCTTTCCTGGGGTCAGATTATATGCCCCGGTCGAAACCATCCGGAACGGCGAAGCACACTTTTTTTGCCGTCGCCGGACGTCAAAATCGCTCGTCATTCAAGCCCGACTCATTCTAAAGAGGGTAGTCGCGGGAGAGGTTCGTGTTGCGGCCTGGAATCCCTGCATGTAAGACGATCTGCGGGTTCTCGCGTCTATCAGTTTGTATCCATCCGTAGATCAGCGCTCCATCTATTCCTTACGTCTTTGCGTCACCTGAAGACGGACTCGCACGAGGAGGAAAGCCATGTTTCGACGCCGCACTGTTCCAGCCGCCCTGATGATTTTGTTTTTCATGTGGTGCCAGCCGTTTGCAAGCCGCGGCAGCGCCCAGGACAGAGCTCAAACCCCCGCCGCTGCAGCGGCAAAAGGAGAAAGCGCCGTCGCGCAGGAGGCGCCGCAGACAAAGATCGTCAGCAGCAGCGACCTGGTGCTTGTGCCTGTGATTCTGACCGACAAAAAGGGCGACCCAATCACGGGCCTCTCCAGAGATGCCTTTCATGTGGAGGAAGACGGAAAGGAGCAGAAGATCGGTGTCTTTGAAGAGGTGACAACCGACAACGCGGCGCCGAAAGCGGCAGTGGCGGCCAACACTGACGAGACTGCCAATTTCGCGCTGGACCGCTCCCATCAGTGGCGGGTGACGATCGTGATTCTGGATATGCTGAACACGCCGGTCATGCGCCAGATGGAAGCCAAGAGAGCGCTCATCAACTACCTCTCGACCTCGATCTCGCGCGACGAGCCGACCGCGCTCTTCGGGCTGAACTACACCGGCCTGCACGAACTGCATCCGTTCACGACCGACACTTCGGTGCTGATCGCGGCGCTGAAGAGCATCAACTCTCAGTACACATCTCTCGACTCGATCAATGCGCAGTTGGCGGATGACAGCAGCAACCTGGCATTTTCCACCCAGGCCGCCGCAATGGACGCCGCGGTCGTCTCCGCCACCACCTCATCCTCCTCTTCCTCGTCCTCGTCATCCTCCTCGACGCCCACGGCAGGCTCCACGATGATGCAGGTCGACGAATTCCTGCAGCAAACCGATGACATGATCGCGGCCTACTACACGCGGGACACGATCCCAAAAACGCTGGCGGCCTTCAAGCAGATCGCCGAGGCTTTCAAGGCCGTTCCCGGGCGCAAGACGCTGATCTGGGCCACGGGCGGCTTTCCGTTCATGATCGACGATCCGTTGTCGTTCAATCGCATGGGCGTGGACATGGTGGATGAGTACGAAAAGACCTGGCGGACCTTGATCGCGGCCAATGTCGCCGTCTATCCGGTCGACGCCGTGGGCTTGATGAATAACTACTACACATCGACGTATAATTCGGCTTCATCGAGCACTTCCTCGAGTTCCAGTTCCACCTCGACCAGTTACGGCGAGTCGCGGGGATTCCCCATGCGCTCCACGACCATTCCCTACGACCAGCGCCACGAGCAGCAGGAAACCATGCGCTCCATCGCCGGCGCGACAGGCGGGCGGGCCTGCATTGACTCAAACGGGCTGGAAAAGTGCTTTTCCGACGCGGTGGACGACTCGCGCACTTACTACATGCTGGGTTTCTACCTGCAAGGCGGCGACAGCAAACCGGGATGGAGGAAGCTGAAGGTGAAGGCCGACGTGAACGGCGCGCGCGTACGAGCTCGAGAGGGCTTCTACGTGGCGTCGCCTGCCGAGGATACGCCGGCGAACCGGCGGAAGCAGATCAACGACGCGCTGCTGTCGCCGATCGCCTATACCGGAGTGCGGCTGAAGGTGCGCCCCGTGACCGAGGCCAACGCCTCGGCCAACGCCGCCCAGCCCGACAAACAGGGCGCGAAACAAAACAGATCGTTCATTGTCACCATTCCGGCGGAGAATTTCAGCATCGATCCAACCAAGGCCAACGCGCTCGATCTGGAGGTTGCGGCGGCGGCTTTCGATGGCAAGGGCAATGCTGTTTCCCAGGACGCCCACTCCGTATCCCTGCAACTGAAAGCTGAGAGATTGAGTGACTTCAATAAGACGGGACTGAGAATTGGGGAGGTTCTCGACCTGGCGCCGGGCAAGTACCAGATGAAATTCGCGGTGCGCGACAACTCCACCGGGCAGATGGGAACCGTCATCATTCCCTACGAAGCGAAGGCGAATTAGAGCGGGCAGCACAACATTGTGGGATGCCCGCCCGGAGGATTGCGGACTCGAGATCCGCCAGCCCCATCATTGCGCATTCTTCGATGGCAGGCGAACCGTTACGGCTCCTTCGCCGAAGGCGCCGCCATTCAAGCCTTCAATCCAGAAGGCAAGGTCCACGTAGAACTCACCGTCGCGAACGTACTTGTTGTAAACGTAGGAGTGAACGACGATGAACTTGGAATCGCCCGTGACTCCCACCGCGGCCCGGGTGCTTGTTTTCACGGCCTCGGGCACCAGCTCGGAGTATTCCTTTGTTTCCGGATTCACGGGGAGTTTTTGAACGTCGGTCCCGCGGTTCATGTCCTCTGTGTAAAGGCCGCCCCAGCGAATGTTGTAGAGCCATCCTTTGTCGCCCATCCAGTTGGTGATGTGGCGAATGACGAGATCGCGCCGGGAGAAATTCATCATGCCGCCCCCCGCGCCTGAGACGCAACCCGGCTTGGGAGCCGCGGCCGGTGCGGATGCTCCGGGTCCGCTGCCGGCGCCGCTGTTGAGCGCCGCGTCGACTTTGCCCATGCTGCCGAATTCGCCTGTTGTGGCATCTTTCGGCACGGGCGGGATGTAATCGTCGACGTTGGCCGAACGATAGATACCGTCCGTTTCGCAGCGAACCATGGTTTTGAAGACAGCCGGGTCCATGATGGCCAGCTTTTCGGACTTACTGCCTCCCAGACCCATACCAAAGGGGACGGCGACACTGGGCGCCTTGTCGAGCGGCCCCTCCAGCGTCAAGGCGGGTTCATCGCCGATCTTCACGTCTTCCCAGTAGAGCGGCGTGGAGCCCTGGATCTTTTCCTTTGCCCAGAGATTGCGGACGAGCTTCCAGTCGTCATCGGTGTACTTGTAGCTCCCACCGCCAGACCCTCCCGGTCCGCCTGGGCCGCTCGAAGAACCCGCGGCTTTTGAGCCAGTCGAGCTTTTTTGATTCCGCTCCTCCCACATGTCGCCAAAGGTGGGATTGGCCGGCGCCAGGCCCTGCTTGTAGATTTTGATGTTTTCCTGAACGGTATACGTTACGTCAAGTACCTTCTCGCCCTTCTGGTTGTAAATGCTTCCCTTGTTCACAATGCCGACGCTGCGGTAGATGGAGCCTTCAGGGGGCGTGCGGTCGGTCATGGTGCGGGAGTCGACCACGAAGTACATGGTGTCTCCCGGGTAGATGGGCTTGTAGAAAGTGACGCTGTGAATCAGGTCGCTGACCAGCAGCGTGTCGCGCGCCTTGGTGGGGTAGGGAACCATGAACGAATCGTCATGGGCGGCAATGGTGGGATAAACCAGAATGTCCTTGTAGCCCGCCTTGCGCGCATAGGCGGCATCAACCCGCAGGGAATTGCCCGGGTCGTACTTCTCGCCGTAATAACGCGCGAGGGCTTCGGTGATTTTCAGAGTGGGTCCGATTCCCGGAGTGTCCTTGGGAAGCGTTCCGGCGATCAGCGCCTTCACATCGACCGGTCCGCGGTCTTCAATGGCTTTGTTGGCGGCCAGGAACGCCTCAACCAGCGGCTTTTCCCTCTCGGTATAAACGCCGGGATACAAGGTGACGAATTTGGCCTCGGCTTCTTTCGTCAGGGTCTCCCCCTGCGCCAGGAACAGGCCCGCGCTCGATAAGGCCAGTACGGCGAGCGCTGCGAACCGCAGGCTGCCGGCGGATGGTTTGCACCACGTTTCTGCTTTCAAAGGGTTCACCTCCTGGTGTTGCACGGCCTTTTTCGAATGCTCCGGCCGAAGGGTGGGGGAAGGGGTGTTCTCCGTTTGGCGGAAGCATTTTTGTTCAAGGCTGCGACGCACGCATTATAAGCAGGGAAAGCCGCCCTGTCTGTAATAAATCGTGAGCTAGCTGCGAGGAGCAAAATTCGGCATTCTTATCCTGCGACGGCGGAGGCCAGATGAGTGGACCTTGCCGGCAGGAGGATCGAGCCTGATCGCAGGCGGTGCTACTCTGGGCATCATGGATCGTCCTTTCGACCGAATTGCCGGTGAGATCGAGGCCTTTACTCGCGAGGCCGCGAGCCTCGCTGAACTCGAAAAGTTTGTGGTCGAGCGCATGGCCGGCCTTGAGCATTACGATTGGGTGGGTTTTTACATGCTCGACGCAGAGGACCCGGAGACGCTGGTGCTGGGGCCTTTCAGGGGTGCGCCCACCGAGCATGTGCGCATTCCCGTCTCGCGAGGAATTTGCGGAGCGGCGGTGGCGCAGGGGACGACCATTGTGGTCGACGATGTGGCGGCCGATCCGCGCTACCTGGCCTGTTCGATTGAGACACGCTCGGAGATCGTTGTGCCGATCCGCGCGCATGGCCGCATCGTGGGCGAAATCGACATCGACAGCCACACGGCGGCTGCATTCGGGGCAGAGGATCGAGCGTTTGTGGAGCGGTGCGCGGGGATTGTGGGGAAGTACTTGGAGGCAAGGGAACAGGGAACAGGGAATAGGGAATAGGGAATAGGGAATAGGGAATAGGAGAAACGAAGCACTCGCAAGCCTTAAAGAAGACCTGAGAAAACTAAAAACTAAAGAAGCTAAAAACTAGCTAAAAGCTAAAAGCTAATAGCTAGCTTTTCGTTTCAAGCAGCGCGTTGAGCTTGTCGAGCACCTGGAAGGCGTCGGCAATATAAACGACGTCGGCTTTGCCGCGGGTCCAGCCGCAGTTGGGGTCGAGCGAGACGGCGCGGCGGGAGCTGATGAATCGCCAGCCGACGACGTGGGGCTCTTCGCCGTGGCAGCAGGTGGCCAGGCCCTTAGGGTGGCGCGGCGTGGCGCCGGTCTGGCCAATTTGGTTCAAATGCGTCAGGAATGGAAGAACCGAGTTCCCTTCGCTGCCCTGGTCGACGAGCGATTTGGAGCTGCCCAGAGAGGCGCCGGTCGCGCGCAGGAAGCCCAGGATGAGATCGGAGGCTTCCGCGGTGTGGATTTGGCCGTCGGGTTGTTTCTTAGTCCAGCCGGCGCCGGCGACAAGGAGCAGCTTGGCGTCGGGGCGGATGGTCTGCTCGTCCTGCTTTGGGGCGCGGATGCCGGTGACCGTGGTGCGGGCAGCGGGAAGCTGGACGGGAACGATGATCTGGGTTTGCGCAGCCTCAAAGCCGGGTGCGAAAGCGGGGGAGACACCGGCTTCGAGAAGCAGGAACCAGGGGCGCGCCGCGCGAGTGATAACAGCTTCGACTCGCTGGCGATAGAACCAGCGCGTGGCTTCGAGCGAGGCCGCGCCGCCGAGCGCAGTGATGTGCGTGTCGATGATGCCGCCGAGACGATGCGAGACTCCGGCCATCACGCGGGCGAAGCGGGAACTCGAAGGGGCGAGGACAATCGCCGCGTTTGCGGCACGGCAGAGGGCTTCGCAGGCGGCTGCGTCGGAAGCGTAAGCAGGCTGAGCGAAGGCTGCTCCGGAAACAGCCAGGACGGGCACTGCGTGCGGCAGACCTTTGGACAAATGCCCCGGTTGGTCAGCCAGGATGCCGATGGAGAGCGAGGCCGAGAGGCGCGCGGCGAGATCGCAGCCGGCGGAGATGGCTTCAAGCGAGGCCTTCGTGAGTGCGGTGCCGGTTTCGTCGGCGTGGGTGAGTACGAGGACGTTTTCCATAGCTTCTAGCTTCTAGCTCCTAGCTTCTAGTTTTCCGCGCTGATCCATTCGGCGAGTTCGGCGGCGATGGCGTCGGGGGTCATGTTCTTTTCGACGCGGGTTTCGCGCTGTTGCTTGGGCAAACTGACGGAGATGTAGCTTAGGGTGTTCGGGTCGAGCTGTGTAGCCTTGGCCTTTTGCAGGGCGGGCATAATGGTGCGCATGTTGGCCATGCCGATCTGCGGATTATTGCGCGGCTCGGCCAGATTGCCCGTGGCCCAGCCGAGAGCGGCGGGCGCGCCCTGGCAGACGGAGACCTGATGGCGGCCGCCCTCGATGCGTTCGAGCACTTCGAAGCTGCCGTCGGCGCCGAGGTCGATCTGGTCGACGCCCTGGAACTGGTCGGTGATGCCGAGCCGCTCGCCGATGAGCTGGAGCGTAACGCCTGCGCCACGATTGGCCGATTCCCAGCCACCAAAGATGAGGAGCTTCGAGCGGTCGAGGCCGGGAATGGCTTCGACGGCTGCGGCCAGGGCGGCGGCGGTCGAGTGCGCGTCGGTGAATCCGCCGATGGGGCCGTCGACGGGCACCAGTTCGAAGGCGACTTTCTGGGCGATGGTCATCATCACCTGCTGAAGCTTGGCCTTGGGGCCGAGCGAGACGAGCCAGAGCTTTGTGCCGGGGTTCTTCGTGGCCAGCGCGGCGGCCTCGTAGAGGGCGCAGGCGGCCCAGGGATCGAGCACCGAAGGCAGGCCGAGCTCGTTCTTGAGTCCCGGGCCGGTGGGGGTGGTCATGGGTTCCAGGGTCTGCAGCGGATCGGGAACGATTCCGGCGCAGACGACGATGTGGAGTGGAATGGGCACGCAATTATCCTCGTCGTTCAGACTCTTGTTCTAGTGTAAATTCTCAGTTGCAAGTGTAGGGAACGGGCGCGCTTCGACGGACTGCGATGTGTGCGACAGCGGGAATTGCGTGGCACTTATTGAGTGCATCGCTGGCTGTGACTTTTTAGGAGCAGCTGCAGATCCTTCGACTCCCTACCGCTTCGCGTCCGGTCGCTCAGGATGACAAGCACATGTAATGTGTGCCCTTGAGCCAATTATGATTCGCTTCAAGGGCCGGAAGTAGGAGCTAAAGGCTAAAAGCTAAAAGCTAAAAGCTAAAAGCTAAAAGCTAGAAGCTAGAAGCTAGAAGCTATGAGCTGTTTCTCAATTCTCCGCCGAGTGCAATCCGCCGCTTCCGGCGCTGAAGTCGACGTTCGATTGCCGGTCGGGGGGCGTGTGGGGGCAGTTCCACAGGCAGGCTCCGCAGTGGATGCACTTTTCGCGCTCGAAGGCGGGAAGATTGCCGTCGCCGAGCGTGATGGCCTGGCCAGAGCACATAGCGATGCAGGTCTTCTCTCCGCAGAGCTTGCAGAGGCCGCGGTCGATGATAGTGACGTGGTCGGCGAAGCCGGGCATGGCCTGCACTTTGCCGCCCACCAGAAGCGCGTCCTGATGAGAGACGAGCAAGCGCCCGTCGAAGGGGATCTCGGGCCAGCCGCGGACGCTCATGAGGGCGTCGTGAAGCGGGCGATTTTCCTTAATGGCGAGTTTTGCGGCCTTGTCGTGGTCAACGGAGGCAATGGCGGAGGCCGCCTGAATCTGGCGGTTAGCCGGACGGGGATGAGCCGGGAGGTAGAGCTTGCCTTTTGTGAGTCCGGCAAGGGCCATTCCCAGCAGGCCGCGGATAAAGCCGTAATGGAAGCCGTTGCGGGCGTTTTCCGCCTCGCGGGCCCCACGTTCCACCCAGCTTGTGCGGCGGCGCTCTTCGTAAGTGACGGCCAGGTTTTCGCGGGTGAAGGGCAGGCCCGTGCGAAGCAAATTGAGGACCGACTCGCCGAGTTGGACGCCTGTGGTCCAGGCCTCATCGACTCCAGAGCCCGTGAGCATGTTGGTTGAGCCGGAGGACTCACCGATGCGGGCGTAGCCGTCGCCGACGAGGAACGGCTCGCCCTGCTTGCCGGACTCCTCGAGAGATTTCGCGCCCCAGGAGCGCAGGGTTCCGTCTTTGAGGTGCTTCCAGAGGGCGGGGTGCTGGATGAAGTGCTGCAGATAGCGGTAAACGGTGCGCGCGGGATCGCCCATCCAGGAAGGCACGAAGATGCCCACCGAGGCCAGCCGGCCGGGGTGGACATAGAGGAATCCGAAGATTTCCGGCTCGGGGAACCCGAACGTGTGCCAGACCGTGCCGGGCGTGAGCTGGGTGTCTTCGGGGAGTTCGATGACGAACTTCATGCCGAGTGCCCAGTCGCCGCGGTGGTGGCCTTCAGGCAGGCCGAAGGCAGCGTCGAGGGCCTGCGAGACCTGGCCGACAGGGCCGTCGCCGACCACGGTGAGGCGGGCGCGCACGTCCATGCCGGCGAGGAAACCGGCGTCAGGAGCGCCGGATTTATCGACGCCCTGATCGGCAAGGCGAAGACCGGTGACGGCGCCGTTTTCGATCAGCGGCCGGCTGACGGGGGTAGCCGGCCAGATCTGTGCGAAGCCGTCGGCCATCAGTTGCGATCCCACCCACTGATTGAACTGGCCGATGGAGAGAACCAGGCCGCCCTTTTTGTGCAGGAACGATGGGGTCCAGGGGAGCTCGAAGGCGGCATCGCGCAGGCCGAAAATGGGACCGAGTGCGCGCAGGGCCTTGTCGGCCGCGCGGAGGGTGAGGGAGCGGCGGCTGGCTCCGATTGGGTCGAGCAGATAGAGCACGCGCTCTTTTGCGATAGGCACGGCCATGGGGATCTGTGCGTCGTCGAGCGAGGGAAAACTGGCGCGGATGCCGCGTGCCTGGGTGACGACGCCGCTGACGCCGGAGGAGATATCGTCGGCGCGCTCGTAGCAGAGGATTTGCAGCGGCATGCCGGGCATGACGCGGCTCTCCAGGGCCGGGTCGGCGGGGTTCTCGGTCCAGGCGCGGCAGAGCGTGGTGAGGAAGCCGCCCATGGCGGGGCCAAATCCTGCGCAGGCGATGTCGACCTCGACGGACAGGCGGTCAATGACTTCGGCCGGGCAGGGCGCCGGAGTGGGTTCCGATCTCATGAATTCGGCGCTCATGCGGGTCCCGCCGCCGGGTAGTCGAGAGCCTCGGGGATCATCACCTTGCTGAGATTTTCCGCGGCGCGGTCCTTGGCAAGGCGGGAACCGGTGAGGCAAGTGGTGACTTTGCTCTGCATGCGGAGAAAATCGGCCGAGCCGGCGCAACCGGCGCAGGGGCCAGCCTTGGGCGGATGGCTGCCATCGGCCGCCACCACATCGACGGCCATGGCGGAGATGCCGGGCATGGTCTGTTCCAGCTCGTCGAGCTCGCCTGCCAGGAAGCAACTGCGGTGTTCCGCTTCGTCCCAGGCGGGATGGCGCGTATAGCCGAAGACCAGCTCGGCGCAGATTCGGGAGACCTCGCCGGCAGCCTGCGCTGCCTGGGTGTGACAGAGGTCGGAGAGGAACTGAACGGTTCCGGCAAGACCTTCGGCGGCGACGGGGTCCTCGGGGCCCCGGGTTTCGAGCTCAACGACGTCGAGAATCTGGGCGCGGGAGGCGCAGATCCAACTGAGCGCGTCGGCCAAAGCGAAGGTTACGCCCTGGCGCTGGCCGTGGTAGAGCTTTGCGCCGGATGGGTCAGTTGCCTTCTGAAGGTGAGTGAGGGTCCACAGCCAGAGCTGCATGGCCGAGGCGAGCGTACAGGCGCCGGTGCCGGGGCGGGTGGAGGCTACCGTGCGCATCTCGCGAATCCAGGCGCGGAAGATGGCCAGAAAAACCTCGCTGGTCATGGTGACGGTGAGCTGGCGGCGCTGGACGGCCTCGGGGCCCTCGTAGGTGGCTTCCAGTTGGGCGTCCATCCACTTTGCGCCGAGGAAGCCGGGGCAGTCCTCGGTGATGCCGTAGCCGCCCATCAGGCTGACAGCCTCGCGGAGCATGTTGGCGCCGTGGCCGGTGTTCCAGAGCTTGGTGGCCGGGCAAAGAACGTTGGCCTCCGCGTCGAGCAGTATGTAGCGGACGAGCGGGTCGGCTTCGAGCTCGGCGCGGCGGGGGTCGCCGAGGGAGAGCGAGAGCAGCTCGATGGCCTTCTGTTCGCTTTCGCGCAGGGCTTTCAGTTCGGCGCGCCCTCCCTGGATGCCGCGCTCCTTGAGCAGCGCGGTTTTTTCTTTTTCGAGGGGGTCGAGCACATCGAACAGGCGCGCGGCCTCAAAGCCGAGCGAAGTGGCGGCCTCGCCCGCCGCCCAGACGTCGACGAGGCGATGGAGCGCGTCTTCGCGCTGCTGAATGCCCTGTTCGTAGCGGACAGAGCCGGGTTTGGAGCCCTCGGCGCCGCGGAAGCGCTCACGCTGGTAGCGGATGACGGGCTCAACGGCGGAGAGGAGCTTGGCGGCGGTCATCAGGCCGACGGGAACGCGGGTGCGGCGGAAGACGGCATCGATGATTTCGGCGTGAGTATAGTTGGGAACGATGACCCCGTCCTTGACCGTGTAGCCCCCGACGATGCGGCTGGCTGGAACCTTGAGGTTGAAGATGGGATCGCCGGTGCTGGAGAGCTGATGCACCAGTTTCTTGGTAACAGTGCCGCGGTCGTAGGTGCCCGGGTCGCCTTCTTCAAGGATCACAACGCAGCTGCCCTTGATGCGCGGGTCGTCGGAGTTGACGGCTGCGGTGACAAAGTTGGCGAAGCCGATGTTGGTGATGAAGCGGCCGCGCTTGTCGACTTCGAGCAGTGGCTCCTGGCCGTCCTTCCATTCCGAGACGCGCATCTTTCCGCTCAACATGCCGGTGTCGACGCCGACGTAGGGAATGGGCTCGGTGAGAGCAAATGCGCCGCGCCAGGGCTTGCGGTCTTCGCCGGGTTGCGGAGGAGCGGAGAGGGTCTTATAGCGGGTGACCTGCTCGGGGGTTCCGCGCTCGTGGATGGGCGAAAGGGCCAGGAAACCGGCCAGGCAGCCGGTGGCGGCGCCGCCATCGACCCAGGCGATCTCAAAGGCGGCCAGGCCGAGGGCCAGGTTTTTGGGGCCGACGATAAAGCCGCCCTCCTCAGGCTCCATGAAGGCAGCAGTGATGCCGGCCGTGTCGAAGTCGTCCATCATGCTGGCTTTAGCCGCGGTCCAGTCGTGGGTGTTGCGCTCGCCAGCGGCGACCAGGCGGGCTACCGTGCCGCGGGCCACGCCACGGGCAGACTGGACAAGCATCTGGAGGTCGAAGCGGGAAGCAAAACGCCATTGAATCTGGCGGACAGCGTCTCCCGGAAGGGTAAGCATGGAGTGAGTTTCGGATTGTGCCACAGCGCCCATAGTGTCGAATTCCTTAATGGTTCTCCTAATAGAATAGCCAATTTTCGTCGACTGTAGGGCGCTTGTCGTGTGATTTACATCACCAATTAGGAGCCTCGCTCTTCGCTCTGAAGAATGGATGGCAGGAAACAGGAGTGCGGCGAGATCGGTATTCCGCGCAGGAAAGGAAAGTGGGCGAAAGGGCATGAAAAACATGTGATCTTCGTCGCGGGGAATGTGATACCTGTCACTGCGAGTACCCCTCGCTGGGCTTTCCCCTCATAGTGGAACCCGGTAGACAACCGAGCGGCAGTACGCCACTCCGAGTCAGATGGACGGAGCGGTGCTGGGTGTAGTTGTGACTCCGGGAGTTGCAGGCAGGCCAGGGACGAGATCGCAGGAATGTGACCTGGAGAAGGAAGACGGCGGGATGGGTAAAGCCGCAGGACGAAGCAGACGCTCGAAGATTCGCAATTGGGCGTTGGCTGCCGGATCGCTTTTGTTGCTGCTCACAATGACATCGGCGGTGGCCAGAGGTGAGACGGATTGTCTCTCCTGCCACGGCGACGCGAGCATGACCGATGCAAACGGGCACAGCATCGCCGTGGATGGGGACAAGTTCAAGGCGAGCATTCATGGCGCCCTCGGCTGCAACACCTGCCACACGGACATCAAGGGCTATCCGCACCCGGAACACCCGGCGAAGGTAGAGTGCAAGACCTGCCATGCGGATGAGGCAAAGATCCTTGCGGGAAGCGTGCACAGCGACGGGGTCGAGCATCCGTGCACCAGTTGCCATGGAAACCAGCACGAAATCCTTCCCAAGAGCGATTCCCGCTCGCCGGTCTATCCGTTGAATGTTCCGAAGACCTGCGGGACCTGCCATGGAAATCCGGCGATGGCTAAAAAGTACGGTCTTCCCAACGTGTTTTCGATGTATGTGGACTCAATCCATGGGATGGCGCTGAGCGACGAAGGGCTGCTGGTGGCGGCCAACTGCCAGAGCTGCCACGGATCGCATGGCATCCTGAGCCATAAGAATCCAGCCAGTGCCACTTATAAGACAAACGTTCCAGCGACGTGTGGAAAATGCCACGCCAAGATCGACGCCGATTACGAGCAGGGAGTGCATGGAAAGGCCATCGTCAGAGGCGATTTAAAGGCCCCAGTATGTTCGGACTGCCATACGGCCCACGCCATCCTGCAGCCGACCGAGTCGGCGTTCCGCATGCAATCTACGCCGATCTGCGGTTCGTGCCACACCGACAAGTTCTCGACTTATCGGGACACCTTCCATTCGCAGTTGGGATCTCTGGGCGGATACGTGGAGACGGCGCGATGCTGGGATTGCCACAAGGCGCACGACGTACGTCCGACCAGGGATCCAAGTTCTCCGGTCAACCCGGCGAACCTGGTGAAGACCTGCGGCCGGTGCCATGCGGGCGCGAATAAGAGCTTTGTGGGCTACCAACCCCACGCCAATGCGCACGATCGGAAACTGAGTCCCGGGCTCTATTTCGTGCGGCTGTTTATGAACCTGCTGCTGGCCGGAACGCTGACGTTCTTTTTGCTGCACACCATTTTGTGGCTGATTCGCTCGCGTTACAACCAGATCAAGAAGAATTCGGCGGAGGGAAAATAGAATGCCCGTTGCGGAAAAAGCAGCTGAAAGCACAGCAAGCGAAAAAGGCACGGGCGAGCGCTACTTTGTGCGCTTCACGCGGGAACAGCGGTTGATGCACGCCGTGCTGTTTACCACGTTTCTGGGATTGGCGGCGACTGGACTGCCGATGCGCTTCAGCGAGAGCTTCTGGGCGCGCAAAGTCGCTTCCGGAGTGGGGGGATTCGGAGCCATCCTCTTCTTCCACAAGCTGTGCGCGATTGTGCTGACCATTGCCTTCCTGCTGCACGTGAGAGAGATCTTTCAGCGTGCATTCATGCGGCACGACAAGGGAGTCTTCTGGGGACCGACTTCGATGGTGGCCAATTGGAAGGACGCCAAAGACCTTGTGGCGCACATGCGGTGGTTCGTGGGCCTGGGGGCCAAGCCGCGCTTCGAGCGCTATTCCTACTGGGAGAAGTTCGACTACTGGGCGGTCTTCTGGGGCATGATCGTCATCGGCTTTTCCGGATATGCAATGTGGTTCGCGCCGTTCTTCGCGCATTTCCTGCCCGGCTGGGCGCTGAACGCGATACTGGTGATCCACAGCGAAGAAGGACTGCTGGCTATTTTGTTCATCTTTTCGATCCACTTCGTGAATACACATCTTCGCCCGGACACATTCCCAATGGACATGGTGATCTTTACCGGCATGGAGAGCGAAGAAGAATTCAAAGCGAAGCGGCCCCTGGAGTATGAGCGCATGGTCCGGGAGGGCAAGCTGGAGTCAAGGCTGGGTACAGTGCCGCCGGTGTGGTTGATCAACTTCTCGCGAGTGGCGGGAACCATTGCCATCTTCATCGGAGTGCTGCTGCTGGTGCTGACCTTGAGCGCTTACTTCAGCTGAGAGAGGCTCAATACGCTCTTCACTTCGCGCGCAAGAGGGTCGATAGATCATCGCTGTCAGCCGCCTTTGTGATTGAAATCACGGCAGGATACACCCCCCACGTCGTCTCCTCAAAAGGTGAACTCCGTGCGACGCTCTATTTCCTTTCTTTTTGCCTTTCTTCTCAGTTTCCTGGCCCTGAATGCACATGCGGCAAAGCTGAAGGACGAGGACTGCCTTGCCTGCCACGCCAATCCCATGCCGTACAGCGTGGGAAAGGTGCAGGAGACGCTCCCGGCGGTCGACGAGAGCAAGGTCAAGCAGTCGATCCATGGACAGATGTTCAAGTGCGTGGATTGCCACACGGACGTGAAGAGCCTGGCGCACGAGACTCCGCCGAAAAAGGTGGATTGCGCGCGATGCCACGCCGACGAGCAGACAGCTTACGCGGGCGGCCTCCATGCCAAAACGAGCGTGGCGACGAACGCGCCGTTCGCCACCTGTTCCGACTGTCACGGAGACGTGCACGAGATACTGGCCGCCAGTGATGCGAAATCGCCGTCGAACCACGTGAACATACCTGCCACCTGCGGGCGCTGCCACGGGCAGAAGTTCCTGATGGAATCGAACGGTGAGAGCGCACAGCCTTTCTACTCCTACCAGGAGAGCGTGCACGGGCGCGCCGTTTCGAGCGGCTCCCAGAAGGCTGCCGTCTGCACCGACTGCCACGGCTCGCATGCGATCCTGCCGGCCAGCGACTCGCATTCGCCGATCGCCAAGTTTAATGTGCCGGCGACGTGCGGCAAATGCCACCTGGACGTAGCCAATACCTTCCATGCGAGCATTCACGGGCAGGCCATCGCGCGTGGCAACGCACTGGCCCCGGTGTGCACGGATTGCCACGGCATCCACACCATTAAAGCGCCCACCAATCCCAACTCTCCCGTTGCGGAGCAGAATCTTTCCCGCGACACCTGCGCGCCCTGCCATGAAGGGGTGCGCCTTTCGCAGGAGTTCGGCGTACCGGGAAATCGCGTGAACAGCTACTTCGACAGCTATCATGGCCTGGCCGCAGAGGGCGGCTCGGTGGTGGCAGCCAATTGCTCAAGCTGCCACGGCGTGCACGACATCCTGCCCTCAAGCGATCCGCGATCCTCTATCAACTCAGCGCATCTTGAGGCTACGTGCGGCAAGTGCCACAAGGGCGTCAACGCCCGGTTCATTCAGACGCGCGTGCACCTGGAAGACGGAATCGTGCGCACCAGCGACGTCGGCTCCGTTGTGGTGCGCTGGGTGCGGTGGATTTACATTCCTTTGATCCTGCTCGTCATCGGGGCCATGTTCCTGCACAACGCCATCATCTGGCGGAGCAAGGCGGTGGCGCGGCGGAGAACGCAGAATCCGTTCCTCACGCGGATGACGCTGAACCAGCGCTGGCAGCACCTGATTTTGCTGCTGAGCTTCATTGTGCTTGTGATAACGGGCTTCGCGCTGCGCTTCCCTGAGACGTGGTTCGCGCATACGCTGGGGATGGGCGAGAATCTGCGGGGAATCTTGCACCGGATCGCGGGAGTGGCGCTGATGGGGGGGGGAATCTACCATCTGTACTATGTGGCGTTTGTCCGGGAAGGGAAGAAACTGATACGCGATTTAATGCCCGGACCCAAGGATGCCGTGGATGTGTGGATCACGATGCGCTACTACCTGGGATTGAGCAAGGAGAAGCCGAAGTTTGGGCGCTTCACCTATGCCGAAAAGGCCGAATACTGGGCGCTCGTGTGGGGGACGGCGCTGATGGGGCTGACCGGGATCATGCTATGGGCCAAGGTCTGGGTGGGCAATCTGCTGGCGCGTTGGTGGGTCGACGTGGCCACGGCGATTCACTTCTATGAAGCGATCCTGGCCACTCTGGCGATCATCGTCTGGCACTTCTATCAGGTATTCCTCGATCCAGATGTATACCCGATGAACTGGGCGTGGTATGACGGCAAGATGCCGGTCGAGCTCTACCGGCACGAGCATGAACTGGATACAGAGGCAGTGGAATACCGGGAACACGGAACAGGGATTTAAGATTTCGGGATGAGTATGCCGGCACGGCGCGGCGGGGGGTGCCCTTCATTACCCGTTCGTGGCTCGTTGGCACCTGCCATGGGGAACGCCGGGAGGTGGTTTTGAGTCCGTGACGGGCGGCCACGCGGAGCATTTCCTCAATTTGCGAGGGGCTGGGCTGCCTTCGATGGCGCGCCCCCCTGGGATGAGCGAACGGCATGGACGGAGACCTGCGCCGGGGTAATTCCAACCCCCGGCGGGAAAATGGTTTGCCACAGGCTGGTTTTTGCGTCTATAAGAGTGCAGCCGGTTTGGTGTCTGTTGCTGAAAAAGGGTACGACGGCCGGGCCATGATTCCCCAGGAGTTACGGTTTCCAAGCGGCCTTGCAGCGGGCCAGCCCTTTACGGCATGAATTTGTAAGAAGGCACGTGCGGGGAGGATCGTTCTGAATCATATAGTTAAGAACACGGAGGTTGCGATGGGAATGCCGATTCGACTTCTTGCAGCGTGCGGACCCAGAGGGTTCAGATGGCCCACATGGCTCGTCCCTATGCTGGCCGCAGCGGCATTAGCATCGGCGCCGGCGGCTGGGGCTTTCGGGCAAAGCTCCGCCGGCGGCCAATCGGGGAACCAACAGAGCCAGGCGAACGGACAGCCGGGCCAGCAGCAGGAGCAGACGGCGCCGGCGGCCGGCGGTCCGGGCGGAGACAGCGGGGCCATCGCCATTCCGAAGAAATCGGAAAATCCCGACGCAACGCCGCCGCCTGCTCCGGCCCAGCCTAAGGTGACCAATCCCCCCGAGCTGCAGAATTTTTCGCTCAAGATCGACGTTCCCGAGGTCACGGTTGACGTGGGCGTCGTTCTGGAAAAGACCGGACAGTTCGTGCCTGGGCTCAAGCCGGAGAACTTCCGCGTTTACGAAGACGGCGTGCAGCAGAAGATCGAGGGCTTCAAGCGCACGGAGGCGCCGATTACGGTGCTGATGCTGTGCGAATACGCCGCTCGCGGGTGGGTCTTCCGGGTAGACATGCTGAATGCGTCCTGGGCTTTTACGCAACAACTGCGGCCCAAGGATTTCGCAGCCATGATGACCTTCGATCTGAACACGCACATTGTGAGCGATTTTACCCAGGACAAGCAGCAGATCCGGCAGGGCATCGACCAGCTAGCTAACGAGTCCTACATGCCGGCTGCCTTCTCCGAAACCAACCTCTTTGACGCGCTGAATGAGTCACTGGACCGGCTGTCGCGGGTCGAGGGGCAAAAGTACATTGTTCTTATTGCCAGCGGGATTGACACCCTGTCGAAGCTGAATCTGGATCAGATTCTGAAACGCGTGAAGGCCTCGCGCGACATTACGATTTTTACGATTTCGACGGGAGGTTTTCTGCAGGCGCTGACAGAGGGAACCGGCGGATTGATGGGCGGGATTCGCGATCTTACCTTCTTGCAGGCTAATAACCAGATGAAGACTTTCAGCGATCTGACGGGGGGGATGCATTTTGAGCCGCGGTTTACCGGGGAGCTTCCCGACGACGTGAAGGCAATCAATGACAACATCCGCGCCAAATATGAGTTGATCTACCGGCCGACAAACTCAAAACAGGACGGGACCTACCGGAAGCTGCGGGTAGCGCTGGTTGATGACGAGGGACAGCCTCTGCGCATTCAGGACGAAAAGCACAAGCCGCTGAAATACGACGTCATCGCACGCGACGGGTACCGGGCAAAGCAGGAAGTGGAATAGCGCGCATTTGACCTGCAGACGGCTGTCTGGCTGACAGGCGCCTGCAGGCAGGCAATGGCCCTCGAGAGCGGGTCAGGAGCCGATAATATTCAACTTCAGCAGGATGTCCCGTATGTAATAGACCACGACGACCGCCGTCATGGCTGCCACCAGCCACTGAGAAGCTTTGATCCATGGTTCGACTTTCGCTACCCGGGAAATAATGGCTTCCTGTTCGAGCTTCTCGCTATTGAAGGACTCGTCAAGGAAGATCTGATCCTCTTCATTCTTGGCCAGGTTAGAGCGATAAAGGTGGATGGCTGCCATCAGGACAACCAGGACGGCCCATATTGTCCACATCACAAGAACGAACGTCATAGACCACCTCCCGATTTGATCCGGTCCCATGGTACCCGCGGCGGGTCGGGATTTGTAGGCTCGCGGGTAGAGAGGCCTTTTGGTTGACCATGATAGCTCGGAAAGGGTGCCGTGGGCGAGTATTTTTGCGGAATCGGCGGCGGAGGGCCCAAAAATCGCAATACTGCGATGAAGGGGGAAACAAAAACTCGTCGAATCTGCGTCCTCCGGGGCTGGGGTTGCATCAAAAACTTAAGATTGCGAATCATGCAGCAGAGAGTCTGTGAACCGGACCTCGTTGACTGTGGATTCGGGTAGAATATTGAGAGAGAGTCCCAAGGAGAACCCATGGCTACAACCACTCCAGCACCCACCACCGAGTCCGTCAAGACACCGCCCCTCACCCTGACACCTTCGGCCATCGCCAAAGTGAAAGAGATCATGGCCACGCAAGACCCGCTGCCGGCCGGATTGCGGATTGGCGTGGCGGGAGGAGGCTGCTCGGGTTTCCAATACTCGATGGCCTTCGAGATGCAAAGCGGAATGATGGACAAGGTTTTCAACTTCGAGGACCTGAAGGTGTTCGTGGATGCCACCTCGCTGATGTACCTGAAGGGGTGCACGGTGGATTACCTGGAGACGCTGGAAGCGGCAGGGTTCAAGTTTGACAACCCGAATGTGAAAACGACCTGCGGCTGCGGATCCTCGTTCAGCGCGTAATTGTAGACGCCTACACGAAAAGGCCCATCCCTCCTGAAGGGGTGGGCCTTTTTGCATGCAGCGGATAGCTCGGAGGGGACGGTGCACCATCCTTTCCTTCCTCGGGCCAGCAGAGGACGAAACGGGTGGGAGGGCTGGTTACTGAGAAGGAGTGGACCCGGTGCCTGATCCCGGCCCGGAACCGGATGAGCCAGAACCCGAGCTGCCGGAACCGGTTGTACCGAATCCGCCGGAAGTTGGGCTGGTTGTGCCGCCGCCAGACTGGCTGCCGAAGCCACCGGAATTCGAATTCGTGCCGCTGCCGGACTGGCCTCCAAGGCCGGTGCTGCCTCCCTGTTGCAGAGTCCTCCGCTCGATGATGGGGTCGTAGACGAACTCCCACTCGTCGTATTTTGATTTGGTTTTATAGATCAGGATGGACTGTTTAGGGCTATCCGGGGAGAAGCCGATGATCCCCGCGCCGCCAAAGGTCTGGCCGCTGGTAGAGCCAAATGCGCTCGTGGTCCCGGAGGCGCCCGTTCCGCCCGCACTCGTTCCGGTTCCGGTTGAGCCGGAGCTTCCGCTGGAACCGGTGCTTCCTGTGGAGCCCGAATCGGTAGAGCCGGAATTGAAGATCGAACCGAGAGCGCCTCCGTTCATCGAAGAGCCGGAACCGCCGGTGAGCGAAGAGCCGGAACTGCCGGAGAGGCCTGCGATGCCATTGCCGGCGCTCGGGCCGATGCCGGAGATCGTGGAACCGAGGAGAGGCTGGCCGAAGAATCCCATGGCGGTGGGCGCCTTGTTCTGGCCGAATAGAACGGGTTTCCAGTCATCTTTGCCGGTGATGGGATCGACGTAGCGCTTGCGCAGGAAGCGAATGCTGTTGGTGTTCACGAGCGCATCGACGCTGGGCGGGTAGGCGTGAAATTTGTGGTAATAGAGCTGGATGGCCCGGATATACTGCTTGCCGCGGTGCATGGTTTCCACTTCATGGTCGCGCTGGATTTGGCGGGCCATGATAGGCGCTGCGATCGACAGCGAGAGCAGGAGCAGGAACATCAGAAATATGACCGCAAGCAGCATGTAGCCCTGCTCTGAGGGCGGCGGTCGGCGAGATTGTCTATGACGCTGCATGGAACCCTCAATTGGCGGAAAGCTGCAGCGTCTGGGTGTTGTTGTAGCCCATGTCGGTGATTTCGACATTGGTGGGCTTGATAGTTCCCACCTTGTACCGATGGTCAACAATTTCGCCGCTGCGGGCGAGGAAGATGTCTCCATTGTGCTCGAGGAAGGCCTGAAAGCTTTTGTCCGTGCCTTCGGAATAGCCGAAGTACTTCAGGTCGATGTCGGGAGGTTTAGGCTGCACCGGCTCCAGCGGAGTTGTGACGGCGGGCGCGCCGCCTGGCCGGGCGCCTGCAAGAGGCTTCTCAATGGGGATGGGCGCGGACTCGGCCGAGAAGATGTTGCGGCCCGTCCCTGCGTACTCGACCTTTTCGCTCTGTTCCAGCCGGTCGAAGCGGAGCGTGGGATTGATGCCGGAGTTGGTGAGTTTTTGCGCATCCGCCGCGGCGGGGGCGGTTGCGGGACGTGCGGACGGAGCCGGGGAAGCGATAGCCCGGTTCACCCTCGCCGATGGAGATGCGAGGTTCTGGTAGAGCTCATAGCCGCCGATGCAGGCGACGACGGCAAAGAGCGCGATCACGGTATAAACCTGCCGCTTGTTTTCGGTCCCTGAGGGCAGAGCCATGACTACTCACTCTCCTTAGCGCTGGATTGGCCCGCGGCCGGAGAAGAAGAATTTTCCGGGGTGGCGGGCAGGCCGCTTGCGGCGGCATCGGCGGCGCGCAGCCAGGTGGAGACGCGGAGGCGGAGGCTGACCTGCCCGCCCTGCTGGCCGGTGAGGGACATGGCGCGAATCACAAAAAATGTCTGATCGCGCTCCAGGCTGTTGATGAAGCGCATGATGGCCGGATATTCACCGCTGATGCCGGCATCCATCGAGATCTCGGTCAGGTCTGAGACTGGCGTTCCCTGGGTATATTGCACCCGCGAAAGACGGACGCCGCTGGCCACCTGCAGTGCGCCGATGCGCGTGGAAATCGAGGAGTAGCTGGAGGGGATGCGGTCCTGATAAAAATCACGCATCTGATCGCGGGCGTGGGCGACCTGCTTGTCGAGTCCGCGCAAGGGCTCAGTCTCCAGTTGCAACGCCTTTAGCTCCGTTTGCTTGCCGGACAAAGTCGAAGCGAACCGGCCGCGCGTGAACGACCAGTCAAGCACGAGACGGACTGAAAGGCCGATAGCAAGGAGCAGCAAAACGGTGACGCCGGCAGCGTACCAGGTGAGCGGCGAAGCAAGGCGCTCGCGCCATTGAGATGTTGCCGGGGTGGTCATTTCGCACCTCCCTGCGCGGCCGGGGGAGCAGCCGGCGGAGTGGGCGACGGCGTCGGCGCTGTCTGATGCATTCCCGCGGGAAAGGCGCCGGAACCAGCGACGGGCGACCTCATGGGATGAGAGAAGAGCGACGCGCCCGGACGAGCTCCCGGGACCGTTGGCTGAGCGGTGGCAGCCGGCAAAGCAGCGGCCGGAGCCTGCGGCGCAAAAAGATTTGAAGAAGCAGAGGAAGGCTGGGCCACGGCCGCCGGGTGAGCGAGACCAGCGGCAGCGGGTTTGGCAAGCGGCGCAGGAGTTTTGGCTTTTTGCGAGGCAGGCGGCGCCTTCGTCCTGGCCTCAGCGTGGGCCCGACGCGCCTCTTCAGGCGTGGGCGGGTTGTACTCGGCCACAAGATCGAAGTCGAAGCGATTGGAGGCGCTGACGGGCTCAAGGCGCTGATTCGTGCCGGTGGAGGCCTCGGAGTTCTCGCCGACGATCCGGGGGTGGAAGAACCGGCGCGAGTGCTCGAGATTCTGCACAAGTTCATCGGCGCGGTCGCGGGGTCCGGCAACGCGAAGGTGGAGTTCGATATGACCGTCTTTGTCGCGGACCGGCTCGATTGAGGAGACCTGCACGCCGGCGGGAAGCACGGTTTCAAGAGCTTCCATGGCGAGGGTCCAGGAGAAGGCTTTCACATCGAAGAGCTGGTTGAGGGCCGCGCTTTGGGCCAGAATCTGGGCGTTGGCGGGCTGAGCCATCATCTTCTGGTAGCCTGCGCGCTCGGCGTTCACGCTCGCGATCTCGCCGTCCAGGGCACGTTCACGGCTGCGGGCCACTTCGGCCTTGCGGTGAAGCTGGCGCAGGCCGAAGCCGAGAGCGAGACAGACCAGGACGAGCACGGCAAGAACGGTGCGCAGACGGCGAACCGCCGGACCGAGGTCGGAATAGGGGCGGGAGGCGAGATTCAGCGAAATGCGCATGGCTATTGCACCCCTGCGAGAGCGCCGGCAACGGCGGCCGTGCAGCGGGAGCCGGCCGCGGCGTGGCTGCTGTTCTTCGTCGCCCCTCGAGAGAGCTCGACCACCGTAAGTCCGGGGTTGGCAACCTCCCAGGCGAATTCCGAGGCAGGCTCGCTTCCCGCATAGTGAAGGTGAAGCGGGCGGGCCAGAAGCCGGTCCTCATAGTATGCGGCGGCGACGGCGATTCCGCGTTGAATCTCGGAGAAGCGCTGCAAGGGGTCATCGGGCAGATCGAGTGTGCGGTACAGCAAGAGGTCCCGGCCCATCGAAATTGTCGTGGTGAGGGTCGAGCGACTGAGAATCGCCGCCAGAACAGCTTCCGTGGAGTCATCAAGGCCCTCAAGAGTAGCAAGACCGGATGACAGAACTACGCCGGGCTCGTAGCCCGCGGCGCGGACGGCCGATTCGTACTCGGCCAGCACGGGCGCGGGTAAGACCGCGGTCAGGACCCGGCATACGGTCTCGTTCTGTTCGAGAACCTGATAGCTGACGGCGGCGTGCTCCACGTCAAACGAAACCATCTTGCGCAGACGGAAGCGCAAAACGGCGAGGGCTTCGGCGGACTTGGCCGGCAGCGAATCGAAATCGATTACAAAGACGCGGACCAGCGGATCGGGAACAATGACGGTGACGGCGCGGCTGCGGGGCGAAACCTGGTCAAGCGCCGACCGGACTGCGGAAGCCACGGCGCCGGAGTCGTGGACATTGGTTTCGCTGTGGGAGGGCGTAATGACCCCGGCAGAGAGCGGAGCGAAGGCGTAAACGGGCTGCTGGCCTGAAGCGGAAATGGCGGCCGCCAGCACGCCGTCAGGGGTAATCTCCACCGCGGCCGGTGGGCGGCCGGAGGGCTGGAGGCCGAATTTGGTTCTGTTGAAGATCGATGTCACTCGCTTTCTCGATTCGGAATCATCTTGTGGTTTCGATGAAGGTCACCTTGTTGATTTCCTTGACCGTGGTTACGCCACGGCGGACTCGCTCCATGGCCGACTCGCGCAGGAAGGTCATGCCCTCTTTCTGGGCGAGCTTGCGCACTTCGGAGGTGGGTTTCTTGTCCAGGATCAGTTCGCGAATAGGGTCGGTAAGGTCGAGCAGCTCGTGGATCGCGGTTCGGCCGCGGTAGCCGGTGCCGCCGCACTCCATGCAGCCTGTCCCCTCGCGGAAGGAGAAACCGCGCCAGTCGTCGGGATTCAGCCCGCTCAGGTGGAGCGTCTCGTCGTCGTAGGTAACGGTGCGCACGCAGTACTCGCAAATGGTGCGAACCAGGCGCTGGGCCAGAATGCAGTTGAGCGCGGAAACAAAATTGTAGGCCTCGACGCCCATGTTCAGAAAACGGCCGATGACATCGACGACGTTGTTGGCGTGGACGGTGGTGAAAACAAGGTGGCCGGTGAGCGCGGAGTTGATGGCGATCTGCGCCGTCTCCTGATCGCGAATTTCGCCGACCAGGATTTTGTCGGGGTCGTGGCGGAGGATGGAGCGCAGGCCGCGGGCGAAAGTCAGGCCCTTTTTTTCATTCACGGGAATCTGCGTGATGCCGCGGATCTGGTACTCGACCGGGTCTTCAATGGTGATGATTTTGTCCTCGTCGCTCTTGATCTCGTTGAGGGCGGCGTAGAGGGTGGTGGTCTTTCCGGAGCCGGTGGGGCCGGTGACCAGCACCATTCCGTAAGGCTCGCGGATGTAGCGGCGGAAGCGGCGCAGGTCAGCTTCGGCGAAGCCTACCACGTCGAGCGTGAGGTGCTTGAATTTCTCGCTCATCGATTCCTTGTCGAGAACGCGGAGGACGGCGTTTTCGCCATAAATCGTGGGCATGATGGAAACGCGGAAGTCGATGAGGCGATTTTTGTAGCGAACGCGGAAGCGGCCGTCCTGGGGCACGCGCTTTTCGGCGATGTCGAGCTCGCTCATGATCTTGATGCGGCCGAGGATGGTGCCGTGGTGCTCGCGGGCGATGGGCGCCATGGCTTCCTGAAGGACGCCGTCGATGCGGTACTTCACGTGCACTGAGTCGTCGTAGCTCTCGATGTGGATGTCGGAGGCGCGACGCTCGAGAGCGGTGAAGATGGTGGTGTCGACGAGGCGGATGATGGGGCTGATGTCCTCGGCCTCGCTGGTGAGTTTCTCGATGGAGATGTTTTCGTCGGCGTTTTCGTCGCCGGTGACGACGTCAAAGGTGAGGCCTTCGCTGGCCTCGTCGAGGACGCGCTGCGACTGCTCGGTCTTCTTCAGCAAATCGGTGATCTGCGAAAGAGTGGCAACGCGGATCTGGATGCGCGCCCCGAGCAGGTCCGCGATCTCATCGAGGACCATCAGGCGGGAAGGGTCGCTGACAGCGATAACCAGGACCTCGCCCTGCTGCTCGATGGGCACGAAATTGTAGCGGAACATCAGTTCCACCGGTACGGTGCGCAGCAGTTCGTGCTGAATTTTGAAGTTCTTGAGATCGACGAACTCCGAGCGGTAGCGCGCTGCAAGGGCTTCGGCTTGAGCGCGTTCGTCAACCGAGGCCGGCGGAGCAAGTACGTTCGTATCGGCCATGAGCTTAACCTCCACCTACGCCGCCGGCCTGACCCAGCGAGAAGATGGGCAGGTAAAGCGAGATGAGAATAAAGACGACAACCACGCCCATCACGATCAGAATAGCGGGTTCAATGAGCGCCAGCGCCGCGGCCAGGGCCGTGGCCACGTCTTCCTCAAAGAACTCTGAAACGGAATTGAGCATCTGGGGCAGGGCGCCGGTTTGCTCGCCTACGGTAATCATCTCCGTAGCCAGATCGGGGAAGACGCCGGTGTGGGAGAGCGATTCGGCAAGGCTCTTGCCTTCGCGCACTGTCGTGACCGACGAAAAGACAGACTTGGAAACCTTGCGCGAGGAGATGGAGCGCGCGGCGGTCTCAAGCGATGGCACCAGAGGCAGCCCGCCGGAAAGCAACGTGGAGAGAGTGCGCGCAAAGAGAGCCACCTGGTACTTGAGCCAGATCTTGCCCAGGACCGGCAGGCCCACGCGCACGCCGTCGATAAAGTCCCGGCCGCGATCGGTAATGGAAAAGCGATAGATGGCCGTGGCGGCCACAGCCGCGCCCAGGACGATCCAGAGGATATTGTGCTGCGTCCACTTGCCCGAGTTCAGCAGGGCGAGGGTCATGGCGGGAAGCTTCGAGCCCATCTGGTCATACAGGGCCGCAAACTGCGGAACCACTACCGTGAACATGAAGACCAGCAGGCCGAAAACCAGCGTCAGCAGCACACTGGGATAGATCAGCGAGCCCACTAGTTTTTTGCGGAGCGAGAGGGTGACCTTCTGGAAGTTGACGTAGCGCTCCAGAACCTCTGGAAGATTGCCGGAGCGCTCGCCGGCCAGCAATGTGGTGGTGTACATCGGGGGAAAGGATGTTTGCGCCTCGAATGCCGCTGACAGCGCCTCCCCGGTTTTCACGCGGTTGGTCACGTCGTCGAGCTGAGCGGCAAATGCGGCGTTTTTCTGGATTTTGCCCAGCATTTGCAAAGAGGTGAGAATGGGCAGGCCGGCGCGGATAAGCGTAAGAAACTGCTGGTTGAAGATGAGAAAAGGCTCCAGCTTTACCCTGCGGCGCTTGAGGCCGAAGGCGCTGCGCGTGCGCACGCTGAACACGTGATAGCCGGCGTGACTGAAGCGGGCGCGGAGCTCCTCTGCGGTGGAGGCTGTCTGCACCTGCTCCTGCACACGGCCGCGCTCATCGGCCAACTTGATTACGAACTCTGTCATAGCATTGCCCGATTGTAAAACGATCTCGTCGGGCGCAACTCCATTGATCAGGTTACCAGTTCCCGGCGGCTTGCCGGCCCAGGGATTCCGTTACCCAGATGGACGAAAATGGGAAGGTCAACGCTCAAAGCAGGTTTCAGGTTTCAGGTTCCAGGGGTCAGGTTCATGGAACATGGGAACGAGAGAAAAAGGGAACGAGAATTGGGAATGGGGATTTTGGGGGGTGCTGCACTCTTCTTTCCCACAATCAGGCTAAGGGCTCAAAGTTAAAGCTAAGGGCTTGCTTCGATAACTCGCCACCAGCCCACCTGATCCCTGGTCCCTGACCCCTGACCCCTGCCTCATTGCGGTTCGGTTCGTTCCTGCCCGATTTGGTCTTTGTGGAGGTTGAAGTAGGTCGTTTGCTCGTCGAGAAGGCGCCTGGCCTGCTCGTCCAGGTCTTCTCCGCTCTCAATGGCCTCCTTGCGCGAGACCGCGAAGCCGGAGTCGCCTGCCAGAGTCCGCAAGACATTGAGCCAGCGGGGCGTCGCCTCGGTGAGAGGCTTTAGCGCGGTCCGGAGATCGGCCTTGCGGTCGCCGTACTCATCGAGATTGGAAGCCAGTTCGTCCATAAGAGCAGTGAACGTCTGAAGCTCGTCGTCGAGGCGGTGGCTGCGGGCCGCTGAGGCGGCTCGATTCGTGAGGCCCTTGATGACTTCGGCGCGCTCATCGAGGAACTTGATATAGAGCTTGATGCGAACCGGAGGGCTGCCGCCGGCGTCGGCGATCTGGTCGATCTGAGCCTGTGTGAGGGGCTCACGTTTCTGGCCCCGGAGGGCGAGAGGGAAGGCGAGGAGGAGGATGGATAAGGAAACACAGAGAGTTCGCATGAGGGATTCCCCGGCGACTCTCATTCAAGCACAAATGGCGCAAGGGCGAAAAGCCCACAGCGCTCAATAGCTTTTGAGCCGCTCCAGGGACACAGCCCGAGTCTGGCCGCTGGGCCTGCCCGGAGGCTCCGGCTCTTACTTCTGGAAGATCTGCATCATGGTTTCGTTCTGCGCATGGTTGACGTCTGCGATGGTCTGCTCGACGAGCTCGCGGTCGGCGTAACCGTTGGAGTGCAGAAGTTCATTCAGCCGGAACGAAGTCTGATTGAGGAGCATCTCGGCATTTTTCAGCTTCTTGTCATGGGAAGCCTGGGCGAGGTGAATCTTCTGCGCAGTGGACTGGACCTTGCGCAGCAGCCCTGAAGCGGCATCGACCTGACCGGCGGAAAACTTTCGCAAGCTCAGTTCGGTGATGTTGTAGACCAGCTGAGCATAGAGAAAACACCGATCGCGCGGATCTGCCTGATTGGCGCGCGCTTCAAGAGCAGCAATGGCTTCGGGATCGGTCGCGGCCTGTTCGTGCGAGGCGGCGCGAAGGGGAAGTGCGGACAGGACCAGCACCAGAGAGACGACCGTGGCAACCGCGTTCCGCATAGAGGACCTCCTCTTCCGCGGGCACTGACCTAGGGTGTAGCCCGAGCCTAGGGTGTAATAGTGGACCCTTTTGGTGCGGTGTGCAAGGGGACCCACCGTAAAGATAGATGCAACGGACGATGGGATGGAACGGGCTTACGCGGGAATTCCCATTTATTTCTCCAGGATCTGAAGACGCTGGCGGGCCTGCCACTCCTGATTTGAGTATTTCCCGGCGGAAGCTTCCAAAAAGCGATGGTAGTAAGCAACGGCCTGCTTTTTGTCTCGGAGAGCGTCGTAGGCGGTGGCCCACAGGAAATAAGTAGATGCGTTCTCAGGCAGGGCTCGGGATCGCATGGTGAGGGCGTGGACGGTGACGTCTGGGTGGCCGGTGCGGGAGGCAGCGAAGGCCAGGTCGCTCCAGGCGTCGGAATTCGAGGGAGCGAGTTGGGTGGCCGATTCAAGGACGGCATAGGCTTCGGCAAATCGTTGAAGGCGCACGAGGTTTTCTCCGTGGGCGACAAGCAGATCGGGGTCCTTGGGTGCGGATGCCAGCAGCGTGAGGTAAAGCCGGTCTGAACCGGCCGCATCGCCGGCGTCGGACAGGACCGCAGCAAGCATCCGCGTAATCGCAACGTCGGCGGGATGGATGCTATGGAGCTTTTCGAGCAGAGGAACGGCCTCTGCTTTGTCTTCGGCGGCGAGAACGGCGGCGAGCTGCGCGGTAAGAGCCGGGTCATCGGGAATCTGCTTAAGGGCAGAGCGGAGAAGGGTTTCCGCCTCGGTGTACTGTTTGTGGAGAATGAGAATGTGGGCCAGCCCGGCATTCGCCTGCTCGGATTTGGGGTCTTTGGCGAGCACGCGGCGGTAGGCATCTTCGGCGGTGTCGTATTCAGCCGCTTTTTCCGCAAGCGAAGCAGCCAAAAGAGTGTCGTCGGCGGTTTCGGGGGTGAGCTTGAGGGCCGCCAGCAGATCGTCGGAGGCCCGGCCGGGGTCGGTATTGCTGTCAATGCGTGCCAGCGCTCGCCAGGCACGGGCCTTCAATTCGGGGCCGGCTTCGTCGGGCTCAAGCTGCGTTGCGGCGGCGAGCTCGGAACGGGCCTCGTCGAGGCTGCCCTTCCGCGCCAGCAGAAGGCCCAGCATGAGATGCGCTTCGAAGGACTTCGGGCCGGCCTGAACGGCACGGCGGTAAAGAGAGGCGGCATCGTCTTCCCGGTTCTGGACATCGGCGACGTAACCGGCATCAAACAAAGCGCGCGCGTCGGCAGGATGGGCGGCGAGCCAGGAGTCGAGACGGGCCTCGGCAGTCTTCCAGTCGGTGGCGGCTATGGCGCTTTCAGCTGCGGCCACCTCAGTCGAAAGGGGAGATGAGGTTTGGGAGCTAGGCTCCGAGGGTCCGGTTGCGAGGGAGCTGGAACTGGACGAAGATTCCTGTGCGAAGGCAACGCACGACAAGCAAACGAAGAACACGGCGCGGAGGCTAAGACGTAGCACGGATCTCCTCATTCCCTAGTTTAGAGCGGCGCAGGAGTGCCGCGCAGGCAAAACAATAGCACTGGAGTATGCCGCCGTTATGCCGTGTGGGTTAAGCAGTTTGAATAACCCATTGTGCTAATCCCTAGTGGTTTTCCGAGTATCACTGAGGAAACGTGAAATCGTATGCTTCAGAAGATGCGCGTGCGGGAGATTTGTCCTTCTCTGGCGCTGGGGCCTTCGTTCGTTAAGGCTCGTTTTTCGATGCTTGCGATTGCGTGGTGTATTCCCCAAGTACCATTTGCTCCACTGACTTGCATCGCAAGGAACTTGACATTGATTTGTGAGAAGTCTCGCAGCATGAACTAACCTGCTGTGATTTGAGTGATGCATTCTTTTGCTCTGAAAAAGGGTCTATTGCGCGAGACGGGCATCCAATCATTAGTGCAAGAGGAATCGAGGTCCCGGCACGGGAGGGCGAAACCACATGAGGAACGTTCTTGACGACCGGTGCAATGATCGGGAGGAAGAAATGAAGTTCGTCTCGATGCAGCATATGCCCCTGACTAGCGCCTATCTCTGCCAAGACTGCAATTGCGTAGGCAACAACGCAATGCACTGCCCCGCATGTGCATCGACTGCGCTGATGGGCTTGGCTGCGATACTGAATCGCGATGAGGAAATGCGCGTACCCATGAGCAACACGCGCATCATGCTCCAGGCGCTGGCCGCTTGAGTTTCCCCTAAGCTAGATTAGTGATTCCCCGGCTCGGTGGGCTCCTCTTCCCCGGACCCACTCGAGAAAAAAACGAACATCGAGCAAGAGCCACCATGGCGACTGCGCCGCGGCGGCCGAAACAGCAGTGCGTTGGGGCGAGCGTTACGTGTTTCGGAGCACGGTGATCTGTACCTCAACAGAATAGCTGGGTAATGGCTTCCTTTCGGCGTTCAATCCGCAGTTTCTGACGCGCATCTTATTGGGGAACTTCCACTCCTGCTGCGCCCACTATGCGGCGCCTATAATAAAGAATGGCCGGTTGCGCCCGGAGGCCGACAGAGGCGTCAGGGATGCGGTCGGAAGATTTCTCCATCGGTGCCTTCCCTTTGAACGACGCCATTGTGATCCGCGGAGCGCGAACCCACAACCTGAAGAACCTGAGCTGCGAGATTCCTCACGGCAAGCTGACGGTGATCAGCGGGGTGTCGGGTTCCGGGAAAAGTTCGCTCGCCTTCGACACGATCTACGCCGAGGGCCAGCGAAGGTACGTGGAGTCGCTCTCAGCCTATGCGCGGCAGTTTTTGGAGCGGATTGAGAAGCCGGATGCTGACGAGATCGATGGAATGGCCCCGGCGATTTCCATCCGGCAGAAGAACACGACCCGAAACCCGCGCTCGACGGTGGCGACGGCGACGGAGATTTACGACTATATGCGCCTGCTCTACGCCAGGTGCGGCACGGTGCATTGCGTCGCGTGCGGCGGGCTGGTAAAGCGCGATTCGGTGGACGAGGCGACAGAGGCAGTTCTGGCGCTAGGCGAAGGCACTCGGCTCAATGTTTTATTCCCCGTGAATGTAGCAAGGGCCTCGCCGGAGGCCGGTGCGCCAACAGTGGAACAGAAAGCTGCGAAACCGGCGCGTGGCGGGACTGGCCGGGAGCGGAAGGCCGGGGCACGGGGAGCCGGAGCCAAAGCAAGGTCGCCGGAGGATCTGCAACTGGAGACGCTGAAGGCGCGCCTGACGGAACTGCGTGGGGCGGGCTTTAACCGGCTGTGGCAGCAGGGGAGGATCTTCGAGTTTTCGACGCCGGAGTCGCTGCTCGATCTGGACTTTTCGGCTCCGGTCTTCGTTTTGCTCGATCGAATCGTGGTGAGCGCGGAGAATCGCGCGCGCATCGTGGACGCTGTGGAGATTGCCTACCGCGAGGCGGGCGAGGTGATCTTCGAAGAAGCCACCCGCGAAGAAGAATCGCAAGAGGGACGCAAGCTCAGATTTTCGGGCGCGCACGAATGCCGGAACTGTCATCGGCCGGCACGGGAGCCGGAGCCGCCACTGTTCAGCTTCAACAATCCATTCGGGGCGTGCCCGCGCTGCCAGGGATTCGGGAATACGGTGGACTACGACCTGAACCTGGTGATCCCCGACACGAGCCTGAGCCTGAACAAGGGAGCGATTGACCCGTGGAACCGTCCTAAGTACCGGCCGTGGTTTACCGACTTGAAGCGGCGGGCCGCGGAAGTGGGCGTGCCCATGGACGTGCCCTGGCGGGAGATGCCGGAAGCTGCGCGGCAGGCGGTGCTGCACGGCAAAGGCGGCTTCGAGGGAGTTTACGGCTTCTTTGCGCATCTGGAGCGCAAGAAATACAAGCTGCACGTTCGGGTGATGCTGAGCAAATACCGCGGCTACGCGGAGTGCCCCGATTGCCGGGGACAGAGATTGAGGCCTGAGGCACGAGCGGTGCGGATCGACGGGCGGAATATCTGCGAGGCGTCGGCGCTGACGATCGCCCAGGCAAAGGAGTTCTTTGACTCGATTCACCTTAGGCCGATGCAGGAAGAAATCGCTGGACCGATCCTGGAGGAAGTGCGCAAGCGGCTGGGCTTTCTGAACGCGGTGGGACTTGAATATCTGACGCTGGACCGGCTGGCCTCGACGCTCTCAGGCGGCGAGGCGCAGCGGATTCAACTTGCGACCTCTCTGGGCTCGCGGCTGGTGGGAACGCTCTATGTGCTCGACGAGCCGTCCATCGGGCTGCACACGCGGGATACGGAAAGGCTGATCAGGATTCTCAAGGAACTGAGAGACCTGGGGAACACGATCCTGGTGGTGGAGCACGACGCCGACATTCTACGAGCGGCCGATCATTTGCTCGACCTGGGACCAGGAGCGGGCGAATTAGGCGGCAAGCTGATGGCGGAGGGGGTTCTTGCGGAGATCGAGGCCAATCCGAATTCGCTCACGGGCCGCTATCTGTCGGGGAAAATTGCGATTCCGGTTCCCTCACGGCGGCGCGCCCCCGGACGCGAAAAGCTGGTGATGCGCGGCGCCTGGGCCAACAATTTGCAGGGGTTCGACGTCGAGATTCCGATGGGGATGCTGGTGGCGATCACCGGAGTCTCCGGATCGGGAAAATCCACGCTCGTGCACCAGGTTCTGTACCACGCGGTGGCGCGGGCGCTGGGACAAAGCGATGGGACAGGCCCTTCGGTCGTGCTGAAATCGCTGGAAGGCGCGGAGCGGCTGAATGACGTGGTGCTGGTGGATCAGACACCGATCGGGAGGACACCGCGGTCGAATCCAATCACCTACATCAAAGGATTCGATCTGATCCGCGAGATTTTTGCCTCGCAGCCGGAGGCAAAGAGGCATTCGCTGACGCCGGGGCACTTCTCCTTCAACGTGCCGGGCGGCCGCTGCAACACCTGCGAGGGCGACGGCACGGTGACGGTGGAGATGCAGTTTCTGGCCGACGTGGAGTTGCCGTGCGAGGAGTGCAATGGGAAGCGTTACCAGGCGCGGATCCTGGCTGTGCAGTACAGGGGGAAGAACATCCACGAGGTGCTGCAGATGACAGTGAAGGAGGCGCTGCGCTTCTTTACCGGGCATACGCGGCTCCAGGAAAAGCTGGCGGTGCTCGACGAGATCGGGCTGGGCTACCTGCGGCTGGGCCAATCGGCAACCACGCTATCGGGCGGCGAGGCGCAAAGGGTGAAACTGGCCGCGCATCTCGCCGCGGTGAGGGCGGCAAATGCAGCGGCAAGGCCCTCGCAGAGCAGCCGAGTGCTCTACATTCTGGACGAACCCACGACGGGACTGCACTTCGACGACGTCTCAAAGCTGCTGGCGGCCTTCCGCAAGCTGATCGACGGCGGGGGGTCGCTGATCGTGATCGAGCACAATCTCGACGTGATCAAGAGCGCGGACTGGGTGATCGACCTGGGGCCGGAGGGCGGTGACGGCGGAGGCAGAATTGTAGCCGAGGGACCGCCGGAAGAGATCGCCGCGAATCTGCACTCCCACACGGGGAAGTGGCTGGCGAGAGTGCTGTGACGACAGTTCACAGTTCATAGTTCATAGTTCATAGTTCTCAGTTCTCAGTTCCTTTCGATTCGGTGTCTTTGGCTTGAGAGAGGCTGCAGGAATTGCGGAAGCGGCATTTCGGACAATCCGCGGGGCGATCGCATCTGTTGACTTCGGGGCCAAGCTCATCTCCATTCGAGGTGACGGAGAGGGAGCGCACAGGCTTGAAGGCCTCCATGGAGAGGGTTTTTTGCACGTTCTGCGCGGCGATCTGGAGGCCGTAGAGGAGGAGGCCGGCGCGCCGGGGATCGAGCGAGTCGGAGCTGATGCCGGAGAGAATCTGCGTGAGCGCGATCTGGATGGAGGCGCCATCCTCGAGGGTGGGGAGATTGAGGAGTTGCTTCTTTTTGGAGGGGGAGCGCTTGCGAACCTTCAGCAGATGAATGCTGTTGTGGAAGTAGCAATAGGGCTTGCCGGTGAGGGCGGCAGAGTCGCATTTGGAGCCATCGGGTTTGATATGGCGGCATTCCTTGTACATTCGCAGGCTCCTCCTGGGGCGCGGACCTGACCCTGGCCCCCCCCTCCCCCGTCTCTGTAAAGAACTGCTTTGCTTTCTTCCGGTTACAGAGGCAATAATATACTTGACTAATGATTAATTTTCGTGAGATTCTAATTTTGCTATGAAAAACGAAGTCAAAACCCTTGCAGATGCAATCAGATACTTCTCTGACGAGCAGACTTGCATCGACACTGTAGCGTTCATGCGCTGGCCTAACGGCCCTGAGTGCCCCGCCTGCCTCATGCCAAGGGAATCGCCAGCACTGGCTCAAGAACCAGCGCCGCTGGCAGTGCCGGGAATGTGGTCGGCAGTATTCGGTCAAGCTGAATACCATCTTCGAGGATTCGGCCATCTCGCTCCAGAAGTGGCTCCCTGCGATGTGGCTCCTGGCGAACTGCAAGAACGGCATCAGCTCCTATGAGCTGGCCCGCGACATTGGCGTTACTCAGAAGTCGGCATGGTTCATGCTTCACCGCATCAGAGAAGCCATGAAGAATCGCTCTGTGAAGAAGCTAGGGCCTTCCGGCAAGCCCGTGGAGGTCGATGAAACCTTTGTCGGCGGAAAGCTGAAAAACATGCACGCCAGCAAGCGGGCCAAGCTGAATCTGGCGCTACGCGGCGACAACAAGATTCCTGTCATGGGCCTGCTGGACCGCTATGCCCGCGAAGTGCGCGTCAAGGTCATTCCCGATGTGACCAGGGCGACCTTGCAAGCGGAGATTCTTCGCCAGATCGTCCCCGTGGGAACCGTCTACACCGATCAGCACTCAGGCTATGACGGCCTCAAGGCCAAGGAGTTCGTCCACAAGACCGTGAATCACCTTGAAGAGTACGTTCGCAAAGGCGGCGTCCACACTCAGGGGATCGAGAATTTCTGGAGCCTATTCAAGCGGGGATTGAACGGAACCTATGTGGCCGTGGAGCCCTTCCACCTTGAAGCGCTACGCCGATGAACAGGCGTTCCGCTACAATAATCGCGCCACTAAAGACAATCCGCTCACCGACGCGGATCGCTTTGCGCTGGCAGTATCGCAGATTTCAGGGAAAAGACTGACCTATGCAGAACTGACCGGCAAGGTGGGAGAAACGCGCGGTCTAGGAAGGCTTGGCTGGGGAGACAGAGACGCGGGAAGCGGATTTAGACCTTCGCTTCTCGCGTTTGTCTTCCGCGATCCGGCGCGTTATCTCCACCTTGGGAACGCTGATAACTACGCCCAATAGGGTCTCGAATCGCTTGTATTCCTCAGATTGAGGCTTCGTCTTCATGGGCCTATCATAGCGCATTAACTAACGCTTGTAAGGCCCAAACTGCGCGTTACCTGGGTAGCCTTCTTGACGCGAATTCGAGCATGGTGGAGTTCTAGGAGAAGGCCGAAGTTCGGATTCATTCATGAGGTCGCTCGCTTTAGCCGTACTCCACCCGTCGAAAATTACCCTTCCGTCTGCAACTCGAATTCTGGAGTCAGTGTTTGTTTTGTCGAGTCTCTTGGCAGCTTCTCGATAAGCAGCGAGTATGTGGCTCAAGTTTTCTCTCTAAATGTGCATATTCAATCTTAGCTGCGTTAAGGTCGGCAACGGCATCGCCTAGTTGTCGTTTTTTTTCGTCTTCGCCCATAGGGTAAATTGAAGCATAACGGCGATTCGATCACAATATCGTTTGACCATTAATCCTCATTGTGAGGGGGTAAACGAAAGTATTTTACGGGTTTGTCATGGTCACGACAACGCAAGTCGGCACATCATCGAATCCTTGTGGGACGTGCTTATCGGATGTAAGGCAGAGCTGACCTGTTTTCGTATCCAGCGCAAAATACCCAGTCCACGGGACGCCCATCATTCCGGCCTGCGGAGCGGGAACCGGAACAAACCGCTGATAAGGGGAAGCGCTCTTGGATGCAGGAATCGTGCTGGATTGCTTGCACCCATCGGCTTGCAACAAGAAGAATGTGTGAGACTGCAAAGGCTAGGACGATCCTCATGGCGTTATCATAACGCGATTTCACTTCCCAATGTGTAGCGCAGCAAAATCTGCCGCTCCGATGGCAATCCCCAGTAGTATCGCTCAGAAAATCCGCCACACTAACTTTCTCTCGAACACATTTTTACAGACGATCCACAGAGAGAGCGATCCACTCAGCCAGGACAGTCCGAAAAAGACGTGGGTAAATATACTTCTTGTGCTCATGCCGACCGCCGCGAGGAAAAATGTAACGCAGGAGCCAATTGCGGTATGGAAAAAGGCAGACTCGTACCACGGCTGCTTGGGTGGGGGCGGGATTTGAATAATCGGCGGATTGAAAACCTGCATGAGCATGAACATAGAAGTCCGGCTCCGCAATTGCGGTTCTGATATTTTATGATAGACGCTTGAGCTTGCACGGAAGTCTCCGTTGCGCTAATATGCGCTCTAGAAGATCCGTGTTGTGCTAACCCCGCCTGCCAGCGGGGTTTTCTATTCTTTGACAATTGCGCTGATTATTTGCGGTTCAATCATCTTGTAAAAATGCTCGGTTTCCGCTTCGCCGCCAGATGCCTTTCAATGAAGTAGCTGCATAAATCCGCCATCTGAATCCCGATTGAATAGCGGGAATCTCCGAATCTACATGTCGTCGTGAACATTTGGCAAGCCCGAATCCGAACGCGAGGAAAACTGGAGGCGACCACGCATCGAACGAAAAGATTGCTGAAGGATTGCCTTATCCTTTCAGTTACACTCGTCCGCGATCAAGAGGGCACTGAATTTCACCGCCTTTCCAGAATCAAGGATCGAGCTTCCGATGCGCCAGGGCTCAGAGCCATCCGCCGACTCCCTTAACGCACATGCGAAAGGCTGCGTCCAGAGGGTTGCAGATGCGTAGTGGGTTTTCTTCAGACGCTCTAAATCGATTGCCCGTCGCGACTTTGCTCCAAGCGAAACAACAGAACTCAAAAGTTCCCGTATTGCCGAAAAACGCTTTTCCTGTTCGATTCCCTCAAAGGGTCCATACCCTCCGTTCAGCTCGCAAGCATGAAATTCCGCAAAGTGTTCCGCTTCTTCCGGTGGGAGTAGATCGTTCAGTGAAATCCCAGACGGACATCAACTCTATAGCGAAAAATGCCTCGTCATCGATCATCACCGCGCTAACGACTTGCCACTTCTTGATCTTTGCGCGGGTATCGGAGTCGTCTAGATAGGTCAAATACACAAAAGTCCTCCCAGCCCACACCCCTACATTTCTAGGGTAATGGGTGTTGGGAGAAGAATCGACCACTTGCGCTCCCCTGTCGATTTCGAGTTTGGCGCAAGTGGTCATCGTTAGTCAAGTATGTTATTGCCGTTACAGACGGTATTGGTGTGTAATCGCCGGATTCCAAAGGGTTTGTTTGCAGATATTAGAAAGCAAAGAGCTTTAGGGACAATTTTCAGTTGCCAGTTGCCAGTTGCCAGTTGTCAGCGGGAACACCAGGCAATTTGTTTCATTGTGCGACAGGAGGGACAAATTTTATGCAAAAGGGCGAGGATTATCTAGCTCTGAGCTATTAGCTCGAATACGGGTGGGGCGTTGGATCAGGGTCTTAGGAAGTTGGAGAGCTTCGCCCGCAGCCTGGACAGGCTCTTCGTTTGACATTCCCATACAACGAGAACTTTCCAACCCAACACTGAGAGCTTTTCGACATTTTTCAGATCCCTGCTGCGGTTTCGTTCGAGCTTTGGTGCCCAATACTGCAGATTAGATTTTGGGGTATGCGCCATTTTGCATCCACTGTGCGAATGCCAGAAGCATCCATGAACGAGAATCACCTTTCGCCTTGAGGGAAATACCAGGTCTGGTTTGCCAGGAAGATTCTCTCGATGCAGCCTGAAACGATACCCCAGATGATGCGCAAGCTTCCGAACGGCGATTTCCGGAAGCGTGTCCTTGCTGCGGATCGCTCGCATGTTGGCGCTGCCGACCTGCCCCCGGAAATCTCTACCAGTTGGAACTGGAGTTCTCTCGTAATCTGAACGGGAGGACAGGATGAAGAAGAGCCGTTACACGGAAGAGCAGATCATTGGGATTCTGAAGCAGCACGAGGCTGGGTTAAAGACGGCGGATCTGTGCCGGGAGCATGGGATCAGCGCGGCGACGTTCTACGGGTGGAAGTCGAAGTATGGCGGCATGGACGTGAGCGAGGCGCAGCGGCTGAAGGCGCTGGAAGATGAGAACCGGCGGCTGAAGCTGCTGGTGGCGGAGTTGAGCCTGCACGGCGAGGCGCTGAAGGCCGTGATCCGAAAAAACGGCTGGAGCTTGCCGGTCTAAGAGTCGATGTTGCGTTGGTTCAGGCCGACCATGGGCTGAGCGAGCGTACGGCCTGCAAGCTGCTAGGAGTGGAGCGATCGAGCTATCGGTATGAGCCGCGGCCTGATCGCAACGTGGAGCTTCGAGAGGCGCTGGTGAAGCTGGCGCGGCAGAAGCCGCGCTATGGCTATCGCCGGTTGCACGCACTGCTAAGCCGTCGCGGATACGAGGTGAACGTGAAGCGCGTCTACCGGCTGTACGTCGAGGAGCGGCTGATGGTACGGCGCAAGAGGCGCAAGCATCTGGTGCGGGATCGGGTCGAAGAGCCTCGTCTGCTGCGGCCCAATCAGGAGTGGGCGATGGACTTCATCGTTGATGGGCTGGCGACAGGGCGAATGGTACGCATCCTGAGCGTGGTGGATGCCTACACGCGCGAGTGCCTGGCGCTTGAGGCCGACACCAGCCTGGGCACGGGACGCGTAACGCGCGTGCTGGAGCGACTGATCGACGAGCGGGGCCGCCCGGAAAACCTGCGCTCGGACAACGGCCCGGAGTTCACCTCGCGCCGGATGCTGGGCTGGGCCGAAGACTGGAAGGTCGGACTGGTGCACATCCAGCCGGGCCGACCCATGCAGAACGGCCATGTCGAGAGCTTCCACGGGCGGCTGCGCGACGAGTGCCTGAACGCAACCTGGTTCCGCACACTCGGCGACGTGCGCCGCACGCTCGACGCCTGGCGCCAGGAGTACAACTGCGACCGCCCGCACAGCTCGCTCGCTTATCGAACGCCGCGGGAGTTTGCCGCATCCCAGGGCTATGGAGAAGTGGAAAGCAAAGAGCGCTTACCACTTCCCCACAGCCCCTGCTACGACTACGAGCTATACTCGCAGTCAAACCAAAACCGGGAATCTCCACTTATGGCTGGATGAGAAAAACGGGGCAGGTCACTGCGATTCATAGCTATTAATGCCGAAGAGTAGCACGGATGGCGTTTTCGTACACCTGAGGGGGAGGCAAATTGCTTGGGGAGGTGAATGCCAACGCTACTTGATCGATCGTGGTGGTAAAGCTTCCGCCTTTTTTGAGCTGCCGTCGTTGACCCTCGGGGACGACAGGTCCAACGTCATACCACATGAATTTCAGCGAGCCCGGCTGGATCGGATAGGGGCGTAGCCCTCCGCCAAGGCGCTCGCCAATCTTCGCATACACGGGTCCCGGGCATACGAAGAAAAGTCCCTTCTGACAGAGCGGCTCTTGGCGCAGTACATGGCCCTTGTATATGATTTGCGGCAGAATCCGCTTATTGACCTTCTCCCAATTGAATCCGGCGGTGCTCGCACCCGCGAAGATCTGTTCACGCAAGTAGGTGACCCGCTCATCCCGATAATTGCCGGTGGTGTCGATCGATTGCCTGGTGCCGGGTGCCCCACATCTCGCTTTTGAGATGTGGGACGGCACGGACCCTGGTTCTCGCGGTGTATTCTCTTCGCAATGACTAAGGGCTTGGTTCGATATCAGCAAGCTGGGGATCTCCACTTCATCACGTTCAGTTGTGATGGGCGCAGGCCCTACCTCGCTTCCCCTGGGGCGAAAGAGCTCTTCGAGGCATCGCTCGAAAAAATGCGCCGCAAATATGGTTTCACTGTGCTCGGCTACGTGGTGATGCCGGAGCATGTGCACCTGCTGGTGAACGAGCCCGCCCTGTGCACTCTTGCCCGCGCCCTGCAGGCGCTGAAGCTCTCAGTGAGCGTACAGCGGCACGAGCGCCCGTTCTGGCTGCGGCGATATTACGACTTCAACGTGCATTCCGCCCAAAAGATCACCGAGAAGCTGCGATATCTGCACCGTAATCCTGTGGCGCGTGGGTTGGTGCAGAAGCCGGAGGATTGGCAATGGTCGAGCTTTCGTCATTACTCGACCGGAATTGAGGGGAGGGTCGAAATCGAGTCGTTTTGGACAGCATGGAAGCGGGAGGGACAAACGCTGACGCCGGTTCTGAGAACCGGCGACTCGGAGAGTTGAGTTTCGTGGTTTCCCACATCTCAAAAGCGAGATGTGGGGCACCCAGCTCTCGTGTGATCAAAGCTGGTCGCCCGATGACCTCCAGACGCCGATTTAGCCGACCACCGATCTAATATCCGATAAGCAAAATGCCTTTTAGAGGAAGCTGCAGCCGCCCGCTGACATAAAGCGTCTCCAGAAAGTTTTCAATTTTGGCAAAATCGTCCGAACCACGATAGGAGTTTCGCACAGCTATGGCAAGGTGAAGGACATCGTGCATCATACAGGCCTGAAAGATGTCTTTGAGGAATTGGTTATTGTCGACGGCGCGGCCCGCCTCGACCTCCAGCACCCAACCAGCCTTTGCGGCATGGGCGTCGGCGTTGAAGCATTTCAGAACTCTCCCCTTGCGCCCAAAAAGCACGGGGACGACTATCTTCCCCTCGCTGGTCTTGCCCTTCTCGACCCGAAACCCCAATTATTCGAGCCCCAGCCTAAGGCGCTCCATCACGGCATCGCTATGCTGTTTGGAATTTGAGGCCGAATCGATGGCGTGAGCACATTCTTCGAAAAGATTGATGATGGAAAGACCAAATTCCGGAACCGGCGAGGACTTCGGAAAATATATCCAATTAATCATGAGCTCTGTGATTCCGCCTGCTCCGCAGAACAAGTCAATTGTTCTAAGCGTGCTTTCGGGAGAGGGCGGGTTATCGGCTTTCTGCCGTTCGGGGAAAATAAGCTCGAGCGCTGCCTTCGTTCTCGCAGGGGCTTCCTTTTTTGCCCGTTGCAGCCGGGGCGTGAGAGATGGTTTCTTGGCGCTCATGCTATTTCAAAATATAGCTCGTTTAGCAGTGGTATTTCCCTGATTTTGTCGAGGGGGTTCCGTGTTGAAAAACAGGCCTAATTTGGGTAATATCGTTGAAAAAGTTAACCGACGATGCGACCGCCCTCTTTGGCGATCTGCTCGTAGGAGCGCACGGGCTGCTGGTTTCACCTATTGCGGGGCTGGCGGGAATTGAACCTTTGCTTTTCAGCGCCCGTCAACTTCCGACAACTGGGGCAACGGGCTTAGCGCACTCCTCGATGGGAATCGGAACCTGTTCGACGATCTCGAGGCCGAAGCCCTCCAGAGCGGGGATGTGCATGGGGGTGTTGGAAAGCAGCCGGATGCGCTGGATTCCGAGGTCGGACAGGATCTGGCCGCCGAGGCCAATTTCACGCAGATTGCGCCCGGTCCGCGCCTGGGTGCCTTCACGCGTGCGCAGTTCCTGATGAAGAACGATGCGGCCGACTGGGAACTCGTCGTTCTGCCCGGCCGGAGCGGTCTCGCCACCGGGGCCGAAGGCGCTGGCCGGAGTGTGATCGATTTCGTACCCCCGCGAAGAATTATGCAGGTAGAGGACGACTCCGCAACCCTCGGCGGCGATCTGGCGCATGGACTCGTCGAGGATCTCGCGGCAGTGGCAATCGGCGCCGAAGACGTCACCAGCCGTGCAGCGGGTATGGACGCGAACCAGCACGGCGCGCTCGCAGGGAGGACGCAGAGGCGCCTGGCCGTAAAGAGCCGGGAATGAGTCGACAGGGCGCGGGGGAATAGCCGGGCCGTCGTTGAAGGCGGGACAGTCAGCGCAAAGATCGCCGCGGATCAGGGCGATGTGGCTTTCGCCGCCGTTCACCTCGCTCTGGTAGGCGACCATGCGGAATTCGCCGTGGCGCGTTTGCACGAGGGTTTCGCCGGCGCGGACGATGTACCGCTCGTGGCGCAGCCGGTAGCGGATCAGCTCGGCGACGGTAAGAATGCGCAGGCCGTGCTCGCGGCAAAAGGGAATCAGGTCGGGCACGCGGGCCATGGTGCCGTCGTCCTTCATCACTTCGCAAATCACGCCGGAGGGATTGAGACCGGCCATGCGGGCCAGATCGACCGAGGCCTCAGTCTGCCCGGCGCGCACCAGCACGCCACCGCGGCGGGCGCGCAGCGGAAAGACGTGGCCGGGGCGGGCGAGATCGGACCAGCCGGATTTGGGATCGATGGCGGTGCGGATGGTGTGCGCGCGGTCAGCGGCGGAAATCCCCGTAGTGACGCCCTCGCGGGCCTCGATCGTCTCAGTGAATGCCGTGCCGAAGCGCGAGGAGTTGTGCGGGCTCATGGGGAAGAGGCGGAGATGGTCGGCCCGCTCCTCGGTAATCGACAGACAGATGAGCCCACGGCCGTATTTGGCCATGAAGTTGATGGCCTCGGGCGTGATGTACTCGGCGGCCATGGTGAGGTCGCCCTCGTTTTCGCGGTCCTCGTCGTCGACGACAACCAGCATGCGTCCGGCGCGGATCTCGTCGAGGGCTCCGGGAGACATCGATAAACGGACTGTCAAATGTGCGAGCTGAATTGGGCATAATGTCTCTTCTATTTTTCTCTTAAGGTTCTATTTTCTCTTATTGCAAGCTTTGGACGCAAAGACGGACCGGAACCGGGGGCCAGGACGCAAAAACGCCGCCCGAAGGCGGCGTTTCTGGGTCAACTGGCAGTAAGCAAAAATCACTACAACGTCGATTCGATCTCAAAGCCCCAGGCTTCAAGAAGAGCCTCAGGAATGTATTTGGAATTCTTATTGCGGCGAGCCCATTCGCGGAGGCGGGTCGACCGGATGAACTGATCCGGCGGAAGCTTGAACTCCTTCACGATCTGTTCGAAGGAGGTTACAGTAGGCACAACCGGACCGATGGGCTCCGGCTTGCCCCAGTTTGGATTTCCACGACGCTTTGCCATTGATTCTGTGTCCTTTGAAGAAGGGTTTTTTTCGAACCATCCTCGGACCAGGCTGGGGGAACGCTTGACTGCCCTGAGGTGATGTTACCTATAGATTCTAGGTCAAGTTTCATAGGAAATCAATAGGAAAATGGACCTTGGCAGAGGAAAAACGGGATGAATCGCGCAAATCCGGAGGCCTAGATAAGCTTACTAATCTGAATGGGTTACGTCTCCACCTCGATTCGCGCAGCTTAGAGCTTGGCGCACCGGCAGCCAGGCAAAAGAGCCGGGCGGGTTTGCACAGGTTATCCTAAGCGCCAGCCGTACTTTAGTACTCAGCTAGATCGTCACTCTTCGCACCAGCGGTTGAAGGCACCGGCGCGTAGAGCCTCGGCGAGAGCCTCGATATCGGGCGAAAGCGGGCGGTCCTTGTCCAGGCGGGGGACCACGGCGCGAACTGCGTCATAGGCGCTCTCGATGGCCTGGCTGGACCGGAGAGGGCGGCGGAAATCAAGCCCCTGGGCGGCGGACAAAAGCTCAATGGCGGCAACATACTCGACGTTGCCGACGATGGCGCGAAGCTTGAGCGCGCCCGTCATGCCCATGGAGACGTGATCCTCTTTGCCACCGTTGGTGGGTATCGAGCCTGTGGAGGATGGAGCAGCCAGGAGCTGGCATTCGTTCACGAGGGCGGCGGCAGTGACCTGGGCGATCATCAAGCCCGAGGAAAGCCCGGCGTGAGGCGAGAGAAAGGCGGGGAGATCCTCGTTGGTGTCGGGATTGAGGAGCCGGTCGATGCGGCGCTCGGTGATCGAGGCCAGATCGGCCATGGCGATGGAGGCGTAGTCGAAGGCATAGGCGAGGGGAGCGCCATGAAAGTTCCCGCCTGAAAGCACTCCGTGCTCCTGAGGCTTGGACGGGTTTACTGGAAAAACGAGCGGATTGTCAGTGGCCGAGCCGGACTCGATCTCCAGTATCTGCGCGAGATGATCGAGGACGCCGCGGACTGCTCCATGCACCTGCGGCATGCAGCGGAGACAATATGCATCCTGGACGCGTGTGTCGTTCCGGCGGTGGACCTCGCGGATTCCTGAGCCCTCAAGCAGGCGCATCAGATGGGCGGCCGAGGCGATCTGGCCCGGATGGGGACGCACCTGATGAATTTGGGGATCGAAGGCCAGAGGCGTTCCCATAAGGGCTTCAAGAGACATGGCGCCGGCCAGGTCGGCCAGCGAGACGAGGCGGCGGGCACGAGCCAGTGCCAGGGCGCCGACGGCAGCCATGGCCTGGGTGCCGTTGAGCAGTGCCAAGCCTTCCTTGGCGGCCAGCACCAGCGGTTGAAGGCCGGCGCGGGCAAGGGCTTCGGCCCCAACCAGGCGCTCGCCCTGAAAGAAGGCTTCGCCCTCGCCGATGAGGACCAGGGCGAGATGAGCCAAAGGAGCAAGGTCGCCGCTGGCGCCGACCGAACCTTTTTCCGGGATCACCGGCACGACGCCGGCGTTAAGCAGGGCGGCGAGCACTTCAAGGAGTTCGGGACGGCAGCCGCTGAAACCCTTGGCCAGGACGTTCGAGCGGAGCAGAAGCATGGCTCGCGATTCAGGAATCGACAGCGGGCTGCCGACACCACACGCGTGACTGCGGACCAGATTAGCCTGGAGTTGGGCGAGGCTTTCAGCCGGAATGCGTTTGTCAGACAATCGTCCGAACCCGGTGGTGACGCCGTAGACCGTTTCACCGCTCGAGAGGATCTTCTCGATGCGTTCGCGGCAGGCGGCGGCGCGGGTCATGGCGGAGGGAGCAAGCGCGACAGGCCGGCCATGGGCGGCGACAGCTTCGATTTCGCCAAGGGTCAGAGGCTGGCCATCGAGGAGAAGAGCATCCATAACGTGATGGTAGGCCGGGCGGGAATCCGGGTACAGATGATTTCGAAAGTGATGATTGCATTTCGTAAAGAAATCGGCCATGATCGAAGGTAACAACCATGGAATCGACAGCTTTGATGGATCTGCGTGGGCGAAAGCTGCTCGGCGAGCTGCAGACCGATGCGCGTCTAAGCATTGCCGAGCTGGGCCGGCGGATCGGCCTGTCGGCCACGGCTACGGCCGAACGGTTGCGGCAGATGGAAGAGGCCGGAATCGTGCGCGGCTACACTGTGGAAATCGACCGCGAGGCGCTGGGTTTGGACGTGGTGGCCTTCATCCGCATGAGCTGCAACGGGCAGAACTACCACAGGTTCCAGGAATATATACAAACGCTCGAAGAAGTGCGGGAATGCCACCACTTGACCGGCGGCGACGACTTCCTGCTGAAAGTGACGACCACGACGATGGGCGCCCTGGAAGCTTTGATAGAGGCACTACTGCCTTACGGGAATCCTGTGACGAGCCTGGTGCTTTCGACGCCGGTGGAGAGGCGACGGTACGAGGTTACGGGCAGACTGACGACAGTGGCGCAGAAAGCCGAACGGCGCAGGTGAGAATTAATGGATATGGAGATGAGAAAGCCAGGAAATCCCTGTATTGTAGAGGGAGAGAAAAACTGCTTCAATCTGGCTACGGCTGCGGGGCGCGGCTCGGGGAAATTGATGAGCCATGCCGCGACCGGACGAAAGCTTTGCATAGGCACGCCAAGCAAGGACGCTGAAGGGTTCGTAATGCCCAGATTCCCCTGTCGCAATTGCAGACAGGAACGAGGAAATGAGCCATTCTGCCGATAGGACTGCCGTAAGAGAAGGCTGAGCCGCACGCGGAAATTGCAGCCCGCGCGGCCGGCAGAACCGGGTGGCCATTCCATCCGGGGGACGGGGAAATGAGGCGTGTGACATGAACAAGATCATCCTGGCGGATTCGCAGGCAATTTTCCGGGCGGGTACGGCGAAGGTCCTGGCTATGGAGGAGGATCTGCGCATCATCGCTCAGTGCGCGGATCTGGAACGGATGCTCCATGCGATGACCACGTTTCCTGGCTGTATCGTGCTCTTTGCAGCCTCGCTGCAGCCTGATCTCGCAAAGCTTCGTGTGCTGCTGGAGTCGACCGGATGCCGCGGCATCGTGATCGCGGAGAATAACGAGTCTGTGAGCACCTACCTGCAGCAGGGACTCCGGGGGGTGGTCTTCCGCAATGTGAGCGGGCAGGCGTTGGTGGAGTGCGTGAAGCGGGTGGCGGCGGGCGAGACCTGGACGCCGCCGCAACTGGTGCAGGCCGAGGTGCCGATCATCGACATGGTGGGCACCCGCGTGCGCGACCGGCTCACACCGAAAGAGATGTGCATTGTGGCGCTGATCGTGCAGGGGTGCAAGAACCGCGAGATCGCCAGCCGGCTGAAGACGACCGAACAGGTGATCAAGAATTATCTGCGGTCGATCTACGACAAGACCGGCGTGAGCGACCGGTTGGAACTGGCGCTGTTTACCATTCACCACCACGTATTGGCACAGGCAGCGGCGGAGGTAGGCAGCAAGCTGGAAGCCGAGGAGCAGTCGGCGCCGGTAGCGGCCGCTTAGAAGGAATCGCGCTTCAGGGATCGGAATGGCCGCGCCGGCAGACGGCGCGGCTTTTCTTTGTGTGCAGGAATTCCCGCCGCGTAGCTGCAGGGCGCCCGCAGCAGCTGCACGTAGGCCGCACAGGCCGTGCAGGCCGCGTCCCTTACAATGCATGGAGATTTCTCAGGGGGTAAGCCCATGCGCCATGGATGGTTCGCATTCCTTTTCGCGCTGTTGCTGATTGCAGGATTTCGAAACGGGATGGTTCTCGTTGCGCAGGAGAATTACGAGAACGCCTGGCGAACGGTCCCGATCACCTTGTCGATGGAGGCGGGAAGCGGACAGTTCCATGCCCGGCCCGAGGGCGGGGAAGTGCACCACGCCGGAATCGGCTACCTGGAGCCATGGGGCCCGGCTACCTATTCCTGCGGGCTCGAGTATCCGGAGGCAAAGCGGTTCCCCATGCCCGACTACTTTACGGCGAATTTTCACAAGGCCTATTAGGTCGACGGTTTCATCTTTTGCGTGTACACGGTGAAAGAAGGCTCGATCTACGCGTGGGACAGCATAGCGGGGCGAGTCTCCACTTCGAGCGAAGGCCGCAAGGACGAGATCGTGAACGTGGTCGTGGGCGGGACCGGGACCTTTCAGGGAGCTACAGGCCTGTGGGTAGGAACGACTCAGGGCCAGGGGAAGGTGACTGAGGTCGCGCCTGGGCGGAAGCTGCCGGAATCGATTCTGAAGCTCATGAACGGGTACGTGCGGCTGCCGGCGAAGTAAAAAAGTCAACGGGAAGCGTGAGGTGGTTCCCACCCTTCGCTCGGGCGAAGGATGGGGCACCCTTGCTGGAGTTCACAAAAATGTCCTTTCTCCCAGGTCCCCAAATGCGAGGGACGTGGGGCACCCAGTCAGTTGGGCCGGAGGGTTGCATTCTCCCAGGTCCCCAAATGCGAGGGACCTGGGCACCCAGTCAGTTGGCCGCAGGATTGCTTTCCAGCCGGGGTGCTCAGCCCGGCTGTTCTACAGCTTCTCGGCGACGCTCTTGGCCTGCGTGAAGAGCAGCAGATAGTCGGCGCCGCCAGCTTTGGAATCGGTGCCGCTCATATTGAAGCCGCCGAAGGGGTGAGCCCCCACCATGGCGCCGGTGCACTTGCGGTTGAAGTAAAGATTCCCGACATGGAACTCGCGGCGTGCGCGGTCGAGTTGGGCGCGATCGACCGAGTACACTGAGCCGGTGAGTCCGTACTGCGTGTTGTTGGCCACGCGCAGGCCCTCGTCGAAGTCGCGCACCTTGATGACGGCCAGCACCGGGCCGAAGATCTCCTCCTGGGCAATCACCGCATCGGGCGCCACATCGGCGAAGATCGTTGGCTCGATGTAATAGCCTCCTTCGGCAGTCGAAGGCGCGCTTCCCCCGGCGATGAGCCTGCCTTCTTTCTTCCCGATTTCGATATAGCGCAGGATGGAATCGACGGCGTTCTTGTTGACGACCGGACCAACGGCGTAATTGGCGGCGGGATCCCCCAATTTGAGGCTTGCAGCGCGCTCGCGGATTCGCTCGAGGAAGACGTCATAGAGGGGAGCCTCAAAGATAGCGCGCGAACAGGCCGAGCACTTCTGGCCGTTGAACCCGAATGCCGAGGCGATTACGCCGTCGACAGCGGCATCGAGATCGCCATCGCGGGCCACGACGATCGAGTCTTTTCCACCCATCTCGAGGATGGTGCGCTTGATCCAGATCTGGCCAGGGCGGGTTGCAGCGGCGCGCTCGTGAATGGCGAGGCCCACGGCCCTTGAGCCGGTGAAGGAGATGAAGCGGGTGAGGGGGTCCTCAACGATGGCGTTGCCAAATGTGGATCCGGAGCCGGGGCAGAAATTGACCACGCCTTCGGGCATCCCGGCCTCTTCCAGGACCTGCATGAACTGCGCGGCGATGGTGGGCGCGTCGCTCGAGGGCTTGAGGATGACCGTGTTGCCGCAGACAATCGAGGCCGCCGTCATGCCGGCCATGATGGCGAAGGGAAAATTCCAGGGAGAAATCACGGCGCCCACACCCAGCGGAATGTAGAGTAGCTCATTGTGCTCGCCGGGATACTGGATGGGCGTGGTTGCCTGGGCAAGGCGCAGAGCCTGGCGTGCGTAGAACTCGAGAAAGTCGATGGTCTCGCCCACGTCAGCGTCGGCCTCGGCCCAGTTCTTGCCGACTTCGTAGACCAGCCAGGCCATGAACTCGAATTTGCGATGGCGGATGAGGCCGGCGGCGTTGACCAGCAGCGAGGCGCGCTCTTCAAAGGACGTGCGGCTCCAGGACTCGAAGGCGCGAAGGGCGGCGGCCATCGCCTGTTCAGCGTGCTCGGCGCCGGCCATCTGATGGACGCCGACGACCTGCGACGGGCGGGCGGGATTGATCGAGCGGAACTTTTCTTCGATTCGGACGCGTTTGCCGCCGATCACGAGACTGTATTCGCGGCCGAGCTCGAGGGCCACCTTGTCGAGCGCGGACTTCATGGCGTTGGCGTCGACGGCCGCCTTGAAGTCGGTGAAGGGCTCGTTTGTGAATGGGTCCATCGGCAGATTGGAAGCGACGGAAGGGGAAGGAGAAACAGTCAGCGTATCTGTCATAACAGACGAAAAGTATAGCTCTTCCTGTGACCGAACGAAAGGGCGGGGGGCTTAAGCTTTTGTGGGTTCCCACCCTATGCTTCGCGTAGGATGGGGCACCCAGCGGGGGGTCGACAAGGTTCCCACCCTACGCTTCGCGTAGGATGGGCCACCGAGTTTCAACTCTTTGTCGTCGAATCCGCGGCTTGCGGGCCTTTCTGCGCCAGCAGCACGCGCCTTTGGATTTTCCCGAGCGCGGTGCGCGGCAAGCTTTCGACGGCGATGAACTGGCGCGGAATCTTGAACGAGGCGAAGACCTTGCGGCAGCGGGCTTCGAGATCGGCGGCGTCGAAAGGCTTCAGGGGGGGCTTGCGCGGCACGATGTAGGCCACGGGAACCTCTCCGCGCAGGCGGTCGGGGACGCCGACGACGGCGGCTTCGGCAACCTCGTCCTGCTCGGCGAGGAAGTCTTCGATCTCGCGCGGATAGATGTTGAAGCCGCCGGAGATGATCAGGTCGCTTTTGCGGCCAAGCAACGTGTAATAGCCGTCTTCGCTCTGCTCGGCCATATCGCCGGTTTTGAACCATCCGTTGTCGAAGGCGGCCGTGGTGGCCTCTTCGCGGCGCCAGTAGCCGGCGCAGACGTTGGGGCCGCGAAGCTGCACCTCGCCATCGACGATGCGCGCCGAAACGCCCGGCAGAGGCAGGCCCACTGTGCCCGGTCGGCGCTCGCCTTCGTAGGGATTCGAGATGCTCATCATGGTTTCGGTCATGCCGTAGCGCTCGAGAATGGTGTGGCCGAACTTGCTGCGGAAGTCCTCGAGAACCTGCGCGGGCAGCGGGGCCGATCCGGAGACGAACAGGCGCATGAAGCTGCCGATCTCGCGCGCGGCGGCTGCCTCAACGTCTTCAAGCAGGCGGACGTACATGGTGGGCACGCCATAGAAAAGCGTGGGGCGGAAGGAGAGAAATTCGCCTTGTGCCTTGAGGTGCTCGAAGCGCTCGAGCAGCCTCATGCGGCAGCCGCTGATGAGCCACGTGTGCAGCCCGTTGCCCAGGGCGTGAATATGAAAAATCGGCAGGGCGAGCAGGAGGCGGTCGGCCTCGCTGATGCGCCAGCACGCGCACAGGTTCACGCCATTGGCGGCGAAGTTGTTGTGTGTGAGGATGGCGCCCTTGGAGGTCCCAGTAGTGCCTGAGGTATAGACCAAAGCGGCCGGCGTGTCGCCATCGAGCGGCACTGCAGGGCGCGAGGCCTCGGCGGGCGGCTTGAGTTCTTCGATGCGCCAGAGCGGCGTGGAGCCGGGCATGGTCTCGGCAGCGATCACGGCCTTGGGATCGGCGTCGGAGAGGATATGCGTGATCTCGCGGTCGCGATAGAGGATGTTGATGGGGACGAAGATGACCCCGAGCTTCACGCAGGCAAGGAAAATGTCGATCAGTTCGATGGAATTCGAGAGATAGACGCACAGGCGGTCGCCCTGGCCGAGCCCACGGGCGGCAAACAGCGCGGCCATGCGGTTCGAGCGCTCGTCGATCTCGCCGAAGGTGAAAGTGCGCGCGCCGAACTCGAGAGCCACCTGATTGCGGCGGCCCTGGAAAGACAGGTCGAATAATTGCGTAAGGTTCATGGGTTTTCTCAATTTATTATTTCATTTCGGGCTGCTCGCAGAAAGATCGGAGATCAGGGGACCGTAGCTCCGAGGCTCGCCAATATACTCAAACCATGCGGTGCGTTCAGAACCTGCGGCGACGTTTGTGGATCGGGCTGCTGCTGGCCGCGGCTGTTCCCGCCTTCGCGCAGGATTCCACGGAGAACTTTCGCTGGATCGACTTCCACGATCAGAAGGACCAGAACGTCGTTGCGTGGGTCCAGCGCTCGCTGGCGGTGGCGAAGTGGACGGCCATTCGCGAGATCGGAGTGCAGTACGACGCGGCGCTGGTGGTGACCACCGAGCGGGCCACGCCGCAATCGGAGCCGGACACCGACACGTTCACGGTTTGGAACGCCTCGCTGACCAGCCACGTGGTGGCGCCGCTTCTCACGGGCGTGAATCTGCGCTGGTTTGCGCCGATGCGCTTTGCCGATGGCGCGCCGGAAGAACTGCCTGCGCTTTACGACAACTGCCGCGAGTGCAGCGCGAGCACCTACTTTACCGCCTTTCATTACGATATTCAGCACCACCAGTGGGCGGCGCGGTGGATGCGCGGCAGCGATGCGGCCCCGGTGTGGAATGCGAGCGCGCCGGCGGGAGTGAACTGGACCCAGGTGTACGCAGTGCTTCCCGAAGGCGACGGCCACACGGAATTGGTGACGTGGACGCACCTGGACTACGGCAAAAGGAGAACAGCCGACGATATTCTCTTCCGCTACGACATCGTCCCCGTGAGCCATGAAGACCGGACAACGATCCTGAAGCTGAAGGAGTCGGAGTCGATGGAAGCGCGGCTTTGCCGCGGCGCGGATGCGGTTCCAGGGCTGCAGCGCGGGCAGGACTCCGATCTGTGCCGCGATCTCGTGGGTCAGCGGCCGGACCGCAAACCGGTAACCACGCCCCCGGCCAACAACCGCGGGCAGTCGGCGCCGGGGCGCGTGAGCCATTAAGCGCCCTTGGAATGATCACCCCTCCGGCCTGGGCGTCCGGGCGTTCGGGGTGGGGATTCGGGGTGGACCATTGACGGCGCCTGAAAGAATTTCTTAGAATTCCGAGACTTATGAATCGAAACCCGTGTTTAAGCGAAAGGAGATGTTGAAATGAAAAGCACTTTTCGACTTGCACTTTGCATCCCGCTGGCCCTCGCGGCTGTTCTCTGCCTGGCAGGCTGGCAATTGAAGCCGGCGGCCGGCCTCACCGCAGTTCAGGCTGCCGGCCAGGCGCAGGCGCCTGACTACCAAGCGCAGGACCAAGGCACAGACCCCGCAGCCGTCAACCAGGCGGAGGAACCCTCTGGGCAGTCGTATACGACCGAAGCTCCACCTGCCGGGCAGGAGTCGGACGACTCCGGCGTCGCGGAGCAGCCTACTGCCACCGCTAACGAGGCTCCGCCGCCCCTTCCCGACTACACCCAGCCTCCGCCGCCGGCCGATGGATACGTCTGGACTCCCGGCTACTGGGCCTGGGGCCCTTACGGTTACTACTGGGTGCCGGGCGTGTGGGTTGAGCCTCCGTACATCGGCGGGCTCTGGACCCCCGGCTACTGGGGCTTCTATGGCGGCCGTTACCTGTGGTACCCCGGCCATTGGGGCCGGCACATCGGCTTCTATGGCGGGATCAATTACGGCTTCGGCTACGCCGGATTCGGCTATTGGGGAGGCTACTGGAACGGAGACCGCTTCTTCTATAACCGCGTTTACAACAACATCAGCCTGGGCAGGGTGCACAACGTGTACAGCTTCCGCTCGAATGTGCGCGTCAACAACAACGTGCGTGTCAACAGTGCGCGTGTTAATAATGCGGTTCGCCCGAGCTATCGTGGGGGACCGAACGGCGTCCAGTCCCGTCCCCGGGCGTCGGAAGCGGCTGCGTATCGCGAGCCGACGGCTCCGCGCATGAGTACGCAGGTGCAGCATGCGCAGAATTACAGCGCGGTGCGCGGGCAGTACGCCACCGAGAATCACGGCAAGCCGGCCACAGCGGCGGAATCGCGCCCGCTGCGTGCCGAGCCGAACGTCAAACCGCAGCAGCGCAGCGGCAACAACAGCCACCGCTGAGAAGTGGCGCGCATTGCGCAGAGACAAAAGGCCGCACGCTACGTTGGGCGCGCGGCCTTTGCTTTGTGGACCAGTGGCGATGGTGACGCATGAACGCCACGCGATCTTTCCGCATTGGCCGTATACTGAGGTCGATGTCGATTGTGCGCAACATTGCCGGGATTGCCAAAGGTATGAGCACCACCCTGAAGGAGATGGTTTCGCCCACGCTGGTGGAGAACTATCCCGACGGGAAGGGGCCGGATCGAGGCGCGGTTTTCGAGGCGCGCTACCGCGGGGCGCACGTACTGGAGCGCGACGAAAATGGCTTAGAGAAATGCGTGGCGTGCTTCCTGTGCGCCGCGGCCTGCCCGGCGAATTGCATTTATATCGAAGCGGCAGAGAATACCGAGGAGAACCGCATCTCCTCGTCGGAGCGGTACGCCAAGGTCTACAACATCGACTACAACCGCTGCATCTTCTGCGGCTATTGCGTGGAGGCCTGCCCGACCGACGCGATCACGCACGGGCACGGCTTCGAGCTCTCCTCGCTGGACGCCACCAACCTGATCATGCGGAAAGAAGATATGCTGGTGCCGCTGAGTGGGGTGAAGGCGGGGAAGTAGGTAAGTTGAGAGGGAGCGCAGTTTTTTTCTCGTCGCCCTACGGGGCTCACACGCATTTTTGTAGCTTCTAACCCAGGGTTTCGCTTCGCTTCACCCTGGGCTAACTTCGATTGGCCCCTACGGGGCCGAACTTCACTGCGATTCTTGAGCCAGCAGCCCCCGCTTGCGCAACTCGGTGAGCACGCGGTCAACGTTGTGCTCAACCGAGGAAGCGCCGTCGAGCGTGAGGTCGGCGCGAAGGGCGCTGGGCTTGACGATCTCGTCGGCGGCGGGCAGGACGGTTGCAGCCCATTGGCGGCGCACGGAAGCCTCCGTGCGGCCGCGCTCCATCATGTCCCGGCGCAGGCGGCGCTCGAAACAGAGCGCGTCGGGCGCTTCGACAAAGACGCGCAGGTGAACCAGAGGCCGCAATTCCGCGTAGTGAAGGGCGAAGAGGCCTTCGACGATTAGGAGCGAAGCGGGCCCGATGGTTTCGCTGCGGCCCGGGATGCGTGTGTGTGTTGAGAAGTCGTAAAGTGGGCGCTCGATCGAGAGTCCGTGGGCGAGCGCCGAGACGTGAGAGGCCAGCAGCGGAACATCGATCATCGCCGGGTCGTCAAAGTTCTGGTTCCTGCGGTCTTCGGGAGGGAAGTGGGAGAGGTCGCGGTAGTAATGGTCGATTGGAAAGTGAATGGCCGGTGGACGAAACTCTGACGAGCTGTCGGCCTGCGGGCGATCGGCGCTGAAAATGAGGGCCAAAGCCCTTGCCAGCGTGCTCTTGCCGGAGCCGGAGCAGCCGGCGATGCCCAGGACGACGGGGCGCGAGCTCTGAGAGCAGCCGAGCACAGTGGAGATCATGGTTCGGATTCAGAATACAAGTTTGGAATTAGCAAGTTAGCGTCCGCTACGCGGACGTTAGCAAGTTAGCAGGTTAGCTCGTACAGCGCGGCGATGCGGGGCGCGAGGCGCGCGAGCAGTGCCGCCAGGCGGCCCTCGACGGCTCGGCCGGTTGCATTGACCTCTTCATGCGAGATCGGATCGGGGCCCAGGCCTGCGGCGAGATTGGTGACGCACGAGAGGCCGAGGACTTCGAGACCCATGTGGCGGGCGGCGATGGTTTCCGGCACCGTGGACATGCCCACCAGCGTGGCGCCGAGGGCGCGGAAGGCGCGGATTTCGGCGGGGGTTTCGAAGTTGGGGCCGGGAGTGGCGAGATATACGCCTTCTGCAAGATCGAAGCCTTCTTCGCGGGCGGCATCGCGGGCCAGAGCGCGCAGGCGGGGGCTGTAGGCGGTGGTCATATCGGGGAAGCGCAGGCCCGCGCCCAGACGGAAGCCGAAGCGAGGCTCGTTGGGGCCGGTGAGGGGATTCCAACCCATGGCATTGATGTGGTCGGCGAGGAGGACGAACTGGCCGGGCCGATAGCTCTCGTGGATGCCGCCGGCGGCGTTGGTGAGAATGACGGCGCGAATGCCGAGGGCGCCGAGGATGCGGATGGGAAAGACGACCTCGCCGGGAGCGTAGCCCTCGTAGAAGTGAACGCGGCCCTGGAGAATGACGACCGGAGAGCCGTTGAGACGGCCTGCGACAAAGCGGCCCAGGTGGTCGGCGACGGTGGGCAGGGGGAAGTGAGGAATTTCGGGGTAGGGAACGACGGCGGGATCGGAGACAGCGTCGGCGACGGCGCCCAGGCCCGAACCGAGAACGATGCCGACGCGCGGGGCGAGCGATCCGAGTCTGTTGCGTAGAACTTCGGCGGCTTCAAGGACGTGATCGTAATCGTTCATGGATTTCATCGACGCCGCTAGTGGCCCTGCAGCTTGCAGCAATCGCCCCCTTCGGGCGCATCGTTGGCGCCGGCGTCGAGGACGACTTTCCACGTTCCATCCTTCTCGCGGCGCCAAATTGTGATGTAGCGGCCGCTGGTGGAAACAGGATTGCCGTTGGCGTCCTTGCTCTTGCCCTCATAGTGGCCCCACGTGTACCCAATGTCGCCCGAGGGGCCCATCTTGGCATCGGTCGGCGTCCAGGTGAGCAGATAGTCCTTGGCCAGCCAGTTAGCCGACTTTGCAATGGCTTCCTTGCCGACCACCGGGGCCGCACCGTTGCCCAGCGTCATACCGTCATCGGCGAACCACGAGGCAAATCCCGCGCCGCCGCGCGCGGCCACGTCTTTGGCGAAACGCGCTTCCAGGTCAAGCAGCAACGCCTTGCCCGGATTGAGCGAGGTGTCGGCAAGCGGATTGGCGGCCGAGGTCTGCTGATCGGCGCCCGGGAAAGACAATTGCGCTCGCGCCGCTGCGGGACCGAGGATTACGGCAAGCGCTGCCAGCACCGCCCAAAATGCATGCGTTCTGCCCTTTGCCATCACCATCTTTGCTCCTGATAGAAGAAGAGTCTCGTAGAATCCATCCTATCAACGGGGGCCAACGCGGGCGCGCAGTTCCGCATTGCGATGCACTACACTAGGTGGCGCAGGCTGCAACCGCGCGGCCGCAATGGGAAAGAGGAACACATGATGAGAAAGGTCATCGACACGGGATTCATCGTCACGATAGGACTTGCCGCATTGTGGGCTTTCGGCGGCGTGACGCAGGCGCCGGCGCAACAAGCAGCTCCCGCCGTTACCGGCGACGTTCGGGTGGACGAGCTGCTGAGCCGGATGACTCTCGAGGAAAAGATCCTGATGATTCATGGCGAAGTGGAGCCGGCGGCGACCAACCAGGGCGAGGCGGGATACCTCGAAGGGATTCCCCGCCTGGGCATTCCTTCACTTCGCATGTCAGACGGTCCTCCGGGAGTGTTGACGCGCGAGCCCTCTCAGGCGGAGACGGCCACCATGGGCGTGGCGGCGACCTTCAGCAAGGACGATGCAAGGCAGAACGGCGTGGTGATCGGACGCGAGGCGCGCTCCCTGGGCATCGATGTGGTTCTGGAGCCGTTCATCAACATGGACCGGGACATCACGTGGCAGCGGGGCTACAACACATTCGGCGAGGATCCGTTTCTGACGGGCCAGACGGGCGCGGCCGAGATTCGCGGCATTCAGGAGCAGGGGATCATGTCGCAGGCCAAGCACTACGTGGCTTATGACACGGAAGGCGACAGCGTTGTCGTCGACCAGCAAGCCCTGCACGAGATTTATGTGGCCCCGTTCCAGGACGCGGTGAATGCGGGCGTTTCTTCGATCATGTGCTCGTACAACTACGTGAATGGCGCGCGCGCCTGCGGCAACCCGGATACGCTCAACACCATTTTGAAGAAGGAATTGGGCTTCAAAGGATTCGTGACCTCGGACTGGGGCGCGACCCACGGTGCCGATTTTGTCGAGAAGGGGCTGGATATGGAGATGCCGGGCCCCGTCGGCGAAGACAGCCCCATGGCGGCGATGATGTTTTCTTTCTTCAACTACAAGCAGACGACCGGCGCGGCGCCCAAGCCCCCGGACATGAGCGCCATGATGGCTGCCATGGGCGGCATGGGCGGAATTCCGGAAGAGACGCAGCTCTCCGGCGGCGGCGGCCCGGGCGGCGGTCCCATGGGCTCCAACGACAAGCGCGCGAATCTCTGGGATCTTCTTCACAACGGCACGGTGCAGGAATCGGAGATTGCGCAGGCGGCGGGCCGAGTGCTGGTTGAGTACGACAAGTTTGGCTTGCTCGAGCACAAGCCGCAGCACGAGATACTGCCTCACCAGGAAGAAGCCAACGCCAAGGTGATCGAGAAGACCGGCGAAGATGCCGCCGTGCTGCTGAAGAACGAGGGCGGCGCGCTGCCGCTGAAGGCTGCGGACCTGGCCTCGCTGGCGATGATCGGACCCGGCGCCGGGCAGGTGGTGGCGATCGGCTCAGCGGGCGAGCGCTCGGTTGGTTTCCCCTGGCGGCAAGTTGGGCCGGTGGATGCAATGAAGAAGATCGACGCCACGGCGCGGATTCGTTATGCACCTGCCGACGACATGAACGGAACTCCCATACCTGCCCAGGCGTTCTCCCATGACGGGCAGGCGGGCCTGGCTCGCAGTGGCGATTCCGGACAGCAGGTGGATGCGCAAATCGACTTTACGAAGGCCAACGGCAAGGCATTTCCGATGAACGCCAAGGCCAGTTGGAAGGGAACGCTGACCGTTCCGGCGGAGGGAACTTATTCCATCTACTTTCAGATCATCGGGGCGACGGGCAATCTTTCCATTGACGGCAAGCAGATCGCAAGCGTGGGTTCGCGCACGGGTTCGCTGCACGGCGATACGGTGCAGGCGAATCAGGATAACGTGCTGCCCACTCCCGATTGCCTCGATAATGTTCGCCGCGCCATCAAACTCACCGCCGGACCGCACGCGATTGAGGCGAATCTGACGGGAAGCGACACGAGCGGCGCCGCGGAGCAGATCCGCTTGAACTGGGTAACGCCCGAACAGCAGAAGGCCAACCACAACGCGGCCATCGCGGCTGCCAAAGAGTCGAAGACAGCGGTGGTTTTTGCCTGGGGCCGCGGCACGCCTCAGTTCGGCTTGCCGGGCGACCAGGACAAACTGATCGAGGAAGTGGCGGCGGCCAACCGGAACACCATCGTGGTGCTGAACGTGAGCCAGCCTATCGCCATGCCGTGGCTCGACAAGGTGAAGGCGGTGCTGCTGATGTGGTGGCCGGGCGACGAAGGGGGATTGGCGACGGCGAATCTGCTGCTGGGCAAGTCGAGCCCCGCGGGGCGGCTGCCGTTTACCTGGGCAAAGCGGCTTGAGGACTACTGCTGCGTTGACAACCCCGCCTATCCAGAGCGCAGCGGCAAGGGCGTGGGTGGAAAGACGACGTATTCGGAGGGCATTTACGTGGGCTACCGCTGGTTCGACAAGGAAAAGATCGAGCCGCTGTTTCCCTTCGGCTTCGGGCTGAGCTACGCGAGCTTCGACTATTCGAAACTGCATGTGCGGAAGTCGATGGATGGCGGTCTCGACGTGGCGCTGACGATCCACAACAATGGTGCGGTTGACTCCGATGAGGTTCCGCAAGTCTACCTTGGCGCGCCGGAGCAGATTCCTGCAGGCGTGCAGTTCCCGGTGCGCAGTCTGGTTGCCTTCAATCGTCTGTCGTTCGCTCGGGGCGAGACGAAGGATGTCCGGCTCCACGTCGATCCGCGGCAGATGGAGTACTGGTCGACGGCGACGGGAAAGTGGGTGATGCCCTCGGGCAAGCGGACGCTTTCGGTTGGAGCGTCGTCGCGGGATTTACGGGTGAGCGCGGTGGTGGACGGCAGATGAACTCGCTGCCTGCGACACCCGGGCCAGCCCTCGTGCCCGGTTGAATTCGTGGCCTCCCAGGTCCCCAAAGGCGAGGGACCTGGGGCAACCATCTTCCGTGGTTGAACTCGCTGCCTGCGACACCTGGGCCAGCCCCCGACCATCTTCAGTGGTTGAACTCGCTTCCTGCGACACCCGAAGGCCAGGACCTGGCCAACTCTTTCAACTGCTCAAGGCGAGGCTGATGGATACAGTGAATGGCGAGCCGCTATAATGGGCCAATTCTCGCAACAAGTGTTAGAAATCATCGATTCGAGAACGTGCGCGCCATTCGAAGGCAAGGAGAAGGCTATGAGGATTTCGGGGAATTCAAGCGCGGTCAAGGGCGTTGTTCTTGGCGGATTCATTGCGGTCCTGCTATTTCTCTTTTCGTCCGCCTCGGCTCAGACGAAGCCGGCGGCATCCAGTTCCGGTCACGAGGCTTCGCTCGCGCTGCGGCTGGACCGTTTGCAGGCGGTTCGCGATGTCGAGAACCTGATGAGCCGCTACACCTACTATCAGAGCGCGGCCATGCAGGACGAGACCATTGCTCTATTTGCGCAGAAGACGCCGGGGACGCGCGCGGAGATGCTGTGGGGCGTCTACGACGGGCTCGACAGCGTGAAGAAGTGCTACAAGCTCGACCATCTGCAGCATAGCGACCTGAAGAAACGGGCGGGAGTCATGCAGATCGACACGCTCACCACTCCGATCATCCAGGTGGCGGGCGATGGCAAGACGGCAAAGGGCGTCTGGATTTCGCCCGGACTGGACACGACGGTCACCGATGGAAAAGCTTCGGCCAAGTGGGCCTGGTATAAATACGGCGCCGATTTCGTGAAGGAAGACGGCGCGTGGAAGATCTGGCACCTGCACATCTACGGCATCTTCCTGACCGACTATCACAAGTCGTGGGCCGATGGGCCGCAGGTTAAATATGACGCTTCTTACGGCGGCCTGATCGGGCCTCCAATGCACAACGACCGGCCGCCGACGAGTTCCTGGGCATTCAGCGCCGATACGGTCTTTCCTGACGATCAGCCTTCGATCCCGCAGCCTTACGAGAGCTTCGACGAGAAGACGGCGTACTGAATGGAGACTCCTGAAATGAAAAATTCAGCCCGTCACGAATGCTGCCGGAAGGAGAGGAACGAGACCATGATCAGATTGGGGACTAAATTGCGAGCAGTACGCCAAACGCTTCTCTGCGGATTGTGCCTGTGTCTCGTGGCTCCGCTTTTTGCTTTGCCGGCGCGCGCACAGAACGCGGCCAAGAGCAAGGAGGAGAGGCAAATCGAGCGTCTCGAAGACCTCCACGAGATCGAGAACCTGATGAGCGAGTACTACTGGATGCACGCCGGGGATCAGATGAAGGATTATCTGATGGCCTATCACACGCCGGGCGCGAGGGTGACGAACGACCTGCACGAACAATCGATGGCGCAGACGGAAAAGAACACCTCCGCGAAGCAGGGCCTCGATCGCGACGCGCGGAGAATCGAAATGCGAAACAGCCCCGGATTTCTGCATGTGCATCTGGAGGCTTCGCCGGTGATTGAGCTGGCCGCCGATGGAATGAGCGCCCGCGGAAGCTGGATCTCACCGGGTCTGGAGGCCGACCCTCCCGGGATGATGCCCGCCGCGGCGGGACATCGGACAACCGTGGGCTTCTGGGCATGGGCCAAGCTGGGAGCCGAGTTTGTGAAGGAGAACGGACAGTGGCGGATCTGGCATCTGCACGTCTACTCACTGTTTATGACCCCCTACGACCAGAGCTGGGCTGAGGCGGATCCAAACAGCGAGGGCGGCGGATCACCGGCAAGCGGCGGACCTCCGGGCGGGGGGGGAGCACTGGCGAGTGGCGGGCCACCGGGAGTGCAGGGAAGCGCTGGACCTGCCGGCGCCGGAGCGCCCGGTGGCGCGGGCGGGGCCCCCGGAGCGGGCGGGCCACCGCATGAGGAAGAAGCTCCCCTGGACAAATCGACTTTGCCCATCAGCGAAAAATGGCTCTATACGCCGACTGCGGTCTATCCGGACGCCAAGCCTTTGCCGCCGTTGCCGTACGACACCTACCAATTCGACAAGAACACATCGTATTAGTGGATCGCGCAAGGAAGAGCGTACCAGGGGACAATGCCATACCCCACCCTAGCGGCAAAAATCCGCCACGGCGGACGGCGAGGGTGGGGCACCCGCTCACTCGCGTAGCGATGGTGCTTTCCCAGGTCCCCACATGGCCGAGGGACCTGGGGCACCCGGCGAGACGCTGCGGGTGTGATTCGTGGTTTCCCACCCTAAACGCAAAAAGCGCGTTTAGGATGGGGCACCCAGCACACCCCAGCTTCCACCCTAGCGGCAGAGCGCTCGTCGGGCAGGACGCGGGGCGGTCGATATTGTTGAAGCCGCAATCGAAATTCCGGAATTCGCAAATTCGTATTGCCATTGGTCTAAGTGGCCCCGGTCACATTCCCTTGATGTGAACGGACTCTATACTGAACACGGATAAACGAGACGACTGAAGGTTGCGGTCTGAATTACGGCTTCATTCCATTGCTTGTTAGCGGGAACGAATCCGGATCCAGGGTGGTTTCAAGTTCCATAGCTCGCGGCCTGCGAGCGCGCGATAGCCGCGCCTGCCCGGCGTGGCGCAGCCAGCGCGAATTGGCCGCAGGAGCGCTGCTCTCGAGTACATCCAGAGCCCGTGCAACCGGCCGGTCGGCGAAAGGGAAAGGAAGATCATGGCCCATCTCTTTTATGGGATCTGGAATGGGGAGATCCTGGATCAAGGCAAAAAAAAGGCCGGGGCGGCTCATACGTGTGCTGACTTTGAGAACTTTGACGACTTCAACGAAGGGAACCCGGTCCGCGCCTTTTTTGGCGATCGGGGATTTCTGATCTTCGACGAGAAGGTCAGCCTGGTCGATGCGTTCTGGCGCTACATGGACAAGGCGGCGGAACAGTCCTGCGGCCGGTGCACGCCGTGCCGGATCGGCACTGCCCTGGTGCGGGATTCGCTGGACAGCATCCGCAAGGGGAAGTCTCCTCAACTCGATCTCGACGGCATCGAAACCATGGGCAGGCAGATGGCAGAGACCTCGCTGTGCGGCCTGGGCCAGACCTGCTCGAAGGCGCTGCTGGGGGCTCTGGAGCATTTCCGGCCGCGGCTGGAAGCCGAGATCAAGGCTGGTCCTTTGCCGGAGCAATACGGCATGACGTACATGACGTCGCCGTGCATTGAAGCCTGCCCGTCGAAGATCAATGTGCCGCGCTATATCGACTACATCCGCGACGGCAAGCCGGAACATTCGCTCGGCGTGATCCTGCAGAAGTATCCGATGGCCGCCACCTGCGGCCGGGTGTGCGTGCGCTTCTGCGAGATGGCGTGCCGGCGCAACCTGGTCGATCAGCCGGTCGGCATCAAGATGCTCAAGCGCTATGTGGCCGATTTTCAGAAGGGCGATCGGGCGCTGGTCTTTACGCACGACATGATTGCCAACCCGCTGCCCGAGGATATGAACGTGGCCGTCATCGGCGCCGGGCCCGCGGGCGTCTCCTGCGCCTATCACCTGCTGCTGCGCGGCTATCACGTCGATATCCTTGAGGCCCAGGCCCAGGCGGGCGGCATGGCGGCCATCGGCATCCCCTCTTACCGGCTGCCCAAGGATGTGCTGAAATCGGAAAACGACATCATTACGGCGCTGGGCGGAAGATTCCTCTTCAATCAGGCGCTGGGGCGCGATTTCTCCGTCAACGATCTTTTCGAGCGCGGCTACAAATCTGTGTACCTGGCGCTGGGCTGCCAGCAAGGCACGCGCCTCGGGGCCAAGGGCGAGGATCCCTCCATGCCCGGCTATGAGAGCGGCATCGGTTTCCTGCTCAAGGTGCACGATCACGTCGCCGGAATCCGCGTAACACAGCTCGCGGGCAGCATCGTTGTGGTGGGCGGCGGCAACGTAGCCATGGACTGCGCACGATCTGCGCTTCGCCTGGGCGCCGAACAGGTTCACCTGGTTTATCGCCGCACCCGCGAGGATATGCCGGCCGACGCCGAAGAGATCAAGGCCGCGGAGAGCGAAGGCGTGATCTTCCATTTCCTCACCAATCCGTCGGCGGTGGTTTCTGAAGATGGCCGGGTCACCGGCCTGAACCTGATTGCCCAACAATGCAACGGCGTGGACGACAGAGGCCGGAACATCGTGGAAGCCGTCCCTGGCACCGATCACTTCCTGGGCTGCTCGACGCTGATCGCGGCCATCGGCCAGCAGGTGGAGCAGGACATTCTTCAGCCCGAGGACGGGGTGAAGATGAACCGCTGGAAGTGCGTCGATGTGGAGCCGAAATCGCTGATGACCTCGCGGCCCGGAGTCTTTGCCGGCGGCGATTGCGCCACCGGCCCCTCCGCCCTGGTGAACGCCATGGCCAGCGGCTTGCACGCGGCGCGGGTCATCGATGACTGGATCAAGCTCGGGCACGGCGCTTCTCGCCGCGCATGCGCATGCGCGCGATCCTGAACGAGCTGAAAATGCTGAGCGATGACTGCATCGACGTGCCGGTGAAAGTTCAGTACCGCGTGCACCATCCGGAACTCGATCCCGAGGTGCGCAAGTACATGTTCGAAGAAGTCGAAGGCAACATCAGCCAGGAAGAAGCCTATCGCGAGGCGAAGCGCTGCCTGCGCTGCTACCGCATTTATTCCGTCGTCACAGAATATCCCATTCCGGAAGGAGCAGCCTGATGTCGACCCTTCTTCAAGTCGAGCCCGTCATCGCGGTCCATGTGAACATCGACGGCAAGCCGGTGATCGCCGAGGCCAATGAGTCCATTCTGAGTTGCGCGCGCCGTTTTGGGATTTATATCCCCACTCTGTGCGAGTTGAACGACATCGACCACGCGCCCGGCACCTGCCGCGTCTGCCTTGTGGAGATGCGCTTGCCCGGCCGCGACCAGTTCCAGGCCGTCACGGCCTGCGATACGCCGGTGAGCGCGGGAATGGAGATCCTGACCAACACCTCGAAAATCCGCGGCATGCGCCGCCTGCAGGTGGAGCTGCTTCTGGCCGATCATAACCAGGACTGCGCGACCTGCATGCGCCACGGCAACTGCGAACTGCAGGATGTCTCCCAGTACGTGGGGTTGCGGACGAACCGCTTCTTCTCGACCGGAGCGCGTTGCCGCGCGGCCGGTGGACCGCTCCTCGCCGGCCATGGTGCGCGACCTGACCAAGTGCGTGCGCTGCCAGCGCTGCGTAGCCATCTGCCGCCAAATTCAGGGAGTGGACGCGCTGGCGATCGCCGGCTCCGGACAGAACACAGTGGTTACCACGCACTATGGGACCTCGCAGAAAGACTCAACCTGCGTGACCTGCGGCCAGTGCGTTCTGGTCTGCCCCACAGGCGCCCTGGGAGCTAACAACGACACCGAAGCCGTGCTCGATATGCTCTACGATCCCGAGATCGTGACCGTCTTCCAGTTTGCGCCCGCGGTACGCGTGGGCTTCGGCGAGGAGTTTGGCCTGCCGCCGGGAACCAACGTAGAAGGCAAGATCATTACCGCCCTGCGCAAGATCGGCGCCGATATCGTGCTGGACACGAACTTCGCCGCCGACGTGGTCATCATGGAGGAAGGTACGGAGCTGCTGCACCGGCTGACCAAAAAGGAGCGTCCCACCTTCACCTCCTGCTGCCCGGCGTGGATCAACTTCGCGGAACGGCACTACCCGGATCTGCTGCCCATGCTGTCGTCGACCAAGTCGCCGCAGCAGTGCCTGGGCGCCATCGCCAAGACCTACCTGCCTGAGAAGCATGGGCATCGATCCCAAGCGCGTGCGGGTGGTCTCGATCATGCCCTGCATCGCCAAGAAGGACGAGTGCCGCCGCGGCCAGCTGGCACATGACGGCGTGCCCGAAGTCGATGTTGTTTTATCCACGCGCGAATTTGCCCATCTGCTGCGGCGGCTGGCCATCAACCTGGCTGCGCTCGAGCCGGGTATCTTTGACAACCCGTATATGACCGCCTATACCGGAGCGGCCGCCATCTTCGGCACCACCGGCGGCGTGATGGAAGCGGCCCTGCGCACGCTGTACAAGGTCCTAACCGGCAACGAGCTGAAGATCGTCGATCTGCCCCAGTTGCGCGGCTTCGAAAACTTCCGCGAAGCTACCATCGATTTTGGCGGCGCCGTCGGCCAGGTGAAGGTGGCCCTGTGCCATGGCCTCAAGGCCGCGCGCCAGGTCTGTGAAGCGGTGCGCGCCGGCACGGCCGACTACGACTTCATCGAAGTCATGGCCTGTCCTGGCGGTTGCGTGGACGGCGGCGGCACGCTGCGCTCCAAGAAGGCCTACATGATCCACGCCAAAAAGCGGCGCGAGACAATGTACGCCATCGATACCAACGCGCCCGTGCGCCAGTCGCACAACAATCCGCAGGTCAAGGCGCTCTATGAGAACTTTCTGGAGCAGCCCTGTTCGGAGAAGGCGCATCATCTGCTGCACACTTACTACACCGACCGGCACATCGACATGGTGAGAACCGTGAAGGAGATCTGGAACGAGATCACGATGAGCACGATGGTGTACTAGCCAGCATCTGAATTGCGTTAACCGCGCGGGACTGGGCGCGGACTGGGAAGTCCGCGCTACAGCCGGCTGGGAAGCCGGCGGTACAAGAGGCCGGCGTGTGAGAATTCCGGAAGGCCTTGCAAGTGCGCCCCAGTTCGGTTTTCCCTTGATGGGAAACCGCCCTGGGGCGCAGTTTTTGGGTTGCAGCAGTTCACATGCTGCTATCAGGCCAAGACACCACTCCGCATCACAGAGCCGCCAGTCTCTCCCCCAGCAGATAGCCGTCTGTCATGGCCATGCCCAGGCTTATGCCGGCCATAGGACTTTGATACGTAATCACGAAGCGCCCGCCCGCATTGTTGCCCGCCGCATAGAGACCCTTGATGGGCTTGAATTCCTTGTTCAGCACATGCCCATCGGCATCGGTATCGAGACCCGTGGTGACGCACAGGCCGGGGCTTATCTTGTTGCCGAACATGCCCGGTGCGCCGCCGCTGGGCCCTTTGGCCACTGTTGCGTAGAAGGGCGGGTCCTTGAGAGCGGTCGCTTTGAGAATGACCGCGCCCTTGCCGAAATCGTCGTCGGCTCCCCTTTCGCAGAGCTCCTTGTAACGTGCAATTGAAGCCAACGCCTTCTTCCTGGTTTCGCCTTCGTAGACGCCCACATAATCGAGGAGTTCCTCGACCGTGTTCGCGCAGTAGACGTTTCCGCCACCCGGCATTCCGCCGCCCTGCGCTCCGGCACGCGCGCCTGCTGCGCCCGCACCAGCAGCGCCCGGGGCACCGCCTGCGCCTGGCGCACCACCACCCGGCGCTCCGCCACCGGGAGCACCGCCTTCGCCTGGGGCACCACCGGGTCCGCCTGGGGCTCCGCCGCCTTCGGCCCCCGGCGCTCCGCCAGGTCCGCCCATCATGGCAGCGCCTGCTGCCGCCATCGGTCCGGCAGCGCTCGCCTGCTGCTGGGTCTTCGCGGGGGGGCCGGGTTTCACGTTATCCAGCCGCGCAAGCGCCCTGGGCCAGTTGATGGTGTGCGCCGTATCCGTTGCCATGTGCCGGGGCGGCATCATCGCCATGACCTTTTTGTAATTCGCGTCGTGAATCGCCACGGTGATCGCGTCCTTTGGCCGCTGCATGGTGGTCCCGGCAGCTTCATCGTGGAATCGCTCGCCGTTTTCATCCAATTCCAGATACCATCCTCCCGTGGCCGGATCGCCGGAACCCATTCCCGAATGAGGGCCTATCTCGATATGGCCGCCGGCCCACATGCCCAGCTTGATGCTGGAACCGTCGCGGCGAAGGGAACTGAAACTGCTCGTCCCTACAAGATTAAGGTCGCCTTTCGCCTCGGCTTCCCAGCGGATCGAGTCGAGGATCTCGGTGACCATCTCCTGGCTGCCCGAAAAATCGCCGGCACAGAGAGCCACCGCTTTGCGCGCCTTGAACCGCACGTATTTGCCATCCTTCGTCTTGGCCACGATACCGGTTACTGCGCCGGAGTTGTCGACGTCGCAGATTTCGGCATGATGCTCAAAAAACCATTTGGCGCCGTCGGCCATGGCCTTCTGATAGTGGATCTTGCACACTTCCTTCCACCTGAACGTGCCATTGTCGTCGGTCATTTTCCGGAAGATGGTCGATCCGTGGTAGAACCTGTATCCGGAAACTTCCGTGATCCGGCCCGGCAGCGGCGGGCAGCTCATCACGTGAGAGTTTTCAGCGAGCCACGCTTTGTCAACGTCCTTGAGGACCCAGTCCAGCACCTTGCCGCTGTACTTTGCAAAATAGGCCGCGCGCTTCGGGTTGTGGCGGATCAGGTTTCGCCTCGCCCACTCCTGGATGAAATCATTCTCCTCGATCCTGGGCGCGCCCAGACTCATCGCATGCTCGGAGTTGATGGTTCCAAGCTCGGTGCCGACCCAGTCGTATTTCTTCTCCGCCTGTTCCTCGATGACGGCCACGGATGCTTTTTTCGAGGCTGCCACGCGCGCGCACATCAGGCCGGCTGTGCCGCCGCCCACCACGACGACGTCGTAGGTCCCGCCATCGGAGATCAGACGCTCGTCAATCGGATCGGGCTTTTCCCTCCAGGACTTCTTTTTCGCTGCTTCGGGAGCTGCCTGTGCGGCCGCCGGATGCGCGGCAGCGATAGTGGCCATGGCGCCGGTGGCAGCAGCGCTTTTCAGAAGACTCCGGCGATCGAACTGCTTTGCCGTTTTCTGCTCATTCTTGGACATGATTCCCTCCTGTAAATGAAACCGCCGTGAAATGATCCACTCATTCCGGAAGTAAATTTGATGGGTTTTCCTGGACGCTGCAATTGTATACACCGGAGCAGCTTTTGCAACAGAATTGGGAGTAACAAGACGTAACGCCGCAAGGCGAGCGGCAGCAGCCGGCAGGGGCGCCGCGCAGGGCGCCCCTGCAATTTACACTCGATCACAGTGACCCCGCTCGATCCATTCGCGTCCCAGCTTGGCCTCAGCTTCGAGGAGCCGCGCACTTCTCGCCGCATCTGGCCCGTGCGCGAGCTGGTGGGCGCGGCGCGCGAGCTTGTGGAGGCCGAATTCGGCGACGTGTGGGTCGAGGGCGAGATTTCAAACTTCCGTCCCGCGCCCAGCGGTCACTTGTACTTCACGCTGAAGGATGCCGACGCGCAGCTTCCCATCGTGCTCTTCCGCCGGCAGGCAACGCTGTTGCGCTTTCGGCCCGAAGACGGTCTTCATGTGCTGGTCAGGGGACGGGTGAGCGTCTACGAGCAGCGGGGCCAGATGCAGCTTGTGGCAGAGACCATGGAACCGGTAGGAGCCGGCTCTCTGCAACTGGCCTTCGAGCAACTGAAGGAGCGGCTCAGAAACGAGGGCCTGTTTGACGCCGCACGCAAGCGTCCGCTGCCCGATTTTCCCCGCGCCGTGGGCATCGCGACGTCGCCCACAGGCGCAGTGATCCGCGATTTCCTGAACATTGTCAGCCGCCGCCACTCCGGCCTGAGCGTTTATCTTTTTCCCGTCCCCGTGCAGGGCGAAATGGCCGCGGCTGAGATTGAGGCCGCCATCGGCATTCTCAATGCCTGCGGACTCGTGGACCTGATCGTGCTGGCCCGCGGAGGCGGTTCGCTCGAAGACATGGCGGCCTTCAACAGCGAGCGTGTGGCGCGGGCCATCGTTGCTTCGCACCTGCCGGTGGTTTCGGCGGTGGGCCACGAAACCGATTTCACCATCGCCGATTTCGCCGCCGACCTGCGCGCGCCCACACCCTCGGCGGCCGCCGAGCTGATCACGGCGGCCCAGCATAAAATTGCCGATCACCTGGCCACGCTCTCCCGCCGCCTGGAGCGCGCCGCCCGCTTCCAGCTTCTGCAAGCCCGCCAGCGGCTCACGCGTGTGCCTGTCAGCCGTGCCGAGTCGCGCGTGGCTGCGCTTATGCACAGGCTTGCGCAGAGACTCGACGAGCTCAGCTTCCGCCAGGAGTCGGCCATCTCAGGACGGCTGCGCGAGCTCGACCGCCGCGTGGCTGCGCTGGCAGCGGCCGTTCTGCGCCACGATCCGCGCCAAGCGCTGGCGCGCGCCCGCCAGCGCCTGGCCGCTCTCAGCGCCCGCCTGGACCGGGCAGCCGAGCGTCTGCTGCACACGTCGGCCGCTTCGCTCACGGCTCTCGATGCGCGCCTGAACTCGCTCTCTCCGCTTGCCGTTCTGGACCGCGGATATGCGCTGGTCCTTTCGCCCGATGGAGCGCTCATCCGTTCCACCGCACAGGTTGCGCCGGGTCAGCTTGTGAGCACCCGCCTGGCCGATGGCGAGTTCGCGAGCCGCGTCGAATCCACCGGGCCTCAGCCGCCCACTCCGAAATCACGAGGAAGAAAGCCCCGATCATGAGCGCGAACGGAGAACGCAAGCTCTTTGGCACCGACGGCATCCGCGCCATTGCCGGCGAGTGGCCGCTCGACCCCAGAACGATCTACGCAACGGGCGTGGCGCTGGGCCACTCACTGCGCAGGAGCGCACCGGCTCCCCGTGTGCTCATCGGGCGCGACACGCGCGAGTCCGGCCCCTGGATCGCGGCCACGCTCGCCGCCGGCCTGCGCTCGGCAGGAGCGGCGGTGGAAAGCGCGGGCGTCGTGCCCACCCCTGCTGTCGCATACCTCACCCGCACGCACGGGTTCCAAGCCGGCGTAGTCATCTCAGCCTCGCACAATCCCTGGCAGGATAACGGCATCAAGCTCTTCGGCAAAGATGGATTCAAGCTGCCCGACGCTGATGAGCTGGCTATCGAAGACGAGATTCTGCACCACGCTCAAAAAGTCGAAGCGCCGGAGCCGGGCTCTCTGCCGCCAGTCGAAGACAATGCGGCGCTCGCTTCCGATTACGTGCAGTTTCTTGTCGATTCGGTTCCGGGGCTTTCGCTGGCCGAGCTTTCCATTGTTGCCGACTGCGCCAACGGAGCCGCCGCGGCCGTAGCTGCCGACGTCTTCCGCCGCCTCGACCCCGCGGGCGAGGCCCGGATTGCGCTACTCAATGTTGCTCCTGACGGGCGCAACATCAACCTGCGCTGCGGGGCTCTGCATCCGGAAATTGTCGCCGGGGAAGTGAAGGCGCGTGGAGCCGCAGTTGGCCTGACCTTCGACGGCGACGCGGACCGCTGCATGATGGCGGGCTCCCGGGGCAACGTAATTAATGGCGACGCGATCCTGCTGGTGGCCGCGCGCGATCTCAAAGTCCGCGGACTGCTCACGGGCGACGTGGTCGTGGCCACCACCATGTCGAACATGGGCCTGGAAGCGGCGCTGCGCTTGAGCGGCATCCGCATGCTGCGCGCGCCGGTGGGCGACCGCTATGTCCTCGAAGAGATGCAGAAGAACAATGCCGCTCTGGGCGGCGAGCAGTCGGGGCACATTCTCTTTCCCCATCTCGCCACCACGGGCGACGGACTGCTGACTGCGCTCGTTGTTCTCGATCTCATCGCGCGTTCGGGACGCTCGATCGATGAGTTGACCGCAGACCTGAAAGTCTTTCCGCAGACGATTGTGAATGTGAGAGTGCGCGGAAAGAAGCCGCTCGACGGCTTTCCCGCGGTCGTGCAGGCGATCCACGCCGCTCGAAAAGAGCTGGCAGAAACCGGCCGCGTGGTGGTCCGCTACTCGGGAACCGAGCCGCTGGCACGGGTGATGATCGAGGCCGAGAGCGAAGAGGCGATGAAGCGCCACGCCGAGGCGATCGCGGCGGCGATCCGGGCGGAACTGGGGGCGTGAGCGCACGAAACAGGCGCAGTCATTCTGAGACGGACGCCGCAGCGGCCGGCGAAGAATCTACGGTTGCTTTTCATGTGTTCAGGTGAAACTCAGTTTCGTGCCCGACTTTGTTTTTTAACAACTCAGGGTGTACCACACGAGCGCAACGTTGAACTATCCGAGTTCGGTGACGGGCAAGGCTCGAAATCCATTCGGGAATGGAAAGCTGTTCGGGGTGCGGGAGACGACTCCACCGCCGGTCACCCGTGATTTCCCAATCACATTTTGTACGAAGTCCAGATTGACCGTATCGCCGAGGTCCGGGAGTTCCGTCCACTTCGCTTCGAAAAGCTCCAGGCGGCCACCCGCATCCACAAGGAAATCTACTTCGCGCGTTCGATCCCGCCAGAAGAAGAGGCTTCCGGAGCGCCCGGCCCGGCGCTCGCGGTCCCGAAGCTGGGCAAAGACGAAGGTCTCCCAGACAGCGCCTGCCGCGGGCGACTGCCGAAGAGCTTCCTCGGAGCGAATATTGAGCAGTGCGCAGAGCAGGCCAGTGTCTGCAATGTAAAGCTTTGGACTCTTGACGATGGACTTGGTGCGGTTCGAAAACCACGGTTCAAGCAGCACCGCTTGCCCGGACGCTTGCAGAATGGAAAGCCACTGGTTTGCAGTCGAAGGTGCGATGCCCACGTCGCGCGCCAGGTCCGCCTTGTTCAATAGATTCGCGGAGCGGAGGGCGCAAGCGCGCAGAAACCTCTCAAAATCCCGAAGGCTGCCAACATTGGCCAGGGCGCGCACATCGCGCTCCAGATAGGTTGCAAGGTAGGAATTGTAGAACGCCGCTGAATCGATCTCCGGGTTGGCGTATAACTCAGGGAAACCACCGCGCACGATGGCGCCTTCGAGTCCGGCATTCGGCAGCGCTCCGCGAATCTCGGCGAATGAGAGCGTCTCCAACTCCACGATGTCGGCCCTGCCCGCCAGCGATTCGGAAACATTCTTCATCAGGGTGAACTTCTGGGATCCGGTAAGCAGGAACTGGCCGTTGCGCTTGCGGTGGGCATCGACGGCCACCTTGAGGTGCCTGAAAAGGCCGGGTGCATATTGCACTTCGTCAATCATGACAGGAGGTGGATGGCGCTGGAGGAACCGCTCCGGCTCCTTTTCAGCCTGTTCGGCCTGGGTTGGAAGATCAAGGGAAACGAACGCGTATTCCGGGAAAAGGTGGAGAAGGGTCGAGGTCTTGCCGGTCTGCCGGGCTCCCGTCAGGACAATCACCGGCCGTGTCTTCGCGGACCGATTCAGACGGGCTTCAACGTCGCGTGAAATCCACATATGCAAAATATACGATAGAATCGCATATTTTGCACAGAGCTTTTTTGGCTCTCCGGGCGGGCTGACGCTCAGCCCCACCCCTCAGCCCACGCATCAACTGACGTCGCGAACCCCAGGCTCGTCCAGAAGCGCTCGACCACGGCAACAGTTTCCGGTGAAGTGGTCTTCGCTGCGCGCAGAAGGAGCGGCCCGGCGGCGCCGGTGGCCAGCGACTGGGGCTCGGCGGCGATGGCGATGAGCTTGTCGGGCCGGTAGACGCACTGGGCCAGGTCGTCGATTGCAAGGCGCGTGGTGGGCGTGGCGAAGATCGTTCGAGGCGGAGCCATGCGGTCCAGCAGCCAGAGAATTTCGAGCTTCGATTCGAGCTCGTCGGGGATGCAATCGACAACCAGATCGGCCTCGCGGACCGCGTCTTCGATGGAGGCGGCGAAAGTCACGGAGGGAAGCGTCTCGGCATTCAACTGCCGGCGGATCTCCTCGCGGGCGTGGTGCAGGTTGCCGGGCATCACGTCCTCAAGCAGGACGCGATAGCCAGCGCGGGCGGCGCTGAGCGCCAGCCAGCGGCCCAGAGGCCCGGCTCCAATGATGGCGACCGTCAGGGGCAAGCCAGCCTACTTGACCGCAAGCGCCGCGATGACATCCTGGGCGTTGGGGCGAGTCTGTGCGAGGTGCTCGCCAACGCGGGCGCGCTCCTCCGCGGTAAGTGTGGGCGCGGCGGCCAACACCCTGCGCAGAGTAACGGCAACGTCGTCGATCAGGTTCATCAGCCGGATGGCTTCACCAGAGAGGGGCATGGGGCTCCTTAAAAAATGCGGGGAATCGAAACCAGATTTCATTCGAAATCAGATTCCATTGTAGAGGCATGCAGCGGACGAAGGCACACCCGGGCAAACCCGCCCTCAGGCGCGCCTCGCATTGCGTCGCGCCCAAAGCGGCCACCCCTACGCCGCCAGCTTGTCCTTCTTCGGCTCCACGCGCTCGGTCGAGACTTCCAGCAGATGGGAACGGAAGAGCAGCCCGGCGACGATTCCCGCCAGACTGGGAAAAACAAGGAAAAGCCAGAGCTGAGCCATCGCCTTTCCGCCCACCAGCAGCGCCGGGCCCAGGCTGCGGGCCGGGTTGACGGAGACGCCGGTGATGCTGATTCCGAAAATGTGAATCACCACCAGCGTGATGCCGATGGCCAGACCGGCCATCTGCGTGGGAGCGGCTTTCTGCGTTGCGCCCAGGATGACGATCACGAACAGCAAGGTGGCAACAAACTCAAAGGTCATCGCCGAAGAGATGCCGTAGCCCGCCTGGTAGCCTTCGCCCCATCCGTTCTGCCCCAGTCCGCTCAGGGCCTTGTCGTAGCCCATGAGCAGCCCGCCGGCAATCTGCGCCAGCACGGCCGCGGCGGCGATCGCTCCCAGCAGTTGGCCCACAATGTAGCCGATCAGATCTTTGCCGCTCATGCGTCCGGCGGTAAACACTCCCAGGCTCACGGCCGGATTGATGTGGCAGCCGGAGATCGGCCCAATGCCGTAGGCCATGGCGATGAGGGCAAATCCGAAGGCGAAGGCAATGCCCAGAATGCCGACGCTCTTGCCCGCGACCACCGCCGTGCCGCATCCAAACAGAACCAGTGTGAATGTGCCGATAAATTCAGCCAGGTATTTCTTCATCTTCGTTTCCCTTTCCGTGAGTTTTTCTTCGATCTTCTTCTGCCTCTCCCTGCTCAAAGCCCGATAAACGCAACCTGCGCGCCCAGTTTGTCTGATGCGAACCGGTCCGTTCTGTGTTTCATGGACGGATTCGATGGGACGGATTCGCGAATTTGAGCTGAAAATGGGTTGCTACATGGACCGGGGAAAGACCGTTCGACAGGATAACTCCCGATAGCGCGATTTTCAATCGGGAAGTTGCAGTGCTTCCGCTCTGGGGCCCCGATGCCGATCTCCACGTTCTATGATGGGCCTTGAATAACCAGCTCAAGGAGGGAACATGAGATCGACAATGTACCGGAGCTTTCTTGCGGTTCTTCTGGCCATTGTGGCCGGCGCTCTCGTCTGCGCCGCCGAGGACGTGAAGGTGGTTCAACCCGTGCCCGGCACTGCGCACTGGGTTCTGGATCCGGTCAATGCGATGGTGATGTTCACCATGAACCACTCCAGCCTGCTCGATCTGTCCGGGTATTTTCCCGGATCGGCCATGCACGGAGGCGGCGACATTGACGACAAAGACTTCACGCATTCGAAATTCAGCTTTACGATCGATGCCGCAGCACTGAAAACCCTCTTCGACTTTCCCGACGTCTTTACGGGCTCGGAGGGCGGCATCGACGCCAAGAAGTACCCGACTATCACCTTCGACTCCACCAAAATCGAAAAGAACGGCCAGAAGTTCCGCATGACCGGTGACCTGACCCTGCACGGAGTTACGAAACAGGTTGTCCTCGACCTCGATCCCTCCTCGCAGATCGAGTTGTTCGACGGCGTCAAGTACCGGGCCTTCCAGGCGACGGGCACCATCAAGCGCCAGGATTTCGGCGTGAACTGGGTGGAACCCGAGCATCTTTCTTATCCGCTCTTCTCCAACGAGATCCGGCTGAAGATCATCATCGAGGTGGTCAATCCTCCGAAGCAGGAGCAAGCTGGCGGCCAGGCTCTCCCCGGCACCGCCAATGCTCAGGGCAGCGGGCAGCAGCCTCTGGCTGGCGGCGCGACTCCGCCAGCCCGCGGTGCGAACCCACAGGCAACATCACTCTATGACAACTCCGCCCAGGCGGACGCGATCCGTCAGAAGAACTTGAAAGCAGCGCTGGAATTTCTCAAACTCGACGGCGAGGGCGGCGACAGTTCCAAATTGTTCGTGCCCGGCGGGGTCGTCGAGCAGACGTTTCCGTTCTACGGCGATTCCCCAACGCGAATGACGCAGGGCGGCGAAAGCCAGCAGCCTCCTCCCAGTGGCGGCAATGGAAACGCTCCGCCACAGGGCGCCTCCGGCGGCCAACCGCCGCAGCAGGGAGAAGCAGGCGGAGGGGCGATGCCGCTGGAGCTGACAATTGACTGGGTCTTTTACGATCAGACCGTCCATTTCACCGATGACCCGAATTACCTCATCATTGAGAACTACGGGCATGGAAAACAGCTTGCGTCCAACGGCGAGTATGTAGCCTATCAAAACCACTACATCCACACCTTCAAGATGGAAAACGGCTTGATCAAGGAGTACCGAGAGATCACCAACCCGCTGAATCTCTACAAGGCATTCGGGTTGCAACTGCCGCACATGCCTACGCCGGACGAAACCGAGAAAGCGGCGATTGCCGCGCGCGCCAAGAAGGCCGCCGACAAATAGCCACGCTGTCCCCATTGGATTGCGAGGAGGACGCGCATTTGCACGCGTCTTAAGCGGGTAGGATTGCCGGTTCCCGTCGTTGTGCCAAGAAGAAATCGCAAGGGCGGGGCACGGATACTATTAGGGAGAAACGATCTACCTAAAAGGAGACGATATGAGCGGTAAGAAAGAGAGTTTGACACGAAGGAACTTCATGGTGGCCAGCACTGCCGCAGTTGCCGCGCCGCTTCTCGCCGATGTGGCGGACGTGGTTCCGGAGGCGAAAGCGGAAAAAGCCAGGACATCCGAAAGGGCCAAAGCCGCCGAAAAATCGTACACCTTTGCCGAGCAGAAGAGTTGCGACCTGGTCGTCCTCGGCGGAGGCGGGAGCGGCTTGGTGGCGGCGGTTCGTGCGGCGCAGCAGTCGGGAAAGAAAGTTATCGTCCTGGAAAAGGACACGGAGGCGGGCGGCGGCGGACGGGGCGCCAGGACCGTCCGCATCTTCGGCAGCAAGTGGCAGGCCAAGCGCAATATCAAGGATACGATGGCCGAGTACGCCCACGAAAAGATGAATTCGCTGAACTGGTGGCTGGATGAGAAGGTGGTCCACAACTGCCTGCGCGGCACCGGCCAGTTCTTTGACTGGCTCTGTGAAGAGGGCGGAGATATTGAAGACAAATTCATCCCCGGCAAATACGTTTTTGCGCACGGCGACTACGAGCCGACCAGTCCGCAACACTCGACCTTTGGGCTATTTGTAGTGAACCTGATGAAGGAAAAAGCCCAGAAGTACGGCGTGGAGATTCTTACCGGTCATCCCGTCGTGGATGTCGAGGTGAAGGACGGCAAGATCGTCGCCGCTGTCGCCAAGTCCGACAAGGGCTACGTCCGCGTCGCCTGCAAGGCCTGCGTGCTGGCCACCGGCAGTTGGGTCAGCAACGAAGCGATCTGCAAGAAATACGCTCCCCAATTCTTTGAACTGTTTTGCGCAAACAAAATGGCCGGCCCGGCGGGCGGCGGCGCTGCCGGCGGGCAGGGAGGACAAAGCGGGCAAGCAGCTCAAGGTGGGGCGCCGGGTGGCCAAGGCCACGGCCCCAGCCACATGAGCCCCAACTACACCGGCGATGGCATTCCCCTCGCCGAGAAGGTCGGCGCCTTTGTCGACTACGACAGCTTCGTGACACGCCCCATGGGACCGACTGTCAGCTCCCCGAGCACGGTTTGCACTGCCATCTCGCAAACCCCGTTCGTCGTCACCGTTAGCCGCAAAGGCCAGCGCTTTGCCTGCGAGTCGGTCATCATGAATCTGGGCTTCTTTGCTGGCGGCGGGCTGCTGCTCAAGGTCGGCGGAGCGGGCTACGATATTTTCAATGACGACGCCATTGCGGCCGCCTTCGCGTATCAAAAACTCCCAGAGAGTGAAAAGAAGCCGGTGCTGGACGTCGATCTTGTGCCCGGCTACAAAGTCCGATTCCCCGAGACCATGGAAAAGGTTCAATCCGACTTGAAGAAGAACCTCGCCAACATCGTCCATGCCGATACGCTGGAAGAACTGGCCGACCAGTTGAACGTTGACCGAGCCAGCCTGGTTGCCGTCATCAAAAAGTACAACGAAGGCTGTGCCGCCGGCGACGACGAGTTTTTCAAGAGCAAAGAGTTCTTGGTTCCCCTCACACACGGGCCGTATTATGCCTGCCGGGCCGGGATGGGCACCGATGGCGCCTTCGGCGGCGTCCGCGTCAACCCCGAGATGCAGGCTTACAAGGCCGACCGCGTCAACCTTGTCGAAGGCTTCTACGTCACCGGCGATTTCGCCACCGGGCGCCACGTGAATGTGCGCGGCCTCAAGTGGCAGGTGCTCAACGACATATCCTGGGCCATCTCCTCAGGCTTCCTGGCGGGGACCAACGTCGCCGCCTATCTGCAAAAACTCGGCTAATTTCCTCGCAAGCGCTCCAGGTCTCACTGCGAAACCCGGAGCGCTTGTAACACGTATCCATTCATCTCCTTATATCGCGACACGAAAGGCAGAAAGCAATGAAAAGTATCCGTTGGATTTTGGCCGTAGGGGTTTTTATGGCAGGCGCGGCGGCGCTGCTGGCTCAGTCCGGAGCGACGTCGCCGGCGACAACCGATCTCAAGCAGGAGCACGACCAGAAGGCCGCTGCCGCCGAGGCCGAGCAGCCTCCGACCTGGACGGACCCGCGCACCGGGCTGATGTGGGCACGCAAAGACAACGGCGAGGATGTGGCCTGGGCGCAGGCGAAAGACTATTGCGAGAATTTGACTCTGGCGGGGTATTCCAACTGGCGCCTGCCGGAGATCGACGAGCTGGCGGCCATCTATGACCACACGCAGAATGTTAACGGCTGGCACATCAAGGGCGGCATTCAATTGACCGGGTGGAGTTGGGCCAACACCGCCGGACAGAATTCGACGGAGGCTTGGTTCTTCGGCTTCAACGATGGCACTCGGGCCTCCGTGCGAAACGAAGATGGCCGCCTACGCGCCTTGTGTGTGCGTCGTTCCGAACCACTCCAGCCGGGCAATCGATAGGGAACCCCGGAACTCCACTGAGAGTGCCCCCGGTCTCGCTTCTGAGACCGGGAATACTATGGATGCAGTTTTGGGCATTGGGCGGCGCCGGCGACCCCCCATTTAAAATAGAAGGAAATGACTCCTGCACAGTTGGAAGGCGCGATCGAGGTCCACGAAGGCTCTGTGCACTCCGCCGATGGCACTCGCATCGGCTATCATCGGCTGGGCGCGGGGCCGGCGATCGTTTTTGTCCATGGCAGCATCTCGACGCACGCCGATTGGATGCCTGTGGCGCGGCTGCTTGCCCCCTGCTTCACCTGCTATGCGATGGACCGCCGTGGCCGCAACCGCAGCGCCGCCGGCCGGGCCTACTCGATCGAGCGCGAGTACGAGGACATTCTTGCCGTTCTTGCCGCCGCCGGCGAGGGGGCCTTTCTCGTTGCTCACTCCTTCGGCGCCATCTGCGCGCTTGGGGCCGCTCTGCGCCAGCCGCCTCCCCGCCTGGTGATTTTCGAGCCGCCGCTCCCAACAGGCGGCACGGTTGGCGGAGAGATTGATTCCTACCGTCAGGCCGTCGAAGCGGGCAACAACGAACTGGCCATCGAGATCGGCCTTCGCCACTTCTCGCGCATCAGCGAAGAGGAGATCGCCCAGATTCGCCACGCGCGTGGCTGGGCGCGGCTTTGCCACCTGGCTCCCACATGGGTGCGCGAACTTGTGGCCGTGGACGCGCTGCCGCGGAACGTCGAGCGCTACCGCGCCGTCACTTGCCCGACGCTCATGCTGGTTGGAGAAAAGAGCCCGGAACACCCGTTGCGGGATGCATCGCGCGCCCTGGCGCCGGTGCTGCCGAATGTGCGGGTGGAACTGCTGCGCGGGCTGGATCACTCGGCCATGCGCAGAGCGCCGGAGATTGTGGCTCGGCACATCGGCGAGTTCCTTGGTGGCTGCGCGGGTTGACAGCCGGGCTGCCGGAAAGCCTTGAAAGATATCTTCTCGCCCAGAATTTAACCGCTTGCCGGGCGCATGTTCAAAAAACAGCACAGGCCCTGGGCTATCATGGGTGTCGAAATCATACTCCGCAAATTCAGTGACAGGAGACAGGTATGCATTCCAGGCGATTTGCGCTCATTCTTGCGGTGACGTCAATCATGGCAATCATGACGGGCTGCAAGTCCTTTTCGCCCGACGCGGGCCATGAGATCGTTCTCGTCAAAAAGCCGGCTTTCTTCGGCCACGGAGGAGTCGATCCGAATGCGGTGAAGACCGGGCGCACATACGGCGCGCTGACCACGGATGGGATCGACGTCTATATGCAACCCAAGAAATACGAAACCGAGCTTCCCGACACCATGACCAGGGATGGAGTCCCGATTACCTTTCACGCCATCATGGTTTTGAAGGTGACCGATTCAGTTCTGCTCATCAGGGGCTTCGGGCCGGACTGGTACGAAAACAACCTCGAGGAGCCGTTCAAAACGATGGTCCGGCAGGCGGTGAGAACCAGGGGAATGAATGAAACCGCCATCAGTACTACGGCGCTTGATGACATCGACAGGGAGATCCACGATCAACTGGTTGCATTCATCAAGGACAAAAACCTTCCCGTTGAACTGGTGACGATGACCGTGGGGAAGGCGAATCCGCCGGATTCGGTGAAGAATCAGCGAATCGAAACGGCCACTCAGGAGCAGCGCATCCAGACAGAACAGCAGACAAAGCTCGCCGAGGATCAACGCAAGGCTGCGGAGACGAGCCGCGCCGATGCCGACAACGCTTACCGCGAATCGATGCATCTCTCGCCCGAGCAGTTTATCCAGCTTGAAATGATTAAGATGCAGACCAAAGTCTGCGGCGCAGAAGGCAAAGCGACTTGCACCTTCATTCAGAATGGCGCCACCCCGGTCTACAACCTCAACAAGTGAGGAGTTGACGAGCAACGCTGGGACCTGATCACCCTGCGTTACTAGAGCATTTTCGGAATTTGCGTAGACTTTTTCGCTGTCGTAAGAGGTGCCATTTTCTTGAGGAAAATGGCACTTGAGCGTGTGGCTTCGGTCTACAGTAATTCCGAAAATGCTTTAGCCGGGGGTTCTTCAGTTCCCGGTCACAGCGCCCTTCGTCAACAACCAGTAATGGAAGCCGTCGACGATCGCCATCAGCGCGGCCTGGTTCAGGTCGCTGGAGACGCCTGCCGTGATCCACGGTTCGTGGCCGGCGGAGTTGAAGCTGACGGTCACGCGAACGTAAGCTGCCGTGTCGTGAACCTTCACGTCGAGCGCCGCCACGGAAAAGGTTCCCAGGTGCATCTCGCTCAAGACCGGGTACCATTTCTCGAGCTCGCGGCGCATGGCCTTGGTAAGCGCATCCACGGGTCCGGCGCCCTCGGCGCGCGTGGTGGCTACCTTTTGCTCTCCGATGGTGAGCGTCATGAAGGCCTGCACGAAACGGCCGCCGATCTCGTCCGATTCATCGAAAACCCGCCAGCTCTTGACGCCGAACCAGTTGGGCAGGGTGCCGAGGCTCCTCATGCAGGCCAGCCGGAAACTGACCTCGCTCGCCGTAAAGCCTCCGCCCTCGATCATGGCCAGATTTGTATCCATCAGCGCTTGCGCCTGGAGGGAGTCGAGAGGCACGCCGATTTGCCGGCTGAGCAGCATGACGTTGGCCCGGCCCGATTGCGCGTTTACGCCGATGGTGGGCACGGCGCCCACGCGCTCGGGATCGCACCACAGGTAAGCGCCGGGATTCTTCCGCTCGCTGGAGCCGTGCATTCCGGCCCAGGTGCTGAAGGCGCCCGCGCCCACGATCGGGGTTCCGTGCGGTGCTTCGAGCCCGAAGGCTGCGTAGCCGGAGTGGGCCAGGCTCGTGAGCCCTTTCAGCGCCTCATCCGGGACGAATTCGGCCTCTCCTCTGAGCTGCATGCCGCCTACCACCGTGGTGAGATTTACATTGCCGCAGCGCTCGCCGGTGCCCAGCAGGGTTCCCTGCACGTGAATGGCGCCAGAGAGGATTGCGGCGCGGGTGTTTGCCACTCCCAGGCCGCGGTCGGTGTGGCCGTGGAAGCCGAATCGCGTCTCCGGGTACTCGCGCACCAGCCCGCCAATGACCTGTTCCACTTCTTCGGGGCTGGCGCCGCCGTTGGTGTCGCAGACCACGATGCGGCTGACCTTCTGCCGCGCGCATTGTTCGGTGATTTGAATGAAGTGGTCCCGGATGCGGCGGGCGAAATCATCCTCGGCGTGCGCGCCGCACTCGCGGCGGCCGCGTGCCGCGTCCATGGCGTGCTCCAGGTCGACGATCACTTCCATTCCATGCTGCTGGAGGCTGTCGATCGTCTCCCAGGCCATTTTCAGGTTTTCTTCCGGTGTGGTCTCCAGCGATTGCTCCACATCCAGCAAACGGGATTTGATGACAATCACGGCCACCGGAACGCGCTTGCGCCGCTCCAGGATGAACTGCACATCGGGCCAGTCTTCGATGCGAAGCCCGCGGCCGCGGGTGCGCCCGAACAGGGCCAGCTTCATGCCCGGCGTTTCCACCTCTTCAAGAGTCCGCGTGAGGTCGTCGACGAAATGATTGGCGCCGGCAAAGCCGATTTCGGCATAGGCGACGCCAAACGACGCCATCCGCTTCAGCAGCAGAACGGCATTGGGAACGGAGATCTCGAGGCCGGGCTGCTGCAGACCGTCTCTCAGGCTGGTGTCGAACAACTCAACACGTGTCATTGGGCTCATTTCCCACCGTTTCCGATGGCATGTTCTGTTCTCATTTTAAAGGCAGGGAAGGGAAGAACAGGGAATAGGGAAATAGGGACTAGGGAATAGGGAATAGGGACTAGGGACTAGGGAATAGGGAATAGGCGCACAGGCGGAGCTGCACGGGCACAATCGCTGAACCGGCAGTTCTTCCGCGCGAGCCGGAACTATTGCTTTGCCTGCTGCTTGCCCTGCGTCTTGGCCAGGAGCACCGCATCCTTGAGCGCAAGTTCGAAGGCCTGGGCCTGCGCGCGATCGCTGAAGGTAAGCCCGAAAGCTTCCGTATCGTCAGGGCCTTGTCCGTATTCCGAACTCGAATGTGGCCCAGGGCCAAGGCTCGCGAGTTTTTCGCGATCGTAGATCGTGGTGTGGAACTGCGTGCCCGGCACGCTGGCGATGACGACCATGGTTGTATCGCCCGAATCGCCCGGCTTGTACCCCTTTGGCGCATCGGGGTTTGTGAAGACCATGTTGTCGGAAATGAGGGACTCATCGACTGCGGCCAGCGGCAAAACGACGGATGCGAGCGGGAATGCATAGAAAGACCAGGTGGTCTTGCCGTCCTTGTAGACGGGCATGGCGCAGAGCGGGCTTGGCATTTTGGGTTCGATGACGATGGTGCGATCGTCGACGACAACGATCGTTCCCGAAGACGCGTAGGAAGTTTTCATCGTCTGGAGGTAGGAGCCGATGTTCTGCGCGGCGCAAGGCAAAACACAAAGAGAGCAGAGAAATGGCGTGAGAAGGCGTTTCATATGGGCCCTATGGGGTTATGAGGCTATTATGTTGAGCTTGATCCCCAAAGATTGTGATTTGGGTCACCATTCTGCGGCAGCGGGAAGCCTTTATTCTGCCGCAAGTTCCGCCCTGCCGAAGATCTGGCAGTGAAGTTTAAACTTTGCTTTGAAGCGCGGCCATGAAGAGCATTTTCCAGATTTTGATCACCGGGATTGTGTCCATCGCGATTCAGTTTGTGCTGGCCATTGCGGGGTGGGACGGGTGGAGTGCGTTTTTTGCGCATGAAGTACGAGGCCTATCGTGCGCGGACGTGGCTGCTGCTGCCGGGGACCTACTGAAAAGTCCGGACAATTCTCGGTGTGGAGATTGAAGGGTCCGTTTCGGTTAAAAGTTGATTGAATTTGCAGGTCGCGCACCGTGCGGCAAGGTTCGCGCGCCTATACTTGACGCGCAATCAGGGTTGGAGACTTGCCGGCGGCAAAGGAACATTCGCCGCCAGCGCGAGAGAGAGAGCGGAAGCGCATGACAGGCAATGGAAGGAAGATTGCGATCGTGGGCGGGGGGATCGCGGGGCTGTGCGCGGGAGTGTACGCGGCGCGGTGCGGCTACGAGGTTGAGGTTCTGGAGATGCACGAGATCGCCGGCGGCCTGGCCACAAACTGGAAGCGGGGCGAATACACCTTTGAAACCTGCCTGCACTGGCTCTACGGATCGAAGCCGGGCAGCGCCATGCACCGGATGTGGCTGGAGGTCTGCGACCTGGACAGGCTGGAGTTCGTGCCCATCGGGGAGTTTGGGCGGATTGAAACTGCGAGTGGAGAGGCGCTGACAATCTGGACGAATGCGGACCGGCTTGAAGAGGAACTGTTGCGGCGAGCGCCCCAGGACGCTGCCGAGGTGCGCCGCTTCGCCGCCGCGATCCGCAAGCTGAGCCGCTTCCAAATGCCCGAGCCGGGCGGAAGCCTGCTCAGGAACCTGTGGATTCTGGCAGGCGATGCGCTCTCGATGCCGCTGCTCGGCGAGCTCAAAAAAATGAGTTGCGCCAAGTACGGCGAACGCTTCAGGGATCCTTTGGTGAAGAAGATCTTTCTCGGCCCGATGGATGAGCTTTCGGCCGTGGCCCTGCTTCTCTCGCTGGCGTGGATGCATGCGGGCGAAGCCGCTTACGCGGTAGGCGGAGCGCTCGGCTTGATCCGGCTGATCGAGGAGAGGCTCCGGAGCCTGGGCGGGACGTTGCGCTGCGGGGCGAAGGTGGAGCGCATCCTTGTGGAGAACGATCGTGCCGTTGGCGTGGAACTTGTCGACGGCGAGCGGGTGACGGCCGACTGGGTGATCTCGGCCGCCGACGGATATGCGACGATCTTCGAGATGCTCGGCGGCAAGTACGCGGACGAGGCGGTGCGGAAGAGGTACAACGAACCGGTGCTGTTTCCTTCCTACCTGCAGGTTTCTCTGGGAGTGGCGCGAGAACTGAGCGGCGAGCCGGGGATGGTGACGCGGTTGCTGAAATCGCCGCTCGCACTGGACCCGCAGACGGAGCTTGACCAGGTCTCCTTCCGAATCTTCAATTACGACCCAACCTTTGCGCCCAGGGGCAAGACGGTGGTGACGAGTTTTCTGCCAACGCGCAATGACAGCTACTGGCGCGAGCTGCGGCAGAACGATCCCGAGAGCTACCGGGCGGAGAAGCGCCGCGTAGGCGAAGCTGTGACGGCAGTGCTGGAGAGCAGGCTGCCGGGAGTTCGGGAGGCAATCGAGGTTGTGGATGTGTCGACGCCGGCCTCGATCGTGCGCTACACGGGCAATTGGAAAGGGAGCATGGAGGGGTGGATGCCTGTTGCCGGATCGAGCTTTCGCTCTTTCCCAGGGACTCTTCCCGGGCTGAAAGGGTTCCGAATGGTGGGCCAGTGGGTGGCACCGGGCGGCGGACTGCCTTCAGGCCCGATGACGGCGAGGCCGGCGATCCAGGCGATCTCGAAAGAAGACGGCGTGAGGTTTTTGTCAAGGTGAGCTAACAGACGAGAGAATGAGAGCGCCGGGACCGCCGCGGTCAAGGAGGTGTGATCTATATCACTGCGCCTGGAAAAATACAGGCGCAACATCAAGGCAGATCCAGGGATGAGTTGGGGGGTTCGCCGGCGGGAATGAAGGTGTCTGCCCGCGGCGACTCCGATTCAGTTCCCTCCGGAATAGCAAGTTCAAAAACCTTGGTTCCCTCCACACGAAGGCCGTCCGCAAAAGCGGACGGCCTTCCTGCATTAGCGGCGATAAATAGGTAACGCGACCCCACTCGCTCCTGATGAGGGCCGCGAGGGTCTTTTCTCGAAGCAAGTGGAGGAACAACGGACGAGGGCATCCTGGCTACGGAGGTCTGATCGAGTGACCTAGATCACTGCGCGCCCAAATTGGCAGGCGCAAAATCCGCTCAGGATCCAGGAAAGAGTTGGGGGGTTCCACCGGTGATTCCACCGGTGTCGTCATATCCCGGCCTCTTTACGCACGAGCGGTGGAGAAAGATCCCATGGGAGAGCCCGGACGGGGAGGACTTGTATGTCCATGGCCACGTTCGAATCGCCTTCTGTGCTGTCTGCCACAAGGTACGCCCTCGAAAAGGACAAGAAACAGCTCTCTCAAAGGAGCGAAGAGCTGAGTGGGCTTCGGCTCGCCATTCTTCTGACTGCGCGGTGGGAAGCCCAGGAGACAGAAAGCGACGAACGCCGCGAGGACTTGCAGGCCGAGCTCGATCAACTGCGCCTGCAATATTACGGAGTGATCGATGAGATCGCGATGACCTACGGCGTTTCTCAGGCGATGGCAACGCTGCAATGGGTGGAGCGGAACGTACGGCTTCCGAAGGAGGTACTTCGGAGAAAGATCAGAATCCAGACCGAAGAAGAGATTGGCGAGGAAGAGGACTCGGCGGCGATCTGACCTCTAACAGCGCATCGATAGAAGTGAAAGGGCCGGCCCGCTTGAGCGCGGGCCGGCCCTTTGGCATTCCAGGGAGAGAAATCAGCGCGAGGCCACCTGAGGCTTGGTGGAGAGTGTGCCGTCCTTGTAACCGCGGGCGATGACCTCGATGGGAACCGGCTTGTAGTCACCGGCGTGCCCGGCCTGACCGAACTGGGTCATGCGCTCGGCAACGACCTTGGCCATGGCCTCGCGGGCCGGCTTCAGGTAATCGCGCGGGTCGAACTTCTCGGGCGACTCGGCGAAGACCTTGCGGATGGCGCCGGTGATGGCCAGGCGGTTGTCCGTGTCCACGTTGATCTTGCGGACGCCGTTGCGGATGCCGAGTTGAATCTCCTCAACCGGCACGCCCCAGGTGGGCTTCAGCTTTCCGCCGTACTGGTTGATGATGTCCTGCAACTCCTTGGGCACGGAGCTCGAGCCGTGCATGACCAGGTGGGTGTTGGGCAGCATCTTGTGAATTTTGATCAGCACGTCCATCTTGAGCACCGAGCCGTCGGGCTTCTTGGAAAATTTGTAGGCGCCGTGGCTGGTGCCGATGGCGATGGCCAGGGCGTCGACGCCGGTGCGCTCGGCGAACTCAACGGCCTGGTCCGGGTCTGTAATGTGTTCGAGGCCCGAGCCGCCCGCGCCGTGGCCGTCCTCGACGCCGCCCAGCACGCCGATCTCGCCCTCGACGGTGATGCCGCGTTCGTGGGCGAAATCGACCACGCGGCGGGTGACCTCGACATTCTGCTCGAAGGTGGCCGGAGTCTTGCCGTCCTCCTGGAGCGAGCCGTCCATCATCACGCTGGTGTAACCGAGTTCGATGGCGCTTTTGCAGGTCTCAAAGCTGTTGCCGTGGTCCTGGTGCATGGCGATGGGAATCTCGGGATTCAGCTCGGCGGCGGCCTGGATCAGGCGGAAGAGGTAGAGGTCCTCGGCGAATTTGCGTGCGCCGCGGCTGGCCTGCACGATGACGGGAGATTTGGTCTCCCTGGCCGCCATCATGATGGCCTGAATCTGCTCCATATCGTTGACGTTGAAGGCGCCGACGCCGTAGCCGCCCTTGGCGGCTTCGTCGAGGAGTTGCCGCATGGAAACGAGTGGCATAAAAAAGTCTCCTTTTGACTTGCTTGCGAGTCCATTCCATTTGCTGACTCTGGCTCGTTCGAGGCTCGGGCCCTCCAGTTTGGATGCGGGGAGGGGGAAAACACTCGCCCGGGGAGCGGGAGCCGCATTCCTCCCTATCGTAGCAGAGGGGGAAATGCAGGGAACAGGGACCAGAGACTAGGGACTAGGGAACAGGGAATAGGGGAATCGGGAATCGGGAAGGCTCCCGAAAAGGGAATCCAGGTTTCAGGTGTCAGGGAACAGGGATCGGGTGTCATGAGTTCCCAGTTCACAGAAAGAAAATCGCTGACGCGGAATCCGTGCTTCGCCTGAGAACTGACAACTGAGAACTGAGAACTGTGAACTATGACTATGAACTATGCCAGGCGCCGAGCAGGCGGCGGAGAAGCACCAGTTCGCCCAGATGATAAGCGTTGTGATCGGCGGCGAGCAGGGCTTCTCTGAGCACAGTCTGCCCGTCGCCGTGGGCGAGGGGCCGAGTGAGATCGGTCGCGGGGCTCGAGACCAGCTCCGAGAGCGCCTTGAGATCGCGGCGAAAGGCGCGGACGCTTCTCTCCCATGCCTTTTCATCGGGAGGCGCGGGCGTGGCCGGCCAGTAGCCGCTCGGCCACTCCGGGGAGCGGTGGCGGGGATCGCGCGAAAACTCCAGAATGTCGGACTGCGCGATGCGCAGGTGCTCCAGCACCTCCCAGGGGGAGTGCTCGACGCCCCTGGGCCGCTTGCCGCGCAGCACGGGCGGCAGATTCTTCACCGCGGCGTCAAAGGTCGCGTGCGCCTGGCCGCCGTTCAGCAGGTTGAGCAGATGTTCGCGCAGGGACCGGTCGCGATCGGCTGAGGTTTTCTTCGCGGGCATGGAAATCGTCTCAATTGTCAGTTTTCAGTTGTCAGTTTTCAGTTGTCAGTTCACAGTTCACAGTTCACAGAAATCGCGGTGGCGGAATCATGGACAGTGGACCACAAACTACGACACTGTGAACTGTGATGCAGAAGGACAGTTCACAGTTCATAGAAAACCACTGGTGCGCAATCCCGGCTCCGGCTGAGAACTGAGAACTGAGAACTGTGAACTACGAACTGTGAACTCCCAGACATGCCCTCTGTGCCGCGAAGATCTCCTTGAGCCCCTCTGCGGCCAGATCCAGCAGCTCATCGAGCTGCGCGCGGGAGTAGGCGCCCCTCTCGGCCGTGGCCTGGGTCTCGACGAGGCCCCCATCTTCGGTCATCACCACATTCATGTCCACCTCGGCCTGCGAGTCCTCTTCATAACAAAGGTCGAGCAGCGGAACCCCGCCGACGATTCCGACCGAAGTGGCGGCAACCAGCTGCCGCAGCGGGGAGCGCGCGAGCGTTCCGGCAGCGACCAGCGCATTCAGAGCGAACGAGAGAGCCAGGGTGGCTCCGGTGATGGCGGCGGTGCGCGTTCCGCCGTCGGCCTGCAGGACGTCGCAGTCGAGAATGATGGTTCTCTCGCCCAGGGCGTTGAAGTCCACCACCGAACGCAGGCTGCGGCCGATCAGGCGCTGGATCTCGTGGGTGCGCCCGCCGATTTTGCCGCGCTCGCTTTCGCGCGGGGTGCGGGTCAGGGTGGCGCGGGGCAACATGGAGTACTCGGCGGTTACCCAACCGCGGCCGGAGTTGCGCAGCCACCCGGGCACGCCCTGCTCCACCGTAGCGCAGCAGAGGACGCGGGTGTTGCCGGCCGAGACCAGCACCGATCCTTCGGCCATCTGAACGAAGCCGGGAGTGAAGGCGAGGGGACGAAGCTCGTGGGCGGCGCGGTTGCCGGGGCGGAACCAAGTGGGGCTTTCCATAGGGGGATTGTACGGGAGCGGGAAAAGCCTCTGCAGGCGAATTTCAGATCGGGAAAACGCAATGATCCAGGCCGGAAATGGGACTTCGGATTCAACCTATTTATTTTGTGTTGTTTAGAGAGAAAGAACGCCGGCCTTCGTCCCGAATTGGAACCCCAGAGCGGGAGCGGAGAAAAAGATCGGGGCCGATGCCGCAGCAACAATCCCTTCCCTTATCAGGAACTTAGAGAATCTGTTCATGTTTGGCACGCGGCGTGTATCAGAACAGGACAACAAAGCATTCGCAATTGTCAGGAAGCAGGGAACAGGGAATAGGGGAACAGGGAACAGGGAATAGGGAAAAGGGAATAGAGCTGATCCTTGATCCCCGATCCCTTCCCAAGAAAGGGAGCGCGACCTATGCGGCAAACAGCGGAAACAGTGCAGGAGGCGGGAGGAAACGGAGCCGGGCGCAGGCGTGTGGTAACTGTGGTGGAAACGCTTGCTGCCCTGGGCAACCAGGGCGAAAGCCTGGCAGCAGTGGCGCACGATGCGCGCAACATGGTGGCGGCCCTCGGCCTCTATTGCGACCTGCTGGAAGAGCCCGGAGTGCTGGCTCCGGCCTTTGCGCATTACAGCCATGAACTGCGCCTGGTAGCCGCCGCCAGCCGGAGGCTGGTGGAAAAACTCGTAGCCCTTGATGCGCGCGCCGGGACCCAGCGCGTGGAAGGCCAGGGCTTGGAGGAGCTGACGTGGTTCGATCTCTCCCGGGGGCAATCGGCTGAACCCAAGTCTCCCGCAGCGGCGGCCGGGCGAAACCCCCTTTGTGACGCGAATCCTCCAGAGCCGGTAGCCAATCTCGCCCAGGAACTCGCCGCCAGCCGCAATCTGCTTTCGGCTCTGGCCGGGCCGGCGATTGCGCTCACGTTGGATGTTGAGGGCGGCCAGCGCCCGGTGAGGCTGACAGCCACCGATCTGACCCGGGTTCTGGTGAACCTGGTGAAAAACGCGGCAGAAGCCATGCCGGCCGGCGGCCGGATCGAGATCGGCCTGCGCGAACCGAAGGCCGCCGCGGGCGGGAACTCGCTGGTGCTGACCGTCGAGGACAGTGGGCCAGGGATCCGCGAAGGATGGCTCGAAAAGATCTTCGAATCCGGGTTCTCGACCCATGGCCGCGAGGACTGTGCCGGGGCCGGCTGGCCGGTTTCGCACCGGGGACTGGGCCTGGCCATCAGCCGCTCGATCCTTAACGCGGCCGGCGGAAGCATCACGGCCTCGAACCGCGCCTGCGGCGGCGCGCGCTTTGAAATCGAGCTGCCTGTCGGGGCCCACTAACCTCAAATGGGGCCGGAGCCTGAGATGAACCTGGTCTGAACCCTGAACCGGGAATTGACCTGAGCATGTCGGAGGCGACTACAATGCTGGAAACAGTCTTCAAAGCGAGCAACATGGATTTTGTTCCCCCAATGGCCGAGCCCGCGGTTCGCCTGTACGTGCTCGTGGTGGATGCCGATGCGGCTGTGCGACTGGCCTGCGCCGAAATCGCCTCGAGCCTTGGGTACGCGGTGGATTCGACGGCGGATCCAGCCCAGGCTCGCAGCCTGCTCCGGGGCCATGCCGCCGACATTCTGCTGGTGAATCTGCCGGCCGGATCAGGCCAGGGACTCGAACTGGTCAGCGAGGTGAAGCTGCTCTACCCGGAAACCTCGGTGATCGCCATGACGGCCTCGAGCTCGGTGAACGCAGCCGTAGAGGCGATGCGTTGCGGGGCCTCCGACTATCTCACCAAGCCCTTCGCCATGGACGAGCTTTCCACAGTGCTGGACCGGGCCGCCCTGAATCATTCGACCGATACGGCCACGCGCCAGCTGCGCGAGCGCTTGCGCCTTTCGCAGGGGCTGGGCGCGATGATCGGCCGCTCGGGCGAGATGGAGAAGCTCTACCGCATCCTCGCCAAGGTGGCGCAGAGCTCGCACCCGGTGCTGATTCTGGGAGAAAGCGGCACGGGCAAGGAACTGGTGGCGCGCACTCTGCACGCCTACGGGCCCAGCGCACAGAAGCCGTTCCTGCCTGTCGACTGCGGCTCGCTGGTTCCGACGCTCATTGAAAGCGAGCTCTTTGGCTACGTGAAGGGAGCCTTCACCGGCGCCAACCGGGCCAAGGATGGGCTGCTGGTCTCGGCCGAGGGGGGAACGGTATTTCTCGATGAGATCGGCGAGCTTTCGCTCGACCTGCAGGCCAAGCTTCTGCGCTCCCTGCAGGAGAAGGAGGTTCGCCCGGTGGGCGCCACGCATCGGGTTCCCATCAAGGCGCGCATTGTGGCCGCCACCAACCGCGATCTGGCGGCGATGGTCGAAAAGGGCGCCTTCCGCAAGGACCTCTTCTATCGCCTGAACGTCGTGAATCTGCGGCTGCCCGCTTTGAGAGACCGGCGCGAGGACATCCCGCTGCTGGCGGCGCACTTCCTCGACCGCATGAGCCGCGAAAAGAACCAGAAGTTCACCCTGAGCGATGAGGCGCTGCGGACCATGATGCGCTACGAATGGCCGGGAAACGTGCGCGAGCTCGAGCACTCCGTGGAGCGGGCCTGCGCGCTCTCCTCCGGTCCGGTGCTGCATCTGGGCGACCTGCCCACGCAGCTGCAGCAGCAGGGGCTCGACGCCCGCAGGGCGGCTCTGGCCCCCGCGGGTGAAGCCAAAACGGCCGGTGCTTCAGAGATCACGCCGCTGGCCGACCTGGAGCGGCAGGCGATCGTGGGCGCGATCCGCGTGCTGAACGGCGACAAGCTGCAGGCGGCGCGTCTTCTGGGAATAGGCAAAACCACTCTCTACCGCAAGCTCAAGGAATACGGAATCGCCGACCCGCTGCGCGAAGAGTAGCCGGGACCTTCCCGCTTCCAATGCGAAGGCCGGGTGCGAAGGGCGGGCGTGTGCCGGGATAGGTACTAGAACTGGTTGCATAAATGCCTCAAGGCGATGATCAGGCAAGCACAATGAAAAAAGCCCTGAAACACGGTGATAATGCGGTCATATCGGACCTGGATGCGACGGAAATTCTGCAGCCAGGCGTTGGTGCGTTCGATTTTCCAGCGTTTCCTGTAGCGTCGCAGCTTGCGTTTGTCCTCAAAGCGCCGGTTGCGAATGTTCTTGCGGTAGGGAACAATCAACTCCGTTCCACGCTGATGAAATCGCTTGCGCAGGGCGTCGGAATCGTAGCCGCGATCGGCAATAACCCGTTTGAGATGGGAGCGCGGCCGGCCTCGCCCTTGACGCGGAACCTTCACCGCTGCGAGCGTGCTTTCGGCCAGCCTGCACTCGGCCAGTTGCGCGGACGCAAGTTGCGCTCCGACAGGTATGCCGTTGCCGTCGACCACCACCATGCACTTCGTACCTTTCCCACGACGGGTTTTGCCGACTGCCGAGCCCCCTTTTTGGCCGTGACAAAGGTGGCGTCCAGAAAGGCTTCTTCCCAATCCAGTAGCCGGCGCTGGTCCAACATCGACAACAGCTTGCGCCAAGCCCTTTGCCATACGCCTTGTTCCTCCCAGCTACGCAATCGACGCCAACAGGTCGAGCCATCCGGGTACTGCTCGGGCATGTCGCGCCATCGTGCTCCAGTACGCAGAACCCACAGAATGCCTTCTACGCACCTGCGGTTAGCAGCCCAAGGCCTTCCCCGACCATCCTTGCGACGCTTGGGTTCAGGAAACAACGGCTCCAAAATCCTCCATTGCTCCTCGCTTAACAACTCCGGCCGCTTCTTCATAGAAGCAGTTCAACAATCAACCTGCCCCAGGCATAAGTCCCTACCTTGAGGCCGAACCATTTATGCAACCAGTTCTAGGGACTAGGGAATAGGGAATAGGGAACGGGGTCAGGGGATTAAGGATCGCGAGCAAAGAAGCTAGAAGCTAAGGGCTAACAGCTAAAAGCTGAGAACTGAGAACTAACAACTGAGAACTGAGAACTGAGAACTAACAACTGAGAACTGAGAACTGAGAACTAACAACTGAGAACTGAGAACTGAGAACTGGGAACTGAGAACTGCGAACTGAGAACTGAGAACTGCGAACTGAGAACTGAAAGCTGGCAGCAGGCAAGGAGCAAGATGATGAGCATTTTGATGGTGACGGGAATCGAAGGGGCGCGCAACTGCGCGGACGCGATGAGCGCTCAGCTGAACATGGATGTGGAGGTGGCCGAGGGGCGCAAGACGGCTCTGGTGGCGCTCAGGCGGCGCGAGTTTCTGGCTGTGGTGGTGGACGAGAGCCTGGCCGACTGCGACCCGGCCGCGGCGGAGACGATCTGGAGCCACGCGGGACTTGCGATTCCGATGCAGATCAGCTTTGCCCTTTCGGGCGCGGCCCGGCTGATCCGGGAGATTCGCGCCGCGCTCCATCGCCGCGAACGGGAGCAGATGCTGGCCCGGCGGGCCGCGGCGGCGGCGATCGAAGCGGAACTCAAGACGACGGTGGCCGGCCTGCTGCTGAATTCGCAACTGGCTCTCAGCGGCAGCGAGGTGCCGGCGGCGCTGGCCGAAAAACTGAAGGTGGTGGCCGACCTGGCCGGCAGCCTGCGCCAGCAGTTGAGCGCTCCGGCGAAAACGTACGGCAGCACGGCGGCCTAAAGTCCGCCATCCGGACAGCACTGCAGCCTGAAGCGCCCGCGCCGGACGGGGCTGCTTGCTGGGGAGTCGTTTCGCGGACTGGCAGGCGCCGGGCGCTGTAATCTGGAGAGAATGAAAGACACAGCGGTTTTACTGATCCATTGCCCGGACCGCAAGGGGCTGGTGGCGCGGGTGGCGGGTTTGCTCTACGAGCATGGCGCGAATATCCTGCATGCCGACCAGCATCAGGACCACGATCTCGGCCTGTTTTTCATGCGCGTCGAGTGGGGTCTTGCAGACGGCGGAGCTTTGGAGGAGAGCAGTGGCAGGGCGAACGCGCCCAAAACCGGAGCGGCTGCGGAAGGGTTAACTACCGGCGGAGCTTTGGTTAAGAGCAGTGGCAGGGCGAACGCGCCCAAAGCCGGAGCGCCTCCGCAAGGCAAAACTGAGGCACACACCGACGGAATCCCGGGCAGCAGCGGTGGGGAAGACTCGCAGGCCGGCGGCAGCGGCTTCGATCTCGAAGGATTCAGCCGCGAGTTCTCGACGCTTGCCGGCGATCTCGGTATGCGCTGGCAGCTTACGGAGGGCGCGCGCCGGTCGCGCGTGGCGCTCTACTGCTCGCAGTATCTGCACTGCATGGCCGACCTGCTCTACCGCTGGCGGACGGGCGAACTCGATTGCGAGATTCCGCTGATCGTCTCCAACCATCGAGACGTGGAGAGGCTGGCGGCCTTTTACGGGGTCGCCTTCGAGCACGTGCCGGTAACGGCCCAGACGCGCGCGGAAGCCGAGACGCGGCAGTTGGAATTGCTCTCGCGGCACGGGATCGATCTGGTCGTGCTGGCCCGCTACATGCAGGTGCTCTCGCCCGCCTTCGTCGAGCGATATCCGGCGGCGATCATCAATGTGCACCACTCTTTTCTGCCCGCCTTCACCGGGGCAAGGCCCTACCACGCGGCCCACGCGCGCGGCGTGAAGCTGATCGGCGCCACCAGCCACTACGTCACCGAGGTTCTCGACGACGGGCCCATCATCGAGCAGGACGTGGCGCGCATCTCGCACCGCGACCAGGTGGAAGATCTCGTTGCCAAGGGCCGCGATCTGGAGCGCATGGTGCTGTCGCGCGCGGTGCGCTGGCACCTGGAGCGGAGAATCCTTTGCTATGCGAACAAGACGGTGGTCTTTGATTGACGAGTTGTCAGTTGTCAGTTGTCAGTGGTCAGTGGTCAGAACGGGGGACAGGGAACAGGGAACAGGGAATAGGGAATAGGGAATAGGGAATAGGGGCTGACGCAACAGGGAACTGAGAACTGAGAACTCATCCCCGCTCTCTTCACCGGCTCAGTTGCTCGTCGATCAGCCGGTCGACCAGAGGCAGAAGCTTCTCCCCGGTGCGCGCCAGCACAAACTCTCCCGCACTCCAGTCCAGCTTGAAGCTTGTCAAGAGCGCCGAGATCCAGATCTGGCGAACGGGCGCATTGGGCGTGATGACGAACTTGCCAGGCGGCTCCTCAAAGAGCACGTTCACTACGCCGCCCTGCTCTTCGACCTCGAAGCCGTCTTCGTCCTCTTCCTCGCGCTCGATCAGGTGGCGCTTGAGCGCCTCCATCGCTGCGTCGGCGGCGCGGCGAAACTCGATCTCATCCTGCATGGCCCCAGTGTAGCAACCGCGATCGCCCGGGTATCTGCATGGTCACTGGGTCTTCCCGCTTTTTCCCTGCTTTTCACGGAAGCTTTTCCTGCTCTTCATGCTTTCCGCCAATGCTGGAAATGATGCGGGAGGAGTGGACGATGCGCATGAGGCCGTGGATTTGCTTCGCTCTGGGGCTTGTGGTGGCGGCGTTGCGGGCACAGGCGCAAGCGCCGCAGCAGGAGCCTGCCGGAACCCTGGTGCGCGAGGTGGTCTGGAACGAGCTCAGGGACCACCGCGAGCACGGCTATTGGCGTTATTGGGTGGAAAAACGTTCCGAGGGCCGCACTGTGGTCGCCGACCAGGTGGAGACGCCCGAAGGACCGGTGATGCGTCTGCTTGCGATCGACGGCCGCGAGCCGAGCCTGGATGAGCGAAGAGCCGACGACGAGCGCCGGCAAAAGCTGCTTTCCTCGCCCGAGGAGCAGACCCGCAGCCTGCGGCAGTACGAAGAGGACGAAGAGCGCATCGGGCGGATTCTGGCGCTGCTTCCGGATGCTTTTCTGTTCGAGTATGCGGGCGCATCAGGCGACCGCCTGCTGCTGCGCTTCCGTCCCAACCCGGGCTATCCGGCGCGCTCCGCCGAGGCCCGCATTTTTCACGCGATGAGCGGAGAGCTTCGGGTGGACGCGAAGGCCAAACGCCTGTCTGAACTGGAGGGCCGCATGGAGGAAAATGTGGACTTCGGCTTCGGGGTTCTGGGCCGGCTCTACAAGGGCGGTTGGTTTCGGCTGGTGCGGGTGCAGGTGAGCGAAACGGATTGGAAGACCGCCAGCCTGGAGGTGCACATGAATGTTCGCGCTCTGCTGGTGAAAAGCTTTGCCCGGGAGACCAGCGAAGAGCGCGGCGATTTCGAGCCGGTCCCGACAGCAACCACGCTTGCCGGCGCCGCAAAACTGCTCGACCGGAACGAACGGCGAGATCAGGCCCTGGACCGGAGCGCGAGCCCGGCGGATGCCACGCGAATGGCGAAGGCGACCTACTCTTTTCGGCCGTGACCCCCTGCCTTGATCCGCAGTTCAGACCTGCGGGCGCAGTTCCTTGTCCTGATTTCGGACAGATCACGCGGCGCTGCCCAGATTTCGGACACAGTGTCCTGGAGCCGGACAGGAGAGGTGTTCTGAAATCGGACAGAGTGTCTTCGAATCGGACAGATCTCAAAAGACTCATTAAAGCCGCGTCCGCTCCTGCCGATAGAGACAGCAGGACTGATCCCGGAGCGGGGGTGGCACAATGGAAATCGGCCCGATTCCAGGAATTCGCGCGATACCGGCGGTGAAAGCGCCGCCGGTTGAGGCCGAGCTCACGGCCCGGTTTGAGATCGAGGCCATCGCGCGGGCGGGCGACGACCAGTACACGGGCAACGGCAAAAAAGCCGCCGGGGCGGAAGAGGACGAGGAAGAGGAACTGGAAGAAGAGCCCGAGGCGCAAGCTGAAGGCCAACGCTCCGGCGGCGACTCCGGGCCGAGCATCAGCTATTTCGCCTGAAATCGCGCTTGTTACGGGATCACTGTCCGTACAGCTTCACAGTTTCACGGGAACTGTGAGACTGTGCAGATTTTTACTGTAAGCCACTGATTTTATTGAGTCGAGGTGGCTGCACAGTTACACCGCCCAAAAAATGAACTCGCGAAGTGCAAGCCTGGAGCGGCGATTTCGAATCGTGTTTCGGTGTACTGTGAGAAATTTTGCGTGAGCAGTGGGCGTGGTCAGCGGGAAATGGGCGAATTGGACTGCGATGCCGGGCATAGGTTAGTTCTCAGTTCACAGTTCACAGTTCACAGTTCTCCGGTGCCCGAAAATCCGGGCCGCGGGCCGCTCTCTATTCCGATTGTGCGCTGAAGGGGGGAAATTGTACGCAAGATCAGGGGTCAGGGTTCAGGGGTCAGGGGTCAGGGGTCAGGGGTCAGGGAACAGAGATCAGAGATCAGAGAGCAGAGAACAGGGGTCAGGGGTTCGGTGATCAGGGACCGGGGACTGAGGGAACGAGGGAATGAAGGAATGCCGTTGAGAAGCAACTGCGGATCCTTCGTCTCGCCTTCATCCGCTCAGGCGGATGAAGGGTCGCTCAGGATGACAAACCGAAAAGATTGCCTGGGTTAAAGTCTGTGCTATCCCGGGTGCCTCCTGTTGAGTTTCGTGGTCTCCCAGGTCCCCAAATGCGAGGGACCTGGGGCAGCCATTCTCAGTGGTTCAACTTACTTCGGACCCAGGCCAGCCCCGAACCGCGGATCCTTCGTCTCGCCTTCATCCGCTCAGGCGGATGAAGGGTCGCTCAGGATGACAAACCGAAAAGATTGCCTGGGTTAAAGTCTGTGCTATCCCGGGTGCCTCCTGTTGAGTTTCGTGGTCTCCCAGGTCCCCAAATGCGAGGGACCTGGGGCACCCGTCTTCAGGGTTGAACTTACTTTTCACGGCGTTCGGAGATCGGGTTCTATATCGGAGCAAAGGCCGCGACCGAAGACCGCACTGCCAGCGTTCGTGCTATCCCGAGTGCCCAAAAGCGAGGCACCCGGGGCAACCATCTTCAGGGTTGAACTTACTTCCTTCAAGGTTGAACTTACTTTTCACGGCGTTCGGAGATCGGGTTCTATACTGTATCTCAGGCAAAGAGACGCGAAAGCGGCCCCGGCGACGGGGTCGTTTTTGCTTCTCATGCGCGGGCGCCGGAAGCATTTCCCCTGTGGTTGCGTCCTAACTGCAGGCGATCGGGGCGGATGACGCGCGGCGGCAAGTCGAATTCGGGCCGCGGCAAATTGAAATTGGGCTTCTCCCCGGGAAGCAACGCCCCTGGCTTGTTCCCCCGGGGGAAAGGAGCACATGGGAACTCTGCTCGACTCCATTCAGTCTCCAGCCGATGTGAAGCGGCTCGATGCCACGCAGATGGTGGCCCTGGCGGAGGAGATCCGCGAGCTCCTCATTCAGACCCTGGCGAAGACCGGCGGCCATCTTGGCCCCAATCTCGGCGTGGTGGAGCTGACGATCGCTTTGCACGCCGTATTCGAGACGCCCAAAGACAAGATTCTCTTCGACGTGAGCCATCAGGCTTATGTTCATAAGATTCTCACCGGCCGCCGCGAGCGCTTTGAGACCATCCGCCAGCCGGGCGGGCTGAACGGTTTTATGCTGCGCACGGAAAGCGAGCACGACTGCTACGGGGCAGGGCACGCGGGAACAGCGCTGTCAGCGGCTCTGGGGATGGCCGTAGCCCGCGACCTGGCGGGGGGAACAGAGAACGTTGTGGCCGTGGCCGGCGACGGCGCATTCACCAACGGCATCACCTTCGAGGCGATGAACAACATCGCCGAACAGACGAAGCGGCTGATCGTGGTGCTGAACGACAATGAGTGGTCAATCGACCGCAATGTGGGGGCCGTGGCCCGCTACTTTCACCGCGTTGTGACCAGCGAGCACTACCAGCAATTCCACGACCGGGCCAAGCGGCTGATCGAGCGCTTCGCCGGCAAGACGGCGGTGGACGTGGTGCGCCGCGCCGAAGAAGCGGCCAAGAGCATGCTATGGCCCTCGATTCTCTTCGAGGAGTTCGGGCTGAACTACTACGGCCCGCTGGACGGGCACAATATTCCGCTGCTCGTTGAGACTTTTAAATTCCTGCGCAACCAGAACCATCCTGTCCTGCTGCACGTGATCACGCAAAAGGGCCGGGGTTTCCAGCCCGCGCTCGACGGGCAGAAGAAGTTTCACGGCCTTGGTCCCTACGATCCGGAGACCGGCGAGACCTCTCCCACGGGCCTGCCTACCTACGCGGAATCCTTCGCCAACACGCTTGCCGACCTGGCCGACAAGGACGAGCGCATCGTAGCCATCACGGCAGCCATGCCCAACGGCACCGGACTCGATCACTTCCGGCCGCGCCATCCCAACCGTTACTTCGACGTCGGAATAGCCGAAGAGCACGCGGTCGTCTTTGCCGCCGGCATGGCGACGCGCGGATTGCGTCCCGTTTGCGCCATTTACTCCACCTTCATGCAGCGAGCCGTCGATCCAGTGGTGCACGACATTTGCCTGCAGAAACTGCCCGTGCTGCTCTGCATGGATCGCGCGGGCCTGTCCGGCGACGACGGCCCCACGCATCATGGCCTCTTCGACATCGGCTACCTGCGCTCCATTCCGGAGCTTGTGATGATGTCGCCCAAAGATGAGGACGAGCTGGCCGACATGATGAAGACCGCTCTCGAGCTGCCCGGTCCGAGCGCCATCCGCTATCCGCGCGGCGTGGTGGCCGGCGTGGGCCGCAAGCCCGAGCCGCAGGCGATTCCCGTGGGCAAAGCCGAGCTGCTCAAGGACGGCTCCGACGTGGCCATTCTCGGCCTGGGCCCGATGATCGCGCTGGCGCGAGAGCTGGCGGGGCGGCTCGAAGAGCGGGGCTACTCTGCCGCGGTCATCAACCCACGCTTTATTAAACCGCTCGACCGCGAGATGCTCGCCCGGTTCGCAGCCCGCGTGGCGGCTTTCGTTACATTTGAGGACCACGCAACGGTGGGCGGCTTCGGTTCGGCGGTTGTTGAAGCACTCGAGGAGCTGGATGCGCGCGTCCCGGTGGTGCGCATCGGTTGGCCCGACCGGTTTATCGAGCACGGCAAGGTCGATCAACTCCGCGCCCGGTACGGGCTGACCGCAGAGGAAGCGGAGCGCCAGGTTTTGCCGCTGCTCGCTGAGCGCCGCCGGCCTGAGTTTGCGCGCGGTTGATCGAGCGAGTCAGCGGGTCAGCGAGTCAGCAGGACGCTGTGGGGGTTCCCACCCATCGCGTCCGCCGCGGCGGACCGCGCGATGGATGGGGCACGAGGAGTTCTGTCGACACTGAATCTAAATTCATTAGCCGCTTTTCCCTCCCCGCTGTGCGAGAATCCTTCTCAGGCCCCCTTTGCTATGAGTTTTCAGGCCCTTTTGCTTGTGAGAAGGCTTCTTGTGTTCCTTGTCCCCCTGCTCTGCCTGCCCCTTGTGGCTGCCGCGGCGGGGCCGCGTCCTGTGACGCAGCAGGGCGCCACTCCCCCCGGCGCCTCGGCGCTTGTTCTCGCGGGCGGCACGGTGGTGGATCTTTCCGCCTGGGGCGACTCGGCAAAGGACATCCAGAACGCCGTCGTCGTCATTCGCGAAGGCCGGATTATCGAGGTCGGCCCCGCCGCGGAGGTCGCTGTTCCCAAAGGCGCGAACGTGATCGACTGCGCCGGCAAGTTCATTCTTCCAGGGCTGGTGGACGGATACAGCGGGATGAACTCGCAGGGCGCTGCGAATGCCGACCTGTATATGGGCGTCACCACAGTGGTCGCGCGACAGGACAGTGAACGGGGAGTCATCGATCTAACCGTCAGTCCGAGCCCTCACATCTATACCATCGACTCCATCGGCACAAGCGACAACTGGAGCCGCCTGGCGCGGCAGCCCCAATGGATCTCGATGCTGCGCGAGGGAGCGCGTCCGGCAGAGCTGGCGCCGGAGCAGACCGCCCGCCAGATGATAGCCACGGCGCAGATGGGAACGCGGGTTTTGCTCATCGGGCACAACATCACGGCCGCCAACGCCCAGTGGATCATCTCTCGCGCGCACGAGATGGGTCTGGTGACCTATGGGGAGTTTGTCTCGACCCCGTACGAGGTGGGCATTGCCTCAGCGGTGGACGCACTGCCGCTGATGGGCCAGTACGAGCTCGGCGTGATTCCCGCCGAGTTGCAGCGCCCGCTGGTGGACGACCCGGACGGCTCGGCCGCGAATACCGCGTACGACTATTCGCAGCGCATTCCGCCCTCCGATCTGCATCTGCGTTCCTATGCGCGCTTCCTTGAGGCACACCACGCCGCGCTGATGCCCGCATTCAGCCTTTACTGGGTGGAGTTGCCCGGGCATCGCAATCTTTGGAAGGAACCGGCGGCAGCGCTGCTTGATCGCTCGCGGATGTACAAGCCCACGGATCGCGCCACTGGCGAGATGAATTATCCGCTGCCTTTCTGGGCCCGGCGGCTGCCCGGCCCGGCCCAGCGCTGGCTGGAGGCAGGCGAGCAGAAGAAGGACGAACAGGCGGCGATGAGACTGTGGCAGATCAATCAGTCGCTTTTCTCGGCCCAAATTCACTACCTCGCTGCGTCCGGCGCCGACGCCATGGGGACGATGCCGGGGATTTCCCTGCACACCGAACTTGAAATGCTGGTGCGCCTGGGGCTGTCGCCACGCGAAGCTCTGGCTGCCGCTACGAACAATTACGCCCTGCAGTTTGGCTGGAGCGAACTGGGGCTGATCGCGCCCGGCCGCAGGGCCGATGTTCTGGTGGTGGATGGCAACCCAACTGAAAACGTGTGGAACGCGCGGCGCATCTCCACCTTGATTTTCGACGGGGAAGTGGTGAACCGAGAGGCGCTCGTGAATCTGCGGCACTAACAGCGTTGTAACTTCCCAATTGGCGACGATAGGCTCGCAATACTGGCCGCGAAGCCCCCGGCTGCTCGCTTCGGAATCAATTGTGCTATTGTTGGCACAATGAATACACGTACTCGCGATTTCATTGCCCTGCTTGCAGGCCTGGGTGCATATCACGTATTCAGCACGTTTGCGTGGGCGGCTTTGATCCCCATCGTTCGCAACACGCGGCATAACGGGCCTGGAATCGGAATCGCTATATTGTCCACTGCGCTCGTACCATGTCTCGGCGCGGCAGTTGCGGCGTTTACTACCGCGCGCATCGTTGAACACGCTCACATTGCCTGGGCATTGCTCGCTAGCGCACTGTGCTTCCTGCCAAACTTCCTAGCTGGTGGATTGGCATTTTCCACTCAGATGCCTTTGAGGGTCGGGGCATTCTGCTTCGTTATCTCATTGTTTGGTGCATGGATCGGCGCGCGGATGCAGAAACCTCATTCAATTAAAACCGAGTCGGCTACTCATTAGGAGAGCGAAGATCCCTCGGAAGGTCCGTGTCGAGGGTGGCCCGGGTCCGAGGGAAATTAGTTCGCCCACCAGACTGGGTGTCCAGGTGCCTGGCAGTTGGGCGTCTGGGAGACTACCGAACTTACCAGCCGAAAGCGGATTACGTTCATCACGACAAGTTCCGGGAAACGCGCATCTCCCCCAATCCCGTGCTTCGGGCCGTGTCACCGCCTATGCGGAAGTTTCGATGCGGGGAACCCGGATTGACAGTCTATGCGGGCACCCGTAGCACAAATTCAGCACAGAAATCGCTGAGCGTTTCCTCCGCCTCTCAATGCACCGCAGTTTCGAGCAGCCTTTTGTATCAGGGCACGACTTCACAGCTTGCGGAAAAAGACCGAATGTGATGAAGGAGAAGGAAGCAGGGGCTAAAGCCCTATTGATTTTGCACTCCTTGCGGCCCGGCTAAAGCCGTGCCCTTGTTACAAAGCCCCTTCGATTGAGTTTTTCCGCAGCGCCTGTGAAGCCCCGGAAAAATCCGTTGGCGCCAGTTCGTCCCGACTCGACAGGCCCCGAAGAATTCGCATTTTCCGATGAAATTGGCAAAGAACATCCCTCAGGGGCTAAAGCCCTATTGATTTTGCACTCCTTGCGGCCCGGCTAAAGCCGTGCCCTTGTTACAAAGCCCCTTCAATTGAGTTTTTGCAGCTTTTGGAGTCGTGCCCGGGGCTAAAGCCCGCGCAGAATCGGTTGGCGTTATGCGGGGGTTGAAACCCCCGCCTTCCTCCGGGTTTTTCCGCGTAAAGTCGTTCCGGTTTTTTAGCAAGCTCTTCAGTTGTGCCGTAAAGCCTGCAAAAAGGGGCGGGCTTCAGCCCCTGCCAACTCGAGAAACGCGCAAGGATGATGGCGGGCTTTGGCCCCTGCCAACTCGGAACCGCGCAAAGATGATGGCGGGCCTTAGCCCCTGTCAACTCGGGAAACGCGCAAAGATGATGGCGGGCTCTAGCCCTGCCAACTCGGATGCGCGCAAAAGAGCCGAAGGCGCCTGGAAATTTGCGAGACCCCGCAAGGCAATTGCGCGGCGTAGGCGCTTCACCAGAGTGTAAAAAATTCAAATCGCGGAAAAGACGCGGCTTCGAGGCCACGCTCTCGCAGTGCGAGCAAGTCGCCTTGCACTCGTGATACAATCCAGCCACTCACGTTACTTAAGTTTTAGAAGACCACGGGATGGTTGTATGAGGTATTGGTGGATTTTCTGCATTCTTGCGCTGTTTTCGATACATGCGCCTGGAAAGAGTGGACTGAAAGATGACGTAAAGCAATGTTCCCGAAGCGACTTAGGGGGCGGAGAAAGGGTGCCGTACTGCACGCGGGCCATCGAGTCAGGCGGCCTGGAAGCGGATAACCTGGCGAGCATGTACTTCAACCGCGGTTCGGCGTGGGAGGAAGTGAGCCAGTTCGACAAGGCGATCACCGATTACAGCGAGGCAATCCACCTCAATCCAGGCTTTGCCGACGCCTACAATAACCGCGGCCGGGACTGGCTGCTAAAAGGGGCGGACGACAAGGCCCTCGCCGACTACAACGAGGCGATTCGCAAGAAGCCCAATCTCGCCTTTGCCTACAACGGACGTGGCACTGTGTGGGCCGGCAAGGGAGAGTACGACAAGGCGATCGCGGACTTTGGCGAGGCGATCCGCATCGATGCCAACTACACCAGCGCCTACAATGGCCGGGGCAACGCGTGGCGCGACAAAGGCGATTACGGCAAAGCGATCGCGGACTACGACCGGGCTATCCTGGTGAATCCCAACTACGCCAACGCCTACAACAGCCGCGGCAACGCGTGGCGGGATAAAGGGGAGCTCGGCAAGGCGATTGCGGATTACAACGAGGCCATCCGCGTCGATCCGAATTTTGTTCCTGCCTACAACGATCGGGGCGATGCCTGGGACGACAAGGGCGAGTACGACAAGGCGATCGCAGACTATAGCGAGGCAATCCGGCTGAATCCCCGCTATGCCGTGGCCTACTATAACCGGGGCAATGTCTGGCGTGAGCGGGGAGAGAGCGACAAGGCGCTCAGCGACTACGATGAGTCGGTGCGCATCGATCCCCGGCAGCCCGGCGTTTATCACAACCGCGGCGATGCACGGTATGCGAGGGGCGAGTATGACAAAGCGATCGCCGACTATAACGAGGCGATCCGGTTGAGTCCCGCCTACGCTCTGGCATTCTACGATCGCGGCCACGCATGGGAGCAAAAGGGCGAGTACGACAAGGCGATCGCCGACGACAGCGAGGCGATCCGGCTCGATCCGAAGTACGGCGCAGCTTACCGCACGCGGGGAGCGCTGCGATTTGGGCAGCAGAACTGGGCAGCAGCGGCGGAGGACTTCTCGCAATCGCACGAACTGAACGGCAAGGATGCCTATTCCGTGCTGTGGCTGGCAACGGCGGGTATGCGGCAGGGAGCGCGGGAATGGGCGGCGCGCCTCCAACAGCAGGCGGGGACGCTGAGTGGCGATTGGCCGATGCCGGTGGTGAAGTTCTACCTGGGCGCGCTGACAGCCGATCAACTGGTGGCTGCGGCCGGCGATCCTGCCGCGACAAAGCAGCCTGGGCGTGCGTGCGAGACGGATTTCTTCCTGGGCGAGTGGCAGTTAGGCCACGACGAAAAGCAAGCGGCCATCGGAAACCTTCGCAAGGCGGAATCGACCTGCCCGCACACGTATCTCCAGTACAAAGGAGCGGTGGCGGAACTGAATCGGCTGGAGCTCGCGATGGCGCCCGCGAAGGGGAACTGAAAAGCTGAAGCACAGCAGCACGCGCCCGCGAGGGGGGCAGGAGCCAGGCGCCGGGGGTGAACCGAAGACGGAGGATTTAACGTAGATAGAGGCAGCAAGAACGCCTTGAAGATGACAGAGTCCTCTCGACCTATGCCACGAACGCGGCGCCACCACCACGGCGGGCTCCTGCTGATCGCGCTCTACAAGTTTGCGCATGCCGCGCTTTTTCTTGGGGTCGGCGCAGGGGCGCACCATCTGCTGCACAAAGACCTGTCTGAAACGGTGCTCCACGTTGTGCACCACCTCAGATTCAATCCTGAATCACACCTGGTGGATTTCCTGCTGGAAAAAGTCTCGCTGATTACCGATCCGATGATCAGGCGAGTCGAGGTAGCGGCATTTGCATACGCGGCTCTGGGAACGGCTGAAGGGGTCGGACTCTACCTGGAAAAAGCCTGGGGCGAAATTCTGACTCTGTTGTTGACGGCATCGTTTCTGCCCCTGGAGTGCGTTGAGCTGATCCATCGCCAGACGTGGATCCGGGCGAGCCTGTTCGCGATCAACCTGGTGGTCTTGCTCTACCTGATCCCGGTGATTCTCCGGCAGCGGCGGAGACGAGCCGCTTCAAGAGGTGGGTCCGCGCCGGCTTGAGGCATCGTCTTTCTTCCCCAGGCTTGCGCCTGGGGCTACCATCTTTCGCGCGCTTCGCGGGCATCGGCGGAGAATTTTGCCCTTTTTCCCCCAGGCTCCTCCGCGTTTCGCTTTATTTTCGCCTATCACAAGACGAGAATCTCTGTCCAGACATGGAACCAAGTCAGTAAACACCAGCTATTGTGTCGGATGTCCCAAGGCGAACTATTAGGGGAGCTTGATCGGCTCGATCTGCGATTCCCCTGATCTTCAAGGATTTCCACCGTTTTTCTACTTGTAGTGGGCAGAAAACGGGGTTAGTATCGTCGTGAAGTGGAGTGAAGTGGACCAAAGTGGCTATCTCTAGAGTCCAACTTCAATTCCAAAGCCATCTTTTGAGGATGACACGGCAAGTCTACTCCCGGATTTTCGGTCATGAAGGGGAATTTGAGGAGATGAAGCGGCCCGAGAACCAGATTGGCTAACTCGGCCGGCAGCAAGGAGAAATGAGGGTTATGTTCCGCGGCAACCATCCAGCGAAGGTCGATGAAAAGGGACGGCTGAAGCTGCCGTCCGCCTTCAGGCAACTGATGGATGGCGAAAACGTGACCCAGTTCTACATCACCTCGACCGACGGGGCCAAGGCGGAGATCTGGCCGCTGGATGTTTGGGAAAAGCAGGAAGCCCGGCTGATGGAAGCCAGCACCATGGATGAGGCCGTGGCGAAGTTCCTTGACCAGACCAGCTACTACGGCCAGCAGGTGGAGATCGACAGCCAGGCGCGCGTGGTTCTTCCGCAGATTTTGCGCGAGAAGGCGAGGCTCGATGCCGAGGTGGTGGTGCTGGGCCGGATCGACCATTTGGAAGTGCACAACCAGGCCCAGTTCGAGCAGAAGCTCGAGGCCAGCGCGCTGACTGCCGAGGATCGCAGGTCGGTTGCGGCGATTTTGAAAGTGAAGAACCCCTGAGGGGGTGCACATGGCAGGGATCGTTCATGTGCCGGTTCTTTTTGAGGAGTCGATGGAATTTCTCCGGGTACGGCCGGGCGGAACGTACGTGGACTGCACGGTCGGGCTCGGAGGGCACACGGAAGGGCTGCTGCGAAGGCTCGGGGCCAAGGGGCGGCTGATCGGATTCGATCGGGACCCGGAGGCGCTGGAGCTGGCCGGAGAACGGCTGGGCCGAGCGGTGGAAGAGCTAGCCGGCGAGGCGCCAGAGCTGAGGTTGATTGGAGAGGCCTTCAGCAACGTGGCCGGACATGTGGAGGCGGGGACCGTGGATGGAATTTTGGCAGACTTCGGGGCCAGCAGCCTTCAGTTCGACGAGGCGCACCGCGGATTCAGTTTTCAGGCGGACGGGCCGCTGGATATGCGCATGGATACGCGCACCGGGCCTACCGCCGCGGAGGTGGTGAATCGGGCGAGCGAGCGGGAGCTTGCAGACCTGATTTACGAATTAGGTGAAGAAAGGAGGTCGCGGACAGTCGCCAGAGCCATTGTTCGTGGGCGGCCGGTAACAACAACGGGTCAACTGGCCCGGATCGTTGCCCGAGCCGCCCCGGCAATGAAACACGGCGCGATTCACCCTGCAACCCGGACGTTTCAGGCGCTCAGAATCTACGTCAACCGCGAGCTGGAAGAAATCAAGGCCCTGCTGGAGGCCGCACCGAAATTGCTTAAGCCCTCCGGACGGCTGGTCGTCATCAGTTTTCATTCTCTCGAAGATCGCATCGCGAAAGACAGTTTTCGGGACGGAGCGCGGCTGGGAACCTGGAGAATGCTGACGCCGAAGCCGGTGACGGCAACAGAAGAAGAGATCGGGCGCAACCCGCGGTCGCGGAGCGCAAAGCTGAGGGCGGGGGAGAAGACAGGGAATAGGGAATAGGGAATAGGGCGGGGGAGAGAACAGCTACTAGCTTCTAGCCGCTAGCTTCTAGCTCCGAGGCGGGGGAACGGACGGAAGTGGTTTTTGGATCTGTAAGTGGAAATCTGTAAGTGGAATCGGTCAGGGCCTTGTGTTGGAAGAGTCGGAAAGGCAAATGCAAGCAGGACGAGCTAATAGCTAAAAGCTAATAGCTAAAAGCTGATAGCTAATAGCTAAAAGCTCAGGAGAAAAACAATGGCGGCGTGCACCACAACCTACTATGAGGCCGGCTTGAGCCACAGCTCGCGGGCGGCCGAGCGAAACGCTGAGCTGATGATGCAGCAACCGCTCAAGCGGCGTCGCGTCCGCACGCCTGAAGTCTTCTTTTCCAAGCAATTCGACAATTCGCGTCTGGTGAAGGCGGCCGACCCGGTAAGGGCGCGCGAGATGCGCATCTTCTCCGCGGCAATGGCAGTGCTTTTGTCACTGGTCATGACCTACGGTCTGCAGCACTTTTACGCCATCGAGAGCAGCTATCGAGTGGAGAGCGAAAAGCAGGCGGTGGAGCAGCTCAGGGAAGAGAACCGCCAGTTGCATTTGGCTGAAGCGGAACTGACCCGCCCGGAGCGCATCGACCAGATGGCGCGAGAGATGGGGCTGATGACGCCCGAGCCCGGCCAGATCGTGCATCCGAGCGTGCAGGCCGATTCCGGCGCTCCGGCGCTGGCGCAGGTGGCGATACCCGCAAGACGATAAAATAATCAGAGTCATCCCGCCCAGACCGGCGACCGAGATCACCATGCAGGCAGGGCTTCGAGCAGCCGGAAACAGGACGAACATGCCGCGGATCGTCCCGCTCAGGCAGGGACGTTTCTGGCTGATCTCGATTGTGTTCGCATGTTGGGCCTGCGCCATTGCAGGCCGTCTGTTCTGGTTGCAGATCGTGCATCACGCGGAATATGTAGAGCGCGCTGCCAGGTCTCAGGAGCACACCTTTGAAGTGGCGCCGCGGCGCGGCATTCTCTACGACCGCAATCTTCGCCAAATGGCCATGACGGTGCAGGTGGACTCGATTTACGCCGATCCGTCGCAGATCGAAGATAAAGAAGCCGCTGCGCGCACGCTGGCAGCCGCGGTGCACACCGAGACTGACGACAACCAGACCACCGAGGAACAGATAACAGCACGGTTGAAGGCGGGGCGCAACTTTGCCTGGGTGGCGCGCCGGGTTACGGCCCAGGTGGCGGAGCGCGTCAGGGCCATGCAGATGAAGGGCATCTACTTCCAGAAAGAATTCCAGCGTTTCTATCCCGACAGCGAACTGGGCGCGCAGATGCTGGGCTACGTGGGCGTGGATGACAACGGACTGGGAGGCCTGGAGGAGAAATACAATACGGAGCTGCGCGGAGTTCCGGGGAAAATGTACGCGGCCATGGACGCGCGGCGCAAGGTGCTGGGCTCAAGCGAAAGGGACCCCACGCCGGGCCGCAACCTGGTGCTGGCGATCGATGAGAACATCCAGTTTCTGGCCGAGAAAGCCCTTGACCAGGCCATGGTGCGGACGCAGGCCGAGAATGGCACGGTGGTCGTGGAGGACGTGCACACGGGACAGATTCTTGCGCTCGCCATCCGGCCGACCTTCAATCCCAACCAGATTCGCCACACCACGCCGGCGCTGCTGCGCGATCACGCGGTGAGCGACGTTTACGAGCCGGGATCGACCTTCAAGCTTGTGACCTATTCGGCGGCCATGGACCAGCAGGTGGCCACGCCGGATGACACGATTGACTGCCAGGGCGGGAAGATCACCATCGCCGGCCGCACGATTCACGACAACCAGGGCGAACACTACGGAGTGATTCCGGTGCACCAGGCGCTGGAAGTGTCGAGCGACGTGGCGGCGATCAAGCTGGCGTTGAAAATTGGGCCGGACAAGCTCTACAGCTATATCCGCGCCTTCGGCTTCGGCGCGCGCACGGGGATCGAGCTGCCCGGCGAAACGCGCGGGTTGCTGCGGCCCACGAATCGCTGGGGCGCGTCGTCCATCGGCTCGGTGGCCATCGGGCAGGAAGTGGCCGTGACGCCAGTGCAACTGGTTACGATGGTTTCGGCCATCGCCAACGGCGGCGTCTACCTGCAGCCGCACGTGCTGCTGGCCGACCAGACCGAGGCAGCCAACAGCGGGGCCCAGGGAGCGCTGAAGCCGGCTCCCTTGCAGGCCGACGAAGAGCTTCCCAATCCGCTGCCCGGCGGGGCGCACCGCGTGATCTCCGCGCTGGCCGCGGCCCAGATGCGAAAAATGATGGAAGGGGTGGTGCTGTTCGGCACCGGCAAGGAGGCGCAGTTGAATGGCTACTCCTCTGCCGGAAAGACGGGAACCGCGCAGAAGATCGATCCCGCTACGCACACCTACTCGAAGACGATGCACATCGCCTCATTTACGGGCTTTGCGCCCGTGAACAACCCGGTGATTGCAGTGGCTGTGGTCCTGGATAATCCGAGGGGAGCCTACTACGGAGCCACCGTTTCGGCCCCGGTTTTCGCTGAAGTTGCGCAGGCTGCGCTCGAGTACCTGGGCGTGCAGCACGACATCGACCTGCGGCCCATAAAAGACGACAAGACGAAAAAGAAAGCCGTGACCGAGGACGACGGAGCCGGCCAAGGCGAGGACGTCGAGGCGCTCTACGAGGCGGCCAACAACCTGCCGGCCGACGATCCGCTGAGCGAAACCGCGACTGCCCAGGCGCAGGTCGCAACCGGAAAGGCCGGCGCGCCTGCGAATGGGGCAACAACGAAGCAGGCCAATCCAGCATCCGCGCCGGCGCAGAAGGCGGCGGCCCTGGCTCTCGACGCTCGAGGAACGGCGAACCCTGGGCAGACTCCCGCGATGGGAAATACCGTTGCGATCTCCGAGGTGAAACAGATCCAGGTTCCACAACTCGTGGGGCTGCCCGTGCGCAAGGCCATCGAGGTGGCCGCCGCTGCCGGCTTCGAGGTCGAGATCGCGGGCAGCGGAACAGCACGCGAGCAGGCGCCGGCGGCGGGAACGATGGTGGCTGCAGGAACGAAGATCGCGGTGAAGTGCGCGCGGTGACATAGGTACGGCGACGCCGGAACTGGGCACTCTGAGAGGAATTTGCAGCTCGCCTGGAAGTAAGGAGTTTTGCGATATAATGTAAGGAGGTGAATGATGGCTTCAACTGCTCATAAATTGTCAAAACCCGTGGAAGCGACGGTCACCTCCAAAGGCCAGGTAACGTTGCCCAGAGAGATCAGGAAGCATCTTGGAATCCAGAGGGGAAGCCGGATACGGTTCAGTATCCCCACCGCCGGCGCCGTCAAGGTTGAACCTGTGCTGTATGACCTGGAAGACCTCTGGAAGATCGCCGATCAGATCACCGCTCAGGGCGGCCAGGGCGGCGGCGTAATGACCTTTGAAGAGATGAATGCGGCCAAAGCCCGGAGGCAATGGTAGTGCTGGCAGCCGACACCAACGTGTGGGCTCGGACCTACCTCAACGACGAGCCGGCGCAGACGCGAAAAGCCCGCTCCGCCCTTGCCCAGGCGCGTTCCACCGGTGGAATCTTTGTTCCCCTCCTTGTGCTGGCTGAGCTATCGTGGGTGCTTCGCGGCAGATGGGAGAGGGAAAGAGTTCTGAACGATGATCGAAGGCTTGCTGCAGGCGAGAGGCGTGACCGTCGAATCACCGGCCATAGCATGGAAAGCTTTGGCGGCCTCCCGCAAAAGCGCGGCAGGGTTTGCCGATCACTTGATCGCCGAGATTTCCTTCGAGTCCGGCGCCGGCGAGGTCATTACATTCGACAAAACTTTCAGCCGCGCAGCGAAGGTTCGCCGTCTGAAGTGAGCGTGCGCCGCGGCAGGGAGACCCGGCATGGCCATGACGCATGGATGGCTGGCGGGGCAATACGCGGCGGAGCCTAGGTGACGCTGGGTAGCGTGGTATCCCAGGTCCCAAAATCGGGACCTGGGGCACCCGGCGCATTGCTGGAGTTTTGGCAGGGCCCCCCCCGTTATTGACGGATGATTCTATTTCGATCTCTCGATCTGTTTGCGTTTGCGTGACCCCATCCACGCCCCCAACACAAAGAATGGCAAACAGACTAGAATCGTCGGTAGAAGAGGATCGTCCTCCAACGCCCACGGGGTGTTAGGACCCCGAAGGACGTATCCCTGGCGCATCGCGATGAGTAGCAGGATGACTATGGAAGAGTTAATATATCGGGCGCGACTAGCGATGCGGAACATAACATATCCACTGGCTATCGAGCCGACCGCCTCGGCAGCAAGAAACCCCCACGATATGTTGAGGTTAAAAACGAGCAAATCGCCCGGCTTAGGCAGAATATAAGTCAAAACTATATAAATGGCGCCAAACATAATTCCGCCGAAGGTAAAGTAAGCCGCAAGGCCTGCGAGTATCGCCACGGTACTGCAGATTCCAGAATTCATTTTTTCAGTTGTAGCATCCAGTTTGGGGAACATCCAAACTCCTTTGATTGATGGTGACGGCGGGTGGCGCAGGTCCCCGGGATGATGGTTCCGGGACTACAGTCGGGTGCCCCAGGTCCGGATTTTCGGACCTGGGAAACCACGGACCTCAACCATTCCTGTTCTCGTCGTGCAGCGCCTCAGACGAATGGCTTCTGCGCCCAAACGCGATAACGAACAAGCCCTTTCGTCATTCCAACATCCTACCTCCCATGTCTCAGAATCGAGACATGGGGCACCCGGTCCTTTGAGGATGGTCAAGACTGGGCCACACGCGCGGCCACCGACCGCATAGCCGTCTACAATGGACAGCAATGAACTGGGACGAGTTGAGAAGCGAGATTGACGCCGTGGATGCGGCGGGGAGTGCGGAGGCGCCCGTGACGGGCGTGGAGTACGACTCGCGGCGGATCAAGCCGGGCGCGGTCTTTGTGGCCATGAAGGGCGGATCGACCGACGGCAACAAGTTCATCGACAAAGCGGTCGAAGCCGGAGCCATCGGGATTGTGACCGACTCGGCCGAGAGATTCGATCATCTTGTGGTCTACCGGCCGGAGGTGGCCTTGCTCCAGGTGGAGCACGGGCGGCGGGCCTTGGCGCAGGCTTCGGCTGCTTTTTTCGGCCACCCGGAGCGGAAGCTCAAGGCGACAGGAATCACCGGGACAAATGGCAAGACGACGACGGCCTATTTGCTCGAATCCCTGCTGAACCAGGCGGGACGCAAGACGGTGCTCATCGGCACGATCGAGTACCACGTGGCCGGCGAGGTGCGGCCTTCGATCCATACGACGCCGGAGTCGCGCGACCTTTATGAGTTGATGGCCGAGGGCGCTTCGCGCGGCGCGACAGAGCTGGTCAGCGAGGTCTCAAGCCACGCGCTCGACCAGGGGCGCATGGAAGGGATCGGCTTTGATGTGGCCGTGTTCACCAACCTCACGCGAGATCATCTCGACTATCACCAAACGATGGAGAAGTATTTTGCGGCCAAGCGGCTGCTGTTCGACGGAACGATCTATCCTGCGCCGCGCGTGGCGGTGGTGAATGCGCACGACCCGTGCTCGGATCAACTTGCCGCTGCGGCGCGAAAGACCGGGGCGGAGGTTCTGCGCTACGGGATCGGCGAGCACGTGGAGTGCGACTGGCGGGCGCGCAGTTTCGATCTGACGCCGTCGGGAGCCACGATCGAGCTCGAAACGCCTGCGGGAAAGGCGCGCGTCGAGTCTCATCTCGCAGGCGAGGTGAACATTCTGAACCTGCTGGCGGCGTTGGCGGCGGCGCATGCGCGCGGGGTTGCTTTTGACGCGCTGGCTGCGAGTGTTCCGCAGTTGAAGCCCGTGCCCGGACGGTTTCAGCCCGTCGATGCGGGTCAGCCGTTCAGCGTGATCGTGGATTACGCGCACACCGACGATGCGCTCCGCAATCTGACCGCTCTCGCCAGGCAGATGATCGGCCGGACGGAGCGTAATGCGGAGACTCCCGCCGCTTCAACCAGGCGCATTCTTACGGTTTTCGGCTGCGGCGGCGACCGCGACCGCACCAAACGGCCGAAGATGGGCCAGGCGGCGGGCGAGGGCAGCGATTTCGTAGTGCTGACCAGCGACAATCCGCGCACGGAAGATCCGAGGTCGATTCTTGCCGAGATTGAGCCGGGACTGAAGGAGAGCGGCGTGCGCTACACCGTGGAGGCGGACCGCACGTCGGCGATCCGCATCGCGCTGGCCGAAGCTAAGCCGGGAGACGTTGTTTTGATTGCGGGCAAGGGCCACGAGCGTGAGCAGATCCTCGCCGGACGGACGATTCCATTTGACGACGCCGAAGTGGCATTTTCCATGCTGCGCGAACTGGGCTATGGTTACAGGGACTAGGGACTAGGGACCAGGGACCAGGGAATAGGGAATAGGGAACAGATCCCAGTTCCGGATTCCCAGGTCTCAAAATCGAGACCTGGGGCACCCAGGCGCGGGTCAAGAGACCCGCGCTACAGCCGGCTAGGAAGCCGGCGGTACAAGAACAGAGAACAGAGAACAGAGAACATGAAGCTAACGCTGGCAGAGTCGGCAATGGGGGCGGGCGCGGTGCTGGAGGCGCCTCAAAACCTGCCCAATGCAGGCGCGCTGGAGGTGCGGGGCTACTCGATCGACTCGCGGACGATCCGGCCTGGTGAGCTTTTCTTTGCCGTGCGCGGCGATCGGCTGGACGGGCACGAATTTGTGGCCTCGGCGCTCGAACGCGGAGCTGTGGCGGCGCTGGTGAGCCGCGATCGCGTTGCCAAACTGCCGGATGCGGCGCTCAAGGCGCCGCTGCTGATGGCCGAAGACCCGCTGCTTGCTCTGCAGGCGCTGGCCGCGCATGTTCGCCGCCGGTGGGGACGCCGTCTTGTGGCCATCACGGGCTCGGCGGGCAAGACGACCACCAAAGAGGCGGCGGCGGCAGGGCTGGGAACGAAACTTCGCGTGCTGAAGTCGGAAGGCAACCTGAACAACGCCTACGGGCTGCCTCTGCAATTGTTGCGCCTGGAGCCGGAGCACGAGTTCGCGGTGGTCGAGATGGGGATGAACCACGCAGGCGAGATCGCGGCGCTGGCGCGGATTGCGGCGCCGGACTGGGGCCTGGTAACCAATATAGGCACGGCCCACATGGAGAACTTCCCCGACGGGCAGGATGGTATCGCGCGCGCCAAGCTGGAATTGCTGGCGGCTCTGCCGCAGTCGGGAGTGGCATTCCTGAACAGCTGCGACCCGTATCTGTCGCAGTTCGGGCGCGAGTTTCCGGGACGCGTGGTTTACTTCGGCGATGGGCCATGCGCCAATCCGCGAATTCTGGAAACCCGTGAGGACCCTGCCGGGCTGCATGTGCGCTTCCGGGCCGGAGAGCGCGAGGGAGCCTTCACCCTGAAGATGCTGGGCGCGCATAACGCCGCCAATGCGATTGCCGGGCTGGCGGTGGCTTTGGAAGCCGGCGCCAACCTTGACGCGGCAGTGGCGGCGATCGCTGCGCTCAAGGCCGGCGATAAGCGCGGCCAGTTGATGAAGGCCGCCGGCGCCACGGTGATCAACGATTGCTACAACTCAAATCCCGAGGCGCTGAAGTCGATGATTCGCACGCTGGCTTCGCAGTCCGCGGAGGGAAGGCGAATCCTGGTTGCCGGCGAGATGCTGGAGTTGGGCCCGCAAGGGCCGGCGCTGCACGCCGCCTGTGGCAGAGCGGCAGCAGCGGCCGGACTGGACCTTGTGGTGGGCGTAAGAGGCAACGCCGAACACCTGGCTGTGGCGGCCTGCGCCAAAGGTGTGGCGGCGCTCTTTCTGCCCGACGCCGAAGCCGCCGGGCGCTGGCTGAAGCAGAATCTGCAGCCCGGTGACGTGGCGCTGGTGAAGGGTTCGCGGGGCGTGCGCCTGGAGCGGGCGCTGGCAACCCTGGAAATTCCGGACCCATCGGAGTAGTGTCCGACCCTGCGCTTCGTTCATTCCGAGTCGATTCTGCGGTAGACGCCTGGAAGCGATGGCCTTCAGAATGCTCATGGCGCTGGATACCCATCGGCAAGGTGCAAAGGCACCGTTGCGGGGCGGACCCGAACGCCACGCGGCGTAAACAAGTCTGAGTGATCTCTATCACGTATTTGGTGCCCCAATGGTGAAAAGATGGTCTCAAGCCGTCAAGACGCAGGTTTCCCTTGACTGCTCAACCGTGGGGGCCATGATTACAGAGCCATTGATTCACCTCGACTCAAGTGCGTTTATTGCCGATCCGGATTTGCTGCGCCAGTTGGAAAAGTGGGCAACCACGTTCGAGTGCGACCCAGGCCGGGTACTCTTCCGGCAGGGGGAGCCTTCGGTCGGCCTTTACATTGTGGACAAAGGCGATGTCACGATGTCGATGGTCTCCCATCAAGGGAGACCCGTTGTATCGATGAGAACCGGAGAGGGGTCGCTGCTCGGCCTTCCCGGAGTGATCGGCAACGAGCCGTACACAATGACGGCGACGGCCGGGGACCATTGCACGGTCAGCTTTATTGCCCGCCAGGAGTTCTTCGAATTCATGGGAACGGAAGCGGTGCTGGCGATGAAGATTCTGGAAGTGCTGGCCTCTGAAGTGCGTACGGCGCGCAAGGCGCTTTCAAGCCGCTGATCCCGGAGCGGCTTCGGGCCCCTGTTTGACGATTCTGCGCTTTGGGTCCTACCTGTTAAACTCTCTCCTTATGCTCATGGCAGTCAGCTTGATAGCGGCCGGCGCCTTCCTGTTTGGGTCTATTCCAACGGGGTACCTTCTGGTGCGCTTCTTCCGCCGCGAAGACATCCGCTCCATGGGCAGCGGCAACATCGGCGCAACCAATGTGCTCCGGTCCGGCGGAAAGAGGCTGGGCGCGGCTACATTTCTGGCCGACGTGCTGAAGGGCTCGGCGGCGGTCTGGCTGGGCGCGCTGGCCGCGGCGCACTTCGCTCCCGGGCTCCCCGGGCGCGACGCGCAGGCTCTGGCGGCGCTTTTCGCGGTGCTGGGACATATGTTCACGCCCTGGCTGGGATTCCGGGGCGGCAAGGGCGTGGCGACGGGCTTCGGAGTCTTTCTGGTGGCGGCGCCGTGGGCGGCGCTGGCGTCGATGGCGGTCTTTGCCGTGGTCCTGGCCCTCTGCCGCTATGTTTCTCTGGCATCGATTATCGCCGCCGCATCTTTTCCGGTGTTTGCCTGGTTCCTTGTGAGGGGCGAAAAGCCGGCGTTTTTTTTGGCGGCTGAGGCGGCTGTGGCGCTTCTGATCATCGCAAGGCACAGCAAGAACATCTGCCGTCTGGCGCACGGAACCGAATCCCGCATTGGAGCGAAGGCAAAAGCATGAGCCGCATTCTGATACTCGGTTCCGGAGCGTGGGGAACGGCCATCGCGCTCTCGCTCTTTCGCCGCGGCGGACACGAGGTGACTCTCTGGTCGCACAGCGCCGAAGAGGGGCGGCAGATTGCCGAAGCGGGCGAGAACCTTCTCTTTCTGCCCGGATTCAAGCTGCCGGCCGGGCTGCGCCTGACGTGGGATTGCAGCGAGGCAGCGTTGACCGAAATCCTGGTTTCGGTGGTGCCCTCGGAGTTTCTGCGGCCCACACTGGCCCGCATCCGGCCGCACCTTCACGCAGAGCAGATTGTTGTGAGCGCCACCAAGGGCATTGAAAACGGCTCACTGCTGCGCATGAGCGAGGTGGTCGAGGCAAGCCTGGCTGAGGCCGGCCTCCGGCTGCCCGTGGGGGTGCTGAGCGGGCCCACCTTCGCGCAAGAGGTGGCGGAAGGCCAGCCAACCGCGCTCACCGTCGCATTCCGCGATGCCGCCAAAGCAGCCCGTATCCGCGAGGAGTTCTCATCGCAGTCGCTTCGGCTCTACACCTCGACCGACGTGATTGGCGTGGAACTGGGCGGGGCGCTCAAGAACGTGATCGCCATTGCAGCGGGCGTGGCCGCGGGCGTGGGCCTGGGTTACAACTCGACGGCAGCGCTGATCACGCGCGGGATTGCCGAGATTACGCGCCTGGCCCAGGCATGCGGGGCGCGGCGCGAGACGCTGGCGGGGCTTTCCGGCGTAGGCGACCTGGTGCTGACCTGCACCGGCTCGCTCTCGCGCAACCGCACCGTTGGTGAGGCTCTGGGCAAGGGACTGAAACTCGATGAGGCGCTGAAGCAACTGGGCGGCAAAGTGGCCGAGGGCGTCTACACCACCCACGCGGCGCTGGGACTGGCGCGCCGCCACGGCATCGAGATGCCGATTACCGAACAGATGGAGCTGATCCTGAACGAAGGCAAGGATCCGCAAGAGGCGATCCGTGAGCTGATGCTGCGCCCGGGCAGGGATGAACACTGACGGAAGCAGCGGGGTTAGCGGAGTTAGCGGGGTTAGCCGGTCAGCGGTCAGCGATGGAGGTTCCCACCCTTGCGGCGGAGAGCGCCGCAAGGATGGGGCACCCATCTGGCCGGCGGGTCAGCAGGTCAGCGAGTCAGCGGTCAGCGGAACAGAGTCAGCGGGAATGGGGCGGAGACGATGGCGCGGGGAGTGTTTGCGAAGATCCGGACGACGCTGGAGATGATCAAGTGGGAACACTCGATCTTCGCGCTGCCCTTCGCGCTCACGGCCATGCTGCTGGCCGCCCGCGGGCTGCCGCCGCTACGCACCATCGGATGGATCCTGGTGGCGATGGTGGCGGCGCGATCGGCAGCGATGGCCTTCAACCGCTGGGCCGATGCCGATCTGGACGCGGCCAATCCCCGAACGCGCCTGCGGGCCATCCCCGCCGGACTGCTTTCACGGCAGTTCGTGCTGGGATTCACATTGGCGGCGGCGGCGGTGTTTGTTGCGGCGGCCGCGGAGCTGAACCGGCTCACGCTGGAACTGGCGCCCGCGGCGCTCATGGTGCTCTTCAGCTACAGCTTCATGAAGCGCGTTTCGCGCTGGTCGCACCTGGCGCTGGGGCTGGCCCTCGGGCTGGCGCCCGCCGGAGCATGGATCGCCGTGCGTGGCACGCTCGATGCACGCATCCTGGTGCTGACCGCGGCGGTGACGCTGTGGGTGGGCGGATTCGACGTGCTCTACGCCTGCCAGGATCTGGACCACGACCGCGAGGCGGGTCTCTACAGCATTCCGCAGTCTTTGGGGCTTGGGGCGGCATTCTGGGTGGCGCGGCTGATGCATCTGGCCATGCTGGTGCTGCTGGTCTGGTTTGGTTTCCTTTTTCGCTTTGGACCATCCGGCTGGACTGGCGTCGCGGCTGTGGCGCTGCTGCTCACCTACGAGCACTCGCTGGTTTCGCCGCGCGATCTGCGCCGGCTGAACGCGGCCTTTTTCACCATGAACGGGGTGATCTCGATGGTGTTTTTCGCGTTTGTGGCGGCGGATGTGTGGGTGAGGCGGTAGGGTGGGGCGCGCACGGAGCGGGCCGGAAACGATTTGAGAGAATTGAGAAATCGGGCATCGTCATTCTATGAAATCGACATCAAAACGCACCACCGCCAATCTTCCCCGCGATCTGCATCGCCGGCAGGACAAGGCGACAGTATGCGTGGGGCGAGGAAACCGGCGTCTCAGCCTCGACCCGCCGCTCATCCGTCCGGCGGGACGGCGCATCCGCATCGACAACGAAGAAGTCTACAGGCTCATTGACTTTCCCTAAACTCACCAAGGGGATTACGAAGGCAAAAGGAACAGAATGAAAGTTGCAATCCAGGGGGAGCCGGGCTCGTTTAGCCACGAGGCGGCGTTGAAGATGGACGCGGGGGCCGAGATCCTGCCCTGCGCGCTTTCGGCGCAGGTGTTTCAGGCGCTTGTGGAGGGCCGTGCCGATGCGGCGGCGGTCCCCATCGAAAACAGCCTGGCGGGTTCGGTGCTCGAGCACTTCGACCTGTTGCTGACGCATGATGTGCGCGTGGAGCGGGAGGCGCTGGTGCGCATCCACCACAACCTGATTGCCATGCCGGGAGTTGCGATCGGGGAAATCGAGCGGGTTTCCTCGCATCCGGTGGCGCTGGCCCAATGCCGACGCTTTGTCGCCTGCCACCCCGAGATGGAGACGATCGCCTTCTACGACACGGCAGGCAGCGTGAAGCACCTGATGGAGCGGCATGATCGCCACACAGCGGGCATTGCCAGTGCTGAAGCGGCCAAGCTCTATGGAGGAGCGATCCTGGAGGCGGGCATCGAGGACAACCCGGAGAACTACACGCGCTTCTTCCTGGTGCGGCGCGCGGCCGAGGCCACGGTGGACCCCGGCACAAACAAGATGAGCGTGGCTTTCGCGCTGGAGCACCGGCCGGGAACTTTGGTGGCGGCGCTGAATGCCCTGGCCGTGCTGGGCACCAACCTGACCAAGATCGAATCGCGGCCCGTGCACGGCAAGCCCTGGGAGTACATCTTCTACGTCGACTGCCAGATCGGCGGACCCCACGAAGCCGACCTGGTGCTGAAGGTGCTCAAGAACCACTGCAGCACAATCCGCGAGCTGGGCCGCTACCCTGAGGCGCAGCTGTGAAGAAGACAGGGAATAGGGAATAGGGAATAGGAACGAGAGACTGAAGACAGGGAATAGGGAATAGGGAATAGGGGACGAGAGACTGAGGGGCTAGGCACTAAGGGACTAAGGACGGAGGAGCCGGCAGGGGATCGGGGATTTGGAAGGCTGCCCGTTTATCCGCGGCGGATGGCCTTCAGCACCTCTCGGGTCACAATCCGGACCAGATCGTCGAGGTCGATTTCGCGCCCTTTGCTCCTCCGGCTCTTCTGTGGGGCTGCGGGAATCGCGATGGCGCCCGGAAGCTGGCGCCCGGCGCGGCGGGCGCTTTTGCCCCGGCCCGGGGAGAGGCGCTCATCGGGCAGGCCAAGACGCTTTTTGATGGCCAGCAGATCCTGGACTTTGAGCTCCGGGATGGTTGAAATGGGCTCGCCCAGTTGCGAGGCCAGCAACAGCGTGGCGCAATAGTTCTCTGCCACCTCGGCATTCCACTCGGCGTGCGTCACCGTATCGGCCCAGCAGACCATTCCGTGATTCGCAAGCAGGACCGTATTGTGCTCTCGGACGTAAGGGAGTACCGTCCGGGCAAAGGCCGCCGTGCCCGGGGTCTCGTAGGGCGAATGCGCCATCTTGCCCACGAAAAGCTCGAACTCCGACATGACGGCATTGGGCGGAACGCAGCCGGTGATGGCGTAGGCCCCAGCATGAGGAGGATGGCAGTGGACCACCGCCCTGGCTTCGGGAACCGCTTTGTAAATCTCCAGATGCAGCAGCACCTCGCTGGTGCGCTGCCTTTGCCCGGCGATCTGATTGCCCTCAAGGTCAACCATGCAAAGGTCATCCGGCGTCAATTCGTACTTGCTCAGCATGGTGGGCGTCGAGATCACCTCGTTGGGTCCCACACGGCAGGAGATATTGCCCCCGGCGCCGTCCACCAGTCCGCGCAGCCACAGCTTGCGGCCCACGGCGCAGATCTCCTCTTTCACGGCACGCGTCTTTGCCGAGTTGAAGAGGCGGGGATTCGCTTTGAGGGGCCGGGCTGCGGCCACAGGGGCCCTCGGGGCAGATTTCTTCACGTCCACTCCTTGAATTGAATGGGATGCTCTATTTTACGTCGAGCGGGGTCTCTGCCGTTGCCTGCCCGCGCGGTAACGGCCAGGTTTTGCCCCAGAACGCTAGAGGCAACCGCAGTCATTTATGGAACCGGGTTTTACCCGAGACCCAAGAAAATGCCTGTTGAGACAAAGACGGCAAGTTAGCGTGTGCTGCGCACACATGGCGAGTTAGCAAGTTAGCCGGGATCGTGGTCTGGCACTCTTTGCTGACAATTTTAACCGCAGATCCTTCCTCGGTCGCCGCGGCGACCTCGTCAGGATGACAGCGCACCAGGGGGGCGGCCTGGCTCAGTGCCCGCGTGCGGGCTTGAGTACGCCAGTGGCAACGCCGTCGTCTCCGGGGTTGGCGGAAAGGTCGTCAGCGGCGCTGTGCAGGCGTTCGCGCATCCATGCGATCCCCGGGTCCGAACTTCGGAAGTTGTGCCACTGAAGCCCCTCGGCAACGTACGGCATTTCAAAAGGCGGCTCCACAATGCGCAAGGGAAGAAACTTCGCGAACATTTGCGCGAGTCTCTGATGCACCGTCGCAATGCGCGTTGTATTGACGATCAGGTGCGGAATCATGGTGTAAAGGCGCGTGGTCACATCCACGTTGCGGGCGCGGCCGGTGCGATGCTGGATCCAGTCCGAAAGGCTGTCTATCGGCTGGGTGGTAAAGCGGATGGAGACGTGGGAGGCGGCAAAATACTCGTCCAGAGACATGGTTTTGCCGATCTCGCGGTTGCCCTTCCACACAATGCAGGTGTAGGTGTCGCGGAAGAGTTCCTCGGAGGGGTGAGTCGAGGTAAGAAACTGCTGCGGCAGGACCACCATGTCCACCTCGACCCGATCGATCACTTCTTCCGGCGGCGTCTCCTCAAAGGGAAGGATATCGATTCCGACCGAGGGAGCGTGGCGCTTGATGGCGGGCAGGGCCTGCGTCATCAGCACGGCCGTCACGTAATCGGTCATCATCATGCGGAAGCGGCGGGTGGAGGTTGCGGGATCGAAATCCGGTCTCTGCTCGATGATGGCCTGGGCTTCGGCCAGCAACTGCCGGACCGGCTCTACCAGGCTCTCGGCGAGGGGGGTGAGGACCATCTTGTGCCCTACCTGGACGAGCAGATCGTTCTCGAAAAACTCGCGCAGGCGCGCCAGCGCGCCGCTGGTGGCCGATTGACTGAGGTAAATGCGCCTGGCGGTGCGGGTGATGTTCTTCTCTTCCAGGAGGGTGTGCAGAACCACGAGCAGGTTCAGGTCCAAGCCTCGCAAATGCATCGCCGCCGCCTCTTTTCGCTATCGGTTCCAGCGATTATACAGATTCCGAAAACAGGTTGTACAGAAGATCGCCCTCCTCATTTACAATGAACCAGATTCCTAGAGAGAACAGGGGTTTTTTGTCAATCAGATTCCTTGAAAGAACAGGGGTTTTTCCTATGAGCCTAATGGCAATGAGACTGCATCACGGAGCGCTCAGCGTCCCGAACCTGGACGAGTCGATCGCCTGGTACAAGAACATGCTCGGATTCGAAGTGGTTCAGCGGGTGAAGATACCCAACGTGGCGGTCGAATTCGCCATGCTGAATCGCGGAGATATGTGCGTCGAGGTCTTCCAGGCCGAGAACAGCACGCCCATGGCCGACAGCAGGCGGATGCCAAATACCGCCTTCTTCAGCCAGGGCAGCCTGCACTTCTGCTTCGCCGTTCCCGACCCGCGCGCGCTGGCTGAATCGCTGCGCGAAAAAGGCGCCGATATCGTCTGGATTCAGGATTTCCCATGGGGATCCAACGCGTTCATCCGCGACAACGCCGGTAACCTCGTCGAGTTTGTGCAAGACAAGAGCATGGCCTGAACGAGAGCAGGAATATCCGCCCGGTCCGTGCGCTTGCTGGACCGATGAAAAGAGAATTGGACGGGGAAGCCCGTCAATCACCATGGTAGGAGGGAGTACAAAATGAAGGCAGCATTGTATAAGGGCCCCAGGGACGTCGAGATCATCGACAAGCCCAAGCCAGTCGCCGGTCCCGGCCAGGCCGTTGTCAAAGTCGTCTATGTCGGCATCTGCGGCACCGACGTTCACAGCTACATGCACCCCGGCATCATCTCGCCGCCGACCATCTTCGGCCACGAGACCGTGGGCACCATCGACTCGCTCGGCGAAGGCTTGACCGGCTTCAAGGTTGGCGACCGCGTGGCCGTCGGACCTCCGGGCAACTGCGGCGAGTGCCACAACTGCCTGTCGGGCCGCTCCAGCATCTGCATCCATGGCTTCCCGCTGACCACGGGCATTACGCCCAACACCGATGGCGGCTATGCAGAGTACATGCTGGTCCGCAACCCCAAGAGAATGTTGATCCCGGTTCCCGAGGGCATGAGCATGGAAGAGGCGGTCCTGTTTGACGTGATGGGCACCTCCTTCCACGGCATCCGTTATTCGCGCTTCAAGGTCGGCGACTATGTGGCCGTCCTCGGCACAGGCCCCATCGGATTCTCGGCCATGATGCTGCTCAAGCTGGCCGGCGCGGCCAAGGTGATCGCCCTGGTCCGCAGCGACGAGAAGGCCAAGCTCTCGCTCAAGTACGGCGCCGATGTCGCCATCGACATCACCAAGGTTGAAGGCGAAGCCCTGGTCGAGAAGGTCCGCTCACTGACGGGCGGCAAGGGCGTCGACGTCTCTTACGAGTGCGCCGGCGGCGCAGAGCCAACCCAAACGTGCCTCTCGGTCACCCGTTCGGGCGGCCAGGTTTTGCTGATCGGCATGAGCCCCGAGCCGCTTGGCGTTCGCACCGCCTTCTACGGCCCGACCGAAATCGATCTGCAGATCACGTTCGTCTACGACGCAGCCGAGATCGCCATGATTTTCGAGTTCCTGGCCTCGGGCAGGCTGCCGGCAGCCAAAAGCATGGTCACCGACATCATCGGCATGAACGATGTGGTCACCAAGGGTCTGGAGCGGTTGTCGAAGAAGAACGACCAGATCAAGATTCTCCTGGCCCCCAACGGAACCAACGGGAAGAAGTAACCAGCAGGGAAGGAGCAAACAGGCCGGGGCGCGAATTCAGTTCCTGTACCGGCCTCGACGGCATGCGAAACCCGCCTAAATGGCGGGTTTCGTACTTAGTTCAACAGTTTTAGCGACGCGTTTCGCAGTGGCCGGATGCGTTTCACAGTGGCCGGACGCGGCGCAATGGGCCGATGCCTGAAGATTACGCGCAGCGGCGGGCAGGTGATGCTGGTGGGAGTCACGGGCGATCCTTATACGTTCACGTCGGCCGGCTTCATCCGGCGTGAGATCGACATGGATGCTTCGTTCGTCTACGACGCCGCCGAAGTGGCCATGTGCTTTGACTTCCTGGCCAAGGGAAAGCTGCCCATGGCCAGAAAGATGGTCACCGACGTTATCGGCATGGACGACGTAGTCACCAAGGGTCTTGAAAGGCTGGCCGGCAAGCACGACCAGATCAAGATCCTTCTGGCGCCCAACGGAAAATACGACGGAAGATAGGCCGGAGGGCACGAATCCAGATTTCGTAACGGCAGGACATGCGAATCCAGCCTATATGGCGGGTTTCGCACCTGGTTCAACAGTTAGCAATGGGAAAGGGAGATGTATGAAAACAGCAGGACGCAAAAAGATAGAGCGGCGGGTTTCTATCGCCCTCCTTTTGTTCGCAGCGGCTCTTTGCACGATCGTTCCGGTTGGCTGGGGCCAACAGGCCGCCGCGGCTCAGGCCAAGACCGAGGCCTCGAATGTCGCCAACCCGCAGGATTTCCTGACTCTCTACCCCGGCCAGTACACGGAGCGGGAAAAGGCTGCGGTAGAGAAGTACCTGGCCGATAACAAGGCCATCGCTGACCGCGGACCGATCGATGTGCAGGCGCTGATTCACGGCACGCTGCCCAAGGAGACGCCCGGCGTGGCCGGCTCATTCATGGTCACGGAGGCCATGGTCCGGTACGACAACCAGAAGTACGATCCGGAAAACCCGGTGCTGAACGACGCCGCTTACGCCAAGGCTCTGGGATACGAGAATATTCAGGCGCTGCCCACCTTTGCGGCCTGCGACGACCTGATCATGAAGGCGTATCCGACCAATGTGCGCGATACGCTGCTGGTCAGCCAGCTGAATCACAACATCCGCGTTTATAAGCCGATCTATCCCGGCGATACGCTCTACACCGCGGTGAATTCGCGGGACCTCTACGACATTACGCCGCCGGAGGGCTCCATCTATCGTTCTATTGTGATTGTCAGCCAGGCCAGCATCTACAACCAGAAAGGCGAAAAGGTCAACGACGTCACCTTCCGCGTGACGGAGATGGTGAAGCTCTACAAGCCAGGCCTGGGCCCCAAGAATCCCCAGTTCAGCGACATTTGGGAAGCGCCCAAGTGGCTCAGCCGGCCCCAGCACGTTTACACCGACAAGGACTGGGACACGATCAAGGGTATCTGGGCCAAGGAGAAGCGCCAGGGTGCGACGCCGCTCTACTGGGAGGACGTGAAGGTCGGCGACCGGCCCACATGGACCGCTGACGGGCCGATTATCGAGTCGGTCACGCCCACGGCGCCTTATGGCATGGGCACAGGCGGCAGCCGCACCATGAAGAAAGAGATCATGGACCCGGCGACCTTCAAGACCATGATCCTCGACAAGGACACCGGAATCTACCTGCTGCCCGACAAGGCCGCCTACGTTCCCGCTGTGCCCGATCAGGACAAGAAATCCGGCGTCGGCCCCATGATGGCCGGAGCCATCAACACCGCCGACATTCATAAGCAGACCATCACCCGCGCGGCGCTGATCAACTACTTTGGCCGCGACCAGGCCCTGCGCCACATCGACAACTGGATGGGCGACCATGGCACGATCACCGACATCCGTTGGGGAATCATGGAGCCGGAGACTCACGCAGCTTTCGGAAAAATTGTCGAGCGCAGCCCCTACTCTGAGGATTTTCTCTCCCACGTTCCCTCCATGCAGGGCAAGCACGTTCAGGCTCATGGGCTGACTACGGATCTGGCCATCGTCAAGTCCTACGTCTACAACAAGTACATTGAAAATGGCGAGTACTACGTCGATCTGGCCTGGTGGGTCGAAAACATTGACGGCATCATCTGGGAGGCCGGCGGAGCTACCGTGAAGCTGCCTTCGAAGGCGAAGTAGAGCAACCCGGAGGCCGCGCCGGCCGTTGCCGGTGCACATTCGGCGGCAACGCGGCCGGCCTCCATAACCAGGATTCGGAGGATGAACTTGTCTACATCTGCTGCTCTCACGCACCCTTTTGAATTGAAGTATCATCACGCGGGCATCAGCGTTCCCGATCTGGAGGCCTCGATCGAGTGGTACAAGACCATGCTGGGCTTCGAGCTTGAGAGGCGGGACTCGCTTCCTCCGCTGAAGGCCAAGGTGGCCTTTATGCGGCGTGGGGATCTGGCCTTTGAGATCTTCGAAGTTCCCGGTGCGGCGCCTCTGCCCGAGGATCGGCGGGTGCCGAACAAGGACCTGCTCACGCACGGCAACAAGCACGTGGCCTTCGCGGTGAAAGACGTGCGCGCCACGGTGGAAGTGCTGAAAGAGCGCGGCGCCGACATCGTTTTTGTGCTCGACATCGGAGGCGGCACGGTCTCGTTTATTCGCGACAATTCCGGCAACCTGATCGAGCTTTTCCAGCAGCCCTGAAAGTGAAACCGAGAGGGTTGGGGCGATGCGCCGGCCGAGCTCGCATAGAGAGGATGAATCACGATGCACAGCAAATTTCCAAATCTTTTTTCTCCCATGAAGGTGGGGGCGCACACTTATAAAAACCGGATCGTAGGCGCGCCGATCTTTTGCGGTCCGTTTGTCTCCATTCCCTTTTTATCCGACGTTACGGCCAAGGCGATGTACGAGCGCGCCAAGGGCGGCTGCGCGGCGGTGACGGTGGGCGAAACCTCCGTCGATTTCGAGTACGCCAACAAGGATCCGTTTCCGCCGATCGATTTTACGAACTACGACGATCCGGCCTTCGCCAAGCTGGGCGCCCTGGCCAAGTCCATCAAGGACAACGGCGCCATTGCCATGATCGAGCTCTCTCACTGCGGCTCGGCGCGCCTGCCGCTGCCCATGTTCAAGGGAGCCATCGGGCCGAACGAAGAGACCAACGAGTTCGGCATGAAGATCACGGGCATGGACAAGGCCATGATCGACGACGTGATCCAGAAGCATATCGTCGCCGCCAAATTCATGAGGGCGGCCGGCTACGACGGCGTGCTGGTGCACTGCGGCCACGGCTGGCTGCTGGCCCAGTTCCTTTCGGCGCGCACCAACCACCGCACGGACGAGTACGGAGGGTCGCTGGAAAACCGCGCCCGCTTGTCGATTGAAATCCTGAAGGCGCTGCGCGAGGCCATGGGCAAGGAATTCCTTATCGAGGTGCGCGTGAGCGGCGACGAGCGCTGCGCAGGCGGCCAGCACGTGGACGAGATCGCGGCCTTCGCGAAGATGATCGAGCCGTATATCGATCTGATTCACGTCTCGGTGGGCATCTATCGCCAGCCGGTGCTGAGCGGCATGTTCAACTCGCTGTTCGAGCCGCACGCGCTGAATGCAGACATGGCGGCGGTGATCAAGAAGGCCGTCAAGATTCCGGTGACGGTGGTGGGCGGCATCAATTCGCCGGAGCTCTCGGAGCAGATCATCGCCGAGGGTAAGTGCGATTTCGTGGCGATGGGCCGCCAGTTTACGGCCGATCCCGATTTCGCCGTCAAGGCCGAGAGCGGCAACGAGGACGACATCGTCCGCTGCACGCGCTGCTTCAAGTGCCTGCCGGGCCAGCTCGAAGAAGTGATGGACGACCTGAGCAAGCTCTTCGGCTGCTCGGTGAATCCTACGGCGTTTCTGTTCGACCGCAAGGTGCTGGACTCGAAGCCCGCCGCATCGCGCAAGGTCGCGGTCATCGGGGGCGGCATCGCCGGCATGGAGGCTGCTGTTGTGGCTGCCGACCGCGGCCACCAGGTGACTCTCTACGAAAAGGACTCGAAGCTCGGCGGGCTGCTGTGGTTCGCCGATGCGGACGACCACAAGGGCGACTTGAAGGAATTCAAAGACCTGATGATTCGCCGCGTGGGCAAGCGCGCGAACATCAAGGTGGTCCTGAACAAGGAAATTTCGCCGGCCGAGTTGGCGGCGTCGAAGCCCGACGTGGCGATTCTGGCGCTTGGGTCCAAGCCTGTTACGCTGCCCATCGAGGGAATCGAAAACGCCCTGCCGGTGATGGACATGTACTACGGCAGTCTCGACCGCGTGGGCAAGAACGTGGTCATGGTGGGCGGAGGACTGGTGGGCAGCGAGGCGGCGCTGCATCTGGCCGCACGCGGCCGCCAGGTGACGGTGGTCGAGATGCTCGCGCAAGGTGGCTCCGGATTGCTATCCGCTGCATCGCGAAGCCCTGATCCACGAGATGGACAAGGCGCTGAAATGCCGCACGGGGTTGAAGGTGACTTCGATCGCCAAAAACGGCGTGAAGACGGTAGATGCGGAAGGGAAAGAGGAGTTCCTCCCCGCCGATACCGTCATCTACGCGCTGGGCATGAAGGCGAACCGCAAACAAACCGAAGCCCTGCACGAAGCCGCTGCGGCCGCCAACATTCCGGTCCAGGAGATCGGCGATTGCGTCCGTCCGGCCAAGGTCTTCGAGGCGGTGCAGGAGGCGTATCTGGCGGCGATGGCGGTGCTGTAGCGTACCACTCATGTTGAATGCTCAAAACGGCCTTCCGGCAGCTCACCGGAAGGCCGCTTCTTTCCGAAGCCGGACCTGCTGCCGGGCGCTGTTCCGTGCGCGAATTTGAATCCGGATTCGTTGGTCCAATTCACAACTGCTGAGCATCCAATCATGTGCATCTCCCTGATAGAGATCACTTTCAGAAAGAGAGGAAAGCGGCAATGGTCAAGGGTCATCTGCCTGCGGAAGCAGCAAACGCACAACAGCGGCTCAAGGGAAAAATTGCGGTGGTCACCGGTTGCGGAGCAGGCATCGGCAAGGGGTGCGCGCTGCTGTTTGCCCGGCAGGGCGCAAGAGTCATCGGCTGCGACCTGAATGCCGCTGCTGCGGAAGCGACAGTGGCCGAGGCCAAATCGTTGGGATTGGAGATCGACAGCTTTGCCCCTTGCGACCTGACCGATCCTGCCGCCGTCGGCAAGCTTTTCGCCTTTGCCGCCGAGCACGCGGGAGGTGTGGACATTCTCGTCAATGCGGCCGCCACCGCCGTCTTCAAGCCGATCGAGGAGATGACTTACGAGGACTGGCGTCTTACGCTGAACGCCGAACTGGATACTGTATTTCTGGCCTGCAAGGCGGCATGGCCGCATATGACGGCGCGGGGCGGCGGCTCGATCATCAACTTTGCCTCGGTGAATTCGTACCTTGTGCTGGAGGGATCGCCGGCTCTGGCCCACTGCGCCGGCAAGGGAGGCGTGCTGGCCATGACGCGGCAGTTGGCGCTGGAAGGCGCCCCGCACGGCATCCGCGCTAACAGCATCTCGCCGGGAATGACTGTGACAGCGGCAACTGCTCCCGTGATCAAGACGCCGGGCTTCCTTGAGAACGTCCTGGCGCACGCCATTCTCAAGCGCGTGGGCCAGCCCGAAGATATCGCCTGGGCGGCGACATTTCTCGCCTCGGACGAATCGAGCTGGATTACGGCAGCCGATCTCCACGTCGACGGCGGAGCAACGGCGCTGTAGCTCAAGCGCGAAAAGTGCAAATAAAGCGCCCGAGTTCAGGGCGCCTTGTCTGTGTGGTGGGTTCGTATGCCTGCGGCCTGCCCTAGCAGGCTGCTGAAAAACTCCGAGTAAGAGGCAAAAACGACAAAACTAGCGCGGCAGGGGCTAAAGCCCGCTTCTCATTTCGCGACATTTGCGGCCCGGCTGAAGCCGTGCCCTTATTACAAAACCACCCGCGATTGAGTCTTTCCGCAGCCTGCTAGGCAACTTCCGCGCCGAAGGCGGGAGTCTTGCTCGGGAAGCGGACGGCCAGCGGCCGGGGCGCGGCATGGGGAAGCGTTGCCGCGGCGACAGTGGAAACTGCAAACGCGCCGAGGGCGAAGAGGAACGAAGCGGAGTAGCTGCCCGTGAGATCGCGCAGATACGCTCCCAGGAACGAGCCCAGGGCCGGGCCGATTCCCATGCAGATCAGCGTTGCGAAGCTCCAGATGCGGCCCAGGTATCTCGAGCCGTAGATGGCGCCGGCATAGCCGATGACACCCGATTGGGAGATGGCCATGTAGATGGCGAAGAGGATGCAGGCTGCGAATGCGAAGGCCAGCGAGGAGCCAGCGAGCAGCAAGGCCGCGCAGGCAACCGCACCCACAGCGGAACCGGCCACGATGCCGAATTTGCGCCCCTGGGCCTCGTTCCCAACTCTGTGCACGATCTTGTCGGCCACGATGCCCATCACCGGCATGGCAACGATGCCCGCGATGCCGATGGTCGAATACAGGCCGAGGGCGCTGCCGAAGCTCAATTTCAGGTCCTGAACAAAATAGCTGACCGTCTGCGACCAGATCAGAAACTCCGCCACGATGCTGCAGAGATAGACAGCGATCACCGTCCACATGGCGCGATGCGAAAAGGCCTCGGCGATGCTCCAATTGCCCGCGTCCTCTTCCGGCTCGGGCCCCGGGCCAGTGGTTTCGATTCCGTAGTCCTCGGGGTTCTTCCTGGCCAGAGCCGACGCCAGCAGCATGGCCCCCAGGACGACCACGCTCAGAATCCGCCCGCAGAAGCGCCAGCCGTGAGTGACAATCAGATGGCGAAAGGCGAAGCTCAGCGTGATTTGCGCGACGGGGCCGCCCATGAAGACAAAGCCCCACATCCGGGCGTAGTTCTTGCCGGCAAACCATTTCCTCACGGAGACGGTCGAGGAAACCCACAGCATTCCGGTGCCGATGCCGCCCAGCACTCCATAGGCGGCATAGTAGGCGCCCAGCGAATGGGTGGAGGAGGTGACGAGATAGCTCAGGGAGCCGAAGAGAGCGGCGAGGAAGTAGGCCGGCCGGGTTCCCTTGCGATCGATCATCCAGCCGCTCAGGAAAGCCGACAGCGCATAGACCACCATCATGATCGCGAAGCCGCCCGAAATTTGCGTCGCCGACCAGTGCATCTCGTGGGCCATGGGGACCTGGAAGATGGCAAATGTGGTGCGGAATCCGAAAAGGCAAAAGACTGCCAGCCAGGAAGCCGCCAGAACCATGCGGGCTGTCTGTTTGGAATTCTTCTTTTGCATTCGACTCCTCCTGGTCAGGCGCTTTTGGGGGTTTTCGCGCCCGGTTGACCTGCGGCTTCGATCCATTTCGTGAAGCCTGCCCCTGAATTTGCAGGTCGAGGTCCAAACCGGCTCCCGGTTCGTTTTGCGATGTAAAACCATCATTTAGCGTGGTTTATTGGGAAGAAAGCGCGAATCCCCGGTCTTGCGGCGATGCGCGTGGAATTTGGTTTTCGTGACACGGAGGGTGTGCCCATAGGCTGGGAATATATAGTTAAATTCCACAAAATAAATTACATGCGTAGGATTATCACGCCTCATAGTGACCGGTGTCACAAGCGTGACGCAACATTACAGTTTTAGTTCGAGAAGGCGCGATGGTCCAATTCGGTTTTTCCATTGGGCAGCTTGGCGGGGGGCAACTTCCGCATTGGCGACGATATGACCAAAACGCCTATGACCAAAACGGCGAATTACGTGGATTGAAGCACCAGCTACGAACGTCAGTGCATTATTACGCCGTAGCCCGCCGGAGCATCGTCCTTGTCATAGACGGTGACTTTCAGCCTGTCGATGGCGCCGTCGAAGTTGCCGACGATGATCGCGGTGCCCTCGCGGAGCGCATGGACCATTCCATTCGGGTCAACACGCAGCACCGGATCGTTCTCGTCTTGCTCGACGGAAAGTTTAATCATTGTCAGATCGTCGAGATGAATTGGGTACTGCACATCCTTGTAAGTAACTATGGGGCGCAGTCCTTTCTGACGGTCTCTTTCTTCGTCGCCCATAACGATGACGTCGGCGGGTGATCCTCCATCGATGGAGAATTTCTTGAGATCCTTGGAGGAGGGAACGACATTGAGAGTAATCGTCTGCTGAGCCGATGCGTTGTCGGCGTAGACTGCTCCAATGTACAAATTGATGGAACCCAATTGCATTGGAACGACCTCGAGCGTCTTGGTTTGTCCTTCCTCGCGGACGATCTTGAAGGTATCCTGGCTCTGGTCTATCCCCCCACGGTCCGCCCCGTGCGGTTTGAACTGTGCTACATGCATGTCAGCTATCTGACCAGGAGCAAACCTGACATCGATATCGACCGGGCTGCCCAACGGCACGTCACCTTGCGGAGAGCTCACCGAGATTCTTTCATTAGCCAGGGAGGCTCGATGACTCATACGCTCGGCAGCCTCTTCGTGAGTCTCTTTGGGAATTGGTATCGGCGAGGCGTTGCTATCCTGAGTGTCCTGCAGCGGAGCAATCACCTCCGCTACGAGTACTGGGTGTGGAGCGGGACCGGTTGAATTCGCAATTTCATTCCCCCACGAATTCCTGTACGGGGCCCTGGATTCGACGACGTTGCGTGCGGATCCGAGTGGATCGACGCTTACGGGCTGGCACTGCGCCAGCGACGCCGTTGCGATAAAGAGGATGCTGGTAATTGCGGTTTTCATTTTGTATCGTTGTCCGAGCCGAAGTTTATACCATCCACTGGTTCCGGGCGAGTGACCGCCTACCGTTCCCTTTGACGTGTTTTTGCCCGTCATGCGACTCCATTTCCGCTGTGGGAAGCCAAACTGGACCAACGCGAAAAAGGCCGCCGGCTTGCTCGCCGGCGGCCTTTGGTGAATCGCAGGGGCTAAAGCCCCTCCGGTTTTTATTAGTCCAATTCGGCCCGGCTAAAGCCGTGCCCTTGTTACAAAGCCCCTCGATTTGGTTTTGCGCAGCCTATGACCGTTTACTTTGCTTCGGGTCCGAGTTCCTGCGCCTGCTCCTCGCCCCTTCAAAACAGCGGCAGTAGTTACTTTGCTTCGGGTCCGAGCTCTTGCGCCTGCTCCTCGCCCCTTCAAAACAGCGGCAGTAGTTACTTTGCTTCGGGGCCGAGTTCCTGCGGCTGCTCCTCGCCGCGCAGAACGCGAAGAGCGCCCTCGGCCATGGCCTGGAGCTCGTCTTCGCCGGGGTAGACCACAATGGGCGCGATCCACTCGACGTAGGGGCGGATGGTGTTGACGAGCTTTTCGCTGTAGGCCATGCCGCCGGTGAGCAGGATGGCGTCGACCTTCCCGCACAGGGGGGCGGCCATCATGGCAATGTCCTTGGCGATCTGGTAAGCCATCGCTTCAAAGATCAGCTTTGCCTTGGCGTCGCCGGCCTCGATCCTCTTGATGACTTCGCGCAGGTCGCGCGTGCCCAGGTAAGAGTAGAGCCCGCCTTCGCGGTTGAGGGCGAACCACAGCGTCTGCTCGGTGTACTTGCCGCTGAAGCAGAGCTGGATGACTTTGAGCAACGGCAGCACGCCGCTGCGCTCGGTGGAGAAGGCTCCTTCGTGGCCAGGCTCGAGGCTGTCGATCATGCGGCCTTTTTCGTGAGCCGAGGTGGTGATGCCGCTGCCGATGTGGGAGACGATCAGCCGGAGGTCGGCATAGGGCTTGCCTTGTTCGCGGGCATAGCGCTTGGCCACGGCCTTGGTATTGAGCATGTGCCCGCCGGCATGGCGCTCAACAAGCGCGGTGCCGGAGATGCGCATCATATCAGACCACTCGTCCACGCTGACGGGATCGACGACGAAGGCCTCAGCCGTGCCGCCGCCATCGCGCGCGATCTGCTGGGCCATAAACGCCCCGAGGTTCGAGGCGTGATCGCCAAAGCGCGTCAGGCGCAGGTCGCTCAGCATCTCTTCGTTTACGCGGTAGGTGCCGCTGGGCAAACCGCGCATGAGGCCGCCGCGACCGACGATGGCGTCGAACTGCTTCAAGTCGTAATTGTCGGCGGCCAGCTCGCGCTCGACGGCTGCCAGGCGGAACTCGAGCTGGTCGAGAACGCGCTTGCCTTTGAACTGGTCCATCTCTTCATCTGAGTGGGTCAGGTTGCGCACGAGCTCGGCTTTTTCATTGGCGTAGACCGCGATCTTGGTCGAGGTCGACCCGGGATTGATGGTAAGAACAAGAAATTCACCGGCACGCATAGAGCACCCCCAAAGCCATGGCATTCACTTTTTCCGCGGCCTTCTCGACGCGCGAAGGGATCAGGATCGGCACCTTGGCGCCAACCACCACGTGGCCGAATTCGGCGCCAACCAGGAAGCAGACCGACTTGCCCAGCATGTTGCCGGCCTCGACGTTGGGAACGACGAGGCAATCGGCGTGGCCGGCTACCGGGCTGGTGATGCCCTTGATTTTGGCGGCCCAATCGAAGAGGGCGTTGTCCAGCGCCAGTGGTCCGAAGACCTCCGCATCGCCGAACTCGCCGGCCTGGCCCATCTCGGTGAGGGCCTTGGCGTCGACCGTCGACTGAATGGCGTCGCTGACTACCTCGACGGCGCTCATGACGGCAATCTTGGGCTTGGCGATGCCGATGGCGTGCAGAACCTCAATGGCGCTGAGGATGATCTGCTTCTTGTGCTTGAGTTGAGGGGCGGGGTTGAGGCCGCCGTCGATGATGCAGACCAGCCTGGTTCCCGCATCGGTCTTGTGCTCGAAGAAGGCGGCGTCAGCCAGGAGGTTGCCGGTGCGCAGGCCTTTTTCCTTGTCGAGGACCGGCTGGAAGAGCTGATCGGTGCGCAGGTGGCCTTTCATCAGAATGTCGATTTTGCCTTCGCGGGCCAGAGCGACGCCCAGCGCGGCAGCCTCATTGATGTCGTGGCCGGCGTGCACGAACTCGGCCTTGGCGTTCAGGTCGGCAAAGCCGAGCTTTTCGGCGCGGGCGCGAATGTCTTTTTCTTCGCCGATCAGGACCGGGTTGGCGATTCCGGCTCGCATGGCTTCCGCGGCGGCCGTCAAGGCCACATCGTCGTCGGCCATCACCACGCCGACGCGCTTGGGGCCCAGCTTGCAGGCCCTTTCCCTCAATTCGGCGAACGTATGCGCAATCTTGCTATCAGATTCCATTTTTTCCCTCATTGAATAGGAAATGCCGGGGGTCAGCGGTTCCACGCGTGAAACTCTTGAACCGCTCTAAGGCTCTTGTAGCGGGTCAGGCCGCATCCGCGCCCCTTGGGCGCAGTCCACGTCCCCTTGGCGAGGATAGCCAATCGAGCCCTGAGGGGGGAAATACTTTCTTTGGGCCGGGAAGCAACTTCGCAGCTATGGGGGTGGCGCCGGGTGGCCCGTCCTAAACGAACACCCTCGCCCTGCTGAGATTTTGAGATCCTCCTGCTGCTCCAAGACAGTCGTGCTAAACTTTCAGCGACGTTTCCCTCACTGCTAGCCCCAGCGGTTTTCCGCGAACTCCGCCCTGGGCCGGAGGTGCTGCCATGCGTTGCACTGCATTCGCGACGTTGATCTGCCTGATTCTCACTGCGCAGGCCCAATCCCCGGATTCTGGGAAGCAGATCTATTCTGCCAGTCAGGACTCAGTGTTCCTGATCTACTTAAGCGATGCGAGCGGAACTCCCCAAGCATTGGGCAGCGGTTTCCTGGTCGCGCCGAACCTGCTAGTCACCAACGCCCATGTCGCCAGCGCCGGGACCCCTGTGCTGGTGATGGGGCCGGTTCGGATACCGCTTAAAGTCGTCAGCCTTGATACGGAGAACGACCTAGCAATCCTCAGCTTCACAGCCGACCTCACCTCGAAACCTTTACAACTTTCGGCCGATCCGGCGAAACCCGGCGAGCAAGTCTTTGCCATCGGCAATCCCGAAGGTCTCGAAAAATCAATCAGCCAGGGAATCGTGTCGGCTGTGCGTACACGCGACGGTCGCGAACTCATCCAGATCACCGCTCCCATATCGCACGGCTCTTCGGGCGGGCCAGTGTTCAATGCCAAGGGCGAAGTCATCGGCGTGGCGGTGGGGATGCTGGAGAGTGGGCAAAACCTGAACTTTGCTGTTCCCGCAAAATTCGTGAGCGAACTGCTGACGAAGAAGAATGAACCGGCACAGCCCTTCAGTCTGTCAAAAGCCCTGACTGCCGCCGATGATTTGCAGGCGTCACTCAACGCAACAGAGTACTCGTCCGATTCAGGCTCGACATACCAAACCACTTTACAACGCCTTCACGACACGCTCAAAGAGATTGTGCAGAACTCAGACGATCAGGACTCCCTCAGACGAGTGAGTTGCTTTGCGGTATCTATCTTTGACGATGACCAGCCTGTCGCTGCGGCGCACAAGCTAGTCAATGCCCATCCCAGCGCTGAAAATGAGGCATTGCTTGCTTATGTTCTCTATGTAGACTCCTTGCCCTATCAATTAGCTGCGTCGCTTGCGAAAGGTGACACGGAGAAGGCCAAAGCGCAGGCAGAGCTTGATCGATGGCTCGATGAGGCAGCAAGCACGGCGCAGCGATCGGTGCGAGTTGGAAAGGGAAATGCCCTTCTGTTGGCAGGTTTTGTGCTCGCGGGCGTAAAGGATAACAAGGGAGAGTATGCAGATGCGATTGCTATCAATACGCATTTGGCGGCAGAAAACGTCGCGGCGTGCGGGAATGACCTGACAACTTCCACTCTGTCCAATCTCGTTTCCGAAAACGAAACAGCTAATCATCCAGAGGATGCTGAAAAGTGGTTCAAAGTTTACGCAAGCAAGTTCACTCCGACTCCCTATGACTGGGATAAGGCGGGCGACCGTAGGTGGAAACTTAGCGATATGGATGGCAGTGCAAAGGCGTATGAGGCCGCGGCAAGCGCAGCGAGCGGCTACGCATACGATTACTGCTATGCTGCCAAAGCCGGTTATTTGGCAAGCCCTCGAAAAGACGATTTAATCTTGTCAGATGGCAGGGCCTGCGTCGAAGCCTCACTCAAGAGCAGCGACAGCGACAAGCCTTACTTTGATGAAACGCTTCCTTTGGTATACAGCGATATGTCGGAGATACTCGAGCAGCGCGGGGTTTACCAGAGCGCGCTTCAGTACGCCAAGGAGGCAGTCAGCCTTAAGCCGGACTATTCCTGGGGGTTTTCCGACGAAGCTGAAGTTTACTACGATCTTCGCCAGTTCGACGAATGTATCTCTGCCGCAGAGGCTGCTATCCGCGCATCGGATGGCAAGTTTCCTACCATGCATTTCCGCCTTGGCGCGTGTTATTTCGAGACGAAGAACTATTCGATGGCGGAAAACAGCTTCCGCATCAGCGCGGAAGCGGACAAGACTGACTTCAGCTCCGCCTACAATCTCGCGCTCTCTTTACTTAACGAAGGACATGAGGTAGACGGTAAACAATGGCTGCGCGAGGCCCTCAAGCGGAGCCCCGATGACGAAACTCGGACCAAGATCGTTAACCTGCTGAAGCCCTGAAGGCGGAATTGCGGCTTGCAAAGAATCGGCGGCGCTGGTTCCCGTAGTACCTAGAGCAGAAGCTGAGAGCGGCGGGGAATAGTGCCGGGACCTGAGATCGCCGAAAGCCGTCCCTACCAGGGCGTGTCGGAGCCCAGGTAGCACTTCAATCCATGCTCGCGGTAGACGGTGGCCAGCGGCACCAGATCGCTGGGCTTCAGGGCCGGTTGATTGTTGTAAGGATATTCGGCGCCAAGCTGCTCGTGCTTCGAGGCTCCCAGCCGGTGGAAGGGCAGAAGATTGATCTCGTTGAGGCCGCAGAGTTGCATGAACGCGGCAGTGTCCCTGGCGTTTTCAATGGAGTTGTTGAAGCCGGGAATCACCGGCATGCGAAGCAGCAGCTTCCCCTTCCAGTCGCTATTGGCGATCCACTCGATATTGGCGAGGATGTTTTCGTTGCCAACGCCGGTTCCGGCCCGGTGGGTCTCGGAATTCATGTGCTTGACGTCGATGAAGAACCACTTCACGTAAGGCATGACCGCTTCAATGTTCGCTCGGGGGACCTGGGCGGAGGTCTCCACGCAGACCGAAATGTAGGAGTCGTGGCACTTGCGCAGGAATTCCTTCACGAAGGCGATCTGCGCCAGCGGCTCGCCGCCGCTGATGGTAATGCCGCCTTTCGGCCCCCAGTAGTTGCTGTCGCGGCTGACCACCTTCATCAGTTCGTCGACCGAGTACCAGCGGCCGCTGCGCTGCAGGGCGCCGGTGTAGCAGACGGAGACGCAATCGCGGGTGGCGCAGGCAAGGCATTTAGGACGATCGAAGAGGACCAGCGGCGGCTCCGGGCCGTCATTGATCCGGATGGCCTGATGCGGACAAGCTTCAATGCAGCGTCGCGGACAGCTCTTGCAAAAGCGGGTCTTGACCATGCGCCGCACGCGCATGCTCAACCCTTCGGGGTTGGCGCACCATCTGCAGCGCAGCGGGCACCCGGAAAAAAAGATGAGTGTGCGCGTGCCCGGCCCGTCGTGAACCGAATGCCCCTGAATGTCGAAGATCAGTGCTTTTTCCGAGCTCTTCATCTCATTTCCCCGCTTCATCGGCTCGGGTTGCCGGTAGAGCATTTTCTCTCAGACTGTTCACGATCCCAGAGGCTTCCGTGGTTTCCCACCCTTCGCGTCCGCCGCGGCGGGCCGCGCGAAGGATGGGGCACGGTAGTTTCTTACCCACCCAAAAAGGTGCTTCAGGCGGCGGGCGCCTGGTACATTTTGCAGGTGACGGCGATCAGATCGGGATAGGTCCAGGGCTTGGCCGTTTCGGCGTTGCACACTCCCATGTACTCTTCCTTCGAGGCTGTGTAGTGGGAGCAGTTGTTGCACTTCGCCAGTTGAACGAAGTGCGGGCAGTGCGGGTCGTCGCCGGCGATCAGGTCCTTGGTGCGGTGGCAGATGCCTTTCACCACATCCACGTGGGCATAGTTGCGGCAATCGCAATGGCGTTGTGTTTTCTCGCTCATGATTACATTCCCTCGTATTCTGTTCTGGCGACGACTTCGTCCTGGATGGGCTTGCCGATCTCGCACCAGTACTGGGTGAAGCCGGCCACGCGCACCACAAGATCGCGGTACTTTTCCGGCTCTTTCTGCGCTACGCGAAGGAGCTTGGAATCCACGACGTTGTACTGGATGTGGAATCCGCCCTTGCGCATGTAGGAGCGGGTAAGGTCGAGCAGCTTCCTCGCGCCTTCATGGCCGCGCACCGCGCTGGGATGAACCTTCATGTTCATCTGCGAGTTCTGCGACTTGGAGTGATCCCACACCGTGGCCGAATTGAACAGTGCGTAAGGACCGTTGCGGTCGGTTCCCGGATAGGCGGACATGGAGCCGTCGCTCAAGGTGGTTCCGGCCAGCCGGCCGTCGGGCGTGGCCAGCGTGGCAGCGCCCAGCGGCGCGTGCGACGAAACCGAAATCTGGCAGGCATAGAAGGGCTTGCCGTAGAGCGACTCGAGATCGTGGCACTTGTCGCAGAACCACTCCTCCCACTGCCGCATGATCTCGTCGGCGTAGGGATCGTCGTTGCCGTACTTGGGCGCGGTAAGAGCTAGGAAGTGAATGCGGTCGTAGGTCCCACTCTCGTCCAGCTTCTCCTGGTCGGCCAGCGAGAAGGAGCCGACCTCCTCGGCGGTCTTGAAGCCGAAGTTGTGCAGGATGGCGTCCCGCATCTCGTCCAGGGTCGTCTCGCGGTCGTCGTAGACCAGTTTCTTGAGCGCGACCAGCGAGTTCACCAAGCTGGCCGTGCCGCAGGACTCCACGCTGAAGGTGGCGTTGAATCTGTAGCCCAGTTGATGAATCAGGCGGCCGGTTTCTATCCAGCTCGACTTGCACATGGAGGTGAAGATCGACATGTTCTGCTTGCGCCAGATGTCGTGCTGGATATTGTTGGTGGTGCAGAGGCTGTAGCAGGCCAGGTAGAAGTACTTCTGGAACTGGTCCCAGAGCTCTTCGTAGGTCTCGAGCTTTGCGCCCGTGCGGCCGGGAAGATGCGGTCGCCGGTGCGATGATCCATGCCGTCGAAGAGCACCAGTTTCCAGAATCTTGGGCAGGCTGAGGAAGTGAACGCCGACGCTGGTGGGCTGGCCGGTGCCGCCCGGAATGCTGTACTTGCTGGCCGTTCAGTTCCAGCTCAAACCAGGAGCCCGGCGAGCTCTCCAGGCAGCCGCCGATGGCCCACGCGCGCGCCTCTTCCACGCCCATGCCTTCGGGGCCGTACTGGCGCATCATGAAGTCCATGCCCACGCGGTTGTTCATCCACGCGGGATAGCCGGTGCCGGTCTTGTTGCACTCGACGGCCTTCAGCAGGAAGTCCTCAGGCAGCTTCTCGTCGTAGAGAACGGTCAGCGTGGGCTGCGTGGAGATGCAGCGGATGCCGGCTTCGAGAATCAGCTTCTCAAGTTGGTTCGCGGCTGACTGGCCCTTGCGGGTGAGGCCGCCCACGGCGAGGTTGTTGAAGGTGTTGCCGGAGAGCACGCCGCCCACCACGCCGGCCGAGCCGAAGCAGTCGATGGCCGTGAACTTGACGCGCTGCAGTTCCAGCCACTCGAGAACTTCGTCGTCATTGATCCGTCCGGCTTCGAGATCCTGCTCGTAGTAGGGATTGAGAACCTGGCCCATCCGGCCCGGCGAAAGGCCGCTGGCCACATCTTCATTGAGGACGGCCAGGTGCACGGTCCAGGTCATCTGCATGGCTTCGCGGAAGTTGCGCGGCGGATTGTGAGTGATCCAGTCGAGGCGCTCTGCGATCTCGGCGTACTCGCGCTTCTGCGCGGGGTCCTGCTCGAAGGCTTCCAGACGGCGCGCTTCGTCGACGTAGTTTTGAATCCAGACCTGAACGCCTTCGATCACCAGCTTGATGGCCTCGTAGTTGTAGAGGCGGTCCATGCCGATCAAGCCGTCACCGCCGGCCAGGCCGGCAACTTCCGCCTTGCGCTTTTCGCAGATGGCGATAATGCCGTCGAAGCCGTACTGCAGCGGGTAGAAGTAGTTCATCACTTCGCGGCCCTGCGGCAATGTGTAGCCGGAATCGAACTGGCAGATCACGTTGCGCATGAGAGCTTCCTTCACCGGGTACTCGGGAACCATGCGCTCATACTTGCGGCAGTGGTCGTCAACCGACTTGTTGACCCACTCGTGGGCGATCTTCAGCGTAGCGGGAATTTCTTCCTGCCGCATGCCGAACTTGCCCGCCAGCGAAACCACCGAGCCAAAATTCTGGGTCACATTGCCGCCGCCGGCGCCGTATTTTGAGAGCGCGTCGGCGCTGGCGCCGCCCGTAGCCAGAGCAGCGTTGTGCAGCTCGCTTTCCTTGGCCATGTAATAGCCTTCAGAGAGCCAGGGCATGGGATAGGAGCCGCGGTAATAGTGGGCGCGGCCCATCACCATAAGCTCGCCCGGATAGATATTGGCGGTCAGATGGGAGAACGCCTCTTTGAGCGCCAGGGCCCGGCGCATCACCGGAAGCTCGCCGTCAAACTGGCGGAAATACCGCGTGTACCAGTAAGGGAATTCGCTGGTGGCGGAGGAAAGCGAGTTGTAATACAGTTCGCGCAGCTTGTTTGCGCGCGGACAGGGTTGATGCTGCACCTCGGGCTGCACGATCTCCTCCGGCGCATGGCCGCCGACCTCGTAGCTCATTGCTATGCCGGATTCTTCGAGAATCTCCGTCAGTTTCTTTCCCATCTTGTCTCCTGGCCCCGCTCAAGCTTCTCTGCCTTCGGGGGAATTGCTGGCTATGCTGCCGATCGCATTTCGCAGTCTTGCTGTCTTTCGACCTCTGCAGGGAAATATCCGGCGATTTCGGAGCAATTGCACAGCCAAAGCCCCCTTGACGGGTGGCCCTATGTAACTCGTAGAAAAATATGGAAACTGCGGTGCAATGGCGGGCGTTTGGCACCGTGCATGTCATAAGCGGTGACAAGTGGAAAACAGAGGAAGGACGTGATGAGGCTAGGTGATATCCATCACTAGGCGCAGAAAGCGCAGGAGTTAACTTTCAGGGAAGGATTTCTGGGCTGCTTAGGGAATTGTGTCACGGGCGTGACACTCGTCATGGGAGTGACGGATGAGGAGGGCGAATTGCGGTGCAAGGCGGAGGCAGCAACACCTCGCTTAGGCAAGACTGGATGCTTGCCCGGAGCTGCTAAGGAGTTGGCCACTCATTTCGAACTCCTTGCCAGTCGTGTCATGCTGAGCGCAGCGAAGCATCTGCGGTTGCTGTTCGAAGATTCGGCATCGGCGGTCGCACGTCCGGAAACCTCAAATCGGCCCGCTAGGCGCTCGATTCGCGCTCCGGCGGACGGCCAGTGATACGCTTGGTACCAGCAAAGTTCTCTTACTAATTGCCGTTTTCTCATGGTGTGCTGTTTTTAACTGGCTTGTCGTTGAACTCCAGAAGACAGTTGGTGGAAGACATGACTCACATTCAGAATTTTAGAGAGTTATTCTTGTGGTGCTTTCCGGCAGCGTTTCTTTTATTCTTCGCCGCAACTCCATCATTGATCTTATTGGCTGCAGCCCGCTACATCGTCTCGCGTTTGGAGATGTCTCCGCAAAACGAAGCGACAGGCTTCAAACTGGGCTTTTGGAAGAAAGTGCTCCTGGGTATTATCGGCGGAATCGTTGGCGAGATCACAGCGGTTGCTATGTTTTACCCAGCGGAGTCAAGTTGGTGCAGAGACATGTACGCCCAAGGATCGTACTGTGACGGTCAGGGACCGCTTGTTCTAATCCTTACAATTCCGCTCTGTGCAATTCTCGGAAGCTGTGCCGCCATTCTTTGGACGTGGTACAGCCTTCGTATTCGAGCGAATAATCCATGGGCTTCGATTTTCAGTTATTGTGGCAGGAATCGGGCGCTGAACGTGGGGCTCGCGGTTTCCTTTCAGACTGTTTACTGGGCGATCTTTGCGCTGACCGTCTATCTTTATACGCGCAACTTACTATAGCGCGGGGCTTGAAGGCCGCCCAGCTTCATTGATCCCTGATTTGGGATTCTGAGTACCGGAATCGCTCACGCCAAGTTCTAACAGATTTCCATTTCGGGCCGCAGCCTGGAGGGCTATCCAACGATTCCGAAAGGATGCTCGCCAATGCGGAAGTGACCTCGGCCTCGCTTTTCTGATGATTCCCAGAACCGCAGATCCCTCGTCGGTCGCCGCGGCGACCGACGAGGGATGACACCCTACAGTGGTGCTGCGGCAGAAGAACGAGCAGCCTGCGATTCTGCACTGGCGCTGTTCGGCGAGAATGCGCACATAAAGAAACGGCCCACCCGTGCGGGTGGGCCGAAAGTGGATCTTGCTTTCAGTTCTGCCGGCTAAGAAGCTGCCGGGTTATGCGATCCGCATCGCGATGTCGCCCAGGTTCACGTCCGCGGCGGTGCTGATGTTGTCGATGGTCTTCGACGAGGCGCCCTTTTCGATCTTCAGCGAGTAGGTGTGGCCGTCGGGCAGGCCGTTGAACCAGAAGTCGCCGAAGCCGTCGGTCTTCACGGTGTGCGTCGCGCCGTCGGCATCCTTCAGGGTGCAGGTCGCGCCGATCACCACTTCCTTGTCAGAAGGCTCGTAGACCGTGCCGGCCACGAACTTGCGGGGCAGGTTGAGGTACCAGACCCGGCCGCTGCCGCAGCCGTTCGACAGCAGTTCGGCCTTGGCGATCAGGTCCTTCATCTCCGACTCTTCGCCGTAGCGCAGAGCATCGGTCGGGCAGGCATCGGCGCAGCGGGGCATGTCCCAGCCGTCGTCGATCAGGTGCGAGCAGCCGGTGCACTTCTGCGCGAGGTTGAGGTTTTCGTTGAAGTAGATGCTTCCCGAGGGGCAAGCATCCGGGCACAGCTTGCAGCCCGTGCACTTGGTCGGGTCGATGATGATCATGCCATCTTCGCGCCGGTAGATGGCGCCGGTCTTGCATGCTTCCATGCACTTGGCGTCATCGCAGTGCGTGCACATCATCGGCGTGTAGGTGATCTTCACCTTGGGCACCGTGCCGCGCACGTTCTCGTCGAGCTTGAGCCAGAACTGGCCGTAGTCGGGCTGAGGCTTGGCGTAAGGCGTCCAGTCGTTGGCTACGTGCTCGTCTTTGCAAGCAACCTGACAGCAGTAGCATCCGTTACAAGTGGATAGATCTAATACAAAAGCCTTCATTTCGCACTCCCATTCTTGTCGGTCCAGGTCTTATCGATCCAGGCATCGACGCGCAGTCCCGCGCCACGGTCATACTCTCTTGCGAAGGCCTCGGGAGCCTCGCGCTGCCACGCCGCCCATTCCTCGGGAGTGATCTTGCCGACTTCAGCCAGGTAACCGCTGCTGGCCATGCCGAGACAGTTCTTCGAGGTGGAACCGATGGGAGAGATCAGGTTGATGGCGCCGCCGCGGTCGACCTTGCCCAGAAGGATGGGGTCGATACGCGCGCCGTGATCCACGTAGGCCACGCCGGAACGCATGCGCTCGGTGACGTAGGCGCCGCAGAGCACGATGCCCTTCTCGTTGTAGACCTTGACGATCTCGCGGTCTACGATGCCGCGCTTGGCCGCTTCGGAAGGATGGATCCAGACCGGCTCGTAAGCATAGCCGTCGGGCCCGACGATCTTGCAGGTCAGAGCTTCGCGGGTCCAGGTGATGTCGTCAGCCTGGGCATGCGTGCGCCAGCGGGGATGGTTCGATTGCACCAGCAGCGAATATTGCTTGGCACGCTCGCCGCCCAGCCGCTCGTCGGGATGGGTGACGCCGCCTTCAACCCACTTGGGAACCGCCGGCCGCTCGAGGTCATCCGGGAAGTTCTCGGCCAGCGACTCGGAATAGAACTCCAGCTTGCCGCTGGGCGTGGGCAGAGGATTGGTCTCGGGATCCTGGAAGAAGAGCCGGAATCCGGGCGGTTCCTTGTCCCACTCGTCGTCGACCGAATAGAGGTAGTAGCCCTTCTCGCGGAACTTCTCATACGAGATCAGCTTGTCCAACTCCATATTGTCGAAGATCTGTTTGCGCATATCCTCGAGCGAATGGCCGCCGGTTACCTTCTCTACCAGGCCGTCGCCGAGCTTTTCCGCGACCGCGACCACGATTTCGAAATCGCTCTTGGATTCGCCGAGGGGCTCGATCGCCTTGTCGGCGATCATTACGTCGGGAATCATGCCCGCCTGCCGGACGTCGGTGAGCATATCGTCGACTTCCATCAGGGTGTTGGCGGGAAGCACGATGTCGGCCAGAATGCACTCGTTCTCAAACCACGGGTGCTGGATGACGATGGTTTCCAACTGCGGCGAGGCGTACAGTTCCTCGGTCTCCATGCCGTGGTTCCAGCAGGTGGTCCGGCAGGGTGTGTCCGACCAGATCATGCGGATTCTGGAGGGCTTTTCATCGGCACTCTCGCAGCACTCCTTCTCCTCGATGGGGAACTGGTAGCGCACGAACTGATCCGATACCGGCGCTTCGATGGCTCCCGAGCCGTAGAAGACAAGCGGAGCTTCGGTCTTCAGGTGCGTGGTAACCTGCAGCTTATTCAGGCAGGAGTTCTGCCAGTTGTAGACGGTGGAAGCAATGGGAACAGCCAGCCGCTCGGAGAGCTTGGGATTCCAGAACATGGTGCTCTTGAGGCCCTTGGAGCGCGGCATTCCGAAGTAGCTGATCTGCAGTTGATGAACGCCCGGTCCGCCAAGTCCCTGCATGCCCAGCAGGCAGCACTCCATGCGCGCCGGCTCAGAGGCATAGGGTCCGCGGATCATGCCGCCGCCGAAGTAGTGGGAGATGGAGGTGATCTGTTTTGACCACTCGCGAGCCAGCGCCTTGATTGTCCACTCAGGCACGCCGCACTTCTTCGAGGCCCACTCGGCATCCTTGGGCACGCCGTCTTCCCGGCCCATCACATAGTCGGCGAACTTGTCGAAGCCTACGACGTGGGTGTCGACGTACTCCTTCTTGTAGGTGCCTTCCTTGATCCAGGTGTAGGCGATGGCCAGATGCAGCGCAGCGTCGGTGTTGGGCAGGACGGGAATCCACTTGTCTGCGTGCACCGCGGCGCCGTAATTCAGCTCGGGGCAGACGTAAACCTGCTTCATGCCGACTTCGCGCCAATAGAAGCACAGGCGGGTAGGGAACTGACCGGTAAAGCCCCAGGGGGTGGTTTCCGGATCGCAGCTCCAGAAGAGCATCATCTCGGTGTGATCGGTGCAGTCCTTGACCGTGTTGCCGGCCGGCAACATCATGCCCTGGATGCCCTGACCCCAGACGTGCTTCGATCCCCAGTACCAGCCCTCCCAGCTATCGGGATTGCGGATCTGCTGGGTGAAGCCGCCCATGGCCTTCAACAACAGGCCGGGCTGGCCGTGCGGCGTGTTGAGAATCTTGCTCTCGCCGTGACCTTCGCCCTGCTGCAGAATGGCGTTCACGCCGTACTTGGCATGTACGCGCCGGATCTCGCTGGCGATAATGGTGGTGGCTTCCTCCCACGTGGCGCGGCGGAACTTGCTCTTGCCGCGGTTCTGGGGGTTGCGCTCTCCGTTCGGATCCCAGTCCACGCGGATCATCGGATACTTGATGCGGTTCGGCGAGTACGTGCGCTTTTTGTACCCCAGCGAGAATGGGCCGATCACCGACTTCCACTTCGGCTCCAGTGTCTTGCCGTTTTTCTCCATCTTCCAGGTCTTCACTTCGCTGCGGTCGTACTTCCAGTCGAAGCGAAACGGACGAACGCGAAGGATCTTGCCGTCCTTGACGTCGATCATGCCTGTTGCAGTACCACCGTACAATCCCCCGAGAGAGAGAGAGCGGGTGACTGTTTTATCGCCCCTTGTCCCTGTCATCGTGCTGCTCCTTTTTGAAACTTCATCATGCTTAGCTCCCCAGTGAGTTCGTTGTCGCGCCTAGCTTCCCCGGGCCGCCAAGCCTGGCGGTGCGGAAAACCTGACTTCTACTCGATCGTGTTTCTTATTGCAATCGTGGAACCAAAGGAACGGCAGGAGAAATGCCTGCAAATGCGGCGATTAGAGGTGCTTCCAGAGAGGAGCGCCGGCTACACGTCACATCCACTGACACGCAGAATCGGTTGCGAATGGCTTGTCAATTGCCCTTCGATTGCTGCATAGCCGACGATATATGGCGTTTACACCTCACAAAACGGGTGTTTTAATGCGATTCTATCGGACGAATCGCTCGAAAACGCCCATCAGAGGAAGGCATGTCACATTCGTGACAGTTGTCATCAGCGTGACGCAATGTGCCGGATTTTGGGAAGGGAAGTGTCGCGATTACGCGACAAATGGGCTCTACGATTACGCGACAGTTGGGCTCTTATTGCTATCTCTATTGAGGAGAACCGCGGCGTTTTCCACAGAACCTGCCATAAGGAAGCTCCACCGCGGATCACGTCCAGAACGCAAAATCAGACGAGCGCGCGAGCTGTGCCGCGCGCTCGCCATGAGATCAGGGCCTGCTCACGCTACGCGGATGGTGGCGACGGGAGCCCATTTTTCTCAGATCGAGGAGTGAGGAGCGACGCATACCGGGCGTCTGCTAGCGACGATTGACGAAGAGCTGGGGAAAATGGGCCCCGTCCCTCCGGGTTGCGGCGCAAATTGGACCATACTGCGTTGTCGCCCTCGACCTTGGAGCCACCAAAGCCTTCGGGCTCCGCCTTGTCTGGTCCAATTTGCACTCGCAACGCCATCCATTCGGGTAGCGTGAACAGGCCCTAACCGGCGGTGACGCCACCGTCGACGTAGATGGTCTGGCCGGTAATGAAATCGGCCGCTTCCGAAGCAAGGAAGCATACGGCGCCGGCCATGTCCGCGGGTTCGGCAAGCCGTCCCAGCGGAATGGTCTTCTTGTATTTCTCTGCCAGCTCGGGATTCTGCTTGATGTGGATGGTTCCCTCGGTGATGACCAGCGCCGGCCCGATGGCGTTGACGTTCACGTTGAAGGGAGCCCATTCGAGAGCCAGTGTCTTGGTGATCATCTCCACCGCGCCCTTGGTGGCCGAGTAGCCCACGTTGCCGCCGTCTTTGCCGCGGATGCCGCGGACGGACGAAAGGTTGATGATCTTGCCGGCCTTCTTATCTTTGAAGACCAGGTTGCCGACCTGCTTGCAGCAGATCATCACGCCGGTGATGTTGATGTCCATCAGCCGGCGCCAGTCGTCCATGGGGAACTCGAAGGCAGGCCTCTTGATGTTCCAGCCGAAGGCGTTGACCAGGATGTCGATGGTTCCCATTTTTTCGACGGCCTGCTTGACCATGGCGGCGACGGTCTCTTCCTTGGTCACGTCGCAGCTGATGCCGATCACTTCGTTGCCTGTTTCGGCCGCGATCTTCTTGGCCGTCTCGTCCTGCGCCTTGGTGTTGAAGTCGGAGATCACAACCTTGGCGCCCAGAAGGCTCATTCCTTCGACCAGGGCCTTGCCAATGCCGCCCGCACCGCCCATCACCAGGGCAACTTTTCCATCCAAACGGTAGTTCACGCTCATATCTTTCTCCTTATTTCAGTGGCCGCGGTCCAAACGAGGAAGACGCGGGAATTTCAGATCGTGTGGTGAATCGGAAGTTCGTCGAAGAGCAACTGCAGATCCTTCGACTTCGTCCGCCTGCGGCGGACTTCGCTCAGGATGACAGCTCGGACGGTGAGCGAACTTCCGACTTAGGAAACTACAGCGGCTTCAGGCCAAGAATTTCCCTGGCTTCGTCGGGCGTAGCCGGTTCCTTGCCGAGCTCGCGGATGATGCGCACGATGCGTGCGGTCAGTCGCGCGTTGGTGGCCAGATCGCCTTTGCCGTAATAAACGTTGTCTTCGAGGCCCACGCGGACATGACCGCCCATGAGGACGCTCAACGTGGTCAGCGGCAACTGGTCGCGGCCCACGGCGGCGGTGTTGACGATGGTGCCCTTTGGAAGCAGATCGAGCATCTGCAGGAAGATCTTGGGCGTGGCGTCGCAGGCGCCCTGATAGCGCATGCCCAGCACCAGGTCGACGTAGTAGGGTGGCTTGAGCAAGCCCTTGTCGACGATGTTCTCCATGTCGCGCATCATGGCGTGCGAGTAGATCTCAAGCTCGGGCTTGACGCCCAGCTCGTTCATGCGGCCGACGTACCACTCGATCTCATCGGGCATGTTGGACCACGGCACACCCTTGTATTTCCCGCTGACGCGCATCATGCTGCCCATATTGAGCGAGGCCATCTCGGGCCCGGCGCCGAGGCATTCAAGGCGCTGTTCCTGCGTCAGGTTCGCGCCGCCGCCGGTTGAGAACTCGATGACCACCGGGTTCTTGTCGTTGCGAATGCGGGTCTTGATGTCCTCGAAGGTTTTCACATTCGAGGTGTTCTCGCCCTGGGCATCGCGGGCGTGAATGTGAACCACCGCGGCGCCCTCGTTGAAGACCTCCATTGCGTTCTGAGCGATCTCTACCGGCTGCTCGGGAACGTTTGGATTCATGGTTTTGTTGGTGATGGCGCCCGACAGGGCCACCGTGACGATTACTTTGTTTCTTAAATCAGCCATCGTTCTTGTCCTCTCGCGAGCCGCCAGGCTCGGAATCGTTCTTGCTTCGTACTGTGCTTTCCCAGATCTTTCCGCCAAGGCGGACAGGGACCTGGGGCACCCACGGATGTGAAATCTTCTCTGCTTATGCCAACTTCGGCAGGTCGTGCAACGCAAACTCGGTGGCCTTCAGCACCCGGATCAGATCGTCGTCCCGCTTGGCCAGGTTCTGTTCCAGGGTCCTGCCGGTGTAGTCGAAAAAGCCCTTGCCGGTCTTGACGCCCAGATCGCCCTTTTCCACCTTGCTCACCAGGCTCACCGGAGCGTTATCGAGGGGCGGCTCGGGATAGTTGGCCAGGCGCAGATTGCCGGCGCTCAGGTCCAGTCCGGTGAAATCGTAGCGCTGCACCACACCCAGCGTGCACATACGCGGCGCGATTGAAGCCTTGATTGCAAGGTCAAGCTGGTCGGGGGTGATGTAGCCGTTGTCGAGCAGGAAGAAGACCTCGCGGCCCATGATGCGCAGAAAGCGGTTGATTACATGGCCGGGCACGTACTTCTGCATCAGGATCGGGGTCTTGCCGATCTTGCGCAGCAGCGCCAGCACGGTCTCTTCGGTTTCCTTCGACACCCGCTCCTCGCGCACCACTTCCACCAGCGGCAGAATGTGCGGCGGGGCGAACCAGTGCGTGATGACGGTGTTAGCCGCGCGGCTGGCCGGAACCAGCTCAAACACATTCAGATAGCTGGTGTTCGATCCAAAGATGGCATCGGGCTTGGCGACGGCGTCGAGCTGCTTAAAAAGCTCGATTTTCAGGTCCTTCTTCTCGTTGATGCATTCGACGATGAAGTCGGCAACCTTGGCCGCTTCGTCGATGCTCAGACCATAACTGACGCGGCCTTCGATCGCCGCGACATCGCCCTGTTTGACCAGATCGTGCTTGGCCAGCGTGAGCAGGTTCTCGTGGATCACCGCCTTCGCCTGGTCAAGCGAGGCCTGCCGGCGGGCAACCAGTGTCACATCGTATCCGCCCTTGGCAAAATCAGTCGCGATGCCCGGCCCCATGGTGCCGCTGCCGATGACTGCAATTTTCTTGATTTGATCTAACTTCAAGTTCTTCTCTCCTTCGAGAAAAAGCGCGGCCGTTTTGGCGGCCGCGCCCGTTGCTAAGCTACATTCTCAATGGCCAGAGCCAGGCCCAGGCCGCCGCTGACACAAAGAGTGGCCAGACCAAGCTTGTTCTTTCGCTTCATCATCTCGTACAGCAGGGCAGTCGTGATGCGGGCGCCGGTGCAGCCTGTGGGGTGCCCGAGCGAGATGGCGCCGCCGTTGACGTTGAGGATCTCGTGGTTGAAGTGCAGCTCGCGATCGCAGGCCAGAACCTGAGAGGCGAAGGCCTCGTTCAGTTCGACCAGTTCGTATTCGCCGGTCTTGATGCCGGTCTTCTTTTCCAGAATCTGGCAGGCCGGAACCGGACCGAGCCCCATGTAGCATGGGTCGACGCCCGCCGAGGTAATGGCAATGACGCGGGCCAATGGTTTCAAATTGTTCTTCTTGACGAATGCCTCGCTGGCCAGCACAAGGCTTGCGGCGCCGTCGGTGATGCCCGAGGCGTTGCCGGCGGTAACGGTTCCGGTCTTGGAGAAGACCGGCTTGAGTTTGGCCATCTTTTCGGCCGTGGCGTCGAGGAAGATGTGCTCGTCCTTGTTGATGACCGTCGGTCCCTTCTTCCCTTCGATGGTGATGGGCACCATCTCGTCGAGGAAGCGGCCGCTCTCGGTGGCGGCTTGCGCACGGTGCTGCGAGCGCAGCGCGTACGCGTCCTGCTCCTCGCGCGAGATGCAGTACTTCACGGCCAGTGCATCGGCGGTCTCGCCCATGATCATGTTCGAGAGAGGGCAGTTGTAGCCGTCGCGGTACATGGCGTCGACCAACTCCTTGCTGCCCAGCCGGTAACCCCAGCGAGCGCCGTCGAGCAGGTAAGGAATCTTCGACATCGCTTCGACGCCGACCGTCAACATCGCCTCGCGGTTGCCGCTGGCGATTTCAAGGAAGCAGTTGCCGAGGGCGCGCAGGCCCGACCCGCAGGCCATGTTCACTGTGTAAGCCGGAACCTCTTGAGGGACCCCGCTGCGGAAGGAGATCTGACGGCCCACGTTGGGGCCGCCGCCGGCCTGGCGGGCGTTTCCTACGATAGTTTCTTCGATTTGAACGGGATCGACGCCGGCGCGCTCCATGGCCGCCTTTGCCGCAATCGTTCCCAGATCGGCAGCGGTGAAGTTCATAAGCGAGCCGCCAAACTTGCCAATGGCCGTACGAACGGCCGAAACAATATATACGTCGTTCAAGAGATCCTCCGGTTTCCAGTTCGGTTTTGAGGTTCGCACGCCCGCTAAGGACTTACCTGGCAATCCGCGCGACCTCTCCTTCATTCACGCTCGCACCGGCTCGCACCGTGGCGGAGTAGTTCTTATACTCGGTGAAGGATCGTGCCACAGCGATCAGGCCTTCTCGCGCCGAGCCGGGATGCGTCGGGTGACGAAATGCCTCACTTCTTTCTCGACCTTGTGGCTTCTCAACAGGATAAACCCTGGGCTATATAGTGCATAATTCTTTATCGGTATGTTTCCATGCCTTTTGATTATGCGGTACGGAGGCCTTATGATTATGCGGTATGGAACTTCGCCATCTTCGATACTTTCTTGCCGTTGCTGAAAACAAAGGGTTTGTCAAGGCGTCTACTTGCCTGCACATCGCACAACCGGCTCTCTCCCGCCAGATTCGCGATCTCGAGCGCGAACTAGGCGTTCGCCTGTTCGAACGATCCCGGCTTGGGGTCTCGCTCACCTTTCCCGGAGAGTGCTTTCTTGAGGATGTTCAGCGGATCTTTACGCATCTTGATGAAGCGCAATCGCGGGCGCGCCGGGCGCAGAGCGGCTACAGCGGCGCTCTGTCGATCGGCGTGGTCGAATCCTTCGCGTGGCACGAGACGATCACTCATACGCTGCAGAACTTTCAGCACCGGTGTCCGGATGTTGTGCTCAACATTGCTTTGATGGCTTCGCCGGAGCAGTTGGCCGCCATCCGCGACAAGCGGCTCTCGGCCGGCTTCCTGTTCGACCGCGACACGGACGACGAAACCCTGCAGGGCCTCAAGGTCCTGACGACCCGGGCGGTGCTGGCGGTTCCGGAAAGCTCTCCTTATGTCAAACAGCCTCCCCAACACCTGGCGGATCTGCGCTCGGAGGATTTCGTCTTTATCCAGCGCGCCCACAACCCCTCGTATTACGACCGCATCATCCATGCCTGCCATAGCGCCGGATTTACGCCGAGGATTGTGCAATCGGGCACCAACGACTCCTCGAATCTGAGCCTGGTAGCGGCCGGACTGGGTCTGACCATCGTGCCTGCCGCAGCCGAGTCCCGCAAGCCTCGCAGCGTGGTTTTGGTGCCCGTGGGCGACCTGAACGTGGAGTCGAACATGGAACTGGTATGGCGCCGCGATTTCCGTCTCCCCGCGCTGGAGAACTTCGTGGAGATTCTCCAGGGGAAAATCCGTCCCGAGCCATCGGGCGCCCTCTCTGGCGCCGCGCGCCAGCCAACTCAGCGCGTCTGATTGCTGTGTATTTACGTGCAGCTCAGGCAAGAAGAATTACCAATCATTACCCTGCGAGAATGGCTTCTGCGCGTATACTTGGGGCGTTCAGAAATCAGGCAAATTCCGGGTTGAATACTCGCACTAAGGGCGATCGTTCGCGGCACACCGGACGATTGCGATTGGGTATTTGCAAATTGTTCCAAAAGAAAGGAATGGGAAAGCCACATGAAAAGCAAGCTCGTTTCGAAGTCCATCTTACTCGCGCCGCTGGCGCTGCTGTTTTGGGTGGTAGCCTGCTCGGCGCCTACGCGCACCGTGGATGCAGGCGCCAAGTGGGAAGTCGCCGCCACCACCACGCTTTCGGAACTGACCATCGGCGAGGGCGCCACCGTGGCTGCGCCCGAAGGCCGCAGCCTGACCATGACGGTCGACGGCGTGGAAACGCCCGTCAAAGCAGGCACGTACAAGGGCAAGATCGTGCTCACGCCGGCTCTGGACATCGCCATTCCCTTTAACTCCATGGACCATAAGGAAACTTACAAGCACCGCGCGGCTATTTACATTGACAAGGGCGCCTATGTGCCGGAGCAGTCAGTCCCTTCGGCTGTAACAAGCGGAAAGGTGACTAATACGTTTGCCAAGGACGTCAAGATCACATCGGTGGGAGATCGATTCGCCGGCATCATGGTAAGCGATCACTCCACTTACACGATCGACAATCCTGAGATTCATCTGACCGGGAACGGGAAGAACGATTTTGCCGGTGTTGGACCGGCGATCCGGGTCGGAACCGGATCGAAGGTCACTGTCAACAACGCCAAGATCGTCGACACCGGCATGGTGAGAACCGCGATCTGGGTGGGCAATGGCGGCGAGGTCACGGTGAACAACTCCGACATCGAGGCAGATACCGGCACCGTGCCCAAAGACTACGGATGGTCATGGACGAGGGGCGGAGCCAAATCGACTGACGTGATGATGGATGTGCCGTGGATGCTCGGTCTCAAGGGCAACAATCGCGCTACGTTGATCGCGGGGGGCGGCACTGCCTACTACAACAACACCCACATCAAGGCCCAGGGATGGGGCGCGATGTCGACCGACGGCGGCGGCGATGAGATCCCAGGGCAGACTGCAGCCAGCTTTGGCAACAAAATGGATCTCTACCTGACGAAGTGCCACGTTGAAACCGTGGACAGCGGTTACGGCGCCTATGCACTCAGCGCGACGACGATTCATTCCAGCGGCACAACCTGGGACGTTGCCGACTATGGGATGATTGCCACCGGCGGCTCGGGCGTCTTCAGCGACAACAGCGTCATTAACTCCCGCCGCATCGGCATCATGGCGTGGGGCCAGCACACGGGCTCGATCACCGTCGACAAGGGCAGCGTCATCAATGCTGAAAAAGCTGTATTCCAACTGAAGAGCTCCACGCCGAAGATCACGATCGACAACGCCACGCTCAATTCGAAGAAAGGCATCATCCTGGAGATGTTCCCGAACGACGATCCCAATCAGATGATGTTTGCGGCTCCGCGCGCAGCCGGCGGTGCGGGAGGGCCCGGCGCGGCAGCAGGGAAGGCAAAAGAGAGCGAAGACGAATTCACCACGATCAAAAACGCGAACCTCACGGGCGACTTCGTCAATGCGCTGACGGCCAAGAGCGCCTTGAATATCTCCCTGGTCAATTCGACGGTTAACGGCGCGATCACGACGGCTACCGCCGTCCACGCCCTCGGCAAAAATGGCGAAAAACTGGTCATGCAGGATTCGACCGATCTTTACTACCTGATCGGCGAAGTGAACGAGACCTATGCCGCCACCAACGATGCGCACGGCGTGAACGTTTCGCTCGATCCGACTAGCAAGTGGATCGTTGCCAAGACATCGTACCTGACGGGCCTGAGCGTTGCTTCGGGCGCTACGATTGCCGCGCCGAATGGAAGCAAATTGGTGATGACCGTGAATGGAGTCGCGAAGCCGATCGCGCCTGGAGATTACAAGGGCAAGATTGTGCTGAAGGTCGCAGCGGGCGCCTGAGCGGGCTTGGTATCCCAGGTCTCAAAATCGAGACCTGGGGCACCCAGGCTGTGGTGGTTTCCCACCCTATGCTTCGCATGGGATGGGGCACCCAGGCTGTGGTGGTTTCCCACCCTATGCTTCGCATGGGATGGGGCACCCAGGCTGTGGTGGTTTCCCACCCTATGCTTCGCATAAGATGGGGCACCCAGGCTGTGGTGGTTTCCCACCCTATGCTCCGCATAGGATCGGGCACCCGTGCAGCACAACATTGCGGACCGCTGAAAGAGGAGATTGCGGTCAATAAGTCATCTGCGCGAACTTACTCACACGCTTGGTATTTGAGAAAGGCAAGACATGATGAAACGCACGAAGGAAATGAACGACTCCAGAAGAAACTTCATCAGGACGACGGCCGTAGGCGTGAGCGCGACGGCGCTGGCAGGATTAACCGAAAAGCCGGCACGTGCAGCGGCAAGCCCCAAGTTGAAGTGGGACAAAGAGGCGGATGTGGTTGTGCTGGGATGCGGCGGCGCGGGAACGGTTGCGGCTGTAACCGCCCATGATGCCGGCGCCAAGGTGATCATCATCGAGAAAGCCCCTGAGGGGGGCGGGAACTCCCGTTTAGGCGGCGCCGATTTCTGCTATACGGTTCCGGCGAAAACGGGCGATGCGGCAACCTTTATGCACGCCGTGTGCAACGGCACCACTCCGATGGAGGTTTGCCAGGCCTGGGCAAACGAAATCGCCGGCAACCGGGAGTGGCTCGACAAGATGGGCATTGCCTATTCGGCTTCCAAAGATCGATTTGCCAGCGCGGACTTCAAATCGTTCCCCGGCGCGGGCGGAGTAGCTTACGGAAGAATGACAAGAGACGGGCAGGGGTTCTATGCGGGGATGGAAAAGCTTCTGAAGGATAGAGGCATTGAGGTCATGTTCAATAGCCCGGCCACGGAACTTATTCAGGACCCAATCTCGAAAGAGGTCCTGGGCGTCAAGGTGAAGAGCGACAGCGGCGAGAAGTCGATCAAGGCTGGAAGGGCGGTGATTCTCTGCACTGGAGGCTTCGAATACAACGACGAGATGAAAAAGAATTACCTGCGGCCTTCGACGATTAAATTTACCGGATGGATTTATAACACCGGCGATGGCATCAAGATGGCTCAGGCGCTGGGCGCAGATCTATGGCATATGAGCATGATCGTCTCAGCCCTCTACACCATTGTGACGCCCAATAGCAAGATAGGCTGGATGTACCCGGAACCTAAAGGAAGCAACTTCATATTAGTTACGCGGTACGGCCAGAGGTTCATGCAGGAGGGCTCCTGGTTCCCCCATCGTACGATCATGGGTTATTCCCACTGGGACTGGAGAGCGGATCGAAAGGACTCAGAGTACCCCTGCTGTCCGCATTACATGATCTTCGACGAGAAGACGAGGCTGGCCGGCGCCATTGGGTCCAGCGATGGCTCGGGAATGTCGGGGATGGGGAATACGATTACGCCGACCTGGCTGGGAGGTGTTGCCCCCGGCTGGGGACAACCCGGCGGCGGCTGGAGCAAGGACAACAGCGTCGAGATCCAGAAGGGCTGGATCAAGAAAGCAGACAGCATCGCCGCGCTGGCAGAGCTGATCGGCGGGGAAATGACGGCGGATGCACTGACCGCCACCATTAAAAAATGGAACGGATTCTGCGACGCAGGCGTGGATTCGGAGTTTGGCCGGGGGGCTGCAAGCGGCGGCATGATGCCGGGCGGAGCGCCGGGAGGCCAGGCGGGAGGGCCGGGCGCCGCTGCCGGCGGTCCCGGGGGAGGACCTGAGCAGGCAGGAGGACCGGGCGGCGCCGGCGGCCAGGCGGGTGCTGCGGTTGCGGGAGCGGCCTCCGGGCAGGCCCGAAGGCAGGGCGCCAGCGGGCCGGGCGGCGCGAGGGGTCTGGAGAAGATCGAGACGGGGCCGTTCTACGCCATCGAGCTTTGGCCGGGAGGCTTTTCCACTCTTGGAGGGCCCAAGAAAAATGCCAACGGCCAGGTGCTCCACGTAAATGGAGAACCCATCAAGCGGCTGTACGCGGCCGGGTCGCTGGGACACACCGTGGGCCAACTCTACAGCTTTTCCGGCGCGAATTACGGAGAGCTACTGGCCTGGGGCCGTATCTCCGGCAGAGGTGCGGCGGCGGAAAAGCCGTGGGCGTAGGCTACTGACGTTTCTGTTGGACTCCGTTGCTGGGCAGCAACAGGCGGGGAACCGTTTGTTGCCGCGTCCCAGTCTTCGACACAAACCGCATGAGCACAAGGAAAGAGAGAGAGCCGTGAATCCAAATGCAGGCCGCCGTCAGTTTTTGATTCGTTCGGGCGTAGCTTCCGCTGCCGCGCTCGCAACCGGCGCCGTCGGCGCAGTAGCCGAGGCTGCCAGTTGCAATGAGAAGTCCGGCGACAAGCTCGTGATCAAAGGCCTTGTCTTTGAGAAGCCGGAGCATCTGCCCGCGAAGTATCCACCCGATCGCGAGCCATTGGGCGACATGCCAGGTGGACCGGGTGGCCAGGGCGGTCCCGGAGGGCAGGGCGGCACACAGGGCGGTCCTGGAGGTCCGGGCGGACAAGGTGGACAGGGTAATCCGGGCGGGCAAGGTGGCCCCGGCGGTCAGGGTGGGCAAGGCGGGCCTCCGCAGCGCGTCTCCACAACCGCATCGGCAATTCTGGTCGCGGATGGCAAGTACCTGGCCGATAAGTCGAAAACCAGCGCTGTTGCCGAGGGGAAGGTCACAGATGCGTTTGCCAAGGGCGTGAAGGTGAGCAGCACGGATAAGGGCGTGGGCGGCATTTATGCCAAGGGCATAGGCACCGAGTTCACGCTAGCCGATGCGACCATCAACCTCAGCGGTGACGTCGACGAGATGGACTCGGCCTCTGGCGCGGCGTCGTCCACCGATTATGCCACGCTGATTCTGCGCAACTGCACGATCACGACCAGCGGCTACAAGCGCATGGCGACTTCGGCGCACGGACACAGCACGCTGAAGGTTTATAACTCCACGCTGAAGGTCGGCGGCATTCCCTTCACGACCGACTTCTCCACGACCGCGCAGAAGACGCAGCTGGAGGTCGACGGGAATACGCGCGCCCACGTGACGGTAGAGAACTCGTACAGTTACTTCTATTACTCGACAATCGTCGCCGAGGGCTGGGGCGCGCTGTCGACCGACGGCTCCGACGGATTTGTGTATCTTGAAGCCAACCACTGCAACATCAAGACACTCAGCGCCGGTTACGGAACCTACTCCGATAGCGGCTGCCACAATGTCTTTAACAGTTGCACGTTCGATGTGGCGGGCATGGGCGCCATCCTGGCCGACGAGTCGGACATCACGTTCACCGACGTCAAGGCCAAGTGCGGCTCCTATTTCGCCCTGATTCACAACGTGGGCACGGTGACCGACATTTCTACGCTGAAGGTCCTTGGCGGCGAAGTCACGACGAAAAAGGCGGCGATCCTCACCAAGAGCGCCAACACCGACATTCTGTTCGACGGTGTGGAGCTCAAGACCGAGAATGGCGTGCTGATTCAGTCCGCGATCAGCAAGGATCCCAGCGCCAAGAAAGCCTATAAGCCCACGGTGACCGTCCTGGGCATTCACGCAAGATTCAAGGATATGAACGTCGAAGGAGACGTTCTGCATGACGATCATGAAGCCCGGCCTATGACGATTTACCTGGAAGAGGCCACGCTGAAGGGCGCTGTAAAGGGCGCGCGCCTCTCCATCAACCGGCTCAGCAAGTGGTTTGCCACGGCCGATTCCATTGTGACCCTGGCCAGCGACGTTGAGCTAGGGCAGATCGACGCGCCTGCAGGCGTGACCATCACCGCAACGGCCGCGGGCAACGCAGGCAAGTACAAGCTGGCAAGTTGCGGCACGCTGATTGTGAAGACCGCGTAGTTCGCAGTTCACAGTTCGCAGTTCACAGTTCCCAGCGACTCTACAAGCACCCGGGACTAAGAACTGTGAACTAAGAACTATGAACTGTGAACTAAGAACTGTGAACTGTGCGGCTCAAGGGCCTGGTAGACGAGCTGGCGCATGAGATAGCGGTAATGCAGGCGGTGCCCGGGAGCCTGCGACATGAAAATCGCGATGAGCTTTTCAGCCGGATCGATCCAGAAATAGGTGCCGAGCGCCCCGGCCCAATAATAATCTCCAACCGAGCCGGGAAGGGGATTCATGCCCGGATGCGTGCGCACAGCAAAGCCGAGGCCGAAGCTTTGACCCATTTCGCGGGTGGGAGCCTCAGCCTCAAAGAGGACCGGAGTCACGGGATCGTAAGTGATCTCCGGAGGCAGATGATCCGCGGTCATCAGGCGGATGGTGGCCGGCCCCAGCAGACCCCCGGACGCTCCTTGCGCCAGGAGCATCCGGCAGAACTTCAGATAGTCGGAGGCGGTGGAGTAAAGCCCGACTCCGCCAGACTGCCAGGGCCACTCGATGGTGTGATCGGTCATGGGAAAGCGCTGGCCGGCTTGCGGGTTCACCTGCGGCTGAGCCATGCGCGCGGCGAACTCGCGAGAGACAACGAAGCCTGTTTCCGCCATGCCCAGCGGCTCGAAGATCTCCGTCCGGAAGAAATCGTCGAGCGTCTTGCCGGAGACGACCTCGACGATTCTGCCGAGCACATCGGTGGCCATGCTGTAGTCCCACACGCGGCCGGGCTGGTGCGCGAGCGGAATGGCAGCCAGCCGGTCAACCATTTCGGCATTGGTGATGCGGAGGTCGAAGACGCCGGCCTGGTTGTAGGCCGTCTTCACTTGAGAGGCGCCGAAGAGACCGTAGGTGAGGCCGGCGGTATGGCGGAGCAGATCGTGCACGGTCATGGGGCGGCCCTGCTGCTCCGTGCGCAGTGCAGGATCGGCGGCGCTCTCGACCGCAACCGGCGTCGCGGCGAACTGGGGAAGGATGCCGGCAACGGGTTCGGGAAGATAGAGACGTCCGCGCTCAGCCAGCATCATGACGGCCACCGAGGTGATGGGCTTGGTCATGGAGGCAATGCGAAACAGATCGTTCGGCTCCATGCTCACGTTGGCTTCGCGATCGCGATACCCGAAGGCTTTCCAGCAGGCAAGCGTACCGTTGCGTTCGATCAGGACGACCGCTCCGGGGATCTTGCGCGCCTCGACGTCCGCCGCGAGCGCGTCATTGAGGCGCGCAAGGCGGCGCGGATCGAAGCCTGCCGCCTGCGGATTTTCTTCGCGATTTTCAAACATTGAAGAAGCTTCTTTCAGCGCATCCGCGCGCCTGTGACTTACCGGGAAGGGTACGATCTCGGAATCCTCTCCGGCAAGTGGTCTTGATCTTTTTCATGTGCCCATCCGCCGCAGCGCCAGGTTGGCCGCATGATAGCCGCACATGCCATGAACGCCTGCACCCGGCGGCGTCGACGCCGAGCAAAGGTACAGCTTCCGCGTGCCGGTTGAGTAACTGTCGAGAGTGGGGCGCAGAATGAGCTGCTTCAGGCTCATGGCTCCGCCCGCGATGTCTCCGCCAACGAGGTTTGCGTCCATGGATTCGAGTTGAGAGGGCGGAGAAACGCGGCGCGCCAGCACACAATCGCGGAATCCCGGCGCGAAGCGTTCGATCTGAGCTTCGATGCGCTCGGTCATGTCCACCGCCGCTCCGTTCGGAACGTGGCAGTAGGCCCAAAGCACATGCCTGCCTTGCGGCGCGCGCGTGGGATCGAAAAGCGTGGGCTGCGCAACCAGCACAAAGGGCCGCTGGGCCACTCGCCCATCAGTCACCGCATCTTCCGACGCGGCGATTTGTTCGAGCGTTCCGCCGAGATGGACGGTGATGGCGCGGCGGCATTCGGCGGCACGCCAGGGAACCGGCTCAGACAAAGCAAAATCGACCTTGAACGCGCCCGGCCCGTGCTGAAACCGGGAAAACGCGCGTCGATAGGGGGGCGCGAGCCGATCGCCTGCGATCGAGAGCAATTGCTGCGGCGCGGTGTCGAAAAGAATGACCGCGTTGTCAGCTTCCAAGTCGCGGAATGCGGCCGCATCGATGCGCCGCGAAGCGTGCACGGCGCCGCCCAGAGCGTTCAGGCAGCCGATCAGCGCCCGGGGAATGGCCTGCGCGCCGCCGCGTGGAATCGGCCAGCCGACGGCGTGGACTGAGACGGCGAGCATGAGCCCGACGGTAGCGCTCAATGGCTGGTCAAGGCTGAGCAGCGAATGGCCCGCGAGGCCCGCAAAGACGGCGCGCGTGCGCGGGCTGGAGAAATGGTTCCGCGCGAAACTCCGCGCCGATTCGATGACCGACCACCCGAACCTCGCCATGAGCAGCGGATGACGCGGGATGCGCAGCAGCGGCCCAAGGCTGTCTTCGGCAAACTCCTTCCAGTAACTGACGGCGGGCTTGAGCCATTGCTCCCACGCCTTGCCGTCCGCGCCCATCGCCTGAGCGGTTCCGGCAAGATCGCGCTCCAGCACCACCGCTGTGCCGTCGTCCAGCGGGTGCGCCAGCGGCGCTTCGCCGTGAATCCACTCCAGGCCGTGATCGCTGAGCGGCAGGGAAGTGAAGAACGGCGAGCCGGCAGCAAACGGATGCACGGCAGAACCGAAATCGTGCAGGAAGCCAGGGATGGTGAGCGGTAGCGTTCGCGCCGCGCCTCCCGGTTCGGCCTCGGACTCGAAAACGTCCACATGCAAGCCCGCCTGCGCGAGCACAAGGGCCGCGGCCAGTCCGTTCGGGCCCGATCCAATCACGCACGCGCGGGTCAAAAAACGGCTCAAGGACGTCCTCTCATGCATTGTCAATGCCTGCTTCGTGCTCACTTCCTGCCGATCACTCTGATCCGCGCCGTAAAAGCCCGGCCCAAAGGCTCGCTGAACTGGCCGTACTGCGGCGAATCCACTACGTTATTCACTACGGCCGGGTTGGTACTGCCGGTGCCGTTTTCCATTACGCCGCGCAGCCCAAACCACGTTCCGCGGAAGTGAAAGCGCCACTCGAGACCCGGGCTGATGCTGATGAAGCCGGGAAAGCGCCGCGAACCCGCCGCCCCCACCACCTGATCGCTGTCGTCGACCGATGTATAGGGGAAACCGCTGTGCCAGTCGACGGTGTAGACGAAATCCCAGTTCTTTTTGAGCTTCGGCAACTCCAACGGGAGCCAGCCCCAGCTGATGAGGCGGTTTGGCGTATCCCAGGGGAGCGGTCCGCTTTGCTGAGCCCCCAGCGGCGAGGGCGCAAGCTGGTAGTTGAGCGCCGCGTTGGTGCGCGCATGCGAGCGCGTGTAGGAGACGAAGACCGAGTATCCATTGGCGAACAGCCGCTTCGCGTCTACTTCAAAAGAGTCGTAGCGGTCGAGGCGTGCGCTGGCAAGCGAGTAGGTTCCGGATAGCGATGCAGGCTGGCTTTGATTCTCGTACGTGAGCACGCGCGAAGTGCGTTTTTCCACCACGTTCGCCCTGGCGAGAATCGATCCGGGCAGCTTCTGCTCCAAATCCAGACTCCAGTTCACGGCCCGCGCCTGGTGCAGGCTGCTCGCGTTGTAGATAAAAGCCGTGGTCTGCGCGGGGCCGGTGGGCGTTACGCCATCGGCCTGGAAGTAGGTGTCGATGCGCGCGCCCTCGAAGGCACGCATCAGGTACTCAAGTTGCGTGTGCTCGTAGTAGAGACCGATGCCTGCCGAGATCTTGGTTGATCCGTGCACCCCGGGCGGGGAGTAAACGGCGGCCAGGCGCGGCGAGACCAGCGCGGTGCGGATGATTTCGTCCCAATCCAGGCGCACTCCCGGCTCGACCAGCAGGCGCGGGCGCGCCTGCCATTTGTCCTCGATGAATGCGCCGGCATCGGCGTTGTGCAGCGAGAATGGCGCCACTGCGGCGTACGCGCTTCGGCGCGCGAGCGTTCCGTCCTCGCGCAGATAGCTCACCGGCGCGCGAACCAGATCTTCGTTGGCGTTGATATGGTCGAGATCGATGCCGGCCTTGAGGCTGTGCGTGCCCATCCAGCGCCGCGGCGGCAGATAGAGCACAGCGTAGCCTTCGGGGCGTGAAGAGCGCACGGTCCGGCTTTGGAAGTAACTTCCCTCGGCCTGCTCGGGCGTAATCGTGTAGGGCGCCGCGCCTTGCGGCTCGCTGCCGTCGCGGTAGCGCATCTCGCCCGCGCCGATCTCGAGCAGCGCTCCGTCCTTCGTCGTCCATTGATCGCGCAGGTAGGGCAGCCAGGCAATGATGTTATGCCTGGAGGTGCTCGACTGGGGCGCAAGAGTCGAGAGGCCTTCGTAGGGCGCATGGTAGTCGTTGAAGAGCAGGCCTGCGGTGACGATTTGGCGAGATGAAGGATTGACTTGCGCCTTCAGCAGGTTGCTGCCGCGCGTGAACAGGTTGGTGTCGGCGCTTGCGGGCAGGCCGGCAATGTACATGTTGTTGATCTCTACTTCCACGCCGTCGTACCACCAGGCGCGGCTGCGCCGGATGGGACCGGAGAAGGTCAAGCGCGGCACCATCTGGTCGAAGCGGAGACCGTTGGCTTCGCGGAAGGAAGGCACAAAGTTGGTGGCGTTGAAGCGGAATTTATTGTCGCCCATGCCGGTGTAGAAGGCGACCACGCCCCCGGTGGAGCGGCCGAACTCGGCGGGCAGGCGCGTAGTTTCGGTCTCCACGGTGCGCACGGCATCGGTGCTCACCCGCATGTCGAGCGTGCCGGAGACCGGCGAGCGCACATCGAAGCCGTCGATCAGGTCCAGCGTCTCCCAGGTTTCCGATCCGTCGATATGGATCTGGCCTGTTGCATCCTGAACCACGCCGGGGTTGAAGGGCAGCAGGTTGCGGATATCGCGCGAGGTCTCATAGGGAATATTAACGATCTCCGGCGTATTCATCGTGATCTCGCCGGTGACCTCCGTTGTGTCGATGCCCGGCACTGAAGCGGTGACGTCCACCTCTTCCTTTACAACCTGTACGTGCGCCATCACGATCTTTTCGCCGGCGGCTGCGGGATCGAGCCCAGTCAAGACCGCCTGATAGAAGCCGGGCTTTGCCGCGCGGAGCGTGTAGGGCGTCTGCGGGAGGGGGGAAACCGTACATTGACCGGCGTAGCCGGTGTACTGCCCCCGGGAGGCCTCGCCGGGCTCTTCAAGGGTCACCTCGGCGCCAGGGACAGGAACACCGTTTTCATCGACGACCGAAACAGTCACCGGCGGATGAGCCTGTTGCGCCGGCGAGGCCGCCGAAACGATCGACAGCAGGGCAAACGCTCCGGCGAGAAGCCGGGAGTAACGGCTCACTTGCGAGTTGGGGTATGCGCGCAAGATGTTCCTCCACCGCGCGGCGAGTCTGCGCGGGTCATTACGGGCCCATCCTACCGCTGTTTAGACTCCGCGCCGACACAGTCAGGTGCCGGCTGCCTTGGGGTATACAAAGATCACGTGACAGATGCCGATCCCTGGTTTCAGCCCAATGGGGACGGCCCCGCAAAATGCGTCGCGATAGCGGTAACCTTCCTTTGCCAAGCGCGCGAACTCCGGATGATCGAAGTCGATGCGCTGGATGGCGTGATTTTCTATTTCGTCGACGACCACGATCTGCGGGTGAGAGGGAAGGATCGCCTGATACCGGTCCTGGCTTGGATCTCGATCGCTCCACCACCAGAAAGAATAGGGCATATTGGCGAAGATATTGCGGTCGAAATAGGGCTGAAGTCCCGCTGACGTGAACGCCCTTCCGTTCCAGACGCGATCGTTTTTCACATACGTCACGGCTATCGTATCGCCTTGGTCGACAAACGGCTTGAGGAACGCGGCGGCGGCGCGATCGGGAGAGTAGGGAAAATAGTGATCGTAAAACAGCGCGTAGCCGGACCAGAGAATCTGCGTGGCCGCCATGACCATGAGGGCGATGCGGCAGGACTTGCCGAATTCACCGCCGCCTGACCCAGGCCCGGTCGATTCGGGCTCGGGCCAGTTGATCCACAACACGCAAACGAGGGTGGGAATGAGAAGTCCCGCATGCCACCAGGTGAAGTAAACCGCGCCGGAAAAGATCGCGAACAGAAGGACCGGCAGCAGATAAAGAAGTTTGCGCCGGGCGATAAACCAAAGCGTGATGACACCCCAGAACGGCACCGATAAAATCGGCGGCTGGCATACCGCGCTTGTCAGCGACTGGAGCGCCGCAGTGAAAAACGGAGGGGAAACTTCGCGCAGACGCGCCAGCTTCATATCGTCAGGCGGCCAGGCAGTCCAGATCGCAAAGGCATAAAGCCCGAGCAGAAGAAGGACGCAAAGCAGCAGCTTGCGCCGATTGCCGATAAATGCGCTGGCCGGATTTCGAACTTCCTCGATCGCATACACGAAAGCCAGGCCTCCCGAGATGACCGCGGTGTGCAGCGATACGTTGGCGAGCAATCCAAGCGCCAGCACCGTGATCCATGGGCTTTTCTTCCAGCTCAGGGCGACAAGAAACAGCAGCAGGGGGGCGAGAACATAATTGCGCGCCACCACGGCGTACTGAAACAAAAGAAAGTACGTGAACGGGAGAGAGAGTTTCAGCCAGCGCGGAAAAGGAGAATGAGAGATCAGCAGGGAGACGCCGGCGACGGCGGCCGCTCCGGAGATCCAGTGCATGCCGGCATAGCTGACATGAAGGCGATTCAGGATCCACATGAGAAAATGCCATAGACCTGGTGAGCCTTCGTAGCGGATATACGTCGTGAACAACGATCCGAGCGGGAGAGTTCGCGCCAACTGCCATGCCTGAGCTTCGTCGACAAACGGCTCATGATACGGAATGGCAAATGCAACCAGGGCCGCGAAGAGGCTCAGCGCGGTCCATTCGGGCCAGCGGTGACCGGCAGCGGCCTTGCGCAAGGCGGATGCACGCTTGTCGCCAGCAGATTCAGGCTGGGTTTGATCGTCTTCAACGGCTGCGGCCATGGGATTCAGCAGCTTTCCTCCGCCCCGATTATCTCTCAACTCCCGTGACCCATCTCCGATTTGCGCTCTGGCGGTCTCCCGGATGGCTGGCTCAGCTTCCCGGCTGCGATTGCGGTTGCGGGCGCCGGCTCCGTTCCAGGGTAGGGAGAAATTCCCACCGGAGTCCGATCCGGTTCCACGAGCCACACACCCCGCCCGCGGTAATACCGCAGCAGTTCCCGATTGCCCCCATCGTCCATTTCTCTTGCCCAGATCACTTTGGAAGCATCCACGTCCGCGGAGTTGTAAACCCACTCGTTGAACGGCTCATGTCCCGAGCCGTAGCGCACAATGACCAGTTGCCGGCCGGGAAGGGCTTCGAGTTGCGACTCCACGCTGGCCCGTTCCGTGCCGAAGTGCTCCGGTCCGATCCAGCTGAAGTTCCAGTTGCTGGCCGGAAGCTGGCTGGGCGCAAGATGCAGGGGTTGAGCAAAGAGACGGATTCCGGCCATGACCACGCAGACCACTACCGCAAAGCGCGCCAGCGCCAGGCCCACCGGCCTGCCCTCGGGCTTCCAGAGCCGCAGATGGCGCATGGCCTGCAGGCCGATGGCGTAAAAGGCCACCGTGAAGGGCGCCACGTAATGAGGCAGCAGGTAAATCTCCACTCCCATTCCAGCAGCCAGGATGATGACCGAAATCAGGAGAAAGCGGATGCGCCGGTCCAGAAAGACGCGGCGCGCCATCAGAAGCGGCGTGAGCAGGGCAAAGCCTGCGTAAAACTGTAAGAACAGCGCCAGCTTGAGCAGCGTCTGGGGAAGGAAACCGCTCAGGCTGTGCAGCTTCTTATAGCTATCCAGCTCGTCAATGCGATAAAAGTCGCGCATCTCACGATAGCGGTAGTTCGGCTCGGGCCGCTGCTGCTGCCAGACGAAGTAAGGAGCAATGGCATAGGTGGCGCGATTGACGGTATAGGGCAGGGTAAGCGGGTGTCCGAAGGCGCGGTAATCGTACCAGGCCAGCCAGGAACCGGCGATTACGGTGCATAGCAGCGGCGCGGCCAGCCAGCGTGCCAGCGGGGCGGCAGACCGGATGCCTTTCTTCCGCAGGCGCCGAAACAGGACTACTGCTACGGGACAGCACAGCAGGAAGCCTTCGAAGGGACGCGTGACAACCAGGATCGCGATGCCGGCTCCTATCGCCAGACTGTAGCGGAAGCGTCCGCTCCGCATCAGGCGAGGCGTGGCGCCCAGCACCAGCGCTCCGGCCAGCGCGGCCAGCGAACCGCCGCCGTGGTAGGTATTCGTCCAGTAGCTGAAGATTCCCAGCCGCAGCACGGCGATGAACCCTCCGAGCAGGGCCCACTCGGCCGGAAGCCAGGCTTGCAAGGCCCAGCAAATTGCCGCGCACATCAGCGCGCTCGAGACAAGTACACCCACCCACGGGTTCCCCGCAAGGAGCTGCCCTGCGGCAAGCAGTAGTCCCTGGCCGGGAAAATACATGGTCATGTAAGTGGGCTGCATGGAAACGTGGATGGTCTCAAAGTGCATCCACATGGCGGGCGTGGGATTGGTCAGACGGCCGTGAGCGAAGGTATCGGACGCGAGCAGAAAACTGAAGTCGTTGGGGATAAAAGGAAGAGGAACCGGATAGACAGGCAGCATGGCCAGCCGCGCCAGCAGCACACTGAAACCCACGGCCACCAGCGCCAGAAGGCGTCTGTGAGCCAGCCTGGAGAAGATTTGTTCGGCCTTCCGGAGCCAGGAACCACCCAGACCCGGCCACGTGAAGGCCGAAGCGAGAGCAATCGCCGTCAACCCGCATTCCAGGATGAGCAACGACGGGTTCTGTTGATGGGCCGGCGGCGCCTGCATCATTTGGGATCCATTTCCTATCCCAAGTCAGGCATCGATCCGGCGCGGCAGCACTACGACCCGAAGGTTCTGCCGCACAGCTATGCGAGCGAGGTGGAAACGTTGTTGAAGGCAGTAGTGATTGCGGTGGCTATCGGGTTTATGCCAGCGATTGCTGCCAGGGCAATCAGGCTGACAAGCAAAGCATATTCCACCAGGTCTTGACCTTCTTCACGGGCGATGAGCGATCTCATGCCCAGTTGAATTATCAACGCGATTGTTTGCATCGGAACTTTCCTCTCCGGGTCGGTTGGCGCAGCAAGCCCATTCGCGAGACTGGAAAAGGCCGCCCGAGCTCGTAGACCAAGGCGACCTCTTTGCTTTCTAGAGGGACATGCCGGCGTGTGATGTCCCTTTGCAGATCCGCAAACTATGCGATAGAGGAAGAAATGTTGCCGTAAAGAGTGGCCATGATGCCGCCAATGTCTTTGGTGCCAGCGATTGCAGCCAAGGCAATCAGGCTGACAAGCAAAGCGTATTCCACCAGGTCTTGACCTTCCTCGCGGGCGATGAACGATCTCATGCCCTCTTGAATTATCAGCATGAATCCTGGCACCGATCTACCTCCTTGGGGCAGCGAATCCCTAGCAGGGCTTTCACTGGAAAAGGCCGCTGACGGCCCGCCTCTTCCAATCCCAGAGGATGCTTGTGTGTTCTTTCCTTCCTTGGTCCGCGAACTACGCGATCGAGGTGGAAATGTTGGTGAAGATTGAAGTAATTGCGGAGGCAACGCTTTGTGTGGCAGCAATTGCCGCCAGTGCGATCAGGCTGACGAGCAGAGCATACTCGACCAGGTCCTGACCTTCCTCGCGAGAGATAAGCGCTCCCACGTACTCTCGAACTTTCAGCACGAACATGATCCCCCTCAACTTTCTTAAGCAATTCAACGCAGAGGAACCACAATTTGACGCAATAAGACGTTTTGCGCAAATCTCTTTGGAAGAAGCCGCTCTACGGCGGCCTCTTCCCCAGAGGGCTGAGATGCCGGGTGTTCCGTTCTCTGATCTGCGAACTAAGCGATCGAGGTGGAGATATTGTTGAAGATGGTGGTCACGGCGCTGGCGACACTCTTGGTGGCGGCGATGGCAGCCAAAGCGATAAGGCTGACAAGCAGAGCATATTCCACCAGATCCTGACCTTCCTCGCGGTTCATCAGGTTCTGGAGCTTCACGAAAGACTTCAGAAGCAGGTTGTTCATTTGTGATTTTCTCCGTGGGGTAAATCTCCCAGCCTCAGCCGGGGCACTTTAACATGTGCAACTGGCATACCAATCTTGAAGAGGAGCCGTCATCCCTGTGAATTCAACAATTTACGGGAGAAAATCGCGTAAGACGCGCTCGGACGCTGTGTACACGCATGTTTACATTCGAGCCCCTGTGGCTTGCCGCGTATACATGCCCTAAAGGTGCTAGTAAGGGCACTTGCACTCATTCAGAGAGGCATCATGAATGGCACTCGGGCGGCAGGCGTTACACCGGTACAATAGCCTGCATGGAAAGCAAGCCAGATCACCTCTGCAGCGGAGCCCCGGTCGATCTGGCAGATCTATCGATTTCCGTCATCGGCGGGCTTGCATTTGTCATTACCGTCCTTTTTCTCTGCGTGGTACCCTTTTCGGGCAAGATTGCCAGCTCCCGCGATTTCATCGCTTACTGGGCCACGGGCCAGCAACTCGTTCATCATGCCAACCCCTATGACAGGGAGGCTATCACCCGCATCGAGCACGATGCGGGCCTCGATCCCGGCGCAGTTCTGCTGATGCGCAACCCGCCCTGGGCGCTACCGCTTGCCTATCCCATGGGCTTTCTCGGTCTGCGGGTGGCGGCTGCTCTCTGGTCACTTTTGCTTCTGGCCTGCCTCATGCATTCCGTGCTGCTGGTGCGCCGGATGCATGGCAATCCGCGCAACCACCTTCACTGGCTCGGGCTTGCCCTTACCCCGGCCCTCATCTGCCTGATCATGGGTCAGACCTCGATTCTCGTCCTCCTGGGGGTGGTGGTTTTCCTGCGCTGGCATGAAAGGCGGCCGTTTACGGCCGGGGCTGCGCTGTGGTTCTGCGCGCTCAAACCGCATCTGCTTTTGCCGTTTGCAGCAGCCGTTCTTTTCTGGATCGTGGCGCGGCGCCGCTATCGCGTTCTTGCCGGGGCGATCACCGCGCTGGCCGCCAGCGTGGCCGCTGCCTGGCTGATTGATCCCGCGGCGTGGCCCGGGTATCTTGCCATGATGCGCGCGCCGGCGATCGAAAAGGAATTCGTTCCCTGTCTCGCGGATGCCCTCCGCATCTGGTTCAGGCAGACAACGTGGCTGCAATTCCTGCCCTGCGCTCTCGCATGCGTTTGGGCGCTCATTTACTTCGGGCGGCGTCGCCTGCAGTGGGATTGGCTGCGAGACGGCAGCCCTTTGCTGCTGGTTTCCGTTCTGTTTGCCCCGTATTGTTATCTTTACGATCAGGTTTTGGTGATTCCTGCCCTGCTCGATGGCGCGTATGCCACGCGTTCCCGCCGCCTGCTGCTGGCGCTGGCCGCGGTGATTGTTGCGCTCGACGTTCAGCTGGCGTTCACCAAGATCATCTCACCATGGTTTCTGTGGGCGGCTCCCGCGTGGTTATTGTGGTACATCCTTGCGCGGGCGGCGGGTGGTAAGGCGGCGGTATGCTCAGAAATTCTGAACGTCTCATCGGGCAATTCACTCCGATGATCCGCAAGCGGGGACGCCGTCGAATGCGGCTCCTGCTTGATCTGACAGAAAGGCAGTCCGGGAGTGAAAAGTCATCGTGATTTCAGTGCGCTTCTGATCGCCGTTGCGGGTGTGCCCGCGGTGGTCTTCACGGTTATCTTTCTCTGCATCCTACCCTTCAATCGAAAAGTCGCCGCCCGCCGCGATTTCATCGGCTTTTGGGCGACAGGCCAGCAACTTGTCCATCATGGCAACCCCTACGACGCGGACGCGCTGGCTCAAATCGAGATGCAGGCAGGGTTCAGGGAGCCCGTTCCATTTACGGTGCGCAACCCGCCCTGGGCCCTGCCCGTGGTTCTCCCGCTGGGCTATGCCGGCCCCCTGGCCGCTGCATTTCTCTGGTCGCTGGCCATGCTGGGCTTTCTCATTCTCTCCACACACATGCTTTGGAATATCTACGGCCGGGATGTGGGCTATCTAGGCTGGCTTGGATATTGTTTCCCGCCGGCGCTCTTCGGCATTGTTCTGGGTCAGACCTCCATCCTTCTGCTGCTGGGGCTCTCTTTATTTCTGCGTTTTTACAAGAACCGGCCGTTCGTGGCCGGGGCTGCGCTCTGGCTTTGCGCCATCAAACCGCATTTGTTTCTCCCCTTCGTTGCCGTGCTCCTGGTCTGGCTCGCAGTCACCCGCAGTTTTCGCATTCTGGCCGGCGCGGCGACGGCATTTGCGGCCGGAGCGCTCGTCATAACCTGGATCGACCCATCAGCCTGGAGCCAGTACATCCATTTCATGCGCACGTCGATCGTCGTGCGCGAGTTTCTGCCCTGCCTGGGCGATGTGCTGCGCGACTCCGTCCGCCCTTCAGCGGAATGGGTTGCCTTTGTGCCTGCGGTTCTGGGCTCGATTTGGGCACTGGCCTGGTTTTGGCCCCGGCGCCGTACGTGGAATTGGCCCGAGCAGGCAGGCCTGTTGATGCTCGTATCTCTGCTGGCCGCTCCGTATGCCTGGGTTTTCGATCAGGCTCTGGCGTTACCGGCGATTCTGTTCGCCGTCTCCAGAAGCCGGTCGCAGGCCGTGCTCGCGGTTCTTGCTCTGCTCTACATCCTGGTCGAGATCCAAATCGTCTCGCCGCTCAACCTGCATTCGCCTGCCTATTTATGGATTGTTCCCGCGTGGCTTGCCTGGTACATCTATGCCCGAACCGCTGGCAAGACTCAGCGATTTGCCGAACCTGTTTTCGAAGCCTGATCCGCCGCTGCCGCTGGTCCGCAACGGGCAATGATCGCCTGCTCTATTCGAGTTATTGCCGGTCTGGGTCCGGCGCCGGAACCGACCCGGAAGTTGGATACAATGGCAGGAAGCACCGGCCCCATGGTTGAAGATGGAATAGTAGGCTTGCGCGTTTGTAAATGACAGCCAGCCTGAGGCGCTGCATGAGAATTGGAGCGTGGATGAGAGAACAGTTGCGGGTGCGGCATAGCGCGCGCCCCGAGCCCGCCCATGAGATCCTGCAGGCGGTCAATTGCACGCGGCAAACCGTGCTGGCCAGCGCTCTTGAAGTGGCCGCGAGCGGAAAACAGCGCAGAAAAGGCCTGCTCGGCCGCGCCGCGCTGGCTGCGGATGAGGGGCTCTGGATTGGACCCTGCGAATCGGTGCACACATTTTTCATGCGCTTCGCCATTGACCTGGTGTACCTCGATCGGCGAAACCGGGTGCGAAAGGTGCGCAGCGCAGTGCCTCCCTGGCGATTGTCAGCCTGTCTCGGTGCCCATTCCGTGCTGGAGCTTGCCCCGGGCACGATTGAGAAGACAAGGACGCAAAAGGGAGACCAGCTGGAGTTCGAGCGTGTCATGGCGCTCCCGCGATAAGCGTGAAAGTTCCATCATCGAGCCACCCTGTCTGGCTTTCATTACGGGGCCGTCGATCGGCTCTCTTGTTGCGCTCACCGCGACGACGAAGAAATTTCGTTAAGGACCCGGGGTTGCTCTCGTTCCAACGACGGGAATTTCTGCGTTGGACGGGCGCGGGTTTGTCGCGTCCAATCCGATGCAGCAGCTTCGGGGCACGCCCGCAGCAAAGGGGGGATTGAGGATTAGAACAGGAGAGCCGCCCCGAAGGGCGGCTCTCTGCATGGTTAGGTTGATTGTTTGTTGGCCGAGTAGTGACTCCAGCCCCAACGTCCTTTGAGGGACCTAATTGAAGATGGCGCCCACGGTCACGTTGGAGGAAGGCTCCTCAGTGAAGGGGTCGATTGCTCCGAGGTACACCGTGCAGGAGTTCGGCCCTGCCTCGGTGACGTCCCCTTGCTCCTCGCAGTTCCAGGACCATCCGCCGAAATGCACGCCCGCTTTAGCCGGCGCGGTCAAGGTCACGGTGGTGCCCACAGGATACGTAGCCACGCAGACGGAGCCGGTGGCCGAGCCGGGGCCGCAATCGATGACATCCGGCGTACCGGTGGCAGAGGGAGCGGTTACCAGCCAGCCGGTTTGGTTCAAGCCTGCGTTATAGACGGTCAGCGTCACAAGCAGCCCCGGTGCGATCGTCAACTCATTGCACGATCCAGGGTCGGTCAGGACCCCGGCAGAATTGTAGGTGGGCAGCACCAGCGGACAATTGAAGGTCGCTGACGGGCTGTAAACAAGAGTGCCGTCCGGGTTCTCGGCGGTGACGTAGATGATCGCGTTTCCAGAGCCCTCGGCGGTGACCAGTCCGGCAGTGGCTCCCGCGGCTCCGGAGGAGTTCACGGGGAAGACGTCGGGCATGGCGGATATCCAATTGACCGGGACCGTGGGGCATGGAAGCGCGGTGCAGCTGGCGGGGAAACCAACGTGGGAGAAGCCGTTGGTGATGTCCATGAGTGTTGGAGTGGTCGAGAAGGTTCCGTAGGCCAGGAACTGCCCGGTGCCCTCCAGATTAGCGGTTGTAATTGAATTCGGCAGGATGGTGATCGAAACCAGAGGCTCGCCCGCCCCGGTAGTGCTCGATGTGGAGGTTACGGTCAGCGAAGTTGACGCAGTGAGTGTGCCATTCCATCCCGCAGCCGAGGCAGTGATGGTTGTAGTGCCGGCCGCCACTGCAGTGGCCAGACCCGTGGAGGTGATGGTGGCCACGCTGGGACTGCTCGACGTCCAGGTCACAGGGCTTCCGACAGACCCCAGATATTTCTGGGCGTTGCCGAAAGTTCCGGTCACGGAATATTGCACGGTGGAACCGGCGGTCACAGATTGAGCAGTCGCCGGGCTGATGGAAATCGAGTCCAACCCCGAATTATTGGAGCAGGCGGCGATGGGCAGGGCAAGCGCAAGCAGCAGCAATGCTTTTATGCAAACACGGTCGTGCATCTTTCTTTCTCCTGGACAATCAAGGTTGCCTGTTTTATTGCGATGGCGTGGTCACTGTAGAACTTGTCGACGTGGTTGATGCGGCTCCGAAGACTCCCGTTCCGGATTCGATGATCAGCGGCTGCTCCTTCATGCTATTCTCCAGCGTTTCGACGGGAATCGCAGTCGGCGCAGGCGCCGTCTCGGCCGTTTTGGCATCCGGTTCGTTCATGGGGATATTGCTGTTGGCGGGCAGGTGCGGAACCGAATTCTTCAGTTCCGGCTGAGCCTGACCGGCAGGTATGGGCGCTACGATCTCCGGCGTCACGACGACGATCAGCTCGGTGTTGGTCTTGTTCAGCAATTGCGACTGGAAAAATTTGCCCAGGATCGGAATGTCGCCCAGGAACGGGATCTTTTCAAAGGTTTTTTGCTCTTCCTGGTCAAGCAGTCCGCCGATCACGAAGCTCTCGCGGTCCTTGAGCTCCACCTCGGTATTGACCTTCCTCTCGGTGAGGGCCGGAACATTGAATCCGGAAACCTCCACCGCGTGGGAATAATCGAGAGTGCTTACCTCAGGCGCCACCTGAAGGCGGATCGATCCGCGCGGAGTAACCGTGGGGATGAAGTTCAGCCGGACTCCAAACTCCTTGAACATAATGGTGACGGCGCCGGAACCGACACTGGTAGCCTGCACGACCGGGTAAGGGAATTCGCCGCCGGCCAGGAAGCTGGCCTCCTTGCCGTTCGCGGCCACGATGTTAGGTTGGGCAAGCACCTGCACCCAGCTCTCGGTTTGATTCGCCTCGATATCCCCGCCGAGCCCCAGAAGAGGGTAAAACCCGAGCACATTCAGTTCATTACTGAATGTCGCCTGGTCGCCATAGGCGGAGAGTCCCCCCGTACTCGTTCCAGAGGATCCCGCGATCGCAGGCGGCGAAAACTGCCCGGTGGTGACTCCGCCCACGAAGTGCCCTGCAGCGAGATCGAAGAGATTGATGCCCAACTCCTTGAGCTTGACGCGATCCACGCTGACGAACCGGACTTTGAGCAGAATCTGCGGATCGGACGAAGGCACCTGCACATTCAGCAGGTTGGTGACCTTCCCCACTGTCGAGGCGATCTCCACCGCCCGCTTGGCGCTGGCCAGGTCCTTGACCGTTCCGCGCAGAAAGACGTTGCCGCCTACGGCGCTCACCTTCAGGCTCTCCCCGGGCAGTTCGGTGCGCAGCTCCCGGCGAACGGAATCGAGACTCTCGGTATCCCCCGATCCGGGCCGCACGTTCACGTTGTAGAACTGCCGGCCGCCTTGAACATCCCAGAGGATGAGGCTGGTCTGTCCTGCGGTTTTACCGTTGACCATGATTTCGGTGGGGCTCACGGCGCTGGCTTGAGCGATATCGCCCAGCCCCACCGCTACGCGCTTGATGGGCTGGGCGGTGTCTACGAGCACGGTCCTGCCTACCCCCACACTCAGCTCGTTGGAAGAATCCTGAATTGAGCTTCCGCCGGCCTGCGCCGCGGGAGCCGCCGCCGCAGAAACATCCGCTTGCGCCCACACGCCCTGGACCGCAAAAAGAACCAGCATGCTTGCGAAGCACGAAATAGCTATTCCTTGTCTTGTCTTCATTGCTGTCCTCCGACGGAAGCAAATTTTTGTTCCGACCGCGCGGCCCCGTTGATCACCTCGACGGAGAAGGCCGGAGCGGGCTTCTGTACCGGGGCGGCCTTGCGCACCTGGGGCGCCGGGGCGTTCTGATCCACAAACAGGCGATTCATGGCTGTGTTAGGCAGCGCAGCGACCTGAGTGTCGAGCGGGTTGCGCAGCACAAGTTGAATCTTCTGCTGGCTCGCCAGGCTCAATGTTTCGGCCTGATCGGGAGTGACCAGCAGGTTGACCACCTGCACCTGCTGCGGCTTGCCTTCGGCGTCCTTTTGAATGTCAGTGCCTGCTGAAAGGACCTCAATGTTTTGCAGGATGGTCTTGGTTACCGTCCCCTGGCCAGCGTCCTGGGTGCCAGGGGGGATGCCCGACACCAGAACATCCACGCGCATCCCGGGAGTCGCAAACCCCGCCACTCCGACCACCTCATCCACTTTCACCGCGCAGGCTCGCATGCCCACGGGAATGGTTGCGGCAAGCCCTCCGCCCGATCCGACCGCGGCCAGTCTGCTCTCCAGGATCGGCTCTCCCTTGAAAAGATTCGAAACCACGCCCCTGTTGATGGCGTCTTTCTGATTCAGAATCGCTCCACTGGGCAGACTTCCCACAATCTCTGTTGTGGTCAGGTCCGCTGCCGTGAGCACAGTGCCGAGCTTGATATCAGTGGCTGCGGCTACGATTTTTGTTGACGCCGCGGGCTTCGACGCTGCCATGCGAGCACTTGCCATGCGAAAGACAATGAGAGCGCATAAGCCGGCGATCACAAACGCGGCCACGAGGATCGTCATGATTCTCTGGTTCATCTTCAGGCCTTTAGGACTCGGCCCCCGGCCGGTCCGCCTTTCTGTGCTCTCTTTCGAGCACGTTCTTTTCCAGTGGGTGAGGAGCCCAGCAGGCACTGCTCTGGACGCCATTGGTTGCCGTTGAGAGTGGACACTGCGAGTCCGAGATTTTGATGCTTCAAGTTTCTGCTCGATTCTCTTGAATCGATAGAAGGTATTAAGATATCTATGGTTCTGGCCCTGCAAATGAGCGATGCTGATAGTAACGGCTGCGCCGCGCTGCACCGCGCGGTATCATTGTGCCGTGCACGGAGATCGGTTCCAGGGTTCCTCCGGCGAAGGAATGGGTTTTCTCGATGAGCGTTTCCCCCTCGACCACGCTCTTTACCCAGGGGCTGGATGTGAACCAGCAGCCTGCATCCTTTTTGTTCTCGGTTCTTCTTCATGGTCTGGCGGTGGTTTTGATCGCGTGGGGCCTCATCTATTCTCCCCGAATTGACCCGCGCGCCGCCGCCGAGCGCCTCCTGGTGCGCAGCATCGAATTGAACGCGATCGAGCAGACGAGGCGCAGTGGCTTGCCCGAGAAGTACTATCCGGCCCCCAATCCCCCGGCCCTGGCGCAGGGCAGCGGACCGGCGCTGCTGAGAGCGGCGCTTCGCAAGCTGCATGCCGATCCCGGTCCGCAGACGATCATCCAGCCGGATCTCACCAGGCACATCACGCTTCCCGAGAAGCTGGAGATTCCGCAGGTGATTCTCTGGTCGGCGAGCCGCGTGGTGGTGAAGAACCTCATTCCGCCGCCGCCGCAAAAGACGGCTGCCGCTCAAGTGAAACCCGCATTCGACCTTCCCACGGAAGAGGCAAATTTGGGCGACCTGAGCATCGCGCCCAGCCCCATGGTCTCGAAGAAACAATTCCTGCTTCCCAGTTCCTCTTCGCCGGCCGCGGAGCAGGCGCCCGAGAAGGCGCAACCTGTCCCCATGTCGCAGGCGCAGACCAATGCTCAGCCGACGCCCGCCGCGATAGTGGCCATCTCCGATGAACGCATGTCGGGAATCGTCACTCTTCCACCGGTGAATGAATCCGCCGGTTCCGATGCGGGCGGGGACCTCAAGCCCGGCGATGCAGCCACTCCCTCGCAGCCGTCGAACAGCAGTTCCTCGGGCGCCGGGGAAGCCAGGACGGCAGGCAACGGCGCGGGGAAAGGCGCAGGAGACAGCGCAGCGCAGATCTCCGGCAATGGCGCGGGAAAGAGCTCCGGCGATGCGGAGAAATCTGACGGCGGAAATGGTGCGGCGAAGCCAGGCGCCAGGAATGGCGCGGGCGCGGCGACGGATGCGAACGCAGCGGGAGTCTCCGCCAATGGATCCCCGGCCGGAAGCTCCGCCGGCAATGCCGCATCCACTCGCATCACCCTGCCCAGGAACGGTCAATTCAACGCGGTGGTGGTCGGTGACCAGCTTTCCGACCGCTACCCGGAGACAGGCGAAGTCTGGAACGGCCGGATTGCCTACACGGTCTACATTCACGTGGGCCTTGCCAAGAGCTGGATCCTGCAGTATTCGCGCCCTCGCGCGGCCGATGCTGCATCTGCCGGCGTCGTCGGCCGGCTTGATGCGCCGTGGCCCTACGACATTATCCGTCCCGATCTTGCGCCTGGAGCCATGGACGCCGATGCCATCATGGTCCACGGATTCATCGATCAGTCCGGGCGCTTCGACTCGCTTCATATTGTCTTCCCGCCGGATTTCTCCCAATCCGACTTCGTTCTCAAAGCTCTTGCGCAGTGGCAATTCCGCCCCGCTCAACAAAACGGCCAAGCCGTGCGCGTGGAAGTGCTGCTGGTTATCCCCGGCGACGAAGAATAGAAGAAGCTACTTGCCGCGCCAGGCAGCACGAAGCCGCCTGGCCCAGAAAAGCTTCAGAGAGGCGTGGCCGCTCACGACACTCTGTTAGAAGCTCGGGAGTTCAACTCCGGCTGCGTTCGGCGGCAGCAAGCCCGGCGCAATGTAGGTCGACCCGATAGAAGCAAAGATATCGGCGATGGTTTTGGTGCTGTGGGCAGTGTCGGCGCAGCCGTTTTTAGTCGCGGTCGTCGTGTCGGCATAGAAATACGAGGCAACCGTGGCGTCACCCGGCGAGGCCATGTTCTTCATCACTTGACAGGGTGTTAGCGGGTAACTGAGCGTCTGTCCGCTGGTCGCCGCGGCCCAGTGGTCAGTATCCGATGAACATCCGGTATCGCTGGAGCTGAATGCGATTGTGAAGACTTTTGTGCCGGCCGCCTGGGCGACCTGGGCGGCCTTGATCGCCTGCTGGCACTCATCCTTAGCCGCAGGGTAATAGCTCGTACTCGTGACCGAGGAGCCTGTTAGCAGTTGGAGATAATCCGTCGCGGGCGCACCGCCGGCGGTCGCTTTTGGCGCACCGGAAGCAAGATTGCTCGTGGAGGTTGCGTTTGCGTCGCCGTCGGTGAGGATGATGATGGAGTTTTGCGACTTCGGATACAGGGCCTGCTCAGCCGTCAGCGCCGCCTGCGCCGCATAAATGACGCCTGCATAGTACGTGCTCTGGCCCCCGGGGTTCGACAGGCAACCCGTCACTTCTTTCACCAGGCTGGAGCTTCCGTTCAACCCCTGCGGGCTCGAGGAGCTAGGCAAATAGTAATTCACGACAAATCCGTTGGCATCGCCGTCGGCAGCGCCATTGCTGGAATTGATGGGCGAGTCCTCGTAAGTTGTCGCGACTGTAGGCGAGGTGGCATAGGCAAGGGGATTGGTTGTGGCAACAACCGGTGAATACGATGCGAGGTTGGTTGCCGGGAACGTGTACTGCACGCTCGACGGTGTCGTGCAGCCGCTCCAAAACTTCGAAACGTTGCTCGACGGCACATTGGGAAACGAGAAGAGCGAAACGCGGAGATTCGTGGTGGCGTCCGCGGCGCAGGTTGAGTTGGTGCACGGGTCGACGGCTCGGAGCAGGGTCTGGACGCCGTTCTGGGCGCAGGCGAATGCCGAGCTGAACCCGGTGCAGCTCCCCGCAGGCGGCGCATTGCCCATCGAGCTTGTGGCGTCCAGGATGATCGCCACGTTCCACGGCTGGGCCGGGCCTCGCATCGAGGCGACAGCAGAGACCGTGACATTCAGCGTGTTCTTGCCCAGAACGCGCATGAAGAGGGTGGGCACGGCAGCCGACTCGGTTACCTTGACGGCGTTGGGAGGGGAGCTCGTGGTGCAGGTTTCGCCCGTGGGCATCAGCATGTTCACGCACCAGGCTTTGATGATGGGGGCGTTCGCTCCGGGGACGTTGTTATACATGGAGCCGCTGTAGTTGGTTGCGATGGTTTGCGCCTGGCTTGTGGAGGAGGAGCTGTAGACCTGACCTGAAGCGGCCAGTGCCGCTGCGCTCGCCGAGTTCTGAAGTGCCTGGCGCACCGCAAAGGCGCGCCCCACGTCAATGGAAAGACCTCCTATGCCGAGCAAGCACACCATCAGGAAGGCCACCCAGGGAAGAAGCTGGCCTTGCTCGCTGCTTAGCGCCACTCGGGATTGGGTCTGGCTCTTGTTTGGCATGTTTCCCTACCTTCTCTCTTTGGTTTGTTCTCTTGTTCAAATCAAAACTCGTAAACCGTGACCGTTTGCGAGATCTTTGCGCCCGTCGCTAAGAAATTCCTTCCGTAGATCAGCAGCGATGCCGGATACTGTACGTTTACCGTGGCAGGCGCTCCTGCGATCAACTTGGAATTCTGCGCGGAACATGTCGCGCTCCCTGTCCCGGTATACGTACTCCCACTTGCAGACGCGCTGTTGCTGTTGTTGAGGATGATGCTGACATAGATACTGGCCTTGGTGAGCGTGGGAGCCGCGTTGGATATGGCCGTAAAGGTGTCGGCGCAGGGATCGGCCGAGGATTTACGGATGGTCTGGAGGTAGTCCGCTCCCTGGCCGGCCGCATTGGTGAGCTGGATGTAGTTATTGAACAGAATCCCGCACGAGAAGGTCGCGAGAATCACCGTGGCCATAACGGGCAAAATGAGGGCGGTTTCCACAAGGGATTGGCCCTTTTCGCCCCTCCATAGGCGCAGGAACGCACTGCGGCGGCGAGCCGGCATGGCGGAGGAATTTCGTCCGCGAGCTTGAGTGGGCCGTTCTTCGGATTGAATCAGGTTATTCATTTTTCCGCCTCCTCGTGCCGCAGGTCGGCAATCTCGCACCGCAGCCGCACTCAAACCACTCACCGCAAGAAATCCCCGCGCCGAGCGCGGCGCTCTTCAGGGTTGGTCCTTCCTGAGAGAGCGCAGGAACTGCTCAAGTTGCTTGCCATTGACTACTTCCGCGGTGCTTGGTCCTGCAATTTGTTTCTTGCCTTCTTCCAACACGAACTGTAGCCCGACGCCATCGGGGCCCGAGCGAATCACCAGCGAATGCACGGGGATGGCGTACTTGCCGGCCTCGTCTCCAATGTCGGTCCGCTGCAGGTTCATTAACAAAACCGTTCCCGGATACCAGCGCGAGTCGGTGATCAAGTACAAGCCTGTCGCGCTTATGTCGCGCACCTTATGGGCTTGCGGAGCATCGCCGGTCCAGTAATAGGCTTCCAAGTCGGGCGCCGGTTCGCGAATAGCGGCGCGATTGTCCGGCGCCATCCAGCGTTGGAACCAATTTTGCAGCCGCCGCGCGATGCGCATCCGGCCGGCCGGCTGCGTCTCGTCCGAACTCGCGTCGTGGCCGTCCTTGTTTTCGACGAGTAGCGATCCGTCTCTGCGCATAGATTTCTCCCAAAGTGGCAATCCGGTTTGGCTGTTCGCACCGGTCATCTTCCCCAGGCAGTTTTGCATTTCCTCGGCCTCGCAAAGCATCAACTGGTCGCCGCGCTGGGTTTGGGACCAATAAATCGAATGCAAGGGCAGAACCAGCAGAGACGCCGCGTGCGGGATCGAAGGGCTCGCCAGGAACGTCGGAAAGCTCTCCACGGTCTCGATGACGCGGTGTTCCTCATCGAGGTAAACCAAGTCCAGCGGGCTTCCGATGTTGGCGGGAATCTCGCGGAATGGCTTCAGCCATAGCCCTTCGCCCGATTTAAGGGAGAGGGTTGCCAGGCGATGTCTGAGCTGTGGCGTTTCGATATCGGCAATCACGATGTGCAGGCCGAGAAAGCACTCCCTCGTCTGGTTGTAGGCGCAATGCCGCGATCCCATCTCAAACGACGGATTCTGACTCATCTCGCCGTCGTTTCCCAAAGCGGCTTCACCTGTCGATTCGGCATTCGTCCAGTAACGGTATGTCGAATCCTCTTTCAGAGCAGCGCGATTCATGAGTTCCATGCCCCCTTTTCCGCTCCCGGGCGCTTGCCCCCGGCATTCTTCGCCTCGTCGCCAGATCCGGTCAACGGGGAATCCTGATAAGCTGCGGCGCCTGGCTCCCCCCGGGACGCCGCAGACCGGCCAATTCTGCTATTTCAGCTTCGTGCGACGGCGCTGGATAAGCAGCACCATCACGATCACGAACAAAACACCAGCTACAATTCGGATAATCGCGGAAGTATCCATTTGGGCTTTCCCTCCTTTCCTCAATGGTTCAGCAATTGCTTGAAAGACTCCATCATCAGAATCGCCGCCGGTCCCAGAGTTACCAGGAACAGCGCCGGAAAAATAAAAAATACAAGTGGAAAAACAAGCTTGACAGAAGTCTTGGCAGCCTGCTCCTGCACTCTCTGCATACGCTGGACGCGGAGCGTTTCCGCGTGCACGCGCAGCGTTTTGGCCAAGCTGGTTCCAAACTGTTCGGCTTGCACCATCATGGTAACGAGATTGCGAACCGGGGTGATGCCGGTGCGATCGGCGAAGTGCTTCCAGGCCTCGGTGCGGGGTTGTCCGGCACGATGCTCCAGCACGACCAACGTAAGTTCGTCGCACAGATCCGGCTGCGCCCGCATCAACTCCTCCGCCGTTCGCTGTGTGGCCTGGTCCAGGCCCAGACCCGCCTCCATGCATATGACCAGCATATCCAGCACGTCGGGCAGGCCCCGCTCAATGCGCTTCTGCCGCGCGGCGATCCGGCGCCCGAGCCAAAAATCCGGGATCAGGAAGCCAATTCCAACCGCCGCCAAATAAATGATGAAGGGACTCAGCTTCGCAACTCCCGTCACCATCACCAGCGCGGCCAATAACAGCGGAATCAGCACCTTGGCTCCGTAGAAGGCTCGAAGCGCCGCCTCATTGCGAATCCCTGCGTAGACCAGGCGCTGTCGTACGATGGACTTCTCTTTCTCGCTCTTGGGCAGCATCTGCTCGAGATGCCCCATCATTCCACCCAGCGAGGAACCGGTTTGCTGGAAGGTGTCCTTGATCGATCTTTCCCGCTTCGGCCGCAGGTCGATCGCCTCGGAAAGGCGCCGAACGGCCCACTCCCGCCTGGACATAAACAGGAGCAGGCAGACAACCAGCAGGAAAACGTCGAAGAAGATGAAGATCGTGATTCCCATACTCTCTCTTCAGACCTCCATATTCACGATTTTGCGAATTATCAGGCCGCCGATTACTGTCATGATGCCGGACGCCCACATCAGTTTTATGCCTATAGACCGCGTCCAAAGAGTGCTCATCATATCCGGATTGACGAAATAGATCATCACGCCGAGAACGACGGGCAACAAGGTAAGAATGAGGCCTGTCAGGCGCCCCTGAGCTGTGTGCGTGCGAATATCCCGCTTGAGCCGGAATTGATCGCGGATGCAGCCCGCGGTCTTTTCGAGAACCTCGGCCAGGTTTCCACCGCTTTCTTTCTGGATCATGATGGCCGTAACCACAATCCTCAGGTCCTGCAGTGGCACCCGCTCAATCATGTTGTCGAGGGCCACTTTCATTTCCAGGCCGTAGTTCTGTTCTTCAAAGCACGTCTTGAACTCTGAGCCCACCGGGTCAGCGCACTCGCGCCCCACCAGTCCGATAGCTGCGATCAGGCTGTGGCCCGCGCGCAGGCCGCTCACCATCATGTCCAGCGCCTCCGGCAAACCTTCCTGAAAGCGATAGAACCGCCGCTTGCGCTTGAAATAGATCCACAGAATCGGAGAGATCCCAATGGCCAGCGCCACAGGCAACTCGAGAAGGACAAACCCCCAGCGCAGATACATTACATACATCGGTATGGCAAAGCCTGCCAGGCAGCCAGCCAACAGCCTGGACGTTGTCCAGGTCGTATCGGCCTGATCCAGGAAACGCTGCACCTGCGGCGCCAGTTCCATCCGGTGCAGCATCTGGTTCAGCCACGGAATGGTGCTGTGATGTTGCTCCTTGCGCAGGCTCGACATTTGAAGCCTTGTCTCCTGGGTTTCGTTGGTCAAGGCCGTGTCCAGAGCGGCAATCATCTGGCGGTCGGTCTTCGACGGCGCCGTGATGATGGCAATCGCCGGCAACGCCACAAGCACGAAAATACCCAGAAAGACTAGAATCGCAATCGGTATCATTGGCGCTCCCTCCTTACTCCTCAGTTCACCAAGGTTTCGCGTTCGAAAAGTTCCGGCGGCAAAATGATGCCCGAGATGCGGAGCCGTTCGAGGAATTTGGGGCGGATGCGGCTGGGCTGAAACACTCCGATCACTCGGCCGTCCGGTCCAATTCCCTTGCGATGGAAAGCGAAGATCTCCTGCATGCTGATCACGTTCTCTTCCATGCCCGTGATCTCAGAAACGCTGGTCACCTTGCGGGTGCCATCGCTGAGGCGCGAGACCTGAACTACCAGGGTGAGAGCCGAAGCGATCTGCTGGCGCACCGACTTCTCCGGCAGGTTCATGTTACTCATGGCCACCATCGACTCCAGGCGGGAGAGGGCGTCGCGCGGGGTGTTGGCGTGAATGGTGGTCATCGAACCCTCGTGCCCGGTGTTCATCGCCTGCAGCATGTCGAAGGCTTCCTCGCCGCGCACCTCGCCAATGATAATGCGATCGGGCCGCATGCGCAGGCTGTTGATCAGTAACTGCCGCTGGCGAATAGCGCCCTTGCCCTCGATGTTGGGAGGCCGGGTCTCGAGCCGTACGATGTTTTCCTGCGCCAACCTGAGTTCGGCGGCGTCTTCGATGGTCACCAGCCGCTCATTGTTGGGGATGTACTGCGACATAATGTTCAAGAAGGTCGTCTTGCCGGCGCCTGTGCCCCCCGAAATCAGGATGCTGATGCGCGCCTTGACCGCTGCCGAGAGCATCTCAATCATTTCCGGTGAGATACTTTTTATCTGGACCAGCTGGTTGGCGGCCATGGGGCCGGTTCCAAACCGCCGGATGGAGAGCGACGGACCATCCAGCGCCAGCGGCGGAATAATGGCGTTGACGCGCGAGCCATCCGGCAGCCGGGCGTCCACCATCGGCGAGGACTCATCTACCCGGCGACCTACCCGGGAGACAATGCGGTCGATGATTTGCAGCAGATGGCGGTCGTCGCGGAAGCTGGCTTGCACCTTCTGCAGCAGGCCGCCTTTCTCTATGAAGATGTGGTCTCTGTCGTTGACCAGAATGTCGGAGATCTTCGGGTCGTGCAGCAGAGGCTCGAGCGGACCGAGACCGAAAACCTCGTCGAGCAGATCGACGTGAATCTTCTCCTGCTCGTCGAGATTCAGCGGCACCCGCTGCTGTTCCATGATTTCTTTCACGATCCCGGAAACGGCCTGGCGTGCCTGGCTGCTGTTCACGCGCGAGAGCTTCTCCAGATCCAGCTTTGAAATCAGGGTCCGGTGAATTTCAGCTTTGTAGGTCTCTAAATTCAGCTGTTCCACGTTATTCCTTCCATTCCGGTTGTTGTTTCTTCCATTCTGGCGACGGCTTGCCTACTTTGCGCCAAACAAGCTAAAGCCCTTCTTTTTGGCGGCGGCGCTTCGGTGCTGCCGGTGACTGAGGCGGCCATCTCCCGGATTCGCTTGGCGAGGTTCGAGTCACCCAGCACCAGCGGCGTAGCGCTGATAAGGTTGCGCCGCACCAGGACGTGATCGTTTGGCACCTTCCATGCTGCGGGCCGCGTGAGTGCCTTGGTGATGTGTTCTTCAGTGACTGCCATGGCGCGCGGCTCGTAGCGGTTTATCACAACCTCAAGCCTGGGACTCGCATCCGCAAAGAACTGTGAGATCAGCCGGTTCGTGTTGCGCAGTTCGGCTATGCCCGCCTGAGTGACCAGGAAAATCCGGGCAGCATCCCGAAACAGAGACGTGATTTGCGGGTCCAGCCTCGATCCCACGTCCACCACGACGTAGTCGAACTCCTGCCGCGCCACGGCCAGCAGCTTGTCAATGGCTTCGGTGGTGGGCTCGTAACGGGGGAACTTGCCCGGAGCCGCCAGTACTGACACCCCGGTCGGATGCTTGACCACCAACTTCGACAGAAATGCCCCGTCCAGGCGCTCTGAAGCCTGGAGGGCGTTCACGGTCGAAAACTCGGAGACGATACCCAGGCTCAACGCCGCGTCGCCAAGGGGAAGATCGAGGTCGATCAGCAGAGTCTTCATCCCTTGATCCTGGCCCAGAGCCACCGCCATGTTGCACGCCAGCGTGGTCACGCCCGCCCCACCCTTGGCCCCAAGAAAAACCAGCAGCTTTCCGCGCGTCTTCTTGTTGGGTTTCCGCATCTGCGGGCGCCTGGCCGCAGCCCGCACCAGCGCCTCTGCCACGACGTTCTGCGCAAACGGCAGGGTGAGGAGTTCACGCGCCCCGGCCCGCATGCAGCGGACCACCAGGTCCGAATCGGTCTGGGACGTGTAGACCATCACTGTGGCCGAGCTATTGCCGCAGATGTTCTCGATCAGGTCCAGCGCGCACTCCGGGTCGCTCTCCAGGTCGATCACGACCACGTCGAACTGCGGATCGATCAGCTCCGCACGGACGTCACGAGGCTGGGGGTAGGCGGAAAACTGTCGGATCTCCCCGACCGCGCAACCGGCCACCATCGCCGCCGCCTCCATGCGGCGCGCAGCGTCGGGTCCAATCAGCGCTACCGAAAGCGGGTCGGCCTGAATGCCGTCTGAGCCGGGAGAACTGGGGAGTAGAGAAAGAAAGGAATTCACTGGATTGTGGCTCCGTCCCGTGCGAGTTTTTTTAAAGTCGATCGGTGATTTGTGAACTTTCGCCCATTGGGCAGGTTTGCAATCCCGGCGCTTACCGGGCAAAAAACGAGATTACCGTCCCGATGGCGATCGCCGGCGCATACGGGAGCCGGCGGCATAACTGCACCTTTGGATCACTCTGGGTCCCACTCTGTTTCCATCCAAAAACGAGATTACCGGTGCCCGCGAAAAGGTCCTTCAGGAATCCGCCCCATACCGCCCAGGCAAGCGCCATCACTCCACCGGCGAGTCCCGTTAGGACAAGTGCAATCACAAGCTGGGAAGGCCCGATCCAGGCGCCGATGGCGGCGCATAGTTTTACATCGCCGGCGCCCATCCCGCCCATAAAGAAAAGGATTCCGAAGGTCCCAAGGGCCAAAGCCACGCCTGCCACACTCAGCCACACTCCGTGCCAGCCGTGGAACAAGCCGGAAACTACCACCCCTGCCACGAGAAACGGCAGGACCAGCCAGTTCGGAATGCGGCGGCTGCGCAGATCCGTCAAGGTCGCCATGGCTACAACAGCGAGAGTCGGCCACCATGCGAATGAGTGCACGCCCATGCCCCGGAACCCCCTTTCAGGGGTAGTCGTGCAATTCTCCCGCCAAATCTGTTCCGCATGAAGATGCTTATTTTCAAGCAGTTAAATTGGGAGCCCCCTCTGCGGTGTACACGCCTGTTTACTGGCGATCTCGATCTGTGAATCGCAGCGTATACACAGGATCGGCAGCCTTCGCGGCGCTCCCTTCAGAGCTTTTCGCGCGCTCTGGGGGGGCTCAAAATTCACGCCAGATCCCCCTGTTCGTGACTTTGGATTGAGGCGCATACCCGCAAAATCGGCCGTTTTCCGGCGCCCTTTCGAAGTAGCTTCCCCTAAGCCGCTTACAATCGTCCTATGTGCGGAATCGTGGGTTATGTCGGTCCGAAGAAGGTCGTGCCGCTCATTCTCGAGGGGTTGAAGCGCCTGGAATATCGCGGTTACGACTCGGCAGGCATCGCTGTCGGCAGCCCCGGAAAGCAGTCCCTTGAGGTTTGGCGCGCTCCCGGTAAACTCCACAATCTGGCGGAGATCCTGAACGGCCATCCCATCGAGGGCACGTTCGGAATCGGCCATACCCGGTGGGCCACCCACGGCCGGCCTACCGAAGAAAACGCCCATCCCCACCGCGATTGCAGCGGTCGCATCGTCGTGGTTCACAACGGCATCGTGGAAAACTATCTCGAACTCAAGCGCGAGCTGATTGCACAGGGTCACAAATTCGTCACTGAGACGGATACCGAGGTCGTCGCCCACCTGGTCGAGCAGATGCAAAAGGACGCCGAAGCGGTTCATTCGCCCATTCCGCTGGAAGAAGCCGTGCGCCGCGCCGTCAAGCGCCTCAAGGGCGCCTTTGCGCTGGGAATTCTCTCCGCGGCCGAGCCCGACAAGATCGTGGCCGCTCGCATGGGCCCGCCGGTCGTCGTCGGAGTAGGCGAAGGAGAGTCCTTCATTGCCTCCGATGTGCCCGGAATTCTGCATCATACCCGCGACATTTACTTTCTGGCGGACGGCGACATGGCCATCCTGACGCCGGCGGGCGTCAAGCTGACCGACTTCAATGGCAACCCCATCGTGCGGCAGCTCACGCACATCCAGTGGGACCCGGTCCAGGCGGAAAAAGGCGGCTACAGGCATTTCATGCTGAAGGAGATCTGGGAGCAGCCGCAGGCAGTGCGCGACACCACGCTGGGGCGAGTCTCGCTCGACTCCGGCCAGGTCTATCTGGCGGAAATGGAGATTCCCGACGGCGAGTTGCGCCGCATTGAGAGCGTAACTGTTGCCGCCTGCGGCACCAGTTGGCACGCCGCTCTGGCTGGCAAGTACATGATTGAGCGCCTGGCCCGGCTGCCCGTCGACGTGGACTACGCCAGTGAGTACCGCTACCGAAATCCCATTACCGGTCCCGAGGCGCTGGGTCTGCTCATTACGCAATCGGGCGAAACCGCCGACACCCTGGCCGCGCAGCGCGAGATGAAGGCGCTGGGCTCGAAGACCGTGGCCATCTGCAACGTGGTCGGCGCCATGGTGGCGCGCGAGGCCCACGGCTCCATAACCACCCACGCCGGCCCGGAGATCGGCGTGGCCTCGACCAAAGCCTTCACCTCGCAATTGACCGCGCTCTTTCTGCTGGCCATGAAGCTGGGTCAGATTCGCGGCAGGTTCGACAAGGAGCAGTCGGTCAGGCTCATCGAGGAGCTCAGCCGCATCCCCGCGAAGATCGAGGAGGTGCTCCGCAGCCGCACCGCGCAGTGCGAGGCTCTGGCCCGCGAGTTCTCCACGGCCAGCGATTTCCTTTACCTCGGGCGTGGCATCCACTTCCCGATCGCTCTGGAAGGGGCGCTCAAGCTCAAGGAGATTTCCTACATCCACGCAGAAGGCTACCCGGCCGGCGAAATGAAGCACGGCCCCAACGCCCTCATCGACGAAACGCTGCCTGTGGTGGTGATTGCCACGCGCGACCCCGGCGATCCGGCCAGCCAACTGCGCTACGAGAAAACCCTCTCCAATATTCAGGAAGTTACGGCACGCTCGGGCCGCGTGATCGCCGTGGCCACCGAGGGCGACACCACGATCGGCGGACTGGTGGAGCACGTGATTTTCATTCCAGCCGCGCCGGAGTTGCTGTCGCCGATCATCGAGGTGGTGCCGCTGCAACTGCTGGCCTACTACATTGCCGTCCGCCGGGGCTGCGACGTCGACCAGCCGCGCAACCTGGCCAAATCCGTGACCGTGGAGTAGGCAAGTTCGCGGCCCGCGATCGGAGCGGGTTGGCGCGCTCACAGTGAGACTTGTACTGATGAAATACAACGGCAAAGTGGAATACGCGCGGCAACGCAAAATCCGCGAGCGCAACACACGACTTTACCGGCTGGCGCACTGGCCTATCTGGATCTGGGTTTTCTTTCTCGCGCCCGGCCCGCTCACTTTCGGCCTCTTCGACCGAGGATTTCACTGGGCCAACTGGGCGTGGCTCGCGGTGGTGCTCGTGGGCACGGGCATCGCGGGCCTTGCGGCGCAACTGCCGGGCTGCGAACATCGCCCTTACATCCTTCGCTTCGACGAGGACAAGCCCAATCCGCTGTATCGCAAGGTCTGCTACACATTCGCTTGGAATGCCGTTCTCAACTTCGCTCTGCTGAACCTTGCCGGCCTGCTGATTTCCGTGGTTACCGGCGTCTGGCGGCTCAAGCAGATCTATGTCTACGCCTACTCGCCGCTCTGCGCGCTGATTCTGATGCTGGGCATCATGGGATGGCTGCCTCGCGTGGGCCCGTCCACTCAAGGCGAAGGCACGGAGCGCCGCTACTTTTACGGATCGGTCTGGGCCGTCACCGCCGCGCAGACCGTGCTGCTCATCCTTTGGAAGACGCTGCCCGAGACGCGCACCGGCAGCCTCGTCAAACTTCTAGCCTTCGTCGCGGTTCTTGCGATCATGGGATTCTTCGCCTCGCGGGGCATCCTGCCGCGCACGCGGCCGATTCTGCCGGGGGAAGTGATCGTCTCGGACTGAAAAGCCGAGAACAAGGGAAAGAGGGGCCAAGGGACCGGACCGAGCTGCGGTAAAATCCCGGATGTGAATCAGTTCAAGACGATCGAGCAAGCGAAAGATTACCTGGCCAGTCGCATTGCCGAAGAGGCTGTTCGCGAGGGTGTGCCGCTTTCGGAAATCGAACGGAGGATGCTCTACTACTCCGAAAGCGATTGGACCCTACGGGAAAAGAAGCAGTCCATTGCGGAGTTCGATAGGAATTGTGATCACGACGAATATGAACAAAAGATCGGAAACCTGATTCGGCAAATCGCCTCTCGCCATCCTTCTCAAAATCGAATTGATACGGAGGCATGGGACGAGGCAGCCGTGAAACTGAGCGAAAGCGACAACTACCTTTCCGTGCTTGTCAATCAAGTGAAAGCCTCCGAGCCTGGATTGCATGGCTTTCTTCCGACATTTGACAAAACTCCACTCCGCCCGTTGCACGATCGACTAAAGCTCTGGATTACGGCCTTAGGAGTCATTGGATTCTTCGCACTGCTCGCTTGGACATTCGGCCCCCGATTTTGGGTTGTCATGGACTGGATATTCAAGGATCGGAGCCGGTACGGTCTGATTGTTGTTGCGTGCTTGATTTGGTTTTTATGGACAATTCGAAGCGATCTGAAGGTCATTTTGGCAAACATGATTGGACGAAAATAACCGCTCAATGCGACCCCGCCGCCGCATAATAGAAGTAGCCATGTGCCTCGCCATTCCAGGCCGCGTCGAAGAGATCGCCGTTGAGCACGGCATCCGCATGGGCCGCGTCAACTTCGGCGGCATCGTCAAGCGCGTCTGCCTCGATTGCGTTCCCGAAGTGGAGGTTGGCGACTACACGATCGTCCACGCCGGCTTCGCTCTCTCCAAAGTCGACGCCGAGACCGCCGAGCAGACCCTTGAAGATCTTCGCCAGATCGGCGCCTTGCAGGAAGAGCTTGCCGGCGAGGAAGAGGCCTTTGCGCGCGCCGCCACCCGGCCGCAATCGAACTGCCCGGACGGAAGTTGTGAAACAGAGCGGAGTTAGCGGCGTTAGCGGAGCTGGCGGTGCTAGCCCAAGCTTCGCTCACTCCGCCCCCAACGCTAGCCCCCGCTGACAGGCGCGGCTTCAGCCGCTGAGGGATGGTTTTCTTGAGAATCAGGCATTCAGCGCGAGCAGCAAGCAGAGCCAGACCTGGCGCCGCTAACGCCGCTAACCCCGCTAGCCCCGCTAACTCCGCTAGCGCTGCTGGTTGACGCATGAAGTACCTCACCGAATTCCGCGATAGCGAGATCGCACGAAGTTTGGCGCAGGAGATTCGCCGCGTCACCACCCGCCCGTGGAAGATCATGGAGGTCTGCGGCGGCCAGACCCACTCGATCATTAAGAACGGCATCGACCAGATGCTTCCCGAGGGCCCCCACGCGAGTGTGGAGATGATCCACGGCCCGGGTTGCCCGGTCTGCGTCACGCCGCTCGAGTTGATCGACAAGGCTCTCGCCATCGCCTCGCAGCCGGGCGTGATCTTCTGCTCTTTCGGCGACATGCTCCGCGTCCCCGGCTCCGAGGGCGATCTCTTTCAAGTGAAGGGCCGCGGCGGCGACGTACGCGTCGTCTACTCGCCGCTCGATGCCGTGGAACTCGCGGTGAAGAATCCCGATCGCCAGATTGTCTTCTTCGGCGTGGGCTTTGAGACGACCGCCCCGGCCAACGCCATGAGCGTACACATCGCGAAGCGTCGCGGCCTCGAGAATTTTTCGCTGCTCGTGTCGCACGTGCTTGTGCCGCCGGCCATCGAAGCCATCCTTGGCGATCCCGGCAACCAGGTCCAGGCCTTTCTTGCCGCAGGTCATGTTTGCAGCGTGATGGGCTGGTGGCAGTACCCGCCGCTGGCCAAGAAATACAAGGTTCCCATCGTCATCGCGGGCTTCGAGCCGCTCGATCTGCTCGACGCCATTCGCCGCGCGGTCGTGCAGCTTGAATCCGGCCGCCACGAGGTCGAAAACGCTTACGCGCGCGTCGTCTCGAGGGAAGGGAATCGCCAGGCACAGCAGTTGCTCGCCGAAGTTTTCGTAGTCACCGACCGCGCATGGCGCGGCATTGGCGTGATTCCAGGCAGCGGCTGGCGGCTGAGCGAGGCTTACCGCGAGTTTGACGCCGAAGAGCGCTTCGGCACGGGCGATATTCACTCGCATGAGTCGCCGCTCTGCCACGCGGGCGAGGTGCTGCGCGGCTCCATCAAGCCCGACCAGTGCCCGGCCTTCGGCAAGGAATGCACGCCGCGCCGTCCGCTCGGCGCGACCATGGTTTCCAGCGAAGGCGCCTGCGCCGCGTACTATAACTACGGCAGGTTTCTTTCGAGCAAAGACAGCTTCTAGCTCCTAGAACTGGTTGCATAAATGCCTCAAGGCGATGATCAGGCAAGCACAATGAAAAAAGCCCTGAAACACGGTGATAATGCGGTCATATCGGACCTGGATGCGACGGAAATTCTGCAGCCAGGCGTTGGTGCGTTCGATTTTCCAGCGTTTCCTGTAGCGTCGCAGCTTGCGTTTGTCCTCAAAGCGCCGGTTGCGAATGTTCTTGCGGTAGGGAACAATCAACTCCGTTCCACGCTGATGAAATCGCTTGCGCAGGGCGTCGGAATCGTAGCCGCGATCGGCAATAACCCGTTTGAGATGGGAGCGCGGCCGGCCTCGCCCTTGACGCGGAACCTTCACCGCTGCGAGCGTGCTTTCGGCCAGCCTGCACTCGGCCAGTTGCGCGGACGCAAGTTGCGCTCCGACAGGTATGCCGTTGCCGTCGACCACCACCATGCACTTCGTACCTTTCCCACGACGGGTTTTGCCGACTGCCGAGCCCCCTTTTTGGCCGTGACAAAGGTGGCGTCCAGAAAGGCTTCTTCCCAATCCAGTAGCCGGCGCTGGTCCAACATCGACAACAGCTTGCGCCAAGCCCTTTGCCATACGCCTTGTTCCTCCCAGCTACGCAATCGACGCCAACAGGTCGAGCCATCCGGGTACTGCTCGGGCATGTCGCGCCATCGTGCTCCAGTACGCAGAACCCACAGAATGCCTTCTACGCACCTGCGGTTAGCAGCCCAAGGCCTTCCCCGACCATCCTTGCGACGCTTGGGTTCAGGAAACAACGGCTCCAAAATCCTCCATTGCTCCTCGCTTAACAACTCCGGCCGCTTCTTCATAGAAGCAGTTCAACAATCAACCTGCCCCAGGCATAAGTCCCTACCTTGAGGCCGAACCATTTATGCAACCAGTTCTAGCCTCTAGCTCGTATCTCAGGGCCGCAACGAATCGAAAAAGAACAGGATCTTGCCAAAGCTGAGAAGCTAGGAGCTAGGAGCCAAAAGCAATGCCCGACTTCTCCAACTGGTCCTGCCCGCTGCCGCTGGCCGATTACCCCACCATCGTGATGGGCCATGGCGGAGGAGGCAAGCTGGGCAATGAGCTGGTCGAGCATTTGTTTCTGCCTGCCTTCCGCAATCCGGCGCTGGAGAATCTCGGCGACGCGGCCGTACTTTCCCTGCCCGCCTCGCGCATCGCCCTCACCACCGACTCCTTCGTCGTCCATCCACTGTTTTTTCCCGGAGGTTCTATCGGTGAGCTGGCCGTCAATGGCACAGTGAATGACCTGGCCGTCGCTGGCGCCGATCCAAAATTCCTTACTGCGGGATTCATTCTTGAAGAGGGCCTGCCGCTGGCCCAGCTTGCTGCCATCGTCAACGCCATGGCACGCGCCGCTGCTGAGGCGGGCGTCGAGATCGTCACCGGCGACACCAAAGTGGTCGAGCGCGGTCATGGCGATGGCTGCTACATCAACACGGCGGGCGTGGGAGTGATGCGAGAGGGCATCGCGGTTGGTCCTCAGCGCGCGCAGCCCGGCGACGCGATCCTTGTCTCCGGCTTTCTGGGCGATCACGGGATGGCGATCGTGAGCGTGCGCGAGGGCCTCGAGTTCGAAAGCCCTATCGTCTCCGACTGTGCCGCACTCAACCGCCTGATTGCAGCGGTTCTCGACGCCGTGGGCCCCGCCGTTCATGCCATGCGCGACCCCACGCGAGGAGGTCTCGCCTCCACGCTCAACGAGATTGCGCGCGCCTCGGGGATCGGCGTGCGCATCGACGAGACGAGCCTGCCCATCCGTCCTGAGGTGCAGTCGGCCTGCGAACTGCTGGGCCTCGATCCCGTGTATGTAGCAAATGAAGGCAAGGCCGTGTTTTTTGTCGCGCCCGAGGCCGCCGATCGCGCGCTCGAAGCGCTCCGCGCTCACCCGCTCGGCCGCGACGCCGCGCGCATCGGCCAGGCTACCGCGGACCACGTGGGGCTTCTCATTGCCCGCACCGGCCTCGGCGCCAGCCGCGTCATCCCCACGATGATCGGCGAGCAACTGCCTCGCATCTGTTAGAAGATTCTTTCAAGTGTTGGGATTCGGACAGACCGAGGCAGGCAGAGCCTCCTGCTGCCTGCTCGGCTTTCTGGTTTCATTGGCCGGGTTTAGCTCGAATTCTCCCTACGCATGCTTCCAATTGTCTGGACCACTGCCGGAATGCGCGTGTTCCCGTTCGCGCTCCGTCTCGCTCTGCCGCGCGCTCGGGAGTCGGTAACCGCCGCCATGTTCACGGTTTACGTTCGTACCGATGTTGCGCGTGGCGTCTTTTGCGGCGTCTTTCACGTTGCCCCACGCCTTTTGGACCTTGCCCTTCGCCTGCTGAGCCGCTCCTTCCGCTTGAGTGCGGGGGTTGTTGGTCCACTCGCCCACCTGACGCTTCACTCGTCCTGCCGCGTCGTTGGCCGCACCTTTCATCCGGTCCTTATCCATGAATTCTCACCTCCTAGGTTTTGCGTGCACAGTCACCGTTGGACGCCCCGAGGAGGCGGCAGGGTTGTCCCGATTTGAAAAGCGGGCACCTATTTTCGCGATCAAAATTAGCGTTCTTTAAGGACATTCGTAATATTGGCGCCCTCATCTTCTCCCCGGAATTCCTCACCGCGCCCGCCAATCCCGCCGATAGATGAGAAGACGCTAATACTGCGGCGGACCGGACTCCACTTTCCCGCGGCCTCAGCGTCAGCGAAGGGCGCGGATGCTGATCCGAAAAAGAATTTTCTTATCTCTTGCCGTGGTGCTTGTGGCCGGCGCATCGATCCCAGCAGCCAGGCCTGCATTTCAGGCCATTCAATCTCGTCCTCTGTCAGCCGATCTTCCCGCCAACGCGCCTGCCTCAGCTCGTGCCGTTCAATCTGCTTCAGCTCAAACCGTGGCCCCTGGCGGCAACGTGCATCCGCTCGCGCGCGCCGAATCTGACATGGGCGGGCTCGACGCCCAAGTGCGCCTTGATCGCATGATGCTGCTGCTCAAGCCGTCGGCTGCGCAGCAGACTGATCTTGATGGACTCGTTCAGGCCCAGCACGACCCCCACTCGCCGCTTTTTCATCAATGGCTCACGCCGGAAGAATACGGAACGCGCTTCGGAATCGGCGATGAGGATCTGGAGCGCGTGGAGGCATGGCTTCTCTCAGAGGGCTTCACCATCGACGAAGTTCCAGCCGGGCGCCGTCTCATTCTCTTTTCCGGAACGGCCGGGCAGGTGGACGCGGCCTTTCACGCCGGAATGCGGCGCTACCAGGTTCAGGGCCTTGCGCACATCGCCAACTCGCGGGACCCGCAGATTCCCGCGGCGCTGGCCGATGCGGTGGTGGGCGTGGTCTCGCTTCACGACTTTCGCCGCGGGGCCGAAATCCGGAGCTTGCGAAAGGCTGAAGCGGCCCCTCTTTACTCGGCAGGCGCCACGCACTACCTGTTTCCCGCCGATTTCGCAACCATCTACGACCTGAACCCGCTCTACGGCCAGCAAATCACCGGTTCGGGCGCCGCGATCGCCATCGCCGGACGCAGCAACATCAAGTTGGACGACGTTGCCGCTTTCCGCTCGATGGCCGGCCTGGCGGCCAACGCTCCCACGGTGGTTCTGCCGGCTTCCGATCCTGGTTTCGTTGCCGACGATCAGGTGGAATCAACCGTGGACGTCGAATGGAGCGGCGCTGTGGCGCCATCGGCTTCCATCACGCTTGTCGCCGAGCCCTCTACAGGAACGACCGACGGCATCGATCTGGCTTCGGCCTGGATTGTCAATCACAAGCTCGCCTCCATCCTGAGCGTCAGCTACGGCAGTTGCGAGCAGCAGATGGGGACTGCCGAACTCGCCTTCTACAACAGCCTCTGGAAGCAGGCAGCCAGCGAGGGAATCAGTGTCTTTGTGGCCTCAGGGGACGCGGGGGCTGCCGGCTGCTCCTCGGGCTCAGACAGCTCAGGCTCCATTGCAGCGGTCAACGGCCTCTGCAGCCCGCCCTATTCCACTTGCATAGGAGGCACGGAGTTCAGCGAGGACTCCGATCTATCCGAGTACTGGTCTTCGACAAACTCCTCGAGCTACGGTTCCGCGCTCGGCTACATTCCCGAGGAGGTCTGGAACGAAAGCGCCCTGAATGGCGGCTCCGGAATGTGGGCCTCGGGGGGCGGCGTCAGCCAGGTCTACGAGCAGCCGGATTTTCAGCAGGGAATCGACGGAGTCGGCGCCGCCGGAGCTATGCGAGCCGTGCCTGACGTCGCGCTCTCGGCGGCCGATCACGACGGCTACTTCGCAGTCGAGAACGGCAGCTACTGGATCGTCTCGGGAACGTCGGTGGCCTCGCCTTCATTCGCCGGAGTGATGGCGCTGGTGCTGGGCTCCCGCGGAGGCGAGGGGCAGGGAAACGCCAACGAGGAGCTTTATCCTCTCGCCGCGGATGCGCAATCGCCTTTTCACCCCACGCTTTCAGGGAATAATTCAGTTCCCGGCGTCACAGGGTTCACTGCCTCCGGCGCAACCTACAACCTCGCCACGGGCCTGGGTTCGGTCGATGGGGCGCAGCTTGTTTCGGTGTGGGGTTTGGTGTCGGTCACCACCCCGCCCACGCTCACACTTTCCGCAAACTCCAGCCAGCTGCGCATCGCGCGCGGCGGCAGCTCTGCGCGGGTCGAGTTGACGGCGGCCACCGGAGGTTCGTTCAGCGGCACGATTTCTCTCCTCGCCCGCAGTCTGCCTGCGGGAGTGACCGCGTCCTGGTCGGTCAATCCCGTTGTCCAGGTCTCCGGGGCAAACGCTTATCCCGTTTGGCTCACGCTCGCAGCCACCAGCCGGGCCGTGTTGGGCGACTACAACGTCGAGATCGTCGCTTCAGGCGACGGAATCGCTTCTTCAACGGTGCTTAACCTTCAGGTGGTTGGAAGCCCGGATTGCGCTCTTCCTCACCCTCGGTTGCCCTGCGTGAGGTCCACGCCCATCCCCAAAGGGCCTGTACGGCAATGAGAACATCCCCGGCGCTGGAAGCTACTTTGAGGGCTCCAGAGGCGACCCGCAGTTGAAAGGCGCAAAGGCGTCCTTCAGCCGCGTTTCGATCGAGGCGGCCGTCTCAAAGAGTCCGTGGTGAATCTCCGCAACCGTGGCGGGGGGGCGGGGGAGAGCGTTCAATGCCGCGGCCACCGCCGGCCAGTCGATGGCGCCGTCACCGGGCCAGAGATGGTCGTCCTTCAGGCCGTGATTGTCGTGCACATGAACGGCCGCCAGCCGGCTGCCGACAGCGGAAATCGCTTCCCTCACGCCGCAAGTCAAGTGCGCATGCCCCAGATCGAGACAAACTCCGACATCTGACAGGTGCCCGATCTCGAGAATGGCCATGAGGCGGGTGGGCGTTGTGGGCTCGCTGAGAAGGTTTTCAACGAGCAGCTGCACGCCGAGCGGCCGGGCGAAGGCGCCAAGGTGTTCGAGAGCGGTCTGCGCAAACTCAATGGTGCGCTGCGACCACGAATCGTCCCGCTCGCCCAGGTGAACGATGAGATAGCGGAAAGGAATGCGCTCGGCTGATTCCAGGGCACGTTTGATCTCGTCCATTGCGTCGATGCGCCGGCTCTTTTCCGGATGGATGACATTTACGCTCGGCGCCCCGGCCCGGCCCATTTCGCGGTCAGGAAACAGAGGCGCGTGCATGGAAAAAGGCCGCAGGGAGTTCGAACCGAACCATTCTGCCAGTTCAGCCACGTCTTCGCGGCTCGTGTAATCGAAATGTTGGCGGGCAGCGAAGATCTCCACCGCCTCGGCTCCGGAGCGGTCTGCCAGCTCCAGCAGGCCAGGATGCAAACGGTGGTTCAAAAAGAGAAGCGTGGATAGGACGCGCAGCATAACCAGCAATCCCTCATGCCGGCGCGGAGATCGCCCGGCGGCTAAAGGTCCAATCCCATTCTCTCATCCGCGTTCGAGATCAAGCCAACCAGGGGCTAGTCTGAATGAACCAGCGACAAGGCGCGGGGTCGAAAAACCGGCTGCGAAAGGAGATTGCCGTGCGGTTCGTGATGCCGCTTCGATGCCGATTCAGAGGGGTACCGACGGGCGACCCGGCGATTGCCCCCTGTGATAACGTGGCAGTACGGGGTCCGTTGCCAGCCCGGGGCACTACAGGGCGGAAAGGCGCGAATCCGGTCGCGACCGGAGGCCGACGGGTACGGCAATTCGAATGTCCCAAGGGCAGGAAACCAGATCGTCTTCGCTAGCGATGGGCGCTGCGCCGCTTGCTGAGCCTCCGCTTGCCGGGGCCACGGCGGGTGCGGGACTACCGGCTGCTGCCGCCGCCGCCGGGCATGCCCGCCATCGCATCCCCCGGTGGCTGGAGCGCGTCGAGCTGTTCTTGCGCGTCCTGCTGCGCATGTATCTGGGACTCGCACTCTGTTTTGCGCCATGGTCCAGAGGTTTTTGGGACCAGAACCCGCTTTTCATTCATTTTCCGACGCTGGCGATTTACGCCGCCAACGGCGCCGTGCGCGGTTTGGTTTCGGGACTTGGCCTGTTGAACCTGTGGGTCGCCTTTTCCGAAGCGATTCACAAACGCAGCCCAGAGACTCTCGAGATAAAGAGCCATGAACGAAAGGGATAAGGATTCGGGAACCGGGAAACGGGGACCCGAAGTGAAGGCAGAACCTGCCGGCGATCCCGCCGCCCCTGCCGCGGAAGGTGTCTCCGCCGTGATTCCCGATGACGGGACGCCGCCGCCGCTCGATACGGCGCCGCTGGCCTATGAGAATCCCGACTTTCTGAACAGCGCCGACGGAAGACCCATTCGGATCCTCTCAGAGTACCTGGAACCGCTCGCCCGTTTCCGCCACGAGCGGATCCAGGACACTGTGGTCTTTTTCGGTTCGGCGCGATTCCGCGGGCGTGACGAAGCCAGCCATGAGCTTGAGCTGCTTGAAAATACAGGTTCCCGGCAGCCGGCGCCCAGCAACGAGCAGCCGGCCAGTCTACCCCAGATCGTCTCTGGCGAGGCCAGTGAGCTGCAGTTGAAACGAGCCGTGGCCGCAGTAGAGATGGCCCGCTACTATGAGGACGCACGCAAGTTGGCATTTTTGCTCACCCGCTGGACGCGCCAGTTGCCCACGCGCAGGCAGCGCTTTGTTGTGACTTCCGGAGGTGGCCCCGGAATCATGGAGGCGGCCAATCGCGGGGCCAGCGAGGCCGGAGGCAAAACCGTGGGCATGAACATCCGGCTGCCTTTCGAACAGGTGCCCAATCCCTACATCACTCCTGCGCTGAACTTTGAATTTCATTACTTTTTCATGCGCAAGCTGTGGTTTGCCTACCTCGCCAAGGCTCTCGTCGTTTTTCCAGGCGGCTTTGGCACTCTCGACGAGATGTTCGAAATCCTGACCCTGGTGCAGACCCAGAAGCTCGGCAAGAAAATCACCGTAGTGGTTTACGGCTGGGAATACTGGAAAAAAGTTCTCAACCTGGACGCTCTGGTTGATACCGGCGCCATCTCACCCAGGGACCTTGAACTTTTCGAAGTTGCCGAGACGCCGGAAGAGGCATTCGAGATTCTTAGCCGGCGGCTGACCGAGAATTATCTGGTTCCCGAGGCGGAGGCGGCTGCCAAGGGCGGTCCGGCAAGCCGCCAGAATGTGAACCGAAGCGAGGATTTGATGGCAGGCTGGACTCTGGCTGATTTTCTGGCTCCGGAGCTGGCCGCAACAAGGAAGTAGCTCTCCCAGAGATTAGGGTTTATGCTTTAGATACCTCTGGCGATTGACATGCCGTTCGCCGTCCATTCACCTTCCTTTCATGGTTTTGTATGCACAATTGGGTTAAGAGTTCGAGCTTGATCGCGAATCAGATCGCGAACCAAGGAGCGGCCATGCCCAATGCGACAATTTCGTACCTATGGCGCGACCGGAGCGCGCCGCGGGGTTTCACGAATGGCGTCTCACTGCACAGCCACACAAATCAATCCAAGGAAACGCTCGATTTTCTAGCCAACTTCGGCAACCAGTACCCGTTCATGCGGCCTTTGCTTTCGCGGCTGGAACGCCGCGCTGAGCAGTTCCATGGAGTGCGCGTCGATTACGCCGCCAGCTACTGGACGCCGCCCATGACGCCCAAGCTGGCCTTCGATCTGGAAAGCCGTCAGATCCAGAAGCTGGACCTCGATGCCATGGTCTCAATTACCGACCACGACACCATAACCGCCCCCATGCTGTTGCGCACCGTTCCCAGTGCCCGCCAGATTCCGGTGTCGCTCGAGTGGAGCGCTCCTTACCGCGAACAGTCCTTCCATTTGGGCATTCACAATCTGCCCAGCGCCCGGGCGGCCGGATGGATGGCCATGCTCGATGACTTTACCAGGCATCCGAGCGACAGCCGCCTCACCGACATCCTGGCGGCGTTGGACCGCGAGCCCAATGTACTGACCGTTCTCAACCACCCGATGTGGGATCTTTACCTGATCGGCAAAGAGCGCCATAGCTTCCGGGTAAATGAGTTCCTGCAGAGGCATGGAGCCTACATTCATGCCCTTGAGCTCAACGGATTGCGCAACTGGGAAGAGAATCGCGCGGTCCGCCGCCTGGCAGAGCAGTGGAACCTGATTCTGGTTTCCGGCGGCGACCGGCACGGCGTGGAGCCCAACGCCAACATCAACCTGACGAATGCAACAAGCTTTACCGAGTTCGTGCACGAGATCCGCCGCGACAAGCGCAGCAACGTGCTCTTCATGCCCCAGTACGCCGAGCCCTGGAAGCATCGCATGCTGCAGTCCACCATCGATGCGATCAGGCACTATCCGGAGTTTCCGGTGGGTTCGCGTGTCTGGGACGAGCGCGTCTACCATCCCGGCGCCGATGGCGCCGTTCGCCCCCTGTGCGAACTCTGGCCGAATGGCGTTGCGCCGCGCGCCATCTCCGGCTGCATTGCACTGGTGCAAATGATGGGTCGCGGTCCGGTCTCCGGCAGCCTTCGCTTCGCGTGGAGCGAGTCCGACCAGTTGCGTCTTGCCCTTGGTGATCACGAAGGGTAACGGCACGGCGGCTGGGAGGCGAACCTGCCGCCCGGCTGACTTGCTGACCGGCTACAGCGGTCCAAAGCAGCCGCACCATGAACCCACAGCCCTTAAGTTAGAGAAAACGCTACCAAACTGAACATGGCGCGCGAACTCTGGAACGGCTCTAACCAAATGGTCGATCCCACCCCGCGTGTGGCTTACTTTCCCGACTCGTTCCACGAAGTGAACGGAGTCGCCCACACCAGCCGCCACTTTGAAGCCTTCGCGAGGAGGCAAAGCCTGCCCTTTCTTTGTGTGCGCGCCGGCAATCGCGAGGAGCGGCTCCAGATCGAGGGCAGCATATGGACCCTTGAGCTGCCCCGGAGCATCCTCTCCTTTTCACTGGAAAAGGACTTGCGCTTCGACCCTGCGTTTTTCCGCCATACGGCCCTTGTTCGCGAGACGTTGCGCCGTTTTCAGCCTGACCTCATCCACATTACCGGCCCGAGCGATGTTGGAATGCTCGGGGCCTGGCTGGCCCACCAGATGAATCTGCCTCTGGCCGCCAGCTGGCACACCAATGTGCACGAGTACGCGGCTCGCCGTGCAACATGGCTCTTGCGTTTCCTTCCAGACAGAGCGTCGGCCGCCGCTGCGCGCAGAATCGAGAACCTCTCCATGGCGCTCATTGCGGTTTTATACGGCAAGGCGCGCGTGCTCTTTGCTCCCAACCCGCAGCTCTGCGAAGAGCTCGAACGGAAAATTGGCCAGAGTTGCCGGCTGATGCCGCGCGGAGTCGATGCCCAACTCTTCAACCCTGCCAGACGCAGGCGCCCCGAGAGCGACACAGATATGGTGCTGGGCTATGTGGGCCGCCTCTCTGTAGAAAAAAACGTGGTGCTGATGGCCCGGATTCAGCAGGAGCTGGACCAGAGCCAAATCAGGTTCCGGTTTCGCATCGTCGGTCACGGCGCGGAGGAGCAATGGCTCCGGGAGCGGCTTCCCCGCGCCGAGTTCACCGGCGTGCTGCGCGGCGAAACGCTCGCAAGTGCCTACGCGGGAATGGATCTGCTGGTCTTTCCATCGCACACAGACACTTTTGGCAACGTGGTCCTTGAAGCGCTCGCCAGCGGAGTTCCCGCAATCGTGACGCCCGACGGCGGGCCGGCATCGATTGTACGCGACGGCGAGACCGGACGCGTTGTGCCCGACCAAGGCTTTGCCCCGGCGATCGCCAGCCTGCTCGCCGAGCCTGTTCGGCTTGCCGCCATGCGCAAGGCAGCGCGCACCTATGCCGAACGCGCCAGCTGGGACACCGTGTTTGAGGGGGTTTACAAAGCCTACCCTGAGATCGTTCCAGCCTTCGCCGGCGCCGCGGAGACGCATCCCCCCGGGCAGTTCGCGAAATAGCGCCCCTACTGCGTGCGATAGCGCAGAATCCAGCGCTCCTGCTCCTCGGTGTTGGGAACCGCGCACCCGCGCGCCTCTTCGATTGCCTTCAGCGCCACCTGCGGCAGCCAGCCGAGATGCATCAGAGCGCAGGCCGCTATCGTCGTCGAGCGGCCGATGCTGCCCCGGCAATGCACGCCAATCTGCTCACCTGAGCGCAAACGCTCCGCCAGCGCGGTCACGAACTCGCGAAACCGATCGGAGTCTTCAGGGACATGCATGTCGGGGATCGGAAAAGAGAGGAACGTCATTTCCAGGCGTTCCGCGAATCGACGCTCACTGTCGAGGCCCAGCCATTCGGCCTCGTCGTTCTCCAGCAGGGAAACCAGCGTCCGCACGCCGGCCTTGCGGAGCGCGCGCAGATCTTCCTCCAGCCAGGCGCCGCCGCGTGGCCGCATCACGATGGCCAGCTTTGCGGCCGGCTGGCCTTTGATCCAAAAAACGTCGGCCAAGTTCACTCACTCCTGCAGTGAATCGCGCCATGAACTTGCGAGGGCGACTATCACCAAGCTTATCAACCCGGCAAGTGGCTACAGGAGAAAGCTGGGGCGGGAGTATTGACGTTCTCAAGTAAAGAACATATAATTTACATCAAGGAATGAAGGTAAAGAATTGGGTAGACATGATTCCTTCCAGCACAATCAGTAGCAAAGGGCAGGTCACCGTTCCCGTCGAGGTGCGGCACCGCCTCGGTCTCAAGGAAGGAGATCGCGTGGAGTTTGTATTTGAGAGTGGGCGCACAATTCTGCGGCCCGCTCGCGGCGAAACGAACCCATTCTCGGCCTTTGTCGGTGTGCTGCCCGCCTTTAAAACTCGTGAGGAGATTAACGCCTGGGTTCGTGATCTGCGCGACGATGGCAGCGAGGATCAAGATCGGCCGTGAGAACCGCGATCGATACGAACATCATTTCCGCAATCTGGTCCGGAGAGCCGACGGTCCCACGCCTGATGGCTCTGTTGCAGATGGCAAGGGCGGAAGGCGCTCTGCTGATCTCACCGGCCGTTTTCGCGGAGTTGTTTGCCTATCCCGGTGCGACGGGGGATTTCATCGAGAGCTTCCTTACGACTACCGGATTGACGGTTGACTACCGATTGGAGGAGCGAGTCTGGTTTGAGGCCGGTCAGCGCTTTGCGGCTTATGCAAAGCGGCGTCGCGAATCGGCTGGAACCATGCCGAGAAGGCTTCTGGCCGATTTTCTTATCGGCTCTCATGCATTGGTGCAGGCCGACAGGCTCGTGACTCTCGATCCAACGCCATATAAGCAGGATTTCCCGGAATTGATGCTCTGCTGCTAGCCTGAGCCTGCACTCGCTGCGCCGGCAAAGTGCTCCCACCCCCGCGCTTCGAGCGGCCTCTTCCACTCCGCGCCACCCAACACAACTCGGGGTCCCCGGCTGGGAGTGCGGACAATCCGCCCAATCCTTTTGACTGCCACGCCCGCAATCGACTGCGGAATCCGTGCCCCGGGCCGCGCCGTAAAGAGCAGTTCGTAGTCCTCGCCGCCGTTCAGAGCCTGTTCGAGCGTAGCACCCGGATGGACTGGCAGCGCCGCGGCCTCCACCTCGGCGCCCACGCCCGACTCCCGGCACAGCCTCATGAGGTCTGTCGAGAGCCCGTCGCTCAGATCGAGAGCGGCGCTAGCCAGCCGGCGCCGCATAAGCAGGAGTCCCTGCGCCACGCGCGGCTGCGGATAGAGTTGCCGCGCCAGCAGTGCTTCCAGCGGCCGGGAATTGCCGGTCCTCGCCGGCCATGCTGCCGTGCTACGTTTCCGAGAAGCTCCCAGATCGGCCAGTTTCTTCAGTGCGGCCGCCGATCCCCCCAGGTTTCCGGTGACATAAAGCAGGTCGCCGGGCCGCGCGCCCGACCTGAGCAGCGCTTTGCCCCGAGGAACAGACCCCACCAGCACGATGTCCGCCACAGCCACTTGCGCTTCTGCCAGGTCTCCGCCGGCCAGTGGCGTTTTGCAGGTCTCGGCCAGCGCCAAAAAACCGTCGAAAAACCGCTCGACCCACAGCCCTGTCTGAGTCTGCCGCCCTCGTCCACGCCGAACCAGCGCGCGGGGCAGCCCCAGAGAAAGAAACGCCGCCACCGGCCGGGCTCCCATGGCGGCCAGATCGCTTAAGCCGCGAGCCAGGGCGCGATGCCCGACGCTCTCAGGGCAGTGCCAATCCAGCCGGAAGTGCCGGCCCGCGATCGAGAGATCGGTAGTGACTGCAAGCTCTTCGCCCGGGCGCGGCCGGAGCAACGCACAGTCATCGCCGATCCCTAACCGCACTTCTCGCCTGGGCTCCTTTGCCGCGCGCGCGCGAAGGCGCTCGATCAGGCTCAGCTCTGCCAGGCCATTCTCGTTCAGGTGATTGATCCCGCGATTTCGCATTCGTCTGAGGATAGGGTACATCGGAGGGTTTCGCCTTATTGAAATCCAGGGGCAAAAGGCCATCCCCCGCCCTGCCGGAGAAACGGACGTGAAACCGGCTCATTGCGAAGATTTGGCGAAGATATCCTCCCCGCTGGTTCAAATCGGGACAACTCGCCTAAATCCCCATTTCAGGCTCGACAGTTTTCGTTGACCCTGCTTCCGTACGTTTGTTACTCTTGAATACAGTTCTCTTACCAATGGATTTATTGGGCTTACGCCCTGTCAGGACAACCGATCCTCCAAGAATCCGTGGCGTGCATCGTATTCAGTGCCTTGGTAATGGGGCGATTGCGGCTCGGCAATCTGCAGAAATCTCAGGCCACTATGTTACGGAAGCGCTATTACATACTTTTTGTCGCGAGAGATGACGACGGGCAACTGCGGAAGATTCCCTTGCCGCTGCGCTACGCTTACGGGTTTCTCGCAGCTGCGCTGATTGGGGCCTTCACCATTGTCGGCCTGGCCGGCAGCTATACCCGCATGCTGCTCAAGACCGAAAGCTTTAACCAGGTGCGCCAGGAGCGCGAAACGCTGCGCAAGAGCTACTCTGAGATGGCTCAGATCGCGCACGACCGCAGCACGCAGGTGGCTTCACTTGGCGCTCTGGCCAGTGAGGTTTCAGCCCTGTACGGATTGCGGCAAAATCGCATCGCCGGCTCCAGCCATCAGGCTGCCGCGGCGGTTGTGGCAGCTACGCCGCCTACCCTTGAGACGGCGCAAGCCGAAGACATCAATCAGCAGCAGATCGACAACTCTCTCGACCAGCTTTCCGCGCTGCGGACGATTGCTCTTTCAGGCCGCGTTTCACGCGCTCTCGAAAGCGGACTTGATTCCGCATTCACCGGCGACTGGACCGAACTGGCCGACGCTCCCTCCATCTGGCCGGTCGAAGGGCGCATAGCTTCAGGGTTCGGCGTGCGCGAGGACCCCATCAATGGCGAGGGCGCCTTCCACACGGGCGTTGACATCGACGCCCCCTATGGCACGCCGGTACGCGCCGCCGCCGACGGTGACGCAACGGGGGCTTCAATGGGAGCAGGTTACGGACGCCAAGTGGTGCTCGACCATGGCCATGGCGTAATTACCGTTTACGGACATCTTTCCGCCATCGCCGTCATCCCAGGCCAGCACGTGACCCGCGGCGAGGTCATCGGCTATGTCGGCCAGTCGGGGCGCGCCACCGGTCCGCACCTTCATTACGAAGTACGCGTGAGCAACGTTCCGGTCAATCCTCATAAGTACCTGCGCTCGACCTACGAACAGGTCGCGAACCTCGACAGCGACACGCCTGCCGCGCAAAGACAGTAAAAGAAATCAGTTTGCTAAGGAATGTTCCCTGGAGCAACCGGGTTTATGACCCATCCCTGCGCCGGATCATTGTCGGTGCAGTAATACTGCTGCAAAGTGAAGATGGAAGCCGTCGCGCCATAAGGAAGATCGAGGCATTGCTTAGTGGCGACGGAGACGAAGCGTAAGCCAGGATCGTCCTGCTGCGGAGTCATGCTCCATAGCTGGTTGAGAGCCGAGTTATTCGTTGAGCATGTCTCCTGAACCACGTACTCTCCGGGCGCATCGAGATTAGTGGGGTCCACCGCCATGCACAAGGAGCTGTTCAAATTGATCACGACAACGTCGCCATGCGCGTCGACCGGCACTATACTCCACTCCTGGCTGCGCTTTCCCTCTCCGCAGGGATAGATCTGCAGGTGTGCTCCGTCAGCCGTGCTTGCATCCAGTACGTCCACACAAATCTGAGGATAAATGGCTAACTGGATTTGATTTACACCCGGATCGGCGCTATATCCACAGCCAAGTAACAAAAGAAGGGGCGCCAGGCAAAATAGACCCTTCATACTTCCTCCTGATTTGAAACCGGCTGCGGTCTTCCGGGAGAATAGCTCAAAAAAAGAGTGAAGACTGACATCGGAAGCTGCCTACCAAATTCGATACTCGATCCCGCTGCTCACGCCGTATTGAGAGAACGACAATCCTGTGAACCCGGGCCAATGCTGGTATTCCACGTTCAGAGCGCGAAGCCGCCAGCGTCTGTTGTATGTACGGTCGAATCCGCCGCCCGCTGCGAGCACCAGATAGCCGCCGTGGGCGTCACTATAGGGGAAATTGAATTGGCCATTCCCGACGAGCACGTTCACATAAGGTTGCCACCTGTGAATTTCATTAAAGGTGTATCGCGGACCGCCCATATAAACCTCGTTGTGAACATTCTGATCCTGGTTCAGAGTAAGCCAGCGGATCTCCCCTACCACGCCGGCATGATAAGTAAAGTTCGAGTGAACAACAATTGTCCCGCCAAGGAGGTTCCGCGATCCATAGTTGAGGTGGTAATAGGAAAACATCCCTCCCACGGCCAGCCGCGGCATTTCGTAGTAGGCGCTTGGTTCTGTCTGCGCCAGAATGCTCGCAGGCAGAAAAGAACATGTGAGGAGGAACAGGAGGAATCTTACAGAGAGACGCATGGTCGAAAGTGCCTTGCCTTTCTTTGGTGCTGCTTTTCAGCTACTCTCTTTGCGATGCGAACCGCCTCTGCTTAGTTGTTTCCACGGGCATTGGTCACCTCGGCCGTCATCGCATGAGTCATTGCGGATTATAGCAATGACTTGCCATGCGAACGTAGCAACATCTTGCTAGGCGAAAGCAACGCGCGAGCTTGCGTTGTTAGAGCTTCCGGCAGATCCGCAGCAACACGATCCGTTACGCCGCTCAAAATAAGAAGGGCAGCCCTCTGTGGGCTGCCCCTCTTGCGAGCCGAAGCGGCGCTTACGGCAGGTAGTAACGGAACGACGTGAAGACCATGTTGTCGTCGCCATGGGCTCCGCCGGCCGGATTCAGCGTGCCACCCGCGCCGGACCACAGGTCGCGGCGGATCAGACTGTACTGGATGCCCTGGCGGAAGCGGCCATGGGCATTGTTGAAGAAGTAGAACCAGTATCCGACGCTGAACTCCTGAACGTCCTTGTTGTTGCCCTTGCAGCCGTTGGTCGAGTTGCCCGGGGTCGTCGGATCGCTGGTCGGATTGGAAGCCGTCGAAGCCGGCTCGATGCCGCATCCTGACATATCCGCGCTAAGGTTGCCGTAGCCGACCTGGGTGGTTCCGGCCGCGTTCAAAACCCAGTCACGGTAAATATAGTCGCCGCCGTAATTGAAATAGATGTTGAGCTTCGGGGTCGGATTGAGTTCGAGGGTGCCGAGACCGGAGAAGGACTCCAGCGGCTCAATGTAGCCGTTGGGACGGAGAGTGATGTCGGCGATCGTCGAGTTTCCATAGCGGCCCATGCCGTAGCCCCAAAGGCCTTTCAGGCCGATGGTGACCTTCTTCTGGGCGAGCGATCCGCGCACGCTGCCTGCAAAGCCGTAACCCACTTCGGAATCGTTGGTCGCGGCCGTCAGCGTGTTGGCGGCATTCGGATAGATCCGATCGCGGAAGACGCGGTCGATGTTGATCAGTTCCCAGTGCCCCCAGCCCGGCTCAAGGGCCAGCTTCACAATGTAGTCCGGCATCAGGTTGAACGAGTAGTTCGCTACCGTCGATGCCGCAGCGCTACCTGCCCCGTTAAAGAGGCCGCTGCTGTCGCCGGCCGAGCCGATCAGCACGAAGGTCGGCAGATTGTTGCCGCCAGGATTCAGAGTCTCTGGATTTTCTGCCGCGACGGCCAGGACAGCCTTCTTGCCCAGGTTCTTGGCCACGCGCAAGCTCTCCTGGCGCGTCCACACAAAGCCGGCGGTGTACTGCGCGTCGATGGTAGCCGGAGTAACCTGGGTTCCACGGGTCACTCCCGACGAGTTCTCCGCGGCCAACGACCAGCCGGTACCGCCCGACACATCCCAGCCATTGGTGAACTTGGCGTCGGCCCACAGTTCGCGCTGACGGAGCGTATAGCTGTTGGACTGGTTGTTGTTCGAAGTGATGCCTGCCGACAGGAAGTCAACCTCGTAATAGCCCGTCGCAGTCACGTTGCCCACCTTGCCGGTGGCCTTCAGCGCGACGCGCGACTGGCGGGCGCTTGCAAACCACTCGCTCATCGTCGAGGCTTCGGCGTTCTGAAGCGGAATGCCCTTCAAGTCGGTGTTGATGTCGCTGGCGGTCGCGGCGCTGCGCCACGCAGTTTCGGCCGCCACGAAACTGCCTGCCGGCGAGATCGTAATGCCCTTGTAGTGCACGGCATCGGGCGCATTGATCGACTTCTTGATGGAGGCGGTATCGTCAACCAGCGAGCCGATGGCCAGAGCGTTGGCGTTCTTCATGTCGCTGACCGTCGACTGCAGCGAGGAGACGGCGGCCTGATTCTGGGTGTAAGCCTGCTGTTGGGCGTCGGCTTCAGCCTGAGCCCGAGCCGCGGCGGCCTGGGCGTCGGCGGCCCTCTGCTCGGCCTGCTTCAGTTGCGTGTCCTTATCGGCGAGGCTCGACTTCAGCGAATCAATCTGACCCTGCAAGTCCTGACGAAGAGCCTGGATCTGGTCCTCAACCGAGGGCGGCGGAGGGGTTGTTTCCTTCTTGGTCTTGGTGGCAGCATGCTTCTTGGCGGGCGGCGTGGCGTCGCTGGCATAAGCGCAGGAAGCAACGAGACTGGCCGCCAGGATGGCCATGGCAACAACTTTCAATCGGAATTTCATAGGGCCTCTCTTTTCGTGGATGGCATCGATTGCAGCGGCGGACACAAAGGCGAAGCAGATGCAACGCCGCCGCAGCGCGGAATGCCGTGTGGATAGGATGAGCAAGAATCAGTCAATGGGAACAGGTCCGTGTGAATCTTGCGGAAAACATTGCCAATAGGGTGCAGCCTCGCTTCCAGTCGGGCGCTCGGGCTGCTCTCTTTTGGTCGTTTCCTATCGATGAAGCTAAAGGCGGCTGATGAATATATGAAGAATTTTCATCTAATTTCCGATGAATTCGCCCAGAGGCATCTATTAGAGCAGGCATCTGCTGGTGGCTCGGTTTCAGGCCGAAAGTCTCAGCGTCCGCGTGGCATTCGTGTCCTGAGGCTCCGAGGGGCCAGGATCATCGAGCGGCGCGGCGGACGGTTCCCCGCGTTCTCTGCTTCCCCAGGTGCCCTGATACACGCGATCTCCGCTTTACCTGCCTGAAGCCTTCGCGAGATCCAAAGTGGATGGTGGGCCCACGACCGCCATTTCGAGCGTGTAGACGGCATTGGTACCGCAAATAAAGAGGGTGCTGCGGCCTTTGCCTGCAAATCGCATGTTCCTTGAGTGTTCCGGGAGGTCGATCTCCTCGATCTTGAAGCCTTGCGAGTTGTACACAAAGATCTTGTCGGAGATCGTATAGACATTGCCTCGTTCGTCGATCACGATGCCGTCGGTAAAACGCAAATCCTCGCAGTGCTGCTTGCAGAAGATTTGCTGGCCGGTTGCTGTTCCATCCGCCTGTACGTTGTAGCTATAGATTGTGTCGCCGGCGCCGCTGGCATAGAGACGCTTTCCATCGGGCGTGACCGCCACCTTGTGCGCGCCCGCCAGTTCAACCGCGCGAATCACCTTGCCGGTTTTCGGGTCGATGTAGTCGATGCCCGATCGCTTGTCGACAGTGGCGGCGCCGTTCGGGGCTCCTCCGCCGGGCGCCGTGGCTTGACCGTTTCCGCTGCCGGAAGGGCCGCCGTTTGGTGCGCCGCCGTTTGGAGCGCCGCCAGGCTTGCCGCCGCCGGGAGGTGCGCCGGCCGACCATTCCGTAAAGTAGACTCCGCCGCCAGGATCCGCCCAGACCGTGTTGGTCATGATCAGCTTGCGCCCCTCCACTGAGTCGGCAAGAACGGTGACGTTTCCTTTCAGATTGTCGGCGGTAATCCTGTACTCGCCGTCGGCGCCTTTTTCGGCGGCCAGAAGGCGTCCCTTTGAGTCGAACGCCATGCCGAGAGCGCCGCCCTCGACCTTCCGGTGGACAGTGATCCTGTTGTCGGACCACGTCCATTTGTAAATTGTTTCACTTCCTTTATCCGTAAAATAGACATTCCCACCGGCATCGACCGCAGGCCCTTCGGTGGTGTCGAATCCCCCCTGAATCTTCTTCACTGTGGCGCCGGGGGCAACAACACTGGAACTTTGCGCTGCCATGACCGCGCCGAGATTTACAGCGATCATGATGGCAATCAGACATTTGAATGGCTTAGGCATTTCGATCTTCAAGATTCCCTCCTTGGGCTGAGATCAGCAGAAGACTTTTTAGCGGCCATGTTGCTCACAAAGTCGCATTTCAAGGCTTCGGAGCAGTGGATCGAAGACGTAAATGAGGGAGTGCTGCACTCGCCTGGCGACGGCAGGCAATCAGTTCGGCAACGATGGATACTGCAATCTCCTCCGGCGAATGCGCGCCGATCTCGAGGCCGATAGGAGCAAAGACACGGTCGAGCTTCTCCTTAGAAACGCCTTCCGACTCCAGCGCCTGAAACAGACCGGCTACCTTGCGTTTCGATCCGATCATGCCGATGTAGCGGGCGGGTGTTGTTAACGCCCACCGGAGCACCTGCAGGTCGAAATGGTGCGCGCGAGTCACAATGACGACAGAATCCCGCTCGTGCAATTCAAGTCTTGTGGAAACTTTGTCGAATGCGGCGGCCACAACTTCACGTGCATCGGGAAATCGCTCGCCGTTGGCATACTCTTCGCGGTCGTCATAAACAGTCACTTCAAATCCCGCGATGCGCGCAATCCGGTGGACCTGAAGACCGACATGCCCGGCGCCGAAAATATAGAGTGAGGGTGGAGAGATCAACGGTTCCACGAAAATCTCCAATCTTCCGCCGCATACCAGGCCTGAGTCGTGACGAGGATCCTGAGACAGGTCAAATGCCAGCGTGCGAGGCGTCTCCTCGGCTATGACCCGAAGCGCAGCATGCATTACTTCGCCCTCGACCACACCGCCGCCGATGGTGCCGAAGGTAGCGCCATCCTCGCAGACAATCATCTTTGCTGCCTGATAGGACGGAATCGAGCCGCGCTCGCTGATGATTGTGGCCAGAGCAGCGCGGCGTCCCTGATGGCGCAACGCGACAATCTGTTCGTAAATGTCCATCATTCCAACCGCGCTCTCCGCGAGAGCTGCAGGAGATTCGAGCCAAACCAGGCAGATGCCATTATAGCGAGGCCGCTGCGCAAATCGGGTGGCTCCGATCGGGCATTTTGGTGCTATGCTGCAAGCAGCAATAGCCATAGGGAGAAACTTCGATGGTACACGCAGATCGTGCCATCACCTGCGGGCCGCCTGGGTTTTCCAGGCGAAGCTTTCTGGGCCTGATGGGAGCCGCCGGAACCACTGCCCTTACTTCGGCAGCGCTGGTCCGGCAGGCGGCGGCGGAAGCACTCACGAATCCAACCCCTTCTTTCATCGATGTGCATCATCACTTTGTGGCTCCCGCCTACCTGGATGCCATGCGCCAGCATTACCCCCAGGACGGAAGCGTCAACATGAACTGGACGCCCGAGAAATCGCTGGCCGAAATGGATTCGAACGGAGTGGCCGCGGCAGTCGTTTCCGTCACCCAGCCGGGCATCTGGTATGGCGATGCCGAGGCCGCACGCAGCCTGGCGCGGAAGTGCAACGAGTACGCGGCGCAGATGGTGCGGGATCATCCGAAGCGCTTCGGTTTTTTCGCGGTGGTTCCTCTTCCCGATACCGAAGGCAGCCTGCGCGAGATCGAATACGCTCTTGACGTGCTCAAGGCCGACGGAATTGGATTGCTGAGCAGCTATGGAGACACCTGGCTGGGCGATCCCGCGCATGCCGCCGTCTTCGACGAGCTGAATCGCCGCAAAGCGGTTGTATATACGCATCCGAATGTGCCGAATTGCTGCAAGAATCTGAACGCCAACATTCCAGTGGGATCGGTCGAGATTCCACAGGATACAGCCCGGACGATTGTCAGCCTGCTTTTTTCCGGTACATTTGTGCGTTGCAGGGAGATTCGTTTCATCTTTTCCCACGGCGGCGGAACGCTCCCGTCGATCGCAGGGCGCATTGCCGGTGGGCCGGGCGCGAACGCAAAGGCTGAGTCGACGGCGCCAAACGGGATCGAATACGAATTCAGGAGACTCTATTACGACACTGCCAGCGCGGCCAACCGGCCTGCGATGGCGGCCCTCACAAGCCTTGTCTCGATCAGCCAGGTTCTCTTCGGTACCGACTACCCGTTCGTGCCCAGCATCGCGCGCACCACTGACGGACTTAAGACTATCGGCTTCTCGGCGGCGGACCTTCAGGCTATCGGGCGGGAGAATGCGCTCGCCTTGCTTCCGCGCGTGAAAGCAGCTCTAGCAAACGCGTAGGCCTGGCCGGCGGCAGCGGGCAGCCGGCGAGCGCGACCAACACAAAAAAGGAAATCTGTCATGGCAACAATTACGTTGAAGGTGAATGGAAAAGCGCGGAACGTCCAGTCCGATCCGGATGTTCCTCTGCTTTACGTGCTGCGAAACGATCTGGATTTGCATGGACCAAAGTACGGCTGCGGCTCGGGCCAGTGCGGGACGTGCACAGTGATCATGGATGGAGAGGCGGTCCTATCCTGCCTGGTCACTGTTTCCCAGGCACAAAATCGAAATATCACCACCCTGGAAGGGATCGGCAGTATCGACCATCCCCATCCGCTTCAAAAAGCATTCATCGAGGAGCAGGCGGCGCAATGCGGTTATTGCAGTAACGGGATGATCATGACCGCCAAAGCCCTGCTCGACAAGAGTCCCCATGCGGCGGAGGCAAAAATCAAGGATGCGCTGGAAGGCGTGCTGTGCCGTTGCGGCGCGCACAATCGCATACTCCGCGCTGTCAGAAAGGCGGCAAACGAAAGCGAAAGTGCCAGCGCGCAGGAGACCCACTATGTCAGCTAATTCGTTATCGCGCAGAGATTTTTTTAAAGGTACGGGCGTTCTTTTCGTGACTGTCGGCATGGCGAGCGCAGCACCGAAAGTCTTCGGTCAGGCTGGGTCTGTGGCTGGGTCTGTGGCCGCTGGAGAAGTCGATCCGGCCTCGCTCGATACCTGGGTGGCTGTCGCCGAGGATGAAACCGTAACTGCTTTTACCAGCAAGATCGAGTATGGGCAGGGAATCCAGACCGCGCTTGGACAGATCGTTGCCGAGGAATTGGACATCCCCATGGCGCGGCTCAGGATGGATCTGGGCGACACGGCAAAAACAGTCGACCAGTTTCTTACAGCCGGCAGCAGAACCATCAGCGGCGCCGGTCCCCAGTTGCGCCAGGCCGCCGCTGCTGCGCGGCAGGAACTTCTCAAGCTGGCATCGGCTCGTCTCGGAACACCCGTAGATCAGCTTGTGGTCAACGCCGGGGTTGTAAGTTCGGTCGCAGATCCATCCAAGAAGGTTTCTTATGGGAAGCTGGTGGGCGGCAAGCGTTTCGATGTGAGGATCAAAGCGAGCGGCACCGGTATGGCCCTGGTCCTGGCTCCCGATGTTCGCGCCAAAGATCCTAAAGATTACAAGATCGTCGGTACCTCGGTTCCGCGCGTTGATTTACCCGAGAAATTTACTGCTAAGTACACCTTTAGCCAGGACGTTCGCGTGCCGGGAATGTTGCACGGCCGCATGGTGCGCCCGCAGGCTGTTCTTTCTGAGCCAAGCGAAGTCGACGAAAGCTCGATCAAGCACATTGCCGGCGTGGTGAAAGTCGTTCGCCAGGGATCCCTGGTGGGAGTGGTGGCGGAGACCGAATGGGCCGCAATCCAGGCGGCCGCCGCCTTGAAAGTGACTTGGTCCACGCCCTCCACGAAAATGCCGGCCGATCAGGACGAGCTTTATGCCTATCTGAGGGACACGAAGAAGCTCGATCTTGGCGGCATGTTGTTTGGCGCGGCGCCCGACACCGGCGATATAGCTGCCGGCTTTTCGCGGGCGGCCAAAACCTACGAAGCCACTTACTACTGGCCATTCCAGGCGCACGCCATGTTAGCGCCCTCCTGTTCGGTGGCCGACGTTCAAGGCGACAAGGTCACCATCTGGTCCGGTTCCCAGGGACCGTTTGAGACGCGCGGCATGGTGGCCAAAACACTTGGCGTCCCGGAAACGAACGTGCACTTTCTATACCGCGGCGAATCGGGCTCGTATGGACGGCTGGAGGTGGACGACTGCGCAGTCGATGCCGCGCTGCTGTCCCGGGCAGTCGGCAAGCCGGTGCGGGTGCAGTGGATGCGCGAAGAAGAGCACCATTGGGAAGCCAAGGGTCCGGCCCAGCGGACCACCGTCCGGGCTGGAATCGACGCCGCCGGCAAATTGATCGTCTGGAATTTTGTCGACCGAAGCTTTCCGTGGACGGAGAATTCGCCGAATCCCTGGCTCGGCACCAAGCAAGTCGGTATTAAGCCGAGCAGCCCCGGAATGGGGGGCATGGGCGCCGAAGGCGGGGGATCGATCTACGAGATCGAGAACCGGAAAGTGAGCTGCGAGGCGCTCCCATGGATCTTTGCCGAGCCCACTCCTTTACGAGTCCAGAATTATCGTGCCCCGCTCCAAATAGGGACCAGCTTCGCCAGCGAGTCGCTCATGGATGAAATCGCCGCCGATCTAAAAATGGACCCGGTGCAGTTTCGCCTGCCGTATCTCAACAAGCGGCGCTCCGAAGTCCTTCTTGCAGCGGCGGAGAAGGCAGGCTGGGAGAAGCGTGCCAAGCCTTCTGCAGGCGCGAAGGCTACGGGGTGGGGAGTTGCGCTATCGGATCGCGGCGGCACCATTGTTGCCCTGGTTGCCTGCGTGGAAGTCGACAAATCCACCGGCAAAATCAGAGTGAAGAAGTTGACTGCGGCCCAGGATTGCGGGCGGATCGTGAACCCTGACGGTGTGAGGAATCAAATCGAAGGCAACCTGATCCACGGTTTGAGCCGGACCCTGCTGGAGGAGGTCGACTTTGACGCCCTCAAGGTGAAGAGCGTCGATTGGTTAAGTTATCCGGTGATTACCTTCGCCGACGTTCCGGAGACCGAGATCGTGCTGGTCAACCGGCCGGAATTGGACTCTACCGGATCGGGCGAGCCTTCCATATGCCCTGTTCCGGCGGCCGTTGCGAACGCTGTATTCGATGCCGTGGGCGCGCGCATGCGGCACGTGCCTTTGAAGCCGCAGCGTGTTTTGAGCGCACTAAAGGAGAAAGCATAGCCTGGCGTTTATGCGAGGCCGTCGCGATGCCTGCTTCCGGAGGATCCCGGTTCGCTGGTTTGATTCTTGCCGCAGGCGAGTCCAGGCGCATGGGACGCGACAAGGCCCTGCTGCCCTGGCAGGGAAGCACTTTCCTCGCCGGCCAAATCGGATTGCTCAGGCCATGGGCTGAGTGCGTGCTTGTGGTCGCAGGCAGAAATTTCGAGGGCTTGCGGCCCGTCGTGGATGCGAATGGGGCGCTGCTAGCGGTCAATCCACAGCCTGAAGCAGGACAGTTCAGCTCGTTGCAAACGGGCCTGCGGGAAGTGCTGGCACGCGGATGCGACGTTGCCATTGTGGCTCTGGTCGATCGTCCTCCTGTGTTACCGCGAACAATGGCACTGCTGCGGCGAAGCTACGAGCAGGCGGCGGAAGAGATTTGGGCCGTGCATCCCGAACACGCCGGGCGCAGCGGGCATCCGGTCATCTTCGGCTCCAATATGATCGCTGCCCTCCTTCGCGCCCCGGCAGACAGCACAGCGCGAGAGGTACAGCAGCAGCACCGTGAGCATATCTCCCGTATCTCGGTGGACGATCCTCTCGCCATCGCCAACATCAATACCCCCGCGGAATATGAGGAGTTGGAAGCTCGAGGATCGCGGAAGCGGTAAGGGCGCGGCCGGCGCGGCGGGCAGTGATCCTGTTGCCGAACCAGGTTGCGGCGACTATGCCAAGCCGACCAGCGATCATCGCAGCAATCGTCTCTAATGTGAAGGAGTTAGGCGTATCGATCTTCAAGATGGCCCCCTCTGGTTTAGAGCAGTGGAAATGACACCTTAAACAGGTCCGGGACGCTCTTCTTGCAAGGCCAATCTTCCATAGTTTTCCCTTGACAATCGAGTTATCGGGCGTTACAGTTGGCGGCATTAATCGAAGCAACTTGTAGGACCACTCTGCAAATGTGTACTCCACAACTCAAAACCGTGTATAGGACCCTGCGCTGCAGTTCTCGACTACGCCGAAACTCGCCGGCCGCTGCATCGCAGAAGAGGGTAAAGGGAGGCTGATTCCGGCCCCTGCGCAAGCCAATCCCCTATGAGGACAATTCCTATACGATTCACCAACGAACTGCATGACCTAGGCGTGCGGTGCGTTCTTCTTTCTACTCGGAGGAGTGATTCAATGCGACAAATCGAAAAAAGGCCCAAAAGCCAATTCTGTGACGCAAAGCTGAAGTTTCTGGCCGTAATAGGCGTCGCAATCCTGGCGCTGTTTCTGCTCTCGCCGGGCGCGATTCGCGCCCAGGTGAATACGGCAGACGTGGTGGGTACCGTCACCGATCCATCAGGAGCGGTTATACCCAACGCGAAAGTGACCATCACCAATACCGGTACGGGGATTTCCCGCACCATGCAGACGCCGAGCACGGGCGAATACGTCTTCACCAACCTGCTGGTCGGCACCTACAAAGTGAAAGTCGAGCTCGCAGGCTTTAAGAGCTTCGTTGCCAGCGATATCATTCTCGCGGTCGGTGACCGCACGCGCGTTGACGCCAAACTGCAGGTCGGAGCAGCCAGCGAAACCGTCTCGGTTTCATCCTCCGTCGCTCCGGCTTTGGAATCCGATTCCTCGGAACTGCACACTTTGATCAGCCCGCAGGCTGTCGAAGATATCCCGCTCAACGGACGCAATCTGATTCAACTGATCGAGCTATCGGCCGGCGTGGTCTACGGCGATGCGAACTCCTTCGGGGGCGGACAGCGCGCCACCGATCGCCGCCTGGAGTCGTCGTATTCCGTGAATGGACAAAGCGACAACGCCAACAACAACCTGCTCGACGGCATGGACAACAACGAACGCCTTTACGGGGTCATCGGAGTCCGTCCCTCCATTGACGCAGTGCAGGAAATGAACGTGACCACGAATCTGTACCCGGCCGAAGTGGGCCGCACGGCAGGCGCGGTCTCCAACGTGGTCACCAAGTCCGGAACCAACTCGTTCCACGGTTCGGCATTCGAATTTCTGCGCAACGACAAGCTCAATGCCGAGGATGTCTTTTATAATCCGAATGCTCCACTGGCTCATAAGCCGGAATATCGCCAGAATCAGTTCGGAGCCAGCATCGGCGGCCCGATAAGGCACGGCAAGACCTTCTTCTTCGGCGATTACGAAGGATTCCGCCGGGTCGTTGGCCAAACCAACACGGCGATCGTACCGAGCCAGGATCAATATGACGCCGTTCATGCCAGTAATCCGACGTCTATAACCGTCTACGGCGATGAAGGCAACCCGTGCAGCACTGATGGCGCGGTTACGATCCCGGCGGCGGATTGGAACCGGATCGGTTTGGAATTCATGCAGATGTATCCCGCCCCCACCCCCGGGCTCTCCGCCTGTTCAGGGTCTTACAACTATTCCAACAGTAGCGGCAGGTACGTCCAAAATACCAACACCATCGACGGCCGCGTGGATGAGAAGATTTCCGACAAGGACAGCCTCTTTGGTAGGTATACGTACAACAACACCACCACCACGACCCCCGGGGCCTTCCCGGCGGTTACTTTCAACGGTCACTCGATTCAGCCCATTGGCAGCCCCGCCACGGGAACCGACGGCACGTCGTTCCAGCGCACGCAACAAATGGGAGTCGACTACACACATAGCTTCTCCGCAAACAAGCTGGTCGAGCTGAAAGCGAGTTGGATGCGGTATGCCAACCACTCGTACGGTCTGAACACCAGCGATGTGGGGACGCAGATGGGCTTCCCGTGCGACGTTGCGGCAGGTAACTGTCTCAATATTCCGGGGACCAGCGCCTTCGCCGGACTGCCGCAAATCATCAATATTCCTCCCACTTACACGACCATGGGAGACAACAACGTTCTTCCCATCCAGGAGATCAACAACACCTTCCAGTACATGGCCTCTTACATCTGGACGCACCAGAATCACAGCTTCAAATTCGGCGCCTCGCTGATGCGCCGCCAGGTGTGGTACAACGATAGCTCGAACCCCCGGGGCACCGAGGGCTTTATGGGCATGTTCACCGGCTCAATATTGGGGGATATTGTTACCGGGCAGGTGGGCGGCGGCGGCCGTTCCATCGAGCTGGTGAACCAGCATCTTCAAAGCTGGGAGATTGCCGGCTACGCACAAGACGACTGGCGCGTGAAGCCATGGCTGACGCTGAACCTGGGCGTCCGCTACGACATCTTCACGCCCTATACCGATCTGGACGGGTATTTGGCCAACTTCGACTTTGACGGGACCAACATTTTTATGGTCTCTCCGGACCTGCTCGGAATGCAGCACAGCGGTAAAACTGCAGGCGTCGAGACCGACTACGGCGATTTTCAGCCGCGAATCGGCTTCTCTGCTTCGCTGGGCCACCAGATGGTTCTGCGCGGCGGTTTCGGCATGACCTATTACTCCATGGCTGCCACCTCGAACACCCTCGGTGATCAGCCTCCTTTCTCCTACACCCTTCAATGCGGACAGTTTTTCGGTATTCCCTGTCCGGCAGCCTTTTCAAACCAGTACGGAACTGCCAACGCAGCCGGAACCGGCGACCCCACTGCGACCGACAATAACGGGTACGATGCCGGAGATGGGGCCTGGCTGGCTTCGGCCGGAATGCCCTACCAGCCCGACCTGGGCGCAATCGTAGCCTCGACTTCAAATGCGAGCGCTTTCGCGGGCAAGACCCAGGGAATTGCCTTCCACTCGCCGAACGAATATCTGGAACAGTTCAGCCTGCAGTTGCAGAAGGCGTTTGGCGCCAATGTGGCGAACCTGGCATACGTCGGCAACTTGGGGCGTCGCCTTACGGTCTCGCCCAATGTCAACCAATCCACCCTTGGCTGCACCATCCCCTCGCCCCCCGGCCCGCCGGGCCCTCCTCCACCGCCACCCTGCTATACGAACACGAACTACACTGAGACCTGGGGTCTCACGACTGCCGCCGATCCGAAGGGCATTGCCCCGGGCGCCCAGATCAATGTAGCCTTGCCGATCGGCACTTCGAACTATAACTCTTTGCAGGCGCAGTTCATACGCAGGCTTGCCAGCGGGCTGACTGCCAACGTCAACTACACTTGGGCCCATGGAGAAGGGGACGCGAATACTCCCGGCGAGACAGGCTTCTACTCGATGACCGGGGATTGCGCGCGCAAGGGCTGCCAGGTGTATAACCCGGCGGACCCGAGCACTCCGAAGATCGCCAATGGCCAATATTACGACTGGGGCGATGGCTATGGCGACGTCCGCCAGAGCTTCAGCGTGATGGCCACTTATGATTTGCCCTTCGGCAAGACCCTGACCGGCGTTTCGAAGGAACTGGTCCAGGGATGGGGAGTGAACGGGACCGGCATCTATGCGCTCGGCATACCGTTCGAGATTGAAAATGCCAATGAAATGAGCGCCATTCTGGGCATTTCGGGCGGCGACCGTCCCAACCAGGTCGGCGACCCGAATAAGGCCGGACCGGTAGCCGGGAATCCAACCTGCGTGGCCCCGACGAAAATCCGGAACACTACACATTGGTTCAACCCCTGCGCATTCGCAGTCTCAGCCGCTCGGATATCTTGGCGACATGGGCGCGAATTCGCTCCACGGACCGCCTTCGCGCCATATCGACGCTTCGCTGACCAAGGCGATTCCGATTCACGAGGACTTTAAAGCGCAATTCAGGGCAGAAGTCTTCAACCTGACGAATACCCCAAGTTATGCCTATCCAGGTACCCAGAGCAGCGGGGGGAACACGCTCAGCCGTCGCGATACTTCCATCCAACACGTCATCTTGCGATCCTGGAAGCCTTGGTGCAATATCGCAGGAAGGCCCGGGCTATACCGAGCGCGTATTCCAGTTTGCGCTGAAGTTCCTTTTCTAAATTCACGAAAGTCGAACCAACCGGGGCGGATGGAAATCCGCCCCATTTTTTTCGACAACTCCAAGCCTGCTAGAGCTTTGCCCCTTCTAAGCTGAACCGCCGCCATGCCGGTGCGTTCCGAGGCGCTTGCGTAGCGTAATGCCGACGCAGTATTGAATTGGGCAAGAAGCGTTTTAAGACCCTGCCAGGGGTATATACCCGCTTCATTTTTCCATTCACCGCATCCCTCAATTAGGTCGAGATGATCGCCGTGTCCATGGGCAGCCCTATTGGAATTGCCCTCACGAGGCGATTCGCGGAGGAGGTGAGGGACGCCGATGAGCGAGGGTGCCAAAGGGCACGAAAAAAAGCCGAAGAGTGACAATCCTCCCTCCCCTTCGACGGGCCCTCTTCCTTTCCTGCCGCAGGGCTCGGAGTCCGTTGAGTCTTCGCCGCAGACGGAATCACCGGTTGCTCAGAGCCTTGAGCCCCCAGCCATCGAGATCTTCGAGGACGACCAGACTCTCGCCACATTGTTGCGTGCTGTCGAAAGCACCAACCTGGGCCTGCAACAGCGGAGTTCAGACGCAGCAGATCCGAAATCCGCCCCGGCCTTCCTGCCAAAGACTTCGGAGTCTGTCGTGCCTTCAGCGCAGACGGAATCATCGGTCGGGCACCCGGAGCCCGCCCCTATCGAGGTCTTCAAGAACGACGAGACACTGGCTAGATTGTTACGCGCTGTCGAGAGAAGCAACTTAGCCCTGCAGTCACAGAGTTCGAAACTGGAGGACGAATCGGATCCCAAATCGGCTCGAGCCTGGCTGGAAGAAGGCTCTGCAGGCGCCCTCACCTTCGCAGACCTGATTGCGAGCCGGTTGTCCTCAGCGGCAAATCCGGCGGCAGCGCCTCCTTCAGCGCCACCGCGGGCCGCGAGGGCGACCGCCGCAAAGCGCCGCGGCCCAGTGCGTGTCGAGCCACCGACAAGCAACGCAACTGCCCCCGCTCCTGCGCATTCGGCACCGATCCCACCCTCAGCCCAATCCCCGCAGGCCGCGAAGCCGCCCATGCCGGAATCGTCCACCTCTGAGCACGTCGAGCCTCAGGTGCTGAGCACGCCACAACATCCAATCCCACTGTTCTCGGTCTCAAGCAAGCATCAACAGTACGATCGCGGGGAGGACCATCCTTCCTCCATTTCACCCGCTTCATTTTCCGCATCAGACTCCATCGATTCAGCACTGGATATCTCTCCATTCAAGCCGCCTGCGCCCGCCAAGGGCCTGAGACCGTTCTTCGCCAGACTGAACAAACAATTACGGCAGGTCAGCTCGAAGATCGGCGTGCCTGCAACTTTCCATGACCGTCTCGATCAATTGATTTCATGGCTTTGCAATGAGCCTTTCGAGAAAGAATCTCTGGATCCACGGCGGAAGCCTCGACTTTACAATCCACCTCTGACTGCCTTGTTCTGGACGGGAGGCCCTCTCTATCCCCACAGAGTCTCCGACATAAGTTCAAGCGGCCTTTACTTGCTTACACGCACTCGCTGGTCTCCCGGCACCAGGCTTTCGATGGCACTGCGGAGAACCGACCGGGCATTCGAATCACCCGGTAGTTGGCTTATTGCGGATTACCTGGTCGTTCGCAGGGGCCCCGATGGATTTGGGGGTGTGTTCATACCCTACCGGCCAGGCACCATCCTGAAGGTGGCATCCACAGCGGAAGGCACCTGCGCCACCAAATTGGATCTCCAGCGCTTCGTGAATAACCTCATAACAGGATGAAAACCAAGATCGGCCCGCACTTCGCCAGGCCATTCTCTGCATCCCCCGAATCTGTGCTGATTAGCAACCTGAACGGCTTCTGTCTTCTGGAGACCGCGCTACTGTAATTTGCTTTATTTAGTGGTGCCCGGAGGGGGACTTGAACCCCCACGACCTGTTAGAGTCTGCGGATTTTAAGTCCGCTGCGTCTGCCAATTTCGCCATCCGGGCCCTTGCACCTCTAGTTGGCTGTTCCGAGATTACTATGCCTCAGAGCGGCTGCCGCGGGAAACCACCTTCATAGATAAAGGGTAAATAGTTCGCTTCGCGATGACTGGGAGTTGCTCTGGGACAGGCGACTGTTGCGGCTGTGAGCGCGCATCCGGAAAAACTGCGAGAAAGCGCAACAATCCTGGCGCTTCTTCGCCTGCTCTAGCGATTCTCTGCCACTCTAGCGCTTCTTTGCCTTCTTGGCTTTCTTGTGCGCAGACTTTTCAGCTTTTGAGGTCTTTCCTTTTTTTGCGCCTGCCGCTTTCGGTTTTGCCGGAGCCGCTTTTGCAGAAGACTTTTGAGCGGCCTTCTTCGCACCCGAAATCTTTCCGCCGGGTTTGGCGGTCTTGCCCTTCTTCGCGGCAGGTGCAGCTTTCGCTAAGGGCGCCGCTTTTGCCACCGGCGCTGCTTTCGTCGCGGGCCGGACAGCCTTCTCTGGAACTGGAGCTGCTTTTTTCGCCTGTGGACTAGTTTTGGCCTTTGCGGGTTCTGACTTGGGAGCTGCTTTGTCGCCGGATTTCGGGCGCGGAAGAGCTGGTTTGGCCTCGGCCTGGGATGGGGAGACCCGAGCCGGTTCCGCGTGCTTGGCGGGTACCGGTGCAATCGCCTGTGCCTCGGGCTTAGCAGCTTTGACTTTCGCGGGCGTCCGCTCCTTTGTTTTCGCTTTGGGTGCAGCCGCTGCTGCAGCCTCCGCCGGGGCCTCTTCTTCTTCCTCGGCCTCTTCCTCATCCTCGGCGTCATCTGCTGTTTCCAGTTCCAAATCGCCCTTGGCAATCACGACGCTGAAATCGGCTTCTTCCTCTTCGACTTCTATCTCCAGATCCTCGTCGCCCTCGATGAGTTCCTCGGCCTCCTCGTCTTCCGCGAATGCCGGCTCCTTCAGCTTTGGCTCCGCGCCGCGCCGCGCACGGGTTCGCTTGATGGCGACCTGGGGCGGAGGCGCCGGCGGCGAGTGCGGCTCCAAATAGGCGCGCATCTCCTCGGGCGTCGTCAGCTTTCCGTCGATCAGTTCAAGGAAGATCGCCCGCACCAGTTCGCTGTAATTCGGCAATTCAGGGGTGATCCGCATCTCCTGCATCAGCGCGTAGGGAATTCGCTGGCGCGCCTCCGGCCACACTTTCAGGAACTGTTCGTAGCGCTCCAGCACGGCCTGATTCCTGCTCGTGAATCCGAGCCATAAGACCGCCTCCGGATCGTGGGTCGTAAAGAGCTGGTACGCCGCCGAGGGCTCCGCATTCTTCTTCGCCAGCAGAATCTTCGCGAACTCGGCTGCCGAGGCGTCGAGACTGTTCCATTCCTCCACGAAGCCTGGCCTGAGCATCAGCTTTTTCAGTGCGCTCAGCTCTTTTGACGTCAGGCCTGACGTGAGCAACTGCATCTGTGCTGCCGACATGTCGGCATGTACCCCTTGCACGAGGAGCTGCACGGCCAACTCGTGGAGCGATTTCAGCCGTTCCTGGTCGGCCTTGGCCGGGGTCCACGCCGGGAAAAGTACTTTCAGCCACCCTTCGGCGTGAAGCGCTTCCAAAACCTTCAAACTGTCTTCTTCATGACCAATCTGTTCCAGTTCCTCGCTGCGCGCGTGGTCCGACAGAAACTCCATGACCCCTTCGCTCCGGGCGTTCTCATATCGTGTCTGAGTCCGGGGATCGAACTCCCACCCCAGCCGGGCGCGGAAACGGATGGCGCGGATGAGCAGCGCCGGCTCTTCCAGAAATCCGTAGTTCGACACCAGCCGCAGAGTTCGTGACTCAATGTCGGCCGCCCCGTTCAAAGGATCCATAAACAGCCCGAAGGAGCCTTCGTTCAGAGAAATGGCCATCGCATTCACGGTAAAGTCGCGCCGGCGCAGGTCTTCCTGGATCGTGGCAGGGTGGTAAACCGGCTTGCCCGGCTTAGGGTACTCGACCCTGTGCGCGCTCAAAACGTCCACGCGGACGGTCCCCGGGAAACAGAGATAAAGGCTTCGCGAGGGCTCGTCTTCTCCCCATACTTTGGCTCCCCTCTTTTCCAGCGCCTTTTTCAGCTTGAGGGCGTTTCCGTGAATGGCGACCTCAATCTGGCGCACAGCGTGGCCGCTGGTCAGGTTGCGCACTGGACCGCCGGTGAGAAACAGGAGCGTTCCCGCCTCGCGGGCCGCCTCGCGCAACTGGGCCAGCGCATGCCTCTGATCAGCGGAGAGCCGATTTTCCAGAAGATAGATGTAGTCGGGCATTCGATTCCTGTCCGCGCCCTCTGAAATTCCTACAAGTAATTGAAGCTGTTACCCTTATGGCGCGGCTAATAGATTGACAAATCAGTACATTAACACAACTGAGGGCGATTGACCAGAGAAATTGCACCAGAACCGTTGCGATTTTACTCCTGCCCCAGGCTCCCATGCGACAATTCAGAGCAATGGCCTCATTGCGCAAACCGGTGATCGTGCGAAAGCTTACGCGCGACTGGTGCGCGGGCTACGCGAGCGCCGCCCTGGGGCAGGAAACCGCCGGGCTGGAGATCCTTGACCTGGGCGGAAAGGTTCTCCGCATGGGCTGGGAACAGGTCAAGTGGGTCTGCTACGTCCGCGATTTTCCGGCTGCTTCGGCAGACCCCGCAAATCCGGAGCGATTGATGCGAAAGCACTTCGCCGTCCGGCCCCGCTCCGCTGGTGTCTGGCTGCGGATGACGCTATCCGACGGTGAGGAACTGGAGGGCCTGGCTGCCAACGACCGAACTCTTGTGGAGGGAGCCGGGATTCTTCTCACGCCTCCCGACACGCGGTCCAATACGCAGAGAATCTACGTCCCTCGCCAGGCTATCCAGAAGCTGGAGGTTGTAAGCCTCATCGGCAGGCCGGCTGGCAGGCGCTCTGCAGCCGCTGCCCGGGCCTCTTCTCAACCCGAGCTGTTTGCAGACGAAGATCAGCCCGTGTGAGTGTTCGGTCCTTGTAACCTGCCGCTTCCGGGCTTTAACAGGTTTTCGTAGTACGCCGTCGTAAGCGCCAGAACGCGGGCTTCGGCATAGTGCTGCTGCACCCAGGCACGCGCGGACTTGCCCATGCGCTGGCGGCGTTCCGGATCCCTGAGCAGCTTGAGGACCGCCTCGCTGATTGCTTCCGGTAGCCCGGGGGGAATCAGCAACCCGGTCACCTCCGGCACAACCGAATCGCGCGAGCCGGTCGAAAGTGTCGTCACCACGGGAATTCCTGTTGCCGCGGCTTCCAGCACCACATTCGGGAACCCCTCGCGCCACGTGGGAAGCACCATCAGATCCATGGCGCGGTAGTAGGGCGCGGTATCGCGCACGTAGCCGGTCATATGAATTCGCGGATGGTTCTGGATGCGCGCGCGCAAATCCCATCCCAGCGCATCTTCCGATTCGTCGAACCAGCCTACCAGCAGCAGGGTTGCGGCCGGCATAACGTCGAGAATGGCGTGGAACGCCTCAAACAGCTCCGGCACTCCCTTGTCGCGGGTCAGGCGTCCCACAAACCCTATCACCTGCGCCTCGCTCCCCAGCCCCAGACGTTCGCGCACATCGCTCGGCCCGGGTGAATAACGCCGCGTATCCACGCCAATGCTGCTGCCGTCCCCAAGGAGCTTCAGCTTGGCGGGGCGAGCCACGCCCAGTTCCAGTGCTTTCTCGCGCAGGCTCAAGCTGTTGCACAGCACCACGTGCGCGCAAGCGGCCGAAATGCGCTCGCCAATCAGCATGGCTCGCGCGTTAAGCCCGGTTGCGGATTCCAGCCTGAGGCCCCTGAGCACATAGATACGCCGCGGCACGCCGCGCAGCAGTGCCGCCAGGCTTCCCAGCAAGCCAGCCTTGGGTGTGCTGAACTCAACCATCTCCGGCCCGAGCCTGCCCAGCAGCAGCCAGAGCCGCACGAGCGAGAGCAAATCGGCGAAAGGCGCCAGTCCACGCTTCATGGGAACAGCCACGGCCTCGACGCCCTCGCTGGCGGCCGTACGCTCCAGCAACTCGCCGGGGCCGGCCACAAGGGTAACCTTGAAACCGGCCTCGCGCAGCGCCCGTAGCCTGGGGCCCAGAACCATGCACGTCTGCGAATCCGTAACGCCCACCACTATTGAGGCCTGCGTTGTCCGGTCTGGAAGACCCGGTTCGTCTTGCGCGGAATGGAGAATCTCAGAAGTTGACATGCTGCTGGCCGGAGCTCAGGGCAAAACCACAGGTTCCGCATCCCTCTCGGGCATTTCAGAAGGTGGATTTTCCTTGACGAAAAATCCACTTGGCGGTTCCTGCTTCGAGACACACCTACTGTGGTTTTGCTGTAACCGCAAGTTCTCCAGTTGCGCGGGAGTCTGACGAAAGCACTGTAACATCGCTGATTGGGAAAATCGGGTGACCTAAATCACCGATTCCGGCAAGCGATTCACTGAAGAATCGACCTGTTACCTTGAAAGATTCGACCTGTTCCCGTGCAAACTCCTGGCGCCCTCCTTCGAAGCGGCTTCGCGCAGTTGCGCGCTGCGGCCGGTCCGGTGTATCTCTCTAGCCGCAAGTGAACGGACGGGAATCGCGGAATCCATGACATGGCGCAGCAATTTCGAGTTCTGACCCTCATCCCGCACCTCGGGGGCGGCGGAGCGGAGCAGGTGACCGCGCTGCTGGCCAGGGGGCTTTCGCGCGAAAAATACGAGCTGCATCTCGGCCTTGCCACCGCGCAGGACGCAGGCTCCGAGCCGCTGCCGCCCTGGGTCACAGTTCACGTGCTGGGGGCGCGGCGGGTGCGTGCCGCCGCCTTGCCGCTTCTTCGTCTCGTCCGCCGCCTCCGCCCTCAACTCATCCTGTCGGGAATGGCCCATCTGAACTTTCTCGTGCTTCTGCTGCGGCCCTTCTTCCCTCGCAGAACCCGGGTTCTGGTGCGGCAGAACGCCACTGCCTCCGCCGTTCTGGCCGCGGGCAAGGCGCCCCGCTTTACCCGCTTGCTTTATCTGCTTCTCTACCGGCGAGCCGACTGCATCATCTGCCAATCGCGCGCCATGGCCGAGGACCTGGCCGCGGTAGCCAGGATCAGGCCGGACCGTATCGCCGTTCTGCCGAATCCTATTGATGTCGCGGGCATATTCGCCGCCCTGGGCGGTCCTTCCCAGTGGTCTGGCGCGGGCCCTCATCTTCTGGCTGTGGGCAGGCTCGCGCCGGAAAAGGGATTCGATCTGCTGCTGACGGCGTTCGTCCGCGTGCGGGAGCAGCGTCCCGGCGCCGGCCTCGTCCTCTGCGGCGCTGGACCGGAAGAAGCTGCGCTAAAGGCTCTCTGCCGTCACCTTGGCCTGGAGTCCGCGGTCCGTTTTGCCGGCCATGTGGGCTCACCCTACGCCTTTTTCCCGGGGGCCTCGCTTTTTGTGCTTTCCTCGCGCCACGAAGGCATGCCCAACGCCCTGCTGGAGGCCGCGGCTGCCGGATTGCCTATCGTGGCGCTGCCATCCTCTGGCGGCGTTGTGGACCTGCTGAAGGACCGCGCGGGCGCCTGGATAGCCGCCGAAGTCACTGCCGAGGCCCTCGCCGCTTCGCTCCTCGAAGCCCTGGCCGCCCTCGGTCCCGGCGAACGCTTCGCAGACCTGCTAAGAGCAAAACCAGAGTAGGCGATTCCCGAAACCACTGCGTTCAGGTCGGCGCAACTCCGGGGTCCCCAGCGACAGGTCTTCCCCGGCACGCCTCTCAGAGTGACTCGATGATGTGAATGGCGTTCTTCACCTCAGCAGCGAGGGTTTCCCGATCGTATCGGAAGTTACGGAGCTCCCGGCCAGGAAGTTCCTCCAGCAGGTCGGAGAAGGGAGCCGCTCTGCAACCGGGGAAGGCGGGATAGCCAACTGCATCGGCCATTCTGCAGCTCACCTTGGTCAATTCCGCAGCGCACCACGGGCTTTCCCGCCGCCGGGGGGAGTGATGTTCGGAGATTACCGAGGCGAATTCAGGCGGCAGCTTCCAGCCGGAGACGAGTTCGAGTCCTGTCCGGCAGTGATCCCAGCCGAAGATCTCGCACTCGTCCTCAAGAATGCCGGACGGGTCGCCTGTCTTTCGATCCAGCAGGGCGCCGTACTCCTTGGGTTGAATCACGGCCAGCGCGGTGCGGCCGATGTCGTGCAGGATGCCGGCTGTGTAGGCAGTGTCCTTATCCAGCAATCCCGCCGAGGCAATGCGTTCGGCAATCATTGCGCATGCCAGGTTGTGCCGCCAGACGTTGCGCATCGCAGCCTGGTTCATGGTTTTGCCAAGGTAGGCTCTGACGCCGACCGTAATGCACATGCCCTGCAGGGTGTTCGCTCCCAACACCGCAATTGCCTGCAGAATGCTGTTGGCAGGGTAGCGCGGCGAGTACAGAACCGAGTTTGCGACGGTCAGTACTTCGCTGGCAAAGGCAGGATCGGAAGAGATCAGCTCGCCCAGCTGATGCAATTGCACATTCTCGTTGTTGGCCAGTTGCAAAACCCGGATGGCAACCTGCGGAAACGGCGGCAGGCGCAGATGCGCCCAGGGAAGATTGGCCGATTGCCCCTTCTGCTTTTCCGCCTGTTCCACCGCAGTCTCCATTCAGCAACCAATACTGATTATTTCGGCGGGCGAGGCTGTTTTCTGCAGTTCTGCGCCGGTACCTAACCGCGACGCATGGGTCATTGAAAAATTCAAAGATGGGACTGCCGCAAATTCAAAGTTCCACACTCCTCAGCCGCGAGGTGGAACACTGAGCCGATCATCGGATTCCTTGCGCGCGGTCCGCGCCACGCGCGGCACAGAGATGAGCGTCAGCGCAAAGAGAAAGATCGAACCGGCAATGAACTCCAGGTGGCCGAGGCGCAGGTCCTCAGTCACCAGCTTCACAGCCACGAGGACGAGAGCGGCGAAACCGGTGCGAGTCAATTCCTTCGCCGCCAGTGGGCTCCGCCAAAGGCCAATCCCAGCGCCGTCAGGCACAGAATCAGCGTGCGCACAAAGGCCAGGTGGTGCGCGGCCGGCGTCGCGCCGCGCGTCACCAGCGCCATTGTGGCCTCCACCAGAAACGCGGCTGCCGCAGCAACGGCCAGCAACAGAAAGACGATGGGCACGACCTGCCGCCCCCAGCGGTCGTCCTGCCGCGGCAGGGAAGCAGCGTAGCATAGCGCGGCGCAGACCGCCGTCGTCCATTCCGCAGCATTGAAGAAACCGGGGAGCGCTCCGGCGAAAGCCCGTTGCAGGTTGGTCAGCAGCCCCGAAACGGCCACGGCGGCCAGCAGAAAGACTAACCCATGCACGGCAAGCGCGGGTTGACTCCGGCGCGCAGCAGCCACGCACGCGGCCACCGAGGCCACGCCCAGGCACGCCGTGATCGCCAACGGCGGCAGGCACAACAGGCTCCCCGCCACCAGCAGCGCCGCGCTCCAGCCCGCAAAGACCTGGAAGTTGCGCTTGTCTTCCGCGCATTCGAAAACCGAGAATGCTACGCACATAACCTGCGGCGCACAACACCAGGCAGACCACTCCCAGCAGCGCCTCCCGCGCCGGCGGTCCAAAATCGAGTATTCCGGCGGCCGCCAGCAGAAAGGCGATCATGGTCAGGATCGTCTCGAAGACTGTAATCCTCTTTCCCTTGATCGCGGTCTTGTAAATCGTGCCCGCTCCGATGATCAGGAACAGGGCAATGCCGGGTGCAATCAGCTGGAACGCGTTCAGAGCCGGATATTCCGCATGGGTGTCAGGCGGGCCCGAATAGATGAAAATCTCGCCCCAAATCCCCGCCGCGGCCGCAAGAGCTGCCATCGGCAAGGCACTCGCATGACCTTCGCGCGCCTCGGCGATCTCGGCCAGCAAAACCATCAACAGAAGAACGGAGAGGAAGGCTGGAATCTGGTGCGAGGCCACCGACAGCGGCAGCGCCACTGCAACTGCGCCAAGGTTTGCCACCCACACAATCGATCCGTAGTTGCGCCGCCACGCCAGCGCCGTGGCCGCACAGACAAAGATCCCCAGCGCCGCGGCCGAGGCTGCTGCCGGCAACGCGTGAAAGCGCAGTGTCACCTCCCACAGCATGGGCGCCAGAACCAGCGCCGAAGTGCAGGAATAGGCAATCCGGTTAAACCAGCGCGCGGAAGAGCTTCGCGCCGCGCCCGCCAGCCACAAAAGCGAATAAACAATGGCCATAACGGCCACGGCGGTTCTGGAGACCAGGCCCGACTCTTCGAGCGCGCGCAGCAGATAGGCTCCGGCGATGCCCAGCATGGCCTTGCCCAGCACTGGGAACGAGAAACCTCCAAGAGCCGCGCCCTGCTCCTCTGCGGCTTGCGCGTGCGCCGCCACTGCGGCCGGCGCCTCTGCAATCGCTGCCGCGGTCTTTTCCCAGGGGTGTTCGAGAGCGTAGACCTTGCGCTCCAACTCTTCCAGTCGGGCTTCAAATGCCCGGTAAGGTTCCGGGAGGCTGTTCATGACTACGACTCCCTTCGAGCGGAAATCGCGTTTAGTCGCCTGCCGCGGCGGGTTGAGGTTTCTGCTCAGACCAGGGAGGCAGGAGTTTCAAAAGCACCCACAGGAAGCAAAGAGGCAGGATGGTAAGGCCGGCCGCCGCCAGAAAACCCTCCTTCGATACCAGCCCCATCTTGTAGCTTGTATAGCCAAGAAAGCTCTTGGAGAAGAGCTGCCCTCCGATCACCACGTTCCAGCGCATGGCGAAGACGCTGATCATGATCAGGCAGCCCGAGAGCACGTAGATTCGCTTGCGTGCAATTTCGCTGAGATGGGCGACCTGGACAATGAAGAGCAGCACCAGGGGGATCAGCGTGCCGATGAGGATCTGCAACACGATCTGCGAGAAGAACAGCCTGGTATGCACCATAAAATCGAGGCTGCGGAAGGATTCGTCGGCTTCGTAAATGCGGTGAACAAGATCGAGCATCTCCAGGCTGAAGTCGATGATGAAGATGTAGAACATGTACATGGCGATCGTATCCACGCAGCGGATGTCGATTTTTTGCCCGCGCATTTTTGTCAGCGCCATGTAAATCAGCAGCACCGCGGCGATGCCTGAGACCATGGCCGAGAAGATAAAGACCACGGGCATCAGGGGCGACGACCACCAGGGGTTTGCCTTGAGCGATCCGAAAATAAAGCCGACATAGCCGTGCAGCAGGAAGGCCGAGGGAATGCCGATCATCGTGACGATCCAGCCCACTTTGTCATCGATGTGCAGCGCGCGCTCGCTGATGTTCGACGAGCCCAGCGTCATGATTTTGTAAATCAGCCGGCGAATACCGGTGGTCTGCTGCGACCACAGCACAATGTCGCGCCGGTAGTCGAGCCAGATCTCGAAAACCAGCACGGCCATCAGGTACCACAGGTAAATGTAGCCGAACATGGCCATCGCCGAGGTGGCGTGCGGCGTGAAATACATCTCAGGCGAGCGTTCGGGATGCCCAAGGTGCAACTGCAGCGGCAAAGGAGCGTCCAGCAGAAAGGCCAGCGCCGTGAGCAGCGCCAGACGGTAGGTGGGCGCAACCGCTTCCACGCGAAAGACGCGCTCCAGCGACGCAAGAATGAATGCGCCCGCCACCAGCCCCGTGATAAAGGGGTACAAAACGATCAGCACGCTCCAGTAGAGCGTTACCTCGTTCGGATAAATATAGCCTTCAACACCAGTCATACCCTAGCTCCAAGCTTCGGTTCTTTCTGATCCGTCCCGCTTTGCTCTTCTTGGTCGGGCGATCATCCGCTTCCCTATTCCCTAGTCCCTATTCGCCTGTCTTTCTCACCGCACCGATCCGTCGAGCCCGTTGTAAAAGGCCTTGGCGCCGGTGGACATCTGCGGCTTCAACACCTCGACCTGATGGGTCTTTAGGAATTCGTGGATCGGGTCCTTCGGGTCCTTCAGGTCCGCCAGTTGCCGCGCCCCGGTAGGGCAGGCTTCGCAGCAGGCCGTTGTCAGCCCCTTGGTGATGCGGTGATAGCAGAGCGTGCACTTGTCCGCGACTTTCTTCTGGGGATGAATGTAGCGGCATCCATACGGGCAGGCCTGCACGCAGTAGGCGCAGCCCAGGCAATACTTCTGGTCGATCAGCACCACTCCATCCGGGGCGATGAACGTAGCGCCCACCGGACAAACCTGCGTGCAGGGGGAATCGGCGCAGTGGTTGCACAGCTTGGGGACGAAGAAGTACTTGCCTTCTTCGCCCTGCTTCACAGACGGAAAGCCTTCCTTGCCGCCGTCGGGCGAGATCACTTGCGGATTCTCAAGATGCCAGTCCGTCCTGTGGTAGCGCTCGACCCATGTGCGGAAGAAACCTTCCGGCACATCGTTCTCCGTCTGACAGGCGCGCACGCAGTTGCCGCAGCCGATGCACTTTGTGACGTCCACGAGCATGCCCCACCAGTGATCGGTCATCTTGTAGTTGGGAGATTCCTCGGGTGTACCAGCCAGAACATGCTTCCAGGCAATGGCTGCGGCAGGCAACAGAACCAGCAAATGACGCCGTGAAATTGTCATTTCGCACCTCCCTTTGCGGCGCTTATGCCGGCGTCCGGTGGGGCCATGGGATTGTGGGGGTTGTGGCAGGTTTCGCAGGAGACGCCCGCGTAGTGATCGGCGGGATCGACCTGCGGGAAGCCCTGAGGCTTGGCTGCGCTGGTCATATGGCAGCGCACGCACAGCACTGCGGTCTCCGGCTTCACGGGAACCACATTCACCGGGTCGTTCGCATGGTTGACCAGGGCTCCGTGGCAGGCCTCGCAATTCACGTGCTCATGCTTGCCCTTGCCCTTGGTGTCCGCAATGTCGGAATGGCAGGTTTCGCAGGCCTCGCGGCCCGCATATTTCACCGGCAGCGCCCCGATCTCGCCGATAGCGGCTCCGCGATAATGGCCGTACTGGCCGAAGCTTTTCGGCACCACAAATCCGCGGATGGCGAGAAAGACGAGAAATGCGAGTACGAAAAGGCCAAGAAATCTGAATAAATGTCCTGCATCCTTCAAAACAGTCATGGAGCCGAGTCTCCGATACGTCAAAATACACGTAGTTTAAGGCTTGGGGAAGCAAGAGGTACGTGTGATCTAGCACACCTCTAGTGTGACTCTATGCAACATCGATTAAAGGTGTAACTGTATGTGAGGAGCATCACATCCCTGTGTGATGCTCTCGTTTGCCGGTTACTCCGTCAGGGGCAGACCTCAATCTGACCAGGCGCCCGCAACTCCAAGGCGATACGATAGATGCGTGAGGGGTAGTATGCCCAGAATTCTCGATGGTGCAGCGATCGCCGAGGCCATCAAGCGCGAGGTTGCCGGCGAAGTCCGTGAGCTGTCTTCAAAGGGCATTCGCCCCGGGCTGGCGGCGGTACTGGTGGGCCATGAGCCCGCCTCGGAGATTTATGTTCGCAATAAAGTCGCTGCCTGTGACGAACTGGGTTTGCATAGTGAGCTGATTACGCCCGACGAAAGCGTCACCACCGAGGAGTTGCTGGAGGTCGTCTCCGCCCTCAATTGCCGCGACGAGATTGACGGCATCCTCATTCAGCTCCCGCTCCCCTGTCATGTCGACGCGAAGAGACTGCTCGACGCCGTCGATCCTGCCAAGGACGTGGACGGCTTTCATCCCGTAAACAGCGGCCGCCTGCTGGCTGGCCGCCCCTCCCTTGTGCCCTGCACGCCGGCGGGCGTCATTGAAATTCTCGACCGCGGCGGCATTGCCATCGAGGGCCGGCACGCGGTCGTCGTCGGGCGTAGCGACATCGTGGGCAAGCCCGTCGCTGCTCTGCTGCTCAACCGCAATGCGACGGTGACGATTTGCCATTCCAAAACCCAAAACCTCGGAGAAGTCACTCGCCAGGCCGACATCCTCGTTGCCGCCATCGGCCGCCCGGGCTTTATTACGCGGGATATGGTCAAGCCCGGTGCGACGCTCATCGACGTCGGCATCAACCGCCTGAATACACGCGAGCAGTTCGACCGTTTCTTCAGGGGAAACGCAAAGCGCGAGGCAGTTTTTGAAAAGCGCGGCTCAGTGATCGTCGGCGACATTCACCCCGAGGCTTTCGATCTCTCCAGCGCCTACACGCCCGTCCCCGGGGGCGTGGGGCTGCTTACGATTGCCATGCTGATGGCGAATACCGTGAAGGCGGCGAAGATGCGCAGGGGGATTTTGTAGTATGCTGCGCGTCGGCCTGACCGGAAGCCTGGGCAGCGGCAAATCGACCGTGGCGGCCATGCTGCGAGAGCTAGGCGCGCACGTGGTTGAAGCCGACGAGTTGGGCCGCGCGCTGATGGAGCCAGGGCAGAGTGTCTTTTCTGCAATCGTGGACAAGTTCGGGAAGGAAGTTCTGGATTCCGGCGGCCGGCTCGACCGCCCCCGCCTTGCCCAGCTTGCGTTTCAGGAGCACCGGGTCGGGGAACTGAACGCCATCATTCATCCGGCTACGATAGAGGCTCAGCAGCGGTGGATGGACGAGGTCTTCGCGCGCGATCCCGCGGCCGTGGCTGTCGTGGAGTCGGCGCTGATCTTCGAGGTCGCGCGGGATGCACGCCTGCGCGGCGAAACCGAGGGGATTCTGGCTGATTGGCGCCAGACCCTGGACCGCATCGTCGTGGTCACAGCTCTGGATGAGGTGAAGATCGCCCGCTATGCCGCCCGCGTTGCGCCGCCCGGCCCCGGACGGCTGGCTGCCGAGACCGATGCCCGCCGGCGCCTCGCCCACCAGATTTCCGACGCGGAAAAAGCCGCCGAGGCCGAAGATGTGATCGAGAATTCCGGCGATCTGGAGGCGCTTCGGACCCAGGTGAAAGCCCTCTGGCAGCGGCTGAAGGCCGAAAGCAACAATTCTCCCAAAAATTTGTCCTTAAAATAGAAGAAGGTTAAGTTCGGACTGCCTTTTTGCGCCGGAGAATGTCGGGCGGTCAATGAACGCCACAGGAAAGTGAATTCATGCGAAAGCATATGAAACTGCGCCCGTTGCTTTTAATCGCCGTGCTCGTGGGAGGGTTTTGGTACGTCACTGCGCATCTTCCCGCCGGTTTCAGCCGCCTGACGAGTGGCCACTTTTCGCTGAGTGGCAGTCATGGGTCCGGCTCGCCGCTCGAACTGAACGAAGCCAAGGCGGCTCCCGTTTACAACAGCGAGGAGCAGAATTACATCGCCGTCTACAAAAGGGTGCTGCCATCGGTGGTGAACATCACTTCCACGACGCTGGTCTTCAATTTTTTCTACGGGGCGGTTCCGTCGCAGGGCCAGGGATCGGGATTCATTCTCGACAAAGCGGGGCACATCCTGACCAACTATCACGTCATTGAGGGGGCGAATCGCGGCATTGAAGTGCAGTTGAGCGACAAGCGCAAATTCAAGGCCAAGGTCATCGGCACCGACAAGGTGCACGACCTGGCGCTGCTGCAGATCGACGCGTCAAACCTGCAGCCCGTGACGCTGTCCGATTCATCCGATATCGCTGTCGGGCAGGAGGTCCTCGCCATCGGCAATCCCTTCGGCCTGAGCGGCACCATGACGCGCGGCATCGTCAGCTCCATCCGCTCCATCCGCAATTCCGAAGGTTCGCCTATCGAGGACGCCATCCAGACCGACGCGGCCATCAACCCGGGCAATTCCGGCGGGCCGCTGCTGAACTCTCACGGCGAAGTCATCGGCATCAATACCATGATCGCCTCCAATGGCGCCGAGCAGAACTCCGGCATCGGCTTTGCCATTCCCATCAACACAGCCAAGGCTGTGCTCTCCGATCTCACGCGCTACGGACAGGTGAAGCGGCCTTCGCTGGGAATCGTTAGCTTCGCCATCGGGCCCGATCTGGCTTCGCAGATGGACCTGGCCGCCGACTACGGCGTGCTGGTCCAGCGAGTGGTCCCCGGCGGAGCCGCGGAGCGTGCCGGATTGCACGGCGGAAACGAGCAGGCCTACCTGGGCAATACCCCCATCATGCTTGGGGGCGACCTGATTGTTGCCATCGATGGTCATGAGGTCACCGATCCGCAGGACATCAGCGCCATGATGGATAAGCATCAGTCCGGCGATACTGTCAGCGTCACGATTTACCGCGGGCGCAAGCAGATGACCTTCAAGCTGATCTTGGGCGAGGCAAAGGAATCGAACACCTGAGTTCCTGGCCCGTTAGAATCGAAACCGTATGGATCGAATAGAGAAGTCGCCGGCAGCGGAAGCTCGTGCGGCGGAGCCGATGACGGGCGCGAGCCGGTTTTTGCGGGCGTGTCTGCGGCAGCCTGTGGACCGCACCCCGGTGTGGTTTTTGCGTCAGGCGGGCCGGTACATGCAGGAATACCGCGAGGTGCGCAAGCATCACACGCTGGTTGAGATCTGCAAGCGGCCGGATCTGGCCGCGGAGGTCACAATCACGGCGGCCGAGAAGCTGGGCGTCGATGCAGCAATCATTTTTGCCGATCTGCTGCTGCCGCTGGAGCCCATGGGGCTGGACTTCGAGTTCCAGGCTGGTGAAGGGCCGGTGGTGCACCGGCCGTTGCGCTCGGCCCAAGACGTGCGGGCGCTGCGCACCGACCGCGCAGACGAGCTTGCGTATGTGGCGAAAGCGATCGAGAAGGTGGCGGCGCACTTCCGCGGACGGCTGGGAATCATCGGATTCTGCGGAGCGCCCTACACGCTGGCCAGTTACATGATCGAGGGCGGCAGCTCGCGGAGTTACATCGAGACCAAAAAGATGATGTATCGCGACCCCACTGCGTGGGGCAGCCTTTTGGACAAGTTAGTCGCAGTGCTCACCGCGTACTGCCGGCAGCAGGTCGAGGCCGGGGCGGAAGTCATCCAGATTTTTGACAGTTGGGTGGGCTCGCTTTCCTTGAGCGATTACCGCGAGTACGCCTTCGAAGCCTCAAAACGGTTGGTGCGGGCCGTGCAGCAGATGGGCGTGCCGGTGATCTACTTCGGCGTAGAGACGGCGGGCCTGCTCGGCCAGATGGCGGCCACAGGGGCCGACGTCATTGGCCTCGACTGGCGTCAGCCGCTCGACGAGGGCTGGCGGGCTGTGGGCGCTGCACACGCCGTTCAGGGAAATCTTGACCCGATCACGCTGTTTGCGCCCCTGGAAGTGCTGGAAGAGAGAGTGCGCGAGGTGCTGCGCGCAGCGGCGGGGCGGCCTGGGCACATCTTCAACCTGGGCCACGGAATTGTTCCGGGAACGCCGGTGGAAAATGTGCAGGCGGTGGTGCGGATGGTGAAAGAAGCAGGGAATAGGGAATAGGGAATAGGGAATAGGGAGTAGGGAATACGGAGTAGGGAATAGGGACTGAGGGACTTCAGGGGTGCTCGCGGCGGCGGCAGGAGAAGATCATCGGCGGCGGAGGAAAGGCGAATGAGTCAACAGGCGGTACTGCTCCTGGCGCACGGGACACCGGAAACGGTGGAAGAGGTCCCCGAGTACCTGCGCAACGTGGTGAGCGGGCGTCCGCTGCCCGAGGCGCTGGTCACGGAGATTCAACACCGGTACGCCGCCATTGGCCACAGCCCGCTCACCGAGATCACCCTGGCGCAGGCGAAGAGGGTTGAAGCAGTTCTCGCGGAGCGGGGATGCGCCGTGCCCGTCTACGTGGGGATGCGCAACTGGCGGCCCTATATTGCCGACGTGCTCGGCAGGATGCTGGCCGACGGTATAGAGGAGGCAGCGGTTATCTGCATGGCGCCGCAGAACTCGCGCACCAGCGTGGGGCTGTATCGGCGCGCCGTGGAGGCCGCAAAGGGCAGCTTGCGCGTGGACTTCACCGAAAGCTGGGCCCGGCATCCGCTGCTGGCCGAGGCTTTTGCCGAGCGGCTGCGACCGGCGTGGACGAGGATGAGCGCCGAGGCCGGAGCGCCGGTTCCGGTGCTGTTTACGGCGCACAGTGTTCCAACCAGAACGGTCCAGGCGACGGCGCCGGATGGACCGGGAGCGGGGCCGGGCGGGGATCCTTATGCCGAGGACGCCAGAGCGACAGCGGAAATGGTCGCCTCACTCGTTCCGGAGATTCCGAAATGGTATTTTGCCTTCCAGAGCCAGGGCGCGAGCGGCGGGGAATGGCTTGGGCCAGCGGTGGAAGAAACGCTCGAAGCCATCGCACGGGCGGGCTGGAAATCTCTCATGCTTCAGCCGATTGGCTTCCTGTGCGACCACGTCGAGATTCTCTACGACGTCGATCGTCTCTTTCGAAAACGTGCTCTTGAATTGGGCATTCGGCTCGAGCGGCCTGAGTCCCTCAACGATTCGGCAACGCTGGCCAGGGCCGTAGCTGAACTGGCGATTCAAGGGCTGGCCAGGCTGAGCAATCCACGCGGCGGGTTACTTTAGCGCAGGCAGGATCCAGAAAACCGTGAGACCGGGAAAATTGGACGACAAACTCTGCTAGAATGGTGGTGAAATTTCGGGCCAGGAGTATGCGGGTTCCAAAAAGGCGCCTTATGCAGGTGAGCGCCGGGAGAGCAGCCGGCAGCTCAGGTTCCTGGGATGAAAGCCGATAGTGAAAGAAGTCTCGGGCTAAGCAACTGGATTAAATGAAAGCTTTCCTTCCGGGAGATTGCGGTGTCAGAACCCAATTTTGCGAGCGCGGTTGAAAGTCCGGCAGCGACCCAAGCCGCTGCGCGGTCAGTTGTCATCTGTCCACGGTGCAACGCCAGCCGTCCATACCGGATCAAGAGGAGAGGATGGATGAGGCGGCGGTTCCTTCCTCTTTTCGGGTACTACCCCTGGTTTTGTCCGCTGTGCAAGAAGAGCTTCGTCATGCGGAGACGCCACAGCAACAAGCACTCCAAAGACAAAGAATATTAGAATTGCGCTTCCCGAGCGTTTCCATCGCGGATTAGGGCGTCTCCTCGCCTTTCCCATCTTCGCGCGAAATTAAAGCATTTTCTGCAATTACTGTGGACCGGAGCCACGGACTCAAGTGGCATTTTCCTCCGGGGTTCCCGGCGAGCGACTTGTGCTCGTTGGAATGGAAGTAAATGCCACCTTTCACGGCAGCAAAATAGTTTACGCCAATTCCGAAACTGCTCTAGATGAATGCCTGCGGTCCCGATCCTGCTTCCGAAAAAATGCTCTTCCAAAGAAATGCGCTCTAGGAACGAAAGTAATTGCGGAGAAGGAAGACTACGTTGGCAGGCCGCTCTGCCAGGCGGCGCATGAAGTACGGGTACCACTCGGAGCCGAAGGGCACATAAACGCGCACCCGATAGCCGTCGCGGACGAGATTGCGTTGCAGGTCGCGCCGCACCCCATACAGCATCTGAAACTCGAAGCGGTCAGGGCTGATGCCTTGTTCGCGTGCAAACTCTTTGGCCGCGTCGATCATGGCCGGGTCGTGTGTGGCCAGCGCGTGATACACGGAGCTCTGAAGGAGCTGCCGGCTGAGGCTCGCATAGTTGGCATCGACTTCGCCCTTGCGGGGGAAGGCCACTGAGGCCGGCTCGTTGTAGGCCCCCTTGCAGAGACGGACGCGGATTCCGTCTGCGAGTAGCTGCTCGATGTCTGCCTCCGACCGGTAAAGGTAGGCTTGGACGACCACGCCGATGGCGCCGTCGACGGCGTGAGAGGCGTGCAGGCGGCGCACAATGTCCAGGGTGACCTGGGTGAAGCGGGAACCCTCCATGTCGATGCGGACGAAACTGCCGATGGAGCGGGCGTGCTCGGCCAGGCCTCCGGCGATGCTTTCGGCCAGCTCCGGCGACTGCTCGAGACCCATCTGGGTGAGCTTGACGCTGACGTTGGCGTCGAGTGAGCGTGCGGCGATCTCCTCAAGAAGTTGATGGTAGACCTGGGCGGCGCCCCGCGCCTCGGCCTCGGAGGTGACGCTCTCGCCCAGCGAATCCAGGGTGACGGCGATGCCCAGGCGGTTGACCTCCTCGGCCACGCGCAGCGCGTCCTCCATGGTCAAACCTGCGATGAATCGGGAACTGAGACGCACGCCGAGGCTGGAATGCTCGAGGAACCGGCGCAACACCCGGCTGTGGGAAAGGGCGATAAATGCAGAACGCAGAACGTGCATGGGGTGCCCCTGCGGGCGACAGGGCTCGGCCCGCGAACTAACCATTCTTGCACAACGAGGCAGACCGGACCCGGCTTATGCGCGCTGCCCGGTGTCTTAGTCGCGCAGGATCCGTAACGATACTCGGGTGCCCCAGGTCCCGATTTTGGGACCTGGGAGACCACATCCTTCCCCGGCCACAACAAACTAGGAGCTAAGAGCTAAAAGCTAAAAGCTAGAAGCTAGAAGCTTCCCGTTGCGGTAAGCTGGAACGGTTCCGGCAATGAAGGGAGAAAAAGACAGGCCATGAGCTTGGTTCTCGGAATCGACGGCGGAGGCACGCACACGCGCGCCTCGATTGCGGAGGCGGGGCGCGCGGTGGCGCACGGCGAAAGCGGCTCCATCAAGCGGCTGCGCGTGGGCGCCGAGGCGGCGGAGCGGAACCTGCGCGCGCTGCTCGAAGAGGTGTACGCGAAGGCGGGCGTGAAGACAGTGAAAGCGGCCTGCTGCGGAATGGCCAGTCCCACCATGCCCGGCGTGCAGGAGTGGGTGGCCGCGGTCTTTCGAGATTTTCAAATCGAACGCTTCGAGATTGTGGGCGACGAAGTCATTGCGCTGGATGCGGCCTTCCACGGCGGGCCGGGCATCCTGCAGATTGCAGGCACCGGCTCAAACACCGTGGGGCGCGCCCCCGACGGCAGCCGCGAACGCGCCGGCGGCTGGAGTTCCCGGCTGGGCGACGAGGGCTCGGGCTACTGGATCGGCGTGAATGCCCTGCGCAGGGCGCTGCGCGCTTACGATCGAGAGCAGCCGACGGAAATCCTGAAAAGAGTCGGCGAGCTCTGGGGGACACGGACGCTCGATGAGCTGATCAATTTGGGAGATGGCACGCCGGGGCCGGATTTTGCGGCGCTCGCGCCCGTCGTTGACGAACTGGCCGCCTCAGGTGATGCGGTGGCTGTCAGCGTGCTCGAACAGGCCGCGGCGGATCTGGTGGATTTTGTGCTGCTGGTGCGGCAGAAGCTGCGCGCGAAGCATGGAATCGAAGGAGAGGTTCCTGTGGCCTGGACGGGAAGCGTGATCGAGAAGACGGCGATGGTGCGCGAGGCATTCTTTGCGGAGTTGAAAGCCGCCGCGCCCGCAATGCCGGTGCAGAAGACGGCCACAGTGCCGCTCGATGGGGCGATGTGGAGGGCGGCAAGATTGGCGGGTTAGCGGTCAGCAAGCAAGCCCGTTAGCCAGTCAGCTAGCCAGCACGAGAGGGGTGATTGTTGTCACATCTAGCAGCAGATCCGTCCACTAGCATTTCGGCCAACAAATCAATCCCTTCGAGGAACTACATCATGCCAAGGGCCCCATTCTCACGAGCGCTGTTGGCGCTTATTCTGGGCGCTGCAGCTCTCTGCGCCACAGCTCAGAACCAATCCAAAGCGCCGTCGCCCAAAGCAGCGCCCGCAACAGCCGCGTCCAAAGTCGCACCCGCAGCCGCGCCCGCCGCTGCGCCGGCAGCCGCGCCGGCGTCCGACCCGGATGTGCTGGGCCAACTGGACCCTGCGCCGACGGCGGCGGAACTGGAGCTTTACAGGCAGACCAAAGCCAAATCTCCCGGCGACCTCAAGAAGTTTCTGGCGACACGAAAATACCTGCGACAGGTATGGGTCGCGTTTCCAGATGGGAAGCTGGATGCGGACAAGGCGCCGGCTGCCTCCGACGATGTGGATTTCGGTATGGCCCTGACGTTTAGCGAGCAGATGGTGATTATGCAGGTAAAGATCGCCGCCGGGTCAAAGGAGGGCGCGCAATGATCCGACTTTTGGTTGTGCTTGTTGCCGCTGGCGGCATCATGGCCGCCTTGCCTGGGTCGATGGCCCAGCAGAGTGCGCCGGTTCATCACCAGTCCACCGCTGCGGCTGCGGCGAACAATGGACTGGCGGCTGACCTGGTTTCGGCGGATGCGGCCATTGAAGCCGCCGCGCTCGACAAACTGGGCAAGCTCGATGCAGTTCAGAAGAAGCAGCTGGTTCCGCAACTGGTGAAGGAACTCGACAATCCGGATTTCGATCGTTACTACGGCGCCATTCTGGCGCTGGGGAAGATTGGACCGCCGGCTCTGCCCGCTTTGACCAACGCGATGCAGGGCGGGGGAAGTGCGCCACGCAGGCGCTATGCCGCCATGGCCATTGGCAAGATGGGCGAGGCAGGCGCGCCGGCGGCACCGGCGTTCGTGAACGGCCTTGCGGACGAAGACAGGAATTTTCGCCTGATCGTCATGGACGAGCTGCCGAATCTGGGGACGGGGGCAAAGGCCGGGGTTCCGGCGCTCATCGCCGCAACCAAGGACGAGAGCATCTTTGTGCGGCTGGCGGCTATCAGGGCGTTGGGGGAGATTGGTCCGGGCGCGCAGGCGGCCATTCCATTCCTGATCGAGGACCTGAAGGCAGGCGTCTATGGTGCCGACGATGCGCTTGGAGGCATCGGTGCGGCGGCCGTGCCCTCTCTGCTGGCAGCTTACAAGTCGCTGAAGGCCTCCGGGTGCGACAACGAGGCCGTAACCAAGGTCCGCAACCTGCGCTCGAGCATTACAAGCGCCCTGGCCAACATGAAAGCGCAGGCGGCCCCGGCCCTGCCCGACCTGATTGCCGCCCTGAAAGACAACGAGACGCGAGATGGCGCCATCTCCGTGCTGGGCGCGATTGGGCCTGCCGCCAAGGACGCGGTGCCTGCGCTCATCGCCATTCTTCAGGGCAGCTCTGAATACTCCTACGCCGCGCCGGCGGGGTGCGAATACGAACTGGATGCAGCGGGGGCAAAGGCAGGCCAGTCGGACTTCGTCGAACAGCTTAGCCGCACCATGACGCTGGCAGGCGCGGAAGTCTCGCTGAAGGAAATCGGCACCCCGGAGGCCCTGGCCGCCGTAAAGGACTACGACGCGAAGCATCCGCAGGAAAAGCAGTAGGTGCAGCATCCTCTTGAGTGGAGATGCGCCTATATATGGCTCTGGCGGGCACGCTGGGATTGGAGCGCTCCTCCGGCGCTTCCCGGCGCCGCCCACGCCAGGTTCAGCTTCTGCTCAGGGCAGGATTCCGGGAAGATTGAGGCGAATGCGATAAAGGCCGGATTCGCCGGTGATGAACAGCGTCTTGCCATCGATTCGCCCCACGCCAGGTTAGTGGCGCCGCCCTCGATCTTGATCTTGGCCAGCAGCGTGCCCTGCGGAGACAAAATCACGATGCCGCCTCCGACGGCGTAGATGTTGCCTTCCTTATCGATCTTCATTCCGTCGGGACCGCCGGCGTTGGGATTGTTTTTCCCGTCGAAGAACATGATCGGCTCTGCCAGCGTGCCATCGGGCCTGACCTCGTAGCGGAAGAACTTTCCCGTATCGGAGTCGTTGATGTAGAGGTATTTCTCATCGGGCGTAAAGGCCAGCCCGTTGGGAGCTTTCAGATCCTTCGCCACCGCATCCACTTTTCCGTCCTTGATGCGGAAGACTCCGGCGAAGGGCAGCTCAATTTTGTGTCCGATGTACTTGCCGACCATCTGAGGATCGGTGAAGTAAATGGAGCCGTCGGACTTCACCACAATGTCATTGGGGCTGGCGAACTTCATGCCCTGGTAGTTATCGGCCAGAACGGTCCGGCGTCCGTCTTTTTCCAGCCGCGTAATGCGGCTGTTGCCCTGTTCGCAGATAATCAGGCGGCCCTGCCGGTCCAGGGTCAGGCCATTGGAGCCGATCAGGTATTTCAATCCTTCGGGAAAACCCGGAAAAGGAGTGGGAACGGGACCGGGACCTTGTCCGCTGAAGCCGCTGTCCTTGAGATAGACACTGATCTTGCCGCTGGGCTCCCACTTGTAAATCATGTTGCCGCTCATGCTGCTGAACAGCAGATAGCCCTCGTGCATCCACACCGGCCCCTCGATCATGCCGAATCCCGAGCCCAGCTTTTCCAGCTTTGCCGTGGCGGGAATGATGCGGTCGGCGGCCGCATTGAAGCGGACGATCTCGCCGGTGACCACGGTCTCTGTCTTCTGCGCCTGCGCGGCGGCGGGCGCCCAGGCCGGCAGCGCCGACGCGAAAAGGGCTGCGAAGCAAGTCAAAACAATCGATCGTTTCATTGGGTGGATCGTCCTTTCAATGCGCCTTCGCGGGCAATCTGAGCCCCGAATGCCTCATAGGCAAAGGATTGACTTTTGGCGGCGTCATGCGCCGCATCGGGGGCCACCGCTTTGGCTTGTTCCCCAATCGCGGTCAGAACCGCATTCAGATCCCACGGCTCATTGTTTGCTTGGAACTAACAATAGAAACATCCACCCGCTCCCGCAACAAAATCACAAGACATTTCGCCAGATGGAAAACGGCCGCCGCCTGGCGGGCGGTGCGGGTCGCGCGCCGCAGGGTGCTTGCCCGGTTTCAGGAGAGAGCGATAAAGGTGCAGCGCGGAACCTGCATCGGGAGCCTTAGCAGGCCGGCTGGCCGTACAGCAAATCTCTCCCAAATCCCACGTCGGGAGTCTCTTTCGTCACCTGTTCCTCCCGGTTTTCCGCATCGCCGTTCCGCCCGCCGCTATAAACTCTCTACCAGATATGAAGCAAAGCCTGCCTGAATTCATACGCTGCTGGAAAGAGAGCCAGCTGAAGGAGAGCGCCGGTGCGCAGTCGCAATTCAACGACCTCTGCGACATCCTCGGATGAGCCCCATCCCGCGCATGCCGACCCGAAGGGCACGGAATACACTTTTGAGAAACACGTCAACAAAATCGGCGACGACAAAGGCTTTGCCGACGTCTGGAAACGAGGCTTTTTCGGCTGGGAGTACAAGGGCAAGCACAAGGACCTCAAGGCAGCTTATGGGCAGTTGCTCAAATACCGCGAGGACCTCGAAAACCCGCCCCTGCTCGTCGTCTGCGACTTTGTCCGCTTCGAGGTTCACACCAACTTCACCAATACTCCGCCCATCGTTTACAGGTTCACGCTCGACGACCTGATCCTCTCCAGTCCCATTTCCGGCTCCGATCTCTCAGCGCTCGATATCCTTCGCGCCGTCTTTCGGGAGCCCGAAAAGCTCAAACCCGGAAAACTCGAAGAGCGGGTCACCCAAAAAGCGGCCGGCGAGTTCATCAAACTCAAGGACAACCTGCGCGCCCGTCATGCCGACAACGAGGCCATCGCCCGCTTCATCGTGCAGTTGCTCTTCTGCCTCTTCGCCGACAGCGTCGGCCTGCTGCCCGGAAATCTCTTCAAGAAAAGCATTGAGGCCGATCGCCAGACCCCGCGGATATTCGTCCGCAGGCTCAAAAAACTCTTCGCCGCCATGGCCACGGGCGACGAAGATTTCGGCCTGATCGCCATTCACCACTTCAACGGCGGCCTCTTCCGCGTCGGCGAAGACACGGTTCTCGATCTCGAACACGAGGACCTGGGCATCCTCCGCAACGCCGCGCAACTTGACTGGAGCCGCGTCGAGCCTGCCATCTTCGGAACCCTCTTCGAGCGCATCCTGAACGAGGAGAAGCGCGCCCAGTTAGGCGCTCACTACACCCGCCGCGAAGACATCCTGCTCGTCGTCGAGCCGGTCGTCATGGCCCCGCTCCGCCGCCGCTGGGCGCAGGTCAAAGCGGGCGCGGAAGAAATCGCCGCCGCCATCGAAACGGCCTCCCCTGGCACCCGCGCCAAGCTTCGCGCCCAGCTTGAAGAAAAGCTCCACGATTGGATGGACGAGCTCGCCGCCGTCAAAATCCTCGATCCTGCCTGCGGCAGCGGCAACTTCCTCTATGTCGCGCTCCGCCTTCTGCTCGACCTCTGGCGCGAGGCGCAGATCTTTTCCATCGAGCATCATCTGGCCTACCTGGACTGCAAAGTCGGCCCCTCGCAGCTTTACGGCATTGAAACCAACATCTACGCCCACGAAATGGCCTCGGTCGTGGTTTGGATCGGCTATCTGCAATGGCGCAGGGACGCTAGCATGGGTGAGCCCGAGGAACCCATTCTTCGCATCCTCACGAACATCCGCCATTGCGACGCCATCATGGAGCTGAACGCCGATGGAACTCCGAAGCTCGATTCCGCCGGCGATCCCAGCGAGCCCGCCTGGCCCAAAGTTGATTTCATCGTCTCGAATCCCCCCTTCCTCGGCGGCAAACTGTTGCGGCGCAACCTCGGCGACGCCTATGTGGATGCATTGCTCAAGTTGTACAAAGGCCGCGTCCCCGCCGAAGCCGATCTGGTTACCTATTGGTTTGAAAAATCGCGAGAGATGGTCGAGCGTGGCCAGGTCCGTTCCGTCGGCCTCGTCGCCACCCAGGCCATTCGCGGCGGCGCCAATCGCGAGGTCCTCAAGCGCGTCTCGGAATCCGGCAACATTTTCATGGCCTGGAGCGACCGCGACTGGATCAACGAAGGCGCAGCGGTCCACATCTCCATCGTCGGCTTCGACAAGGGCGAAGAACTTGGGCGCACGTTGAATGGCGCGAACGTAGAGGCGATCCACGCCGACCTGACCTCAGGCTTGGACACCACGATTGCCTCCGAATTGCCCGAGAACAAGGGGATTGCCTTTCAGGGGCCGGTGAAAGTCGGGAAATTTGAGCTTACTCACGAAGAAGGACGATTGCTTTTGAATAGGCCAAACCCCAACGGACGCCCAAACTCAGACGTCATCAAGCCGTGGATGAATGGCCAAGATATGAAATATCGGCCGAAGGAGCGATGGATAATCGATTTCGGTGAACTTTCGGAACGGGACGCTGCTCTCTATCAGGATCCGTTTGAAATCGTCGAGAAACGGGTATTCCCGAAGCGTAGCAAGAATCGTGACGATCAACGCCGCGAGCATTGGTGGAGACTAGGCCGAAGCGGCTCGGACCTTCGCAAGGCAAAGGCGGGGAAATCTCGGATCATTATCACTCAACGCACATCGAAGCACCGGCTCTTTATCTGGGCGAGTCCCGAACTTGTACCCGACAGTGCAGTTGTAGCTATCGCCCGCGACGACGACTATTTCTTCGGCGTCCTCCACTCCCGCATCCACGAAGTCTGGGCGCGGGCACAGGGCACGCAGTTGCGAGAAGTCGAAAGCGGATTCCGTTACACGCCGACCTCGACCTTCGAGACCTTCCCCTTCCCCTGGCCGCCCGGCAAAGAACCCAAAGACTCTCCCCTCGTCGAGGCCATCTCCGCAGCCGCACGCGAGCTCGTCGAGCAGCGCGACCGCTCGCTCAACCCTCCCAGCGCCGCCCCCGAGGAACTAGCGAAGCTCACCCTGACCAACCTCTACAACAAGCGCCCCAAGTGGCTTGAGAACGCGCATGCAAAACTCGACAAGGCCGTCTTCGCCGCCTACGGCTGGCCCGCAACTCTCACCAACGACGAAATCCTCGCCCGCCTCCTCGCTCTGAACCACGAGCGCGCCGCCGCCCCGCCGGAAACCGCACCCAGCGCCTGAGCCCCGCCGCTGACTTGCTGACTCGCTGGCTCGCTAACCCCGCGGAACAACCAGACCATCGACAATCGAGACCAGGAGCTTGCCCTCCGCGTCCAGAGCGATTAGATTGGCTTGCTGGCCTGCGGCCACCGAGCCAGGTTGGTCGCTGAGGCCGGTCCCCATGAAGCCGAGCATCGCGGCGGGGTTGGTGGTGACGAGCGGGAGGGCATCTTCGAGCGGCCAGCCGGTAAAGGCGAGGAAGTTCTGAAGCGCCCGGTCGAGGGTGAGCGTGCTTCCGGCCAGGACTCCGCGGGCGGTGGCGCGCCCTCTGAGCGACCTGGACGGGGAAGCCGCCGAGCGAATATTCGCCGTCAGGCATTCCGGCCGCGCTGATCGAATCCGTCACGAGGATTCCGCGCCGCGGGCCTTTGGCGCGAGCCCAGAGGCGGACGGCTTCGGGAGCAACGTGGATGCCATCGCAAATCAATTCTGCGAAAACGGAATCATCGCTGAGGACCGTGCCCAGGATGCCCGGCTCGCGATGATCGAACGGGCGCATGGCGTTGAAGGTGTGCGTTGCGCTAACCGCTCCGGCGGCGATGGCGGCGCGGGTCTCGGCGGCGGTGGCGTTCGAGTGGCCAAGCGACACGCGGACGCCGCGCCGGGTGGCGTGGGCGATGAGGTCGAGAGCGCCGGGCAACTCAGGGGCAATGGTCATCAGAATGATCCGGCCCTCGGCGGCTTCGAAGATGCGGTCGAAGAGGGCGGGGTCGGGGGCGAGGAGGTGCTCATGGGGCTGCACGCCGCGCTTGACGTGAGAGAGAAATGGGCCTTCGAGGTGAATTCCAAGCGGAACGGAAATGGGCTCGCCGGCAGCGCATTCGGCGATGCGGCCGGGATTGCGGATGAGGGCGGCGAGGGCGGAAACCGAGCGCAGGATCGCGTCGAGGGGCGCGGTAACGGTGGTGGGGAGATAAGCGGCAGTCCCGTGAGCGGCGAGGAAGCGGCCGATGGCGGCCAGGGCCTCGGGGGTGGCCTCCATGGCATCGTGACCGCAGGCGCCGTGAATATGGACGTCAAAAAAGGCCGGCGCGAGCGTGGCCGAGGGGAAGCGAAGGACGCCGCTTGAACTTTCTCCGGCGCTGCTGCAGGGTTTTTTCCCAGTGCTGTCGCTGGAGCTTTCCCCGGCGCTGCCGATAGAGACGATGCGGCCCCCCTCTATGTCAATTTGGGGATTGGCGTGGAGGGCGGAGCCGTCCCAGAGCCGACCGGCGGTGACCGAGGTGCGCATGGGCCAAATTATTGCAGGCGCGGCGCCAGCGCGTCAGCGGGTTAGCGAGTTAGCAAAGTCAGCGGGTCCTGCAGGCTATGTGCCGCCTGGCGACGCGAGTTGTTATTCTGCTAACCGGTTGTTTGATTTGACTTTCGCCGCCGCTTCCGTCGATACTGCTTTTAATGCCTAACTTTGAGCAATGCGGAACCGCGGTCGTGGCCATGTGGTTGTGTATGGCGTGCGGACCCCTTCGCGCGGCTCCTGAGCGGCAGATGCGTTAAGCGCAACCGATCTTGAATCCACGCGGCCCGGTCCGAACAGGATGCGGGCCGTTTTCATTTCCGGCGCGGACCGCATCCCCCGCCCGCCGCATCAACTAAAGCAGAAGCGAAACACTGGAAGGAGTTCGAACGTGTCAGAAACGAAACAGCCCCAACTTGCCACACTTGCCGTCCATGCCGGCCAGGTGGCCGACCCCGCCACCGGATCGCGCGCCGTGCCTATCTACCAGACCACCTCTTACGTTTTTCAGGACGCTGACCACGCAGCGCGGCTCTTTGCGCTGAAGGAGGGCGGCAACATCTACACGCGCATCATGAACCCCACGACGGACGTGTTCGAGAAGCGCGTGGCGGCCCTGGAGGGCGGCGTGGCGGGACTGGCCACGGCCTCGGGAATGGCGGCGGAGACGCTGACCATCACCACGCTGGCCGCGGCCGGCGAGGAGATTGTATCGACGACGTCGCTCTACGGAGGCACCTATACGCTCTACTGCCACACCCTGCGCCGTCTGGGTATTACGGTGCGCTTTGTGGACGGGGACGATTTCGACGGCCTGCGCAAAGCCATCAACGAAAAAACCCGAGCCGTCTACACGGAAACCCTGGGCAACCCCAAGTTGGACGTGGCGGAGATCGAAACGCTCGCAAAGATCGCGCACGACGCCAAACTGCCGCTGATCATTGACAACACCTCGGCTTCGGCGGCCCTGGTGCGTCCCATCGAATGGGGCGCGGATATCGTTGTCAACTCGGCAACCAAGTTCCTCGGTGGCCACGGAACGTCCATCGGCGGCGTCATCGTCGATGCCGGCAAATTCGACTGGGCTGCCTCAGGCCGGTTCCGCGGGTTCACCGAGCCCGACCCCTCTTACCACGGTCTCTCTTACACTGATGCCTTCGGTCCGCTGGCCTTCATTGTGAAGGCGCGCACACAGGGGCTGCGGGACACAGGCGCCGCGCTTTCGCCCTTCAATGCCTTCCTGCTGCTGCAAGGCATCGAGACGCTTCACCTGCGCATGGAGCGTCATTCGCAGAACGCTCTGGCCGTGGCCAGGCATCTGGAGCAGCATCCGGGCGTCGAGTGGGTGAACTATCCCGGTCTTGCGTCGAGCCGCTACGCGGCCCGCGCCAAAAAGTACCTGCCCGACGGGCAAAGCGCGCTGGTAACCTTCGGCATCAAGGGCGGTTTCGACGCCGGCAAGAAGCTCATCAACTCGTTCAAGCTTTTTTCGCTGCTGGCCAACATTGGGGATGCCAAGTCGCTGGTCATTCATCCTTCTTCCACGACCCATCAGCAACTCTCGGCCGAGGAGCAGCTTTCGGCCGGCGTCACTCCTGGATTGGTGCGGCTTTCGATCGGCATTGAAGACATACGCGACATACTGGCCGATCTCGACCAGGCCATTGAGGCCGCCAACGGCCACGCCTTTAAGGCATAGCCGGGGGTAGATGCTGCAAAATAGAAGAGACCCATGACGACCGACACATTCAGCCGCAGCGGCGCCTCGCCGCCCAAGTCCCGGGTTCTGGCGCCCACGTATGAGGGCGACTTTGTCCTCGACGGCACTCTCGAACTGGAGTGCGGGCGATTCCTCTCCTGTCCCACGCTGCATTACGCCGTCTACGGCCGGCTGAATGCGGCGCGGGATAATGCCGTCCTTGTTTGCCACGCGCTTACCGGCTCGGCGCTGGTCGGCGAATGGTGGCCTGAGATCTTCGGCCCTGGCGCGCTGCTCTCGCTCGAGCGCGATTTCGTCATCTGCATCAACATGCTGGGCTCCTGTTACGGTTCCACTGGTCCCGGCTCGGTCGATCCATCCACGGGACGGATCTACGGCCCGGAATTTCCTCTCATCTCCATCCGCGACAATGTGAGGGCTCAGGCCCTGCTGCTCGATTCGCTGGGCATCCGCCGGCTGCGGCTGGTGCTGGGCGGCTCCATCGGCGGCATGCAGGCCCTTGACTGGGCGATCCTATTTCCTGATCGCGTAGAGCGCTCCGTAGTCATTGGCGTCTCGCCGCTTTCCGCATTGGGGCTGGCGCTCAATCATCTTCAGCGGCAGGCCATTCAGGACGACCCCGAGTGGGCCGCCGGCCGGTACCTGCCTCAGCGCCCTCCGCGCCGGGGGCTGGCGCTGGCCCGCCAGATTGGCATGATCAGCTACAAATCCACGCCGCTGTTTAACGAGCGCTACGGCCGCAATCCCAACCGCAGCGGAGAGGACCCCTGGCATCCCGGCAGCGACGGTTGCTGCCTGATCGGCGGGCGCTTCGATATCGCCGGCTATCTCGACTACCAGGGGCGGCGCTTCATTGAGCGTTTCGACGCCAATTCCTACCTGGCCATCATTCGGACGATGGACACATGGGATCCTCTCCGGGGGCATTCTTCCCCGGCCGAGGCATTCGGACGAATTCAGGCCCGGCTCACCTTTGTGGGCATCAGCTCAGACTGGCTTTTTCCGCCCGGCGAGGTGCGAAAATTTGCCGAGACCATCCGCTCCGCGGGTGTCGAGGCCGACTATCGGGAAATGATCAGCGATCACGGCCACGATGCCTTCCTGGCCGAGCAGGTGGAACTGGTCCGTCTGCTTCAGTAGGCCCCCCGCGGACCGGAGACGGCGGCAGAGCGGATGGCACTCTGCCGGGCAAAATATCATGGCTTGTCAGGGAGGGCCGGGCTTTCTATAATCCTTCCAACACTGTCTGCGGCAGCCGTGGTATTGTATTTTGGTTATATCGGCGCCCACAAAGTTGTCTGTCAACGCCGGTTACCATTCGCGGGCGAGTGAGCGATGGGTTTCGACATTCATTTCTGAATTTCCCAGGAGCACCAAATGAAGAAGTTCGTCTTTACTGCATTGATGGCGCTGGCGAGCATATGGCTCGTCAATTCGAACCATCTGCGTGCGCAGGATTCCAGTCAGATCACGATCTCGGATCCGGCCGAATTCAATGCCTATCAGAACGCCAGCACACAGACCGATGCAAAGGCCAAGGCCAAAGCGCTGGAAGATTTCCTCAAGGCCTATCCTCAGAGCGTCGTCAAGAAGGCTGTCCTTGACCAGTTGATCGACGCCTACCAGGCAGCGGGCGATCAGGATGGGGCCCTGAGCGCAGCCACCCGCCTGTTGCAGATCGATGCCAACTACCCGAAGGCACTCTTCATCTCGGTGTACATCAAGAAAAACCAATGCGGCAAAACCAGCGATGCGGCGACCTGCGACGATGCCGCGGCGCTGGCCCAGAAGGGCCTTGCCGCTCCCAAGCCCGCTTCCACGAAGGACGATGACTGGAAGAAGCTGACGGCAGCCATGTACCCGGTCTACCACTCGGCCATCGCCCTGGACGACATCGTTTCCAAGAAGGACATCAAGGCCGCCATCCAGGAGTACCGCACCGAGCTTAACCTTTACTCCTTGGCGGATACCACCAAGGGGCAGGGCCTTGTAGACACGCTCCAGCTTGCTGAGGCCTATGCCAAGCCTGACGCCCGAGATATGGTGCTGGCCTGCTGGTTTTACGCCCGCGCCTGGGATTATGCGCCGGCCACTTACCAGGGCCAGATCGAGCCCAAGCTCGAGTACTGGTACAAGCGCTACCACGGCAACCTGGAAGGGCTGGACGCCCTGAAGACCGCGGCTAAAGCCACTCTCTTCCCGGCCGATACCTCGATCATTAAGGCCGCCCCGAGGCCGGATGAGCTGGCGCACACGGCTCTCACCAGCGGCGATCCGGCTACGCTGAGCCTGTCGGACAAGGAATACATCCTGGCCAACGGGACCGACGAGGATGCGCAGAAGCTCTGGGCGATTCTGCAGGCCCAGGAATTGACTCCGGTGCCGGGAACCGTACTTGAGGCCAATGCTTCGGTATACAAAGTCTCTGTGACCACAGCCAAGGAGCCGGCCAAGCCCCAGGAATTTATTGTCAAAATGGCCACCCCCACAACCTGCGACGCGGTTCCGGCGCCCCCAAGCGAACTTAAGGTCAAGGACGCTCAGGCTTACCTTCAGCAGTACGGCGCTAAGGACGATACGGACGCCATGGGCGAGCTGATGACGGCAGCACCCGCACAAATTAAGAAATTTGTGATCGTGCCCGCCGTTTCGGTCGTCAAGGTTGCGGTGACCCAGGAAGCCAAAGACGCCAAGACGGCGGACTTTATCGTCAACATGAAGGAGAAAGAGCCGGTCAGCTGCAAAGAGGCTCCCAAGGTCGGCTCCGAGACGAAACCTGAGCCCCCGAACCAACTGAACGCCACCTATGACAAATTCACGAAAGTAGCGGCGTCCGGCGGCAACGAACCGTCTGCCCAGCTCGTGATGAAGGACGGATTCATGGGGCAGGAGGAGAAGAAAACGGCCACAAAACCGGCGGCCGGCCACGCTGCCACCACGCACAAGACGAAGTAGTGGAAACGGCGCGGCCTTCGGCTAAGGCCGCGCCTTCAGCCTCCGATTGAGGAATCATCATCGAGCAGGCTCCAACTCCTGGGGTTCACAAGGGCAGTCCGGCAATGCAGTTGACCGGGCTGCCCTTTCTCTTTTGGAACTGCGCCCATTTTCAGATGAGGCTCGGCCGCATCCCCCCGTCGCCGCCGCGGGCCTGCATGGTGAAGTGGTAGTCTATCGGCAGAATGACTCCCTCCCGCATTTTCCCCGCCGCATTGGCCGCGGCTCTCCTCGTTTCGCTCCAGTTTCCCCTGACCGCGTATGCGCAAGATTCTGTTGCGGGCGCCACCAAGACGTGGCCTGTGCCTGAGAAAAGCCGCCCCACGCTCTTCCAGGGCGGTCCGCTGGACTTCAACCGATCCATCCGCCTGATTTCCCCTGAGCAGATGAGTGAAGCCGACCGCAACCTGGAGGCCGAGGCGGAGTCCTCAGTCGCCGAGCACGCCGGCTTTGCCGACATCGCCTTCAACGAGGGCAAGTGGAGCTACGGGGAACTGGTCTGCCCCGCATTCCCCAATCACATGTTTCTGCGCTTTACGCGCAACAACGGCGTGGGCGATGTGAGCGTCTTTTCCGCCTCGGTGCCGCGCAACGGCGAGGGCCGGGTGCGCATCATCCCCATTCAGCGCCGCGGCTACTCGCTTTTTTCGCCGGCGCCCATCAACGCAACGACCGTGGCGGCCTTCAACCGCATCCGCTCAGAAGAACACGCGGAAGCCGTCGACTGGGCGGGTATGGCCCTTTGTTACGCCGCACTGGCGGGGGCGAATCCCGAGATCGGGCGGCCTTCAGCGGACCTTCCAGGGAGCTTTACCACTCTCCATTCCATGGGACCGGTTCTCGACAACCAGCCCGCCGGCGGCGCTATCATCCATCTCACCGATCAGGCTGCGCAGCCCCGGCCGATGGAGTGGAGCCTGATCTTCAATGCCAAGGGGCGGCTGATCAGGGCCACTCACGTACCTGCGCCGCTTTTGGCAACCCGGAACGTGCCGGCCTCGGATAGCAAACAGGTAACCACGCCTGTTCCCGGCGGTCCCTACCGGATGGTGAATAACTCCGCCTCTCCGGCCCCGGCTGCCGCCGGGAGCGTGCGGTAGGCTCCGGGCTCTGCATCTCTCACACGATTGAGAGATGATCTGTCGCGTCGGGCATTCGCAGCTCAAGCGGGAACACGAGGCGCGGGTCAGGAGACCCGCGCTACAGCCGGCTAGGAAGCCGGCGGTACAAGGCTGACTACTCGCCAAGCTGGATGCGCTGAATTGACGAGGCTCGCCCTGTTGCGGGGTCGCAGGCGATGAGCGCCGCGCACATCTTCGGATTTCCCTTGGCGGCCTCGAATTTTCCCGGCATGCCGGTGAGAAACTTCCGCATCACCAGCTCTTTTTCTACACCGATGATGCTGTCATAGGGACCGCTCATGCCCACGTCGGTCTGATACGCCGTTCCCTGATGCAGGATGCGTTCGTCGGCCGTAGGGACGTGAGTGTGGGTGCCCAGAACGGCCGTTACGCGGCCGTCAAGGTGCCAGCCCATGGCGATCTTTTCGCTGGTTGCCTCGCCGTGAAAGTCCACCACGATCACCCTTGCCTTCAGCCGGGCCAGTATGGCGTCGGCGGTGCGGAAGGGGTCGTCAATCGGGGTCATGAAGACCCGCCCCTGCAACTGGACGACTGCGTAGGGAATGCCGCCGGCCGTCATGCCCTCGAAAACTCCGTAGCCGGGAACGCCATCGGTATAATTGGCAGGCCGCAGCACGCGCCGCGGCCGGTCCTGGCTCTCAGCGCCGGCCGAGTTCAGGTAGTCGATCAGCTCTTTCTTATCCCAGACGTGGTTGCCTGTGGTCAGCACGTCGGCGCCCCAGTCGAAGATCTCTTCAGCGATCTGCGGCGTCACGCCAAAGCCGCCCGCGGCGTTTTCGACGTTGATGATTGTGAGATCGACGTTGTGGGCTTCGCGCACATGGCCGATATGCTCGCGCACGATTCTGCGCCCTGCACTGCCGAAGATGTCGCCGACGAAGAGGATGTTCAAAAAACAGCTCCTAGCTCTTAGCTTTTAGCTCTTAGCTTCCGGCTCCCAGTTACAACAGCGGTGTTCGCGGCGCTAGCGGAGCTAGCCCTTTGGTGCCGGATCGGCTTCTGATCCCTGATCCCTGATCCCTGAACCCTGATCCCTACCGCGCATCAAGGGGAACAGGATGACATCGCGAATCGACCTCGAGCCCGTCAGCAGCATCACGAGGCGGTCGATCCCGATTCCTTCGCCTCCCGTCGGCGGCAACCCGTAGGCCAGCGCGCGCACGTAATCCTCGTCCATCTGGTGGGCTTCCTCGTCGCCGCGGGCGCGCTCGGTCAACTGCGATTCGAAGCGCCGGTGCTGCTCCACGGGATCGTTCAACTCGCTGAAGGCGTTGCCCAGCTCAAAGCCGCCGGCAAAGAACTCAAAGCGCTCCACGTGTTCCGGGTCGTCAGGCTTCTGCTTTGAAAGCGGAGAGACAACGGTCGGGTATTCGTAGATGATCGTCGGCTGGATCAGGAAGGGCTCCACAACCGCCTCGAAGAGGTTGTAGACCGACTTGCCCACCGGCGCTCCATGCACCGAGTCCTCAAAGACCGCCTTCACCGCGCGGCTCAGTGTGTTCAGGCGCGTATAGCTTTCCGCGGCGGCTCCCCCGGGCGGCTCTGCCAACGCCGCTTCTTCCGCCTTCACCGCAGCTTCTTCCAGACGATCGACGGCAACGAGCAGGTGTTTCTGCAAACCCTCGGCGGCGGACAGATCCCACCGGCCAGGTTTCGCTCCCGCCTCATGCGGCCAGTAGTGCAGAATCGCCTCCCGCATGGTCAACCGCTGCCATTTGCCGAGGTCAATCTCGTGGCCGTTGAAGGTCGTGACCGTCGTTCCATTTACTTCCATCGCCACGAACTTGACGAGATGCTCGGTCAGGTCCATCATGTCGTGAAAATCGGCATAAGCCTGGTAGAACTCCAGCATAGTGAATTCGGGGTTATGCTGCGTGCTCACGCCCTCGTTGCGGAAGTTGCGGTTGATCTCGTAGACGCGGTCGAGACCGCCGACCACCAGCCGCTTCAGGTAAAGCTCGGGCGCGATGCGCAGGAACAGATCCATGCCCAGCGCGTTATGGTGCGTACGGAAAGGCCGCGCTGCCGCGCCGGTCGCCACGGCGACCATCATCGGCGTTTCGACTTCCAGGTAGCCGCGCTCATCGAAGAACCGCCGGACGGCCTTGAGAATCTGGGCGCGCTTGACGAAGACCTCGCGGCTGTCGAGGTTGGCAAACAGATCCACGTACCGCTGGCGGTAGCGCAGTTCCACGTCGGCCAGCCCGTGATATTTCTCCGGCAGCGCGAGCATGGCTTTGGCCAGAAAAGTGAGAGTTTCCACGTGCACCGTTAGCTCGCCCGTGCGCGTGCGGAAGAGGTAGCCGCTGACGCCGATGTGGTCGCCCAGGTCAAGAAGCTTGTAGAGCGCAAAGCCCTGCTCGCCCACCGCGTCGAGCCGCACGTAGATCTGCAGCCGCTCGCCCTCCTGTTGGAGAGTGGCAAAGCCGGCTTTTCCCTGGGTGCGGATTGCCATGATGCGGCCCGCAACGGCCACCGTAACGCGGTTGGCCTCCAGCTCCTCGCCCGTCGAAGCGCCCCAGCGCAAGCGTGCCTCCGCAAGCGTATGCGTAACCGCAAAGCGGTTCGGATAAGCCGCCTGGCCCAGTTTTTCGATCTCTTTCAGTTTTTCCTGGCGTAACTGAAAGAGATTCCGCTCAAACTCCGATTCAAACACCGTATTTCCTTCCGTTTCCAATGAATAGGGCTCAATAGGGAAGTATATCCGCTCGCGGCTTCGCGCTGTATTCTCAAAAAGAGAGCCTTCATGCCCTACCACCGCCCCATTCCGGACGACAAGCCGCACGGCAAGCCCTCCGGGCTTATCGGCGCTCTCATCGAGGCCGAGAAGCTCATCCAGATCGCCCTCATACTGCCTTGCGCGGCGGTCGTGGGCTGGCTGATCGGCGCCTGGATCGGCAGCCGCCTGCACCATCCTTGGATCGCCCTGGTGGGGATTGCCTTCGGTGGCTTCTCCGGGCTGGTCTACGTGGTCCGCCTGGCGCTCGACACGAGCAGGAATCCCGACTTCGATGCGGAATCGGGAAACGAGACCGGAAAAGGAAGCGGCAGCGAGCCATCATGAACGAAGATTCGCACCCGGTAGCCAACCTTACGAACGACGATCTGGAAGCGCTGCTGCAGCGCGCGCTGCGCATCACCCTGATTTTGGGCATCTTGGCAGCGATTGCGCTGTGGATCGCCTCAGGCTGGCGCAGTGCCGCCATGCTCGCGGCCGGAGCGCTGATTTCGGCTGCCAGCATCTTCGAGTGGCGGCGGCTCCTGCGTCTGCTCAACGCGATGCTCGACCAGAGAAAAGCCCCTCCCGGCACTGCGTTAGGCGCTCTACTGTTTGTGTTCCGGCTCATGGTCTTCGCAGGGGTCATTTATGGTAGCCTGAAATGTTTCCGGGGATCGGTTATCGCGCTTCTGTGCGGTCTGGGCCTGGCGGTCCTGGCCTTGGTATGGGAAGCGCTTCGCCTGCTCAAAAATTGAGCGGAATCCTGGCACGGAATCGGAGAAACTGAACACTCATGCCGGAATCCTTTGCACTCACGCGTTTTCTTGACCTGCTTCTGCGGGGAGTTGAACTCAGGATGTACCACGCCATCGGCCTGAGCCCCGCCGACGCCGCCGAAAGGGCCGCCAAAATCAACAGCGCCCTGGCCCTGGAAGTTTTGATCGCCGCGATCCTAATCGCGTTCTTCATCATCGTTCGCGCCAACCTTTCGGTGGAAAAACCCGGCGCCGTTCAGCAGCTTGCCGAGATGATTCACGAGCAAGTCGGCGATTTGGGCGAGCAGATCATCGGCCACGGTTACGAGCGCTTCCAGGCATACGCTACCTGCATTTTCATTTTCATCCTGTTGTGCAATCTGTCGGGCCTGATTCCGGGAATCAACTCGCCGACCGCTAACCCCTCCGTTCCGCTGGGGCTGGCCGTGCTCACATTTCTCTACTACAACTTCCACGGTCTCCGCGCGAACGGTTTCGGCTACGTGAAGCAGTTCATCGGCCCTGTTCCCGCGCTGGCGTTTCTCATGTTCCCGATCGAGATCATCTCGCATCTGGCGCGCATGCTCTCGCTCACCATCCGTCTTTATGCCAACATGTTCGCCAGCGACATGGTTTCGCTGGTCTGGTTTTCCATCATTCCGTTTGCTGTGCCGCTGCCCTTCATGGTTCTGCACATCCTGGTCTCGGTCATTCAGGCGCTGGTCTTCATGCTGCTGACCATGATTTACCTGTCCATGGCGGTTTCGCACGAGCACTAAAAGCAGTTCACAGTTGTCAGTTCACAGTTGCACAGTAAGTGCGCGACCGTGTAGGATTGAACTGAGAACTGTGAACTAAGAACTGCGAACTGAAAACTGAAAAGTTTCTGCCGGAGAGCGCTTCCGCTCCGGGCAAGCAGAAGGCCGCAAGCGTGAGGGGGCCAGCACGGTGAGCCTCAACCACCCACTGGCGGCCAATCCAAGGGAAGAAGGAGAAACAATGCGTAAATTGCAATACCTCTTCATGGTTCTGGCAGTTCTTTGCTTTGCCGTTCCGGCCTTCGCCGATGGCGGCTCGGCCGCTATCAACCTGGTGCCGATCGGCGCCGGCATTGCCATGGGCCTGGCCGCAGGCATGTGCGGACTGGGACAGGGCAAGGCTGTTTCGTCAGCAGCCGAGTCACTTGCCCGTAATCCCGGAACCCGCGCCGGCATCATGCTCTTCCTGGTGCTCGGCCTGGCCTTCATCGAGTCGCTCACCCTGTTCACGCTGGTCATCGTCTTCGCCAAGATGTAATTGGATCCAAACGAAGCAACAGCGGCCCGGGAACATGGTTCCCGGGCCGCTTTCTTTGCGCGATTTTTGGCGGGCGAGGGCCGCGCTACCGGCCCGGCTCCGGCTTCGCGCGCAGCCTTTCAATCGCCTCCCGAGAGCCGAGATCCGCCGGCAGCGGGGCAAACTGCGACTCTTCTTCCGTGGTGTCGAAGACGCGCGTTTTGAAGAACACCCGGCCGCTCATCGCCATCTGAAAATTTACGATCCGCCACTGTCCCCCACCCACGTCGGCCTGCTCGATCACAATCCAGCCGCCTTTGTTGAGCCGGCCCAGAACGCCCCACATGAAATCCACGTCGCGCTGCAAATGGGCTTCCAGATGCGTCACACGGCCGCTTTGCTGGTCAATCCAGATTTCTCCGCTCATGCCGGTCAGCACCTGGGTCTCCAGATTCGGCGGCGCAAATTTCCGGTCCGGAGTAAAGGAATACCGTTCCACCTTTCCCGTTGCGGCCGTTCCGGGGCCGGCGTCGTGGAAAACAAAGGCGGAGGGCATGGCGCGCAGCACCTTCAGAACGCGCTCCAGATCCTCGTCCTCGGCCTGCTTGCGGCGGCTTTGGCGGCCGGGATCGGCATAGAGAGCGGCCAGTCGCGCCTCCTCCTTCTGCGCGTCGGCGGGCTTGAGCGGCTCGCCATTGACTTCCAGGAGCCTGGCGACCGCGCCATCGCGGGTTTCCATGATTTCTTTCGTCGTGGACAGGCGCGGGCTGGTCTTGCGCAGCAGGTAGCGCATGGGATGGCTCGTGTCGCCGGCCGCGCTCAATTCCCTGGCTAGAGCCTGATCTACAGTGACTTGCACCGGGTCGAGCGCCCCTGAACTCGCCGGAGCAGCCCAGAGCAGCCGGCCCGGCAAGAGCCCCGCCCACAACAACAGGCAACTGAAGGAAACCAAACCACGCATTACTTTCAAGTTTAGCCAAAGTAGGCACGCCGGTGCCCCGTGGGGTGCAATGAAGAGGCGGGGGCCCCACTCGTCCTGTACTCGCTTCGCGCTCATTCCAAAACGGAATGGAGGCGGCATTGAAGATTGGTGGGCACTTTGCGTATAGTGCGGGCAGGGCCTGATTGGACCCACGGAAGGACCGAATTCATCATGGTTGTTGAGAATGCTCCCGCGCGTATCGGCAAGAGTGTCGTGATTTGCGGCGAAGTAAAAGGCAGCGAAGACCTGATTGTGGATGGCCGCATAGAAGGCACCATCAACCTCACGGAGAGCCGTTTAACCATCGGGCCCAGCGCCAATGTGGCGGCAGATCTTACCGCCAAGGATGTGCTGATTATGGGCCACGTGCAAGGAAACGTCCTGGCCAGCGGCCGCGTCGAGCTGCGCGCCGGCTGCGTCGTGGAGGGCGACATCCGCGCCTTGCGCCTGGCCGTTGAGGACAATGCGGTTTTCCGCGGCAAGGTGGATCTGACGCAGGCTGCCGGCAAAGCGCCGGAGACTGCCCCCCCCACACTTCAGGGCGCGGTCTATTGACACAGGCGAGCGCCGCAACCCCACTGGAGCGCACGAGGAATTCGAGCTTTGCTCAGCCGTTGGTTCGACAAGAAGCATGCTCAGGCGTCTGAGGCGTCCGCTTCTGGCCTTCATGGGCCCCGAGTGCCGCGCCATTCCGGGGCGTGGGCGGTCACGCGTAAGCGCCTTATGGCCGAGCCCGGGCTGCGCATCATCGACACCGGCTTCACGTCGCCGGTCAACATCAACTACCTGACCAGCCTTGGCCACAGCATTCACGTGGTCGATCTGGTCCATGACGCCTGCGTCGGAAATTGGCTGGCCGGTAACGACGAGGAAGGGAACCCAATCTGGGATGCGGAGCGCTACCTGAAGCATACCCTCGATTTTGGAGATCGCGCCTACGACCTGGTCCTGCTCTGGACGGCGCTTGACTACCTGCCTGAGCCGTTGGTGGTTCCCCTCGTCCGCCATCTCTACCCGGCCATGAATCCCGGCGGTCAGGTGCTGGCCCTGTTTCACACGCGGCTGAAGGGTGACGAAACAGCGCACTGCCGTTTTCATGTGACCGAGGGCGACAACGTCGAAATGCAGTTGACCGAACAGTTTCCCATTCAGCGCGCCTTTACCAACCGCAGCATCGAGCGCCTCTTCGACGGCTGGAGCGGCCACCGCCAATTTCTGGCCAAGGATAGCCTCTCCGAGGTCATCATGACGCGATAGGAAAGACAGCTTTTAGCTATTAGCTCTTAGCCATTTGGCTTTAAATGGAGCCCGAAACGGCGCGAAGCCAGATGCGAATCGCGGGAATTCGGGAACATGAAATTTCAACAGATCGTTGTTCGCCGGGCGCGCGGCGTAGGCTGAAGACCGGATGGGCTGAGGGCTAAAAGCTAAAAGCTAAAAGCTAAGAGCTGGAACTTTAAGAAGCTACGGAGGAACTATGAACGCCACGCGCATCACCTGGTTGAGCCACGCCACTGTGCTGGTCCAGAGCCCCCAGGGCACCAACATCCTGATCGACCCGTTCATCTCGGGGAATCCTGGTTATCCGAAGGATTTCGAGCTCCCCTCGAAGATTCATGCCATTTTGCTCACCCATGGCCATGGCGACCATATCGGCGACGCCGCTCCATTGGCCAAGAAGCACGGCGCGCCTGTGGTGGCCATTTTCGAACTGGCCAGTTACATGAACGGCAAGGGCGTTTCCGAAGTGGTCGGCATGAACCTGGGCGGGACCACCCAGGTAGAGGACGTGGCCGTCACCATGGTTGATGCCAAACACTCCGCCGCCGCTCAGGACGAGGAGGGCTTTCACTACGTGGGAGTCGCGACGGGATTCGTGCTCTCCATCAAGGACGGTCCGGTCATCTATCACGCCGGCGACACCAACGTCTTTGGCGACATGAAGCTGATCGCCCAGCTCTACCATCCTTCCATCGCGATTCTGCCCATTGGCGGTTTTTACACCATGGGACCGGAAGAAGCCGCGCTTGCCGTAGATTTTCTGAAGCCCAAGGTTGTGCTCCCCATTCACTTCGGGACCTTTCCACCGCTCAAGGGGACGCCAGCAGCTCTGGCCGATCTGGTGGGAGCCGATGTCGAGGTGGTGCATTGGAAGCCGGCTCAGGAGGTCCAGGCCTGACGGCCGAACCGCGGCCGGCGGGGTGTCCTGACTCGCGACGCGGTTCAGCAGGAATCGGACTGCGGGGCGAATCGGCAGCAACTGGGTCGCGGAGTGCAATTCACGAGGGACGGCTCCGCCTCATGGCCCCGATGTTCGATGGTGGACAGGATCTGTCGTCCCGGGCTCACCTCGCGGGGGGTTTTCCGAAGCCCGGTAGTTGCGCAGGTCGCGCAGAATCTCCTGATTGTCGCGTGCATATTGGCTGGCCAGACGCGTCAACGCGTAGGTGATGATGTCACTGTGATGCACGCCCGGAGCCGAGGGATCGCGGCGCATATGCAGCCACAGCCGGTGCACGAGTTGCACGTCGTCGGTGCTGAGAGTGGGCGCATGTGGCCCGATAAAGAAAACTCTGGACTCCCCGCTGGGGTAGATCACGTAGAAATTGAACTGGCGTTTCGGTTGCGGCAGCGCCTCCCAGGCCTGGCCCAGATGGTAGGCCTGCTCCTCGGCGGTGGTGGAGCTGGAAACGCCCGCCACCACCGATTCCACTTCCAGCGAATTCGCGCTCTGCACCAGCGCCGCGGAGAGATCGCCCGCCGGGACCACAAGCAGCGAGACCTTCTTGCCGAAGGCTTCGGCCACCGAAACTGCCTTGGTAAAGATCGTTTGCTCGTGCTCGCTAAAGCTCTGCTGCTCGGCGCTCAGATACTCCGGCCCGCCTGCTCCCATCATGCGCACGCTCATCACCACCACGTCGCGCTCGTCGGTGTTGATTCGGCTCAGGGTCCATTTCAGCGCATACGGATTGGCTGGATCGCGCATGCTGACCATGATGCCCCCGGGACGGATCGCCGCCGATTCCCGGTTGATGGTCTCCTGGTGCTCCAATTGGAAATGGTCCCTCATCTGGCGGGCTGTGACGGCGTGCTTGCGCTGGTTTGCGCGCTCCGAGACCGAAAAGATAATGAAGAAAATCGCCGCAAAGGCCAGGCCGCTTACCGTTGCCACCGACTTGGTGAACAGATTGACCACGGCGGTGGACAGGAGAACCATGAAGACCGATAGCAGACCGAGCGGAATCTCGCGGCCCGCGATGCGGAGGTTGGGCGGTACCTTCCAACCCCGCTCGCCATGATACTGCTTGCGCAGCACCAGCATGGCCAGGCTGTTAAAGGTGAACGACCAAATCACGCCGAAGGCGTAGGCCTCGCCCAACATGATGACGTTGCCCCGGCTGACGATGATCGTGAACATCTGAAGGATAAAAACCATGTTCACGATGCGGTAGCTGGTGCCGAACTTGGGGTGTGGCTTGCGGAACCAGTCGGTCAGGACACCGTCCTCGGCTACCCTCATCAGCACACCCGTCGAGCCGATGATCGACGTGTTAATGGCTCCCGAAAGGATCAGGAAACCCACAATCACAACGAAAATGCGGAAGGCAATCCGCGCCGCCATCGGTCCCACCATGTACATAGCCAGGCCGGCGATCAGATTGTCCTGGTAGATGTGGGTTCTTTCCCACGCCGGGATCAGCATGGAAGCCAGCAGCGTGGCGCCGCCCGTGAAAACCAGGCTGTAAATGGCGATGACGATGGCCGCGCGCTTGAGATTTCTGAGCTTGGGATGAGCGATCTCGCGGTTCACCTGCGCCAGACTTTCCTCGCCGCTCATCGCCAGGATCGAGTGCCCGAAGGCCATCAAGATCCCGAACAAACCGAAGATCGGCAGCCCGCTATTTTTCAGGAATCCCAGCGCGTCGCTGCTGAATTTGAGATTTGCGGGAACAGGCGCAGGCGGCAGGTGGACGCCCCGCATTCCTACGGAATATACGCCCCACAACAGCAGAATCACCACCATCACAGTGGTAATCTGCATAACCCGCAGAGCCTTGTCGCTCGACTCCTCGATGCCCTTGATGTTCTCCCACCAGTAATAAATCGTCACCGCCGCAGCGAACATCGCCGAGGTGTAGTTCATGTTGAACTGGAACGCATGGTTGTGCGCATCCATCAGGGCCGGGGGGAGCCAGCGATTCTGAGCCGCCACGGTCATCAGTTCGTTCATCAGGCCTGTTATGTACTGGCCTGCCGAAACCCCCGAGATCGGCCCTGTCAGGATGTAGTCGAACATCAGAGCCGAGACGCTCAACTTGGCGAACCCGCCGCCCAGCGCCTCCTTCACAACGCGATAAACACCCCCGCGGGTAAACATCGAGCAGCTCTCGACGTAGACCGCCCGCACCGCGAAGCTGAACAGCATGATGCCGAGAATGAACCACGGCGCTGCTGCTCCTACCGCATGCTCGGCGATGCCTCCGGCGTAAAATGCCGATGATCCAAGGTCATTCAGAACGATGGCTGCCGCGCGCCAGAAAGAGATAAACGTCAGCATCACCGACGATGCGACGATGAGGCGCACGCGATTGTTTTGTGGGGCTACGGTCGTTCGAGTGGATGCCATCAGGTGAACGCTGGCGGGACAGCCGGTCCTCTAGGGGTCAGAGCAAAGAACGCTCTGCGTTGAGTTTATTGCCCGTTCGCAGCAGAGTCAATCGCTTGGACAGGGCAGGGAAAATGCTTTGTGTGTTGCCTGGGCGGTTGATCTGCCTGGCTTGCACACAGGATAGGAGGGCGGAGGCGCCAAATCGATTCTTCTCTTCTCTCTCAACCCCGCCCCTGCCGTTCGGAGGCTGGGTGCCGTTCGTCTTCGTCACCGCCAAACAGCTCTTTGCCGTCCTCAATGAAGCTGATCAGGACCACGATTGCGGAGCCGGCCAGTCCGACAAAGAACATCGCCTCCAGCAACCGCATGACGAAAATAGCCACAAACATATTGCGATTGTAACGTGATTTGCAGCTCCAAATGCCCCCCATTTCATTGTCCTTATACGGTCTTTATGCAGGCGATGCGGTACACTCTGCCCTGTATGCACCCCTCAGTCCGGAATCGAGCCTCCTGGAGGCCCTGGGCCGCGGCCTGTCTCTCAGCCCTGTTGTTGGAACTGCCATTCCCGCTCGCCGGTCCCATGGCGCCCTGGCGCAGCGCCTTCGCCTGGATCGGTCTGGTTCCGCTGCTATGGGCGTTGCTTTCGCCGCGCTTTTCCGGCTTCCCCCGCCCTCTGCGCCGCTGTTTCTTCCTCGGCTACCTGGCGGGGTTCCTGTGGTACATGGGAAACTGCTACTGGGTGCGCGACACCATGTCGCGCTACGGCGACATGCCGCCCATGGCGCCCACTCTGCTGCTCATCGGCTTCAGCCTTGTTCTGGGCCTCTACTGGGGGTTATTCGGGCTGGGCCTTGCTCTGGTGCGCCGGGCTACGGGTTCGGCGCGCATGGCGCTTATCTTCGCGCCCGTCCTCTGGACCGCCTTGGAGCTTGCAGCTGCGCGCATTACGAGCGTGCCATGGGACCAGCTTGGATATTCGCAGGTGGACAACTTCTTCGTCACTCAACTTGCGCCCTGGACCGGCGTCTATGGCATCAGTTTTCTTGTAGTCGCAGTGAATGCGTTACTGGCTGGAGGATTGTTGCTCGCGCGCGAGATCGGCAATCGGCTCTCGGGCCGCTGGGCCTGGGCGGGTTGCGGCGCCGTATTGCTGATCGCAGGCTTCGCCGGAGTCTTTGTTGCGCCGCCCAATTCCCCAGCGACTGCCACCGCCGTCCTCATCCAGCCCGACCTCGACGTCGGCAACGACAACACCTGGGGCAGCGCCGGCTGGGACCGTCACATTGCCGAATTTGCCCAAGAGGCTGCCCATCCCTGCGGGAGATATCTGACCGGAATTCCCCAAACCCGCGCGCCCGCGGGCGAAGCCCCGTGCACGCCCGGTCCCGCCCCTGCGGCGCTCGTCGCCTGGCCGGAGTCGCCTGCGCCATTTGTTCAGAGCGACCGGCGCTTCAATCAGGCCATGGCTGAGGTGGCCACTGCGGCCCAGGCTCCTCTAATCGTCGGGGGTATCGGTGAGGATTACGACCAGTCCGGCCACGGTTGGCACTATTACAATTCGGCGATGGTCTTCGGCTCGTCAGGGAAGGGAATCGGCCGCTACGACAAAATTCACCTCGTCCCTTTCGGCGAGTACATTCCCTTCCAAGATTTGCTCACCTTCGCCCACAAACTCACGGGCCGCGTTTCATCTTTCTCGCGCGGCAGCGATCGCAAGGTTTTCTTTCTTGATGCTTCAGACGGCGTGGTTCATCGCTACGGCGTTTTCATCTGCTACGAAGCCGTTTTTGCCGACGAGGTGCGCCACTTCGCGAAGAACGGCGCCCAGGTCCTCGTCAACATCAGCGACGACGGCTGGTACGGTGACACCAGCGCCCCCTGGCAGCACCTGAACATGGCCCGCATGAGGGCCATCGAAAACCGCCGCTGGATTCTGCGCGACACGAACAATGGCGTCACCGCGGCCATCGACCCTTACGGCACAGTCCGCCAGTCGATTCCCCGCCACCAGGCCGGCGCGCTGGCGGCGCAGTTCGGATTCCGCAGTGACGTGACGTTCTATAGCGCGCACGGCGACGTGTTTGCGTGGCTGTGCGTGCTGCTGAGTGTGGGGATTGTGGGCTGGGCGGGAAAAAGGGTGCCGCGTCGCCCCGTTGGACGCCTCTGAATACGGAGAGAGCGGGAGCCATTAGGTCCCTGAATTCGGACGGCGAAATATACGGAAGGAGCGGGAGCCTTTAGGCCCCCGAACGCAAACATCCAATCAAAGTGGCTTCAGCCACGGGCCTTTCGTGTTTGTCGCCAAAGAAAAATTCCTCTTTCACGCATTCGTCATCTTGCCAGACCAGCCCGGGCCTAAAGGCCGCGCATTGAATCTGCCCCTATTCAGGAGCCTGAAGGCCCCTGCTCCCTCCGTCGGCGTCAATGCGTTCTCCCACTACGAAAACGGCACAGCATTGCCGCCGCAGATCACGGAACTGTAGCATTCACTCCAATGCTATGCTAGGAGCAGTTGAATTAACGCAAGCTCACAGTCAAATCCAAGTCAGGTCAAACGAGCCAAAAGAATGTCTGTTCAGGATCTCGAATTCGCATACGCTCCCGCGCGCAACCAAGTGCGCGACCTGCGGGAGTATCTTTGACCCTGCCCGCCTGCGCCGGGAACTCTCTGAAATAGAAACCAAGCTGGCCGATCCGGCTCTCTGGTCCAATCCAAACGCCACCAAGCCTCTCATGCGCGATAAGAAGCGCCTGGAAACCATGGTGGCCGACGATGACGAGCTTGTGCGCCGCACCTCCGACATCGAAGCCTACTTCGAGCTGGCGCGTGAGGGCGAAGACGTAGAGGCCGATCTCGACCTCGGCATCAAGGAGCTGGCCGCTTTCGCCGAGGCTCTCGAGGCCCGCACCATGCTTGGCGGCGAGGCCGACGCGCTCAACGCCATCGTCACCGTGCACCCCGGCGCCGGCGGCACCGAGAGCCAGGACTGGGCCGAGATGCTGCTGCGCATGTATCTGCGCTGGGCCGAGCAGCAGGGTTTCAAGACCGAAATGAACGACTACCAGGACGGCGAAGAAGCCGGCATCAAATCCGCCACCTTTACCATCATGGGCGAGTACGCGTTCGGGCAGCTTGCAGGCGAAAGCGGCGTCCACCGCCTGGTGCGCATCTCGCCCTTCGATTCAGCCAAGCGCCGCCACACATCGTTCGCGTCGGTCTATGTTTCGCCGGAGATCGACGAAACCATTCACGTTGACGTTAAGCAGGAAGACCTGCGCATCGACACCTACCGCTCCGGCGGCAAGGGCGGCCAGCATGTGAACACTACCGACTCGGCCGTGCGCATCACGCACATCCCCACCGGCATTGTCGTCCAGTGCCAGAACGAGCGCTCGCAGCACAAGAACCGCGAGAAGGCCATGAAGATGCTGCGCTCGCGGCTGTACGAGCACGAGCTTGAAAAGAAGCGGGCAGAGAGCAAGAAGCTCGAAGACTCGAAGCTGGAGATCAACTTCGGCTCGCAGATCCGCTCTTACGTCCTGCAGCCCTACCGCATGGCGAAGGATCATCGCACCAAAGTCGAGGTCGGCGACGTCGACAAGGTCCTCGACGGCTATTTGGAGCCCTTTCTGCGCGGGTATCTGCTGGCCAAGCGCCGCGGCACGGCGGTTTCAGCCGCCGCCGCTGACGATCTGGATGAATAGGGTCCGAGCGACAAGACAGTTGTCAGTGGCCAGTTGTCAATAGTCAGCAAGTCTTTGACTGAGAACTGAAAACTGACAACTGAAAACCTGTCCTTCAGGGCTGACTCATCGTGGTGACGGAACCCCGAGCGGCCTGCTCGTGCTCGCTTCTTCGTTTAGACGCAATCGAGCGATTGCGCAGTGCATCGGCATAATCCGGACGCAGCCGGATCGCCTCATCGAAGTCCTGGATGGCTAGATCGAATTGCCCTTTTTCGACGTACAGGCTGCCGCGATTGTTGAATGCCTGTGCGCTATCGGGTTTCAAGTGAATCGTTGCGCTGAAGTCTTCGATTGCACGGTCGCGTTCGCCGGCGCGGTAGAGCGCCAGCCCGCGATTGTAGAAAGCTTCGGCGAACCCTGGTTTCAGGCGAATCGCCTCGTTGAAGTCGTGAATCGCGCGTTCGAATGCGCCTTTCAGGCTGAAGGCTGTGCCGCGGTTGTTGAATGCGTCGGCGAAGCCCGGCTGCCGCCGGATCACCTTGTCGAATTCCGCGATGGCGTCTTGGAGACCTCCGAGACGCATGTGGGCGATGCCGCAGTTGTAGTGCGCTTCGGTGGTTTCGTGTTTAAGGCGGATGGCTTCGCTGCAGTCGCTCACAGCGCGCGCGGGATCGCCCTTGCTCAGGTACGCGCCGGAGCGATTGACGTAGGCTTTGGCGTAATCCGGCTTGAGGCTGAGCGCCCGGTCGTAGTTGCTGATCGCCCGCTCCACGTCGTTCTTTCTGTAGTAAGCGCTGCCCAGGTTATTGAACGCCTCTGCATTGCCGGGCTCAAGGCGAAGCGCCTCGTTGAAATCCTGGATGGCGTTGTCGAGTTGTCCTTTTGCTGCGTATAAATCGCCGCGATTGCTGAAGAGAACCGAAAGCTCCGGCTTGAGCGCGATCGCGCGGTCGAACTCCGCAAGCGCGCAATCCAGTTCTCCCTTGCTTTCGTATACAAGACCCTTGTGGTTCAATGCAGCCGCGAAGCCATCCTTGGTCGGCTCCGCAATCTCTACCACTTGGCTGCACCCTGCGGGCGAGGCCGCAGCCGCTGCTGTGCTTTCGCCGGAGGAATTCCTGACTTCGCAACCGGCACGCACTGGTCCTGAGAAAACCAGAACGCACGCTACAGCGCATGCAATATGCAATGATTTCGACGAAGACAGAAATTTGTGGGTCATCTCTTTCATCCCCAACCGCCGGAGAGGATCTTTACGTGCCTCCGGAACAGAGATAGAGATGGAGGGAACCTGACGTGCAGGCGGGTCTTGCTCTTGAAAGACCACAACCTCAGGGGCCCAGCGCGAGCGTCCGGTCCCTATCCTGTCGGTTTAGCTTTATGAGACGAGTCTAGGCACAATTTGAGAGAAAACGCAAGGCTAGAACCCCAGGGGGTCCGGTCGCCCGAGTGCGCCTTCTGTCGGGTACACTGAGTCCAACTGGTTGGACCATCGGTTCTTATACGCCATGCGCCGTTATTGTTCGATTGTCGTGCTCGTTTTGCTTGCTGTCGCGGTGTCGGCGCGGGCGGCGTCGTACTCGGCAGATGCGCCGCATGTGCATGTGCAGCTTGTTTTTCCGGACGCCTATCTATATCCCGGTGGCGCCAATCAGTCCGGGCTTTATTTCAAGCTCGAAGCAGGTTGGCACATTTATTGGTCGAATGCAGGTGACTCCGGCGAGCCTCCGCACATTCATTGGACCCTGCCTCAAGGCCTTTCAGCGGGCCAGATGCAATTTCCCGCGCCGAAACGAATCCCTCTTGGCCCGCTGATGGATTTCGGCTATGAAAATGAAGTCCTGTTTCCAATGCGGTTTGAGGTTACGAAAAGTGCTCCGCCATGGAGCCGAATTCTGCATGCGAAAGTCGATTGGCTCGTTTGCCGCGAGGTTTGCATTCCCGAAAAGACTGAATTGGAGCAGACTGTCCGATTGGTTCCCGAGCAGCCAATGGTGGAGGGGATTTCATCGGCTGATCATGAGATTTGGGACCGCCTTGTAAATTCGCTTCCCACTCAGCTTCCTTCCGGCGATAAAGTTGTCTTCCAGCCCACCCCCACCGGCTTCCGCGTCGCCGTCAACACCGGCCGGCGCGAAACGGAAGGCTCATTCTTTCCCGAAGAGCAGGACATCCTCGACAATCCCGCGCCGCAGAAGCTTACGCCCACGGCCACCGGGCTGGTTCTCGACTTGAAGAAAGACGCGAACCTCACCACAAATCCCGCGCAATTGAAAGGCGTGCTGGAACTGGCCGGCGGCCGCAACTACGAGATCGCCGCCGTGCCTGGCACGGTCGCTGCTCCTCCGGCCGCGACCGCGTTCTCCATCGCCGCGCTCTCCCGCATCGCAGGCCTCGCCTTTCTCGGCGGATTGCTCCTGAACCTCATGCCCTGCGTCTTTCCTGTGCTCTTTTTGAAGGGCCTTGCGCTGGTTAATTCGGGCAATGAAGAACGTAAGGCGCTTCGCAACCACGGTTTCGTCTACGCCGCCGGCATTCTTGTCTCTTTCTGGGTTCTTGTCGCCGCTCTGCTTGCCTTGCGAGCGGCCGGCGCCACGCTCGGCTGGGGATTCCAGTTCCAGTCGCCCGTTTTTCTCATGCTGATGGCCGGGCTGCTCTTCTTCCTTGGTCTTTCGCTCGCCGGCCAGTTTGAGATCGGCCTCTCGCTCACCAGCGCCGGAGGGTCGCTTGCGGCAAAGCAGGGCTACGCGGGCAGCTTCTTCACGGGAGTCCTCGCCGTTGTCGTCGCCACTCCGTGCACGGCGCCGTTCATGGCCGCGGCCATTGGCTATGCTCTCGCCCAGCCGGCCGCCGTCACCTTCGCCGTCTTTACAGCCATCGCGCTCGGACTCGCCGCTCCCTACGTTGCGCTTACCTTGCAGCCGGCCTGGACGCGCCTGCTGCCGCGCCCCGGCGCCTGGATGGAGATTCTCCGCCAGGCAGTTTCGGTGCCCATCTTCGCCACGGTCATCTGGCTGGCGTGGGTGCTCGCCACAGCTCATGGAGCCAACGTGCTGGCTGCGCTGTTGCTTGCGCTGCTTCTGCTCGCCATCGCCGGCTGGTTTCTGGGCCGCTGGCCCACCCGGCGCTGGTCTACTGTCGTGGCTGCGCTGCTCATGTCGCGGTCATCGGAGTGCTCTCCTTCGGACGCAAGCTCGCAACGGAAAGCGCGGGAGCCTGCTTCCGCGGCCACGAGCGCCGCATCGCGTTCGCTCATGGCAGCCCTGGTCCGCCGGCGCCGTCCAGAGCGCCCTTGCCGCAGGCCGGCCCGCTTTTGTCGATTTCACCGCGGCCTGGTGCCTCTCCTGCCAGGTGAACGAGCGCGTGGCCCTGCGCCGGCCTGAAGTCGAAAACGCCTTCGCCAGCGGCAACGTAGCTCTTTTCCGCGCCGACTGGACCCGCGATGACCCCGCCATCACCCAGGCGCTGGCCGCACTCGGCCGCAACGGCGTACCTGCCTACGCGCTCTACGTGCCCGGAGAGTCCGATCCCCGGCTGCTGCCCGAGGTTCTCACTCCGGGAATCGTCCTGGATGCTTTGCGCAAGTTGCCGCATTCCCCGGCAGGCGCCCGATGACCTGTTTGATCGGAAGCGCTTCGCGCGGACTATAATCGCGGAAAGCGTCAATCCATGCCTATGCACTCGCCGAGAGGCGATCTACATTCACTTGCATGCAAGGAGGTGCGGAGCACTCCTCGTGTGTCTTGAAAGCCATGGTTCATGGCGCGCACTGAAAGCAAAAGATGAGCGAGAATCGACCTGGCCTGCTCGAAGCAAAGAAATCGCACGCAACGGTAAGTGAAGGAAGACTGGCGCGCTTTGGTTTAGCTCTGGCTGCGTGGAGCGAACGCTGGTTTCCCGAGCCGCTGGTGTTTGCGCTGGCTGGCGTGGTTCTGGTCTTTTTTTTTGGCCTGCTGCTGCGCCAGTCTCCTTCCAACCTGGCCATTCAAGGCGGAAAGAACTTCTGGACGCTGGTCCCCTTCACCATGCAGATGGTGATGGTGATCATCGGCGGCTACGTGGTGGCCACTACGCCGCTGGTCTCCCGGCTGATCCGGCTGATCGCGCGCATTCCCAGGGGCAACCGCTCGGCCGTTGCCACAATTGCTCTCTTTTCCATGCTGGCGTCCTTCCTTAGCTGGGGACTGAGTTTGATTTTCAGCGGCTTGCTGTGCCGGGAGATGGCGCGGCGCATCAAGACACTCGATTACCGCGCGGCGGGAGCGGCCGGCTACCTGGGCCTGGGGGCTGTGTGGGCGCTGGGGCTGTCGTCGTCGGCCGCAATGACAATGGCCACCAAGAGCGTGATTCCGGCCAAACTGTACGCTATCTCAGGCGTGATTCCCTTGAGCCAGTCGATCTTTCTCTGGCAAGGAATCCTGCTGGCTCTCATCTTGCTCGCCGCTTCGACGCTCATCGCCTTTTTGAGCGCGCCCTCGGCCAAGAATGCGAAGACCGCAGCCGATTTCGGCATCGATTTGGAAACGGAACAGAGCCGCGTGCTCGAGCCCCGCACCAAGCCGGGCGAGTGGCTGGAGTACAGCCCTCTACTGACCATCCTGGTGGTCGCCATACTCGGCTGGTACATCGTGGATGTCTTTCGTACCTCGCCTAACGGCGCCCTGGCAGCGCTCGACCTGAACACATACAACCTGATCTTCATCAGCGTGGGCCTTCTGCTGCACTGGCGGCCCAAGAGCTTTATCCGCGCCGTCTCAGAATGCGTGCCGGCGACCGGAGGCGTGCTGATTCAATTTCCCTTCTACGCTCTCATCTTCGGCATGATCATGGGCGGGGGGATGTCAGATTGGCTTGCAAACCTCTTCATCCGCGTCACCACGCCCGGGACCTATCCGCTGCTGGTGGCGTTTTACTCCGCCGTGCTGGGAGTCTTCGTGCCTTCGGGCGGAGGCCGCTGGCTAATTGAGGCGCCCTATGTGTTGGCAGCCGCCAACACCCACCATGTGCATCTGGGCTGGGTGGTGCAGATTTACAACGCCTCCGAAGCGCTGCCCAACTTTATCAACCCGTTCTGGATGCTGCCGCTGCTGGGGATTATCCGGCTGAAGGCCCGCGACATCGTAGGCTTCGGCGTTTTGCAACTGATGGTGAACGCTCCGCTGGTCTTTCTGCTGAGTTGGCTCTTTGCGCAAACAATTCCTTACGTGCCGCCGATGAGGTGAGCGGTCGCCCGGGGCTCTAAGAAACGGCCGATAAACGAGGGCGTGGAGCCGGGCGGCGGGCAAAGCTTTGCATCGCTGCACATTCGAATGACAAATACCTGAATACGCTTTTTCCCATAACCATCACTGCCAGATTCCGCAACCAGCTGCCTATTTGACTCGTCCAATTGCCAGCAAGTCCGCACCTTTCCCCGTTCGATTGCTCGTCTGCAAATCAGGAGGTTGATTCTTATGCGATTCTTTTCTTCGCTGGTGGCCTGCACGGCGCTGGCGGCTGTCCTTTCGCCGTTTCCCGCCTTGGCCGAGGACGTTCGTGTTGGCGCGGCGGCTCCCGGCTTCACCGCCACCGATTCCCGCGGCCAGACGCAGACGCTCGATCGATATCGCGGCAAATACGTTGTGCTCGAATGGCACAACCAGGGCTGCCCTTACACGAAAAAGCACTATGAGTCCGGGAACATGCAGTCGTTGCAAAAAGAGTGGACCGCTAAAGGCGTAGAGTGGTTCACGGTGATCTCTTCGGCGCCGGGCAAGGAGGGCTACGTTACGCCCAGCCAGGAGAATGAATATCTTGTGAAGATGCACGCCTCGCCCACGGCTGCGCTTCTGGATCCGGAGGGCAAACTCGGCCGCCTTTACGACGCCAAGACAACCCCCGAAATCTACATCATCGACCCGGCGGGCAAGCTGATTTATGAAGGCGCTATCGACAACCACCCCACACCCGACCCCGCCGACATTCAGGGCGCCGACAACTACCTGACCGACGCGCTTACCGCAGCCATGGCCGGCAGGCCGGTTTCCGCGGCCTACACCCGTTCCTACGGTTGCTCGGTCAAGTACGCCGACTGAAATGCAGGACGATTCAACGCAGGTGGAAACGCCAGGCTGTGTAGCTGAGGATCTCGTGGGCGATGCGCTCGGTTTCGGGTGTGCCGCCCTCTATCTGCACCTGCGGGCGCGGCGATGTGAGCACGGAGAGCCCATCGGCAGAGCAGATGGCGTGAATCCGAAACAGGTGAGTGCCATCGCTTACGATTACCAGCCGCCGCAACCCGTTGACGCGCGCAATCACAGCCACGCGCCGCGCCGACTCCTCGGTGTTCTGGCTTTCGGTCTCGGCGATGATAGCGGATTCCGGAACGCCTTCGCTCATCAGGTATTCGCGCCCCACTGAGCCCTCCGAGTACTGGTCGCCCCCCCATCCACCCAGGGTGATCACGAGCGGCGCGATGCCCCGCCGGTAGAGATTGAGTGCGTGGTCGAGCCGGGCGCGAAAGACCGGCGAGGGCCGGCCGTCGTACTCCGCTGCGCCAAAAACGCAAATGGCGTCGGCTGGCGCGGCATCGTCTTTCGAAGCGTAGCTTTCGATTTGCGCATAGACCCAGCGGCACCAGGCCGCGGCTCCCGCAAGCAGAAGCAGGACCACAAGCGCGCCCATCGCCGCCGTACGGCGCTTCCTTGCGTTTTGCCCTGTCATGCGTTCATCTTACAGCCTTGAAGTGATCTCCTAGCGCTGGAGGATCATGACGATCTCGTGGGTCGGAATGGCACCCTCGCGCAGGATCTCCCAGCGTCCTTTTCCCAGCGAAAGATCGACAATGGTCGTGGGCTGTGCCCGCCCAGTCGGGCCGCCGTCGACGATCAGCGGGATGCGGTCCCCGATCTGGTCGCGCACGGCGGCAGCGTGCGTGCACTCCGGCGCTCCCTCGAGGTTCGCCGAAGTCGCCGTGATCGGCAGCCCCAGCTTTTTCACAACGGCGCGGGGAATCGCTGCATCCGGCACGCGCAGAGCCACATTCCCCGTGTTCGCCGTCGAGCGCAGCGGCAGCCGGGTTCCGGCGCGCACAATGATGGTGAGCGGCCCGGGCCAGAAGCGCTCGGCCAGCTTGTCAAACAGAGCATCCGTGTCCCGCACCAGCTCGTAGGCCTGCTCCATCGAGGAAATCAGCAACGACAGCGGCTTATGCTTCTGACGCGTCTTGATCTGGTAGATTCTCTCCACCGCGTGCAGGTTAACCGGGTCTACGGCCAGGCCGTAGAAGGTGTCGGTGGGCAGGGCCACCACGTCGCCCTTATGTAAGCAGGAGGCGATGTAGTCGATCCGCTCCGGCTGGGGTTCATCGGGGTGAACGCGTAAAATTTCAGCGGACAAGAAAGCTGTACCTCTGTGGCGGGACCGTAAGGCCACGGGAATGAATGTAATCATAGCACTCGTTTTGGTTTGCCTGGATTTCGGTCGTGCTTCGAGTTCGGGAGTGACGGTTTTTCAGTTGCCGATGACGCCGCAAACGCATCCCTTCCGATTCCTCTTCCGGGTTGCTGAAAACCCGTGGCGCTGTCGGCGTTACAATCGCGGCAATCGGATTTCAAGCAAGGGGAAAGCCGAATGAAGTCGAGAGGGCGAATCGCAGTCCTCATGGCCTGCGTGATATTGATCGGCGCGGCGGCGATTTTCTGGTATGCGCACAAGGCACTGGTGGATCGGCAAAAGCTCGCCGCGCAGGTGAAGCTCTTGCAGCAGCGCGCCAATCAGGGTGACGCTCAGGCGGAGTACGATTTGGGCCGGATGTACTACTGGGGACGCGGTGTGCCGCGGGACTATGCTCAGGCTAATTACTGGCACCAGAAGGCCGCCGCCCAGGGATTGGCCAAGGCGGAGTGCGCAATCGGCGGTTTGTATTACTACGGCCGCGGCCTCGACCAGAGCTATGCGGATGCGCTCGTCTGGTACCGCAAAGCCGCCGATCAAGGCGACGCAGAGGCGCAAGACGCTTTGGGATCGATGAGCTATTACGGCCGCGGAATGCCGCAGAATTATTCGGAAGCTTTTGTCTGGTACAAGAAATCCGCCAGCCAGGGATACGCGGAGGCGGAGTTCGACATCGGCTATTTGTACAGTTACGGCCTGGGCGTTGCGAGAGATCGCGAGGAGGCCAACCGCTGGTATCGGAAAGCCGCCAGCCAAGGCAATCAGGATGCGCAGCGGGCGTTGGGATTGCGGCTTTATCCTCTGCGCCCGGGGACCGTGTTCTTCAATATTCTCATCCTCGTTTTCTGCCTTTTGTTGATTTGGGACGACCTCGCACCAAAGCGGCTTCGGCGCAGCCGAAATTCGCGCAAGCTCGTGATTGCGGCAATCCCATGCTTCATCACGATAGGGATGTTTCTCTTCGAACACTCGAGATACTGCCTCTTCCCATCCGTTTGGGCAGCTTTTGTCTACAGGTTCATCCATTTGTTTGCTAGCGGAGTTGTCGTCACTTTGTTTGTTACTGCGCTGAAACCAAGGGCCGGGAAGATTCTGCTTATCATCTCTGGCATCCTTATCGCGGGTATAAACTTCGGCCTCTTCGCATTCGCCCATTTTGATCTGCGGGCTCTCTCCATCATTGGCTGGAGCTTACTCCGGTGTGATGCAGGCCTGATTGGAATGGCGATTTCGGCAACATTTTTCTGGTGGCGAGCGAAGAAAGAGCCGGAAGACGATGCCTCCGAAGCTCCGCCAGAGGAGGCCGATGCCACGGAGCCGGTCTAGAATCGCCGTAGGTCTCTATGGCTGTTCGCATCATTCATAGCCCGCAAAACGCGCGCCTGAAAGAATTGCGCCGCGCGCTGCGCGACCCGGCCCCTCAACGGTCCAGCGGCAAGGGCGGGGAAGTGGTCGCCCCCCTCATAGGAATCGAGGGGCACAGGCTCATCGCCGAGGCCCTGCGAGCCGGGCTGCGGCTCCTTTGCGTGTTTGCCGCCCAGGGCGAGGAGAAGCTGATTGAAAACTTGAACTTGCCGCCTGATCTTGAAGTCCTTCTCTTGCCCCGCGAACTCCTGAGTGCCGCACTCTCCACGGAATCCCCCCAGCCCGTGGCGGCGCTCGTCACGCCGCCCCGCTGGGGTTGGGAGACGATCTTTGGGCCTGATTTGACGAGTTCATCGCTTCCCCGGTCTCAAAATCGAGACCGGGGGCACCCGCACCCGCTCATTCTCGTTCTGGCCGGCCTTCAGGACCCGGGCAATCTGGGCACGATCCTGCGTTCCGCCGAAGCCTTTGGCGCTACCGGCATCGTGGCCTTGCCCGGAACCGTCAGTCCCTGGAACCCAAAGCTCGTTCGCGCTTCGGCTGGCAGCGTTTTTCGGGTGCCGCTGGTGGCTGCCAGTGCTGATGATTGTTTCGAGAGGCTGCGCTCTGCCGGGATAAAGCTGTGGACGACCGCCGCGCAAGGCGCTGAGCCGGCCCATCAGGCAAACCTGGCCGCCCCGGCTGCCCTTCTTATCGGCAACGAGGGCAACGGCGTCCCGCCCGAACTTGCCGCCCGCGCCCAGGGAAGCCTCACCGTTCCATGCCCCGGCCCCGTCGAGAGCCTCAATGCCGCCGTGGCCGCGTCGGTCCTGCTCTACGAGGCCTCCCTCCAAAGGACTCCCGTGCCCCATCCTATTTCCGACACCTGCAGCCCCCAGGAGGATTCCGATCCTGGCGGAAAAAGAGTGGGGATCCGCAGCGCGCCTCGACAGCGGAGGGCGCGATGAGCCTCTTCGACAGCCAGCCTGATCTTCCCCTGCCTCCGCACTCGTCCAAAGCTCTGGAGCGCGGAGGCGCCCCGTTGGCGGAGCGCATGAGGCCCCGCAGCCTCGAAGAACTCCTCGGGCAGGAGCACCTGGTCGGTCCCAGCAAGCCCCTTCGCGTGCAGATCGAGCGCGACGACGCCGGCTCGATGATCTTCTGGGGTCCGCCCGGCGTGGGCAAAACCACTCTGGCCAAGATCATTGCCGAGACCACGCAGGCCAGCTTCATCGAGTTCTCGGCGGTTATGAGCGGCATCAAGGAGATCAAGCAGGTGATGGCCGACGCGGCCAAAGCCGCCGATCTGCACTCGCGAACCATCCTTTTCATCGACGAGATTCACCGCTTCAACAAGGCTCAGCAGGACGCCTTTCTGCCCTACGTTGAGCGCGGCACGATTCGGCTCATCGGCGCAACGACCGAGAACCCCTCCTTCGAAGTCATCTCGGCTCTTCTCTCCCGCTGCCGGGTTTACGTGCTCGAGCCGCTCAAAGAGGAGCAGATCGTCACGCTGCTTGAACGGGCTCTGGCCGACAAGGAACGCGGCCTGGGCGCGCTTGGACTCACGGCCGACGACGAGGCACTGGAACTGATCGCCGCCTATTCGAGCGGCGACTGCCGCAACGCCTACAACACACTGGAAGTGGCCGCGCAACTGGCCGTCGAGGCCGCCGGTCGACGGCCAGGGTCTGAATCCGCTTTGTATCAGGGCACGGCTTCAGCCGGGCCGAAGTCGCAGGAAGAAGAAGAAGGGGCTTTAGCCCCCGAGCAAAGCTCCGATGCGTTGCCGCAATCCGGCGCGCGCATCACGAAAGACATCGCCGCCACGGCCGTCCAGCAGCGCGTGCTCGTCTACGACAAGGACGGCGAGGAGCACTACAACCTGATCTCGGCGCTGCACAAGAGCGTGCGCAATTCCGATCCCGACGCCGCGCTCTACTGGCTCGCACGGATGATCGCCGCCGGCGAAGACCCGCTGTATCTTGCCCGCCGCATCGTGCGCATGGCCGTCGAGGACATCGGCCTGGCCGCCCCCGAGGCGCTCAACCTCTGCCTCTCAGCCAAGGAGACCGTCGACTTTCTCGGCTCGCCCGAGGGCGACCTGGCCCTGGCCGAGGCCGTCGTTTATCTCTCGCTCGCGCCCAAGTCGAACTCCGTCTACACGGCTTATGGAGCGATGCAATCCGAGGTCGAGCACACCCGCCAGGAGCCGGTTCCGTTGCACCTGCGCAATGCGCCCACGCGGCTGATGAAGGATCTGGGCTACTCGGCCGGCTACCGCTACGCGCACGACGAGGAAGGCAAAGTCGCCGACATGGACTGCCTCCCCGACTCGCTCCGCGGGCGAAGCTACTACAAGCCGACGCAGGAGGGGCGGGAAAAGCTGCTCGCGCAGAGGATGGAGGAGATCCGGAGGATCAGGGCGGGGAAGCGCGGCGGAGACTGACGGCTGTTCCCTGATCCCTTGTCCCCTAGCCTTTCTCCCATGGGTTGACGACCGACTTGGCAATGTCTTCGAAGTGTTTGGTGTTGCGTGTGGCCAGCGTGGCGTGGGATGCCAGCACGATTCCAGCGAGCATGGTGTCGCGCGCGTCGCCGGGCCGGCCCTCCCTTCGGCGTTCCGCTTCCAGTTCCGCGGCGCGTTCCGCCGCCGCACTGTCGAAGTTTGCGATGCGCCCCTGGATGGCGTCGTGCAACAGACGTTCAAAGACCACAGTTAGCGCGGACTGTCGCTTTCCCAAGGGCATGGCCAGAAGCCCGAAGCGTGATTCGTAGACGTTGATCGCAGTGGTCCAGATCGACGCGCGGGGTTGCCGGTCCAACCAGTGGATCACCCGCTCGTCCCGTGGATCGTGCATTAGCGCCGAAATTACATTTGTATCGAGGAGAATCATGGCTCGAACTTCGGGACTTCCATGCGGAAATGCAGTTCGGGAATCTCTTCGCCTTCTTTGAGCCCGATCCCTCGAAACATGTTGGCGATTTCGGTGCCCAGTCCGTAGGCCGGCGTTTCCTTCTCGCGCAGCGCGCCGGCTAAAATCTCCCGCACCTCTGCCTCCATGCTGCGGCCGTTGCGGCGGGCGCGGCGCTCGAGGCGCGCCTTCACGCGGTCGTCGAGATTGCGAACCAGAATCTGCGCCATCGTCCCCTCCATTGATAGCATGATAGCACAGAACGGGAGGGGGGCCTTCTCCCCGTCTCTCTCACCCTGCCACTGCCATCAGCAGGAGCGCAAGCGCGGCCGCACAGGCGCTCGCGAGAAAGTTCACCGCATCGTTGTTGAGCCAGCCCCGCTCTTCCAGCGTGGCTCCCAGCAGGCTGTCGATGAGAAACCCGAAGATGCCTGCACCGCAACTGACGGCAAAGAAATGCACGCTGCCGTGGAAGGCTAGTGCTCCTACAGTCGCAACCAGCCCCGCGGCAACGACTCCGGCCAAAGTCCCGGCAAGGCTCACGGCTCCGTCTCGGCCGGGCTCGACTCTCTTCCACGTTGTGATCAGCCGGGGCCGGCCGCCCAGCACCTGTCCGGCTTCGGAAGAGACGGTATCGGCTGCCGCCTCGGCCAGAGCCGCCGTTGCCGCGGCAAGCAGCGGCATCACCCAGAGCGTTCCGTTGGAGACCCAGCGGCTGCCCGCAAGCAGATTCTGCGCAAATTGGTTGGTAACCAGAGCCGCCGCGCCCAGGTTGGCCGCCACCTGTGCGGCGGAGCGCCCCTGCCGCCTTTCTGCCGTGCCCAGACGCTCTTTCTTCCCCCGTCCCAGGCGCGTGGCCGCAAAGGAGAGCAGGAAGAGCGCAAGCACCGGCACGATCGCCGTGAACCATGGCTCGTAAGGAAAAACCGTCGTTGAAAACATGAGGTCGGCGGTGAGAATGGCGCCCGCAGCGGCTCCCGCAGCGTCGGCGGCTCGCATCTTAAAGGCGATCAGAGCGAAGACCAGACTCAGGCCGATCGTCCAGATGGCCACTGGCGGCGACTGGGTAAACCACCAATGCGCCTGCAGCACCACCCCGGCGGCTGCGAAGGGCAGCGTCAGGAGAAGAACCAGTTTCGATTGCCAGGCCAGTCTTGCGCGGGACACGCTTCATCCTATCCTCTCGCGCGGCACGCCGAAAAGCGCTTGTGGGGCTTCAACCTGGTCTGTGGCGAAGTCACCCTCGCTGATCGCCGCGAGGCACGTCGCGGCCTTCAACCGCAGGCCGGGGCGCAGGCGCGAATCTGGAGAGATACGCCGGCCGTTTTTTCTCGCGGCCGGCTGATTTACAATCACAGCTTAAGAAGGAAAGAATCGGAATGAGGCCTTTTCCCTTGAATGCATCACGGATTTGCGCCCAGCTCACAACGGCGGGCGCTGTTCTGGGAGTCGCTCTTCTATTAGCCGGTTGCGGAGATCAGGTCCGGGCCGTGATTACGCCGGTCGGCACCACCGGACCGGCCGCGCAGCCCGCTGCCTACGCGATCGTGGTCTCTGCCACCACACCCACCTCGCCGGGCGTTGCCACCATCATTGACTATTCCGGCGATTCGGTGATGGCGGAGGCGCCTATTGGTCCGGGTCCCATTTTGTTCACCCTCGATTCGGTTGGGGCCAACGGCTACACGCTGAACCGCGACGGAACGATCACGAATTTTCCGGTCTCGACACAGTTGCAGGCCAAGAATGTCCTTTACACAACCGTGCCGACTTCGGCGCGAATCACGAATCTGACGGCGTTCACAGCCGGCCTTTGGGCGGCCGATTTGAACGGAAACGTGGCTGACTCCTTTAGCGGCAGCCCGCAGGCGTTCAAAATCGCCATTCCCGTCGCTTCTACGCCGATCGCCATTGTGACTCCGCCTTCTACCAGTTCTCAGCGCGCGTATGCCATTAGCCAGCAGATCAGCAGTCTTCCTTTTACGGGCGTGGAATGCAACGCCCCGGGCCGCACGCAGTTGACGGGCGCTGTGACCCCCATTGAGGTCAGCAGCAGCTCACCCGACACCGCCATTCCCGTAGGCATATGTCCCGTCTTTTCGCTGGAAACTCCCGACACCCAGCGCCTGTTTGTGCTCAATCGCGGCGACGACACCATCAGCGTCATCAACAGCAGTATCAACGCGCTGGATTCCTGTACGCCGTTCCAAAATCAGAACGGCCAGTGGGTCACCTGCCATCCGGCCATTCAGCTCCCGGCGGGTTCGGGTCCCGTCCACATGGAATACGTTGTCGCCACGCAGCAGCTTGTGGTGGCCAATTATGAAGGCGGGACAATTAGCGTGATTGATGTCCCCCTCGATCAATATGGCAACGATTCCAATACCTACACGAATAGCAATTGCACAACCTACGCCGCTTGTGGGCCCATAACGGGAGGTTTTGGGGCCATACACACGATTCCTGTAGGCAGAAATCCTGCCAGCGTGACCGTGCTCTACGACGGCAGCCGCGCCTATACGGCCAACCAGGCTGACGGCACAGTGACCGTCGCGGACCTGTCCAGCTACACCGTTGAGAAAACGCTGACCGTGATCGGCCATCCACGCACCCTGGCTTCCATCCAGAACTCGCAATACGGCAAGGTCTACGTGGCCTCGCCCGACAGTCCCTATCTCACCATCATCGAGACCCAAAATGACCTCATCGACACCACGGTGCTGTTGGAAGGCACCGCGGTGGATGTGCACATCAACACAAACAACGGCGGCTCGGCGAGCGGGGTGGGCAACCCCGCTTTCGTAAGCCGGACTCCCGGCTTTGGCCAGCCCTGCAATCTTCCGGGCGCCGCTCCCACGGCCTCGCTGAGCGCATGCCAGGCCATTCCGTAATGTGCCCCGCGCGCGTGCCGCGGCAACAGGATTTCAAAGGGCCGTCCCCCTGCCGGGGCGGCCCTTTTCGCTTCATGGCGCGGCCCGGAGAACGGCGTTGACGGGAAAAGGCAAAATCCGGCTTGATCTGCTGCTTGTCGAGCGCAGCCTCGTGCCCAGCCGCGAGCGGGCGCGCGCTTACATCCTTGCCGGCCGCGTGCTGGTCAGCGAGCAAAAGATAGACAAGCCCGGGTCAGCCGTCCCCGCCGATGCCCCTTTGCGGCTCCTCGGCGAAGATTTGCCCTACGTCAGCCGGGGAGGGCTCAAGCTCGCCGCGGCGCTCGACAGATGGGCGATCCCGATTGCAGGCCGCGCCTGCCTGGATGTGGGCGCCTCAACCGGCGGGTTCACTGACTGCCTGCTGCAGCACGGCTCCGCGCACGTCACCGCTGTGGATACCGGCTTTGGCCAGATCGCTCTGAAGCTGCGTGACGATCCCAGGGTCCGCCTTCTGGAACGCACCAACGCGCGCCTGCTCGAGCCCGGCTCGCTTTCGGGCGGTGCGATTTCTAACGGATCGGGGCCGGAACTGACCTTCCTTGCCATGGATGTCTCCTTCATTTCCGCCACGCTGGTGCTGCCGGCTGTTGCAGCTGCGGCTCCCGCGCTCACTGAGGCGGTGATTCTCGTCAAGCCGCAGTTCGAGGCCGGCCGCGAATACGTGGGCAAGGGCGGCATTGTGCGCGATCCAGCCGCGCATGCGCTCGCGGTCGACCGCGTGGCGGCCTGCGTGCGCTCGCTGGGCTGGGAAGTTGTTGAGATCACCCCTTCGCCGATTACCGGCGCCGAGGGCAATAAGGAATTTCTGCTCTACGCGCGGCGTGGGTGTAGCTGATCCTCAAGGGAAGGGTCCGATTCACTCTCAAATGTGCGTGCCGCAACCGCTGCAGAAAACCGACCCACCGCCCAATTGTGCGCCGCAATTTCTGCAGAAGCCGTACGCACTGTCGCTCATGAGAGGTAGCGGTCGTGCGGAATGCCCCATCGGAGCAAAGCTTGGGTCCCCGGGGATCGCGCCAAACATCTGCGCCGGGAGTTTTGGGTTGTGCCCGTATTGGTTCGGTCCCGGCTCGCTGTCCGTGCACAGAAAAACGATCTGGATCACGTTAGCGATCAAGCCCAGAAATGGAATACAGCCTAGCACGATCAACAACAGGAGTAACCAGCCGCTCTTGCCCGTGTCGTGAAATCGGCGCACGGCGACGGCCAGAGACGGAATGATAGCGGCCAGAATGTAAACTCCGAACAGAACGAAGAAGAGAACCCCGAACTGCCTTGCGGCTGCGAGTCCTATACCACCCATCACCGCCAGGGCGAGCGCAGCCAGCACATTGAACAGCGTGAACATCCAGTACTCAGTGCGCCGCGAGCGTCCGTCAAACTCGGCGTATCTCCTCCACGCCATCAGATACCAATCCATCGATCGCCCCTTTCCTTTGGAGTTTCAGAACGCAATGCCTTCAAGTCTCCGCGCTCGTCCGCCCGCAGAACCGGTGAAGGAGTGCCATTTCTCGATATTGAGCCACTATATAGCCGCAACCCCATCATGTCAGCAGTTTTTTTAGGTCGATGTTATGTGGCGCATCGCGTTTTTGCGTCCCGGCGGAGTCCAGTACACTGGGACCACATGCCAACCATTGCCATCATCTGCAAACCTGACAAAAGCGAGCTCGGACCGGTTCTGCCTGAGCTGATCGCATGGCTCCGGCAACGGGGTTTCGATCCGCTGCTCGACCTGCAGGGCGCGCAATACACGAAGGCGGCTCCGGCCATGGAACGCGAGAAGATGGTGGAACACCGGCCGGCGCTGGTGATCGTGCTCGGCGGCGATGGCACACTGCTCGACGCGGTGCGCCGATTTGCCGCCCAAGGCGCTCCGATTCTGGGTGTCAATCTTGGCTCGCTCGGTTTTCTCACCGAGGTGCGGCTGGCCGAACTCTACTCAACGCTCGAGAGCTGGTGCGAGGGACGTCACCGGCTCGATGAGCGCTCCATGTTGCACGCCGAACACTGGCGCCAGGGGAAGCTGAAGGCGAGCTTTGAGGCCTTCAACGATGTTGTGGTGTCAAAGGGCGAGATCGCCCGCATGGGCGAATTCAAGGTGGAACTGGACGGGAGGGAAGTGGCTCGCTTCCGCGCCGATGGAGTGATCGTCTCCACGCCTACGGGCTCGACAGCCTACACGCTGGCGGCCAACGGACCGATACTGACTCCGGATGTGGACGCTTTTGTGGTGACCCCCATCTGCCCCCACCAGCTCACTCTGCGCCCCATCGTAGTGCGCGGCTCGGCTTCGTTGGCAGTGCAGGTTGAGGCCGCGCCCAACCAGGCCCTTCTTACCGTCGATGGGCAGATCGGCGTGGTCTTGGAGCACGGCGACCTCGTGAGTTGTCGCCGATCCAGCCACACCGTAAAGCTGGTACGGCTGAAGGAGGGCGGATTCTTCGAAGCCTTGCGCAGCAAGCTGCAGTGGGGTCAGCGGTAGTGCAGGGAAGACCCTGCGTAAAGCTACTTGGTCAGCTCCGCCAGCAGCACTTTGGCTTTTGCTGCCAGCGTATGCGCTCCATCCACATCACCTGAGGCCAGAGCCGCGCGTGCCTCTTTCAGATCATCCCGTATATGCGCCGCTGTCTTTTGTTCTCCATCGCTGAGTGGACGCGTAATGGCATTCAGGCTGCGCTCAATCGCCGCAATCGAATCCTCGGTCTGGCGGCGGTACTCTGAGGGATTTCCCGACGAAAGCTCGCCGATGGCGCTCACGCCCGGGTCGGGGTTCGAAGCCTGCTCGGTGGTCTTGGTCTGGTCGGTGCTTTTCGCCTGATCGGTGCTCTTGACGGGGGGCTTCTTGTGATGAACGGGCGCCGGCTTGGGCGTGCTTTCAGCCTGGGTCGTGCTGGGGGTGGGTGCGGGTGTAGACGGCTGCGGTTCGCTGATGACCGGTGGGGGAAGATCGGCCGGAGCGTTGGAGGGCTCCGGCAAGGGAGCCGTCTCGATAGGGGGCGCCAAAGGCTGCTGCTGCGCCTGGTTCCGGTGCGGCCAGTGAAAGCATCCCGTCAGTGCCAGTGGCAGCAGCCATGCAACGCTTTTGATCGGCACTTTCATTCTTGAAACTCTTTCCCGGCCTCTGTCCACGCGGTCTGCGGCGCCCGGCGGTTCCGGTCGACGCCGGATAGTGGAATCCTGAGCAGAAACTTGGTCCCGCCCCCCACCTTCGATTCTACTTCCACATTGCCATGGTGTAGCTGGAGAATGCGATAGGTCATGGCCAGGCCGATGCCGCTGCCTCCGGCCTTGGTGGTAAAGAACAGATCGAAGATCTTTTCCTGGATTTCGTTGGCAATCCCGGTCCCTTCGTCGGCGACTGATACCACGGCGGTTCTGGGCCCCTGCGGGCGCCCTCCAGCCGCCGCAGGCTCCCGCTCAACTTCGAGAGCCACGAAGAGCTTTCCGCCTTCGGGCATGGCCTGGGCGCCGTTTTCGATCACGTTCAGAGCGGCTTGTTTTATCATGTCGGCATCAATGTTGGCGATCAGCGCCTCGTCGGGCATCTGGATCGACAGCGTGACGTTACGCGTCGAAAGCTCGTCGGCGGCCAACGCCAACACGTCGGCGATCACCAGGCGCAGATCCTGTTCGCGCAGGTCCAGCTCCACCGGCCGCGAAAAATCCACCAGCGTCTGCACTACGCGGTCAAGGCGATGAATCTCCGCGTCGATCACATCCAGGTGGCGAGTCGCGTGCGGGTTGGCCTCGCCCAGCTTTGACTTGAGCAGCTCCAGGTGGACCACGATGGCGTTGATGGGGTTCTTGACCTCGTGGCCTACGCCGGAAGTGAGCCGGCCAATGGCAGCCATGCGCCGTGAGAGCTCCAGATCCGACTCGATCTCGGCGGCCGATTCCAGGTCGTGCAGCGTTACCAGAGCGCCTAGTCCCTGACGGCTTCTCTCGTCGCGAATGAAATCCACTGAGGTCTGAATCCTGCGGCCGGTCTCGGTTCGGACCTCTTCCTTCAGGCTGACGCCGGCCTCGATGGCTTCCAGCAGCAGGCGGCCGAGAATCGTGGAGCGGTCGAAGATCTCCCGCGCGTGGCGTCCCAGAATCGCCTCTTGATCGAGGTGCAGGAATCGGCGCGAGACCTCTGAAACCAGCGCCACCCGTCCGTCGCTGGTGAACAGCAGAATGCCGTCTTTCAGATTGCTGAGGATCTGGTCCAGATTCTCCCTCAGGGCCGAGAATACCTCTTCGACGTTGCGCATGCGCTGGCCGATCAACTCGATTTTGGTGGAAACCTGTTCGACCGCGTCCAGTCTCGAGTTACCCTTGTTTTCCGGCTCCACGGCTGCGGCCTGGGTCAAGCGGTCGAGCTGCCGGCTGACCTTCTCCATGGGCTGCAGCGCGAGATTCCCGAGCAGAAAAGCCGCCAGCAAAGCCGTGGCGAACGCAAAGCCCATCAGCGTAATCGACTCTGCCAGCCAGGGCGCGTAGAAAGCGCGAAGCAGTGTCGTGCGTACGCCAACATGCACGGAGGCAAACAATTCCCCGTTTCGGTTCAACGGCACAACCACTTCGAAGACGCGGGGCGGCCCGAAAACTGCCCGCATCAGCTCCAGCGGATTGGCATTCAGCAGTTGGCGATAATCGGGGCGCACCGGCAGTGGGCGGTCTTCATTGTCGGGATTGGTGCTGAGCAGGCCGCGCGACTGGCTGTCTCCGATATTGACGTCGTAAACCGTCAGCGAGTACCGGTTCACTGACTCCATCACGGCCTGCAATGTTTCGCTGTTGCGCACCGCTACGGCGACCAGTTCGCGCAGTTGTTCCGGATTGCCGGGATCCACCCTGCGGTCCTTCAGTCCTGCCTCAAGGGCCTGCTGCAATGCCAGCCGCACTTGTTCGGCCACCATCAGGTTGGTGTCCCACGATTGCTGCACCGCCTGGTGCAGCAACTGGCTGACGTAAACCAGCGAGAGCGCTCCGGCGACCAGAAAAACCAGCGCCGTGATGGCCATCACGAGTTTTGTCTTAAGGCGCATCAGTTCTCTCCGGCCGCGCCGTAAAGCTTCAGCTTATTGTGCAGTGTCTTCAGGCTCACGCCCAGGATCTCGGCGGCGCGCGTCTTGTTCTGGTCTGTCGCCTCGAGCGTGCCCAAAATGAGCAGCCGCTCGGCCTCATCCACAGTCACCCCCACATGCAGGGCGATCACGCCCTCGGCTGAGCCCGGAGCGGCGGGCCCGACCTCGGTGCCAAAGCCCGGCGGCAGGTGCCGAGCGTCCAGAAGAGCACCCTCCGGGCAAAGAACGACGGCCCGCTCGATGGTGTTGCGCAGCTCTCGTGCATTCCCCGGCCAATGATGCGCCATCAGCCTGTCGAGCATCGATTGCCCCAGTCCCGCAACCCGTCGGCCGTGCTTCTGGTTCATCTGAGCGAGAATGGCCTCGGCCATCGCCGGCAAATCCTCCATGTGGTCGCGCAGTGGCGGCATGTGAATGTTGAAAACATTGAGCCGATAGAAGAGGTCGGCTCTCAGGCGGCCCTCCGCCACGGCCTTGGCAGGCTCCTGGTTGGTGGCAGCCAGCACGCGCACGTCTACCTCCTGTTCGGTGCGCGCGCCCAGACGGCGAAACTTCCGTTCCTCGAGAACGCGCAACAGCTTGGCCTGCGTGCCGGCCGGCATTTCGGCGATCTCGTCCAGAAGCAGCGTGCCCTCCGAGGCCAGCTCGAAGCAGCCGGCCCGCCGCTCCGCCGCCCCCGTGAAGGCGCCTTTCTCATGGCCGAAGATCTCGCTCTCGATCAGCGTCTCGGGAATGGCCGCGCAATTGACGGCCACAAACGGCCGAACCTTGCGCGGGCTCAGTTCGTGCAGCGTACGGGCCACGAGCTCCTTGCCCGTCCCGCTCTCGCCCGTGATCAGTACCGGCACGTTGGACGGCGCGATCTGCTCGATCAGAGCGAAGATCTCGCGCATCGGCCGCGAACTGCCCACCAGCGAGCCCAGCACGCCCGTCTCGCGCAGACGCCGCCGCGCCACTTCGAGTTCGATGACCGTCTGGCGCTGGCGGGTCGCATTGGCCAGAATCGTCTTCAGCCGCGCCGCTTCCACGGGCTTCTGCAGAAAGTCGTAGGCACCCAGCTTCATGGCTTCGACGGCCAGCCGTATGGAGCCCATTGCCGTCAGCAAAACCACGGACCACATTGGTGTCGGGCCCCTCCTGCTTCAGCTTCTCCAGCAGCCCGGTGCCGTCCAGGCGCGGCATCTTCAGGTCAGTGACAACGATCGCGGGGTCCCACTGGAGAGCCTTCTCCCACCCTTCAATCCCGTCCTGCGCGGTCTCTGTACGGTAGCCCCAGCCGGAGATCAGCTCTGCCAATCCCGTACGGGCATTTGGCTCGTCTTCGACGATCAGCACCTTTACCGGGCTTTCCATTCCGCTTTCCTGTCTCCCGAAACTCTCTTCTATCCATTATGCGGCGGTGGCCTGCCCCGGGAGGCTATACTCTCCACTGTCGGAATTCACTTCGAAAGAGAGATCTCCAATGTCTTCTCCAGCCGTTGATTACGCCCGCCAGAATCATCCCCGATTTCTGGACGAACTCAAGGCCCTGCTCCGCATCCCCTCCATCTCCACGCTGCCTGAAAACAAGGACGACTGCCGCAAGGCCGCGGAGACCATCAAAGCAGAGCTTACGCGCATTGGTCTACAGAATGCCCGCCTGATTGAAACCGAGAGCCATCCGCTGGTCTACGCCGACTGGCTTAAAGCTGCCGGCAAGCCCACAGTGCTGATCTATGGCCATTATGACGTGCAGCCCGTCGATCCGCTTGACGAATGGCTATCGCCGCCTTTTGAGCCCGTTGAGCGAAACGGAAACCTCTACGCCCGAGGCTCAGCTGACGACAAGGGCCAGATCTGGGCCCAGATTAAAGCGCTTGAGTCGCTGATGGCTGCCAACAAGGCGCTGCCCATCAACGTGCGCGTTCTCTTCGAGGGAGACGAGGAGGTGGGAGGGGAGGGAATTGCGGCCCTGGTTGCGTCAAAACCCGCCGACCTCAAGGCCGATTTCGCCCTCGTCTCCGACACCGAGCTCTTTGCGCCCGGTTTGCCCACCCTTTGCGTGGGCCTGCGCGGCATGATCTACACCGAGCTCGAAGTTCGCGGCGCCAAAACCGATCTGCACTCCGGCATGTACGGCGGCGCGGCCCCCAATCCCTTCGTTTCGATTGCCCATATTCTGGCCAAACTCAAAAATGAAGAAGGGCACATCCTCATTCCCGGCTTCTACGACGGCATCATTCCCCCCAGCCCGGAGGAGCTGGCCGCCTGGCGCAGCCTGCCCTTCGATGAGGAGCAGTACCGCATTCACGAAGTGGGCTCGAGCCAACTGGTCGGCGAGGCCGGCTACAGCGTGCTCGAGCGCACCTGGGCCCGTCCCACGCTCGACGTGCACGGCATCCCCGGCGGCTTTACCGGCGCAGGCGCAAAAACCGTGATCCCCGCCAAAGCCGTGGCCAAGGTCTCCATGCGCCTGGTTCCGGGAATGACCCCGGCCAAGGCCTTCGAGCTTTACAAGAGCTACGTGGAGAAGATCGCGCCGGCGGGCGTCGAGGTCGAGGTTCGCCTGATTCACTCCGGCGACCCCTGCCTGATTCCGGTCAACAACCGCTACATCAAGGCCGCCACACTGGCGCTAAAAGAGGTCTGGGGACGCGATACGGTCTTCATCCGCTCCGGCGGCTCCATCCCCATCGTGGGCGACTTCGACCGTTTCCTGGGCCAGCCCAGCGTGATGATGGGCTTCGGACTGCCCGATGACAATATCCACGCTCCCAACGAGAAGTTCCACCTGAAAAACTACGAGCTCGGCATCGAGTCGTTAATTCGTTTCCTGGAGGAAGCGGGGAAATAAGTGGGAGCCCCAGGTTTCAAAAGTCGAGACTTGGGGCGCCCGGCAAGATCGTACTCAAGGTTGCCGCGAACGTGTGATCTGGTTAGCGTAGTGCAGCGGATAGATGATATGGCCCGCCGCTGTCAGGAGTGTGGAAAAGTGAAAAATTGAATTTATGGAGAACACAATGACTCGTAGCGACGTCAAGAGATTTCTATCCAGCAGTGTTCTGGCAGTCGCCTCCATAAGCTGGGTGCAGGCGCAGGCGCCGACGACGTTGGGCCTTTTGCCGCCGCAGCAGCAGTTGGCGCAGCACCCAGCCAGCGATTTTGTCGTGGTTTATCCCGGCGAGTACGAGGGGAAGGAAAAAGCCGCTGTTGAGAAATTTATCGCCGACAACAAGGCTCTCGAGGAGCGCGGCCCAATCGACATCAAGGCCCTGATCAGTGGCACGCTTCCCAAGAATACCCCCGGCGTGGGACCCACGATCCCCGTAACCGAGGAGATGATTCGCTACGGCAATGGACTTTACGATCCCGACAATCCAGTTCTCAACGACGCCGCCTATGCCAAGACGCTGGGCTACGAGAACATCATCGCCTACCCGACCTTTGCCGCCTGTGATGACGCTTTTTGGAAGGCCTATCCGATCCGGGATATCATCCTGGTCAGCGATCTCAACCACAACATCACGAACTACAAGCCGGTGTACCCCGGAGACACGCTCTATATCATCGCTAATTCAAGACACTTCAGGGATGTAACGCCGCCGGAAGGCTCCATTTACCGTTCCGTGGCCATTGATGTCGAAGGAAGCATTTACAACCAGAAAGGCGAAAAAGTTCAAGATGTTATCTTTCGCACGACGGAAAGCTTGAAGTTCTATAAGGATGAGAGCATGGCGCCCAAGAACCCCAGCTTCAAAGATTATTGGGAGGCGCCGAGCTGGATAAGCCGTCTCCCGCATTACTACACCGACAAGGATTGGGAATTCATCAAGGGAGTTTGGGCAAAGGAGAAGCGGCAGGGCGCCACGCCGCTCTACTGGGAGGATGTAAAGATTGGAGATGAGCCGGCTTGGACACTGGACGGCCCCGTCCTGGTCCCGGTAAGTCCGCTTTTCCCCTGGGGCATGGGCGCTGGCGCCAGCCGCACTATGCGCAAAGAGATTATGGACCCCGCGATCTTCAAGACCATGATCCGGGGAGAAAAGGATGGAATCTATCGTCTTCCCAACCAGGAGGATTACATTCCAACCGTGCCGGAATTCGCTTTCTCTCTTTCCGCCGCCGTTGTTCAGGTTGGCCTCGGCACGGTAGCCGCCGACAACTCCAAGCAGATCCACAAGATGACCGAAGGCAATAGAGGCGTCCTGATCAACTACATGGGGCGCGACTACGCGATTCGTCACATTGACAACTGGATGGGCGATCACGGTTGGCTGACCAATATCCGGTGGAGCATCATGGATACCCGGGCTCATGCGGCTTTCGGCAAAACCGGGATTCCCGTGAACCCACAGGCCGAGCACTATCTGGACAGGGTTCCCAAGATGAAAGGGAAGTTTGTCAATATCCACGGCCTGACCGGCGATGTGGCCATCGTGAAGTCTTACGTTTATGACAAATACTCCCGCGACGGCGATCACTTTGTGGAGCTCGTGTGGTGGGTTGAGAATATCGACGGCCAAATATGGGAAGAAGGCGGTGCAACCGTAAAGTTACCATCAAGAAACGCTAACTGAGCGCGGTAAGCAATGCTGACCGGATCGAGGGCATGGCAGGTGCACCAGGTCTGGCTTTTCAGACCTGGGAATCCCCGAACCCTGACTGGCCACCCAAAGGGGAAGAGTTGGGTCAGCCATCCACGATGGGAGCTGTTCTTGACACCTCCGTAATTGTGTCGGCGATGCGCAGCATTTCGCGGCGGCCTCGACGACCTATGATTGAGGCAATGACCGCCGCAACCCAGCCCGAGGCCGCAGGCTTTGTTCTCGCCGGCGGCGTTTCCAGCCGCATGGGACGCGACAAGGCTCAGCTTGTCTTCGGTGGCAAGCCCCTGGTCGAGCGATGCGATTGCGCTGGTGCGCGAAGCCGGCCTCCCGGCCTCCATTGCGGGCGCTCGCGCACCGCTTGAACAATTTGCCCAGTTTGCTCCGGTCATTCCCGACGCAGAGCCCGGCCTTGGACCGTTGGGCGGAATCTGCACGGCGCTGGCCTCAACCAGCGCGCGCCTCGCAGTTTTTCTTACGGTCGACACGCCATTTCTTCCTGCTGCGCTGATTCAGTTCCTGCTCGGCCACGCCAGGCTCACGGGCCGCTCCGTGACGCTTGCCTCGGTGGGCGGCAAGGCCCAGAGCTTTCCGGTGGTCCTGGATCGGTCTATTCTCCCGCTTCTTCAATCGGAACTCGTCCGCGGGCGAGCGGCATGCATGCGGGCCTTCCTGGCCGCGGCCGCCGCATTGGGCCAGCCCCCCAGCGTCCTTGCTGTCGAATGGCTCCTGCAGTCGGGTCAGATCGCTCATCCTGCCGGCCTGCCTGCCGTCGATTGGTTCCTGAACCTCAACTCCGCCGGCGACCTGGGTGTGGCTGAGCGCCTCTTGCGCCGTACAGCGGTTCCAAAGTAGCTTTATCCCGAAGCCACGACGCCAAGTGGCATTTTCCTCAATAAAATGCCACCTTTCGCAACATTTGAAAAGGCGCGGAAACTGTGGGACCGCTTGAATCGCGTAAATCGCGTAATCTGATCCAAGGAACATGTTCGACCTGGACTCGAACCCGGACCCCACCGGCGCTCCCGCCGCAGCTCAAGAGCCGTCAGCCGCCGCGCGGGCCGGCGCCGAATCTGTTCCTGCTTCCGGCCATCCGATGATTGTTTTCGAGCACGTTTTTCTGAGCTTCGGCGAAAGGCCGATTCTGGAAGATGTCAGCTTCGAACTCGAGCGCGGCAAAACGCTCTGCATTCTGGGCCGCAGCGGGGTGGGGAAGTCCGTAACTCTGCGTCTGCTGATGGGCTTTTTGAAACCCGATTCGGGGTCGATCCGCGTCGATGGACAGGAAGTCTCGACCCTGGACGAAGAGGGCCTGCGCGCCCTTCACAAGCGCGTAACCATGGTCTTCCAGAATGGCGCGCTCTTTGATTCGCTCAGCGTCCGCGAAAACGTGGCCTTCCCCCTGCGCGAACGGGGTGGCCTCGAAGAAGATCAGATCGGGCAAATGGTGGATCGGCTCATCGGCCTTGTGGGAGCCGAGGACCTTGCAGACGCGCTGCCGGGAAGCTTGTCAACAGGCCGCAAACGCGCGGTCGCCATCGCCCGCGCTCTGGCCTCCCAGCCGGAAGTGGTCCTCTACGACGAGCCGACCACGATGGTCGATCCCATCATCGCCCGCCGTCTCGGCGACCTGATCCAGCGCCTGAAAAGGCAATTGGGTTTCACCAGTATCGTGGTGACCCACGATGTGCGCTTCGCCGAACGGCTCGCCGACACAGTTTTGTTCCTGGACCAGTGCCGGGCGAGCTATTTCGGCCCTCTGCAAGGATTTACCTCCTCTGCCGACCCTAAAATTCTTCAATTTTTGACCTTGGACGCATACTTATTACCTTCGGCATAGCTTACCTTCGGCATAGCAGAGTTCTCCTACCGTAACCCCGTGCCGGCAAAATTGTCTTGCGTGAAGCCGGGTTTTCGAGCGATGCTGGAACCACGTTCCCAGGCATAAACCCGGGGGCAAGAAGCAGCCGGGAATCTCGGTCGAAATTGTGCCGGAAAAACGGCTGTATTGTGCCGGATAAACCGGCTGTGTGTTCGTTGTTTTGCTGTCTTTTTGATTGCGATTTGGTTGTCGGGGTGGTTCGGAAGCAGTGTGGAGCTAGATCGTTATGTTCGGGCTGGGCCAGGAAAGATTGGTTTTGGGTTGCATTTCAGTAAGCCGACGGCGCGCCGAACAGGCTCGATTCTTTGCGCGCACTCACATGACAACTGGCGTTAGCTCTCGGCAGGGGATTCCCCTCCAGGATCGGCTCCTTGTTGCTGGTTTTATGAGGATTGCGGGTTAGAATGGCGACTTCCGAATTCTGGCAGAGACTTTCGGCATCGGTGACTTCCCGCGCGGAATGGGGAGCGAGCGAGTCTGTCGAAAGCTCTCACGGTTTCCGGCCGTTCAGAATGTGGATGGCTTTCGATTTCGTTACGATTCTGGTTTCAGCCTCCCTGGCCATTTACATTGAGCGCCATTACGGACCCCTGGCCGAAGCCAGCCGCCTTTATCACGGGACGCTCTTTCACGGCCGTTCCATGGGCATCCTTCTTGGGCTTCTTTTCGGCTATTCGGTGGTCCTGATCCTCGACAGCCGGCGCTTGCATCTCTACTCGCCGGAGCGAATTAACAGCATCGTCCAGGAGCAGTGGCTGAGCCTTCGTGCTTCTTTTGGTGCTGGATTGCTGCTCACCGGCGCCCTCTATTTGCTTCACGCTGACGACATTCCCCGCAGAATCGTGCTCATCACAGTGGGCCTGGTCACTCTCGCGCTCGGCTTCCGCCGTTATGTCTATCGCAACCTGCTCTACCGGCGCTTCAGTCGGGGATTGGGGACGCGTAACGTCCTCATCGTGGGCACTGGAACTGAGGCGAACACTCTGCGGCGCCATCTGGACACCATCCGCCACCTTGGATATGCCTTCAAGGGATACATCGAGGTCCCTGACTCCGGAAAGCGTTTCACTGTCGATCCCGGCGAGGTCGTCGGGAGCCTGGACACCCTCTTCCAGGACGCCCGCAAAAAGTTCGTTGATGAGATTTTCTTCACGAACCCCTGGAAGGACGGGGTGATCCGCGGCGTTGTTGAGCAGGCCCGCGCCAACGGCATCGATTTGCGCGTCGTCCCTGACCTCTTTGACGGCCTGGCCTGGAACAGCCCCGTCGAGTATGTCGGCCAGTTCCCCACCATTCCCCTGTACCGCGGAAAGGTGCCCGAGGTCGCGCTCTTTTTCAAAAGAGCTTTCGATCTCCTGTTCTCTACGGCCGTCCTGATCCTGCTGTCTCCCTTTCTCCTCTTCATTGTGCTCGCGATCAAGATGGACTCGCCCGGACCGGTCTTCTACGCCTCCGAACGCATCGGCAAGAAGGGGCACGTTTTTCGGTGCTTCAAGTTCCGCACCATGGTGGTGGATGCCGACCGGATGCTTGACGGTATCAGGCACATGAATGAGCGCGACGGCGTGCTTTTCAAGGTCGCAAATGATCCCCGCATTACCCGGGTGGGCCGCATCCTTCGCAAATACTCCCTCGACGAAATGCCTCAGTTCTTCAATGTGCTGCGCGGCGAGATGAGCGTCGTCGGTCCCCGGCCCCCTCTGGCCGACGAGGTGAAGGAATACAAGCTCGGCCACTTGCGCCGCCTTGACGTCACTCCCGGCATTACCGGCCTGTGGCAGGTGCAGGGCCGCCGCGATCCCTCCTTTGCCAATTACGTTTCCCTCGACGTCACCTACATCGATAATTGGAGTATCTGGCTCGACATCATGATCATTTTCCGCACCCTTGGAGTGATCAAGGCAGGGACCGGCGCCTGATGCGAGACTCTGCAGGGAGTCGATCGCCAATCCCTCTCAAGTGCACCTAAGAGCGCTCCTGCCGCGAGCGATTAGACTGAAGTTGTGAAGATCGCGCTCACCCAGATCGATCCCACGGTAGGCGATTTTACCGGGAATCTCGAAAAAATTGTCGCTGCAACCCGGCGCGCCTCCGCTCTGGGTGCGCGTCTGGCTGTCTTCTCTGAGCTGGCCATTTGCGGCTACCCTCCCGCCGACTTCCTCGAGAAGCCGAGCTTTCTCCGCCGCTGCCGTACGGCTGTCGACGAGCTGGCTCAGGCGACGCGCGATTTGCCCACAGCCGTGCTGGCAGGCGTCGCCCTTCCCGCCGAAAGCGGATCCGCGAGCCCCGGTCCTGCAGGCGACGGATCGTCGTCAGTGAGCAAGCCGGCCCTCAATGCCGCGGTTCTGCTCGACCGCGGCTGCCTCCTTCTGGAGCAGTACAAGCGGCTTCTGCCCTTCTACGACGTCTTCGACGAGCAGCGCTACTTTACTCCCTCCGGACCGCAGAAGATCGCCTCTTTCGACGGCCTTCGCCTCGCCGTCACCATTTGCGAGGACGCCTGGAACGATAAAAACTTCTGGCGGCGCCCGCTCTACAAAATTGACCCTGTGGAAGAGTTGATGCGCTCGCAGCCGGATCTGCACATCAATCTTTCTTCCTCGCCATTCTGGCACTCCAAGCGCGCGGTGCGCCGCGAAATGCTGGCCGCCATAGCCCGTCGCGATCGCACTCCGGTAGTGCTCGTGAATCAGGTGGGTGGCAACGACAGCCTCATCTTCGACGGCTCCTCGTTCGCGCTCAATGCCAGCGGCGAACTGATCGCCCAGGCCGCCTCATTCGAGGAGGATCTGGTCCTCGTCGATCCCTTCAGTGCGCCGGCGGTCCCGGCGCCGCAGGATGATGATACCGAGGCTGACTGGCGCGCCCTGGTCCTCGGCACTCGCGACTATGTGCGCAAGTGCGGATTCCGCCAGGCCATAGTGGGCCTCAGCGGCGGCATCGACTCCTCTCTCGTGGCCGCCATCGCCGCCGAAGCGCTGGGCCCGAAAAACGTGATCGGCATCGGCATGCCCAGTCCCTATTCCTCCGCGGGCTCCATCGACGACAGCCGCCGGCTCGCCGCCAATCTCGGCATCCGCTTTGAGCTGATCGGAATCACCGGCATCTTTGGCGAGTTCACTCGCGCCCTCGAACCAATTTTTGCAGGGCGCGTGGCGGGCATTGCCGAGGAAAATATCCAGCCCCGCATTCGCGGTACGCTGCTGATGGCGCTCTCCAACAAGTTCAACGCCCTGGTCCTCACTACGGGAAACAAGTCGGAGATGGCGGCCGGCTACTGCACTCTCTATGGCGACATGGTGGGTGCGCTGGCCGTGATCGGCGACCTTGTCAAGACGCGGGTCTACGCCGTCAGCCGCTGGCTCAACCGCAACGGCGAAGTCATTCCGCAGGCCGTCCTCGACAAACCGCCTTCGGCCGAGCTGCGCCCCGATCAGAAGGACACTGACTCGCTTCCGCCCTACGAGGTGCTCGATCCCATTCTCGAGGCCTATGTCGAGCGCTACGAGACGCCCGAGCGCATCGCCGCCGAGCACGGTTATTCCCTCGAGCTTGTTCAGAAGGTTGTGCACCTGGTGGAACGCTCCGAGTTCAAGCGCCAGCAGGCCGCGCCGGTCCTCAAGGTCACCGCCAAATCCTTCGGTTCGGGGCGCCGCTTTCCTATCGCCGTCAAGGTGCAGGTATAGGCCTCAGCTGAGAATGGCCACCCTGACGGTGACGATCCTCGGGGCAGGTTTTCAGCGACAGGCGCCGTAGTCTTTCTGAAGCTTCTCGACCACAAAGGTCTTTGTATTCGCCGCACAGCTGGCCGATTTCACCTTGGAACCATGGACCTTCACACGGTCACCAGCCGTGACGCCGGTGGCGATGCCCTGCAGCAAGTAGATCTGTTTATCAGACGTTTGCAGCGCCAGGCCATTGGCGCCCATAGAAACACAGCCTGAAATTGTGTGGCGAGCGTGGCTGATAGAGACGACAGTCACAATGGCGATGGCTGCGCCAATACCGGCGATCCCACCGATGATGGCGCCTGCTGCGGCATTGCTAATGATCGGTCCGCCAGATTGGCCGGCGGCGCGCGAGGGCATTCCCAGGAACAAAACCGAAATCATGGCGGAGATGAGAGCGATGCTCCAGAAGCGGGTGAATCGCGGCGGCCTTTGCGGAGGCTGGTCCTGATTGAGCGAACGAACGAGGAGGTGCATTCGAGCTCTCCTTAAAGAGGCATTGAAGAAGTTCGCGACCGACAAGGAAACTGCGACAGATTGGCTGGAATTATACAGGCCCCGTTTGCGATGCGGCAATTGCTTCAGGCGGCAATCAGGTTGCCTGGGATAAGCTAGAGTCTGGGAGTTTTCCCTCTAACCAGAGAACCAAGGAGAACAGATTGATCCGTCCTTCCGTAAGATCCCTCGCCATCGCCGCCGTTGCCGCGCTCGTTCTTTCCGCTGTTTGCGGCTCGGCGCAGACTCAGGTCCCTGCCGCGCCTACTGCGCAGCCCTCCGCTCCCGCGCCCGCGCAGGCTCCGTCTTTTCCGACCCCCGATCCGGCTAACTTCAACGCTGCCTCGCCCACGAAAGACCAGGTGAATGCTTTCCTCCAGGCCAGCTGGGGCTACGACGAGAACCGTGTCTGGCAGGTCGAGGCCATCCTCAAGACAAAAATTGAGGGCGTCAGCAAAGTGACCGTGGATGTGGCCGACAAGACAAATGCGCAACAGTCAGGGCAGATCACTTTCTATGTGATGCCCGACGGCAAGCACCTGATCACCAGCGACCAGATCCTTGCCTTTGGTGATCATCCGTTCGCCGAGAACCGCGCCATCATGCAGCAGCGCGCCGACGGGCCCTATCGCGGCGCCGCTTCGAAGGATTTTGAAATCGTCGAGTTCGCCGACTTCCAGTGCCCGCACTGCAAGGAAGCACAGGGCAACATGGACAAGCTCGTCGCCGATTTCCCGAAGGCGCGAATTGTTTTCGAAAACTATCCGCTGGAGTCGATCCACCCGCAGGCTGCGCTTGCGGCTGCTTACAGTCTCTGCGTCGCGAAGATGGCCGGCAGCACCGCCTTCTTCCAGTTCGCCGCTTCGGTCTTTGACGGGCAGGACGGCCTCGCCTCTGCCGACGGCGCCGCGCTCACGCTGAACAGTTCAGCGACCAAGGTCGGCCTCGATCCGACGAAGGTCGCGGCCTGCGCCGCCACTCCCGAAATCAAGGCCCAGGTCGAGGCGGGCGTCAAGCTGGCACAGGACGTCGAGCTCTACCAGACCCCCACTTTGTACGTCAACGGACGCCAGGTCCCGGCCAACGTCGAATACGCGACCCTGAAGAAGATCATCGCTTACCAGGCCAAGATCGACGGCGTGGCCGCGCAGTAGATCTCAGCTTCGCAGTTTTACAGAAATTGTGAAACTGCGAAGATTTTGGCGTAAATGAACGAGTGAAAAGCTCCCTCGTAAACCGAAATCACAGGCCGGATCTCCCCGATCCGGCCGTACCCATTGATAAAACGGACCCACCGCCTGCTGACCAAGCGGCACTAGAAACAGGTAGCGGGATTTGATGGGAGCTGCTTCGTTCCTCATGGCAGTCCGCATCCGTCGTGTTACTGCATGGGGTTTCAGTACTGTTGGGTGGCAATACTGTTACTAGCGAGTTAGCCGATGATTACGTTCATGCTAGTGCAACTGGCGTAATTGTCTGATCTAATCTATGCTAGCTTGAAAGAGTCTAATGCTTGTTTTAGCAGATGTGCGGAACGGTTTCTGGGTTCGCGTTGGCTCTCCCAGAAGAATCGTCGAGAATCCGCTTATCTCTTTGAAGAAAGCTTAGTGCTCGTTCCAGCGGCTGTGCGGAACGGTTCGTGGTTCGCGCCGGCTCCCCCAGAAGAATCGTCGCGAACCCGCTCATCTCTGGCGATCCAGCCGGATTTGAGTTTCACATTCTTCTTCACTCATCTCTGGCGAACCAGCCGGATTTGAGTTTCACGCTCGATGTTTGTGAGGTCTTGGTTATGAAAAAGTTCGGCGGTAGCATCTGGTTCGCTCTCCTTGGTTGTATTGTGCTCACCGGGTGTGGGAGGAGCGCCAAATCGGGCGACAATAATAATCCTACCCTCGTTTCCATCAAAGTCACGGCCTCTACAAATTCGGTCACGGCAGGATCGACGCTGCAGCTTTCGGCTGTGGGAACCTACAGTGACAGCAGTACCGAGACGTTGACTTCCATGGCGACCTGGAAGAGCTCTGACAACACCATGGCCACGGTCAGCGCTTCCGGACTTGTCAGCGGTGTGAAGGCGGGCACGGTCACCTTTACCGCTACCATGAGTTCGGTTTCCGGCACCATGTCGATTACGGTGAATCCGGCGCCCCTGACCTCGATTTCCGTCTCCGGTGGCTCCTCTCTGACCGCGGGCATGAGCGAGCAGTTGGCTGCTCAAGGGACCTATTCAGACAACAGTACGGCAACCCTTACCTCGCAGGTGACCTGGCAGAGTTCCGATATTACGACTGCCATGGTCAATTCGTCCGGTCTCGTCAGCGGGATCAAGGCTGGCTCGGTATCCATCACTGCCACCCTTGGTGCAGTCGTCTCCGCTCCCATGCCGATCACCGTGAATCCGCCCACCTTGACCTCGATTGCGATTTCTCCCTCGATCTTCTCGGTGGCAGCAGGTCAGGCAAAGCAGCTCTCGGCGCTAGGGATATATAGCAATGGCACGAGCCAGGACGTAACGGCCCAGGCTGGCTGGAGTTCAAACAGCAGCTCCCTTTCTGTTGCGGGTGGTTTGGCGACGGGCGTATCGGCGGGTTCGGCAACCATCACGGCCTCGATCGGATCGGTCAGCGGCACAGCCAGCGGCACGACCACTGCAGCCACGCTCAACTCCATCACTGTTGCGCCGCCCAGCGCATCGATAGCGACCGGGCAGACGCAGGCGTTTACCGCCAGTGGCGGTTTCTCCGATGGCAGCTCGACGGATGTGACGAACAGTGTCACCTGGAGTTCGGGCAACACGGGCTTTGCAACCATTGATCAGACGGGCCTTGCTACCGGTGTGGCGAATAGCAACGGCAACCCGGTCACGATCACCGCGACTTCAGGCACCGTCAGCGGATCGGCGGCCCTTACCGTTACGGCTGCGGTACTAACATCGATTGATATTTCTCCTGACGATCAGACCATTCCCACCGGCGGGCAAACCCAACTTTCACTGACAGGCACTTACAGCGATGGCTCGCAGGCAGCCATAACCGGCGCCTCGTGGTCGTCTTCCGATACCACTCTTGCCGCGGTGGATCCCGGCACCGGTCTTGTGACAGGTGTGGCCAACAGCAACGGCAACGCGGTTACGATTACCGCAAGCTTCGGTGGATTCACAGACACTACATCGGTCTACGTTACGTCCGCAGTTGCGGAATCGCTTCAGCTCACGCCCGCCACAGCGTCCATTGCCGCTGGAACCACGCAGCAGTATGCGGTCAGCGCGATTTACAGCGACGGCAGCAGTCAGCCGTTATCTGAGGGGCTCACCTGGACCTCATCTACGCCGGCGGTTGCCGGCATCAACGCGAGCGGGCTGGCTATCGGATTAACTGTAGGGCAGACCGCAATTAATGTCTATTACGGGTCCATGACAGCTTCGGCTGTATTGAATGTAACCCCTGCGACGCTCACCTCGATCGTCGTCGTTCCCCCTGCGCCTGAAGTAGGCGTAAACGGAACAATACAATTCTCCGCAACGGGCGTCTTCAGCGACCTGAGCACACAGGATCTGACCACGCAGGTCACGTGGAGTTCTTCTGCGTCGAGCGTTGCCCTCGTGGGCAGCACCGGTTTGGCGACTGGTCTGAGCCTGGGAACCAGCACCATCAGCGCCAGCTATGAGGGCGTCAGCGGATCGGCCACGCTCACGGTAGCCGTTATACATCTTGTCTCCATCGCCATCACTCCGGCAAACCCGGTGCTGCCTGCGCATTCAAGCTTGCAAATGTACGCAACCGGCACATACAGCGACGGCTCAACGGCGCCGCTCACTGGCGTTTCCTGGTCTATCTCATGTACCGGGTCGTCGGGAAGGTGGTACCACACGGCGTCGATATCGCGCAGCGGCGTTGTGACTACCCGCTCGGCCACAAATCGCACTTGCACGATCTATGCCAGGCTGAGCGGCATCACCGGCCAAACCACGTTGACCATTAGTTCGATGACGGTAACATCATTGACAATCACGCCGGCAGATCCAACCATCGCTGTCGGCACCACACAGCAATTCACGTTGACTGGGACCTATAGTGACGGTGTCACCACAGTTAATCTAACAAGGTCGGCGTACTGGGGATCTTCCAACTATAGGGAGGCGTACATTAATCGCTCCGGCATCGCGTACGGGAATGCTCCCGGATCAGTCACCATTTCTGCGTATTACCACGGCCTGACACCGGCAACCGCCACGCTGAATATCACCAATGCCACTCTACAGAGCATTTCGGTTACCCCGGCTTCACCCACGGTCGCTTTGTGGTCGCGGCAGGCCTTTGCAGCGATTGGGACCTTCAGCGATGGCTCCCAGCAAGATATCACCAATGTCTCGCGGTGGAGGTCCTCGGACTGGTCCGTGGCTGTGGTGTTCTGGAATGGCCTGGCATGGAGCATTGGCCAGGGCCAAGCCGATATCACCGCCTCTTTTGAGGGTGTATCAAACTACGCCGTACTCACCGTCAACTGAGTACGGGCCAAAACTGATGCAGCAATCGGGCTCGAAGGGCTGATGCCCTTCGGGCCCGATTCTTACAGGCTCGACTGCCCCGGGTGCCCAAGTGCGAGGCGCCCGGGGCAATCATCTTCAGTGGCGAACTCGTCTCTTACGGGACCCGCCCCGGGACAGTGCCCAAGCGCGATGATGGATCGGTTATCCGCGAGGAAAGCAGTGACGAATCCTCTGAGTCGCCGCGGCTGAAGGGTGCGAGGCCCACTGGCCAGAAGCTGGAAAATCCTTCCCGCTACCTTCCCGTGCTTGTCGACGTCGTATCCACCCGCATCATCGCCGTATGCCCAGCCGCCTGCGTTCCGCGCACCAGGTGCGGCGTGAGGATAATCAGCAGCGTAGCGTAGTTCTTCTGGATGTCGCGGCCTGCTGTGAGCTGGTTTAGGCCAGGAATTTCGCTCAGTCCGGGGGTGCCGCTGATGGCCCGGCTCTCCGAACGGTCCAACTCGCTGGCCAGCACCACGGCTCCGCCTTCGGGAACCGTAACCACCCCGGAATAGGCGCGATTGTTCAGAATCGGATTGCCGTCGATCGAGCTGCCTGAGAGCGCGTCGATTTTGAAGTCCAGGGTCAGCGCCACATCGCCATTGCGCATCACGCCAGGTGTCGCCTTCAGCGTCAACCCCAGATCCTGGTACTCCACCATGGGGATGTTCGCCGCCGTCGAGCTCAGCGACGACAGAAGCGAAGAGAGGTTGCTTGAAGTGCCGGCCGTGGTCAGCCCCGGTATATTAATCGAGTTGTTAGCGACGCCCGAATAGGACGATGTCTGGATCGGATAGCGCTCGCCCTCCTTCAGTGTTCCCGCCTGCCCGTCGCCCAGCCGCAACTGGATCTGATCAAGCTCGCGCGTATCCGAGGAGTTCAGGCTCAGGTTTGCGGTGATCTTGCCGGGAACCAGTGCCGAAGCCGTCAACCCTCCGCCGAAGAGCGCGATGCCGTTGGAGAACAGGGAACTCGAGACCTGGCCGCTGGCGATCAGGATGCCCAGAATCGCCAGCGTATCTCCGGGCGCGGCGAGTCCCGACGAAATGATTTGTTGCACCAGGGCCTGGTTCGCGTTCAAGATGGATTGCTCTTCGGTGTAAACATTGAAAGCTGAAATGGATTGCGGGAGTTGAGCTCCGGTATTGCGCTGGTTCGTATGCGCCAACTGGAGAATGCGCACGTCGAGCAGCACCTGGCTGCGTCCGTCCAGCAGATCGCGCAATGTGGCATTGAATGCATGGAGCGTCGTGGCCGGCGCGCGCACCGTAATCGTGCTCGCCGAGGCGTCGGCGGTGGCCTGTTGCACGCCGAAGACGTTTTTAGCTAAATTGACGGTCTGCGTCAGCTCCTCGGCCGTCAGACCCGATAGATAGACCGTCTCCAGTTGCTGGCGCGTGAATTGCTGGCGATTTTCGCGGGTGTCGCGGGCCACCACCACGCGGTGCGCGTCCAGCGGCACGTAAAAAGTTTTTGTCACCAGGGCCAGCGCGTGCGTCGCCTCTCGAAAGCTCACGTCGTCCACATCCAGGCGGATCTGCGCCGTGGGGACGCTCGTGTCGATCATGGTCTGAATGCCGTAGGCGCTGAAGACTTGTTCGATCGCCTGATGCGAGTCGGTGCGCAGGTGGAAGACGTGCTTTGCCGGCGTGGGCTCCAATTGCGGAGCTTCGCCTGTGGTCTTGCCCGCGTCTCCGTAGAGGGGCTTCGTCACATCGCGAAGCGCCTCGTCTCCCAACTCATCCATGTGCTCGGCGGCCTCGGCGTTTTTAGGGTCGAGCTCGAGCGCGCGCTGGAGCGCGGCGCGTGCCGCGGCGTCGTTGCCCAGCAGACGGTCCTTGGCCGAGGCCTGGATCAATGCCGTTACCGCGTGGCTGCGCGCCACTTCGATGGAAAGCTTGTAATCGTTATTGGCTGGTTCCAGCGCAGCCGCCTGCTCAAACAGCCGCATCGCCTCTTCGAAATCCCCGGCCACAAACCGCTTGCCGGCTTCCATGTAAAGCTGGTTTGCCTTCCTGCGCTCGCTGCTGGTGGGCTGCTTAGCCTGTGCCTCTTTCCCTGCCGCAGTCTCTGCAGCCACGGACGCCGCAGGAGCCCCCGCCTGCGCTTGCTGTGCAGCGGTTGAGTCTGGCGGCTGCGCCTGTTCCGCGGCGCAACTGAGGGCCATCGCAAACACTGCGGCGGCCAGCGCCAGCCGGCGCTTGCTTCGGCAGTCCTTACCTCGCCGGTTCCGATTTCGAATCTTGACGCATGGCGTCATGGCGTATTCCTGGTGTGTGCCAGCAGGTCGGCCAGTGAAGTCGTGCAGGCATCCGGCTCTGACTCCTGCAGCTCGTCGAAAGTGAAGCGTCCTGTGGCTACGGCGATCACCGTCAGGCCATTTGCGCGCGCCGCATCGATGTCGCGTGGCGTGTCTCCCACTACGCAAATTCCGGCCTCTGCGCTGGTCAGTTCACGCGCCTTCTCTGCGGCCTTGCCGATCAGCTCGCGCCGGTCCGGATAGTGATCGCAGAATCCGCCGAATCGGAACCATTCCCGCAGTCCGATCTCCTCAACCTTGATCCAGCCGATGGCTTCCAGGTTGCCGGTTGCAAGTCCAAGCAGCGCGCCGCGTCCGGCCAGGTGCCTGAGCGTCTCTTCCACGCCCGGCATACGCACCAGCTGCATCTCGTGCCTGCGCTCGGCCACCACGCTGCACATCGCCTTCAGAATGGCCTCGGCCTGCGGCTCCAGCAACTCGTCGGCGATCCCCGCCTGTCTCCATGCTTCGCGCAGAATCGCCGTATCTGTGCTGCCCTGCATAGAAATGCCCGCGAGCGTCACCTCGAAGCCGGTCACGCGTTGCACGCAACTTGTGAAAGCGTTTACGTGGACGCGGTCGCGGCTGCGCAGAAGCGTGCCGTCAATGTCGAACAGATAGGCGTCCTGCCCATCCCATTCGAAGCCCGCGCGAAGGTGCACGCGGGGCGCCGGCGGAATCGCCGTTTGTCCGCCCGTAGGTGGTTGGTTCGTTGGCTGGTTCGGCATCGTTTTGGCTGCGTCTCGCGGGCCTTACCGGCTGCCTTGGCGGTAGGCGCTAAACACAGGACGTTCGCTGCGCGGAGGACGCTTGAGTATGGCGCGCACTTCAGCCAGATCCAATTCGAGATCGGCCATCGTGCGGCTCAGCGTGTTGCGGTGAACTCCCAGTTCTTCGGCTGCCTTGCACTGGTTTCCCCGGTTCGCGATCAACACTTCGCGCAGGTACTGTCTCTTAAACTCGCGCACCGCCTCTTCGTAGCGGACGCCGCTCGAGTGCATTTGCGCCACCAGGCTTTCCAGTTCTCGCTTCACGTTAGCCTCTTGCTTGTATGCTCTCTAGTTTAACCGGCAATCGCGCTCCCCAGCGCCTGTTTTTGTGATGCGCCGCTGCCCGGATGCATCCAGCCGGGCGTCCGCTCCTTCAATTCCTTCAGGCCCGTGCGCACGCGCTCGGCCAGGTCGCCCGGACTCACGTGCGTACTCAGGTGGCAGGCGCCGAAAAATTTGCTTGGCAACCGCGAATCCGTCAGCCATTGCGCGCTCGGGAAAAACGCCACTGTCACCAGAATGCACAAGGTTACCAGACCTGCCCCCTGAATGGCTCCAAAAATTGTGCCCCCGACCCGGTTCAGGCAGCCCAGCCCCATCCACTTCATCGTTCGGGTTGTGACTGACGCGATAATTCCCGCTATCAGCATCACCAACAGCGCAATGACCAGAAACGCGATTGCATCCGCCACTGGCTCGGACTTCACCACCGGAATCAGTTCTCTGGCCAGGTGCTGATAGTTCCATGCCGCCAGCGCCAGGCCCCCAATCAGTCCGGCCAGTGACAGCGCCATTCGCACCAGTCCCCGCGCAAGTCCCCCCAGCGCCGAAAGCGCGATGATAATCACGATGGCCCAATCGATCCAGGTCCAGCCGGTCGAAGTCATTCCGCACTCCTTTTTGAGGGGGCATCGCCACTCAGCCTTGCTTCTCTCACAAGCTCAGCTCGCGCCCCGTGAGCCTGCGGAATGCCTCCAGATACTTGGATTGCGTGCGCTCCACCACTTCCTCGGGCAGCGCCGGCGCCGGCGCCTGCTTGTTCCAGTGGATCGCTTCAAGGTAATCGCGCACGTATTGCTTGTCAAAAGACGGTTGCGCGCCCCCTGGTTTCCATTGCCCGCCGTCCCAGAACCGCGAAGAATCCGGTGTCAGAACCTCGTCAGCCAGCACGATTCCCTCGGCGGTTCTCCCAAACTCGAACTTCGTGTCTGCCAGGATCAGACCCCGCTGCTCGGCGTGCGCGGCCGCTCGCCTGTAGAGCTCCAGCGTCAACCTTCGCAGCTCGGCGGCGTTCGCGGCTCCTATGCGCTTTGCCGTCGCCTCGAAGGAAATATTCTCATCATGCTCTCCGCCCTCGGCTTTGGTGGCGGGGGTGAACACAGGCTCCGGAAGCCGTGAGCCATCCATGAGACCGGCCGGGAGCGCGATCCCGCACACCGTCCCTGAGGACTGATACTCCTTCCAACCCGAGCCTGTCAGATAGCCTCTCGCCACGCATTCCACCGGGAACATCTCCGCCCGCCGCACCAGCATCGAACGTCCTTCGAGTTGATCGGCATAGGGCTGAAGCGCGGCCGGAAAGTTCTTCACCTCAGCTGTGATCAGGTGATTGGGAACCACATCCCGAAGCAGGTCGAACCAGAAGAGGGAGATCTGCGTCAGAACCTTGCCTTTCCCGGGAATCGGGCTGCCCAGCACGTGATCGAATGCCGAGATGCGGTCCGTCGCCACCAGCAGTAGCGAGCCGTCGACCGCATAGAGATCGCGCACCTTTCCGCGTCCCAGAAGTGGTATGTCGCCCAGGCTGGTCTTCATCAAACCGTTCAAGAGAGAAAACTCCTTTTTTGAGAAACTGAATCTCCGATTTTCCAGCGCCTCGAAGCCCTTTGTCAATGGATAGTTAAGGCACTCGTGGTGAGCCAGGCGTCCGCTTGCCGGCAGGCTTCTTTCGAGAGCGCGCGTCCGTCCGCGTTCATCCTGGTGACGCGAGAGGGCGCCGCAAGCTCTTTGGATCGTGGTTTTAGTCTTTAAGAACGCGAATTACACAAGCCGTCGTGACGGCCGTCACAGCCCGCGATTTTCACATAGGAGAAACTTCCATTGTCAACATGGTTCGGAGGGCAGCTTAAAATAGCCCTCTTTGAGCCGGGCGACACGAGGCAGCAGTGGAAAGGGGAAGCCGCGGCTAGCTTCGTTAGTACAGGGATCACCAGTAGCCGCGTGCTACCGACCTCCAGTGCCGGCTACTGGTCCCCGTTATTAACTTGGATACTCAAGCGCCTCCGAAGCGTCGTGTTCCTTCGGGGGCGATTTTGTGTCTGCGTCTGTTCTTGACCAGGTTCGCGTTCCAGCGGTTTTTCGCAACCATCAAAGGCCGGCGCCTTCCGGCCCGGCAATAATCGGTTTCCTTTCTCCCGCACAAACATCTATATTGCATGCGATAATTCATTGCTGTGATCATTCACCAGCGCCGGCAGGCGCTCGACTTCCCGAGCTCAACAACGCTTCAAGCCGCAGATAAGTAAGAAGGAGGTAAGTTTTTATGTCCGCAATTTCTCAATGCCCGGTCACGGGCAGCATGCTCAATCACACTACAGTAGCAGGGGCAAAGGGCAACCGCGATTGGTGGCCCAACCAGTTGAACCTGTCGATTCTTCACCAGCACTCTTCCAAATCCAACCCTATGGACAAGGGATTCAACTACGCCAAAGAGTTCAAGAGCCTCGATCTGAATGCGGTGGTCAAGGACCTCAAAGCCGTGATGACGGATTCTCAGGAGTGGTGGCCCGCCGACTTCGGCAACTACGGTCCGTTCTTCATTCGCATGGCCTGGCACAGCGCAGGCACCTACCGCATCGCCGACGGACGTGGCGGCGCAGGCAGAGGCCAGCAGCGCTTTGCTCCCGTCAATAGTTGGCCGGACAACGTCAGCCTTGACAAGGCGCGCAGGTTGCTGTGGCCCATTAAGCAGAAATACGGCAAAAAGATTTCGTGGGCTGACCTGATCATCCTGGCCGGCACCGTGGCGCTCGAATCGATGGGTTTCAAGACTTTTGGTTTTGGCGGAGGCCGCGAAGACGTGTGGGAACCGGACCAGGACGTCGACTGGGGCATGGAGAAAACCTGGCTGGCTCACAGAACTCCCGAGCAGCTCCAAGATACTAAAAGCGCTCTCGGCGCCACTGAGATGGGCCTGATCTATGTCAATCCCGAAGGCCCGGAGCGCAACCACGATCCGATCGCCGCAGTCCCATTCATCCGCGAGACCTTTGCCCGCATGGCCATGAACGACGAGGAAACTGTGGCGCTGATTGCCGGCGGCCACACCTTCGGCAAGACGCACGGTGCCGCGCCTGCAACCCATGTTGGCGCCGAGCCCGAAGCCGCTCCGATCGAGCAACAGGGACTCGGCTGGAAGAACAGCTTTGGCACAGGCGTTGGCAAAGACGCCATCACCAGCGGCCTCGAAGTCACCTGGACCACCAAGCCGACCAAGTGGAGCAACGACTTTTTCGAGCACCTGTTCAACTACGACTGGGAGCTGACCGAAAGCCCGGCCGGCGCGTACCAGTGGAAGCCCAAGGGGAACGCTGGCGCCGGAAGCGTGCCCGATGCGTTTGACAAGTCGAAGAGCCACCAGCCGGCGATGCTGACCACGGACCTCTCGCTGAAGTTCGATCCGGAGTACAAGAAGATCTCGCTGCGCTTCAAGGACCACCCGGATGAGTTCGCCGACGCCTTCGCCCGCGCCTGGTTCAAGTTGACGCACCGCGACATGGGCCCGCGCTCGCGTTACCTTGGCCCCCTGGTGCCGAAGGAGCATCTGATCTGGCAGGATCCCGTTCCCGCGGTCGATCATCCGCTGATCGGCGACCGCGACATCGAATCCCTGAAGGCCAAGGTGCTCGACTCCGGGCTGTCGATCTCTCAACTCGTCAAGACCGCATGGGCATCTGCGGCCAGCTTCCGCGGCAGCGACAAGCGCGGCGGCGCCAATGGAGCCCGCATCCAGCTAGAGCCGCAAAAAGACTGGGCGGTGAACGAGCCGGAGGAGCTAGCCGTAGTGCTCGCGAAGCTCAGAACCATCCAGCAGGAGTTCAACGCTTCGCAATCCGGCGGTAAGCGGATCTCTCTGGCCGACCTGATCGTTCTCGCCGGCTGCGCAGCCGTCGAGGCTGCTGCGAAGAAGGCCGGTTACAACGTGAAGGTCCCCTTCGCGCCCGGCCGCATGGACGCGCTTGCCGAGCAGACCGACGCGGCGTCGTTCGCGCCGCTCGAGCCTGTGGCTGACGGATTCCGCAACTACGCGCGCGCGGGGCTGGATGAGTCTGCACCGTATATCCTGCTCGACAAAGCGCAACTGCTCAACCTCACCGCTCCCGAGATGACGGTTCTCATCGGCGGCATGCGCGTGCTGGGCGCGAACTTCGGGCAGTCCCAACACGGAGTCTTCACCGAGCGGCCTGGGACCTTGACCAATGACTTCTTCGTGAACCTGCTGGAGATGGGGACGAAGTGGGAAAGGCCCGCTTCCGACGGCGTTCTGGTGGGCCGCGACCGCGAGACGGGCGCTGTCAAGTGGACAGGCACTCCGGTCGATCTCGTCTTCGGTTCGAACTCCGAGCTGCGCGCCCTTGCCGAGGTCTATGCCAGCAGCGATGCGCAGGAGGCCTTCGTTCAGGACTTCGTGGCTGCCTGGGGCAAGGTGATGAACCTCGATCGCTTTGACCTCGCTCTCGCTTGATTCAGTCCGGCGGCCGAGCCGGAAGAGCGGATCGGCCGCCACACAACCCATTTATTTCAGGATTTTCTCCATTATGACCGAGCCCAATTCTCCAAAAGACTCTCCGGCATTGAACCAGCCGCAAGGCCAGACGATCCGCCCAGTCCCTGACGACGCTGCGCAAGCTCGCGACGGCAGCGCCTGCAAGGCAACTCCGATTGCCGCCGGCTCCGATATCTGGGAATGCTGTCAATGCGGCCTATACGGCCCCTGGGACGGCGTGATCTGCGAGAATTGCGGCACCCGCGCGGAACCGAAGAGTTGATTTCTTTTAATTTTCTATGCGATGCGCTCTGCCGCGCCCGATGAATGGCCCCGCGGCAAGCCAAATTCATCAAACGTTTGCAATCTGTTTGCCTCGTTGAATTAATCTGTTCATGGTTCCTGTGGTCAGCGGCATCTCCGAACTCAAGGGCCGCAGGGCAAGGGCGGATTGCTTGAGCAAGACCATTTTTGTACTGGAAGACGACCCCGATATCGCAAGACTGGTGCAGCATCATTTGCAGGCAGCGGGCTTTGAGGCCCGCGTATATCACACGCCAGCCAATCTGATTCCGGATGCCGAGCGCAAAGCTCCGGCTTTGTTCATGCTCGACATCATGGTCCCCGGAGGCGACGGCCTCGACATCTGCCGCCGTTTGCGTAACCACACCGGCCTGTCCGCCGTTCCCGTTATCTTTTTGACCGCGCGCGCCTCGGAGAACGATCGTGTGCTGGGCCTGGAATTGAGCGACGATTACATTACCAAGCCGTTTTCCACGCGCGAGATGGTGGCGCGCGTCAAGGCCGTGCTGCGCCGCTTCGAGCGGCCCGAGGCGCCCTCGGTGATCCGCTTCGATGAGGTAGCAATCGATGCCAACGCCATGCAGTTGACTGTGCGGGGTGAGCTGGTCGCCACCACGGCCACTGAATTCCGGCTGCTGGATTACCTGGCCCATCATCCCGGGCGTGTCTTCAGCCGCGACCGCCTGCTCGATGCTGTCTGGGGCGATGCGCGCTTCGTCACGCCGCGCTCCGTCGATGTCTACGTCCGGCGCATTCGTGAAAAGATCGAAATCGACGCTGAGAATCCGCGCTATCTAACGACGGTGCGCGGCGCGGGCTACCGTTTCGAGTTGCCGAAAGGCGAATGATTCAGTTGACTTCCACATTTACAAAGCTGCTGGGACTGTTCCTTTCGCTTCTGGTTGTCTACACGCTTGTATTAGGCGTGATCTTCCGCCGCTTCGTGGCGCCGGCAACGGTCCGCGAAGCGCTTTGGGCCGCGGCAATTGCGCTGGCCGTGGCTCTGTTGCTGTCGGACTGGGTGGCGGGGCGAATCTCGGCGCGCATCAGCGGCGTCGTGTCTGTTGCGCGGCGCATCGGCCAGGGCGACTGGACGGCGCCGGCCATGCAACAAAAACGCGACGAGCTCTCGGCAATAGAAGATGCGCTCAAAAACGCTGCAGAGCGGCTAGGCGCCGACATTGCGGAGCTGGAAAGCCGGCGCAGTGAGCTGGCCACGATGCTCGACGCCATGCAGGAGGCGGTGATCTCGATCAGCGCCGACGGGCAAGTGCGCTGGTTTAACGCCGTCATGCAGCGCATCGCCGGCTCGCAGATCTATGCCGGCCGCCCGCTGGTCCATTCCGTGCGCGATCCGGAACTGCTGGCCTGCGTGCGAGCTGCGTTGGAGCGCGGGGAAGTGTCCACCGGGAGGGCCACGAACGTCTTTCCTGGGCGCGTCTTCGAGATCAACGCCGTGCCCCTGCCTGGCGGAGGGGCGCTCGCCGTGCTCCACGATGTGACCGGCATTGAAGCTGCCCAGAAAACCCGCCGCGACTTTGTGGCCAACGTCAGTCACGAGCTGCGCACCCCGCTGACCTCGATCCAGGGCTACGTGGAAACGCTGATTGAAGACCCCTCGCCGAGCCCCGAGATGACGCTGGAATTTCTGGGCATCATTTTGAGGAGTGCCGCGCGAATGAGCCGGCTTACCGAGGACCTGCTTGCGCTGGCTACCGTAGAGAGCCCGGATTACAAGCTGAATTTGCATCCGATGCGCGCCAGCTCCCTGGTCAACGATGCCATCCAGACCCTACGCGGGATTGTCGTCGATTCCGGCGTGGAGCTCGAATCCGTGGGCGCGACGGATGCTCGGGTGATGGCAGATCCGGATGCCTTGAATCAGGTCTTCGGCAACCTTGTGGAAAATTCCGTGAAGTATGCCGCCCAAGGCAAGAGAATCATTGTGGGCGCGCGGCTGTGCCTGAACGAGGTGCAATTTACGGTGGAGGACTTCGGACCAGGAATCGCCTCCGAGCACATCGATCGAATATTTGAACGCTTCTATCGCGTCGACAAGGCGCGCTCGCGCGAATCGGGAGGCACGGGGCTGGGGCTGGCCATCGTCAAGCATGTTGTGCAGGCGCACGGCGGCCGCGTATGGGCAGAAAGCGAATTGGGCTTAGGCGCACGCTTCCACTTCACGTTGCCTCTGGCCCCGCAGCCGCAGACGGCGACTATGCAGAGCAACATCCAGAAGATGTGAGCGAGTCTTCCGGCCAAAAGCGCATCCTGCGCTCATTCGCCAATGCTCGCCAATGCTCCTCGATCGCGAGCAGCGTCCGCGCCGGAAACGGCCAAGTGATAAAATTGATAAGGTGCCGGGTCCTACGCGACGTAATCCCGCCAACCCCGCCAGGTCCGGAAGGAAGCAACGGTAACGGGCTCGTACGGGCGCAGTAGGTCACCCGGTACTTTTTTTTGACTTCATCGGCGTTTTGATCATTCCTCATAGCTAAAGCAGCTGGGAGCATTGCCCGATTCATGGAGCCCATCCTGCGTTGGAAGGCGGCGAACGCAACAGGTCAAGCTGCTTGCCCGCTCCGCCCCGCAGGATGTACGCTCGAAGTTTCACGAGAACAGGAGAAAGAGATTGACCCTCATCGTTCGCCCCATCGTAGGCCGGCGCGCGAAAATCACCGCGCTTGGAACTTACGTCCCTCCCGATGTTCTGACCAACCAGGATTTGGAAAAGATGGTGGATACCACCGATCAGTGGATTCTGGAGCGGACGGGGATCCGTGAACGGCACGTGCTGGCAAAGGGTCTGGGCGTGAGCGACATGTGCGCGGAAGCGGCGAAGAAGTGCCTTGCCATGCGAGGTGTTGCGCCGAGCGAACTCGAGGCGATCCTCGTGGGCACAAACACGCCGGACATGATCTTTCCAGCGACAGCCTGCCTGGTGCAGCACAAGATTGGCGCTACCGGCGGGTGCTGGGGATTCGACGTGTTGGGCGGCTGTTCGGGCTTCATGTACGCATTGCAGGCGGGCGTGAAAATGATCGAAAGCGGCGCCCACAAGAAGGTGCTGGTCTGCGGAGGGGATGCGAATACGCGGATGGTCGACTATACGGACCGAGCCACCTGCGTGCTCTTCGGCGACGGCGCGGGAGCGGTGCTGCTGGAGCCGGCCGAAGAGGGCGAGATCGGCTTTATCGACTTCGTGAACGAGATCGACGGGGCGGGTGGTGTGTCTCTGAATCTGAAGGGCGGCGGAAGCCTGAATCCGGCCAGCCACGAGACGGTCGACAAGAAGATGCATTACATCTACCAGGATGGCCAGGCAGTCTACAAGTTCGCTGTTCGAAAGATGGCCGAGGCCACCTCGAAGCTGTTGGGGCGTAACGGCATTACGGGCGCGGACCTGGGCTGCTTTATTCCCCACCAGGCCAACAAGCGCATCATCACCGCCACCGCCGAACGGCTGGGCATGCCCCTGGAGCGGGTGATTATCAATATCGAAAAGTATGGAAATACCTCGGCGGGCACCATTTCGATAGCCATGGAAACGGCCATCGAGCAAGGCAAGCTGAAGAAGGGCGACCTGGTGCTGCTGGCCGCTGTCGGGGCCGGCTTTAGCGTGGGCACATCTCTGCTGCGGTGGGAGATATAAACGCAGCAAATCAGCAAGTCAGCCAGTTGGCAAGTCAGCAAGTCAGCGGGGCCGGCGATTCGGCGAGGCTCAGCAGGCCAGTCCGGGAGTCGTCCCGAACCCGTCCGAGGTTCTGAAAGTGGTGCCCCCGATGCTTTTTGCTCTCCGAGGGGATTTTCAGGATCAGGGGTTTGGCATATACTGTGCTCTCTCGCCCGGTATATAGAGCGGGGTGAATCGATCGAGAGCGGAGGTTGACCATGGTAGTGGAGTTGACCGCGAAACAGGGAAAAATCTCCCGGACACTGCGCGCACTGGCAGAAGAAGGCATAGAGCGGGTAGGCAAGATTCTGGGACAAAACGCGCGGGCTAGCATCACTTTTGGAACGCAAAGGCACCTGCAGATTGTGGAATTGACGGTGCAAGGGCGGTTGAAAACAATTGCGGCCCAAGGCAAGGCAGATACGCAGGTTGCCGCGTTGCGCCAGGCGCTGGCGCACCTCGAAAATCAGGCGCGGCGCTTCCGCGACCGTCGCATGACCAGCAAGAGATTGCCGAAGGATGAAAAAGTGCTCACGGCGCCTCCGGTCGCCAGGCCCAAGGCTCGTGCCCCGCAACCCTCCGACATGGAAGAGCCTCGGCCCACCCGGAAAGCCGCCAAGACAAAGGCGGCAATCGCTGTGCATTCGTTCCCTGCTCACGAAGCGCTGGTTGAGCCGCATGTCGTACATAGCGGCGATGCTTTCGCGCTTGCAGCGATGACGATGGAAGAGGCGGTGAAGGACGCGGAGTTCCGCGATCGGGATCTGCTGATCTTCAGAACCCCGGCGGGCGAGATGTACGTGTTGCACAGGCGCCGGGATGGACAAATGGAATTGATCGAGATTCCGTAAAAATAAAAATCGAGCGACAGGGACCTGGATGCAGGCTACCCAGGGCAGCTCCGCCCTGGCAGGCGAAGCTGCGCGAAATTGTGAATTGAGGCGGGACCCGCTGCTTCATCCGGCTCTGGATTCCCCAAATCCTGTCCGGAGCCGGAAGCCTCCCGCTCCCTCCCTGTGTTTGCCTGGTTCCAACAGCCCTGGGACTGTTACCTTGGGGCAGCCAAACAAACTCTAAATTGGTACGAGGCCAGACTTTCGTTGCACCCGCTGAACCGGTTTAGGGGATAGAGCCCTAAGGCCTTGAGTCCCTAGGATTTGGCTATGGCTAAGCCTACCCCAGAACTAGAAGTCGTAAACGCACGGGAAAAGACCGCTGCAGTGAAGGCGGCGAGCGTGAAATTCTCTGAAAAAACCAGTCTCTGCGCACTGCAGGAAATCTTCGATGCCTTGCCGGCGCTGGTCTTTCTCGAACGGGCGGGGAAGATCGTTTTCGCCAACGCCGAAGCCAGGCAGTTGCTCGGCCTGGCGGAAGAGGAGTGGAGCGAGCGTCCGATTGACGAGGTGTTGTGGGGAATTTTCCCGCTCGCCGCTGGGCCCCGGCGTGCAGCCACCACAAAAAGCAGCCCGTTTCATGCCACAATCCTCGCCGGGAGCGGAAGCTTGGTGCCGGTCGAAGGCGCCTGCTGCGTTCTGAACTCGGAATCGCAAGAGACGATCATCGTTGGCCATCCGGCTGGACGGGAGCGGATGCCGAAGTCGCGGTTGATGGACGATGTGCTGGCCAGCATTCCCGAGCCTGTGGCTATCGAGCACGGCAATCACGTTCTTTACACAAATCCTGCCTTCACGCGGATCTTCGGATACACGGCCGAAGAGGCTGGCGGCGGCAGCCTGAGGCAGTTGATTGTTCCCCCTGCGCGGCTGCACGAACAAGACGCACTGGAAAAGGCCGTGGACGAACAGGGCCGAGCCGCCGCCGAAACGGTGCGCATGAACCGGGACGGAGATCTGGTCGATGTGAGCATCCAGATTGGCCCATTGCTGGTGGGCGGAGTCAGGGTGGGCTATCTGTCTACCTTCAGCGACCTCGCGGAACGCCGGGAGGTGGAGTCCAAACGGGCGCAGGATTCTATGCACGACGCACTGACCGGGTTGCCCAATCGGGCGCTCTTTGTAGACCGCGTCACACAGGCGCTAACCCGCCGGGCGCGGAGCCCATGGCAAAGTTGCGGCGTGTTGTACCTGGAGCTGGACCATTTCAAGCAGATCAACGACAAGCTGGGCCATGCCGCGGGCGACCTGCTGCTGCTGAGCGCGGCGCAAAGGATGCGCGCCGTTCTGAGGTCTCAGGATTCGCCTGCCCGCATGGGCGGAGACGAGTTTGCGATTTTGGTGGATGGGATTGCGAAAGCGGCCGATCTGGAGATTGTTGCCCGCCGCATACTGGGCGAAATTCATTTGCCTTTCGTTGTTGACGGCGACGAAGTTCAGGTTGGCGCCAGCATTGGAGCGGCAATGGCCGGCCCGGAGCACACGGTCGGCGAATTCCTGCTGCGCGATGCAGACTTTGCGATGCAGCGGGCCAGGCAGGCGGGCGGCGAGCGTTACGAAATGTCTGCCAGATAGATGGAGGCAGCCCCCGGCCAGCAAGATCGCGAGCGTGAGCGGAGTCGAATCTTGGAAGACGAGAAATCCTCCTCATGCCGTGCGGCTTCGCGCTTGGTGTACGATGGGCGCATGACGTCCTCGAAGGCGGCGCCCCGAAAAAAGAGCACGAAAGCTGGCACGAAAAATCCCCCCTCATCCCGCCCATCCAACAAGGAACTGGTCATTTTGACAGGCATCTCCGGGTCGGGCAAGGCTTCGGCGCTGCGCGCCTTTGAGGACCTCGGTTTCCACTGTGTAGACAACCTGCCGTTGGAACTGCTGCCGGATTTTGCCGGATTGGTGCGCCGGTCGGCCGAGGTCGAACGGGCGGCGATCGTGGTCGATGTGCGCGAAGGCTCGACGCTGGACCGGCTGCCGGAAATTCTCAAAAAGGTAAAGGCGCAGCTCGCTACCCGCGTCGTCTTCCTCGATGCGCAGGATGCCGTGCTGGTGCGGCGCTACTCCGAAACCAGGAGGCCGCATCCACTCGGCAGCTCGGAGACCGTGGAGCGTTCGATCGTCGAAGAGCGGCAGCTTCTGGATCCCATTCGCAACGTGGCCGATACGCTGATCGACACCTCAGGCTTCAACGTGCACGAGCTGCGCGCGCACATTCAGCAGCGGTTCGGGCATGAGGATGGCCGCCCGCGCATGTTGGTTTCCTGCCTGAGTTTCGGCTTCAAGAATGGCGTGCCACTGGATGCCGATCTGGTCTTCGATGTCCGCTTCCTTCCCAATCCGCATTTTGTGCCGGAGTTTCGCAAGAAGACGGGGCTGGATCCTCGCGTGGCGGCTTACGTGCGCGGATTTCCCCAGACCGTGGAGTTCCTTGACCGGGTGACGGAGCTGATGCTGTACCTCTTGCCACACTACGTGAAAGAAGGCAAGAGCTACCTGACCGTGGCCTTCGGCTGTACCGGCGGGCAGCACCGCAGCGTGATGATGGCCGTGGAGATCGGCAAGCGGCTGAAGAAGGCGGGCTACCAGGTGAAGGCGATCCACCGGGAGTTGAAGTAAGGCCAGAGACAATTCTCTCTGCCTCGCCGAGCATTCCTCGCACTTTTTTCGAGCCGTACACTGTGCATGTTCTTTAGAATGGATCGGTCGCCGCGGAGGCGAGATTGTGAAACCCGGCGCGGCGCGGAGGCATCCTACACCACATATGAGCACAGAAAAAGCCACCTTCGGAGCGGGATGCTTTTGGGGCGTGGAAGCAGCCTTTGCTGCGATCGATGGAGTTACGGGAACCGCGGTGGGCTATGAGGGGGGAAAGCTGGAGCGGCCCTCCTACCAGGATGTGTGCACGGACAAGACCGGGCACGCCGAGGTGGTGGAGATTGAATTCGACCCGGAGCGGGTGAGCTACGGCGAACTGCTCGACCGCTTTTTCGAGCTCCACGATCCCACCACGAAAAACCGGCAGGGGCCGGACTGGGGCACGCAATACCGCTCGGTTGTGTTTTTCCATTCGCCGGAGCAGGAGGCGCAGGCGCGCGCCAAAATCGAGGCGCTGACGGCCGAAGGGCGCTTCAAACCGCGGCGCATCGTCACTGAAGTCGAACCCGCCGGCAGCTTTTGGAAGGCTGAGGAGTACCACCAGAAGTACCTTCAGAAGCGCGGCCAGACAAGCTGCCACATATAAGTTGTCAGTTCACAGTTCACAGTTCACAGTTCACAGTTGTCGGTGATCAGTGGTCAGTGGTCAGGAAACTGCGAACTAAGAACTGCGAACTCCGAACTGTGAACTGCGAACTGAAAAGGCCCTCCCCGCGGGGAGGGCCTTTTCGTCGCTTCGGTGGAACTTTAATTCACCGTCACCGTGAATGTGGTTGAGGTCGAGGAGGAGACATTCGTGCCCGAGCCTTTCACTGTGAATGTGTAGCGTCCGGCGGTTGTGCCGGAGTTACCGCCGCCGCCACCGCCCCCGCCTCCCCCACCCCCGCCGCCGCAGGCTGAGAGGCTGCCGAGGCCGATCATCAGCACCAGCAGACCGAGCATGGACAGCCAGTTACGGCGCCGCGCCGGAATCCACAGGAAGATGAACACAGCCAGCACGGCCCCGCCGCCTGCTCCCAGCCAGCCTTTTCCGTTACCCAGCTTCGGATAGACAAGTTCCCCGCTGGTCGCTGCCATCGTGGTGACAGTTGCGGTTAGCGAGGTGGGGCTTGGCGTTCCGTTGGTGTAAGTCACCGGGCTACCCGAGATCGTGCAGCCAGGCGGATCGGTTTCGTTGCTGGGAGAGACCGAGCAGGTGAAGGTGACCGTGCCTGAGAAGCTGGTGTCGCTGCTGTTTCCGAGCGTGATGGTTTCGGTGGATGAACCGCCGGGGCTGACTGAGGACGGCGAAGGCGTGCCGGGCGTGAGCGACAGGGACGTGCTCACAGTTACGTTGACCGTGGCGGTCGCCGTAATGCTGCCGCTCCCGTTCTTCGCGGTCACGGTAATAACGTAGGCACCGAGCGTAGTCGTCGAGGTTGTGGCAGCCGTCAGCGTTGCGGTTTGCGCGGTTGTGCCCGTAATGTCAACCGACGATGGAATGCCGCAGGTGACGGGGCTGGTCGGATTTGTTGGGGTGGTGGTGACTGCGCAGCTCAGATCCACCGTTCCCGTGAATCCGCCGGTCGGCGAGACGGTGATGATCGAGGTGTTGCCGGTGGTGGCTCCTCCGGTCACGCCGATGTCTCCGCTGCTGGCCACCGAGATTCCGGGCGTGACGTTGCTGACGACTACCTTGATGGCCGCGGTGTGGATGTACTTGCCTGTAGCGTCCGTGCCGGTCACAAGCACGTTATAGGTTCCGTCGCTGGTATCGCCGGGCGTTATGGTGAGGGTCTCGCTGGCGCTGCCGCCGCTCGCAAGTGTTTCACTGCTGCTCTGGAGCGAGCACTGCTGAGGCGAGGTTGCTGCGCATGTCAGATTGACGGCGCCGGAGAACCCGTTGATCGAAGCGAGGTTGAGGGTGTCGGTCCCGGTGCTGGATTTGGACTCGTCGATGGCGATCAGCGGGCTCGCTGGCTGGAGGGTGAAGTCAGAGAGCAGGTTGGAAACGGCCGTGCTGAGGGTATAGGCGGAGGGATAATAATTCGTGTCGCCGAGGTACTGAACAGTGATGAAGTTCGCGCCCTGCAACAGGCTCTGGCTGTTGAAGGTGACGCTGAAACTGGAGACGTCGCCCGTCGACGACGAGAGAGGCACTTCGTTCGTGTAGGTGAAGCCCGAGGTGTAAATGTAGACTCCGCCGGTTGGCGCCGTGGACCCCTTGCCGGTGACCGTGCCGGAGAGAGTGACGGTCGCGGCGGGCGACGTTGAGGTTGCAGAGAGGGTGGCGTGGGTGGTCGAAGCCTCGGTGGTGCCACTGTTCACAATGGGAATGGAACTGGAAGTTGACTCCTGAGCGTAATTCCCGTCCCCGCTGTAAGTATAAGTGAAATTGTAGATTGTGATGGCCGTGGTGGATCCTGCGTTGGTTGGGATGGTGAAGTTGGCTACACTCATCGCCGCATTATTCGTCGGATCCACGCCCGGGCTGAGAGTCACCGTGCAATTGGAGCCGCAGAGCGCGTTGTTCGAGACCGTAATGGTGCCGGTGGGGGCAGAGGCTGGCACGGGAAAGGCGGCGTTGTCGTACAGGGAATAGTAAGCCTGCACTGTGTTCTCGACGATGAATGTCAAGGTCGCCTGCTGGTTGGGGCCGACCAGCACGGCCTGGTCGCCGGTAGAGTCGACGATGAACATATTCGACTCACTTTGGGTGATCTGAGGCGTGTCTTTCACCACGGTGAAGGTAATCGGCGAGCTGTTGGTGTTCGAACTCGAGTAGCTGCTGTCGCCGGCGTAGCTGGCGGTGACCGAGTGCGAGCCGACGGCGAAGTCCGGATTGTATGCGGCCTCTCCGCTGGCATTCAGCAGGGCGGTGTAGGCGGTGCTGCTGTTATCGGCGAAGGTAACCGCGCCGGTGGGCGTCGGATAACTTGTGTGAGTGCAGCCTAATGCGTTTGTGATGCAGCTTTCGACCGACGCGGCGTCGCTCGCAAGGGTGACGTAGGCGCTCAACTCAAGCTGGGTGCCGTAATAGATTGTGCTGACGTTGGCGCCGGGAGGGATGTAACCGACGGATGAATCCGGGGTGAAGATGTTGAAGTCGATGGCGCTCGTGCCCTGGCTGACCACGATCGGTTGCTTTGCGGAGTCAGAGGGACCGTTGTTTGAGTCGCCACTGTAATGGGTCCAGATGTTGTAGGTGCCGCCGGGGAGATTCGTGTCGGTGATCGAATAGCTCCCGCCGGTCCCTAGCGTGGCGGAGGTTAGGTTGGCCTGCAACGGTTCCGTGCTATCGGTCATCAGAGCGACGGTTCCCGTGGGCTTATAGGTCGTGTTGCCGGTAACGGTTCCGGCTATGGTTTCTGATGCGCCGACGCTGATCGGGGTCGTGACCGAGTTCAGAGTTGTCGTCGAAGTGGTCAGCGAAACCTTGCCCCAGTTGGTGACGAGGTTGTTGGCGTCAATGGTGCCCAGTCCGGTGGCCAGATCGTAGCCGGTTCCGGCGTTGTACCAGGCGGTGCTGCCGCTGCCGACCTGGCCCTCCACCTCGCTCCCAGCAATGGTGTAATACAGGGAACTATTCGCGGCGATCTGGATGCAATCGGGGAGGTTGGTGATGAAGTAGCCGCAAGGCACGGAATTGGTGCCGACGGTTACATCGTTGTAAGGCGGCGTGGCGCCGGACTGGTACTGGGCGAAGAGCGGATAGAGAATGTAGTCGGCCTGGCCCTGGCGTCCGTCTGGATTGCCGCTGCTGGCCATCTTCTGGTCAACCAGCGCCATCATGCCCGCGAAGGCGGGCGTGGAGGCCGACGTGCCGCCCACGCCGAAGATCTGAATAAATCCGTTATCGACCTGGGTGCAATCGCCGTCGGTGGCGCAGATGGGATAGTAGCTGTCGTTGTAGCCGCTGGCGGCGAAGAGCGAGACGTCGGGCAGGTCGCGGACGCCGTCATTGGGAATGCTGGTAATGGTCGAGGGCGACTGCCAGGACGGCTTGGAGTACCCCGCCGTGCAAACATCAGTGGCCCCGTTTCCATAGTAGGTCCCGGTAGCGCAGTTGCTGGCGCCGCCGGAGCCGCGCGGCGATGGTGGTGTCCAGGTTTCCGCTGTCGGCGTAAAAGCTGAAGAGATTGAAGCCGAACTGGCTGTTGTTCCAGGGCTGCTCGGGGATATAACCCTTAATCGTGGAGGTGGGGCTGGCGTTGCTGGCCGCGGTGTTCCAGTAGGTGGCGAGCTGGTTGTCCAGCGCAGTATTGTCGACTGTACCGCCCTCAGCGAGAGCCCAGTCGCTGTAATAGAAGTCGGTGCCGCCGACGGCGACGTTCCACGGCGTGGAGGCAAGTCCGTTCACCGCCTGACCGGAGGTGGCATAGTCGCTCCCGTCGTCGCAGCCGGCCGAGCCGTTGTCGCCCGTGGAGACCAGGACGGTCTGGCCCTGGGCGGCGGCCTGCTCCCACAGTGCGTTGATGGACTGGTTGGCGGCGCCTTGACCGTATTCGCAGCCGCCGAAACTGAGACTGATGATGGGCGCGACGTTGGCGTAGACGGCGTGCTCGGCGGCCAGCCAGAGTCCGCTTTGGATGGCGGTGTCTCCGGCAATCACCAGGTCAACGGTGGCGTTGGGCGCCACGGCGCCAGACCACTCAACGTCGAGGTAGGCTTCGACGGAGTCGTAGTTGGGACCGTCGGGATTGTTGATGCCGTCGATGCCGGGATCGTTGCCGTCGATGATGACCTGAGGCGGATTGGCGGACAGGTTGAAGAGCGAACGGAACTGGTTGACGAGATAAACATTGATGTTCGAATCGTTCACGATGGCGATGGTCTCGCCGGTTCCGTTGATGGGGGTGCTGGCGTTGTAGAGCGTCTGAATGTCGTACTGTTTGGCGTAGTCGGCAGGAGAGAGCACAAAGTTGTAATTCTGGTAGTCGAAAGTGCCGCTGCCTGTCGTCCACGTTGGCTTGGCACGGCCAGTCGCGGGGCTATAGGATGCCTCGCCAAGCTTCTGGGCATAGCTCTTCAGCCGGAAGTTGTTGAGAGTGACAAAGCCGCCAACCACGGGGGCCAGGGCGGCGGGAATCGAGGGATCGCCGGCATTGGCGTAATGAGTCTCGCCGTTGACTTCATATTTGATGAATCTGGGTATGAAAGGCGGAGCGGAGCTGGGCGACTGTGCCGGAGATCTCGATGGTCTGCTTGCCGGGATTCACCTGTGCGATGGAAAAGCCGTGGCCCTGGAGCCACTTCTCAACGGCGGCGATGTCCTGGTCAGAGGGGCCGAACTGCTTGCCGAACTCGTCAGGGGTGAGCCAATTGTGGTAACTGGGCGAGTTGGCGGCGTGTGAGTCGGCGATGAACTGCCTGAGAGCCGTCTCCTGATCCGCGCTGCGCTTGAGCACCAGGTGCAGCCGCTCCAACTGCATATTGTCGGGGGCGGCGCCGCGGTCGTTGGCGGCGTTGGCCAGCGGATGGACAGTGCCGTGGAGAGTGACCTGCTTGCTTTCATCGACAGGGGCGACAATGCGGACGGCGGGAACGGCGGTCTGCTGCGCCACGACCGCAGGAGCACAGAGCAGAGCGCCTGCGAGCGCACAGAGAGTCAACAAACTCAGGTTTTTCATACGGAGGAGCTTCGAACCTTTCCTCAGGGTGGCCCCTGAATTCAAGAACACGTTACGGTGCGGCGGGAAACTTGCCGGGGCCCTTTCGCCGAGTCAAGCTAGCGAGTCCATTTTAAGGCCATATCGAGGGCAAACCAAAGGCGGGGCAGTCCTCTCTTTAAAGGCGACGCAGAATTGGGGCGAAAGTTACGGCGGGAGAGTCTACCTGGAACCAGCCCGGGTCGAGCCTGATGAAGACACCTCCTCGATCGAGAACTGTGAGGCTCACATGATTTGACGCGCAAACCGGGAGAAAGTTGATTCAATTGGCTTCGGCGGGGGCCAGGCTGTCACACAGTAATTGTGATAGGGGCTCGAGTCACTGTTACACATAACATCTTGCGGGCGGGCGGCGCAGGAGTTCATCTTCTACCCGAGCGACTGCACGGCGCCTTTGCCGGCCAGCTCTTCCACGCGCTCTACCCAACCGCGGTCGGCGGCTACGCTCATCCCTTCGGGCTCCAGAATCACCTCGTACTCGCCTTTCTTCAGCAGGTGGATCATCACCCTGCCCGGCCCCGGAGCCGCATCGGCCGCGCTCTTCAGCGCGGTGAGAGTCTCCTCTGTCGTGTGATCCAGGTTGATGCGAATGCGCACGGCGGTGGGCAGCTTGACCTCAACGTCTTCAAGAGGCTGAAGGGAAACGAGGGAGATCTTGGGGGCGGCCTCGTCGTCACCCATCAGCACGCCCCGCACCAGCACCGGAGCTTCGATTTTGAGCTGCTCCTGCAGGCGCTCGTAGTCGCGGCCAAAGCAGATCACCTCGATCTTGCCGGTTGCGTCTTCCAGGGCCCCTTGCGCGTAGAGCTTCTGGTTGCGGCTCTTCTGAACGCGCACTCCGCGCAGCAGGCCGGCGACCTGGATCTCGTCGGCTGGGTCGGATTGGCCCCAGCGGCGCTCGGGAGGCTTGCGCTCCAGAGCCTCGGCGACGGGGATGACCGCAGCGAGATTGCGCAGCTTTTCGGCGTACCTGTCGAGCGGATGGCCGGAGACAAAAAAGCCCAGAACCTCTTTCTCGTTGGCCAACCGCTCGCCCTCTTCCCAGTCGGGGGCCTGGGGCAGTTCGTCGCCGCCGCGGGTCTTGGCCGGTCCTTCTTCGAAAAGCCCGAAGAGCCCGCTCTGGCCGTGCTCGAGGTCCCGCTGCGTTTTCTGGGCGCGCTCCATGGCTTTGTCCACGGCGGCCATCAGGCGGCCGCGCGTGCCCAGCGAGTCGAGCGCGCCAGCCTTGATGAGCGACTCAATCACGCGCTTGTTCATCACGCGCAGATCGACCTTCTCGCAGAACTCCCAGAAGCTCCGGAATTGGCCGCCGGACTCGGCGCGGGCCTTGAGGATGGATTCGATGGCGTTTCCGCCCACGTTCTTGACCGCGGCAAGGCCGAAGCGGATGGCCTCGCCATGGGGAGTGAATTGCGCGCCGGAGGCCTGCACATCGGGCGCTTCTACGGAGATGCCCATCTCGCGGCATTCGCCGATGTACTTCACCACCGAATCCGGCTTTGAAGTTTCCGAGGTCAGCAGGGCGGCCATGAACTCCACAGGGTAGTGAGTCTTCAGGTACGCGGTCTGATAGGCAATCAGCGCATAAGCGGCCGAGTGGGACTTGTTGAAACCGTAGCCGGAGAACTTCTCCATCTGGTCGAAAATCTCTGATACCGGACCTTTGGCATGACCAAGGGCGTCCGCGCCGCTCAAAAAACGATCCCTCTGCTTTGCCATCGCCTCGGCATTCTTTTTGCCCATGGCCCGGCGCAGATTGTCGGCCTCGCCCATCGAGAAGCTTGCCAGCACGTTGGCAATCTGCATCACTTGCTCCTGATACACGATCACCCCGTATGAATCCTTGAGAATGCTTTCAATCTCCGGCACAAGATATTCGACTTTGCGGCGGCCCCATTTGCGTTCGATGAAGTCGTCGATCATGTCCATGGGCCCGGGCCGGAAAAGCGCGTTCAGAGCCGTCAGATCTTCCACGTTGTCGGGCTTATAACGCCTGAGAATGTCCCTCATGCCGGACGACTCGAACTGGAAGACTCCCGAGGTCAGCCCCGAGTGAAACACCTTGCGGAAGGTCTCCTCGTCGGCCGGCGGAATCGCCTCGATGTCGAGCTTCTCGCCACGGTGCTGCTCGATCAACTTCAGGCAATCGTCGATGACCGTCAGGGTCGCAAGGCCCAGGAAGTCCATTTTCAGAAGGCCCATCTTCTCGATGGCCTTCATGTCGTAGGCGGTGACGATTTCGTCGTTCTTGGTTTTGGCGATGGGAACCAATTCAGTGAGGGGACGAGGCGCGATCACGACGCCGGCGGCATGGACGCCAGAGCCGCGCACCAGGCCCTCGAGCTTCCTGGCTGTATCGATCAGCTCGCGGATGCGGGCATCGCCGTCGTAGGCCTTACGCAGATCGGGCGACTCTTCCAGGGCCTTCTCGATGGTTACGCCGACAGTGGCCGGAATGAGCTTGGCGATGCGGTCCACCTCGCCGTAGGGCATGTCGAGAGCGCGGCCGCAGTCCTTGATCGAGGCCTTGGCGGCCATGGTGTTAAAGGTGATGATCTGCGCCACCTGCTCGCGCCCGTACTTGCGCGTCACGTAGTCAATGACCTCGCCGCGGCGGTTCATGCAGAAGTCCACGTCGATGTCGGGCAGCGAGACCCGCTGCGGATTCAAAAACCTCTCGAAGAGCAGCGAGTTTTGAAGCGGATCGATATTGGTGATCTCCATCGAATATGAGACCAGAGATCCGGTGGCCGAGCCGCGGCCCGGGCCCACCGGAATGCTGTGGTCGCGGGCGTACTTGATAAAGTCCCAGACGATGAGAAAGTAGCCCGAGTACTTCATCTGCTTGATGATGGCGATCTCATGCTCGAGCCGCGCCTCGTATTCGTGCAGCGGCGAGCGCAGCGCACCCTGGGCCTGCAGGCGCAGAATCGACGTTTCCAGGCGTTTCCTGAACCCCTCGCGGCACACTTGCTCGAAGTAGCTGTCGATGGTGTGGCCTGCCGGAACGGCGAACTCGGGGAAGGGGTTTTCGACCGGGCTGAGCTTCAGATTGCAGCGCTCGGCAATCTCCATGGTGCGTGCGACCGAAGCGGGCGCATCCTGGAAAAGCGCCGCCATCTCCTCGGCGCCTTTCACGAAGAACTGGTCCGAGTCGAATTTGAAGCGGTTGGTCTCCTGAATCTTGGCCCCGGTCTGAACGCAGAGCATCACGTCGTGGGCGTGTGAGTCCTCGCCGCACAGGTAATGCGAGTCGTTGGTCGCCACCAGCGGAATGCCGAGCTCGCGCTCAAGACGATAGAGATCGGCCCGGATCTTCTGCTCTTCGGCGAGCCCCTGGTCCTGAATTTCGAGGAAGAAGTTCTTTTCGCCGAAAATCTCGCGGTACTGGCCCGCAACGGCCTTGGCCGCCTCGTATTTTCCCGCTACCAGAGCTTCGCACAATTCGCCCGAAAGGCAGCCGGAGAGGCCGATGAGTCCCTTCGAGTTTTCCGCCAGGTACCGCTTGCTGACCCTCGGTTTGCGGTAGAAGCCGTGGAGCGAGGCTTCAGAGGTCAGCCGGATCAGGTTGCGGTAGCCTTCCTCGTTTTCGGCCAGCACCAGCAGGTGATTGTACTCGTCGTTTGGAGTTTCGACTCGATGGTCTTCGGCCTTGCACACGTAAAGCTCGCAGCCGAGAATGGGCTTCACGCCGCGAACCTTCGCTGCATCGAAAAAGTGAACAGCCCCGTAGATATTGCCGTGGTCGGTCATGGCCACGGACTTCTGGCCCAGCGCGGCCACGCGCTCGACAAGTTTGGTCACGTCGCACGCGCCGTCCAGCAGCGAGTACTCAGTGTGCAAATGGAGATGGGTGAACTCGGGCATGACTGAATAAGATTCTAGTCGTCCGATAGCCCTGGCATCTCCGGCCAAAATTCGGTTGAAATTCCGGCCGTCTAAGGAGAAACCGAAGGCCGAGCGATCAAAGAGCGGACCCACGTCTTCGAAATCCCTATTTTCTCATCTATGTTAAGCTATTGAATTAATGAGCCAAACCCCTTCTGAAATCCCGGCAATATGAGACTGAAAGGAACATGAACACAGTGGATAAAGAGACAGAACTGCTATCAAAGGTTCCCGAGAATGGATCGTTCGTCGGGAACATAAGCCTGCTTCGGACCCTTGGTTGGAACGAATCGGATTATTGGACAACCCGGAATCGCCTCATCGAACGTGGGGATCTGGAAATTGGAAGAGGAATGGGAGGAAGTGTTCGAAGGGCTTCAGGGACGGCAACGACCCCTAGTCCAATAATTTCCGCAAAGACCGTCATTTCTGATGCGGTAGAAGTGTTCAAGAAAGAGACGGCTCTTTACCCTCCTATTAGTAAGGTGATGACGGAAAGATGGGCGTCTGCGTCTCTCTATGATGACACGATTGTTCAGGTAACCGCTCAGGCAGGAAGCAAGTCTACAGGCAAGTGGTCGCGTCCGGATATAGCGATTGCCGCAGTCTCAACTTACCCATATATTCCCGGTCGCCATTTCGATATTGTAACGTTCGAGGTGAAGACTCCGGAATCCATCGACATTACAGCTGTCTATGAGGCTCTTTCACATCGAAGGTCGGCAACGCGCTCGTACGTATTCCTTTACGTTCCGAAGGAGCATCGCGAAGAGCTTGACGCGGACCTAGTGGAAGTGTATGCGGAGGCAAAAAAGCACGGAATAGGGGTGATCACTGCAGAGAAAGCCGACGATTACGCTACTTGGGAAGAGGTCGTCGAGCCGATCCGTGGCGAACCGGACCCACGGAGACTAAATGATTTCCTTGCAAAGCAGTTCACGAAAGATCAATTGGAGAAGATTATGAAGTGGTTCAAATAGGAAGATCCGGCCTTTCGAGATCCGGCCTATCGAGCCGCCGGGTGCCCCAACTCCCGCCTTTGGGACATGGGGGGGCCGTCAGTACGTATCCTCGCGCCGCAGGCCGCAATAGAGCAGCACCACCTCGCGCTCTTCAATGTCGTAGCGGAAACGAAACCTCCCTGACCGCAGCCTGTACTGGCCCTCGCCCGCCGGAACGTTTTCGAGCTTTCGGATCGCGTGTCTGCCACTCCGATTATGGGGGTCCTCGGAGAGGACCGAGATCGCGTCCTCAAATCGCTTTACAAGTTCGGGATGTTTAGGGGCCAGTTTCTTCATGAGCCGGTCGAAGTGCGAGGTAGTGACTACCGTGTACGCGGACTCTTTCATCGCACTCCGGGGTCAGGCAGTCTTTTTTACCCTGTTTTGCTTCAACTCGGCCAGCAGGGATGCCGCCGGGCGGGTTTTGCCCTGGGCGCGATCGCGGGTGCTGGCCGCGATGGACGCTCTGACTTTGGCGTCGCGCATCTCGATGTAGTCTTCCAGTTCGTCGGCGGCCATGATGCCAATGACGGGAATCCCGTCTTTTTCCAGGATGAAGTACTCCCTGCCGTTGTGCGCCCGCCGGGCAATCTGCCCGAGGTTTATCCGCGCCTTGGTGATGGGAAGCCGGTTGACAGTAGCCATTGATGAACTTTGATTAACCTCAATCAAAGGATAGCATAGAAGCGAGATCATGTCGAAAGCACTACAAGAGCGAGTTCAAGGCAGGATTGCACAACCCGCAAACGTTCTCCGGTGGAAAACGGAGGCTTAATGGCGGCCATCGCGCTCCAAAGGCGCGGTTTGACCATGAAAGGGAATTCTCTTTATGATGAACTGGTTGGCTCAACGCAACTGCGCGTCATTCCGGCGCCGCCGCAGCGCCTTGCAGGGCGTTGCGCAGATAATAAACTGCCCCCTCGTTCAATGGCAGGACAGCTGACTCTGGATCAGCATATCGGGGTTCGAATCCCTGGGGGGCAGCCAAGACCCCTCTTGGCGTGTCTAGTCCTGTCCAATCCAATCATCAACGACGTATTGAAATCAACGACTTATGCAGATATTTGTTTAGGGGCGTCTAGCTGTATCTGAGTATATAAGTATGCAATGTACGGTTCTTCCATCCACCACCACCGACGATCAGTACTTCCAGTCCTTCTCGGCTCGCCTGTTCGGCCATTTCATTCAGAGCGCCCGCGAGAAGGCTGGTCTAGCGGTCGAGCGGGTGGCCTGGCTGGCCGACATCTGCCCCGAGGCGTGGACCGCGATGGAAGCCGGCGACCTGCTCCCCACCACCAGGGAGGAGCTTGAGCTGATCGCCGCGGCCCTCGACATCGAATGGGAGCTCATGACCCGGATCCTCCTAATGTGCCGCAACGCCTGGGGCGTCCAGTAGCGTTGGATACCGGGCCACCGTCCACAGGCTCATCCGCGAAGAAATGACCGCCTCAGGGGCTGTCTCAAAAAGGTTCGAAAAAACGGCCGCCTAAACCAAACAAAACAAATGGCCGAATCTCTCCGATCCGGCCGTCTCAAAACCTATACCTTCAGGCACAACCGACTCCAACGCGTTCGAATGTGGTTTTGAGCGTCGCGAGGGAAGGGAGGTCGTACCAGCCGGCGGCAGACTGCACAATCGCCCCGTTGCACGATCGGAATCGGGAACGATTCAACTTCAACTGCCGGCCAATCCTGTGGAGACCACCCGGTCTCGTCCGGAACAATCTTAAGTCCTAATCTGTTGCTGCGTTTTGATCATAGGGTGCATACTACACCTAGTAGTTGATGACATTCGCAGACGGTTTGCATGCTCACGGACTTTACCACGGGAGACGAAGAGGCGTTTTGCGCGCAAACTCGCAGATGTTTCTATTGCTATTGGCAATTTGCACCCGGGCCGCCGGTGCGAGGATATTCTCGGGCTTTGTGTGTAGATGGAGAGTGGACCCCTGAATCCGGGATGGTGACTGCCAATAAGAGAACCGGGCGCGGGCTTCATTGCGCTGAGCTTGCAACAGGATTTGTGCAAAACGCCGGGAATCGGTCGATAAACAAAAAACAAAAAAACTGTAACGAAACAGCTGCGAGTGGGCTTTTATCTTATGGAAGCAGCCAAAGGAAACGACAAAACTATGAAATACGTCTTTCTACGAGCTGGATGGCTTGTAATGGCCGGATGCATGACGGCAATGGGCGCGGCGGCGCAGGAGCCGTTGACGCTGCGGCAGGCCATTCAGCAGGCACTGAAACAGAATCCCGAGGCGAGCGCGGCCCGGGCAAGCGTGGACGAGAGCAAAGCCGATGCGGCGCTGGCGCGGACGGCTCTGCTGCCGCAGATCGGGTTTACCGAAGACATCTCGCGCGGCGACGATCCGGTTTATGTCTTCGGCACGAGATTGCGACAGCAGCAATTCACGCAGGCGGATTTCGTCCCCGATTCGCTGAACCGGCCCAGTCCCACCGGCGATTTCTCCACAAAAATTTCGGCCGGCTGGCAAGTCTTCGATTCCTGGCGCACCGAGCGGCAGATTCACGGAGCCGACCTGATGAAAAAGAGCGCCGAATCGCAGGCTGGAGCCGTCGATCAGAAGATCGTCTTCGGCGCGGTCGCAGCGTATCAGCAGGTGCTCTACGCCGAGCGTGAGGTGGACACGGCGCGGCATGAAGTAGAGACGGCCGAGGCGCTGCTGAAGTCTGTCGAAGACCATGTAAAGGCCGGCCTGGCGGTCGAATCGGACCGCATGTCGGCCGAAGTGGATCTGGCTGAGCGCAAGCAGGGCTTGATTGCCGCCCAAGGCGACCGCCAACTGGCGTGGGCGCAACTCGCGGAGGCGATGGGGACGCCGGAACTGAAGGAAACTCCGTTGACGCCGCTTGAGGCGCGCAACTTTCCTGTCGGCGAACTGGCGCAGGATTTTGAGACGGCCGCGAAGAACCGCAAGGATCTGGCCGCGATGAGCCAGGCCGAGCAGGCGCAGAGCGCGGCGGCAAGCGCCGCAAAGCTGAGCTACGGCCCCCATGTGAACGCCTACGGCAACTGGGAAAACGATGCAGCCTCCTTCGGCGGAGCCGACGGCAGCAACTGGGTTGCCGGGGTGCAGATCGGCATCGATCTGCTGCCGCTCGGCAAGCGGGCGCAACTGGCGCATGAAAAGGCAGCCAAAGCGCAAATCGATGCGCAGGTGGAGTCCTATCGCCAGAAGGTGAGGGTCGAGGTCAGCCAGGCGCACATTCAACGCGAGACGGCGCGGCAGTCGATGGAGACCGCTCATGCGGCAATCGATCAGGCCACCGAAAGCCTGCGCATCATCAAAAACCGCTACGAGGCGGGATTAGCGACGATCACCGACCTGCTGCGCGCCGAAGACGCAGAGCGGCAGAGCCAAACCAACTACTGGCACGCGGTGTATGGAAACACGATGGCGTATGCCCAACTACTTTTCGCGACCGGGACACTGACTCCCGAGGCGGCGGAGGACCTGCAATGAAATTGTCTTGGGTTGGAATCGTGGCCGCGCTGGCCATCGCCGGCTGCAAATCTGATTTAACCGTTCAACCCGCTTCCGTGGAAACCGTGCAGACCAGGGTTGTGGATGCGCAAAAAGCAGAAATCCCCGCCTTGGTGCGCGCCACGGGTACGCTGCATGCGCATGAGTCGGCGGCACTTTCGGCGCAAGTAATGGGGAAGGTCGAGCAGGTGCTGGTGCGCGAGGGCGATGCGGTAAAGGCCGGGCAAACTCTCGTCATTCTCGACGATGCCACGCTGCGCTCGTCGTCCGATCAGGCCGATGCCTCCGTAACTGCGATTGAGCAGCAACAAGCCGCCGCGCAGACCAACGCCGACCTGGCCACGAGCACGCTGGCCCGCTACAAGCAATTAGAGGCGCAGAAGAGCGTCAGTCCGCAGGAGATGGACGAGGTCGCTCGCCGTGCTGAAGCCGCCCAGGAGCAAGTGAATGCGCTGAAGGCGCAGGCCAATGCCGTCAAGGCGCAGCAGGCGGGGGCGCGCGCCATGCTCGGCTACACGCGCATTGTTGCGCCATTCGCCGGCATGGTGACGGCGCGCATGGTCGATCCGGGCTCGATGGCTGCGCCCGGCGTGCCGCTGGTCGAGGTGGACAGCGCCGGAACGCTCGAACTGCAGGCCACGGTTCCGGAATCCATCATCGCCAGCGTGCGCAAGGGCATGAAGGTTGAAATTACGGTCGACAGCTTGAACGGCCAGCGCTTTGACGGTTCGGTGGCCGAGATTGTGCCTGCGGCCGATCCGGCAAGCCACAGCTTTCTCGTCAAGATCGCGGTTCCTGGCCGGACCGAGTTGCGAGCCGGCATGTTCGCCAGTGCCGACATTCCGACCGGGGTGAAACAGGCAGTGCTGGCGCCGCGCTCGGCCGTCGTGATGCGCGGTTCTCTGGCTTGCGCGTACGCGCTCGACTCGAACAGCCTGGCGCAACTTCGCTACCTCACGCTGGGCAGCCCAAACGGCGACAAAGTGGAAGTCCTCTCCGGCTTGAATGGCGGAGAAAAGCTGGTTGACAATCCGTCGGACCGCGATCTGGCCGGCAAGCGCATCGAGGCCCAGCCATGAAAGAGAACACTCCATCGCACTCGCTCGGATTGGCAGGCCGGCTGGCGCACGCCTTCCTCAATTCGAAGCTGACCCCGCTGATCATCGTGGCCTCGCTGGCGCTGGGCATCTTCGCCGTCGCCATCATTCCGCGCGAAGAAGATCCGCAGATCCTGGTGCCCATGCTGGATATCACAACGGCGATGCCCGGCGCCTCGCCCGCCGAAGTCGAAGAGCGCGTGACGCTGCCCATCGAGAAGCTGGTCCACCAGATCTCCGGCGTTGAATACGTCTACTCGACTTCGAGCCCCGGCCAGAGTCTGGTTATTGTGCGCTTTCTCGTTGGCACGCCGCAGGAAGACGCGCTGATCAAGGTCTATTCCAAGCTCTACTCGAACTTCGATCAGATTCCTCCCGGCATTTCGCAGCCCATCATCAAGGCGCGTTCCATTGACGATGTGCCGATCCTGTCGCTGACCCTCTGGGGCGAGCATTACGACGGCTACCAGTTGCGCGCCATCGCCGACGAGATTCAGCACAACATCGCGACCATCCCCGATGTATCGGAGAGCGCGGTCATTGGCGGGCTGCCGCGCAACCATGCGCGTGATGCTGAGCGCATCGAAGCTGAACGCCTACGGATTGTCTCCGCTGGCGATTGTCGGCCATCTGCAGGCCGCCAACGCCAATTTGCAGGCGGGCAGCTTCTCAGAGAACAACCAGGAGATCCGCGTCGATACAGGCAACCTCTTTACCAGCCGCAGCGATCTGGAGTCGGTGGTCGTTGGTGTCGCCCAAGGGCGGCCGGTCTATCTGCGGGACGTGGCCGAGCAAATTGTGGACGGGCCGGCCGAGCCGTCTAATTATGTGCTGTTCGGAACCACGCAAGGCGAGCGCCGGCGCGGGGAAAGCCCCTCAGCAGTTTCCCGGTGTAACCGTGACGGTGGCCAAGCGCAAGGGCACCAACGCCACCGACATTGCGAATGCCGTTCTGAAGCGCGTTGACGAGATGAAGGGCGTCGCCATCCCCGCCGACGTGCAGGTTACCACGACGCGCAATTACGGCGACACGGCGAAAGCCAAGAGCGACGAACTGCTCGAGCATCTGCTGCTGGCGACGCTGTCGGTGACCTTTCTGGTCGCGTTATTCCTGGGCTGGCGCGAGTCGGGCGTGGTGCTGCTGGCGATTCCGGTCACGCTGGCGCTCACCATGTCGATCTTCTACTTCCTCGGCTACACCATCAACCGCGTCACGCTCTTTGCTCTGATCTTCTCCATCGGCATTCTGGTGGACGACGCGATTGTGGTGGTGGAAAACATCGTGCGCCATTTCCGGCTGCCTGAGAACCAGAATCGCTCCTGCAGCGACGTTACGGTCGAAGCCGTGGCCGAAGTCGGCAATCCCACCATTCTGGCGACCTTCGCCGTGATCGCCGCTGTGCTGCCGATGGCCTTTGTGCGCGGCCTGATGGGCCCTTACATGCGGCCGATTCCAGTCGGCGCATCGGCGGCCATGCTCTTCTCGCTGATGGTGGCCTTTGTCGTCTCGCCATGGGCTGCGATGCGCCTGCTGGGCAAGCATCTGGGCGGCGCGCATCTGCTCGAGCCCGAGCATGAGAACTGGCGCACCCGCCTCTATCGCAAGGTGATGACGCCGCTGATCGATTCCGGGCGCAATCGTGTTCTCTTCTTTGCCGGAGTGATTGTGTTGCTGCTCATCTCCGTCGCTCTTGTGCCGCTGGGCCTGGTGCGCGTCAAGATGCTGCCCTTCGACAACAAGAGCGAAGTGCAAGTGGTCGTCAACATGCCCGACGGAACGCCGCTGGAGCAGACCCTGCGCGTGACCCAGGCGCTGGGCGACGCCTTGTCGCAACAACCGGATGTACTCAATTACCAGCTTTATACCGGCACTTCAGGCCCGTACAACTTCAATGGCCTTGTTCGCCACTACTACATGCGGCGCATGCCCAACCAGGCTGACATTCAGGTGAACCTCGTTCCGGCCAAACAGCGCCACGAGCAGAGCCACGCCATCGCCAAGAAGCTGCGCCCGCTGCTGGATGCGATCGGCAACCAGTATGGCGCGCGCATCCAGGTTAGCGAAGTGCCGCCCGGCCCGCCCGTCATTCAAACCCTGGTCGCCGAGGTTTACGGTCCCGACCTCGACGGGCAGACGCAGGTGGCGCAGCAGATCAAGTCGATCTTTCAACAGACGGCCGGTGTTGTCGATACCGACTGGTACGTCGAGGATCCGCAGCCGCGGCTGGCCATTCGCGTGGACGAAGCAAAGGCCGCACAATCCGGAATCTCTGTAGCGGAAGTGGGCAAAGCGCTGGCACTCGCAACTTCGGGAGTTGAGGCCGGACTCCTGCACGACGATCATTCGCGCGAAGCCATTCCAACCATGGTGGAGTTTACGCGCGGCGATCGCTCGTCCCAGCAGGCGCTCGATAATATTCACTTGCCGGCGGCAAACGGCGCCATGGTCCCCTTGCGCGAATTGGTGACCTTCGAGCAGAGCACCATTCAGCGCAGCATCTATCACAAGAATCTGAAGCGCGTCGTCTACGTGACCGGAGACGTGGCCGGGGCGGAAGAGAGCCCCGTCTACGCCATCCTCAAGATGAACAAGGAACTGGACAAGCTGAAGCTGCCGGCCGGCTATACGCTGACGCGCTACAACTCCACGATGCCGGAATCGACCGACCACTACTCGATGAAGTGGGACGGCGAGTGGCAGATCACTATCGAGGTCTTCCGCGATCTCGGACTGGCCTTCGGCGCTGTGCTGATTCTCATCTACGTCATCGTGGTCGGCTGGTTCCGCTCCTTCGTGATCCCGCTCATCATCATGGCGCCGATTCCGCTGACGCTGGTCGGCATATTGCCTGCGCACGCGCTCATGGGCGCCTTCTTCACGGCCACTTCCATGATCGGATTCATCGCCGGAGCCGGCATCATCGTGCGCAATTCGATCATCCTCGTCGACTTTATCGAGCTGCGGCTGCGCCAGGGAGCGCCGCTCGCCCAGGCCGTGATCGACGCCGGCGCCATCCGCTTCCGGCCCATGCTGCTGACGGCAGCGGCTGTCGTCGTTGGCGCCAGTGTCATCCTCACCGACCCCATCTTCCAGGGTCTGGCGGTTTCGCTGATCGCAGGCGCCATCGCCTCGACCTTCCTGTCGTGGCCTACGATCCCCATTCTCTACTACATCGTGCATCGCAACGCGGCGCCTTCCTTCGAATGCGCCCCTGAAAACTCAGAAGGAGTAACAAAATGACTGTAGAACGCGCCCTGCGCCTGATGGCCGGCATCGTAATTCTGATTTCGCTGGCACTAGCTCGCTATGTCTCGATCTACTGGCTCTGGCTCACGGCCTTTGTGGGCCTCAACCTGCTGCAATCGGCCTTCACCAACTGGTGCCCCGCTATGACCATCTTCCGCAAGATGGGCCTGAAAGAGGGCGGAAGCTGTGCTGTGCCAAACGCGCGGTGAGATCGGGGGGCGAGATGGAGAGCAGGCGCTTTCACGCTGCGGATGCAGCACGGCTCGACGCGCCGGAGCGGATCGAGTCGCTTCCGCCGGCGGAGGTCGTTCAAGATCAAAGATGAATCCAGTTCGTCAGGATCAGGGCTAGCGACCCGATTCCGACCGCAATCCACAGCACCATTCCCTGCACAAGCGGGCGCACTCCAACCCGCTTCAGGGTCGCCTTGTTCAGTCCCGTGCCGATTAGAAACAGGGTCACGGTCAGGCCGGCTTTGCCCAGATGGGAAAGGTCTGCCGACAGCCAGCCGATGGACGGAGCCCAGGTGTTTACGAAAGCAGCCAGAAGAAACAACGCAATGAACCAGGGCCACTGGATTTTGGCCTTGCTCTTCATGGTCACGGCGGTGACAAACGCCAGAGGCACGATCCACAGCGCCCGGGTCAGCTTGATGGTGGTTCCCACGGCCAATGCGACGGCGCCGTATTTCGCTGTGGCTCCGACGACCGAGCTCGTATCGTGAATGGCGAGTGCAGCCCACAAACCAAACTGCGTCTGCGACAGATGAAACGCGTATCCGATCACCGGAAACACAAACAGCGCGATGGAGTTCAAAATGAACACCGTGCCCAGTGAGACCGCCATCTCTTCTTCGCCGGCGTTAACGATCGGCCCTACCGCGGCAATGGCGCTGCCTCCGCAGATAGCCGTGCCCGCGCAGATCAGGAATGCGGATTTGCGTTGGACGCGCAGCAAAGCGCCCAGGAGCAAACCCCCGAGCATGACAGCCGTGATGCTGATGCCGGTGTATACGAACCCAGACCTGCCCGCTTTGACGACCTCATGCAGGTTCATTCCGAAACCGAGAGCAACCACCGAGGCCTGCAGCAGAAACTTCGCCAGCCGCTTGCTTTCAACGTGAAAGGGATGGACCAGGGCAAGTCCGTAGATCAGGCCGCCAAGCAATGCGATGGGCGGTGCGATCAAGCCGCTGGCGGCAAGAATGAGGCAGATAAAGAAGAGATTCTTATTCATAGATTCAGCGTTCAGGTTTCTCCGCCTGCGCGTCCAAGTAGGAATTGTGATCGCTCATTAAGAAGATTTATCTCGTTGCAGCACCGGTAGATAAGTGGTCTACTGGGCATTTCGGGGATCTGGCAAACGTTCTTGCGTACGCGCGGTTCCCCGTCTTAGCTGGTTTTAAATGGGGGTGCAGCGTTTACCCCTGTTTCCAATGGCGCGGACCATGGGGCGGGTGTAAATTACATACAGTATATCCGAATTTACGCATCTGCTATGTCCCGGTTTTGGTGGTAAAGTGAACTCAATCTGCGGAGAGCAGCAAATGAACCTGGCAACTGAGTGTGGCGTTAGCCGACGCGCGTTCCTGCAAACTACGGGAGCACTGGGAGCGGCTCTGGCTTTGGATGCTGAGCACTTTGGCTTGGCCCCCCTTGCTTATGCGGCCGAAGTACAGCCCGGCGCCGGGGGAGAAAGACTGATTCCCACCTTTTGCGCCATGTGCGGACCCAGCTCCGGCTGCGGCATTCTGGCCAAGGTCGTCGACGGCAAGTTTGTGGGGATCGAGCCCTTTCCCGAATGCCCTACCAACGGCGGCGTCAACTGCGCCAAGGCACACGGATCGGCCGAGTGGGTTTACTCGCCGGAGCGCTTGCGGTACCCGCTCAAGCGCGTGGGAAAGAAGGGTGAAGGCAAGTTTCAGCGCATCAGTTGGGACGAAGCGCTCACGATCATCGCAGACAAGCTGAAAGAACAGAAAGCCCGTTACGGTCCGGAGAGCCTAGCCATTCTCTCTCCCGCGCACCGTTCCTACAGCGAGTACCTTTACCGCTTTTTGATTACGCACGGCAGCCCTAATTACGGGCACAGCGGCATTTGCTCCATGCAGCGCCGCTTCAGCTTTGCCTACACGGTGGGCGGAGAGGTTCCGGCCGATTACGCCCACGCCGACCTGATGATGATCTGGGGCAAGCAGCCGATCTTCTCCGGCGCCTCAAAGCACACGGTGGACACGCTGCTGGCCGCCAAGGAACGCGGCTGCAAATTTATAGCCATCAAACCCACGCTGGAGCCCGATGGCGCTGTCACCAATGCGCTTTGGGTTCCGCTGCGCCCCGGCACAGACGCGGCGCTGGCGCTGGCCATGTTGCATGTGGTCATCAACGAGAAGCTGTATGATGCCGCCTTTGTGAGGGATTGGTGCTACGGATTCGACCAGTTCAAAGATCATGTGCAGCAGTACACACCCGACTGGGCGGAAAAGATCACCGGCGTGCCCTCCGCTCAGATTCAGGAAGTGGCCCGCCTTTACGCCACAACCCCCAAGGCGTCGATCGATTGCGGCAATGGGCCCGAGCACTGCCCTGCATCCAATGACGCCTTCCGCGCCATCGCCGCGCTGATCGCCATCACTGGGCATCTCATCATGCCGGGCGGGGCCGGAGGAGGGTTTGGCCCAGGCGGCGGAGGCGGCGGGATGCCCTCGCCGCGCGGAGTAAATCTGGCGGAACGCTACACGCAGGAATGGGTCGACAAACTGGTCGGCTACGAGTTTCCCGCTGCCTTTCAGCCCGAGATGGAGGGCACCTCCGCATCGTATTACCGGATCTTCGACAGCGTACTCACCGGCAAAAAGTATCCTATCCGCGCCATCGTTGCGCCGGGCACGCAGGCGCTGGCCAGCACGCGCGGCACCAAGCGGATCATCGAAGCATTGAAAAAGCTGGACTTCTTTGTCGTCCTCGATGTCACCCGCACTGCCGACATGCCCTGGGCCGACGTGGTCATTCCCGTCAGCACCATGTACGAGACCGATCACCCCTTTGAAAGTTCGGGCAACTGGATCATGGCGCGTAATAAAGTCATTGAACCGCTGGGTGAGACAAAGTCCGATTACGAATTCTGGCTCGACCTCGGCAACAGGATGGGCTACGGCGCCGACTGGTGGAACGGTGACTTCAAGAAGCACATGGACTGGCGCATGGAGCCTCTGGGAATGAGCTACGAAGAGCTGCGCACCAAGTATCCCAAGGGGTACAGACTCGGTGCCGGTTCACCATCTCCGGCGGCCGCCACATCTGCAACGCCGCCGTCAGCTCAGCCTGCAAATTCTTCTGCGGCATCATCGCTCGATCAGCAGTATGCCAGACGGTTTTCCGCCAAGAGCCCTCGCATCGACAAGGGGCCGTACCTGGCCGAGGGAAAGGTCGCACTCTACAACACGCTGTTCGAGAAGGCCGGACTTACGCCCATGCCGGTCTGGCGCGAACTGCCTGAGGGTCCGACCAGCACACCGGAATTGTTGAGCAAGTATCCGCTTCTGCTCTCCGACTATCACACCTCGCGGGCCTATAACGCTGCCTGGTTGCGCAATGTGCCTTACCTGCGCGAACTCGAACCGTACCCGCTCCTTCACATCCATCCGGATACGGCCAAAGAGCGCGGAATTGCCGATGGCGACTGGGTGAAGGTGGAGGGTCCGCACGGCGCCCTGAAGGTAAAGGCGATGATCTACCCGGGAACCCGGCCCGATGTGGTGATGATGCTGCATGGCTGGTGGCAGGGATGCCAGGAACTCGGCATGGAGGATTATCCCATTGCCGACGGAGGCGCCAACACCAACAATATGTACACCACCGACCCGGCGAAGATGTTTGACCCGGTGATCACTGCCATGAGCAGCCAGACCCTGGTCCAGGTAAGGAAGGCATAGGAGGAGAGCACGATGGCCCGGCAGTATGGATTCCTTATCGACTCGGAACGATGCGTGGATTGCCGCGCTTGCGTCGTAGCCTGCAAGGCCGGCCACAGTATTGAGCTTGGGGTCGCCTGGCGCCGCGTTACGACCACCTGGAAGGGCAGCTATCCGAACGTGTCCTTCAGATCGCAATCCATGGCGTGCAATCATTGCGCGGATCCGGCCTGCATCAAGGTGTGTCCGGCGAATGCCATCTCCAAGCGCAGTGAAGATGGAATCGTGGTCGTGGACAGGACGAAATGCATCGGCTGCCGCGCCTGCGGGGACGCATGCCCCTACGGCGCTCCGCAGTATGGCAAGGATGAACACATGCAAAAGTGCGATCTATGCCTGGATCGCGTCAGTGCCGGGAAGAAGCCCGCATGTGTTGATACCTGCTCCGCCAACGCGCTGATTTTCGGCACGATGGACGAGCTGCCCGCGCTGGCTGGCAAAAAAGCGGTCCGTCGGCTCGATGGACCCACCGGGCCATCCGTTTTTGTTCCCGTCTCGGAAACTTGATTCACTGGCCTATGCAGAACAGTCGCGACAGAGAAGGTATCGCTCAGGCGAAAAACCGGGCGGCGACGTACGCCCTGTTTTCGCTGCTGCTGCGGCAGGAAGTCTCCGCCGAATTGCTGCGCCGGCTGCGGAAGATGCGCGAAGGCGCTGGGGCCTCCGAGGCCGCCGGAGAAGGCCTCATCCTGCTGGATCGCTATTTATCGAAAACCGAATCGCTCCAGGAACAGCACGTGCTCGACGAACTGGCTGCCGACTATGCAGGACTGTTTCTGAACGCCGGCGACCGTCCCGTGCATCCTTACGAATCGGTTTATACCAGCCCGGAGCGGTTGCTGATGCAACAGGCTCAGGCGCTGGTGCGGCAGGTCTACGCGGCCTCGGGGCTGGTTTTGTCGAGGGGCAACGAGCCGGAAGATCACATCGCGCTTGAGATGGAATTCATGAGCCATCTCTGCTCGCGCACCGTCAACGCAAGCGAAGAGGGAGACCAAAAGGCGGTCCGCGCGCGCCTGAAATCCCAGCGTGAGTTCCTTGAAGATCACCTTCTGCGTTGGGCGCCGCAGTTTTCTGAAGATCTCAAGCACTTTGCCGCAACCGGCTTCTATCGCGCGCTGGGCTGCCTGATTCGCGATTTTCTCGAACTGGAAAAAGAGCTCGCCACTGAGTGGGGCGGCGGAATGCACTAACCCTGCGTGCTGGAGGCGATTCAGGTGTTGCGCCTGGCTCAGGCCGCTTTCGACCCCTTCGCCGGCGTTTTGTGCAGCGACTTGTGCGCTTCACGCACGAAGCGGCTCATGGATTTAGAGAGGTGCTCGAGCACGACCGCCCACTCTTCCAGATGACGCTCACCGTCTTTGGTGATCCGGTAGACGCGCCGGGCGGGGCCGTTCTGGCCCTCCTCCCATGCCGACTTTACTTTGCCATTGGCCTCTAGTTGGCGAAGCGTGCGGTAAAGCGCTGCTTTATCGATCTCCGCGTCGGTAAGGGCGTGGTCTTTCAACTCCGAGCAGAGATCGTAGCCGCAGGAGCGAACCTTCATCTGCAGCAGATGCAGAACAACCGGCTCGACAAAGCGGTAGAGGTTCCCCATCCCGCACGAGCAGGGATAATCTTTGGCATGATGGACACAAATCTTGCGAGGCATCAGGGACTTTACCTCCTGCGTTTCACGAAACGGGTAACGTTTTTACAATAGCACGCTGCGTACCTAGATGTGAAAAACACCTGATATGGGCACCTCCGGAGAGTTTGCCTCCAACACGCGCATGTAGTATATAGGTGTTAGTTACATCTAATATTTCACTCGGAAGGAATCCTGCTATGCGAATTGCCGTTCCCATGACCGGGGAGTGCCTGGACCAGCATTTCGGGCACTGCCAAAAGTTTGCTCTGATCGACGTCTCGGTTGAGACGCGGGAAGTGACTGCGCACGTTGAGCTTGCGGCGCCCCAACACGAGCATGGACTGCTGCCGCGGTGGCTGAAGGAGCGCGGCGCAACCCTGGTGATCGCTGGCGGTATGGGGGCCCATGCGCGGACCCTGCTTCAAGAAGCGCAGATTGAGGTCATCACCGGCGCGCCCTCGGAGCCTCCCGCGGTGCTCGTCCAGCGCTACCTCGTTGGAGGGCTGCCATCGGTCGATCGCCAATGCGAACATGTCTGCAGCCACTAGAATGTATTCATAGACGGCACTTGCGGGAGAACATCATGATCGCAGACTTACATGGGCGGAACCTGCCAGCCGGTGGCACTGTGGTGCGGGCGCAACGCGGCCAAACACATCGTTGCTAACCTGCTTTGAATGGCAATCTTCTGGTCGTCAGAGGCGGGGAATGCCGCCTGGGCGGAGTAGCCTTCGCTCTCCACCCAGATTGATCGCCTCCTCTTCTATTGGCCGATTTGATAACGTATCTCGGCCAGCGCCGTTTGATAGGCGTAGCGGGCAGTGGTGGTTTCGATCTCCGCTTCAGTTTGTGCCAGTTGCGCCTGCGTAAGTTCAACAATGCTGCTGAGCCCGATCTTGTAGCGGGCAATGGCGAGTTCCAGGGCGGAGTTGGCCTGGTTGAGCATGTCCTGGGTGACTGCGATACGCTCGAAGGCGGTCTGTGCATTCAGAACGGCGGCACGCACGTCGCGGGCAATGTTGTCGCGCAGGCTGCGTGCATTTTCCTGCGCTGCCTGCGCCCGATACCTGGCTTCCTTCGCATCGGCGTTGTAGAGAAAGCCATTGAAGACGGGGACGTTGATATTGGCTCCTGCGCCCAGATACCACGAAGATTGGATGAGGTCGTCACGGACCGGCGTGCCGCCGCCGGCGAGCAGTGCGGAAATAGTTGGCATCCACAGGTCACGCTCGGCCGTGCTGTATTGCTTCGCGGAAAGATATCTATCATTCAGTGACGCCAGATCGGGCCGCTGCCGGAAGGCGGTTTGAATCAGGGCATCGGCATTGTCGGGAGCGGGAGGAGCATTGCTTCCGGTTTCGTCGAGGAGCCTGTACTGGGTGTCCTGGTCGGAGCCAAGCACATCGTTGAGAACTGCCATCGCGGACTCTTGGTTGTTCTGCGCGTCCAGCAACAGCAGCTTTGCCTGCGAGAGCTGCACATCGGCAAAGCTCAGGTCGAGGTCGGAGCGGATTTTGGATTTGGCGAGCGCGCCCACCTGATCGTCGGTTGCCTGGCGCTGGTTCACCGTATCTTGCGCCACCTTCAGCACCGCCTGGGCTGTGAGCGCCTGGTAGAACGCCTGATCGACAGCCAGCGTAATGTCGAGCTCGGTGGCGCGCTCCGATTCGAGCTGCGCTCTGGCGCTGGATTGCGCGCTTTTGACCAGATTATGAGCGCGCCCGAAGTCGTTAATGAGCTGGCTCACCGTCAGCCCCGCGGCCGCTTTGTCGAGGATCAACGGGCTGTTGATGGTGCCCCCCCCGGTGATGCGGCTGCCCCTATGCGCATCGACCGCCGTCAGGTTTGCAGCCGCCTGCGGCATCTCGATGGACCGCACTTCCCGCATGACCTGGGCCTGCGCGAGCGCAAGCAGGCGGCCAACGCTGATATTGGGGTTGCTCTTGGTCGCGATTTGCTCGGCCTGCTCAACCGTGAGCGAAAGGCCTGTCTGCCCGGCAGCACTCTGATCTCCGCCGCCCGTCTGCGCACCGGTGGCAGGTGGTTGTATCTGCTGCGCCGCTTGCGGGGTGGTGCCGGCGATCAACTGTGCGGCTGGCGCGTCAGGCAGCTCAGGGTGTTCCGCTTGCGCCCTAGCGCGCGGCGCCGTGAATACAGCAGCGAGAAGGGCGGCAGATGCGGCCAGTTGAAATGAAACCCGCTCACGCATGGTCGATTCCCTCCGCAGCGGCAGTTTCGTTGCGGCCCCGCCCGTGGATCAACAGGTAGACCGCAGGAACCAGGAAAACGGTGACAACGACCGAGACGGTGAGGCCGCCAATGATGGCGCGCGCGAGCGGCGCGTATTGTTCGCTGCCGGCCTCCAGGCCCAGAGCCATGGGGATCATGCCCAGCAGCGTGGCCAAAGATGTCATCAGAATTGGCCGCAGGCGCACGCGGCACGCCTCGATGGTCGCTTCCACGAGCGGCTTGCCCTGCTGGCGCAGAATGCCCGTGAATTCAACAATGAGAATGCTGTTCGACACCACGATGCCGGCCATCATGATCAGGCCCATGAGCGACATGATGTTCAGCGTGCTGCCGGTCAGCACCAGGATGAACACAACGCCAAGCAACCCGGGCGGAATCGCCATCAGAATGATGAAGGGGTCGAGGAACGACGCAAATTGCGCCATCAGAATGAGGTAAACCAGCGCCACGGCGACGATGAGGCCGATGCCGAAGTCGTGAAATGCCTCGTTCATATTCACGACCGCGCCGCGAACGTTAAGGACAGTGTTGCGGTCGTGCGGAGTCGCGGCGAGCAGCTTATCGATCTGGCTGCCGACGGCTTGCAGAGCCTCGGTCTTTGTGGCGACATAGACGTCGATCACGCGGCGGATCTGCATGTGGTCGACTTCGGTGGGCGTGTTGATCTGCTGGATGTTGGCCACTTCGCCGAGGGGCACATAGCCCGACCGATGGTCGCCGAAGATCGTGGGATCGGCCTGCTCGGCCTCTTCGCCGGGACTGTATCCTGCCGGCCGCGTCCCGCGCAGCGGAATGCTTTTGAGATCCTGCATCGACATGTTGTCGATCCAGTGGTTGGCATACTGCACCGTGACCATGTAGTTGTTGCCGGTCGAGGGATCGATCCAGTAACTGGGAGCAATCATGCCATCGGATGTCAGCGCGGTAATGACGTTATCGACGACCTCTTTTGTCGAAAGACCGATCAGGCTGGCGCGCTCCCGGTCGATGTTCAGCGCCAGCCCCGGATAGTTGACACTCTGCGGAATGTAGACGCTGCTCACGTTGGGGATGGCCTGGATTTTGGCCGCGAGTTGCTGCGCCAGCGCGTAAGATCCATTCAAATCGTTCGAGCCGATCTGGATATCGATCGGCGCCGGCAGGCCCTGGTTAATCACGCCGTCAATCAGGCCACCGGCCTGGAAGTAGGTGGAAAGCTCGGGGATCTGGCTTGAAAGGTCTGCCTGCACGCGACGCATGTATTCGTAGCTACTGATGCTGTGATCTTCCTTCAGGCTGGTTTCGACGAAGGCCGTGTCCATCGAGGAGTTGGGGGAATAAATCGCCTCCATGCCGGCATGCGCGCCGATGTTGGAGACGATCATCTGGAGATCTTTGGGCTTGACCACGCCGCGGATCACGTTCTCCACCCGGGCGATATATTGGTTGCTCACCTCGAGCCGCGACCCGCTGGGCATATGCACGTAGATGATGAACTGGCCGGGGTCGGTGCGGGGAAAGTAAGCCCGGCCCAGAAAAGGAAACGTGACCGCCAGCAGCACGATCATTCCGGCGCTGATCGCGATGGTGGCCGCCAACGGCCGCCTTAACACTCTCCTGGCGAGATTCTCGTACCAGTCAAGCATCTTGTGAAACTTCTCGTTGAAGGCGCGATCGAAGCGGAATAAGATGTTCTTCCCCGGCCTGTCAACGTGCTCCTCGTGGATAGGAGACGGGATGAATCTGGCACAGAAGAGCGGCACGACGGTCATCGCAATAAAGTAAGAAGCGAAGATGGAAAACACCACTCCCAGCGCCAGGGGCGTGAAAATGTATTTGCTGACGCCGGTGAAGGTGGTGACCGGGAAAAAGACGATGGCGGTAGTGAAGGTGGCCGCCAGCACCGCCATGGACACCTCGGTCCCTCCCTCGTCGGCTGCCGTTTGGGGAGTCTTGCCCATCTCCATATGGCGGAAGATGTTTTCGAGCACGATCACGCCGTTGTCGATGAGGCGCGAGAAAACCAGAGCCAGCCCGCCCAGAAGCATGGTGTTGATGGAGCCGCCCATGGCGCTGGTGAACAGCAGGCAGACCAGCGCCGAGAGCGGCACGGCGATGAGCACGGCGACGGTGGCGCGAACGCTTCCCAGGAAGACCAGCACCATGACTCCCGCCAGTACGAGTCCAATAATGGCCTCGCGCGATACGTTCGAGATCGCCATCTTCACGAATACCGACTGGTCGAAGACCACCGAAGTTTTGAGCGAGGCGGGAACATCGACAAGCTTGCTGACCGCGGACTTTATGCCGTTCACGATGGTGATGGTGTTCGAGTTTCCGCCCTGTTTGAAGATGGGCACGTAGACAGAGCGCTGGCCGTCGATGCGGACGATGCTGTCCTGCAACATGCTGGAGTCAACTGCCTTGCCGACATCGGCGACCAGCACCGAGGAATTTCCCACCGATTTGAGCGGCATCTGGTTCATGGAATTCGCGTCGGGAAACTGGCTGTTGGCGTAAATGTCGTAGTCCTTGGAGCCGATGCGCACGTCGCCTGCGGGAAGAATCAGATTGGAACTGTCGACAGATTTCACCACATCCTCGAGGCTCAGGTTGCGGGCCTCGAGTTTGAGCGGATCGACGTAAATCTGGATTTGCCGGTAAGCTCCGCCGTAGGGCAGGGCAACGGACGCTCCCTGCACGTTCGTGATCTGGTTCCGCACTTCGAAGTGGGCGAGGTCCTTGAGCTTGGTTTCGTCGAGACCCTGGCCCTTGAGCGTGACAAGGCACACCGGCTGCGTGGAGGCCGTCATGCCCAGCACCACGGGCGGCAAAGTTCCCGGGGGCAGCCTGCGCAGATCTGCCATGGCCAGGTTGGCGATATTGCTCAGCGCGGCGTTGGCATCGGTGCCCGGCTTGAAGTAAATCTTGATGAGACTGACGCCGGTGAGCGAGCGGGACTCGCTGTGGTCCACGTTGGAAGCGAAGGTAAAAAAGCGCTCGAAGGTGTTGGTGATGTCGGCTTCAATCTGCTTGGGCGGCATGCCGCTGTAAAACGTGGCCACCACCACCACCGGCATATCGATGTCGGGAAAAAGATCAACCGGCATGCGCATCATCGTGACCGTGCCCACCAGCGCGATCACCAGGCACAGCATGAGAATGAAGAACGGATAGCGCAGCGCAAACTTCGGCATTATTGCCCTCCTCCGCTGCCCCCGGCTTTCAGGTCGATCATGCCGCCGGTCTCCTGCACCGTCTCCGAAGCAGGTTCGGAGGCCTGCAGCGGATTGACTTCTTCACCTTCCCGATATTTTTCCTGACCGCCTACGATCACGCGGTCGCCGGGTTGAAGCCCGCTCCGAATCTCAGCGAGCTTTGATCCCGTTATCCCCACATCGACTTTCCGAATATGGATGTGATTGCTGTTGTCGACTGCGTACACCGTCTCCTGTTGACCATTGAGGACCAGGGCTTCCACGGGGATGGTCACCGCGTTTTCCACCTGGTCCAGGCGCAGGGCGGCATTCGCGTACATGCCGGGAGCGATGGAGAGATCGCGGTTGTCTACGTCCACCTCGGTCTCCATCGTTCGCGTCTCGAAATTCACATTGCGCGTGAAGCGCACAACCTTCCCGGTAAAAGAGCGGTCGATGGCGTCCACCCGCACGTCCAGCGTGTCGCCATCATGCACGTACTTCACGTCAGCCTCCGGCACGGGAAACCGCAGGCGCAACCGGCCGCTTTGCGACAGCCGCACGATGGGAAGCGCAGACTGGTTCGATTCCGTGCCGCCCTGAATCAGGGCGCCTGTATCGGCATACCGCCAGATGACCACGCCGGCGATGGGGGCGGTAACGTTGGTGTAATTTTCGAGCGCCTGGACGCGCTCGTTCTCGGCACGGGCGGACTCAGCATGCTGCTCGGCAGCGGCCATGGCGGCTTTTGCGGCGTCGATCTGCGCCTGCGAATCAAGGTCTTTTGCCTTCGCATCGTCCAGTTCCTGCTCCGCGACCAGGCCGGGACGCGTGGCTGCCGCCTGCTGCAGCCGAACCGATGCTGCGTGAAGCGCGTAGTTCAGCGCCTCAGCGCGTTTGATCTCCTGCGCGGCGCGTGCAATCTCCTCCTGGCTCTGCTTGAGCTGGAAGCCGGATTGCTCGAGCTGCGCCCTGAGTTCCGGCACCTCCAGAACTGCCAGCGTCTCGCCTTGATGAACGATGTCCCCAATGTCGACGTTAATCTTCTTCATGTAGCCGCTGACCTTGGGATGGACATCCACGACCTGGTACGGCTGAAACTGCCCTGCCACGGTCAGAACATGAGAGATGTCGCCGCGTTGGGCTTGGGCCACGCGCGCGGCAGGAATGGATGCTGCGAGCGTGCGGCCGGCGTCATCCTGCGAGCGGCAAGCGCTGAAGTGAAGAGACACTATGGCTGTGGCGCAGATTACGCCGCAGGCTTTCGTTAGCCGAAGTCCGATTCGTGCAGGTTGCATTGCAAAATTTCCTCCTGATTCGCTTTCGCTGATAATCCGAAGGCGCGAGAATGCGACCCGGGGCGCGGAATGAGCCGCGCCTCGTGGCCCAATCGCATCGCACCTAAGTCCGCGTGAAGTGAGGAAGCTCGACGGCCATTCGGCGCGGGGGTCTGGTTCGATGCCGGAAACGGCTCGAATCGGACCCTATTGCAAGTTCGTCACTCGAAAAAGCTAGGATTGCGGTGGAGGACGCCGAAGGAGATGCGGGGAGAAGCCGGGGAAATTCTGGTGCCAATCGCGGTCCGATCCGACAAACCGTGAGATCGGGGCTGCGGGCATTGCCAGTACAAGAGGGGGATCTGCAGGAAAGCGATGTACGACCGCAGGAGCCGATCGCAGTTGGGCAATCAACTTGGGAGCATCGCCAGGCTCCAATTTTGTCGCACTGATCTGGGCAAGCGACCTGTCTTCTTGGCTGTACGGGGCCATTTTTGCCTCGACCGCGAACACGGCGACGAGAATACACAACAACGCGCCCCCCACAACCAACTGCCACCGAGAGCCAAAGACCCTACCCTGCATAAGATCGAGCTTACCACCAACTCTAATCGGAACTCAATCTCCGAGTTGCTCGGGTTCCACGCGCGGAAGAACGATTGGCTCTGCCCCTCGGCAGGCAACCCCTCGGTGCTTCGATACCAATGCTGGAAATCAAAGTCAGAGTTCCGTCAGGGGTTGCTTTTCTCAAGCTGGAATTCACACCGGCCGCTCAGGATGGCAGAAACATAGAGAACTGCACAACATTCGCTAGATCGACGTTGAGAACCAAATCGCCACCGTGGGCGCGCGCGATTTCCCGCGAAACGCTCAGGCCGAGGCCGACGCCCTCCACCTGCCGGCTGCGGTTAGGGTCGGCGCGGAAGAAGCGATCAAAGATCCTATTGCGATCTGCAGGTAGAATGCCTGGTGACGGGTTGGCCACTTGCACTTCAACTTGCTTGGGCAGGATGGCCGTGGATATCCGAATCCAGCCATGATCGACGTTGTACTTGATGGCGTTGCTGATGAGGTTATGCAGAACCTGGGGTAACAAGCTGCTATCGGCGTGAATGGTCAGGCCAGGTTGGATATCGCCGGTAACCAGCAGGTGCGGGGCAAGCATGGCGGTATCTTCAACCAGATCGGTCAGGGCCCTGGAAAGATTGAATGGCTCAGCATGAATCTTCAGGCTGCCGGCGTCGGCCTGGGAGAGGAGCAGGAGCTTGCTGGAAATGGTGGATAGGCGTCTGACCTCGTCGAGGATGCCGGTCAGTTCAGCCTGCATAGTCGAGCCGTCTTCCGCCTCGTGAATTGCACGCTCAAGTTGCCCCTGCAGAATGGCGAGGGGGGTTCTCAATTCGTGTGCGGCATCTGCCGAAAAACGGTGCGCCTGCTTAAAGCTGCGCTCCAGTCGCTCCAGCATTCCATTGAATACTTCAATGAGTTGAACAAACTCGCGGTCCTCTCCCTGGAGTGAAATTCGTTGGTCGAGTCCATCCGCAGTGACCCGGCGGGCAGTTGCAGTGAGCTTCTTCAGAGGGCGCAGCGCCCGGCTGGAGAAGACCCAGCCTCCGGCGCCAATGAGCAGGAGACAGAGCGGCAAGGCTACAAGAAAGGCGCTGAGGATTCCCCGCATGTCGGCATCGACGGCGGCTGCGTCGACAGCGACTGCAATTCTGGAGCGGTTCGTCGCAGAGAGGCCAAGGCGCCAGCGGTGCCCGTCCGCGGTGATCGCGACGGAGCGCGAAACAGGTGGCGGACCGGGAGGCGCCGGCTCTCCCTGTGGCGGTTGCCGTCGGGGAGCGCGATCCGCGCCAGGGGGATCGGGATCAGGCCTCGGAGCCGGTTCGGCCTTCGGTGGCGCGGCAGGTGATGCAGGCCATGGGAGCTTCGCGAGATCCAGTGTGGCCGGCCAAGTGGACGAACGGTAGAGAACTGCTCCGGAGCCATCCTCGACCAGAAGAAGCAGATTTTTGCTGTCGCGAATGCCGGTCTCGGCCGCCATTCTGGCCTCAGTCCGCTGCCATTCTCCGGAATCTCGCGTTCTACCGGTCTCGCGCTCGGCCTGGGCCCGGAGGTCATTGTCCATGCGCTCGATCTTGCTGGCGCGGATCAGCCACCATGTGCTGAGGCCGAAGGCGGTCAGCGCCAGTCCGCTAAGCAAGGCGGAAAGCAGGGCCAGGCGCAGACGAAAGTACTTGTTCATGCCAGTTTCCTGAAGCGATAGCCGACGCCGCGTACGCTTTCAATGGGAGATTCCCCATCGGCGCCGGCCCCGATGGAAGCGATCTTCCTGCGGATGCGCTGAATGCAGACATCCACGACGTTGGTGCTGGGATCGAAATCGTATCCCCAGACATGTTCAAGGATCTGAGTGCGGGTAAAGACGCGGCCTGGCGAGCGCATGAGGTACTCGATCAGGTTGAATTCACGACCGGTCAGATCGACGGCCTCGCCGCGCCACTTTACTTCGCGGGAAAAGCGATCGAGCCTCAGGTCTCCAACCGCAAGCAGATTCTGCCCCTCGCCGGAGCTCCGCCGCACCACGGCCTGAATGCGTGCGATCAGCTCTTCGACAAAGAAAGGCTTGGCGAGGTAGTCGTCGGCGCCGAGAGAAAGCCCTTCGATGCGGTCGTCCAGTTCGTTGCGCGCCGTGAGCAGGATGACGGGAGTGGCATTGCCGGCCTTGCGCAGGCCTTTCAGAACAGAGAGCCCATCGCGGCCCGGAAGCATGATGTCGAGAACGATGACGTCGTACCCGCCGCGGCAGGCGTATTCAAAGCCGTTGGTCCCATTGTCGCAATGGTCGACGGCAAAGCCCTGTTCCCGGAGCCCGGCGCAGACGAACTGGGCAATCTTCCTCTCGTCCTCGACCAGCAGCACGTTCATGAACTTTCTCTTGCCGTTGAGTGTATCCCAGCCGAAGACGGAGTGTTCACTCGATGACAAAAATGTAATGGAAATGCAGGAGGTGGCGTAATTTGCGACGAGTAGTTTGCAAAGTGGAGGCGAAGAGCGCACAGGGAATCTGGCGCGGGGCCTCCTCGAGGTTTGATATGAACGATCGCAGACCCACTCTTATGCTTGTGGCTTCGGCAATAATAGCCGGTTTATTGGGTTGCAACTCGGCCATTCGATTGGGAACGCAGACTGGCACGCAGGGGTCATCCGCAGCCTTCACCTTCAGTCCGGCATCGCCCCTCAGCGCCCACTCCGTAGCATTCACAGATAAAACCCAGAGCAGTTCCGACGCCTGGTCCTGGAACTTCGGGGACGGCAGCACGAGCACGTTGGAAAACCCCAGTCATATCTATGCCTCTCCGGGGACGTACACAGTCACGCTCACGGCTGGTAGTGCAACGGCCAGCCAGAGCGTGACGGTGAGCCCTGAGGTCTCGGCATCCGGCTACGATATGACCCTTACCCTTTCAGATACGGCGCAGAGCACGACCATTGCCTTCGACGGTCTGGCGATTATCACCGGCAACCTGGATGCGCAGTCCTTCTTTCCGCCGGGCAAAGTGGCCGACTACACCGGGTTTCAATATTTGCGCGACACCGACCCGGACAACATGGGACACGACACGGATTTCCTGACGCGCGTGGCCAACAATGTGATCTACATTCTGAGTGACAGCCAGATGGCCCAACTCGAATCTCTGGCGACGACTCAGCTCAGCCAGGTCAACCTTTACGCGTACGAGCGCTACACGCTGATGGATGGATTTCTCCGCGATCTTACGGGCGACATTCCGGCCGGTTCCTCCGGGCTGAATCTCGACGCGGTCAAGCAGGCCTCCAGCGCGCTCTACCTGATCGACGGCCAGTTGGCCTTCGACCGGGCGATGCTCTACGTGAACGTCTACAACTCCATGGACTCGACCCAGATTGCCTACCTGCAGTCGATGAAAGGCAAGGGTTTCAACGAGTGGCCGGATATTACCAACGATCAGGTCGCGTCCAAGATGAGGAATCTTCCCCAGGGCACTGGCACCTTGGTGATGACTTATGCCAGCGATATCTTTGCATGGTACGAAGGCTCGCTCTACGCGGATGTTTACTTCTGCCCCGAACGCCACGGAACCTACTACGGCGGGTTCTACATCAAAGATGCTCCAGCAATGGGAGTCTCCGGGTACAACATCAGCGAGGAACTGACCAATACGGCGGGCAGCGCCATCATCGACCCTTCGCAGGGTTATGTGACGCAGGCCCAGGCAACTCCCGTAACCAACCTCGTAGATGTGCAGAGGAACAACCTTTATGCCGGCGATGCGAACATCGTGGCCACACGGACGCAGATCGCAACGCTCTTGCGCAGCCTGATGGTTTCGACGGATTCGAGCGCCGAAGTCAATGCGCAGGTGCTTGCGCTCTCGAAAACTTACGGCGACCTAGACGGCGAAGACAACTATAACTACGCCACCGCGTTTGCCCAGTTGAACAGCGCTCTCTCCGCGAGCCAGCAGGCGCAACTTGCCGCGCTGCGGGTATCCATCCTCAGCGGCACCTACGCGGACGGCACGCCCTTCAACTTCACAGTAGCCACCACGCCCTATCTCTACGCTGATCCCATTACGGACACGAGCGTTCTGACGCCCTATCTCAACGACTCCGATTTACTTTTCTCTGAGCCGTAACCCGCACGTAGCTTCGCGCACGCGATCGGAAATGCACAAGGCGTGAAGGAACCGCGGAAGTGATAGGAATGAAAACGCCAATGGCGATAGCGATGGAAGCAGCAGACAATTGGAAAGGAACAACCTCATGAAGAAACTACTCATCATCACTGCACTGGTGCTCGGCATTTCGACATACCTCGCCACGGCGCAAGACAACCCCAGCGGCCAACGCGGCGAGGATAAGACTGGAACAACGGAATCGTTGACGGAGGCGCAGCAGGCGCAGCTACGGACTATCCTCTCCAAATACGACGCAAGCACGCTCACGGCCGACCAGGCGCAAGCCATCCATGAGGCATTCCGCCAGGCGGGTCTCCACCGCGGCGCGGCATTGAACGCGGCAGTCAAGGCGGCAGGATTTGACCCGGACAAATTACGCGACCTGGCGCCGCCGCCGGGCCAGACAGGCGGGAGCGATCAGGCTTCGCAGAGATCTGCGGCGGGAGGGACACAGGAAGAACGCAGTCGTCCGGAGCCTCGTGGGCAGGGACAGCAAAGCCAGTACACCCTTGTGCAGGCAATCTCGGATCGTGCGCAACTGAGTACCATCGCCTTCAGCGGACTGGCCTTTCTCACCGGTGATTTCGGCGCGGCCACTTTCATGCCGCCGGGGAAGGTGGCCGACTTCTTCGGCTTTCAATATATGCGCGACATTGACGCCGCCGGGAAGGGGCACAATCCCATCTTCCTCACGCGCGCGGCCGGCGATGTGTTGTACATACTCAACGAGAAGCAGCGTCAGATGTTCGCGGATCTCGCCGCCGAACAGGCGCCGCAGTTCGAGCAGCTCGCGCTCAAACGCATGCCGCTGATTGAGGCGTTCCAACGGGAGAAGGACGGAACGATTCCCAAGGGAAGTTCCGGGCTCAATCGCGAGGCGGTCATCCGCTACGTGGGCGACTTCTACGCCCTCGACGCCGAACTTGCCTACCGCCGCGCCGAAGTCTTTGGCCAGGTCGTGGCCTCACTCACGCCGGAACAGAAAGCTGCATTCGCCAAAATGAAGTTCGGCGATTTCAATACCTGGCCCGAGAAGGACGAGAGCGAGGCGCTCAAGCGCGCCAATCCGGGCACATCCAGGTTCTTCACCGTGGCCTACATGACCTATGCCAGCGAGTTTTTCAGTTGGTATGGCGGCTCGGTCGAGGCAGACACCTATTTTTGCCCCGAACGCCACGGCACGTATTTCGGCAGTTTTTATATGAAGGACATGCCGGCGATGAACAAGCGCAACTACGACATCAGCACGGCCGAAACCGGCGATAGCGGCGAGAATTTTCTCAAGCTCCTGACTGCCGAGCAGCGCGAAAACATCACCGCTATTCCCGACCAACAGAAAAAGCTGCTTGCGGAAACCGTGGAAGTTCGCCGGGCCATTTCCGAGGAGCTGCGGAAGTTTTTGGCCGGGAGCAAGGCGGACAAGGCAAAGGTGTTGACGCTCGGCCGCCGTTATGGCGAACTGGACGGCGAAATGTCCTGGATGTACGCCACAGCGTTCTCCAAAGTCGGCCGGACGCTGACGCCGGCTCAACGCGCCGCCTGTATCAAACTCCGCAACCTCGATGGCTACCAGAGCGCACCTGCTTATATGTATTCAAATCCGCTGCAGAAACTGCCCTCCCTGCCAAGCTCTGATTTTCTCTTTGCCGCAACCGCTGCGTCCTCAAGCGCCTCAACTAGCGCCTCGACACCATCAGTCAATGCGACGGCGACCTTTACGTTGCGAAGCCCTGCGGTTGCCGATGGCGGCCAACTCCCCAAAGAGTACACGGGCGACGGTGAGAGCGCGACGCTGCCGCTGGAATGGAGCGGGCTGCCGGCCGCAACCCGGAGTTTAGCTGTGATCATGCACCACATCGATCCTGAAGGAATAACCAAGTGGTACTGGATCCTTTACAACATTCCCGCCGATGTTCAAAGCTTGCCAAAGAATGTGACAGGGGTTGGAAAGCTGGGGAACAACAGCATCAACGGCCGGACAGAATATGCCCCACCGCACTCGAAAGGCCCGGGGCCGAAAACCTATATCTATACGGTCTATGCCCTGTCAGCGCCGGTCAAGCTCAACGTCGAACCATCTGCGGTGAGTCGCGCCGTACTGCTGGATGCCATAAAGGATTGCACCCTTGCCACGGCAGAGCTGCATGTGGTTTATACGCGATTCTAGGGAGCTACCGGTGCTGGAAAACACCCCAGGGCGTGATAGATCGGAATAGAGGTTAGGTTCATGCTTTTGCCACGGCGATTGGAGACTGGACCGATGGCGAGCGCTTCTAGTGCGGCCGGAAAAGCGCTGCTCCGGGTGTATGGGCCAATTGTTCGACAAGCTGGTCGACAGGGCCGTAGCGAATGCAGTGGAGCGGGCAGCTTTCGACGCAGACGGGCAATTCGCCGCGCTGCGTGCGCGCGGAGCACAGGTCACACAATTCCGAGGGCTGAGGAACATTACCGGTGACGCGCATCCCCCATTGGCCATTGTGCGCCAAATGGCAAGCTGCCTCGCAGGCCAGGCATCCGTCGCAATCGCTGGAATCGATCAGCAGACCGAAACCTGCAAAATCCGTGACAAACCTCTTACCGCTGCTCTTTTTCGATTTTCCTCTGGCAAGCGAAGCGAATACGCCCAGCACGCAGAGCCCGGTGAACACGATAAATCCGATTCTGGAGCACCGCAAGAACGAACCGTAGGACTCCGGAGTAATTTTGTTTACTCTTGTCGTCGCCCCCATAATGATGTTGAACAGCATCATGATGATGCCCATTGAGATCATCTGCCCGACCTGGCGCATGGTGGCTAGCGCGCCCGATGCGACGCCGTAGTCCTTTGTTTCCACGGCACTCATCACCGCATTGGTATTCGGCGAAATAAAGAATGCAAACCCCAACCCGATGACGGCGACGCACGCGATGATGAACCATATCGGCGTAGAAGGGCTCAGGAATGTAAATGCGCCGAGGCCTATTGCGATTAGTCCTATGCCGATGGCAGCAACGCGTCCGGGAGGAACGCGGTCAGATAACTTGCCGGCATAGGCGGAAAACAGAACCATCGTCACGCTCTGCACCATGAAGACCAACCCTGCCTGGCCGGGTCTCAGGCCCTTGATGTTCTGCAGATAAAGAGTAAGCACGACGACCTCTGCGAAACTCGCGGAGAAGTTCAGGAGCGTGGCAAGGTTGGAAAAGATAAATGGGGCGTTGCCCTTGAATATCCGGATGTCCAGGGACGGGGAGGACGATCTGAGTTCGATCAATCCGAAGGCAAACATTCCTACGACGCTCACAGCCATGTACAACCAGCCCTTATCCGACGGCAGGCTGGAAAAACCGAGTGTAAGAAAGGTTAGCGACACGCAGTACACAAGAGAGCCGGACACGTCCATCCGCGCCTTCGATTGCGCGGGCGTATTGCGCAGAAAGGAAAACCCGAACACGGTGTTTGCCAGCGCAAGTGCGGCGACTAATCCGAACAGGGATCTCCACCCGAAAGCTTGCGTGGTGATGCCCCCGATCGCGGGCCCGAGCACGGTGCCAAGGCTCATGACGGTGACGTAAATGCCGAGCACCTTGCCGCGCTCCTCCCGAGGGTAAGAGGCGGAAAGAATTGCGTTGGAAGTTCCAAAGATCATCGCTCCGCCCAGGCCCTGGAGGAGACGGAAGGCGATCAGAGAGTACGGGTCCCAGGCAAGTGCGCATGCCAGGGAAAAGATGGTGAACAGGGCCAGGCCAAACTTAAAGATGATTTCTTTGCCCTTGAGGTCGGCCAGCCTGCCCAGTGGTAGCAGAAAGATAGCGGAGGAGAGATTGTAAGCCAGGGTGATCCAATTGAGGAGCAGAACGTCCATGTTGAGGTTCCTGCCAATGACAGGCAGGGCGACGTTTACGGACGAACCCATGAACGGTGTCACGAAGCCGGAAAATGCACAAATAATAAGGACCCAGCGGCTGGGAACACGTCTTTCCTGCATGGTAGCGGTTGCAGTGCGGCCGGCAGGCTCCGTTGCCATTCTGTTCCCTGCATATCTTTCGGTGCTTCGTGTCATATAACGTCTCCCATCATCGGAATTTCGGCCCGACTTCAAGAACCTTTTCGCCGCGCCGGTTCTCCTAATCACGAACGATCTGCCCCATATAGCTACTGTGCGTAAGGTGGCATGTAGCAAGGCATTGAATCTTCCCAGTGGCTGTCAGTCACCGGGCGTTGGTTGCTGCCGTCGGCATTCATAACCCATATCGCAACTAGGGGAAGCGCCTTAAACACTAAACTCTCCTGGAGGCTCTTTAATCTGCGTTTGTCTTCCTGACGCTTTTTGAAAATCTGGTTGAGTAAAACGGGCAGGTCAATGTTGGCCTGCCCTCAATAATCGGAAGTTCGTTGGAGGCAACCAACTACCAATTCGACGCCGGCAGGCGGATGTCGATCGCCCTGCTCCCGCAGTCCATCCAGCAGATGCCGCATATCCAGCACTCTTCGATGTAGGCGACGACCGGCTTCTCTTTCTCCTTGTCCCACGTGAAGACATCCATGGGACACATTTCATAGCAGGTTTTGCATCCGATACATTTGGAGTAGTCAACCTTGACGACGGCCATGATTAGTTCTTTACCTCCTCTGCATCGAGTAATTCCTGCTTGATATAGGGCAGCTCACCGACTTCAATCACCGGCACGCCGTTATTAATCCGCTGGAAAGAGACTTTGTTTTGCCACTCGGGATCCGACTCGGGATAATCACCACGCACGAAGTTGCCGCGGCTCTCTTTCCTGTTCAGGGCGGCGTAGAGGTGAAGCTCGGCCATGTCCATGATGTTTCTTACTTCCAGAGCCCTCATCTGATGGTGCGGGTTGGTTCCCTCCATCTTGTTCAGGAACTCGCTCTTCAGTGAGTTGAACCGGCGCAGTCCTTCCCGCAGCATGCCTTCCGATTTGAAGTTGCCGGCATACCGCTCGCAGAGCCAGCGGATGGCGCATTCCACATCCAGGGGCTCAGTTCCGTCGCCCACAGCGACGGTAGTGGGCTGCATTGCGATCTGTTTCTGCCTTGCCACCTGGGCTTCGTCGATCTCAAAGCCGGAGGCGTCGTTGATATACGCTCCAACCTCCTCGCCGACGACCAGACCGGAGATGCAGGCGCCATACGCTCCGCCCACGCCGGCGGCGTTATCGCCCACTGCATACAGTCCTCTAACCGTCGACTGGAAGTGCTCGTCGGTGGCCACGCCTTGCGGCATCATGAACTGAAGCGGCTTGTTCACACCGGACTCCCACCAGTGCGTGCGCGGATTGAATTTTCTGTCCTGCGCGATTTTCAGCGCCAGCAGCCACTCGTCGTTGTAGTTCAGCTCCAACCGCTTCTGGTAATCGTCGGGAAGGTGATTCAGGCTGTAATAGATCGGCGCTGTGCCATCATGCTCTGCCTGGTTGTAGCCTCTGACGTCGTGGAAGCTCTTCCAGGGAACCGATCCCCCCTTCCAGTTAACGATCTTTGCCGGCGATCCGTCGTTGTTCGGGAAGTTGCCGAAGGAGATCGTATTGTCGTCGCGAATTCTGAAGCCCCACCCGTTGATGTCCATGTTGACCAGCTTGGCGCCGGCGCGGTAACCGAGAGCAAAGCCATCGCCGGAAATGCTGGCGGGGCAATAGTGGTACCGCATCTTGTACTTCCAGGGTGTCGGCGTCTCCGGCTCAAAGCAGCGGCAGAACATGCCGGCGGCCAGCGCAATGGCCTTTGCCTTGATCACTATGAATTCGCCGGTGCGCGTGTTCACCGCGGTCGCGCCTACTACCTTGCCGTCGTTCGTGAGCAGATCGACGACCATGGTGCGATCCAGCACCTTCACACCGCGCTGCTTGACCATTTTGGCCATCTGCGGCTTCACGTTCTGCCAGTTCACCCGGAGGCCGGCCTTGATTCCGGGTCCGCGGAGCAGGTGGGGGATCCAGTAGTGCTTGCCGTCGTGCCACCGCATCGGCAGGCCCATCCTCTCCAGTTCTTCGAGCGCCCAGAAGCCCCGCTTGAAGAGGACGTAGTCCAGGCTGGAGTTAACCCAGTGGCCCGGACCATTGCAGCCCTGCATCTCTTTCTTGGCCCATTGGTTAACGGAGTCCACTACCGAGATGCCGTGCGCGAAAATTCCGTAGGCGTCTACGCCATGGCCGACGTTGCCGCTGCGCTCGGTTTTCGATTTTTCAGCAATCATGACCTTCAGGCCCGCTTCGGCGGCCTTGGCCGCCAGTGGGCACCCGGCAGTTCCGCCGCCGACCACCAGCACATCCGTTTCTAGAACTTTGTCCACAACTGCATTCAACGACAATTTGAACCTCCCTTAGTGCTTCGGCACCTCGTAACGGCGCTCCGCAGCCATTTCTTTTTCCCGCGCCTCAATCACCGCATCCTCATAGGCATGATCCCCGTACCGGATGCTCTTCGCGTACTCGGGGACCACCAATTCGGAGGCTTTCGAGTAGCTAATGTCTTCCCGCTCAGCGCATTCCTTGATGAGTTTCCAGAGAGGGAATTCAAACTCGTCTTCGTAGTGTTCATCTACAAGGGACGCAGGCACGAGTGCCTGATGCGGCACAAATCTTTCCACTTTCACCCTCCTCTAGGGCACATCCAGTCAGCATAAAAGCCGATCTGAACTTCAAGATGATCCCTGTCTTGATTGATTGGAGGATCGTGCAGGTGGGAGAGAAGTAGATAGGTCCAGTACTGTATCGTACCGTATTAGTGATTCAGAATGAAAGACTTGGCCGTTTTAAGCGCGCAACAATTGTGACGTATCGTACACAAAAGACTGAGGCGCGATCCTGAAAATTCATCCTGAGACCAGCACCCACAGATTCTTTTGGCAAGAACATCATCTTCGTCGGGACCGCGGTGACTTGGAGACTACCTCAAGTTCACCGCTGACCAAGGTCCGCCATCAAGGCGACGATCAATTTCCGTGATAGGGAATGGTACGGGCGGCAACCGAGGTCACGACTAACAATAAGTGGACCCAGCGGTTCCCCAAGGAAGTCGATCTGCGGCTTTTCCTTTCCGATGAAGCATTGCTGCGTACTATACGCTGCAATGAACGCCGGAAATGTTATGGCAAGTTGTTCATTAAAGATCACTAATACCGTACGATACGGTACTGGACCTAGCTTCGTAGCTTCAGGCTTCTTACTCTTCCCAATTATCCGCAAATGGGGCGATCTTCTCGATGGAAGAGAACAGCGATCTGTCCTTGAAGACAACGCCCTTAGAACGGCCATTGCGGGTTGTCGGTCACGAGACTTGGCGCACGACCTCCGAAAAGGTGTCTACCGGTCACGTTCAGGGGCGTTCGCCAAGCTGGAGTCGATTTAGTCAGCACCGAAAGGCAAAGGAAAGGGAAAATCATGATTGGAAACTGGACGCGGCGTAGTTTTCTTCGTGCGGGTGCCGCCGCTTCGGCCGTGGTTGCGGGAATTTCACAGAGAAGCGCATCCGCCTGGGCGCAAGCAGGTCCACCGCAAGGTCCGCCTCAAGGTGGTGCGCAGCAAGGTGGTCCGGCCCAGGGTTCCCCAACAGTTTCGACTACTCCCTCTGGCGGCAGCAGCGCCAAGGAAACCGACATCCCTCTCGATGCAGGTATTGCAATCAACGACTTGCTGGATCATGGTACAGGAGGGCATCTTAAAGGCGGCACCAAGGTGCTGATCCTCGCCTACATCGATGGCCTCTATGGCGGCGATAATCTTGTCGACCGCAATGCGATTTATTGGATCGAGCAAGCGGTGCGTGACCGAGGCGCGAAGCCGGAAGTTCTGTGGGTTAACGAGCCACGGCCGCGCTTCGGCCAGTGGACATTTCCGAAGGTCGTGCAGGAGGCGCTCGGCCGCAACGACATGGTGATCAATCATTCGTTCAACCTGGTTGTCGAAGAAATTCAGGATTTCAACACATTCGTTGAATGGAGCAAGAAGATTCCCATGGTGCGCAATTTTGCCACCACCGCTTCGTTGCTCAACACCGCTTGGGCGAAAACACCCCAGGAACTGGTCAGCGAAATTCGTTATCAGGCATCTTTGCATGTCGGGATCGGCGACAAATTCACCCTCACAGATCCGAACGGAACGCATTTGGAGGGCACCATTTTGAAGCCGCGGAGCGGAAAGTATGCGGTACGACGTGAGGAAGGCTTTTATCTGCCATGGCCAGAGTGGGTAGTCCCTCCAATCTCATTTGCCGATGGGAATGGCACATACGTCTTTGACCGCACTTTGAGTTGGTGGTCGCGGTATATCGGAATTCCTCCATATTTTGAGAAGCCCGTCCAGTTGAAGATCGAAGGCGGCCGCATCGTGAAGATCGAAGGCGGTGCAGAAGCCGAAGCTATCCAGAGCTTCATGAACATGCTGAAGGATAAAGAAGGAGGAGGGGTCGATGTATTCCTCTTCAATAATTTTCATTTTGGCACTCACCCTCAGGCACGGGTTGCGCCACAGGAGTGCCCTAGCGTTCTGTACCGTCGCATGATCGAGCATTCTGACGCACACAATGTTCATGCGCATCTGGGTACCTTTCGCGGCAACAAGCAATTCCCGTATATGTCGCACATCACAGGCGATCTGCGCAATGCGACCCTCAAGATCGGCGATTTCGTCATGCATGACAACGGCCGCCTGACGGTTCTTGACGACCCGGCCGTGGCGGCCATTGCTGCCAAGTATCCCGGAAGGCCCGGTATTGCGCCGGAACCGTTTGAAGGCTGAAGCGTCGTCAAGATTACTATCGTAGGGCAGCTTATGCCTTGGAAAGAGAAATACGTTTCTATGCGGAAACTTCTGTTCATCGGCCTGACGATTGCGGTTTTCATGGTGGCGACAGTCGGGATCGCGCAGCAACCTGCCACAGCGCCACAGCAGCCTGCCACAGCGCCAGCGCCACAGCAGCCTGCTGCGGCCCCAGCGGGTAACACGCAGCAACAACTAGGTGTGGCGAATCCTTTTCCGATCGCCCCGCTGAGGCCGAATGTATTTTGGGTGGAGGGAGGCGGTGGCGCCAGTGGCGTCATCGTCGGTGATAAAGGCGTCATCGTCGTCGATGTCAAAATGACACTCACTGACGGGCAACGGCTCCTCGATGACATTGCCAAAGTCACGACCAAGCCAATAGACACGGCAATTCTTACCCATGGCGATCTCGATCACTCCGGGGGCCTAGTCGCGTTTCCCATGCCCTTCTCCATCATTGCCACGGACAAGTGCAAGGAACAGATCCAAGCAGCGATCGCTTCCGGTGCTAAGAATGCGCCAACGGCTGCTTCTCTTCCCACACGGCTCATGACCGGTGTGAAGGAAGATCTCACCATTGACGGCGTGAAGCTCGAACTGCTGCACTTCGGCGGCGGGCACACAGGCGGCGATCTGTTGGTCTACCTGCCCGACCAGAAAATCGTCTTCGCCGGTGACATTCTGACCATGACTCGCACCCACCCGCTGATTCACGCCGACGAGGGCGGGACATCGGAAGGCTTTATCGCAATGCTCAAAGGGCTCCTCTCCCTGGACGCCGACATCTATGTCCCGGGACACGGCAAGGAAGTGGTTACAAAGCCGGCCATCCAAAAGATGCTTGACGATCTTGTGGCCGAGCGCAACCAGATCAAGGATCTCATTGCGAAAGGCAGGACACTTCAGGAGATCGAGGCTATCACGGGCGATCCGACACAAGAGGAGGCGCATCCTACCGGCCGCGTTCCTTACTTCCCCCCTCTGGCGGAAGTCATTTACAACGAGTTCACAAACAATGCGACCTCCGCGGCTGGAAGCAGCGAGAAGCGATAACTGAACGGTAACCGACGACGAGGTAATTGATGAAAACGCACCAGTCTCTGGTTGTAGTGTTTCTAAGTGCTCTTGTAAGCCTGGCCGCTGTTTGCACTGCACAGGCTCCGCAGTCGCCATCTGCGAATGCGGGAGGACCTCCCGCGCATCCACCCATGGTTTTGACAACACAGTCACTGACACCCGACGTGTATTGGGTGCAGAGTGGCGCCGGCAGCGGTAATACCGGTATCATCGTAGGCGATAAGGGCGTAATCGTGATCGACACGACGCGGAGTCCGGAAGGCGGCAAAAAGCTGCAAGCCGAAGTAGCCAAGATTACGCCCAAGCCGATTACCACCGTTATCCTGACCCATGCCGACGGCGATCACGTTGGCGGATTGAGCACATTTCCTATCGGCATCACTATCATTGGTCAGGAAAACTGCAAGAAAATCCTCGAAGATGGAATCGCCTCCGGGCACAGCGACATTACGGCCGATTATTTACCGAACCACACTGTCGACAAGCGCGAAGACACTACGATCAATGGCGTGAAGTTCGATCTGCTCCACTGGGCTCCAGCGCATACGACAGCCGACCTGGCAATCTATCTGCCGGAGCAAAAGCTCGTCTTCACCGGTGACCTGATCGTTCTCGATCAGCCTCATGCGGCGCTGATTAAGAGGAATCTGCACGCAACCTCGACCGGGTGGATCGAGTCGGCCAAGGGGCTTCTCGCTCTCGATGCCGACCGGTACGTGGTGGGTCACGGCGACGAAGTTCAAAGCAAGCAGCAGATCGAACAGCGCGTGAACGAAGTGATCGCCGAGCGCGACAAAATCAAGGAACTGGTCGGCAAGGGCGAGGCGCTTCAGCAGATTCAGACGGAAGTGGGCGATCCGCCGCCGAACCAGCCAAAGCCGGCGCCCGGCGCCAGGGTCTTTATGCCGTTATCCGAGGTGATCTATCGGGAACTCATCGATGATGGCAGTGTACAAAACCTGAGCGGTGAACAACTGTGGCAAAAGTTTATGGATGCCCGAAACACGACTCATGACAAGCAAGCTGCAATCGATTATCTCAAGAAGGCAGCGGACCTGGGGAATGCAAAAGCGCAGGCACAATTGGGGACCGAGTACCGGGGCGGGGACTTTGAACTGGTGGGTATCCTGCCCATCGATCTCAAAAAGTCGTATGAATTAACCAAACTGGCAGTGGACCAGGGGAACGCCTCCGCCATGACCGATATGGGATCCCTCTATATGCGAGGCATGGGCGTCGAAAAGGATTATGCTGAGGCGCTGAAGTGGTTCCTCAAAGGGACGGAAGGCGGCGATAGAAAAGCACCCCGTTACGTCGGCGTCAGTTATGAGAACGGATACGGCACGGCGGTCGATTACAAGAAAGCGGAGCAATATTATCGCAAGTCGGCTGACACAGAGGATATAACTGGTCAATGTCTGCTCGGCTCCCTCTATGAACGAGGGCTTGCCGTCCAGCAAAGCTACGATCAGGCAATTGATTTATATACTAAATCCGCGGCACGTGGAGATAAGGTTGCCTCAGCTGGTATGGCGGCGCTGGGGAATCTCTGGGAAACCCGGACAGACGGGAAACAGGATCTCCAGACGGCGATTGACTGGTACAAGAAAGCGGCAGACCAAGGGAATGCCGATGCAAAAGCTGATCTTGAGCGTCTTACCGCCAGCAATCCCCGCCCGGTTCAGGCTGGCCGGAATCTATGCTTGGCGATCTTCGGTCAATGATATCCGCGTCTCATTGGAAATAGACCGCATCGAAAGGCCAAATAGACACGATTCCCTTTATCACAAAGGCTTCAGCGATACCGGTCATTCCAAATTGGGGCGAGAGAATCTCGCGCCGTTTTCAGAGAGCCATGGTTGGGTGCCTCACGGCCATTTACCAGGTATGAAACGCAACTACCTGAGGAATGCTCACTTTCCCGGAAATCTCATTCACCCGAATGACGATCTGGAAGTTTCTGCTGGTGCGCACGCCGGGAGGAATGAGACTGTTGGTTATTGTGTCCGTCAGGAATTGAGAAGCGGCCATCGTGCCATTTGGCTCGAGGCCGGCTACGGCCAGAATCCAGGTTCCTGTCTCCGGGTTTAGAAACCGTGTGATCAAGGCGTAGTCATAGTGCGTATTTCCGCTGTTCCGCAGGTCCTCGAGCCAGTCGCGCTTGTTAGGATTCTGTGCATCTTGAATCCAAACGGTCTGTGCCGCTGGATCAACCCGCACACTAAAGCGAAGATCAGAGAGCAGAATCAGGGACCAGGGATTATCAACGGAGCCGATAAGGATAGCCGGTTGACGGCGAAACTCCCAAAGGGTGAGGGCAGAGCTGGGCCGAGCAATGGTAGGTTTCCCACGCTGTGCCAACCAGGTGGAGACCCCTTCAGCGGCGATAAGATCGCCCCATGAAGCGGCACGGGAATTACCAGAATCCACAGAGGGAGGAAGCTTCCGCGTAGCGATTATGTCAGCGATCCTCTGCCCCTGTTCCCCGCCGATTCCCTGCTGCAGCTGATTGTCGTCGGAAATGCAGATGAACAATGCTGTCTTCGATTCCAACAGGGGTTTCCAAAGCAGGTATTGCGTCGACCGGAAACGATCTGAATTTGCGATGGCGACGCTGACTGCAATTGCTACGAGCAGGGCGGCACTGCTCCAAACCCACTTGCGATGAAGAAGAGATACCGTTTGCTTTGCTTTTCCTTCCCCCGCAATGTCCGGGGAAGAAGGGGTTCCCGCGGAGAGCATCTCGCCGGCCTCCGCGGGGGCTACCGCCGTTATGGAAGATTCGGGAGCGGATGCTGCGGAAGCACGAGTATCCTCTCCTCTATTGTCGACAGGTCTATCCGATAATTCGAAGTCAAATTCAGGCAGGTAGGAACCTGGAACGAGCCGGATGCGAACGGCGGTTTGGCGATCAGTCTGCTGGCAATACTGCGCAAGTCGCTTGCGAATTTCGTTGGCGGTCATGCGCACTATCGGATCCGCATTCGTGTCATAGCTAGGCTGCCGCCCGAAGATCTCAACTCCGAGGGTGCGTTCCTTGATACCTTCGAAGTTTCCGGCCAAGGCCCGCTCAACGAGCCCGCGCAAAAGAGTGCTGCAGCGTGCGCTGTGCTTGAATGCCGGATCGGAGAGGAGATGTTTCAACTCCTCGGCGACGATAGCCCGCTGCTGCTCAGTCCATTTGGCGCAGAGGTTACTTCCCCCTGCGTATTCGGTGGCTTCTATGCCCAATGTTCCACCTCTTGACAGTTCCAAGGTCTGGATCGATCCGGAGCGCTCCTCCATTATAGCCTCCATGATTCCGATTGGATTCTTTTCACGAGGCGTACGATACGATCCTGTTTATACTCAACCGTCAGTATTCAAGTTGATGAACACAGGGCACTTATACCGTACGATACGGTACTTGACCTAGGTGCCGGATTCAGGCTTCACCTATTGTTTTGAATCATCCGCGGAATTGACGGCTTGTCGACGCCAAACTGTGTGCGACCGAGATGGGCATTTTCGGGCGGCGCTCCTTCCTTCGACCCAGCCATCGCGAGAGGCGGAATGACGCAAACGAAGCGGGGGTCCGGCAGATTGAAATGCCGCACCTGCAACCTTAAGAACAATAAACGCATACGCGGGGTGCGTAGAGAGGTACGACTCATGAAAGTGAACGTATCAAATAGGCGGATGTGGTGTGTTGCCTGTCTCTTGGCGGTCTTTACGATGTTGTCATCGCACCTGATTGCCCAGACGACTTATGGAGCCATCTTCGGAACTGTGACGGATAGCTCGGGGGCGGCCGTACCGGGCGCCACCGTTACGGTGACCAACGAAGGAACCAGCGAAGCGCGAAAGGTACAGTCGGACGGGTCGGGCAACTTCAGCGTCGTCAACCTGTTGCCCGCGGTCTACAAAATGGAAACGGAAAAGTCCGGCTTCAAGCGCTTCGTCCTTGAGCGGCTGGATGTGGCGGTGGGTGCGACGGTCCGCAGGAACGTGGCTCTCGAGATTGGCGCCGTCACCGAGACTGTAAAGGTGACTACGGAGGCGCCCCTGCTGCAAACGGACTCGGGCTCGCTATCGACCGAAGTGCAGGGCGCAACGGTGCAGGAGATGCCGCTTAACGGCCGCAACATCATGAATTTGCTGGCGCTGGCCGAAGGTGTCATCCCGCAAGGCTCAACGGCCGGTGGTACGGGCACGCAGCCGGGCGGTCACACTTCGCCTGGAGGCTGGAGCAACTATGCGATCGGCGGCAGTTTGGCGGGTGAAAGCGCCATGTATGTCGACGGCGCCTCGGTCAACGTCCTCGGTGGCAGCGGCAACCAAGTGGGCCTGGTGGTGACGCAGGATGCAGTGGAAGAGTTCAATGTGACGTCCAACGGCCAGACTGCGGACTTCGGGCGCAACGGCGGCGGCGTGATCAACATGGCATCGAAGAGCGGAACCAACACCTTCCACGGTTCGGAGTATGAGTACTTCCGCAACGCCGCCCTCAACTCCAACGATTTCTTCAACAAACAGGGCCAGTTAAGTGCGGGTCTGCCGAACAAGCCGCTGAAGTTTAACCAGAATCAGTACGGAGCTACCCTCGGCGGACCGATCAAGAGGGACAAGGCCTTTTTCCAGTTCACCTGGGAGGGATTCCAAGCCAACAACGCATCAACGGAGGATACCTTCGTACCGACCACGGAAATGCAGAATGGCGTCATACCTGCAGCCAACGGGACAGAAATCTCGGATCTTGGCGCAGCCACGTATTACACCTATGATTCCAATGGCAATGTCACTGGCGGTCCATATACCGGCGCAGGGTTTAGCACCTGCAATATGGACTATTCCGTTCCCGGGCAAGTGACGATTACCAACCTGTGGGCTGCCGGTTGCGGCGATCCACTGGCTAAGATCATCCGCGGCTACTACTCGGCCCCTAACACAGCCTACAATCCGAACACGGGGGTCAATTACACCGGGGCACAGCCGTCAGGGAACAAGCAGAACCAGTACAATGCGCGCGGTGACTATAACCTGAGCAGTAAACAGAGGATCTTTGCCCGTTACACCTACTGGAACCTGAAAGACACTCCCGTTGACAGGATGCACAGCTACGGCGGCTGGCAGACTGCCGATGCCTACAGCGTGAATGACACGCACCAGGCGGTGCTGGGCGATAGCGTCACCTTCTCGCCGAGCACAGTCCTCGATGTGCGCATCAACTACCTGCGGGTGTACTACCCGGGTGGCATTCCGACCAGCCTGGGTCAGGATTTTTCGAAACTCGCCACAACTCCTGCAAATTACCTCAGCGCCATCGCCGGCCAGATGAACGTGCACATGCTACCGAACTACACTTTCGGCGGCGTGAACAGAAGTATCCAGTCCGTGATGAACGGTCCCTTCGTCGAGGACTGGTTCAATAACTATGGTCTCGCAGCCAACCTGATTCATATGCAGGGCAGACACAGCCTGAAGTTCGGCGCAGAGGTGCGCCTGATGCAAGATCACAACGTGGGCGGCGGCAATTCCGGGCAGTTCACTTTCGGCAATACCGCTTATACCGGCAACGACTGGGCCGATTTCCTGCTCGGTTATTTGAATCAAAGCGGCGGTGGACGTAACGCAACCGGAGGATCGCTCCAACTGGCCATTCCCACCCTCGGCTACAACTACTACCAGGGGTATTACGTGATGGACAACTGGCAAACAACACACAAGCTGACCCTCAATCTGGGCGTGCGCTGGGAACTGCCGGGGGGCATCTACGAAAGGCATGACGAGAACAGCGTGTTCCTGCCTTCGTACAAGTGGAATTCCACAACTGCCGGCGGAAGCATCAACGGAATCCTGGCGCTGGTCAACTCTCCGGAGTTCGGCAATCGTTCATCCATGGATGTGAAACACGACCTGTTTTCTCCCCACCTCGGCTTTGCCTACCGTCTGGGAGGCGACATGTCGGTTCGCGGCGGCTATAGTCTCTCCTATCTGCCCATCGATTCGGTGACCGGCGCCATGCCGTCCAATTCACCGTTCCTCACGCAGTCGACTCCCTGCGGCAGCACCACAGCATTACCTGACCCCAACAAGTTGATGTACAACTGCTACATCAATACTGTGCTGAATAAGCCTACCGGCCGCAGCATGACTTCAGAGGAGCTGACGGATGCGTACTATGTAGATCAACCGTTTGGTCCCGGCGTAAGCGGGCCGGTTCCAAACCAGAAGTACCCTTACGTGCAGCAGTGGAACCTCTCTGTCAGCAGACAGATGAAGGGCGACTTTATGATGGAGCTGGGATACGCTGGCACGAAGGGAACGCACATGCCGCAACTGGGCACCGGGGGTGGAAATAACCCCTGGGAATTGAACCAGCTTGCCGACAAGTATGACTCTATGGCCGCTACTCTGCTTGCGCCTGGGACTTGTGGGAATGATAATCAGGGAAATCCTCTGTCAGTGGGCCAATGCGACCGGCCTTACCCGCAATACGGCTGGGTGGGCGATACGCTGGCGTATGCCGGCAGCACCATCTATCACGCCATGGAGTTCAAAGCCGAAAAGCGCTTCAAATCGGCCGGCCAGATCTCGGGCAATTTCGTATGGTCCAAGATCATCGGCGATACGGACTCGAACACGGGCGGCTTCGAAACCCATTACCAGCCGGAAGGAGATTGGGGCGCTCCGCACGCCGGGATCACGATCCAGGACTACGACAATATGAAAGCGGAACGTGCGGTACTGACCTACGACGTTCCACAACGCGCGGTGATCGACTACGTGCTTGACTTGCCCTTCGGCAAAGGCAAGAGATGGGGCAGCAGCACGACTGGCGTGGTCAATAGCGTGATGTCCGGTTGGGCCGTCAACGGCATCACCACCTTCCAGAGAGGCTTCCACCTGGGGTTCTCAGACGCCGGCAACCATACTAATCAGGATCTGCCCAACAACTTTGGTTCAGGCTCGCTGAGGCCGATGTTCGTGGCTGGCTGCAACAAGCTGCAAGGAGTCACCGGCTCCTATGCATCGCGCGTCATAGCCGGTCAACCTCAGTTCAACGGGAGCTATAACCCAACCACAGGGGCCATGACCGGTTGCTGGCAGCCGGTCGCCGACTTCCAGTTTGGCAACGAACCGCGCGTCGAAAGTAACCTCTTCGGGCAGGGTATCGACAACTTCGATTTCTCGGCGATGAAGACCACACACGTTACGGAGCGGCTGAATGTGCAGTTCCGCGCCGAATTCTTCAACATCTTCAACCGCGTGCAGTTCGCGCCTCCGGACACTGCCGCCGAATACGTGGGCTTCGGCACAATTATGGCGGATGCCAATCAGCCGCGTGAGGTGCAGTTCTCGCTGCGCTTCAATTACTAACCTCACACACCCAGGGCAAGGCGCGGTCACGCGCCTTGCCCATCACAATCCGAAATTCAATATCAATCATTTCCATACCGGAATTCATACTGGAGTGCTTCATGCAAATGCGAAAAGCTTTTCGGGCTGCGCTGGGAATTATGTGTGCCGCGGCACTTGCCGGCGTTGTTGCTGCTGTGCCGGCCCGGATGGTTGCACAGCAGCCCTACCGCGTCATCGACCACTGGAAGATTGGCGGCTCAAACAGGTGGGATTACCTAAGCGTCGAGCCGGTCACCCATCGTCTCTTCATATCACACGGCCCCAAGGTGGAAGTGGTCGATACCATGAACGGGAAAGTTGTTGGCTCAATTGACGGCTTGCAGGGATCCCATGGGATTGCCTACGACGGGACGGGCAAGTACGGCTACATCTCCGACGGAAGCGGAGTAGTGGTCTTCGACCGTAGCACACTTACCAAGGTCACTACCGTTTCGGTTGGCGGCGGCGCCGACGGAATCGTCTTCGAGCCCGTGACGAAGACCATCTGGACATTTAACCGCGGCAGCGGCGGCGCAACCGCCACGGCGGTCGATACTCTAACACAAAAGCTGCTCGGGACGGTCTCCGTCTCCAGATCCCTTGAGGCGGCGGCTGTCGACGGCAAGGGCAATGTCTACGGCAATCTTGAGGGCGACATCATCCGCATTGACGCCAAGAGCAAGCAGACGACTGCTCGCTGGAAGACTGGCTGCGAGGATGCCTCCGGGCTAGCTATCGATCTGGAGGGAAATCGTGCTTTCCAAGCCTGCGACGGGAAAAAGATGGCGGTGGTGGATTTGAACTCTGGCCACGTGCTAGGCATGGCGGGGATCGGAGACCGTCCTGACAGCGCAGGCTGGTCTGCCAAGTACCATCTGGCTTTCGCCAGTACAGGCGATGGCCTGATCTCCGTGGTCGACGCCGGCGCCACTGGTTATCCGACGATTGAAAAGCTGACTACGCAGCAAGGCGCGCGGACTATGACCTACGATCCGGATTCGGATCGCATCTATACGATCGGCTCTGTTAACGGCACTCTTGCCGTGATCGTGATCGGGCGCTAAATAGGTTTGAGCCACAGCGGGCCACTCTATGCATGAAGCAAACGCAGCGGGAGCTTCATTCGGCAATTGCGTGACGGGATCCGGTGCCGAGGCACGGTAGAAGAGAATGAATCAAGTGGGGCCAAGCCAGCTGTGCTTCGACAACGCGTTCGTTCGATTTGCCGAATTGGCGCGCCGGGCAGTCGATCGCAAAAGAGCCATGCGATCCCGAACAGTTCGCATAACAGAAAAGCAAATTATCGTCTCCGGAGAAAGGAGACCTGAGAAAGGTGAACAAGATGAGGTCGTACATAAACACTCTGGCTTTAGGCCAGGTAATGCTTTGCGCCGTGCTTTCGGCTCAAAATACAGCACAGGCGCCGATGATAGCCCCACCCCCCCAGGCAGGACCGGAGGATAGGGCAAGGATGACGATCCCGGTACCGTATGAGGTCCTGCCCGACAGCCGGGTGACATTCCGGTTCAAAGCTCCGCCGGAGGCAAGCAGCGTCAAGGTTGTTGGTGAGTGGCCAGGCGGCCTGGGCGGACACAGCACCATTTCGTTGGTCAAGGATGAGCAAGGAATCTGGTCCGGGACGGTCGGACCGCTCCCGTCGGATGTTTGGAGTTACAATTTTTCTGTCGACGGTGCAACCGTCCTGCCGTCTTTTGGGGCGGCTGAAAACACCCCCATCCTACCCGTAAACGATCTCGTGATCCCCGGTCCATACGGCAGTGATTTTGCACCCCACGGCGTTCCGCGAGGATTCGTAACGTATGTCCATGTTCCGTTTATGGGCGCGACCAAGGACCTCGAGGTATTCTTGCCTCCCGGCTATTATGAAAACCCCACCAAAAGGTACCCGGTTCTCTACTTCACCAATGGGGGCGCCGGACTTCCGGGCATCGGCGGTGGCGAGAATCCCGAGTTCCTCATGCTCGAAAACATGATTGCGTCCAACCGGACCGTGCCCATGATCATGGTCTCGTTTAGCCCATCAGCTCCCGGCGGAGATTCCGTTGGCTGGGCTTCTTTTGCCGGTGGCGGCAATCAAACCAATGAACGGTACGTGCTTGCCGCGCAAGCTATTGCCGACGAGGTTGTGCCATGGATTGACAACGCATTCCGAACCGTTGCCGACCGCGACCATCGCGCCATTGTCGGCTTCTCTTCTGCCGGAGCGCAGGGTTTCCTGGCAGGAGCCCGGAATCCGGAGAAGTTCGCAAACATTGGTACCTTCAGCGGCGGGTATCCGACCTGGCCCGGCGTCGGCGTGCAGATTGAGAGCAAGCTGGATCCCAAGCAATACAGCGGGCCGGATCTCAATCGCGTTCCCGACATGCAAAAGCTTGGTGCAATGATTCCCAAGCTGAATGCCTCTGCCAAAATGAAAGTCGTCGCTCTCTACTGTGGAACCGCCGAGCCGTTGATCCAGACGCATGAACTTATGAAGAAGTTTCTGGATGAGCGTGGCGTCAAGTACATCGCGACCGAGAACCCGGGATATACCCACGAGGGCCGCAACGTACGCATCTCTCTGCACGATTTTGTAACAAGGATCTTCAAGTAAACGGACGCGGGGCAAAGCCGCCTGAATTGCAGGTAGATTTGAAGGTACTTGTCTCTCAAGAATCGGGCAAGTTGTTGAAATCACAGCTTGTCCCGATCCCTGGGGCGCAGCCAAGATAACTTCTTTAATCCAATCCCTCTAATTCAATCATTTGCCGATTTTGCTGTCACGACGCTGTGCCCAAATTGTGCCCACCAAAAACCGGGGCCCGGATCACGCTTCCAACTCCACGCAATCCGGGCCGCGCGCTTCAAAGAACGGAATCAGGGGCCTCCTGAAACCATCAATCAGGCAACTTCGAACAACCCTGCCGCGCCGTGCCCGCCGCCAATACACATGGTAATGACGACATACTTCACGCCGCGCCGTTTGCCCTCGATCAAGGCGTGGCCAACCATGCGGGCGCCGGAAACCCCATAGGGATGCCCGATGGCGATGGCGCCGCCGTCCACGTTGAGAATCTCATCGGGAATACCAAGCTTGTCCTGGCAATAGAGCACCTGGACGGCAAAGGCCTCGTTGAGTTCCCAAAGGCCAACGTCGCCGATCTTGACGCCACACCGGTCCAGCACCTTCGGAACCGCGTAGACCGGGCCAATGCCCATCTCGTCGGGTTCGCAACCGGAGACGGCGTATCCGCGGAAGATGCCCAGTGGCTGCAAGCCTTTCTTCTCGGCGAGCTTGGCGTTCATCACCACCACCGCGGACGCGCCGTCGGAGAACTGGCTTGAATTGCCGGCAGAGCAAACGCCGCCGGGCAACGCCGGTCTGATCTTGCACACGCCCTCGTAGGTGGTATCGGCCCGCATGCCCTCATCGCGATCGATGGTGGCCTGTTTGGTGACAATACTTCCGTCATCCTCGACGACGCCCATGGTTACGGTCATGGGGACGATCTCGTCCTTGAGCCGGCCGGCGTCGTGCGCGGCGCAGGCCCGCAGTTGGCTTTGCACTCCATACCGGTCCTGCCGCTCGCGGGGAATGTTGTAGCGCTTGGCCACGACTTCGGCGGTCTCCAGCATCGACATGTAGACTGCGGGTTTGTTCTGCTGAATCCAGGGATCGCAGCGCATGTAGCGATTGATGCCCGGCATTTGCACCGTAGTTATATTTTCCACGCCGCCGGCCACATAGATATCGGCCTCGTTGGCAATCACGCGCTGGGCGCCGAGGGCGATGGTCTGCAGGCCGGAAGCGCAGTAGCGGTTCACGGTTACGCCCGCCACCGTTACCGGGCACCCGGCCCGGGTAGCGATTTGCCGCGCGATGTTGTTTCCGGTCGCGCCTTCCGGCACGGCGCATCCCATGATCACATCATCGACTTCGCCGGGATCGATCTTGGCGCGCTGAATGGCATGCTCGACCACGAAGCCTCCTAAGGTAGCCCCATGAGTCATGTTGAACGTGCCTTTGCGGGACTTCGCCAGTCCTGTACGGGCAGTTGAAACGATCACTGCATCAGTCATATTTAGTAACCTTCCGAGCTAAAAGTTTTGTTTTCGGCCGCCAGTTTCACCAGCAGCGGCGCTGGCTTCCAGAAATCAGAATCGGCGCAAGGATTGGCAGCGAAACGCTTCATGACCTGCACCACGTTGTGAAGTCCAACGGTCTCCGCATAGAACATGGGTCCACCGCGCGCAACCGGGAAGCCGTAGCCCGTGGTGTAGATCACGTCGATGTCGGAGGCGCGCGCGGCAATGCCCTCTTCCAGCGTCTTTGCCCCTTCGTTGACCAGGGCGTAGATCATGCGTTCCACGATCTCTTCGTCGGTGAACTTGCGCGGGGTAATGCCATTCGCCTTGTAATATTCCTCCACCATCTGGCGAACCGTCGGCGACGGATAGGCGGTACGGTCGCCCGGCTTGTAGTCATACCAGCCGGCGCCGGTTTTCTGTCCGAAGCGGCCCGTGTCGCAGATCAAATCCGGCAGAGGCAGGCGGCGCATTCCCGGCTGCTCGATATAGCGGCGCTTTCTTGATAACCAGCTCACGTCGTTGCCCGCCAGATCGTGCATGCGGAAGCTGCCCATGATCATGCCGAACTTTTCTGCAGCCTTGTCAATTTGCTCCAGAGGGGCGCCCTCTTCCTGCATGAAATAAGCCTGGCGACGGTACGGGTCGAGGATGCGGTTGCCGATAAACCCGTCGCAGACCCCGGAAACGACGGCGGTCTTCCCCATCATGGTCGCCAGCTTCATCACGGTCGCCATGGTTTCCTTGCTGGTGGCCGAACCGCGGATGACTTCCATGAGCCGCATCAGGTGCGCGGGGCTGAAGAAGTGAGTACCCACCACATCCTGCGGCCGCTTGGTGAACTGCGCGATCTTGTTCACATCCAGAGTCGAGGTATTGCTCGCCAGAATCGCGCCCGGCTTCAGCACGGCGTCAAGCTGTTCGAAGACGGCCTGTTTGGCCGGCCATTCTTCCACGACGGTCTCGATGGCGATGTCGGCATCGCCAAAGTCCTTGTAGTCGAGGGTCATGGTCAACCGGTTCATGCGGTCGTCAAACTGCTCCTGCGAAAGCTTGCCCTTCTTCAAGGTGCTTTCGTAGCTCTTGAACATTGCGGTGTTGGTCTTGTCCAACAGCTCCGGCCGTCTCACAAACACCGAGACTTTCAGACCAGCATTGAGCAGGGCCATGACGATTCCCGATCCCATGGTGCCGGCCCCGATTACGGCAGCCGCCTTGAGCGGACGCACGGGGGTATCGGCGGGAATGTCGGGGATCTTGGCGGCAATCTTCTCGGCCCGCAAAAGGTAGACGCGTGCCTTGGTTTCCACCAGAAGCGCCTGCTGCTGGTAGAGAGTGTTCTCTAGCTTCAGTCCATCCTCGAATTTCATGGTGGTACTGGCTGTCACGGCCTCCACGCACTTGGCCGCCCCCGGAAGCGACTTGGGGCTCACCATGCTGCGGGCAAATCCGAAGTATGCCTCGGCTTCGGGAAATTCGATTTTGCGATCGCGAACCCTGGGCGGCGCGCCGCATGCCGCCAGCTTTTCGGCGAATGCGACTGCCTGGGCCAGCAAATCGCCGGCAACAACTTGATCCAGGAGCTTGGTGTCAGCCAGCGTCTTTGCCGGCGTTACAGTCGCCAACATGATCATGTTCAGCGCTTTTTCCACCCCCACCAGGCGGGGCAGGCGCTGCGTGCCGCCGGCGCTGGGCAGCAGGCCAACTTTGGCCTGAGTCAGGCCCAGCCGCGCATTACCTGTAGCCAGACGGCCATGGCAGGCAAGGGCCAACTCCAGACCGCCATCCGTACAAAGGCCGTCGATCGCGGCGACCACCGGCTTGGGGCTCTGCTCCACTTTTTCGGTGAGGGTTGACAGGCTCGGCTCAAGAGATTCCCCGGCGGCGCCCAACTCGGAGAGTTCCGCGCCGGCCGAAAAAAGGCCGTCTGCGCCGGTAAGGACAATGGCCTCAACCTGCGCATCGCCGATCGCTGCGTCCAGGCTCTCGCTAAGCGCCCGGCGGGTTTCGAACCCAAGCCGGTTGTCTGGAGGACTGTTAAGAGTGATAACGGCAACTTTGCCGTGAAGCTGGTAATCTACGCTCATCTCTGCTTCCTGTTCTGTAAGTTTTTGCGAAAATGTTCGCCAACCGCACCCACAACTTCAGCGCATCGGCCATGAATAGCCTCTGAAGTGCAATCCACTGCAACCTCTGCTGCTCACAAGGGTTCTTGAAAGATGGTTAACTTTTAGGGCGGGGGATGTAAAGGCGTTTGTTTTGATGACAGATTATCGGCTGCGCCGATGCAGGGAACGTTCTAAGGCGCATGCGCGATGATCCGGCGAGCGGAAAGGGCGCGGTTGCACGGCGCTGTTTCATGATTGTTCCATCGCCAGCACCGATCATCGGTCATCAAAAGAAAAGGCTTTTCAACACTGACCGGATTCCTTAATTCTATTCCTACAGAAACTCCGGTCAAAAACCCAGAGTGCGTGGCTTTCTCAGCCCCGGCAATTTCGGCGTCATCATTGCGCGCCATCATGGAGAGGATTGATTTATGGCTCTTAAGACCTGGCAACAATATGTTGAAAGTTTGAAGGACGGCCGTGTCGTTTACAGCGACGGCGAGCGGGTGACGGATGTGACCACCCACAAGTACCTCAAACTCCGTACTGGCATGCACATCATCGACTATGCCTTCGCCGATGATCCGAAATACCGCGACGTTTTTGTCGACAAGAACGCGAACGGCGAAGAGATCAGCGCCGTCTTTAATCCCACGAAGACAGCCGCCGACCTGCTGCGCCGCAGAGAGATGATTATGCTGGTGTCGCGCACGTGCTTTGGATTCCCCGGCGGAGCGAAGTTTACCGGCATTGACGCCCTGAATGCTCTGACGGTAGTCTGCCGCAGGATGGACAAGGCCCTGGGAACCCACTACAGCGACAACGTGGAGAAATTCCGCGCCCTGCTGCAGAAGGAAGACCTCGCGGTAGTGGCATCGGTCAGCGACGTGAAGGGCGACCGCAGTCTGCGGCCCTCCAAGCAGGTGCCTCACCAGGATTATTATGTGCACGTAGTGGAGCGCCGCCCCGATGGCGTTATTGTCTGCGGGGCAAAGACTCACATCAGCGGCGCGCCTTGCGCCAACGAGCTGCTGGTGATTCCCAGCCGCAGCCACAGCGAAGAGGACAAGGATTACGCCATTGCCTTCTCGATCCCGGCAGATACGAAGGGCGTTACGATCCTGGACAGCGCCCGGGAGATCGGCGGGCAGGGCAACGACTTTGACGATCCCATCTTCTCGGCGCGCCACGGCGGCCATGGCACCATCATTTTCGACCATGTGTTCGTTCCCAACGACCGCATCTTCCTCAACGGCGAAGCCAAGTTCTCCGGCGACATTGCCTACATGTTCGGAAACTTCCATCGCCTGAGCGGCGACGCTTACAAGTACGCGCAGCTTGAGATCCTGGTGGGCGCGGCGGCTCTGATGGCCGAGTATAACGGCCTGGAGAAGGTGAACCACATTCGCAACAAACTGGCGTCCCTGGTGATCTATTGCGAAGGCGTGGAAGCGCTGGGGCGGCAGGCGTGCATGGATTGCGTCATCGATCCCGAGATCGGGTTGGCCTATCCGAATCCCATGGTCTCGAATACCGCCAAGTTCTACTTCGCGAATTACTATCACGAGGCTCTCAAGCTGGTAGAAGATATCGCCGGCGGCTTCGTGGCAACAAGTCCAGGCGGCAAGGATTACGATAACCCCGAGATCCGGCCGCTGATCGACAAGTATTTCGGCGGCAAGGCCGGCGTCAAGGCGGAGCATCGGCTACGCGCCGCCAAGCTGGTCAAGGACCTGGGAGCTTCCGATTTCGATCTGTGCACCATTCACGCAGAGGGCTCGCTGGAAGCCCAGCGGCTGGCGGTCCTGGTGCTGGCCGACTTCGGACGCTACAAGGCTGCGGCAAAGCGGGTCGCCAGGATCAACGACGGAACCTCGCACCCCGCGTTCGCCGATCTTCCGAAGTTTCCGGTTCCCGGCTTCGAATAGACGATTCGACGCATCGGTGCTCGAGCGTAGTTTGCATGCTCGAGCATCGGTACCCGTGGATCTCTCGCCGCGGCGAGCGCGGGTGCCATTTTGGTTTCCGAGACGCACGGTCAGCCTGGCGTGAGGAAATTGTTCTAACCCCTAAAATCGCGTGTCGCCGCATTGCTCGCCGGCCACGCGCAACAAACAACAACGAACCAAATCAAGACGGCATCGACAATGCCGCTGAAAGACGGAAGAGGCAAAATCGCTATGAATGACAAGGTCGCTATGGTAACCGGCGCTTCCAGCGGCATTGGATTGCTGACGACAGTGGAGTTGGCAAAGGCCGGCTTCCGCGTCGTCGCCACCATGCGCGATCCGGCGAAGAGCGGACCGCTCAAAGAGGCCGCGGCTTCGGCGCATGTACAGAGCAATATCGACGTGCGGCAATTCGATCTCAACGTCTTCGACTCCATCCCCGGCTTTTTCGCCAACATTGAACGCGACTATGGACGGCTGGATGTGCTGGTCAACAACGCCGGTTTTTCGGTAGTTGGATTCGCCGAGGACGTTTCGCTCGAAGAGTTGCGTGCGCAGTTTGAGACCAACTTCTTCGCCCAGGTCGCGGTCACGCAGGCAGCGCTTCCTATCATGCGGCGCCAGGGATCGGGGCACATTGTGTCGGTGTCCTCCCTCGGCGGACTTCGCGCCGTTCCTGCTCTTTCCGCCTATGCGGCTTCGAAGCACGCGATTGAGGGTTGGTTTGAATCCCTGCGTTTGGAGTGCGTGGGATTGGGAATCATGGTTGTCCTCATCGAGCCGGGCGCGTTCGATACCGGTGTCTGGAGCAATGTGCGCCTGGCAAAGAAAGTCAAGGACGGCACCGCGATCAATCGGGAGCGAGGCAGGGCCATGCGCTCCCGGGCCCAGAACGTGTACAAAGGCGATCCCTCCGAAGTGGCCAGGACAATTCTGCGCGCCATAAAGAACCCGCATCCCCCGTTGCGCTATCTTGTAGGCCGCGACGCGCACGAGATCATGCGGCGTAAAAGGCTTTTACCATGGAACTGGTACGAAAAGTGGCTGAGACGCACGAAACTGCATATCTAGCTGGGCCGAAACGGAGGAAGCCATGGCGAGTTGGCTGCTCGTAATCGAAAGCAATTGCACTGATCCCGGCCGGGAACAGGAATTCAACGAGTGGTATGACAATGTCCATATTCCGGACATTTTCGAGACCAGGTGTTTCGTCAAGGCGGCGCGGTACGAGTTGCCCAACCCGCCGGAAGGCAAAGGCAAGTACCTGGCGGTCTACGAAATAGAGTCGGACGACCTGGACCGCGACATGGCCCTGCATGGGGCGAATATGAGGAGCAAGGACGCGCTCGGGCACATTACCGATCTGATCCGAGTGACCTCGAGACACATTTACAAGAAGGTCGCCTCGTTCCCGCAGGCGGAAGCTCCAGTCGAGACGGAAGCCCTCGGCCTGGCGGCAAGGTAGGAGAAAGACTCATGAAAATTACAAGTGTATATACGGGCCCGGACGGGGAGTCGCACTTTCGGGAAGTCGAACTGCCTCTGGATCACACCGACGGCATGGCCTGGCATACGGCGCCACTGAAGGTTGGAGAGGTGTTCTTCCGCGAGACCAACGGAGAGCAGGACATGGGGTGGCACCGGGCGCCCCGGCGCCAGTTCGTCATTATCCTCGGGGGCGAACTGGAGATCGAGGTCGCTAGCGGCGAGAAATGCCGCCTCGTCCCGGGCGATGTTCTGCTGGCCGAGGACACAACCGGGCACGGCCATCTTTCCCGTGCAACGAATCGAAAAGCCATCATTGTGCCGATTTTGCAGACAGACTGGTTCAAGGACGAGAAGGTCCAGGCAAAGTAATTGTGTTCGGAACAAGCGGATGCCGATGAGCGCCTGAGCGCGACAATCGCCCGCCAGCAAGGAGTTTTTATGGCCACTACGAGTAGCGTCTTGCAAGCTCACGCCGGCGGCGGCTTTCTGGCGGTAGATGTTACGTCCTCAGAGATTTTCACGCGCGAAGACCTTACCCCAACCCAAAGGATGGTTGGGCAACTGGCTGAAGACTTCATGCGCACCAAGGTCCTTCCGCACGAAAAAGAAATCTATGCGAAGGATTTTGCGGTACTCCGCGACCTGATGTTGCAGGCCGGCGAGCTCGACCTTCTGCGTATCGATATTCCTGAGGCATACGACGGACTGGGCCTGGATAAGGTAAGTTCTGCGTTCGTTGCCGAGGTTCTTGGCTTGATGCCTTCGTTCCCTCTTGGAACGCACACGACCATAGGCACGCTCCCGATCGTGTATTTCGGAACCGAGGAGCAGAAAGCCCGTTACCTTCCGGGGCTGGCCAGTGGTGAAAAAATCGGCGCCTACGCATTGACAGAACCGAGCGCCGGTTCCGATGCCATGTCTCTTCGCACCAAGGCCACTCTCAGCCCCGATGGCAAACACTACCTGCTGAACGGCCAGAAGATTTTTATTACCAACGGCGGATTTGCCGACGTGTTCACCATTTTCGCCAAGGTGGATGGAGAGAAGATCACCGCGTTTATCGTGGAGCGCGACATGGGCGTGGTGAGTGGACCCGAAGAGCCGAAGTTGGGCCTCGATGGTTCCTCTACCACCCCGCTTTTCCTGGAAAACGTAAAAGTGCCGGTCGAGAACGTGCTGGGCGAGATCGGCAAGGGACACAAGGTTGCATTTAACATTCTCAATTTCGGCCGGCTGAAGCTGGGCACGCGCAATCTGGGAACGGCTAAACAAGCGCTCTACAACTCCGTCCAATACGCTATCGATCGGCACCAGTTCGGGCAGTCCATTGCGCAGTTTGGGCTGATCAAGCAGAAGATCGGAGAAATGACCGTGCGTTGCTACGTGGGCGACGCCATGGTCTTCCGGACCCTTGGCGCTGTCGATCAGGCGCTGGAGGCGGCAGGGCAAGACATTGAGACGATCCTGAAGACGATTGAGAGCTTCGCCATCGAGTGTTCGATCAATAAGATCTGGACGAGTGAGGCCCTGGCCTTTGTGGTGGATGAGGCAGTTCAAATCCACGGCGGCTACGGTTATTCCAAAGACCTGCCGGTGGAACGCGCCTTCCGCGATGCACGCATCACTCGCCTTTACGAAGGCACCAGCGAAATCAATCGCATCATCATTCCGCCCCGGCTTCTGAACAGCCCCATGGTGACAGATCTGTTCAAGAGCGAGTTCCACAAGGTCTCGGCGCCCGAGAACAGCCCATTTGCTTCCGAATACGATCTGCTGGGCATGGCCAAGAACCTGGTAATCGCCACCCTGAAAGCGGCCAATGCCGCCTTTGGCAAGGGCTTAAAGGCCGAACAGGAAGTGATGGGCCACATTTCGGACCTGGCCTGCGAAACCTATGCCCTGGAGAGCACGATCCTGCGGACCGGTAAGATGATCGCCGCCAAGGGAGAGGCCGATTGCGCGGTGCCCATCGACATGACCCGCGTTTTCGCAAGCGACGCGGCCGATCGCCTCGCGCACTCGGCAAAGCAGGTTGTCGCCGCCGTAGAAGATAAAGCCGAGACCCGGTCGCTCGTTCGGCTCATCGAGACAATCGCCACGCGCCCGAGCTGTGATACTGTCCGGGCCCGCCGCAGGATCGCCGATGTCATCATCGGAGCCGGCAGGTACATTTTCTAGACCGAAGTCCCGGGAGTTTTGAGGCTTGTCTGCTTTCCCGGTGATTAAGTTGAAGTATCTGTGCCCGCCCACCATCCGCGGGAAGCGGAAGCGCTTTGCTGGCGTCGCGTGAGCGCAGCCCCTAACGTATATTAAGCCGCTTAGAATCAACAACCTCCTCAACCGCCTCGCCCACGAGAAAGAGACCCGCACCCGAAAAATCGTTTACAATACGAACCAATCCGGCAAAAGCACGCATGCTCTTGGTTGCTGTGGAAACATGCATTGTCTTGAGAAGGACTGCGCAGCGGTTGGCATTGCCCGCGAGCGAAGGTTCCAGCCGGAACAGGGAGTGCGATGCGGTTCCGTCAACTCAATTTGAATTTGATGATCTATCTTGACGCTCTCCTGACCGAGAAAAACGTCACCAGGGCGGCTTCAAAGATATTCCTCAGCCAGTCGGCTATGAGCGAGGCGCTCTCCCAGTTGCGGGAATACTTCAAGGACCAGCTTTTAATCTCGATGCCGGGGAAGAGAACCGTCCTCACCCCTCTTGCGGAATCTCTCGTCATCCCGGTTCGCGACATCCTTCTTCAGATCGAGACCCTGACCATGGGGACCGGTAGTCTTCAGCTCTCGAACCCAGCACGCAGACTCACTGTCATGGCCTCGGATTACGCGACAGACGTTTTACTGAAGAAAGCCGTAGCCCGGCTTTACAAAGAGGTGCCGCGGATCAAGCTTGAAATCCGGCGGCTGGTCCCTTCCTGCAAGGAAGAGATTCAACGGCCGGAGCTCGATTTGCTGATTGCCAGCGGGGTATCTATCAGGCCGGATCTGCCCAGCGAACGGCTTTGGGAAGACACGGTGGCCTGCCTCGTCTGGTCGAAGAATCGCGATATCCGCGACCGCATCTCCATGGAGAGCTATCTTACGACAGGCCATGTATCCGTGCGCATTGAAGGGAATATCTCTCCTGAGTACGAACGCTGGTTTGTGAGTCGTTTCGGTAAGACCTTGCCCGTCGAGGTGGTTGTGCCAGAGTTCAACAACGTCGGCCAGCTGATTGAAGGTACCAATCGAATAGGAACGGTTCCTCGCCGCCTGGCCAAAATCTACGCCGGGAACTACTCATTGCGCGTGGTTGAGCCGCCCATTGAATTTCCGCCCTTCACGGAGTACATTCAGTGGCGCAAGAGTCAAGAGAAAGATTCCACTCTGCTTTGGTTTCGCAATTTCCTTAAGTCGCTTGCCGCTGAGCTACAGTAGCAGCGAACGCTTCCCCGAAATAGCTGTTTTGCGCAAGCCTCATAACAGATGTGCGATTCACAACAGCAACTTGCGCTCAGCGTTCCTTCTTTTTCCACTCTTCATACGAAATTCGCGGGATCGTCATAAAGGCGCCGCGCGTCCGGGCATAATTGCCCAGGCCGTTCATGCGGCCGATCGAGTGCAGTTCTTCGGCCAGGATGTAGGGCCCCTTGGGATCGACGTAGCGGTCTTCGACAAAAATGGAAACCACGCGTCCGAGAATGATGCGCGAGCGGCCGATCTCCAGGGTTGCATACTCTTTGCATTCCAGCGCCGCGTGGGCCTCGGCGATGCGCGGCACCTTGACGGCTGCCGATGGGGTGGTGCTGAAGCCCGCCATCTCCAGTTCATTGAATTCTGCCGGAAAATCTGTGGCGCAGATGTTCATCTTCTCGGCCAGATCCTCGGTCACAACGTTGACAACGAACTCGCCCGTGCGCCGGATGTTGCGGGCCGTATCCTTGGGAACGAAAGGATCTTCGGGCCGGTTCATAACGCCTACGCCCAAGATGGGCGGATCGGTGCACAGGTAGTTATAAGCGCTGAAGGGGGCCGCATTCAGCCGGCCATCCTCGTCCATGCTCGTAATCAGAGCGATGGGCCGTGGAGCAACCAGGCCGACGAGCAGCTTATAACTCGCACTGCGCCGGATGGTTTCCAGATCGAATTGCATCCGCAATCTCCTATCCTATGAATCTCCATTTTAGTTTGCCGGATTCCGGAATTCTACGCACGTGGGGCCATTGGGCAAGAAAATCCTCGAGGGGTGGTCGCTGGAGTGAAAGTGGGCGGCCGGGCATCGCCGGCCGATTGTCGGTCATCGCAGCGCGGTTCTTGCCCGCATCCCGGGCCCCTGACGGGCGGCGTGCTCGAGGGATATAATCTATGGACTGCCAGTTAAACGCAATGGTAGTGTGCTGGAGAGCACTCGATCGCAGCACTCGATCGCTGTTCCCCCCCCGAGCATTGAGGAGACGCGGAGGCCTCATTCGATGCGATTTCATCAGCTTGATTTAAATTTGTTGATTTATCTGGATGCTTTACTTACCGAAAAGAGCGTCTCAAAGGCGGCTGCAAAGATATACCTCAGCCAGTCGGCGATGAGCGAGGCGCTTTCCAGGTTACGGAAGTATTTCGGAGACCCGCTTCTGATTTCGAAGGCGGGAGAGAAGACCGTTCTTAGCCCGGTTGCGGAATCTCTCGCGAATCCTGTCCGTCTTGTCCTTCTCGAGATCGAGAACCTGGGAGGAAAGGAGAATAACTTCCGGCCCCAGGGTTCGAAACGCAGATTCACCATCATGGCGTCAGACTACTCGATCGACGTATTGCTGAAGAAGGTCATCGTCAGGCTCCGTGAGGAGGCTCCCGGTATCCAGGTAGTGATCCGCAGGATGGCCCACTCCAGTGCGGACGAGATACGAAAGCCGGATCTCGACTTGCTCGTGACCAGTGGGGGAGCGATCGCAGCCGATTTGCCCAACGAACCGCTATGGGAAGACACGGTTGCGTGCGTCGTGTGGTCCAGGAATCGCGAAATCCGCGACCAGATCCCCATGAACAAGTACCTTATGACGGGACATGTATGCGTGCGCCTGGATGGGCATAACCCTCCGGACCACGAGCGCTGGTTTGTGAATCGTTTCGGCAAGACCCTGAACGTCGAAGTGGTTGTGCCCCAGTTCAACAAGGTTTGTCAGATGATCCAGGGTACGAATAGAATTGCAACCGTCCTTCTTCGTCAGGCCCAGGTTTACACCAAGGCTTGTTCATTGCGCATCGTCAAGCCGCCGATCGAGTTTCCGCCTCTGACCGAATTCGTTCAGTGGGGTCATCAAAACGATCGGGACCCAACCCTGTTGTGGTTTCGCAAATTTATTAAGTCAGTCGCCGGCGAGTTGCCGTAACTCTCCCCCGGGGTGGTTCCCGCCGATCACCCTTGATCGGCAGTGTCGATGACGACACGCCGGGAGAAGCACGCGCACGCAGTGTTGCCTTGTTACACTATATCTAGTCAATGACTTCTCAGCTCACATTGGATAAGTGGGTGCAAGAGATACTCGCGGGAGATGTGCGCGCGTTGGCGCGTGCCATCTCGCTGGTAGAGAGGCGTGGGCCCGAGGCGCGTGAACTGCTCCGCGCACTCTCGCCGCGCACCGGCAGGGCGCGCATTCTGGGACTCACCGGCGCGCCAGGCACAGGCAAGAGCACGCTGGTGGACGCCTTGACGCGCGAATACCGCAAAGGGGAAATGACGGTGGGGATCATCGCCGTGGACCCCAGCAGTCCATACTCGGGCGGAGCGATTCTGGGCGACCGTGTACGCATGCAGTCGCACGGCGGCGACCCCGGCGTTTTTATCCGCAGCATGGCGACCCGCGGCTCGCTGGGTGGATTGGCCGCGGCCACCGCCGACGTGGCCGCCGTGATCGACGCAAGCAACCGTGACCTGGTGATGATCGAGACCGTCGGCGTAGGCCAGAACGAAGTCGACATCGTCAAGCTGGCGGACGTCACCATGGTGGTGATCGTGCCCGGCATGGGCGACGTCGTGCAGTCGCTCAAAGCCGGCATCATGGAGATCGCCGATATCTTCGTCATCAACAAGTCGGATCGCGAGGGTGCCGACCGCTTGGAACGCGAGGTGCGCGAGATGCTCTCGCTAAGCCACAGGCAAACTCAGTGGACACCTCCCGTGATCAGAACCGTCGCCTGCGACGGCGTCGGCATCGTGGAATTGAAGGAAGCCATATCGCGGTACGAGGAATATCTTCAGAATTCGGGCATGGGCGCGCGCCGGCGGATTGAAAACTGGCGAGCCCGGCTGGAGGAGATGTTGCGCGAGGAAGTGCTGCGCCAGCTGGTGCGCACTCATCTGGATCATACAACCGCAGAGCGCTACGCTACCGAAATCGCCGAGCGGACGCGCGACCCTTATACGCTGGTGGATGAGATCATCGCCAGTCTGTCTGCTGGGAAGGGCGCCAAGCCTGTCCGTTGAATGCGCTGACTCCGGAAAAGCGATCGGGGCTGCAGGCCAGCCCCGAAGCGGAGAAAAAGTGCCGAGATAAAGCTGGAGTCACTTACCCGATTGCTGTCAATCCGCCGTCCACATAGAGGATCTGGCCGGTGACGTAGTCGGATTCGGGCGCGGCCAAATATATGCACGCGGCGGCTACATCTTCAGGAGTCGCGAATCGCTTGAACAGCGTCTTCAGACGGAGCTGTTCCAAGCGTTCCGCGGTAGCGGCCTTCTTCATCATTTCCGTCAGCACAATGGCGGGGCCGATGGCGTTCACGTTAATGTTATATTCCGCCCATTCCGCCGCCAGCATGCGGGTAATCATGTCCACAGCGCCCTTTGTCGCCCCATACGGCATATTGCCGGCTCCTACGCCTCTTATGCCGCGCACCGAAGACAAGTTAATGACCTTACCTTTCTTTTGCTCGATCATGATCTTGCCAAAGTACTTGCATGCCAGCATGATGCCGCGGACGTTGGTGGCGAAGAGATTGTCCCACTTATCGCAGTCCACATCCACTGCCGGGACCTTGAAGTTGATGCCCTGGGCGTTTATGAGGATATCGACTCTTCCGTACTTCTCCACGACTTGCCGGGCCAGGTTGGCCATGCTCTCTTCGGAAGTCACATCCACCTGCATGGCGCCGGCGCAGCCCGATTCCGCCTGGATTCGTTTGACTGCGCCCTCAAGTTTCTCCGCAGTGCGGCTCGCCACAACTACATTTGCCTTCTGCCGCGCCAGGGCCACGGCGCAAGCCTCGCCCAGGCCCCCCGCCCCGCCGATAACCACCGCTATCTTGTTGTTCAGCTCGAACATTCGATCCTCCTAGCTCAGTCCGCAATCATGTACGGACCGTTAAATATCTCCCTTTTCCATGTCTTTCTTCAAGAGGCGGATCATCTCCAGGTTGAACTCGCGCATCAGCCTCTCCGCCTTGCCCCCGGACCAGTCATAGATGCCTTTGCCGCTCTTCATCCCGAGTTCCCCCCGATCCACCCTTTCTTGATAGTGAACCCAGGGCTGCAAACCGCGCGCCTTCGCCAGATTCACCAGAAAATCGAGACCGATCAGGTCGGAACGAATGTAATTGGCGGTATAGGTCATGCGCCGCCCAAAGCCGAAGCGGATCAGATCGTCCACCGCCTGGGGATTGCACCCTCCCTGGTCGATGATCCTTCGGGCCGTGTCCCCCACTGCCCAGGCCAGCGCATTGCCCCAGCCGGCGGGCACTGTCTTCATCTCATGCTCCTGGACAACCACTCTTTTCCTTACGCTGCGCAGCAAGTCGGCGGTGCGGGCAAGCGCCTGCGGATCGGTCGCAGTCCCTCCAAGCACCTCCACGAGAGGAATAAGATGAGCGGGTTGCCAGTAGTGAGTGATGATAATCCGCTCCGGGTGATTTTTGGCCGTGGCGGCACAGTCATCTACCCTGAGCCCCGATGAGTTGCTGGCCAGAACGACTTCTGCGGGGCATAGCTCATCCAGCTTGTTGAATATCTGCTGCTTCAGGGCAAGGTCTTCGGCTACGGCCTCCACAACGTGAATCGCCCCCGAGACGGCCGCTGGCATGTCGGTGGTGGGCTGGATTCGGCCCATGGCGGCGTCCGCAACCTCCGCTGTAATCAGCTCTGTTTCCACCAGCAGCTGCAGATCCTCGCGCGCATTCTCGAGGCACTCCTGAACGCCCGCTTCCCGGCGTCCATACAAGCCCACTGGATGTCCGAAGCGGGCAAACTCGAGCGCGATGCCCGCCGCCATTTGCCCGGCTCCGACAATTGCTACCTTGCTCTTTTCAGACATCTATAGCCACCCTCACGGTTCCGTACTTTGCTGTCCTCATATATGCTGTCATCCTGAAGAGCGGCCCTGTTTGGGGCCGCTTCCAACAACCTGTCTTCTGTCCTGCACCATGGATGAGGCCAGCTCTAGAAGTTAACGTTATTCTTGCCCTTGAGGTTCAGCATCGCGCGAGCTTCGTCTGGAGTCGCGATCTCGCGGTCCAGCTCTCGCGCCATCCGCACCGCCTTGTCAACCAGCTCTCCGTTGCTCTTGGCCAATTCGCCCGGAGAGATATTCAGGTTGTCTTCGATCCCGACCCGTATGTTCCCTCCCATGATCATGGCCAGAGATGCCATGTAAAACTGGGTGGGATAACCAACACCGATAACGGACCATTTATAGCTGTCGCGGCCGAATAGCGTATCCGCGGTCTGTTTCAGGTGCAGCAGGTGCTCGGGCGTGCCTCCAATGGTCCCGAATCCGCCCACGGCAAATTGAATCCAGAGCGGGGGCTTCATATATCCCTGGCGGGTCTTTATCAGGTACTTTGTGTTGTACAGCCAGCCTACCTCGAAAATCTCGTATTCCGGCTTGGTTCCAACTTCCTGCATCGTACTGCCATACAAATGCAAGTCCTCGAACGTATTGACCCATGCGACCTTCGACCTGCGTTCCAGAATCTCCTTCTCCCAGGCGTACTTATAATCGGACTCCTTGTAGTGCTTGAGGAGCCGTTCGCCGCTGAGGGAAACGCTTCCGACGTCATAAGAGGCAAGCTCCGGCTTCAGCTCAAGTACAGGCTTGATTTTGCCCTCGGGAGTCACTCCTGCCGCCCCCGTCGTGGACATGCAGATGACCACATCGGAACGCTGCTTAATGCTTCCGACGATCTCCCGGAAGATTTCAACGTCGCTGGTGGGCCTTCCGTCCTTGGGATCGCGGGCGTGAATATGCACGCAGGCTGCCCCGGCTTCGGCGGCGCGCACCGCATCATCCGCAATCTGCTTGGGAGTAACTGGTATATACGGCGATTGCATCGGCATCACAGCGGCACCGGTGATCGCCGCGGAGACAATGAGTTTTTCCATTTGATTTTCTCCTGAAAAAATGTTGGACCGTGGGCGGGCGAATCTGGCCCGCTTGGATTCTGTGCTCAAAGCGGATTCCTGTCAGCGGCCTCCGCCCTACGTCCAGTCCCTGAGTTTTTCTTCCATACCTGTGAAGATGGCATCCACCTGGCGCCTGACCTGGCCTTTCAATGCCCAGCCGTATAACGGGTTCAGGCCATCCACGAATGCCTGGCACACCATAGCGGTTATGTCATCGCTTTCAGCCTTGGCGCTGAAGGCCACTTTCTGCACCATCTTGATCAGCTTCCAGCGGTCGCTGATGTTCAGGGCCACGGCGAGAGAGGTATAGGGAGTAATATCCGTCACCTCTCCGCGGACGTACATGGTCAAGGGGAAAAAGCCGAACGCCTTCACGCTCATCTCGCAGCGGAAGTTGTTTTCGTCGATGACCTTCATCTTTCCCATTCCGCGAAGGCTATCGAAAATGGCTCTTCCCCATAGGTTCCACACCCTTCGTTGAGGCGCGGGAATCGTAAATCTTTTTTCAGCGATCAGCATAGCGTAAGCAGCGTTCTCCTAGGACCAACGTGACTCGGCTGCTGCGTTCCGGCCAGCGATCTGCCCGAATACCATGCACTCGGAAAGGGAATTCGCTCCCTGATACAGGAAACCCCAGATGGACCCAAGTTCGCCCGCCGAGTACAGGCGGGGAATTGCCTTGCCGAAGGAGTCCACCACGTGAGCCTCGATATCCCGGCGCGGTCCCCCGCAGGTGTTCAGCAGCGCGGGGTAAAGCTGAACCGCGTAGTACCGGTTACCTTCCAGAGGCCGGACGTTTTCCTTTGCCCGATGAAACTCCATTTCCGCACCCTTCTTGCATTCCTTGTTGTAGCGGGACACGGTTGCCTCTAGCGTGGCTGGGTCGATGGAGATCTTCGCAGCCAGCTCGGAGATCGACTTGGCGCTGATAATCCAGCCTTTCTCGATCTCCTCTGAGTTGTCCAGGCTCCACTTATGGTCGGCGTAGCTGGCGTTGTAACCCGCCGTGCCGGAACTTATGGGTCCCATCTTGCGAGTTTGATCATCGAAAATGGCGTAGAAGGGAATGCGCGGGTATTCGATGCGGTCCGTATCGAAGTGCGACAGGCAACGCCAGAATTCATGCGTCTCCACTTCCGACTCGCCGATAAAACGCTTGCCGTGCTTGTCCACATAGATGTAACCGGGATCGAGGAAGATGACGAAGAAGGCCGCCTTGTAATCGGGGTGTTTGAAACCGAGAACCGTGGTCTGGCCGGTCATGTGCCAGAGGGCGGCGCCTGCTTCCTGCGCCATGCGCAGGCCGTCTCCGGTGTTACCGACATGCCCCACGAACTGCGTCGGCCGGCCGGGCAACGCATCCCACTTCATCTCGGGATCGTTTTCGAACCCGCCGCACGTCAGGATCACCGCTTTGGAAGCCTTGATCGCCAACGGTTGGCCTTTGCTTTCAGCGATGACGCCAATGATCTCTCCGGCGTCATTCTTGACCAGCCTTTTGGCGGGAGTCTCGAGCATGACCTTGATCGGCCGGGATGCCACATTGCGGCTGAGCAGATTAAACAGGCGCCGGCCTGGCGTAACCGAAGGATCGCCCTTTACCACGTACTTCGCCATATAATCCGCGCCCTCCACCTGCGGAAAACTGGCGCCGGCGAGGGGCATGGGATAAGCCACGGCCAACGGCCGGAAAACAGCCAGTTCGCCGCCCAGCTTCTTGATCCACTCTTCATGCCCCGCGGATTTCTCGACGAACATCTCGATAATGGCCCGGTCCGTCATGTTGAAGTTGAGAATGTTCAAATAGGTGAAGAACTTCTTGGATTCGGGAATCACAATATTCCCGCCGCTGACAGCGCTATTGCCGCCGCCCTGGGGCGATTTTTCCAGGAGAATCACCTCGGCCCCGTTGTCGCTGGCGGTAATGGCGGCAGTCGAGCCCGCGGCCCCGTAGCCCACCACTACAACTTCGGTTTCAATGTCCCACTTTGAAGGAATGTTTTGCGCCATGATCTGATCCTTGTTCCTTATCCTTGCTTGGCCTTATCGTGCTCGTTCTTGTACACGATCCACTTGCATTCGTGCCCAATCTTGCCTTCTGCATCGCACTTGTGGCTGTATTGATGGATTTCCGGCACGGCTCCCGAATCTGCTGCCACCGCTTCGAATACCGGTTCGTGACAGCAGTAGTAGGTGACCCCCGTCTGGTTCCACGACCAGGGGTAAGGCTTGGTGGTCTTACCGGGACGGTCCGTATTGTGCAACATTCCGCCGCTGCCGCAGTAAGGAATCACCATTGTGTATTTCTCGTCGTCTTCCTCGACATAGAAGTCGCTGAAGTGATTGTGATTGGCCGCTGCCCAGCGCCGCACAACTTCTTCGGCGCTCATACTGGCGTTGGCCCCGTGCACTCCAGCTTTCCGCAGCACACCGTAGACTTCCTCATAGGTCTGCTTCAGAACGTCTTCGACCGCGTCCTCGCCCAGTTTCTCGCCGATATACGCCATCAAAAGCTGCAACCATTCGCAGTAACGGTCGTGCAGTGGCTTGAAGCCGTTGTAAAGTTCCTCAATATACTTGACGGCCGCTTCCGTATCGCCTGCTTTTACGGCGTCAAGAGCCTTTTGCTTTACACTCACAATCAGATCGTCTCTCCGCTTCACACTCGCTCCTCACGCGCACCGAACGCGCCTGTTTGACACCACCCTGGTCATAATCTAGCTTTGCGTATCAACTTAACGACTCTGACCCCCAAATGTGAAGTCTTTTGTTCTGATAACCGGTCATCGCTGACACCGATGCTGCGAAGCGGCCACGGCGCCTTGCTGAACCGAAACGGCGCGGCCTGTTTTTTCAGGAAAGATTTGCGGAGATTTGCTCTTCTTTTTTGAAATCAGGCCGGGGGAGGATTTGAAGTTTGCGGAGGCTGGTGTGTGATTCCTTTAAATGCGCCGTGAAATCCGCCCGCACTAAATTCGCAAAAACCACAAGACCCCAGTAAGCAATTGATTCCGTGACCTTTACAAGGAGGGCGCGTGGTGCTGTGAGGCATCGCCGCCGCCGATGACCGTTTATCCAATGAAAAGACTTCACAAGCTAAGGATGACGAGGGTGTACTTGTATTGAATGCTCCGCACCCTTGTTTTCACTTCACAGGACATTTCTGTGAATGAGCGTCTTAGCGCCACTGTTGTGGCAAAGCGAGCGCTGCTGCAGCAGCAGGGAAGCAGGCAGTACCGGAGGCAAAACTCCCAGCCTTTGGGGTTTCGGGGTGGCTTGATCGTTTTACGATTTAACGTGTGCAAATGACGAGGAAGGAGATTTGACTATGTCTTTTGGAAGAATGGCTACAGACAGGTATATCGGGATCAATTACGCCCGCATGAGGGACTACCGGCTTAAGTGCACCAAGGAAGCTATGCAAAAAGCCGGCGTGGATGTGCTCATCACCTGGGATCCCTACAGCATCAGGTACGTTTCCGCCGGTTACGTCACCGTGCCCAACCGCTTCAATTCCTCGCAGTCCTTGATCCTCCCGGTCAACGGGGACCCTCATTGCTATATAGCCACCAGCTTTTCCCGCTATGCCATGAGAGACGAAATGCCGTGGCTGAAGGACAAAATCTGGAACAACCTGGGCTCCATCCGGTTTGCGCAGACCACCGAGGAGCTTTTCAGGTACAAAGAGGCTTGGAGTTCCGTCATTAAGGAGCACGGCCTGAAGAACCCGAAAGTGGCCATTGACGGTTGCTGCAATCAGTTCCTGGTCGCCGCCCTGCTCGAGGAAATGGGCATCAAGAATGTGGTCAACGGCACCCACCTCATGTTCAATGCGCGGGCCATCAAGAATCCCGATGAGATCGAATGCATCAAGCTGGCCTGCGAATCGGCCGATGCCGCTTTCGATGACATCCGGCTGGCCATCCGTCCCGGCATTCGCGAGTGCGACCTGCTCGCACTGGGCATGAAGCGGTTGTACGAAATGGGCGCCGATGAGACGGAGGAGTTTGTCGTTGCCTCAGGCCCCCGCACCAATCCCCTGCACATTGATTACACCGACCGCGCCATTACTCCAGGCGACCTGGTCGTGGTGGACATCAACGGCAACTCGTTCAACGGCTACAAAAGCTGCTATTACCGTACCTACGTCTGCGGAAAACCGACCCAGGACCAGAAGGACGCCTACAAGATTTGCAAAGACATGATGTACGACGGTATGGCGGGCATCAAGGCCGGCGCGACCGCGGCGGATATCACCAAGGGCTTCCCGAAATCGCCCGAGTTCTGGGGCTACGACGACTGGCAGCATTGCCGCGGCTTCGCCCTGGGACATGGCATTGGCCTCTCGCTGCACGAGGCGCCCGCGATGTTCTTCCCGTTCTCGGTCGGGAAGGTCAATCCCGTTCTGGAAGAGAACATGGTGCTGGCGGTAGAAACCTGGTACGGGAAGCGCGGCGGAAGTTTTGGAGTCAGGCTGGAAGAGGATGTGGTCGTCACCAAGGACGGCTACCAACTCCTGACCCGGTATCCTGTGGATGAACTGATCCGGTGCTGGTACTGAAATTGGGAAGCCGATAAAGTCAAGCGCCGATGGCATCAAGCCGTCGGCGCTTTCTATTTAGAATCTGATTGCGTGATCTCTCGCCGATCGGCGGCGCCGTTCGTAAAACGGTTGACCATCGCTCGATCAGGCTGTACACAATTCGGGTTTCAGGAATTTCAGAATTGGCTTGCTGACCCGCACCGGATCATCGAGGAAGGGGAAATGGCCCAGCCCTTCCAGCATGCAAGATTGCGCGCCTTTAATGTTTTCCGACAAGACGCGGAAACCTCCGTTCGTTGTGCCCAGATAGTCTCCGCTTCCGAACAGGACGAGAGTGGGTACATTGACCTTCGCAAGCATCGGGCCGGTGTCCCAGAGGGCCAGTGCGCTTTGGGCAACCTTGCAGCACAAGCCGGCTTTGGCACGCAGCCGGTTGATGAACTGGAGCGTCTCGCACGTGGGATTGGCAATCAGATGCTTGAGGTCCTGCATGGTCAGTTCCCTGGGCATACCTTCGGCGTCATACCTGTGTGCGTTGAAATAGATCATTTCAAGTCGATCCCAGCGATCCCGGAAGTAGGGATAAGCTGCCAGGACCAGTTTTTTCACCCGATCCGGCACGTTGATCGCTATATCAACGGCAACCGCAGCGCCGATAGAGCTCCCTACTAAATAGAACTTGTCAATTCCCAGCGCGTCGATGAATTCCAGCACACTGGCGGCCTGGTCAGAGAAGTCGTAAAACCTTGCCGGCTTGTCGGAATCTCCAAAGCCGGGTAAGTCCAGGGCGTACACCGTGAAATGTTCCGCGAAGAGCGGAATCGTCTGCAAATACATCTCGCTCGACAGGCCGAGGCTGTGAAGAAGGATTAGAGGCTCCCCCTTTCCGTCAGACCGGTAGAACACTTTTCCATCTTTCAGCTGGACCGTTCCCTCTTTCATATCCCTTTTCCTTCCTTGTTCAATTGATTCGCAGGGATAATTGCAAAAGCAGTGCCCAGTGCCTCAGTGTTTACCCCGGAAACAATCCGGCCGGAATCAGTTTTTCGCACTCGGCTGTGTTGGCTATGCCGCACGAGATCGACTCTTCGATCCGCCAATTGCCATTGATCCGGCGAAATCGAAAGCGTCGCACAGCACATCGCCCAAGACGAGTCTTATCCTCCTGGGTACCGGTGATCACCTGGTGGCCGATCGCCGTAGCGGTATCGCCATTGACCTCGACCAGGTAATCGAGCAGCAGGTGCTGCGTCGCAATCGCCAGAAACGAGCCCAGATACGCCCTTATTTCCTCTCTTCCCTTTATGCTGACGACGGTCCCCGATCCATCGGTAACGAAAACTCCGTCGGGCGCCCACAGGTTCAGGAAGTCTTCCACGCGCTTTAGATCTACAGCCAACGCGTAGCGCGAGAGCATATCTCGAATCGCTTCCTTGTCCTCGAGGTTCTGAAGCCTGCGCTTTAGCAGGGTCAGTTGCGACACCTTTTTGTCGGTCATAATGATCTTCCCGCGTTAGTCATCGATAAACTCCGGCGCCCTGCGTTGGGCGCCGGCTGGAGGCATTACAACTCAAGAATCGGAATTCCCGATTCCTAAATAATTCCATCCTTCTTCCACTGCGCAACTTCTTCGCAGGAATGGCCCAGCAGGCCGACGTAGATATCATCATTGTGCGCGCCGAGATACGGGGCAGGGTAATCGAAGCTGCCTTGCGACTCCGACATCTTCACCGGAATGTCGTGGCCCACCGCGCCCTCCACTTTGCCCAGTTCGGGGTGGTAGAGGTCGGAGATCATGCCGCGATGCTTCAGTTGCGGGTCGGCCAGCACTTCGGGAATGGTTGCAACCTTGCCGCTGGCAACACCCACGCCTCGCACGGCTTCTACAACCTCGTCCTTGGTCTTGGTCACCGTCCAGCTTTCAATCAGCGAGTCCACTTCGTCAGCATTGGCCATGCGGAAATCCAGGCGCTTGTAACGTGCATCGTTGGCCAGGTCTTCCCGGCCCATCGCTTTGGTAAGCGCGGTCCAGTGACTGTCGGCGGCGCTGCAGATCACCGCGTAGCCGTCCGTGCACTTGTAGGAATTGAACGGCGTAAGACGAAGGCGGCGGTTGCCGGTGCGAATCGGAATGCCGCGATCGACGTACACGTCGAGCGATTCGTCCATCAGGAACGAGAACAGGCTGTCCATCATGGAGATGTCCACGGCCTGGCCCTTGCCCGTGTGTTCGCGATAGCGCAGCGCGGCCTGAATCCCGATCACCATGTACAGCGCGGAGACTAGATCGCCGGCGGCGACGCCCATGCGAACCGGCGGATTCTCCGCATATCCCGTAACTTCCATCACGCCGCTCATGCCCTCGACAACCGGATCGAAGGCCGCCAGACGCCGATACGGTCCCGTCTGGCCAAAACCTGAAATCGACGCCAGGATGATGTCTTCCTTGATCTTCTTGAGATCCTCATACCCGAAGCCCAGTTTCTCCATCGTGCCAGGCGCGAAATTCTCCGTGACTACATCGCACTTCTTCACCAGTTCCCTGAGAATCTCCTTGCCCTTTTCGGTCTGGAGGTTCAGGCTGATGCTCCTGCGCCCGCGCGCCCGCTTGATGATGCACAGGGACAGTTCTTTGGGATCGGTCTTCTCGAACACGATCCCCTTCGGCCCGTAATAAGGACCGTTGGAGCGCACTGCATCGCCCCCGATGTGCTTTTCAATCTTGATCACGTCGGCGCCCAGGTAAGCAATGATTTCCATCGCATAGGGGCCCGACAGCCAGGCCGTCATGTCGAGAATGCGAACACCTTCCAATGGCCGCTTCATTTCCTTATTCATATCTTTGCCTCTGTCCTTTTAACGTAGTGAACTAAAAAACTCTTGCAGGAAAGGCACGCCGGCTTCTGGCCGGAGCGCCCATGCCGCTCGTTACTGCCCTTGCAGAATCTGCACGGCCACCACCGCGGTTTCGCCCGCGATATTGCCGCCGCCGTTCTCCGTCATGCCCACGTTCGGAACTGGATTGGCCTGGCGTTTGCCGGCTTCCCCGCGTAATTGCCAGGTGATTTCGGCTACCTGCGCCAAACCCGTGGCGCCGGCAGGGTGTCCCTTTGAGGTCAGGCCGCCGGAGGTGTTCATCGGTTTCTTGCCGTAGTAGTAAACCACCTCGTCGTCGATCATGCGCCCGCTTTCGCCGGGGCCGCATAATCCCAGCTCTTCATACAGGTACAACTCGATGGGCGCCACGGCGTCGTGAATTTCGGCGATCTGAACATCGCTCGCCTGAATGCCCGCTTCCTTGTAAGCCTGCTGAGCCGTCCGCGACGCTATCGAGAGGGTCGGCCTGCCGCTGATATCGAAGCTGCCCAGCACGCTGGCCCCGATCTTCACCGGCCGTTTCTGCATCTTCTCGGCCATCTCTTTGCTCCCGATCAGGCACGCCGCGGCGCCATCGCCCAGCGGACAGGTCATCAGCAGGGTGATGGGGTCGACGATCATGCGCGAGGCCAGAATCTCCTCGATCGTCTTGGGAGCCTGATATTGCGAATGCGGATTGAGCGAGCCGTGGAGATGGTTCTTTGACGCCACTTTCGCCAGTTGATTCACGGTGATGCCGTACTTCGCCATGTGTGTACGGGTGCGCATGGCATAGATACCCGCGAAAAACATTCCCATCTTGCCTTCCACGCCCACGTCGGTGGAAGTGGAAAGCGCCTTCAGGCTGGTGGGAGTATCGCCGCAGAACAGCTTTTCTACGCCGACCGCAAGAGCAAGATTCGCCTGCCCCGAGGCGACCGCGCGATGAGCCAGGTAGAACGCCGTCGAAGCCGACGAGCAGGCATTCTCCACGTTCACAATGGGAATTCCGGTAATGCCCGCATGGCGCAGAACCACCTGGCCGCGAATCGACTCCTGACCCGCGATCAGACCGCCGTAGGCATTGCCCAGAAAGGCGATGTCGATGTCGTGAGGATCAACCTTCGATTCGTGAATCGCATCCCAGATCGGGTCGTATGCCAACTCCTTCAGACTCTTATCCAGGTGCTTTCCGAACCGGCACATGGATACACCAAGCACATAAGTATCTCTCAAGATAGCCTCCTGCCCACTAAGCGGGGCGGAACCGGAAGGTGACCACCGGCTCATTGTTTGCGTTCTTGCGGAGTTCCACGATCTTCAACTCGACGCGGCAACCAGCCTGCAACGTTTCCTGGTTGAAGTCGGCCAACAAAATGAAAATAGTGGGTCCGTTGTTGTCCAGCTTCACATAGCCCTGGCCATGCGGCGTGGGATAACCCGGGGGGGCCATGGCCGAGACGATGCAGCTCTGCAAGATCCCGATGCGGCTCAGCGCCACCTGCTTCACGGCCTTGTCGTCCATGCAGCACGGGCAGTTCCGGCGCGGCGGGAAGAACGACTGCTTGCACTGCTCGCAGTAGGTGCCGAGCATGTGCATGTCGTCCGGATACATTCCGCCGATCGTGCCGGGAATCTCGGCTTCCCACACCGGCGGGGTCACCACGGAATTGACAAACTCTGCGATATCTTTCACTGAAGCTCCTGTTCCAAATACTTTTTTTGCTCCTAGAGCCGCGAGCGGCTCATAGTCTTCCTGCGGAATGATTCCCCCGATGACGATGGTGATGTCGGGGGCGTTGAGTTTTTCCAGTTCTCCCTTGAGTTTCTTGACAACTGAAAGGTGGTTGCCCACCATGGAAGAAATTCCGATTACATCCACATCTTCCTGGACGGCTGCCTGCGCCACCGTCGCCGGCGTTTGCCGAAGACCGGTATAAATCACCTCGCAGCCATACTCTCGCAGGCCGTAGGCCACAACATAAGCCCCGCGATCATGTCCATCCAAACCGATTTTCGCAACCAGCACTCGTGGTTTGCGCTGTGGGCTGCCTACGTCCATGACGCCCCCTCCTTGTAGTAACCCCAGATTTCGCCCAGCACCTGGCACATTTCCCCAATGGTGGCGTAGGCCTTCACGCATTCCACCAGCGCGGGAACAGAGTTCTTGCCGGCGCGCACGTCGCAATCCAAATTTCTTAGCGCAGCCGCCAGCCTGTTGTTGTCGCGTTCCGTCTTCAACTTGTGCAGCTGATCGATGATGCGCTGCTGAATGCCTTCGTCCACCTTAAAGCTGGCGACGGTCAGTTTTTCGTCCTTGTCCTGAAATTTATTCCGCCCGACGATCACGCGCTCGCCGTTCTCGATTTCGCGCTGATACTCGCTGGCCGCCTTGCGGCAAGCGGCCTGGTAGAATCCTTCCGCGATCGCCTTTTGCGCGCCGCCCCGGGCTGCCACCTGCTCCACAATCTCCAGCGCCTGCTTTTCCATCTGGTTGGTCAGGCTCTCAATGTAATACGAGCCGCCCAGCGGATCGGCAACGTCGGCAATTCCGGACTCGTTGGCCAGGATATGCTGCGTCATCAGCGCCACCTTCGCGGCCGCCTCCGTGGGAATGCAGATGACCTCGTCCATGGCGTTGCACGACAGGCTCTGCACCCCGCCCAGCAGCGCCCCCAGCGCCTCGATGGTCACGCGCACGATGTTGTTCATCGGCTGCTGCGCGGTCATGGTGTAACCCGTGGTGTATACGCGGATCACGCACTGCATGCTGGCCGGCTTCGTGGCGTGGTAGCGCTCTTTCATCATGCGCGCCCACATGCGGCGGAAGCAGCGGTACTTGGCCACTTCCTCGAACAGGTTCATCGGCACCGAAAGCTGGCACTCCAGCAGCGGCGCGAACGCGTCGATATCGAGCCCGCGGCTAACCGCCTCGTCGATGTAAGCCCGCGCGTTGGAAAGCGTGAAGGCGATTTCCTGCGTGGCAGTAGCTCCGCTCTGACGCATATGCGAGCCGCAAATCACGATGGGCTTATGCTGCGGATAGCTCCGGGTGCAATACTCCACCGCATCGATGGCGAACTTGAGGGATGGCGCCGGGGGAAAAATATACGTGCCCCGCGCCACATACTCCTTGAGCACGTCATTCTGCAAAACCGGCGTGAACTGCGAGGGATCCAGGCCCTGCTTTTCACCCAAACCGATAAAGAGGGCCAGCATGATGGGACCGATGGAGTTCGCGGTCGTAAAAATCTGGCGGGTCTTGTTTAACGGAATTCCGTCGAACAAGATTTCCATGTCTCTCAGCGAGTTGATGGAGACCCCCGACTTGCCGACTTCGCCATCCGCCTGCTCCGCGTCCGATTCCATCCCCAGTTGAGTCGGCAGGTCCAACGCCAGCGCCAGCGCTCCCTGTCCCTTGGAAAGCAGATACTTGAAGCGCGCGTTGGTGGCTTCGGGATTGCCGAATCCCGAATACTGGCCCATGAGCCAGAAGTCAGCCCGATACATCGACGGATATATGCCGCGCGTGTATGGATACTCGCCCGGCTCTGCCAGGTCCCTTTGCGCATCAAAGCCGGTGGCGGCAAGATCGTCCTGATCGTACACGTCCGACAGCTCAATCTTAGAATCGGAGTAGAATACAGGTTTCCGCCGCCCTCTGCGCTTATAGTCAGCCGCCAGCGCCTCTAACCATTCCTTACTCTTCATCTGGTCCCCTTCATTAAATTTGCAGTCCATTCAAAAAATAATGTTTCCATAAATGCCGGCCATCAACGGCCGCTTGCCAATCCCACACTGCCAGTGCCTGTCAGGATCGCCTGGCGAACTGTTTCCAGGCCCGCCGGCCCATCGGTCACCGTCAACATGCTTTCGACCCGCGCCTGTTCTTCTCGAGACAGAGTATCTGCGGTATTGACCCGGAACTTCTCGCGCGTCACGTCAACCGGCAACGGATTCTCCGGTTCTCCCAGGGCGCACCCTACCGTGGAGGCCACCACCCGGCCATCCTTTAACTCGACCTCCACCTTGGCTCCTCTTTGTTTCGGATACAGCGCTTCCAACTCCGCGTCAACTGAAAGCGATACGAGCTCGCGTAATTCGGCAATCTGCTTCAAGTGAAAATGCTTTTCGTCGAAGGCGTCGTAGCCGTTGTTTCCTAAGACAGCGCGGGCGGCAATGGCGTACGGCAGGTTGAAATACGCGTCCCCACGCGTATTCAGCTCGTGAATCTCGGTGTCGATCGCGATCTTGTAGGTTCCCACGCGAACCTGGCGGATATCTTCCGCCCTCAGCGCGTGCTGCCGCACCAGTTCATCGAACGCGTCCAGACTGGAGTGCATGTGGCGGCAACCGGGGTAAGGCTTCAGATACGAACCTTCGATGGCATAGTTGAATTCCAGAGGGCTGCGGGCCATCTCACTGGCGTCGGCGCCCAGATATGCAGGGAAGAAACCCTCTTCGAAAACCCGGGCGTATCCCAACTGGCCTGCCCCTGCCAGCAAGGCGGCGGCAATGCCGGAACGCACTCCCAACCCTACCTGCAGTGGCTGCGTGCTTCCTTGCTTGAATGAAGCCATCAGTCCCGAGCTACCCATGGCGGCCAAACAGAGTGCCTGCTCGGTAGCAGACGTATCGTAGCCCAGCATCTGAGAGGCTACCGCCGCCGCCGCAAAGGGCGCCGTAACTGCCGTCGGGTGGAATCCCCTGCGCGTAAACTGCGGATTCCCGCAGCGCGCCAACCGCACCATCACGTCATAGCCTGCGACGAGGGCGCGATCGATGGTCCGCCACTCCCGCCCTTCGGCAAACGCCATCACCGCGGATATCACGGCTGCCGCGGGATGGCACGCGCCCTCTCGCGAGCCGTCCTCGAATACCGAACCGTTGATCGCGAATCCCCACAGCAGGCCCAACTCCTGGGGGTTGCGCACTCCAGCGGATCCCGAACCGGAATCGGCGCTGGTCGAAATCGCCGCAAGATCCCGGAAAGTCCCGCTCCGGCGGCCCACAAAGGCAGAGGCAATTCCGTCAAGCAGATGCTGGCGAACCACCGAACGCTGAGCGTCGGTCAGTTCCACGTTGCGAATCTCAACGATCAACTGCGCCAGGAACTGCGCCAGGGTTTGCTCGCGAGCTATTTTGCTGTTCGACACCGAAACTCCACTGACTTTCGACTAAGTTGATGCAGCACCTGCTAACTACTCATCTGAACTGCGGCGCTATGTTCATTCACGTAATCCGCGAAGCCCTTGCCTTCTTGCGCCAGACCTGTCAGCAAAGGAGCGGGCTCCCACATCTCTCCCAGTTGCTTGTGGAACTCCGAGATGCGGGCATAGACCTTGGACAACCCAACGGTGTCGGCATACCACATGGGACCGCCGCGATATGCGGGGAAGCCATAGCCATTCAGGAAGACGATGTCGATATCGCCTGCCCTCAGCGCAATCCCCTCTTCCAGAATGCGGGCGCCTTCGTTCACCATGGCGTAGATGCAGCGCTCCACAATCTCATCGACTGAGATTTCGCGTTGCGGGATACCCGCCTCGGCCGCCCACCCGTGCAGTTGCGCGACCATCTCCGCATCCGGGCTCTGCTTGCGGTCGGCATCGTACTTGTACCAGCCGGCGCCGGTCTTTTGCCCGTAGCGTCCCATCTCGCAAAGACGATCTTCGGCAAAGGGATAGCGCACGCCAGGCTTGCGCACGAGGGCTTCCTTGCGCGCGCGCCAACTGACATCCAGCCCCGACATGTCGGCTACCGAGCAGACGCCCATGGCCATCCCCCAGTCGTACATCGCCTTGTCGACAGCGGAGGGACTGGAGCCTTCTTCCACCAGAAACTGCGCTTCCCGGCGATAGGTGTAGTACATGCGGTTGCCCACGAAGCCCGCGCAGTTGCCGACCAGAACGCCGATCTTGCCCAGCTTTTTTGAAACTGCGATGGCCGTTGCGATGGTCTCTTTGCCGGTCGCCTTGCCGCGCACCATCTCCAGCAGGCGCATCACGTTGGCCGGACTGAAGAAGTGCATGCCAATCACGGCCTCAGGCCTCGAGGTCGCGGCCGCAATCTCGTCGATGCTGAGCGTGGAAGTATTGCTGGCCAGCACGGCGCCGGGTTTGCACACCTTGTCCAGCTTGGCAAACACTTCCTTTTTAATTTCCATCCCCTCGAAGACTGCTTCCACAACCAGATCCACATCGGCAAGGTCCTGGTAATCGAGGGTGGGGGTAATCAACTTCATCCGTTCGGCAACATATTCCGGTGTGTAGCGGCCGCGCTTCACGGATGCATCATAGTTCTTCTGAATATTGGCCAGTCCACGATCCAGGAACGACTGCTCGGCATCCACCAGGACCACTGGATAGCCGGCGTTCACAAATGCCGACGCGATTCCGCCGCCCATGGTGCCGGCGCCAAGAATGCCTACTTTCTTTACGGCAACCGCAGGTGTGTCCTTGGGCACGTCCGGGATCTTGGAAGCTGCGCGCTCCGCGAAAAAGCCGTGAATGAGCGCCTTCGACGCATCCGAGAACAGGCACTCACTGAACAGTCTCTGTTCTTCCGCACAACCTTCGTCGAAGGGGAGTTTCGTGGCCGCGGCAACCGCATCGATGGCTGCGTGAGGAGCGGGCAATCCGCGTTGTTTCTTGCTGGCTTCCGCATGGGCCGCCGCGAAAGTTGGCTCATACTGTCCCGGGGCGCCCAGTTTTTCATTGTGCTCGCGCGTCTTAGGCGCCTGCTTGCCAACGACTTCCCTGGCAAACGCAACCGCGCCCGCGCGCAGGTCGCCCTCAATGATTTTGTCGATCACACCCAACTGCAAGCCTTCTTCCACCTTGATGGGCTTGCCTTGGCTGCACAGCTCGATAGCCTTCGCAATGCCCGCAAGGCGCGGCAAACGCTGGGTCCCGCCGGCGCCGGGAATCAGCCCAAGGTTCACTTCCGGCTGGCCAATCTTTGCGCCCGGAGCGGCAACCCGATAGTGGCACGCCATCGCCGTCTCCAGTCCGGCGCCGAAGGCGTTGCCGTGAATGGCGCAAACCATGGGCTTGCTGCAGTCTTCCACCTTGCACAGAGCGTTCAGCAGCGCGGGAACCCGTTTCGCCCGGCCGGATGTGAATTCCCCGAACTTGTTGATATCCGCGCCCACCACGAAGGTGGCGCCGCCTCCCATGAGCACGATCGCCTTGACGCCGGCGTCCTGATCGAGCTGCTCGATCGTTTCTCGCAGAGTCTCCCTGACTTCATCGCTCATAGCATTGACCGGTGGATTGTTGATCGTCACCACCGCAATACCGTCGTACATCGAAAGTTCAATCACATGATTCATATGCCATCGTTGAAGAAGCCCGGCTCCATGAACTTTGGGCGCGCGGGCACTTCCTCTCATTGCAGGCTGCGCGCATCTCCGCTGGATTTGTCTATGGGGTCGAGCCTATCGCAAGTCGCATAGGGCTTAAAAGTCGTTTCTTGCGATTTGCCATCATCGACAGAACCGATACTATCCTCTGAATCGTCATAAAGTTGTGCTACGCAAGGACATTCGTTCAGCCGCGAACGGCAAACCCCCGGGAGCGGAGCGCGTTTGGTCCTGATCGGAAGAAAGGGCGATTCCCCCTCCGATTCCGGACAATCACCAAAGCCTGTTCGGGAATTTCGTGCGATGGGATCATTGGTGGAGCGATGCACGCCGCGACGGAGTTGCTTTTCGGTCAGCAGCGCGAACCAGCGTTCGACCAGATTAAGCCAACTGGCCGAAGTGGGCGTGAAGTGGAAGTGAAAGCGTGGTCCTTTGGCTTTCCAGTCGAGAGTCGAAGGATCTGCGGTTGCTTTCAACGGACTTCCGACTCAGTACACTAATATTTCTTCACGCTGGGATCGATTTGATCGGCCCAGGCTAGAATTCCTCCCTCTAGATTGACGACGCTCGGGTAGCCCGACTGCTTGAGGAACTCGGCGATCTTCTGGCTGCGGACGCCCGATCTGCATTGCACGATGACCTCGCGGTTGCGATCGATCTCACTGAGCCTCTGGGGCACCTCTCCCTGAGGGATCAACCTGCCTCCGATGTTGGCGATTTGGTACTCGAAGGGCTCGCGCACGTCGATGATGTAGACGTCGTCGCCGCGATCGATGCGCTGCTTCAAATCCCTCACGCTCAGTTGCGGAATTCCGTTTCTCATGCTCATATCTTCATTCGTAGCGGGCTTCACGCCGCAGAACTGCTCGTAGTCAACAAGCTCGGTGATGGTAGGCGCCGTTCCGCACATCGGGCACTCGGGATTCTTGCGCAGCTTCAACTCGCGAAAGCGCATGGAGAGCGAATCGACCAGCAGCAGCCGCCCGGCGAGCGTTTCCCCTTTGCCCAAAATCAATTTGATAACCTCGGTGGCCTGGATCACCCCCACCAGCCCGGGCAAAATTCCCAGCACGCCGCCCTCGGCGCAATTGGGCACAAGGCCCGGCGGCGGCGGATCGGGATAGAGGCAGCGGTAGCAGGGGCCGTCCTTGGTGGCGAAGACGCTGGCCTGGCCCTCAAAGCGAAAGACCGACCCGTAGGCGTTCGGCTTGCCCAGCAGCACGCAGGCGTCGTTGACCAGGTAGCGTGTCGGGAAGTTGTCGGTACCGTCGGCGACGACGTCGTAGTTGCCGAGGATCTCGAGCGCATTGATGCTCGTAAGCCGCGTCTCGTGCTTGATCACCTCCAGCGCCGGATTCAAGGCGGTGAGCTTCGCTGCGGCCGAGTCGAGCTTGCTCCTGCCCACGTCGGCGGTCGAGTGAATGATCTGGCGCTGCAGGTTGCTCTCGTCAACAACGTCGAAGTCGACCAGTCCCAGCGTGCCCACCCCTGCCGCGGCCAGATAAAAAACGAGCGGCGATCCGAGCCCGCCGGTCCCCACGCACAATACGCGCGCCGCCTTCAGCCTTCGCTGCCCCTCCATGCCCACTTCAGGCAGAATCAGGTGGCGCGAGTACCGCAGAAGTTCATTTGCCGTCAGCTCCGGCAACTGCGCCGAATTTTTTTGAGTGACCATGAATCAATGCCTTCTCACTTTCATTCTTGCACTTCAATCGCTTCGGCCTCAAAATGCTTGGTTTCTTCGCTTTCGCCGCACAGGCAGTAGGAGTTGGTCTCGGCGGCCTTTCCGTCGCGCACTGCCGTGATCATGTACGAGCATCCGATCCAATGCGCATCGGCGAGATCGGTTTCCGACCACTGCGCAGGGTGATCCGGATGAGAGTGATAAAAGCCGGCAATCTCAAGCCCCCGCCGCCGCGAGGCCATCTCAATCTCGACCACCTCTCGCGGAGAAATCTCGAAGCGGTTGCGCGCCGTCTCGCCCCGCGTATTCACGGCCTCGACTGCGGACTCTACCTGCCAGCCGTCTTCGCCCCTCTGCCCCACGAGCGCGCCGCAGCACTCATGCGGGTAGCTCCGCTCGCCATGGGCGCGAATGGCCTCGAAGATCGCCCGGCGCAAATGCAGCGTGCTCACATCCCCTCCAGCAGAAGCTGCGAGTCGCCGGGTTCCATCGGAACAGGCTCCAGAAGCTGCTCGTCATTATTGCGCACGTTGCCCACGCGGCTCGCGACGGGCCAGGCCTTCATGCGCTCGGCGGGAAAGGGCCTGAGCAGGTCGACAGGTGGGCGGACCGATTCGCCCGGATCGCCCAGCTCGCCTCGCCCAAGCCAGCGGCCGTAATCGGCCCTATCCAGGATTACCGGCATGCGATTGTGTACCGGCTCCATCAGCTCGTTCGGTCCGGTGGTGAGGATAGTGAATGTCTCAAGCGGGGCAAAGGTTTCAAGCGGGGCAGTAGCTGAGGGCTCTTTCGACCGCCAGCTCTCCCATAAACCGGCAAAGGCATAGGGCTCTCCCGAGGCCATCGCGAAGGCGAAGGGACGTTTTGTTTTGCCCCGCTGCCACTCGTAAAAGGCGTCGGCGGGGACAAGGCAACGGCGCCGTTTGAGGGCCTCACGGAAGGCCGGCTTCGATGCGGCATCCTCGGCGCGGGCGTTGATGGTCGAGTAGGCGATCTTCTCGTCTTTGGCCCAGTAGGGCACCAGCCCCCAGCGTGCGAGCGCCATCTCCGGGCGGCCAGTGTCGCGGCCCAGCCGGACGATTGGTTGCGAACTCTGGGGGGCGGCGTTGTAGCTGGGCGCGAACCAGGGCATCTCGTCCAGCTCCAGGTCAAACCATTCCGCCAGAATGTCTTGCGTCGATTTGCGGGCAAAGCGGCCGCACATGCTGCTTTCAGGATAGCGAATGGCGGCTTCTAGTGCAGGCTGCGTTCCTCGGAGGCAGTTCGGCGAGCGGGCTGTTCTCAGGATCACGCAGGGATGCCCCCGATTACGGAGAAGTGAAAGGCACTTGCTAAATGGTAACACATGTGTAACCATATTTCATGATCGAATTGCGGGAGTACATCGACGCGAGTGGGCGCAATCACTTTTCCAAGTGGCGGCTGAAACTCGACTTTAGCGTGCGGGCGCGCATCGATCAGGCTGTTCTCAGGCTCGGAGAAGGGAATCTGTCCAACGTCAAACCGGAAGGCGAGGGAGTTTCCGCGTTGCGTATCGATTTTGGACCCGGTTACCGCATTTACTTTGGACAAGATGGGGACCGGCTCATTCTTCTGCTGGCCGGAGGAACCAAGCGCAGGCAGCAGGAAGACATCGTATTGGCCCGCAGATTATGGGCCGCATACAAAATAGAAAAGAAGGTGACAAAGAGATGCCGTTAAGCCGCGATTTCCGTGAAACCGTGATGGAAGATATGCGCTCCCCTGAGTACCGCCGCGCCTTTTTGTGCGAGGCAGTCGGCGCTCTGCTGCGCGGCGATCTGGAGACAGCGAAGCCCTCCCTTCGGGCCTACATCAACGGCACGATGGGCTTTGCCAAGGCCGGAGAGGACTTGGGTCGTTCCCCGAAAAGCCTGATGCGAATGCTGGGGCCGAACGGGAATCCGCAAGCGAAAAACCTGATGCAACTTGTAGCCTACCTTCAGAAAGCCGAAGGCGCCCATTGGCAAGTGGTGGATCGAGTCGCTGCGTGAAGCCGCTGGATCAAGACCAGTTACGGTCAAACCATTCAGCCAGAATCTCTTGCGTCGATTTCCGGGCAAAGCGGCCGCACATGCTGCTTTCAGGATAGCGAATGGCAGGATGTGCGCCCTAATGAGGGCTTCCGGGCATTTGACAAAGGAGGCATTTGGAGCGACCATAAAGGCGAACATATAGCGAAAATGAACAGCAGCCATCATGCCTTCTGCAGCCCTCCTCCGACGTGAAATCGAACATGCCCTCCAGCACCGCTTCCCGGCGGCCCTCACGCCCGCGCCCCGCACCATCCGCGAGGTTGCGGCCACTGGAATTGCCCCGGTTGACGAACTTCTGGATGGCGGCCTGCCCATTGGAGCCATCAGCGAGCTGACAGGGCCCGTTTCCTCAGGGCGAACCAGCCTGGCTGTGGCCTTTCTGGCCCGGCTCACCGCCGAGGGGCGTGTCTGCGCCTGGGTCGATGTCCATGACGCCTTCGATCCCGAATCGGCTGCGGCCAGCGGAGTCGCCCTGCGGCAACTGCTCTGGGTGCGCTGCCGGGAGGCGACTGCGCCGAAGAAAGCCGGCCCGGGGCAATCCCCCCAGATTCAATTGGCGCAATCCCCCCGGACACAACCCCCCAGGAAACAACCCTGGACCCATCTCGACCAGGCCCTGCGCGCCACAGACCTGCTCTTGCAGGCGGGCGGCTTTGCGGCCATTGTGCTCGACCTGGGCAGCGCAGCGCGCGAAGACGCGAGCCGCATTCCGCTGGCCACCTGGTTCCGCTTCCGCCAGGCCGCGGACCGCACCCGGTGCAGTCTGGTGGTTCTGGGCCGAGCCGCTTATGCGCAATCGAGCGCGGCCGTGGTCCTTGAGTGCTCGCAGCGGCAGCCGGCAATAGCGGACGAGACTGTGGGCGGGACTGTTCTGGGGGGCTTCGAATTCGCCGTCGCGCGCGGCCGGATGCGGTCCGCATCTACAGCCATGAACGCCCGTAAGCCGCCCGTCTCCACCTGGACCGCAACCCCGGCCCAGTATGCGAAGAGGGAAGCAAGAAGGTGCGCATGAGCTTCGAACTCTACGCCTGCGTCCGCGCCGCGGAGTTTCCCGCGCAGGCGCTCGTGCGCCTCAGACCCGATCTCGAAAACGAACCGGTTGCCGCGCTTGGTGGCTCCCCGCCGCAGGAGACTGTATGCGCGCTCAACAACAAGGCTCGCCAGCACGGCGCTGTGGCGGGCAGCTCGCGACTAGAAGCCGAAGCCGTCGCCGGGCTGAAGCTGTTGCCGAGATCGCAGAAGAGCGAGGCCGCGGCGCGCCAGGTTTTTCTTGAGTGTGCGGCGCAGTTTTCTCCGCGCATCGAAGAAGCCCGCGAGGGAACAGCCTGCGCCTTCGTTCTGGACATCGCAGGCACGGAGCGGCTTTTCGGGCCGCCCCTCGAGCTGGCAAAGCGGCTGCGCACTGCGCTCGCCGCCGCGGGCTTCCGAGCCTCCATCGCCGTCAGTTCGAATTTCCACGCGGCGCGCCTCAAGGCTGCCGGCTGCCGCGGGATTGCCGTGATCTCTCCGCATGATGAAGCCGCCGCCCTCGAAAATCTCCCCGTTTCCGTACTGAATCTTGCCCAAGAGCACGCGGAAACCTTTGAGCTGTGGGGGATTCGCACGTTGGGCCAGCTTGCGCGACTTCCTGAAGCGGAGTTGGTGACGCGCCTGGGCGCAGAGGCGCGCGCATACATCGCTTTAGCGCGCGGCCAGGCGCCGCACGTCTTTCAACCCATTGAGCCTGCATTTCAGCTCGAAGAGTTCTGCGAGTTTGAAATGCCGGTCGAGAATGCGGACTCTCTGCTCTTCTCCGCAAGCCGCATGATCGAGCTGCTGGTCTCGCGCGCCGCCTCGCGCGCGCTTGCCCTGGCCTCGCTAACGGCGCATATGAAGCTCACGCAAAACCAGAGTCGGTGTATCCCGAAGCCACCGCACTCAAGTCGACGCGACCAACAGGGAGCGGCGACCCTGATCCAAGGCCAGAAAGGGCACAGTAACTCTGGTTTTGCTTTCGAAGGCGGCGGACTTCACGAGTGCGTCCTCCGTCCCGCGCTGCCCTCCGTGGATCGCAAATTTCTGCTCAAGCTGCTGCAACTGGAGATCGGCTCGCATCCGCCGCCGGCCGCCGTGATCTCGCTCCGTCTCAGCGCCGAAGCTGGGGCCACCCGCAAAATGCAGCTCGGGCTTTTTACGCCTCAGTTACCCGAGCCTTCTCGGCTCGATGTCACGCTGGCGCGGCTGAAGGCCATTGTCGGAGAAGATCGCGTGGGCTCGCCGGCGCTCGAAGACTCGCATCGCCCCGGCAGCTTCCGCATGGAGAACTTTTCTATGTCGGATCGTGCGCGTGCTCACGAAGCTGGGTGCCCCATCCTTTCGCCGGCTTCATCGGCGAAAGGGCGGGAAGCCGCAACGCCGCGCTTGGCTCTGCGCCGCGTGCGCCCGCCTGTGCCGGTGCGTGTTGAGCTGAGCGACCTAAAGCCCGCGGTGTTTCGCGATGGCCCCAACCGCTACCAGGTCGAAGCCGCCTGCGGCCCCTGGCGCACGAGCGGCTGCTGGTGGTCCGATGGCCACTGGGACACTGAGGAGTGGGATGTTGTTGCCGTCGAAAGCGATGGCGAATCCGTAGCATGCGTGCTCACCTGCGACCGAAGCAGAAATCGCTGGCAGCTTGAGGCTTTCTATGACTGACGAAACCAGCGGAGCAAGCAGAGCGGCTAACTCCGCTAACCCCGCTAACCCCGCTAACTCCGCTAACTCCGCTGACACCGCTAACTCCGCTGATACCGCTAACCCCGCTAACTCCGCTAACTCCGCTAACACCGCTAACACCGCTAACTCCGCTAACACCGCTAACACCGCTAACCCCGCTGACACCGCTCCTGCGCACGAGTACATCGAGCTGCACGCATCAAGTGCATTTAGTTTTCTGGCCGGCGCCTCGCAACCTGAGGCGCTTGTCGAGCGCGCTGCAGAGCTCGGAATGCCCGCCATCGCGCTTGCCGACCGCAACGGCCTCTACGGCATCGCCCGCTTTCATACAGAGGCGAAACGGCGCGGTCTCAAGGCTCACATCGGCGCGGAGATCGCAGTCTCTGTCGTTTGGCAGCCGGCTCGTGCCGCCGCCGTGGCTCCCGCACCGGTGCCCGGAAGAGCCGTCTCGCATTACCCTGCTTTGCGCCTCTCAGACCGGCTATCAGAATCTCTGCCAGCTCATTACCCGCTTCAAAATGCGAGAGACAACCAAGGCGGAAGGCGCGGCCTTAACCAGCGACCTTGAAGAGTTTGCCGCCGGCCTGATCTGCCTGACAGGCGGCGAAGAAGGCCCGCCGGCCGCGGCTCTCGCCCAGGGCGGCGAGCCAGAAGCGCGCGCGGTTCTCGACCGGCTGGCTTCGATCTACGGCCGCGGCAATCTCTACGTTGAACTCCAGCGCCACCAGGACCGCGAACAGGAGAGCCGCAATCAGTCACTCCTCTCGCTCAGCTCTTCGCTTAACCTGCCGGTCATCGCCACCAACGGCGTGCGTTACGCAGCCAAAAAAGACCGCGAGCTGCTCGACCTGTTTACGGCCATCCGTCACGGCACGACGCTCGAACGCGCAGGCCGTCTGCTCGCGCCGAATGCCGCGCGGCATCTGCGGGCGTCACAGTCCATGTCTGGACTCTTCGCCGACATTCCCGAAGCCATCGCCAACACGCAAATCGTGAGCGATCGCCTCGACTTCACGCTCGACAAGCTCGGATACGAATTTCCGCACTACCCGGTGCCTGCCGGAGAAACCATGGACGGCTTTCTCGCCGCACGCGTCGAAGAGGGCGTCCGCAGGCGCTACGGATCGCCGGCCAAGCGGCACCTGCTCGAGAAAGCGCGCGCGCAGGTCGCTCATGAGTTGGCGCTCATCGCCAAGCTGGGCTTTGCCGGCTACTTTCTCATCGTCTGGGACCTGATCCGCTTCTGCCAGCAGCAAAGATTCCTGGTGCAGGGGCGCGGGTCTGCCGCCAATTCCGCCGTCTGCTACGCGCTTGAGATCACCGCCGTCGATCCGGTGGGCATGGAACTGTTGTTCGAGAGATTCCTGAGCGAGAATCGCGGCGAGTGGCCCGACATCGATCTCGACCTGCCGTCGGGCGACGAGCGCGAGCAGGTCATCCAGTATCTCTACCAGCGATACGGCGCTCTCGGTGCGGCCATGACCGCCAACGTCATCACGTATCGCGGCCGCTCTGCCGCGCGCGAGGTGGGCAAGGCGCTTGGCTTTGAGCAGGAACAAACCGCGCGGCTCTCCGGCCTGATGGGCCACTGGGAATGGCAGGGTGAGAACGACACCATGGAACGGCACTTTGCCCAGGCCGGCTTCGATCTGCGCCATCCGCGCATGGCCCGTTATCTTGAGCTCTGCCTGCGGCTCAAAGATCTGCCGCGCCACCTCGGCCAGCACTCGGGCGGCATGGTCATCTGCGCCGGGCTTTTAAATCGCGTCGTCCCCATCGAGCGCGCCAGTATGCCCGGCCGCACCGTCATTCAGTGGGACAAAGAGGACTGCGCCGACCTGGGCCTCATCAAGGTGGACCTGCTGGGCCTGGGCATGATGGCCGCGATCAAGGATGCGATCGAGCTGATCCCGCGCCATTACGGGCAACAGGTCGACCTGGCTACGCTGCCGGAAGACTCGCGCGTCTATGAAACTCTGCGCAAGGCTGACACCGTGGGCATGTTCCAGGTGGAAAGCCGCGCCCAGATGGCCTCCATTCCGCACAATGCCCCCACGCGCTTTTACGATCTTGTGGTGCAGGTGGCCATCATCCGTCCCGGCCCCATCGTAGGCCAGATGATGCACCCTTACATGCGCCGCCGCCAGGGCAGGGAAGAGGTCACGTACCCCCACCCCCTTCTGGAACCTGTGCTCAGGCGCACGCTCGGCGTGCCGCTCTTTCAGGAGCAGCTTCTGCGCATGGCCATGACCGTGGCCAGCTTCTCAGGCGCCGAGGCCGAGGAGTTGCGCCGCGCCGTGGGCATGCGCCGGTCGATGCAGAGGATGAAAGACCTCGAGTGCCGCCTGCGCGCCGGCATGACCCGCAACGGCATCGGCCCCCAGGCGCAGGACAACATCGTCCAGGCCATCAGCTCCTTCGCCCTTTACGGATTTCCCGAGTCGCACGCCGCCAGCTTCGCGCTCATCGCCTACGCCTCGGCCTGGCTCAAGGTGCACTATCTGGCAGCCTTCACCTGCGGGCTGCTCAACAATCAGCCCATGGGCTTTTATTCGCCCGCGGTGCTCGTCAAAGACGCGCAGCGCCACGGCCTGCGCGTTCGCCCCATCGACGTGCAGCGCTCCGACTGGCTGTGCACTCTGGAACACGAGCCCGGCGGCCAGCTCTCGCTGCGCATCGGCTTGAACTATGCCAAGGGCCTGCGGCAATCCTCGGCCGAAGCTCTGCTGGCAGCGCGTGCTTCGAGCGGCGCTTTTGCCTCCGCCGAAGATCTCGCCCTGCGCGTCCCCGCCGTCAACCGCAGGGAACTCGCCGTGCTGGCCCGCATCGGCGCACTCAATAGGCTTGACGGCGTCGCCCACCGCCGCGACGCGCTCTGGCAGGTCGAAGAGGCTGGAAGGCCCGTCGGCCCGCTACTGCGGCGCTCGGATGCGTCAGCAGAAGAACCGGACCATCCCGCGCCGTTGAAGCAGATAACCCCGTTGGAAGTCATGACCACGGACGAGCGCCTTGCAGCCGACTTCGCTGGAACCGGCCTCACCACCGGCCCCCATCCCATGGCCTATCACCGTGTGGCTCTGCACAGAGAAGGCATTCTATCTGCGGAAGATCTTCTCCGCTGCTCGAACCATCGCTTCGTCCGCATTGCCGGCTGCGTCGTCGCTCGCCAGCGCCCGGGAACAGCCAAAGGCTTTGTCTTCCTCTCGCTTGAGGACGAAACCGGAATCGCCAACATCATCATTGCGCCCGACATTTTCGAGCGCGACCGGCTGATCGTCACGCGCTCACGCGTGCTGGTGGTTGAAGGGCCGCTCCAGAACCAGGACGGCGTCATTCACGTCAAGGCCCGGACCATCGCTCCGCTCGATCTTACCGCCGCCGAAATCCGCTCCCACGACTTCCACTGATGCGGTGAACAGATGATTTTCCCCACGCTGCGCGATTGTTTCGTCTCCAAACTTCGCAGCATTGTTGAGGTTGTCATCCTGAGCGAAGTCCGCCGCGGCGGACGGAGTCGAAGGATCTGCAGTTGCTTTTCAACTAGCTTAGGGATAATCGCTAGTACTTCACGATCGCTGTAAACGAGTCGGGCTTCAAACTCGCTCCACCCACCAGTGCCCCGTCGATCTCCTCCTGGCCGATCAGTGCGGTCGCGTTGTCGGGCTTCACGCTGCCGCCATAGAGGATGCGCATCTTCTCGGCCACTTCTTTGCCCAGAAGTTTCGCCACTTCGGCGCGCACAATGCGATGCGCCGCGGCCGCCATCTCGGGCGTTGCCGTCTTGCCCGTGCCGATCGCCCACACCGGCTCGTAGGCAATCACGATGGGCGCCGCAGCCTCGGGCGTAATGCCGGCAAACGCTCCCGTCACCTGCGTCTTCAGCACGGCCTCGGTCTTGCCGGCCTCGCGCTCCGCGAGCACTTCGCCGATGCAGACCACAGGAATAATTCCATGCTTCAGCGCCGTGTGCAGCTTTTTGTTTACGATCTCGTCGGTCTCGGCAAAATACTCGCGGCGCTCGCTGTGGCCGATCAGCGTATGTGTCCCGCCCACGGCCTTCAGTTGCAGGATCGAGGTTTCGCCGGTGTAGGCGCCCTCCTCGGCAAAATGAATGTTCTGCGCCCCCACGGCCACATTCGACCCCTTGCAGGCCGGGATGACCGTCGGCAGCAGCACGGGAGAAGGAAACAGCGCGATCTCGTCGCGCGTGTGCCCGGCGACCAGCGGCAAAAAAGCATTTACAAACGCCTTGGCCTCAGCCGGCGTCTTGTACATCTTCCAGTTGGCGGCAATCAGTGCTTTGCGGGACATTCTCTCTCCAAGCTCCTTCAAATCGATTTTATGGGACAGGATCGGGCCCACCGGCGATCGGAGGCTGAGGAATCCGGAAAGGGAATTCCCCTTATCTGCCGCATTCCCGTTGCAGTACGGGGGCGGAGATATGGCAGTGGCAAAACCATCCGGCCCGTACACATCCCGATCAGCCGCGCAGTTTATCCTAGTGATGAGAGAGAACATCGCGCGATTTCGAGGAGTTTTCGTGTCCCCAACCAAACATCCTGTCGTGCTGACCATCCTGGATGGATGGGGCTACCGTCCGCAGGTGGAAAACAACGCCGTGGCCCTGGCGCGCAAGCCCACTTTCGACACACTGATGCGCGAGTACCCCAACACCCTGATCCAGGCCTCAGAGCATTTTGTGGGCCTGCCCGACGGTCAGATGGGCAACAGCGAAGTGGGCCACCTGAACATCGGCGCCGGGCGCATCATTCAGATGGACATTACGCGCATCGACATCATGGTGGCCGAGGACACGCTCAAGAAGAACGCGCAGATCGTGGCCAGCTTTGAGCATGCGCGCCAGCACGGCCGCGCCCTGCACCTGATCGGGCTGGTCTCCGACGGCGGCGTGCACTCGCAGGACACGCACTTGTTTGCGCTTTTGAGGGCGGCACGCGAGTTCGGCCTGGAACGGGTTTTCGTGCACGCGTTTCTCGATGGGCGCGACACCCCACCCACGTCGGGAGCCGATTACGTGGCTCAACTCGAGCAGAAAATGCGCGAGTACGGCGTAGGCAAGGTGGCCACCGTCTGCGGGCGCTACTACGCCATGGATCGCGACAAGCGCTGGGAGCGCCAGAAGAAGGCCAACGATGCACTGGTGACGGGCCGCGCCGAGGGCGGCACGGCAACCAGCGCCGTCGATGCCATCCGCGCCAGCTACAACGCCGGCGTCACCGACGAGTTCGTGCTTCCCGTGGTGATCGTCGACGGCAACAGGCAGCCTGTGGGCTTGATCCGCAGCGAGGATGCCGTGCTGAATTTCAACTTCCGCGCCGACCGCGCCCGCCAGATCACGCGCGTGCTCTGCCGCGAGAGCAGGATCAACGCCGAAGGTGGCCGCAACCTCGACCAGTGGGAGGCGCTCGATGCCACGATCCCGCGCAACGAGATTCCCAAAAATCTCCACTACACCTGCATGACCCAGTACGACGAAAAATTCGAGTTGCCCATCGTGAGCCCCCCGCAGAAGCACGAGCACCTGCTGGGCAATCAATTGGCCGACGCCGGGCTGCGCAACCTGCGCACGGCGGAAACGGAAAAATACCCGCACGTGACCTTCTTCTTCAACGGCGGAACGGAAAAGCCCTTCGCCGGCGAGGAGCGCATCATGACGCCTTCGCCCAAGGTGGCCACCTACGACCTGAAGCCGGAGATGAGTTCGGTGGGCGTAGGCGATACCATCGTGAAGGCCATCGAGGGCAACACCTTCGACCTGATCGTCTCGAACTTTGCCAATCCCGACATGGTGGGCCACACCGGCGTGCTATCGGCGGCCATCAAGGCGGTGGAGGCCGTGGACCTGCAACTGGCGCGCATCTACAAGGCCGTGCGCGAGCGCAACGCCATCTGGATCGTCACCGCCGACCACGGCAACTGCGAGACCATGGTGGACCCAATCACCGGCGAGCCGCACACGGCGCACACCACCAATCCGGTGCCATTTATTTACGTCGCCGAGGACGCAACCCAGTACCGGCTGCGCAACGACGGTTCGCTGCGCGACATCGCTCCCACCATCCTTCGCGCCATGCAGATGCCGCTGCCCAGCGAGATGAGCGGCGCCGACATGCGCGTGGCGATTGTGAAATAACTCGCCGCGGATACGGGCCAAGGGCGAAGCCATTGCGGCTTCGCCTTTGGTCCCTTTGCGCACGCCGGTGGGAGAGCGTCCGTTGTGCGTGAACTAACGCTGCATCGCCTGGAACATAGCCTCGATGCCCTCGGCGCGCTCGTCCGAAACCGCTTCCACTGCTCTGGGAGCGCCAACCTCCTGCGGTTCGGTCGCGGCAGCCAGAGCCAGACCCGGCCGCTGGAACTCGCAGGCAGCGGGGATTACAAAATCCGCGGAGTCGATCAACCACTGATAAGTGGCAAGATGGTGCTCGCACGACGGCGTGGTATCCAGTTCGTTCATTTGCGCCTGCGACTGCTTGAGTTCCTCGCCGCTCCCGCCCACATGAACATAAGGGAGCACGGGAACACCGGGAACGAGGTCGAGGTTGTTCCAGATGCGGTAGGTATTGGGGACAGCCTTGTTGTAATTGTCCATGAAGTCGAGCAAGCCCACGCGTGGCGACGCAAAAGTCCAAACGGTGATCAGGTCCTTCACGCCCGCGGTGTTCTCCGAGGCCAACTGGCCGGCGGCCAATGTCGCCAGAGCGCTGCCCAGGCTATGACCCAGAATGGTCAGGCTGGCGATCGGCGTCTCCGCGTTCAGCTTGGCGATGGCGCCGGGCAGGTCATAGGAAGCGCCGGTCGAATCGGAAAAGCTGAAGGTTTTGGCGATGGATCCAAAGCCTGCGGCGGCAAAGCCGAGGTTCATGTAGCGTAGTGGGACCACATCGAAATCGAGCAGCCACTCGGTGAAATCCTCGGTGCCGCGAATGGCCAGCACCAGGTCGCCATGGCTTGCCGAAGGTGCGGCGATGAATCCATAGAATTTGACCGATTCCCAATCGCGGGCGGTTAAAGTGAGCAGAATTTCGTAGCCCAACCTGGTCAGACCGGGGTCCGGGGCCGGGTCAAGACTCCCTCCGGCACCGTACATGTTGTAAACAAACTGAACGAACTGAGCGTTCTCGGCAGCAACTTTCGCATCGTGCGGCATGTCTTCCTCCAGGAGCAGTGCGGGTTGGACTGCTAACTCGGGATTGAGTTGAGGAGCCACCCTCATCCAATTTGCCGAAATTCTAAACCCGGCGAGTTGGCCCAGTCTCGAATGCCGGCGAGTCTTAATCGGATAGTTAACTCTTGTGGGCAAATTGAGGGGAAGAGTCGACGCGGACGGCCTGAAGCACCCCACCTGAACCCTGAACGTTCACGGAGGGGTCCCTGCCAGCGCTGCAAGGCCCTCCCGCAGCGGGTGGCCTCGGGGCGTCCGTCAGCAGACTTGATTCCTCGTGATACCAATGGGGCATATCCCGCCACGGCGTCTTGCAGGTGGGATGATATAAAGGCGCAAGATCACCCCTTCAAATCCGCGAGTCAAATTGAAAGGGAACGTAATGGCAGCAACCCCTGCACAAACTCCCGGCACTTCGAGTTCTGCGAACTCGATTTTTGTGAAGCCGGGTCTTTCCTGGTATTTTGCGTTCTTCATTGTCTCCGGTCTTTGTGGGCTCGTCTACGAGGTGGTCTGGCTGCGCCTGGCAATGGCCAGCTTTGGCGTCACTACCGCGCTCACTTCTATCGTCCTGTCGGCGTTCATGGCCGGCCTTGGCCTTGGCTCATGGGGCGCCGGCGTACTGGCAGACCGAATACTGAAATCCCATGGGCCGCGCGCATTGCGAATCTATGCGATCGCCGAGCTGGCGGTGGGAGTCTCGTCGGTGACGGTTCCCATCGAGCTTCGGCTGGGAAGGCAGATCCTTCTTCATCTGCGCAGTTTCGGCGGCTGGCAAAGCTCTGCATATTATGTTGCAGCTGGCATATGGATCGCATTCGCGCTGATTCCATGGTGCGCTTGCATGGGTTCTACTTTTCCCCTGTTGATGACGGCAATTCGGAAGACGCACCCCGCCGCTTCGGAGCACTCCTTCAGTTTTCTCTATCTTGCAAATGTTCTGGGCGCGCTGATCGGAACTCTAGCCTCGGCATTTGTCCTCATTGAACTCCTGGGGTTCCGGGGAACTCTTCTGGTTGCCGGCTGCTTGAATGCGGTCCTGGCCATCGCAGCCCTGGCGCTCAGCTTCAGGATGCGCGCTCTGCCAAGCCAGGAGCAACCGACGGAAGAACTGCCGGCACGGTCCGTTCCCTTTGGCCAGGGAGACAGATGGATTCTGCTGTTTCTGTTCACCACCGGCATGGTCAGCATGGGAATGGAGATCGTCTGGATTCGCCAGCTGACGCCCTATCTGGGAAACGTGGTCTATGCTTTCGCGGGAATCGTCGCCGTCTACCTCTTTTGCAGTTCGATGGGCACGCGGGATTACCGCCGCTGGCGGGCGCGCCATTTGCCTGGTGACAGCGCCTCGATCTGGACATTGCTTGCAGTGGCGGCAGCCATCCCGATGCTGGCAGGCGCTCCATCAAATCTGCTGCATATTGGCGGCTTCGAAGCCGTCCGCCTCTGCGCCATTGTTCTCTTTTGCGCCTTAACGGGTTTCCTGACTCCGCTGCTTGTCGATGCGTGGTCGTGTGGCGATCCCAACCGGGCCGGAACCGCCTACGCCTTCAACATCACTGGGTGCATCGCCGGTCCGCTCATTGCAGCATTCGGCCTGTTGCCCTGGATGAGCGAGCGCTGGGCCATTCTGATTCTTGACGTGCCGCTATTTGCTATCGCCGCTGTAACAGCGTTGAGCTTGCGCTCTTCCGCAGCCGATCCCGAGGGGCGCCGCGCCGGCGCATGGGTCAAGTTGGTGTTTGCCGCCGCGGTTACGGTGCTGCTGTTCAGCTTCAGCCGCGACTATGAAACGATGTGGCCGCAGCGAGTGGTCAAGCGCGACTACGCGGCCACCGTCATTGCCACCGGGCAGGGCTTCAACAGCTCGCTTCTGGTCAACGGGGTCGGTATGACGTCGCTGACTCCCATCACGAAAGAAATGATCCACCTGCCTCTCGCCTTCCTCCAAAGGACCCCCCGCAACGGACTGGTCATCTGTTTTGGAATGGGCACCAGTTTCCGCTCCATGCTTTCCTGGAGAATTCACACGACAGCGGTCGATTTGGTCCCCAGCGTTCCGGCGCTGCTCGGTTACTACCAGCCTCACGCGAAGGAACTGGTCGACTCGCCGCTGGCGCGCATCGTGGTCGACGACGGACGGCGCTTTCTCGACGGCTCAACGGAGATGTATGACGCCGTCGTTGTCGACCCGCCGCCGCCCGTGCAGGCCTCGGGTTCAAGCCTGTTATATTCGCGGGAATTTTACGCTGTGATCAAGGAGCATTTGCGGCAGGATGGGATTCTCGATATCTGGTATCCCGCTTCCTTTGGCGACGTTGAAACGCGCGCGGCGGTAGCCAGGTCGCTGATGCAGTCATTTCCCCACGTTCGGGCCTTCGAAGTGAAAGACGACCGATACGTCGGCAGCGGCATTCTCTTCCTGGCCAGCAAGCAGCTGATTCCCGCAACGTCGAGCGCGATTCTGGCCGCGCGCTTGCCGGCTTCGGCGGCAACCGACTTTGTGGAGTGGGGGCCGAAGCCCACCGCCCAACAGCAATTCAATTGGCTCCTGTCGCACGAGCGTGATGTAAGCCGGCTGGCAAATGAGGAACCCGATGTTCCCGCGCTCACCGACGATCGGCCGGTGAATGAATACTTCCTGCTTCGAGACTGGCTTCACGTCTCTCGCTGAGAGATGTCCGCGCCTCCGTCCCGCAACAATCGAAAGGCCTCCCGCTCGGGGAGGCCTTTGAAATTCTTGGTTGCCGCGGACGCTGCTCAGCGCCGCAGAGATTTAAGCCTCCCGGGCAGGTGCTCTTCCAGCAACTTGGCGCGCTCGGCTGCCATGCTGCTCAGGTGCGAAGGCGCGGGCGTGGCCATCAATACCAGCGCTAGCAGGATCACCGAAAAGACCAGGCCTGCGATGCCGGCCGAGATGAGCATGTGGTAGGTGTCCTCCACGTCCAGTCCAAAGACATTGAAGGCCATGTGTTCCACGGGCTTGATGTGCTTCAGAACCGCGAGGGCGAAGAGGAAGAAAAGAGCAGCAACTGAGGTCAGTCCTGCCAGGGTTACGTCAAGGCTGCGATGGAAATTCTGGCGGGTCCTGCACTGGTTGCAATCGGCAAAGTGCTGTTCGTAATCCCGGCGCATATTGTGGGGAATGCCGGAAATGTCGTACCGCCAGCTTGCCAGGATGTCCCCTACGACCCGATCCGTACAATCGGCTCCCGATCTAGCCATATTGAAGACTCCGCTTTGAAGAATCCTCTACTGTTATCTGTGCTGCGTCAGCCGCTGAAAGGCGTCCGAAAAATGGGCAGTAGCGCGGCATCTGATTCGCCGCAGTTTTTCCGGCTCAGAAATCTCTGAATCGGAATCAGGCGCCTACCTTCTGCCAAACTCTTCTGTTTTGGTTAGATGCCTCTAATCACCCATTGTAATCGAATGGCTTAGAAATCAACAGGAGAAAGCGGCTGATGTTGCCCGGCGATCAACAGCCGGTTGAGCAGCAGGCTGGGGCGTCCACCAAGGGCACGCTCGGCGGCGACCCTCGCCAGTTCCGGAAGGTTGTTATTTTCAGAAAGATGCGCCAGGACAATCCATGCTGCCCGGCCATCGTAATCCTCGGTAAGGAACTCCGCCGTAGCCTCGTTGGAGAGATGGCCGACCCGCGAAAGTACCCGCTGCTTGACCTGCCATGGATAGGGACCGTCGCGGAGCATTTCAAGATCGTGATTTGCCTCAAGTAGAAGAAGATCAAGGTTTTGCAGGCTGGCTTTGACGTTCGGCGCAATGTAGCCAAGGTCGGTGGCATAGCCGATTCGGATGCCTTCAGATTCGAAGACGAAGCCCACAGGGTCGGCTGCGTCGTGGGGGGTAGTGAAAGGGTAAACTTCCAGATCCCCGATGGAAAACTTCCGCCCCGCCTCGAAGTACTCGACCGCCGGAAGGTTGGTGGGATCCTCTCTGGGGCTGGGCGCCGGGTTCTCTGCCGGCGCCGGGTTCCCGTCTAAAGCGGTTTGACCTGCCAGGAAATCTCCATTTGGCTCGGAATCGTCGGATTCACCCTCTATCTCGGCGGCATTGGCCTCGGCCTGGCGCTCGGCCGCCTGCCGCCGGCATTGTTCCAGCCATTGCGCGTAGGTCATCTGGCGGCGCGGCGCAAGCCATCGCATCCACGCCCGATGCGTGGCCTCGGTAAAGTACACGGGAATGCCTAGCTTGCGGGCGGTCACGGCCAGGCCGCCCACGTGGTCCTGATGCTCGTGAGTCACGAGGATCGCGTCCAGCGATTCCGGATTTTCGCCCACCAGCCGCATGCGGCGGAAGAGCTCGCGGCAACTCAAGCCCGCGTCGACGAGGATGCGCGTCCGCCCGCCGGTGATGATCGTGCCGTTTCCCCTTGATCCCGAGGCGAGAACCGTGAAGCGCACCATGGTCTGAGGATACCCCGATAAACCGGAAGGCTAATGCTGTTGACATCCAGAACAGGCGTAACTATTGAGTATCGTTGACGTTACAGAATCAGGTTGCTAAACTGCCCACAAGCTAATTTCCCGCGACGCTTAGCGTATAGGCGTTCTGCTTGCAGCAGAAAGGATCGGCTTCATGTTAGCGTTGGTCTCCCTGACAAATCTCACCGAGCCTTCTCCATCTGAGATTGGCTCCTTCTACATCACTCTTTTCACCATTGCCTACGTCCTGATCGTTTACCATGTCGTGCTTGTGGTCAAGATCATGTTCCAAAAAACGCGTGGCTTCTCGATGCCGATCGGCCAGACCATTCTGACCCATGTGGCTTGCGTGGGAGTTGCATTGGCCCTGGCACTGCTCAGAAGCGAGCATATTCCCTTTGTCTGGCTCATCCGCTTCTTCGTCCCAGGCCTGGCGCCGTTTGAAGCTATGTGGCTCTTCAGCGGGAAGGCAAGTGTTTACAAGAGCGAGCCGGAATCCGTCACATCCGAGGTTTCTCCCGAGGAGCGGCTGAGCCCGACGGCCGAGGAGCATGAGGCGTTCCTGGAGCAGATGCGCAAAGGCGTTCGCCCCTTCCGCAAACCAGGACGGAGCCTGCAAGAGGAGATGCATTTCTGGCTGATTGACCGCCGCAAAAAACAAGCGCCAGCAGCGATGAAAATGGCATAGGAGCTGGCTGGCTCCAGTCAAGCTGCATCCAGATTTCTATTTCGCCGAGAGATCGGCGGGAATGCCGATGGTAACTCGTGTACCACGGCCGGGGCTGCTAACTACTTCGAAACTGGCCCGGTCACCGTAAAGGACCTCGAGCCGCTCCTGCACATTCCTCATGCCGATGCCCGCGCCGTCGCGGTTAGCTCCCGCGCGAGAGCCGGCGTTCATGCCCACGCCGTTGTCGGCCACCTCAATTCGAATGCTGTCGCCTTCAAGCCGGCTGCGCAGCGTGACCGTGCCGCCCTGGATGCGCGGCTCCAGTCCATGCTTGATGCTGTTCTCGATCAACGGCTGCAGCAGGATGCTGGGCACCAGCGCGTCCAGCGTGGCCGGGTCGATTTCTTTTTCCACGCGCAGTTTGTCGGCGCCGAAGCGGACAACCTCGATGTCGATGTAATCGTCGGTGAAGCTCAGCTCCTGGCGCAGGGGAACGTAGGTGTCGTGTTCCTTGAGCAGAGCGCGCAGGATGTTGGCGAGCTTGACCGTCATCTCGCGGGCCAGCTCAGGGCGGCTGCGCACCAGGGAGGTGATGGAATTGAGCGTGTTGAAGAGGAAGTGGGGGTTGATCTGGCGCTGCAGCGCGTCGAGTCGCGCCTCAAGCAGAAGCCGCTTTTGCTCTTCGAGTATTTGCTCCAGCCGCAGCGTGTTCCAGACTTTCAGCGCGATACCCACACTGATGGGAGCACAAAGCCAGACCAGCGCCTGCACCCAGAGTTGATCGGAGAGCAGGGCGAAAAGGCGGTGCGGAAACAGATGCGCGACCCAGTCGCGGATCATCTCCATCGCGGCGATAAGCACCAGCAGCAGAATTTGGCGATCGATGTGCGGCTGGCGCAGGTTGCGGCGAATCCAGCGGTAGAGGCTCAGGTCAATGAACGGCGTGAACGACCAGATCTCCTCCTTTTCGACAAACCGGCCCAGCAAGCCCGCTGCCATCCCCAGAAGGGCATTGAAGGGCAGCGCCAGAAACTCGCCATGCAAGACGGCGGGAACCGACAAAACCACGCCGCCCAACACCGCCCAGCCGGGACCGATCAGCAATCCGAGAAGCACAATGGTTTCGAAAGAGATGTCGGCGGCCAGGAAATTCGGCACCACCAGGCGTACCCACACGCCCAGCGTCAGCGGCACCAGAAAAAATGCCAGCAGCGCCAGCGTTTGCGCCGTCCGCCGCTTCTCTGCAAAGAACAGGCGCCGAAAGCTCGAGGCGCGCGCCAGAATGCTGGCCACCGAGGCGACCACGCCCAGCTTGACCAACAGCGTGATCAGAAGCAGTTTGTCGGTCATCCCACCAATGTATCGCGCCGTGCCGCCGCCGCGCGAGACGTCCGCCGCCGTGCAAACCCCGCTCTCTCGATCATTTGCCGCTTCCCGTTACCTTCTGTGACGGCGAGCGCCAACACGGTTGGGCACAAGGCAAGTAATATTAGTACATGGGGTTCAGGAGTGTGAAGAAGATCGCCGAGGCGGATTTCCCTACAAGGTGGGGCGCTTTCAGGATCTTGGGATTCGAAGGCATTGGTCCGGCTCCGCGCGGAAAGGGGAAGCCAACGCGCGAAGTGGAAGGCCTTGTGGCGCTGGTGATGGGCGACATTCATACTGCGCCGCCTGTGGTTCGAATTCACTCCCAATGCCTGACCGGCGACGTTTTCGGCTCGCTGCGCTGCGATTGCCGGCTGCAACTGGAACTGGGTCTTGAAAAGATCGCCGAGGCCGGCGCGGGCATTCTGCTTTACGAACAGCAAGAGGGCCGCGGCATCGGGCTGATGGCCAAGCTCAGGGCCTACGAGTTGCAGGACCAGGGACGGGATACGGTCGAGGCCAACGAGGATCTGGGCTATGCCGCCGACTGCCGCGCCTACGATCTGCCGGCCGAGGTCCTCAAGCTGCTGGGCGTCAAGCGCGTTCGTCTGATCACCAACAATCCTGAAAAGGTGGCAGCTCTTGAGGCCTCCGGCATTGAGGTGACCGAGCGCGTATCGGCCGGAGTGGAGCCGCACGAAACCTTCGAGCGCTACCTGCGCACCAAGCAGGAAAAAATGGGCCACTTCCTCGATTCGCTGGTGAACGAGTAGCAAGCAGAAAGTTCACAGTTCCCAGTTCACAGGCTCCGCCGCGCCACAGCCGCGAACTACGAACTATGAACTCGTTTCACTTCCTCGATTCGCTGGTGAACGAGTAGCGCTCCATGAGGCAAGGCCCCGCTAGGGGCCGCGGGATATTAGCCCAGGGTGAAGCGCGCCATATGGCGCGCGGAACCCTGGGTTGGGGCGATAAAAGAACGCTCCGGAGCCCCGTAGGGGCGGCGCGAAACTCCTGATTGGAAGCCCTCCCATCAACGGTTTCGCCTTGAGGCCCGGGATGCCTACCTGTTCCGCATCGCCCTCAGCACCTTCGCCGTCGTCACCACCTGGCCGGTATGCCGCTGCGCATGGTCGGCTGTGTGAATCATCGCGCCTCCAAGGGTCGTGGGCAGTTGCTTGCGGCCCAGTCCGCGCGGCGTGTCGAGATCGGCAGCAGCCAGGGCGCGAATGCGGGCAGCGGCGGCGCGGAATGTCTCTTCAATCCCGGTCAGGAGCTCGGCCAACGGCTCCTCGCCGCTCTCTTCTCGCTTGAGCGCGTCCACTTGGTCCTGCGAAAGCTGATTGCCCTCGGCGTAGGTCAGCAGCCGGTCGGTCGAGCGGCCGAGGTGCCGCAGATGAAAGGCGATCGGGGTCAACCCCAGCGGTTGCGCGTGGATTTCGGCGTGGCTCAGGCCCTCGGTCCACCTGCGGATGTCTTCGATGGCCAGGTCAAGTGCATGCAAAACGGCGCGGCCCGCGGTGGGAACGTCGGTGTAGTTGCCGCGAAGCCAGGGCTCGGTCGAGGGGGCGGGGGTGGGGGAAGCGGCCATGGGGCGTCCTCAAAGATTTGATTTCACTCGAGCCGTCTCGATTCAGGCGCCGCCGCCCCGCCCGTGGCTCAAGTGAGCCACGCCGCCGACCTCCCATCTCTGTCATCCTGAGGAGGTCGCCGCGGCGACCGACGAAGGATCTGCAGTTGCCTTTGAATTAGTCACACCGTCACAACACAGACAATCTCCCGGATTGGACCGGGGGGCTGCGGCAAGCGATTTTACCCCGCGCTCTTCACCCTCACCACCGTGATCTTCGTGAACCCCTCTTCGAACGCCGGCGGCTTGAGCTTTTCGGCCATCTTCCGCATCGCGTCTTCGCTCACCGAGCGGTCGCGCTGCCGGTTGCGCTCCAGGCACACTTCCAGCGGCACGTCGAAGAAGACGGCCTGCACCTCGTAGCCGAAGCTCTTGGCCATCTTGATCCACTGGCGGCGCTCGTGGGTGGAAAGGTTGGTGGCGTCGACGTAGTTCCAGGGCATTTTCGCAATCAGCCGGGCGCGCAGCATCGAGCGCAGGGTAGAAAACACCAGTCCCTGGTAACGCTGCTCCTCAACGTCGTCGAAGAGGATATTGCGCAGCAGATCCGAGGAAAGCGGCGTCACGCCCCGACGGCCGAACCAGGTGGTCTTTCCCGATCCGGGCAGCCCGATGGCCAGCACCACGTACCCCTTGGGGGCCTGGCCCGATTCCGGCTCGGGCGGGGGCGCGGAAGGCATCTCGGGCTGGGTTTCCACTTCCAGCTTGCCCGCGCCGCCCTGCACGCTCCAATCCTTCTGCGGAGCAGGACGCTGCGGCTGCTGGCGCGGCGGGTGGGTGCGCTCAGCCGGCGGAGGCGTCCGCACCGGCGCTTGCGGAGGCGTTCGCACCGGCGCTTGCGGAGGCGTCCGCACCGGCGCTTCCTCAGGGTATTGCGGACTCAGAGGCGCAGGTTGATTTAGGGGAAGCTCCTGACCGATTTTGCCGGTGGATTCCGAAGTGTTGGGAGCGCGTCGCGAGCGTCTTCTCATGCGGGGTTAACCGTAACCTTTCCAGCCCGATCCATGCCCCCGGGATGGATGCAAGGCCCCATTCTAGTTACTCGAATACCACAGCCGCCGCTGGGGCTGCAAATACGGCGCTTCTCCCGGGCGCAGCTGCGCTTCCCGCTTCCGCAGCGCCTGCGCTTATCTGGCCCGGTCAATTGCGGAATGGGAAACGTTGATCCCGAATGGAAACACCGCTGGCGCGAAATCCTGCCGCGGCGGCAATTCAGGACGCTGCCGGCGCGCCGAGTGATAGGATGAAGGGTTTGGAGCAGTTGCTAAGTGGCTCGTTCCAGATGATGAACCGCCAGACAAACTGGCTGAAGCGCCGCAAACAGGGCCTCCGCGGCTTCGACCGCGAAGAATGAAAAAGTGCAAGCGCCGGTTTCGCGCTCCCGAGGAGGGAGCAGTGGAATGGAGCATGGCGCAAAGAATGTGCAAGGGCCAGTGCAATCTGCGAAAAGCTCAGGAAAAAACTGAAAAACACGCCGCATCGGCTAGGAGAAGGAGAGATACCGCATGGCAGTAAAGGTTGGCATTAATGGCTTCGGCCGCATTGGCCGCAATGTATTGCGGGCCGCGCTAGGCAACAAGGAGATCGATTTTGTCGCCGTCAACGACCTGACCAGCCCGGCAACACTGGCCCACCTGCTCAAGTACGACTCGATTCTGGGCAACCTGCCCAATGAGATCAAGGTCGACGGAGACTTCATCTCCGTCGATGGCAAAAAGATCAAGGTCACTTCCGAACGCGACCCCGCCAAGCTGGATTGGGCTTCTGTAGGCGCTCAGGTGGTGGTCGAGTCGACCGGTTTCTTTACCGATGGCGCTAAGGCAAAGGCGCATTTGGGCGCGACCGTGAAGAAGGTCATCATCTCGGCTCCGGCCACCAACGAAGACATCACCATCGTGCTGGGCGTGAACGAGGACAAGTACGATCCGGCCAAGCACAACATCATCTCCAACGCGAGTTGCACCACCAACTGCCTGGCGCCGGTCGTCAAGGTGGTTCTGGAAACCACGGGCCTCGTCTCCGGCATCATGACCACCATTCATAGCTACACCAACGACCAGGTCATTCTCGACTTTCCGCACAAGGACCTGCGCCGCGCCCGCGCCGCCGCGCTCAACATGATTCCCAGCTCCACCGGCGCTGCCAAGGCGCTCAAGCTGGTCATCCCCGAGACGGCGGGCAAGCTCGACGGCTTCGCCATCCGCGTGCCCACACCCAACGTGTCCATCGTCGACCTGACGTACATCGCCGAGAAGCCCACGACCGTCGAAGGCCTGAATGCCGCCTTCAAGGCCGCCTCCGAAGGAAAACTGAAGGGTATCCTGGGCGTCGACTCGAACCTGCTGGTAAGCTCGGACTTCAAGGGCTGCGCACTCTCTTCAATCGTCGATGCGCCGCTGACCAAAGTTGTGGGCCAGAGCGTGAAGGTGCTCAGCTGGTACGACAACGAGTGGGGTTACTCGAACCGGGTGGTCGACCTGATTAGGTTCCTGGGCAAGAAGGGACTGTAAGAAGCAGGTTTTAGGTTTCAGGTTTCAGGTTTCAGGTTCCAGAATTCAATTGTCGCGGCCAGGATGCTCGCACTGAGCCCTGCCCCCTGGAACCTGAAATCTGGTCTGGACACTTGACACCTGACACCTGAAACCTGAAACCTTGTCCATGACTCCGATTCCCAAGAAAGGCTGCAATCATGGCCAAGCTTTCGATTCGCGACATCGATCTCGCCAACAAGCGCCTCTTCATCCGCGTTGACTTCAACGTGCCGCTCTCGGAAGACGGCGCCACGATTACCGACGACACGCGCATCGTGGCCACCCTGCCCACGATCATCTATGCGTTGCGGCACAGGGCGAAGGTGATTCTGGCCTCGCATCTGGGCCGCCCCAAGGGCAAGCCGAATTCGAAGTATTCGCTGCGGCCCGTGGTGGACCGGCTGCGCCAGCTCCTCGACAAGGAACTGGGCGAAAGCGTGAATGTGGCGTTTGCCCCGGACTGCGTGGGCGAAATAGCCCAGGAGATGGCCCGCCAGTTGGAGTCAGGCCAGGTGCTGCTGCTCGAAAATCTCCGCTTCCACGCCGAGGAAGAGGCCAACGATCCGGCCTTTTCGAAGGCCCTGGCCTCGCTGGCCGAGGTTTACGTCAACGACGCCTTCGGCTCAGCGCACCGCGCGCACGCCTCCACCGAGGGCATCACGCACTACCTCAAGCCCTCAGTCGCCGGCCTGCTGATGGAAAAAGAGATCACGTACCTGGGCAAAGCCCTGGAATCGCCCGAGAAGCCTTTCGTAGCCATCATCGGCGGGTCGAAGATCTCCGGCAAGATCGACGTGATCCAGAACCTGCTGGAAAAAGTCGACACGCTGGTCATCGTCGGAGGCATGGTCTACACCTTCCTGCGCGCGCAGGGCATCGCGACGGGCAAAAGCCTCGTCGAAGAGGACCGCATCGAGATGGCCCGCGAAGCGCTGGCCAAGGCGAAGGCCAAAGGCGTCAAGCTGGTGCTGCCCGTCGACAACATCCTGGCAGACAAATTCGCAGCCGACGCGAAAACTCAGGAATGGGACTGCGCGAAGAATTTCCCCGGCGACTGGATGGGCCTGGACATCGGGCCGAAGTCGATCGCGGAGATTGAAGACGTGGTGGCGACGGCCAAAACCATCGTCTGGAACGGCCCGGCCGGCGTCTTCGAGTTTCCGCGCTTTGCGGTGGGGACCAACGCCATTGCCAATGCTGTTGCGGCCAACCGCACGGCGACCTCCATCATCGGGGGCGGCGATTCGGTCTCGGCCATCAACCAGGCCGGCGTAGCCGACAAGATCACGCATATCTCTACCGGCGGCGGCGCTTCTCTGGAGTTTCTCGAAGGCAAAAAGCTGCCCGGCGTCGAGGCGCTGACGAACAAGTAAAACAGGGGTCAGGTTTAGGGGCCAGGCGTCAGCACACGCCGCATCCGGAGCGAGCGCCGGATGTGGCTTCTCTTCGCTCCAGATCGGCCGCAACCTATCTTGCGAGTGCACCGAATTGCAATTTGGTATTCAGCAGTTTCCCCTCGATGCTGTATTTCCCAGGGCCGGCGAGAATAAGCGCGACCATAACACTCATGTAGATAATCACCACTTCACTGTGCACCGCCTGCTCGCCCCAGAACTCAAAATGGTGCATGATCGACCACGAGTAACCGATATAAAGAAGTGAAATAAGGGCTGCCCAGCGAGTTGCAAGACCCAGAATCATCAGCACGGTGCAAACGATATCTACAACTAAGGCGATCCACAGAATATCCATCGAGCCCGGGGGCAACACGGGGAAATGAACGTGATCTGGAAAGCCAATGTATCTTTCCAGCCCATATTTCAGCAAAAACGTCGTGGCGGCAATCAGGCGCAATGCCAGAAGGCCGGCGTCCTTGCTGGCGGGAACTGCATTCAGGAGCAGTATTTTCTTCAACATGCGAACCTCATTTTCCATGGAATTGCGCTGACGCGCAAAATTGTTTTGGGTGAGCTGATTATCCGGCGACTGTGCAAATTGTCAAGGCGCGCACGGGCTCGTGCGTCCCGCACAGACGAGCCGGATTCCCATTTGGAAGAAAGGGAACGGGGAGAAAGGTCAAGAGGCAGGAATTCTCAACCGCGTCCGGATTTAAACTAGTTCCATGGCGGAGATTCAGCGCAGAAGAACCCCAACTGTCCAGATTGGCCACGTTCGCGTAGGCTGGGAAGTTCCGGTTGTCGTTCAGTCGATGACCAACACCGATACGGCCGACGTCGCGGCCACCATTGCTCAGGTCGAAGCGCTCGCTCTTGCTGGTTCAGAGCTGGTCCGCGTCACGGTCAACAACGAAGCGGCGGCCGCTGCCGTCCCGGCGATCGTCGAAGGGCTTGGAAAAGCGCGGCCTGCGCGTACCTGTCATCGGCGACTTCCACTACAACGGCCACATCCTGCTAAAAAAGTATCCGGCCACGGCCCGCGCTCTGGCCAAGTACCGCATCAACCCCGGCAACGTTTCCATCGGCCGCAAGGACGACGACAACTTCCGCACCATGATCGAGTGCGCGGTCGAAAACCAGAAGCCGGTGCGCATCGGCGTCAACTGGGGCTCGCTCGATCAGTCGCTGCTTACGCGCATGATGGACGAGAATAACCGCCGCCCCGATCCGTTTCCCGCGCGCGACGTAATGATGGAAGCGATGGTGGTGAGCGCGCTCGACTCCGCCGCTGCCGCCGAGCGCTACGGCCTGCGTCACGACCAGATCATTCTTTCCGCCAAGGTCTCCGGCGTTCGCGACCTCGTCGACGTCTACACTTCGCTCGCCGCACGCTGCGATTATCCGCTCCACCTGGGCCTTACCGAAGCGGGCATGGGCGCCAAGGGGCTGATCGCCTCCACGGCCGGCCTGGCTCCGCTGCTTCTCGCCGGCATTGGCGATACCATCCGCGTCAGCCTGACACCCAAGCCCGGCGGCGACCGCACCGAAGAGGTCGAGGCCGCCCAGCAGATTCTGCAGTCGCTCTCCATCCGCAGTTTTATGCCGCAGGTCACCAGCTGCCCCGGCTGCGGCCGGACGACGAGCAGCTATTTCCAGCACCTCGCCGACGAGATTCAGAGCTACCTGCGCGCGCAGATGCCCGCCTGGCGCAAGCAATATCCGGGCGTGGAGGAACTTCGGCTTGCCGTCATGGGCTGCATCGTGAACGGCCCTGGCGAATCCAAGCACGCCAATCTTGGCATCTCGCTTCCCGGCACTTTCGAGGAGCCTAAGGCCCCCGTCTACGTTGACGGCAAGCTCTACACCACGCTGCGCGGCGACACGATCGTCGCGGAGTTCAAGCAGATCCTCGACAACTACGTTCGAAGCCATTACGGGCAGAGCTGATAGACGGCGAACCGGCCGAGGCGCTGCCGGATTCTGCACCTCGGCGGCCACCACTGTCCCCTTCCACCGCACCTTCGATCGCCGGCTCGCAATCGTCGCGCTGGCTCAACGTTTACGGCCGGGCTTGCGATCGGAACGCTACAGCTTGCGCGGCTGGGTCATTCTCTTGCCGGCAGACGCTTGAGGTGTATTCTGAAACCACGATTTCAGTAGGAATTCCTGAATCATGAAGGCGCTTGCAGAAGGCGGTCGAGCCGGCTGTGATGGCGCCGCCTAAGCATCATTTGGAGATTATATTTTGGTGAGCACTGAGTCACTATTCTGGCCGAATTTTTACGTTGTGGGCGCCCCAAAGTGCGGCACTACTGCGGTTTGGGAATATCTCCGAAGGCACCCCGAGGTATTTTTGCCCGAAATGAAAGAACCTCACTTTTTCATGCCCGCTGTGCATCATCCGAAACGCGGGTACGGAGGCTGCGCGGGAAATCTGAAGGCCTATCAAAATCTATACAGGAAAGCTGAGGGCTACAAAGCGGTTGGTGACGCGAGCCCAACCTATCTTTGGGAGGTGAATGTACCAAAGCGAATTCACGACGTCTGTCCGCAAGCCAGAATCGTTATTCTGCTCCGTGATCCGGTGGAACGTGCATACTCTCATTACATCATGTATGTGAGGGCATCCATCGAGTCAGGCAGGGTGCCTTTGTCCTTCGCTGAGGTGGCGCGGCCCGATAATTGGAACAATAAAACCTTTAAAATGCTTGTTGAACCTGGAATGTACTATGAACAGGTGCTCCGCTATTTTGATACATTCGGCAGGGAGCAGGTCGGAATCTATCTGACGGTGGATCTGCAGAAGGATACCCGGCGCGTAATGACGGCCGTTTGCCAACATATAGGTGTTGACCCTACGCGGCTGGATATGGAGATACAAGGCACGCGTAATGTGGGCCGATTACCAAGGGTAAGATGGTTGTATAAGGTGGGGAGAAGACTAATTACCCCTAAGATCAGGAGGGAGATCCTTCCCCGCTTTGTGAACGATTGGTTGACTAGCAGCCCGTACCTCTTTGAAGCTTCCCCGCCGCCTGACGAATCGTCGATGCGCTACCTGCGAACCATATTTGAACCGGACCTTTGCCGCTTGGAAGAATTGCTTGGCCGCAAACTACCGGAACTTCGGAAAAGCTGGATTTGACCATGGATCGCCGCGCGATGTGTTTCGCAGGAAATTGCCCGGCAGCGAAACAGCCGGCGACGCTTGAGGTGTATTATGAAACCAAGATTTCAGTAGGAATTCCTGAATCATGAAGACGCTTGCAGAAGGCAGCCGAACCGGCTGCGATCGTGTCGCTCAGTCAATAATCTGGCCGAATTTCTACGTAGTTGGCGCTCCAAAATGCGGCAGCACGTCAATTTGGGCCTATCTTCGAAAGCATCCGCAGGTCTTCCTCCCTGAGATGAAAGAACCTGCCTTTTTCATGACCGCTCCCCAGCCTCCCCGTCTTGAGGCGGACTTTTGCACGGGAAACCTGGAGGCATATCAGCGTCTCTACCAGGGCGCGAAGGGCTTTAAGGCGATTGGCGATGCGAGCGCAGGCTACCTTCGGGACCCGAACGTACCGGGACGGATTCACGAGGTCTGCCCGCACGCCCGGATCGTGATCCTGCTGCGCGATCCGGTGGAGCGAGCCTACTCTCATTATTTTATGTATGAGGGAAAGAGAAAAAGCAAGAAACCTGCCTCCTCCTTTCTGGAGGCCATACAGCGCGATAACTCGGAATTCATCAAAGTTAATAACTATAACAAATCGTTTCCAGTCATGTTTGTTGAGCTCGGCTTATATTATGAGCAGGTCCTTCGGTACTTTCAGACATTCGGCAGGGAGCAGGTTGGGATTTACTTCTTTGAGGATCTGGAGAAGGACACCCAGGGAGTGATGGCAGCGATATGCCGTCATATAGGCGTTGACCCTGCGCTGCTGGATACGAAAGAGATGGAGCGCGTTCATCTTGCGGGTTTGCTGCCGCGCGCCGGATGGTTGTATCGCACAGCGCAGTCGGCATTGAGCCTCGAGCTGAGGCAAAGAATTCTCCCGCCTTCCGTGCGCAGATGGATGAGCACGAGCCCGCTGCTCTATAAGCGCTACACGCAGCCGCGAGATGAGCAGGCGGCGCGCTACCTGCAATCCATCTTTGAGCCGGATCTGTGCCGTTTGGAAGAATTGCTGGGACGAAAGTTGCCAGGGCTGCGGAGAAGCTGGATTTGACCATGTATCGCCGCGCGATGTGCTTTTCAGGAAATTGCCGGGCAGCGAAACAGCCGGCGCCGTTGAGGATGGTTCCGGCAATTCGGGAAGCCGCATTGAACGGGATTCCGGTCCAGAACCGGAGGAAAGACCGCATTCCGCGGTTGCCGAGCCGCAGCCTGGCTTGGGCGCTACTGATGGTTTTAGGATCTTCACTTGCCTTGGCCGCGCCCAAATCCTGCGTTCCGGCCGGCCAGGCCGCCAAGCTGGTGAACAAGGACGTTTGCATCAGCGCACACATCTACGACGTCGTCCAGTTGCCCAACGGAACACGCTTCCTCGACGTCTGCTCGCCCGAGACTCCTGACGAGCAATGCCGCTTTACCATTGTCAGCCTTTGGCAGGACCGTGAAGAAGTTGGCGAGCTGACCAGGTACAAGGACATGGACGTGCGCATCCGCGGAATCGTCGAGCCGATGCACGGCCGCGCCGGCATGATTCTGAGCCATGTGCGCCAGTTTAATGGCGGCCCGCCGAAGTTCCGGCCCAATTCGCTGCTGGTGCGAGGCTTCAACGCCGAGCAGGAACGCGCGCCCATCAGCGACCCGAATCTCCGCTCCCAGGGCGGCCGGCGCTCGTTCATGAACACACGCGACCAGGAGCCCCTCCCCGCGAAGTAGCGGCGACCACTGCGCTCTTACCGAATAGAACGTCTGCCCAGTTTGACAGACCTGACTGCGCGTCCATGATTCCCGGAAACACATCCATCAACTCAAATTGATAATCGTGGAGAAAATTTATCAGTTCGCGCAGTGTTGGTTGTCCCTCTCTGATCTTGGGAAACGTGGTTTCGAGCTCGATGAAATCGATTGAATTAAGAATCTGTCTGCCCCCACGCAATGCCGCGAGCTCGCAACCCTCGAGATCGAGCTTTAGAAGAGCGGGTCGCCTAACCAGTTTGTCGCGCGCCCACTCATCGAGCGTTGTTACCTCTACGACTATCGTCCTCACGGGTTTCTGATTCCCGCTCCAATCCGTTTGCGCCAGCAGGGAGGATGAGAACCCGTCGGCGAAGACCTGAAATTCAGCCCTTCCTGGAGCCGCACCGAGCGCCTGATTGTAACATTCCGTCTTTTCATCACCTGCCAGGTTTCTTTTGAGGCGGTCGAATATCTCCGGCACGGGCTCGAAGGCAAATATTAGCGCTTCCGGGTAGCGGTTTCGAATATCTCTTGAGTACTCCCCTACGTTCGCGCCGCCGTCGATGACCGTCGAAAACGCCACCGAGGCCAAAGCGCGCACGGGTTGATGCAGGCGTTGGACTTGATATCCACACGTATTGAGCGTCTGGTTCACAACCCTACGGAGAAGGTTACGCATTCGATATTGCCTCTTACTTAATTTTTGCCATGCTACCATAATGGCTCGCCTGTCTGTGTTGAGCCAAGCCCATGCAGCCAGGTGGCGCACTCCCTCAGGAGGGCGCGCCTGGAACAGCAGGTCAACTCCCTCGGGAAAAGGATGTGCGCGCCCCCCTTGTACAATCGACCCGAGAGGACTCATGGAGAGAAAGCTCAGGGTCGGATTCGCCGAAATCGAGGATGCTTCTTCACAAGCCAGTTGGTCCGGAACGCCGCTTAGCATTCTTCAGGCTTTGCGCAGGAATCCGGATGTCGAGGTCGAACTCATCAGTCCCCTGAAAACCGCGGCTAAATGGAAATATTTGCCGCTCAAACTCCTATGCCGCCTCGCCCGCGAAAATTACGACTGGCGGCGGGAGGAGGGAAGTCTCCGCTACTTTGCTGCCCAGATTGAACCGGTATTCCACACGAAAAGGCTGGATGTGGTTTTCTCAACCTCGTCCATTCCCCTGGCGCGATTGGATAGATCTATCCCGTCGGTCTTTTGGACCGATGCGATTTTCCATGCTTTGGACGGCTATTACCCTGCAAAGTGGTGCGAGCGCACTCGAATCACGGGGCGCAAACAGGAGGAAACCGCTCTCCAGCGATGCAAGTTCGCCTGTTACTCCTCCCAATGGGCAGCTCAAGGAGCCAGGGAGCTTACTTCACCGGATCGCGTGAAGGTGTTGTCGTACGGCCCGAATTTGCGCATCGAGCACGGAAAAGAGGAAGTCCTGAGATGGCTCAGGGAGCGCCGGAAATCGTCTCCTCAGGAATGCACTCTCTTGTTTGTTAGCGTCGACTGGCAAAGGAAAGGCGGGGACGTGGCGGTAGAGACGGCACGCCGGCTGAACCAGGCTGGCATTCCCACGAAATTGCGGATCATCGGTCATCCGCCGCCCCAGTCTCTTCCTCCTTATGTGGAGGCCGTAGGGTTTCTCGACAAGCAGCAACCTGACGGCTACAGGAAACTCACGGAGATGTACCAAACCTCGGACATATTCATTCTTCCTTCCCGCGCCGAGTGCTATGGGGTGGTTGTGCCCGAAGCCGCCGCTTTCGGGTTGCCAGCGCTGGTTTCCGATACCGGCGGACTGGCCGGTAGCGTGGTGGAAGGCAAGAGCGGCTTCCGCCTACCCGTCACGGACGACGGCACGCTCTTTGCGGAGAAGGCGAAAGTTATTCTCGACGACTATGAGACCTTTGCCGGAAACGCATACGCGGAATTCGAGAACCGCATGAACTGGGACACCTCGGTGGAGCTTCTGGTCGAGCTTCTGAAGCGCGCCTCAGGGCGTCAGGCTCTTGCGGAAACCCGATGAGCGGTCCGCGCGGGCGCGCAATCAAGCCCAGGCGCGCAATCGCCTTGTAGCGCCGGCTTCCGGGGTCCCCAACGGCAGGTCTACGTCGTTGGGGTGGCGGAACGGCTGTTGCGTGGGTCTCCTGACCCACGCTCTGTGATTCCGCTTGCGGCGCAAATGCATGACGCGACAGGTCATTTCTGAATGTTCGCAAAATGCCCGTTAATCCCGTTCCAGCATCGGCGCGTAGCGCGCGCCCACGGAGAGAATCATGCAGGAGACCGCCAGCATGATCAGGGTCGCGCCCATACCCACTCGCAGATTCGTGCGGTCGGAGATGGCGCCGATGATTTGGGGGGAGAAGGTGTCGCCGAACAGATGAATGCATAGCAGATTGATGGAGATGGCGGTGGCGCGCACCGGCGCCGAAACGGAGTTGACGATGGCGGTATTCAGCGGGCCGGTGTTGCAGAACAGGAAGAACTCAGCGGCGAAGAGCATGGGCAGCGCCCAGGCGCGCGGGCCGAAGAACAGCACCGTGCCGAATAAAAGCGTGAGCAGCACGCTCCAGAAGGAGACCAGGTAAAGCGCGCGGTGATTGGTGCGCAGCCAGAGCTGTGCGATCCAGCCTCCGGCGACAGTTCCTGCGATGCCGTCGATTACAGTAATGGCTCCCACGGCGAGCGATGCGTTGCCCATCGAGAGCCCGGCAAAGCGGCGCAGGAATTCCGGCATCCACCACGAGATGCCGCCCATGGCAAATGTTAAAGCAGCCAATCCGAACGTGGCCGTGAGAAAGGCTGAATTCGTGAGTAGGCCCCGGAAGGTCGTGCGGCTGACGTTGGGGAGAACGCGATCGCTCGATCCGCGCTCCGGCTCACGGCCCATCCAGCCGTAGAGCGCAGCCACAACTAAGCCGGGTAGAGCGCATACGAAGAACGGGGACCGCCAGCCCCAGATGGAGCCCATTTCGCCGCCGGCGAGGTAACCCAGCGCGGCGCCCACTGGAATCGCAACATAGAAAATGGAGAGCACTCGATTGCGTTCGCGCTCCGGGTAGAAGTCCGAGAGAACCGCGGGCGCGAAGATGCCGAAAGTTGCTTCGCCAATGCCTACCAGGGCTTGGCGGATGTACAGCGTCGTGTAGCTGTGCACCCAGATGGCGGCCAGCGTGGCCAGGCTCCACAGCACCGCCCCGCAAATGATGAGCGGCTTGCGCCGCATACGGTCGCCCAGCCATCCTGTGGCCGGCGCCGCCAGCATGTAGACGAAAAAAAACGCCGTCGCCAGCGCGCCCATCTGGTGATCGGTGGCATGGAACTCCCGCTGGATGGGCAGAACTTCGCCGGAGAGAATGTAGCGGTCGATGTAGTTGAGCAGATTCAGCCCGAGAAGCAGCACGAAAGTGCCCAGTGCGGGGTTGGCGCGCCTGCGTGCGGGCTCCAGAGAAATTGCCATTCCGTCCGCTACTTCCTCGGCCTCGGCCAGCGCGCTTCGACGATGGTGGAAATTCCGCCCCTGGGCCGGAACTCGCCGCGGACCACGGCCCACACAGGACGGCAGGCCTTTACCACGTCGTCCAGCACCTGGTTGACGATGTTTTCCTGAAAAATTCCGAGATTCCGGTAGCTGAACAGATACTCTTTCAGGGATTTCAGTTCCAGGCAGCGCTGGCGGGGCATGTAGAGGATGGTCAGGGTTCCGAAATCGGGAAGGCCGGTTTTAGGGCAGACCGAGGTCAGCTCGGGGTCTTCGATCCGGATTTCGTAGCCGGGAAACTGGTTCTGCCAGGTCTCGATCGCTGGAAATGCGAAATCGAGGCCTGCCTTGGCGTGCTCGTCAGTATAGTGGGGCGCTCGTGCCATGGGCTTATTCTAGAGGGTCACGCCGCTGATGGCGGCGCTTCGGGAACCGCGCTGCGGCTTTTTTCCCGCTCGTTGGGTTTTTTCCCTGCGCGATTGCCCGTGCGCCGTCCTTGCGCCTTTTCCCTGGCGCAAGGGCGGGAAGCCAACTCGGGTCAGCGAGAAAAACCCCGATCCGGGCGCTTGTCCGGAGATGGCTGATTACCTTCATTGCTCGCCGTCCGCGCGATTTTTCGTCCTATATACTGGCTCTGGAACATAATCACTTGGTAAGGCGAATGGCACAACAGATCAACCAATCAGCCCGTGTTTGGTTTTGGCGCGGCGCGGCGGTCGTGGTGGTGGTCGTGTTTCTCCTTGCGCGCTACCTTCTGCGCGACCAGCTTCCGGTGCGTGCCGTCGAGGTTCAGCATCAACTGCTGGTCAACACCGTCAGCACCAACGGGCGCATTGAGCCGGAATCCAATTTTCAGTTCTACAGTCCGCTGTCGACCACGGTGAAGGCCGTTTATGTGCAACCCGGCGACCATGTGAAAACCGGGAAGCTTCTGCTCCAGTTGGACGATACCGAGGCGCGAGCCAGTTTGGCCAATGCCGAAAGCGGCGTGAAAGCCGCCCAGGCGGCTCTTAACACCATCCTGCACAATGGTAGCCAGCAAGAGCAGACGTCGGCTGCAGCCGAGGTCGCGCACGACAAGTTGGAACGCGACGAGGCGCAACAGCAGGTGAACGCGCTTACCAGGCTGGTTTCCACGGGCGCTGCCTCAGCCAGCGAAGCTGCGGCCGCCCGGAATCGCCTGCAGGCTGCCGAAGAGAGTCTCAAGGCAGCCGAGCAGAATGCCGAGAGCCGGTATTCAGCGGCGGATAGGTCGCGAGCCCAGGCGGCTCTCGACGATGCGGAGGCGGGCCTGGCGGCGGCGCGAAAAGTGGAGGGCCAGACTGCCATTCGTGCGCCCCTGCCGGGCACGGTCTACAGTGTCGACGTCCGCCCCACGGAGCTTGCGGAGCAGGGCAAGTTGCTGCTCGAAATGGCCGACCTCAGCCATGAGCGGGTCAGGGCATACTTCGATGAGCCGGAGATCGGCCGGCTCCAGGTGGGGCAGAAGATCGCCATCAAGTGGGACGCAATGCCCGGCCGCGAGTGGCATGGGCACATTGTGCGCACGCCCATCGCCGTCATAATCTACGGAACCCGCAACGTGGGCGAGGTGCTGGCGACGATTGACGATCCCGACGAAGGGCTGCTCCCCAACACCAATGTCACGGTTACGGTAACCCTCGCCAGCGAGCCCAATGCATTGATCGTGCCGCGCGACGCCCTGCATTCGGAAAGCGGCAATTACTACGTCTACAAGGTGGTGCACAACGGTTTAAAGCGCACCCCGGTGACCATCGGTGCCCCGACGCTCACCCAGGTTCCGATTTTGACTGGCCTGAATGAAGGTGACTGGGTGGCCACCATGACAACCAACGGACTGCCTTTGCAGGAGGGCATTCCGATCAAGGTTGTGCGGTGAAAGCGTTGCGCCGGAGGTCGAGGGTTGTGGCGGCAATGCTGATTGCTGCTGCCGGGTTCAGGCTGTGCGCCGAGGCGCCGCAGCAAAGCCTTGATGCGATTCACGCGGCGCTCTATGCCGGCCAGGCCGATCGGGCACTGGATCTTCTCCGCACTCTCGAGCCGGAAGGCGCCAGGCCGGCGGAGGCGCTCAATCTCGAGTGCCGTGTGCGGCTGACTCTTCGGCAGTGGGATCCGGCGGTGCAGGCTTGCGAACAAGCGGTGCGCCTTGACAATCAAAACTCGGTCTATCACTCATGGCTGGGCCGGGCACTTGGGAAAAAGGCGGAGACCGCCTCTTTCATTTCTGCTTTTTCGCTGGGCAAGCGCGTGCGCGCGGAGTTTGAAGAGGCGGTTCGGCTGAGCCCACGCAGCGCTGAAGCCTTGGCCGACCTCGGCGATTTCTACGTTGAGGCGCCGGGGTTCATGGGCGGCGGGACGGAGAAAGCCGCCTCCGTCGCATCTCAACTCGACGGGCTCGATCCGGCAGCAGCTGCTCAGCTTCGCGGCCGCATTGCGGAAGCCCGCAAGGACTACGGAACTGCGGAGCGCGAATTCCGGCATGCCGTCGCGGTGGCGCTGCATCCAGCCACCCACTTGGCGACCCTGGCCTCGTTTCTCGAGCGCCGTCAGCGATGGGATGATATGGATACCGCGGTTCGCGCTTGCGAGGTCGCGGCGGGGCGGGATAGCCGCGCCGCGGTAGCGCTTTACGATTGCGCAGGAGTGCTGATCGATGCGCGGCGCGATCCGCAGACGGCGGCAAAGTTGCTGGAAGAGTACCTGTCGTCCTCTTCCAAAACCGACGAAGCGCCGGCCTTTGAAGCATGGGTGCGCCTGGCCAGGCTAGAGCATGATCTGGGCGACGCGGCGGCAGCCCAGCGGGATCGAAATGCCGCGCTTGCGCTGGCGCACGAGTATCCCGCGGCCCAGGAGACCAGACGCCATTGATGGAACGGAGACACGTGCGAAGGGAAGAGAATCGGCGAAAATTCTGGATTGCGCTGGCGATGGTCTTGATGGCAGCGACGGCAAAGGCGCAGGTGTCGTTGACCACCGTAGTCGGGATGGCCCAGAAGAATAGCACCTCCGTCCGGCTGGCGCAGGCCGACATACAGAGAGCCGACGCCTCGCTGGCGCAGGTGCTCGACGCCTATATTCCCAACTTCAGCATCGGTTCCGAAGTTGGCTACTCGCACGGCTTTCCCACCGGGCAGCCTTCGGTGGGCAGCGCCAGTATGCAATCGCTGGTTCTGAGTTTCTCGCAACGCCAGTACATTAAGGCAGCCCGTGCCGCGCAGGCTGCCGCCAACCTCAAGCTCAAAGATGCCCGCGAGGAAGTGGCGCTGGAGGCATCGACTGCGTATATCGAGCTCGATACGGTCAAACAGGAACTGGAAGCCGTCGCGCAGCAGGAGTCCCTGGCCGGACACATGATCGAAATCGAAAAGCAGCGCACTGAGGCCGGTGTGGATCCTGCCAGCGATCTGCTGCAGGCGCAACTGACAGCGGCCCAGATCAGACTCAAGCGCTTTCATCTTGAGGCTCGTTCCGCCACTCTGGCCAGGCAACTGTCCACGCTCACAGGGCTGCCGGCGGACTCGATCGCCCCCGAGCATGCCAGTATTCCCGAGATTCCCGCCATCACAGCGGACGAGAAACACAAGTCCCTTTCTTCCGTCGAGGCTTCTCGAAAGCTTGCTCAGTCGAAGCAGTCGGAGGCTCGCGGTGACGATCTGGCCTGGCGCCGTCCACAGATCGCTTTCGGCGCTGTATACAACTACGACTCCAGCGAGCTGAACAGCTACTCCACCTACTACCAGAACTTCACCCCCAACAACGTCAGCTTCGGCCTGCAGATCAACATCCCGTTTTTTGACTTCAGCCTGCGCGCCAAGGCCCGGGCCACGGCTGCCGAGGCGCTGCGCGCCACCATCGAAGCCGAGCAGGCCCAGACCGAGGACGACCTCAACATCACCACTCTCAGCGGCAGCCTGCGCGAATTGAATGCGCAAGCCGAGATCGCAGGTCTCCAGCAGCAGATCGCCCAGGAGCAGCTCAACAGCGTACTTGCGCAGTTGGAACTCGGCAGCGGTTCCGCTGGCGCGCCCGGCGCGACGCAGAAGCTCTCGCCGCAGACCGAGCAACAGGCGCGCATCGAAGAACGTCAGAAGCTTCTCGACTCAATGGATGCGTCGCTTGATTTGAGCAAGGCTCGGCTCAACCTGATGCGCGCATTGGGCCACATGCAGGACTGGCTCGACGAACTGAGCACAAAATAGACTTCCGCGCCTGCTGACTCCGCCATTTCCTGATCCCTGACCCCTTGTTCCCTGATCCCTCGTCTCTGAAAATTGCCCAAAATGTTAAAATGAAAGGGATGGCAACGCCTCTGAAAACACTGTTCCTCAACCCTCCTTCCTTCGAGAACTTCGATGGCGGAGCCAGCTCGCGCTGGCCGGCAACACGCGAGATCGAATCCTACTGGTACCCCGTCTGGCTTACTTATCCGGCCGGTTTGCTTGAAGGCTCGCGGCTTCTCGACGCCCCGCCCCATCACGTTTCCGCCGAAGAAACCATTCGCATCTGCAAAGACTACGAGTTTCTGGTTCTCTTTACATCGACGGTAGGCTGGCAGGGAGATCAGCGCATGGCTGAAGCCATCAAGGCCGCCAATCCCTCCATTCGCATCGCTTTTGTCGGCCCGCCGGTTACCACCGACCCCGAGCGCGCGCTCAACGAGTGCTCCGTTCTGGACTTCATCTGCCGCCGCGAATTCGAGTTCTCTGTCGTTGAGTTTGCACAGGGCAAGCCGCTTAGCGAGATTCTGGGTATCAGCTACAAGGCTGGAGATCGAATCATTCACAACGCCGATCGCCCTGCCAATGACAACCTTGACGCGATGCCCTGGGCCACAAAGATCTACAAGCGCGATCTTGACGTCACGCGATACAACGTGCCCTTCCTGCTTCATCCTTACATCGCGTTGTACTCCACCCGCGGTTGCCCGGCGCAGTGCACCTTCTGCCTCTGGCCGCAGACCCTCAGCGGGCACGCCTGGCGCAAGCGCTCCACCGACGATGTGGCCGCCGAAATGAAGTGGGCCAAAGAAAATTTCCCCGAGGTCAAGGAATTCTTCTTTGACGACGACACCTTTAACATCCAGAAGGCGCGCACCGTCGAGCTATGCGAGAAGCTCAAGCCGCTGGGGCTCACCTGGAGCTGCACATCGCGCGTGACCACGGATTACGAGACCCTGAAGGCCATGCGCGAGGCCGGATGCCGCCTGCTGATTGTCGGCTTCGAATCGGGCGATCCGCAAATTCTCAAGAACATCAAAAAAGGCGCCACCGTGGAGCGCGCGCGCCAGTTCGCCAAGGACTGTCACGATCTGGGCCTCACCATTCACGCCGACTTTATCCTCGGCCTGCCCGGCGAGACCAGGCAGTCGATCCGCAACACCATCAACTTCGCCAAGTCGCTCGACTGCGAGACCATCCAGGTCTCCATCGCGCACGCCTATCCCGGCACCGAGTTTTACGAGTACGCCGCGAAAAACGGCTTCATCACCAACCAGACCATGCAGGACTCGGGCGGCCATCAGATGGCCCACATCGAATACCCCGGCCTGCCCACCGATTACGTAATGGAGATGGTGCATCGCTTCTACGATGAGTATTACTTCCGGCCCAAAGCCGCCTTCCGCGTGGTCTGGAAAGCCATCGTCAACCGCGACGTGCCGCGGCTCTATACCGAAGCCAAATCGTTTCTCAAGCTGCGTGCCCAGCGCAACCGCATGGTGAAGGAGAAGCGCAGCCGGCAGGCCGATCCGCCGGCCGTTAGCGCGAGTGTGTAGCCCGCCGGACTATGCCTCGCAAACTGATGAGGCTGTCATCCTGAGCGAAGCGAAGGATCTGCGGTCGCTTCTTTCAAGGTGCCCCACTCGCGCAAACACAAGATCCAGGGTGCTCCCACCCTCACAAAATCCAGGGTGCCCCACCCTCGCGGCGTTTTTGTTTTTGCCGCCAGGGTGGGAAGCCTTACACCGCGGATGAAAGAATAGGATCTGACCGAATGCACCATCACTCACTTTCGCCGCGGCAATATCTGATCCTGGCAGTCGTGGGGCTCTGCGCCCCACTGGGCGACACCTGCCTTTCGCGCGGCATGACCGCGACGGCTTCGATCACTCTGGCTCATCCGCTCATGCTGCTGGCCTCGGTGTTCACGCCCTGGATCGCTCTCGGCATCGCCCTGCTGATCTGCTTTTTCGCGAGCTATCTCACCGCCCTTTCCTGGGCCGACCTCACATTCGTCCTGCCGGTCACGGCCCTGGGCAACGTCCTTGTGGCGCTGCTGGCCCGCTTCTGGCTTCATGAGCCCATTTCGCTCGAGCGCTGGGCGGGAATCGTTCTGATCACTTTGGGCGTGGGCTTTGTGGCGCAAGGCCCCTCGCGCACCGAGAGAGCCATATCGCCGGAAATCGCAGCCGCCATTCAGGAGGAACAACCCAGATGACTGTTCCTCTTCCGGCCACGCAACCCGGCCCCTGGGCGGCGGCAGCCATGATCGCCGCCATCGTGATCGCCTCGACCGCCGGCGAGGTGCTGACGGCAGCAGCCATGAAGTCCATCGGCGACCTCGACGAGATTCGCGCGCATTCAGGCCTCAAGGGCGCCATCCGCGCCGTCCTCACCTGTCCGCGCTTTTTCGCGGGAGTTTTCTTCCTCGCCGTCGCCTTTTTCTCGCTGCTCTTCGCGCTGAACCACCTGAACCTCAGCCTCGTCGCCCCGGCCTCGGCCTCGTTGACGCTCGTCACCAACGCCATCGCCGGCAAAATCTTCCTCAAGGAAAATGTCGATCGCCGCCGCTGGGCCTCCGCCGTGCTGGTGTGCGTAGGCGTGTATTTGTTGGCGCACTGAGATTGTGCGCAAAGCCGGAACAGCTCTTTTCGCAGGTCAATTGACAAAACAATCACGAAAAACAGGATTCGATCCTCACAGGAAGATCACGCCTTGAATGTGCTATAACTTCTGACAACACACACTGGACAAGAAAATATGCTCTGGGGGAAATCGTGAATTATCAGATTAGCGCGGAGAAGGAGTGCGAAATCGTGGTTTTGGGCGGAGGCGGCGGCGGAATGGTTGCAGCCGCCAGGGCTGCTTCGATCTCGGGGAACAGAGTCATCATTTTGGAAAAAGCCTCCCATACGGGCGGGGCCGCGATCTTTGCTTCTACGCATAGGACATTCAAAAGCAAGTGGCAGAAAGACCGTGGCATCCCCGATGTGATGGACGAGTTTATTGTCAAAGCGATGGATAGGACTTTTTGGCGGCTGGATCCCCGCTTGGTGGGAAACATATTCCGGGCTACCGGAGAGTTCTTTGATTGGTTCCTGGAAGTTGGGAAAGAAAATCTGGAAGACCAATTTGAAGCGGGTCACTATGTTTTTGACGGCCCCAGCGGCCCCCTGGGTCCTATCTTGAAAGGGTCCGGAGAGCACCACGGCGCGGGAAAAGTGTTTATGGCCACTATGCTGGATGTCTGCCGCAAACGGGGCGTACAGGTGCTGACCAGGCACAAGGTTGTGGATGTGGAGGTTAAGAACGGCAAAATCACGGCCGTCATTGCTGAAAGCGAGAATGGCTTTGTCCGCATCGCCTGCAAAGCCTGCATTTTGGCGACGGGCAGTTGGATCAGAAACAAGGAAGTCGTAGAAAAGATTTGCCCCAGGTATCTGGAGGCAAAGATTGACATAGGCTTCGCCGCCCATTGCAATCCCAACTACACCGGAGACGGGATTCCGCTGGCGGAAAAGGCCGGCGCCTTTCTGGATTACGACAGTTTCTGCTTGCGGCTGATAGGCCCTATGAGCGGCAAGTCGTCTGAACGTACAAGCGTAGTTATGCAAAACATGGGATATTCTCCCTATACCATTTTTGTCAATCTAAATGGAAAACGCTGGTGCTGTGAGGCGCCTCAGCGCCGCATGGGTATGTTCAACTCCGGCCATGCTCTCCTGGGACAGCCTCAATCCGTTTCATTTGCCGTTTTTGACGAGAACAATCTGGCTGCGGCCATAAAAGAATCCAGAAGGCCGCAAGTGGGATTGGATGTTTTCCTGGGTTGTCCTAAGTTCCCAAGGACCATGGATAAGATTTATGCCGACCTGGATAGAGGGATTGGAGCCAGGGGCGCAGGGCACTCCGCCACGGCTTATAAAGCGGCGACGCTACAGGAACTGGCGAAAAAGATCGGCGTGGACGCAAAAGGTCTGATAGAGACGGTTGCCGGCTACAACGCGTTCTGTAAAGCCGGCGAGGACCGCGACTTTTTCAAGCCCGCACGGAATTTGGTTCCTCTTGACAAGCCCCCTTTCTATGCCGTTAAAGGCCCGCTTGGAACCGATGGCGCTTTCGGCGGCGTGCGGGTGAATCCCGATATGCAGGCCTATAAAGACGGCGGAGGCCTGGTGGAAGGCTTCTACGTTGTCGGCGACTTCGCATCGGGACGGCACATCGTTCTGGGCGGCGCCAAGGAGCAGGTCATTAACGACAGCGCCTGGGCCTTTGCAGGGGGTTTTATCGCCGGTTCCAGCGCCTGCAGGTACTTAGATTCGATTCATGAAAGCCGACTGGGCCGATAAGGTCGGAGTCAATTTGTTGAAATAGTGGAGAAGTTTTCGGCATGAGTGAGGCTATGCAATACACGCGTTTTCGCTGGGCGATATTGTTCGTCGCCGCAACGTCGGTAGTTTGCGCGATGATGATCACGATGTCGCTTGCGCCATTGGTTGGCGAGATATCAAAAGATTTAGGGATTGACGTGGGAGCCACGTCCTTTGCGTTTCTCGGGTTACCGATGCTGGTTCTGGCCGCCGGCATCGGCCTATCCGGGTTTCTCATCGATCGGCTCGGCGTATTTCCTGTCATCATCACCAGTCAATTGCTGCTTGTTCTCGCCACTGCCGCCATTGCATTCTTTGGCGATAACTATGCGGCTTTGCTCCTCATCCGGATCATCCAGGGAATTGGCGGTGCCGGACTTATCGCGGCATTTACTCCGGCACTGGCCTTGTGGTTTCCTCCCCGTGAATTGGGCCGGGTGATCAGCTTTCAGGGAATCGCCGTGCCCATAGGCCTTATGCTGGGTCTGAATGGCGGACCCCAATTGTCCCGTGTATTCGGGAGTTGGCATTTCGGAGTCTCTGCGCTGTCGGTGGTTGTACTCATCGTGCTGCTGATTTCGCTGCCCGTAGCCATCATGGCGAAGCGACTGCGCCCTGGCGGCCTGCAACACGAAAACAAGGGAGCCGCTGATTCCATGGGCATACTCTTCCGCATGCCTGCTTTTTGGCTGGGCATGGCGATTGTGGGCCTCGGGTTTTGGGTTTCCTCGGCATTCAGCAATCTCACTCCGGGATTTCTAGCCGTCGCTAAGCCGGTAGGGGCAGGCTTCGGGCCGCAATCAGCGGGCAGCCTGATGTCAATAGTAACGCTTTTCACCATAGCGGCGGCGCCGCTTGCCGGCTTTCTTGTCGACAAGGTCTTTCGTGGGCGCGATCTCGTCGTTATTCTTATCGGCTGGGTTATGACGGCGGTAGCTTTCCTGCTCATCGCGCTTCCCTCGGTCTATGGCAATCGAATTGCACTTATATCTGCATTGTTGATCGCCGGATGCGCCAATCCCTTCGTCGTCGTGACGATCATGGCCTTTGCCGGCAAAGTATTTCCCAGCAATTTGATCGGCAGGGCGTGCGGGTTCTGGATGTCGATCGCTTTTTTTGCCGGTTCCGCGGGCGTTATGGTTGAGTCGCTTGCACTTCATGCAACAGGCAACTATCGGCTACCGATGATCATAACCAGCGTGTGCGGCATTCTAGGTCTGTTGATCTCCATGGCATTAAAAGCGCCTGTGTCGAAAGATCCGAACACGGGGGTTGTAGATTTGGCTTGCGCCTCGCCAATTTGCCACATAGATGCAAAGTGAGTCCGGCTCCCGTAAAGGGGGAGGGGCCGGGTGCCCCTTCCTTGCGAGGCGAGGGTGGGATAGCACTCTCCCACCCCGCTCCAGATGCGATCCTACGATGCCTTGAGAATCAGCCGGATGCCCCATCCTTGCGAAGCAAGGGTGGGATAACATTCTCCCACCCCTACCGCTGTCATCCTGCGTAATCCACTCGCCGCGCTCCAGGACTGATCCTACGAAGCCTTGAGAATCAACGTGCCGCAACTGGCTAGCTTGTACTTCCCGCTTTCTCCCGCAATAGCGGTGATCGTTACCCCCGCGGGTGCGTCGATTTGCGCAAGCTCCACATCGCCAATGATGGTCACGTTGGAGTCTGCCGTAGCCATCCACTTGCTGTGCGTGTCCATTTTAATCGAGGCGTCTTTTACCGCGCCCTTCAGCACCGCTGACTCCAGGTAGACTGTCATCTTGCGGTTCTCCTTGTCCGTATGGATAACATCTCCCGTGGCATCCATATTCTTGAAGGTAGCGTGAATGCCGTATACGTCCTTCCCCTTGACATTTGCTGTATTTACGGCATTCGGGTCGGTGCTGTAAGTGGATTCAAGCAGGACGCCGTTCTCGGTGGCGATCTTTGCACCGTCGATTAGGATCTCGGCGTTGGCGCTCTTTACCCGCACTGCGGAGGTCTTGGTTTTGATCTCGCCGCCGAAGACCTTAAGTCCGCTCATTTCGGCCGGCGAACCCGTCACGCAATGAATCAGTACGAAATGGGAGCCGCACTTTGCCTTCACGTCGTTGAAGGTGGCGTAGCCCTCCGCGGCTACAATGGTTGCCATTGAGGCCACATCGAACTCGCAGCTATTGAAGACGTCATGGCAGCCCTCATCCGCATAGGCTCCATAGCCTGAGTTCTTGCTGTGAATCGTGCAGTGATCCGCTTCCAGGTAAACAAAGCCATTCGCGCCATCGGTAGAAAGCGCTCCCCATCCCTCGGTGATGATCGTACTGTAATAGAAGTAACTGTAAGATCCGCTTAGGGTGCAATGGGTGCGGGTATTGCCGTCAATCTCCAGCTGCTTCTTCTGAGGATTGCTTTCGATATCCGGAGTAAAGGGAACGCCATTGGAAACCAGCGTGGAGTTATAGACCTTCAGGGTGCTGAAGTTCTCTGCCGAGGTTGCGTTTCTTGACTTTCCGTTGGTAGTAATCGTCGAATTTCTGACAATCAGGGTTGCATAATCGTCGACCGCCGCCCCCACGCCCGTGCCGCCCTGGTCCTTTCCATCGCCTGTAAGGTTGATGGTGGCGTCGGCAAGGATAAACTCTGTGCCGATCCCCTTTACATAAACGCCGCCGACGTCGGTACTGTTGCCGGTGATCTTGATGCCCGATGCAAACCTGTCTGTAACTTTCCCTCCGTTTACGGCGTCGGTCTGTGATTTCTCCGCCACATACTTGCTATCGTCGACATACACGGCTGGAACTGGCACCTTCGCCGGTTTGGGGGGCATGCCGTTGCCGCCGCCGTCAGGAAACAATCCCAGAGCTTTCGCTTCTTCGAAAGACGGGATCCTGTAAGGCGGGTGCACCGGCTTTTCGACTACCAGGCCCTTGATGGTTTGGCCGGCAGTTGCCCCGCAACCCGTCGAAGCGGTCTTTTCAGCAGCCCTCGCGGCGCCCGCCGAGAGCGCCAATGTGGATGCCGCGCCGGTAATCGTTAGAAACTTCCTTCTCCCGAGACTTGTCTTCGTGCGATCCATAGAATGCTCTCCTTGCCTTTCTGTCTGTTTTGCGTAAATGGCTACTTTGTTGGCACGCAGGAAAATGGCTGTTTTGTTAGCACACAAATTGTAGACTGCAGCGCACAAGTTGACCACAAGGCGCGTAGTTTCCCCAGCTGGCCGCCCCAGGTCCCTCGTCCGCCGCGGCGGAGGGACCTCGGAAAGCATGAATCACCGAAACCGGCTGCGCCAGGTCCCTGAACTGGGGGCATGGGAGGCTAGGCTCTCAGAACTGTGAACTACGAACTGTGAACTGGTTCTACCAGCCGCATCAGCCCCTTGGGCCTCAGGTCCGGATTGAGAAAAACTCCCGGCGTGCCAATCGACTCGCACACCGCCTCTGCGGCCAGGTGTCCGCTGCGCGCGGCGCTCTCCATCGTCGAAGGCCATCCGGTGGCCGTCCAGTCGCCGGCCAGAACGCAATTTGGCCACGGCGAGGAGCGGGCATCCGGCCGGAATTGATCGATGCCCGGCGGCACTCCGAACGTCGCCCGCATTTCCTTCACCAGTGCCGCCTTTTCAAGCCGCGCCTGGGCTGCCGCGGGGAAAAACTCCGCCAGCTCGCGTAATGCCAAATCGATTGCGGCTTTACGTTCGAGGGCCGCGAAGGCCCGCGAGGCGCTCACTTCGAGTTCCAGATAGCTCCCTTCGGTCTTTCGCCAGGGCTGCAAGCGGCTTCTATTGAACATCCAGTGGATTTCGCGGTCGAGCAGCACCGCATGCTCCAGATCGGTAATCTCGCGGTCGAACCAAAGATGCACGCTCGAAATGGGCCAGTGCTCGTGCTGTGCGGTCTGTCTCGCGAGAGCATCGGTCCCCTCAACAGCCGGCATCATCGGCAGCATTTTTGCCAAAGCCTCGAACGGCAGGGCAAGAACGAGGAAATCCGAAGTCATCTCGTCCGCGCCGCGCATTCCGAGAGTCCATTGCGAGTTCTCTTCGTCGTAGCTGACGGTCTCGATGGCCGCATTGTATTCAACCGTGCACCCGCGCCCGGCAAGAAACCGCTCAGCGCCCGTGTAGAGCTCGGTGAGCGGCACGGTGTTGATGCCCATGCGGCCCGCCTCGGCAGAGTTCAAAAAGAGTTCGCGGATCACTTTTGCCGCGTAAGGCAATGCAATGCATTCGATCTCCGCATTCAGCGCGCTCGCGATCACCAGTCTCCAAAACCGTTCGACGGCGCCGCGCGTCTGCCCGTTGCGCTCGAGCCACGCGGCCAGCGTTTCCGTGGATTCCTGAGGAACCGGCCGCATGAGCGCGCGAAAGGCCCGCGCCAGCGCCAGCTTGTCGTCGAACGTGAAGGCGCTCGCCGCGAGCAGCTTCGGCAGGCCGTGCAGCGGCGCGGGCAGCCCTAAAAAACCGATTCTTGACGCGCCCAGCTCGGAGCGCCTCCCGCCCGGCTCGATCATCGTCATCGAATTCGACCACTGGATGCGATCGAGAGCGCCGATGCGCCTGTAAAAACCGATCAGGTTGGTGCAGCAGCCGAAGAGCACATGCTGGCAGTTGTCGATGACCTCATTGACCCCGGGATGCAGATAGGAGCTGGCGCGCCCGCCCAGGTAGCCGCGCCGCTCCACCAGGCGCACGCGGAAGCCCGCCTCGGCCAGCGCGCAAGCCGCGCTCATGCCCGCCACGCCGCCGCCCACGACGGTTACGCTGGTCTCCGATGGCAACCGCAAATCGCTCAATGCATCCTCTCCGCGCGATCCGATCAGCCTGTCGCTCGCGCCCAGGCCAGCCGCATCATCCCAATCGCCAGAATAGCGACCTTTCGCGCGGTAGGCACGCTGGCGCGCCGGGAAAAGACATCGTAATCGGCGCTTCGGATGCGCTTCAACAGCTCGTGATAGATCGACACCAGCACCCACAATGCCGGCCGGCTCTCACGATCGATGAGCGGCAGCAACTGCTGCGCCGAAGTGTAGTAGCTCTCTGCGCGCTCCCCGATCTCTTTGAGCAAAGACCGCTCGTTTTCTGTTGGCGGTGCGCCTGCCTTGCGATGCAGCAGCGAATTCAGCGAAACGCCGTGCGCGTTCAGGTCTTCGAGCGGCAGATAGACGCGGTTGCGTGCAGCATCCTCGGCTACGTCGCGCAGAATGTTGGTCAACTGGAAGGCGATGCCCGTCTCCTCGGCCAGCTTCTCTGCGCGCCGGTCCGAGTAGCCGAAGATACGGATGGAAACCAGTCCCACAACCGAAGCGACAAGATAACAATAGCGGTAAAGATCGGCGAAGGTTGCGTAAGTATCCGGCTCGCCGCCGCCGGCCCGCTCCAGGTCCATGGTTACGCCGGCCACAAGTTCGTCGAGCAGGCTGAGCGGGATCGCGAATCGCCCCACCGCGTCGCGCACAGCCAGAAAGACCGGATCTTGGGTTTCCGCGCCTGCAGCAGCGCTGTGCCACGCGCGTAGCCATTCCTCCAGCCGGCGGCGGCGTTCCTCGCGCGGAAGCGATTCATCATCGGCCAGGTCGTCGGCCTGCCGCATGAAGGCGTAGATGGCGCAAATGGCGTTGCGCCGCTCCGCCGGCAGCGCCACAAAGGCGTAGTAAAAGTTCCTGGCCTCGCGTCTGGCAATGGACCGGCAGACCGCATAAGCGCGGCTCAGGGCGACTGCGTTGGATGCATCTGCCTCTTTCAATCCGCCAACTCCGTAGAGCGAGCTCTATCCGCGCCGGATTGTTTTCCGCTTCTACTTGCGCAGGTCAGGCGCGGTACGGGAGCAAGTAATTGGAATGGAAAAGCCGTGAGACTAGTTGCATTCTACCGCGCTCGCGGTCACGAACATCCGCCAAGCCGCAGGAAGGGAAGCGCTTTGGATCCCAGGGCGCGTAGCGCCAGCGCCATTTTCGTGCGCTTGCCAATCGCCGGCCGCGCGCTGAGCACGTCGTAATCGCACCGCTCGATGGCACGCAGAATCTCAAGGCCTCCGCGGCTGAATAGATCGAGGTCGATCGCCAGATCGCGCTGCACTCGGCCGATCAGCGGCAGCCCTTCGAGAAAAAGCGAGCGCGCGAAGTCCACCTCGTGCCGCAGCAGGGCGCGAAACTCCGGCGTGGCCACGCCCTGCGCGATGGTCTCGTCACTCACCCCGAAGCGCCGCATCTCCTCCTGTGGCAGGTAAACCCGGCCCTTGGCGAAGTCCACGTGCACATCCTGCCAAAAATTGGCGAGTTGCAGCGCCGAACAAGTCGCATCGGAGAGGCGGAAGTTCGCCTCGTTCACCTCGCCGCATGTGTAGAGCACCAGCCGGCCCACGGGATTGGCCGAATACCGGCAGTAGCCGAGCACATCCTGCATCGTCTCGTAGCGCGTTTTTGTCTGGTCCTGGCGGAAGGCAACGAGCAGGTCGGCAAAGGGCTCTTTGGGAATCGAGCAGGCGTGGATGGTTTCGGCAAGAGCGACAAAAACAGGGTGCCGCGCGCGTCCCTCGTAACAGGCGTCGAGTTCGCGCCCCCAAAGGCCAAGCAGCGCCAGCGCCGCGGCCGAATCGCCCACCTCGTCGCCCAGATCGTCGGAGATGCGGCAATAGGCGTAGATCGCGTGGAAATGCGGCCGGAGCGGCTTGGGCAAAAACCACGTGGCGACGTGGAAGTTCTCGTAGTGCGACTCGGCCAGGCGGCGGCAATAGGCGCGCGCCTCTTCTAAAGTAGGCGCGCTTTCGGGAATCCGGTAGAAGGCCGGCAGCGCAGCCCAGCCGCGCTCGGCGTTCTCATCGATTCCCGATCCTGTTGTCGCAATTGCCATGCTTGCTCCCTGCACCTTAATTCCCGGCCTCAATCCCCCTCTTTCGCTGCGTGCGAAGGCACAATCGCGGTCTTGATCTCGGAGTTGCGGTTCATCAGATTCTCAAAGACGCGGTTCAGCTCGTAGAGGTTGGCGTGCCCCGTGATGAAGGCCCCGGCCTGGAAACGCCCGCTGGCGATCAGTTCCAGCGCCTTGCGGCAGATTTCGGGCGTGTGATGGAAGGTAGCGCGCAGCGTGATATCGCTGTAGTGCAGGCGGTTGGTGTCGAGGATAACGTGCGTGTTAGCCGCAGGGCCGCCGAAAAAGTTCACCGTACCGCCCTTGCGCACCAGTTCCACAGCCTCCTGCCACGTTTCGGGCAGGCCCACGGCTTCAATGGCAATGTCGACGCCGCGGCCGTTGGGTGTAAGCGCGCGTGTGTCGGCGATGGCTTTACGGATCGAAGGATTCTGGACGACGTGCACCGCTCCCAGTTGCCGCGCCGCCTCTGCCTGGCCATCGCGCTTCACCAGGGCAATGGTCTCGTAGCCGGCCAGAGCGGCTACGTGCAGAATCATCAGTCCCAGTGGCCCGCCGCCGATCACGGCGACGATGTCACCCTGGCGGGGATGTGAATCTTCGAAGCCATGCACGGCGCAGGCCAGCGGCTCAGTCAGTGCCGCGTGCTCCAGCGGAACGTGATCCGGCACGCGCAGGGTGTTGCGCTCCACAATGCGTTCGGGGATGCGGATGAACTCCGCGTACGCGCCGTTGTTGAAGAGCAGATCGTCGCAGAGGTTTTCCTGGCCGCGCAAGCAGTAATAACACTGGCCGCAGGGAGCGGAGTTGAGCGCAACCACGCGATCTCCTGGCGCGAACTCCGTCACGCCTTCGCCGGCCTCGACCACCGTACCCGCCTGCTCGTGCCCAAAGAGCGCTGGCGGAACGATCATGCGGGCGTGATAGCCGCGGCGGAAGACCTTCAGGTCGGTTCCGCATGTCAGCGCGGCGCCCACCTGCACCACCAGCTCGCCTGGCGCTGCCTTGGGTACCGGGACTTGTTCAATGCGGACATCTTCGCGGCCGTGCAGAATGGCGGCCTGCATGGTGCGGCGGCCCAGCAACGCATGCTCGACGGTCCGGCGGCCCAGAATGACGGCGGATTCGACCGTCCTGCGGCCTTTGACGACGACCGTCTCGACAGTATTCAGACCTGCTCCGACGACCGTCTCGACGGTGTTCAGGCCTCCCTCGACGACGTCTTCGACCTTCTTGCGGCCCGTTTCGACGACTGTTTCGACTGTTTTGCGGCCCTCTTCGACTACGCTTTCGACCGTTTTGCGGCCGCGGAGGATCACGTCTTTGACTCTGCCTGCCATCGAATCCTCCTACTCTGCGCCGGCCCCGGGCACTGGCTCAATCATAATCTTCATGGAACCCGGCTGTGGATTCGAGGCGACCTGGATGGCCTCAGCCGCTTCTTCCAGCCTGAAGCGATGCGAGATCAACCGGGTGAGGTCAAAGCCGCTGCGGTATCCGCCGAATACCAACTCTGTCACCTCATCGTAAATTGCGAACGATGACGAGTAGGAGCCGAGAAGGGCCTTTTCTTCCACGCAAATTGAAGCCGGGTCGATGGTTGCCTCCCCGTGCTGCGTCTGAGCAAAGAGCATCACCTTACCGCCGGGACGCGCGGCATCGATGGCGGTGCGGATCAGCGCGTTGCCGCCCACAGCCAGGACGACGGCGTCGGCGCCGCGGCCGTTGGTTTCCGCCTGCACGCGCTTCACCACGTCTTCTTTTCCAGCGTCAATTGGCTCGGTGAGCCCGAAGCGTGCGGCCACAGCGTGGCGTTCGGCAAACAGGTCGGAGGTGAGCACGCGCGCCCCGGCACGGCGAGCCAGCGCCGCATGCATCAGCCCAATCGGCCCCTGCCCGATCACCAGCACCGTGTCGTCGGGCTCCAGATTCAGCATCTTAATGCCCTTCACCACCGTATTCACCGGCTCGATGAAAGCCGCCTGTTCGAAGGGCACATCGCGCGGGATTCGCACCACGCCGCGGTTGGCCACGATCCAGTCCATCACGCGAATGTACTCGGCAAAGCCGCCGCCTGAGGGTTCAAAGCCGGCCGTCGTTCCGGTTCGCTTATACGTCGCGCACTGCGCCGGCGCCTGCTTGCGGCAGTAGGTGCACTCGCCGCAGGGAACGTGGTGATAGACCATTACGCGGTCGCCCACGGCGTAGTCCTTTACGCCTTCGCCTGCCTGGACGATGATTCCTCCCATTTCGTGGCCGAAGATGCGCGGCGCCGAGTGCGATCCCATCTGGATCTTTTTGAGGTCCGTCCCGCAGATGCCGCAGGTGGCAATCCGGACCAGCAGTTCTCCCGGCCCGATGCGCGGAACCGGCACCGTCTCGATTCGAATGTCGCTGATGCCGCGATAGACCGCGGCGCGCATGGTGGAAGGAACGCGGAAATCGGTCGTGTCTTCAGCGCTGGAGATTTGGGTAGCCATTCCGCTCCCGGATAGATCCTCGTTCATCAAGAAAGTCGAGCACAGCCTCTGCGATGCTTTTGGAGGCCCTCCTGCTATTCTCGCCCATTCGGATGAGAGCGGGCCAGTAACGCGGATGAAACGCGGCGTAGAGGGCGAACCGCGCCAACTGGAACGTGCCGTCGGAGGCGATAAAGCGGTTGAAGTCGGGCAGACGGTCGTTGAATCCGTCGCTGACCGCCTTGATGCAATAGAACGGAATGGCGCGCATGGCTGCCAAACGCGCAACCGCGGCGCCCTCCATGTCGACCAGCGCAGCGCCATAGGTCGAAGCCAGCCGTTTCTTCTCCGTGCTATCGGCAACTTTCGGGCTGGTCGCAACCAAAAGCTCCTCCCACCAGTGCGCAACCTGGAATGTCTCTCCGGTCTTCACGTCGATCACTCTGCCGGCCCGATAGGCTCGTCCACAGGCGAGATCCTCGCGCAACGCTCCGACCCAGCCCACGGATATCGCCAGTGTCACCAGCCCATCTTTCTCAATCTCGGCAAAGGCTCTTGTTGCGGCGCTCTGTCCCGCGCCGGCGCAGGCCGCCACCCACTCGCCCTCGTCGAATTTCCAGCGCCACAGATCGACGCTGCCGCGGCGCTCGTGCGCCCACCCCCTGACGAGCGGCTTCAACTCGCCGGGCATTGCGGCAATAATGGCAGCTCGCATCATGCCTTCGCCGCGTGATCCTGTAGGATTTTAAACAATCGTGACCGGTGGCAGCGCGATTCGTCATCGCAGAAGCAGCCAATGGCAATAGGCATGCGCGCCGCAACTTCGGCGACGAAAGCAACGGTCTGGCGCGAGTCAGCCTTGTCAAAAGCTCCTCTTTCGTAAGCGTCAAAGAACGCCTTACGCTGTTTAGCTGTTTCGTAAGGTCGATCCTTCCATCGTCCCAGCAGCTCGGCGCTGGGAGCCAGAGCCGGAAGCCAGACGTCGAAGTACCCGTCTCGAACCCAGCGCTCTTTGGGCACGCCGCGCGGCGGTCGTCGCGTTGCCCCAATCCGCAATCCCTCTCCGGGCTGCGCCGGAGCGCCGATCTGAAAAGTCGTCAGTTGCAGTTTCCTGTTCACCGAAGGCCTCCTGCTCATGGGGCATAGCCGTTCGCGCGGAACCAGTCGATAGCTGCCCTCATCGCCCCATCCACGGGCAGGATGCGGAAGCCAAGCTCCTGTTCCGCGCGGGCGCTCGATGCGTACATCTTCTTGCGGCCCATGCGCACCTCTTCGAGCGTAGCGCGCGGTTCGCGGCCAAGAATGCGGCCCGTGATCCACTCCTCGAAGAACGCGTAGGTGGCCGCAACTGCAAAGGGAATCTTCGTAGTCGGCGACTTCAGCCCTGTGATCGCTGCCATCTTGTCGAGGATCTGCTTGAGAGTGAGGTCTTCGCCGCCCAGAATGTAGCGCCGTCCGGGCGTACCCCGGCAGAGCGCGAGCGCGTGGGTGCGAGCCACCTCGGCCACGTCTGACGAGGTTCAATCCCGTGTCGACATAAGCAGGGAATTTGCCCTTGAGGAAGTCGACGAAAATGCGGCCCGTGGGCGTGGGCCGGAAGTCCCCGGCGCCAATGGGCGTGGTGGGGTTCAGGATGGTTACATGCTGGCCGCCCTCGGCAGCGCGGATCGCCTCCTGCTCGGCCAGGAACTTCGAGCGCTTGTAGTGGCCGACCATATCGTCGAGTGAAACGGGCGTGTCTTCATTTGCGACCGTGCCGTCTTCGAAAAAGTGCATGGTGGCGACGCTGGAGGTGTAGACGAAGCAGCGCACGCCGGCCTCGCGCGCCAGGCGCAGCAGATCGCGCGTGCCTTCCACATTGGCGCGGTACATCGCGGCGGGGTCGGGAATCCACAGCCGGTAATCGGCGGCCACGTGAACCACCGCCTCGCAGCCTGAAAGCGCGGGCCGGAGAGAATCGGGGTCGGTGAGGTCGGCGACGACCGTTTCTCCCCGAATGCCCTCCAGATGCGCGAGGTTGCTCGTTTTTCGCACCAGCATGCGCAACTCGGCGCCTTCGGCGGCCAGAGCGCGCGCCACGTGATGCCCGATAAAGCCTGTTGCGCCTGTCAGGAAGGTCTTCATAATGTCCTTCGCAGTTTCCTGAAGTGATTTTACGCCGCACGGTTCAGACGCCCGTCGCACCTCTGGCCCCGCCCGAACCACCATCTTGAGGCATTAGGCACTCTACGGCGCGGGGGCGATAAGTTTCGCTAGGCGCACAGATTAGTTCAAGTTATGATGGGAGCGCAGAACCAACTTCAAATCAGGAGATTCGGGAATGAACCTACGCCAACTGATTTCAGTAAAACGAAGCTGGAAGATGAATGACTGGGGGCTGCTGATCTTCCGCGTGCTGGTGAGCCTGAGCCTGTTTATCCATCACGGATGGGAGAAGGTCTCCGGCTTTTCGGGCATGTCGCAACACTTTATGGACCCCATTCACATTGGAGTGGTGCCCAGCCTTCTGTACGCGACCTTTGCCGACGGAATCTGCACCCTGCTGGTGATTGTGGGCCTGGCCACCCGCACCGCTGCGTTCTTCATCCTGGTAAATCTGGCCGTGGTCTACTTCATCGTGCACAACGCCCTGGGGCTGGCCTTCCTGAATGCGGCCCCGGCCGCTATGCCCGGAGGCGCGCCCGGCGGCATGCCCCCGATGCCTGGCGGTGGCGGAGATCACCTGGAACTGGTCTTCGTTTATATGGCCAGCTACATTCTGCTGACTCTCGTTGGCGGCGGAGCCTTCAGTCTCGATCGCTGGATCGGCGGCGAGCGCGCGGTCTAGAAAAGTTGATCGAAGGCGCTTTCCTCTGACCAGACAAGATCGGCGGCTTGCCGATCCTGTTTCATTGCCCCGGCGCGGCCCAATGGGCGCGGGGACAGGAGTGCCCGGCGGGGTGCGGCGCGAGGTCGTCGCGTTTTCCCCCTTCTCTCGAAAGCAGAATTCGGAGGGTCCTGCATCGAGTCCAAACAGCCCTCGAGAAAATAATGCTAAATTGCATTACAATGGAAAAGGACGCTCCGGGAGCTCAAAATGGCGACACTGACGGTGACAGCGCGGGGACAGGTGACTTTTCGCAAAGAAATTCTGCGGCATCTGGGCGTGAAGCCGGGCGAGAAGATTGAAGTGCAACTCATGCCGGGAGGCAAGGTGGAGGCCCATGCCGCAAGGAAAAAGGGCAAGATTCAGGATCTTTTCGGAATACTGGCCGGGAAAACGAATGTAAAGCTCACAATTGAAGAGATTAACGAGGCGATCGCCGAGGCAGGTGCGAGGGCCGGTATGACGGGCCTGAAACGATGAAGATCATAGCGGATACCAATGTTCTACTGCGCGCGGTGCTTGGGGACGATGCAGAGCAGAACAAAGCGGCGCGTCTTGCCTTGAGTTCGGCCGAGCAGGTCGTACTGAGTCGGCACGCGCTCTGCGAGATGGTCTGGGTCCTGAGCCAAAGCTACAAGCTGCCGAGAAGCGAAATCGTCCGGACGCTTCTTGGTTTGCTCGACGCTGAAAACGTGGTTACCGATGACCTTGCTCTGGAAGCAGGTCTTCGGGCTATGGAAGCCGGCGCGGACTTTGCAGACGGCGTGATCGACTATGAGGGCGCCTGGCTGGGCGGGGAGACCTTCGTCTCTTTTGACAAGAGAGCGGTTAAAGCGCTGGCCAAACAGGGGCGGAAGACGAAGCTTCTGGGCTAGGCACTTCGCCGGAATTTATGTGGATTTGTGACTTCCCAGGTCTCAGAATCGAGGGTTGGGACGCTGAAGATGCCCTGAGACTATTCAAGAGTTTCGGGCTGCAGGCCAATGTTCTTCTCCCCCGCCGCCTTTTTCTCGTTCCAGGTTTTCACCCAATCCTCCCAGTGCTTGCCTGCGGCGCGGTCTTTGCCTGTGAATTCAAGCCGCGCGATCTCCGCGTAGGAGACTTTTTGCTTGCCTTCAACATTCGGGGCGAAGTACTGGACAAAGGAATCGTTGAGCGCGGGGCCGGTGTGCCGGTTGAAGATGTAGACCTCGATGCGCTGGCCGGATTTGAGAGTGAGAGTGACGTCGCCGCGGTAGTCGAAGGCCTTTTCGAGCGCGTTCTTCAAGTCTTCTTCGCTGGCAAGCTCGGGAACCCAGCCTTCAAGTCGTTCGTGCTCGACGGCTGGCGCCAGTTCGAGGGCTTCGATTTCGGCGCGCGTGTATTTGTGGATTTCCGCGGTCATCGTTCTCTCGCCTCCTGTTTGCTTTTTCTGCTCATTGTTCATCAACCCTGCTTCACGCCGCTTGCAAGAGTTGGCTCTCCTCTTGCTTCGTTAGCAAGTACTGGCGGAGGCAACAGGGATCATAGGCACAGGGTACACTGCCCTTCCATCACGCGCTGACCTGTTCGTTCTCTTCGGCAGGCTTCTGAATCTGCACGAGCGGCGCCCGGCTTTCTGGTTTGAATTCGCTCAGCAGTTCCAGCGCTTGGGGGTCGATGTAGCGCGAAAAGTTGCCGCGCACCAGCGAAAAGAAGCCGCGCAGCGATCCAAAGCCGTCAATCACGGCCGGGGCTTCGTAGCCGCAACTGACCATGCAATTGGCGCATCTCGGATTCCCGCTGGGGACACCGTAATCCTCCCACTTCGTTGTTTCCAGCAGTTCCTTGAAGGACTCCGCGTAGCCCTCCTGCAGCAGATAGCAGGGCCGCTGCCAGCCGAAGATGTTGTAGGCGGGCATGCCCCAGGGGATGCAGTCGTAGTTGCGGCGGCCCATGAGGAACTCAAGAAACAGCGGCGACATGTTGAATTTCCATGTCTTTTTGCGGTTCGACAGAATTGCCCGGAAGAGCCGCCGCACGCGGGCGCGGCCCATGAAGTGCTTCTGGTCGGGGGCCGTCTCGTAGCTGTAACCCGGCGAGAGCACGATGCCCTCGACGCCCATGCCCATCACTTCGTCAAAGAAGGCGCGCACGGAGTTGGGATTGGCGCCGTCGAAGAATGTGGCGTTGGTGGTCACGCGGAAGCCGCGCCCGACGGCCTCTTTGATGGCATCGACAACGAGGTCATGCGTGCCTTCGCGGCACACGGAGTAATCGTGGTCCTCGCGCAGGCCGTCGAGATGGACGGAAAACGTGAGGTACTTCGACGGCGTGAATTCCGGAAGGCGGCGCTTCAATTCGAGCGCATTGGTGCAGAGATAAACGTACTTCTTGCGGGCGATAAGCCCGCTGACGATCTCCACAATGCGTGGGTGGAGCAGGGGCTCTCCGCCAGGGATCGACACCATGGGCGCGCCGCACTCTTCCACGGCGGCGAAACACTCCTCCGGGGTAAGCATACGCTTGAGCACGTGCGGCGGATATTGCACCTTGCCGCAGCCGGCGCAGGCCAGGTTGCAGCGGAAGAGCGGCTCAAGCATCAGCACCAGGGGGAAGCGCTTTGTGCCGGAAATCCGCTTGCGCAGCACATAAGTGGAAACGGTCCACATCTGGGAGATTGGAACAGCCATCTGCGATTCATTCCTCGGGAGCGAAGCCCCTGCGTCTGGTTTGGTGCGACTTTCCGGCACAGCTATAAACCGCGCTTCTTTGAATCCTGCTTCTATTCCCAATTGCCGCTCGCGGCGCGTTCCATGGCCCGCTTGTAAGTGGTGAGAGCGAGCAATGGGAAATAATCCCGGTACAGCGTGTAGGCCAGATAAAAGACCTTGGGGAAGCCCGTGCCGGTAATGATGCCCTGGCGCGTAAGGCCTTCTCCCATGGATTCGTCCCAATTGCCATCCGGGCGCTGCCGCTCGAGCAGCCAGCGGATGCCTTTGGCGAGCGAGTCGGAGCGGTCGTCGCCGGCGGCCAGCAGCCCCAGCAGGGCCCACGCGGTTTGCGATGGGGTGCTTGTGCCCACGCCGCGCAGGTTGGGATCGTCATAGCTGCCGCAGGTTTCGCCCCAGCCGCCATCGGGATTTTGCACCATGCGGATCCATTCGGCCCCCTGCTGAATCTGCGGCTCGTTGCGATCGACGCCAATGGCCTCAAGACCGCGCAAGACGAGAAAAGTGCCGTACAGGTAGTTCACGCCCCAGCGGCCAAACCAGCTTCCGTCCGGCTCCTGCTCGCTGAAGATGAATTTGACGGCCTTTTCGACGCGCTTGTCTTTGCGCGTGTAGCCATAAGCGGCAAACATCTCCAGCATGCGGCCCGTAATATCGACGCTGGGCGGGTCGAGCATGGCGTTGTGATCGGCAAAGGGGATGTACTGGAAGATCATCCGGGTGTTGTTCTTGTCGAAGCTGCCCCATCCGCCGTTGCGGCATTGCATGGCAAATTCCCACTCGATGGCGCGCTGGGCGACCGTGTGCTGATAGCGCTCGCGGGGATTGTCCACCTTGGCGAGGGCCAGAAGCACCTGGGCAGTGTCGTCGGTGTCTGGATAGAACTCGTTGTTGAACTCGAAGTACCATCCGCCGGGCTCGGTGTTCGGCACTTTGACGGCCCAGTCGCCCTTATGGCGAACTTCCTTGGAGAGCATCCAGTCCACGGCTTTGAGCATGCGCGGATCGTTGCGCGGTACGCCGGCCTCGCCGAGCGCAAAGACAGCCTGTGCGGTATCCCAGACCGGGCTCATGCAGGGCGTCATCCGGAAAGTCGGCTCAGGCATTTCGGGCGTGGCCGGCTGCTCGATGCCCAGCTTCTCAAATTCATCGCGGGCGCGGATGACCTGCGGATCGTCTTCCGAGTAGCCCAGACAACGCAGTGCGATGATGGCGTTGAGCATGGCGGGATAAATAGCTCCGAGGCCGTCGGTCATTTCCAGGCGCTCGAGGATCCATTTTTCCGCGCGGCGGATGGCGAGCGAGCGCAGGGGCCGGATGTGCACGGCCTCCGACCAGTGCATGAGCCGGTCCAGCACGATGAAGAAATTGCGCCAGGAAATCCATTTCTTGCGGTCGATGTGCAGGCGCAGGCTGGAGTTGGCGCGGCCGCCTACGTAGAGCTCGTCGATTCCCTGTTCCGGAGGGATGCGCTTGAAAGGCTTGCGCGCGTACATGATCGCCAGAGGGACAATAATAGAGCGCGACCAGGAGGAGATCTCGTAGATGTTGAAGTAAAACCAGCGGGGAAACAGAACGATCTCCGGCGGAATGGCGGGCACGGCGTCGTAGTCGTACTCGCCCAGCGCGCAAAGATACATCTTCGTAAAGGTGTTGCAGGCGGTCACGCCGCCATGGGCCAGGACCCATTGGCGGCAACGGACCAGGCGCGGGTCATCGGCGCCAATGCCCATGAGCTTGGCCGAGGAGTAGCACTTGACTGAGAGCGAGATATTGCCGGGGCCGCCCGGATAGATGCTCCAGCTCCCGTCCTCATTCTGGTAGCGCATTACCTCCGCGAGGGCGCGCCTAAGGCGGCCTGGATCGCCGCTTTCAAGCAGTGTGTGGAGCAAGATGTAGTCGGCCTCGAGCATCGAATCGGCCTCGAGTTCGCCGTTCCAGTAGCCCTCCGGATGCTGGCGGCTGAGCAGGTACTCGCGGCTGCGAGCGATGGCCGAGCCGACCTCGGCGAGGCCGGCGTCCATGCGCCCGAAGCGCGGCGCCGCGGATCGTGTTTTCCCCTCTTGTCGTTCCATACGAACCCAATGCCTCAGTGCGTGCTGCGCAATCCTTTCACACTTGTGCCGGTTGTTCAGCGCACCCGGCGCGATGTCTTCTCATTATGGCCTTCTGTGAATGCTGCTCGCTTCCTCCTTAGCGCACCGGCACAGGGGCGGCGCCACTGGCGCTGCCAATGGCCTGCACAATCTCCGGCGGCAGGCCGAAGCGGACATTTTCGGGCATCACTTCTACCTCTTTGACGTCCTCGAAACCCCTCTGCCGCAGGTATTCGACAACGTCCTCGACAAGCACTTCCGGGGCGGATGCGCCCGCGGTGACGGCGACCGTGGAAACGCCTTCGAGCCATGAAGGATCAATAGCTTGCGAATTGTCGATCAGATACCCCATGGTGCCAAGATTCCGCGAAACCTCCACCAGGCGGTTGGAGTTGGAGCTGTTCGTAGACCCCACGACCAGGACCAGCTCAGCCGAATGGGCCACATTGCGCACTGCCACCTGGCGGTTTTCCGTAGCGTAACAGATGTCCTGAGACTGCGGACCCACAATGTTCGGGAACCTGAGCTTGAGGGCGTGAATGATGTCGTGAGCCTCTGAGAGCGACAGGGTGGTCTGCGTAAGATAGGCAACGCGGTCAGGATCGGGAACCTGGAGGGTCTCGACCTCAGCGACGCTGGAGACCACCTGAGTCACGCTGGGCGCCTCGCCGAGCGTGCCCTCGATCTCATCGTGGTCACGGTGGCCGATCAGCACCAGCGAGTATCCCTGCCGGGCGAACCTGACGGCCTCGGTATGGACCTTGGTCACGAGGGGACAGGTGGCGTCGATCACCTTGAGGTTTCGCCCTTTGGAGCGCTCGCGTACCGCGGGCGAAACTCCGTGAGCAGAGTAGATGACGCGCGCGCCGTCCGGCACGTCGTCAACCTCATGGACAAAAATGGCGCCTTTTCCGGCCAGCTCATTCACAACGTAGCGGTTGTGGACGATCTCGCGGCGGACGTAAATGGGCGCGCCAAACGTTTCCAGCGCAATTCTCACTACGTCGATGGCGCGGACGACGCCGGCGCAAAATCCGCGCGGCTTGAGCAGCAGAACCCTTTTCTGGATGGGGGAAGATCCTGTGGGCCTACCACCGTCGATGCAAGAGGGGACGGATTCAGTCACATCTCTAAGTATACCAATGGAGGAAGGGAAAACAGGGAACAAGGATCAGGGACCAGGTCCGGCGGGTCGGCACACTCCCAGGGATGATGATTCCAGCTCGCTGGCCTGTTACTCGCTGACTTGCATAAACATGTTTAAGTAACTCGAGAGGAAGTCGAGGGAACTGGCACATTCTTAATCTCTCCCGCGTTCCCGATGGAGGACCAGGGGGAGCGCGGAAGCCAAAGTGATCTCGGAGTGTTCAGCGGGCATTCTCCGCCGCTATTTCGTGCGGCTTGTTCCGCTGCTGTGGGAACTGCTGCTGCTGCCTTGCGAACTGCTGCTGCTCGATCCCGAGGAATGGCCACCGGAGCTGCCGCCGTTCGTGTTCTGGCGGGGCGCGGTCGTTGCGGGAGCGGAGCGAGGTGCGGTCGTGGGGGCAGCGTATCGAGGCGTCGTCTCAGGCCGCGCAGGCACCATGTTGGACTGCGGCGCCGTCATGTTTCCTGGGTGCGCAGCCGGCGAAACGCCCCCGGTGGAGCGGTCGTACAGTGGGCGGGAGAAGAGCATCGGCAAGGGCCGCACGGTATTGCCGCCGATCTGCACCGCTGTGTTGCGAGTGCGGGCAGGCAGGTTTTCGGCAAACGCAACCGGCGTGCGGTTCACCGGAACGATGCGCCGGACAGGCGGGCCTTTCACGGGAATGGGTGGCCGCCTGATGGGACGATAGCCAACCGGGACGACGCCGAAGATGGGACCCGGATAATAGCCCAATCCCCACCAGGGCGAACAGCCGCCCATGCCCGGAGCCCAGCCCCAGCCGAACCCGCCATAGAAGTTCCACAGGCCGCACTGGTAGGGCAAATAGCCCCAGTCGTAGCCCGAAACCCAGATGTAGCCGTAACCAGGCGTCCACATCCAGTTCCCGTTGGCGTAAGGATCGAAGGAGGGGTTCGAGGCGTCGTAGGGCGACCAGACGTAACCCTGCCCCGGCACGTTGTACCAGTTGCCGTTGGCATCGAGATCGCTCCAGGCCGGGTTGGTTTTGCCGCCGTTGATACTGCTCTCAGCTCCGGTCTGCTGGGAGGCCTCGGCGGTGAGAGCCTGGTCGCGATCGGAATTCCAGGAATCCCATGAGTCGGGCTCGATCGACTCAGAAACCTCGTAGCCGGTTCCGTTGGCGGCGTCCAGTGTGATGCTCTCTCCGCCATGCAGATACTCTTGCACTTGGCCGCGTTCCACGCGCGCATTGCCCGACAGAACCGCCAGCGCCCCGGGGGGCGTATCCATGTTGATGCGCATAACGGTGAAGCCGGAGGCCGTGACCTGGGCGCCGCCGAAATGGATGCGCATCGTGCCGCTCTCTTGGGTCTCCTGGAGTTCGAAGTATGCGAGGCCGGATTCCACAGTAATCTCCGCATCCGCGCTGGGGCCGGCGCCGCCCAGGGTGGAGAGAATGACAGCCGCACTGGGCGCAAGGCGGCCCACACTTCCGTCTTCAAACTGGATCTCGGCGCGCCCGTCCTCGGCGGTCTTGATTTCGGTTCCCTGGAAGAGCGGGGTATTCACCGTAGCCTCGGCAGCTAACTCCTGGCCGCCTTTCGTCAGGCTGACCTTGCCCTGGACGAAACTGAGGCGAATGGCACGCGCCGGCTGCGCCTGAGCCTGGCCTTGATCCTGGGCGCGGAGCTGAGGCGTCAGCGTCCACGCGGCCAGCAAAACCGCAACCGACAGCCCAATAGCCCGTCCCGGAATGTGTTTCCGCTCCTTGCTTTGCCAACGGTGCGTCATAGCGTCCCGCCTTTCCATTGGGATGCGCGAAATGGGTCGCCCGCTTTAGAGTAGCCCTTTGAACCCGATGCAGGGCAAAAGATTTCCGACACACCCCAACACTTCTATTGGACACCTGCGGAGCAGTAATGTTGCGGCCGGGTCGGAGACAAGGGCGCCTCGCAGCGGCTTGCGCCTCAGGGTTCGGTGCGCGCCAGCAGCACGCGGGCCTGCTTCCTGACCCGCTCCAGCACCTGATCGTCGCCAGCCAGCTTTTCCAGGATCTGGCGAATGGCGCAAATCTGCTGTGCCTGACCTCCTTCGACAGCCTGAGAAAGAAACGCGATCTCCTGGTCCAGCCCGAGCCGGTCATGGAGCAGCAGCATCTCCAGCTTCTCTCCTTCCAGAATGGTCTGGGCGACGGCCAGCAGATCGTCTCCGAGGTTCTGAATCTCTTTGTCTTTCGAATAATTGAAGGTGCAGGTGCCGCTGCCTCCGGGGCCGCTGTAGCTGAGCATCTTCCAACCCTGGAAAGCGACCTTCATGTGGCTCTCGCATCCCTGATTGAACCAGTTGTGACGGCCTGCGATGCGAAAGACGCGCTGGGCAAAGTCGCCGCTCAGGCGTACGTCGCGGTCGATCCCGGGCACCTCGATCTGCGGTGAGTCGCCGGATGCGGGTTGACGCGCCTGGGAATGGAAGTGCGCGCTTCCGTCCGGGTGAATGGTCAGATCCCATTCAGAAGGATTCAGGGCCGGGTTCGTGAACTTGGCTGTGATCGCGGGATCCGCGCCGCCGGCCTGTCCCAGGGCCGTTGTGGCCATCGTCACCGCCGCAAAGGTCACCAGCAGAGCTTTCATCGAGCGGTTCCTTGCAGACTCAGTGTCTGCGCCGTGTGAATGTGGCAAATGGCAATGGCCAGAGCGTCGGCCGCATCGGCGGGCCTGGGCAACTCGTCCAGCCCCAGAAGACGCGCCACCATGAACTGTACCTGCTCCTTTTTCGCAAGCCCATAACCGACTACGCTGGATTTGATCTTCAAAGGCGCGTACTCGGCAACGGGCACCCCAAGCCGGGCGGCGGCAAGAAGCGCCACCCCGCGCACCTGGCCAAGTTTAAGAGCCGATTTGGCATTGACCGAGTAAAAGACCTCCTCGATGGCCACCGCGTCCGGCTTCCAGCGCTCCAGTTCCACGGTCAACTCGCCAAAAATCTGATCGAGCCGCTCGGGAAGTGTCTTCGACTTAGAGAGCCGGACCACCCCCATCGCCATGGCTGCGAGCCGGGGCTCACGTCCGCCGTCAATCGAGTCAACCACGCCGAAGCCCGTCACTTCCGTGCCGCAATCGATTCCGAAAACCCGCATCGGGTCCAAGTTTAACGCAGACGAGAGAAATTCTGCTTTCCCTCTCTCGGGGCGCAACGAACACGGTGGAAAAAAGGTCGAATTCACACCCGGCGTTTACCGCCCGCATGAGAAATTCCTCTTCTTCCCCCGCGCCAGAGAAACTGAGAAGGAGATCGAATCAAAGCCCTGGCGGGGCTTCCAAAAGGGAAATTTCACCTCGTGGGATTTCCACTTTGGTTCATTTACCAAAGATTCACATGCGCGCAACTCTTCGTCAGCTAATGCATCGATAACTTAGACACGAGAGTTAAAAAGACGTAGCCGCGAGGGGTTCAGCTTCAATGGGGGCGCAGATCAGAATCAGGTGGCGGCAAATGTGTCGCCGCATCATAGGGTGGCTGGGCCAGGGGATCACTCCCAGCCGACTGGCGCTGACGCTGGCGTTGGGGTTCGCCATTGGCTGTCTTCCCGTAATCGGTGTGCCCACGCTGCTTTGCACCGCACTGGCCTTCACGTTGAAATTGAAACTCCCCGCCATACAAACCGCCAACTACGCCGCTTTTCCATTTCAGCTTGCACTGGCTGCGCCCTTCGCGCGGCTGGGCGGCACGCTGCTGCACATCTCGCCGTGGCACGGCTTCGCAGGCGGCCCGGCAACACAAATAAGCACGCGATTTGCGGGCCTGGCAGGAGGCGCACTCCTTGCATGGGCTTGCGTAGCGATCCCCGCGGTCATCGTGATCACCGCGGTTTTAACGCCAATGCTGCGCAGGGTCCGGTTTCAGGCTGCTGAGGCGCCCGCCGCAGGGGACTGAGCGGAAGCTCTCCGAGACCCCAGACAAATCACACAATTCTCAGGCACACCGGCAGAGGGACTGTCAGGTTTTGGGCAGACGGTTTCAGCGCGCCCGTGACCGGATTGATCCGGAAGGCCTGAACGCAGTCCCCGGTCTGGATTGCGGCCAGCAACCATGCGCCGGTGCGGTCGATATCGAAGCACCAGCATGACTTGGAAGCCAGTGGCGTATCCGGCAAAGCCGTCAAGGCTCCGGTTTTCCGATCGATGCGATATCCCGCCAGGGTGCCGCTGCCGCGATTGGAAACGTACACGAAGCGTCCGTTGGGATGAACGGCGACATGGGCCGGATGATTGCTTTTGGCGAACCCGGCCGGCGCCGTTGGAAGCTGCTGCATGGCAGTGAGCTCTCCATTTTGCTCATTCCAGCGCCAGGCAGTAATCGTTGAGTCCCCTTCGTCGGCTGTATAGAGAAACCGATAGCTGGGATCGAAGGCAAGGTGCCGCGGTCCCGCGCCCTGTGCGGCGCTTGCCGTGCCATGCAATGTAAGAGAGCCGGCATCCGCATCGAAGCGGAAAATACTGCAGCGGTTGGCTTCAATCTCGGCAACCAGGGCATAGCGCTCGCTTCCTGATAGCACGACGCAATGAGGTTTGGTCTGGACCGCAGTCACGCCGCCGGAATTCGCCGGCGCTCGTGTCTCGCCGGGCAGCAGGGGCGGAGGCACCTTGGTTCCAGGCGGGTTGCCGATCAAAGCCGTACGTTCTCCCAGAGAGCTATCGGAATTGATGCGGATTGAGACCACGCTGCTTGATGAAAAGTTCACGGTCAGCAGATTTCGGCCCGTCTTGTCGACCACTCCGTGGCTTGGCCCTGTGCCCCCGCTCAAAACGGTGTTGAGTTCGCGCAGCTTATCGCCCTCAATGGCGTAAGCGGTGATCGGGCTTTGCTGGTTTACGAGCGTGCTCTGGCCGTGGCACACGTAGAGGAAGCGCCGATTGGAGTGGACAATCAGGTGAGCGGGGTTTCCAGTTTCTTCCACCAAGCGCACCGGCCCCGGCACGCCCGTTGCCGGATCGATCGTGAACCCGTAGAGACCGTGGCTGGGCTGATGGTTCTCGCCGAAATCCGCGGGAATCGATTCTCCCTGGGCATAAGTGAATGTGCCCACAAAGGCCCGTATGGCAGGCGCCTCCGAGCCCAGCGCGCGAACCGCCGTCACGGCCATTCCGCCTTGCAGTAATTCCCGGCGTGTAACTCCCATCGCTGCCCTCCCGTTCGAAACATCTTGATTCTTTGGCATCCATGGCAGGTTACTGTTTCGGTACGGCATCGCCGCTTCGCAGCCACGCGGTCCAGATCATGTCGCGCAGCATGCTGGCTCCGGCGGCAAGCCGATCGGCAACGAAAGCCCGGGATTCGGCACTGCCTGCGCCGGCGAAACCGCCCTTCTTGTCGAGCTGGTAGACCTTCTCTACGAAAGTCTTTGACTGGCGCAGGTAGGCGACGTAGTCGTCGAAGAGGTCGCCGGTGAGCACCCGCGGCGCCGGCATCCTCCTCTTGACATCAGGTTCCCGCATGTTGGCGGCCACAAACGGCCCCTCGAACCGCCAGTGAATCGTATGAGCGGTCGTATAACCGTTGGGATTGGGGCCGACCCATCCGTTGTACTCGATGGTCGTGTGCAGGGGCTGGGAGCCGTCGCCGACGTAATGACCCAGCCAGCCGGCATAGAAAATGGCCGCCTCTTCCGCCCCGCGAGTATCTTGGCCCGCAGCCTTCAGCTCGCGATAGTTTCTCAGGGCAGACTTGAGCCGCTCCCAGACCTCGGTGGTTTCCCAGGGCTGCAATCCAATCTTCTCGGGGCGCTGGCCTGAGGCGAAAACGCGGGCCTCGAACTCCAGCCGCTGGTGAGGAAGCGGACCCAGTGCGTCGGCAAGCTCAAGATCGATAAAGTGTTCCGGGGCCTGCGCGGCGCTCAGCTCCGGCTCGGCCGCTGAGCGCCAACGGTCGGGCTCCGGGCCGAGGTACTCGATCTCGCTCACCGCGTCCGGCGAGCGCAGAAATGCCGGGACATCGGTGGGGAGCGTCTCGGCGGCCAGGCGGTTAATGAGGCGGTGCCCTTCGTTGCCCCAGGCGCCGGCGGCCTGCGGAAGTGCGGCCAGGCAAAGCAGAGATGCGGCGGTTGCCAGCGCCCGAAGACGCGAAAAAAGCCCGTCTCTTCGTCTCATCCGGCCAGTATACGGCCCTCAAAGCCAACCATGCCGCCGGCCACTGCGGCGGTGCCAGGCTTTTCCCTCACCACAGCGGCGATGAAATTAACAGGACCAACCTATAGCCTCGCGCCTATACTGCGTGTATATACCGCGAAAACGGATTCGCTGCTGCTGCCCCGGGGCATGGGATGATTTCTGCGGAATTCATCGCAAAAACACGGCCGAGGGGTGCAGTGGAAACGGTCGGCGCGGGCTCTTGCAATTGCGACAGGTTGCTGGGGACGCGAACAGGCACTCGAGGGCCCAATGGAAAGCCAGGCGGAGATGCTGCTGAACTCGGTCGACGACGGCATCTGTGCAGTCGACCGCTTAGGACGGGTCAGTTTTGCTAATCCGGCGGCGGCGCGCATTCTCGAGGCGGAGCCGGAATTATTGCGAGGCAGGACCGTGCATGAGCTGCTGCATGGAGGCGCGCCGGAAGTCGATCGGTGCGACCAGGATTGCCCGTTACGCCGCGCCACTGAGCGCCCCCGCGCTGTGGGCGAAGAAATCGTCTATGCCGCCTCAGGCCGCTCCTTCCCGGCCGAGTACGTGTTGAGGCCCATCTTTGACGATGGCCGGTTTTCAGGCTCGGTGCTCACTTTCCGCGATATCAGCCGGCGCTTTGCTCTCGACCGGCGCAAGAATGAGTTCATTTCGACGGCTAGCCACGAGCTTCGCGCACCGCTGACCTCCATCCGCGGGGCTTTGGGGCTTCTCGCCGGCGGCATGCTGGGCGAATTCAGCGAGAAAGCATCCAGCCTGTTGCGCATCGCGCTTGTCAACTCCGACCGGCTGGTCCGGCTGATCAATGACATTCTCGACCTGGAGCGGATCGAGAGCGGCCATGCAGCCATTGTTGTTCCGCCCGCTGCAATTGGCAGAGACTGTGCGTCAGGCGGTGGATTTGATGCAGCCGGTTGCGGACTCCGCGGGCGTGAAGCTGATCTGCGATACGGTCCGGGCGGAGATCGCCGCCGATCCCGATAGTCTGCTGCAAGTACTCACGAATCTGCTCTCCAACGCCATTAAGTTTTCACCTCCGGATTCGACAGTCACAGTCTTGCTGTATGCGGGCTCCACGGGGGTTACGCTTTCGATAGTCGACGAGGGCTGTGGCATACCCGCCAATAAGCTGGAAGCGATATTTGGGCGCTTCCAGCAGGTCGACGCCTCCGATTCCCGCAAGAGAGGCGGCAGCGGCCTGGGCCTGGCCATCTGCCGCACCATCGTCTTACAGCATTCGGGCCGCATCTGGGCTGAGCGAAATCCCGTCTGCGGTTCAACATTCCGTGTCTTTCTCCCTTACGGCCCGGCCGCCGTTGAAGCGCCCGGCGAACCTCCGACCGAAGCCATGGCCGCAGCCTCAGCACACCCGGGCTCCGGAGTTGCTAATGCTGCGCTGCCTGCACCATAACAGTTAACCGATTTTGCTCGCACTTGATCGACAAACCAGCTGGCGCAGTTTCAAGATCAAACTAGGAGTGTCGGACGTTGGCGCGCAAGATCCTGATCATCGACGACGAAGATGACATCCGCGAAGTCGCTGCGTTGAGTCTGCAGAGCGTGGCCGGATGGGATGTTGTGCTGGCAGGTGGCGGCGCCGAGGGAATGGCTTGCGCCCAGCAACACCGGCCCGACGCAATTCTGCTCGATGTGATCATGCCCGGCATGGATGGCCCCGCTACGCTTCGCGAGCTGCGCAAAAACCCGGCTACTGCCGGCATTCCGGTTCTGCTGCTTACCGCCAGGGCGCAGGGCTCGGACCAGCGGCGCTTTGCCGGCCTGGGTGCGGATGCGGTTCTTTTCAAACCCTTCGATCCTCTCACGCTTTCCGGTCAGATTTCCGGGGTGCTGGGGTGGACCTGATTGCTTTCGATTGCGTTGGTGAAAGACGTGGCCTGATTGCTGGGGAGAAAGACGTGAGTTCCGTTACTCAATCTGACCTGAACACCGCCCTCGATGAGCTTTGGTTGCGCTTCCTGCCCACCCTTTTCGAGCGCGTCACAACGCTGGAATCGGCCGCCGCGGCTTTTGCCGCCTACAATCTCACCGGCGAGCAGCAGGAGGCCGCCTTCGCGGCAGCCCACAAGCTGGCCGGGGTGCTGGGCACGTTTAGCCTCGATCGCGGGACCAAGCTGGCGCGCGAACTTGAGCTGCTCTTTGGCTTGGCGCGCCGTCCTAATCGCCAACTGGTCGCGCGGATCTCCCTGCTCACATCTGAACTGCGCGAGCTCATAGAAAACCGGCGGGTTGGCTGACTGGCATTTGTCACAAAGCCAAAGCCCGACATCGTAAAACGCTTTGTGGCGCCGGTCCCCGGTACGCAACCGCTTTGTAGCGCCGGTCTCCTGACCGGCTGTCGCGTGGGTTTCCCAACCCACGCCGTGAAATTCTCCTTGGGCCCGAAAGCCCCAGCCCCGGCTTTGCAATCAGGGCAGGACTTTAGTCGGGCCGAGCTGTAACTCCACCCAGGGGTTTGTAACGAGGGCACGACTTTAGTCGGGCCGAAAAATGCTCACGAATCTTCTGAGGCTTCAGCCCCTGCCGGCATGCATCTCAAGAGGAAGTATGCGAAGGCGTGTGCCTATCCGGAAGCTGATCTGGACAGTGTTGTCCGCAGCAGCTTGGCTAACGGGCTTCGGAGGTGTGTGCCAGACGCAGCCCACAGCCGGCAGCGGGCAAGTGCAGCCTGCAGAGGCCGGAGGGCAGCTACCGCAGACCAAGCCGGCGCCGCCTACGCCGATTGCGGTGAAAAAGGAAGAGCTCGGCGACGACGAACCATGGAATCCGGAATGGGACAGGATCATCGAAAAGGCGCTGCCCGCGGAGCTGCTTTCGCCCAAGCGGGAGCGTGAAATCAAATCGCTTTGTCCAGCTTTCAAGAGGATGAGTGAGGTCGATCGCCGCGCCTTCTGGGCGTACTTCTTTCAGGCACTGGCGGGAGCGGAAGCGGGCCTGAAGCCCACGGCCGATGTGAAGTACACCGATCCCGAGGTTGCGATCGTCGATCCAGTGACGCACCGCGTGGCGCGGCAGGAGGGATTGCTGCAGCTTCAATATGCCGACAGCCAGCGGTACGATTGCGACTTTGACTGGGAGAAGGACAAGGAGCTTGCGGAGCACGATCCAGGCAAGACGATTTTGCAGCCGAAGAACAATCTCGAGTGCGGGATTAAGATCCTCGAAAACCAGCTCGTGGCGCAGCGCAAGCCCGTGCTGAGCAAGACAAGCTACTGGGTGACGCTGCGGCCGGGGACAATGGGCTTCAGCGTATTCAGGAAGCAGTTGGCAAATCTGCCCGCGGCGTGCGGGGCTTCGCCCTATAGGAAGAAGAGCCCGGCCGATGCGGTGACGACGGCGCCGGCTTCAGATGCAAAGAACCAGACGCAGTAGGGAACGGCGACGGAAGCTAGCGGGAGAACGGCGGGGCGATGAGATGAATCACAGCAAGTCAGCAGGTTAGCGGGACTCACGGCTCATCCCTATTCCCTATTCCCTATTTCCTATTCCCTAATCCCTATTCCCTGCTTCTCTCGCTGAACACCACCGCCGTGAAGCTGAAGATGTCGGTGTTTTCGTCCTTCCAGCAGTTGGTGTTCATGCCGGCCTTGCGGCAGGTTTGCTCGAGAAAGGTCTGGCGGTCCCAGTGCTGCTCGACGGGCACTTGCGGCAGCAGCAGGCCTTCCGAATCGCCGTTCTTCATGATCAGGCCGTGCTCTCCCACCTTGATGTGCGCGATGTCGGTGACGCGGCGCAGAGGCGAGAGCACGGAGACCTCGTAGGCGAGTGAGGGAAGCTCAGCGGCTGCAACCGGCGAGAAGCGAGGATCGCGCAGGGCGGCCAGGGTGGCCGTGTCGCGCACCGTCATGTAGAGCGGCTTGGTGGGCGAGGTGTAGCCGATGCAGCCGCGCAGATCGCCGGCCTTGGTGATGGTGACGAAAGCGCCGTATTCGCGGTTGAGCATTGCGCTCTGGCTCGCCGGCGGGGCGTAGGAACTGCCGTTGGTGACGGCGTATTCAGCCGACTTGCGGGCCAGCGTGAGCAGCTCGCTTTTTTCTGCATCCGTGAGCGAAAAAGGCGTTTCGGCGGCGGATGCATGCGCGGTTTTCACAAAGATGTCGGCGCTGTAGCCCACCACTCGGGAGCGGTCGCTGGTGACGTCGCCGGAGTTGGCGTACCTGAGCACCTCGGCCTGCCTCGCGCCCATGCGCTCGGCGTAAATCATCGCGGCCACAATGGGAGCACCGCCGCAGGCCTCCCAAAGCCCTTGCGGGTGATCGCTCGTGCGGGCCTGGAAGTTGCGCGACATGCTGAAGTAGTCCCATGACTGGAGCGCGTTGAGGGTCTTATGGTCGATGGTCTCGGCGTCGTTGTAGGTGTGGTAATGCGACAGATCGGAGCTGGCCAGAACCAGCGTGCCGCCCTCCTGGCCGCCGTCGTGGATGAGCTTGGACAAGGCCACGCCCAGCGCGCGGCTGCTTTCGTAGCTCTGGTCGCCCATGATGATGGGCACGATTTCGAAGTTGCTGCCCAGGATCTTCTGCAGCCAGGGAAGCTGCACTTCGAGGGAATGCTCGGGCGCATCGCTGGTGGCCTGGTGGCCCTTGTCGGAGAGCTGCATTGTGGAGCTCATCTTCACCAACTGTTGCGCGAATTCCTTGTCGACCTTTACTTCGCCCAACGGCGTCGAATAGGCGTCGCCGTCGTAGACCGAGGTGAAGTCGAAGCCCACGTAATGCGAGGGCGCAATCACGACAACTCGGGAGTACTTGTGGCCCTTGAGCGCCGCATACGTATAGGCGGCCACGGGCCCGGAGTACGGATAGCCGGCGTGCGGCGCCACAGCAGCCAGAATGGTGCCATCGACCGGGGACAGCGCGGCTTTGGCCAGGAAATCGTCGATCATGGACGAAATTTCTTTTGGGTCGGCGGGATAGAAGCTGCCAGCCACCGCGGCCGGCCGAACCTTGGGCGTGGCGGCGCGCACGTGCAGCAGCGGCGTCGTGAACAGCATGGCAACAAATTGAGCCATCATCCAGGTCATGATTGGACTCCTTCGGATGGTCATAAGGTTAAACCTTTCCTAGGGCCTGCTAACACTACCTGGGATGGCGACGGGAGCCAATTTTGCCCAGATCGAGGAGCGAGGAGCAAACTGTAGTCGACCTACTGGAGCGACGAGCGACAAAGGGATGGGGGAAATTGGCCCCGTCCCTTCGGGTTGCGGCGAAAATCCACTCATGCTTCGTTGTCGTCCTCGCCTTGGAATGGCCAAAGTCTTCGTCCTCCGCCTCGCCTGAGTGGATTTTCGCACGCAACGCCATCCACCCCAGGCAGTGTTAACAGGCCCTTGGCTTCAGGCGTGCCAGATGCCGGGGATGGGATGCCGGCAGAAAGGGCATTTGTTGTCCTTGCCGACCAGAACCTGGCTGGCAGTGAAGCCGATCCGTTCCACCAGCGTCTTGCCGCACTGGGGACAAAAGGTGTTTTGCGCCGGATGTCCCGGCACGTTGCCGATGTAGACGTAGTGTAGTCCTTCGGCCATGGCGATCTGCCGCGCGCGCTCCAGCGTGGCGACGGGCGTGATGGGCAGGTTCTTCAGCAGGTACTCGGGATGGAACTGCGTAAAGTGCAGCGGGACGTCGACGCCTAGATTTGCCTTGACCCATGCGGCGAGCCCGCGGAACTCCGTATCCGTGTCATTGAGGGTTGGAATCACCAGGTAAACGATCTCGGTCCACTTGCCCATCTTGCGCAGGGTCACGAGGGAATCGAGAACCGGTTGCAGCTTGCCGGTGACGATGTCGCGGTAGTAGTCCTCGCTGAAAGCCTTCAGGTCGATCTTGACAGCGTCCATTTTCGAGTAAGCCTGGCGCAGGGAGTCTTCCTGCATAAAGCCGTTGGAGACGGCTACGCTGCGCACGCCTGCCGCGTGGCCGGCATCGGCGCAGTCCATCAGGAACTCGGCGAAGACGACAGGCTCGCTGTAGGTGTAGGCGATGGTGGGGCATTTGTTCTGCTGAGCCAGGCTCGCGATGCGTTGTGGAGGAGCATAGTCGGCCGGGATCTCCTCGGGCCGCGACTGCGAGATGTCCCAGTTCTGGCAGAATTTGCAATTCACGTTGCAGCCGGCGGTGGCAATGGAGAAGGCATTGGTGCCGGGCAGGTAGTGGAAGAGAGGCTTCTTCTCTATGGGATCGATATGCGCGGCGCAAACCCGCGAGTGAACCAGGGTGTAGTAAGTTCCTCCGCGGTTCTCGCGCACCCCGCAGTAGCCGCGCTCCTTGTCGCCCACGGCGCACTCGCGCGGGCAGAGTTTGCACTTGACGCGGCGGTTCGGCAGCTTTTCCCAGAAGCGGGCTTCTGCCACGAACTGCGCGTCGCTTTGCGTTTGCGCTTCAGCGGACGACTGCTTCGGCGCGGGCGCCGCGGAGATCGATTCGCCTGTCGTGAGCGCGGCGCCCAGGGCCAGGGCGCACCCAAGAAAAGACCTGCGGTCGAGTTCCGGCCTCGCAGCACCGCCGGGCGGCGCAATCCCGTCTTTCAGCGCGGCTTGCTTTAGCCGGTCGCCAGACATGTATGGCCTCCTATTCCCTGACTCGGGCTAAATTTCCAACGTCTCGATGCGGGCCGGGTCGGCGTGACCCAGCCGGTGATCGCTGTCCGCTGCCGTGGCAATGTACGCCGGTACGCGTCCGTCGGCGTCGAGAGTCTTCAGCCCCATTTCGCGCCGCTTGCGCTCGATCATCTGCCAGCCCGTCCAGTCCAGAGCCACGGGATCGGCGGCCACGAGCAGTGCGTCGGGCTTCCAACTGTGCTCGGGCTTGAAGCCCGGCCCGCCCTCGTACATCGCCGTGGTGGCGTCGCAGATCGATAGCCTCATGCGCGAGCGAATTTCGGGCAGCATATTCAGGTCCGCGACGTAGGGGTTGCAGCCGTTGGGGTGGTACTTGTTCGGATTGTGGATGACGCCGTACATATTCTTGAGCGCCAGCGTCACGCCTGCGCCATCGTGGTCCTTGAGCACGGGCAGATTGATGAGCACCGTCGTCTGGCGCGTGAGGATCTTCGACAGGCGGCTGCCAACCGCGCCCCAGGAAGAGAGATCGTCCTCGTAACCGGCGCGATCGGTTCCGTAGCATTGGACGCGGTCGCCGCCCATGGCAGTGCGAAATCCTGCGCGCTCGAGCTCTGCCGTATCTCGGTCCCAGACGAGGATTTTCGAGGCGCGGACGCCGGCCTGCTGAAGCCGCTCGCAGATCGTCTCGACAAGAACAGTGCTGGTGGAAATGCCCCGGCCACCCAGCGTGTTGACTTTGAGGCTGACGGAATCGGTCGGCTTCACGATCTTTCGCCAGGCCTCGGCTGGGTTCTGCGAGGATTCCGGCAAACCGAAGAAAGTGAGAACGGAGCGATCGATGAGAGCTGCGATGCGTTTGGCGTCGACTTCCGACCCCGAGCCGCGCAGCAATGCATCGCGAGCCACAACCACGCGGGACTTTTGGCTCCCCGCCACCGTTTCAGGCCTGGCCGGCAGCGCAGCGTATGCGCCGGCGCCCAGCACGGCCGCGCCTTTCAGGCATTGGCTCAGGAACTGCCGCCGGTTCGAGGTGGGTTTCGAGCTCATCGGGATGACTCACAGTCTACGCTCAGGAGCCGGCCGCGTTTTGAGCGGCTCAATCGCAAAGGAATTGGATCTCAATCCTTCCGGTTCCGCGATCGCTCGGTCATCTACATCCCAATCGCTCCGTAAGTGGGTTTGCTGTGATCTGCGACACATTCGACCCGGAAAGACATTTTCGGATCGCAGACAGTGGGCGCGCCGCCTCGGCGAGCAGACGGTCAGGGCATCTCGCCCCCCGGAGGGATGCCGAGTCCGGAAACAGCGCAATCCGAATGATTTCGGCTTTAGCGGGCGAGATACCGGCGGCACAGCGGGTGCTTAGCCGGCCGATTCCGGAGCGGGTGCGACAGTGCGGCCTGCCAGGGCGATCAAAAGCACGACAGGAGCAGCGAGGAAACCCGCAATCAGCCGGGGTACACGGCGAAAGTCGTCGCCGAGCGAGCGGCCATGGCCTGAGAGAAAGGCGCCGCTGCGCATGGCGTAGACGTGAAAAAGAGCCGAAATCAGAGCAAAGGTGCAGGTGGCCACCATACAGCGGCTTGGCGCCGGTGCTCCAGCCGCCCGGTGGACGAGCCAGTCCAGGTACAGCGACATTGCGGGAATGGCAAAGGCGGCCAGGAGATTGCCAGTCCAGCGCGAGGCCAGCCCAAGCGCCCGCTGTTGCGCGCCGGCGTACACACCCGCGGTGAGGGTGACGTACAACATCTCCACGAGCACCGGAGCCAGGGAAGTGGCCGGGCCTTTGTGCGTCATGGCGGCCAGATAAATGCAGGAGCGGGCCGTTGCGCTCATCAGCGCACATTTCCAATTCCAGCACCGGAGCACCTGTGCCGGCTTGGGGATACGAAGAGTGTTGGGCATGTAACGATCATGCTGGCCCAGTGCGAATGTGAGGTAAACCAGGAATTACAGGAACGTTGGATCATTTGCGCGAAGGTAACGAAGTGGATACCCCGGCAAATGTGATGCGGATCACGGTATGACCCAGCTCACCTCGTTAGGCTTAAAATCTGGGCGCGCCGCCAGGCGAGAGCGCCGATAAACGTTTCGAGGAGCGGTTTTTAATGGCATATGTAGTTACCGATAAATGCACGAAGGACTTCCGATGCATAGACGACTGTCCCACAGAAGCCATCGGTCCCCGTCAGGGCGACCCTGCGGCCGAAAAAGTCAGCCAGGTCTATATCAACCCTAACGATTGTGCCGATTGCGGCAGCTGCGCGGCCACCTGCCCGCAGGGAGCGATTTTCTCAGAGGATGAGCTGCCTGAAGACAAAAAGCAATTCACCGAACTGAACCGAGCCTACTACTGCAAGTAAGAATTCAGCCGATTACCGTCCCCCGCCGGACGGGGCCGGTGAAAAGACAGTGCCGCGCGCTGGCGAGGAGTCGTGCGCGTGGCCGGTGACTCGCACTACCGGAAGCGGCTGGCCGGGCCTGGATGGCCGGTCTGCCGCCACCCTGACAACCGAAGGACTTGCAGTTGCCGCGAAATCGGGTACACTGGTGGGCGATCGGGATTTTGGCCGATGGCATGTCTTTAGAGGTCCGGTATAATCGACCAGCCCTTCTCCCGATGATTAATTTCCAACGAGGAGCCCAAATAGTCCTCAAGTTCGGAAACCACCGTGGCAAACCAGCTGAATTGAAAAGCCGGTTCACCGGCAATGGGTCCTTCAGAGCATGGCTGGACAGTGGCCTTACACCGTTAGGGCGGCTTCACAACAGAAAAAGACTACAGTACGTACAGGTTTCAGGAGACTAGATCGGCCGTAAGATCGCCCCCCCACGGTCCGGCCCTCTGTAGAAACGGGATTTCCGGCGTTAGACCCCGTCGAGGACAAGGCGTATTTGTTCCAGAGGTTGCACAGGAACTCATTGAGTACAGTCGCACCCGGCTCCGATCCGAACGGAGCCACCGTGCTTTGCTCAGGGTGCGAAACTCAAACCCGGTTCGGGCAGAACTGGCGGGACCGGATCACTCGAGCGCCGCGACATGGCGTCAGATTCATTTGCAGCCATTTGAAAGGCTTAAAGGACGGAGAAATAGATATGAAAACGGCTAAGTCAAACCACAGCAAAACAGAAGATACGGGATTGACGATTCCCGCCGCAGAAGAGCTTATTGAAGATGCGCTGAACGAACTTGCATACTCGCAGGATCCCGGCATGGCCCGGGCGCTTCGTTATCTGGCGCCTCCGGGATACCAGGCGATCGTTGAGCTATGCAGTGAGAACGGCCGAAGCAAGCGGCGAAATGACCCTGGCCGATACCTGGTCGCCGGAGGAAGACGAAGTGCGGATCTACTTTGAGCGGGTCGGCGACGGAGAGCCTGCGCCGAGGGCGGCTCGGACGCCTCGTGCAGGCCGCGATCAGGCCCCCGCGGAAGAGATAGAAAATTACGGGGAGCCGTCTCCGGCGGAGATGGAGGACCGGATTCGCGATCTATCCGCGGCACTGGCCGAGGCTGAACACGGTGGCCACGCTTTTATCTCGCTGAAATGGTTCCGCGATTCTTTCCTGCCCCGCAAATCTTACGGATGGAACCAGAGCCCCGGGGTGCGGCAGGCAGTGCTTGCAGAGGCGATCCAGCGAAATGTTGTGCTCACCGGGAAAGTTGCCAACCCCAAGACCGCGGCGTACCCCACAACGACCATTCGGCTGAGCCATCCTGAGGGTGGCACGGCAGAAGAAATTGCCATTCATGAAGAAGCAGTTACCACGGCGGTCGAATAGAAACGGCGGGGCGTGTGAATGTTACTGAGGCAGGTGGAAAGCCGCTCAATTGACGGTAGCTGTTGCCGCCAGAGATCAGCGCCCTGCAACAGCGTCTGACGGCGCGCGAACTGATCCAGGGTGCTGACTCTCTGTTCTCTTCAGCAGCTTCCAATCTGCTCGAAGCAGCCCAGACGGAACGCACCTTGAAGAACGCCGCCAAGTTGAATTCTTCCATACGCGACCCAAGCGCCTGAGAATTAAAAAAACCTTTACGTCGTTTGCATCATCTTAGGGTGCAAGCGGTTCATCTTCCCCGATCGAACACCGAACCGCCGGCATAGAAAATTAGGCAGCCGCCGTCAGGCCCTCCAGGGCGCGGCGGAGCACTGTCTGGCTCGGAGCCAAGGCAGAGTCGGCATCCTGAAGGTGCTGGCTGGAGGAAAGCTGTTTTTCGATTTCGGAGGCTCTTCTTCACGCGACTGATTCTCGCAATTCGGCACTCCTCGCGCTGTCGTCACTTGGATACGGCTTCATTTTCTGAAGGGAGTCTCAATGTTCAGAAGTGCTTTCCCCATCGCGCTGCTTTGCGTGGCCGTACTCAGCTATCCGCATGCGACCCGGGCTCAGGCAGATCTGAAATCGTTGACCAAACAGGCCCAGGCCGGGAATGTCACCGCACAGTCCCTGCTCGGAGAACTTTACACAAGCGGAAGAGGCGTACCCGAGGACGATGCGCAAGCCGCGAAATGGCTGCGCAAAGCCGCCGATCAAGGCGATGCGGAAGCCCAATATGACCTTGGCTACCTATACCAAAACGGCAAGGGAGTCCGGCAGGATGACTCGGAGGCTGCTGCCTGGTATGGCAAAGCTGCGAAGGGGGGCAACGCCTGGGCGTATGTAAATCTCGGCTTTTTCTACGAACGCGGACGCGGAGTGAAGCAGGACTTTGCTGAAGCTGCCAGGCTCTATCGCAGCGCTGCCGACCTCGATTTCGCTCCGGCGGAGTACAACCTGGGAGTGCTTTACGAGCGCGGGCGTGGCGTCGAGCAGGACTACGGCGAGGCGGCCAAGTGGTACCTGAAGGCGGCCCAGGGAGGCAATGCGAAGGCTCAGAACAACCTTGCGTGCATGTACGAATCAGGGCGCGGCGTGGATCAGGATGACGCCCAGGCCGCGCAGTGGTTCCAGAAGGCCGCCGGGTCAGGGCTCGCGGAGGCGCAATTCAACCTTGCCTCGATTTATGAGTCTGGCCGCGCGACAGACCCGAACGGATCTGGCGCTCTTTACTGGTACAGGAAAGCGGCGGATGCAGGGGTTGAACAAGCCAAATCCGCAGTGGAGCGGCTGGAACGGCTGAATGAGCAGGAGGCTGGATCATCTCCGCAGGCGTCTGGCGCAAATTGAGGTTGCGGGTCTCTTCGAAACCAATGGGCTGCGGGGCTCTTATGCTCCGTTCCGGCCGGTGTTGTCAGACAGGGTTTCATCGTCGGGGATGAAAAAGCGAAATACCGTGCCGCTGGTGGTCCCTGTTTGCCTGGCGCGCGCAGCCGAGCGGCTGCGGACCGCAATCAGCCCATGATGCTTCAGGACGATCTCGCGGCTTACCCACAAGCCCAGACCGGTTCCCATCAACTCCTTCGTTGTAAAAAACGGCTCGAAAATACATTCGCGCACATCCGGCTCCATGCCACTCCCTGAGTCGGCCACTGTGAATCGCACGCCGCTGACGGCTGGGTCTCTGCCGCTGCGGGCTTTGCGGGCGCGGATCACCAGGCGCCCCCCCTGGCTTGTGGCGTCAATCGCATTACCCACGAGATTCGCGACAACCTGGCGAATCTCGCCCGCAAAGCAAAATAAGCTCATCTCCGGATCGTAATCTCGCACCACCTCAATGCCGAGAGCGCTGAGCCGTCCGTGGTAAAGGCTGAGCACGGAATCGAGCAGTTCTTTCAATGGGGCGAGAGAGGGAAGTGTGGATTGACGATAGAAACGCAGCGTCTGCTGGGTGATTTCGGCGATGCGGCGCAACTCGTATTCAGCCATCGTTACGTAGTTCAGCGCGTTGGCATCGAGACCGCTGAAGTTGCGGAGCAGGAAGAGCAAGTTCGTAATGCCCTCGAGCGGATTGTTGATCTCGTGGGCGATGGTTGCTGCCAGCCGTCCCGTGACCGCCAGTTTTTCGGTTCTTCGCAGAGCCTCTTCGCTCTGCTTGCGCTCGGTGGCGTCGAGCACCACCATCCCCACCCATCGGACCTGCTGGTGCGTAGTCCGGACAGGATAGGCGCTCACCAGCCACGTCCAGGGCTGGGGAGGCTTGCCCCGCTCCCCGCTCAGCTCCAGATTCCGCACCGGCTTCTCGTCTTCCAGGACGCACTGAACCGCGTTCGTCAGTTCCTGGGCTGTGGGCTGGGGCAAAACGTCAGGAAGCGTGCGGCCCAGGTGGCGGCTGAGCGGAACTGCGGTCATGCCCGCAAAGACCTGGTTGATGCGGACAAGCCGGCAACTGCGGTCAAAGAGCGCCAGACCGATCGGCGCGTTGGCCAGCATCGAGTCGAGCAGCGAAAGCGTGTCGTTCAATCCGGCTCGCTGCTCGTCAAGCGAGGCTACCATTCCATTGAAAGCCTGAATAAGGTCCCCGATTTCGTTCTTTACCGTGACAGGAAGCGGGAAGCTGCTGCTGTTCTTGTTCATCAGGGCGCGGGTGCCCCGGTGCAGCACCGCCAGGGGCTGTGCGATGGAGCGGGACATGAACAGAGCGAGCACCGCCGATGCCAGCACCCAGATGCCGCCGAAGATCTCTATGTCGCGCAGAAGGGCTCGAAGCCGCTCGCGTCGCGCTCTCTCGTCATATTCAACCCAGGCAATGCCGCGCATGGTGTTGCCAACATAAATCGCTTTGGCGCACTCCCAGCGATTTTGCGGCAGGTCCAGGCATTCCGCTCTGTCTGCGGTTAACAGGGGGATTGCCGCGCGCTCAGCCGGCTCCAGATTCGCCCGGCTTTTGTCGCCTTCGCTGTATGACAGCACGTTGCCGGCCGGATCGGTCACCTTCGCCAGAGCGATCGAGGGGGCTTCGCCCTTCATGCGCACTGAGAAGTCCAGCCAGCCCGGCAGGTCGTTCGCAAGCGCTTCAGAGGATTGATAGGCTAAGGCTTCGGCCTCGAAGGTCAGCCAGTTATGGGCCCGTTCGCTCGATTCCTGGTCCTGCTGGCGACTCACGATAACGGCAAACAGGACGATGGAGAGCGTTTCCAGCAATAAGAGGCCCGCCAGCATTTGCCATCGAATCGATCGCGGCCACCAGCGCATGAGAGTGGCTCCTTTAGCGGCGGGTTCGAGCCTCAGAGTACGGGATTCGCAGGTTCAGGAGCTTCCAGTTTTCCGCTCCCCGCTTCCAACTTCGCAGCCAGCGCCGCGGCGATTTGAGCGCCGTGGAAGCGGCCGTTTTCGATAAAGATCTCATTGGTTCGCGAGCCGGCGACCACCACCCCAGCCAGATAGAGCCCGGGCACATTGCTTTCCAGGGTGGCAGCGTCACAAACAGGCCTCCGCTCCCGCCCCTCGAAACAAATACCCAGACTTTCCATGAAGGCGAAATCGGGGTGATAACCCGTCAAGGCAAATACAAAATCGTTCCGAAGCGTCTCTCGCCCGTCAGGGGATTCCACCACCACCGTGTCCGGCGCGACCTCGAGGACCTTCGATGAGAAATAAGCCTTGATTTCGCCGCTCTTGACACGATTCTCAATGTCCGGTTTGATCCAGTACTTCACGTTCTCGTGAATCCCCGGCCCACGGTGGACAAGAGTGACACGCGCCCCGTGCCGCCACAACTCCAGGGCTGCGATGGCGGCCGAGTTCTTGCCGCCGATCACCAGCACGTCGAGCCCGTAATAAGGATGCGGATCGTGGTAATAGTGGTGCACTTTGCTCAGTGTCTCGCCAGCAATCCCCATCCAGTTGGGCAGATCGTAATAGCCGATAGCCACTACCATCTTCCGAGCCTCAATCGCACCCGCCCGGCCGAAGCGGTCCACGATGTGCGCGACGAAGGCGCCGTCAGCCCCCGCCACGCGCTCCACGCGGCGGTACTGGCGCACGTCGAGACGGTAGTAAGCAGCTACCTGCCGGTAATACTCCAGCGCTTCGTTGCGTGTGGGCTTGGCGTTTGGGGTGGGGAAGGGAATTCCGCCAATTTCGAGCAGTTCGGCAGTCGTGAAGAAGGTCATGTGGGCGGGGTAGTGAAAGAGGGAATTGCAGATGCAGCCCTTGTCGATCACCACGGCCCGCAGGCCTGCCTTACCGGCTTCGATGGCGCAGGCCAGACCCGTAGGCCCGGCCCCGATCACCAGAAGGTCGGCAATCGAGTCACTCGTCGTTGTTTTCTCGATCTCATTCATCCATCTAGCTTAGGGCACGGCAGGGAATTCCGCTTGAGCGGAGACGAGCTCGCAGTCGATTTCGGGCGGAGGGGGAACGCCTTATGGTAGAATGGTAGACGTATAGGCTAGAAAGGTAGAAACAGATGGCGCTAAGCATCAAAAGCGAGAAAGCCGACAAGATGATTCGCGAGCTGGCTGCTCTGCGTGGTGTCAGTCTGGTGACTGCCGTGACGGAGGCGGTTGAGGAGAAGATCAAGCGCGAGAAGGAGTTCCAACGCAGGCACAAGCTCACGGCGGATTGGTTGATGAAGATCAGCAGGGAGACTGGGCCGATGATGAATGACGGCAAAACTTCCAAGGAATTGATGGATGAGCTCTACGATCCAGAGACGGGGCTGCCGATATGATCGTCGATACCTCGGCGGTGGTTGCAATCCTCAAGAACGAACCGGATGCTCAGATGTACGCCGAGGCGATAGAAAGGGCGAAGGTCGTCCGCATCTCCGCGGCAAGCTACCTTGAGGCGCATATCGTTGTGGAACGGTTCCGAGAGCCGATTCTCAAGGCGAGACTCGAGGAGATTCTGGAAAACCCTGGCTTGATTGTCGAGCCGTTTACGGTCGAGCAGGCGCAAATCGCCCGCCAAGCCTACCGCGATTTCGGCCGCGGCAGCGGCCACCCGGCCAATCTGAACTTTGGCGACTGCTTCAGCTACGCGCTGGCACGCTTCAAGCGGGAGCCCATTCTCTTCAAGGGCGACGATTTCTCTCAAACAGATCTGCGCTCTGCCGTGGATGCCTGACCGCGTTCCCGTGGCTGACTGCGGCGGCTTTCATCCAGTACCCTAGTAGGGTCCGGAATATTTAAGGAGTTCTCCCATGACCGTGATCCGCCAGGAAGATTTCATCTCGAGTGTCGCCGCTGCATTGCAGTACATCAGCTACTACCATCCCGTCGATTACATCCGCAGCCTGGCGCGGGCCTACGAGCGCGAGGTTTCGCCCGCGGCCAAAGACGCCATGGCGCAGATCCTCATCAATAGCCGCATGTGCGCCGAGGGCCACCGGCCCATCTGCCAGGACACGGGCATCGTGACGGCGTTCGTAAAGATGGGCATGGACGCGCGCTTTGAGGCCGCTCCCGGCGAGGAGACCAAGGACCTGCAACAGATGGTGGATGAAGGCGTGCGAAGAGCTTATCTCGACCCCGACAACAAGCTGAGGGCCTCGATTCTGGCCGATCCGGCCGGGGCGCGCAAGAACACCAAGGACAACACTCCCGCCGTGGTGAGCGTGGAGCTGGTGAAAGGCTGGACCGTCGAGGTGACGGTGGCGGCCAAGGGCGGAGGCTCCGAGGCGAAGTCCAAGTTCGCCATGCTCAATCCGTCGGACTCGATCGTCGACTGGGTGCTGAAGGTGGTTCCCACCATGGGCTCCGGCTGGTGCCCGCCGGGAATCCTGGGCATTGGCATCGGCGGCACGGCCGAAAAGGCGATGCTGCTGGCCAAAGAATCGCTGATGGATGAGATCGACATGCAAGAGCTGAGGGAGCGCGGGCCGAAGAACCGGGCCGAAGAGCTGCGGCTTGAGCTTTATGAAAAGGTGAACAAGCTGGGCATTGGAGCGCAGGGGCTGGGCGGGCTCACGACGGTGCTTGATGTAAAGGTGCGCGATTACCCGACGCACGCTGCCAATCTGCCTGTGGCTGCGATCCCCAACTGCGCCGCCACGCGCCACGCTCACTTCGTGCTCGATGGCTCGGGGCCGGTCTACCTCGATCCGCCGTCTCTCGACGAGTGGCCGAAGCTGACCTACGACGTGAGCAGCGCACGCCGCGTGAATCTCGATACGGTCACGCGCGAAGAGGCCGCATCATGGAAGCTCGGCGAAGTGCTGCTGCTCTCGGGCAAGCTGCTCACTGGCCGCGACGCCGCGCACATGCGCCTCACCGGAATGCTCAACCGCGGCGAGAAACTGCCCGTGGACTTCCGCGGCCGGTTTATCTACTACGTGGGCCCGGTGGACCCGGTGCGCGACGAGGTCGTCGGGCCGGCGGGGCCGACGACAGCCACGCGCATGGACAAGTTCACGCGCCAGATGCTGGCCGAGACGGGATTGCTGGGCATGGTCGGCAAGAGCGAGCGCGGACCGGAAGCCATTGCGGCCATCAAGGAGTTCGGTGCAGTCTACCTGATGGCCGTTGGCGGCGCGGCGTATCTTGTCGCCAAGGCCATTCACGCTTCGCGGCTGGTTGCCTTCGGCGACCTGGGCATGGAAGCCATCTATGAATTCGACGTGCGCGATATGCCGGTGACTGTGGCCGTGGACTCGAAGGGAACCAGCGTGCACGAGACCGGCCCGGCGGAGTGGAAGCAGAGAATCGCCGGCATTCCGATCCTGGCGTAGAAGCAGCTACCAGCTATCAGCTACACCAGCTTTCAGCCGCGATCTTGTCGTTCAACGCGTCTACCCGTGCCCCGTCCTTCGCGCGGTCCGCCGCGGCGGACGCGAAGGGCGGGAAACCACGGAAGCTTCTGACTATCCAACCGAAAAATTCACTCGCAAAGGAAAGACAATGGTCCAGCATAACGATTTCGAAAATGCGAATCGCCTGGTCGCGCCCGGAAGCGAGCCTGCCTTCACTGTGCTGGTTCTTCCCGGCTTGAACAGCTCGGGGCCGAAGCACTGGCAGACGTTGTGGGAGCAGGGGGACGCGCGGTTTCGCCGCGTGCAGCAGAAGGACTGGACGACTCCGCAGCTCAGCGACTGGGTCGAAGGGATCTCGCAGGCAGTGGCCGGGACCGAGGCGCCGATCCTCTTCGCCGCGCACAGCCTCGGATCGATTGCGCTGGCGCACTGGGCCCAAACCGCTTCGCCCGAACTTCTCAGCAAGGTCAAAGGGGCGTTGCTGGCCGCTCCTGCCGATGTTGACCGCCCTGAGGTTCCTGAGCCGCTCAGAAACTTTGCTCCAGTGCCCCGCAGCGTGCTGCCCTTTGCTTCCATCGTTGTGGCCTCGAGCGACGACCCTCACGCTCCCATCGATCGAGCGCGCGAATTCGCCGCGTCCTGGGGAAGCCGCTTCGTCGACATCGGACCCGCCGATCACATCGCGACGAATATGGGCGAATGGCCTGAAGGAAAGCGGTTGCTGCGGGAGCTGATGTAGCGTCCATTGCACAGTTGCACAGTTTCACATTAACTGTGCAACTGTGCAGATTTGTGCTGTAAGCCACTGATTTTATTGAGTCGAGATGGCTGCACAGTTACACCGCTCGAAAATTGAACTCGCGAAGTGCAAGCCTGGAGCGGCGATTTCGAATCGCATTTCGGTGTACTGTGCGAAATTTTGCGTGAGCACTGGGGGATGTTCAGCGGGAATTGGGCGAATTGGAGTGCGATGCAGGGCATACTCAGCTCCATTTCGATTGTGCACCGGGAGCGGGTAATTTTCTGCAAAGCAGGGAACAGAGAACAGGGAACAGAGAACAGAGAACAGGGGTCAGTGGTCAGGGGTCAGGCGCCCCGGTCCTTCCGCCCCGCCACGGCGGGCAGGCGCGGTGGACGAGGGACCGGGGGCACCCGTCAGGGGTTGGTGCAGTGAATGGGATCGTGGCCACCCGCCGGAATGGCCATGCTTACGTCACCATACTGTTACGAGCGCAATACAAGCCGAGGCTTTGTCAGCCGAGAAAGCAACCGCACGGGGCGGGAGTGCTGCGTCCGGGATCATCCCAACAAGATTCAAAAGGTAGTTGGATTTGATCGCCCAATTCACATTTTGAGGTATGGCATCTGTCAACTGAAACGCCTTGGCTGCGTCGAGACTCGCGACAACAATGCCGACAATGTTTCCACTGTCGTCGAACAAAGGGCTTCCGCTCGAACCGGGCTGTATGGCAGCCGAAATCTGAAACCAGCGGGGATCGTTCTGGTAGCCGCTTTTGCTTGAGATTACGCCCGCTGAGAATTTTGGATCAGATCCGAGTAGTGGACTGAGTGGATAACCGATTGTCGAAACACTCTGCCCAAGCGCAACGTCATTGGCTGACGTAAGTTGAAACGGCAACTCGCGGCACAGGTCGGCCCATTTATCGCTATCACTGATGCGGATTATTGCGAGATCGTTTGCAGTGTCCCTCACAACGAGATCAGCACTTGCATTGTCTTTCCAGCTAGGAAAAATCACGGCAATTCGTTTCGCACCAGATACCACATGCCAGTTCGTTGCAATCAAGCCGCCATGAGTGAACAGGAAGCCGGTTCCAGATTTCTCCACGTGTTCCGATGTTGATGTTAATGTCTGATCCGTCACCTTAGGCCACACCCGAAGGAGCACTAGATCATACGGACCGTTTGCAGTGGAGATAGCGCCGTGAAGTACCGAATCATGATCAAGCGACAGAGTTGTACCAGCTGGCTTCTTGTCAGCCATGAACCATTTGCAGGTGAACACTTCGGGAGACGCGGTACTGCGAATTTCGCCTTTAATCTCATTCGGCTGCCAAACCGGAGATTCCGATTGGAGAATCACGGCAACATAGTCCGCAGCGATTCCGTCCGGCGCTTTGACAATTCCAAGCCTCTATTGGTTCTGAGGATCGCTCCAGATGCCTTCTGCTGCGCTCCGAGGCTCACTGGCTGTAATCTGCGCTTCAGTGATTGCCAGCTTCGGTCTTGGTGGGTACAACCGCTGCATACGGGCCTGAAAAACAGTTTCGCTGTAGCCGGTATACCCCAACTGCGAATAGAGCTTGGTAACCGCGTTGCGAACAGTGCGGCCTGCACCCCACCAATTCGCGGCAGTGGTCGCCGCCTCTCCCACAAGCTCGCCACCTGCCGCATCTAGGACGCGAATGGCAAGTTGCCCTCCAGTAAGTAGCCCTCCATACTCATTAGCCGACCAACTGCCATGCAGCACACACGTCTTGAGCAGGTCGTCCGATGACACTTCACTCTTATTTGAGACAACCGTAAATCCCTGCGAACGCGCTTGTGCTCGCAATTCCTTCGCAATTCCGTATGAATCAGTTGTGAAATCCTCTACAGCAAGGTATTTGCAAGCGTTGATCTCTTGCGACTTTGCTGGCCGATTCTCACTCGCTTGGGCAATAGAAGACCAACAAAACGCGGCGAAGAGTACGACCGCAATGGTTGATTTCATTTTGCCCCCCTGAACTGATCGAAACGATTGCGTCTCTGATTATCACCGAAACGGGTTCTGCCCGTCCTGCCAGGGGAGACCTGGAGACCTGGGGACGGACGGGATGTTCCCCGCTTTCCACCTGGGATTCGAATCCCTCCGCCCGGAGCAGAAATCAGAGAACAGGGGCAGGGACGAGTTGTCAGTTGGCGGTGGTCAGGGGTCAGTGGTGAGTGACCGGAACTACCGCTTGGTGGGTGGCGCAGGTTTCGGGGATGATGGTTTTAGCAACACAGATGGGTGCCCCAGGTCTCCTTAGAGACCTGGGAAAGCACAAAACTCAACTCGAGGTTTTTGTCATCTCGAACCCCTCCGGCAGCTCATATTTGCGGCGAGCCGCGGTCCAGATCGACTCAATCTCCACGGTTCCGCGCTCTCCCGTGGCGTAGTGCCTGTAACTTGACCACGCCCAATCTTCGGGCTTCGCCACCAATCCCCGCTCTACCGGGTTCCGGTGCATATATCGCAGCTTTTCTGTTATCTTTTCGCTCGAATGCACGTTGAAGTCGTAATAACGCGCCTGCCAGAAAGGGCGCTCCGCGAGCCGGCGGGCGACGGAGAGCTTTAGCGCCTGGACGGCGAGTGAAAGCTGGCCTTTGCGCGGCTCGCTCACGAGAAGGTGTACGTGTTCGGGCATGACGACGTAACCGGCCACCACGAAACGATACCTCAGCCGGACCCGCTCCAGCGCCGCCCCCAGCAGGTTCCGCGCCTCCGCAGTGCCCAGATAGGCGCGGCGGTGAAAGCAACTGAAGGTGAGGAAATGAAAGTCGCCGCTTTGCTGGTAACGGACAAGCCCTTTCGTCATATCGGCAAGAATACATCCCCGGGGGCCGGGGTACAGCAGTGGTTTCCCAGGTCTCAAAGTCGAGACCTGGGGCACCCAGAGATTGTGTCGGGATGAGCGTCCCAAGACCCGGGTTCGGGGGACAGCAGTGGTTTCCCAGGTCTCAAAGTCGAGACCTGGGGCACCCAGAGATTGTGTCGGGATGAGCGTCCCAAGACCCGGGTTCGGGGGACAGCAGTGGTTTCCCAGGTCTCAAAGTCGAGACCTGGGGCACCCAGAGATTGTGTCGGGATGAGCGTCCCAAGACCCGGGTTCGGGGGACAGCAGTGGTTTCCCAGGCCTTAAAGTCGAGACCTGGGGCACCCAGAGATTGTGTAGCGAGTGGATTACCGCTTGCCGAAGCGGTAGACCAGGCTGCCTGAGAAGCCGCGGCTGTACTGGGTTGTGGATCCGAAGCCGCTGAAGAAGTATTCGGGCGCCAGGCGCAGGGCGACGCTGGGCGAGACGTTGATTTCGCCGATGATGGCGGCGCTGGCGGCATAGGTATTTGCATCGGGATAGAGATTGAGGCCAACGCCTCCGCCGATGTTCTGGCCGCCGAGGCCGTTGGTGTCGCCTGAGAAGTTGCCGAGGGCCCATCCGCCCATGACACGGCCGGAGATGGAGTACTTGGGCTCGAGGAAGAAGCGGTATGTGGGACCGGCCATGACGGCGTAGGTGCTGACCTTGGGCCGCGTGATGCCGGCGGGATTGAGGCCCACGTAGGCGATGCCGGTGTAGCCGCGGCCATCGAGCGTGTAGCCGAGGCGCTCGGACTGGTAGCGGGTGAGGCCGGCATCCCAGGCGTAGTAGGTGGTCCGCTGCACGCTGGGACCGGGGATGAAGCGCAGGTAGCCCATGCCGGCCCATGACTCGTAGCGCTGAGAGTAGGCATCATGAATGGCCTGGGCGCGGCGCTGCTCGCGGCGCAGGCGGATGCGCTCCTGCACGCTCAACTGCTGCTGCGAAATGGCCGGCGCCTGGCTCTGACTCTGGGCGGAGCCACCGGCGGAAGGCGATTGAGAGGCCCCGGAGGAATTCGACGAACCCTGGCCGAGAGCGGGGTAACTGAGTGTGAAGGCCAGCGCCAGAAGAAGTGCAATACGGCGAACGGAAAGCATCGTGATCGAGGTTCCTCCCAAGGAGTGCAACGCGTCCTCTGCGATGAGGCGCTTCCTTAGGTATTAGATCATCCCGAGGGAGGGTTGCGGGCGGCGCGCCGGGGCAAAAATGCGCTGCGGTACAGTAGGATAAGGCGTCAGGAGGCCCCGCGATGCGTTTTCTGCTCGGAATCGTGATTGGCGTTTTGCTTGTGCCCGCGCTGGTGCTGGCGTGGTTCCACTATGGACATCCGCCCGTGGCCGTTGGCGATTCGCCGCTGCCGCAGGAGAGGCTGATCATCAGCGTGCCACTCGATGCGCGCATCGGCCGCGAGGCGCCGCAGCAGCCGCCATTTCAGCCGGATGAGGCCCGCTACGTGGCCGGAGCGCGGCTTTATAGTAATCACTGCGCCGAATGCCACGGTTTCCACGGCAAGCCCGCACCCATTGCCGCTCACATGTTTCCCAGCGCGCCGCAGCTTTGGGAGCAGCACCACCACGAGGGCGAGGCCACGGGAACGATTGGCGTGAGCGACGATCCGCCCGGGGAAACGTACTGGAAGGTCGCGAATGGAATCCGGCTGACGGGGATGCCGGCTTTCAAGGATCTGCTGAGCGAAACCGAAATGTGGCAGGTGAGCCTGCTGGTGGCCAATGCCGACAAGCCGCTGCCACCGGAGGTTCTCGTGATCTTGCGTGGCGAGCGGCCGGCCGCGGCCGGCGCGGGGACGCAAAACACGCAGGCTGCGCCGGCGCCTGCGAAGAAGCAGTAGGGGTTCGATCTGCGCCTGCCAAACTCGTACAATGGTGGGGAGCATGGCGGACGCACCTGAGAGCACGCCCGGAAAATCCCGCAAGCGAGCCGCATCTCGCAAGCGCGACGAAGATCCGGTTGGCAAAGTCTACGATTCGCGGCTGATGAGCCGGTTGGCGCGCTACCTGAAGCCGTACCGGGTGCAGGTCGTGATTGCGTCGCTGTCGGTTTGCATCAAGTCGTTTTGCGACGTCTTCGGCCCCATCATGACGATGGTGGCGATCGACCGCTATTTGCCCACCGTCGCCGGCAGCAGCGCATCTACGCAAACATTGGCTCACTGGCTTGCGAACAACAGCCTATTGGGCAGGGCTCTTCCGGCCGACGCCTATCGAGGCATTACGGATCTGGCGGCCATTTATCTGGCGTTTCAGTGCACATCGTATTTCCTGGCCTGGGTCGATACCTACCTTATGCAGTGGACGGGCCAGAAGATCATGTTCGACCTGCGCCGCGAGATCTTCCGCCACATGCAGCGCATGCACGTGGGCTTTTTCGACGCCAATCCCGTGGGACGGCTGGTGACGCGCCTTACCTCTGACGTGGACGCCATCAACGACATGTTCACCGATGGAATTCTGGCCATCGTGAACGACTTTTTCATGCTGACGATCATGGCCGGCGTGATGCTGGCCATCAACTGGTGGCTGGCGCTGCTGGCCTTCTCGGTGCTGCCCATTATTTTGATCGTCACGCGCATGTTCAGGGATTCGGTGCGCGAGAGTTTCCGCCGCGTGCGCTCCGCCATTGCGCGCATCAACAGTTTTACCCAGGAACACCTCACGGGCATGAGCGTGGTGCAGCTGTTCAACCGCGAAGAGCGCGCTTACCAGGACTTCGAGGCGGTCAACGAGCTGCACATGATCGCCTTCAAGGACACCATCTTCGCCTACGCGCTCTACTATCCCGCGGTTGAATTGCTTTCTTCAATCGCCATCGCGCTGGTGGTGTGGCGCGGGGGATTCAGCGTGATGGCGCGCGGCGCGGTGACGATCGGCATGCTGGCCATGTTCATCCAGTACTCGCAGCGCTTCTGGCGGCCGATCCAGGACTTGAGCGACAAGTACAACATCCTGCAGGCCGCCATGGCCGCCTGCGAGCGCATCTTCAAGCTGCTCGACACGCCTGCCGAAATTCTGAACCCTGCAAAGCCCGAGAAAGGCGACGGCTCGAACCGCATCGAGTTCGACCACGTGTGGTTCACATACCAGAAGCTCACGCCGGAGCAGCAGGCAGAGGTGAAGGCCGTCATCGAGTCGGGCAGCGCGGCGGGCGCTCCGCCAGGACGAACCGCGGAGCTGCTGTCGGCGATTTCGGGCGTCGAATGGATCCTGAAGGACGTCTCATTCACCATCGAGCCGGGGCAGTCGGTGGCGATCGTGGGGCATACGGGAGCAGGCAAGACGACGTTGACCAGCCTGCTGATGCGCTTCTACGACGTTACGGCCGGGCGCATTCTCGTCGACGGTCTCGACCTGCGGCGGCATGACCTGCTCACCCTGCGCCGCCACTTCGCGGTGGTGCTGCAGGACCCGTTTGTGTTCACGGGCACGATCGGCGATAACATCCGCTTCGGCAACGAGGAGATCTCGGACGAGGCGATGCGCCAGGCAGCCGGCGACGTGAACGTGCTGGACTTTGTCGAGAGCCTGCCCGGCGGCTTCGACGAACCGGTGCGGGAGCGCGGCAGTTCGCTTTCGACCGGCCAGAAGCAACTGGTCAACTTCGCGCGGGCGCTGGCGTTCAATCCGCGTATTTTGATCCTGGACGAGGCCACCTCGAGTGTGGATACCGACACGGAGCTGCGCATCCGCCTGGCGCTGGACCGGATGGTGGAAGGCCGCACGAGCGTGCTGATCGCTCACCGGCTGTCGACGATCCAGAGAGCCGACACCATTCTGGTGATGCACAAGGGACAGTTGCGCGAACGCGGATCGCACCAGGAGCTTCTGGCTCAGCGCGGCCTCTACTGGAAGCTTTACCAGCTCCAGTACCAGGACCAGGAGGTTGGCGCCGCAAGTTTTGGGACGCAGGCTGCGGCGACGGCGGACTGAAAAAGGCAGGGACTAGGGAATAGGGAATAGGGACTAGGGAATAGGGAATAGGGGACAGGGACTAGGGAATAGGGAACAGGGAATAGGGAACAGGGAGGGAACGAGAGAGTTTCGCGTGTCTCTTGTTCCCTCTTTCTATCCAGGCTTAGCTGGACGGCTAAAAATAGTAGGGAAAGGTTGGGATGCTTTTATTGATGGAATTGAATTTGTTGATGGGATTCAGATATTCATGATGCTTGACCATGGCCCCATTTTCAAACTTGTCGAACATAACATAGCGGTTCCGGTACCTGCCGCGAACATTGTTCCCCTGCCACTCTGAAATCCCGCTTCCGCCGGTCTCAGTGAAATAAACAGACGGGTCGTCCGTCTCATAGACGACTGCGCCGGGAATGTACTTGTAAGAGATCACGCTGCGATCCGTCCAGATATTGATGCCTATCTTTTCGTCTCCAAAGTACGCCGCTTTCATTTCGGGCGGGAGGAACCACACCCTCCATTCGCAGTCGTCCGTGAGAGTCTGCACAGTGGCTTCTAGCTTGTAGTCCATGCCTTGCTTGTAAACAGCAAGGTTGTTGGCAAGTCTTTTTGCCGAAGCTGCGGGGCTCTTATCCATCGGCGGTGCGGCCGGCTTAGCCGGCTGCGCCTTGATCTTCTTGATTTCGTCGTAGTCCATTTTCACGTGGAAGGTGGGGACGTCGGCTCCGATCGCTCTCAGGTAGCTGAGCGGGTCGAACAGCTCTTTCATGTGCTTGACCTTGCCGTTTTCAGTCGTGATCCGTGAGACCATCCTGCTCTCGAATTTCCCGTCTCTGCCGGCCCAATGGACGTCGCCCGAGCATTCGCGAACCACCCAGAAGAGATTTTCATCCTTAGTCCCGTAAATCTCGTAGCCGGGATTCACCTGCCATGACTTTACTGTCTGGGTCATCCAGTCGGCATATTCCAGAAAGTCAACGTGATTGAAAAACTGGGGCATGCCTGGAGGGGCGTTCGGCAATTCAAGCCCAAAGTTGCCAGAAAACATGGCGATGTTCTCAGGGCGCCAGTACTGGCTGGTGATCATCCGTTGAACAAGGTCATAGTTCTGTTTCTTTGCCGCCTTGAGATCCCCAGTTGCGGCCGTGCCGGATGCGAGCGAGGCACTCGGCTCAAAACCAGCCAGTTTTTTTGACACGAGCGCGCACGAGGATGCGGCACCGGCGGAAATGAGAAACTGCCGCCTTGCCATGAGCTTTTGAAGCAGATGCATGAGAGCCTCCACTTTTGATTGTTAGCTGATTATACGAACAGGGAACAGGGAATAGGGAATAGGGAATAGGGAATAGAGACTAAGGGACTGAGGGACTCGAGGGGCTCAGGGAACAGGGACTGAGGGACTAAGAACATTCGACAGGGCAGGTGGAACCGCTCTTATTCAGGCTTCAGCCTGAGCAGCTACTCGGAAGCATGATCGGCACAGCACGGGCCTGCCTTGCGTGGGAACGAAAGGAACAGTGGTCTTTTCACCACACGTCGAACATGCAATCCTTGTTTCCGTGACAGTCTTTGGCGTTGAGCCAGCACGCTTCGCTTTGCACTCCTTGCATCGCTTCGGGTCGTGAGTGAACCCTTTCTCGAAAAAGAAGAGCTGCTCGCTCGCCGTGAATACAAATTCTGTCGAGCAATCGACGCATTTCAACATCCTGTCGGCAAACTCCATCGTCCTCCCTTCCTGGGATGGATCCTGCGTTGGTAAGGCCGGGGAAATTCGTTTCATTCCAAGCAGTGGCGAAGGTTCCCCAGGCGGATCGCAGCCCTGGCTTAAGGGCATCCGCAACATCACGCTTGTTCCTTTGCCGGGGAAGCTGTCAATCAGCAGCTCGCCGCCGCAAGCTTGCGCCCTCTCCTTCATGCCCAGGATGCCCAGCGAGGAGGTGGGTTCGGCCTCGCGGAATCCCCGTCCATCGTCCTTTACAACCATGACCACGTCTTCGTTCTCCTTTTTCAGCGAGACCTCCAGTGCCTGTGCATTGGCGTGCCGGCTGATGTTGGTCAGGCACTCCTGGAAGATGCGGAAGAACGTCGTGGCTTGATCGTTGGAAAGGCCTAGCCGATTGGCCGGCAGCGAAAGCCGGCAGGCGATCCCGGTTCGCTTGGAAAACTCCAGGGCCTGCCATTCAATGGCCGCCCCAAGCCCAAGATCGTCCAGTACCGACGGACGCAGTCTGGTGCAAATCGTGCGAACGGAACCCATTCCATCGTTGATCAATTTCACGGCGCCATCAATGCGGCTGAGCAGCTCCTGTTGCCGGCCTGCGAGATGCCTGCCAATCCATGCCAGCTCCATCTTGACCGCCGTGAGGATCTGGCCGATATCGTCGTGCAGATCTCTGGCCACGCGGGCTCGCTCTTCTTCACGCGCCTTCTCCAGGCGCTCGGCGAGGGCCCTCAGTTGCTCAGCGCGAATCAGTTCGTGGTCTTCGACCTCGTCTTTGAGGAGATCGTCCTGAGAGCCTGCCTGCGCCGCCTCGATGGCAGCCTGCTCATCGCCCGGTTCGCAGAGAAGCACAATGGAGGCGCGGGGCAGCGCCGCATGGATGCGCCGGACAGCCTCCAGACCCGCTGCGTCGGGCAGCTCCAGGGCGAGCAGCACAACGTCAATCGAATGTCCGGCAAGATGCCTCTCCGCGGCCGCCAGGTCGCTCACGGCAGTCAAACCGAAGGAGCGTGGGCCCCGATGGTTGAACATCTCGCGGATTCGACGAGAGTGCGCGGGATCGCTTTCGACAAGGAGCACAGTCTTGGATGGGGCATCACTCGACATGCTTGCAGCCCTCCGTTCAATTTGGCCCGGGTGAAAAAGGACAGGTTGAGCATCTTCGGGGTGAAAAGGCGGTCGAGCATCATAAAGACGGGGCTGCGGGGAAACCTTTCCCGGGAGTATCGCAGGTTCACAGCCGGCGGTCTGTTCTGTTTTGCTCATCTTTTGCAGAAATTGGTAAATAAATTGCCTTCGCGAGGAGACCCAAGAGGGCAGGGCGCAGGGTCTCGCCGGGTTCGCTGGAAAGCGAACCCGTGTTCGAATCGCAATGCCGCTCATGCCTCGGGAGCCTGCCGGAGAATAGAACAGCGGCCTTGGAGCTAATCAGAGCATTTTCGGGAATAGCGCAGACCGGAATTTTGTTTGCATCCCATCCATTCCGCAGAAAAACGCGGCATGGATGGGGCACGGAAGTCTACATTGAATCCAAAAATGCCCTAGAACTGGTTGCATAAATGCCTCAAGGCGATGATCAGGCAAGCACAATGAAAAAAGCCCTGAAACACGGTGATAATGCGGTCATATCGGACCTGGATGCGACGGAAATTCTGCAGCCAGGCGTTGGTGCGTTCGATTTTCCAGCGTTTCCTGTAGCGTCGCAGCTTGCGTTTGTCCTCAAAGCGCCGGTTGCGAATGTTCTTGCGGTAGGGAACAATCAACTCCGTTCCACGCTGATGAAATCGCTTGCGCAGGGCGTCGGAATCGTAGCCGCGATCGGCAATAACCCGTTTGAGATGGGAGCGCGGCCGGCCTCGCCCTTGACGCGGAACCTTCACCGCTGCGAGCGTGCTTTCGGCCAGCCTGCACTCGGCCAGTTGCGCGGACGCAAGTTGCGCTCCGACAGGTATGCCGTTGCCGTCGACCACCACCATGCACTTCGTACCTTTCCCACGACGGGTTTTGCCGACTGCCGAGCCCCCTTTTTGGCCGTGACAAAGGTGGCGTCCAGAAAGGCTTCTTCCCAATCCAGTAGCCGGCGCTGGTCCAACATCGACAACAGCTTGCGCCAAGCCCTTTGCCATACGCCTTGTTCCTCCCAGCTACGCAATCGACGCCAACAGGTCGAGCCATCCGGGTACTGCTCGGGCATGTCGCGCCATCGTGCTCCAGTACGCAGAACCCACAGAATGCCTTCTACGCACCTGCGGTTAGCAGCCCAAGGCCTTCCCCGACCATCCTTGCGACGCTTGGGTTCAGGAAACAACGGCTCCAAAATCCTCCATTGCTCCTCGCTTAACAACTCCGGCCGCTTCTTCATAGAAGCAGTTCAACAATCAACCTGCCCCAGGCATAAGTCCCTACCTTGAGGCCGAACCATTTATGCAACCAGTTCTAGTCCGTAGCGGTCTCTGCGAGACCCGGTTCTGAGGCGTTCGCTCCCGCGAACTGATCGAGCAGAATCACGTTCAGCAGCGACTTGTGCACCCGGATGCCGCCGTTGTAATTGAGGAAGCCGAGCTTGCGAAAGCGATTCATGAAGAAGCTCACCCGCGAGCGTGTCGTGCCGACCATCTCCGCCAGGGTCTGCTGAGAGATCTTGGGAATGAGAATCTCTCCCCCGCTCGTCTCGCCAAACTCGGCCATCAGCAGCAGGACCCGCGCCAACCGCTTCTCGCTGGAGTTGAAGAGCTGATCGACAAGGTCGGCCTGGGTGCGCATGCTCCGCCGAAGCAGAAACTTGAGGAACAGGTCAGAGAACCTATTCTCCTCATGGATCACGCGGATCATCTCGCTGCGCCCGATCTTCATCGCCATGCAGGCGGTGATGGCCGTGGCCGTGGTCAATCGCAGTCCGGCAACCCCCGCCAGCGCCTCTTCGCCCACAAAGTCGCCTGCGGCGAGAAGCGTAATCGTGGCCTCCTTGCCGGCATTGGAGACCACCGTGACCCTGGCCCGGCCTTTCTGCAGATAGAAGACGGAATCGGCAGGCTCGCCCTGCGCAAAGAGGGTATCCTTGGCCTTCAATTGGACGATGGTTCGCCCCAGTCCCGTGGTGGCCAGAAAGGCGGATGCATCGAAGCCGGATTTTCCGTCGTTATTCACCATCACGCCCTCCCTACGAGTGCAGCGCCGGCGCGCGGCTCTCGACCAGGAATGCTGCCCCGTCGAGATTCAATCTGCAATGGATTTGGCGCGGCCAGCTCTCGGTTCGCCAGTGGGAACCAGGGGCCCTCGCGTTCCGCAAGCTGCTTATTCGAAGCAGCACTCACAACATTGCGCAGGACTCTACCATCGCCATGGAGTGTGCAGGGGACAGCAAATCCTCTTCTATTTTGGCTGCTTATCCTGGATTTATTCAAGATTTTTTGTGGCTTGGGAACTCGATCTGTGGAGATCGATTGAGGCACTGTTGCGCATACCAGCGCCTCAATCGTTGGGGAATGCCGCGAGATTTCTGGGGAAGCCGCAAAATTTGTGCCAGGAGGCAGGAAAATGGCTCGATTCCGGAAGGGGGGCCGTGGCCTTGAAAACTCCAACGGGTGGCCCGGTGATTCTGTTGTGCGCGGGGTGCCGATGACGAACGATTTGCTTCGCAGCCATAGCCCCTCAGCCCCCAGAATCCCCCCATTCTCCAGATCCATTGCCCTTGACTTCGATCTCCTTTCGGCTCCGAGCTGCAGATTGACAAGCCGTTTTTGGAGTGTAGTAGACCAATTAAGCCATGCCTGTGGAAGCATTTCTGTTCAAAAGTGCTCACTTTTCAAAGAAATTTGCTAAGAACCCAGGCCGGCGACCAGGGCTAAGGGACTGAGGGACTGAGGGACTAAGGCCCTAGCGCATGAGGGCCGTGGCGATGTTATTGACGGCGAAGGCGGCGCCGTAGGCCAGCAAGAGCATATAGATGAACTGGAAGGCGGGCCACTTCCAGCTATTGGTTTCGCGGCGAACGACCGCGATGGTGGAAGTGCACTGCATGGCAAAGGCGAAGAAGATCATCAGCGCCAGCGCGCCGCCCAGCGTGAGGTCGCTGTGCAGCGCGGCCTGCAGGCTGAGGGCGTGGGTGCCGGGGTCGGTTCCGTAGAGCGTGCCCATGGTGCTGACCATCACCTCGCGGGCCAGCACGCTCGACAGCAGCCCGATGCCGATTTTCCAGTTAAAGCCCAGCGGTGCGATCACGGGCTCGATAAGGCGGCCGAGGCGGCCGAGGATGCTCTGGGCGAGCGATGGCGCAGCGAAGGCGCCGGAGGGCAAAAGAACCACGGGCATGTGCGCCAGGACCCATAGGGCCAGCGTGACTCCGACAATGATCCGGCCGGCGTTGCGCAGGAAGATGCGGGCGCGGTCCACCAGACGAAGCGCAAGCGAGCGCAGCGTGGGCATGCGGTACTGTGGCAGTTCGAGGATGAAGGGCGCATCGCTGGAGCGCAGGATGGAACTCTTGAGCAGGCGCGCGGTGGTAAACGCGGCGACGAAGCCGGCCACATAAAGGCCGAGCATCACCAGCGTTTGCAGGCCGAACAGGCCGTGCAGGTAGTAGGTGTTGGGAACGAAGGCCGCAATGAGCAACAGGTAGACGGGCAGGCGAGCCGAACAGGTCATGAAGGGCGTGACCAGAATGGTGGCCAGCCGGTCGCGCTTGTTCTCGATGGTGCGCGTGGCCATGATGGCGGGCACTGCGCACGCATAGGCCGACAAGAGCGGAATGAAGGCCTTGCCGTTGAGGCCAATGGAGCGCATGACGCGGTCGGCGATCAGCGCTGCGCGGGCCAGGTAGCCGGTATCTTCCAGGATTCCGATGAAGAGGAAGAGGAGCAATATCTGGGGCAGGAAGACCAGGACCGAGCAGATGCCCTTCCAGAGGCCGTCGAGCACGAGAGACTGCAGCCAGCCGATGGAAATGAGCGGCCGAAGCAGATCGCCGAAGCGGGTAAGAATGTTGCCAAAGCCATCGGAGAGCGGTTGCCCGACGGAGAAAACGACTTCGAACACAATCACGACGACCAGCAGAAACAGGAGCGGTCCCCAGATGCGGTGCAGCAGGATGTCGTCGATCTTGCGGCTGTTTTCAGCCGAGAGCGGAGCGCGGTAGCCGGTGCGGCGGCTGACCTGGGCGGCCCATACGTGCGTGCTGGCGGCGTTGCCCAGAACAGGCAGCTCCAGATGCTTGGCTTCGCGCTTGCCATTCTGCTGGTTCAGGAAGAGGGACACAGCTTCAATGCCGGTTCCGTTCACGGCGCTGATACGGGCGACGGGGGCGCACAGTTCGCGGGCCAGCTCGAGGGTGTCGATGTGGCCCTCGCGCGCATCCATCAGATCGCTCATGTTCAGCAGCACCAGCGTAGGCAGCCCCAGGGCGAGCACGGGCGCTGCGAGCATCAACTGGCGGGTCAGGTGCAGCGAATCGAGAACCAGCAGAACGGCGTCGGGCTTGGGCGTGTCGGCCATTCTGCCGCGCAGCACGTCGACGGCGACGCGGGCATCCTCGGAGTAGGGCGTGAGCGAATAGACGCCGGGCAGGTCAATGAGAGTGAGATCGTCGCGGCCCACTCCGGCCATCAGGCCCATGCGCTGTTCGACGGTTACGCCGGGGTAGTTGGCCACCTTCTGGCGGAGTCCGGTGAGGCGGTTGAAGAGGGTGGATTTGCCGGAATTCGGCGGGCCGATAAGCGCGACGGTTTTCAGCGATCCTTCGGGGGATGGCGAAGTGGGCGGCTTGAAGGCCGGCGTGTCGCAGCAGGCGTTCATCGGGAAGCCTCGGCGGGGCGGGCGTCAGGCCGCTCATCAGAAAGGGAGACGCGAATGGCCGCAGCGGTCTCACGGCGCAATCCGATTTCCATGCCGTCAATACCGTAGACGGTGGGATCTCCGGCGGGCGCGCGGCGCAGGGTGGTGATCTGTGCGTTGGGGACGAAACCCATGTGCATCAAATGGTTCTGGACAGCCTCAGGAAGATCGAGAGCCACCAGGGTGCCCCTTTCGCCCACAGCCAGATCGCTAAGCACCCTCATTCTTCTTCTCCATTGTTCCGATAAAGAAGCCAGAATTACGACTAAATCAGTCGCAGTTTAGCATACCGCACGATGATGGATGCATTTCCGCTCCGTAGCCCTTCGGAAAAAGAAAGAGAGACGGAAATCGCTCTGCCCGAGGTCTCCCTTTCCTCCCAAATCTCCCTTGTGGTCCCGGCGCCATCTGTATCGAAGCAACATGATATTAATACCAGTTAACAAGGGGCGAATGATGTGACTTACATCACTTGGGCCCTGCGGGGAGAGAGAAGCTTCGGAGCTCTTCAGTGAGCCGCTCAAAGGAAGAGGCAATTCCGGCGCGGCCGAAGGCGCAAGACTCTCTTTGCGCCGGGCCATTTGCTTTGGTTCCATGAGCCTTGCGTTGTCTTCAGCCGTCCCGGCTTTTCCAAGCCGCTATCGGGACCATCGCGGCAAACCGTTTGGTATACTCAAGAGGTTCACCGAATGCGGAAGTGGTGAAATTGGCAGACACACCATCTTGAGGGGGTGGCGCCGAGAGGCATGCGGGTTCAAGTCCCGCCTTCCGCACCATTCAAGATCATCCGTCCAGACTGGGCGGCACAGGAAAGCAGCTCCGGAATGCAGATTCTCTTCTACTTTGTGATCGTCCTGCACATTATTGTGTGCTTCTTTTTGATCGGCGTGGTGCTGATCCAGCAGGGCCGCTCGGCTGACCTGGCGGGCGCCTTCGGCGGCCAGGGTTCGCAGACAGCCTTCGGCCCGCGCGCCGCTGCCAACGTGCTCACCCGGCTGACAACGTGGTCGGCGGTCATCTTCATGCTCACTTCGATCAGCCTCGTGGTTCTATTCCAGCGAGGCAGCGGAAGTGTTTCCCACTCAGTGACTGAAGGGCACACCGCCCCGATCCAGGCCCCGGCGAAATCGGGAAAGTAGTTCGCGCGGCGATTCGCGTCAGCAAGTCAGCCAGTTTGCGAGTTAGCAAGTCAGCGAGTTCGCGGACTTGCGCTCGAAACAGCACAACTTCCCAACTTTTTTTTGAAGCGCCTTAGCCGCACGGGCTTCTGATCGCTATCCCTTCCCTGTTCCCTATTCCCTGTTCCCTGTTCCCTGACCCCTGATCCCTGACCCCTGTTTTTTTCACACCGGCGGCAGCGCGCCGACCACGGGAATTCCCTCGGGAGGCGTAAAGCGGAAGCTTCCGGCCGGGATAGCGGCGTTCGGCTCCTCGCCGGTGAAGGCGAAGCGGGTGATGGCGCCGTCAAGCTCTTCAACTTCGATGGCCGTAATCGCGCCTTCGGCAGTTACGGTGAGGGTCAGCCGCGCCACGCGCGCCTGCTCGCCTTTGGGCTGGCCGGAGAGCGTGTAGCAGCCGTTGGGAGCCGGGGCGATCTTGAGATCGGCGATCTCCTTTTCGATCGATGCGTGCCCGAGCAGAAAGCGAAGCGGAGAGCGCAGGTCATCGAGATCTTTGGCGGGCAGCCGCTGCACCTGCGGATCGCCAGGCGAGTAGAACCAGGCAAAACTGCCGTCGAGCAGGAAGAGCTTGCCGGAAGGCGAGCTGTAGTCCCACCTCATGCGGCCGGGCTTTTCCAGCAGCATGGTCCCGCTCTCGGTGCGCTTCATGCCCAGCCCTTCGTAGCTCTCCGTAAAGCTGGCACCGCAGCGAGCGCAACTGGTTGTAGTGGCGATCGACGCGGCGCGCGAGGTCCTGCGCAGAAGGTGGACTTTGCTGAGCGCAGAGAGCTGTCGAGAACAACGCGGCAGCCAGCAGTAGGCAATTCGTGAGCCGGTAATGCCGGTTTCCAGAGCGGCTGTAACGGTGGCTTTGCTTCCCAGCCGCCAGATGCGGTGCGCGGGCCGGGAAGCCCGCGCTACAGCCGACCAGGAGGTCGGCGCTACAAGCCGGGCTGATCCCTGACCCCCGATCCCTGATCCCTGTTTCTTTTTCATTGCAGCGCTTGCGTGCAGTTGGTGCCCCCGGTCGGGTCGTACTTGATGGTCCCAACCTCATCCATACAGAAGCCGCGGTCGCCGGTTTTGCCAACCGTCTCGGGAACCGCCGTGACATTGTAGCCTGTGAAGCGGTCAGCGCCGTTCACGGTCACCTTGGTGCAGTTGCCGATCGCGAAGACGTAGCCGGACTTGTAGCCGGAGACCAGATCGGGCTGGAGCAGTTGCGCGGCGGTGGCCGACGGGGCTCCGCCGCTGGACTCTCCGCCGAGGGAGGAAAGCGTGCAGGCATAGCCGTTGGCCGGGAAGCTTGAGTAGTACATGGTCTCTGCCTTGAGGATGGCCTGCACGGAGTTGATGGCCGAAGTCTCATTGGCCTTCTTGCGCAGACTGCTTACGGTAGGAATGGCCATCAGCATGAGAATGAGGATGATGGCGATCACGATGAGCAGTTCCATCAGCGTGAAGCCGTTGGCGGGGGTTGTGCCCTGGCGGCGGCTGCGGCTTAAGGCGCGCGAAATCTTGCAGTTCATGGAAATTTCCTTTGGAGCAGGACGCGAAGTTGTCTGCTCGATTCAAGAAGATGCTACAACCTGAGGACGCGAAAAGGAAATGCTTCGCTCATCACGGCGATTCCAGGCCGGCTGACCAATGACCACAGACCACTGATCCCTGATCCCTGATTCCTTCATTCACGGGTGCTGTTCTATGAAGATGCCGGCCGTGGCGCTGTTGCCTGTGGCGGCAAGGCCCTGAAGGCTGGTGGCAACGCCGGGCAGCGTGGCCGGGACGAATACGACTGTGCCGTCGATGGCCGAGGTCGCAGTTCCCGACTGCGTCGCCAGCAGCGCGCCGGGCGCGCAGAGCGAGTGAGCAGGGCAGGGAGGGGTCCACGCGTAGAGGGCCTGGTAGAGCGCGACTGTGGCCCCGGCCATGGGGTTGCCGTCCATATCGAGGACGCGCAGGACGGCTTGGGCCGGCGTAGCCGTGCTGGAGAGATTCTGGCTTGCGCCTGAGACGGCGCGCAGGGCTGCATACTCGGGCCGCGCTCCGAAGGCGGTAAAGGCAACGCATTGGCCGGTGCCGTTCAGGCAGGCGTTGATGGAGACCGTCTGGCCCTCGGCGAGCGGGCCTACGGTGAGGGTTTCTGTGGCGATGCCGGCAGCGTTGGTAAGCGCGGCCGCTGATCCCTGGGCGGAGATGCCGCTCGCATGGCTCTGCCAGGCGACCGACTGGTTGGACGCAGGAGCGCCGTTCGAGAGAACGATGGCCTGGACGGTCCAGGTGACCGTTGCCCCTGCTGCAATAGAAAGCTGCGGCGTGAGGGCGGCAAGCGTGGGCGGAGTTCCGCCTGCGAAATGCGCCTGCAGGCTGGAGCCGTTGGCCAGCGAAGCGGTCACGATCGACGATGTGGAATCCTTGGCTGTGACGCTCATCGTGGCGATCCCGTCGCCTGAAGCCGGTATTGTGCAAACGGAGAGGCCGCAGCTGAGCGTGGCTGTGCCGGAGGTGACGGTGTAAGTGACTTTGACACCGGCGGCGGGGCTTAGATCGGGACCGAACGCGGTGACGGTGAAGGGAAGCGGCTCGCCGATGGGAACGGTGTTCATGGGCGCGGTGTCGAGGGAGAGGGCGTCACCCGTGCCGGCGCCGTAGCTGATGCCGCCGGGCAAAATGGCTGCCGCGTAGAAGAGCGGCCCGTCGTCGACCTCGACATCGACGGAGCCGGTGACGCCGGAAGCCGCGGCCGGAGCGATGGCAGTGATCTCGTTCGGCGAGATGCTTGTGACAAGCGCCGGCTGGCCGCCGATCAAAACCGTGTCGGCGAGGCGAAAGCCCATGCCGCGAATCACAATGGGGCCGCCGGAGGCAGGAAGGCGCTGGGGAGAGACGGTGTCTGCGTAGAGGACCCAGCCGTTGTAGGCGTAATCGGGACGCCCGTCGCCGCGCTGATCGGCGATACCAAGCCGGACGATGTCGTCGCCGCTGGTAGCTACGCGGAGCCAGGTTTCGCCGGTGGCCAGTCCGTTCAGTGCGGGTGAGGCTCCCACTGCTGCCGCACCGACGGGATCGAAGGCGTCCCAGACGCCGATGGCTGGCATGGCCTTGGCTTCGGTTGGTGAGCCGGACTCATCGGTGGCCTGAGTGACGATGGTGAAGAGACGGTTGCCGCGAACGGGAAAGGTGAACCAGTCGGTCTGGCCGACCTGGCTGAGGCGGCCGCACCAGAATCCGCTGGCGGAGATAGGGCCCGGCTGAGCCTCGCTTCCGATGGCGTCACTATACCCGGCCACGGAGGAGCCGGAGGCCGTCACGTTTACAGTCTGCGAGCTGCCGGCGGCGAGAGCGCGCAGAGTGACGGCGCCGAGGGAGCCCGAGGGCGCGACCTGGCCCAGCGCGTAAGGGCCGACGGAGTTCTCAAGAATGTCGAGCGGATCGACGGCCTCGAAGGTGAGCTCGTAATCGGCGGTGGTGAAGCCGGAAGGGAGGGTAATGCCGCTCAGGTCGAAGGCGCCCTGAAGCGATGCATCATCCGATCCCCACATCGAGAGCGGGGCGCCGCTTGCGTCGTCGTAACCGGTGACGGGATTGCCATGATCGCCGCTGAAGAGAGCGCCGGAGACGGCTGTGACCGCGTACTGATCGAGCCGGTTGCCGCCCGCATCGAGCGGACGGGCAACGACGTTGACGCCCTGCATGCCATAGCCGGTATCGAATGAAATCGTGCCGCGGATGGAGATCGTGTTCGGGGCTGTCAGCTTTTTGCCGGGGAAGCTCGAGAGATTCGAAGAGCTAATGGGATACAGGCGGTTGATCGCGGCGATATCGTCCATGCTCAGAGCGGCGGGGTTGGGGATGCAGTCGCCGCCGGTCGAGCCGCATGCGCCGCTGCTGGGCTGCATCACCGGCCACGCTTTGGCCGCTTGAGGATCTCCGCCGGTGAGCGCATCGGGATTGACCTGGGAGAAACCGAGGCCCAGTATGCTTCCAAATGCGCGCTCGACCTCGAAGCTCATCATGTCGAGCATCGCCGGGCTGGTGGCGCACAGGCCGTTGAGCAGAATCACAGCGTGGGTGATGGTGGCGTCGGGGTTGAAGTTGTCGATCCAGAAGAAGACGCCGTTGTTCTGGCAGGCGCTGGGCGCAGAGGCCGTCGTCCCGAAAACAGCGTTGATCACCGAGCCGTCGTAGTCGTAGATCACCGCGACCGGGGAACCGGTGGAGGAGGACGTTACATCGGCGGGAGCGGTGATTTGGCCTGAAGTGTCGACCTGAATATTGGAGCCGCTGACATCTTCTTTGAGCGAGCCTGCGCGGGAGAGTGATACCCCGGCAGTGGAGACGGAACCCCAGAGGGCAGCGGCGGCATCTACCATCGCGGTGGCCTGCTGATTTGAAACCGTGCTCGATAGCGGCCCTTGATCGACGTAATAACTGACTTTGCCGCCTGCCCAGTGCAGGGGCTGTCCATCGAAAGACGAGTTAAAGTAGCTTGCGCCGGCGATGGTTTTCGGTCCCCCGGCACGCGCGTTGGCCGGTGCGAGAGTCATCACGGCGATCGCAAGCCAGGCAAGAGGCACGGAGAAGCGCAAAGGTGCAAGCATTGAATTCTCTTGAACAGGGGCCTCATCGGCTTTGTCTTGCGCAGTCCAAGTGAACGAAGGGAATTAGGACGCACTGAAGTGCAGTGGCCGAAAGCAAGACAGAGAACTCAGTGGGAGCCGCGAATTGAGACAATTCAGGCGTTTGAAACGAGAATGAACAGCCGGTGCCGCCACGAGTGCGGAGAAGCGAGTGGCCGAAAGGAAAACAGTGGCCGAGACCAGTACAGAGAATCCGGGCAGCCCTGAGGAAAAAAGGGGATTCAGTGGCTGGATTCTGTACAGAGGAATCAATCGCCGGAACGAAAACCGTGGCCGAAACCAATACAATCGACGAGAGACGGGCAAGGACACTGAAGAAAAGGGAAGAGAATGATGACGGAGATTCGAGATACGGTGATTCTGGGTTCGGGTTGCGCCGGGCTGACGGCGGCAATTTACACGGCGCGCGCAGGACTGAAGCCTCTGGTGCTTGAAGGGCACGAGCCAGGAGGACAGCTTTCGATTACCAGCCTTGTCGAGAATTTTCCCGGCTGGCCGGAGGGGATTCAGGGCCCGGAGCTGATCGACAACATGAAGCAGCAGGTCGTGCGCTTCGGCGGCGAGTTCGAGCCGGCAGTGGTGGATTCAGTGGAGCTTGGCGCGAGGCCGATTGTGCTGAGGAGTTCGGCGGGCGAGGTCCGGACGCGGACGCTGATCGTGGCCTCGGGGGCGAGCGCGCGCTGGCTGGGGTTGCCGAGCGAGCAGAAACTGATCGGCCACGGCGTTTCCAGTTGCGCCACGTGCGACGGCTTCTTCTTCCGCGACAGGGAGGTAGCGGTGGTGGGCGGCGGCGACTCAGCGATGGAAGAGGCGCTGTTCCTTTCGCGCTTTGCCTCGAAGATCACCTTGCTGCACAGGCGCGAGCAGTTTCGCGCTTCGAAGATCATGCTGGAGCGCGTGGTGGCGCACCCGAAGATCGAGTTGCGCACCAATACGGTCATCGAGGAGGTGCTGGGCGCGGATGAGGGCGAGGTGAAGGGCGTGCGCCTGCGCGACGCGAAGACAGGCACGGAAGACACTCTGGCGCTGAGCGGGCTCTTTCTCGGGATCGGCCACGAGCCGAATACGAAGTTTTTCGCGGGGCAGATCGATCTCGACGGCGAGGGCTACATTCGGACCACCAACAACGTTTTTGTGACGCACAATGGACAGGTGGTTCCGGGGGTCTTTGCCTGCGGCGACGTGCAGGACCGCCGCTACCGGCAGGCGGTTACAGCGGCGGGTTCGGGCTGCATGGCGGCGCTCGAAGCGGAGAAGTTTCTTGAGGAGCACGGGCGCTGAAACTGATCCAGTTTTGAAAGGGCACGGCTTCAGCCGTGCCGTGAAGGTCGCACGAACTACGAGGCTTTAGCCTCTGAGGGATGGCTGCCGCGTCGCATTCAAAAACTGTGAAAGGCAAAGAAGACGGCGCTCACCAGAAACAGGGCCGACACTGCATGGTTCCAGCGGAGATGCTGGTGAAAGTAAAGGTGAACGAAGACGGCGAAGACTACGAGGGTGATGACCTCCTGAATCACCTTCAGTTGCACGATGCTGAAGCGGCTAAGGCCGATGCGGTTTGCTGGAACCTGGAAACAATACTCAAAGAACGCGATCAGCCAGCTGACCAGAATCACCTTCCACAGCGCCTCATTCCGGAACCGGAGGTGCCCATACCAGGCAAAGGTCATGAAGATATTGGAAATGGTGAGAAGAATAATGGTCCACATGGGTGGATTAGATGTGCAGCAAATTGAAAAGGCTGTCGAAGGGCAGGGCACACAAGTGGAGGTGAGTCATGGCGAAAGTCTTTCCCGGCCGATACACGGCAGAGTGCGACGGGCCGTTTGTGGTGTTTCTGATCGGCATGAGAATCAACCGCCTGCTCGCGGTGAGCAAGTGGATGCGTGTGGCCAGGGCCATGCCTGCCATGCTCGCCGAACTCAGGCAGAAGCCTGAAATGGGGCTTTTGCACGCGGAGTTCTTCATGTACTGGCGCGGGCTCGGCGTGATCCAGTATTGGCGCAGCTTTGAGCAACTGCACGCCTATGCTCATGCGCGCAATTCGGAACATCTGCCGGCGTGGGCAGAGTTCAACCGGAGGATCGGAACCGATGGTTCCGTAGGCATCTGGCACGAGACCTACACGGTTGCGCCGGGTCAGTTTGAGACCGTCTACGCGAACATGCCGCGCTTCGGGCTGGCGCAAGCGGCTGCGCACTCGCCGGCTATCGGGCGGCTTGAGAGCGCACGGAGTCGTATCGGACGATGAGAGCCATGACGACGCTGAGCGAGAATCTCGAGCGGCTGGAGGAGACGATTGTGGCGGCCTGCCGCGCGGCAGGCCGTTCGCGCGGCGAGGTGGAGTTGATGGCCGTTTCGAAGACCTTTCCGGCAGAGACGATGGTGGAGGCTGCGGGGCTGGGGATTCGCCTCTTCGGAGAGAACCGCGTGCAGGAGTTCGATCGAAAATCGGCGGAGCTGCATGCGGAGGAGCTTTGGAGTGGTCTCCCAGGTCCGAAATCCGCACCTGGGGCACCCAACCGCCTGAAGGTCTCCCAGGTGCCCAAAAGCGAGCCACCTGGAGCACCCAGGCATTGCATGCAGCGGAGTTTTGGACGAGTGCAGTGCCCGAACGGCCACGGGTGCATCTGATTGGGCATTTGCAATCGAACAAAGCACATCGGGCGGCGGAGTTGTTTGACGGGATCGACGCGGTCGATTCGGTGCGGCTGGCGGAGCGGCTGAACGAGATGGCAGGGAGGCGGCGGGGAAGTTGGGCAAGAGGCTGCCGGTGCTGGTCGAGGTGAAGCTGAGCCCGGAGGAGACGAAGGAGGGGCTGGAGCCCGAGCCAGAAGAGATGAGCGAGCTGCTGGAGCGGCTGCCGGACTGCGAGCACCTGAAAATGGAAGGGCTGATGACGATCGCGCCGTGGGGCGCGCCGGAGGAGATCACGCGGGCATGCTTCCGCCGGCTGCGAGAATTGCGCGACCGGTGGGCGCGCGAGCATGCGAAGCTCGAGTTCGATGTTCTTTCGATGGGAATGAGCGGTGATTTTCCGCTGGCGATCGCCGAAGGCGCGACCCGGATTCGCGTAGGGACGGCGCTGTTTGGGAAACGCGCGCCGAGGATTGCTCTACCCGGACTAGGACGCCGGCCCGTGGCGAAAGTGAAAACCATCCCTCAGGGGCTTAAGCCCAGCCGCTTTCGGCATAAGACGTCGAAAGGACGGGGCCCTGGAGACCGGATTCAGACGAGGGTGGAGCGGATGCTGCGGGCAGTGGAAGGCGGAGTAACGCTGGCGGTGCGGGCGCAGCCCGGGGCGAAGAAAACCGCCATCGCGGGCGTTTGGGGAGAAGGCGCGGAGGCGCAATTGAAAATTGCCGTGCAGGCGCCGCCAGTGGAAGGAAAGGCCAATGCGGCGCTCATTGAATTTCTCGCCGGACTCTTCCGTGTTGCCAAAAGTCGCGTGGAACTGAGGAGCGGAGATCTCGGCCGCAGTAAAGTCTTTCTGGTCAGGGGAGTTTCTCTGGCCGAGGCGAATCAGCAGGTCAGCAAGCCGGCGAGTTAGCGAGTCAGCGGGTCCGCGAGTCAGCAAGTCCGCGAGTCAGCAAGTCAGCGAGTTAGCGAGTCGCAACAAACCTTAGCCGCTTGCGGCACGGCTGACGGAGTGCCCTTTGCAAGGCCTTTTCGCAAAAGCACTTATCAGCATGCGGTGAAATCGACGCTCTGATCCGCGTCGTTCATCCCTCCTTTCGAGAGTCTCAATCGCAACTATTTTGCGGTTCTGAGGTTCATAGGTACAGAGCCGGCCAAAGACGGAACGAGAGGCCGGCGGGTGCCGATGACGGAGGCGACTCCGACCCTACTCCAAAGCAATCGGGTGGGCGGCACAGGAGGATACTTATGAAACGTTTCCCCTTGATTCTGCTTGCGTTGATTCTGGTGCTGCCGTTTGCAGTTACAGCAAATGCCCAGGTTGGGGTGGGAATTGGAGTTGGGGTCGCGCCCGGCTACGACTATGGCTATTACGGCCCCCCCGACTGCGTCTGGGGCTACTATCCCTATTACCCCTACGCATGCGCCCCGTACGGCTATTACGGTTCTGACTGGTTCTTCAATGGGATCTTCATCGGCGCAGGGCCGTGGTACGGCTGGGGTTACCGCGGGTACGGCGGCTTCCGCGGCAGATATGGCTACGGCGGACGCGGCGGATATGCCTACGGCGGACGCGGAACCTACGGGGGCCGAGGCTTTGCGAGTGGTGGAACCCGCGGATCCAGCGGCCCAGCAGTAGCTCGTGGCTTCAGCGGCGGCGGGACGCGCGGCTATAGCGGCGGTGGAACGCGCGGCTATAGCGGCGGCGGAACGCGCGGCTATAGCGGCGGTGGACGCAGCGGCGGTTTCAGCAGTGGTGGTGGGCACAGCGGAGGCGGCTTCAGCGGTGGTGGGCACTCCAGTGGCGGTGGTGGAGGCGGCCACGGCGGCGGCGGCGGACACAGATAAAGACAGCGGCTCTCCCCCAAAGAAAAGGCCCGTCAGCTCAGCTGGCGGGCCTTTCAGTTCGTAGTTCACAGTTCCCAGTTCACAATTCTCAATTCTCAGCCGGCAGTTCCCTGATCCCTCTTCCCCATTCCCTATTCCCTCAGTCCCTCAGTCCCTTAGTCCCTTAGTCCCTGCTTCTTCCCATCTCCGCCAGCCGATCCGCAATCCGTTCGGCTGCGCCTTGATGCGCCAGGGCGCGCGCTGCGGCCCCCATCTTCGCCAGGCTTTCGGAATTTTTCAGCAGCCGGATCAGAGTCTCGAGCAGTTTACCGGGAACGTCCAGTTGCTGCTCCTCGAGCATCGCGGCAGCTCCGGCCTCAACCATGACTTCGGCATTCCGCAACTGATGCGCGTCGGCGGCCGCGGCAAAGGGCACCAGCAGGGCAGGACGGCCCGCCGCCGCAAGCTCTGCCACGGTTGATGCTCCGCTGCGCGACACGATCAGATGCGACTCTGCAAAGCGGGCAGGCATGTCATCGATAAACGCCTTCACCTGCCAGCGCGCAGCATCGGCGCCGCTCTGGGCGTAAGCCTTTTCTGTTGTCTCCAGGTTGCGCAATCCGCATTGGTGCAGAACGGTCAATCCGGGAACGGCCTCGAGCAGATCGCCCATCACCCGGGGCAGATGCGTATTCAGAATCCGCGCTCCCTGCGAGCCGCCGAAGACCAGGAGCTTCGGCGCCGTTCCCTGCGGCGCTCCGATCGCGAAGAACTCCGGCCGCACCGGGATCCCGCTCACTTCCGAGTTGCGGAACCATTTGGCCGCCGCGGGAAAATTCACTGCCGCGGCCTCGGCGCGCCTGCCGACCATCCGGTTCACCATCCCCGGAATCGCATTCGGCTCAAAAACCATCGCCGGAATTTTCATGCTGAGCGCGGCAGCCATCACGGGGCCCGAGGCATATCCGCCCACGCCCAGCACCGCCGCGGGGCGGAAGTCGCGGAGCAGCCGCCGGCTTTCGAAAATGCTCGCGGGCAGCCCCAGAATCGTCTTCAACTGCGTGATGCGCGAAACCCGGTTCAGAGGCCCCACGCGGATCAGCCGCAAGGGGAACCCGGCCGCCGGGACCAGCCGCGTTTCGAGTCCCCGCTCCGTGCCGACGAACAGCACCTCGGCGCCGTGGCGGGCCACCAGTTCCCGCGCCACCGCGAGGGCCGGGATGATGTGCCCGCCCGTGCCGCCGCCGGCAATGAGAATGCGCAAACTTGCCATTTAAATCCTGTATTCTCGCGCCACGTCTCGGTGCTTTTGTGGTCTGGGGCTCCCCACCCTAGCCGCAAAAACAAAGGCGCGGCGAGGGTGGGGCACCCATCTCTCGTGCTGTTGTGGTCTCCCAGGTCCCCAAATGCGAGGGACCTGGGGCACCCATTTTCTTGTGGCTCGGCTTACAAAACCACGAAGTTTACAGTTTCCCCTGGTCCCTAGTCCCTCAGTCCCTGAGTCCCTAGTCCCTCAGTCCCTGCTTTTCTCAGTCCGCCTTCTTTGAGATGTTCAGCAGCACGCCGATCGAAGCCAGGGTGAAAAAAAGCGAGGTCCCGCCCGAGGAGATCAGCGGCAACGGGATTCCCTTTGTCGGCACAAGCGCCAGCACCACGCTGATGTTGAAGAACGCCTGCAGAAGGATCGCGCTCGTAATCCCGAACGAGGCCAGGCGGGCGAACGGGTCCCGGGAGCGCAACGCCGTTCTCATGCCGCGCCAGCCGAGAATCACAAACAGGCCAACGATGGCGATCGCTCCAATGAAGCCCATCTCCTCGGCAATATTCGCGTAGATGAAATCGGTCGAGGCCTCGGGCAGGTAGAAGAGCTTCTGCATGCCCTCCATGTAGCCGTGCCCCGTCAGGCCTCCCGCCCCCACCGCAATCAGCGACTGGCAGACGTGATAGCTGGCCGCGGCGGCCGCATCGCGGGAATCGCAATTCGGGTGGAGAAACACCATAATCCTCTGCAAGCGCCATGACACCAAAAACAGCAGCGCGCCCACAAAGGGCAGCGCCGCTGCACAGGCGCCGGCCACATACTTCCACTCCATCCCTGCCAGCACCAGCATCATGGCTGTCACCCCGGCGAGCACCAGTGCGGTTCCCAGGTCCGGCTCCTTCACCACCAGCAGGACAAACACCACCGGAATCAGGGCCGCGCGCAGCAACGTCCGCTTCCAGTCGCGCATCTCGTCGAGCCGCGTGTGCAGAAACCAGGCCAGGAAGAGCACCAGCACAGGCTTGGCGATTTCGGATGGCTGAAAGGTGAAAAACCCTCCGAAGCGGATCCAGCGGTGCGTATTATGCGAGCCGGGGATGAAGTAGACCAGCACCAGCACCACCGTGGTTACCGATAGCGCCGGATAGATAAAACGCGGCGAGTTGTAGCGGGAGTAGTCGAAGCGCATGAGCCCCAGCATCGCCAGCACGCCGGCCGCGGCCCAGATTGCCTGCTTGCCCACGAAAGCGTAGGGCGAGTGGTAGCGCTCCTGCGCCACCACGGCCGAGGCGGAAAAAACCATCACCAGTCCCGCCACCGTGAGCACGAGCGTGGTGAAGAAGATCCACTTGTCGACGCCTATGCGCTTTGGCATGCACCCCACCCGCGGCGCTGGTCGATTAATTCCTTGAACGTCCGGCCCCGGTGCTCGTAGTTCTCAAACTGATCGAAGCTTGAGCAGGCTGGGGCCAGCAGCACAATCTCGCCGGGGCGGGCGGCGTCCGCGGCGGCCTTAACAGCCTTGTCCAGCGTCCCGCAGGAGTGGATCGAGACCACCCCGCGCAATTCGGACTCGATCTTCGCCGCCGCCGACCCGATGGTGTAAACGGCTCTCGCGCGCTCGCGGAGCAGGGGCGCCAGCACGTTGTAAGGTGATCCCTTGTCCTTGCCGCCCAGAATCAGGTGAATGCCGCCCTCGAAGGCTGCTATGGCCTTGGCCGTCGCGTCCACGTTGGTGGCCTTGGAGTCGTTATAGAATTCCACGCCGCCGATTGAAGCCACAAATTCAAGCCGGTGCTCGACGGCCTGGAAATTTTCAACCGCGCGCGCGACGGCCTCGGCCGGCGCCCCGGCCAGCCGGCAGGCGCACACCGCGGCCAGAACGTTTTCCACATTGTGCTCGCCCTTGAGCGGAATCTTCGCGAGCGGCAGAATCTGCTCTGTCGCGCCTTCGCGCTTTGCCTGGTAGACCACCCAGCCGTCTTCGATCCACGCTCCGGGCGAGGCCTGGTGCTCCACGGAAAACCAATAGACCTGCGCCTTTGACCGGCCCGCCGCCTCGGCCGCGCGGGCGTTGTCGGCGTTCAGCACCGCGAAATCGTTTTCGTCCTGCGCCGCAAAGATGCGCTCCTTGGCCAGCGCATAGTTCTCAAAGCTTCCGTGCCGGTCCAGATGGTCGGGGGTAATGTTCAGGATGACCGCGATGCGCGGGTGAAACTGTTCCGTGGTCTCCAATTGAAAGCTGGAAACCTCGACCACCAGCCAAGTCTGGGGGGAACTCTCCTCGACCAGCCCCACCACGGGCACGCCTATGTTGCCGGCCACCAGCACCGGCATCCCGGCCTCTTTCAGAATCTCGCCTGCCAGAGAGGTCGTGGTTGTCTTGCCGTTCGAGCCGGTGATAGCCAGAATCGGGCCCTTGAGGAAACGCGCCGCCAGTTCCAGTTCTCCGATGATAGGCCGGCCGAAGCTGCGGGCCTGTTCCAGTTCCGGGGTGTTCAACGGCACTCCGGGGCTGACGACAATCAGGTCCTGGCGGCGGAAGGTCAGGATCCCATGCCCACCGGCTTCCACCATGATGCCTTCATCGAGAAGCGCCGGAATCTCCGCGGCCAGCGACTCGGCCGAACGCACGTCCGAGACCGTTACCTGCGCCCCTTTCCGCCGGAGAAAGAGGGCTGCCGCCAGGCCGGATTTCCCCAGCCCCACCACCAGAACTCTCTTGCCCTTCAGTTCCATCATCTGACTCTATCCTCAGCGGCCATTCTATTGTGCACCCGCAGCCGGTGCGTGCATCGATTTCCTACCGCAATTTCAGCGTAGTGAGTGCAAACAGTGCAAACACCAGCGCCCCGATCCAGAACCGGGCAATCACCTTCGATTCGTGCCAGCCCAGTTGCTCGAAATGATGGTGGAGCGGCGCCATCTTGAAGATCCGCTTGCGGCGTAGTTTATAGCTGCCCACTTGAAGCATCACCGACACCGCTTCAAGAATAAAGATGCCGCCGATAAACGGCAGCAGCAGCTCCTGCCGGATCAGCACCGCAACAGTACCGATGGCCCCGCCCAGCGCCAGCGAGCCCACGTCGCCCATAAAGATCTCCGCCGGATGGGCGTTGTACCACAGAAACCCGATGGAGGCCCCGACCATGGATCCGCAAAAAATAGCCAGCTCACCCACCAGCGGCATGCGCTGCAGTTCCAGGTAGTCGGCAAAAACCACGTGGCCGCTCACGTAGGTGAGCACAGCCAGCGCGGCCGCCGCAATAATTGTGCAACCGATCGCCAGCCCGTCGAGCCCGTCGGTAAGATTCACGGCGTTGGAGGTGCCTACCAGCCACAGCACAACCCAAATGACAAACGGAAGATAGGCCAGCAGTCCCAGGTGAGGGAGCGTTGCCGGCCACCCGTGCCAGAGCAGATCGGGTCTCCAGCTCTTCATAAATGGAACGGACAACTGCGTCGAGAAGAGTCTGAACTGGCTGAGCGCCACCAGTGCCAGCGCTACCGCCAGCGCTACCAGGCTCTGCCACAGCAGCTTGGCTCGCACCGTCAGCCCCAGGCTGCGCCGCAGCACCACCTTGATGTAGTCGTCGGCGAATCCGATGGCCCCGAAGGCAAATGTCGCAAACATCGTGACCCATACGAAGGGATTCGTCAGGTCGGACCAGAGCAGCGTGGGCAGCAGGATCGCAATACAGATCAGCACCCCGCCCATGGTCGGCGTGCCCGCCTTCTTCATGTGCGACTGCGGCCCGTCCTCGCGAATAAACTGGCCGATCTGGAACTCGCGGAGCTTCTGAATTACGAACGGCCCGATGAAGAGCGCGATCAACAGCGCCGTCATAAAGGCAAAAGCCGTACGGAAGGTCAGGTACCGGAAGATCCGGAACGGGTGGAAGTATATGTACAGCTTTTCGTACAGAAGCCAGTAAAGCAAGGCGCCTCCAGGCTGGAACTGCGCGGAAGTTACTCTGATTTTACAGGTTCGAGCGCGGCCGACACGTTTTTCGGCAGACTGCGAAACCGTGCTGTCCCGCGCGGACGCCGATGTTACAGTGAAGTCTAAACCTCATGTTCGCGACATCACAGCACGCGCATTTCATCGGGATCGGCGGGATCGGCATGAGCGGCATTGCCGAGATTCTGCTGAACCTGGGTATGAAGGTGTCGGGCTCGGATTTGAGGCGGACAACTGTCACCGACCGGCTGGCAGCGCTGGGCGCGACGGTCTACGAAGGGCACCATGCGGCGAACGTGGCCGGGGCAACGGTGGTTGTGATCAGCTCGGCCGTGAATGCGGCGAATCCCGAGGTGATGGAGGCGCACGCGCGCAAGATTTCCGTGATCCAGCGCGCGGAGATGCTGGCCGAACTGATGCGGCTGAAATATGGGATCGCGATCGCCGGCATGCACGGCAAGACGACGACGACGTCCATGGTGGCGGCGGTGCTGACGGCCGGGGGGCTGGACCCGACGGTTGTGGTCGGCGGCCGAGTGGACGCGATGGGCTCGAATGCGCGGCTGGGGGCCTCAAAATACCTCGTGGCCGAGGCCGACGAGAGCGACCGGTCGTTCCTGAAGCTTTCGCCGATTCTTGCGGTGGTGACTAACCTGGACCGCGAACACATGGACTGCTACAAGACCATGGACGAGGTGGAGCGGGCCTTCGTAGAGTTCATGGACCGGGTGCCCTTCTACGGGGCAGTAACGGCGTGCGTGGATAACCAATTGCTGAAAGGAATCCTCGGACGGGTGCGGCGGCGGGTGCTGACCTACGGGACGGCGGAAGAAGCGGACTACCGGCTGGAGTTTCTTGGGGCTGGCGGTGCAGGGTGCTTTTCGCAATTCCAGATCGTGACAGCCGGGGGGGCGTTGGGGCCATTCGCGCTGCACGTGCCGGGACGGCACAACGTGCTGAATGCCGCGGCGGCTGTGGCCATTGCCCATCAGCTTGAGGTGGACCCCAAAAAGATTGCCGAAGGCCTCAGCCATTTTCGCGGCGTCGACCGGCGCTTCCAGCAGCGGGGAGTGGCGCGCGGGGTTACTGTGGTTGACGACTACGGCCACCATCCGACGGAGATTCGCGCCACCCTGGCCGCGGCGCGGGAGTGCGCGCGAGGGCGGATTCACGTGGTCTTCCAGCCGCACCGGTACAGCCGCACAGCGGACCTTCTGGATGAGTTCGCAGGCGCGTTCACGGGCGCCGACACGGTGATCGTGCTGCCGATCTATGCCGCCAGCGAAGAGCCGATCGAGGGCGTGACGGCAGAGCATGTGGCCGAGCGGATTCTTGGGGCCAGGGCTGAGTTTGCGCCCGATTTTGCGTCGGCCGTTGCTGCCATCGCAGGCGTGGCGCGCGAGGGCGACCTGGTGCTGACGCTGGGAGCCGGCAGCGTGAGCCAGTTAGCGCCGCAGATTGTGGCGGCGCTGAAAGGCGCTGCGTCTCACGGGAATTGATCGGAATCGCGATCGTCGGAATCGTGACCCGCGGATATGAGAGCGTTATCCGGCGCGGAGCCTGCAGAATTCAATTCTGTCAGCGCGCTCAGGTCTTCAGGGGCAAGAACCCACGCATGGGCGAGCGGAAGCGGATCGCGGCCCCAGAGGAGAAAGTCGGCAACTACGGCGGCGGCAGCGAAAGGATTCAGGGCGGCGACCGGGACGATATAGCCGGTCTCGATGAGCGATGCTGGGACGCTCTGGCTGGTTCTGCTGGGGCGGCGAAATCCGGGAACCTGGGGAATCTCAAACGGCTCCAGTTGGATGTCGGGATTTGAGCGCGCGTAGCGGACGAGCTCCGAGGCAATCCGCCTGGGGGTGGCCATTCCGGCATCGGAGGGGGCGAGGCGTCTGAAGTCGTGGGGGAGATAGAAGTTCAATACGTCGGCCGCAAAATTGGCGCAATTATTGAACATGATGTTGAAATGGCTTCGGTTGGCGCCGTCATTCATGCGGGCGATGAAGGCATTGTCCTGCGCTTCGGTGGTGGCGAAGCGGAAGGCGTAGATGCGCCGCTCGTAGGCCGCGCCTACCAGCTGGTTCCAGCCCCTCTCGACGCGTCCGCCTTCGGGCACGGCGCCGGGCAGAGTGAGCAGGTGCTCGTCATGGTATTGGCGGCGGAGGCGGTGCACCGTGGCGGGGTCCACTCTCGAAGTAACGGCCGACGGGTCATCGACGGAGTAAAGGTAAGGAAGCAGGGGCATGGCGAGCCAGTCGTAGCCCGCGATTCCCTCATAACGGCTAATCACCGCGCCCAGTTCGCCCGGGGCGCAGCGGCGCAACCGGGTGGGTGAATCGGCGCAGATGCGCGCGAAATAGACGGCGACGTGGCCGGTGGGCTGAAGAAAGGCCGAGACGCCGTCGGCGCCCTCCAGAAGCAGGGCCGCCTGTGCGCGGCAGAGAGAGCCGGGTAGAAACCAGAGCGCGAAGACGACGAGCGGAGCAGCGACGGCACGAGGGAATGCTGCCGGGAACATCCACTTCCTCCCTGTTTGAATGAGGAAGATCCACTTTCTCCTGTGTTAATTGACGCTCGGAGCGGGCAAGAGGGTGCCTGGGCCGATTTAACTTGACTCCGCATGCGTTCGTATATACAGTTTAGTATGTACGGAGGGTCGGCTTGAACTGGACGTGGGACCCGGCGAAGGCAAAGAGGAACTTTGAAAAGCACAAGGTTAGTTTCGAACTCGCCGAGCGGGCGCTGGGCGATCCCTTTGCGATTACGGTCCCGGATCCATGTCCAGACGAAGAGCGGTGGAGAACCCTAGGGTCTCCCAGCGCGGATGGAGTTGTGATTCTATATGTCGTACACACCTGGCCGAGCGGGGAAGAAGAAATCGGCAGGATCATCAGCGCGCGTCGAGCAACAGCGCGGGAAAGATTGGATTATGAACAGAGGTAACCCCGAACCATTGACGCCGAAGCTGAAGGCCGAACTGGATGCACTGGCGGCAATGCCGGATAGCGAAATCGATACAACTGAGATGCCGCCAATCACCGACTGGAGCAAGGCGGTGCGGGGAGCATTCTACCGGCCCGTGAAGAAACCGTTGTCGCTGAGGGTGGACGCGGATGTGATCGATTGGTTCCAGCGGCAGGGCCAGGGTTACCAGACGCGAATGAACGCGGTTTTGCGCAACTATGTCGAGCGGCATCGCAAGCGGGCGTAAGGCAGCGCATCAGCAGTCGCGGCGCTGGAGACGGTGACCGATGCGATTTGATCCGATTCCTGGCCACTTGCCGCTGACTTCTAATCTCTGATCCCCGACCCCTGATTCCTCTTTCATCCCCGTAACGGCGCGGGTTCCCTTGCCTGCAATGCGGGGGAAAGTGGGTTCACCCCGGGCTATATTGAAATCTGGCGACTGTCACGACCGGCTCAGGCGTGACGAACCAGAGAGAAATGACAAATCCGACCCCTGCGTGGGAAGACGAGAGTCCGTCCGAACCTCGCTACCGACGCGTGCGTCAGGGAGTGCCTCGCGTGCTGCCCGGGATGCCGCTGGAGTTTGAGGACCCGGAGGGCGACGCGGGCTCTCGGCCTCATCGCACCCGCTTTGACGAACCAAAACGCCCCTGGTGGCGTCCGGCGAGCCGGGCAGGCAAGGTCCTGGTGACCGTCGGCGCGCTGTTGGTGCTGGGCGGAGTGGCCACTGCCGGACTGGCGCTGCGGAGCTTCGTCGAGCGCGACGCGCGCTTCCGCATCGCGAGCGGCGAGAACATTCAGGCAACGGGCCTGGCCGAGGTGAGCCGGGCCGAGATGCTGCCCGTATTCGGCGAGGACATCGGGCGCAATGTCCTCTTCGTCCCGCTGAAGGCGCGCAAGACGGAGCTGGAAGCGCTTCCCTGGGTCGAGAAGGCGACGATTATGCGCCTGCTGCCAGACCAGATTCGCGTGGCGGTGGTGGAGAGGCGGCCTGTGGCGTTCACGCGGCAGGGCAACCGGATCGGGCTGGTGGATGCGAACGGCGTTCTGCTCTCGATGGCGGCGCGGACCATGGCCGAGCGGCACTACTCGTTTCCGGTTCTTACGGGAATCGATCCGGGCGACCCGCTCTCGTCGCGAAAGGCCCGGATGGATGTCTACTCGCGGCTGATGGGTGAATTGGACGGGGGCGGGAAGCGGCTTTCGGAGCAGATCTCGGAGATCGACCTGACCGACCCAGAGGATGCGCGAGTGCTGATCTCCGAACAGGGATCGGATGTGCTGGCGCATTTCGGCGACGATCGCTTTCTGGAGCGATACCAACGGTACAAGGAACATATCGCGGAGTGGAGGCAGCAGTATCCGAGGCTGGCGGCCGTGGATCTGCGCTACGACCAGCAGGTGGTCCTTCAGATGGCGTCCGGCAAGGAGACGGAGTCCTCGGTCGAGGGCAAGACGGATGCGGCGGCAGGCGGGACTTCCGGGGTGACAGGACAGGCCGGGAGCGCGAGCCAGCCGGAAGGCGCCGGAAAGGCGAAGGGCACGGCAAAGGAGAAGGCGGCGGAAAAGGCGGGGAAAGGCGCGAAAGGCGCTGCGGCTTCAGCGAGCCCGCCTGTGAGCTCCACGGCAGCGCGGCATTCGGCGGCCAGTGAGGTAAAAGGCGCCAAACCGCATTCCGGAACACATTCTGCCGCCGGCCCGGCTGTGCCGGCGGCGAAGCGCGAGGCGGACTGAAGCGATGAGCCAGAAACAGGACAACCTGATTGTGGCGCTGGACATCGGCGCGGCCTGGACACGAGTGATCGTGGCCGATGTGACGGAAAACGTGGTGCGCTACCGCGGGCACGGGCAGGTGGAATCGGTGGGGATGCGCAAGGGGCTGATCGCGGAGCTGGCACCGGCGGCAAAGGCGGTGCGGGCGGCGTGCGAAGAAGCCGAGCGCGTGGCGCGGGTGAATATTGCCGAATGCGCGGTCGGCGTGGGCGGACCCCACATCCGCGGGCTGAACACAAACGGCGGCCTGGAACTGGGCAACCGCATGCGCGAAATTACGCATGAGGACGTGCGCGCCGCGGTGGAAAGAGCACGGGCGGTGGAACGGCCTCCGGACCGCGAAATTGTGCACTTGCTGCCCCGCCAGTTCATTCTCGATGAGCAGCCGGGGATCTTTGACCCGGTGGGCATGGTGGGCTCGCGGCTGCAGGTGGATCTGCATATTGCCACCTGTTCGGGTTCGGCGCTGCAGAGCACGGTGACCTGCGCGAACCGGGCGGGATTGGAAGTGACGGGGGCGGTGCTGGAGCCGATTGCCGCGGCCGAATGCACGCTTTCGGCCGATGAGCGCGAACTGGGCGTCTGCCTGCTTGACATCGGCGCGCACACCAGCGGCCTGGTGGTCTTCTTCGAGGGCGCGGTCGCGCACACGGCGTCGATTCCCATCGGCGGCGCGCACTTTACCAACGACCTGGCCGTGGGCCTGCAAATGCCGGTGGCGCAGGCCGAGGCGCTGAAGCGGGAGTTCGGCAACGCGGTCGTCACCAGCGTGCCGCAGCTTGCCGAGATCGAGATTGCGCGCCCGCAGTCTCCGCCTTATGACGGCAACGTGGCTTCTCCGGAGCCTGGGCCGCAGCGGCTGGGGCTGCGAACCATCGCCGAGATCCTTGAGCCGCGGGCGCGCGAGATGGTGTATTTCGTGAGAGAGAGCCTGCGCCAGGGCGGCGTGCTTGACGCGCTGGGCGCAGGCTGTGTGCTGGCCGGCGGAGGCGCGCTGCTGCCGGGAATGCTGGACGTGACCGAGAGCCAGTTGCGTGTGCCGGCGCGCGCAGGCGTACCCGTGCGGCTCTCGCAGATGCCGGAAGAGCTCACGTATCCGGGCTTCGCGGTGGCGATCGGGACCATTCTCTACACCCACCGCACGCGCATGTTGCGGGCGGCGGAAAAGACGACGTTCCGCTCAAAGCTGAGGGAGATTTTTGCGCCGAGCTATTGAAAGCAGGGAATAGGGACTAGGGAGGGAATAGACATTCACCAGGGACGGCGAAAAAGACCTTAGAAATCGAGGAGAACACATGGAGACGAACCTGCCGATCAGCGAAGCCACGGAGATGCGGATTCAGTATCGAGATGAAAACGTCCGCGGGGCGCGGATCAAAATTATCGGCGTGGGTGGTGGCGGAAGCAATGCGGTCAACCGCATGATCCAGGCACGCATGGAAGGCGTGGAATTCATCGCCGCCAACACCGACGTGCAGGCGCTGAAACTGTCGCAGGCGCCCGTGAAGCTGCAGCTTGGGATGAGGCTGACCGCTGGGCTGGGGGCGGGCTCGAATCCGGACATCGGCAGGAAGGCGGCGCTCGAGGACTCCGAGAAGATCATCGAGGCGCTTGAAGACGCCGATATGATTTTTGTGACCGCGGGGCTGGGCGGGGGCACGGGCACCGGAGCGGCGCCGGTGATCGCGTCGCTGGCCAGCGAGATGGGAATCCTGACCGTGGCTGTGGTCACGCGGCCTTTCGCTTTCGAAGGCAAACGCCGGCTGGCGCAGGCCGAGCGCGGATTGAAGGAGCTGATCGAGAGCGTTGACACCATGATCGTAATTCCCAACGAGAAGCTTCTGGCAGTTGCCAAGGATGCGGGATTCTTTGAGAGTTTTCGCATCGCCGACGACGTGCTGCGCCAGGGCGTGCAGGGAATCAGCGACATCATTACCATTCCCGGGATCATCAACCGCGATTTTGCCGACGTGAAGACCACCATGGCGGGAATGGGCTACGCGGTGATGGGAACGTCAGTGCGCTCAGGCGCCAATCGCGCCATTGAAGCGGCGCAGGCAGCGATGGCTTCGCCGTTGCTCGAGGCCGGGGCGATCGACGGGGCGCGCGGCATCCTGATCAACATCACCGGATCGAGCTCTCTGAAGCTGTCGGAGGTGAATGAAGCTTCGTCGCTGATCCAGTCGGCAGCGCACGAAGACGCCAACATCATCTTTGGGGCGGTGCTCGACGAGAAGATGGGCGAAGAGGTGAAGATCACCGTGATCGCGACCGGTTTCCGCGACCAGATGCCGGAGCGGCGGGCGCGCATGCTGACGGTGGAAGAGACGCCGGTCGTCTCGGTGCCTGTGGTAGCGCCGGACGCATGGTTGAACGAACCGCCGGCCGGGACCAGACCTGCCGCCAAAGCGCAGCCCGCGCGCTTTCTGAGCGAGGTGGAGGAGCAAAAGGAGGCGGAAAAGGAAACGGCGTTCTTTTTCGCTTCGTCGAAGCTGGCGGTGTCAACCACGGTGACTGTTGCGGAGCCTGAAGATCACCCCGAGTCGGGGATGGAGCAGGAAGCAGAACCTGGATCGGCAGGGGCGGCGCTGCCGGCCGAGGCGCCGTTTGGTGAGAGCGCCTCTGAGCCTGCTCTCAGCCTGGCAGGGATGAGGACTCTTGAAGAAGTCCAGGCGCTCGCCCCAGACTCTCACGGCGAAGCGGGCAAGAGCGCCCGATCGCTCTTCAGTGAGGGGGAAGAAGAGGCGGAAAGAGAGCTGGACGTGCCAGCGTTTATGAGGCGGCTGCGTCTTTAAATCAAGGGGAAGTTGTTTTAATCCGGGAGGCTTCCATTGGGGTAGCACGAAGGTATTAGCGAAACAGACATTTCCCGGTACACGCAGGTCACATTCGCTGTATATTGGTCGAAAGGACCTGACAATTTGGGTAGGGTGGCCGGGCGCCTGCGCGCATGAAAGCGATTCCTGCGGAGGCTGGCCGCATCTACATAAATAGGTGAGCAGTGCGCTGTCCCCGGGATGGCCGCACGGCACGAAATCCAAGGTTGAAGGGATGTTAGCTGGATGAGGGTTTCCTGCGCTGGGCGAGTCGCATTCATCTTCGCTATTCTCGGGACGTTGGCGTTGAACGCTGCCGCGCTGAACGTTCCGCCGACGCTCCACCATTCGAGAACAACCGGGCAACATCTCAGGCAGACGCACTCCAGCACCGGCCATCGCGCCGCCGCCGGGAAGACCACTTCGAAGGTGCAGTCGTCCAAGGCAGCCGGCAGCGCGACGAAATCGGCTGCGCTCACCTCATCGCACCCAGGCACAGCGCACCGCACGAGCAAGACGGCAACAGCAGTACGCGCCGGCGTTACGGCCGCAGGCGCGCGACGCGCCACTGTGCGAGTGAGACGGCGCCGTTCCTACGAGCGCTTTACGGCCAGTTCGTTCGCCAGCGGTATCGGCGACGGGGACGTAGTGGCGGGCGAGGACCCGGTGGTGCGGCAGGCTGCGATTGACGCGCTGGGCGACATGAACGGCACAGCCGTGGTGATCGACCCCTCGAACGGGCGCGTCCTGGCGATGGTGAACCAGAAGCTGGCGCTTTCGCCCGGCGCCGAACCCTGCTCGACGATCAAGCTGACGGTGGGGCTGGCGGCCCTTGAAGAGGGCCTGGTGACCAAGGACACCATGGTGCGGCTCAGCGGCTTCAGGATGAACATGACGCAGGCCCTGGCCAAGAGCAACAATCTTTATTTCGAGGAATTGGGCAGGGAACTGGGCTTCGAACGCGTGCGCCACTATGCGAACGAGTTCGGTCTGGGAGAACTGGCGGGCTACAACATCGCAGGGGAACAACTGGGCGAATATCCCGACCAGGTGCTGCCGGAATCGGAAGGCGGCGTGGGGCGAATGTGCAGTTTCGGGCAGGGCGTGTCGCTGACGCCGCTGCAACTGGGGGCCTTCGTCGCCGCCATCGCCAACGGCGGAACGCTCTATTATTTGCAGCATCCGGAGACGGCGGAAGAGGTGGCGCAGTTTGAGCCCAGAGTGAAGCGGGCGCTGGGGATCGGCCCCTACCTTGCCGATCTGGAAGAGGGCATGGCCGGAGCCGTTGAGTACGGGACGGCCCGCAGGCTGCGCGCCAATTTTAGCCAAATGCAGGTTATCGGCAAAACCGGCACCTGCTCGGACAAGGGAACACGCTTCGGATGGTTTGCCTCCTACTCGCCGCAGGCCGGCCTGGTGACGGTGTTTTTCCTTGAGGGCGGCAGGCCCACTTTCGGGCCGCGTGCTGCCGAGTTAACCGGCGAATTCTACGCGAACCTGTGGGATCACAATTACTTTGTTTCCAAAGAGCGTGAGGCGCAGGCGGCTACGCCGGCAGTTCTTCCAGCGGCGGCTAGCGAAGGCATTGTGCAGTAGCAGAGAACAGAGTAGAAAACAAAGAGCCGCCCAGCTTGGGCGGCTCGTTTGCATTTGGGGGCTTCATTCCGGCCTGACTGAACCGAATCTCCGCCTTCGGTCATCCGATAGGGCAAGGGGCGCTGACCTGGCCCGTTCTTCCGCCGCGTCTTGAGCTTCCATGGAAACCGGGGTTCCTGTGATGGCTTTGCCGACGCATGTGTTGGTGACGTACGGCTACGTGCTTCTCTTTGCGTGGGTGCTGGTGGAGCAACTTGGTCTTCCGCTGCCGGCCATGCCGATCGTGCTGGCCGCGGGTGCGCTTTCGGCCGAAAGGCAATTGAGCTTTGTCCTCGCGCTCGCCGCCGGACTCAGCGCATTGCTGGTGGCCGACAGCATTCTCTTTCTGATAGGGCGCCGTTACGGGCAGCGTGTATTAAGGTTGCTTTGCCACCTCGCAATCGAGCCTACAACTTGCGTACGCCGAACTCAGGAGTCCTTCGGTCGCCGCCAGGGCCTCACCTTGATTTTTGCCAAGTTCGTGCCGGGGTTGGCCATGCTGGCTGCCCCCGCGGCCGGGCAGATGCGTATGGATTATCGATCGTTCATTTCGTATGACTTCGTGGGAGCGATTCTCTGGATGGGGAGTCTGCTGGCCGTGGGCCGCTTCTTCGGCGACGCGCTGAAACACAGCGCCGCCCTCCTCGGATGGGCGGGCCGATTCTCAGGAGGATTATTGATTCTCGGTGTGGCCGGTTTCCTCGTGGCACGCGTCGTCCGGCGCCGCAAGGTGCTGAAGGAACTGGCGGCGGCGCGTTTGGAACCGGAAGAATTGAAGCGCTTGCTCGATGCGGGTGAAGAGATCTTTATCGTGGACCTTCGTCATCCGCTGGAGTTAATTTCCGATCCGTGCACGCTGCCCGGGGCGCTCCATATCTCGCCTGCGGCGCTGGCCAGCCGTTATCACGAGATTCCGAGCGACCGCGAGATTGTGCTCTATTGCACCTGCCCGAGCGAGGCCACGGCGGCAAAGACCGCCATGACCTTGCGCAAACTCGGCATCGAAAGAGTGCATCCCCTGCGCGGCGGCCTCGAAGCGTGGAGAAAGCTCGGATTTCCGATGGAAGCTCTGGCTCCCGAGCGCGCAGCAGGGGACTGAAGCAATGCTCTGAATTCTCCCTTTCGGATGAATGCCTCAGAGCGAGCGGATATAGGTCACCAGATCCTTGATCTGATCGTCAGTCAGCTTGCCGTTGTAGGCCGGCATCTTGTTTTTGCCGTTCTTGGTGACCGCGATCATGTCGGCCACGGATTCCTTTGCCACTTCAGGGCTCTTGAAATCGTGAACGCCCATGGTCTTGGCGACGGGGGTATTTCCCTTGCCGTCGGCGCCGTGGCACATTTTGCATTTCGAGCTGTAGAGGTCGGCAGCGCTCTGGCTGAAGGCCGGCTGGCTCAGGCTGAGAGAAAGTAGAAGAATAGCGGGCAGGCACAGTAAAGACTTCATTCGAAATTCTCCTTATCAGGTTAGATCTGCGGAACCCCAATTTTAAATCAAATGGGCCGCGATTGGCAGCACCTACGCTAATATGACCCTGAGGCGGTTCGAAAGTTGTTACCGGCATGAAACCGCCTGGGGGGCAGGAGCACGGCATTGGCGTACGACGATTTGCGCGACTGGATCAAAACGCTTGAAAAGCACGGAGAGCTGAGGCGCATCCGCGAGGAGGTCTCGCCGGAGCTTGAGATTGCCGAGATCACGGACCGGGTTTCGAAAATGGGCGGTCGTGGTTCCCACCCTTTCCGCACAGAACGCGGAAAGGATGGGGCACCCACTGGTGGCGGCTATGCGTCCGGCGGGCCGGCGCTGCTTTTTGAAAACGTGAAGGGCCATCCCGGCCACAAGGTTCTGATCAATCAGTTCGGCAGCGAGCGGCGAATGGCTCTGGCGCTGGGCGTCGAGGGGTTGGACGAGATCGCCGGGCGCATCCGCGAGCTGATGAACGTGAAAGCTCCCGAGGGCCTGCTTGACAAGCTGAAGATGCTGCCGCAACTGGGGGCGCTCGGCAACGCATTCCCAAAGACGGTGAGCGCGAAGGAGGCAGCGTGCAAGCAGGTCATCCTGCGCGAGGGCTTCGACCTGAATGCATTTCCCATTCTCAAGTGCTGGCCGCACGATGGCGGGCGGTTTATCACTCTGCCCTGCGTTCACACCCGCTCGCCCGCAACGGGCCGGCGCAACATCGGCATGTACCGTATGCAGGTTTTCGACGGCCAGACCACCGGCATGCACTGGCAGCGGCAGAAGGTGGCCGCCGAACACTATCGCGAAGTCCTGCGGACGGCAGCTTTTTGGACGGGTGATGAGGCTGGGGAAGGATCCGCATCCGCGCGCGTGGCCATGATGGCGGAGACGGCGGGCGGAGCAACGGCGGTTCCCGCGGGGTCCGTGGGCGGGTTGCCGCAGGTGGCGCTGGGCAATGTCAAGGGCTCGCGGATGGAGGTGGCCGTCGCGATCGGAACTGACCCGGCGACGACTTTCGCGGCGATTGTGCCCGCGCCGCCGGAGGTCGAAGAACTCCTGATTGCGGGATTTTTGCGCGGCAGGCCCGTGGAGATCGTCAAATGCGAGACCGTCGATCTGGAAGTGCCCGCGCAGGCCGAGATCGTGCTCGAAGGTTACGTGGAGCTGGGCGAGCTGCGCGCGGAGGGTCCCTTCGGCGACCACACCGGCTTTTACACGCTCGCCGATCTCTACCCGGTTTTTCATCTCACCTGCATCACGCACCGCCGCGACCCGATCTACGCGGCAACCGTCGTGGGCAAGCCGCCCATGGAAGACGCGTGGATGGGCAAGGCGGTAGAGCGCATCTTTCTGCCCGCGATGAAGATGACAATTCCCGAGCTGATCGACATTCACCTGCCGCCGGAAGCGGTCTTTCACAACCTGATGATCGTGTCGATCGAAAAGAGCTACCCGGGTCAGGCGCGCAAGGTGATGCACGCCATCTGGTCGCTCGGCCAGGCCATGTTCACCAAGTGCATTGTGGTGGTGGACGAGGACTGCGACGTGCAGAATATAGGCGAGGTGGTGCTGCGCGTGGCCAACAACATCGATCCGGAGCGCGACATTCAGTTCACGCTCGGCCCCGTGGACTCGCTTGACCACGCAAGCCGTCTTCCGAATTACGGGTCGAAGATGGGCATCGATGCCACGCGCAAGTGGAAGGCCGAAGGCTTCGAGCGCCCCTGGCCCACGGAGATCGAGATGGACGCGGCGACCAAAGCGCGGGTGGATGCGATGTGGAAGAGGCTGGGGCTGTAAGGGGAGTTCTGGGATCAGTGGCGTCATCTGACGTGTTTCCCTCCGCCGCATCGGAATTGTATGCAATGTCTTCAAACACGGCTTTGTCGCGGCTTTCTCTCAGGGCTGGGCGCCTGTCCTGTTCGCGATGGTTGCTGCACTTTTTTGCTCAGAAAGCGCGCTCTCTCAGAGCGGCAGCCAGACGACGGCTCTCTCCCGGGGGGCAAACACAACCTCTGAGGACGGAAAGACGGCGGGCGTCTGCGCCGAAAGACGACGTCCCTCTCGCCAATCCGGGAAGGCCCACGGTTTCGACACCCGCCACCCTCACGCCGGTTGGGTACCTGCAATTTGAGACAGGATTGCTGGCCGCGTGGCACTCCCCGGAGTTCAACTCGCAGGCGAGTCTGGGCGAGGTGACGAAATTCACGGTTTCGCAGCGAATTCAACTGCTGGCGGCCGTCGGTCCTTACGTTCATTCCGATACCGCGCCCCAGAACGGCTCCGGAGATGTGGCCCTCGGAGTCCAGGGAGTCGTAAGTCATGGCGAAGGCGTGCGCCCGACGGTTGCGCTGAGCTATTTCGGCAGGGTTCTGGACGGAGGAACACCGGATATCGACATCGGCAGCGCAAAAAATTCGGCGGTCGTTCTCTTCAGCGCCGACGTCAAGGGCTTCCATTACGACACCAACTATTTATTCAACGAAGTCACCAGCGATCAGGGAGTGCGACGCGGCCAGTTTGGGCAGACACTTTCGGTTTCCCACGCTCTCGGAAAGGACTTCGGCCTCTCCGGAGAAATCTGGGATTTTACTCAGCCATTTTTACGGAGCCGTACCGTAGGGAACCTGTGGGCCGTGAATTACAACGCGAAAAGGAATCTGGTTTTCGATTTAGCTTTCAATCGCGGACTGACCAGCACCTCGACGCGCTGGGAGCTTCTGACGGGCTTCACCTATCTGCTGCCGCACAAAATTCACTGGGATTGAAATCTGCATCGCGCGCGCTGCTCATGGGCCTTGTCTGCCCGGGCCGCGGTGGCGCGGAACCCCGGCGAGCACGTTTGCGCCCTCTGCGGTTGACTTCACGCCGGACGCGTCGTTACTGAACGTTACTTGACCTCCAGCAGCTATGGCCTTTAGTGTTTCCAAGGATTGCCCGTACAATCCGGCGCGGTGTTGCGCCCGCATCGTTTTTGCCCAGTGGCTGGACGAAGGCGGATGCTCGGGCTTGGCCGGCGGGTGCCTCGGGCCGCGAAGCTGGCCGTGGAGTGAGATCAGGGATTTGAATAGGACACCGTAGTCAGGAACGAACGGGACGAAACGCGATTTGCGGTGCAAATCGCAAATCGCAAAATTTGAACGAGAACGAGAGGGAGAAGATCGCCATGACAAAACTGACACGAAAGATCGGCACGCTGGCGCTGCTGGCTGGGGCACTGTCGCTTTGCGTTTTTGCAATGCAGGCGCAGGCACAAGGCCAGGTAGTGACCGAGACCGAGACGCATGCAAACGGATTGACGATTCAGGCAGGCAACCTGCCCAAGGCCGCGGACGGCAAGTTCCTGGTGATGACGGTGAATGGCGTAGAGACTCCTATCGCGGCAGGGACATATCAGGGAAAAGTCGTTCTGGAGGTGCTTGACGGCAAAACGACTGATCTGGTCGGGGTGGGCAAATCCGGCAGCACAATGGGTGGCGGTCCTGGCGGCATGAGCGGTGGTCCGGGCGGAGGCGCTCCCGGCGCAGGTGGACCGGGCGGAGGCGCTCCGGGCGGTGCGGCTGCTGGCGGACCTGGCGGCATGAGCGGCGGACCGGGCGGTGGCGGACCAGGTGGAGCAGCTGGCGGTCCTGGTGGCATGAGCGGTGGTCCTGGTGGCGGCGCTCCAGGTGGAGCGGCCGGTGGTCCCGGCGGCGGCGGACCGGGCGCCATGGTGGGCGGAGGCGAGATGGAAGGTCCCGGCGACACCACGGCGAACGTTTATCGCAGCGCTCTGCTGGTCGAAAAGGGCGCAATTGAACCCACGAAGTCGGCGACCAGCGCGCTGGTTGGCGGCAGCTACGACGCGAAGTCGCTGAAGGGCGTCACGATCACAGCGAAATCGCCGAAGTTCAACGGCATTACGGTGGTCAATCAGCCGTACTCGATTTCGAATTTGACGACCGACATCACTGCCGACGGCGGCAATGACATGTCGGGCCTGGGCAGCGCGGTGGCTGTGTTTCAGGGCGGCGATCTCAGCATTTCAAACAGCAAGATCGTTACCCATGGCACGGCGCGGTCGGGCGTCTTCGCCGGTTCTTATGACATCGACCATCCGGCCAAAATGACCATCAAGGATACGGCCATCACGGCCTACGGGAACAACCAGAGGGTTCCGACCTCGGTGTGGATGCTGGGCCTGTTCGGCGACGTGCGCGCTTTGCAGATGGTCGGCTACTACGACAACCACTACGACAACATCACGGTGAAGTCTGCCGGGTGGGCCATTCTTTCCGTCGATGGCGTCAAGCCCGCTACCAAGGACGCCCTCGCCAAGGCCGGCATCACTGGAGCCTACAGCGAAGCCAACGGCTACGGCGGCAAGCTGCCCCACGAGTTCCTCAACCTCTACTTCTGGTCGGGCAAAAACACGGTCAAGAACAGCGACCTGTCGGTTCTCCCCGTCTCGGAAGGCGGCTGGGGCGACGGCTACGGCAGCTACTCGATCGGCGCCAACCTGAATATCTTCGACCATACCCACCTGCACAATGTGAGCTATGCTTCGATCGCCGCCAACGAGTACGCCAGCGTCTCGTTTGTCAACGGATCGACCGTCGACTCCAACCGTTTCGGCATTTATTCGCACAGCAACATGGGCGGCGTGCTCCACGTGGACCACTCCACCATCAACACCAAGATGGCCGCGATTCTGATCAAGAGCGGCGGCGGCATGGGAGGCCTCAACTCTCCCCAGGTGGAAGTCAACCACGGCAAGCTGAATAACACGGGCGACGGCGTGCTCTTCCTGCTGATGGATAACGACGATCCGGGCATGGGCAGCAACTTGACCGACGCGACCGGCAAGGTGATCGATCAGAAGGTCGAGTTCAAGGACAAGGTCGCGGTCAAGGACGAAAAGGCCGACCTGACAAAGGAGTTCAACTGGACGAAGGGCTCGTTCATGGAAGGCGGCGCCTCGTTCATGTACAACTCCAACGTCGTCGGCTATTTTACCGATTGCAATGGCGACGCGGCCCTCAATGGCGACTTCTACAACGCCCGCACCGCCGCGCAGAATCTGGTTTTCCACTTCACCAACAGCACCGTCAACGGAATCATCTCGTCGGGCTCGACGACACATTTTGTAGACATGATGCTCAAAAGCATGAAGATGACCGATGCCAACTACACCAAGGACGGCGTGAGGTACGGCAACCGCAACAACATGGGAGAAGTGAAGACCGCAGCCAGCCCGATGGTGAACAACGGCGTCGTGGTTTACCTCGACAAGGGCTCGGTGTGGACGGTAAAGGACACCTCGTATCTTTCGAAGCTCGTGGTTTCGGCCGATTCCAAGGTAAAGGGCTCGATCAAGGCCGATAGCACGACGAAGGGCGCCGACGGCGCTGTGACGTATACGGGAGTCACGGTGAGCAAGGCCTCCTGAGACGAGGTCGCCGCAGGCGACCGGGGTCGAAGGATCTGCAGTTTTGGGGCGCCAGCCAGGAGACCTGGCGCCACGCTCCGGTAATAACCAGTCAGGCGCTGTTCGCGGATGCGAATGGCGCCTGATTTGTTTTGCGCATTTGAGGCTGCTTGGAATCAGTTACAGAGCCCCATCGCTGGCGCGATCTCCGCTCAGGGCAGGCTCCTATTACAGGAGCTTTTTCGCAGACACATTCATTCCGCAAACTGTCGAGCATGTAAGGTTATAGCGGATTCGGCCTTTTCAACCGGGCGCCGCCTGTTGCGCTTGGTAGCCGCAGCAAAGCGACTGGCGGTGATTTTTTCCGGGTGACTCGCGAGACCCAAGAGCCGGAGGAGTTCGCCGGCAGGCATGGGACGTCCATACAACCACCCCTGCCCGTACATCCTGACGTCTTCGGTCGAGAAATAATCCGCCTGCTCCTGCAATTCGATTCCTTCGACCACCACTCCGAGACCTAGCTTACGTGCCATCCTGAGGATCTCCGGCACAATGGCGATGGTCACAGCATCGGTCCCAAGCGCCTTGATAAATGTCTTGTCGATTTTGATGCTGTCGATGGCAGGGTACAGGAGAGAAGAGAGGTTCGAATAGCCGGTTCCGAAATCGTCGATGTATATCCCATATCCCACTCGCCGGAGATCGCGGATCGTCCCCATGGCTTCGTTATGGGTGGCGGTTCTCTCTGTGATCTCGAGAGCGATGCTGCTTGGGCGCAGTCTAGCCTCTCTCACGGCTTGGTAGAGCATCGGCAGGAATTTGGGGTCGACCAAGTCTGCCGGCGAAACATTGATGTTCACGCGAAAGGCCGGAATCTTCTTGATCGCCTCTTCGAGCTCTTTCAACGCGCGCTTCAGAACAAAGCATGTAAGCGAACCGACGAAGCCCCTTTCCTCCGCAAGTTGAACAAATACTTCGGGACTTATTGCAGTGCCATCGCGTTTCGTCCAGCGCGCCAACGCTTCGCAACCTGCAATGTTTCCATTAGCCAGGTCGACGATGGGCTGATAAAACACATGCAGCTCTTCTGCGGCGATCGCCCGTCTCAGCTGCTGAACCAATGAGCGGCTTCGCCGGCGAGAAGCGCAAAGGACGATGCCAAGGTAAACGCCGGCGATGCCGCCGGCGAGGGATGTGCCGGCAACAGCCATCATCTCTCCATGCCTTGCGTCGCTGACGCCGACCGATGCTGTAACACAACCTGAGAGAACCGAAGAGCAATGTGCTGCTACGATGCTGTCCCCCTGTTGAGTTACGTTATCTGTAACCACGCCGGGAGATGTAACGGGTTTGTCCTGCCCTGGCGATTGCGGGGCTGTTCCTCCGAAGAGCTTGAGTGTTGGATGAAAGCGCAGGGCACCCTGCACGTCCGGCAGGCGCGAACTAAAGATGACGAAAAAGCCCTCCTGCTGCATCCCCGCAGTTTTCAGGCTCGCATCTCGAATCGGAATTAGAGTGTCTTTGGCAGGGATCCCACTCTGCAAAGCCAGCCCTGCCCTGTACTGGCCAATCGGCTGCGATGGGCGGCTGGCGCTGGCGGAGCACTCAACTCTCCCCAAGTGAATCCGCCCGGCATCCCGGAGATAATCCGCTTGGAAGACGAGGTTACGGAAAAAACTCAATTCCGCATCGGAGCATGGCGGGGTGATCGAATGCCGAGAGGAGTCCAGAACGGTGCGCGCTTCATTCAAGGAAGCATTATCCTGGGCCACCACCCGGTTTAGGTAACCCCTTAGTTGAAACTCAGCCAGAGGAATCGCGAGCTCACATCCGAGCAGGAAGCCCAGTATCATACCGAATACAGTGGTCGCTGCAAGGATCACTTGAGCAACCGGCGAACTCTCTTGAGGCTCTTTCATAAATCCTCGCCACTGGCGCGGACCGCGACTATAACCCGAATTATAGTATTCGGTTTTTTCAGTTCTAGCAATTGCAGTTTCAGGTTAATGCTATAGGGATACAACTTTAGTAACCAGCGGAGCGGTCGCTCGCACGAGGGATTGAAGCCAGATTCCAGCGTGAATTGGCTTGATAAGTCAAAAGAATCGCGATCGGTCTCCCAAACGACTCTCGATGCTGGCGGATTTCTAACTTCCCCATCACCCGGTGATGCGCACCAGTTCCTGGGCTTCGTGCGCGGTGCCGAGCAGAGCGACGCGCGGAAGGCGGCCGCGGACCATGGCTACTTCGTCGCAGCGGTGCAGGCGCGGGCAGAGTTGGCAGTCTTTGAAGATCTTGTCAGGCAGTTCGGCCTTGTCTTCGACGGTACGGAAGCCATACTTGAAGAAGAAATCGGGGATGCGCGTGAAGAGGCAGACAGATTGCACACCGTGCTCCTCGGCCTCTTCGATGAGCCCCTTCAGGATGCCGCCGCCTGCGCCCTGGCCCTTGGCTGCCGGCTTGACGACGATGGAGCGCACTTCGCACAGATGCGGTCCGTAGAGGTGCAACGCTCCGCAACCGAGAAAAACGCCGCCGTCGGACTCGGCCACGGTGAAGTCGCGGATGTTCTCGCAGATCTCGGCGAAGTCGCGCTTGAGCAGCGTGCCGTCGGCCGAAAGCGAGTTGACCAGGTCGTGAATTTGCGAGGCGTCCTGGAGCCGGGCCTTACGCACCAGCATGGGCAGCCTCCTGGGATCTGAGCGCAGCAATGCGCTCCGCGGCGGCGTCAAGCGCCTGGAGCACCCGCGCACGCGCCGTGCCGCCGATGACGTCGTGGCAATCGAGCGTAGGTTCAAGCGAAATGGCGTGGTAGAAGTCTTCAGCGAACTCGGGTCCGAACTGGCGGAGTTCGTCAAGCGAGAGCGAGCCTAGCTCCACGCCCTTCTCGATCGCATAACGGACGCATCTGACCGATTTTCTCGTGCGCTGTGCGGAAAGGGAACGCCCTTGTGGACGAGGTAGGTGGCCGCGGCCATGGCGTTCAGATAGCCTGTCTGCGCGGCCTCGCTCATCCGCTCGCGGCGGAAGTTGAGCGCCGCCGTGAAGCGCGCCACCAGCGAAAGCATTTGAGGTACAAAGCCCGCTGCAAAGACCGGCTCCTGGGTCTCCTGCATGTCTTTATTGTAGGCCAGAGGCAGACCTTTCAGTTGCATGGCGACCGCCTGCGCCGCGCCGTTGAGGCGGCCGGCTTTGGCGCGCAAAAGCTCGGTGAGATCGGGGTTCTTCTTCTGCGGCATGGCGCTCGAGCCGGTGGAAAAGGCCTCGGGCAGCTCGACAAAACCGAACTCGGCGGTGGCAAAAAGCGTGATCTCTTCGGCAAAGCGGCTGAGGTGCAGTCCCACGAAGGCGAGCGCCTGCAGGTATTCAAGAACGAAGTCGCGGTCGCTGGTGGCGTCAATGGAATTCGGCGTGGGCGCGGTGAAGCCGAGCTCTCTGGCGGCGATGGAGCGGTCAAGCGCGAGCGTGGCGCCGGCCACAGCGCCCGAGCCGAGCGGGCAGTAATTCAAGCGCGCGGCGCAGTCGCGCAGGCGCGAGGCGTCGCGCAGAGCCATTTCGATGTAGGCCAGCAGCCAGTGAGCAACGAGCACGGGCTCGGCGCGCTGCAGGTGGGTGTAGGAAGGCATGACGGCTTCGCCCGCGGCGCGAGCCTGCGCGAGCAGCGCATTGGCCCAGGCGGCGAGGCCATCGACGACGAGACCGATCTGACGGCGCACGTAGAGGCGCAGATCAGTTGCAATTTGTTCGTTGCGGCTGCGGCCGGTGTGCAGCTTGAGGCCGAGCGGGCCCACGCGCTCGACAAGCTTCAACTCCACGAAGTGATGAATGTCCTCGGCGCTGGGGTGGTCGCGCACCTCACTCTCGCCATCGGCAGTGGAATGCTCCGAGGCAATCGCGTCGAGCGCCTTCCTGATCTTCGCTGCTTCCTCTTCGGTGAGGATTCCGGCAGCGATCAGAGCCGAAGCGTGCGCCTTGCTGGCGGCAACCTCCTCAGGAAGCAGCCGCCAGTCGAAGACGATCGACTTCTGCCATGCCTCAAACTCGGCGTCAAGAGGCTCGCGGAAGCGGCCGGACCACATCTTTGCGGATTGTTTGTCGTTGGACATTGATTTGAGTGTTCCTGTAGTCAATGTCTATTCAACGCCTTGAAAAGCGTCCTCAGGGGCTAAAGCCCCGAAATTCCTTGCAATCTTTGCGGCCCGGCTAAAGCCGTGCCCTTTTACAAAGCATCCCGCACCGCAATCTATTCCTTCTCCTTGCCGCTCGTGAGCTGCGGCATCTCGCTGCCTGTGCTGAGAGTGAGCAGGCCGGCCCTGGCATAGGTGAGCAGCTTCTCCCGCGTGTCGGTAATGTCGAGGTTGCGCATGGTGAGCTGGCCGATGCGGTCGCGCGGCGAGAAGGCGGATTCGGTCTTCTCCATGCTCAGGCGCTCGGGGTGGAAGGTGAGGTTGGGCGACTCCGTGTTCAGAATTGAGTAGTCGTTGCCGCGGCGCAGCTCGAGCGTGACTTCGCCTGTGACGGCTTTGGCGATCCAGCGCTGGGCAGCTTCGCGCAGCATGATGGCCTGCGAGTCGAACCAGCGGCCCTGGTAGAGCAGGCGGCCCAGCTTGCGGCCGTTCTCGCGATACTGCTCAATGGTGTCCTCATTGTGGATGCCGGTGATGAGCCGCTCGTACGCGATATAGAGCAGAGCGAGTCCCGGGGCCTCGTAGATTCCGCGGCTCTTGGCTTCGATGATGCGGTTCTCAATCTGGTCGCTCATGCCGAGGCCGTGGCGGCCGCCGATGCGGTTGGCCTCAAGCAAAAATCGACAGCGATCCGTGAACTCGCGGCCGTTGAGCGCGACGGGCAAGCCCTCTTCGAAGCGGACGACGACCTCTTCGCGCGCGATCTCGACGTCATCGCGCCAGAAGGCCGCGCCCATGATGGGGACGACGATTTTGACGGACGAAGAAAGATACTCCAGATCCTTGGCTTCATGGGTCGCGCCGAGGAGGTTGGAGTCGGTGGAATAGGCTTTCTCGGCCGACATCTTGTAGGCGAAGCCGGAGCGCTGCATGAAGGCGGACATTTCGGCGCGGCCGCCCAGCTCGTCAATGAAAGCGGCGTCGAGCCAGGGCTTGTAGATCTGGAGGCTGGGATTGACGAGCAGGCCGTAGCGGTAGAAGCGCTCGATGTCGTTGCCTTTGTAAGTGGACCCGTCGCCCCAGATGTTGACCTCGTCCTCCTTCATGGCCGCCACCAGCATGGTGCCCGTGACGGCGCGGCCGATGGGGGTGGTGTTGAAGTAGGCTACGCCGGCGGTGGAGATGTGGAAGGCGCCGGCCTGCAGCGCGGCCATGCCCTCGCGAACCAGCGCGCTGCGGCAGTCGATGAGCCGGGCCTTTTCGGCGCCATAGTCGAGGGCCGCGCGCGGAATGGCGTCGTAGTCGGTTTCGTCGGGCTGGCCCAGGTTGGCTGTGTAGGCGTAAGGGATGGCGCCCTTCTGCCGCATCCAGTGGAGAGCAGCGGAGGTGTCAAGCCCGCCGGAGAAGGCGATGCCGACTTTCTGGCCGACGGGCAGGGATTCGAGAATTACGGACATACTCTTAAGACCTCAGAAAATTAGCTTTTAGCCTCCAAATCTCTGGCTAGAGGCGAATAGCGGGACATAATGATGAAGACTATACCTTTGCCTCAATTATGCCATGTTTGAGTACGAATATTTGACATATCGGAACCTTTTCACTGATATCGTTGACGACATTTCTTAAGTTCATCAATCGTCATATAGACGCGAAGGTCATCAAACTTCGCCTCGCCGCCAGTGACAAAATTATAGGCAGGAATCAGAGATGAAATGCGAGTCCGCCAACAGGTTTTCCGTCAGCGTAAGGCAAAAGCGCCTTAGCTTCCGGAAGGCTTTTTTCGCTATATCCTTCCAAGACATCGTTGATCTGTGAAACTCTCAACGGGTTAAATGTCGTGGTTCTGGCTATCTCGACCTCTCATTTCTCATTTCAATTGCCGAGATGAAATCCAATCCCTAATTGACATCCCAGAAAAATTCTACCATCATCATGTTCAACTAATGAGTCAAGGTTTCGCTTATTCGGAAGGAACTCCTTATCGAGCTATTAAGGTGTTCCTTCGAATTGATCGACAGAACCAATGAAAGCCAATTCCTTTAGTGCAGCCTCGACATCAGGCACTTCAGGAGGAAACTGTATTTTCAGCCAAGCTGATGTGCTTCGCAGCTCAATCTGTTTCCAATTGGGAGGACACCCCACTATTCGGCCACTCATGACGCCGCTCCCGCAATCCTGCGCTTTCTCTATGTGGAAGTCTACGAGAAGCGGAAGGCTCCCATTCTCCCAACGCCTACTCTTGATGAAATCTCCATCCGCTCGGAGAATGGAAATTGGAATGCCTCCAGTCCATGAGGTTTCCTTTACAGCCCATTGGATCTGCGGGGCCTCGATCATCGCTTAATCTTTGATACCGAGCTCTGAGCTTCCTAAGTCAAATCCGATGCTTCCAGTCGACTTCAGATCCACGATAATCTTTGCCATCGAGCTGAAATTCATAGGTTGCTGTTCCGTGTCCTCGCCTACTTATTGTTTGAATAATGCCAACGACGACTTTTTGTCTCTGCGCAATTTCTGCATCTCTGTGCGAGAGATACCAGAATAAAATGATCCCTCCAACAAAAATGACAAGCCCAGTCATGACCTTGTAGGATCTGGATACGATTGTACGGTTTTTTGTGACTGATCGTCCTTCGGTTCAAACATCGTCACTCCTCAGCATTTGTCCTACTGAAAATTCGCCACATTTGCCAGCCCGCCCAGCAGCAGCAACAACAGCGCCTTGTGCGCGTGCATGCGGTTTTCGGCCTGGTCAAAGACGATCGACTGCGGGCTGTCGATGACCGCGTCGGTCACTTCTTCGTTGCGGCGCGCGGGCAGGCAGTGCATAAAGACCGCGCTGGGCTTGGCTTTGGCCATCAGCGCCTCGTTCACCTGGAAGGGGCGGAAGATGGGCGCGCGCTTGGTGGACTCGTGCTCCAGGCCCATGGAGACGCAGACGTCGGTATAGACGGCGTCGGCGCCCTCGACGGCCGCCTGCGGGTCCTGCAGCAGGCGGATCTGGCAGCCGTTCTCTTCGGCGATCTCGCGCGCTTTGGTCACGATCTCGATGTCGGGCGAGTAGCCGCGCGGCGTGGCCACCGTGACGTTGGTGCCCAGTTGCGCGCCGGTGAGCATCAGCGAGTGGCACACGTTGTTGCCGTCGCCCACATAGGTGAAGTTGATGCCCCTGGCTGTGCCGAAGTGCTCCTCGATGGTCATGAAGTCGGCCAGCGCCTGGCAGGGATGCTCGAAGTCAGAGAGCGCGTTGATGACCGGCACTTTGGCGTTCAAAGCCATCTCGGTAATGGTGTCGTGCGCGTAGGTGCGCAGCACGATCACGTCGACCCAGCGCTCGAGGTTGCTTTGCCACGTCGGCAATGGTTTCGCGCTCGCCGAGCGGGGAGTTCGTCTGGTCGACGAAGATGGCGTTGCCGCCCATGGTGTTGATGCCGGTTTCGAAGGCCAGGCGAGTGCGCAGGCTGGCCTTCTCGAACATCATCACCATCTGCCGGGCGTCGAGCGAGCGGCGGTAAAGGCCGGGATGGCGCTTGACGTCTTGGCCGAGCTTCAAAATGGCGCGCACCTCGGCGCTGGTGAGATCGCCGATGGAGCAGAGATCTTCGCCGGGCATGCGGGCCGCGGCGGCCAGCACGTCCGGGTCGTTGTGAATCGAAATCGGGAGAGTGGGAGTGTCGACAACTGCGTTAGTGATCACCATGACTGCCTCCTGCGGCCGGATTCGCGGCAACCGCCGCGGTGAGTTCGGTGAGAACTTCGTCGAGCGCGGCGATGACGGCATCGACATGCTCGCGCTGGAATATGTACGGGGGAAGGAAGCGCAACGTCGTATCCGAGGTGCAGTTGATGACGATGTGCTTCTTGAGCATTTCCGCGACGGCCTGCTTGCCGATCTCGGCCGAATCGAGCTCGATGGCCAGCATCAGGCCCATGCCGCGCACGTCGATGATGCCGGTGTGCTTCTTGGCCAGCGCGCGCAACTGCTGCTTGAAGTACTCGCCGGTTTCGGTCACGTGCGCCATCAGGTTTTCCTTCTCGACGGTATCGATGAAGGCGATGGCCACGGCGCAGGCCAGCGGACCGCCGCCGAAGGTGGTGCCGTGCATTCCGGCGTGGAAGGCGCGGGCCACTTCATTGGTGCAGAGCGTGGCGCTCATGGGAATGCCGCCGGCCAGGGGCTTGGCGAGCGTGGTGATGTCGGGCTTCGATCCGTCCGTAGTGCTGGTAGGCGCACCACTTGCCGGTGCGGCCGCAGCCGGCCTGAATCTCATCCACGATCAGCAGCGCGCCGGTGGAGTCGGCCAGCTTGCGCGCTTCGGCGAAGAACTCGGGAGTGAGCGGGCGCACGCCGCCCTCGCCCTGCACGGCTTCGAGAAGGATGGCGCAGACGTCGTTCGAGAATTTTGCGCGCAGGTCTTCGATGTCGTTGAAGTTCACGAACTCGAAGCCCGGGACGACGGGGCCGAAGGGCAGGCGGTACTTCTCCTTGTAGGTGGCCGAGATGGAGCCGAAGGTGCGGCCGTGGAAGCTCTGCTCAAGCGCAAGAAACTTGGTGCCGATGTTGCGGCCTTCTTCGCGGATGAGGCCCGCATGCGCGCGCGCCAGCTTCAGCGCGGCTTCCACCGCCTCGGTGCCGGAGTTGCCAAAGTAGGCCCGATCCATGCCGGTGAGGCGCGTGAGCCGCTCGGCGAGGCCGGCCATCTTGTCGTTGAAGTAATAATTCGACGCGTTGATCAGCGTGCAGCTCTGCTTGGCAATGGCTTCCTGGATCACCTTGGAACTGTAGCCGAGCGCGTTGACGCCGATGCCGCTCAGCAGATCGAGATAGCGATTGCCGTCGTCGTCGATCAGATAGACGCCCTCGCCGGCGACAAAGAGAACCGGGAAGCGGTCGTACGTGTGAATGAGCAGCCGCGCTTCGGCGGCCTGAATCTCTGCAAGTTTCGACATAATCTTTCTCCTTGGTTGGAATTTCCGGCTCGCCAGGCGGGAGTCCGATCCCTGACCCCTGAACCCTGATCCCTTTTTCTAGGCAACCATCACTTCGGTGCCGTGGGCTATGCGCGAGCTGCACAGGTCGGGCAGACTATCTGCAGCTTCAGCGGGAAGAATTCGCACGCGCTTGACGCCGTTCAGCAATGCCTCGCGGCAGGCGCTCAATTTAGGCAGCATTCCGCCGGTAATAATGGCGTTTTTTGCCATTTCGGCAATCTGATCGATCGACAGCCATCGCAAAACCTCGCCGTTCATGCCTTTTACGCCGGGCACGTCGGTGAGGAAGACGAGCGCGTCGGCGCGGCAGGCGATGGCGCAGGCCGAGGCCATTTCGTCGGCGTTGATGTTGTAGTACTCGCCGTCAAAGCCCAGCGCCATGGAGCAGAGCACGGGAACGCCGCTCAACTGCCAGATGGCTTCAAGCCAGCGCGTGTCGCTTGAGGCAATTTCGCCTACAAAGCCGAGATCGGGCGCGGTGCGCTTCTTGCGGGCGCGGAACATCAGCCCATCGCCGCCCGAAAGGCCGACGGCCGGAACGCCCAGCGCGCCCAGGGCAGCCACCAGGCTCTTGTTGATTTTGCCGGCAAAGACCATCAGGCCGGCATCACGGGTTTCGGCGTCGGTGACGCGCAGACCGTTGACGAATTCGCTTTGCTTGCCCAGCGCCTTCAGGGTGCGGGTCAACTGCACACCGCCGCCGTGCACCACGGCCACCTGGTTGCCGTCGCGCGCCAGCTCGGCGATGGCCCGCATACAGCCTTTGAGCAGTGAAGGAACTTCCAGGCCCGCCCCGCCCAGTTTGACGACGTACTTCATTCGAGTCCCTCCGCTTCGCCCCAGCCCTCGATCACGTTCAGGTTCTGCACAGCCTGGCCGGCCGCGCCCTTCAGCAGATTGTCGAGACAACTGACGATGACCGCGCGGCGGCCCGACTCATCAAGCTGGAAGCCGATGTCGGCATAGTTGGTGCGCACCGAATGCTGGATCTGAGGCAGTGAGCCGTCGTAGAGCCGCACCATGGGGCTCGACGCGAAAAACTCGTGATAGATCTTTGCCACAGATGCTTTCGTCTGCGGCTCCTTGAAATGCACGTAGATGGTGGAAAGAATGCCCCGCGGAATGGGCAGCAGGTGCGGCGTGAATACGATCTGGTCCGCGCTAATGCCGATCTGCTCAAGCAGCTCGCCGGTGTGCCGGTGCGTAAAGACTCCGTAGGCCGAGAAATTGTCGGCCGCGTACATGAAGTGCGTTTTGGCAGACGGATTCTTGCCTGCGCCGCTCACGCCGCTTTTGGAGTCGGCGACGATGCCGCGGTCAAGATCGACCAGCCCGGCGGCGACCAGCGGCTTGAGCGGCAGAATGACTGAGGTGGCGTAACAGCCGGGGTTGGCGATGAGGCGAGCGCCTTTGATCTGCTCGCGATGGAGTTCCGGCATTCCGTAAACAGACTGCGCCTGAATGGCGGCGGCCTTCTCCGTGCCGTCGTCTGCAAAGGCGTAGATAGCCCGGTTGGCAGCGTCCTCAAGCCGCCATGCGCCGGACAAATCGATGACTTTCAGGCCGCGGGTGAGCGCCTCAGGCACCCACTCGCGAGATTGTTCATGCGGCGTGGCCAGAAACAGCACGTTAACGCCGCGCGCCGTGAGCAGATCCCAGGAGAAGTGCTCAAGCTTCAGCTTGCCGCTGCCGTGCGAGTCAATCAGATGGGGGTGAATCTCTGCGAGCGGTACGCCGCCGCGGGCGGCGTCTTTTTGGTCGATGCGGCCGGCAAAGACCGGCGGCTTGCCTTTAAGGCGCGGATGGCGCACGAGCAGCCGCGCCAGTTCGGCGCCGGCGTAACCGGTGACTCCGATGACAGCGGTTTGGATCGTAGCGGTATGAATCGTGTCGTTCATGATTCGAGCATCGTCCTTATGCGGGTTTCCACTTCGCCGGCCCTTCGCGGGTCCGGGCAGATAATCAGTACCGTATCGTCGCCGGCGATGGTGCCGACCACATCGGGCCAGGCCTCATGATCGATCGAGGCCGCTACCGGCTGCGCGCCGCCCATCACCGTACCCACCACCACCTGGTTCATGGCCTGGCGCACGCGCAGGCCAAAGCTCTCGATCATCTCGGCCACCGAGGGCGGGCTATCGTCTTCAACGACAGCGGCAGTCGCGCCATTCGCACTTTGGGCGCCGTTTGTACCGTTCGGCAGCGAGTAGCCGCCAGGCCCCTTCATCAGCCGCAGCTCGTGAATGTCGCGCGAGAGCGTGGCCTGCGTGACGTGAAAGCCGCGCCGGCGCAGCTTGCGGCGAAGCTCGTCCTGGTTGGAGACGAGCGAGCTCGAAAGTACGTCGCGGATGGCGCTCAGGCGTTGATGTTTCATGGCCGGTTGCACGGTAAAGACCAGATTGTAGCGATCTGCGTATAAATATACAGCAAAGGTGCATAAGTATGCAAGCAGGGATTTTTGCCCGGGCGAAGGCAATTTCAGTCCAAATCTTCGATTCAAAGTTTCCCCTCCGCGCTGATACACTCTCCACGGTTCGTGTTTCGGGAGTTTCCGGCGAATCCAGAGCAGATTTCAGCCATCTGTTCTGTAGGCGAAGGGAACAGAAAGTCTCATGGCACAGATCGCACCGCTCTCCACCATCAACGACCTGTTTCTCCGGGTCTCGGGGGCGGCCAGCCCCGGCGCCATCCTGTGGCAGGACGAATTCGGCCAGTGGCAGCCGATCTCCTCTGACCAGATTTATCAGCGCGTGCGAGCCCTGGCCCTGGCTCTTCTCAAGCTGGGCGCGCAAAAGGGCGACCGCATCGCCCTCATCAGCGAGAACCGCTGGGAGTGGGCCGTCACCGACTTTGCCTCGCTGGCCATTGGCGCGGTGGATGTGCCGATTTACCCCACGCTGACCAGCGAGCAGACAGCGGCGCAGTTGGCCGACGCCGGGTGCAGGATCGCGGTGGTTTCCACGCGCCGGCAATTCAACAAGCTGAAGAGCCTGCGGCATCGGACCTCGATCGAGCGGATCGTGATCATGGACCCGTCGCCGCCGGAGGGCGCGATCGACTTTGGCAGCCTGATGGACGATGCCGACGCGAGGGGCAGCGAGCGCGATCCCGTCTTCGACGCGCTGGTGCGCTCCGTGGGGCCGGCGGACCTGGCTACGCTGATCTACACATCGGGGACCACGGGCGAGCCCAAGGGCGTGGCCCTGACGCACGGCAACCTTGCCGCCAACCAGAACTTCCTGGCCAGGGACTATTTCTTCGACTCGACCGACGCGTGCATCTCCTTTTTGCCTCTGTCGCACATTACGGCCCGGGCGCTTGACTACGTGATGTACAACCACGGGGCGCAGGTGGCCTATTGCGCGCAATTCGACAAGATAGCGCAGGCCATGCGAGAGGTGAGACCCACGGTGATTGTGGGCGTGCCTCGGGTCTACGAGAAGATCCGCCAGGAAGTAGAGCGGCGCGCGGCGCTGTCGCCGGTGAAGAAGCGCATTCTGGCGTGGGCATTGGCGCAGGGGGCCGGCCACGCCGGGACCGTTTACGACGGCCGCTGCCCTCGCTCGCCCCTGTGGAAGCTGGCCGACAGGCTGGCGTTCTCCAAGGTGCGCGAGGCCTTCGGCGGGCGGGTGAGGACCTTTGTTTCCGGCGGCGCTCCGCTGGGCATCGATCTGGCGCGCTGGTTTGCCTCGGTGGGGATTGCGCTCTATGAGGGCTACGGGCTCACGGAGACCTCGCCGGTGATCGCGCTGAACACTCCGCTGCGCCACTGCATGGGATCGGTCGGCATGCCGCTCGGCAATATCGAAGTCAGGATCGCCGAAGACGGGGAACTGCTGGTGCGCGGGCCATCGGTCTTCGCGGGCTATTGGAACAAGCCGGAAGCCAGCGCCGTATGCCTCGATGCGGAACGATGGTTTCACACCGGCGACATCGCACACATGGACTGCGCCGGGTACCTGCACATCACCGATCGCAAAAAGGAACTGCTGAAGACTTCGGGCGGCAAGACCGTGGCGCCGCAACCGATCGAAAGCAAGCTCACGAGCCACCTGATGGTGGCGAACGCGGCGCTGGTGGGCGACAAGCACAAGTTCATCTCCGCGCTGATTGTTCCGAATTTCGCCGCCCTGGAGGAGTGGGCGCGCAGTCACGGGGTCGAGGCCGAATCGCGGCACGAGCTGGTTTCCCACAGCCGCGTCCGGGCCCTCTATAGCGAGATCGTCCGCGAGGTGAACGGCGGCCTGGCCAAGTTCGAAACCCTCAAGCGCTTCCGGCTGGTGACCGAGGAGTGGACGCAGGATTCAGGCGAGCTGACGCCATCAATGAAGCTCAGGCGGCGCGTAATTTCGGAGCGCTACGCGGAAGCGATCGGCGCAATCTACGAAGACGAGGCGACCAGCTCGCGCGACGAATAGCCCGCCCAACCTTCGCCTGTCATCCCGACGCTCCAGAGAAGCGAAGCGGAGGCATCTGCAGTTGTTCCAAATGCGGTCCCATCGAAACGGTTGACGTTGAACGCGAGACAGCATACTATGGATTCGTGATTCGAAGCTTCAAGGACCGCGATACAGCGTTGCTGGCGATTGCCGGGACCAGCCGAAAATGGCGAAACATTGAAGCCGCCGCCCGCCGGAAGCTCAACCGGATTGAGGCCGCGACCCGGCTGGAAGACCTCCGGGAACCTCAGGGAAATCGGTTGGAGTTGTTAAGGAGCGAGAGAGCGGGACAGCACAGCATCCGCATCAACGACCAGTTTCGCATTTGTTTTGTCTGGAAGGAGGATGGGGCGTATGACGTCGAAATCGTTGACTACCACTAAGGAAAAGAAGCAAGCGAGCGAGGTGCCCCTCGTACGTCCGGCGAAGGGGTGGGACTTCAAGTACGTGACCACCTCTCCGGGCGAAATGCTGGCCGAGGAGTTCCTGAAGCCGATGGCGATCAGTCAGCACCGGCTGGCCATGAGCATTCGCGTGCCGGCTACCCGCATCGGCGAGATCGTGCGCGGCAAGCGGGCCATCACGCCCGATACGGCCCTGCGCCTGGCGCGATTCTTCGACAACAGCCCGGAGTTCTGGCTCAATCTCCAGCAGATGCACGATCTCACCAAGGCCAGGTTGGCCCTGTCAAAGACCATCGACTCGGAAGTGCGCGTCTATCGGGCGACCGCGGCGTGAGGCCTGAGTTTCTCTTCCCAACATAGGAATCCCATCCGGCCGGCGCAAGTGCGGAGAGGTTTCGCTTCGAAGCCCGGGAGTAAACTGGACAGGGCGCGGAACCGGAAAGTTCCCCGTTTTGCGCCCGGCTCAGGAACAGATTCCCGGCGCGGCTCGAGCGGCCCGCGCCATTTCGATCAGGAGAATTCTACGATGCGAATTGCACTGTTAACCGGCGGCGGCGACTGCCCCGGTTTGAACGCGGTGATTTACGCGGCCGTGAAGAAGGGAATTAACCACTACGGCGACGAGTTTATCGGTTTTCTGAACGGCTGGAAGGGCGTTCTGGACAACAACTTCATTCCGCTGACGCTCGAAGCAATCGACGGCATTCAGTTGAAGGGCGGCACCATTCTGCACTCCTCGCGGACCAACGTGAAGAAGATCCCCGGGGGCATTGAGAAGGTGCAGGAGGTGCTGAAGAAGAACAAAATCGATGCGCTGATCGCGCTGGGCGGCGACGATACGCAGTCGGTGACGCTCTATCTGTGCGAGAACGGCATCAACGCCGTCGGCGTGCCCAAGACCATCGACAACGACATCAGCGGCACTGACCAGACCTTCGGTTTCGACACGGCGGTGATGATCGCTACCGAAGCCGTGGACCGCATTCACACCACCGCCGACTCGCACAACCGCGTGATCGTGGTCGAGGTGATGGGCCGCGACGCGGGCTGGATCGCCTATGCTTCGGGCGTGGCCGGCGGCGCGCACGTGGTGCTGGTTCCGGAGAAAGAGATCGACATCGACCACGTTTGCAAACTGCTGAAGTACAACTACGACCACGGCAAGCACTACGGCGTGGTGGTGGTGGCCGAGGGCGCGCATTTGCCCGAGGTCGGCCAGGTGATCAACGAGGCTGCCGCCAAGGACTCCTTCGGTCACGTGCGCCTGTCGGGCATTGGCGAGGCGCTGGCCAACCTGATCGAGAAGAAGACCGGCTACGAGACCCGCTCGGTGAACCTGGGCCACACCCAGCGCGGCGGCGTACCCACGGCCTTTGACCGGCTGCTGGGCCAGCGCTACGGACTGCACGCTATCGACATGGTGCACGATAGGCAAGTGGGGCCTCATCGCCGTGCTGCGCGGCACCGATATCGCCGATATCCCCATCAAGGATGCGATCACCACCAACCGCCGGCTCGACCAGCGCTTCTTCGACGTGATTGCGAGCTTGGAAGCGAAGGTGTAAGCGCTCAGATTCCTTTGATGGCAAGTCCATTCTTGTCTCCCACCCTAGGCGCAAAAATCCGCCGCGGCGGACGCCGAGGGTGGGGCACCCGGCTTTCAGATTGACCGCTTTCGATCATGCGGGCCGCCCCTGGGCGGCCTGCTCTGTCTTTTACTGACACCTGACACCTGACACCTGAAACCTGACACCTGAAACCTGATACCTGAAACCTGATCGATGCTCTACCGCCCCTACCAGCCCGCCGACTTCGCCGCGATCTACGCGGTGGAGGAGATCTGCTTCCAGCCGCCCTTGCGCTTCTCCCGCGCGTACATGCGGAGCATCGTCATCGGCCCCGACTCCGCAGCCTGGATTGCGGAAGAGAATGGGGACGCGGAAGCAGATGGGAACCCGGAAGAGAATGGGAAATTGACCGGATTCGCCATTGTCGAGTGGGAAGGGGAGCCGCAGACAGGGCCGCGCGCTGCCTACATCCAGACCGTGGAGGTCGCGCCTGAGTTCCGCAGGCGCGGCATTGGCGCCGAGCTTTTGCGGCGCATCGAAGATTCCGCCCGTTCCGCCGGCGCCGGATCCATCTGGCTGCACGTTGATGCGGAGAACTCCGCCGCGATCCGTCTCTACGAACGCCGAGGCTACGCGCGCCGGGGCAGGGAAGAGCACTACTACGCTCGCCACCGCGCCGCCCTTGTTTATGCGAAGCCGCTTGAGGCCGCTTAGTCCCTCAGTCCCTTAGTCCCTTAGTCCCTTAGTCCCTTAGTCCCTGATCCCTTCTCCGCCTCCGTCTGGCCCGATGAGCCGCCGTCCGTGTATCCTCAGCCCATGCATGATGCTTCTTCGCTGAACTCCAGCCCGAATCAGCTTCAAAATGCATCCTCAGCTTACCTGCGCTCGGCCAAGCACCAGCCGGTGCAGTGGCACCCCTGGGGCACGGAGGCCTTTGCCCGCGCACAGGCCGAGGACAAGCCGGTGCTGCTCGACATTGGCGCGGTGTGGTGCCACTGGTGCCACGTGATGGACCGCGAGTCTTATGAAAATGAAGAGATCGCGGCGCTGATCAACCGGGAGTTTGTCGCCGTGAAGGTGGACCGCGACGAGCGGCCGGATTTGGATGCGCGCTACCAGTCGGCGGTTTCGTCGATCAGCGGGCAGGGGGGATGGCCGCTTACGGCGTTCCTCACTCCCGACGGGCGGCCCTATTACGGCGGCACCTATCTACCCCCTGAAGACCGTTACGGTCGGCCCGGCTTCCCGCGCGTGCTCACGGCCATGGCCGAGGTCTGGCGCGAGCGCCGCGAGGAAGCGCTGGAGACCGCAGCCAGCGTGATGGCCGCTGTCGAGCAAAACGAAAGTTTCACCGGCGCCGGCGGCGGCGAGCTTTCCCTGGCGCTCGTCGACAAGATCGCCGGCTCCATGCTCCGCCAGTTCGATCCGCGCCACGGAGGCTTCGGCTCGCAGCCAAAGTTTCCCCACCCGGCGGCGCTCGATCTGCTGCTGACCCGCGGCGATGAGCAGGCGCGCGAGGCCTTTGCCGTGACGCTGGAGAAGATGGCGCACGGGGGCGTCTACGATCAACTCGCCGGCGGATTTCATCGCTACTCGGTGGACGAGCACTGGCTGGTGCCGCACTTCGAGAAGATGCTCTACGACAACACGGAGCTGCTGCGCAATTACGTGCACGGCTTCCAGAGCCTGGCACGGCCGGATTTCGGCGAGACTGCGCGCGACATCGTCGGCTGGCTCGATGCGGCCATGACCGACCGCGAGCGCGGCGGCTTCTACGCCTCGCAGGACGCCGACGTGGGCCTGGACGACGACGGCGACTACTTCACCTGGACTCTGGACGAAGCGAAAGCCGTGCTGGACGGGGAGGAACTGCAATTTGCGGGCCTCTACTGGGACATCGGCGAGTTGGGCGATATGCACCACAACCCCGCCAAGAATGTGCTGCATGTCAATCATCCCATCGAGGAGATGGCGGCCGACGGCGGGGCCGGTCTGACAGAGTTGCGGGACCGGGCACGGGAGGAACTGCTGGCCGCGCGCGCGCTGCGCCCCACGCCATTTATCGACCGGACGCTCTACACCGGCTGGAATGCGATGGCTGTGACCGCGTACCTGGAGGCGGCGCGCGTGCTGCGAATGGACACGGCCCGGGATTTCGCGCTGCTGACCCTGAACCGCCTGCTGGCCGAGGCCTGGGACGGGGAATCGGCGCTCAGCCATGTGATTTCCTATCCCGGGAGCGCGCAGGGCGCGGCCGCGTCAGCGCCAGGGAAACGCCCGGCAGGGGTGCTCGACGATTATGCGTTTACCGTTCTCGCCTGCGTAGACGGGTGGCTGGCAAGCGGCAAAATGGAGCATTACCGGGCCGCCGTGAAGATCGCCGACGCCATGATCGCGCGCTTTTATGACAGCGGGGCGGGGGGCTTCTTCGACACTTGCGACAGCGCGCCGCTGGGGGCGCTCGTGGCGCGGCGCAAGCCCTTGCAGGATGCGCCCACGCCGGCCGGCAATCCTACGGCCGCGGCGGCCCTGCTGCGGCTTGAAGCTTTAAGTGGCCGCCGGCGAATATCGCGAGATCGCCGAGAAGACGCTGGCCGGTTTTGCAGGCATCGCGGAGCACCTGGGCCTTTACGCGGGCAGCTATGCGCTCGCGCTGGAGCGGCTGCTCAGAGATCCGGTGCAGGTGGCCGTGGTGGGCTCGGGGCCGGAGGCAGAGCGGCTTGAGGCAGCGGCCGTCGCCGGTTACGCCGTGAACAAGACCGTTCTCCGCATCGCCCCTTCGCAGCTTGTGCCGGGCGGAATCCCTGAAGCTCTGGAAGAAACTCTGCTCCAGGCGCCAGCCCCCGAGGGAGCCGAAGCATGGGCGCTCGTCTGCCTCGGGCGCACCTGCCTGCCGCCGGTGACGAGTGCCGTGGCACTCAAGGAGGCGCTGGGGAGGGCGAGTTGATGATTATTGCAAATCGAACTCGCTGCGTTTAAAATGCAAGGATGATATTCAGGTGGATTACACCTCGAATTGAGCAGGCGCTGAATACGCAGGCTGCTGTGGCCATTCTTGGGCCGCGGCAGGCAGGCAAGACAACCCTGGCGCGAAGCCTCGCTGATTCCCGGCCTGGAGCGCTCTATCTGGATCTCGAATCCAGAGCGGACCGGGATAAGCTAGCTGACCCGGTGCTATTTCTGCGCCAATTCGAAAGGAACCTCGTCGTTCTCGACGAGATTCATCGCGCACCCGAGATATTCGGCTCTCTTCGTGGTCTTATTGACGAGGGTCGGCGCAAGGGACAGGGTAAAGGGCGTTTCCTCGTTCTTGGATCGGCTTCGATCGACTTGCTCCGGCAATCGGGCGAGAGTCTTGCCGGCCGGATTTCTTACATCGAACTGGGGCCATTTTCTGCTATCGAGTTGCCGGCCGACGAGTCAACGCTGCTTCGGTTGTGGCTGCGCGGAGGATTTCCGGGAAGCTATCTGGCCGAAAACGATGGGGTGAGCCTTCGCTGGCGCAACGATTTTATCCGGACTTATCTTGAACGCGACGTGCCCCTGTTTGGCCCGCGAATTTCAGCCGGGACCATGGAACGGTTCTGGACCATGCTCGCGCACAATCAGGGCGCCCTGTTGAATGCATCCAGGCTTGCTTCCGGCTTGCAAGTCTCTGCGCCCGCCGTGCAGCGGTACATCGACCTGCTGACTGATCTGCTGCTGGTTCGGCAGCTTATGCCTTTTCATCGCAATCTGGGCAAGCGACTGGTGAAATCACGCAAGGTCTACGTGCGGGACAGCGGTCTTGTGCATGCGCTGCTGGGAATCCGAACATTCAACGAGCTTGCCGGTCACCCAGTTGCGGGTCCATCGTGGGAGGGCATGGTGATCGAGAACCTATTGGAGGCTGCGCCAGAGCGCACCATGGCCAGCTTCTACCGGACCTCTGCCGGCGCGGAGATCGACCTCCTGCTGGAAATTCCCGGCCACGGCCTTTGGGCAATCGAGATCAAGCGTAGCCTCACCGGGCGGCCGGAAAAGGGCTACTACATAGCCTGCAAGGATCTCAAGCCGGATCGCCGCTATGTGGTGAATGCCGGTAGCGGCCAATACCCAGTCGACGCCGAGACGCAGGCCATCGGGGTGCGCGAACTTGCCGAATTGCTGGCAACCCTGGATAGCTGAATTGCCAAGGCCGAGGCCTGGGCACTCGTCTGCCTCGGGCGCACCTGCCTGCCGCCAGCCACCAGCGCCGAGGCGCTCAAGGAGGCGCTGGGGAAGGCGAGTTGAAGGTATAGGCCCAGGCTTCTGACAATAGGAAGTTAAAAATCGTGCTTTCCCAGGTCCCAAAAGCGGGACCTGGGGCACCCGCATTGGTACAAAATCAAGTTGCAATAGACCTGGTTGAAGGGCCGGATTTCGAACGCCGGCCTCACGCAATTTCAGAATCGCTCTAGCGGTGCTCTTCGCCATGGCCGCCGGCACGATATCCGGGCAGAGCGTGTTCATTGCCGGCATCATGATCGCCTTTGACCACGTGGCCCTTCCCATCCCTCGCCTCGTTGCCATGGAAGTGGTTGAACTGCTCAGCTCCGCGCGCAGGCACCGGTCCTCTGTAACCATGACGAGGGTCATAGCGGTTATCGACATGGCCGTTGAAGTGGGCGGGGCCGTGGAACCAGCGGCCGGCTCCAATAAACACGCCGCCAACAAACCAATCGGGTCCGTAGTAGCCATAGGGTGCGCAGTTATACGGGGGATAGTCGAAGTACCCGTAGGGGCACACAGGCGCTACTCCAATGTTGATGGAGACCTGGGCCGGCGCTCGATGCGCACAGCATAACAAGCCGATGGTGACGGCCAGGAATGCAAGGACTTTGAATTTTGACATCATTCTCCTCGATTCATTTTGAATTGTGGGGTGGTCGGTTGTATCTCAGGTGCACGGGTTCAACCGGGGAAAAGTGCGAAATCATGATACCACCGATCCATAACGTGGTGGGATCGGGGCCGGATGTCGCATCCTTACCTAAGCGGAGGTCCTACTTGTGGAGCAGAATTTCGCCGTAATGATCCTTGGCGGTACCGGACAAGTCGGCGGTGCAGCCGTCGCAGAACTGCTGGCAACTTCCGAATGCCGGGAAGTGGTGATGGTCACCAGAAAGCCCATTGCGCCGCGATCGCGGGTGCGCAACGTCGTTCTTGATACCGGCGCTGCTGACTTTGCCGAGCGCACTGCCGCCCTTGCCCGCGAAGTTATAAGCCAAGGTCCCGCCAGCGCCGTGAGCTGTGTGGGTGTTGGGTCCGGATCGATGCGCTGGAGCGAAGAAGAATTGAAACAGCTTGAGCTCGGCGTCGTCGGTGCCTTTGCGCGTGGCTGCCATGAGGCCGGAATCGCCCAGTTTTGCCTGCTTTCTGCGGCTGGCAGCTCAACTCGCAGCCGGATTCGCTATGCGCGAATCATGGGCATGAAGGAAGACACCGTGCGCAAGGTCGGTTTTACCCGCCTCGCCATCTTTCGCCCCGGCATCATTGCCGGCAACGCCCACACCCCGGCCTGGGTCGGTTGGTTCGGAAGCCTCGTGCCTGGGTCGTTTGGCAATATTGACCAGCGAATTCTCGGTCGCTCAATCGCCGCAGAGATCGCTTTGCACAGTCGAGAGACTGGCGAAGTTACCCGCGAAAATGCAGCCATGAAAAAGCTCGCTGCACAGCTCAATCGCATGCCTTAGGAATTTCTGCGTGGGGTCAACCGATGCGCCGCCCCTACTCCCCGCTGAACGGATTCCCCTCGTGCGGCTTGACAGCGGTCGGATCGTGCGCGGCGGCAGGTTCCTCGTGAGATGGATTCCGGGCCGGAACTCCATCGCCCGGTTTCTCGCCAAAGGCGTTGAAAATGCGGCCGGGGTCGCCGGGCAAAATGCCGTTCTGCTCGAAGGCCAGCCGCACCCGCCGCTGGAACTCGCGCACAGGGCCGTACTGCTGGTTGGCTTGCGTCTTGAAGATCACCGGGAAGACCAGTTGCGAGCCCTTGATCGCATCCATGCCCAGGACCTTCGGGTCCTCGACGAAGATGTCGCGGAAGGCGTCGCTCGTGCGCACCTCCATGGCGATCTCGCGGAGCAGTTGCGTCGTCCGATCGGGGTCGGCCGAGAAATCCGCGCTGATGTTCACGCTGGAGACCGAGTAGCCGGCGCTCAGGTTGGCTACGGTGGTGATCTGCGAGTTGGGAATGACGTAGAGCGTGCCGTCGGCGTCGCGAACGGCGGTGCGGCGCAGGGTCATCTCTTCGACGACGCCTGCGACGCCGGCCAGGCGCACCGTGTCGCCCACGCTGAACTGGCCTTCGATGAGAATGAGAATGCCGTTGAGCATGTCGCGGACGATGTTCTGCGCCGCCAGGCCAATGGCGACGCCGGCAATTCCGGCCGAGGCCAGCAGGGGGCCGAGGTTGAATCCGAGGGCATCGAGAAACTGCAGCCCGGCGATGACGCCGATGACGGCCAGGCCGGTGGCGCGGATGACTCCGGCGATCGTTTTCACTTGAGCCGCGCGGCCGGCGCCGACGGCGTGCTTCTCGGCGGCGCTCACCATGTGGCGGGTAATGACGCGGAGCAACCTGGCAAGAAGAAAAGCGATCAGAGCCACAACCACGAGGTGCGGCAGGCGAAGGCGGACGAACTCCTGCGCATCGGCGCCCCACTCGTCGAGGACCTTGCCGAGAAAACGGCCTTCTGCAAACAAGCCGCTGCGAGCGGCGATGAGATGAAGAATCATGCCTGGTTCCCAATTCTAGACTAGACTGGTCAGCAGGCAGGGATCAGGGAATAGGGAATAGGGAATAGGGAATAGTGATCAATGATTAGTGGTCAGTGACTCCCCACCCCAGCCGCAGCGAGGGTGGGGCACCGAGTGAAAATGGAATCTCAATCGGCGGTTTTATTGATGCGCAAGCGGATTCGCCAGCTTCTGGTTTCTGTGGCGGCGCTCGCCCTGCTGCTGATGGCCGGTATCGGCCTTTCAGGCTTCGGAGCGCACGCAGCGCAGGCTCCTGCTCAAGCGCAACCGGCGAAGAGTTCGCCTGAGGCGGACTCGGCCCCGGAGCCACTGCCTGCCCAGGCGGCGCAACCGGAGGCGGGCAGCAAGGTCACGCCTAAATCGACTGACGAAGCCACTCCGAATGTTGGAGCGAGCGCGGCGGGGACGGGCGAAAACGGCGGCAACCAGGTGGCCGACGAATGTGCCAGCCTGCTGAAGCTGGCCACCGACCTGAAGGCGGAGGTCGATAAGACGACGAAAGACGAGCTCTCGGTGGGTGTGGTGCGCAAGGCCGGCGAGATCGAGCAACTGGCGCGCAAGGTCCGGGACACAAAGAGGAACTGAGGCCAGGATGCGAAAGAGAGGCGGAGTAGCGGGTCTGATAGCCGGATTGAAGCCGCCGTCCCCAGTGCGAGACGGGATCGGCGTGATCGTCTGCTCTCTCCTGCTGGCTTCCGTCCTTTTTGCGCTGCCCGGCAGCGCGCAGACCTCGAAGCATACCTCGATCGGCTCCCGGTTTTTGAGTGGACAGAGCGCGGAGAGTGGATCCATTGACGCTCAGGACAGCATGGGCCGCTCTCCATCGGTAGACCCGATGCGCCGCGAAATAAGAGAAAAACAGATTCGCGAGCTGCGCAAGCAGCGATACAGCCAGGTGGTGGCGAATACGGAAGAACTGTTGCGGCTGGCCACCGAACTGAATGCGGAAGTGAGTGCTTCCAGGAGCACCACGTTGACCGCCGACCAGCTTCGCACTCTGGCTCGAATTGAGAAGCTGGCTCGCAACGTGAAAGAAGGAATGGTCAGTCCGGTTCCGGCGGAGCAGACGCCGGCGAGCACTCCGGCCATCCCACTTCCGTGAGCCGGAGCGCCGGTGGTCCTGCCTATGTAGCGCCGGCTTCCCAGCCGGCAGTAACGCGGACTTCCCAGTCGCGCGGGTCCGCGCTCAATCTCGCGCAGCCGGCAAGCCGCGCGGGGTGGGAAGTTCCTGCTGAATCAGCTACGATCAAAGTGATACTCATCACGGCGGGGCCCATGGTCAGGGCGCAGAATATCCCGGGCTTGAGGAGTGCATGATGCAGGTACCGGGAGGCGCGATTTGCGGGAGATACGGCATTTTCGGAATTTATATCGCCATTTTGAGAGCCGTGAAGGGTGGCTTTTTCTTGATGAAAAAGCCACTTAGCTCTGAAGTTTCGGTCTACAGTAATTCCGAAAATGCGGGGCCAAGCTACGGGCCGGTTTCTGCTCTTGAGGGCGGAAGAATACGCAATCGGACAATTGGAAGTGAATCGATCGGCCTTTCCGGGCCTTCCGGGAAGATTCCAAAGATCAATAGAATCAAGGGGCGCAGCGGCTGCAGCTGGGGCCGCGCGACAGAGCAGAGGTGTGTAGAGATGGCGGCCGAAAAGCAGGATCGGGGCATCCTCAGGATTGACCAGGATGAATGCAAGGGTTGCGGGCTGTGTATTGAAGCCTGTCCGCCCAAAGTGATCGGCATGAACGAGCGGCTGAACCATTACGGTTACCGGACGGCGTTCTATGCCGGGTCGGGATGCACGGGCTGCGGAATCTGTTTTCTGGTTTGCCCCGAGCCGGGGGCGATCACCGTGTATCGTGCTCTGCGGCAGGAAGATGGCGCGGGCGACGGGGTCTCCCAGGTGCCCAAAAGCGAGGCACCTGGGGCAACCACGAAAGCTGGGGCAGCCACGAAAGCGGGCACGAAGGGAGCGGCGGAATGCGCAAGCAGCTGATGAAGGGCAACGAAGCCATCGTCAAGAGCGCCATTCTGGCCGGGTGCAGGGCCTTTTATGGTTACCCCATCACCCCGGCCAGCGAGATCGCCGAGGCGGCGGCCGAATACATCCCGAAAAGCGGGGGCGTGTTCGTGCAGGCCGAGAGCGAAGTGGCGGCCATCAACATGCTCTATGGCGCGGCGTCGGCCGGGGTGCGATGCATGTCGGCCTCCAGTGGCCCTGGCATCAGCCTGATGCAGGAGGGGATCAGCTACATGGCGGGAGCCGAGCTGCCCTGCGTCATCGCCGACATTATGCGGGGAGGGCCGGGGCTGGGCAACATCGGAGCCGACCAGAGCGACTATCACCAGGTGGTGAAAGGGGGCGGGCATGGCAGCTACAGAACCATCGTGCTGGCTCCCAGTTCGGTGCAGGAGATGGCCGACCTGACATCTCTGGCTTTTGACCTGGCCGATCGCTACCGCACGCCGGTGATTGTGCTGGCCGACGGGTTTGTGGGCCAGATGATGGAGCCGGTGGCCTTTTCGCAGACGGCCATCGAAGTCCCTGCGCCCGGCTGGGCGGTGACCGGCACGGCCGAGACCCGGAATAACCTGATCACCTCGCTGCATCTGGACTTCGACGAGCTGGAGAGCCACATCCGCAAGATGGAGGCCAAGTTTGAGGAGGCGGCGCGGCGCGAGGCGCGCGCCGAGCGATTCCACACCGAAGATGCGGAGATCGTGCTGGTGGGCTATGGGATTGTTGGACGCATTCTGAAGGCTGTCACGGCCGAGCTGCGCGCCGAAGGCATGGCCGTGGGGCTGCTGCGGCCGATTACGCTTTCTCCCTTCCCGGCAGAACACTTCCGCGAATTGGCGGAGAAGGCACGGATGTTCCTGGCGGTGGAACTGAGTAACGGACAGATGATCGAGGACGTGCGGCTGGCGCTCAACGGCTCCCGCCCGGTGGAGTTTTTGAACCGCTTGGGCGGCAATGTGCCCTCGCACGAGGAAGTGGTCGCCTGCGTTCGCGAACATGCGAAGAGGATTTTGACGGCGTCAGCGAGAGACGAGGAGCAGGTGGCCCATGTCTAACCAGCAGCAAATCCCCGGATACGAGATCGCTTTCAGCAAGGCCAGGTCTTTTTACGACACCTACGAACGCAAGGACGACCTGAAGCACGCGACGCACTTTTGTCCCGGCTGCGGCCACGGCACGGTGCACAAGATGCTGGCCAGCGCCATCGACGCGCTGGGCATACAGGACCGCACCATCCTGGTGGGCCCTGTAGGCTGCGGCGTTTTCACTTATAACTACTTCGACGTGGGAAACGTGTCGGCTGCGCACGGGCGCGCCCCGGCGGTGGCCACGGCCATGAAGCGCAGTCTTCCGGAGAGCGTCGTGATCAGCTACCAGGGCGACGGAGACCTGTCGGCGATCGGGTCGTCTGAGATTCTGCACGCGGCCAACCGGGGTGAGCACTATACCGCGATTTTCATCAATAACGCCGTCTACAGCATGACCGGCGGCCAGGCCGCGCCCACCACACTGGTGGGCCAGAAGACCACGACCATGCCCGAGGGGCGCAACGCGGCCCGCGACGGTTATCCCTTGCACGTCAGTGAGTTGCTGGCAACTCTTGAAGGACCGGTTTATATCGAGCGCGTGGGGCTGGGCGACAACCGGCAGGTGGTGCAGGCCGGAAGAGCGATCCGCCGCGCCGTCGAGAACCAGGTGAAAGGGCTGGGATTCTCGCTGATCGAGGTGCTTTCCCCGTGCCCGACGATCTGGAAGAAATCCGCCGTCGATGCGCAGCGCTGGGTGCGCGAGGAGATGGAAAAAACCTTCCCGCTGGGCGTTCTGTGCGACCGCACCAAAGAGGGGCGGCCTGCTCCCGCGCCTGCAGCCCGGCCCGCGCTGGATCGAATTCCCGGCTTGCTGGGCGTGGCCGATGAGGATCTGCCCGAAGGCAACCCCGGCGCGGAGAAGAAAGTAGATCTGCAGGTGCGCATCGCCGGTTTTGGCGGCCAGGGCGTGCTGTTGCTGGGCGAGGTTCTGGCCGAAGCCGGCCTCGATGCCGGCCTGGAGGTTTCATGGCTACCCTCGTATGGGCCGGAGATGCGCTCCGGCACATCTAACTGTCATGTGCGGCTTTCGCGTAAGCCGATCGACTCCCCGCTGGTCAGCTCGCCGAATGTGCTGGTGGCCATGAACGAGCCCTCGCTGCGCAAATTCGACAAGGCCGTGCGCTCGGGAGGATGGGTCATCTACAACGGCGCGGAGTTTCCGGCCGATTGCATCCGCCCGGATGTGCGCGTGGTTGCCGCGCCGTTCACTGAGATCGCGGCCAATGAGCTGGGCGACCCGCGTGTTGGCAACATGATCATGATGGGAGCGCTGCTGGAGATCTCAGGCGGGCCCGCCGAGGTCAGCATCGGCGCCGCGCTGCGGCGGCTGGTGCGCAATCCCAAATTTGTTGAGCTGGACGAGCGCGCCATCGCGCGCGGGCGCGAGCTCTTCAGGAGGTCGCAAGGGGAGGTGTGAGATGAAGACGGATGTCGATCCGAATCTGACCGTCAACTTGAACGGCGAGTACATACCACTCCACGAAGCGCGCATCGGAATCCTTACCCACGCTCTGCATTACGGGACAGGTGTCTTTGAGGGGATCCGCGCCAACTGGGACGAGGCCGCGCAGGAGCTGTACGTTCTGCGCCCGTTGGAACATTACGAGCGCTGGCGGCAAAACTGCGGCATCCTGCACATTGAGCTTCCGCACTCGGCCGAAGAGCTTTGCGAAATCACTCTGGATCTGATGCGGCGCAACGGCTTCCGCACCGATCTCTACGTGCGGCCCATCGCCTTCAAAAGCGCCGAGCGCATCGGCGTCAGCCCCGATGAGCGCAACTCCTGGGCCATTGTGGCCCTGCCCTTCGGCGAGTACATCCACTCTGAGAACGGCCTGCACGCTGGCGTGAGCAACTGGCGGCGCATTCAAGACAATGCCATTCCGCCTCGGGGCAAAATCTGCGGCTCTTACGTGAACAGCGCGCTGGCCAGCGATGACGCCAGGCGCAGCGGCTTCGACGAGGCCATCATGCTGAACGAAAACGGCACCGTGGCCGAAGGCTCCACGTGCAACGTTTTCATGGTGCGCAAGGGCAGGCTGGTCACGCCGCCCCTCAATGAGAACGTGCTCGAAGGCATCACGCGCGACTGCGTGATGGAGCTGGCTTCACGCGAGCTGGGGCTGCCGCTTGTGGAGCGGCCCATCGGCCGCAGCGAACTTTACGTTGCCGACGAGCTGTTTCTTACCGGCACCGCGGTCGGCGTCGCGCCGGTTGTGCGCGTCGATCACCGGCCCGTCCGCGACGGCCAGATCGGCGCCCTCACCCGCCGGCTGAGGCAGATTTACGTCGACGCTACGCGCGGGCGCATGGCGGCATATCGCAAATGGCTTTTGCCGGTGTACGGAGATGGGCGGAGAAGGGCAGAGCGGCTCCCGGAGGGAGCCAGGAAGTTAGCCCAGGACGAAGTCCTGGGAACAACACAGGAGATTGCGTAAGCCCCGTAGGGGCGACGGAATCCGCTGAAGCAAGTTTTGCCTGAGGAGGCGAATTGCGCCCGATTCTCGGGGCGCCCCATCCTCGCGGCGTGTCGCCGCGCGGCGACTTTTTGCCGCCAGGGTGGGGCGCAGGCAGCGGCCCTTTCCTCAGGCAAGAAGGAGAAAACGAATGCTTGAGACAAAGAGTACTGGCAATGCTTACGACGTGGCCATGGAGAACTTCGATACCGCGGCCAATGCGCTGGAGTTGGATCCTGACATTCGAGAGATGATCAAGTATCCCGAGCGCATGCTTACGGTCTCTGTCCCGGTGCGGATGGAAACCGGGCATATCCACCGCTTCGAGGGGTATCGCGTGCAGCACAGCTCGGTGCGCGGGCCGGCCAAGGGCGGCATCCGCTACCACCCCCAGGTGACGCTCGATGAGGTCAAAGCCCTGGCCACCTGGATGACCTGGAAGTGCGCAGTCGTGAACATCCCCTTCGGCGGCGCCAAGGGCGGCATCACATGCGACCCCAAGAGCATGTCGAGAGTCGAGCTCGAGCGGATGACGCGGCGTTTCACCAGCGCCATCCTTCCCCTCATCGGCCCCGAGCAGGACATTCCCGCGCCCGACGTCTACACAAACTCGCAGACCATGGCCTGGATCATGGACACCTACTCGATGACCAAGGGCTATGCAATTCCCGGCGTGGTCACCGGCAAGCCCATCAGCCTGGGCGGGTCACTGGGACGCAATGAGGCCACCGGGCGCGGGGTTTTTTACACCATCGAATGCGCCTGCGAGCACCTGAAGACGCCGCTCAAGGGCGCCACCGTGGCCGTGCAGGGATTCGGCAATGCCGGCTCAGTGACGGCGCAGATGCTTCACGACGCGGGCGCCAAAGTCATCGCCGTCTGCGACTCGGCCACCGCCATCCTGAACCGCAACGGCCTCAATATTCCCGAGCTGATCCGCATGAAGGCGCTCACCGGCCACGTGCGCGCATTCCCTGAGAGCGAGGAGATCTCGCACGCCGAGCTGCTCACCATGAATTGCGACATCCTCGTCCCGGCGGCTCTTGAAAACGCCATCGACGAACGGAACGCCGGCGGCGTGCGCGCGCGCATCGTCGCCGAGGCCGCCAACGGCCCGCTGAATCCGGCGGCCGATCGCCTCCTCCAGAGCAAAGGAGTTTTCATCATCCCCGACATTCTCTGCAATGCGGGCGGCGTCACCGTCTCTTACTTCGAATGGGTGCAGGATGAGTCGCACCTCTTCTGGGAGGCGCAGGACATCTACAACCGGCTGGAGCGGGTCATGAAGACCAGCTTCCGCGACGTCGTGAAGATGCACGAGGAGCGCAAGGTGCCCATGCGCATCGCCGCCAACATGGTCGGCATCGGCCGCGTAGCCGAAGCCGTGCAGATTCGCGGGATCTATCCGTAAGGGAACAGGGAACAGGGAATAGGGAATAGGGAATAGGGAATAGGGACTCAGGGACTGAGGGGGCAGATTCGCGGCATCTACCCGTAGCGAGGCGCATTTCACCGCTACAAACGGGTGCCCCAGGTGCCTCGTCCGCCGCGGCGGAGGCACCTGGGAAACCACCACAGCCCATCCAACTATGGAGGGAGGCGGGGGTTTCAACCCCCGCATAACGCCATCCGATTCTGCGCGGGCTTTAGCCACGGGCACGACTTCAAAGCCTGCCCTGGGCGAAGCCGAAGGGTGCCTTAAGCCCGCAAAAGAAGGGCGGGCTTTAGCCCCTGAGGAAATCTCGCGCGAAGGATGGAAAGCCACAGAATCTTCCGGGGGTGCCCCGTCCAAGCTCGCTTGGGCGGGAAGAGTCTCGACCACCCGCCAATGCCCGGGATGAGCGGGGCTAACGGCGTCAGCGATGGACCCAGTGCAGTTGGGAACGAGCTCTCAACGCCGTTAGGGCCGGGCCACCTTCTGAATAATTTAAGAATAATTATTGCACGAATTGCGCGATTGTGCGATAGTCATCTTAGAAGAAAGGAGTTCCTGGTGAGGGAAATCGGCTCGCAAGACTGGACAGTTTCAAAAATCCGCAATGTGCGGCATCTCTTCTGGGAGATACCGGAAGCAGCGCTGGCCACGTATAACCGGATTCCTGCGGAGCTTCGTTTGCCGTTCAATCCGCGAATCTCAGCAAACGTTCTGAATGGATACGTCATCGACGAGGCCCGTCAGCGCTTTGCTGGTATTCGAGACTCCGAATTCTTTGATAAGAACTCCACCACCTACCATCTGTTTAGCGGCTGCGTCTTTTGGTATAAACAGCTCGGCGAGGATGGATTTCCCTCCAATTACCCAACCGAGACGGCACTAGAGATGATGCAGGGACGTTTCACATTTGCTCCGGCTAGGCCCCTGTTCGTTCTTGGCTTTACAGCTGACGACGCCCTAAGAAATATTACGAGCGTGATGATTCAGCGATTTTACTCCAGCGGAAAATTGCAGTTTTACATCGAATTGGAGAAGATCACCGCCAGATCAAAGGTTGTGGAAATGCCGTTGCAAATCGTAGACGGTCTCAGAACGCGAACCCGAATCAGGATCAAGCGCGGCCCAGACCAGAGAGAGCTGCTGTCGAACACAAGCGAGTAGAAAGATGCCAAATTTCAATGCAGGACTGCTCACGCTGGCGCGGGAGTCTCGCGAGGTCTCGCAATCAGATCTTTCGCTGACTACCAGGATTCCCCAAACGCTGATCTCGCGGTTTGAAGCAGGAATCACGCAGCCCAATGACGACCAGGTTTCATTGATTGCCAGTGCTCTTAGGTATCCCAAGGGTCTCTTGTTCCAGGAGGATCGGATATTCGGGTTTAATGCATCCGTTTTCTTCCATCGGAAACGCGCAGATATGCCAGCCAAGACTCTACGACGCATCCACGCCGTTCTGAACCTTACGAGGATGCGGGTGAGCCGCCTTATGCTGGCAGCATCCATTTCCCCGGAGATCGAACTGATTCGCATGTCCGTCGAGGATTTTGGAAGTCCCGAAAACATCGCGCGTCAGGTGCGTGCGCTCTTGCACCTCCCAATGGGACCGGTGAACAATCTCACCGCCGCAGTCGAGGACGTGGGGGTGATTATAGTCACGCACAAATTCGGAAGTACCAGGACAGACGCAGTGAGCGAGTGGATACCGGGCCATCAACCGCTTATCCTCATGAATGTCGATGACTGCGTTGGGGGCGACCGCTACCGTTGGACCCTCGCACATGAGCTTGGCCACCTGATTATGCACGCTTTTCCATCTGAAAAGATGGAAGAAGAGGCAAATCGGTTTGCCTCCGAATTTTTGATGCCGGAATCGGAAATACGACATCAACTGAGAAATGTCCGCCTGGCCCATTTGGCGTTGCTCAAAGGAGTTTGGAGGGTGTCGATGGGCGCGTTGCTGGAGAGAGCCAAGCAACTCGGAACTATCAACGCAACGCAGCATCGATACATGCGCATTAATTTCAGCAAGCTGCATTACAACGTGCGGGAACCAGCCGAGCTTGACATCCCAATCGAGAGGCCAACGCTACTTGGCGAGTTGGTTAATGCACACATCAGAGAGCTTCGGTATGATGTGAAAGATTTGGCGCAACTCTTGAATTTGTTCCCGGAAGAATGCGCGAAGCTGTATGCGCCGGAGTTCTCGAATCAAGGTCCGCGCTTGATGAGGCCGACGCTGACGATGGCATAACGTTCATCGAGGCGGATTCATACCAGCAATTTCGGCCTGCGTCCGCCAAACTGCCTAGTGCGACTTTGGCTGACGGGGGCGGCTCGATCCCGGCGTCTGTAGCCTGGGGCGGCTGGGGCGATCCATCGATCCGGCCCGGTGCCCCATCCTGACCGCGTGCTTTGCGGTTCGGGTGGGAAGCAAGCGTCTCGGGGAAGATGGCGGTCGCCGCTTTGCGCATCATTTCCCCCCTTCGTAGCAGAATGGTGTGCAGGAGCCGGGCGGACTGCAGAACCGCCGCGCTCCACCCTCTATCGCCGCCATCGGCCCTTTGCAGATCATTTCGCGTCCCCGGCGCACAATCGGAATAGAGCCCGATCCCCGGCCAGGGGCCGGAGAACTGCGAACTACGAACTGAGAACTGTGAACTGAGAACTGAGAACTGACCTATGCCCAACATCACCGTCCACGTCAGCGAAAACGCCTATCGCAACGCCCGCGTCTGGGCTGCCGAGCGCGGTTGTTCCCTCTCCTCCATCGTGCAGCTCTGCATCGAGAATCTGCCCAACATGAGACTTCGCCGCGACGGATCGATTGCCATCGTGAACAGGGTCATCAAGTCGCCCTTCCCCCCGCTCCGGACCATGGACGACCTCCGCCGGGCGCAAATCGAGCTGGCTGAAAAGACCCTGGCCGCCTCGCAACCCCAGGCTCACCGCGCTAGCCCCGCTAATTCCGCCAACTCCGCTAACTCCGCTAACTCCGCTAAAGCCGCCAACTCCGCCAGCCCCGCTAATTCTCACAGTACCCTGATTCACGATTCGAAATCGCCGCTCCAGGCTTGCACTTCGCAAGTTCATTTTTCGGGCGGTGAAACTGTGAAGTCCACCCGGAAGAATAGAATCAACTAGTTACCGCCGAAAAATGCACAATCTCACAGTTCCCGTGAAACGGTGAAACTGTGCAGGCCTTTCCGCCCCTCCCAACCCCCGGCCGGCGCCCCAATCTCCCGATAAAATGGTTAAGAACGCAGCACAGCTCACAGGGACAGTGAATGAGATACGAGGGGACCATTTATCGGCCGCCGAGCGAGGCGGACAGTCTGATCTTGCAGGTGACCATTGGGTGCTCGCATAACAAATGCACCTTCTGCGGCGCCTACAAGGAGAAGCGCTTCCGCATCCGCAAGCTGGAGGATGTCGAGCGCGACCTCGACGAGGCGCGGCCCTATGCCCCGTTCGTGCGCCGCGTTTTCCTGGCCGATGGCGACGCCCTGATCATGCCGCAGCGCATGATTTTGCCCATGCTGGAGGCGATCCGCGAGGCTCTACCCGGGGTCGAGCGCGTCGGCGTCTACGGCAATACCAAGTCCATTCTGAAAAAGAGCCCGGAGGAGCTTGCGGAGTTGCGCAAGCTGGGCCTCGGCATCATCTATCTCGGGGTGGAGACCGGGGACCAGGAGATCCTGGACCGTATCCGCAAAGGCACGCGCCTTGACGATACCGCCGCCGCTGTCGAGCGGGTGAAGGCCGCCGGCATTCTCATTTCCGCAAGTGTGGTGCTGGGTTTGGGCGGGGTGGAGCGCAGCCAGATCCATGCGGAGCGCACGGGGCAGTTTCTTAGCCGCATTCAGCCGGATTTCGGCGCCGCTCTCAGCGTCACGGTGGTTCCGGGCACGCCCCTGGCTGAAGAAGAGGCCAGCGGCGCCTTCAAGGTTCCCGGTGTGTACATGCAGCTCGAGGAGCTGCATACCATGTTGTCCGAGATCGAAGGCGGACACATGTACTTCACCTCCATGCACGCTTCGAACTATCTGCCCCTGAGGGGATGGATACCGGAAGAGAAGGCGGAACTGCTCGGGACGATCGAACAGGTGCTGCGCTCGAGGGACCACCGGTATTTGCGGCCGGAGTTTCTGCGGGGGCTGTAGGGGTCCCCGAGTTGAATGCGGTGGTTTCCCAGGTCTCAAAATCGAGACCTGGGGCACCCATTTGTGGTGGGAGAACCAGCCCTACCGTCTGTGAGCTTTGGTGGTTCCCAGGTCTCAAAATCGAGACCTGGGGCACCCATCCGACTTCTGTGGTTTCCCGCCCAAGCCCGCCGCGGCGGGCTTGGATGGGGCATCCCTCTGTGGCCGGAGAACGATCCCCAAAGCGTTCAGGCCGGACCACCGTTCCGATCTGCGAGGCAACTGCGTCGAGATGTTTAGGAATCAAACAGGCAAGGACTTAAGGCTACGCAATTTTCACGTGGGCCACCTCGGGAGTACCCCACATTCACGATCGTGAAGAGAGGAGAAAGAGATGACCATGCGGACCATCGAAAGCGATGTCCTTCCTTCGGCGGCAACGCAGGCCGCCGCAAAGATCGAACCAACAGGATCCATCGCATTTAACCGTGGACGACAATCTCTGGATCGTTCGATCTGGTACAACGGCTCGCTGATGATTTTTTTGGCTACAGGCGAAGACACCCAAGGGCGGTTCGCGTTGATTGAGGCCGTGGGCAGGAAAGGCAATTCACCTCCTCCGCACATCCATCGCCGGGAAGATGAGACCTTCTACGTACTGGAGGGCGAGGTGAGCGTTTCGGTAGGCGGTCGCACCATGAAGGCTGTGCCTGGAACGATGGTCTACTTGCCACGCAACATCCCGCACACCTTCGCGGTCGAGTCGGAGCAGGCGCGGATGCTGATTCTCATGACTCCCGCCGGATTTGAAGGATGGTTCAAGGAATTCAGCGTGCCCGCGCCAGCCATGAAGTTGCCGCCAGCGACTGAAGAGCCCTATCAAGACGTACAAAGGATGCTCGAGGTTGCTCCGCGATATGGCCTGGAAATTGTAGTGCCTGAGAGACAGTGAACAGCATCTCCTCAGAGGAGGAACGCTATGCCACAAACGGCCGCCTATGGCATCAATCCTTCCAATGAGGTCATCCGAGTGGGACATTTGACAGTGCATTTTCTCGTAACCGGCGAGGACTCGTCGGGCACGATTGCGGTCTTCGAGGTTATTGTCCCGGGCGCGCAGCGCCTGGCGGCTCCAGCCCATAGCCACGACCACTACGAGGAGACGATTTACGGCGTCGACGGCGTGTTGACGTGGACCGTGGACGGCAAGCTGATCAACGTGGGTCCGGGAGAGACGCTCTGCATTCCGCGCGGCGCCGTTCACCGCTTCGACAACAACACGACCCGGGATGTGAAGGCGCTCTGCCTGATCACGCCGGCGGCAATCGGTCCACAATATTTTCGCGAGGCTGCCGAGGTGATCAACGCCGCAGCAGGCAGCCTGCCGGACCGCGCAACGATGGCAGAGGTCATGCGCCGCCACGGTCTGACTCCGGCTCCACCGCCGCCTCAGGCCTAGAGCGCGGCTTTTGAAAGCCGATCCTCGCCGCTTTCGCCAAAATGTATCCGGGCCACCAGGACCTTGAGTTGTTTTACCCAGCTAAAGGCTGGCGGTCGTCCATTGCCGCAGGCGCTTGAGAGCCTCATTGAGATTGTCGAGCGAGTTGGCCACGCTGAAGCGCAGGAATCCTTCGCCGTAGCTGCCAAAAGCAGTGCCGGAGAGCGATGCGACGCCAGCCTGTTCCAGGAGGGCGTCGGCCAAGGGCTTTGACTTCCATCCCGTGCGGGAGATGTTCGGGAAGACGTAGAACGCTCCTTTGGGCATGTGGCAATGGAAACCCTTGATGTTGTTGAGGCCGTCGACGAAGAAGCGGCTGCGGCGCTCAAACTCGGCGCGCATGCGGTCGACGGGGCTCTGGTCGCCGCTGAGCGCGGCGAGGCAGGCCCTTTGCGTGAAGCTGGCCGTGCAGGAGACGGAGTTGTTGATGAGCTTGGTGACGTGCGCGGCCAGGTCGGCGCGCATCACGCCGTAACCGACGCGCCAGCCGGTCATGGCATAGGTTTTCGAAAAGCCGTCGAGGATGACGGTGCGCTGTTGCATTCCAGCAACGGACGCGATGGAAAACGGGCTGCCTTCGAACTGCAGACGCGTGTAGATCTCGTCGGAGAGCACGAGGATGTTGCGATCGCCGATGGCGCGGGCGACCTGCTCAACGTCTTCGCGCGGCAGGACGGCGCCGGTGGGATTCTGCGGCGAATTGAGAATGATGAGTTTGGTGTGCGGAGTGATGAGGCGGGCGAGCTCGGCGACGTCCATGGTGAAGGCGCGATCCTCGCGCAGGGGGATGGGCACAGCTTTGCCGCCCATATATTCGATCATTGACTCGTAGATGGGATAGCCGGGGTTGGGATAGATGACCTCGTCGCCATCGTCGATGAGCGCCAGGATGGTGAAGAAGAGGATGGGCTTGCCGCCCGGCGCCACAACCACCTCTTCGGGGCGGACGTCGATCGCGCGCGTGCGGCTGACGTATGCGGCGATGGCCTGGCGCAGTTCGGGCTGTCCGGCCGAAGGGCCGTAGTGGGTCCAGCCGGTGTGCAGAGCGTCGACGGCTGCTTCCACGATGTTAGAGGGGGTGTCGAAGTCAGGCTCGCCGATTTCGAGGTGAATGATGCTGCGGCCCTGCGCCTCGAGCGCGCGGGCCCGGTTCAGGACCTCGAAAGCCGTTTCCTGGCCGAGCCTCGAGGCGCGGCGCGAGAGAAGCAATTCGTGTTCGGTGATCGCTGCCATGATGAACGACTCCTCCAATCGGCAGCCAGGAGGCGGTCACCTTGCGATCTACCGTCCGGACGTGCCGGAGCGTGAACAACTTCTTCGGCGAGCCGCATAGCGGCGCCGGGACCCACCTATTCTACGACGGTGAACAGGCGAAAGCCTCAACTAAAGGGTTTGATGGCGGATCTGGCCCTGCCGCGCGCGCAGCCCGGTGACCGGCGGAGGGCCGCCTTGAGCCGCGGCAGAGAGACGTGGGCACGGCACCGTTTCACTATTCGAAACAGATACTTTATTCGAAGCAAATACCTTAGCCAAAATCACCCTTGAACTGGTAGGTTGATGTTGGTTCTATTTGGATCGATTGACTCTTATGTTTTTAGGCGCATATTTTTCATTGGCAGTTTTGTTCGCGGCGGCCCTGGCATTTGGCCTGGTTGCGCTTGGGATGGCCCGTTTGTGGGCCAGGTTTTTTGCGCCTCGAAAATCAAACCCGACAAAGAATGCAGTTTACGAGTGCGGGCTGGTGTCAAAAGGCGATGCGTGGGTGCAGTTCCGGCCGGCCTATTACCTTTATGCGATTATCTTTCTGGTGTTCGACATCGAGTCAGTTTTTCTGCTGCCTTTTGCCGTCGCATTCAACGGGCTGGGTGTGGGGGCCTGCGTATCGATGCTGGTTTTTGTTTTGTTGCTGATAGAGGGGCTTGCCTGGGCCTGGGCACGGGGCGTTCTGACGTGGAATTGATCTGCACGGGGTTGATCACGTCCGGCTTCCAGCTGCCGGTCATCAAATATAAAAGAGGCACGTAAGAGCCGGAAGCCAGGAGCCAGAGGCGAAGAGCCTGAGGAGCACGGGAACGGATGGCGGTTGACCAACAACTGAAGAACGAGATGGGGAAACAGGGCGTTTTCGTCACGACGATCCAGGATCTCTACAACTGGGGCCGGCGGAGCTCGGTATGGCCGATGCAGTTCGGGCTGGCCTGCTGCGCCATTGAGATGATTGCCACGACCATGGCGCGCTACGACCTTGCCCGGTTTGGAGCTGAGGTCTTTCGCCCCTCGCCGCGCCAGGCCGACCTGATGATCGTCTCCGGTACGGTGACCAAGAGAATGGCGCCCCAGGTGGTTCGGCTTTACAACCAGATGGCTGAGCCGCGGTATGTGATTGCGATGGGCGCTTGCGCCATTTCGGGAGGGCCTTTCAAACAGGGCTACAACGTGCTGAAGGGGATTGATCGCTATATTCCGGTGGATATTCATATTCCGGGTTGCCCGCCGCGGCCCGAGGCACTGCTTCAGGCGTTTATGGCGCTGCAGAAGAAGATCGACGGCCAGACTTTGACGGGCGAGGGGCGGCCGCGTTTTCTCGATGCCGGGGCGCGGGGCGAATTTCCCGTTCCTGAGCCCGGCGAGCACGACCTGGAGCCTCCATTCAACGAGGGTGTGTGGGAGCCGCCGATTGAAATTCTTTGAAGAGCGGGCATTAGGCAATAGGCAATAGGCATTAGGGAATAGGGGACTGAATTGAAGACGGTTGAGGAGATCAAGGCGGCGATTGAAGCGGCTGTTCCGGGCGCGGTCGTCACCTTTGTGCCGAACCCAAGCCCTTCGGCGCAGCACTCGCTGCGGCTGGAGCCCTCAAGCGCCGTGCGCGTGGCAGCGTTTCTATGCGACGATCCCGAGATGGCTTTCGACTACCTGTCGAACGCGACGGGAGTGGACTGGCCCGACAAAGAGATCGCGGAAAAAGTGAAAGTAACACGTGAGGTTAAGAAAACCGTCGACGGCGTGGAGCAGACGGTTGAGGAGACAGTAGAGGAGACGCGCAAACGGATCGAGCCGGGCTGCCTCGAGGTGGTTTATCACCTTTATTCGGTCAGCAGGAAATACGGACCGCTGGTGATCCGGATGAAGACGGTGAACCGGACCGATCAGGTGGAGTTGCCTTCGCTGACTTCGGTGTGGCGGTCGGCCGAGTTTCAGGAGCGCGAGATCTTCGACCTGTACGGGGTTGTCTTCAAAGGGCACCGCGACCTGCGCCGCCTGCTGATGTGGGATGAGTTCAAGGATCACCCCATGCGCAAGGATTACGTGGACCCCGACGATTACGAATACGAGCCTACGGCGCACGATGCCGTGCTGAAGAGGGCGCAGGAATATAAAGGCAGGCAATAGGCAATAGGCATTAGGGACACTGCGAACTACGAACTGACAACTGTGAGCTGCGAACTGTGAACTGCGAACTGTGAACTGGAGCGAATGAGCGTAGCGGAGAAAAAGACGGAGAAAGCGGCAGGGTGGAACCAGCCGCCGGTCATCACTCCTACGGGTGAGGGCGAACTGCTCGAACTCGCCATGGGGCCGCACCATCCCTCTACCCACGGCGTCTTCCGCATGGACCTGAAGCTCGACGGAGAGCGGGTGATTGCCCTCAGGCCGTATTTCGGCTACCTCCACCGCAATCACGAGAAGCTCGCGGAAGGGCAGACGTACCTGGCCTCGATGCCCTATACCGACCGGCTCGACTATATCTGCCCGCTGACCAATAACTGGGCCTATGCGCTGGCGGTGGAGAAGCTTGAGGGCATCGGGGTTCCCGAGCGGGCCGAGTATATCCGCGTGATTCTGGGCGAGCTGACGCGCTTTCAGAACCACGCCTCGTCGATCGGTTTTCTGGTTCAGGAGATGGGCGCCAGCGGAACGCCGCTGATGTATGCCTTCCGCGAGCGAGAGAAGATTCTGGACCTCTTTGAGGAGCTGACCGGCGCGCGCATGATGTGTAACTACATGCGCTTTGGCGGCTGCCGGGTAGACATTACCGAAAGCTGGCTCGAGAAGACGCGCAAGGTTGTGGCCGGACTGCCGGGCTTTGTCGACGAGTTCGAGTCTTTGCTTGCCGGGAACGAGATTCTGATGGCCCGCTGCCAGGGAATCGGCGTGCTCAGCCCGGAGCTGGCCGTGAACGCCGGCGTCACCGGACCCATGCTGCGGGCTTCCGGAGTGAATTACGACATCCGCAAGGTTGATCATTACGGCATTTACGACCGTTTCCAGTTCCGCGTCCCGCTGGGCGATCACTGGGACGTCTACGACCGCTACATGATTCGTATGCTGGAGATGCGCGAGTCGCTCCGCATCCTGGAGCAGGCTCTGAAGGAGGTTCCCGGGGGGCCGATCATTGACCCCAAGGCAAAGCTGCGCGGCTTCCGTCCCAAGCCGGGCGAGGCTTACGGCCGCATCGAGGCTCCCAAGGGCGAACTGGGCTTTTATCTGATCAGCGACGGCAGTCTGAACCCGTACCGCTACCGCGTGCGCCCGCCGAGCCTGATCAATCTGACGATTCTGGAGGACATGTGCCTGGGGCTGAACGTGGCCGACGTGCTGGTGATCTTTGGCAGCGTGGACATTGTGCTGGGGGAAGTGGACAGGTGAAGCAGGGAATAGGGAATAGGGAATAGGGAACGAGGGACTAAGGGGCTAAGAGCTGAAGGAGCGGGGAAGTTGCTGGGTGAAGGCATACTGAAGGGATTGGCGGAGACGGCGAAGAATTTCTTCGGCAGCTTTTTCTCCGCCAAGCGGTTGACGACGGTGGAGTATCCAGAAGAGCGGGAGCCGTCGTTCGAGGCCGCGCGCGTCTTTCCCTTCCTCGTCTACGATGGCGCGGACTGGCAGGCGGGGCTGCGCTGCGTGGCCTGCCAGATCTGCGAGAAAGAGTGCCCGCCCAAGTGCATCCTGATTGAGAAGAGCAAGGACAAGAAGCCGGATTTCATCGGCAAGGAGCAGTTCTACCCGACGCGTTTCGACATCGACACTTCGGTGTGCATGAGCTGCCAGATCTGCGTGGAAGTCTGCCCCTTCGAAGCGATCAAAATGAATACTGAGTTCGAGCTGGCCACCGAGAATCGATTCGGAGGGCTGCTCTTAGACCGCCAGCACCTGGCCCGGTCGAACGAGTACTATCACAGCATCCATCCAACCGAGGCTGCCGAGGTGGATGCTCGCCTGGCCGAGGAAAAGGCCAAGGCCGAAGCCAAGGCCGCCGAGGCGGCCAAAGCCAAAGCGGCCGCGGCGGCCAAGGCGACGGCGTCCGCCGAGACGCCGCGCGCGGGAGGAGACTAGCACGATGCACGGTTCTCTGGCCGCAAACCTGGACCAGATCTTCGTTCTTTTTCGGGACTGGGTGGTGAGTTTTATTCCCGCCGCTCTGCAGCCGATCGCCAAGGTCGTGATTGGCGTGGTTGCCATTATCTGCGTTTTTCCGTCGATGTTCGCTCTGGTGGTCGTTTTTGAGCGAAAGGGAGTGGGGCGCATCCAGAACCGGTACGGACCCAACCGCGTGGGCCCTTACGGACTGCTTCAGCCCATCGCCGACGGCATCAAGGCGCTGATCAAGGAAGACATTGTTCCCTCCCGCGCCGACGCGCTCGTGCATTTTCTGGCGCCGCTGGTGCTGCTGGTTACCGTGTTCATGGGCTACGCTGTGCTGCCCGTGGGGCGGAACATGGTGCTGGTGGACATGGACGCGGGCCTGCTCTTCTTCATTGCCATGGGCGCCGCAACGGAGCTGGCCGTTTTCATGGCGGGGTGGTCGAGCCGCAACAAGTACTCGCTGCTGGGGGCGATGCGCGCCGTGGCGCAGATGATCAGCTACGAGGTGGTTCTGCTGCTTTCCACCGTGACCGTGGTGATGATTAGCGGTTCGATGTCGTTGCCGCGAATTGTCGAAGCTCAGAACGGGTACACGGGCGTGTTTCCCCATTGGTACGTCTTTACTCCCTGGGGACTGGCCGCCTGCGTGGTCTTCGTGATCGCCGGCATGGCCGAAACCAATCGCTCGCCCTTCGACGTGCCCGAAGGTGAGTCGGAGATCATCGCCGGCTATCACATCGAGTACTCGGGCTTTAAATTCGCGATCTTTTTTATCGGCGAGTACCTGGCGATGATTTCCATGTCGGGACTGGGCACGACGCTGTTTCTGGGCGGGTGGTCGGCGCCTCTGTCGTTCCTCACCTGGGTCCCGTCGTGGTTCTGGTTTTTCGCGAAAGTGTTCTTTTGCCTGATCGTCTATATCTGGATACGAGGCACGATGCCGCGCGTCCGGCAGGACCAGTTGATGAATTTTGCCTGGAAGTTTCTGCTGCCCTTTACGCTGCTCGATCTTCTGGTGACGGCTCTGTGGAGATTCATGGGCGAGGGCTGGCTGCGATGGGTGGTCAGCACGGCGATCCTGGTGGCTGCCTGGGCGCTGATGGGCCTCATAGAAACGCGGCGGCGCAGCATCGGCCCGCGGAGGTACCGTTATGCCGAGTAAGAATAGGGAATAGGGAATAGGGAACAAGGGACTGAGGGAACAAGGGGCAGAGAAAGGGAAAGATCAGGTGAGTCCAGTCTTTTATTTGATCGCGGCTTTGACCCTGGCCGGAAGCCTGGCAGCGATGCTGCTGCAGCGCACGGTGCATTGCGCGCTTGCGGTCACGGTGGCATTTGCCGGGCTGGCGATGCTGTTTCTCTCGCTCGATGCGCAATTCGCCGGTCTTGTGCAGATCCTGATCTACATCGGCGCGGTCGCCATTCTGGTGATATTCGCCATTTTGCTCACGCGCAGCGCGGGATTGCCGCGAGGAGGAGTGTTCAGCCCCAACTGGCCGGCAGGGGTGGCGATTGCCGTGGTGATGTTCGCGGTCCTGGGCGGCGCACTGGTAAAGAGCCTCGCGGTTCTGCCGCATGAGATGGCCGTTCCGGCAGTAACCGTGCGCGACATCGGCAATGCCATCGTGGGCCGCTACGTGCTGCCGCTCGAAATTCTGGCGCTGCTGCTGACCGCAGCTACCATTGGCGGCGTGATCATCGCCGTGCTTGAGAACGGGGGGGAGAAATGAACCCTCTTGCCGCGTATTTGGCCGTAGCCGATATGCTGTTTGCTATCGGGCTGGCTGGAGCGCTGATCCGGCGCAATCCGATTATCGTTCTTATCGGCATCGAGCTCATGCTCAACGCCGCCAACCTGAACTTCATCGCCTTCTGGCGCTACGGTCCTCATCCGGAAGAGCTGACAGGCATGATCTTTGCTATTTTTTCGATTGCTGTGGCTGCTGCCGAAGCGGCCGTGGGCCTGGGCCTGGTGATTGCAATCTACCGCCATGCGCACACCTTCGCTCTCGACCACATGAACAGGATGAAGGGGTGAACGACCGATGCAAGTGGTAAGTTCCTTCACTCCCGGAAACCCGGCCTCGCCGATCACGGGAATCCTGTGGCTGATACCCGCGCTGCCCATGGTGGCGTCGGGCGCGATTGCTTTTCTGAGGCAACCGAAGCGGAAGTCTGCTGCCGCGCTGGCCATCGGATCGCTTGGCATATCGTTTTTGCTTTCGCTGGCCGCCTTCGCGCATGTGCTCTCCGGCTGGGTGCGCGGAACGGCGGTGCGCGAGACAGTCAATTTCGCCTGGCTCCACTTCGGGGCCACTTCTGTCGATCTGGGCTGGGTCCTCGATCCGCTGGCGGCGGTGATGCTGGTGATGGTCAGCCTGGTAGGGCTGCTGATCTTCATCTACTCGGTGGGCTACATGGCCCACGACGAAAACTACACCCGCTTCTTCTGCTTCATGTCGCTCTTTGCCGGGGCGATGCTTGGCGTGGTGATCGCGAATTCGCTGCTGCTGCTGTTCATGTGCTGGGAACTGGTGGGGCTGACCTCGTATCTGCTGATCGGCTTCTGGTACCAGAAGCCCTCGGCCGCCGCCGCCGCGAAAAAAGCGTTCCTGACCACGCGCGTTGGCGACGTGTTTTTCCTGCTGGGAATCGTTTGGCTCTTCTCGCAAAGCGGAACGCTGCTTTTTTACAGCGGCGGAGCGGGCTCGCTGGAGCCGGCGGCGCTCGGCGGGCTGCTGGCGCAGCACGCGGCCTTTGGCCTGACTGCTGCCGGGGCCATCGGGCTGCTGATCTTTCTGGGAGCGATGGGCAAGAGCGGCCAGTTTCCATTGCACGTGTGGCTGCCCGACGCCATGGAAGGCCCCACGCCGGTCTCCGCGCTGATTCACGCGGCGACGATGGTGGCTGCCGGCGTCTATCTTGTCGCGCGCGTTTATCCGCTGATGCAGGCGGGGTCGCTCACCGGCGGGGCTTTCTCCTCGCTGACCGTGGTTACCTGGGTGGGCGCATTCACTGCCGTGTTCGCTGCGCTGATCGCCGTTGCGCAAAACGACATCAAGCGCATCCTCGCTTACTCCACCGTCTCACAGCTCGGCTACATGATGGCCGGCCTGGGGATGGGCGGCGTGGCTGTGGGCATGTTCCACCTGATCACGCATGCCTTCTTCAAAGCCCTGCTGTTCATGGGGGCAGGCTCGGTGATCCACGGATGCCACGAGGAGCAGAACGTGCGCAAGATGGGCGGACTGCGAACCGAGATGCCGGTCACCTTTGCCACCTATGCCATCGGTATGCTGGCCCTTTGCGGGTTTCCGCTCCTGTTTTCAGGCTTCTGGTCGAAGGACGGGATTCTGGAAGCCGCGAAGGGGTGGAACGTCTCTCGCGGGCCGTTTTACATGCTGGTTTTTGGCGCGCTGTTGACGGCGTTTTACATGACGCGCCAGGTGTCTTACGTGTTTTTTGGCCGCAGCCGCCGGCGAGAAGCAAGCCCACGAGAGCCCGCGCGGTGATGACGATGCCGCTTGCGATCCTGGCGTTTTTCGCGATTGCGCTGGGCGCCATCGGAACGCCCGCGTGGCCGTGGTTCCGCGCCTTCCTGGACCATCGCGCCATTTCGTTTGATTGGGGCGGATTTGCCGAGCCGGGGCTGGGTGATGTTGATGCTCACTTCGTCGATCGTCGTGTTTCTTGGCCTTGGGCTTGGCTGGTGGATCTACGGCAACCGTTCGCCCAAAGCCGAGGAACCTGATGCGCTTGAGAAGTCCGCGCCCTGGCTCTGGACGGGCCTGCACAATCGCCTTTACGTGGATGAGTTCTACGGCGCAACGTTCATCGCCTTCTACGGCTGGTGGGCGCGCGTGGCCGACTGGCTTGACCGCCGCGTCTGGGGAGGCATTGTGGCAGCAGTGGCGGGGACCTTCCGGCTGCTGGCACGGCTGAACCGCTTCCTCGACGTCAACTGGGTGGACGGCGGATTCGACAAAACCTGCGACGAACTGACGACGGGCGGCGGATTGATCGGCCGCATGCAGGACGGGCTTGTGCAGAACTACCTTCGCATTCTGGCCCTGGCCGTTGCGGTCCTGGCTGCAATTCTTATATGGAGCAGCCGGCCATGATCGCGACAGGCTTTCCCATTCTCACGGTTCTGACTGTGCTACCGCTGGCCGGGGCGATGATTGCAATGTTCTGTGCCCGCCACGCGCGCGGAGTGGCCCTGCTCACCTCGCTCGTTTCGCTTGTGCTGGCGCTCTACGTGTGGACCTGTGTGCCCGCAGGCGGCGGCATGGGCCTGGTGGAACACGTGGGCTGGGCGCCTTCACTGGGCATCGAGTACCACCTGGGCGTCGACGGGCTGGGCGCGCTGATGGTTGTGCTTTCGGCCATTGTCACGCTGATGTCGGTGGATGCGGCTCACCGCGTGCATCCTGCGCCGGGGCTCTACTATGGTCTTGTTCTCATCCTCGAGTCGGGGCTGTTCGGCTCCTTCACTGCGCTCAATTTCTTCCATTGGTTTCTGTTCTGGGAGCTGAGCCTGATCCCCGCGTTCTTCCTGATTAAGTTGTGGGGCGGGCCGAAGCGCGGCCCGGCGGCGACGCAGTTCTTCATTTACACGATGGCCGGATCGGTGGCGTTGCTGGTCTGCTTCCTTGGCGTTTTTCTTTCCACCGGCAGCATGGACTTTCTGCATCTCACGATGCTCACTTCGGCGGGGCAGCTTGAGCCCATGATCGTTGCCCATCTGGGCCATGTAATGCCGTGGCTTGCGATTGGAGTGCTTGCGGGCTTCGCCGTCAAAGTGCCGCTGATGCCTTTTCATACCTGGCTGCCCGCGGCCTACGCGGAGGCGCCTTCGCCGGTGACGATGCTGCTGACGGGCGCCATGTCGAAGATGGGGGTCTACGGCTTGTTGCGGATTGCGCTGCCGATCTTCGGTCCGCAGATCACGGCCTTTCGCACGCCGTTGCTGGTGCTGGCCGTGATCACCGTCGTGATGGGCGCATGGGCCGCAGCCGCGCAGAAGGACCTGAAGCGCGTCTTTGCCTACTCGTCGGTGAATCACCTGGGCTATTGCCTGCTTGGAATCTTCGCGCTGGCGATTCCGGCTTATGGGTCTCCGGCAGCCGCCGCCAGCCAGGTCGCAGCGCTCAACGGCGTCATCTTGCAGATGTTCAACCACGGCATTACCGCCGCAACGCTTTTCTGGTTCATGGCCATGATTCAAATGCGATCGGGCGGGCTGCGCGGCATTGACGACTTCGGCGGGCTGCGCAAACCCGCGCCAGTGCTCGCAGGGCTGATGGGGATTGCGCTGTTCTCTTCTCTTGGGGTTGCCGGGCCTGAACAGCTTTGTCAGCGAATTCCTGATCTTTCGCGGCGTGTTTCCACTCGCCTGGGTTGCGGCCACAGTTTCGGTGCTCGGCCTGCTGGTGACGGCCGCGGTTCTTCTTACGGTGATTCAGAAGGTCTTCACGGGCCCCGTGCCCGAGCACTGGGCTGCCTTCCCCGACTTGCACCATAGCGAGCGGCTGGCGCTGGCGCCTGTGATCGGGCTGATGTTCCTGGTGGGCCTTGCGCCGCGGCTGATCGTGGACAGCATCAATCCCACGGTTGTGAACCTGCTCTCGCACTGGAGATTTTGATGTTGGCGTTCGCGATTTACATCTCGTTTGCCGGCGCGCTCATCTGTGCGCTGCTGCCCAGGGAAAAGCCTGCCCTGGCGCGCTGGCTGGCGCTGGTTGTGGCGCTTGCGGGGCTCGGGATCGCCATCACCGCATACGCTGCGCAGATGGGCCAGGGCCGCGTGGTGGTGGCCGATTCCGCGTGGATCCCCTCGATGGGCATTCGCTACCTGCTTGCGGCTGACGGCATCAGCCGTGTGCTAGTGCTGCTCACAGGCATTGCCGCAGTGGCCGGTGTTCTGTTCAGCTGGAACATCGAAGTGCGCACCAATCAGTTCTTCGCCTTCTACCTGGCCCTGATCGGCGGCGTTTACGGCGTCTTTTTGAGTTTTGATTTCTTTCTGCTTTTCGTCTTCTACGAGATCGCCATCGTTCCCAAGTATTTTCTGATCTCCATCTGGGGATCGACGCGCCGCGAATACGCCGCCATGAAGCTGGCGCTTTACTCCTTCGTGGGCTCGGCGATGGTTCTGATCGGACTGCTCGCCGCGTACACCCTTTCAGGCGCGCACTCAACAGGACTTGTCGATCTGGCCCATGCAGGACTGCCCGTGAGCTTCCAGATGTGGTGCTTTCCGCTGGTCTTTGTGGGCTTTGGGATTCTGGCGGGCATGTGGCCCTTCCACACCTGGGCGCCTACGGGCCATGTGGCCGCGCCCACTGCTGCCTCGATGCTGCTGGCCGGCGTGGTGATGAAGCTGGGCGCCTACGGCTGCCTGCGCGTGGCCATGGGAGTTTTTCCGCACGGCCTCGACCCATGGGGATTTTCGCTGCTCGGCCTTGGTTCGTGGCGGGACGTCTTCGCCCTGCTGGCCATCGTGGGCATCGTCTATGCGACGCTCGTGGCGCTGGTTCAGACCGACTTCAAGTTCGTCATCGGATACTCGTCGGTCAGCCACATGGGCCTGGTGCTGCTGGGACTGATGACGCTGAACCAGATCGGCCTCGACGGCGCGGTGCTGCAGATGTTCTCGCACGGCGTGCTCGCCGGGTTGCTGTTCGCCATTGTGGGCCGCATCGTCTACGACCGGACGCACACGCGCCAGTTCGCCGATCTCGAGAAGATGCACCTGGCCCGGCGGCTGCCCTTCGCTGCCTGGGCGTTCGTGGTGGCAGGCGCGGCGTCGATGGGCCTGCCGGGATTTTCCGGCTTCGTCGCGGAGTTGCAGATCGTGGTTGGAGCCTGGCAGGCGCGTCCCTGGTGGGCGGTCGCGACCGGGGTCGGTCTGGTCATCGCCGTGGCCTACATCTGGCGGGCGCTGCAGAAGGCCTTTTTCACGGATGCGTTGCCGACGGCGCATGAGCTTGAAGCAGAGCACGCGCACAAGCTGGACCCGATTACCTGGCCCGAAGTGGCCGGCGTGGCGCTGCTGGGACTCTCAAGCGTTGCCGTCGGGCTCTATCCGCGCATTCTGCTGGATCAGATCGAACCGGCCGTCCGGGCCATGCTGGCGGGAGGGTTGCAATGAACTACTTCGATCTCTTCCGCGCGACACTGCCCGAAACGATTCTCGAAGTGGCCGCTGTGGCCGTGCTGACCGTTGATCTCGGCTTTCTGCGCAAGGCCGCAAGCCGCACGCGCCACCTTGTGGCGACCATCATCGGAATCGCGGGATGCGCGGCTGCGCTGTGGGCCGTGGGGATTGCGCCTGCCCTGTTCGCCGGCAGTTCGACTCTGCCAGGGGAAACGCTGCTCGCCGCCGGTGGTTCGGCGGGCGTGGCGCAGTGCGGTTTGCTGGTGCTCACCGTGCTTACGCTGCTGCCTCTCGTCGGCTCGAAGTTCACGCGTAATCCGGGCGAATACGTCACGCTCGTGCTGATGGCGGCAGCGGGCGGTCTGCTGATCAGCGCCGCGCAGGATCTGCTGGTGATCTTTGTCGGGCTCGAACTGCTCTCGCTGAGCCTTTATGTTCTTACCGCCTTCGCCAAGAGGTCAGGATCGAGCGCCGAAGCGGCGCTGAAGTACTACCTGTTCGGCGGCATGTCGACGGCATTTCTGCTGTTCGGGTTCAGCTATCTCTACGGCTTGACCGGCACGACCAGCCTGCACGGTGTGGTTATGGGGCTGCAGACAGTCGAGGCACGGGGCGGCTCCGCTCTGCTCGACGTCGCACTGGTCATGGTTGCCGCGGGTCTGGGCTTCAAAGTGGCGGCAGCACCGTTCCATTTTTGGGCGCCCGACGCCTACGAAGGCGCGCCGGCTCCGGTAGCGGCGTTCATCGCGTCGGTTTCGAAGGTGGCGAGCTTCGCCCTGCTCATTTCCATCAGCACGGCGCTCCTGCCCCGAGTCGCCGATGCGGTTCTGCAGACATCGTGGACGCTCATCCTTATCTTCCTCGCCGTTGCCTCCATGATTTTGGGCAATCTGGCCGCGCTGGCTCAGATCAGCGTTCGCCGCCTCGTCGCCTATTCCGCAATTGCCCACGCCGGCTACATCCTGCTTGGCCTGGCATTTTTCTCGGGAGTCAGTAGTGGCCAAGCCGTCCTTTACTACATCCTCACTTATGGCCTGACCGTGATCGGCGCGTTCGTGGTGATCGGCAAGGTCGAGTACGCTGCCGGATCGGACAACCTCGAGGCATTTCTCGGCCTGTACAAGCGCAGCCCAGTTCTGGCCGCTTCGCTGCTGGTTTTTTTTCTTTCGCTCGCGGGAATTCCGCCGCTGGTTGGCTTCTGGGCCAAGTTCAACCTTTTTGCCACGGTACTGAGGGCGGACGCGGGCGCGGTTCCGTTCTCGCTGGTTGCGCTGGCCATTGCCTTCAGCGCCGTCTCGCTCTATTACTACCTGCAGGTTCTGAAGCGGGCCTGGGTGATGCCCCCCGTGGATGACGAGCCGATCCGCGCTCACCCGATACTGCTGGTGACCGTTGGCGCCATGGCTATGGCCGTCGTCGTGCTGGGCTGTTTCCCGGCGCTGCTGCAGAGCTGGATCAACCGGTTCTACTAAGGCCCGCGCTACGGCCATTTCAGGTAGTTTTGACAGGCCCGGCGCGGCACTCTGAAATTTTGCTGAAGTCCCGGCTCCGGACTGCCGAAGAGGGAAGTGGCGGGCGACTCTGTCTCCGGTGCAACAAAAGACTGGGCCGCGCGTCCAATCAAAGTGACCGGGCATGCGCGGCCGCGCGCTTACGGCCAGGGCCGGGGAAAATCCCGGCCCCATAACTTTCCTGATGCGGGGCAGGAAAATGAGTTCCCGGGAGCAGGAATTGATGCAAGAATGCCGGAAGGAGGCTCTCGTGCCGCGCATTCACTTTCACCAGCAACTGGACGAGCTCAAAGACAAGCTGCTGGGCATGGCCGCACTGACGCAGCAGGCGGCCGAGAACGCGGTCGAGGCCTATCTGTGCCGCGACAGGGCATTGTGCAAGTTCGTCAAGCAAAGCGAGAGAGCGATCGACAGGGCGCAGAACGAGTTAGACGGGATGGCGTATGAGTTGATGGCCAAGGAGCAACCCATGGCCGTCGATCTGCGCTTTATCGTGGCCGTTATCAAGATCGGCGGCGATCTGGAGCGGACGGGCGATCAGGCCATGGCCCTCGCCAAGCGCACCAAGGAAGCCCTCGGCCTGGAACCGGTCGAGCTGCCGGTGGATTTTGCCGCCATGAGCGAATTTGCCCTGCACAGGGCGCGGTCGGCGGTGCAGGCTCTGCTGGAGGGCGACGCGGCGCTGGCCGAGTCCGTTCGGGGTATGGACCACGAGATCGACCGCATGTATGCGGCCGCTTTCGATCGCCTGCTCAAGCTCATCCAGGAGAAGCCGCAGTACACCCGGCAGGCGATGAACGGCATCCTGGTGGCCAAAACTTTGGAACACATCGCCGACCATGCGTCAAATATCGCTACCGACGTCGTCTTCTGGATTCGCGGCGCCGACCTGCGCCATCAGTTGAGCATGGCGGTTTGACGGAGAGGACAGCTTTCAGCTTCTAGCCTCTAGCTACTAGCTTCTAGCCTCTAGTACCGTGACCGCGTAATTTGGTAATTGCTCCGGGCAAGTGCAGGCGTGGACGCCCGCACGACAGCCGGTCTGGAGACCGGCGCTACATCCTGGTCATTACCGAATCATGCCGTCACGGCACTGGCCATTAGTTTCCAGCTTTCTCTCGCAGCAACCAACTGGCCGGCAGTTGCGAAACAAGAGCCAGGAGCTAGCAGCTAGAAGCTAGGAGCTAGAAGCTAAGTCCTACACGCCGATCACCGCGCACAGCTCCTTGACGGCCTCGGCACTCTTCTTGAGCGCGGCGTCTTCTTCCTCCGTGAGCTTGATCTCGACGATCTGCTCGAGGCCGGCCGCGCCCAGCTTGCAGGGCACGCCGATGTAGTAGCCGGAGATTCCGTACTCACCTTCGAGGTAGGCGGCGCAGGGCAGAATCTTCTTCTTGTCCTTCAAAATCGCTTCCGTCATCTCCACCGCGGCTGCCGAGGGCGCATAGTAGGCGCTGCCGGTCTTGAGGTACTTCACGATCTCGGCTCCGCCGTCGCGGGTGCGCTGCACCAGCTCCGCCAGCCGCTGGGGTGCAATTAGTTCAGTGATCGGGATGCCGGCTACCGTGGAATACCGCGCCAGCGGCACCATGGTGTCGCCGTGGCCGCCCAGCACGAAGGCCGTGACGTTCTCCACGCTCACGTTCAGCTCTGCGGCGATGAAGGCGCGGAAGCGCGCCGAATCGAGTACGCCGGCCATGCCGATGACGCGCTCGCGGTTGAATCCCGACTGGCGGTAGGCGGCCTGCGCCATGGCATCCAGCGGATTGGAGACGATGATCAGGATCGACTCCGGCGACTGCGCCACGACCTTCGAGACCACGTCGCTCATGATCTTGAAGTTGGTTTGCAGCAGGTCGTCGCGGCTCATGCCGGGCTTGCGGGGAATGCCCGCGGTGATGATGACGATATCGGAGTGAGCCGTCGCCGCGTAGTCGTTGGAGCCGGCCACGCTCACATCGCATTTTGCGATCGGCATCGCTTCCAGCAGGTCCAGACCCTTTCCCTGCGGGACGCCTTCCACAACATCCACAAGCACCACATCGGCCAATTCCTTGGCCGCGATCCAGTGCGCCGCTGTGGCGCCCACGTTGCCGGCGCCGATAATGCTGACTTTCTTCCGCATGTCTTCTCCCTTTCGTTCAATTTCTAAAGCTGATTGCAAGAACCGCAGGCTCGCAGCCTCCAGCCTGCGCCAATTCACAAATCTTCAGGGGCTAAAGCCCGCTCTTGTTCGGCGACGCTTACGGCCCGGCTAAAGCCGTGCCCTTGTTACAAAGCCTCTTTGATTGACTCTATCCGCGGCCCGTGACCCACGATGATTTTACTCAACCAATGTACGGGCTGAAGCCCGTACCCTTCAAAACTGACCACTCGCAACTGTTGACTGACCGCTGACAACTGTTGACTGAGCACTGCTTCTACATATTGCCGATCATCCGTGTTGCAAACTCGCTTGTCCCAACCTTCGTGGCGCCGGCGGTCTGGCGCTCGAAGTCGTAAGTGACGAACTTCGAGAGAATCGTCTTCTCCAGCGCGGTCTCGATCATGGAGGCCGCTTCCTTCCAGCCCAGGAACTCGAGCATCATCACGCCCGACAGGATCACCGAGCCGGGATTGATCATGTCCTTGTCGGCGTATTTGGGGGCGGTTCCGTGGGTGGCCTCGAAGACGGCGTAACCGTCGCCGATGTTGGCGCCCGGAGCGATGCCGAGGCCCCCGACCTGCGCCACGGCGGCGTCGGAGATGTAATCGCCGTTCAGGTTAGAGGTGGCCAGGACGCTGTAGTCGGCCGGGCGGATGACGATCTGCTGGAAAATCGAGTCGGCGATGCGGTCGTTGACCAGCACCTTCGACTTCCAGGCGCCGTTGCCGTGCGTCTTGCCGATTTCGTCGAGGACCGATTTCACCTCGGCACAGACCGCCTGCCGGAAGTTTTCGGAGGCAAACTCCATTCCCGGCTCGATCAGGGCGGCGTTTTCCTCGATGGACAGGCCCGGATTGGCCTCGAGGTTGCCCAGAATCCAGCTCTCGCGCTCGGTCACTGTTTCGGCGCGGAACTCCCGGGTGGCCACCTCATAGCCCCACTCGCGGAAGGCTCCCTCAGTGAACTTCTGGATGTTGCCCTTATGGACCAGCGTGACGGTCTTGCGGCCCATCTCCAGGGCCTGGTGGATGGCATAGCGCACCAAGCGCTTGGTTCCGAAAAGCGAGATCGGCTTGATGCCCACGCCCGAGTCGCTGCGGATTTTCTTGTTGGTCCTGGACAAAAGATCGTCGTTGATAAACGAGATCAGCCTTGCCGCGTCCTCAGAGCCTTCCTTGAACTCCACGCCCGCGTAGACGTCTTCGGTGTTCTCGCGAAAGATCACGATGTCAAGCTGCTCGGGGTGCTTTACCGGGCTGGGAACGCCCCGGTAGTACTTCACCGGGCGCACACAGGCGTAAAGGTCCAAAAGCTGGCGCAGAGCCACGTTGAGCGAACGGATGCCGCCGCCGACAGGCGTTGTGAGCGGGCCTTTAATGGAGACGCGCAGGTCGCGGGCGGCCGCCACCGTGTCGTCAGGGAGCCAGGAATTGAAGCGGCGGAATGCCTTTTCGCCCGCGAAGATCTCGAACCAGCGGATGGCCCTCTTGCCCCCGTAGGCTTTCTCTACGGCCGCATTAAAGACCCGTTTGGAGGCTTTCCAGATGTCGCGGCCCGTGCCGTCGCCTTCGATGTAGGGAATGATGGGATGATCGGGAACCTCGAACTGTCCGTTCCGGTACCCGATCGGACGGCCATCTTTGGGCAGTTCCAGCCCGTTATAAGTGGCTTGCATAGTACGAGGCTAACATTTGCAAATCGCAGGCGGCAACGGCGGTGCGAAGGGCGAAATTGCAGAGGCTGATTGGCCGCCGGCGCATGCTTGACATCATGATGCCTTTCATGTGAGCATCATGATGTGCGAACCACTCTCACCCTCGACGATGACGTTGCTGCACTCGTGAAAGAAGAGGTCCGCCGCAAAGGCGGCACCTTCAAGGGGACAATCAATCGGCTGCTGCGACGTGGATTGACGGCCAGAGACAAGAATGCCGAACGAGCACCGTTTGAGGTGAAGCCTCTTTTCATGGGATTGCGTCCAGGACAGAACTACGACAACATCGAGGCGCTCATAGAGGAGTTGGAAGGGCCGCTCCACAGATGATCGTTCTCGATGTCAATCTGCTTCTGTACGCATATGACGGCAGGTCCACCTTCCACAAGCAGGCGCGGCTGTGGTGGCAATCGGCGATCTCGGGCAAGAGCTGATTGGACTTCCCTGGCAGACGATTCATGGCTTCCTGCGCATCTCCACAGACGCGCGCATCTCCGGCAATCAGGTGCCGATGGAGCACGCACTCGCTCTGGTCGGGCAGTGGCTGAGCCTGCCTAACGTTCGTGTACTGGCGCCCGGAGAAGGTCACTGGGGCTTGCTGCGCAGAATGCTTCTCGATGGGCAGGCAAAGGGCTCAATGACCACTGACGCCCAGTTGGCGGCGCTGACCCTTGAGCACGGCGGAGTCTTGTACACCACCGACCGCGACTTCGCTCGCTTCCCGGGCCTGCGCTGGGTCAATCCGCTCGAATCCTGAACTGTTCGTCTGAATCTCGCTCTTGCTGGAGCCGCCGCTGCCGCTACTGCCCGTGCGCGTCGCTGAAATGGTCGCTCTCAAATCGCGGAATGCCGAAATGGCCGCGCAGGCGAAGGAGGTCCAGCGGGCTCAGGTTGCCGGCCGCCGTGACCAGGGTCAGGCTCCTGGGAGACTGGACCAGCACTACGCCGCCGCGGACGTTGCTGCCGTCCATCGCCAGCCAGATATCGGTGACCTCTCCGTGTGCGGTTTGGGCCGTCGTGCTGACCAGGTGCTTCCAGCCGTGCAGGTGGTAAGCGGCGCGAAGCGCGTCAATCTGCTCGGGATCGGGGGCACCGGGGGCGGTGAAATGCAGCACGTGAACGCTGACACCGTCGAGTTTCGCGGCCGCCTGCTTCAACTCGTCGTCGGCGTCGGGCACCAGGGCCACGGCCGCGGCGAGCATGGCGCGGTCGAGCGTGAAGTCCGACTTGACCTGCGCCTGCCTGCCCAGTTCGGCCAGCGCCGGCGGCGTCCACTCCAGGTCGACCGTGACGGGAGCGGCGTGCGGCTCGACGGCGGCTCCATTTGGCGTTTCAGCGTTTGTCTGCGCCGGCGCTGCCGGGGCAGACAAGATGGCGCTCCCCAGGATGGCTGCGAAAATCGATAGGCCCCTCATGTTGAGTTAAACGCGGCGCACGGCAAAAAGTTACCGACGGTGCGGCTGCGGCGATGCTTTCAGGTTTCCTGCCCTCCCACTCTAAACGCAGACAACGCGTTCAGGATGGGGCACCCCTTCGTGGTCTGGGGGCCTGCGGAGCGGCCGCCGCAGACTCGCGCGGGGGCTTTCATGAGAATCGCGAAAAATTTCCCCGTAAATCCTTTCCCGCCGGGCCTGGATGCGATATTCTCTTGCGGGTACACCCCGAAAAAAGATTTCCATCAGCCACGGAGGGCTACATAGAAATTGGGAAAAAGCATGGTCCCGAAGAAGCTGTTCCTCACCAAGGGCGTCGGTAAGCACAAAGAGCGGTTAACCTCCTTTGAGCTGGCGCTTCGGGATGCGGGCATTGCGTCGCAGAATCTGGTGCGCGTTTCATCGATTTTTCCACCCCATTGCAAGATCGTGCCGCGCAAGGAGGGACTGACATATCTGGACGACGGCGAGGTTGTTTTTGCCGTGATTGCAGAGAATTCAACCCGCGAGCCTCACCGGCTGATCGCTTCGAGCATCGGCGTCGCCATTCCCGCCGACCGCAACACCTACGGGTACCTGAGCGAGCACCACAGCTTCGGCGAGACCGACGACCAGGCCGGCGAGTACGCCGAGGAACTGGCCGCCGAGATGCTGGCCACGACGCTCGACGTCGATTTCGATCCGGACAAGAGCTGGGACGAGAAGAAAGAAATCTACCGCATCTCGAACAAGATCGTCCGGACCAGCAACATCACGCAGTCAGCAGTGGGCGACAAACGCGGGCTGTGGACCACCGCCATTGCCGCCGCCGTGCTCATCCTGGAACCGTAGAGGAATCCGGATTGAAAAAGTAGGGAGGCCGATTCCGTCCGTTCGGGATCGGCTGATCTTCTGCTGCGCGTGTGTTACAGTGGGGCCGTTTTCAGAAACAACATTTTTTGGGGAGGAGTTCGAATGACGAACACTGGCTTAATTGCCCGCTGTACGTGGTCAACTCTGGCGATTTCCGTGCTTTTCTTCGCTGCCGTATCCGCGCATCCTGCTTTGGCCCAGAGCGGCCAGCAGCAGGGCGGAGGCCCGCCTGATCTCAAAACCATCCTCGCTGGTCCGCCGCCGATCCTCTCCATCGATCGCGTTCAGGCCAAATCCGACGCGCCTATGGAAATGACTTCAACCGCCTTCAAGGCGAATGGCACGATTCCACTGCGCTACACCTCGTACGCCGAATCGGTTTCCCCGGCTCTGAACTGGAGCGCGGGCCCCGCGGGGACGAAATCCTACGCGCTGATCCTGGAGGATGCCACCTTCGGGATGGACCGCAAAGGCAACCTCCACTGGATGGTCTTCAACCTGCCGGCCGGAATCACCTCGCTGGCTGAGGGAGCCACGATGCCCGATGGGACGGTCGCGGCCTGCTGCGTGCCCCGCGACAGCAAAGACGGCAAGGCCCGCTACGTCGGTCCTCACGCGCCGTCGGAGGCTGCCTTCAAATACGCCTACCAGATCTTCGCGCTCGACACGATTTTGGCTCTCGACGCCAAAGCCTCGCGCGAGTCTCTGTGGGAGGCGATGCAAGGCCACGTGCTGGCCAAGGGCTCTCTCATGGGGACCTTCCAGGGCCCGGCGGAATCGAAGTAGGCGCGGCCAAGGTCGATTCAGTTCGGTCAACGCCATCTGAGAGGGCGCGCGAGGAGGAGGAATTCTCGAGTCCGATGATCGACCAACGCAGATACAAACTCGGCCTGGTACAGATGCGCATGGGCCCGGACGCGGAGGCCAACTTTGCCGCCGCGCTGGGGCATGTGCGCGAGGCGGCGCGGCGTGGCGCTCAGGTCGTCTGCCTGCCCGAGCTTTTCAAGACACAGTACTTCTGCCAGCGCGAGGAGCTTGCGCTCTTTGACCTTTCGGAGGAGATTCCCGGAACAACAACAGAACGGCTCGGGGCCGTGGCTCGCGAACTGGGCGTGGTCATTGTTGCATCGCTGTTTGAACGCCGCGCGCCTGGGCTCTACCACAACACAGCCGTCACGCTCGGCGCCGACGGCTCGATCGCCGGCGTCTATCGCAAGATGCACATCCCCGACGATCCGCTTTATTACGAAAAATATTATTTCGCGCCCGGCGATCTGGGTTTTCAGGCTGTCGACACGGCCTTCGGCCGCATTGGGACGCTCGTCTGCTGGGATCAGTGGTACCCCGAGGGCGCGCGGCTGACGGCCTTGCAGGGCGCCGAGGTTCTTTTCTATCCGACGGCGATTGGCTGGCACCCGGCGGAGAAGGCCGAGTTCGGTCAGGCGCAGTACGAGGCGTGGCAGACGATCCAGCGCTCGCACGCCATCGCCAACGGAGTCTACGTGGCGGCGGTGAACCGCGTGGGCCTCGAGCATGGCGAGGTCCTAATTGCCCACCGGGCGGAAGGGCAGGGAATCGAGTTCTGGGGCGGGAGTTTTCTGGCCGATCCCTTCGGCCGGGTGATCGCGAAGGCTTCGCATGAAGCCCAGGAGATTCTGATCGGCGAAGTGGACGTAGCGCTGATTGAGGAGACGCGGCGCAACTGGCCGTTTTTGCGCGACCGGAGAGTGGATGCGTACGGGGGGATCACGAGCCGGTTTCTGGACGCGAAGGCTACGAACGGAGAGTCAAGCTAGCGATGCCGGGCTCGACTGGTCAACCCACTCCCCGCGCGCTCGGCTACCGCATGCCCGCCGAGTGGGAGCCGCACGATGCGACCTGGCTGGCCTGGCCGCACAATCCCGAGGACTGGCCGGGAAAGTTTGCTGCGATTCCGTGGCTCTACGCCGAAATCGTCCGCCTGCTCGCGGCAAAGGAGCGCGTGCATCTGATTGTCGAAGACGCGGCGGCCGAGCAGCGAGTGAGCGGGATGCTGCGGCGCGCCGGCGCCTCCCTCGGCCGCGTGGACTTTCACTGCTGGCCCACCGATCGGGGCTGGACGCGCGATTCCGGGCCGATCTTTCTGAGCAACCAGGAGGGTGCACTTGGACTGACCTGGTGGCAGTTCAATGGCTGGGCCAAGTACGACGACTGGAAGCTCGACTGCCAATTGCCCGGCCGCGTGGCGGAACTGCTCGGAGTTCCTCAGTGGCAGCCCACGGTCCGGCTGGCTGACGGCGCTGAGCATCGCGTGGTGCTCGAAGGCGGGTCGATTGACGTGAACGGAGCAGGCCTGCTGCTGACGACCGAAGAGTGCCTGCTGAGCGAAGAGCAAGCAGCGCAATCCCGGCCTTGGCCGCGACGAACTGGAGCAGGTATTTCACGACTATCTCGGCGTCGATCAGGTGATCTGGCTGGGCCGAGGCATCGCAGGCGATGACACGCACGGCCACGTGGATGACATCGCGCGGATTGCCGGGCCGGAGACAATCGTGGCTGCCGTCGAGCCCGACACGAGCGACCCGAATCACGCGCCTCTGAAAGAAAATCTCTTGCGCCTCAAGGCTGCGCGCACGCGCGAAGGCAAGCAGTTCACCGTCGTCGAGTTGCCGATGCCGCGGCCGGTGGTCTTTCGCGGCCAGCGTTTGCCGGCCAGCTACGCCAATTTCTACATCGCCAACGGACTTGTGCTGGTTCCCACCTTCCACGATCCGAACGACCGCGTCGCGCTCAACCTTCTCGCCGAAGTGTTTCCCAATCGCGAAGTCGTCGGCGTTCATGCGGTCGATCTGGTCTGGGGTCTGGGCACGCTGCACTGCATGACGCAGCAGCAACCGGCGGCGCAACCCGCAAACGAAATCTCGCCAGCAGAGACCCCGGCGGCGCTACCATCGAAACCATGATCGACGATCGCGAAGCCATGGAAGCCGCTCTTGCCGAGGCGCGCGCCGCCGCGGATCAAGGAGAAGTGCCCATCGGAGCGGTGGTCGTTTGCGACGGCGAGATCCTGGCCCGAGGCCAGAACGGCGTGCTGCGCTCGAACGACCCGACAGCCCACGCCGAGATCGTAGCCCTGCGCGCGGCGGCTGCGGCTCTCGGCAACTACCGGCTCAACGGCTGCACGCTTTACGTGACGCTCGAGCCGTGCGCCATGTGCGCAGGGGCCATGATCCATGCACGCCTGGAGCAGGCTGGTCTTTGCCGCCGCCGACCCCAAGGCCGGCGCCTGCGGCTCGGTGCTGGCCGTCGTGAACCATCCCCAGCTCAACCATCAGATGCGGGTGGAGCAGGGAATCCTGGCCGAGGAATCGGCCGAGCTGCTGCGGGGATTCTTTCGCGGAAAAAGGTAGCGGCCAACCTCCCGCGCGTGGTGCGGAGAGAGTGCGCGCTAAATCAAAGGCCCCATCCCCGGGCGGGGATGGGGCCTTAGGCCGGATCGGCGTGCAGGCTTACTGCTGCAGAATGAACACTGCCGGAGCCCCCGTCTGCGTGGTGCATGCCATGCGCGTGGGGTTGATGACGACGCAGCTTGAGTTCCCATTTCCTGACTGCGTCATCACGAGCGATCCGTAGGTTGTGTTGTCGAAGCTGTAGGCGTACGAGTTCAGGGGCGCATCGTATAGGAAGGCACCCATGTTGCCCGTGCTGACGCCGCCGGAAATATCGCCGATGCTGTCCAGATCGTACTGACCTGCCTTGTTCGGATATGTAGGGTTGAGCGGCGCCAGGCGGCCTTCCATGTAATCGCCTGACGCGGTGGTCTGCGTCTGCGGCTCCATGGCGCCGGATTCGATGGGGTTGGAGAGACCTCCACTTCCGCTGGAGTTGGCGGTAATTTCAAAGCCGGAGCCGTTGTCGTAGAGGTAGAAGACGGGGCCTGAGCTGATGGACGCGCGTCCCGGGACGTTGCCGAAAGTAACCGGCGCGGGACCAACAGGTTTCTGGCTCGCGGTGTATGTGCCGTTGGCGTCAAGATAGGTCTGGTTCAAGGTGACGCCATTGGAGTCGCCAGAGACCTGGTAGACCTCGGAGTAGTAGCCGGTGGCGGTGGTCCCGGAGCCTCCAAAGAAGACGCCCTGGATGTACATCACCGCGTTTCCTTCCATGTTGGAGATGGAATAGGAGCTCTGCTGCTGCTTGCGCAACTGGCCCGCCTGCACGCCGCCCGTGTCGGTTCCCATCAGAAATCCCCGGTTGGCATCGATGAGGTAAAGCGCAAAGTCGCCTGTGCCGTTGCTGCTGGTAAGCGAAAGCGTGGCACGGCCGGTGGTGGAGTCCGGCGTGCCATAGCTGCCGCCGGTGAAAGCGCTGGAGCTCAGTGTTGCCTGGCCGCCCTTGGCCTGATCCATGTAGCCGGAGGTCACGTCGCCGCTGGAATCGAGAGCGAACTGGCCGGCCGATGTTTTCGCAGCTCCGTTGCCGCTCTCTCCCGTCAGGCTATAGACAAAGCTGTTACCGCTGAGCGCGGAATTGAAGGCGCCCTTGTCGGCCAGGTAGCAGTCGGCTGCCGCGTGCTGGCCCGAGGGCGAGGAGCCCACATCGTCGCTTTCCACCATCCGGAACTCCTGCGCCGGGCTGGTGGCGCCGGTGATGGCAATGGCCCAGCTGTCGGTTTGCGAGCCGGAGCCGCCCGAGGTGACCGTCGAGGTTGTGGTGAGGATGCCGTTGTAGTCGGAGCCGACGCTGTAGGTGCCGGTGACGGTTCCGGACGCTGCCGAGGAACTGTTGCGGCTGTTCTGGTCCCATACGCCGCTCGTGATGGCGCCGCTGCCGTTCAGGACGACGCTTGAAAGCGAGGCCCAGCGCGAGCTGTCGCTGTCTTTGAAGCCCTGAGTCAGGCAGACGTAGGTGCCGGTCAGGTTGCCGTTGAGGGAGCTGTCAGGAGGACTGTTGATGGGCACCGAATAGGTGGCGGTTGCCGTGTTCATGGAGTTGGTGGCGTCGGTGACCGTGATGGCGAGCGAAAGCCCGGCGCTGGCGGTGGCGGGCGTTCCGCCGATGGTGAGCACGTTGCTGCCGTTACTGGTGAAGGTCAGCCCATCGCTGCCGGTGGCCGCAGTGGCCACTTTGTTGGCCGGGATGGAGGTTCCGTTGACTGCCCACTGGTAGTAGTTGCCGCCCGGGCCGCCGCTGGCGGAGAGGGTTTGCCCGTACGCGACGCCGACCAGTCCTGCCCCCAGCGGAGCGTTGCCGGCTCCGGGCAGCCCAATCTGGTTGTCGGTTCCTACATTGACGGAGTATGTGCTGGGCCCTACCTGGTCGCTCGCCGAGTCGTTGAGTGTCACCTGGAACTGGACCTGCCCGGTGCTGGTCGGTGCGCCGGTGATATACAGCCTGGATCCGTCGCTATTGGGGGAATAGCTCAGGTTGTTGTTGCCCACTGGGAAGGTGCCGGTCCAGTTGTACGGCGCCACGCCTCCGGAGGCGGTGAAGTAGCCGCCGTAAGGGACGCCCACAACCGGAGCGGGTAAGGACGCTCCCATTGTGAGTGGCGTGGTCACGGTTTGGAAGTTCATTTGGTCGCTGGCAGTATTGCCATAGATGTCGCGCGACTCAACCGACCATTGGTAAGTTCCGCCGCCGCTGAGGGTCGAAGGCGACGGCGTGTTGCTGGAGTTGGTGGGATCCACGCCCCATGTGAGCGCAGAGGGAATATCGGTATACGCGAAGCCGTTCGACTTCGAGTTCTGGCCGGGTATCTGCCAGATGGTTCCGTTGCTGCCACAGCACACGTAGAAGGAGTAGGCGTAATTGCCGGGGTTGGAAGGATAGGTCCAATCGAAGCTGGGCGTTTCGCTGATGCCGCTGCCCAGGGGCGCAGTTCCGACGACCAGGGCGCTGGAGCCGAGCACGCTCTGGACCGTTCCAGTTTGCGGGGCGGGGTCGGAGGTTCCGTCGGTATAGGTGACGTTGAATGTGTAGGTGTCACCCACCTGCGGGATGCCGGCGATTTCGATGCTGAACTGGAAGGCGGAGTTGTTGTTGCAGTTGCCGCCGCACCATCCCATGTCCACCGGGTTGTAGACATTGGGTCCGGAGAGGAGCGTGGCCGCGATGGGCTGCTTGGCGCCCGGCGCCACGCCAAAGCTCAGTTGGTACCAGCTATTGGTGTAGTCCCCATTGGTGGTCTGGGTGTATGCGGTCTGGACTCCGACGATCACATTGCCGGTGGGCAGGGTCAGGTCGGGAGACTGGGAACCGCTCATGGGGATGCTGACGACACCGGGGCCGGAGTTGCTATTGACATTTTGGAAGTCGCCGGGGTCGACGAGACCGTTGTTGTTGTTGTCGATGACTGCGAAGAAGTAGAAGCTGCTGTCGGAGGGCACATAGACGGAGTAAGTCGCGGGGCTGGTGGGCGGGGTCGCGTTGCTGCCCACCTGGGTGACATAGGCCTGGCCGTTGCTCGTGTCAAAGAAGCCCACGTAGAGCGGGCCGTTGGCCGCGCCCGTCCATGAGACCTGGCCGGTGACCAGGTTGTTGGAGCCCGAATCCTGCGGATCCTGGAGCGTGACCGGACCGACGACCTGAGAGTAGTTGCTGGTGGAGCTGCCCGCCGAGGCCTGCTCCACGAAGTAGTAGGTGCCGCCGCCTGCGAGGCCGCTGACGTTGGCGCTGTTCAGGAACCAGAGGTTGGCATTATTGTTCCCGGTGGCCGGGAAGGTGGTCTGGCCGGCGGGGCTGGTGAACGACCCGTCGCTGTTGGTGCTGCTGCTCGTGCTCCACTGCAAGGTGTAGCCGGTGGGAGTCTCCACATTATTGTTGGGTGATCGAGTTGAACATAAACAACACGCCGTTGTTGAATGCGCCCGCCACGTTGAAGCTGGGCGTCTGTCCGGAGAGCGAAACGGCCGAGGGATCGCTCAGCGTGACGTTCTGGCCGGAGAGATTGGAGGTTGTGATGGCCACGCCGGAGGTAGACCCCGTTGCATTCGACGCATTGGGCTGGCCGTAGCCGAGGTTATCGCGCCACGCATTGATGGTGTAGTTCCCGGGCGGAACGCCGTGGATGGTGTAGGGGCCCGGCGCGCTGATGTTGGTGCCGTTGGTGGCGCTGTTGTTGCCGCCGCAATTCGGAGTCATCTCCACGTAAATGGGCCCCGTGGCCGAGCCACTGTAATTCACTGTGCCGGTGACTGTGTAGCCCAGCTCGACCTGATAGTTCTGACCCGTCACGTCGGCGTTGTTTACCGTTACGCCGGACGAAGAGGGATAGAAGAGGTACTCAGGCAGGTTGGAACCGGTCATCGATGGCGTGATGGTGTAGGTGCCGCTGGGGATGCCCGTGAAGTTGTAATTTCCATAGCTGTCGGTGGTGGTGAGCGTCGGGGTTTGGGCGGACGGATAGTTGATGCTCACCGTGAACGGGGGCAGAGAGACGCTGCTGCAGGAGTTGCTGTCGGTAAGCGAAATCTGGCCGCTTATGTTCTGACCGCTGCTGTTGATGGTGACGGAAAGGCCGGTCATGGCATGGTCGTTGAGCGAATCGGTTACCTGCGCCCAGAAGGTTGCCGATCCGGCAGTCAGGTTGGATCCGGAGAGAACGCCGTCGCTCGAAAGGCTCAGGCCGAGATTCGACAGTTGGGTTTGGTCAGATTGCGAAACCGACCAAGTGAAAGTGGGGCCTAAACCGCCCGAGTAGCTCAGCGGCTGAGAATACGGGGTTCCCACGGTGCCAGAGGGCAGAGAATTGGTGGTGATGGTCAAGGGTGGGTTAATCGTCACAGGAAACGTCTTGTTAGCTACGTTGCCGACGGAGTCAGTGACATTCACGCCGAAGGTCATCTCGCCCGCGTTCGGATAGCCGGAGAGCCAACCACCGCTCGAGAGGCTCAGGCCGAGCGCCGCCAAAGAGGGCTGGTCCTGTAAAACGACCGTCCAGGTGTAATCTGTGCCCGACCCGCCCGTAACGTTCAACTGGGTCCCGTAAGGATGGCCCTGTACGCCTGTCGGCAGCGGGAAGGGGCCGGTGATCGTGAGTCCCTGATTGATCGTGATCGACAGGGGGGCCGTAGCCGTGTTCGAGGCTGAATCGGTGACCTGCACGGTGAATGTAGCGCTGCCTTGGACAGGATTGGAGCCGGAGAGCACGCCTCCGGGTGACAGGCTGAGTCCGAGGGCGGCCAACGACGACTGGTCGCCGATCGAAGGCACTGTCCAGCTATATCCCGTGCCCGAGCCGCCCGAAGCGGACAAAGGCTGCGTGTATGGGGTGCCCGCATAACCGGCGGGCAACGCGCTGCTGGCGACCTTGAGCCCTTCGTTGGAGGGTAGGCCGCCTTCGCTGACGCCGTAGCTGCCGGCGGCGTAAATTTGCTGCACTTCCGCTGCGGTGAGCGCGCGGTTGTAGATTTGGACCTCGTCTTCAAGGCCGTTGTAGGGCGAGTTATAGCCGTCCTGATCCGGCCGGCCGCCGAGTGAAACATAGCTCGTGTCGCGGGTAAAGTCGGTGCCCGAACATTGCGCCTTCTGTACCCCATCGACGTAGACCGTCGCGTTGGTTCCATCCCAACCGGTAACGACAAGGTGCCAGTTGTTGTCGCCTATGTTGACGTTGGCGGAGCAGTTGAAGTTGGGAGTGGCGCCGCAACCGCGGGCGATTGCGACAGTGTTCCTGCCCCCCAGTAGGATCCCGTGCAGAATCCCGTTGCCGCCGCAGGCATTGGAACTGTCGAGGGTGAGCACCTCAGGATTATTTCCTGCCGAGTCGTTCGAGTTGTATTTGACCCAGGCGGCAAACCCGATTGGGCCCGATGCCGGGATCGACTGCGCGCTGCTGTTGCGCGCATAGCTGCTGCTCCACCCGTTGTAATTGGTGAAGGAGAAGGCTTGGTTGACGATGCCCGGCGCATACCCGGCGCCGTTGAACAGTGTGAGCGGATTGAGGCCGGTCTGATCGCCGTCGTTGCCGTCGCCCTTCCACCATGACACCAGGCCCGTGGGCAGCGGGGCGCTTTGCGATCCGTTGATCGTGATCACCTGGCTGAGCGGCGAGGAAGTGCTGCCGCTATAGTTGGTGTCGCCGTTGTAAACGGCGGTGATGGCGTGCGTTCCAAAGGCCAGCGCCGAAGTCGGGAACTGCGCCTGCCCGCCGCTGATCGTGATGGGCGAACCGAGCTGCGTTGTGCCATCCATGAAGGTGATCGTCCCGGTGGCCGCGCTGGGCGTGAATGTGGCCGTGAAGGTCACCGTATCGCCCGTGTTCGCCGGATTCTCGGAAGAAGTAACAGCCGTGGTGGTGGGGGTTTCTGCAACGCAGACGCCCGCCGCGCCGGACTCGTAGATGGACTGGATCTGCGAGGCTGGGAGCGCGCCGTTGAAGATCTGCACCTCGTCGACGAGGCCGGTGAAGTAGTAGCCGGCGTTGTCCCAACTGCCGATCTTAGCCTGCGTCGTGACCTGGGCAGAGGAAGGCGTCGTGCCTAGCTGTTGGGAAAGCGTCTGTTGAACGCCGTTGAGGTAGAGCTGGTTCAGATGCGGATCGCCGTTGTTGAACACCGCGGTCACGTATGTCCAGGTGTTAGCCAGACCACTGCTCGGGATACCCCAGACGTCGTAGCTCCCGGTGGTGAAGCCAAAGGCGTCATTGAGGAAGAACAAGCCAGCGGAACCGTTTTCAAAGACGCCCTGCCAGTTTCCGCCGTTCCAATACATCCAGAACGAGACAGTCGCCTTGCTTCCGGGCGAAGTGTTGAGCGATGGCAGCGAGAGGGCGACGTCGCCGGAGCCGTTCATGCTGAAAGCCTGGCCGACAACTCCCGGCGCATAGGCCACGCTGCCCTCGACGGCGCCATTGTTGCCGCCGATGATATCGTTGGCGTTGAGCTCAGCCGGATACCAGTCGAGGAGACCGGCCGGCTGCGGTGCGCAGAGCGCGCCATCGAGATTTTCGATCTGATTCAAGAGGGATGAAACGCTGCCGGAGTAAGTGCTGTCGCCGCTGTAGACTGCAGTGATTTTGTGAACGCCGAGCGTTAGAGCCGACGTGGTGAGTTGCGCTTCACCGCTGCTGAGCGATACAGCGCTGCCGAGCGGCGTGGAGCCATCCATGAAGGTGATTGTGCCGGTAGCCGAACTGGGCGAAACGTCCGCCGTGAAGGTGACCTGGTCGCCCACCTGCGCCGGGCTGCCGGAAGAGCTCACCGTAGTTGTCGAAGCGGTCTGCACCTGACAGATGCCGCTGCCGGAGTTGCCGGAAGTGTAGAGGGACTGCACCTGCGCTGAGGACAAGGCGACATTGTAGACCTGCGCGTCATCGATCAGGCCAGTGAAGGGACGGTTCCTATCGACCTGCTGGCCGATAGAGAACCAGTCGGTCTGGGGGTAGGCGACGGTGCCATTCCATGTGCCGCCATAGGAGGCAGTGGGCTGGAGGGTACCGTTGAAGTAGATCTGGGTTGGATTGTTGGCAGAGGCAACGCCCGTAACCAGGGTCCACTGGTTGAGCGGAACCTGGCTCATGGTCTCAGCGCCGGCGAAGCCGGAACCGTTGCCTAGGTTGAAAATGACACTGCCGACCGGCACTCCACTGATTCCACCATTGTTGACCTGAGCGTTGTAGAAGAGCGCGGCGCCGGCGGAGGCTCCGTCCTGCTGGCTGCCCATGATCATGGCGTAAGGGCCGCCGCCTTGATTGGTTGGATAGGCGGTCGGGTAGACCCAGGCCGACATGGTCATCGCGTTCTGGATCTGCAGATTGGTGGGCACGGGCTGGGAGACGTACACGAACTGGTTGCTGCCGTCGAGCGAGAAGGCGTAGTCCAACAGGCCCGTCGCGAAGCCGGCGCCATTCTCGAGAGTGCCGTTGTTGCCGCCGATCAGATCGTTGGTATTCAAGTCGCCCGGCCACCAGGAGACAAGGCCCGAAGGTTGCGGCGTGCAAGAGTTGGCATTGGAAGTGGGAGAGACTGTAGCCGAACAGGAGGCGTCGTTGCCGCCATTCGGGCTGTTGCACATCCACGTCATGCTGCCGTTCGACAGGCTCATGGAGCCCGCGGCGCCTGCCGAGCAGAGGTTGGCTGTGGGCGGCGTGGAGAAGCTCTTGCCGTTGGTGGTTGAGTCGCATTGGCCGTCTATCGCGCCGGTTGAGGGGGTGGTGAAGGTGGAGAAGACATAGCCATTGTTCCAACTGACATAACCGCCTGTGCTGAACTGGTTGCCGGCGATGTCGTATGGCCACCAATTGTTGCCGTAGACGACGAGATCGTAGATGGTGGACTCGGTCAGCGGCGTGACCGGCGTGAGCGTGACCGTCACGTAATCCGGCGAGAAGCTGATCGTGGTTGGAACGACGGTTTGCGTATTGTGGAGCTGGAGATAGACGTTGTTCGAACCGATCAGCACCGGATCCATCGCCTCGCTGAAGGTGATCGACACGGACGTGGGCATCGTGGCCGGCGTGTCGCCGTTTGCCGGGTCAGTAGATGCCACGGTCGGACTCGTCCAGTCGTAGCTGGAGCCGGTTTTAAAGCTGCTTGTGGTTGTGGCGGAGGCGGGATTGCCGCTCAAATCCGTCACGCCTGAAACGTCGAAGGTGTAGGTGGTGTTCGGCGAGAGCGACCACGGCAGTTGCACCGAGACAGCTTCGTTCTCATACACGAAGTAAACGGAGATCGGCATCGCGCTGCCGTTTTGCGGCGTGAGCGTGATGTTGCCGATCGACTGCTGTGAGACCGGTTCGTTGAAGAGCAGGTAGAGACTGCTGCCATACCACGGGCCTTCGCTGGTGTTGATGGGTACATTCTGCATGCCGCTGGGCGGGTTGGCGTAGACCAGTTGCGGACCTGATGACGAAGCGCCGTTGCCGGTGTAGAAGTAGCGGGTATCGCCGTTCTGGCCGTTGCCGGTCAGATCGATAGCGCCTTGGCACGTGTAGTAGTACTCAGAGTTGGCATCGAGAGGCGCCTTAGGCGTCATGGTCAGGGACATCATGTCCGGCGACCACACGTAGGTCGCAGGAACCGCGCTGTTGGTGACGAAGCTGTAGACGTAGGTGTTCGAGGTGCTTACGCTGCTGGGATCGATTGGCTCGGAGTAGTGGCAGGTGAACGATGCGTTGGTGGCGATGCCAGTCTGCCACCAGGAGAAGTCCATGGCAACGCTCGGGTTTGTGTAATCGGGCAGGGCTGCTGTGGTGAAGGTGGCCGAGGGTTGGTTGAATGCATTGCCGGCGTAATCCAGAATTCCGTTCACGTTCACTGTGACCGGCGTGGACGGCGGCAGCGGGTTGACCGGATAGACGTTGGCGCCCACCAGATCCGCTCCATTGTAGTTGTAAGTGAAGGTGACCGGAACTGCATTGTTTTGCGCCGTTACCGAGACGGTGCTGGAGTTGACCGTGGTCCTGTCGGCCGGCTTGGAGAACTGCACCCGGATGTCGGCGTTGGTGCCGACATTGGAGACGCCGTTGGGCGGCCCGATGGTCACTGTACCGGCGTTCGAATCCGGGCTGGAAGTGGTTGTGAAGTAGGTGGCGTAGCAACTGTAGGGGACTCCAACGCCGTTGAGGCCTTTCACGTTGCTGTTGACGCAGAAGCCATACCAGCTGTTTTTATCCCATGTTGTGCCGTTGGGAGCGATGCGAACCACATTGGGCGAGGCCAGCGAGACGGTATACGGCGTGGACTGACCGCTATTGAGCCAGACATTGCCGCTCAAGGTTGTTGCGTCGATCGGCAGGCTGTACTGAATGTCGATCTCCGCATTTGTGGGCACGTTGACGGAGCCGCAGCACGACGGGCTTACGGCTACGATCTGCGGCGATGACGAGGGATCTACTGCCGCCGCGGTGTAGAAGACGCCGCTGGCGATGTTGAAGTTGTTGCCGTAGACATCCATTACGCTCGACGAGAGCCACCACTGTACCGTGGCCCCGTTCGGGAATGTCCCTGCCGATGGCGAGAACTGGATCTCGTAGTTGTCGGCCGCCGTCGTCACCAATCCGCCGGTGTCGACCACGCCGTTGATGGAGACGATCACGTTCGCCGCCACCGTCGACGGGTTGACCTGGCGGTTCATGTAGAGCGTCAGCATTGTGCCGATCGGCACGCCGGTGGCGTTGTTGCCCGGGTTCTCGCCCTGCACGCTGCCGTCGCCCGTCGCCGGATCGGCCATGGTGGTGAAGGTGCTGATGTAGGGCCCAGCTAATGGATCGCCGGCGCTATCGGCAGTCAGGTAGTTGCCCGACTGATCGGTGATTCCGTTCATGGGCAGGCTGATGGTGTAGGTTGTGCCGTTCGACAGCGCGCCGATGTTGAAGTACAACGTGCGGTTGTCGGAGGACAAAGTGAAGCTGCCGCGATCCTGCACGTCCTGTCCCGCGTAAACCACGGCATCGTTGTTATATATGCTGCTGGGATCGATCGCCTTGCTGAAGGTCACCGATATGGTTTGTTCGCGTCCCACGTTGGCAGTGCCATTGGCCGGGCTTACCGAGGAAACATAGAAGGGCACGGTATCCGCGAGGCCGGAGCTGACATAGAAGCTCGTCAGTTGGTTCCAGCAACCGCTGAAATACTCGCCCAGCACATCGGTGGGGCCGTTGCAGGTATACACATAAATGTTCGTTCCTGCCGGATAAGAAGTGGTAGGCGTGAAGCTTACCAGGTTGCTGCTTACCGCATAAGTCCCGGAAATGGCCAGGCTTTGGTTGGGGCCATACATGAACTTCAGTGTGTTGGGGTTTACTGAGTTCGGATCCAGAAGCTGGCTGAAGGTAAGCGTGAACACCTGCGCGCCCGAAGAGTTGGTGGTGACACTCGGGGAATTGGACAAGTAGAGCCCGCCAGAACCAATTGTCCCCGCGGTGTCGGTGGTGAAGGTGCTCTGGAATGCCGATACCGGGTTGCCGTTGGCATCGGCAAAGGCGCCGGCGCCCACATTGACCGTGTAGGCCGCACCTGGCGCCAGGTTGGCCGAGGGCCTGAAGACGAGCGTCTGGTTATTGGGCTCGCTCACGGTTCCCGCGACGGGGTTCATCGAGGCGTCCAGCAACTGGATTGAGTTCTGGTTCCAGCTCGTTGGGTCGATGGGCGCGCTGACCGAAACGATTACGTCGGTGTTCAGCGGCATGCCGGTTGCGCCGTTTGCCGGGCTCACAGAGACCGTGGGGCCCACCTTGACCGCATTGTCGCCGGTATAGAAGTAATACCAGCCATACCCGAAGGTGTTGCCTTCCTCATCCTGTGCGCCCCAGCCGACATAGAATTGGTACCGCGTGTCGGTCAGCAGGGCCACCTGCGGCGTCATCGTGATCGTTTTGCCGTCGGCAGACTGCGTCACCGCAAGCGGAATCCATTGATTGGTGTCACACAGGACCATCTGGAAGGTGCTGTTGCTGACGAAGATCGGGTTCAGCGGCTTGCTGAAAACCATCTTCGGGACTGTATTGGTTCCCACCGTGGCGTTGTTCGGCGGATCGTAGCTGACCAGAGACGGCGGATTGATGTCGTAAGTGGCTTCGGTGGTAAAGCTGTTGGTTAACGTGCCCGTCACCGCATGCCTCGCGGCATCGGTCACGCTCTGGACGGACACTGTGTAGGTTGTGCCGCCTGCCAGCGGGGCAGCGGGCACCAGTTGCAGCACGGTGTTGCCGGCGCTCAGCACCGGCGTAGTCGGCACCGTGGAGCCGCCGCCCGCCAGCGTTACGCCGGAGACGGTGGTGGGATCGACGGGCGCGCTGAACCGCACTTCAACGATCGCGTTGGTTCCTACTGTGTCGCCATTGATAGGGTTGTAGGCGACTACGGCCGGGGCCGTGCCGGAAGTGGATGCGCCGTACTCGGCGGAGAAGTAGAAGTTATCGCCGCTCATCTGGTTGCCGGCCAGATCCGTACCGCTGTTGATGCTGAGGTAGTACTGGCGGCCGGCGGCGAGCGGCGTCGTGGGCGTCAGATAGGCGACGGACTGATCCGGACTCCACTGAAGCGTGGTACCAATGCAATTCCAGCCATTCAGCAAGTCGTAAATATCGAAGTTGCCGCAACTGCCGGGCTGGCCCGCGGTGAAAGTGGTCGAATCCATCGATTCGTTGAACTGAACCGTGATCATGGAGTTGGTGGGAATGCTGGTATTGCTAGTGACGCTGCTCCAAACGACGGATGGCGCGGTGTAGTCGGGACCGGAGGCAGTACCGAAGGTCGAGCTGTAGGTGACCGCGTGGCCTTCGGGATCGATGACGCCATTGAGGCTGATGGTGAGCTGCGAGCTCGGCGGCAATGGCCCATTGGGCACAAACGTGGCCCGCGTGTCGCTGGAGTTGAGCCAGAAGCTGCCCGCCAGAGGCGTGCTTCCGTCCAACACCTGGAAGGTGCCAGCGTTCACGCTTACCGGATCGATGGCCTTGTTGAAGGCCACTCCCGGCGTGGCGTTGACGCCGACGTTTTTGGCTCCGTTGAACGGCACGGCGTTGGTCACTATGGGAGTGGTGGCGTCGTCGGCGCCACCGGTGTAGTAGTACCAGCCGGTGGAATTGGCGGGCACGCTGGTTGTGCTGGTCAGGCCGTTGTTGAAGTACAAATAGACGTAATGGCCGGCCGGCAGGTCGACCCGAGTGGTCATGTCGGTCGAGGAGACCGGCGTCATCAGCACCTCATTGGGCTGTGGCTCGGAGTAGACGACGGGGATGTGCAGGCTCGTATATGAGTCATACAGATAGATGGTGCCGTCGCCGATGGTCGACGCATTGATGGGCACATTGAACTGAAGGTCGAAAACCGAGTTCAACGGAATGTTGGAAGTATTTTGCGACGGCGACACTGTTTGCGCCGCCGGCGCTGCCTGGCTGGTATCGCCGGCGACGTAGAAGTAGCCGCTGGTGGTGTTGAACGGCGTTTCGTAAGTGGTGTTCATGATGCTGCCGGTAGTCCACCACTGGACGAGCGCTCCGGCAGGCCACGGCGCATTCGGCGTGAATTCCATCGTGTAGCCGCTGCCCAGCACTTGTACCGTTCCCGATACTTCGGTGTTGTTGACGGCCACCTGAAGGCCGCCAGCGGCCGTAGAAGGATCGATGGGCAGGTTGCTGTAGAACGTCAGCGGGAGATTGGGGTCCACACCACCGGCGCCGCTGCCGGGCCGGATGGTGATAAAGGTGCCGTTGGTGTTCGAATCGTAGTTGGTGGTTGAGAACTGCCACTGGCCATTGAGCACCGAATTGGCGGTGAAGCCGTTGCCCTGCCAATCCTGAAGGCCGGAGTTCACCATGCCGGTCATGGTTGCGCTGGAGGGCAGCGGGTAGCAGTTGAACTCGAGCGTGGCGTCGTCCTGCGAGTGCGAGTAGTTGGTGGAGCACCATGGGCTCTGGCCGTCGCCGGCGAACAGACCCCAGTCGTTCTGATTCACTGTGCCCAGGTTGACCGAGCGATTGAAGGTAACCGTAACCGGCGCGCGCAGGCCGACATTGGTGGCATTTGCGGCAGGGGTGATGGCGGTCGCCTGGAAGGGCGTGGAGGCCGGAGTCGCAGTGGACCCGGTGTTGAAGTAGTCGAGCTGCGTCCCGCAGCCGTTGTAAGCGGCTGAGTCGCCCGCCAGATCGTACGGGCCATTGCAGGCGTTGACCGAGACCTGGGTGTTGGTCGGGAATGGACTGTCCGGAGTGAAATTGACTCCACTACCAGTGACCACGTAGCCGCCCGCAATCACCTGGTTGCTGATCATTACCGGCAGGGTGGAAGAGTTCACGGTAGCCGGATCGAGCGCGTTGTTGAAGGTCAGGGCGATGTTGGTGTTGGTGGGTACATTCTGGGCATTCCAGCCCGGCGTCGCGCTGGTCAGGACCAGGTTGCTGGTGGTGCCAGTCAACGAGGTCCCGGCGGTTTCGCTGGCCCCGCAGCTTTCGACGACAGCCTGTACGCGCGCCCCCTCATAGGAATTGTCGGTAGAGCCAAATCCGACGGTCAGGTAGTTGGTTGATCCCAGCAGCAGGTTGCTGGTGATGTCGATGTTGAGCGGAGACAAGGAGTATACGTTCCCCTGGTCGCCCATGATGGGCGTTCCGTTCAGGGCAAGCAGGGCGTTGTCGTCGTGGCTCCAGTAGCCGGCCAGGCATATGTGAGTGCTGGGGGGCAGGACACTGGGCATCGTGAATGAGGTCGAGTAGAAGCCGTAGGTGTTGCCCTGAACGCTGTCCGGGTTGATGGCGATCCACGAGGAACTGGGGCCGTTGGCTCCCCAGCCGCCGTACCAGCCGGCGTTTCCGGGCGCCACTACCTTGAGCGAACCGGTGTAGGCATCGGAAGAAGCATCTCCGGGATAGAGGAAGTTGCTCTCGCCTGAAGTGTTGGGGGATGTGGACACGTAGCTCCAGTGCGGATCCACGGTGTCGCCCGTTGTGATCAGGTTGCCCGAGGCATCCAGTCCGGTGGAGAGGTTAAAGAGCACGGCAGAATTTGCTGTGGTGAAGGTGGTTGTGGAGGTCGTGCCCGAAATGCCGACCATATCCTGGAAGCCGCTGACCTGCACCGTATAGAGGGTGCCCGGCTGCAGGAAATCCGTGGGCACGAAGGTCAGCGTCAGGTTGTCGCTTGACAGTGTTGCGGTGCCTGCGGCCGGCGATCCAGCGGAAGGCGTGACGGTGATCGAATAGGCCGAGGGATCGATGGGCTCGCTGAAGTGAGCCACGATCTCGGTGTTGACGGGGATGGAGATGGACTGATCAGCGGGTGAAATGGAAGCCACTGACGGTCCGGCGCTATCGGTTCCAGCGCCAGTGGTGAAGTAACTGTCGGTTCCGTAGAGGTAGTTGCCGTCGGCGTCGTAATTGCCCCACGCCATGTGGATGCGGTAGTAGGTGTTGGGCAACAACGCCGCCGTCGGCGTGAAGGTTGCGCTCATGCCGCCGGGGGCCAGGGTTACCGCGCCGTTCACATACTTGCCGCTGTCGCCGTTGTAGAGCAGCAGCGTGCCTGTGTTGATGTCGATCGGATCGACCGGCTTGGAGAAGTTGACCTTGGGCGCGAAGTTGGTGCCCACGTTGCCAACGCCGTTCTGGAAGTCTGGACCGGTGTAATTCTGAGCCGTATCGGGGCTGCTGCCGACAGTAAAGCTGAACGATCCTGGCGTCACCAGGTTGCCGGCTGTGTCGACCAGCGGAGAGTCCCAACTCACCGTATAGCTGCCGGCCGACAGGGGCGAGGTGGGCGAGAAGTACAGAATCGTGCCCGGACCCCACGAGCAGCAGTTGACGGTCGAGTTCCAACTGTAGGTGCCGGCGACCGGATTGCCATTGGCGGTGACTGTCAGGCCGGAGGCGATGGACTGATCCATGGGCGAGCTGAACTCAATCTGGATGGGCACGTTATTTCCAACTGTGCTTGTGGCCGGTGGGTTGGCCGCAACTACCGTCGGCGCGAAGGCGTAGCTGAAGTTCGTGTACAGCCACCAGCTATTGCCCGGGTAGCCGTTGCCGGTAGCGTCCTTGATGTTGCTTGACAGCGTGAAGTAGAACTGCGAGTTGGGCGCCAGCAGGGAATTCGGCGTGAAGGTAGCGACGCGGCCCGCGGCGTCCAAGCTCACAGTGCCGAGAACCGAGATAAAGGTTCCGTTCTGATACAGCTGCATCGTCATCGAGCCGGTGTTGATGGTGGTGCGGTCCATGGGCTGGCTGAAGACCACAACGATGTTGCTGTTGATGGTTATGTCGCCGCCCACGTTGATTCCGGGGCTGATGGATATGAGAGATGGCGGGGAGACAGACTGCGGCTGTACTGTAAAGCCGCCGGGCACCGTTTCCACCTCTGAACCGGTGGTGATGGTAAGGTCGCGCGGTCCGTAGCCCGCACTGGGATCGATAGTCAGCGTTGCCGCGAGTGAAGTTGTGCTGTTCACAGTCACGGACCCGGCTGCGCCTTCCGCCCCTGAGCCAACAGCAATACCGGGGCCGAAGCTCACTACCGTGGTTCCGTTGACCCAGTTGGTATAGAGGCCGGTGATGCTCACCGTCACCTGGGAATTGCGTACCCCGATGTTCGGAGTGATTACGGTGATGGCGGGCGTGCCTGCGAGCACCGTGAAGGCACTGCTCAGCGTCTGTGTCGCCCCATTGGTGGTAACCGAAACGTCGCGGTTCCCCGGCGCAGCGTTCGACGCAATGGTGACGTTCGCGGTCAACGAGGTGAACGTTACGTTGGTGATGAAGTTGACGTGGATGTCCGATCCCATGTTCACCGATGAGAAGCCGGACTGGAATTTTGTGAATTGGCCGGCGATGGTGACATTCAGCGTGTTTCCAGCCGCGCCGCTGGTGGGCGCAACTGAGACGAGCGCCGGAACTCCGGCCAGCACCGAGAAGCCGCCTGTCAGGGTGGCTGTCTCAATTGCCGTCGACACAGTCACGTTTCTGGAAGCGATGGTGGCATTTGCATCGATGGAAATGTCGGCTGCTGCGTGGGTGGCGTCGATGACTGTGAGCGAGTTGACCGTGATGCCGGAGCCGAAGCTGGCGACACTCGTGGTGGGGTTATTGATGGAGTCGAAGTGCGTGAATGTGCCGGTCAGCGCGACGCTGAGGTGCTTGGCGCCCTGGTGGCCGGTGGGCGGGTTCACGGCCGAGACAATCGCGGTTCCGCTGGTCACCTGGAAGCCGGTGTTGCCGGTGCTGATGCCCGGAACGCCGATACTGGCGACCTCGCCGCCCGTGGTGAGAGAGACATAGTAGTAGCCGGGCTGGGTGCCAGGGGGAACGGTGATGTGGACGGTAGCGTGCTCGGTGTCTGTAACGCTGATGCTGGTAACCCCGATGCCGCCGTCGAAGTGTGCCAAAGTCGCATTCGGGCAAACGGTTGCGTCGTACGGATAGCAGAAGTGAGTCTGGCTGCCGGTGACACTTATGGTGTAAGAGGCGTTCTGCTGGCCGTACGCCGGACTGAGGTTGCTGATTGCCGCGTTGCCCACCATCACCTGGAAGGCGTTGGTGAGTAAGAGAGCTTCAGTCCCCGTCGCTACCGAGACATTGCGATAGCCGAGATTGGCCGTAGGCTGCACGGTGATGTTGGCGGTGAGATGGGTGGCGTCGGTTGCCGTTACCGAGTTGACGGCGATGCCCGCGCCGAAGTTGGCTGTGGTAACGGCTCCCTGAGTTGGATCGCTGTTGAAGTGCGTGAAGGCGCCGGTGAGGTTGACCGTCCCTGTCCAGGCTTGCGTCTCGCTGGTGGGGCTCAATCCCAGAAGCTCCGGCTGGGTCTGGATGACGTTGAAGACATTGATGCCTGTTGCCACTTCGCCCAGCGTGGTGGTTGTCACCGAAACCTGGCCTGCCGGCGCGGTGATGCTGACCGTGATGTTGGCGGTGATGGTGGTCGGCGAAGTGACAGACCAGGTGTTCACAAGCACGTTCGGGAAGTTGAGCTTCGTGACTCCCTGCTGCCAGTTGGTATTGATGCCGGTGATGGTCACGTTGAGCGTGGCGTTCTGCCCGCCCTGCGGCAGACCTGTGGCGTTGTCGAGCACGCTGTTGATCACCGCCGGTCCCGGAGCGACGTAGAGGGCGTTGTAGAGCGTCAGCACTTGCGAGCCGGCGGTCACCGTGAGGTCGCGCCAGCCGGTATATGTGGTGGGCTGCACATAGCCGTGCGCCGTCAGCGAGGTGTCCGACGTGACGGAGGTATTGGTTACGACGACTCCCGAGCCGTAGCTCACAATGGGCGGGTTCGAGAGCCAATGCGTGGCCTGGCTCAGAATGGTGAAGGTGGCGCCGCTCTGCTGCGGGAGTGAGCCGGGCCCGCTCGACAGCAGCAGCGGAGTGCCCGCCGTGACCACGAAGGCGTTATTCATGGAGGCCACTTCGCCCAGAGTGGTGGCGGAGGCCCAGGTTGGGCCTTCCGATGCGAGCGCCGGCACCACCAGCGTCATGGTCGCGTCGGTTTGGTCGACGACATGGACGTTCTGCACTGCGATGCCCGAACCGAAGTTGAAGGTTGTCGCTGCGCTCCAGTGCGTGTTAGCGCCGGTCACGGCCACGTCGACGCTCTGGCCCTGCTGCGTGGTGTTCGGAGTGACGGCTGTCATCTGTGCCAGGCTGGGGTTCACCGAGAAGCCCGCGCCGCTGACCTGGTACGCCAGCGATCCCTGGGCGCTTGGCGTGGTGGCAATTACGCTGCGGCCGCCCAGGCTCGCCAGCTGGTCGATACTGATGTTGACGGTAGCAATTGTCTGCCCGAGAACCTTCACCGAGTTCACGGTGATCCCGGTGCCGAAGCTGAACGAGGTGTCCCCGTCTTTAAAGGCGGTGAACTGGCCGATGACGTTGATGTCCTGATTCTGCGCACCCTGCATTCCTGAGCCGGGATCGACGATGCTCAGCGTGGGCTGCGCGATCACAACGGCGAAGGAGCCATAATCGACCTCTGGACCGTAATCCTGCGTGCCCGGCGTGGTCAGCGTCAGCGTGCTCCACGAAGCCGTCGCATTAGGTCCAATGGTGATATTGGCAGTGAAGTGTGTCGGGGTAACCATCTGCTGAGAGTTGATGGTGATGCCGCTATCGGGCTCGCTGCTGTAGAAGCCCGTCAACGTTGTGGTGGGATTCCACTCCGTGTAGACGCCGTAGAAGTCGAGGGTCAACGTCTGACCGGGCAGGCCGGAAGTAGGCGATTCCCATCCGATGTACGGAGTGGGCGGGGGCGGAGGCGCCTGCAACAGGAAATTGCTGGTTAGAGTCTGGGTACCGTTCTGTGTGCTGCCCGTGACGGCCACAGTCCGGTAGCCATAGGGAACTCCGGCTGCGATGTTGATCAGAGCCGAAATGTGCGTGTCGTCGTCGACCTGAGAGGAGACGACCGTGATGCCGGGGCCGAAGCTCACTGTGGGTGTACCGGTCAACCAGGTTGTGTACCGTCCGTTGATGGTCACCTGCAATCCATCGACTTCGCTGGCTGTGACCCCGCTATTCGCGGGGCTGCTGGCCACTGAAGTGTTGTTGGGGTTGAGATAAGTGATGACGGGCACGCCGCCGGTGACCACGAAAGCGCCGCTATCGGTCAGCGATTCGCCTGCCGTGACCATGTAGATGGAGCGCGGTCCCGGGTTGGCGGTCTGCGAGATGTTCATATCCACGGTGGCGCTGGTGGGGCTGTTGATCGCCACGGAGTTTACCTGGAGGTCTCCGCCCTGGCCGGCGATATAGAACTGGGTATAGTTCTGCTGCCAGTGCGTGTTATTGCCGGTGATGTTGAAGACCACTTCCTGGCCTTCGTTGCCCGTGTTGGGCGAAACGTTGCTGATGATCGCCGGGCCCGGGATGATGCCGAAGACGTTGGCCGAAACGATCTCGCTGCCGATGCCGGAGGTACCGGTGCAGGTGGTCACGCCGGCGACCGCTAATTCGCCCTGCAGATCCGAGCAATTGCAGATTCGGCGTAGTCACCGTGACGGTGCGGCCGCCCGTATATGCCAGCGGATCGATGGTGATGTCGGCATCCACCTCGCCTACGCCGCCGGGATCCTGGGAGACGGATGTGACGGAATTGACCGTGATGCCGGGGCCGAAGGTGGCCGTGCTCTGGCCGGTGAAGTGCGTAAACTGGCCGATGAGCTTGACTACCAGGTTCTCTGCGCCGGTGGCTGTGGGCGCGCCCTGCTCGCCCTGGTTGGGTATGGCTTCGTTCAGCGTGCCTACGTCTTGCCCAACGGTGAACTCATACTGACCCGATGCGACCTGGCCGTAGGTCGAGACGGTCACCGTCTTGTAGCCGCTGGATGCCTGGGTTGAAATGCTCAGGTCCGCTTGTACATGCGTGGTGTCGATGGACGGTAATCGTGGCCGACCGGAGATTGGATCGCCGAAAGCTGACCTGAGTTACGCCATTGATAAAGTTTGTGAAGTTGCCGGTGATGGTCACTGGCACGGTCGAGCCCTGCGATCCTCCCAAAGGCGAAACCGAGGCGATTGACTGCGCGCCCTGCGTGACGCAGATGGTTCCGGTTGTGCCGTAGGGTCGCAAGCCGATGGAATTGGTTGGGCTGACGACCTGCGAGGAGCCTGTGGTGACGATAAGGTAATGCTGGCCGCAGTCGATGCCCGGATTTCCATCCACGTACGCCCATGGATTTACGGTCACGTTCAGCGACAGGTCGTTGGAGTCGAGCACAGTGACCGAATTCACCGTAATGTCCGCGCTGGTAAGATCCGCGAACTGCGGCATTCGTCTCTCCCTGCACCCAGTTGGCCGAGCGGCCCATTACCAGCATGGTGAAGGTATTGCCTTGCTGGCTTGAGAACGGCGTGGAGGCCAGCATCGTCGGGTAGCTGTTCTCGATGTCGATGGCCTGCTGGAGCGTCGTGACTTCGCCGTCGGTGGATGTGGTCAACGGAACGAAGCCGATGGGAGAGGTGGAGAGCACGGTGATCTGCACGGTGAGATCGGTGCTGTCGGTTACCGAGAGGCTGTCGATGGCCACTCCCGGACCGAAGCTGACCTGGGTCTCGCCCTGCAGCCAGTGCGTGCCCTGGCCGGTGACGTCCAGCGTCGCGGTTTGCATCTGCGAGATGACGAAGGGCGTGCCCGCGCCGTTGGAGACGCCGCAAGCAGCAGCATAGGTCGCGACATTGGCGCTGCACATCTGCGAATCCGGGACCACCCCGGTGATCTCAGAGGCTCCCTGGGTTACGCTGAAGCCCCCACCGCTGTCGGTGGTTTGCGTATCCGCGGTGTACATGAAGATGCCGTTGCCGCCAACGGGCGCCGTGGGAGAAACAGAGATGACCGCGGTTGCCGAGGTCGGGCCGTTGACCGTCAGTTGGACGACCGTGATGCCCGAGCCCAGAGTCAGCAGCGACGTGCTGTCCCATTTGGTCAGGCTGCCGGTGATCTCGACTGTCATGCCGCTGGCGCCCTGTTGCGCGCTCGAAACACACTGCTGCGGTAGATAACCGGTGAGGCACGCACTCACAATGGACGGCATCTGCGGCGCATCCACCAAAAAGCCGGTAATGACCTGCTCCGTTGTGGCGCCGGTGGGGGTGTTGATGTAAACCGACTGCCACCCCGCTGGAGTGGGCAGCGTGTTGTTGTTGTCGATAAAGCTGGTGGTCAGATCGAAGGTGAGGTGCGTCGCGTCGGCGACAACAATGTTGCTTACCTGCGTCTGCAGCCCGGCCAGCACCTGGGTCGTCCCCTGCACCCAGTGCGTGTTGAGGCCGACAAGGGCAACGGGAATGGTTGTGCTCTGCGGCCCGTGCCACGGCGACACGCTCACAATCCTTACAGGGATTGTGGTCACGTTGAAGTATGTGGTGACGATCTCGCCGCCGGTCGTCAGCGTAACCAGCCGCGGCCCCAGGGCCGTAGGCGTGCCGTTGACGCCGGCAATGATGGTCAGGGTAGCGGTGGCGCTGGTTTGTCCTGTGACCTGGAAGTTCGTCAGCGTCGCACCTTCGCCGGCGATCACCGCCTGGGTGTTCGAACCGAAGTGGGTGAACTGGCCGATAAAGTTGACCGTGAACTGATTGATGTTGCTGCCGGTAGGCCGCAGGCCGTTGGCCGGGTTCATCGTCAGCGACGGAGTGTTGGCGTAGACCGTGATCGAGGAGCTGACCGTCTGGCCGCCCGTTTGCAAGTAGAACGCGTAGTTGCCTGGCGGGGTGTTCGCAGGGACGGTGATGGCCAACTGCGCGCTCGTCGCGCCGTTGATCGTGACCATGTTCACCTGGGGATAGGGATACGGCAGCCAATAGAAGGCCGCTGTGGTCGTATTTTGATCCCAGACAGTGCCTGAGCCTGTCACATCCAGAGTGACCTGGCCGCCCTGCGGCACGCTACTGGGCGAGACGCTCACGATGGAAGCGCTGGAAGGCATGATCGTGAAGCCGAAGGGGAAGAGAACCTGGCCGGTGCCGGGGTTGAGGATGAGATTGCCGGAAATGCCGCCTGGGCTGGCGACGGTATTGACGTTGATATTGATCGTCACCTGGGTGTCGGAGTTCACCGTGACTTTGTTGACCACGATGTTTCCGCCCGGGTTGAAGTTCACTGCTATGGCGTTGGCCTGGGTGAAGAGCGTATTCACGCCGGTGATTACCACATCCAGGTTCGCCGTACCCTGCACAGCCGAGTTGGGCGCGACAGAGGAGAGGTAGGGCGCGGTGCTGATGACCGTAAAAGCGTTGGCCAGCGAGGCCGTCTCTCCGCCTGTTGCGACCGAAACGTTGTAAAGGCCGGGCGCGGCGTTCGATGCTACGGTGACGCTTGCGGTGGCCGTGGTCGGGCTGGTTACGGTGACCGCTCCCACTGTGACGCCGCTGCCACCGGTAAGCGAGACCGTGGTGGCGCCTTGCAGGAAGTGGGTTCCGGAAGCCGTGAGGGTGACAGGAACAATCGCGGTCTGGCCCGATGAGTTGGGGTTGATACTGAGCAGAGCCGCGTCATTGGGCGTGACGTAGAAGGGCGCTGCCGGGCTGGTAACGTCGATCTCGCCACCCGTGGCCATCATGATCTGCCGGGGGCCGGTGAAGGTGGTGTTGCTGATGGAGATATTGGCTACCGCGTCGGTGCTGTCGATGATCTCGAGCGAATTGATCGTGATGCCCTGGCCGAAGTTGGCGTAGGTCGTTCCCTGCAACCAGCCTGTGCCTGTACCGGTGAGGCTCACGTTCATGGATAGCGTGCCCTGAGCGCCGGTGTTGGGCGCAACTCCGGTAATAGCGTAAGCCTGGCTGGAATTGAGGATCACGAAGGCCGAGGCCAGCTTAGCCGACTCCGTTTTGCCGCTTGAGAGCAGCGTGTTGACGGTGATGTTGCGCGCGCCGACCACACTCGAGCTGGCGATCACCAGCGTGGCGTCGATCTCGTTGGGCGACACCGCGATTTGCGTCGTCGCAGTCGCTGTAGCCGATCCCGATCCGGTAACCGTGGATTCCGTAATCGCGAAATGCGTGCCGCTCAGCCCGGTGGCCAGGACGCTGAAGGACTGGCCATTGAGTGGGTACAACTTGCTGGTCGAGCTGGAGACAACGAAGGTAACGGCTGTGCCCGCAGCGAAACTGTTATTCGCGGTCAAGGTCAGCACGCCGCTCGAAAACGAATAGGCCGTGATGGGCGCCTGGCTGATCGTGATGCCCGCGGGATACGAGCTGCTGGCCGTATCGACGAAGGTGATCACCGACTTGGGGCCGAAGTTCGTCCAGCCGTTGCCAGTGATCTTGACGGGAATGGTGGCGCCCGCATTTGCCGCGCCGGGAAACACCGAGGTTACGGCGGGGCCGGGATTCGTGGCGGTGCCTGAGCCGGTCAGCGCGGCGGAAAACGACCAGCTTCCCGCAGGGGTGGATCCGCTGGATGCCGAGTTCGGGATCGTCAGCTTGCCTGTGATCGTGCCTGTCGCGCTGGGATCAAAGGTCGCATAGAGCAGGCAGGATGAATTGGCCGCAATGACTCCCGTTGAGCAGTTGCTGGAGGCTGAGAAGTCGTTTCCCGCAGTCGTCGTGCTGGTTGGATTGAGAGTGAAGGTCTCTGGCTGAGTCTCGTGATTCGTGAGCGTAATGAGTTTAGCCGGGCTGGTTGTGCCCTGCTTCTGGGCGCTGAACGAAAGCGAGGCGGGAGAAATCGTCAGCGGGTTGGTGGCCGAGCCGGTAAGATTCACAACCTGCGGGCTGGTCGGCGCGCCGTCGTAAATCTGGACCTGGCCTCCCCGCATGCCGCCGACGGTGGGAGAAAAGCTCACTTCTATTTGGCAGGCTCCGCCCGCGCTGATCGTATAAGGGAATGAAGTGTACGAGCTGGTGCCGCAGGAATACGTCCCGGATTGCAGAATCCCCGTCAGCGAAAAGTCGCCGCTGACCTGCACGTTCGAAATCGTCAGCGGGTTGACGGTGTCCTTGTTGGCTATGGTGAGGATCTGATACTTGCTTGTGGCGCCCACATTGGCCGAAAAGGTGAGCGAGGCCGGCGCGATGGTCACCGGAGCCGTGCCGGAACCGGTCAAGGTTGCCGTCTGCGGCGATGTAGCGGCGTCGTCGCTGATGCTCAATGTGGCGCTTCTCGTCCCCGAAGTTGTGGGCTTAAAGCTCACCTGCACACTGCACGACGCGGCCGCCGGCAGGGAAGCCGGAGAGACGGGGCACGTGCTTTGATAGGAGAAATCGTTCGGGCTGGCGCCGGCGATCGAAACCGCGATGTTGTTCAGCGGTATGGGCTGCAGGTTGGTAACGGTAACGGTCTTCGACGCGCTGGTGGTGCCCACCATCTGCGCCGCAAAGATAAGGGAGGCGGGCGACAGCGTTACAGGCAGAATTCCCGTGCCCTTCACCACAAAAGTCTGCGGACTCTGCCAGGCATCGTCGTTGACGCCGATCGTTTCCGATTCCGTAACCTTCGTCGACGGATCGAAATTGATTGCGATCACGCAACTGGCGCCGGCCGGCACCTGCCCGTTCACCGTGCCGCCTGCCATTGGGCATGTCGTGTCGGCCGTGTCGAGCGAAAAGTCTCCACTAAGGCCCGACAGCGAGGTGATATTCAGCGTTTTCGTTTCGAAATTCTTCAGCGTGAAACTTTTGCTTACGGTGTTGCCGAGAGCCAGGTTTGCGTAAGTGAAGCTGGCGGGGCTGATCGTCACCGGGGCGATTCCCTTACCGGTCAAGGTCACGGGTGAGAGGGTGGTGATGGACGTGGTGGTGACGGTGAGAGAGCTGGCCGCCTCGGCGACCAGGGCAGTGGGCGTCAAAGTGACACTTATCGTACAGGTTTTAGTGCTCGCCAACTGTTGGCCGGCCGTGCAGGCCGTCGAGGGTGGCGGCGAGGCAAACCCGTAATCGCTGCTTCCAGACAGAGAAATCGTATTGATCGTGAAGGAGGCCGTTCCCGTGTTCTTCAGCGTTACGCTTTTGGGCGCACTGGTCGTGCCGGCCGCGACGTTGCCAAAGGCCAAAGTGCTTGCCGACAGCGTGGCCTGCGCCATCGCGGCAGAGGCGGGCAGAAGGCAGGCAATTGCTGTGAGGGACAAGGCAACTGAACGGAAAAACTTACAGGCGCACACGGTTCCACGAATGGACATGGCGAGGTCTCCATCTGATTCACGATTTTTTAGCGCCGCAGGAAGAGGTTGGGGGACTCCCGACCGTCAGCGATTCAGCTTGTTTACTCTATTCAGCTTTCGAACATCGACTGCAAAGGTTGGGAGCGATCTCGTGCGCTCGGTCGAGCGCCTGGGATGTGCTCGGCTTTCTTCGATCTCCCGGTCGGTCTCAGCACACTTATCCGCTAAGACGAGCGGAAGAATTGGATTTAACTGAATCTGGCTCCTGATTCTACCCGTCTATATCACCCAAAGCAAATGCTTTTAGGTTAAACGAAAGTGTTAGTCGGTCTGTGGATTTGATAAACTTAGGTGCTAGTTCCGTAACCTGTGGATTTCTTCACCGTCCTGGATGGTTTCTGCAAAGCTCCATGCCTGAAGAAGACAAGCATTCCTGTTGTAACTACATGAAAAATAAACAGCGTGCTGTTTTCTCTGCTCCTAGAAGCCGGCCCGGCCAGGACGAACCTCAGCTCGTGCAAAGGGAATCGCGGGAAAGCTGAGTGTGAGAACGCGGCGCGCCGTCCTGGGACGCGGGATGTTACTTTTCGATGGATTTTAATGGGGGGGTAATGGTTGGGCGGGAGGGTTTCGGACCCTTGACCCTCCGCTTTCAAAACAGGTCAAAACGCTTGTGGAATTCTGGGGAAGGATCGTGCGGCCTCTCCCGGTGATTGCAGGGTTCCCCTCCGTCAGGAGCAACCCCGGTAAAGACCGCGGCATCACCTATGCGAAGCCAGGAGAGTCTGGAGTTAATTCCGCCGCCGGACGCCTCAAGGCTAAGGCGGCGGCGGACAGCAGCCTCGCGGCCGCTGCCCCGCTAAGGAAGCCAGATTGGGCAGCATCGGCCAGAGCAATCAAAGCCGGGACTCAGAATCCTGGATACGCCACCCAACAGCAATGAAGCGCTTCGACGCCATCATCATCGGGACGGGCCAGGCGGGTCCACCCCTGGCCGCGCGGTTTTCAGCCGCGGGCAGAACCGTCGCCATCATTGAACGTCACAAGTTTGGCGGCACCTGTGTGAATACCGGGTGCATCCCGACCAAGACAATGATTGCCAGCGCCTATGCGGCCCATGCAGCCAGCCGAGGCACGGAATATGGGTTCAGCATCCATGGCGATGTGTGCGTGGATATGAAGCGCGTGAAGGCGCGCAAGGATGCCGTCTCCGGGCGATCGAGCAAGGGCGTGGAGGCTATGCTGCGAGGGCTAAAAAACTGCTCGGTCATTCAAGGCCATGCGCGCTTCCAGTCACCGAAGACTGTCGTCGTGAACGATGAAGTTCTCGAAGCCGAGAAAATTTACATCAACGTGGGAGGGCGCGCCTCGGTTCCCGAAATGCCGGGGATTCATGACGTTCCATTTCTCACCAACTCGTCGATGATGGATGTTGATTTTCTTCCGGAACAACTCATCATCGTCGGCGGAAGTTACATCGGGCTGGAATTCGCCCAGATGTTTCGCCGTTTCGGTAGTGAAGTCACAATTGTCGAGATGGGGCCCAGGTTGATCGGACGGGAGGATGAAGACGTTTCGCAGGCGGTGCGAGAGATTGTGGAGGCCGAGGGAGTCGAGATCCGTACCAATGCGAAATGCATCTCGCTGGCGAGGCACGATGGCGGTGTCTCTGTCCATGTCACATGCGAAGAAGGCTCGCCGGATGTACTGGGCACGCACGTTTTCCTGGCGGTTGGGCGGATTCCCAACACAAGCGACCTGGGCCTGGACCGCGCCGAGGTTGCGATCGACAACCGCGGCTATGTCGTCGTTGACGACCAACTCCAGACCAATGTACCGGGCATCTGGGCCCTGGGGGACTGCAACGGCCGAGGGGCGTTTACGCACACTTCTTACAACGACTACGAAATCGTCGCCGACAACCTCTTCAACGCGGACCATCGCCGGATTTCCGACCGAATCCATGCGTACGCACTGTATATCGACCCGCCTCTGGGCCGCTGCGGCTTGACGGACGCCGAAATACGCATGTCCGGGCGCCAGGCGCTGATCACGAAATACCCGATGAACAGGGTAGGCCGGGCGTATGAGAAAGGCGAGACGCAAGGATTCATGAAGATCTGCGTTGATGCCGAAACAAAGCAGATTCTTGGTGCCGCGATCCTGGGCACAGGTGGCGATGAGGTGATTCACGTTCTGCTCGACGTGATGTACGCAAAGGCTCCCTGCACGGTGATCCAGCGAGCCATGCACATTCACCCGACGGTCTCGGAATATCTGCCAACCGTCCTGGGCAAACTGGGGCCGTTTGCGTAGTCAGTGACTGCTTCCAGTCCCCAGAGGCTTCCGTGGTTTCGCGCCCTTGCGCCAGAAAGAGGTGCAAGGACGGGGCACGGGTGCATTTGTCAATAGTTGAATCGAAAATGCCTTAGTCAGCGCTCAAGGGCTTCGCGTGGCCAGCGGCCAAGATCAGCCGCAGCGCGATAGGTGGATTCGCAGAAGGCAAGCAAGGCAGCCGACGGGGATTCTGCAATTCGGACCTGGTCGTACATCAGGATGAACTCCCGAAGCTGGGGGTCGTAGTGAGCAGCCTCAGGGCGCACCGTGGCCGCTGAGAATCCTTCCGGCTCCGGCGCCGCGTAGGAGTAAAACGCCGGGTCGCCCAACCCGGCGCCGGGCCAAAAGCCTACGCTGCTGACTTCGTGAGAGTACGCTTCCCTGGTCATAGCGTCGGCTTCGGGCCGCTGGGGGGCGCCGCGCCCGGAAAAGCGCGAGACGGCCAGATCGAAGCTGCCCCAGAAGAAATGCACGGGGCTGCTTTTTCCGATAAATCCCGAGCGGAACTGCTGAAAAACTGTCTGAGCCGACAGGAGGATCTGCCAGAATTTCCCGACTGCATCCCGGTCGTAAGAGGCGTGCGTGCGATCTTTGTCGAATGGAATCGGATTGGGAATCTCAACGGGCATTCTCCAGATATGCACTTCGATACCGGCCGTGCGCAGCATTGCCAGGAATTCGCAATAGAAATCGGCGACACTTCTGGGGAAAAGCGAGAGCGAGTGCTCGCCCCCTGCCGCGGTGCGCAGCACGAGCTCATGTTGCACGAAATCAAACTGCAGATCAAAGGCGCTTCCGCGATACGGAATCGCCGAAGAGGTGAGCCCGCGCGAGTTGACGTAGAACGGAACGTGCCACCAATGATTGACGGGCGGCGTCAGGGCGAGCCGGACCTTGCCGACGATTTGAGTCCACATATGCAACGTTTCGCAGGCGTCGTGCCACGAAGCGAGAGGAAGCGCCGGCCAGCATTTCGCTGAGTCGATCTCCATATTCGATTCCATTTCCTGCCCCCCTTCGATCCGGAGCTCATCGCAATGGCAGAGCATAGTTTCGATCGATCACGACCGCTCAGACCTTGACCGTCGTATCGCGAATCTTGAGAAGATCCAGAATCATTTCAACCACGGCGTCATTTCCGATGCAGGTATTCAGCATGGCGTGGTAAATAGATCGGCGAGGCCATTCAGCGTGGAAGTATTTTTGAATGAAATCGGCGCGCTCCCGATCGACCGTGTCGACACGGTCTTCGGCCTCAGACTGCGTTTTGCCGCGGGCCAGCAGGCGCCGCACCTTCTCCCCACGCGAGGCATAAAGAAATAGCCGCAAGGTGTCGGGGCGATTCCTGAGAAACTGTTGCGATCCGCGGCCCACGATCACGCAGTTTCCCCTTTCCGCCGCATGCTCTACAATGCGCCTTGCGAATTTGAGAATGTTCTCGCTGTCAACCAGGTTGAGTTTGGGCGCATTGATGCTGCCTTCGAAACTGCCACGCATGAACGATTTGAACAGGCGGTAGAAGAGCGGATCGTCGCGTTCCTCGCGCGCCGCGACCACCGCTTCGGGGCATTTGGCCAGCCTGGCGATCTCTTCGGTTAATTGCTGGTCCAGCAGTTTCCAGCCAAGCCGGCGCGCGAGAAGGCCGGCGATTTCTCCACCGCCGCAGCCGTACTCACGCTCAATGGTGACGACTCTGATCGTGTTTGTCATGTGCTCTTCTCAGGCCGCGGCTTTGCCTTTTCACTCCGCCACGCTCACGCCGCCGCCGGGATCGTTCTTCTTCAGGAAGAAAGTCAGGCAGACCATAATCGCCGCTCCCACGCAAAGCACCATGAAGGTATCAATATATGCCAGCGTTGCCGCCTGGGCATTCACTGTCTGGTAGATTCTGGCGTATGCATGCGAAACCGCATCGTGCCTGCTGACGCCGAAGGTGGACAGGGCGCCCGTGATTCCATGACTCAGGTTGGTGAAGTTCGGATTCCCGAGTCCGGCTTTTTCCACGAGCCGCAGTTGATGGAATTGCGAGCGCCGGGCAATCAGCGTGGTCACCAGGGAGGTGCCTACGCTGCTGCCCATATTGCGCATGAAATTGATAATGCCGGCGACGGAGTTGTTCTTTTCCGCAGGCACGCCTATGTAAGCCACCAGCGAGATGGGCACGAACAGGAACCCCAAACCGATGACCTGGGCGATGCGCAACCATGTGGCAGCGCTGAAGCTGAGCTGCAGGTCAATGCGCCGGGTGGAGTAGTACATCGCGATCGAAAGAGCAATCCATCCGAAGGCGATGAGGCGGCGCCCCTGCACCTTGGTGGTCAATTGCCCGACGATGGGCATTTCAAGCAGCAGGACAAGGCCTCCGGCGGAAAGCGCCAGGCCCGCCAGTTCGGAGGTATAGCCGAGAAGCGTCTGGAGAAACTGCGGCATCAGCACGAGACTGCTGAACAGCAGAATTCCCAGCACGAACATCATCAGGCTCGAGGCGGCGAAGTTGAAGCTCTTGAACATGCGCACGTCGATGATCGGCGCCTTCTGGAACCACTCCCAGATCACAAGCGAGATCAGGCAAACAGCGGCGACCACGACGAGAGACGTGATGAAATGCGATCCGAACCAGTCATCCTCCTGTCCCTTGTCGAGCAGAATCTGCAAGGCCCCGATGCCGAGGGCGAGCAAAGCAATGCCCAGGTAATCCAGCTTGACTCCCGCCGCCTTGAGGCGGGCCAGATAGGGAGGGTCCTCCACAAAGCGGCGCACCAGAAACAACGTGGCCACGCCAACCGGAAGATTGATGAAGAAGATCCAGCGCCACGAGTAGCTGAAAGTGATCCAGCCACCGAGAGTCGGGCCGATGGTGGGGGCCATGATGGCCGTGATTCCATAGAGAGCGAAGGCCAGCCCGCGCTGCTGCGGCGGGAATGTATCGGCCAAAATGGCCTGCGCCATGGGCTGCAGGCCGCCTCCGCCGGCGCCTTGCATGACCCGAAACAAAAGCAGGAATCCCAGGCTTGGCGCTATCCCGCACAGCAGGGAGCTGACAGTGAAAATGGCGAGGCACGCCATGAAGAAGCGCTTGCGTCCAAACGCGCTCGCGATCCAGCCGCTGATGGGCAAAATGATGGCGTTCGAGACCAGGTAAGAAGTCAAAACCCAGGTGCTCTGGTCGTTGCTGGCTCCGAGATTTCCTGCCATGTAAGGCAGCGCAACATTGGCGATGCTTGTGTCGAGGACTTCCATGAACGCCGCCATAGCCACAACCACGGCGATCAGCCAGGGGTTGCAACCTGGCTGCCAACTTGCCCGATCGACCGTGAGGGCGGCGCTGCTCATCGAATATATACATCGGGGACGACGCTCATCCCGGGCCGTAGCTGGTGATCGCGGATATCCCCGGGGTCGAGAACGATCTTCACCGGGACCCTCTGCACGATCTTGACGTAATTGCCGGTGGCGTTCTCAGGGGGCAGCAGACTGAACAGCGGGCCGGTTGCGCCTGCAATGCTGTCCACGCGGCCTCGGAGAGTGCGGCCGTTCGAATCTATATGGATTTTGGCTTTCTGACCGACCTGCATGTGTTTGAGCTGGGTCTCTTTGAAATTCGCCGTCACCCAGACCTGATCAAGCGGCACCACGGTCAGCAGTTGCTGTCCCGCGTCCACATTCATGCCGACGACAACGGATTTGTACACCTCGCCGTCTACGGGGGCGACGATTCTGGTGTATTGAAGGTTCAGTTGGGCCTGCTCGAGTTGCGCGCGCTTCTGCTCCACATCTGCAAGCGCGGCCTTTACGCGCGCGCGGGTGGAAGAAACCTGCTGCGAACCGGTCTCAGCATACTGATGGTTGGCGTTGGCTTGAGCGAGGCGGCTGCGGGCCTGTTGAACGCTTTGCGCCGCCGCGGACTCGGTGGCGCGGGCAGCAGCCACCGCGGCTGTGCTGGCTCTGGCTGCCGCCAGCGCCTGATCGTAAATCTGCTGCGATACTTCTCTTTTATCCACCAGCGCCTTGTAGCGAACGAGATCGTCCTGCGCTTTCACGTCGTTCGCTTCATCGGCCTCCAACTGCTCGTGGGCGGCGGTGAGCTGTCTTTCGGCCGCGGTCACTCCCGCGCCGGCGTCGTCGATTCCGGAGGCGGTGAATCGCAGCTGGCTGGCGGCGTTCACTGAGGTGATGGGAACCGTAATATTCAGAGATCGGGCCGTCGCTTCCGCGTTGGCCAGGTTCGCCTGGGCCTGTTTCACGGCGACTTTATAATCCGTAGGGTCGATCTCGACCAGTACCGTTCCCTGTTTGACCCACTGATTGTCGTCGACATTCACTCGCACCACATATCCCGAGACGCGAGCGCTGACAGGATAGAGATGGACATCCGCCTGGGCGTCGTCCGTTGACTCGTAACTGCCGAGGTAGCGCCACAACAGCAGGCCTGCCGCCAGAACCAATACGGTGGCGCCGAAGATCAGGAAGGTTCTGCGGCGTTTGCGCCGGACGGACGGCGTGTAGCTTTCCTGCTGCGAATCATCCTCATTTTGCGCCGGGTCAGGATCAGGGCGCGGTCCAGTCTCGTCCGCCATATTCATTTCCCTCCGAAGTATTGCTTCACGCCCTGCTCGCCTATGCCCATGGCGCGAACCAGGGAGATCTTGGCCGAATTGAAGTTGTAGAGGCTTGAGATGTATTGTTCGTGCGCGCTCGCGACCAGTTCTTGCGACTGCACTACTTCCACGCTGTCTGTGACTCCGGCATTGAACCGGTCGCTGGATTGAACGAGCGTCTGTTCTGCCAGATCGATATTGCTGCGAGCCACACTGACTCTCTCTGCCGACGACTGGACGTTCAACAACGCGGTGCGCACGTCCGACTCGATTTGCGCCCGCAGGCTTTCAAGCCGCTCGCGGCTTTGCTCGAGTTTCGCCTCGGCCTGCTGCACACTGCCATGGATGCTGCCGCCCGTAAAGATGGGGATCGAGAGGGTCCCTTGCGCGTCGGCTACCGCCGTCGATGTGGAGGGATGCGAGCCGCCCAGGCCGTAATCCCCTTTGAACGAAAGCGAGGGCCAGTACTCAGCCGCAGCGGCTTTGCGCGAAAATTCCGCGGCGCGCACATCCGCCATCGCCGCCTGATAGTCCGATCGCGAGCCGTAGGCGCGTCCGAGCGCGCTGTCGACGCTGATTTCATCGAATGGCTGATACGGCGACTTGTCCGCAAGCTCGAACTCCTGCCCGGGCGCCAGTCCGATCACCCGCGCAACGGTCAGTTTCTGAATGGCCAGGTCATTCTTTGCCTGAATCAGTTGCTGGCGGCGGGTCTGGAGTTCGACCTGGCTGCGCAGTGCGTCAATATTAGCCGCGGTTCCGGCGCTAACCTGATCGGATGCCTGCTCGAAAAGGCTTTGCGCGGTTTTGACCTGGGCTTCGGCCGTTTCCACCCGGGCCTCATCGGCAATGGCCTGCAAATAGGTGAAAACGACGGCCAGCAAAACCACATCGTAAGCGTCCTTGTAGGAATAATTGGCCGATTTCACCTTCTCGCTTGCCGCGCGGGCGGCGTTGATCGACTGCCAGTCAAACAGCGATTGAGCAAGACTGGCGCGCGCATCGAAGTACGAAAACGGCCCAACGGCTGCAGAGAGATGGAAGACGCTTGCCAGGCCGGCAAATACCCGCTTCGTCGATGTTGATCTTCGATTCCTCGACAAAGGGATTGGCCGTCACATGCGGCAGCAGCGAGCTCAACTGCTCCCAGCGCTGCCCGCGGGCGGAAAGGATATCCGCGTGGGATAGCAACAATCCCAAATTCTGTTTCAAGCCTCGGTCAATGGCGTCCTGGAGCGAGAGCGGCATCACTCCGGGAACGGCTTTAGAGGGCACGCTGCTCGCATAATCGTTGGGCCGGCTCGTTCCGGGAATCGCCTGCCCTGGAGCGCTCACCTGATTGGAGCCGGTTTGCGCATAGGCATGTCCCGATCCAAGGACCAGCACTCCAGCCCAGATGAAACTTGTTATAGCTCGCGGAGGAGATGCCCGGTTGGCCGCGCGCAACGCGGGTGTAAGGGACCTGGCGAAACAGCCGCGATTGCGGCCCAGAGAGAACCGTGTTTTCGGCATTCCTGTCCTCCGGCGGATTCCGCCAGGCCAGAGGGCATCCTCAAATAGGGCAAAGACGCATCAACTTGTTCCTCTTTCAATACTTGCGGCGTGGCGAGTTTCGTCGCGATGTGTGCGGCTAGAGCAAAGTCGAAGGACCTGCATTCGTTCACAGAATTCATAGTTGGATGCGCTGTTCCATATCGCGGATGCTTGCAAAGGGCCTTCTACGGAGGCAATCTCTGCCAGGCGACGAGTCATAAGCGGCGCAAATATGTCTCATTAAAACAATGGTGTATACACACCCTGTGACGAGGTCTACACTGGCCGTATCGAAAATGCCTGAACCAGTGGGTGTCGTAAGCGCATGGCTGCTTTCCCGGACCGGGACGCCGCTGCGCATTGCCGGAGGGCGGCAGGAATTGTTCTCGTGAACACAGATCTGGGTGGTTCTCGAAGCGGCTTGCAGAGTGAGTTTGCTGGCAGGTGAGGAATTGCACGATCGACCGGCTCCCGCCGGGGCCGAATTCCAGGAAAGAGAGAGAAGCCATGAGCATCATTAATTCGCTTTTGAAAAGAAGGCAGTTTCTGCTTGGCGCCGTGGGCTCCACATGCGCGCTGACCTGCAAGGATCTGGGGGCGCTTGCCATTGCGAATGGCGCGGGTTCATCCAATGGCGTTGGCGCCGCGATGGAAGCTCAGGCAGCTTCGGCAGCGGCGGCGAGCGGCGCCGGGATCAAGTACCGTCACCTCTTATCGCCGATCGGGATCGGAAACGTGACCCTGAAAAACAGGATGTATCACACAAAGTCCCAGCCAACCGGCCTTCAGGGTCCTGAGAACTTTCCGAATGAAGCCCTGATCAATTACTTCATTAATGTAGCCAGGAACGGCGCCGCGATGGTGACCATCGCACTCGACAAGTATGACCTCACCAGCTCGAGTGTCCGGGACATCATCACACAGCTGACAGACGCCATCCATTTCTACGGTTCCAAAGTCATCGGCCCATTGACCCAGAGCGGCGAACCCTCGGGTTACAACATCAGCGCGGTGCCCAGGCCCGATCCATCGGTACGTATGCGGGCCGAGCAGTATCGCCTTACCGGCGAGGCAAAAGAGATCCCTGTGGAGCTGGCCCAGAAGATGAATGCAGATTTTGTCACCAAGGCAAAGCTCTATCAGTCACTGGGCGTTGACGTGGCACTCCTTTATATGTCGTACCGCTCCTCCATCCTGGCAAATTCTCTATCCCCAGCCATGAACAAACGGACGGACCAATACGGGGGAACTCTTGAGAAGCGGGCGCGATTGTCCCTCGAGCTTGCGCAGGCCATCAAGAAGGCCTGCGGCCAGGATTTCCTGATTGAGGCGCAGGTCAGCGGGGAAGAAGAGGCCGGAGGCTACACCCTTGAGGATCTCGTGAACTACGCGAAAATCTGGGAGGGCTCCGTCGACATTCTGCAGTTGAGGGCAGTGGACGGGACAAGTGCACATCCCACGGGCTACAACTCGGTAAAGGGTCACCCGATCACACTCCGCTATGCTGAGGCCGTCAAGAAAAGCGGGGTGAATATCTTTACCGCCCCCAACGGCGGGTACGAGGACCTGGATCTTAACGAAGAATTTATCGCTAGCGGAAAGACTGACATGGTCGCCATGGCCAGGGCGTTCATCTGCGACTCGGAGTATGGCAGAAAGGCACTTGAGGGCAGGGGTGAGGATGTAGCGCCCTGCGTCCGCTGCAACAAGTGCCACGGGGGTGGCTGTTCGGTGAACCCGACATTTGTGATAGGTCAGAGGGTTGGAAGCACAATCAAGGCGCCCACCGGGTCCAGGAAGGTAGCCGTCATCGGCGGTGGTCCGGCCGGCATGAGGGCTGCCCTTTTTGCCGTTGAGCGGGGACATAAGGCAACCATCTACGAGATGTCCGATTCTCTAGGCGGGCAGCTCAAGCATGCGGATTTTGCCTCATTTCAATGGCCGATCAAAGACTATAAGGATTATCTGATTCGCCAGGTGAAAAAGGCCGGAATAGACGTCGTGCTGAATACCAAGGCCACCCCGGAACTGATTGCTTCAAAGAAGTACGATGCAGTCCTGGTTGCAGCCGGAGCCGCGCCCGCGCTTCCGGATCTTCCGGGCGTGAAAGGGCGCAATGTTATGGCGCCGATCTTCGCCTTCGGCAATAAGGGCCTCGGCAAAAACATTGTGGTGGTGGGCGGCGACCTGATTGCGACGCAGGCAGGGCTCTATCTGGCTCAGAACGGCCATAACGTGACTGTCCTGACCAATGAAAGACAGCTTGCCCCTGACGCACAGCACGTTCACTATCTTGAGACCCTGCAGATGGCCTATCAAGCCCTGGAAAACTTCAGCTTCGTTGCAGGGGTAACGACCACCGGCATTGCCGAAGGGAAAGTAACCTACAAAGATGCCGGCGGCAATGAGAAGTCAATCGTGGCCGATAACGTCATCGTCTCCGCGGGCCGGAAGCCAAGAAAGGATGAGGCGCTGAAGTTTTTCGGAGTCTCGGAGAAGTTCTTTATGATCGGAGATTGCTATTCGGCAGGTTTTCTACCTGAAGCCACCAGCTCGGCCTATGCCGCGGTATCACAGGTTTGAAGAAGCCGGGCCTGCCTTCCGCTGAGGCGGCAGGCGGGTGTATCTAGGCTTAAGATGGTCGGGGCGGAGGGATTCGAACCCCCGACCCTCTGCTCCCAAAGCAGATGCGCTACCAGGCTGCGCCACGCCCCGACATCTGTCTTGATTCTAGCGCGAAGGGGAAGCTCTGCGGGATGCGGCGGCGCAGGGCCGCCGCATCCGAGATCATGAGGCGTTGCAGAACTCGCGTTTCCCCAGGGGCTAAACAGCTTGCGGAAAAAGACCGGAGGATGGGCGAATGTGATGAAGGGGGAAGAAGCAGGGGCTAAAGCCTATCGATTTTGCACTACTTGCGGCCCGGCTAAAGCCGTGCCCTTGTTACAAAGCCCCTTCGATTGAGTTTTTCCGCAGCTTGTGAAGCCCGTACCCTTCACTGAAGCCCGTACCCTTTAAGGTGAAGCCCGTGCCCTTCACTGAAGCCCCTTCAAGCTGAAGCCCGTACGCTTCACTGAAGCTCGAACCCTTGGATGCGCAGAGTGCGAGCGTGGCGTCCTGGATGGCGCCGATTTCTCAGACGGATTGCCGTGGTTGAATGCAAGAATTTATTCCGCTCATTACAAAACGTTACAAATACCGAATGCAGGAGAGGATATCATCCGGGAAACTGCGGAACTTAGGCCGAGGCGAGATCTCGTTTTCGGGTAAGGAAGCGACTCGATGGCCTCAAATCAGGGGTGTGTGCGCCTGAGGAGGGAGCCAGAGAGCGTCATCCGACGGAAACGCGATGCGTCTAAGTGGAAAGAACAGTCCGCAGCAGCAGCTCTCTAGCCTGGGCCGAAAGAGAAGTGGAGGCAGGGGCGTCCCTGGGGGAAATGCTCCCCTGGCCGGACGATGTGCTTTCGCGGTGGTATGGACCTCAAGCGGCGCAGAGAAGGGCACACGCGTAAAGCCGCAGGTTTCTCCAATTGCCAGGGATTTCGAGCATCGCAGAGGATTTTAACCGTTGAAAGGAACAGGTACAAAACAGTGAAGATTCAAAGGCCGATTTGGCGTGTCTTTCTCACTCTCTTGATCGTCTCCTCTTCCGCGCTTGTGCTGGCGGGGCAGGACGCCTCGAAGTACGTCATCAATAACGGCAAGCGCGTGGAGATGACCACTACCTTTCAGGGCACACCCACAAGCTACACACGGCGCACCAACGACCAGTTCAGCGTCGGTTACTACATCAAGGACGGCGCCATCGTTAAGAAGAACTCGCTGCTGGGGGACCAGGACGGGCCGGTCTCCAAGCTGAGTCTCAACCTGAAGGCTGTCGGCGAAGGCTTTGACGCCGTGATCGCTACCGGGAAGGGAACGAATCTGACTGTGACTGGTTCCGTCAGCGCCACCGACAGCGGCGACGGCAAAAACGCCTCGGATTTCTCCGGGCTTGGCACGCAGTTTCTGGCCAGCGACTATGCCAAAGTTCACGTCGATTCCATGAAAATCGATACCAAGGGCTTTGACAGGGCGGCCTTTATCGCCGACACCCACGCGCAGATTCTGGTGACCAACTCTCAAGTCTCGGTGCTGGGAGCGAATCCTCTGACTCAGTCGTGGAAGGGATATAAGAACAGCGCCGATCAGAACATCATGATTTCGCCTCCGTGGGTGCTGGGCATTCAGGGCGGGGCGCGCGGCGCCAACATGCTCGGCGACAAGCCGACTTTGTCGGTGGTCGACAGCAAGGTCACCTCCGGCGGCTGGGCCGTGCTGTCCACCGATGCCGGCAGCTCCTTCCAGATGAATGTCGTCGATACCGACCTCGCTATCTTGCCTGAATCCCAAGGCGGGATGAGCAGCGGCAAGTTCAGCTATAGCGCCAACTACGGATCGGGCTACGGCACCTACTTCATCGGCAACGCAAACGAGGATTTCTACGGCATAACGTTCAAGGGCGTCACCTACGCCGGTATCTTCACCGGGGGCACGGGCACTTACCGCTCGTCGAAGGGGCAGGTCCAGTTGAAGGATGCCGACGGCAAGGATATGGACCCCATTGCCGGCAAGGGACGGGTTACGACGATCGACGGCGTTTTCGGTTTCATGAACCACGGCTCGGCCACCGCCAATGTTCTGGATGGAACAGTGGTCAACACTGAGGACGCAGTGTTCCTGGCCAAAGGCGGCGGCGCCACCTACAACGCAGACAATGCCGTGTTGAACTCGAAATCCGGCGTTCTGCTGCAGGTGATCGACAACGACGACCGCATTGTGGGTGGAAACGCGGGTGTGGCCTTCAACACCGAGTTCAATGAGAAGGCCGGCTGGCCTTCAGAGAACGGCAGCGTCACCAAGACCAGCGCCAGCGCCTCAGGCGGCCCGGGCGGTCCCGGCGGCGCTCCCGGTGGCGCTCACGGTGGCGGGGCAGCGGCGGGTGGACCCGGCGGAGCCGGCGGTCCTGGCGGTGGTGCGGGTGGTCCGGGTGGCGGCGCAAGCGCTGCGGGTGGTCCCGGTGGGGCGGCTGGTGCAGGTGGAGCAGGCGGTCCTGGCGGTGGTGGTGCTCCCGGCGGCGGTGGTGGTGGCATGATGCCCATGGGCGGCCCGGTCAAGCTAGTGCTGACCAACGGCAACTACAAGGGCAATGTTTACGACGGCAGCGGCTACTGGAGCCAGTCGGCGAACGATCTGGAAGTGACGGTGGGCAAGGGCGCGAGCCTGACCGGCGCCATCTCCCTGACCGAGACCCGTCACGTGGACGAAACAGGCAAGCAGAATACGCACTTCACCATCAACGAGTATTACTACCTGGGCCACGTGGCCAACCGGAATTACCGCAACGGCCACGCCAAGACGACCGTTACCCTGAAGGATGGCGGCGTGTGGAAGGTGACCGGCGAGAGCCTGATCAGCAAGCTGGAAGTCAACGGCGGCTCCGTTCAGGGCGCCAACGGCGGCGGCGTGGTGATGAAGATCGGCGGCAAGGAAACACCGATTCAGCCGGGCCAGACGTACAGCGGCGATATCGCGATCGCTCCCAAATAGGCGGGCGCCCATCCTTCGCGGGGCTTCTCGCACAGGATGGGCAACACTATCGGCCTTGTTGAATCAATAGGATGAACGAGGGGCAGCCTGGAATGGGCTGCCCTTCCTTATGCTCTGGAGTTCGATTTTCCCAGCCCCATCGTGACGCCACAGTGTCGTCACTGTGACGCACTTTACAGGCGAAAAGGCTGAGGCTTACACTCCTTGAAACATCCAGAACTGCAATATTAGCAATCGTTTCACCGGCGTTGTTATTTGGCTCAACACGATTCAGTCGCACGAGATTTCAACCACTGAAAGGTACAGGTACGAAACAGTGAAGATTCATAGGCCGATTTGGCGTGTTTTTCTCATCCTGCTGGTCGCTTCCTCTTCCGCGCTTGTGCTGGCGGGGCAGGACGCCTCGAAGTACGTCATCAATAACGGCAAGCGCGTGGAGATGACCACGACTTTCCAGGGCGCTCCCACGAGCTACACCAGGCGCGGGAACGACAACTTCAGCGTCGGCTACTACGTGAAGGACGGGGCGATCGTCAAGAAGAATTCGCTGCTGGCCGATAAGGACGGGCCGGTTTCCAAACTGAATCTCGATGTGAAAGCCGTCGGCGTGGGCTTTGACGCCATACTCGCCACCGGGAAGGGAACCGATATCACGGTGACCGGATCGCTGAACGCCTCAGATAACGGCGATGGCCACGAGGCCTCGGATTTCGCCGGCCTGGGTGGGATGTTCCTGGTCACGAATTACGCCAAAGTTCACGTCGACAACATGAAGATCGAGACCAAGGGCTTTGCCCGGTCGGCTTTCATTCCCGATACGCATGGCTCGATCCTGGTGAGCAACTCGGATGTCAAGGTAATGGGCGCCAATCCCTTGACCCAGACCTACAAGGGATACGTGAACAGCGCCAACCAGAACATCATGGTTTCGCCTCCCTGGGTGCTGGGCATTATGGGTGGCGCGCGCGGAGCGTGCATGCTCGGCGATAAGTCCGCTATTTCGGTTGTCAATAGCAAGGTCTCCTCCGCAGGCTGGGCCGTTCTTTCCACTGACGCCGGCAAGAACTTCATGATGAACGTCGTCGATTCCGACCTCAGCATCCTGCCCCCGAGCCAGGGCGGCATGTCCAGCGGCAAGTACTCCTATAGCGCCAAACACGGCTCCGGCTACGGCACCTACCTGATCGGCGATGCCACGGAGAACTTCTGGGGCGTGCATTACAGCGGAACCACCTATGCTTTGATTGCGTCCGGCGGCGTGGCCACCTGGAAATCCTCCAAGGGCCAGATCAAGATCATGGACGGCGACGGCGACGAGCTCGAAACCGTGACCGGAAAGGGCCGTCCTACCACAATCGACTCAGTCTTCGGCTTCTATGGCCAGGGGTCGGGAACCTTGAAGGTGCTCGACGGTACGGTGGTCAACGCCGAAGATGCGATCATCCTTCACCGGTCCGGTTCGCTCGATTTCACAGCCGATCACGCGGTCATGAGCTCCAAGGCCGGCATTCTGCTGCAGATGATCGATAACGACGACAAGAGCATTGGCGGAAGCATGATGGGTTTCAAAACTGACTTCTATGAAAAGGCCGGCTGGCCGTCGGAGAACGGCAACGTCACCACGACGAGCGCCGCCTCTGGCGCGGCTGCCGCTCCGCGTACTCCCGAAGAAGCCGCAGCGGCGGCTGCTGCCGCGGCAGGTCCCGGCGGCCCTGCAGCTGGCGGTCCCCCGAGCGGAGCGGCTGCTGGCGGCGGTCCTGGTGCTGCGGCTGGTCCCGGCGGCCCTGCAGGTGCGGCAGGTCCTGGCGGAGGCGGCGGCCCGGGCGGGGCGAGCGGCCCTGGCACGGTGAAACTGCTTCTCACCAACGGCGACTATAAAGGCAACGTCTACAACGGCAGCGGGTACTACACCCAGACGGCCAACAACCTCGAGCTCACGGTCGGCGCGGGCGCCACCCTGACCGGCGAGATTGCTCTGACCGAAACCCGTCACGTGGACGAAACCGGCAAGCAAAATACGCACTTCACCATCAACGAGTATTACTACCTTGGCCACGTGGCCGACCGGAAGTACCGCAATGGCCATGCCATGGCGACCGTCACCCTGAAGGACGGCGGCGTGTGGAAGGTGACCGGCGAGAGCTGGATCAGCAAGCTGGTGCTTGAAGGCGGCTCTGTGGCCGGCGCCAATGGGGCCGGAGTGGTGATGAAGATCGGCGGCAAGGAAACGCCGATCCAGCCGGGGAAGACGTACAGCGGCGATATTGTGATCGCTCTGAAGTAGCTCAAGAGCCCATCCTTCGCGGGTGAAACGCGGAGGGTGGGCTTTGTTTTTTGGGGTTTAAACTGTGTTGCTTCCCGCCCTGACAAGCTAGGGCGGGAAGCTTGGAACGGCCTGAGTTGCGAATGCACAGCAATGGCATGCGCGCGCAGATTCAGTAACTTTAAAATGCTTACGAGCAAAATCAAGGGAGGTGGAGGAGATGGACTCGCGAGCTCTGGACCAGAATTTGAGCAAATATGAATTGCCGAAGCGGGCGATCGCCGGCAACGACATGCCCGGAATCAAGGTTACAATCGACGGGGTCTGCAAAGAGATCAACGCATCGATCCAAGCAGCCGGACAGAAAGTGGATTATGAAGTGATCAAGTCGGGCCTACTCGATTTTCAGAGCTGGCTGAAGCGGCAGGGATGCGTAAGCCAGGCATCTACCAGGTACGATATCGAATCGACCGAAAAGTATACCAACCAGATCTTCTTTACCTATCCCGGCACGTTGGCCTTTGACATTGACTTCAAGATGGCCGGGAACACGAAGAAGTTTTACCGGCTGCTGCTGTTTGTCACAAAGGCCGATTTGTTCAGCTTTGCAAGCCTGGTCGAGAACAGCACGATTGACGGTGTTCCCGTGCCCAAAGATTGGCCCAACAACCCTTGGTCCTATTGGAATGAGCGTGAGTCTTATTGGAATAAGCAGCCTTAGTTGAGCTGAAGGCATGAATACAGGGTGGCGCAAGGAGGGAAAGAATGAGCGTGCTACGTTTGCTTTTGGGCAGAAGGCAGTTCTTGACTGGCTCCGCAAGTTCCGTCCTGGCGTTGGGCCTGGGGAAATTTGCACGTGCCATCGACGCAATATTTCAGACAAAAATCGCAAGGAAACCTGCGAGAGGCATTGTGGCCTACTATTCGGGCACAGGCAATACAGCTTCGATCGCAAAAGCCATTCACAGGGGAATGAATTCTGTCATTCCCTGCGACGTGATTCAGATTACCAAGTTGAACCCGAAAAAGATGGCCAAATATGACCTGGTGGCGCTCGGGTCTCCGAACTGGTCTATGCGTACACCCATCGTCGTTTGGACTTTTACGCATGATATGCCCCGAATGGATGGCAAACATTGCGTTCTTTTCGGTACCCACGGTACCAGGCCTATCGGCCAGTTTTGGTTCGTATCGCGCAATCTCTTGAAGAAAGGCATGACAGTCATCGGCTGGGGAGATTGGTACGGTGCGGCTTTGGGGGAACGTACTCCCCATCTCGCATGGGGTCATCCGGACCCGATCGATCTCGCCGAAGCAGAGGCATTTGGGAAGCGCATGGCCGAATCCTCAGCCCGCATCTACGCCGGCGAAACAGAGCTTATCCCGGAACTGCCCCAACCGGATGTCAGAGAGGGATCGGCGGAAAACACGTGGACGCCTCTAATGCGGAATGGTCATATAACCTTTGCCAATCCTCCGCCGGATTCCATTCCGCAATTCGATCTGTCGAAGTGTGTCTACCCGAGATGCACCCTGTGTGAAGATATCTGCCCGGTCCATGCTATCGATTTGTCCGTCATGGCGCGCGCAGGCGATGTTACCCCGGCCGACACCGTGGTGACGCAGGACGCAATGAATGCCCTGGACTGGGGCGTACACCCCTCGATAGGGCAGAACTATCCGCTTGTTGTGAAGCAAGCTTGTCAACATTGCGGCGGACTTTGTCTAGAGGTGTGCAGATACGACGCGATAGCCTATTTTGGCGAGTCGAAACGGCGCACGCGGGAGATCGATGAAGCCGGAGGCGAAGCCAAAAGCGACGCCAAGGGCAACGCCAAAGGCAACGACAATTTTAACCCCTTTCGGGACGCCTGGTGGAATAAGAACATGGATCCGGCAATGCAGTTTGCGGGGGGGATGAAACAATCGGAACTGCTGGCCAACCCTAGATTCCGCAACCTGGTTCGGAAAGTGGACTTGGATCATCCGATCGATCCTAAAGGCGGGGTTCGTCTTCCGAGCGAACTCTGGCCTGAGCAGATGGACGACAAATCATAGCGAATGGAGGCAGGACAGTCTGTGCTGATTGTTGTGTATCGAAAAGGCGCGGCGTGAACCGCGCCTTTTCTTAGCGCACTTTTGGAGATGGTGTTGTCCAAAAGCGAGATACTGAGTCGACGCGACCATCGGGAAGCGGCGGTAGGGCTCGGATAACGTAGTCTATTTTTCGCACATCTGATTTGCCTTGAGGCTTGGTCGGTTGATACACGCGGGAGGAGCGAGACCTCCGAAGCAAGCGAAGATGGAGCGAACGATGGAAGTGGAAGCCGCCGGGTGCCCCGTCCTCACTTGTTAGGACGGGAATGGAAATACCCCCACCTACCCTTCATTCATGTGATACGGCCAGAGTTCTTTTCTGGGCTGGAAACGGGGATAATGCGTGAACGACATTATGTCGCCCTTGCAGCCGATATCCTCGGGCCGGATAAGGGGGCGGAATCTGGTGGGCAGGTGACTTAGCCAGGTCGCCACTTCAGCCTTTTCTCTTGCGTCCCCCTCAGGCACATTGCCTTGCCGGCCGGGCGCTCGCGGCCGGCTGGGCTCAGGCGGGTACTCGATGGCGTTCTGGGGGCAGACATCGAAGCAGATGTAATCGCCGCCTTCGCAGCGATTGTGGACGATGGGAGGGTTCACGGAGAAATCGATCACGTCCTGCGGGCAGTACTCCAGGCAGGCTGTGCACTTGGGGTGAGTGCATTTTTTCATGTTGATGGTGAATTCGCGCCGCTCGCCCGGATAGTAGATGGCGTCATAGATACAGACTCTCTGACAGAGCCCGCCGCAATGCTCGCAGGCCTGCTTGAGAACGACTGGGTAGGTCTTTGATCCCCTGGAAACGATGGAACCGCCGGGCGCAGTGACGGAGAGGTCGATGGCGTTCACCGGGCAGTTGTCGATGCAGCGGGTGCAGCGGGGATAGGCGCACTTGCTGAAATCGAACTCGGGGATGTGGCCGGAGGGCGGGGAGGCAAAGCTGATGGTGCCGCCTTCATTCAGGCGTGGAGCCCACAGGCTGTTTTCTCCTGCGCCCGGTTTGGGGATCTCCGGGATGAGGTCTGTTTCTCCCGCATAGATCCTGGTGGAATACTCCGCCATGCGCCTGCCGAATGCCTCGGCCTCGGCGAGATCGATGAAGTCCGGATGTCCCCACGCGGGATGCGGCTGGTAGCCGTGCACGAGGTCAGGGCCGAACCAGTCGGCCCAGCCGATGATCGTCATGCCCCTTCTGAGAACGTTGCGCGACATGGACCAGAATTGGCCGATAGGCTGCGTCCCGTGCGTGCCGAAGAGGACGCAAAGCTTGCCGTCCATGCGGGGCAGATCGTAAGTAAAGGTCTTGACGTTGGCCGGCTCGCGGTAAAACCAGATCGGAGCACCGAGTGCGATCACGTCGTACTTTGCCAGATCGGCGGGGTTCACCTTTTTGATGGGGGCGACGTCGCAGGCAATCACCGAATTCATGCCCTTGTAAACGGCGTTGGCGACGCGGGCCGTATTGCCTCCTGCCGAGTAGTAGACAACGATGCCTTTGAGCCACTTTGCCGAGGCTGCAGGCTTTTGAGATGCGACGGCCGGCGCCGTGCCGAAGATCAGGCTAAGCGCCCTCGCCGCGCGTCCAAAGGACAGCCCCAGGGCGGAGCTGAGGGAGGCCGCCAGGAACTGCCTTCTCGCCAGGAGCAGTCGTTTGAGAGTCATCTCTTCCTCCCCGGGCAGCCATGAGGGCGCGAGTCTTTACCGCGACTGAGGCTACCTGCGCTGGATCTTGCGATTGTGAGGTCGTGCCCATTGTAGCGCCAGCGCCGAAGGCGGTTTTGCGGAGGGCGAAAGCCCGAGAGCCCAAGGCTCCCGGCCGCATGAATGGCGCGCGACGGGGCGGGCGAAGGCCTTGCGCAGACGGCGGAAAGGCGGAGAATCGGAAAGCAGTTCGATGCTACAATCGAGAGAGATCACGGCGGCTATAGTTCAGCGGCAGAACGCCTGACTGTGGCTCAGGATGTCGTGGGTTCGATCCCCACTAGCCGCCCCAAATGCCCCTCCTACAATCGGCAGCTTGCGCCCTTTTACGATCGCCTCTTCTGCAAGCCCGGTAAGGCCGGCTCCCGAACCCTTCGATGTGGTCATGCGGCGTTGCAGGTTCAGCTCACCGTAGAAATTACCTGTACGATGGGTGTCAGCGTGGCAGTGCCGGCAGGAACCAGGAAGCAACTCCACAATGCACGTGGACGCGCATAAGAGCGAAGAACAGCAGGGAATGCCGGAGTGGCTTACAAGCTTCGAGCCGCCGCGGTGGCTGCGCAATGGGCATTTGCAGACCATTGCTGGAAATTATGTTCCGCGCCCTGCCTTCCGGCTGACGGCCGAGACCGAGGCTGTTGAAGTGGACTCGGCCGACGGCAGCCGCGTGCTTTGCCACTGCCACTGGCAGCCGCGGGAGTTTCGGGCGCAACGCCTGACCCTTGTACTGGTGCACGGTCTGGAAGGATCGTCGGATTCGCGATACATGCGTGGCGTGACCTTGCTGGCCTGGGAAGCGGGCATGAACGTGGTGCGGATGAATATGCGCAACTGCGGGGGCTCGGAGAAGCTGACTCCGGCGCTCTACCACTCCGGACTCTCCGCCGACGTGGGCGCTGTGGTATGCCACTTTGCCTTGCAGCACAAGCTGGAGCGGGTGGGGCTGGCGGGCTACTCGATGGGCGGCAACCTGGTGCTGAAACTGGCTGGCGAGTGGGGCGCTCGGGCGCCTCTGGCGGCGGTGGCCGCGGTTTGTCCGGCGATCGACCTTGCCGCAGGAGCGGACGCGCTCCGCGAGAGGGCCAACCGCGTTTACGAGTGGCACTTTCTGCGGGGGCTGAAGCACCGCTTCCGCCGCAAGGCAAGGCTGTTTCCCGGGGTTTACGAAACGCAAGGCATCGAGTCGGTAAGATCGGTCCGGGAGTTCGACGACAGGATTGTGGCGCGCTATTGCGGATTCCGCAATGCAGACGATTACTACTACCGCGCGGCCAGTGCGCGTGTGGTCGACCGGATTGCCGTGCCAACGCTGATTCTGTGCGCAGCCGACGATCCGTTTGTCCGGCTGACAGCGGAAACCCGGGCGAGGATCGTGGCCAATCCGCACATTCGGTTTGTGGAGACGGCATATGGAGGGCACTGCGCATTTCTATCGCGGGAGCGAGGCAGGAATTTTCATTGGGCGGAGGCAGCGGTGGTCCGCTTTCTGGGAGATCTTTGACGCAAATTCACCCGTAGGAGTGGCACCCGGCGTCGATGGGCGTCTCTCGGCGACGCATGCCTGAAACCAATTCCGATCGGGTTACAATGAAAGCCGTGGGCGAGTAGCTCAATTGGATAGAGCACCGGCCTTCTAAGCCGGGGGTTGCGGGTTCGAGTCCCGCCTTGCCTACCATTCAAGAAGAAGTTGTGCCGCAGGTCGTCAGCGTGGCAATTCATCCCGGCGAATTTCCGCCAGCGCACGATAGGACCCAAGGGAAAGTGCGTTTTGTGCAGCCGGCGAACGCTTCCTAAATTTTCTCTAAAGAAACCGGTTGAAGGCTCGCGGCGCGTAATCGCAGCGCCCGCTCAAACCGTCATAATTGGTAACGAGCCACATTCAACCTCGCATGGGAGTGTCAGATGCCTTCACGTGCATTTCGCGTCATATTCAGAATTCTCTATACCGCGGCGCTTGGCGTCTGCGTCGTCGGGATGCCCGCTCAATTGTTTGCGCAGCAGCCCTACCACATTCTCAACCGCTGGAAGATTGGCGGCGAGGGCAAAGGCTGGGATTATTTAGCTGCCGATCCTGTCACGCACAACCTGTATGTCGCGCACGACAACCAGGTGCAGGTGGTCAACACCACGACCGGCAAAGTGGTGGGAGCCATCAAGGACCTCGACGGCTGCCACGGCGTCGCGCTCGATACCGCAGGCAAGCTCGGCTATATCTCGAACGGCAACGGCATGAATGTGGTCATCTTCGACCGTCACAACCTGGCCACGGTGGGAACCATTCCCCTCGGCGGCGGCCCTGACGGCATTGTGTGGGAGCCTGTGACGCAGACGGTGTGGACGTTCAACAGTCGCGGAACCGCCAGCGTTATAGATCCCGTTGCGAAGAAGGTGGTAGCCACGATCAAGCTGGGCGGGGGCGGCGAGTCTCCGCAAGCCGACGGCAAGGGCAACGTGTTTGGCAATGTGGAAGGCAAGCTGATCCGCATCGACGCGAAGACCAAGACCATCGCCGCACAATGGAGCACAGGATGCACTGACGCCTCCGGCCTGGGCGTCGATGTTTCAGGTCACCGCCTTTTCCAGGCCTGCGACGGCGGCAAAATGGCGATTCTCGATTCGGAGACTGGCAAAGTGCTCGGCACAGCGTCGATCGGCGACGGTCCCGATTCGGGCGGCTACAGCGACAAATACAAGCTCGCCTTTGCCTCGACGGGCGACGGCTTCCTGAACGTGGTCGGCTCGAGCGGCAACGGCTACACCACCGTCGAGAAGCTGCCCACGATGAAGGGCGCCCGCACCATGACCTACGACCCGGTGAACGATCGCATCTATACCGTCAGCGCCGAGATGGCCGGGAACCCGGCTCCAGGCCAACGGCCTAACTACGTAGCTGACAGCCTGACCGTGATCGTGATTGGCCGCTGAAAATCAGGGCAGACGCAGTATCTTATTAGGTGTGATCATGCAGAATTCTTTTTCTTATCGGCGCAGCCTTGGCGCACTGTTGGCTGCCGTTGCGGTTTTCTGGCCGTGTTGGGCTGCGGCCCAGACAACCGGCGGAAGCGCCGGATTTTCTGCATTGCAAGCGAGCAAGCCTGCCGCGGCGGGCGAGCCCGTAGTCATCACGCTGGACGAGGCCATTCGCCTGGCCCAGACGAGTGATGCTGCTTACGCCGCAGCGGCGGCGTCCAGCCGCGTGGCGGAACTGGACCATTCAATTGCTCTGGGCTCACTGCTGCCGAGCGTCGTCTACAACAATCAGGCGATTTATACCCAGGGCAACGGGCAAGTGGTTGGCGAGCCGCCGGGCACGACCACGCCGGGAACTCCGCGCTTCATCGCCAACAACGGGGTGCACGAGTACGTCAGCCAGGCTTCCATCAGCGAAACCATTGGGTTGAGCGGGGTGGCCGGCTTGCGTCGTGCCGAGGCAGAGGCGGCCAAGGCCCGCGCCGAGGCGGAAATTGCGCGTCGCGGCCTGGTGGTTACGGTGACCGGGCTCTTTTACACCTCTCTGGCGGCGGATCGAAAGCTCGCAGTGGCCGAGCAGGCCCACCAGGAGGGCTCCGATTTTGTCCGGCTTACAACCGAACGCGAAGCGGCACGCGAGGCAGCGCACGCTGACGTCGTCAAGGCCCAGCTTGAGGAGCAGCAGACTGCGCGTGAGCTTTCCGACGCCCGGGTCGAGGCCGAGAAGGCGCACCTGGAACTGGGCGTGCTCCTCTTCGCCGATCCGCGCACTGAGTGCACGTTGAGCGCTCCGGAAGCAGAGCCGGCGCTGGCCTCGCGCGAGGATGTGCAGGCAGCCGCTGCGAAGAACAATCCCGAGTTGAAGAGCGCGCTGGCTGCGCTCAGGTCGGCCAATGCGGGCCTGATGTCGTCCTGGGCTGGATTGGCGCCCGATCTGGGGGTCAACTACACCTACGGCATCGATGCCCCGCAGTTCGCGGTGAGCGGGCCGGATCATATCAACAATCTGGGCCAGTCGGCCAGCGTTTCGCTCAGCATTCCCATCTGGGACTGGTTGGGGAGCGAGAACAAAGTGAGGCAGAGCAGGATTCAGCGCGATGCAGCGCAGGTGGCGTTGACCGCTGCCGAGCGCCGCCTGATTGCACGGCTTGAAGAGACTTATTCCGAGGCTGTGGCGGCGCGGGATCAGTTAGCGTCGCTTGATTTAAGCGTTTCCACCGCGGAGGAAAGCCTGCGCCTGGTGAAGCTGGCCTACCAGGGCGGCGAGGCTACTGTGCTGGAAGTTGTGGACGCACAGGCGGCCTACGTATCCGCCGAGAATGCTCGCGCGGATGGGCGGGTGCGCTATGAGACCGCATTGGCCGAGTTGGAAACGCTGACCGGAACGAAGTGACCGAGGAAGAGAAAAGAAATGATGGGAACAGGGAAGCGGGGAGCAAATTTTCAATTGAGCCGTGCGATGGCGCTGGCAGCCGTGGCTCTGCCTGTAATGCTGTTGACGAGCTGCAAAAAGGCAGCGGAGCCGGTGGCCGAGGTTACCGTGCAGGCCGAGCAGCCGGAGCAGGGGTCGATCACCGAGCGCATCACGGCGGATGCCTTTCTTGCGCCCGTTGCACAGGCGGCCATTCAGCCCAAGATCGCCGCGCCGGTTAAGAAATTCTACGTGGAACGCGGGCAGCGGGTTCATGCAGGCGAGCTTCTGGCGGAGTTGGAGAACAGCGATTTGACGGCCGCTGCTATGGACAATCAGGGCGTCTACGAATCCGCGCAAGCCTCCTACGCCACGGCCACCAAGGCGCAGGTCCCAGAGGATGCGCTCAAAGCGGAATCCGATTTTGCGCAGGCCAAGGCCAATCTTGAGCTCAATCAGAGCATCGTGAACGCCCGCAAGCAACTCTTCGCACAGGGCGCGATTCCGGGGCGCGATCTGGACACGGCGCAGGCTGCGCTGGTCCAGGCGCAGGCCGCCTTCAACGCCGCCCAGAAGCATCTGGACTCCGTGCGCAACGTGACCCACGAAGCCGCGCTCAAGCAGGCGCAAGGCGAGTTGGCTTCCGCGGAAGGCAAGCTCAAAGGCGCACAGGCACAGGTGAGCTATTCCGAGATTCGCAGCCCCATCGACGGATTCATCACCGATCGCCCGCTCTTCGCCGGCGAGACCGCGGCGGCAGGCACGTCGCTGATCACCGTGATGGAAACGGCCACACTACTCGCCAAGGCCCACATCGCGCAGGCGCAGGCGCAGACGCTCAAGCTCGGCGCGGATGCAGAAGTTCACGCGCCGGGAGTGAGTAACGCGATTGCTGCAAAGGTTTCGATGATCAGCCCGGCGCTCGACTCGGGCAGCACCACCGTCGAGGTCTGGCTGAAGATCGACAACAAAGCGGGAACGCTGAAGGCGGGCACGCCGGTCAAGGTTTCGATGCCTGGCCGCACCGTGACCGACGCGATGAAGATTCCTCTTGCTGCCGTGATGAGCGCCGATGATGGCAGCAAGTTCGTGATGGTGATCAGCGATAAAAGCAAGGCTCAGAAGATGAAGGTCAACCTCGGCGTCACCGATGGCACGGACGTGCAGGTGCTGGGGGGAATCGATCCCACCGAGCAGGTGATTACCGGCGGCGGATACGGACTTGATCCTGGGACGAAGGTCAAGATCGGAAAAGCCGAGGACGAAGACGCTGATGACGCGGGCGGAGGCGGCAAGTGATTTCCAGCGACGCGCCTGAAATCGGAATTGCTCCGCCGCCTGGCGGCCAAAAGCCGTTCTGGCTGGCCCGCACGACGCGCACCATCTTTTTCTTTGCAGCCATTCTTACGGTGGCGGGCATCTACCTGGCCTTCAAAATTCCTATCTCGGTCTTTCCTGAGACCAACTTTCCGCGCGTGATCATCGCCGTCGACAACGGCGTAATGCCCGTGGAGCAGATGGAAGTGACCATCACGCGGCCCATTGAGGACGCGGTGAACTCCGTGCCTGGGCTCGAGACCGTGCGCTCCACCACCAGCCGCGGCGCGGCCGAAGTGAGCCTGTTCTTCAACTGGAATGTCGACATGGTCACGGAGCTGCAGCTTGTCGACAGCGCGCTCTCCACAGTGCGCCAGTCGCTGCCTTCGACGGCCAGCATTACAACCAAGCGGCTTACCTTCGCAAGCTTTCCGATCCTCGGCTACAGCCTCACCTCCGATACGGTCCCACTGACCCGGTTGTGGGAGATCGCGACTTACGATCTAAAGCCGCCCCTGAATCGCGTTGCCGGCGTCAGCACGGTTACTGTCCAGGGCGGCCAGGTGCCGGAGTTCCACGTCGTCCCGAACTTGGCGCTGATGCAGGCCGCAGGGGTCACGGTTCCCGACCTCGTGAGCGCCATCGGGGCGTCGAACATCGTCGATTCGCCTGGACTCTACGAGGCCAACCACCAGCTCATTCTCGGCCTGGTGGGCGCTCAAGTGCACGACATCGACGGCATCCGCCAGCTGGTGGTGAAAACCACGCTCACGGGCGCGCCCGTGAGGGTTGCTGACGTGGCCACCGTGGAAGACAGCATTTTGCCTGTGTATACCACGGTCACGGCCAACGGAAAAAACGGAGTGCTGCTCAGCTTCATGCGCCAGCCCACCAGCAACACTGTTTCAGTTGCCGAAGGCGTGGCCGCGCAGATCAGCGAGCTGCGCAAGAAACTGCCTGCTGGCGTTAAGCTCGAGCTGTTCTACGATCAGTCGCAACTGGTTCGCGACGCTATCTCGAGCGTCCGCGACGCCATCTTCATCGGCCTCGTGCTGGCCTGCGTCATTCTCTTCTTCTTTTTGCGCGACTGGACCTCGTCGCTCATCGCCGGCCTGGTCATTCCCGTCACCATCGCTGTTACTTTTGTCGTTCTGTGGATGATGGGCGAGAGCTTCAACCTGATGACTTTGGGCGGCCTGGCCGCCGCTATCGGCCTGGTCATCGACGACGCCATCGTTGTTGTCGAGAACATCGTGATGCATCGAGACGCTGGCGAGCATCGCACCGAGGCGGTGCGCAAGGCGCTGCGCGAGCTTACCGTCCCGCTGCTCGGTTCCACCATTACGCCGGTGGTCGTCTTTTTGCCGCTGGTCTCGGTCAGCGGGGTCACCGGCCTCTTCTTCCGCGCCCTCGCCGTCACCATGACCGCCGCGCTGCTGACCTCGCTGGTGCTGGCGCTGACCTGGACGCCCGGCTTGAGCTACGTGCTGCTGCGCGAGGAGCGCAACCGCGAGGGCCACGATCATCACGCCGGCCGGCTGCTCACCAGGGTGCTGAATGCCCATCGCCGCGTGCTCGACTGGGCGCTGGCCAAACCACTCTGGGTAGGCGGAATCTGCGTTCTCCTTGTCATCGGCGCCTGGGCCGGCTATAAGGCCTTAGGCACTGACCAGCTCCCGAAGATGGACGAAGGCGGTTTCATTCTCGACTACATCATGCCCGCCGGCAGCTCGCTGGTCGAGACTAACCGCGTACTCGATCACGTGGAGCGCATCCTGCACTCCATGCCTGAGGTCGAAGCCACTTCGCGCCGCACCGGCCTGCAGCTCGGCTACGCTGCCGTTACCGAGGCCAACACCGGCGATTTCACCGTCAAGCTCAAGTCCAAGCACAGCCGTTCGGTCTGGGATGTGATGGACGATGTGCGCAATCGAATCAAGAAGACCCACCCCGAACTGGACATTGAGCTCTTCCAGGTCCTGCAGGACAACATCAACGACCTTTCCAACGCGCCGGAGCCCATCCAGATCAAGCTATTTTCGAATGACGAGCAGTTGCTCACCAAGCTCGGACCCAAGGTGGGCGACGCCATCACGAAAATTCCCGGCGTGGTCGATGTCGAAGACGGCATCGAGAACACGATCAGTGGCCCGGCCACCAGCTTCCAGGTCAATCCTACGGTCGCCTCGCGCCTGGGCTTCACGCCCGAGGAGGTTTCGCAGGATGCGACTTCGATTCTTGACGGCATTCCCAGCGCCGCACCGCTGATCACCAACGGCCGCCAGTACACGATCCGCGTACGGCTGGGCGACGAGACGCGTTCGTCGCTCGACGCCATCCGCAACACCGTTTTCAACAGCGCCTCGGGCCACACTGCCAGCCTCGGCTCGCTTGCCGAGATTCAGCAGCTTCCGCCGCAGAACGAAATACTGCGCGAAAACCTGCAGCGGCACATCGTGGTCACTGCCAATCTCGAAGGCACCGATCTCGGCACGGCCATCGCCAAAGTGAAGCAGGCTGTCGCAGATCTTAGTCTTCCCGGGTCGGTTGCGCGTCGAGTACGGCGGCGTCTACGAAGTGCAGCAAAAGTCCTTCCACGACCTGCTGCAGGTGCTGCTGCTAGCCCTGGCACTGGTCTTCGGCGTGCTGGTGGCCGAATTCCGCAACTTCGAAGCGCCTATCGCCATCCTCAGCTCTTCCGTGCTCTCCATCTTCGGAGTGATTCTGGCGCTTCTCGTTACCGGGACCACATTCAACGTGGCCTCGTTCATGGGGCTAATCATGGTCATCGGCATCGTGGCCAAAAACGGCATCCTGCTGCTCGACGCCGACGAGAAGTACCGAGCCGAGGGCGCATCGGCCCGCGACGCCATCTTCCATGCCGCGCAGCGCCGTCTGCGGCCCATTGTTATGACCGCGCTGGCCGCAGTCTGCGGCATGCTGCCGCTGGCCTTTGCTCTCGGCGCGGGCTCGCAGATGCTCCAGCCGCTGGCCATCGCCGTGATCGGCGGCCTGGCGGTTTCGATGGTGCTGAGCCTTGTGGTTACGCCGCTGGTCTACTACCTGCTGACGCGCAACCGGGCGTCGAAGCCGGAAGAGGAGGTTGCCTGACAAGCACGACGGCGGCTGCGGCAGAATGCCCGAATCTGTGTGCAGCAAAAGGAGAGATCAGGCAGTCAACTTTGTTCCACCTGGTCCGTAGACGGCTCCGGGAAGCTCAGGCCCGGCCACGACCTCCAGAAAGTTAAAAGGCTTAGTGGCCTTTGTGACCTTGAACGGACCGTGCGCCGTATCGGCCGGAAGATAGACGATGGCGGATTTGGTAATCACGTGTCTTTCCTTCTCCGGTCCCAGGAACAGCTCGACCTCGGCTCCCAGGTTGGTGCAGTCCTTCAGGTCCGTGCCCAGAAACAAAAACATCGCCGGGTATTCGTGGGCCTGCGCATCGATCACCGGATAAGGCGCCTTATCGGGGGAATAGCGGATGATCCGCATCAACAGGCCGGAATCGATCTTCGTGCAATCGGAATAGGCGATCCACTTGCCGCCCTCGGGATCTTTCAGGTCCTTTGGGACGCCGGAAAGCAAATATTTATTGAAGATCGTTCCGCTGGTTTTCGCTTTCGCTCGTTGCGCGGGGCTTTCCGATTCTCCGTCTGAAGCGGGAAGAGGAGCTGCGGCCGGATCGACGCCGGGAGGAATGCCTGGAATGCCACCCCCGTTTTTGCCGATGCGCAGATTCACCCAGTTCACGTCCGTGCGGATTTTTTTGACCTTCCAGGGACAATGCCACATGCCGTTGGGAAGATGAACGGCGGTTGTTCTGTTGAGCGTGTAGTGTTCCTGCCAGGGGCCATTGCCGAGGAAAAAGTCGACGTCCGCCCCAAGATCCAGAGGATCGTCGGGGTTGTTGCCGAGATGGATCAGAAGCTCGATCTCGCCGTCGTGCTTCTCAGGGGCATCGTGACCGGGCATGGGGCCGGGAGGCAGCATCCTGCCGATGATGGCGATGGAAAACCCCGGCAGGTCCGTGGTCACGGGAAACATGAAAACGCCGCGCTCCGTAGGCGGGTTATTCTTCGCCAGAACAATATACTTCCCGTACTTCGTGCCGTCAGATTCCGCCGCGGCGGCATCCTTCGAGGCTTCCTGAAGCGCGTGCAACTGCGTTGAAGAGCCTGGCAGAACTGTCGCTCCCAGCGCCATGGAGCTGAGGGCGAGAAAATGCCGCCTTTCCAGATTCGAAGAAGGACTCATAACAGCACCTCGCCAGGTCTTTTAGAAAGTGTAAGGAACAGGTGAATCATCAAAGGACCGTCCCTCAGGGGCTAAAGCCCCAATATTTACGCGGCCCTCACGGCACGCCTGAAGCCGTGCCGTGTTACAAGCCGTCTCCGCGAATACATTTGCGGCTGGCTGTGAAGCCGTGCCCTTTCAAGCGCTCAAGCGCTTATCACCCGGATTGCCGCGTTGCCCGAAACGGGGCACTTGTTTTCGCAGATGCCGCAGCCGATGCACAGTTTGGGATCGATCTGCGGTTGCTTGAGGGGATAGGTTTTTTCGCCCCGGGTGACGCTGGCTGTGACCATGGCGATGGCCTTGGTGGGCAGCGGGCACTGGTCGTAGCAGACCTGGCAGGCGCGACCGTAGGCATAGGTCACACAGCGGTTCTTGTCGACCATGGAAAGGCCAATCTTGACCTTCTGCTTCTTCTCGAGCGGCAGTCCCGCGATGGCTCCGGTCGGGCAGACCTCAGAACAGAGATTGCAGTGATACTCGCAGTAACCCACGCGCATTTTGAGCAGCGGCGACCACATGCCCTGGAGTCCCGATTCCAGAAAGGCCGGCTGAATGCTGTTGGTCGGGCAAGCCTTCATGCATTCGCCGCAGCGGATGCATCTGGCCAGAAAGGCTGCCTCGGCCAGCGCGCCCGGCGGGCGGATCAGTTCCGGATCGGGCGCGGGTTGGACGAGATCGGGATTGGAGGCTGCGTTCCGCTCCGAAGGCTCGGCATGGAAGACAAGACCGCCACCCAGGCCGGCGATGCCGCCGATCAACAAATGACGGCGTTTGATGTCGAGCCGCGCCCCACGGGGAGGACGGAAATAGTTTGTCAGCCAGCGGAATAAGCTCTTCATGGCTACTTAACCTCCGTTTGCTTTTGCGAGGCGATCTTTGCGAGAGGCTGCTTGCCGGAGGCGCCGACGGCGCTGCCCGGAATGGTGAAGCGGAAACGGATTGCGTCAGAGTTACAACTGGATTGGCAGTTCAGGCAGTACATGCACTCGGAAGGTTTCCACTCGGCGGCCTGGCTGTTGGGGTTGGCCCCGCCCTGGCAATCGGTGAGGCAGAGCTTGCAGTCGGTACAGCGGGCCGGATCCACCTCCAGCCGCAGCAGAGGATTCTTACCCACTACGCCAAGAAGCGCGCCCAGCGGGCAAATGTATTTGCACCAGAAGCGAGAGCGGACGAGATTGAGCACCACGACCACGCCGAAGAGTACGCCGAAGAGCATGCTCCAGAAATAGTGGGGCTGGGCGACGGTGAGCAGGTAATAGTGCAGCCAGCGATAAAGGGGCTCGCTGACCGCGGTGAGGAAGTGATGCCGGTAGAGCAAGGCGAAGAAATGCTCCAGCCCGGCATCGACTGCCGGGAAGATGGCCAGGGTGAGCGAGCGGAAGAAGAAGGAGAAGGGATCGAGCCATCCGGCCAGATTGGCGCCGACCAGCGCGGCCACCAGCACCCCCAGCAGCACGACATACTTGATGTGCTGCCAACGGCTGAAGCCTCCCGTTTCGATCTTTGACTTCACCGTTCCGCCGCGCCAGCTGCTGAAGAGGTTATGGAGCGCGCCGAAGGGGCAGAACCAGCCGCAAAACCAGCGCCCGAAGATGAAGGTGACAGCCAGCGTGATCAGCGACAACAGCATCGCAGCGCTCGCCGCGTGACCGCCTACCCACAGCGACACCAGAGCCAGCGGATCGAGATGGAAAAAGAGGTCGATTCCGCGGCCTGCGATGCTGCCGGCATGAAAGGCCGTCTGGAAAAACAGCCAGAGAAAAAGCAGCATGAAGATCGTTTGCGATGTCCAGCGCAGTCGCACGAACCATGGGGTTAACCTTTTGCTCTTCACCTTCGTTCCTTTCCCGTTCACAGTTCGTAGTTCACAGTTCACAGTTCCTAGTTCACGATGCGTGGAACTTCTCCACCTTGCAGGGCGTGTCGCAGTAGGTCGCTTCGTCGTCGTCGTTGAGAATGAACCGCGGCGCGTTCTTGTTCAGGAAGATGGGGTGATCGAAGCCTAGTTTGTCGACCGGGACCAGGCGGCGGAACCTTCCCGCGTTCTCGTATTTCTCGATGGCGCGCACGAAGGGGTGGTTGGGACCGGTCATGCGCAGCAGCATCTGATTCTGGGCCAGGTTGGGGATAGAAATCGCGTCGTACGGGCAGACGCACCAGCACATGTCGCAGCCTTCGCAGTTGGTGTGAATGGTGGGCGGCCGCGTTGCGAAGTCGATGCAGTTCATCGGGCAGTGATCCACGCAGAGGGTGCACTGCGGGTAGGTGCACTTGCTCATGTCGTATTGATGAATGGTCTTGGGCATGAACTTCGCCTCATAAACCATGGCGTCGTAGACGCACATCCGCTCGCACAGGTCGCAACTGACGCACGCCTCCTTGATCGCCAGCCGCGGGCCTGCATCCCGGCCCGTAGTCGCCAGCGAGAGATCGATGGCGTTGACCGGACAGCCAAATATGCAGGCGTCGCAGCGCGGATAAACGCACTTCTTGAGGTCGATTTTGGGATAGACCTTCGCCATCGCCCCGAAGTTGATTCCGCCTGGCGGTCCGCCGCCTCCCGGGCCGCCGGCAGCGCCGGCTTTGGCTGGAGCAGCTGCTCGGCCCGGTCGTGAACTTGCCCCGCCCGGTGCGCCGCCTGGACTGCGCCGGGACCGCCGGCGCAGCCGGAGCGCCCGGCCCACTGTTTGAGGCGCCGGCTGCCGGAGTCGGTCGCGCGCTGCCGGCTTCGCCAAAAGCGCCCACGGCCATCGCCACCGCGCCGCCAGCCGGGGTTGCACTCGCAGTTGCGGCCGGTTTTGAGCCGGGGATTTGAATCTTTGCCTTTGCCGCAACCGCCGGATCGACACCATCGCCATAAGCTGAGCCGACCTTGGGGCCAGGTCCACGCTGCGACTCTGAGATATAGCGGCTAAGCCAGAGCGGATCGGAGCCCGGGCCTTGGGGAACGTCGGGAATCGCGCTGAGGTCGCCGGCAAGAAAGCTCCGTGCCCGGCCGGCCATTTCGTCGCCGAATGCTTCCGCCTGGGCGAGGTCGACGGCGTCGGGGTGCCCATCGGTCAGGTACGGCTTGGGCATATGCAGTACATGAAAGACACTGCCATACCAATCGTTCCAGCCGATGACGGTCAGCTTCTTCTTCATCACCGACGGGCCCAGCGAATCGAAGAAGCCGATGGGCTCAGAGCCATGCGTGCAAAAGAGAAAGGCAGGCTTGCCTTCCATCACCGGCATCTTGCTCAAAAACAGCTTCAGGTTGGCCGTTTCGCGGTAGTACCAGATGGGACCGCCCAGCCCGATGACGTCATACTGCGCCATCTTCTTCGGGTCGGCCTTCTTGATCTTCAGGAGATCGCAGCTCATCGTCTGGCGCAGGCCTTTGCAGATGGCTTTGGCCACCTTTGCCGTACTGCCCGTGGCCGAGTAATAGACGATGACCGCTTTCAGCGGCTTGCCCGGTTTTCCATTGCCAGCGCCCGGTCCTGTACCGGTTCCGGCTGCGTTCTGGGAAAGCAGCTTCCGCAGAGGCCATAGAGCCGCCGACCCCGCCACGGCTTGCAAAAACTGCCGCCGCCCAAATGCCTTCATGGCTCGCTCCTGCTTGAGCGCCCGCCCCATTACGAGCCTGGGAGGAACCTCAATATGGAATGGTTTATTGACGTGATAACGATAATCCAACGGGAAGACAGAAACAAGCTGCAATTCTTTGGGGAGTGTGCCTGGATTTTCACGAGAACTGGCGAACCAGACCTGGCGGGCTCCGGCCTGCGTCCAGCCGGGGATCGGGCTAAAGCCGCTTCCCGTACGCGGAGAGGGCGCGATGGCGGGACGCGCTATTTGCCTGTCTGAGAAGGAGTTGCCGGGGGGGTGGTGGTCGATGGTTTTGTGGTCGTGCTCTTCGTGCTCGAGGACGCGGGCTTTTTCTTCTTGGCGGGGGCTGGGCAGGAGGGAGCCGCAGGTGCGGGCACGGCCGGACACTTGAAATCGGCCTGAGCTTTCACTGTGCTGCGCAGGTCGGCCACCTGTTTCTCCTGCGCGAGAGCCGCCTCCTCGATTCTGTCGTCTATTGTCCGCCGCGCGTCTCCCAGCTTGACCAGAGCCTGCTGCAGCTCATCAGCCTGATCGCCGGGCGCTGCGACGCGAGCTGCCTCCTCGACGCGCAAGAGCACGTTATAAAGCGCATTGATGTTGCGGGATAGGGGCAAGAGCCCAGTGAGGGCGCCCGGGACAGTATCGGCGGTCTTCAGCAAGGGCGGCAGGGTCGTTTGCAAGTCCTTCAGAATGGCGCTGATATTGTTGCCGGCCTCGTCACGGACGCTGCCTTTTTTCCATCTCTCCAACTTCACGGCAGCAACGATTCCCTGAACTGAATCGAGCGCCGGCTGAAGAAGCCCTGAGGCGGTGGGGGGTTGCGTGGCAGGCGCAGACGCGGGCGCTGCAGCCGACTTGGCGGACGAGGGCGAGGGAACCGCCGGCGATTTGGCCGATTGGGCCGGCACGGGCACGGCCGTGGCGGGCGCCTGCTGCGCTCCCAGGAAAGAAGGCACGCAGAGGATCGCCAGAGTGAATGCAACTGCATCTGATGCGCGCATCGTGCGCCCCTCCTCCAAACTCGGTTCGAGAGCAGAAACCGCGACTACGGCTTCCTGCCCCAGGCAAAGGCGGCAGGTGCGATCAGAATAGCCGAAACTAGGCGGCTTCGCCCATTTGCAGAGAGCCGGGGCGGAAGCAGGAAATCGCGGCGAGCACCGCGGCAACCGAGCAGGCGACTCCATAGGTCAGCACAGCAGCCGAGATCGACCCGAAAAAGCCTATCAACATCAGGACGATCAGAGGGCTGAGAAACTGGCCGAGAAACATGGCGGTTTGCCAGATTCCGGTCCCGCGGGCGCGGACCTCGACCGTAAGTTTGGAAAGTGCCCAGGTGAGCAGGGTAGGCAGAACCATTCCCGCTCCAAGCTGGTTGATGGAGGCGGCGATTTCAGTGAAGAGGAAGCTGCGCACCAGCGCCAGCATGAGAAAGCCCGCAGCGAGAAAGATGAAGCTGATGAGGAGCTTGCCGGCAACAGGCAGACGTAACACTTTAAAGAGGACTGCGCCCACCATTCCCGCGAAGACGGCGACGGCCGAGCCCAGGCCGATGGTCCGGGTGGAGGTGACGCCGCGCTCCGTGAGGATGTAACTGAGCTGAATGATCACCAGATAGAATGCGGTGCTGGAGAAGACCGTCAGCAGGCTGATTCCAACCAGAGGCGACCAGTTGTACTTTTCCGCGACTGCGAAGGGCGGCTGGGGGCGAGACGCGGGGTTGATTCCGGCCTCCGGCTTCCGGCGCCGGGCCGGCTCCCATGTCTTGAGCAGGCAGAGAGGAAAGAGCACGAAGGCAATGCCGTACATGGCGAAGGGCAGCCGCCAGCCGGTTTCTCCCAGCAAACCGCCCAGCGCAATCATGGTGACGGCGACGATGCCGCCACCGCCGGTCATGACGGCCAGCCAGCGTTCGCGCTCGCTGCCGTGAAAGTAGTCGGCAACCAGGGCGGTGGAGCATGTCATGATCATGGCTTCGGTGATGCCTACGCCGGCGCGCGTGAGAACGATGGCGGGAAGGGAATTGAGCAGCATGGGCGCGCAGCCGAGGAAGCCGTAAATGCCGACGCCGACGAGCAGCACGCGGCGGACGCCGACGCGATCGGCTATGAGACCCGCGGGCCACGCGCCAAGAGCGACAAAGAGCGCGGGCAGAGTGGGGAGCAGCGACATGAGAACGGCAACGTGGGGCGTAGAGCTGAAGTGCGCGGCGATGCGGGGCAATACCGGGGCCAGCACCGCGGTGGCCACAGCGGCCAAAAAGCTCGCCGCAGCGAGCGTCCAGCCCTGCGTTGCCGTCGCTTTTTTAGGCGGCGCTATCGGGCGCTCTACCAGATGGATCCCGTCCTTCATGCGACTTCTGAATTCTCCTGTTCTGCAACGTGCCGCCAGAAAGCGCCCTTTTCGCTCAAGTACAGGGCGGAACGTGGCTGCAGCTTCAAGTCGTCACGACTGTAGAATAGTAGCTATCGAAGTTCAGACCCTATTTTCGCAGGCCGCGCATTGCGGGTCCACAACAAATCCTGAGCCGCAGGAGAGATCCAGGAGGAAGAGTTGCCTAAGCCTGTGAATGTTCTTGACTTCCGCGAACGCGCCAGAAAGAGGCTGGCCCGCATTGCATTCGATTATCTTGAGTGCGGCGCGGAAGACGAGATCGCGATGCGGCGCAACCGCGAAGCTCTGGCAGAAATTGAATTTCATCCCAGGGTGTTGACGGGCGTGGTCGCCGCGGATTTGCGGCGGACATTTTTGGGGCGCGAGTATCCGCTTCCGTTGGTGGTTGGGCCTGCGGGTTTTTTGAGCCTCTACTGGCCGGAAGGGGAGACGACGATGGCGCGCGCCACGGCGCGAGCAGGGATTCCGTTCGTTGCTGCGACGCTTGCTACGACGGCGCTCGAAGAGATCGCCCGCGTCGACGGGCTTGAGAACTGGGGGCTGGAGCGCTGGTTCCAGTTGTACGCTTTCGAAGACGAGGCGCGGACCGATGAATTGATCGCCCGCGCGCGGGATGCCGGCTATACGGCCCTGGTGCTGACGGCCGACTCGGCCGTCAGCGGCAAGCGCGAGGCGACCATGCGGAACGGCAGTCTGCCGATTCCGAAGACCCCGGCCTTCGTGCGGGATGTGCTGACGCATCCCGGGTGGACTTACGGCGTGTTGCGTTACGGTGCGCCACGGTTGCGCAACTTTGACCCTCGGAATGAGCCCCGCAAATGGGGCCTGGCGCCGCCGTTCTCTTTCGACGCCGTGATGAAGCGCTCGCTTTCATGGGAGGACGCGGCCCGCTTCCGAAAGCAGTGGAAGGGCGCTTTTATCGTGAAGGGAATTCAGTCGGTGGAAGACGCGCGCAAAGCAGCCGATGCGGGCGTGGATGGAATTGTGCTGTCGAACCACGGAGGCCGGCAACTGGATTCGAGCCCCAGCCCGATGGAGATTCTGCCGGAAGTGGCAGACGCGGTGGGGGGCGGAAAAATGGCCGTGATGGCCGATAGCGGCATCCGCAGGGGCAGCGACATTTTGAAGGCTCTCGCGCTGGGAGCCGATGCCGTGTGGCTAGGGCGCGCGCCGATCTACGGATTGGCAGCCTCGGGAGAAGCGGGCGTAAGCGCGGTGCTCGGAATTTTGCGGCAGGAGATGGAGTCCACGATGGCCCTGATTGGAGTGGACCGGCTCAGCCAACTGGACCGGAACGTGCTGCGGCCGCGCGTGAGAGGACGGTTGCCGTAGAGCGGAAGGAGCAAGGCTAACCGATGCTGGCAGGGGCTGAAAGCGCGCCCGTTTTTCTGAGCCGTTTGCGGCCCGGCTGAAGCCGTGCCCTGTTACAAGGCTATTCCGCGTTTGCGGGCCACTGAAGCCGTGCCCTGTTACAAGGCGTTTCCAGCTGAATTTTCCCGCAACCACTGAAGCCCACTGTTGCCATGCAGAAGTTCCACCCGTTGAATGTGTTATAGCTTGATGAGGGTTCGTATTTCATGGTCCGTAAATCGAACGTGAACGGCCAGAGACCGAAAGTATCGCGAAGCGGCGGGATTCGCGTGATTGCCCGGGCGGCTGACGTTTTGAACGCGCTGGGAAAGCATACAGACGGCCTCTCGCTGGGAGAGATCGCGCGGCAGGTTGGATTGCCGCGATCGACGGTTCAGCGGATCGTGCAATCGCTCGATGATGCAAACCTGGTAATCGCGGCCTCGCCCACAAGCGGCGTGAGGCTGGGGCCTGCACTTGTGGCGCTCGCGGCGTCAGTCAAGCAACTCAGCATTGCTGAAATGGCCCGCCCGCTGGTTGTGCAACTGTCAAAGGACACTGGGGAATCGGTCGATGTGGCTGTGCTCGGGAACGACAAGGCCGTGATTGTGGACGTGATACACGGCAGTTATCCGCTGCTGGCGGTCTCAGGATTGGGCTCCTCGCGACCCCTGCACGCTTCCGCAAGCGGAAAGGCACTGATGGCATCGCTCTCTCCCGATCAGTTTGCCGCTTTGAAGCAACACCTCCGCTTGCCCGCTATCACGCGCAACACGATTACCGACTGGGCTCGGCTGGAAAAGGAGATCGAGTCGGTCCGGCAAACCGGTTTGGCCTTCGATCACGAAGAGTACATTGTAGGGATCTGCGCAGTGGCGGCTGCGATTCGCGGGCCCGGCGATGAACTGGTTTCCATCGCGCTGCCCGCCCCTACGGAGCGCTTCCAAGCGACCAACAGGCACCTGGCAGAGGTGCTCGCCGAGCGTTCCAGAGCCTTCCAGCGGCGCATTTAGCGCTTTCTCCCCTCCAGTCCGTCCGGACTGCGCAGATTTGCGCCTATTTCAACGCTGATTGTTGACAAATTAGAATTTCCAGCTAAACTGTGAGTATTCGCGTAGTGGTACATGAGTATCGCGGTACGGTACAAGGTGAAAGGAGTGTATATGGCGTCAGCTGTTGATTTAATCGAGACCGCTCCCGCTCTGGAGCCAAGGGCCATCTTGGAATCTACCGGAGTCATGAAGCTCAGAACCTGCCTCAAGTCCGAACCCGCGCTCTATTTCGGCAACCGTTGCACAGATGAATTGGGGAGGCTGCTGAAAGGTCTCGAGCCCGACCGCGTGTTCGTTGTAACTACCGGGCTACTGCTGCAACTCTATGGCGAAGGCATTGTGCGTGCAGCCCATCGGCAGGGCCTATCCTGCACAGTGGTCACGATCGAGGATGGCGAAGAGAATAAAACGTTTCAGACGCTGGAACAGGTTTGCGAAGCCCTGGTGAAACGCGATGTCACCAAGGCGTCGGTGATTGTGGGGTTAGGCGGCGGCTGCCTGACCAACATCGCAGGCCTGGCCGCAGGTCTGATCTTCCGCGGTATCCGTTACGTGGAGATGACCACCACCATGATGGGCATGACCGATAGCTGCCTGAGCAATAAACAGGCTGTCAATGGGAGGAGCGGCAAGAACCATTTCGGCATCTATTACGCGCCCGCTTTCCTGTTCAGCGATACACACTATCTGGTCTCGGAGCCCGTTGCAGGCAAGAAAGCCGCGATCGTAGAGGGCGTCAAGAACGGGCTCATCAGCGACCCCGGCCTGATCGAGTACTTCCAGAAGGCGCTCGAGCGGCCCCTGGAGCGGTGGGGGGAGGCAGATATTCACGAACTGGCCTATCGCATCGTTTGCTCCAAGCTGAGAATCCTGGAGGCCGATCCGAGCGAGAAGATGCTGGGGATGACGCTAGAATACGGCCACACCTTCGGCCACGCCATCGAGTTTCTTACCCACGGCAAGATTCATCACGGACTTGCGGTGGCCAAGGGAATGTGCATCGCGGCCGAGTTGAGCTGCCGGCTAGGGTACCTGACACGCTCTGAAGCCGACCTCCATTACAAGCTTTTTGGATCGCTGCTCGGTCTGGATCTGTCGATTCCCGACCAGATCGGAGTCGACCAGATTGTTGCCGCCATGACGACCGACAACAAGAAGACCTTCGGAGGCACTAAGTTCGTACTCCTTAAAAAGATCGGCGAGTGCATGAATCCGGACGGCGACCACCAGGTTTTTGTCGAGCCAGGGGTGGTGCGCGACGTTCTGGAGCAGTACAAAGGCAGGGCGTGAGAGCACCGAGGAAAGAAGAACGAAAGATGAAGTACAGCTTTAACTCTACGACGCTGCGCAACATGGACATCATTGAAGCGTTCACACAGATTCGGGCCAGCGGTTACGATGGCGTGGAGCTGATGCTGAACGAAACCCACCTTCATCCGCTGCGCGCAGCGGCGGAGCGCGTGGCCGGAATCAGGAATTTTTGCTCCGGGCTGGGCTTGCCCATCGTTTGCGTGTCAGCAGGCGGGGACCGTCTCTTGACCGATGTGCCCTACAGGCCCTCGTTGATTGAGCCCGATGCGATAGGCCGCCGCCAGCGAATCGGCTTGCTGAAGCGCTCGGTGGAGATCACGCGGGAGCTGGGCGCTCCGGTGCTGAACTTCAACTCGGGGATGCTGTGCGGGGGGCTTTCACCCGCCGCAGCCAGAGGTCTGCTGGTTGAGGGAGTTGGCGAGCTGCTGGAGATGAAGGCAGGCCTGACGCTGGTGATCGAGCCGGAGCCGAATTTTTTCATCGGAACGACGGCCGATGCATTGGCGCTGATTGAGGAGATCGGCGATCCGGCCTTGCTGCTGAATCTCGACATCGGCCACGTGAACTGCTCCGAAGGCGATTGTTACGGAGCGATTGAGCGAGCCCTGCCACAAACTCGCCACATTCACATTGAAGACATCAAGCAGCGGATACACCATCACGAGATCCCCGGCGAGGGCAACATCGATTTCCGTCGGGTCTACGCTCTTCTGAAGCGCGCCAACTACGGCCATTACGTCAGCGTGGAGCTGCATCATCACGACAGCATGTGGCAGCGGGCGCTCACTGAGAGCCTCGCCTACCTGCGCAAGGTCGAAAGATGAGCAATCGCTGCCTGCGCATTCACGCGCCCGGTGATCTGCGGGCCGAGAAGATCGGGATGCCGGTCGTGGCCGAGGGCGAGGCCGGTGTTCGCGTACGTTATGTCGCCCTGTGCGGATCGGACCTCAAGCTTTACGCCGGCACGTACAAGGCTCCGCACACTTACCCTGTTGTGCTGGGCCATGAATGGGTGGGCGAGATCGAAACGTTGACTCCAGGGGCAGCGGTGGCCGGATGGAAGCTGGGCGAAACGGTCACCGGAGATTGCTCGATCTTTTGCGGTGAGTGCGCCGGCTGCGCCCGGGATCCGAACCACTGCCTTACGATAGAGAAGCGCGGCATCACGCGCGACGGAGGCTGCGCCCAGCACATCGCCGTTCCCTATCGGCATCTGCATCGCTGCCCCGGCGGCGTGGATTCGAAGCCCTATGCGCTGACCGAGCCGATCTCGGTAGCGGTGCAGGGGATTCTCAACCGCATTCCTCACGAGCGGATCGCAGCGGCGCGGAACGCGCTGATCGCCGGCGGCGGAGGCATCGGCATTTCGGCGCTGCTCACTCTGCTCTCCTTCGAGATTCCCTCAATTACCATCGCCGATCCCATCGCAGCCAAGACCGCGCTGGTCTCGTCCTTCGGACTGAGCAACGTGGCCACTGCCGCCGCATTGCCCCAAGGTGGGCTTTTCGACCTGATCGTGGAAGCGAGCGGCAGCCCGGAGTCGCTGCAGAAGGCGATGAATCTGACCGCACCGCGAGGCACGATTGTTTGCCTGGGGCATCAGGCCACGGTCGAACTCAATTGCGGCGCGCTGATCCAGAAATCTCTGACTCTCGTGGGAAGCATCGGCAGCTCCGGCGGCTTCGATCAGGCAATCGAGATCATTCGCGCTCACACCGAGCTCGTCTCGCGCATGATCACCAGGACTGTGCCGCTTTCGCAGGCAGAGACGTTCTTCCGGGAAGAGCTTCAGCGGGGAGTCAACGTAAAGGTTCTGATCGATCTCGACAGGTAGCGCTGCGCGGCGGATTCTCCAGCCTGGCGGCGAGCAAAGAACCCGTGGATCATTCGCATACGTTGCCAGGAGGAAAAAACGTCCGTCGGGGGTTAAAGCCCGCAAATCTCTTCCAATCACTTGCGGCCCGACTAAAGTCAGGCCCTGTTACAACACAGCCCTCCGCATTTTCGGCGAGGTCATCTCCAAGACTGGCTTAATTTTCTAAAAATGGCGCATGCCGAGGTCTCTAACTCTCATCTGAAAAAATCAGGCGGCGCTGCGTCGGGAACAGCGAGAGCGAGTAGCGTTTAGCGAGCGTGCCCCAGATTCCCAAAGGCATCTTCAGCATGACCGCGACGGCGACTGCGCCGAGAACGATCAGATACCAACTGCCGAGGTCGGAGAGATACTGGCGGAGAACGAAAAAGACAATCGCGCCGACCATCGGTCCTTCCAGCGTTCCAAGGCCGCCAATCACCACGATGAAAATGATGTAGCTTGTCCAGTTGATATCGAAGGCTGAAGAAGGCGAGATGCGGAGCTTGGAGAGATAGATCAGCGCGCCGGTCATGGCCGTGGCGGCTCCCGCGACGATGAAGACAAGAAGCTTGATGCGGAAGCTGTGGACACCGGCGCTACGGGCGGCGGTCTCATCGTCGCGGATCGCGGAAAGCTCCAGGCCCGTCTGCGAGCGCAGCAGGGCGTATGCGCCGAGGATCGAAAACAGCGCAATGGCCAGAGCGATGCAGTACAAAATGGAATCGCGGCGGAAGGAGCCGAAGTTGACGGCGCGCGCGACCGAGGAGGGCAGGCTGATGCCCGAACCGGCGCCCAGAGAGGTGATGTCAGAAAAGACCAGCTTGAAAACCTCGGCCATGACCCAGGTGCCGATTGCCAGGTAAGCGCCGTTGAGACGAAAGACGACCAGCGTGACCGGAATCGCAATGACCCCGCCGGCGATAGCGGCCAGGATCAGCGAGAGCACCGGGTTCCACTGCCAGTGCATGGTGACGAAAAAGAGCGCGTAGCCGCCCAGGCCGAGAAAGGCCTGCTGGCCGAGCGAGACAATGCCTGTAAAGCCGGCGAGCAAATTCCAGACTTGGGCGAGCGCTAGGAAATAGAAGAACTCAATGAGCAGGCTGATGTGGCCGCGGCTGGCCCACAGGGGCGCCGTGAGCAGCACCAGGATCAGCAGGACGGAGGCTGCCGCTGCGATGCGCGACTGCCGGGAACTTTGGACAACTTTCATCGTGTTCGTCTCCATCCCTGCAACTACTCCACTCTCCGGGGGAAGAACCCGCGCGGCAACAAGACGAGAATGATGAGAAACGCAAGATGACCGCTGAGCAATTGCCAGCCGGGCGAAAACCGCGCGCCGACGGTCTGCGCGATGCCCAGGGTGACGCCGCCGGCCAACGTTCCCCACAAAGAGCCCAGGCCGCCGATGATGACTGCCTCAAAGGCGAAGATAAGCCAGTCAGGGCCGGAAAAGGCATCGAAGCTGGCACGAATGCCGGTAAAGACTCCGGCCAGAGCGACCGTGGCCAGCGCAATGCCCGTGGCCAGCGCAAAAACGTGAGGAGTCTTCACGCCCATCATGGCCGCTGTCCGCGGATCGTCGGAGGTAGCGCGCAGGGCGCGGCCCAGGGCGGTCCGATAGAGCGTCCACTGCAACAGGCCGATGACGGCCGCGCTCACGGCGAGCGTGAGCAGCGGAAATGCTCCTGCCATCAGGCCGCCGAGCAGATGCACGCTTGCAGTTTCCAATGCTCCGCCGTTGAGCTTTTGCGGGTTGGCCGAGAAAAATTGGAGCAGGCCGTTTTGCACGATGACGGAAAGGCCGAAGGTGATGAGCACAGGGCGCAGAATATCCTCGCCCAGCGCTTTATTCAGGATGGTGCGCTGCAATAAGTAGCCGACGAAAAACATCAACGGCAGAAGCACGATGAGGGCGAGGAAGGGAGACGGCAGGTTCAGCGATTTTTCGATCCAGAGAGCGAGGAAAGCTGAGAGCACAATCAGGTCGCCGTGGGCCACGTTGACCAGGCGCATGACGCCGAAGACCAACGATAGCCCGGTGGCGAACAGGCCGTAAATTCCTCCGAGCAGCAAACCTTGAAGAATGCTGTCCATCCATCCACTCATGCGCGGCCTTCCAATCCGAAGTAGGCCCGGGAAACCTCGTCCGGGTGCAACTGGCTGCTAATGCCCTCCAGGGAGACGCGGCCCTCCTGCAGGCAGTAGACTCTGTCGGCGAATGCCATCGCCTGGCGGACATTTTGCTCAACGATGATCAGGGTCACGCCCCGCTTGCGAATCAGAGCCAGGGTCTCGTAAATTTCGCTCACGATTTTGGGAGCCAAACCCAGCGAGAGCTCGTCGCACATCACGAGCCGCGGCCTGGAGATGAGAGCGCGGCCAATCGCCACCATTTGCTGCTCTCCGCCGCTGAGCGAAAGCGCGGATTGGCGGGCGCGCGAGCGCAATTGGGGAAAGATCTCGTAGATCTGGTCCAGGGAATGAGCATAGCGGGAGCGCGAATAGGCGCCCATGAGGAGGTTCTCTTCGACAGTAAGGCTGGGAAAGAGGCGGCGCCCCTCGGGAACGAGAGCAATGCCGCGCGCGACAATCTGCCAGGGGCGCAAACCGCCAATCGCCTCTCCGGCAAAGCGGATAGCGTCGCCCCTCGAGGCGAGGTTGCCGGCGATCGTATTCAGCAGGGTCGATTTGCCTGCGCCATTTGCGCCGATGACGGCGATCGTCTCGCCCTCTCCGGCTTCGAGGCTGACCTCGTAGAGAGCCTGGAAGTCGCCGTAATAAGCGTTCAATCTCGAGACCGTGAGCAGATTCATGCGGCCTCCATGCCCATATAAATGCGCTTGACCTCGGGGCTCTCAATGACTTCCGCGGGTACGCCGTCGAGAATCTTGGCGCCGAAGTTGATCACGATAAGCCGGTTGGCGACGGCCATCAGCGCGTTGACGATGTGCTCGATCCAGACGACGGTGGTGCCGCCCGCGTGAATGCCGCGGATAAGCTGGACCAGCTCTTCGGTTTCGTGCTCGGTCAGCCCTCCGGCGATCTCATCGAGCAGCAGAAGCCGTGGCGAGGAACTGAGGGCGCGCGCCAGCTCCAGCGCTTTTCGTTCCAGCAGAGTGAGGCTGCCGGCCGTTTGGTTCGCTTTGCCGAGCAGATGCGTATGGCGCAGAATTTCAGCGCAATGATCGTAGGTATGACATTCGCGCTTGCGCCCGCCGGCCACGGCAGCCACCAGGCAGTTCTCCATGACGGTCATCTTTGTGAATGGCCTGGGAATCTGATACGTGCGTCCGATGCCTGCCCGGCAGCGTTGTTCCATGCTCAATCCAGTGACATCGCGGCCCAGGAAATAGACCCGGCCGCTATCGGGACGGAGTGCGCCGCCGATCAGGTTGAAGAGGCTGGTTTTGCCCGCGCCGTTGGGGCCGATAATGCCCAGCGCGTCTCCCTCGGCCACGGAGAGGCTGATGGAATCGGCCACCGGAATGGCGCCGAAGCTCTTGGAGAGATTGTCGAGGCGCAGTACTTCCATTTCCTTACACTCCGGTACCGCTGGCGTCATTCAGCGGCTCGAGCGCCGCTTGCGTGGGAATCTCGCTCGCGCCCTCGCTGTTCACGATGAGCAGATCGTAGGGAAAATGGCTGCCGCGAGTCCACTGCCCGCCGACAAGGGGGGTGCGGCAGACGTTGGCTACCGGATTGCCGGTCCACTGGATGCGGCCGACCATGGAGTCGTAGTTGGTGGCGCGAATGGCGTCGCGGATCGATTCGGGAGAATCGATGTTGGTGACGCGCTTCAGGACGTCGATGGCCACGCAGAAGAGCGCGTGCTTGTAACCCATCGGCTGTATCCATTGCTTGCCGGTCTGGCGCTCGTAATCGGCGCAGAACTCGGCGGCGGACTGGTTGATGAGGCTGGAGCGGAAGGGATGATGGGGCGACCACCAGACCTCGGTCGATAAAAGGTTGCCGCGCCCGCCCAGGCCTTCAATGGCTGCCGGGAAGAGCAGAGCCTTGGCCATGGTGAGAATTTTGGGCCGGAAACCCTGCTGGGCAGCCTGGCTCCAGAATGTAGCGAATTGCGGCGGCGCAAGCACTCCGGTGCAGATTTCGACGTTGGCGTTCTTGAAGGCGATGATCTGCGCAGAGAAATCGGTGACGGAGGAAGGGAATCGGCCTGGGTCGACAAGCTTGAAGCCCCGGGCGGCCAGGACCGGCGGAAAGCCTTGCTTCGGGTCGGAGTAGGTGTTGCCGTCGTTGTCGTTGCCCCAAAGGCCCCCGACAATCTTGTTGGTGGGTAGGGTGGCCCACATATTCGTATACACCGCCGCAAGCTGGTCCGATCCCCAGAAGAAGTGGTAGGTCCATTCAAAGGGCTGTTCGGCCTTGCCGCCGCGGCCTAAGAAGTACGATTGCCAGGGAGCATCAGTGGAGATGCAGGGGACGCCGTTGATCTCGGCCTGATCGGCGACGGGGTTCACGGTCTCCGGCGTGTTCAGGGTCAGCAGGAGGTCCACTTCGGTGCTGTTGATCAACTCGGCAGCGACCTCGGCGGCGCGATTTGGATCAGACATGCTGTCTCTGGCGTAGATTTCGACGGGATGAATTCTGCCCGCGATCATCAGCCCGCCGGCGAGCGCGCGCCTGATTCCGGCCAGCACGAAGGGATCGGCTTCGCAGAACGCGGCCAGTGAGCCGGTTTTGGGAGCAACGTAACCGATTTTGACCGTGCGGTTCTCTGTCGAACGCTTCCGGCAGCCGGTGAGCGCAGCAGAGGCTACCAAAGCGGCCGGACCTGCCGCGCAAAGGAAGTCGCGCCGCGAAATTCTCCCTTGGTTCCGGTTCACGTTGCGGCCCGAGCCGAGAATCACTTTCATTGCTTTCCCGTTTCCAGTTGGCCTACCGGTCGAATTCAGAGAGAGCCGAGGGGCTCCTTTGCAATCCTTCCAATGTTGCTGCCGGCACCATTAGCGTACCAGAGCCTTGCCCAGTTCGTAGGCCTGGATCTTCAATTCGGCGTTGCGCTCCGCGCTCTCAGGATCGTTGGCGTTGGTGCAGACAAGATTGCCGATGCAATCGAAGCCGAAGGAAGGAAATATAGCGGCCGTGTAATCAAAGTAGGAGTCGTAGGCGTGCGGATCATCCATCCCCTGCGAATAGACAGTGGCCATTTTCTTGACGCCGTACCGCGGCTTGAACTCGATGTCCATGAGGGGGAAGAAGCGATCGTAGAGGTTCTTCACTGGTCCGGTCATCTGCATCATGAAAATCGGAGAGCCGATCACGATGGCGTCGGCGGCCTTCACGAATTCGAGCGCGGAGGTAATTTCGTCGTTGACGGCGCAGGCGCCCGTGCCGATGCGGCATTTGAAGCAGCTCTGGCAGGCCATGAATTTCATCTTGAACAGTGTGTAAGTCTTGGCTTCCGCGCCGGCGTCCTGCGCGCCGCGTGCCATGACGTTCAGCAGAGTGGCAGTGTTGCCGTCCATGCGGGGGCTGCCGTTAAAGAGAACAACCTTTTTCATTTGTCCGATTCCATTTCCGAGGAAAAGACTGATCCGATTGATAACTTCCAGCTTTCTTCAATGTGGTGTAATCGAATTTCATTGAAGAGCAACTGCAATGCTACATGAAATTGAGTTTCACCCGAAACCATGAAAATGCAACCGCGGATCCCTCGTCGGTCGCCGCGGCGCCCTCCTCGGGATGACAACTTTGGAGGTATGGCAGCGACCTTTACGCATTTACAGTGCTTAGAAAAAAAGCCCGGAGGAAGAAGCGGAAACCTTCCCCCGGGGTCTCGGTCAAGGAGGCAGTTCAACTACAGGTTGATAAAGCCCAGGTTGAGAGACTTGCCGTCGATCGCGGCTGTGCAGGAGGCCGTTTTGCCCGCTGCCTCCACGTCCACGGTGTAATCGCCGTTCTCCAGCCCATCGAATTTGAATTCGCCGAAGAAGTTGGTTTTCTGGGTGGCCACAACGCCGGCTTTGCCCTTCAGCGTCACCGAGGCGTTCTCAAAGCAGTCCCCGTTCACCAGCACACCGGCAGAAACAAAGTTCCTGGTGTACTTGTAGAGGTTCTTGTAGCGAATCTGAGGCTGGTTCTTGAGCTCTGCCGACCGGTAGCCCACCAGACCCTGCTCACTTGCCAGCTTTTCAAACTCCTCGGGCTCCATTTCGTGGAACTCCATGGCGCCGGTGGGGCAGGAATGGACGCAGCGGGGCAGACCCGGCTTCCATCCTTCCTTGTCGTCGAGCAGGTGAGCGCACATGGTGCACTTCTGCGCAACGTTCAGCTCCTCGTTCCAGTAGATGGCGCCGAAGGGGCACGATGCGACCAGGGCCTTGTTGCCTTTGGCCTTTTCCGCATCGATCAAGACGGTGCCGTCCGGGCGGATGGTGACGGCCTCGGGCGCCGCCTTCTGGCAATGAGCATCCTGGCAGTGCTGGCAGGTCAGCGGAAGGTACGCCACGTCGTTGCGTGCGTACACACCCCGCTCGTGGCGCTCAATGTTCATCCAGCGGTGGCCATGGCGCGGCTGAGCGGCGGTGTAGCCCGGCCAATCGTTGCCAACATGCTCATCCTTGCAGGCCATGAAGCAGTTGTTGCAGTCATGACACATGGCTACGTCAAATACCATATAGCGTTTTTTCATGGTTCCATCTCCCTCGTGAGTCTCCTCTGATTACTCCGTCTCGTAAATGCCGCCGTCCCACTTCTCGATCTCGATCTGAGCGGAATTCGGCGCCATGCCGCAAGCGTACTTGGACATGTAACGGTCGGGAGTAAGAATGTTCATGCAACCGCCGCGATCGGCCGAGCGGCCGGGCTTGCCCAGCGGATCGTAGACGGCGCAGGACTCGTAGGTGTGGACGGTTCCCGGCTGCACGCGTTCGCCCACCTGGGCGGCCACGATCACCGAGCCGCGATCATTGAAGCACCGGACCAGGTCGCCGCTTTTGATGCCGCGTGCCGCAGCGTCCTTCGAGTTCAAGCGGACGATCCAGTAATACTAGCCGTCCACCAGCACGCGGTGGTCCTTGATGTCGTTCATGAAGCTGTCTTTGCCGTCGCCCATGGTGTGGAAGCTGAACCGAGGATGCGGCGAGAGCATGCCCAGCGGATACTTCTTGGCCTGCTGGGCTGTGCCAGCTTTCCCACGCCGGCACATACTGGTGCATGGCCGGGCGGTACTCGTCGACATAACCTTGCTGCTCGAAGTTCCGGATGCTGGTGGAGATGAACTCGACCTTGCCGGTAGAGGTTTGCAGGCCCTTGAAGGCGATCTGGTTGTTCGGGCGCGGTCCCCAGTCGGGAGTATCCTTGGCGCGGCCCTCGGCAAACCACCGCAGCGCCACGTTCTTATTGCCCTTGGGGTTGATGGGAACCACGAAGTAGCCCTTCTTCCTGAACTCCTCGAAGGTCATGTACCTGGGCATGTCGGTGGCGTTGTAGTACTGCTCGATCCAGCCCAGCTCGTCCTTGCCTTCGGTGAAGGGACCCCAGATACCGAGCTTCTTCGACGAACATCGCGTAGATCTGGTAGTCGGACTTGGACTCGCCCACCGGCTCGATGCACTTGGCTTGCAGCGAGATGACGCGGTGGTTGACCTGGATGTAGTTGTCCGGGATGTAGCCCGAGCAGTTGGAGAACTCTGAAATGTCCCAGCGCTCGAAGTTGGTGCAGGCCGGCAGGATCACGTCGGCGAAGGGAACCTCGCCTTCCAGCCAGATCGACTGGCTGACGACGAACTCCAGGCTCGGGTGGGTGTACATCTTGGCATAACGGTTGGTGGCCGTCATGGTGCCGATCTACGGACCGCCGTACTTCCAGTACATGCGGATCTGCGGATAGCCGGGCGCCGGGTACTCGTATTGGTGCATCTGGTGCTGAATGTCCTGGCCGCAGAATCCCTTGCCGCTCCACTTGAATTTCCCTTCCATGATGCACTCGGGAATCTTCAGGCGGGGGATGTGCTGGCCGGCGCCGGTGTTGATGTTGGAAGACTGGACGGGAAGGACGTTTTGCCGTCGAACATGCGCCAGGCGAAGCGGAAGCCCGCGGCGGAGTTTTCGCAGTCGCCGGAGATGCCGCCCTCGGCGTAGCCGGGGAAGTAGAACTCGGTGTCAACCGGTGCGCCCTGGGTTGTGGACCAGATGTTGGAGCCGGGCTTGCCCATGCCCTGCATGGTGGCCAGCGCGATCATGCCGCGCGCCCACTCGATGCCGTGCGAGGCGCGGCAGGCGCCGCCCCATCCGCCCAGGCCGCCGGCTGCCAGGTAGGTCTTACGCTTGGCCCACTCGCGGGCCAGGGCGCGAATCTCGCACGCCGGCACGCCGCTCTCGGCCTCGGCCCACTCGCAGGTCTTGGGCGTCTTGTCGTCGCCCTTGCCCAGCACGTAATCGGCCCACTCTTCGAAGCCGTAGGCGTGCGTGGCCACGTATTCCTTGTCGTAGGTCCCCTCGGTCAGCCATGTATAGGCGATGGCGAACGACAGCGCGTGGTCGGTGCCGATCTTGGGCGAGACATCCACTTGTCGCCGATCCAGCCCGCGGTGTGGTTGTAGTGGGGATCGATGAAGACCATCTTCACGCCCAGTTCCTTCAGCCACTTGCGGCGCAGGGTCGATTCGTGCGCTGAGTAGATGCCGCCGTTGGTCTCCGGGTCGGCCGACCAGAAAACGATCATCTCGGCATGCTTCAGGCCGTCTTCGAGCAGGTTGTACTGCTCGGGATTGCCCAGCCGCCAGCTGAAGCCCCACATGTGCATTCCGCCCCAGTGCCAGCCTTCCCAGCTATCGGGGTTATGGTCGGCATAGGTGAAGCCCATGAAGTTCATGAAGCGGAAGATAGGTCGAGTGGCGATAGCCGACGTTGCCCCACATGTGGTGGGAACTGGGCGAGGCCATGAATCGCCGCCGGACCGTACTGCGCGCTTGACGCGGTTGATCTCGTTGACAGACGATCTCAAGTCGCTTCGTCCCACGTGATGCGCTCGTAGCCGGAGATGCCGCGGTTCTGAATATTGCGCTCGCCGTTGGGATCGAAGTCCACGCGCTTCATGGGATACATGACGCGCTTGTCGGAATAGATCATTGACTTGAAGCCTTGCGTGTAGACCGAAAGCGTGGTCTTGCGCGGCGGCTTGAAGGTGCGTCCCCGAGCCTCAATCTCCCAGGACGGGGCGTCGGTCTCGTCCAGATCCATGGGCGTGATGCGGACGATCTTTCCGTCTTTCACGTACACGAAGACCGGACCGCCGGTTGAGCTGTTGGTAAGCCTCTGTAATTCGCTCATTGGGTTGTCTCTCCTGCCGAAGGCGTTGTTGACTGGGTCGCGATCAGCCATTGGTGAACCGCTGTGCGGTACATGTGTCCCACCTCATGGCTGTTTGTGCGAAATTTATCCTTTTCAAGACAGTCTTGTCAAGAGTGGCTCGAAAAACCGCCTGAAATCTCCAAAAACCCTGTTTGGGCCGGCGCCTGCCGCGGCTCCGGACTAGTGAATCAAGCCGATGATCTTCCACCACGGAACTTCGAAGCACAGTGCGATGACGAAAGCCAGCGGGGTGAGCGCGAGTCCCAGCTTGAAAACATCGCTGGAGTTGTAACGCCCGCCCTGCTCGCCCTCGCCGACGAGTATGGCCATGTTGTGAAAAGGCAATAGGTATTGCTGGTTGACCACGGTGTAGACCAGCAGCGACGCGACCAGCGGGTGAATTCCCGAACCCGAAGCGTAGGCCAGAATCGCCGGCGTCACGATGCCCATGACTGCCAGCACGCTGCCCAGCACCATGTGAATAATCATGGCGAAGGCCGCCACCACCAGCGCGAAGACGAAGACGTTGGTGGGCACGTGAGAGGGCAGGACAACCGAGGCCACCCATTTGTTCATGCCCGTGACGCCGCCCACGGTGCCGATGCCCAGCGCCGCTGTGAGAAAGAAGAGCACGCCAATGTTGACCTTGTTCCAGTCGCCAGGCTTGAGCACGCCTCCAACGGTGGGCAGTGTCATCGCCAGCGCTGCTGCCGCGGCGATCCAGCCCGGATGAACGTGGTGCCAAGTGTCAGTGACCCAGAAGCAGACGGCCACGGTCACCCAGAAGATCACTTTCTTTTCGTTGACCGTCACCTTGCCGAGCTTCGAGAGCAGCGCGCGAATCTCGCTCTTGTCGACGCTGAAATCGGGCGGCTTGGGAAAGAACCAGATCTGGATCAGGTAGAGCGCTATGCAGGAGAGAATGCCCGGCACGGCCATGCACTGGAACCAGGTCAGGTAGCTTGTGGTGACGCCTGCGAAGTTCAGCGCCACCACGTTGAGCGTGCTGTCGCCGGTGAGCAGGATCATCGAAGTCGGACAGGAGGCTGCGAAGACGGTCAGGCCGATTTGAGCCGCGAACTTGGGTGGCAGCTTGGCTGACTGGATGATGATGGCCATCACCGCCATGATCATGAATGAGCGCGGCCAGGGATGGGGAATGATGATGCTGAGCAGAAAGCCAAGAATGTAGCAGGCGGCCAGAATGCTTTTGTAGCCCTTTACGAACTTCAGGATGAAAAAGTAGGCGATGCGCCTGCCCAGGCCTGACAGCTCGACCGCTGCCGCGATCAGGTATCCGCCGATGACCAGATACATCATGGGGTTGGTCCAGAGGCGGAAGACCACCGCCGGCTCGGCTGTCCCGGTGATGACCCAACTGACGAGCAGGATGAGCGAGGTGTACCCGGAATGTGTGACTCCAAAGGCCCACCAGGTGACAGCGAGAAGGCTGAGCGCGAGGCAGTGCTGGCCCTGTGGTGAAAGGCCCGGCTGCGCCGGCATGAGCCAGATGGCCAGGCAGATTGCAATGCCCACCAGTGCGCCGATCTGTGGCTTGTACCGTGAGAAAAATGAGGGCCGACCAGGAGTGTTGGCGGGCCGCTGCTGAGCGGCGCTTTGAGCGGGTTCCAGGAGGCTTTGTGCCGTCATCTCTAGCGTTTCCTGTTCGCGTTTCTCTCGAATTCGCGGTTCACTCGTAATGGCTAAAGCTCCAGCGGCTTGCCGGAGGGCTTGAGGTACGGCGTGGGATCGACCTGCTGGAATTTGGCGCGTACGAGCTTGTCCTTCATGTGCCACGGCACAGTGCAGTCGAAAATCGTCTTGGTGGTGGCGCCGACACGCGCGATCGAGCTTGAGTATTCTGGCGATTGCGACGGATCGAGCACGTGGCCGATCACGCCCGGTATTGTGAGGACATCCTTATCGCCCTGGAAACGGGTTTGCATGGCCCAGAGCACGTCGTTGGTGTCGAACAGGTCCACGTCTTCGTCGACGACAATGACATTCTTCAGTTCGTGGTAGACAGCCAGGGCGATCAGTGCTGCCTGGCGCTGGCGGCCCTCGTCAGAGGCAATTGACTTTTTGAATTGCAGAATGGCCAGCAGCTTGCCGCCGCCGGAACTGTGCAGGTAGCAGTTTTTCAGCCGTCCGGGCATGGCGCGCTCCACCATGTGGAGGATGCTGGCTTCGGTGGGAATGCCCGCCAGGCTCACGTGTTCCTCGCCGGGCCCGACGAGGGTCTCGAGAATCGGGTTCCTGCGGGTGGTGATGGTCTTGATCTTGATGACGTCAAGCGAGGGGTTGGCCGGACCATTATAGCCGGGGAACTCCGGCATGGCGTGGCCGGAGTTGGAGTTCTGGTCTTCGCGAATCTTCAGGCCGGGTATTAGCTCGCCTTCCAGCACAATTTCGGCGCCGGCGATGGCGTATTCGTCAATCGACACACATTTGACCAACTCGATGGGCGCGCCCCTCAACCCGCCGGCGATGCTCAGCTCGTCGAAACCCTGCGGAGTGGTCGGCGGCTCGAAGCAGGAGGCCAGGTAGGCCGAGGGATCGAGCCCGATGTTGATGGAGAGCTGCAGAGCCTTGCCCAACTTCTCGCACCTGTCGCGGAAGGCGGCGATGTGGCGACCGGGCGCGAAGAAGATGCTCAGCGTGTCCGGCCCTTGCACGCACATGCGATGGATGGTGACGTCGTGCTCGCCGGTTTCGGGGTCGGAGGCGCGCAGCAGGCCCATGGTGAAATAGGGGCCGGCGTCTTCGGGCGTATTGGTTGGCGCCGGGATCAGCTTTTCGAGGTTGAAGTCCTTCGTATAGACGACTTCCTGGCAGGGCGCGGGACCGGCGACGACGACCGGCGGAATGGGATTTTCATAGGCCTCCAGCATTTTGAAGCCGAGGCGCTGGGGCGGCGTTCCCAGCAGCAGACCGACGCGCTCCCGGGATGCCAGCACGCCGGTAACGATGCGGGCGCCGGGAAATCCCTTGACGTTTTGGAACAGCATGGCCGGCCCGAGCTTCGTGGGCGGCTCAACCGGGCAGCCGGCTCCGATGTGGCGGTAGACTCCAGCCAGCTCCCCGATGGGATCGACAGGATGATCTGTACGCAGCAACTGGCCGGGCGTCGCCTCTAAAAGCCTGAGCGCGGATCGGAGATCGGTTACAAGTGAGTTCGTAGAAGATGGCGTCTCAATAGCCTGCGCAGTTGCCGCCGTCATATGCTTTACCCCGTTCGACCTTCAGAGTTGCGGAGAGACCTTGAATCGGGACCGGAGGGGAGATTCCGGAGCGCTACAAGAACAGCCGCCCGTCGTCTCCGGAATTCTCTGTTTCAATCACAACTGAGGTTGGGATCATTATTCTTGCATTGATAAGCGGTGTCCAATATATTGTTCTCGCACGATTGATAGGTAAATCTTATTAACTCGGAATTAGCGGAAGTGTCTTTTCTCAAAGACGAGAGAGCGCGCAATCTATTTATCCGTGACAGAAATCCCGCAATTGGGATTTGTCTTTTTACGCGGGCAGGGGCAGCACACAGGGGAGGTAAGGCATATGGAAGTACGGCAAATGCGCTATTTTCTTCGAATTGCAGAAGAACTGAATTTTCATCGCGCCGCAGAATCGCTGCATCTGTCCCAGCCATCGTTAAGCCAGCAAATCAGGTTGCTCGAAGAGGAAATTGGCGCGCCTCTTTTTCATCGCACGAACCGGAGAGTGCAGTTGACTGTCGCGGGCGAATCGCTGCTGCCCAGAATCCGCGGCATCCTGCAAGGCATTGGCGACGCGATCAGCGAAGCGCAAAGGGTCAACCAGGGTCTGAGCGGCCTGCTCACGCTTGCCTTCGGAAGCACCGCGCTGGTGGGCGTCTTGCCCGCCGCGCTGAGGGAGTTCCAGCAGCAGGCGCCCGACGTGGATTTGCAGCTGAAAGGAATGCGAGCCCAAAGAGCAGATCGCCGCCATCATTCAAAGAACCTGCGACGTCGGATTTGTACATGCCAAGCTGGACGACGATCAACTGGATTCGATGGTGATTCAGCGGGACGAATTGATCGCCGCAGTTCCTACCGGCCTGAGTGAGGATGGTTCTATCGATTTGAGCCGGTACAACCAATATGCGGCGATCATGCCTTCTCCCTTTACGACCTTCGGATTTTACGGCCACGTGCAGAGGGCCTATCAACTGGCGGGAGCCCAACCGAGCAAGCATCTTTACACGAACCTGATCATCGGAGGCATTCACCTGGTAGCGGCGGGCATGGGCATCGCCCTGGTGCCTTCATCCTTCCGGTCAATCCAAATCCCGGGAGTTTGCTACAAGCCGTTGCAAAAAACCCCTCCCCCGGTCGAATTGATTGCCGTCTGGAGGCGCGACTCCACATTGAAGCTGCTCTATCGTTTCCTGGATATACTCAGGACGTTTTCCCGCTGCGAGAAGGTGAACGGGAATCAATCAGGCACGGCCTGAGCCTGTGAATGTCCGAGCTTTGAAAGAGCGCTGAGCGCGCCCGTGAATCTGCACGGAAAATAATGGCGCGCTTTTCACCTTCCCCGCATCTATAACAGCGGATATCGTTTAGAGAGGATTCGGGATCGGCGATTATGCAGCGTGGCATCCGTTGTATGTTGATGCGGGGAGGCACTTCCAAAGGCGCCTATTTCCTCGCCGCCGATCTGCCGTCGAACACCGAGGAACGGAACCTGCTGCTGCTGTCCATCATGGGCTCGCCCGACCCGCGGCAGATCGACGGGGTTGGCGGCGCGCACCCGCTCACCAGCAAGGCAGCGATTGTCAGTCCTTCGGCTCGATGCCGGGGCCGATGTGGATTTTCTTTTTGCCCAGGTCGGCGTTGAGGAGGCCAAGGTCGATACCACGCCCAATTGCGGCAATATTCTTGCCGGCGTAGGTCCCTTTGCCATTGAGCGCGGGCTGGTTATCGCGCAGGAGGTGGAGACCCGGGTACGAGTCCGCACACTGAACACGGGAACTATCGCCGAGTTGGTCGTCTCGACCCCCGGCAGGCGCGTGCGATATGCGGGCACGGAGAGGATCGACGGAGTGCCCGGAAGCGCGTCGCCGGTGACGGTCAATTTTCTCGGCGCCGAGGGGTCGGTTTGCGGTTCGCTGCTGCCAACAGGAAACGTCCTCGACGATGTGTCCGGCGTGAAAGCTACCCTGATCGACAACGGCATGCCGGTGGTAGTCATGGCGGCCGCCGATGTGGGTTGCACCGGCCGCGAAAGCTGCGCGGAACTGGAAGCGAATATGAACCTGCGGGCGCGCATCGAGGATATCCGGCTTGAGGCAGGACGCAGGATGGGATTGGGCGACGTCTCGAAGGCCGTCATCCCCAAAGTGGCGCTGGTCTCGAAACCCATGGCAGGCGGAGCTGTTTCGACCCGCAGCTTCATTCCTCGCAGTTGCCACGCTTCGATCGGAGTTTTTGCCGGGGTCACGGTGGCGACGGCGTGCATCCTGCCCGGCTCGGCCGCTGCACCATTCGCCCAGGTGCCTCCGGGCGAGGTCAAGCGTATCGGCCTGGAACATCCGAGCGGAATTTTCGAGGTGCGCCTGGAAGTGGAAGGCGAGGCCAATGCGCCGCGCGTACGCCGCGCAGGAGTGGTCAGAACAGCGCGGGCACTCTTCGACGGCATCGTGTTCGCGCACGAAGAGGTTCCGGATCGGTCGAACAGGCAAGGTTCGTCCACGCCGGAGGAGCGACCAGATCAGCCATTTCTGTCTTTCTATCATCAAGAACTGTACGAGGTCACGGAGTGAACGAAACAACAGGCAAAGGAGCGGGGCTAGTCGTCAGCGCGCATTCAGCCGATTTCGTCTGGCGCGCGGGCGGAGCAATTGCTCTCTACGCAAAGCGCGGCTGGCAAGTTAAGGTGGTTTGCCTCTCGTATGGCGAGAGGGGCGAGAGCCAGAAACTCTGGAAAGAGCCGGGGATGACGCTCGAGCGCGTGAAAAACGAGCGCCGCGCCGAAGCCGAGCGGGCGGCGGGAATTTTAGGAGCGGCAGAGATTGAATTTTTCGATCTAGGCGATTACCCGTTGCGCACGAATCTTGACGCATTGGAGAAGCTGGCTGATATCTACTGCGCGCTAAGGCCCGCCTGGGTGCTTACCCACTCGCATGACGACCCTTATAACTTCGACCATCCCGAAGCTACGCGCTTTGCGCAGGAGGCACGCGTAGTGGCACAGGCGCACGGGCGCAAAGGGGCCGTCGCGGCGCTGGGCGCGCCGCCGGTCTTTCTTTTCGAGCCGCACCAGCCCGAGCAGTGCGGATGGAAGCCGCAGTTGATTCTGGACATCACTGAAGTCTGGGATGTGAAGCGCAAGGCCTTTGAAAGCATGGACGCACAGCAGCATTTGTGGGAGTATTACACGCGCGTGGCCCTGCAGAGGGGCACGCAGGGCGCGCGCAACTCGGATCGCAAGATGCAGTATGGCGAGGCCTACCAGAGGGTCTTTCCCACCGTGGCGGAGTATTTTGTATGAGAATGGGCACGGTAGTGCGGAATATCCCCCGCGCGGAGCAGTTGGTGGTCGAGAGGCTGGGCGCGTGCGGTGTCGCGACCGTGCACGAAGCCCAGGAACGAACAGGGCTGATGAAACCTTATATGCGCCCAATCTACCCGGGCGCGCGGGCCGTCGGCAGCGCGGTAACAGTGCTGGCTCACCCTGGCGACAACTGGATTGTGCACGTGGCCGTGGAGGTTTGCCGTCCTGGCGATGTGGTTGTAGTGGCGGTCTCATCGGAGTGCAGCGACGGCTACCTGGGCGAGCTTCTGGCAACTTCCTTCAGCGCGCACGGCGCAAAGGCGCTGGTGATCGACGGCGGCTGCCGGGACGTGGCGGAGTTGCGGCTGATGAACTTCCCCGTCTGGTCGAAGGCTATTTCCGCTAAAGGAACGATCAAGGCAACCCTGGGCTGCGTGAACGTGCCAGTGGTCTGCGCGGGAGCGGCTGTCGAGCCGGGCGACGTGATCGTGGCTGACGATGACGGAGTGGTGGTGGTTCCTCGGCTGCAGGCCGAGGCGGTGGCTAAGGTCGCCGAAGAGCGGACGGCGCGCGAAGCAAAGAAGCGCGAGCGGCTGGCGGCAGGCGAGCTCAACCTCGACATAGAACAGATGAGAGAAAAGCTGGCAAAGGCCGGGCTTGCGTATTACGACCGTCCGGCGGACGTGAAATAGCAACTCAACTTCCCCATTCCAGCGCGCGAAGATCACAGGCCGCGCAGGATGCAACCTCGATCGACGGCAGGAGCAACTTATGGCCAGAATCATTGGCGGTATCGCCACCTCACACTCGCCTACGCTTGGATTCGCGCTGGACACCAAAAAGCAAAACGACCCGGTCTGGAAGCCGATGTTCGACGGTTACGTGCCGGTCCTCAAATGGCTCGAGGAAAAGCGTCCCGATGTGCTGTTCGTCGTCTACAACGACCACGGGACTTCGTTCTTCTTCGACCACTACTCGCACTTTGCCCTCGGCGTCGGCGACAGCTACGCCACGGCCGACGAGGGCGGCGGACCAAGGCGCTTGCCGCCCGTCCGCGGACACGCGCAACTGGCGCAGCACATCGCCTCGGCGCTGGTGGCCGACGAGTTCGATATGTCTTTCTTCCAGGGCAAGAACATGGATCACGGCTTTTTTTCGCCCTTGTCCATGCTGTGGCCGCACGAGCCTGACTGGCCGGGATTGGTGGTTCCACTGCAGGTGGGCGTGCTGCTGTTTCCCATTCCCTCGGCCAGCCGCTGCTACAAACTCGGCCAGTCGCTGCGGAAAGCGATTCAAAGCTATCCCGAGGACATTTCGGTGGCGATCGTAGCTACAGGAGGACTTTCGCACCAGGTGCACGGGGAGCGGGGCGGCTTCAATAACACCGACTGGGATCTCCAGTTCATGGAGATGATCGAGAAGGATCCGGTGAAGCTGACCGAGATCACCATCGCCGACTACGCGCGGCTGGGCGGCATGGAAGGCTCGGAGGTTATCATGTGGCTAATCATGCGCGGCGCGCTGTCGGCCAATGTGCGCAAAGTGCACCAGAGCTACTACCTGCCCACGATGACGGCCCTGGCGACGGCGATTTTCGAAGAATACTCGATGGATGCGCCCGCCGAAACACTCGCAGACTTCCGCGAGAAGATGAATTATCAGCTGAAAGGAATCGAGAAGCTGGAAGGCACCTATCCCTACACGCTTGCCAGAAGCTTGAAGGGGTACCGGCTGACGAATTTTCTCCACGAGCTCGTCCGTCCCGAGCACCGGCGGCGCTTTCTCGAAGATCAGGAAACGCTCTTCAAGGAATTCAACTTGACCGAAGAAGAGTGCGACCTGGTGCGGCGAAGAGACTGGCGAAGCATGATTCATTACGGCGTCAGCTTCTTCATGCTGGAAAAGCTGGGGGCGGTGCTGGGCGTATCAAATCTGCATATTTATGCAGCCATGCGGGGCCAGCCCTTTGAGGAGTTCATCAAAACGCGCAACGCGCCCGGAGCGCTGTACTCGGTGGCGGGAGATCCGCCGCAAAAGTTCTCCAATGCAGGAGCAGCCGCAGAAACGGCGAAGGCCGGCGCGGGAACAAAGCAGGATGCAACGGAAACCGGAGAGCCGCGACCCGTGATCGATCCACGTTGAGCGGCTCTCCGGTAAGAAATTACTGCGGCGTGACCTGCAGAGCGATCTTGCCCTTGTAAGAGCCCGACTTGACGGCAGCGGGTTTGCCGTTGACCATCATGGCCAGGCTGAAGCCGGCGGGGGCGCTGATGGAGCCACCCTGCGCCAGGTTGAGCTCGGTCAGGTACGAGGTCTGATCGATGATCCACTTCGACGAACCGTCGACGCTGACCTTGACGCCGTACTTCTCGCCCGTGGGCTGGAAGACGTTCTTGACCGCGCCGATCAGGTAGTAATGCTCCTTGACGGGCAGGCGATTCGGGGTCTGCTTGGAAGCCATCGTGGCCTTGGCCGTGGTGATGGCGCCAGTCAATGTGGCGTTTTCAAGCGAGATCTCCATGCCGCCCTGGTGGGTGCGCGCGTTGACGATGTCCCCGGCCAGAGTTGTGTTCTTGAAGGTGGCGAGAACCGGGCCGCTCATCCTGCTGCCGGTGTCGTCGGGGTCCGAGGTGAACATGTCGCCGGCATCGGCCGGAGGAGCGCCAGCCCCGCCGGGGGCACCCGCGCCACCGGGAGCGCCACCCGGAGCGCCGCCCGGAGCGCCAGCCCCGCCGCTGGGAGGTCCGCTGGGAGCACCTGTGGGAGCGCCGCCGCCCATCATGGCTGTATTGCTGATCTTCTCCGAGCCGGGAGAGCCTTCCAGTACCGCGTCGGTGGTGGCGTTCTTCCCCTGGCCGCCTACAAACGGGTCGTCGTTGGGAATGGCCTCAATGAGAATGCCGTTGCCGGGATTGATCTTGGCGTTATCGACCACGAGCTTGACGCCGCGGCCCTTGATCTCAATCGCCGTGGAGCGGCTGGTGATCTGGCTGCCCTTGTCGATGGTGACGGTGCCGAACTTGGCATCGTTGGTGTGCATCATGATGCCGAAGCGGCGCGAGTCGATGGTGGTGCCGTCAGTGATCACGGCCGAGCCGAAGCCGGTCACGATCAGGCCCACGTCGGCGACCTTGAAGGTGCAATGGCTGAAGCTGTCGAGCGAATCGCCAATGGTGAAGGCGCCATAGCCGCTCTCCAGAGTTTCAATTGTGGAGTTGGTCACGTACATGCGCACGTGCGTGGGACCGTCGGCCGAGAGCGCGCCCCATCCCTGGGCGATGAAGTGGGAGTTGTTGTAGTAGACGGTGCCGCTTTCAATCACGTTGGTGGCGCGCACGTTGCCGCTCAGGCCCAGCATCCAGGGCACGCCCACCGAACCGCCCATGGCCGCCAGCTTAGGGGCGTCCGGGCCCGTGGGAATCGACGCCGGTATAGGCTTCCACGTCGGAGTCGTTGATGTGCACCGTGCTGTTGCCCCGCACCAGCAGCGCGCTGCGATAGACGCCGCGAGTGACGATCTTGGCGTGATTCAGCGTCAGGTCGGCTTTGCCCGCCGTCATCACGGCCGAGCCCGTGCCGTCCATATCCGAGCCCACGCCGGTCATGGTGATCGTTGGATTATTGATTGTGTACTTGGAATCGCCGGTTATGAGCACGCCGTTGAACAGATCCCCATTCGAGGTGATGGAGATGCCGCTGGCGGTTGTATCGTTCACATGGCCGCCAACTATGTCGGCCAGAACGGAACTCTCTTTGACGACCTTGCCGTCATCGACAAAGAGCGCGGCGCGGAAATTGCTTCCCCCGCTCCCCATCCCATTCGCCGCCCCCAGTTTCAGGTCAATCGGGTCCGCGACGGTGAGTACGATCTTGCCGTGGTAAGCGCCCGGCCTGATGTCGACTTCCACCCCGTCGACGGTCATGGTGAGGGTGTGGCCGGCGGGAGCCGAAAGCTTGGCGCCTTCGCCGATGGTCAGATCGGAAAGCGTGGTGGTGGCAGGCACCTCCCACTTGGCCCCGGGCGCGACGGTCTTGCTGTCGTCGGCTCTTGAAAGCGTGGGCAGAAGCAGATACCGCAAACAACGCTGTCGCAGCAAAGCTCGCAATGGAAATCCTGTGTCTCATTTTCGTTCCCCCTCCAGATTCAAAATGAAGCCGCAGCCATTTTATGCGAATGGGGCGGGGGATGGGGAGCAGGATCGATTGCGAGCTTCAGTGCCCCACCGGAGCCAGATGCCCACCCAGCACCTCGGCGAGCCAGTCGGCGATGGTGTCCACCGCCAGCGGAGTATTGTCGGTTCCGCAGTGTTCGGCCGCGCCCTCTTCTTCTGTGTGGATCTTCAGCTCGCGGCGCGGGCTGTTGACGCAATCGTCGTAGGTCATCTGCGCGTACTTCAGAGGAATCTGGCGGTCATTTGCTCCATGCGTGATGAGAATGGGCACTTGGATGCGGTCGAGAATGCCGCGCAGCGTGATCTGGTCGGCGAAACGCAGCCCATCTTCCACCGTCTCGACGCCGAGAGCCCACTTGAAGTGCTCCCAGAAGTGGGGAATCGGCCGGCCGGCCTGGCTGTTGCGGTAGCGTTCGCGCTGCACCTCGCCCCAGTCGTAGTTTCCGCCCCAGCAGGCGCAGGCCTTGATGCGCGGCTCGAAGGCGGTGGCGCGCGGCGCGTAATAGCCCCCCATGGACATGGCCAGCATTCCAATGCGATTGGCATCCACTTCGGGCAGCGTTTCGAGGTAATCGATGGCAGCGCCGGCTGCCCGTTCGGTCTTCAGGTCCACGGTGAGCCCCTGCAACCGCAGCGCCTCGCCGACGCCGGGATGATCGACAATCAGCGTGGAAAGGCCGCGCCGGGTGAGGGCCTCCGGCATGCCCGAGGTGAAAATAATCTCCTTCTGCACATCGAAGCCGTCGAACTCGACGACGCAGGGCGCGGGAGTTGGCGGCCGAGGCTGTGTCGGCCTTCACATACAAAGCCGAAAGACGCGTGCCGGCGAAAGGAAACTCCACCCGCTCGCAGGCGCCTGTGCACTGCATGAAGCGCCGGAAGCTCGATAGCACTTTCTGATAGAGCGCGGCCCTCTCCGGGCTGCGGCCGCCGTACATACGCTCGGCGCTCGCATAATAGACCGACGCGCGACGGAATTTCGCCCCGGCGCTGATCAGCCTGCCCTGCGAGGCATCGGCCCCGGCCTGAGCATTTACGCGGTCCGCGACCCTGATCCAGGAATCGACAAGAATTCGGACCTTCTCGTCGTCTCCGAAGGCAGCAGCGTCCCGTGCAGGGCGGCAGGCCTGGTCGATTTCGCCCATCTGACCGCCGTTGCCCAGGGCGATGTTGACTGCCGTGCTCCAGACATAGTTTCCGGGAAAGTATTCGAACATCCTTTGCGCCTCCAAAAACGCTTAGGGACAGACGCTAACGGCTATCGCCTCGGGGAATAGCAAAAATCTCGAAAATAATCGTATCACCCAAAGCCCCGTTCCTATCTAAGAGTTATCGCAGGCTAAGCTCTCAAGGCCGGCGATACGATGAGGTTCCCAAAATATGTCAAAGGTTTTGCTGTCGCATCTGGCGCACGTGGAGTTGATTACACCCAATGTGCAGGAATCGGCCAGATTCTTCGTCGATGTCATGGGTTTGACGGAAGTGAAGCGCACCGCCGAGTCGGTCTACCTGCGCTGCTGGGGAGATTACTACCAGTACAGCCTGATGCTGACGCAAGGCAAAGAGAGCGCCCTGGGCCATGCGGCCTGGCGCACCGTGGGCCCGGAGGAACTGGAAGAAGCCGTTGCGCGCCTGACGGCGGCCGGGGTGACCGGCGAGTGGATTGACAACTCCTACGGCCACGGGCGCAGCTACCGCTTCAAGATTCCCGGCGGTCACAATCTGGAACTCTTGTGGGAAGTGGATCGCTACCAGGCTGAGGGAGATCTGAAGTCGACCTATCCCGAGCGCCCCCAAAAGCTGACCAACCACGGTATAGCGCCCCGGCAACTGGACCACGTAACGGTGGCCACCAAAAGCCCGGTAAAGGCGGCCGAGTGGCTGAAGAAACATCTCGGATTCCGGTTCATGGCCGCGGCCTTCAGGCATGACGACCCCAACGACGGCGTTTTTGCCACGGTGACGACCAACGAGAAATCGCACGATCTGGGCCTGGGCGTGGATTTCTCAGATATTCCCGGCCGTCTTCACCATCTTGCATTCTGGGTGGATTCGGCTGACGAGCATCTGCGCTGCGCCGATCTGCTGATGGAATCGGGAACCGGCGTCGAGTACGGACCGGGCCGGCACGGGATCGGCGAACAGTACTACCTCTATTTCCGCGAGCCGGGCGGGAAGATCCGCATCGAGGTGAATACCGGCGGCTACCGCAACTACGTGCCCGACTGGGAGGCGGTGAGATGGAATGTCACCGAGGGCGCCAATACCATGTACCGCAACATCGGCATGCCCGACTCGATGACAGAGGCATTTCCTCCCGCACCCCAGGGGGCAGTTCCGGACATCGATCTGGCCGGTGTAGCGAGGGACAATCCCTGGAGAAAACACGGCTGAGGCATGCGCTTGCGCGGCTCTGTCCCCTGGGGCTGCTGGACGGCGTCCGAAGGTTTGTCCCCCCGGACGCCGCATTTTTTCGCCGCTCCTCACGCGGGCTTTCATGGCCGCACTCTCCAGATCGTTTCCGGCGCGGGCAGGCCGTGCCCAGAGGGTTTTTTCTCATGGCAAGATCGAACAGAATTTTGATCGTCGGCGGAGGGATCGGCGGCCTTTCTCTGGCCATCGCTCTTCGCCGGCAAGGCTTTGATGTGGACGTCGTCGAGATCAAGAAGGTCTGGACCGTCTACGGGGTCGGAATTATCCAGCAGGCCAACGTCGTGAGGGCGATGGCGCAACTGGGCATCGTGGACCACTACCTGTCGGCCGCTTACGGGTTCAATTTTGTCGGAATTTACAAGCCGAGCGGCGAGTTGATTGCCAAACTGCCGGGTGACCGGTTGGCGGGCGAAGACTATCCGGCTTTGCTGGGCATTTCCCGCCTCGCGCTGCACGAGGTTTTGACCTCGGTCGCCATCGAGAGGGGCACGCAGGTGAAGCTGGGAGTAACAGTCGACAGGCTCGACCAGCAGCCCGAAGGGGTAGTGGCGCATTTGACCGATGGAAGCGCAAAAAGCTACGACCTGGTGGTGGGCGCCGACGGCCTGTTTTCGAAAGTGCGGACAATGGTATTTCCCGAGGCGCCCAAACCGCGCTTTACCGGGCAGAGCGTCTGGCGGCACAACTTTCCGCGCAGGCCCGAGATCGATCATCTGGCCGCGCACAACGGCCGCCATGCCAGCGCCGGACTGGTGCCTCTGGCACACAACCTGATGTACATGTACGTGACCTCCATCGAGCCCGGGAACCCGTGGATGGATCCGAGCCAGTTGCACACTCTCATGAGGTCGCGCATGGAAGGATTCGGCGGGTTGATCCACGAATTGGGGGAGGGAATCACCGATCCCAGCAAGGTGGTTTACAAGCCGATGGAGGCGGTGTTTGTGCCGTCTCCGTGGTACCGCGGCCGGGTTGTGCTACTGGGCGACGCGGCTCATGCCACCACTCCGCACCTCGGCCAGGGAGCGGGCATGGCCATTGAGGATGCGGTGGTGCTGGCCGAAGAGCTGTCAAAGGACGACTGCATTGAGAATCAGCTGAAGCGATACATGGAACGCCGCTTCGATCGCTGCAAATTCATTGCTGAGGGCTCCGAGTTGATCGGCAGGTTCCAGATGGATGAGGTTCCGGATGTGGACGAGAAAAGCATGGTGGAAGAGATGCAGCGCGTGACCGCTCAGCCGATTTAACACGCCCGGTTTTCCTTAGGAAGAGAGAACGACCAAGATGAAAACGACCGAAAAGCTGCCCATCCGGCGCATCGTCACCGGCCACGACCCCGACGGCAAGGCCGTGGTCGCGATGGAGGGCGAACCGCCTCACATCATCAGCTTTCCCTCTGTGCCCGGCACCTATTTCTTCGAGATATGGAAAGCGGGGCAGGTGCCTGTTCCGGTAGATAACGGCCCCGATCCCACGCTTGGGCCGCGGCGCTTGAGCCCCACTCCCGGCGGTTGCGCGGTGCGCATTGTGCAAATAGCCCCGGAAAAGGACGTGAAGCTGCCGCGCACAGTGGAGGAGATGGAACAGCATTTTCGCGAAACCGGCTCGCCGGAAATCGCTACCAGCCGCCTGAACGCTCCGCATCCGCTGATGCATCGCACGCAGACGATTGATTTCGGCATTCTCATCGATGGCGAACTGACGCTGATCCTTGACGACTCCGAGGTGCAGCTCAAGCCCGGCGATATCGTGGTGCAGCGCGGCACCAACCACGCGTGGAGCAACCGCGGCGACAAGCCCTGCCGCATCGCGTTCGTGCTGCTCGACGGCAAGTACTCCGACGACGTCGGCCAGTCGCTGGCACAACGCGGCGAGGCGCACTGAAAGAGACGGCAAGATGAGAATTCTCGTCACTGGCGCGAACGGATTTATCGGCAGGCAACTGGTGGCTTGTCTGCTCACTGCGCCGCCTCCTGACCTGGCCGAATTCAGCGAGCTTGTGCTTTTGGACCTGCGCTTCCCCGACCGCGTCCCCGACCCGCGCGTGCGCTATGCCGAAGGGAGCATTGCCGATCCGGCCTTGCTGGAGGCGGTCTTTGAGGATCCGGTTGATCTGATCTTTCACCTGGCGTGCATCGCCGGCGGGGCTGCCGAAGAGAAATTCGACCTTGGCAGGCAGGTAAATCTCGACAGCACGATACGGCTGTTGGAACTGGCTCGCCGTCAGGCCGTGGCGCCAAGAATCGTCTTCAGCAGCTCCATCGGCGTCTACGGTGAACTGCCCCCGCTGGTCACCGACGATACTCCAGCCCGGCCCACGTGGAGCTACGGAACCCACAAGTTGATCGGCGAGCTTCTGATGACCGATTACTCGCGGAAAGGCTTTGTGGATGCGCGCAGCCTGCGTTTCCCCGGCGTCGTAGCGCGTCCGGCCGATCCAAGCGGCGCGTTGTCGGCGTTTCTGAGCGATCTGATTCGCGAGGTGGCGCGGGGCAGGCGGTTCGAATTGCCCGTTTCGCCGGACGCAGTTTCGTGGTGGATGTCGGTCGGCTGCTGTGTGGACAACACTCTTCACGCCGCCACGATGCCTGCGCCGAGCCCAGGCACAGAGCGCGTGTGGGCGCTGCCGCCGCTGCGCGCCTCCTTGCAGGACGTAGTCGACGGGCTGGCGCGGGTTTACGGCGTGCCGGCGCGCGAGTTGGTGACCTACAAGCCCTTGCCGCACATCGAAGAGCGATTCGGACGCCTGCCTGAGGCCCGGTTCGAGCGATCCGAAGCGATGGGCTTTCACAACGACGGCACGGTAGACGTAGTGGTCCGCCGGGCGCTTGCTCAGGGAGTGGAAGAAAACAAAATGGAGATTCCATCATGACTGAAGTTCTGAAGCACGGAGCTACAGCGGAAGAGACCGAAGCCGTTGAGGCACAGGTGAAAAGCACGGTCGAGGAGATGATTGCGCAAGTGCGCAAGCGGGGCGACGCGGCCGTCCGCGAGTACTCTGAGAAGCTCGACCACTGGTCGCCGGCTAGCTTTCGCCTGAGCCGGGAAGAACTGGATGCGCTGGTCAAGTCGGTGCCGAAGGAGACGCTGGACGACATTCGATTCGCGCAGCAGCAGGTGCGGAACTTCGCCCTGCATCAAAAGTCGGCCCTGCGCGACGTGGAGGTGGAAACGCTTCCGGGAGTGCGGCTGGGCCACAAGAATATCCCGGTCTCGAACGTCGGATGCTACGTGCCGGCTGGCCGCTATCCCATGGTGGCCTCGGCGCACATGAGCATCGTCACCGCCAAGGTAGCCGGCGTGAAGCGGGTGATTGCGTGCACGCCTCCGACGGCTGGCAAGCCACACCCGGAGACGATTGCCGCCATGGTGCTGGGCGGTGCCGACGAGATTTACCTGCTGGGCGGCGTGCAGGCCATCGCCGCTATGGCGCTGGGCACTGAGACCATCACCCCGGTGGACATGCTGGTGGGCCCGGGGAATGCGTACGTTGCAGAGGCAAAGCGCCAGCTCTTCGGCCGCGTGGGCATCGATCTGCTCGCGGGGCCAACCGAGATCCTCGTGCTGGCCGACGACTCCGCCGACGTGGAGATGGTGGCCACCGATCTGCTGGGCCAGGCCGAGCACGGGCCGACCTCTCCCGCCATTCTGGTGACGACTTCCCGCAAGCTGGCGGAAGCCCTGCCCGCGGAGATCGAGCGGCAACTTGGCACCCTCGCCACCGCCGACGTGGCAGGCGCCGCGTGGGAGAAACTCGGCGAAATCCGCCTTGTGGCCGATCGCGAAGAGATGAGGCGCGAGGCCGACCTGATCGCCAGCGAACACGTGGAGGTGCTCACGTGCGAGCCGCGATGGTTCCTGGAGAACATGACGAACTTCGGGGCGCTCTTTCTTGGTCCGGAGACCAACGTGGCCTATGGCGACAAGGTGGTGGGCACCAATCACACGCTGCCCACTCGTGGCGCCGCGCGCTACACGGGCGGACTGTGGGTGGGCAAGTTCATGAAGACCTGCACCTATCAACAACTGACCGCAGAGGCCAGCGCAAAGATCGGCGAGTACTGCTCGCGGCTTTGCGCCATCGAGCGCTTCTGGGGCCACAAGGAACAGGCCGACCTGCGCGTGCGCCGCTATGGCCGTCAAGCGAATCCAACCGGCGAGCCGGCCGCTGCGGGGCGGAAGTAGGCCATGAGCGCGCTCGTGCAAGAGCCGGTGCTTCCTGTTCTCAGCGGCCGGGTTGCATTGGTCACCGGGGCTGGCCGCGGGCTGGGCGCGGCCACCGCCGAGATGCTCGCTCGCGCCGGCGCGGAGCTGGTTCTGATGAGCCGGACCGCCTGTGAACTGGAAGAGGTTGCCGCACGTATCCGCGTCGCGGGCGGCGTGGCCACGACGTGCGTGTGCGACGTCTGCGATAGCCAGGCGATGCGCGCCGCTGTCGCGAAGATTTCGCGCCTCGACATTCTGGTGAACAATGCCGGCACCAACGTTCCCGCCGAGTTTGTCGATGTTCGCGAGGAGGACCTGGACCGGATGATCTCGCTCACCGTGCGCGCCGGTTTCCTGGTGGCGCAGGCGGCCGTGCGCAAGATGCTCGAAACGCCCGTCGAGAAGCGCATGGCTGGTGGTTCGGCCGTTGTGCACGTAACTTCGCAGATGGGGCGCGTGGGATCGCAGCGGCGCACCGTTTACTGCATGGTGAAGCACGCGCTGGAAGGGCTGAATAGAGCCATGGCCGTGGAGTTGGCTCCGCAGGGGATCCGCTCCAATTCCGTAGCGCCCACGTTTCTTAGAACGGCAATGACGGAGCCGATGTTCGCACGCGATCCCGCCTTCCTCGACTGGGTTCTCAACCGCATTCCGCTGCGCCGGCTGGGAACTGTGGAAGAGGTGGCGCGCACGATTCTCTTTCTGGCCTCGCCAGCTGCTTCGCTGATCACCGGCGAGAGCCTCGCCACCGACGGCGGATGGACGGCGCAATGAACTCAACCTCGCCGATAACGTGCAAAAAGCCGATGACGTACAAAAATCTGGTGCCCACCCCCGCGACGCTTTTGCTTTTGTCGCCAGGATGGAGGCCACTGCAGTCTCACGATAAGCCAAGGGACGAAGCATGAAACTCGCCACGCTGCACAACAAAACACTGGACGGGAAACTGGCCGTCGTCTCGCGCGACCTCAGCCGCGCTGTTGGTGCCTCCGCGATCGCGCCCAACCTGCGAACTGCGCTTGAATCCTGGAATGAGTCGGAGCCGCGGCTGAAGGAACTCGCGGCGCAGCTTGAAGCGGGCCGCGCTCCGGGCTCTTTCCCTTTCGATCCGGCCGCCGCCGCTGCTCCCTTGCCGCGCGCGCCGCAGTTCCTCGACGGATCCGCGTTTCTCAGCCACGGCAAGCGGATGGTGCAGGCCTTCAAACTGTCCACGGCCTCGATTGAAATCAAGCACCCGCTCATGTACCAGGGCGCGTCCGACGCGTTTTTGGGCGCGCACGCCGCCATGCCCGTACCCAGCGAGGAGCTCGGCATCGACATCGAAGCGGAGATTGGCGCGATCACCGGCGCTGTGCCGATGGGCGTCACGAGCGCCCGGGCCGCCAGTTGTGTTCGCCTGCTTGTCCTCTTCGACGATGTAAGCCTGCGGCGCCTCCTCTTCGGAGAAATCACGCTGGGCTTCGGGATGATCCAAGCCAAGCCAACCTGCGTCTTTTCGCCCGTGGCCATTACGCCCGACGAGCTCGGCGATGGCTGGCGCGATGGACGCGTTCATCTGCGCATGAACGTCAGCGTGAATGGGAAGAGCTTGGGCAATCTCGCCACCGGTCAGATGGGATTCTCGTTCTACGATCTCATCGCTCATGCGGCCCGGACACGCACGCTCGGCGCCGGGACCATCATCGGGTCGGGAACCGTCTCCAATGAGGACACCTCAGCCGGCACCGCCTGCATCGCCGAACGGCGAGCCCTGGAAATCCTCGAATACGGCGAGCCGAAGACCGACTGGCTGCGCTTCAACGATCGTGTGCGCATCGAGGTTCTCGATGGAGAAAATCGTTCTCCTTTCGGCGCCATCGATCACACCTTCATTCCCTCCCCAGCCGAGGTGAACCAATGAGCGCGCCTGAATCAACCGCCGCGAATCTCCGGGCCCGGCTCGCGGGCAAGCTCAATCTGGCGCGAGGAACCCGGCTATGAGAATGCGCGCGCCGAACGCGTTTTCAACGGACGCAAGCCGGAGCGGTTTCCGTCGGCAGTGCTGCTTGCCGATTCCATCGATGACGTTGTCATGGGTGTGCGCCTGGCACGGGAACTTGATCTTTCAGTCTCCGTCCGCTCGGGCGGCCATAGCTGGGACGGCTGGAGCATTCACGACGATTCGCTGCTGATCGACCTGGGAAATCTGCGCGAAATGGCCTACGACCAGGAGACGGGAATCGTCTCCGCAAGCCCCGCCATCGGCGGCGGAGATCTGAATGAGTATCTGGCGCGGTTTGGAATGTTCTTCCCCGGTGGCCACTGTCCCGACGTGGGGCTGGGCGGCTTTCTGTTGCAGGGAGGGATGGGTTGGAACTCGCGTGGCTGGGGTTGGGCGTGCGAGCGGATCGTCGCTATCGATGCGGTGACCGCCGACGGCGATCTGGTTCACGCCGATCCGCAGCAGCACGCCGACTTGTTCTGGGCGGCGCGCGGCTCCGGCCCGGGATTTTTCGCGGTGATCGTGCGCTTCTATCTTCGCCCTCGCCCTTTGCCCGCTGCCATTACGCGCACCACGATTGTTTTCCCGATGGACTGCTACGACGAGGTGATGCCCTGGCTGCAGAACCTCCACTCGTCGCTCTCCTCCGTCGTCGAGGTCGTTGCCGTTGCCGTCTACGTGCCGCTGCCGGGTGAGCCCACCCCGCCGCGCCACTCGCTGGTGGTCAATGCTGTGGCTTTCGCCGATTCGCGCCGCGAGGCCGATGAAGTGCTTGCTCCGCTGGAGACATGCCCGGCGATGGCGAAGGCGCTGGCGCGGGATCTGCGCGTTCCCACAAAGATGGAGCTGGAATATGTCGAACAGCGGCGCCAGAATCCAAAGGGATTCCGCTACGCTGCGGATAACCACTGGCTCTCAGGCTCCGCAAAGGAAATTGTAGACACGATCAAACCCTGCTTTACGTCCCTGCCCACCTTGCACACCTTTGCGCTGTGGTATTCCATGGCGCCCGTTCGTGCGCTTCCCGATATGGCGCTTTCCCTGCAGTCGGAGGTATATTTCTCCGTCTACACGCTGTGGGCGGGGGCAGAAGAGGACAAAAGCTGCCGCGAGTGGCTGCTCAACGAGATGCGCAGAATGGAGCCGGTTAGCACAGGATTCTACCTGGGAGATTCGGATATTCCCACCCGATCGGCGAAATTCATGAGCGATGAGAATTTCCGCCGGCTGCAGGCCATCCGCCAGATTTACGACCCGCAGGGAAGGATCTGCTCGTACCGCGTCCACCCGGAGCACGAACTGAACGCCAATTCCTGGGAGTAAACGCGGGTGCCCCGGGCCCCGGCCAATCTTCATCCTTCACGGCAGACGCTTGAATTATAATGCGCTTATGGTCACCAAGAGAGCACCTGCAAAATTGACTTCGGTCGAAATTGAACGATTGGCGGGTATTGGTTTGGAGGACCCCGCTTCGCTCACTGACAAGCAAACCCAAAAACTTGCTGCGTCCGTCATGAGGCACATCGAGGAGCAGAAGAAACCCAAGCCGCAAAGAGGTAAGTAGCATCGGCAATGGCTGTTGACCGGCTCGAAATTGACTACCATTTGACGCAGCTTGGCGTGGCGATGCTACGGACGAGCAGATTGCCGAGCTGAGAGCGAAATTCCTCCCCCATTTGATGCCGCTGACGAATAGCCCTGTGACGCTGGAGGGATGGACGCATGTACTGCCCTGCTTGTGGTAAAGCACTTCTAACTGGCGCGAGATATTGTCCGCATTGTGGGCAACCAAGCGCTTCGGATTCCGTCACCTCTTCCACTGCCGGAGAGCTGGAACCCGCATCAGCGCAAGTTGCTCAATCTGTCTCAGGCGATTCGGCGCCGGTTCCTGCCTTACCGAGTGCCTCAAAATCGGCTTTGCGCTTCAGCGTTGAGGCGGTCGTGCTGAGCGTCCTGGCTGTGACCTGCATCTTGCTGGGAGCATTGCAAGGATTCATTCCCATTTTTCTGATAGAGGGATTGGCGCTTGGCGGATTGGCTTGGCTCTGCTTTTTTAGGCGCACCATGTTATCCGGTTTGCGTTCCGCAGTTTTCATTGCTTCATTACTGCTTGCGGGGCTGGTGGGCGTGACGCTTGATGAAGATATGTTTGGCCCGCACTATCGTTATCTTTCTCAAGGCTCCGCGCAGTATCGCGTCGATGAAAGGGCTGGCCGGACGGATCGACTTGGAACCGGCGGATGGACCCCGGTTGCCTATGACAGAGATGCGCAACAGATTCCCCTTTCTCTCACTGACGGGAACAATCCATTTTCGAAGTATGTTTTTGATCCTGCTGGGACCATTTCTCTGAGTGAAGGAAGTTGGACTTCTGCGTTTGGAAGTGGCGGCAAGATATGTTTTATCGCGGCAAATTCATCGAACTACGTGGTCGACAGAATCCTTATTGACGTTGCCCTGAAAGGTAAAAGCGACGCTGCGCAGACCGTTACCCTCAAGAATGAAGTAGGCGGACTCATCGGAGCCGGAACAACGGGGCTGGTCTGCGGCTCTCCTCCACAGGGTATGTCCGCGTCGGATGGATGGACGTATTCCTCTGAGCACGCTTACGGTTGGAAGCGCTAACCCCATTCGGTCGAGCGGCAATGGATCGCGTCAGAGAGATTCTTCCTTGATGGAGGAAAAGAGGGAAGATCAATGTGGGTCAACGACTTTGTTGCTGCGATTGAAAGCTCGACTGTGGCAAGTTCGAAAATTGAAGACGCGATTGCCGTCAAGCAAGAGCACCTGCCGAAGCGAATCTACAAATATCGCTGTGACAACGAAGATTCCCGCAAGAATCTCATGGACGATACGGTGTGGATTTGTTCTCCAGCTGCCTACAACGATCCCTATGACTGCTTATTCACCCTCACCGAGCAGGACGTCTTGGTTGCAGCCAAGCTGTCTTTTGTTGATGATTTTGTTAGAGTCTACGGTCTTGATGGAGTCATTTCAGCGAATGCAATCTTACTCGCTAAGGCGAGTAACGATCCGCTCCAGCAACTCGTCAAACACATCCCATCAGACCATCCATGCTCTAAGGACGCGAACCCACAGCAGATTGCCGATTTTTTCGGGGCGCAATTGTCCAGGTACGTCGGTGACTCAATCGCCTTTGTTCGACAAATTCGAGAGGCAACTAAGATTTGCTCGTTTAGCCAGAGAAATGACTCAATTCTAATGTGGGGCCACTATTCAGACAAGCATAAGGGCTTCTGCATTGAATACGAATTGGAACCCCTCCCCCCCAATCATTTTATGCGTCGAAACCTGTATCCGGTGATCTATTCGTCGAAACTTTACGACTTGACACGGTGGGCTTCCCAACTTTTCAGCTCTCCACGAGACCAATTCAATCCGTGTGCTGTATTGCTAGCGACACTGAGCAAATACCGTGACTGGCGTTATGAAAAAGAGTGGCGCTTCGTGCTGACGGAGTCTCGGCTAACAGCAAATCGCGCAATGTCCGTGCCAAAGCCTGCTCGCGTTTTTCTCGGCTCGAGAATCGAGGACCCATCGAGACGGGAATTGACGGAGCTATGCAATAGGAGAGGTTTAGGGGTGTGGCAAATGGAGATGGCCGCCGACGGCTTCAGGCTTAAGGCCACGCAGGTTGCGTGACTGAGCTATCGCGGCATTCCGCCGGGCGCCGGATGCCCCAGGTCTCGATTTTGAGACCTGGGAACCACTGACTTTCTTACGGTCCGAGAACCTCCGGCATCGGCAGGCCTACATAATCCAGCGCCAGCGCCTGCGCGGCGGCCGTGTTGCTGGTCACGTGATCGAGTTCGGCAATCTGCCGGCGGTGCTCGAAGGGGCTAACGTCGAACAGATGGAGTAGAGAAGTCATCCTCCACGAAAACCTCTGTGCGTTCCAGATGCGCCGGAGGCACTTCTCGGAGTAAAGATTCAATTGCTCCGTGTCGTGCTTCCGATACCATGCTGCGATGGCATTCGCGAGCACGCTGACATCGGCGGCCGCCAGGTTCAAACCCTTGGCGCCCGTTGGCGGCACGATGTGCGCGGCATCTCCGGCCAGATACAGACGCCCGAATTGCATGGGTTCGACGACGAAACTGCGCAGTGCCGTGACCGATTTGCTCAGGATGGGCCCTTCGGCGGGCCGCCATCCGTCGCAGCATTCGAAGCGCAGAAAGAGCTCCTCCCAGACGCGGTCGTCAGGCCACTCGGCCAGGTCCTCATGCGGGCGCGATTGCAGATAGAGCCTTGTTACAGTAGGCGAACGCATGCTGAAAAGAGCAAATCCCCGCTCGCTGTGCATGTACACTAGCTCTTCGCGCGAAGGCGCCGCCTGGGTCAGGATTCCAAGCCAACCGAACGGGTAGGTATGCTCATAGGTGGTTAGAACTCCCGCCGGTACGTGGTTGCGGCAGACACCGTGGAAACCGTCGCATCCGGCGATGAAATCGCAGTTGAGCGTCTGTGCTTCCCCGTTGCTCTCAAAGCTGAGATGCGGATGCTCCGTGTCGATTTCGTCCAAACGCACATTTCCCACTTCGAAGAGGATCGGAATGTCGCGGTCGGTGACGGCTTGAATCAGATCCTTCACTACCTCGTGCTGGCCGTAGATGGTGATGCTCTTTCCGGTCAGAGCATCGAAATCGATGCGGTGGCGAAAGCGATTGAAACCGAGCTCGATTCCATGATGCACAAGCCCTTCGCGCTGCATCCTGCCGCCCACGCCAAGCTGGTTGAGCAGTTCCACTGTTCCGTGTTCCAGCACGCCGGCGCGCAGCCGTTGCTCCACATACTGCCTGCTGCGCGCCTCAAGCACCACCGATTCTATGCCGCATTCGCGCAAAATAAGCGCCAGCACCAATCCGGCCGGTCCGGCTCCGACGATTCCTACCTGGGTCTGCATTCTTTCTTTCTCCGAATTGATTCTGAGATTTTTTGCAAGCTGCACCGCACGATTAACTTCAGCTCGTTTCCGCAGCATCGATTTTCTCGATTTCCTGCTCGGCCCACTTCATTGCGGCATTGGCCGCGGGCAGGCCGCAGTAGATCGATGCGTGCAGCAGCACCTCGGATATCTCTTCGCGCGTAACGCCGTTGCGAAGGGCGGCGGAAACGTGCATGCGGAACTCCTCCTCGCGATGGAGCGCCACCATCAGGACCAGCGTCAGCAGGCTGCGCGTGCGGAGCGAGAGGCCGGGCCGCGACCAGACCTCGCCCCAGGCATAGCGCGTGATCAACTGCTGAAAATCGCGATTGAAGGGCGTGAGCCGCTCAAGGGAGCGATCGACATGCGCGTCGCCCAGAACTTGCCGGCGCATCTTCATGCCTTCGTCGAAACGCTGCTTCTCGTCCATAGCAGACTCTCTTTCAGGGAAGCAAGAACTCCAGAACAGCGGCGGTGAAGGCCGCGGAGGCCTCGATGTTGGACAGATGCGCCGTGGGCAGACACACGAAGCGCGCGCCGGGGATGGCGGCGGCAAGGAATTTCCCTTCGGCCTGTGGGGTGGCCACGTCGTTGGCTCCGGCAATGACCAGGGTGGGCACGGCGATACGGTGCACGAGCGCGCGCTGGTCGATTCCGCGCAACGCTTCACAGCAGGCGCAATAGCCGGCCGTAGGAGTGGACAGAAGCATCTCCCGGATGCGGGCGACAACCTCGGGTTCTGCCGCCTGATAGTCTGCGGTAACCCAGCGATCCAGGAGGCCGGGCAGCAGCGACTGGATTCCGCCTTTTTGAACCTGCTCAATGCGCGCGGTCCAATCCCCCGGCTCGCCGAATTTCACCGCCGTGTTGGCCAGGATGAGCTTGTTGAGGCGCTCGGGGTGATGGACGCCAAGCCACTGGCCGATCGATCCCCCCATGGAGAGGCCGCAGAAGCTTGCGCGGTTCACTTCGAGGGCGTCGAGAAGCGCGACGACGTCGCTGCCCAGGTGGTCGATGGTGCAAGGGCCGTCAGGAAGGCCCGATTGACCGTGACCGCGCGAGTCGTAACGGAGCAGGCGGAAATGCCGCGAAAGCTCTTGGACCTGCGGATCCCACATGGAGAGGTCCGTCCCCAGCGAATTCGAGAGCACGAGCGCCGGCCGGTCCGCAAGGCCGTCCCACTGGTAGTGCAAAGGCGAGCCGTTGATTTCAATGAAGGGCATCGGTAGGCCTCACTCCGTCTCCCTGTATCGCGCGAGCACGCGGTCGATCATCACCTGCGTAGCTCCCAAATAGCGCGAGGGATCGAAAATCGAATCGAGGCGCGCGGAAGAAAAAGCACCGGCCGCTTCAGGCGATTTTTCAAGGATTTCGCGCAATGTTTTCTCCTCCGCGATTGCCTGCCGCGAAGCCGCTTCCATCACCCGGTGCGCCTCGGCCCGGCCCATGCTGCGCGCCAGAGCCATGCTGGCGGCTTCGGCCAGCAGCATGCCGCCGGCCGCATCGAGGTTGGCCGTCATGACTTCGGCGTGAACGTCGAGTTCGCTTAGAGCATCGATCATGCGGGAAAGAGCCTGGCTCGAAAGCGTGAAAATCTCAGGCAGTGTCTCCCATTCGGCTTGCCAGCCGCCCAGCGCGCGCTCATGTTCCTGCACCATGGCTGCGAAGAGCGTGCTCACCAGGCCGGGCATGCGGGTGGCCGCGGCAAGAACGGCGGCTGCCGCCACGGGATTGCGCTTTTGCGGCATGGTGGAAGATCCTCCGCGGCCCTCTCCGCCGGCCTCCCGGACTTCGCCCACCTCTGTTTGCATCATAAGGCTGAGGTCGCGCGCGATCTTGCCAAGCGTGCCGACCACGAGGCCGCACCACGCTCCTGCCTCCACTATGCGATCGCGGTGAGTGTGCCATGGCATCAGCGGCAGTCTGAGTTGCAGCTCTTCAGCGAGCGCAGCGGCCACCGCGTCGCCCTGGTCGCCCAGAGAAGCCAGCGTCCCCGCGGCGCCCCCGAACTGGAGCGTGAGAACCCGCTCCTTCATTTCGGCGAGGCGTTCCCGGTGGCGCAGGCAGGCATCGAGCCAGCCCGCCGTCTTTAACCCAAACGTGACCGGCACGGCGTGTTGCAGCCACGTGCGCCCGGGCATGATCGTGGCGCGATGCCGGGCGGTAAGATCGGCCAGCACGCCGCAGATCCCGCGCAGGCTGGCATCCATCTCGCTCAGCGCATCGTGCATCCCGAGAACCATGCCGGTGTCGATCGCGTCCTGGCTGGTGGCGCCCCAGTGCACGTAACCCGCAGCCTCGGGGCCGCGCTCAGCTACCAGCCGCGTGAGCTCGAGCACGAGCGGAATGGCGAGGTTCCCTGCGTTGACGGCGTCGCGCTCCAACGCTTCGCTATCGAACAATTCCGCGCGGCAGCAGGAAGCGATGACTTCGGCAGCGGGGGAGGGGATCACTCCGCATTGCGCCTCGGCGCGCGCCAGCGCCGCCTCGAAGTTGAGCATGCGCTGCAGTTGCGCCGGGCGGCTGAAGAGGGCTCTGCCCTGCCGGTGGCCAGGACCGGCGCTCGGGCTGTTATTCAAGCTGGCCGGGTTCACGCTTCCAAGCTCTTTCACGATCCGATCTCAAAGAAAACAGTCTCATTGTCGCCCTGCATGTGAATCTCCCAGTTGTAAACGCCGGGAGTTTCCGGCGAGGGACGGAGGACGAGCGTGTGCCTGCGCTCGGGGGAAACGAGCGCGAGAATCTCGTCCTGCTCATTGAGAGGCTCGCCGGGAAAGTAGATTCTGGTGACCGCGCGCCGCAGCAGGCCGCGCATCATGAGCCCAACCAGCAGATGAGGCGCCTGCTGAGCGCGGCGGTAGCCGGGCACGGGGCCGGGCTTGATGGTGGCGAAGCGGAAGCGGCCCTGATCGTCGGTGGCAACGCGGCCGAATCCGCTGAAGCCCGGCTCGACGGGCTTGTCCTGCGTGTCTTCGGGATGATCGTATTTGCCGTGTTGGTTGGCCTGCCAGATCTCGAAGACAGCATCGGGGATGGGCGCCCCAACGCCGTCCAGGATCCGGCCCTCGATGACGATCCGCTCCCCGCCGGCGCACCCGGCGGCGAGATCGGGCGTGTACATGCGCTCCATGCCGATGCGGAAGAAGGGACCAACGGTTTGCGAGGTCGTTGCCTGTAAGCTCATAGATTTCGCCTTTCTGCTCTACAGCCGGTTGGGGTCGTCCCAGGGCATGGCGTCTGCGCCGCGCAGAACAATGTCGAAGCGGTAGCCGAGCGCTTCCCGCGGAATCGTCGTATCCCAGTCTAGCTTCGAGATCAGCCGGTTGCGCGCCTTTTCGTCGCGCACGCAGTTGAAGATGGGATCATAGGGAAGCAGCGCATCGCCGGGGAAGTACATCTGCGTGACGAGACGCTGGGCGAAGGCGGGCCCGAAGACGGAAAAGTGGATGTGCGCGGGCCGCCACGCGTTGTAGTGGTTGCCCCAGGGATACTCGCCGGGCCGGATGGTGATGAACCGGTAGAAGCCGTGCTCGTCGGTAAGGATGTGGCCCCTGCCGGGGAAATTGGGATCGATGGGCGCATGGTGCTGGTCGACTCTGTGAAAATAGCGTCCGGCGGCGTTGGCCTGCCAGATTTCGATCAGCGTATTGCGCTGCGGGCGGCTGTTCTCGTCCAGAACCCGGCCGCTGACCACGATGCGCTCGCCAATCGGCTCTCCGGGTTGACCAACGGTAAGGTCGCAGGCTCCGGCTTCGATCGATTCCGGACCGAAGCGGGGTCCGGTGATCTCGGAGAGCGTTTGCGGAATGGGAATCGTGGGTTTCAGCGGAGCGCGGCGCTCAGTCGACGCGTAGGGCAGGAAGAGGTAATCCGGCTGCGTGTCGAACCAGGGTTTGCGGTATTGCTTGATGGTGCGGGGAATCGATGGCCGCTGAACGATTAGGTCTTGAACGATTGGGTCCATGGGAATGTCCTGAGCGATTGCGCCCGGGGTCGATGGCGTCTGAGCAATTGGGTCCATGGGGCGGTCGCTCTCCTTTCCTTTATTCGGATGAGGCGGTGATTGTCGACCCGTGAGCGCGCGCCGTACGGGCAAAGAGATCGCGCAGGGTGGCAAGTTCGCGTTCGGTGGGGGCCTGGGTGCGGCCGGGCTGCGCGGCCACGCTCAACTTCCAGCCCGTTTCTGCAATCGCCTGTTCGGCCGAAACGCCGGGGTGAAGTTCCGCAAGCGTCAATTCGTGGGTGGAAGGGTCGGAAACCATCACGCCGAAGTCGGTGATCACGGTGGTGCGTGCGCGGCCGCGGGCGCGGGGATTAGAGACGGGTAGATCCACAAAGCCGGATGAGGTGACAAAGTCGAGCTTCTCGACAAAGGTCCGCTTGCTCTGCTTCATCACAATCAGCACTTCTTTGGCCGAGGTGGCGATCTCCGGCGCGCCGCCGGCTCCGGGGAGACGGACAGAAGGATTGTTATAGTCGCCGATGACGGTGGTGTTGATTCGGCCCAGGCTATCGATTTGCGCGGCGCCCAGAAAGCCGACGTCGACGCGCCCGCCCTGCAGCCAGTAGCGGAAGATTTCGGGAACGGAAACCACTGTGTCGGCGGTCTCAGCCAACTCGCCGTCGCCGATCGACAGGGGCAGCACGTCAGGCTTGCTGCCGATGGCGCCGGCCTCGTAGATGAGCACCACATCGGGCGCGTGCAGGGCCCGGGCCAGGTTGGCGGCGGCGCTGGGCAAACCGATACCGACAAAGCAGACCATGTTGCCGCGCAGCCGGCGCGCAGCCTCAATGGTCATCATCTCGGTGGGCGTGCAGGCGAGCTCAGGCAAGGCTGACCTCCTTCTTCCGCGCGGCTTCCTCTGAGGCGATGCTGCGGCGGTACTCGTCGAAATCCGAGGTGGACATGACGTGCCGGTTCATCCACGCCGTAAACTTCTCGCGGTCGCGCGAAATCGCATCCCACGCTTTGTAAAATGCGTTGTCGCGGGGGTAGTAGCCGTGGGCGTAGGAGGGATGCGCTCCGCCCGGAACAAGCGCCACGCAGTTCACGACCCAAGAAGGCAGAACGCAGGCATTCATGGGCGCATCGAGCCGGTCGACGATCTCTTCTACGGTGACGAGCACTTTGGCCGAGGCCAGCGCCGCTTCCTTCTGCACGCCGATGAAGCCGTGAATCAGCACGTTGCCCTTGCGGTCGGCTTTTTGCGCATGCAAGATGGCAACATCGGGGTTGAGAGCGGGGGTTGCAGCCAGAGTTTCGCCCGTGAACGGGCACTCGATAAAGCGGATCTTCGGGTTGTACTTCGGGAGATCGGAGCCAATATAGCCGCGCAGCACCGCAAAGGGAAGCCCGGAGGCGCCAGCCTGGTAGCGCGCCGCCATGTCGGCGTGGCTGTGCTCCTCAATCTCGAGCGGGCGTGGCCAACCGGCCTGGACGGCCTCGCGAAAACGGTGCAGCGAACCCACTCCCGGATTGCCGCCCCAGGAAAAGACGAGCGACTCCGCGCAGCCCATGCCGATGACCTGGTCGTAGATCACGTCAGGCGTCATGCGCACGAGCTTCAGGTTCTGCCTGCGCTGCCGGATGACCTCGTGACCGGCGGCAAAGGGAATCAGATGAGTGAAGCCCTCCATCGCGACCTGGTTGCCGTCGGCTACCAGGGCCGCAACGGCCTCTCGCAAACTCGTAATCTCAGCCATGGCCCCCCAGGAACAAGATCCCTCAGGAAATAGATGATTTGGAAGGCTGAAATGTGTCCACTCTCTTTACGGATTCCTGGGAACGGCGCCGCCGCAAAGCTGTGGACCGCAAAGCTGTGGCAGCGCTCAGTCGCAGACCGGCGCCGGGGCGGCGAATGAGGGGGCGGCAGGGTCTATGGCGACCTCGGCCGCGAGTTCCTCCGCCGTGCGCGAAGCGAAGAAGCGCTCTACCTCGCCGAAAACGGCGGCTCCGGTGCGCGCCTGATATATGGCGGCTCGCAGCTTTGCGCCGCCGGCCACGCCGTGCGTAAACCAGCCGGCGAACTGCTTCATCTTGCCGGCCGGATCACTCCACTGAGCATTGCGGGGCAGGTCCTGGCTCGCTTCCGCCTCAGCAAGCAGCATTTCGAAGTACGCCCGGATCATCAGGTAGCGATCAGCTTCGGTGGGGCGGTCGTAGCGTCCCGTGGCCGTGAATTGCGCAATCTGGCGGAAGATCCACGGGTTGGCCGAGGCCGCGCGGCCGATCATTACGGCATGGCAACCCGTCTCGGCCACCATGGCGGCGGCGTCTTCCGGCGTGCGGACGTCCCCGTTTCCGATCACGGGAAGGCGGGTTGCCTCGCGCACGCGCGCAATCCAATGCCATTGCGCCTGGCCGCAATAACCCTGCTCGCGGGTGCGGGCGTGGAGCGCCACGGCGTCGAGCCCCTCGGCTTCGGCCATGTGTGCAAGCTCTACGCACACAATCTCGGCGTCATTCCAGCCCATGCGGAACTTCACGGTGAAGGGAATCGTCACCGCTTTGCGGACGGCGCTAAAGATTTCGCCGATCCTGGGTAGGTCGCGCAGCAGGCCCGAGCCGCCATTCGAGCCCACCACTCGTTTAGCCGGGCAGCCCAGGTTCAGATCGACCAGGTCGAAGCCTGTCTCCTCGACGATGCGCGCGGCGTCGGCCAGCGTGGCTGGATTCGAGCCGAACAGTTGCGCGCCGATCGGATGCTCGTCGTCGTAGAAGGTCAGGTAACGGCGGCGCTTGGACTCTCGCATGCGGCTCAGCCCGTCGGCCGAAGTGAACTCGGTCATCAGCAGCCCGCAGCCGGACTCCTGATTGGTCACCGGCTCCTCAACGCCGTCCGCCAGCCCCTGATCCCTGACCCCTGAGCCCTGTTCCTTCGTGAACAGGCTTGCATGGCGAATGAACCGCCGGAAGACCGTGTCGGTGACGCCGGCCATGGGCGCCAGTACCGTCGCCGGCCGGACCAGAACCTTCCCAAAGCGCACTTCGGCTGGAACCCGCGCCCCGGCAGGTGCAATGCGCTCGGCCGGATTGTCCCAGTGCTTTTTCAAGGTGAAGCCTCGGCGCGTCATAAAAGCAGCTCTTAGCCGTTAGCTCTTAGCTTTTAGCTCCTTCTCGCCTGGTAGAAAATCGATCCAGCTTCGGGTAAGCGGTTTCCAGCCAGTGAGGAGCAACTTGATCGGAAGCGCCTGTGCATTCTGCTCCTAACGCGCTCGGGCCTCCGCTCAAGAGCGGAGGCCCGAGCAATCAACGGAGGAATCCGCGCTAGGATGCCTTGGCCGCTGTCTGCGAATCCGCCTTCGCATATTTGCGGCGGAAGCGCTCGACGCGACCGGCCGTGTCCACCAGCCTCTGCTTGCCGGTGAAGAAGGGGTGGCAGACCGAACAGATCTCCACGTGAATATCGCCCTTGTGAGTCGAGCGAGTCTCGAAGCTGCTTCCGCAGGCGCACATCACGCGCACAGCGGCATAGTTGGGATGAATCTTTTCCTTGGGCATCGTAACCTGAAGACCTTTCCGCCTGTCGTTCTTCTCTATCTTCTCTATTTTAGGTCGATTCGGGCGGTTTCGCAATCGAGGGCTCAGGCTTGGGCGGCGCAGGCGAAAAGGGCGGCCGTCTCGAGTGACGGCCGCCCCTCAAAAAGACTGCACGAAAACACTGCAGGCTAAGGCTGGTAGGTTACGGTCTGCTGCGCCGAATTGCCGTTGGAGTCCTGGACCGTGATTCCCCAGTTGTAGGTGTTCGAGGGATCCAGGTCACCCGTCGGGGAGCTGCCTCCGCCGGTTGGATCGGTGCCCCAGGTGATCTGTGCAGTGGTTGCGCCGGTTTCGGTTTGGGCATAGGTAAAGCCGTCCGAATTGGAGTTGTTGGCCGGAATCTGCCAGATCGTGCAATTCCCCATGCAGCTTTCGCTCGAGAGGAAGAACGAGTAGTAGAAGTCGCCCGGATTGGGCGGGAAGGTCCAGGTGAAGTTCGGTTCCACGGCCGTGCTGCCGCCGGAGACCGGAGACATGTTGGTTGGCAGCGAAGTGGGGCCCGTCACGGCCGACCCGTTATTGGCGCTGTCCCAGGCGCTAATTGTTCCGGCGATGGTATGGGCGCTTCCGAGGTCGGTCGAGCCGTCGCTGTATTGGACAGTGAAATAGTAGGGATCACCGACGTTGGGCGCGCCGCCCGGGATGTTGGAGTAGTACTGATAGCTGATATTGCCGCCGCAGTCCGCGCATATTCCCATGTCGACCGGATCGAGCAGGTTGGCTCCCGAGTAGAGAGTCACTCGGACCGGAAGCTTGTTGGCTTCATCGATTTCCAAATCGAGAGAGTAGCTGCTGTTTGAGTTTCCATCCTGAGAGTAGTTCGTCCGCACAAAGGCCTGGACCCCGGTTGAGGGCAGAGTCATGCTGGCGGACGCGGGAATTCCTGAAAACGCCACAGCGTTGGGGTTTCCGTTCCGGACATTAGTTGAGTCGTAGGCATCGATCTGGCCGTCGTCGTTCTGGTCGAGGATGCCGAGCAGGTGATAATCCTGACCGTTGGGAATCGTGATCGAGACGGTGTTGTCTCCGGTAACCGGGCTGGCGACCTGGGCGGCATAAATGGCCGTCGGGCTTTGGCTCCCTGCGCTCTGCTGGTAGAAACCGATGTACAGCGGCGCGCCTGGGTTGATTGCCACACTGGAGGGGATGGTGACCGTGGCGCTGACCGTGGTGCAGTTGCTGCTGCAGAAGGTGTTGTTCGAGGGAATCGTGACGCCTATGGGGTTGCTGCTGTTGTCCTCGAAGGTCGACCACCCGGCCTGATGATCGGGGCTGGCCAGGGTATTGAAGGCCCGGGCTTGGAAATAATACGGCGTGCCGGCAGTAAAGGTGTTGGCACCGGTGACGGTGTTGTTCAACAGCCAGAGAGTCGGTCCGGTGCCGGTCGCGAAGAACGCCCGGCTGCCAGCCAGGTGGCTGAACATTCCGGTGGAACCGTTCAGGGTCGGGTCGGTGTTCCAATTCACGAGGTAGCCGTTGGCATTCTCGACGCCGCTGGTGGAAGGCGGGTTGTAGAAGATCAGCACGCCGCCGGCGGCCGGCACGACCTGAATACCGGGATTGCTGGAAGGCGTGTTGTAAAAAGCGGGATCGGACAGCGAGACGGCCTGTCCAGGCAGGCTGGCGTTCGAAACCGTGACGTTTGAGGTGCTGCCGGTGGGATTGTTGGCATTGGGCATGCCCTGCGCTCCGTTATAGACGCCGCCGGTACCCGCCTGGCTTATTAGGCTGGCTGCATTGCCGGATGTAACACCGTCGGCGTCCATCCAGGCATTCAGCGTGTAATCGCCCGGCCCCACGCCTTGAATGGTGAAGGCGCCGTCGGAGGACAGTGTGGACGCGGAGATGCTGGTGCCGGGCTGACCGCTGCCGTTGCCGCAGTTGTTGTTCTCCAGGTACAGGTAGGTCTGGCCGGGGACCTGTGTTCCGGTGTAGGTCACATTGCCCGAGATGTTGTAGCCCACCTCGGCCCCGAAGGCTTCCCCGCCGATTGTGGGGTTCGCCGAACTGAAGGTCACGCTCGGGTAGCTCGTTGGATAGAAAACGGAACTGGCTGCCCCAGTCACCGAGGGAACGATGCTGTAGGTCCCGTAAGGCAGTCCTGCCAGAGAGTAAACGCCGGTATTGTCGGTCATTGCAGTATAGGAATTCGACGATGTGTCGGTGGCCGTGACCGTGAAGGTGACTGGCAGGGTGCCCGAGCCGTTATTGCAGAAGTTGGGAAGCGAGAAATACCCGCTGAGCGAGACGGCGGGGCCGACCGTGAAGGAGTTGCTGGTGGCGCCGGTCAGGCTCCCGCTTGCCGCAGACAGGGTATAGCCGTCGCCGGGGTTATCGATGGAGCAGCCCGCAAACGTGGCCACGCCCGAAGCGGCGCTGACCGTGTCCGAAGCGCAGGTCAACGTGCCGGCGCTCGGATTCGTGGCGATGGCCAGCGTAACGGACGCCGAGCTTGAGGCGGCGTTGCCGTATTGATCCTCGATTGTCACGACGGGCTCAGGTGTCCACGGCGCCCCTGCCGCTCCTCCGCCGGGCTGCGTGGTGAATGCCAGATTGGAGGCGGCAGCCGGAGTGATGTTGAAGGCGCTGCTGGTGGCCCCGGTCAGACTTCCATCTGCCGCCGTCAACGTGTAGCCGGTCCCCGCTGTGGTGATTGACAGGTCGCTGAACGTTGCCACTCCGCTTACGGCCGCTTCCGTCAGCGTTCCGCTCAGGGTTCCGCTTCCCGGATTCGTCCCGATCGCGATCGTCACATTCGACGTGTCCGCCGTCAGATTTCCATATTGGTCCAGGACCCGCACGGTCACTGCCTGAGTGATTGCGATGCCGGCCGTCGTGTTGGTCGGCTGCGCGCCAAACGCCAGTTGCGATGCCGCCGCCGGCGCGATGTTGAAGGCGCTGCTGGTGGCCCCGGTCAGACTTCCATCTGCCGCCGTCAACGTGTAGCCGGTCCCCGCTGTGGTGATTGACAGGTCGCTGAACGTTGCCACTCCGCTTACGGCCGCTTCTGTCAGCGTTCCGCTCAGGGTTCCGCTTCCCGGATTCGTCCCGATCGCGATCGTCACATTCGACGTATCCGCCGTCAGATTTCCATATTGGTCCAGGACCCGCACGGTCACTGCCGGAGTGATTGCGATGCCGGCCGTCGTGTTGGCCGGCTGCGCGCCAAACGCCAGTTGCGATGCCGCCGCCGGAGTGATGTTGAAGGCGCTGCTGGTGGCCCCGGTCAGACTTCCATCTGCCGCCGTCAACGTGTAGCCGGTCCCCGCTGTGGTGATTGACAGGTTGCTGAACGTTGCCACTCCGCTTACGGCCGCTTCTGTCAGCGTTCCGCTCAAGGTCCCGCTTCCCGCATTTGTCCCGAACGCGATCGTCACATTCGACGTGTCCGCCGTCACCAGGTTCCCAAATTGGTCCAGGACCCGCACGGTCACTGCCGGAGTGATTGCGATGCCGGCCGTCGTGTTGGTTGGTTGCACGCCAAACGCCAGTTGCGATGCCGCCGCCGGCGTGATGTTGAAGGTGCTGCTGGTGGCCCCGGTCAGACTTCCATCTGCCGCCGTCAACGTGTAGCCGGTCCCCGCCTTATTGATTGACAGGTTGCTGAACGTTGCCACTCCGCTTACGGCCGCTTCTGTCAGCGTTCCGCTCAGGGTCCCGCTTCCCGCATTCGTCCCGAACGCGATTGTCATGCTCGACGTGTCCGCCGTCACCAGGTTCCCAAATTGGTCCAGGACCCGCACTGTCACCGCCGGAGCGATCGCGATGCCGGCCGTCGTGTTGGCCGGCTGCACACCAAACGCCAGCTGCGATGCCGCCGCCGGTGTGATGTTGAAGGTGCTGCTGGTGGCCCCGGTCAGACTTCCATCCGCCGCCGTCAACGTGTAGCCGGTCCCCGCCTTATTGATTGACAGGTTGCTGAACGTTGCCACTCCGCTTACGGCCGCTTCTGTCAGCGTTCCGCTCAAGGTCCCGCTTCCCGCATTTGTCCCGATAGCGATCGTCACATTCGACGTGTCCGCCGTCAGATTTCCATATTGGTCCAGGACCCGCACGTTCACTATCGGAGTGATCGCGATGCCGGCCGTCGTGTTCGACGGCTGCTGGCTGAAGGCCAGTTTGTTGGCCGTGGCCGGACTGACGGCGATGGTGGCGGTATTGGTAAACGATCCGTTATCGGTGACCGTGAGAGTCTGGCTGCCTGAGGTGAGCAGCTTGACGCCGTTGGTAAATGTGTAGGTGCCGTTATTGCTTGCCGTAAAGGTATAGTCGGACGGCAGAACAGAGTTGGAGTTGGGATCGCTGGTGGTGAAATGGACCTTTCCCGTGTAGCCCCTGTATGTATTGCCGTAATTGTCCTCGGCGGTCACCGTGACGCTGAAGGCGGTGCCGGCAATAGCCGACGAGGGCGCGGTCAGCACGATCTTTGTGTACGTTGTGGCGTTGACGGTGATCGTGCTGGTTGCGGTAAGCGACGCGTTGCTGGCGTCGGTGGCAGTGATCGTCTGGTTGCCCTCAGTCTTCAGCGTTGCGCTGAAGGTCCCCGCGCCGCTGGTCAGGGTGGTGTTATTGGCTGAGAAGGAAGCCTGCTGATCGATGCTGGTGAAATTTACCTTGTCGGAGAAGCCGGTGGCCACGTTGTTGTATGGGTCATACGCCGTCACGGTAAAGGGGAAAGGCGTTCCCGCTGTCGCGGTGCCGGGAACATTGCTCAGCACCAGCGAAGAAGCCGCTGCCGGCACAACGTTTACGGTGACCGTTCCATTGATCGACGAGGCTAAAGTGTCGGCCGCCTTGATCCATTGTCCGTTCGTAGCCACCTTTGCCAGGGTTACAGCGTTGGTAAAGGTGTGGATACCGGAATCGGCGGCCAAAAAGGCGTAGTTCGATGGCAGAACCACATGCAAGTTGGTATCGGAAGAGGTAAAGCCTACCGTCCCTACATAATCCGTAACCGTGTTGCCATAAGGATCCTGGGCTGCCACCGTTACGCTGAAGGGGGCGCCGGCAGTGGGCGAGGAAGTCGACGCTGTCACCCCGAATTTCGACACGCCTGCCGCGCTGACGGCGATGTTTGCCGAACCGGTGATCCCGTTTGCATCCGTAGCGGTCACGCTCTGGTTGCCTGCTGTCACCAGCTTGAGCCCGGCGAAGGTCTTCATGCCGTTGTCGGCGGCCGTGAAGGTGTAGCTCGCCGGCAAGACAACACCGGCGCCTTGATCGGTCGAGGTGAAGCTAACGGTCCCGGTATATCCGGTGACCGTATTGCTGTAAACATCCTGAGCGGTCACTGTCAGCGCGAATCCCGATCCGGCGATTGAGCTCGCGGGGGCGCTGAGAGCAAATTTAACCACCGGCGCCGGACTGATTACCAGGCTGTAGCTCTGGCTCGCGGGCGTGTCCCCGTAGCCGTCTGAAACCTCCACGGTAAAGTTATGGGTTCCTGCCTTGTCGGCCGTTCCGCTGATAGCCCCGGAACTGGTGTTGAGTGTCAGCCCAGTCGGCAGCGTGCCACTGGTAATGCTGTAGGTCAGCGTTCCGGCTCCGCCGGTGGCCGCCACCAAGGCGCTATAGGCGGCGCCTGCGGTTCCGGGGCCGGGCTCGGCCGCGCTGGGCGTGGGCAGTGTGAGGGCCGGAGCCGCGGCGATGGTAATGTCGTAATCCGGCGTAGTGCCCGTCAGGGGCGTGGGTGTACCGGAGTCCGTGAAGGTGAAGGCCGGGTCGTAGGGCGAGCCGGCGGCGCAGGCGGCTTCCACGGACTTACTTGCGAACGTGATCACGCCCGTGGAACTCAGAGTAAGGCATGACGGCAATGAATAACCGGAGGCCACGGCCCAGTTCTTGTAAGGAGGGATGCCGCCGCTGCCCTGGAGCTGAATTGAGTACGCCGCTCCCACGGCGCCGTTCAAGGCGTTGGCAGAGGAATTTGTGATCGAAAGCGCGGCCGGCACTTGAATTGTCACCGATCCCGACTGCGAAGTGTCTGCCGCTGAGGTTGCCGTCACTGTAATTGACTGGCTCGAGCTCTTCGCTGCCGGGGGAGTGAATGTGACGGAGGCTCCCGAGGCGCTGGAAGCAGGTGACAGCGTTCCGCCTCCCGCGGCGGACCAGGTCACGCCCTTGTCGCTCGAGTCATTCTTGACTGTCGCAGTCAGCGTAACGGAGTTGGTTCCTGCGCCGTCGATCTCGGTTGCCGATGCTCTGACACCCACGGAGATGGGGGGCGAATTTTTTCCGCCGCAGCCGGTTATAAGAAACAGGAGAATTGCGAGCGAAGAGACAGCAAGGAGAGGCAGAACTTTTCGTAACATCGAGCGCACCTCGGCTGAAATGCTGTAACGAGGTAGAGATAGTCCGAGCGGAAGGCTATGTCAAATGAAAAGATACGGGCTGAAGCCCAAATCGTGGTAAGGGCAGCCGAATCGCTTCGGATTGCAGCGGTTTTTCCCAATTCGAGATTGTTGGAGATTGTGAGAATCTCGGGCTGAATTGCAGAGACGCAGGGCCGGAATCGCCAGCAGACAGCGGGACGAGAGAATCGAGTCGAGACCCTTTTCCTGAATTGAAACCGGGAACCCACAGCCCCGCATCAGGGAGGGTTGCGGTAGGCTTAAGGTCGGGATGAAACATTGCACAATTTGTGATGGCGTGGGTTTGGTGCGTGTCGTAGACGGAGCCGGCAAATGGGTGTCGCGTCCGTGCGAGTGCCAGCATTTCGAGCGGGAGGCACGCAGGCTGTCCGCTGCCCGCATTCCGGAGCGCTACCGCGACTGTACTCTCGACGCCTTCGACCCCTCGTACAAGGGAGCCGATCCGTCGCTCAGCCGTGCCTTGATGACGGCCAGAAAGTTTGCCGAGGCGTATCCAGTAGATACAGCCGGTCGCGGGCTGCTCTTTGTGGGCACGGCGGGATTGGGCAAGACCCACCTGGCTGTGGGCGTGCTGCGAAGGCTGATCCAGGAGCGGGGAGCGCACGGGCTCTTTTGCGATTACCGGGAACTGCTCAAGAATATTCAGAACAGCTACAACCCGCAGGTGAACACGACCGAACTGGAATTGCTGCAGCCGGTGTTTGCCGCCGAGGTTCTGGTGCTGGACGATCTGGGCGCGCAAAAGCCGAACGAATGGGTATGGGACACTGTGGCCCTGATCCTCAACACTCGCTACAACAACCAGCAGACAACCATCATAACGACCAATTGGGCTGACCTGCCGGCGGGAGCTAGCGTGCGCACCGATAAGAATGGCGAGAAGGCAGCCAAAATCGAGGACACGCTAGGGGATCGCATCACCGACCGAATGCGTTCTCGGCTCTTCGAGATGTGCGTAAAGGTAGAGATGAAGGGCGGGGATTTCCGGCAGTCGGTCAAGCGGGCCAGCTTCGGATGAGACTTGGCCTTCAGAAGACCCACAGGCTTACCAGCAGCAGGAGCATGGCGGCCAGCGTCATGCCGAGGTAGAGCCTTTCCGCCGTTTTTGGGGAGCCTTCTCTAAGCGAACCGTAATGAGGGGAAGTATCCATTTTTGTGGCCCTTTTCATGTTTATCGGCTGACACCGGCGCCGCGTTCAAGCCGCGTTCCTTTCGAGATGTTACTGCGGGTCGCTCCGGGTAATCGATCGAGCTGTGAAAGTTGCTTGTCTGCTGATTAGAGAACGCAGCAGAGTAGCCGGATGCTCTTTTGCGGATGCTCTTTTTTGAATGAACCGAAGAAGAAATCTGTCCGCGTCTCTTATATGGTGATCGGATGGACGCTCAGGGGGACAGATGAGCGCGGGCGATGGAGGCGCTCCTCTGGTAGCGGGTGTAGAATCACGGACGTGAGCGCAGGTCCCTTGCAGATCGATCCCGTGCCGAAAAGCGAACGCAACTGGCTGCCGGTCGCGGTGGCCACGGCCATTGTTGTGGTCGCGGCGGCGGTTCTTTTTGTGATCCTCGAGCACGGAAAGGCCACCCGCCAGGTCACGCCCATTTCGGCGCAGCCCGACCCCTACGCCTCCAGTTTGCCCATCACGCAAGTGGAGATGAGCCAGTCGGCCAATCTGGCTGGCGGGAAAGTGACCTACCTCGATGGACACATTGCGAACACGGGAAGCCGGACCGTCACTTCGGTCACAGTGCAAGTCCTTTTCCGGGACGTGTTCCATGATGTTACGCAGAACGAGACCCAGCCACTGATGCTAATCCGGACCCGCGATCCTTATGTAGATATAGAGCCGGTCTCGGCTGCCCCGCTCAAGCCGGGCGATGAGCGGGATTTCCGGCTGATCTTCGACACGCTGGCCGACACCTGGAATGGGGCCTACCCCGAAGTGCGTATTGTCCGGGTCGTATCAAAGTAGTACCGCCGCGAGGCACTTTCGTACTCAGTAGAAAATTCCCGACACAGGAAGAATTTACCGCCAAGCGCCGTCAGAGAGGCGAATGCCTCCGGCGTTCAAGAGGCAACCTGCGATGCAGAAATGCCATGTTTTCTGTCGATTAGGAGTTCTTTATCCGGCATTTCCAGTTTGGCATGAGTCTTGCACATAGGTAGGCAAGTTCGAATTGCGTTCACGCGGCCCGGTCGCAAACAAAGGCGCTGGAACGTAAACAAAGGCGCTCAGAAACAGGAGAACCGAGAAAAATGAGAACAGTTTCATCCTATTTCCCCCCGTTCCCCCGCCAGCTGGCAGTATTGGCGCTGGCATCTGCACTTGGAGTCCCCGCCTGGGCGCAGGCATCGCAACAGCAGACGAACCAGCAATCTCAACCGGCTGCTGCAGAAACACAGCCCTCCCCCACCGCAACCTCCGCTCCCCAGCCCGCCCCCGAGGGCTTTTGGGGAAAAGTTAACCCCTGGGCCCGCAAAAAGTGGGTGAAGAAGCAGACGGACCCGATCAACGACCGGCTCAGTGAACTGGATGAAGTGAGCGCCCGCAACTCCCGCGACATTAAGGACGTGGACGCCCGTGCGCAGGCCGGAATCACGCGCGCACAGTCGACTGCCGACCAAGCGAACCAGACGGCGACTGCGGCCGGCAACCAGGCGCAGAACGCCAATGGAATCGCCCAGGGTGCTTCAGGCCATGTGGACCAGTTGAATACAACCGTCAAGGGCATCGACCAGTACCGCCAGGTCTCCGATCTTGACATCACTTTCAAGCGTGGAAGCATGATGCTGAGCGACGACGCCCGCAAGCAGCTTGACGACCTGGCAGCTGGGCTGAACGGACAGAAGGGCTATGTTCTCGACATCGTGGCCCAGAGTCCGGCGGCGGGCGGCCCCGGAGTTCAGAACTCGCAGCGGCTGGCCGACGCGGTCAAGCGCTATCTCGTGACCGAACACCAGATTCCGGTGTACCGCATGCATTCCATAGCTCTGGGCAATGCCCAGGAGAACCCGTCCGGCGGCGAAGGCCAGACGGCCGAAAAGATTCGCACCAGCAACGTGCACATCAGGCTGATGCAAAACAGTTTGGCGGCCCAGGCAGAAGCCACTCCACAAGGGGTTGCTGCCTCAGCTGGCGCAGAACGGCCCTAAGCGCAGACCGCGCAGCCCTCCCCCGAGTGGCGCCGTTCCGCAGGCAGGACAGGCGATTTAAGCCTTCCGGCCGCCAATCGAGCTCTCGCAAAGCGAGAGAACCAAGGCAACTTGGCCCCCGCTGAAAACGGGGGCCGTTTTTTTTCTGCTGCGCGGCACAAGCCATTACACGAATGGAGCCGGCAACTCCGCCTGCTGCGGCGTCGGCGGCTGGAATCGGCCACGATAGTGGTGGAGCATGTAGGCGACCGCGGCCATATACACGAGCGAAAGGCAAAACCGGAGGATAGGCATGTAGCCATGCAAACTATCAGGCGAGGCGGCGTGCAGTATGATGACTTGCTTTGTTCTCGTGATGATGGTGTCCTGAATAGGGGCAGGGTGGAAGAAAATGAAGCTGTATTGAGCGAGACTGAAAGCGACTAACGCCAGCGCCAGCCTCCGGGCCCATTCCTTCAAGCGCCACAGGCCGATGCCGGCGAAAAGGTTCAAAGCGGCGCTGCAAATGTAGACGGCGGCTCCTGGCCTGCCGCGCAGTTCCAGCCAAAGCAAATGAGCGGGCGAATGTAGGTAGACCACGGACGCGAGGCTGATTGAGCCTGCGAAGAGAAAGACAGCATAGATGGAGATCAGAATCGGCCGCCGGCTCTCGACCAGCTCTGCTGTGGCTCCGGCGAAGATTGCGCGCACCGATTTGAGATTGAAGCAGACGAGCCACCAGGCGCCGATAGCCAGCATGGCCGTAAACGAGAAGGCAGCCACCGCCATTCCAGCTCTCGCCATCAGCACGGCTTGAGCCTGGACGACGCCCATGCCCCGCGTCAGTGGCAGCGGCATCGCCATAGTTGCCAGGGTGCCCAGCCCGGAGAACAACCCGACCACCAGTCCACCGCCCAGGATGAGGATCGAGGACCGGGCCCATCCGCGGAGACGGTAAACACCGATAGCGGCGACGATGCCCCAGACGGTAAGCAGAACAAAGGACACGCAGAGCCCGCACAGCAAGGCGGGCAACCAGAAAGAATGCGACGTGGTTCCCGTCCTCCAGGGGTTCTTCCGCAGCATGACGGCAGGAAAGACCATCCCGAGCGCCAGAACGAGCTGAAGGAGAGAAAGCAGGGCAATGACTATGGCGGAAGCAGCGACTCCGGCGGGACGTCTCAAGATTCCCCCTGACTTTAGGCCGGGCCCATGTACGCCTGCGAATCTGTGAGCTTGGCAAAAACTATAGCACCGCGATGGCAAAAGGGGTGTCAAGTAATGTAATTTAGCCCCAGACTCACCCTCGGAGGTATTATGCGCAGATTGTTCTTGGCCGTTTTGTTCCCCCTATTTGCGGCCGCTGCCGCCGCCCCGCTCGCAGCGCAGGGCGCTCCGGCCCAGACCGCCGCCGGCCAACCCTACACCATCGAGTACTACTACAAGTGCCAATGGGGTCATCAGCAGGAGTTCCTCACACTCTTTCTCAAAAACCACTGGCCGATGCTCCTGAAGGAAAAGGAATCGGGCAGGCTTCTCTCGCTCAAAATCGAGTCGCCAGCCTACCACACCACCGAGGACGGCCGCTGGGATTACCGCGTGACCATCGTGTACAGGAACTCCACCGTGGCCACGACCGAGAATCCCGACGAGGAGCGCATCAAAAAAGAGCTCTGGCCCGACCAGGAGACCTACAAGCGCGAAGAACAGCGACGCTTCGAGATCCTGCTCGGACACTGGGACCTGCCCATAACCGACGTCACGCCGAAGTAAGGGAGCGGGGAACCTCTCATCCTGCTTGGGCGAGATACTTTTCGATCAGACGCGTCTGACGTTCCCATCCGGCGTTGCCTTCTCTGGCCTTGGCCCTTTCCCTCCATGGCCGCTAGCGAACACGCGGCGAGGGCAGTCACCGTGCGAAAAGTACATCTGGAACGGGGTGGCGTCGCTGTGTGAAGATAATCGATGAGTCACAACCAAAGTCATGCACCGGCGATACGGGACCCGGAAAAGCGCTCAAAAAAACCGGAGAGCGTTCGGCGCGAATTGCAGCTGCGGGTGCGAGCGAGCCAACTTGAGGGAGAGATGGAAATGAAGGAAAACGAGGAGAAGATGGTTCCAGCGCGTCGGAATTTTTTGAGGGGCTCGCTGGCGGCAGGCGTGGCAACCGTGGTTGCGCCCGGGATGGTAGCCCGTGCACAAGAGCAGGGAGGGCCAGGCGCGCAGGGGCCTGGAGGGGGCGGCGCACAAGGACCAGGAGCGCCGGGCACACTGGGGCCGGGGGGGATGGGCGGACCCTCTGCGCCCATAAATCTGCCCGACTTCTCGAAGGTCCCCGATCCGATTCCAGACAGCAAGATCTCGAAGACCGTCACTGTCGACGTGGTGGTGATCGGCGCGGCTCTTTCCGGCCTGAGCGCGGCGCGCGCCGCGCTGGAGGCGGGCGCCAAGGTTGCCGTGATCGAAAAATCGAAGGACATCGTCTATCGCAGCTCGGACGTGGGCGTGATCAACAGCTCGATCAGCAAAAAGCTGGGCAACACCATCGATCCGGCCGAGATTGTGACCGCGATGCAGGATTACTATCACAACCGCACCAACACCGATCTGTGGCGTTACTGGGCCGAGAACAGCGGCGCCGCGCTGGACTGGTGGCTAAGCCTGGTTCCCGATTACAAGCTGGTAGATGAAGCCGTAGACGCTCCGAGAGGCACTCCCGACGTGTACGTCCGCATGCCGCACTGGCCGCACCCGAAGGCATACAACCCCGCCAAAGAGCATTTCAAGACATACTCCACGGTGCATCAGTTCGTGCCGGACATGGGCAACGCCATGCGCGCCACGTATAAGAAATGCCAGGATCTGGGCGCGAACTTCGCGTTTTCAACCTGGGCGCGGCAGTTGATTCGGCCCAACAACGAGGGGCGCGTGACAGGCGTGATCGCGCAGGATAAGGAAGGCAACTATATCAAGTACATCGCCCAGAAAGGTGTGGTGCTCTGCACGGGCGATTACTCGAGCGACCGCAAAATGATGGAGAAGTTCGCTCCGGAGTGCGCCGATCTGTACACGCACGGCTTCTTCCCGAACAAGGACGCCAACGGCGTATCTACGAACACCGGCGATGGCCACAGAATGGGCATGTGGATCGGCGCGCAGATGGAGCGCGGGCCGCACGCCCCGGTGAGCCACTGCATGGGCGGACCGCTGAACGACGACGCCTTCCTGCTGGTGAATGCGCGCGGCGAGCGATTCATGAACGAAGACAACGACGGCCAGCAATTCACCAACGCCATGGAGCGCCAGCCTGGGAACAAGTGCTATCAGATTTTCGACGCGAAGTGGAAAGACCAGTTGCAGTACCAGGGCATCAGCCACGGAATGAGGAGCGGATTGAGTCCCACCGGGTCAACCTCCATGGGCGTTTTCAACTCGCTCACGACCGAAGAGGCTGTGACCCGCGCGGCCAAGAAGTCGGATACGCTGGAAGGCCTGGCGACGGAACTTGGGCTTCCAGCGGATGCCTTCGTGGCCACCATCAAGCGCTACAACCAGATGGCTCATGCAGGCAAGGACACGGACTACTACAAGCGCGCCGACCGTCTTTTCCCGGTGGAAACGGCTCCGTTCTACGGCGGCTCCATGCAGCCTATGCTGCTGGTGATGATGGGCGGCCTGGTGGTGACCGCGAAGTGCAATGTCTGCGACAGCAAGTTCGCTCCGATTCCCGGCCTTTATGCGGCGGGGAACGCCATGGGCGGGCGATTCTCGGCGGACTATGCGGTGATCGCTGCCGGCGTGAGTCATGGCACGGCGCTGACGTTCGGACGCCTGGCCGGGCAGGAGGCTGCGAAGGGCTAGGGGCCAGGGACCAGGGACTGAGGGACTAAGGGACTAAGGGACTAAGGACGATTGAGGGAGAGATCGAATGAAGGCAAGCAAGACGCAAGCGGTTGCAGCGAAGGGGAAGAAGAAGCCGGTGATTTCAGCCGGCAAGAAGAAGCAAACAGTTGCAGCGAGCCCGAAAACGGCGGCGAAAAAGAAGCCAATCGTCGCGGCGGGCAAAAAGAAGCAGGCATTTGCGGCGCGCCCGAATGTGAACGCGAAAAAGAAGCAAGCGGCCCCCGCGCGCCGAAAGGCCGCGAGCAAGGCGGCTCAGCGGGAAACTCAGTTTGATTTCCTGAAAGCCCCTGCTCCTATTCCTGACAGCAAGATCTCGAGGACCATCAAGACCGATGTGGTGGTGATCGGCGCGGCTCTTTCGGGCCTGAGCGCGGCGAGGGCGGCGCTGGAGGCGGGCGCGAAGGTCGTTGTGATCGAGAAGGCCACAGACATTGTCTATCGCAGCTCTGATATCGGCGTGATCAACTGCTCGATCGACAAGAAGATCGGCAACGTGGTCGATCCGGCCGAGATTGTGACCGTGATCCAGGATTATTACCACGGCCGCACCAACGGCGAACTTTGGCGCTATTGGGCCGAGAACAGCGGCGCCGCGTTCGACTGGTGGCTGGAGTTGATCCCCGACTACAAGCTCATCGACGAGAACTTCCTCATTCCGAACGAAACCGACGAAGTGTTCGTGCGTGTTCCGCACTGGCCTCATCCCGCGCCGTACGACCCGGCCAAGGAACATTACAAGATCTACACCACCGCGCACCAGCTTATGCCCGACATGGGTAATGCACTGAGGATCGTCTACAAGAAGTGCGTGGCGATGGGTGGCAAGTTTGCGTTCTCCACCTGGGCGCGGCAGTTGATTCGCGCTGACAATCAGGGCCGGGTGACCGGAGTGATCGCGCAGGACAAGGCGGGCAACTACATCAAGTACATCGCGAAAAAGGGCGTCGTGCTCTGCACCGGCGATTACGCCGGCGACCCGAAGATGGTGGAAAAATTCTGCCCTGACGTTGCCGACCTGTATACGGATTGGATCTTCCCCAACAAGGACGCCAACGGCGTGACGACGCATACCGGCGACGGCCACAAGATGGGAATGTGGATCGGCGCGCAGATGGAGCGCGGACCGCACGCGCCTGTGAACCACAGCATTGGAGGGCCGCTCGGCACCGATTCCTTTCTGCTGGTGAATGTGCACGGCGAACGGTTCATGAACGAAGACAACGACGGCCAGGTCTTCACCAATGCCATCGAACGCCAGCCCGGGAACCAGGCCTTCCAGATCTTCGACGCGAAGTGGAAGGAGCAACTGGAGTGCCAGGGCATCAGCCACGGCATGAGGACCTCTGTGGCCCCGGAAGTGTCGCACATCCTTGGAGGCGGTTGGGGTTCGAACATCACCGAAGAGGATGTGCTCGGAGCGTCCAAGACGTCGGATACGCTGGAGGGTCTTGCGAAGGAGCTCGGCCTTCCGGTGGATGCTTTCCTGGCCACTGTGAAGCGCTACAACGAAATGGCTCATGCCGGCAAGGACACCGACTTCTATAAGCGCGCCGACCGCCTGTTTCCGGTGGAAACGCCTCCGTTTTACGGTGGGCCGACGTCCACCGCGCTGCTGGTGGTGACAAGCGGCCTGGTCGTGAACGCCAGGTGCAACGTCTGCGACGACAAGTTCGAGCCGATTCCGGGCCTCTATGCCGCGGGCAACGCCATGGGCGGGCGGTTCTCCGGCGAATATGCGCTGGCCGCTGCCGGCGTGTCTCATGGCACTGCCCTGACGTTCGGGCGCCTGGCAGGACAAGAGGCGGCGAAAGACTAAGTTAATTTGAATGTGCCCCAAGGTCCTTGAATTGGACCACGAGCCCGCGGACAAAGACCTGTCTGCGTGCTCGCGGCGTCTGCGCCGTTCGGCATGTGTGACAGAAAGTACTTCGTTTCCCCTGCAACAGGCCGCCCGCCTTAAAGGTCACAGCTTGCGTCTTAGGCAGTTTTGGCCCCCACCGCAGCCGAAAGCTGCAGAATTCACACCGCGAAAAGTGATCACGATCTCCTTGGCAATCGCTGCGCCGGACAGTTCTGTATTACAAGTACCGAACATCGGTTTGTTCGATGACCCTCCATCGCAACAAACCGTTAGACAGCGCAATTACAGCGGTGCTATCTAACTCGTACCCAGCAAGGGAGAGTTGTTCGCGCGCTGTAAAGAAACCCTGTGCGGAGGGGAACTGCGTGGCGCAGTGCACGCGGGGGAGGAAGTTGGCGCTGAAGTGCGCTGCAGCGATGCATAAGCGCCGTAAAAAGGTCCTCATCAGAACAATAGAGTGTACGGGCTAGGCTGATCTCACCAAACATGCCTGAACTTTGTGGTGTCGAAAGGGAGATAGACCAGCTTCCCTGGCGTGAGTGACAACAAAATCGCTTGACGGTGCCAGGAACGCACTATCCAAAAAAATCGGGGGCCGCGAGTCAAGTGCGAGCGTCCCTTGCAAAGCCGTAGGAGGCAAAACATGCAATCAATCATCCTTAGGTTCTTTGCGGCAGCGAGCGTATTGCTCGCGCTCGTCCTCTTCTTTCCCCTGGCGGGCCATGCTCAAGCAACCACCGGTCAAGTCGTCGGCACTGTAACCGATGCATCCCAGGCAACCGTCAACGGAGCCAGCGTGACGTTGCTCAACACGGATACCAACCAGGAAAAGCAGTTCAAGACTGACGCGACGGGAGAATACACCTTCACTTCTCTCAATCCCGGCACCTATCGCGTCACCGTCACGGCAACAGGCTTCAAGCAGGTCGTCGTCACGAATATCCATCTGGCCGCCGGAGACATCTTCCGCGCCGATGCAACCATGCAGGTCGGACAGGTGAATGAAGTCGTCAACGTTACATCTGACGTGTCTGCGCTGCAGACAGACTCGTCCTCGATCGCCACGACCCTCACCGACCACGCCGTTCAGGATCTTCCTCTCAACGGCAGAAACTTCATCGGCCTGGTGCTGCTGACTCCGGGCGTAAATGAAGGCCATGCCGACGGCCCCACCAGCGGCACTTATCCGGCCGACCGGCGCCAGACCTCGTCCATTTCCATCAACAGCCAGTCTGAAAACATCAATTACCAGATGATCGATGGTACGGACAACATTGAAAGATACAACGGCACCATAGGTGTGAGGCCGTCGATCGATGCCATCGCGCAGGTCCTGGTACAGACCAACACATTTACGGCGGACGTAGGCAGAACCGGCGGCGGCGTAATCAACGTGATTACCAAGAGCGGCACCAATGCCTACCACGGATCGGTCTACGAGTTCTTCCGCAACGACAAACTTGACGCGTCAGCATACGCCTTCGGCGCGCATATCCCCAAGAACGAACTCCGGCAGAACCAGTACGGCGCAAGCCTGGGCGGTCCCATCCGCAAGGATCACCTGTTCTTTTTCGGTGATTTTGAGGAGGAGCGGCAGGTAATGGGGCAGAACCCGAGTGTGTTCGTTGTGCCTTCGCTCTACGAGGAACAGAATCCGGGCGACTTCTCCGACACAACTGGGGCATCGGTGCCGTCAAACCAACTCGACGCCGCCGGCCTGGACTACTTCTCTCTCTTGCCGCCCCCCAACAACGGTTGCGTCCCCAGCATTGCGGCTCCGTGCACGCCGAAGTACACCGGAGCGGGCAAGAACTCCTACTTCTCAAGGACAGCCGACGGACGCCTCGATTACCAGATCACGCCGAAGGATATTGTCTTTGCGCGCTACACGTACAATCATGTGACAAGCGCGCAGGGAGCCGCCCTGCCAACCAATACGGTCGCCGGACTTAAGATTGTCCCCGAGGGATTCGGCAACGGCCCGGCCGTGGACGACGCCGACAATGCCGTTATCAGCTACCAGCACGTCTTCTCCGCCCACCTTCTGGCTGAAGGCAAGCTCTCCTATCTGTACATCAACAACGCCTCGACCACCTGGAACGACGGTCTGAACCCGAACGCGGCCTTCGGCCAGCCGGGCATCAACGTGGGCGCCAACAACTCGGGCCTGGCTGCCGCGTTTTTGACGGGAGCCGGATATCCGCTTGGAACCGGCGGCGTAAGCATCCCGCTCATCGAGCGCGATAACACTTACTCGGGGTTTGCTTCCGTCACCTACACTCATGGCCACCATACGACGAAGATGGGCGGAAACTTCATTCGGAGGAATACCTTCCAGGGCGGCCAATCTAGAGGCGAGGGATTGTTCCAGTTCCCGACTTTCCAGTCGCTGGTCTCCGGCAAGCCACTCTTCGTCAACCGCGTCGATTATCTGATCAATTCGAGCTACCGTACCTATGAAGACGGCTTCTACATTCAGGATGACTGGCGCCTCTTCCGCAACCTGACGGTGAATCTGGGGCTGCGCTACGACATCTACACCCCCTTCACCGAAAACTATAACCACCTGGCGAACTTTGATCAGGATAGCGGGAAGATCATCCTGGCCAATCAGAACGGCGTGAACAGCTACGCCGGCCTGAGCAAGGACTTTCGCGATTGGCAGCCGCGCCTTGGATTTGCGTATAACCCGAAGCCGGGATTGGTTGTGCGCGGCGGCGCCGGGATGGTTTACTTCCCTGGGTCCATCTCCGCCGCCTATGGCATCATGCGCAACATTCCCTACAGCTACTTCTACGCCGCGTGCAACGAGGCTGCGGGAACCTGCCCGGCGGGCTTCAACAACTTCTCCGCCGGCCTGCCCACGCCAGCTCCGGAGGACCCCGCCAACCCAGTCGGCGGCATAGCGCAGGCGATCGGGACGCATTTCAAGAACACATCCATCGCGCAGTACAACCTCTTCATCCAGAAGGAACTGGGGCCGAACGTATTTTCCGTGGGTTACGTGGGCCAGCAGGGACGGCATGAAGTGGCAAACTTCCAGGACTACAACGTGCCTTCTCCCAACACCACCGTGGCCAACTCCGCTGCGTTCAACGCCCTTCGCCCCTACTACTCGACCGTTCCCGGCATCACAACCATCCAAGACATGCTCAGCATCGGGACTTCGGACTTCAACGCATTTGAAGCAGTCTTCGATCGGCGTGCCGCGCAAGGCCTGACAGTTGGCGGATCCTACACGCTTTCGCATCACACCGACGACTCCATTACGCTCGGTTCGCAGATCGGCGTCAATACCAACAGCGCAACCAAATCGGATGGCTTTGGCGCCTATCCCAGCAATATCAAGCTGGTGGATTGGGGCAACTCCGATCTTGACAACCGCCACCGTATTACCGCGCGCATCAACTATGCCGAACCATGGGGCGACAAGCTGCACGGCGTGCAGGGCCTGGCTGCCAAGGGATGGCAAGGCAATATCCTCTATGTCTGGTCCTCAGGGCTGCCGTTCTCCGTTGTCAACGGCTCCAGCGCCTGCGTTGTCAGCGGCACCACCACATGCGTTGTCAACGGCAATACCGTCCTCGCTGACGCCGCCAGCCAAAGCAACACCAATACGGCGAACAACGATCGTCCGAACCAGATCAGCAGCGACTTTACGCCGCTCGGCAAAGGCGTCAGTAAGTGGTTCAACACGGCGGCGTTCGCGCCGCAGCAATACGGCACCATCGGTCAACTGTGGGGCACCGCTACCTCACTCACCAACCCGACTGTCGGGCCGTACCTTGAACACAGAAATCAACTGTGGGGACCGCACTTCCGCCACCTCGACGTTTCAATCTTCAAGACCTTCCCGGTCTACGAGAAGGCTAAAGCGGAATTTCGCGCCGAGTTTTTCAACATCATGAACACTACCAATTTCGCGCAACCCAACAACCAGTATCAGATCGTCCCCACTACTTTCGGCACCATTACCCAGACGTCGCTGGGGTATAACGCGCGGCAGATCCAGTTTGCGCTGAAGATGACCTTCTAGGCAGATGCTTCACCGCGGTCATGGCTTCAAACCGATAATCAGGTGGCCCAGGTCTCAAAAGAACCTGGGCCACACTTTTCAATTCACCTTTCTTCTCGAGCGCAGCAACCACCTGCCAGTTCTAGCAAGTGCCGAATTGCTCTAATCTTCAGCACGGAACTTCAAGCAAAACTATCAGTTCTTCATTTGACCGGTCAGGCTTGCCCGGCCAGCCGCGCGACTTCTTCGTGCAGGCGTGCGGCGATGGCGGCCTCCGATTCGCCCGGGGCGAAGCGGATGGGCTTGCCTACGTGAACCTCGAGAATCCCCGAGCGGAACCAGGGGCGGCCCGTGGTCTTGAGCTCGCCTAGGCCACGAAGGCCCACGGGCAGCACATCGGCTCCCGACTGTCGCACCAGAATGCCGATGCCGGGCCGAAAGCGGGCCAGAGTGCCTTCGGCAGAGCGCGTGCCCTCAGGGAAGACCAGCACATGGTAGCCGTGGTCCATCGCCTTGCCGGCGTGGGCAAAGCTAGCCTGGAAGTTGCGCAGCCGCGGCAGCGGAAAGACGTTGAACAGCGCCGTAACGAGGAACCAGGCAGGCGGGCCGAGGGGATAGAAGCGGCCGTGCCGCGGGCCATCGTCGGGATTGCGGGCGTGACGGAAGTCCTCCAGCATTTCGCCGCTCATGGCCACAGCGATGCGTCGGCGCATGGAGCCCGGGAGCGCATACTCAATGAGCGCGCCGTCGTAGGCGGTGACGTGGTTGGCGACGATCAGGAGCGGGGCGGCGGGCGCGAGAGGTTCAGCGGGCACGACCACGCGTGGGTGGGCCAGCAGCCAGACCAGCGGACGCATGGCGGCTTCGATAAACGCAGTCCGCAGCCATTGGACGGGCACCCACCAGGGCCACGCGGGGTAAATATGGCGGGCGGCAGGTTCGGCCGCGGGTTCCGGCGCTTTCGCGGGGGCGGTGGCGGCAAGCGGCGGCGCTTCCGCGGAGGTAGTATCGGGCGCGGAAGCAATCACGCCAGTGCTGCCTGAGGCGATCCAACGACGAAGCTCGCCGACGGTTTGGACCTCTTCGAGCAGGCTAGCTGTGGAGACGATGCCGAGGCGGTCTTCGATGGCCGCGGCGAGCTGGACGCGGCCGAGGCTGTCGAGATGGAAATCCTCGGACAGGCGAAGCTCGTCACCCACGCCGGGAAGCGATTCGCCGGAGATCTGGGCGATGAGCGCCAGCAACCAGTCAGAGGAGGCGGCGAAGGTTCCGGCCCCGTTCGGAGAAGTGGCCGCCGTCTGGATGCGTTCGAGCCAGGCGGAGACATCCTTGCGGCGGACCTTGCCGGTGGAGGTGCGGGGAAGATCGGGATCGGGCCACAGAACCCAACGCCGGATGCGCTGAAACTCTGCCAGTCGCCGGTTGGCTCCCTCGACGGCGCGGGCAGCCTGCTCCTCGGCGCCGCGAACTGCGAGGACGGCGCAAGGCTCCGGGCCGGCCGCAGTCGCGATGGGGACGACGGAGCAGCCGGAGACGGCTGGCTGCTCCTCGACGGCTGCTTCCAGATCCTCGGGGTGAACATTGACGCCAGCTGCGGTCACGATGACCTCGCTCTTGCGGCCAAGGAAGCGGAGATCGCCCGACTCCTGGCGCTCGGCCAGGTCGCCCGTGGCCAGCCACCCGTCCCCACGCGAGTGCATCCGGCCATTCTGCCAAGTGGCCGCCGAGATCATAGGGCCGCGGACAAGAACTTCGCCGTCGGGTCCGATCTTGACCTCGCGATCCGGCAATGGCTTTCCGATCGTTCCGCGCGCCACGTGGAAAGGGTGGTTGAGGGTGATCAGGGCGGTGGTCTCCGTCATGCCGTAGCCCTGCACCTCAACGAACCCCAGCGTGTTCCAGAACTGTTCGAGTGGGCCTGCCAGTGCGCCGCCACCGGAAACAAAGGCCCAGAACTTGAGCCCGAAGAGCCGGTGAATGGCGCGGAAGCGCCACCAACGGTGGAGGGCGCCGATCTTCGTGCTGGCGGCGGCGCGCTCGGCGAGATCCGGGTAGACAGCTTCAAGGTGACTCTTGAGCAGCGCCTGGACGCGAGGAACAGCGGCCAGCACGCTGATGCGCTCGCGGCGGATCGTCTCGATGAGGCGCGGCGCGGCCAGGCGGCTCTCAAGGTGCAACTCGGCAGCGAAGATGGGAGGCACCCAGAGGCCCATGGTCTGACCGAAGACGTGGCTGAGCGGCAGCGTGTGAAGGATGCGCAGCGGATGGATGAGCCGCTCGTAGCGCATGTAGGGCCGGGCGCCTTCCTCAATAGGAACCACGCCCGAGAGAACATTTCCGTGAGTAATGACGACGCCTTTGGGGTCGCCCGTGGTGCCGGAGGTGAAGAGGATTTCTAGCGGAGTCTCACGCGAGAGGCCGGAGATGGGGCCCATCTCGGCGGCGGGAAGAGCCTGGAGCCAGTCTTCAAAGGCCAGGCGGGGCCATTCGGGGAGCAGCTGAGTGAGCAGCAGGGAATCGCCCACGGCAAGGCGCGGCTGAACGTCAGCGGCGACGCGGGCGGCGAAATCGGCCGAACCGGCAGCGTCAAGTGGCACCGCAAGCACGCCGCGCAGCATGCAGCCGTAAAAGGCTGCGATCCATTCGGCGCTGTTTTCAGCCCACAGCAGAACGCGGTCTCCGGGGCCAATGCCCTTTTGCGCAAGCAGCGCGGCAAAGCGGCCGGCGAGTGAAGCGATCTGGCTGTATGAGGCGACCCGGCGCCGGTTGCCCTGGTAATGGACAACGGCCGTCGCGCGGTCAAAGCAGCGGAAGTCGTCGAGCAGTGTGGCGAGGTGGTCGCGCATGGAAAGTCCTGAAGAATCATGGTAGCAGCGTGAGATGAAAGTGCTACCATAGGGCCGATTTCGTGAGGAGAGATCGGGTGGGAGCGAATTGGATGAGGGCGTTGATGCTCTTGGCCGGGTGCCTGGGTGTCGCTGCGGCGACGGCGGCGCAGGACCCATTGCCACAGGACGAGGCACTGAGGCAGATCTATAACAACTACGATGCAAAGACGAAAACGGCGCAGTGGGTATGTACAGACGCGCAGAAAAAGTCGCAAGAAATACATGAGGGTTGGGCATGCGACCAGGAGAACGCTGCCGTCTCCATCGCAGCCTTGTTGATGGCAGAGGTTCAGGAAAGCGGTACAACGAGAGTCTATGTGGCAGCGAGCGCCAAGCCTACCAATTCTCCGGGTGGGTATGAGTGTCACATGTGCGCGCCGGCAATTGGCGTGGGTGTATTCGCGGGGCGGGGGGAGCACTGGATATTGGAGAGCGCGAATGCCGCAGTTGGGTTCTACGGCAGTTGGGGTGGGCCGCCGAGCGTCGATCTCGTCAAGGCAGGGCCAGAAAAGCACGGGTTGATCTTATGGGCTGGGTATGCAGGGCAAGGCTATTCTTCATCGAATAAGGTTTTGGTCGTGCCGCTTGATAAATCAGTTTCTGAAGTGTGGAGAATTGACGACGAGAAGGATAATTACGGGGCCTATGATCCGACTGGAAAGTTCGGTCCGAGGATTCGATATCGATCATGGGCAGCGTTCCGTTTCGCGCTCAGCCAGGATCGATCAGGCCATCTGCGAGAGTTTTTCGATATTGAGGTGAGCTCTCGAGGACGCGATGAAGAGGGTCCTGCGATTTCGCTAAGGTCTGAAAACTGGACAGAGACCTACCGGTTCAATGATGGAAAATACAGACTCCTGAGCCATCAGGATTTTGTTGAAGTCAAAAAGCCTCAGGCCAAGCCGGTCAAATAGTCGCGAGGCATCACAGATTCGCATCTGGCGCTCTTTCGCCTCATATTCGCCGTGGAGTATTCTCAGAGGAGCGTGACAGACCAGAGGACCAATCCCGAGCTTAGCAGCGACCCTCTGGGAGTTTTTCACCCCGTTACGGCGGCGTGGTTCCGGGCCGTCTTTGAAGCGCCCACCGCAGCGCAGCGGCTGGGCTGGCCCGTCATTGCGCGCGGGGAGAATGCCTTGATCCTGGCGCCCACAGGGAGCGGCAAGACCCTCGCGGCGTTCTTGTGGTGCCTGGACAGGCTGATGCTGCAACAGTTGCCAGTTGTCAGTTGTCAGTTGTCAGAGAGCCGGGCAAAAGAAAGGCGGCCAGGCGGCTGCCGAATCGTTTATGTCTCGCCGCTGAAGGCGCTGGCGGTGGACGTGGAGCGGAACCTGCGCTCGCCGCTCAAGGGAATGGCGAACTTCGCGCAGCGGATGGAGGTCGCGATCCACGAGCCGGCTATCAGTGTGCGCACGGGCGACACGCCGCAAAAGGAGCGCGCGCGTTTCAGCCGGCAGCCGGCGGAAATCCTGATCACCACACCGGAGTCGCTCTATCTGCTGCTGACCTCGCAGGCGGCCGAAGCGCTGCGCACGGTGGAAACCGTGATTGTGGACGAGATCCACTCGCTCGTACCCACAAAGCGCGGCGCGCACCTTTCACTATCTTTGGAAAGGCTCGAAGCGCTCGTCGGGCGGCCGCTGCAGCGGATTGGACTCTCGGCGACGCAGAGACCGCTCGAAGAGGTAGCGAGATTTTTGGGCGGTATTCAGACGGAGAGCAAGTCAGCAAGTCAGCAAGTCAGCGAGCCGGCGAGGCGGACGGCTGCTGCCGAGAACTCGGCAATAGGCGATTCCGAAGGGGTAATTGCGAAAGACTCTGCGCTTTCGCAAGACCGGCGAAGAACAACTGCAGATCCTTCGGCTCCCTTCGCTGCCGCTTCGGTCGCTCAGGAGGAGAGCGCCGGATTTGGCGAGTTTGTCGAATCAGGCACATTGCGCTATCGCCCGGTCACGATCGTGGATGCAAGCTCGCCCAAGCGGCTGAAGCTCACCATTGAGGTCCCTGTCGAGGACATGGCGCGGCTGGGCGAAATGGAAGAGATTCCCAGCGGACCTGCCTCGCAGATGCCGCGCAGGGTTTCGATCTGGAATGCGATTCATCCGCGGCTGCTGGAGATTGTGCGCCAGCGCAACTCGACCATTCTGTTTGTGAACAGCCGGCAGGTGGCCGAGCGGCTGGCTGGCGCGCTGAACGAACTTGCAGGGGAGCCGGTTGCGCGGGCACACCACGGATCGCTCGCGGCCCCGCAGCGGGCAGTCATCGAAGAGCAGTTGAAGGCCGGGAAGATTCGCGCTCTCTGCGCCACCTCGACGCTGGAACTCGGAATCGATATGGGCGCCGTGGACCTGGTGATCCAGATCGAGTCGCCGCCGTCGGTGGCCAGCGGCATGCAGCGGATCGGCCGAGCCGGGCACCACGTGGATGCGGTCAGCGAAGGCGTGATCTTTCCCAAGTTCAGGGCCGATCTCGTGGCCTGCGCGGCTGTGACGCGGGCGATGCACGAAGGAGCAATCGAGTCAACGCGCTACCCGCGTAATCCGCTGGACGTGCTGGCGCAGCAACTGGTGGCGATCGCTGCGCACCCGCCTTTAAAGACAGGGAACAGGGGTCAGGGATCAGAGGATCAGCAGCTCCGGCTCAGCTCCGCTAACTCCGCTAGCTCCGCTTCGACGGAAGTCTCCGTCGACTCGCTCTTCGACCTCGTTCGCAGAGCAGCGCCGTTCGCCGGGCTGACGAGAGCGGCCTTTGAAGGCGTGCTCGACCTGCTGAGCGGTCGTTACCCGTCAGATGAATTTGCCGAGCTGCGGCCGCGGCTGAACTGGGACCGCATCCGCAACGTGGTGACGGCGCGGGAGGGCGCGGCACGGCTGGCCATTCTGAACGCAGGCACAATCCCCGACCGGGGATTGTATGGAGTTTTTCTTGCGTTTACGGAAGGCAAGGCAGTACGTGTCGGCGAGCTGGACGAAGAGATGGTCTTCGAGTCGCACCCGAATGAGAACTTCATCCTGGGCGCGTCAACGTGGCGCATCGTCGACATCACGCACGACCGTGTGCTGGTAACGCCGGCGCCCGGCGAGCCGGGGAAGATGCCTTTCTGGAAGGGCGACGGCCCGGGAAGGCCGCTCGAGTTCGGGCGGCGGATCGGGGCGATGGTGAGGGAGCTGCGGGCGGTGCCTCGCGCGGCGGCGCTCCTGCGGCTGACGAATGAACACGATCTCGATGAGGGCGCAGCCGGAAATCTGCTGGATTTCCTGAAAGATCAGGAGGCGGCGACCGAGGCTGTGCCTGACGATCGCACCGTGGTGATCGAGCGCTGCCGCGACGAGTTGGGCGATTGGAGGGTCTGTGTGCTGACGCCCTTCGGCAGCCGCATCCACATTCCCTGGGCGATGGCGGTAGCCGCGCGAATCCGCGCTGCAGGCGGCCCGGAGGTGGAAACGCTGTGGGGCGATGACGGCTTCGTGGTGCGCTTCCCAGATACGGAAGAGCCGCCCACGGCGGATTGGTTTCTGATTGAGGCTGCCGAGGCGATGCCGCTCGTACTCCGGCAACTGGGATCGACCGCGCTTTTTGCCGGCCGCTTCCGCGAGGCGGCGGGCAGGGCTCTGCTGTTGCCGCGCCGCAGGGCCGACCAGCGCTCGCCGCTCTGGCAGTTGCGCAAGCGGTCGTACGATCTACTCAGCGTGGCCTCGAAATACCCGCGGTTTCCTCTGCTGCTTGAGGCCTACCGCGAGTGCCTGCGCGACGTCTTCGATATGCCGGCGCTGCAAGAGACACTGCACTCGATTGAGCAGCGCCAGTTGCGCGTGCACGTGGTGGATACGCGCAAGCCCTCGCCATTCGCAGCCTCGGTGCTCTTCAGTTACGTAGCGAATTTTCTCTATGAAGGCGACGCGCCGCTGGCAGAGCGTCGAGCGCAGGCGCTCACCATCGACCAGGATCAACTGCGCGAGCTGCTGGGCGAGGCCGATCTGCGCGAGTTGCTCGACGCCGACGCGATGGCCGAGGTGGAAGAGGCAGCGCAGTGCCTTGCCGAGAACTACCACGCGCGCACGGTCGACGGGCTACACGACCTTTGCCTGCGGCTGGGAGATTTATCGCGCGAGGAGATGGCACGCCGCGCAGACGTGCCAGACCTGACGCAGCAAATCGACCGGCTGATCCGCGCGCGCCGCCTGCTGGAGTTGAGAATTGCCGGAGAAAAGCGGCTGATCGCCGCCGAAGATGCGGCGCGATACCGCGACGGGCTCGGAATTCCGCTGCCGCCGGGGCTGGCCGCATCCCTGCTTGAGCCCGTTGTGCATCCGGTGCTCGAGCTGGTGCGCCGCTACGCGCGCACGCACGGACCGTTCACGGTGAAGGAGCCTGCGCAGCGATTTGGGCTCTCAGCCGCGGCGGTCGAGGAGGCGTTGAGGCAACTGGTCCACGAGGGCAGAGTGCTCGAGGGCGGATTCCGTCCGGGAGGGCTGCATCGCGAGTGGTGCGACGCGGAGATTCTGCGAGCGATCAGGAGAAAGTCGCTGGCGAAGCTGCGGCGCGAAGTGGAACCCGTGGAGCACGAGACACTGGCGCGCTTCTTCACACACTGGCAGGGAGTGCTGCGCCCGCGGCGGGGCGTGGAAAGAGGCGCGGCCTCGGAATTCGAAGAGGCGTCGTTGTCCGAGCTGCCGGTGCGCGGGCCGAGCCTGGATGCGTTGCTCGACGCGGTGGAAGGCCTGCAGGGCGCGCCGCTGCCGGCTTCGCTGGTGGAGGCCTCGATTCTGCCGGCGCGGGTTGCAGGATACGCGCCGGCGGCTCTGGACACGCTGATTGGGGCCGGCGAAGTGGCCTGGGCAGGCGTCGAGCCGATCGGGGAGCGCGACGGCAGGATCGCTCTCTTCCTTGCAGACAAGCTTCCGCTGCTGGCGCAGCGAAGGCCGATCGCGGAACCGTTGACGGAGCGCGAGGAGAAATTGATGGCGGCGCTCGAGTCGCAGGGCGCGAGTTTCTTTGACGCGCTGCATCAGGCGGCAGGCGGGGGCTATCCGGGCGAGACCATCGACGCGCTGTGGAGCCTGGTGTGGCGAGGACTGATCACGAACGATTCCCTACACGCGCTGCGCGCCTACACAGCAAGACCCGAGAGCGCGCGGAGCCCGAGGCGGCTGCAAACGGGCGCAGTCTTCCGGTCGCGGCGGACCACGCCGCCGACGGCGCAGGGACGGTGGTCGCTGTTGCCGCGCGATGAGGCTGAGAGTCCTTCTCCCACCGAGCGCAGTCACGCGCTTGCCGTTCAGCTGTTGAACCGCTACGGAGTGCTGCTGCGCGAAGCGGTGGCTGCCGAGAATGTGCCGGGAGGGTTCGGCGCCGTCTACGACGTGCTCAAGAGGATGGAGGAGAGCGGGCGGATTCGCAGGGGCTACTTTGTGGCCGGGCTGGGCGCGACCCAGTTTGCGCTGCCTGCGGCGGTGGACCTGCTGCGGCAATTGCGGTCGGCGCCTCCCGAGGAGCGGCCGGAATTTGCGCAACTGGCGGCGGCGGATCCGGCAAACCCCTATGGTTCAGTCCTGCGCTGGCCCGAACTGCCGGTCGCCGAAGACGATGCGGAGAGCGCGCCGCGCGTGCTGACGCGGGCTGCGTATGCCGAAGTCATCCTGCGCAATGGAAGGCTGGTGGCGTGGCTGCGGCGAGCGAATCCAAATCTGCTGGTCTTTCTTCCAGCCGAGGAACCGGAGCGCTCGCAGACCGCGGCGGGGCTGGCGCATTTCCTCTGCGCTCAAGGCAGGCAGCGCATGCGGGCAAGCAGCCACGGCGGCGCGCTGATCACGACGATCAACGGCCAGCCGGTGGCGGCGAGTTTCATGGCGCGGTTCCTGATGGACGCGGGATTCCACCCCGGGCCGCTGGGGATGCATCTAAGGCGGATTCCGGCGCCGATGGGGCACTCGCAACAGTCGCATCGCGAGTTGCAATAGGTTGAGACTGCAAGACTCTTTTCCGATTTGCCGGCAGGTTTATATGGTCGGTTACCCTACCCCCCTCCCCCCCCCGGGTATTTTGTAAATAAGATCCTTATTTTCTTTGAGTTATCGAAGATATAATTCGCTAAAATAGCCAGAATCAACAAGTTACGGCCAAAAATGTCTCATCAAAGGACTTAGGAGCAGTTGTTAGTTGTTCGTGGCCAGTCGTCAGAGCCTGACCGGTGCATCGTCTTGAATCGAGTGTGCAACAGGAGGGGGAAATCATCTGCAACAGTGTTCACAGTTCATAGTTCACAGCAAGCCTGACTAAGGGACCGCGGACCGCGGGGCGAGGGGGGGAACTAGAATTCTCCTATGCCCGAAGGGGACACGATCTTTCGCACAGCGCGTGCGCTGGGCCGGGCGCTTGGCGGCCGTGAAGTCACCGCCTTTCGCTCAACCTATCCCACGCTGACGCGATTCCACGATGACGAGCCCATCACCGGCCGCACGGTGGAGCGGGTGGAGGCGCGCGGCAAGTGGTTGCTGATTCATTTCTCCGGCGGGGCCACGCTGGCAACACATATGCTGATGAGCGGAAGCTGGCATATCTACCGGCCCGGGGAGCGATGGCAGCAGCCGAGGCAGAATCTGCGCATCGCCATCGAGAATGAAGAGTTCCTGGCGCTGGGTTTCAAGGTTCCAATGGCGCAGATGCACACCGCGCTGACGCTCAGGCGGGATGCGAGGATTCCGCCTCCGGAGACGGACGTGCTGAGGGATTCCTTCGACGCCGCAGAGGCTGTGAGGAAGATGCGCGAGCGCGCAGCGGAGGAAATCGCCGACGTGCTGCTCGACCAGAAGGTGCTCGCCGGAGTGGGCAACGTCTTCAAGTCGGAGATCTGCTTTGTGTGCGGCGTCGATCCCTTCAGCCGCGTGGATGCGCTCAGCGACGAGAGACTCCATGCGCTCGTGGCGGCCGCACGAAAACTCTTGGGCGCGAACGTGCTCGAAGATTCGGGCGACACCATCGTGACCTACGGCGGGCGTTGGCGGCGGACGACACGCGCCAGCGATCCCGCGGAGAGCCTGTGGGTCTACGGGCGCGCGGGCGAGCCATGCCGTAGATGCGGCGAGCGGATCGAGAGCCGGCTGCAGGGACCGAATGCGCGGGTGAGCTTCTGGTGTTCGGGGTGCCAGAAAGACAGCTATTAACTCTTAGCTATTAGCTTTTAGCTGCTCGGGGGAAAGGTGTGCTTTCCCAGGTCCCCAAATGCGAGGGACCTGGGGCACCCGGCACCCGGCGTTTAATTTGATGCGGTGCCGAGGAAAAGCAACTGCAGATCCTTCGACTCCCCTTCACTGCGTTCCGGGTCGCTCAGGATGACAGGACCGCAGTCATTCATGGAACTGGGTTTCACTCGAGACCATGAAAATGCCTGTTGAGACAAAGACGGCAAGTTAGCGTGTGCTACGCCCACATGGCGAGTTAGCAAGTTAGCCGGGATAGTGGTCTGCCATTTTTTGCTGACAATTTTAAGGGCAGATCCTTCGACTTCCTTCGCTGCGCTTCGGTCGCTCAGGATGACACGCAATTAGGTGAGCGCGAGAGGATGAGCGACAGATCGTTTATTTGCCCAGGCCGAAGATCTTCTGCAGGATATTGCGCTTCTCGGCGGGGTGGCTGCACGATTCCATAGGCGCAGTGCCATCAAGGAACGCTGCCGAGTAGTCGTCCGGGCAGGTTGAGTCGGCCAGCAGGTTGGTGTTCTTGTCGATGGCAACCACCTGGACGCCTTCGGGTGCTGTGAAGTCGTTGGTATCGGAGTACTGCGGGAGCTCGACGGCCTGGCGCATGAACGTAGCCCAGATGGGAGCGGCAGCGTGCGCGCCCTCGATGGCAACATCGGTGTAGTCGTCGTTACCCACCCAGACGATACACAGCAGGTTGGTTGTAAAACCCGCGAACCAGGCGTCGTGGCTGGTGCCCGTCTTGCCGGCAGCGGGAGAAGTGAAGCCCATATTGCGCACGCCGGCGCCGGTGCCGCAGAAATCTCGCCCTCCAATCTCGCAGGGATCGCTCCCGTTTCCCTCGAGGACGGCTTCCATCATGTAGGTGGTCAGAAAAGCCACGCGCGGATCGAGAACCTGCTTTGAGACGGGCGAGAAATCCTGGATCACATCGCCGGTGGGGGTGCGAACGCTGGCCAGCATCCAGGGATCGATGTGCAGGCCGTTGTTGGCGAATACGGTGTAGGCGCCTGCCATCTGCAGGGGCGTGGCGTCGTAGGAGCCGATCGCCATCGACGGGGTTCCCTGGGCGTTGACAATTCCGGCGTCGCGGGCCAGCGCGGCCACGCGGTCGAAGCCCACCATGCCGGCCAGGCTGATGGTCGCGTTGTTGTCAGAGCGCAAGAGCGCGAAGCGCGCAGTGATATCGCCATAAAACTCGCTCTTATAGTTGCGCGGCGTGTACTCGTACTCCGTGCCCGCGCCGTAGGTCTGCTGCTCGTCGTTCAGAATCGTCACCGGCGAAAAGAGCCCGGTCTGTCCGGGCAGCTTTGTGCCCTCGGCGGCGGTTTGGAAGGCGGCGGCGTACACAAAGGGTTTGAAGATCGACCCGGTGGGACGGCTGGCCACCGCATGGTTCAACTGGCTTGTGCCGTAGCTGCGCCCGCCTACCAGGGCAAGCACCTGGCCGGTGTGGGGATTGAGAGCGATCAGCGCAACCTGGGGATAAATGTAGGGCTTGCCGAGGCGCTTGTCGCGGGCATGGAGCTTGTCTACCTGCTCGTCGATCACGTGGACAGTGGAGTCGACGGCGGAGGTGGCCAGCCGCTGCAGATCGGGGTCGAGCGAAGTGTAGATGTGCAGCCCCTCGTGGTTGAAGTCGCGGTCGGGGAGCTTTTGCTGCAACTGATCGTGAACGAGATCGACGAAGTAGGGCGCTTCGCTCGAGTCCACGCTGGAAGGGACGAGCTGGAGAGGCGCAGTCTTGGCTTTCTCGGCTTCTTGCTTTGTAATGGCGCCGGTCTCCACCATCGAATCGAGGACCAGGTTGCGGCGCTCGATGGCGCGCTCCGGATGGCGGAAGGGATTCAGGCGGTTGGGGCTCTGAATCATGCCTGCCAGAAGCGCGCATTCGGGCAGGGTGAGCTGGCTAACGTCTTTGTCAAAGTAAGCCTGCGCGGCCTCGCCAAAGCCGTCGATGGAAAAGCTGCCGCGCTGGCCCAGATTGATCTCGTTGGCATACATCTCGAAGATTTGCTGCTTGCTGAAACGGTGCTCGAGCTGGAAGGTGATAGCGATCTCTGCCACCTTGCGCCTCCAGGTCTTTTCCGGCGAGAGGAAGAAGCCGCGCGCCAATTGCATGGTCAGCGTGGAGCCGCCCTGCCTCTTGTGCCCGGTAAAGACATCCTGAATGGCGGCCGAGAGCAGGCGCGAGTAATTTACGCCGCTGTGCTCGAAGAAGCGGCGGTCCTCGATAGCCACCACGGCGCCCACGATGTTTTTCGGGATCTCGTCGTAGGTAAGCAACCGGCGCTTGATGCGGTTGGCGCTTTCGCTCAGGCCGGTGATCAGGAGCGGTTCGAGCTCGTAGCTGGAAAGCTCTTGGCCCTTATCGCCGGAGATTGCGTCCACGACGCCTCCAGAGACATGTATGGTGGCACTGTCCTGCGCGTGGAAGGATTGCGGACCTGGCCGCACCGTGATAGCCTGCACGCCCTGGCTGTAGGTGCCGATCTGTGAGGTTTGCGCGGCACCGTCTGGGGTGTAACCGGCCGCGCGCAGCTCATTGGCAATGAGCGCAACGGACAGCTTTTGGCCGGGACGGACTTCGCGCGGGGCGGCATAGATTTTGGCGGTGGTGGCGAAGATAGGCTGGCTGAGCCGTTGATCGACGATGGTGCGGTTTTTGAGGTAATAGAAGCTGAAGATAGAGAAGACGGCCAGTAAAGCGAGAGCAAACAGGCTGAGCGCGCCGACGGCCACGAAGGTCGCGACCGAATGCCGCCCGGCGGGCCGTACGATTTTGAGTTTCAATGCCATAAATCAGTTGTCAGTTGTCAGTTCTCAGTTGTCAGACGCTTCGCGAAAGCCCGTTCTTCCGTGCAGTTCCTGGTGCAACCGCGAATCGGGTCAAACATTCAGCAGCAGAGCGTCCTCCTGAACGCGCTTCTTCAGCAGGGCCGGAACGCCGTCGAGAGCAACGTCGAGGCTTGCGCCGGTAGAGCGGGTGACGAGTTCCACAAGTCCGGATGCAACTTTTTTGCCCACGTTCACGCGGTAGGGCACTCCGATCAGGTCCGCGTCTTTGAATTTGACGCCCGCGCGCTCGTCACGGTCATCAAGCAGTACGTCGATGCCGGCGGCTTCAAGCGAGGCGGCGAGCTGGTTGCCGGTCTCAAGAAGCGCCTTGTCGGCGACATTGGTGATGGTGACGACAACGGTAAACGGCGCGATCGATTCAGGCAGCCAGAAGCCGTTCTTGTCGTTCGACTGCTCGATCGAAGCGGTGAGAATGCGCTCGATGCCGATGCCGTAACTGCCCATGATGGGCGTCACTTCTTTGCCGTTTTCGTCGAGCACACGCGCGCCCATCGACTCGGAGTACTTGTAGCCGAGCTTGAAGATGTGGCCGACTTCGACGGCTTTGCCGACGACCAGACGCCCGTTGCAACCATCCTTCGGGCAGCTTTCGCCCTCGTTCACGCTGCGAATGTCGGCTGAAAGGGTCCAGGTGAAATCGCGGCCCGGCGTGACGTTGCGCAGGTGGTAGTCGAGCTTGTTGGCGCCGCAGACCATGTTTTTGCGGCCTTCGAGAGAGCGATCGACGATGACCGTGAGACCTTCAGCGAGCGGCGCGGCGGCGGGATTGACGCCGACAGGTCCCAGGTAACCTGCCGGGCCGTTGAAGTACTGTTCCAGTTCTTCGCCCTGCATGGGGCGGAGTTCGGCCGCGGCGGTCGCGCCGAGCAGCTTGGTCTCGTTTACCTGGTGGTCGCCGCGCAGGAACGCAGCCACAGCCGCCCAGCGGTCGGGCTGGCCCGCAGAGCCGCGAACCAGCGCCATGTACGCCACGCACTTGATGTCGGAGGCCGGTGAAATCTTGAAGAACGCTGCGACGTCGGCGATGGCCGCGCAGCTCGGGGTCGAAACGAGTTCGGGATTGCCGTCTCCGGTGGGTTCCATTTCGACGACCGGATCGAGCAGCGAAATGGCTTTCTCGACGTTCGCCGCGTAATCGCAGACGGGGCAGCTTGCGATCAAATCTTCGCCCGCATCGGTGTAGACCATGAACTCCTGCGACTGCGAGCCGCCCATGGAGCCGGAGTCAGCCTCGACAGCGACGAACTTCAGCCCGCAACGGGTGAAGATGCGGCGGTAGACGGCGTCGTGCAGGTCGAAGCTGCGGTCGAGGCCAGCCTTGTCGATGTCGAAGGAGTAGGCGTCCTTCATGATGAACTGGCGCACGCGCAGCAGGCCCGACTTGGGGCGCGGCTCGTCGCGGTACTTGGTCTGGATCTGGTACCAGATCTGCGGCAACTGCTTGTAGCTGCGCAGCTCGCCGCGGGCGATCGTGGTCATGATCTCTTCGTGAGTCATGCCCAGGCAGAGCTCGGCGCCCTTGCGGTCCTTGAGCCGGAACATGTTGTCGCCCATGCCCGTCCAGCGGCCGCTTTCAGCCCACGGCTCTTTGGGCAGGATGCCGGGCAGCAAAAATTCCTGGCCGATCTTGTCCATCTCCTCGCGAACAATGGCTGTGATCTTGTTGATCGACCGTACCCCAAGGAAGAGGTAGTTGTAGATTCCGGCGCCGAGCTGGCGGATGTAGCCGGCGCGGATAAGGAACTTGTGGCTGGCAACCTCGGCGTCAGCCGGAGCCTCGCGAAGAGTGGGAATGAAAAGTTTGGACCAGCGATGCATCGGAATAGAGCACGTACTTTCCCGCCCGCAGCACCCCTGCGGCGAAGAACCGCCGTCGAGGGCCTCAAACATCAGCGGACGCAAAAACAAATCGAGGCACTTTTTATTTTAAATGTCAGGGATCGTGAGGAGCAGCGGTGGAGATCACCCGGCATGCGGCAGAACATGCCTGGCTAGCGGCAAACTGGCCCGTCCGGGCGGCCCGGCATGCAAACCGGACCGCCCGGAATGCTGGGAAAGGCGCGAAATTTGCGCCAATCAGGGCGGAAAGCTCACTGCCCTTGGGCAGACTTGACGGCCATATCGAGCTGATGCTCGGCCTGGTGCAGGAATTGTTCTGCCTTCACTGCGTGGCCTTGCATGTCATAGTGATTGGCCGCGCGGGCGCGCTCCAACTCATGAATCGCTTCCTGCACGTGTTTATGACAAGTGTCCAGATCGTGCCAATCGCGAGCCTGTGCAGTGATCAGGGAACCCGCGGCGAATGCCGCTGCCAGAGACAAAGCTGCAAAAAGCTTCTTCATTGCATTTTTCTCCTGTCGATCGAGTGTGAGGATTCGGGGCAGGCTTCTGCCCAAAGCTAAGGTACACCAATCGCTGCGGCGGCGGGAAGGCCATCAGTGCGGGAGGTGCGATGGTTCACTTCGGAATGGACCGGGGCGGCAAAGGCGCGCAAACTGGTGCGAATTCAGATCAGCTCCACGCCCCACAAATCGTGCAGGTGGAGCAGTCCTTCCACTTTTCCCTGGGAGTCGACGACGACCAGCGCGGTGATCTTGCGCTCTTCGAGGATCGCTAGCGCGCTGGCCGCGAATTCGCCGGCCCCAATCGTGCGGGGATGAGGGGTCATGGCCTCGCAGGCTGTCCGGCTCAGCGCTGCCCCGCCCTCGCGCTCCAGCAACCGGCGCAGGTCGCCGTCCGCGATGACACCCAGCAGGTGGCCATCCTGCTGCACGGTGGTGATGCCGAGCTTCTTCGACGTCATTTCGAAAATCACGTCGGCCATGGCAGTCGAGGGCGCGACCACAGGAATCTCATCGCCCGTGTGCATCAAATCGCCGACGCGAGCCAACTGCTTGCCGAGCTTGCCGCCCGGGTGGAGCTCGGCGAAATCTTCGGCGCGGAAGCCCTTGCGGAGACTGACGGCAATGGCCAGGGCGTCGCCGAGGGCAAGCATGGCCGTAGTGGAGGCCGTGGGAGCGAGATTCAACCCACAGGCCTCGCGCTCGACAGAGCAGTCCAGCGCAACATCGCTGGCCTGGGCGAGGGTGGAAGCGAGATTGCCGGTCAGGCTGATGAGCGCGTCGCCTTTGCGCTTGAGCGTAGCCAACAGGCGAAGGATCTCCTCGGTTTCGCCCGAGACCGAAAGCGCGATGACCAGGTCGCCGGGCATCAGAACGCCCAGGTCGCCATGAACGGCCTCGGCGGGGTGCAGAAAGAGCGCCGGAGAGCCGGTAGAGCTGAGCGTGGCGGCAATCTTCTGGGCGATAATGCCGCTTTTGCCCATGCCTGTCACGATGACGCGGCCGTTCGAGGAGCCACAGCGAAGGATCAGCTCGACGGCGTGCGCGAAAGGCTCTGCCATCGCGCCTTCCAGACGTGCGGCAAGGGCCAGAAGAGCGGCGGCCTCAGTGCGGACAAGGCAGGCAGGCTCGAGAGCGGAGGCCTGGGGCATTCTGGGTTCTTGCTGGCTCATCGGTTACTGATGGTAACAAAAGACAGGGGGCAGGGAACAGGGACTAAGGGACTAAGGGACTAAGGGACTGAGGGAACAAGGGACTGACCATGCTTGCTCGTACAATAGCTGCATGGCTCGACTTTCCATGCGGCGTAACACCGTGGTTCTATTGGCCGTGCTCATCATTCTGGCTATATTTGCCTGGGCCGGCTGGGCCAATTGGGAGTACCGGCAGCAAAAGGCTGAGCAATTGCTGGCCTCGTATGCCAAAGGAGAGCTGGTCCCGAGTGCGGCCGGCGCAGGGATGGAGTACGTTTCGCCCCTCGATAACAAGCCCGCGCCCGGGTTTTCGCTCGAAGACTTGAACGGCCGGAAGGTTACGCTGGCGAGCTACCGGGGCAAGGTGGTGCTGGTGAACTTCTGGGCCACCTGGTGCACGCCCTGCAAGGTGGAGACGCCGTGGCTTGTCGAGCTGAGAAACAAGTATGCGGCGCAGGGGTTCGAGGTGCTGGGCATCGACACGGAAGGCGACGACCTTGCCAGGGACGACAAAGCGGGATGGGCGAAGGATAAAGAGGCGGTCGCCAAATTTGTGGATGAGGAAAAGATTCCGTACCCGGTGCTGATCGATGGTGACAGCATCAGCAAGCCTTACGGCGGACTGGATGCGCTGCCCATGTCGTTCTTCGTGGACCGCAAGGGAACCGTGGTGGCGACTCAGCCGGGAGTGAGCTCGGAGAGCGAGATGGAAGCAAAGATCCGAAAGGCGCTGGAGAGCGGGGAATAGGCAAAAGGCAATAGGGAATAGGGAATAGGGAATAGGGAATAGAGATGGAGAGACATAATCGGCCTGGGAGGACGCAGGTGATGTGGAAGCGATTTTCCTTTGGTGCGGCGGTTGCGGCTCTGGGATGTGGCGCGATCATCACATGGGGGCAGACCGTGTCCATGGGATCGCAGGCGCCGGGATCGCGGACTCCAGCAGCCAGCACGCCCCCGGCTGTCTCCTACCTCTTTCCAGAACAGTTTTCGGCGCCGGCGGGCAAGCCGACGCAGGTGGAGCTGCACTTCCGCGTCGCCCAGGGCATGCACATCAACTCGCATGCGCCGAGTCAGGAAGAACTGATTCCGACAACATTCTCTATTCCGAAAGACGCGGGCGCGCGGCTGCTCGAGGCGAGCTATCCTCCAGGCGAGACGATGAGTTTGGCCGCCGATCCGGGAACGAAGCTGAGCGTTTACACGGGCGAGTTTGTGATCCGGGCGCGAATCGTTCCCCAGGCCGGTAACCACCTGGTGGAAGCCCAACTGCGCTACCAGGCTTGCAACCAGACGCAGTGCCTTCCGCCGAGGACGATTGCGGTGCCGATGGACGTGATTGGCAAATAATAAAGGTGATAAAGGCAGGGACAGTGAACAGTGAGAAGTGCCGTTGATCGCCGGCGACTGATCGCTGACCACTGTCCGGTTCCGGTTACGCCGAATTAGCTGCGTCCGAATCCCCGGCGACGCGCGAAAGTTCCTTCCGTCATCACGGCCCTAAAGAAAATCTTGAAGAGTGACGAAACTTCTTATATCGGTGCGGGTTCACCCAGCCAAGCTGTTGCAGTTTCAAACTCTACCTGCGGATGGTCATCCACACGATGACAACAGGTAAGTTGCGCCTTGAAGGAGGCCCTTTGTGAAACAAAGTTTGCTAGTTGTCTTGTGTGCAATGCTGGCGGCGCCCTTGTTTGGCGAAACGGGCCAACGCCTGATACCTGCCGGTTCTCTTGTCTCGTGTACGACGGGCGACGCGAGAATCTCCTCAAAGACCACGGCCGTTGGCGATCCGGTGCTTTGCAAGGTGGAGCACAAGCGCGGCGACTTTATGCTGCCTTACGGCAGCTATCTGGGCGGGCAATTCGCCGAGTACAAGGATGCGGGCCACTTCGTAGGGAAAGGCTGGATGCAGTTGGAATTCGACCGCCTGTATGTGGGCGATACGGCCATTCCCATCGACGCGAAGGTGGTGGACGTGCCCGGCTATAAAGTTGATTCCCAGGGACGAGTTCTGGGAAAAGGGCATGAAGGGCGCGACATAGCGCTGTGGAGCGTTCCGATTCTCTGGCCCGTTGATTTGCTGATGCTGCCTGCGCGCGGTCCGCGGCCCACCCTCAAGTCAGAAACGGCGATGACGCTGCGTGTGATGGACGACATCCAGGTTCCCACAGTTCAGGAGCCGCAAAGCGATCCTTACGGATTGAAGCAGCGACAACCGAATGCCAGCTTGCAGGCACCGGCAACGCCTGCCGAGACGCCGGATGCGGCGCCGGAAACTGCAAGTTCGGCTCCCACCCTGGAAGCCGCGCCACAGTCGGGCTATCCCTACGCATACGCCTACGCCCCTCCTTACGCGGCGCCCGTGGCTGTTCCCGTGGTCCCCTATGGTTACTACGCCGCCCCGCAGGTGATGGTTGGGTTCCGAGGGGCATATATTGGCCGGCAGCGTGCGGCGATCGCATATGGCGCGCGCATCTACGCCGGACGGCGCTACGGGTACGGTAGGCCAGCGAGGGCAGGCAGCTACGGGTACGCCGCCCGCGGCGGTGTCGCGCGCGCAGGAGCTGTTTCCGGCGGAGGGATGCGAATGGGCGGAGGGTACGGCGGAAGTTCTCGTGCAAGATAAATGGGAATAGATCTCGTTTTGTTCCCAAGATGAAACGCTCAAAAGAATTCCAGCTTGGGTTTGCGTAGAATTTCCTGCTCTTGTGCCAGAGTGAAGGTACGGCAATCAAGAGAGCATGGTTACCTCCTCGAACGGCCGGGGCACCCTGTTGGCATGGCAGGTGTGGTACCGGCCGTTCGTCTTTTTTTGCGAGTTCCATTCAATCTTCTTCGCGAAGTGCATTCGGCTCCGGATGCAAGCCTCTCTTGCCTTCATGATTCGCGCTGCCTGGGCCGACTTTCGCTCGATCGCGGCAGGCCGATGGCTGAAGGATCTGGCCATAAACAGGATTTTTGTCAGATTTTTGTCAGATTTTTACCTTCCTTTGACGATTTCACGCCCATACTAAAAGCGTGATCCCTGGTGCCCTGCGCGAAGACCCTCTGAAGTTTGGTGTTGCTTCCACAGCCGCGGCGGAGTTTGCCTTCCCCTCAAGCGTTCCGCCGCTGCCGCGCGCGCTGGAACTTCCGCGCATTGCCGTGGAGGTGGGCCGCTACCGATTGCGCACCGCTCAAACCGAAAAGGACAGGGAAGCAGCCTGCCGCCTGCGCTTTCGTGTCTTCAATATCGAGCTGGGCGAGGGGCTGGAGAGCTCCTACGAAACGGGTCTGGACCGGGACCAGTTCGACGATGCGTGCGAGCACCTGCTGGTTGAGGACAAAGAGAGCCGGAAGGTGGTGGGCACCTACCGGATGCAATCGGGAATGACAGCGGCGCTTCATCTGGGCTATTACACGGAGCAGGAGTTCGTGCTGAGACCCTATGAGCCGTTCCGGCAGGAGATTCTGGAACTGGGCCGGGCATCGATCGACCGCGAGCATCGCACGCCGGAAGTGTTGACGTTGTTGTGGCGCGGAATCGCGCAGTATGCTCATGCCATGGGACTGCGTTATCTGCTGGGATGCTCGTCGCTCAACTCCTGCGATCCGGCCGATGGCTGGAGGATTTACCGCCAGCTGGAATCGTGCCGCGTGCAGCCGGAGTTTGAGACCGAGCCGACCGCGGCTTTTGCCTGTCCCACGGAGCAGCAGAGCGAGAGCGCACAGCCGCCGTTCTGCCAGGAAGATCGATTCGAGCCGGCGAGGGAGCCGGTAGCACATGCTCCCATTCAGGTTCCGAGATTGTTGAGAGCCTATCTGGCCATAGGCGCGCGCATTGCGGCGCCGCCGGCCTGGGACCGTGGATTCCGCAGCATCGACTTTCTTACCCTGCTCGACCTGAAGATGCTTTCGCCGGCGGCTCGAAACCGCTTTTTGGCCCCCCTCAATACGTGATCTTTCTTGCCTTGCGACGCGCTGTGGCGCTGCTTTTCGGCCTGTCTCTTTGCATTCTTCGTTACTGGCGGATACGGCTCAAGGGACCGATGACGCTTGAGCGGCGCGCGTTGTGGCTTCACGAGTCGGCACAGACGGCTTTGGATGCGTTCGGCATTCGGGTCCGCGTCAACGGGCAGCCGCCGTCGAGCGGACTGGTGGTCTCGAATCATCTCAGCTACCTCGACATCCTCATCTTCAGCGCAGCGATGCCGTGCTTCTTTGTGTCGAAAGCCGAGGTGCGCGGCTGGCCGTACTTCGGCAGGGCGGCGGAGGCCGGAGGCACGCTCTTTCTCGACCGCGAGAGACTGGCCAGCGCAAACCGCGTTGCCGAGCTGTTGACCGAGCGGCTGAAGCTGCCGGTTCCGGTGCTTCTGTTTCCGGAGGGGACGAGCACGGACGGCAGTCATGTGCGGCGTTTTCACTCGCGGCTGATCGCTCCGGCGATAGAAACCGGGGCGCCAATTACCCCCGCGGCGGCGCGCTATATTCCGAGAGACGGCAGCGCGGAGCGCGAACTGTGCTGGTACGGCGATGCGGCCTTCATGCCGCATTTGTGGAAGGTGCTGGGAATGGGGGGATTCGCCGCAGAGCTGAGCTTCGGGACGCCGAAGGTGTACTCGGACCGGCGCGTGGCGGCCAGTGAGATGCGTGAGGCGGTTGAGGCGATGAGGGCAGAGAGCAGCTTTACGGTTCGGCAATAGCTCTCGATTGCCGCGAATTGGCGTTTTATCCCGCCCCGCCGGGGCGGGTCCCCACAGGGAAAACGCTCTCCCGGGGTTTTACCCTGGGCCAATTTCTTGTCCTCCCTCCGGGAGGATCAGGACCATCAGTCCCGCTCCGCAATCAGCAGGCGCAGGTCGCGCAGGTTGTGGCCCGTGGGGCCGGTCACAACGGCGTCGCCGAGTGCGCTGAACATGGGGCAGGCATCGAAGGCTGCCAGCGCGGCCTTGAGGTGGAATCCGAAGACATGGGCGCGGCTGACTGTTGTCGGGTCGGCGATGGCTCCGGCGACCTGGGTGTTGCCGTCGATGCCGTCGGTGCCGGCGCTGAAAACCGTCAGTTGCTCGCCCTCATACTGCTCCAGCTCGAGCGCGCACTTCATTACGAACTGCTGATTGCGGCCGCCGGCGCCGGGCGTGCGGTCGATGGTGACGGTTACCTCGCCAACGGAGATCAGGCAAAGGCGCGGGTAGATCTTGCGGAGATTGTTGAAGCCTTGCAGCAGGTAACGCGCGGCCTCGGCGTAGTCCCAGTCGTCGCAACTGTTGTCAACCGCGACAAAGTAGCCTTCGCGCTGGGCGGCGGCGCGCGCGTTTTCGACCAAATCGTGAGAGGAAAGCAGAACCTCAAAGACCGAATCGCGAAAGGCCGGATCTTCATCGCTCAGGCTGGCTGCCGTGGTCATGGTGGTGCGGGCGCTCGTTGCGCCTGTCTTGCCCAGGCGCGGGAAGAATGGCGGACGCCAGCCCTTGTTGCCGGGAGACTCAGGGATGTCGTCGCGCTCGAAGAAGGAGCGGACGGAGGAGGGCAGTTTCGAAGCAAGGCCGTACTTGGCAATGAGTTCCCGGGCTTCGGCCACGGTGGAGTGATCCGGCGAGGTGGGCCCGGAAGAAAGCGCGTCGAGGGTGCGAAGCGGCACGTCGGGCACAAGGATGTTGACCTTCAGCGCTTCCGGGGCAGCCATGGCCAGGCGACCGCCCTTCACCGCCGAGAAGTGCTTGCGGATGGTGTTGATCTCGGTGATGGGCGCGCCCGAAGCCAGCAGGGCCTGGTGGAATGCGACGGTGTCTGCCAGCGTGATGGCGGGATCGAGCGGCAGGTCGCACATGGCCGAACCGCCGCCCGAAATCAGGAAGAAGACGAGAGTGTCCTTTTTCGCCTTGCGAAGCAGCGCAAGAATGGCCTGGGCAGCCTTGAAGCTATCTTCGTTGGGGACGGGATGGCCGGCTTCGAAGTAGCGAAAACGCCAACTACGGTCTTCGGGCAACTGGTTGGAGCAACAGATGCCCCGCATGCCGCGGCGGCGTTTGACGCGGTCGAGCAAGACCTCGAGCATGGGACTGGCGGCCTTGCCGATTGCGATCACGTAGATGCGCTTGTAAGCGGAGAGATTGATGGTGTCCGGACCGCTGCCGTCGGGCAGCAGACGATGGAGAATGTTGCCCTCCACGCGAAAGCGGCGGTCGAAGGCCGACGCAATGTTGCAGTTCTTGAGCGCCTCGGTGAAGATGCGGGTCGCCCGTTCGTGCAATGCGTCGAGAGGCGCGGTACCGACCTTGGTCATGTGAGTTGCTCCTTCAGCCAGGCGGCGATGGTCTGCTCGACTGCCGTGAACTGGCCGGTGAAGAAATGACCCGTGCCGGGAAGGAGCACCAGACGGCTGGGCTCGCCGGCCATTGCGGCCACTTGGCGCAGCTCCTCGGCGGGCGCGAACTCGTCGCGGTCTCCGCTGAGGAAAAGCTTGGGCGCGGCGGCGCCGGAAAGGCACGGATACTCGAATGCCGGATCTGCCGAGCGCGTAGGAAGACCGATCGAGATCAGTGCGCGGAGGCCGGGCCGGGGATGGCCGCAGCAGGCGCGCAGCGTCATGACGGCGCCGAAGCTGTATCCGGCGGCGACGATGGGGAGGTGAAACTCGTTCGCCAGCCAGTCGAGCGCCGCCAGCACGTCTCCGGTTTCCTCGCCGCCATCGTACTCGCCCTCGCTCAGGCCCACACCCCGGAAGTTGAAGCGCAGCACCGGCCATTCCAGGCCGTAAGCGGGATCGTTCATCGCCTTCATGGCGTGGTAGACAACCTTATTGTGAAGGTTGCCGCCTCCAAGAGGGTGAGGATGACAGACAAGTGCCGCCGCGGAGGCTTGGGGAGAACCGGTGTTCAGCAGGGCCTCAAGACGGCCGGCGGGACCGGCAAGCACTACGCTGCGGGGACCGCGAGCAGATGAAGATGTTTTGGCGGATGCGAGCGTGGCGTTCATTCCACGCCCATTTTACGCGCATAGGAGTTGCGCCTAAATGAGGAACCCATAAAGGAATTCGCAAAGGGGCACTCCCGGGAGTTGCCGGCGCGGGAGGTTGTATTCTGGCTGCAAGATGAAGAATTGTGAGTGTCCTGCCGCAATTGATCCGATTGAGCTTACGCGCCAGTTGTGCGAGATCGAGTCAACCACCTATTACGAAGGAGCGGTGGGAGATTTTCTGGCAGACTTTCTCGCCGCCCGCGGATGGGAAGTGGAGAAGACGCCGGTTCCCCAGCCGGCGGACGGGGCAGACGGGCCGCGGTGGAATGTTTATGCCGGAATAAGCGGCTTGAAGCCCGAACTGGTTCTGTCGACGCACATGGACACGGTGCCTCCCTACATTCCCTTCCGGGAGGACGGGGAATTTCTTTATGGCAGGGGCGCCTGCGACGCCAAGGGGATCATGGCGGCCCAGATTGCCGCAGCTGAGACGCTCCGTGCCGAGGGGCTGCCGGTGGGGCTGCTGTTCGTTTCCGGCGAGGAACGGGATTCGGCCGGAGCGAAGGAGGCAAACCTGCGGCCGAAGGGAAGCCGCTACCTGATCAACGGCGAGCCCACGGACAACCGTGTGGCCCTTGCCTCAAAGGGAGCTCTGCGCGTCTGGCTGAAGTCGAGCGGCAAGATGGCTCACTCGGCCTACCCGGAATTGGGCTCGAGCGCCGTGCACAAGATGGTGGAGGTGCTCGACCGGCTCCTGAAGCTCAAGCTCCCGGTGGACGATTATGCCGGAGAGTCGACTGTTAATATCGGCCAGATTCACGGCGGGCACGCCCCCAATGTGATCGCCGATCAATGCGAGGCGCAGGTTGTCGTCCGGCTGGTAGGCCCCTCAGCGCCGGTACGCGAGGCGGTGCTCAAGGCCGCCGAAGGACTGGCGGAGGTCACCTTTACGCTGGATCTGGCCTTTGTCCGGTTGAAGGCCGTCGAGGGACTGCCCACCATGATCGCCAGATTTGCAACCGACATTCCGGAGCTGACCAACTGGGGAGAGCCGCTGCTGCTGGGGCCGGGTTCGATCCACGTGGCGCATACGCCGGACGAGAAGCTGGCCAAGAAGGAACTGCTGGAGGCGGTGGAGCTTTACGTACGGGTGGCTAAGCAGCTTTTGCAGAAGGGCTGAAGGCTGCGATCTACCGCAGTGGGCACGTTTCACTCTTCTACGGGCGGGAGAATCGCCTCGAGCAGCAGGCCGATGTCGGCGTTTTCCATGGATGAAGCGGAGGATCGAAAGCGATTCGGGTGAACAGACAATGTAGTAGATGCGAAAGGATTAAACACACGAACAGGCCAGAGCGAAGACCTTCGAGCTCCTGTTGGGAGAATTTTGGGAGCGCCAATTTCAGGATTTTCGCGAATGAACCGTACTGCTGACTCGACTGCGTCGAGGAAGCGATAAGCGGCAACAGGGGCATCCCTTTCGTCGAGGTACCAGGAGAACTGATCAGGATGTCCCCTCGCGCGGCGGGGCGATTTCGATCTTCACTTTTCCTGCAGGCCCTTCTTTCGGTGGCTTTGCGCCCAGCCAGGATTCTAGCCGCATCTCTTTTCAGTTCGCTCCAGAATTCGGGTGTGACGGGGACGGAATTGCCAGATTGCAGACCCTCCAGAGCAAAGCCTCGAGCCGTTCATCGGCTTCGCGTTCGCGCGCCTGCCGGACGAGCGTGCGTACGTACTCGCTGACGTTGCCATAGCCTTTCGACCGCACCTCGGATTCGTTGAACGCTTTCAGGGAGTCAGGAAGAGAGATGGTGAGGGTCTTCATAAGATTCTCCAGCTCGATTATACAATAGTTCTTATCTATTGAGAAGGAAAACCCCGTCGAACTCTTCCCCGGTGGCTCGTAGGTTCGTTACACAGATTTTGCCGCTCCTGGTCCGCGTAGATGCTTCGGCTTGGCTCGTGAAGCGCCAGGATATTGGCGCCCAGAAGCTGCCGTTACCGATACTTGCGCAGCACGCCAAGCACCCGGCCCTGGATGGCGACCTGGGCGGCGGGCACGTAGATCGGCTTCATCTCAATGTTCGATGGCTGCAGGCGGACGACGTTGCCCTCCGGGAAGAAGCGCTTGAGCGTGGTCTCCGAGCCGTGAACCAGGGCCACGACGATCTCTCCCTGACGCGCCGTGCGGCTGCGCTCCACCAGCACGTAGTCGCCGTCGATAATGTGCTCGTCGCGCATGGAATCGCCGCGCACCTCCAGAGCAAAGACGTCGCGGTTGCCGACCACGTCGTGCAATGAGATGGACTCGGGCGTCTCGACCGCCTCCACTGGCATGCCCGCCGCAATGCGGCCCACCAGCGGCAGGCGCAGGCTTGAGCGCGTGCGCGCGCCCGGGGGCAGCACATCGATCGAGCGGCTGCGGTTGTGCACGCGATCAAGCAGGCCCTTCTTTTCCAGGTTCGTGATGTGCTTGTGGACCGTGGCGAGGCTTTTCAGGCTCATGCCGCGCGCAATCTCCTCGAAGCTGGGCGAATATCCGTTGCGGGTAACGAACGCCTCGAGGAAATCAAGAACTTCTTTCTGTCTCTTTGTGACGGCCATGTGCGCATTATAGCGAATAAAAAGCGAAGCGCAAGGGAATTTTTGCAAAAGACTTCTGTTCAGTAACGTTAGTTTGTAATCACTGGGTTGCCAGCGCCTGCGCCAGCCGTGAAGGTACCTGCTTGAACCCCGCCGGGATCTCAAAGACCGAAGCCGGAATGGGAGCGTGGGAGAAATCAGATTTCTGCGTGGTAGTTTCCATCAGCGTCGCTTCTCCTGGAGTCTGCGCAGGAGTTGCCGGACCTGCTGATGGCGAAGTATCGGCAGGCTGCGATTTCTTTTTCCCAAGCATCCCACCAAATCCACCGAGATTTGCCATGCCTCTGAGCACGCTGCCTGAAGTTCCCGTCTCCGGGGGCGCATCGGCGGAAGTGCCACTCTGCGGCTGAGCCTGCTGAGCCGTGCCCGTTCCGGATCCTCCCATGCTGGTCCTCTCCAGAATCCGCGTCCCCTTGATCTTTTCCAGTTCCTTGCCCATTTGCACAAAGGCTTCTGAGGCGCCGGGCTTGCCGGCAAACATTTGCGTCATTGGAGCTTTCGATGAGTTGCCAAGCAGGCTCAGGTATGCAGACAGGTCGACTCCGGACATGAGCGCCTGCGTGAAGCGGACATCGAAGTCCTCGGCGTCTTTCATCTCTTCGGGCACATCCGGCGTGGTCCAGATTTCTGAGATCATTGTGTAAGTCGCGTTCGTGCCCGGATTATTCGAATCAGTGACGGTGGCCGTCAATTTCAGAATCTGTTGCTTCGCGTTCAGGCCGTTGACTACCTGTTGAATGCCCGTATCGTTTACCGTTACTGCGAACTTGCACTGCAGGGTGCTTGCCGGCATTTGCGACTGTTGCGGCTGTTGCGCCTGTTCCTGCGCTATCTGAGCCTGCGCCTGCTTGAGCCTGTCCGGAAGCGTGGCCATCATCTTTCGCATGTCGGCAAAGGTATCCACGCTGTACTGTTTCTTTGCTGTGTCGATGTAGACGATCCGCTGGTTATCCAGGTCGTATATCTCCGTCGATTCATTCGTCACCACCGCCTTCTTGTTCCCGCTCACCATTGTCGTGGTGGTCGTCGGATCGGTCATGCTCTTCAACTGTTTCGACATGAAAGGGATGTGCTTAAGCGAATCCACCAGTTGGCCGCCCGTCAACTGCGTCGTTTCCCGATAGCTTGAGTCGCCATAGCACAGGAGCGGAGTGAGCGCCAGAGTGACTGCGATGATTCGTTGCGACTTGCTATTCATGTGCCTCCTTGATGCCTTCCAGGAACGTGCCGGAAAACTGCTACCGACTTGGATGCTGGTTCATCGGCGGAAGAAGCGGCCCAGGTTGGCCGGTACAATGAATCCATGATCGTTGAGAGCTTTCCTGTCGGGCCGCTGGGGGCCAATTGCACAATTCTGGGAGATGAAACCACACACGAGGCGCTGGTGATCGACCCTGGCGCGGAGGCGGAGCGCATCTATGGCCGCGTGCAGGCGCTGGGGCTGGTAACGCAACAGATTCTGCTGACGCACGGGCACCTCGATCACGCGGGTGGCGTGGCCAGGCTGAGGGAGCTGACCGGAGCGCCAGTCTTTATCCATCAGGCTGACCAGCCGCAACTGGAGCAGCTTGCGGAGCAGGCCGCCTGGCTGGGAATGGCGGCTCCGAAGCGGACTGAGCCGGACGAGTTCCTGACGGATGGGCAAGTTGTGGGCCTCAAGAGCCTTCCTGCCACGGTACTGTACACTCCGGGCCACACCCAGGGGTGCATATGCCTCTACCTGAAGGAGCAGAATCTGCTGATCGCCGGCGACACGCTCTTTGCCGGAAGCATCGGGCGGACGGACCTGCCGGGGGGAAACTCGCGCCAGATCATCAACTCCATCAAGACGCGCCTGCTGACGCTGCCCGACGAAACGCGCGTGATCACGGGGCACGGACCGGATACAACCATCGGCGAAGAGAGGCAGAGCAACCCGTTCCTGCAGGAAAGCGTTCCGTGGATATAACGCCGAAAAGCCTAAGCGAAAGACGCGTATAATCGGCCCCAGAAGCCGGGTCAAGCAAATTTGCGCGTGGGGAAGCAAGAGCGATCGTTGCTCGATTTCTCCCGAGGACCGGCGTCCGCGCGCGTCGGCGCGTCTTTATTTTTGAGGCAGAGAGAGGGCCAGGTTATGAGTTTCACCAAATCGCTTATCGAAAGAAGGCGGCTGCTTCTTGCCGCTGCGGGATCCGCGTGCGCGCTGACCTCGAAAAAGCTCTCTGCATTTGAGGTGCAAGCGGGCGCGAACGCACCGGGAGGGTCCGCCCCGGCAGCAATTGAAGCCGCGAAAGCTCCCGCTGTCTCCGGCGCTTATTCCGATCGGTACAGCCATCTGCTGGCGTCGCTGAGAATCGGAAACGTGGTGCTGAAGAACAGAATGACGCAGTCGGACAGCTTTCCGCGTTACCTTGCAGGGATTGAGAACTATCCTGCGGAGACGGTCATCAACCACTATGCAAGCGTTGCCAAGCATGGCTCCGCGATTGTCATGGTCTTCGGGGTGACCGCGCCATCAACCGGAGCAGGAGGAGCGCGCCCGCATCCGCCCAATGAGGGCCAGGCAGCAGCGAAGGAAGTGCCGGCATGGCTTAAGGGGCTGCAAAAAGGCGAGATGCCCCACTCGGCGCAGTGGGACCGCGACAGCATCACCACGCAGCACTACATTTGCCAGATGGTCGACGCCATTCATTACTACGGCTCAAAGGCCGCTGTCGGAGTTCATGGGGGCGGGGGAGAGGAGTACACGATCAGCAAGGTAAACGTCCACCCCGGGCCGATGGGAACGGATGGGCCGACGACCTACGACGGGAAAGAAATTCCCGAAGAAGAAATACAGAAGATGTGCGAGAATGCCGCGACCGAGGCGCTCTACTACAAGGCGCTGGGCTTCGATATGGTGAACTTCCACATGTCGTACCAGAACAGCATGGCGGCGCAGGCGCTGTCATCGAAGCTGAATGTAAGAACCGACAAATACGGCGGGAGCCTTGAGAATCGCGCCCGCCTTGCCCTGGAAATCTTCCAGGCTGTCAAGAAGGCATGCGGCCAGGATTTTCTGGTTGGAGCTCATATCAGCGGCGAGGACAAGAGCGGAGGCTACAGCCCGCAGGATGCCGCTGAATTTGCAAAGGTGTGGGCAGGCTCGCTCGACATTCTCGTGATCCGTGGCAAGGATCAGAGCGCCTCTCATCCGAATGGTTACAACCTGACCAAAGGCGTTTCGCAAATCCTGCAGTATGCCGAGACAATCAAGAAAGGCAAGGGCGACGCGAAGATCGTTATCGGCGCCAACGGCGGATTCCAGGACCTGGACTTCAATGAAGCAGCGATCGCAAGCGGCAAGGTCGATCTGATTACCATGGCCAGGGCCTGGATTTGCGATCCGGAGTACGGGACGAAGGCATACGAGGGCCGCGGCGAAGATGTGGCTCCATGCCTGCGGTGCGCCGAGTGCCACGGCACCAACGACGGACCCTGGTACCAGTACTGCAGCGTGAATCCCAGATTCGGCATCGCACATAAGCTGAACCTGATGATCGACGCTCCCCGCTTATCAAGGAAGGTCGCCGTGATAGGTGGTGGGCCGGCGGGGATGAAGGCGGCCATCACGGCTGCCGAAAGAGGCCACAAGGTGGACCTGTATGAGCAGACCGACCGCCTTGGCGGCCAGCAGAAGTTTGCCGATCATGTGTCCTTCAAGTGGACCTACCGCGACCACAAGGATTACCTGATCCGCCAGGTGAAAAAGGCTGGGGTGGAAGTGCATTTGAATACGAAGGCCATGCCGGAGATGATCAAGGGAAAAAGTTACGACGCGGTCATCCTTGCCATTGGCGCGGAGTCCTTCGTTCCCGACGAGATCCCGGGAGCCAAGAGCCGTCACGTGCGCGCGCCACTGTTTGTCTTCGGCGCCGAAGACTCAATGGGCAAGAATATCGTCGTGATCGGGGGCGATCAGATCGGCACGGAGACGGCGATGCATCTTGCGCAGAAGGGCAAGAAGGTGACCGTGCTGACGAGTGAGAAGACGCTGGCAGCCGATGCGTCCGAATTCGTCAACTGGGATTTGATCAAGCTGTATCAGTCGCTCGAGGCGCAGGGCAACTTCAGCTATGTCACCGAGGCCACGGTCAAGAGCATTGCGCAAGACAAGGTAACTTACGTGGATGCGAAGGGCGTGGAGAAGTCCGTCCAGGCGGACAACGTAGTGCTCTATGCCGGGCGCAAGCCGCGGCAGGAGGAGGCGATGAAGTTTGCCGGAACCGCGAAAAGGTTCTTCATCGTTGGCGATTGCAAGATGCCGGGCATCATCAAGACACACTGGGAAGGCAACATGGCGACAAGCATTCGCAGCGGTTTTGCCGCGGCGTCTGAGATCTGACGCGCGAACGCGCCTGTTTTGCCGAAGCGGCTGCCACCCGGCGGCCGTTTCTGTTTGAGCAGCCAACTGTGATTCCAGCTCCCGGGATTCGCCTGCCTGGTCCCTACGAGTGTCCATCCTTCTCCGGCAACCTTGCGTCGGGAAAAGGATTCTAACCTTGAGCGAGGGCAGGCGCCTGAAAAGATAGTGTGCAAATTCTCAACTCCGGGCTCAGAGATTCCAATCTCCGCGGCCCAGTCGACGGCCATCAACGTGGGCCAGTTGCGCGCTCAGTACGAGCACGCCATTGCCGTGCTGCTGGGCAAGGTACCCACGGATTTTTCCATTCCGGTGAAGCCCATGCTCTACGCGCCGCCCCAGATTCCAACCGGCGTCCCTTCCGAGCTTGTCGAGCGCCGCCCTGACGTTGCCGCCGCCGAGCGCACCCTGGCCGCGGCCAACGCCACCATCGGCGTCGGCTACGGCGCTTTCTTTCCCCAGGTCACCATCTTCGCGGCAGGCGGCTTTGAAAGCGCCACCTTGAAGCATCTCTTCGACTGGCCCAGCTGCATCTGGTCCATCGGGCCCGCTGCTTCGCAGGTCCTCTTCAACGGCTTTCTTTACCGCGCCGAATTGCACAAGTACGAGGCTCAGTACAACGCGTGAATCAGGCCCCGCCGCAAGGACTCTGTCTTTCGGGGCCAAAAAGACAAAAGTCGCTGAAAAATCAGCGACTTGCCGCTTTAGGACTGCCTTGGATGGCTGTGGATCGGAAGATGGTGGGCGCTGCAGGATTCGAACCTGCGACTTCCACCGTGTGAAGATGGCACTCTACCGCTGAGTTAAGCGCCCGAGAAGAGCGGGGCGAACCAGCGGTGTCGTTTCGCCCCGACTCTGGTTTAGAGTAACACCAGCAGGGCTTTGCGGCCAAACCCGCCACGGGTGAGTGCGCGGTTGCGGGCGGCCCGGATCTGACCATGAGCCGGAGATCCAGATCGTTGCGCCGAAGAGGCGAAGAGGAACCTGCGGGTCAGGCGGGAGCAGGCCCAGCGGGCGATTCTCTGCGCGAAAACCTAGCGCAACCTTTTGCCGGGGGCAGGGTTAGTGAGAATATGGCAACCATGGTCCTGGACAATGCGGTCCTGGGAGTGGATTCGGCGCTGCAATCGGCCCCTGGCGCGGACGAGGCCAAAGACCGGACGAGGGCGGCCGATCTGGATGCCGATGCCGCCATCATGTTGCGCGTGGCGGCCGGGGACGAAGAGAGCTTTAACTATCTGGTCGGGAAGTTCCACCGGCCTGTGATTCATTTCCTTTACCGGATGGTGCACAACCAGGCGGTTGCCGAGGAGATGGCGCAGGAGGTGTTCCTGCGCGTTTACCGGGCGAGAGAGAGCTATCGTGCCGAGGCCCGGTTTACCACCTGGCTTTACCGCATCGCCACCAACCTGGCGGTGAATCTTGCGCGCGACAGGAGGCACGAAAAGGCGGCGCAGACGATCTATTTGGACGAGCCGGACCAGGAGACAGGCGCCAGGGTCGACGTGGCCGACGCCAGGCCAACTGTGGAGCAGAATCTGTTGCGCGAGGAGCGCATGGCGGCCATTCGCAGCCATGTAACGGCGCTACCCGAGCGGCAGAGGATGGCCGTTCTGATGCACAAGTATCAGGGTCTGGATTACCGGCAGATCGGAGAGGTTCTGAAATTGAGCGAGTCGGCGACGAAGTCACTGCTATTCCGCGCCTACCAGACACTACGCGAGAAGTTGAAGGATTTCGTCTAAATGAGATGGATAGAAGAGCAAGGGACAAGTGAAAATAAGCCGGGGGAAACGGCAGAGAGCGGGGTGACTCGCATGGAACGGAAAATGAAACATGGCGCCGGAATGGAATCGCAGCTTGCCGATGTGCTGCTCGATCCTGAACGGGCTTCGGCCGAGGTTCTTTCGCACCTGACGGGGTGCGAAGATTGCCGCAGGGATCTGGAAGAGATGAAGGCGACGATGACGCTGCTTGACAGTTGGCAGGCGCCGGAGCCGAATCCGTATTTTCTGTCGCACCTGAAGGGGAGCCTGCGCGAGGAGCGGGAACGAGAGCCCGCCGGCTGGCTGGGAAGGCGATTTGCCGGTCTGCGCGCGCGTTTTGCCTACGGCTCGGGGCCGCATCTGCGGCCAGTGGCGGCGATGGCTCTTACGGTTGTGCTTCTGCTGGGGGGCGGGGCGTACTTCGGAATTACTGAATGGAATGCAAAAGCGCCGCCGCCGGGTCAGGCGGTCGTTCACGACCTGCAAACCCTGGACAACAACGCGGATCTGCTGGATCAAATGGAATCGCTTTCCAACAATGAGAGCGGAGATTAATTGGAACGGAAGGAAGGAAGCAGCGTGAGCGGGAGGAAGGCGATGAGAATGCGTGGAACCATCGCGGCAATCTTTCTGCTCCTCGTGTGCCTGTCAGTGAGCGTTGCCGAAGGTCAGCAAAGGAACGCCACGCGTCCTGTTCAGGCTGCGCGCGCGGCGCGCCAGGCGGCGCGGCAGCAAAGCGCGCAGGCAGCGCGGCAGCCAAGTGCACCGGCGCCTCGCGCGACGCCGGCCAACCCCGGAAACGTGTATGCGGGCCGGGGCGCATACGCGCAGGGCTATCCGGGCGGCAACGCGGGGGCGAACAGGGCTCCAGCGGTTCGCACGCCGGCCAACCCCGGATACGTATATTCCGGCCCGGGCACACGCACTCAGGGCTATCCAGGCAGCAACGCGGGGGCGAACCCGGCTCCAGCGGTTCGCACGCCTGCCAACCCTGGATACGTATATTCCGGCCCGGGCACACGCACTCAGGGCTATCCAGGCAGCAACGCGGGGGCGAACCCGGCGCAAAGCTCCGCGTCTCCGGCGTACCGGGCTCTTCCTTCAGGACACCTCGGCTCGTGGCTCGAGCAGCACAAGGGATTGCCGGTGCAGCAGCAAGAGCAGATGTTGCGCGCCGACCCGAGCTTCAGGCAACTGGGACCTGTCGCACAGCAGCGGCTGGTGCAGCAGTTGCGCCAGGTCAACCAGCTTCCTGAGGCGCAGCGCGAACGGCGCCTGGCGCGCGCCGAGACGATCGAACACCTTTCTCCGCAGGAACGGATGCAGGTGAACCAGGCGAGCCGGAACTTCGCCTCGTTGCCGGCCGAGCGGAGATTGCTTGTGAGGCGCGCATTCCAGGACTTGCGTTCCGTTCCGCAGGCCCAGCGCGAGACGGTGCTGAACTCCGCACGGTACCAGGGAGTCTTCACGCCAGACGAGCGCGGCATTTTGTCCGGATTCCTGTTGGCCGAGCCCTACGAGCCCCGTCAGTAAGCGGCGCAGCAGAGGTGCAAGACTGCCAAACAGGCTTCAGCTTTCAGATCAGAGTTGTCAAATGACTCCTGCCGCGGCAAGACCTGGCAGGGTTCACAGCGACAGGCCGTTCCCCGTAGACTATAGCCGGGCGGGGAATTGGTGTCATCGGCTTCATCGGGCCATAGCATTTTCGGAATGACTGTATCTGGAGACCACGACAGCCAAGTGGCGTTTTTTCTCAAGAAAACGCCACCTATCACTATCCTGAAAACGGCTCATATATTCCGGAAATGCTCGAGGAAGGACGAAAGAAGATGATCGAGAGTTCCCGGACAGCGCAGCGCCGGGAGTTTCCCCACGGGCATGGCGCATCGCAGGCCGCGGAATCGGGCGGCCGTCACTGGTTCGCTGTCTTTACCGTTCCGCAAAATGAAAAGACCGTGGCTCGGCACCTTGGCCAGCACGAAATCGAGGCGTTTGTGCCGACCTACGAGACCGTGCGGGTGTGGAAGAACCGGCAACGCGCTCACCTGGTGCTGCCGCTCTTTCCCTGCTATCTTTTTGTGCGCATCAGTCACAGGGAACGGGGAAAAGTCCTCGGATCGCCCGGCGTGCTGCGGATTGTGGGCAGCCGGCGCGAGCCCGTGCCGATTCCGGATGAGACGATCGAGTTTCTGCGCTCGGAGATCAACGCCGGTAAATTTGAGCCTTACCGGGAACTGGTTGTGGGCGAGCGCGTCCGCATCAAGACCGGCAGCCTGCAGGGCCTGGAAGGCACTCTGATCCGCAAGAGCAAGCAACTACGATTTGTGCTTTCGGTGGCGATGATCAACCAGCACGCCGCCATTGAAGTCCGCCCCGACCAGCTGGAGGCGGCCGGAGCCAGTTCACAGTTCATAGTTCACAGTTCATAGTTCACAGTTCGTAGTTCATAGTAGTTCGTAGTTCATAGTTCACAGTTCCTAGTAGCCTCTCCCACAATGACTTTGCCAGGACCGGCGCTTTCCGGGAAAGCGCTTTGCCGCGACCTGCGCGTTGCGTGCCCTTGACGCGGCGCCGGCTCTGGAGTACGGTGGGTTTACACGGGAAAGGAGGGTGATCCAGCCGATGAAAAAAGACGCTTCGAGTAGTAACTTACGTGAGGTGACTGAGGCCTGAGGCCTTGCGTCTCAAGCCCCATATAAGACCCGGCGGAGGGCTCTCCGTCCACGGCTCTGGCGTTCGCTCCAAGACGCGAAGGTCTCAGTCCAATTCCAACAGTTCACCGGCAGCGGCCCGCGAACGCGAGTTCCCGGGCCGTTGTTGCGTTTGAGGGCGGCTTCCCACCCTTCCGCAGAAAGCGCGGAAGGATGGGGCACCCGGCTTCCGAATCTTTTTGAAGAACAACTGCAGATCCTTCGACTCCGTCCGCCGCGGCGGACTCCGCTCAGAATGACAGCGTGTTGGTTGGCGACGCCAGTCCCCGGTCCCCAAATGCGAGGGACCGGGGGCACCCATGTTTGGTGGGTGAATTGACCACTGACAACTGACCACTGACAACTGACCACTGACCACTGGCAACTGACCACTGTAAAATCTCTCTCAGCATGAAGTGCCCATATTGTGGATTCGCGCAGGATCGCGTGGTGGACTCGCGCGAGAGCAAGGAAGCCGACTCGATCCGGCGGCGGCGGGAGTGCGAGCGCTGCAACCGGCGGTTCACCACCTACGAGCGCATCGACGAGATCCCGTACATGGTGGTGAAAAAAGACGGCCGCCGCGAGCGTTTCGACCGCCAGAAGGTTCTGAGCGGGCTGCTGCACGCCTGCGAAAAGCGGCCCGTCTCCTCGTCGCAACTCGAAGCCATTGTGGACGCCGCCGAAAGCTTCCTCATCGATGCGCCGGAGCGGGAGCGCACCACGGCCGAGCTGGGCGAGCTCATCATGGGTCAGCTCAAAAGCCTGGACACGGTGGCCTACATCCGGTTTGCATCCGTCTATCGCGATTTCAAAGACGTGAACGAGTTCAAGCAGGAGTTGGAAGGGTTGCTGGGCCCCCGCGGCGCAGGGAAGGGGAAGAAGTAGAACCGCACTCGCGGCGCGCTGAGCTTCTGTGGTTTCCCACCCATCGTCCGCCGCGGCGGACGATGGATGGGGCACGGATAGTTTGTTTGAGCGGTACGCATCCCATCTGGCAGCTTGGAAGCCGCCAGTACAGCCGGATGGGAATCCGGCGCTACAATTTGCGGACCGGTCAGCCGACTTGAAACCCCGGTCCCCAAATGCGAGGGACCGGGGGCACCCAACGCGGCGGGATCTACAATTTGCGGACCGGGTGCGCGGCGCCGGGCTGGTAGAACATGAAAACGACTCCCTTTACGGCGCCTGTGCCTTTGTCGAGTACGGGAGAACTCCATATCCGGACGGTGATGGTGCGGCCATCGCGGCCGACAAGGGTCGTTAATCCGTCGTGCCGGCTATCCAGTCCCCTGACAAAGGTGATGTAGGCTTTGTCGGTGGTTTCGAAACCGCGCACCTGAATCCCTTCCTCAATCGTCTTGCCCACCAGTTCCGCGGCTTTCCAGCCAAGAAGTTCCTCGGCAGCAGGATTTACTCCGGTGATGAACCCAATGGCGTCGGTGGCGATGACCGCCTCATGCATGGAGTCCAGCACGCTTTCAAGCCACAGGCTTCGGCGCCGCGTCTCCTCCAGGGCCCGTTGCGCCTCGGAAACATCCACGCCGGTCAGCCGCATTCCCGTGGGGCGGCCTTCGGCATCGCGCAGGATGCTGCGATGAAGCTGGTAAGTGCGGTAACGCCCCGTGCGGTCGCAGATGGCGCGAAGGACAATCGGCGGCTCCTCGCCAGACTCCATCAGCGAGGCAAATTCGGCCATGCAAAGCTCCTCCTCATCGTGCGCGACCATGGAAAAGGCCAACTTGCCGATCAGCTCTCCATGATCAGGATGATGCAAAGCCCTGGTGGCGCGATTGGCTGAGGTAACGACGCCGCGCCTGTCCAGCTCAAGGTAAGGCAGGGGCAGTTCTTCGATGGCCTCTGGCAGAGTTCTGAGCCCCGGCTCGGGCGCGTAAGCGGATTCGGCATTCATGGGATCCTCCTGCCGCTGGTCAGCAGAGTGAGCACCTGCAGATCATCGGCCGATTGCAATTTTTCAATGGGGAAGACCTCGAAGGTGATGGGAATGCGCAGCATGGTGGGTTTGCCGGCCACCACCACCGTGGTTTCATTGTTTTTCATGGCGATGTGCTCCAGTTCCGCGCCCACGATCTGATCGGTGGCCCGGCCCTGCAAAATCGCCAGAAGAGATGAGTCGCTCCAGTGGTAGATGACGTCGTTGCTGCGCAGGTTCTCCGTAAGAAAGGCGGAGACAGCCATGAGGCAATCCTGCACCGTCTCAGGGCCGAACCGTTGCTGGACCATGGTCAGGGCGCCGAGGCGGAAAATCGCGACGAAGCCCCCTCCGTTGTTTTCCTTGATGCTGCGCACATGCTCGATGGCGCTGCCGCCCCCGCGCAACCCGGCCGCATTGTGATTGGCCGTAGAGAAGTCAGCCGCTTTGAGGCCCGTAGCCGCGGCCGGCGCGGATTCGGGACCGTCAGGGTGCAGGAGGGACTTCAGTTGGCTGGAATAGCTCTCGATCTCGCATGCGGTGCTTATCGCCGGTATTTTTTTTGCGAGCGAGTCGGTTTGCGGCGAGGATTCAAGGCCCAGGCTGTTTGCGAGATCGACGAAGAGACTGCCCGCCAGTGTCCTCCAGGCTGCCGACCTGCTTCGCATCTCGTCTTCTACGGCATTACGGTAGGTTTCAAATTTCTGCACGATAGAGCGGACGAGGGCGGATTTCTCCTCGTCGGGAAGGCGGTCCGGCAACTGCAGGGCGAGTTCCGTCACGCGGGCGCGGAACTCTTCATACCGCGCCTCGTCGATCACGGGCATGTTCATGGCGGCGCCTTCGGCGAGCAAGGTCAGGTATCGCTGGCCGGATGGCGCCGCGGCGTCTTCACTCATTTCCGTTTGGGATCTTCCCCACGCGTTCCTCAGGCCCATTTTCACCGTGGGTGCTCCTGAGGAATTTATCGTCCAGAGTGAGAAAAACGACAGCGGCAATGCCGTGGGGAGAAAATTCGGGAGTTGGATGAGCAAGGTCCCCGGGCACAAGTTGGCCTGCTTGGGCGGTTTCTCGCCTTGCGCGTCCTCCTGTACACTGGAATTGTTCAGCGACATTCGCTTGTGCCAAGCCCGGTTGCGGGAGCTCGCTGGGCGGGGTTTCCCCTCGGAACGCTGCGGAGAGCGCGGGTCGATTCAAGCGTTCAATTTGAGACGAATCACAGACTATGCAGACCAGGTATCCCATCGGCATCCTTGGCGCAACCGGAATGGTGGGCCAGCGCTATATTCAACTGCTTGAAAGCCATCCGTGGTTTGAGATCGCGTGGCTCGGGGCCAGCGACCGCTCCAGCGGCAAAACCTATGGCGAAGCCGCCAAGTGGCGGCTCGACACTCCGCTGCCCGAGCGCATTGCCCGCATGACCGTCTCGCCGGCGGAGCCGCCATCCCCTTCAAATGGCGCGCCGAAGATCGTCTTCGCCAGCGTGGATGCGGCCATTGCGCGCGAAATGGAGCCGAAGTTCGCTGCGGCGGGCTGCGCCGTCATCTCCAATTCCAGCGCCCTGCGTATGGCGCCGAATGTGCCTCTGGTAATCCCGGAAGTGAATGCCGATCACCTGCAAATGATCGAAGAGCAGCCCTGGCGGAAGGAGTCGGGCGGCTACGTGGTGACGAATCCCAACTGCTCGACCATCGGCCTGGTAATGGCGCTGAAGCCCATCGAGGAGCGGTTTGGAATCGAGCAGATTTTCGTGACCACGATGCAGGCGGTTTCCGGTGCGGGTTATCCCGGCGTAGCTTCCATGGACATTCTGGACAACGTGGTTCCGTATATCGGAAACGAAGAAGAAAAGATGGAAGCCGAGACGCTGAAGCTGCTGGGGCGGCTGGAAGCGGGTTCCGTCGCGCCCCTGAAGGCGAAGATTACCGCGCACTGCAACCGCGTGCCGGTGATTGATGCGCACACGGAGTGCGTATCGATAAAGCTTGGCAGCAAATTGGGACGGGCCGCCCGGCGCGAAGAGATTCTGGAGGCGTGGGCCGAGTTCCGGCCGCTGGCGGCCAGGGGCCTGCCCTTTGCGCCCGATCAGCCGGTGGAGTGGAATGGCCTGAATGACCGGCCGCAGCCGCGCCTTGACCGTAATCGCGGCCGGGGCATGGCAGTGACGGTGGGACGGTTGCGCCCCTGCAACTTGCTGGACTGGAAGTTCGTGTTGCTTGCGCACAACACCGTCAGGGGAGCCGCGGGAGCGACGATTCTGAACGCGGAAATGCTGGCGAGTTTGGGCAAGCTGTGACGAGCTCTCAGCCCTCAGCTCTCAGCTTCCTTGGGGCCGCGGGGGGGCACAGATCGGTGAGTTTCGGTGGGAAATCGCGGGAAGTGGCCTCGTCGGTGCGAAGTTTCGATGGCCGGCGGCCGGAAAGAAAAAGCTGAAAGCTGAGAGCTAAGAGCTGAAAGCTGTTTCCAAGGAATTTTCGATGAAGCTGGTGGTCATGAAATTCGGCGGAACGTCGGTCGAGGACCCGGCCGCCATTGGACGCACCGCGGTCATCGTTGCCGGGCGGGTGGCCAAGGGAAAGAACCCGGCGGTCGTGGTCAGCGCCATGGCCAAGGTCACCGATCAGTTGCTGCGGGCGGCCGAGGCCGCTTCGCGCGGCGATCGCACCGGCGCGCTGGCCATCAGTTCGCGTCTGCGCTCGCGCCATCGCGATGCGGCCCATGGGCTGGTTCGCGAGCCGGCAGCGACGGCAAAGCTGGTCGGCCTGATCGACGAGCACTTCGACTCGCTTGACGAGATTCTGCGCGGGCTGGCGGCCATTCTGGAGCTGACGCCGCGCATTTCCGACCTGATCGTAAGCTATGGCGAGCGCATCTCCAGTCTGATTGTGACGGCTGCCTTCTGCGCGCAGGGCATGGACGCGGTCCACGTGGACTCGCGCGAAATCATCGTGACCGACTCCGAGTTCCAAAGGGCTGCCCCAATCGACGATCTGATCGAACGGCGCGTGGCTGAGAAGCTGCTGCCGCTGATGGCGCATGGCAAGGTGCCGGTGATGGGCGGCTTTATCGCCTCGAACGAGGGGGGAGTGACGACGACGCTGGGCCGCGGGGGATCCGACTTTACCGGCGCGCTGGTGGGCGGTGCGCTCAACGCGGAGGCCATCGAGATCTGGACCGACGTGGACGGCATTATGACCGCCGATCCGCGGGTCTGCCCCGACGCCCTTCGCGTGAAGGTCATCAGCTTTGAGGAGGCCGCCGAGATGGCCTACTTCGGAGCCAAGGTGCTGCATCCGGCCACCATCCTGCCCGCGGTGAGGAAGAACATTCCGGTACTGGTGCTCAACAGCCGCAACGCCGCCTGCGAGGGCACGCGCATCACCTCCGTGGCACCGCACTGCAGCAGCCCGTTCAAGTCGATCGCCGTCAAGAAGAAGCTGAGCATCATCGACATTGTGGCCAGCCGCATGCTGATGAACTACGGGTACATGAGCAAGATTTTCGCCGTCTTCGACAAGCACAAATGCCCGGTGGACATGATCTCGACCAGTGAGGTTTCGGTGTCGCTTACCGTGGATTCGAATGCATCGCTGCCGGCAATCTCCGCCGATCTGAGCGCACTGGCCGATGTGACCTACGAGGGGAAGAAGGCGCTCATCTGCATGGTGGGTGAGGACATCCGGGGCCAGAACGGCATCGCGGCGCAGGTCTTTTCGGCCATACGGCACATCAACGTGCGCATGATCTCGCAGGGTGCAAGCGAAATCAATATGAGCTTCATGATCGACGAAGACGACGCCGACGAGGCGGTGCGCTCTCTGCACGCGGCGTTCTTCAAGACGCCGGATGCGTCGATCTTCGACGTGGAAGCGAGAAAAGCAGCTATTAGCTCTTAGCTGTTAGCCTCTAGCTTTTGTGGCGCTGGCCAGGACGTCGGTTTCAAAATGGACTGTTATGCTGAGTGGAGTTTGACCTGCGTTCCCGTCAAACAGGTCAAAGAGAGGAAATTCGCGATGAGACGTTTAAATTCACGGTCGATTCTGACTGCCCTGTTGTTCGCGGTTTTCGTTCTGGGCGGATTCCAGGCAGGCGCACAGGCGAAATACCCGGTTGTGGAAGTGAAACACCTGACCAAGGCCGATAGCGTATCCCTTTCGTCGGAGTACTTGAATCTTTCTTACGACAACTTGCGCGAAGAGCTGGCCAAGGAGGGCGTCTTTGGGAAAGTTGTCGGGGACGGCGAGGCGATCGCCGACGCTGATGCGGCAAATGCCGTCGTACTGAAATGCAATATTACCGAGTTCAAGTCGGGAGGCTTGATTCCGCCCTACATCATCGTCGATGTCACGCTGTCTGGCCGGGGTGATGATAAGGTGATAAAGCAATTCACTACCCCAAAAATCCCTCTCAACAATGGAGGCCGCGTTCCCCCGGATGATGTCAAAGCCAAGAACACCGGGAGATTTCTGGCTGAGGTGATCGAGCGCGATCTGAAATAGATTCGGGCGGGCGGTCCCTGGGGGCTCTGCACAAGCACCTAATCCACAGCCAGATTGAATAAAGTTGCAAGTGGGTAAGGAACTGATGCGGCAGCTGACATTGGCATCCCACCGGACCTGCGCGAAATTCCGTACTGCTAAGAGCCAGGAGCTGTTTCTATGCACATTCTCGTACTCGGCAAAGGCAAGACCGGCTCGCTGGTGGCCGAGGTGGCGCGCGAGCGCGGCCACCAGGTGCGCGCCCTCGACATCGTGGACAACGAGCACGGCGCGGCGCTGTCGGTGGCGAATCTGGCCGGCGTCGATGTGGTCATCGACTTCACCACGCCCGAAGCCGCGGTCGAAAACATAAGCGCCGTGCTCGCCATGGGCGGGCGCATTGTGGTGGGCACCACCGGCTGGTACGCACATCTTGACGAGCTGAAAGCCAAGGCGCAAAAGGGCGGAGCACTGCTTTACGGGACGAACTTCTCGATCGGCGTGCAGAAGCTCTTCAGGCTGACGGCTGAGCTGGCGAAGCTCGACGGCTACAAGTTTTCGATCGACGAGACGCACCACGTGACCAAGCTCGACGCGCCCTCCGGCACGGCTTTGACGCTGAAGCAGATTATCCAATCTGTCCGGCCCGAAGCCGAGGTTCCCGTTGAGGCGCACCGCATCGCCGACGCCAAGGGCGAGCACATTGTCACGGCTCAAGGACCTTTCGACGTCCTCCAGATTCGCCACAACATCGAAGACCGTCGCTGCCTGGCGCTCGGAGCCGTCCGCGCCGCCGAGTGGGTCAACGGCAAACAGGGCGCATGGGAGTTCCGGGAGATCTTCGAGCAGATCTAGAGATTTTTTGAATGAGTCGTCTTCGATCGTGGATGGCGGGAATTCGAGAGGCGAGGCTAAAGAGGCTGCGGAAAAACTCCCGGAAAACGTCCCTCAGCGGCCAAAGCCGCCCTTAATTTGTGCGGCTCATCGGCACGGCTAAAGCCGTGCCCCTTCAAGACAGCTCCGGCAGCCCCGAGAAAAGGTTTTTCCGCAGCCTGGCCGTTTGCGGCCCGGCTGAAGCCGCAGGACTCTTCATTGGCGCGACGGCGTGTTGCCTCCATGGAACTGGCCGAAGTGACGCGCCGAGAAAATGCTGATGACGAGCGCGCCCAGACCGAACGCGAAGATGTGGGTTGCCGCCCGCGGGTCGAAAGCACCGACGCGGGCGACCAGCAGATACCCAACCACCGCGTTGAAGAATCCCCAGACGACATTGACCGTTGCAGAGGAGAGCCCCTTGCCGGGCGGTTTGGCAAAGGGACTTTGGAAGGGGCGTCCCATGGCGCCAGCGACAAAGTGTGGGATGGCATTTGCGGCAAAAACGCCCCCAAAGAAATACGACACGAGCCAAAGCCAATTCATCATTCAGAGATCCTTTTTCAAGCAGCGAAGCGGTTTCCTGTGTAGACGACTGAAGGAGGGCCTCTACTCGCCCGCAGCCTTCGCCTTGCTCAACTCGCTCAGATAATCAGGCTTCGATTCGTCCCGCGCCAGGTGCGGGTAACGCTGGCCGCTGTGAACGTTGATCGTCGCGGTGCGGTAATAATCGTCATCCACCACCAGCAGCGTGATCGTCGCGGCCGAGTCCTTCGCCGCCTTGATGGCGTCTTCAAGAAGATCGCGGGTGTAGACGCGGCCATTCACGCCGACCACCTTCATGCCCGGCGAGACGCCCACTTCGAAAGCCGCTCCCCCAACCATCGAATCGGTCACCTTGCCGTCCTCAGCCAGCTCCAGGCCGATGCTGTACGTGTCGGCGGAGGCGCCGAAGCGGGCCGGCAGCTTTGAAGGCTGATCGCTGAGCTCGACCTTCCAGCCGGCGTTTTCAATGCCCCCGGCGGGCATGTCGGGCAAGGTGGAGTCCACATGCTTGTGGAAGAAGGCCGCCCAGTCGTAGGGCGCCACCTGGTTCAGATCCGCGACCAGGCTGTCGAAGGTGTAGGTCTTGAGCTCGGGGCCGTTGTTGGCGCCGCCGTGGAAGAGATGGCAGAAATCGTCGATGGACTTTTGCCCATTGGTGACCTGGTGAATGATGGTAGCCACTTCGAACCACATCAAATCGCCCTCAGGGTAGTAGTCGGTGGAGCGGCGCCAGTTGGTCCAACCGCTGGAGGTATAACCGAGGCCCGGGAGGGCGGTGGCGGTATCGCCGAGCGGGCGCCAGGTGCGGCCCGGCCGTCCGGGACCGAGCTCCGCGGCAGCGGCGGCCAGGACCTCTCGATACTGCTCGGGCGTGAACAGTCCGCTGCGCGCGGCCAGTAGCGGCCCGAGGTAATCAGTCAGCCCCTCGTAAACCCAGAGCAGATCGTCCTGCATCGGCTGCTCGAAGTCGGGCGTGGCCAGATCTGCGGGACGGCGGAATTTGCCGTTCCAGGAGTGAACGAACTCGTGGGGTAGAAGTGCGCCGATGAGCACGCCGGCGTCGGGGTCCAGGAGCGTGCGTTCGGGGCGGCGGCTGTCGTTCGATTCGTGGTGCTCCAAGCCGAAGTGCATCACGTGATCGCTGAGTGTAAGCAGGAAATGGTAGTCGCGATAGTGGCGCGTGCCGAAGAGCTTGCCCGATTCGGCGACCAGGTTCGTCATCTCCTTCTGCATCTCAGGGCTCATGGCGAGGGCGGCTTCGCTGTCGGCCACCATGTCGACCTCGTGATGGATGGGCTCGCCGGGCGGCGTGATGTCAATGACGCGGTAATATTGCCCGGCGATCACTGGCGAGTCGACCAGCAGATCGAGGCTGATGGGCTTGAAAGAGATTTGAGCACTCTCCTCATGCGCGACGGGAAGGGCGGTTCCGTACTTCCAGCCCGCGGGCAGGCTGAGCGTGGCCTGGTACATCAGCTTTGCAGCCGGCGTGCCGGCGGGGTAAAGAATGACCGCGTTCCATTCCAGATCGATGAGTTTGTCTGTGGCCGAGTCTCCATCGGGCTCGATCGTGTCGTAGGTCGCGTCGAGCTGCTTCGCGCCCGCGGGGATTTCGAGGTGGAAGGTGAAGGCATCGAGAGTGTCGCGCTGCCAGGGGATCGTTTTGCCACCAGCCTCGAACTTAAGCCCCGTGAGGCCGTTGATTGGGCCTCCGGGCGTGTGCCCGCCGGGGATCCACTTGGGGTAGTAGAGAGTGAGCGGGCCGGGCTGGACAGGAATCACCAGGTGCGAGTGCAGCAGCTTGCGCTGGGTTTCGGTGGCATCCACGGCCAGCGTGATGGTCTGGCCGGATTGCGCCAGGACGAAGTGCGTCGCCAACAAAAAAGCCACGATGAGAAGGAATCGATTGCCGGGCCGGAACAGGGACATGCGGGCGCTCCTCACGGGAATGCAAAAGTGCATCCTCTGCGAATGATAAACGGCGGAACTGCTCAAGATCATTTGCAGAAAAACATCCCTCCGGGCCTAAAGGCCATTTTCATAGCACTCCTGCGGCACGGCTGAAGCCGTGCCCTTTCAAAACTTCAAGACATGCTTGCGACACCACTGAAGTCCCATTCAAAACCGTCCCACTTCCTTCAGTTCCTGCGCCCGGCGGCATCGGCCATGGCCCCATTTTTCCACCCCGCAGCGGAATCGGGCGCGTCTTGCCGCGTTCACAATCCAGTAAAATCAAACCATTATGGAAACGACGGGTACTGGCACAGCGATTGTGACGCCCTTCCGGGCTGATGGATCGATTGACGATGCGGCGCTACAGGCGCTGGTAAACTGGCAGATCGAGTCGGGGATCGACTTCATCGTGGCCTGCGGATCGACAGGCGAAGCCGCGACGCTGGACGAAGAGGAGTGGCTGCACACGGTTCGGCTGGTCATTGAGGCGGCGGCAGGCCGCGTACCGGTCTGGGCAGGGTGCACGCACAATTCCACCCGGGTGCTGCTCCGGCTGGCAGGGAGGCTGCGCCAGGTTTCCGGCGTTTCGGCGGTGCTTTCGGCCAATCCCTATTACAACAAGCCCTCGCAGGAGGGCCAGTTCCAGCACTTCCTGGCGCTGGCGAAGGCCGTGGAGCCGCTGCCGGTGGTTGTCTACAATGTGCCGGGACGCACGGCCGCCAACCTGGAGCCGCAGACGGTGGCCCGGCTGGCTGCTGCTGCACCGAATATCCAGGCCATCAAGGAATCCAGCGGCAAGCTGCCCCAGATCGCCGAACTGGTTCACATCCTGCCCTCCGGTTTCAAAATCTTTTCAGGCGACGACAACATGGGGCTGGGCGCAGTGGGCGTCGGCGCGCACGGGCTGATCAGCGTTGCCTCAAACGAAATCCCCGCCGAGGTGTCGCGCATGATCCGCGCGGCTCTGAACAACAACTGGGCCGAAGCGCGGGAACTGGAGCGCCGCTACTGGGGCTTGTTCGAAGCCAATTTCTGGGATTCGAACCCTGTTCCGGTGAAGACGGTGCTGAACATGATGGGACGGACGACGGATGTGCTGCGGCTGCCGCTGGTTCCTGCTTCGGCAGACCTACGCGCCAAGCTGGAAAGGCTTGCCGGCGAACTGGGCCTGCTCAAGCAGGCGCCTGTCCCCGCCGGTTGGCGGCCCGAAGTGTATTAAGCCGGCGGCCATCGCCTCATTCGAGATCACAGTAAAGGCCCTCGCATTTTTTTCGCCGGTTGCGCAACTTTCGGCCTGCGATTAGTGTTCATGCCAACGACGGCAGGAATGTATTGCGTGTCGCATCCCGGCCGTTACAAACTAATCTGGCGTTGGCTCCGCACGCGGCGAGCGCGCCTTGGAACGTTTTCCTTCCTATCGAAGTATTGTTGTTCAGTAGAGTCCGCCAGGATTCGCGCACCAGGGTCTCTTATGCGGCCTGCTGACATGGCACGTTCCCGGGACGAGGCTGGAAAGCCTGATTTGCGCTCGATAAAAATTCTGCGACGGCTGCCGGCAGAAAGCGATGGACCCGAAATGTCCTCCTCCAATCTTCTTCAGAGGCCTCTGAGACTGGTTCTTCCACTACTTGCTGCAATCGCAGTGGTTGCAACAGGCTGCGGCAGCGGCGCAATGTCCACAGGATCAATCCAGTCCGGAAGCTCCACGGGCCCGGCGTTCATTATCGGCACTGACGCTCCGTTGGCGAGCGTGGCTTCTTTTTCCGTGCAGATCGAGAGCCTCAACGCGATCGATTCCAGCGGCAACAGCGTTTCACTCATCAGCGGCACGCCCACCGTGGATTTTGCGCGCTTCAACGGCCTGCAGACGCTGCTCGACATGAATAACGTTGCCGCCGGGACCTACACGGGATTCTCGGTCACGCTGGGCGCGGGAACAATCGGCTATCTCCAGACCGGCTCCGGCGCTCCCACCATCCAAACGATGGACGTGACCTATGGTAGTTCCAACGCGGCCACCACAACCGTGAACATCACCCTGGCGAAGCCGCTAGTGGTGCAGGCAGGGGGTTCTCCAGTGGGCCTGCGCGTCGATTTCGACCTCGCGCAGTCGATCGGAGTGGATTCGAACGGCAACATCACCGGCACGGTGAATCCGACCTTCGACGTCAAAGCGGTGAGCAACACTGACAGCGGCGCTTACGTCGACGAGTTTGTAGCCGCCGTGGTCAGCGTCGGCACGCAGTCGTTCGTCGTACAGGGCCCACACGGCGAGCAGTTCACGATCGATGTCGACGGCCAGACGGTGTGGGATAACAACGAGTCCATTAGCGATCTGACCACCAGCTCGATTGTGCAGATTTCCGGAGAGCTGGACCGCACCAACCAGACGCTGGATGCAGACGAGGTGGCCATCCTCTCACAGAATGGCTTCTACGCCGGCGGCCTGGTCACATATGTGCAGCCGGCCACGGGACAGGCTTCCAGCTTCGATCTCTATGTGCGCGGGCTTCTGCCTACCACGACAGGGCTCACGCTGGGCCAGATTGCCACGGTCGACCTCAGCGGCAGCGAGAAGTATTTCATTTACCGGATGCACAATCCACTGACGCAATTCCTCTTTAACTCGAGTGCTCTGCTCGCCGGCCAGCACGTATCGGTGGGCGGGCCCGCAAGCGGAGCAACCAATGCCAGCGCAGTCACCGTGAATCGCGTTGTGCTGCGTCACTGGGGCTATATCGGAAAAGTTGTGGCCGGCAGTGAGAGCGCCTCGGCAGGAACTTTCCAGATGCAGGTGAAGGGCTTCGCCGGCGTGCTCATTCCTGAGACCGTCACCGTCTACGTGTGGGACGGGACCGGCTTCCGGTCCGGATTCGGGGGATTCAGCGATATCGGCGACGGCGACAAGGTGCGCGCAGTGGGCCTGTTGCTGAACCTCCCCAGCGGGAATCCTGTTCTGCTGGCGCGGTACGTTGACGATATGGATTGAGCTTCCAAACGGGGCCGCTTCCGGCAGCAATGCCGCCAGGGCGGCTCCCATGTCGATGGCTTCAAGAGGCAGGATCGGCGATGAGCCGCTCCTGCCTTTTCTTGATTGGAGGAGAGGGGCGGCGGCGGCGAGGCAAACGCAAAGTTCAGAACAGATCGGCGATGGGCGGAAACGTCAGCAGCAGGCTCAACGCCAGAAGCAGGAAGGCCGCGGCGTTCACCGGACCCAACGCCACGCTCCTGCGGCGCCACAGCCGTTCCAGAATCGCCCACGCCGCCAGCCAGCCCACGATAGCGCAGGTGCTGACTCCGGAAAGCGGGCCGGTCGGTTTATAGAAGATCATCAGGCTGCGGATCGCTGAAACTTTATCGGCCGCAATAGCGAAGACGGCAACGAGGAAGGTGCCGATGCCGGCCGCCAGGATTGCGGCTGCGCCGCTGCCGTTGGTGAGTGAAGCGGCGCCTGCCGGAGCCGAACGAGTATTTTCGCTCATCGCTTTTCCCCTTCCATCAGGCGAATGGTTGCGCCACCATTCACCGGCGCGTGGTCGTCAATCTCAGCGCCGAAGAAACCGGCGATCCCGGCGGCAAGAAGGGAAGCCCACACAAAGCCGAGGACGGCGTTGCGAAGCTGCGGAAAATCGCGAAGGCGGCGGCCGTAGCGGAGGCAGACCGCAGCGGCCATGGTGATAGAAATTGGCGCAAGCCACGCCACATATTCTTTCCACTCCATCCCAATCGAGTGCCAGCCGATGGTGGCGGGGTTGGACATGAGAAGCCGCTGGGGGAATTCCGCAAGGTTGGAGGCGCCCGGGGGCGGCAGAGCGCGATACCAGGGATAGATGATGTACGCACCGGTGAGAACGGTCAACCAGGCCAGTACGGCCATCGCGAGCAGATAGGCGCCAATGAAGCGTTCGTCGCGCTCGCTCGTGGCCGCTGCGCCAGGGGCATAGCGCCGGTAAAGCTCAACCAGAGCGCCCGAACAAGCGAGCAGGTAGAGTGCGCCGAAACCCATGCCGTGGATCATTGTCCACAAGCCGCGCAGCGTGATTTCCATTGGGCCGCTCCCTTCAGCGGGCGAAAGCCGAAGTATTATCTCTGGCTCGGTGCTGTGGGGAAGAGCCCGCTGGCGGAATCATTGTGATCGCCCGACTCCGCTTTTTTCCTGTCTTTGCCCCAGGTCCAGTACATGCCCACGTAAGCGTAATTTTCCGTCTGGCCGGCGACGGAATGGCCATAGCAGAAGAGAAACTGCTCGTTGGGGTTGTGCTTGAAGCGGTAGTAGCCGCCCGTGTCGACCAGAGTTGAGGACTCGATCTGCGCCGTGGCAACGCCCTCGCGGCCGTGGGCGAAGACCTCAACTCCAAGTTCCAGCCTCTCGCTCAACTCGCGCTTCACCAGCCAGCCGGTGTAGGGGAAGCTGCGATAGCCTGTCTGCTTTTGCAACTGGTATCCGCCGCCGCCGTCGAAGAGCCATTTGCCGTAGTTCTTCTGGATCCAGAGGGGCAGCTTGTACCAGACTTTGCCCTCGCCCAGGCCTCGGTCGTAGTTGCCGCTAGGCATCTCAAACATGGTGAAGACGCCGATCTGGGGGACGTGCTTCGTCTCCTTGATGAAGGCGATCTTGGTTCCCAGTTCGATGTCTATAAGGCCAAAGTTTGTGGGGCCCGTGCCTGATGGCAGGTAGACCGGGTTGTTCAAGGGCGCGACCACGCCCGTTGGCAGAATGGCGTGGATCTGCAGGCGCGGCAGCGCGCCCCAGTTGAACTCGAAGGCAGGCCCCAGAGAGTCCATCTCAACTGGCGTGCCGTCGGCGCTGCCGAAGATGTAAAACTCGTAGTGCTGGTAGTCAACCGGCACCGGGTCGTCGGTTTGGTACGGCGGGCCCTGCGCCTTCAGATGCGGCAGGAAGAGAAATAGCCCTCCGGCCAGAACCGCCTGCAGCCACCATTTCGAAAGTCTGTTCATTGACTCTCCGCGCCGGAAGAGCTTGCGGGAACGGAAGCGGAGAGGCGATTGAGCAGGCGGCCAGATCCTTTCGCACTCTCCGCCGGGGACCATCCATGAGCTCCCGATCCCACCGATCTTTCAGTCGACTTCGAGGAAGATGTTCGGAGTGCCCGAAGGGCAATTCCTTAGCTCTTGGATGATTTGGCTTAAGGATCGCTCCAGCAAATTCAATGGCGAGGGCTTCCCTGGTGGCTGAAACGAAAGGGAATTTCACAAGAGGATCAGCGGGAGCGGCCGTGGTGGCCGCCTTCATGAGCAGCTTTGGGCGCCTTGAGCGCTTTGCCGCCTCCGAATCCTTTGGGTGCCTTGGGTGCTTTGAATCCCTTGGGCGCCTTGCCGCCCCCGAATTCCCTTGGTGCGCGCCCGCTGGCAAAGCTCTTCGGAGCGCTGGCAAAACCTTTCGGCTCGCGCCCGGTGTACCCGGTGAGACGCTGTGTGCCGGCAGGCGCAAAGCTGCGCGGCTGGCTGAATCCGCGAGCGGCCTGCGGCGAGGCAGCGCGGTAGACGGGCGAGGAGTTCGCATAAGAGAAGCCCGGCCGGTTGGTATAAGCTTGCGGCGCAAGGTTCTGCTGGCGAAGCGCAGCGCTTTGCCCGGGCCGCGCTGCGAAGCTTTGCGCCGGCTGGCCCGACGGTCCGTACCGGTATGCCGGGCGCACGGAGCCTTGCGCGCTGGCCGTCCCTCCGAAGCCGCGGTTGGTTGCCTGCTCGCGATGATCGAAAGGCTGCGCTCGATTGCCGTAGCCCTGCGATTCTGTGCGGCTCTGCGGCGCCGAAAGGTTCTGCGGGGAATTGCGATTCGCCCAGCTCCGCGCCGGCTCCGGCCGCGAGCTTCCAGTTTCAGGGGAGCGCGCGTTGCCGCTTCCAGTCCGGTTCCAGTTCGAGCGGTTCCAGTTCGTTCCTATGCGGTAGCTGGCGCCGGAACGATAGCTGCCGGCGCCGGCTCTGCTGAATTGCTCCCCGGCGTGATAGCGGCGCCCTCCATGCGGCAATCCCCAGTCGGCTACTGAGGTGCTACTGGTCCAATAGTTGTCGTGATGAAAGAGAACGGCCTGGCTCAGCCAATTGAGCGCCCAGGAGAGGAGCCCAAAGGGCGTGCGATCGAACGCCGCCATGCCAAAGCCCAGGCCATAGCGAACTCCAGAGCCCCAGAAGTTGGCCAGCGCGCCGAAGAACGAGAAGCCCGGATAGGGGTCGAAGGGCGCTCCATAGGCCACCCACGGGTTGTAAACGGGCACGTAGACGACCTCGGGATTGGCAGGCTGAATGCCGACGTAGCCTTGATCGTCTGTGACCGTCTCCTGCGGCGTGGTCTGGAGGTTGCCGGCCGCCTGGGCGCGCTCGCGCAGCACCTGCACGGTCTGCATCACGTCCTGCGGCTGGTTGTAATAGGCATTGCCCAGCTCGGTTGTCCAGCTGAGGTTGCGGTTCAACGTGTCGAGCACGTCAGGGAAGGCAGTCAGGGCTTTGATGCTGGGATCCCAGCCGGTTTCGGCGTCGGCTCCTGCTGCGATTTGATCCTCGCTGTAGCCCTGCGCACGCATGCCTGTGAGCCACTCATCGGCTGCGGCCACCTGGGCCGGATAGGTTGCGGCTGTTAGAACCTGGGCCAGCAACTGGTCAGGATAAAGGGCCACGGGAGCCAGGAGCTGTTCGAGCTGCGCGGCGCTGAGCGCCTGAGGCTGCGCCGTAGCCGCACCCGAGAGCTGCTGGGCCTGATTCTCGTCTGGGAACTGCCCGTAGTCCTGGCTGCCGTATTGCGGTTGCTGGGGCTGTGGTTGCGTGTAGTTGGGTTGAGTGTACTGCGGCTGCACGTATCCGGATGACGGAGCAGAGTAGGAGCTTCCATATCCGCCATTGCCGTAAGGCTGCTGGGCAGATGCGGGATGGAGCGCCGCAAGCGCCAGGAGAGCCGCGGCGAGCGCGAAGAAGATCCGCGCGCCGGCCTGGGCTGGTAGAGTCAGCTTCCGGGCCGGCGGAGCGGCATTGCAGCAGGAAAGATGAAGAATTGCAGCAAAGGAAAGAAAGCACGGCGGATCGCCGAGAGGATCTGGGGGTTTCATGGTCCCTCGCATTCTGCGCGACAAGCTGGCCGGTGGCGCAAGAATCCGCACCACAGTCTGTCGCTCGGCCTCGACGCAAAGCCCTTCTTCTGCGAGCCATAAACCATTTCCACCGGCCCGCTGGAGGAGGTTACAGGTTCCAACCCCATTTCAGGCAGATTGTTTCGGGCGGGAAGGGAATTTCGTTGCGTGAGCTTTGAATGGCCTGAAGGTCAGCTGCGCTTGCCCAGGAAAGACGGAATGTCGCGGCCTCCCTGCGTAATAGCCACGATTTCAATGCGATTCAGCCCGAGGCGGTAAATGATCAGGTAGCGGCCTACAGGCCAGAAGAGGACGGGAAGGGAAGTCAGGTCGCGCCGCTGGTGTCCGATTCCGGGGGCTTTTGCCAGAGTGTCGAATGCATCAAAGAGCCTTTCGATCCAACGGTCAGCGGCGCCGAGATTGTCTTGCGCGATGTACTCCCAAATTTCATTCAGGTCCGCATCAGCTCCGGCGCTAAGGACGTACTTGCTCACGCACGGGCTCTCTTTCGCTCTTCGGATCTCTTCTGGAGCCGCTTGAGGGCCGTTTCAGGCCTTACTGACACTCCGCGGTCGAGCGATTGAAGGCGGGCGCCCAATTCCTGGTTGAAGACCGCGATTTGCGCGGCTCTGGCGCGGTCATGCTCTTCCAGCAACCGCAACGCTTCACGAACCACCTCACTGGCCGACGTGTACAGGCCAGATTCGACTTTTTCGGCAACAAATCGATCGAGTTCGGGGGTGAGCGAAACATTCATAAATAATCTCCTCCGTATACGTTCATAAACGATCTCCTCCGTATATCGTGGAGAGAATAACAAGCTTTGTCAATTCCTGTTATAAGCGCAGTGGCCATGCCTATCCTACCCCGCCAGCGCCTTCTTCACCATCTCACTTACGAGCCGGCCGTCTCCGCGGGCGCCCGTGGCCTGCAGGCGCGCCTGGACTGCCTTCATGGCCGAGCCCATCTCCTTGGGGCCGGGCTTGTGGCCGAGCGAAGTGGCAAGCTCGGCGAGGGCCTCGGAAACCAGAGCGGCGAGCCCGGCCTCGTCGAGCGCCTTGGGCAGGAACTCTTCGATAATCACGATCTCAGCAGCCTCTTTGGCGGCCAGTTCCGGCCGGTTGCCCTTCGTAAATTGCTCAATCGAGTCGCGGCGCTGCTTGATCATCGAGGCCAGCACCTGTTCGCCCTCGGCCTGGGTGAGTGGGGCGCGCTTTTCAATCGACTTGTTTTTGAGCGAGGTCTTGATCAGCCGCAACGCGCCGGTGCGCTCCGCGTCGCGGGCTTTCATGGCGGCCACCATCTGCTGGCTGATGAGCGATTCCAGTGCTCCAGGTTCTGTCATAGAGGTCTCTCCGAAGTTCTCATTCTAAAGGATCACCCGGACGAGTACCTCCGGCTTCGTGGGTCCCCAACGACAGGTCTATGTCGTTGGGGTGGTGGAACGGCTGTAGCGTCGCTCTCCTGACCCACGCTCGGTTATTCCCGCCTGGAGCCTGAAAGCCCGACACTAAGAAATCGTGTGCTGTGCTAAACGCGCGCTCGATTGCTTATCCTAGTTTTTAGTCTTGCCGGACGCATGGTCCGATCTTTCCGGAGGAAAGCATGTTCAAGGGGATCTTGATTGAGAAAGACTCGAGCGGCTACCGCGCAGCCTTGAAGGAGATCGATGACGCTCTTCTTCCCGAGGGCGATGTCACGGTCCGCGTGGCCTGCTCCACGCTCAACTACAAGGATGGCCTGGCGATCACGGGCAAATCTCCCGTGGTTCGGCGATTCCCCATGATTCCCGGAGTCGATCTGGTTGGCACGGTGGAGGCGTCGAGAAATCCTGAATACGATGTGGGCGACTCGGTTCTGCTGAACGGCTGGGGGGTGGGCGAAACCCACTGGGGCGGCCTTGCGCAGAAGGCGCGGCTGAAAGGCGATTGGCTGATCCCGCTGCCGGCGGCTTTCACACCCTGGCAGGCCATGGCCATCGGCACCGCGGGTTATACCGCCATGCTGTGCGTGATGGCATTGGAGCGGCACGGCATCAGCCCGGATCAAGGCGACGTTCTTGTGACCGGTGCGGCTGGAGGCGTGGGCAGCTTTGCGGTTGCTGTTCTTTCGAAGCTGGGCTACCGGGTGGTCGCCGTCAGCGGAAGAATGGAGGAGGCCGATTACCTCAAAGGCCTCGGCGCAGCCGAGGTGCTGAGCCGTGCGGAGTTTGCAGCGCCCGGAAAGCCACTGGGCAAGGAACGCTGGGCCGGGGCCGTGGAGGTAGTTGGCAGCCACGTGCTGGCAAACGTTTGCGCCACCATGAAATACGGCGGCGTGGTTGCCGCCTGCGGCCTGGCCGGAGGAATGGACTTTCCGGCGACGGTCGCACCCTTCATTCTGCGCGGCGTCACTCTGGCCGGAATCGACAGCGTGATGCGCCCTCGTCCGGACCGGCTGGAAGCGTGGTCGCGGCTGGCATGTGATCTCGATCTCTCCAAACTGGAGGCGATCTCTCAAGTCGTCATCGGCTTGGACGAGGCGATTCCGGTGGCTGCCTCGCTGCTCGCAGGCAAGGTTCGGGGCAGGATCGTCGTAGACGTGCAGAGATAACCCGGAAGGGCAGATGCGAAAGAGCCGCTGCTGGCGCAGCGGCTCCTCGATTAACGGCCGATTGGCCCGGTGCTTCATTTTCCCTGCGGAGCAGGGCTTTACGGCATGTACAGACCGCCGTTGACGTCAAGCGTGAAGCCGGTGATGTAGTCGGCATCGCGGGCCAAAAATAGTACTGCTTTGGCAATTTCAAGCGGCGTGGCCAGCCGGCGCAGCGGAATCTTGGAAGTAATCTTATCCAGAACCTCCGCGGGCATGGCTCCCACCATCTCCGTGCCGGTATAGCCGGGGGCAACCACGTTGGCAGTGATGCCGTCCCTGGCCAGTTCCAGCGCCAGGCACTTGGTGAAGGCGATGATGCCGCCTTTGCTGGAGGCATAGTTGGACTGGCCGAAGGCGCCGGTCTCGCCGACGATGGAAGCAATGCTAATAATGCGTCCGTACTTCTTCTCGACCATGGACGGCATGGCGGCCTGCACGCAGTAATAGGTTCCGTTCAGGTTCACCGAGATGACCGCCTCCCAGTCCTCGTCGGTCATCTTCTTCATGGTCTTATCGCGGGTGATCCCGGCGTTGTTGACCAGGATGTCGATCTTGCCGTATTTCTCCAAGGCCGCGTTGATGAGCTTGCGGGCGTCTTCCTTCTTTGCGACGTCGCCCTGCAACATCAGGCAGTCGACTCCCATGGCACGAATCTCGGCCGCGGTTTCTTCCGCCTTGGCCAGATTGCTGTTATAGGTGAAGGCCACCGTTGCCCCATTGCGGGCGAGCTCCAGTGCAATTTCTTTTCCGATACCGCGCGATCCACCCGTAACCAGGGCGACCCTGCCTTTGAGCGAGTTACTATCCGACATTCAATCACTCCTTCCTTCAAAAAGCGGTCAAAGTCTTAAGATCCAAAGCCAGCCCGAGCGATAGCTACTTTTTCGCAGTTTCAAGTTCCTGCAAGCGCTGGCTTGCTTCTTCGGCGTTTTCGTAGATGTGTGGAGCGACATTGCGCTCGGCCAGCGCGTCGCCCAGTTTCATGCGCGCGAAACTGCTGGTTGTGTACCGTGTGACGCCCGAGTAGCAGTCCTCCATCAGCTTCTTCACCATGTCGGAATACGGGCCCAACAGTTCGGGAGTGATGGAGAAATTGTCGTAATTGACGATGGTGTATACCTTTCCGGGCGCTTCCTTCAGGCGTTCGCGCACCAGTTGGTTGATGTGATCGATCTGTTCCTTGCTGCGCACGGCGTAACCTTCGAAGTTGACGAAGAAGAAGTTCTGCTTCCGCTCGTAGCTGAGCCGCTGCTCCAGAGGCAGCTCCAGCATGTCGGTGCGCAACCCCATGGGCTTGGGCAGAAAGATGCGCGGGTCCATGATCTTCGGCTGTTTTATGATGGGCTTGAAATTCATGTGCGCCAGGATGTCTCTCTCGATGTCGATGCCCGGGGCCACCTCAATGAGTTCCAGACCTTCCGGCGTTAGACGGAAGACGCAGCGCTCGGTTACGTACACTACCGGCTGGCCGCGCAAGCTTGCATATTTGCCGCTGAAAGTTCTGTGCTCCACTTCGTGCACAAATTTCTTTGTTCTGCCTTCTTTCAGGATCTGCAACTGGCCATCGACAAATCCCACTTCCAGGCTTCCCGCCGTGAAGGTGCCGCAGAAGATGAGGCTCTTGGCGTTTTGGCTGATGTTGATGAATCCTCCCATCCCCGCCAGCCTGGGGCCAAATTTGCTCACGTTGAGGCTGCCCTCGCGGTCGGCCTCGGCCAGGCCCAGAAAGGCCAGATCGAGGCCTCCGCCGTCGTAAAAATCAAACTGGTAGGGCTGGTCGATGATGGCCTGGGCGTTGACGGCGGCTCCAAAATCCAGGCCGCCGGCAGGTACGCCACCGATCACGCCGGGCTCGGCGGTGAGGGTGATGAGATCTGTGACTTTTTCCTCGTTGGCCACGTTGGCCACGCCTTCGGGCATGCCGATGCCCAGGTTGACGACGCTGTTGGTCTTCAACTCGAAGGCCGAGCGGCGCGCGATCACCTTGCGCGGCGACATCTCCATCGGAGTGATGGCGGCCATGCGCGAGCGAACCTCGCCGCTGTAGCCGGGATTGTAGATGGTAGCGAAGGTTTGCCAGTGATATTCCTGCTTTTCCGCAACCACGACGCAATCGACGAGAATTCCCGGAATCTTAACCTGACGCGGGTTGAGTGTGCCGCTCTCGGCGATGCGCTCTACCTGCACGATAACGATGCCGCCGGAGTTGTGAGCCGCCATGGCGATGGAAAGCATTTCGATGGTGAGCGCCTCGCGCTCCATCGTGACGTTGCCCTCGGGATCGGCCGTGGTGCCGCGGATAATGCCTACATTGATGGGGAATGTTTTGTAGGAGATGTACTCTTGCCCGTCGATCGTAACCAACTCCACGAGCTCTTCGGTGGTGCGGGCGTTGATTTTGCCGCCATCGAAACGCGGATCGACGTATGTGCCTAAACCGACTTTGCTGATGTGCCGGGGACGATGGGCAGCGATGTCGCGGTACATGCAGGAGATCACGCCCTGGGGCAGGTTGTACGCTTCGATCTGGTTGGTAACCGCCAGCGCTCCGAGCTTAGGCACGAGCCCCCAATGGCCGCCCACCACGCGTTTCACCAGTCCCGCGTGGCCAAGATGATTCAGCCCCCGTTCCTTTCCGTCGCCCTGGCCTGCCGCATACATGAGCGTCAGGTCGCGAGGCCGCCCGTTGCCGGGGCCGGCTTCCTCTTCGGAGTCCAGGAAACGCTTCTCGAGCGCGACGGCAATCGCTTCGGGGAAGGCAACGCCCACGAAGCCTCCGGTCGCCACGGTGTCGCCATCGCGAATCAGGCGCACAGCCGCTGCGGCGGAGACGACCTTATTCCGCTCCGGAGTGCGCGCGGCGTAATGCGTGAGAATTGGGTGGGTTTGAACGGCAGAGACGATGGGATCGGTAGGCATGGCATTCTCCCTGAATGTTGTAAAGGCGTGCCTTGCGGCACGCCTTGTGAGCTTTCCGGCTAACGGGCCATCCAGCCCAGATCGATGTCGATCGTCCCACCGGTAATACCGGCCGCGGTATCGCTGCAGAGAAACTGCACTACGCCGGCGACTTCGCAGGGCTCGAGCAGGCGCTTGATGGCGGCTGGCTCCAGCATGATCTTCTTCACGACATCTTCTTCGGAGATGTTGTTCGAGATCGCCTGATTGGCAATCTGCTTGTCGACCAGTGGCGTGCGCACATAAGCCGGGCAGATGGCGTTGCAGGTGATGCCGTACTCGGCCACTTCGAGCGCCACGGTCTTGGTCAATCCGATGACGCCGTGCTTGGCCGAGATGTAGGCCGACTTGAAGGGCGATGCCACCTTGGCGTGAATGGAGGCGATATTGATGACTCTGCCCCACTTGTTCTTGATCATGTGCGGCAGCGAGTACTTGGTGCAAAGAAATGCGCCCGTGAGCATGACGCCGATCAGCAGGTTCCAACGATCTTCGGGGAACTCGGTGACGGGCGCAACGTACTGCAGGCCCGCATTGTTAACCAGGACGTCGAGACGGCCGTATTTTGCAACCGTGGTGTCGACGAGATTCTTTACGGCTTCAGGATCGGAGACGCTTGTCTTGACGAACATGCCGTCCAGGCCGGCCGCTTTCAGGTTCGCCTCGGCCTTTTCGCCGCCGGGGACGTCCATGTCGGCGATTACGCTTTTTCCGCCCGCCTTGGCGAACGCTTCCACGCACGCCCAACCAATTCCGCTTGCTCCGCCCGTTACGATCGCAACTTTACCCTTCATAAAGCGCTCCTTGTGACGCTGCCGTCCGCTGTTTTTTCTTTCTGGATGGTGGGTGAGTGGCTTTGCACACACCTGACTCAATGGATTCAATCGTGGAACCCATCTCATGCTCAAACCGGAAGATGTTAATCCGTGGATGCAAATCTGATCCAAGGAATGAATAACATACGCGACAATTAGACCGGCTGTGACCGCGATCACGCCGACCCCGGATAACTTCCACTAGATGGGACAACACCGTTATTGTGAGATAGAGCACAGAGTAAGTTGGGTGGCTGGAGCAACGAGACGGCCACGCCAACCGATACTACTCCTTCTACTGCTCCTTCGCGGCTAAATCCCGCGCATTTAAGAACGATTCCTCCCAGGCGCCACCCAACCCGTTGAGAATGAACTGAGGCTCGCGGCACAAGAGTTTCTTTAGTGCAATGTCGGGCACGGGCGGGCTTCCGCCGGACGGATGTGGCAAGCACCGGGATCGGTGAATGGATTTTCATTCTGCCTTCGCGCCAGGTGGGCCTGGGGGCTGGCAGCAGGCGAAGCCCCTGTCGGACCAGCCGTCTCAGCGCCTGAGCCGCGCGCAGGATTTCGCCGGCGTTCGCAGCCGGATGCCACGAGCGCAGAGATGATCCGCATGAAGCGTGAGCTGGGTGTCCGCAGTCAGAAAGGGCCACCGTTTCGGGTGGCACTGAGGCTGTCGATCATTCTATTGCGGAGCGGAGAACAACAGCTCTGGTTCCGCGTTAGACGTCCAATTGCTTTAGCGACGGCCTGGCCAGCAGAACGCCAAGGGCGCAACTCGCCATTCGAGACTGTTCCCCATCGGCACGGCCGGTAAGCACGACCGGCACCCGGGCGCCGACGACAACGCCTGCGGCCAGCGCACCAGCCAGGTACTGAAGCTCCTTGAAGAGGATATTGCCGGCCTCGACATTGGGAACCATGAGAAGATCGGGGTCACCTGACACCGGCGATTTGATCTTCTTGACCCGTGCGGCTTCGGCAGAGATGGCATTGTCGAATGCCAGCGGACCATCGACGATGGCTCCCCCCGGTAATCTGCCCGCGCTCCACCATCTTGCAAAGGGCGGCAGCATCGAGCGTCGAGGGAATGGCCGGGTTGATCGACTCGACCGACGACAGGATTGCCACCTTCGGCTTCGTGATCTCGAGCTTGATCAACATGTCGATGGCGTTCTGCAAAATATCGATCTTGGTATCCAGGTCGTTCTGGATATTAACGGCTGCATCGGTCACGAAAAGAGCCTTGTGATAGGCCGGAACATCCAAAGCGAACACGTGGCTGATGCGCCTGCCGACGCGCAGTCCATCGCGCGCGGTCACGGCTTCCATCAGTTCGGCCGTTTGCAACGAGCCCTTCATGAGCATCTGCACTTCGCTCTTGCGGGCCATTTCAACGGCCTTGAGGGCGGCCAGCCGGCTGCTTTCCACGTTAATGATCTGAATGGATTCCAGGTCAAGCTGCAAGGTTCTGGCAAGGTCGCGGATAATGTCTTCATCACCCAATAGAACCGGAATAATCAGCTTGTCCTTAAATCCCTGGATGGCGCCGCCAAGCGACAACTCATCGCACGGCCAAACGACCGCGGTCTTTACCGCCGGCTTGGTGGAGGCTTGTGCGATCCAGGCCAGGTAGTGCCTATGAGGATTGTTCACTGTGAGCTGGGGCACTGGAAAGGTAGACAGGCGAAGCTTCTCAGTAGGCGCAATGAGCTGTGCCGAGCCCGTGAAGACAGACGCCCCGTCGCCGTTGCGTGCCCTGCAATCGAAGGTGATTGTTTTGGTGGCATCGTCCTTGGCCGTGGCCTCTACCTTGACGAAAATGCGCTCTCCGACATGGATGCGATTGTGGAAGCTGAGCGACACGTTGGTCAGCGTGCACCCTGGCCCGGGCATATTCGTGGCAAAGATGCCTGAAATGAGCGAGGCGCACCACATATTCGGTCCGGTCGGCGGCAGAGTGCTGACGTCGCGGTCCGCAAGTCCTTCGGCGTTCACAACGGCGGTAAAGCCGGACACCGAGGCAAACGCAATCGCGTCTTCTCTGGTAAAAACGTGCTCCGCTGTGGCGTTGTCACCAATGGCGATTTCTTGATAGGGCTTGTTTTCGATATATCCGAGATCCATGCAGGTTCCTTCCTCGCTCACCAGCAGCCAATATGCAGGGGGTCGATTGCCATTCTATTTTCTCACGGCACTATCCAAAGTGACTGCAATCACTTGTGCCCGTAACAAGGGAACGGGAGCTGTTTCTTCCGGCGCGTGGGCGCGACCTGAAAAGCCGACCGGTCGGGCTTCTTTGATTTCCTGCCCTTTTCACAAGAAACGTGAAAAGGACGGGGCACGGCGCATCACGGTGGCGTGGGTGCGGCATGAGGCGCGGTGCAAAAGGGAAGGCCCGCCACGAGGGCGGGCCTTGTTCAAGACTCTACTTTGATGCAAATTACCCTTTGCCGATGACCCGGGCCATGGTTTCGCCGATTTCGGCGGGCGAGGCCACAACATGGATGCCGGCCGCACGCATGGCCTTCATCTTTTCGGCCGCCGTGCCCTGGCCGCCGGAGATGATGGCGCCGGCGTGTCCCATGCGCCGGCCTGGGGGCGCCGTCTGCCCGGCGATGAAGCCAACCACCGGTTTGCGCACGTTGTTCTTGACGAACTCCGCGGCGGCCTCTTCGGCCGAGCCGCCGATCTCGCCGATCATGATGATGGCCTCGGTTTCCGGGTCATCATTAAACAGCCGCAGCGCATCGATATGCGTGGTGCCGATGATGGGGTCGCCGCCGATGCCGATGGCCGTGGACTGGCCAATGCCGCGTTGCGTCAACTGGTGCACCGCCTCATAGGTGAGCGTGCCCGAGCGGGAAACGATGCCTATGGAGCCTTCCTTGTGGATGTGACCCGGCATGATGCCGATCTTGGCCTTGCCCGGCGAGATGACGCCGGGGCAGTTGGGGCCGATGAGCCGCGACTTCGAGTTCTTCAGCTTGGCCCAGACCTTCACCATGTCCAGCGTGGGAATGCCCTCGGTGATGCAGACGATCAACGGAATTCCCGCATCCTCGGCTTCGAGAATGGATTCGGCGGCAAACGGCGGTGGGACAAAGATCATGGTCGCGTTGGCGCCGGTATTGTTGACGGCATCGGCCACGGTGTTGAAGACCGGCCAGCCCTCGTGTGTGATACCGCCTTTGCCGGGTGTCACTCCGCCCACTACTTTGGTTCCGTACTGGGCGCAACCCATGGCATGGAAGGTGCCTTCCTTGCCGGTGAGCCCCTGAACGATGAGTCGTGTGTTGTTATCTACCAGGACTGCCATTTATGCCCCCGTTCCCGCGGCTGCCTTCACCGCTAATTCCGCCGCGTCTTTCATGGTTGCGCCCACCAGGAAGTTCAGCCCCGACTCCTTCAGAATCTTGCGTCCTTCCTCCACGTTGGTGCCTTCCAGGCGCAGTATGATCGGCACCTTCACCTTGAGATTCTTGGCCGCCGCCACCACACCCGTGGCCAGACGGTCGACGCGCAGAATGCCGCCGAAGATGTTGATGAAAATGGCCTTCACGTTGGCGTCCGAAAGCAGGATCTCGAAGGCGTGCTCGATCTGCTCTTGCGTGGCGCTGCCGCCCACGTCGAGGAAATTGGCGGGGCTGCCGCCTGCGTACTGAATGATGTCCATCGTCGCCATGGCCAGACCCGCCCCGTTCACCATGCAGGCGATCGAGCCGTCGAGCTTGATGTAATTCAGCGCGTACTTGCTGGCCTCAACCTCGAGCGGCGCCTCTTCGGCGATGTCGCGCAGCTCCCTGATTTCGGGATGGCGGAAGAGCGCGTTGTCGTCGAAGGTGATCTTGGCGTCCAAAGCCATCAGCTTGCCGTCGGTTGTGGTGATGAAGGGATTGATCTCCACCAGCGAGGCGTCGGTCTCAACATATGCTTTGTAGAGCGCCTGGAAGAAAGCCACCGCCTGGTTGATCTGCGGGCCCTTGAGCCCCAGCGCAAAGGCCAGCTTGCGTGCCTGCCACCCGCCAAAACCCGTCGCCGGATCGATGGTCTCCTTGAAGATGGCTTCGGGCGTCTTGGCCGCCACCTCCTCGATCTCCATGCCGCCGGCCTGCGAGGCCATGAAGACCAGCCTGCCCGTGGCGCGGTCCAGCACGATGCCCAGATAGAGTTCGCGCTCCACGGCTGCCGTCTCGGCCACCAGGACTCGCTGCACTTTCTGGCCCTGCGGGCCGGTCTGGTGCGTTACCAGTTGCATGCCGAGGATTTTCTTCACGTGTTCCTCGGCCTCTTCGCGGTTGCGCGCCAGCTTCACGCCGCCGCCCTTGCCCCGTCCGCCGGCGTGGATCTGCGCCTTGACCACGACGCCCGCCGCGCCCTCGGCAAACAGCTTGCGCGCCACAGCATTGGCCTCATCCGGTGTGCTGGCCACTTCGCCTCGCGGCACGGGTACCCCGTATTTCTCCAGAATCTCTTTTGCCTGATACTCGTGGATTTTCATGTCGGCCGTAACTTTCTTTTTTGAATGCGTAAACCGCGCGGACGTACGCCTTTCATGCCGGTTGCCGGCTGAATCAAGCGTTTATGCCTCCCGGCGCGCGTGGCGGTTTGGTGACCCGCACCGGGAGGATGCTTCTTGGAATCGTTTCAGCTAGGCCCGGCGCCCTGCCAGTTCTACCTTCTTGTTCGCAACCGGTCCGAGCGGCCAAACCGTGTGGCCGTAGACTTCGTTCAGCACCTGAGCCAGGCCTGCGTAGATGGCCGAGAAGCCGCAGAGCAGGCCCACCCACCCAGCGATCTTGGTAATCGTTGCACTGCCGGAAGAGTGGCCGATGGCGAGGAGGAAGAACAGAACGGTGAGCGTGAAGAAGACGACCTGCAGCGCCCGGTTGAGCCGGAGCGTGCCGGCGAACAGAACCAGCGTAAAGAGCCCCCACATGATCAGGTAGGCCGATAAGGAGATACCGGCGCCAGGCATGGCCAGCGAAGTTTTGGGCAGCCAGATCAGGGCCACCAGCGAAAGCCAGAACATGCCGTAACTGGTAAAGGCCGTGCAGGCAAAGGTGTTGCCTTTCTTCCACTCCATGATTCCGGCGATCACCTGCGCGATGCCGCCGTAGAAGATGCCCATGGCGAGAATCATGGTGTCGAGAGGAAAGAATCCGGCGTTGTGCATGTTGAGCAGAACCGTGGTCATGCCGAATCCCAGCAGCCCAAGGGGTGCGGGATTACCGGTAATGTTGCCTGTGTTCGATTCGGACATAGATATCTCCTGAAAGCCTGACGTTCGTATTGACAGAAATCTCTAGTAATCAGCGGGAATCGCGTTTAACTGCTCAACGGTGAAGATCGGCCCTTCCTTGCACACATAAACCGGACCGGCATTGCAGCGGCCACACTTGCCAACTCCACACTTCATGCGGTTCTCAAGGCTGGTGTAGACGTTGGCCGGCGACACGCCCATCTCGGTGAGCAGCTTCATCGTAACTTTGATCATGATCGGCGGTCCGATCATGAGCACGACCGAGTTCGCATCGGCCTTGATCCCGGACTTTTCAAAGACGCTGGGTACAAAGCCGATCTCGCCCTTCCAGTCCGGAGTCTGGCCGCCGGGATCGACGCATTGGATCACGCGAGTGCGTTCGCGCTTTGCCCACTCGTCCAACTCTTGAGTGAAGACGAGATCGCCGACGGTGCGCGCGCCATAGATGACATTGATATCGCCGTAGTCCTGGCGATTCTCGAGCGCATACCAGATGGCGCAGCGGATGGGCGGCATGGCAATGCCTCCGCCCATGAAGATCAGGTTCTTGCCGCGCCAGGCGTCCATGGGATAGGCGTTCCCGTAGGGGCCGCGGAAGCCGATGGTGTCGCCGGCGTCGGTCTTCCACAGCGCCTCGGTGACGCGCCCGACCTTGCGGAAGCAGAACTCGATGTGATCCTTCCAGTTGGAGCTGGAGCAGATGTTGAAGGTCGATTCACCCGCGCCAAAGGCAGAGAACATGCCGAACTGGCCCACGCGGAAATTGAAGGCGCTGGCCTGCTCCGGGTCGCGGAAGCGGATCTTCATCGACTTGACGTCGCTGGTGTGCTGCTTCGTTTCCAGCACTTCCATGAGGGCGGGCTGATAGAGGTTAGGCATGGCTGATCTCGGAGGTTACGGTAAGGATCCCCAGGCCGGCGGGACAGTTGCGCGTGCAGTTGCCGCAGCCGGTGCAGAGCACCTCGCCGAATTTCTCGGGATAAACGTGGAACTTGTGGTAGACGCGCTGCCGCTGCCGCTCGGCCTGCGAGCCGCGCGGGTTGTGCCCGCTGGCGTGCAAAGTAAAGTACTGGAGCTGGCAGGAGTCCCAGTTGCGCGCGCGGTACCCGCCCTTGATGTTGCCTTCGTCGACGATGTCGAAGCAGTGGCAAGTGGGGCAATTGCACGCGCACATGCCGCATCCCATGCAGGCCAGCGCATGCTCCTTCCAGAACGCGTCATTGAAACGATCGCGCGCGAATGCTTTGACTTTTGCAGGATCGATCTTGACTTCCGGCCCCTTGTGCGCGACCGCGGTCTTATCAGACGTCTTGGTTTTGCCGGCGAAAAGCGCCTTGCCCTTTTCGGTCATGCAGCGCACTTCGTAGCTGCCGTCGCCGAATGCAACGAGAAGGGCGTCGGAGCCGCGGTCGGCGTCGGGAGCCAACCCCACACTCGTGCAGAAACAGGCATCGTCGTGTGTGGTGCACGCGATGGAAACGATCGTGGTCTTCTCGCGCATGGTGTTGTACTGCGCGTCTTTGTAATCCCAGTTGAAGACGTGATCGAGAATCGGCAGCGCCGCCGCATCGCAGGGGCGCGCCCCGACGATCACCTGATAGGGAATGGTTTCGGCGGCTTCGGAAAGCTGAACGTCGTTGCCCTGAATCTCGTAACGGTACAGCTTCTGGTGCTTGGGAAAGAAGAATTCCTTGATGGAGTTCACCGGGTGGGTGGCGGCGTCGAGCAGCAGCTCGCTGGATTTTTCAATGGGCGTATAAAGGACGCGGTTGTATGTCACCTGCTTTGGGCCGGTGACGCGCTTGCCGGCCGCAACCCACTCGTCTACGCACTTCAGCAGATCGTCCTGGATGATGATTTCGCTCACCGGATAAACTCCGCTTCGTCCTTTTGGGAATACGAGCCGATCAGCGGCTCCGCCGTTCCATCCACGCCGGCTTTGTAGCCGAAGTTCTTTTCCGCGCTGCGCTCCAGCACCAGATTCAGCGCCCACAGATCGATGCCTTCAGGGCAGGCGCGCGTGCACTCGCCGCATCCTACGCAACGCCCGACCTGGTGGAACGCACGCGTAATCTGCCATGCGAAGTTGCCTTCGCGAGTGCGGCGACTGCGGTATCTCCTGCGGCCGGTTCTTATCGACGATGCACTGCTCGCAATAACACATGGGGCAGACCTGGCGGCAGGCATAACAACGCACGCAGCGGTCAAACTGCTCGGCCCAGAAACCCATGCGCTGCTCTGGAGACATGGCCATGAGAATGTCGAGAGCCGCGTAGTGGTCGACCTCATCGGCGGGCTTGGCCTGGCCGATGACCTCGTCGGCGTGACTCGGCTGGCGCACCTGGCAGCCGACGCATTTGGGAGCGCCGAGGCCTTCGCAGGCCATGCCGATGACGTGAAGGTTCTGGCGCTCGACCTGCGACTCCTGCTGCAAGACCATCAGGGAGCGCTCGTCGCAGCCCTTCACCACGATGGCGGCCTTGCCAAGCACCGTAATCTCCTTGCGCTTCAGATAAGCGGCCAGATTGGTCAGGCAGTTCTTGTTCCACACCAGCTTGTCCGCGTCTTCCGGCTTGGTGACGAAGACCGGCCCGCGCTCGCCCCAGCCGATCACCACCTGCACCTTGCCTTCGGTGAGCAGACGGCCGGCCGCGGCGCGCAGATCCTTCTCCGTGGAAAAGTCGCCTACCGGCAAAATCGATGCCGGAAACGCCGGGTAGGGAACCTTTTCGCCTTCGTAGACATGGTAAGGTCCCAGTTCGCGAATCTTCTCGGTAATCTCGGAGATAGTCTGCTGAAACTTGCGCCCCTCGGCGGCCGAGATCCAACTAAAGTGAATGCGGCGCATGTCAAAGCCGAGCAGGTCGAGGAGGTCGCGAAAGAGCGTCCACCTGCGGCGTGCATGAAAATTACCGGCGTTGTAGTGGCAGTCGCCTGGGTGACAGCCGGAAATCAGCACCCCGTCGGCCTTCATCTCGAAGGCCTTCACGATCAGATTGAAGTCAATGCGGCCGGTGCAGGGCAGGCGCAGGATGCGGACATTGGATGGATACTCCAGCCGCGAAGTGCCCGCAAGATCGGCGCCCAGATAGGTGCACCAGTTGCACACGAAGGCGACAATCTTGGGCTCGAAAACACCGTCTGTGCCGCTCATACCAGCGCCTCGATCATGGAATAAATCTCCTGCTCTGTGAACCCTTCAAGATCCGCGCTCTTCGACGGGCAGACGGCGACGCAGGTGCCGCAGCCCATGCAAAGCCCGGTGTTCACCCGCGCCGTGCGTTTGACGAAAACTCCCTTGGGCGTCCTGACCTCGGCCTTTTCAATGGCGTGATAAGGACAAGTGGCGACGCAGCGGAAGCAGGCCGCGCAGGTCTTCTCGTTAATGAGGGCGATCTCGGGCTCGCGCGTCAGCTCGGCTGCTGCGAGAGTAATCTGCGCCTTGCTGGCGGCGGCCGAGGCCTGCGCCACCGCTTCCGGAATGTCCTTGGGACCCTGCGCCGCTCCGCAGATGTAGATGCCCGCCGAGTTTGTCTCTACCGGCCTCAGCTTGGGGTGGCTCTCCAGCAGGAAGCCGTGCTCGTCGTAGCCGACGTTCATCTTTTGCGCCAGTTCCTCGACGCCGTCGGCCGGGCGCATGGCTGTGGCCAGCACCACCAGGTCGGCCTCGATGGTGACGGGCGTGCCCGCGAGCGTGTCGGCCCCGCGCACGATCAGCTTGCCATTCTTCCGGGTGATCTTCGAGACTCGCCCGCGATAGTACTTTGCGCCGTCCTGCTCGATGGCGCGGCGCACGAACTCGTCGTAGTTCTTGCCGCCGGCGCGAATGTCCATGTAGAAAACGTGCGCCTGGCCTTCGTGCACCTTGTGCTTGTAAAGCATGGTGTGCTTGGCCGTGTACATGCAGCAGATCTTCGAGCAGTACGGCATGCCCTTGGCGTTGTCGCGCGAGCCCACGCAGGCAATGAACACCACGTTCTTCGGCGTCTTGCCGTCGGAGGGCCGCTTGATCTCGCCGCCGGTCGGCCCGGAAGCGGAGACGATGCGCTCGAACTGCAGCGAGTCGATCACGTCCTTGTATTTGCCGTAGCCGTATTCCCCGTAGCCGGTGAGCTTGCCGGTCTGCTTGCCAATGTCGTAGAGCTTGAAGCCGGTGGCCAGCACGATGGCGCCGACCTTCTCCTTCACCAGCTTGTCTTCATCCTTGTAGTTGATGGCGCCGGCAGCGCATTTCTTCTCGCACAGGCCGCAGCCGCCCTTCAGCAGCTTGGCGCACACCTTCTTGTCGATGACCGGACGCGCCGGAACCGCCTGCGGGAAGGGCATGTAAATGGCGGGGCGCATGCCCATGCCGTAATCGAATTCGCTCTTGTTCTTCTTGAGCGGGCACACCTTGGAGCATTCGCCGCAGCCGGTGCACTTGGTGATGTCGACGTAACGCGCCTTCTGGCGGATGGTGATCTCGAAATTGCCGATGAATCCGTCGACCGCCTCGATCTCAGAAAAGGTGTACAGCTTGATGCGCGGGTGCTGGCCGACATCGACCATGCGCGGCGTAAGGATGCACTGCGAACAGTCGAGCGTGGGGAAGGTTTCCGACAGCCCGGCCATCTTACCGCCGACGGAAGGCTCGCGTTCCACCAGCACTACTTCATAGCCGGCGTCGGCAATGTCGAGCGCCGCCTGAATGCCTGCAACGCCTCCGCCAACCACCAGCGCGCGCCGCGTAACCGGAACCCTGATGGGTTGCAGCGCATGGTTGTTCTTTACTTTGGCCACCGAAAGAGAGATGAGATCGATCGCCTTTGCGGTCGCCTTATCGCGGTCGTGGGTGACCCAGGAGCATTGCTCGCGGATGTTGGCCATTTCCAGCAGGTAGGGGTTCAAACCCGCGCTGGCAACGGTCTTGCGGAAAGTCCGCATGTGCATGTGCGGCGAACAGGAGGCCACGACCACGCCGTCCAGCTTCTCCGACTTGATCTTCTCGCGGATGATCGCCTGCCCGGGATCCGAGCAGGTGTACTTGTAGGTCTGCGCGCAGCGTACGCCGGGCAGCTTAGCTACCTCCTGCGCCACGCGTTCCACGTCGACCGTGCGTGCGATGTTTTCTCCGCACCAGCAGATAAAGACGCCGATCCTCGCCATTTATCCCTTCCTCTGAACAAAGTGCCGGTTTACGCCCAACCGCTCGGGATCAAGTCCCAGCGCCATGCCGACCAGGTCGGACAGGTAGTAGATCGGCATCTCGAGCTTGACTCCGTACTTTGCCTCGGTTGCGCTCTGCTTCATATCAAGATTGACGTGACACATGGGGCACGCGACCACGATTGCCTTGGCACCATTCTCGGCGGCGTCGGCGAGAATCTTGTGCGACAGATCTAGCACCGTCTCCTCGCTGGCCAGGGTCATGCCCGCGCCGCAGCACTCGGTTTTGTAGTTCCAATCGACAGGCTTGGCGCCCAGGGCAGCCACAACGGCTTCCATCTCCTCCGGCTGCTCGCAGTCGTCAAATTCCACGATCTCCGGCGGGCGGGTCAGCAGGCATCCGTAGTAGCAGGCGACAGGCAGATCTTCGAGCGGCTTTTTCACCGCTGCCTTGATGGCGTCGAGCCCCACGTGCTCAAAGGCCTGAATCAGGTTCAGCACGCGCGTGCCATTGGGCTTGGCTTCCACAATCTGGGTCATTTCTTCGGCAAGCGCGGGATCGTGCGACATGTGCCGTTGCGCCTTCAACAGCTGCATCGAGCACATCGAGCACGGCGCCAGCATCTCCGAGAATCCGCTTTGCGACGCCAGCGCCAGATTGCGGGCCGGCAGGGCGATGGAGAGCTTGGGATTGAGCGAATGAGCCGCGGTGGCCCCGCAGCAGATCCACTCCTCGATTTCCTTCAGCTCCACGCCCAGCGCGCCGAAACACGCGCGCAACGACTGCTCGTAGTCGTCGGAGGAGCCGTGCAAAGCACAACCGGGGTAGTATCCGAGGTTCATGCCGATCCGTCCTGGCAGCGATCGAAAATGCGGCGCACCACGCCGCGATCGCGCACCTTTTCTCCAATCAGGTGCAACTTCTTGCGAGCCTGAAGCTTAGGCCCGAGGGTCGCGTCTTTGAACAGCAGACCCAGGCTTCGCGTGGCCGCAAACCCAGACATTTTGTATTGGACGATGAGCTCGATCTCGTTCAGCCGGCCGTTGCGGCGAATGTTATCGAGGAAGGCCTTCTGGAACAGCATGACCGGCGCCTGCTTCTTGTTGGTCAGGCCGCGGCGATAGCTCTCGTTGCGCAGCGCGTCCATAATGGCCGCGCAATCAACGCTTTTCGGGCAGCGCGTGGTGCAGGTTTCACAGGACACGCATTGCCAGACCGCCTGAGACCTCATTGCCGCCTCGGCTTGACCGAGCTGCACCATCCGGATCAACCGGGTAGGCCCCATGTCCATGACTGAGGCGCGAGGACACCCCGCCGTGCACTTTCCGCACTGGTAGCACTCGGAAAAGCGAGTTCCGGCGATCGATTCGAGGATTCCTACATCTTCTTCAACGTGCGCTGGCGCATGCGCTGGCAATTTCGCTCACCCACTTTCCATACGCTGTTCTACGTAAAAGCTTTCCTATCATACGGTGATTTTCCTTACCTTTGAATGTGACGCTTATCACGCAAAGACAACGAGATTTAGTAAAAATGCCAACATCTTGAGAAACAGCTCTTCGCGGATCCAGAACGTCCCATCTGGCGGAACTTCAGGGTCGCCGGAGGGCAAACAAGGGCGCCAGGCGAGCCTGTCTGAAGGCTGCAACGTCCCAATTAGCGATACTTAGCGGCCGTTAAGAACCGGAGAACTTCTTATATTTTGCCAAAATTGCTTCCGCAATTGTCCTGCCTGGCGATACTCCCAGCCGTCTGCATTGGCAGATCGGCCGCACCAGCTCGGCTGAAGGCGGGGCTTACTCGTGACGCAGAGCCTCGATCGGATCCAGCATGGCTGCCTTTCGCGCAGGGAAAAAGCCGAAAACGACGCCGATAAGGGCCGAGAAGAGAAAGGCCAGCGCCGTGACATTCCAATTCGGCGCATAGGCCACGTTCATCACCCTGCAACCTATGATTGAGGCGGCCAGTCCGAGAGTGATGCCTATGAGCCCGCCCAGAGCCGAGAGCACCACAGCCTCCACCAGAAACTGAATCATGACGTCGCGTTCGTAGGCGCCGATGGCCATGCGCACGCCGATCTCGCGGGTCCGCTCCGTGACCGAAACCAGCATGATGTTCATGATTCCTATGCCTCCCACCAGCAGACTGATGGCTGCGACAGCGCTGAGCAACATCGTCATCGTTTTCATGGAGGTGGTCAGCGTGGTCAGGATTTCCGCCGAGTCGTAAATGTTGAAATCGTTTGTCTGACCCGGCTGGAGACGGCGCCGCTGCCGCATCAGGCTCTTGACTTCTTCCTTGATTTCGGTCGAGTCGGCGCTGGTGGCATAGCCGATCTGTACCATTTCGATCTTGCGGGTGCCGGTGACGCGGCGCTGCAAAGTATGGATGGGGACCATGATGTTGTTGTCCTCGTCCATGCCCATGCCGCCGGTTCCTTTGCTCTTGAGCAAGCCGACCACCTGGCAGGAAATGCCCCCGATGCGGATGATGTTGCCTGTAGGATCCTGGTCGGCGAACAACTGCTTGCGCACCGTCTGGCCGAGGATGCAAACCGACGATCCTGCTTCAAGCTCGGCGTCAGTGAACTCCCTGCCCGATTCGAGGTGCCAGTTGTTCAACGGCATGTATTCGTTGTCGATGCCGTAGACGTTGGTGGAGTAATTGGCGTTTCCGTAGATGGCCTGCATGCCGCTGTTGGCCTGCGGCGAAACCTGGGTAACGCCGGAGATCTCGGTGCGCAGCGCTTCGATATCCGCCTCGGTGAAGAGCTTGTCTTCCGACCGTGCGCCGCCTTCGGGGCCGCGGCGCTGGTTGGGCATCATCATCAGCTTATTGGCGCCCATGCTGCGGATGCTGTCGGTGACGCTCTTGGTGGCGCCATTGCCCAGCGTGACCAGAACAATCACGGATCCAACGCCGATGATGATTCCCAGCGTGGTAAGAAACGAGCGCAACAAATTACGCCGGATCGCCGAGATGGCCAGCAAAATCGCATTCAAGACCATATTCACTTCTCCTCGGCGCAGCGGCCTGCGGCGCCGGCGCGTTCTAATGCACGATATCTTCATGTACCAGGCCATCGCGGAAATGGATGGTGCGGTTGGCATAATCAGCGATGTCATGTTCATGTGTGACCATGGCAATGGTGAGGTTGCGCTCGCGATTCAACCGGCAGAGCAGATCCATGATCTCCCTGCTGCGCGTCGTGTCCAGATTGCCCGTAGGCTCGTCGGCCAGCAGCACCGCGGGCTCGGTGACCATGGCGCGGGCGATGGCTACGCGCTGCTGCTGGCCGCCTGAGAGTTCGGCGGGCGTGTGGTCCCACCATTTTGTCAGCCCCACAAGCTCCAGCGACGCCATGGCCCGCTGCCGCCGCTCCTTGTGCCCCATGCCGCGATAGATCAGCGGCAGCTCCACGTTTTCGGCAGCATTGGTGCGCGCCAGCAGATTGAATCCCTGGAAGACAAACCCCAGGTAGTAGTGGCGCAGCCGGGCTCTTTGAGGACGAGTCAGCGTGCCCACATCGATCCCCTTGAATTGATACGATCCGCCCGTGGGAACATCCAGACAGCCCAGGATGTTCATGGCCGTGGATTTGCCCGATCCGCTCGGCCCCATGATGGCGACGAATTCGCCTTCGTCGATACGGAAATCCGCCCCGGCCAGAGCGAGAACCGCACCTTCGCCCTTGCCATACTGCTTGGTGACGGCGGCGAACTCCATGAGCACTGACGGAGCCGAATTCGCCCCCTGGGTTTGAACTGCAGAGCTCATTTCGTGTCCTTTGTCGCCTCGATGATCAGCGGAGTGCCTTCGGTCAGATTTCCCGACTTGATCTCGGTGAATTTTCCGTCGGTCTCCCCGGTCGTCACGTTGACTCCAACAGGCCTGTTGTTGGCTCCGACCATCCATACTCGGGGCATATTCGCGGCCGCCGCCACCGAACTCGTGTTCTGCTGATTGTTGCGGTTGCCGCCGCCGCCCATAGGCCCCATCATGAAGCCGCCGCCGAAGCCGCCGCCCCGATCGTCGTCCGCGCCGCCGCCGGAAACGCCCGAGGGCAGGAAGCGCAGCGCCTGATTGGGCACCAGAAGCGCGTTCTCGACCGAAAGCGTGGTAATCGTTGCGGTAGCGGTCATGCCAGGCCGCAGTAGGAAATCATCGTTGTCCACGGAAATATCCGTCGTATAGGTCACGACATTGCTCGATGTGGTCGCGTTGTAGCGCACAAGGGTGATGGTCCCCGGGAACTTGCGCTCCGGATAGGCATCGACCGTAAACATCACATGCTGGCCAGCCTTCACTTGCCCTATGTCGGCTTCGTCGATACTGACCTCCAGGATCATCTTCTTCAGGTTCTCGGCGATCTCGAACATCGTGGTGACGCTCATGGCCGCCTGGATGGTCTGGCCAGGCTCCACGTTGCGAGCCAGCACGGTTCCGTCCACCGGCGATCTGATCACCGCATATCCCAGGTTGGTTTCGTCGGACTTGAGGTTGGCTTCCATTTGCGCCACCTGAGCCTCAGAGGTGGTTACGGCTACCGCGGCCCGGTCGTAGTCGGCCTTGGCGGTGTCCACATCGTGTTGCGCAATCACGTGGGTTTTGGAACGCTGCTGGGCGTCGAGGATTTGCTTGTAGTAAGCCTCGTCGGCGGCCACCGTCACCTTGGCGCTGTCCACATTGGCTTTGGCGGCCGTCAGCTGGGCCTTGTCCAACGATACCTGCGCTTCCAGTTTGTCGGTATTCAGCTTGCAGATCACCTGCCCCGCCTTGACGGGGTCGTTGTAGTTCACCAGTACTTCGTCGATGATGCCCGAGACCTGGCTGCCCACGTCCACCGTCCGGGTGGGCTTGAGCTGCCCGGTGGCTGAGACGGTGACCGTAAGATCGCCCTTTCGCGCAGGCTGGGTGCTATAGTGTATTGCTGCCGCCGCTGCGGAGGTGCCGCTCTTCTTCTTCAGCGCCCAGAATGCTGCTCCGGCGATCACGATCAGAAGAAGCAAAGACCAGAGAACCCATTTCTTCCAGCTTTTCCTGCCGGACGCAATGCCCAGCTTCTCCTGAATATCCATCAAATCCGTTGTCATTGTGCTGTCCTTGTTCCTTTCGCTTCCTCACCTTCGATTCGGCGTCTACTTCCAACCGCCGCCGATTGCCTTGTAAAGGCTGATCAGGTCGGTGGCGACATTTGCATCGCTTTGCACCAGGCTGCTCTGCGCGCTCAGTTCGGAACGCTCCGCATCCAGCACGGTCAAAAAATCCTTGAGTCCGGCCGCGTACAATTCGCGCGACATATCGGCGTTGTTCTCCGCAAGGGTCGCGGCCTCGGCCAGAGACTTGTGCCTGTCTGCCTCGGTACCGTAAGACTCGAGCGAATTCTCCACGTCCTGAATCGCGCTCAGAATCGTGCTCTCGTAGTTGACCTCCATCTGATCCAGCGAGGCCTTGGCCGTTTTCACCTGATTGTTCAGCGACCGCCGGTTCAGAATCGTCGCCGCCAAAGAGGCCGACAAGCTGATGTTGCCCATATTGGCCTTCGAGAAGACATCTCCAAAGCTGTTGCCGCTGGAGTTGAACGAACCGCTGAGGGAAAAATTCGGCCAGAGATTGGCCTTGGCTACGCCCACCTGCGCCCATTGCGCGGCGTAGTTGCGCTCGGCAACCTTGATGTCGGGCCGGCGGCGGACCAGATCGGCAGGGATGCCGAACGTTATGGAAGCAGGGGGCTTGGGCACGGGCTTCGCTTCTGTCAATTCGGCATCCACCGCGCCCGGCTTTTGGCCCAGCAGGATGGCGATGGCATTGCGGGTCTGCTGCAGGCTCGATTCCAGGCTAGGCAGTTGCGCCTCAGTCGCAACCACCGTCTGTTGCGCCTGCTCCACGTCGAGTTCGGTGGCCAGCCCCGACTCGTTCTTCTCCTTCGTCATTTCATAGGTTTCCCTGTACTTGACGAGGTTGGACTGAGTGGTCTCTATCTGCGCCTGATAAGAGCGGACGTTGACATAGTCGGTTGCCAGTTGCGCGGTGAGCGTCACCATGGTGTATCGCAGGCTGTCTTCTTTGGATTCCAGCGTGGCCTGAGCCGAGGCGATGCCCATGCGCGTGCCTCCCCAGAGATCGGGCGTCCAGTTGCCCATGACCGAACCGTTGCTCGATCCTTGGGTGGTCATCCCGTTGGAAATGAACGCTCCACCCTGGCCGCCGCCCAGAGCAATGCTCCTTTGAGTGTTAATGGAGGCATTGGCGCTGGGCCACAGGCCGGCCTTACTGGTGTCGAGGCTGATGGCGGCCTGCCTTATCGCAATCTGCGCCGTGCGCAAATCGAGATTGCTCTTGAGCGCCCTCTCTTCCAGAGACGTCAGCTCCGGATCGCCGAAGACCGACCACCATTGAGAAAGCATCGTGTCGTCGGCCGGAGTGGCCGTCTCGCCTGCGGCAGGCTTGGTATTCCACGTATCGCTCTGCGTCAGTTGCGGAGCCACCGGAGGCTTGTAGTTCGACGGACTATTCCAGCAACCGCCCATCAGCAGCATCGCCCCGCTCGCAATAACAAAGCCTGGGTTGAAGACCTTACGTCTCATCGATACACCTTTCGACAGGGAAATCCTACGACAAGAACAACACGGTTGGCTCACGCATCGCCCGATGTGGTCTGTTCCGTCCAGTATATTGGAAAGACGTTATGGGCAACATTGGGTTGACCTTAGCCGGCGGCCGCCCGGAGGGGTTTTGTCACCCTGTGTTTCCGCGGCGGAACATGCGAAGGTCAACCGGAGACGTCTTGTTGACGGCGTCCCCGAATATAGCAGCTAACGAAAGTGCCGGCCTGAGTGGCTGCTTCAATCTAACTCAAGCAAATTCAGGGTGGTGCAGGGAAGAACCGGCGCCCGGCTGCAATAAGTTGGACAGTTCATGGAGGATACACGGCAGAGCCTGGAAATCCAACAGCGGGCGCGATTCGGTTACATAATTTTACAAGATTGCCATTGACTCAATCCTCACTCTTCTTCGGCCGGAAGGAAATACGGTTCGAGCTTAAGCGTCGACCGAGCCGATGAACTCATTCCCTTACGCATAACCATGCGGCAGCCGTTAGAAATTGCAAGGTCTGTAAATGGGATTGCCCTCGCAACCGCTGGGGCTGTGAGGACAATCCGAAAGAAAGATATTCATACAAGGTAGAAGTACTTGCCGACGCCCTCATGGCCGTTTGGTCATGAGGGCATCGGGAACCGTTGTTAGTAAATGAGCTTCAGCGCGAATTGGAAAACGCGCGGCTGGCTCTGTACGCTGCTGATGCTGCCAAAGCTGTTGCCCCCGGCGCCACTCACGGACGCCGGCACCGGCGCGGTGCCGGCCGCGCAGGCCGGAGATGTTGGACTCGGAGCTCCCGGGCCTGAACATCCCGACCAGGAAGAGATCGCGTATGTGCCACCGCCGCCCGGAGGTGGAGGCGGATCATAGTTGGGAGTATTGGTGAAGTTGAAGGCATCGGCGCGGAAGTTCAACTTGAAGCCTTCCGCCACCGAGAAGGTCTTGTTGATGCTCAGGTCGGCATCGCGAGCCCGCGGCCCCTGGACTGAGGGATTCGTTCCATTGCCCAGCTCACCCCAGACCGGAAGCGTGAAAGCTGCGGGGTTGATCCAGTTTTGAAGCGTTTGATGCGCGGGCTTCACAGATACGCCCGGAACCCGGTTGGGATGCTCGCTGGCCGTGCCGTTGTCCGCCAGAGAGCTGTAACCCTGAATTTGGGACCGGTTGGCGCTCATCGTGACTGTATTCCACGCGCCGGTATTCCAGTTTCCAGTGCCGGCCAGGATCCATCCCTTGGCGGCCGCGCCTAAGATGCTGTGCAGCGACTGGCCGTAGGGAATGGCCCAGGTGACCATGCCGGCGGCGCGATGGCTGGTGCTGCCGGAGTAGCCATACTGACGCCAGCCGTTGAGGATAACCGTAGTGCCGCTGCCGCTGTCCATCTGGCAGCCGGCGACCACGCATTCGCTCTGGCCGGTGCCCTCGCCTTCGCTGCGCGCCCAGGTGTAATTCACGCTGGCGCTGAACCCCTTGGTCATGCGCCGCTCATAGGTGGCTTCACCAGCCGTCCATGAGGCATTCCCGCCGGGAATAACGGTTTCAACGGGAACGTTGTCCATCCAGGGCGAGCTGGCGCTGTACATCGGGAAGTGCTCCCCGGGAGCCAGAAGGTGGGTCGGCTGGTTAAGGTTATTCAGTGAATTGTTGCGCCGGCTGAGATTGCCGACGAAGCCGGCGGTCATGATGTTGTTTCCCAGTTGCTTTTGCAGTTGCAGGCTGTATTGCAGCAGGTAGCTGGGCTTGTAGTTGGACGGGATGAATACGCTGCCCTGCAAAGAGGACGCATAGTTCGTGGGGTCCGTGGCCAACGCGGTATTGTACTGGGCAAGAGGCAACCCGTACTGCAGATCGTATCCGCCTTCACCGTAGTCTACCGGGCCGTTCATATAGGCGCCCGCGGGAACCGCGTAGGAGTGGCCGCCATTGGCGTAGTTCGTCTGGTCGCATAAGGGCACTGGGCCTGACATTGGACCGCCGCACCCCATGCCCCATTCAAACGGGGCGTTCAGCAACTCATATTCGTGCAGCCCGCCTGGCGTGCCTTCGTTGGCAGGGTAGTAGCTGATTCCAAATCCGCCGCGCAGCACCATGCTCTTGGACACGGTGTTGTTTCCGGGCAGCGAGTAGGCAAAGCCGATTCGCGGTGAAACGTCGGAGTAGTCTGTGTTGATGCCGCTGGTCGCGCTGGCGTTAAAGCTTTGGCCCGTGGCGGTGGTTTCGTGCAGTTGAGGCGAATCGACAAGGTCGGAATTAAAGTTGAAGTTGGAAAGGTTTCCGTACCGGTCGGTCATGGGCGTGTAAAGGTCGTAGCGGATTCCCAGGTTGAGGGTGAGCGCCTTGGTGGCGCGCCAGTCGTCCTGGATGTAGGCCGACGGCTCCCACATGCGGCCGCGGTTTTCCACCAGAAAGACGCTACCCGTGAGCTGGTAAGCCAGCCCCTCGAGCATGTCGGCGAGAGCATTTCCCGTGTAGTTCGCCGAGTAGGTGATCTGGTCGTTGCTGTTGTCCGGGGCGTTGATTTGTCGGCGAATCACCGTAACGCCAGTCTTGATGGAATGGCTCCCCCTGTTCAGAGTGAGGGAGGCGTTGTACTGGAAGGTGTTCTCCGTCCATGCCTCCAAACCGCCATCTCCCTGGAAGCCGTTGAACATGTAGTTTCCGCTGAGCGCCGCGGAATAGGGCGACACAGGAGCTGGATTGCTGAACTGCAGCCAGGGCAGGCCGCCAATGCCAAACGCGTTGTAGCAGTAGCCGGGGACAGTGCCGCACGTATAGTCGGACGAAATGTCTCCCAGCGTCCAGGTCCCGAAGCCGGAGGTAAACGCCTCCTCGTTCATGCGCATATACATGGCCTTGGCTTCGAACAGTGTCGTGGGGTTGAAGATATGCACGTAATCGAGTGCGATGTCGTCGGAGAGCTCGGGATTGGAGCTGGTGTTTTCCGCATACGTCTTCGAATTGCCGGACACGATCGGCTCCGGCGGGAAGGAGCTCGGCGATACGGTCATCGTCTTGCTGTAGGAATAACGTCCGAAGAGCTTGTTCTTGTCGTTGAAGTGATAATCAATGCGGGCATCGTACGTGTTCGCGTTCTGAGTGCTATTCGCCGCGCCTTGGTAGTTGTAGGGGCCTCTGCCGCCGGGGCAATATCCGCTGGGGTCAGCGCAATTCGCCTTCGGCGCCGACATTAAGTACGCAAGGCCGAGGGGATTGTAAGGAACTGTAGCTGCGTGCGTCGAGTCCACTGAATTTGAAAATCCTGTGCTGGTCACCGTAACGCCGGCGCCGGAGCCGCTCCAGGCATCATATGGATCGCTGAATGTGACGCTTGAGGCGCCTGACGGACTTGCGGCGAAGGAGTGGATCTGCGAATATTCCGCCGCGGTCGGCACCAGCACCTGGGAGAGCCCGCCATTGATCAGCCGCCATCCCGAGTAATCGCCAAAGAAGAAGGCCTTGTTTTTCTTGATGGGGCCGCCCAGGCTGCCGCCAAACTGGTTCTGGCGCAGTTCCGTCTTCGTTTTGGCGCGTTCCGTCCACTGGTAGGCGTCGAAGTCGTCGTTACGCATGTATTCGAAGGCAGAGCCATGGAACTGATTCGCGCCCGACTTGGTAATCAGGTTGGCGATGCCGCCGCCGGTACGGCTGTACTCGGCCGAATAGTTGCTGGTCTCCACCTGAACTTCCTGCAGAGCGTCGATCGATGGCTCGACAGCGACTTGACCGAAGCTACGCTCGTTGTTGTCCATGCCGTCGATCATGTTGTTGTTGTACATGGCGCTCTGGCCATTGGCCGAAAATCCGTAGTTCTGACGGTTATCATTGGGGCCGCCGCCGGCGCTGCCCGCGGTGGTACCTGCCTGCAGAGCGATCAGGCTGTAGTAATTGCGGCCGTTGGTCGGCATCTCGGACATGGCCGTCGTGCCGATGGTGGCGTTGATGTCGGAAGAATCGGATTGCAGTTGCACCGCGGCCGAGGCTTCCACCTCAACCGTCTCCACCTGGCTGCCGACTACGAGCGCGGCATCGATGCGGGCGCGCTGACCGGCGGTCAAGGTGACATCGGCAACAGAAAACTTCTTGAAGTTCTTGGCTTCAATCGTCACCTTGAAGGTGCCGATCTGCACGTGCGAGAAGACGTACTCGCCAACACTGTTGGTATCCGCGGTTGCGGCGATGCCGGTGCCGGTGTTCAGCACCGTCACCTTGGCGTTCGGAATCACGGCGCCACTGGCGTCTGTCACCGTACCGAGAATGTCTGCCGTGGCGAGCTGTGCCCGCGCCTGACCCGGAGTTAACAGGGCCAGTACCGCAAGGAGTACGCCAGCTCCGGCGAGGAGCCGGAAGATCATGGAGCCACCGCGGCGGTGACCGGGTGTTGCAGCAATTGTTCGCATGTCATTCCCTCCAAAAGAATTGTTGTGAGGTAACTCTGCCTGACGGAAGAGATACCCCTGAATTACAGAACAGGACCGTATGCCGGTACAGTCGCACCATCTGCTTTCGTCGACTGAAATAGGCAAGATACATGCAAAGTACCTGCCAGCTCCGAAATTTCCCTTTATCGTAAGGCAGTCAAAAACCTGAGGAATGTGGCTCCCTCCGGCCTGGCCGCCCGCTTGTTGTGCTGCGTTCTAACAAAAGCCCCTTACCTCGCCAAGTGCAAGTCAGTAAAGGCCTAACGTTGCCTGGCCATCTGCGTGGCGGAGGATTCGCGAACTTCTCGTACGCGCGTTTTTTTGTGTTTGAAAGCATAGCAACGATTCCGGTGACAGAGTGTCACAATTTGTCACTCATTGCCGCATCGCAACAGGGATCAACCTCATGAGGTGGAAAAACCCCAACGACGAAGCCTCGCCGTTGGGGCCCTGGAGGTTGCATCGGCCACAGTGCAGTGGCCTGGAGATGCTCTGCTTTTGATCCTGCTTAATGCGCGATTCCGACGGTGTGCAAGAGCGCGAGCAGCCGAGTCGGAACTCTTGTCTCCAGCGCGGCGGAATTCCGCTTGAGCTCCATGTCGGCGTGGCACTGAGTGCAGCCAATCTCGTTGACCTTGTGCGCGTGGTGGCAGAAATTGCAATCCACATCCTGCGAATCGATCAGGTGATTGCTGTGCGGGTTGGGGCTCATGTCCACGGTCTTCTTGGAGATTTCGTCAAAAGACGTGTGGCACTCCAGGCATTTGGCCGTCTCAACGGGCTTCTGGGGGGTCGTGTCGCCGTGGCAGGAAGTGCACTCCATGCCTTTTGCGACGTGCCGGTCCGACAGATAGGGCTTAACGTCGTCGGTAAAGCCCGGCTTATTCTTGTCGTCCGCGGCGGCGGTCTTCGCCGCGTCTGTTCCGGTCTGTGGAGCAGCGGCCGGCTGCCCGGCTGCCGCGGCGCCCGCCGCAGGCTGTGAAGGTGCCGGTTGCGACTGTGCAGGCTGAGATCCCTGTGCGCTGCCATTCTGTGGCGGGGGAGCCTGCTCCTGCGCCGCCCTGGCTCGGGACGGCAAGGTTGCGAAAGCGGAAAAGGCGAGGAAAAATGCGAAAGCCACAGCGATCTTCTTATGCATTGATACTCCACACATGTAAAGAACCAGGTTCCGTTCTGCGTTGCTGGAGCAACACGGTGTCCGGCGCAGGTTTTTGAAGCGTGGCTTTATTATAAGCGCCTCTTGCGGCCGGTGGGTTCGCGAAAGCGTTGCGTTACAAATTGCGACACACGGCGCCCGGCAGGCTGCGTACAGGCCAGCGCGGGCGCATCTCAAAAAGAAAATGCCTGGCAGCGCGGATCGCACTGCCAGGCTCGAAATTGGCGGGCCGGAGAGGCCCCGCCGAACGGGTTGAATCGCCCTAGAAGGTCAGCCTGAGGGCGAACTGGAACTGACGGTTGAGGCCCTGGGTCGATTGAATGCAACCAGGGTACCCACCGCCGGGGCCGCTCGTGCTGGATTGACCTGTCTCTGTCTGTGAGCGCAGAGTCTCGCAACCGCTGACGTTGCCCTGTAGCGGCACGGAGGTCGCTGTTGAGGTTGGTGGATTGCCATACACTGCTTTCCACAGGTCTTCGTAACCGCAGCTGTTGCCCGCGCTGACGGCGAAGTTGTCGCACGCCATCTGGGCAGTGCTCTGGGCGAAGGCATAGGAGGGGTGGTTGGTGATGTTGAAGCTCTCAGCGCGGAACTGCAGCTTATAGTTCTCGTGCAGGGTGAACTCCTTGATCAACGATACGTCGGCTCTCATCATTCCGGGCTCAACCATAAGACCGCGGGCTTCGTCGCCCATGGTCCCGTAGGTCGGAACTGGAAGCAGGCAGGGTTGAACCATTCGTCGAGCCGCTGGGTCACGCTCGAGGGTTTGCTGTTGGGGTTGCAGCCTGCAACCACATCAGGCCTGACGGTTCCGCTGGCGCCGCCGCCGCCATCGGCGACGGTGGTGTGCAGACCGGATTGCAAGGTGCCCATCAGGTTGCCCGTCCAGCCGGCGGCCACGCCGTGCAGAACGCCGTGCGTGTTCCGGGCGAAGGGCATCTGGTAGGTGACTACGCCGGTCAGGCGTTGGCGCAGGTCGAGTTCGCTGTTTCCCTTGTCAAACTGCTTCGGGCCGATCGGCGTAAGGCTCGCCGCCGGGGTGCCCTTGCCGTCGGACACGATGCATCCGTTCCGTGTGCAGACGGGATTCTGGCCGCCACCTTCGTTGATCAGGTAGCCGTCAGACAGCTCGTGCGACCAGGTGTAGTTGATGGAGGTGGTCAGCCCGTTCGTGGCGCGGCGCAGGAAGGTTGCCTGCAACGCGTCGTAAGTGGAATTGGAACGGCTGTCGATGACGTTCAGCGACGGCGACGAATAGGAGTTGATGGGGTTGGTGGCATATGAACTGCAGGGGACGATCTGGCCATTGCCGGCCGGAGGGCCTGGTTCGCTGCATTGGACGAGGTTGGGATACAGTATGCCGAAGGTACTCGCCGGGTTGTTCAACTGGCTGTCAACCCCTCCGTTGGGACCTTCATAGTTGGCCAGGTGGCGTCCGAGGTTGCCCACGTAGCCGACGGTGATGATGTTGGAGCGCCAGTCTTTCTGCAGCTGCATGCTGTATTGGTACTGGGTGCTGGACTTGAGGTTTGTTGCGGTGCTGTTGATGCCGCCTTCCGATGCATACTCGGTCCAGTCCGTAGCGGTTTTCATCACGGCGGCCGAGCCCGTATTGGGAACCGGAAGTCCGCCGGCGAGAGTGCCGTCAACATCGGCGCACATGGTGTTAGGCGTGCCAAACGTCGTACCCGAACTATTAGCCCATACGCAACTGAGCGAGTAGGAGAACGGCGCATTCACTGCGGTGGCGTTCGGTCCCAGCGTGCCCGGGTAATAGCTCAGGCCGAAGCCGCCACGCAGCACCATGTTCTGGGGCAGCGAGTAGGCAAAGCCGACGCGCGGTTGGATGTCGTGGTAATCGATCGGCACATTGGCGTACTTGTCGCTGTGCTGGGTGCCGAGCAGGTCGGGAGAAACCAGCAAACCGACTGTGGGATCGAAGTTGGAAAGGTATCCGTCCTCTTCCGTGAAGGGCGTATACAGGTCGTAGCGAAGGCCCAGGTTCAGGGTGAGCTTGGGCAGAATGCGCCAATCGTCCTGCACGTAGGCGCTGGGTTCATAGGTGCGAAGGTGCTGGCTGACCGCCACGAAGCTGCGCGACTTGCTGGCAGCCGTGCCCTCGAAGAAGTTCGCAGTGGCCGAAACGTAGCCCGGTTGACCGGATTGTCCGGTTGCCGAGAAGCCGATTGAGCCGTAGATGCTTTGCGACTGCGCGCCTTCCATCAGACGATCGATGAGAGAAACGCCGAACTTGATGTTCTGCGAGCCCTTGGTCCAGGTCAGAGATGCGCTGTACTGGTGGGTGTCGTCGCGAACGAGCAGGGGAACCCACATTCCCTCGCCGAGGCTCCAACCGCCGCCACCACCGGGTCCGCCGCCGCCCGGAGGTCCGCCACCACCACCGCCGCTGCCGAGGCCGTCCCATGCGGTCGAACACCAGGTGGGATTGGCCGCACCGGGATTGGCAATGAGCTGGGCAGGGGTAAGGCAGGAGGAGTAGCTGGCGACCATTCCGCCGCCGCCGGGTCCACCTGGTCCGCCAGGGCCGCCGCCGCCGCCGGAGGGACCGATGCCGCTGATGCTGGGCAGGCCGCTACGGGAGCCGTTGGACGCGGTGTTGGTGGGACAGGTGACGCCCGCGCCGCAATCGAATCCAAGAATCTGCTCGTCATTCAGCGGATCGGCTGGCTGATTGAAGTTCTTGCTGTAGGTGTAGCCGGCCTTCAGGTCCAGAATCAGATTGGGGCTGAAGATGTGCGTGTAGTCGAGCGAAATGTTTTCCTGTGGCTGCTCGGCATAGGTGGCGCCGGGTGTGAACACGGTCCCGCCCACCGTCGCCGGCGGCAGCGAAGAATCGTTGGTAGTGTAGGTGTTGTTATAGGAGTAGCGCCCATAGAGCGTATTCCTGTCGTCGATGTGCTGGTCGATGCGGATGTCGCCGGTGTTGGAGTTCTGCAGCCTGCGCACATTCCCTTTGTAAAGGCAGGTAGAGGCGCTCCCAAGCGCACAGGAGTTGGAGGGGAACAACTGCATCAGGGTCGCGGCCACCGGATCGAGACTGGTGATCGAGCCCAGGCCGTCGGCTGCCAATGCGGCGTTGATGGTGCCGGCCGCAGGAGTCGTCGGATCGCCGATGTTGCCGCTGCCGGCCTTGAGCGCGGTCAAAAGAGGCTGGTCGGGAATCGTGGTGCCGGCGCCGCCAGGCGAAACAGCCTGGTGGTTGATCAAGCCTTCATAATCGACGAAGAAGAAGGTCTTGTTTTTGAGGATGGGGCCGCCGAAGGTGGCGCCAAACTGGTTCTGGTGAAGCTGGTTCTTCTGGTAGGCGAAGGTTGTGGATGCGTCGAGAACATCGTTGCGCAGATATTCGTACATCGAGCCTTTGAAGTTGTTGCTGCCCGACTTGGTGACGATCTGCACCACGCCGCCGGAGGTGCGGCCACTCTCAGCCGAGTAGAGGCTGGTCTGGACCTTGACTTCCTCGATGGCGTCGATGGAAGGCTTGACCTCAACTTCGCCAATGCGGCGATCGTTGTTGTCCATGCCGTCGATCTCGTTGTTCTGGTTCAGATCGCTCTGCCCGTTGACGACGTAAGCCGAGCCCTGACGGCAATCGTCGGGGTGAGACATGAAGCCGGAGGACTGCTGTGAAGTGGCGCAGCCATTGCCCAGCGCCGAGTCGGCGACCGAGGTCTGCACGCCGGCCGACATCAGCACCAGGTCGGTGAGGTTGCGGCCGCTCAAAGGAACGTCAGCGATATTGGTGGCCGGAATTTCAGTGCCGATCGTGGACGAATCTGCTTCCAGCGCGGGGGCCGCAACTTCCGAGACCTCGACGGTCTCGGTCGCTACGCCGAGCGCCATCTTGGCGTCGACGCGGGTGCGGTCGCCGGCGGTTAGGGTGATGTCCTTGGCCAGGAACTTCTTGAAGCCCTTGGCCTCGACCGTCACCTGATAGTTGCCGATCTGCAGGTACTGGACCAGGTATTCGCCCTTATTGTCAGACTTGGCCGAATTTGTGATCCCCGTGCCAAGGTTCTTGACGGTGATTTGAGCACCCGGGATGACAGCGCCCGATTGATCGGCGACTGTGCCCAGAATGTCGGCGGAGACGGATTGCTGCGCGCGGGCCCGGGACGGGGTAAACAACATGAGCAACGCTAGCAAACAACCAGCCGTTGCAAAGAACTTGAAAACCGGGGCACCGTTCCGGAAACGGCAACCGGATCTTCTCGCTGCGTAGTGCATGGATAGCCTCCTGAATTAAGGATGAGCGCCTCCGTTCGGCCGGATGCACCCCTCCGGTGATGGAATAGCGGACTCATGAGGATTGCCGCGAAAATCGAGACGTTTCGCGCGGCAACCGCCACTTCCGATTCCAGTTAGGGTTTCCATCTCCAAATTCTGCCGAAGCGGAAATCGACCCCTGCCGAGGTCGATGCGGTCTGATTCGACCGCATTGTAATCCGCTGATGGCGCGAGCCTGTCTATCGTAGCAAGCCATTGATAAAAAATGGCTTACTAAGGAGCCACGCGCGCCCGGCGAAAAGGGCGGAAACCGCGTCACAAATCTCCCTTCAGCTCTTCGAGGGGGTTGTTGCTACCTTTAATCACGCGTGAGGCAGCCGACAATCGGTATGAAAAGTCGGGAGCAGTTTTGATTCGCCAAAATAGGCGCCATGAGGCGTCATTGGACCCCGTTGGACCCACAATATAGGTGTATTCTGGTTTTTTGCCAAATTCTGATGGATTTGCTTATGGGAACAGGGCTGTGCGCGGTGAATCGTGCGCCGATAGACCCTGTGGCAGAGTGCTATCGGGAGGCCAGAAGTGAATCAGTCCTCCGGAACTCGTCTCGATTCCTGGAAGGAAATTGCCCAGTATCTGGGCCGTTACGAGCGGACCGTTCAGCGATGGGAACTGGAACGGAATCTTCCCGTACACCGTTTGCCGGGAGCAAAACGTGGGGGCGTCTTCGCCTATACGGGAGAACTCGACGGATGGCTGGCCCAGACTCCGGGATTATTGGAGCCCGAGCAGGAAGCGGATGAGCCTGCCGACGGAAACGGCGCGGCTGCTCTTCCTGTCGCCACGGAACACGAGCATCCTGCGGCGGCCGCCGATGCGCCCACCGAAGCCGCTCCAGCGGCCAGCGTTGCCCGGACTTCCTGGCGGATTGCTTTCATTACGATCGTCTTGGCTGGTGTTGTCGCGCTGGCCTTCTATTTTGGCTATCGTCAATCGCAAAAAGACCGCCTCGGCGGCAAGGCCATCGAGGTCCAGCAGTTGACATTTCGCCGCGGCAATATCAGGTCAGCTCGTTTTCGCCCGGACGGCGGCAATTTGGTCTACGCGGCAACCTGGGGTGACGCCCCCGGCTATCGGTTGTATGAGACTTCTTTAGATCGGCCCGAGTCCTCGCCTTTGCACGGCGCGGGAGCGCAACTTCTCGCCATATCCCGCTCCTCCACTTTGGCGATTTTGCTCAATCCGCAGTTCATTGGCCCGTTCATGCAATTCGGCACGCTGGCGGTGCAAGGATTGTACGAGGACAAGCCGGTAGCCATATCTCCTAACGTCAGCTGGGCCGATTGGTCCACCGATGGTTCCACTCTCTACTATTCCGTCGTGGATGATCATGGGATCTCCTGGATTGAGAGCTATTCCCTTGAATCACACCAGACCAGCCGCATTTATCCCAGGACGCCAATGCCCGACGCGCATTTCATTTATTTGCGCGCATCCCCTAGCGGCAACCGAATTGCGTTTGGCATGCAAACCGGCATGGAGGATGGCGGTAAGGTCGTCATTCTTCCCCTCTCCGGCGGGGAGCCCACGGTCTCCAGGCATTTTGACACTCTTGCAGGTCTGGCCTGGCCTGCCAACGAAAAAGAAGTCTGGTTCACCGCTGCGGAGGAGGGATTGGTTCGCGGCATCTATGCCATGAACACCTCGGGGCAGGTGCGGATGGTCTACCGGGCGCCGGTCGCCCTTACGCTGCAGGACATCAGCCGCAACGGGAACGTGCTGGTAACGCGCAATCTGGACACCTCCGATGTCATGGCCAGGAAGCTGGAAAATGGCGCCAGCGAAGTCGTGCTGTCCATGTTCGATTGGTCTTCACTCGGCGATATCTCCGAAGACGGCAAGCGCGTAGCCATATTTGAGGCTGGCGACGCCAAGCGCAAGCCAACCATCTACCTGCGCGACAGCACCGGCGGACCGGCGACGGCTCTGGGAGAGGCCATGGCGCCGGTCTCCTTTTCGCCAGACGGCAAATCGCTGGCGGCCTTGAGCGACGAACCCTGCCCCAGGGTCGTCCTGCTGTCGCCTGAGCGCGGGCCGCAGGTCATGACCCGTACAAATCTTTGCGTGCAACGAGCGATCTGGACTCCAGATGCCCGCCGCATCGTCTTTGATGCAGCAGAGCCGGGCCACAAAAGTCGCTGCTACGTTCAGACCATCGGAATCCCCGATCTTCATGCTTTCTCAGCCGAGGACGTTCATTGTCCGCTCGTCTCGCCCGATGGCCGGTATGCCCTGGGCCAGAACGATAGTGGGATTGGGATTCTGAAGATTGCCTCGGACGAGACGCAGAAGCTGGACAGGATCGACATTCCTTCGCTCAAAGAACCATCGCGGCTCAGGCCAATTCGCTGGTTGGAAGGCAATAGGGTGGTCGCCACCACTGGTATGGAGCCTGCACTATTGGTTATCGATCTCAAGTCGAAAAGAATCACGACCATCCCCGTGCAAACGCCGACGCGATTGGAGAGCCTATTTGCGCTCAAAGTCAGCGACGATTTAAAGACAGTCGCCTACAGCGGCTACGGCATGAGCTCCTCTCTCTTTTTTATCTCGGGTCTGCGCTGACGCGCCGGCCCCTTTGCAGATGCATCCCTGACCGCTTTGCTTTTGGCTCAGCAGAGGGCGGGTGTAAATCCAGGCCTTCGAGTCTCCAAGGCCCGTCGATCTCCAATCCCTGCGCCGGCCTTCGATCTGGCTGCCTCTGAAAACCAACGTGCTACGGCGTTTCTCCTTTGGATTTAGCCTTTTTGACCTCGGCGGAAGGCGCCGATTTCTTGTTGAAATCGGCACTTGCCTTTGTTGGCGCCGGTATACATTTGAAGAAGAAATGCTGTAAGGTGATCGTCAACTTTGCCCGCCGCGCGCACGACCATAACTGGGAGATGGATCCCATCACGCGATCCCTGCTCGATACGGACTTCTATAAATTGCTGATGCTCCAGTTCATCTGGAAGCATTTTCCGAATGTCCATGCCTCTTTTTCGCTGATCAACCGCAGCACCTCGGTTCGCCTGGGCGATATCGTCCCCATCGAGCGGCTGCGGGAACAGTTGGAAGCGACGCGCCGTCTGCGCTTCCGCAGATCGGAGCTGGTCTGGCTGGCCGGCAACACGTTTTATGGTCATCGGGGCATCTTCGAGCCGGCCTTTCTGGCATGGCTGGAGCGCGGCTTCCGGCTCTCCGAATACGATCTCTCGATCGAAGATGGGCAAATCGCGCTTCGCTTTCATGGCCTCTGGATGGAAACGACGATGTGGGAGATCTATGCCCTGGCGGCAATCTCCGAGCTCAGGACCCGCGCCGGCCTCAAGGAATTGCGCGAACTGGAGCTTGACCTTCTCTACGCGCGCGCCAAGACCCGGCTGTGGGCCAAGATGGAAAGGCTCCGCGGCGTCCCGGGGCTGAGCGTGAGCGACTTTGGGACGCGGCGTCGCCACAGTTTTCTGTGGCAGGAGTACGTTGTCAATGCCATGCGCGACACCATTGGAGCGGCCTTCGCCGGCACCTCCAATGCCTACCTGGCCTACAAGCACGATTTTGAAGCCATCGGCACCAACGGCCACGAGCTGCCCATGGCTCTGGCGGCGATGGCAGCAAACGACGAGGAGCTCCGCGAGGCGCAGTACCGGCTCCTCGAGCTCTGGCAGGAAAGCTACAAGGGCGAGTTGCTGATTCTTCTGCCCGACACTTTTGGGACCACGCAGTTTCTGCGCCACGCTCCCAGCTGGGTTGCCGACTGGACGGGCCAGCGCATCGACAGCAAGGATGCTTACACCGCCGGCGACGAGTACATTACCTGGCTCGCCGAGCGTGGGCGCAATCCTCTGGAGAAGCGGCTGATCGCCTCCGACGCTCTTGACGTGGAGCAGATTCTCGGCCTCCACGCCTACTTCGGCGGCGTCCTCCGCGGCGGAGCGTTGCCCTCCGATTTCAAGTGCGCCGCCGACTTCCTCGACCGCGGCAAGTGGGAGCCCGGCGGGCGCATTCGCTTCAGCGTCGGCTGGGGCACGCTGCTGACCAACGATTTCCGCCAGTGCGACCCACTGGACAGCGATCACTTTGCCCCCTTCAGCCTGGTTTGCAAGCTCAGCGACGTGGAGGGAAAACCCACAGTCAAGCTCTCTGACAACACCTCGAAAGCCATGGGAATGGCAGCGGAAGTTGAGCGCTACCGGCGCGTCTTCGGACTGGCCGGCGTAACCAGCGCGCCTGTCACGATCTAAGCCTCGGCATGGCACAGGGAAAGGCAGGCGCAGGCACGCGGACGACCGCGAGGAGTCACGCGCAACTGGAACGTTTCGTCAGGCGAAAAATGGAGTAAATCTGCTTGATGACCTCAGACCGCCTCGACGATACTTCTGCGAATGATCAAAAATCTGGAACTTATTGCACGCAAAGAGGGCGCGTCGCATGAAGAATTCATGCGGGAATGCGCGGAGGTGCACGGGCCGGCCGTGAGGAATGTTCCCGGGGTGCGCGGATACATCCTGCATCAGTTGTTCCCGACAGCCGCGCGGACAGACATCGTTGAGCTCGCTATCCCGGAGATCGACACGATAGCCGAAATCTGGTTTGACAGCCTGGAAGCGCGACGCGAACTGGCGAAGCAGGCGCCGCTGAAGAACTGGCTGGACGGCCGGCGCAGCTTCGTTGGGAAAATCAAGAGCATGGTGGCCCAGGAAGACAGCATCATTCCGGTTCCCGATCCGCGTCCGAAACTCAAGAACCTGGCCTTCGTCAATCGCCGTCCCGGCCTCACGCTGGAGGAGTTTCGCAACGAATGGCACGTGCTGCATGGTCCCATGGGCAAGGGCATGCCGTATCTTCGCGGGTTTGTGATGAACGACATCATTGCCGAAACCCCACCCGAAGGCATCGAGCCTCTGGTCACCGGCCACATTGAAGGCTGCGCCCAGGCTTACTACGATAGCGCAAAAGATCAGGACAGGATGATTGCCACGCCCGAAGCAAAGGAGTGGTTCAAGCACGGCGCTGTGACTTTCGGCAACATCAAGGCCAGAAGCACAAACGAAATCGTAATCATGAAGCCGCAACTGGCCTAGCGATTGCTTGCTGCTATTCAACGACTCAGGTACGAATTGGGAGTGGAAGACCATGTATAAGAGTTTCGGCCTGCAGGTGCGGCTGCCGGGGAAGACGCATGCCGCCTACGTGGACCACTGGGTCAATGTCCATGCTCCCATGAGCGCCGGCATTGCTCCTCTTTTGGGCTACGTGCTGAATGAAGTGCGGGGAAACGTGAAGGTAGCCGGCGTGGCCGAATTAGAGATGCTGGCCGAGATAGACGGCATTGCCCAGATATGGTTCGTTGGCAAGGGCGGGCTGGCCGAATTGGCCGAAATCCCGGCCGTGCAACGGTGGTTTCAGGACGGGCCCAACTTCGTCGGCAACAGAATGGGCTTCATCACCGAGGAGGATGTTGTTGATCCGGTTGCCGGCAGTCCGCGGCCTTCGGCCAAAGTGTTCCTCTTCTTAAGCCGCAAGCCAGGCATGGCGGCCGATGAGTTCCGCAAGCAAGCCCGCGCGAAACTCGGGTCCGGGGCCAAAGAGATCTCTGGGCTAAGAGGCTTCTCCGTTTCCGACGTCATCTCCGGCAATGCGTCGGTGAATGTTCCTGATTACGCGCTGCCCGAAGTAGACGCAATAGCCGAGCTCTGGTTTGTGAGTGAGGCGGCGGCAAGGGCCGCGTTCGCTTCGGCCGGTGGGTGGCTCGCCGGCGCTGCAGCGATCTGCAGAAAGGCGCGGGCGATCCTTACACGGGAAATGGTCATCAGGCCCGTGAAAACCACCTGAAGCGTGTGACGAAGAGAGGTCATCACGGCGCATGCATTTGCAGGTGAATGCGGGCGTCTTGCCGGGAGATAAGCATTTCGGATGGAGGGCTCGTGGAGAAGCGGGAGTTTTCAGTCGCATCTGTGAAGGCAGGCATCGGCTCGTGGATGGGAATGTTCGTGGGGCCAGGGGCGATCATCGCCGCCACCAGCAGCCTGTTTATGGTGCCCGTGGCAAATGAATTTGGCTGGAGCCGCACCGCCATCTCGGCGGTGATGCTGATTTCGCCGTTGACGGTGGGCGTATTCTCTCCCTTCGCTGGCCGGGCCATCGATCGCTGGGGCGTCAGGAAGGTAGTGCTTCCCGCAATCGTCTTCTTCGGCTGCTTTCTCATGCTGGTCTCGCAGGTGCGCGCGGGCTGGCAATTGCTGGCGCTGTATATGCTCATGAGTATTTGCGCGTCAGCGCACACCACAACTGCCTACACCAAGGTCGTCTCTCTTTGGTTTGGACGCAGCCGCGGGCTTGTGATTGGACTCATCATCGCTCTGGGCAACAACGGCGGCGCGTCTCTGTCTCCGCAGTTGGTGCGCTTCTGCATCCAGCACCATGGCTGGCGCTCCGCCTATCTCGTGATGGGCGCCATTGTGCTCTGCCTGGGCTTGCCGGTGATCTTCTGGCTGCTGCGAGAGCCCGCTCGCGCTGCGCCTGCAAAGGTCTCGGTGCAATCGCCGCCGGTGGTTCTGCCGGGCCTGACCCGCGCCGAAGCCCTTCACACCCGCGCCTTCTGGCTGATCATCGTTTTCATCTTTCTGGCGCCCATGTGCGTTTACGCTACCATCAGCCACTCGGTGGCCATGCTCACCGAGCACGGCTTCACCATGGGACTGGCGGCCACGGCGCTGTCGTTCCTATATGCAGGCGGCATCATCGGCGACCTGAGTGCGGGCTTTCTCATGGACCGTGTACACAGCCCGCGCATTGTGATCCCGTATTTTGTCTGCGCGCTCATTGGCGTGACCGCCATGCACCACGCTGCCACCACGATCGCGGTTTTGGCCGGAGCCATGGTGCTTGGCGTCTGCCAGGGCTCGGAGATGGGCATTACCGCCTATCTGACTTCGCGATTCTTCGGAATGCGAGCCTATGGCACGCTCTACGGGATGTATTATGCCGTCGCCAATCTGGGCATCGCCGTGGGCATGCTGTCGATGGGCCGCGTTCACACGGTAACCGGTAGCTACAAGGCCATGACGCCCGTCCTCGAAGGGACGATGATCCTTGTAGTGATTCTTGTGAGCCTGTTGCCTGCTTATGTGTTCAGCGCCCGGACCGAAACCGAGCCTGCCGCCGAGCAACAAACCGCTGCCGCAAACTAAACCAGCTTTCAGCGCAAGGCGGCTTGCCTTTAGCGTAGATCGAGCACGATGGCGCCGGTATAGGTGCCGGCCGCGATTGGTTTCGCGACGCCGTCAACCGTCATCGCCAGGGTTTTTCCCTTCGGGGCGGTGACGCTTGCGCCGTCCGCAATCACAAGCTTCGTCAAGTAGGAAGTGCCTGCCACGACCCACTTTGAGGTCGAATCCAGCGAGACGATCACGCCATTATTAATCGCGGCAGATGGCGTATTCGTCACCTCGCCCACAAGCTTGAAGTCCGCCATGCCGAAGGTGCTCTTGGCGTGTTTGGCAAAAGTGGAGGAGATGACGCCGGTGACCGTGGTGCTGCCGAAATGCAGCACCATATTCTTTGACGGAGAATTCGCGTCCCCTTGAATCCCGGTGGTTCCGTTGTAGAAATTGCCGATTAGTTGCAGATTGCGGAAATTGCCCACAATATTGGAGTCGTCGTCCGCCGTCACGTCGTGGGATTTGTCCTTGACCACATCGCCATAGCTGGCGAATGGCTCTGAATAGGTTGTGTCGTTGAAGTTGATTCCGGTTGCCGCATCCCTTCTCGGTGTGGCCTTGTCGCGATCCATGGCCTGAATGATCACCCCGTTGGCGGATTTAATCTGGGCGCCGCCCGAGCCGTCAACGTTGATGGCGGCAGCCGATCCTCTCGCGAGGAAAACCGCATCCTTGGTGTTGAAGATGGTAGCGTCCGCGATGTTGACTGTGCCCTTGGCGACATGAAACATGACGCCGAAGCGTCCGGAATTCACAACACTCTGCTTTTGCGGAATCGCCTTGAGCTCTTCATCCGTGAGGCCCAGGTGCAGGCTGGCGTTCAGTTCTGCCACCTTCGCGGGAGTGCTGGCTCCGTAGCTTACTGTTCCACCGGTTGTAATGGCGCCATCGTCGGCTACGTTGAATTCGGTTCCATAAAAGTAATTGCTTGTGCTTGGCCCGTCTGAATACGTTCCGTATCCGTTGTCTCCGGTAATGGCAATTTTGCTGTCGATCGCATAGAGTCTCGCGTTCTGGCAGCTATCGGTAGATAGAACTCCCCAACCCTGGGCTGTAACAAGGGAGTTAATGTAAGTTGCCGTGGGGCTGTTGCCAATCACGCTCGTCGCGCGCAGGTTTCCGCCGATGCCCAGCATCCAGGGTCCATTCCACATGTGCCCCGGCGTGGTGTTGGGAATGTAATCGGCGGGCAAAACCCCATCGTAGCCATGGATCGTGGAGTTCTTGACAATCAGATTGCCGCCGTCGCCGACGATCGCGGCGGTGCGGACGACGCCGCGGGTATTGATGGTGGCGCGGTCCAGGGTGAGGGTCGAACCCTTCCCGGTAGCCATCACGGCTGCGCCATAACCGGCAAAATCGTTGCTGCCGTTGCCGGTGAAGTCGATTTTGGCGTCCTTGAGCGTGTAAGTACCGCCATCGGCGACTAAAATCCCGTTGAAATTGTCCCCCTGGGAGTTGATTGCGATCTTCGATGCGTCAGTTGCCGTGACCGTTCCACCCATGACGGCAGATCTTACCGACTTCTCTTCGACGATGCCGGTCTTATCGATGAACAGCGCCTGGCGGAAGTTGTGAACCAGGTGGACGCTTGTGCCCAGGTTGAAGATCACCACGTGATTGTCCGTGACGGTAAGGACGATTTTTCCCTGGTACGAGCCTGGAAGCAGGTCCTTTTCCACGCCGTTGACCGTCATGGTCAGACTATGACCCTCCGGGGCCTTGACGGCCGCGCCTTGCCCGAGCGTCAGCCGGTCCAGGGTGGTCGTCTGGGCGACCTCCCAGCTGGAGCCGGCTGCAACGTCCTTCGTTTGAAGATCCGCTGCAAATGCCGCGGCGGCATTTCCCACCGCAGAGACAATGAAAATCAGGGCGGCAATAAAGGTACTTTGCAAAATCCGAATCGAGCGCTTCTTCACGGTCATTTCCTTCTTTTCTCCCCTCACGGTTCAGCTTCTTGTGGCACCCTGACTTTATATTCCGGGCAGGCCTCAGGGGCAACCGAAAAATCTCCAGATTTCGCAGGGCAAAATCTCCAGGCTCAGGCAACAAAGAGTTTTCGGATCAATCTTGGGAGGATGCCGCTGGCGTCACGTTGCGAGCCGCAGAGGATGGCAGCTCATTCTGGCGATCGGCCGGGCCTCTCATTCCTCGCAGATAGCAGAGAAGCAATTGTTACAGACGTTGACAAACAACCCTTGAAGAGTCGCGTTGTAAAGGCCACCCCGGCGTGTACAATTGCGGCGTCTATGAAACCCCAAATTCTGGTTCGTTGAAGATCGGGAGAGATGTCTTACAACGCCTGAGCGGACGGATCAGCCTAACAAGAGGAGAGGAAAAGACTGTGAGTGTCATCGATTCGCTTATCAAACGGAGGCAGTTTCTTTTAGGCACCGCGGGCGCCACCTGCGCGCTTACATGCAAAAAACTTGCGGCTTTCGCTGTCGCGGATGGCGCAAAAGCATCCGGCAGCGCAGCCCTTGCCGCGGCGGCGCCCGGAGCCGTTACCCCGGTTGCTCTCAAGGCGGGAAACCGGTGCCCTCATCTCTTGTCACCTCTAAGAATCAGAAATGTGGTGCTGAAGAACAGGATCTACCACACCGTTTCTCCCAATTACCTGATGCAGGGTCCGGAAAACTATCCCACCGAGGCCTGGCGAAGCCATTACTCCAACATGGCCAAGAACGCGGCCATCGTCTCAGTCAGCACTTCGTTTGGGTCCTACCCCAAAAAATGGCCCTCGAAGACCAATGCGTCCGCCTGGGACTGGGCGCAAATCTGCTCGGATAAATGGGAGGACATCCCCCCGGTTTACAACTACGTCGAGCGCATGATCGAAGACGTCCATTGCGAAGGAGCACTGGCGTTGTTCGCCGGCAATACCGGAGGCGGCGGCGGTATGCCGGGCGGTGGCGGAGGCGCGCCTCGGCGGAGGAGCAGCTCCCGATGGCGGAGGAGCCGCACCTGGCGGTGGCGCGCGCGCCCGGTGGTGGGGCGCCAGGAGGCGGTGAAGCTGGCGGTCCGGGCGGAGGCATGCCAGGCGGCGCTCCCGGCGCTGGAGCGGGTTCTGTTCCCCCTGCCGGCGGACCCATGTCAGGCGTGACGAACGTCGACGAGATCGTCAAGGACGCAAAAGAATCTGTTGAGAACGGATACGACGTGTATCGGTTGAACTCCGATAGCGTGGAAGCGGCTAAAGCGGTCCGGAATGCGACCAACCTGATCCTGATGGCAAGCCTGAGAGTGGGCGGGGGCATGATGGGCGGCGAGGGACGAGAGACCCCCGGCGTGTCCAATGTCAATCAGCCGACGGCCGCTCAACTGGAAAAAGCCGTGGAATCGGCCAGAAAGTACGAGGGCCTGGCAGACATCCTCTGGATCAGGATCAACGAGCATCCGAACAGCTTTGTGCAGGATCAGGACGCTCCCATCAGTCTTGCGTACGCGGCGGCGATCAAGAAGGCCGGGATCAAGATTCTGGCCTGCCCCAGCGCTGGATTTCACGATCCGGTGCAGAACGACCGGTTCATCGCGGAAGGGAAGATCGATATGGTCGGTATGACGACGCCGTTCTTTGCCGATCCCGAGCTGGTGAGAAAAGTAGCGGCCGGCAGGGCGGACGACGTGATCCCCTGCATTCAATGCCAGAACTGCCACGGCATCAGCATGATCTACGGCCCCCACTATCCCTCCTGTACGGTGAACCCAAAGTGGGTGCTGCCGCCTTATAAGCTGTCGCAAATCGTGCCACCGCTGGAGAAGAAGAAGGTGGCGGTAATCGGCGGCGGCCCGGCCGGCATGAAGGCGGCATTAGTCGCTGCGGAGCGCGGGCACAAGGTAACACTGTACGAGAAGGATGCCGCCCTGGGCGGGCTGCTGCAGTTCTCCGATCACAGCCAATGGCGGTGGAATCACAAGGTCTACAAGGATTTTCTGATCCACCAGGTGCAAAAGGCGGGGATCGAGGTAAAGCTGAACACGGCGGCAACGCCTGCGATGATCAAGGCCGCTGGCTATCATACGGTCCTGGTGGCAGCGGGAGCCGAGCCGGTTGACATGCCGGGCGCTGACTTCAATATTGTGACCTCCTACACCAGAAAGGAAAAACTGGGCAAGAACGTGGTGGTGGTCGGCGCCGGGCAGTACGTTACGGAGGCCGCCATCTGCATGGCCAAGGACGGGCATAAGGTCACGGTACTTGCGCCGGGCAAAGAAATGATCGAGCCCAACCACATCGGCGCCCATAACATGGCAAATCAGATTGCTATCTATAAAAACCATCCGAACTTCAGTTATGTTCTTGAAACCAAGGTGAAGAGCATGACGGGAGGAAAGGTGACTTATACGGATGCAAAGGGCGTGGAGAATTCCGTTCAGGCCGATAGCATCGTGGCCTGGGGCGGCCTTAACCCCAGGCTCGACGAGGCCGAGAAGTTCTTCGGCTCGGCGGACGAAGTGCTTCTGCTCGGCGATTGCACCGGTACCAACGGCACTGTGCAGAAGACCATACGCAGCGCCTTTTTTGTGGCGTCTCGGGTCTGAGCAAGACACGCGCGCCTCAATGTCTTTCAACCATGAAGCCCTCCACCATTCAGGCGGAGGGCTTCTGACCATCCCGGAAGAACTCAACTGGCATCTGTCCTCTCTGAGTCTCATCCGGTAGATCCAAGGGAGCAACGACACCAAGAAGGGAGATTTTCGGTCATGAACTTGATCAAGACACTCATGGGAAGAAGACAATTTCTCGCCGCCGGCATGGCGTCGACGTGCGCGCTCACCTGCAAAAAGCTGATGGGATTTGAGGCAAGTGCAGAAGAAAAGGCAGCAACTGCCGCGTCTGCGGGCATCAAAGCCGCCGAGGGCAACAGATGTCCTCACCTCCTGTCGCCTTTGCGGGTCAGAGACAGGGTTTTGAAGAACAGGATCGTTCATACCGTATCCCCCAATTTCACCATGCAGGGTCCGGAGAATTACCCGACTGAAACGCTGAGAAACCACTATCTGACTCTGGCCAGGAACGCGGCGATCGTTACTATGCCGACCATGTTCGGATCGTATCCCAAGAAATATGTTACAAAGTCCGATGGCCTCGATGACTGGGTGTATGACGCTGTCTACAGCTGGCAACACATAGGAAACGATAAATGGGAAGACATTCCGCCGGTGTGGAACTATATCGAACGGATGATGAATGATATCCATACAGAAGGAGCCCTGGTGAATTGCTCCACGCTGCCTAACTCCACGCCCAGTGGTGGAGGCGGCACGCTCTTCATCGCCTCGGGAGAGGTATCTGGTCAGAACGGCATCGTCGGCATGCAAAAGGCGGGAGAAGCGCTGCAAAAGATGCAGAAAGGCGGCGGCGGAATGCCGGACCAGATGCCCGAAATGCGCGGTAGGGGATCGCGGAGCGTTGCGGATATCGTGAAGGAAGCAAAGGAATGCGAGGCCCTGGGTTATGACATCTATCAGCCGATGTCGACGAACCGGGAGGCCATGCAGGCAGTGCGGAATGAAACCAATCTGATCGTCATGGCTTTTCTTAGTTATGGGGTCTTCGGCACAAGCAAGAATCAGAGTTATTGCGGCATCAGATATCCAAATCAAGCCACGGACGAAGAACTGGAAAAGGCGGTCGAAGATGCAAGAAAGCTCGAAGGCATTGCCGACATCGTTTTTTTGCGCGCCGGTTCCATGCACCCCAACAGCTTTGTGCAGGACCAGGACAAGCCGTGGACCCTTGCATACGCCGAGGCCATCAAAAAAGCCGGCCTGAAATTCGTCACGTGCGCCGGCGCCGGATTCCACGATCCTGTGCAGAACGACCGGTTCATTGCCGAAGGCAAGACCGACATGGTCGGCATGAACACGCCGCTTTTCGTTGAGCCCGATATGGTCAAGAAACTGGCGGCGGGCAGGGCCGATGACGTGCTCCAGTGCTATATGTGCCAGGATTGCCACGCCATCAGCATGCTCAAGGGGCCGCATATCGCCATGTGCGACCTGAACCCCCGGTGGGCGACGCCGGCCTATAAGTTGCAGAGCATTACTCCGCCTTTGACAAAGAAGAAGGTTGCGGTGATTGGCGGCGGACCCGCGGGCATGAAGGCGGCTCTGGTAGCTGCCGAAAGAGGCCACAAGGTCACTCTGTACGAGAAGAGCGAGTCGCTCGGCGGCTTGCAGAAATTCTCCGACTACAGCCAGTGGAGATGGAATCACAAGGTCTTCAAGGATTACCTGGTCCATCAGGTAAACAAGCAAGGGGTCGAGGTGAAACTGAAGACCGCCGCGACGCCTGAGATGATCAAGGCGGCAGGATATGACGCCGTGATTGTTGCCATCGGCGCCCAGGTTATGCCATCTGCCCTCAAGGGCGCAGACGCCAAGAATGTTTTCGACATCATGTCCTGCTACAGCAATAAGAAGGCGCTGGGCGAGAACGTGGTGATGATCGGCGCAGGCAAGCTCGGCACTGAAGCTGCCATCGGCATCGTCAAGGACGGGCATAAGATCACGGTGCTGGCGCCGGGGGATGAAATGATCGACGCGGAAGACTGCGGCCCGCACAATGTCGGCAATCAGGAACGAATCTACAAGAACCATCCCAACTTCAAGTACTTCATGAACACCAAGGTCACGGACATTACCGGGGGCAAGGTCACTTACACCGATAAGGACGGCGCCGTGCAAACCATTCAGGCCGACAGCATCGTTTTCAGTTCTGAGCTGAAGCCGAGGATGGACGAGGCAGGGAAGTTTGCCGGCTCGGCAGACCAAGTGCTTCTGGTCGGCGACTGCACAGGCGCGGGCGGCAGAATGCACAAGACCATACGCAACGCATTCTTTGTGGCGTCTCAGGTGTGATAGGCGCCTTTGCTTCTTATTCCGAAGGCTTGGGGGCCCCGAAAGATCAGTACTCAAAAGGAGATTTCCGATCATGAGCTTGATTAAGACGTTGATGGGAAGAAGACAATTTATCGCAGCCGGCGTGGCGTCGACCTGCGCACTGACGTGCAAGAAGGTCGCAGGGTATGCGGCCAGCCCGGCGAGAGCTGACATAAAGGCGGCAACCATCGCGGTGGTGGCCGGCAACAGATGCCCTCATCTTCTTTCGCCTCTAAGAATCAGAAACGTGGTGCTGAAGAACAGGATCTATCACACCGTTTCTCCGAATTACCTGATGCAGGGGCCGGAGAACTATCCAACCGAAGCATGGCGCGGCCATTACTCCAACATGGCGAAGAATGCGGCGATCGTCACGGTGAGCACGTCGTTCGGGACCTATCCCAAGAAATATCCATCCAAGGATACCGCCGGGTCGATGGGTTACGAATGGGGCCAAATGTCTGCCGATAAGTGGGAGGATATTCCTCCGGTTTACAACTATGTTGAGCGGATGATCGAAGACATCCATTGCGAAGGAGCACTGGCTATGTTCGCCGCCAATACCGGAGGCGGAGGCGGCGGAGGCGCACCCGGCGGTGGTGGCGCGCCGGGCGGCGGCTGGCGGTCCCGGTGGAGCGCCCGCCGCTGGCGCTGCTGCCAGTGGAGGGCCGGGCGGAGGAGCGCAGGCTGGCGGTCCCGGCGGAGGCGCCCAGAAGAGCGTGGACGAAATCGTCAAAGATGCAAAAGAGGCCGTCAACAACGGGTATGACGTCTACCGGCTGGAATCGGACAGCCTGGAAGCGGCTCAGGCCGTCCGGAATTCCACCAACCTGATTCTCATGGCTTCGCTGAGAATGGGTGGAGGCATGATGGGCGGCGAGGGAAAAAACACCCCCGGAGTATCCAATGTGAATCAGCCCAGTTCCGCCGATCTGGAGAAGGCCGTGGAAATGGCCAGAAAGTACCAGGGCCTTGCGGACATCCTGTGGATCAGGATCAACGAGCACCCGAACAGCTTTGTGCAGGATCAGGACGCCCCCATCAGCCTCGCATACGCTGTGGCCATCAAAAAGGCGGGGATCAAAATTCTTGCCTGCCCCAGCGCCGGCTTCCACGATCCGGTGCAGAACGACCGCTTTATCGCGGAAGGCAAAACCGATATGGTCGGCATGACGACCCCTTTCTTTGCCGATCCGGAGCTGGTCAGGAAGTTGGCGGCGGGCAGAGCCGACGACGTCGTCCCCTGCATCCAGTGCCAGAACTGTCACGGCATTGCCATGGGTTACGGTCCACACTATCCTTCCTGTACGGTGAACCCGAAGTGGGTACTGCCACCTTATAAACTGTCCCAAATCCTGCCGCCGCAGACCAGGAAGAGGGTGGCCGTGATCGGCGGCGGCCCGGCCGGGATGAAGGCAGCTTTGGTTGCTGCCGAACGCGGGCATCAGGTGACTTTGTACGAGAAGGATGCCGCTCTCGGTGGGCTGCTTCAGTTCTCCGACCACAGCCAGTGGCGCTGGAATCACAAAGTTTACAAGGATCACCTCATCCATCAGGTCAAGAAGGCAGGAATCGAAGTCAAGCTGAACACGGCGGCAACACCTTCGATGATCAAGGCTGCCGGCTACAACACGGTTCTCGTAGCGGCGGGAGCCGAGCCCGTCGACATGCCCGGCGCTGACGGCGCCAGCGCATTCAACATCCTGACCTCCTACACCAGGAAGCAGGCTTTGGGGAAGAATGTGGTGGTGATCGGGGCCGGGCAGTTCGCAATGGAGGCCGGAATCTGCATGGCCAAGGATGGGCATAAGGTTACGTTGCTGGCGCCGGGGAAAGAGATGATTGAGCCTCAAAATTCAGGCGCACACAACATGTCGAACCAGACTGCCATTTACAAAAACCATCCGAACTTCAGCTATGTTCTGGAAACCAAAGTGAAAAGCATGACTGGAGGAAAGGTCACCTATACGGATGCAAAAGGCGCGGAGAGTACCATCTCGGCCGACAGCATTGTCGTCTGGGCTGGTTTGAAGCCCAGGATGGACGAGGCCGAGAAGTTCTTCGGTTCGGCGGATGAAGTCCTTCTCCTCGGCGATTGTACCGGCACGAACGGCACCGTCCAGAAGACCATTCGCAGCGCCTTTTTTGCGGCATCGCGGGTCTGAAAGAAGCACGCAACCCACATTTTCCCTTCGGCCAATGGCCCTCCGCGATTCAGGCGGAGGGCTTACTTGTCTTGGCAGGAGGTGGGGGCGCGATCCCCTTGTATCCTCCCGTCCTGTCCATTCAGGGCGTTGCAATGCGGGCTGACCCGGAGTATCTTCAGCACAGGTCGGTAGCGCAAATGGGTTCCCCGGATTCCCCAGGGCAACATTCGGCTGCGCAAGAAGTTGTGCGCCCGTATTCCGCCCAAAGCACAATTGAGCATCTCTTTGAGTTCTCGCCAGACGCAATCCTGGTGACGGACAGCAAAGGCGTGATGCGCGCAGCCAATCCGCGCGCTGAGGAACTGTTCGGCTACTCGAGCGAGCAGCTGATCGGCCAGTCGGTCGAAATGCTGGTTCCTGCTCGCTTCAGGTCTGTTCATCCCAGCCATCGCGAGAACTACGCCGCGCATCCCCGCACCCGTCGGATGGGAACTGGCATGAACCTCTACGGATTGCGCAAGGATGGCACAGAACTGCCGATCGACATCATGCTCAAGCCGGTTATGACCGCGGAGGGCCATGCCGTCTTGACCTTCATCCGCGACGCCACGGAGCAACGCGCGGCCGAGGAGGCTCTGCGGATAAAAGACACGCGGTTGCGGTCGATCGTCGAGAGCATCGGCGACTACGCCATTTACCTGCTCGACCGCGACGGCCACGTCCTCACCTGGAATCCCGGCGCCGAGCGCATCAAGGGATACACGGCCGACGAGGTGCTCGGCCTGCACTTCTCGCGCTTTTTTACCAGCGAAGATGTGGAACAGGGCCGTCCCGCCGAGCTGCTGCGTCAGGCTATCGTCAAAAATCGCGTGGAGGAAGAGGGATGGCGCGTACGCAAAGACGGCTCCCGGTTCTGGGCTAGCGCCGTGATCACGGCCATCCACGACAGCGCGGGTGCGGTCACGGGTTTTTCCAAGATCACGCGCGACGTCACCGCGCACAAGCAGGCGCAAGAGTCGGTTATGGCCGGACTGAGCAGCCTGTTGCTCGCCAACGTGGACATTCGGAAATTGCTCGTTGCATTCTCTTCGAGCATCCGCCAACTGGTGCAGCACGATGCCGCAACGCTGGCGCTCTATGAGGAGCCAACCGGCAAGCTGCGAGTGCAATTCCTGGGCGACAGCGAGGGCGAGGGGCCCAAGGGCGAGGTCCTTCTGGACGAAGATTCTCCTGCCGGCGAGGTGTTTCGCACGCGGCGGCCGGTCGTTCTCAACAACTTCAAGCTTGGCGAGTTCCCGCCTGAATCTCTGAATCACCTCACCGCGATGGGCATGCAGTCTGGCATCTGGGTTCCGCTCGTACACCGTGAGAGAACTCTGGGTACCATGATGGTGGCCAGACGTATCGAGAATTCCTTCTCGCCGCACGACGCCGAGATGCTGGGTCAAGTGGCTGGCCAGGTGGCGATGGCAGTGAATAACGCGCTGGCATTCAAGCAGATTGCGGAGCTCCGCGACCGCTTGACGCAGGAGAAGAAATATCTCGAAGACGAGATCAATCTCGAGCATCGCTTCGAAGATATTGTGGGCGAAAGCGCCGGCCTGCGCAGCGTGCTGCGCGAAATTGAAACCGTAGCCCCAACCGATGCCACCGTGCTCATCGAGGGCGAGACGGGTACCGGCAAGGAGTTGCTGGCGCGCGCCATTCACCGCTTGAGCCCCCGCAGCGAGCGCACCTTCATCAAATTGAATTGCGCTGCCATTCCCGCCGGGTTGCTTGAAAGCGAGCTCTTTGGCCACGAAAAAGGCGCATTTACCGGGGCCATCGTGCGCAAGGTGGGCCGCCTCGAACTGGCGCACGAGGGCACGCTGTTCCTCGACGAGGTGGGCGAACTTCCTCTGGATCTGCAGCCGAAGCTTCTGCGCGCACTGCAAGAGCGCGAGATTGAGCGGGTAGGGGGCACGCGCCCCATTCCCACAAATATCCGCCTGATCGCCGCCACCAATCGCGATCTCGCCAAGATGGTTGCCGAAAAGCAGTTTCGCAGCGATCTCTTTTACAGGCTTAAGGTATTTCCCGTGTTTGCGCCACCATTGCGAGACCGCGCCGCCGATATCCCCATCCTGGTGAGGCATTTTGTCTCCCGGCATGCGCGCCGCATGGGCAAGGCCATTGAGACAATCCCGCCCGAGGCCATGGATGCGCTCGTTCGTTGGGAGTGGCCGGGCAACATCCGCGAGCTCGAGAACTTCCTTGAGCGTGCAGTGATCCTCTCGCGAGGGCCCGTGCTCTACGTGCCGCTCGCTGAACTTGAAACCGTGCGGGAAGAGGAAGAAGGGGAAGCGGGCGCGATCAATCCGACCCTCGAAGCTGCCGAGCGCGAGCATATTCTGCGCGCTTTGCGCGAAAGCAAAGGCGTTATTGGCGGATCGGGCGGTGCGGCCGAGCGGTTGGGTCTCAAGCGCACCACACTCAATTCAAAACTGAAAAAGCTCGGAATTCGAACGCGGTGACGGTTCGCAGTCTCCGTGACGAAATGCCGTCTTCGTCGCCTCGTCACCGGCTGCGATAAATTTCCAGCGCATCATCCTCTAGACTCCCAATAATCCTTTTGCTTTCAGCGTCAATGGGTCTCCTTTGAACCGCCGTTCTTCTTTGGCACGGATCTTGCATTATCACAGGGCGTGGCGCAGGACGAGCCATTAAGTGCTGCGAATAACTCTTGAAGAAAATTCGGATGCGGTCGTTGTGAGACTGGAAGGGCGACTCGCCGGACCATGGGCGGTCGAACTTGGCCGCCTATGGGAAGAAAAAGCTTCATCCGTCGCGCATAAAAAGGTCTCGCTCGATCTGCGGGAAACCACCTTTGCAGATGCTCGCGGGATAAGCATTCTGAAAGTCATCTACTCGCAAACGGGAGCCGCAATCCTCACCGGCACACCCTGGACCCAGTACCTTGCCGCGGAAGTGGCAGGCAGCAATTCTCAACCAGCAGGCGCGGAGGTCTGAAATGCAAACAGCACACGAAACCACCAACCAGGCGAATCTTTCTTCGTATTACAAGGGCGAGTTCTTCAAGTCATTACCGGCCGCTGCTCTGGCCGATTTTGAACGCCTGCTGGCGCCTTCCGGTTATCCCGCGGGCACGGTGATCTTCTCTGAAACGCAGCCGTGCTCAGGCATTTATGTGATTCTCGAGGGCGAGGTGAAGCTGTCAATCAATTCGGCCGACGGCCGGCGTCTTAGTTTCCGCATTGCCAAGGCTGGTGATGTGCTGGGCCTTTCCTCCGCGATCTCCGGCGGCGTGTACGAGATGACCGCCGACACATTGTATCCGGCGAAGATCGCGTACATTTCGCGTTCGGCCTTTCTGGAGTTTCTCTCCCGCTATCCCGCCGTTTACCAGGTCGTCGCATGCGATATGGCCCGCACCTACAATACCGCCTGCGAGCAGTTGCGCATGGTGGGCCTGTCAACCTCGGTGCCTGAGCGCCTTGCGCGCCTCCTTCTGGAGTGGAGCACGGATCCCGATCAGAAGCCTGAGCACCCGGTCCGCTGCCGCCTCTCGCTCACGCACGAGCAGATCGGCGAATTCATCGGCACTTCGCGCGAGACCGTAACGCGCACTCTAACCAGCTTCAAGAACCGCCGCCTTGTGGCGCAGAACGGATCCATGTTGACCATCCCAAGCCGCATGGCGCTGGAGAGCTACGCGAACGCTTAGCGGCGAAACGCCGGAGCGCTAAACCTCCTTCAATCTGAGTCACGGGTCTCAAGGGAATTGCATCTCATCAGAGTTGCTTGTATAGCCTCCGCTATCAAACCATGCATCCAACTCAAGATACCGGGAATCAGAATGAGAGATTTAGCGAGAGTTCCGAACAGCGGCTAGCGAGATCGTTGGGTCGAGACTCCTTCCGGGAGATGGACAATGAGGACCCTGGCGTTCTTTGGCGGCGTCGTCTGCGTGCTCGTGGTGTTGCTCGACGCCTTCCAGACCATCATTTTGCCTCGGCGCGCCAGCGGGCGTTTCCGGCCCACCCGCCTCTTTTACATCGCTACCTGGAAGCCGTGGGCATTCATCGGCCGGCGGCTTGGCAACCCGCGCAGTCAGGAGAAGATACTCAGCTTTTACGGCCCGTTTTCGCTCATCGTGCTTCTTGTGGTTTGGGCAGGCGCGATGCTTCTGGGATTTGGCCTGCTCTTCTTTGCGCTGGGCAGTCCGTTTGCTGACCTCAGGGGTCAATCGGGATTGGCCACAGACCTCTACGTGAGCGGCACCACCATCTTTACGCTGGGGCTTGGAGACGTGACGCCGCAGAACCCCTGGGCGCGCGCGCTCGTCATTCTGGAGTCGGGCCTGGGGCTCGGTTTTCTCGCCGTGGTCATGGGATATTTCCCCGTTCTCTACGCCGCATTCTCGCGGCGCGAGGTCAGCATCTCGCTGCTTGATTCGCGCGCCGGATCGCCGCCGACCGCCGGGGAACTGATTCGCCGGCACTCCTACCCGGGCGCCGATCAGGCTCTGTCTGTTCTGCTGAGGGAAATGGAACGGTGGTCAGCGGAGTTGCTGGAAAGCCATATTTCTTATCCGCTGCTCTGCTATTTCCGCTCGCAGCACACCAGCCAAAGCTGGCTCGCCGCGCTCACCGCCATGCTGGATGCCTCTTCGCTCATGATCGCCGGCATTCTGACGGACGAAGCGCGCCAGGCGCAGTTGACGTTCGCGATTGCTCGCCATGCCCTGGTTGACCTGACGCAGGTATTATCGCTTCGGCCTCTCAAAGGCCTCCCGGACAGGCTGCCTGCGGATCGATACGAAAAATTCTGCAAAGTGCTTGCGCGAGGCGGCGCGCTGATCCGCGAGGACGATGGCTCGTTTGAGAGGCTGCGCGAATTGCGCGCTCTTTACGAAGGGTACGCTGAGGCGCTCAGTCAATATCTGTACATGCCGCTGCCGCCATGGCTGGCCGAGCGCCCGCGCAGAGACGACTGGCTGACCGTGGCCAGAGAGCGAGCAAAGACCGGCGCAGCCAACCAACCGCATGCAGACCACGGAACCGGAGCGGATACGGTTCCAGCCGCAATCTCAAGGCTCTTCGATCATCACGAGTTTTGAGAGAAATCCAGGCGAGCGCGGGCCGGCAGGCAACGCCTGATCGGTGTCCTGGAATCTAAGCCTGCTAACGGAGGAGGAATCCTCCAGGGAGGAAGCGGCCTGATCCTCAACGAAGAGCCGGCAACGGTTCCCTCGGATGATCTTCGGGAAGCTTGGACACCAGATGGTCGCGGCGAGTAAGGATTGATGCGGGGCAACCTGCGTAATCCAGAGGATCCGTAACTGAAAGGTGAACTGGTCACCCGAGCCAGGCCTCCAAAACTCGGACGAGGGCGGCTCGTTGAGCCGCCTTCTCTATTGAGAGCGCAAATCGATCAACCCAAGATTGTGCTATCGGATGGTAAAGGACCCCACCTTAATCACAATAGGCTGTAAAGATGATGACTCCTGGCAGGATGCAGGAATCAGCAGCTTACCTCAGAATCTGCTTCACATCCCGCACCGCTCCGCGATGGGCACTGGTGGTCATGGCGGCATAAGCCTGCAAAGCCGGTGAGACCACGCGATCGCGAGCGGCGGGCTTCCATGCCCCTGCGTCTTTGGCTTCCATGGCTTTGCGCCGTTTGCCCAGTTCGGCATCGGTGACGTCAACGCGCAGCACGCGCTTGGGAATATCGATTTCGATCCGGTCGCCTTCCTCCACCAGCGCCAGCGCTCCGCCATCGGCGGCTTCGGGCGAGATATGGCCCAGGCAAAGCCCTGAGCTGCCGCCGGAGAATCGCCCGTCAGTGATGAGCGCGCAGGCTTTCCCCAACCCCTTGGATTTCAGATAGCTGGTGGGGTAGAGCATCTCCTGCATGCCCGGCCCGCCCCTCGGCCCTTCATAGCGGATCAACACCACATCGCCAGGAACAACCTTGCCGCCGAGGATCCCGTCCACCGCATCTTCCTGGCTCTCGAAGATTCGCGCGGGACCAACAAAAGTGAGATGCTCGGCATCCACGCCCGCGGTCTTCACAATGCAGCCGTCTTCGGCAATGTTGCCGTAGAGAACCGCCAGTCCGCCATCCGCGCTGAAGGCGTGGGCCTTGTCGCGAATAGCGCCGCTCTCCCGGTTCACGTCGAGATTGGGATAGCGATTGTTCTGGCTGAAAGCAACGCTTGTGCGCACGCCGCCCGGCGCCGCGCGATAGAACTCCTTCACCTGGGCGGAGGCAGCGAGCTTCACGTCGTACGCTTCGATGGCTTCTCCGATCGTGGCTGAGTGGACGGTGTGCACGCCGCGATGAAGCAATCCGGCCCGGTCCAACTCGCCGAGAATTGCGTAGATGCCACCGGCCCGGTGCACGTCTTCCAGATGCACTGTGGGTGAAGACGGAGCTACCTTGCACAGGTTCGGCACGCGCCGCGAGAGCCGGTCGATGTCGGCCATCGTGAACGGAACTTCTGCCTCCTGCGCGGCGGCCAGCAGGTGCAGCACGGTGTTGGTCGAGCCGCCCATGGAGATATCCAGGGTCATCGCATTCTCAAAGGCCTCGAATGTGGCGATGCTGCGCGGCAACGCAGTTTCGTCGTCCCGCTCGTAATACCGCTTTGCCAGATCGACGATCGTCCGCCCCGCGCGCAGAAACAACTGCTTGCGGTCCGCGTGCGTGGCCAAAATGGTTCCGTTGCCTGGCAAGGCCAGGCCCAGGGCCTCCATCAGGCAGTTCATGGAGTTGGCAGTGAACATTCCCGAGCACGAACCGCAGGTGGGACAGGCGGAACGCTCGTACTCCTCCACTTCGGCGTCGCTCTTGTTCGGATCGGCGGCGATGATCATGGCATCGATCAGGTCCAGGGATTTCGTAGCGCCGCCCTGCTGGATCTTTCCCGCCTCCATCGGCCCGCCCGACACAAAGACCGTGGGAATATTGAGCCGCAACGAGGCCATCATCATGCCGGGCGTGATCTTGTCGCAGTTGGAAATGCAGACCAGCGCATCGGCACAGTGCGCGTTCACCATGTATTCGACCGAGTCGGCAATCATTTCGCGCGAGGGCAGGCTGTACAACATTCCGCCGTGGCCCATGGCGATGCCGTCATCGATGGCAATGGTGTTGAACTCCTTGGCCACGCCGCCGGCGCAGGCGATTTCCTCGGCGACGAGCTGCCCCAGGTCCTTCAGGTGCACATGACCGGGAACGAACTGGGTAAATGAGTTGGCGACGGCGATGATGGGCTTGCCGAAATCGGCATCTTGCATTCCGGTGGCGCGCCACAGGCTCCGCGCTCCGGCCATATTCCGTCCATGCGTCGAGGTTCGTGATCGATAGGCTGGCATGGAGAGATTATATCGGCAGAGGCGCGGCGTCTGGTCATTTTCCGGGCCTTTTGATTCAGGTCACAGGCCGCTCAGATGGATGCCGCAGGGACTGAAATAGGAAGCGGAAAGTGGTGGGCAGTGCAGGGCTCGAACCTGCGACCTCCTGCTTGTAAGGCAGGCGCTCTAACCAACTGAGCTAACCGCCCCTCTTCGAGTGGGGTCGGATCGTCTTGGCCTGCAAGCTCGATTCGCTGCAGCCTGTTCCTGCTCAGGTGAGGCGGCAAAACGACTGCACGGCCGAAGCACGATGTCCTTTCTGATCATAGCAGCGGAATGAAGGAAGAGCGCCGCCGATCGCTGCTCCGGCCGGACCCCAGGGCCAGGCCCCGGGCCAGGATTGATACACTCAGCCGGTGAAGAAACTCATCGTCAACGCCGATGATTTCGGGCTGACCGCGGGGGTGAACCGGGCGGTGGCCGAGTTGCACGCAGCCGGCGCGGTCACGAGCGCCACGCTGATGGCCGGCGCACAGGCCGCTGAAGATGCCATCGAGATCGCACGCTCCACGCCCTCGCTGGGAGTGGGCTGCCACGTTGTGCTGACCGGCGCCATACCGGTTCTCAACCCACGTGAGATTCCCTCGCTCATCGACCGGGCGAGCGGCCGCTTCCATGCCAGCCCAGGCTCATTTTTGATGCGCCTTTTTGCCGGGCAGATCGCATCCGAAGAGATTGAGGCCGAGATCGCGGCCCAGATCGGACGTTTGCAGTCGGCGGAAATCACCGTGACGCATATCGACACCCACAAGCACTTGCACGTACTGCCTCCCGTCCTGCGGCCTTTGCTAAAGGCAGCGCGGGCCTGCGGCGTTCGCGCCATTCGCAACCCCTTCGAGCCGGTCTGGAGCCGACGCGCCGCCAAGCACCCGCCCGCGAAGCACGCACCCGCGAAGCACACGCTATGGACCCGGCGCGCGCAGATAGGCGCCATCGGGTTGCTGTCGGCGCGCTTTCGGCAGATCGCAAGGGAAGCCGGTTTCGCCACAACCGATGGCGCCGTGGGTTTGACGGCTATGGGTTTTCTTGACGCGGATGTCCTCACAGCCTTGCTCCGCGCCATGCCCGAGGGCACATGGGAATTGGTCTCCCATCCGGGCTACTGCGATGCGGATCTGGGCAAATTGCGCACGCGGCTGAAGGAGTCGCGCGAGACCGAGCGCGCGGCACTGCTTGAGGCCATTCCGGCCGCTGGAGTTGATCTGGTCTCTTTTGCCGCTTTGGATGGAACTTGAGCGAGCGGGCTGCATCTTCCCGCAGGCTGCGCGCGTCAAACCTAGTGGAATTCACGAGCAAAAGAGGAAGCAGGGAAAGAGTATGCGCATTGGCATCACATGTTACCCCACGTATGGCGGCTCGGGAGTGGTGGCAACGGAACTGGGAATCGAGCTGGCGGCCAAAGGCCACGAGGTGCACTTTATCTCCTATTCGCAGCCTTTCCGGCTGAATGGGCGCGATGAGGGCATCTTCTATCATGAGGTTCCGGTCTCGAGTTACCCGCTCTTCGAGTTTCCGCCCTATGACCTTGCGCTGGCCTCGCGCATGGCCGAGGTGGCGACCTTCTACTCGCTCGACCTTCTGCACGTCCACTACGCCATTCCCCATTCGGTCAGCGCGCTGCTGGCCCGGGAGATGCTCGCCGCCGAGGGCCGGCGCCTGCCCTTCGTGACCACCCTGCACGGAACCGACATTACACTGGTTGGTCTCGACCGCTGCTATCTCCCCATCACACGCCACGCCATTCGGATGAGCGACGGCGTAACCAGCATCTCCGAGTACCTGAAGGAGAAGACAATCGAGGACTTCAACGTCGAACGGCACATTGAGACAATTACAAACTTCGTCAACTGCGACGTCTACGTGCCTATCAAGGACGAGGAAGCGCGCGCCCAGAAGCGAGCGCACCTGGGGGCGCCCGAGGAAGCGATCCTGATGCACCTTTCGAATTTCCGGCCCGTCAAGCGCGTCTGCGACGTGGTGAAGGTCTTCGCGCGCGTGGCCCGCGAAATTCCCGCCCAGCTTATTCTTGTCGGCGACGGTCCCGACCGCTCGGCTGCCGAGTGGCTGGCTCACGATCTAGGCATCCATTCACGCGTCCACTTCCTTGGCAAGCAGGATCGCGTAAACGAATTGTTGCCGCTGGCCGATTTGATGCTGATGCCGAGCGAGCTGGAATCCTTCGGGCTGGCCGCGCTTGAGGCCATGGCCTGCAAGGTGCCGTCGATCGCCACGCGCGTGGGCGGCGTGCCGGAACTGATCGAGGACGGTGTGAACGGCCTGCTTTACCCGGTGGGCGACGTGGAGGCCATGGCGCAGGGCGCGCTGGCGTTGCTCAATGACCGCAACCGGCTCAATGCCATGCGCGACGCCGGCCGCCGCCTGGCCCAAAAGCAATTCTGTTCGACGAAGGTGATCCCGCAGTACGTCTACTTCTACGAGCAGGTGCTGAACGGGGTGCATCAGCCGGCGTGAGAGTGCGATAGCAGCCGCCGTTTCTGATTTCGGACCTGCACGCGAGGCTGCTTCCATCCTTCGGGCTGAGGTTCGCATCGTACTCCGCAAGCTCGCGCGTGAGAAAGCGGCGGGCTGAGGAGACAACGATGGCCGAGAAGAAGAAATGCGACAACGCACCATGCGATTGCGTAGCCACTGACGGGTCGAGTTATTGCAGCGCGCATTGCGCAGGAGCCGGGGAGGGAACCGACTTGCTATGCCATTGCGGGCACCCGGATTGCAGTGGCGACGTTACCGATGTGAAGAACCCGGAGGCGCTTGAAATCGACAACCCTGTGTAGGCCGTTTCGGGACGATCTCTCCTCGCGCGTGTGCTCACCTTTGAGTGCCGCTTGACCGCTCAGTCCCAACTCATCTTGATCTGACGCCGCAGCCCTACTCCTCCCGCAGCACTTCCAGCGGGCGCAGTCCGAGCATGCGGTAACTGGCAATCCAGCCCGTCGCGGTGGCGAGCACCGCGGTTCCTGCCAAAGCCGCAAGCGTGGCGCCCCACTCAATGTGAAAGCCGACCTCGAGCCTGTGCAACAGCACACGCGTAAGCAGATTGGCAAAGACCACTCCGACCGCGCCCCCCAGCAGCCCCAGCAAGCAGAATTCGACGCTGAAGGTGCGCACAATGCGCATGCGCGTAGCGCCCAGCGTCTTCAGCACCACGGTCTCCTGCATGCGGCGGAAGCGCGTGCCGGCGACGCTGGAGGCCAGGATCATCAGCCCGGCGAGGATGGAAAAGCCCGCAAGCAGGCGCACCACTAGGGTAATCTGGTCGACGATGCCCTCGATGCGCTCCAGCACGTCGGCCACGTTGATCACGGTGACGGTGGGGTAAGCGGCAAAAAAGGCACGTTCCACGTTTGCCACCCGGGCCGGATCGACGTGCGCCCCGCCGTACCACGTGGCCGGCTGGTTTTTGAGCAGGCCGGAGGGAAGCAGGAACTCAACGCGCGCGCCCAGATGCTGTCCGTCGGCCCGGTAGAGAGCGGCAACATTCAAAGTGCGCTCGACGCCGCCCACTTCCAATTCCATTGTTGAGCCCAAGCCAAGATGCAGGCGCTGGGCGGCGCCCGCGTCCACGGCAATCGCCGGCGTGTTGGCGTCACTCCACCAGGTTCCGGCAGTCAGCTTGTCGCCCTCCGGAGGCGCATCGGCCCAGCTCAGCTCGGCGGTCTGGAGCATGCGCGGTGGAAAGTGCTCGCCGCGCATCTGCTCCACGGGCCGGCCGTCAACGGCCGTAAATCGCCCCGTAACCACCGGCATCAGGTTCAGCGGCTGGCGCACCCCGGGCTGGTGCTGAAAAAACGATTCGATGCCCGCGGTTTCCTCGGTTCGAATATCGATCAGGAACAGGTTGGGCAACTTCGGCGAGATGGACTCGTGAAGATCGGCGAGCAGTCCGGCCTGCATCAGGTAGACGGTGAGGATGAGCATGATGCCCGTTCCCAGCGCCGCCAGAACCGCTGCCGACTGGTTGCCAGGCCGGTAGAGATTGGAAAGCCCGTGGCGAAGCGAAGAGGGAAGACGGAGACGCACGCGATCCAGCAGAAGCCGCAGCACGCGCAGCGTGATGGCCGCCATGGCGAGAAGAACCACGAGCGCCAGAGTGAACAGCAGCGCGAACCACGCGCCGACTTTAGGCGAGTCGGAAAGCGCCCAGGCAATTGCGCCCAGCGCCGCCACCACTGCGGCTGCAATCGCAAGCTGCAGGCGGCGCGCCCACCAGCGGGCCAGCCACCCCTGCAGGCCCGGCGCGCCGGGCTCCACCAGCCTGCGCAACACCAGCACGGGACGCACGCCGCGCACGTCGAGCAGCGGCGGCAAACAGAAAAGCAACGTGGTCAGCAGGCCTGTGGCGAGGCCCGCAAGTGCCGACTGCCACGGAAAGGCCAGCACGGCATGCACCGGAAGCAGATTGCCAAAGGCCGCCGGCAGCGCCGCCATTACGCCCAGGCCCATAGCCACTCCCAGCAACCCTCCGGCCAGGCCCAGGCCGAGCGTCTGCAACAGAAAGATGCGCAGCAAATCGGCGGAGCTGGCGCCCATGGCCTTGAGGATGGCGAGCATGTCCATGCGCTGTTCGAGATGGGCGTGCATGGCCATGGCCACGCCAATCGCACCCAGCACCATCGCCACCAGGCAAATGAGGCTCAGAATCGATGTGGCATTGTCGAGGCCGCGGGTGAGCCCTGGATTACCCTCGCGAAAATCCATCACCTGCGCGTCGGGTAGCGCCGCTTCCAACTCCCTGCGCACGGCGGCAATCTGCGCATCGGCGGCGCGCGCGTTCGCCGGCCCGTTGTCCAGCTTTACCAGCAGCCGCCAACCCGCGCGGCTGCCCGGAGCAATCAATCCCGTTCGCTCCAGCGATTCCCGGGAGATCATCACGCGCGGCCCGATTCCCGCGCCGGCTGTAATGCGGTCGGGCTCCTGATTCAGGACGGCCGTAATCCTGAAGCTCTTGCCCCCCAGGCGCAAGCTATCGCCGACGCGCGCATCAAGCCGGATCAGAAACTCGCGGGCCACCACGGCGGAGTCGCCCTTGAGGGCCTGCGCAAGACTCATCGCCGGTTCAAGCTCCGCGGTCCCATAGTAGGGGTATTCGGCGGGATCGACGGCCTTGAGCGAAACCAGCAGCGGCAGCGTGTTCTCGGGCACGGATGCCATCGAAACAGTCTCCGTTACCCAGGTGGCCCGCAACCGGGGCGATGAGCTGGCGCCACCCGGCTGGCGCAGAAGAGCGGCAATGGCTGCGAGCTCTTCGTTGGTAGGCGCGTGAAAGCTGCGCGCGCTCAGGTCGCCGGCCATCAGCGAGCGCGCCTGCACGCTGAGTGTCTTTCTGAAGCTTGAGCTTAATCCGCGCACGCCCACCAAGGCGGCCACTCCCACAGCCACCGAGAGAATCACAAAGGCGAATTTGCCCGGGGCGGATTTGAGATCGCGCCAGGCGATCGAAGCGGCGCGCCTCCAACTCAACGCCCGCTTAGGTCTCTGACCGTTTGATTTGGCGCCATCATAGGGTGCCCCAGGTCTCGATTTTGAGACCTGGGAACCACGAATCCGATCGAACATCTTCATACGGTCAGAGACCTAGCCACTTTTCTCCTCGCTTTGGGCGAGGGCCGCTGTCGCACCGATCGATGCACCGACCGGCGCTGCCTCTGCGGCGGGCAGCGTGTCCTCTACAATCTGCCCATCCTTCAACACAATCCGCCGCTCCGCGCGCCCGGCCACTTCGGGGTCGTGCGTCACCATCACCAGGGTGGTTCCCTTGGTGCGGTTCCGCTCCAGCAGCAGGTCCATCACCATGCGGCCGTTCACTGAGTCCAGGTTGCCGGTGGGCTCGTCGGCCATCAGGATGGGCGGGTCGGCGATGAAGGCCCTGGCCAGCGCCACGCGCTGCTGCTCGCCGCCGGAAAGCTGCACCGGGTAGTGGTCCATGCGCTCTGCCAGCCCCACTTCGCCCAGCAACCGCCGCGCCCGGCTCAGGCCGTCGCCCTCGATGTTGAGCTCGTAGGGAAGCAGCACGTTTTCGAGCGCCGTCAACGTCTGGATCAGTTGGTACGACTGAAACACGAAGCCGATCTTCCGCCCGCGGACGGCGGCCAGTTCATTCTCGGCCAGATTGTGAATCGGCACGCCGTCGAGCCAGATCTCCCCTTCGCTCGGGCTATCGAGACCGGCCAGCAGCCCCAGCAACGTGCTCTTGCCGCTGCCGCTCGCTCCCAGAATGGCCACAAACTGGCCTGCGGGAATGTCGAGCGAGATTCCATTCAGGATTTCTACCCGCCTCGCGCCGTTCTGTATCCACTTCTTCGCGCCTCGAACCTGAATCAACGCCATCCTCCTGCGTCTTCCTGCGCGTCTTGATCTTTCCTCTACACTACTCTGGTGGACGTTCGACGCCTCCTGTTGGTTGCTGTTTGTCTGCTCCTGCCGGCCACGGCGGCATGGGCGGCGCAGAGTTCTCATCTGCTGGTCTGCTACGGAGACAGCATCACGGCCGGTTACGGGCTCGAAGAAGGCGAGGCATACTCCGACTTCCTCGAGCGCGACCTTGGCGCTGCCGGCTACCACTACAAGGTTCTCAACCGGGGCACAAGCGGCGCCACGACCAAAGATGCTCTCGCAGGCCTGCCCGCAATTCTTAAGCTGAATCCGGAGGTCATCATCGTCGAGTTCGGCGGCAACGACGGCCTGCGCGGATTGCCGCTTGAGGAGACGCGGCGCAACCTCGACCAGCTTCTTACGGCTCTCGAAGGCGCGCACATCCGCATTCTGCTGGCCGGAATCACACTGCCGCCGAACTATGGCGCGGACTACATTCAGGCATTTCAGGAACTCTTCCACTCTCTTGCAATACGCCACCGCGTGGCCTTCGTTCCCATGATCTATAAAGACCTGGTCAACGTTCCGGGCACCATCCAGCCTGACGGCATTCATCCTACGGCCAAAGGCTCTGAGATCATCGCGAAGACGCTGCTGCCGGCGCTGAAGCCGCTGCTGGTAAAGGCAGGGAATAGGGAATAGGCAATAGGGAATAGGGACTAAGGGACTGAGAGGCGGCGGCTGCACAGTTGCACGGTTTCACGGGAACTGTGAGACTGTGAGGATTTTCAATGTAATTCATTGATTCTGTTCGGTCGAGAGGGCTTCACAGTTTCACGGCCCGAAAAATGAACTCGCGAAGTGCAGGCCTGGAGCGGCGATTTCGAATCGCATTTCGGTGTACTGTGAGAAATTTTGCGTGAGCAGCGGGGCGTGGTCAGGGGGAGATGGGCGAATTGGAGTGCAGTGGTCATGGGTGGCTCTATTGAGATTGTGCGCTGAAGGGCAGTAATTATCTGCAACGGGTAAAAGCAGGGACTGAGGGACTGAGGGACGAGACCCATCGGGTTGAGTGCCGTGCTCTCCCAGGTCTCCATCTTTCCCCTTCACTTCGTTCAGGGTCAAGAGCTAGACCTGGGGCACCCATCGATAGTGGTGGGGCTGGCACCCCTGAGACCCGGGCCAGCCGCCGTAAAAGAAGGGACATAGGGACTGAGGGACGAGACCCAGCGAGTTGAGTGCCGTGCTCTCCCAGGTCTCCATCTTTCCCCTTCACTTCGTTCAGGGTCAAGAGCTAGACCTGGGGCACCCATCGATAGTGGTGGGGCTGGCACCCCTGAGACCCGGGCCAGCCGCCGTAAAAGCAGGGACATAGGGACTGAGGGACTGAGGGACTGAGGGACGAGACCCAGCGAGTTGAGTGCCGTGCTCTCCCAGGTCTCCATCTTTCCCCTTCACTTCGTTCAGGGTCAAGAGCTAGACCTGGGGCACCCATCGATAGTGGTGGGGCTGGCACCCCTGAGACCCGGGCCAGCCGCCGTAAAAGCAGGGACATAGGGACTGAGGGACGAGACCCAGCGAGTTGAGTGCCGTGCTCTCCCAGGTCTCCATCTTTCCCCTTTACTTCGTTCAGGGTCAAGAGCTAGACCTGGGGCACCCATCGTTCGTGGAAGAACTCACCTCGCCCCTCCGGGGCCCGGGCCAGCCGCCACCGATGGTCAGGGTTCGTGGCTCCCACCCTTCGCCAGAAAAAAGCGAAGGATGGGGCACCCATCGTTGTGAGCTGGTTGAGATTGAAAAAACTTAGGGTGCGCCACCCGCCGGCGGCCATCGCTAAAAAGCAACTGCAGATCCTTCGACTTCGCAAATCGCCTGAACCAGGCGATTTGCTTCGCTCAGGATGACAGCTCGCATTAGTTACCGGCCGCGGGAGAGGAGCGAGGGGGCAACGATGTGGCGGGTCGGAGTTTTCAATTCATCACCACAACCGGCTGAAAGAGCGTGCCGGCGATGCGGCGGGCGATGGCAACCAGATCGCGTTGGTTGGCGAAGACCTTGACGAGCGGGTCCGTAGAGAATTCGGGCAGGTTGGCCTGGGAGCCGTTGCGCATGCGGCCCAGTGATTGGGCATCGGCCGTGACGGAGGGCATTTCCGGCAGCAGCGTGCGCGGATGAATGCAGAAGCACTCCAGGGCTTCCAGATTGCCGGCAAGCGGCTCGAGTTCTTCGAGCGTATGCGCCTGGGCAAGCGTGAAGACGCCGGCGCGGGTGCGGCGGAGCTTGCTCAAGTGCGTGCCGCAGCCGAGGATCTGGCCCATTTCGTGCGCGACGGAGCGCACGTAGCCGCCGGAGCTGATCTCGATGGTGAACTCGGCCTCGCAACCACAGAGCGCGATGATTTCGAATGCAGCGATGGTGATGGGAACGGGCTTCAGTTCTACCGGCTTGCCTTCGCGCGCCAGCTTGTAGGCGGGCTTGCCTGCAATCTTCTTGGCCGAAAAGGGCGGCGGCATCTGCTCGATGGCGCCGTGAAAGCGCGCGGCAGCGGCCCGCACTTCGTCGAGCGCAAGCGAGGCTGCAATCGCGGGATTGCTGTCAGGCCCTGTGGGCTCCCCGTCGGCGTCGTAAGTGTCGGTCGCGAAGCCGAAGCGCATCGTGCCGGAATAGGCCTTTTCAGCGGTAGAGAAATACTGCGCCAGGCGCGTGTACTTGCCCATGAGCAGAGGCAGGATGCCGGTGGCCATGGGGTCGAGCGTGCCGAGGTGGCCGATGGACTTTTCTCCGGCAATTCGGCGCAGGCGGTAGACCACGTCGTGGCTGGTGATGCCGGCTGGCTTGTCGATGACGATGAGGCCGTTCACTTAACTAATGTAGAACAGGGAAGCGAAGGCTCGGGAGTCTTCATGGACGTGCGCGGACGAGGACGTCCGCGGTCGCCGCGGCGACCCGGCCGGGAGGCCGGCGGTACAGCCCTTCCGGCGAAATTTTTAAGAACTTCCTCGGGCGCCGTTTTGAGCTTGCTCAGACGCCGCCGTTCGCTGGTTGCCGCACCAGCGAGAGGAACTCCGAGCGCGTCTCCTTCTGGCGGAAGCAGCCGACCATGGCGCTGGTGACCGTAGAGGAGTGCTGTTTTTCGATGCCGCGCATCATCATGCACAGGTGGCGCGCTTCGATAACCACGCCCACGCCCTGCGGCGCGACGGCCTCCTGAATGGCGTCGGCGATCTGGCGGGTAAGCCGCTCCTGCACTTGCAGCCGCCGCGCATAAACCTCGACCAGGCGCGGAATTTTGCTGAGCCCGATGATCTTGCCCTTGGGAATATAAGCCACGTGCACCTTGCCGAAGAAGGGAAGCAGGTGGTGCTCGCAGAGCGAGAACATTTCGATGTCCTTGACGATCACCATTTCGTCGTAGTCGACGTCGAAGAGCGCGCCGCGCAGGAGTTTGAGCGGGTCTTCGGCATAGCCCTTGGTCAGGAAGGCCATCGATTTTTCCACCCGCGCGGGAGTGGCGGCGAGGCCGCTGCGGTCCGGGTCCTCGCCCAGACGGGAGAGAATCTCGCGGTAGATCTCCTGAGTGCTGAAGCCGGCAAGCCCTTCGACCTCGCCCACCCTGCGTACGGCCTTGCTGATCGTGATTGGTTGCGCCATCGCTCTACTTCCTTCTGCCCGGGGAAGCGGGCAAACTACCCTAGCTATTGTTGCAGTTCCGAAGTTCGTTCAGTGCAGCTGCAGATCCTACATGAAACTGGGTTTCAGCCGATACCATGAAAATGCGTTTTGAAACAGAGACGGCAGGTTAGCGTGTGCTTCGCACACCTGGCAAGTTAGCGAGTTCGCGGGATGGTGGTTTGCCAGCCTCATCCATGGCGGAGAATTTTCAGGGCAGATCCTTCGACTCCGATCGCCGGGGCGACCTTTGCTCAAGATGACAGTTCTGTTCATCAATCAACCTCGGCCAGAGCGACCTTCGCTCAGGATGACAGTTCTGTTCATCCATCAACCTCGGCCGCTGCTTCGTCAAAGCACTCGAAGAAATTGTTCTCGGTCTCTTCCACGCGCACATGCTCCAGTTTGCCGGCGGGAAGGGAATCCTTCAACAACCAGAAAATCGCCCTACATAGATTTTCCGTCGTCGGGACCTGTTTCGAAAAGAGCGGGTCCTCATTCAGATTCGCATGGTCGAAGCGATCGAGCACCCGCGCCTGAACGACCTGGTCGAGCGCGGTCAGATCGATCACCATGCCCGTCTGGCGATCGACCCGGCCGCCTACCAGAACCTCGACAAAATAATTGTGCCCGTGGCCGTTGGGGTTGTTGCACTGCCCATACGTCTCGCGGTTCGCAGCGGCTGACAGTTCGGCCGCGTGCAGCCGGTGACTGGCGCTCACCATGTAGCGCCGTCCGAAATAGGCTTTGGTGGCACCGGCGCTCATTCTTCGCCCCTGTATTCGGCAAAGATCTCTGGAGTCTCGTAGACGCGAACCCGGCGCAGTTGCGCTCCGCCGCCTGCATTGACGGCAGGCTCGAGCCGCTTCCAAGCCGCGACGGCGATGTTCTCGGTGGTAGGCATGAGCTTTCCGGCGGCGAATTCAGCGACGTCCAGGTTCAGGTGGCGATGGTCGAAACTGGCAAGAACTTCGTGCTCGATCACGTCCTTGAGACCCTTCAGGTCGATCACATACCCGGTGACCGGGTCCGGGGCGCCGGCCACCGTCACCTCAAGCGTGTAGTTGTGCCCGTGGCCGTTGCGGTTGGCGCAGCGGCCGAAGACCCGTTCATTTTCTTCTCTTGACCAGGCTTCAACCCAATAGAAGTGAGAGGCGGAAAAGGTCGCCCGCCGCGTCAAGAAGACCATTCCAACCCCCTATCAAGTGATGCCCAGGCCGCCTTGTGCGGTTCACTCATTGCTGGGCATTCCGGCGCAACGGCTCCAGGTAATCGATTGTACTCACAGCAGTTAGGCTTTGTAAGTGCGTCCCTTCCAGCTTACTCGCTTCAGGATCCGGTGCTGAAACCAGCTACGGTAAAGCAGCCAGATAAATAGCGGCAGGCCGAGAGGGGCCAGCGCGCAGTTTAAAAACGAAAAGTTCGATTTGGCGACGCGCGCGTAAAACCGGAAAAGCGTGCGCACCCAGAGCAGCGCCAGAACCCAGCCCGCGGCCAGCCATTGGATGGAATGCGCGGCAAAGCGGGCGTTCCAAAGCACCACCGTGAGCACGGGCAGGCCAAAGAGCAGAAGCAAGTCGATGGCGCGCCAAACGGCCAAGGCCTGGGCATTGTTGAAAAGCAGGGCCAGGTTCTTTTCCCATCCTTCAAGCAGCGCCCGCGTGGAACGGTACATGCGGACGGCGACAGCATCGTCGGCGTAGCGGAAGCGCAATCCGATTCCACGCCGCTTGGCCAGCATAGCCAGTTCCACGTCCTCCAGCACCTTGCCCGCAATACTCGGATGGCCGCCGAGGCGGCGATAGGCTTCGCGTTCCACCAGCAGAAACTGTCCGTTAGCGGCAGCGATGCGCTGTGCAGGATCGGAGACTTTGCCGGGCGGGAAGACCACGGCCAACTCGGAGAAGACGAGCGGCATGAGAGCCCGTTGCGCCAGCCCCTTCACAATTTGACGCGGAGAGTAGCTGAGCATGCCCGCCTTGTGCCGCTCCGCCTCGTGGATTGCCCTGCGCAGACTGCCCGGTTCGTGCACGGTGTCGGCATCTGTAAAGAGCAGCCAGCGGCCGCGCGCCCCCCGCGCCGCGGTCCAGACGGCGTTTGCCTTGCCCGTCCAGCCGGGATCGAGTTGGGCCGCCGGCAGGAGGGTGACACCGCTGAAGCCGCGCGCGATCTCCGCGGTTCGATCGGACGAGTGGTCGTCGACCACGATCAGATCCCAGTCGCGGCCCAGTTCGAAGATCTCCTCCGATTGCGAAACCAGGGACTGAAGACAAGCTCCCAGGCAATCTTCCTCGTCCCTGGCCGGAACAATGACGGTCAACTCGATGAGATCTGCCGGCTCCGGCTGGTCAAAGACCGTTCCCGGGACCGATTTGAACGCCCATGCGCGCCAGTCCACGGGCGGCGCGCTACGGTCACCTGCGTCGTCGGCGAGGCCCAGCACAGGTTTCCAGCCGCCGGGGGTTTGGTTCTTGATGTCTTTCGCCATGATGCCTTTCGGTTTGGGCTCCCACCCCTTCGATTCGTATTATAAGAATGTGCGCCTCTTCCGCATCGCCGTCTTCACGCTTCTGCTTCCGCTTATTTTGACGACGGCTTGCAATCGCGGCTCTCGGCCCGCCCAAACCGGCAAGCTGGCTCCCGACTTCACGGTCTCAGATGGCACAACCAGCGTCCACCTTGCCGGCTACCGTGGCCGCGTGGTGCTTCTGAACTTCTGGGCGACGTGGTGCGGGCCGTGTTTGGTCGAGTTGCCCTCCCTGCTTCAGTTGCACCGCGACAATCCCGACCTTGTGATCATAGCCGTCAGCGTGGACGAAGACGCCGATGCCTACAAGCAATTTCTGGAGCGCCGCCACGTAGACCTGATTACTGTCCGCGATCCCAACGAATCTGCGCCGAAGCTATTCCGCAGCGACCAGTGGCCGGAGACCTACCTGATCGACCGCGCAGGCGTGATCCGGCGCAAGTTCATCGGCGCGCAGGACTGGTCAAGCCCCGAGATTCGCGCCTACCTGAAGAGCCTGTGAGCGGGCAGGCGGTTTCTTGAGGATTGTTCAGCCAAAGCCTGGTTGGCCTGGAACCGTTCACATCATTGCTATGATCTTTCCATGACCACGGTGGAGATTGTCTTTGGGTACAGCGCGCAGCCATCGGAACCGGCCGCACAGGCTCTGGCCCGCGCGCGCGACGTTTACGGAATCCGCAGCCTGAAGCTGGACCGGGGGGCCCGCACGCTTTCGATCGAGTACGATGCCTCACGCCTGAACGAGGCGACGGTCGCGAAAATTGCGCGCCAGGCAGGCGTGGAAATCATGGAGCCAGCGCCGGCTGAGGGGCTCGCTTTTGCGCAAGAGGCAACCCCGACGGCCTGATTGCGCCACTGCCGGAAGCCTGTTAATCTGGTTGAGGTTGCCTGCAGCTACCCGAGTGCGCCCGTAGCTCAGCTGGATAGAGCGACTGACTACGAATCAGTAGGCCGGGAGTTCGAATCTCTCCGGGCGCACCATCCTTCCTCTTTCCCCCCAATCTTTCGTGAAGATTCTCTCGCGTTCGGCAGTCGTGGCCGCGATGCAGCCAACCGAATGATGCTGAGGCCGCCAACCGAATGATGCTGAGATTCGAATCCCCAAGCCAATGGAAGTGCCTGATTTGGCGTAACCGAAACGAAATCAAGCATGATAAGGAGGAAAATTTGAAGATTTCCGGGCAAGGGGATATACTAGCGATAGATATACGACCAAAATGGTCGTATATTTAAATCGCATCATCCGCGGCTTCCCCAGCAACACGATTGATATCAGTGGCTTGGCCGCCGGGAGACTCTCTATGGCTTCAAGCGTCGACGCAATCCGCGATCTGGCTCTTCAGGACTACAAATGGGGATTTGTTACAGCGATTGAAGATGAGCGCATTCCCCGCGGCCTGAATGAGGAGATCATTCGCACCATTTCGGCAAAGAAGCACGAGCCGGAATTCATGCTGCAATGGAGGCTGCGGGCCTACCGCCATTGGGCTTCACTTGAGGCAGCCGAAGCTGAACCGAAGTGGGCCAATATCCACTACGGCCCCATCAATTATCAGGACATTGTCTATTACTCGGCTCCAAAGCAGAAGCCGGGGCTGAAAAGCCTCAATGAACTCGACCCGGAGATTCTGCGCACCTACGAGCGGCTCGGCATCCCGCTCGGCGAGCAGCAGCGCCTGGCCGGAGTGGCCGTCGATGCTGTCTTCGACAGCGTTTCTGTGGCGACAACATTCAAGGAGAAGCTCGCCGAATCCGGAGTCATCTTCTGCTCATTTTCCGACGCAGTCGAAAACCATCCGGAGCTGGTGCAGCGATATCTGGGCACGGTGGTGCCTCACACGGACAACTTCTTTGCTGCTTTAAACGCGGCCGTCTTCACCGACGGGTCATTTGTCTATGTTCCCAAAGGAGTGCGCTGCCCGATGGAGCTTTCAACCTACTTCCGCATCAACGCCGCGGAAACCGGGCAGTTCGAGCGCACGCTGATCATTGCCGACGAGGGCTCGTACGTGAGCTATCTCGAAGGCTGTACAGCGCCCATACGGGATGAAAATCAACTGCACGCCGCCGTGGTGGAGCTGATCGCGCTCGACAATGCGCAGATCAAATACTCCACGGTCCAGAACTGGTATCCCGGCGATAAAGAGGGCAAAGGCGGAATCTACAACTTCGTGACCAAGCGCGGCAAATGCGCGGGAGTAAACTCCAGGATCTCCTGGACGCAGGTTGAGACGGGGTCGGCCATCACCTGGAAATATCCGGGCTGCATTCTGCAGGGCGACAACTCAGTGGGCGAGTTTTATTCGGTGGCGCTGACGAACAACTATCAGCAGGCCGACACCGGCACCAAGATGATTCACCTGGGCAAGAACACGCGGAGCACGATTGTTTCCAAGGGAATCTCGGCCGGGCACGGACAGAACACCTACCGCGGCATGGTGAAGATTCTGAAGGGTGCATCCGGGGCGCGGAACTACACGCAATGTGATTCGCTGCTGATCGGCGATCAATGCGGCGCTCACACGTTTCCTTATATCGAGGTGAAGAATTCGAGCGCCCGCATGGAGCACGAGGCCTCCACTTCGAAGATCGGCGAGGACCAGATTTTCTATTTGCAGCAGCGCGGGCTGAAGGCTGAAGAGGCGGTTTCGATGATCGTCAACGGCTTTTGCAAGCAGGTATTTCGCGAGCTGCCCATGGAGTTTGCCGTGGAGGCGCAGAAGCTGCTGGGAATCAGCCTGGAAGGAAGCGTCGGCTGAGCTGTTGCGAAGGTACCAAACGCGAAGGCACCAAACGGCTAGGGCACTAAACGCGAAGGCACCAGATTAAGAGGTGCAAGAGAGGAATTAATGAGTTTGCTCGAAATCAAGAATTTGCATGCTCAGATTGGCGGCCATGAAATTCTCAAGGGCGTCAACCTGACAGTGAACGCCGGGGAAGTGCATTCCATCATGGGCCCCAACGGGTCCGGGAAAAGCACCCTGGCGCAGGTGCTGGCGCGGCGCGCGTCCTATGAAGTGACGGAAGGAACCGTGCTGTTCGACGGCAAAGACCTGCTGGCGATGAAGCCGGAAGACGCAGCGTGCGAAGGCCTTTTTATGGCCTTCCAGTATCCGGTGGAGATACCGGGCATCAGCAATTCGTATTTCCTGCGCAGCGCCTTGAACGCCATTCGCAAATACCACGGAATCGAAGAACTGGATGCGCTGGATTTCATGCCCTTCTTCCAGGAGAGGATGAAGCTGCTGGAGATGGACGAGAAGATGATGAGCCGCTCCGTGAACGAGGGTTTCTCGGGCGGCGAAAAAAAGCGCAACGAGATTCTGCAGATGGCGGTTCTGGAGCCGAGGCTGGCGATTCTCGATGAAACGGACTCCGGCCTCGATATCGACGCGCTTCGCATTGTTGCGCAGGGAGTGAACGCGATGCGCTCGCCGGAGCGGGCCATGATTGTGGTCACGCATTACCAGCGCCTGCTCAATTACATCGTTCCCGATTTCGTTCATGTGCTGGTGGACGGGCGCATCGTTCGCTCCGGCGGCGCGTCGCTTGCGCTGGAGCTCGAAGCAACGGGCTACGTGTCGGTTGAATCGCGGCAGATGGCGGCCAGCCAGGTCTGAAGGAGAAAAGTTGAGCCCCAAGGTTGCACAACTCGACAGTTATCTTGAGTGCTTTACGGAATTCGCGCGAAAGACGGCGAACGATCCCCGGTGGCTGCGCGAATTGCGCGATGCCGGATTCGCGCGCTTCTCGAGCGTGGGGTTCCCCACCACCCGTGACGAAGACTGGCGCTTCACCAGCGTAGCTCCCATCGTGCGCACGCAATTCACGCTGCCAGACGGAAAAAGCCATCACGTCGGAGCGCTGGCGGAGCTATCGCTTGCGGTCGCCGCTGCACGCCTTGTGTTCGTGGATGGCAAATATGCACCGGAGCTTTCCTCAACCGGGAGCTTGCCCCAGGGAGCGACGGTTACGAGCTTGCGATCGGCAATCTCGCAGCGCCCGGAGGAACTTTCCCGGCATCTCGGCCGCTATCTCGATATCCAGCGCGATGCTTTTTGCGCGCTGAACACGGCCTTCCTGGATGACGGCGCCTACATTCATATTCCTCGCGGCGCGGTGATCGCGGACCCGATCTATCTTCTGTACATCGCGACGCCGGGCGCCGGCCCGACGATGACTCATCCGCGCAACCTGATCGTCGTCGAAGACGAGGGGCAGGCAGTTATTGTTGAGGATTATCTGTCGCACGGCAGCCAGCAGGCTGCTTTTACTAATGCTGTCACAGAGCTCGTGGCCGGTGCGAACAGTACCGTTGCCCACATGCTGATCGAGTGTGAGCACCTGGAGAGCTACAACGTCTCAACGCTGCGCATCGAACAGGCCAGGAGCGCGAACGTCTCCTCGCACTCCATGTTGCTGGGAGGAGCGCTGGTGCGCAATAACGTGCATCCGGTGCTCGCCGGAGAAGGCGGGGAATGCCTCATCAACGGGCTGTTTATCGGTGGCGGGCGCCAGCACCTCGATAATTACATGCTGGTAGAGCATAAAAGCCCGCACTGCGCCAGCAGGCAGTTCTACAACGGAATCCTCGACGAGCACGCGCACGGCGTGTTTCATGGCCGCATAATCGTTCACAAAGACGCGCAGCGAACGGATGCAAAGCAGACCAACCGCAACCTGCTGCTTAGCGACGATGCGCAAATCGACACCAAGCCGCAGCTGGAGATCTATGCCGACGACGTGAAATGCACGCACGGCGCGACCATAGGCCAGATTGAAGACGATGCGCTGTTCTACCTGCGCTCGCGCGGCCTGGGCGAAAAGGCAGCGCGCAGGATGCTGCTTGAGGCCTTCGCGGGCGAGTTCCTTGAGAAGGTACGGCCCGATACAGTTCGGGCCTACGCCCGGCGGGCGATGGATAGGCGTCTGCTGGCGCTCCCGATTGCGCAGGCTACTCCAAATGGAAAACAAACCGAAGCCGTTGAGCGCAAGGAAAAAGGGGTCTGAATGAGCACAGGAGTACTGCCGCCGCATTTGCGGCGTAACGCAACCCGTGAATCGGTGTTCGACGTAGAAAAAGTGCGCCGCGACTTCCCGATTCTTCTCGAGACAGTTCATGGCAGGCCTCTTGTGTATCTTGACAACGCTGCTACTTCGCAGAAACCGGATGCCGTGATCGACGCAATCGCCGACTATTACCGGCACGACAACGCCAATATTCATCGGGGAGTGCATCTGCTGTCGCAGAGGGCAACCAGAGAATACGAGCAGGCGCGAGGCCGGGTGCATAAGTTCTTGAACACACGGCGGACGAGTGAAGTCATCTTTGTGCGAGGCGCGACGGAGGCAATCAATCTGGTGGCGCAAACCTATGGCCGGGCGCATGTAGGCAGCGGCGACGAAGTGGTGATTACCGCCATGGAGCACCACTCGAACATCGTTCCCTGGCAGATGCTCTGCCAGGAAAAGGGAGCTGTGCTGCGGGTTGCGCCCATCAACGATGCCGGTGAACTGCTGGTGGATGAGCTTGAGAAATTGCTTTCGCCGCGCACGAAGATCCTCTCTATCACGCATTTGTCGAACGCGCTTGGATCCATCGTTCCCGTTCGGGAGCTCGTCAGTCTGGCTCATGCCAGGGGGATTCCGGTGCTCGTGGACGGAGCTCAGGCTGTGCCGCATCTGCCTGTGGACGTGCAGGATTTGGATTGCGACTTTTACGCGTTTTCCGGGCACAAGATCTACGGGCCTACCGGCATCGGTGTTCTGTACGGAAAGGCCGAGCTTCTCGAATCGATGCCGCCGTGGCAGGGCGGCGGAGACATGATCAGCTCGGTCACCTTTGAAAAAACCAGGTACAACAAGATTCCCTATAAATTTGAGGCGGGCACGCCGGATATTGCCGGCGTGATCGGTCTCGGAGCGGCCATCGCGTATGTCGAGCGCATTGGGCTGAACGCCATAGCGGAACATGAGGACCGGCTCCTCAAATATGCGACCGAGAGCATCAGCTCCATCGGCGGGGTACGCCTGATAGGGACGGCGGCAAAGAAGGCGGGAGTGCTTTCCTTCGCGATGGAGCACATCCATCCGCATGACCTTGGCTCCATTCTCGATCATGAGGGCATAGCCGTGCGCACCGGGCATCACTGCGCGCAACCGGTCATGGACCGGTTTCATGTTCCGGCCACCGTGCGCGCTTCGCTGGCGCTCTACAACACGAAAAGCGAGATCGACGCCCTGGCGGAAGGCATCGAAAAGGCAAAGAGGTTAATGGGCTGATGGCCGACTTACGCGAAATGTACCAGGAAGCGATCCTGGAGCACGCCAAGTCCCCTCGCAACTTCCGCGCGCTGGGCGCCGATTCGCGCAAAGCAGAGGGATTCAATCCCCTCTGCGGCGATCACTGCACCGTATACCTGAAGTTGAACGGCGATGTCATTGAGGACGTTTCGTTCCAGGGCTCGGGCTGCGCGATTTCGCGGGCGTCAGCTTCGATGATGACCCAGACCCTGAAAGGGAAGAGCAGCCGCGAGGCCGAGAATCTGTTTGAGAGGTTTCATCGCACGGTGACCGGGCAGGAGGCTCTCCAAAGCAAGCCGGAACTCGGCAAGCTCGAAGTGTTCGCTGGGGTTTCCGCGTTTCCGGCGCGGGTGAAATGCGCGACGCTGCCATGGCACACTTTTCAGGCGGCGCTGCGCGGACATGACGAGCCGGTGACCACGGAATAGCCCAGCCGTCGGAGGCGGGAGTTGTCCGAGACCATACAGCTCAAACACGATTGCGAGGCGATTGCCATTCCCAGCGGCCGCCGCAAGGTGCTGCCCAGCGGCACAGTGGTTCGCGTTGTGCAACGGCGCGAGGCGGGTCTGACTGTTTCCACCGAAAACCACGCGATGTACCGCATCGACGCGCAGAATGCGGGCGCAGTTGGCCTGGATTCTGAGGGCGACGGCGCGGAGCAGCCGAAGGCAGAGGGTTTGAGCGAGAAGCTTGTATGGGAGACGCTGAGAACCGTGCGTGATCCTGAGCTGCCCGTTAATATTGTCGACCTCGGCCTCATCTACTCCTGCGCGATCGAGCCCGTCGACCGAGGCGAAGAGGGCCAGGGCGGCAACAGGGTCGTTGTGCGCATGACAATGACCGCGCCAGGCTGCGCGATGAGCGAGGTGCTCAGGTCAGAGGTGCAAGCAAAACTGGCGCACCTGCCGGAAGTCTCCGAAGCGCACGTTGAGGTTGTCTTCGATCCCCCATGGAATCCGAGCCGAGTCTCCGAGGCCGTCCGCATGCAGTTGGGGATGGACTTCGGGGGCGGGCAGGGTCTGGTACAACTTTCGCGTGATCTCTGAGGGCGCTTCCGCGCCCTTGGCTGCAACTGCCCACCAAAATCCACTGATTCTATTCCACAAGTTCCTTAAAGAAGTACTATAAATTGTCCCCTAAACCCTGCCTCGTCAGACGAATGCGGTAGTTCGCCTAAGTTTGCAGGGTCGCAGCTTTGAAAGAAAGAGGTTGCGAGCCAAAAAAATTCCCTTTTTGCAACTGTCCCTCTTTGTAACTGAATGTAATCCAGACCACACCCGCCCGTGACGAGGATCACGTAGACGGGATGGATATTGAATTAGTATTCAACCAAGATTTCAAAAAACAATTACTTTCATAACCACTTAAAGTGGTTACTTATTTGGGCCATTCTTGGTCCACCTGTGCATTCATGCTTGGTTATGCACTGACTTTTTGAATGTTTTTCCGCTCGAAGGTGACTGGTTACCGTTTGTAACCAGAACTGGGCATCGCTTGTCGGTTCTCCTGCTCTGCGAAAGGCCTCGCCAAAAGGCAGCCAATCCACCCAGGAGCGTTCACAATATGCCGCAAGCGCAAATGTTTTTTCATACTCTGTCTTCCCGCGTCTTCAAAAATCACAGTTCCCGTCCATCTCTTCTCCTGCTTGCGCTCCTCGTTTCTTTCTCCTCGATGAATCTGCTGGCATGCGGAGGAGCAATGCTGTCCAGCAATCTCTCGAACGTTCCGACCACGACAGACTCAAGTGGAACCAAAACGGTTGTGGTGAAAGACCTCAGTTGCACAAGCGGATCGATGACTGGCGCAGGGACCGATAACTGCACGGCGACGCTGAGCGCAGCGGCTGGGAGCGGCGGGCAGGCAGTGAGCCTTTCCAGCAACGACTCGGCGGTGACGGTGCCGTCGTCGGTGACGGTGGCCTCGGGAGCAACCAGCGCCAGCTTCACGGCCACCATCGCAGCGGTAACCACGGCGCAGACGGCGACCTTGACGGCGTCTTCTGGCGGAGGATCGTCAACTTACGCCATCAGTCTGGCCGCAACGGCTCAACCAAAGGTGAGCGGGCTAAGTTGTGCGAGCGGATCGATGACTGGCGCAGGGACCGATAACTGCACGGCGACACTGAGCGCAGCGGCTGGCAGCGGCGGCCAGGCAGTGAGCCTTTCCAGCAACAACGCGGCGGTGACGGCACCGTCGTCGGTGAAGGTGGCCTCGGGAGCAACCAGCGCCAGCTTCACGGCCACCATCGCGGCCGTAACCACGGCGCAGACGGCGACCTTGACGGCGTCTTCTGGCGGAGGGTCGTCGACTTACGCCATCAAGCTGGGCGCAACGGCTCAACCAAAGGTGAGCGGGCTGAGTTGCACAAGCGGATCGATGACTGGCGCAGGGACCGATAACTGCACGGCGACGCTGAGCGCAGCGGCTGGCAGCGGCGGGCAAGCAGTGAGTCTCGCGAGCAACGACACGGCAGTGACGGTGCCGTCGTCGGTGACGGTAGCCTCGGGAGCAACCAGCGCCAGCTTCACGGCCACCATCGCAGCGGTAACCACGGCGCAGACGGCGACCTTGACGGCGTCTTCTGGCGGAGGATCGTCAACTTACGCCATCAGTCTGGGCGCAACGGCTCAACCAAAGGTGAGCGGGCTAAGTTGTGCGAGCGGATCGATCACCGGCGCAGGGACCGATAGCTGCACGGCAACGCTGAGCGCAGCGGCTGGGAGCAGCGGCCAGTCGGTGAGTCTCGCGAGCAACAACACGGCGGTGACGGTGCCGTCGTCGGTGAAGGTGGCCTCGGGAGCAACCAGCGCCAGCTTCACGGCCACCATCGCAGCGGTAACCACGGCGCAGACGGCGACCTTGACGGCGTCTTCTGGCGGAGGATCGTCAACTTACGCCATCAGTCTGGGCGCAACGGCTCAACCAAAGGTGAGCGGGCTAAGTTGTGCGAGCGGATCGATGACTGGCGCGGGGACCGATAACTGCACGGTGACGCTGAGCGCAGCGGCTGGCACGGGCGGTTTTTCGGTGAGCTTGTCGAGCAACAACACGGCGGTGACGGTGCCGTCGTCGGTGAAGGTGGCCTCGGGAGCAACCAGCGCCAGCTTCACGGCCACCATCGCAGCGGTAACCACGGCGCAGACGGCGACCTTGACGGCGTCTTCTGGCGGAGGATCGTCAACTTACGCCATCAGTCTGGGCGCAACGGCTCAACCAAAGGTGAGCGGGCTAAGTTGTGCGAGCGGATCGATGACTGGCGCGGGGACCGATAACTGCACGGTGACGCTGAGCGCAGCGGCTGGCACGGGCGGTTTTTCGGTGAGCTTGTCGAGCAACAACACGGCGGTGACGGTGCCGTCGTCGGTGAAGGTGGCCTCGGGAGCAACCAGCGCCAGCTTCACGGCCACCATCGCGGCCGTAACCACGGCGCAGACCGCGACCTTGACGGCGTCTTCTGGCGGAGGATCGTCAACTTACGCCATCAGTCTGGCCGCAACGGCTCAACCAAAGGTGAGCGGGCTAAGTTGTGCGAGCGGATCGATCACCGGGGCGGGGACGGACAACTGCACGGCGACGCTGAGCGCAGCGGCTGGCAGCGGCGGCCAAGCAGTGAGCCTTTCGAGCAACGACTCGGCGGTGACGGTGCCGTCGTCGGTGACGGTGGCCTCGGGTGCCACCACCGCCAGCTTCACGGCCACAGTCGCGGCCGTAACCACGGCGCAGACGGCGACGCTGACGGCGTCGTCCGGTGGAGGATCGTCAACCTACGCCATCAGTCTGGGCGCGCCTGCTGCACCAACGCTGAGCGGGCTGAGTTGTGCAAGCGGATCGATGACTGGTGCAGGGACCGATAACTGCACGGCGACGCTGAGCGCAGCGGCCGCGAGCAGTGGCCAGGTGGTGAGCCTTTCGAGCAATGACTCGTCGGTGACGGTGCCGTCGTCGGTGACGGTAGCCTCGGGAGCCACCACCGCCAGCTTCACGGCCACAGTCGCGGCCGTAACCACGGCGCAGACGGCGACGCTGACGGCGTCGTCCGGTGGAGGATCGTCAACTTACGCCATCAGTCTGGGCGCGCCTGCTGCACCAACGCTGAGCGGGCTGAGTTGTGCAAGCGGATCGATGACTGGTGCAGGGACCGATAACTGCACGGCGACGCTGAGCGCAGCGGCCGCGAGCAGTGGCCAGGTGGTGAGCCTTTCGAGCAATGACTCGTCGGTGACGGTGCCGTCGTCGGTGACGGTGGCCTCGGGAGCCACCACCGCCAGCTTCACGGCCACAGTCGCGGCCGTAACCACGGCGCAGACGGCGACGCTGACGGCGTCGTCCGGTGGAGGATCGTCAACTTACGCCATCAGTCTGGCCGCGCCTGCTGCACCAACGCTGAGCGGGCTGAGTTGTGCAAGCGGATCGATGACTGGCGCAGGGACCGATAACTGCACGGCGACGCTGAGCGCAGCGGCCGCGAGCAGTGGCCAGGTGGTGAGCCTTTCGAGCAATGACTCGTCGGTGACGGTGCCGTCGTCGGTGACGGTGGCCTCGGGAGCCACCACCGCCAGCTTCACGGCCACAGTCGCGGCCGTAACCACGGCGCAGACGGCGACGCTGACGGCGTCGTCCGGTGGAGGATCGTCAACTTACGCCATCAGTCTGGCCGCGCCTGCTGCACCAACGCTGAGCGGGCTGAGTTGTGCAAGCGGATCGATGACTGGCGCAGGGACCGATAACTGCACTGCGACGCTGAGCGCAGCGGCCGCGAGCAGTGGCCAGGTGGTGAGCCTTTCGAGCAATGACTCGTCGGTGACGGTGCCGTCGTCGGTGACGGTGGCCTCGGGAGCCACCACCGCCAGCTTCACGGCCACAGTCGCGGCCGTAACCACGGCGCAGACGGCAACGCTGACGGCGTCGTCCGGTGGAGGATCGTCAACCTACGCCATCAGTCTGGGCGCGCCTACTGCACCAACGCTGAGCGGGCTGAGTTGTGCAAGCGGATCGATGACTGGTGCAGGGACCGATAACTGCACGGCGACGCTGAGCGCAGCGGCCGCGAGCAGTGGCCAGGTGGTGAGCCTTTCGAGCAATGACTCGTCGGTGACGGTGCCGTCGTCGGTGACGGTGGCCTCGGGAGCCACCACCGCCAGCTTCACGGCCACAGTCGCGGCCGTAACCACGGCGCAGACGGCGACGCTGACGGCGTCGTCCGGTGGAGGATCGTCAACCTACGCCATCAGTCTGGGCGCGGCGGCAGCCACTCTTACCCTGCAATCGAGTAGTGTGGCCTTTGGCACTGTGGCGATGAACACCCCGAGCTACCAGTCGGTTACTTTGACATCTTCGGGCACAGCTCCGCTCACCATCAGCGCGGGAACGCTGACGGGCACGGGCTTCAGCATGTCGGGGATAAGCTTCCCGCTGACTCTGAATCCGGGCCAGACGGCGACACTGCAGGTCGAGTTCGACCCCACCGTGGCGGGCGCGGCCAGCGGGCAAGTGACGCTGACAACCAATTGCTCGACGGCAGCAGCCACAATCAGCTTAAGCGGAACCGGCGGGACGGGGACAACTTCGTATGAGGTTAGCCTGAGCTGGGTTGCACCGGACAGTTCACCCGTCGGAATAACAGGCTATAACATCTATCGGGCCACGGGCTCCAGTGCCTCGTACCAACTCGTCAATTCCTCTGCCGACGCATCGACAAGCTATACGGACTCGACCGTCGCTAGCAACACGTCGTACAGCTACTATGTGGAAAGCGTTGATGCCGCGGGCAGCCAGAGCGTCCCATCGAACAGCTACTCCGTAAGCGTACCGTAAGTGTCCTGAATAAACAGGTGAGCCCCGGTCGCGTTTTTTGCTTCCGGGGCCTGCCGCTCGGCGCAAAGCAAAACGCGCCCGAGAACCTTCGCGGGCGCGTCATCTTGTCCAGGTTTGGTTTGTTGTCTAGCCTTGCCTTGCGGAGACCGCGGCCGGCGCGGAGAAGCGCTCAAGGCCGAAGTAGCCTCGCTCGACCAGCATGGCGAAGATGTGCTCCAGCGCCAGATGCGCCTGCTGAATGTGCATGGTTATTTCGGAAGGGACGCGAAGGCAGAAGTCGCACAGCGGCGCCATCGTGCCGCCGGATCTTCCCGTAAGCCCGACGGTGACGAGGCCCATGGAGCGAGCCAGTTCTAAGGCGCGCAGGATGTTGGGTGACTTGCCCGAAGTCGAGATCGCGAGAAAGACGTCGCCGGGTTGGCCAAGCGCCTCGATCTGGCGGGCGAAGATGCGCTCGAATCCGTAATCGTTGCCCAGGGCCGTGAGAATGGAAGAGTCGGTAGTGAGCGCCACGGCGCGAAGGGCGGGGCGATCTTCCGACAGGCGGCTGACAAACTCGGCAACAAGATGCTGAGAGTCAGCCGCGCTGCCGCCGTTACCGGCGACGAGCAGCTTGTGCCCGGACTTGAGAGCCGCGACAGTAAGATCAGCCGCGGCGACCAGTGACTCCTGCAGCGCGGAATCCTTGTCAAGTGCCTGCAGCACGGCCAGGCCCTCCGCCAACTGCTCGCGAACCAGCATCGTCATATAATTCGCCATGTAACTCGACATGTGTCAGCCTCCGGTGGGAGTGAATGGGCATCGCAGGCAGCCGGCGGCAAAGGGGCCATTGCGGAGATGGAAAGAGCGGCCGGATGCAGGCAGTGAAGACGGCGCAGCAGGGAAGCGCGTGAACTGCAATCAGACGGGCGTCAGCACCTCACGATATTGTCCGCATCGATGCCGCGCGTTGCATCGCGGGTATCCACCACAAGCCGGGCGTCTCTGACGATACGCTGATAGTCGTATTGCGAGTGGTCGGTAACGATCACTACGCAATCGAATTCCGGCACACGGTCCAGCGGGGTGCTTTGCAAGTTCAACTCGTAATTGCGTCCCTTGCCTACGGTCGGGAAGAAGGGGTCATTGTACTCGACCTGCGCGCCGCGCTTCTGCAGCAAATCAATAATGGCGAGAGAGGGCGATTCACGGAGGTCGTCAATGTCACGCTTGTAAGCGACACCGAGCACCAATACACGGGCGCCCAGGATCGCCTGACCCTGCCGGCCAAGAGCATCGATAATGTTCTCGACCACGAAAGAGGGCATCTGGAAGTTGATCTCGCCGGCCAGTTCGATAAGCCGTGTTCGGAAATCGAACTCTTTAGCTTTCCATGAAAGATAGAACGGATCGACGGCGATACAATGCCCGCCGAGACCTGGTCCAGGATAAAACGGCTGGAAGCCAAAGGGCTTGGTTTTCGCGGCGTCAATCACTTCAAACACATCGATACCCATGCGCATGCAGAGCTGTTTCAGCTCATTGACCAATGCAATATTGACGCAGCGGTAGACATTCTCAAGCAACTTCGTCATTTCCGCGGCCGCCAGAGAGGAGACAGGCACTGTTCTGTCAAATACAGTTTCGAAGACCGCGCATGCCAGTCCGGTAGCCGCCGATCCGTATCCAGCTACGACTCTGGGAATGTGACGGCGCGCAATGGAATCGTTGGCCGGGTCTTCCCGCTCAGGAGAGAATGCGACGTAGAAGCCATGATCGAATCCGTCATTGGCTGCGCGAAGCCCAGCAGGATTGCCCTCTTCCAGCAGCGGAATAACGATCTCATCGGTCGTGCCGGGAAAGGTTGTGCTGGCCAGAATGATGAGTTGCCCTTCGTGCACGCTCTGCGCGATGCTGCGGACCGTGCCTGTGACGCAGCTGAGATCGGGCTCGCGATCCTCGTTCAGGGGCGTCGGCACACAGATAACAACGATGTCCATCTGCGCAATCCCGCCATGATCTGTCGCGGCAATGAAACCATTTCGCCGCGCTTCATCAATCTGCGTGCCGGGAATGCGCGCGATGGGCGATCGGCCGCCATTTAGGGTTTCGACCGTATTTTCGTTGATGTCAAAGCCGGTGACCCTGAAGCGCTCCTCGCTGAACCGAAGAGCGAGCGGCAGGCCCACATGTCCCAGACCAACAATGCCGATGCGAGCTTCGCGGGTCTCAATCTTGCGGAGTAGTTTGCGTGCATTGGACGCAGGAATCAATGGCAAAGTTGGAGTCAGGCGCACGGTGTCCTTCGGCTTGCGAGATTCGGAGCCGGCATGTGACCCAAGCTAAACTTCAGAGGCCAGAAGCCCGGTTCCTCCATTATATTCGTGCGCGTATGGGATGAGCGGCATAGGTGCGGCGCTTGCCCGCGGATTCACAGGTGGTTCTCATTGAAGCAGGCGGCTAAGCTCGGCTCCTCAATGGACGCCGACTGCGGGCGTTGGTATCTGAACGTCGGGCACAAGCGCTTCCGGGGTGCGTTGACGGAATAGAAGCGTACGGAACTTCTTCACAAATGCCGCCCCTACCATTGGCGCTGTGTCGATGAGGAGCCATGAGGCTAAAATGATCCGACCGCGGCGAAGACAGTGCGCAATTGACCATGAAAGAGCGAGCGCACCAATCAGCGCCCTTCGTTCCATTCTGCGTTGTTTGCCTCCAGGGTACTCGCCCTCGCGTTCCGCGCGGGCAAGCATGTGGATCCCGCGGGCGATCGGATTAAGTTGCCGCACCGTGTTGCCTTCGTGATTGCGGTACGCGACTGTGATTGGCTCGCGCACCACAATGCATGGACTGTAGGTTCCAATTCGCAGGATGAGATTCAGGCTATCCAGGTGGAACGTCTTGGCCGTTGTATTTCGCAGGCCGCCCACCTCATGAAATACCGATTTCTTGACCACGATCCGGCTGCTCGACACTCTGAGCGGCACATCCTTCGATAGATAGTCTTTAAATGTTATTACCTTTGCCTCGTGCGTCTCTTTCGATTCCGTACATGCCGGTTCATGATCGCTGAAGCCGGTCATCGCTCCGATAATCACCGGGGGAGAGTCAAAGTGCCGGATAACTCGTTCGTAGGTCATCAGCGCATCCGGTAAGAGAAGATCGTCGCTGTCTAACAGGACCAAATATTCGCCTCGGGAGACTTCAGCAGCGGCATTTCGCGCGACTTCCGGCCCTCGATTCAACTGGCGAAGCACCCGGATGCGGTTTCCATACGATTCCAGCACTTTGAGCGTGTTATCGGTCGAACCGTCATCGACGACAACCACCTCGAAGCCGGTGAATGTCTGGGACAAAACAGAATTCACCGCTTGTGCCACGTACACTTCACGGTTATAAGCAGGTATCAAAACGCTGAACCTGACGCGGATCGACTCGTGGGGAAGAGAGTTGCTTTGCATGGATGCATTCATATTACGAAGCGAGCAAAAGGTGCGAGTTCGCAGTTTTCGGGATGTGTGAAAGGGCTTTGATGACTGTGATCCACATCTCGAAAAGGTGGACGGCGAAAAAAAGAGGTGCGCCACAAAACGCACGGTCCGCAGAGGCTAGACTTTGATTTATTCTCGCGGCCTTGAAGATAGCGCCTTCCAGCCGCGCGCCCTGAAGCGTGCCTGAGCGCGAGAAGGATCCACTGTGGCGAGATAATTTGGCGGGTACACAGGGGGCAGGAATGGCGCCCTGGCCTGCGTCGCTGGCGGCAACAGCAGAGGCCCGAACATGGAGCCCGAGACGCGAAAGATGGAGTACTCATGATCCAGGAGGATCTGATGCGAACGTGCCGGGTACTCTTCATGCTCTTCGAATAGAATGTCGCGAATGCGATGGTCCTTCAAGAGCCGAGTCGCACCTGAAATGACGGCAGCTTCGTGGCCTTCTACATCGATCTTTACGATGCCTGCGCCATCGATGTCCAGAGAGTCTAACCTGAGAACCCTGACAGGAACTCCGTCAGTCTTCAATTCGAGGCTGGCGAGACCTTCATTTTTCGCGTAATCGCCTGGGAAACCAAGAATGGCCTCGCCGTCCCGATCGGAAAGCGCGACAGTGTCGATCTCGATTGGAGCAAGCGGCAACGAGGCCCATTGCTTCACATTGTTGCTCAGTGTCGGGATGACGTGCGGATTCGGCTCGAACACGCGCACGTGTCCCGTTGGGCCCGCCGACAAAGCAAGGACCAGTGCCGTATATCCGATGTTGGCTCCCACATCGAGGGCGGCATCGCCGGGATCCGCGAGCCGCATGATTGCCTCTGTCAGCGGCAGGTCGTAGAGCCCCAACGTGGCGATGAGCTTGCCGATCACTTCTGCCGAGCGGGCGCTGATTGTGCAGTTCCACGGCAAAGGCAGCTGCTGAACGGCGCCGGAAGGCTTAAATGCCAAAACCTGCAGCAGACGGCCGGGCCTGAACAGAAGCTCCGGCCTGAAGAGTTTGCGAGAGAAAGATTGTTTCGCAGGAACTCTTCCCGGATTTGCGCCTCTCTCAGGGGCAACAGGGGCGATTTCGGTGATGGTTTCCTGGACTTGCGTCATTGCGCGCATTGGATGATTCCTGTCAATGAGTTTCTCGAATTTGAGCGGTAATGGTGCAAGGCCGCGGAGACCTTGCCGGATCTTCTATCCCTTCGAGTAACGATATTGCCGAAGGGTAGCGCGCAGGCGCTGTTCGAGCTCACGTGCGACACGTTGTACGTTCGGTTCGAGCATCAGGTTTTGCTGATGCCCTGGCACCTCGCAAACTTCGCATGGGCCAAGCAGTGTGTCGCTCCAGCCTAAAGTTTCATCGGCCAGCAAACCGCGCATCTGCTTGCTGGCGCGAAACAGAATTGCCTTTCCGTCATACTGGCGGGGGCGGTAGTTCGCTAATGCGCTAAGGTGTTCCCTCTTCAGCCGTTCGAAAATAAAAAGCTTGGGCAGATTTGCGCTCTTCGACGGTTGTTTTTCGAGCCTGGAGCCGAATGCCACTGCAAGACGGGCCAGAAGAAGATCTCCCACGTACCGGGCCCGCCGCCACAAGTAAGTGCTGCCCGCATGCAAGGTATTCTCCCTTTCCAGATCGAATTGTTTTTGCAGGCGATACCACCAGCGCCGCGGAGCGGAGATTCCAGGCTTAAAGAGGTGAAAGACCGCGGGATGTGTGGACTGAATGAGCACGAGCAGGCCGACTTCCTCTCCGGCCTGTCGAATCTGTTGCGCAATTTCCAGCGCTACCGGCCCTCCAAAACAGAAGCCGGCGAGAAAGTACGGACCTTGAGGTTGAAGCGTCCGTATCTCCGCGAGGTATTCTGAGGCCATCTGTTCGATGGTTAACTCGGGCCGTATGTTTCCGTCGAGACCGCTAGCCTGAATCCCGTAGACGGGCTGATCGGCATCGAGCAGCCTTGCCAGCGCATTGTATTCAAGAACATTGCCGCCGTGAGCATGGACAAAAAACAGAGGAGGTCTGGAGCCGGAGGCGCGAAGTGGAACCAGAGATTTCCAGGAGGGCGTGTACTGCTGGTTGCGGAGCATCTCGGCTAACTGGGCAATGGTAGGAGCATGCAGAAGAGCGGCAAGGGGAAGGTCTGCTCCCAGAGCATCTTTGATGCGCGATACCGCCCGTATGGCGAGTAAAGAGTGACCTCCTAGGTCAAAGAAATCATCGTGAATACCGGCGTTTTCTACTTTCAGCAATTCCGACCATATCTCCGCAAGAAGCTTCTCGGTTCTGTTGCGCGGTGCAACAAACTCTCGCGAATTCTGTGCAGCCTCGGGAGTCAGGGCGGAAAGAGCGTGCCGGTCGATTTTGCCATTGGCGGTCAACGGGAATTCGCTCAACAGGACAAATGCGGCCGGCACCATTTGCTGCAGAAGGCGCTCCTGCAAAGCACTCCGCAGCAGCAGCGGCGAAAGTAGCTGCTGCCCGGCGTTCCGGGGCTCATTTGAGTTGGCATTTCCGTGTGAGTGCTCGGTATCCTGCTTTGGCGAATCTGAAGACCTGAGTCCATAAACGTAGGACGGAGCCGCTGAATCCAGTGAGTTGCCAGGCTCTTCAATGACCTCAAAACCCTGCTGGCGAAGCAGAGCGGCCGTCGTCTCGACATCTTCATGAGAGCGAAGATCAACGACGACCTGAGCAATTTTTTCCCACTCTCGCGAACTGAGCTGCCTCAGGGCTTCCAGTTCCGGGGCTGTCCCGCGAACCCTTAACAAGGCGACTCGCTCGAGATCGTCCCGGACCATAACCTCGCGCAAATTTGAAGAGCCGCCCGCATGATTCCCGGTGCGCCTATCTTCGGAGGATCCGCCACCTGATAATGCTGCGAAAAATTCCTCCTCCGCCGATTCTTGAGCGGCGTCGAAAGATGGACACTCGACGCCATCGCCCAAAACTTCCGTATTGAGCTTCAGGTACGCGTAGGCGGCAGGATCGGCTTCCAGGCAAATCACGCGAAGATTGGCTGCAAGCCGGGAGGCGAAGATCGCAAAAAGTCCGATACTCGCGCCCAGATCGACTATGCAGTCACCATCCACAATTCGGATACCGTGCTGAAGGTAGGCCTTCTCGACAAAGATCTGCTTGTAAGCTGCATCTGTTTCCGCGCGGTTTAACTGTGCCACCTGCAATCCGCCAGGGAGGAGATGCACATTCTTGCTGGCCCAGAGAGGCTGGTTTTGGCGCTTCGGGACTACATAGGCAACCAGCTCCCTGGTGCCGGAAGCACCATCCAGCGCCAACACAAGCGCGTCTTTTACGCCAGGTTGTTCTCGCAAAGCACATTCGATTTCGCCCAGCTCGATTCGGTAGCCGTGTATCTTCACCTGGTCGTCAATGCGGCCGCAAAACTCCAGGTTGCCGTCGGGCAGGCAGCGAGCGAGATCCCCGGTTCGGTACATGCGGCCGCCGGGAGACCCACTGAAGCGATCAAGTAGAAACCGCCCCGCAGTCAGCTCGGGCTGATGGAGATAGCCTCTCGCGACGCCAAGGCCGGAAATGTAGATTTCCCCTTCCGTGCCGGGTGGCACAGGGTCTCCGTGCTCATCGAGTAGATAGACGTTGCTGTTCGGCAGCGGTGTGCCAAGCGGCAGGTTTCCAGTGGCTGTCACCGGCAATTCCTTGCCAACCCGATACGTCAGCACACCGACCGTGGTCTCCGTTGGCCCGTAGTGATTGTAGATTTCGCAGCCAGGAGCCATAGCCCGCAGCTCGCGGATGAATTCGATTCGAGATGCCTCTCCGCCCAGAATCAGCCGCCTTCGCGGCATCACCTTCTCAGGATGCTTTCCAGCTTGCAGCGCCGCAAGGTGAGACGGGACGATCTTCAGTACGTCGATCTTCTCCCGGTCGAAGTAATCGGAAAGTTCTGACTGGCTTCTGGCTCGCTCATGCGAGATGATGTGCAGGCAGCCACCTGTCACGAGTGCGGGGAACAGCACCGTATTGCCGAGGTCCGCAGCGAAGGTCGAAACCATCGCATGATTCATTCCCGGCTCAAAGCGCAGGCGCTCTGTAACCCCCAGCACATAATTCACGATGCTCCGGTGTTCAATCGCCACGCCCTTCGGCCGGCCCGTAGAGCCACTTGTATAGATCACATAGGCCAGTGTGTCCGACGGCTGCCCGGCGAGGGCAAGCGATCGGCACTGCCTTCCATAGGTCCAGTCGAATTCGTCCACACAGATCGATTGCAATCCAGCAGCCGGGAGCTTCTCCAGAAGATGCCGCTCCGTCACGACAATTCGGATCGCGGCATTTTCAAGAATGAACCCGATGCGGCCGGCTGGAAAGGTTGAGTCAATAGGCACATAAGCAGCGCCTGCTTTCAGGATTCCCAGCATTGCCGCGACCGCACTGGCCGATCGCTCGAGAAACAGAGCTATCGTTACTCCCGGTCCGGCGCCCATCTCCTGCAGCCTGAATGCCAGGCTGTTCGCATGGAGACAAAGCTCTTCATAGGTCAGCTTCACACCCTCGCATGCGACAGCAGGATCATTCGGGGTCCGCTGGGCCTGGGCCTCGATAAGGTGATGCAGGCATGCAGAGCTAACTTGGGACGGCGCGTTCGCGCGGGTATCCGGCGCTTGAAAATCTCTTACTTCAGGGGCAGCGACAGCAAATAAGTCGATTGCCGTTGAAGCAGAGACTATGCTCGTGCCTTGTATTCCGATGTTCAGGTCAGTTCTCATGCGTCCTGCAGGTGACATCTCTTTGGGCGCAGCGCAACCAGATGTGTGTGACGCGATGTCACAGAGCCCAGCCGATTAGCTCTTTCATGATTTCGTTGGTGCCGGCGTAGATTCGCTGAACGCGGCTATCGGTCCACATTTGCGCGATAGGATATTCGGCCATGTAACCATAACCTCCGTGGAGCTGAACGCATTCGTCGATCACGCGGCATTGGCACTCGGTGAGCCAGTATTTCGCCATGGCGGCAGTTACAGCATCGAGCCGGCCGGCGAGTTGGAGTTGAATACAATGGTCGAGAAAAACCCGTCCGATATGAACTTCCGTATTACATTGCGCTAACTTGAACCGCGTATTCTGAAACTCGAGCAGCGGCTTTCCAAAGGCCTTCCGCTCTTTGACGTACTTGGTGGTGATGGCGAGGGCCTGCTCAGCACTGGCTACAGCCACCGCTCCAATCGATAGGCGTTCATAAGGCAGCTGCTGCACCATCTGGCTAAAGCCTTTGCCTTCTTCGCCGAGCAAATTCTCGACGGGTACGCGTACTTCGTCAAAGAACATCTCGCAGGTGTCCAGCCCGTTCATTCCCACCTTATCCAGAGGCTTTCCAACGTGATATCCCCGCGCGCCCTGTGTCTCCACCACCAATAATGAAAGCCCCTTCAGTCCGGGTGCAGCGGGGTCCGTTTTCACCGCAATACAGACCAGGTTGGCGAGCGCTCCATTTGTAATGAACGTCTTCGAGCCGGTCAGGGTGAAGTGGTCGCCTTTGCGCAGCGCAGTTGTCTTCAGGGCCGCCAGGTCGGAGCCGGCTGAGGGCTCCGTCATTGCAATTGCGGCAACCAGCTCTCCGCGTGCCATTCGAGGCAGCCACGCACGCTTTTGCTTCTCGGTTCCGTAGGAGAGTATGTAGTGTGCAACGATGCTTTGAATGTTGGAGCCAAAGTGCACTCCGGCATATGCCAGCTCCTCGTTGACGACTGTCTCGTGCGCAAATGTCCCGCCACCGCCTCCGTATTCCTCCGGAATGTCCTGAAGGAGGATGCCGGCCTTGCCAATTGCCGGCCACGCCTCGACATCTGGCCCGTGCTGCGCACGCCAGCGTGCCTGGTGCGGAACAAGCTCTTCCCTTATAAAGCGGCGAACAGACTGTCGAAGAAGCGTAAGCTCCTCATCCATCCATGGAGATTCGTACCCAGCGGGGGACATGTATCTTACCTTTCGTTATGAATGCAGAAATTCTTCGGAAACCGGAGAGAGCCAAACCCTGTTTGCGCCAGAACTCTGCGAGAGTGCCCTCTAAGCGACATGCCGATATAAAAGAGTACCAAGAAGGCTGGAGACCTGCCTGGGGAGCACGGCGAACAGCCGGCGGCGTACTGCACTCATGTGCGCCGAGGAATCTGCTGTTTCGATAGAGGGAGCTCCACAGCGAAAATAGGTTGACTGGCTTCGCGCAGTGCCGAAATGATCCTTGAAGCGAATCAGGCTGTGGGCGTCAAGATCGGTGCGGCCGAAATCTAGCTTCTTCATTCCTTCGGCCTTGCTCCCTTCGATGAGTCTCCAAAAAAGAAATGGCATTGCCCCAATCTGATGAAAGTTGTGATCTGAGCACGCATACTTATCGACAATTGTGTCTTTAAACCTAAAGCTCATAATGGCCGCAATGGTCTGACTGCCTTTTCTAGCAACGTGAATCTCGGCGTGGGAGCGCAAATTGGCAAGAAGGTTGCTAAACCAGGATCGTGGCGGCGGCGGTAAGCCGTGACGGGCCCTTGTCATGATGAGCAGCCGATAAAACGAGTCAAAAATCTCCTCGGAGCAACCCTTCTCGTAAAGCAGACCGTCCCGTTCCGCCCGCCGAATACGGCGCTGCATGCTGTCTTTGTGAAATGCGGAGAATATCTGGCTAAGTGGCGGCTCCAGACTAAGCACGTGAAAAGCGAAAGGCTGGGTAGGAAACAGTGAGAGAGTGCCTATTGGCTTCCAGCGATGCGGGCGGAGCTCCACATACTTCCATTTGTTCCGGTTGCCTTCCGCGGTGATCCAGGCAAGGAATTCGGCGGCGTCTTCTTCTCCGCTCAGCAAAGGCTCGCAATGATCGGAGAATGGCAGTGAAACCAGGCGCGAACCGGTAATCCAGCTATGCACCTCGCAAAACGGGATTCCGTTCGACAATGGTTGCCCATCGGGAGCGCTGGTAAGTACTACGGGACGAAACCCATACGTCTTCGCGAGGGATCTCAGCCATCCGGAATGGTGAAAAATCGACGCGTCAGGGTGCGCGGCGACGAATTCGTCCCAACGGCCATCTGACAGCGGATCGATGGTGAAAAAAGCCTGCCTGGCTGCGGTTCCAGGCCATTCCGCTAAGGCATTACTTGGCAACTGTCCATCTCCATGCTGTAGGCGACGCCTTCATCTGAAAGAGAGGCATATGCGATGCGCGCTCTCTCACTCCCAGGTCCTTCAATGTGCCAGCGGCCCTGCCGGTGCGTAAGGCTCATCTGGTTCCGCTGCAGCGTCCAGTTGGCGGCCTCTTTAGGCAAAGGCGTCCAAATCGACTGCGTGTCGCGCAGCTTTGCCAGATATGCCAGCAACGATTTGTAAACATTGAGCGCCCGCGGCTCCATGATGTAATCGGGGTGCACGAGAATGTTTATCAAACCATGGTTGGCGGCAATTGCGTCTACCTGCTGCTTCCATAACTGCACGGAATAGTCCCTTAGCACATGAAAGAGAGCGTAATCCTGAGTGCAGGTTACGGGCAACTCTACAAGCTTGCCAATAAAGTAGGGCATCACAGTGCAGCATCCGCCGTGCTGAGGATCGAGATGTGCCACGTTGGGAATGGACATATCGTACAGAAAATCGTAAGCCGCGTACCAGTCAGCATTCCTGTAGAGAACGCCGGAGCGAAATCCAGATGCCCCGAACAGCCGTCCGTATTGATTGATGAGCTGAGCCCGGTACAAAAACTCATCGTACTCGGCATATAAGCGCCCGTCGTGTCTAAGATCGTGAACATTCACTTCGCAGGCGCGATCCCTGATTAGTGCCAGGAAACTGTCTGGGACCGGATACCTGCACTCCGGAACGATTTGATACGAGCTATGAAACCCAAAGGACTCATCCACGTCCATCAGGTCGCAACACAGGTTTCTGCCTCGAACTTCCTCCACGTCGTGGGTGACGATGGCGCAGCCCTGATAGCCGTCTGGCCAAAACCACACAAAAGGCAGCGTCTCGACGCCCAGGGCCTTCATGACCAGGCCCAGCAGGCGCCTTTGCAGACGATCGACCGTAACATCCACCGGCCATTTGGGAAAGGGGATGGAATGCCAATTGTGCAGATATAGCTTTTGCAGATGTTTTCGAGTGGAAACTGTGAGATACGGCCGCAGCGCGTAGTAAAAGCCGCGCAGAACCGAATTCACCAATTTGCCCTCGTCGCGGAAGTGCGCGGAATAGCGTTCACGCAAGAGGTTCTGCGTGACTTCATCGGGATCGAATGGCAGAAACACCTTCGAGCCGTCATGAGATATGTCGGCGGTGACGTCATAAAGGCTGACGTCTGCGCGGGTAGCCCGAAAGCCGCCGGCAGAGCGGCCATAGCAGGTAATATCCCGACCCAATTGAAAGTACCCGCGATCCGGAGAGAGCTCTCCATTTGAATGGAGCTCCGTGCACGCAATCGGACACCTGTAATAGTCAATCAGTGTATTGTTCATCAGAGTCGGTCGTTGAGCCTCAGTGAAAGTCGTAGCGTGTGCGCGATACTGTGGGTTGTCCGATCGCCGTGGATCTTACCTTTCAAGTGCGGCGTTCGCCGTGAGTGCGAGTTGTGGAGACACGCGTGCAGTGCCAAGTGGAGATGGTGAGCGCCGAGCTGCATCTGCTTTTAGCAAAGGGCTGTCCTGAGCAGCGTGCGCAAAGAAAAGAAGTGAGTAGCTGCGGCCGTGGAATCCGATTGAAGACCTACGCACTTGCGGCGCAAGCTTGAGCGGTGGCGGCGGAGTTGCAGTTTCGAAGCCATTCTTCAAACACGACAAGGCTGAATAGGATCTTGTGGTAGTCGTTCCGGCCTGAGCGATGCTCTTTGAACAGGTGTTGTACCCTGTCCGGCCTTAGATACTGATAGAGACTGGAGCTTGTATCGAGAAAGATATCAGTCATTTTGCTGTCGAGTCCGCCGCGAAACCATTCATCCACGACGTTCACCGCAAACCCGCGCTTTCTTCTCCTGAGAATCTCATCCGGAAGAAATCGTTTGCATACCATGCGATGTATCCACTTTTGCGAACCAAGCCGGACCTTGAAGCGCGCCGGCAGCCTTTCCACATATTCGACCAGCTCCCTGTCCAGATAGGGCACTCGTATTTCCAGACCGTGGGCCATGGACAACTTGTCGGCAAACATCAGCAACTCATCCGGAAGGGTGGAGCGCAACTCCAGAAACTGAAAGCCTCCCAGTTCGTCGGTGCCCTCCATCAACGGGACCAGGTTCTCCCAACACTTCAATATCCGGTTGCTGTGGTCTTCCGCGAGCAATCCGTCTCTGAATAGGTCGGTAACCTCGTCGCCAGGGAGCAGGGAAAGAACGCTTTGATATCGCATCATTCGGTCTTTCACGCCCAGCGACGCAACTCCTCGCTTTATGGTTTCATGGCGAGGTATCGAACGGGCTATGGTGGCGCCCGAAGCCTGCAACCAGGCAGGCATTTTTGCCCACAGACCCCCATAGCGTACGCCCAGATGGCGCCTGTAGCCACCAAACAGCTCATCGGGCCCCTGACCAACGAGAGCGACCTTTACGTCGCGCCTGGCACGCTCGCAGACAAGATACATCGGAACAATAGATGACGATGCGATCGGCTCTTCAAGCGCAGACACAATTTGCGGAAGCACTGATTCATAGACGCGCCGATCCAATGTTACAGGCGTATGAAGCGCGGAAAACCGCATAGCCGTGTCCTGCGCATCGTTCAGCTCGTCGTCGGGAAATGCCGATCCGTAGCCGACGGTGTATGTCCGCCATGAATCGCCATACAAATTCATCAGTGCGAGCAGCATCCCAGAGTCAATGCCTCCGCTCAGGAGCAAACCAACCGGCACGTCGCTGAGCAGATGCCGCTTCATCGCCCGCATATAGATGGCGAGCAATTCCTCAATTGCTTCTTCATCGGACTTCGGCGGGGAAAATGGGGTTGGACGGAAGTTGTACCACTGCTTTACGTAGGAGGCGCCATCTTCGCACACCAGCATCGAGCCGGGCGCCAGTTTCTGAATCCCTCGGAAGATTGTTTGGGGCGATGGGGTAAAGCGATAGCGCAAGAAAAGCTCTAAAGAATTGGGGTCAACCTCCGTGCGTTCTTCTGATGCAGCCGCGACCGCGCGCACCTCAGAACCAAAGTGCAGCCTGCCTTTGTCGAGCCGGTAGTAGATTAACTTGATTCCGAATGGATCTCTGGCAAGAACAAGCCTCTTTCGCAGCACGTCCCAGATGGCGAGCCCAAACATGCCATTAAGATGGTTAAAGACGTCGTCACCCCATTGTTTGTAGCCGTGCACAATCACTTCGGTGTCGCATCGAGTGCGAAAGACGTGACCGTATCCTTCCAGCTCCTGCTTGATCTCGGGGAAGTTATATATTTCGCCATTGAAGACAACCCAGACTGTTTCATCTCCGTCCGCCATAGGCTGGTGACCGCCCGCGAGGTCGATGATAGAAAGGCGCCGGAACCCAAGCCCGAGCGGTCCGTCAACAAAATACCCCTCATCATCCGGGCCGCGGTGCGAGATTGTGCGCGCCATGCGTTGAATATCATGACGCATGACCGGCGCTTGGGTGGCGAAGTTGTATTGTCCGCAGATTCCGCACATAGTTTAGGCCTCAGGACGCGTTTCCGGTGCTCTGCGTCTTGCCTGCAGAGTACTCATGAAGCAGGAAGCACAAGCTTCGGAAGTACTGTGCCTGCGCCCAGCGATGCATAGGCGTATTGTCCCAGCCGGCCAGAAGCCGGCGCGAGCGGAACGAGCCGTCCCGTTTTTGCCAGGTTGCGAAATCCGTTACACCCGGCGTTACCGCGTCCAAAGCCGGAAACCGGCCACGCAGCAGGATGGCAAGATTGAGGCACTCGGCGTAATCGTAAAGCTCCTGGCGATAAACAGTAAGTCTTGGTCTTCGCGAAAATGGCTTTGGACGCCCGTCCTCGAAGAGAGAATCCACGTAGTATTGCACGCCGCGCTGGATCGCACGTGTACAGGAGGGATTCTGGGTGATGGCTTCGATCTTTGCCAAAGCCTTAAGAACAAAGCAGGTGTGAAAATGATCCACAAAGTTCCGGCCACCGTCCACGGAGTAATACCAGGAGCCATCATCATTCTGCGACTCGAGAACGAAGTTAAGGTTTCGCTTCGCGGTTTCCAAATATCGGGAATCGCCTAAGTCCAAGGCGGCTCTGGTGAGAAGAAATGCGCGGTAGGCGCTTGCATTCACGACCCCGGCAGAATCCGCCGGGCCGGGACCATACGCGCAGCTCGATGCGGTGTCCGAAGTGGGGAAATCCACGTAATCCAGCAGCGCGTGGTCGGCGATGGATCGCATGATCTCCCACCATTTAGGGTCACCGTCAATCCGGTGCACTGCCTGGAAGGCCTCATACACATAAGGAAGAGTCGTTATGAATGGCGTATTCGCGGGTAGGGTCCCGGTGCGTGTCTCCCAGTTGAAGGGATAGCCCCACGCGAAGCGTTCATATCCGGGACTCCGCGTTTCCACAAGTATTTCCAGAAAGTGCCGGGCGCGTCGATAGTAATCCTCGTTGTCGAGCACCTCGTACAGGTAAGCGAAGCCCATCGCGTAATGCGCGTCGGCAATGGGAAACCTCTGCTTGATAAAGAAAAACCGCCGGGCCGAAGGCACGAATGCCTCGGAAAATATCATGGGCGCTACCGCGACGAGGCCGAGGATTGGTTTTCGGTAATAGAGAGCTTTCGCCGCGCGGCCCAGATCGCTGGCAAAGTAGCTCTGGTGGTCGTAGGAGGTCTCTCCGAAACGATCCAGCCAGCCGACAAAGCGCAACACAGCTTCCAGGACCCTTGTCGATTCGATCTCCGCCGTGGAGGCAAGCGAAAGTGCAACCGTTTCCATGAAGTGCTCCACTAACCTCCTCAATTCGCGTTTGGCTCGAATTTGCGATAGCTCTTAAAAGTGATCAAAGACGCCAGAATCATCCGTAGCTTCTGCATCTGTTCCCGGCGATGAAATCTCATTAGTTCAGGCGATACAGGACGCGGCTGCCTTGATATCAGCGCCCAAAGGTACCCTAAACCGAGGGCCATGCCATTCACCAAATACGGGGGCTGCGTCATTCTGTAAGCGACCCGGAATAACTCCCACATCGGATGCCCGCCAAGATAATAGTCCTTTTCTCCGTAGGAGAAGATGGAAGCCAGCCCGCCACGCTCGGCCGTGCCCAGAGGCCGGTGGTGAAAGAAAGACTTTTCGCGAAAGGAGCGTGTCTTCCATCCCATCATTCGGGCAGTAGTTACGGCCATCCAGTCGATTCCACCGGCCTTGTTAGGCTGGTAGCCCCCTATTTGTTGAAAGCATTCGCGGCGGAAGATCTGCACCTGACCGGAAACGTGCGTCTGACCTTCGAAACTATGTGATTCAGAATCATAGCCGCTGTCTTCTCTGAAGGTTGTGCCTGCCACGCCGAGAGTTGGGTCTTGCTCGAATTTGCCCAGCAGGAACTCAAAATGGTCCGGGTCCAGCGATACATCAGCGTCCAGGTTGCCGATGATCTGATAATCGAGATCCTTAACTTTCTCCCACCCTGCGTTAAACGCATTTACCTTTGCCGCGAAATGCCGTTCATTCCGCACCGGAAGGTCCACAAGAACCATCCACGGATGGTCGGCGAGGTATGGCCGGACCAGGTCAGATGTATTGTCGGTCGATCCGTCGTTGACAATGACCCAGCGCGCAGGAAGCACAGTCTGATGAATTACGGACTGAATTGTCTTCTCAATGAAAGTAGCTTCATTGCGTGCCGGGCTGACGAGTACGTAGGTCAATTTGCCGTTGTTCATGTTTTGACCTCAAACAAGTTGTTCGGCCGGATGCGGTCCGTCCGGCGCCGGTGGAGTTGTCAGGGCGGGGAAATCATCCGAAGAGGGCTTTTGGTAAATCATGCCGCGGTGCACCGAGAGCGCCGTGTCGTACGCTTCCTCGGGTTCATACACCACAACATGACTTCCTCGATTGGAAAAGGAAAACGGAACGCAAAGCAGCTTGTTTAGCTTTGCCTTTAGTTCTTCCCGTCGCTCGGGTGGAACATAGAAGAGCATGAAGCCGCCGCCTCCGGCTCCCAGTATCTTGCCCCCAAGCGCGCCCGCCTGCAGGCCGGCCTCGTAGATTTCGTCGATGGTGGAATTCGAGATCTTGCTGGTTAGGCCTCTCTTGATTCGCCATCCCTCGTGCAACAAACGCCCGAAGTCATCCATTGCCCGATGTTGATCCATCAGAATGCCTTCTGCTTCGTCCACCAGCGACCGCATGGCCTCTAACTCGCGATGCTTACCAGGCGTGGCTTTGATCTGCTCCTGCGCAATTTCAGAAGCTGTTCGCGAAAATCCAGTGAAATAGAGCATGAGCCGGCTTTCCAACTCGGCAAGCCGGCCATTGGGCGCCAGGACGCGCCTCACCTCGATCGCATCCTCGGGTCCAAAATCGATTCGATTAAATCCGCCGTGGGCGACGCTCACCTGATCCTGCGATCCCACCGCCTCGCGCAGCAGATCACGCTCGACATGAATGGCCTCGGCGGCAATGCTCCGCTTGTCCCGCATCTGATTCTTCAGCGCGTAGAGCGCCAGCAAAAGACCAACCGTAAAAGCCGAACTTGTCCCCAGGCCGGTGCGGGCCGGAAGGTCGGCGATGTGGTGAATTTCAATTCCTTCCTTGATGCCCAGGTAATCAAGGCAGGCGCGCACGGAAGGGTGCTCGATTTCGCCGTTCCCCTGCACGTTCTCAACTTTTGAGTAGGAAATACGGCTGTGATATTCAAAGAATGGAGGTAACCAACGGCAACTGATGTAACAGGACTTATCAATGGTCGTCGAGAGCACGGCGCCACCGTGCTCGCGATACCAGAGAGGATAGTCGGTGCCGCCTCCGAAGAAGGAGATGCGAAGCGGTGTGCTGGTGATGATCATCTTTTTGACCTCGAAGCTGAGAAGGGCGACTGGGGAAGGTGCGATAGGAAGGGCTGCTCTAATGACGGGCGGCTTCCCAATATTCAAGCATCGACGTGAGTGTTTGCTGGAGCGAGAACACAGGCTTCCAACCCGTGTCGCGGCGAAATTTTAGACTGCTGCCGAAGATGATCTTTTCATCGGAAGGGCGGATCAAGCGAGAAGCCGGCTTTATCTCCACTTTCACGCCCGCCAGGCGAATGGCCACGCGCAGCATCTCTCCGATTTGATGTGTCGTTGTGGCGCAAACGTTATATGAGTCGCCGGGCTTGCCTTTGAGCGCGGCAAGATAAAAGGCGCGGACGGTGTCGCGTACATCCAGGTATGCCCGCCGCGGCTTGAGATTTCCCACCTCGATGACCGCGGACCGCCTTCCGCCCTTGATCTCTACCAACTGACGCACAAAATCCGATGGAGCATCCTCAGTCTTCCCGGGTCCGGTGGTGTTGAAAAGCCGGAGATTGACGGCCGGGATTCCGTAGTCAAGAAAATACTCTTTCGCCAGAAGGTCGAGACAGACCTTACTTATGCCGTAGGGATGAAGCGGATGAAGCGGCTGATCTTCTTTGACTGGAATCGCAGATTGCGGAACGTGCCCGTATTCCGCGCTGGAGCAGGCCGAAACCACGACCGGGGGCTTCCGCATCTGGCGCGCAGCTTCAAAAAGGTACAGCGACCCCATAATATTTGACTCGAATGTGCGCACCGGATCAGCCCACGACAACATAGGGAGGCTTTGAGCCCCGAGGTGGAATATATGCGTTGGCTTGACCTCCCTGAGAAGGTGGGAAACGCGCTGGCCATTGCGCAGATCGCATGCGGCAAAATGAGCCCCGGAGTTTGCCGCGACTCCATTGGGAACATTTGCGAGATAGCTTCCAACAACAAGCCACCCCTTTTCCTTGAGGAAGGCGACAAGGTGGGAACCGATAAATCCATCAGCCCCGGTTACAAGCGCTCTGTTCTTCTTTTGCACGTCCGCTCTCAATCCAGGTTTTCCGTTAAGGGCACGGGGGAGATAACTCGAAAACTTTGAAAAAGATTCTTCAACTGCTTCGCCTCCTCGCGCACCGACGCGAGAATCAGCGCGAGCGAGCAACCGGCGGCGAAAGCCGGACCGACGATAAGAAGTTGTAAAACAGGTGACATTTGGCCGGCCAGATGGAGCGCCAGCTCACCGGTAACTACGCCAGCCAAAGATGCGATCAGCGGAGATATGAGATGTTTTCCGAGTCGCGAGAGCGATAACTCAGTGCCGCGAAAACCGAAATGGAGCACCCACGGGAAGGTGAAAAGCATGGTCAAGGCGCCGGATAGCGCAACGCCGCGAATGCCGAATGGGAGGCCGATCGCGTAGCCGGCGATGGTAACAGGACAGAGGATCAAAACCAATTTCAAAAGTCGCCGCGATTCTCCGCGGCTGATAAGGAGCCATATCAGCAGCTCATATAGCAATTGTCCCAGGGCAAAAATTGCAAGAATTTGAAAAACCGGTCCCGCCGATCGCCACTGCCGGCCCAGTGTAAGAACGATCACGGGCGTCGCAGCGACGAACAGAAAGCCAAAGATCGGGGCTGTAATCCACATAATCAGGTTCGCGGTCCGCATGAAGTAACGCGCCAGGCGATCCGAATCATCCTGGAGCCTGCTGAATGCCGGCACCGCGACTCTTCGAGCGGGCGCGCCGAGTTGGCGCACCGGCAGTAAAAGCAGGTTCATCGCTCTCGAGTAAAGGCCAAGCGGCCCGGCTCCCCACTTCCAGCCAATTAAAACACTATCTGCACTGCGTGTAACTGCGATTGTGAGGTAAGAAACCGCGACATTGCCGCCGAAAGCGATCAGGGAACGAACACTTGCCTTACGCTGCGGCAAACTTGGAATCCAGCGCGTCATCACCCAGGAGAGTGACATGATGGTGGTATTCAGCACAAGGGGCAGAGCCACAATGGCCCAGTAACCAGCTCCGCGCCAAGCAATGTAAATGGCAACGGGAACCGCCACGGCATACGCGGTCACATCCCGTACAGCTAAGGCAAAGAAGCGCATGCTGCGCTGGAGCAGCGCATCGTGCTGAACCCTCAGGCCACCGATGAGGAACGTCAAGGACGCCGCATAGCCTATCATCCTCAGCCGCGGCTCGTGATAAAACCAGACAAAAAGCGGAGCCAGAGATGCCGAAATGACGGTAAGCACGAGACCGATGCCTACATTGACCCAGAACAGCTTGCTGACCTGCTCGTGCGTGATCTCGGGGTGTTGGATCGTTGCCTCAGACAGCCCGAGGTCGGCGAAGGCCTGGCCGAGACCGGTGATCGCCGTAACCATGGCAACAAGCCCAAAATCGGCGGGAGCAAGCATGTGAGCCAATGCAACTGTCGCGACCGATTGCAGCGCGAATTGCACGCCCTGGGAAGTTAGCGTGATCGCTCCGCCGCGAACCGACCGGCCCTTGAGATCCGCGTGCAGATGACCGGTGTCGAAGCTGTTTAATGATTGGTTTATGGCGGCCACGCACTCATTCCTGGCAGAGAGTTATCGTCAGCGGGTTGCTTGACTCGCTTCGCCGCGGCATTCGCCGGCTCCGGCAGGCACTTCAATTCCCAACGAACCGTCAGCAACCTTATTTCGAGGGACCTGCTTCATCATGTGCTTGTATATGTCAACCGTCATTTCGGCGACCGTGTCCCAGGAGTGGCGCTTTGCCGCATCTGCGCGTATCTGCGCCCGGCGATCGTCCAGTTCGGCGTACAGATCGCTTTGGAAGTATCGCTCAATCGATTTTGCCAGATCATGTGCGTCGTCAGGCCGAAACAACCATCCGTTCCTGCCTGCTACGATATCCTCGCTGAATGAGCCCACATCCGCAGCCAGAATCGGGATACCGAAGTGCTGGCCGGTAAAAAGAACGCCGCTTTGATAAATATCGCGGTAGGGCATAACAAGCACGTCCGCGGCCTTGAAGTAGACTTCGGCCTCGTCGTCTGGAATGAAGCCTTCCCAAACCAGCGCATTTCCACTGCGGGCCTCGGTATCGATTTGCGGGCGCAATGCCTGCCAGTACGCAGCGCAGTTATCCGTCCTGCCGGCGACGATCAGGAAGTATCCAGGATCACTCTTCACCAGCTCTTTGAAGGCTGCGAGCAGATAGTCGAGGCCCTTGTAGGGTGTGATCCTTCCAAAAAAGAGGATGGTCTTCCTGTTCCCGCCGAGCCCCAATTTCCGCTTCGCTTCGCCTGGGGTAAGGCTTGTGTTGGGAAGGGAATTATTCATGCCGAAGGGGATTACGGTGATACGTTCGGCGGGCGCGCCAAAGTCATCCATCAGGTCGGCCTTCATCTTCTCAGTGTGAACAAAAAGATGATCCGCCAGACGATACTGAATGCAAAGAGTGAGGCGGTTCAAGGCGCTGTCCTGGGAGTCCCGTTTCCTCATATTCACGTTGTGAGCAGTGAAGACAATCTTTTTCCCGAGCAGCTTGTAGTAGAGCATCAAAATGGTTCGATCGAAGGTCTCAAATTTGTTGTTCCACAGAATATGTAAAACCTTTGCCCGGGTAGTCGCCGCATACCGGATCAGGCGAACATAATAACGCAGAATTCGGATCACCTTTGCGATAAGACCGGGGCCAGGGCGGTTATCTCCCCTCAGATTCAGAAACGTGAGCCCCTGAACATCGGGAAGCAGATTTTCCAATTCGTCACTACCCACAAGTTCCAGGTTGATTCCGTGAGCAAGAAGAGCTGTCCCCAGTCCGAACACGTATGGACGGTCGCTGCCGCCTGTCAGCAAGGCCACTGCGGCCGGCCGGCGTGAGCCCTCTGGAAGTGGAGGCGAAAGGGTTTTCATTTTAATTAGCGTGAGCAGGCCGAAGGCGCGATTCGAGTTTGTACATGGCCTTATCGAATCGCCTTATGCAAGAAGCCTTGAATGCCGGAAGATCGGACTGGAGCCGCTTGGCGGCCTTATACCCAATGAACGGCACCATCCAGGCGTATTTCCCGCGCAACTGCGGTTCATCGAGCCGGCCGTGGAGTTTCGCAGCCATCTCCTGAAGTTCCGCGGCTAAGTCCGGCCGATCCAGATAGAAGAACTCGTACCAATTTTGCATGTATGTGAGGCAAGCTTTGCTGACACGTTCGCTGGCTTCGAGAGAATGCAGGTACTGCATATGAAGCTTCATGGAACGAAGGAGAGATTCTCGCTTCACGCCGGAGTTTCCGATGCTGCTTATGCTTGCCGATCCGGTGGCGCGGTAGTATACGCCCGTACCCGGGACAAAACGGATGCCGTCAGAGGCGGCGATCACACGGACGAAGTACTCGCCGTCCTGATCGTAACGAAGATTTGCGTCCCATGGTCCCGCGGCCTCTGCCAGTTCGCGGCTAACGAGCCATGTTGCATTCTGCATGTGGAGATTCTCACCCATCTTTCGAAGGATCCATTCGACCGGGGAAAGGTCCTGGCAGAGAGAGGTATTCACGAACTGCGCATGACGAGTGCGGTAGAAGAACGGCGCCCAGGGAGAGGAAAGGAGAGTTCGTTTGGTATCGCCGGGGCGAAGGGCTCCAAGCTGCCGCTCGATCTTGTCGGGAAGGAGAATATCATCGGAATCGAGTTCCTGAATGTAATCGCCCTGGCAGACACGATATGCATTATTCACCGCGGCGCTCAGTCCCTGGTTTGTTGTTGAGACAAGTCTCACTTGCGTGCCGAAGCGCCTGACCACGTCGGAGGTCCGATCTGTCGATCCGTCATCGACAACAATAACTTCTTTGCGCTGCCAGGTTTGTGCAAGCGCGGATTGAACGGACTCCGTGATCCACTGCTCGGCGTTATAGGCAGGAATGAGGATGCTGACGAGAGGTCTCATCGGAGATTGCGGACAGGGATTGCTCAGGTGCTGGAGATGGTGATCCGTGGCGAAGCTGGTGATCGCCAGTTCGCCACGGTCAGTGGCTGCGCCGTTACTGTGGGGTAACAGTCGGCGGGTTCTGAGTGGGCGGCGCCGGCGTCTGGGGCGCAGTCGAAGAATCCAGCGGGTGCGGGTAAACGTACGGAGTGTAGTAGAGGCTCCAGCTGTTTGTCGATGTGCACTTGTAAAGCTGATTTTGATCCGTTGCCCAATAAGCAACGTTGGTGGTGCAGGTTGACGGTCTGCTTGCATAGGGGCCACTGCCGACACCGCTCGCCCCCGTAAAGTTCGAAGTCCACATATAAATGTCGACGTTCTGGGTGAGCACACCATCCTGCATGCTGAGAGGCCCCCCTGGATTGCTCGGCACAGGCGTATAGGTGCCGTTCACCCCATCGAGCCATTCGTAGAAAGGTTCCAGCGCCTGCTGCGTATATGCGATGGTTCCGGTGGCGCTGTTGAGTGTGTTGGGCCAAGCCTGGCTGTTAACAGGGCCGCTGGATTCAACTCCCCTGCCTGGATCGTCCATGCACGGGTAGCCGGTAGTTTTGTTCTGGTTGCCATCCCATGCAGACCCATCGCCGGCAAGGCCGGATTGGGTACCGCAATAACCCCACCCGTTTGGCGTGGCGTTTTGGGTGTAAGTGTTTTTGTTTGCCCGCATCGAGTGCGCGGTGATCAGCCACTGATAACCGCTTCCGGCGCCGCTGTTCACTACGGGAAGGCTGTTGCCCCAGAATACGCCGGTACCACCGCTATACCAATACACGTTGTAGTTGCAACTGTTGAAGCCGGAGCTACCGTTGCAACTTGAACTGCCGTTGAAGACGTTCTTGTAAACCTCCTGCACTCGGCAGCCACGGTACCTGTTTCCGCCTGCCAGGGGGTGAGTTTGGAGGTTGGCCTGATTGAAGGTGTTGTAGCGGATGACGCCGCGGCCGCCCCCCATACAGTCGTTGGCGTACACGCCTTGATTCACGGTGTTGTTCTCGAAGAACATGAAGTCGGAGCCGCCGAGGTCGGTTACGCCTTTCCACGCTCCGTCACCGTAGGATCCGCCGGCGTAGCCGTCCTCCCACACATCCCAACATTCGCTGATGTTGAAATTGTCGTCACAGAGGTTGTGGTCGAACACCCCGTAGACCCATCCGGTGAATCGAAATTCCTGACTTGCGTTGGATGCGGTGTACATCAGGGCGTGGTTGTGATCGACGCGCACCGAGTGGCAATTTCCACGGACTCCGACGATGGGGTCTTTGCTGCTGCCCGTGCCGCTCTTGAACGTGATGCCTGTCATGCGGAACAGCGTGCAGGATGATGCGGTGATGATGTCCAACAGTTTCGAGCTTGATGCGTAGTTGTCCACGATTACTGTCTGATCGTTGTAAGCAGTCGGATTACCTAAGCTATCGGTTGTCCCGACAGAGCCTTGACCAGCGATCGTAAGCGTGGTGTTCCCGGAGGGAACGGTCAGCGAGACCGCCGATGTCCAGGTGCAGGTTCCCGCGGGGATGGTGACTGTTGTGGTGGAGCTCGTGATCTTGCTGAAGGCCGCCTGTACGTCAGAAGAGTTGCAACTTGCGGCGGTGATGGTCTGAGCCGACGCCTGGGAAATAGCGCAGATTGCAAGCGCCAGGAACGCAAAGGAAAAACATTTCGCGGTCATGTAGGGGACTCCTCCCTCAGGGAGCGGGTTAGATTTAGTCTATTAAGACTACCACCCGGCGTCTCGCCAGGATGTGGCGATAGTAACAGGTAAGGGTACAAAAGTAATTGCTGGGATGGGCTAAATGTAAGGCATTTAAAATCAGCAACTAAACCCTTAGCTGGAGACTGCCTGCTGCCTCCCCAGGCTGCGTCCGAGACCCGCCGGAGCCCCGCGTTCGCGCCTGGCCGGAGGATCTAGAAAGAGCCGGTGGATCAGCTCAAGAGTCAACAACTTGTGGATCTCACCGGTATGGTTCCGGGTTCCCCCCAGATGTTCTCGAACCATCTGTTCTGCGGCTTTCTTTTCGATGTAGGGGCGCGCCAGGCTCTGCGAATCCAACAGCATCTCCCGCACATACCCGGCCAGCTCATCCCGGTACCAGACGCGGAAATGGAAGGGCTTATGCCGGCCCAGGAAGGCGCGTTCCAAGCGCAGCGGCGCCAGGGCGTGATCGATTCGAGCCAGCCAATGCGGCATGCCGCTGTCATATGCGTATTCCGCTTTGAACAAGAACTCAAGAGCTGCATGGCTCGCCGATGCAGATAGGCCTTTACGGTTCCCGCCCACGCCGCGGTCGGTCGGGATATCGAGCAACGCGCGATTGCCGTCAGCGATCAGCCGCAGGGAGACTTCGGCGCCATAAAGAGCCGACGCCGGCGCGCGAAACACGGTCCGAACCAAATCGTTGTCGAGGTAGGGTGTTCGCATGACGAGCTGCGTCTGCTCCAGAGCCAGCGAGTTGCGAAGGTGCCACGGACCCTGTCGGAAAGCCGCGAAAGAAATGGGATGACAGCGGGAGATTTCGTTATAGGTGCTCACCGCCTGATCGATCCAGGGGGAAAGGCCGGGAGCAAAGGGGCCCGCTTGAGGCCCAGCGGGTCTAAAGGTGCGGGTGCCGCGTAGAATCTCACCGCCATACAAGCCTGTCATTCTAACGGGAGCGATACCACGCACCTTTTCGTTTAGGTAGAGGTCGGGCGCCCGGCTGACATCCGCGGACCCGTCTGTCAGATAGACAGTACGCTCCGCATAGCTGGGAAAGTTCGAAAGAAACTTTTGGCCGGCGGTAAGCACCTGGTAGGGCTGAAAGCAGGCTTCTGCGACCTTTCGCGCCACGCAGACGTCCTGGTTCTCGCGGAACATGCTGCCGAAGGTGTAGCAGGGAAGCGATCCTGGCTCCGGGTTATGATTCGCCAGAATCATCCGCGTATCGAGGCCGCCTGTCAGCGACATGCCGATCGGTTGGTCTGCTGAAAAGTAGCGGGGAAGATTGCGAACGAAGCGCGTGCGCAGTTCCTGGTAGAATGCCTCCGCGTCCAGAGGCTCTTGCTCCTCCCACTCCTTCGGCTCGAAATAGCTGCTCTTCCGCTTGAGCCGCCCATTGTGAAAAACCCATGAAGAAGCCGGCGGCAACGCATAAATGCCTTGGAATGGCGTTCGATTCTCCAGGATCGCTCCGCAGGAGATGAATTCACCAAGGCTGCGAGGATCGATTTCGCGCAATTCCGGGCACGCGGCGAGAATGGCTTTTGCTTCCGAAGCGAAGTAGAACGCATCCGGCGACTCATGATAATACAGACGATGCATCCCGAATCGATCGTTGAAAAGCATCGCCGTGCGTTTTCTGAGATCGATCAGCAGCCCATGAAATCGCCCATTCAACCCAGCCGGAAACGCCGGCTCTTCTTCAGCGAGGTGAACCAGGTACGACGGTCCTTTGATGGCAAAGGAATGGCCCCGCGTTTTGAGATTTGGAATCGTCTCAGGGTCGGGATACTCCTCGCCTGAAAAAGCAAGCAGAATGTCACTCTGCTCATTGAGCAGAAGCTTGCTTCCCGGTGAATAGAGCGGCTCTCCCGCGAATCCCACGTAAACACCGAGGGATGTCTCATGGCAGATTTCCGGCTTGCTAGTTCGGCCGGGAGAAAGGCGCGAGAGCATTTGCGTCAGCCTTTCAGAGGCCGCGTCCGCGGGCATGGTTGTGATAAGACCGGCTAATGCCTGCATTTGGTCTTAAACGCCCTCCTCCGCGCTGTTTGTGTTCGTCACCGGTTGCAAGCCTCGGGCATACCACCTGCTTCTCAATCTCAAGAGCCTTGTAAGCAACGGTTTCGGAATATGATGCGCGATGCCAAGATGCAGGTTAAGGCGAAGGGCGATTCTCCCTCTTAGCGTGAGGGGAACATAGTATCTTGGCACAAGAATTTTTTCGAAACCATTGCGCCGCTTGAATTCCGTGAGAGAACTGTTCGGGTCGTTGTAGATATAGTTGCAGTACATCAGATGCGACATTCCGGCTTGTCCGCACACTTCAACGGCTTTGGCCACCAACGCGTTCGCCGGCCTTTTGTCATAGTCTTTCGTCATCGTAAGAAGCTGAATGACGCTGCCGACCTTTCCAACCATGGTCAGCCTGACAAAGCCAATCAGCTCTCCGCCGCAGGATGCGGCGAGAAAGATATTTCTGTCGGCGTAGGTTGAATTCTCGCGCCGCACGTCTTCAAGGTCCTTCTTGTAGTGCCAGAAAGGCTTTCCCTGCCTGACCGGAGTCTCATCGTAGATTCTCTTGATACCCGCGACCAAAGCGTCGTCGAATTCCGCAACCTTGGTCTCCACTCCGGATTTGGCGGCTTTCCTGACGGCCCTGCGCACGCCGGCGTCCGCGCGATTCTCCCACCAGTCGGAAAACGTTGTAATCGGAATCGCCGCCACATTGTCCCATTCAATGCGGTACTTATACTTGGGCGCCACTTCCGGCAACCGCTGGGAAAAGGAGAAAAGATCCGCCCCCAGATCGCTCTTTTTGAGCTGTTGGAGGAATCGGGCCGGGTCCGCAAGGGTATCTCCTTCGATGAGATCCTCGTCTCGGACAGCGGCGGTCTTGAGCCATTTGCCGGTCGCAATCACAGTTCTTTCATCGATGCATACAGCTGGGACATGGAAGTTCTTCCCCTTGACTCGAATCTCTGCCTGACTTCCGGCACCTTCGGTCTCTCTGCGGCAGACGCCAGGATCGAGCGAAGGTGTATGCGGGTTGATGAGGGTATTCACAGTTGGTCTCCGCCGGAAGCTCTCGCGGTTTCAAATCCGAGAGGCAGATTCTTACCACTCACGAGGGTCGCGCTGCGCCTCGCCCTCGTACTCAAAGCGGGCACCCGGCGCACAGTTTTTTCGGGAAGCACCATGGCAGTCATCAAGAAGACGGAATACATCACGCCTGTCTCGAAGGCGGCCTCTGCCATGTTCAGGAACACCAGGCACAGCCACACGGCGAGGCCGAAAACCGCAATGTCGGGCGTGCTTTCAAGTTTGCGGCATAACGACCGGTAACTCACCACCAGGAGCACGACAAGGATCGCCACGCCGACGAGTCCAAGTTCAAGGTATACCTCGAGGTATCCGTTGTGTGCCTCGTTAATTTGGCCAAGTCCAGATTGCTGCCAGAACGTCTCCAGACGCGATCCGAGCCAGAACGACTGATATCCGGTTCCGATAACCGGGTCGGAGTGCATTCCAAGGAGAAAAGCCCAGATCTTTGTCCTGTCGGTGAGGGTAGCGTCTTTTCCGACAGCCTGGGCGAGGGAGCCGTTCATTTGGAAGCCAAAATCCAAAATGAGGTACATCAAGAAAGCAACAGGCACGAGCGCCTTCAGTAACCTGGGGAACCTTCTGAAAATTCCACTGTAAAAAACCAGGATGACGAGTAAGCCGAGAACCAGGCATACCTGCGACGTGGTGCTCCGCGACTGGACAAGCACCCAGAGGGTTAGAGCGAAGAACAATGTGTTTACGATGATGATGCGGCGTGCCCGCTTGTTCTTACGCTCGCTCCAGTGCACAGCCGTGTCCCAGAAAAAAAATAACCCGGATAGCAGGCACAAAAGGCCGAGCATATTCTTGCTGGTTGTGACGCCTGTAAACATCGCGTGGCCGGCCCACGTATCGTACTGCTTTCCCAGGTTCGGAAAATACTTTATAAACAGAGTCGATAGCGGCAGGGTCAAATATGCAAGGCGTCTCAGCACAGTAGCCATTGCGAGGTGCACTCGTGGGTCGGTCAGAATCACCAGCACAGCAAGGTAGGCACCAGTGTCCCTGAACCAGCGCTTGAACGCAATGAAGGGAAAATCCGACCAGACCATGCTAAGAAGCGCCCAGAGCAGAAATGCGACCAGCACCCGGTTGGACTTGAAGAATGCACCCCAATTGAACGACCGTGAGATCAAAACAGCCAATGAAAGAACGATCAGCAGAAGGTAAACGCTTCGGTCGAGCGGGCTCCCTTCCTGCATCGCTTCGGTCGTGCCTATTCCGATCTTCTGTATATCCAGCCATTGGGATGGAAGCCTGGAACCGAGAAAGAAGAACCAGATTACGGGCAACCAGAGCGCGGGAGAGAGATTACGGCTTTTGCCGGGATCGAAATAGAGAAGTGCGATCTGCAAAATAAGCCATAAAATGAGTGCCAGAGTTGGGGACATCGGGTATTTAAGTTAGCTGTTCAGGGGTTAGGAAGCCGCAAGGCGGAAGGAATTCAGTCGCCAAGGGTCATTTGCGGCTCGCCGATCTGACCTACCGGTACGTCGACAAACCCTGGGGCGCCTGACGAGTCTGTGAAATTGTAAGTTCGCAGGGAGAGAGCCGGCAGTGGACTGGCATGATCGCTGCGGGTGGAGCTGCTCGCAGGGAGTTCCTCCACGAAGCCCTTAGGGCCGAATTCCACTGAGCGCCGCTGCCGGAACCAGGCGACTGCCTGGCGTGCTGTTGCAAACCACGCTCCGCGCATACGCAGTTTGTCGAGTAAGTTGCTATAGCTCTCAGTCCATAACCGCTCCGGAGCCAGGCTGCGATCATGCCAGTTGATAGTCAGGCAGCCGCCGAAGAGCGCCGCATCGTCCACGAGCCCGGCAAGCGCCCCGTCGGCCTCCTGAGCTGTCAGCCCGAGATAGCCGGGGAAGAAGAGTGCTGTGTCCATTACATGCAGCGGCAATTCCATCAGGGAGCTGGCCCCAGGCGGCACGTACGCCTGCATGGTGCCAGCCCGGAAGCCGACCGTTTCCCTGTATCCTACTGTGGAATCGTAGCTGGCTCCCGCGCGCTCCAGTCTCTTGGGTGAACTCTCGTCATAACACAGCCAGTGCATGCGGACGCCGATTTCGCGGTCACTTGTCAGAAGCCGAATCTCCTCGAGTTCCTGCAAGCCGGCCTGAGAATCCAACCACGCATCTATCCCGTGCAAACCTATCTCGCCGCCAGTCGTTAGTATTTTCCCGAGCGTCGCCTCGATATCGCGCGCGCCGTAGCCGGCCGCGCGCCGCTTGGCTGTCAATTTGCTGATGCCCTGGCCGCATCGCGCTGCATACGGGATGACAAAGTAAGTGGAGGGTAGTCCATCCTCAATCTTCCGGTACCGCTCATCGAAATTGCACCAGAAGTCCCGTGCCAGTCCGATTTGCACAAAAGGCCACTTCAGCATTGCGACCCAGTTCGTCAGGAGTGCACGGACAGAGATTTGGCCCATCATAACCTGCAGCAGAGAACCAATGCTTGCCCTGTACAGGAAGCCGCCCGCCGTATGGTCGAAACGATGCCGCCGAATCTCCGGATGATCGATATCATGGGTCAGGCACGCTATGAACCGGTATCCTTGCGGAATGGGTGGAATCTCCAAGAGCGGAATTCCGGCCGCGCAAATCTGATCTCGAAGAAATGCTATGTGTAAGTCAAGGGTCGGAGCGCCGGCGTGCTCCACGGGCTGGCCGAAGTTCAGGAGAAAGTGGAATTCCTCGAACAGATCGTAGCCCACCCGTAAAATCTTTCCTTTACCCTTTTCCTGCTTTGGGTGGAACGCGGCTGGCCGGGAGGATTCTGTTTCAACCAGAAGTGCCGTATCGTCGTGGGGAAATACAACGCAATTTCCGTATACAGGAATCTCATAATCTTTGTAGCGCAGGAGTCTCGCGCGCCCGACCTTCGGTTCCTCGGCCGAACTCTCAGGATCCGATGGCAACCTGCGGCCCGAATATAACATAAGTAGTTGCCCCTGGAAGAACTCAGGATATTCGCCGTTAGTGCACAGAACCACATCGTACGGCCTTCCCGGCCTCCAATACTCCCAGGGAGTCTTGAAAAGCTCAAAGAACTCCCCAACTGCAGCGGCTTCCGAGTCCTGCGCGATGACCCCGATCATAGTTCCTTCAATTCGCGAACCGTCACCGCGTCCAGGGCTGAATTTACGCCCAGGAGCTCGCACACTGACTGAACCAGCGCCTCCCGCTCTCTTTGCCAGGTGTGCTGGAGATATACCCGCTGTCCTCTCTCGGCGCTGGCAACGGCCTGAGGCCAGTCTTCCGCCACCTCACGGATTGCAGCCGCCAATCCCTCGACATCCCCAGACGCAAAATAGATCAGCTCGTCCGGTCCAAAGTAGTCGAGAATGCCCTGCGTATGCGGGGCCACGACGGGCTTGCCCAGGGCGAGATACTCGAAAATGCGGGTGGGCGTGTTGATTTCAGTGAATGCGTTGCGCTGATTCGGAATGACGCCAAGGTCGCAGTTCTGAATCTCGACCGCAAGCTGCCCCAGCGTCTTACCGCCGAGATAGTGGACATTTTCGAGCAGACCCATCTCTTTAGCTTTTTCAAGCACCTGGTTAAGATACGGGGTGTTGCTCCCGTAAATGCGCAATTCCAGAAGCGGCATGGTCTCGCGAAGCCGCGCAACTGCGGCTACCGCCAGGTCGAGACCGTTTCTTTCAACCAGCGAGCCATGATACATCATCACAAACTTGCGGTCGCCCGGGCGACGCGAATACGATCGGGCTGCCCGATACGAAATGAACTTTTCGTCCGGTGAATTCATCACCACCCTGATTTTGTCAGCGGGGCAGCCTCGGGACGCAAAGAGCTTCTTGCAGGCGTCGTTCACGGTGATCACGCGGTCTGCCAGCCGGAGGCTCCATTTCTCCAGCGCGCAGATAAAGCGTACCGGCATGCTGCCAGGCCGCTTATTAAAGATTGTCATCATGAGCTCGGGCATCGGATCGTGCTGGTCAAGGATGACCTTTGCTCCAAATAAGCGGGGAACCAGCGCGCACAACACCAGAATGTCAGGCATGTTATGCACGTAGATCAGGTCATATCTTTTTCGCAAAGTCCGCCATGCCAGGATAGCTGCGGAGCAAAAAATGAAGGCCGTGTATTCGTAGATGTACGACAACAACCCGCCTCGATTATGTTTAATCGGGATGCGGGTGATGTTCAGAAGATCCAGTGACTCTCGCGCGCTTCGGCGTGGGTCGCCTTCGCAGAGCAAATCGACTGTCATTCCTTCTTCCACCAGGGCCTCAGCCGCTCTTCGCGGACGGGGATCGGCAGGATACTGCGAGAAAACCACCATGGCGGCAGATCTGCCCGATAGTCTCGGAGCATTCTGCTTCAAGGGCTCTTCAGTCACTGTTCTTCGGAGATTATCAGCCATTCCGATGCACGCAGTTTCGTCTTCAGAGAAAAGTTGCTCCACGCTTTCCGTCAGGGATTGACCCCTTCCTGACACCCGACAGGCGCCGCGCTACGCTTCAGCAGAGCTTCGCGCTCAACTTTCATTTGATTCGAGGTGCGGATGGCTTCCAGAATGTCTGATCTCGTGAACTTTCTAAGAATTTCGATGTTGGGCATTACGCAATGCCCGCCAATGACTCCAGGAAAGTATCGGACCGGAGGCAGGAATCTGATTTCGTCATGAAATGAAACAACCTCTTCATAGTCTGTTCCCGTCAGCTCGCAGTACCGTTCCATTTCCTGCGCCCAGGCTATCAACAAACCGAAATACGTAGTTTCACAAAGCTTGGCCAGTTCTGTGGCCTCGGGATTCGAAAGGACCTTAGTGGTAAGACCAAGAGATTGGAAATGCTGAGCCGCCTCTCGGGCCGCCTCCGGATCGAGGGCACCTATAAACTTCGTGTAATGCTGAAGCTCATCCAGCATCCGCGCATGCTTGCCGCGCACAGGGCTGTTAACCACCATCGCGCCTGTGCGCTGTGCGATACGCCTTGTTGTTCCCACTGCGACCGTGCTATTGATGATCGTGAGTTTCGGGCTGAAGCGCTCAATGTAACGAGCCGTCTCACCCACGAAGTCGCCGATCTGAAAAGGATAGCAAACGTGAAGAACCGCAACATCGCGGACTTCACCGGTGAGAGTAGCTATATCTACTCCCACCGAATGATAGCGTCTGGAAGCAAGCTGAAAGAGTGGATTTCCGACTTCGCCGAGCCCGACAACCATTACGCAGCTCTGATCAGACATGAATACTCCTTTTGAAGTCGCTTTTTCCCGTCCCTGAATCGCCTCACGTCGGCGCGACTCGCTGTTCTCGCGAATCTAAAGGGCGATTGGGACACTCTGTGGGAATCGAGGGTGAGCCGGCCAGGCTTGGTTCAAGCAACCGCCTTTTCGCCGGCCAGGGATTCCCGCGGCGCGGCGTGTTCCGCCGGCATGCGGAAGATAGTGGAAGTAAAGACCGCAATTTCGTTTGCAACCCGCGCCTGCTGTGCGGCGGTGAGATGCGGGAACATTGGCAGCGAGACAATCTCAGATGCGACGCGTCTCGCAACCGGGAAATCACTGGGCCGGTAATGCAGCCACGAGTACGCCTTCTGCATGTGCAGTGGAACCGGATAATGGATCCCGGCGCCGATGCCAGCGTCTGCCAGTTGCTTGATCATTCCATCACGCCGTTCGACGCGGATTACATATAGGTGATAGACCCCGCGAGACCAGGAGGGCTCATACGGACAGTGGATCGCCGGGTGCTCAACCAGCAACCGGTTGTATTCGGCGGCATTCCCGCGCCGCTGCTCATTCCACGCCTCCAGAAAGGGCAACTTTGCGTGAAGCAGGCCCGCCTGAATTGCATCCATGCGCCCGTTGTAACCCTCTACTTCGTGATAGTACTTGTGTGCCTGGCCGTGATCGCGCAGCATCCGCATCTTTGCCGCAACCTTGGTATCGTTCGTCACGGCCGCTCCGGCCTCGCCGCATGCTCCCAGGTTCTTGCCGGGATAAAAGCTAAACGCCGCCGCGCGGCCCATGGAACCGGCTTTCATCCACTTGCGCTGCCGCCGGGAATAGTACTGCGCCCCGTGAGCCTGGCACGCATCCTCGATGACCATGAGACCGAATCGCTCCGCAAGCTCCAGAATCGCGTCCATATCCGCCATTTGGCCGTACAGGTGAACCGGAACCACCGCAGTTACACGGCGATTGCTGCGGTTGCTGATCAGCGCTCCCGATTCAGTGCGAGTGCACTGTTGTTCGAGATACTCCTGAAGTTTTATCACGGAAAGGTTATATGTCTGCTCGTCGATGTCGACGAACTCAGGCAAGGCGCCTGCCTGGGAAATTGCCTCTGTTGTGGCGATGAACGTGTGGGGTACGGTTACCACTACGTCGCCTGGAAGCACGCCGCAGGCCATCAGGGCGAAGCGGAGCGCATCGGTTCCGCTGTTGACTGCGATGGCGTGGGCGGTTTCGCAAAACCCGGCGAAGGATGTCTCGAACTCTTCCACCATTGGTCCGCCGATAAAGCCCGCGGTATGCAGAGCTTTGCGGAAAACGGCAACCAATTCCTGCTCCAGTTCAACATGCGTAGTAACAAGATCGAGAAAAGGGACGGTGCTAAGAACAGACATGAGTAGCCTCCGACGCTGGTGTGGTGTAGCGCAATACTTTAGCCGGATTGCCGGCAACAATCGCGTTAGGCGGGATATCTTTGGTGACGACGCTGCCGGCTCCGACGATGGCGTTTTCCCCAACGCTGAGATTGCAAAGAAGCGTTGTTCCGGAGCCGATGGAGGCGCCCTGGCGAACAATCGTGGGCCTGACTTCCCAATCTGCCTCTGTTTGCAGCCCGCCATCGGCGGCCGTGGCGCGAGGATAGACGTCATTGGTGAACGTTACCCCGTGGCCGATGAAGACATTGTCTTCAATGACAACGCCCTCGCAGATAAAAGAGTGGCTGGAGATCTTGCATCGTTTTCCGATCCGGGAGTTCTTCTGAATTTCGACAAAGGCCCCGATCTTCGTCTCATCCCCTATTTCGCACCCGTACAGGTTGATGAAACGCGACAGTTTCACGTTCGCGCCCAGCTTGACATCGTCAGCGATGGAGTTCCAGCAGTTCATAGGTAAATCAACCCTCCCCGCTTGCTCAGGGATTCGGTAGTGGCTTCGAGCATTTTTACAACACGAAGGCCGGCCGCCCCGCCATTATGCGGTTCCTGTCCGGAAGAGACGCAATCAACGAAGTAGTTCAGCTCCTGCCGCAACGCTTCTCCCTGTTCGAGTTGCGGAGCCCACATATCACCGGTTCGATAGTGAACCAGCATTTCGTATACGCCCTCACGGGTTGTAATGTTGACTCCCTTGTTGTAGATTTTTATCTTCTCGTCGGCTTCGACATCGTTCCACACAAGCATCTGCTTTTCTCCGCCGATCAGTGTGGTTCGGATTTTTACAGGCGAGAGCCAGTTCACGTTAACGTGAGCAATGACAGAATCCGGAAAATAGAGAGTAATAAAGGCCACGTCTTCATGGCCGTTCAAGTGTTTTTGCCCAGTGGCCACAATCGCCTCGGGTTTAGCGTCGAGGAGATGGTCCATAATCGAGAGGTCGTGGGGGGCAAGATCCCAGATAACATTGATGTCGTGCTGGAAAAGTCCCAGGTTAACGCGCGTGGAATCGTAATAGTACAGCTTTCCCAGGGTGCCTTCCTGGAGCATCTGGCGGATTTTTTTGACAGCGCCGGTAAATAGGTAGGTGTGGTCCACCATGAGGGTCAGATTCTTGCGGGCGGCGAGTTCGATCAGCTCTTCGCCTTGCGCGCTCGTGCTGGTAAGCGGCTTTTCAACAAAGACGTGCTTTCCGTTCTCCAGCGCCGCTTTGGCCAGCTTGTAATGCGTCCACACCGGGGTGATCACCGCAATGGCATCGATTTCAGGCGAGCAGATCAGCTCCGACGCGTCCGAGGTGACTGGAATGCCCGGAAAGGCCTTTTGTGCACGCAATTTGGCCGTGGGGTTGAGCTCGGCGATGGCGACAACTCTTGAATCGTCCAGGCTGGTGAGGTTTCGCACCACATTGGGACCCCAATATCCGTAACCGATCACGCCAAAGTTCATAGCGCTTCATCACCTTTCTCAAATTCGCGCAGGAGGCCCAAATCGGACGAGTGCGGGAGAGTTTCTTCGCGGATTCTGTGCCCTGCCTGGTGCAACGCCGCTTAGTAAGCGCCCTTGATCACCGCGGCCGGAGTCCGCATCATAATCTTGAAGTCGAGCCAGGGAGTCCAGTTCGAGGCATAGTGCAGGTCGAGGCGGACCATTTCGTCGAAGGGGACGCGGCTTCGCCCCATTACCTGCCAAAGCCCTGTGATTCCGGGCTTCACCTGGAGCAGCCTGCGACGATGCCAGATTTCGTAGGCCGCCAGCTCATAGGGGATCGGCGGCCGCGGCCCCACCAGAGACATGTCTCCCTTGAGAACATTCAGAAATTGCGGCAGCTCATCGAGACTGGCCCCCCGAAGGAATTTTCCTGCAAAGGTAATCCTTCTGTCGCCGGCGAGCTTGAACACACCGGCCGTGTCTCCGTTGGATGGCATCCGTTCGGCACTGCCTGCGATCAACTTCCCCACGTACTCCCGGTGCTTGCTGTCGTCGTTATTCATGTACATTGACCGAAACTTGAGGAATGTAAAACGCCGCCCGTACTGGCCTATTCGCTCTTGCCGGAAAAAAACGGGGCCAGGAGACGACAACTTAACTGCGAGTGCGATCACTCCGAACAGCGGGGCGCAGAGGAGGAGTAAGAAAGCGCTGCCCACCACGTCTATAGCCCGCTTCAGAAAGAGAACCGAACGTTTCGTTTTCTCGGCATTGTGCAAATCGGGGTAAAGCGCCGGATTGCATGCGCGGTCATTGCGGTCGGGATGCCAGTCATCAGGAAAGAAGTGGCACGAGACAGTGATCTGGGCACAACCCTCCGGAGTCAGTTCATTGCGCAGCAAGACTTTCACTCGACTCAAAATGGAGGCAAGAATCGACGCCCGATCGCATTTCGAGAGGCCGGTGAAGATCACACCCACAGTGGTCTGGTCGCTATACCAGCCGATGACGTCGGTTTCTCTAATGGCGGAGAGCAGTGCGGAGAAAATGCCATTGAGAATGCGGTTGGAGCCGGAGTCGCCTTCCTGAGCATTCGCTTCAAGCAGCATGAGAAGGAAAGGCACATCGGAGCGTTCGGTTCTTTTGCGCTCGATGCTGATCATCTTCGTGAATTCATCCTCATGGAGGACGCGCTCCGCCGCCGACGCCGGGACGGCCGGCTGGTTAGAAAGTTCAGACGCTTTCTCCGCTCCTTGTAAAGACAAGGCTTCCTCCTTTCATTCGCGATCACATTATGGAGACCACTTGCGCGGCTTCCGGCTTTTAGCAGGCGCTTCATTGCGCCTCAGTTACATAAGCCGGGAGCCTTGAGGGGACTATTTGGAATTCGCCAGGTTTCGTGGACTTGCGGAGTCGTGTTGGTAATAGTAATAGTCGCTATCGCTTGCGCCATCAGAAGAATTCAGCAGCGCGCCGATCAGCTTCTGGGGCTCCAGAGCCTCCAGACCTTTTTGCAATTTCTGCTTCCTGGTAACGCCACGCCGCGCGACGAGGATAATGCCATCGGCCAGACGTGCCAGCGCCGTCGTATCTGCCATTGGAAGGGCTGGCGGAGAGTCGACGATAATCCAGTCAAACCACTGAGCAAGTTGTTCCATTGCCACGCTCAGGTTCACAGACTGGATGATCTCCAGCGGATCGCCCTGAGCGCTGCCCGCGGGGAAAAACCAGACTCCCGCATCGTTGAGGCGGTAGATGCATGACGAGAGGCTGCGTCCGTCCCGCAAGTGCTCGCACAATCCCGGCATTTTCGCTGTCCCGAAAATCTGCCACAAAGTTGGGTGGCGAACGTCACCCTCGATAAGCAATATCTTCTGCTGCAAGTTCAGCGCCAGGGAGCACGCAAGATTCGCAGAGGCAAAGCTCTTTCCCTCTCCGGGAACAGTGCTCGTAATCAGCACCTTTTTGAGTGGCTTTTGCCGGCGAAGATGGCGCAGGCGCACTGCCAGCAGCCGAAACGCTTCCGCGGCGGGGCTATCCCTGTCAACCAGACTCGCCAACCGGCTTCCGGCAGATGTTGAGATATTAATCGACTCGAAATTCCCGAAGACGGCTGCCGAAGCTATGTCCGGCGCGGGCCCGGCGATGGAAAATGGCTCTGAGGCTGTGCTGCCGGCCGCCACTTCATCGAGAAATGCAGGCAGCGCAAACTCATCCTGCAGTCGCTGGTCGAACTTCGGGGCGATGCCGGCGGCCGCCACTTCATGGGGAAACGCAGGCAGCGGGAATTCACCCTTCAGTTGCTGGTCGAAAATACACGCTGCGTCCGCATCGCCCTTTTCTTGCGCCGCGCTCCCGCGCTCGGTCCGCAACAGAAGTTCGGTTGCCGCCAGCGCAGTTTCTTCTTCAGTTCCAAAGCGCTCCGCTGCTGACTTTCGCAAAGCCTCAAATACTTGGCTCATGCTCCCTCGATTCATCTGCGTACGGCATCGCTTCGCCGGCGTTGTTTTCAGCGGATTTCAGCAGATTGAGAAACAGGTCTCCCAGGGCGCTGGCAGCTCGCCGAATCTCGGTACCCCGGTGGTTTCCGAAATCTTCCCGCCCGCCGTTGACCAAATCCAGGTCGAGACGGAATTGTCTGGCCACTTCCTCGACCATCGTGGGTGTTACTGTACGCGAGTTCCTTGCGTAAGCGGTAATCAAGCCGTTCTCGCAGATGGTATTGATCAACCGCGGCAGGCCCTGCGAGTAGCGATGCACCGCCTCGATCGTGTCTGTGCGGAAGATAGGATCCTGCTGATCGGGGGCTCCGGCGATCTGCAGCCGTCGCGTAATGTATTCGCTTGTTTCGGCGAAGTCCAAAGAGCTTAACTCCGCGCGAAGCGCGATTCTCTGCTTGAGTTGTCTCAGCCGCGGGGAGTCCAGTGTCTCATCCAGCTCCGGCTGGCCGACGAGCAAAATTTGCAAGAGCTTGTCATCGGTCCTTTCCAGGTTCGATAACAATCGAATTTCCTCAAGAAGTTCTTCTGTCAGGTGGTGGGCCTCATCGACAATCAACACGGTCGTCTGCTTTTTTGACCCGCGGGAAAGCAGAAAGTGTCTTAGTTCCAACAAGAGCTCGCTTTTGTTCTTTGAAGATGCCGGAAATCCGAAATCGGACATCACGAAGTGCAGGAACTCGGTTTCAGACAGCTTGCTGTTGAACAGATATGCGTAGGCAATGTCCCGGCTCTCCTTAAGGAGCCGCAGCAAGCAGCGCAGCACGAGGGTCTTCCCCGTCCCCACTTCTCCCGTGAGAACGACAAGGCCCTTGTGCGACCGGACCCCGTAATATAACGCCGCCAGCGCCTCATTGTGCCGCCTCGTCGGAACGAAGCAGGTCGGATCAGGCGTCAGATCGAAGGGATTGCGAGTGAGAGAGTAGAATGCTTTGTACATTTTTTCAGACTCAGGCGTGCAGGTAGCTAAATGCGGCAGCAGCGAGGATAACCATTACAACGGCTACGGCAGTTGCCCAGCCGAGTAAAAGTTTGTTGCGTTCGCGCCTTTGCTCTGTTACTCCGACGATCTCCGGAACCTCGGAGATCACCGGAGTGGAAAGCATCCGATGTATCTCCGCGTCGGTATACAGGCGATCGTCCAGAAACTCCAGCACGCCCACCAACAGAAATCCGAGCGCCAGTCCTGCGCCCGCTCCCGCCAGGCACATCTTTAAGCGGTTGGGAAAATCGGGTTTGAGCGGCAGGCTCGGCGGGTCGATGATCGAAAAGCGTTCGCCCTCCTGCATTTGCTCCATGCTTGTAGCCATCCGCGAATCGCTCTCCTTCTTCAGGAGGTCGTTGTAGTTTGTTTGGGACTGATCGTAGCCGCGAGTAAGATCCGCCAGTTGTTGAGCTACCGCCGGCTCCTCGCTCAGGCGCGCTTGATACTCGTTGATTCTCGCTTTTAGGGCAGCGATGCCTTCCTGGCGATTGGCAATTTCAAGCTCGTCGGATTTCAGTTGGCTTTGAAACTGCAACAGCGTTGAATTTTGTCCGGCTTCCGCTACATCGGTTGTTTGACCGTCGGAAGCGCGATCCTTTGCATTGGCGCTCTTTTTCAGATCCGCAATCAGTTCATCCCGGTTTTTTTCCGTCCTTGCGATTTCGGCCTTCACTTGTGCGACTTCCGGGAATTGATCTGTATACCGTGTGCTGAGATCCGCCAGTTTTGCGCGCAGCTTCTCCAGTTGCTGGTCGATTTCAGTCAATCCGGACGTAGTAACTGTGCCGCCGGGCGTTGCCCGCAGTGCGCGATACTGATCGATCATGGACTGGTGATAGGCACGCTGCTGACGTACTGCATTTAAGGCATCCTGCTCGTTTTGCAGTTGCGATTGCAGGCCGCTGAGAATCTGAAGATTGCTGGCTTCCTGGGTCGGAAGGCTTCCCTCGTGGGATGCCTGGAAAGTGCGGACCTTTGCCTCCTGGTCGGCAAGGTTCGATCGTGCGATTGCGAGCTGGTTTTGGAGGAACTGTGTCGTGTTTTCCGATTGATGTTCGCGCACATTCAGATTCTCATTGATAAAAAGCTTGGTTAACTCACTCGTCACTCGCTGTGCGAGATGAGGATCTGGCGCGCTGTAGCTGACCCGGAATGCGGTAATTTCCCCGGCCTGGTTGTGCACAAGTTCCACTTCGCCAATGTCCTTGCGCATGCGTTCAACTTTGTCATCGGGACTCAGCTTCCCCTTGTTCCCATTGTAGAGCTGTAAGCTGTCGATGATCATCAGAAGCCTGGTTCGGCTTAGTATCTGTTGGGAGATGCTTTGCAGCCGGCTCTGAAGGTCTTCGCTAACGTTAGGCTCGACATAGTTCTTCGGCATGGTGGGCTCTTCCACCAGAATCAGGGTGGAAGATTTATAGCGAGCCTGAAGAAACCAGCTTGAGCCCCAAACGGCCGCCCACACCGATGCCAGGACAATGAGAAGCAACATATGGCGCCTGCGAATGAAGCCGAGATAACGGCCAAGTTCGAATTCGGACGCGCTGTGCTCTTCGAAATGTTCAATCATAGTTGGTTTCCAGGTGGCCCGTCAGAATCATCGGCTCAACGGCCGCATGAACTGCCAGCGGATGGAAGCGGATTCACGATCACTGTCCGGGTTAGTCGTTATGGCTGGAATGTTGTTGTAACTCTGGTGAAGCCGTTCATAGTCAAAACGCAGGCTCAAATGCTCCCCAAAGGAGCGTTCCAGCGCAACCGATCCTGACACGCTGTGGCCGTCCTGAGATACAACCGAGAGAAGCTGGCTTACCGACTTGTTAATGGAGTAGGCTGCGTAGGCGCTGGCGGACCAAAGGCGCGTGATCCGCCAGCGCATGTCCATACCTGCGGTTCTGGAGTTGTAGGCACCGAGCAAACCTCCGCCTCCAGTCACCGACTGCGAATAGTTGGCTGCAAAGTTTGTGCGGGTCCCCTGCCAGCCTATGCTCGCTGTGATGGATGGATCCCATGCGGTCGCTGAGGTCGCCACTCGCACCCGATTTGTATGGTAATGCTGAGGGCCGGCCACCAACGAAAGACTGAGTTTTGATTTCCAGAAAAGAGTGTAGAAACCTGTCGCGGTCTGTATCTCGACCTCGCTCGTTATGCCTGTTGTAGGGTAGACCCACGTAGTCGAGTACTGAAAGGCAGCGCCGAAATATTGCCCCGTCGAAATCCGGCGGCTGAGAAATCCCGAACCGGCGAGTGAACATGAATCGAAGAGGCCGGTTGTCAGAGCTGGATTCGGATAGTGCAGCGTCGAGGATAACCCAGAGGCGCCGACCATAAAATTCTTCCCGAGCTGGTCCGAGAGACCGCCATTGGCGAAATTTGTGAGCCGCCTGGCAAAAGCAGGGGTGGCGCCCGGAGTCGTGGGTTGCTGCGATGCCGATATGACGCCGGATTGCGCGCTTGTGAGGTCAAAGGGATTGGAGCTCTCCTGAAACTGGTCGGTCCCATCCAGGACTATGTGGGGTGTGAAGCGTTCCTCCAAAGCCAGCGTTGCCACATGATCCACTTCGTTCAGTCCGCTCGAGGGCGCGTAAAAAGTAAAACCTGGACTGTAGGCGGCGACGAAATGCTGCCTGGTCGTGGCGAGGTCCAAGTTAATCGATGGAAAGATGGAGATAGTCGTCTCTGCGGTGGAGGGGCTCGCGCTGCCCGCATAAAAGTTGCCGATGTAAGCCGTATCCGCCCTGACGCCTCCGCTGTAATAGTTTGAGCGGGCCTCCGAGCCTACGGCAGACGAATACCCTGTAACGCTGATCGGGGGCGGAATCATCATCTGGGAACTAGTCCGCCCTCCGGTTGCGCTCGGCGCAACCTGCGTACAAGCAGGCACAGCCGCGATCAACATGAACAGTGCAACGAATCTTTCTCTCATAAGCTCACTCAGGGAACAATAATCGTGTCGTTGGGCACGAGCGTGATATTTTCTTCGGGGTGGTCACCGCGAACCACAGACTTGTAGTTGAAGGCGATGCGCGACTCGTTGCCTCGCGAATCCCGCCGAAGAATGTAGATATCCTTTTGTTTGGCGAAATCCAGGAATCCTCCGGCTACTGCAATCGCGTCCAGGACGGTTGTGGTGGCCGACAGAGAATACGATCCAGGTTTGGCAACGCGGCCCAGCACATTGAACTTCTGGCTATTCACTTGCATCACAACCACGGTGACACCCGGCGACGTGAGATAGGTGCTAAGTCTCGCAGTGATTTCTTCTTTTAGCTGCACCGGCGTTCGCCCAGTTGCCTGGATCTCTCCGATGAGAGGCAGCGAAATCTTGCCATCCGATCGCACCGGAACCGATACAGTGAGTTCCGGTTCCTTCCAGACATAGACCTGCAGCAGATCGGCGTTCCCGATCAGGTAGCGATCGCCCGCCACGCTCTGGGTGCTGGAAAGGTTCGGCAGTGCCTCCGGGGCCGAGGCCGCGATCGCCGGCGCCGATGGACGACTTGCGACTGCGGAGCTTTGCGCGCCTGCCATCGCTGTCAGCGCCAAGGTGAAGGTTCCGGCAATAGCGAAAAGCTTCAATGTGTTTTTCATGTGGTAAATGCTCGCTAATGTTGTACAGTCAAACGGCCCTGGCCGCAATCTTCGGCGCGGCGGCGGTCAAGTTCCATTGGTTTCTACGGAATGGAATCGTCCAATCCGTCAATTGTTGGTCTACCGGCTGATGCGGGCGCAACGCGCCGGCCGGCCCCTGATTGCGCAGAGGCTCGACGTCCGCGGCGTCGACCTCCACCGCTACGGACTGCGAAAGTATATCGACAGTAAGCACCAGGCGGAACACGTTCTTCTTTCTTACTAGAATCCCTTCGATCCCGCTCAATGCGCCGCGGATGACCCGGACGCTTTCCCCGCATTTGAGAAATGGATGGGGCTGCAACTGGAGATTCGAATCGACTGCCCTTTGGATAGCCTGGATTTCTTCTTCGGGGATGGTGGCGACCTTGTCGCCCTGGCAGAGGATCATATGGATTCCGGGCGTCGTAACGACATGAAGACGCCTGTCAATCGCTCCCCGCACAAAGACATATCCAGGAAACAGAGGCAGGTTCAGCAGCTTGCGCCTGTCTTTCCAGCGCCGCACCGACTCGTACAGCGGCAAGAAAACCTCAAAACCCTTGGCAGTTAGCGTCTGAGCGACGATTTTTTCATGCTGATGACGGGTATACACCGCTGCCCACGGCAAAAGTGGTTCGATTTCAGCACGATAAGTGTCTTCAGTCAGCATCTTTATCCCCGTCTTCAACTACGCTAACGATGCATCAGAGGCAACGTTTTGGCACAGCTTCGCCCTGTGAGCTACATTGCCCATTCCTTGAAATCGCGCCACAAACCTCGAGTAGACATCCCCAGATCGCGCTTATGGGAACTCGACTTCATATTGCAAGCCCGAAGTGTGACGATTTTTAAAAGACCCTGCTTCGACTACGCGCTCGGTCGAAGAGCCGATGCTCTGGCAACTCCTCGTGTCTATCTCTCCTGTCGCAAAAACCGCGAGTGAGTCACGCGAGCGGCAATCGCTGACTCCCCATTTGCCAACTCACCTTTCGAGATTCGAACCACCGAACCCCGGCAAAGCACTTCCGCAGCAGATTCGCCGCTTACCAAATGAACGGGAAGAGAAAACCTCATCTCGATGATGGCCTCTAGGGGGAGAGAATGTGACGTACTGAGGAGCACACCGGAAACGCTCATGTTCTTCATTACGCCTTCGTGCCATTCCTTCTTCCCCCGCACGCGGTAGCGCATGGCCGCGCAAATGTCATAGCGCGTGGCGCGGGGAACTCTGGCACGATATGCGATCGGGACCAGTCTTTCAGACAGATCGTGAACGGGTCTGGGGACGAGTTTGATTTCGTGGGTATTCGTTTGCATGAGTCGGATCAAACCTGAGCTTCATCGGCTTACATAGCCCGGCTGCAAAATAGCGACAGGACGTTCGGCTTCAGCGTTCGTTCATCAGCATCGGTGCAAGCGTACTTGAGGTTCAAGGTGGAGTGCAATAGCCCGACAGTAGGGTCGAGATAGAACCCTGTAGTTCTACAGCGTTCGGATTAGTCCGGTCGAACATTGCTATTTGTAACTTAATGCCGTTTCTCTAACGCGAACACGGTCTTCAGCAATCCGGGTCCGTTCTATTTCCTCAGTGCAAGGTCGGGGTTGCTAAGGTCAATCCGCGACCTCTTACAGCTTAGAGTTGTTTCGTAGCGTCGCGGATGCAAGCATTTGAAACCCGAACCGGCACGAATCAACAGATTCGGTCGGAGGTTTCTCCGGAATTTTGGAGAAGTAGGACTCATTGACCATTCGCACTAATTCGTTTGTATGGTGGTGCAATCCTAGAGGGCGGGCTCTGTCAGCTGATGATTGACGGCGAAAAGGGCGAGTTCGAGCCTGTTGGAGACGCCCACTTTATCGAAAATATGACTAATATGATGTTTCACTGTCTGCTCGCTGATTGAGAACCTCTGGGCAATATCAGGATTGGAATAGCCAGCCACAATCAGCGTGACGATCTCCATCTCGCGAGAAGTCAGACCGAATTGCCTTGGGCGGGGACCATCGCTGGCTGGGCTTTCTTCCCGAAGCGCTTTAACCAGGTCCGAGACGTTATCGCGCCCCACCCAGTACTGGCCGGTCATTACACAGCGAATGCTATCGAAAAGTTGCTGGGGTGTGGCATCCAGCGGGATGACGCCGCAAGCTCCCAGCTTAAGGGCGCGAACTACCTGTCCCCGATCCAACGACGTAGTGAGCAGAAGCGTGCGCGCCGGATTCTTAGCGATTGATAATTCTCTCAATATACTGATCGCATCCTGCCGGGGCATGGCCATATCCAGCAGGATCACGTCGGGCCCCACCCGTTTGGCCATGGTGGCCACCGTCTGGCCGTCGGATGCCTCGCCGACCACCTCGAACCCCCCGGACTCGAGGAGTCCGTGCAGCGCGCCCCGGAAAAGGGTGTGACCATTTGCAACGAGAACGCGAATCGGTGAAGGTAAAAGCTTTTGCCAGGTCGCCATTGCGGAAATTCGCTCACAGAGACTCTGCGGACACCGATGATGCCGTACGGCACCCGCAGCGGTTATTGTTGTCGTTTAGTCAGGGAAAAGCGTTCTTCACCGACAGAACTCTCAGGCCAAGCCGCGCGTCGCGCCAGCTGCTCACTAAGCCCAAAAACCAGTATTTTTACCAGGTAACCGGGACCGGAGCGAAGGGAAGAAAAGGGGATTTATCGCCCGTGTCCAGCTCAACATGCAGGACCCACTTCATTCCCAAGGCAAGACATCAAACAAACAGATAAGTGCTACATCACACCAAAAATTCCGCCGCCCTTATGTTTTGTATTTGCCAGTCGCTCTCAGGCGCAGGACCAGCCGATCAGCGATTATACCGCTTTTTGGGGCTAGCATGAAAGAGAGTGATGTTTTTTTGCGTTACTGGATCAATCAAAACCGTCGTAGTAGTAACACTTCCAGATTACGAAGGTGTAGTAACCATCCCTGGACTTTGTTGCGTCTGCTCGGCCAGACTGAAAGGTGATCCAAACAGACGGATTATGAAAGTTTAGTAGGCCAAAAAGGCAATTCTGTTGCATCGAACCGAATCGCGACCGCCTTGCGCCCGGTGCCGCCCGGTGAATCCGCGAACCGCTCATGGCTTGGCTGCATCATGGTCCATGTATGCTAGGGATTGAACGGATCCCAGCAACGAAAAAAAGAAGAGGAGATCGAGAGGTCAATGAGCGAGCCAGTTTCCATCTGCGTTGTGGGATCGGGGTATGTGGGTCTTGTGGCGACGGTCTGTTTTGCTGAGATGGGACACACGGTGGAGTGCGTGGACATCGACGAGGCGCGGGTGCGGCTTCTCTGCGCAGGAGGCGTACCGATCTACGAGGCTATGCTGCCGGAGCTGCTCGAGCGGCACCGGGGACACAGGGTGCAGTTCAGTTCCGATCTCGGCGGAGCCGCGGCGCGGAGCGAGGCGGTGTTTGTCGCCGTGGGCACGCCGGAGGGCGACAGCGGGGCGGCGGACATGTCGTATGTGGAAGCGGTCGTCTCTGAAATCGCGCGCACGGTGAGCGGCTATAAGGTGATTGTGGAGAAGAGCACGGTGCCGGTGTATACAAACGACTGGGTCCGAAGGGTTCTCGAGCGGCACCATGTGCCGGCGGATAGCTTCGACGTGGTCTCGAATCCTGAGTTTCTGCGTGAGGGAACCGCGATCACGGATTTTCTGCATCCGGACCGAATTGTGGTTGGGGCGGGGACGGAACGGGCAGCAGCGCTTCTGCGGCGGATTTACGAGCCGCTGACGAGCGGGCGCTACTACGATGAGCCGGGAGCGGTGCCCGGGCCGAGGACTTTGGAAGACCCGGCCCCGATTCTGGTGACCAGCGCCCAGGCAGCGGAGATTATCAAACATGCGTCGAATGCCTTTCTGGCGCTGAAGATTTCTTTCATCAACGCGGTGTCGAACCTGGCTGAGGCGGTGGATGCCGACATCGAAGACATTGCGGCGGCAATGGGGATGGATGCGCGGATCGGGCCTAAGTTTCTGCGCGCGGGGCTGGGATACGGAGGATCGTGCTTTCCCAAGGACGTGGCCGCCTTCCAGTGGGTCGCGCAACAGCAGGGCGTGGACTTCCGCCTGCTGAAGGAGATCCGGCGGATCAACGAGACGCAGAAGGATATCTTCTTCAGCAAGGTGCTGGCGGCGCTGTGGACAATCAAGGGCAAGCGGCTCGCGGCGCTGGGGCTGGCCTACAAAGGGGGAACCGACGATGTGCGGGAATCGCCTGCGATCGACGTGGTCCGAAGACTGGTGAAGGCGGGAGCGCGGGTGGCGGCATACGATCCGGCGGCTATGGAGAATGCGAAGAGCTTGTTGCCGCCGAGCGCGAAGCTGACCTATGTCGCCGATGCGATTGAGGCGGCGCGGGACGCCGACGCGGTGCTGATCCTGACCGAGTGGAAGGAGTTTGCCGAGATCGATCTGGAAAGACTGGCAGAGGTCATGCGCTTTCCGATCGTGATCGACGGGCGGAATCTCTTCAGGCCCGAGGAGATGAAAGCTCGTGGTTTCACCTATGTCAGCATGGGGCGGGCGGTATGCCACCCGATGCTTCCGGTCAGGCAGTAGAACAGATATTCCCAGAGTGCGGCAGGTTCTTCAGCGGAGTCCTGCTGGAAGTCGAGAGCACTGTGGCCCGCGTTTCCGGTCGCGGTTCTGACCTTTAGTGTTGTTCATCCTCGCAAATCTGCGGCATCCGTCCTTTTAAGCATTTTCGAGCAGACCGTCCGCGTCTCATCCTTCACGCCCCGTGCCCCATCCATCGCGCGGTCCGCCGCGGCGGACGCGATGGGTGGGAAACCCCGGAAGCTTCTCGGGACTGTGAACTGCCTGACAAAAATGCTCTAATTGCCTATCGATGGAAAGAGGAAGCCAAACTGCGTCTCCAGGAGCGGAGAAGCATGGGTCCGTTGCCGCGCACGCTGCCCTGGTTGTGGCCGGCGCCAGTGCAGTCGTAGGCCAAATCGTGCTGATGCGGGAGTCGATCCGCGTTTTTGGCGGCAATGAGATCTCGTTGGGAGTTCTGCTGGCCGTGTGGCTCTTCTGGACAGCCGCAGGCAGCGGTCTGGCCGGCCTGTTTCGCGCTCCCGCGCGGCCGCGCTGGACCGTGGCAATGCTTGAATGCCTTGCGGCCGCGAGCCTTCCGGCGGCGATCTGGGCGCTGCGAGCCGCGAAGGCCCTTATCGAAACCGTTCCCGGCGAGCTGGTTGGGCCTGTGCCCATGCTGTTCGCTTCGCTGGCTTGCCTGAGCGTTTTTTGCATGGTCTGCGGAGCGCTCTTTGTGGCTGGGGCAACGCTGATCGAAGCCGGAGGCGGGCTGGCAGCGCGCCGGTCGGCCAGTACAGCTTACCTGCTGGATGCCGCCGGCTCAGGCGCAGGGGGAATTCTGGCCAGCCTGCTGCTGGTGCGGTTTCTGGAGCCGTTCCAGATCGCGGCCACTGTAGCACTGGCGAATATGTGCATGGCGCTGGTGCTGGTTGCGCGCCTGCGCCGCGTGCAGGTCGCGATGCTGTCGATTGCGGCCCTTGGGTCCGCTGGGCCGCTCATCCTACGTATCGCGCCGCGCCTGGAGCGCGCCTCCCAGGCCCGGCTGTGGCGCGGATTCGATCTCGTTGCCTCACAGGACACGATCTACGGCAACCTGACCGTCACGCGCACCGGAAGCGTGCGCAGTATCTATTCCGACGGCTCGATTCTGGGGAATGCGCCCGACCCGGCCGCGGCTGAGGAGGCGGTGGATTACGCGCTGCTGGAGCACCCGGCGCCCGCGCGCGTTCTGCTGATCGGCGGCGGTGTTACGGGGGGCGTGGCGGAGGCGCTGAAGCATCCGTCCATTCAGCAGCTTGATTACGTGGAGCTCGACCCGGAGCTGATTGCGCTGGCGCGGCGATACCTATCGGAGCAGGCCGCGGCCTTCGCCGACCCGCGCGTACGCGTGCACCTGGCCGACGGGCGGCGATTTCTAACGGGCGCAAGCCAGAAGTGGGACGCGATCGTGGTCGATGTGCCCGATCCGCAGACCGCGCAGTGGAACCGCTTTTACACCGAGGAGTTTTTCCGCGCGGCGAGGGCGCACCTGGCAGCAGGCGGCATCGTTGCGATTCAACTGCGCTCGTCGGAGGAGACAATCAGTCCGGATCTGGCCCAGTTTCTGCGCTCCATCCAGCGCACATTCGGAGAGGTGTTTCCTTCGCAGGCCACAATTCCCGGTGAGATCATCCACTTCTTTGGAGCGGAGGAGACGGGAGTGTTGACTGCCGATCCAAAGGTGCTGGTGGCGCGGCTGCGCGAGAGAAAGCTGAACACGCAATACGTGCGCGAATACTTTCTGCCTTACCGGATGTCGGCGGACCGGATGGAACAGGTGGGGAACGATCTGAAACCGCTGGCTGCGACACCGGTGAACAGGGATTTTGCGCCGGTGGCCTATGCCTTTGACGTCGTGCTGTGGAGCGCGCAGTTCAAGTCCGGTTATGCCGGATGGTTTCGCAGGGCAGAGACGATCCCGTTCTCGCGAATCGCGGGCGCAGTAGCGGCGGTGCTCGCGGCGGTGGTGGTGCTGCTCATCCTGCTGCCCGGCCGCGGCCGCAGAGTGAAGGCTGCTGCGGCGTCGTCTGTAGCGGCCACCGGATTCACGTTGATGGCCTTGCAAATCTTTCTGCTGCTCGCCTTTCAGTCGATTTACGGATACGTTTACTCGCAATTGGCCGTGCTTGTCGGGCTCTTTATGGCGGGGATCGCTCTGGGGAGCTGGCTCGGGATGCGGCGGGGAGATAGGAAAGATCGGTTCGAAGATAGGTTTGTATCAGGGCACGAGTTCACTCGTGCCGATGACACTGCGAAACAAACGGGGGCTTTAGCCCCTGAGCGGCGCGCACATCACCTCGACCTGACAGGTGTGCAGCTCTTGCTTGCATTCGCCCCTCCGGCACTTCTGCTCGTGGCCAGGCTCGCCTCCGCGTTGCGGAGTACGGCGGCCCAGTGGGTTGCCGCTGAAGCTGTCTTTCCCGCGATGGCCGCGGCGGCGGGAGTGCTGGGAGGATTTCAGTTTGTTGTGGCGGCGCGGATCTATTTTGGCGCGGAGAGGAGGCTCGGCGAGGGGAAGAGCCGGGGCGGCCTGGGCGCTTTCTACGGTCTCGATCTGCTGGGCGGCTGCGCGGGGGCGCTGGTCTTGAGCGGGTTTCTCATTCCCGTTTACGGCTTCTGGCCGGCGGCGTGGCTCACGATGGCAGTGAATCTGGCGGCGGCTACGGCGCTCGCAGTTTGCCGGCGGACTATTATTCCTTTACCGCCGGGCCCGGATCGGCAAATCGGGTTCTGATCGCTTGGGGGGCAGCCGACTGGAATCATCAACTTGCCTCCCGCTCCTCACTCCTTCCGCTCCTGACCCCATCTACTCCCTTTCGAGAATCCTGGGCCGCCGTCTCTTTCTCAGGAAAATCGCGGATTCGGGACCAGGATCCGGAGCCATCTGGGGAATCAACGCCGCGTGATCCCAACTGCTTTTCGACCGGCGTCTGGTTCAATTTGAGCCAGTAGGTTCCCACCTGGCGCGTGACTTCGACGAAATCGGTAAAGCTGACGGGCTTGAGAATGTAACTGTTCACGCCCAGCTCATAGCTGCGGAGAAGGTCCGCATCCTCATCGGATGAACTGAGAACCACAACCGGCAAAAACCGCGTCATTTCATTCTCCCGGATGCGGCGCAGCACTTCAAAGCCGCTCATTCGGGGCAATTTCAGGTCGAGCAGAACCATTGCCGGAATCTCGGAAGATTGCCCGCCGAACAAATGGGAGAGAGCCTCCTCGCCGTCGCGGGCCACGACAACTTTGTCAGCGACCCTGTTCTTCTCCAGGGCGCGGACTGCCAGGTCCGCGTGGTCAGGGTCGTCTTCCACCAGAAGGATGTATGTGCGCAGCTTTTCAAACTGCTTTCTGCTCATCTTTCCCCCGATTCGGCCCGGTGGCAGCTTAGATGCCGAGTTCAAAGAAGAAAGGTTGCACCCCGGCCTTCCGACGCTTCAGCCCAGATACGCCCATGGTGGCGAAGAATGACGCGCTGCACTGTAGCCAGGCCGATGCCGGTGCCGGCGAACTCAGTTTCCGAGTGAAGCCGCTGAAATGGGGCAAAGATCTGGCTTGCGTACTTCATATCGAACCCGGCCCCATTATCGCGGACGAAGAAGGTCGGGCTGGGCCGGCCGTTCAGCTTCCCCACTTCAATTACCGCGTGCTCGCTGCGCGCCGTGAATTTCCAGGCGTTCGAGAGCAGGTTTTGCAGCGCCACGTGCAGCAGGCGCGAATCTCCCCTGGCGTTCAAGCCGGGCTCAATCCTCACTTCCACATCACGGCCCCGGTCGCTGTCGCGGAGCCCGTTCACAACCCCCTGCGCAATCGCCGACAGGTCGGCGGGCTTGATCTCCATCTCCGCGCGCGTCAGGCGCGAAAGGCTCAGCAAGGCATCGATCAGATCTCCCATGCGCTGCGCGGCCGCCTGGATTCGTTTCAAGTAGTGCTGCCCCTTCTCGTTCAGCCGCTCGGCATGGTCTTCCAGCAGCGCCTGGCTGAAACCAGCCAGGGTCCGCAGTGGGGAGCGCAGGTCGTGGGAGACGGAGTAGCTGAAAGACGATGCTTCCTTGTGCATCGCTTCCAGTTCCGCCGTCCGCTCCCGAACGCGATCTTCGAGCTCCTCGTTGAGCTTCTGGAGCTCCTGTTCGGCCTGTTTGCGTTCCGATACGTCCTGCACGGTGCCGAATACGCTCACCGGCTTCCCCGCCTCGTTGGTCCTTAAGCGCCCTCTCAGCCACAGCCAGCGCATTTCGCCATCCGCGCGCCTCACGCGGACCTCGTAATCCATGCTTCCGGTCGCGGCGCATTCCTGCAACTTTTCGCGAGCCAGGGATCGATCTGCCGGCTCCACGTGCTGAAGAAACTTTTTAATGCTCCAATCTCCCTGGGGTGAGCCATATCCGAACAGGTTCGCATGCCGTTCCGATTGATAGGCTTTGCCGGTCGTCAGGTCTACCTCCCATTCGGCGGCCCTCGCCACGTTCATGGCCATATCGATGCGCTCTTTGTCTTCGCGCAGCTTGCGCTCGACCGCCAGGCGCTCGGTGATGTCGCGAAACAGCCCAAGGTGAAGCTTCTCTCCGCCAATGTGAAAGGGGCTCAGCCGGGCCTCCACCGGAAACACCGTTCCATCCCTGCGCTTGTGGCGCGCCTGCAGGGTGTAAGCCTTCCCGGGCTCAGCCTGCTCCCAGGCCTGTCGCACCGCGCCCTGGTCGACATCCACCTCCACGTCAAAAACACCCATGCCAAGCAGCTCTTCCCGTGTGTAGCCGAGACTTTCGCAGGCCTCGCGGTTCGCCTCGAGGAAGCGGCCATCGTCATCGTGCAGAAAGAACGCATCGGACAATTGCTCAATGAGCGAGCGGAACCTCTCTTCGCTCGCCTGCAGGGCCTGCTGGGTCTGAATGCGCTGGGTGATATCTTCGGCGAAAATCACGATTCCGCCCACATCCCCGCGGAAATCGCGCCAAGGGCGCACTTCCCACCGCACCCATTGCGCGGAGCCATCGGCGCGGTCAAATCGGTCAGCTTCCGCCGAAACCACCTCTCCCGCGAGTCCGCGGAGGTGCGCCTGTTTCCACTCTTCTGAGATTTCAGGGAAGAGCTCGTAATGCGACAGGCCCCGCAGATCTCGCCCCGGCAGGTGATAGTCCTCCGCCCACCGCCAGCTCGAGTGCAGATAACGCATCTCGCGGTCGAACATGGCCAGAGCAACGGGGGTGTGCTCGAAGAACAGCCGCAATTGCTCTTCGCTTTCTCGCAACGACGCTTCTGCCCGCTTGCGCTCGGTAATGTCGCTGCACGTTTCCAGGATGGCCGCGATCTTTCCTTCCGCGTCCAGGTCGACCGCCCATCGGCTCGACACCGTGATCTTCGTGCCGTCTTTGCGCGTGTGGACGAGGTCGCCGGTCCAGCGGCCTCTTCGCCTGGCTTCCTCATGAATGGTTTCGAGCGGCTGCGGAAGCTCCGTCTTCAACAGCTCGTGGGGAGTACGACCCAGGGCTTCTTCGCGCGTGTAGCCGTAAATCTCGATCGCTCCCTGATTCCAATACGTGATCCGGTCTTCGCCGTCTCGCGCGAAGATTGCGTCGTAGCTTAATTCGAGCAGCCGCGCTCTTTCCGCCAGGAGATTTCCGAACTTCTCCTCAGTTTGACGAGCGGCGAGATCCCTCTCGTGAGCAGCGATTCGTTCGCGGCTTCGCCGGTAACCGTCGGCTACCCAGCAGATAGAGACGCCAATGGCAGCGAACAATGCCAGAGCGACCGCTTCTTCAGCATTTGCAATCGCAAGGGTGTATCGCGGTGCGAGGAGGAAGTAGTCGGTGAGCAGAGCGGAGGTTGCTGTGGCGACAAGCCCAGGCCACCGGCCCGCCCAGAGTGCCACCACCATGATCGTGGGGTAAAAGACCATGAATGAGGGGAATTTGGTCCCAAGAATGCGCTGCAGGACGGCATGCACCAGCAGCGCGGCCAGCGCGGCGGCCACAGCAAGCGAGCAGCGGACGGCCACGTGGCTCAATGTCCTGCCTGCCTTTGGCACTCGCGAAGAACTCATCTTGACACCTGCCGGGCGCGGCTTTCTCACCTGCTCTCCGCGGCAACCCCCTGCTGGGCGGAAGCAAAGCTGCCTTGCTCGCCTGCAATGGCGACGCAGGCCTGCCCCTGCAGCCTTGGCGCGAGCATCGTTCCGATGCGAGGATCGGGGCTTTCACTCAACAGCTTGAGCGTCTTGCCCAGCAGGCTCTCGGCGGCCAGCCCCGTCTCCCGGATCAGAGCCTCGTTGACGCGCAGAATGTGGCCATTGCCGTCTAACTGCACCATGGGCATGGAAACCGCCTCGAAATCGTCAACCTTGGAGCGGGCCATTGCGATCTCGGCCCGCCTATGCAGGGCAATTTGAATGGCGATCTTGAGCTCGCGGGAGCTGAATGGCTTGATCAGGTAGCCGTAAGGCATTTCTTCGGCTACGTTGGCCAGTGTCGTATCGTCGCAATACGCGGTGAGGAAGACCGAGGGAACACCGTATGCGCGCAGTTGCCGAGCCGTGTCAATCCCGTTCATGTGGCCTGCGAGGTTGATATCCATCAGGGCCAGGTCCGGCCGCGCCTCCACTGCGATCTGAAGCGCAACATACGCGCTTTCCGCAACCCCGACTACTTCAAGCCCGTACTGTTCGAGCACCTGTTTCAAATCCATCGCCACGATCAGCTCGTCCTCGACGATCAGAATCCGTCCCGTCATGATTGACTCCTCGCTACCAGACCGCAATCCGGCCCAGGTTCTGTTCTCGGTCAGTGGAGGAGGCCGAACCTGCGCTTTGCGCGGCCGGTCTCACGCTCTTCTCCGAATCTCTTGGAATATGAACGGTAAAGGCACATCCCGGGGGCGGTCCGATCTCCAGGCTGCCACCGATTTGCCTTGTGAGCGCCTTAACAATGGTCAGTCCGAGCGACCTCGAGTTCTTCAAATCGAAATCGCCCGGCAGGCCGACGCCCGTATCGGAGACCGCGAGCTCGACTGCGGATGAGTCAGACGACAACCGCACCACGATCTCGCCTTTGCCTTCCGGGTAGGCGTATTTCAGCGCATTGGTAATGAACTCGGTCAGGATCAATCCGCACGGGATGGACTGCTCGAGGGTAAGCCAGGTTGGCATCAGGTCGAGCCGCAGAGTGATGGACGCATCTCCCGGATGCGTCGAGACCAGTTGCGGGGCAAGCGTGCGAATGTAGGTGGCCAGGTCGACCGAACCGATTTCCTTCTGGGCGTAGAGCTGCTCGTGCACCATGGCCATCGCTTTCACGCGCTGCTCGGTGTCCCTCAGCTTCCCGGCGGAATCGGGATCCTGCATCGCCCTGGCCTGCATGGCCAAAAGCGAGGCGATGATCTGCAGGTTGTTCTTCACTCTGTGATGAACTTCTTGAAAGAGCACGGCCCTCTCCACCAAAGCCAGCTCCAGCCGGTCCACGGTCTCCCGCAAGGCCCGCTCCGTCTGCTTCTGAGCGGTAACGTCCTGCACGCAGATCAAAGCCTTCCGGTTCGAGCCCAGGGCCAGCGGAGCAATGGAGACCATATAGCAGCGGTCCTGGCGCGGATCTCCGGAGGCCGCAGGCCTCCATAGCTCAATGGATTCGTCGCTGATTGCATCCTGAATTGCGCTTGCCACGGATTTGTGGATGGCGCACTCCGCACAATGCTTACTTGATCCGCAGGCGGCGGAAGCGTCTGACCCATGGGCACAGCCGATCACATCGCCAAGGGGCGCGCCGAGCAACTCGTGCAGGGGCCGGCCGCTCAAGCGAGCTGCCATGTTGTTTAGCTTCTCCACGCGCAACTCCGCGTTCACCACCAGAAGCATCACCGGAGCATTGGAGCTGATCGCCGCCAGCTCGGAATGCGCCGCGCTCCGGTCTTCCTGCGCCTGGCGATGCTGCCTGCGAATGCGGGCTGCCTGGATTTCGCGCTCAACGGCGGGAGCCAGCCTCTCCAGCCGATCCTTGAGCAGATAGTCGTGCGCGCCCGATCTCATCATCTCTACAGCGACATCCTCGCCGATGGCGCCCGAGACGACGATGAAAGGAATGTCCTTGCCGCTTTCCTGGAGCACGTTCAGGGCAGCCGGCGCATCGAAATTCGGCAAGCGATAATCGGCGACGATCACGTCCCATTGCTGCCGGGCAAGAAGCTGGCGCATCTCCGCCGCGGTCTCGATGCGCTCGGAGTAGACCAGGAAGCCGGCCTTCTTCAGCATGCGCAGCATCAGCTCTGCGTCGTCTGGGGAATCTTCGATTTGCAGTACGCGAATATCGGTGCTCATATCACTCATCCTTTGGCCCAGGTGTCCTTGTAGCGCCGCCCTCCTTTGGTCGGGCGCCCAATCGTCTTTGTAGCGCCGGCCTCCCAGCCGGCTGTAACGTGGGTCTCCGACCCACGTCCTGTAATTCCGCTCTCTTCTTACGACGCCATCGGCTGCTTTGCGCAATTGGCGTTTCGCAGGAAGCGCATGGCGGAGTGCAGATCTTCTCTCACCTCGTCAATCACCGCCTCATAGACATCGGGGTGATGAGACAGGAAGTTCAGAAAATCGTCTCGCCAGATGCGCGCCAGTCTTGCCCTGTCGAGGGTCTCCGCCGTCATCTCGGGCGGAGTGGACGACAAGACGGATGCGAGTCCCAGGATGTCTCCCTCTTTCGCCACGCTATAGGTAAGCCGCTCTTCGCCGGGGAAGCGCTCATCATTGGGCGCGCTGATGGAAAGCATGACCTTGCCTTCGAGGATCAGGTAAACGCTCTCAAGCCCGGAATCCTCTTCAGTGAAAAGCACTTCTCCCGGTTGGCACGACATCGGGAATCCCATCCACATCAACGTGTTGAACTCTTCCGGCGAAAGCTTGCTGAAAAACTTCCCCGGCAATTCGAGCAGCGTCTTGAACTGTCCGCTGTACTCGGCCGTCTGCTCAGCGACAGAATCCTCGCGAATGGATTTGACTTCTTCGGCGAGGTATCGGGTCCATGGCGAATTGGAGACGAACTCAGCCTTCGCTTGAGAGTAGATGGCCCGCAGCGCCTTGATTCCCTCGAAATCTGCGTAAGTGATGTCGGAAATATCGACGAACAGCCTTGCGAAGGCCACCCGCTGAGCCGTCTTCGCCCAGAAATCGGCCAGTTCGTTCACCCATTCGCCGGCCAGGCGCCCCTCAAGTTTCAGGGTCACTCCCTGGCTGGACTTCTTGTAGGTGATCATTAGCATTTCTCTTGTGTCCTTGACTAAACGAAGCACGAGCCGTGCCAATCGCGAACAAATTCGGACGCTCAGGAAAGAGAACGGATTGCGGCTCTCTGGGGAGCCGTGACGCTATATGGTGACGAGGAAATGTTGTCGAAATACCGACAAAAGGACTAAATAAAGTCAGTCTGGCGGATTTCCAGTTTCTTGAGCTTCCAATAGAGAGTCGTGCGTTTGACGCCGAGCCGTTCGGCGGCGTCGCTTACGCTGCCTTTCACGTCGCGCAGCACCTGAGCGATATGATCCCGTTCGGTTTGACGGAGCGACGAGGATTCAGCCGGCGAGGTTGGCGCGTTCTCCTCATCGGCCCTCAACTCCGCCAACGGGACGTGCACAATCGGGCCGCGTGTGAGAACCACGGATCGCTCCAGGAAGTTCTCGAGCTCGCGGATGTTGCCAGGCCATCTCCAACGCATCAGAGCCCACATGGCTTCATCCGGAATAATCTGGATGTTTTTTCCCATGCGCCTAGCGTGAACGGTCGTTCTGCCGCCATTATAGGCTTCTTTGGAAATCAGCGGCGGGTCCCCGCGCCCGGATGACCCGGCATCCGCCCATGGCACAGAAAGAAAGCATTCAACGATCCGCCCCCGGCTGGGGGCCTGAGCGAATTCCAGCTGACGAAATCAGGCGAGATTCTCCGGCTCTCGGTCACATCGCCGCGATAAAATTCATGCGCGTGGGGCCGGCCTGTGAAATGCGCAGCCTCGCACCGCAGATCGGCCTTTCGTGATCGCGGCCAACTTCAATCGGCTTCAAAGGGAAGAGGAGAACCATGAATCAACACGCTCGAGTCTTTTTGACGCGGTTCTGTTTATATGCCCTGCTGCTTGCTCTTGTGGTCAGCGGATCGCTGGCTCTCTCGCAGTCAACGGGCAACGCCGCGCCGGCCGCTGAGACGAAGAAGGCTTATTACCTCGTCGTCTTCAATAACCCCGTGGCAGGCAAGGATGCGGAGTTCAACACCTATTACGACAAGGTTCACGTGCCGGAGATGCTCCAGACGCTGAACGTGGTTAGCTCGCAGCGCTTCGTCGCGGCCGATCAGGACAAGGAGCCCAGGCAGGAAGCGCCCCGCAAGTACATGGTGATGTATCGCATCGAGACGGATGATATCGCGGCGATCTACAAGGGCTTCGGCCCACCGAGAGGGGCCCAGGGATCCCAGGGCGCCAGCAGCGCCCAGCCGGCGCCAGGGCAGACGGCTCAGGGCGCCCCGGGCGCGGGTCAGGGCGGACAAGGCGGTCCTGCAAGACAAGGCGCGCCCAATGCGATGGCGAACTCTCCTGTCGACAACACCACAACCTTCAGCATCACCTATGAGGTGCTGGGGCCAGAGATCGCCGGAGCCGGACCGAAGAATACGGGCAAGGGAGAGATGAAGACCTATTACTTCTGCGCCCGGAACAACCCTTTGCCCGGCAAGGATAAGCAGTTCAATGAGTGGTATAACAAGCAGCACGGGCCCGAGGTGGCAGCCACTCCCGGCATCGTGAGCGCGCAGCGCTATCACCGCAGCGCCGTGCAGCGCGACAACGCCGGGCAGTCGCCCGAGTATCTGATTATGTATAAAATTGTCACCGACGATCTCCCCTCCATCTTCGACGACATCGACCGGCGGAGCAAGAGTTTCCCCACCGACACAACCCACGACGCAAGCAAAAGCGAACACTTCACTTATCAGGCTCTGGGTCCGGTGGTTACCCGCGACAGCCTCAAAGTATCGGCTGACAAAAAGTGACGGAGTTTCGCGCCACGAAAAGTCGGCAAAATGCCCTTGACCGCGTATTGAAGGGCAAAATAAGATTCGCCCAAAATCGGATTCCTAAAAGGGAGACAGGTTAGTGTGGAGCTGCTGTGAATCCTGAGGCAGTGGAGTGTGTCTACCGCGAAAGGTGGGCCGCGCTGCAGGGCTCACCGGACTTAGGGCGTCGGCTCTCGATCGTAAGTTCAAGTCCGCGTTCAGGCTTTTGTTCAAAAGGGTGTATCACTCCATGGTTCTTGGCCTGGCGGTGCTGCAGCGCTGCCAGGCTTTCTTTTATAGGAAACACTTATTCTGAAGCGCCGTTGATTGATGGAAAGTCCGGAATGCGGCAAAAAACCGCACCGAAATCAGAAAGATGCGGAATGCCCTTTACCAGTTCAAAAAGAAATCTCAGCAGGAGGAGAAAATCGTGAGTATCATCACATCGCTTGTAAAGAGGAGGCAGTTTCTTCTTGGCGCCGTGGGTTCCACTTGCGCGCTGACATGCAGGAAACTGGCAGCGTTTGCTGTCGCCAACGGTGCCGGCGCAACCGGCAATTCTGTCCGTGCTGAATTAGAAGCTCAGACAGCTTCGGCAGCCGCCGCAACCGCGGCGATCAACAAATGCCCTCATCTTCTATCGCCTCTCCGTATCCGGAACGTCATGCTGAAAAACAGGATCATGCATACCGTATCACCGCCCCACGCCATGCAGGGACCGGAGAATTACCCCACCGATGTGTACAGAAATCACTATTCCAACATGGCGAAGAATGCAGCGATCGTGTCGGTAAATGAAGCCTGGGGCTCCTATCCGATGAGATACTCCGGTACCAGCGGCACCGACCACATGTCGGATCACATCTGGGAAGATATCCCTCCAGTTCATAACTACCTGAACCGGATGCTCGACGATATCCACATTGAAGGTGCATTGGTCGCTTATGTCGGCGAGCCCGGTGGAGGGACAACACCTCGCAGCAGCGCTCAAGGCGCGGCAGGCGGTCAAGGTGGCGCACCCGGTGGCGCTGGCGGACCTGGAGGCGGAGCTCCTCAAGGCGCGGCAGGCGGTCAGAGCGGCGCATCACACCCTGCGGTGATGAATGCGGATGGCTCTTACTCAGGTGAAGAAGGCATTCATGGCGCCGGAAACATGAGTGCCCGTCGCGCGACTGGCGGAGCTGGCGGACCCGGAGGCCCGGGAGGACAAAGGCAGGACACCCGCACGGTTCAGGAGATCGTGACCGAGGCAAAGAACCTTGAGGCACGGGGCTATGACGTATATCAATTAAGCTCAACCAACCGCGAGGCCGTGGAGGCAGTGCGTAACTCCACAAGCATGATCCTGTTGACTCATCTTACTGTTCCTATGGATCAGGGCCAGGACACGACTCCTCTCCACGAATGGGTCTACGATCGCTCGTCATACGACTGGCAATTCGGTAAGTCAACTCCCGGAGTCTCCAACGACAATCAACCAACCAGGGATATGATCGACGGGGCCGTAGAATCGGCAAAGAAGCTCGACGGGCTTACAGACATCCTCTGGATCCGCGATGGCCATAACGAGCATCCCAACAGCTTCACGCTGAACCCCGACAAGCCGTATCACCTTTACTACGCTGAAGCCCTTAAGAAAGCCGGCATCAAGACGCTTCTATGCCCCAGCGCCGGCTTCCACGATGCAGCGCAGAACGATCAATTCATTGCCGCCGGCCTCACGGACATGGTCGGCATGACTACGCCTTTCTTCGCCGACCCTGAACTTGTGAAGAAGGCTTCCGAAGGCAGGCTCGACGATATTCTGCCCTGCATCTCCTGCCACAACTGCCATGGGTTAAGCCGGACTCACGGTCCGTTCTATGACATGTGCAGCGTAAATCCCAAGTGGGCGACGCCGGCATATAAGGTCCAGAACATTGCCGCGCCCACGGTCAAAAAGAAGGTCGCCATCATCGGCGGCGGAGTGGCCGGCATGAGGGCGGCCATGATCGCTTCCGAACGGGGCCACGCCGTGACCCTGTACGAGAGAGATAAGGCTCTCGGCGGGCACATGCAGTTCACCGATTACACGCAATGGAAATGGACTTACAGAAAGTTCAAGGACTATCTGGTCCATCAGGTGAACAAGCGTGGAGTCGAGGTGCTGCTGAACGCCAAGGCTACACCGGAGCTGATCAAGTCCAAGGGCTACGACACCGTGCTGGTCGCCAACGGCTCCCAGCCCATCTTCTCGGAATGGGAGACCGCGGGCGCAGCCAATGTCTTCAATCTCATGGACGCCTACACCAACAAAAAGACTTTGGGGAACAATGTCGTGGTCGTCGGACAAGGAATGTACAGCTCCGAATGCGCCATCGGCCTGGCCAAGGACGGTCATAAGGTGACGATCCTCTGCCCGACGAAATACCTCATTGAATTGAAGGAAATCGGCCCCCACAACATGATGAACCAGGTGCAAATCCTGGAAAACCATCCCAACATCAACTTTGAGATTGAGACCACAGTCAAGAACATCAAAGGAGATACATTAACCTACACCGATTCCACGGGCGCCGAGAAGACCGTCAAGGCCGACAGCTTTGTCATCTGGCTGGGAAACAAGGCCCGCATGGATGAGGCGGAGAAGTTTCTCGGCTCGGCGGATCAGGTTCTCTTTGCCGGCGATTGCACGGGTAAGTGCGGGACGGTGCAGAAGACGCAGCGTCAAGCCTTCTTCATCGCTTCGCAGATCTGATGCCCGGCAGGCGGCTCGATCGCTTGGCGAATGGCCCTTTCAGCCGGCCCGATACCGGATTTTACCCTCCGGTATCGGGCCGGCGCTTTTCTCTAAATAGATGAGAGATAAAGGCATGTTTCTTGAAGCGACTTCACCTAGCCTCTGAACATCGGTTTATTCGATCATCTGCCATCGCAACAAACGTTTAGACAGCGCCCTTTCAGCGGTGCTATCAAGTTAGTCATCGAAATCAAGCGCCTTTGGGGCCAGGAGCCTATTTGTGTTACTGCCCAATAAAGGCATTCGCAGGTAATGTCTGATGGTCGCGGTTGATGTGTGCAGCCGTGGCCTTCTGTGCAGTAATTTCGCGGAGCGATGGATTCGAATTGTCGCGCTGCGATCAGCATTTCAGGAGGAATTCAGATGCATAACCGTTCGAGAAGACAGGATTTGCGCCAATCGGGCGCCGCCAGGCTGTTTCAATACATCACCACAGTGTGCGCGCTTCTTGCGCTTGCGGCGCTTTTCGCTCCGCGCTGCCTGCATGCGCAAGTCACCACAGCCGACGTGCTGGGCACGGTGACCGACAGCACCGGTGCGGTTGTGCCTGACGCCAAAGTTACCCTTACGAACATCAACACAGGAATTTCTGCTACGGCAACCACAGGCAAGTCGGGCGAATATACCTTTACACTTTTGCAATTGAGCTCTTACAAAGTCACGGTCGAAGCTAAAGGCTTCAAGAAATACGTGGCCAAGGACTTTGCGCTGCAGGCCGGCGACCGCGCCCGCGTGGATGCCAGGCTGCAGGTGGGTGCGGCCAGCGAGACCGTGGCCGTCTCCGCGGAGGCAACTCCCGCCCTGGCGACCGACAGTTCGGCCGTCGGCACGGTCATCGACAACACCTCCGTCAGCGACATGCCGTTGAATGGTGAGAACGTTTTCAACCTGGTTCAAGACAGCGCAGGCGTCACCATCGGGAGACCGAATTCTCTGGCCAGCGGCAACAGCAACGCCGACCGCCGCCTGGGCTCTCAGTATTCCGTCAACGGACAGCACGATACGTGGAATAACAATCAGCTGGACGGCATGGATAACGTGGACCGGATCAACGGAACCACGGGCGTTCGCCCCGCGGAGGATGCCATTGAGGAGGTAAACGTCTCCACCAACCTTTTCTCGGCCGAGGTCGGGCGCGCACAGGGCGCCGTGGTCAATGTCATCACCAAGTCAGGCAGCAACAAGTTGAAGGGTACTCTTTATGAGTTCCTGCGCAACGATATCTTCGACTCACGCGACTATTTTGCCAGGACTATTAACGCCACCACCGGCGTCAACACGCCGCTGAAGAAACCTGAGTTGCGCCAGAACCAATTTGGCGGCAGCGTCGGCGGCCCCATCAAGCGGGATAAGGCTTTCTTTTTCGGCGACTGGGAGCAATTCCGGCAGGTTAAAGGGCAGACCATGACCTCAACCGTGCCCACGCTTCAAGAAGAGACGCCTAACAGTAGCGGTGGTTACGATTTTACAGATCAGAAGTTCACATACGTTGATCAAAGGCTCGGCCCTTCGACCACGAACATCACGAACTATGGCACGGTGATTCCCAGCACAGCAGTCACCACCATCGGAAAGGCGTACTTCAGCATGTACCCGGCCCCCAACTGCACCAGCTGCGCCGGGTACAACTTCGTTCGCAACGCCAACCGGTTGCAGACTGGCACCACCTGGGATGCGCGCGTTGACGAGCACCTCACAGAGAAAGACAACCTGTACGGCCGCTATTCCTATAACGACACCACCACCACTGGTCCCGGAACCTACCCCGATGTAACCATCGGCGGGAAGGACATTAACCCCAACACGGGCTATGACTTTGAGAAAGAGCGTCAGCAGGCTTTGATGCTCAACTACACCCACACCATCCGGCCGGACCTGCTGCTGACTTTGAAAGCCGGGTTCATGCGCAACGCCATTCACGACCTTTTCTCGAACTATGGTTACGATGCTACGAACCTGGGGTTCCCCACATGCAACGCCACGAATTGCATCAACGACCAATACACCTGGACCAGTGGCGGCATTCCGACGCTGAATGGCCTGGGAAGCGGGGCGTATCTGCCTGAAGTCGGCACCTATTTCAACTACATCGGCTCGGTCAACTGGAACCACGGAGCCCACAGCATCTCTACCGGCATCCAGATCATCCGCCGGCAGACCAACCAGGCTCAGTCGCAGGGAAGCATCTTCGGCACCTATACGTTCTCCGGCGCCTACACCCAATCAGCATGGGGCGACCTGCTGGAGGACAAGGCCGTGACCCTGGCCCGCGGCAACATCCTCGTCAACCCGCACTATCGTTACTGGGAGCCCGCCGCCTATGTGCAGGACAACTACCGCGCCAAGCAGTGGCTCACCCTCAATCTTGGCCTGCGCTACGAAGTCTATGCCCCGCAGACCGAGGTTGACGGCTACATGTCCAACTTCGACTTTGCCCAAGGGTTGCTGGTTTCTCCTGATTTGCTGGGCACGCAGCACAGCGACTCACGCGGAAACGTCGCCATCGACTGGCGCGACATCGCCCCGCGGTTCGGCTTCGCCGCCACCCCCGGACATAACATGGTGGTGCGCGGCGGATATGGCATAACTTATTATCCCGTGCAGCATTCCAACCTGCAGCAGGCGCCGTTCAACTCCACCATGACCTGTGGTGTCGGAGGCTATTCAGCTGCCGCCTGTAGTTCCTCCTATTTCGGCACCGACGGCACTTACAACTGGGTTGACCCGACTACGGGTGTGCCCAATCCGGTGTACAACACCTCCCTGGCGACCGTTCAATCCAATTATTTGAAGTCCACCATCACCGGCACGCAGTTTCATAATCCGAACAGCTATCTGGAGCAGTTCAGCCTGCAAGTGCAGAAGGAATACGCCGGAAACGTGCTGACTGTAGGTTTTGTTGGCAATGTCATGCGCCATTCCTGGCAGAGCCTGAACCTGAACATGCCCTCGACGACCGTCGCGAACTCGACCTCGCCGACTACTGGGAAACCAACTGCCTGCCCGTATAACGTCTTCGCAACCAGCGCCACGAACCCGTCGGCATGCACGACGCTGAACAGCGAGGGTTCCTACGGTTCGGGACACTACACTTCCCTGCAGGCAACCTTCGTCCGGCGCCTCAGCAAGGGACTGAACGTAACCGTCAACTACACCTGGTCCCACGAACTGGGGAACAACATTCAAGCGAGCGGGCCGGCAAGAACGTGTATTCATGCCGGCTGCATCGTGGACAACGGAGACGGGACTACCTCCATCTCGAATGGCTGGCAGTACTACGACTACGGCAACCTCGAGATGGATATGCGCCAGCGCTTGACCGCCATGGTCTCCTATAAACCGTCCTTCAGCAGCTCCAACCGCGTGGCGAATGCTCTAATCAATGGTTGGGGCATCAGCGCCATACCGGTCTTCCAAACCGGCATGCCGTTTACCGTCACCTCCGGCAGCGGCACCAGCGGCAGAACCGGAGTATCCGGTGAGCGCCCGGATATGACCGCCAGCGGAAAGTTGTCAAATCGTACGGTGGGCGAGTGGTTCGACATCGCTGCGTTTAAGAAGGCTGCGACGGGGACGATCGGCAACGAGCGCCGCAATCAGTTGTACGGGCCGCCCCTTGACCGTGTGGACGTCGGCCTCGCCCGGAACTTCAAACTGTGGGAGTCGTACGAGTTGCAATACCGTGCAGATGTCTTTAACCTGTCCAACACTCCGCCTCTGTCGAATCCAGGCGCTACGATTTCGGCGTACAACACCGCCGGCGTGCCGGTCAACTCCACCAACTCAGCCACGTTTGGCATCATCACCTCCACCACGTTAAATGGCACCCCGCGGCAGTTCCAAATGTCGCTGAAGCTGGTGTTTTAACCTCTAAACCTGCTCATGTCTACTCGGGGCGGCTGACCGCCGCCCCGAAAAGTAGCGAGTCATAACAAGTGCGGGGCGGTGCCTGTCCGGTCTGGCGCCGCCCCGCAGTCATTTTGGGAAACGCTAAAACCCCAAATCGGCGGAGCGCCACTGGCGGACCAAATCGCCGGCGGCTTCGGGCCAGGAGGGGAATTCGAATTCGAAGCCGGCCTCCATCAGGCGAGCGGGAACGATGGGGCGGCTTTTGAGCACAAGCTCGGATTCGGTACGCAGTAAAAATGCGCCAAGCTCGATGGCAAAGGATGGGGCGGCGAGCCCGTTGGGCATCTCCCAGGCCTCGCGCAGGGCAGCCATAAAGTCGCTGTTCGGCAAGGGCTCAGGCGCGGCCATGTTCACGGGGCCGGAGATCTCCTCGCGCTCGATGAGGAACTCAACGGCGCGGGCGTAGTCGCCGGCGTGGATCCATGAAACGAACTGGCGGCCGCTGCCCTGGCGGCCTCCCAGCCCCATGCGGACCAGGCGCGAGAGCACCTGAAAGACGCCGCCGGGCGAAGGGCTGAGCACCATGGCGCTGCGCAGAGCGATGCGGCGGGTGCGGGGCGACTCGTCGGCGAAGAATGCGACCTCCCAGTCGCGCGTGAGCGCGGAGACGAACCTCCAGCGATTCGACATAGGGCGCCAGCGGGAGATGCGACGGGGCTCGCCGGCAAGTGGGAAGCTCTCGTCCATCTGCGGATCGTGGACTGGAGCGGGATAAGCATGAGGGTAAATGGAGACGGCCGAGGCGTTGAGCCAGAGGCGCGGTGGCGAGGCGAGGCCCGCGAATACCCGCTGCAGCAGCCGCGTGGGTCCGATGCGGGAGTTGTGAAGCTCGCGGCGGTTTTGCCGCGTAAAGCGGCAATTGATGCTGCGCCCTGAGAGATGGATGCAGGCGTCGGCGCCCTCCAGGGTTTCGATCCAGGGGCCGGCGTGGACCCCGTCCCAGTGGACCGTCTCCCACGGGGCTGCGTAAGGGCTGCGCGTGAGAACCGTGACGCGGTGGCCCTGCTGCTGAAAGTAACTTGCCAGCAATGTCCCCACCTGTCCGCTGCCGCCGGGCAGCACAATGCGCAGGCGGCGCGAGCCGGGATGGGGCTGGTCGGACATCAGTACAAGGCTAACGCAGAAGACAGGGACCAGGTCCCTCAGTCCCTGTCCTATTCGTACCGCAGCGCTTCGGCGGGCAGGATTCTTGCCGCCGAAGATGACGGGTAGAGCGTGGCCAGGAGCGAGATGCCGATGGAGACAACCGAGACGATGACGCCGTCGAGGAAGCGCGGCGCGAAGGGAAGCGTGTCGATGGAGTAGACCTCGGCCGAGAGGTGGATGAAGTGGTAGTGGCCTCCTGCCCAGGAGGCGAGATAGCCGAGCACGAGCCCCAGCGCCGTGCCGATGACGCTGATCAGCAACCCTTCCAGCAGGAAGACGCGCCGCACCTGGCCGGGCTGGACGCCGAAGCTCATCATGACGGCGATGTCGCGAGCCTTCTCCATCACCATCATGGTGAGGGCGATGAGGATGTTGAGCGCGGCCACGATGACGATAAGCGCGATGACGATGAAGGTGACAATTTGCTCCAGTTTCAGGGCGCGGAAGAGCTCGCGGTTTTGCTCCATCCAGTTGGTGGTCATGAAACCGCTTCCGGCGGCCTGCTCGATGGCGCGGCCGATCTGGGGCGCGCGGTTGAGATCGTCGATCTTGAAGCTGACGACCGAGAGCAGGTCGGGCTCGCTGAAAAGCTGCTGAGCGTCGGCGAGGCGCATGAAGGAGTAGGCGGCATCGTACTGATAGAAGCCTGAATGGAAGATGCCGGCCACGCGGAAGCGCTCGTATTTCGGCGCCAGACCCAGCGGCGTGAGCTCGCCTTGAGGACTGGTGAGAAGGACGCTGTCGCCCACCTGGGCGCCGATCTGCTCGGCGAGGTCGCTGCCGAGGACGATGGGCGGCGGGGGGGCGGCGGCCGCGGCGCGGATGGGCTGCGTCTCTGTCTCTGAAGCGGGTGCGGGATTCAGATCGCTGGCCGAACCTGCGGTGATGGAATCCAGGAGATTGCTGACCGTGCGCTCCTCGGCCGGGATGATGCCCTTGATGAGCGCGAAGCCGGCGCGCGGGCCGCGCGACACCAGGACCTGACCGTAGAGCCCCGGAGCCGCGGCGGCAACATGGGGTACGCGGCGCAGCTTTTCAAGCAGCGGACGCCAGTCGCGGATGCCGTCGGCTTCGACGCGCATCAGTTCCACGTGAGCAGTGGAGCCGAGCAACTTCTCCTGGAGGTCGCGGCGCATGCCGTTGGTAATGGCCAGAGCGATGATGAGCGCGGCTACGCCCGCGGCTACGCCGGCGATGGAGATGGCCGTGACGACGCCGACCACAGCCTGCCGCCGCTTGGCCCTCAGGTACCTTGCCGCCAGAAAGAGCTCGAAACGCATGACGTTATTCGATCATAACGCTCTAGGCGAGCAAGCGAATGGGTCGGCTTAAATCACGACGCGCGGGTTGGGAAACCCGCGCGACAGCCGGTCAGGAGACCGGCGCTACATAGCAGTATCGTTGGTTCACAACTCCAGCACATCGTCCTCGATGGCGAGGCGCACGTTGCCGTCGGACTTGGCCAGGCGGCGAACGGCTTCGGGCTTGTCGACCTTGGCCTTCAACATGACCAGAGCAATGGGGATGCTGCGGCCGGCGCTTCGGATCGCCTCTACGGCGGTGCCCCGATCGACGTGGCAGGCGCTCATCAGGACATGAATTCCGCGCTCGACCAGCTTGGAGTTCTGCATCTGCACGTTCACCATCAGGTTGTCGTAGACCAGCCCGAGCCGGGTCAGAGCGCCGGTGGTGATCATGTTGAGAATCATCTTCTGCGCAGTGCCGGCCTTCATGCGGGTCGAGCCGGAGATGACTTCGGGACCTACGTCCGCGACCACGGTGACGTCGGCGGCGGACGAGAGCGGAGATCCGCAATTACAGGTGACCGCGGCAGTCTGGGCCCCTCGCGCGCGGGCGTAAGCCACGGCCGCGACGACGTAAGGCGTGGAGCCGGAGGCCGAAACGCCGACAATGACGTCCTTGCGAGTGGGACGGCGGCGAGCTACGTCGCGCTGGCCGAGATCTTCGGAGTCCTCATTGACCTCGACAGCGGAAGCCAGGGCCTTGGGACCGCCGGCCATGATGTACTGCACCTGGCCGGGAGCGGTGGAGTAGGAGGGTGGGCACTCGGAGGCATCAAGGGCCGCAATGCGGCCGCTGGATCCAGCGCCAACGTAAATCAGGCGGCCGCCCGTGCGCAGACTGCGGGCCACCATGTCGATCACCATGGCGATCTCGGGAAGAGCCTTCCTTACCGCGACGGCAACCTTGCCGTCCTCGTGATTGATGATGCGGGCGATCTCCAGGGCCGACTTGGTGTCCAGGCCATGCGACGCCTCGTTTTGGCCTTCAGTCGTGAGCTGATGGATCGGCGCGCCTGGATCACTGCCAGAGCCATTTTTCTGCGCTCTGGGCGTTTCCGGCAGGCTCGGACCGGTCAGCATCGAATTAGTCCCCACATTGTCATTGTATCTGCATTCCGCGCAAGAGGGTTATCAAAACGGTAGTGGGTCAGTTTGATCGCGAATTCCCTCAGGGGCTAAAAAGCCCGTACCCTTCAAACTGACCAATTGCCATCAAAACACAGAGCGCCCCGCCAGAATGGAAGCCGGCGCAAAACCTTCAGAGAGCTTCGCGGACGGCGTTGTGATAAGCCGGGCGAACCTCGCGAATTGCCTGGTTGGACCGATCCGGCCATGTGCGGTTGGTCAACAGCACGGCGGCGATCTGCGCACGAAGGTCGATCCAGAGGGAGCAGCCACTGTAGCCGAGATGACCGATGGAATGGACGGAGAAGTGCCGGCCGGCCGAAGAGTTCTCTGAAGGAGTATCCCAGCCAAGCGCTCGCGAACTACCCTGGGGCGGCTGGAGCTTTGCGAACTGCTCTATGGTTTCGGCCGAAAAGAGCGTGTTCCTTTGTTGAGCAGGAAGATCGTTGCTGACGGCAGAAAGAATTCCGGCAGCAAAGCGCAGCAGGTCCGGAGTGGAGGAGAACAATCCCGCGTGGCCAGCTACACCGCCCAGCACCCAGGCGTTTTCATCCTGAACTTCGCCCTGAATGCGACGCCGGCGGAAGGTCGCGTCGTGCTCAGTGGGCGGAATGAAGGCACGCAGTTCAGCGGGTGGGCGGAAACGAGTGGAAGACATCCCAAATGGGGCTTGAATCTCGCGGGAAGTGCAGGAGGAAAGGTCTTCTCCGGCGCACGCCTCAAGCGCCTTGCCAAGAAGGATGAAGCCGGGATCGGAATACTCGGCGCGCTCCCCGGGAGCTGCTTCGAGAGGAAGTTTAAGGCAGGCGTCAAGGAGTTGGCCAGCCGTTACCGCAGTGCGAAAGAACTCAACATAGCCCGGCAACCCGGAGTTGTGAGCCAACAAATGGCGAAGCGTGATGCCGTGGGCGGGGTCGGCGGGATTGCGGCCCTCGGCAAAGGCAGGCAGCCAGCGCGCAAGCGGAGAATCGAGCTCGATCTGCCCCTGCTCGACCATCAGCATGGCCGCGGCCGTCGTAGCAACAACTTTGGTCAGGCTGGCGACATCGTACACCGTCTCCGTGACCACGGCAGGCGAGTCCGGTTCATAGGTGAAACGGCCAAGGGCGCCGGCCCAGGCGAGGCCGCCGGCCAGCACTCCGAAAGAGCAGCCCGGGAAAGCACCGCCGGCAATTGCCTGGCCGAGAACGCGGTAAACAGCGGCAAAGCGGCCGGCCGCGTCCACCGCTTCAATTTCGATATTGCCTAGCGCAAGGTTCATCGCACTCCTGCCGCTGCCATTGTAAATTCGGCGGGCTGCGGGAGGGCTTCGGGGCAGGGAAGAGCGCCGTCGTCGGGCGGCGTTTTCCGGGCTCTTTCGGTTATGGGCTATCCTAATGGCTGAGCGAACCGTCTATCGGCCAGAGGCGAAAGGCGAGTATGCGAATTTGGAAGGCCCTGTGCGCTATAGCGATCATTATCGGCGTGGGAGCATCCGCAGCTCAAGAGCCGGCGGCGCCGGCAGCCCAGGCTCCGGCCGCCAGCACAGCTACAGCGCCGAGCCAGACTGCACAGCCTGAGACAACTGCTAACACAGCCAGCAATGCGCCGGCCCCGCCGGAGAAGAAGACTTACACCGTACCTGCCGGGACAAAGGTGCTGCTGCAGTTGAGGTCGGGGATCAACAGCAAGAGCGCCAAAGCAGGCGACGGGGTTTACCTGTCTTCCATCTTCCCTGCGGTGGTCGGGAACCACGTCATGATTCCGGCGGGAGTCTACGTGCAGGGTGTGATTGACCGCGTTTCGCGAGCCGGGCACGTCAAGGGCAAGGCACAGCTCGACATGCACTTTACCTCGATGATCTTTCCCAATGGCACACTGGTGGAGCTTCCCGGAGTGGTCAACAGCCTTCCAGGCGCAAGGAAGCAGCAGATGCAGGGGGATGAGCAGGGCACCATCGAACAGGACAGCGACAAGACGCGAAATCTCGGGAGGGCCGCGGAAATTGCGCTGCCGACCGCGACAACTTCCGGAACTATTGCGGGGGCGGCGGCTGGACATCCGATTGCAGGGCTCGCGGGCGGATTGGGCGCAGGACTGGCCGGCATGGCGCTGGCTACGGTCTTTACACGCGGAGCCGACGTGAATCTGGAGGCGGGTTCGCAGGTGGAGATGATTCTGCAGCGGCCGTTGGTGCTGGAAGAGGATAACCTGACGAGTGGAACTGCAGCGGGCGGAGCTCCGGCGCTGGTTCCGGCGGCGAGCCAGCAAAAACCGATGGAGAAACCGAATCGTGGGCGCGTCCTATGTCCACTGGGCGGGCTGGGTTGCGGATGATTTGTCGATCTTCTAACGGACCCGGGACTGCGGATGTTGTATTTTGAGAATCAGTGGGAAGAATTTCAGTGGGCAACCCTGTTTCCAGTGACGACGACGCGACTGTTGCGCCCCCTGTGCGGAGATGGGGCAGTTTGCGGCTGTGGCTGCGCGATCTGCTGATCTCAGCCGCCGCCTCGGTCTTTATCATCACGACTCTCTACCAGCCGGTGCGAGTGGAAGGCACCAGCATGCTGCCGCGGCTGGAGGATCAGGACCGACTGTTCATCAACAAGTTCGTGTATCAGTTCACTGCGATTCAGCGGGGCGACGTGGTGGTTTTCCATTATCCGCGCGACCCGCGGGAGAGTTATATCAAGCGAGTGATCGCCCTGCCGGGAGACCGCATCCGCATTGAACGCGGCCAGGTGTGGCTGAACAGGCGGCCGCTCAGGGAAGGTTATGTGCCTGAGGAGTACCGGGACAACCGGTCGATGGCCGAGACCGTGGTGCCCGAGGGGTGCTACTTCATGATGGGCGATCACCGTTCGATCTCATCCGACAGCCGGGAGTTCGGCCCCGTGGACCGCTCGCTGATCTATGGAAAGGCCGCCTTCGTATACTGGCCGGCCCAGGACGTGGGGGTCGTGAAGTAAGCGAAAAGATTTGGCCCGGAAATCCACCGCATGAACCTGATAAAATCTATTAAATCCACTCTTCGGAGCGGCAATGCAGTCTATTCTTGCGCTCGAGGACGGGCGTATCTTCCGCGGCCACGGCTACGGCCACCTTGGCGAATGCCAGGGAGAAGTTGTTTTTAATACCTCACTTACCGGATATCAGGAAATTGCCACCGACCCCTCCTACGCCGGGCAGATCGTGGTTCTCACCAACCCGCAAATTGGAAATTACGGCACCAATCTGGCCGATAACGAGGCGGTGCGGCCCTACATCGAGGGGCTGATCGTTCGCGAGTTCTCCGCGATCGCATCCAACTGGCGCTCCGAACGGGTGACCGACGAGTACATGGAGCGCTACCAGGTTCCGGTGCTGGCCGAAATCGACACCCGCGCCCTGGTGCGGCATCTGCGGACGCACGGCGTGATGCGCGGGGTGATTTCGACCATCGAGACGGATGCCGACAAGCTGGTGGCGCGGGCGCGCAGCATTCGCAAGATGGATGGCACCGACCTGGCAAAGGTGGTGACGACGCGGTCCATTTATGAAATGGACCCGAGCGATCTTCGCAATCAGTTGAGCGACCCATTGCTGGCCAGTTGCCTTGACCAAAGCGCAGAAGCGCGGGAACGCCGACTTCATGTAGTAGCTTATGATTTTGGCATCAAGCAAAACATTCTGCGCATGTTGTGCAGGGAGAACTGCCATGTGACGGTGGTTCCTGCCGAGACGAGCGCCGAGGATGTTTTCGCGCTCAAGCCCGACGGGGTCTTCCTCTCAAATGGGCCGGGTGACCCGGAGCCGGTGGACTATGCGGTTCGAGCGATCCGGCAGTTCCTGGGGCGTGTGCCGGTGTTTGGAATTTGTTTGGGCCACCAGTTGACCGGCCTGGCGCTGGGAGGGCGCACCTACAAGCTCAAGTTCGGCCATCACGGGGGCAATCACCCGGTGCGCAACAACGTGACCGGAAAGGTGGAGATTACGGCGCACAATCACAACTTCGCCGTCGATCCGGATTCGATCAATGCCAACGAGGTGGAACTGACGCACGTGGACCTGAACGACCAGACGCTGGAAGGGCTGCGGCACAGGAGCCTGCCGCTGTTCAGCGTGCAGTACCACCCGGAGGCGGCGCCGGGGCCGCACGATTCGCATTATTTGTTCCGCGACTTTCGGAAGATGATGGAGGGGTGGAAGAGATGAGGCGGCGGGAAGAAAGCTCGAATTTGATGACAGCAGCGGGGCCGAGGCTCCGCTGTTTTTTGAATGTTTATCGGCACGGCTGAAGCCGTGCCCTTTCAAAGCAAGAGGATGTAAGAACTGAACAGACAAGAAGAACAATGCCACGCAGAGATGACATACAGAAGATACTGGTGATCGGCTCGGGGCCGATTGTGATTGGGCAGTCGGCGGAGTTCGACTACTCGGGGACGCAGGCCTGCAAGGCGCTCCGGCAGGAGGGTTACGAGGTGGTGCTGGTGAATTCCAACCCCGCCACCATCATGACCGATCCCGAGTTTGCCGACCGCACCTACATCGAGCCGCTGACGCGCGAATATGTGGGCGAGATCATCCGCATTGAAGCGGAGATGCTGGCCGCCAAACCCGGCGCAGGCAAGTTTGCCTTGCTGCCCACGGTGGGCGGGCAGACGGCGTTGAACCTGGCCGTCGATCTTGCCGATTCGGGGATTCTCGATCGCTACAACGTGGAGCTGATCGGGGCCAAGCTCGAAGCCATCAAGAAGGCCGAGGACCGGCTGCTCTTCAAGGACGCGATGCTGCGCATCGGCCTGGAGGTGCCGCGCTCGGCGCTGATCAACAACCTTCGCGACGGGCTGGATTTTTCGGCCAAGCTCGGCTTCCCGGTGCTGATCCGGCCCAGCTTTACGCTGGGGGGAACGGGCGGCGGCGTGGCCTACAACCGGGAAGAGCTGATGGAAATTCTGGCTCGCGGGCTGGACCTTTCGCCGGTGCACGAGTGCCTGCTGGAAGAGAGCGTGCTCGGATGGAAGGAGTTCGAGCTCGAGGTGATGCGCGATCTGGCCGACAATGCCATCATCATCTGCTCCATTGAGAACTTCGACCCCATGGGCGTGCACACGGGCGACTCGATTACGGTGGCCCCGGCGCAGACTCTCACCGACCGCGAGTACCAAAAAATGCGCGACGCGGCGATTGCCGTGATGCGCGAAATCGGCGTGGAGACGGGCGGGTCGAATGTGCAGTTCGCCATCAATCCGGCGAACGGGCGCATGGTGCTGATCGAGATGAACCCGCGCGTTTCGCGCTCTTCGGCGCTGGCGTCCAAGGCCACCGGTTTCCCCATCGCCAAGATCGCGGCCAAACTGGCCGTGGGCTACACGCTCGACGAGATACCGAACGACATTACGCGCAAGACGCCGGCCTGCTTTGAGCCGACCATCGATTACGTGGTGGTCAAGATTCCCAAGTGGCAGTTCGAGAAGTTTCCCGGGGCTGACGATACACTGGGCCCGCAGATGAAGTCGGTGGGCGAGGTGATGGCCATGGGCCGCACCTTCAAGGAAGCGTTGATGAAGGCTTGGCGGGCGCTGGAGACGGGCCGCAAGACCGGCGCCGAAGTGCTGGAGCCGCGGCGGCTGACGCAGATGCTGGTGACGCCGCGGCCGGAGCGGCTCGGCTATCTGCGCTTCGCCTTCGAGCGCGGCCTCAGCGTGCGCGAAGTGGCGCGGCTGACCAAGATGGACCCCTGGTTTTTGTACCAGATTCGGGAGGTGACGCTGGCGCAGTCGGCGATTGCAGAAACTTTTCCAGAGGGAATCAGTGCGGATCACCTGCGGCGGCTGAAACGGCTGGGGCTGAGCGACGAGCGAATCGCAACGGAATGGAAGCTCGAAGGGCATGCGGGCGTTCAGCGGGTGAGGGAACTGAGAGAGGCGAAAGGGGTCACGCCGGTCTTCAAGCTGGTGGACACCTGCGCAGCAGAGTTTGAGTCGATGACGCCGTATCTTTATTCGACCTACGACGAGGAGGACGAGGCACCGCCGACCGAGAGGCCCAAGATCATCATTCTGGGCTCGGGTCCGAACCGGATCGGGCAGGGAATCGAGTTCGATTACTGCTGCTGCCATGCGTCGTTCGCGCTGAAAGAGGACGGCTACGAGACGATCATGGTGAATTGCAACCCCGAAACCGTCTCGACCGACTACGACACCAGCGACCGGCTCTATTTTGAGCCGCTAACGCTTGAGGACGTGCTGGCGGTCTACAACCACGAAGCGCAGGGCGGGGCGAAGGTGGGAATGATCGTTCAGTTCGGCGGCCAGACGCCACTGAACCTGGCGCAGCGGCTGCGCGCGGCGGGAGTGCCGATCATCGGCACGTCACCGGAGTCGATCGACCTGGCCGAGGACCGCAAGCAATTTGGCAAGCTGCTGGAAGAGCTCGAGATTCCGCAGCCGGCGGGCGGGACTGCAACGAGCTCGGCGGAGGCGCTGGAAGTTGCCGAGCGGCTGGGCTATCCGGTTCTGGTGCGGCCCAGCTACGTGCTCGGCGGCCGGGCAATGGTGATTGCCTACGACGCCGAGGCCGTGACGCGCTACATGCGCGAGGCGGTGGAGTACTCGCAGGAACGGCCCGTCCTGATCGATCACTTCCTGGAGAATGCCGTTGAGATCGACGTGGACGCGCTGTGCGACTCAGAGGATGTTTTGATCGCCGGCATCATGCAGCACATCGAAGAGGCCGGCATCCACTCGGGCGACTCCTCCTGCGTGCTGCCCGCGGTGAGCATTCGCCAGGAGACGCTGGAAACGCTGCGCGCGCACACGCGCAAGCTGGCGCTGGCGCTCAAAGTCGTGGGGCTGGTGAATCTTCAGTTCGCCATCCAGCGCGATGCCGAGGGCCGGGACAACGTGTACGTAATCGAAGTGAATCCACGCGCCTCGCGAACGGTGCCGTACGTATCGAAGGCGACGGGCATCCCGCTGGCAAAGGTAGCTTCGCGGCTGATGACGGGCCGCAAGCTGCGGGAACTGCTGCCGGCGGAGGTTGCTTCGGGCAAAGACCTGGGCACAGGCACGCATTACTACGTGAAATCCCCGGTTTTTCCCTGGTCGAAGTTCGCCGGAGTGGATACGGTGCTGGGGCCGGAGATGAAATCCACCGGCGAGGTGATGGGAGTGGCAGCGAGCTTCGGCGAGGCCTTTGCCAAGGCGCAACTCTCAGCCGGGCAACTGCTGCCGACCGGGGGCACGGTCTTCTTCAGCGTGAACGATCACGACAAGCCTGCTGCAGTGGAGTTGGCGCGGCGTTATGTGCATCTGGGCTTCCAGATCGTGGCCACTGAAGGCACGGCCAATGCATTGGAGGGCGCGGGAATGGCGGTCGAGCGCGTCTTCAAGGTGAAGGAGGGCCGGCCGAATGTGGTTGACCTGATCAAGGGCGACCGCATCCAGATGATCGTGAACACGCCGCGTGGACAGGACACCTTTTTCGACGAGAAGGCCATTCGGCGGGCAGCCGTGACGGCGCACATTCCCACCATCACGACCATCGCGGCGGCACAGGCCGCGGCCGAGGGCATAGCCGCCATGCAGAAGCGCAGGACAACCGTCTACGCGCTGCAGAAGCTGCATGAAAATAGAGTGCGGTAAAGGGGCGCGGACGAGGACGTCCGCGCTACAGCCGGCCAGGAGGCCGGCGGTACACCGGCGAGACCGGGCTCTACAATGAGAGCATGCTGACAGAAGGCGTGATTGCCGCGGTTCCTACCCCTTTTTATCCCGACGAGCGGGTCTATTTTCGGAAGCTTGAAGCCAACATGGCCCGGTATTCGCGCAGCCCCCTGGCCGGAATGCTTGTGCTGGGGTCGACCGGCGAGGCGGTCATGCTGGACGATGCCGAGTCTCGCGAGGCGCTCAAAGTGGCTGCGGAGTCAGCGGCTCCCGAAAAGGTGCTGATCGCAGGCGTGAGCCGCGAAAGCGTGCGTTCAACCCTTGCGATGGCCGAGGCCGCCGCGGAATGCGGCTACGACGCAGTGCTGGTGCGAACGCCATCGTATTTCTCGCCGCAGATGAGCGCGGCCGCGGTTCTGCTCTATTTCCAGAGCGTGGCCGACCGGTCGCCGCTTCCAGTGGTGCTTTACAACTTTCCGAAGCTGGTGCGGTACGAGATCCCCGTCGAGTTGGTGACCGAGCTGGCGCACCACCCGAACATCATCGGGATCAAGGACTCCAGCGGAAACTTTGAATATTTAGATGCAGTGCTGAAAGCGACGCAGAGCGCGCCGCGCCGGACCGTGAATGTGACTTCAACCTTTGAGGCGGTAACGGGACGCATGCTTGCCGCGGCGGCGCGTGGGCAGAAAGAATCGTCCGAAAGTCTGGTATCGGTTGCACAACTGTCTGGGCCCGGCGAAGACAAGGCGGCGAAGAAGGGAAGCGGCGCCGCTCGGACACATTCCGCTTTGCCGCCGAAGACGCGGACGAAGGAAGTCGGTTTTCAGGTTCTGACCGGGGCGGCGGGCAGCCTGCTCAGCGCCCTGGAAGCAGGAGCGAGCGGCGGCATTCTGGCCTTTGCGGCCTTCGCTCCCGAAGCTTGCCAGGAGATCTACCTTGCCTGGAAGGGCCACGACCTGAAGCTGGCCGCGGAGAAGCAGGCGCGGGTGTCAGAAGCGAGCCGCCACATGTTCGGCTTTGGCCCGGCCGCCGTGAAGTACGCAAGCGACTTCAACGGCTATTACGGAGGGCGCGTACGCAGCCCACTGTTGGGGCTCTCGGCCGCTGAAAAGGCTGAAGTTGAAGAGGCTTTAGCCGCTATTCGGAACTGAACGTTCGCCAGCAATCGCTTACACGGGAGGGCAGGTCCGGATACAGACCGGCTTGATCACAGCATCTCTGGTGACGTGCGCGGAACCAACTGCTGACCATATCGATTACTCGGGCGCGCAACCAAAATGCGCCACGCGGTCAGGAGGAATGACGGCGAGGTCGTAGATGGAGATGTTGTTGGGATCGCGCACGAGCTTGAAATCGCGGAGGGCCGGATCGGCCAGCACGTCGGCCACGGGATCATCGGGCCAGCCTTCGTTCTCCGACAGCACCCATATCGCGCGGTCTCCCAGTTGCGCCTCGCGCAGAAGGAACCCGCGCAATTGTCCCCTTTTTGCGTTCCACACCGTGCTGGCGGGGTAGAGATCGGCAAAGATCTGCGTCGCCTCCAGAGACAGCACCAGCGTCTTTGCGGCGCAGGCGCCTTCCACGCGCTTTGCGAACGCAGTGGTCCGCAACTGCTCCGCCACAAACGCCCGGTGATAGCCCAAGGAGGAGCCCGTGATCATGGCATGCGGCAGGTGGTGCGAGCCATCGGGGAGAGCAACGATTTTTGAAGGCACGTACCGCAGGAAGATCGGTCCGGCAAGCGCGGCCAATGCCTGGTTTGCCATCACGATGCCCAGGACGAGTGCATACATAGGAAGCGGGTGCGCCGCAACGCGCCGCTGAATTAGCCATCCAGCCAGAATCCCGATCCCGCCCAGACAGAGGATGAAATGCCGGCCTGGCCGCGCATCCGAGATCCAGAAGCACAGAGCTGGAACGATCAGCGGCAGCGGACCCGCCGCCGCATAATAAAGCGCCGCCCTCGGGTCCGAATTGGCGGCTCGAATCGCGCGCACCCATGCGACGATGGCAATCGCGCCCACCACGCTCGTGGCAAGGCCGCAGCTCAGGGCGAAGGTGTAAACGCCGATGGGAATGTACCTCGAGCGAAGAGCTCCCGCGATGTATCCCACCACGCCGACGGTCCCCGGCGTGGAATCCACCCACGCATGCTTGAGCAGGAAGAATGCCGCAGCAGCAAGCAAAGGAGCGATGGCGCGCAGTCCTGCGCTCTTGAGGAATCGAGGCCACCTGCCAAAATCTGCGCGTACCAACACCAGAAATGGGAAGGCCAGCAGTATTTCCGCCCGTGCGGTCAACGCCGCCGTGAGAAGCAACACGCCCGGAATAGCAAGAAGAATGGCGCGCACACCGCGAACCGGCAGGAGCAAGCAGCAGGAACCTGCCGCCAGAAGCGCGAAGGCGGGAAGAATCGGGTGGCCGCTGGTGCCAAGCTCGAGCATCATGGGACTCAGAGCGAACAACATCAAGGCAACTGAGGCGGTTCGCAGGCCATAAAGCAGCCATGCCAACAGCCAGAAGAAGAAACAGCCCGCCGTCGCCGACCAGAACCCGATCTCGTTCATCAGGGCGATCAGGAGTTGGGGATCGACGAGCGTTCGCGCGCCGGCGAAACGATAAATGGCGGCAAGGTATCCAAAACTGAATGCCTTCCCATAGTGGCTTTCCGAGGCCAGATGGGTTCCGTACCTGGCGCCATCCAGCAGGCCCACCAGCATGCGATATAGGTCGTCTTCGGCAAGCAAGCCCCGATATCGGAAACAGTAGATCCACAGAACGTAAGCCACCATGGCGAGGGCTGCGAAGATGAAATCAGGCCAGTTGTCTCGGCCAAAGCGCAAAAGACGGCGCGGAGTGTTGTGGAATTTAGATGGAGTCGCAGCGGGTCTATAGCTGGCCGGGTGTTGCATCGTACCACCTGCTTGCTTCATTTTGCGCCATGGGGCCACTTCAGCGGCTGGCGATCTGCGCGTGCCTGAGCGAGATAATCCTGACCCAGCGTTGATGATTATGCGCCGCACGCCGTAGGATAAATCCTACAACCCTTCTTCCTTATTTCTCACGCGATCTTCGGCGACTTCCGGTTGTTCGCCCCCGCAATCGGCGCTACCTTTTACTCCTGATTCAGATCAACCTGAGTAAGAACTTCAGGAATTGCAGCGCGGCGAGGCGCAGCCCAATACGGCCAGACCATGCGCTCCACGCTTACCTGTCTCGCGGAGAGTTTCCGATGAAGCATTTTCCTCGATCCGTCCTCGTCCAAGCTGCCCGCGCCTCTGCGCCGGCCAAGTCAAACGAGTGTTCCGCGTGTTTCCGTTCCGGCGAGAGAGACAAGCCAAGGCCGTCCGGCTCGATGCGGCTTACGAACCTCTTCTGCACCCAATGCCTGATGGTGAAGAGTCCTGCAGCGCCCCCGCCCTTTCACTAGAGAACCAGTTGCAGCTGCGAACTTTGCGCAGGTCCGACAATTATCAAGGCAGGTCATCTATGTATGCCGAACTAAATTCTCAGCAATCTCAACTTCCGCCACCTACCTGCGTGATCTCCGAAACGAGAGATCGTATGCAGGTCCACCGCGCCTTTGAGGCAATGACCCCGCAGGCCAGGAAGTTCTTGTGGAATTGGCTGGAAATTGACAGCCGATTTGAATTGCGGGAGATCCCCGAGGCAGCCACTGCAACGGGCGAGGAATTTTTCTGGTGCGAACTGCTTTACACGGCGGACCTGAATGGAAGGCCTTTCTACATCGTGCAGGAAAGCAAAGAAGGCGAGAGCGATCAGATCTTTGTTTCGTCCGATTTTGCCAGCGCCAACAACTTCGCCAGAAATCGAGCAGAGCAGCGCTTAAGATTAGCTGCACCGCAAAGCCGCACGTTCTGAAGCCGGGCCGGGCGAAATGCCCAGGGCTCAGAGATTTCATATAGCGCACGACGCAATATTCATAGGAGGATGGGTCATGTATAGCCATACGAAGAATATCGATGGAAGTATCAATAGCAGATGCCTGCATTGCCTGATGACGATCGCCTCGGGTATGCGCTCGCCGGTCAAGCTCGATCGGCTGGAGCAAAAGCATCTTTGCGTGGAGAAGGCGCTCTTTCAGCTCATGAGCACGCAGAGGCCCATAGAAGCGCGGCGCGCAGCGTAGCGAGTGCGAGCGCCGCCGGAGGGAAAGGTGTGGGTAGGGGCTGTTCGCGCAAATCCTTTATTTAGAAACAATCTTTGTGTGCGGCAGAGCACTTTCTCGGGCGAACTGATGCGCTACGCTGGCCCTGATGCATGTTCCGAGTCAAATAGAGTGGATTTTTATAGGTGCCGGTGGGCTCGTTCTGGCCGCCGCCGTTTTGTATTTACGCAACAAGCTGCACCGGCGGAGGATGCGGCAGCAAGAGTGTTTCAATGCCCTGCAGATTCCATGTCCGGCATGCGGTGTTCAGTCCGATCTCCCCTGCGTTGGGAAGGACGGCGTAATCACGTTCCTGCATTGGCCGCGGGTGGTGGCGTCTCTGCAAGCCCAGAAGCGCGAGGAGCGGCAACAACAACTGGGGCGAGCGGTACACTCATAGTTCTGCATTCATCCAAAACACCGGGCGGTCGATCTGCAGAAGCCGGATTCCGGGCCTCTCGCGCCGCTATTCTTCCAGCGTGGACAGGTCTCCCTCAGGCAGCCCCTGGGCGCGCGCCTTCAGCACACGGCGCATGATCTTGCCGGAGCGGGTCTTGGGCAGCTTGTCAACGAACTGGATCACCTCGGGCTTGGCAATGGGGCCGAGATGCGTAGAGACGTGCTTGCGAAGGTCCTCCTTCAGCTCTTCCGTCGGCTCGTAGCCCTTTTTGATGTGGACGAAGCAGTAGATGGCCTGTCCTTTCAGCTCATGGGGCAGGCCGATGGCGGCCGACTCCACAACAGCCGGATGCGTAAGCAGCGCGGATTCAACCTCGGCAGTGCCGAGCCGGTGGCCTGAAACCTTGATCACATCGTCGACGCGCCCGATGATCCAGTAGTAGCCATCCTTGTCGCGGCGCGCCGAATCGCCCGTAAAGTACTTGCCGGGGAACTTCGTCCAGTAGGTCTGTACGTAGCGCTCGTCGTCGCCGTAGAGGGTCCGCATCATGGAAGGCCAGGGGCGGGCAAGCACAAGGTAGCCTTCGCTGCCGGTCTCCACGGGCTGGCCTTTTTCATCCAGGATCTCGGCCACCTGGCCGAAGAAGGGCTTGGCGCAGGAGCCCGGCTTGAGGGGCATTGCCGGCAAGGGCGTGATCTGGAAGGTCCCGGTCTCTGTCTGCCACCAGGTGTCCATGATGGGACAACGCGACTTGCCCACCACCCTGTGGAACCAGCGCCAGGCTTCAGGATTGATCGGCTCGCCCACCGATCCTAGAATGCGCAGGGAAGAGAGGTCGTGCTTATTGGGCCAGGCGTCGCCAAAGCGCATCAGGCTACGGATGGCCGTGGGCGCCGTGTAGAAGATGGTGATGCCGAACTGTTCGATCAGTTGCCACCAGCGGTTGGGATAAGGGTAGGTCGGTCCTCCTTCAAAGAAGAAGACGGTAGCGCCGGCCAGAAGGGGACCGTAGACCACGTAGCTGTGGCCTGTGACCCAACCGGGATCGGCGGTGCACCAGAAGCGGTCGTCGTCTTTTACGTCAAAAACGTACTTGAGAGTGGAGTAGGTCCCGACCATATAGCCCCCGTGGGTGTGGACGATCGCCTTGGGCCGTCCCGTGGAGCCGGAGGTGTAGAGGATGAAGAGAGGATCTTCCGAGTCCATCTCCTCGGTCGGGCACTTGCCGTTGGCGATGGGCAGCCGGCACAGTTCGTGATACCAGTGGTCGCGCATCGCCTCCATGTAAACGTCCTGGCCGGTGCGTTTGACAACGATGACGTTTTCCACAGTGGGGCATTGCTTCAATGCCTCATCGGTTATGTCTTTTAGATTGGTTATTTTACCGTTCTGGTGGCTCCCGTCGCAGGTGATCACCAGCTTGGTAGCGCTGTCGGAGATTCGGCCTTGCAGGGCGTCAACCGAGAATCCACCGAAGACCACGGAGTGAACCGCACCGACCTTGGCGCAGGCCAGCATGGCGAATACGATCTCCGGGATCCGGCCCATGTAAATGGTGACCCGATCGCCTTTGACTACCCCCATGGAGCGGATGATGTTGGCCATCCGGTTGACTTCGCGGTTTAGAGAAAAGTAGGAGTATGTCTGCTGGGATTTTCCATCCTCGCTTTGCCACACCAGGGCCAGCTTGTTTTTCCGGTAGGTTGCGACGTGGCGATCTACCGCGTTATGAACAATATTGGTCCGCCCTCCAATGAACCACTTGAAGAACGGCTTCTTCGAATCGTCAAGCACCTGGTCCCATTTGCGGAACCAGTCCAGCTCCATGGCCTCGCGCGCCCAGAAGCCCTCCAGATCGGCTTCGGCAAGTCTGGTCAGCTCCGCGATGTCTGTGCGGCTGGTGCTTGCGAGGAAGTCATCGGGAGGGAAATAGAGCTCCTCATTCGGCGAATGCGGATCTGCAGGCGTGGAGACAGTATTCACTAACATGGGCATGTACCTCCGGAGAGCGTCGTGAAAGTTAGTGCGATCAGAATGCCGGCCCCCCGGCCATCAACAGGAGCGCCTCAATACATGGATTCCGCCTCCGCTCTTTACGGTTCACAAATGGTGTTGCTACAGACCTTGCGAGACGGGCTGGAATCAAAACAGTCCTGTATGACGGGGAAGATGCGCCGGTACAGCGTCGGCTGAGACGATTGGGGTGAAGTAGAATTGTCTTTCTGAGAAAGCGGGGTGCCTGCCGTTTTGAATCCTTCATCGAATACCTCTCGCGTTTTGAATTCCCACCTGGCGCAGAAGATCATGAGCGCCAGCGAAGCTGCAGCCTTTATCCATAACGGCAACCAGATTGGAGTGAGCGGATTCACCGGGTCCGGCTATCCGAAGGAAGTACCCCTCGAGCTCGCAAGGCGGATCACCGAAGCTCATGCGCGCGGCGAGAAGTTTCAAATCAGCCTGTTCACCGGCGCTTCGACCGGACCCGAATTGGATGGGGTGCTGGCCAAGACCGGCGGCGTTCAGATGCGCCTTCCGTACCAGTCGGATCCAGAGTTGCGGCGGCGCATCAACGCCGGCGAGACCGAATACATCGACCTTCACCTTAGCGAAGTGGCACAACTCGTTGATTATGGATTCCTTGGCAAGCTCGATGTGGCGGTCATCGAAGTCACTTCCATTCTCGGCGACGGGCGCCTGGTGCCCAGTTCCTCGGTCGGCAACAACCAGGCGTGGCTCAATCGCGCCGAGCGCGTGATTCTCGAGGTCAACTCCTGGCAGCCGTCAACGCTCGAGGGTATGCACGACATCTACAAAAGCCTGCAGGCGCCCCCGTATCGCACCCCGATTCCTATTGAGCGGCCAGGCCAGCGCCTCGGGACGCAGTATCTCGACGTGGATCCCAAAAAGGTTGTGGCGGTGGTTCCCACCGACGCTCCCGACCGCAACAGCGCCTTCAAAGAGCCCGACGAAGCTTCGCGGCGTATTGCCGGCCATCTGCTCGAATTTCTTGGCTGGGAGGTGAAGAAGGGCCGTTTGCCGGCCAATCTGCTGCCGTTGCAATCCGGCGTGGGAAATATTGCCAACGCGGTCCTCTTTGGTCTTGAGGAGGGCCCCTTTGAAGGGCTGACTGCCTACACCGAAGTGATTCAAGACGGCATGGTCCGCCTTCTGAAGTCAGGCAAGATGATCTCCGCCTCGGCCACCGCATTCTCCTTCAGCCCCGAGATGATGACCGAGATGAATGCCACCATGGCCAGCTATCGTGAACGCATCCTGCTGCGCAACCAGGACATCTCCAACAATCCCGGCATCATTCGCCGCCTGGGCGTGATTGCCATGAACGGCATGATCGAAGCCGATATCTACGGCAACATCAATTCGACGCACGTCATGGGGTCGAGCATCCAAAACGGCATCGGCGGCTCCGGCGACTTCGCCCGGAACAGCTATCTCACCGTCTTTATGGCCCCCTCTGTGGCAAAGGGAAGCGCCATCTCTACCATCGTCCCCATGGTCTCGCATGTGGACCACACCGAACACGACGTGCAGGCGATTGTGACAGAGAACGGATTGGCCGATCTGCGCGGACTCTCGCCGCGCAAAAGGGCGCGGCTGATCATTGAGAACTGCTCCAACGCAGAGTACAAGCCTTTGCTTCTCGATTATTTTCACCGAGCCGAGGAGACGTCGAAGGGCAAGCATGCGCCTCATATGCTCACCGAGTCACTGAGCTGGCACACCCGATTTCTCGAAACTGGAAGTATGTTTCCGCAGAGATAGCTTCCGGAGCCATCGCCGGCGTGGAGAGGCGCCGTTGCTCAACCCAGGCGGTCTCCGTCTCTCAGGGAAGCTATGTCTGATAACAGATATTCTGTACACTGCGACCCCATCTCCATATAACCTGTCCCCATGAGCGAAACTACGCGCCGGGCCGTTGCTCTCACCCACGTGGCTTTCGAGGATCTCGGTTCCCTGCAGCCGGTCCTGGAGAGCCGGGGCTGCCGCATTACCGTGGTCGATGCCTTTCTGACATGCCGCGAACTCGCGCTGATCGCGGGCTGCGATTTGCTTGTGGTCATGGGAGGGCCGATTGGAGCCTACGACGACCAAGACTACCCATTCCTGAAAGATGAGATCGGCGCGATACGCCAGCGGCTCGAAGCCCACCGGCCCGTTCTCGGCATCTGCCTGGGGGCGCAACTGATCGCTGCGGCGCTGGGCGCCCGCGTTTATCCCGGACTTGCCGGAGCCGAGATCGGGTGGGGGGCAATCCAGGCCACGGGGCCCCGGACTCCTGACTGGTTCTCTCCCCTTCTCAAGCCTGGTCTTCAGCTTTTGCACTGGCACGGCGATACCTTCGACCTGCCGTCAGGAGCGCAGCGCCTGGCCCAAACAGATCTATATGAGAATCAGGCATTTGCCGTGGGAAAGGACACACTTGCCTTGCAGTTTCACCCGGAAGTGACCGCTGACGGGCTGGAGCGATGGTACATCGGCCACGCTGCGGAACTGAACCAGCGTAAGATTTCCGTTCCCATCCTCCGCGCCGAGGGACAGCGGCATGCGCCGGAGCTTGCCGAGCCTGCCCGCCGGTTCTGGGAACTTTGGCTCGACTACATCTTGTAGCGGCCGAAGTCTTCGTCGTTCAAGCCCTCGAGCCAATTGCGAAGCTGCTCTGCGGTGCCGTCCGCGGCACCTGTCGAGCTTAGCCTGGCGGTCTGCATCACCTGCTCGGCGACGTAAATGGGGCAATCGGCGCGCAGAGCCAGGGCGATAGCATCGGAGGGACGCGAATCGATCATAATGGGTTCATTGCCCTGCCTGAGCCATAGGGCCGCGTAGAATGTGTCATCTTTAATCTCAGTTATTACAACACGTTCAAGCTTTGCGTTCATGTGACGGATGAGGTTTCTCGTCAGATCGTGAGTCATCGGCCGCGGGGTGGCGAGCTTCTCGATCTCCACCGCAATGGCGTTCGCCTCAAAGATGCCAACCCATATGGGCATGACGCTGTCTGACGCCACGTCTTTCAGCACCACGATGGGCATATTCGTGTTCGTGTCCATCATCAAACCGCGAATGCGAACTTCGATATCCATTTGCACACCACTTTCCTGTTAGATGGCCTGACCCGCCAAACTGTTCGGATACGCGTCAGTGATCCGGACCTGCACATAGGAACCCGGCGCCGGCGCAATTGACCCTGAGGAGGTGAAATTCACCGGTGTATTTTGGCTGCTGCGCCCAACAATCTGGCCCCGTGCCGGGTTCATTCCCTCAACCATCACCTCAATACTCTGCCCTATGTGCTTTGCGTAATTGATCCTTTGGATCTCACGCTGCCTCTCGAGCAGCACTTGCAGACGCTTGGATTTTTCCCTCTCCGGCACGGAATCGATGAGCGTAAGAGCCGGCGTATTCGGGCGCCCAGAGTACTTGAACGCAAAGACCAAATCGAATTGAACCTCGGCGAGCAGATTCATTGTCTGCATGAAGTCATCGTCGGTCTCCCCGGGAAAACCGACAATGATGTCGGTTGAGATGGAAATGGGGCGCGCTGCGGCCTTGATCCATGCGATGCGCTCCAGATACTCCTCAGGCGTGTACTCGCGCGCCATCTTGCGGAGCACCTTTGCTGAACCGGATTGGACAGGCAGATGGATGTGATCGCAGAGGGTGGGAACCCGGTCAATGGTATCGACGATCTCCCGGGTGAAGTCGCGGGGGTGGCTGGTTGTGAAGCGGACGCGGCGAATCCCCGGGACCTGGCCGACGGCGCCCAGCAAATCGGCGAAACTCAACTTCCCTTCCGAATCGCGCCACGAATTGACATTCTGCCCAAGGAGCTGAATCTCGGTGTACCCGGCCTCGGCGATGCGCCGGGCCTCGGCCAGAACGGAAGCGGAGGCGCGGCTGCGTTCCTTTCCCCGCGTAAAAGGCACGACGCAGTAGGAGCAGAACTTATCGCAGCCCTCGATGATGGTGATGTAAGCCCGGTAGGGATTCTGGCGGGCGGTGAACTCGGTCTCGAAGGTTTCTTCGGTCTGGCGATCGCCGAGGCCGGTAATGCGGCGCTCGCCCGCTTCCAGGCGGGCAAGCATCTCCGGCAGCCTTCGGTACGAGGCGGAGCCGGACACGAGCGAAACATGCGGTGCGCGGGCGAAGATCTTTTCGCCCTCCTGCTGGGCCACGCAACCCAGAACGCCAAAGCGCTTGCCTTGGCGGACGAGCTTTTTGCCGTCATCGAGGCGGTGGAAGACCTTTTGCTCGGCTTTATCGCGGATGGAGCAGGTGTTGTAGAGGATAAGGCCGGCCTCCTCCTCGGAGTCAACCTGGCGATAGCCCTGCTCGAGAAGCGTACCGATCACCTTCTCGGAGTCGTGGGCATTCATCTGGCAGCCGAAGGTCTCCAGATAAAATGTCTTTTCGGACGCCATAGGAACCCTAGTATACCGTGGAGATGAATGGAACGCGGCGGCGAAGGGGAGACGAGGGCGATGGGTGGCGAAACGGCAGACTTAAGAGTGCATTGGGACGGGGTGTACGGCCGAACGGCGTCCGATGCCGTGAGTTGGTACAGGTCGCACGTCGAGACCTCTGTTCGCTGGATCGAAGCCGCGGCAAGCAAAGAGGCTCCGATTCTTGATGCCGGCGGGGGCCACTCTACGCTTGTGGACGATCTCATCCGGCTTGGATACCGGGACCTGACCGTGTTGGATATTTCCGAGGCCGCGTTGCAGAAGGTGAAAGAACGGCTTGGAGATGAAGCGAAAAGGGCTCAGTGGCAGGTTGGGAATCTGCTGACGGCCAGCCTGCCCGAGAGACGCTATCAGGTCTGGCACGACCGGGCTGTGTTTCATTTTCTTACCGACCCGGAAGACCGCGCTGCGTATGTCAGACAGGCCCAGCGGGCCTTAAAGCCTCGAGGGCATGTGATCATGGCGACGTTTGGGCCTGAGGGACCGCAGAAATGCAGCGGGCTGGAGACGTGCCGGTACGGCGCTGAGTCGCTATCTGCAGTTCTCGGTCCCAGGTTTCAGTTGCTGGATTCCTTGATCGAGGTGCATAAGACTCCCGCCGGAAAAGACCAGCAGTTTTTGTACTGCCATTTCCAATTCGTCTAGCTTCGGAGCTTTTCAGCGAAGGCCTGAGTGAAGGTAAGCGAGCAAATCGCTCATTTGATCCTGGGTGAAGCGGCCGGCAAAGGAAGGCATGAGGCTTTTGCCGCCGAGCACGACACGGGCGACTTCGGCGTCGCTTGTTTGTGCGCCGCTGGGCAGGACTGGATGCTTGAAAACACCATGAAGATCCGGAGGCGCCTTTTTCAATCGAAGGTCGTTGTCCTGGTGGCAGTGGGCGCATCGGACCTGGTAAAGATGCTTTCCCTCGGCCTGTTGCGGCGTCAGCGACCGCCCGGAATGACAGCCTGCAACGCCTGCGGCAGCGGCGATGCCGATCAGCAGGCTTCGAGCCTCGAATTTTCGCAATACCATCGGTTCCCTGCCCTAAACGCGATTTTCAGCCCGGCTGGCATAAAGCACCCCCAGCGCCATGGTGTTCACCTTGTCCTGCGCGTTTTCGACGCGCGAGGTGATTAGAATGGGGACTTTCGCGCCTACCACGATATGGGCGCATTCCAGATGCGCGACAAAGATGATCGCCTTCACCAGCAGATTGCCGGCTTCGACAGTGGGAACAACCAGGCAATCTGCATGGCCTGCCACAGGGTGATCGATGCCCTTTGCCTTGGCAGCCCATTCATAGAGAGCATTGTCGAGGGCGAGGGGGCCAAATACCTGCGCATCGCCAAAGACGCCGTTTTGTCCCATCTCGGTCAGCTTGCGGGCGTTTGTTGTGGACTGGATCGCTTCCGACACAACCTCGGCAGCACTCATGAGCGCAATTTTCGGCTGACGCATGCCAAGGCACGCCATCGCTTCAATCGCGTTGCGCACGATCAGCGTCAGCTTTTCGAGGCTGGGGTTGATATTAATCGCCACATCGGTGATGCCCACCAGCCGCTTTTCTTCCTTGTCCGGATGTTCGAAAAAGGCGACGTCGGTAAACAGCTTGCCTGTGCGCAGGCCGGATTCCTTTTTGAAGATGGCGTGAAAGAACTGGTCGGTCCTCAGATGCCCCTTCATCAGCATGTCGATGCGGCTTTCGCGAGCCAGCCCGATAGCCGTCGTGAGCGCCGTCTCGGGAGCATGTATAAGCTCTGCCTGTTCAATGAGATGCCAAAGCCCGTAGCGCTGCGCCATCTCGCGAATCCGGGCCGTATCCCCGATGAGAACCGGCCTCGCAATATGGGTTCGCATGGCCTCATAGGCTGCCTCCAGGGCGGCCTCATCTTCAGCTTGAACAATGCCCACCCGCTTGGGCCCCAGAAAGCTCGCTCGTTCGCGCAACTGTTGAAAGGAACAGATCGTCTCGACTGCCGGAACAATATTCGTTGCCATCGCACACCGCTGGAAAATCCAACCATCGTCTACCCTATGGTTCCGCGAGTCCCTTTGCAAGGGAGAACTCCTCAGGAAGAATCACTGATTCAACGGCGAAGGGACACGATCTCCGGTGCGTCCCCGTCGCTTCGTCTCGGCGCGTCACCGCCTGCCGGTTGCGAACCTGCGGGTCACGATATGAAATTTTGATGTGGTCCAGCGCACAAGGGAATTGCTTAGAGCAAAATCGACAGGATACAATCAGCGAAAATCATTCTGGAGTCCAAAACGAATGAATAAACTCTATCCCAGCCCGGCAGCAGCGCTGGCGGGACTGATCGAGGATGGAATGACGCTGGCCGTCGGCGGTTTTGGCCTTTGCGGCATTCCCGAGGCTTTGATTCTTGCCCTGCGCGACACAGGGAAGAAAAACTTTGTGGTCGTCAGCAATAATGCCGGCGTGGACGACTGGGGCCTGGGTCTGCTGCTTCAAACCAAGCAGATTCGCAAGATGGTTTCCAGCTACGTGGGCGAAAACGCGGAGTTCGAGCGTCAATTCCTGACCGGCGAGCTGGAGGTCGAGTTTAACCCGCAGGGGACGCTGGCGGAGAGGATGCGCGCCGGGGGCGCAGGAATTGCCGGCTTCTACACGCCGACCGGCGTGGGAACGCCAATTGCCGAAGGTAAGGAGCATAAGGACTTCGACGGGCGAACCTACATTCTTGAACGCGGTATTCATGCCGACGTAGCACTCGTGAAGGCATGGAAGGCCGACCTGGCCGGCAACCTGGTCTATCGCAAGACGGCGCGGAACTTCAATCCCATGGTGGCGACCTGCGGCAAGATCACAATCGCGGAAGTCGAAGAAGTGCTTCCCATCGGCGGTATCGAACCCGACATGGTACATACGCCCGGTATTTATATCCACCGCATCGTCCATAATCCGCATCCGGAAAAACGCATCGAGCAGAGAGTCACGCGGGAGGTGGCCTGATATGCCCTGGAATCGTAAGGAAATGGCACAACGAGTCGCGCAGGAATTGCACGACGGCTATTACGTCAACCTCGGCATCGGCATGCCCACACTGGTGGCCGGCTGCATTCCCGAGGGGGTAACCGTGACCCTGGAGTCGGAGAACGGCATGCTGGGGATTGGAGATTTTCCGCTCGATAGCGAGGTCGATGCCGACATCATCAACGCCGGCAAACAGACCGTGACTGAGATTCCCGGCGTCAGCTACTTTTCGAGCGCCGACTCCTTTGCCATGATCCGCGGTGGACACGTGGATGCGGCCATTCTGGGGGCGATGGAGGTCTCAGAGCACGGCGACTTGGCCAACTGGATGATCCCCGGCAAGATGATCAAGGGGATGGGCGGCGCTATGGACCTTGTGGCCGGAGTGGGGCGCGTGATCATCATGATGGAACACACGGCCAAAGGGGGCAAGCCCAAGATCCTGAAGAATTGCACCCTGCCCCTGACAGGCAAGGGGGTCATCGACCTGATTGTCACCGATCTCGGCGTGCTGGACGTAAAACCGGATGGGCTCCATTTGGTCGAACTGGCGCCGGAGGTTAGCTTCGAGGAGCTCCAGGCAAAGACGGAACCGGTCATTCACAAGTAGGAATGCCGTTCTGAGCGCGTGACACAGCGCGCGACCGAGAAGATGACTCACGCCGCCCGCCAGGTCGGGCTGGATTCAGCTCCGTTCTGAAGCGGGCGGCATGTTGTAAGGCAGGCGCGGCATCGTGGCTCCTCCCCAGGAATCAGCCGACCGGCAATCGCCCACCGGCGATCCGCTCAAACTCGTAACTTTTTAAGTTTCAACAAAAATTTCGGTGAAAACCCCAAAATCGGACTGTACAATCAGCACGAGGAATCAAATGGCCGGAGATATTCAACTTACTTGCAGTGACTGCGGGCAGGATTTTACCTTTACCGCGGCCGATCAGTCGTTTTACCAGGAACGCGGGTACTCGAACCCGAAGCGCTGCAGGAATTGCCGTCAAGCGAAAAAGAACGATCAGGGAGGATCCGGCTACCGTTCGGCTCCGTCTCAGGGAACACCGGTGATTTGTTCTGGCTGCGGGCAGCCAACTACAGTACCGTTCGAGCCTCGGGGTGATCGTCCCGTCTTTTGCCGCGATTGCTATGTGGCGAGAAAGGGCGGCGGAGGAAGGGGCCGATAGCGGCCTGCTCTTCGCGCCTATTTCAGCAACAGATCCTGGCTACCGACTCGTTGACAATCGGTCAGTGGAGGCCGTCTGTATTAGTGTCTCCATTCTTCTAATGAGGCAGCCGACCTTATGGCTTGCAGGAACGTTTGTCTTGCGCCGGCAAGATTTCTCTACGTCTCCCTCCTCTGTTTTGGAATGATCACGCTCTTCTCTGCGGCTGCGATGGCGCGGCCGCAGACGGCGCCCATGAAAGCCTCGGATGACCCTTCAAGGAGCGATCTAAGAACTGGATTCCGGCCGACCTGGTGTGGTGCCCCTGGTTTCGTTGAAAAACAACCACAGATCCAACGACTGCGTCCGCCGCGGCGGACTCCACTCAGGATGACAGCGAACTCCTAAAGCGAAGTTCCGGGACAGGGACCTATCCGATGCTCACGCTCTTGCCGCGGGAAAGCACCGAGCTCTTGCGGCGGTTTTTCGAGGCGTGGTCAATCTGCTTCCAGAAGCCGACGAAATAATCGACGGCGGAGATGGTGGAGACCAGCACGGTGAAATAGACGGCGGCAATGGCGTACCAGCGAACCGGAAATACAAGGAAGCCGATCTGCCAGTGGTCCCAGCGATGGGCCAGAATGGCAGTCACGACGGAGACAATCTGGACGATGGTTTTGAGCTTGCCCAGGTCGCTGGCCTGGATGGTGAAGCCCTCAGACGACGCGATGGATCTGAGGCCCGAGATCAGGAACTCGCGGCCGATGATCACCACGGCGATCCAGACCTTGACGATATCGGGGTTGTATTCCACCAGTTGGATAAAAGCGGCCGCGACCATGATCTTGTCGGCCAGTGGATCCAGCAGCATTCCCATGGTGGTGATCTGACCGCGCTTGCGGGCCAGGTAGCCGTCAATCCCGTCGGTAAAGGATGCCAGCACGAAAAGGACGGAAGCGGCAATCTCCTGCTCGCCGTGCCCGCCGCGCCAGGGAAAATGCGGCGAGAGTATCCACAGGAAGAGCGGGAGCATGATGATCCGGCTCATCGTGATGGAGTTGGGCAGATTCATGCGGGCCTGACTGCGGGAGGCAGCTTGTTTTCATTATGGCACCGAGCCCTCGAAGGTTTCCCGGGCTCGGGCACGAGTATCGAATCAAAGGGACAGAACGGCTAAAAGGACTGTTGCCTAATCCTGCCCAGGAATCCTCAGGCGTAAATGCCACGCTGGCGGATGGTGAAGGCCACGCGGTCGATCGCCAGCATATAAGCAGCGATGCGGTTGTTCACGTTGTGAGCCTCGGCGTAGCGCACCACATCGTTGAAACTGTCACGGAGAATGGTTTCGAGCTGCTCGTTGACTTGCAACTCCTTCCAGAAGTAGCCCTGGCGGTCCTGTACCCATTCGAAGTAGCTGGCCGTGACGCCGCCGGCGTTGGCTAGGATGTCGGGCACGATGAATACGCGCTTTTCGGCCAGAATATCGTCGGCGACGGCGGTTGTAGGGCCATTCGCGCCCTCGACCACAACCCGTGCCCTGATCTTTTCGGCATTGCGGCTGGTGATGACGTTCTCCGTGGCGGCCGGAATGAGGATTTCGCATTCCGAGACCAGCAACTCCTCGGTGGGAACTGCCTCAGCCCCAGGAAACCCGAGAAGCGACTGGTTGCGGTCCTTGTATCCAATCAACTTGTGAATGTCGATGCCGTGGGGATTGCTCAGTCCGCCGTCCTTCTCGGCGATGCCGATGATTTTGTAGCCGGCCTCCATCATGAGCCTGGCAGCGTTGGAGCCTACGTTGCCGAATCCCTGGATCACGACCCGGCAGCTGTCGCGGTCCATGTTCAGGTAGCGGAGACATTCGTCGCAAGCCACCATGATGCCGCGCCCGGTAGCCTCAATTCTGCCGCGCGAACCGCCAATGTTAACCGGCTTGCCTGTGACGACGCTGGTGACCGTGCGCCGGGCGTGCATGGAGTAGGTGTCCATGATCCAGGCCATAGTCTGCTCGTTGGTGTTCATGTCGGGCGCCGGCACGTCCTGCTCAGGGCCGATAAATTCGATGATCTCTGAGGTGTAGCGGCGTGTCATGCGTTCCAACTCGCCCTTGCTCATCGCATGGGGATCGCAGATGACCCCGCCCTTGGCCCCTCCAAATGGAATATTCACCACGGCGCACTTCCAGGTCATCCAACTGGCGAGGGCTCGCATCTCGTCGAGGGTCACGTCAGGGGCGTAGCGAATGCCGCCCTTGCAGGGACCGCGGGCGATGGAGTGCTGCACTCGAAAGCCCGTGAACATCTCGATGCGGCCGTCGTCCATGGTGACGGGAAAGTGGACGATCAGCTCTCGCGACGGGGTCCGCAGCAGCTTCCACAGCCCCTCGTCGAGGTTCAGTTTGCGAGCAGCGAAATCGAATCGAGCGTTTTGCGCCTCCCATGGGTTGATCTCCTGGTCCAGACTCATGTTGCGCGCCGCAGTCGACATAGAAATCTCCTCATTCCCCGTAGGATGCACTGTCCTGTTGTGTCAGAAACAGGCCGCTTCAAAGACCGGCCAGCTCCCTCTCTCCAAGGGCTCTCTCTACAGCTAAAGCCTTTGTGAGTCTAGGTTAACCGCAGTGGTACGTCAAGCGCGTATGGGGACAGGAAGCGGCGCTCTCGCGCGCGTCGGTTGGGGTTGGTTGATCCTCGCCGCCCAAGTCTTTAACAGGCGTCGATCGTTCTGTGGCACAATAGCTTCATTGTCGCGACAGCCATGAAGCCCAGCTCCGCATTCGCCGGTTCCCTGCTGGCCGTGCTCCTCAGCTTCGCGGTGCCTGGGCTTGCTGTAACTCCTTCCCTTCCCGGCCCCTCCCAGGCGTCCGCCGGCCAGCCAGACTCCACCGAGTTGGAGCAGACGCTTTTTGTGCAAGCACCGGATTTCGCGGGCGGCGCCAATAGCATTGTCCTGGTCTGGCTTCCCGAACCTCTCCAGAGCACCTGCCTCGGCAGGACGATGAAGGAATGTTCCAACATCGATTACTGCATCCGCACCACCAACCCGGACGGCCCCCAGTGCAGGAATCTCGGCATTCCCCGTGCCAGTCTGCCCCACTACCCGGCTGGCATGCGGCCGCGGCGCGCGATCAGTGTCGTCCTTCAGGCGTTGGGAGACAACAACGGCTTTGGACTTTTAAAGGACTTCTATAAGAGTGCGCCGAAGGACAGTCTCGAGCGGCTCTCCTCAGAAGCGACCATCCGCGCCAGGATCCGCTATAACAATTCTCCGTCCTTTGAGGGCTTCATCTTGCTGCAAGTGCTGTCAGCGCCTGCTCATTAGCGTTTGCTTTCACTTTGCCCCAACCGGGGATCGAGCGCCCGCCGGAGATCGTTTCACACAGATTGCGATGGGCGGCCTAAATTGGCAGCAAGCTGAAATCGCGGCGAGGCTCGCGCGACAGGATCGGGGAACGGTGGCCTGGAACCGCATACGGGTCCAGCAGCGCGAACCGTTACACTTAGCCTGTGAACACTGCCATTCCATCTGTACAGCCCAGCCGCGTGGAGTTCCTGGCCCTGGCGCGGGAGCACACGCTGGTTCCCGTTTGCCGCGTTCTAACAGCCGACCTGGAGACGCCCGTCTCGGCCTTTTTGCGGGCGGCCTGGCGCGAGCCGGAGTGCTTTCTGCTGGAGTCGGTGGAGGGCGGCGAGCAGGTGGGCCGCTACACCTTCATCGGACTCGCTCCATTCAAGCGCATCGTGGCGCGAGGGCGGAAAATCGCAATCACCGAAGGCAAGAAAACCGAGACCATGGAAGGCGACATCTTTCAGGTGCTCAGGGAATCGCTCGGCGGGCACCGGCCGGCCCGGCTGCCTGGATTGCCGCCGTTTACCGCCGGGGCGGTGGGCTTTTTCGCCTACGACGCTGTGCGGTTGATCGAGCGGCTGCCTGCGACAGCGAAAGACGAGCTGGGCGTTCCCGACGCGTGCCTGCTCTTTTTCGACGAAGTGCTGGCCTTCGACCACGTGCGCAAGGAGATCTGGCTGGTGGTGACGGCCGACGTGAAGCGCGCGAAGCCCGCCGCAGCCTATAAAGAAGCGATTGACCGGCTCGACCGGCTCGAAAAGCGGCTGGCGCGGCCGCTGCCAAAGCCATTTGCGCAGCCGCCGCGCGTGATTCCGCCGCACACGCAGCTCAAGGTGAAGCACCGCACGCCGAAGGAGCAGTTCAAGGCCGCAGTATCAAAAACCCGCGAGTACATCGCCGCCGGCGACGCCTTCCAGGTGGTCCTGTCGCAGCGCTTCGACGTGGAGCCGAAAGTGGATAGCTTTCAGGTTTATCGCGCGCTGCGGACCGTCAACCCCAGCCCGTATATGTTTTTCCTCCGCTTTGCGCCGGAGAGCCCGCTGGGTGCGGCGCCAACGGGAAAGCGCAGTGCGGAAAAACGCGTGGAGCTCGCGGGCTCCTCACCGGAGATGCTGGTACGGGTGAACGCGGGAAAGGTGGAATACCGGCCGATTGCCGGGACGCGTCCGCGCGGCTCGACCGAGGCTGAGGACGGGGCGCTGGCCGAAGAGATGCTCCGCGACGAGAAGGAACGCGCCGAGCACGTGATGCTGGTCGATCTGGGCCGCAACGATGTGGGCCGCGTGAGCCGCTTCGGCAGCGTGAAGGTGGACAAGCTCATGTTTGTAGAGCGCTACTCGCACGTGATGCACATCGTGAGCGCCATCGAGGGGCAACTCAAGCCGGAGCTGACCGCAGTCGATGCTCTGCGCGCCTGCTTCCCTGCCGGAACGCTATCAGGCGCTCCCAAAGTGCGGGCGATGGAGATCATCGAGGAGCTTGAGCCGGCACGGCGCGGCGCCTACGGCGGGGCGGTTCTTTATGCCGACTTCTCGGGCAATCTGGACTCCTGCATTGCCATCCGCTCCATGCTGGCCGTGGGCGGCAAAGGCTACGTGCAGGCCGGCGCGGGGATTGTGGCGGACTCCGATCCCGAGTTCGAGCACCAGGAGACGATCAACAAAGCCAAGGCCGTGATCCGGGCGATCGAGCGGGCGAGGGAAATGTGAGAGAAGCAGTTCGTAGTTCACAGTTCACAGTTCACAGTTCGTAGAGCAGCTCTTAGCTGTTAGCTATGAGCTTTCCCGGGTTTCACCCGGGGCTATTTTCGTTCGCTCCCGGCGAACTATACCCGACGTTTAGCTTGGCGGACCATCTTCAGGCTTGGTGAGCATATACAGAATGAAAACGGCCAGCAGGATTCCGCCTGCGATCTCATACATGAGCGGCATGGTTATGCCTCCGCGTAGTTTCCGATTCCAATCTTAGAATCTGCCCGCTGATATATCGCAGGACGTAATAGCAGGCAGGCACGTAAAAAGAACAAGTCCACGCGCACGCCAAAATCCCCGCCAAGAGAACGATGACGATTATCGCGCCAATCATGGTGCAGAGAATTATACGACCTCACACACCTCCGCTGGCTGACTAGGACTGCGCGGTTTTGGGGGCCTGTTCCCCGGGTTTCGCCCTCACCCCAGCGCGCAAGGACCGCGCGCCGGGGGCCCCAGACCCGGGGCTATTTTCCTTCGCTCCCTACGGGAGCGGATGGCGAGCTGTGCAAGGTCTTCGCGGGTGAGCGAGCTGTGCGAGGTTTGCGGTTTCCCACCCTAGCGGAACTAGGATGGGGCACCCGGCACTCTTAGCCCGGCGGGGTCAGGGTCGGTGCAATCGTTTTATCGGGTGAAGGCGTGAAAGCGCATCTCTGAAGAGGATGTCAACACGGGCAGCATCCTCTACCCGCACGGCAAATAGAGCATATTGAACGGCGTGCTGAACGTACTGCAAGACGTCGTAGAGTGTCCTTTGTCCCTCCTGTTCCCTTCCCTCGGACTTCCAGCGTGGATTGTAGACCGTGCGCTCATCGGGGAGCATTCCATCAATGGCTGCGAACGAACAATGCACATATGCTGAGGTCTGATGGTAGTCGATGGCGTATCCAATCTTCCGATGCTTCAACGTGTAGCTCGTCCCATCGAGCGGGTGATCCATCTGGCAAACTTTCCAGATAAAGCCCTGAAGGCCGGACCAATGTTCCGAGGCCGCTCTCCGGTCCGAAACAATCGCGTTTTCCTTCGCGAACTTATCTAGCTCTGCAAGCATGGCCGAGTCCGTTAGATATTCCTTTGCATGGTGAAGCCAAAATTGGCGCTCCTTGAAAAAGAAGCGGGCGAATGCCAGCGCTCTCGATGCGTATTCGTTACGGTCCTGGGTTATGTACCGAAGGTTGAATGCACACTCAACGATAGAGCGGCCTAGCCCAAAACTCTCCTCCGTGTGCCCGCTCTCCACGAGGATCAGAGCGGCGTCCGCAAGGGAGAATGCCTTTGACAAAAGTCCGAACACAACGGAATCGCAGAGGTAAGGAGCGGGGTTGCGAGTGTAAATGCCAAAGCTGCGAACAGTTTCTCTCATCCGCACCAAATACATGCGCACAACGTCAATCTGATCCTGTTCTGGTGCCATCCCCTTTGATTATCTCAGCGCGAGTGACGATGGGAAAGCTCAACAACCTGGAGTTCGGGCCGCCCGAAGGCGCGGAAACGGGGGCTCGCGTAATCCTACGGCCTCGCAGTAACCCCGCTACGATTCCGCGCCGAAGATGCGGCGGAAGAAGCGGCCTAGTTTGCGGAAGAATCCGGGCTTGCTGGGCGCGGGCTTTGTGGCGGTAGTGCCGGGTGAAGCGGTTGGGGTTGTCGCGGCTGTCGGGGCGCGCGTGGCTTGCGTGGGAAGGTCGATGGTTTGGGGGGCGTGGTCGGCGCTGTTGTAGACTAGCGCGCCGGCGGGTGGGGTTAGCTTAACTGCGTCTGTAGTCGCGCCTGCCATTGTGCCCGCAGTTGTGCCTGCTGTCGTGCCTGCAGTGGTGCCTCCAGTCGCGCCTGCTGTCGTGCCTGTGGTGGCGCCTGCGGGCGTGCCTGTAAGTGCGGGCGTGGGCGCGAGGCCTTCGCTCTGGGCGAGCGGAAACTCGTTGGCGGCGGTTTCGCTCGCGGGCGGTGGGCATCCGCAGGGTTCCTTCTCCTGGTCGATGACCGATTGCAGGCTGCCGCGCACGAACATGACCCTCTGGCCGGGCTGGACGCGGTAGACGCCGCCGTCGAAGATGCTGGAGACCACGACGTAGGGAGCGTTGGCTCCGGAGTTGTCGACGCATGTGTCGCCGTCGTCGCCGAGGCGCACTTTCACCTCCGCTGAGCCGGGGCCGCCGATGACGATGCGGAAGTCGGGAGTGAGCAGAGTGTCGGCATTCTGCAGGGTGGCGAAGCTCATTTCGAGGGCGCCGCGGTCGATAGCCATCAAAAGCCCCGGGGTTTCGCCGGCCGGGACGCTGGTGTCGGCGGCCAGCTTGACAGAGGTGGATGCGCAGACACGCAGGGTTCCGCGGCGGGGCAGCAGGACCTCAGTCGTGCGCGTGCCGGCGGTGATGGTGCCGCTGGAGGCGATCATAGCCCGGCCTGCTGTGACCTCAAGAGCTCCGGTGACGGTGGCTCCCTGGCCGGGGTTGCCGCTGTCAATAGGAACAATCGCGATGGGCACGATGGTGGAGGGGGCGATAGGCGTGGGTGAGAGTGTGGGAGTGCGCGCGCTGGAGGAGTTTCCTGCAGCGGAAGAACTCTGGCCGTGAGCCGGGGGCGCGGCGATGAGCACGAGAGCGCAGGGGAGCAGGAGAACCAGCGCCGGAAATGAGAGCCTTCTCCGAAACCGTGGTCGTCTCCCCGGTCCCCAAATGCGAGGGACCGGGGGCACCCGATTTGGTGACCTAGCCGAGTTTCTTCTTGGAGAATCGTCCTGCATGGGATTCACATGGCGAGAAAGTTGCGGATCATCTGGCGGCCGCCCTCGGTGAGCACGCTTTCAGGATGAAACTGCACGCCCTCGATGGGCAGGGTGCGATGGCGCAGGCCCATGATGACAGTTCCCTGCCCTGTGGATTCGGGCGTGCGCGCGGTGATCTCGAGTTCTGCGGGAAGCGACTCCTCAGCCACGATGAGGGAATGATAGCGGGTGCAGGTGAGCGGGCTTTGGAGTCCAGAGAAGATGCCTTTGCCGTCGTGAACGACGGAGCTGACCTTGCCATGCATCAGCGTGCGCGCGCGAATAACCTGGCCACCGAAAGCTTCGCCGATGGCCTGATGGCCGAGGCAGACGCCGAGGATGGGCGTTCGCCGCGGCAAACCGGCCATGTGGCGGATGAGCGGAATGAGGATGCCGGCCTCGCGGGGGGTGCAGGGGCCGGGTGAAAGCAGGATGCGCTCGGGCTGGAGCGCTTCAACGTCGGCGGGGGTCAGCTCGTCGTTGCGGCGGACCAGGACCTCGGCCCCCTGCTCGCCCAGGTACTGGACAAGGTTGTAGGTGAAGGAGTCGTAGTTGTCGAGGACGAAGACCATGGGCTAAAGACAAGTGTAGCGCGGAACCCGAGGCGGCCTGGCTGCGTAGTAGCATGGGAACTGTTTACCAGGGAGGCTATCTTCTTGCACCAGCTCATTCACGTGGGGTTCGCGTGCGCGTGGGGCGCGCTGATTCTCGTCTGGGTTGCCGGCCTTCCCTTTGCAAAGCGGACGGCCCGCCGCGGCTCCTATTCTTCTCGCCTGCTGATGTTCGTTCCTTTTCTGACCGCATGGGTGCTCCTGGTCCTTCATGTGATTCCTTCCCATTGGCTAGTTCTGCGGCCATGGCCGCACACTCTGGCGGTCGAGGCGGCCGGCCTTGGGTTGACGATTCTTGGCTGCCTGTTCGCCATCTGGGCTCGCGTGACGCTCGGCAAAAACTGGAGCGGACTGCCCAAGGTGAAGCAGGAACATGAGCTGATTGTGAAGGGGCCTTACGCGCTGGTGCGGCATCCCATCTACTCGGGACTCTTGCTGGCGCTGGCGGGCACTTTTTTTGCGAACGGGACGCTCGGGGGAGTTCTGATTTGGGTTCTGGTGGCCATCTCCTACGCGATAAAGATGCGCCAGGAAGAACGCCTGATGTACGAGACATTCCCGGCCGCCTATTCGGAGTACAAGCAGAGGGTGAAGGCGCTGATTCCGGGGATTCTTTAGGACAGCAATCAGTCGAGTGAATTTCAAGGGGAATTCCCTCAGGGGCTAAAGCCCCGATATTTTAACTTTTGTCCTTTCGGCCCGGCTGAAGCCGTGCCCTTGTTACAAAACCGCATCCGATCGAGTCATTCCGCAACATGTGAAGCCCGAGCTGAGAATCATGGCGGTGACGTACGGGCTGAAGCCTGTACCCTTCAAGACTGTATTTCAACAGATTCCCAGCTTCAGGTTGCCGAATCTTCGAGTTGCGCGAGGCCGGCGCATCTGCCACACTGACGTTGGTTCGCTGACTATGGTTTTGCATTTTCTGGTTCAGGGACGCGTGCAGGGAGTGGGCTACCGCTGGTTTGTGCAGCGTGAGGCCGCTGAGCTGCGCCTGCGCGGTTGGGTGCGCAACACCGAAGAGGGCGAAGTGGAAGTTGTGGCGGCGGGCAAGCCAGGCGACCTGAATGAGCTGCGCACGAGCCTGCGCCGCGGACCCCGCGGCAGCCGCGTCGACCGCATCCTTGAGCATCACCTCGAGGAGAGCGAGGCCTCAGACCTGGGGCACTTCCGGATTGACGGGGGGTGGTAAGGCAGTTCAAAGTTGTCAGTTCGTAGTTCACAGTTGTCAGTTCGTAGTTCACAGTTCGTAGTTCGCAGTTTCCTGCCGAATTTTTCCTCTGCGGACGCCACTGCCCTCTCGCGCCTGCCCGATATAAACTGGACTCAGATCACCGACAAACAGCTCACGGTTCACTTCGGACTGTGAACTGAGAACTGTGAGCTCAAGAGCGAACAGCCCGTGGTTCACTGTGAACTGAGAACTGAGAACTGTGAACTGTGAACTGTGAACTGAGATCTGAGATTTGTGAACTGTGAACTGAGAACTGTGAACTGACAACTGGAGTTGAGCCATGCCCGTAGCAAGCAAACCTGTAGATACCGACGCCCTGAAGGCGCTGGTGCGTACCGTGCCCGATTTTCCCAAGCCGGGGATTCTGTTTTACGACATCACCACGCTGTTGAAGGACAAGGCCGGCTTCGCGCAGTTGATCGATGGGCTGGCGGCGCACTACATCGAGCAGAAGATCGACCTGGTGCTGGGCATTGAGGCGCGCGGGTTCATCTTCGGGCCGGCGCTGGCTTACCGGCTGAATGCCGGGTTCGTGCCCGTGCGCAAGCCTAAGAAGCTGCCTGCGCCGGTGGCGAGAGTGACCTACGATCTGGAATACGGTTCCGACACGCTGGAGATTCACCAGGACGCGATTGCGCCCGGCCAAAGGGTGGTGCTGGTGGACGATTTGCTGGCCACCGGGGGAACGATGGAGGCGACCGTAAAGCTGGTGAAAGAACTGGGCGGCAAAATCGCCGGGCTGGGCTTCGCCGTGGAGCTCGATTTCCTGAAGGGCCGCGCGCGCTTTCCCGAGTACGACGTCTTCAGCCTGTTGCATTACGACGAATAAAGCAGGGATCAGAGAACAGAGAGCAGAGAACAGCGATCAGAGATCAGGCGAGGCAACGCCGTATCATCCGAATGCTCAATTATTCGTTCGCTGCAGGAGTCGGCGTACCTTCTGACTTCTTCTCTTCATCGGGCGCGCTCGCGGGCTCCTTCGCTCTATCCGCCTCCTCGAGCATCTGCGCATCCGCGAATCGGTATCCCACATAGACATCGGTGAGCAAATAGACGGGATTGGCCGGATCGTCCTCGATCTTCTTGCGCAACTGGCGCACGAAGGTGCGCAGGTACTCAACTTCTTCACGGAAGTCGGCGCCCCATACGGCGCTGAGCAGCCGCGCGTAAGTGACCACGCGCCCGGCCTGGCTCATGAGGCAGTGAAGAATGTCAAATTCCTTGCGGGTGAGGTGCACGGCTTCACCGCGCTTTGTGACCCGGCGCTTCAGCGGCTCCAGGCGAATTTCGCCGATGGCGATGGGGGCGTCTTCAGGCCGGGCGGGGGCACTGACGCGGCGTACGGAGGTGCGGATGCGGGCCAGCAGCTCGCGAATGCTGAAGGGCTTGGTGACGTAATCGTCGGCGCCCAGGTCGAGCGCCTCGACCTTGTCGTGCTCCTGGTCGCGCACCGTCAACATGAGCACCGGCAGCCGCGGAGCGAAGGAACGGATGCGGCGCAGCGTCTCGAAGCCGCCGATGCCGGGCATGTTGATGTCGAGCAGGACGACATCGAATTTGCTCGAGCGCAGCAGAAGCAGCGCCTCTTCGCCGCGCGAAGCCTCGGCCACCTGGAAGCCGAGCTCAAGCAGCGGCGCCCGAAGGGCTCTGCGAATGGCCGACTCGTCGTCCACCAGAAGAATGCGAATGGCAGGCTGGTTCATGAGGCTTGTCCTTTCTTTATCCTATCGGGAATGGCGGCGAAAAACGTAGTTCCTTCCTGTGCATCGCTCGTCACCCAGACGTAGCCGCCGTGCATGGTGGCTGCGCGCTTGGCCACCGAAAGGCCGATCCCGGTGCCCGAGGCCTTGCCGCTGTTCAGCGAGGAACGGTAGTAGCGGTCGAAGATGCGCTCCCGGTCGGCGATGGGTATCTCCGGGCCGTAGCTGTGCACGGAAAACAGGATTTCGCCTTTGACGCGCGTGGCGCGGATGGTGATGGTGGTGCCGAAGATCGAGTACTTGCATGCGTTGTCGATGTACTGCGTGAGCAGCGTGACCATCATCTGGCGGTCGCAATGGAGCGATAGATCCTCGTCCTCCATCTGCACGGCCACTTTCATGCTGGCCAGCCGCTCTTTCAGGCTGGCAAGAACCTCCTCGATCAAGGCGCCCACGCCCACCCGCTTTACATGCAGAGTGACTTCTTCGCTGTCAAGGCGGGCGGTGGTCAGCAGGCGCGTTGTCAAATCGCTGAGCAGGCTGGTCTGCTCGTCGATCAGCGAAACCAGATCGGCCTGGCCCGGAGAAAGGTGGCCCATCTCGGCCAATCCGGTGGAGGCTGCCCGAATGGCAGTGAGAGGTGTTTTGTAGGCGTGCGCCAGGCTGTCGAGAACCGTGGAGCGCAGTTGCTCGGTACGGCGCTCGCTCTCCATGCGGCTTTCGTTCGCGAAAGCCCGGTAGCGGTCGAAGGTAATGGCAATCAGCGAGGCGATGGCGTTGTTGGTCAGCGGACTGGTTTCGCCACGCACCACCAGGCTGCCCACCGGCACCGAGCCCAGCCTCACCACCCGCCGGCCCAGGCCTGTCTCGGCATCGTCGTCGGAGGTCCCGAAGTAGTAGACATTCTGCGCCATCTCCCGTGGGTCTACGCTCCAGATGCCGGCCTGGTAGACGCGATGCAGGTCGGCGTCGAAGAGGGCGACTGCCTGCAGGTCGAAGATCTCGTGAATGAGTTCGGCCAGCTGCGGCCCAGGTTCCACGTGGAGATTCAACTGAAGAGTGCGGCGGGTAAACTCGTAAAGATCGCGCATCTGCCCGCCCCAGGACTCGGCCTCTCGCGCATGCTCGGTGACCCGCGACGAGAGCCGGCTGACGATGAGCGCCACCAGAACGAAGGCCAGCAGAGTGAGAGTGCTGGTTGGGTTTGCCTCGAAATGCACCTGCGGTTGCCGCGCATTGAATGACGTGTGAACCACGAGGGCTGAAAGCGATACGATCAGCGCCTGCCAGAATCCGTAGAATAACGCGGTCGGAATCACGATAAGCAGGTAGAGCAGGGCCTCAACCGGCGCAAGCCAGTGGGACCAATGGGCCAGCGCGGCCACCAGAATCAGCGCGGTAATGCCCAGTGCGCACTCCAGAACAAAAAGCAGTACCTGCTTTCCAGAGACACGGCGGCCTCCGGAGGGCCATACCGATCGGCGGAAAATGTTGATTCCGGGCAAGTGCGGCCTACCTTTGGAGAAGAAGTGCGAGTGAACCAACCCTATGCATGAAGAATAACTGAGCACGGCTGAGCTTCGCCTTGATTCTTTGGCAGCAGGGGCTAAAGCCCTATTGATTTTGCGCAGCTTGTGGCCCGGCTAAAGCCGTGCCCTTGTTACAAAGCCCCGCGGCTTGTGGCCCGGCTAAAGCCGTGCCCTTGCTACAAAGCCGCTTGGAATGCGTGAAAAGCGATTCCTCGGCAGAGCAAAGCCCATCTTCATTGAGACCGCTTTTCGAAGGTATTGAATTCATTGAGACCGCACGGCTTCTCGAAGGTATTGCCGGCATCCTTATTCCATCCTTGTTTCATCCTCATATCTTCCTTATGATCCTCTTGCTTTACTGAGATCAATCCAGAGCAAGCAACTGGAGTCACGACACAACCGCATCTGTTGCGAGTGTCTTCATCGCAGTCATAACCATTATGAATTCCGGAGGAACTGTGCCGATGCATTTCAAATTGAATCGCACCCTGCAAGCGATAGCCGGAGCCTTCATGGCAGCAGCCGTGATGGCGAGCGCGCAAACCCCAGCACCCGCTTCTGCACCAGCCGCAGCGCCGGCGCCGGCAGACGCGGCGGCGGCGCCAGCCCCGCTTTCCACATTCGTGTTAACGGGACCGCTGCAATGGCAGCCGCCGGCGACTTTCGACGCCGGACCGCTGGGCAAGCTTTCCGTCAACGGCATTGTGACCGGTTTCGCGCAGTTCCAGAACAATTCCGTGCCGGGAGACGACAAGGCCCAGGCCACTCTGAGCAACGGAGAGATCTTCATCCAGAAAGCGGACGGAAAGCTCCAGTACTATGTTCAGGCGGGCGAATACACCATGCCGACACTGGGAGCGCCGTTCATGAACGCCCAGGATACGGTGAAGAATTTCTACGGACCTGTTCCGGTTGCCTTTCTGAAGCTGCAGGCCGGAAAGACCACGCAGTTCGAGATCGGCCAACTGCCTACCCTGATGGGCGCCGAATCCACCTTTACGTACCAGAACTTCAACATCGAGCGCGGCATTGTCTGGTACCAGGAAAGCGCCATAAGTCGCGGAATTCAAGTGAATCAGACTTTGGGGAAATACCTCTCCGCGTCGGTCAGCTGGAATGATGGTTACTACTCGAATCGCTATTCGTGGCTGTCGGGCTCGATCACTCTCACCAAGGGGCATAACACCCTGGTGTACGACGGGATGGGGAACCTGGGGCAGACCGTCTTTCAGACCGCGGCAACGCCCGTGCAGAACGACGGCTATATGCACGCGGTGATTTATACGTACAGCAAGGGCCCATGGATTGTTTCGCCGTATTTCCAATATGGCAAGGTGCCTGCCAACCTCAAGTATTACTCCGAAAATGACGAAGTGAACAACAAGGCCACATCCGCAACCGGCGGAGCGTTCAACCTCAGTTACGCTTTCAAGCACGGTTTTTCGCTTCCGGTGCGCGTGGAATACCTCACGAATTCAGGCAGCGCAACCGACAACTCCGTCAACCTGGTGGGCTTCGGCCCGGGCAGCAGCGGAACTACTTTCACCGCCACGCCAACTTACCAGAAGGGCGGCCTGTTCCTTCGCGGAGATCTCGGGTGGGTGCATGCAACGGACTATCTGCCGGGATACGTCTTTGGCGCAAATGGGACAGACGCAGACCAGTTCCGGGGCGTGCTTGAATTTGGTTTCATCTTCGGCAATAACATGACGGAGAGGTAGTTGACCAAGGTAAAGGTCTCACTGGACGGCTTCCCTTTCTTGCCGGCAACCTACCCAGCGCAATCAAAACAAGTTCATAGGTTGTGCTGGGTTGTTGCCTCTCTCGCTTTAAGCGGTAAGGAATCTTCAATCTTCATTCGGTCCTGACGGGATCTTCATTCGATCCTGACGAATCGACCGCTAACTTGTAATCAGAAACAAAATCTGTGCAGCCGGCGGAGCGTAAGTGATCAATCCGGCTGCATCGTTCCCGAGCACACGCGGGCGCGCACAGGATGTGTGTATCCGCCTAAAAGAAAGTTCCCTTCCCGCACGAGATCAATCGGCAGGCAGGGGTGAGAGAGAAAGTACCCGGAGAATCAACACCCGGAGCAGACCTACAAATCCATCGACAGGAGCACGCTCATGGCAGATCAAAAAGCACCTCAAATGCAGGCCACCCTGGGTCTTACCCAGCTGACCGCAAACGCAATGGCACTTATCGCGCCTGGCGCCTTTCTCTGGCTCACGTTTTATATCCAGGCAACCACGGGCGTCGCCGGTCAGCCCTCCACCGCGCCGGCCATGTGGCTGGGCATCTTCGTCTCTCTGCTGCTGTGCCTGGCTACCGCGGTCGCCTACGCGGAGATCTCAAAGCTCTATCCGGGCACCGGGTCGAGCTACTACTACGCAGAGCAGGCGATGCTGTCGAAGGACAAGGCATTCAAGTACGCGCGGGTGGCCAAGTTCATCGTGGGCTGGGGCTCGCACCTCTACTACTGGGTCTATCCGGGCGTGATGGTGGCCGTCACGGGGGTTTTCGTCGGCTACGTGGTGGGCTTTCTCTATCCCAACTTCATGAGCGGCTCGAACCCTGGCTTGCTCTTCATGGCAATCATTGCGGTGATTTTCTCGTTCTTTATCGCCTGGATCGCCTCCAAGGGCGCCGGCGCATCCTCGGCTGTCAACATCGCGATTAACGTGGTGCAGATCTCGGCTCTCGTGGTCTTCAGCGTTCTGGCGCTCGGGTATCGCTCGAGCCATCCTCAAGGCTCGCCCGCCTTCCAGTACGACGGGCAGACCCTTGCCACCTACAGCTACCAGTTCGCCACGGCCAAAGACGGCACCACCATGCGCGACTCGGGCGGCACGCCTCTGCCGCTGCTCGACTCCGCGGGCAAGCCCGTTCCCTTTACGATTGACTACACCCCCACCGACGCCAGCGGCAACTTCCTTGCCCACAAGAACGCCGCCTCGGTGATCGGCGTGCACAAATGGAGCTGGGTCTTCATCCAGGCCACGGTGGCCATTCTGATTCTGGTCGGTTTCGAATCGGTGACCTCGATGGGAGGCGAGGCTAAGAACCCCACCAAGCATATTCCCATCGCCGTCATTGCGTCGCTACTCATTCAGGGCCTGATCTGCTATCTGTTCGAGTATTTCTGCGCGAACTACTTCCTCAACTCGGGGTATACGATGCAGAGCGCGGCGAGCTCGGCGGCGCCTATCGGCGACATGATGATCATGGTCGGCGACGGTTTGCTAGGCCAGGGCCACGGCAGGTACTTCATGCTGGCGGAGGCCGTTACCGTCTTCCTGGCGCTGATCGGCACCACGCTGAGCTGCATGAACACCGGCGCCCGCGTGACCTACGCGATGGGCAAGGATGCGGAGGTTCCTGAGCACTTCGGCATGCTGCACGCCAAGTCGCTGTCGCCGCGCAAGGCCATCTGGACGCTGGCCTGGATTTCGGCGGTCATCGGCGTCATCGCCATCTCGCTGGTCTTCGCCGACGCCGGCGCACCCACCGATGCGGCCATCGCCGCCCTGCCTCACGGCATCTTCTCCAGCTGGGGCTACCTGCCTCACAACACTCTCGCCGCGCTTCCCAACTCGCTGCTGGTGGTCACGCTGACCTCGAACTTCGGAACCTTCATCCTGTACGGGCTCAGCTGCTTCCTGTGCATGGTCGCCTACCACGAGCGGCACGACCACAACTGGCTCATGCACTACATCATCCCCGGCTTCGGCCTGCTGGCGAATTTAGTCTGCATGGCTTTCTACCTGATCGGCCCGGTCTTCGGCCTGGGCACATTCAAGGAGCCCCTGATGGCGCTTGGCATCTCGGCGGTGTGGGGCATCTACGGAGCCATTTACTTCCTGCGAGCATCGAAAGCCAAAGGCAAATCGGTGCTGCTGGTATCCAAAGAGCAGCTTACGTAGTGAGCTGCTGGAACGAGCCGGCCATGGGTGAGGGCATTTTCGATCACCACTCCGATCGAAAAACCGCCTTCACCCTTTGGCCGTTTCCTAAACGATGACTCAAAGGGCGATGGTTCCAAGGGTGAAGGATTCGACCGCAGCTTCGCGGTGACACTTTAAGAGGCGGCGCAAAAATGCTGGATGTACAGTTTGGCCAGGCAAGCGATCTCGGCAAAGTCCGTACCAACAATGAGGATGCTGTGGGCTCCTTTATTCATTCGGCCCACCGTCCGGACAGCTACGCGGGATTTCTCTTCGCGGTTGCCGATGGCGTTGGCGGGCTGGATCTGGGCGAGGTTGCCTCGTCAACCGCCATCCGCGTGCTGACTGACGAGTTCGCCAAAGCTCCATCAGGCGCCACGCTCAACGCTCTACTGCCCAGGCTGGTGCAGCGCGCCAATGCTGCGGTGTTCGATTGTGCGCTGGAACCCGGGAACAGCGGCAAGGCCATGGCGACAACTCTGGTAGCCTGCGCTCTGCGCCACGATCGGGCCGTGGTCTCCCACGTTGGCGACTCAAGGTGCTACCTGGTGCGCAATGGAGAGGCCCGGCAGATCACGCAGGACCACACCGTGGTGAACGAGCAGCGGAAGCTCGGTCTGATCTCGGCTGAAGAGATCCGCGACTCCGACGCCCGTCACTTACTGACCCGCTCTCTGGGCTCGGAAATGTTTGTCGCGCCCGAAACGAACGCAATCACTCTCCGGGCAGGCGATGTGCTGGTGCTTTGTACCGACGGTCTGCACGACGAGATGACAGAAGAAGAGATCGCCGCCATCGCCGGGCAAAAGAAGAGCGCCGATGAGATCGCTCGCGAGCTGGTGACTCGAGCGGTCGAGATCGACGGCAGCGACAACGTGACTGCCCTGGTGATTCAGGTGCGCTCGGTTGAAAGGATGAGCAGTATGCCTCGCGGTAAGCCTTACCGGCCCGCGGCATGAGCCCAGCCCCTGTTTGGCTCCATCTTTATAAAAAGCTCACAAACTCCTTACATTTGGAGGGTTGCTCTACTGGTAAAGTAAAGGCTGGAGCGCACGAGAAATGGGTTACTTCGACGGCTTGGAGCCGGGTTCGCAGATCGACTTCTACCGCATCGAAGGGCGCGCTGCCCGCAGCGGAATGGCCACCATCTACAAAGCCACGGACGTGCGGGACCAGCGTATGGTCGCAGTGAAGATTCCGCTTCCGGAGATGGAAGCCGATCCCCTTCTCTACGACCGCTTCCAGCGCGAGGGGGAGATTGGCGAAAAGCTGAGCCACCCCGGCGTGATGCGCGTCTATGGCGGCGAGCCGCGCTCCCGCGTCTACATGGTGATGGAGTGGTGCCATGGCCGGCTGCTGCGGCAAATCCTCAACGATGGACGACTGCCGGTGGAGCGGGCCCTGCACATCGCCCGCGGCGTTCTTGAGGCGCTGGAGTACATTCACTCCAATGGCGTGGTGCACCGCGACCTGAAACCCGAAAACATCATGGTCGACGAGGAAGCCGGCGACGCCATCAAGCTCATCGATTTCGGCATCGCCAGCCACGCGGCCGCGCGAAGGCTCACATACGCCAAGTTCACGGCGACGCTGGGCACGCCCGATTACATCTCGCCCGAACAGGTGAAAGGCAAGCGCGGCGACGCCCGCACCGACGTCTACTCGATGGGCGTGATTCTCTACGAGATGCTCACCGGCAAGCTGCCGTTCAGCGGCCCGAATCCCCTGGCGGCAATGAACGACAGGCTGCTCAACCACCCCGTGCCTCCCCGCGTGGCCAATCCCGACCTCTCGCTCGAACTGCAGGAGGTGCTCTACCGGGCTCTTGAGCGCAATCCTCACAATCGTTACAGCCGTGCGCGCGACTTTCAGCGGGACCTGGACCACCTGGACGAGATCGGGGTCGCGGACCGGGAGGAACTGCGGAACTGGCGTCAGCGCAAGGCTGAGCTCCCGCGCAGGATTCTCTATTACGCTGCGCTGGTGATGATCCCCGTGGTGGTGCTGCTGATCATGGTGCTGATCGCGCACCATCGTTGAAGAGATTCACCTGCATTTTCACATGCACAATCTGGAAATGACCGGTCGCGCCGGGTTTTCGCGCTTCTGCGAGCGTGGGTCAGGAGACCCACGCTACAGCCGGCTGGGAAGCCGGCGCTACAAGGCGATGCGCGCGGGGCTTCGGCGTCAGGGAATTTGCGCCATGGGCAGCTCCATGACCGGGGTCCTCTTTCCGTCGCGCATGGAATAGGCCCACAAACCATGGAAATTGGCGCGCACTCCGGGCCGCGCCTTGAGAAAGGCGCTGAGCACCGAGATGGCTTCAGTGCGCATGGCGGCTGGATCGGTAACTCCGGACGAGTCGTATACGACGCCGAGGTCGGGCTCGTGCAGCGAGGCATCGAGCGTGACCGTTTCAACCTTCCAGGTGCGGTCGCCGCTGCTGAGGGAAAGCGGCAGGCCGCTCTGCGGCGAGCCCTGAATTTGCAATTGCTCCTGCTGGAGTTTTTCCAGGTTGGGCGAGGAGAGGAATTCGACCGGCAGCAGAAGGTAGCGGGCGGCCTCATAGGAATACCAGGCGGCCCATGGATCGGCCTTGGCCAACTCGCGGCCGTGCGCCCAGTACCAAACACCGTCGTGGCCATCGAAGGCGCCCTGGTGAACAAACAGGCCCGCGAGCTTCCAGGCGCCTGCTCCGTTGTCCCAGGCCAGGATGAGCCCCACCTGTGCAGCCTGAGCAGATCCCGCCGCATCGGCGAGAACCAATCCGTAACGGCCCGGCGGCAGCGCGCGCAGGTTGATGGTGACGGTCAGGGAGCCGTTAGAGCTTGAACAAAAAAATTGTGTATCGGCAGCACCGGTCATGGCTGTCGCGTCGAGCAGATAAAGGCTGCGCAGTTGCGCCTGGCCTCCCTTGACCAGCGGCGCGGCGTCCTCAACCGCTGCGCGGATGCTGTCCCAGGCGGAAGCTTCGGAGGCCAGCATTGCGCTTTGAAGGGCGGGCTCATTCTGCGCGATGACGTCGGCCAGAAGCTGCCCTGCCGAGGCGGTCAGGGAGCTGCGGTCCTGGGCGGAAAGCTCGGCCTGGGAGGTGCACGTTGCGGCATGACCTGCCACGGTTACCCCGCATAAAACCAGTGTGGCCAGAGACTTGTGGAACCAGCCTGTAGAGCAGAACAGCATTTCCCCGTCTTATCCTCTCCGGCCGGCAGCGACGCCTTCGAGCGTCCAGCGGGCACTGCTAGTCTAGTACACTAGAGCAGCCGCAATGAAGGGGCACTGACGCGGGTACCGCGAGTGCCTCATCGGGCGCTATAGCAATTGGGGTTTTCGTATTTGGGACGCGGACCAGGACTCGGTTTGGTGCGGCGGGATAGAAGATGGGCTACGGCGCGCGTCCTAAAGACGGGTTGCACCCTCATTAAGAAGACCCCGGGGAGCAGTTTTATGCGCAGGTATATGCCCTGGCAGGCCCCGAACCACGGGAATCGGAATTCAAGCCATCGGATCGCGGCGCGCTTGCAGGTTCTGTTCGCCACAGCATCTGTAGCCGCGTGGCTCGCTTTCTCCCAGCCTGGCGCGGCGCAGACGTCCGGCCCGATCGGCCAGACTCCACCTCCGGTTCATCTCCCAAATGCAACGCCTTCCCAACCGTCACCGGGGCCACATACCGCCGCTCCTGCGGCGGCTCAGAACCCTGCGGAGCCCATGAGGCCGGACTGGCCTGTAAATGCCCCGGCGAAAAAGGCAAAGGTGGAGTGGAACAGCCGCGGACTGTATATTCTGGCTGACAATTCGAGCTTGAAACAGATTCTTCAGGATGTCTCCACAGCGACCGGCGTAAAGTTGGACAGCCTCGGCGGAGACGAAAGAGTTTTTGGCGCCTATGGCCCCGGCGCCGCTCGCGAAGTGCTCTCGGAGTTGCTCGACGGGACAGAGTACAACGTGCTCATGAGCGGAGACCTGGGGCAAGGCACGCCGCGCCAGCTTGTTCTGAGCCGCCGCTCGGGGGGTTCGGGGCAGTCGTCGCCCGTTGGAAGCCGGAACGCCGCTCAGAATGCGGCGTCAACCGCGGCCGAGGAGGAGGAGGTAGCTCCGGAGGAACCCCAACCCGTGGAACAGCCTCAGGCTCGAGAGCCTACGCAGGAGCAACAGCAGCCGCAGCAGCCGCAAGCATCACCACTCCGCTCAGGGTTTGGAAATGGATCGCCTCGCACTCCACAGCAAATCGTCCAGGAGATGCAGGAGCGGCAGCAGCAGCAGCAGAACAACTCTCAGTAGCTGAAACAGTGTTGAAGAAGTAGGTCAGGAGAGAGTTTCGTCCCCAGGGGCTAAAGCCCCGTGATCGTTTTGCGGGCTTTGCGGCCCGGCTGAAGCCGTGCCCTTTTACAAGGCCTCTCCGATCGAGTGTTTCCGCAGCCTGTAACAGTCGTCCCCCTGGATTGATTGCCTGCGGCAAGGATGCGTGCAGGACGGCCGGGAAGCCGGCGCTAAAAAGCGATTGCGTTTTACGGCCTGGAGGAAGCCGTGCCCTGAAACAAAACGCGTTCCAGAATACGTTTCTTCAGCAAGCTTCTAGGAGAGCCGGGCGGCGTGGGCGCGCGAGTTGACGGAGGCCGGTTTGGGCATGGGCGAAGCAGCGCGAATCCTGTACGGAGAATCCAATAGGCCGCCAGGAGCGCGAACGCTACCGCGCCAGTGATTGCGCAAACGAGCATCGCCAGATTCAACAAATCGCCCATCACTCAAGCTCCAGAGGTTCGCCCCACATCTCTTCGAGCGTTGCGGGTGCAACCGACTCACGAGGATTGTGGCAGAAAACAAGGAGATCCGGTGGAGAATGCTGCCGCGTTGACCCCTATTTCTATTGGCAAATAGAATACCCCTGTGGCTTTGGCTGCGCCGGAGCCTGCCGTTCCAACTCGCGATGCCGCAATGCCACTGCTGCCTGATGGCATTTTACGCCGGGGTTCTCAACAGGCCTTCCTGCCTTTTGGGTGAGGCGAGTCCCCCTTTAAGGCACTTGAAAAGTCAGAGAAGTGCGGAATGCAGCAACCGCCGGCTGGCCTGAATCATCCATGTAT